>NZ_ONZG01000048.1 GCF_900302455.1 Falsiruegeria mediterranea M17
GAGAACTCGTAAAACAGTGCCGCCTGCGCTTCCTGCTTGGGTCCCATCATCGCCAATCCTCCCAATCAATAAGAGAATTGAATCAGCAGATCATGCCTCGATCAAGTATCAGTTTTTCAACAAAATCGGCTCGTAGCGGACCTCCGCTGTGTCATGCTTGGATGACTGGTGTCAGCCCAAAGCGGACATGGTGCCTAGAAACCACTTTGACAAAAGCGGACCTTCGCTGCGGGTGCGATGCCGAGTGCCACGAACGGCAGCTACGCCCAAGAACCGGACTCTACAAATTTCGCTGGACGGCATAGAGCGGGCGCTGCCAAGCGTTCTCAATGCACGTCCGGATTTTTTACCCACTGTGAGTGCGTTCGATACATAAGAGCTGGCAACTCATTGGAGTTTGTGAAATCTTTAGAACACCTCATGATTGCAAACTTCTTTGGTAAATAGTGTACCCGACAAAATCTTTATCGAAAAACTGATTCATATTTCAGGCGTTGCCACCTGGCATGACAACGTGATCAGCCCCACCTGAGTGGTCCGGTTTGATTGTTGGTGCATGATTGGCCTTTGGTCCATCTGGACGATGGTTTCGGGCGCTGGCGGGCGATAACCTAGGGCACTATGTGGACGTTTCGTGTTGTAGTTTTTTCTCCATTGTTCGATCAGGATTTGTGCTTCG
>NZ_ONZG01000047.1 GCF_900302455.1 Falsiruegeria mediterranea M17
TTAGGCTCAGGACTCATAACCAGAAAATGACGATTGCAGCGAGAGCGATTGCCGACAGGAAGACTTTCGGGCACCGGTCATATCGTGTTGCTACTCGCCGCCAATCCTTCAGCCTCCCGAACATGATCTCACATCACTGCCCGGCAGTGCATTGCGCAGCGATGTCACGACAGGGGCGGTTGCGCCGTTTGTAGCGACGCTTATCGTATTTCACCGGCTTCTTGCGCTGTTTGCGACCTGGGATGCAGGCGCGTATCCCCTTGTCTTTCAACACTTCTCTGAACCAATTGGCGTCGTATCCGCGATCTCCGAGCAGCCAATCCACCTTTGGCAGCCTGCCAACGAGAGCCCGTGCGCCGATATAATCGCTGACCTGACCGGCAGTCACAAAGAGGTTCAATGGGCGACCTTGGCCGTCACAGATAGCGTGCAGCTTCGTGTTCATACCGCCCTTGGTTCTGCCAATTAGGCGTCCACGCCCCCCTTTTTGACGCCCAGGCTGGACGCCGTGCGATGGGCTTTGAGATACGTCGCGTCGATCATGACCGTCTTTTCTTCACCATGATCAGCGGCCAAACCAATCAACATCTCGGCGAAGATCCCTTTGTCGCTCCACCGCTTCCAACGATTGTAGAGTGTCTTGTGTGGGTCGTATTCCTTGGCTGCGTCCCGCCACCGTAACCCATTGCGGTTTATGAAGATAATCCCGCTCAGGACGCGTCGGTCGTCCACGCGAGGCTTCCCGTGGGACTTGGGGAAGAAGGGCTCCAGACGGGCCAT
>NZ_ONZG01000022.1 GCF_900302455.1 Falsiruegeria mediterranea M17
GAGAACTCGTAAAACAGTGCCGCCTGCGCTTCCTGCTTGGGTCCCATCATCGCCAATCCTCCCAATCAATAAGAGAATTGAATCAGCAGATCATGCCTCGATCAAGTATCAGTTTTTCAACAAAATCAGCCCAAGGTGTACTTTGAATTCTCTCGCTGTGTGCACTCGCAGCGTCAGAAATGCCGCGCAAGCAAAACATTTGGTGCTGCCGCGCAGCGGAAAGAGCAGTCATTTTTGTAGACCGCAGCGTGGAAAAAACCTCGAATTTGCAGGTCGTGGGACAAAGGGTAAATTCGCTGCGGTTTTCAAAGGTCGGTTTTTCGAATCCGCGTTCCGGCCGTTCGTGGTCGACTTAGAGAAGGTTGGAAAAGCGACCATTATGAAGTCCACATCCTATGGATACTTATAAGAAACAAATCAATGTAGCGAGGGTAAGTTCACCCGCCAATTTCGCCCAGCGTATGGGTCAGGACATCCAGGAAGAACGGGCGTGGCCGTCCACGGAAATGAAACCCCACATGGCCTCCATATGGGGTCAGGAATATGCGAAAATTCGAGCAGCCGCTTTCGTTGACACGTTGGTAGGGATCGCTGTTGATCCAGGGATCGTTTTCGGCGTGAAGCATCACAACCGGAACCTTGATTTGCCCCAGCCGCAGGAATGGGGAGGCCCGCCGGTAATAGTCCGCGGCATTAGCAAACCCGTGTCGTGGCGCGGTGAAAAGCTCGTCGTATTCAAGCAATGAACGGGGGCGCGGCAGCGGGTTTTCATCGAGCAGCCTGCCAGACCCGCACAGTTTTCGTTCTAATCCCATCAGCGTGCCAAGCAATGCTTTTTGATAAATCAGGTTACGGCGCCGATTCATCCGGGAGGACGAGGCGATCAGGTCCAGCGGGGCCGATACCGTCATGGCACCGCAAATCCGCAGATCACGTCCAAGCTCGGCCAGCGTGTTCAACAGGATCGTTCCGCCCATTGAAAACCCGCACAGGAAGATGCCGCGCTCGGTAAGCCCATCCGGCAGGGTATCCAGAATGTCGATAATCTCGGCGGTGCCAGCGCACTGATAAGTGACCGAGCAGCTTGCCAAAGACGACCCCGCCCCGCGGTGGTTGAGGCGCAGAACCCTCCTGCCCTGCTCGGCCAGGTGGCGCGCGGTTGCCTTGATATAGACGCTGTCCTCGGAGCCGGCGACGCCATGCAGCAGGATCACCAGCGGACCGCCTTTTCCAGGATCATGCAGGGTCCCCGTCATGATATCGCCCGAGCCATCGCGCAGGGGGAATTGCATCGGCGTCTCGATTCCCGGAATGGGCAAGTCGCGATAAGTGATACGGTGCGCCACGGTTTGCAAATCACCGCCCAGCCAGGGCGCACGTTCACGGCTGTGAAGGACCTGGATGCGGAGATCCTCCAGCCGTGCCTCGTCAAACATCAAAGGGCTGTCCTGCGAGGACCTGAATTCTACGTTCTTGATCATTTTTGTCACGCGCGGCCTGTTGATTTCCCAGCCTCAACCGCGTAGCCATCAAGTATCAAAACGCGCAAGGAAATCTCGCATTTTCTGAGTGGGCGTGACCTGGGCTGGCATCTTGTTCTTGCCAAAAGCCTATACGATATCATTTCACACATCTTCCTTTAGGGTCACGGCCGGGTCCGGTTCAGACCGAATGCCCGGCCGCAATCCCATTTGCACGGTGTCCACGACTGCCGAAACTATCCCAGGATAGAGCCCAGCTTCATCGCCAGACCCATGTCGCCATCGATGGTAATCTTACCCATCATGAATGCCGAGGTGGAATTGATCGAGCCATCGAGCATGCCCTGAAAGGTTTCCGCGTTTGCGGTCACCGTCAGATCGGCCTCTTCATCCGAGGCCCGCGCCCCGGTGCCGTCGATCACCACGGCGCCTTCACCTTCGATGTTGAATTTCACGGTTTCGCTCATGCCCGAGGCTTTAGCCTTCGTATCCAATTCTTCGACAGCCTTCGCGATCATATCGCTCATGGTTCTTTCCTTTCAGATTTAGTTTGCAGTTTTCCAATCCCAGTGCGGGATGAAATCACCAAGAATATCATTGACTTGCTCGTCCGACACCCCATCGCGCGTGCCCGACAGATAGGCGGTCATGCCTTTGTTCTTGACATCAATGACCTGCGCCACTTTCAGGCCCAACCCTGCATCGGCAAGCGCATGGTCGAACACATGGGTAATCGACTGCTTGCGTAGATCGGGCTTGAAAACCTTGCCAACCGCGGTCTTGGGCAGCTCGGGCAGGATGATGATACGTTTCGGCACGGCGGCCTTTTCCGGCACATGTTTCCGGGCGAAATCCATGATTTCGGCCTCGGTTGCCGTGCCACCAGGAGCCAGTTCGACATAGGCCACAGGCAATTCGCCCGCCACGGCGTCGGGCTCGCCTATGGCACCGGCAAACGTCACATCGGGATGATGCACCAAAGCTTCTTCGATTTCAGCCGGATCGATATTGTGGCCGCCGCGGATAATGAGATCCTTCTTACGCCCGGTGATCCACAGATAGTCATCCTCGTCGAGATACCCCAGGTCGCCGGTCCGCAGATAGGTTTTGCCGTTCTCGACCGCATAAAGCCCCTTGTTCCGGCTATCGTCGGTATAGGTGTGCCCCTCAACGACGCCCGGCCCATAAATGCAGATCTCGCCGATTTCATTCGGTCCACAGTGTTTTTCGATGTTGCCATCATCGTCGCATTCGAAAATACGCGCCCCGGAATAGGGTGTCGGAATGCCAACCGACCCCACCTTGCGCGGACCATTGGGTGGGTTCGAGGTGACGAGACAGGTCGCCTCGGTCATGCCATAGCCCTCAAGGATCGACACGCCCAGTTTCTGCTCGAACTCCTCGAACAGCTTGGTCGGGAAAGGCGAGGAGCCGCTGCAAGCATATCGCAGCGAGGAAACATCGGCATTCACAGGGTAGTTGAGCAGCATCGCCGCTGCTGTAGGCACCGTCACGATGATCGAGATTTTCCAGTGCTCAATCAGTTTCCAGAAATTCTCCCACACGCCATCGCCGCGATACCCCGCAGGCGTGGTCTGCACCATATGTGCGCCGGACATGATCGCGCCCATCCAGATCGGATAGACCGCCATAACATGGAAGAGCGGCAGCGGGCACAGCACCACGTCGTCAGGCGTGAACAGGTTTTCAGCATTGGCCCATCCATTGAACATAGCACCCGACATGCGGTGCTGTGCCAGTTTCGGCGTGCCTGTGGTGCCGCCGGTGTGGAACATCGCGCAGATCCGATCTTCGCTCGTCTCCTCGAATGTCAGCCGGTCGTTGGGCTGTTCGGCCAATGCCTTTTGGAAATCCAGCACCCGCGCCTTGCGCGGCACCGTCATCTTGGGGCGGATCATCGGCACGATCAGCTTTTTCAACCCGCTCAAATGCGGCAGCATGTCAATCTCGACGATGGTTTCGACATTGGGCGCAAGTGCGGCCGCCTGCGCCGCCTTTTCTGCCAGATCAACCTTGGGGAAGCTCTTGATCGTGACCAGAACCTTGGCGCCGCTTTCGCGCAGGATCGAAGCAATGATCTCGGGCTCCAGCAGCGGGTTGATCGGATTGGCCTTGCCTGCGGTCATGGCGCCGGTCACGGTGATCACCGCCTCGTTGAGGCCCGGCAACAGATAGGCGACCGCGTCATCCTCGCCCACACCAAGCGAGCGGAACAGGTTCGCGGCCTGCGTCACCTTTTCAAGCATCTGCCGCCAGCTCAGCGTCTGCGCCTTGCTGCCCGGTTCCGAGAACATCTGAAACGAACTTGCCGGCCGGTCAGGGTGCTTCTCGGCCGTAAGCTTCAAGAGCCCATAGACCGAGTTCGCTGGAAACCGGTCCTCGAGCGTAGTTTCGTTTTCCATCCGTTGGTAGTCGGCCAAAATCTCGGCCGAGGTTTCGAATTGTTGTCTCATTTGGTCCTCCCCAGGCACTTTTGTCACAAGCTGCGCCATTTCTTGCCAGAACAAGAAATGGCGCGCCCTATGTCAACAGTTTTCTCTCCGATCACCGAAACCCGGCGTGGAGTCACGGCTTCAAGCTCAGGCCGCCGCCTTCGATTGTGAACCGAAACGCGCGTAGAACCCCTCCCCCGCTGCCGCGATATCGCGCAGCAGCTTGGGCGGCTCGAACGTTGCCCCGTGTTTCAAGGCCAGCTCTTCGCCCAAACGCACGGCTTTGCCCGCGCCAAGGATATCGAGGTACGAGAATGGCCCGCCCGACCAGGGCATGAAGCCCCAGCCCAGTATGGCACCGACATCGCCCTCGCGAATGTCCAGAAGCACGTCATCTTCCAACGCGCGCACCGCCTCGAAACTCTGACTCAGCGCAAGGCGGTCCATTACCTCCTGCACATCGGGCTGATCCTCCGCCCTTGGGAACTTCTCGGCCAGACCAGGCCAAATTCCCCGCCTCTTACCCGCCTCGTCATAGTCGTAATAACCCGCCTTGGTCTTCTTGCCATAGCGCCCAGCCTCATAAAGGTATTCGACCACCTCTTCGGTGCCCGTGGACTGATAGGCATCCCCCATCGCCGCCCGCGTGGCCTTGCCGATCCGGTAAGCCAGGTCAATCGCGGTCTCGTCCCCCAATTGCAGCGGCCCCAGCGGCATACCCATCTGCTTGGCCGCGTTTTCGATCAGCGCCGGGTTCACCCCTTCGCACAGCATCCGCAGACCCTCGTTCATGTAAGGCACGATGCAGCGATTGGCATAGAAGAAGCGCGCATCGTTCACGACGATCGGCGTCTTGCGTATCTGGCGCACGAAATCGAGCGCCTTGGCCACGGCCTCGTCCCCGGTGTCGCGACCCTTGATGATCTCGACCAGCGCCATCTTTTCGACGGGCGAAAAGAAATGGATGCCGATGAAGCGGCCTGCATCGCAGCTCGCCTTGGCAAGATCGGTGATCGGCAGGGTCGAGGTGTTGGTGGCAAATATCGCACCCTCTCCCAGCTGCGCTTCGGCCAGTTTGTTCACTTCCGCCTTCACGCCGACATCTTCGAACACCGCTTCGACCACCAGATCGCAGCCTTTGAGCGCGGCGTAGTCGGTGGTTGCGGTGATCCGGTCCAACACTGCGGCTTTCTTTTCAGCCGTGCTGCGCCCACGGGCGATGGCCTTGTCCAGAATTGTCTCGGAATAGGCCTTGCCCTTGTCGACGGCCTCCTGGCTCTGGTCGATCAGCACGACCTCGATCCCGGCTTTGGCCGACACATGGGCAATCCCCGCGCCCATCAGGCCTGCGCCCAGAACCCCCAGCTTTTGCACCCGCATATCCGGCACGCCAGCGGGGCGGTTTGCGCCTTTTTCCAGCGCCTGTTTGTTGATGAACAGCGATTTGATCATCGCTGCCGAGGACGGATCCATCATGACCGAGGTCATCCAGCGCGCCTCGATCTCAAGTGCTACGTCAAACGGCACCAGCGAGGCCTCGTACATCACCGCCAACAACGCCTTGGGAGCCGGGTAGGCGCCCTTGGTCTGGCCGTGCAGCATGGCCGCAGCGCCAACATAGTTCATCATCCCGGCAGGATGATAGGCATGCCCGCCGGGCAGCTTGAAACCCTTTTTGTCCCAGGGCTTGACGATATCGGCATCGCTCGCACCCCGCACCCAGTCCTTGGCGCGCGAAATCAGATCATCAGCAGGCACCACCTCATCAAGATAGCCCGCTTTTGCCGCCTTGTCGGCAGACAGCATCTTGCCCTGGCTCAGCAGTTGCATGGCATTCGCCATGCCGACCTTATGCAGCATCCGAACGGTGCCACCGCCACCGGGGAAAATGCCCACAAGGATCTCGGGCAGGCCGAATTTCGGCCCCGGGCGATCCGACACAAAAACCCGGTGACAGGCCAGCGCCACTTCGATACCGATCCCGGCGGCTGTGCCGGGCAAGGCGGCGGCGATGGGCTTGCCGCCTTTCAGGGTTTTCGGGTCCATACCGCCGCGCTCGATCTTGCGCAGGATGCGGTGGCCATGCATCACATTGTCGAAAATCCCCTGGGCGGGGTTTTCCCCCGCGCTGACACGCGCCGCGCCCAGTTCGTTCAGATCCATGCCCCCGGCAAAATCGGGCTTGGCCGAGGTGATCACTGCGCCCTTGATATTGTCGTCACCCAGCACCGTGTCGATATGCGCGTCAAGTTCGACAAACCCTTGCGACGACATCACGTTCATTGCCTTTTCGGCAACGTCCCAGGTGATGATAGCGATACCGTCTTCGTCTACGTTCAAATGAAATTCAGCCATGCATCCAGCTCCTTATACGCGTTCCAGAATGGTGGCCGAGCCCATGCCGGCGGCCACGCACAGGGTTGCCAGACCGGTTTCCTTGTCGGCCCTCTCCATTTCGTCCAACAGATGCGAGATCAGCATGGCGCCGGTCGCCCCCAGCGGATGGCCCATGGCGATGGCGCCGCCATTCAGGTTGACCTTTTCATGATCCACATCAAAGGCCTGCATGAAGCGCAGCACCACGGCGGCGAAGGCCTCGTTCACCTCAAAGAGGTCGATGTCGCCGATCTCCATACCGTTTTCGCGCAGGATCTTTTCGGTCACTGGGACTGGGCCGGTCAGGTTGATGGTCGGGTCGGTGCCGATCTTGGCCATGGATTTGATGCGGGCGCGCGGGGTCAGGCCGTTACGCTCGCCGAACTCTTTCGAGCCGATCAGCACTGCCGCCGAGCCGTCGACGATACCTGACGAATTGCCCGCGTGATGCACATGGTTGATTCGCTCCAGATGCGGGTATTTCAGCAAGGCCACGGCATCAAAGCCGGGCATCACCTCGCCCTGTTCCTTGAAAGCGGGTTTCAGCGCCCCGAGAGACTGCATGTCCGTGCCCCGGCGCAGATATTCATCATGATCTAGAATGGTCAGCCCATTGCGATCCTTCACCGGCGCTATGGAGCGCTCAAAACGGTTCTCGTCCCAGGCCTTTGCCGCGCGGCGCTGACTCTCCACCGCGTAGGCGTCACATTCGTCACGAGTAAATCCGTATTCGGTGGCGATGATATCGGCGGAGATCCCCTGAGGCACGAAATAGCTTTTCATCGCCAAGGTCGGGTCGGCCGCAATCGCGCCGCCGTCCGAGCCCATCGGCACCCGGCCCATCATTTCGACCCCGCCCGAGATATAGGCAGAGCCTACCCCGGCCTTGACCTGAGCCGCACCCAGATTCACCGCCTCAAGCCCCGAGGCGCAAAAGCGGTTGATCGAAATGCCGGGAAGCTGTTCGCCCAGATCCGAGTTCAACACCGCGCTTCGCGCAAGGCAGGCTCCCTGCTCACCCACTTGCGTGACATTACCCCAGATCACGTCCTCGACCTGAGTAGCATCAAGATCATTGCGATCTTTGATCGTGTTCAACATTTCGGAGGACAGGTCCAGCGCTGTGACTTGGTGCAGGCTGCCGTCCTTGCGCCCCTTGCCGCGCGGGCTGCGGATTGCGTCATAGATATAGGCGTCTTGGGTCATTCGTTGTCCCTTTCGTGAAATCTGTCGTGCCAGCTCAGAAAGCTGCGGCATCCGGCGCCATCACCGTTTCCGGCCCGGCCTGAATGCGTTTGAGATGCATGCGCGTCATCGGCAGATGTCGGTTGAAATAGTGACGAACGGTCAGGAGCTTTTGGGTGTAAAACGCTGCATCACCGGTTCCGGCCTCCAACGCGGCCTGCGCTGCCTCGGCGCTGAGCGCCAGCATGTAGCCCATGGTCAGATGCCCCATCAGATGCAGGAAATCGGTCGACCCGGCCAGCGCGGCATTCGGATCTTTCATACCGTTCTGCATCATGTATTGACCGGCGCTCTGGAAATCTCCCAGCCCTGCCATAAGTGGTTTTCCCACCATGTCGGTCAGAGCTTCATTCTGGATCAGACGGTCAGCCAGCCCCTTGATCATAACGCCATAGGCCATGGTGTGTTTGCCGCCATCGGCACCGAGTTTCCGACCGACGAGGTCGAGCGCCTGCACGCCGTTCGCGCCCTCGTAGATCTTGGCGATCCGCACGTCGCGCACGAACTGCGACATGCCCCATTCTTCGATGTATCCATGCCCGCCCAGAACCTGCTGTGCATCGGTGGCGGCCTCATATCCCTTGTCGCTGGAAAAGGCCTTGAACACGGGCGTCACAAGCGACAGCAGACCTTGCGCACCTGCATCATCGGTGCGCGACACCCGATCGGCCTGCATGGTGCACCAATAGGCAAAGACCCGGGCCCCTTCGATGAAGCTGCGCTGATCCATCAGGGTGCGCCGGATATCGGGGTGCACGATGATCGGGTCGGCCGGTCCATCGGGGTTCGCGGGTCCGGTAACGGCCCGCATCTGCAGACGTTCGCGGGCATAGGCCACCGCATTCTGATACGCCGCCTCGGCGATGCAATACCCCTGTGCGCCGGTGCCAATCCGCGCCTCGTTTACCAATGTGAACATCGCACTCATACCCTTGTTGGGTTGGCCCAGAAGATAGCCGGTGGCGCCTTCAAAGTTCATTTCACAAGTGGCATTGCCGTGGATGCCCATTTTGGTTTCCAACCGGCCTGCGCGCACGGCGTTGCGCTCACCAAGGCTATCATCGTCATTCACCAAGTATTTGGGCACGATGAACAGCGACACACCCTTGATCCCCTCGGGGCCGCCGGGAATTTTCGCCAGCACAAGGTGGATGATGTTGTCGCCCATCTCGTGATCACCTGCCGAGATGAAGATCTTGGTGCCGGTGATCTTGTAGCTGCCGTCGTCCTGAGGCTCGGCGCTGGTGCGCATCAGGCCCAGATCGGTGCCGCAATTGGGCTCGGTCAGGTTCATCGTACCGAACCACTCACAGTTCGCCATCTTGGGCAGATAGGTGTGCTTTTGCGCCTCTGTTCCGTGCGCAAAGATGGTGTTCCAGGCACCGTGCGTCAGCCCGCCATACATCACCATCGCGTGGTTCGCCGAGGAAAAGCATTCGCCCGCCGCCATGTGCATCAATTTGGGCAAGCCCTGCCCGCCATAATCCACATCAAGATCAAGCGATGTCCACCCGCCCTCGCGCAGAACATTGATTGCCTCGGGAAAACCGTTTGGCACCTGCACCTTGCCGTCCACAAGGCTGGTGCCCTCCTGATCGCCCACGCGATTCAAGGGGGCCAGCACGTTCGAAGCGATCTTGCCGGCCTCTTCGAGGACCGGACCCGTCAGGTCGGGGGTCAGGTCTTCGTAGCCCGGAATGTCTGCCTGTGAGACTTTCAGAGCCTCGTGCAGAACGAAATCAATATCCCTTAGCGGTGCTGTGTAAGTCGGCATTCTTGCCCTTCCTCCATGACGAATCTCAATGTTTTGTCATATTGTGTGTAAATACTTCTTGAGATACATGGCAAGGCTCAATATGCTGACGGCCAATTAACGCGGCGGCAGTTTCAATGCCGATAGCAGAAAGGCAAACCGCCAATGGATGCAGAAACGGCCACCAAGGCCCTGAGGTTGGCAACAGGTAGCTGCGAGACGGTTTCAGCGGTCGCGCCCCTGTCTGGTGGTGTGTCGAACCTGACATACCTTCTGACGCTGTTTTCGGGCGCGCGACTGGTCATGCGCACGCCACCGCCCGGGCAGCGGTCGGGGAATGCCCATAACATGATCCGCGAGGCCCGTGTGCTCGAAGCGGTGCATCCGCTGTTCCCTGAAGCGCCCGCCATTGTCGGTTACAGCGAAGACCCCTCGGTCACCGGCGATCAGTTCATGATCATGGCCCAGATCGACGGGCGCATCCTGCCCCCCGGCAGCCCGTTCGAGGTAAGCCCCGATCAGGCCCGCACCCTGTGCGAAAACTTCGTCGACGGATTAGCGCGGCTGCACGAGGCCGACCTTACCGACGCCGTGCGCGCAGCGTTTGGCGACCCGCAGGGGTTTGTCGCGCGTCAGGTGGCCGGATGGTCGCGGCGATACGAAAAGATCGGGCTGGACAACCCGCGCAGCGCCCTGCGCGACTGGCTGTCTGCCAACATCCCGCCTGATCCGGACCGCGCCTCGATCCTGCACAATGACTACAAGTTCGACAATATGGTGCTGGACCGAGACGATCCGACCCGGATCATCGGCGTGCTCGACTGGGAACTCTCGGGCCTCGGAGATTCGTTCATGGATCTCGGCAATGCGCTAGCCTATTGGGTCGAGGCCGGCGATCCGCATGCACTGCAGCGCTTCAAGCGCGGCCCGACGGATCTGCCCGGCATGATGAGCCGCGACGAGATCATCGATGCCTATTGCACAGCGAGAGGATTCGACCGCCCCGCAAACATGAATTTCTATCAGTCGATGGGCCTCTTCCGTCTCGCCGTCATCGCATTGCAGGTGCACGTGCGCGTGGCCGGTGGTGTTGGCAAGCCAAGCCCTTTCCTTGATGCCGCGTTGGCTTTGCTGGATCGCGCCGAAGACTTCGCAGGAGTATAGACCATGGATTTTGCGCCTTCTGCAAAAGCACAGGATTTCGCACAACGCCTGACCGCCTTCATGGAAGAACATGTCTATCCGGCGGAACAGGTTTACCACGACCAGCACGTCCAGCTTGGTGACAGATGGGCCGTGCCGCCGATCATCGAAGAGCTCAAGGAAAAGGCCCGCTCGGCCGGGCTTTGGAATCTGTTCTTGCCCGATGAACGTTTCGGCGCAGGGTTGTCTATTCTTGAATACGCTCCTTTGGCGGAAATCACGGGCCGCTGCCATATCGCACCGGAAGTGTTCAATTGCGCTGCCCCTGACAGCGGCAACATGGAAACGTTGTCGCTTTACGGCACGCCAGAACAGCAGGACCAATGGCTGCGGCCTTTACTGGATGGCAAGATTCGCTCGGCGTTCTTGATGACCGAGCCTCAGGTCGCATCGAGTGATGCCACGAATATCGAATGCCAAATCCGACGCGACGGTGACGAATACGTGATCAACGGACGCAAGTGGTGGTCTTCTGGTGCGGGCGATCCGCGCTGCGCGATCTTTATCGTTATGGGCAAGACCGACCTCGATGCCGCAGCTCACGCACAACAAAGCATGGTGCTTGTTCCCGCCGATACGCCCGGCGTGACGATCGAGCGTCACCTGCCTGTCTTTGGCTATGACGACGCGCCGCACGGACATATGGAAGTGTCCCTGAAAGATGTCCGCGTCCCGGCCACGAACATCCTTTTGGGCGACGGCCGCGGCTTTGAGATTGCTCAGGGCCGATTGGGACCAGGGCGCATTCACCACTGCATGCGTTCGATCGGGGCCGCCGAACGGGCGCTGGAAATGATGACCGAAAGGCTGCTTAGCCGCGAGGTTTTCGGCAAGGCCATCGGCATGCATTCGGTCTGGGAAGAGCGCGTCGCCAATGCACGGCTAGATATAGAAATGACCCGGCTCATCTGCCTGAAGGCGGCCAGGATGATGGGCACGGTTGGCAACAAGGCGGCGAAGGACGAGATCGCCATGATCAAGATCGCGGCGCCGTCGATGGCGCTTCGGGTGATCGACGACGCGATCCAGTCCTTCGGCGGCGCGGGCGTGTCTGATGATACGCCATTGGCCCAGATGTGGGCTGGCCAGCGCTCGTTGCGTCTGGCCGATGGCCCGGACGAAGTGCATCGCCGCGCGGTGGCGCGATCCGAATTCAAACGCGCCGCCGGGCGTTTGGGGATCAATATCAGGGAGATCAGGAAATGAGCGCAAAGAACGTTCTCGTAACAGGGGCATCGTCAGGATTGGGCGACCAGTTCTGCCGCACACTGGCGGCAAATGGCTATACCGTCATTGCAGCCGCCCGCCGCAAGGACCGACTGGAGAGCTTGTGCAATGACATCTCAGAAGCCGGCGGCGTGGCGCATCCTCTCGCGATGGATGTCTCGGATGTGGAAAACTTTGCCATCGCATTGGACGAAGCCGAAGCGATGGCCGGACCGATCACCTGCCTGATCAACAACGCCGGCACCTCGGTCAGCAAATTCGCCACCGACATGACGCCCGAGGATTTCGATGCCGTTATGGGGCTCAATCTTCGGGGCCCCTACTTCTTGTCTACCGAGCTGGCCCGACGCTGGATCGCGCGCAACACAGGCGGCCGGATCGTCAACATCGGCTCGCTTTCCGACAGTCGCGCGATGCCGGGCCACACGGTCTATGGCACGTCAAAGGCGGCGATTGCACGACTGACCCAGCAGATGGCGCGGGAATGGATCAACAAGGGCATCAACGTCAATGCGCTGGCGCCGGGATATATCCGCACCGAACTGAACGCGCCCTATTTCGACAGCCCAAATGGGCAAGCCGTCATCGCGCAATTCCCGCGCCGACGGGTGGGGGAACCAGCGGATCTGGACAAGGCCATCCTGTATCTGTGTGACCCCGACCAGCGTTTCCTGACTGGTCAGGTTCTGCATCTGGACGATGGACAAGGATTATAAACCGATGAAATTCACGCTCGCCGCAACCTTTGCAATCGCCGCTGCCATCCCTGCGATGGCGCAAGAGGCCGCCCGTCCAAACATCCTGCTGGTATTGTTGGACGACGCTGGTTTCATGGATTTCGGTGCCTATGGCGGCGATGCCGCCACCCCCAATATCGACGCGTTGGCCGATCGGGGCGCGATGTTTTCTAGGTTTTATATGTCGCCGCAATGCGGCCCGAGCCGGGCGATGCTGATGACCGGGCGCGACAATCACGAGGTCGGGTTAGGCTCGATCCCTGAAACCCTTTCCCCTGATATGCGCCAATACCCCGGCTATTCAATGCGTTGGGAAGACGGGTTGCCAACCATCGCCTCGCGCCTGAATGAAGAAGGATACCAGACCTTTATCTCGGGCAAGTGGGGCATCGGCGATATCGGGCAGAACCTGCCGCACCGTTTCGGCTTTGACCGCTCTTTCGTGATCGACGCCACCGGGGGCAGCAATTACGACCACACGCCTTATGTGCCACTTTATAATACCACAAATTGGTATGAGGATGGCAAACCGACTACCCTGCCTGAGGGGTTCTACTCGTCTGAGGGCATCGTCGACCGGATGATCAATTATCTCGACGAGGCCGACCCGCAAAAACCGTTCTTCAGCTTCCTGTCCTTCCAAGCAATCCACATACCGATCCAGGTCGCGCCGGAGTACCGCGACCGCTATGCAGGACGTTTTGATGAAGGCTGGGAGGCGATGCGCAAGCAGCGGCTGGAACGCGCTGTCGACTTGGGACTGGTGCCCGAGAGCACGGAATTGGCCCCCCTGCCCGCTTCGTCGCGCGACTGGGAGAATCTGAGCCCCGCGGACCAGAGCTATTGGGCGCGGTCTATGCAGGTCAATGCTGGGATGCTGGAGGCCGCGGATCACCATTTGGGCCGCCTGCTGGCGCATCTCGAGGCGCAAGGTCAGCTCGACAACACTCTTGTTATCGTGACCTCGGACAACGGACCGGAATCCAGTGGGATCGGCAATGCACCCGGCGCCGAAGGCGTGTTTCAGCGCTGGTGGATGCGGCAAACCGGGTGGAACCAGGACTTCGAAACACTGGGGGAGCGCAACACCATGACCTTTATCGGCGAGGAATGGGCCTCGGTTTCGGCCGCGCCTTTTGCGCTGTTCAAATTCACCGCGACCGAGGGCGGGTTGCGCGTGCCGCTTGTCATTGCGGGTCCGGACCTGCCTCAAACCGGCATTCTGGACGGCCGCGCCCATGTCACCGACCTGGTGCCAACCATGCTGGATATTGCCGGGCTGGACCCGGTAGCGCCCGACATTCGCGGCCGCAGCCTCTTGCCCATGCTCAGTGGTGCGCGCGCCGCGGTCTACGGCGACGACGAGGCGGTTGGGTTCGAGGTCAGTGGCAACGCGGCACTCTATCGTGGCAACTGGAAAATCTCGCGGATTCCGACACCGCTGGGTGATGGCAAATGGCATATGTATGACCTCGCGACCGATCCGGGCGAGACCACGGACCTTGCAAGCGCCCGTCCCGAGCTGTTTCAGGACATGCAGAACGAATATCTCAGCTATGCCGACGAGGTTGGCGTGGTGCCTGTGCCTGCGGACTACAACCCGTTCAAGCAGATCAAGAAAAACGTGGTCAGCAAAATGGCGCGCGAACACTGGCCTGGACTGCTTGTTGCCGGGCTGGTCTTGCTTACGATCCTGTTCTTTTCCTTCCGCTGGGTCGGGCGCCGGTTGCGCCCTTGATCGGCCCTTACCCTAGCATAATATGTCATACGAGATGCCAACTTAAGGAGAACCCCAATGTCCTGGCTGAAAATCATCCTCATCGCAATTCCTGTTCTCACCATCGTGGTCTATTTCGGACTGCCGCGGGCGCTGAACATGATGGGCCTTCATCCGCACTACGATATCCCCGAATATGATCTGGCCGGCAAACGCGCCCTGATCATCGCCACCAGCCAGGACACGCTGGGCGACACTGGCAAGGAAACTGGCGTCTTCGGTTCGGAATTGACCGTGCCCTACTATGCCTTCCTTGACGCGGGCATGGAGGTCGACCTCGTCTCGATCAAGGGCGGTGAGATCCCGGTTGAGCCGCGCTCGATGGGCTGGCCTCTGGGCACAGAGGCCGATTTCCGGTTCAAGAAAGACACGGTTGCGATGGCCAAACTGACGAACTCGATCTCTGTCAAAGATGTCGACATCACCAAATATGACGCGATCTTCCTTTCGGGCGGTTGGGGCGCAGCCTATGACTTTGCTCAATCCGAGGAACTGGCAGCGCTGGTGACCGCAGCCAACGCCGATAACGACGTGATCGGATCTGTCTGCCACGGGGCGCTGGGGCTGGTGAATGCCAAAGACACCGATGGAACGCCGCTGATTGAGGGGCGCACCGTGACCGGTGTGACCGATACCCAGATCGACCAGCTGGGCATTTCGATAACCCCCAAACACCCTGAAACCGAACTGCGCGCCGCCAAGGCCAACTTCGAGGCCGACACGGCCTTCCGCGACATGTTCGCCAACCATGTCAGCGTTGATGGCCGCCTTGTGACGGGTCAGAACCAAAACAGCGGTGCCGAGGCCGCACACCGGATGATGGAATTGCTGTCCAAGTGAGAAAGACAGCCCATGGGCAGTCGGCGAGATCGTCGGCTGCCTTTCAGCCCTCCCTGAGATGCAATTCAACCGATTAGCGAAAGAAACGTCCAATGACCGATTAAAAACTCTATGGCGGGTCGATGTCGCCCTTCTCGATGAAAATGCGCGCCTACATGCGGTATCGTCGCATCCCGTTTCAATGGATCACGGACGAACGCGCCAATACAGTCGCGCAAACCAAAGTCGAAACCTATATGGTCCCGGTTCTGGAAGATCCCGAAGGGGTATTTCGCAACGATTCCACCTTTATGATCGATCTGCTCGAAGAGCGGTTCCCCGACAGACGTGCCGAGCCGGAAGATGAGGCCGATGCCTTCCTTGCGTATCTTATCGAAGATTTCGCCGACGAATGGCTACTTTGGCCGTTCTTCATGATGCGTTGGCGGCATGAGGAGGATCGCAAGTTCAACAGCCAATGGATCGTTTACGAATATCTGAGAGGTGACACGACAACGCCGCAATTTGACGGTTTTGCCACCATGTGGGCGGCTCGCCAGACCAAGCTCGTGCGCGCGACATGCGGCGAGCAAGAGATGTTCCCGCTGCATGACGAAAGCCTTGATGCGCTGTTGAAGATCACGGAACGCGCCTTTACCTCTGGCATGTTTCTTTTTGGCACGCGACCGTCGCGCGCTGAATTCGCGCTTTATGGAATACTTTCACAACTCATTCTTGATCACACGCCTTCGGCGCACTTACGCCAGAACTTCAACTTCACCTATCGCTGGACGACTTTGATGGAAGACCTCAGCGGCCGCGAAGGTGCGTGGCAATCCTTGTCGGCAGATCCTGAACGTCTCAAGTCCTCTCCTGTGATTGATCTGCTCAGGCTGAGCGCAAAATACCACTTGCCGCTTTTGCGCGCGAACAGGCGCGCGATGGACGCAGGAGAGAAAATGCTCAGTTTCCCGATCGATGACAGCACCTTTACCCGACGGCCCGCAGAGCGGCATCAAGGTTGCCTACCTGCCCTGCAGGATCGCTACCAAAGCCTGTCCGACGACGCGAAGGCCAATTTGAACAGCGTGCTGACGGATACGGGATGCTTGGACTATCTGGCCTAGGCCCGACAGACCCTACAGGCCCGGCAGCGCAGCAAAGGCACCGAAAAGACTCTGATCTTGGAACAAATCAATGACAAAGCTTCCACCCCAACTCTCGATCGGCGTGCCTGCCGGTGCGATTGCGCCGGCGGCCATGGCGGTGGCTCCCTATTGGGCATGGCCCTGGATTGCTGCTGCGGCACTCTATGCTCTGTTTTTGAGCCACTATCAGAATTGGCGCGGCCCGCTGACACAGGCCGAAGTCGACGACGTCCTCAAGACCATCCAGCCCAAGAATGATCCTGACGGGTTTCGCGCCTTTCTCGAAACCGATGATGGCGGTGAGTTTTTCATGCTCAATCTCATGCTGTTTCCCGACGGCAAGATCGCGCATCCTGATACCGGCGCGCCGATCGAGCCGCGGACACTGGTGCAAAGCTACTCCCGACCATTTATCAAACAGCTGCTCCTGCGCGGCGGGCACCCTACACTTTTAATGATGCGTCATGGCGGGGATGTTGACAGTTGGGGGTCGACCGCCGAGAGCGGCGCACAATGGGGAGTGACCAACGTGATGCGCTATCGCAGTCGCCGCGATCTGGCAAATATGGCCGCCATGTCTGCCTTTGCGGGCATCCACCAGTTTAAGCGCGCAGCCATTCTCGAAAACATCAGCTACCCGAACAAGATGATGATGACGGGTTTTGCCGGTCCGCGGCTTTTCATGGCGACGGCGTTAATCCTAGCCGCAGCGCTCGGCAATCTCGTCATTCAGGCGCTAAGTTAGCGAGAGGCGATATCTCCCAAGTTAATGATTTCGGGTTCTGACCCAGAATGAGGATTTTTGCATGACCACGATCACCGAGCTTTGGACCAACCGCACCGATTTGCGCGACACCAAAACCGGCACGCTCCCCGCCCCCGAACTGAAAGAGGGCGAAGTTCTGATGAAAATCGAGAAACTCGGCCTGACCGCTAACAACGTCAGCTATGCCGTGACCGGCGATAAGATCGGCTATTGGGGTTATTTCCCCGCTGATGAAAACTGGGGCAAGGTGCCTGCTTGGGGCTTTGCCCATGCCGTAGAGAGCAACTGCGCTGAAATTGAGCCAGGCGAACGGGTCTGGGGCTTCTTCCCGCTGGCCAGCCATGTGGTGCTACGCCCGAGCAAGGTGACCGACAGCCGCTTTTTTGACGCTGCCGATCACCGCAGTGCGCTGCCGCCGATGTATAACGCCTATATGCGCACGGGGCCGGAGCCTGAAATCCTGAACCAGTTTGAGGATGAGCGCTGCATCCTTTTCCCGCTCTTCGCGACCTCTTATATTCTGTATGACTTTCTGATCGACAATGATTTCTTTGGCGCGGATCAGGTGTTGATTGGCTCGGCATCCTCCAAAACCGGCTTTGGTCTGGCGCATCTTCTGTTCAACGACAAGACGGTGGGCAAACGTGTTGCTGGGCTCACGTCGCAGGGCAATGTCGCATTTTGCGAAAAGCTCGGATGTTTTGACGAGATCACTGTCTATGGCGCGGAAAACGCGTTGGACGCATCTGTCAAATCCGTTTTTATCGACATGTCTGGAGATGTGCCTTTGACCATACGCATGCACGCGCATTTCACCGACAATATTCTGGCCACATGGGTTGTCGGTGCCACCCATTGGGAGGACGGCGGCAAACCGCCCAGCGACCTGCCGGGCGCAAAACCCGCCTTCTTCTTTGCCCCCACCCATATGGGCAAGCGCGACAAGGAATGGGGCCCGGGCAAGTTCTGGCAAAAGGCTTTTACCGCCAGTATCGGCGTGACACAGGACACCGCGTCGACGCTGGACATCGTGGCGCAGAACGGTGTCGACAAGGTCGCCGCGTCCTGGCTTGCGCTTTTGGACAACAAAGTGCCCGGCAGCTCAGGGTTGATTGTCAGTATCTAGGATCAGGACCTAGCCCAGAGCATTTCGCCTCCATCCGGTGCCAGGCCTGTGTCACAGGTTTTCTTGTTCCGAAGGTGCCTCAATCGGCTCCCATATCTCAAGATGGTCTTGCCACCCGACACGACGTGACACCCGCAGGTCGAGGAATGGTGCAAGGCCGCAACGCTCAAACAGGGTGCGCACTGTCGCTTGCGCCGCCTCGGGGGCATCATCGAAGGCGTCTGTCATGCGTTGCGAAAGGAAATGCCGGTAGGCCTTGACCGGCCCCGGCATCTTGGCCCCGCGCAGTTCGAATTGCGTAATTGCGAAAACCCGGTGGCCTTCGATCACCTCGTTGGGTTGTTTCGCCAGCCACTTATCACAATAGGCATGATGGGCGGCGTATTCGGCGGCGTATTCTTCGGCCACGTACTTAAGCAAAGACAGAAATGTGTCCGGCGGGTTTTCAAGATTCACCATGCCTGTGCCCCACGCCAGCGAAACAGCGTCCTCGATATCCTCGAACGCGTTCATCCGTTCGGTCCAGTCAAAGACAAAAGGCGCGCGTTCCTGCATCAGAGCCAGCGGGAGCCGGTCGCGCCCAAGGTGAGCAAACATCGGGCCAAACAGCGCGTAATCCGCGATTGTCGGACGCCCACCTAAGAGGTAGGGCATCACAGCGAAATGCGCGTTCAGCCGGCCGAGAAAGTCCAGATAGGCCGCCTCGATCTCCGCCGCGTTCTTGGCGTTTGCCCCGATCATCGCAGTATATGTGCGTAAGAGACCCGACAGCTTCTCGAAACCTGCGTCACTTTCCGCTTCGTTTTTGCCCAACGGTAGGGCGTCGCGGAAAATATGCCGAACAAATGGCGTTTGCTCAGGTAAGTTCCAGCGATAGTGCATCGCTGGACGCATGAGGCCCTCGTTGCCGAACAGATCGAATAGGCGGGCGACGACATTCAGTGCTTGGTCTTTGGGATAGACCGAAAACCGGCTCTGTCCTGAGGCCTCAAAGTGGTCAATGATGCGCGCGCCATCCTGCAACAGCGTGCCATCAGGCAGTTCCACCACAGGTATGATACGCCGCCCAATTGCGGGGTAGATTACCTTTAGAGCCCGCTCTGACCCCGGCGCGCGTTCCGTGAACGCAATGCGCTGATGGCGCAGATAGGACCGCACTCTTGCAGAGTATAGCGACAGCTTGCCGCCATAAAAAACCACTTGGTCCGTCATGATTGTTCACCTTTCAGGCAGTTAATTCGGCCAGTAGACAAAGGCATCCCCCGCGACAAACTCGTCAGCCAGATGCTTGTCGATGGCTAGCGGGCCCGCAACGACCGACTGCGCCAGAGGTTGCGAACCCGCCCAATGCGCCTCGATCAGCGCGGTCAGTTCCGCCACCTTTTCCGGCTCTTCATCGATCAGGTTGGTTTGCTCGGTCGGGTCGTCATTCAGATTGAACAGCCAGCCTTGATCGAATCTCGGGTTGAGCTGCAATTTCCAGCCCCCCGCCTGCACCACGCGGTAGTCCGACGTCCCCCAATGGATCGCATCGTCGGGTCGTGTCAGCCGGTCCGACCCGGTCCAGAGCGGCGTCATGTCGTGCCCGTCGATATCGCGATCCACCGGCAGCGCCCCGCCCCCGGCGGACACCAGCGTCGGCATCAAGTCAAGATGCGTCACCGGCGCGTCGATTTTTGTACCCGGAGCGATCTTGCCTGGCCATGTCACCGACATCGGGATTTTTAGCCCGCCTTCGAAAAACGTATTTTTCCAACCGCGATAGGGCGCATTGACCCCGTCAACACCAATATAGTCCGCCGCGCCATTGTCGCTGGACAGAACCAGGATCGTATTGTCGGCAATCCCTTCCGCCTCTAGCTTGTCCATGATGCGACCCACCGAACGATCAAGCGAGTGCATCATCCCCGCATAGACCCGTTTGCGGTGGGGTTGGATATCGCCAACCGCTTCGTAATCCTCTTTCGTGGCTTGCAAAGGCGTGTGCGCGCCCCAGTGCGCCAGATAAAGGAAAAACGGCCGACCCGCGTTGGCCTCGATGGCGCGCACGGCATGTTCAGTAAAATAGTCCGTCAGATAGCCCTTGGGCGCGAACCAGTCGCCACCACCCTGCATCACCGAATATTGCACCCGCGCCCACAAAAACTTGTCGAGGGACGAAAAGGGCAGCTTGGCATTGACCACGTTCGGGTCGTCGACCGGTAGGAAAAGCCCGCTGGCCATCATCAGATCTTCATCAAAGCCCTGGTCTTTGGGCCACATGCCTTCCGCCCGACCCAGATGCCATTTGCCGATATGCATCGTGTGATAGCCAGTATCGCGCAAGATCTCGGCCAAAGTGATCTCGGACCCTGGTAAGCCGCGCGCGTCAAAAGTCGGGTTGGCCGCGTCGGCCGCTTTGTCATAGATGTATTCGGGCCGCCCCATGGGATTGTAGTTGCCGATCATGGCGATCATCCGGCCCATGCCATCGGGCGTGGGCGTCACGTCATAGCCGGTGCTGGATGCATCACGCCCAGTCAGGATCGCTGCCCGTGATGGCGCACAGTTGGCGTGCCCGGCATAGGCATTGGTGAAAATCGCGCCCTTGGCTGCAAGCCGGGCAATATTGGGCGTCGGGGTGATACCCTCGCCAAAGCCGCTAAGGTCATTGATGCCAACATCATCCAGCAGGATGAACACGATGTTGGGTTTGTCGACGGGCAAGGATTCGGTTTTCTCGGGCCCTTTTTCCCAAGTGACTGGACGGTTGGGCCCCGTCTCAGGGAGATCCCGGTTGGCCACAACATAAAGCAGGATATCCATCCGCTTTGCATATCCAACAACACCCGCCACAAGTATCAGCGCCACCGCGCCGAGACTGATCTTTTTCCACATTGGCCTTGTCCTCCCTGACCGGGGCAATTTATTTTGTCATATCTAATGCCAGTTTATCGTGGAAGTTGAAAAGCGCAAGCCCGGTGTCGTTGCGTAATTCCGCAGGGTACGTGCATGGCACCCACTGCATCGCAGCGCGCGATCCGCATATATTGACATATAGCATGTCGATATGCGCAAGGTCGAAATGTCTGAATCAGCGAAACCAATCGAACTTCTTGGTGCACCGGCCTCGCCGTATACACGCCAGTGATCCCGCCACCCGGTTCCTTCAGGACATTATCGAGGATTACGCCGACGAATGGCTGAGCAAGATGATGTTCCACTATCGTTGGGCGGTGCCGGAAAAAAATGCCGATCATGTCGCGCCGCTGCTGGTCTACTGGATGATGCCCCAGGCCACGGAAGGCCCCGCCAATGCCTTTGCAGCAAGTTTTGCCGCTCGCCAGATCGGGCGACTTGGCGTCGTGGGGTCGAAAGATACGACCGCCGCGATCATCGAAGCCAGCTACCTGCGTGTCCTCAAGCTTCTGGATAGCATCGTCGCGTCCCGGCCGTTCCTGTTCGGCACCCGCCCCTCGGCCGCCGATTTCGCCATTCTCGGCCAGTTCACACAATTGCTGACGATCGAGCCGACCTCTGCCGCGATCGCGCGCGAAAACGCGCCGCGCCTGCGCGCCTGGATCGACCACCTGGAAGACGCTACCGGTTACGCCGCTGACGAAAACGGCTGGCTGTCTCGCGACGAGGTGGCCACCACCCTGCGACCGTTGTTCTGTGAGATCGGCAAAACCTATGCGCCCTTCTTGCAGGCCAATGCCACCGCCCATGCGGCGGGTGAAAAACAGGTCACGTTAGAGATCGACGGAGCACCCTGGACACAGGCCACGTTCCCCTATCAGGCCAAATGCCTACGGGTTTTGCGCGACAGCTTCGCCGCGCTTTCGACGCAAGACCAGACCGCAGTGCGCGATGCATTCGACGGCACCGGCTGCGAAGTGTTAACGACACCCCCCTAACCCGGATCCTTCACAATGCGAAACCCAGTATGCGCGGTCGAAAAATCGGGCTCCAAGCTTTCGCGGGCGGCGGCGCGGTAGCTGCGGCAGTAGTTCGAACCGCACAGGTATGACCCACCCTTGATGGTGAACTGCGGGCTGCCGTCGCCGAAGGGGGTTTCGGTCCATTCCCAGACATTGCCGATCATGTCATGGGCCCCGATCAGGCTGGCACGGTAGCATCCCACCGGGGCGGTTCCCGCAAACCCATCTTCGGCAGTGTTCAGCACAGGGAAAATACCGTTCCAGGTGTTGGCCCGGATCTCGCCATCGGGGCCGCGAAGACCAGATTCCGGATCGCCGGGGTCAAAGAGGCCAAGGCTCGCGGCATATTCCCACTCAATCTCATTGGGCAAACGCCCCTCGGCCCAGGCTGCATAGGCACGCGCATCCGTCAGGCTGACATGCACCACCGGGTGGCGGCCCAGCCCGGCAATATCCGACCCCGCCCCGACTGGTGTGCGCCAGGTCGCGCCCTCGTCCAGCTTCCACCAGGACAGAAGGTCCGAAGGCGTCTCGGTCTCGATAAACCCCACCGAACCGCCGTTTTGTTCGGCCTCGGTGACATAGCCAGTGGCGGCCACGAAAGCGGCGAACTGGTCATTCGTCACCTCGGTGACCGACAACGAGAACGGCGAGACATGCAGCTTGATCGGTCCGCCTTCTTCGGGATAGATCGCGTCGGCACCCTTGACGAACCCGCCGCCCGGCACCTGCACGAACCCGCCAATGCTATCGTCAGCCAGAACGCAGTGCCGTGATGGATCGTCACCGTGCGGCCACCAGATGGACGCAGCCGCCAAACCAAGAGCCATCAGGCCAGACACCGAAACCCGCCAACGCATCCCGCTATCCGGCGCTAGCGATCAAAGCTTCGACAGTGCGGCGCACAACCGCCTGCGCCGCATCAGCGGACAGCCCACGATCCATGCGCATGTTGATCCAGCAACCAACCCCCAACACTTCATTCAGAGAATTGAAACACGCCTCATCCGCGGTAATGTTCTCCGGCAACACCGCCCTCAGGGAAGCGCCCTCAAGTTCAAGAACCTGTTGGTATTCTTCTAGCAGGAATTTCGACTGGAAGCGGCACAACGATGCAGACAGGCGGACCGGCAGGATGTCTTCCCAGACCGCGACGCGGCGCGCGATATTCTCGTCCAGCTGACCCCGCCAGTCGGTTGCCGTGTAAGGCTGCAGGAACCGCGGCAGCAATTCTTTCTGCATATCGCCCGCGATTTCGCGCAGCAGGCTTTCCATGTCATCGATATGGCGAAACACCGTGCGCATGCTCAGGCCCGAATGTTCCGAGATATCAATGGCCCGCGGGGCATAGTTTCCGGCACGGATCAGGGTGAGGATCGATGTCTTGATCTTGTCCCGGCTGCGCGCACTGCGCTGCTTGCGACCGTCTGTTTTTTCTTTTTTTGCAACGGGTTCTGCCTTGACTGCCACTGTTGCATTCCTTTCAGGTCAACCATTCCCAACACCCTATTTGAATGGCTTCCAAAATGCCAGCACTTAGAAAAACGATCGCGCCAGTCCGGTTGAGGGCTTTGATTGTAACGCCCTTAAACATTTTATTGACATATATAATGACATTACTTTAGGCATTTCGCAAGAGACGGAAGGTCGCCGAAAGACCAATACTTAACGGCGCGCTTCACATCGACAGGAGGTTACCGATGAAAACAGTCACAATCTTCGCATTCGCGTTAGCAATCAGCGCAACAGGCGCACAGGCCGGATGGAACGAGGCCGATGCCTGCGCTGCCGGGCTATCCGGCGACAGCAAGTTGATCTACAACAGGGTCAAACCGAAAATCGTGGTTGGCGACACATCAGGCAACGAGGCGCGGATCAAATCAACCGTCAAGGACATGGTGTCCAAAGACGAAGTTGCCTTTTTCGGGGTCAGGGGCAAAGCCAAACAGGCCGTGGCGTGCCTGCAAAAGGTGAATTCCTGAATCCTGGAAACCATGCGCCGGGTCGGACCTGGAAAGATAGGTATTCATGTCCTTTGACAGCCTGATCAAATCGCGCATCATTGCCCATATCACGAGCGAACCACGGCAATTGCGAAAGCGGGCCGCTTTCGAGCGACAGCGCCTGCGCCTGCGCCGAGGTGCAGCGCATGTCGTCGACTATTTCCATGACGTCTCTGATCCATACTCTCATCTCACGGCACAGGTCCTGCGCCGGTTTCAGGATCGTTATGAGATCGAGCTTCGCCCCCACCTGATCTCCGCGCCGCCAGACTGGGCCGCACCGGACCGGACGGCGCTGGAAAGTTATGCACGGCTGGATGCCGCGCGGCTGGCTGCAAAGGCAGGGCTTGCCCTTCCCGCCACGACGACCCCGCCAACAACCGAAAGGCTGGACCATGCCCGCGCCCTTGTGGCCGCTGCCTTGCCTCGGCCCGATTTCGCTCAGACCGCGATCGCCGTCGGCACCGCCTTATGGCGAGGCGAGGCTTTGCCGGACGCCCCTGTGACCAAACCGGCCACAGAGATGGCACAAGGCGACGCGCGGCTGGAACAGCTGGGGCACTATCTTGGTGCAACATTCCACTATGGCGGCGAATGGTACTGGGGCATTGACCGGTTGCATTACCTGGAAGCCCGATTGCGCGGGCAAGGCGTGGCCAAACCGGACGCGCTAGCAGATCCAATATACGCCCCGCTCTCGCCCGATGCGACGTCCCCTGCCCCGCCGGGCACGGTGATCGAACTTTTCGCCTCTTTTCGCAGCCCCTATTCCTATCTCGCCTTTGACCGTGCCCGCGAATTTGCCCGGGCCCGTGGCGCCGAACTCCGCTTCCGCCCGGTCCTGCCAATGGTCATGCGCGGCTTGGCCGTACCTCAGGCAAAACAGTTCTACATCCTGCATGACGTCGCCCGCGAAGCCCGACGGCTGGGTATCCCGTTTGGCCATGTCTGTGACCCGCTTGGAAAGGCGGTCGAGCGCGGCTATGCGCTGATCGGATACGCACGCGAGGCCGGGCGACTGGACGATTATGCCTCAAGCTTTCTGCGTGGCGTCTGGGCCGACGGGATCGACGCCAAAACAAACCGCGGCCTTGCCCGGATTGTCGAACGGGCCGGGCTGGATTGGGACAAGGCAAAACCACACCTTCAAAGCGACAACTGGCGCGCGGAAGTCGAAGAAAACCGCCGCGCCCTGACCGCACTGGGCCTTTGGGGCGTGCCCAGTTTCCGCTACGGCGATACCGTATTTTGGGGCCAGGACAGGCTTTGGCTGCTTGCTTGAAGCCGGCACTGTCCCGCAAGGAAAACGACTAGGAAACGACATTGAGCGCTGTATTACTGAACATAAAAAACCATGTCGCCACATTGTCCAACAATGATGCGCCCTATAACCGCATGACCCTTGAATACATGGACGAGCTTGAGCGTCTGGTCCCGGAACTGGGCGCTGACAACTCTGTTCGCGCGCTTGTGTTTACATCAGAGGGCGAAGACCACTTTTCGGTTGGCATGAATCTGAAGCAGATTCCCGAGGGCATCGAACGCAAGGGATCATTGGAGGCGGTTCTGGACCAACGCCTGCGGGTCCTCGATCTCATCGAGAACCTGGGCAAACCCAGCATAGCAACATTGTTTGGTTATTGTTTGGGGGGCGGGCTTGAACTACCGCTGGCCTGTCATTTCCGGCTCGCTGCGGATGCGGGCGCTCAGATCGGCTTGCCGGAGATGGATCTCGGCACGGTCCCCGCTTGGGGCGGCTCTGGCCGCCTGCCGAGGGTGGTTGGCCGCGATGTTGCGCTCGATATGATCCTTCGGGGACGAAAAATTTCCGGAGAAGAAGCCCTGAAGTTTGGGTTGGTCATGGATACTTGCCCGGTCACCGAGATCAAGGCACGGGCACAGGCTCTAGGAGAGGAACTTGCAAAGCAGCCGCGTCTTGCTGTGAAAGGCGTGCTCGACACCATCGTTGGCTTTGAGGCGAAAAGCTTGCAGCAGTCAATTCTTGATGAACGGGCAGCGGTGCTGCTCACGCGTAACACAGCAGATTCCCAAGAGGGCATGCTGGCGTTTCTCGAAAAACGGGAGCCTGTCTTTAACAAGGATGATTGACTTGTCCGCGTCTCGCCCATTCACGCGCTATGCGTCGAAAGTGTTGTTTGGATGAGGCCGTCGAAACCGACCGGCAACGGTCGCTTCTGCGCCTTGGGCTACGTTGCGGCGTAGAGCTCGCTGCATATGCAAAGCAATGCTGCGCGAGCAGTAGCTGCGCCTGCACAAGTCCGGAAAGTCCGCACTGGCGACCTTCGCCGCCGCCTTATTGAACGGCAGCTTTCTCCACGTGAGGACGGGCGTTATTTCCTCACGCCGTCCACAAGCTCCAAAACGCGCGCGTACTCTTCGCTGATCTCGCGCGCCTGCTCGAAGACCTCACGCCGCTGCTGATCTAGACAACGGAAGTACCGCTCGACATCGGCAAAATACGTCTCCGCATCGCGCCTCAACAGGTCAGCATATTCCTGCACGTCATCCGCATTAGTCGGCATCCAGGGCTGCACAGGCGGCAGGCAACTGCCCGCGGCCGAAGCAGATCCCCAGCTTAGAAGGACCATAACCGCCCACGTTTGTTTCAAAAGCGCCATATTATCTTGGCTAAGCCACTCCGTTGCAGTAAATTTGTTTCAACGCATGAAGGGCGCAATAACTCAAATTGCACCTATTGATTGCAAGATTATAATATTGTATCGGTTCGGTAGTCCATGAGGGACTGCCGGGCTAATGCACAATTCTGCAAGGCTCGATCCTATGAATTTGATGCAAGACGCCCCTAATGTTGTCAGTGAAGACGGGCTGCGCACGCTGCTTGCCGAGGGTCATTCGGCGGATGTTGTGTGTCGGGTTACGCCCAAACGTACAGGTGCTCAGTGGTCCGGAGTTTGGACCGTGCATTGCGTCTCGTCAGATGGCGAGACGCGCCGCCTGCTCGTCACCGCGCGCAACAACATGACTGCCAGGGAATTCAAGACAATCAACGGCTTATCGAGCTTCCTTGCAGGGCTGGGCGTTTCGATCATTTCTATCCCGATGTTTGAGGGCAAAGTCGCCTCGCATCAGCTGGACGACGTCGACTAAGCTACTTGCATTTGGTACTTCGCTTCTCGCTGCGCCAGCTTACTCTGAAGGCTTCGTGCTCTCCATGCGCACCGATGGCCAGTTGGAGACAAAAGCACCACAATCCGGTTTCGCGCAAAGCTATATCGACGGGATTGGCGCGAACCCACCAGAACTGATTGTGTTTTCAGCTCCTGAGCCTGAAGCTCCGCCACGTGCATCCGCCCGCGCGATCCCCCGTCCCGAAATCCTCGAAGCCCTTGAAAGTACCGCGCATCGCTATGGCGGACACCCTGCCCTACGCCGCGCCGGTCTATCTGTGTCTGACTGGCGCGCGCTTTTCCAAGCCAATATCGAGATCGAAAGCGCCTATCGCCCGAATGCGCGCAGTTCCGCAGGTGCGATTGGCCTCGGGCAGTTGATGCCTGCGACAGCTGTGCAGCTTGGTGTCGATCCCCATAACTGGCAGGCCAACCTGGACGGCTCTGCCCGTTACCTTCTGATGATGCTTGCCCAATTTGGCACGCCAGAACTTGCACTTGCAGCTTACAACGCGGGGCCTAACGCGGTCACGCGCTACGGCGGCATTCCTCCCTACCAAGAAACCCAAAATCACGTGCGCCGTGTCATGGCCGTGCGTGATCGACTGACTGGAGCCTCATGATGCACACACAAATCCGCATGATCCTTTCGCTGGCTCTGGCCAGTTTGATGATTGCCAATCCCGCACTCGCGCAAAGTATCGACCTCTCGCCGGTGCAGAATCTTCTACAAGGCATCGTCGACACAATCACAGGCCCCTTTGTGTTGCTGTTTCTCTGGGTTCAGAGCTGGCCGGTGATCATCATCGCAGCCGTGGCCTATCCTGCGCTGTGGAAAGCGGCGGATTGGGATCCGGCCTTTCTTGAAGTGATGGTCACCGCTTTGCAGGAAACGCCCCCTACGCCGAACCGCAAGATCCATTCGGGGGACAGCTATGCTCCGTGATCCTTCGGATGATCTTGCCATGCTGCCAGAATGGGCGCGCAAAGAGCGGCCGATGGCCAGCATGCTGCCCTATGTCAGCCTCGTGAATGACGTGACGATCCGCACGCGCGGCAATGCCCTTTTCCAGTGCATCCGCCTTGACGGCGTCAACAGCATGACCAGCGAGGACGCGCATTTGGAGAAGATCCGCGCGCTCTTTGCGGCGATCATCGCGCAGATCGGGCCGGAGTACAGTTTCTATGTGCACAAGGTTTCAAAAGCGATTGAGACTGCCTTGCCGCCGGTTCGCGAGGAAGGGTTTGCGCAAGAACTGGATACCCGCTGGCAAACGGCGATGGCGCGGGCGGGCCTGCGGGACAAAACGCTCACACTCACGGTTTTGAAACGTCCTCCCCTGCGCGCAAGGCTGCACCTGAAACGCGCGGATTCGATCGCACAGCTGAAAGACCAGACAGCCAAGCAGTTGCGCAAACTCGAGGAAGTCGTCGGGTTTCTGCGATCGTCCTTTGCCGAGATGAACCCGCGTCTTCTTGGGGCCAAAAGCGGCGAACTGTTTGGTTTCCTCGGGGCGCTCAACATCGGCCAAGAGCGACCGCTCTTCGCAAAATCCCGCTTTGGCATCATTGCCGAGGATGTGGCAAACACCCGCGTCACGTTTCAGGGGCGAGGTTTTGCGCTCGACGATGGGACGACGGGCAAGCGGTTTGGTACCAGCTTTGCTATCAAGACCTATCCGGCCAAAACCAACTGCACCATGTTCGATGAGCTGAACCTGCCCGTCGGCATGGTGGTCACGCACTCCTTCACGCCGATCAACAGCAACATCATGGCCAGCCGGATCAAACGCCAACAGCGCCTGATGAAGGCCAGCGATGACGGCGCGATTTCTCTTGCTGAAGAACTGGTCGACGCGCTGGACGATCTGGAATCCAAGCGCCTCAGCTTTGGCGATCATCACATGACCGTCACGGTTTTCGCCGAGACCGAGGAAAAGCTGGAAGCAATCGCCGCCGAAGTACGCAACATCGCGGCCAGTGAAGGCGTAAACCTGGTGAACGAAAGCTTCGCTGCGCGAACTCACTATTTCGCGCAGCATCCGGGAAACGGACAGATGCGCAGCCGCAAGGCCGCCATCACCAACACAAACTTTGCCGATCTCGCGGCGCTTCATCGCGGTCAACTTGGAAAGGCTGGCCATCATGTGCCCTGGGGCAAACCAATCTCCCTCTTCCCGACGCCTGAACGCTCGGGCTTCCTGTTCAACTATCATGAGACGGGTCAGCCGGACAAAGAACCGACAGGCGGGCACACCTTGATCCTCGGCCGTCCTGGCTCAGGCAAATCGGTGCTGTCGGCCTTCCTCATGACCCAAGCGCGTCGCTGCGACGCGCGCGTCTTTGTCTTCGACTATCGTGCGGGTATGGAAATGGCCGTGCGGGCCAATGCGGGGCGATACAGTGCCATCAAGGCAGGTGAATCGACCGGCCTGAACCCGCTGTGCACGGAAATCGATGGGCGCGGGCAAGCCTGGCTGTCTGATTGGCTGGCCACGCTACTGCATCGCGCCGACAAGCCTCTGAGCCCGTTTCAGATCAACCGCATTCAGGAGGTGGTGCGCCAGAACGCCGGGGCGAGCGATGCCGCCCTTCGCAACTGGCAGGATCTGGCCTCGCTCTTTGTGGCGGGGGCTGATGAAGGGGATCTGTTCGAGCGGATTCAGGAATGGACCGCTGATGGCCGCTACGGTTGGATTTTCGGGCAAAGCTCTGAGGATACCTTCTCGCTCGATGGTGATGTCGTCGGGTTCGACCTGACCGGCATTCTCGACAGCGAAAGCGAGAAAGAGCGCATGGCGGTCCTCTCTTACCTGTTTCGGCGGGTGGAACGCGTGATCGAAGATCGCAAGCCGACGCTGATCATCATCGATGAAGCTTGGAAAGCGCTGGATAACCCGTATTTCGCAGACCGGCTGAGCAACTGGCTGGTCACGGCGCGCAAACAGAACGCGGTCGTCGTGATGATGACCCAATACGCAAGCCAACTCGAGAAAACCCGCACCGGCAAGACGATTGTCGAGGCTGTGCCGACGCAGCTATTGCTTCCAAACATCCGCGCCTCGACCAGTGATTACGCGATGCTGGGGCTCACTAACAAAGAGCTCAGCGTTTTGCTCGGCACGGGTAGCAACTCTCGCCTAGCGCTGGTGCGTGACGATCAAGGCTCGGTCGTGATCAATGCGGAAGGCAAGCGTCGAGGCGATGCAGATTGCCGCACCTGCCGCAAACGCCCTGACATGTCCAATCGCGCTCAGCCAGCCTGCGATGTAAAAACAGCCTAAGAGAAACCCAAGCGAATAAAATGCGGGTGCAAGTGCTGCTGCCTCTTGTGAAGCGCCGGTCTCGGCAAAATAGAGAGCAACGAGCGTGCCGGAGGCTGCGGTGACAAGTTGAACCGCAGCCATTGCAACAAAAAGCGATCGCAAGGTCAGCAGTCTTTCTTTGAACGGGTCCATCTATTGCTCTTATTTAGGGGGCGTGTTGTTGGGAACCAAAGCCGCGGAGGCTGCGCTTGGGCAGCCGTCACGTCATTCAGGAGTATGGCATGAGAAGCTATCGGCGACATTGGGATCGCCATTGCCGTCGTAGGTGACAATGGATGGATGTGCGCAGATGATACGTCCCCCTCCGGTCGCCTGGCGTGTGAGCGGATCCACGAATGGGGCGTGGAGTTGATCTGGGGCAACGCCCGAGTCGAGCCAGTCTTCCAATGCGGCGATGTAGTTGGTGCCGTCCGGGCCGGGACCATTTGCGCAATGCGTTACCCCCGGCCGAATGAACAAGCGCACATCTTCGTGCGCTGTCGCGTCAAAGTTCAAGACATCCTCATAGTAATCGATGGTTCCGAAAGCTGACAGTGATCCATCCATCCACCCATTGTCGAGGATGAGCTTGCCACCTTTGGCCCGGAACCCAGAAAGGTCAGGACTATTCGCATCAAGCGTTGTGCTCAGACGTGCAGCGTGAAAAGCAAAATCAGCAAAATCATACCCCTCATAGCTCCATTCGGGATCGCTGTAGAAGAAGTACTTCATCATCTGCGTTGCGAACCCCCAAGTGGCATTGGGAATGGGAGGCATTTCAAATGCATCACCGTCGCTTTCACCTGGGTGGAAGTCGAGGTCATTACCTTCGACAAACCCTCCGGTGGTCCACATCGACCATCCGAGCGGGTTGCCAGGCAGCTCAGCGCCCATCGGCATACCTGGCCAGGATGTACCGCCAAATTCCACCTCACGAAAAAGATCTTCGGCCACTCGAACTTGATCTTCTGTTAGGCATTGGTTGCTGCCCACCTCACCGCATTGAAGGCTTGCGACCTCAAAGTCACATTGCCGCGGGTCGTTCAGGATCCCATCCTTCAGCCCGTCAATTGTGTCGCACCTCGCCATAATCGCGTTCCCAATCAGGGCCTGAGCCTCGCCATCAATGACAGGAGCGGAGATTTGGGTCGGGTCGGGAAACATGTTCATAGCGTCATAGGTCCAGCGACCGGCCATTTCCTTGGTCCAATAATAGGCTGGCGCCCCGGCATAGATCCCCTCAAATAATTCTGGAGAACGTTGCGCTACCATCATCGCTTGCCCACCACCGCGGGAACATCCTACGAAGAGATTTCTCTGGATATCGTCCCCATAGTACTCTGCAATGATTGCTTTGGAGGTGACTGCCGTCCGGTGCACCGCCTGAAACCCGAAATTGACCTGCCGCTCCAGATTATTAAGGGCCCAGGAAGCGACAATGTTGTTGCCTTTGTGCCCAGTGTCTGTCGTGACGGTCGCCCAGCCGTCGGTAAGGATATTTGCCATCCGCAAAGCTGCGTTGTTGAAATCGCCTGAGAAGCCACCCCCACCGCCCATGACGAACTTGCCATTCCAGTCATCCGGCAAAAGGAGCTCAAACCCTGTCTCTGTCCCAAGTTCCCCAACCACACGGCAATGAGGGGCGGGAGAAGTCACAGTCTCCGCAGTTAGGATCCTAACATCGGGCACAACTGGGATGTCCGCAGCATTGCATTCACCAGCCATCGCCTCAGAAGTCAGAGCAACACAGGCAATAGACAAGCTGGCCGCGACGTTTATTGGTTTCCTACGACGCATATTGAGGCTCCTTTAGAGACAATGATTGGCGTGTTGAGTGAGTTCCGATGGACGTACAAGGTAACGAACTACTTCAACCGCCGCGAGATGTTGGCCTTGCGAAAAAACATAAAGACCTCAAGGCCATTGAGAAAGCAAATTCATGCGTCTGATTTACGCCTTCAATTTGAGGGCCCTGAAACAGCCGTGCCGAGTGTCGACCCTGACTTTGAACTTGTAGTTGGAGTAATGGAACAGATTGCGGGCCAGCAGTTGGTACGCACCATTAGAAAACCCACTGCAACTCTCTCGCTTTGACTGGCATGCATTTCTGATAGTCGCACTTTCACACCCCCTGAAGTCATGTCACTATGACCCAAACAAACGAGCAAATGGACAGGATGATGCCAAGACTTAAAGAGACCAGAGTCTTTCAAAAACTGCTTGCCCTAATTATGCTTGTCTCCGGCTCAGCTGCAGCTCAGGCGGACAATCAAATTGTCCTATCCAAAGGCGGCACAATCTATGTTCCGGCCTTTTCACAAGTCCCCGTCAGCGATTCTGAGCGGCAGCCCTTGGCTGCAACCTTGGTTGTTCACAACGTCGATGCCCAGGAAAAGATCAAGCTGACGGACGTTCGGTACTATAGCAAGGATGGTACTCTGTTGCGCGATTTTGTCGATGAGCCTTTCCCGCTATCCAGCTTTCAATCGAGTGACTACGTGATTGGCATTCGCGAAAACACTGGCGGAACCGGCGCTAATTTCGTGGTCAGGTGGGAGGCGCCGTCGATGGTCGTTGAACCAATGGCCAACGCCCTGATGGTCGGCGGAACCGGCACTCAGGGGTTGTCTTTTCAAACAAGTGGTAAAGTCATCGAGCGCCATCAATAGCCAACATACTATAGCCGGCAGCAACCAAGCTTCGAAATGTGCCATCCGGTAACCTAGCCCTACCTTTAGCTATTTGACGTTCTAATTCGGAAAAAACCCAGACATGATGGGAGACGCAGAATTTGTCTTTGTTCTGATCGCGGTCGCCGGGGGAATGATGGCAAGCAATCGGGTGCGATATGATCTGGTTGCTCTCATAGTTGTAATCGCGCTGATTGTGTCTGGTGTGCTGACCTCGGATGAGGCGTTGTCCGGTTTTGGCAGTCCAGTTGTCATAATGGTTGTTGGGTTGCTCATTGTCGGCGAAATGCTGGAACGCACCGGCATCGCGCACACCATTGGCAACTTGATCTTGGGATATGGAGGGCGCAGTGAAACACGCTTAACCATATTGTTGATACTCGGAGCCGCATTACTCGGCAGCGTGATGAGTTCTACTGCCGTGGTCGCGATCTTCATTCCCGTCATTTTGAGGATTGCGGCCGACACCGGACTGCAACAATCCCGGCTTTTGCTCCCAATGTCTTATGCCGCATTGATTAGCGGGATGCTCACGTTGATCGCAACGCCACCCAACCTTGTTGTCAGCGATAGCTTGCAAGAAGCCGGTTACGAAGCGCTCGGCTTTTTTAGCTTTTTCCCTATCGGGCTGGTCGTTTTGATGTCCACCATCATCTACTTCTTGGCCTTTGGTCGCAAGCTTCTAACCGGGTTTGCACACGACGCCAGTGAACAGACAATGGGGCGAGCCAAGAACCGGCAATCCACACTGCAGTTTCTGGACGACTACGCTCTGCTGGACCAATTCCACCTTGTCGAAGTGGTCTCGAAGCCAAGAGCCGACCTTGAGGCGATTTTTCATGACAGTGAAGCCAGGGTTCTCGCGCGTAGTCGCCCTTCGAACCAGCACAGTCAATCGGATGCCTTTGTCCCCGGAATGGAGCTTTTACCTGGCGACCAACTCCTGATTTCTGGGACGCGAGATGAACTGGGCAAAGTCTCAGAACTTTCTTCATTTAAATATCTCGGAGCTGTGACCGAGGCCACCGGCCAATGGCGGGAGTCTGTTGGCGTGGCTGATATTCTGGTGCACCCAGAGGCGGCTATCCTTGGTAAAAGCGTAAAGGAATACGCTTTCCGTGACACATATGGTGTCGATGTAATTGGCGTTCTGCGTGGCGGCGAAACTTTGGCGGATCCTTTTGGTACCAGCCTCAAAATCGGGGATTGTTTGCTGATCGCAGGGCCAACAGAGGAGATTGATGCCTTTTTCGACAGAAACCATGATTTTGTACTGCTTCGGGTCCCTAAGGAGCGTGAGGAACGTCCGCTTGTTCCTAACAAATTCCTGACGTCCTTGTTGATCTTGGCCGGCATGGTCGCGTTAAGCGTGTCGGGGGTCGTCCCGGTGGTCGTGGCCGTGATTCTGGCTGCTGTTGCTGCAGTGCTATGTCGCACTATTTCCGCTGATCGAGCGTATCGTTCGATTCACTGGAGCAGCATTGTCCTTGTAGCTGGCATGCTGCCTTTGGCCGATGCGCTTCAAAAAACGGGCGGTGCTGACATGGTTGTTGAGGCCTTGCTGGAAATCGCCGGTGACGGACCACCACAGATGATGATGGCGATGCTCTTTGCGGTGACTGCCGGATTACCGCGCCCTGTCGGAGCCACGATCAAGGCATGCGGGAAGACCTTGGACATGACGAATGGCTTTCGGCTCTTGGGCTTGCCCATTTTGCCAAGGACAAATCCGTGACCGGTCTTGCCGAAAAAGCCATTCCGCTTCATCTCGGACATATGCTGCCAATGGGTTTCACCGAACTTGGTCAGCGCGTCGTTCATCAATACGGCGCTGAGAAGAACACCGGAAGCGGTGCTGATCCCGACGATCAGGTGGACGATCTGAATATCGTCTGGCTGAGATGTCCGAAGGGCCGCGTAACCGCGTGCCAGCATCAAAAAATCGATATCCGCGCCAACCCCGAACCAGTGGAAGGTCAGAAAGGCCGAGGCCAGCACATAGCCCAAAGCAGCGCCGAGCAAGGCAAAGCTGAAAACGCCAAGCGCGATCCGGATCTTACCCATGTGTCACGCCTTTCTCCCCGTCCGCATCAACGTGCCGCTCGCGTTGAACGTTGACCTCTTCATTGGCGATTTCATCAAGAACTTGTTCCATCGCTTCGCTATTCGCCAAGGCGGCATCGCTTTGAAGGTAGGCCTTGGCCGCATAGAGCCGGTCCAGACGGTCGCTCATATGCTCGTCCAGCGGACTCTCGTCGCCTGCCGCGAGGTCAGAGACATGTTCTTTGCCGACCAGTTCTTCCAACTCGACCCGCAAAGTTTCGCGCTCCAAGTCATTCCGGAAAGGATCCGTGGTTGGGTCTTCCCTCTGCCGATCCAAGACTTCCGAAGTGATGGGCGGCAATCGATCGCTGATAATTTCCCGTTCGACGGGCTCCATGTCCTGTGCCACCCCACTGTCTTTGAGGACATTTTCCTCCGCCAACACGCGCCCCAGATCTGTATGGATCTGATCAAGGCGGTCGATCGCTTTTTCGAGCTCATCGGTGCGCGACAGGTCAAAGCCCTCGTCGCCTGCGATTGCCTTCAGATCCTGCCCAAGCCAATGCCGCTCCAAAGCAGCGTTGCCCGCGCCGATTTCAATGCGGCGGGTCACCTCTTGCACACTGATGCCAGTACCTTTCAAAGCGAACTCGACACGCTCAGCCAGATCTGGATCCTGCAATAGGTCTCCAACCTCGGCCCGAATGTTGGCAGCAGAATAAATCCCGCTCTTTGAAGCATCCTCCAGCAATGTGTGAGACTGCGTGCCAATCGGGCTGAGATGCGACAAGGAGCGATAGATGTCGTTCAGCCCGTGTTCGAGCTCGGCACGGCGCTCGACTGGGGCCTCGGCGACAACACGCTCGGCCTGGCCAATCTTGTCATGGAAAGCATCCACGACCTCATCAAACGAACGCTGTTCTTCAGCCATGCCATATACCTTTCCATCTGCTTCAATTGGTTTTCCCTGCGCCAAAAGCGTCGCGGCCTTTTCCAGGGCTGCCGCAATATCAAGTTGGTTCTCGCGCGTGGCCTCTGCCGCTAGGCCGCGATAAAGCCGCGCGTTCTTCGCCACCTCCGCCAGAACGCGGTCAAGCTCTGGTCCTACGCGCTCCCGTTCGCTCAACGCCTGCCCAGTTGCTTTCGCGCCGCGATGTTCAACATCGTTTGGGCTTGTCGTCGTGATCCCACGCTCGACCTTGCGGGTCGCCTCAAGCCGCAGCCCATACCGGTCAGACACTTCCACCATTGCCTCGCGAAAACTGTCGTAGTTGAAGTGGTGCCCCTGCTTAAGAAAGAAGAACTGGCCGTCCTTGCTGCGCCGGTTCAAAACGATATGCGCGTGCGGGTGATCACGGTCCTCGTGCACGGCCACGATATAATCGAAATGGCTGCCTTCGCCTTGAAAGAACCGCTCGCAAATTTCTCGGGTGATATCGGCCACGTCAGCGCCACGCGTACCAATCGGAAAAGCCATCAAGAGGTGCGAGGTATGCCCCAGCTTTGGATGAAACCCCTCGTTCCACTGCGCCGAAAACCGACGTTTGACCTGATCGATTTCTTTGGCTGACAGCACGCTTTGGCCGTCATAGGTGCCACGACTATCGATGATGAAACTCGACTTCGTCGTGAGATATTCCAGCTGGTTGCGCAGCTGCGCTTTGCTGTGCGTCCCGCCGTCGCGGATGCCTTTGAAGATCGCGGGCGAATGCCCCATGGCAGCGCGCGCCATCTGCTTTTGACGCTGACGCGGCGCACTTCCGCGAATGCGGCTCCAGTCGCGATCGAAGAAGGCATCTTGGGCTGCGACAACAGCACTATTCCGTGCCATCGGCAAAGCCTCCCAGAACGCGGGCAACCTCTCCAGACAGAGCGCTGCGGCGACGCTGCGCCATGTCCTGAACCTGGTCCGCAATATTGAAGATCAATCCCGCCAAGGCACGAACCTGGCCATGTGCAGAATTGCCATAGGGTGGCGTTTTGCCCTGGCGCTTCGCCTCGTTCAGGCGCTGTGCAATCTGGTTGATGTTGTTACCGATGCGATTGAGCGAGGCCGACAATCCCTGCATCTGTTCGGCCAACTCGTCATCGGGAACAAACAGGTCATTCGATGCATAGATGAGCCTCCGCAGCCCCTCCGCACGGCTGGCGATGTCATGCCGCGCGAGAGCCGCATCAAAGCCCAAGAGCTCTTTCGGGGTGAGCCGGACATTTACCAATTCAGACCGCACGCGCCCGTCAAGTTTGCGGCTTTGGTCAGCCTTCAATGTGTAGAAGATGCTGCGGGTCGTGACGCCAAAATCACGGGCCAAATCCTCGACCGGGATGCCCTCAGCACGCTTGCGCACAATGGCAAAACGCTGGGTTTGCGTCAGTCGTTTGTGCCGTGGTGCGCGCGGTCGGACCATGTGAAGTAATCACCCCTATTTCTTGCCAGCATCATACAGGCAGCTCCGTTATGGCACTTCGCCATAATTGATTCAATATTATAATATTGCATCAACTGCCTGTATTCCGTTTGGAGCAGCCATCGGCTGCGACCGCCGGGCAAAGCACGGCCACATGCGCAAGGCATGGCACCACTAGTCGTGGTTCCACGCCTCAGCTTCGCCAAGCAATTGCAGCGCTATTGCGCGGGCCGCGCCTTCGGCGCTGGCATAGGTTTGATGATCGGGCAGCTCGTGTAGATCAAAGGGCTGTTGCGGGTCGTCCGGGGTCTCAACTCGGACATAAATCGCCCAGCCATCGATCAGCACCAGATCGTCACAATACTCCTGCCCGCCATCGGGCAGATTGCAAAACCCATGAAGATGCACGCTGGCGCGGCCCTCACGGGCCGCCTGCCTGATGTCAGAATACTTCATGGCAAACCTCGGCGTTTTCCCCGATGAAAAATTCGTCAGGCTTGCCGTTCAGGCGGGTGCCATCCCAACTGGTCAAACCGATAGCCGACCCGTTTCGCGTGAAAGTGATGAGGTATTGCCCGAGGTCATCACGCGTCACCACATACCCGCTGTTGACCCAATGAACGCGGTTGCCCGCGTCCACTGCTGCCTTGATGCCTGCCAAGGTCATCGCAACGCTTCCTCAAGAATTGCGAGAGCCCCAAGGCAATCGTCGATATAGGGCTGCTCCTCGCCCTCCAGATCGTTCAGCTCCAGCCGGTTCAACACCGCGTAAAGCGTTGCGCGGGCCTCACGGGCCGCGCTCCGAATGCTCACTGTGTCCTCTAGACGTGCGGTCGCAAAGTCATCGCTGTGATAATCAGGGATCATGCTGCCACCTCCTTGCTTTGACCTGCTGCTTGCAAAGCAAAGTCGGCAGCTTTCTGCGCTTCAGATGCCGCACGAAAAATCGCCCGCTTGTCCTCTTTGAGCGCTTTCAACCACCCTTCGACA
>NZ_ONZG01000028.1 GCF_900302455.1 Falsiruegeria mediterranea M17
TGCCCCGTCAGAACCTCAACCTGCCGCAACTTCGTGACAATCTCCTCAGGCTTTGGTCGCTTGTTGGCCATGTGTTTCCTCCGTTTTCCTAAACATAGCGGAGGACCACTTCAGTGGGGGAAGACCACGTCAGCATTGCGGACAATGCTGACCTTGGTTTTCTTCGCTTCGCTGACGCAGCATCACTTTGTTTCTGCGGCACATCTATTGCTGCTGCGCGGCGCAAATCATAGTTTCGGTCATTCGGGGTTAGCGACAATGTTTGACAGCGCGGCGGGCAGGTCTTGTTTAAGGAAGTCCAGAAACGTCTCCACCGCCGGTAGCATTCCTCGCTTTGACGGCATGAGGAGGCTGATCTGCGGGGTGCCTGCGGTCCAGTCCGGCAAGACGCGCACCAGGGTTCCCGCCTCGACCTCTGGTCTGCAGACATAAGATGGCAAAGCGACAAGTCCCAATGACGTCGCTGCTGCATTCTTGAGCGTCGACATATCGTCACTCGCGAGCCGCACTGTACACGGCACCGAAGCCGTTTGCCCTGTTTCGTCCGTCAGCAGCCACTGATGCGTGTCTCGGGGGCGGCCAAGAACCATGGCGGGGTGGTTCGCCAACGCTGCGGGGTCATGCACCGCTCCCAACGCGTCGAGATAGTCTTGTGACCCGAACAGGTGCCATTCGACCCGGGCAAGCCTGACCTGGATCAAACTTGAGTCTGGCAATGTGTCCATATGCCCCCGGATCGCCACGTCGATCCCATCCTTGATCAGGTCTTCCATCTGGTTTGACGTCCGTTGCACGACGGTGACCCCAGGATTGTCTTGCAGGAACTGCGGAAGGATCTGATCGAGGCCGAACTGCGCCATCCCCACAGAGCAAGACACAGTCACATTTCCCGCAATCGTATTGGTTTTACGCCGCACTGCGGTTTCCGCCATCTCGAAACGAGCGAGGGCCTCTTGAGCGTGACGGTAGTATTCCCTGCCGATCTCAGTGGTGGTCACAACCCGCGATGTGCGCTGCAGCAGGCGTACGCCAAGGTCGTCTTCAAGCTGCCTGACACGGCGGCTGAGCCGCGACTTGGGAATGTTCAGGGATCGCGCGGCTGCAGAAAAGCCCCCATTTTCAACGACCTGAACAAAGTAGAACGCATCATTTAGGTCCATCGCAAGCCCTCTTCGTTCCACCAATGGAACGATATGTTCTGATTTTACCCGATTTTCGATCCATCGTCTCGCCAATATTCTCAATGCAACAAAAGCGAGAGACTGACATGACCACGCAACATATCGACAAGCTCGCAGGCGCCCCCTGCGAAACACATGCCCAAAGCTGCGGCCGCCCGCTTTCAATCGGTGACGGTTTTGAAGCACAAAGCTACCAGCATGCAGAGTTCCGGGGCCTGATGGACCCCCTGATCATGGTCGATCACTTCACCATGACGCAGCCCACCTTCGGAACACATGCCCATGCCGGGCTGTCTGCCGTGACGGTCATGTTCGAGGACAGTGAAGGCGCGTTTCACAACCGCGATTCGCTTGGCAATGATCTGGATCTGGCGCCCGGTGATCTGTATTGGTTCAAGGCAGCGCGCGGGGCGCTTCACAACGAAGAGACCCGCCCCGGCGCCAAAACCCATGCGCTTCAGGTCTTCGTCAATCTGGCGGCAGCGCACAGGCATGACGAACCATCCGCCTTTCACGTAGCAGCAGCGGACATCCCAAAGCTTGCGGGCGATCGGGCCACGGCGCGGCTGGTCCTTGGAGAAGCGGGCGGCGCTCGCGGGGCGATTGCACCGGATAACCCGCTGACGCTGCTTGATATCGACATAAAGGCCGGTGGCCAGTTCACACACAACGGCCAAAAGGACCACCACGCCTGGATCCTCGCCATCAAAGGCGCGTCCCGCGTGACCTGGAACACAGGCTCCGCCGACCTGCTGCCCGGCAAGGCTATCGCCTTCGCTGATGCCACCAACATCTCATTTTCTTCGGAAGAGGGCGCCCATGTCGTCCTGTTCCGGGGCCAACCCCTTCGCCAAGCCTTTGTCCAACGCGGCCCCTACGTCATGGGCACTGCAGAAGAGCTTGACGCAGTCGAGGCGGCCTATCGTACCGGTCGCCTCGGATCCATTGACTGAAATCTACTCCACTGAAGACCTATCCAGAAAGGGAAACTCATGACCGAAGCATACAACCCCGAACCGCTCACCCGTGATAACGCCGCCGTCGTGTTTGTCGACAATCAGGTCGGGCTGATGACTGGGATACGCGACTATTCCATCGCAGACCTCAAACACAACATCGTAGGCCTTGCCAAAGCCGCAAAGGCGCTTGGCTTGCCGATTGTAACAACCACCACCTCGTCCCAGACGCTTTGGGGTCCTGCCATTCCCGAATTGCAAGAGGCCTTGCCCGATCAGACCTTTATCGACCGGACAACGGTCAACGCATGGGATGATCCGCGTGTGGAAGAGGCCATTCGCGCGACCAAACGCAGCAAGCTAATCTTTGCGGGCCTTTCCCTCGAAGTCTGTGCCGCCTTTCCCGCGATGCGCGCCGTACGCGAAGGGTTCGAGGCTTACGTCGCCGTTGATGCCAGTGGCACTTTCAACATGACCAAACGCGAAACCGCCCTTGTGCGCCTGACCCAGGCGGGCGTGGTGGTGGCCGATGGCGCAAGCCTGATGATCGAAATCCTCGCAGACAACGCCAGCAATCAGGCAGGCGAAGTCTATGGTGCTTTGGGCATGGATTGGTCGATCTTGGTCGGCCAAGTCCGTGAGAGTGCGTAGCCATGTATCGCTCTCCCTATGCGTCCCGTAGCAGGTATCCGCACCGGGGCAAGCAGATCCAATTCCACCTCATCTACTTCACATCGCTGTTCTGTTTGATCGCGATGGGATGGGCGGCGGCCCCGTTTCTTTGAAGGCCGCAGCCACCACACCAGCACTTTAGCAATCAAGAAATCAGGGTGGGCCCACGGTTCACCATAGGAGAAAACTATGTTCAGCGAACCTATCCTCGTCATCGGTGCCACTGGCAAAACCGGATCGCGCGTCGCAACAAAACTCGAAGCCAAAGGTGTTGCAGTCCGGCGCGGCGCACGGCAGTCTGAAACCCCATTTGATTGGGAAGATCAAAGCACCTGGGCCCCAATCCTGACCGGTGTCTCCAAGGCCTATGTCACCTATTTCCCTGATCTGGCCTTCCCCGGCGCTATCGAAAAGCTGGAGGCTTTTGCGCAGGTCGCCCTCGACAGCGGCCTACAGCACGCCGTGCTCTTGTCCGGCCGGGGGGAACACTTCGCAAGCATGGGTGAAGACGTGATCCGCAACTCCGGCCTTGGCTTTACCATCGTGCGGTCCGCCTGGTTTGCGCAGAACTTTTCAGAAGGCTACCTGCGCGACCGAATTCTGGGCGGTGTTCTTCCCATGCCCGGCGGCGATATCGCAGAGCCGATCATCGACATCGACGATATCGCAGACGTGGTTGTTGCCGCGTTGACCGAAGACGGACACTTGGGCGAACGGTACGAAGTCACCGGCCCACGCCTCATGACCTTCGCAGAGATGGCCGATGTCCTGACCGCAACATTGGGGCGCCCCATCCAGCATCTGCTCGTCACGTTTGAGGACTTCCACGCCAATGTCGCAGCCTCGGGCGACACATTCGTGGCCGACGTGTTCACAGCGATCGCCCGCGAAACGCTGGATGGGCGCAACGCCCATACGGCGGATGGGGTCGAACGGGCCCTAGGGCGCAAACCGCGCGACTTCGCGGAATTCGCCCAAACCGCCATGAGAGCAAGCGCTTGGCCAAGCGCCGCCTAACCCACACACACCGGGAGGTGGGTGACGCAGATCACCTGCCTCCTGCAGAAAAATGGAGCAAATGACATGTCCACCACGTTTTTTTTCCTGATCCATTTCACCATCCTCGCATATGCCCTCGTCGGCGGCGTCTTTCTTGCGTTTTCTGACTTTGTGATGCGGTCGCTCGCCCTCACCGGCGGTGCCGGCGGTGTCGAAGCCATGCAATCCATCAACCGAGAGGTGTTCCGCTGGATCTTTATGACGCTCTTTCTCGGCCTCGCGCCGGTCTCCCTTTTCATAGCTGGTTACGGTGGTTGGGTTCTGGGCGGTCAGCCTGGCACGCTGATGTTGCTCGCTGGGGTCATCTACTTTGTCGGGTGTTTCGGCGTGACCATTTTCTTCAACGTGCCGATGAATGAAGCCTTAGCCGAGATGGATGCCCAGATCGACGCAACACGGGCCTACTGGGAAGGCACATATCTACCCCGCTGGACCTTCTGGAATTCGGTTCGCACAGCGGCTTGTGCGGTGTCTGCTGCGCTGTTGCTGTTCGCCTTACTTTGTGCCAACCAACTTCAATTGGCTTGACGAGATCAAGGAAGGCGGTCTCAAACGGGTCGCCCTATTCTAATCGCAGCGCTTTGCTCAAAGTAGCAAGTGCCGGATCTCCCAGCCAAGCAAATCAGCTTATCATGGCCACACCTTTGTACAGCTGCGCTGCAGCGAACAACTGCCATCACCAGCGGCGTCTCCCCTGTGCCTGAAGAGAGCCAAAAGCGGTTCTGGGAGGTCTGACTTCAAACGCTGAATTCGCCTGGCGACTTGATCCCTGCCGTCTTGGTCTTCGGCAGGCGACGAGCGAATGGCAGGCTTTGCCGCCGCAGTGCAGCGCCGAGCAATGGGCAAGTGCAGCGAACTCCATGTTGCGAAAGCGCGGAGCGAGAAATAGCAACGGCCGTGTCGGGCTCGAAACAGTCGTTCGCCGCGCCATGCCTGGATGGCTGCAGGCAGCCCTTCTACGGCATTCGTGCTGGTTGCAGCATGACGCGGTACATCGAGCACAAAGGGCGGAAAGTAGACCTTCTCTGCGGTTCACAGGAACGGCTGCTGAGCAGGACAAAGGGTAAATTCGCTGCGGCTGCGCCAAGGGCAGCTATGGCGCACTCAGGACCAATCATTTTCCAAGTCTATTAGCATCTGGGTGCAGAGGGATGTTGCCACGCGCTCAATCAATCGGCCGAGTACGCTCCAATTTTTGAAGTACCCAACCGATTGTTCACGAGCGCCTCAGCAAAGGTAACACCTGCTGCAACACCATCGATAATCGGAAGTCCGAATTCCTCACTGAGCTGCGCCATAAGATCCGCCATCCCGGCACACCCCAGAACGATTGCTTCTGAATTGTCGTGTTCGATTGACTCGCGGATTTCCGATCTGATTTTGAACAATGTTGCCGGATCGCCCTCTTCCAGTTTTAAGACGGGAATGTCAGTTGCGCGAACCCGCGCGCATTTTTGGGCAAGCCCATAGCGCATTAGGTTGTTTTCCAGACCTGGCACCGAGCGTGAGAGCGTTGTTATGACGCTGAACTTGTTGGCGATCATACTAGCGGCGTGATAAGCGGCTTCACCGATGCCCAAGACAGGCACCTTGACCAGCGTTCGTACCGCGTCGACGCCAGTGTCATCGAAACAGGCGACGACAATGGCATCAACATCTGGGTGACGCGCAACCTCAGCCAGCAGGCCGGGGATGCAAGTGGCTACGTCCAAAAAGCCCTGAATACTGGCAGGTCCATCTTGCGAATTTGTGGCTACAATTTCTGTGTCTGGGCGGGCAACAGCCCTCGCGGCAATCGCTATCTTGTCAGTCATGGAACTGGTTGTGTTCGGGTTTATCACCAGAATTTTCATGTCAAATCACACCTCGCCGCCAAGGTAGGCAGCCTTGATCCGGTCATCGTGAAGTAGCTCCTTGGAGTTGCCTTCGATGACTACGTTCCCGGTCGCCATGGCATAGGCACGGTGTGAAATACTCAGCGCCATGCGTGAGTTTTGCTCGACCAGCAGCACCGAGACACCTTCGTCGCGATTGATCGCAACGATAGAGCGGGCAATGTCCTGTACCAGTTTTGGGGCGATGCCGAGACTGGGCTCGTCCAGCAGCAACAGCTTGGGTTTGGCCATCAGCGCGCGTCCGATGACCATCATCTGTTGTTCACCACCTGACAGAGTTCCAGCGGCCTGACTGTAACGCTCTTTCAGGCGAGGAAAGCGCGTCAGAATGCTGTCCAGAGTGTTCTGGATGCCGGCTTTGTCGCTGCGGGTGAAGGCCCCCATCATCAGATTGTCTTTGACCGACATGAATGGGAACACGCGTCGCCCCTCCGGCACCATGGCGATCCCGCGTTTGACGATAGCCGACGGGTCGGTACCGTCCACGCGCTCGCCGTCGAATGTCACAGAACCGCTTTTTGGCCTGGTCAATCCGGTGATAGCACGCAAGATAGATGACTTGCCTGCACCATTTGCCCCGATCAGAGCAACAGTTTCACCTTGGTTCACGCTGAGAGAGACACCCTTCAGTGCATAGACATGATCATAATACAGTTCGACGTCTTTGAAATCCAACATGGCTGTCATGGCTTACATCCCAATCTCATCGTCGACACTGCCAAGATAGGCCTCGATGACTTTTTCATTGTTTTGGATTTCAGAAGGCGTACCCTCGGCGATCTTTTCACCAAAGTTCAACACAACGATCCGATCTGAGATATTCATGACGGCGGGCATGTCGTGTTCCACGAGCATTACTGTCACGCCACGTTCGTCACGGACAGAGCGTACGAGATTAACCATGTTCATCGTCTCATCATGGTTCATACCTGCGAAAGGCTCATCCAGAAGCAACACTTTGGGGTCTGTCGCGAGGCCAATCGCAATACCCAGCGCACGCAGGCTGCCCTGAGGCAGATTGCTTGCTTGTTCATTGCTGATCTCGGACATTCCCAGAAACTCCAGCAACTCGTCGGCATATTTCCCGAAAGCGGACACATCTTCTTGCGCCGTCTTTGACCCCCAGAAATATCCTGCGAGCGAGGCTTTGGCGCGCAAGTGTTGCGCTACCACGACGCTTTCGCGCACCGTCATGCTCTTGAATATTGTGGTTTCCTGAAAGGTGCGAACAACGCCCTTGCGCGCGACGATGTGAGGCTTGAGGTTCGAAATACGCTCTCCGCGATAGATCACCTCGCCAGAGGTCGTCGGCGTAAAAGATGAGATCATCTTGAACAGCGTGGATTTCCCCGCCCCGTTCGGACCGATCACCGACAATATCTCATTCTCGGACACATCAAAACTGATGTCATTGTTCGCCGTGAGGCCACCATATTTTTTGGTGACGTTTTTGACTTGGATAAGCGGACTCATTTTTTGTCCCCTTTCCCAAATCGCACACTCAGTAATCCATTTGGTAGGAAGCGGATCACAGCGATCAGGATCATTGAATAGACCAGCATCTGATACTTGCCGATCTCGAACAGAAGGTCCCAACCGAAGTAGAGAACCAGCGTGCCGAGCATAGGGCCAAACACATATCCAAGACCGCCCAGAAAGCAGTTCAGCATAAAGTTGACGGAATCCGCGACGACAAAAGTGGAGGGATAAACCGACTGCGCGATTGAGCCGAACATCGCCCCACCAATGCCACCAAAAAAGCTGGAAATCGCGAAGATCACGATACGGATGTAGGCGATGTTCACACCAATGGAACTGGCGAGTTCTTCGTTCTGCTGCATTGAACGGCACAAGTGCCCAAGACGCGAATTTACCAACCGGTAGAGGGCTGCATATGTCACGACCATCAGGACGCAGGCTGTCAGGTAGAATGCCAGTTTTGTGTTTTCCATCGAACCGAAATCCGGGATGAGGGGGATGCCAAAAATCGACAATCCGGACGGCAAGGGGATGTTGGATATGCCTTTTGCCCCGTTTGTGATGGGCAAGGCCAATGCCGTCAGTGTCACCACTTGGGTAAGCACAAGCGTGATCATCGCGAAGTAGACGCCGCGCAGACGCAGGATTGGCAAGCCGATCAGGACCGCAACCACTGCGGCAAAAAGACCGGCGGCAGGCAACGATATCCAAAAGGACCATCCCGCCTTCACCACCAAAATGGCCGAGACGTAAGCGCCGATCAGCGCAAACGCGCCTTGGCCAATGTTGATCCGACCAATGTAGAATGTCAGCCAGACCCCGGCGCTTGCGATTGCCAAAAGTGCCACGGATGTAAGGGTGAAGAAGAAGTCCCAGCGCCCTGTTGCGCCAATGACGAGCGGGACACCGATAAAGATTACGAACAAGAAAACCCCGACGCCGATCAGCTGTTTTGAGGAAAATCCAAGCATCACATCAACCCCACGGCTTGCCCATCAGGCCTTGCGGTCTGATTGCGAGGAAAATCATCAAAGACACGAAGATCAGCAGATAGGTGATATCACCGTATTGATAGAGCAGCGCGAGGCCGATCGCTTCCATGAATCCAAGAATGATCCCGCCCCAAATCGCGCCGGAAATCACACCCGCACCGCCGATCATGACCATCATGAAGGCTTTGATCGAAGTGGGCCCGCCCATGCCAAGGTTCACACCTGTGATGGTGACCAACAAGCCACCCACCAAACCGGCAAGCATCGCGCCAAGCGCAAATCCGATCATTGAATAGCGGTCCACATTCACGCCCATCAACTGGGCCGCTGTGCGATCCTGGGCCAAGGCGCGTAGGGCGCGGCCCGTTTTCGTGTATTGCATAAGGCCAATGAAAGCGACGATCGACAGGATCGCCAGCATACAGATCAGGATGCGGTCATAAGGCATAATGATCCGGAAATCCCAGTTGAATACCCCATCCACAATCTTTGGGACACCGCGCTGCTTTTCACCAAAGACCAGCAAGATCACCGCGTCGAGGAAGAAGGCGATACCAGCAGCCAGCAGCATCGTGCTTTCTTCGCGTGCCGATCCTTTGATCACCGGCGCGAAGAGAAATTTCTCTATAAGGGCTCCAAGAATGGCAAGCGTGACGCAAGACATCACAAGGGCCAAAACGAAGGGTACGCCCCACTGACCGTAAATGGTATAGGTGACGAAACCACCAATCACATACATCTGCCCGTGGGCAAAATTCAGGACGTTCATCAGGGCAAAGATCAGGGTCAGTCCAAGCGCGATCATCGCGTATTGTGACCCCAGATAGACGCCATTGGCCAATATCTGTTCCATGGAGCTTTTCTTTCTTGGAAAAGCCCCGGGCCACAGGTGGCCCGGGGAGGTTCTGCTTAGGAAGAAGTCAAAAGCAGAAAGGGACGTACTTAGTCGACTTCAGCAACGAACAGCGTTTCAAACGCACCGTCCTGATACACGTTCACAACCAGGGGAACCGCAACCTGTCGACGCTGGCCAAAGGATGACATGCCTACATAACGCAGCTTTGCATCGCCGTTCATATAGGGGTTTGGTGCTTCAAATGTGTCCATAGTCGCTTGAAACGCATCAACATCAGTGATCGCAGAAGGATCAGCTTTCAGCGTTTCCAAGATGTATTCCAAAGCATAGACCTTGGTGTTGGACTCGTCATTATACTCGCCGAACATATCTGTGTAACGCTGAACGAACTCGTTCATCATTGGCGAGGCAAGCTCCGGTGTCGATGCACCACCAACCGAGATAAACCCGTTGGCCAGATCACCGGCACCTTCTGCCAGAACACCTGCATCCTGCGCGGTTTCCGTCGAGATCAAGCCTTGGAAGCCCAGTTCGCGCGCTGACCGGATCAGCTGCGGTGCATTGGCAGGCGACACACCAGACAGCACCAACAGATCTGGCTGTGCACGCATCACAGGTGTCAAAACCGGCGTAAAGTCAGTTGTATCGACCTGATAAGTTACGCTGGCAGAGACAACTTCCAGACCAAGCGCTTCGGCGGCCTCAACGCCACCATCGCGCTGACTCAAGGGGTCAGATTCGTTAGCGGCGATGAACGCTACGGTCTTCACGCCTTCGTTTTCCATCAGGTATTTGTAGATAGCAGGGCCAGACTGGTAGTTCGCGACCATGCCCAGAACGGCGTTAGAGGCTGGTGCCTGATAAAGCTCTTTTGGGAACGCGTATGGGAAGTACATAATCCCGTTGGATTCAGCGACAGGACGTACTGCGGCAGCACCATCATCGACGTTTGGACCCACGACATAGTGGATGCCTTCTTGTGCCATCTTCTCCATGCCCGCAATCGCCCGCTTGGGGTCTTTCTGGTCGTCGAATGAGACGATCTCAATGTCATAGGTGGTGTCACCGATGGTGTAGCCACCGGTTTCATTGATCCAGGCCGCACGCGCCTCCATTGAGCGCTGGTTGGAAATGCCCCAAGCCGCAGCTGGTCCGCTGGTCACGCCAACAAAACCGATTTTCAATACTGGGTTCTCTGCGAAGGCAGCAGTTGCCCCGAACGCCGTCAGCGTTGCAGCGGTCAAGGCCGCCTTCATAAGTGATCTTCGTTGCATGTCTTAACTCCCGTTGATTCAATTTCGGCGCGTTTTGCGTCATTCTTGGTCGGCAGTTTGATGGGATCCCCATGCATGCCGCACGGCCAGATGACGATTGTTAACAATCTTTGTCAACATATTTTGCATTTTGGTCGACAAATTCGAATGCTTGGCCTTACAATGATTAGAGTTTAAGCGTGCGCGGTGAGTCCAAATCAAATATCCAGCAGTCTTGAAAGTATTCTAGTGTCCTCCAACCCTCAGCAAAGCAGCATAACCAATTCAGGTCCGCATTCGGGATCAGACGAGAGCTTTATTGTTGAACGCATTTACAAGGCGGTGATGGAGCAACGCCTCGCCCCGAATACCAAACTGAGCGAGGCGCGGCTCTGTGAGACCTTCGGCGTCGGTCGGATGCGGGTTCGGCGCGCACTTCTTCTGCTCTCAAGTCAGGGCATCATAGAGCTACAGTCAAATCGCGGTGCCTATGTTGCCTGCCCCGATAAGTCCGAGGCGCACGACGTATTCGCGGCCCGCATGTTGATTGAGCCGCCTCTCGTCCGTCAATTGGCCCAAAGCTCTGATGAAATTGATTTGACGGTTCTCATCGATCACATCGCCCTTGAGAACGCGGCTCGCGCGCAGAACGAACGCACCGAGATTATTCGCCTTTCCGGCGAATTCCATACAAAACTCGCTCAGGCGACGGGGAACAAGTTCATTTTCCGAATGATGCGCGAGTTGGTCACACGGACATCACTTATTGTCGGCCTTTTCGGATCGTCAGAGAACGCCAGCTGCCCAGATGATGAGCACAGCAACATCCTGAAGGCGATCGTGTCTCATAGCCCGGAACTGGCCGAACAGTTGCTGATATCTCATCTCAACCACATCCAAAGTGGCCTTGATATGGAAGCACGCCAAGAGCCTCAGGATGACTTGGCAGCTATTCTTGGATCGGATTGATCAAGGGTATGTCCGAGCTCCGTTGGCAAACAAAGCACATTGCTATTTTGTTCACATAGGCCCAAGCGATAAAGCGACTGGTTTTCTGCCCCTGATCAAAGCCGTCATTCGTGCTTAGCGCAGCATTGGTCAAAGTGGGCTCGAAACAGTCGTTCGCTACGTCATGCCTGGGTGGCTGCTGCCAGCCCAAAGCGGTCATTCGTTTAGCAAGCAGCGAAGGCCTGCAAGGAGCTGATTTTGTTGAAAAACTGATACTTGATCGAGGCATGATCTGCTGATTCAATTCTCTTATTGATTGGGAGGATTGGCGATGATGGGACCCAAGCAGGAAGCGCAGGCGGCACTGTTTTACGAGTTCTC
>NZ_ONZG01000030.1 GCF_900302455.1 Falsiruegeria mediterranea M17
AAAGCTCGGCCGTGCCCGCGCCCAGATCGAGATCCAGCATGAATGCCGTCCCCCGCCCGGCCACCTCAGGCGCGTCGGAGTAAGACACCATGTCCCGCCCCACGCCGCCATCCACGGTGTCATTGCCCCGCCCCGGAATGATCCAGTCATAGCCGCCCAACCCATTGATCTGTTCGCCCGCAGCGGTGCCGTTCAATGTCTCGGTTGCCTCGGTGCCGTTGATCGGGGCCACCGCTGCCAGCGCGGCCACTTGGCCATAGCTCAGGGTCTGATCGAAGAACTGGAAGTTTTCCACATCGGTGCCGATCACATCGGTGCCATCCCCCGAGACGACCTGCAGCCCGCCCGCGACATGGCTGACCGTAATGAAAGAGCTGTCGGTGTAGAACACGGCGGTATCCGTACCGGTGCCGCCCATGATCGTGTCATTGCCCGATTCACCGTATAGCGTGTCGTCACCACCGCCACCGTTGAGCTGATCATTCCCGCCTTGGCCCCACAGCGAGTTGCCAAGGTTGTTGCCGGTCAGAACATCATTCCCGGTCCGGGTGCCCCGGATCTCTTCGATGTTGCTGATCTGATGATTGAAGGCCGCACTATCCCAGGTCCCGGTGGCCAGCCCGGTGCTCAGGTTTGCGGTCACCTGTTCGGCGCCGGTGCGATCATAGCGCAAACGGTCGATGCCACCGCCGCCATCCAGGGTGTCATTGCCACCGTTCAGAATGAACTCTTCTGGACCTCTGGATGACCCGATGATGCTGTCGTTGTTGTGCGTCCCATCCAGCGAAAAGCGCGAAACTGCACCGTTGAAGTTGATCTGCTCGGCATTCCCGAAGCCATCATTGGCAATGGCCCCAGAGTTCAGATCAACCGACAACCCCTGCGTTGGATTGCCCGAGCGGAACGACATGCGAACGGTGCCACCGCCGTTGATGGTGTAGCTGTCCACCCCATCAAGGCCCAGCAGGCCAACCCAGGATGAAGCGCCGCCGTTGACGTTGAATGTATCGTTGCCATCCGTCCCGGTGAACCAGATGCCCCCGAACGTTCCTGGCACCGTGTTGTCCAGCGTTGGGAAAACCCCGGTCAGGGTGTCGATGCCATCCGTGCCCTTGTTGACGCGCGCCAGGCTGGTGGGCTGGTTCAGATCCACCGTGATCGGTCCCGACAGGTTGTCGTATTCGAACACGTAGAACCCACGATCGCTCAGATCATAGGTATCATTCCCGCTGGAACCGACCAGAGTGTCGTCTCCGATGCTGACACCACCTCCGACGATGCTGTCGTTGCCCGCGCCGCCATCCAGCCGGTCAGCATTGGCGCTGCCGATCAGGGTGTCGTTGCCGGCCAGACCGTTCAACGTGTCGCCCCCGGCCAGCGCCGTCAGGATGTCATCGCCATTGGTCGGCGTCGTGCTGCCACCGCCTGCCAGAGCCTGCAACTGCGCAAAGGACCGGACGCCATCCAGAAACTGAATCTCTTCCACATCGTTGCCGATCGTGTCGACCCCGTCGCCCGAGGTCACCGCGACCCCGGCCCCACCATTGGTGACCGTGATGGAATTCACAGAGGCATTGATGACGGCCCGGTCGGTCCCGGCCCCGCCCAGCAGGCTGTCGTTGCCAACCCCACCGATCAGCGTGTCATTGCCCCCCTCACCAATCAGGGTGTCATTGCCGGCATAGGTTTGCAGCAGATCGTTACCGGCGCTGCCGGTCATCTCGTCATTGCCGGCCCGAGAGCCGCGGAACTGTTCAACATTCGAGAAGCTGTGGGTAAAGGCCTCACCCCGCCAGACACCCGTGGCCATGCCCGTGGTGGCATTCAGCGTCACGGATTCGACCCCCGACCGGTCATAGCGCAGCGCATCGATGCCGCCGCCCGCATCCAGCGTGTCATTGCCCGCCTGCAGGATGAACCGCTCATGCGCATTGCTGCCGATGACAGAGTCATTGTGCATGCCGGTGCGCACCTCAAGGCCGAACATGCGGCCTGCATCCCCACTCACGCTAAAGCTTTCGGCATTGCCATAGCCGTCATTGGCCACTGTCCCGGTGGCGGTGTTGACCACGGCCCCCTCGGTGCCCCGGAAGTTGATCCGGATGGTGCCGCCGCCATAGTTCAGATTGTAGCTGTCCACACCGTCACGACCGTCGATCTGCGTCCAGGCGAAGGCCCCCGATTGCAGGGTCACGTTGAACGTGTCGTTGTGATCGGTGCCGTTGAGCCCCAGACCATCGCCAGTGAGCGGGTTCTGCACGTTCTGAACGGTTGTGGTGCCATTGGCGCCCTTGTTGATGCTCAGGCTGTTGGCCGCTCCGTTCAGGGTGGCCACGATCCCGGCATTCAGATCGTGATGGAACAGATCGGCATAGCCCTGCCCCGAGGTCATCGAGCCAAAATCAACGGTGTCGTTGCCCGTCCCGGCCTGGACACGGTCCCAGCCGCGCATGTTGTCGCCGGGATCCAGGAAATCATTGCCGGCACCGCCGTTGAGCTCGTCGTCGCCATCCCCGCCATACAGCAGATCATCACCGTTACCGCCGTTCAGCGTGTCGTTGCCACCGTTCCCAACCAGCAGCGACGAGGTCGGCGGTTCAGCACCACTGTCATGGGACAGCACGTCGTTGTCATTGCCCCCAACATGTTCCTGCTTCAGGGCAACACCGTTCTGTTCGATCAGCACCCCGTCATATGTCACCGATGTGGTGGAGGTGGTCGGAGTGTTCAAATCCCCCGTGGCCGAACCGATCACCGTGCCGTCCGGGTCGGTGATTGTCACCCCGGTCAGGCTGAGCCCCGGGATCTGCGTCAGATTGGTCAGGCCTGCCGGTGTTCCATCAAGGCGGATCGCCTCTTGGGCGGCGCCGAACAGCGCGGCAAAGTCCCCGGTGGGGAACGTTCCGGTCAGCTGCAGAACATGCTCATCGATGGTCAGGGAAATCGCGGTGGTCGAAACCGCAAAGTTGAACCACTCGCTCCCCTGGTTGCTGAACGCAACGCCGGTCAGCGACAGATCATCCAGAAGATTGTTCAGCTGGGTCTGCTCGGTCGGGGTCAGGCTCTCCAGCCGCGCCAGCAGATCAAAGGCCTCAGTGGCATCCGCCAGGGCCTGCAGGGTCTTGGGCAAGCCGCCGGTGACCGTCAGCGCCTGCTGACCGCTGGTCAGGGTGTATCCCGTGGGGGTCACCGCAAAGGCCACCAGCTCTGCCGGGGTCTGGCCCGGCTGCCGCGGGCCACTCAAGATGATCGAATTGAACGCTCCGGTTGCAATGCCGCTGTCAATCGCGTTGATCAGTTCCTGCAAAGAGCCAACCGGCGACAGGCCACTGCCCGAAAGAACCAGATTATACGTCCCACGCGCCACGGTCGTTGTCAGTTCGATCAGGCTCGCAGACAGTTGCGTAACGGAAAACGCCGAAAAGTCAGGCACCTCTTGCAGGGCTGTTTCATAATCCAGCGACAGGTTTTCGACGGTGTTTGCGCGATATCCCCCCGGCTCCAAAGACGCAACAAATGAATCAAGCTGAGACGTTCTCGAAATATTGATATGGGGCACGACGAATCCCTGTCATTGTTAAATATTTTTTTCCATAACTACCTAATGTGGAATGCAATCCAAAGAAAAATCTCCCGTTTCCTGCTCATCTGCGCCCTGGTCGGCGTGTATTCCACAGGGACCTCTGCAACCGAAGCAGAGGGTTGGTCTTTTGCGCTCGAGGTGCACCGGGGCGACACCTCGCGGGTGGATCTGGCGCTCGAAGATGCGGTGTTTGCCTTTCTGGGGGGCCAAAGCGGGCTCGGGTCCGGCAGCGGATCCGGGGGGGGCACAGGCGGCGGTCTCAGTGTCGACACGCTCACCAACCGATCTGGTTCAACCCCGGTCGACCGGGGCACCAGCCGGACCTTGGCTTTTCGGCTGGGGTATGAATTCTGGAAGACCCGGCATGTGGCGGCAGAGCTCTCGGCGACGGCAGGCCGGACCCATAGCAAATATGCCCTGCCCCGGGGCGTCGGTATCCTCACCGACCCGATCCAGGTCACGTTTGCGTCGAATATTCTGGATCTGGAAACGGCCCTGACCTGGAATGTGGTCGCCAGATGGCGCTATACGCCCCGGCTGCGGATCGCCGGAGGGGTACGCCTGGCGCATACCAAAACCCAACTGAATTCGGCTCTGTTGCGGGTCCGAAACAGCAGCACCCACAGGGATCCCTACCTGTCTCTTGGCCTGCAACAGCCCCTGCCGCTGCCCTATGCGGACCAGCACCGGGGGACATTGCTGCTGGATGCGCGGGTGCGGGGCTATGACAAGGATCGGTTTGCCTATCAGCTTGGCCTGGTCCTGCGGTTTTGAAGCGCGCTCCAGGCTGCCGCTTCAGACAATCTCGAGATCCCAGATGCGGGCGGTGGTGTCGTCGAACTGCAGATATTCCACCGAATCCAGCTGGTCGATGCCGTCCGCCCCCACCACGGTGATCTCGCGCTCCGAGGTGCGGGTGATCGTGTAATCCGCCAGATCGCCCGCAAACACCGCCCGGTCCGTGCCATTGCCGCCAAAGAGCATGTCATCCCCGGTGCCGCCGATCAGCACGTCATGACCACCATAACCAAACAGGGCATCATTTCCGTCCAACCCACGCAGGTGATTGCGCCCATCATCCCCCGACAGCGCATCGCCATAGCCGGTGCCGGTCAGGTTCTCGACGCCCGCATAGCGGTCGCCCGTCGCCGCCCCGGTCCAGCCGCGCCCGTTCTTGAGCGAGGCGCTGATGCCAAGGTTCGCCCCGGCATAGGACACCGTGTCGATATGCCTGCCGCCATCGATCACATCCACGCCATAGCCCGCCACGATCCAGTCGTGCCCCTCTTTGGCAGAGATATATGTTGGCCCGTTCCCCGTTGTAATCACATCAGAAAACCGCGACGCCCGCAGCCCCTCGATCGAGATCAGCTGATCCTCATCCGTGCCCGAGCGCACCACGCCCGCGCCCAGGTCCGCCACCAGCCTGGCCGCGGCATTCGCATAAGAGGCCGTATCGATCCCGTTGCCGCCCTCCAGCGTGTCGTTGCCGCCGCGCCCCTGCAGCCAGTCGTCACCCGTCAGCCCCCGCAGCAGGTTGTCACCGCCATCGCCGCGCAGGATATCCCGCCCGCTAGTGCCGGTCACATTCTCGATGCCGATCAGTTCGAAACTGTCCGCCTGCGCCGTCGCCATTCCTGTGGCCAGGTCCAGATCCAGTGTCGTCTGCCACACCTGCGCGGCGGGCGGCACCTGCCAGAAGCTCGCCATATCAGTGCCCGCGCCACCGTCGAGCGTGTCATCGCCGCCCGGGCCCGCGTCGAGCCAGTCATCGCCTGCCAGCCCCTGCAGGTGGTTGTCGCCTGCGTTGCCGATCAGGACGTTGTGGCCTGCATTGCCGGTCCCATTCAAATTGCCGGTCCCGCTCAGCAGCAGGCGTTCCACATGATCAGGCAGGGTATAGTCGACCGAGGCTTCGGCCAGATCCCGCGCGCCGCCGCCCAGCAGTTCCACAATCAAATCGGCCGCGTTGTCGACGATATAACGGTCATCACTTGCGCCGCCTTCCATCCGGTCCACACCGGCCCCGCCATCCAGCAGGTCTCGACCATTCAGACCGATCAGCGTGTCGTCACCGTCAAGACCGCGCAGCGTGTCATTGCCATCATCGCCCTGCAGGCTGTCGTTGCCGGTGGTGCCATCTGCCACCACCGGGTCGACGCCAAGCTCGAACCGGACCGGCCCGATTTCCATACGCCCGGTGTTCGATCCCAAAGGACCGTCATCAAAGATCACCTCGAACCGCGACGCGATGTCTGAAATCGTGAACGTCACATTTTCCGGCGCTCCCGGACCACCTGGTGCCCGCCCACTCGCCGTGCCCCATACGGTGCCTGCGCCATCAGTTCTATGATGGGTGTCCAGGTCCGACACCTGAACAGGCACAGGGTCGCCCGCCGCATCAAAGGCAAAGACCGAAACCTGGTCGCTCCAGCCGCTAGCATCCACGTCATAGATTTCGAACGACACATTGCGCACAGATTGATCAAAGGAAAACTCGGCTTTTAGCGGCTCTCTCGTTGAGATCACCCCAATTGCCTGACCAAAAGAAGATTTGTATATCACGCCCGAATCCGACGTCATCATCAGTTCGATATCCGGCCCCTCGGGGCTGGTCAGCGTATAGGTTCCATTGGGGCCAAGCTGGGGACTCCATTCAATCAAATACGTCATCTTTATGCTCCAATATTTTCAATAAATTCCAAATGCCGCCCAGTTACGAATGCGCGGCTGTTTTAACAAAAGGGCGCCAACTGCACCCAGCAGAATACAGTCTGTCAATTTTCAGTAATAAAACGCACCCGGTATCGAAATGATACCATTAATCTCTTCCAAGCAACCAAAAAACCCCGACCCGCAAAATACGGACCGGGGTTTCTTGTTCTGAGTGCCGCCTTACGCGATCGCGAATTGCCAGATATTTGCAGTCTCGTCGTCGAACTGGAAATACTCGACCGAGATCAGGCTGTCGGTGCCGTCGGCCCCCGTCACCGTCACATCCGTCGCCGAGCTCCGGGTGATCGTGTAATCGCCGCGGTTGCCGTCAAACACCG
>NZ_ONZG01000042.1 GCF_900302455.1 Falsiruegeria mediterranea M17
GTGCATGATTGGCCTTTGGTCCATCTGGACGATGGTTTCGGGCGCTGGCGGGCGATAACCTAGGGCACTATGTGGACGTTTCGTGTTGTAGTTTTTTCTCCATTGTTCGATCAGGATTTGTGCTTCGCGCAGGCTGTAGAAGATTTCTCCATTCAAGAACTCATCCCTGAACCGTGCATTGAAGCTTTCGCAGTATCCGTTTTCCCGGGGTGATCCAGGCTGGATGTATGCCGTCTTTGCCCCAACAGCCTTGATCCAATCCCGCACGGCCTGAGCAACGAACTCGGGGCCATTGTCGGACCGGATATAGGACGGGATGCCACGCAGGATGAAGAGATCGCTCAGGGCGTCAATCACGTTGCCTGAGTTCAGCTTCCTATCGACACGGATCGCCAAGCATTCTCGGCTGTACTCGTCGATGATATTGAGCGTGCGGAACGCTTTCCCATCGTCAGTCCGGCAATGCACGAAATCGTAGCTCCAAACATGATCGCGATGTTCAGGCCGAAGCCGGACACATGATCCATCACTCAGCCAAAGCCGTCCCTTCTTGGGTTGTTTCATTGGCACTTTCAGCCCCTCTCGCCGCCATAACCGCTCCACGCGCTTGTCATTCAAATGCCAGCCAGCGTCTCTCAACAGTGCTGCGATCCGACGGTAGCCGTATCGGCCATATTGGCGGGTCAGTTCGATCATGTCGGCGACCAACCGCTCTTCGTCTGGACGGCCAACAGGTATCCGCCGTTGTGTCGATCGGTGTTGTCTCAGAACACGGCAGGCGCGCCGCTCTGAGACAATCAGCTCAGCACGAACACGATCAATGCAGGCTCGGCGGCGAGCGGGGCTCAGAAGTTTCCCTTTGCTGCCTCCGCCAAGATCAGCTTGTCCAAGGTCAAATCAGACACAGCCCTTCGTAATCGCTCGTTCTCTTTCTGAAGACGCTTCAGTTCCTTCAATTGATCCGTGCCCATTCCACCGTACTTTTTCTTCCAGCGATAATAGGTTTGTTCAGCCACACCAATCTGGCGGATCGCATCCAGACGCGGCATCCCTTGCCCCGTCAGAACCTCAACCTGCCGCAACTTCGTGACAATCTCCTCAGGCTTTGGTCGCTTGTTGGCCATGTGTTTCCTCCGTTTTCCTAAACATAGCGGAGGACCACTTCAGTGGGGGAAGACCA
>NZ_ONZG01000019.1 GCF_900302455.1 Falsiruegeria mediterranea M17
GAAAACACCGTCTCGACCACCGCCGCGCCCGAGGATGCGGCCTCGAGGAAGGTGATCATGTCCTGCCCGTTGCCGCCGTCCAGCGTGTCGTCGCCGGCCGTCGCAATGAACCAGTCGTAATCGCCCAGACCGCGCATCTCGTCATTGCCATCGCTGCCGCGCATCACGTCGGCAAAGATCGAACCGGTGGCCCGTTCGATGCTGATCAGCTGGTCGGTCTCGCCGCCAAAGATTTTGGCAGTCCCTCCGCCCAGATCGAGGTCGAGCATGAAGTTCGTCCCCCGCCCGGCCACTTCCGGCGCGTCGGAATAGGACACCATGTCCAGACCCGTCCCGCCATCCACGGTGTCATTGCCACGACCCGGAATGATCCAGTCATACCCGCCCAACCCATTGATCTGCTCGCTGGCAGCGGTGCCGTGCAGGGTTTCCGTTGCAGACGTGCCGTTGATCGGCGGCACGGCCGGGCCGACTGTCGCCTTGAGAACAGAGGCATCGGCATAGCTCAGGATGGTGTCGGTAAAGACCAGGAATTCGACACTGTTGTGGACGAAATCGTTGCCTTCCGAGGATTGCAGCCGGAAGCTGGTCGCCCCTGCGGATGCCGTCACCTGGGTCGAGGCCACTTCGAACACGGCCCGGTCTGTGCCGTCGCCACCATAAAGCGTGTCATCGCCAAAACCGCCGACCAGCGTGTCATCGCCACCCTTGCCGTCCAGCCAGTCACCGCCGGTGCCGCCAAACAGACCCTGTCCCAGCTGGTTGCCAACCAGGGTCAGCCCCGCCGTGCCCTGCACTTCGAGGCGTTCGATATAGTGAACCGAGCTGAGCGTGAAATTGACCGAGGTGCGGATCATGTCAAAGCCGTTACCCGCCCATTCGTTGATCCGGTCGCCAGCATTGTCGACGTAATAGACATCATCCCCGGCGTAGCCGTACATGTTGTCGGCGCCACCTTTGCCGTCCAGCACGTTGTTGCCGGCATTGCCCCGGATCAGGTTGTCGGTGTTGGACCCGATCAGGTTGATCACGTTGGTCGAATTCAGATCGGTGGCGCGCAGCTCCTCGATCTCGTCATCGGCGCTCAGCGTGACGCTGAAATTGGTAAAGACCCGGTCGTTCCCCTGCCCCGCCGTCTCGACGATGCTCATGTTGGCCGCTTCGACATAGTAGGCATCGTCGCCCGCCCCGCCGCGCATCTCGCCGCCGTTGTTCGGGTCGTCCGATGCGCCTGACCGCAGGGTGTCGTTGCCATCACCACCGATCAGCAGGTCGACGCCGTCACTGCCGCGCAGGTCATCATTGCCGCCCAGGCCACTGATGGTGTCATTGCCGCCCTGACCGTCAATGACATCCGCCCCTGGGGTGCCTTCCAGCACGTTGGGTCCGGTCGGGTCCGACGGGACCGGATTGTTCGAGACCAGCTGGGTCGCCTCGGCAAAGCTGAGCGTGCGATCCAGGAAGGCGATCTGCTCGGTGCTGTTGTGCACCCGCAATTCGCCGTTCTGGGTATAGAGCACCAGCAAGGAGCCCCCGAGCCGTCCGGTCACCTCGGTCGAGTTCACATCCATCTGCAGCACATCGGTGCCCGCATCGCCATAGATGGTGTCATTGCCGTCATGGGCCACCAGCGTATCGTCACCATCGCCACCGCGCAGGGAATCTGCGCCATCGGTGCCTGCAATCAGGTTGTTGATGCCGTTGCCGATCAGGGTCATGCCCGTGGTCGAGGTTTCATCCGCGGCGCGCAGAACCTCAATCTCATCGACCGATCGCAAGGTGCGGTTCACCGTGGTCAGGACCGTATCGGTGCCGCCGCCCGCGCTCTCATAGGTGAAGTCACCAGCATTATCCACGTGATAGACGTCATCGCCGCCATAGCCGAACATCCGGTCCGCCCCGGCCCCGCCATCAAGCGTGTTGTTGCCCGCGTTGCCGCGCAACGTGTTGACGATGTTGGAACCGGTCAGGGAAATTCCCTCGATGCCACTCAGGTTATCGGCCTGAATGTTCTCGACCTGCGATCCGGCGGCCAGGGCCACGCTGACCGTTGTGCGGATGGTGTCGGTGCCGCCGCTTGCGGCCTCGGTCACGGTGGTGTTTTCGGCGGTGACATAAAACAGATCGTCACCAGTGCCACCTGCAAGCGTGCCGCCTGCTCCGTCCCCGGTGTGGAGCGTGTCGTTGCCCGCCCCACCTTGCAGCACATCCACGCCCTCATCCCCATAGATCAGGTCGTTGCCGCCCAGGCCGTCAACCGTGTCGTCGCCGCGCCCGGCATAGATCACGTCATCGCCCGCGGTGCCGGTCAGGCTGTTGTTGCCGGTCAGATCGCCGGTGATCGCCGTGTTCGAGGTCAGCTGCGCCGCCTCGGCATAGGTCAGGGTCTGATCGGTAAAGACGACCCGCTCGACATCCTCGCTGATCAGCTTGCTGCCGTTGGGGGTCTGCAGCAGCAGCCGCACCCCCTGCAGGGTGCCCGACGCCTGGGTCGAGGCGATGTCCAGCACCACCTCATCCACGCCGGCCCCGCCCAGCACCGTGTCATCGCCATCATGGACGAACAGCCGATCATTGCCGCCGTTGCCCACCAGGCTGTCGTTGCCATCGGTGCCATAGATGTCGTTGTCGAGGTTGTTGCCCACCAGGCGCATGCCGGTGGTCGAGGTTTCATCGAGCGCCCGCAGCTCTTCGATGAACTGGGTCGAACCCAGTTGCAGGTCGATCCCGGTGCGGATCGTGTCCCGACCCTGTCCCTGCCCTTCGACGACCTGGTCCCCGGCCTGGCGCACGAAATACAGGTCATCGCCGCCATAGCCGACCATCAGGTCGTCGCCCGCGCCGCCGTCCAGCGTGTTGTCGCCTTCGTTGCCGCGCACCGTGTTGTCGATGTCCGACCCGGTCAGGGCGATGTCATTGGTGGTGGACTGATCGTGGACCTGCAGGGTTTCGATGTCGTCATCGCCCGCCAGCGCAAAGCTAACCGAGGCGCGGACCACATCCGTGCCATTGCCGGCCGTTTCGGTGATGGTCGAGTCGTCGGCATCGACATAATAGGTGTCATTGCCCGCACCACCGCGCATTTCGGCGCCATTGCCGGTGCCAACCCCGGAATAGAGACTGTCATTGCCCGCGCCGCCGTCCAGCGTGTCGAAATCATCACCACCATAAAGCTTGTCATCACCGCCCAGGCCGTTGAGCGTATCCGCGCCACCGCCACCGTTCAGCGTGTCTGCGCCCTCTGTACCGGTCAGGCTGTCCGGACCCGCCAATTGGGTGGGCAGCTGAATGTTCGTCATCAGGGTGCTGGCCTGAGTATACGTCAGAGTCGTATCTTCGAACTGGATGGTCTCGACCGTGTCCGAGATCACCTTTTCCCCCAACAGTGTCTGCAATCGCATGCTGGTGGGGCCTGCCGTGGCCGTGACCTCGGTTGATTTCACATCCGCCAGCACCAGCGTGTCGTTGCCCGCGCCACCGTTGATCGTGTCGTTGCCTTCGCCCGCCACCAGCGTGTCATCGCCATCGTTGCCGACCAGGCTGTCGTCTCCGTTTGCGCCCACCAGACGGTTGTTCAACTGGTTGCCCACCAGGGTAACATCGACCCGCGAAGCACTTGGTGTCACCTCGACGGTTTCAATATCCATGGTCGAGCTGAGCGAATAAGAGGTCTCGGTCAGGATCTTGTCGTTGCCGCCGCCGGCCGCTTCGATCACCACATCGGTGCTGCTGTCCACGTAATAGACGTCATCGCCGCCAAAGCCGCGCAGGGTGTCATTGCCTGCCCCACCGCGCAGGGTGTTGGCGCCGGCATTGCCGCGCAATTCGTTGTCGATGTCCGAACCGGTCAGATCCACCGCATTGGTGCTGGCCTCATTGTCGACCCGCAGCACCTCGATGTCGGAACTGGCGTCCAGGTGCACGTCCACCGTGGTGCGCACCGTGTCGGTGCCGTTGCCCGCGGTTTCCACGATGTTGGTGTTGATGGCTTCGACAAAATAGATGTCGTCGCCAGCCCCGCCGCGCATCTCGCCACCGTTGTCGGGAATATCCGCCGTGCCCCCGCGCAGGGTGTCATTGCCGCCGCCGCCGACCAGCGTATCAACGCCTTCGTTGCCATAAAGCTCGTCGGCATCATCGCCACCTTCCAGCGAGTCCCGGCCGGTTCCGCCAAACAGCGTGTCCGAGCCGGTGCCGCCCAACAGCGTATCGTCCCCCTCGTTGCCGGACAGGTTGTCGGCGCCTGCGCCACCGTCCATGCTGTCGTTGCCGAGCCCCCCGAACAGGGTATCGGCGCCGCCGCCGCCCAGGATCGTATCCTGACCGTCCTGGCCCAGCAGGCTGTCGTTGTTGTCGCCTGCGGTGATGCTGTCGTTGCCATCTCCGCCAAAGACGGTATTGGCCCCGGATCCCGCATTCACCGTGTCATCGCCGGCCTCACCGGACAGGCTGTCAGCCCCCGCACCGCCAGACAGGCTGTCATTGCCCGCACCACCAAAGGCGGTGTCATTGCCGTCACCGCCATCCAGCGTGTCATCCCCGGCATAGCCCTGCAGCAGGTCGTTGCCACCGCGACCCAGCAGCACGTTTTCCCCGTTGGTGCCGCGGATTTCGTTATTGGTGTTCGACCCCGACAGGTTCAGCGCTGTGGTCAGGCTGGTGTCGGTGGCATTGATCACCTCGATCTCATTGGTCAGCCCGGCGTCGAAATTCGCAGACGCCCGTACCGTATCGCTGCCGCCACCGGCAGCCTCGACCACGGTTTCCCCGACGGCGTCCACATCATACTGGTCGTTGCCCGCGCCGCCGACCATGCTGTCGACCCCGGCGCCACCGGTCAGCGTGTCATTGCCCGCGTCCCCGATCAGCGTGTCATTGCCCGCATAGCCCTGCAGCAGGTCGTCGCCGCCCCGCCCCTGCAAGCGGTTGACGCCATCGTTGCCGCGCACTTCGTTGTCCCCGTCGGTGGCGATCAGGTTGATCGCCTGGGTGCCGCGCACATCGATGGTATTGACGATCTCAATCGAATTGGCTGCACCAGCGTCAAAACTGACGGCCGAGCGCACCGTATCGGTGCCATCACCGACCCCTTCGGAAATCACGTCCGTGGCGTTTTCGATCACATAGACATCGTCACCCGCCCCACCGGCCAGGGTGTTCTGTCCGGTGCCGCCATAGAGCGTGTCATTGCCGGCGCCGCCCAGCAGGCTGTCATTGCCCGCGTCACCATAAACTTCGTCATTGCCGGTGCCGCCCAGAACCGTGTCATTGCCGATATCACCGTGGACCGTGTCATTGCCCGCACCACCATCGACGCTGTCGTTGCCCCCATTGGCCAGCAATTCATCATCACCGCCCAGGCCGCTTATGGTGTTGTTGCCACTGTTGCCCTGAATCTTGTTTGCCTTGGCATTGCCGGTGGCAGAAATATTGTCATCCCCCAGCATCAGCAGATCTTCGATCTCGGCTTCCATGGTGCGGGTCACCCAGGTTTTGATCTGGTCGTGACCGCCCGCATCCGCGCCGCCTTCGCGCTCGTTGACCACGTCATTCACGTTGTCGACGAAATATTCATCGTTGCCCGCGCCGCCATTCATGGTGTCGGCTCCGACGCCCCCGTTCAGGGTATCGTTGCCGCCATAACCGTTGAGCACCTCGTCCTCGAAGAAACCGACCAGATTGGCCTGCAGGTCATCATCCCCTGCCGTGCCGTTGATCGGTGGCGGATCGCCCGCACCGGTATAGGTCACATCGCGGAACTGCGCGGCAAAGGTCTCGCTTGTGGCGCCGCGATAGACGCCCATCTGCAGGTAGGGGGCAACCGTGTCGTTATACCCGATGGGCCCGGAATAATCGACGATCTGCACATTGTCGCGCCAGACCTTGAGCATGCCACTGCCGCCAACATTATAGTCAAAGACGATTTCGATGCGCAGGTTGATCCACGTGTCCCGCGGCAGCGGATTGGAATCCAGATACAGCGTGTTGGTCGCCGGAGTATTGTAGGGGGGCACCGAGATCCGTTCCGGCGTCGACAAGGTCACCGGGTTGGGGTCGGTCCGGCCGGTGATCTCCAGGCGCTCCCCCCGCATCTGTACCGCAAAGGGCGGGCTGGCCGGGCCATCCTTAGACGAGCCGTCCGGGTTCTTGTCCTCGGTCTGGTGGAACTGCGCCAAAAGCAGCCAGGGGGCATTGTTCGCCGCACCGGATTCAACCTGAAAATCGAAATCCAGCGTAAATTTCCGCCCATATTGGGTATATTTCAGCGAGGAAATCTCGCTTCGGTTCTTGCCCTGAGCCTCATCGTCCAGCTCCGGCGGGGCCAGCGGGTTGTCATAATAGTCGCCCCCCCGCACCTCGAACCGCATCGTGTCGCTGTTCGGCGTGGAATAGCTCCAGGTCTTGTTCGAGTTTCTCAGGAATGAATCACTGCTGGTAAATGCGGGCATCGCCTCGGCCTCTGATAATTGTGTGTTAATTTTGCGCATCAAACTGCGGGTTTACCCCCCACCTGTCAACAATCGGTTAGCATATCTGCAGCCGATGTGCCGTACGCATCATATGTTTCACCAATTTAGAGTCTATTATGCCAAAATAAGCACAAAATCTCTGCATCTCGCCGTTGGCTCAAAGGCGGGTTTTGCGGCTGGGAATGGGGGGGTATCACGCCATTTCCAGACACACGCCAAGCGCGAAAAAAACCCGCCTCCCCAAATAGGGAGGCGGGTCCAAAACATCTTGCTCTCTAAAGGTCCGGCAAAACGCCGATCACTCGACCGTCACGGATTTCGCCAGGTTGCGCGGCTGGTCCACATCGGTGCCCTTTTCAACCGCCGTGTGATAGGCCAGCAATTGGATCGGCACCGCATAAGCGATCGGGGCAAAGGGCCCTTCGATCTGCGGCACTTCGATCTGCTGCCAGGTCTCGCCCCCTGCTTCGGCCAGACCCTTGGCATCCGACAGCATCACGATCTTGCCGCCGCGCGCCATGACCTCCTGCATGTTGGAGACGGTCTTGTCGAACATCTCGTCATGCGGCGCGATCACCACCACCGGCATGTCGTCATCGATCAGCGCGATGGGGCCATGCTTGAGCTCGCCGCTGGCATAGCCTTCGGCGTGGATATAGCTGATCTCCTTGAGCTTCAGCGCGCCCTCAAGGGCCAGCGGGTACATCGCCCCACGCCCCAGGAAGATCGCATCCTTGAAGCGGGCCAGCTGCTGACTGATCGCCTTGACCTGACCTTCGCAGGTCATGACATCCGCCATCAGCCCCGGCATCTGGAGCAACTGGTCCTCAAGCTTGGACAAGGCCTCTGCGGGCAGCACTTTACGCTGACGTGCCGCTTGCAGGGCCATGGCCGCCAGGACCACCAGCTGACAGGTGAACGCCTTGGTCGAGGCCACGCCGATTTCCGGACCGGCCAGGATCGGCAGAACCACATCGCTTTCGCGCGCGATCGAGCTTTCGGCGACATTCACCACCGACACGATCTTGCCCGCCTTGCCCGCGCAATAGCGCAGCGCCGCCAGCGTATCTGCCGTCTCTCCCGACTGGCTGACAAAAATCGCCAGGGTCCGATCCGAGATCGGCGGTTCGCGATAGCGGAATTCGGACGCGATATCGATTTCCACCGGCACGCCCGCGATTTGTTCGAACCAGTATTTCGCGGTGAAACAGGCCAGGGATGCCGTGCCACAGGCCACCATCACCACCCGGTCGATATTGGTGAAGTCCAGATCGTTTTCCAGCATCGTCTGACCTTCGCGGCCCGACAGGTAGAATTTGACCGCCGCTGCCAGAACCGAGGATTGCTCGGCAATTTCCTTGGCCATGAAGTGGCGATAGCCACCCTTGTCAACCGCCGAGGCATCCACATTCACCTTGCGACGCTCGCGTTCCACGGTGTTCTGTGCCGCATCGAAAAAGATCGCGCCGGCCCGGGACATGACGGCGATGTCGCCCTCTTCGAGATAGGTGATCTCATCGGTCATCGGCGCCAGCGCCAGCGCATCAGAGCCCACGAACATCTCGCTCTGGCCCCAGCCGACAGCCAACGGGCTGCCCTTGCGGGCGGCAACGATCAGGTCGTCTTCGCCGTCAAACAGGATGCACAGCGCATAGGCGCCTTCGAGCTGTGCAATGGTTTTCATCGCCGCTTCGATCGGGCCACAGCCCTGGGTCAGGTGCCAATCGCACAGCATCGCCACGGTTTCGGTGTCGGTTTCGGTTTCCGGCTTCATCTGATGCTCGCCCAGGAAAGCGCGCAGCTCGCGATAGTTCTCGATGATGCCATTGTGAACCACGGCCACCCGGCCACGGGCATGCGGGTGGGCGTTTTCGGTGGTTGCCGCCCCATGGGTGGCCCAGCGGGTGTGGCCGATGCCAACGGTGCCCGCCAGCGGCTGATGCACCAGCAGATCGCTCAGGTTGACCAGCTTGCCCAGGGCGCGGCGCCGATCCAGACGGTTTTCGTGCACGGTTGCGATACCGGCGCTGTCATAGCCCCGGTATTCGAGCCGCTTCAATCCTTCAACCAGAATGGGGGCCGCCTGATGCTGTCCCAATACGCCGACAATTCCACACATGATAAATACCTCAGTTTACAAAATTCAGCATCACTTCTTGGCCTTCATGGCCAAGCGCCGCTCGCGCAGCTTTCGCGCCAGGTCCGGCAACGTTTTCTGATCTGCCCGCGCAACAGCGAGCGCATGATCCGGCACATTGCGCGTCACCACAGACCCGGCACCCACAATGGCACCAGCCCCGACACTGACCGGAGCGACCAGTGAAGCATTCGATCCAATAAAAGCCCCCGCCCCGATTTCAGTCCGGTGCTTGGAAACCCCGTCGTAGTTGCAGGTGATCGTCCCGGCGCCGATATTGGCCTCCGCCCCGACCTCTGCATCGCCAATATAGCTCAAATGATTGAGTTTCGCACCTGCCGCGATATCGGCGTTCTTGGTTTCGACGAAATTGCCCACACGGGCGCCTGCACCAATGGTGCTTCCGGGGCGCAAACGGGCATAGGGACCAACCGTGGCGCCCGGTGCCACATGGCAACCTTCAAGGTGCGAAAACGCCCGTATAGTGACGCCATCTTCGACCCTAACCCCCAGACCAAAAACCACATTCGGCTCGACAATCACATCCTGGCCCAACTGGGTGTCATAGGAAAAATAGACCGTGTCGGGGGCCTGCAGGGTCACCCCTGCCGCCATCGCGGCCTGCCGCGCGCGGGCCTGGAAAATACCATCCGCCGCCGCCAGATCGATTCGCGAGTTCACGCCCAGGGTCTCGGCCTCGTCACAGACCACCACCGAACAGGTCCGGCCCGCATCATTGGCCAGACCGATGATGTCGGTCAGGTAATATTCGCCGCTGGCATTGTCGTCGTTCAACTGCGCGATCAGATCAAACATCAGGGCGCGATCGGCACAGATCACCCCCGAATTGCACAGCCGGATGGCCAGCTCTTCGGGCGTGGCGTCCTTGGCCTCGACAATCCGCTCCAGACGGTCGCCCTGCGCCACCAGACGCCCGTATTTGCCGGGATCTGCGGCCTCGAACCCCAGCACCACCAGATCGCTGCCCTCGGCGCGCCGGTCGCGGATCCGGGACAGGGTGTCGGGGCTGATGAAGGGCGTATCCCCCAACAGGACTGCAACATCGCCGTCGAAATCGGCCAGCGCCGCGCGGGCCTGATCCACTGCATGCCCGGTGCCCAGCTGTTCGGTCTGGTCGACAAATTCGATGCTGGCATCATGGGCTTGCACCTGGGCCCGTACAGCCGCGCCGCCGTGACCCACCACAACCAGACGCCGCTCGGGCGCAAGCGGGGCCGCTGCGTTCAACGCGTGGATCACCATGGGCACACCGGCCACCTTGTGAAGGACCTTGGGATCGGCTGAACGCATCCGCGTTCCTTTTCCCGCTGCCAGGACGATAAGAGCTAGTGACATAACAATTCTATTAAACAATTTCGGCTGTCGCTTGTTACTGTGAAGCAGGCGTTTTGCCAAGATAGTTTGTGCGCTATCAGCCCCCGCCAGCAAAAGCCCGCCACGACACAACCATGACAGGTAGCCGCCCCAAAAGAGGCTCTGCACGGACAGGGCAGAGAAGAGTTTGACAGCGCCACACCGGAATGGCTACGCAACCTACATGCGTACTATCCTCGTTACCGGCGCGGCCGGCTTCATCGGCTCAGCTCTCAGTCACCGTCTGCTGGACGCGGGCCACCGGGTTGTGGGGCTCGACAGTCTCAATGCCTATTATGACCCTGCCCTGAAACAGGCCCGCCTGGACCGGCTGACCGCCCGCGACGGGTTCACCTCGGTTCAGGGCAAACTCGAAGAGCCCGGCCTGCTGCGCGCCCTGTTTGAGCAGCACCGCCCGGCCCGTGTCATCCATCTGGCCGCACAGGCCGGGGTGCGCCATTCCATCGATGCGCCGCGCGACTACCTCGAGGCCAATCTGATCGGCACGTATGAGCTGCTCGAGGCCGCGCGCGCCTACCCGCCCGAGCATATGCTTCTGGCCTCCACCAGCTCGGTCTACGGCGCCAACACGGATATGCCCTACCGCGAGGTGGACAAGGTCGACAGCCAGATGTCGTTCTATGCCGCCACCAAAAAGGCAAACGAGGCGATGGCCCACTCCTATGCCCACCTTTATGGCCTGCCCACCACCATGTTCCGGTTCTTTACCGTCTATGGCCCCTGGGGTCGGCCCGACATGGCCTATTTCAAATTCACCCGCGCGATCCTGAACGGTGAGCCGATCGACGTTTACAACAACGGCGAGATGCGCCGCGATTTCACCTATATCGACGACCTGGTCACGGCCATCCTGGCGCTTGGCGATGCGGTGCCGGACGACGCCCCCGTGGGCGCGCATGACAGCCTGAGCCCGGTGGCCCCGTTTCGCGCCGTCAACATCGGCATGAACAGCCCCGTGGCGCTGATGGATTTCATCCAGGCGATCGAAACCGCCATCGGGCAAGAGGCCGTGAAGACCATGCTGCCCATGCAACCAGGCGACGTGCCTGCGACCTGGGCCGACACCACATTGTTGCAGGATCTGACCGGAGTGGAGTTGAAAACACCCGTCGCCAAGGGCATCGCACAGTTCGTGACCTGGTATCGGGACTATTACGGGGTCTAAGAGGCCCCCTGGACATCAGACAATTGAAACCTGCGCAGGAACGGTCAAAGGTGACCCCAAACAGGCAGGCACAAAAGAGGTAGGGCAATGCGGATTGCAATGATTGGAACGGGCTATGTCGGGTTGGTCTCGGGCGTCTGTTTCTCGGACTTTGGCCATGACGTGATTTGTGTCGACAAGGCAGAAGCCAAGATCGAGATGCTGCAGGCAGGACAGGTGCCAATCTATGAGCCGGGGCTTGAGGCTCTGATGGCCAAAAACGTGGCCGCGGGGCGGCTGAGTTTCACCACCGATCTGGCGGCGGCCGTGGATGGGGCCGATGCGGTATTCATCGCCGTGGGCACCCCGACGCGGCGTGGCGACGGGCACGCGGACCTGACCTATGTGATGGCAGCTGCCCAAGAGATCGCACAGGCCATGACCGGCTATACCGTGGTGGTGACCAAATCCACCGTCCCCCTTGGCACCAATCGTCAGGTGAAACAGACCATCCTCAAGGCCAACCCGCAGGCCGAGTTTGATGTGGCGAGCAATCCCGAGTTCCTGCGCGAAGGGGCGGCCATCGACGATTTCATGCACCCCGACCGCGTGGTTGTCGGCGTTCAAAACGAGCGTGCCGCCGAAGTGATGGCCGACATCTACCGGCCGCTCTACCTGCGCGACTTCCCGATCCTGACCACCGATCTGGAAAGCGCCGAGATGATCAAATACGCGGCCAACGCATTCCTTGCCACCAAGATCACCTTCATCAATGAAATCGCCGGACTGTGTGAGCGGGTCGGCGCAGACGTGAAAGAAGTCGCACGTGGCATCGGCCTGGATGGGCGGATCGGCAACAAATTTCTGCACGCAGGCCCCGGCTATGGCGGCTCGTGTTTTCCCAAGGACACCGCCGCCCTGGCGCGCATCGGTCAGGACCACGCCTATCCGATGCAGATCACCGAGACGGTCATGCGCGTCAATGACGAGGTCAAGAACCGCATGGTCGAAAAGCTGCGCGATGCGCTGGATGGATCGTTCAACGGCAAGACCGTGGCGGTGCTGGGGGTGACCTTCAAACCCAACACAGACGACATGCGCGACGCCCCCAGCCTGACCATCGTGCCGGCCCTGATTGGTGGCGGCGCCAAGGTGCGCGTGGTGGACCCGCAGGGCTTTGCCGAGGGCGAAGACCTGCTGCCGGGTGTGAAGTGGATGGACGATCCCTATCACGCTGTGCGCAACGCCGATCTGGTGGTGCTGCTGACCGAGTGGAACGAATTCCGGGCGCTGGATCTCAAGCAGATGGCCAAGAAGATGGAAACGCCCCGCATGGTCGACCTGCGCAACATCTACACCGAGAAATCCGCCAAGCGGGCCGGGTTTGAAATGTACCTTGGGGTGGGGCGGTAATCCCTAACGAAACGTTTCGCGCGCGAAACAAATAGACTCGATTAGGGTCTAATCAAAGGGGGTGCCGCACAATCCTGCGACACCCCCTTCATCATTTCAAAAGCGATCAGGCGCGGCGGATGGCGTCCTGGATCAGTTCGACCAAGGCCTCGGTCACACCGTCGCCGACCAGCTCAATACGGCTCTGATCCGGGGTAAACCGCATCTCGATCCCAGCTGTCACTTGCGTGATGATGCGCTCGCCCTTGGCCGGGTTCTGCGCGGTCGAGCGGATGCGGGGCCGTGGAGCAGGCTCGGGGTCTGCCGCCGGGGCAGGGGGCTGGCGTTCCGTGACAGCCTGGGCCAGGACCCGCATCTCGGCGCCGGCACTGTCACGAGGCGTCTCTTTCAACCGCTCTTTCAGTGCATCCGCGAACCCGGGGTCCCGCACCATCTCGCGCGCAAGCGCCAGACCCAGCTTTTCGCTGATCGCCGAGGGGTACCAGAGCGTCGCGTCAAAGGCATCGACCAGCATCATGAAGGTGCCAATTTTTGACCGCTTGGACCGGGTGGCATTGGCAAAGAGCCCCTGCAGGGCGGCGCGCTGTGTCGGATAGACCTCTTCCTTCATCGCCCGCACGGCAATGCGGGCGCGCTCGTAATGGCTCAGGTTCACCCGGATTTCGTTTTCTTCGACCATCGCCACATAAGCATCCTGGGCGGTATCCGGCGTGATCACCATGGCGCGGACCTTGGCAAATTTCGGGTCTGATGTCTCTTTGTAGAGTCTTTTCAGCGCCGTCAGCCGTCGCCAGCCCGAGATCAGACCATGGGTCCGCCCACCGGCTGCGTCAGGCAGGGCAACCACCTCGACCGGCATCTGCTGGCCGCGCGCGCGCAAGCTTTCGACAAGCGACTCCATCTCTTCTTCGTTCTGCTCCAGACGATCGCGCACCAGGTGGCGTTCGTCGATCACATCCAGATCCAGCAGTTCCAGCATCCGCCCCTCGGCGCGCGCCGTCGCCAGTGCTTCACTCACCTCGGCAAGTGCCGCCGTCGCCGAGGCTTCGCCCGCCACTTGCGCGATTGGGGCGTTCATACCCACCGGCATCGCCTTGGTTTCGGGTGCGGCTTGTGATGTGCCCAGAAAGCCGGGTTGGGCGGGGGTCAGCCGTTTGCGTTTTGCCATATCTGCTCCTCCGAATAGCCCTTGTTAGGGTCTGTTATTCTGCAGCTTGTTGTGCGTCGAGTTCGCCACGCCGCCAGACACCCAGAAGCAGGCGCTTGAAGGCGGCATAGGTGGCGTCGAATGTTTCGCGGCCGCGCGCATAGGTCTCGCGGTTGAAATCGCGGTAATCGGCCTCGTAGATGCCATTCACCTGCTCGCCAGCCTGGCCAATGAGGGCGGTGAAATCCTGTCGGTGGGGGGACAAGGTTTTGCCCAGATAAGCCTGCATCAGAGCCGAAAGTTCGCCCTGTTGCGCGCCGTCATATCGGGTGATCACCGTGCGCACCGCGTCCCATTCAAAGCCCATTTCGGGTCGCCCCAGGGCACGGGCGGCGATATTCTCGCCATCCTCGATGCTGGCAAAGGTGGAATGCAGCATGTCGAAAAAGCGCCCCGTGCTGTCGAACTCCAGAAACGATGCCCCCATGGGCACCAGCAGGATGTCCGCCGCCGCCAGCCCGTTGATGGTCAGATAGCCAAGCGCCGGGGGCGTATCGATGAATACGAGATCATAGTCATCAAGGACACCATCCGCCTCGAGCCGGTCAGTGAGCGCATCCCACAGCTTCCAGCCGCGCGCCTGCATGCGCCAGACCGGGATCTGGAATTCCGCCCAATAGAGGTTCAGCTGCGCGCCGATAAGGTCGATGTTGGGCCAATGGGTGGATTGGATGACGTCACGCGCTGTCATGTCCATGGCGGCGCTCAGCGCCTCGTCCAGGGGCTGTGGCGCGTCTCCACGATCCAGGCGGCGCTGGTTCTCGATGCGCAGATACTCGCCATAGTGGCGCGCCAGCAGCGGGAAGGCGGTGTGCCACTCATCCTCGACCCGGCCACCAAAGATCGACGTCATCGATCCCTGGCTGTCCAGATCCACCACCAGCACCTTGTAGCCATCCAGAGCCGCCGACATGGCCAGATGCGCCGCCGTGGATGTCTTGCCGACGCCGCCCTTGAAGTTTGCCACTGCCACCAGTTTGGCGGGTTGCCCGGCGGGCCGATAGGGGAGGTAGTTCTTGGCCTTTGACCCTTGCGCGCCAAAGAACGCCCTGAGCCGCAGCACCTCATCCAGGGTGAACCACTTGGCGCCGCCCTCGGTCTCGGACTGGCCCTGGGGCAAGTCGGGGTTCTGCTTGAGCACGCGGCGGAAATGGGCCTGGGCCACGGGGATCAGATAGCGGGTGATCTCCCATGTGGAAAACAGGCGCAGGGATTTGCGCCCTTCCTCATCCATACCCCGGCTGGCCAGGTCCGCCCGACCCCGGGTGCAGGCCTCGGCAATCTCGGCAAAGCCGCCTGTGTCTGTGGGTAAGTCCAGCTCGGCCAGGGCCGCGTCGGGGTCGATGTTGAAATAGGGGGGCAGAGAGGTGCTGTCCTTGGCCATGGGGGAACCTGTTTGAAATCCGCTCGATGTGCTGTGTTTTCCCCATGATACCGAAAAAGGCGACACATGAAAGGAAAACGCGCAGGTCGTTTGAATTTTCTCAGCAAAATAAGGGGATGGTGGTGCGAATATAGCGCAAGCTTGGGTGTGGTGAAACTTTTTTGGCTTGTTAGTTTTGTGTTATCTATCAGTTACAGGACATGTCTTTCCGGGAAATTTCCTTTTGAATCAAACAGCAAAGGTCAAAATCTTGGTAAGTAACGACTCTGAAACCCCGATAAGGTGACTCTGAACCCCCGATGAAGTGACTCCGAACCCCCGTTGTCAGATGCTTGTCTGGGCTTGTGGATAACTCTAGGGTGGCGTTACTAAAACCACGAAAGAAAACGAGCCCTAAACGAGTCGGCCAACCGACCACCAAAAGGGGCCGAGCAGACAAGAGCCGGGGCAGGGCCAATGAGCAGGGCAGTGACAGCAGCGGGGGGGCTATTGCCGGACCGCCATCAACAGGGCGATTTTTTCGTCTGCGATATTTTTGACGCGATCCCCAAGGATGATCTCGCCAGCATGGAGCATCCGCTGTTCTCGCTGGCGACCCGGCCGGATCGGCGCATCCTGCAATATGATCACAACGGCACCGAGATCACTGTGACCCCGTCGGTCAAGGGGCTGGCCACGATCCACGACAAGGACATCCTGATCTTTTGCATCAGCCAGCTGATGGCGGCGATCAATGCTGGCCGCACCGTCAGCCGCACGCTGCAGCTCAAGGCGCATGATCTGCTGGTGGCCACCAACCGCGAAACCTCTGGCGATGCCTACCGCCGCCTGCGCGAGGCGTTTGAACGACTGGCGGGCACCCGCATCACCACCAACATCGTCACCGGCGAGAAAGAGACGACGACGGGCTTTGGCCTGATCGAGAGCTGGGAGATCGTGCGCAAATCGCGCGGCGGCCGAATGGTCAGCGTGGCGGTGACGCTGTCGGATTGGCTGTTTCGCGCGGTGGTGTCGAAATCTGTGCTGACGCTGAGCCGCGATTACTTCCGCCTGCGCAAACCGCTGGAGCGGCGGATCTATGAGCTCGCGCGCAAACACTGTGGGCGCCAGCCGTCCTGGACGGTGTCGGTCGACACGCTGCTGAAAAAATCTGGCAGCGCCTCGCCCCGGCGTGTGTTCCGCAAGATGCTGCGCGACATGATCGAGGCCGACCACTTGCCGGATTATGAGATGTCTGAGGAGCCCGGCGACCTGATGCGCTTCACCCCGCGTGGGGGGCTGGTGAGTTCCGACACGCCGCCGCCGACACTCAGCGCCGAGGCCGTCGAAGAGGCCCGCCGCCTGATGCCGGGCGCGGATGTCTATGCGCTCGAGGCGGAATGGCGCGGGGTCTGGGCGCGCTCAGGCAGCCCCCGCCTGCGCAAGCCCGATGCAGCCTTCCTGGGCTGGGTGAAAAAACGCGCCAGCCGGTGACAGATCGGTGACATCTCCCGGGTCATCTTGGTAGAGGTCCGGATAGGACAATTTTGAACGAGGTGATTTGCAGATGCAGGTAGAGCAGACCGCATTGCCAGGGGTGCTGATCCTGACGCCCCAGCGATTTGGCGACGCGCGCGGGTTCTTTTCCGAAAGCTGGAACAGACAGCGCATGGCCGAGCACGGCATCACGCTGGAGTTTGTGCAGGACAATCATTCACTCTCGGCCACCCCTGGCACCATCCGGGGCCTGCATTTCCAATCGCCGCCCCATGCCCAGGACAAGCTGGTGCGCTGCGGGCGCGGGGCGCTGTTTGATGTGGCGGTCGACATCCGCAAGGGCTCACCCACCTATGGGCAATGGGTGGGGGTTGAGCTGAGCGCGGAAAACGGCAAGCAGCTTCTGGTGCCCAAGGGGTTCCTGCATGGCTTTGTCACCAAGGCCCCGGATACCGAGATCTGCTACAAATGCACCGACTACTACGCGCCCGAGTGTGACGGCGCGGTCCGCTGGGACAGCTGCGGCATAGACTGGGGCTTTGACGGCGACCCGGTGCTGTCGGACAAGGACAAGGCGGCGCCTGCGCTTGCTGATTTCGACAGTCCGTTCGTGTGGGAGGGGTAGGTCATGCGTTTGATCGTAACCGGCGGGGCCGGGTTCATCGGATCGGCTGTGGTGCGCCAGGCGGTGGCGGCGGGGCATGAGGTTCTGAACCTTGATGCGCTCACCTATGCGGCCTGTCTGGACAATGTGGCCAGTGTCGCTGATAGAGCCAATTACACCTTTTTAGAGGCTGATATTCGCGACCGTGCAGCGATGGATCAGGCCTTTGCCGACCATCAGCCCGACGCCATCATGCATCTGGCGGCCGAGTCCCATGTGGACCGGTCAATCGACGGGCCGGGCACCTTTATCGAGACCAACATCACCGGCACGTATACGCTGCTCGAAGCCGCCCGCGCCTATTGGCTGGGGCAGGGCAAGCCCGAGGGCTTTCGGTTTCATCATATCTCGACCGATGAGGTCTATGGCTCGCTGGGGGACACCGGCCAGTTCACCGAAGACACAGCTTATGATCCCCGCTCGCCTTATTCGGCCTCCAAGGCGGCCAGCGATCATCTGGTGCGCGCCTGGGCCGAGACCTATGGCCTGCCGGTGGTGTTGACCAATTGCTCGAACAACTACGGGCCATACCATTTCCCCGAAAAGCTGATCCCGGTGGTGATCTTGAACGCACTGGCAGGCAAACCGCTGCCGATCTACGGAGACGGCTCTAACGTTCGCGATTGGCTCTATGTCGAGGATCACGCCGACGCGCTCTTGACCGTGTTGCAGCGCGGAGAGTTGGGCCGGTCCTACAACATCGGCGGCGAGAACGAGCGCTCGAACCTGGAGCTGGTGCAGACGATCTGTGCCATCCTCGATCGGCTCAAACCCGGCCCGCATCCCTATGCCGATCTCATCACCTTTGTCACCGACCGCCCCGGCCATGACGCGCGCTATGCCATCGATCCCACGCGCATCCGCGAGGAACTGGGTTGGCGGCCGTCGGTGACGGTGGAAGAGGGGCTGGAGAAGACCGTGCGCTGGTATCTGGACAACGAGGCCTGGTGGCGCGCCCTGCAGGATCGTCAGGGTGTGGGGCAGCGGCTGGGGGTCAAGGCGTAGCCTGCCCCTTCATCTTTCCCAAGCCGCCTGCATCACGGTTCCAGGAATGTGCGCAGACATTGCGCCACCCGCTCGGCGGTCAGCCCGTCCCATAGGGGGATGTCCTGGATCTGACGCCCTGCGGCCAGGGCCTTGGTGATGACGCTCTGGTAATTGTGGATCGAGATCAGGTGATTGGACCCGGCCTCGATGGTCTGGGGCCGTTCGGTGTTGTCGCGGAAGGTAAAGCAGAGCCGTTTGAGGAACGCCGCCTCTTCCTGCACGCCGCCGGAATCGGTGAGCACAAATTCGGACCGGGCGATCAGGTGGATGAAGTCGATATAGGGGATCGGATCACATAAGCGCAGCCAATCCTGTCCGGTGAACTTTTCGGTCAGGCCAAAGGCCTCGATATTGGCGCGGGTGCGGGGATGCACGGGAAACAGCAATGGGTGATGGCGGGCGACGTTTTTCAGCACCCCGTACAGCTGTTCCAGCGCCTGCGCGCTGTCGACATTTGACGGCCGGTGAAAGGTGCAGAGCGCAAACCGTTCCAGGTCCAGCTGATCCAGGATCGCCGGGCGATACTCTGCGCGATAGATATGCATCAGCGTGTCGATCATGATGTTGCCGACCAGCTGGGTGCGCTTGATGGCGCGCCCCTCGCCATAGACCAGGTTGTCCATCGCCGCCTGCGAAGGGGGCAGATGCAGGTCCGAGATGGAATCGATCAGCATCCGGTTCAGCTCTTCGGGCATGGTTTCATCAAACGATCGCAACCCCGCCTCGAGATGCGCCACCGGCACGCCTGCGCGCCGCGCCGCGATGGTGGCCGCAAGCGAGGCATCCACATCGCCAGGCACCACTATCAAATCGGGCATCAGATCGGGCATCTGGTCCGGTCCGGCCTGGGTGATGAAATCATGCACCTTGTCGGCAATGATCCCCAGCCTGCGCATCGGGCTGCCGCCGCCCTCCAGCACGATGGTGTCGTCAAATTCGGGGATGCCAAGCGAGCGGGCAATTTCGGTGGTCATTGGTCCGGGGGGATGCTGGGCCACATAGAGCAGGCGCACCTCGCACCAGCCCTGCTGTTTGAGGCACAGGTAGAGCGGCGCAATCTTGATGAAATTCGGCCGCGTGGCCGCAACCAGTGTAATGCGCCGCATGGGCGGTCTCCTTCGTGGTGCCATCTGTCATGGCGACGTGCCGCCCAGTGGTAGCAGCATCCGGCCCGGATCGGAATGCCATGGATGGCCAGAGATATGTCCTGGGTATCCAGCCCGGGAAAGGGCGGGATGCTGGGCATTCAGCATTGGATTTTTTCTGTGAAATGGGGCATTTGGACAAGAGATAATAATTTAAGCAACACGAGCAGAGACGTGAACATTTTGATCTTTGGCCAGACCGGGCAGGTGGCGCGGGAACTGGCGATGTATGAGGGCGTGACCTGTGTGGACCGGGCGGCGGCGGATCTGGAGGATCCAGGCGCCTGTGCCGCGCTGATTGCCGCGCGGCGTCCCGATGCGGTGATCAATGCCGCTGCTTATACAGCCGTCGACAAGGCCGAAGAGGACGAGGCGCGCGCCACTGTGATCAATGGCGATGCCCCCGGTGCCATGGCGCGGGCCTGTGCCGATCTGGGCGTGCCTTTCGTCTCTATTTCGACGGATTACGTGTTTTCCGGGACGGGCACGCGCGCCTGGCAGGAGGCGGATCCGACCGGCCCCCTGGGCGCCTATGGGCGTTCCAAGCTGAAGGGCGAGCACCTGGTGCAGGCAGCCGGTGGGGCCTATGCGATCCTGCGCACCTCCTGGGTGGTGTCGGCTCATGGGCATAACTTCGTCAAGACCATGCTGCGGCTGGGGGCCGAACGGGATGCGCTGACCATTGTGGGTGATCAGATCGGTGGGCCAACGCCTGCGCGTGATATTGCGGCGGCCTGCATGGAAATCGCCCGGCAGCTGGCGGATGATCCGGGCAAGGCGGGGATCTATCATTTTGCGGGCGCCCCAAACGTGAGCTGGGCAGATTTCGCGCGCGAAACATTTGCTGTTGCGGGATTGACCTGTGCGGTTACGGATATTCCTAGCTCCGATTACCCCACACCAGCACAGCGACCGCTGAATTCGCGACTGGATTGTGATAGACTAGAGACTGTTTTTGGCCTCAGGCGCCCTGATTGGCGCGTCGGGCTGCAAGATATTGTAAAAGAGGTATCCGTATGACGCGGCGCAAAGGTATTATTCTTGCAGGAGGATCGGGAACGCGGCTTTACCCGATCACCATGGCAGTGAGCAAACAGCTCTTGCCGCTTTATGACAAACCGATGATCTACTACCCGCTCAGCGTGTTGATGCTGGCGGGCATCCGCGAGATCTGCGTGATCACCACGCCGCAGGATCAGGACCAGTTCAAGCGCACCCTGGGCGATGGCAGCCAATGGGGGATCTCATTGAGCTATGTGATCCAGCCCAGCCCCGACGGTCTGGCGCAGGCCTTTGTCCTGACCGAGGATTTTCTGGCGGGCGCCCCAAGTGCGCTGGTTCTGGGTGACAACGTGTTCTTTGGCCACGGCCTGCCCAAGCTGATGGCGGCCGCAGACGCGCATGCGGCAGGGGGCACGGTGTTTGGCTATCACGTGGCCGACCCCGAACGCTATGGTGTGGTGGCCTTTGATGCCGATGGTCGGGCCCGCGAGATCATCGAAAAACCCACCGTGCCGCCCTCGAACTATGCGGTGACGGGGCTCTACTTCCTTGACGGGTCGGCCCCGGAGCGGGCGCGCCAGGTGACGCCGTCACCCCGCGGCGAGCTGGAGATCACCGACCTGCTGCAGAGCTATCTGGATCAGGGGCAGCTCAGGGTGGAAACCATGGGACGCGGATATGCCTGGCTCGATACCGGGACACATGCCAGCCTGCTGGATGCGGGCAATTTCGTGCGCACCCTGGAAGAGCGTCAGGGTCTGCAAACCGGCTGTCCCGAAGAGATCGCCCACGAGCAGGGTTGGATCGACGATGCGCAGCTGCGCGCCCGGGCCGAGATGTTCGCCAAGAACGCCTATGGCCGTTATCTGGCGGGGTTGCTGGCATGAAGATCCTGTTTGTCCATCAGAACATGCCCGGTCAGTACCGCGAGATGATCCAATGGCTGGCCGCGCAGGGGGGGCACGAGTTGGTGTTCCTGACCCAACGGACCCCGGCGCCACAGCTGACCGGGGTGAAAACCGTGGTCTACAAGGCGCATCACAAACCCGCGGCAGAAGCTTATGGGTTGAGCAAGGTCTGGGAAGAGGCCGCAGGGGCCGGGTTCGGGGCTGCGATGGCGGCGCAAGCGCTGGAACGCAGCCAGGGGTTCAAACCGGATGTCGTGGTTGGTCACACCGGCTGGGGCGAGCTGCTGTTTTTCAAACAGATCTGGCCGGACGTGCCGGTGCTGGGGTTCTTCGAATATTTCTATATCAGAGAGGGCGGGCTGGTCGGCTTTGACCCTGCCGATCCGCCGACGGAACATTCGCCCTTTTTCCTGCATGCGCGCAATGTGGTGCCCTTCACCAACATCAACGTCGTCGACACCGGGCATGTGCCGACCGAATGGCAGAAGAATGTGTTTCCAACCAGTTTCCACGACAAGTTCTATACCTGTCACGATGGCATCCGCACCGACCTATTGCGCCCGAACCCGGATGTGCAGGTGGGGCTGGGGCGGCTTCCGGCGCCGCTGACGCGCCAGGATGAGGTCTTTACCTATCTGGCGCGCAACCTGGAACATGCCCGCGGCTTTCATATCTTCATGCGGTCGCTGCCCCGGATTCTGCGCGAACGCCCGAACGCCCGGGTGCTGATCCTGGGCGGGAACGAGGTGTCCTATGGCCGCAAGAGCCGCCACGAAGGGGGCCTGCGCGCCGAGATGGAGGCCGAGATCGGCCCGGATCTGGATTGGGACCGGGTGCATTTCCTGGGCCGGGTGCCCTATCCCAAGTTCTGCGAAATCGTGCAGCTCAGCCGGTGCCACATCTATCTGACCATGCCGTTTGTGCTGAGCTGGTCCGTGCTCGAGGCGATGTCGATGCAGGCCACCATCGTCAGTTCCGATGTGGCCCCGGTGCGCGAGGCGATCACCCATGGAGAGACCGGGCTCTTGGTGGATTTCTTCGATCATGAGGCGCTGGCTGCCCAGGTGATCGATGTGCTGGCCAATCCGCAGGACCATGCCCATCTGGGCCCGGCGGCGCGGGCGCATGTGGTGGAGAAATACGATTTCCTCACCCGCTGTCTGCCGGAACATATCCGTCAGATCAACGCGCTGGTGCCCGCGGACAAGCACATTCCGCTGCCTGCGTAAGGCTGGTTGTACAAACGGAAAAGGGCGCCCCAGTCAGGGGCGCCCTTTTCCGTTGGGCGAGCAGAACCGGTAGGGTCCGGATCAGTTCGCCAGGTTGCTGGTGGCGTTGAAGACACCGACGAAGTTACCGATGATGTTCGACACGGTCAGCACGTCGTTGATGGGCGATTCCGTGGCGATGATCAGGTCGTCGGGGTTGATCTGAAAGCGGCGCGCGGAAAAGATCCCGTCGGTCGAATCCAGGTCCACCGAAAAGACCACCCGGGTCATGCGTGGGCCGCGTACGCCGGTGGTAATGGCATTGGCGGGGTATTCGCGCAGAATCAGCAGGCCACCGGGGTCGGCCTTGGAATCATTCAGCCCGCCCATGATCGAGACCGCATCCATTGCCGACACCTGGTCCTTGGTGAAGATGTGCAGGGCTTCCTTGCCGGCCGCGCCAAACGACAGGAAGTACCGCTGATCTTCTTCGACAAAGACCCGGTCGCCACCGCGCAGCAGGGTGTCCAGGTTCGGATTGTTCAGCAATCTGTCGATCGAGGTGCCATAGATGTTGCCGCCGCGCATCAGGCGAATCTGCGGGTTGTTGAGGCTGGAGCTGATGCCGCCCCCGGCCGAGATCAGCCCGAGGACGGAATAGTTTCGATCCGGCATCGGATAGGTGCCGGGATTGGCCACGCCGCTGACCAGATCCACCGAATTGTTGCGCCCTTCGGACATCGACAGCTGCAACTGGGCCGACGGCACGATGGCCTCAAGCGCGGCCTGCAGGTCTTCGCGGGCCAGGTCCGGGGTCAGGCCGATGACGCTGATGTTGCCGACATAGGGCATGAAGATCGATCCGTTGGCCGCCACGGTCACGTCCTGCAGCTGGACCACCTTCTGATCCAGCGAGGTCAGCAGCGAGTTGTCGCCACTGTCCCAGATTGCCAGGGTCAGCTTGTCACCGGGTTGGATGATTTGGGTCTTGGCCCCGCGGGAGGCGCCGATCCAGCTCAGGTTTTCCTGTTTGCCGGTGGGCGGCCAGTGCGCCACCGTGGGCAGGAACGCGCGAGTCACGGGATAAAGCGCAAAGTCTGCGGTGTCTTCGCTGGCCTGCTTCAGGATGTCTTCGCTGACGGGGGCGCCGCCGGGCAGGCGGCCAGTGCAACCGGCAAGGGCGAACAGGGCGCAAGTCAGCACCAGAAGTGGAAAGTGGAGACGCATGACGATTGACCTGAGTGAAACTGCTTGAATTTTTGTTGCTGCAAGATACTGCCACAGGACAAATGGTCAACTGGAACAAGGACGCGGATGAAAATTCTCAAGGTTTTGGTCCTGGGCGCAACAGGGCGGATCGGGTCGGTTCTGCGCCGCTCCTGGATGCAGGGGAACACCGCTGATGGGGTGATCTGGCAAGCGCGTCGCCCGCAGGCCGGGCCGGGCTGGCATGTGTTTGATCCGCTTTCGGGGCAAGAGGTCGCAGCAGGATCCAAGGCGCTGATGCAGGCGGCGCAGGGGTGTGATCGCATTCTGTGTCTGGCCGGAGCCATTCCGGGACGGCAGCAGGATCTGGCGGACAACACGCGTCTGGCCCGGGCGGCGATCCTGGCCGGGGCCGAGGTCGGGGCCGGGGTGCTTCTGTGCTCGTCGGTCGCGGTTTACGGGGCGCAGGACGGGGTGCTGGATGAGGCGAGTGCGCTCAGGCCGGTGGCCCCTTATGGGCAGGCCAAGCTCGAGATGGAGCAGGCAGGTCAGGCCCTGGGGCAGCAATTGGGCGTGGCGGTGACGGCGCTGCGCATCGCCAATGTTGCGGGCTGTGACGCGATTTTGGGGGGGTGGGCGCCAGGGTTTGCGTTGGATCGCTTTGCCGATGGCACCACCCCGCGCCGCAGCTACATCGGCCCGCAGACCCTGGCGCGGGTGCTGTGGGATCTGACCCAGGCGCGCGATTTGCCGCCGGTTCTGAATGTGGCGGCCCCCGGCGCGGTCGAGATGGGTGCGCTGCTGGATGCGGCCGGTCTGGCCTGGACCCCGCGCCCGGCCCCGCCCGAGGCCATCGCGCGGGTCGAGGTGGCAACGGGGGCGCTTTCGGCCTTCACCCGGCTGGAGGCGCGCGATAGCTTGCCCGAACATCTGATTGCACAATGGCGGAGCAGCGCGGCATGACCTGGGGCAAACGCCTCTTCGATCTGGTTCTGGTGGCCCTTCTGGTGCCGGTCCTCGGGCCGGTGTTGCTGTTGCTGGTGCTGTGGATCCTGCTGCGCGAGGGGCGGCCGGTGTTTTATGTGGCCGAGCGGATGAAGGGGGTGGACCGGCCCTTTTCCCTGTGGAAGCTGCGCACCATGACGGTGGTGGACAGTGATGCGGGGGTATCGGGGGGCGACAAGGTGGCGCGGATCACCCGCACCGGCGCCTGGCTGCGGCGCAAGCGGCTGGATGAGATCCCGCAGCTTTGGAACATCGTCCGGGGCGATCTGAGCTTTGTTGGCCCGCGCCCGCCACTGCGCGAATACGTGGAACGCTTTCCCGCGCTTTACGGTCAGGTCCTGCGGTCGCGCCCCGGGGTCACCGGCCTGGCCAGCCTGGTCTATCACCGCCACGAGGCGACGCTGCTGGAGCGGTGTGATACGGCGCTGGATACAGATGCGGTCTATGCCCGCATCTGCGTGCCGGCCAAGGCCAGGCTGGATCTGATCTATCAGCGGCATCAGAGCGTCTGTTTCGACATCGCCCTGGTGATACGGACAGCCGCTACGGTGTTTCGCCGCCGATAAAAGCGGCGGGGGAAGCACAGCCGGGGACTCCCTTTGTGAAACCCGTTGCGTCCCGGGCATGATCGGACCTATTAACAGTCAAGCTCTTGGAGGGCATGTAATATGCCTCACTGTCGGGCCGGAATTTTTGTGGTTACATAACAATAAATCAGTTGAGGAGTGAGGGATGGCGAAAAAGGTCACAAAGGCGATTTTCCCGGTTGCCGGCATGGGAACGCGTTTCCTTCCGGCCACCAAATCGGTGCCCAAGGAAATCATGACCCTGGTCGACCGCCCGCTGGTTCAATATGCGATCGACGAGGCCCGCGCGGCCGGCATCAAGGAGTTCATCTTTGTCACCTCGCGCGGGAAATCCGCGCTTGAGGATTATTTCGACCACTCTCCAGTTCTGGAACAGGAATTGCGCAAGAAGGGCAAGACCGAGCTACTGGAGACGCTGAAAGCCACGAACATGGACAGCGGCGCCATCGCCTATATCCGCCAGCACAAGCCGCTTGGGCTGGGACATGCGGTCTGGTGCGCGCGCCGCCTGATCGGGGACGAGCCGTTCATGGTGATTTTGCCCGACGACGTGATTGCGGCCGAAAAGCCCTGCCTGCAGCAGATGGTCGAGGCCTATGCCGAAACCGGGGGCAACATGGTCGCCGCGATGGAAGTGCCGCCCGAGAAGGCCAGCTCTTACGGGGTGCTGGACGTGGACGAGGACATGGGATCGGTCGTTTCGGTCAAGGGGATGGTGGAAAAGCCGCCCGCGGATCAGGCCCCCTCCAACCTGGCGGTGATTGGTCGTTACATTCTGGCGCCCTCCGTGCTCAAGAACCTCAACAGGATCAAATCCGGGGCGGGTGGCGAAATTCAGCTCACTGATGCCATCGCCGAGGACATCACCTTGGGCAACCCGGTCTATGGCTACCGGTTCCGGGGGCAGCGTTTCGATTGCGGCTCCAAGGCGGGTTTCCTGCAGGCCACTGTGGCTTTTGCCCTGGCGCGGGATGATCTGCGGGACGATCTGGATCTGTATCTGGAAAAGCTGCGCCAGTCGCGGGCTGCGGCGGAGTAGTCGATTGAGGCTCGGGGTGTGCACAACTCCGAGTTGTTTTGCGTGTGTTTCTCAGCTAAGAGATCCTGTGTCCTGCAAGCCTTGTCGGAGAGGGGCGCCCAGTGGCGAAGGTGACGGAGATTTTGAGTTTTTTGAGTAGAAGTGCTATCTGTCTTTCATATTTGGGTTTGATCAGCGTATCTGACCCTGTTTGAGCGCAGGTAAAATCAATACTGGACGTATACCGTTTTTAGGTTGAGCCAAAGATTATTAGGAGAGCCAACCGATGTTCCAATTGCTCAGTTCTTGGAGCAGGAAACAGAAGGCCGTCGTTTTTCTGGCGATTGATCTGGCCCTGGTTCCGCTGGCATTGCTGTTTTCGTGCTTTGTGCAATTCATGCCAACGATGCCGTTGGCAACCTTTGTTTCGCTGTTTCCGATCCTGCCCTATCTTCTGGTTCTTGTTGCGGCCGTGTCAACGCTCATGGGGCTGCCTTCGGTACAGTTGCGGATGTATGAACGTACGGCTGCAGGTCGCACCGCAGTGCTGGCGATTCTGGCGGGGCTGACCTCGGCCGGGCTGGTCTGGTTGGCAGGTATTCGCCTGCCATACGGCACCCATGTGATGTTTGCCGTTAGCTATTTCATCATGATCCTGGCGATCCGCCTGGTTCTGTTCCACATCGTGTCATGGTTGTATCTGCGGGCGCAGCCGCGCCGCCGGGTTCTGATCTATGGTGCCGGGGCGACCGGGACACAGCTGGCCCAGGCCCTGGCCGCGCATGAAACCATCCGTCCCGTGGCCTTTGTCGATGACAACATGTCATTGCAGGGACAGACCCTGATTGGCTTGCCGGTCTATACGCCGGTGCGGACGGCCGAGCTTTTGGAAAAATACAACATTGACCGGGTGCTGCTGGCGATGCCGTCGCAAAGTCAGCCGAAACAGGCCCGGATCGTGACACGGTTGCAGAAGCTGGGGGTCGAGGTGCAGGCCCTGCCTTCGTTTGCACAGCTGATCGGCGAAGAAGAGCTGGTCGACAAGCTGACCCCCGTGGTTCCCAGTCATTTCCTGGGCCGCGAGGCCCATGCGGTGGAGTTGAACGAGGTCTGCAGCAGCTATGCGCAGCGGACGGTCCTGGTGTCCGGCGCCGGGGGCTCTATCGGGTCGGAACTGTGTCGGCAGATCCTGGCGTGCCGTCCGAAAAAGCTGGTGCTGTATGAATTGAGCGAACTGGCGCTCTATACGATCTACCAGGAACTGGGACAGCTGACCGAGGCCATGGACATCGAGCTGGTGCCGGTGCTGGGATCGGTGACCGATCCGCGGCAGGTGCGTCAGGTGTTGAGCGACCATCAGGTCCAGGTTGTCCTGCATGCGGCAGCTTACAAACATGTGCCGCTGGTCGAGGTGAACCCGCTCTCGGGGCTGACCAACAATGTGCTGGGCACGCAGATCCTGGCCCGCGAGGCAGCCAAGGCAGAGGTCGAGCGGTTCCTGCTGGTCTCCTCCGACAAGGCGGTGCGCCCCACCAATATCATGGGGGCCTCGAAACGGTTTGCCGAACTGGTGGTCCAGGATCTGGCCGCACGCCAGGGAAAGACGATCTTTTCCATCGTACGTTTTGGCAACGTGCTGGGCTCCAGCGGGTCCGTGGTGCCGCTGTTTCAGGAACAGGTCAGCCGGGGCGGGCCGGTGACGGTGACCGACCCTCGGGTCAAACGCTATTTCATGACCGTGCGCGAGGCGGTTCAACTGGTGCTCAGGGCCGGGGCGGATGCCAGCGGCGGCGAGGTCTTCGTGTTGGACATGGGACCGGCGGTGCCGATCATGCAATTGGCGCGGCAGGTGATTCAGAGCGCCGGCTACACCGTGCGTGACGAGCTGACCCCGGAGGGCGATATCGAGATTCAGATCATCGGTTTGCGTCCGGGCGAAAAGATCGAAGAAGAACTGTCTCTGAACAACACGATGATCAGAACGGACCATCCCAAGATTCTGCGCGTCGACGAGCAATCCCTGTCCGAGTTGGAAATGGCCCGCGTGATGCGGGAGCTGCGCCATGCGCTGGCGGGGGGCAATGCGGCGGCTGCACGCGGCATCGTTCAGAATTGGATCGAAGGGTATGTCGATTGGGAAATTGCCCAGCAGAAACTGCCCAGCTGATTCCATTCGGACAGGCTGCTTCACTTGGGTTTTAATAAGCTCATTCTTACGCGTTTTGCAGTGGTAGCGTTGTACACTTTAACGCCAATAGCCGACATCGTATCCCATTCAGCCTTTTCTAGACGCTCAAGTGTATCTAGGTACTTTTGAGGCAGAGTTGGTTTTTTCTCGTCCAGCTTGACCTCGGGTGGCTCCATAAAACATGAAATCAAGGTGTCGAGCCTGCGCTTGTCAAAAGTGCCATTCTTTTGGCATTTCTCGTTGTAGCGGCGTACGATTTCACAGACCCCGACACTGAGTGCTATGTTGCGTCGCGCGGATGGCACTTCCAGAACCTCGACTGACGGCAATTCACATGCCTTTCGAAACGCGCCCCAAGTATCGCCCGAACCAATCCGGATGACCTTGATACTCGCTTTCGCAACATTATGCCAGCGCTGCGCCGCTGCGCCGAAAGCATAGGTGCGGTACAGGCTGCCCTCACGCGCCTCAAAGCTCTGGATGAAGCGCTCAGCGTAATCTTCAATTGTACTTTTGGATCCGCCTTTCAAGGACTGCTGCCAAGCCGATGGAACAATCGTTGTAAGTGGGCGCATTGAGATGATGACGGACGTCGGCGCGGATATAGAACTTAAAAGGTTCTCGATCCCTTGTTCGGTCAGGTTGGCAAGCGCCTCGGAGGACACCAGTCGGTTATTGTTTGTATCGGAAAGATCTCTTACGAACTGATCAGATTCTGGTGTTGAGGATGCTTCTGTAGTACGCCAGCTTATGTCAGTGCCGCAGAGGGTGTATATTTCGCTTTGATGGTTCAATCTGGTTCCGGGGTAAACCCAACCCTGAGACGCCAGTGCTTCCCGGTTATTGCTAACAATATTCTGAAAATATGTTGTTGCTGTCTTCATCATGCCGATGTGAAATACTACATTTTTTTTCTTCATCGAACCAATCATCCAAATCTGAATTCTCTATCTAGTATCCTCTTAGTAGATTTTTTTTTTGGATGCGAGGATATCTTTGACCTCTCGCACCAACTTGTTGACTTCTGTCCAGGACTTGACCTGGTCCCGCTGCCTTGTCCAAGGTGCCGTGTTCTGGCCACACTCTGCGATGGCTCGTGAGGGGCGGATTGATCTGCTTCCCTGGTTTGTGGTTTAGCTGAGCCAGATATGTGTGTGAGGAAGGGCAATTGAGTTTCATGTTCGGGAAACCCGGTTTGCGCCCGTTGAAGGGGGCCGCTCTTGCCTTGATCGTTCTGGTCACCGCGGCCCTGCCGCAGGTCGGCCAGACGCAGGCGACCGCCGAACCGGTGGTGGTGTCCACGGGTGCCGGAACCGCTGCAACCGCGCCCTCCTTTGAGCCGCTGCCGCCACCCAGTCTGAATTTCTACGGCTCGCCCGGCCTGATCGACATGCCATCGGCCGAGATGTTGCCTGATGGGCAATTCACCACCGGCATTTCCTATTTCGGCGGGCAGGGGCGCTATACGCTGACCTTTCAGCCCACCCCTTGGATGTCGGCCAGCTTCCGCTACAATTCGATCCGGAACTGGAACCTGGGCGGCTTCCCGACCTATTACGACCGCGGCTTCGATGTGCGCTTTCGCCTGTTGAAGGAAACCCGCCTGCGCCCGGAAATCACGCTTGGTCTGCAGGACTTCGTCGGCACCGGCATCTATGCGGCCGAATATTTTGTGGCGACAAAGAACTTCGAAAATCTGAGTCTGGGTCAATCGACCCTGCCGGGGCGGCTCAAGCTCACTGCCGGGATCGGTTGGGGGCGTTTGGGCAGCCATGGCTCCTTTGCCTCTTCGGGAACACGTCCCCCCTTTGATCCGTCGGGAACCGGCGGGCAGGTGGCTTTTGATCAGTGGTTCCGTGGCCCGATGGCGGCCTTTGCCGGGGCCGAGTGGCTGATCAACGATCGGTTGGGGGTCAAGGTCGAATATTCCTCGGACGACTATGTGACCGAGACCCAGACCACATCGGTGTTTCAGAAGAAATCGCCGTTCAACTTCGGTGTCGAATATCAGGCCAGTCCGCGCACCCGGCTTGGGGCCTATTATCTTTACGGGTCCGAATTCGGCCTGAGCGCGCAGATCCAGCTCAACCCGCGCCACCCTCCGGCGCCGCGGCATGCGCCGGCGCCCTTCGCTGTGGCGCCACGTCCGGATCGGGCCGTGAACCCCGATGCCTGGGGGACCCAATGGGTGGCCAGCACCACCGTGCGCCAGACCATGCGCGATCTCATGGTGCCGCTGATGGAACGGGAGGGTCTGGTGCTGGAGAGCCTGGACCTGAACGGGGATTCCGCCGAGCTGCGGTTCCGGAACCTGCGCTACAAGTCTAACACGATTGCTTTGGGCCGTGCGGCCCGGATCATGGCTCTGGTCCTTCCGGCGTCGGTCGAAACCTTTGACCTGGTGCCGGTGTCCCGGGGAATGGGGCTGTCTCGTGTGACCATCCGCCGATCGGATCTGGAGGCGCTGGAACATGACAGCAACAGCTCTGAGGCCATCCTGGCGGTGACCGGATTCAGCAATGCCGGCCCGGAACCGGACACGGCATTGAAGGGACCCGGGCTCTATCCTGATTTCAGCTGGTCGATCGCCCCGTATTTCTCGCCCGCCTATTTCGACCCGGAACAACCGATCCGGATCGATGTTGGTGTGGATCTGCAGGCGACGTACAAACCGGCCCCGGGCTGGGTGATTTCAGGGCGTTTGCGGCAGCGTGTGGCAGGCAACCTGGAAGATGGCCGGTTGTCGCCGTCGAACCTGCCGCCGGTGCGCACCGATCAGGCGCTCTATGCGCAATTTGATACCACGTTGAACAATCTCTATGTCGCCCGCTATTGGAAACCGTCCGAAGATTTGTATGCCCGGGTGACGGGGGGGTATTTCGAATACGGCTATGGCGGGCTGTCCACGGAACTGCTGTGGAAACCGGTCAACAGCCCGCTGGCGTTGGGGGTCGAGGCCAACTATGCGATCAAGCGCGACTATGACCAGCGGTTGGGGTTCCAGGATTATCGGGTCTTTACCGGTCACGCGTCGGCTTACATGGATTTCGAAAACGGTTTTCACGGGCAGATCGATGTCGGGCGCTATCTTGCCGGGGATGTCGGCGCGACCCTGTCTTTGGACCGTGTGTTCAAGAATGGCTGGATCGTTGGCGGCTTTGCCACCTTCACCTCGGCCTCGGCCGAGGAGTTCGGCGAGGGGTCCTTTGACAAGGGCATTCGCTTCAGCATCCCGCTGAACTGGTTCCTGGGCAAACCCAGCCGCAAGTCGCTGGGAACGGTCATCCGCCCCATCCAGAGGGACGGCGGGGCCAAGGTCAGTATCCCGGGCCGTCTCTATGGTCAGGTTCGGCCTGCACACAACAAGGCGTTGCGCGACCAATGGGTAGGGTTCTGGGAATGATGCGATCTGTGTATCTTTGGCTGCTCGTGCCGGTGTTGGTTCTGACGGGCTGTGCCAGCGGCACCGAAGAGGTTCCGCTGCAGATCGAAGTGCTGCAGAGGACACGTGGCATCATTGCGGACAGAACCGGACCCGAGACAGCGCCCAAGACGTTGCGGCGGGCAGAGCTGGATCCCATCGAGGACCCCTTTATCGAGGTTACGATCGAGGATCGGGATCAGCTTGGCTATATGGGAATCAGCAGCCAGCGGCGCGATGACCAGCCGGGCAATGTCGTTGTCTGGCGCAGCGAGGACAATGTGTCGCTGACCCTGCGCAATGGTGTGCTCATCGCCACCCGGGGGCTGGGCGGCGATGTGATCTCAAGCCTGGTTCCGGTCAGTGGAACCACACCGGGGCCTGCACGTGGCGGAGAGCTTGTGCACCGGATCCATACCGGTGACGAGCGTCTGGCCCATGTCTCCATGGCCTGTGATCTGGTTGATATGGGCCCCGAAACCATTGTCATTGTCGAGCGGCGTCATGACACCCGGCATCTGCAGCAGCGCTGCGAGGGAGCAGGGGGGCAGATCGCAAATGACTACTGGATTGATTCTCGGGCCGGGATGGTCTGGCAGTCGCGCCAATGGGCTGGTCCGCATATCGGCTATTTGACGATGCGGCAACTGACCCCATAAGAGAAATCCTGCGCGAGAAAAGGCCCATTCAAGGGGCGTGGCCACGTTTCCCTGATTGAAAAGCCGTTCGCATTCCTCTATCGTTCAGACAAATTCAGCCATAAGGGGTTTGATTATGAAAAAGTTTATTGCGGCACTTGCTACCTGTGCGATGTCCATTCCCGCTATTGCGTCAGCAACTGCTCTTGACGACGCACGCGAAGCCAACATCTGTGATGTAACGGCTGCCGAATATCTGGCAGATGGCCGACTCAAGGTCGTTTGCGTTCCAGGGACCGTGAACCCGGCATACGCTGGTGCGGTTCAGACACCTGCCGCCTTTGGTGCAGGCAGCCTGTCGCCGACAGCGATCGCAGCTGTTGCTGGTGCTGTCATTCTGATCGCCATTGTTGCGAATGATGACGACACCACCACGACAACAACAACGGCTCCGAGCAGCCCCTGATCTGAGCTTCGGATCCTCGAGATTGAATGCAGCCTTGCCGGATTGGCAGGGCTGTATTTTTGTGTCGCCCGATGATGAATAATCAAGATGCCTCGCCTGTTTCTGGTATCGGGCGCGACGCTATGTGGTCTGCCTGAGGCGGTATATCTTTGATAAACTAGGTCCTGCTATTGAGGTTGCAGACGAAGCAGGATTGAAAGCCATGGCAGGCGCATCGAATTTGGTAGCTGCGGACAACCCTTTGCTGGCCTCGATTGTCAGCACACATGTCCGGCAGGTCCCCGTTACATACAGCTTCATGTCCGCCGGAGACGCGGTGGACAAAGCCGAATATCCCGGTGGGTCGGATCTGACCCGGGCCTGGACCGAGGCCGAGAAAGACAGTTTTCGCGCGATGACGCAGAACTTCATGGCGGTCAGCAACATTTCCATTGTCGAGCAGGAATCACCCTTGGGGGTCGATGTTCGTGCACAGATGGTCGATGACGTGCCGGGGGGCTGGGCCGGGTATGCCGGAACCGGCACCACCTTTGTGGTTGGCAGCGCGCGCCTGGGGTTGCTGACCCATGAATTCGGCCACGCCATGGGATTGGCGCATCCCTTTGACACAGGTTTCGGCAGTCAAGCTCTGCCGGGGGTTTTGGCGACGAATGCCCCGGGGGATTTTGGGTTCAATGCGCTGCCCTATTCCATCATGGTCTATCGCACCGGCGGATTTCCCGAGCTTCCGAATGTGGATGTCGCTATCCCCCAGACCCTGATGGCGTTGGATATCGCGGCCCTGCAGGTGATGTATGGGGCCAACACCAATTACCGGACCGGGGATGACACCTATGGAACCCTTGAGGGCCTGACGACCATCTGGGATGCCGGGGGCCAGGACCACATCGATTTCGGGTCCGTGCTGACGGATGCGGTGATCGATCTGCGCGCCGCCACGTTGCAGGTTGAGGCCGGCGGGCTGGGGCGCCCCTCCTTGATGGATACATCCACGTCGGCGCGTGATGTGGGGGGCTATACCATTGCCTATGGTGTGACAATCGAAGACGCCACGGGCGGCAGCGGCAATGACACGCTGACCGGCAACGCGGCGGACAATGTTCTGACCGGCGGCATGGGCAACGACACGCTTGTTGGCGGGGCGGGCAATGACCGTTTGATCGGCGGCCCTGCGACACCGGTGACCATCCCCCTGGCCGAGTTGAATGACGCCACCACCAGCAATCGCGCGCTGGAGGTCAACGCCTATTCCGAAATCACACCGTCGATCACCCTGGACATGGTGCTGCGCCTGGACAATGGGCCTGCGGATTTCTATCGGATCATGTCTTATATGCCGACCCAGTCGGATGGGTTCCGCTTCGACATCCAGTATTTCAAGCCGCCGCAGGATTATCTGGCGGTTCTGGTTCGCAAGGAGGATGGCGGGTCGCAGGCCTTGTCAGTTGGGGTCGAAGCGGCCGAGCTGATCGATGGCAAGGCGCATCGGTTGACCCTGTCGCGGGATGCCACAACGGGTGTGGTCAAGGTGTATCTGGATGGGGTCTCACAAGCTGAGCGCATTATCGATGTGGGGGGCGCTTTTGCACCGGGGGGCAAATTGGTCTTTGGTCAAAGCCAGGGCGCCTGGGCCCCGGCAGATTCACCTCGGGCCGCGATGCCGGGCGCAATCGGGGAAATCGCCGTCTACAACGGGGTGCTGAGTGAAGCCGAGATCGCAGCAGGCAGCCTCACCAATCTGGTGCCAGGTGCAGATCCGCGGCTGATCAGCCACTGGCGGCCAAATCCCCAGACGGACAGCTTTGATACCTTGGTCGGTGCCAGTGCTCTGACCACCCGCAATGTGACAACAATTGACGCGGTTGCCGTGACCACGGACGAAGACCGCCTCATTGGTGGGGCAGGCGACGACACGATCCTGGGCGGCGACGGGAATGATATGGCCGTGTTCGATCAGCACAGCGATGCGATCACGGCCCGCCAGGTGGCACAGGGGCTGCAGATCATCTCGGCCGAGGGCACAGATCTGATCGGCACCGATGTGGAATCCTTCGAGTTCAGCGATCAGACTCTGAGCTATGCCCAGGTGACGGCCTGGGCCTTGTCCACGGTCATGGGCACATCCGGGAATGACGTTCTGAACGGGACCTCCGGATCCGAGCGGATCAGCAGTTTGGACGGCTATGACTGGATTTTGCCCGGCATCGGCAATGACACGATCAATGGCGGTGAAGGCCGTGATATGGTGTCGTTCATCAACCACCCCGAGGTCGCGGGGCGGACCAATCTGGACTTCATGCTGACGCTGGATATGGAGGCGGGCACGGCCAATCTCTTTGGCGGCGAGGCCAACACCCTGACCAGCATCGAACGCATCACCGGCTCGATCTTTGCCGACCAGCTGCGCGGCAGCGATGGCGATGACGAGATCCGCGGCGCGGGCGACTATGATTGGTTCATCGCGACCACCGGCAATGACACGCTGGATGGCGGCAACGGGCAGGACATGATCACTTTCCTGGAATGGGGGGGCGCCGGTCGGGCGACGATCACCGACGTGTTCTCGGCCACTGGTGCACCACCAAGCGGGGCGCAGGCCAATGGGGTGCTGGTCGATCTGGCGAACCCGGCCAACAACACCGGGCTGGCCGCGGGCCTGACCATGACCAGCATCGAAAGGGTCACCGGCTCGTCCTATCAGGACGTGTTTTACGGCGACAACGGGTCGAACGATTTTCGCGGGCTTGGCGGCTATGACTGGTTTGTCGGTTCGGCCGGCGGGCGCGAGCGCTATTTCGGCGGTGCTGGCGTCGACACGGTGACCTATTTCCAGTCCACCTCGGGCGTCGCGGCGTCCTTGCGCAATGGCGCCCCGGTGAACGGCCAGGAGACGGGCTATGGCAGCCGCGGCGACGCGGTGCGGGATCTTTATTTCGAGATCGAGAACCTGGTGGGCAGCAACTTTGACGACCATCTGACCGGCAACAACGGGCGCAATTACCTGTCGGGCCTGGACGGGGATGACTTCCTGTTCGGCTATGGCGGCGGCGACTATTTCAAGGGCGGCGCGGGCAACGATACGATCAACGGCGGCGCCGGGTCGGACTTTGCGATCTTTGACGGCAACCGCGGCGATTACACGATCACCCGGAGCTCGGCGACGGATGTGACGGTGACGGGGGCCGACGGCACCGACAGCCTGATCTCGGTCGAGTACTTCCAGTTCGACGACGAGACCGCCAATATCTGGCAATTCGCGATCGCCTAAGGCGGCACTCAGAACAAGAAACCCCGGCTCGTGTCAGGCGGGCCGGGGGGGGCTGCGCAAAGAGGGCGTGGTCCGTTGTCGTTTTGAGTCCACACCCGTAAAGGGAAAAGTTCTCTGGCCCTGATTGTTTGGGTTGCTCTCACTTCGAGACTTAATTTAAGTCTATTCAACAATAATCAACTGATTTTTTGAAAGGTTTTCCGATGACGCAGCCCTCTGCCGTGCACGTTGTTTCTCAGCCGTCTCTCCAGACGAATACACCCGTTGCCGCCAGCCCGGCTGGTGCAGTGCAGCCCCTTGCTCTGGGCGGTTTGCGGCGCATCACTGGCACCAATGGCGATGATTTGCTGCGGGGGGGGGACGAGGATGAGTTTCTTTTCGGATTGAATGGGAACGATACGCTGGACGGTCTGCTTGGCAATGACAACCTGTCGGGGGGGATCGGCGAGGACATCCTGATTGGCGGATATGGCAACGACACGCTGATTGGCGGAGACGACAACGATACGCTGGATGGTGGCCCGGGCGATGACAGCCTGTCGGGGGGCGCGGGTGACGAAATTCTGGGCGGTGGCGCTGGCGATGACACGCTGGTGGGGGCCGCTGGCGACGATACGCTGAATGGCAGTTCCGGCAATGACAGCCTGTCTGGCGGGGCCGGGGCGGACATCCTGACCGGGGGCGCGGACAATGACACCCTGATCGGCGGCGCGGACAACGATACGCTGGATGGTGGGGCAGGCGACGAGAGCCTGTCAGGCGGGACAGGCAATGACATCCTGATTGGTGGGCTTGGTGCTGATCTTCTGTTCGCGGGCGAGGGGGATGACCTTGTCGAGGGGGGCTCGGGCAATGACTGGCTGCAGGGCAGTGCGGGCCAGGATACGTTGGATGGCGGCGATGGGATCGACTTTGTGTCCTATGTCGATGCCACAGCCCGGCTGGTGGCAGATCTGGGCGCCAACCAGGTGCGCATGGTTGGCGTCGAGACCGATCAACTGGTGTCGATCGAAGGTCTGTCCGCCTCGCGGTTTTCCGATGTCATCCGGATCGGGGATGGCGGTGCGACCGTTTATGGCAAGGCCGGTCACGACTGGATTGCCGCTGGACGGGGCGTGGATGTGATCGATGGCGGCAGGCATATCGACACGGTGTCCTATGCGGGCGCGAACCTTGGCATCAGCGCTTCGCTCAAGAACGGGCGCGGCTGGACCGGAGCGGCGACGGGGGATCGTTATGAAGATGTCGAGAACCTGACCGGCACTGCCTATGCGGATGAGCTATCGGGCGACCATGGGCGCAATCACTTGCGGGGTCTGGAGGGGGATGATGTCCTGTTTGGCTACGGCGGGGATGACGTTTTGACCGGCGGCGCAGGCGATGACATGCTCTTTGGCGGCAACGGCACGGACCGGGCGGTGTTTGCAGGCGATCTGGCGGATTACACCATCACCCGCACCTCGGCGCGCGAGATCACCGTGGTGGGGGCGGACGGCACCGACCTGTTGGATTCGGTGGAATATCTGCAGTTCGACGACACCACCACACGCATCTGGGACCTGGAGATTGTTTGACGTACCAATCGTGCCGGTAGAAAAATTACCCTTGGATCGTGTAATTCACTGTCCAGGTGCGAGAGGATGTATCCTGTCTGAGAAGGCTATCATGCGCCCTGAAAAGTATCAGGGTAGTTAGATCGCTCGGTCACGCTTCAACTGGTACGTTTACGCTTTATCCGCGCATGGCCCTGTTGAAATAGTCCGTGAAGGGTTTGGTCAGATAGCTTAGCGGCGTGCGCTCATCGGTCTTGATAAAGACCTCGACCGGCATGCCGGGCAGCAGGGTGTTGTCCCCGAGTTTGACCATCTCACTCTCTTTGGGCAGGACTTCGACCCGATAATAGGGTTGGCCCGTGACATCATCGGGCAGGGCATCGGCAGACACTTCCATCACATTGCCAAAAAGCTCGGGTGTGGTGCGTTGCTCGAAGGCCGAGAACCGCAGGCCGGCGGGTTGGCCGCGATAGACCTGGTCGATGTGGATAGGGTCGACGCGCCCTGCGATGATCAGGGGTTGGTCCTGGGGAATGACGTACATGAGCGGTGCGCCGGGCTGCACCACGGCGCGCTCTGCAAAAACCTGGCTGTCGTAGATCACACCGTTGACGGAACTCTTTACGCTCAGGCGGCCCAACCGTTCCGTGAGCGCCAGTTTTCGTTCGGTCAGCTCGATGGTCTGGAACTGCTGATCCCGCAACGTGGCGATGGCCTCTTCCCGGCGTGCGGTTTTCAAGCGCAGGATTTCGATCTTGCTGGTTGCGATCTGTCCCTTGGTCTGGGCGATAGCCGAGATCAGCTCCCCGATCCGCCCTGCAAGGCTCGCCTGTTCACGTTGCAACGCCGAGACACGGCTGTTCTGGGTCAGGCCCTTGGACAGCAACGTGTTCTGATCTTCAAGCTCACCTTCGATCAATTGCAACTGCGTGCGAAGTGCGGTGAGCTGTGCATTTATCCCGGTGATGGAGGCCTCGTATTGCTGAATCCGTTTGCCCAGCTGCTCGACCTGTTGTTCGGTCGTGCGCAGCCGAGCCTCGAACAGGTTTCTTTGTCCGTCCAGCTGATCCGCTACCTTGGCATCCGTTTGAGCCGCTTCAATCAGCCAGGGATCAAAGGTTATCTCGGAACTCTCATCCCGTTCCGCTGCCATGCGCGCCTTGCGGGCCGCCAGTTCTGTCAGCTGCTCTGTGACCACCGACATCTCGAGTTGCAGCAGGGTGTCATCAAATTTCAGGACAACGTCACCGGCCTGAACCTCCTGGCCGTCTTTGGCCAGGATTTCGCCAACGATCCCCCCTTCGGGGTGCTGAATGACCTGACGATTTGTTTCCACCTCGACGATGCCGGTTGCAACCACCGCACCGGCCAGGCGCGTCATGGTGGCCCAGGCACCCAGACCGCCGACCAAGAGGACGAGGGCCGTCATCCCAACGATCATCGGCATTGTCGAGCTTCGGTATCCGGGGCGTTGCGTTTTGGTTTTGGTCATTTCGCCACCGCTTGTGCATTCAGGTTGCGTTTGATCTGATCGGCGTTCTTGAGCTGGGCTTTCATCACCTCGTCCCGCGGTCCAAACGAGACAACCGTCCCTTGATCCAGCACCAGAAGCGTGTCGCATTCGGCAATGGCCTGCGGACGATGCGACATGATGATCACGGCTTTGCCTTCGGTTTTGAATTCCCTGATGGTCTGGTTCAGAGCCTGGGATCCCTCTGCATCCAGCGCAGAGTTGGGTTCATCCAGGATCAGAATGACGGGGTCCCCGAACAGCGCGCGCGCCAGGGCCACACGCTGCTTCTGTCCACCCGACAGGTGGCTCTGATCCCCATCAAGCTGCGTGTCATAGCCATTGGGCAGGGTCAGGATCATGTCGTGCGCATTGGCGCGTTTGGCCGCCGCAACAACGGCGTCGCCATCAACATTGGCTGACATGCGCGCGATGTTTTCCGCAACGGTTCCGGGCAACAGGGCCACGCTTTGGGGCAGATAGCCGATATATTGGCCCAGCTTGTCGGGGTCATATTGGTCCAGCTCGGCCCCGCCCAGGCGGATTTCACCGCTGGCACTGGGCCAGATCCCCAGCAGCGCCTTTGCAAGCGAGGATTTGCCTGATCCGCTGCGGCCAATCACGCCAAGGGCATGGCCGGGGTTCACGCCAAAGTTCAGGTTCTTGAGGGTGGGCGCCGATCCGCCCGGCGGGACAACCACCAGCTTGCGCACCAGGATCTGCGCCTTGGGACGCGGCAGGGCCGTGAGGGGTTTCGCCTTGGGTGTCGCCGACAAAAGCGCATCCAGAGAGGACCACGCCTGGCGCGACCGCTGAAAGACCTGCCACTGTCCCAGACATTGTTCGATCGGCGCCAGGGCCCGCCCCAAAAGGATCGATGCCGCGATCATCGCGCCGCCAGTCAGCTCGCCCTGGAGCACGAAATAGGCCCCGACGGCCAGGATCGCCGATTGCAGGAACAGGCGAAACGCCTTGCTGCTTGTGGTAAAGCTGCCGACCCAATCGGCTGCGTTGATCCGATCATCCAGCGCGGCAGATTGTTTCTTGTGCCACCGTTCGGACACGGCATGGCGCATCCCCTGGCTTTGCACCACATCGCGGGCATGTTCGGCTTGCGCTGCCAGGCTTTGAGCCTGAAACGACGTGACATTGGCCCTTTGTGTTTTGCGCACGGTCAGAAACTGGTTCAGCACGGCAATGACCACGAGCACTGCGCCGCCTGCACAGGCCGTCCAGCCCAGCATCGGGTGGAGTACAAAGATCGCGAACAGGAAGAGCGGGGACCAGGGCAAGTCAAACAGCGCGAGAAACACCGGAGAGGCGGTCAGCGTCTGGATCGATTCAAGATCTTTCAGCTCCGCTCCCTTGCTTTGCGAGCCGTCCGGGATCCGCGACAGCCTGGCCTCGAAGATTGTGCGGTCAAGGGAGGTTTGAAAGTTTGCCCCGTAGCGGGCCATGATGCGGCCCCGTGCGTAATCGAGCAGGCCCATGAAAAAATAGAGAAACCCGACCAGCACAAAGAGGGCGGCCAGCGTCTCTTCGGAGCGGGAGCCCAGAACGCGATCGTAGACCTGCAACATGAACAACGGGCCCGTCAGCATGAGCAGGTTCACAAAAATGCTGAACAGGAAAACAGCCCAGATCAGGGCCGTGCCGGACTTGCGCGCATCAATGAGTTCGTGACGCTTGCTTTCATTGACGTGTAATTGATTCACAGTGTTGAAACCCAATAGTCTTTTATGCTCTGGCGCCACTGACAGACCATGTGTGACGCTAAGGGCTGGGTGACTGGTAAAGAAGAGAAGTTCAAACGAAGTTGACAACTCGCGTATTTAAATCTGATGAGCGAAAGTCTCCCAAGTCTATTTGCTCAACGTCTTTGGCTTACCTGATTACTTGCCGCAACAAAAGCATCTTTCAACCCTGCAAGGAACTGGTTTTGGCAAGCTATGCGCTGGTTTTGGCCCATATTATTTTGCGTTGAGGGCAGCGGGCACAGAGGGGCCTCTGGCCATGCAAGACGGGGAGGCACGCCAGCTCAGCGGTAGTCGCCCGCGCTGAGATTTCGAAAAGCGCGGTCTTTTTCGGAGCCCGTTTCAGCGAATGGGCGTTACAGATAAAAAAGGTCGTCGCTGAATTGCAGGGCTTCGATATTGATCAGCGTATCGGTGCCATCGCTGCCGCTCAGATGTGTGACGGTGGTGACATCACCCCGAGTCGAGATGGCGTATTCGTTGCGCTGGCCGGAAAAGAGGGCATAGTCCCAGCCATAGCCGCCATCCAGCGTATCGTCCGAGGCCCCGCCTTCAAGCCGGTCCACCCCGCCGCCGCCCAGAAGCGTGTCGCGCCCGTAATACCCACGCAGGTAATTGCGGCCGTGATCTCCGGTCAGGTGGTCGTCATGGTTCGACCCGCCCAGGTTCTCGATCGAGGTATAAAGATCGCGGGCCGCATCGCCGTGGGATCCGCGCCCCAGCAGCAACGAGGCGCTCACGCCGCTGCTGGATTGCCAATAGGCCACGGTGTCCGAGCCTGATCCGCCATCATAGCGATCCTTGCCACCACCGGATCCGATGAACCAGTCATAGCCCCCAACCCCGCGAAAATCCTCCTCGCCGTCCGAGCCGTAGAACAGATCGCCATGGATCGAGCCGGTGACCCGCTCGATCGAGGTATATGTGTCGCCTGCGGCCTGGCCCGAGGTGCCGCGCCCGGTGCCCAGGTTCACGGTGACCGCGCCGGGGGCATAGACATAGGACATCATGTCCCGACCGCTGCCCCCGTCATAGCTGTCGTTGCCATCGGTGCCGATGAACCAGTCGTAATCCCCCAGGCCGCGCAGGCGGTTGTTGCCCGCATCCCCTTGCAGGACATCGCCATAGATGGAGCCGGTGACATCCTCGATCTGGCACAGGATGTCCGTCTCGCTGCCGCTTGTTGCGGTGCCCGCGGCCAGGTTGACCCGCACAAAGGCGCCATAGTCGGAAAAGCTGACCATGTCGGTGCCGGACCCGCCGTCCAGCGTGTCATTGCCGCGGCCGGGCAGCAGCCAGTCATTGCCGCCGCGCCCCTCCAGCAGGTCATGTCCGTCCGCGCCGGTCAGGGTGTTGGCCTGGTTCGTGCCCCGGAAGGTGTCATTGCCGCCGGTCCCTGTCAGACCCTCGATACTGTGCAGGACATCGTCGGTTGCGGCCCCGGCATTGCGGGCGTTGTCCATCAGGTCAACAGAGGCCGCGGTGGGGGCCATGCTGTAGTCCAGCGTGTCGAACCCGGCGCCACCGTCGACGGTGCTGGGCCCATTGGCCCAGTCAAAGACATCATTGGCGCCGCTGCCCAGGGTTGGCAGCGGGTCGGGGATGATGACGTGGTCGCTGTTGAACAGGCTGCTGTGGGTCAGCACCGTCGGGCTGAGGCTGCCGCCCCGAGCGCTGTAGATGGTCAGGGTCTCGTCCTGCCAGCGCAGGACCAGCCCGTTTTCCAATGGGGTGACCTGGAAATCTTCGATCCGGTAGTAGCCCGAAAAGGCAGACAGGTCGATCTTGTCCCGGACATGGTCGAAATCGGCAATCGTGTCGGGGTTGCCATCCGGAGCAAAGATAAAGACATCCGCCCCCGATCCGCCGGTCAGCACGTCGGACCCGGAGCCGTCGATCAGGATGTCATCTCCGGCCCAGCCATTGACCTGCGAGCCGCCGGGCAGGGCGCTGAGCACGTCGTTCTGCGATGTGCCGGTGGGCCCCTGGGTCACGGTGCCTGCCGGTCCCAGATCCAGGGCCAGCCGGGTCAACCCCTTGTCGCCGGGGCTGAGCACGAACAGCTCGACCCGGTCGCCCATGGGGACAAAGCGCAGTTGGCTGACAGCCCCCAGAGCGGTGCCAACCTCGTCGATCAGGGTGTCGCGGTGGATCAACCGCCCACCAGGCAACATCTGAAACAGGGATACACCGCCATCCGCGCCCGCCACGGCCACCAGCACCTGATCGTTCAGCGTGATCGTGTCCAGGGCGCTCACCCGATAAAAGCGGGTATCCTGGGTGTCGTTGACCTGATCCACAAATCTGAGTTCACCCTGCGCATCCAGCTCCAGAACGGTCAGGGACGAGCTGGAAAACGAGGTCAGGAGCACAAAGGCCCGATCCCCGATCATGACGGTTTCCATTGCCGTGGGTTGATCGACCGGCAGCTGTTCCGCAAAGCCGAACGCCGCGACCTGGCGCAGGGTGCCGTTGGTGTTCTGGGTAAAGACGGTCAGCCCGTTTTCCCTTTGCGACGCGGCCACCAGATAAGAGGTGCCGTCGACGGTGATGCTGTCCAGGGCCACCACCCCTTTCAGATACCGGCTGGCCGAGTCGCTCTGTGTGCCGACATGGCTGAGGGCGCCCGAGGGGGCTATGCGATAGGTGCTCACTCCGGATTGCCCCTGGGCCGCGACATGGAGGTAATCCTGACCCTGAAGCGTGACCCGGTGCAGCGAGACGAGATTTCCGGCAAAGCCCACACCGTCCAGATAGGCGGTACAGCTGCTGTGATCCCCGCTCAGTCGGTCGACCGTGGCGCCGTCCAGGGATCGGGTCTGACCGTTGAAGGTAAAGTCCTGCTGATCGCGCGACAGGTTGGCACGTCCGGCCTGCGCCGGATTCAGCAACCCGTCCGTCAACGCCAGGCTGGCGCGCTGACCGCTGACCGGATCATGAACCAGCAGCTGGGGCGACGCCCCCGCCGTGATGTCGATCCGGGCCGTTTGACTCAATTCAGGCAGATGTGCCGACCAGATCGTCTGGACAACCGAAAAAAACCCCATACCCACTTCCACTCATGCGCCCCCACGCATGGGTCAGGAATGGGTCAGGACTGGTGCCTTGAGATGTGCCAAAACGGGGCGAAAGCGGGGCATGAACGCCGCATTCTATTAAAACATGTTAAGATTTGCTTTCAGCTGGCGACGGGCCGACCTCAGGTGCCGTTGCTCTTGAACCATTTCAGTGTCTTGTGGATCCGAGACCCTCTCTCAGGGGACGCAGTTGCCGTGCCGTCCAGCGCATAGGCCGCGGCAGCAAGGTCGATCCACTGCATCTGGCTGATTTCCTCGCGATAGAGCAGGTCGTCGGGAATCCCGGGCTCCTGAAAGGTGAACCCCGGCTGCCACTCCTGCACCCGCTCTGCCAGAAGCGCGTTGGCGGGGGCATAGCGCGTCGAGAACTTGGCGTATTCATGACGGGCCAGCAGGCTGGTCGGGCCCCCTTTTGTTGACAAGATATCGGTGGCCGCATGGACCAGATGCGCCGGGGGCAGGCCCTGCCGCACAATCTGGCAAGCGATCCAATACGCAAGGGGATCGGGTGATATATTGGCCTCGTCCGGGGGTGGGGCATCCAGCATGTCCACCGTCAGGCTGCTGCCGAGCAGGGTCAGAAAGCTTCCGCCGATCCCGCCAGGGGCACGGCGGATCTGATCATAATCCAGCAGATGGATCTGGCTGGGGGCAAAGCCTTGCAGCAGGGTGTCATAGATTGCGTTGTGATCAATGCGGATCCCAAAGCTCCGACGCTGTTCCAGAGCCTTGCGCACATACGCATAGATGGCCTGGGGATGACCGGATTTCGCCAGTTGCAGCCACAGGGACTGTATCAGCTCGGCCTGGGCGCGCATGGTATAGACGATCTTGACATCCTCGAAGCTCGAGAGGCGCTCGGCCAGCGCGGCCATGTCCACCGGTTCGGGATAAAACCGCGAGAAATTCTCGGCGGACAAAAACAGCGTGCCGGGGGCATCGGCATAGCGTTCAATGAGATCTTGCCAGAGATCTTCGGGCGTGTTGGCCTTGAAAAAGGCCTTTGGAACGTCCGGCATGGTTTGCCAGACAGCGGCCAGAACGTGGTGGGCGGTATTGGGGCCGATGTACGGGTAATGAATCCCGTCTTGTGCCAAACGGTCCCGGTTCAGATGAAACAGGGACTGCAGGTAGGTGGTGCCTGTTTTGTGGGCGCCTATGTGAAAAACGACGTTTGCCATATCTGATCAGAAAGCTTTGAAATCACTGGGACTGCTGCATGTTACAAAACATGGACGAGATCAATGGTGCACCGGAAACACCGCGGTGCGTGGCCGACGGTCACCACTTGCCCAGATCATGCGTGTCCCGGCCTCTTGTTCGTTGACATATGTCTCGTAGTAAGCGGATAGTGCAGGACAAATTTCAACCCCCCTGGCGTTAATCGACGGTCTTTGGCCTGCTTGGAGATAAAGTTTTATGGCGACATTCAACGGTACCCCTGACAGTGATGTGATCTTTGGAACGTCTTCGGCAGACAGCCTGTCCGGAGGAGACGGGGATGACCAGCTGATCGGTCAGGCCGGGGCGGATACGCTCCTTGGGCAAGCGGATGACGACCTGCTGTCGGGGGGCGCGGACAATGACAGCCTGGATGGCGGTGCGGGTGTTGATACGCTCTCGGGGGGCGTGGGGGCCGATACCCTGACCGGGGGCGCGGGCGCCGATGTCTTTCGCGATGATGCGGTTGGGCTGGACGGGGATCTGATCACGGATTTCACCTCCGAAGATGTGGTGCGGGTGTCCGGGTCCTTTCTGTTTGACGACAGCTTTCAAAGAACAACCACGGGCGGGACAACGCTGCTCGAAATCAACACCGATGAAACACCGGGTTTCGATACGTCGGTCACATTGACCGGAACATTTGCGACCGGGTATTTCGCGGCGCTGGCCGGGCCGACGTTCAGCGATATCGTTTTTGTACCGGCCCCGGGTGGGACGGCGACCGCCGGGGATGATGAACTCAACGGAACCCTTGCGGCGGATACCCTGGATGGCGGTGCAGGTGATGACCGCATCATCGGGGCCACGGGCGCGGATCTCCTGTCTGGTGGGGCAGATCACGATTCGATCTATGCCGGGGCGGGCAATGACACGATTTCAGGCGATGGGGGCAATGACTGGCTGGTCGGCGATGCCGGCGATGACAGCATCGATGGCGTTTCGGGATCAAACAGCATCTATGGCGGCTCGGGCGAAGACACGATTGATGTCGGCACAGGCACACGGAATTTTGCCGATGGCGGGTCCGGCGCGGATTCCGTGGTCTCTCAGGCAGGCTCGGACACGCTGCGCGGCGGGGCCGACAATGATACGCTGATCGGCAATCAGGGGAACGATGTCCTGCACGGGGATGCGGGCAATGACACGCTGAGCGGTGATACCGGCTCGGACCAGCTGTATGGCGGATCGGGCAATGACACCCTGTCGGGCGGCACCGAGGCCGACCAGCTTTATGGGGGGCAGGATCATGACCTGGTCCTGGGCGGCGACGGCAATGATTATGTTTCGGGCGATTCCGGTCGCGATACCCTGCGAGGAGAGAGCGGCAATGACACCCTCAGTGGCGGGTCGGGCGATGACCTGCTTGAGGGCGGCGTCGATAATGACAACCTGATCGGTGGCGGCGACAACGACACGCTGCGTGGCGAGGCCGGAGAGGACACCCTTTCGGGCGGGACAAACAATGACAGCCTGGATGGCGGCGCTGATGATGACCGCCTGAGTGGCGGCCAGGGAAGCGATACCCTGACCGGTGGCACCGGGATTGATCTGTTCATCGATCAGGCGACCAATCTGGACGGCGATACGATTACCGATTTCACGGTCACGGATGCGGCCGCCGAAGGCGACGCCATCACCGTGACAGGGCGCCGGTTTGACGATGGTCATGTCACGGTCAGCTATGCCGGTGGCAATACCATTCTGACCATCGACACGGACCGTGATGGGGTTGCCGATACGGTGATCACCCTGACCGGCACCATCACCGCGGATTTCCTGACCGTGACCGATGGCACCAACACCACCATCCGCGCCTATCCGACAGCCGGCCTTGGCAGTTCCGGCAACCCTGTGCGCGGCACCATTGCCGACACCACCAGCGCATCCGCGATTGCGGCCGGCGGGGCAAACACCATCCTTGGCAACGCGGGCGCAGACACCCTGACGGGGGATGCCGCGACCAGATCCATCATGGCCGGCCTGGGCAACGACAGCGTCGAGGGCGGCGCTCAGGGTGAGGTGATCTCGGGCGATCACGGCGCCGATACGCTGGCGGGCAATGGCGGTCAGGACCGGATCTATGGTGGCGACGACGGGGACAGCATTTCCGGGGGCGCCAGCCAGGATACCCTCTATGGCGACCGGGGCGACGATACCCTGTCGGGTGGGGATTCAGATGACGAGGTCCATGGCGGCGATGGCGCCGACAGCATTCTGGGCGAACTTGGCGGTGACGAGCTCTATGGGGAAGCGGGCAACGACACGATCGAAGGCGGCGCCGGGGTCGACTACATCCAGGGCGGCACAGATCAGGACCTGATCTCGGGCGGCGATCTGGGTGATCAGCTTTATGGCTCCTCCGGCAACGATACGATCAACGGCGATGCCGGACGGGATTACATCTCGGGCGGCAGCGATGACGATGTTCTGCGTGGCGGGGCGGATGAAGACACGCTGTTTGGCAGCTCGGGCGATGACCATCTGCTGGGTGAGGATGGCGCCGACAGCCTGGATGGCGGTGGCGGCAACGACCTGCTGGAAGGCGGGGCCGGCGACGATACGCTTGGCGGCGGCAACGAGGTCGATACGCTGACCGGCGGGACAGGGGATGACCTGTTTGTTGGCCGCACCACTGAAATGGCCGGCGATATCATCACCGATTTTGCGGCTGGCGATCGGATCCGGCTGAATTATTCCAGCTTCTTCGATGCAGATGTCACGATCACCGTAACGGGTGGCAATACGGAATTTGCCATTGATACCAATCAGGATCTGACGGACGATCTGTTCTTTACCCTGCAGGGGGCTTACACGCCCGGCGATTTCCAGCTGATCACGGCTGCGAATTTCACCGAGATCTTCCTGCCGTCGCTTTCGGGCGGGATCTGGACCGGGACCGAAAATGCCGACACCTATGTTGCCTCCAACGGCAGCGACAGCCTGAACGGGCTGGGTGGGGATGACCAGCTGACCGCTCTCGAAGGCAACGATATCGTCAATGCAGGCAACGGGAATGACGATGTCTTTGGCGGTGAGGGCAACGATCAGATCGATGGCGGCAACGGCGATGATTTCCTGCGCGGTGATGCGGGCAATGACACCGTTCTGGGCGGCGCGGGTCGCGATGAGATCAACGGCGACGCGGGCAATGATCTGCTGTCTGGCGGCACCGAAGCTGATACGCTGCGTGGCGGTATCGGGGATGACAGCCTGAATGGGGATGAAGGCGCTGACGATCTGTATGGCGGCGAAGGGTTTGACACCCTGGATGGCGGTGCCGACAATGACGAGCTTTATGGCGAAGATGGCAATGACAGCCTGTCCGGCGGCGCAGGTGACGATTACATCAATGGCGGCAACGATCAGGACACCCTGTCGGGCGGCGAAGACAACGATCAGCTCTATGGATCCAGCGGCAATGACAACCTGTCCGGTGATGCGGGCAACGACTATGTCAGTGGCGGCAGCGGCGATGACATCATGGATGGCGGCGCCGACAATGATACGCTTTTGGGCAGCTCCGGCAGCGACCGCATCGATGGGAGCGACGGGGATGACAGCCTGGATGGCGGCAGTGAAAGCGACACGCTGACCGGCGGGGCAGGCAATGACACGCTGACCGGCTGGACGGGCACCGACACGCTGACCGGCGGTGTGGGCAATGACGTGTTTGCCGACCGCCCCGGGCACCTGGATGGCGACCGGATTACGGATTTCACCGGTGGATCGGATATGATCCGCCTCACCAATGTCCGCTTCACGGATGTCGATATTTCCACCGCCGAACTGAATGGCGACACGCTGCTGCGGGTTGATACCACGGGCGATGGCACGGTCGATACCACCATCACCCTGGCGGGCACCGCCTATGCGGGGACCTGGATTGCGCAAAGCGATTTGCAGGGCACCAACATTCGCCTCGAGGCACCCAGCGGCACGGGTTCGTCTGTGGGCACGGCAGGCGATGACGATCTTGTCGGCACGGATGTGGGCAACCTGCTGGAGGGGCAGGCCGGCAACGACACGATTTCGGGTGCGGCCAGCGGTGACATCATCAATACCGGCGCAGGCGAGGACTATGCCTATGGTGGTTTTGGCAACGACACGATGTCGGGGGGCACCGACAACGATGAGCTGACCGGTGGCATCGGCAACGACCTGCTGAGCGGTGACGATGGCGACGACAGGCTCTGGGGCGACGAAGGCAGCGATACGCTGATCGGTGGGGAGGGGCGCGATACGCTGCGCGGCGGCGATGGCGCAGACAACCTGACCGGCGGCGAGGGGATCGATGACCTTTATGGCGAGGATGGCGACGACAGCCTGTCGGGCGAGGCCGGGGCCGATGAGCTTTATGGCGGCGAGGGCAACGACGAGTTGTCGGGTGGTCTGGACAACGACTATCTGAATGCAGGCAACGGCGATGACCTGCTTGAGGGCGGGGATGGCAACGACCAGCTCTATGGCTCAAGCGGGGACGATACGGTGCGCGGCGACGGGGGCGACGATTACATGTCAGGCGGGGCCGACAATGACCTGCTGGACGGGGGCGCCGATGCAGACACGCTGTTGGGCAGCAGCGGCGATGACACGCTGCTTGGTGGCGCGGGTGACGACAGCCTGGAGGGCGGCAGTGACGCCGACAGCCTGGATGGTGGGGCCGAGAATGACACGCTGAACGGGGGCACCGGCAGTGATACGCTGACGGGCGGCACCGGCGACAACGTGTTCAAGGGGCGCCTGAGTGATCTGGATGGCGACACGTTCACCGATTTCAAACTGGGGGATCGGATCCGGGTCGATCTTGCCACCTTCAACGAAACCGACCTGACCCTGACGGATGATGGCACCAACACGACGTTGGCAATCGATGCGACCGGTGACGGTGTTGCAGACAGCACGATCACGCTGAACGGGCTGTTCACCGAGACCTTTGCCACGCTGAGCACAGCCAATTTCACCGACATCCTTTTGGTCAGCGGCACCGGCGGGGTCATCAATGGCACCAACAATGCCGACAACCTCAGCGGGTCGGCCGGGGTCGACATCATCTCGGGCTTTGAAGGCAATGACGAGCTGATCGGCCTGGGCGGCAATGACAACATTTCCGGCGACGAAGGCAACGACACGATCAACGCGGGTGCAGGCGACGATGTGGCCAGCGGCGGCGATGACGACGACAATATCACCGGCGGGGTTGGCAATGACGTGCTGAGCGGTGATGCCGGTCGCGACAGCGTGCATGGCGACGAGGGCAACGACACGCTCTCGGGTGGCGCAGGCAACGACATCCTTCGTGGTGGCATCGGGGACGACAGCCTGGATGGCAATGAAGATGCTGATGATCTGTACGGCGATGCCGGCAGTGACACGCTCAATGGTGGCCAGGGCAATGACGAGCTCTATGGTGGCGATGATGCGGACCTGCTGCGCGGGGATGCCGGCAACGACTATCTGAATGGTGGCCAGGGCGAAAACACGCTGGAAGGCGGCGAGGGCGATGATCAGCTCTATGGCGGCGGTGACAACGACACGCTGCGGGGTGAGATCGGGGATGATTACCTGGTCGGCGGGACGGCGGACGACCTGCTGGAGGGCGGCGCAGACAATGACACGCTATTCGGCAGCAGTGACAACGATACGCTGACCGGCGGCACCGGGGATGACAGCCTGGATGGTGGAAATCAGGATGACAGCCTGTCCGGCGGCGAGGGCAACGACACCCTGTCGGGCGGGAACAACAATGATACGCTGACCGGGGGTGCGGGCCGTGATGTCTTTACCGACAATTACAGCCATTTCAACAGCGGGATCATCACCGATTTCACCACCGAGGATCGAATCCGTGTCGAGCTTGTCCGGTTTACCGACGTGGATATTTACAGTTCCACCAACGCGGACGGGAACACGCTGCTGTCCATCGACACCGATGGGGATGGCAACACATCGGGCTTCAATGATTTCAGCATCCTGTTGCAGGGCACGTTCTCGGGTACCTGGGCGGCGACCTATCAGACGACTGCAGGCAGTGCGACGGACATCACTCTGGTGCCGCCCTCGACCAGCGTGTCCGGGCCGACCACAACGGATCCCGATGAGATCGCCGGCACATCCGGTGCCGACACGCTGCTTGGGGATGTGGGCAACGACACGCTGATCGGCCTGGAAGGAGATGACAGCCTGGGCGGCGGCACCGAGGATGATCACCTCTTTGGGGGGCGCGGCAATGACACCCTGTCCGGCGATGATGGTGACGATCAGCTGACCGGGGATGCCGGGGATGACCAGTTGTCGGGTGGCTTTGGCAGCGACCGGCTCTATGGCGACGAAGGGCTCGACACGCTGGATGGCGGGTTTGGCGGTGACACCCTTTGGGGGGGCGACAACAACGACAGCCTCTCGGGTGGCGAGGGCAATGATGACCTCTATGGCGAAGACGGCAACGATACGCTGGATGGGGGCATCGAAAACGATGAGCTCTATGGCGGCGAGGGCAATGACCTGCTGCTTGGCGGGGATGGCGGTGACTACCTTAACGGGGCCGAGGGCGCAGATGTACTCGAAGGAGGCGAAGGCAACGACCAGCTCTATGGCTCGGGTGGTGAAGACACGCTGCGCGGTGATCAAGGCGCCGACTATCTCAGCGGTGGCAATGACAGCGATGACATGGCTGGTGGGTCGGGCAATGACACGCTGGTGGGCGGATCCGGCAGTGACACTCTGGATGGCGGCGACGATGACGACAGCCTCAATGGTGGGTCGGACAGTGACCTGTTGCTGGGCGGCGCGGGCAATGACACGCTGAACGGTGGCGGCAGCGTGGGTGTAGATACGCTGACCGGCGGGGCCGGGAATGACACATTCCGTGGCAATACCGGGTCTCTGCAGGGGGACATCATCACCGATTTCACAATCGGGGATCGTATTACGGTCGAATCCTATCGCTTCTCGGATGTGGACATTTCGACCACGTTCGATGGCACCAACACGACGCTGCATGTGGACACCAACGGCAACGGCGTGCTGACGGACAGCACGGATGTTACGCTCATCCTGCAGGGCGCGATGACCGGCACGTTTGTGGCGATGTACAATGCGACCATAAACAATGCGACCGACATCTACCTGGTCAATGGAGCTTTTGGCGCCCCGACCATAAACCCCGATTTCCTGGGGGGAACCAATGGCAATGAGACGCTGAACGGCGGGGTCGGCAATGACACCATCGTCGGGTTGAATGGCGATGACAGCCTGTTGGGCTTTACCGAAGACGACAAGATCTATGGCGGGCGTGGCAACGACACCATTGCGTTGCAGGACGGCAATGACACCGGTGTCGGCGATGCCGGGAATGACGAGATCAGCGGTGGCTTCGGGAACGACCATCTGTACGGCAATGAAGGCACTGATCTGCTGTTGGGTGAGGTCGGCCGTGACTCTCTGTATGGCGATGAAGGCAATGACACGCTCAATGGCGGGGTCGACGCTGATCAGCTGTATGGCGGCGACGATGACGATCTTCTGAACGGCGGCGATGACGCTGACCAGCTTTATGGCGAAGACGGGCGCGATACGCTCAACGGGGATGCCGGAACCGATTACCTGAACGGGGCCGATGGCGATGACAGCCTGGATGGCGGCAGCGGCAACGACCAGCTTTATGCCGGGGATGGCAACGACACCCTGCGGGGCGGGCTTGGGGATGACTACCTTTCGGGCGGGCGCAACACCGACTACGCCATCTTCAGCGGCAATTCGAGCGAATACACCATCACCCAGGGCGCCAGCAGCAACGCGACCAGCTATATCGAGCACACTGGTGGCACGACCTTGAACGGGCGGGATTCGCTGGTGCAGGTCGAGCGGGTCATCTTTGATGACACCACGATTGTCCTGTTCAATGACGCACCGACATTGGTGGATGACGTCGACACGCAATACTGGCGTGAGGGGACGTCCTATTCGCTGGATGCCTCCGGGGCCTTTGCGGATGTGGACCTTGTCACCTTCAGCGCGCAGATGTCAGACGGTTCGGCGCTGCCGAGCTGGCTGAACTTTGATCCCTCATCCCAGAGATTTGACGCCAATCTCTCAGGTGTTGCGACAGGGTGGTATTACGTCACGCTGACGGCGCGGGATGCACTTGGAGCCGAAAACTCGGACACCTTTGGCATCCGGGTGGATTCCAGCACGATCCTTGGCACCAACAACGCAGACACGATCGCCGGCACCGCTTTGTTCGATCAGATCTATGGTCGCGGTGGCAATGACACCATCAATGCCGGATTGGGGGATGACCGTGTCTTTGGTGAGGACGGGGATGACTTCCTGTTCGGGGGCCTGGGCGAGGATACCCTGGATGGCGGTGCAGGGGCGGATGTCTATGCGGCCAATCAGGCGGCGGAATTGGATGGCGACCGTATCGTGAATTTCGAGGCCGGGGATTCCCTGCTGTTTGAAAACGCCAGTGCAACGGCGACAGCGGCGCTCTTTGCGGATCGCATCGAGGTGGACAGTGATGGCGATGGCACAACGGATGTGACCATCGGGCTGGATGCCACAAATGTCAGTCAGTTGGAAAAAATAGTCCTGCCGGGTGGTGGGGTTCAGTTCGGCACGCTCCGGGTGATCAACGGCACTCCTGCCACGGAAACCTTGTACGGAACGCCGGATGACGAGCAGATCAATGGGTTGGGCGGGTATGACTGGATCATTCCGGGTCGTGGCAATGACACCGTGGATGGCGGCGTGGGGCGGGACATGGTGTCTTACTCCGACGCGCCTGAGGTGGCCGGGCGGGGGACGGCATTCATGCTGGATCTCGATCTGGGCGCGGGCACGGCCGAGCTTT
>NZ_ONZG01000026.1 GCF_900302455.1 Falsiruegeria mediterranea M17
CCCTACTCAGGTTCTTCTCTTCTCTTCTCTCTCTAAGACATCTTCTCCATTACTTATACCTATTAATGAGGTAGATAACCCTAGATAAGAGGCCTCCTCTGAGTGGGGCATAAACAGGGGCATTCTCGTCACCCCTGAGGGCTGCGATTACTTGCTCTGATCATCTGGAAGAAGGTGGCTGGGGTGGTAGCAGCCATGCTATATTCCAGGGCATTCCTGCGATATCCGATAAAGACAATAAAAGTATATATTTGCATCCATTTATCTTCCAATAGTGCCCTAGGGAGACTACGTTGTTCCCACCAAATTGGTGGGAATAATGGTGGGAATGGAAGATTTGCGAGATGGCTAAGCGTCTAACAGCAAGATCTGTCGATAACCTTGGGCCAGGGCGCTACTCGGATGGAGCCGGAATCGGCCTGATGCTGTGGGTTTCTGAAAGCGGGGCACGTTCATGGGTTCAGAGGCTTAGACTGAATGGACGGCGCAGAGATATGGGCTTGGGTCCATATCCTTTGATAACGCTGGCTGAAGCTCGCGAACTGGCGCAAACAAACAAGAGAGCGGCGTTGAAAGGTCAGGATCCGTTCTCAGAAAAAAGGCGCAACAAAGCAGAGGCTGCACGCCGTCTGACGTTTGCTGAAGCTGCCGAGCGGACCAGAGATGAACTTGCTCCTAGTTGGCGCGGGAAAAAAGAACCGCAGGCGTTTCTGTCGTCGCTGAAGACATACGCCTTTCCATACTTCGGCAACACAGAGTTGGCTGAAATATCGTCTGCAGATATTCGGCGCGCTGTTTTGGGTTGTCGTGCGAAGGTGCCGAATTTGAGTGTAAAGGTGCAGCACCGCATCCTAAGCGTGTTCAAATGGTCGATTGCGGAAGGATTACGTGAAACCAATCCGGCTACGAGCGAAGCGTTGGCCTTGCCAAAAATGGAACGTAAGCAAAAGAACAATCGCGCTTTGCCCTATGCCGAGGTTCACAACGCAATCGAGACTGTGAAAGCATCTCGGGCTTGGGCTTCGACTAAGTTGGCAATTGAGTTTACGGTTTTGACCGCAGCGAGATCAGGCGAGGTTCGTGGCACGCGTTGGGAGGAAATTGACATGGCTGCTGCAGTTTGGACAATCTCAGCGGAACGTATGAAAATGAACCGTGAGCACAGGGTGCCATTGTCTGGTCGCGCTCTCAATGTATTGAAAGATGCTGAAGCACTACGCGATGCATCGGGTTTGGTTTTTCCATCCGTTCGCGGCAAGCAACTAAGCGATATGACGCTTTCCAAACTCGTCAAAGAACTGGGTATCGAGAGTACGGTCCACGGCTTCAGATCATCTTTCCGAACTTGGGCTCAAGAGAGGACAAACGTTCCTGGTGAGGTGGCCGAGGCTGCATTGGCGCACGTTAAAGCCGACAAAGTGGAAGCGGCGTATGCCCGCTCGGACCTGTTCGAAAAGCGGCGAAAACTGATGGAGAGGTGGGCGGCTTTCTTGTCTGAGAGCGGCGCAAAAGTTGCGAGGATTGGGTAATTGAACCAAGGCCGAGCCAAAAACTTTGAAGCTGTTAAGGCAGTCATTGAACGGCATTTGCCAATGACTTGCCGCAGCGCTGATGCTCAGATGTATGATACGGTCAGCGATAGCCTGGCAGACATTTTAGGGCGTGCAAACCATCTCGATGTGCACTTTTCTGGCTTTGGCGTTTCACACGATGTGGAGGAAATCGAGCAACTTAGACGCCACTTGTCAGCGATTCAACAGGTTGCCTCATCGCTGTCGCCCAGTACAGTTCAGGATATTTGCCACGCTGATTGGTATCGTGGTCTTCCATACGGGGAGTTCCCCAATCTGAAGGATCTGAAATACTCCAGCATTCTTCCAGAAGTATTGGTTCATATCGAACAACTGTCTCTGGCGCTGAACGAATTAGAGAAAAACCCGACGTCCAAGCAAAGAGCCGGAAAAAAACGCAATTGGCGAGCGATAGCTGTTGTCGCCAAGTGCCAGAAAATCTGGTCTGAGGAGCACGTCCTCGAGGAATTCCGAAATTCAGGCCGAAATCCTGGACGACTCTATCCGATGATCTGGCACGAGGACTACGAAGAGCAGGTGAAAGGAAGGCGCGAGTTTGATGAAGCTGTTTCCCTGTTAAAGCCAAAATCGGCTCACAACGACGCGCCGGGACCGTTTGGTCGTTTTGTTGAGGATGTTTTTGAAGTTCTGGGCATTACCGGACCACGTGGCGAGCCTGTTCGTGCTGCATCGGCACTGCGAAGCCTTGCGGAGGTCGAACGTAAGCAGCAAAACGAAAAAGAGTGAACTGCGGCTGAACACATAGCGTGCGCGTCACCCTAACTTCCGAGGCAGTGTCATATAGTCTTGGAGGCAATAAGCATGGCCAATAAAATCTTACGTAGAATTGCAGTTGAGGAGCAGACCGGTCTCAGCCGATCATCCCTATACGCGAAACTTGATCCAAACAGCCGTTACTTCGATCCAGAGTTTCCTCGCCCTTTGCGCTTGGGTATTCGCGCTGTGGGCTGGCGCGAGTCTGAGATCGTCGCATGGATGGAAAGCCGTGAAAGCACAGCCGCATGAGTGCTCCATCCAACAACCCGCTCCTTCAAACCTCGCCTTTCGCAAAGGACGCTGGCCAATGGATTGGACGAGACCCTCGCGACGTACCCTCTGAGGATTGGTCCAACAGTTCCTTTCTCGTTGGGCTCGCTGCGATCCGGGCCAAATGCCTTGATTGCGCCTTCAATACCAAAGAAATCCGCAAATGTGTCCAGACCGACTGCCCACTCTGGCCGCTTCGCATGGGGTGCGTTCCAAAGGGGTACAGAAAAGCCGCCATTACGGCCAAAACGATGCACGACGCATCTGCAGGTACTTCCCTCTCCGAGGAGGTCGAGGCTGAACAAAACCCCAGCGATGAGGCGGAAAACGATGTGGAGCGTGCGCAATGACTGCCGTTATGCCTCTTCCTCAAGAGCCCGAGCTGGCTGGCAACCAGTTGTTGGCCAGAAAGCTGGCTTTGGCGGGTATTCCTGTCTTTCCCTGCCTCGAAGTAGGCCGCGGCACCAAAAAGGCCAAGGCGCCTTACACGCCAAACGGGTTCAAAGATGCGACAACCGACATTTCACGCATTGACCAGTGGTGGCAGCAGAATCCCAGTGCCGTCGTCGGCATGCCCACTGGCGATATCTCCGGTCTGTCCGTGGTAGACGGCGACATCGACAAGGAAACCGGTGAAGCCATCGGCGAAAGCCAAGTCGAGCAATTGTCGTTGGCGCATCCTGATGCGGTGAAGGTACGGACGCAGTCGGGCGGAGTGCAGTATTTCTTCAAGCACATCGAAGACACGCCGACGTCGAGCAAAAAGGCGGCCAGCCACATCGATACACGCGGCGACGGTGGCTATGTCATTGCCCCCGGTTCGGTTATGGGAAGTGGCGCCGACTACAGCTACGAGGGCCGCAGCTTGTCTGCAGCGCTTGAGGCAGGTGACCTCCCGGATTTTCCAATCGAGGATTACAGGGCTGCTGTCGCCGCAAAGATTGCCGACAAGGCTGGCGCGACAGTTTTGCAGTTTGCGGACAGCGGCCAGACCCAAGCGACAGAAGCCGAAACGCTCGAGGTCACGCGTGACTTGCTGGCGATGGCCCCGAACACCCTTAGCCGCGAAGATTGGGTGAAGCTTGCTGTCTCACTCCGCGTAGGGTTTGGTGATACGCTTCGGAGCGACTTCATCGACTTTTCTACCCGATACGTCGGCGGTGATTGCTCGGACAGGGATGCGCTGAACGTTTGGAACTCGTCAGGCAATCCGAGCCAAGTTACCTCGATTGCCCCAGCATTAGCCTTATTGAAAGAGGCCGTTGGCGAACTCGAGTTCAAAGCTGTTTGGCGCAAGGTCCTTGGCAAGCGACCGCTGGCGACTTCGGACGGTCTGCCGCGCCCGAACGAGCCAGAGGCCATAGACCTGAGTCACGATGCGCTTGCAATCGCACTTGGTAAGAGCGGATGGGACAGGGATGCACGCTACGTCGCAGCCTGGAACAAATGGCTGTTTTGGGATGGAACCCATTGGGCGATCGATGATCGCCTGAAGCACATGACGTTGACACGGAAGTTCTTGCGGGAATGTGCAGAACGGCTAACCGAACAGACGGATGTAGACAGCCAGCGCAAGAGGGTTGAAAAACAAGCTGGTATTATTCGTGGCAAAACCACGGTCGCGGCCGTCGCAGACTTTGCCCGCTCAAATCCTGCTAGTGCTGCTCGCCCCGATGACTTTGACGCTGAGCGAGCGCTGCTTGGTACACCCGAAGGAACAGTGGACCTGTGCACTGGTGAGACGCGCGCCGCACGTCGCGAGGACATGATCACCAAGCAGGCCGCTGTGGCACCCGCACTAGCAGGATCTGAACCGAAGCTCTGGTTGCGGTTTTTGCACGACATCTTTGACGGCGATGCCGAGGTGATCTCGTTCGTGCAGCGTGCGGCCGGTTATGCGCTCACCGGCATGACCAGCGAACATAAAATGCTGTTTCTCTACGGAACTGGCCGCAACGGGAAATCGGTCTTCCTGAACACGCTGTTCGACCTTTTCGGCGATTATGCGCGGCGCGCTCCGGCGTCCCTGTTTCTGAGTTCCAAGTTCGAGCAGCATTCCACTGGCCTTGCAGGTCTTCAGGGCGCACGTCTGGTTGTTGGCTCTGAATTGCCAAAAGGCAAAAGTTGGGATGAAGCAACCATCAAGGACCTGACCGGCGGTGATAAACTGACGGCGCGTCTGATGAAGCAGGATTATCTCGACTTTGACCCGCAGCTGACGCTTTTTATAGCGGGGAACAACATGCCGTCTTTTGCTGGTATTGATGAGGCAATACGCGCCCGTGTCGTGCTGGTGCCGTTCACAGTTACGATACCGCCTGAGAAACGCGACAAGGCCCTTCCCGACAAACTGCGCGCGGAAGGCTCCGCAATCCTGCGTTGGGCCGTCGATGGGGCCTTGCAGTGGCAGCAGCGGGGGTTTGACGTGCCCGCCAGCATTACGTCTGCGTCCAATGCGTATTTCCACGACGAAGACATTCTTGGCCAGTTCCTCGAAGATGAGACCGCCGTAGACACCGGCAGCTTTGTTACTAGCAGCGCCTTGCATCAGCGCTTCGGGCAGTGGTGCGAGCAGCAGGGGCTACAGCCTTGGACGCAACGCACACTGCAAAAGGAGATGAAGAGCCGACAGTTTGTAAGCATGCGGCGCAACAGCGGTCGCGGATTTTTACACCTGAAATTGAAGTTCGGGTGACGGAAGTGACGCTTTCCCCTTTATACGACGTACGCGGGAATTTTCCGAATATCACATATACGTCCCACATAGGTGGAAGCGTCACTTCCGTCACTTTCTCACAGCAAGGACAGTGGCAATGCCAATTTCCGAACGATTCATCGAGCAGTCGTTCACATCAAAAGAATTGGAAAATCGAGAATGAGCAAAATTGAAAAACAAAAACGTCCCAAATATGACCTGTTCACCTTTGAACGGGATGAAAACGGCGCATTGCAAGTCGCGCAACATGGCGAAGATGCCCTGAATAGGATATTCGGCAGCGAGAGCCCCGCAGTGAATGAGGCGCTCTTCCTTCAGGGTTACACAACTCTCAAGTCCACAGAAGTCGAGGATGGCACACGAGACATGCGGGGCTTCTTGCCCGCCATTGTTCGCGAGATTGCACCGCGCGACGGCGTCGAGTGCATGTTGGCAGTGCAGATGGCAACGACCCACGTTGCACTGATCCGACAAGGCGGCCGCATGGCGAATGCCGACCAACTCCCTCAGTTCGAGGCTCATGAGCGGGCGTACAACAAACTGGCGCGCACCTACACGGCCCAGGTTGAGGCTTTGCGCAAGCACAGGAACGGCGGCAAACAGACAGTCACGGTGCAGCATGTCAATGTCGAAGACGGTGGCCAGGCAATCGTTGGCAGCGTTGAGGCCGGGGGGAGGGGCCAGAATGAAAAGTGACGCCAACCCCATGTGCAAGGCGCATGCCGCCCCGAGATGCACTGCAAAATCAAAGAGAACAGGAGAGCGGTGCAAAGGCCCTGCAGTAAAGGGTTGGAACGTCTGCCGGTTCCACGGAGCCCGCGGCCCTGGCAAAGCTAACCCAGCGTACAAGCACGGCATGCGCACACGAAAGTGGCAAGAAATGCGCAAGGCGATCAATGACCTGGTGCGGATGGAAAAAGAAATCGAGGAGCTGATCTCCGAGTACGCGGACAAACCCGCCTGATGCTGATGCAGCGAATATTTCATCCCCGCTCCGACCAAGCTGCCCAACGGTTCGCGGCAATGCAGCACACTTTCCCCAGAGCGGTCATTCAACATGGTCAAAATCGCCAAAATCCAAACCGGTCGTTCGCCGCTCCCGCGACAGACGTCTGACATGCGGGACAATGACGCCTGACGCGAATGCAGCGAAATTGGGTGACATCCATCGCGTAAATTGTCCGCGACGTTGTGGGAACGCGGAAATATCTCCCCGAAGCGATCTTTCAAAGTAATCAAATTGGCGGATTTTTGACCTTATCGTTCGGGCCCAGACTTGATCAGCACGTTCATGGGTGAAGCAGAAATTGATGCATCTTGCGGTGAACGGCAGGATCATTGCCACTTTCACCAATACGGAAGACAGCGTGCGGGCCATATTAAATTGATTTGCCACAAGGCGGCGGCAGATTTTGGCTTTATCCTGAAGTCATAGGAGGCCCAACATGACGGAACATGGTCACACTGCCCAGGAGATTTCTCAGCGAATAGGCTCCCCCCCGGGCAGAGGCGTGTTGCGCGATGCAGTTTACGGTGCAATCGACGGCACGGTTACTACATTTGCAATCGTTGCCGGTGTCGCGGGCGCAGGCCTCTCCCCATTAATCATTGTCGCACTGGGTGTTGCTAACGTGCTGGCCGATGGGTTTTCTATGGCTGCCGCCAACTATTCTGGAACAAAGGCAGAGCTCGAGAATATGGGACGTATCCGCAGCATTGAGGAACGGCACATTCAAAAATTCCCCGAAGGCGAAAAACTTGAAGTGCGCGAAATACTGGCGCGAAAAGGGTTATCAGATCCGGTCTTAAGTCAAGCGACGGACGCAATAACGCAAAACCAGGAGAACTGGATTGCTTTCATGATGGAAGGTGAATACGGGCTGGGCGGGCTTGACCCTCACCCGCTGAAATCTGCGACAGCCACGTTTCTGGCTTTTCTAGCTGCGGGAGTCGTCCCGCTTCTTCCCTTCCTGCTGGGGCTGAAGAACGCATTCTTGATTTCATGTTTACTGACCCTTTCAACATTCTGTGTTATCGGAGCGCTCAAGAGCCTTTGGTCTCTGCGAGCTTGGTGGCGATCTTCGATTGAAACCTTATTGATTGGTGGTGGTGCTGCAATAATCGCTTTCGGTGTTGGTTCATTATTTCACGTTTGACGATTGTGCCCTGAACCGCCAAGATCTGAATGCTGAGATCACGAAGTAAAATTGGCGGACGGCTATTCCTCGATCGGGCCGCCAGCGTACTTCCATGACGAAAAGCCCCCTACATTTGAAACGTTCTTAAAGCCCATATCGACAAGTGTCTTGCCTGCAAGCGCCGCTTGACCACCTGCGCCGCAGACCAAAATGATATCAGCATCCTTGTCCAGCGCTACATTGTGCAATTGGTGCGTATCGTCCGCTTTGAATTCCAGCATTCCACGTGCAATCTTTTCAGCACCAGCAATCGTGCCGGACGCCGAGATATCCGCGCTGTCCCGAACGTCGACGAATACAGATTTACCGGCGTGATGCCGGGCGATCCCTTCATCGGTAGAAATTCTTGGAACGACCGCATTCGCTTCTTCCAGATAATCACTTGCAGTTTTCATGAGGCAGATCCTTTTCAACGCGCTTACAGCCTGACTTTGTCAAAGTCTGCCGTTGCAATGCAAGAGCATTTGATCCGTGGGTCGCCTTTGAATTTTCAAAGTTAAACGCTTCTGTACCCGTCGAAATTCGACGGCGAGAGCACCGATGCTTAGCATTGGAAAATCGGAAATCTGATAGGAATTCTCGCTAAATGTCGTATGTTCTGTGGTTGAGGGAGTATACGAAATGTCACTGGTTTTCATGACACGTAATCGCAAGGAAGCTTGCATTCCGGTTGTTTCACCCGGCACCATCTTTCGGGCCAAGATATGCGAACCGGTAAGCGAGAGCAACGCCAAGGCCACCACCGATCGTGTTGCCAACTGTAACAGCGATCAAATTTGTACACGCTGCATGCACAGATATTTGCGCACCTGCCGCCCAACCTTGTGGGAAGAAATACATGTTTGCGACCGAGTGCTCGAGGCCCAGCAGAACAAATGCTGAAATGGGCCAAAGTATTCCGAGAATTTTTCCTGCTACAGTACGCGCTGCAAATGACAACCAGATCGCCAGGCACACGAGGGCATTGCACAGAATGCCCCGGACAATTGCTTCGGTGACGGGTAAGGCAGCCTTGGCGTCTGCTATGCTGATCGCCGCGGCGCCCATTGGCATATCCAGCAAACCGGAGAACCCAAAAGCCAACGCAAGTCCGGCGCCTCCAATGAAGTTGCCAAAATAAACTACACCCCAGTTGCGCAGAAGCATTTGAACAGAAATGCGCCGATCTACCGTTGCCATCACCATGAGCGCATTGCCTGTGAAAAGCTCGGCGCCACCGACGACAACGAGAATGAGGCCAAGTGAAAACACGACGCCGCCAACCAGTCTTGCAGGCCCATATCCTGCGTCCACGCCTGTCATCACCATCGTGTATGCAGCAGCCCCAAAGCCAATGAACACGCCAGCAAGAATGGCCAACACCAGCATTTGGCGCGCTGGCAGCTTTGCTTTGCTGACACCCGCAGTTTCAATCAAATGCGCGATCTGAGCCGGTTTGTACGCGTCCAGTAGAGAAGTGTTTTCCATCCCGTCCATGTTACTTTGCAGTTCGGATGGGACTTTTTGTCATATAAGCCTTTGAAAAACTTTGATCGACATCAACCCGCTAAGTGCTCGGATGTTGTAAAATCAAGATGATCACATGCGGCGAAAGCGTTGAACAACCCGGTGTGCCGTTTTATCCGGCCAATCATCGGTTTCTCGGTGCTGTTTCGTAGAATATGTAGAAAGTTGAGAAAATGCTTCGATGTCTATTTCTTTTGCTCGCGATCACCGTCGCTCAGGTATCTGATGCTGAAGCGGAGCCGACGTCTGCTGCGGGTGATGATCTTTTCACAAGCTATTGCACTGCCTGTCATGGCCCCGACGCACGCGGTGCAAGCGCATCCGCCACTTTTATTGGGGCCGATCTGACAAAGATGTCCGAGCGGCGCGATGGCGTGTGGCCGACGCTTGAGGTCATGTCAATCATAGACGGCTACTTGACCCCCAACGCCGAACGCGCCGACATGCCTGTGATTGAGGCTCTGAGCCAGGGGCCTTCCATGGATTTTGACACGGGTAATGGGCAACGGGCCAAAGTGCCTGAACGGCTTGTTGCTATTGTTATGTACCTCGAGAGCATCCAGTCACCCGCTCCAGAAAGATATGTGCCCTAACAGGGACAAAGGGACGGAAACGGAAAGAACCGCTGTGCCGGAAAATGAACAATCACAACCGAAATTAAGACGCGCGCTGACGACCCCGCTACTTACCCTGTACGGCTTGGGGGTAACGGTTGGTGCAGGCATATACGTTCTTGTCGGCGCAGCGGCTCAGCAAGCGGGGCCATTTGCATCGATTTCCTTTATCGTGGCGGCGATTGTCGTGTCACTGACAGCATTGTCATACGCAGAGCTTTCGACACGCTATCCGGTCAGTGCGGGCGAGGCCGCCTATGTCGAAGCCGGTTTCAATTCTGCTGCGCTCGCCGTTGTGGTCGGTCTTGCTGTCGCCGCGTCCGGCATGATCTCGGCCGCAGCAGTGGCAATCGGCGCAGCTTCCTATCTCAATGGTCTCACAGGCGTCTCGGACACTATCTTGACCGCTTTAGTCATCGTTTCAATGGGGCTGATTGCGCTCCTGGGAATCGCCCAATCGGTTTTTGTAGCCGCAATCATTACCGTGGTCGAAATTTTTGGTCTGTTGTTCGTAGTCGGGTGGGGCCTGACCATGCAAGAGCCTCAAGGGGTCGCACTTGTTCAAATGATCCCGGAGTTTGATCCCGAGATCTGGCGCGGAGTGCTTGCCGCATCATTGCTGGCGTTCTTCGCCTTTGTCGGATTTGAGGACATGGCCAACGTCGCAGAGGAAGTCAAAGACCCCTTGCGCACAATACCGCGTGCCATTGTGTGGACCTTGGCGCTGGCAACGTTGCTTTACGTTGTGACCACCACCACGGTGTTGCTGGTGGTCCCACTTGACAAGCTGTCGAATTCGTCGGCACCGTTGTCACTTGTTTTCGCGAACGCGGCAGATGCGATAAAGACCGGGTTCGGCACGATCGCGATCGTCGCCACCGTCAACGGGGTTCTGATACAAACCATAATGGCGTCGCGGGTGCTTTACGGCCTTGCCGATCAGGGTCACTTGCCGAAATGGCTTTCACAGGTTTCACCACGAACCAAGACCCCTGTTATTGCGACACTGGTCGTTACGGCAATCATACTATGTCTGTCACTGGCGCTGCCGATTGCAATCCTGGCGGAACGGACGTCGCAGGTGGTTCTATGTGTGTTTGTTATTGTCAACCTGTCCCTGATCCGGCTGAAGTTGAAAACAGACACCTCATCCGACTGTTTTGGAGTGCCGCTTGTCGTGCCAATCCTGGGCGTGTTTGCCAGTGTCTTACTACTTGTTGCGGGATTTCTATGAAGCCGAAAACTGGGCATGAATAAATCGCGCACGCAGGAAAACGGGCAAAACCGCAACTGGATCGCGCGCTGGTGGCACGCCACATTTGTCGATCTGGCACGACAGATGCATTGGTCATACTTGCCGCCTTTGATGGTATACTTTGCGGCAGGCGTGTCCGGGCTTACGTCCGTGGTCGGCGCCTTTTTCCTAAAGGAATATCTGGACCTCTCAGCCGCATTTGTTGCCGGTCTGGCGTTCTGGGCCGGTCTTCCTTGGATTCTGAAAATGCCGCTCGGACATCTTGTTGATTTGTTCTGGCGCTGGAAAGCTATGCTGGTTCTGGTGGGAGCCGCACTTATCACGGTGTCTTTGCTGATCATGTATGCACTTGTCACTGCTCCGGGACAAATGGCCGATATTTTGCCTGCGTCAAGCTGGTACGTGATCGCAGTCCTGATGGCCCCTTCCGGCTACGCCATTCAGGACGTTGTGGCCGACGCTATGACGGTCGAAGCAGTGCCGCAAACCGACGATCAGGGCGTACCCTTCAGTCAGGAAGCATCGCGTGCTTTGCATACGACGATGCAAACCTTGGGACGGTTCGCGATCATATCGGGTTTTGCGGCGGTCGCTGCGGTCAATATCTGGATATTCTCCGGCGCAGAGGACTTAAGCAGTGAAACACGACTGGGCCTTTACGGACGGGTATATCTGACCGCGCTGATTATTCCCGTTATCTCGGTAAGTGGAACCGTTTTACACGCGTTCATTCAACGCAACCGGCAATCTGTCGGGCGATCGCAACCGGACCCCGAAACCGAGGTCAACTGGCCTATACTGGCTGGTGGATTTGCTTTTGTTGTTTTCAGCATCTCAATCGGGCTGACGCGTTTTGACTACGCGCAGGAAGCTGTTTTTGCCATCTCCCTCACCATCATCCTGTTCCTGATCCGTCAGCTTTTAGAGGAACTAAACCCTACGCAGGCGCGAGTGCTGGTTGGGACCGCAACGATTATTTTCGTCTTTCGCGCCGCCCCATTGCCAGGCCCCGGACTCACATGGTTTGAGATCGATGAATTGGGATTCGATGAACAGTTCCTGGCGATCTTGGCCTTTGTCACGTCGCTCCTTGCGCTGATCGGCCTCGTCGTTTTACGCCCGCTGATGGCCCGCAAATCCATTGCACAGGTTGTGTTGCTGCTGACCATAGCGGCGGGTGTTCTTTCGTTACCAAACCTTGCACTTTACTATGGAGTGCACGAATGGACGGCAGCACGCACGGGCGGGGTTGTTGATGCCCGTTTCATCGCACTGCTTGATACCGCAATCGAGTCTCCCCTCGGGCAGGTTGCCATGGTCCCGATGCTGGCTTGGATTGCACGCAATGCGCCATCTCACCTCAAGGCCACTTTCTTTGCCGTCATGGCGTCGTTTACCAATATGGCGCTCTCGGCCAGCAGCCTTGGCACGAAATACCTCAATCAGACCTTTCTGGTGACACGCGCCGCAACCGACCCCGAAACAAACGAGATCATCTCAAACGCGGACTACTCGCAATTGGGTCATTTACTGATCGCAGTCGCGGCAATAACCGTCGCGGTACCCTTGGTGGCTATTTTTTTTGTTCAGAATTCGCGGCTCCGGACCACTGACTAAAGTCACTTTTACTCTTGGTCTGTGTCTTTCAGTAGAGCTTCCAGATCAGCGACCGGCACGCCTATATTTGCCCCCCCAAATTCCGGGAGGATCGCGGCGTTTATCGCCAAGACTTCGCCCTGTCGGTTCATGGCCGGGCCGCCGCTGCCGCCGACCGTGGTCTCGGCATCATATACGATGATCCCCTCGCTGATTTGCGCGACGATACCGCGGCTGGCAAGCGGATGTATGAGGTTTTGAGCAGATAAGCCGACGGCCACCGACCAGAAATCCATTTCGGTCTCGTCAGAAAAACTGTCGAAGAAGCTCGGCCCTGCTTGCGCAAGCAAGGCTTTGAGGCCGGTCGGATATCCCAGAAGGTATACCTCATCACCAGCACGAGCCGCGTTCTTTGTCAGCAAAAGGCCACGATCCTCTATTCGTGTCGGCGCCAAGGATAAGACAGCAAGATCGGCGGTTTCGCTGTAGCTGAATAACTCAGCTTCAATCGGACCATTTATGTCTGGCAAGTAGACAACCAGTTTCAACATTTCTGGTTCCAATCCTGACGCTTCGAAGGCCTGTAACTTATTGCCGCTCATCCAAGGTAACGCGACATGCCGGTTCGTCACCAAATGCTGTCCGCCTTCAAGCAGAAACCCTGTTCCAGTGAACTGAAACTCTGCTGGTGGTCCGTTGCCCTCCAGTTCGATCCTTGGCTGACCAAAGGGCGTTTTCAACGGTCCACCGTTCGCATCGACCACCTGTCGTAACAGCTTTCCGGTTTCAAAGTGCCTCAGCCCAAAGGCCCCTTGTACAAAGGCAACCGAAGGTGCCGCGAGCTCGATCACGCGCGTGGCGGCCTCTGACTGGAGTTCAAGCGCGCCCAGACGTTCGGCGTTTCTGGCGAGCCGCAGCTCAAGCTGTCGTTGAAGGTCTGCCAGATCGCTCGGGGATAAAACCTCATCTCGCGTTTGTGCCAACAAGAGAGTGACAGCTTCTATGCGACGTGCATCTTGTTCAAGAGTGCGCTGCAATTTCTTGTCATTTTGATAGAGCACAATACCCGACAACAAGATAAGTCCAAGGATAACGGCAACCGACACACGAAAGAAAATCGTTGTTTGCAACGTCATGCGCCGCAAGCTTTCGCCCATAGCAAAGGTCATCCGCCCAGCGAGCGGTCTGCGACTGCTTCGCGCATATGCAATGGCGTCACCGACAATTTCTTCGATCGACAAATGGGGCGGAAAACGCCGGTCGCAAAGGCGGAACCGCGCCATCGGACCCTTTTCTTCAAATTCGATCATATCCCCATGCATCAATTCAACGGCTTCGATCTGGTGTCCGTTCACCCATACATGACGGCCGCTCGGCGCTTCGATCCTGTAACTGCCCTGGGTCCACGTCAAAAACGCGATGCAATCCGGGCCTTTAGACCCGTGTTCAATTGGTCCGATGCACAAAACTCTGTCGTCAATCACCGCGGCAGACAAAACGTCTTCGGCGAGCCAAAGGATCTGTCCCTTGGACGGACCGGTCAGACATTCGAGAAAAGCACGTATCCCAGTTCTAGAGTTCGGTTCATGCGTCTCGGTTGATATTGGGTCCGAGCGTGTCATAGCAGATTTTTCAATGTGCTGCTTGCGTAAGAAGTCGCGATCAGGCTAACGAATTTTATGGAATGCGTCTAGGATTCCGAAGCGAGGCAAGTTCGAACTGCTAAATACAAAAATAGCATCGCAGTTGGTTTTGTGGCTTTTTTACTGTTTTGACCGCGGGCTGGTTTGAACAAATCATTGAATTGATCTCGGACCTCCTCTCTGCACCTCGTCGAAGATGGTGTCCACACCAATGACCAGCGAACGCGACTTTATTGAATGGCAGAAAAGTCCGCGACTTGATCCTTGGACATTTTTTCCCCGCTGCGTTTTGTATGAATGGCCGGTCTTCACGCCGCGTTGCGACACCGAATTCTTAGCAGTTGCAGCATGAACTTTGCTGCGAGCGCACGCAGCAAAGAATCTGTTGGTCTGCTGTGGGCTGATTTCGTTGAAAAGGTCGTTGGTTTTGGCGTTGCGCGTTTAGCTACTGCGCTGATTTTATTGAACGACCGATGCTGAGGCTTGTTGTCAGCCGGTGGTTGTCACCATTGGCTTGAGTTTTGCTAGTTTCCGGAGGTTTTGGGCGATGGC
>NZ_ONZG01000017.1 GCF_900302455.1 Falsiruegeria mediterranea M17
CCCTACTCAGGTTCTTCTCTTCTCTTCTCTCTCTAAGACATCTTCTCCATTACTTATACCTATTAATGAGGTAGATAACCCTAGATAAGAGGCCTCCTCTGAGTGGGGCATAAACAGGGGCATTCTCAGGATCCTCGGCATGGTGCTCATCGATGGAGATCAGCGATTGCATGGCCTGGTCGCTGATGTGTGCGTTGGTGAAGGTCGGAACCACCACTGGGCCCTTGCCCCCGTCACGACCTTAGTAGTCATAGGTTTCTTCGGCCATCGGGTTCACGCCGGAACCAACGAACTCTCCCCAGGACTGGCTGTCATCTAGACCAATCGTGTTCACGTAGCCCGGCTCGCCGGCTTCATACATTTTCTGCATGGAGGCGTTTGCCGCCGCGATCTGAGCATTGACCATGTCGCGGTCGGTCCACTGGAACGGATACCTTTGCCTGTAGCTTCTGCTTTAGATTCTTTCCTGTACCGCAGAGCGGCGCACACCTTGACGCCGTTTCCGAAGATTTCAAACTCGGGATCAGTCGAAAAAGCAAATGAGCTTGGGAAGAAACCACTAACAAAATCCCCCGTTCCCAATCACAACCCCCAAATGTTCAGGTCCTGATCGTCAAACCGGAAGTACTCAACATCCATCAGATGGTCGGTACCGTCCGCGCCTACAACGGTCACTTGGTTGCTCTGCGCCCCCGTGCCTCGCGTCAGCGTGTAGTCGACTGAATTGCCGCTGAAAATGGCATAGTCAGAACCCGCGCCACCGCTGATCTGGTCATCACCAGCTCCGCCCATCATGTAATCGACGCCACCATAGCCAAAGATGAAGTCATCTCCTTCCAGCCCATTGAGCTGGTTGCGCTCATTCGACCCCGTTAGTCGGTCATCAAAACGCGAGCCCACAAGGTTTTCAATTCCAAAGTACAAGTCCCGAACCGCGTCGCCGGCCGTGCCATAGCCCGTTTCCTGCCCCCCAAAGAGCCCCGCTCCGTTACGCAAAGACGCGCCCACACCTGAAGTCGACTGGAAATACGTAACCGTGTCCAATCCATCGCCGCCAAAGTAGCGCTCGCGACCGCCGGTGGATCCGACAAACCAGTCATAGCCGCCTAAGCCTCTGAAATCGTTCTGTTGCGCGTCGCCATAGAACACATCCTGGTGGGACGATCCGGTGACCCGTTCAACCGAAACCAACGTCAACCCATCTGCCAATCCGGTGCTTTGCGTCGGATCCGAAAGATCCAGCGTCACGCCCCCAACAGCCGCACCCGCAGGCGGTGCGCCATTCATGGAAAAGATGTCCTGAACCACCGGGGCGCCGTTGCTTTGGGCCTCCAAGAATGTGATCATATCCAGCCCATTACCACCGTCCAGCGTGTCATTGCCCGCAGTCGCTATGAACCAGTCGTAATCGCCGATGCCGCGTAGCTCGTCATTGCCATTCGTCCCCCGCAACACATCAGCAAAGATCGATCCAGTGACCCGTTCGATACTGATCAGTTCGTCGACCTCACCGCCGAAAATATTTGCCGTTCCTGCCCCAAGATCGAGGTTCAGCATAAATGAAGTCCCGCGCCCCGCGACCTCACCGACATCAGAGTAAGACACCATGTCACGCTCAGACCCACCATTGACCGTGTCATTTCCACGACCCGGGACGATCCAGTCATAACCTCCTAGGGCGTCGACAAGGTCTGTATCGGCAGTGCCCTGCAAAACCTCGGAATTCTCAGTTCCGGTGATCAGATTGTACAGAAACTCGACAACGACAGTTTCGGCGCTGAGAACTGTTTCAAATGTGCGGCCGCCATCGGTGTACTCAATACGTGCTGTTATCCGCGACCCAAGATCATCTTCTGTCACAAGATATTCCGGATCATTTTCACCTGTAATCGGTGTGCCGTCACGCAGCCAAGAATATCTGAGAACACCCAACCCGTCCCCGTCGCCGATTGAGTTGGTGATTGCGTGAAGAACAGAGCCAACGGTCACTTCACCATTTATGACGACCTCACCTGTCGGTGCGTCATTCGAATTGGCAACCGGATCGCTGGCTTTACTGACAACAGATTCTTCAGTTCCGCCACCATCGGTGTAACTTGTGACTACCGTGATCTTGCGTCCGACATCGGCCTGTTCCAACTGGTAGCTTATCGAAGTCGCCCCGGCGATATCTTCTCCATCGCGTTGCCACTGATAGGTGAACGTATTCAACCCATCGATATCCTCAAGCTCGGTGGTGTCAGCGGTAAGCGATTGACCTTGCTTGGCAATACCGCTGAGTTTGACAACTCCAGTCGGGCTTGCATTGTTGGAGCCTGAATAAATGGTCACCACCGACCCATCTTCCAGTGTCAACGTCCGAACACCGTCCGTTGTTTGATCAATGATGGCTGCTTGTTGTGCGCTTGAAAGGTCGGACATGTCAAAGCTGTCCACACCCTCGGCAAAGTCGGTGATCGTGTCGTTGCCCATGCCTTCTGTCAGGACAAAGACATCCGCACCACGACCGCCTGTCAGCGTGTCATTCCCGGTTCCCCCATCAAGCGTGTCATCGCCATTTCCGCCATCAAGGCTGTCCGCCCCGACATCAAGCGAAGAGGTCGGATCACCAGCGTCCTTGAGCTTGCCGGATGTTCCACCGCCCCAAAGTTGATCGTTACCGTCGCCGCCAAGCAAAGTGTCATTGCCGGTGCCGCCATCGATCAAATCATTCCCGTCTTCACCGTTCAGGAAGTCGTCACCATCATGTACGAAAAACGCCACATCATCGGCCACTTGCCCCGCTTGGCGGATGTTTGATGGACGCGGGCTTGGGATATTGCTGGTGTCCGAGATGTCATATCGTACTTTGTCGCCATTACCGCCGAACATCGTATCGTCGCCCGAGTAACCGACAAGCGTGTCGTTGTGGTACGAACCCACGAACCGATCATCCCCATTGAAGATGTTCGTTTCCCAATAGGTCCAAGGCTTATCCAGCATATCCAACAGCGGTTTGCTAAAGCCGAACACAGACATCATCGATGTGTTGCCGCCCGAAAAATCGACCTTAAAGTTGTTGGCGGTGCCATTGGCAGGATTTAGGAATCCGGAACCCCCAAAGAGTGCACGGCCACCGCCATTTTCGAACGCTGTCGTAAAGTGGACTTCATTCCCACGATTAGACCCTTGGCTGGCCGTCCCAACATTGAGGAACTGCGCCCCTTCACCTTCGCGCGAGTTGTCGATGCCATAGTCACTAACGAAATAATCTGCGGCAAAAAGCTGGACGTCTTGCTCTGGCAGAACGATCAGGCGCAACGCCTCTGTATCCAGCGACTGATCGCTGAACGTAAACCGTTCTATGCTTTCCAGGCGATCTACCGTGCCATTGTGGTGCACCAGGATGTAGTCGGGGTGATCAAAGTCAAATGTCGCGTCGGCAAGGGAAAATCCATAGCTAACTTCGTCCAGTCCAGCACCGCCCTGGATCAGGTCGTTTCCGCCACTCCCTACAAATGTGTCATCGCCGCGCAGCCCCATCAGGGTGTTGTTGCCGTCGTTGCCCTGCAAAATGTTGGCAAGGACGTTGCCGGTGCCGTCCAGATTGCCCATGCCGGTAAGATGCAGACCTTCAAAATGATCGCCCAGCGTTGTGGTGAATTGAGTTTGGATCGTATCGATCCCCTCGCCCACCGCTTCGACCAATGTCTCAGTGTTGTCGAACACCACATACAAATCGTCGCCGCCGCCACCAAGAAGCGTATCGGCGCCGCCCATGCCATTCAGCGTATCATTTCCGCCAAGGCCCCGAAGTTCGTTGATCCCGGAGTTCCCGAGTAGTGCGTTGGCGTCGCCGTTGCCTGTACCGTTGATATCTTCAGCGCCCGTCAGCGTCAGGTTCTCGACATTGGCCTGCAATGTGTCTGACACCGACGTTTCAACCAGATCGGTACCTTCGCCAGCGTTTTCGACAGTGATTTCCGAGGCATCATCTACGACGAAGACATCATCGCCCGGCCCCCCCATGAAATGGTCCCGTCCAGCACCACCAATCAGACTGTCGTTGCCACCGCCACCATGCACGTGATCATCGCCAGCGCCGCCATCCAGCGTATCGTTGCCAAGTCCGCCCTCAAGCGAGTCGTTGTCCGCCTCGCCACTTAGCAGGTCATTGCCGCCACGGCCCTCTATCGTGTCATCACCGCCTGCACCCAGAATATTGTCTGCGATCTCGCTGCCGATCAGCAACTCACTTGTATTGTCTCCTGCAACGATCAACCCCGCCAAAGCAGACGCCGAAAGTGTCACATCGGTGAACTCAAAAAACTCGACATCGTCATTGACGTGGTCATCTTCCAGGATGGTGCCGCCGTCCGCCCTGACAATCCGAACCCCGGTGGACGTGCGCGCAACAATGACGTCCGTGCTGGCGACATCAAACGACACGGTGTCGGTGCCAGTTCCGCCCGACATTGTGTCGTCTCCACCGCCGCCTTTGATGTGGTTGTCTTCGCCGTCACCCGTCAGGATGTCGTTGAATGACGAGCCAACCAGACCTTCGATACCGGTCAAAACATCGCCTTCGGCATCATGGCCCGACACTGCTGACGTACCCAAATCAATCTGAACCGCCCCAGAGGATCCGAAATAGCTTGCCGTGTCGTGTCCCAACCCGCCGCGGATCGTGTCCGCTCCTATGCCGCCGTGGAAAGTGTTGTTTTCGGCATTGCCGGTAAAGTCGTCATCGCCCGATCCGCCAGCAACCAACTCGATATTTTCGAACTCATCAAACGCAGCGTGATATGAATCAATAATCGTGAACTCTTGTTCCGGCAGCAGGTCTCCGTCGTCCGGCAAGTAACGAATGTCGTTCAAATCACTGGCTTCACGCGCAAATTCCGGATTGAAGTACCGGAACAACTGTTCTGGGGTGATTGGATCTTCTTGGAGACGGGTGCCGCTTTCGAGCACTTGGTAAGTATATCTCGTCTCGTCCGTCCCCGAGAGAATGGTGTCGCCAGCAACCCCCAATGGATCTTGAATTGAAGTCAGCGAGTCCGTCCAAACCGTACGATCGAGCGGGATGAAACTGGAGACCAAACCTGTGGACATACCGGCACGCGAACCAACGCCAGCCATAACGACAGTGATTGAATATTGCAGAATTCCATAATCGAGGTAATCGAAGCCGGAACCACCGTCGACCATGTTGTAGCCGGCACCACCGCTCAGCCAGTCATCGCCGCCGCCACCGTTCAACGTATCGTCGCCCAGTCCCCCGGAAAGGATGTCGTCGCCATCGCGCCCCTCAAGCGTGTCGCGACCTTCATGTCCAGCCAAAACGTTGTCGTTTGCATCACCGGACAGCGCATCGTCACCCACACCGCCGCTTAGGTTCTCGATGTTGATCAATGTGTCTGTGCTTGAGCCACCAACAGCCGTTCCCAGGTCGAGATCCGCCGTGATGCCGGACAGATCGTTTGTCAGTCGGTCAAATCCACCCTTTGGATCCTCTTGGTACAATGTCCAAGACGCCGTATCGATTCCGTCGCCGCCATCCAGGGTGTCGTTGCCATTGCCGCCATGCAATGCGTCGTTGCCAGAACCGCCATCAATTTCGTCATTGCCATCGCCTCCGAACAGAAGGTCCAAGCCTCCCTCGCCCTCGATGGTGTCATTGCCATCCCAACCAAGGATCAAGTTGGTTTCATCATCGCCAACCAAGTGATCGTTGTTCTGCGATCCGGTCAGGTTTTCAATCCCGGTCGCACTGTCGCCCTCGGCATAACCTCCGGACAACACACCGGTTTTCAAGTTGACATCAACGGCCTCACGACTTGTTTCATACGTGAGCTCATCAACACCGGCGCCGCCCCGAATATCTTCGCGGAAATCCCCGGCGACAAACAGATCATCCCCTTCTTTACCATCGAGCAACGTAAACAGACTGACATCGAAGTAAGAGCCATTGGGGTCTGTTGAAAAAGACGGATTATACGTACCCAGAACGTCGTTTCCTTCACCGCCATCAAGGTGATCGGAATTTTGCTGGCCAGCGAACAAGACGTCATCGCCCCCATTCCCGAATACGGTTATGCCGGCTTCAGGGCTGCCCACTGTAATTATGTCGCGATGTTGCGAACCCAGGAACACTTCCATTTCACCCAAACCATGAGTGCGCCCACCCGGCTCTTCTGTATTGGCATCCGCAACGCGCAGATCCGTCACGGTTCCCGGATAAGTTTCACCTTCCACAACAACGCCCGGCAATTTGGGCACTGTGCCGTTCACACCAAGAGTGGGCTGAATGAACCGTGGATCATCAGCGTCTGCGACACTGATGGGTAATTTGGAAACAGCCGTGCCATTCCCGTTCGTCGCCGTTAGGTAGATGTGCCACGAAAAATCGCTCTGCGAAAAGTCCATGGTGTCGATACCGGACAGCGGGGTCGAACGATTGTCATCGCCGAAATACAGATCACCTTCCACCCCAGTCGAGCCCGAGATGACAAAGGTGTCGCTGCCGTCTTCACCAAACATGGTATCAGGAGTCTTGGAGCGGCTATAGAAAAGATCGTCGCCCTGGCCACCAGAAAGCCGACTGCCCGTATCGATCGTGCCGCCGTGTAGTGTATCATCGCCGTAGCCGGCAAAGATGGTCTGGGTCACATCCCGTGCGACCTCCAGGTAATCCGAGCCATCCGAGCCGAACAGCCAGTCAATGCCTTCCAGCCGATCTTCACCAAATCGATCCCCCAAAGAAACGCTGGTGGTGTATTTGGAAACGTGCTGAACACCAGGTGCGTTGCTGGCCGTCACGGCGATCCCGCCGGGCAGGTCGAGCCGGTTTTGATCAATGCCGGTGTCAATAAAATCGACAAACCCGAATTCGTGAGAATAGGCGTTTGTTGTTGTCACCACTGTATAGAACATCGACGCCTGATTGCTGGCGCCTGCAAGGATTGTGTCGTTCCCCCAGCCCCCAATGAACTGGTCCAAACCTGTGCCGCTGATAATGAGGTCATCACCCCTGTCACCAACGATTGTGTCGTTGCCTTTGCCACCGATCAGCGTGTCATTGCCCCCAAGGCCACGGATCTGATCGTTGCCATCTTGCCCGTCGATCTTGTTCGCAGCGTCAGTGCCCCAGAACAAATCATCGTGGTTGGTCCCGTTAAGGTGCTCGACCTCTCGGATAATGCCGACAAGGGGGGCGCCGGGGTCCGCCTGCATGCGTCCAACAAAGTCGACATCAATATTGACCGAGGTCGGGCGGAAAAGATTATAATTTGCGCCCTGGGCCATGTAGACGCTCATGCCGTGTGGCATGGCGGAATAGATGACGGAGTCCTCTCCGGTTCCGCCGATGACGATATCGTAGGTACCGCTGCCGTCGCCGATAAAGAACGTGTCGTTGTCCGCACCGCCATCCAGATAATCACCGGGGCGGCCGAGATTGATGACGGTCAAGTCGGCATTGGCCACACTGGTCAACTGGTCCTTGCCAGATCCGGTGCGAATGTCATCGAACCCGACATTGCCATAAACCCAATCAACGCCGTTCGATGCGGTCAAATAGTAGGTTTGCCCTTGAATGACCTCGGTCACGTTGGACGATCCCACATGAACAAAGCGCATTTCCCCCGCGGGGCTCTGGGTGCGGACGAAACTGTCCAAGTCGCCAATCGGCAAGAGAAAATCGTTGAACACGACGTCTTCGATGCCAGTTAACGTATCGGCACCGTCGTTGCCTTCGACGCCAGACCGATAATCGCTGATGATCCAGGTGCCGGTGCCATACCCATCATCTCCGATGATGCTCACGATCGCATAGTCGTCTATCGACCCGGAATACAGTACAACGTCACGCGGTGCCGGATTGTTGGCCCGCGTTGACCCATCTCCGCCATTCAGTTCGTCGTCACCGCCACCGCCGATCAGGAAATCCATGTCGTTGCCGCCGTTAAGCGTGTCATTGCCTTCGCCACCGACAATCAAATCGTCGCCGTCCGAGGCCCTTACGGATTCATCGGGGGTGTTGTGCAAAAGCCCAAGGTGAATGTCATCGCCTGACGTCGCTGGGCCCAGCACAGTGGATAAGAACCCGGGGGCCTGCAAATCGGCAAGTAGCTGATCCAGCGGTTCACGTATGTCGAATTCGAACGGGTTAATCAGGTTGAGCTCGAAATTCAGATCGAAATTCACATCGAACAGTTCCAGAATGTTCACGTCCGGAAGAATGCCCGCGATTTCATCGCCAACCTTTTCCAGCAAGTCCTGAATGCCTGTCGCTTCGATAATGGCGTCCAGCACTGCCTCGAGCGGCGCCAAAATCCAGCCAAAAATTGAACCCAGCGCATCCAGAACCGGACCCACGGCGTCATAGACTGCAATCAACGGGTCAGCGAGGAACTCGAACTTGTCCATAACCTCGTCGAGCAAGGCCTGGAAATTTTCAAGAATGTCGAAATCCAGGTTTATGTCGACATCAACTCGAAGCTTGTTGATCGCCGCTTCGACGGTCTCAATCACGTTGTTGATGGTTGCCAGTGCAGAACTGGCACCGCTAGACGCGGTATTGATGTCGTCGAACAGTGTTGAAAGCCGTTCCTTGATCGCTTCGATCTTGGGGTCCACAACGCCTTGGCTGTCCGTGCCAAAGTCGGAATCTACAAAGATCTTGGCATCGTCCAGCTTGTCACCAACCACAGTAAGCCGCTGCGATAAGCCCTTTGTTGCGTCAGCTTCGGCTTTCAGGCCGTATTCCAGCCCCCGCAAGACTTTGTTCATCGCATCAAGCCTATCAAGGTAGGGCTCAAATTTGACCTTAAGTTCCTTGGCCTTGTCTTCTATTTCAAGAATGCGCTCGTCAACTTGGTACAAGATACGGCCAAATGGCTCTGCGACTGGCTTGAGCACCCCGATCTTGGCAAGGACTTTGGCGACTTTTTCACCACTGTCTGCGGTCTTATGCAGTTTGTCGCTGACTGAGGCGATCCGACCCGGCAACTTCATAGATTGACGAACAGCAAAGAGAATGTCTCTTGCGTCATCAATGACAATCGAAGTGCTCAGAAGGTGGTCGGAAAAATCCGACATTTCGTTGGATAGCTTCTTAAGATTGGGCGCTGCAGTTGGCATGTAGACCTCATGGTACCCGGTCTCAAGATTTCGACCGCGGGTTATATGCCCTGTCACAGCGCGCCAATTGGGGCACACTCTTTACACGAACCTCGATGCCAACCGGTTGGGCAAAAGCAGTAATGGTCGGAAATCAAACTCAAGAAACTTAAATCAAGCTGAGCGACAGAAACGATTATGTAAAGTTTTTTCCGCGTGTGGAGCCATACAAGCAGCTATTCCATGGGCGACGCGCTGGCCTGCCTAGGTTCGTTCGCGCAACATCGGCAACACATTATGCATTAGCGGCAACAGGCTAAGGGACCAAAACCGACGGATGAACGGCGGCAGGATGCGGTACAGATCGCGCTGACCAGTGACCCAACGCTGAGCAAATGGAACGTCACGCGCAGAGACACGGAAATCGTTTCGCAAGAGCGATTTGAGCCACGCTCAAGAGAGTTACCGGCCCCGCCGTGAGAACCTGCGTTCTAACTGAGGCAGCCCCGCCGCAAGAACCCTCGCGTACACTGGAACCTCTGATGCGTTCTTTGCGACAAGTATCAGGATCTTGGCGCTACGTCGCGGGAGAGACCACACAGAGACGCACAACGAAATCGAACAGCATTTGAGACGCTCGACCTGAGCGGCGTGGAGCACGGCTTGCCAGTGCGCCTTGAGGCGGCATGGCACAAAACGTGATTTTTGCAGCCGCCGTTGTGGGCAAGGTCCTGGTGACGGTGGATCGCTGGCCACCACCGGAGCCTTGTTGAAGGCCAACCTTTTCGTGACATGCCTATCTGACATGCACCGCCTGTCAGTGGAGGAACTGCATCAAGCTGCGCGGCCACGCCCCCGTGGCCCGCGATTTCGATCTCCAAGTCCCTGAGCTAAATGACCGTATCGCAGTGCTAAACGGATACACCGCGCTTGGTGCACCTGCCACAAGGGCCGTGGCATAAATCCCTCCGCAGAAAAGGGAACAGCGGTCAGACCCCGATTTGTACAACAAGGCCGAAAATAGGAGGTTTGACCACTTGGATCGCTTCCGTCTGTGACGCGCATCTCAAGACATAAGAAAATCAGATGGAGTGCAGATTTAAATAATATTTTCTTTGCGTAAAGCAGATTTCTATTCTTGCCGCACTGATCTTTTGCCGCCCGGCCCCATCGAGAGAGCCCGTGCGCCCATACGCAAGGACACTGCCATGAACCTCGGAAACCTAGTGACTCGATCAGCCCTGTTTTGGGCGGAGCGTGTCGCACTCAAGGATGAACGCGTCGAACTGACCTATGCGCAATTGGACGACCACACGAACCGCCTTGCGGCCGCCCTGACCGGGCTGGGTGTTGTCAAAGGCGACAGGGTCGCCGTGCTTTCCTGGAACCGGGTTGAGATTGCCGAGGCCGAAGTGGCGCTGCTGAAAGGTGGCTTTGTCCGTGTGCCAATCAACGCACGGCTCTCGACTGATGAGGTGATCCATGTCTGTGCCGACAGTGAGGTGCGAGTGTTGATCACGGATGAGGCGCATCTCGCTGCTGCACAACATGCTCTTGCTGAAAACTCCGGGTTGCAGACGCTGCTCGTCATGGGGGACGGCGGCAGCTTCGAAGACGCTCTTGCGCAGGCAGACAGCAGCCCTGTCAGCGTCGAAATCGATCCCGACGACATCGTCGTGCATCATTATACCTCAGGATCATCCGGTGTGCTCAAGGCCGCGATGCATTCGCTGCGCAATCGTCGGGCGATCTTGCGCAAGATTACCTTTCGCTCGCGGCTTTATCCCGATCAGCCCGAGACGTTTTTGCACGTGGGACCCATTACTCACGTGTCCGGGATGGCGCTTATGCCCTTGCTTGCACAGGGCCACACCAACGTCATCCTGTCGCGGTTTGACGTGGACATGTATCTTTCGACGCTTCAGGCCGAGAAAGTGACACAGACCTATCTGGTCCCGACCATGATCAACCGCATCCTGGCCGCACCGAACCGAGGCGACTACGACCTCTCCTCACTCAAGTTGCTTCGGTACGGTGCGGCCCCCATTTCCCCTGCGCGCCTACGCGAAGCGGTCGAGTTCTTTGGCCCGATTCTGAACCAGGGCTATGGCGCGGGCGAGGTCTGTTCCTCGGTCACGCTGTTGACCGAAGCCGACCACGCGCTGGCCATGAACGGACGGCCGGAGCTGTTCAGCTCTTGTGGGCGTGCGCTTTTTGAAACCGAGGTCAAGGTTGTAGATGACGAGGGCAACGCGTTGCCTGTGGGAGAAGCGGGTGAACTGGTCGTGAAGGGCGAGGATGTCATGCAGGGCTATTTCAACGCGCCCGAACTGACGGCGCCGGTGCTCAAAAACGGCCGCTATCACACTGGCGACATCGCTTACATCGACGACACCGGCTATATCTTCATCATCGACCGCAAGAAGGACATGATCGTCACCGGCGGGTTCAATGTGTACCCCAACGAGGTCGAGCATGCGCTGTTCGAACGCGCGGAAGTGTTCGAAGCTTGCGTTGTTGGTGTTCCAGACGCCGACCTGGGCGAGGCCGTCAAAGCCGTGGTCGTGGCCCGCGATGGGGCCGAGATCGACGCTGAGGCCCTGATCACCCATTGCGCCGACAAGCTTGGCAAGTTCAAGAAACCGCATTCTGTCGATGTTGTGGCCGAGCTCCCCAAAAATGACGCTGGCAAGATCCTGCGACGCCAAGTGCGCAACAGATATTGGGCCGGTTCGGATCGGAAGGTGTGACCATGAGCCAGGGGTTGAACCGAGCGACATCCGGCCTGGAGACCGGGAAATTTGCCGAGCTGCGGAGTAAGGTCAACGATCTGCTCTACAATGAAATGCTGCCGTTCGAGAAAGAGAACGGGCTGACCCATGAGACGCGGTTCGAGCGGGAACAGCTCGAAGAGTGGTGGAAACGCTCGCGCGAGCTGGGCATCTACGGCTGCAACCTGCCCGAACAGTTCGGCGGTCTGGGCCTGTCGATTGATCAGCTGTGCACACTGAAAGAGGACGCCACCCGGTCGAATGCGGCACTCTATGGCTGTGTTCTGGGTGAGAACGGTGGCCCGATGCGGATCGGCTATATAATCACACAGGCCACGGACGAGCAGAACGAAGAGTTCTTCTACCCAGCAGCCCGCGGTGAGCGCGCAGGGTGTTTTGCCCTATCCGAACCCAACGCAGGCTCCGACGCTGCCCGCATCGAAACACGTGCCGTCAAGGACGGCGATGACTACATCATCAACGGCCACAAGCGGTTCATCACCGCCTCGCGCACCGCAGATTTCGCAATCGTCATGTGCGTGACCGACCCGGATGCAGGGTACGATGGGGTGACGGCGTTCCTGGTGGATGCGAAATCGCCGGGCTACCGGATCGAGGGGCATTATCTGCCCATGTCGGGCCAGCACATCGACAACGATATCATTCTGGAAAACGTCCGCGTGCCGGCGCGCAACATCCTGGGCGGATTGGGGCGTGGCTTCAAGCTGGGGATGGAGCGGATCAACATCAACCGTCTGCTGCAATGCCCCACCATGCTGGGTCATGCGCAGTTCGCGCTGGAACAAGCGTTGGACTATTCGAACCGTCGTGTGCAGTTCAAACAACCCATCGCCAACTTTCAAGCGATCCAGCACATGTTAGCGGACATGAAGACCGCGAATTTTGCCGCGCATTCAATGATCCATGCCGCCGCTGCCAAGGCCGACCGGGGCGAAAACATCCGTACCGAGGCGTCGATGTGTAAGGTGTTTGTTGCCGAAAATGCGTTTCAGGTGGCCGACAAGGCGATCCAGATCCACGGCGCCACCGGCATGACCAAGAACCATCCCGTGGAATGGGTTTTCCGCCGCCTGCGCATGTTCCGCGTGCTGACCGGCAGTTCGGAAATCCAGCGCAACACCATCGGCAAAGGCATTCAGAAGACCTGGAAAAAAGCGAACCCTGAGGCAGCTCAATGACGAACGATTGGTCTTTTTTGAACGGCATGCGCATCATTGACCTGTCGCGTTTACTGCCTGGTCCCTTTGCGACCCAGACGCTGGCCGATCTCGGCGCCGAAGTTATCAAGATCGAGGAACCCAAGCATGGCGACCCTGGGCGTCGATTGGGCAAGGACATGTTTGCGCGCCTGAACCGCAACAAGCGGTCGCTGACGCTGGATCTTAAGTCCGACGAAGGCAAGGCAGTGTTGACTGATCTGCTTAAAGGCGCTGATGCGGTTATCGAGAGTTTCCGCCCCGGTGTGATGGACCGGCTGGGCTTTGGGTATGAAGCGGTGAAGGCGCTGAATCCCGCCATCGTCTATTGTTCGCTCTCGGGCTTTGGTCAAACCGGCCCCTATCGCCAACGCGCAGGCCACGACATCGACTTTTTGGCGCTGTCGGGCTATTTCGCGGTGCCCTCTCAGGTCAACGACAAGCTCGCGCGCCCCAAGGTGCGCCTGTCGGATTATGCCGGTGCTATGTACGGCGCGCTGTCGCTGGCAGTCGCCATGGGCTCGGCCAAGATGAGCGGTAAGGGGCAGTATCTAGACGTCTCGATCACCGATGCGATGGTCAACTGGTCCGCGCCGCTGGTGCGGATCGCGCATGATCTGTGTGACGGCGACCCGGACCGGATGTCGTTTGTGATGCCGGACAATGACATCTTTGAAACCAAGGATGGCAAGCACGTCGCCATCGGTCTGTTTGAAAACAAGTTCTGGCTGGTTCTGGCGGACATGATGGGCGACGAGTTCCCCGATCTGCGGCGCGAGGACTACAAGACCAACAAACTGCGCAACCAACAAAAGGCGGCAGTACACGGGCTGATGTCACAGATGTTCGCCTCGAAGACTCTGGCCGAGTGGGAGGAACTCTTTGGTCCGACCGATCTGCCTTGGGCCGTGGTCTATGAAGACATGCGCCTGTTCGACGACCCGCATCTGATCGAGCGCGGGATGTTCGGTGAATTGGGCGCAGGCGAGGACAAGACGTTCCAGGCTGGATACCCGACCAAATTTTCGGCCGGTCTGAATGAGTTCCGCACCGCCCCGCCCAAAAAGGGGCAGGACACCTACGAGATCCTGCGCGGATTGGGTCATGACGCAGCCGCCATTCAGGCGATGCGCGATGCGGGGGTGATCTGATGACGCAAGCGTTCATTTGCGATGCCATCCGCACGCCCATCGGGCGCTACGGCGGTGGTTTGTCCGGGGTCCGGGCCGACGATCTGGGTGCCGTGCCCTTGAAGGCCCTGATGGAGCGGAACCCGAACGTGGATTGGGAGGCTGTGGACGACGTTCTCTATGGCTGCGCCAATCAGGCGGGCGAAGACAACCGCAACGTGGCACGTATGTCGTCGCTGCTGGCTGGGCTGCCCGAAAACGTGTCTGGTACAACCCTTAACCGGCTTTGCGGCTCGGGTCTGGATGCCGTGGCCTATGGCGCGCGTGCGATCAAATCGGGCGATGCCGAGCTGATCCTCGCAGGCGGCGTCGAAAGCATGAGCCGCGCGCCTTTTGTGATGCCCAAAGCCACCAGCGCCTTTTCCCGCGCAAATGAGATGCATGACACCACCATCGGCTGGCGGTTTGTCAACAAGTTGATGAAGGCCCAATACGGCGTCGCTTCGATGCCGGAAACAGCCGAGAACGTGGCGGAGGACTTCGGCATCAGCCGCGAGGATCAGGACGCATTTGCCTGCGCTCGCAACAGCGGGCGGCGGCGGCTCAAGCGGCTGGGGTCTTTGCCGAAGAGATCACACCGGTCACCATCCCGCAGCGCAAGGGCGATCCCAAGGTGGTCGACACCGACGAGCACCCGCGCTCGGAAACCACAGCAGAAGGGCTGGCCAAGCTGCGCGCGCCCTTTCGTGAGGGAGGATCTGTGACGGCGGGCAATGCGTCGGGCGTCAACGATGGCGCGGCGGCTTTGATCATCGCCAACAACGCGGCCATCAAGCGCCATGGGCTGACCCCGCGGGCGCGAATTGTGGCCGCCGCTGCGGCGGGTGTTGCGCCGCGGATCATGGGCTATGGCCCTGCTCCGTCTACACAAAAGCTGTTGTACCGACTGGGCATGAGTATCGACCAGATCGACATCATCGAGCTGAACGAAGCCTTTGCCGCACAGGCGCTGGCCGTCACACGGGCCCTTGGCTTGGCAGATGATGCAGCGCATGTGAACCCCAATGGCGGCGCAATTGCCTTGGGGCACCCCTTGGGCATGTCGGGCGCGCGGTTGGCGTTGACAGCGACCAATCATCTCTCACGGACCGGGGCTTCGCTGGCGCTCTGCACGATGTGCATCGGCGTTGGGCAAGGAATCTCCGTGCTTCTGAAGCGTGTCTGACGATCTTAGCCTCAAGTATCCCCCACCTCGCGAAGCGTCCTTGGGGTTGGTTTGGTCGCCTTACGTGGCAATCGTATCCATCGTTCATTTCTCAACAAATTTTCTAAGCATCGGATTTCCGAGCGCCTAATGCTGACGCTGAATTTCAGCACCGCAGCAACGATTACTCCCCTCGTCCTGGCCCCAGGCGCTGCGCCAATCGGTACTGCTGGCCGACGATGGAGGATTGTTGAAACAACCACGAGACTGGCACTCGGATGACAGGACCAGAGCGTCAATCTGAAGGAGGATCCAACCCGGCTCTATGATTTCTGATTGTCGGCTCTTTCGATGGCTAGGTCGCCTTTGATAATCCCTGCTTCAAACAGCTCATGGCAGATCTCCATCATTTCTTGCCGCACCACTCGCGTGGCTGCATTCAATGGTTGATTTCGTGGCCACGCCAGAAAGATGTTCCGAACCAGGTCCGGATTCACCAACCTTTGTGCTGTAAGTTCACCTCGGCGCCACAAGGCGTCGAATGACGGCCAAGGCAGGACGCCATACGTAACACCGCTGCGAATATAGCTGATACGCAAGCGCGTAGACTCGGTCGTGACACGCAAATTCAGGGTCCGCCCCATTTTTCTGCTGCATCTTCGATCATTTCACGCACGGCATGAGATTGTTGGCTGAGCACCAGAGGAACAGAAAAAAGTCGTTCGACATCTACGGTTTCCAATCCATTGCAAACCGGATCATCCGGCCGACGTTTTGAAACCAGAAACAAAGGTTCGGAATAAAGATGCAGATATTCGGCTTTGGGGCTCTGCTCGCGTGTCGCAAGGATGCCAAGGTCGACGCGCCCATTTTCGATCATTTCCTTAACTCTAAGCCCGAGTTCTTCCATGATCCGCAAATCGACTTCTGGGTATTTTCCAGTGATCCTCTCAAGCAACAACGGCGCGACGTGCACACCCAGCATGGGGGGCACAACAATCGATACTTCTCCTCTGGGGGTGTCGGCTTCCTTTCGAACGTCGTCTGTTGCTTGCTTTATCTGCGCCACGATCTTTCGTGCATGCTGGTACAGGACCTCGCCGGCCTTTGTCGGCTTTACACCCCGTGACGATCTAACCAACAAATCCGTGGTAAGTTCTTCTTCGAGGTTTGCAATATGCTGACTGAGAGCGGGTTGCGCAATGTGTAACACCCGGGCGGCACTGGACACGCTGCCTTGGTCAACGATCGAGATGAAGTATCTGAGTTGGCGGATATTCATCCGGTCCTCTGCAACGTAGGGTAGTCAGTTTGCTTATACCGCAGATGCCGCGAGAAGAGAATATGATGATGTGTTAGCTAATGTCTTGCGCAAATGACGATCTGAACTTCGCACCCCAAACGCCGTCTATTTCCATGACGACCCACAGCGACCGAAACGATACGATCGGAGCGCCATCCCTGTCGAACCGTTGGACCAGAGCATCAATGTGAACCTTTGTGCTGCTGGCTTGCAGAGGTTTCAGGTGACCCCATTCTGTATGGCCCCAGTTTCCACCCGCCCGCCGGTGAAAATCATCCATGTAGTTCCGGTGATTTTCCCAAGTTTTGACTGTGTCGCCCGCCAAACGCAAATGAGGAAAATGCAATGTTCTAGCAACGCCTTCCGGATCGCGCGCATTCAGGGCGTCGACATGCCGAACCATGACATCAAGAGCTGCCTCTATGGCTTTGTCATTCACACTTTGCCCCCCGGAACCACCACGCCACGAACCGTTGGGTTTCGGCGGCGATGCGTCTGTTGAAATGGCGATAGTCGCGCCATTTCAGACCTTAATTTGCGAGCGCAAGAGGGCAAAATACAGAATACCTATGGGCGAAATAGGATTCCACGATGGCCACTTTTTTGTCGGATGTAACGCGCGCCTGCAGCGTCACAGCCACATTTCATGTTTACATCGAACTCTCTGCCAATTCTGCCTTAAGGGCGGACATGAGCTCATGCGCTGGCAATGACCGGGCCAGCGGCGCGCCCTGCCCTGCCCATTGCGCTCCGTACCCGCCTTCACCCTTGGCGCTGGCTGCAGAATTTAGAGATTTACCCGCATCATAGGTACGTGGGTAGTCTGGGACATCTGCATCCGACACATCCTGCCCCCATCGCGTGAACCGGTTCTGCAAGCATCTTGCCGGTCGGCCCGAGATAACCCGCGTCATCACCGTGTGCTTTGCTGGATCACCCAGCAAAGCCTTGCGGTAAGCTTCGTTTGCACTGCTTTCTTCGCAAGCAACAAAAGCTGTCCCCAACTGCACCGCAGCGGCCCCGAGAGAGAGCGCCGCCCGAACACCTGCGCCGTCCATGATGCCTCCGGCGGCGATCACCGGAAGCTTGGACTCGCGAACCAATATGCGGGTCAGAGCAATGGTTCCATGCCGATCATCTGGCGCGTTTTCGTCAAAACACCCCCGGTGTCCACCGGCCTCCCATCCTTGTGCCACGATCGCGTCCATACCCGCGCTTTCGGCCAAACGCGCCTCGTCCAGGTTCGTGGCGCTGGCGATCAGATAGGTGCCTTGTGACTTGAAAGCAGAAATTTGTTCCGGGGTGGGCAGACCGAAGTGAAAACTGATGACCCCCGGCCGCGTCTCCAGCAACATGGCCGTCATCTCTTTGTTGCCCACAAATATATCGTAGATCTCGCTCAAACTCGGGGGCGGCGTCGCATCAAAGGATGCAAACTCAACCTCCAGACGCTCCAGCCATGCGGCATCCAACCCCTCATCTGCACGTGCGGGGCGATGGCAGAACACATTGGCATTGATGAACCCATCTGTGAGAGATTGCGCCTCTTGGATCATGGCGCGAGCGCCATCCACCGTGGCGGCCCCCACGCCCAACGATCCCAGACCACCCGAAGTCGACACTGACGCCGCCATGGCGGGTGTCGAAACGCCTGCCATCGGTGCCTGGATGATGGGCACTTGCAGGTTCAACCGACTGCAAAATTCCGTGCTCTTCATGGACCGCCCCCTCGAATGGTCTCTTACGTATATTGCGGTCACGTTAGGGGCATATCTGACCGAAAGCCATGCTCGGTTCGCCAACATCTTTTCATGCGCCTCCGGCGCGGGAACAGCGATTGAGCCGAGGTGCAGAATTAATGGATCCGGACCCTAACCGATCCATACCTTGGTCAACACCGCATCCCTCAATTCAGCGAGATCCTCGGCCAGTTGCGCCTCGGAAATTGGGCCGCCCAGACAAACACGCATGGCTTCGGCCGGTGGGCCCGAGACCGTGAAGGCGTCACTTGGCATAAGACCGATTTGGCGACCGGTCATTCGCCCCATAACTTCGGCCCGGCTGGTGCCGGGCGGCAAGGTCAGCCAAACATTGAACGCCTCGTCCTGTCCACGGACATCGCACCCCCTGAGCACATCGCGAGCCAAGGCTTGCCGCCGCTTTGCCGCGCTGCGCACGAAACCCTGAAGCGCTTCGGCGGTGCCGTCCTCGATCCAACGGCTCATGAGCGCCGCACTGATCGGTGACGTCATCACATTGCTGGCACGTAAAACCTGCGCAAACTGCCCCTTGGCTTGCCCCACAGGCACGGTTGTCAGTGCCAAGCGGAGACCAGCTCCGAAACACTTGGACAGGCCCGCAATGTGCCACCCAAGCTCAGGGATCAGAGTCGAAATCGGCGACGGCGCGTCCGAGGCCACAAAGCAGCACGCATCGTCCTCTATCAAAGGGATGTCGTGACGGCGTAGGATGTCAGCGACCCGCTGCCTGCGATCTTCGGGCATTGTATAAGCCCCAGGGTTCTGCAGTGTGGGGTTCAGATAGACCGCAGACGGCCAATGCTCGAGAATGGCGCGCTCCAATGCGTCCGGCAGAATCCCCTGGGTATCGATGTCGACCCCAACAAGGCGCACCCCAAGTTGCGCGGTGATGGCCCGCACACCGGGATAGGTCACCGCCTCGCACAGAACCGTTGGCCCGCTTTCACTCAGGTGTGACAGCACCGCGTGAACAGTCGCATGGGCCCCCGGCGTTATGACCAGTTGCTCGAGCGCAACGTCTTGCCCGTTCTCGGCCATCCAACGTGCCGCAATCTCGCGATCCTGCTGGCTGCCGGTGACGGATTGATATCGCAAGAGCGGCACCAGATTGGCCGAGACATGTCGCAACCCCTGCTCCATGCGCGCGATCAGTTCGGGATCATCCGGTTCGGGCGGCATATTCATCATTGGGTCTTCTTCCATCGCACGGCGTGGGTCTGGTGCCTCGCGCTCTTTCGATGGTGCCCGTACAAATGTCCCTCGGCCAACAAAGCTTTCGATATAGCCCCGTTTGACCGCTTCGGCGTAACCACGCGACACGGTGGTGAAATCCACGCCAACCTGCTGCGCCACCTTTCGCTGCGCTGGCAGGCGATCACCGGGCTTGAGCGTCCCCGCCTCGATATCGGCGCGGATGGCCTCGGCGATCTCTACGTAACGCGGCTTGCCTGTCTCTTGCAGGGTGAGGTGCCATTGGGTCATCGGTGTCTCCATCGCCGGAATGACAATGGAGATAACCGTACAAAGCGATCATTGCAAATCATTAAGCATCAATTACAGAAATTGTATGGATATTGATTGCATTTCCAGCGCGACTCACCTAGATGCAACGCTGAAACCGAAGGACGCAGATGATGACCGCTGACATCCAATCTCAAGACAACACCCGTGACCTGAAGCCCGCCATAGTGAACGGGCTGCGTATGCGCTGCCCCAAATGCGGCAAGGGCAAGTTGCTGCACAGCTATGTGAAGGTGAACGATCATTGCAGTGCCTGCCAGCAACCCTTTCACCATCAGCGCGCAGATGATGGACCCGCGTATCTGACGATTCTGATCGTCGGTCATCTGATGGGCTTTGCGCTCCACATTACCTGGGTTCAATGGCGGCCAGAGCCTTGGGTGCTGGCGACCACAATGTCCGTGGTGGCCGTTGTCGGGGCGCTCGTTCTGCTCCCGCGGATGAAAGGTCTGATGATCGCCTATCAATGGGCAAAACGAATGCACGGGTTCTAACGACGCGCACTGGTCATCCTGCCTTCCAGGTGATCTGCCAACCGTAGGGTCAAGGCAACCATCATCAGCGTCGGATTGGCATGACCCGACGTGGGAAAGACTGACCCGCCGATTGCATAGAGCCCTGCCACCGTGTGGACAGCGCAGTCGCGGTCCACGACCCCCAGTTTTGGATCGTCCGACATTCTGGTGGTGCCAAGAGAATGACCCAGATCGAAGATCGGTGCAGTCGCTGGCTTGCCCTCTTGCACCCAAGGCTCGGAGATCAGGGGCGGCAATCCGGCTTGATCAAAGCTAGCGCAAAGCGTGTGCGCCAGCTTCAGCAGGTTCGATCGAGCGGCCTCTCCCCCAGACCAGGCGACATGCGGTATCGGCGATCCGAAGGGGTCTCGCGCATCAGACAGTGTTACGCGGTTTGCCGGGTCTGGGGGCTGTTCCGTCGTTGCTTCGAACCGTACACCAGAAAGCTTGACCGGCAAGTGCCCAGACCGAAGGTCACCTGCCAGCGTGTTTGGCATGAACCGCACCGCAAGATCCGCGATGCCCCGCGACAGGGTGTCCGGCAGATACCCTCGCTCCAATACACGGGCCCCCGCCCCCCTCGCCAGTCGCACCGGGCTGCGCAATACAGACCCGACATCCGAGGTCCACGCCTTGCTTTGCCCACGCAACAGCCGTCTTAGCGCTGAAAAGGGATCATCTGCGGCCCGTTCCGCCGTCACGAACAAAGCACCGTTAAGCCATTGCTTCTTTCGTTGCATGTGATCCGTAAGGGCCAAACCGTACATGTATGCATGGCTTTGCCCATTTCCGCGCAACCCAAACAAACCGAACTGGGCCGCCATTCGGGACAGGTGATCAGGGGCTGCACGCGCCACGACCGCGGTTGGGTGGTCCATCAGGTATCGGCCCACCGTATCATGGTCATTGCCCAGCCCGTTTGGCGTGTTCTCGCGAGACAGAAGTAGAAGCCGCGCGTTTTCGATCGCACCCGCGGCCAGCACGCAGACTGGCGCCTCGACCTTTATGTGGCGCCCGGCCAGACTGCGCGCTATGAGCCCCGTGCAGCATGTCCCGTCGGCGGTGCTGTCCAAAGACGTAACGGTGGCCTGGGTCACAACCTGAACACCCTCGGGAAGATCTGCCTGGAAATCTGCTCCGAACCGCATGATGTCGGTCATCTGCCTGCGCGAACGGGCAAACTGCCAGAACATTGTCCGCAAAGCCTCGTTTTCGGGTGACAGCGTGGGCGGATCGCGCCGCAAAAGTTCCCATAAGCGTTCATCATAGACGCGGGGCCCAAGGTTCAGCAGATCAGAGGCCCGCTCGATAAATGGTGCGAGTTCTGCGCTGTCCATCGGCCACCCGGACAAGGGCACCCAATTGCGCGCTTCGTAATCTATCGGATCAAGCGGCGCCGATTTTCCGGCCCACGCCTGTGTCGACCCACCCAAACCACGACATCGAACGCCGTATTGCTGGTGATCCCCCGACCAATGACGCGTCAGTGTCTTGTGATAGCTGTCTCGGGTTGCTGCTTCCTCGTCACTCCACCCCGGCATCTCCACGGCATTCAACGTCTCGTGTGCGGCATCCTCGGTCGCCCCGCCGCTTTCCAGCAAAATAATCCGCCGCCCGGGTCGCGACATCGCGCGCGCCAAGGTCAAACCACATGCCCCACCCCCCACGATCAGAAGGTCGGCGTGCAGTGTGTCTGTGGTCTCTATCTCATTGAGACTTTGAACGGGCATCATATTTTTGCTTTAGTGACCAGAATGCAGAACAAAGTGTCATATAATCTACCGCACGCGGCAACCGCTTGTATTGAAGCGCCGCCGCCCGTGGTGGATCAATGTATTGGAGTGGGTTGAATGGCACGCTTGGGCATGCGTGAATGGATGGCCGTCGGGCGCGTCATGGCGAATGGGCCCCTGACGCGCACGGAACGCCCTGGGGGGCCATGTGATCGATTCGAAGACGAATTGGCCCAATTCGCTGGGTGTCAGGGCACCCTAGCCGTCTCCAGTGGCACCGCTGCTTTGATATCGGCCCTGCAGGCATGTGAAATCGGCCCGGGTGACGAGGTGCTGGTGCCCGCCTACACTTGGATGGCCAGCGCCGGAGCCGTCCTGCACGTGGGAGCTGTTCCGGTGTTGGTCGAGATCGACACGACACTCACCATAGACACCACCGATCTTGCATCCAAAATTACGCCGCGCAGCCGTGCGATCATACCGGTCCACATGCTCAACCGACCTTGCGATCTTGAGAGCATTTTGAGCATCGCCCGCACGCATGATCTGAAAGTCATCGAAGATGCGTGCCAAGCGGTCGGCATCCGCTATCAGGGACAGGTTCTGGGCACTTTTGGGGACATGGGCACCTTCAGCTTCAATCAGCACAAAAACATGACCTGCGGCGAAGGGGGGGCGATTTTGACAAACGACCCCGACCTCTTGACCCGCGCCAGGAACGCGCATGACATGGGTCTGGGGTTTCGACAATCCAACACTACCGATCCGGACGAAATATTTCTGGGCAACAATTTTCGTCTCAACGAAATGCAGGGGGCGATCCTGCGGGTGCAACTGCGCAAGTTGCAAAGCCGCATCGATCGAATGACCCGGCGCGTCGAAGTCATGGCAGATCAGCTTGGGTGGGCGGGATATCCGGTGGCCCCGCTGCATGATGATGGGCCAGCGGCAAGCCTGGTGCTGACGTTTGATACCGAGCTCGAAGCCGTTCAATTCTCGGAACGACGCGGTGCACGCAGGTTGTTTGACACGTCAAAGCATGTGTACACCGAATGGGGGCCAATCCTGACCCGCAAGATGGCTCATCCTGGTATCACACCTTGGGCATGGGCCGGGCACCCCAATGGCCCCGGACCGGACAGCTGCCCCAAAACCTTGGATCTGCTCAAACGCAGCTGCACGATCAATGCCATGCCGGACGTGCCGTTGCCCATCGTGCGCTACCTGGCCAGAAAACTCGCGGCTTAAGTCGGGAAAACCCGCTTCCAGACCTCGATATCGGGGGCACAGATCGCCTGCACTTGGGCCAACTGTGCCTGGTTCAAAGAGGCCCGTGAAACCACATTGTCAGACTTGCTTGTCTTGTTCCGATGCCCGATCCTTACGCGCAAGCCAAGTGTCTGACGAATGTCACCAACAAACCCGTCCAGGTCATCCAATCGCCCCACAATATCAAACTGCTTCAGATGATGCACTGCCCGGTCAATGGCTTCGGGTGATTTCAGGTCCGTATCGGTTGGCATATCTGCAAAGATCTCGACAAATTCGGTTCCCATCATTCCAGCCCGTCGGCTGGCAAGAAACGTGTCAAAGTCCTCTGAGACATGGCCATGTGACCCCGGCCTGCTTCGGTTCCAGTTGTAATGAGACAGAAACCGCGAAACCGGGTCTCGCAACAGGGTTATGAACTTGTAGCTGCCTTTGAATTCGGTGTGGGCGACATGTGAAAATGGCACGTGGGTCGAAATGCAACGCACATCGTCATACATCAGATACAGCAGCATCTGTTTCCGCAGATCATTGACGTCAAGCATCATTTGATCCGTGTCGGTGCGACCGGAAAAAGCCTTGAACGCCTGGAACGAAGCCTCGGGTTTGACCGTCGCCTGACTGGACAGGTATCGCATCCGCAAAGCGCGCCCTACCGATGTGCCTCCACACTTTGGCACATGATGAAAAACGACGCGTTGTGGAGAAAATTGGTTCAGCAACGCCTGATTCAACTGCCGAGCACGTCCGATCATGTCCACGTCATGCACCCCTTTTTGAAACAGGCAAAATCATAGGAAAAAATCGAATTGCATGTCATCACTTAGTGCAACTCCAATATCCGGTTTGGATCACTGCGGCGACGCAAAACATCCCCCAATGCAATCAGATTGCCCTTCAACCGTCCCCGCCGGTCAAGATAGGGCGGCGGCTTAATCGCCCCAAACATGTTGGCGGCAATGTTTCGAGACATCAACCGCAAGGCATGACGCCACCCCAAGGTGCCCTTGCCCAACATATAAACGGGGTTCGCGATCTGCGAATATCCCAAACGTACACCAGAAGTGCGCCCGCGTTTGACGCCCAGGTGCACACCTTGCAATCCATCCGCGCGCACCACCCTGCCTCGTCGCGATACCCGCCGTGACAGGTCCAAGTCCTCCAGCCAACCATAAAGGGGAAGCGTCTCGTCAAAGAGCTCTGGCGGGGCTGTCACCCGCACCGCCATGTTGCAGCCATACCCCGAACGCGTGCCCACAGGCTGTGCTGATTGAGGTCCATTCGCTTGCCGCAAAATGTTCCGAGCTTCAGAGAACGTCAGACCAGGACCACGCGCCCCATCAGCCAGTACATGGCCCGTTGCGATCAGGATCGACGGATCCTGACCAAACACCCGCCGAAGTTCGGTGACATATCCATCCATGATCAAAAAATCATCGTCCAGGAACAGGACAATCTCGCCATCGACCGCTTGCTTCAATATCGTGTTGCGCTGCGCAGAGCTTCCTTTGGGTGAGGTGAGAACGACCATTTCAAATGGCATGTCGTCCGGTGCGGGACCCTCAAAATCATCAGGCGTCGCGATACTGAGCACGACCTTGTCAGGCAAATCGCTTAGCGTGCTCAAATGGTCCAGCATCTGCCTTAGAACAGATGCGCGCCCCGTCGTGGCGACACCTATCGTGACCGGTATCACCTTTGAGCCTCGTATGTATTCGACCATGCCAGGGAGTTGCCCACAATCCTGGATTTGCACCAAAGGGTCGCCACACAGGCCGCCCCCAATTGTGCACCGCAGGTCAGAACAAATGCCCAGCCCGCCCCCATAACTCCATATGCCGGGATAAGCAAAAAGCTTGCGCCCACACTCGCACCAAACGCGACACTGGCGATTGCAAACCGTATCCACAGCACCTGAGCCGCCGTAAGCAATGTGATCATGGGCGTGGCCAACAGCGTCAGCGAAGATCCCATCACGATGACGGTGAACAGTTCTCGCGCCGCATACTCCTGCCCGAAAACCAGCGTCAAAATCGGATCACCAAATACCCAAGCCACCCCTACTGCTGTCAAGGCAAGCGCCAAGGCCCCTCCGATCATCCACCGCATCAACCGGCGAAGGTTTTCGTGTTGCCCATCTCGAATGTACAGGCGCAACCGGGCCGATGTCGCGCTACCCAAGGTGTTCGCAACCATGTTCAAAGCGGTATGCACATACACCAACGCCCCAAACAGTCCTATCGCAGCCAGCCCAGCTGACCTTTCCAGGACAATGGACGGCACGCTGATCGCACCTCGTGACAGCAGGAGAGCCACCCCGACAGGCAACAACCACCACGCAAGGCGCAGCAACTTGCGATGATCCGTGTTCCAAAGGTCAGCCCAGGCGACACGCTGCCCCAACCGCTCCAGCAGTCGAAGGTCAGCGACGCGATAGGCCAACGCCCAGGCCACCGCCTGAAAACACAAGGCGATCGGCAGGTTCCGCCAGAACCAGAAAGCCACCGCAAAAGCAAGGAAACCAGCCGATCCGCGGACGAGGATGGACCAGGCAACAAAGTCCAGACGTTCGGCGCGCTGGAACATCCCGTGGTTCAGATCGGATTGGGTGCCAAAAAATCGAACCAATGCCAGCAGCACGAGCGAGTTTTGGACAATTCCACCCGCTTGCGCAAATACGGTAAAGGCTAGGAGCACAGTCAGAGCCAACGCCAGAATTCCACCCACAAACCGAAGCGCGACATAATCCGCCCGGGAATAATGGGTCAGGTCATCGACCGTATGAACCTCGCGCATTCCCAAAGAGGCCAGAAAAAAAAGTGGTGTGACAACGGCCGTGGCAAGCGCAAGCGCACCGACCTCTTCGATCTGACCCAAATGTGCGGTGACCATGATCATGCCCAGTTGCGTCAAAGCCAGATAGCCTCGCCCGACCAAGGCAAAAAACAGGTTGCTTCTCAGACGCGGCAACGGGGGTTTGGGGTCGATTTTGGGCTTTGCAACCTTCACGTAGACGCCATCCTGTAGATGGGCGTCAGCCTGAAAGCACGATCTCGCCCACGCGCGCGCCGGTTGGCCAGTACAAGGCCAAAAAACGCTCCAAACGCGATCCATTCGCCAAAGCCTGGGTGCCCCGCGTCCCCCGCAACCCACACCCGAAACAGCGGCATAAGAGGCAAGATCGCCACCCATTCCGCCCGCACAGGCAGCACCCAGTTGCTAGGAGCAGCCACAAGACGAAAGACAAAGAGAAGCCAGGACAACAACAATCCCAGATACGCAATCACCACCAAAAGGAAAGCCACCAACCCCGCGTGAAGCCACGCTCCAATGAACAGGTTGTGGACGATTTGCCCATTCAGCTCAACCAGACCTGAACCAACGAGCGGGCTTTGTTCGATGAGGCTGAAAGCCCAGGCATATTGGTCCAACCGACCCTCGGTCGATTGATCCTCGAACGACAATCTTGCCGCGACCTCGTCCATCGCCGCCGACCCGGCAGACAGGACAAGGATCAGAGCCAAGGCGCTAAGGATAATGACAGACGATTTCACATAAAATTCGCCTGGGCTACGAACGCCTCGGCAAACAAGGCTGATCCAGGCTGCAAACGGAATGCCAAGCGCAGCCATCAACAAGACCGAACGTGTGTTGAAGATCACAAGGGTCAGCAGCGTAACGAGCGTTACAAACCCACCGATGCGATCTGCACCGCGACCTGTGTATCCGGCTCGCATCAAGACCATCGCGACGAACATGCACGCGGCGACGATGTTCTTGTTCGAAGCAGGTACATCAACACCATCGGGCGCGACCATCTGAAACATCTCTCGCAGGAAATGGTAGAAGACAAACCCCAAGTCACCAGTCGACAGGAAACGCACCAGTGTGGTTGTCCAACTCAATCCGATTTGCCGCGCCAGATATTCGGTAAAGGCGAAAAAGCCAAAAATTGCCAGCATTCCACCCTGTCGCAAAACGCGCGCATCCGCCCGTGTCCCAGAAATCCCGACAGCCAATGTCAGGCCACAGGTCAGAAAAAAGACCTGACGGAACACCATGCCCTTGGTCGCCCCCCCGGCCAGATTGACCTGCAGCACGATCAAATAGAGCACATAAGCCACCAGCCACGGCAGGATCATCCGCAACAGCGAGTTGATACCGGTTGCCAGTTGCGTTGGGTGCAGGCAAAGCAGGGCGCCCAAAATCAAAGCCATCATGTAGGGCAGTCGCAGGTCGAACCCTCCGACCGACATCACAGGCACCCAGGTCAAAGTTACGGAAGCGATCACGGCCGTCACAACCAGACGCAAGAGTGTTGAGCTGCCCGGTTCCGCAACTCCGGCGCTCATGCGCGGCGTCCCCAATCCGAAATCGACGTGACTTTGCCACCACGCGCCCTGCGGCCGGCTCCAGCTCCTGAACGGCTGTACAGGCGATAGGTTTCGCCCAACCACGGATCTTCGTTCAACTCGCTGAAGTTCAAGACGACTCCGGCCAGTTTCTTGCGTGACAACCGCGTCAACGCGCGACGCGCGCCGTCAATTTGGGTCTGCCCCCAACGGACGGCAAACAAGATGCGGTCGCTATGGCGCGACAGAATTGCGCAATCAGCCACATTGGCTGCCGGTGGTCCATCAATGACGATAAGGTCATAGTCCTGTCGCGCTTGCTGCAGGAACTCGGACAGTTTCGGGGACTCCAGTGCATTGATCGGCATGTCGGTCAGAATGCCCGCAGGCAAGACATCCAACACGCCATCTTCGACATCTGTACTGGGTTGCCAATCTGCGCCTTGCAGAATGTCCGCCAACCCGGTTTCTTCATCCAACCCATACAGCTCGGACAGCCCGGCACGACGCAGATCACCGTCAATCAACAAAACCTTCTGCCCTGCAACGCTTCCTGATGTGGCCAAGGCCGCAGCGATCGACGTCTTGCCCTCAAACGGAGCTGTCGAAGCCAGATAGATCACCGGTGCCGTCCCGTCGTCATTGTGATCGGCACTGACTGAATATCGCAACGCTGCCACGGTTTCGGTGAACGGTGAGAGCGGCTCAGCCTCAATGATCTCGGGAATGGCCTGCCGTTTGTCCAGCTTGGGCAATTGCACCAAAATCTGAACCCCCAGTGCACTTTCGATCTGAGCAACCGTTCGAAATGTCGTATCCAGAGCTTCGCGCGCCAAACCCCAAAGAACTGCGATCATTGCACCAAACACGAACCCCAAGATGACGAACACCTTGACCGGGGGGTAGACCGGCTCCAATGGGGTTGTCGCACTGGTCACCACTTGTGTCCCGCTTGTCGAGAAGGAACTGAGCTCTTCGGCCAGGCCGGCATTGTCCAGATAACGTTGATACCGCAGACGATAGGCCTCGGCCACGCGTTCCAATTGTTGAAGATCGACGTTGTTGCGGATCTCAATCTTGGATTGACCGCTGGCTCTAAGCAGAGCCTCACCGAGCAGGCGGGCCCGGTTCTCCAAGGTTTCGACTTCGTTGCCAAGCACATTCACGATGCGCCGCACCTGTCGGTCGATCTGACGTTCGATCGCGGCCCGGGTTTGCCGCACCTGCTCCAGACGCGCGTTGTCCCCGCGTGACGTCGCACTTAGATCGCGTTCACGCAGCTCAACCTGAAACAACTGCTGGCGCAACTCGGTTAGAATTTCGGACGATTGCACCTCGGGAAGGTTCAGAATGTCGCCTCCAGCCTCAAGAAGGGTCTGAGCCCTCTCGAAAGCCGCGCGTTTCAAGGCCAATTCGCCGCGCGCTCGAACGAGCTCGGCGTTCAATTCGGTGATCTGCTGATCGCTCAACGAGGCACCGTCGGCCTCTCCTATCAGCCCATGCTTGACCCGAAAGTCCGTAACGGATTTCTCGGCGAGTTCGACCTCTTGCCTCAACTCTTCGGCCCGAGCATCGATCCAATCAGACATTTGCAGGGCATCTGCGCGACGCTGACTGATGCGCAGATCAACATATGTGGCCACCACGGCTTCGGTCACGCGGTGCGCAAGCTTGGGCGAGTTGGCCCGAATATCGATTGTAATGACATTGGTATCCCCTTCGCGGGATACGCTCAGAGCATCATCCAGCGCTTTGCGCGCGCTCAATGCCGCTGGGTCTGGTGCCCCTTCGGGCAAGGGGCCACGTCCCGTTTGATGGTCACTGGGCACCAGTTGCTTGATGTATCTGATCGCCAGCTCGACAATATTGGGAGGTTTGGATTGGAAAAACGGCTCAGACGTCAAATCCGCCTTTTCAACAACCTTGAGCAAAGTGTCATCTGCTTGGATCACCAGTATCTGGCCATCAACATAGCTGGTTCCAATCGCAGGAAAGGTCGGATTTTCCTCTTCGATCGGATTGGTTGCCGGGCGCTCGATCATCAGTTGTGCCGAGCTCTTGTAGAGCCGCTCGATATTGAGAGCCGCATAGAGCGCCGCGACGGCGCACAAAAGACCCAGAAACGCGATACGCCAGAAATGCCGTCGCGCGAACGACAGGGACTGGCGGAACAATTCTGCCAGCGTCATGTCTTGATCGGGGCCTCTTCTGAGCTCATTTCCGGTTCGATTTTCAGTCATTGTCCCTGCCATCGCACAACAACGAGGCTGGTCTTGAAGAGCAGCAATAAATCCCCGCCAAAACTTAGGTCGGCAAAATATCGTGCATCCATCTTGACCCGCTCCGCGTAACTGACGCGTCCGCGTCCGTGTACTTGCCAAAGGCCGGTCACGCCGGGCCTAAGAGCCAAGTATTTGGGAAGATGCCCAGCATACCGGTCCAATTCATCGACCGTCACCGGCCTCGGGCCAACAAGGCTCATCTCCCCTCGAAGTACATTAACAATTTGAGGCAACTCGTCCAAGCTTGTACGTCTCAGGAAACGACCCACGCGCGTGATCCTGGGGTCGTCAGTCAGTTTTTGCTGGGCATCCCACTCCTGTCTCGCCTTAGCGTTTTCCTGCAAATGTTGCCGGAGCAAGCGTTCAGATCCCACTTGCATGGTCCGAAATTTCAAACACTTGAACGCTCGCCCGCCGCGACCAACCCGCTCGTGCGAAAACACTGGTGGACCGCCATCGAGCCACACCAGCACCGAAATCAGCAGAAATACGGGAAAACAAAGAACCAATAAGAAAACTGCCAACACAATATCAAGAACACGTTTGCCGACCGCCCTATAGATTTGACTTCCAGTGGACGGAGCTACCTCGGTCGGACATACATGTTTGTTCAGCCAAGGCTGACTTAGATCGTCTTTCATCTTGAGAGTCCCCCAACTCTAAAGATTTCAATCAATGCGGCTTTGAACCTAGCACATTCGACTAAGATTGATCAGATTAAGAAGAAAATCATCGTCCGGGCGCTGGAAACAAACTGTTTCCGAGTAAGATTGCAGCAACAATTGCTACAGTTTCCACAACATTGTCGCGCCTTCCAAAACTCTGGGAAAGGTTTTGAAAAGGAAGAAGAATGGCTGATTCGGCGAGTGATCTGATTTTAGGACCACAAAAAGACACAACACCGAAGGGTTTGGCGACCCATGTTGTTAAGTCTGGAGAAAGGCTGGTGGTTTTGAACGTCTGCGAGACGGCTCAAGGCGGTGTCGGCCGATATCAGGACGCCTTGGCTGCTCTCGCGGATCACGGTTTCGAGCCACATGTTCTTCTACCTGATTCGGATATCGGGATACTGACCGACTCATCACGGGCCGCAACCTTTTCCCGCCTCAAACGTGGTCCACGTGCGATAATACAAATGATCCGCGTATTTCTGTCCGAGCGAAAAAGGCTGAAACCAGACCTCTATTTCTTCCACAGTACATTTACCCTACTGCCATTGCTGGCGCTTCGCCTGCTTCGGGATAAGACACCAGCGGTGTATTGCGCCCATTGCTGGGCCGCCAATTCCGATGGTCCTGACACGATGAGGAAACAGATTATCCGACTAATCGAAGGTCGCCTGTGCGGTTTGGCGGATCTGATCGTGAACGTTTCGCGATCAGACGCGGGTATCGCCCGCCAATACAAGTACCGTGGACGCCATGTTGTTGTGGAAAATGCAGTGACCGAACCGCGCTCAAACGCGACGGAAGATCTGTTCCCGCGTCCGTCACAAGACACCATAAATCTTCTCTTTGTTGGACGGTTCGACCGTCAGAAGGGCTTGGACATACTGCTCGACGCCTTCAGGCGGGCCCAAGACCAAAACCCTGCTCTGCACCTTCATCTTGTAGGAGAGCCGGTTCGCGGCGGAGAAGTTCCCCCATTGCCCCTAGGGACGACCCATCATGGTTGGGTCGCTCCAGATCAGATCGACCACTATTTTCGGTCCGCCGACTGCCTGGTCGTTCCCTCGCGATGGGAAGGCTTGCCATTGGTTATCCCAGAGGCATATCGGAACGGCACCCCGGTTCTGGCCGCACGCACCAGCGGAATGGAACATTTGATCGAAGACGGGCAAACCGGCAATACGTTCCCACTCGACAGCACCGCGCTTGCTGCGCTCCTGATTTCGCTAGAGCACTCTGTCTTGGCCCAAATGGGGCAGAATGCGCGTTTGCTGTACGAACGCCGCTTTACCATCGACCGCTTCAGCCGCGAAATGGCCGCGTATCTTCATGATCTGGTCTCGAGCAAGGCGGAGGCAGACAAATGACCAAGTCACAGGGCCTACCCTCTTTGATCATCGCGGGCGTGCCCAAGGCGGGAACGACCTCGGTCTTTGACTGGCTGAGCGCCCATCCTCAGGCACAAGGATCGACGTTGAAAGAGACCTGTTTCTTTGCCGATCCCGGCAGCCATGTCTTTCGATCCGATTTCAACAGCGATCAGGGTTTGGACACCTATCGAAGCGTCTTTCCGGCTGTTTGCACAGATGACACCTTGCTGTTCGAAGCAACCCCTTCGTATATCTACAGCGCCCGAGCTTTGGATCTGATCCCGAAATTGCCAAGCGACGCCAAATGCCTGTTCCTTCTGCGAGAGCCATCCGCGCAAGTACGCTCGACGTATCAATACTATCGCAATACCTGGTCCTATATTCCGGCCGAAATGAGTTTTGCCGAATACCTGATCGCAGTTCGAAACCTAAGCCATGAGTTCGGCGGCAACGAGTTGGCCCGCGACGCCTTGGTCAACGTGGATTACGCGACTTGGTTACGCCTGTGGCGCGCACAACTGGGACCCGAGCGCATGAAAGTGTGCCTGTTCGAAGACCTCAAACGCGATCCCGGTGCCTTTATGTCCGCTCTGGCCGATTGGTGCGGCCTGGCCCCCGATTTCTATGCGGATTTCGCGTTTCAAACCAGCAACCAGAGTTACGAGGTGGTCAATCGATCGCTGCATGGGCTGAACATGGCGGTGCGGGATCGCCTGCCCAAGGGGCGGCTGTATGATCTGGCGCGCAAAGCGTATCGGCGCCTCAACACCCGTCCCGTGGAAAGAGACGCGGACGAGCAGGAACTGCAGCGATTGAAGGAAGAATTTCTTCCCACCTATTCCGCGCTGGAAGACGAATTTGGGTTGGACCTGAGCCCTTGGCGCGATTGAGCCAGGATCACCCCAGCATCCCGTCATAGATCTCGATCAACCGCGAGAGATGTTGTTTGGGCGAGACCTGCGCCGCCAACGCGCTGCTGTCAAAGCGCCCGATCTGCTGCACCCGGCGCAAGCTGTCGGCCAAGGCCTCGATGTCTCGGCTGTCGTGAAGGATGCCGTTGACGCCATCCTTGACGACTTCGGCTGCAGCCGTCCAACGGCCACACACCACCGGAACCCCGCGCAAAAGCGCCTCGATCGGGACCAGCGGCTGGCATTCATACCACTGGCTGGGAAACACCAATGCCCGTGCCATGCCCAGTTCCACCTGAACCTGCTCAGCGTCGAGCCACCCGGTGATCCGGGCGTCAGGGTTGGCTTGCCGAATGGCCTGAGTTTCTGGGCCGTCGCCGACAAACACGGCCTGTACCCCGGCCAGACTGGCGGCCTTGGCAAATTGCAACGCGCCCTTTTCGGGTGAAAACCGTCCCACAAACACGAAATTCTCGTTCTGTGTAGCATCTACCTCGGGTCCGCCGACCTCAACCGGGTTGGGCAGACTGTGCAGGCGCGTCGATTTGGACAGAGAGGGCTGCATGGCCTGAAGCTGCGTTTTCGAAATATAGGCAACGTCGGTCAGCCCGCGAGGGATCAGCCCGGGCCCCCGCGCGACCGCCGACCGGGCCACGCGCCATACCTTGTGGCTGACATGGCGGGCGTCGCAGTTCACGGACAGGCACGCAGGCGACAATGGCCTGCGCGTACAGATCTCTTGCCGCCTGTAGTCGTAGAACCCGCCGTTGGGACAGGCGAGGAAATACTCGTGCATTGTATAAATCACCCGCAGCGGCCCTGACGCCAAGACCCGCCCCACCGAAGGAGACAGCGCCTTGGCCCAACCATGGCAATGGATCACTGAATTGGCCGGGTCCAGCTGCGCGACCTCGGTTCGGAGCGCGCGCAACGCCGTCCGGTTCCAAAGCCCAGTGGTCATGGCATTCATCCGACTGGGGTTATCCGCCAGCGTGTGCTGGTCCAGGCAGACGGTGCGGATGTTGCCATGGGTCAACTTCGGGTCCGGATCGCCCGAGGCGGCAAAGAACACCACCTGTACGCCTGCGTCGGCCAAGAGCCGCGCGCTGTCGATGGCAACCTTGGCCTGCCCTCCGTTGACGTCAGCAAAGTCGCCTACGATCAAAACGTTTCGAACCCGCATACGCCGAAATTTCTCCCCAGATCGCCTCTCACACTAGGTTACAGCGTCATGGCTCGGCAAGTCGCTGTCTTAGAGCTGCTACCGGGGTGCTCCCGCCCATCGTCTACCTCTCTGACGAGAGGTCTCCTCTGGTTGGGCCGGGCGCCGCGCTGCGCGCGGCGCCCGGCCCGCCTGTTGCCACCCGTCAAATCTCACACGATCGGAGGAAAACTTGCGTCTTCTTTCAGTCCTGATCGGTTACCTTGAAAAGATCCTTGCGTAGGGTCATCAGTGCCTTGGGGTCGATCTTGCCCTGGATAACGGTGGTCCGATTACTCTCGATGGCCCGCGTCAGCGCAGGGCCAACTTCGCCCGGCCCATCGATCCACATCCCCTGCCCGCCACACAGCTCTGCAAATTTGTCGAACCTGGGAGATTGGATTTCCGCCCCCAAGAGACGCCCACCATAGAACTCTTGCTGATAAGCCTTCTCGGCCCCCCAGGCCTCGTTGTCGAGCACCACGACAACGATGGGCAACCCATGCTGGATCGCGGTCTGGATCTCGATCATCGTATAGCCGATGGCGCCGTCCCCCATCACCGCCACTACGGGTCGGCTGGGCGCAGCCGCCTTGGCCCCGATAGCAGCCGCGAGGCCAAAGCCCACCAGCCCGAAGTCCAGCGGTGTGATCAGTGACAGCGGCGCGTAATGCGCCAACCGGTCGGCGGCCTGTAGGCAGGTGTTCCCGGTGTCGAGCGTGACAATCGCGTCTTCCGGCAAGGCTACACGCAGTTCAGCCAAGGCGCGACGAGGATGCATGGGCAGGGTCGCGATCTGTGCCTCTTCTTCGCGCTCGGCTGCCAGGCTCTCCATGTCGGTCTTGAAAGCCGCACGCCAGTCGTCAGCTTGCGGTTTTCGCGCCTGGTTCAGCAGCGCCTCGGTCGTAAGCCGCGCATCCGCCTGCACCGCAATCTCGACCGGAAAATAGCGCCCCACTGCAGATCCGTCGATGTCCACATGGGCGATGCGCGTCTCGGCCCCCACATAGTCGTTGGAATGAAAGGTCGAGTTGAAGCCAAGCCGCGCGCCCAGCACGACCATCACATCCGCCTCTTTCGTCAGACGGCTGGCCACCCGGTTGCCACGCGGCCCAGCCTGACCGGCAAACCACGGGTGGCCGTGGCGCATGACGTCGGCATGCCCGGTCGAAGCCACAACTGGCACCTCCAGTTTTTCGGCCAGGGCGGTCAGCGCCTCTCGCCCTCGGCCCCATTTGAACCCGCCGCCGGCAAAGATCACCGGGCGCTCAGCCCCAGCCAGCAATTCGGCGATGGCAGCAACATCGTCAGGCGCGGCAGGGCCCGGGCGGGCGATGTTTACCGGCTGCGGATCGTTTGCAGGCACCATCTCGGCAAACAGATCGCGCGGTACATGCAGAACCACCGGCCCCCGGCGGCCCGAGTTCGCCAATCGGATCGCATCCTCGAGCATCGCAGGCAGGCGCGCGGCGTCGCTGACCATGACCGAACGCTTGCTGATCGGCGAAAAGAGCGCGACCTGATCGACCTCTTGGAACGTGTCCTTGGCGTGATCGCAGCGACTTATTGCACCGGCAACCACCACCAGCGGCGAATAGGCCAGCTGCGCCTCGGCCACGGCTGTCACCAGGTTGACCACCCCCGGCCCGGCCTGCGCGCCAAGCACCACGCCCGGCTTACCGGTCATTCGCGCCCAGGCGTCCGCCATATGGCCCGCCGCGCGCTCATCCCGCGCGCCGACATAGGTAAGGGCGCCGTCCTTGTACATCGCGTCATAGAGCTCGAGCATCGACCCACCCAAGAGGCCAAAAACTGTGTCGATCCCGTTGGCCTTGAGAACGCGATAGGCCGCTTCGCCGCCGGTGATGTCTGTCATCTTATATCTCCTGAAACGGTGCGCTCGATCCACCTGGCAAAGCGCAAGAGTTTGGCATCGGACCCGCGGGGTCCGGTGATATGCAAACCGACCGGCATCCCGTCGCTGGAGGTACCGAAGGGGATTGAAATCGAGGGCAGCTCCATGACCGGCGTCAGGGTCACGCTGCGCCAGTCCTCAGGCAGATCGTGATCTGGTTGGTCGGCGGAAAAGGCAAGGCCGGTGGTGGTGGGCCAAAGGGCAAAATCATGAGCTTCAAAGAACCGCGCCGTGGCCTGCCATACCTGAGTTCGGACGCGGCGATAGTCGATGTAATCCTGCAGGTTCAGCCCTTCGCCTGCGGCGCAGGCCCTGACAAAACTGGGACTGGCCTGCGCCATGTCGGGCTGTATCGCGTCGCGGTATCCAAGCGCCGACAACCCACGGATCAGCCCGCCGAACGGCAACAGGGGCGCAAGGTCCGGCGCGTCCTCTTTGATCTGCCACCCCACCGCACGACAGAGATCCGCGACCGGCGCGATTGCGGCCTGAATCGAGGGGTCGACCGACGCCCCAAAAGGAGCCAAAGACAGTGCCAGCTTGCGCGGCTCAACCGGTGCGTTGAGTTTCGCAAGGCTTGGTGGCTCGAACCAATACCCCAATGGCTGCGCCATCGTGTTGCCTTGCATCACCTCAAGCATCAAGGTCAGGTCGCTTACGTTGCGCGCCATGGGACCGGGGATCGACAGACCGTCAAACGGAGTCGGGTTGGGGTCATAGGGGATCAGGCCCGATGTCGGGCGATACCCCACAACGCCACACCACGCCGCCGGGGTCCGGGTTGAGCCGCCCAGGTCGGACCCGTCCGCCAGCGGTGTCATCCCGGCCGCCAAAGCCGCCGCTGCGCCGCCCGAGCTGCCCGCGACCGTTTTGGCAGGATCGTGCGGATTGCGGGTGGTGCCTGAAACAGGGTTCGAGGTTTGGCCAGAGAAGGCAAATTCCGGCGTATTGGTCTTGCCAAAGATCACCGCGCCCGCGTCGCGCAGCCGTTTGACGTGCAGCGCGTCGGCATCTGGCACGTGGGTTTCAAAGGATTTGGAGCCATAGGTCGTGCGCAAACTTTTGGTTTCAAAAACATCCTTGATTGCGATCGGCACACCGTGCAGGGGGCCTGCAAACCGACCCTGCGCCGCCATGTGATCCAGCTCTGCCGTGCGGATCTGCGCCGCTTCCCAATCGAGTGTGACAAAGGCATTTACCACGCCATTCACGGCCTCGACCCGGTCGCGATGCGCAGCCAATACCTGTGTGGCCGTCAAGGCACCGGCGCGAATCTGCTGAGCCATGTCAACGGAGCTCAGGTTGGTGATATCGGTCATCTGGGCGGCCTTTCAGTGGTTTGGCCTGCCATCGGGATGGTAGGCGTGTCACCGGGACGATAAAAAACCGCGCCTGTGTTTTCGCCCACAAACCGACGCTCCGTTGGCTGCTCTGCGACCATACGCGCGGCTTGCAGGGGTCCCGACGGACGCAAGGCGATCACATTTGCAGTAGGAGGAACAAGGGGTGCCGTCATTGGATCAAGCATCTTGTCGGGGCCGCAGGTTGTCGGGATCAAACGCGGGTTCGTCTAGAACCGTCAGGGGATACTCCTGATTGAGCAGCAGAACGCTCAACCCACTACGCGGTGTCCCCTTGCGGACGAAAACAAACGCCAAGCTCTTACGCACGGTATAGCCATAGCCACCCGAAGTCGTCAGACCGACAGGCGCTCCGTCAAGCAACACCGCCTCGCCACCATGTACGTCGATATGGTCGCTGTGAACTTCGCAATACAGCAACTCCCACCCGACATGATCCTTGGCGGCCAGCGCCGCCTCCTTGCCGATGAAATCGCGCCCCTCGGATCGGAAGAACCGATCCAGGCCAACGTCGAACATGCCGATGTCGGTGGTCAGTTCACCGGACGCACGATAGGCCTTTTCCATGCGCAACCCGTTGAAGGCATAGCCGCCCAGATCGACCAGACCATGCGCCGCGCCGTCCTCATGCAATTTGTCATAAACCTCGGCGATGCGGTCCAACGGCAGGTGCAGCTCCCACCCCAGCTCGCCGGTAAAGGCCACACGCAGGGCGTAGCACGGCACACCGAAGACATCGATTTCCTGCCCCGACAGCCAGCGGAAGGCGGCGTTTGACAGATCCGCGTCGGTGGCTTGCGACAGGATCGCGCGCGAGGCCGGGCCAGATAGCGCCAACATGCCCCAATCGTTGGTCCGGTTGATCAGAGTGACGTCTTCGCCCGGCTGCATCTGGGATTGCATCCAGGCGAAATCGGGATTGGCGCGGGCGATCGGAGAGCCGGTGAAATAGCGCCCCTCACTAATCCGCCAGATGGTGATTTCCGTCTCGAACCGGCCTTGTTCGGTCAGCAGGTGGCACAGCCCAATTGAGCCATCCTTGGCCGGGATTCTATTGGCCGACAGACGGTCCAGCAGCTTGCCTGCATCGCGCCCGATGATCTCGAATTGCGCAAAGGCGCAGAGGTCGATGACACCGGCGCCCTCACGCGTGGCTTTGGCCTCAGCCATGGCGTTTGCGTGCCAGTTCTGGTGGCCCCAGCCGATCTGCTCGACCTCGCCCACCTTGCCAAAATAGCGCGGTCGTTCCCAGCCCGCGACCTCGCCAAACACTGCGCCGCTGGCAGCCAGACGGTCGTAGAGCGGGTGTTTGTTCAGCGGTCGCAAAGAATGGAACTGCTTGCCTGGACACGGCGTGTCATGGCGGCGCATGAACTCGTCCTTGGTGCGTTCCACGATGAAATGATCGGTGCTAAAGTCGCCATAGCGGCGCGGGTCCATCGAGCGCGTGTTGATCTCGGTTGCGCCGTGGACCATCCAATCCGCCAGCACCTTGCCCGCGCCACCACCCCAGGCAAGTCCAATGGACGACCCGCAGGACAGCCAGATATTGGGCGCACCACTTGGGCCAACCAGCATGCCGCCGTCCGGGGTGTGGGTGATCGCGCCGCGAACCACACGTTTGATCCCAAGCTCGGCCAGGATCGGCATCTTGTCGAAGGCAACCATGAGGAAATCACCGATCGAGTCGTAATCAGCCTCGAACAGTTCATTCTCGGCCGCCCAAGGCGCGCCCTGCGGCATTTCCCAGACGGTTGGGCAGACATGCCCCTCATAGATACCAATCAGCCCCGATTTCTGCTCTTGCCGGATATAGCCGCCAAAAGCGTTGTCGCGCATCACCGGCAGCTCGGGGCGGTCAAGGAACTCGGGCACAGTGTCGGTGACCAGATAATGATGCAGGCAGGAAACCGAGGGAATTTTCAGCCCAAACCATTCGCCGACCTGGTTGGCATAAGAGCCTGCTGCGATGACCACATGTTCAGCCAGCACATCGCCCTTTTCCGTGCGCAGCAACCACATGTCGCCCTTGCGCGAGGCGCCAATGACCCGGTTGTGCCGCTCAATGATCGCACCGCGCGCGCGGGTCGCGGCGGCCAGGGCCATGGTCACGCCCGAGGGGTCGATATGGCCATCCTCAAACGTCTGCACCGCGGCCTTGACGTCATCGACCTTGTAGAACGGGTTGCCTTTTGTGACCTCTTCAGGCCCCACAAGCTCCATCGGAAGATCCAGCAGTCTGCCGACCCCCATGATGGATTTCATCCAGTCGACCTCGTCGTCCGTGGTGGCGATACGAAAGCCGCCAACCTCATGCCAGCCGATGCTCTGACCCGTCTCCTTCTCAACCCGTTTGTAGATCTCGATCGAGGTCTTGTTGATCCACCCCGCAATCCGGCTGCCGACGGCATGGGCGATTTGGCCGGCTGCGTGCCAAGTCGAGCCGCTGGTCAACTCGGCCTTCTCAAACAGGATCGTGTCGGTCCAGCCATTTTCGGCCAACTGGAACTGGGCCGCGACGCCCATGATGCCGCCGCCGATGATGGCGACGCGGGTGGTGCGAGTGGTGTCGGTCATTGGAACGCCTCTTTGGCGGGTTTGCGTGAGATGCGGGCGCTGTAGCGGGTGCAGGCGATTTCGACTTCGAAGCCGGAGATGACATCGCCATCCTTCAGCCCCTCGGGGAGGGACGTGAGCATCGCCAACGCAACCGAGCGGTCAAAACGATAGCTCCAAGCGGCCGAGGTGATCTGCCCCACAACCTTGCCGTCGAAATAGATTGGCTCGTCATGGATAGGGATCGCGTCGGGATCATCAAACAGCAACGACACGATCTGGCGTTTGGACACGTGATCCTTCAGCGCCGCTTCACCCACAAAACTCGTGCCAAAGGCGCAGAAGGCGCAAAGGCCTGCCTCTGGCGGGGTGGTGCCGGGGGTCAGCTCATGACCAAAAGCACGGAACCCGCTTTCGATGCGTAGGCTGCCCGAGGCATATAGCCCCGCGTGACTGGCTCCCGCTTCGACCAGTGCCTCATAGGCCGCCATGGCCATGTCCGAGGGGATGTAAAGCTCGTATCCTTCCTCGCCGGTGAAACTCAGCCGCCCGGCCCAACCGCGCGCCAGCCCGATGTCGACCGGTGCAAAGTGAAAGCGTTTCAGCTCGGGCACCGGTGTGTTGCTGGTGGCTTGCAGCACCTCGCGCGCCTTTGCCCCCGCCAGCCCGATGATGGCGTAGCCGCTGGTGACATCGGTACACTCAACGCGGAAATCCCCACGTGTTTCGCGCATGCGCTTGAGGTCGCGCACAACCTCGCCCGCGCCGACGATGAGCAGATAGGTATCCAGCCCGTGGCGTTGCACGGTAAGGTCGCTTTCGACCCCGCCGCGTGTGTTCAGGATCTGGGTATAGGCGATGCGCCCCTCAGCGATGTCCATCTGTGCAGCGCAAAGGTGATTGAGGAAATCGCAGGCATCCGGCCCCTGCACCATGATCTTGCCAAAGGCGCTTTGGTCTAGAATGGCCGCACCGCTGCGGCAGGCTTCGACCTCGGCCGCGACTTGATCACGCCAGGCTGGCACACCAAAGCTCAGCGGCAGATGCGCCGCCTCGCCGCCGAAATGCACCGCGCGTTCCCAGCCGCCGCGGCTTTCGAACCGCGCACCGGCGGCAACCAGTCCCGCATGGATCGGCGAGCGGCGTTGGCCCCGTGCGGTGTCCATCGACCGACCGGGAAAGGGGTTGTCATAATGGCGGCCCAGAACCTCGGGGATGCGCGCCTTCAAAGCGCCAAGCACGTTCATCTCGGGGCTGAAACGGCGGATGTCGGCCTCGTTCAGCTCCATCGTCGGCTCACCTGCGATGATCCATTCCGCCATCGCCTTGCCCGCGCCCCCGGCCAGCGCGATGCCGGTGGAATTCATTCCGCCCATCAGGAACAGGCCCGGCACCTCGGGGCTTTCGCCCAGCATGAACTGGCTATCGAGCGTGAAGCTCTCAGGACCGTTCAAGAGCATCCGCACCTCGGCCTGCTCCAGCGCCGGAATGCGCCGTAAGGCGTTTTCCATCATCGGCATGAAGTGATCCCAGTCCTCGGCCAGCAAATCAAAGCTGAAGTCCTTGGGCAAGCTGTCGAGCGGCAACCCCTTGGCGTGCGGTTCAAAACACCCCACCAACAGCCCCTCGACATCGTCGCGGGCGTAAAGGAAGGCATCCTGATCATTCAGCGTCGGCAGATGCGCACCCTTGCCAAGCGCTTGCACCTCCGCCAGCGGTTTGGTCAGAATGTAGAAGTGCTCGCAGGCATAAAGCGGCATATGCGCGCCCGCCATCGCCGCCACTTCGCGGGACCAGAGGCCACAGGCGATCACAACCTCGTCGGCCTCGATCACATGATCGCCCACTTCGACGCCAGAAATGCGGCCTGCCTTCTTTTGCAGGCCGGTGACTGCGGTGTCCTCAAATATCTGCACACCCCGCGCCCGCGCGCCTTTGGACAAGGCCAGCGCCACGTCCGACGGGTTCACCCGCCCATCCGCGGGCGACCAGACCGCGCCGATCACGTCGTCGGTTTCGATCAGCGGCCACAACTCCTTGGCTCGGGCGCCATCGACCACTTCGGCCTCAAGCCCAAAGGCGCGGCCAAGCGAGACCTGCCGCTTGATATTGGTCAGCCGGCCCGGATTGGTGGCCAGGGTCAGCGACCCGGTCTGGGTCCAGCCCGTCGCCTGCCCGGTTTCGCGCTCCAGCTCTCCGTACAGGTCAATCGAGTAGTTGATCAGCTTGGTCAGCGTCGCCGAAGGCCGCAACCTGCGCACCAGACCGGCGGCATGCCAGGTGGTGCCGGATGTCAGCTTCGACCGCTCCAGCACCACGATATCTGTGCGCCCTTCGCGCGCCAGATGATAGGCAATAGAACAGCCAATGACGCCGCCGCCAATGACAACGGTTCGCGCGTGAGAAGGAAGCGTGCTCATGCCGCGATCACTCCGTTCATGACCAAATCGGCCAGGGTTTCGTCAAAGATTTCAATCGCCTCATCCACCAGCTCCGGCGTATGTGCCGATGAGGTCACGCAAGAAGTGAAGGACATGAAATCCACCCCACGCTCAAGCAATCCGTTGCGCAGCCCGTTCACCAACGGCGCAGGCACCGTGCGGATTTCAGCCGCGCTCAGCCCGTCGATGCTGCGACCGCCGAAGTAGAGGTGGCAGGTCGAACTGTCGCCATAAGCCAACGCGCTGATCTGGCGGCTTTCAAAACAACGGTTGATCCCGTCGCGCAGCCGTGCGGCCATGGCATCGGCTTGAGCTTGGACTTCGCCGGTTGAGAGCAGTTCCATTGCCGCGATTGCACCAGCCGCCACCAGCGGGGCGGCATTGAACGTACCCTTGTGGCTGACCGGCGGCGCAAACCCGCCACGCGGTTTACCAGGGTCGAGCAGCTCCATGATTTCGGCCTTGCCGCAGATCGCACCGCCCGGCAGCCCCCCAGTGACAATCTTTGCCAATGTGGTCAGATCCGGCAGCACACCATCACGCGCCTGCCGCCCGCCCGGCGACCAGCGAAAACCGGTGATCACCTCGTCAAAGATCAGCACCTTGTCCGTTTGCGTGGCCAGGTCGCGAATGCCTTGCAGAAACCCATCGGGCAGAGGAACCGAGCCATAGTTCGCACCCGACGCCTCGACAAAGATCGTGCCGATCTGGTCGTCCGCCAGCAGGTCGGCCACTGCATTCAACGACGACGGCGCGATCACGGTCAGATCAGCAATCGCCTGCGGCACGCCCAATGACGGCGCGCCTTCGAACCCTGGCTTGGCCCCTTTCAGCAGCATGTCGTGCCAGCCGTGGAAATGCCCGTCGATCCGCAGCACCTTGTCGCGCCCGGAATACGCCCGCCCCAATCGCAGCGCCAGCATCGTGCTTTCCGTGCCCGATCCGGTGAACCGCACCAGATCGGCCGAGGGCATCAGGCGGTGAATCCACTCGGCCCATTCGATTTCAAGCGCGTGGCAATCGCCGGTATAGGGCGTTCTGGTCAACTGCCCGGCCACCGCCTCTATCACTTGGGGACAGGAATTGCCTAACAGCTGGCTTGCTGCGCCAAGCTTGAAATCGATGTACCGTTTGCCTTCGACATCCCATTTCTCGGCCCCCAACGCCCGCGCGATGTAGCTGGGATGGGGCGTGCGATAACGCAACTCGTGGCTGACACCGCCGGGCATGACCCGGCGGGCGCGGTCGGCAAGGCTTGCATTGGTGATCATGAGGTCTCCCCATGGCTGAGAACGATGGATTTTTCCGCCAGATAGGCGCGCAGCCCCGACACACCCTTTTCGCGTCCGATACCGCTGTGTTTGACGCCACCAAAGGGCACCGTGTCGCCGCCCTGGAGAAAGCCATTGACGAAGACCTGTCCCGCCTCGACCCGGCGGGCAAAGCGCATCGCGCGACCGGTGTCGGCGGTATAGATACCCGCGACCAGACCAAAGGGCGTGCCATTGGCGAGACGCAGAGCGTCCTCTTCGGTTTCAAAGGTTTGCGTGATCAGGACCGGGCCAAAAACCTCGATCTGCGCGATATCCGAGGTCTCGGGCACACGGGTGAAAACAGTAGGTTCGTAAAACAGACCCAGCGGACAATCCGGTACATGTGCCCTCTGACCGCCAGTGACGCAGGTCAGCCCATCGGCCAAGGCGCGCGAGACGAACCCCTCAACCCGGGCAAATTGCGCCTCGGATATCAAAGGCCCCAGGTCAGGATCGGTCAGCCCGTGCCCCATGGTCATTTCGCGGGCCTGCTGTACCACGCGCTCCACCACAGCGTCGTGGATGTCCGCGTGACAAAGCAGCCGACTGCCTGCGGCACAAACCTGGCCTGCGTTGAAAAATATCCCGCGCGCGATACCTTTGGCAGCGGCGTCCAGATCCGCATCGGGCCAGACCACCACCGGGGATTTCCCGCCCAGTTCCAGCGTAACCCCTGCGACAGGGCCAGAGGCGGCCTGCATCACCCTGCGGCCTGTTTCCGTCGAACCGGTGAAGGTGACATGAGCGACGTTCGGATGAGCCGCCAGCGCCTCACCAACCTCGCCCGCGCCACAAATCACGTTGAATGCCCCATCAGGCACGCCCACCTCTAGCGCCAATTTGGCCACCATGAGCGTGCTCAGTGGGGTCAGCTCCGCAGGTTTCGCCACCACCGTCGCCCCTGCTGCCAACGCCGGAGCAACGCCGCGTGCCAAAGTCGAGATGGGATAGTTCCACGGCAGTATGTGGGCCGTCACACCGACCGGTTCGAGCAGCGTCACGGCCGTCTGATCAGGACCCAAAGGGATGGTGTCCCCGTTCAGCTTGTCACAGGCACCTGCGTAGAAGCGATAATAGCCCGCCGCCCGCAGCACATCTCGTCGCGCTTGGGACAGGGGTTTGCCGACGTTGACGCATTCAACCGCAGCCAACTCGTCCACGTGTGCCGCGATCAGATCAGCAAGGGCCATTAAAACTTGCGCCCGTTGCGCGGGCGGGGTGTCCGCCCAAGGGCGCCGGGCGGTCTGAGCGGTAAGAACCGACTGATCAATCTGGGCTAATGATGCATCACGCACTTCAGCAAAACTGATCCGCGCCGCCGGATCGACCAACTGCCGTGACAGCCCACCACCAGCATGACCAACGCCGCCGATCACCGCATCGGGCAGAGGGTCCAGATCAAAGGGATATTGCAGCCCGGCCATCATTCCGGGCGTCCAATCTGTGCCCGGCTGAGGCGGATGTTGAACCGCGCGCGCAGTTCCCGATCCAACGCGTCGGGAATATGCCCCGGGAAATGCTCGGCCATCAATGCGCGCGCCTTGTCACGGGCAACCTCGCCTATGGGGCGTGATCCACCCTCCTCCCATTCGCGCGGGGTGCGGCGATCGCCCAGGTGGGGATAGAAGTAGTCCGACTTCATCCGCGAGAATGTGTGGCGGTGGCCCAGATAGTGCCCCTCGCCCCGGCAAACTTCGGCAATGACATCCGCACCGATGTTCTCGGGCGTTACCTCGACTCCGCGAACGGTACGCAGGATGTTGCCCAGCATGTCGTTGTCGGCCACATAAGCCTCCAGCGAGACCCCAAGCAGGCTGGCCTGCATCCCGCAGGCCTGGGTGATCAGGTTCGATCCGGCATGCGCAGCAGAGGCCACAGCCAGGTTCTTCTCGCTGCCGAACTGCGCATCAAGCGTCTTGGCATCCGTGATCCCAGCGATGGACGAGGTCGGTAGATCATAGTACCGCCCCATCTGCGCCGCCGCCGCCATCAGGATCGCCTGCTCACCGCCCCCCGCGCACATCGATCCTGTGCGCAGATCCGCGACCAACGGTTTGGGCGCAAAGATCGCCGCCACGTTTGGATCGACCAACCGGGCAAAAACCAACCCTGCAAGCGTCTCGGCCACCGCCTGCACCAGAGATCCCGCAATGGTGGCGGGGCTTGTGGCCCCGGCCTGCCCGGCCGAGATCAACTGCACCGGGAAGCCCGCCAGGATTGCGGCCTCTAGCGTGTCGATCGCCTCTTCGGCAAAACGCATGGGCGGGACCACATGGCACACCATCACCGTCAGGAAGGGGCGCGCGCGAAAGGCCGCTTCGCTGCCCGCTATGGCATAACAAAGTTCGGCGAGTTGCGGGACATTTTCGGGTTCCGAGACAGAAACCGAGACGTGTTTCGACGTGCCCATCAAACAGGCATAGGCGGTGTTCAGGTCCATCTCGGCGGTGTCTTCGATATCGCGCGCCACGATCGAGCGGCTGAAATGGTGGATGTTCTCCATCGCGTCGCAAATCCGCGCCGCGTCATACAAATCGCGCACGGTGCCGTCGCGGTAATGCCCGTCCTCGATGTCAAAGACGCCCGGCGCCCCCCCGCCCGAGCTCATGTGGACGCGGGTGCCCGACAGGTCCAGGTCGTGCGCGGGATCCTGCCCGCACAGAACCACGTCCCGGCGCGCCTCGGCGATTGTCTTCCGAACAAGGGCACGGGGAAAGAGCAAGCGATGATCATCGGTGTAACTGCCGCCCGCCGCGCACACCTTGTCGATCATGGAGGGCGTCGCCTGGCTTAGCCCCAAGGTCTCGAGCAGCATCAGCACCGCCTCATCGACGTGGGCAATGTCAGCGTCGCTTAGCGGACGAAACCCGCCACCGTTCAACCCTGGCCAAACCGGGGGCGTTTCAACCTCAGCCTCGGCCTCAGCCTCGATCCGGGCAGTGCGCCCACGACGTCGCGGTCTTTGCGCCATGGCGCCTGTCTCCTCTTCCCTCTAGGGCAGAGGTTAGTGACCCCGCATTTTCTGTACAAAAACATGTTTCTCTTGCCATGGGTGAAGAAAACTCATTTATTCACCTCATGACCAGCCTCCCCTCTCTGCCCGCCCTGCGCGCGTTCGAGGCCGCCGCCCGCTTCGGCAGCTTTCGCGCCGCAGCCGAAGCGATCAACGTGTCCCCGACCGCAATCAGCCATCACATTCGTGGGCTTGAGGCGCATTTGAACGTGCAGCTGTTCACCCGCGAAACCCGCGCCGTGCATCTGACGGATGAGGGCACACGACTGGCCGACGGGTTGGGCAAAGCGTTCCGGCTGATCGAAACCTCGGTCGAGGCGGTGGCGCAGACCCCCGGCAAGACCAAAATCCGCATGGCCATGGGCCCCAGCTTTGCCACCCGTTGGCTATTGCCCCGGTTCGCAGCCTTTCACGAGGCGTTCCCGCAGGTCGATCTGGAGCTGGTTCAGACCCCGCTGCTGGTGTCACCGCAGAATGTGGATGCCGACATCTTCATCACTTGGGGCGACGGCGTCTTTCCCGGCATGATCGCTGATCCGCTGGTCAATGTCTTGACCGCCCCCGTTGCCAGCCCGGCCTTGATCGACCGGCTTGGCCGCCCGGAAACACCCAGCGACCTGCTGTCTTTTCCGCTCATCCATCAGCGCGACACCTTTGGGTGGTCGGCATGGTTTGCCGCCACGAACGTGAAAAACAACGATCTGACCGGCCCGATCATCGAAGACACCAACGTTGTTCTGCAGGCTGCCATTGGTGGTCAGGGCGTGGTCATGGGTTGGGTGCCGCTGATCGATTCCGAATTGGACAGCGGTAGCCTGATCCAGCTGTTCGATGCGGTACTCAGCGAACACCGTGCCTATTATCTGGTGCGCCGCACCTCGGGGTCGCAGACGCAGGAAATCGCAAACATCTGCGACTGGTTGATCCATCAGGCCGCCTAAGCGCAGGATGCAGCAGCCACAAGTTTTAACTTGGACGAATCGCGCGCCTCGCCTAAAGGGCGTCCACCTTTGACGAAACTCCTGCTGAATGGGTGTCTTTGATTGAAACAACCTCTCGACGAACCGCACATGGTCTATGGCGTAGACAAATGGGGCAAGGGCCTGATTGTGGTGACCGACGAGGGGGAGATCGGCTTGCGGAACCCGCTGGCCCCCGACGCGCCAGCCGTGAGCCTGCCGGGCATCCTGAGCGATCTTGACGAACGCGGGATCAAATCGCCCATGGTGCTGCGGGTCAGCTCGTACCTTGAGCACGAGATCGCACACATCAACGAAAGCTTTGCCAGCGCCATCGCACGCACGGGGTATCAGGGCGCCTATCGCGGTGTGTTCCCGATCAAGGTGAACCAGCAGGCGCAGGTGATCGACCGCATTGTCGAATTCGGACACAAGTACGACTACGGGCTTGAGGCAGGATCAAAACCCGAGCTGGTGATTGCGCTCGCCCATCGTCTGGCCAAAGAAGCGCTGATTGTCTGCAACGGCGTCAAGGATGCCGAATTCATCCAGCTGGCGATCCTGTCGCGCAAGCTGGGCTTCAACACCGTGATCGTGCTGGAAAGCCCGAAAGAGGCCGATACCGTGATCGAGGTCTACAAAGAGCTTGGGATCGAGCCTTTGCTGGGCGTTCGGGTAAAGCTGACCAACCAGATCAGCGGCAAGTGGGAAGAAAGCTCTGGCGACCGCTCAGCCTTTGGCATGAACACCGATCAATTGGTCGCTGTGGTGGACAAGCTGCAGGGCGCCGGGCTGCTGCATTGCCTCAAGCTGCAGCATTCGCACCTAGGCAGCCAGGTGCAGGACGTCAATGACGTGCGCCGCGCGGTGGGTGAGGCGTGCCGGTATTACACTGAACTGACCGCCGAAGGCGTGCCCCTGACCCATCTGGATCTGGGTGGCGGCATGGGCGTGGACTACACCGGCGAGAAAAAGGCGGCCGAAAACTCGATCAACTACACGGTCGAGGAATACTGCGCCAATGTGGTCGAGACCGTCAGCTATGCGATGGACGAGGCCGAGGTTGCCCACCCCACCATCGTCACCGAAAGCGGCCGGGCGGTTGTAGCGACCTCATCCATGTTGGTGTTCAATGTGCTCGAAAGCACGCTCTACGATGCGCCCAGCGCGCCAGAGGTTGACCCGGACGACAACCACCTGATTTCCGATCTGTCTGCAGTCGGTGGTTATCTGAAAGCTGAACGCCTGCAAGAATGCTGGAACGACGCCACATTCTACCGCAACGAGCTTCGCGCCTTGTTCCGGCGCGGCTACATAGACCTGCGCCAGATGGCACGGGGCGAACGCATCTATCTGAACCTGATGGCCCGCATCAAGGCGCTGGTGGCCGCGCAAGAGGGCGAGACGGATGTGGACGATCAGCTGGAGAAACTCGCCGACATCTATCACTGCAACTTCTCGCTGTTCCAATCTCTTCCTGACGTCTGGGCCATTGATCAACTGCACCCGATCGTGCCCTTGCAGATGTTGAACCAGACACCCGACCGCCGCGCAGTCCTGTCCGACATCACCTGCGACAGCGACGGCAAGGTCGACAAGTTCATCCTGGCCGATGGCGTGTCACCCTCGCTGCCGGTGCACTCGCTGCCCGAGGATCAGCCCTATCATCTGGGTGTCTTCTTTGTGGGCGCTTATCAGGAAACGCTTGGCGATCTGCACAATCTGTTCGGCGACACCAACGTCGTCACCATCGACCTCCGCACCGACGGCGGTTTCGACCTGCTGCACGAGCAAGAGGGCGATACGATCTCTCAGGTCATGTCCTATGTCGAGTTTGATCCAACCGATTGCGTCGCCGCCTTCCGCAAGCTCGTTGACGGCGCGATTTCCGCCGGTACGCTGAAAGCCAGCGAACGCAAGCTGATCATTGGTGCTTATCGCGACAGCATCAACGGCTATACTTACTACGAATAACCCCCATCCAGAGGAGATTTGCGCATGGGTAAGACACTGGTTGTCGGTGCAGGGGGCGTATCCCACGCCGCAGTGCACAAAATGGCGATGAATAGCGATATCTTTACCGAGATCACGCTGGCAAGCCGAACCAAGTCGAAATGCGATGCGATTGCTGCCGCTGTCAAAGAACGTGTAGGCGTCGAGATCAAGACCGCTGAATTGGACGCTTATAAGGTCGCCGACACAGTTGCGCTAATCAAGGAAACCGGTGCTGAACTGCTGGTCAACTTGGCCCTGCCCTATCAAGATCTCGTGCTGATGGATGCCTGCTTGGAAGCGGGCTGTCACTATCTGGATACCGCAAACTATGAGCCCGAAGATGTGGCCAAGTTTGAATACCACTGGCAGTGGGCCTATCAGGACCGCTTCAAAGAGGCTGGCCTGACCGCGATCCTGGGCTCGGGTTTTGATCCGGGCGTGACATCGGTCTTCGCCACCTGGCTCAAGAAACACAAGTTGGAGACCATCCGTCAGATCGACGTGCTGGACGCCAATGGCGGCTCCAACGATCAGGAGTTCGCCACCAACTTCAACCCCGAGATCAACCTGCGCGAGGTTCTGGCCGAGGTGCGTCATTGGGAAAACGGCGCGTGGCATACCAGCCCGGCGATGACCACCAAGGTCGAATTCGATTTCCCGGCCATCGGCGTCAAGAACATGTACCAGATGTATCACGAGGAACTGGAATCGCTCTCGACCCACTTCCCCGAGATCGAGCGCGCCCGTTTCTGGATGACCTTTGGCGATGCCTACATCATGCACGCCAAGGTGCTGGAAAACGTCGGCATGACCCGGATCGATCCGGTGATGCACGACGGCAAGCAAATCATCCCGATCCAGTTCCTGAAAACCCTGCTGCCCGACCCCGGCGATTTGGGCGCGGAAACCAAGGGCAAAGCCTGCATCGGCGACATCGCCACGGGTCAGGCCAAGGACGGCTCGGGCGAGAAGACATATTACATCTACAACATCTGCGACCACGAAGAATGCTACGCCGAGGTTGGCAGCCAGGCCGTCAGCTACACCACCGGCGTCCCGGCCATGATCGGTGCGGCTCAGGTGCTGAAAGGCAACTGGGTTGAACCCGGCGTCTGGAACATGGAACAGCTGGACCCCGACAACTTTATGGACATGCTCAATGAACACGGCCTGCCCTGGCAAGTTCATGAGCTTGACGGCCCGGTCGAGTTCTGAGCACAACGCGAAACGCCTGATTGCGGGTGGGTGCACAGCGCCCACCCGTCACACTGGGGAATTGCCTTTGGGCAGGTTCTGGCGGACGGGCGCTTTAGACCGCTTCAACTTAAGTCACCTCGCCTTGCCTTGCTTCGTCGTTGACGAAACCGACATCGAACGCGATTGTTCGGTGGCAAATTTACGGCAACTTCACAGACCTTCGACGCTGAACGCGCGTACGGTTCTTGTTTCAGAAATAGCGGAGCATCCCATGTCCAACGAACCCTTTGCCACAATTACCGATGGCCTGATCAAAGCCAAAATCTGGAAGACCTCCGGTCCCAAGGGAAATTTTTATTCCGTCGATATCACGCGCAGCTTCCGTGACCCCAGCGGTCAATGGAAAAAGGCGCACAGCTTTTCGGGTGCGGAACTCTTGCGCGTGTCCAACCTTGCGCAGCGAGCCTACAATATGATCCTGGAGTTCAAAGCGCAGAGCGGCGACGACAGCGATTGAAAAAGGCTTGATCCACCCGCAGGCAAAAGGCTTGCCGCAAAGGGCCAGAAACCAGTACTCCGCCCAATAGACCCCTTTGAAACGTCCCGGTTGCAAAATGAGCACGCAATGTCCGACATCATGACCACACAAGCCGGCGATGCCGGCGCCTTTCGCGACTTTGACCTGAGCCGGGTCCCCTCTCCCTGTTTCGTCGTCGACGAAAAGGCGGTGGAACAAAACCTGAGCATCTTGTCGGATGTCGCCAATCGCTCGGGCGCACATGTTCTGAGCGCGCTGAAAGCCTTCTCGATGTTCGCGCTTGCCCCACTGGTACGCCAACACCTGGGCGGTACCTGCGCCTCTGGCATCTTCGAGGCCCGCTTGGGGCGCGAAGAATACGGAGGAGAGGTCGCCACCTTCTGTGCCGGGTACAAGGATCAGGACATCGATGAGATCCTGAGCCTGTCGGATCACATAATCTTCAACAGCCCCGCGCAAAAGAACCGCTTTCTCGCCAAGGCACAAGCCGCAGGCGTTCAGGTCGGCTTGCGGATCAACCCCGAACACTCCGAAGGTGAGATCCCGAAATACGACCCCTGCGCGCCCTGCTCACGTCTGGGCACCCCTGTGTCACAGCTAACACCCGAGGCGATGCAAGGCGTCGATGGGCTGCATATGCACACGCTCTGCGAACAAGGGTTCGAGCCATTGCAGCGCACCTGGACGGCGGTCGAACCCAAACTCGCGCCCTATTTGGCTGAGTTGAAATGGCTCAACTTCGGCGGCGGGCACCATATCACCCGCGGCGACTATGACCGCGATGCTTTGGTCGATTTCATCAAGACCATCCGCAAGAAACACGGCGTCGAGGTCTATCTGGAACCCGGCGAAGCCGTTGCGCTGGACGCAGGCATCCTGGTGGGCGAGATCCTCGACCTGCCGACCAACGGGATGAACCTGGCCATCACCGATATCTCGGCCACCTGCCACATGCCCGACGTGATCGAGGCCCCCTATCGCCCTGCCCTGATGGACGAGGCCGAGACAGGCCACACCTATCGCTTGGGCGGGCCGTCCTGCCTGGCAGGTGATGTGATCGGTGACTACACCTGGGATGCGCCGCTGGACATCGGCCAGCGTTTTGCCTTCCTTGATCAGGCGCATTATTCGATGGTCAAGACCAACACCTTCAACGGCGTCCCGCTGCCCACAATCGCCCAGTGGAACAGCGACACCGACGAACTGAAAATCATCAAGCAGTTCGGCTATGACGACTTTAAGGACAGACTCTCATGAGCATTTTCCTAGACAGCGAACTGTCTGAGACTGAGCGCACCGAAACCGCCCGCTTCCATGTGATCCCCGTGCCATTGGAGCGCACGGTCTCCTACGGCTCGGGCACCGCCAATGGCCCCGCTGCAATCATCGAGGCCAGCAACGAGCTGGAACGCATCGTGGGCACAGCCGAACCCTGCGCCGACGGCATTTTTACCGAGGCTCCGCTCGACTGCACTGGCCCTTTGCCTGAAGTGATGGAACGGCTGGCGCAGCGCACCGAGGCCGCGATCAACGCAGGCAAAGTGCCCGTCACTCTGGGCGGCGAACACTCCCTGTCCTATGGCGCCGTGACTGGAGTCGCCCGCGCGCTGGGTAAACCCGTCGGCATCGTACAGATCGATGCCCATGCTGACCTGCGCGTGGCCTATCAGGGCGAAAAACACTCCCACGCCAGCGTCATGCACCTGCTGGCCGAGGACGGCATCAAATTGGCCCAATTCGGCGTCCGCGCCCTATGCCAGCAAGAGGTCGACAGCCGCTCCGCCAATGGCGTGTTCTTCAAAGACGCCGAAGAGCTGGTGACACACAACACCCACGCCGTCGACCTGCCCGATGACTTTCCGGAGCTGGTCTATGTCAGCTTCGATGTCGATGGCCTCGACCCCAGCCTGATGCCCGCAACTGGCACGCCCGTTCCTGGGGGCCTGGGCTACTACCAGGCGCTGCATCTGGTTGAACACGCCCTCAAGGGTCGTAAATGCATAGGCTTCGACGTGGTGGAACTGGCCCCCGACGGCAACGCCGCCTGGGATTTCACCACCGCCCAGATCGTCTATCGCCTCATGGCCGCCTGCCAATAGGCCCCATCCCTTCACCCTTTTCCAAATACTCCGGGGGAGGCGCGCAGCGACGGGGACCGCGCCCCCTCTGCCCTGTCAAACCACATCCAACGACACCTTGACCCGGTCCATCACGATCGAGGTTTTGAAGCGGCTGATGTTGGATTGCTCAAAGAAATGTTCCTGGGTGAAGCGCTCATATTCCTTGATGTCCGCCACAGTCAGGATCAGTACAAAATCCGCCTCTCCCGTAGTGTAGTAACATTGCTGCACGCACTCCGCGGCCCGGATACGCCGCTTGAAAGCGTCAAGCCGTGCCAGATTCTCGCGCTCCAGAATGACCTCGACAATGATGGTCAACTCGCGCCCCGCTTTGGCCGGCGACACAACCGCGATCTCGCGCTCGATCACCCCGGTTTCCCGCAGCTTTTTCAACCGCTTCTGCACGGCTGCAGGGGACAGCCCCACGTCCTGGCTGATCACCTCGGCCGTCAGCCGTGCGTTGCTTTGCACCAGCTGAAGGATCTGTTTGTCTTTTTCATCCATGCTCCGAATTTCGTATCATTTCTCCAAGATGGCAATTATTTTCGTCACCACACAGGTAAACTCTGACGCTCAATAAACCGATCTTCGATGGATACTCGCGTCACCTACGCGGAGAACAAGACAATGCCCCCCTCCCCCGATGCCCTGATCAACCTGAGACACGACTTTCACCGCAGCCCTGAGTTGGGGTTTCAAGAAGAGCGCACCAAGGCCCGCGTCGCCGATCACCTTAGGTCGCTCGGGCTTGAGGTGCATGAGGGCGTGGGCATCGTCGGTATCTTGCGCGCAGGCACGGGCAATCGCGCCATTGGGCTGCGGGCCGACATGGACGCGCTGCCGATCACGGAAATCTCAGGCCTCGGTTATGCATCTGAAACCCCCGGTGTCATGCATGCCTGTGGGCACGACGGACATATGTCCATGTTGCTTGGGGCTGCCGAAACTCTGGCCGCCGATCCTGACTTTGACGGCACCGTTGTTTTTCTCTTCCAACCCAACGAAGAACACGGGTTGGGCGCACAAGCCATGATCGACGAAGGCGTACTGGAGCGGTTTCCCATCGAAGAGGTCTACGCCATCCACAACCTGCCCGGCGCGCCAGTGGGTCAGGTCTCGACCCGGCCCGGGTTGATCTGTTCGTCCGAGAGCCTGTTTGAACTGACCATCACCGGTCAGGGCGGTCATGCTTCGATGCCACAGGCAGGCGTGGACGCGATAACCGTGGGCGCGGAACTGGTGCAGGCGCTGCAAACCATCGTTTCGCGCAAACTGGCGCCGGGGGCCGGTGCCGTGGTGTCCGTCACTGAGTTTCTGACCGACGGGCAGCGCAATGTCTTGCCCGGTCACGCGACGCTCAAGGGTGACGCGCGAGCACGTTCGCCACAAGATCGCGCCGACATCGAACGCCACATGCGCCGGATCGCGGCGGGGATCGCCACCGCCCATGACGTGCAGATCGACGTCTCGTTCAACACCGAGTTTGTCGAAACCATCAATACCCCCGGCCCTACCGAAAGCGTTGTTCAGGCCGCTCGAGCACAAGGCCTCAACACGACCCCTGATCGCACCCCGATGAGCTTTTCCGAAGATTTCGCCCATTTTGCAGCGGCCGTGCCCGGGTGTTTTCTCCTCCTGGGCAACGGGACCGAAGGGCGCAACGGCCAACCGCTGCATTCGGCGGATTATGATTTCAACGACGCCCTGCTGCCGATTGGCGCAAACCTATGGGCGCAGCTGGTTCGTGACCGGCTGCCACAACGACAGGACTGACCCCGATGACCCCTTATCAGACCGCCACACTGCACCACGTCCATCGCATGCCCGAAACCGGCGATGCGGCAACCCGCGTGTTGTCCCCCGAGGATTTTTCGCGCGCTGTGACAGAGATCACCAGCTGGCCCGGATATACTGAAACACCGCTCGCATCGTTGGATGGACTGGCATCGGAACTGGGCCTCGGCGCGATCCACTACAAACACGAAGGCCCGCGGTTCGGCCTGGGCAGTTTCAAGGCGCTCGGCGGGTCTTATGCCGCTATGCGCGTGCTGCAAAGGGTTCTGTCCGAGCGTTTGGGGGCCGAGGTGACACTCGCCGATATCAGCGCTGGCGAGTACCGCGATGACTGCGCCAAGATCACGCTGGTGTCGGCCACCGACGGCAACCACGGCCGCTCGCTGGCCTGGGGCTGCCAACGCCTGGGCGCGCCCTGCCGTATCTACATCCACGCCGAAGTCAGCGAAGGCCGCGCCTTGGCCATGCGCGAGTTGGGAGCCGAGATCATCCGCATCACCGGCGACTATGACGCCTCGGTCGCCTTGGCGCGCGAAGAGGCCGAACAGAACGGCTGGTACGTGGTGTCCGACACCTCATGGCCCGGCTACACCGAGCCACCGCGCGATGTGATGGCCGGCTATGGCGTGATGACGCGCGAAGCCTGCGAGGCGATGGATCAAGCCCCCACGCATGTGTTCCTGCAAGGTGGCGTTGGCGGTCTGGCCGCCTCGGTTGCCGCAGGCCTGCGCCAGTATTGGGGTGCGGACACCCCTCGCGTGGCCGTGGTTGAACCCGAACTGGCCGCGTGCCTTTACGAAAGCGCCAAAGCCGGGGCCGCCACAAACTTCGCCATTCAGGAAGAGACCATCATGGCTGGCCTAAGCTGCGGCGAGCCGTCCCCCATGGCGTGGGAGATCCTGAGCCAAGAGGCCAGCGACTACCTCACCATTCCGGACAGCATTGTCGCCCCAACCGTCCGCATGCTGGCCCGCCCGCAGAATGGAGAAGACCTGATCGAAGCAGGCGAAAGTGCCGTCGCCGGTCTGGCCGCCGTGATTGCCGCGTGTCAGACCGATAGCCTAAAGGCCGCGCTTGGGTTGAATGAAACCTCACGCGTTCTGCTGATCGGCTCCGAGGGTGTCACCGACCCCGAGATTTATGCCCGCATCATGGAGGGCCACGATGCCTGAGGTGCCCGCACGCGGCTTTGAACGATCCGAATTCGAAACCCGTCTGACCAAGGCGCAGGCCCTGATGGCGCAACACGGTTTTGACGGTATCTTGCTGCTCAGCGAACCCGAAGTGCGCTATTTCAGCGGTTTTCAAACTCTGTTCTGGCAAAGCCCCACCCGTCCGTGGTTCCTGTATCTACCCCGCTCAGGGGAGCCGGTGGCCGTGATCCCCGGCATCGGCGCCGACCTGATGGGGCGAACCTGGGTGCGCGACATTCGAACTTGGGATGCTCCGAACCCGGATGATGATGGCATTTCGCTGCTGCACGATCTGCTGGGGCCGTTGAACGCATCCCGGCAGACATTGGGCATCCTGAAGGGTCACGAAACCGGCTTGCGGATGCCACTTGGCGACTATGAACGCCTGATGGCAGGCCTGCCGGACATTCGCGTGAAAGATGCGACCAGCCTGATCCGCCAGTTGCGGATGGTGAAATCCGAGGCCGAGATCGCCAAGCTCGCCCATATCTGCGCCATCGGTTCGGACACGTTTGACACTGTCCCAGAGTTCGCACGTGAGGGCACGCCGCTCGAGGATGTATTTCGCGCCTTCCGCCGCAGCGCGCTGTCGATCGGCGCGGATGATGTGCCCTATCTTGTGGGCGGTGCCGAGCAGAGGGGCTATCACGACGTGATCTCTCCGCCCTCGCGCCGGCCTTTGCAGACGGGCGACGTCCTGATGCTGGATACCGGTGCCACATTCGATGGCTATTTCTGCGATTTCGACCGCAACTTTGCGATTGGGCGCGCCGACGATGCATCCCGCCACGCCTATGACGTGCTCTGGCGCGCAACCGAGGCCGGTTTGAACGTTGCCCGCCCCGGCACCACTTGCCGCGAACTGTTCCACGCAATGCGTGCGGTGATCGCGGAACTCGACGATCAGGACGCCAATGTGGGGCGCCTGGGGCATGGGCTGGGTATGCAACTGACAGAATGGCCCTCGCACGCGGAATTTGACGACACTGCCCTGCAAGAGGGTATGGTGATCACGCTGGAGCCTTCACTCAGCTACGGTGATGGTCGCACCATGGTGCACGAAGAAAACCTGGTGATCCAGGACGGCGCACCGCGCTTGCTGAGCCGACGCGCTGCACCTGAGTTACCAGTGATCTGAGGGGAAAGTGATGAAGCTGTCATTCGACACGGATGCGGGGATCGGGACACGGGCCAACCTGGGCGTCGTGGTGCTGGAAACCGACGAGACGCTGGAGCAGGAGTTCGCGCGGATGACGCGCGAGCCAGGCGTGGCACTCTATCACAATCGCATCCCGATGGTGCCCGAAATCCGCCCCGAGACCCTGCAAAAGATGGCAGCAGATCTACCGGCCTCTGCCAACCTGTTTCCATCGTCGCTGAAATTCGATGTGATCGGCTATGGCTGCACGTCGGCCTCGACCGTGATCGGGCCCGACGGCGTGCGCGAGGCTATCCAATCTGCCCGCCCCGAGGCGCAGGTCACCGATCCGCTCAGCGCCATCATTGCAGCTTGCAAGGCGCTCGGGGCAACCCGGTTGGGGTTCATCACGCCCTATCTTCCAGAGGTTTCGGCAAAGATGCGCAGCAAACTGGAAGAGGCGGGAAACACCATTGTCAGCTTTGGCTCTTTCGAGGAAAGCGATGACCGTGTGGTGGCCCGGATCACGCCAAAGGCCATTCTGAGCGCTGTTGATACGGTCACAAAAGATGCGGAGTGCGATGCGGTGGTGATCTCCTGCACCAACCTGCGCTGTCTCGACATCATCCCCCAGGCCGAGGCACAGGCTGGCGTCCCGGTGGTCTCAAGCAATCAGGCGCTGGCTTGGCACATGCTGCGCCTGAGCGGCGTGTCTGATCCGCGACCAGATTTCGGCCAGCTCTTCACGCGCCCGCTCTGATCTGCACGAATTCTGCACAACTGCTGCGCGGGACCTGCACCCGCGTCTGTCATGACGATCCCAAGCCAACAAAAAAGGGGCAAGGGACATGGCACACATATTGGAAATCCGCGGGCTTCCTGCGTCGATTGAGCAAGACAGCTGGTGGCTGGATGACACAACAGAACAAGCCCCCGAGCGCAGCACAGGCATTATGCGCACGCCTTGGTCGGCGGGGCTGTTTGGATTGATCGCACTCGCGGATTTTCTGTTCTTCGACCACCCCAAGGGGCTGTCGCTGGCCATCTTTGCAGCAGCCATCTTTGGTGCGGTCTGGGTCTTGCGCAGACCCAAGATGAACTGGTCTGGCCCCGCCTCTCTCCTGGCTGTTGGCAGCCTTCCGGCAGTGGAACATCTGCAGGCGCTATCGATTGTCTTTCTGACCTTGGGGCTCTTGGGCAGCCTGGGCTGGGTCGCCCTGGGGGACAGGGCAACGCTGGCCCAGATCGCCCGCACCGGTGGCCTTATTCTCCGTTCGATGCCGCTGCGGGGCGCGCGCGACCTTTGGAGTAGACGGCACCGGGTGGCCGCCCCGCGCCTGCAACCGGGCGCGACCTCCGGGATCCACGCAGTCCTGCGGGCCTGGGGCTTTCCTTTGGGCGGGCTGTTGGTTCTGGCTGCACTGCTGATCGAGGCCAACCCGATCTTGCTGCATTGGACGAACACCATCCATCTGGGCAGTCTCGACCCTGAAAGAGCGCTCAGCCGTTTGCTGTTCTGGGTCGGCATGGCGCTTTTGATCTGGCCGTTGCTGGTTCCCCTGTCGCCGCAACGCCAAACCTACCCCCGCAAACCCGGGCCGTTCTCGGGCCTTTTTTATCCGAACAATTGGGGCGTGAACAAGACCAGCACCGGCAATGCGCTGGTTACATTCAACCTGCTGTTGGCCGTACAAACCGCCCTCGATGCTCTCTACCTTTGGGGTGGGGCCAGCCTGCCCGAGGGGATGAGCTACGCCACCTATGCGCACCGGGGCGCCTATCCGTTGTTGATCACCGCGTTACTGGCCGGAGGGTTTGCCCTGGCAGCGCACCCTCATCTGGGCACCAAAAGCTGGCTGAAACCACTGCTGATGCTTTGGCTGGCCCAGAACGTGGCATTGGTCCTGTCATCGCTTTTGCGGCTCGAACTATACACCTCGGTCTACGGCCTGACCTATCTGCGGGTGCATGCCGCGATCTGGATGGGGGTGGTTGCCATCGGACTGATGCTGGTGGCCTGGCAAATCTGGCGCTCCAAGTCCAACCTCTGGCTGCTGGCGCGGTGCTCCGCCTTGGGCCTGGGCGTTCTCTATGCCTGTGCTTTCGTGAACTTCGCGGATCTGATCGTGCGCTCCAATCTGTCCCGGACGGGCAATGTGGACACCTATTACGCCTGCCAATTTGGCTCCATGGCTGCGGCGGCTCTGCACGACATCCCCGGATGTGATATCACCGCCCCGCAAATCCAAGGCTGGCGGGATTGGGGCTTTCGGAGCTGGCGGGTGCTGGATAATCTCGCCGCCATGAACCCCGCCGCCGATCAAGCAGAGGTCAGCCATGAACATCCTCGTCGTTGATGACGACCCGCGCCTGCGCGAGCTGTTGACTCTGACCCTGAACCGGGCCGGATATCAGGTCGCAACCGCCTCGAACGGACAACAGGCGCTGGTCGCGGCCACTCGCGATGCCCCCAACCTGATCGTGCTCGACGTGGGGCTGCCCGAGCTTGACGGGCTCGAGGTCTGCCGCCGCCTGCGCCAGACATCTGATGTGCCCATCCTGTTTCTGACCGCCCGCGATGACGAGATCGACCGCATTCTGGGGCTGGAACTGGGGGCGGATGACTATGTCACCAAACCGTTCAGTCCACGCGAGCTGGTGGCACGAATAAAGACAATCCTGAAACGCAGCCAGCGTGCGGCAACGCCGACTATTCATCGCCACGGCGACCTGACGCTAGACCCAGACCGCCACCATTGCGCCGTCAACGGAACACCTGTCGCCCTGACCCGAACCGAGGCGCAGATCCTTCACGCCCTGATCCAGCGCCCAGACCATGTCATCACCCGATCGCAACTGACGGATGCCATTTATGGCACGGGCAGCCCGGTGTCTGACCGCACGCTGGACAGCCATCTGCGCAACCTGCGCCGCAAACTGGCCGAAGCCGGATGGAGCGACGGCGTGGAAACCGTGCATGGCGTTGGCCTGCGCCTGCGTCCGTGGCCCGCATGAGCCGGAAATGGCGCCCCTCTCTGTGGCTGGTGCTTGGCGGTGCTTTGGTAGGTACTCTGGGACTGTCATTGGTCGGGCTAGTGGTGCTGCGATACTTGGGGCCCGAGATCGGCTTTCGTCCCGCGGCTGTGCTTTTGGCCATCGTGATCGGGTTGGCGACCTTGGCACTTGGCGTTCTGTTGGTGCGCCTCCTACTGCGCCCGGTCTCCGAACTGTCTCGGCGTGCCGAAGCCGTGCGTATGGGCCAATCCAAAGGCGCTGATCCGCTTGAACACTACGGCACGCAGGAATTGCATCGCTTGGGTCAAAGCGTGCTGGACATGGCCCAGGCCCTGCAACGGCGTGAAGCCTCGATCCGCACCTTTGCCGATCACGTCACCCACGAACTGAAAACCCCGGTGTCCGCCATCCGCGCCGCGGCCGAGTTGCTAGAAGACAACCCGGAACTGAACCCGGAAGACCGGCAATTGGTCACACAGATCCAGGGCGCAGCGCAGCAGATGCAGGATCAGCTGAGTGCGTTGCACCGCATCACAGCAGCGCGTGAAACCGCCTATCACGGCAGCTGCAGACTGAACGACATCCTGGCAAACCTGCAGATCCAGCATCCAGGCTTGGACCTGACTGTCAGGGGCGGTGACATCGCCCTGCCGCTGTCAGGCCAGGGTCTTCAGATTGTGCTGACACATCTGCTGGACAATGCGTCTCAGCACAGGGCCACGCGGTTAACTGTTGAGGTCACGCAAGAAAGAACAACCCCGACCATACGTTTTGCGGACGATGGACCGGGTGTTTCACCCGGCAACCAAGCGCATGTGTTTGAGCCCTTTTTCACCTCGCGTCGTGACACGGGCGGCACCGGTATGGGTCTGCCAATCGTGCGCAATCTGCTGCAGGCGCATGGTGCAGAAATCGCGTTGGTCCCAACCGACAAAGGTGCATGTTTCATGGTTTCTTTCCTGGACGGTCATCGCATTGCAAAGCGATAATCAAATCCTATTGAAACGATGAAGATAAACAATTTTATCCAATCCATTTTGTCCGCTAGGCTTGGAGTCGAAGCGTTGAAATCGGGTTGATCCGGGGAGAGGTTATTTCGTTCACAATCAACCTGTTGAAGGCAAACATCCGATCCACCCGCGCCTGATTTCCCGCGAAAACCGCGAGAATCGACCGGGTGGATTTATGTGCGCCAATTTCAGCATTCACGCAGCTATTTTGAACATCAAAGCCACGATCGGAGAGCAAAAATGGACGGAAACAACAGCGCAGGGAAATGCCCCGTCATGCATGGCGCGCCCGTGAACACCTCACGAGGTGGAACCGGCAACCGCGACTGGTGGCCCAACCAGTTGAACCTGAACATCCTGCATCAGCATTCGTCGAAATCGAACCCGATGACCCCCGATTTCGACTATGCCGAGGCTTTCAAATCGCTCGATCTTCAGGCGCTCAAGGCGGATCTGACCGCCCTGATGACTGACAGCCAGGATTGGTGGCCTGCGGACTATGGCCACTATGGCGGCTTGTTCATCCGCATGGCGTGGCACAGTGCGGGCACCTATCGTACCGCAGACGGCCGCGGTGGCGGTTCGACCGGCAACCAGCGGTTTGCGCCGCTCAACAGCTGGCCGGACAACGGCAACCTGGACAAGGCGCGCCGCCTGCTGTGGCCGATCAAGCAGAAGTACGGCAACAAGATTTCCTGGGCCGACCTGATGATCCTGGCCGGGAACGTGGCCATCGAATCCATGGGCGGGCCGGTCTTTGGCTTTGCCGGTGGTCGTGCGGACATCTGGGAACCCGAGCAGGACATCTACTGGGGCGCCGAATCCGAATGGCTGGCCACGTCCGACAAGGAAAACAGCCGCTATTCGGGCGAGCGTGATCTGGAAAACCCGCTGGCCGCTGTCCAGATGGGCCTGATCTACGTCAACCCCGAAGGCCCCGATGGCAACCCCGATCCGGTTCTGTCGGGCAATGACGTCATCGACACCTTTGGCCGTATGGCGATGAACCCCGAAGAGACTGTGGCCCTGGTGGCCGGTGGTCACACGTTCGGCAAGGCACACGGTGCCGGTGATCCCGATCTGGTGGGCGCCGAACCCGAAGGCGCCTCGATCGAAGAGATGGGCCTGGGCTGGAAGAACGGTTTTGGCACCGGCAAGGGTGGTGACACCACCACCAGCGGCGTCGAGGGCGCTTGGAAACCGAACCCAACCACTTGGGACAACGGCTATTTCGATGTCCTCTTTGGCTACGAGTGGGAGCTGGTCAAAAGCCCCGCGGGTGCCCAGCAATGGCAAGCCAAGGACGTCGCGCCCGAGCACATGGTTGTGGACGCGCATGATCCGTCGAAAACCCACGCGCCGATGATGACCACCGCCGACATGTCGCTGCGGATGCACCCGGATCTTGAACCGATCTCGCGTCGGTTCCACGAGAACCCGGATGAATTCGCCGACGCCTTTGCCCGCGCCTGGTTCAAGCTGACCCACCGCGACATGGGCCCGCGCAGCCTGTATCTGGGCGATGATGTTCCGACCGAAGAGCTGTTGTGGCAGGACAACGTCCCCGCCGTCGATCATGATCTGGTGGACGCAGGCGACGTGGCCGCACTCAAGGAACAGATCCTGGCAACCGGCCTGTCGGTGTCGGAGTTGGTCTCGGCAGCCTGGGCTTCGGCCTCGACCTTCCGTGGATCGGACAAGCGTGGCGGTGCTAATGGTGCGCGCGTGCGTCTGGAGCCGCAAAAGGATTGGGAGGTCAACAACCCGGCGCAATTGGCCAAGGTGCTGTCGGCGCTTGAGGGCGTGCAGTCGGCCTTCAACGGCGCTCAGTCGGGCGGCAAGAAAGTCTCGCTTGCGGATCTGATCGTTCTGGGCGGCTCTGCTGCCATCGAACAGGCCGCCAAGGCCGCTGGCAACGACGTCGAGGTGCCGTTTACCGCGGGTCGCACGGATGCCAGTGCCGAACAGACGGATGTCGAATCCATCGCCGTTCTGGAACCCATCGCCGATGGCTTCCGCAACTACACCAAGGGCCGGTTCAGCGTCGCGGACGAGGAACTGCTGGTCGACAAAGCACAGCTTTTGACCCTGACCGCACCAGAAATGACGGCGCTGATCGGCGGTATGCGTGTGCTCGACACAAACTGGGACGGCTCGGCACATGGCGTGCTGACCAACCGGCCTGGCCAGCTGTCGAACGACTTCTTCTTCAACCTGCTGGATGCGGGCATCGAATGGAGTGCTGCGGACGAAGACAGCCGCGTCTTTGACGGCAAGGACCGCGCATCGGGCCAGATCAAATGGACCGGCACCCGCGCCGATTTGGTCTTTGGCTCGAACTCGCAACTGCGCGCCCTGGCCGAGGTCTATGGCTCCAGCGACGGCGAGGCCGTATTTGTGCAGCAATTCGTCGAAGCCTGGACCAAGGTGATGAACGCCGACCGGTTCGACGTCGCATAAATCCCCACGACACAAGAAGAGGGCGCGGATCATCCGCGCCCTTTTTCGTGTTTGCCAGGGCATCTCGCAGCGGACCCACCGGCCTGAATTGATGTCAAACCTCCGCCGAGGCAATCCAGTTCAGAAACAATTCGGCTACCGGCCGCGTTCTGGCGCGTTCAGATATCGAGCAGAAGTACCCTCGTGCCGTCCTGCACTCGTGTTCGCAAGCCAGAACCACGGATCCGCTGTTCAGGTATTCGTCAATCATCGGCCGCCACCCGATGCCCACGCCCAACCCGCTCTGGATTGCGCGGAGATACACCATGTAGCTGAGGTATCGGTCATGTTTGGGTGGTTTGGGCGCATGCAGGCCGGTGCCATCGAAATACCGGTCCCAGTCGCCGAAATGCGCCGGTCCTGACATGTGCAGCAACGTCTGTTCGGCCAGAGCGCACAGGTCAAACGGCGTGTTGGTTGGCAGGACACTCGGTTGGCAGACCGCGACGATACGTTCGTCAAAAACCCGTCCGCTGCGCAAGCCCGGCACGCCCTACTCGCCAAACACCACCACGAGATCACACTGGCTCAGTTCATAGTCCGGGTTCTGGTCCCGCGTCACCACCTGCACCTTGATGTTGGGGTGAAGTGACTGAAACTCGGCCAAACGGGGGAGCAGATAGAAACTGGTAAAACCGATGGCCGCATTGACCACGATCTCACCCCCCGGACGTCGCGATTGCACCGCCTCGAACCCGGCATGCATGGCGTCAAATCCGTTGGCAATGGTACTGGCCAGAACGTGCCCCTCTTCAGTCAGAGTCAGCCGTGGCTTGCTGCGCCTAAAGAGCGCAATACCAAGCCACCCTTCAAGCGCGGCCACCTGTCGGCTGATCGCGGGCTGCTGCACGTTCAACTCTTGCGCAGCCCGCGAAAAGCTAAGGTGGCGCGCCGCCGCCTCGAACGCGTTGATCTGTTGCAGCGGCAAAGGTTTGCGGGCCATGATCATTCCAACAGTGAATTAATTAAATTCGCCATTTCCACCTTTCTTGAACAATTCAAGGGGGCCACTCTGAACCCGAGCATCAAGGAAGGAATGTTCGTGCAGGTCCAGTCCCTGGCCCGTTTTGCCGCCACGGCACACCTTCGACTGCAGCGCGAGATGTTGCGGGCCCTGCCGTCGCCGATTGCTTTGGCTGCATTCCGGCAGGAGCGGACAGTGAGGTTGCGCAGAAGACCGTCGCAGCCTATCGGCGATTGGGGCAAGGAACCGCACCCGTGTTTGGCACGGCGAGAACATTGCCGACCTCGTCCGCAGCGCTGGTCAATGCAGTTGCTGGGCATGCTTGGGATTTGGATGATTGGGAGGAGCCGGGAAACACCCATCCAACAGTTGTTTTGCTCCCCGCCCTATTGGCCACAGCGCATCTGACGCCTGCAACCGGTCGGGACATGTTGGCGGCCTATGCCGTGGGATGCGAAATCATCATGCACTTGGGTGAAGCTGTCACGCTCGACCATTATGCGCGCGGGTTTCACTCTACCACGACCCTGGAGGCCATTGGCGCGGCCGGAGCTGTTGGCCGACAATTGCGGCTGAATGGGGACCAGATCGCCCATGCCATGGCGATCGCAACGTCGCAGGCTGTCGGTTATACCGTTCAATTCGGATCGAATGCCAAGCCGCTGCAAGCGGGGTTCGCCGCGCGGGTCGGGGTCGAGACCGCAGTTCTGGCCGCGCAAGGGGCAACAGGGCAACCAAGGGTGATCGAACACCCTCGCGGATTTGCCGGGTTGATGGGGAAACACGACCCAAAGCCGTTCGATGATATGGCCGAAAAACTGGGCACCCCCTGGGCTTTGGAAGAGTACGGGCTTGTTCTGAAGCCCTGGCCCAGTTGCGGGTATACCCATCGCCTTATGACCGCCGCGTTGGATCTGCGCGGCAAGGTGCTGAACAGGTTGGATCAGATCACCTCGGTCCGGGCGCGCCTGCCGGATTTTCATTACAAGATCCTGCCCTTTGACAGACCCACCACCCGCAACGAAGCGCTGTTTTCCGCCCCGGCCTGTATCGCGCAGGCGCTGGTCACCGGCGGGTTGACGCTGACCGACAGTGCCGCAGGTTTCTGGCAGCAAGAGCCGGTTGACCGCTTGATCACATGCACCCGCGTGACGGCAGAGCCAGCTCAAAACCCCGAGCTGAACTATGACCCCGAACAGCCTGATCATCTGACCATTGAATTGCGCACAGACGAAGTAATCGAGACCACCTGCGCCTATCCTCTAGGTGCACCACAAAACCCGATGAGCACGAAGCGTGCTCGCCGCCAAATTTCACAGCATCACCACTTGGCCCGAGGTCAATTATGAACACTTGTTGCAATGGGCCGATGCTCCCGATGTGGCCCGGTTTTTCCAGGAGTTCGCCAGATGAGCAGACCAAAACGCGCAGGGGGCCGCAGCGCCCGCAGGTTGAAACGCGCAGTTGGCGCAGGCAGCGGCCCGAATTCGACATCGACCCATCTGATACGCGCATCCACTTTGGCACCTCGGGCGCGGCGGTCCACATCGTTGACAGCGAAACCTGCGAGATCCGCGATTCCACCCTGCGTGACCTCTATGACATGGCGCGGCTGGCGCAGGCGCTGCCCAACCTGCACATGTTCCAGCGTACCGTCGTGGCCCGTGACCTGACCAATCCGCGCGAGATGGACCTGAACACCGCCTATGCTTGCCTCAAGGGGACGGCAAAACCCACCGGCACCTCGTTCGGGTCGCCCGATGTCATGGAAGAAGCGGTCGAGATGCTGTCGATCATCGCTGGCGGGCGAGACGCGCTGCGCTCCAGGCCTCCGATCTGCGTGTCCACCTGTTTCATCGTCCCGTCGCTCACCTTCGCCGAAGAGGCGCTTGGCGTCATCGAATGCGCCGCGCAACATGGCATTCCGCTGAAACTCGTCTCGGCCGGTCAGGCGGGCGCCACCAGCCCCGCGCCGCTTGCCGGGGCGGTGGCGCAGCAAACCGCCGAGGTGCTGGCGGGGCTAGTCTATGTGAACCTGCTGAACCCCGGCCACCCCGCCACATTTGGCGCCCTGCCCTTTGTCAGTGATCTGCGCACCGGAGCGATGTCGGGTGGCAGCGCCGAACAGGGCCTGCTGATGGCCGCCTGCGCACAGATGTCGCAGTACTATGACATCCCCTGCGCCGTCAGCGCGGGCATGACCGACAGCAAGATGCCGGATTTTCAAGCCGGGTATGAGAAGGGGTACGCCGAACTGCTTGCCTCGCTGGCAGGCGCCAACCTGATCTATGAGGCGGCAGGCATGTATGGCTCGCTGTTGGGATGTTCGCTGGAGAGCTTTGTGTTGGGCAACGACATGATCGGCTCGCTGATGCGCGCGACACGCGGGTTCAAGGTAACGCCCGAGACGCTGGCCTTGGAAACCATCCGCGACTTTTGTGTCGGTGGTCCCGGTCATTTCCTGGGACACGAACAGACACTGAACCGTATGCAATCGGATTATTTTTATCCCGCGCTTGCCGACCGACGCACGCCGCAGGAATGGGCCGAAGCCGATGATCGCAGCCTTCTGGAACGCGCCCGCCAACGCACCGCCGAACTGTTGGCCGCGCCTGAGCCGGATCACATCGCGCCCGAAGTTGATGCCGAAATCCGCTCAAGCTTTCCGATCCGCCTGTCGTGATGTGGCCCGCTTTGCCATTGCCTCGGGACAAGCGGCGTGGCTTTAATCTGCGCATCGCACGAGGAGAGAGAGCCACATGAAGATCGCGACTGCTGCCTATCCGCTCGACTGGCTCGACAGTTGGTCACAGTACGAGGACAAAATTGCCCATTGGGTCAGCGACGCCGCAGGGCAAGGCGCCGATTTGCTGGTGTTCCCGGAATACGGCGCGATGGAACTGTGTACGCTTGCAGGCGCCAATGTGGCCGCAGATCTGGAACAGTCGCTACACGCCGTGTCCGACCGGATGGAGCCAGTTCATGATCTGCACCAGAAGCTGGCGGCGGAACACGGCGTTTACATCCTGGGTGCATCTGCCCCGGTGAACGACGGCTATGACCGCCCTGTGAACCGCGCCACGCTCTATGCCCCCAACGGCAAACGCGGCCATCAGGACAAGCAGATCATGACCCGGTTCGAACGCGATCCGTGGAACGTGGTGCCGGGTGATGGCCTGCAGATCTTTGAAACCGAACTGGGCAAGATCGGCATCTTGATCTGTTACGACAGCGAATTCCCTCTTCTGGGGCGCGCGCTGAGCGAGTGCGAAATCCTCCTCGTGCCCTCGTGTACCGAGGCCTTGTCCGGCTATTGGCGGGTGCGGATCGGCGCAATGGCGCGGGCCTTGGAAAACCAATGCGTTAGCGCCATGGCCTCGCTGGTGGGCGAAGCACCCTGGTCGGAAGCGGTGGACATGAACACAGGTATGGGCGGCATATTCGGGCCGCCCGATACAGGCTTTCCCATGACCGGCGTTCTGGCCGAAGGCACCCTGAACCACCCGGGTTGGACCTATGCCGAGGTTGATATGGATGCCGTCGCCCATGTGCGTGCCGATGGCGTGGTTTTGAACCGAACCCACTGGGAAGAACAGGACAGCCGGGTCAATTCGGTCACAAACAGCCTTGTTTGAGCGATTGGGGCCTTGAAATAAGGGGGGAATAGGCTCATTTAAGCGCACGGCCCGCGGATTCTGCGGGTGCAACATCAAGATGGAGACAACATGGCCAAGGAAGATACGCTCGAATTTCCCGGTGTCGTGAAGGAACTCCTGCCGAATGCGACGTTTCGGGTCGAGCTGGAAAACGGCCATGAGATCATCGCACATACGGCAGGCAAGATGCGCAAGAACCGCATCCGTGTTCTGGCCGGCGACAAGGTTCAGGTCGAAATGACCCCCTACGATCTGACCAAGGGTCGGATCAACTACCGCTTCAAGTAACGCCAGCCACATGGCGTTCATTCTCGGATCGGGCAGCCCGCGACGGTTGGACCTGTTGGCCCAGCTTGGCGTGCAGCCCGATGCCGTCCGCCCCCCCGACATCGACGAAGATCCTCGTAAGGCCGAACTGCCGCGTCCCTATTGCGTCCGCATTGCGCGTGAAAAGGTGCAAGCGGTCGAGGCCGCGCCAGAGGACATCGTGCTGTGTGCCGACACCACCGTGGCGCTTGGCCGCCGGATCATGGGCAAGCCCGCCGATGCAGGCGAAGCCGCCAAATTCCTGCACGCGCTGTCCGGTCGCCGCCACCGGGTGATCACTGCCGTCGCCGTGCGACGCGGGGACAAGCTGTGGGAACGTGACGTGGTCAGCCAGGTCAAACTCAAGCGCCTCTCGGACGTTGAAATCAACGCATACCTCGCCACCGGCGATTGGCAGGGCAAGGCCGGCGGTTACGCGATCCAAGGGCCCGCCGGGGCGTTCATCCCATGGATCAGCGGCTCGTTCACGAGTATCGTGGGCTTGCCACTCTCGGAAACCGCAGGCCTGCTGCAGGCCGCAGGATACCCCTTGTATCAGGAGCGCACATGAAGGGCCGCACCATCGTTCTGGACCACCTCAATAACCGCCAGGCGGCGGCGCTGATGGTGGACGGCAAACTCGAAGACTTCCTGATCGCAGGCGACGCGCCTGCCCCCGGCACGATCTATCGTGCCCGCGCCGACCGCCCGGTCAAGGGCCAGGGCGGTATGTTCCTGACAACACCTGATGGCCCCGCATTCCTGCGCCAGGTCAAGGGCTTGGCTCCCGGCGCGATTCTGCTGGTGCAAGTTACCGGCTATGCCGAACCCGGCAAGGCCATTCCGGTGACCACGAAGGTTCTGTTCAAAAGCCGCTACGCCATTGTCACGCCCGATGCGCCCGGCTTGAACATCTCGCGCAGCATCCGGGACGAAGACGAACGCGACCGCCTGCTGGAAATCGCCCATGGTGAAATGGGCGAGTCGGGGTATGGCCTGATCATCCGCTCGTCCTGTGCGGGCGCGGACGAAGACAACATCGCCGAGGACATCGCCGAGATGGTCGAAATGGCGTCCCGAGTGATGTCCGACGACAGCCAGGACATTGCCAGCCTGGTCGAAGGCGACGGCCCCCACACACTGGCATGGCGTGACTGGACGGATCCTGCCGAAGTGGTCACCGACCCTGGCGGTTTCGAAGACCACGGCGTGCTGGACGCGTTGGACGAGGCACAAGGCATCGTTGAGCCCCTGCCCGGCGGCGGTTACCTCTTCATCGAACCAACCCGCGCCCTCATCGCAGTGGACGTCAACACCGGCAGCGACACCTCAATGGCGGCAGGGCAAAAGGCCAATTTTGCTTGTGCCAAGGTCCTGCCCCGTGCACTGCGCGTCCGTGGCCTGGGCGGACAGATCACACTGGATCTGGCCCCAATGCCAAAGAAGGACCGCCGCGGGTTTGAAACCTCACTCCGCGCTGCCTTTCGCGCAGACCCGGAAGAGACAAATCTAGTCGGTTGGACTCCGTTGGGTCATTTTGAGTTGCAACGCAAACGCGGTCGCGTGGTCTTGTCCGAGGCACTAAAATGAGTTGTCCGATCTGTGATGCCGACAGGGTTTCGAAGTACCGCCCGTTCTGTTCAAAACGCTGCGCGGATCTGGATCTGGCCAAGTGGCTGAATGGGTCTTACGGTCTGCCATCCAACGATCCAGAGGATCTTGATGTCGACGTTACCACAGAAGAAAAAGCACCAGATCGTCCGCATTAAAAAAAACCTGAAAAAGCCTCTGGACACTGCCTGTGGCACGTCATAGAAGGCCTCCACCCAACGACAAACGTCGTTCCGATGCCCGGGTAGCTCAGGGGTAGAGCAGTGGATTGAAAATCCTCGTGTCGGTGGTTCGATTCCGCCCCCGGGCACCACTTTATTCCAGAATAAAGTATAGCAAGCATCTGTAAAATAACAATAAATCAGAAATCACCCAGACGTTCAGGTCAAGAGCAGGCGACTTTACTACACATTTCGCTGCACACAATCATAGACCGGGTCAGGAGTGCAGAATGGTTTTGGCATCTATTGTTCCGACCTCCCCGCTTCAATCATCGTTGAGATGACCGCAAATGATGCATCTTGCCCCATTCCATCCAGTGGGTCCGCAATTGGGGCAATCCCAGCTTGGGTAGAGATCGTTCCCTTTTCCCCAGCAGATCAATGCCCCCATGCGCCCGACATACGACTTGGCAGCGTCGAGCTTAGGTTCTGTAAGACGAACCTACTTCGATTTGGCCCGATACAGTGCCTGTCGAGGGGTTACCGCGCCGCCAATGCCCTCTGCCTGCAATAACATGATGCTTTGATCGGCACGTCGGCGCGGGCTACGGCCTTGTCCAATTGTAGTTTTATGTGGGCCACTTCGATTGTTTCGCCCCGCCGTGATAGACATTCGTGAAGGCCGTGCAGGCTCCAGACATTGCCGGGGTGCTGACACGCGCGACTCAGCGTTGCATCCAGACCCAGATCCGCACGGTAAACCGCCTCGGCCTCCTGCAATCGACCCTGCTCAAGCAGGAGCGCACCAAGCGCGTGGCGCGTGGGTTGCATCCATCCCCAGGGCTCATCGTAAGGAAGGTTGTCGTCAATCTCGACAGATTTTCGAAGATGGGCAAATGCAATTTCGTGTTCTCCCTTGTGATAGGCAAGTTCACCGAGCATCATTTGTTCCGCAACATTCAGAATGTCCCGGCAAGTGTTGTTGAAAAGCATTCGACTCTCCGGAACCCTGCCTAATGCGTCGTAGAATTCTGCTTTTTCAATCTCGGCATCCGAAGTTCTGTGCAGGTTGGCCAAGGCAACCGTTCGTGCATACCTCATCATGGCGGTTGTCACGCTGTACAGCTCTTCGTCAGCAGGAAGTTCTTGATCAAGGATGTCCTGCCAACGTCCGAACCTGATCAGGACATGTTGTTTCATAGGAACAAAGCCTTCGAACCAGTCGGCCATGGGACGCAGCGTCTCTGAGGGCAAAGTTTCGATGAGCTCTTCTGCCGCTTCTAGCGCGGCGGAAGGCTGTCCAAGGAACATCGCGCCGTAAATTTTGAAGTGATAGTTGTGACACCGATAGACGGAATAGAAATTGTCGGGTCCCTCGCGTTCGAGGAATTTCCGGTCGGCCAAGATAGCAGCTTCGTTGCGCAAAACCACGTTCATGTAATCGCCGCAAAGAACGTCAATATGCGTCGGCATATGAAGAAGGTGACCGGCGTCTGGCACCAACGTGCTAAGTGCATCACCATGGCGCAAGGCGCGCTCGGGATGTGGGGACATTTCCATGAGATGAATGTACATGTGCAGGAGGCCAGCGTGCTTCCACGCCCCCTCAAGGGTGTCTAGTGCTGTTTCAAGCACCTCGATCGCTTCCAGCGTGTCCGCTCCTTCGGCTGGCTCTCCGGTCGGCAGGTCCCAGAGTTGCCAGGGAGTCCGGTTCATGATCGCTTCGGCCAGCACAGCGCTTACATCGAGGTCCTGGCTGAATTCGGTGTGAACCTTTCGCATTGCGTCTGCGAAGGCATCGTTCCAGGGACTGAAATCTTCAATGTCCGATGAGGCCGGATAACGCGCCGGGATCGCCCGGATCAGGGCGCGCTCAACAGGTGTCAGCCGGTCCAGAAGCGCGGTTGCCCTTTCGATCGAAGATTTTGCCAACTCGATGCAATCGGGTTTTTCTTCTTCCTCGAATGTTTCCCAAGGCTTGTTGTAGTTGGGTCCGATGCAATAGGCGATCCCCCAATGCGCCATTGCGCATAAGGGGTCGGTAGCCAGCGCTTTCTGAAAGCAAACAATAGCTTCTTCGTGATTGTAAGCGTAGGTCCAGGTCAACCCTCGGTCGAACCAACGCTGCGCTTCGTCTGACGATGTGGTAACTTTCCGAGAATATATTCCGAGATCGAAATAGTCCATTAATCCGTCCTCTCCGGAAAACAGCCTATACCCTCCACAACCAAGCCATCTTCCATGCGGAAGACACAAAGGGAGTCAGTTCGCGGGCATAGGCAAGTTTTCCTGCTGTCCTTTTTCAGGTAGGCAAGATGTTGTGATTTAGCCGGAAGAAGTTGCCCGGGTCGTATTTGCCCTTGATCTGCGACAGGCGAGGACCATTGTCACCATAGGCACTTGTCACAGGTCTTTCTTCATCTTCCGGCATGAAGTTCACATAGGCGCTTCCGGTCGAATACGGCTTCATTCGATCATAAAGCGCCCGCGCCCACTCAATACAGTCTTTGTCTTTGGCGGGGTCTTCCCAACGCGTGTGCACGTTCATGATAAAATGTGATGATCTTTGAGGATAGGCTGTCTCATTGACTGCTACACGCGCCATCGCGCCGCCGATATGCGCGATGAATACTTCGCAGGCCGGGTCGGGCAGCGTTGCGATACCGTCAAGCAATGCTTGAATGGCGTCTGAGGGCAGCGCGTCGAAGTCGTGGCTTTTCCAGTAGTTTCGCGCGCCGGGTGTAAGAAGTGGATCAAACGCAGCCTGCCAATCGACAAATGCGTGGGGCGAAATGACATCTGCAATCGGCGTCCCCAGCGAGCGCAGGCCAGCCATGGCCTTTTCTCCATCCTTGATCGCACCAGTGAAGCAAGCCGCAAAAATGAGAACTTCGCGCCCATGCCATTCTTCGGGAAGAAACGGCAAGGGGGGCGTGTCAACGCCGGACTAAAACTGCACCATTCGCCGGAACAATAGTGCACCATTTGTTCGGTTTTGGCCGGAGCAAAAGTACACCACCGTTTCGTATTTAGGTTTGTCCTTCGTCGCGCATAGCGGAGC
>NZ_ONZG01000037.1 GCF_900302455.1 Falsiruegeria mediterranea M17
TGAGAACGCCGGTGGAATACTGCACCACGTAAGCGGCGAGATTGTCTTGCTGCAGATGGGCTGATTGGCCTGTCCTGTTAGGCTCTTCGTTTTGACGGAGGGCGGGATTGAAGCACGTGGATTTGTATGGGCGCGTTCGCCATGCCGTTCTCATTGAAGGCATGAGCCGTCGAGAGGCGGCACGTGTTTTTGGGATCAACCGTCGCACTGTAGAAAAGATGCTGACGTTTTCGGTCCCACCCGGTTATCGGCGCGACAAAGAGATCTGCCGCCCGAAGCTTGATGGTTTTACCGGGATTATCGATCAGATTCTTGAAGCGGACAAACTGGTTCCAAAGAAGCAGCGACACACATCAAAGCGCATCTTTGAACGGCTGCGAGATGAGTATCATTTTACGGGCGGCGTCACGATCGTGAAGGATTACATTTTCGCAACCAAGCGACGGCAGCGGGAGATGTTTGTGCCGCTGGCGCATCCGCCGGGCCATGCTCAGGCTGACTTTGGTGAAGCGCTTGCCGTCATCGGCGGCGTTGAACGCAAAACCCACTTTTTGGTGATGGACCTGCCGCATTCGGATGCGTGTTTTGTGAAGGCGTATCCGGCTGAGACGACCGAGGCGTTCTGCGATGCGCATGTCGCGGCGTTCGCCTTCTTCGGTGGTGTGCCTGTGTCGATCCTGTACGACAATACGCGGATTGCCGTGGCCCGCATTCTAGGGGATGGAACGCGCAAACGAACCCGCGTGTTCTCCGAACTGGTGTCTCATTATCTTTTTGAGGATAGGTTTGGCCGCCCTGGCAAGGGGAACGACAAAGGCAAAGTCGAGGGGATGGTTGGCTACACCCGGCGCAACTTCATGGTCCCCAAACCCCGGTTTGCCAACTTCGATGACCTTAATGCCCATCTGGCTGAACAATGCCGCAAGCGCATGGGAGATAAGCTGAGAGGTCACAAGGGCACGATTGGCGAACGGTTTGTGGCAGATGCGGAACGGCTCCAACCCTTGCCTGTTGTTCCCTATGACGCCTGCGACAAGCAATCAGTTCGGGTAAGCTCACTGTCGCTCGTGCGCTACTGCGGCAACGATTATTCGGTTCCAACTGCCTACGGTCACCAGGAGGTTCTGGTGCGGGGCTATGTGCATGAGGTGGTGATTTCCTGCGGAGCTGACATCATCGCCCGCCATGCCCGGTCCTGGGAGAAGGAAGATTACGTCTTTGATCCACTTCATTATCTGGCGCTGATCGAACAGAAGACCAATGCGCTTGATCAGGCCGCTCCGTTGGCCGATTGGGAATTGCCGAAAGCCTTCATCGCCCTGCGCCGCCTTATGGAAGCCAGGATGGGCAAGAAGGGCAAACGCGAGTTCGTTCAGGTGCTGCGGCTGCTGGAGACATTCCGGGTCGCGGACGTGGAAGCCGGGATACAGAGCGCCCTTGAACGCGGCACAATCGGCTTTGATGCGGTGAAGCATCTTGTCTTGTGCCGGATCGAGCGCAGGCCGCCCCGGCTGGACATGAAGGTCTATCCTTATCTCCCGAAAGCCCATGTCGCTGTCACATCCCCAGGTGATTACATGGCGCTGTTATCAGGGGGGCGGTCATGAGCGGCCCTCCCCAGTTGTTGCTGGCCCATCATTTGAAGGCCCTGAGGCTGCCGACATTCCTGCGCGAGTATGACAAGGTCGCCAGACAGTGCGCTGATGAAGGCATCGATCATTCCCGGTATCTTCTGCGGCTTGCCGAACTGGAACTCATCGATCGGGAACGGCGCATGGTGGAACGGCGGATCAAGGCCGCAAAGTTCCCGGCTGTCAAAAGTCTCGACAGCTTCGACTTCAAGGCCATGCCCTCGTTGAACAAGATGCTGGTGATGGAACTGGCGCGCTGTGATTACATTGACCGCAACGAGAACATCATCGCAGTTGGTAACAGCGGAACCGGAAAAACACATATTGCTCTCGGCCTTGGACTGGCGGCCTGTCAGAAGGGCTTGGCCGTCGGCTTCATCACCGCATCAGCTCTCGTGCATGAACTCCTCGAAGCCCGGGATGAGAAGCGCCTGCTGCGCCTGCAGAAACAACTGGCCAAATATCGGCTGCTGATCATTGACGAGTTGGGATATGTGCCGCTGTCGCCAACCGGCGCGGAACTGCTGTTCGAAGTCTTCTCACAGCGCTACGAGCGCGGGTCCACCATCGTGACATCCAACCTGCCGTTCGATGAATGGACCAGCACTTTCGGATCGGAACGCCTCACTGGCGCGCTTCTCGACCGGTTGACCCACCATGTCCACATCCTGGAAATGAACGGCGAGAGCTACCGCCTCAAACACAGTCGCCGAGTCGTCAAAGCCTGAAGAGCAAACGCTTCTACCCGGTTTGACCACAGCCCCGCACAGCTTCGTCGCTATTTGGCAGCGCTCCGCTATGCGCGACGAAGGACAAACCTAAATACGAAACGGTGGTGTACTTTTGCTCCGGCCAAAACCGAACAAATGGTGCACTATTGTTCCGGCGAATGGTGCAGTTTTAGTCCGGCGTTGACA
>NZ_ONZG01000001.1 GCF_900302455.1 Falsiruegeria mediterranea M17
TACAAATCCACGTGCTTCAATCCCGCCCTCCGTCAAAACGAAGAGCCTAACAGGACAGGCCAATCAGCCCATCTGCAGCAAGACAATCTCGCCGCTTACGTGGTGCAGTATTCCACCGGCGTTCTCAGTTGAGGGTGACCCTGGCAGTCCGCGCAGGGTAGCCCAGCGTATCCAGCGCCTGAGCAGCGTCTTGCAGACGGGCCGGGTCGTTGGCGGACAGCCGCGCCGATTCAGACGCGAGGTTGACGGAGACATCGGAGATGCCTTCCAGCGCCGAAAGGGATTTTTCAACACGTCCAACGCAAGACGCGCAGGTCATGCCGTCGATGTTAAGAGTGACTTGCGAGTTTTGGGTCATTTCGGTTCGCCTCATCTGAGTTCATGACTGATATAGGGCTTCCAGTGACTGGAAGCTCAATAGGGCAGATGAAATTTTTTTGTGTTGCCTTACCCACCGACTTCCACTTGACCTTCCACCCGCTGGAATCTCTATCTTGAGCCCAAGTCAGGAAAGGACCTCATGTGAAATTCCACGTCCCAGACATGAGCTGCGGCCATTGCACCGCTGCAATCACCGAAGAAATCGCAATTCTCGATCCCGCAGCGGAGGTTTCAACCGACCTCGACGCCCGGACGGTTGAAGTCACAACATCACAAACCGACGGGGCCGTGATCGAAGCAATCAAGTCTGCGGGATACGAGGCGGCTCCGGTCTAAGATCACTGGCCTGCTGTGCGCGCTTCCTCTGCGAGACGAATCATCTGGTCTGCCTCGATGACGCCGGGAACGAGGGCATCACCGATCACGAAGGATGGTGTTCCATTAAAACCGAGCGCGCGGCTCAGTTCCATCGACGCTGCGATATGAGCATCAATATCTGAAGACTCCATGTCGCGCCGCAGCTGCGCGACATCCAGACCGACCTGCTCGGCCACTTGGATTACAGAGGCCTCCTCGGCGCGTCCCGCCATTCCCATGAGCGCCCAATGGAACTCTTCGTACTTGCCCTGCTCGCGTGCGGCGAGCGCTGCCCGTGCCGCAAAGACGGACCCGTCGCCCAGGATTGGCCACTCCCGATAGACCAATCGGACATTCGGGTCTTCTTCCAGCAATGCTTCGATATGCGGCTTCACGCGGCGGCAATAGGGACAGTTGTAGTCGAAGAACTCGACAACTGTCACATCGCCCTCTGGGTTGCCGAGCACCGGTGCATTCGGGTCGTTTTCCAGTATATCGCGGTTCTCGGACAGAACGGTTGCAGCGGCTGCGGCCTGACGCTGCTGCTCGCGTTGCTCAATGATCTGAACCGCCTCCAATACGATCTCGGGGTTCTCGCGAATGGCCTCAAGCACGAGTTCCTTGACGCGATCCTCGCTCAGACCATCGGCCTGTGCGGCTAGCGGGACAACGAGGACCGCCGCCGTGATCAATTTCCGTACCAATTTCATGTCAATTTCCCCTCTTTCGCGTCTCGCCTTCGGTCCGCACCGCCTGCATTTCCTGTATTCGGTCGGGCCAGGTCGACTTGATGTATCCAAGAATGTTCCAGATCTCCTGATCCGAGAGCTGATCCCCGAAGCCTGGCATACCGCTGTCAAATTCCATGCCCTGAGCTGCCATCAGCGCGCGGCCACCAAGCTTGGTGTACTCAAAAAGAACTTGATCGCCGTGATGCCAGGTGTGGCCGGTCTCGTCATGCGGCGGTGCCGGCAAGCGACCGTCCTCGCCCGGGCTTTGCCAGTTCTCCTGCCCTTCCAGACTGGCACCATGGCAGGACGCACAATTCTCGACGTAAAGGGTTTGGCCCGCCGTGAAATCCACGTCTTTCGGCATCACACCGTTATTGGAGCCTGCCGCATTCGCCATCCAGAAAAAGATCCCGGCTCCACCTACGACGACAAATGCGGCTCCAATTATTGCGGCACCACGGTTCATGCCACGTCGATCCAAGTCATCATGCCGGAGGCTGCGTGCGACAGCATATGGCAATGCAGTAGCCATTTGCCGGGGTTGTCGGCGACGAACGCAATGTCGCGGACCTCGCCACGATTCAGCAGCGTCGTATCCCGAAGTGCCCCAAGGCTCCCGTCCGGTGCGATCTCGTGAAAATGCATTCCGTGCAGGTGCATCGCGTGGGGGAACGCAGTGTCATTGGTGATCTTCAGACGCACCGTCTCGCCGCGCGACAAGGCCGCGAGAGGCGCGCCGTCCATGCCGCCGACCGCACCGTTGAAAGCCCAGAAATTGCCGGACTGCATCATGTCGCGCATGGAAGACATCTGCCCGCCCATCATTGCACCCCGCATGCCGCCCATGGCACCGCCTTCCATGAGCAATTCAAGGTTTGTGGCGTCGGCCAGATCGGGCATCGCATGGACGTTCGGCGGCAGCGCGCGGGGAGCGTCCCGGCGCGCACGGGTAGCGTCTCCAGTCACTTCGAATGCCACCTGCGAGAAACTCTCGGTGCGGTCGATCTGCACGATATGTCCGGTGTCGCCAGTTTCCGCGATCACGTCAACGATCAGATCGACCCGCTGCGCGGGCGCCAGGACGATATTCCCATCGATGGGCCTAGGTTGGGCGAGCGGCATGCCGTCGAGCGCAACAATCCAGCCTTCGAGACCATCGAGCGCCAGCTGAAAAACGCGCGCATTTGCGGCGTTGATCATGCGCACACGCAGGCGCTCGTGCCGTTTGACCGGCATTGAGAGGTTATAGGCGCCGTTCGTGGTGATGTAGTTGCCAAGCCGCCCGGCGTGGCTGAAATCATGCATTGCCCCGAAGGTATCTGCGATCTGCGCGGTCTCTGGGTCGACTAGCCAATCGTCAAGGATCAGAACCTCTTCGCGGTCGATATCGATCGGCTCTGGCTCTTCGACGATCAGCGCGCCATGAAGTCCGCGCGCCACCTGTTCGAACGACCGGTTGTGCGCGTGGTACCAGTAAGTGCCCGCATCAGGTGCCACGAAGTCGTACTGAAACGTTGATCCAGGCGCGATGGCGTCCTGGGTGAGACCTGCAACACCGTCCATCGCGTTGTCGATACGGATTCCGTGCCAGTGGGTGGAGGTCGCGTTGGGCAAGTCATTGATGAGACGCCTCTGAACCCGCGCGCCCTGGACCACCCGGATTTCCGGACCCGGCGCCATTCCGTCAAAACCCCAGATGCGGGTCTGCCCATACTTCTCTGGTAGAAGCTGGACATCGGCGACACGCGTATGCAGGTCGCTTGTGGCGCCCGCCCAGGTTCGTCCTGTGCCAAGAGTTGCCAGCGCGGCACCAGTGGCAAGAAACTTTCGGCGGCTGAGGTTCAGGGTCATTAATATCTCTCAATTCTCGGACAGGTCGTTGCCCAGGATGTAGGTTGCCATGGCGGCAAGGTCAGCATCGCTCAAAAACGCCGTTCCATCGTTCACGACTTCCGCCATACTCCCACCGAACACATCACCCTCTGGCGTGATCCCGGTGCGCAAGGCATAGGCCAAGCTGTCCGCGTCCCAACCAGCGGCCTGCAAATCGGTGGGCAGGATCGAGGGCGCGCTTTTGCCGCCAGGCAGGCTGTCGTTTCCGGCGAAGATCCGGTCCGTGATCCGGGCCCCGGCAAAGTTTCGGTCCGTGTGACAAGCGCCGCAATGCGCAGCCCCCCTCACCAGCCATTTGCCGCGGTTCCAGGCATCGCTGCGTTCTTCAACCGCATCGGTGTCCGGCTCCGACAAATAGGCCGCCCGCCAAAGCTTCAGCCCCCAGCGTTGATCAAATGGGAAACTGGCCTCGTGCGCTGGTGACGGCTCTGGAACCGCAGGAACGGTCTGAAAAGCCGCCCAGAGATCGGCGATGTCCTGATCCGAGAACCGCGCGTAGAACGGAAAAGTGAAAGTGGGGTAGTACGGCTCGCCCTCTGGCGAAATGCCCTGCCGGACAGCGCGCGCAAAGTCGGAGATCGTCCAAGCTCCCATCCCGTGATCGGGATCGGTTGTCAGGTTTGGCGGGTAGAAGGTTCCGAAGTCTGTCTCAAGCGGCGCGCCCCCGGCCAGCGGTGCGCCTCCTACTTCGAAATTACTATGGCACGCAATGCATCCTGAAGCGCGCGCCAGATAGGCCCCGCGATCCACGTTGCCTTCGAGGATCTCGAGTGTGCCGGGCGGCTCGATCCCGATTGGCCAGGCGACGAGGGCAACAGCGCCCGTCACGCCAACAGTCGCAGCCAGCAAGAGTCCTCGGAACAGCAACCGCACGCGTCAATTATCCTCGGCCCGGAACTTCTGATGACAGGCCGAACACGTCTGCGTCACGGCCATGAACCCGGCATTTACCGGCATCTCCGCTAGCATTTCGGTAGTCATCATCTTTCCTGGTTTGCCCCCCATCATGCCTTGACCCGATCCCATCACACCCTGGCCGCCGCCCATCATGGTCTGACCGGTCCCCATCATGCCGCCGCCGGGCATGTCTCCGGGGCCGGCAAGGCCATTGTCTGCAGCCAGCTTCATGCCCTCTGCACTGGTGCGCAGGGCTTCAGCCAGAGAAGCAAACTCTTCCCAATCCTCCCAGATCGCGTCAAGCGCCTCCGACGGGGCTCCATTTGAACCTTCCGGGAACAGCTCGGTCATCTGGGTGCCGGCGTGACCGATCATCTTGTCAGCCGTGTCTCGCACAACGTCTGGGTCATACGCGGTCTGGCCACGCATAATGGGAGTGAGGCGTTTCATGGCGTCGCCCATTTCGCCCATTGCATCCATCCGCTCCTTCATCACACCGGTCGCGCCAGAATGAGCAAAGGCGGCGAAACCAAGTGTTGTTAGCGAAAACGCAGCTATTACAAGTCTAAGGCGCATCGGATTCTCCTTGTTTCAAAAAGTTTTCTGGCTCCAACCTTGGATTATGTTTCTTCCCAACACGGATGGCTTCCGGCCCCCGGTCCCGGTGCGGGGTTTCGGCCTGCGCCGCGGTGCCCAAAGTCACCTGAGTATTCCGCGCATTGCGAGCCGTATCCATAGTGGGAACCTCTGTCATGGTTGGGTCCGTATTGATGGTGCGGGCCTCGCCCCATCGGCGTGCACCCTGCGGCTGCAAAGGCGACGACCGATGTTGTCAGCACGAGTGATACGGAAGTCCAACTCATTCAATTGATCCCGTTCGCTCTCTGCAATTCGCGGACGTAAGCCACGATCATCTTCACATCGCCATCGGTCACGCCTTCGACAGGCGGCATGTTGCCAAAACGCCAATGGTGTGCCCGGACACCATTCTTGGCCGCCAGAAGAAAGGCCGCGTCGCCATGGTGGCTCGGTTCGTAAATCTTGTGCACGAGGGGAGGTGCGACTCCATCCTGTCCGGCCGCATTCGCGCCATGACAGGCCGCGCATTTTACCTCGAAGGCCATTTTGCCGATTTCTGCGTTTGCTGAAAGCGTCTCCGGCACTGCGACATCGACCATTGCTGGACCACTTCTTTGCGTGGCAACCGCAACATCCGGCACATCACCTTGTCCCGACCACCAAAAGCCCAAGCCCAGCAATGCTGCCAGAGCAACCGCGATGAGAGTGTATCGTCCCATCAGATCAGCTTGACCTGTGTGCCGACCGGGACGCGATCGAACACCTCTTCAATGTGTTCATTGTAAAGACCGATGCAGCCATTCGATGAGCGACGACCGATCTTGCGCGTGTCTTGCGTGCCGTGGATCCGGTAATACTGCCAAGAAAGATAAAGGGCCCGCGTGCCGAGCGGATTGGCTGGATCACCGCCCGGAATGCGCAGTGGCCATTCAGGGTTGCGTTCGCGCATGGATGGCGTCGGCGCCCAACTCGGGTTCTTTCGCTTCTCGACAACTTCTGTGTAGCCGCGCCGGGTCAATTCTTCCGAGATAGGAACAGACGTCGGGTAGAGACGCATCTCTCCCTCAGCGGTCCAATGCTGGATGACCTTGGATGACGTATCCGAGATGATCAGCCCAACCCCGAGAGTGTCGAAATGGTCTTCCCAAGCGTGGGTACGAAAGGACGAAACGTTCCGTCGAACAGGCTCAGTGGTCTCAGAAGTAACAACGGACGGCGCAAATAGGAGTGTTGTACCCAAACTGCCCGCGAACGCGCGTCTGGACATCAGGAATCGGTTTCTTGATTGCATGGTTCTGCCTCATTCCATGTCGATTGCCTTGTTTTCTAGCGGACATGGAAGATTTCAGGAACGTTTGGCGCTTTGGTTTTTTGTAATGATATGTATCAACGCAGCAGCTGGAAAGCCGGTCAGGTTCCGTGTCCTGGCACCTCCAATAGGTCGTGATATCCCCGATCCAAGCGCTCGCCGACGTCGGACGTGCCGGTCAGAGGCAGCACCACGCGCGCGCGCAACCCACCCTCATCGCGGTTCGACAAGTCTATGGCACCGCCATGCTCCAGAACGATACTGCGCGCGATAGAGAGCCCCAGTCCATGGCCGCCTGTTTCAAGAGATCGGGACTGTTCGATCCGTTGATAGGGCTGGAACACGTCTCTGATGCGATCTTCAGGGATCCCGGGTCCGCAATCGTCGATCCGTACTTCGACACCAGCATCAGACGCATCCCAAGAAAGGACAGGGCTGCGCCCGTAACGTTGGGCATTTTCGATCAGGTTGCGCAGTGCGCGCCGCATGGCCAAAGGCTTGATCTGGACCACCGCCTCGGGTCCCATTTGCAGATCGAGTTCGCCCTGTGTATCCTTGTGGAGTTCAGACAGATATTCCGCCACGTCGAGGCGCTGTAACTCTTCGCCCTGACCCACGCCGCGTGCGTAGGCCAATGTGGCTTCGACCATCTCCTGCATTTCCTCGAGCGATGTCGCTATGCCATCTTTGGTCTCGGGATCGTCCACCATCTCGGCCCGGACCCGCAGCGCTGTCAGGGGCGTACGCAAGTCATGTGCAAGTGCCGCAAGCATTTGGGTGCGGTCCGTGACAAAACGCGCAAGGCGCGCCTGCATGTCGTTGAAGGCGATCGTCAAATCCCGAACTTCTGTCGGACCGACAGGCGTAATCGGCCCCTCTCCTCCCCCCCGACCGAATTCCTCCGCAGACGCCGCGAGTTCGTTCAAAGGACGCGTCAAGCGCGTCAGAACAAACCAGAATACGGCCAGGAGCAGCACCACCGACGTCAGCACAAATGACAGCGTGGACGCCCAGGACCACTGGATCGGCGGACGCTCGAACCTTGTTGCGACGTTCAACCAGCGGCCACCCGCGATTGCGATCGATACCTCCATTTCAATGGCCGCCAAACGTCCTTGCATCATTTCGGCGTGCATCTCGGCCATTTCTGGCGATAGATTCGGCAACGGGAGAAGACCCTGTTCGATTTCATGGACTTCAACTCGGATGTCCCGACTGTAACCATCGTTCAAGAGCGCGCGAATTCGAGCCTCCACGGCACCGTTCTCATCATGATGCGTATGGGTGACCGAAGGCCCATCACCAAGCTCGAAGCGCACCAGGGGCGAGGTCGCCGCCGCGACGATCTCATCGCGCAAATCGGGCGGCGCGGCTTCGATGAGGCGGGCAACATTGGCTGCACGCCCCGCCGCCTCGCTCCCGATGGCGGCCTGCACTGCCAGAGACCGTTCATCCACGAATAGCCAAAACCCGACGACCTGCGCGACGAATAGGACCGACACAACGAGGATGGCGATCTGTGTGCGAAATCCCATGCGCATCAAGTCTCGAGATCCACGTCGCAATTCAGACAATAGCCGCCATTGCGCACGGTCGTGATGATCCGCGGCCGCAAGACATCCGGTTCGATCTTCCTGCGCAGTCTCGAGACTTGGTTGTCTATCGTCCGATCAAAAGGCCCGGCGATGCGCCCGGCGCTCAACTCGAGCAGTTCATCCCGACTGATGACCTCGCGTGGACGTTCCAGAAAGACCGACAGCAGCTTCGCTTCTGCAGTTGTCACCGTGTTTGCTGTGCCGTCCTGCTTGGACACCTGACTGGCATCATGGTCAAACGTGACACCGGCGAATTTCGCGCGTTTTCCTGCAAGCGTGCCGCCGTGTGGCGAGGACGTCTCGCCTGCACGGCGCAGAATGGCATTGATCCTGGCCAGAAGCTCGCGCGGATTGAAAGGTTTTGGGAGATAGTCATCTGCTCCCGTCTCGAGCCCACGAATGCGATCGTCATCTTCGCCGAGAGCGGTGAGCATGAGTATAGGGGTCATCCGATGTTCGCGGCGCAACCTTGCGCAGGCAGCTAGACCGTCTTCTCCGGGCATCATGATATCCAGCACGATCAGATCGACATTTTCCTTGCCCAGATGGTCATCCATTTCGGACGTGTTGCCCGCACCGGTGGCCTGCATCCCATTTTTCTGCAGATAGCGCGTGACCGATTGCCGTATTTCGGCATGGTCATCGACCACCAGGATATGTGGCGGGGCGGACATGATCAGTCGATCTCCGTCAGTCTGATCCGGCGCATGGCAATGCGGTCGCCCGTCCCGTCAGGCTGGGTCCAGGCGATGAAGATGTCGCGGCCCAGTCGAGCCATGGTTGGAAAGTTCACGGACGCACCTGCCGAATTTGTCGCCAGCATCTCCTGCGCCACACATCCGCTCTCCTTTTCCGCCCGGCACAGCATGAGCACTTCCTTCCCGTCGGTCCATTCGACCCAGGACACCAACGCGGTCCCGTCCTCAAGCAGTTCGACATCGACCCGGCCCATTGGATTGCCGAGATCGACCCGGACCGGCGCGCCGAAGCTGCGGCCCGCGTCGCCGGAAAAGGCCACCTTGACCGCCGCAAGGTCGTTTGCCCCTGTAAACCATGCGACGGCCACGTGATCGCCGTCGGCAGCAATTGCCGGACCATTGACCGGGCATCCCGCCAACTCCCACCCATCATGGTGAACCGTCACGGGCCTTTGCCATCCATCGACCGTCAGCCGCGCGACGGAGATATCCCGGATCTCTCCATCCGTCCGGTCTCGGTAAGCGGCGAGTATGGTGCCATTTCCGGTCGCGGCGAGATTTGTCTGGCAGCAGGAGCAGGTCTGCACATCGAGGGCAACGTCGCGGCCGAGAGAGCCGTCGCTTGTCAGCGTCGTTGCCCGCAACTGCATGGCGTCAGGCACTGTGAACGCTTCACTGCGATCGGCCCCATAGGCCCGTCCATCGAGCCAGATGACGGCCAGACCATCCGCACCCGCAGGCAGCATCGACACGAACCCGTGCTGCGCGAAAGACCTGTCTTCATGGGGGATCAGCGGTTTGCTCCAGGACGTGCCGCCATCGCGCGACAACGCGACCTCGACTTGATAGTCAAAACTCGACGGGCCAATTTCGCGAAGCCAGTGAACCGCGATCGCGCCATCGTCGAAGACGGCAATGCCGGGAAAGTCGGCCCAGTTCACGAAGAGATCGGACCCTTGATGCACAAGGCGCGGTTCGGACCAGCCCTGAGCGGACCGGAGGCCCATCATGACTTTGGTTCGATCCCCTTCGTGTTCGATCCAGCTCGTGTAGAGTACGCCATTGTGGCTCGTAAGAGACGGCTCATGCGCTCCTGGCGGCGACGGCAGATCAATGTCCTCTACTTGATCAATAAGCGCAGCACGCATCTCAGCCGTTACGGGTTGCGGCAGCACGAAGCCAATCGCCGCGATCACCAATCCAAGGAGTCCGATCCATGTATTCGCGCGTTGCAGGCTCTGCGAGCGCCTACGATCTCTGGTTTTTATTCGGCATGTCATAACGCGCAGAATAGATTGATCTTTCCCAAATGACCCGAACTTCCTTTGTCGCAAAATGTATCAACGCGATGTTGGCCCTTGACCTTCCAGCGACTGGAATCCCTATGTCACGCCTCATGATACGTGCGATACAACAAAACTCTGACCAGGTCGCCAGGCAGCCGTGGGGTTGGCCATGATGTCCCGTCTTGCCCTTCTGCTCCTTCTGGTGCTCGCGATTTCCGTTCAAGCATTGCCGGATGTTCTGGGCTTCGACATCAATCTCCCCGAACGTGAGGACCTTGACCGCTGGATCGATGCCGCGGGACTTATGGGGCCCGTACTTGTGGTCGCTCTCATGACGGCGGCAATCGTTGCAAGTCCGTTGCCCTCCGCCCCGATCGCGCTCGCTGCTGGCGCCGCCTATGGTCACACGTTCGGGACGCTACTTGTCGTTCTCGGAGCGGAACTGGGGGCACTCGCCGCCTTTTTGTTGGCACGCGGGCTTGGTCGCCCCTTTGTCGAACGCCACTTTGGCCAAAAGACAGGCCCGCACTTTCTCGGGTCGCAGAACACCCTGTCTTTTCTGGTTTTCGGAAGCCGGCTGTTGCCGTTTCTGTCCTTCGACATGATCAGCTATGCGGCCGGGCTGAGTAAACTGCATCTGTGGCGCTTCGCGCTTGCGACCCTGGCCGGAATCATCCCGGCGAGTTTTTTTCTCGCGCATCTCGGCAGCGAGGCCATGAACGGGGATGCCCGCACCGCCACCTGGACGGCAGTCGCGCTCGGCGGCTTTACCGCATTGTCCCTGCTTGTCGCGATTTGGCGCGAACGCCGCCCTACAAGGAAAGAAAGCTGACATGGCATCCCATTCTCACACCGGACACATGCCCACGTCAGGCAAGGCGCTGTTCATCTCCGCCTGGCTGACGGGTATCTATTTCGTCATCGAACTGATGGTTGGCCTATGGACGGGTTCGATTGCTGTCCTGTCCGATGCATTTCACACACTTTCGGCGGTCGGTGGGGTTCTCGTAGCCATTGTCGCGCAGCGTATCGCTCGCAGGCCTGCTGATCCGGAACGCAGCTTTGGCTGGTATCGCGCCGAGATCATCGGTGCGCTCGTCAATGGCGGCTTTCTGTTGGGCATGGCCCTTCTTGTGATCTGGATGGGCGTCATGCGGCTCGGCAATCCGATCCATCTGCCGACGGGTCCCATGCTCTGGGTGGCCTTCGGTGGATTGGTCACCGAGGTCATCTCGCTCGGCCTTATGTGGCAATCAAGCAAAGACGATCTGAACGCCCGTGGCGCGCTCTGGCATATCATCCAGACCTTCGTCGGTAGCCTTCTGATCATCGTGACCGCCTTGGTCATCAAGTTCACCGGCTTTCTCGCAATCGACCCGATCCTCGGAGCTGCGTTCGGCGTCGTGCTCCTCTGGGCCTCCATCGGCGTGATCCGCGAAGCGGTTCACATCCTCATGGAAGGGACGCCGGAAGATACAGATCTTCCAGCAGTCATCGCAGATCTTCGCGAACAGGAGCACGTCCTCGATGTCCACCACGTACATGCCTGGACCCTAACAAGCGGAAAACACGCATTTTCGGCCCACCTGCGCCATGCCGATCCCGCGGATGCTTCCGGAGTTCTCGAAAACGCGTACAACCGCTTGACCCACGAGCACGGCTTTCACATGGTCACCTTGCAATTGGAGACCAATTGTCTCGACGAGACGCATGCGCAAGATCTCGACATATCCGGGCAAAGGACTTTGCATGAAGAGAACACTCTCGACGACAAGTCCGGCGAGGCTATTATTCCGACCAACACTGAAAAGGATTGACGCATGAACAGACGAGTTTTTCTGATGTCCGGTACCGCAGCGGCACTGGCGCGCCCCATCTTCGCAGACGCGGTCCCGGTCATCAAGGTTTTGAAATCCCCGACATGTGGGTGCTGCACCGCCTGGGTTGAACATGTTCGGCAGGCAGGGTTCGCAGTCGAGGCCCAGGATATCGATCAGGATGCGCTTTATGCGTTCAAAGACCGGCTACAAATCGCACCGGAACTCGCTGGATGTCACACTGCAGTCGTGGGCGACTATTTCATTGAGGGCCACGTGCCTGCCTCGGACATCAAGCGGCTGCTGGCAGAACAACCGGTGGCGCGCGGTTTAACCGTCCCAGGTATGCCGATGAGTTCGCCCGGCATGGGGGGGGCCGGGGCCGGTGACATTTTTGATACCTTGCTTGTGGGATCCGACGGCGCGACCTCCGTCTTTGCCAGCCACAGCTAGGTGGCGGCCCGGAGCCGATATTCGCCGCGTGACGGGTTGATGACCTGTCCTGCCTCCACGAGCGCACGAAGGGCGCGGTAGGCCGCTTCAGGGCTGAGCTGCAATAACGCCGCGAAGTCTACAACAGTACTGTCGAGCAAACCGGCCACAAGACCAGCCAACACCCGGTCCTCGGCGCGCCGGATCCCGACGATTTCGAGGAGTTGCCTCTGGGCCTGTATCTGCCGCGACGCCCGGCGCCCGTAGGACAGTGCAAAATCGGCGTCCGCAAATGCCGCCAAGACTGCTGCTTTGTCGATCCGAATGAGGTCGCCTGCCTCGATGACGACCGCGTCACAATGGTACCTGTCCGAGAAGATAGACGCCTCGGCGAAACTCGTGCCTGCGGTCGCGCGGTGAATGACGAAACGCTCGCCGTTCGGCCCCATTCGTTCAAGATGCACACGCCCGGCCAGCACAACGTAGAGACCCTTTGTGACCGATCCTTGCAGGAACAGAGTCTCGCGCGACGCAGCGCTCACGCGATGCAGTGCGATATCCGGCAGACGATTGTATGGATCAGGTAGCATATGATTGAAATCATATCTGACTGCAGGCGCCTCTGCTAGATCTCGTAAAATGCATCTGCACAAAGGATCCGATCATGCGCTTTGTCCTCATCCTACTGTCCCTCTCACTTGCGGGCCAGGTATCCGCGCAACATAGCCATGGCGGCACAGGACATGCGATGGGCGGACCGCAGGAAACCGGTCAATCCGGGTTTGCCGCCTTGGCCGAGATCGTGATGATCCTCAGAGAAGACCCCGAAACGGTTTGGGACTCGGTCGATATTGCCAGTCTCAGACGACATCTTGTCGACATGGATCTTTTGACGACCAAGGCCGAGGTCATTTCCGTGCCCCGTCCCGAGGGTGCTCGCTTCGAAATACGCGGAACTCCGCGCGTACTTGAAGCCGTTCGGTCCATGGTGCCTGCGCACGCACCTTTCCTGGCAACTGAGACCGGCTGGGACGTTTCAACCGAGGAGTTCGATGACCGTGTCAATCTCACTGTCGATGGCGATGCCGCGCAGATCCAAGGGCTTGGCTTCTTTGGTCTGATGGCGATTGGTGCGCATCATCAGGAACATCATCTGATGTTGGCCAGGGGTGCTGCGCCTCATCGCTAGTCGAACGAGATCGCACTCCTGCGCGGCCGCGAAAGCGGGCCTTGCTTACCAAACATTACACGTGCGTCGTTGCCCCTCCTGCGCTCTCGCCACATAGAAATCGCGACATAAGCACCATGTCCGAGGACACAACACGCCGGAATTTTATCTTCTACGCCACGGCAGGAGCGGGCACCGTGGCTGCTGGCGCCGCCGTCTGGCCGCTCCTGGACCAAATGAACCCCTCCGCTGATGTGGGCCGGAAACACCAATTGGGTCAAAGGCTGCGAAGGTGTGCAAAGCCCCGCTTCTCTGCAGCTGCGAATGATCCTGGCGAATGTCCGCTGTTCGACTCCGATCACAGACTCGTAGCGCATGTGGGGGTGCTGTCTGAGAAGGGTTAAAGGGCAATTGGAGTTTTGAAGCCACTGCGGTGACCTGGCGTGGCAGGAATCAATCGTTCGGGACAACTTCCACGGCATTGATTCGATGCGGTATTTCCACACGACTCATCAAACGTTGAGGTGGCGTTGAGGTAAAACCGCACGCGTAGTACCCCAGTGTTTTACTAGGGTTCTAAGCGTTTGATTTATTGGCTGTTTTTGGTTGCGGGAGTAGGATTTGAACCTACGACCTTCAGGTTATGAGCCTGACGAGCTACCGGGCTGCTCCATCCCGCGACAGTTGACCTAGCGTGTTGTGCTGGTCTGGGTATTTTTGATCGTATTAGAGTATTGGATTTTACTAGGTTTGGCGGTGAGCTACTCTCCCACGCCTTGAGACGCAGTACCATTGCCGCAGCAGTGCTTAACTTCCGGGTTCGGGATGGGACCGGGTGTTTCACTTGCGCTATGACCACCAAACCAAGAAAAATCCATTTATCTTCGATGACTGGATTTGGCGGCAGGCAGGGCATTTGCGCAGCAAATACCGGTTGCCGCACCTGAGTTATGTCAGGCTGGCTGTTCCAGTTCATCGAAGAAGATCAATCAACAGAGACACATGTTGGAATGTCTCGGGCTGTCCAAGTTTTGTGTTTTGTAGGGGTTGTATGCTTTTGTTTTGGTTCCAGTTTTTCTTTTACTGGATCAAATCAAGCCTATCGGACAATTAGTACCGGTCAACTGAACATGTTACCATGCTTACATCTCCGGCCTATCGACGTGGTGGTCTACCACGGTCCTCAGGGATACCTTGTTTTGAGGGGGGCTTCCCGCTTAGATGCCTTCAGCGGTTATCCTGTCCGATCATAGCTACCCTGCACTGCTGCTGGCGCAACAACAGGTCCACCAGTGGATCGTTCACCCCGGTCCTCTCGTACTAGGGGCAACTCCTCTCAAGTATCCTACACCCACGGCAGATAGGGACCGAACTGTCTCACGACGTTCTAAACCCAGCTCACGTACCTCTTTAAACGGCGAACAGCCGTACCCTTGGGACCTGCTCCAGCCCCAGGATGAGATGAGCCGACATCGAGGTGCCAAACACTGCCGTCGATATGGACTCTTGGGCAGTATCAGCCTGTTATCCCCGGCGTACCTTTTATCCGTTGAGCGATGGCCCTTCCACTCGGGACCACCGGATCACTATGGCCGTCTTTCGACTCTGCTCGACTTGTCAGTCTTGCAGTCAGGCTGGCTTCTGCCATTGCACTCAACGAGCGATTTCCGACCGCTCTGAGCCAACCTTCGCGCGCCTCCGTTACGCTTTAGGAGGCGACCGCCCCAGTCAAACTACCCGCCACACAGGGTCCCGGATCCGGATAACGGACCGCGGTTAGACATCAAGCAGAACAAGGGTGGTATCTCAAAGGAGGCTCCACAGGAACTGGCGTCCCTGCTTCAAAGCCTACCACCTATTCTGCACATGTTGTGCCTGATGCCAATGTGAAGCTGTAGTAAAGGTGCACGGGGTCTTTCCGTCTAACCGCGGGAAGCCTGCATCTTGACAGGCAATTCAATTTCGCTGAGTCGATGTTGGAGACAGCGGGGAAGTCGTTACGCCATTCGTGCAGGTCGGAACTTACCCGACAAGGAATTTCGCTACCTTAGGACCGTTATAGTTACGGCCGCCGTTTACCTGGGCTTCAATTCAGAGCTCTCACCCCTCCTTTTAACCTTCAGGCACCGGGCAGGCGTCAGACCCTATACGTCGTCTTGCGACTTCGCAGAGCCCTGTGTTTTTAATAAACAGTCGCCACCCCCTGGTTTGTGCCCCCAGCCCCTAGTTGCCTAGGAACCGGGCCTCCTTCTCGCGAACTTACGGAGGTATTTTGCCGAGTTCCTTCAACATCGTTCTCTCAAGCGCCTTGGTATTCTCTACCAGTCCACCTGTGTCGGTTTAGGGTACGATCTCATGGAAGGGCTATTTCCAGGGACCTCTCAGCAGCCCATTCAATCCGATAAGGATGAACTACCTTCGAGATCCGTCACCTCTTCCTGGCCCAGGAATATTAACCTGGTTCCCATCGACTACGCCTTTCGGCCTCGCCTTAGGGGTCGGCTTACCCTGCTCAGATTAGCTTTAAGCAGGAACCCTTGGACTTTCGGCGAGAGTGTCTCTCACACTCTTTGTCGCTACTCATGTCATCATTCTCACTAGTGATCTCTCCACGGGATCGCTCACGCGCCCGCTTCATCGAAAGCTCCTTGCGTCCAACACCTTCCGAAGAAGGTTAAAGACGCATGGAACTATGTCACACTACGCTCTGCTACCATGCCTTACGGCATCCTAAGCTTCGGCTCATGGCTTGAGCCCCGTTACATCTTCGCCGCAGGACGTCTTAATTAGACCAGTGAGCTGTTACGCTATCTTTAAAGGATGGCTGCTTCTAAGCCAACCTCCTGGTTGTTTTGGACATCCCACCTGCTTTCCCACTTAGCCATGAATTGGGGGCCTTAGCTGTAGGTCAGGGTTGTTTCCCTCTCCACTACGGACGTTAGCATCCGCAGTGTGTCTGCCATCTAGTACTCCCGGGTATTCGGAGTTTGGTTAGGATCAGTAAGCCTGTGGGGCCCCATTACCCATCCAGTGCTCTACCCCCCGGGGTATTCGGATGACGCTCTACCTAAATAGATTTCGCAGAGAACCAGCTATCTCCGAGTTTGATTGGCCTTTCACCCCTAGGCACAACTCATCCCGACCTTTTTCAACAGGTGTGGGTTCGGCCCTCCAGTAAGTGTTACCTTACCTTCAGCCTGGTCATGCCTAGATCACTCGGTTTCGGGTCTGATCCCACGAACTCGACGCCCTATTAAGACTCGCTTTCGCTGCGCCTACACCTAACGGCTTAAGCTTGCACGTGAGACCAAGTCGATGACCCATTATACAAAAGGTACGCCGTCAGCTCGCAAGGAGCCTCCGACTGATTGTAGGCGTTCGGTTTCAGGTACTGTTTCACTCCCCTCGTCGGGGTGCTTTTCACCTTTCCCTCACGGTACTGGTTCACTATCGGTCAGTAAGGAGTACTTAGCCTTCGAAGGTGGTCCTCCGATCTTCAGACAGAATTTCACGTGTTCCGCCCTACTTAATACGTCCATCAGAGCTTCTTGTACGGGGCTGTCACCCGCTATGGCCATGCTTCCCAACATGTTCCAATCACTCATCCGGCTCGGCTGGTCCCCGTTCGCTCGCCGCTACTAGGGGAGTATCAATTGATTTCCTTTCCTCCGGGTACTTAGATGTTTCAGTTCCCCGGGTTTGCTCTTAAAACCCTATGTATTCAGGTCTTAAGTACCTGGTTAAGAACATTATTAACTACCGAAGTAATAATAATGAACTTTCAGGTGGGTTCCCCCATTCAGAGATCCATGGATCAAAGCTTATTCTCAGCTCCCCATGGCTTATCGCAGAGTATCACGTCTTTCATCGCCTCTTACTGCCAAGGCATTCACCAAACGCCCTTCTCGCGCTTGATTTGATCCAGAAAGAGAAAAACTGACGTCTTTCGACCGCAGTAGCTGGTAAGTAACTGCAGCTTATCTTCCTGAACCAAAAGCATACTTTCCCGCCCGCTTCATGTCGGTGAAGCGGACATTGAGTGTTCCGTGCGGAACACTCGGGTTAGTGTACTTGACTTGGACAACTCTGTTCGTTTCAGCCGGGATACATAAGACGGAGCGAGGAAACACTCGTGTCAAATGCCTTCCACTCTCTTAGTGTGCTACCGCCTTGCGGCTACTTGAGCACGAGAATGGAACCGAACTGAGATCCACGCCACACTCGGCGCGATCAAACAGTGTTGATTGATTTCTCTCTAAACGATGTCAATGCTTCCGAAGAAGCGACGTCCGATTGGACGGTTAAAAACCAAAAACGGTGCTTAACGATCAAATCGAAGGGATATGGTGGGTCGAGGAGGACTTGAACCTCCGACCTCACGCTTATCAGGCGTGCGCTCTAACCACCTGAGCTACCGACCCAGCTGATTTTGCTTTGCAAAATCGGCGTTTAGCCCCTCGTGGTTATCCAGGGCCGTATATCTGGTGGAGCCTAGGAGGATCGAACTCCTGACCTCCTGAATGCAAATCAGGCGCTCTCCCAGCTGAGCTAAGGCCCCTTGAAGAACCCTGCATTCAGGGCTCGGTGACTGAAGAGATATGAGGACGGCCTGGTCCGATTGATGCGACCAGCTTTGATTGCTGATCATTGCTAAGTGTTTCACGATCAAGAGCGAACTCTATGATGACTAGAAACATCCTTAGAAAGGAGGTGATCCAGCCGCAGGTTCCCCTACGGCTACCTTGTTACGACTTCACCCCAGTCGCTGAGCTCACCGTGGTCCGCTGCCCCCTCGAAAGGTTGGCGCACGGCCTTCGGGTAAACCCAACTCCCATGGTGTGACGGGCGGTGTGTACAAGGCCCGGGAACGTATTCACCGCGTCATGCTGTTACGCGATTACTAGCGATTCCGACTTCATGGGGTCGAGTTGCAGACCCCAATCCGAACTGAGACAACTTTTGGGGATTAACCCACTGTAGTTGCCATTGTAGCACGTGTGTAGCCCAACCCGTAAGGGCCATGAGGACTTGACGTCATCCACACCTTCCTCCCGCTTATCACGGGCAGTTTCCCTAGAGTGCCCAGCCGAACTGCTGGCAACTAAGGATGTGGGTTGCGCTCGTTGCCGGACTTAACCGAACATCTCACGACACGAGCTGACGACAGCCATGCAGCACCTGTCACTAGGTCCCGAAGGAAGGCTCCATCTCTGGAGTTGTCCTAGGATGTCAAGGGTTGGTAAGGTTCTGCGCGTTGCTTCGAATTAAACCACATGCTCCACCGCTTGTGCGGGCCCCCGTCAATTCCTTTGAGTTTTAATCTTGCGACCGTACTCCCCAGGCGGAATGCTTAATCCGTTAGGTGTGTCACCAACAAGCATGCTTGCTGACGACTGGCATTCATCGTTTACGGTGTGGACTACCAGGGTATCTAATCCTGTTTGCTCCCCACACTTTCGCACCTCAGCGTCAGTATCGAGCCAGTGAGCCGCCTTCGCCACTGGTGTTCCTCCGAATATCTACGAATTTCACCTCTACACTCGGAATTCCACTCACCTCTCTCGAACTCAAGACCAGGAGTTTTGGAGGCAGTTCCGGGGTTGAGCCCCGGGATTTCACCCCCAACTTTCTGATCCGCCTACGCGCGCTTTACGCCCAGTAATTCCGAACAACGCTAACCCCCTCCGTATTACCGCGGCTGCTGGCACGGAGTTAGCCGGGGTTTCTTTACCAGGTACTGTCATTATCATCCCTGGCGAAAGAGCTTTACGACCCTAAGGCCTTCATCACTCACGCGGCATGGCTGGATCAGGCTTGCGCCCATTGTCCAAGATTCCCCACTGCTGCCTCCCGTAGGAGTCTGGGCTGTGTCTCAGTCCCAGTGTTGCTGATCATCCTCTAAAACCAGCTATAGATCGTAGGCTTGGTAGGCCATTACCCCACCAACTACCTAATCTAACGCGGGCGAATCCAAAGGCGATAAATTTTTCCCCCGAAGGGCCCATAGGGTATTACTCTCCGTTTCCAGAGGCTATTCCCTACCTTTGGGTATATTCCCACGCGTTACTAACCCGTCCGCCGCTCACCCCGAAGGGCGCGCTCGACTTGCATGTGTTAGGCCTGCCGCCAGCGTTCGTTCTGAGCCAGGATCAAACTCTCAAGTTGAAAAGCACTTACATGCTTATCCTTGACGTTCGAACCTCTGCACATCACCCATATTGGCATTACTGAAACCAACATGAGTTTTCTCTGTTTGTGTGCTTCAGCTACAAAGTAGCGAAAGCCGTACAAACAGTGAAGCTGACACTCCATCATCGGCCGAAGCCTAAGAGCGTTGATATACAGACGTTGATCCATCGAAATGAACCAAACCGCCCACATATCTCTTCAGTGTATTCTATTGTCAAACAGCGTCGGAACCTAAGCCCCAGAGACAAAAACCAACACGAAGCGCCAATCTTACTTGGCGCAAACCGCGTCAATACTGCCTCGAATTCTCTCCGAACTTCCCTTCCTGAACCTTCCGTCCAGTCCGTTCCGTCCGCCCCGTAGCGCCTCAGCGCCGCCGGTGAAGGGGGTTCTAGTCCCAACACCAAACACCCGCAACCCAAAAATTCACAAAAATCACAAAAATCACAAAAAAGATGAAAAACTCAATGCAATCAACACCTTAGAATAAACCCACGCACCACCACAACCAAACCAAACTCAAACAAAACCCCAAACACAAACACAAACCAATCCAAATCAATCCAAACAAATCCTACATCTTGTGAAAGACCAAACAACAAACACAACACAAAGCATGAATCAAACCATCGAGTCGGGCGCAAACAAGATCCCGCCCCAGGGTTTCCCAGCACCCCCCTCAGACGATTCCAAAAAACCGCGCCGGTACCTCGCGAACCTCTTTCCCAATCAACTTCTCAAAATGATAAAGCTCATTGTCCCGGGGCCCCCATGTGTCCTGCATGTGGGTCATCTCAGGCCCAAAGTCCCAACCGTCGATCTTGGGCAGGTTGGCGAGCCGGTCCAGAAACGCCTCTTCCTTGCCGTCAAGCTTGTTCCACCGTGTGCTCAGCTCGGTCTCACTTTCTTCCCCATAGCCAGCAGTCGAGATCGTTTGTGCCCGGCTCTCGAGCAGGGCCTGACTGTCGTGACGATCACAGAACTTCATGTGGAACAGATAGAGCCTTTGAAAGATCCGCAACTCAGGGTGTGTCGAGTAGTGTTGCCCACGAGCAAAACTCACCTGCGGTGTCCCCAGAATGATGGGTTTGCAATAGAACGAACTGAACCGCACGAAGCGGCGCGGACCCAGAATATGTGTGTCAATTGGTTCGGGTTCTTCTTGTGGGCGATGAACAACCTCGACGCCGATTGGTGAAATCACCGAGCCGGTGCGCCTGCGGGTCAGAAAGGTGCGCAGATCGAACCCGGTTTCCGGGTCAACGACAATGAATTCGTCCACATCCGTGACAAGCACGAAATCAAAATAATTCTGCAGCGCGCGCGCCATGTTCCCAAACAGGCGCGCCCGGCGACCGGCCCATTTTGGGTCGTACCCGGGCGGGAGCCGCATCACATTGCATCCTGCAGCAATCTCGGAAATTTCTGGTTCGCCCCCGTGGGCAAAGACATACAGTGCCTCACGCCCAAAGATGTCGCCGTAGTATTTCACCCATCGCCGCAGAAAATCGTGGTCATCTTTGACCATGGTGACAACGGCGGCGATTTCTTTCATGGCGTGCACTCATCGATTGCGTGCACCTTTGTCAGCCGTGCACAGATTTACGCAAAAGGGATCGACCACTTCCTATCGCACGAACGGCAAGCAGTCCAACAATGAAAGCCAAGTAAATCAACGGCTCAAGCTGAAACCCCTTGGCAACCATAACGTAGTGGACCCCTCCCAGGACCGCCGCGACATAAGCTCCCTTGTGAAGCGTGCGCCACTTTGGCCCAAGCTTGCGAATCGACCAATTGTTCGAGGTCAGCGCCAATGGCAGCAGAATGACAAAGCCCACCATGCCAATCGTAATGTAGGGGCGTTTGAGAATATCGGCCCAAACCTGGCTAAGGATCTGCACATCCAGCACAAGCCACACGAGCAGATGCAGCAGGACATAGAAAAACGTCAGCACTCCAATCGCACGGCGAAATTTCATCAGGTTTAGACCAGTGAACCGGCGCAACGGCGTCACCGCCAACCCAAGGATCAAAAGCTGCAACGCCCGCTCGCCCATTTCATGTTCGAGCACTTTGACCGGGTCCACGCCCAATCCACCGATGAGCCCCTGATACAACAGCCAGGCTGGATAAACAGCACCCACAGCGTAAAGCACCCAGCTCGGAAGCTTTCTCAAAGTCGTATTCAGATGATCAACAACTGGCATGTGCTGCTTTCCGATAGTTTCTGCCTCTGCCGCTTTCGCTTAGTAGAACTTGGCGAGATCCATACCTTCATAGAGGCCCGCGACCTCGTTTTCATAGCCGTTGAACATCAGCGTTGGAACGCGCTTGGCAAACAGGCCACCGCCGATCTTGCGCTCGCTGGCTTGTGACCAGCGTGGATGCGACACCTCGGGGTTCACATTGCTGTAGAACCCATATTCGCGACCGTTGGCCTGGTTCCAGCTGGTGGGCGGCTCTTTATCCGTCAGGGTGATGCGCACGATCGACTTGATCGATTTGAAGCCGTACTTCCACGGCACCACCAACCGCAACGGCGCGCCGTTCTGGTTCGGGATCGGTTTGCCATAGATGCCCGTCGCCATGATGGTCAGCGGGTGCATCGCCTCGTCCAGGCGCAGCCCCTCTTTGTAGGGCCATTCAAGTACGGGGTATTGGGTGCCGGGCATTTCTTCGGGACGATAGAGGGTTTCAAAGCCCACATATTTTGCCCCTTCCTGAACTCCGGCTAGGTTCAGCAGATCGGCCAGCTCGAACCCGTTCCACGGGATCACCATCGACCACGCCTCGACACAGCGAAAGCGATAGATGCGCTCTTCGACTGTCATCTCGGACATGACCTGATCAAAGCCGTAGTCGCCGGGACGGTCGACCATACCGTCGATCTTGATCGTCCAAGGATCGGTTTTCATCAGATGGGCGTATTCTGCCGGATCGCCTTTGCCTGTGCCGAACTCGTAGAAGTTGTTGTAGCTGGTGATTTCTTCCCAACTGTTGGGCTCCAGCCCTTCCGCCAAGGCAGGCTTTGCAATCGACGCCAAGCCAACGCCCGCCAATCCGGCCATAAAGTGACGGCGGTTCAGATACGCTGCCTCGGGTGTCACGTCGGCTTGGGTCAGGTCATTCTTCCAGCGGTGGGCCATCTCGGTCTCCGGTTGTTGATCGTTTGTTATCAGGTAGAGGGTCAGGTCGTTCGAGCCAAACCAACTTGTCTCACGATTCAGAGACGGGACTGTAACTTGGCAGGATTTCGTTCATGGGTATTGAACGACCGTTCTCCATCATGATGCGGACATGGCGACGGCGCAGTTGCCGGGGTTCCGGAACCCCCACGGAATGAGAGATGGTTTCCACCTCATGCCGGATTTCCTGGGCATAGCGCGCGACGCGCTTGTACTTGTGCTCGACCACCAACCCCTTTTGAAACCGTGGATCATGGGTGGTGATGCCCGTTGGACAGGTGTTCTTGTTGCACTTGAGCGCCTGGATGCAGCCGAGCGAGAACATGAACCCACGCGCCGAAGTCACAAAATCCGCCCCAGCCGCCAGTGCCCAGGCCACATCGCCAGGGTTGATCAGCTTGCCGCTGGACACCAGACGGATCCGATCCTTTAGCCCATGTTGGTCACGCAAGTTAGCGACCACAGGCAACGCCTCGCGTACGGACATGCCAACAAGGTCGATCAGCGGCATGGGGGCCGCCCCGGTTCCACCTTCGCCCCCATCCAAAGTGATGAAATCCGGCGCGCAATCGTCGCCACGCGCAACGATGGCGTCAAAGAGCTCGGTAAACACCTGCTCAGATCCGACCACGGTTTTGATCCCGACCGGTTTGCCGGTGACCTGACGCACGTGAGCAATCATGTTGAGCAACTCTTCAACGTTGCCGGCTTCACGGTGCCGGTTCGGAGATTGGCTGTCGCGGCCTTTCTTGATACCCCTGATCGCCGCGATCTCATCCGTGATCTTCTCTCCAGGTAGAATGCCGCCCTTGCCGGGCTTGGCGCCTTGGGCCAGTTTGATCTCGAACATGCGTACGGTTTCGTGAGCGGCCACCTCGCGCAGCTTGTCGTCGCTCATGTTGCCATGTTCATCCCGGACACCGTATTTCGCGGTGCCTATCTGGAAAACGATGTCGCAACCGCCCTCAAGATGAAACGGGCTCAGCGCGCCCTCACCAGTGTTGAGCCAAACGCCCGCCTCTTTAGCGCCACGGCTCAGCGCCTGCACCGCTGGTTTGGAAATCGCACCATAGCTCATGCCCGAGATGTTGAAGAATGACGGCGCATCATAGGGCGTTCGCGCGGTCGGCCCGATCCTTAGCGGCTCGGATTTGGTGAACTGGTCCCCAAGCGGCGGGAAAGGTGCGTTCACAAAGATTGGCGTACCTGGCACGCTCAAGTTGCGTGTCGAGCCGAAGGCGACCGTGTTCCCCTCGCCCTCGGCGGCGCGGTTGACCCATTCACGCTGCGCCCGGTTGAACGGCAATTCTTCGCGGTCCATAGCAAAGAAGTACTGGCGAAAGAACTCTCCCAGCCCACTGAACAATTTTCGAAAGCGCCCGATGACGGGATAGTTTCGGCGGATGGCATCGTGGGTCTGGAACCGGTCGATAAAAAACAGAACGATCGCGCCCAAGGCCACCACTCCGATGACACTGACAAAGCCAAAGGCCATAAACTCGATGGCGTTCATTGCAAATCCCATCTGGGGACCTCCGATCTGTTCTAGCTGCGGTTTCTGCGTTGCTGGTTTAACTTAGAGACTGGCCACAACGGCGCGGCTGATCAAGCCACGTGCAATCACGTTGCGGGAAGGAGATTGAAACAGAAATCAGAGGGCTTACACCACATATAGATCCGGTAAGGAAATTCGCGCCACATCTAGATCACCTATGCAAATCAGGCGACGACCAAATGTTTCACCGCTCAAGCCCGGCAACGGCTTAAGCCGCGCGCAGACCGTCGATCCGCTTGCGTACCAGTTCGACATGCATCCGCGCGTGATAAGCGGCCTGACGATAGGCAGCAGGCAAACGCACCTTGGACAGGCGATCATCCAGCTCGACCAATTCCGCATCCATACGCTCAAGATCCTCGGCCGAGGGGTTCTCGTCCAGCTCATCCTCGATGGCACGAATGTCGGGGTAATGCTGCCAGACCTTCCAGCCCATGATATAGGCGTAAATCCCCGGCAAGGCACGCAGCATTGGGACCACGATGAACAGGATCGGCAGCAGCAGAAGCAACGTCCGGTTCACCTGCGCCGCCATCCAATATGGTAGCCAGTCGTGCCACGTCGATGGCCCTTCGGTGATCAATTGCCGTGCCGCATTGTTCACCGGCAGATCAGTGCCGTCGATCGACGGAAAGGCATCGGGGTCGGTGATGATATCACGCGAGGCATGCAGTGCCTTGGCAGCCATCGTCAGGCGATTGACCAAAGCCGGGTGCAAGTCCGGGGTAATGGCCAGCCGCGCCTCGAGCGCGAGGATCGATTGCGGTTCGGGCGGGATCACGGGGTCCAGCGAGACCGCCCCGGTGGGAACCGTAACCGTGGTGGCATAGGCCAAACGCCGGGCAATTGCGTTGCTGTGATCCAGTGGCACAAATTGAATGTCCGGATGACCATAGGCACGCTGCAAATAAGGCGCATCAATCGGGGCGACAAAGACCGCCACGTCGATTTCATCCGCGATCAGCGCGCTGATGGCATCGTCATAACCGATGGCAACGGTCTGATTGGCCAACAGGTCAAGCTCAATCGCGGCCAGGAAATCGACATAGGCCGCCGCAGTTCCAGAGCCAGGACGCCCCCCGTTGATCTTCAACCCGCGCCACAGAGCTGGATTTCCCGGAAGGGTCAATTCGCTGCGGGCCAGAAAGATCATCGGCTCGAAAAAGATCGCACCAATGGCTTCAACCTCCGGGTCGGTAACCGAAATTCCCCCCTGCAAAAGGGCTGCATCGACCTGACGCTCTGCAAGCAGCTGCTCATTCTCGACCGACCCCGCGGTCTCGATCACTTCGAGCGTGATGCCATCGCTCGCCAACTCCTCGACATAGCGCTTGGCCACTTGGTCATAGGCCCCGCCCGCCGGTCCCGCCGCGATCCGCAAGGTTTTTGGCGGATGCAGTTGCAGAAATACCAAAACCAGGCCCGTTCCGAGCACAATGGCCGCAAGCAGGGTCCAAATCTTCATGATGTGGCCTTTCCGATTTCGGGGATTTCGTAGCAGGACAAAACCTAGCGGGCTGATCTACACGGGGCAAGGCGGCAATCTCTTGCAAATGGCCGCAGCACCTGACAGCTGAAAGTGATCCAAACCGGAGCCTGCGCAGTACAATCAGTACAACTCGCCTTTGTTAGGTCTGCTCTGATGACGCAAAATCGCTCCCTAAGCTGTTTCTTGGCTTCTTTGGTCTTTCTGCCCACGGCGACGTGGGGTGGCAACGAATCCCGATCCGCTGCTTATGAAGTCAGCGACGGCCTTATTGAGGTGGTCGCCGATTTTTCGGAAAACGCAATCTATTGGTGCGGGGTCGGCGACTACGCTCTCCTGCGCCTGGCGAAACGCGGCAACACACGGATTTATGTCTGGAAAGGCCCTGCTCCCAGCACCGCCCGCCCCGGGAAACGCGCTGTAACTTTTGGCTTCACACCACCACCGGGTGCCAGCACCGGCGCGTCCTTTACCACGGACGTTTCCCTGATCGGCAACTCTCTGTCGGTCGGACAGGCCAAACGAACCTGCGATGAACGGACAGCGAGCGGCTGACTACTGTTTTTGTATCAGCGCCAAATAAAACCCGATGCCGCGCTCCAGGTTCTCGATCGACAACCGCTCATTCAATCCGTGGAACCGCACCAGGTCATCGCCAGTGATCATGAATGGGTTGATGCGATAGGTGTCTTCGCTGGCCTTGGCATAATGGCGCGCATCCGTCGCGGCAATCGTTAGCCCCGGCACAGCTGCCAAGGGCCCAAAGACCGCGCGAATGGACGCCTCGACATCCAGATATCCCGGCGCAGTCGAACTGGACACGGGTGAGGCATCGCCACCGTTGTCCCGGTCGGCCACAATCTCTATCTCATCGTCATCAATGACAGTGCGCACATGCTCGACCACGCTGTCGATGTTGTCGCGCGGGTGGATGCGGAAATTGATGACCGCACGGGCCTCGGTCGCCAGCACATTCTCCTTGGTCGATCCCGACAACATCGTCGGCGCCGTTGTCGTCCGAAGCATCGCATCCGTGGACGGCGCCCCTGACAGGATGTTTTCCAGCAACGGATCAAACAGCCAGCGGTTCGCAAAGACCACGCGCTGACCAAACGAGAAGTGGCGACCCAGAGCATCAAAGAACTCGGCCGACACACCCGTCAGACCACCAGGCATCGGGTTGGTCTGCACCCGATCCACTGCACGCGCCAAACGCCCCACCGCCGTCACGCGCGGCGGCATGGACGAATGCCCCCCCTCGGCGCGGGCGATCAGGGTCACGGTCACATAGCCCTTTTCGGACAGGTTGATGCTGGCCACGGGCTCGGACAGGCCGGGAATTATCTTGTCCAGAACAAACGAGCCTTCGTCGAGCGACCATTCCAGCAGCACGCCCTGCTCTTTCAGGTGTTTGGCAACCGAGATTGCCCCCTTGCCGCCCACCTCTTCATCGCCGCCAAAGCTGAAATAGATGGTGCGTTCGGGCGTGAACCCAGCCGTGATCATGGATTCAGCGGCAGATAGCATGGCGATCAGCGCGCCCTTGTTGTCCAGAGTGCCCCGCCCCCAGACAAAGCCATCCGCAATCGTGCCGGAATAGGGCTCATGCACCCATTTATCCAGGTTCCACGGTGCAACTGGCACCACATCATAATGGGCTGCCAGCAGAACCGGCTTCAGATCCGGGTTGGAGCCCTGCCAGCGATAAAGGGGGGTTTTCTGATCCAGAACGACCCGTTCAGTCACACCATGTACAGCGGGATAGGTGGTTTCGAGGAAAGACAGAAACGCATCGAAATCCGGATGGTCAGGCTTGGTGCTGACCGTCTTGAACTGGATGGCCCGCGACAGCTGGGCGGTGGCCCGGTTTACATCGACCTCTACCGCAATCGGGTCTGACGCGGGAATGGGAGGCGGGCCATATCGAAAGGTATTGAACAGCAGAACCCCCGCCAGAACCACGATGGCCACCCCCAACACGGCGGCGATCCGCTTGACCCATTTCAACATCTGTCTCCCCTTCCCGATCCAGATCGGTTGCATCCGCATTGTGACGGCTGTTTGGGGCAATGAAAGACCCTACGTGGCCCGCTTACTCAACGTTACCAACCTGAGCCGATCCAAGTCTTCAAAGAAGCTCGGCGGTTTTGACGGCATAGCGGTCCGTCATGCCCGAGACGAAGTCGGTCAGTGAATGTAGCGCCGAATAAGCGTCGGTCACATCGCGCAGATCCAAGGCAAACGCACGGGCAAGCTGCGTTTCATAGGCGGGTAGATTATCCCTCGTCCACTGCGCTGCGGCCAAGGCCTCGTACACAGGCCAAACACCTTGAAGCACCCGCCGGATGCTATTGCGACCCTGAATTTCAAGCTTGGTCTTGCGCGGTGCGGTGAAAAGACGATTGCGCGCGCAGTCCTTGATTGCAGCGAATGCCTCGGACTTATTCGAGACCGCGATCAACTCGTCGGAAAACTGACCTGCAAGAATTGCCGTGTGGTGGTCGATGAAAGCCTCAACACACGCATTGATCGCCCCCCCGATGCTGCGGGCGCGCAGATAGCTGACGCGCTCGTAATCCGAATAGCTCGTGATATCGCGATTGGTCGGGATCGCTATGGGATCGAGCAAATCTTCAACTTGCTTGAGGTTCAGATCACCGGAAGAGAACCCATCTTCGAGGTCAACGATATTGTAGCAAATGTCATCGGCGGCCTCGACCAGAAAGACCAGTGGATGACGCCGCCACCATGCGCTGCCATCTGGTGCGGTTTCTTCTGGCAAGCCAAGTGCGCGTGCTGCTGTTTGCAGATAATCGAACTCGCTTTGAAAGACGCCGAACTTCTTGGCACCCACATAGGGCGCTTTACCGCCATTGGCCTCGCAGAGCGCCTTGGACGTGCTGGCAGTCATCGGGTACTTTGTGAACGCTCCCAAAACCGCATGGGACAAGTTCATGCCGCCCTGGTTGCGATACATTTCAAGCCGGGTGATGATCCGAAACCCCTGCGCGTTGCCCTCTAGCGGGGTGAACTCTACCCGTTTGTCTTCTGGGATGTCGTCGAACAGCGCGCGCTTGGCCTGAAATTGTTCCTCGATCCAGCCGCCCATCGCCTCTTCGCCCGAATGACCAAAGGGCGGGTTCCCGATGTCGTGCGCAAGACAGGCCGCGTGGACGATACCCGCAACCTTGCTGGCCTCACCGGGGGCTAGATGCCCTTGCCCCTCGAGCCAATGGCCGACTTTCATACCAAGGGTGCGCCCAACGCTGGCCACCTCGACCGAATGGATCATGCGGTGACGCAGATGGTCATGTTCATAGAGTGGATGAACCTGGGTCTTGTTGGCGAGCCTGCGGAATGGGGCTGAAAAGGTGATCCGGTCCGCGTCCTGCACGAAATTCCGGCGTAGCGGATCTTCTTCCTTGCCGTGATCCCTGCCGCGGTCGGTGTTGATGAGGGTGTGCCAGTCCAAAATCTGAGATCCATATGCAAGTGCCAGAAAAAAGCCCGCTGCGAACAGCGGGCTTTTTTTGTGAGCTATTTCAGATCAATGCACAACCGCATCATCCGGTCGTGGACGCTCGCTGGTGCCAAGGCGGTCGCCGATGATCAACCCATCCGCGCCTGCCGAGACGGGAACAGTTTCACCATCCTTGATGTCCCCTGCCAACAGCGCCTCGGCCAACGGGTTTTGCAACGCGCGTTGGATCACCCGCTTGAGTGGGCGGGCACCAAACACCGGGTCATAACCTTCGTCGGCAAGCCAGGTCTTGGCGGCCTCGTCCAGTTCAAGACCGATCTTGCGGCCAGCCAAACGTTTCGCCAAACGACCCAGCTGGATGTCAACGATGCCGTCCATATCCGCACGGGCCAGGCGATCAAAGATGATCGTCTCGTCCAGACGGTTCAGGAACTCGGGCCGGAAATGGGCCCGCACCGCGTCCATCACGTCGCGCCGCGCATCCGCCGCATCTGCGCCGTCTGGTAGCTGACTCAGCGCTTGAGCGCCCAGGTTCGAGGTCAACACGATCAGCGTCTGTTTGAAATCGACCGTCCGCCCCTGACCATCGGTCAGCACGCCATCATCCAGCACTTGCAAAAGCACGTTGAACACATCCGGATGCGCCTTTTCGACCTCATCAAACAGGACAACCTGATACGGACGCCTGCGCACGGCCTCGGTCAACACGCCGCCCTCGTCATAGCCGACATAGCCCGGAGGAGCACCGATCAGGCGGGCAACCGCGTGTTTTTCCATGAACTCGGACATGTCGATCCGAACCATGGCGCTGTCGTCGTCAAACAGGAAGTCTGCCACAGCCTTGGTCAGCTCGGTCTTACCCACACCAGTCGGCCCGAGGAACAGGAACGACCCCAGCGGGCGGCCCTCGTCGTTCAGACCCGCTCGCGCCCGGCGCACTGCGTTAGCAACGGCGGTGACGGCCGAATGCTGGCCGATCACACGGCGGTGCAGTTCATCTTCCATCCGCAACAGCTTCTCGCGCTCACCTTCCAGCATCTTGGAGGTGGGGATGCCCGTCCAACGCTCGACCACGGCCGCGATCTGCTCGGGCCGCACGGTCTCTTCGGCCATCATGCCACCATCTTCGCGGTTTTCCGCTTGCCCAAGCTGCTTTTCCAGCTCGGGGATAACGCCATAAGACAGTTCACCTGCCTTCGCCAGATTGCCTTCACGCTTGGCGATCTCCAAATCGGCGCGCGCCTTGTCCAGCTGTTCCTTCAGTGATTGCGCCGCGTTTAGCTTGTCGCGTTCTGCCTGCCATCGCGCCGTCATCTCGGCGGATTTTTCCTGCAGGTTCGACAGGTCCTTTTGCAGTGTTTCCAGACGATCCTTGGACGCGGCATCATCTTCGAGCTTCAGCGCTTCTTCCTCGATCTGCAATTGCAAGATCTGACGGTCAAGTTGATCGAGCTCTTCTGGCTTGCTGTCGACTTCCATCCGCAAACGGCTGGCGGCTTCATCGACCAGGTCGATTGCCTTGTCCGGCAAGAACCGATCGGTAATGTAGCGGTGCGATAGTGTCGCCGCCGATACCAGTGCCGAATCCGAGACACGGACGCCGTGGTGAAGCTCATACTTCTCCTTGATACCGCGCAAGATGCTGATTGTATCCTCGACCGTCGGCTCGCTGACCAACACCGGTTGGAACCGGCGCGCCAAAGCCGCGTCCTTTTCGACGTACTTGCGGTATTCGTCCAACGTGGTCGCGCCGATACAGTGCAACTCACCCCGAGCAAGCGCAGGCTTGATCAAGTTGGCGGCATCCATCGCGCCGTCGGATTTCCCGGCACCAACAAGCGTGTGCATCTCGTCGATGAACAAGATGATTTCACCCGCGGCCTCGGTCACCTCGGTCAGAATCGCTTTCAGGCGCTCCTCGAACTCGCCGCGATACTTCGCGCCCGCGATCAGAGCCCCCATGTCCAGCGACAGAAGTTTCTTATCCCGCAAAGATTCAGGCACATCTCCGTTGATGATGCGCAGGGCCATCCCCTCGGCAATCGCGGTTTTACCTACGCCGGGTTCGCCGATCAGAACCGGGTTGTTCTTGGTCCGACGGCTGAGCACCTGCATCGCGCGGCGGATCTCTTCGTCGCGGCCAATAATCGGATCGATCTTGCCTGCAGCCGCAGCCTCGGTCAGGTCGTGGGCGTATTTCTTGAGCGCATCATAACCATCCTCGGCACTCGCCGTATCGGCAGTCCGTCCCTTGCGGATATCATTGATGGCCTCATTGAGTTTCTGGGCGCTCACAGCACCGGCATCCAGCGCCTCTTTGGCCTTGGATTTCACCATGCAAAGCGCCATCAACACGCGCTCCACCGGGACAAAGCTGTCACCCGCCTTGTGCGCCAGTTTCTCGGCCTCGGCCAAAACCTTACCGGTTTGCGCATCCAGATAGATCTGGCCTGCGTCACCGCTGACCTTGGCCTGCTTCGACAGGGAAAGATCCAGCGCCTCGACCACACGGCCGGGCGCACCGCCCGCACGGGTGATCAGGTTGCTCGCGAGCCCCTGCTCGTCGTCCATCAAAGCTTTTAGAATGTGTTCGGGCGTCAGTCGCTGATGCCCTTCGCGCATCGCAATGGTCTGCGCCGCTTGCACGAATCCTCGTGCCCGCTCGGTGAACTTGTTCAAGTCCATCTCTCTCTCCTTTTCCAAGCGCCCGGTCTTGTCGGCGCCCGAAATCGGCACGCCAGCTGTTGGGCCTCACAATTCAATTTGGGTAATGCCATCTGGTCTTCAAGAGGCTGGATCACGGAAATTCAAAATGAGTTAAATTCTCAGAATTTCACCTCAACAGCGCCTCACTTTAGTAATAATTCGGATGGCATAGTTTAGGTCCAGAGTGGAGGCTACCATGCTCGTAACAAATGTTGAGATTTCAGAATACTCCTACTGCGAACGGACCGAACGGTGCACTGCGAACGTTAGTATGACGCTAGGCGATATGTTCGTCACCCTGTTCTGCGCGTTGGACATGCCGGAAAACGAATGCCCCAAAACACGTGCAAAAGCATTTGTCGGGGACGCGATGCGCCAGCTGCGCCGTATGCCCGAATACCGTTCTGGCAGAAGTTCGGTTGAACTGTCAGATCATGTCACGGCACCGCTGCCGATGCTGGCCTGACGCTGACAAGGCCCCTTGCATCAAAACTGGCAGCTAATTAGAGAGGCGCGACCCCACCAAAAACAAGGATCGCGCCCATGTCCGCCACACCCGCGCCCGCTACACCTGCGTCCGACGACCGCCTGATTGTCGCGCTGGACGTTCCAAACGCCCTGCAAGGTCTGGCCTTGACCGAACAGCTGGGTGACGCGGTTTCCTTTTACAAGATCGGTCTCGGTATGCTGACGGGCGGTGGTCTGGCCTTGGCAAACGAGCTGAAGCAGGAACATGGCAAGCGCATCTTCCTGGACATGAAGCTTTTTGACATCGGCAACACTGTTGAGAACGCGGTTCGAGGCTTGGCGCAGTTCGATCTGGATTTTCTGACCGTCCACGGGGACCCACATGTGGTTCGCGCCGCCAAAGAGGGCGCGAGCGGCAAGGACCTGAAAATTCTGGCCGTGACCATTCTGACTTCGCTCAACCGCGATGACCTGGACGCGGGGTTGATCAAAGCTGGTGACGTGCAGGATCTGGTCATCGAGCGCGCCACCAAGGCCTTTGAAGCAGGTGCCGATGGTGTCATCGCATCCCCGCAAGAGGCCGCGTTGATCCGAGCGCTGCCACAATCCAAAGGTCGCCTGATCGTTACCCCGGGCGTGCGTCCGGCAGGGGCTGAGTTGGGTGACCAGAAGCGTGTTGCCACCCCGGCAAATGCAGTTTCCGACGGCGCTGATCACATCGTTGTTGGTCGCCCGATCTATCGCGCAGAAGACCCACGTGCGGCAGCCCAAGCCATTCTGGCCGAACTGAACTCTGCCCAGGCAACTGACCGAAACAGGCACTAATCCGTCGCTTTCCGGGGCGTTTCCTGTTCAAAAGGTCTGTGCCCCTTAAAGCACATATTCCACATTCATTTTGCATGTCTGGAATTCCAGACTATGCCTAAGCCTCTTTTTGGGCGAGTCTAAGATTGAGACACTCCCCAACGAACCTTATCTTCCTGTGGTTCGTTACCTCCCCCGCTCGAGAAGCGGGGGTTTTCTCGGTAAAGCACCCTAGATTCCACACTGAGCGCCCCCAGAGAACCCTCTGTCATTGCTCTGTTCTGGCCCTTAGAATACTGTGGCCTGCCGATCCAATATGCCCCAACGCCGAGCCGCCCGATGCCTTCCTTGTGTCGTGATTGCCTGACCCAATTTGATGCCGGACGCCGCTGCCCTGCTTGCGGCAGCCCGCGGGTCGTCAGCGACCCCGAGCTTTTCGACCTGTCCATTGCGCATATGGATTGCGATGCCTTCTATGCCTCGGTTGAAAAGCGCGACAATCCGGAACTGGCGGACAAGCCGGTCATCATCGGCGGTGGCAAACGCGGCGTCGTCTCAACCGCCTGTTACGTGGCGCGGATCAGGGGCGTCAGGTCCGCGATGCCCATGTTCAAAGCCTTGGATTTGTGCCCCGACGCCGTCGTCGTCAAACCCCGCATGAGCGTCTATGCCGAAGTCAGCCGCGATATTAGGGCAATGATGGATGAGCTGACGCCCGCAATCGAACCCCTGTCGCTGGATGAGGCGTTCCTGGATCTGTCGGGAACACAAAAGCTGCACGGTGCTCCACCTGCGGTCATGCTGGCGCGATTGGTGAAACGGATGAAGGATGAGTTGGGGTTAACGGGATCCATCGGCCTCAGCCACAACAAATTTCTGGCCAAGGTGGCGTCGGATCTGGACAAACCCCGTGGGTTTTCCGTGATCAACCGACAAGGCACAGCCACCTTTCTTTCAGACAAGCCGGTGCGTCTGATCTGGGGCATCGGCCCGGCGGCACAGGCCTCGCTGGACAAAGCGGGCATTCGCACCTTCTCGGACCTGCTGCGGTGGGAGCAAGAGGCCCTGACAGAGCGCTTCGGCTCGATGGGATATCGCCTGTGGCATCTGGCACGCGGGCAGGACAAGCGCCGGGTGTCCAACAACGAACCGATGAAATCGATCTCGAACGAAACCACGTTTTTCGAAGACACGAACAACCCCGACATTCTGGACGGACATCTGTGGCGCATGGCCGAAAAGGTGGCGGATCGGGCCAAAGCCAAACGGTTGGCGGGCCGTGTGGTGACACTCAAGCTCAAGCGCGCCAATCACGCGATTCTGACGCGGCGGCTATCGTTGCGCGATGCGACCCAGATGGCGGACACGATTTATCGTACGGCACGAGCACTCTTTGATCAGGTTGGCGACCAAGGTCCCTATCGTCTGTTGGGATGCGGGTTGTCTGACCTCTGCTCCGAAGAAGCGGCCGACAAGAGCGGTGACCTTCTTGACCCGAATGCTACACAGCGAAGCAACGCAGAGCGGGCGACAGATGCGATTCGGAAGCGTTTTGGCACGGATGCCATCATCAAGGGGCGCACATTGCGCTGATCACTCGGCCGCCAGTCGCACCGGTCCCTGCCCCAACACGGCAATACGGGACGCCACCTGCGCGAGCAGCCCGCGCACCCGGTCAAATTCGGCATTGGGTCGGATGCGCCTTTCATCCATGTAGATCGACCGATCGATTTCGATCTGGATGGCGTGTTGTCGGCGCGATGGCCGGCCATAGGCTTGCGTGACATAGGCACCTGCAAAGGGCGTGTTGCGCATGACCGAAAACCCAACCTCGACAAAGGCGGCTTCGACCGCCTCCATCACCTCAGGCGATGAGGCGGCCCCGAAACGGTCCCCCAAGACGATCTCGGGACATTTGCCGTTCTTTCGGTACACACTTTCCAGGGCCTCGTGCGGCATCGAATGGCAATCCACCAGGATGGCCTGACCAAACAGTTCGTGCGATTCGCCCAAAAGGGCCTGCAATCGCGCATGATAGGGATGCCAATACCCATCAATGCGCCGCTTTGCTTCGCTCATCGGCAGCTTGCCGCGATAAATCGCGCGGCCATTTGCGACGACGCGAGGGATCACACCCAAGCCAGATGCCACACGCGGATTGTGCCCCGGCTTGCGCACACCTTCGATCAACGCCGGGTCCAGTTCATCCGGGCTGCGATTGAGATCCAGAAAAGCCCGCGGTGCCCCCGCCTTCAGAAAAGGAGCGCCATAATCGGCGGCGTCCTGAAACAGCAGATCCACAAACGCGTCCTCCGAGGACCGAATCGTCTTTTGATTCAGCACCGTCTGCTGCAAAAACCTGTCCGGATAGTCGTTGCCGCTGTGCGGAGAGGCAAAAACCACGCAGGATGTGCGTTTCTTCGGTTCTGACAAATAATATGCGGCGCGGGGCATGGCATCTCCTTACAAAGAAAAACATAGACCGGAAAATAGTTCGATCAAAAGCCCTTGATCCCCCCGACGACTCCTTTTATAGACCCCGCTACCGGCGCGGTTCTCCGCGTCCTAGTTTTTTCTGGGACAGGGATCGCAAGGGTATTCATGGGCGATTAGCTCAGTGGTAGAGCACTTCGTTGACATCGAAGGGGTCACAAGTTCGAACCTTGTATCGCCCACCATGAATTCACTGTTTCGGATTTCCGGGACACCCGTAACACCAGGCGCTGGCCACACCTTGCACAAGGCGCCGCAGCACAGGAGACAGGCCATGAAGGTCAAGAACTCGCTCCGCTCGCTCAAGAACCGGCACCGTGATTGCCGTGTTGTGCGTCGCAAAGGCCGCGTTTATGTGATCAACAAAACGCAGCGTCGGTTCAAAGCTCGCCAGGGCTGAACCACACCGCATATCAAAAGAAACCGCGCCTTCGAGCGCGGTTTTTTTGTGCCTCCTCCCCCGATCAAACACGCGATCAAAGAAATCTGTGGCGATCCACCGATTGCTGGTAGCCTGACTGGGCCGTACAGCGCCGGAGGTCTGTCTTGTCGCGTCCCAACATAATCCTGATCCTGGCCGACGATATGGGTTTCGCGGACCTGGGCTGCACCGGATCGGAAATCCGCACGCCCAACATCGACGCCCTCGCTAAAGGCGGCACCTTGCTGAGTGCGATGTACAACTGCGCGCGGTGCTGCCCCACCCGGGCCTCTCTTTTGACCGGGCTTTATCCCCACAACGCAGGAATCGGGCACATGGGGGCCAATCTGGGCACGCCTGCGTACCAGGGGTTTCTGCGCAATGATTCTGCCACAATCGCCGAGCACCTGCGAGCCGCCGGATATCGTACTCTGATGAGCGGCAAGTGGCATGTGGCCGGTGATTTCGAATCCCGTGACTATGACAGCTGGCGCCCCGGCGACATCGAACACCCCACCCCGCGCCAACGCGGGTTCGACCGCTTTTTTGGCATCATGGATGGCGCGACGCACTTCTTCTCTCCTCATTACATGATGGAAGACGACAGCCGGGTCGAGGTACTACCGGACGACTTCTATTTCACCGACGCGATCACGGACAAAGCCATCACCATGATCCAGGACTCGGTCACAGACGAGACGCCCTTTTTCCTCTACCTCGCGCACACGGCCCCGCATTGGCCCCTGCATGCCCATCCCGAAGACATTGCACGCTACGATGAGATTTACGCCAAGGGTTGGGATGCGATCCGCACTGCGCGACATGAAACCATGAACGGCATGGGCCTGTTTCAAACTCAGTGGGACATCTCTCCCCGCGACCCGGATGTGCATCGGTGGTCCGAAGAGACGCACACCGACTGGGAAGCCGCCAAAATGGCGACCTATGCCGCCATGGTCGACCGGATGGATCAATCCATCGGGACATTGGTGGGCGCGCTTCGCAAATTGGGTCAGTTGGACAACACGCTGATCCTGTTTCTGTCCGACAACGGCGGCTGCGCCGAGTTCATGGCCGAAGACGGGTGGGCGCAATTTTACCCGGACGTCACGCAGGATGGGCGCAAGATCACGATGGGCAACGTGCCCAATCTGACCCCTGGCGACGCGCAGACATTTCAAAGCTACGACAAGCCTTGGGCCAACGTGTCGAACGCACCCTTTCGCTTGTTCAAACACTATGTCCACGAAGGTGGGATATCGACGCCCCTGGTCGCGCATTGGCCCAACGGGTTTGAACCGCAAACGGTGCGCCACGCCCCGTGCCACGTGGTCGACATCCTGCCCACGATCCTGGAGGCAACTGGCGCGCCGTATTTGCAAGAGCTGGGTGGCCACGACATCCAGCCCACTCAGGGCGAAAGCCTTCTGTCTTTGTTGCGAGGCAGCGAATGGGACCGTGAACAACCGATTTTCTTCGAACACGAAGGCAACGCCGCCATCCGCTTGGGTCAGTTCAAACTTGTCCGCCTGCATGGTCAGGACTGGGAGCTGTATGACATGGAAGCCGACAGGACCGAATTACACAACTTGATTCATGGTGAGGCTGATCGCGCCAAAGCCATGCGGCGCAGCTATCAGAATTGGGCCGACATGGCCGGCGTCATGGACTGGGATGTCGCTCTGCCCAAGCTCCTAAAAGCCTGGAACATGGACAGCGCAGACGGCTGATTCCCTTCCTGAGTGTTTTTATCGGATTTTGATTGTATTCAGACAGGATTGCTATATTTCACGGTGCAACCGGACTCTTGTCTGGATTCGTTATCACTTGGGAATCGAAATGTTCAAAGCATCAACAGCACTTGCCACCATCGTGGCCACCACTCTGACAACAGCCGCTTGGGCGGAGGGCGAGGTAAATCTCTACTCGTCACGCCATTATGACACCGACGAGCGCCTCTATTCCGACTTCGAGGAAGCCACAGGTATCACCATCAACCGGATCGAAGGCAAGGCAGACGAACTGATTGCCCGGATGAGCGCTGAAGGTGCCAACTCGCCGGCTGACATCCTGCTGACCGTGGACACTTCGCGCTTGGAACGCGCCAAGGATGCGGGCGTGCTTCAGTCAATCGACAGCGAGGTTCTCGAGGCTCGTGTCCCTGCGTATCTACAGGACAGCAACAACCAGTGGTTCGGTTTCTCGCAGCGTGGGCGCGTGATCTTTTACGACAAGAACGACGTCGACAACCCGCCGCGCACTTATCTGGATCTGGCTGATCCGCAGTATGCCGGTAAGGTTTGCATCCGGTCATCCAGCAACACCTACAACCAGACGCTGCTGGCCTCGATCATCGAACACCACGGCGAAGAGGCGGCGCTGGCCTGGGCCGATGGCGTGGTCGCCAACATGGCGCGCGCCCCCAAGGGCGGCGACACTGACCAGCTGCGCGGCCTTGTTTCAGGCGAGTGCGAAATTGCCGTTGGCAACACCTATTACTTTGCACGCGCCCTGCGCAAAAACGTCAAGGGTGTCAGTGACGACATCGACATGATCGGCTGGATCTTTCCGTCGCAGGATGCCGAAGGCGCGCATATGAACCTGTCTGGTGGCGGCGTTGCGGCGCATGCCCCGAACAAGGAAAATGCGATCAAGTTTCTCGAGTATCTGGCGTCGGATCAGGCGCAGCAGTATTTCTCGGGCGGCAACGATGAATACCCCGCGGTTCCGGGTGTCGGCCTCTCCGACACCGTTGCCAAGTTGGGGCACTTTAAACCCGACGACGTAAGCCTGTCGGCCGTGGCCAAGAACATCCCGACAGCACAGAAGATCTTTGACGAGGCTGGCTGGCGCTAAGCCCGCCCAAAAAACGACCACCCTCAAGGCGCGAGAGAAATCTCGCGCCTTTTCTCTTGCAAACACATTATTTTTCAGCGCAGCATTTCCATAATTGAGAATCTGTCTCGGATGTGATCATGCTGAATGACCTGTCAAACCGCCTGAGTGAACGCTTGAAAGAGCTGCGCCATGGGCGTGGCTGGTCGCTGGACGAACTGGCCACTGCCAGTGGCTTGAGCCGCGCCACCCTGTCCCGGATGGAAAAAGGTGACGTCAGCCCAACGGCCGAAAGTCTGGGCCGATTGTGCCGCGCCTACGGCCTGCCAATGTCGCGCCTGATGATGATGGTCGAGGATACGTTTACCCCCCGCATTCCGGTGGAACGCCAGACAGAATGGACCGATCCGGAAACTGGATATGTCCGCCGCTCCGTCTCACCTCCAGCTCCCGGGCTGTCGGGCGAAGTGATTGAATGCCATCTGCCGCCTGGAACACGCGTGGCCTATGACGGTCCACCCAAACCAGGGCAGGAACATCACGTGCTCCTGCTGGACGGGGCCATGTCCCTGACCGTGGACGACACCCGCCATGACCTGAGCGCCGGGGACTGCCTGCGCTATCATCTGTCGGGCCCCACGGTGTTTGAAACCTCGGAACACCGCGGCGTGCGCTACATGCTGGTGTTGATATGATCGAAGAGGTCTCGGTATCCTCGCTGCCGTCAATCCTTGGGGATTTGGCTGACACCCTGCACGCTTGCGTTCACCACGGCGCCAGCGTCGGGTTTGTCCTACCGTTCTCTGAACAGGACGCAGCAGTGTTCTGGGAGAAGCGCATCTTCGCTATGGTGACGGATGGGACCGCGACTCTCTTTGTAGCGCGCCACGAGGGACGGGTTGTGGGCACCGTACAGCTCGTGCCCGCGCCGATGCCCAACCAGCCTCATCGGGCGGATGTCTCAAAGCTTCTGGTGCATCCAGGTTTTCGCCGGTTGGGTCTGGGGCGGGCCCTGATGACCGCCCTTCAGGACAAGGCCCGTGATCTTGGTCTGTCACTCTTGGTGCTTGATACACGCAGCGGCGACCCTTCACAGGCACTCTATCAATCGCTTGGTTTTCAGGTCGCCGGAGAAATCCCGGACTTCTGCCGCAATCCCTTTGACGACCGGCTCGAACCCACCACCTATATGTACAAGCACCTACAATGATCGCGCTGTTGGTTCTGGCCGTGATCCTTGGCGGCGCGCTGATCGCGGCCCAAGGTCCCATTTATACTCGAATGGCCGAGCTGTTGGGCGGGCCGATCCAAACAGCCGCGCTGGCCTTTGGCCTTGGCGCGTTGGCGTTGCTGATGCTGTTACTGGCAACAAGCAGTCCGTTGCCGCGCAAATCTGACATGGCCATCGTTCCCTTGTGGATGTGGGCCGGAGGGCTGATCGGGGTCTACGTGGTTCTCGTCTCGATCCTGGCCGTGCCCCGTTTAGGCGTCGCCTCTTACATGGTCTGCGTGATCGTCGGACAACTGGCCGCCGGATACGCCTATGACCGCGTTGGAACTTTCGGAATGAGCGTGCGAGACTTCTCAACCGCCAATCTGATTGGCCTCGGCCTCGTCGGGCTTGGGGCCGGATTGACCGTCTGGCGCTAGTGGCCGCGCCCGACCTGGCGGCAAATCAAAATCACCGGCAACAACCCAACCGCCAGAATGACCAGCGACGGCACCGCCGCACCCTCGAGCCGCTCGTCCGAGGCCAGCCGGAAAGCCTGCACAGCCAAAGTGTCGTAGTTGAACGGGCGCATGATCAGGGTCGCGGGCAGCTCCTTCATCACGTCGACAAAAACGATGAGCAGCGCGGTCAGCAGCGATGGCGTCAAGATCGGCAAGTGAACCCGCCGCAGGGTACCCATCGGTGTCTTGCCCAAAGACCGAGCAGCGGCGTCCATGTTGGAATGCACCATGCTTTGCCCGCCCTCATAGGCTGACAGCGCTGCTGACAGGAAACGTACCATGTAGGCCGCCACCAACAGCCAGATCGATCCAGTGATCAGGAGGCCCGTGGACACGCCAAAAGTGGACCGCATCCAGCCATCCAGCAGGTTGTCGAAATTCGCGAAAGGCACCATCAAACCCACAGCGATCACCCCGCCGGGCACCGCATAACCCAGCCTCGATACATAGACCGCAGCCATCGATTGCCGCCCGGGTTTGAGCCGTTGAAAGAACCCTACGCAGATCGCGGCACAGACCGTAACGACAGCGGCAACAGACGCCAGTGTGAGCGAGTTCTGAATGAACTCGACATAGCGGCGCGACAACAGGTTCTGCTCGGAATCGAGCCCCATCTGGAACAGGATGAACACCGGAAGGGCAAAGCCCAGAACAACCGGGATGGCGCACAGGACAAAAGCCCCGGCCGCCGCAAAACCGCGCAATTGCGCTGATGGCAGGGCTGCGTGACGCCGACCCGCCTGGTGATACTTGGACTTGCCACGTTGCGTGCGCTCGGCTACGGCCAACACAAGCGCAGCGCCCAACAGACACAGCGCCAATTGCGCCGCCGCTGCCCGGTCGGCCATGGTGAACCAGCTGGTGTAAATCCCGGTGGCAAAGGTCTGCACACCGAAATAGGCCACCGTGCCAAAGTCGGCGATCGTCTCCATCACGGCCAGCAGCACGCCCCCGGCGATCGCCGGCCGCGCCATCGGCAAGGATACTTTCCAGAACGCCGCAAATGGGCTGGACCCAAGCGAGCGCGCCGCCAGAAAGGCAGTGGCGCTTTGCTGCAGAAACGCCGCCCGTGCCAACAGATAGACGTAAGGATAAAGCACCAGGATCAGCATCACCGCCGCCCCTTCGGTCGAGCGGACTTCGGGGAACCAATAGTCTCGCGGTCCCCACCCCATAACGTCCCGCAGGGTGCTTTGCACGATTCCGGGATGGTCCAGGATGAAAGTATAGGCATAGGCCAACACGTAAGCCGGAAAAGCCAGCGGCAGAACCAGCGCAATCTCCATCAGTCGCGATCCGGGAAAGCGGGTCATCGTGACCAGCCAAGCCGCCCCGACGCCGATGCAAAATGTGCCGGCAGCGACCAGGATAACCAGGATCAACGTGGTCCCCGCATAGCGTGGCAGTACCGTCGACATCAGGTGCGATACCGTATCCGTGCCACCGGTGACCGCGGCCAGCACAACGGCCAGCATCGGCAGCAGGCAAGTTGCAGCAATGACCATTGCAAACCAGCCGAGCACTCGGGTCCCGGTGGAATTGCGATGGCGCGTGCCCTGATCTGAATACTCGATGTCGGCCATGATTGGGTCTGTGTAAGGCGTTTCGTCCTTATTCGATCATTTTTGTCGGTAATTCCAGTGCCAATCCAACGCTCGCCTCGCAGCGGTAACTTCGGCTTTGCCTTGCTGCGGTCGCATGCCGTAACCCGAATGCAGTTTGGAATTGCAAAGGAAATATGTTCATGACTGCGCTGGATTACTTTGCCTGGGTTGTTCTGGTCGTTCTGATCATCACCGTGGCTGGTTGGATGGGCGCGCTGATGGTCGGCGTTTTTTGGCCCCTGGCCCTGATCTGGGCCTTTGCCAAACAGCAGTCAGAGGCACCCAAACCATTATCGTCTTTCTGACGCTGATCTATCGAGATCGCCGCCGAGCCAAATGTTGCGCTGAGGGCGGGCGACCTGCTCTTTCAACTGCACCGCGAGCCGTTTGAAATCGCACTTTCCGCGGCTGAAGCGCAGCTTGTTCGAGTGGAGGCACAAGCCAAGCAAGACAAGGACGCCTTGCGCAATGCCCAAGCGCAGTTGAAGCAGGCGCGGGCAGCGGTGTCGCGGGCCGAGATCGAGCTGGGTGCCGTGACCGCCGACGGTATCGTTGCAAAGGTGGCCGAGGCGCATGCAAATCTGGACCAGGCCCGTTGGAATCTGGCACAGACCTCGATCACTGCGTCAAGTGACGGCTATGTCACCAACCTCGCTTTGGCTTTTGGTCAACGCGTCACCAGCTTTCCAATCGCGCCAACTATGGTGTTTGCCGAAACCTCGGAAAAAACGCTCGTCGTGAACATCCAGCAGATCTACATGCGGCACCTGAAACCCGGGCAAGAGGTTGAGATCGCGCTGAAAACCAAGCCCGGAGAAATCATGACGGGTAAAGTCCGTCTGGTGGCCGAGATTGCGCCCCAAGGGCAGGCTATGGTCTCGGGCACAGTATACACTGCCGGGCAAATTCAGGCCGAACCCTTTGTGGCACGGATCGACCTGGACGATCCGGCATTGCTCGAGGCGCTCCCCCCGGGTGCCGTTAGGACGGCTGCGATCTATACCGAGGCTGTAAAGCCCACACATATCATCCGCCGCGTGATGATCCGCATGCAGAGCATCATGAACTATGTGATCCCCGCCGCTTTGAAAAAACCCCGCCGATCGATAGACCGGCGGGGTTTCTATTTCAGCGCTTCAGTCGCGTCTCAGTCGTAAACGCGCTGATCTTCGATCACCAGGCCGTCCTTGGGCAACGACCCCGGTGCGACCACTTCGATTGCGCCCTTCAACTTAAGCACCTCGACCACCGATTTGGCATAGCTCATGTCGTCACCACCCGGGCTTTCGATCTGAACGGTCATGGTGTCCATCTCTCCATGACGCGAGGCGATCACGCGGGCTTTTACAATCTCATCATGCTTGTCGACCAAAGCCGCAACCTGCTCGGGCCGGACAAACATGCCCTTGATCTTGGTCGTCTGATCCGCACGCCCCATCCATCCCTTGATGCGCATGTTGGTGCGGCCACAGGGCGACAGGCCCGGCAGGATGGCGGACAAATCACCGGTGGCAAAGCGGATGAGCGGGTAGTCAGGATTCAGGGAGGTTACAACGACCTCGCCCACCTCGCCCGGCGCCACCGGCGTACCCGTGCCGGGTGTTACGATCTCGACGATGACGTGCTCATCGACGATCATCCCTTCCATGGCCGGGCTTTCATAGGCGATGTTGCCCAGATCAGCCGTCGCATAGCTTTGCAGGCAAGTGATCCCGCGATCGGCGTATTCCTGGCGCAGGGACGGGAACAGCGCCCCACCACCCACGGCTGCTTTCGAAATCTTGAGGGTGACCCCCATTTCGTCTGCCTTGTCCAGGATCACTTTCAAATAGTCCGGCGTTCCGGCATAGGCCGTGCAACCGATGTCGCGCGCTGCATTGACTTGCAACTCGGTCTGGCCGGTGCCTGCCGGCAGAACCGCTGCCCCAACCGCCCGTGCGCCATTTTCAAAGATCATGCCCGCAGGTGTCAGGTGGTACCCAAAGCAGTTTTGAACAATGTCCCCCTGCCCGATGCCAGCCGCATGCAGGAACCGCCCCATGCGCCACCAGTCGTGGTCCACGCCACCCGGCTCATAGATTGGGCCCGGCGATTGAAATATATGCGCAAAACCCGCCGCCGGTTTAGCAGTGAAACCACCAAAAGGCGCATTCTCGGATTGGGCACGGCTGAGCTCGGATTTGCGAAGAACGGGCAATCCAACAAGGTCATCCGCGCTGCGGATAGCAGCTGCATCCACTCCAGCCAGGCTTTCGGCGTAACCAGAGGCCGACCGCGCACGGGCGATCTGTTCCGGCAGTGCCCGCGCCAAGTCTGCGGCGCGCTCTTCATCACTTCGGGTCTCAAGGGTATCAAAATGCGTCATGATCTGATCCCTCATCAGCTCAACCACCGCTTGCGGCGGCGATAAGACCTGACATCACGGAAGCTCTTGCGCCCTTCTTCGGACATGCCGAGGTAGAACTCTTTTACGTCCGGGTTTTCGCGAAGGTCAGCGGCCGGACCATCCATCACGACGCGCCCCGATTCCAGAATGTAGCCATAGTGCGCAAAGCGCAGCGCCACGTTGGTGTTCTGTTCGGCCAGCAAGAAGGACACGCCTTCTTTCTCGTTCAGGTCCTTGACGATGCCAAAGATCTCTTCGACCAGCTGCGGCGCCAACCCCATCGAAGGTTCATCCAGCAGGATCGTTTCAGGGTTCGCCATCAGGGCGCGGCCAATGGCCACCATCTGCTGCTCACCGCCCGAGGTATAGCCCGCCAGAGATTTGCGCCGCTCCTTGAGGCGCGGGAAGTAGTTGTAGACCAATTCAAGGTCACGCTGCATCTCGGCCTTGCCGGATGTACGGGTGTAGTAGCCCGTCAGCAGATTTTCCTCGACTGTCAGGTGTTCGAAACAGTGGCGCCCTTCCATGACCTGGATCACGCCTTTGCGCACCAGATCTGCAGGGTCCAAATCGTGCACGTCCGTGCCGCGATACTTCACCGACCCTTTGGTGACCTCACCACGCTCCGAATGGAGCAGGTTCGAGATCGCCTTGAGCGTCGTGGTCTTGCCGGCACCATTGCCCCCCAACAGAGCGGTGATCCCGCCCTTGGGCACATTCAGGCTGACGCCTTTCAGCACGAGGATCACGTGGTTGTAGATCACCTCGATATTGTTGACCTCCAAAAGGGTCTCGACACCGACGTCGTTTGTGTTGGCTGCATCCAGCATCAGTTGTTGTCCTCACGCAGGCCCGGTTCCCATGCCGGGCTTTGGGGAATGGAACGGCAGGCGCACCCGCCGTTCCGATTGGTTTCAGATCGCGCCGATCAGCAGTTCGGCTCGATTTTGTTTTCCGCCGCATAGGCACCGGAATCTTCAGCCACCAGAGCACCGATCACTTCGCCGTCGGTCGGTTTGAAGTCCGAGATCAACGACCAGGTCTTTGATGCCGCATCCCACTGGTTTACACCAACCAGGCCGGGACCACCGTGGTTCTCGCACGACACTTTGAACGAAGGGCCAAAGTTTGGCATGCCAAGCGCGGCCATCTTTTCCTCGGTGATTTCCAGAGCTTCCATACCGTCACGCATCTGCTGCGGGGTGATGTCGGTCACGCCGTGCATATCCTGCGCGGTCTTCACGGCTTCGGCCGCCAGCATCGCAGCGTAGAGACCACGGTTGTACAGAACCGTACCAACCTGATCGCCAGCACCGGCTGCTTTACCCGCATCGACAACGTGCTTTTTGATGTCGTCGAAGACCGGGAAGTCGCTGCCCACGTTGTGGAAGGTGATCGCCTTGTAACCGTTGGCCGCGTCGCCCGCGGACAGCACGTCATGCTCGGCACCGGACCACCACACGCCGATGAAGTTTTCCATCGGGAAGCGGATGTTTGCAGCTTCCTGAACCGCCACCTGGTTCATTACGCCCCAGCCCCAGATCACAACGTAATCCGGACGGTCACGACGGATCTGCAGCCACTGCGATTTCTGCTCCTGACCGGGATGGTCAACAGGCAAGGCTTTCAGTTCAAATCCATGCTTTTTCGACAGCTCTTCCAGCGTCCGGATCGGCTCCTTGCCGTAAGCCGAATTGTGGTACACGAGCGCGATCTTCTTGCCGTTGATGTCACCACCGTTGCTTTCCAGCAGATAGTTCACAACCCCCGACGCACCATTCCAGTAGTTGGCCGGATAGTTGAAGACATTCGAGAAGACATTACCGTTCGCAGCAGATGTACGGCCATACCCCATGGTGTGGATCGGAATGCCGTCAGCCGTTGCTTTGGGGATCAGCTGATAGGTGATGCCAGTCGACAGCGGCTGATACACCAACGCGCCTTCGCCCTTGGTAGACTCGTAGCATTCCACACCTTTTTCGGTGTTATAGCCGGTCTCGCATTCCACCAGACGGATCGGCTCGCCACCGATGCCACCGTCACGCTCGTTGAGCATGGTAAAGTAGTCCGCATAACCGTCTGCAAACGGAATGCCACCAGCGGCGTAAGGTCCGGTCCGATAGCTCAGTGATGGAAACACAAGGTCAGCCATCACCGGTCCAGCGGCCATCAGCGCACCAAGCGCCAGAGTGGTCAGTTTCATTTTCATCGGCTTTATTCCTCCCTAGGTTTTATCCGATCGTGAACGAGGTCCTCCGCCCCGCAATTTCAAGTCCGGCCCCGCGTCAGTGCGGGAACGGCCAGAGACGCAATTTCTCTTTGGCGACGCGCCACAGCTGCGCCAGCCCATGTGGTTCCATGATCAGGAACACGATGATCAGGGCGCCAACAATCACCAGCTGCAGGTGTGCCACGATATCCGTGGGCCACCCCAGCATGTCCGCTCCTACAACTTTCAAAACCACAGGCAGCAGCACCAGAAAGGCTGCCCCAGCAAACGATCCAAAGATCGAGCCCAACCCGCCAATGATCACCATGAACAGCACCAGGAACGACTTCTGGATGCCAAACACCTCGCCCACTTCTACAGCTCCCAGATAGACCGCAAAGAACAGCGCACCCGAGATACCCACAAAGAACGAACTGACCGCAAAGGCTGTCATCTTGGCCTTCAACGGGTTCACCCCGATGATCTCGGCCGCGATGTCCATGTCACGAATGGCCATCCATTTACGGCCAACGGTGCCGCGCGTCAGGTTGCGTGCGATCAAAGCACACAGTGTCAGGAAGATCAGGCAGAACAGGTATGTTGCCCAGGCCGGCGCGTTGGGGCCGGTGATGATGATGCCAAAGACATCACGCTCGGGCGCGTTGATCTGACCCGAGGCAGAGTAGTTGTAAAACCACGGCACCCGGTTGAAGAGCCAGACCAAAAAGAACTGCGCCGCAAGCGTGGCAACCGCCAGGTAGAACCCCTTGATCCGCAAAGACGGCAGACCGAACAACACGCCCACCAGGGCCGTGATCCCGCCTGCCAGCAGAACGTGGATGAACATGCTCACATCCGGGAACGCGGTCATCAGCTTGTAACAGGCATAAGCCCCGACAGCCATGAAACCGCCTGTACCCAACGACACCTGGCCGCAATAGCCGGTCAGGATGTTCAGCCCAATCGCCGCAATCGCATAGATCAGGAAGGGCAGCATGATCGCATTGGCCCAGTAGTCATTGATCAGGAACGGGACCACTGCAAAGGCAAAGATCATGACGGCGTAGTACCGATAGCGATCAAACCGGATCGGAAAGGTCTGGTTGTCCTGAGTGTAGGAGATTTTGAAATCCCCGGCTTCGCGGTAGAACATGTTCAGATGCCCCCTTCGGACTGCGCGCGGTTCCGGGCCGCGGCGTCGAGTTGATTTGATTTCCTGGCATAGCCGCTGACCTCCGAGGCCCGCACCAGCCGCATGTAAGCAGCGATTCCTGTCACCAGCCCACCAAAGGCCAGCAGAGCGGCAATCACCAGTTGGCTCTCCGTCAACCCTTCGGCGGTGACGGCAAGATACCCGAATGCCCAAAACCCGGACCACGCAATCACATTGATGATGGCGATCAGCTTGTTCATCTTCGGATACCCCTTTCGTTTCTCACATCAGGTGAAGGTTCCGGGCGGGCGGGTCTCGTTGCGCAAAGCACAACGGGGTCGCCCCCCGGGGCTTCAGACCCTTTCGATAATCTTGTCCCCGAACAGACCCTGCGGACGGAACACCAGGAACAGCAGCGCCAGCACATAGGCGAACCAGTTCTCGGTCGCGCCCCCAACCAACGGGCCAATGGCAAACTCAAAGAGTTTCTCGCCCACCCCGATGATCAGACCGCCCACGATGGCCCCGGGGATCGAGGTAAAGCCGCCCAGCATCAAAACCGGCAATGCTTTCAGCGCGATCAACGACAGCGAGAACTGCACGCCCGACTTGCTGCCCCAGACGATACCGGCAACCAGAGCGACAAACCCCGCAACCGACCAAACCAGAACCCAGATAAAGTTCAGATTGATGCCAACCGAAAGTGCCGCCTGGTGATCATCCGCCACAGCGCGCATCGCACGGCCCTGCTTGGTGTACTGGCTGAACGCCACCAACGCGATCACCAGCACCGCAGCGATAACGGTCGCAATCAGGTCAAGCTGGTCCAGGAAGAACCCATAGAAGTTCTCGTTCCCCATGCCCATCCACTGTGTGTTTTCTTCTATCCAGAAGCTGCCACCCTGCGGCAGACCCACATCCAGCGCCTTGATTTCGGACCCCCACATCAGGTCAGCCACACCCTCCAAGAAATAGGCCAGACCAATGGTCGCCATAAACAGGATGATTGGTTCCTGCCCGACCAGGTGACGAAAGATGTACTGTTGAACCAGCCAGGCAAAAAGCACCATGACCGCAATCGTCAGAACAATCGCGATGATTGCAGGCACCTCCCACCCAAAATGATGGATGTGCGTTCCGAAAATCGCGTTGATCAGATGCGCAAACGGCACCTGCCCAACCATGATCCCATAGAGTGTCATCGCTGCAAACAACGCCATGACACCTTGTGCATAGTTGAAGATGCCGGACGCCTTGTAGATCAGGACAAATCCCAATGCCACAAGCGCATAGAGAACCCCTGCCATAAGGCCGTTCAGAACAACCTCGGTACCAAACAAAAGTGAATCAGGCATCCTGCTCTCCCCCTGCAAATCTCGTCACCGAGATCTGCCCAAACCTCTCGAATTTTTTCAGCTGCATCGCTGGATCAATCATGTGACACCCCCAGATAGGCATCGATGACGTCCTGATTGGTGCGCACCTCATCCGGGGTGCCGTCGCCGATCTTCTTGCCGTAATCCATAACAACCACGCGGTCGGACAGGTCCATCACAACGCCCATGTCGTGTTCGATCAGGGCAATGGTGGTGCCGAACTCATCGTTCACGTCCAGGATAAACCGGGACATGTCCTCTTTCTCCTCGACATTCATGCCCGCCATCGGTTCGTCCAGCAGCAATAGCTTCGGTTCCGCCGCCAGAGCACGCGCCAATTCAACCCGCTTCTTCAATCCATAAGGCAAGCGCGACACCGGCGTTTTGCGGATGTGCTGGATCTCCAGAAAGTCGATGACCTTTTCCACAATCTCGCGGTTTTCGGTTTCTTCCTGTTCCGCCTTGCCTCTCCACAGGGCTTGCGAAAACAGGCCTGATTTCATGTGGTTCAGACGGCCGGTCATCACGTTGTCCAAAACGCTCATGCCTTCGAACAACGCAATGTTCTGAAAGGTCCGGGCGATTCCCTGACGCGCAACCTCATAGGGGCGCATCTGTGGACGCTTTTTCCCGTGAAAGAAAACTTCGCCTTCCTGCGGAATATAGAACCCGGAAATCACGTTGAGCATAGAGGACTTACCAGCCCCGTTCGGACCAATGATGGCCCGAATCTCGCCTTCGCGAATGTCGAACGAAATGTCCTTGATTGCCACCACACCGCCAAAGCGCAGCGTGATGTTCTTCATCTCCATCACCACGCCGCCGATCTGGCGACCGTCCTCGGTGACATAGCCTTCAGATGCATCCAGCATCAAACTCTCCCTCATTCATTCGGCGGGACTGCTCCCTACGGGACGGTGGGCGGGCGATGTCCCCGGCACGGGGACGAGCGTCGTCCGTCCGACCCTCACTCCGCTGCCAATTTTGCTGCAACTGACGACACAGCCGCATCCCGGATATCCAGCGTGGCGCTGATCGAACCCTTGCGTCCATCCTCGTAAGTCACTTCCGTGGTGGTCGAGATCTCGGGCGAACCATCATAAAGCGCTCCGATGATGTCGGCGAATTTGTCTTCCACGATCCGGCGGCGCACCTTGCGGGTCCGGGTCATCTCGCCGTCATCTGCATCCAGCTCCTTGTGCAACACGACAAAGCGGTGCACCTGGCAACCCGACAACATCGGGTCTTCTGCCACGGATTTGTTAACCGTCTCCACATGGCTCTGAATCGTGTCCAGAACCTTCGGATGTCCGGCCAACTCCTGATAGGACGCATAAGCAATGTTGTTGCGTTCGGCCCAGTTCCCAACCGCTGTAAGGTCAATGTTGATGAAGGCCACGCAACGATCCTTACCGTTGCCAAACAGAACCGCCTCAAGGATATCGGGGTAGAACTTCAGCTTGTTTTCGACATATTTGGGCGCAAACATCGCACCATCAGCCATTTTGCCGACATCCTTCGCACGGTCGATGATCCGCAAGTGGCCTGAGTTTTCCTCGAAAAAGCCCGCGTCACCGGTCGCAACCCAACCCTCGGCGTCCTTGGTCGAGGCCGTCGATTCCGGGTTCTTGTAGTACTCTACAAAAGTTCCCGGCGAGCGGTAGTGGATCTCGCCACTGTCGTCGATCTTGATCTCGACATCCGGTGCCGGAACACCAACCGTGTCGGCCCGCACTTCGCCATCGGGCTGAACCGTGATGAACACGGTCGCCTCGGTCTGCCCGTAAAGCTGCTTAAGGTTGATGCCGAGCGAGCGATAGAATTCAAAAATCTCGGGGCCAATCGCCTCACCCGCAGTGTATCCCACACGCACTCGACCCAGACCAAGCGTGTCTTTCAGCGGACCATAGACCAGAGTGTTGCCGATTGCGTATTTCATGCGATCGGCAGTGCTGACGGGATTGCCGTCCAGAATGTCACCACCAACCTTCTTGGCGTGTTCCATGTACTTGTGGAACATGTTCTTTTTCAGAGCGCCCGCGTCCTCCATCCGGATCATGACATTGGTCAGCTGGGTCTCGAACACCCGTGGCGGGGCAAAGAAATACGTCGGACCGATCTCGCGCAGGTCGGTCATCATCGTGTCGGCGCTTTCTGGGCAGTTCACGCAGAAGCCGCACCAGTAGGCTTGACCAACAGAGAAGATGAAATCCCCGACCCAAGCCATCGGCAGATAGGACAGGATGTCCTCTTTGTCCGTCAGCTTGTCAAAGTCACTCGCATTCTTGGCGCTCTCGATCACGTTTCGGTTCGACAGAACAACACCCTTGGGCTTACCGGTTGTTCCGGACGTGTAGAGCATCACGCAGGTGCTGTCGTAAGTCAGCTTGTCTCGACGCGCGTTCAGGTCGGTGATCCACTCATCACGGGCTGCGCGCCCCTGATCCTGAACATGGCTGTACTGATGCAGCGTGTGGTGATCGTATTTCCGCAGCCCCCGCGGATCGAGATAGATCAGATGCTCGAACTGATGCAGTTGGTCCTGCACCTCGATGACCTTGTCGACCTGTTCCTGATCACTCACGATGACAAAGCGCGCGCCGCAGTGTTGCAGAACATACGCCATCTCTTCGGCATTGGCGTCCTGATACAGTGGAACCGGCACGGCACCGACCGACTGCGCGGCAACCATCGCCCAATACAGGTAAGGGCGATTGCGCCCGATGATGGCGATGAAATCGCCTTCGTTCACGCCAAGATTGATCAGCCCCAGGGCCAGCGCTTCAATCTCTTTTTCGGTCTGGGACCACGTCCAGGTCTGCCAGATCCCAAATTCTTTTTCCCGGTATGCGGGCGACGACCCGAAACGGGTCGCATTGCGATGAAGCAGCGCCGGAAGGGATTGTTTCCCTTCAGCGCCAGACTGCGTCTGAGCCAATGTCTTTCTCCTCCCCAATCCGACCCCCTCTAGTGGGCCGGAAACGATCACCTCGAGAACCCCAAGGCGATTCTGTCCCGATTAGGAACCGGCTCAGTGTTCACGGTCAACTTTTTCGTGATGTTTTCCCAAATCTTACGAATTGTAACAGCGGGCACCAACGCGCCGAAATTCAGTTACATTCAAACACCCACATGGCTACCGCCTGCCTGAAAGCAGTGCTACGAACAGAAGGGGGAGTGGGCGAATTTGAACACCAGCGACGCATATATCAAGACGATGACCTCTGCAGGTTTGAACCTGATCGCGCAGGCCATTTCGATCTATGATGACGATCTAAAACTCGCGGTCTGCAACCGCCGGTTTCAAGAGATGTTCTTTCTGCCGGATGCATTGGTGCAACCCGGTGCCCGGTTTGATGAAACCATTCGGTTCATCGCCAATCGTGGAGATTACGGCCCAGTCGTCGATATCGACGCCCTGGTCCAAAGCCGCGTCGATCAAGCGCTGGCCTTTGTCCCGCATTATTTCGAACGCACCCGTCCCACGGGTCAGGTCATCTCGATCGAAGGTGCGCCCCTGGCAGAGGGCGGCTGGGTCACCGTCTATACCGACATCACCCGCACCAAAAGGGTCGAGGAATTGTTGCGTGCCCGATCCGAAGAACTGTCAGACCAATTGCTCAGCCACGCCGAGGAGTTGTCGGCAACCAACCGCGAACTGGCCGCGACAAACAGCGCCCTGGAAGAAACCAAGCGCCAACTGACAGTGACAGAGGCGCGCACCCGTCTGACGACCGAGATGATGCCCGCCCATATCGCCCATGTGGACGCGCGTGGCTACTACACCTATTCGAATCGCCGTCTGAGTTCGGTCATTCCCGGGCGTCCTTCCAACATTTTGCGGATGCATATTTCCGACGCTTTGGGACCGGCCTTTGCCAAGATCGAACCACACCTCAAGGCCGCATATGACGGCAAGAGCTCGGTGTTTGAGTTTACCGAGAATCACGATTCCCGCCGTATCCGCGTGGCCTTTACCCCCGAGGAAGGCGGCGGCGTCTACATCCTGTCGATGGATATCACCGAAGAAACCCAGGCCCGTGTTGCCCTGCAGCAATCGCGCCGCCGTGCGATGGCCGCGCAGATGACCAGCGGATTGGCGCACGACTTTTCCAACCTGCTGACCATCATCCTGGGCATGCAATCCAAACTGGAACGCATGGGCCTGCCCGAAGAAGCAGCGCAATTGGTTGCTGCTACTCAGCAGACCGCAAAGCGCGGCGGGCGGTTGTTGAACCGGATCGCAGACATGACCGGCAATCGAACCCTGCGCCCGATAGCCACCGACATGCATGGCGTCTTGGAAGATCTCAAGCTGCTGGCCTCGCCATCCCTGCCACAAGGGATCGGGTTGAGCGTTCTGGATCACACGCCAGATGAGGCGCTGATGCTGGACCCCGGCATGTTGCAGGACGCGCTCTTGAACCTGATCCTGAACGCGCGCGATGCCTGTGGCACCAGCGGTCAGATCACCGTCAGCGCCCATACCATCGGAAATATCTGGATCGAGATTACTGTCAGCGACACCGGCCCCGGGTTTTCCGCAGAGGCCCTGGAAAAGGCGCTCAACCCGTTCTTCACATCAAAAGGCAGCGAAGGGTCTGGCCTGGGCCTGCCGATGGTCTATGACACCGTCAAACTGGCGGGGGGAGATTTGCACTTGCGCAATACCCCCTCAGGCGCATCGGTTGTCATGCGCCTGCCCTATCGACCCGCACCGCAATCCCAAGGCGGGCTGGCGTTGCTGGTCGAGGACAACGAAGACCTGCGCGCCACGTTCCGCGACATGCTGGTCGAACTTGGCCACACCGTGATCGAGGCAACCTCGGTCGATGAGGCCTGCGCCTTGGCAGCCGATTTGCCCGACATCACATTTGTTCTGTCAGACATCAGGCTGGAGGGGTTCGCCACCGGATTGGATCTGGCGGAGCGGCTCAAGAAAGATCTGCCGATTGTGCTGATGACATCACTGCCGCTCAGCGACCCTTTGCATCGTCAGGCACTGGCGATAGGACCAGTGCTGCGCAAACCCTTTACTCGCGCGCAACTCTCTGCGCTGCTCGGACCCGAGGCACACTCATGACTGCACCGCTCGTCACAATTCTCGACGACGAACCCGAAATCCGTCAGATCCTGACCGATGTGCTCGAAGATGCCGGTTTTCGCACACAGGCCTTTTCACGCGCCCGCGAATTCGAAGCGTCGTTGAAACGCGTCACGCCGGATGTGTGCCTAGTTGATCTTTCGCTGCCCGACACCGATGGCCTGGCCTTGGTTCATCGCCTGGCTTTGGAACAAGGGGCGTCCGTGATCATCATTTCCGGCCGGGCCCAAGTGCAGGATCGCGTGACCGGGCTCGAGTTGGGGGCCGATGACTACATCACCAAGCCCTTTGACCCTGCCGAGGTCGTCGCGCGCGTCCGCGCCCGGCTGCGCGATGGAACACGCGTCGTGCAATCGGGTGGGAACACGGCTGTCTTCAACGGCTGGACCGCCCATTTCGAACGTTATGTCCTTGAGGATGAAAACGGCGTCGAAAGCCCATTTTCTCATGCCGAAGGCGAGGTTCTGCGTCTTTTCCTGGAAAGCCCGAAACGCTTGATCAGCCGGGCCCAGATGCAAGAGATGCTTGGGGGCGGCGCGGGCGAAAGCTTTGACCGCGCCATGGATGTCCGTATTTCGCGGCTGCGCACAAAGCTGAAAGAAGACCCCAAGAACCCTCGTTTGATCAAGACGATCTATGGCGCGGGCTATATCTTTCTGGGTGACGTCACCTGGCAGTAAGGCCAGATCACGAACTGACAAAGCAATCCCAGTGGGATTTGAACCAGGGTACCAACATCTCTCGAAAGGTTTTGACCTTGGCCGATGGCCAAACGTCGCGATGCGCAACAACCCAAATGTCTGCGTAAGGTTGCGGCGGAAGGACCGGCACCTGTTCCAGCCCCTCTGACGCGCGACCCAGAAACATTGGCATCCGCACGACGCCCAACCCGGCTTGCGCCGCACCGACCATGGCCGCCATGTCGTCGAACACCATTCTGACCTTGCTGTTGGGATACAATTCCATCGCAGCTTTGGGCACCTTGGGGCTTTGCTCATAAACGATCCACTCGACGGGCGCGTCGGGATAGTCCTTCAGCCGCTTTGCCACTGATTTCGCCGCAAAACTTGCGGCTTGCTGCTCGCACAGCCGTACCCCCATCAGCGTGTCCCCAGGGGTGCGACTGATCCGAATGGCCAGATCAGCCTCGCGCCGGTTCAGATCGAGCAGATCATTGGTCGCCCGCAGCAAGACTTCGACCTCGGGGTGTTGCTCGGAAAATTGCTCTAGCACAGGCGCAACATGGGGACCGATCAGCAACTGAGGGGCCGTCACGACCAGACGACCGCGCAGGGTTTGATCCTGCCCTTGAAGGGCGCGAAAAAGACCGTCGGCCTGTTGATCCATCAGCGCCGCGTGGCGCGCCACCAGTAGCCCGATATCAGTGGCACGGTAGCCGTCAGGCAACCGGTGGAATAGGTTCACACCCAAGGCCGCCTCTGCCCGTTGGACGCGACGCGCCACTGTGGTGTAATTGAGCCCCAAGTCCGCGCCCGCAGCCGCAAGTGTCCCGCTGCGCGCGACAGCCAACACCGTTTTCAGATCATCCCATTCAGCACTCATACATGCATTTTCGCATGTCGCACATGAAAATACACGCGTTTTCGCACTTAAGCCCGACACCTAAGTCTTGCTCACACCAACCGACCCACCAACTTTTTGGAGAAACAGATGATTTACGCCGTTTTCAAAGCCAATATCAAAAACCCCCAGGCCTTGGGCGAATACCGTGAGCAAGCCGGTGCCGCCTTGGCGAAGCACGGGGGGAAGGTTGAACACGCTACCCCGTCCGCTCAGGCACTGGACGGCGCGCCAAGCCTGCCGGATGTGGCCGCGCTCTTGTCCTTTCCATCAGCAGAGGCTGCGCAATCCTGGATCGATGATCCCGAGCTGGCCGATCTGCACGCCCTGCGCCGCAGCGCGGGCGAGACCGAAATCCTGCTGTTGACCTAAATTCAACGGCCCTCGAACTGCTTGATCACTGTGGCCAGCTTCCGGCCGATAATCCGGCTGGTTTTGCGAGACGGGTGGATCAGATCAGGGGAGAAATAGGATATACCCCCGCTGGGAACCACATCCTTGTTTGATACAAAGACGATCCCATCTTCCTTGCTGGCAAGTTGAATGAGCCGTTCTTCCAGTTCGTCCCCTTCGTTCTTGCAATGCTCGATTGGGGTCAACAGGCCGGGGCTGCGCAAATATCCGGTGAATAGAACCCGCGCGCCGTCGTCCCTGACACGGCGCGCAAAAGCAGGAATTTGGCCGTCCATTCCATCCTTTGAAATCATGCGGTCCAACACCTTGCTGCACATGCCACAGCCGCACCCAAACAAAAGATCGTTGCCACCACCATTGACGACAACCCAGTCCCATTTTCCCGACTCATACTGGTTGGGAATGTTGATCGCGCCTTTGTCATCATTGGGATCACGCACAGTCATCCACGCCCCTCGAATGGATCGGTCAACCACCGGTTCGCCCAGGGCCTCTTCCATCACATGGGGGATGGAACTGCCCCAAGCCGAGTTCCACGCCATCAGAGAATCGCCGACCGCCAAAATCCGTGCGCCTTCGTTTCGACTGACGCTCTCCTGACAGGCCGCAACAAGACCTGTGAGGAAAAACAACATGATACCTAGTTTCACACCAAAAAAGCGCATCTCGATCAAAACCTGCTTCGTTATCCTTTGGCGAAAATCTAAGCAGAATTTGGTGGCAAAATCAGGGCGAGAGACAGGTATTTCTTTAAAACAGAGCGTTCACGGCACCAAAGAGAACCTGCACCCCAGCGACCAAGTCAGCCTCATCCGTGTCCTCTTCGAATGCATGGCTGATGCCGCCGATCGAGGGAACAAACAGCATTGCAACCGGCATCAGTTGGGCCACATTGGTCGCGTCGTGCAAGGCACCCGACGGCATTTTGCGCCATTTGTTCGGGGCGACTTGTTCAGCGGAAGCCGCCAAAACCGACTGTAGCTTCGTGTCCATTGCCACAGGCTCCAAGCCCAAGAGCGGGCCAAAGCTGACCTCCATTCCCTTGGCCGACGCAATGTCGCCTGCGGTGGCGCGTACGATCTCTTCCATCCGGTTCAACCGGTCCGGGTCGCCGTCTCGCCATTGCATGGAAAACGTCACGCGCCCCGGCACAATGGACGAAGCATTGGGATGCAGGCTGACGTGACCGATGGTCCAGACCGTGCGTGGGGTGACCACGTTCCGAAAACGCTCTTCCAGCTCTGCGTTGAACGCCGATAGTGCCTGAAACGCGTCCCGCCGCAGATGCATGGGCGTAGTGCCGGCATGGTTCTGCTGTCCATCAAAGGTGATCTTCATGTCGCGGATGCCGACGATCTCGGTCACCACCCCGATCTGCTCACCGTCGGTGTCCAGCGTCGGACCTTGTTCGATATGCATCTCGACGTAGCCCGTGAACCGGGATGGATGGACAAAATCACCCGCAAGATCCGCCATGCGCGCCCGTGCCTCGGCAAAGGGCACGCCTGCGTGATCCTTCAACCCATCCGCTTGATCCAAAGGCAGGTTCCCTGACCAGATGGCTGATCCTGTCGTGACGCCGAACCGCCCTTCTTCATCCTGAAAGCTGACGACGGATACCGGCACATCCGATGCGCGCGCCACCTCCAGCGCCGCCATCACGCCAAGCGCCCCATCCAGCCAGCCGCCTTCGGGCTGGCTGTCGCTGTGGGACCCCAACAGGATCGACGGCCCGTCCGCCAGCCCAAACAGATTACCCACCGGGTCGAAATGCGCTGTCAGCCCGGCGGCACGCATCTGATCGGCCAGCCAGTTACGCGCCGCGATATCGTCGTCGGAAAAGGCAGGACGCACAACGCCCTTGCCCACGCCCGAGGCCCCGAACTGACGCAGATCGTGCAAGGATTTCAGAAACCGTTCGGGATTGATGGACATGACGCGATCTCCTGATGATGTGTTCCGAACATATTCACCCTGCGGCGCGCCACAAGACATCATGACAGTTTTCAACACGCATCGGTCGAACGCCTCTGGTCCCCGACTGAGACCTCGCCTAAGACTTGGCGCGAACAGGAGCGCGCGCATGTCCCACATCACTCTTATCCGTCACGGTCAGGCCAACACCGAGGCCCGGGACGAACACAGCTATGACAAGCTAAGCCCGCTTGGGCATCAACAGGCGGCCTGGCTGGGTGCGCACCTTTCGGACGCTCAGGCCCACCACCCGCGTGTCTATTCCGGTACACTGACCCGCCACATCGAGACCGCCGCCAGCATGGACCTGCCCGCACCAGAACAGGACGCGCGCCTGAACGAGATCGAGTACTTTACACTCGCTACCCTGCTCGAAGAACAGCACGGCGTCGCAGTCCCGGTCGAGCGCGAGGGGTTCATCCAACACCTTCCGCATGTCTTTACCGCATGGCAGAACGGCGAACTCGAGGGCCCACCCGAAACCTTTCAGGAGTTCGAGGCCCGCGCCCATGATGTGATTCACGAAATCGCCAAGGGGGCCGGACCTGCCGTGGTGGTCACCTCGGGCGCGTTCATCTCGATGGTTATGCGGCAGGCGATGGGATTGGACATACCGTCGATGTCGCGGCTGGCTCTTGCCATCATGAACACGTCGATGCATCGTCTGTTCCCGATTGGCGAGCATCTCAGCCCGGTTCTGTTCAATGCGGTGCCGCACCTGGAAGCCCCTGATCGGCATTATGCCCAGACCCACCTCTAGGAGACCACGGATGCAGCTGTATTACGCCCCCGGAACCATTTCGATTGCCATCGCCATCGCGCTGGAAGAGGCAGGGTTGGAGTATGAGCCGGTCAAACTGGACTTTGCCTCTGGCGAGCAGACGACCCCGGCCTACGCCCAGATCAATCCCAAGGGCCGCGTGCCCGCCCTTGTGGTCAACGGCGGTATTCTGACGGAAACCGGGGCGCTGCTGGACTACGTCGCTGCCCAGGCGCCCAAAGCCGGATTGGTGCCCGCCGATCCGGTGATGGCGGCGCGCATGCGTGAGGTGATGTATTATCTGGCCTCGACCATGCATGTGAACCACGCCCACAAGATGCGCGGCCACAGGTGGGCGGACAAGAAAAACAGTTGGGCGGACATGAAGGGCAAAGTGGCCGAGACCATGACTGCCTCTTGCGCTTACATCGAAAGCAATGGCCTGCGCGGGCCGTTTGTCTTGGGCGACAGCATCAGCCTGGCCGACATCTATCTCTATGTTGTGTGCAGTTGGCTCGAAGGGGACGGCGTCGATGTTTCGGCCTTCCCCAAGATCATGGCCTTCCGCGCCGCGATGGAAGCGCGTGCCTCGGTTCAAGCCGTCAAAGCACAAGGCATGCTCTGAAAAGGACGTAACATGACACATCTCTGGGTTCGGGCCGAACAGCGCCTAAACGAAGACCGCGTTGGCCTGACGCCCGACGGTGCCGCCAAGCTGATCGCAGCGGGTATCAAGGTCACGGTCGAGGAAAGCAACTCGCGTGCCATCGGCATCGACGGCTATCGCGATGCGGGGTGCGAGATCGCGATCGAAAACAGCTGGCCAGAGGCCCCAACAGAAGCCATCATCTTTGGCCTCAAGGAACTGCCCGAGGATGCCACGCCCCTGCCTCACAAACACATCATGTTCGGCCATGCCTTCAAGGGCCAGCATTCGGGCCGCGCCCTGTTGGAGCGGTTCAAGGCCGGGGACGGAACGCTCTATGATCTTGAATATCTGGTGGATGACTCCGGCCGTCGCGTCGCCGCATTTGGCTATTGGGCCGGTTATGCCGGTGCAGCCGTGACGCTCAAGACCTGGGCAGCGCAACAGCGGGGCGAAGAATGCGGCCCGGTCGGAGCCTATCCGGGCAAGGATGCCTTGTTGGCAGAATTGGGTGCCGAACTCGACGCAACCGGCGTCGCACGCCCCAAAGCCATCGTGATCGGTGCGCTTGGCCGCGTGGGATCGGGTGCGGCAGACCTGTGCGAAGCCATGGACATCGCCGTCACCAAATGGGACATGGCGGAAACCGCAAGCGGCGGGCCATTCCCCGAAATCCTGGACCACGATCTGTTCCTGAACTGCATCTTTGCCCGCCCCGGCACGCCTGTGTTTGTGCCGCGTGACGCCTTGAACGCGGACCGCAAGTTGACCGCCATCGGCGACGTCGCTTGCGACCCGGACAGCGACTATAACCCGGTGCCCGTTTATGATCGCGCCACCACCTGGGACGCCCCGGCACTGCGCGTGGCAAGCAACCCGATGCTGGATGTGATGGCCATCGACAACCTACCCTCGATGCTTCCCGCCGAAAGCTCCGAGGATTACGCCGACCAGCTTCTGCCGTCGCTCATGACGCTAACCGATCTCGACAAAGGCGTTTGGGGCCGGGCGCGCGATACGTTCAAAACCCACATGCAGGACATCTGACATGGAACTCTACATCGGTATCGCGGCAGCGATCTTTGGCACCATCTGCTGGATCCCGCAGGCTTGGAAAGCCTGGAGCAGCCGCAACACATCCGGCCTTTCGCTGCCGTCCAACTTGATGTTCCTGCTGACGGTCACGTTGTGGTTGGTCTATGGCCTGATGGTGGGCGACCTGCCGCTGATCCTGGCCAACGTCTGCGCGGTCACGGCGGTTCTGTTCATCGTCACCGCCAAATTGAAATTCGGATAAGGGAGAGATCCAAATGACTATCCATTGGTGCGGAACCGGCCTTTCGGCCATCCCCGGACTGCGACGCCTGATTGAGGCTGGTCATGACGTGACCGTCTGGAACCGGACCGTCGAAAAGGCCCAAGCCGAGGTCGGCGATCTGACCGACAAGATCAAAGCCTTCGACATCGACGTTCTGGGCGCCGAGTTGACCAAGGGCGACGTGATCGTCTCGATGCTGCCGGGCGACTGGCACGTGCCGCTCGCCGAATTGGCCATCGCGAAAGGCGCGAACTTTGTCAGTTCGTCTTATATCGCGCCGGAAATGCGTGCCCTGGACGACCGCGCCCGCAAGGCAGGTGTCGTGATCGTGAACGAGGTGGGCCTGGACCCGGGTATCGACCACCTGATGGCACACGCGCTGATCGATGACTATCGCGCCTCTGACGCCTTCGATGGCGACAACCACCTGAGCTTCAAATCCTACTGCGGTGGCATTCCCAAGATCGCCAATCCGTTCCGCTACAAATTCAGCTGGTCGCCCTTGGGTGTGCTTAAGGCGCTGCGCTCGCCATCGCGTTCAATCCGCAACTATGCACCGTTGGATGTGGCCCGTCCCTGGGACGCAATCAGCACCTACACTGCACCCTTGCCCAGCCCCGAAAGCTTTGAGGTTTATCCGAACCGCGACTCGCTGCCGTTTCAAGCGCAGTACCATTTCGAAGAGCATTGGCCGGTCAAGGAATTCGTCCGCGGCACCTTGCGCTTGAATGGCTGGGCAGAAGCCTGGGACGGCGTGTTCAAAGAGGTCGAGACCCTGTCTGGTCCGGAAGGTGACACCCGTCTGAAAGAGATGTCGGATCAGTTCTGGGCCGAGAATGCCTATGACGAGGGCGAACCGGACCGCGTTGTGCTTTGTGTGGACCTGAAGGCCGAAAAAGACGGGGCAGAAGTCTGGCACAAGACCTATGTGATGGACGCCTGGGGTGACGAGCGTGGCACAGCCATGGCACGCTTGGTGTCGATCCCTGTCTCGCTCGCCATCGAGGCAGTGATGGATCGTGCCATCCCCGCCGGGGTTCACGCCGCCCCCAGCGACCCCAAGCTGGTGCAGGCCTGGATGGGTGAAATCGACAAACTGGCCCAGCATCTGCAGATCGTCGATCACAATTCATAAAGCATCTCGGGCGGCGCAATGCCGCCCGCTTTGCCTTTGCCCCTATGTCGCATACCCTTTGCAGAACCGAACTCTGCAATAGACAAAACCCCGGCCCCATGCCGCGACGCTATGCTGACATCTACCCCTCGCTGCCGTTTCTGAACAGCGATGAGACCCGGCACATGTCGGCGGCCGCGCTGATGTCAGTGCGCTATTTCCAAGCCGAGCCGGACAGCATGCCGGAAGAGGTGTTTGCCGAACACCAACGTGCTGCTCAACCTCTATTACACTTCGCACCGGGTTCAGAACCGCCGCGACGGTGTGCTGCGTGACTTCACATTCCACAAGAACGAGATCGTCGTCACACCCGCCGGCATCCGCTCAGGTTGGCGGTGGTTCGGCACCTCAGACGTGATCGTGGTGACCTTGGACCCTGGCCAGGTCGAGGCCTTTGCCCATCGAGAACTTGGTATCATCCTGGATCACCAGCAGCTGGTGGACCTTCCACAATTCAGTGACGCCGATCTGTGCAACGCCGGCATCATACTGCGCGATGCACTTGAAACAGACGACCTGACGTCGGGCGTGATGTTCGAAGCGATGAGCCGGGTGTTTCTGGTCAAACTGTTGCAACGCTACGGTCAGCAACGCCCGAAGAGCTGGCCGCCTCGGCCCGCTTTACCTCGGACCATTTCCGACGTGTTCTGGAACATATCCGCGCCCATCTGGACCGCACCATAACCGTTGATGATCTCGCAGGTCAGGCAGGCATGAGCCCGTCGGATTTCGCCCGCGTATTCAAAGAAACCCTGGGGCAGACACCGATGCAATACGTGCTGGCCTATCGGATCGAACAGGCGGCCCAGATGATGCGCGACAAACACCTGCATTTGGGCGAGATTACCCTGGCCTGCGGTTTTGCCGATCAGGCGCATTTCTCGCGCAGCTTCAAACAGGTCACCGGGCAGACACCACGACGGTTTCGCGCTGCCTGAGCCGCCGCGCAGGATCATGCAAAAAACAAGTGGTTCGGTTCAATAACCCGAACCACCCCCGCCGTATCTCTTGTCTCATCAAGGGGCCCTGTCGCCCACACGAAGAGAGGAGATTTCGACATGACCAAACTTGCACTCACAACCGCCGCCGCACTGATGGCCTCGACCGCTGCCTTTGCCCAAGTGGAAACCCGCAGCGTCACCTTTGAAAACGAAGGCGCCACCCTGTCGGGCACGCTCTACTGGCCCGAAGCTCACGATGGCTCGGCCCTGCCAACCGTTGTTGTCACCGGCGCCTGGACGTCGGTCGAAGAGCAGATGCCTTCGGTCTATGCCCGCGAGATGGTCCAACGCGGCTTTGCTGCCTTTACCTTTGACTTCCGCGGTTGGGGCAAATCGGGCGATCTGCCAAACAATGTGCGCTTTATCGAAAGCCCTGCCGCCAAGACATCGGACATCCGCGCCGCCTTTGAGTTCGTTTCGACCCTGCCCGAGGTCGAAGCGGCACGCATCAACGGTTTGGGCATCTGCGCCTCGGCTGGTTACATGGTCGACGCCGTATCCGGCAACGAACTGGTTGATCGCATTGGCCTGGTCGCCCCTTGGCTGCAAAACGCCGAGTTGGTCGAAGCCGTCTATGGCGGTAGCGAAAGTGTTGCGGTCCTGATCAGCGTCTCGCAAGACGCCGAACGAGTGGGCGGTCAAGTCATCCCCGCAGCAGGGTCCGAGGGCGCGACAGGTGTCTTGATGCCCATCGGTGGCTACTACTATGACTCAGACCGAGGCGCGATCCCGGCGTATGACAACAAGTGGAACAACGCAGGCTGGGAAAGTTGGCTGACCTATTACCCCGCCGATCACGCCGGCAACCTGAGCCAACCTCTGGCCATCGTGCACTCTGAAGCCGCCGCCATCCCGCAAGGTGTCAGGTCGTTTCTGGAACAATTCGCAGGCGATGCCACCCTTCAGATGCTCGAGGATGTGACCCAGTACGACTTCTACGACAACCCCGAAGACGTGACCCGCGCCGCCGAAACCATGGCCGATCACTTCAACGGCTGAGAAGACAGCCGTGATCCAAAGGCCACCCGAGCCAGTTGCCTCTCAACAAGGAAACTCAAGATGAAAATGCCACTCTCTGCCATGGCACTCTTGTCCGCCACATCCGCCGCCGCTCTTGCAGATCACCCCCTGCCCCCCTGTCAGCACCCCGGTCGAAGCCCAGAACCGTACCCTGGTCTCTTCGATTACGCTGGCTGCGGACCGCGGGGCCTATGACCTGGCTGAACAGGCATTCGCACCGCAGGTCGTGATCGACTACACCTCGGTTTGGGGCGGGGAGCCGGTCACCACGACCCCTGCGGAACTGATGATCTCTTGGCAGGGAATTGTGCCTGGCTTTGACACCACCTGGCACGAACTTGGCCCGGTCACCATCTCGGTCGACGGCAACAACGCCAAGGCGCATGCCTTTGTCGACGCCCGTCACTGGATCGGCGAAGATCTGTGGCGCCCCTTGGGCAGCTATCACTGGGATGTGGAACGCATCGACAACACATGGCGTGTCACCCGAATGGAGTTTGAAATGACCCAAGAGCTCGGCGACCGTGCATTGGCGGCCCAAGCAATGGACCGGGCCGAATAGAGCGCCACTCACGCACTGCAAAAGCGCCTGTCAAAGTTCGGCGGGCGCTTTTTTGCGGGATCACATCAGATCGTTTTCCACGTCTTCAGCCGACACCCCCAGGGCATCAAGGCCATTTTCCAGATGATCCGCCAAGTGCGGCGTGCCGATCAGATAGTCCGCACAGGGCGTCGAGGCCTCGGACCGGGCGGTCGCAATCGCCTCGGCCAGGTCTTCGGCAAAAAAGCTTTCTCGGCCGACCCACATGATCGCAACCAACTCCGCCTGTTCGTCTTCGCTCATTCGGTCGACAAAAGCGCGCAACTCGCCCTCGGCCCGGTTCAATTCACGCGCCATCATCGCCACCTGGGCCACCTTGCGTGTCGAAATCTCCAGCATCTTCTGATCCTCCTGTTCGCGTCTTGCCTGTGATCTTTCGCGGGCTGCCCGTGACCTGTCTTTGATCTTGCGCAAACCGCCACCCTGCCGATTTCACCAAAAAATGACATCGGCGCCTGAAAACCGGCGCCCAAAACGTTGGCAATCGCGCTAGGGTCTGGGCATGAGACTCGACCTACCTGATGACGATACCCTGTATAAGGCGTTGCTGGCCCGCGATCCGGTCTGGGATGGGCGCGCCTTTGTTGGCGTGACCAGCACCGGCATCCTGTGCCGTCTGACCTGCCCCGCTCGGAAACCCAAGCGCGAAAACTGCGTGTTCTTCGGAACCATCGGCGGCGGGATCGAAGCCGGGTTTCGCCCTTGCAAACGCTGCCATCCGATGCAACCCGCGGCACAGTCAGATCCGACGGTTCAGACCCTGATCAAGGCGCTTGAGGTTGATCCCTCTCGCCGTTGGCGCGAGGGGGATCTGGTGGCAATGGGACACGATCCATCGACCGTCCGCCGTGCATTCAAGCGCCATTTTGGCATGACCTTTCTTGAAATGGCCCGCCAAACCCGGTTGCATACCGGGCTGACAACGCTTGCCCAAGACGGTCGGGTGATCGACGCGCAACTGGATGCAGGCTTTTCCTCGGGCGCCGCATTCCGAGCCGCCTTTGCTCGGCATCTGGGGCTGCCGCCCGGTGCATTTCGGTCAGATGCGTTGCTCAGGGCCGATTGGTTCCAGACGCCCCTAGGCCCCATGATCGCTGTCAGCGACGCCACGCATTTGCATCTGCTGGAATTCACCGACCGCAAGGCGCTACCGACCGAACTCAAGCGTCTGCACAAGGCCTGCAAAGGTTCGCTCGGCTTTGGTCGCCTGGCCCCCACGGACCAGATCGAGGCGCAGCTGGATGATTATTTCCAAGGGCGCTCCGCCCGGTTCAATGTGCCCTTGGCCTTGCATGGCACACCATTCACTTGTGCCGTCTGGGACATGTTGCAAACGCTACCCGCAGGCAGCATCCATTCGTATTCGGACATTGCCCGGAGAATGGATCGCCCCGAATCCACGCGCGCCGTTGCCCGCGCCAATGGCGCCAACCAGATCGCCATCGTCATCCCCTGCCACCGTGTCATGGGGGCCGATGGCGCGCTCACCGGATATGGCGGTGGACTGTGGCGCAAACAGAAACTGATCGACCTGGAACGGCAATACGCCCCAACCGAAAGCATCCCCGCATGACCCAATCCGACACTGCCCGAACCTTTGCCGAACTGCACCGTCCCGGCACGCCGTTGATCCTCTATAACGCCTGGGACACTGGCAGCGCCAAGGCCATCGCAAAGGCAGGCGCGCCCGCGATTGCCACCGGCAGTTGGTCGCTCGCGCATGCACAAGGGTTCGACGACGGGCAGGACATGCCACTGGAATTTGCCTTGCACATCCTCGCCCGCATCACCGCATCTGTCGACCTGCCCGTAAGCTTCGACTTCGAAGCCGGTTATTCCGATGACCTTGGTACATTGGCCACAAACATGGAGCGCGTGATCGCCGCAGGCGCCGTCGGGATCAATTTCGAAGACCGCGTCATCGGTGGTGCCGGACTCTTGGCCGCCCCGATCCAGGCCGAACGGATCGCCGCCCTGCGTAAAGCCGCGAAATCTACAGGTGTGCCCATTTTCATCAACGCGCGATGCGACATCTTCTTTCAGGGTGCCAAACCTGACGCCCATCCCGCGTTGATGGCCGAAGCCATCGAACGCGCGCAGATTTATGCAGATGCCGGAGCGGATGGGCTCTTTGTCCCCGGTTTGGTCACACCCGAACTGATCAATGAGATCTGCGCAGCGACATCTTTGCCTGTAAACATCATGCAAACCGGCAAGGCCCCGGATCACCAAACTCTCGCCGACCTTAGGGTGGCAAGGATCAGCCACGGCCCCTCCCCCTACCTGACTGCCATGGCAGGCGTGACCGAGGCCGCTAAAGCCGCGCTTGCGCTCTAAAACAACACCGGCGCTCTGCGGGGCCGCGCCGCGCGCAGCGCGGCGCCCGGCCCAACGGGAGGAGGTGTTTCGTCAGAAACATCGACGACGGGCGGGAGCACCTCCCGCTTCGTGGGCACTTCAGGCAAAGAGAACCTAGGCAGCAGCGGCCTCTTCCAATGGCGGGGTGAAGCGATGGTGTTTAATCTGCTCACCGTTGATTTCAATAGCTTCCCCAGCCGGCACCTCGATCCACTTTTTCTGTTCATCGTCCAACGGCTCAGACGACACGATGATCCCGTGGGCACAGCGGCGGTGAAACAGGCTTGGCGCAAATGCATCCGAAGCATAGCGCGCCGCAAAGAGCCGCTGTCCATCGGACCAACATGCTGCAAACCGCATGAACGGCGACACACCTCGTCTGCGCGACAGCACCTCAACCCGGCCAACCGCGCGAGCCATCGCGCCAATCGGATCGATATCCAACCCTTCGCCCAGGGCAATCAAAAAGATCGCCTCGCTTTCGGTTGCGCCAAGACGATATTCGTAACAGTCAGGCGGGATCATCCCGTCCAGCTCTTGTCGAATTCGCTCGTGTCCCCCCGCTTGGCCATTGTGCATGAAGCTCCAGCGTTTGTGCCCAAAGGGGTGGCAATTGTTGCGCGACGTGGCCGTTCCTGTCGAGGCCCGCACATGCGCCAGAAACAGACGTGACCGCGTGTGATGCGCCAGTTGGCGAAGGTTCGCATCAGACCAGGCCGGGTTGGTGTCCTTATAGAAACAAGGGCTCTCACGCTCGCAATACCACGCCAAACCAAAACCATCCGCATTGATCGGCGTCTTGCCGATCATCGCATTGCGGCTTTGTTCGACCAGCGATTGTTCTTGGTTGAGGACCAGTTCATCAAAATAGCGCGGCGCACCTGTCCACGCGAGAAATCGGCACATTTGGGAATTCCGTTTGGGGCTGTCTTTGCACAGAGCATACACCCCAAGAAATGAGGTTTTTCACCAAACCCCTTGCCAAAAACTTGAACCTATCAATCATATGACCCCAAGAACGTCTTAGAGTCGGGTCAACTCCTCACTCACCTGGCTTGGTCAATGGAACAACTGACCCGGTGTCTTCAGGTGCCAACTCTTCGAAATCAAAATTGTCCAACCGCAGAGCCCGACGCCCCGCCTTGTCGGCGCTGATCTTGATGTCCGAGATATCTTTCGCCGCCTGCCCGAAATGCCGGTCCAGATTGGCCACCCGGTCGCCTAGACGTTCCACATCCTTGTGCAGCAATCCCAATTCTTTGCGGATTGCGCCCGCCTGTTCGCGCATCCGGGCATCTTTGAGAATTGCCCGCATGGTGTTGAGCGTCGCCATACAGGTCGTCGGCGAGACGATCCACACCCGCGCCGAAAATCCTTCGCGTACGATCTCGGGAAAGTTCGCGTGCAGTTCGGCATAGACCGCCTCTGACGGCAGGAACATCAAAGCGCCATCCGCGGTTTCGCCCTCGATGATGTATTTCTCGGAAATTGCCTTGATGTGGGTCCGCAGCGCCGTGCGGATCATCCGCGCGGCCTCGTTCAATTCGCTTTGCGTCTCGGCCCGGCGCAACGCCTCGTAAGGCTCCAGTGGGAACTTGCTGTCGATCACGATGGGACCCGGCGGGTTGGGTAGGTGGATCAGACAGTCCGCTCGCTTGCCATTCGACAGCGTGTGCTGCAGGGCATAGCTGTCGGACGGCAGCGCCTTGGACACGATGTCATTCAGCTGAATTTCCCCAAACGCCCCGCGTGTTTGCTTGTTTGAAAGGATGTCCTGCAGACTCAGAACATCACCCGACAGTTTGGTGATGTTGTCCTGCGCCTTGTCGATTGTCTTGAGCCGTTCCTGCAACTGCGTCAGCGAAGTTGCGGTCTGTTTCGACGAGCCATGCAGGCTCTCTTTCATCCGCTCCTGCATCTCGGCCAAAGCGCGGGCCGAGCGCATGGCATTGTCCGCCAATCGATCGTTCATGTGCTGCTGCACATCCCCCAGGCGCGCCTCCATCGTCTGGATCACCTGCACCTGTGCATTGGCTTGCGTGTCCGACACATGCTGTAACCCGCCACGCAACTGCTCTTGGCCCGCGCCCAACTGCTGTACGTTTTGACCCAAGATCGCCATCTGCTGCGTCAACGGTTCCGCCATCCGGGCCGAGCGGTTGGCCGCTCGCAGGCTGAGAAACACCATCAAAGCGATAAGCAGCAAGATCGCGGCCGCACCAAGGGCCATCAGGACCATCGGGTCCTCCAGCGAATAGGTCTGTCCTGCAATCTCGATCATCGTCGCCTCGCCTGTGTTCTCTTTTTGTTTTCCTGATCTCTAGCGAGGGGACCGGGGAAAATCAACTGCGTCCGAACAGCCGTTCGATGTCTGCCAGCTTGAGCTCGACATAGGTCGGCCGCCCATGGTTACATTGGCCGGAATGGGGCGTTGCTTCCATCTCGCGCAACAGCGCGTTCATCTCTTCACCGCGCATCCGGCGACCTGACCGGATCGAGCCATGACAGGCCACGCGGCTCAGAATCGCCTCGATTCGGGCTTGCACCATCTGGCTTTCGCCCTGATCGGCCAACTCATCCAGAATATCCAGAATCATCGCCCGGGCGTTTACCTCGCCCAGGATGGCCGGGGTTTCGCGCACAGCCACCGCATTGCCGCCGAATGCTTCAAGTGTCAAACCAAGTTTGCTCAAGTGATCCGCAACGTCGAGCAGTCTGGCGCGATCGCCCTCGGACAGCTCAACAATCTCAGGGATCAGCAGCGCCTGTGCAGCGACCCCGTTTTCGGCCATCTGGGTTTTGAGTTTTTCATAAACCAGCCGCTCGTGCGCAGCGTGTTGATCCACGATCACCATGCCATCGGCGGTCTGCGCGATGATGTAGTTTTCGTGCACCTGCCCGCGCGCGGCCCCAAGCGGCAGTTGCTCCACTGGTGTCTCGGGAGTTTGGTCTTCGACTACGGCAGCGGGCTCGATCATCTGCCCAGAGTAGCTTTGCGACAGCTCGGCAAACCCTGGCGTTGGCATCGGCTCGGGCGCTTGCGCGCGGTAAGCGGCGGTACGTGCCCCCATCGACGGTCGGTCCATCTGATAGATGCGCGCGGGACCGGGGTGCGGCGCAGTCTCGGGTCGCATCGCGCCCAGGGTGGCATTTGCCACGGTGGTCGACGCACGATGCCCAGCATCCGCCAAAGCGTGGCGCAGGGTCGAGATGATCAGCCCGCGCGCGATGCCAGGGTCGCGGAACCGAACCTCGGATTTGGCGGGGTGGACGTTCACGTCGACCAAAGTCGGGTCGCAATCCACGAACAGGGCCGCCGCCGGGTGACGATCCCGGCTAAGGAAATCGAAATAGGCCGCCCTGAGCGCGCCGGTCAGCATCTTGTCCCGCACGGGCCGCCCATTGACGAACAGGTACTGAGATACGGCGGCGCCGCGGGAATACGTCGGCAGAGCTGCATAACCATACAGGCGAATGCCCTCACGTTCGGCTTCAATCCGCAAAGCGTTTTCAGCAAACTCACGCCCAATGACACGGGCCAGGCGCGCGTGCAGCGCATCAAACAGATCACCGCTTTCGGCATCGGCCCGGAACACGATCCGTCCTTCTCCGCCACCGGACACATCGCGCAAGGTCAGCCCGATCGATGGCTCTGCCATCGCCAGCCGCTTGATCGTGTCGGTGATCGCTTGCGCTTCGGCCCGGTCGGTACGCATGAACTTGAGCCGCGCAGGGGTCGCAAAGAAGAGATCTCGCAGTTCGACTACAGTTCCAGATCGCAAGGCCGCCGGTTTGACTGGCTCGACCCTTCCACCTGCAACGCGGATCATCGCAGCCTCGTCCCCCGGAACCCGGCTGGTGATAGTCAGACGCCCCACGGCCCCCAGCGAAGGCAGCGCCTCGCCCCGGAACCCAAAGGTATGGATGTCCAGCAGGTCCGAACCGTCGATTTTCGACGTTGCATGGCGGGACAAGGCCAGCGGCAGCTGCTCGGGCGAAATCCCGCAACCGTCATCCGTGACCCGGATCAGGGTCTTGCCCCCGTCGGCGATGTCCACGCTGATCCGTGAGGCACCTGCGTCGATGGCGTTCTCGACCAGCTCCTTGACGGCGGACGCGGGGCGTTCGACAACTTCGCCCGCTGCAATCCGGTTGATTGCCGCGTCGTCAAGTTGCCGGATAACCGGTCGAAAACCGCTGATATTGGGGTCCAGGCTTGCCATACCGCTAGACCTAGCATGGTCACACGCGATTCTGCCACCCGTTTACTGCTGAAAGCGAAAGACCCGGCGCGCCCATTTTGCGACGTTTGAAGACAATCAACAAAACCTGTGGGCGGCACCGGGCCTTGAGTGAGTGGTGGTCATCTCAGGGCTGAAATTCGCCCTTGCCATAAATTGAAGCTGGGGACTTTGCCTGCTGTTTTTAACCCCCGCGTCACGCAGAGTTTACCAGTGGCTCACTTCGGCAACGGCTTGGCCCGGCCTCGCAACGCTCAGGCCTGTGCCGGGGCACCGGCTCGTTTTCGGCAAGGTCCGAACAATGCGGTAAGCGCAAGAATGACGCCCGAAACAGTCGCAATCATACCTGCTGCGCTGACTGCGTCTGCCGCACCCAACCACAGTGGACCATAGCCCGCAAAAACATACCCCACGATGGCCGAGGTTGTGGCGAACCCGATGCTCCAAGCGATCTGACGCTCCAACTGATTGGTCATCATCCGCGCAGCCGCGGGTGGGCAGATGAACATGGCGATCACGATGATCGACCCCACAGCGTCAAAGGCGGCAACCGCGGCAATGGCCGCAACCACGACCAGCGCCAATCCCAGAACATTGGTGCGGATGCCCATGGTCCGGGCAAACCCCTCATCAAAGGTCGAGATCTTGAGAGGTCGCCAGAACAGCCAAATGAAGGCGATAACCCCGATCAGAGTCGCGGCGATCCGGCCCAGTTCCACGGGCAACCCTGCCAAAGCCTGTGCATCCAGAAGCGAAGACCAGCCGACAGCATCCAGCCAGATCAGGCTTTCCAAATTGCCATAAAGCGCATGTTCCACGTCCAGATGCACTGACGAGGTGTCTGTTTGTTCCAAAAGCAGAACGCCGCCCGCAAACATGGTGGTGAACACCACGCCCATGGCCGCACCTGGTTCGATCCGGCCCAGACGGCGGATGGCTTCGATCATCACAACGGCCAATAAGGCGGCTCCGGCGGCACCCAACATCATCGGCCAGGCCGAGATCACTCCGGTCAGCAGAAAGGCCACGACAATGCCCGGAAGAACCACATGGCTAATGGCATCGCCAATCAGGGCCTGTTTGCGCAGCACCAGAAAGTTGCCTGGCAAGGCACAGGCAACAGCCGCAAAGATCCCGATCAACAGGGGTGTCAGAGACAGCGGGACAAATTCTTCGCCGCTCATGCGGGCACCTCCTGCGGGCCACCGATGCGGCGGTCGATGTCGACGATCTGGTCCTTGGTCAGGACCGTTTCGATGTCGCGCAGCCCATCGTAAAGCGCCGCCGCAGCCTCATGCGACTGGTCGGCGCGCACAACTTCCCATCGCTTCTCGTCACGCAGGGCCTTGGCGGCGCGAGCGCGGCCGAGCTCGGTCGCGACCCCGTCGGCGCGGGCGAAACCGGCACGCGAGAGCAGACGCAGCGTAAGGCGCTCATAGATCGGTTGCCCTTGGGCCAGAGCCAGAAGCCCCTGGCGCAGGTGCACCCGGCGCTGGAACCGCAGATGCCCCAGGATCGCCGCCAGAACGCCCCGATTGGGCGCCAACAGCATCGACAGCGCAAAGAGCGCAAAACTCACCAAGACAATGATGGGACCGGTTGGCAGATTGGGGGCTGAGGCCGAGATCGCAGCGCCGACAAAGCCGGACACGCCACCCGCCAGACCGCTGAGCAGAACCACGCGGTCCGAGCGTTCTGTCCAGAAACGTGCCGTCACGGGCGGGATGATCAGCAGTGCCACGATCAGGATCAGACCAACGATTTTCAGCCCCACGACCGTGACGGCCATCACCAACCCCATCATCGCAAGATCGATGCGTGCCACGGGCAGACCGCGTGCGGCGGCATATTCGGGGTCAAACGACACCAACGTCATCGGGCGGCGCAAGAGCAGGATCAACAGCAGCGTCGCGCCGCCGCCCACCGCGATGATCATCGCATCGGCCCACAGCATGCCCGCGGTCGAGCCCAGCAAGAACCCCTCGAGCCCCGCTTGCCGCCCAACGCCCATGGTTTGGATCACGGTTAGCAATACGACGCCAAAGCCAAAGAACACCGACAGGACAGAACCGATGGCTGCATCCTCGGCCAATCGGGTGTGGCGCGTCAGCCAGTTAAGGCACAAGAGCCCAACCCAAGCCGACAGGGCAGAGCCGAGCAAAAGGCCGATCAGGTTGCGGCCGTCCCCGCCCAGCGCAACCATCACCATGAAGGCGATGCAGACACCTGGCAAAGTTGCATGACTGATCGCATCGCTGACAAGGGCGCGTTTTCGCAGGAACAAAAAGGTGCCAGTTACACCGGCAGACACGCCTAACAGGGCCGCGCCAATGGCAACCAAGGTGGCGTTGTAGCCAAGCTGTAAAAGCAAAGCATCGCTGAGCATAACGATTGCGTCCGTCTATCTAGCCGGCCGCGCGCGACAGTTGGTCGATCTGCGCGGTTGCCAGGCGACCGCCATAAGCGGCCTGAAGCGTTTCAGCGGTAAAGGCCACGTCCACCGGTCCTTCGGCCACTTTGCGAGTGTTGATCAGGAACACGTGGTCAAAATAGTCGGTCACCGTTGCGAGGTCGTGATGCACCACAACCACTGTTTTCCCGGCGTCCTTGAGCGATTTCAGCACTGCGATGATCGCCTTTTCGGTTGCAGCGTCAACACCGGCAAAAGGCTCATCCAGCAGATACAGGTCCGCATCCTGCGCCAGCGAGCGAGCGAGGAAGACGCGCTGCTGCTGCCCGCCAGACAGTTGACCAATCTGGCGGTCGGCAAAATCGCGCATACCCACACGGTTCAGGCAATCCATCGCCTTGGCCTTGTGTCGTCCGCGAAGACGGCCCAGCAGACCAAGCTCGCGGTATAGCCCCATAAGAACAACGTCGATCACGCGGGTCGGAAAATCCCAATCAACGCTTGCGCGCTGCGGGACATAGGCGACGCGGGCGCGCTGATCCTCGAGCGGTTTTCCAAAAGCTGTGACCTGCCCCGACAGCGGTTTGACGATACCCAGTGCGGCCTTGAGCATGGTCGACTTGCCCGCGCCATTTGGACCAATAACCGCAGTCATTGCACCAGCTTGAACGGTCATATCCACCGAGAACACGGCTGGTTTCTGACCATAAGAGACAGTCAGTCCCCGGATCGCTAGTGGGCTTTCAGCCAAAGCTTCGTTGGTGTTTGCAATACCGTTGCTGCTTGCCAGTTCCAACATCGCTCAGAACCCCGCCGACAGCTTGCCGTCCATGCCGCGCGCAGGCACTTCTGCGCCCAATGCCCCGGCAATGACCGTGATGTTGTGATCGAGCATGCCGATGTAGGTTCCCTCATAGGTGCCCTCTTCGCCCATAGCATCGCTAAAGAGTTCGCCACCGACGTGCACTTTGTGCCCCTTCGCCGCGGCCCCTTCGATCAGGGCGCGAATGGACCGATCAGAGACCGAGCTTTCGACAAAGACGGCAGTGATCTGGCGATCAACCAACAGGTCCACCAGTTCACCGATGCGGTTCAGGCCCGCCTCGGACTGGGTCGAGATGCCTTGGATACCCAAAACCTCATACCCATAGCTGCCACCGAAATAGCCAAAGGCATCATGCGCCGTCAGCAAAACGCGGTTGGTTTCGGGCACTTGAATCAGGGTTTCGGCCGCGTAAGCGGACAGGCGGTCCAGATCGGCCAGATGCTTTTCAGCGTTGGCCGCGAAGACTTCCGCCGCCTCAGGACGTACGTCGGTCAAGGCTTTTTGCACTTCGATCACCACATCTCGCCACAGGTCCGGGGTCATCCACACATGCGGGTCAAATTTGTCGGCATAGTCGTCATGGGCACGCAGTTTCGATTTGTCCAAGCCCTCGGCCACAGCCACAACGGTGCGCTTGCGTTCGAGATCGTGAAAGAAACCTTCCATCTGCGCCTCAAGGTACAGCCCATGCCACAGGATCAGATCGGCGCGGGTCATGGCCACGATGTCGCTGCGGGTCTGGCGATAGGCATGCGGGTCAACGCCCGGCCCCATCAGGCCCTTCACCTCAACCTCATCCCCGCCGACTTGGCGGGCTGCATCCGCGATCATGCCCGTTGTGGCCACCACCTTGAGCGGGTCCTGCGCCCAGGCCGTGAACGGCAGGGCCAGCAGTACACCAGCAATCAGCAAAGAGCGTCGCAGAATCATGTCGAACCTCTGGTTTGTACGTCCAACATAAATTGAGAACAATTCGCAAGTAAGTCAATGCTATTGAGAATTATTCGCAATAAAGTCTTTAGTTGCCTCTAAAATAAGGGGTTTGGTTCAAGGTTCCTGCTATCAGATCATCCAAAAGAGCAAAAACAAGCCGACGCAATGACTTGGAATAAAGCCGATCCTCGGGCCAGGTCAGCCAATATCCGTCCCGCGTCTTCAACTTTTGATCCGATGTTTGCACAAGATTTCCCGTGGTCAGATCAGGTTGCGCCAGGGGCAAAGAGCCTAAGACAACGCCCAGACCTTCGCGGGCGGCGCGTAGACCGTGCACCATGGAATCAACGCTCAGGCTCGCGCCGCCGGGCACCGTGCCGCCTGTCTCACGGCTCCAATCCTGCCAACCCGGGCGTTCGCCGCGCACCTCGATCCGGGGCAAGTCTTGTCCCTGTGCGTCAGGCGCGAGCATAGGCACCAAAACCTCTTGTTCGATCAATCGTGCCTTGCGCCCCGCCCAAGCTCCGCGTCCATAGCGCAGTTGCAGCCAGGTGCGTTCCTCGTCAAACTCGGATCGTTTGGCGACAGAGTCCGTGACCAGTCGCACGTTGGGGTACTGCGACCAGAACGCCCCAACGCGTGGCAGAATCAGCGTGTCGATGTGCGAACTCAACGCCGCCAGCCGGAGTTCTTTTGGAGCTGTTCCAAACAAGTCTTCGGTGTTGCGTTCCAACGCAGTCAGGCTGTCCTGCACCAGCGGCAGATAGCTTTCACCATCGGTGGTCAGCGACACGCCGCGTGCCTCGCGAACAAACAGGCTGCGGCCCAGCCACGCCTCGAGGTTACCCATCCGTTGACTGACGGCGGCCTGCGAGATCCCGAATTCGCGGGCAGCGGCGGAAAACCCGCCCAATCGCCCGGCGGCCTCGAACACGCGCAGCCAGTCCAACGGCGGCAATCCGACCTTTTTGTCATCCATAAGATTTTCCAACCCTGAGATAGAATAAGGTTTAATTGTCGTGATGGCATGCAGCGGCTATTTCCTCAAGGGAAAGCTCGCGCCACAAGGAGAGACCCCATGCTGCGCTCTGCCACCCATGATCCGTCCGTCGTCACGATCGAGTTTGATGATGGCACCACCACCCGCTTCCACGCCATCTGGCTGCGCGACAATGCGCTGGACCCCGAGACCCGCGCGCCGGGCAACGGTCAGCGCCTGATCACCATTGGCGACATTCCCGCCGACATCGCGATCAGCGCGGCACAGGTAGGGAATGGCGATCTGTCCGTGACCTTTGCGCCTGAAAACAAAACTGTCACATTCCCCGCCGATTGGCTGGCCGAACATAGCTATGACCGCGCGCAAGCCAATGACTTTGGTCGCATGGCGCCAGGCATCACCACCTGGGAACGCGGCATTGAAGCGCCAAGTGGCGATTGGTCCGCCGTTCAGTCGACCCATGCCGCCAAACGCGATTGGCTGGCCGCCGTGGCCGAGTTCGGCTTTGCCAAGCTGACCGGCGGCCCGACCGAGCATGAATCGCTGCTGAAAGTCGCTGATCTGTTCGGCTATGTGCGCGAGACCAACTATGGCCCCTATTTCGAGGTCCGCACCGAGGTGAACCCGACCAACCTGGCCTACACCGGCCTTGGTCTGCAAGCACACACCGACAATCCCTATCGCGATCCGGTGCCGACGCTGCAAATCCTCTATTGCCTGGAGAACTCGGCCGAGGGCGGGGATTCGATCGTTGTGGATGGGTTCCGTGCAGCCGAAAAGCTGCGCGACGAAAACCCCGAAGGATTTGCCCTGCTGGCAGGTTACCCAGCGCGTTTCGAATACAAGGGGTCGGACGGGGTCTGCCTGCGTTCGCGCCGTCCGATGATCGAACTGTCGCCTGATGGAGAGCTGGTCGGCATCCGGTTCAACAACCGCTCTTCCGCGCCTATCGTTGATGTGCCCTACGACAAGATGGAGGCCTATTATGCCGCCTATCGCCAGTTGGGCGAGATCATCGACGATCCGGCCATGGGTGTGTCCTTCAAGCTGGAACCTGGCGAGAGCTTCATCGTCGACAACACCCGCGTGTTGCACGCGCGTCTGGGCTATTCCGGGGCTGGGTCGCGTTGGTTGCAGGGTTGTTACGCCGACAAGGATGGACTGCTGTCGACATTGGCTGCCATGGATATGGCGCAGCCGGAGGCAGCGGAATGAAACCCGATTTCTCGACATTGGACCGCTCGAACATCGTGGCCTTCATCGCCGACATCTTTGAGCGGCGCGGTGGGGAAGAGTACCTGGGCGAGCCGGTGACCATGGCCGAGCATATGCTGCAAGGCGCCACGATTGCCGAGCAGAACGGCCAGCCCGAAGAGATCATCGTCGGCGCCCTGCTGCACGACATCGGCCACTTCACCTCCGAGTTCGGGACCTATCACCCCGACGACACCGAAGACCGCCATCACGAGGATGCCGGTGCCGAGGTGCTGGAACAGTTCTTTCCCTCAGTGATCACCGACTGCTGCCGCTTTCATGTGGCGGCCAAGCGGTATCTGTGTGCGACCAAGCCCGAATACTTCAACCGCCTGTCCACCGCTTCGGTGCATACTCTGGAGCTACAAGGTGGGCCGATGAGCGCTGAAGAGGTTGCCGAATTTGAGGCCAACCCGAACCTCAAAGAGATCATTCAGGTGCGATATCTGGACGAGGCGGGCAAACGGGCAGACATGGACACCCCGGATTTTGCTCATTTCGCCCCGATGGTGCAGCGTATGGTCGACCGTCACCTGGGTGCCGCGTGAGCGCGCCCGAATATATCTTCGAGGTCAGTTCCAAACCCTCTCTGCCATGGCATGAGGTGCCTTTGATTCGGGCCACCGACGCGTCTGTGAAAGATTATGGCTGTCTGGTCGATGACCCCGACACCTTCGAGATTAAGATTGTGCGCTGGCCACAGCAGGGCTGGCGTCCGATTGATGACGGCACAGGGGATGAGGCCGGCTGGGTCGAGGGCACGTTCAAATGCGACTGGCACGGTGATGTGCTCTATGGCGAGAACGAGGCGGTCAAAGGCCACTATGTTCTCGGCTGGTCCGCGGATCCGCAACAGGCCAAGACCGAAGAGCAGACCGCGCCGCGCGATCAGGTGTTGTTGTGGCATATGAACTACCACCCTGACGGGGGGCAAATGTTCTGGCCGCTGGACAACAAGCCGTTCATCGTGCCCGTCGCCTTTCCCGGTGACAACCTGACACCGGACAAGGTGGTGGCGTTCTGGTGTGACGGATCGCGCGGGCTCTATATCCATCCTGGCATCTGGCACGAGGGGATTTTCCCGGTCGAAGACAACCAGCGTTTCCTAGATCGCCAAGGCAAGGTGCACGCCCGCGTCAGCGCCGACATCGGCAAAGAGTTCGGTGTCTACCTGTCCTGCCCGCTGCGCGCGGACAAGATGAAAGACCTCTGATCCAAGGGCCGTGCGCGCCGTCAGGCGATGGCGCGTACGAAATGGATTTGGGCGGGGACGCGAACCGTGTCGCCCTGGGCCATCTCAGCGAAACCGGCAACAAGTTTTGATCGAACAGCGTCGCGATGTGCCTGCGTTAGCGTGCCCGCTGCTTTTTCCACGCCCATGCGCATGCCAGCAGCCCCGATTATCGAATGCGTCTTGCCCACATCCTCGGGCGTGCCGCGCGGTGTCAGGTGCAGATCCTGTGTGTCGATGTCCACGGACCACCCTGCGCCGGATAAGATCCGGTTGATCTTGTTGGGATCACTCAATGACATCGGCCCCGGCACGTCGGGATCAAAACCCGGGCCCGGCCCGAACACCTCGGCTGCGATGCGACCCGGCATGCTGAACCAGGGGTTGGCCTTGGGTGGTCCCCAGCAGGCAAAGTTCAGCGCTGCGCCGGGCTTCAACGCCGTGCGCATGTGGGCAAAGGCTTGATCCGGGTCGGCAAAGAACATCACGCCAAACAGTGAGATGGCCGCATCGAACCCTTCACCAGCAAATGGATAGCTCGCCGCATCCCCGATCAGAAGTTCCACATTGTTCGGTGCCCGGGCGATGGCGCGTTCGGCAAAGGGCGGCGCGATCTCGATCCCTGTCACGCGGCCCGTTGGCCCGACAGCCCCGGCCGCGTGCAACAGGGAAATGCCAGCGCCGGGGCCAATATCGAGCACTGATTGCCCCGCGCTTAGACCCGCCCGAGCCATCAACCCCTCCAACACCGGAGCGTGGGCTGCGTCGGTTTCCGCCTCGACCCTTAACCAAGGCTCCGCAATTGCCTTCCAATCCATCTTAGCTCAACCTCTGGCGTGGTGCGTTCAGGTATCAGCCTGACACTTACACACGCCGAAGGCAACTGTCCGGACGGACAGGCTGATCACAGACCCAGAACGTCAACCATATCATATTCGCCGGGTGCCTTGCCTTGCCCCCAAAGCGCCGCCTTGAGCGCCCCGCGGGCAAAAATTGCGCGATCAGTGGCCAGGTGACGCAGAACGATGCGTTCGCCAGGGGCGGCAAAGAGCACGTCATGCTCGCCCACGATGTCACCTCCGCGAACGGCGTGAAAGCCGATGTCGCCCCGCTTGCGCGCGCCGGTGATGCCATCCCGCGCCCGGTCTGACACGTCGTTCAGATCAACGCCACGCCCTTCGGCGGCGGCCTCGCCCAGCATTAGGGCCGTGCCCGAGGGTGCATCGACTTTGTGGTGGTGGTGCGCCTCGATCACTTCGATGTCGAAATCTTCGTCCAGGGCGGCGGCGACTTTTTTGGTCAGCTGCACCAGCAGGTTCACACCCAGACTCATGTTGCCTGCCCGCACAATGACGGCGTGACGGGACGCCGGTTCAAGCCGAGCAATCTGCTCATCCGACATACCTGTGGTGCCAATCACATGCACACAGCGCGCCTGTGCGGCCAAGGCAGCAAACTCCAATGTCGCTTCGGGGGCTGTGAAATCGATGACAGCCTGCGCATGGGAAAACGCCTCCAATGCGTCGTCGGTGACGATAACGCCTAGGGGTTGGCCACCCATGGCCTCACCCACGTCGCGACCCACCCAATCGTGCCCCTTGCGCTCAACCGCGCCCACCAGTTTCGCCGCATCGCTGTCCAGCACGGTTTTCATCAGCATCTGGCCCATGCGACCTGATGCTCCGGTAATGACGATCCCTGGTGTGTGGGTCATGGCACGATTCCCTTTTTGTCGGCTCATTGCCTCCTACCCGCTTCACGCCCGCTTGGCAAAGCCCGGCTTTGGCCTTAGATCGGAGATATGGCCAAGAACAAATTCCACGACGGGCCAGGCCCGTCCCAACGTCAGCTGCGCGTCGGCGAACTTATCCGCCGCACCTTGTCCGAGGTGCTGGCACGCGGCGACGTGCATGATCCCGACCTCAACCGCATGTCGATCACTGTCGGCGAGGTCCGCACATCACCCGATCTCAAGATCGCGACCGCCTATGTTCTGCCCCTGGGTGGCAAAGGCCAGGACGAGGTGCTCAAATTGCTGGCCCGAAACAAGGGTGAGCTACGTCGTGTGATCGGCAAGAAGGTGGGGCTCAAGTTCTCGCCCGACTTGCGGTTCCGCTTGGACGAGACATTCGACCAGATGGACGACACCCGACGCATGTTCGAACAGGACGCGGTGCGCCGCGATCTGGACGAGTGATCCGGGCGCTGCTGATCGGATTGGCCGCTGTGGTGGCCGCACCGGCGGCGGCGCTGGAATGTCAGGACCTGTCCCATGACGGCAACCGGTATTCCATCTGCGAGGTCGATCTGACCACCGACGAGCTGCGCTTGTTCCTGCGCGATGAGCAGGGCGAGGTTCTGGGTCAGTTTTCCGCCGTCGATTCCGAGCTAAAGGGCGAAGGCAAGCAACTGACCTTTGCCATGAACGCGGGCATGTATCACTCGGACCGTTCCCCTGTTGGTCATTACGTCGAGGACGGCACCGAAGAGATGCGGGTTGTGTCCAATGCAGGCCCGGGAAACTTTGGCCTGTTGCCAAACGGTGTGCTTTGCATCGAACCGAGCAAGGCACGCGTATTTGAGACGCTGGCGTTTCAGGCCGCCGAGCCGGATTGCCGTTTCGCCACCCAATCCGGGCCAATGCTGGTGATCGACGGTGCCCTTCATCCCCGGTTTCTTCCCGACAGCACTTCGCGCTATTTGCGCAACGGCGTGGGAACCAGCGCGGACGGTAAGCGCGCCGTCTTTGCCATATCGAAAAACGCCGTCACCTTTCACGAGTTTGGCTCGCTGTTTCGCGACGTGCTCAAGACCCCAAATGCGCTCTATTTCGACGGCAATATCTCGCGTCTCTACGCACCGCAATTGAACCGAGCCGACGCCGGGTTCTCAATGGGTCCGATCGTGGGCGTCGTCGCCCCGCACGAGTGAACCTGTTGGGCTGACGCAACCTTGCAAAAATGCGAGTTTGACAGGGCGCGGCCAATCCGTTAGGTCGCGCGCCTCAAACATGTTCGAGGGGCATCATGGCACGCAAACGCAAGGGTCGCGACATTTCCGGTTGGCTGGTGGTCGACAAGCCTGCAGGCATGACGTCGACCGCCGTGGTCAACAAGGTCCGTTGGGCGATGGACGCCAAGAAGGCGGGCCATGCAGGCACCCTGGACCCCGAAGCCACCGGCGTGCTGGCCGTTGCCCTGGGCGAAGCAACCAAAACCGTTCCCTACATCACGGACGCTTTGAAGGCCTATACTTTCACCGTGCGTTTGGGTCAGGCCACCAACACCGATGATGCCGAAGGCGAAGTGATCGCATCGTCCGATGCGCGCCCCAGCGATGACGACATCAAAGAGGCGTTGCAGCCCTTTCTGGGTGACATCATGCAAGTGCCGCCCAAATTCTCGGCCGTCAAAATCGACGGGCAGCGTGCCTATAAACTCGCCCGTGACGGGGATGAGGATTTCGAACTGTCTGCCCGCCCCCTCTGGGTCGAGGAACTGATCCTGGTGGATCGCCCCGACGCCGATCACGTGCTGCTGGAGATGACCTGCGGCAAAGGCGGCTATGTCCGCTCGATCGCGCGTGACCTGGGTGCGGCTTTGGGTTGTCACGGTCACGTCAAGGAGCTGCGCCGCATCTGGTCTGGCCCGTTCGAGGCGCAAGACGGCATCACACTTGAGCAGATCAACGAATTGGCCAAAACCCCGGCACTGGACGAATTCCTCCACCCGCTGGAACAAGGCCTGGCAGAGCTGCCCGAGCTGAAATGCACCCCCGAAGGTGCCGCCCGTCTGCGCAACGGCAACCCCGGCATGGTGCTGGCATCTGACGTGGAATACGGCGACGAGGCCTGGGCTTCGCTCGATGGTCAGGCAGTTGCGGTTGGCACTTACAAGTCGGGTGAATTGCACCCCAGTCGGGTTTTTGTTCAGCCAAAATGAAGCCAGTGGCCTGAGCGATCATGACGTGCTAGCCAACGCTCATGATCACGCGCACTCATACCAAGGGCGACGCGCCCTCGACCGCCGTTTATTCCGATTGCGAACGCTATCGCTACAGCCTGACCCGGGTCTGGGATCCCGCGGGCGGCAAGGTGCTGTTCGTGATGCTGAACCCCTCAACCGCGACCGAGGTACAGAACGACCCCACCGTGGAACGCTGCGAACGCAGGGCACGCGCCTTGGGGTTTGGCGCGTTCCAGGTGACCAACATCTTTGCCTGGCGCGACACCGACCCGCGCAAGATGCGCGCCGCGGCTGATCCGGTTGGCCCCGAGAATGACGCGACCATTCTGGCTGGTGTCGGCTGGGCCGATCAGGTGGTCGCCGCCTGGGGCACGCATGGCGAACATCTGGACCGAGGGTCCGCTGTTGAACACCTGCTGCGCGGCACTGAGCACCCAGTGTTCCACCTTGGCTTGACCAAGGCCGGGCATCCGAAACACCCGCTATATATTTCCTACTCGCAGAAACCGGAACGCTGGTTTCCCGCGGGCGCGCGTTAACCATTCCCGCAATCCTATTTTGACCCGCCTCGGCTTCCGTGACTAAATGACAGCAGTGGGTGACGTGTGCTTGGAGTTCTAATATGTTGGCACTAGCAGGATTACTGGGCCTGGTGGCAGCCGGTAGCGTCGTGTTTCTTGCAGATGAAACTGCCAATGAAACCGAGGCGAATGACGATATTCGCCCTGATGACGACCTCGTTGACAATGACCCGACTCACCCTGAAAACCAGCAAATCGCGCCACAAGAAGTCAGCCTTCAAGACAACCAGGACGACGATACCGACGACACAGGTTTGGTGCTGGCCGGGACCGATGACGACAACGCCATCGACGGTGGCGACGGCAGTGACCAGATCAATGGCTACGATGGCGACGACACCGTATCGGGCGGGTTGGGCGACGACATACTTCATGGCGCCGACGGGGATGATGTCATGGAAGGCGGAGCGGATAATGATGTGCTGCATGGCGAAGACGGCGCCGACATCATGAACGGCGGCGATGGTAATGACGAGCTTTTCGGCCATTTTGGCTCGGATCAGATGCGGGGCGGCGACGGAAACGACACGCTCTATGGCGGTCAGGATGCCGATTCTCTGGCCGGGGATGACGGTGACGACGCCCTGCATGGCGGCTATGGCAACGACACGCTGATTGGTGGCGCAGGCGAAGACACGCTGTTTGGTGGCCGAGGCAATGACCTGATCAACGGGCAGGACGACGACGGATCAGAAAGCGGGCCGGATTATCTGAACGGTGGCGAAGGCAATGACACCATCGTCGCGGGTGAAGGCGACATTGTGACCGCCGGGTCCGGTGCGGATCAGATCATCCTTGGCGACTGGATCCTGGATGGAGAGGCCGCTGACATCATGGATTTCGACCCCACTCAGGATCGCCTGCTTATCAGCTGGGACCTGCAAGGTGATCCCGATCCGCAGATCGAGGTGCAGCCAGACCCGAACAACGCCAATCTCAACCGTGTGACGGTCAACGGCGAAGAGGTCGCGCTGCTGCGCGGCGACGCTGAAGTCCTGGCATCGGACATCCTGATTGTGGACCAAAGCGAAGTGAGCGCGTTCAGCCTCGCCAGTTGATCCCTTGGCGGTTCCAAACCAGGGGTGCTGGTTCCGGGCCCTGCACAACGCATCACAAACCTTTTGCCAATTCCACCAAAACCGCCTATATCCGCGCATCTGTCGGGGATTCGGCCATTTGGCTGGGTTTACGACAGACATCTCCACGGGCCTGTGCTGGACGACATCCCGGCCTGCGCCATCCACTCTAACCTTGTAAAGGAGACCCCGATGTCGATCACTGCTGCAGAAAAAGCACGCGTCATGACCGAGTTCGCAACCAAAGAAGGCGACACAGGTTCGCCCGAAGTTCAGGTTGCTGTTCTGAGCTCGCGCATCTCGACTCTGACTGAACACTTCAAGACCCACAAAAAAGACAACCACGGCCGCCGTGGTCTGCTCAAGATGGTTGCTCAGCGCCGCAAGCTGCTGGACTACCTGAAAGGCAAGGATGAGGCCCGTTACCAGGACCTGATCAAACGCCTGGGTCTGCGCCGCTAACCGCGGGGCATCGACGAAAACCGGTTCAACCTGGATTTTGTCAGTATTTGGCGCTCGCCACCCGGCGGGCGCCTTTTTTGTTGAAACCTTCACAACTCCACACATGATAAATTGCGCATAGGTCGGCCTGTGATACAGTCCGTCACATAGATCTTTCGCCGGAGTTTATCGTGTCATCCCTTTTCAAAAAGCTGGCCCTGTTCCTTTTGGGCCTTGTGGTGTTGTGCGTCGTTGGCCTGTGGCTGCTGTTGTCCTCATCGCTGTTAGCAGGCCCTCGGGGCGCCCTCGTGGCCCGCGCACTGCAGGACAAGTTGGGACAAGACGTTGCCATAAATGGCGGCGTGACGGTCGATCTGGGGTCCGTCCTGCACATCACCGCGCAGGACGTAGTGCTTCTCAACGACGCCAATCCCGACAGCAATCTGGCGGATCTCGTGAGCCTCGACTTCGATCTGGCGGCACGGGATCTGATGCAAGGTCGGGTCACCTTGTCCAATCTGACCGCCACGGGGGCCCGTGTCACAGTTGTCGTAGATGAAAACGGGCACAGTGGTTGGACAAACGCGATATCGGATGCGCCTGCCAACACCGAGGTCACCAACCCGCAGGGCAGCGTTTCCTTCAACCCACTGAGCTTGCTGTCCGGTCAAGGGATTCAGCTGTCCGACAGCAGTGTTCTGTATCAGGACGCGCGAAACGGCCTGGACCTTGATGTTCAGATGAGCACGTTTGGCCTGACCCAAGAAACACCATCGGCGCCCTTGACCCTATCGGGCAGCGGTGCACTGAACGGTGAGACTTTCGACTTGGACGGCACATTTGCCAAAGGGGATCCGTTTTCCGCCAATATCCGTTTTGACCAGATGCGCGTCGACCTGTCTGGGGATCCCACGGACGGTGGATATGTCACCTCGATCAACGCCGAGATCCAAGAGCTGGGGCAGTTGCTGGATGCTCTGAAGTTGCAAAAGCCGATCTCGGGCAACGGCAAGATCAGCGCCAAGATGCATACCTCGGACGGACCAGCGCGGGTAACGGATGTGAACGTTGCAGTGGCATTGGACACCGGTCAAAGCCTGACGGTGACAGGCGAGTTGGGGGAAATGGGAAATGCAGCCGATGTCTCGCTCGACACCCGCATTCGCCTCTATCCCGATGACGCCTTGCCGCCCCCCGCAACACTGCGGCGTGACTTGAAACTGGTGGGGGTCGACATGACCCTTGAGGCGCAACCAAACGGCATCCCGAAACGAGGTATGGTGATCGCCACCAATGGTTTTGTTCTGGACACAACCGGCGAAGGCCCGCCCCCGGTTGAGGTCTCTGGCATCTCACGCACGCCCGACGGGTTGCTGCGCCTCGGCAACGCTGTCCTGCGGATTGGCCCTCCTGATGCACCGTTTCTGGTTGTCGAAGGTGCCGTCGAGGATGCGCTGCGACTGGAGGGGATCGACTTTGGCGCCGACCTGTTGATTTCGGCCTCAAGTCTGATTGCGCCCGAGGGGTTTGCGGCGGCTGGTGATCTGGGCAAGTTGGTGGGCGGTTTTCGCCTGAAGGGCAACGCGAAGGTTCTGTCGCTGAGCGAGCTTCAGGCCAAATCGCAAGGCTCCGACCTGTGGCATCTGGATGTAACCGGCTCGGTGCACAATGCGCTCAAATTCGAGGATGTCGATCTGCATGTTAAGGTCGATGTCCCCTCAGGCGCCAAGCTGCTCGAAACGCTGGAGTTGAAACCAATCGACACAGGCCAGGTGCAGCTGGCCATCGACTTGACCAGCCAGGACACGGCCTGGGAAACCGCGATGGCCGTAGACGTGGGCGACTCGGAACTGGATCTGGCGATGTCCTTGGACATGGCCGACCCGCACCCGGTGGTGCGCGGCACGGTTGAAAGCGATCTGATCCGGATCAATCACCTACGCGATATCGCCGCCTCGGCGCTCCAGCTATCAAAGCTCAACCCACAGGCTGAGAGCGCAGAAGAGCCTGCCGAAACAAATGAGATCCAACCGCTCGTGCTGAGCGAGGAAGAGCCCGCAAGCGGACCGTTGCGGGATGTGACGCTGGAACCGCTCGGCCGAACCATCCTGCTGTCTGGCATGGACCTGAGCGTGCAGATCGATCTGCGAAAACTTGAAGGCGACGCAGGCACCACCAGCCTGCAAAGCGCGTTTGAATTCGCCGAAGGCAAAGCCCAGTTGGGGCCGGTCGATTTCAGCTATGGCGGCGGTCATTTCAACATCACAGGCCTGATGGACATGAAGGAAGATCCCGACACCCTAAGGGTTGAGGGGTCCACTGACGGATGGGACTTTGGCGAGATCATGCAAGCGATCAACTTCAAGAAGCCCGCCAGCGGAGTGGTCAACGGCGAGTTCAAGCTGCAAGGGCACCACAAATCGGTGAAAGATTTCCTGGCCACAATGCAGGGCTCGGCCTTTGTCTCGATGCGCAACGGGACCATCGACACGCAATTGCTGGATATTGCCGGTCTGGGCGTTCTGCCCTGGCTTTTCTCGAAGGAGCGCGGCAAAACCGCCCCCATCGTCTGTGCCCGCGCTCCGCTGTACTTCTCGAACGGGCAGGTTTCGACCAAGCAGATCGTGGTGGAAACCGATCAGGTGCAAGTGGTGGTCTTTGGCAACGTGAATCTGAAAGGCAAGACGCTGGACATTACCGGGCAGCCTCGGCGCATTGGCAAGCCGCTGTCGCGCAGTCCTTGGCCCTTCACACTCAAGGGATCGCTGAACGACCCAAAGGTCAAGGTCAAGGATGGTCCCCGCCGCCTAAAACGCTCGGACGGGGCATCGAAAATGCCGGAGAACCGCAAGCTCTGCGTGCCCGATATCTTGCAGTTGCAGTAGCGTGTCGCCACAGAACCAAGTGCGCACCGCCCCATTTCCGGGACGGTGACGGATATTCAGCCAGAACCCTGGTCAGTCCCCTTTCAATTGGGGGCAAACTGATGTAAGGGCGGCAGCATCTGAGACGTGGTGCACGGACCCTGGCACCGTGAAGGAAGATAACAGGGGTCGGCGGCAATGGGGCCGTCATGCAATCGGGAGACGCGGGAGGGCCCGCGAGTGCTCCCTTTTAGGATACGCTAGATGTTTAACGTAACAACGAAATCCATGCAGTGGGGCGAAGAGACGCTCACACTGGAAACCGGCAAGGTTGCCCGTCAGGCCGACGGCTCGGTCATCGCCACTTTGGGCGAAACCAGCGTCATGGCCAACGTGACCTTTGCCCGTCAGCAAAAGCCCGGCCAGGACTTTTTCCCGCTGACCGTTCACTACCAAGAGAAATACTATGCCGCCGGTAAAGTTCCGGGTGGCTTCTTCAAGCGCGAGGCGCGCCCGACCGAGAAAGAGACGTTGACCGCGCGTCTGATCGACCGCCCGATCCGCCCGCTGTTTGTGCCCGGCTTCAAAAACGAAGTTCTGGTGATGTGCACCGTGCTGAGCCACGACCTGGTCAACGACCCGGACATGGTTGCAATGATCGCCGCCTCGGCTGCGCTGACCCTGTCGGGCGCTCCGTTCATGGGCCCGATCGCCGGTGCGCGGGTTGGTTTCGAGGACGGTGAATACGTTCTGAACCCGACCGTCGATGACATGCAGGACCTGCGCCTGAACCCCGAACAGCGTCTGGACCTGGTTGTTGCCGGCACCAAAGACGCCGTGATGATGGTCGAATCCGAAGCCTACGAACTGACCGAAGCTGAAATGCTGGGCGCCGTCAAATTCGCGCACGAGCAGATCCAACCGGTTATCGACCTGATCATCTCGCTGGCCGAAGAAGCTGCAAACGAGCCGTTCGACTTTACACCCCCGGATTACTCGGAGCTGTACGACGCGGTCAAAGCTGCTGGCGAAACCGAAATGCGCGCCGCATTTGCGATTAGCGACAAGCAAGAGCGCACCGCCGCTGTTGCCGCCGCTCGCGAAACAATCAAGGCAGCCCTGACCGAAGAGCAACTGGAAGACGCGAACCTGGGTTCGGCGCTGAAAAAGCTCGAAGCAGGCATCCTGCGCGGTGACGTTGTCAAAACTGGCAAACGTATCGACGGTCGCCGGACCGACGAAATCCGCGACATCGTGTCGGAAACCGGTCTGCTGCCGCGTACGCACGGTTCGGCCCTGTTCACCCGTGGCGAAACCCAAGGTCTGGTTGTAACCACCCTGGGCACCGGCGATGATGAGCAGTTCATCGACGCCCTGCACGGCAACTTCAAATCGAACTTCCTGCTGCACTACAACTTCCCTCCCTATTCGGTTGGCGAAGTGGGTCGCGTGGGCCCTCCGGGTCGCCGCGAAATCGGTCACGGTAAACTGGCATGGCGCGCCCTTCAGGCCGTTCTGCCCGCAGCAACCGATTTCCCCTATACCGTCCGCGTTGTGTCGGAAATCACCGAATCCAACGGCTCCAGCTCGATGGCGTCGGTCTGTGGTGGCTCGCTGTCCATGATGGACGCAGGCGTTCCGCTGAAAGCACCGGTTGCTGGTGTGGCAATGGGTCTGATCCTGGAAGACGACGGTTCGTATGCGATCCTGTCCGACATCCTGGGCGACGAAGACCACCTGGGCGACATGGACTTCAAAGTGGCGGGTACCGAAAACGGCATCACCTCGCTGCAGATGGACATCAAGGTTGCAGGCATCACGCCCGAGATCATGGAAAAAGCCCTGGCACAAGCCAAAGACGGCCGTATCCACATCCTGGGTGAAATGTCCAAGGCGCTGTCCGAGACCAACGAATTCTCGGTCCACGCTCCGCGCATCGAAACCATGCAGATCCCCACCGACAAGATCCGTGAAGTAATCGGTTCGGGTGGTAAAGTGATCCGCGAGATCGTCGAAGTGTCGGGTGCCAAGGTCGACATCAACGACGAAGGCATCATCAAGATCGCATCGCCCAACGGCGAAGCCATCAAGAAGGCCTACGACATGATCCACTCGATCGTGGCAGAGCCCGAAGAAGGCGCGATCTACACCGGTAAAGTCGTCAAGATCGTCGACTTCGGTGCCTTCGTGAACTTCTTTGGCAAGCGCGACGGTCTGGTGCACGTGTCGCAGATCGAAAACCGCCGCCTGAACCACCCTTCGGACGTTTTGAAGGAAGGTCAGGAAGTGAAAGTCAAGCTTCTGGGCTTTGACGATCGCGGCAAGGTTCGCCTGTCGATGAAAATCGTCGATCAGGAAACCGGCGAAGAGATCGCACCTGAGAAAAAAGAAAAGAAAGAGGACTGATCCCAGTCCAATCTCTTTCAGAAGGCCCTGACCAAGTGTCGGGGCCTTTTTCGTTGGTTCAGTGCAAATCGTTACGTGGGGTTTCGGCTGCTTTGGCGCTCGTTCGCCTGCTAGCATTTTGTCATGCAAACCGATCCTCAGGTATCTCCGATCCGATACACTGCCCGGTGTGCCGATGATGTTGGCATCGCCTGTTATCGCTTTGCCAATCCCGGCGGCGTTCCAGTCATCGTGGTGCATGGCACCTTTTCCAGTCACGAGGGGTGCACCGGCTTGGCCCGCCAGCTGGCCGACGATGGCATGGATGTCTGGTCCATGGACTGGCGCGGGCGGGGCGGCAGCGAGATGCCGGACGGGCCCTTTGATTTTGATACCGTTGCACAAGTCGACATTCCGGCGGTTCTGAAGCTGGTTCAGACCGAGACCGGCAAACGCTCGGCCTTTTTTGTCACACATTCCGGCGGCGGGTTGATTGTGGGCATGTGGGCGGCCCGAAACCCCGAACTGGCCAATGATAGCGTCCATGGCCTTGTCACAATGGCCGCCCAAGCGCATCTGGCTGCAGAACGCCCCCAGCACCGCCAACGCATTGCCGAGATGGCGCAGTATCTGGAAACGATCGACATCATCCCGCCACGCCAGTTGGGTGTCGGGTCAGAACCGGAAAGCGCAGCGCTGATGCGGCAATGGTGTCGTTGGAACCTCGACGGCGCGTTTCTGGGATCAGACGGCTTTGACTATCTGCCCGCCTTGACGGCGCTGAATTTCCCCCTGCTGTGCCTGATCGCAGGCGGTGACCACTTTGTAGCCCCCCGCGCAGGATGCGAGAGTTTTGCCAATGCCTTTGGCAGCACTGACCACACCGTCCGCCATTGCAGCCAGGAACACGGTTTCGCCGAGGATTATGAGCACGGCCGCATCCTGGCCTCGACCCCTGCACGGAAAGAGATCTGGCCGCTGATCGCAGCTTGGGTCCGCCAGCGGGCCAAAACCGCATAAACCCTGGTGCAATAGCGGCCAAATCAACCAAAAACCAATCGCAGCCTCGGCCATCGACTCCCAACTCGGTGCCATCATCAACACCGAAAAGGAGAGACCCAATGACCACTATCAAAACCCTGGCCCTGATCACCGCAATGCTGGCGGCCCCTGCCATCGCTATGGCCAACTTCAACATCGGTGATACCTTGGGCACCGAAGTGGCTGCGATCCGCGCCATGCTCGAAGAGCAAGGGTATCAAGTGCAAGAGATCGAGTTCGAAGACGACGAGATCGAGGTTGAAGTCCTCAAGGATGGTGTGGAAACTGAGTTGGTGCTGAACCAGGCTGACGGTTCGGTAGTCGAGATCGAGATGGAAAAAGAGGACGACTGAGCGCGTCTCGGAAAGGGAGCCACTTGAAGAATTCCGGCAAGGCTTGGTTGTGGCTCGTGTTGGTGGTGCAGGCTGTCTGCGCCGCCTTCTTTGTCATCGATGGACTGTTCGATTGGACCGGGATGCCCGAGCCCTTGGGCTTTCGCGATCTTCATGCCTTCGAAATGGTGCTGAGCCTTGCTCTGCTTGCAGGAATCACCGCAACAGCGATGCAGATCCGCGCGCAGGACCAACGCGAGGTTCGAATGCAGAGGCAGCTCGACATGGCATCTGGCGCGTTCGAGCAACTCATCCAAGATCACTTTGACCAATGGCAACTCAGCAAGGCCGAGCGCGAGGTCGCCATGCTGGCGCTCAAAGGGCTGTCGGTTGCCGATATTGCCGCGCTGCGCCAGACGAAGGACGGCACGATCAAGGCGCAATGCGCCGCCGTCTATCGCAAGGCCGGTGTGTCGGGTCGGATGCAATTGCTCAGCTATTTCGTCGAAGAGCTGATTGCCGAGCCCGTTTTGGACAAACCAAGTCAGATTTGACGCTCGCACCCATGTGACAGCGCATCCCTTGGCAATCATGGGATTTTTCCCCATCCAATTTTATTCATTCACCGAGGCAGAAATATCTGTGAACAGACGTGACGGCTGCACCCCTTTCAATCACGCGAATGACAGGCAAATGGTCCCACATCAAATGCCTGAACAAAGGATCACCCGATGCGTCCCCCTCCACTTATTGCCGCCGCCGCCCTGGTACTGTCAGCGACCACCCTTTCCGCACAAGCCCTGCCCGATGGGTACTACGTCCAGGGGTTCCTGGGATACAATCAACTTCAGGACACCAACCTGTCCGGCACTATCGGCGGCGCACCGCAATCGGTGTTTGGCGACTTTGATGGGGGCTACGGCATCGGGATCGCCGTCGGTCGCGAAATCCCGCAGTGGAGCAATTCGAACGTCGGCACCCGGGTCGAGCTGGAACTGTCTTATCGCAACAACGATGTTGAAACCCTGAATTTCACCGGCAATGGACCCGGCAACGAGGTCAACACCAGCGGCGACATCTCGTCGAGCTCGCTCTTTGCCAATGTTCTGTTCGACTTCAAGCAACAAGGTGCCTTTACCCCGTTTGTGGGCTTTGGTCTGGGCGCGCAGCGGACCAGCTATGATCTGGTCTATGGCCCCGGCGTTGCGATCCGCGACAGCGATACCAGCTTTGCCGCCCAAGCGATTGCCGGTGTCAGCTATGATCTCAACAGCAACACGGCTTTGACCGTAGACGCCCGATATTCCCGCGCCTTTGGCGCGTCGAGCAGCAGGCTCAATCCCGCAGGCGTATCCACCGGTAACGTCGAGGATGATCTGGACAACTTCAGCGTCAACTTGGGCGTCCGCTTCAAGTTCTGAGCCGCGAAAGCGAAATCAGCCCCCACCCCAGTTTCGCTTTCCCCGCATGACCCGGCGCTGTATGCATCGGGTCATGCGATCATTTGTCATTCACATGTCTTCCAGCACCGCACGCCGTCCCAACGCCGAGACACTGGTTGAGCAGCTGCCAGATGCCGAGTTGATCGAGGCTGTGAACGGTCGCGACCCAGCCGAGATCGCAGACGTGCAATGCCATCCCGGCAACCTGTTCAAACCGCATTATCCCTTTGCCCTGCGCCCCGCTGAAATCGGCGTGTTCCAAAGCCATCGCCGCATCTGGCGCAAGTTGGTTGACGACAAGATCGACCTCGCCATCATTACTGAGGATGATCTGGCGATCGACCCGGATCGCTTTTCCCAGACGCTGGACCTGCTGCAGGACCACGCGACGGTCGACAGTTACATTCGCCTGCCTGTGAAACAACGCGAGCGACCGGCCCAGGTGGTTGCAGAAAAGGGCGACTTGAAACTGATCCTGCCTAAGGTCATCGGCCTGCAATGCATTTGCCAGGTTGTCGGCCGCGAAGCTGCGCGTCGGCTGTTGGCCGTGACCGATCAGATCGACCGACCAGTGGACACGCTGTTGCAGATGCATTGGGTCACAGGGCAACCAGTTCACGCCGTTTTGGGCGCAGGCAATCGCGAGGTCGCGAGCCAAATCGGCGGATCGACGATCCAGACAAAAATACGCCCCAGCGGCAAGCTGGGGCGCGAATGCAAGCGCGGTGTCTATCGGGCGCAACTGGCGCTGCGCCCGCAAAAACCCTGATTATTCCGGTGCTTTGGTTTTGCGCAGGTAAGGGAAGATCGTCTCGAACTCGCCGAACTTCTCCTTGGCCTCTTCATTGCTGACGGCCGGCGGGATGATCACATCTTCGCCCGGCACCCAGTTGGCGGGTGTTGCTACCCCCTTGGACGACATCTGCAACCCGTCGAGGGCGCGCAGGATCTCGGCAAAGTTGCGACCCACGGTCATCGGGTAGGTCATCGACAGTTTCAGCTGTTTGTCAGGTCCGATGATGAAAACCGATCGCACCGTGGCGCTATCGGCCGGGGTGCGTCCGTCGGGCAGATAGGCCTCGGCAGGCAGCATGTCGAAGGCTTTGGACACAGCCAGGCCATCGTCTGCGATAATCGGGAAACCGGCTGCCGCATTACCGTATTTCTCAATGTCGCCCTTCCACTTCTTGTGGTCCTCGACACCGTCAACGGATACGCCGATCACTTTTGTGCCGCGCGCTGCCCATTCGTCGGCCAGCTGTGCCACGGCCGAAAACTCGGTTGTGCAAACGGGGGTGAAGTCTTTGGGGTGCGAAAACAGAATCGCCCAGCTGTCGCCAATCCAGTCGTGGAACTGAATGGTGCCGTGATCGGTCTCTGCAGTGAAATTCGGAACAGTATCGTTAATACGCAAACCCATGGCTCATCTCCTTTGGTATGAAAATCCGGGTCGGATCGTCCTGACCCGCCCAACTTAGTGTTTCTGCCGCAAGGTTACAGGGGCAAAGTGACGAAGGGGAAACAAATCCTGCTTGCAAAGACCGGCACGATGCGCAGCGTTGACAGCGGAGGAGCTTCACGCGAATAATTTGATCAAATTATTCAAAATCCCCTTGCTCGGAACCAGGGGTGGTGACACATTGGCCACAAATTCGACCAATCGGTCGACTTATTGGCAGGATCAGGAGAGTCAGACATGATCGAAAAACGCGACTTTTATATCAACGGCGCATGGGTCGCCCCAGCCGCCACCAACGACTTTGAAGTCATCAATCCCTCCACTGAAGAGCCCTGCGCAGTGATCTCTTTGGGGGGACAGGCTGACACGGACGCAGCCGTGGCCGCGGCCAAAGCCGCCCTGCCCGGCTGGATGGCAACACCGGTCGAAGAGCGTATTGCTCTGGTCGAAAAGCTGGCCGAAGTTTATCAATCCCGCACTGAAAACTTGGCTCAAGCCATGTCCGCCGAAATGGGTGCACCGATCGACATGTCCCGCACGCAGCAGGTTGGCGCAGGTGCATGGCATTTGATGAACTTCATCAAGGCAGCCAAAAGGTTTGAGTTCGAAAAACCGCTCGGCGATCACGCCCCCAACGACCGCATCATTCATGAGGCTGTTGGCGTCGCGGCCCTGATCACCCCGTGGAACTGGCCGATGAACCAGATCACGCTCAAGGTCGGCGCGGCAGCTGTTGCAGGGTGCACCATGGTTCTGAAACCATCCGAGCAAAGCCCGCTGAACGCGATGATCTTTGCCGAGATGATGGACGAGGCCGGGTTCCCTGCCGGTGTCTTCAACCTGGTGAACGGCGACGGTGTCGGCGTCGGCTCGCAACTGTCGGGTCATCCGGACGTAGATATGGTCAGCTTCACCGGCTCAACTCGTGCCGGCACCGCGATTTCCAAGAACGCCGCCGACACGCTCAAGAAGGTGCACCTGGAACTGGGCGGCAAGGGCGCCAACGTTGTCTTTGACGACGCCGACGAAAAGGCGATCAAGCGTGGTGTTTTGCACATGATGAACAACACCGGCCAAAGCTGTAACGCCCCCAGCCGGATGCTGGTGCAGCGCGGTGTCTATGATCAGGCCGTCGAAACCGCCGGTCAGGTCGCGCAGATGGTGTCCGTCGGCAACGCTTTGGAAGAAGGTCGCCATATCGGCCCCGTCGTCAACGAGCTGCAGTGGAACAAGATCCAGGACCTGATCCAGAAGGGCATCGACGAAGGCGCCAAGCTGGTGGCTGGTGGCACTGGTCGCCCGGACGGCCTGAACAAGGGTTACTATGTGAAACCCACCGTCTTTGCCGACGCCAACAACCAGATGACCATCGCGCGCGAGGAGATCTTTGGCCCGGTTCTGACCATGATCCCCTTCGACACCGAAGAGGAAGCGGTCGAGATTGCCAACGACACGCCTTATGGCCTGACCAACTATGTCCAGACGCAAGATCCTCAGCGCCTGAACCGCATGGCACGCACCCTGCGTTCGGGCATGGTGGAAATGAACGGCACCAGCCGTGGCGCAGGCTCACCCTTTGGCGGCATGAAGCAGTCGGGCAACGGCCGCGAAGGCGGCGTTTGGGGGCTCGAGGACTTTTTGGAAGTCAAAGCCGTCAGCGGTTGGGCGGCTGAGTAAGCACCCGATGCTTTGAAAATGCGCGGGCCGGGCAGTTCCAATCTGCCCGGCCCGTTTTCCTTGTCATTCCGGCATCACGACCAGTTGCGGCTGACCGTCCGACGTCTTGCGCGTCGAACGCCCATCCCACCCGATCTCACCGCTGACCCGCTGGCGATAAGACGAGAAACTGTCGAACGTCACCACATCCACGGGCTGATCGAAATGCAAGGTCACGCGGCGATGCGATCCGTCCCCCATCGTGGATAGCGCGCGCACTTCTCCCCGGAACGGTTGTCCCAGATACGTACCGCGCACGCGGTCGCCGACCCGCAGCAACATCCGGTTTCCCGCCATCGCATGCAGGGTGTTCCAATCCCGCACGCCATGCTGGGTGGCCACCAGCTCCAGCGCATCACTATGGCTGAGCTGCACACCGGTGCCGCGCAGTTTTTCCCTCAGGCGTTTGGCCTGGGCTTTGAACTCCGACACCGGAGCAATATTTTGAACAGTCGTCATCATTTGCCTCGTTTCTTTCAAACGGACACGCGAAAACATGGACGGGGCTCGCATTGCCATCCGGGCGCGCCGTGAAAGGGGCGTCAGATGTATCAAATCGGGTTTCACCAAAGCCAAATGGCCGCGAGCGGCAGGGGACCCGAACCTAAGCCGGTGAAATAGGAAGCCCAGACCCACATGTCAACGGTATGGCTGGCCATGCCCGGCAGGAGCGCCTAAACAGACACAGACGCCTTCATCACGGACCGCTCGTAATGATCATCACTCGCCTGCACGGCCGCCTCGGCAATCAGATGTTCCAATATGCCGCCGCCGCCGGATTGGCCGCGCGGGTTGGAACACGGGTGGCCCTGGATGCTCGCGGTGCCATTTTGCGCGGCGAAGGCGTGCTGACACGTGTGTTTGATTTGCCGTTGGTCGATCCCGGGCCTTTGCCTCCGTTAAAGTCCAAGGCCCCGCTGCGCTATGCGCTATGGCGCAAATTCGGTAGCGCCCCCAAGTTCCAACGCGAACGAAGCCTGGGCTACAACGCTGAAATCGAGGGGTGGGCAGACGGCAGTTACCTGCATGGGTATTGGCAAAGCGAGAAGTATTTTGGGCGGATTTCACAAGATATTCGGTCAGCGTTTTCCTTTCCCGAATTCTCAAACACGCAGAACGCCGAAATGGCGGCACGCATTGGCGAAGAACAGGCCATCTCGCTCCACGTCCGACGAGGAGACTATGTCAGCCTGAATGCGCATGTGCTCTGCGATCAGAATTATTACGAGGCGGCATTGGCTCGCGTTCTGGAAGGGACAGAAGGCACGCCAACTGTTTTTGTCTTCTCGGACGACCCGCAATGGGCCAAGGACAATCTGCCACTGCCGGTCAAAAAGGTGGTGGTGGACTTCAACGGGCCAGAGACAGATTTCGAGGACATGCGCTTGATGAGCCTGTGTCGCCACAACATCATTGGCAACTCGTCGTTCAGTTGGTGGGCCGCCTGGCTGAACCAGACCCCTGGCAAACAGGTCGCAGGGCCGTCCAAATGGTTCGGCGATCCAAACCTGTCCAATCCCGATATCCTACCCCCGGACTGGCACCGGATTGAGGCATAAGCCCGCCAACATCAAATTGAAATTGCGAGCGTCACAGCTTCGTTCCCGGTGCCCTCCCGCCCGCCTTACGTGCATCAAAGATGCCCTCCTCCCGTTGGCCAGAAAGAAGTCGTGCGCCTCGCTACGCTCGGCGGTTGGCGCTTGTCGCGAACCGAGTGCCCCAAGCGATGCCGCGCCGGGAGCACCCCCGGACTGGATCAGAACGGCGCCTTGGCGCGGAACTTCATCGATAGGCCGCCTTCGGGATGCTTCAGGCGCAGCTCTTCCGAATGCAGCATCAGACGGGGGAAGTCGCGCGCGGGACCTTCGGCATAGAACGGATCGCCCAGGATCGGGTGGCCCAATGCCAGCATGTGCACGCGCAGCTGGTGGGACCGCCCGGTCTTTGGGCTCAGCTTCACCCGTGTGGTTTGACCCTCGTACTTGGCAACCCGCCAATCCGTCACAGCCTGCTTACCGGTCTCGTGGCACACCATCTGACGTGGTCGATTTGGCCAATCGACGATCAGCGGCAGATCCACGGTGCCCGTTTTCGGCTCAAGCCGGCCCCAAACCCGCGCCACATAAATCTTGCGTGTCTGACGTTTTTCAAACTGCATCCCCAGGTGCCGCTGCGCATGCGGCGTCTGGGCAAAGATCATCACGCCCGATGTGTCCCGATCCAGACGATGCACCAGCAGCGCCTGCGGAAATGCCGCCTGCACGCGGCTCAGCAGGCAATCAGCCAGATGCTCCCCTCTCCCGGGCACGGACAAAAGGCCCGAGGGTTTGTCGACCACGATCACCTGCGCATCTTCGTGCAACACGTTCAGCGGGTCGGTGGGGGGATTGTAATCATCGCTCATGCCCGCGTCCCTACCCCAGAGCGCTGCCTCCCGCAACGTCGCCCTTGCAGCCATGTCCACGATGCCGGACCTTTGCGGAAAGAGCGAGGAGACATCATGCACCCGACAATCACCAAGATGCAGGAAGTCGTGGCCAAAGGCGACGAAAGCCTGATCCACGAGCTGCTGGCAGACGACGTCAGCTTCATGCCGCCCACCTACTACAAGACCTGGAAGGGGCGCGAACCGGTTGCCGCTGTGCTGGGCCATGTGGGGCAGGTGTTTTCCGATTTTCGCTATCGGCGCGTGATGGGCGACGGCAAGGACTGGGCGCTGGAGTTTCAATGCAAGGTTGGTGATCTGGACGCTGTTGGCGTCGACCTGATCACGCTGAACGACGATGGGTTGATCGAAACCTTCGAGGTGGTGATGCGCCCCTACAAGACCATTGGCGCGCTGCGTGATGCGATGAACGCTCGGGTCATGACCGACGCCCGCTTCCTCAAGTTCCGCGAGGCACTGTCCTGATCGCAATCGATCAAATATTGCGTGTGCCGCTGGTTCCGGTGCTGGCGGCGCAGGCGATTGGTGTGCGACGCAGGGCGCAATTGCTGGACGAGCCTTCAGGTCCACGCGCAGGGCGTATCGGCACCGGCCCCACCCTAAGGCTGTTGATCACAGGCGACAGCTCGGCCGCCGGAGTTGGCGTGGACCAGCAGGCCCAAGCGCTCAGTGGTCAGTTGGTCGGCCTTTTGAGCAAGGCCTTCACGGTTGACTGGCGCCTAGAGGCCACGACTGGCCACACAACACGGGACGCGATCCAGAATTTGTCGCGGCTTGAGGAATCGTTCGACGTGGTCGTCACCGCGCTTGGCGTCAACGATGTCACGCGATGTGTGACCCGCAATCAGTTCATCAATCGGCAATCGGACCTGATGGGCTTGCTTACCAATCAGCTCGGCGCCTCACAGGTACTGGCCACAGGTGTGCCGCAAATGGACCTCTTCCCTGCCTTGCCTAACCCACTGGCCTGGGTGTTGGGCGAGCAGGCCCGGCGGTTGGACACAGGTCTTGCCCATGTCGCGAGCCAGTTCCCGCACGTACACCACTTCAAATTGGCCATTCCGCCCGAACCTGCTTATGCGGCACAGGATGGCTACCATCCCAGTGCCTTGGCCTATCGGATCTGGGCGCAAATGCTCGCAGATGAGGTTTTTGTCCGGTTCGGTTAAGCCGCGCGACGCATGCTGCGGATCATCGACAGCGAGTAGATCACCAAACCGGCCCAGATCAGCGGAAAGGCAATCATGCGGCCGCGGTCGACCTCTTCCCCGAACACAAACACGGCGTTGATGAAGATCATTGAGGGCGCGATGTACTGCAGGATGCCCACGGTAGACAAACGCAACAGCTTGGCCCCGTTGGCATAAAGGATCAGCGGCACGGCCGTCACCACACCGCACCCGATCAGCAAAGCCGTGTCAGAGATATTGCCTCCAAAACTCGAAACGCCTTGAGAGCCCAGATACGCCAGATACCCAAGCGCCGGGATGGTCAGGATCAGCACCTCAAGCAGGAACCCCTGATTGGGTCCAATGGGCAGAGACTTCTTGAAGAAGGCGTAAAACCCCCAGCTCAGCGTCAGGCTGATGGCGACCCAAGGCAGTTTGCCGGATTCAAAGATCAACACAAGAACACCCGCCCCGGCAAAGGCAATCGCCACCAATTGCGCGCGTGTCAGCCCCTCGCGCAACAGCAAAGCCCCCAGAGCAATGCTGAAGAGCGGGTTGATGTAATAGCCAAGTGCTGCATCCAGCGTGTTTTCATTGGCAATCGCCCAAACGTAAATCCCCCAATTGATCGAAATCAGCGCCGCCGTCACACAGCCCATGGCCAGCATCCGCGGCGTGCGCAAGGCGACCTGCAAGTCCTTGGTGCGCCCCAACAGGATCAACAAAACTCCGGCCAGGGGCACCGACCAGATGACCCGATGCGCTACAACCTCGGCCGCTGGAATATGCGACACGGCTTTCAGGTAGAGAGGCAAAAACCCCCACAGCACATAGGCCGAGATCGCAAAGGCCAGGCCCTGCGGCGTGTCAACGTTCTGAGCGGGTTCGGCTGGGGTGGACATGAACGGGTCTCCGAATGATACCCAATGTCCTTAGGTCACCGGCCCCGGTTTAGGGAATGGAATTCGACCGGATGATTCATCAAGATTTGTGAAACCTCCATCTCAAAAATCGATGGCGAGGCCCTTTTTCTCCCAATCGCCATAGCGCACAGGTTCGGGCCCATCGCGCCCACCCAGTTCTTTGGGCATGGCCTTGACCTTGTCTTCGGCGGCCTTTCGGCGTTCTGCGGCCTCAGCCAACGCACGCTGCGCGGCGGGGGGCAGATCTTTGTTCTGGTCGGCAGGCGTCTCGGTCATGAACGGGTTCCTTTGTCGTACATCCGTGATATACGCGCGCGTCGACCCAAGGCAAGGTGGCCAAAGGTCTCAACACGCAGGAGCCGTTCCATGTCAGACCCAGCAACCAGCGCCCGCCGCAGCGCCATCTACCTGCTTGATCAGGTCTTGGGCGAACAGCGCTTGTTGGCCGAATGCCTGTCTGCCGGTGCTTTGGACAAACTGGCGCCCGAAGATCGCGCGCGGGCACAGCGGCTGGCGGTCGAAACGCTGCGTGGATTGGAACGTGCTGATCGCCTGCTGCAAAAACACCTGCAAAAGAAGCCACCGCTGTCGGTGCACAACGCACTACGCATTGGCACCGTTGAGCTGTGTCAGGGCGAAGCGGCCCATGGCGTGGTGAACTCGATGGTCGACATCGTGTCCCGCAACCGCCGCTACGGTCGGCTCAAGGGGTTGGTGAATGCGGTTCTGCGCAAGATCGCCGCCGAAGGCCCCGAGGCATGGCCCGCATTGCGTGCGCCGCGCCTGCCAAAATGGCTGCGCAGCCCCTTGGCACAAGCCTGGGGGAACGAGGCGATGCTGCAGATCGAACTGGCGCATCTGTCAGGCGCACCGCTGGACTTGACCCTGAAGCCCGGCGTTGATCCTGCGCTTTTGGGTGGAGAGGTTCTGCCCACGGGATCGGTGCGCCTGCGCGATGCGAAACAGGTCTCGACCCTGCCCGGCTTTGACGCTGGCGATTGGTGGGTCCAAGACGTGGCCGCCGCCCTACCAGTCAAGGTTCTGGACCCGCAAAAAGGCGAAGAGATCCTCGACCTGTGCGCCGCACCAGGCGGTAAGACCATGCAGATTGCGGCCGCCGGGGCCAAGGTCACAGCGCTGGACATCAGCGCAAACCGGATGGAGCGGGTACAGGAAAACCTGAACCGCACCGGATTGTCGGCCAACCTGATCACCGGCGATGCGTTGGAGCACCAAGGCAGCTATGACGCGATCCTGCTGGATGCGCCCTGCTCGGCCACAGGCACGATTCGCCGCCACCCCGATTTGCCGCACGCCAAGGACGGCACGCAGTTTGGCGAGTTGATCGAGCTTCAGGGGCGGATGTTGGCCCATGCCTGGAACCTTTTGAAACCTGGCGGGCGGTTGGTGTTCTGTACCTGCTCGCTGCTTCCGGATGAGGGCGAGGTTCAGGTGGAAGAGGCACTGGAGATGTTTCCCGATATGGAAACCGATCGTGCCGCGCTGAACCGTTCCGGCATCAATGCGGCATGGCACACGGAAGAAGGCGGTTTGCGCCTGCGCCCGGACTATTGGCCTGAGCTTGGTGGCATGGACGGATTTTATGTGGCCTGTTTGCGCAAGTCTTCATGAGCCTTGTTATTCATCGGTGACTTGAACGGATTGTGCCGCTATCCTCTGCCTCAAACGCCAAAGAGCGTAAGAGGCAGCTTCGATGTTCAGTCCAGATTCCATGGCCAGTCGACGCACGCGGTTCCTGAACCGTCTGTACGCACGTCTGAGCCAGCGGCGAAAATCGCTTACCGGTTTTGTCTCACAGCCCGAACCGCGCACCATCGGCTCGTTTGCGCGCGGCCGTCAGTTGGTGGCGGGCAACCTGCTCTTTGCCGGGTATCTGGTGGAATCCAAAGAAAGCGGATTGTGGGAGGTCAAAGCCCCCAACGCCGCCTTCGATGCCGAGCGTCACGGGTTTGCCTGGCTGGATGATCTGGCCGCCGTAGGGGATTTCGCCGCGCGCGAAAAAGCCCAAAAATGGCTGTGGGGCTGGATCAAGGTGCATGGCGACGGGCGCGGTCCCGGCTGGACACCGGAACTGGCGGGCCGCCGCCTAATCCGCTGGATCAACCACGCGCTGTTCCTGTTGCGGGGGATGGAACCCGCGCAAAGCGATGCGTTCTTTTTGTCTTTGGCGCAGCAAACCTGGTTCCTGTCGAAACGCTGGCCCGCCGCAACGCCCGGCCTGCCCCGGTTCGAAGCACTCACCGGATTGATCTACTCAGGCCTAGCGCTGGAAGGGAGCGAAGAACTGGCCGACCCAGCGGTGCGTGCATTGGCGATGGACTGCCAAACTCAGATCGACGAGCAAGGCGGGTTGCCCACGCGCAACCCCGAAGAACTGCTTGAAGTCTTCACCCTGCTCACATGGGCCTCTGCCGCCCTGCATGAAGCCGGACGTGGCAATCCGCCTGAGCATTCCGCCGCCATTGCGCGGATCACGCCAACGCTGCGCACCCTGCGCCACGCCGATGGCGGCCTGGCCCGGTTTCATGGTGGCGGTCGTGGTCTGGAAGGGCGATTGGATCACGCTTTGGCTGCCAGCCCCGTCAAACCGATGCACTCCGAAGGGCTGGCCATGGGCTATGCCCGCCTGTCAGCCCACCGCACCAGCGTGGTGATCGACGCCAGCCCACCGCCTTCGGGCGCGGCGTCGTTCAACGCGCATGCATCGACACTGGCATTTGAACTCACTTCGGGGCGTCGTCCGTTGATCGTCAACTGCGGCTCAGGAGAGACCTTTGGCATTGATTGGCGCCGCGCTGGTCGGGCCACGCCGTCACACTCGACGCTGTGTCTGGATGGCTATTCCAGCGCCCGCCTGGCCGATCCGATCAAAGGCACCGCTTACGAGGCTTTGGTCGACGCCCCCAAACATGTTCCCATCGAAATGTCCGAAGCCCCCGATGGCATCCGGTTTCAGGGCGGGCACGACGGCTATGCCGCTGTCTTTGGCCTGACCCATGCCCGAACGCTGGAACTGACGCTCGACGGTCGTGGCATGGTTGGCGAAGACATGTTGTTCGCTCTTGAAGACGACGCCAAGCGCAAGTTCAACAAGGCGATGGATGCAACGGTGCTGGCTGGAATAGGATTCGATATCCGCTTGCACTTGCATCCCGACGTCGACGCGGCAGTGGATTTGGGCGGTGCGGCCGTGTCGATGGCGCTCAAGAGCGGAGAGATCTGGGTTTTCCGTCATGACGGTCAATTTAAATTATCACTGGAACCAAGTGTTTACCTAGAAAAGAACCGTCTGAAGCCGCGCGCGACAAAACAGATCGTTCTATCCGGGCGCGCAATGGAGTATGCGACGCGCATCCGGTGGTCGCTGAGCAAGGCGCAGGACACTGCGGTTGCCATTCGCGATCTGAACCGGGACGAACCCGAATTCGACTGATCACGACAAGGATCCAAGCCCATGACCGACCTTCATCCCGTGCGCCGCGCGCTGCTTTCCGTTTCCGATAAGACCGGATTGATCGAGCTCGGCCAGGCACTGACCGCACGTGGGGTCGAGCTGCTGTCGACCGGCGGCACCGCCAAGGCGCTGCGCGAGGCAGGGCTGGAGGTCAAGGACGTGTCTGATGTGACCGGCTTCCCCGAGATGATGGACGGTCGCGTCAAGACCCTGCACCCGATGGTGCATGGCGGTCTGCTGGCCCTGCGTGACAACGATGCCCACGTTGCTGCGATGAACGAACATGGCATCGGCGCCATCGACCTGCTGGTGGTAAACCTCTACCCGTTCGAGGCGGCCTTGGCCCGTGGCGCCGGTTATGACGAAATGATCGAGAACATCGATATCGGCGGCCCGGCGATGATCCGCGCGGCGTCGAAGAACCACCTGTTCGTAAACGTGGTGACCGACGTTGAAGATTACGACGCGCTGCTGACCGAACTGGACGCCAACGACGGTCAGACGTCCTATGCGTTCCGCCAGCGTCTGTCGCAGATCGCCTATGCCCGCACGGCGGCCTATGACGCAGCCGTGTCGACCTGGATGGCCGGCGCCATTGGCGAAGAAACTCCACGCCGCCGCGCCTTTGCAGGCGAGGTCAAACAGACCCTGCGCTATGGCGAAAACAGCCACCAGAAGGCCGCGTTCTACACCGATGGCTCGAACCGTCCGGGCGTTGCGACTGCCGTGCAGCTGCAGGGCAAGGAGCTGTCTTACAACAACATCAACGACACCGACGCCGCCTATGAGCTGGTGGCTGAGTTTGACCCGGCCGAAAGCGCCGCGGTTGCCATCATCAAACACGCCAACCCCTGCGGCGTAGCCAAGGGCGCGAGCCTGGTCGAGGCCTATCAGAAGGCCTTTGACTGCGACCGCACCTCAGCCTTTGGTGGGATTGTCGCGCTGAACCAGCCGCTGGATGCCGCAACCGCTGCAAAGATCGTCGAGATCTTTACCGAGGTCGTGATTGCACCGGGCGCATCGGACGAAGCGAAAGAGATTTTCGCCGCCAAGAAAAACCTACGCCTGCTGCTGACCGACGCCCTGCCCGACCCGCGCGCGCCCATCACCGCTTACAAGCAGGTTGCAGGCGGTGTTCTGGTTCAGGACAAGGACGTTGGCTATGTGGGACTGGATGACCTGAAAGTCGTGACCAAGAAGGCGCCCACGGACGAGCAGCTGCAAGATCTGCTCTTTGCCTGGAAAGTTGCAAAACACGTCAAATCAAACGCCATCGTCTACGTCAAGGACAACGCCACCGTGGGCGTTGGTGCAGGTCAGATGAGCCGTTTGGACAGTGCCAACGTGGCCGCTGCCAAAGCCGGGCGCATGGCCGCCGAACTGGGCCTGGACGAGAGCCTTGCCAAAGGCTCGGCAGTGGCCTCGGACGCATTCTTCCCCTTTGCTGACGGCTTGCTCGAGGCGGCTGCCGCAGGTGGCACTTGCGTGATCCAGCCGGGCGGTTCGATGCGCGATGACGAAGTAATCGCGGCTGCGGACGAGGCCGGTCTGGCCATGGTCTTTACCGGCATGCGCCACTTCCGCCACTGATGCGCTATGGTCCCCTCATATGGGCCGCCTTCTGGGCCTTTCTGCTCGACCAGATCAGCAAGTATCTGGTCGTGCATGTCATGCGAGTGGCTGATCAACCCGGTGGCATTGACGTGCTGCCGCCACTGCTGACGTTCAAGTATGGCGAAAACCGCGGCATCAACTTTGGCCTGTTTCAGGGCGACAGCTCGGCCTCGGTCTGGATCCTGATCGGATTGTCCGTCGCCATCTGTCTGGGCGTGTTTCTTTGGCTGGCGCGCTCAAATCCCAATCGCTGGATGCTGATGAGCGGAGGCCTGCTGATCGGTGGGGCTTTGGGCAACGTGGTGGACCGTCTGCTTTATGGCTATGTGCTCGATTTCCTGAACATGTCCTGCTGCGGCATCAACAATCCTTTTGTGTTCAACGTTGCCGACGTTTTCATCTTTGCGGGCGCCGCCGGGCTAATCTTGCTGGACAGCAAGAACACGCCAACAAAAAAGGCCCCGTGACGGCGCGCGCCAAATGCGTTAAAAGCCTCTCAAACAGGCAGGAGACAACCATGCGGACGCCGCTTGGAATGATTGCATTGATCGCTGTTGTGGCTGCATCGGGATGCAGCCGGGGCGACGGTTTGAAAGACATCCGGTCCACAGGGGATGGACCGGACGAGTTTGCAGTCATGCCTGTGAAACCCCTGACCGCACCTTCGGACTATGCCGTCCTGCCTGCCCCGACTCCGGGCGGTGCAAATCTTACCGATCCGAATCCAACGGCTGATGCCGTCGTGGCCCTTGGTGGTCGGGCATCTGCGCTTGAAGATACCGGCGTTCCATCGTCAGACAGCGCCCTGGTTGCAGCAACCAGCCGATATGGCGTGCCTGCGAATACACGCACTTCTCTGGCGCAAGAAGACGCTGAGTTCCGCAAACGTCAAGGCCGCTGGACCCGTATCAAGCTGTTCCCGGTGGATCGTTACGAGCAAGTCTACCGCAAGGAATCGCTGGACCCGTACCAACAGACTGACCAATTCCGCAATTCCGGTTTTGGCACGCCTTCGTCACCACCTGCGGGTGAATGATGCTGTGATCACGGACTGACGCGGGAATGAAGTTTTCTTAATTTTGCGTCAGCCCTCCTTGAACATGGAGCGTCCTGTCGTAGGTTGACACACAACCGTCACGGAGGACGCCTGATGATCCGAGCATTTGCTTTGGCCGTCGCAGTCTGTTCCGCCGCGCCCCTGTGGGCCGAGCAAGAGCAACGCGAAGAAGTAACAACCTTTACCCTGGACAACGGCATGGATGTCGTCGTGATCGAAGATCACCGCGCTCCGGTTGTTCAGCACATGGTCTGGTATCGCGCCGGATCAGCCGATGAACCCGTCGGAGTTTCCGGCGTAGCCCATTTCCTGGAACATCTGCTGTTCAAGGCCACCGACACTCTGGAATCGGGTGAATTTTCCGCCACAGTTGCCGCCAACGGCGGACGCGACAACGCATTTACATCGTATGACTACACCGCCTACTTTCAACGTGTGGCCGCCGACCGGCTTGAGCTGATGATGCAGATGGAAAGCGACCGGATGCGCAACATTCGCCTAACAGAGCGCGACATCGCCACCGAGCGCGACGTGATTCTGGAAGAGCGCAATCAACGCACCGACAGCAACCCGCGTTCATTGTTTGGCGAACAACTCAACGCCTCGCAGTACCTCAACCACCGCTATGGTGTGCCCATCATCGGTTGGCGACACGAGATGGAAGAGCTGGACATGGAGGACGCATTGTCTTTCTACCAGACCTACTATTCACCCAACAACGCCATCCTAATCGTTTCGGGCGACGTGGAGCCGGACGAGGTCAAGCAATTGGCTGACAAATACTATGGCGTCATTCCGGCCAACCCGGATTTGCCAGAACGCACCCGCAGCCAGGAACCACCCCAAACTGCCGCCCGCCGCATCGTCTATGAAGACGCCCGCGTCGCGCAGCCTTATGTCCATCGCTCTTACCTGGCGCCCGAACGTGATCCAGGCGAGCAGGAAGACGCAGCCGCTCTGTTCATGTTGGCGCAGCTTCTGGGAGGCGGAACGACATCGTACCTGAACGAAAAACTGCAATTCGACACGCAGACGGTGGTCTATGTCGGCGCTTTCTACAATGGCACGTCGCTGGACGACACGACCTTTGACCTGATCGTTGTGCCCAGCGAAGGCGTGACGCTGCAAGAGGCAGAAGATGCCATGGACGCCACCATTGCCGAGTTCATCGCCGAAGGTGTCGACGCAGGCGACCTGGATCGAATCAAGATGCAGCTTCGCGCCTCGCAGATCTATGCGCGTGACAATGTGGACGGGATTGCCAATCGCTATGGTCAAGCGTTGACCTCAGGCCTGACGGTCGAGGATGTGCAGGCTTGGCCCGAAATCCTGCAGGCCGTCACTGATGAGCAGATCATCGCGGCCGCAAAATCCGTGATCCAACCTGAAACATCCGTAACCGGCTGGCTGATGCGCGAGCAGGAGGTGACCCAATGAAACTGTTCCTGAGTACCCTCGCTGCCGTATTCTTGGCCCTGCCCGTCTGGGCCGAGGTCAAAATTCAAGAGGTGACATCACCCGGCGGCATCGACGCCTGGCTGGTCGAAGAGCACTCGATCCCCTTTACCGCGCTTGAAATCCGCTTTCGCGGCGGCACATCGCTGGACGCTCCAGGCAAGCGTGGGGTGACCAACCTGATGATGGGTCTGATCGAAGAAGGCGCGGGTGATCTGGACGCACGAGCCTATGCCCGCAAGCTGGAATCTCTCGCGGCCTCGTTCTCCTACAATGCCGATGATGACTCGGTGTCGATCTCGGCCCGTTTTCTGACCGAGAACCGGGACGAGGTGATCGATCTGCTGCGCACAACACTCCACCAGCCGCGATTTGATCAGGACGCCATCGACCGTGTGCGGGCCCAAGTCGTCTCGGGGTTGAAATCCGACGCCGAGGACCCGAACACAATCGCGGGCGAAGCCTTTTCGACGATGGCGTTTGGTGACCATCCCTACGCCACAGATGGCAAGGGAACAGTGGACAGCGTGTCCGCCCTGACCCGAGACGATATCGTTGCGGCACACAAGAATATTCTGGCGTTGGATCGCATCTATGTTGGGGCCGTCGGCGACATCACTGCCGAAGAGTTGGGCGCGTTGCTGGATGAGTTGTTGGCCGATCTGCCCGCCGCCGGCGCACCGATCCCCGGCAAGGCAGATGTGACAATCGACGGCGGTGTGACCGTGGTCGACTTCAACACCCCACAATCCGTGGCACTGTTCGGTCACAGTGGCATCGACCGCGATGACGAGGACTTCTTTGCGGCTTACATCCTGAACCACATCCTGGGGGCAGGATCTTTTGAAAGCCGCCTGATGTCGGAAGTCCGTGAAAAACGCGGCCTTACCTATGGTGTTTATTCCTATCTCGTGCCCAAGGATCTGGCCTCGATTTATCTGGGCAGCGTGGCGTCAGGCAACGCGCGTATCGCCGAAGCCATTGACGTGATCCGCGCCGAATGGACCCGCATGGCCAAGGAGGGCGTCACCGAGAAAGAACTTCAGGACGCCAAAACCTATCTGACCGGCGCCTACCCGCTGCGGTTTGATGGCAACGGCCAGATTGCGGGGATCATGGTCGGCATGCAGATGCAGGATCTGCCCATCGACTATATCGCCACCCGCAACGACAAGGTGAATGCCGTAACGATTGAAGACATCAAGCGGGTCGCAGGCGAGTTGCTGAAACCCGATGAGCTGCACTTTGTGGTGGTTGGCAAGCCCGAAGGGTTGGAGACAACCAACTAGGCACCTAACCGCTCGGGGGCGCTCCCGCACCCGAGCGATCCCGACTTTGTCGGCACCGCTAACGGCTTTGGGCGGAGCGCCGGGCAATGCCCGGCGCGGCCTCACCAAGACGCACCCGCCGAGCGCAGCGAGGCACAGCCCAACTGGAGGACATGTCCCGCAAGGGACATCGACGACGGGCGGGAGAGCTCCCTTTCCGGACGGTGATCTTAGCTGCCGCCCTTGGACATCGACCGCAGCATTTGCCCGATCATCTGCCCCGGTCGACCAGACCCGCGCTGATACAGCGCGCCATCGACGGCCAGAACCGTCCCACTGATGTACCCCGCCAGATCCGACCCGAGAAACAGGCAGGCGTTGGCCACATCCTGAGGCTGACCCCAACGGCCCAAAGGCACATCGCGTTTGAACTTCTCTTCGGCGTCCGGTGTGGGCGCAAGGCGCTTGGCGCCTTCGGTCCCTTCGATGAACCCCGGCACGACCGAGTTCACGCGGATCCCCTCCAGCCCCCATTCCATCGACAGGGTACGGGTGATCTGGTCCACACCTGCCTTTGCCGCGCAGACGTGGCTCTGCCCCTCATACGGCAGATAGGACTGCGGAGCCGAAATGTTGATGATGCTTGCACCAGGACGACGCAGGAATTCATAGGCGCCTTTCATCACGTGGATGGTGCCCATCAGATCGATGTCGATCACGGTTTTAAAGGCATTGATAGACATCTCGGCGGCAAGAGCCGGAAAGTTGCCGGCCGCCCCCGACACCAACACGTCGAAGTCGCCAAATGCGTCATGAAACCCTTTGAGGCCTGCCGCCACAGCTTCGGCATCGCGCACGTCAAATGCAGCGCCAACTGCCTCCTGCGCGCCCGCAGCTTTCAGCGCCGCAACCGTGTCGTCTACCTTTTCCTGCGACCGGCTGGCGACGGCCAGCTTTGCGCCCGAGGCCGCAAAAGCCTCGGCGATGCCACGGTTGATCCCGCTGGTGCCACCGATGACGACGACCGTCTTACCTGCAAAGTCCATGTAGAGTCTCCCCGTTTTTACGGGGTGCCCTACTCGCCGTAAGGCACCCAGATGTTCTTGATCTCGGTCGCAGCCTGAAGGAACTTGCGGCTGTGGTCCACGCTCCAATCGGTTGCCGTGGCGTTATTCACCCAGGTCCGTTTCAGGTTGCCCGCTGCCGCCTGTTCGATCTGCACAGACACATCGCTGGACGAGAACGACCAGACTGCATCGACGTTCAGATGCGAGGCCAGGGGTTTCGCCAATTCGGCATGGCTGCCGGTCAGGATGTTCACGACACCCGCAGGCACGTCCGAGGTTTCCAGGATCTGATAAAAGTCGGTCGCCGCCAGCGGGTACGGCTCGCTTGCGGCCAGAACCACCCGGTTGCCCATGGCAATCGCCGGGGCCATGACCGAGACCAGACCCAGCAAAGGTGCCTCATCCGCGCACAGCGCGCCGATCACGCCGGTGGGTTCTTTCATCGCCAATGCAACACCTCGGATCGGGACGCCGTGCACCTGACCGTCGTATTTGTCAGCCCAGGCCGCCGCGGTGAACAAGCGCTGGATCGAGGTCTCGACCTCTTTCGCGCCTGTCTTTTTGCCGGTCAGCGTGTCAATACGATGGGCAAACTCACCCGCACGGGCCGAGAGGTTTTCGCCAATGTAATACAGGATCTGCGCCCGAAGATGGCCGTTGGCCTTGGCCCACCCCTTGGCGCCCGCTGCTGCCTCAACCGCGTTGCGCACGTCCTTGCGGTTGGCCAGACCCACGTGACCCAACAAGCCCGATTTGCCCCAGATCGGCTTGGAGTAACCGCTGTCTGGACGCGCTTGTTTGCCCCCCACATACATCTTGGCAGTGCGGTCGATTGCGTCAACCGGCGCGCCTTCGCCTGCCGTAGCTTCAACCTTGGCCAGTGGCTTGGTTTTGCCTTTGGGCTTGGTATAGGCGCTCAGGCCCTCCCAGCCACCTTCGCGGCCAAACCCGCTCTCACGCACACCACCAAAGCCAGCCGCCGCGTCAAAGAGGTTCGTGGCATTCACCCAGACAACACCCGCAACCAGCTTGGGTGCGATGTCGAGGGCGAGGTTCACGTTCTCGGTCCAGACCGTGGCTGCCAGACCATAACGCGTGTTGTTGGCCAGCTCGACCGCCTCAGCAGGCGTGCGGAAGGTCGACGAGACCAGCACTGGGCCAAAGATCTCTTCCTGCATCAGCGGGTCGCTGGTTTCCAGACCGGTGATCAGGGTCGGTGGGAAGTAGCAGCCGTTTTCCGGCATGTCGCAAGCAGCTTGATAGAGCTCACCGGCGGTGTTGTTGTCGACCATGCCCTTGATCGTCTGCAACTGAACCGGGTCCACCACCGCACCCACATCAATGCATTTGTCGAGCGGATTACCGATGCGCAGCCCGTCCATGCGCGCGCGCAGTTTGGTGTGGAAACGATCTGCGATCCCCTCTTGTACCAACAGGCGCGATCCGGCGCAGCAGACCTGACCCTGGTTGAACCAGATGGCGTCAACCAGACCCTCGATCGCTGAATCAATGTCGGCGTCGTCAAAGACGATGTAGGCGGATTTGCCGCCCAGTTCCAAAGTCAGTTCTTTACCGGAACCTGCGGTCGCCTCGCGAATGCGACGACCCACCGAGGTCGAGCCGGTAAAGGCGATCTTGTCCACGTCAGAGGCCACGATCATTTCGCCCACGGCACCGTCACCAGTGACGATGTTGACCACGCCCTTGGGCAGGCCAGCCTGTGTGCAGATGTCGGCAAACAGCAGAGCGGTCAGCGAGGTGTATTCGGCAGGCTTCAGAACCACAGTGTTTCCCATGGCCAGTGCGGGCGCGATTTTCCAAGCCAGCATCAGCAGAGGGAAATTCCACGGAATGATCTGACCGCAAACACCCAAAGCTTCCGCATCAGGCAGCTCGCTTTCCTTCAACTGCGCCATGCCCGCGTGATAGTAGAAATGCCGCTGTGCCAACGGGATATCGATGTCGCGGCTCTCGCGGATCGGCTTGCCGTTGTCCATCGACTCCAGCACGGCAAACAGGCGCGAATGTTTCTGCAGCAGACGCGCAATCGCATAGAGGTAACGCGCCCGGCCTGCACCGCCCAGACCTTCCCACTTGGGTTGGGCTTTACGGGCGGCATCAACAGCAGCATCCACATCCGCCTGAGACGCTTGGCTCAGTGTTGCCAAAACCTCTCCCGTCGCGGGATTGCGGCTTTCGAACCCGTCACCAGGTTTGGTGAAAGCCCCATTGATGAAGTGACCAAACCGGTCACCCTGATCCACCAGCCAAGCCAGAGCCTCGGCGGCACTTTCGGGGGCGGGGCCATAATCCATGGTCTCAAAGATCTCTTTTACAGTCATGGTTTTCTCTCTCAACTCGCCGCTCGCCCTGGTTCGCACCAGAATCTTGTCTTTACCGAGGGTTGATTCTGAAACAAATCGGCAGCCAGCCAACAGTTTTCGAAGTTGTACTTTTCGCCATTTAAGCTGTCGAATGTCGCTATGTGAACTTTCTTGATGTCTGGAACCAAGGAGCTACGGTACAGCGAGTATACTTCCTCGGACGCAATCGACACAGTTCCGATGAAAATCAGACAGACAGCAAAGGCAATTCGACCACACATTGTTCACCCCATGGAGTGACGGTAACCGGCGGAGTATGCCCCGGTGACATGGTGTTCCAACTGACGTTCAATGTCGCCCAGCAGGGAGGAAGCGCCAAAACGGAACAGGTCAGGTTGCAGCCAGCGATCGCCCAGCTCGTCCTTGATCAGCGACAGATAGGTCACCGCGTCCTTGGCCTTGGAAATACCACCGGCGGGTTTGTAACCGACACGGTATCCGGTGCGATCATAGTAGTCGCGGATCGCGCGGATCATCACCAGCGTAACTGGCAATGTGGCGTTGACGCTTTCCTTGCCGGTCGAGGTCTTGATGAAATCGGCCCCTGCCATCATGCACACCAGCGAGGCGCGCGCGACGTTGCGCAGGCTGCCCAACTCTCCAGTGGCCAGGATCGCTTTGACATGAGCATCGCCACAGGCCGCGCGAAAGGCCTTCATCTCGTCATAGAGGGCTTGCCAATCGCCCGACAGCACGTGCCGACGCGAGATCACAATGTCGATCTCCTCGGCGCCTGCCTTCACGCTCTCTTCGATCTCGGCGACGCGCAGGTGGAAGGGCGAAAGGCCCGCCGGGAAACCGGTGGAAACCGCTGCAACCGGGATGCCAGTGCCTTTCAAAGCGTCCACGGCCGTTTCGATCATGTCGTGATAGACACAGACAGCGCCGGTGGTGATCGCGGGCATATCCATCGCATCCAGCAGCGCACCCGACACAGGCTGGCGCGCCTTGGCGCACAGGCGGCGCACGCGGCCGACTGTGTCATCGCCTGACAGCGTCGTCAGGTCGATCATGGTGATCGCCTTGAGCAGCCAGGCCGCTTGATAATCCTTTTTCACCGATCGGCGTCCGGGCAATGTCGCGGCCCGGCGCTCGATGGCCGATGTATTGGCCTGCACGGCCCGCACCCAATCCAGGTCCAGCTCGGTGCCTGGGTTTCGGGGTTCCGTGACAAGCGGCAGATGCGCGGTGCGCACGGGTGTCTCAGCGCTTTGGGTGCTCTGCGATTCCATCTGATGCATCCTCTGAGGAGTTAGAGGCGCAAAATCGCATGGGTGCGGCATATTGGCAAGCGACGCGCCGGGTTTGACGGGGCGTTTTTTGACCAAATGGCAAAATTTTTTGGACGGGGCGAGTGTTTCGCCCCATCCATGTGGTTTCCAGATCCGTCAGATCAGGCTTTGACCCGCTCAGACTTGGGATCGTACATCGGCTTGAGCGAGGCTTCGGCCTTCACTCGCGTTCCCATGACGTCGATCTCATAGGTCGAAGCCAGAACCTCGGCGGCGGTTTCGCCTTCGCAGGGCACGTAGCCCAGACCAACGGCGGCACCCAGGTGGTGACCGTAAGAACCGGAGCTGAGGTAGCCCACAATCTCGCCATCCCGGATCACTGGCTCGTTGTGATAGAGCAGCGGCTCGGCATCGGTCAGTTTGAACTGAAGCAGGCGGTTCTTGAGACCTTCTTCTTTCTTGCGCAGCACAGCATCGCGACCGATGAAGTCGGGCTTGTCGGTCTTGACTGCAAAGCCCAGACCCGCCTCGAGCACGTGATCTTCAGAGGTGATATCGTGGCCAAAGTGACGGAACCCCTTTTCGATACGGCACGTGTCCATCATGTGCATGCCGCAGAGTTTCAGGCCAAGGTCCTGACCCGCTTCGTGCAGCACCTCAAAAGCATGGCCTGCCATGTCGGAGGAGACATAAATCTCCCAACCCAGCTCACCCACATAAGTTACGCGGTGCACGCGGGCCAGGCCCATGCCCAGCTCGATCTCTTGCGCGGTGCCAAACGGGTTCACCTCGTTCGAGAAGTCGTTGGGCGACACCATCTGCAACAGCTTACGCGCATTGGGGCCCATGACCGCCAGAACGCCTTCGCCAGCCGTCACATCGGTGATCACCACGTTGAAGTTGCCCTGATGACGGCGCATCCAGGTTTCATCCGCCAGACGGGTCGCTGCCGGTGTGACCACCAGATAGGCGGTTTCCGACATGCGGGTGACGGTCACATCCGCCTCAATCCCGGCGCGGCTGTTCAGGAACTGGGTATAGACGATCTTGCCCACTGGCACATCGTACTGGCCACCGCCTATGTAGTTCATGAAGGCGCACGCATCGGGGCCCTCGACGCGGATTTTCCCAAAGGACGACATGTCATACATGCCCACATTGGTGCGGATCGCGTTGTGCTCTTCAGCTACGTTGTCAAAGAAGTTCTGGCGCTTCCAGCTGTATTCATACTCGGGCGTCTGACCCTGACGCGCGAACCAGTTGGCACGTTCCCATCCAGCCAACTCACCGAACACCGCGCCGTTTTCCTTCAGGTGGTGATGGAACGGGGTGCGGCGCACGCCACGGGCGGTTGCCTTTTGGCGGAACGGGAAGTGGTCGGCATAGAGCAGACCCAGCGTCTCTTTCGAGCGTTCGAACAGATACTGTTTGTTGCCCTGGAACGGCTGCATGCGGCTGATGTCCACATCGCCCAGGTCGAACGGTTTTTCGCCGCTGTCCATCCATTCGGCCAGCGCATGACCCGCGCCACCGGCGGATTGAATACCGATCGAGTTGAAGCCTGCTGCGACCCAGACGTTGTCCATCTCGGGCGCCAGACCCAAGTGATACGCGTCATCTGGGGTGAAGCTTTCGGGACCGTTGAAGAACGTGTGAATACCCGCCTCTGCCAGCATCGGCATCCGCTCGCAGGCGGCTTCGAGGATCGGCTCGAAGTGATCGAAGTCTTCGGGCAGCTGGTCGAATTCAAAGGTATCGGGGATACCTTTCATCGCCCAAGGCTTGGCATTGGGTTCAAAGGCGCCAAGCAGGATCTTGCCTGCGTCTTCTTTGTAGTACGCGCATTCATCCGGCACCCGCAGAACCGGCAGTTGAGTCAGACCGTCGATGCTTTCGGTCACGATGTAAAAGTGCTCGCACGCGTGCAGTGGTACGTTGGTGTTGGACATCCGACCAACTTCGTGGCCCCACATGCCCGCACAGTTCACGATCATGTCGCATTCGATGTAGCCGCTTTCCGACCCATCGTCCGACTGCCAATCAACGCCAGTGACCTTGCGGCCATCACGCGCGATGTTGGTGACCTTGGTGCGTTCCTTGACGACGCCACCACGCTGACGCGCGCCCTTGGCCAGGGCGAGCGCGATGTTGGCGGGGTCGCCCTGACCGTCAAGCGGCAGGTGCACAGCGCCTTTGACATCTTCGACGTTCAGGTGGGGATAGAGTTCGGCCACGCGTTCATTCGAGATCTCGTGCACCTCGACACCAAAGGCGCGGGCCATGGCCGCCTGACGGTAAATCTCTTCCTTGCGCTCTTCGGTCAGGGCCACAGTGATCGAACCGCAGCGTTTGAAGCCGGTGGCAACGCCGGTCTCTTCCTCCAGTGTTCCGTAGAGTTCCTGGCTGTATTTCGCGAGCTTTGTCATATTCGCCGTCGCGCGCAGCTGCGCAATCAAACCGGCTGCATGCCAGGTGGTGCCGCTGGTCAACTGCTTACGCTCCAGCAGGACAACGTCGCTCCAGCCTTTTTTGGTCAGGTGATAGGCCACCGAGCAGCCAATGACACCGCCGCCGATGATGACCACGCGGGCCTTGTTGGGAAGATCGGCCATGTTTTTCTCCGCCTCAGAATTAGAGCGTGCCGACGTCTAATCGGAAACAGAAGAACGCTGCCTCTCGCTTACGCTCGAACGCGTTGTCTGTTGCGTTCTTGGATCTGACCAAACGCGGCTCGCTGTAGATGCGCAAGATTGGCACATCGAGGCGACGAAAAATCCACAAAAAGCGTCAGGGAATCCGCCAAAATCACCCGCAAATTACCCGGGCAATGAACGGCGCTGACGACGCAGAACAAAGGGCGTTATGCCGTAGAAGCTTTTGTAAACCGCAGAAAACCCGTTGGGAAAACCACAAGCCAGGCCGATTTCACGCACGCTCATAGTGGTATTCAGCAGCAGGTTGTTTGCTTTGGCCAACCTCATTTCCCGATAGAAGGTGTTCGGTGTCGCCCCCAAGTAGGTCTTGAATTTCCGTTCCAACGAGCGATTCGACAGGCCCAGCGCGGCGACGATTTCATTGATCGGAACGGGATCTTCAACATTGGCCTGCATGATCTTGATGCATTGATCCAGTTTGTCGTCGCCCGTGGTCGTTGTCTTGACGCCCGAAAATGGCTGCTGCGAGCCAAAGTCGCGAATCTTCTCGTGCAGCAGGATGTCCGCCACCGTCATCCGCGCCGCGCCCGAGATATGCCTCCCGATCACCTCGAGAGTCACGTCCACTGTCGCGCCCATGCCGGCACAAGTCACGACCGGGCCATTTTCTGTTGCAATTGAAAAATTTGCGTCGAAGGCACCTGTCCGCTCGCGTAGGAAAGCCGAGTTTTCCCAATGGGTGGTGTGGGATTCCACCTCGCCGTTGTCGTGGATGTAACGGCTGGCGGCCTCGGCCAACAGGAACACTTGCGCGCCGCGATAGGTGTAGTCGGATACCTTTCGACCCAAGGCCAGATCGGGACAGTCCGGGTCAGCGTTGCCGATGACAAAGACATAGTCCGCATTGGGTTGGTTGGTCATCCGCTCGGTCGACACAATCGCGCCCGAGCTGCTTTCGATCATCCCGCCCGACAGCGAACGATAGGTCCAGGCAAAGGGTGGCGTCGGGCAGACACGATTGGCCAAACGGATGACGTCAACGACACCCGCCAGCTCGGTCAGGACAAAACCATTCGCCACGACAATATCAAATTGCCATTGGCGGTTGGTGTCCGACACCAGATGCAGTTTGTTTTTTCCACCCATGTCGCCGCCTCCCTTTGGCGATTTGAGAGCAGTGGCCTCACAAATACCTTGCCGCGCTTCGCGCTTTCAGGACATTTGCGATCCGCTTCCCTCAGACGAATTTCAAAGCGTTCTAAACGATACGATGCCCCGCATCCCGCAATTGGCGTGCCAATTCTGCAATGTGCGCAGGCCCCACTTCGCAACAGCCACCGACAATCGACGCCCCCTGCGCGACCCATCCCATAGCGTGTTCTGCGTAAGCCTCAGGTCCAAGGTCGGCTCGCTGCTCCAGCGCATCAACGGTTGGGGCATCTTTCAAGAACCCCTCGCTGATGCGGGTAAAACCATTTGCATAGCCCCCAAAAGGGCGGCCAAAGCCCTTGACGATATCCAGCGCGGCGGGCAGCGCCTCAGGGCGGGAGCAATTGATAAGCACCGCCTCCGGATCAAACCGCTCGACCAGCGCTGCCATATCTGCCAACGGCTCACCCGAGCGCAAATGGGAACCGTCATCATCCATGACCGACAAGGACAACCAAACCGGTTTTTCCGTACCTTCAACGCCACGCAGGGCACCTTCGGCCTCTTGCAGAGAGCACACAGTTTCCAACAGGAACAGGTCCACGCGGTCCTTCATCATGTCCGCCAGTTCGCCGAATTTTTCTGCAGCGTCATCAGGATCAGGTTTCAAGTCCGGTCGGTAAGACGCCAACAACGGCCCCAGAGAGGCTGCAATTCGCCCGCTGCCCTGTCGGGCGCGCTCGGCCTGGGACAGAGCGGTTTCGATCAGATCGGGCAGCTGGTCTTCCATGTCGACACGCACCAAGCGCGAGCGATGAACGGCGTAGGTGTTGGTCGTGGCGACCGTGGCACCCACGTCGAAATAAGATTTGTGCACATCGCCCACCAGTTCAGGATGGTCGATCATAACGCGGGTGGACCAGAGTGGCGTCGCCCGGTCACCACTGCGCTTGACCAGCTCTTGCCCGATCGAGCCATCCAGAAGAGTAATATCAGCCATTCTCAGTCTCCTTAGGGGATCAGCACCAGTTTACCCGGCAGTGTCTTGCTTTCAAAATCTGCCTGGGCCTGCGCGATATCGCGAAGCGGATAGGTTTTCGAGATCAAGGGTCGAATTTTTCCGGCATTCATCAGGCCGACCAATCGGCCAAAAACCTCTGCCGGTTGATAGGTGCAGCCATGGATCGTGATGTCACGCAGGTAAATCTCGCGCAGATCGGCCTGCACCATCGGCCCTGCGATGGCACCAGAGCAGGCATAGTGCCCGCCGGGCTTCAAGGCCAGGATCAAATCGGCCCAAGCCGTTCCACCCACCACATCAATGACCACATCATAGGTGTCATGTGGAACAGGCGCACCACGATCGATCGTGTTTGATGCCCCCTGCCCCAGAACAATCTCGGCCTTGGATGCGCTGGTCACACCCGTCACCGTGGCGCCACGCAGCGCCGCCAGTTGAACGGCTGCCAGCCCAACACCACCCGACGCCCCGGTGATTAGCACCTGATGTCCTGCAGTTACGCCCGCGCGGGTCAACAGGTTCTCGGCCGTTCCAAAAGCGCATGGAATGGCAGCAATTTCCTGATCTGACAGAGGCGAGGTTGAAACGTCATAAAGGTCATCCGCCTCAACCAGGCAATACTGCGCAAATGCGCCATCCATCTCGGACCCCAAAGCAATGAAGCCTTGCGGATGTCCCGGACGCGGGCGCGGCAGGTTGATTGGACAGGTGACGCGTTGACCCGGCTCAAAACCGGCATCCTCTCCAACAGCCACCACATGGCCGCACAGATCACCGCCCTGAATGCGAGGAAACGCCAGTGCGCCGCCCCATCCGCCAGCATCGACGTCCTGATCCACATCCGAGGTGGCCCCGACCACATCCGACGAATACCAGCCCACGCGCGTATTGATATCCGTATTGTTCACGCCTGCTGCGGCGACGCGCACCAGAACTTTACCAGGTCCGGGCGTTGGCACGGGGATATCCGTACGCCATTCCAGCACCTCTGGCCCGCCGTGGCCGGTCAGATACACGCCTTGCATTGTCGCGGGCAAATTCAACGACTCAGTCCTTGTCATCAGGGTGAACTGGGACCGGACCCAACTGGACGATGTCATACTTGGCGTTCAGGGCGGCCATCTTTGCCTCATCAGCAAAATCGGCCTCGGTCATTGTCGCCAACTCGGCCAAAAACAGATCAAACCCCGATGGTTGAAAGATCATCAACATCCGGGCCGGTTCGCCGTGAGCTACCCGGCACGCATGCGGCACGCCCGGTGGCACGTGCAGCGTCGCCCCTGCCCCACACCGATGCCAATCGCCATCGACGTAGAAATCGATCTCGCCCTCCAGCACATAGAAAGTCTCGGCGTGGGTGTCGTGACGGTGCAACCCCAAAGCAAAGGTAGCCTTGAGGTTGTCTTCCATCAATGTGTACGCCCCACCCGATTGCTCGGACGAGACTTTGACAAAGGTATGGTCATTCTCCCAGTCATAGTTCGGGCCTTCTCCGGCCCGGTTCAGAGTGTAATGTTCGGCCATACCTTGTCCTTTCTCAGAGCATCATGCGCGCAGACGCTCGTTTGCGGGATCCCACAGCGGTTGGTCTTCTTGTACCACGGCGCGACACTTCTGACCGTAGATTTCGACCTCCAGCTCGGTGCCCGGCTGAGCCAACTCAGCGCGAACCATGCCCAGCGCGATGGACTTGCCAACGCGGTAGCCCCAGCCGCCACTGGTGGTTTCGCCAACGATCTCATCGCCCGACCAGACGCATGACATATAGGGCGCATCAGCATCCCCGGCCTCAACCGTCAGTGTGACAAAGGACTTCTTCACGCCCTGCTGCTTTTCGTTCTGGATTGCAGCCTTGCCGGGGAAATCCTGCGGTTTGTCGAGTTTGACGAACCGGCCCAGACCACCTTCGAGCAGTGAGTAATCGGTGCTCAGATCACCTTTCCACGCACGGTACCCTTTTTCCAGACGCAAGCTGTTCAGCGCGTACATGCCGAATGGCTTGGCACCCGCCTCCAGGATGGCTTCGTAGATTGCGGGCATGTCTTCGACCAAGGCGTGGACTTCCCAGCCCAGCTCACCCGCGAACGACACGCGCACCAGATGCGCGGGACGGCCCGCCACGGTGGCAGCCTGATGGGTCAGCCAACCGGTCGAAAGATCAGCGTCCGACATGCCAGCCAGCAGATCGCGCGATTTCGGTCCGGTCACGATCAGGGTGTCGCGGGTGGTGGTGACGTCAACAACCGACACACCGACGGGCATTGCATTCACCAGCAGGTCGCGGTCATGCCACTGTGCGGTTGCGGCGGTGATCATCACGAACTCGTCCTCGCCCAGACGCATGCACGACATCTCGGTCAGGATGCGGCCGCGGCTGTCCGAGACATAGACCAGATTGATCCGGCCCACTTTGGGCAGACCACCGGTGACCAGACCGCGCAGCGCCTCGGCAGCGCCTTCGCCGCTCAGATAGAACCGCGAGAAGCCCGGCAGGTCGAGCACGCCCACGCCATCGCGCACGGCTTCACACTCTTCCTTGATGCGCTGCTCCCACGGACCCGAGCGGCCCCAGGTGTGCGTTGCTTCCAACGAAGTGTCGTCGCCCGGCTGCGCGAACCAGTTGGCACGTTCCCAGCCGTTGTAAGCGCCCATGACGCCACCGAGCTCTTTGACCTTGGCGTGAACCGGCGACAGCTTTTTGTCGCGCGCTGCTGGCCATTCGTGGTGAGGGAAGTGCATGGCGTATTCGTTGCCGTAAACTTCCATACCCTTTTGGTTGCAATAGTCCTGATCGGTGTAGTCGGTGTAGCGGCGTGGGTCGACCGCCCACATGTCCCATTCGGTGTGACCGTCAACGATCCATTCCGCCAGCACCTTGCCAGCACCACCACCCTGAGCAATGCCGAACGTGAAGGTGTGCGCCTCAAACGCGTTTTTGACGCCTGGCATTGGGCCGATCATCGGCAGACCATCGGGCGCATAGGGGATCGGGCCGTTGATGACGCTGCTGACACCGGAAGTCTGCATCAGCGGAACCCGCTCCATCGCGTCGGTCACGATGTCCTCGATCCGGTCCAGATCTTCCTGCCACAGCTGGAAGCTGAAATCCTCGGGCATCTTGTCGTCGGCGGTCAGCCAATGACCTTTGCAGTTCGGCTCATACGGGCCCAAGTTGTAGCCGTGCTTTTCCTGACGCAGGTAGTACGACACATCCACGTCACGGATCAGGGGCAGCTTGCCGCCGTGTTCCTTGGACCAGGCCTCGACCTCGGGGATCTGCTCGGTCAGCAGGTATTGGTGCTCCATCACCATTGACGGAACAGTACGGCCACCGAAGGGCAGGAACCATTCGCCAATACGCTGTGCATAGTAACCGGCTGCGTTGACCACATAATCGCAATCGATGTCGCCCTTTTCGGTGTGCACGGTCCAGGTGCCATCATCGTGCTGCGTCACACCAGTTGCCGGGCAGAAGCGGATGATCTTTTGACCCATGTCGCGCGCGCCTTTGGCCAGCGCCTGGGTGACCTGCGCCGGGTCGATGTCACCGTCGGACGGATCCCACAAAACACCTGCCAGGTCATGTGTTTCCAGGAACGGATAACGCTCTTTCGCCTCTTCCAGCGTCCACATCTCCATCTCGATGCCCTGATAGCGGCCCATCGACATGGCGCGTTCGAATTCCTGCATCCGCTCTTTGGTGTGCGCCAGACGGATCGAACCCGACTGGTGATAGTTCATCGGGTAATCAACCTCTTCGGCCAGCCCCGAATAGAGCTCGGTCGAATAGCGCTGCATGTTCATGATCGACCACGAGGTCGAGAACGTGGGCACGTTGCCCGCAGCATGCCAGGTGGACCCGGCCGTCAACTCGTTCTTTTCGAGCAGAACGCAGTCGGTCCAGCCTTTTTTGGCCAGATGATACAGCGACGAACAGCCAACAACGCCGCCGCCGATGATGACCACACGGGCCTTGGTTGGGAAATCAGACATGATGCTCCTCATTCAGTCCTTTTGCGGCAAACCGTCCGCAATGTCGTAATAATCGCCTTTGGAGGCGGTGAAGATGTGCTTGGACAGTTTCAGGCCCGTAGGCCCATCCACTGCGCCAAGCGCAAAGCTTGTTGTGTCTTCGTCGTGGGCCTTCCAGAACAGGAACGACCCGCAACGCGGGCAACTGCCGCGTTTGGCCAGATCGCTGGCGTGGTACCAGCTGACATCTCCGGTGATCGTCAGTTCGGTGTCGAGCACATAGGCCGACGACCAGATGCCACCCGATTGCTTGCGGCACTGTCCGCAGTGGCACATCGAGGTACCCTGCGGCGTGGCCTCGGTTTCAAAGCAGATATCTCCGCACAGGCACGATCCTTTGATCATCGGGTTCCCCCTGTTTGCGGCATGCCGCTGGCCCCCAGTAGCACCCCATAGATGATAAAACAGACGGCCATGACGCGGCGCACCGTGGTGTTGAACACGGCCCCCAACGCGGCCCGCCCCATGATTGCCCCCAACACGGTGAAACCTGTGTAACTGAGTGCCGTGAGCGCCAGAGCAGTCGGCATGATCACTGTCATCTGGCCCCAGATCGGCACCTCCGGTTGAACAAACTGCGAGAACGCCGCCAGATAGCCAGCAACGCTCTTTGGGTTGATCGTCGCCACGGCCAAAGCGTGCAGATAGACCTGCCGCGCCGGGCGCACTTCGGTCGGTGCAGGTTTGGTGGCATTGATCCAGCCGCGAATGCCCAGGTAGATCAGGAACCCGGCCCCAATCAGCTTGGCCACAAAAAAGGCGGTCGGAGAGGTGGCGATCAAGGCAGTGACCCCAAGTGCAGAGAGGACCAGAAACGCACAGGCCTGCGTGAGGATCGCCAGCACTCCGACCATGGCCCGCGCAAACGGCAGGCTCATCCCGTTGGAAATGCAATTCACCGCGTTTGGTCCTGGCGTGGTCACAAAGACCAGCCAGAACAACGCGAATATGGTCCAGGCCTCAAAGCTCATCAGTACACCGGTGGCGCGATGACCCAGACGGCCACGGCAGGCTCGTCATAGGGGTTGGACCATTGGTAAGGCTCGTGTTTGATCCGAAAGCTATCGCCCGGACCAACTGTAAAGGTGCGGTCGCCGATCATCAGGTCCAGACGGCCTGACACCATGTACCCCACTTCCTGTGTTGGACGGTTGGCCGGTTTCTGCATTCTGGACTTTGGACGAAAGGTGGAATGCACCATTTCGAAATCATCGGTCAGATCGGGGGAAAGCAACTCTTCTATCAGACCCTCTTCGCCTGCCCCCATAGGACGACGGGTGCCCGCACGCACGATGTAGCCCTGCTCGCTAGCAGGGGCCGCAGAGTGCGCAAAGAGCATCGACATCGGCACGCCAAGACATTCGGCAATCTGACGCAGATCGGAAATCGACGGGTCCGACATGTCGCGCTCAACCTGGCTGAACCAGCCAACAGACCGCCCCAGCTGCCCGGCGATATCGGTAAGGGTCAGCCCCCGCGCCTTGCGAAGCGCACGAATATCCGCACCCAAAGTGGCGCTTTGCGGGGCCTGACTGTTCACCAATCGCTCCTCTCACGGTCCGTGAAAATTATTTCTCGTTTTTCACGATCACCCGAATCAATGAAAAATCCAAGTGTTTTTTCACGGGGATTGAAACTTTCTGATTGCTGCCTCATGTGTGCGGGCACATGGAACAGAACTCACTCCTCTGGAACGCCATCATTTATGTCTGGGCCGTCAATGGCTTGACCCTGGTGCTTTTTGCCTGGGACAAGCTGTGCGCGCGTTGGAAGTGGCGCCGCGTTCCAGAACACTTTCTGCTGTGGTTGGCGGTTTTGGGCGGCTCTCCGGCGGCGTATCTGGCGCGCTGGCTGTTCCGACACAAAACAAAAAAGCGGCCATTTTCACGATGGCTGCTTTCGATTCTGTTGTTTCAGATCACTGCGGGCGTGATTTTAGCGGGCAAATACCTGTGACAGGATGGATGTCAGGGCATCCGCATCTTCCTGGGTGAAGGCATCCGGTTGATCGCTGTCGATATCAAAGACGGCAATCACCTCGCCCTTGGCATTGAGGACTGGCAGCACCAGTTCGGACCGGGTCGAGGTGGCACATGCAATGTGGCCTGGAAATGCCTCAACATCCGGAACCAGCTGAACCTCGCCCGTCCGCGCGGCCGCCCCGCAGACACCCCGTGCAAACGGGATGACCAGGCACCCGTGACCGCCTTGATACGGGCCGATCTTGAGTAACTCGGGCTCGGTCACGCGGTAAAAACCGGTCCAATCGAACCGATCGTCCGAATGGTGCACCTCGCATGTCACCGTGGCCATCAGGGCAACTTCGTCTGTTTCACCCTCAGTCAATGAGGCGATTGTAGTGGCCAGAGTGTCATAATTCGCGCGCATGTCGTGCTCCGCTTTTGAAGGGGGTCGGGGGCCGTTGCCCCCTCTTGAGCCAAAGGCTCAATTCACCCCCGCCGTATTTGAAACGAGAAGAAGCGTCAAACCCGCTCGATCGCAATCGCCGTGCCTTCTCCGCCCCCGATGCAAATCGCTGCGATCCCACGCTTGAGACCGCGCTTTTCCAGAGCGTTCAGTAGCGTGACCATGATCCGCGCGCCCGAGGCACCGATCGGGTGGCCCAGCGCACAGGCGCCGCCGTTCACATTCACCTTGTCGCGCGAAAGACCCATTTCGCGCATGAACGCCATGGGAACCACGGCAAAGGCTTCGTTGACCTCCCACAGATCGACGTCCCCGGTCGTCCACCCCAAGCGATCGAGCAGCTTTTGCGCGGCCGGGACCGGAGCCGTCGTGAACAGGCCGGGTGCCTGAGCGTGACTGGCATGACCCAGGATGCGCGCCCGAATGGTGAGGCCCTGCTCTTTGGCCGCCTCCGCTGAGGCCAGCACCAGAGCCGCCGCGCCATCCGAGATCGAAGAGGCGTTGGCCGCAGTCACCGTTCCGTCCTTGCGAAAGGCCGGTTTCAACGTGGGGATCTTGTCAGGGCGTGCCGATTTCGGCTGTTCGTCCGCGTCGACAATCACCTCTCCCCTGCGAGACTTGAGTGTCATAGGCGCAATTTCCCCATCGAACGCACCGCTGTCTTGCGCCTCGAGTGCATTCGAGAGGGACTTGAGCGCGTATTCGTCCTGTGCCTCGCGGGTGAACTGATAGGTTTCGGCGCAGTCCTCGGCAAAGGTTCCCATTAGGCGGCCTTTGTCATAGGCGTCTTCGAGCCCGTCAAGGAACATATGATCGATCACCTGACCATGGCCAATGCGGGCACCGCCGCGCATCTTGGGCAGCAGATAGGGCGCATTGGACATGCTTTCCATCCCGCCCGCAATCATCGTATCCGCGTGGCCTAGGGCGATCTGATCAAAGGCCACCATCGCCGCTTTCATGCCCGATCCGCACATCTTGTTCAGGGTTGTCGCTGGCACCTCTTCGCCCAAGCCCCCGGCAAATCCGGCCTGGCGTGCGGGTGCCTGCCCCTGCCCGGCCGGCAGAACGCAGCCCATCAGAACTTCGTCCACCGTATCTGCTCCGGCGCCGGACAAGGCGGCGCGAATCGCTGCTCCACCCAGTTCTGCGGCCTCGACCCCGTCAAATGCGCCCTGAAAACCACCCATTGGCGTACGTGCGGCCCCGGCGATGACAACCTCTTTCATGAACTCCTCCTCCAAAGTCCTGATAATGAATACTGATTGGTAAGAATTGTCACTTACCCTACGGCCACGACAAACGCCACCTGAGGAATAGTCATGAGCCTGACAAGCACCGTAACCGATCACGTGCGGATCATCACCGTGAACGCGGATCGCATTGACGCCGCGATGGCCATCCAGTTCAAGGAAGACATGCGAACCGAGACCGAAGGGGGGCCGGATCGGGTCATTTTGGACTTGTCCACGGTGAACTTCATCGATTCCAGCGGTCTTGGCGCGATTGTAGCTTCGATGAAGCAGCTGGAGGCAAACCGCTCTCTGGATCTGGCCGGCCTGACCCCTGTGGTCGACAAGGTCTTTCGCCTTACGCGCATGGATACCGTGTTCAACTTGTTTCCGTCTCTGGACGACGCTCTGGCAGCTACCGCAGACCACTAATTTCAACGGATCGGAGGCGGCACCGTGACCGAAACTGGGAAGCGAGGCAAATTTGCCTTATCCTTTCGAGCGACCGAGCTGGAAGCGCGCAGTGGAATCTGCACAGTGGCGCAGGAACTGCGGCTACAAGGCGTATCCGAAGAAACAGCAGGCGATATCGAGATTGCCTTGGCAGAAGCCATCAACAACATCGTGGAACACGCCTATGCAGGTGTCGAACCAGGTCAAATTCGGGTGATCTGTTCCTTCCAGCAAAGCCGCCTGGATATCAGGATATCCGACAAGGGTGTGCCCCTGCCTGCCAGTGAGCTGCCTGAAGGGGCCCCGGCGATCATCACCGAGAACAAGCAGGACCTGCCCGAAGGAGGATTCGGTTGGTTCCTGATCAGGCAACTGACCAGCGATATTCGCTATGATCGCCTGAACGGTCACAATCGCTTGTCCATGGGATTTGACCTGACCTGAGAGCCGCGCGCCACATTAACGCCTTATTCGCTCCGCACTCGCGCCGCAAACCGCCAGCATAACAGAGTTGTAGCTGCAAATTGGCTTCCCTCGGTGTTGCGCGTAACAGCCCCCACCCAGTGCGCGACACCGAGGACTACCCCCCAATAAAATGTCAGCGTGATTGACCTTCGCCGCGCGCGATTTAATGTCGTGCCCGAGAGAAGGGAGATCCAAACATGCGTGATTTTCACATGCCGGGCCGGTCCGAGGTTCTGGCGACAAACGGGATGTGTGCAACATCGCACCCCCTAGGGGCTCAGGTGGCCATCGACACGCTCAAGCGCGGCGGCAATGCCATGGATGCGGCCATTGCCGGGGCGCTTGTCCTGGGCATTTGCGAACCGCAGATGACGGGGATCGGCGGGGATTGCTTTGTTTTGTATTCGGACCCAAAGTCCGGCAAGGTCCACGCCCTGAACGGCTCGGGCCATGCGCCCGCCGGAGCATCCGCGGATCGCTTGCGGGACGCCGGGCACAGCGCCATTCCCCTCACCAGCCCGGATGCCGTGACCATTCCACGCGCAATTGATGCGTTCTGCCACCTGTCTGAAACCGTTGGCACGCTGGGTTTGGACGCCATTCTGCAACCTGCAATTCATTATGCCGAGCACGGCGTGCCTGTGGCGGCACGCGTGGCTTTTGACTGGGCCAATGATGCCGATACGTTGCAGGGCAGCGCGCGCGCAAAATACCTGTCGAATGGTGCACCTTTCCAACGCGGAGAGATCTTTCGTGCTCCGGGACAGGCCGGAGTTTTACGCCGACTCGCTCAACAGGGGCGTGATGCGTTTTATACCGGAGAAATCGCCGATGACATGGTCGCTGCACTTCAGGCGGTTGGCGGGGCCCACACGGTTGCGGATTTTGCCGCCACCTGTGACATGTCCACCGCGCCGATCAGCGGCGCTTACAAGGGCACAGACCTGATCGAGCATCCACCGAATGGCCAAGGCGCAACGGCGATATTGATGCTCAACATCCTCAGCCAGTTCGACATCGCAGGCATGGACCCGCTGGGAACTGAACGCGTGCATATTGAGGCCGAGGCCGCAAAACTGGCCTATGACGCCCGCAACCGCTTCATAGCCGATCCGGACCACACGTCACGCCTGGACCATATGCTGTCCATGGATACGGCGAAAAAACTGGCGGCCCTGATTGATCCGAACCGCGCAATGGCCGCCCCGGCAGATATCAGCGAAGCAGTGCACAAGGACACGATTTACATCACGGTTGTTGATCGGGATGGCATGGCTGTTTCGTTGATCTACTCGATCTTCCACGGTTTCGGATCCGGTATCGCGTCGGATAAGTTTGGAATCCTGCTGCAAAACCGCGGCGCAGGTTTCACCTTGCAGCCCGGACACCCCAACGAACTGAGTGGCGGAAAACGCCCGATGCACACGATCATTCCTGGCATGCTGGCGGAAAACGGACACGTCACCATGCCGTTTGGGGTCATGGGCGGCGGCTATCAACCCAACGGACACGCCCGGTTCCTCAGCAATCTCGTCGATTTTGGGATGGACCTACAACGGGCCGTAGACGCCCCGCGCGCCTTTGCTGATGGCGCGGTGACCAAGGTCGAGCGTGGGTACAGCGATCAGGTGCGGCAGGAATTGGCAGACATGGGGCACACCGTCGTCATCCCCGACACCGCCATCGGCGGTGCTCAGGCCATCCGCATCCGCGATGACGGCGTCCTGGAAGGCGCCAGCGATCCCCGCAAGGATGGGTGTGCTTTGGGCTATTGATACAGTCCGTCTCGCCCGGTCACGGGCGGGACACCTCAATTCAACTGAAAGTGAAGCGGATACGCGCCGTCTTGAAATGGTCCGAACATGTCGGGAATGTCCGGATGATCCACTGGCTCACCGGAATAATCCGCAACAAGGTTCTGTTCAGACACGTATGCAACGTAATAGCTTTGGTCGTTTTCAGCCAAAAGGTGATAGAACGGCTGGTCCTTCAGCGGTCGGCTGTCTTCGGGAATCGCCTGATACCATTCCTCGGTATTGGCGAATTCCGGATCGACATCAAAAATCACTCCGCGAAACGGATGACGCTTATGGCGAACCACTTGGCCCAAATGATATTTTGCGCGCGTTTTTAGCATTGCAGTTTCAGCCCCCGTGTCCTGTTACTACCCCTAACGCGACACATTTGTCCAACAATTGTACCGAAATTTAGGGAAACAGTCTGTGAACCTTGCCTTGACAGTCCTGGAAATTGTGGCCCCGGTTTTTATGCTGGCGGCAGTTGGATTTACTTGGGTGAAACTGGGATTCGAATACCGGATTCAGTTCATCACGCGCTTTGCCATGACGCTGGCCGTGCCCAGTCTGATCTTTGTTGCACTCATGCAGACCGAGATTTCGGGCGATGATCTGGGCGTGTTTACCGTGGCGACCGTTGTTGGCAACCTGGTCCTGTCCGTGGTGTTCTGGGTTTTTGTAAAACTCACGCGCTTGAATCAGCGCACGTATTTGTCACCCTTGGTTTTCGGTAACACCGGCAACTTGGGCCTACCGCTGTGCATCTTTGCCTTTGGCGATCCGGGGCTGGGATATGCTGTCGTCTTTCTGTCCGTGACCGCGCTGTGGTCTTTCACCTATGGGATCTATCTGGTCGCCGGTCAGGGCTCGTTCGGCAAGGTCGTGCGCGAGCCAATGGTCTGGGCGACGATCCTGGGTGCGCTGTTCCTTTGGCAGGGGTGGGAGACGCCAACCTTCCTAACCAACGGGTTGAGCTTGATGGGGCAGATGGCGGTGCCAATGATGCTGATCACCCTGGGCGTGGCCGTGGCCCGGCTAACACCGGGCAACATCGGGCCTGCGATTGCCCTGTCAGTTGTCAAGCTGATCGTTTGTGTCGCGTTGGGCTGGGGCGTGGCTGAGTTTTTTGAGCTGGGCAAGGTCGCCGCTGGCGTCCTGATCGTACAATTCGCAACGCCCGTCGCCGTCACCTCGTACCTATTGGCCGAGCGTTTCGGGGCCGATTCCAACTCTGTCGCTGGGATGACTGTGGCGTCCACGGTGTTGTCGATATTGGCGATGCCCGCTGTTTTGGCATTTGTGCTGTGACCTGACGATCTACCCGCGAATGTGATTTGCGCACCTGCTAAAATAAGTTAATATCTTGCAAAAAAGGCAAGAGGCAGATGAGCAGATCTCTTTGCGTGTTGATGGTCGTGTTGCTGGTGGCAGCTTGCGGCGGCGGGTCAAAGTCCCCTCCGCGCAATCTGGACAATGCCTGCAGCATTGCCAAACAGCGCCCGGATTACATAAAGGCGTTCAAGAAAACGGAACGCAAATGGGGCGTGCCCGTACACGTCCAGATGGCGACGATCTATCAAGAGAGCCGCTATCGGTCAGACGCGCGCACCCCGCACAAATACGTTTTGGGCGTGCTGCCGATGGGCCGTCAAAGCAGTGCATATGGCTATAGCCAAGCGTTGGACGGCACGTGGGATCAATACAAGAAGGAAACTGGCAATCGCCGGGCCCGCCGCGACCGGATGCGCGATGCATCAGATTTCATCGGCTGGTACATGGCCAAGAGCAATTCACGCAACGGCATTGCCATGACCGACACCCGCAACCAGTATCTGGCCTATCACGATGGGCACACGGGCTATGCGCGTGGCACCTATCGGAGCAAATCCTGGCTTCTACGCACTGCCGACCAAGTCGCTGCACGGGGCGAGATGTACCGCAAGCAGCTCAATACCTGCGGACGTTTCAAATACTGAGAATGAAGGTGCCCCTGCGAACACGGGGGCACAGATCCATCTAGCGATTTGATGAAACGCCAGGTTCTCCGTCGATGAACAGGTTTTGGTTCAGGCTGTTGCCCTTGGTCAAAGGCCCCAGAATGACCGTGGTGCGTGACCCTGCGCCATCGTGCACAACCCATTTGCGCAGCTCGACCGGATCGCCGGTGAACAGCAGATCGATCCGCCCATAGTCTGGGTTTTCCGGGTCCTGTGCCGACACGATGGTCGATGTCCCGTCAAAGTCATGCCCAACAACCATTCCGGCCCGTGCCAGATCGACGTTGCGCGCCAGAATGATCGACAGCGGAGTTTTGCTCAGCGGGTATTGTTCGGGCGGTTGGTTCGATTTGGGATCGTGGATGATCACCGTCCCCCCTTTTGCCACCACGACCGCACTGTCAGGAGGGTCATATTCGAACCGCATCCGACCGGGACGCTGAAGCCACAGTTTCCCGGTGGACAGCGACCCATCGTCGTTGATTTGGGTCATCGTGGTCTGAACGGTTTTCAGCCCATTCAGATAAGTCGAGATATCCGACAAGGGCAGTTTTTCGGCTGCCCAAGCCGCCGGAGCGGCAAGGGTCACCGCAATGGCAAAAGCGAACTGTTTCATGATCCCTAGATAAGCACCCCAGACCGGAATAAAAGCCCGAACTTATTGTTGTTCGGGCACCAGGATTTCACGTTTGCCTACATGGTTTGCAGGCGAGACTAGCCCCTCTTCCTCCATCTGTTCGACCAGACGCGCGGCTTTGTTGTAGCCGATCGCCAGTTTACGCTGGATGTAGGATGTCGAGCATTTGCGGTCTTTGATCACGATGGCCACCGCAGAGTCATACAATGCATCTTCGCCATTGGTGTTGCCGCCCGTGTTCAAACCCAGAACTGCGTCGATGTTGTCAGCCTTTTCGTCGTCCGGACCATCAACAACGCCGCTCATGTATTCGGGCGGGCCAAAGGCCTTGAGGTGGTTGACGATCTCTTCGACCTCTTCATCGGACACAAACGGACCATGGCAACGGGTGATCTTGGCTCCGCCCGCCATGTAGAGCATGTCGCCCATACCCAGCAGTTGTTCAGCGCCCATTTCACCAAGGATGGTTCGGCTGTCGACCTTGGACGTCACCTGGAACGAGATCCGGGTGGGAAAGTTTGCCTTGATCGTACCGGTAATCACGTCCACCGACGGGCGCTGTGTCGCCATGATCAGGTGGATGCCGGACGCACGCGCCATCTGAGCCAGACGTTGAATACAGGCCTCGATCTCTTTACCCGCAACCATCATCAGATCGGCCATCTCATCGACGATGACGACGATATAGGGCAGCGCCTTGGGTTCGAACTCTTCCGTCTCGAACACGGGTTCGCCGGTGTCATCGTCAAATCCGGTCTGTACCGTGCGGCTGAACATCTCGCCCTTGGCCAGCGCCTCGCGGACGCGGCCGTTGTAGCCTTCGATGTTGCGGACACCCATCTTGGACATCTTGCGATAGCGATCTTCCATCTCGCCGACCGTCCACTTCAGTGCCACAACCGCCTTTTTGGGGTCGGTCACAACCGGGGACAGCAGGTGCGGGATGCCGTCATAGACCGACAATTCCAGCATCTTTGGGTCGATCATGATCAAGCGGCATTCATCCGGCGTCAGCTTATACAGCAGCGACAGGATCATGGTGTTGATCGCCACCGACTTACCCGAACCAGTGGTACCCGCAATCAGCAGGTGAGGCATCTTGGCCAGGTTGGCGACCACAGAATCGCCGCCGATGTTCTTGCCCAAGGCCAGCGGCAAGCTCATGTTGCTGTCGCCGAAATCGCGGGACGCCAGAATTTCGCGCAGAACGACCTTTTCACGGTATTCATTGGGCAGTTCAATGCCGATCACAGAACGTCCCGGCACGGTCGAAACGCGCGCCGACAGGGCCGACATGGAACGTGCGATATCGTCGGCCAGGCCGATGACACGGCTCGCTTTCAATCCGGGAGCAGGTTCCAACTCGTACATTGTGACGACAGGGCCGGGGCGGACACTTACGATCTCGCCCTTGACGCCATAGTCGTCCAGCACGTTTTCCAGCATCCGAGCGTTTTCTTCCAAAGCTTCGTCGCTCAGATGATGGCGCTGAATTTCAACCGGGTTTTCCAACAGGCTGAGCGGCGGCAGTTCGAACTGGGTCGCGGCTTCCTCAAACGCCAGAGTGGGCTGTGCTTCGGCCTGTGCGCGGCGCGACGGCTGCGGTGCTTTGCGCGCGGGTTGTTCGACAACTGCCTTGCGGGGTTGGGCCACGGGAATGGGTGCCGCGATAGGCGCGGCAAGTGGCACGGACTGCGGTACAGGTACGGGTTGCGAAACGGGTGCGGGTTCAACCTCGGCCGTGTAGTCCATCGGCACATAGTCGTCTGGCACCGGCTGCAGCGCGGGCTCTTCGACGTGGATCGGCTGTGGTTGCACGGGCTGTGGTTGCACGGGCTGTGGCTGCATCTGCTGAGCGTGAACTGGCGAAGCAACCGTCTGTGATGCCGTCAGCGGCGGTTCGGCTGGGAAATCGCCACCTGCTGTCGGGTCCAGAACCAGCGGGTCCGGCCCACGTCCTCGGCCCTTGGTCAGGGGGCGTGCAGGGTCCGGCTGCGGCTGAACAACGCCAGCGGCTTCTTTGCGGTTGCGCACGACCTGAGCAATCTTGGATTTGATCCGGTCATCCCCCGGCATGGCCTGCTCGCCCGCAACGGGCTGCGGCTCAACCAACTCGGGTTCCGGCATTGGTTCGGGTCGGCGGATCAGGCTGGGCATGCGCGACAGCAACCCGCCCTTCGACTCGGCTGCGGGAGCAGGCGCGGGTTCCGGCTCAACATAAGGTTCAGGCTCGATCACCGCCTCGGCCTCGGCAGCTTGAGCAGCAAGGGCGGCTTGTTCTGCGGCCACACGGGCGGCTTCCTTACGTTCAGCGCGCAAGGCCTGACGTTCGCGGGCGGCATGAACGGTGGCGGATGCCCCCTGCCCCAGCAATGTCATCACCGCGCCATAGGCCATGATGATGCCAATCACGAACCGGCGCAGGCCGAACCGCACATCGTTGCGGCTGAAGCCCAGAACGAAAACGCCCATGGAGACCATGGCAATTGCTGCCAAGATCGACACGATCTTGACTAGGAAATGCAGACCAACGGGCAAAAGCAGCAAGAAAACACTCAGGAAAAAGTCGCCGCCAGCGCCACCCAGGCTGTATTGGTGCGTCGCCAGCCACTTATCACTGGGGGTCAGAGAGGCAGCATAGATGGCAATGGTCACCAGCCAGAAGGGCGACAGAACCAGCGGCCAGAAAAACCGATCCTCACCCTTGTGCAGTGCCAGGCGCAGGCCCCAGGCAATGGCAAAGACGGGAATGCCCCAACTGGCCATACCCATGATCAGCATCAGAACACCGGCAATCCAAGCGCCCATGCGGCCCATCCAGTTCTGGATCGGCGCGTCAGTGGACACCATCCAATTGGGGTCTTCGGGCGTGTACGACCCCAGCATCGCGGCAAAGGCCAATCCGACCAGAACCAGAACGATCCCTGCCAGCTCTTTGCCGCGCCTTTCAATGGCCGCCTGCATGTTGCTGTCCAACAACGGATCGCGACCGCGTGCGTTATATGATGCCATGCCTACCCTCGAACCTCATCCGTAAATGCAGTCGCGAAGTGTTTCCAACCCGCGCTGCAATTCTGTTTTTGGGGCCACCATTGCGACCCGAATATATGTCTCGCCCGGGTTTTGGCCCGGTTCGCCTTGCGCCAGATAAGCACCGGGCAGCACCCGCACGCCTGTCTGTTGCCACAGCTTCAACGCCGCCTGCTCTCCGTCATCGACGGGCAACCAAAGGAAGAAGCCTGCTTCGGGCGACTGATAGCCTTGCACACCGGCCATGACCTGATCAGCAATGGCGTATTTTTCCTGGTAGAGGCGGCGGTTTTCCGCGACGTGCGCCTCATCCGCCCAGACCCTTGCTGCCGCCATCTGCAACGGCATCGGCAGCGGTGCACCCGAATAGGCGCGCAACTGCTTGACCCGCGCGATCGTCTCAGGCCCGCCTGCAATCAGACCGGACCGCAAGCCAGCCAGGTTCGACCGCTTCGACAGAGAGTTGAACAGCGTGATCCGTTCCGGATCAGCACCCAGCTCTTGCGCGACGGTCAGGATGCCCACCGGAGCCTCGTCGCGGTAGATCTCGGAATAACACTCGTCCGCAAAAATGCGGAAATCGAACCGTTCCGCCAGCCCGATCAGTTCAGCCCAATAGTCCCGACTTGCCACCGCGCCCTGCGGGTTGGCAGGCGAGCAGATGTAAGCCGCAGTGGTGCGGTTGAGCACCTCGTCGGGCAGACCTGCGTAGTCGGGCAGATGGCCCGTAGCCGCTGTAGCGGCGACAAACACAGGCTCGGCCGCGACCGAAAGCGCCGCCACCATGTAGACCTGATAAAACGGATTCGGGCACAGGATGACCGGCTTTTGGCCGTTCTTCGTTTCTGGACACAACGCCATTGCGGCGTTGTAGAGCCCCTCGCGCGTGCCATTGAGCGCCATCACTTGGCTGTCGGCATCCGTCTGCACACCATAGCGGCGGTCAATCCAATCAGCGATGGCGCCGCGCAACTCGGGCATACCGTTGTTGTCGGGATAGCCCCGGAACCCGGCGGCGTTTTCCATGATGACATCCGTCACCCACTGCGGGAAATCATGTTTGGGCTCGCCAATGGTCATGTGCACGACATCGCCGCCCGGATCATGATGATCGAGCAACGCGCGCAGACGCGGGAATGCATAAGCCGGAAGGTTCGAAAACCGCTCGGGGAAATTCATCTCAACTGCCTCAATACCGGGATCATTCGCGCCCCGTTTGAGACCAAATTACAGATCACACCCCGCTTCGTCCAGACAAAGCATTGCCGTGATTGGCAATTGTGGCATTCAGGTCAGCGCCGCCTCGGCTGCCGCACCGACCCGCAGCAGCGCCTCTTCGCAGTCAGGCAGCGCCATCAGCATGATACCGCAGCTCGGCGTACCCGTGGGCAATGTCAGCGCTGAAAGCCCCATCAGATTGCCAATGCGCGTATTCCTGAGCGCCAACAGATTTTCGGTGACGTAATAGTCATGGTCACTTTCCAACCGCGACAGATTCGGCGGCAGGATCGGAGAGGTCGGTGCCAGAACCGCGTCATACCCCGCAACGGCAGCATCCCAAGCCGCGCGGCAGCTTTCCAAAGCTGCCCACGCCGCCACATAATCGGGGCCTGAAAAATTGCGCCCTGCCTGAAACCGCTCCCGAATCTCCGAAAACATCGCATCGGGGTTGGCCTCGATCACATCGCGCCACAGACCGTAAGCCTCGGCCGTATAAAGCGCGCCGGTCAACGCCATGGCCTGCTCCACTTCCGGCACCTCGATCGTATCGATAGAGGCACCCGCAGCCTCCAACCGGCGCACAGCATCATCAAACGCCTGGCCGGGGACATCGCGCAAATCGTTCAAAGCCACGGTTTTCAGAACCGCAAAGCGCCGCCCAGTGAGCGACGCACCACGCAAGTCCGCAGGCACCCCACCTTCGAGCATAGCCAACATCTGCGCTGCGTCCTCGACCGAGCGGGCGAGCGGGCCGACCGTGTCAAACCGCAGGCAAAGCGGCACAACGCCTTCCAGGCTGACGCGCCCCGACGTGGTCTTGAGCCCCACCAAATCGTTCCAGGCCGATGGAATGCGAACCGACCCACCCGTGTCCGAGCCGATCCCGCAGGCCGCCAGATTGAATGCGACCGAGGCCCCTGCCCCGGACGACGACCCGCCAGGCACCGCAGCTTCATCATGCACACAAGGCGGCGTTGCGGTGATCGGGTTATAGCCCAAGCCGGAAAACGCCAGTTCAGACATATGCGTCTTACCCAAACAGACCGATCCGGCCGCAGTTGCGTTCTGCAACACCAGCGCATCGGTGTCCGGCACGCGCCCCTTGAGCAGGGCCGACCCCGCCTCGGTTCCAACATCGGCCGTATCGAACAGGTCTTTCCAACTGATCGGAACCCCATCCAGCAACGACAGGCGGCGGCCAACTTTGGCACGTTCTGCGGCCGCCTTGGCCTCGACCAGCGCGCGGTCGTGGGTCACGCGGGCATAAATCCGGTCGCGCAGGGGGTGGGTATCGATGGCATCCAGATAGGCTTGCGCCAACTCAAACGGATCAATCTCGCCCGCAGCAATTCCACGCCCCAGATCGCTTGCCGTCATTTTCAGCCAGTCGTCCATCTCATCCTCCCCAACTGCTTTGGGTGCGACGGTAGCGACAGCGTTCCGCATGGACAATCCCGAAAGGCTGCGCATATTGCACCTCATGGATATGACATCGGATATCGTGATTGTTGGCGGCGGTCTGAATGGCCCTGCATTGGCTTTGGCTCTGACCGCAACCGGGCACAGCGTGACCGTGATCGACGCTTTGCCTGTCAAGACACGCAAGAATGCTGCCTTCGACGGGCGGTCTTATGCTTTGGCCCTGGCCTCGCAGCGGCTGTTGCAAGCAATCGGCGTTTGGGAGGCTGTCGAAGACCACGCTCAACCGATGCTGGAGATCAAGGTCACCGACGGGCACGCAGGTGCTGGCCCCTCGCCCTTCTTCATGCATTTCGACCATGCTGAGCTTGAAGAAGGGCCAATGGGCTACATGGTCGAGGACCGCCACCTGCGCCGTGCGTTCATGGATGTAATGGCGGCCGATCCGATGATCACTCAGATCAACGGCAAATCGGTGGTTGCGCAAGAGGTTTCGCAAGCAGGTGTTTCGGTCACACTGGACGACGGAACCGAGGTCACTGGCAAGCTGCTGGTGGGGTCTGATGGTCGCAAAAGCGGCACCGCCACGCGTGCAGGCATCAAGCGAACCGGGTGGGACTATGGGCAAACGGCCCTGGTCTGCGCCATCGAGCATGAACTGCCGCATCACGGAGTCGCGCACCAGTTCTTCATGCCCCCCGGACCGCTCGCCATCCTGCCACTGACAGGCAACCGCAGTTCGATCGTATGGAGCGAGCGGACCGAGATGGCGCATCGCATCAATGCGATGGAGCCCGAAGACTATATGCAAGTGCTGCGCCCGCGGTTCGGCAATTTTCTGGGGCAGATCAAACTAGCAGGCAACCGGTTCACCTATCCACTGAACCTGACCGTGGCGAACTCATTTGTCGGAGACCGGCTGGCGCTGGTTGGTGATGCGGCCCACGGCATGCATCCAATCGCAGGGCAGGGTTTGAACGCAGGTCTGCGGGATGTGGCTGCCCTGGCCGAGGTGCTGACACTCGCCGGGCGGCGGGGTGAGGATCTGGCCTCGCAGCTGGTTCTGGAGCGGTATCAACAGTGGCGACGGTTCGACACGGCCACGCTGGCATTGGCCACGGATACATTCAACCGGCTGTTTTCAAACGACAACCCGCTTTTGCGACTTGGGCGCGATATAGGCATGGGGATCATTGGATCACTGCCCGGACTAAGACGTGGCTTTGTACGCGAAGCCGCGGGTTTGACCGGAGACTTGCCAAAACTGATGCAAGGCCGGGCGATCTGACAGGCGACATAGCGCGTTTGGTTTTCGGGAACTCTCCCGCCCGTCGATCAGACATCAAAGATGCCCTCCTCCCGTTGGGCCGGGCCTCGCTGCGCTCGGCGGTTGGGATTCATGGTAAAACAGATGCCCCAAACAAGACCGCGCCTGGCAACGCCCAGGGCACGGCCCAAGGCCGTTAGCGGGGCTGACGAAGTCAGGATCGCGCGGGTGCGGGAGCGCCACCGGAGTCGCAGCACCCTCAGTCGAGTTCGCGCGCCTCGTCCTGCAACATAACCGGGATACCGTTGCGGATAGGATAGGCCAGGCCCGCAGATTTCGAGATCAGCTCTTGCCGCTCAGCATCATATTCCAGCGTTGTCTGGCTCATCGGGCAGACCAGCACTTCAAGCATGCGGCGGTCAAACGCCTGGTTCTGTTCGTTCACTGTAGTGTTTCCTCATTCCCATCTCCTCCCCGCAGGGCAAATTCGATCAGTGTCACCAGCGTCTCGCGCCGTGTGGTCAAACAAGGTGCCTCAAGTAGCGCCTGCTTTTCCTCGGGGTCGAAATCCAGCAGCATGGACAGGGAATTCACGAGCAATTCGTCATCCGCGTCCTTGAGCGTTTCCCAATCTGTAGACAGATCCCGCGCCGAAAAGAATCGGTGCAACAGGTCCAAGAATTCAGAACGATCAAAACGGCCGGCGGCCTCGCTGCGCCCCAGGTCGCGATCAAACCCGTTCCAGCACACCTGACAGCGGCGGTAGGGCGTGAACCCTTCGATCTCGCTCTTGACCCGGAAGCGCGATACGCCGCTCAGCGTGATCATGTAGCGGCCATCCTCTGTCTCGGAGAACTGCGTAACGCGACCCGCACAGCCAATCATGTGCAATTTATCCGAACATGCAGGGCTCGGGTTTGGTTGAACCATTCCGATCAGGCGCTGAGGCGTCTTCAGCGCATCGTTCAGCATCTGAAGATAGCGCGGCTCAAAGATATGAAGTGGCAGCCGGGACCGGGGCAACAAGAGCGCCCCAGGCAGTGGAAACACCGCGATCGTGTCCGGCAAATCGGCGGATTGCATCATATACCGATACTAGCCCTGAATTATTTTTAGGCAAATATCATCGAGCTGAGCTTGCGCCGTCCGTTCAAAACCACCGGATCATTGGGCTTGAGCGCATCAAAGATCGTGAAGAGCTGTGTCTTGGCCGCGCCATCGTTCCACTCACGATCCCGGCGGAAGAGCTCCAACAATTGCGCGACCGCTTCCTCGACGTTGCCATTTGCATGCAGCGCCAGCGCCAGATCAAAACGGGCCTGGTGATTGTCTGGCTCTGCCTCGACATCCGCACTCAGCTCGGCCACAGGGCCAGCATCCGCAGCCTGTTTGGCCAGCTCGAGCTGCGCGTGCGCGGCTTCCAGCTCGGGCGTATCCGAGATTTCGGCTGGGGCACCATTCAGGATGGCCTCGGCCTGATCCAAATCGTCCAGCGTGATATGCGCGCGCACCAAGCCGCCGTATGCGGCGGCGTGATTGGGATCTTCGCCGAGGATAGCGGCAAATGTCTGTGCCGCATCCACGGCCGCACCGCTGGTCAGCATCTCTTCGGCGGCTTCAACCGCTTCGTCCAATTGACCACCAGGAGATTCACCGCCTGCCGCAGCAATGACACGGTCCACAAACGCCTTGATCTCTGACCCTGGCAGCGCGCCCTGAAACCCATCGACCGGCTGCCCCTTGAAGAACGCATAGACCGTCGGGATCGACTGGATCTGCAACTGGCCCGCGATCATCTGCGCCTCGTCGACGTTAATCTTGACCATCTTGACCGCGCCCTTGGCGGCAGTCACCGCCTCCTCGAGCATCGGACCAAGCGTCTTGCAGGGGCCGCACCAGGGGGCCCAGAAATCCACGATGACCGGCACCTCTTGCGAAGTTTCGACCACGTCAGCCATGAATGTGGCCTCAGAGCCGTCTTTGATCAGATCCGCGGCGGGGGCGCCGCCTGCGCCGTTGAGAATATCCATGACGTGCCTCTTTGGGTTCAAACTTGGCCTTATATGCCGTCAGTCGGGCCGGAAACCAAGTGGGGGAAGGCCTGTTTGCTCAAATTACAGGCGCTCTTTGTATTAAAGATCGAAAGTCGCGAAAACCGGCGCATGATCGCTGGGTTTTTCCCAGCCGCGCGCGCCGCGCAAGACACGGCTGGAGTGGCCCGCGTTCGAGATATCCCCCGTGGCCCAGACGTGATCCAGACGCCGCCCCTTGTCGGCCGCGTCCCAGTCACGGGCGCGGTACGACCACCAAGAGTACAGGTTACCGTCAGGAATATCCTGTCGGGTTATGTCAACCCAACCGCCTGCATCCTGTGTTTCGGCGAGATGCTCAACCTCGATTGGGGTGTGACTGACCACCTTGAGCAGTTTCTTGTGGTCCCAAACGTCATCTTCGCGCGGGGCGATATTCAGATCGCCAACCAGGATTGATTTCTTCATCTGCTCAGATTTGAACCAATCCCGCATGTCAGTGAGATAGTCCAGCTTCTGCCCGAACTTCTCGTTTTTCTCCCGGTCGGGCACGTCGCCACCTGCTGGCACATAGAAGTTGTGAACCGTGACGCCATTTTCCAATGTCCCGGCGATATGGCGGGCATGGCCCAGGTCGGCAAAATCCTGACTGCCGGCCTCGACCATCGGGATGCGAGACAGAATGGCGACACCGTTGTAACCCTTTTGCCCGCGCGCAACCACATGCGTGTAACCAAGCGCGGCAAAACCCTCCATCGGGATCTTGTCCACCGGGCTTTTGCACTCTTGCAGGCACAGCACATCGGGCGCCTCTTCCTCGAGCAGTTTCAGCACGATCGGCTCGCGTAGACGCACCGAGTTTATGTTCCAAGTAGCCAGCGTAAAGGGCATGAGATTGTTTCCTTTGTCCCAATAGACGCAAACTAACTCGGAGCGACACCAGGTACCATCCGAAATGATGCGCTATCGGGCTGTGTTTTTGAGACATCATAGAAGTGCCCGAAACCACAGAGTACCGCTCAACATGCCCCGACTGAACACTGGATGTGCTGTGCGGCTTGCCGAAACACGCAGTGAGGTAAAGCAGATGGATACTTTGAAAAGAAGACTGCTACCGATATGGGTAGATAGGTAAAAATCTACATGGCTTCAATTTCCAAGGCATCTACATGGTCTCCAAGTTTCGAGCATTGAAAGTCGCTACCGCGTTGAGAACCGTAGATCTGCTCATTCGATACACTCCACTCTTTGCCCACAAAGACGCTCCGCCCAATGTTCTAAACCTTGCTGGCGGCGGCGATTTCACAACCGTTGGTGACGCAAACATCGCGGCGTTGGTTTCTCTGGCTGATCTGTCGGCTGGGGATGATACTCTTGAGATCGGATGCGGAATTGCGCGAAACGCGTACGCCTTGCACCGAAAGTTCGGCGACAGCGTTACTTACGCAGGATTCGATGTCATGAAATTTTGCATCAGCTGGTCAAACAAGTACTTCGGTGCTGACAAACCCAACTATTCCTTTCGTTATTCAAATATGACCAATTCAATGTATAACCCTTCGGGGGAAATCGCTCCTTCAGAGTACGATTTTGAGTACCCTGACGCGTCTTTTGACCTGGTGTTCGCAACGTCAGTTTTTACGCACATGCAAGAGCCGGACTTTTACCACTTTGTGAATGAAGCTCTGCGAGTTCTCAGGCCAAATGGTCGTTTCTACTTCACGGCATTTCTATGGGACGACGATGCAGAGCGCGCGACAAAAAGCGGAGAAGCCGCTTTTTCCTTTAAGTACCAAGCACAGGATTCACGACTTGATAACAGGGAGGTACCTGATGCAGCCGTCGCTCATTCACGCAGCAAGCTTTTGGCGCACCTCGACACTCTGGGGGGCCAACCTCCTTTGATCATAAACGGAGGTTGGAGGCGTAAGATCAACAAGCAGTTTCAAGACTGCGTTCTGATACGAAAAGCACAGTAAGTTATTTCGAAGTTCCCTTCTCTGGCCCAATAGCAAACAAGATACCCGACGCCGCGATACGCGAATGAACCGAACAGCTAAGGTGAAAGTATCGCCATCAGCCCGCCCAGACAGAATGCGCACTGGGAAGTGCACCATAAGAAACAGTCTGGCGTTGTTTAATTCTTGCGCTCAGCCCTGGCTTGTCGCATCGCACCGCCGGTGCCGGTAATCCGCAAGTTTTTACCGTTGTCCAGCAATTCGACGTCCGCTTTTTCCAACTCGCCAGCCCAACCATGTTTAGTGCGTTCCAGTGCAGTGGTTTCCGCACCATCGCTCAAACGGCTCCACACCATTTCGGTGCAATCGGCATTCACAGTGAAATCGCCGTAAACACCGTGCTCGCTGAAGGCGTAATCACCCGAGGCCCACGGGCAGGCAAAAGCAGCACCAGAAAGCGTCAAGGCGCCAACAAAAGTAATCGTCGAAAAGAGTCTCATGGGGGTATCCAGTGTTGTGAAATTCAGATGCTCAAAAGATAGCGCAGAATTTCAAATCGTCACAGCACCCCACCGGACAAAAAAAAAGACCGGGCACAAGGCCCGGCCCAGTCCAACAGGGAGGTACATGTCATAACCCGGACATGTGCGGGATAGTGCGACCCTAAAGATGCAGCGCAGGTGCTGCTTTGATCTGGGTCAATACTCAGGCCACCAGACGGTAGCCGCCGGACTCAGTCACCAGCAGGCGCGCGTTCGACGGATCAGGCTCGATCTTTTGACGCAGGCGATAGATGTGAGTTTCCAGCGTGTGGGTTGTAACACCTGCGTTGTAGCCCCAAACCTCGTGCAGCAGCACATCACGCGCCACGACACCATCCGTCGAACGGTAGAGGAACTTGAGGATGTTCGTCTCTTTCTCAGTCAGGCGGATCTTGCGGTCGTCATCGGTGATCAGCATCTTCATCGCGGGTTTGAATGTGTACGGCCCCAGCGTGAATACAGCATCCTCAGATTGCTCGTGCTGGCGCAGCTGTGCACGGATACGGGCCAGCAGCACCGGGAACTTAAAGGGTTTGGTGACATAATCATTGGCGCCCGCGTCCAAACCCAGGATGGTGTCGGCATCGCCGTCATGCCCCGTCAGCATAAGGATCGGGCTTTTGACACCCTGTTTGCGCATCAAGCGACACAGCTCGCGCCCGTCGGTGTCGGGCAGGCCAACGTCGAGGATCACCAGATCATACAGCGCCTCTTTGACCCGCTCCATGGCGCTTTGGCCGTCGTTTGCTTCGAATACGTCGAAATCCTCGGTCATCACGAGCTGTTCGCTCAGCGCTTCGCGCAGGTCTTCGTCGTCATCCACCAGCAAGATCTTTTTCAGCTGAGCCATCGTGGCGCCCTCCTAATTCCGTGCCCTACACTTGAGACCGATAAACGCATTCGACAAGATTTACTGCAATCGTCTCACGCCCTCGTGTCTATCGCAGGGTAATTGTTTCACATTCCTTACAATTGAGGATAGGAAGAGCCGCGAACGTTTTAGGGTAACCTCAATGAGCCTTGTCCCAGACATCACCGAACTTTTGGCGCGTGCGCGGTCCGATCTGCGCATGGGTGTTCCGGTGATCCTGACTGACGACGCAGGCCTGAGCGTGCTGTCCTGTTCCGCTGAAACCCTGAGCGCCCAACGCCTGCAGGATCTGCGCGATCTGGCAAATGGTCATCCCGTTGTCGCCGTGACCGTACGCCGAGCAGAGACATTGAAAGCGCGCGCATATGATGGGGACTTGGCCCGCATCGAGATCCCCGACTACGCGGATCTGAAATGGATTCAGTCGATTGCTGACCCCTCGGACGACTTGAACACTCCGATGAAAGGCCCCCTTAAAACCGAACGGCAAGGCAGCGCCAGCTTGCACCGCATTGCCATTACTCTGGCCAAATCCGCCCGCCTGTTGCCTGCAGCCGTGGTTGCTCCGATCAAGGATGGTGCTGCTTTTGCGGGGTCACACGGCCTCACGTTGATTGAACACGCTCTTGCAGCACCGCACCTGACAGAACGCAGCCCCCTACATTCCATCTCGGCTGCACGCCTGCCGATGGAAGTGTCCGAGGCGGGTCGTTTGCATGTCTTCCGCCCCGAAGACGGCGGCGAAGAGCATTATGCTGTCGAAATTGGCCGCCCAGATCGTGACAAACCGGTTCTGGCACGCCTGCATTCGGCCTGTTTCACAGGCGATATCATGGGCAGCCTGAAATGCGATTGCGGCCCGCAGTTGCGCGGAGCCTTGGCACAGATGGGGGCCGAGGGCGCAGGTGTTCTGCTTTACCTCAACCAAGAGGGCCGCGGTATTGGCTTGGCCAACAAGATGCGCGCCTATTTCCTGCAAGATCAAGGGTTTGACACCGTCGAAGCCAACCACCGGCTGGGGTTTGAGGATGATGAACGCGACTTCCGCCTGGGTTCGGACATCTTGAAGGAACTGGGGTTCAAATCGGTACGCCTGCTGACCAACAACCCCAACAAGATCGCGATGATGGAACGTACCGGCATCGCCGTGACCGAACGTGTCCCCCTGAAGGTTGGTGAAACCGCATTCAACCGCGACTATCTTGCAACCAAGGCGGCGAAGTCCGGGCATATGCTGTGACACCTGACGATTTGGTCCTGACGCCTCGTGGTGTTCGGTTTCGTGGTCGGCTCTACCCTTGCTCGATTGGCAAGGGCGGCATTCGTCAGGACAAGCGCGAGGGCGACGGAGCCACTCCGGTCGGAGCGCATCGGATTGTGGGTATGCTCTATCGTCCCGACCGTATCGCGCGCCCTGCGCCCTGGGCCCGCCCAATCGGTCCGGGTGATCTGTGGTCGGATGCTTCGGGCGAGCGGGACTATAACCTGCAGGTTCGAGTGCCCTATGCGCACAGCCATGAAACGCTGCGCCGCGCCGATCCGCTTTATGATCTGGTTCTGATCACCGATTGGAACTGGCCCATTGCCACGCCGGGTCAGGGCTCCGCCATTTTTATCCATCAGTGGCGCAGACCGGGGTATCCGACCGAAGGGTGCATTGCCTTTCGCCGCGATCACCTGCACGAAATCGCGCGCGCCATTCAGCCCGGCACACGACTTATGGTGCCGGAGTTTTAACCCGCTCACCAAAGATCGCTGAGCCAACGCGCACGTGGGTTGCACCCAAAGCAATCGCCCGTTCAAAGTCGCTGCTCATGCCCATGGACAGCCCCCGCAGCTCGTTGCGTGCTGCTATCTTTGCCAAGAGCGCAAAGTGCAACGCAGGCTCTTCTTCGACCGGCGGGATGCACATCAAGCCTTTGACGGGAAGATCCAAAGAACGACATTCCGCAATGAAATCATCAGCTTCCAGGGGCAGGATGCCCGCCTTTTGTGGCTCTTCACCGGTGTTGACCTGAATGAACAGATCCGGGCAATGACCCATCTCTTGCGCCAGTCTCGCCAGCGATTTGGCCAGCTTGGGGCGATCCACTGAATGAATGGCGTGGCACAGCTCCATCGCTTGGCGTGCCTTGTTGGTTTGCAGCGGGCCGATCAAATGCAGGTCGACGCCTGAAAATCGCTCCATGAAATCGGGCCATTTGCCAGCGGCCTCTTGCACCCTGTTTTCACCAAAACAGCGATGCCCTTGCTCCAATACGGCCTCAACCCGATCATTGGGTTGAACCTTGGACACGGCAATCAATTTCACAGAATCTGCATCGCGTCCGGCGGCTTGGGCGGCTTTGGCAATACGGGCAGAGATGTCTTGCAGCGACATGGAATTCCTCGATCAGCGTTTGCCGCAGGAAAACACCATGTTGCGGCAAAAGAAAAGGGCAGGTCCGAAGACCCGCCCAAATTCGATACCGTCAAGCGGTGTACAGCTTAGAAGCTGAAGTACACACCAGCCTGGAAGGTGTCGTTGTCGTTCGAAGCACGGCGGTAGCCGGTTTCGAAGGACGCGCCGCCACCCAGGTCGTACGAGTAGTGGATACCGTACGAGGTGCCTTCGCCTTGGTTCGAACCGGCGATTGCGTCGCGGTTGTCGCCACGGCCGTTTGCAACGTCAGCAGCCGAAACTGCGTCTTCGTTGGTGACCCAAACCAGGATGTTCGACGCTGCGCCGATGTCGTAGTTGCCGTACAGGCCAACTTTGCCGATGCCTTCGTTGTCAGCATAGGCCAAGCGAACGCCCCAGTTACCGCCGTCATACGAACCGGTAAGGATGTACTTCTTTTCCCACATGTTGTCGGAATCCTGGTACGAACCAGCAACGTTGAAGTCGCCGAAGTTGTACGCCAGCATGATTGCCGCACGTGCAGCTGCGTTAGGCGAACCGTTGCCAACGCCCGGGTTAACGGTGCTGTTGTTACGCTTCGAGTACGAGATGTGGCCTGTGAAGCCGCCAGCCGAGTACAGTGCTTCCACACCGTTCACGCCGCCGCCACCGGACGAGTATGCATCCCAGTTGAAGTATTCGTTGCTGACGTTACCAACGTGCGAAACGAAGCCTGCACCGTCGATACCAGTACCTGCGGTACGGGTTTCAAGGTAGGTGCCGGGGGTGTTTTCAACCGCGCCGATGATGTTGCCGACGTTCAGGCGGAAGCCTTCGTAGGTCACACCAAAGCGAGCACCGTTTGCCTGGCGGACCGCGCCAACAACGTTGTCACGGCTTTCAGCCTGGATACGGAAACGAGCGTCGAAGCCAACACCCGAGTCAGACTCTGCCGACATGTCGAACTGCAGACGCAGACGGCTGGTGATGGTGGTCTTGGAGATACCGTTAACGTTGCTGTCGTTGGCATCGTTGTAGTCCAAGCCGAAACGGCCGTAGCCGCTGATACGAACGTCTGCTGCTGCGACGCTTGCGGTAGCGATCAGCGCAGTCGTTGCGAAGAGAACTTTTTTCATCGTTTTTCCCTCGGTTTTCTATTCACATGCCCAAACCGGAGAATCCAGCGTGGGTATGGAGAGGGGTTTCGCTCTTTTACCCCCCTTGTTGCAAGGCTTGGGGTGCTGGTCCTAAGCAAAGTCGTCACGGATGGTGCAGCTTTGCCACAGTCCAAGCTGCTCACTGGCGAAATTCCGGCACATCATCGCCAGATAACGGAATTTTGCGTCCGCCATATACGCCGTGTACGTGCGCGCGTGGCACTTAGACTCTTGCCCAGCTTGGCTGGCAAAGGTAGGACATGCTGTAGAAAGTAGTGGTGGGATTGCCTGATGGTGCTGCAAAAGACGATTAAAGTGACTTTGCTCCTGGCTTTGTGCGCAGGAGTCGCAGCATGCGGTAACAGACGCGCAGCCACGACCAGCTCAGTCGGGCCGCTGGGGCCGGATGATGCGATCACCACCAACCGGGAATCTGCGCCGACAAATTACGAGAAATCGTCGATCTGGGACGTTTTCGGCCCAAACAACAGCGAACAGACCGCTAACGTGAACCGCTATCTTTGGGCGGCATCGCTGGACGTCCTGAGCTTTTTGCCCGTGCAGTCGGTCGATCCCTTTACCGGTGTCATCGTGACCGGATACGGCACCCCGCCCGGCGGCGGACGTTCATATCGGGCAACTGTGCACATCAAGGATCCCGCTTTGGAGGCACGCTCCCTTAACGTTGCATTGCAAAGCAAGGGCGGCCCGGTCAGCGCAGGAACCACGCGCGCCGTCGAAGACGCAATTCTGTCGCGCGCGCGACAGCTACGCATTGCGGACGACAAACTCTAGAAACCCGCAGAAATACCATCTATCACAACGCCGGGTTCCTGCCCGGCGTTTTCATTTACCCAAGGACCGCATCTGATGTCGCGCTATTCCGCCAACGAAATCGAAGCCAAATGGCAAGAGGCCTGGGACAAGGCCGGGATTTTCACCGCCAAACGCAGCGCGGACAAACCCAAGTATTATGTGCTTGAGATGTTTCCCTACCCGTCGGGGCGCATTCACATGGGGCACGTGCGCAACTACACCATGGGCGACGTGATCGCGCGGCACAAATTGGCGACCGGACACAATGTTCTGCACCCGATGGGTTGGGATGCCTTTGGGATGCCTGCAGAAAATGCGGCCATGGCCATTGGCGGCCACCCCAAGGATTGGACATACAGCAACATCGCCGACATGCGCGGTCAGATGAAGCCCCTGGGTCTGTCCATCGACTGGTCCCGCGAATTCGCCACCTGCGACCCGGAATATTATGGCCAGCAGCAGGCGCTGTTCCTGGACATGCTGGGCAAGGGTCTGGTCTATCGCAAGAACGCCGTCGTGAACTGGGATCCGGTCGACATGACCGTGTTGGCCAACGAACAGGTTGAAAATGGTCGCGGCTGGCGTTCGGGCGCATTGGTGGAACGCCGCGAGTTGACGCAGTGGTTCTTTAAGATCTCGGATTATTCCGAAGAGCTGCTGAGCGCACTGGATACCCTCGATAACTGGCCCGCCAAGGTCCGATTGATGCAGGAAAACTGGATCGGCAAGTCGCGTGGCCTGCAGTTTGCGTTCGAGCGCACCGATGATGCCGAGCCAATCACCGTCTACACCACCCGCCCCGACACTCTGCTCGGCGCGTCATTTGTTGGTATCTCGCCCGATCATCCGATCTCGAAAGAGATGGAGAAGGACAACCCCGAACTGGCCGAGTTCCTGGCCGAATGCCGCAAAGGTGGCACCACCGAAGAGGCGATCGAGACCGCAGAAAAGCTGGGCTATGACACCGGTATCCGCGTCAAACACCCGCTGGACCCGAATTGGGAGCTGCCAGTCTGGATCGCGAACTTCATCCTGATGGATTACGGCACCGGTGCAATCTTTGCCTGCCCCGCGCATGACCAACGTGACCTGGATTTCTGCCGCAAGTACGACTTGCCCGTGGTAGATACTTTCTTTGCGCTGGACGACGACACACCGGTCGACAAGATCGCCTTTGTGCCGCCGAAAACCGAAAAGGTCCGCTGGGTGAATCACTTTGCCGGTTTGACCGAGGCGACGGGTGATGAAGCGATCAACGCCACCGTCGATTTCGCCGAAAACGCGGGCTGGGGCAAAGGAGTCACCAAATACCGCCTGCGCGACTGGGGCTTGAGCCGCCAGCGTTACTGGGGTTGCCCGATTCCGGTTGTCCACTGCGACACCTGCGGCGTCGTGCCCGAGAAGAAAGAGAACCTGCCGGTTCAGCTGCCCGACGATGTGTCTTTCGACAAACCCGGCAACCCGCTGGACCGTCACCCGACCTGGCGCGACTGCGCCTGCCCGTCCTGCGGCGCTCCGGCCAAGCGCGAAACCGACACGATGGACACTTTCGTCGATTCGTCGTGGTATTTCGCCCGTTTCACCGCCCCACGGGCTGAAACGCCGACCGATCTGGCCGAGGCCGAATACTGGATGAACGTCGATCAATATATCGGCGGCATCGAGCATGCGATCCTGCACCTGCTCTATTCCCGTTTCTTCGCACGTGCGATGAACATCACCGGCCACCTGCCCGAAAAGGCGATCGAGCCGTTTGATGCGCTGTTCACCCAAGGCATGGTCACGCATGAGATTTATCAGACCCGCGACGCCAATGGCCGCCCGGTCTATCACCTGCCCGAAGATGTGACGGACGGCAAACTGGCCGACGGCACAGAGGTCGAGATCATCCCATCGGCCAAGATGTCCAAATCGAAAAAGAACGTGGTCGATCCGGTCAGCATCATCTCGGCTTTTGGTGCCGATACCGCGCGCTGGTTCGTCCTGTCCGACTCGCCCCCCGAACGCGACGTTGAATGGACCGCCGCAGGGGCCGAGGCCGCGCATAAGCACCTGAACCGGGTGTGGAACCTGTGCGACAAGATCGGCGCCATGGACCCGAACGCACAGGGCGAAGGCGACGAAGAGCTGCTGCGCGAAATGCATAAAGCCATCCGCGACGTGACACTGGGGCTGGAAAGCTTTGGCTTTAATGCCTCCATTGCCAAGCTGTATGGCTTCACCAACACGCTGGCGAAATGCAAAGCAGGCGCTGCGGCGCAAAAGCAGGCCATCAAGACGCTGGCCCAGCTGATGTCGCCGATGACCCCGCACTTGGCCGAAGACATCTGGGCTCATCAGGGCGGCGAAGGGCTGATCGCAACTGCCCCATGGCCGGTCGCGGATGAGGCGATGCTGGTCGATGACACCGTCACCCTTCCAATCCAGATCAACGGCAAGCGCCGCGCGGAAATCAGCGTGCCTGCCGATATGGACAAGGCAGAGGTTGAAAAAATCGCCATGGCAACCGAAGCTGTGCAAAAGGCGCTGGATGGGTCGGCGCCCAAGAAGGTTATCGTTGTGCCGGGCCGGATCGTGAATGTCGTGGTTTAACAGAAAATTCCTGCTGATGATCCCGCTGGCTCTTTCGGCCTGCGGGTTCCAGCCAGTCTATGGCACAGGCGGCACAGGCTCGGCCTTGCGCGGTAAGGTTGAAGTGTCGGCGCCTGATGACGTCGAAAGTTATTGGCTGGTGCAAAACCTCGAAGAGCGTTTGGGCCGCAGCGCCTCCTCTGCCTCGGATTATGAATTGGCCGTTAACGTTGCTACCGCCGAGCAGGGTCAAGCGATCACCGCGTCCAACGAAATCACCCGCTATTCAATAATCGGTTCTGCCAACTACACCTTGACGAACAAGGCCTCGGGTCAAATCGTGGCTTCTGGCGAGGTCGACAACTTCACCGGCTATTCCGCCACCGGCTCGACCGTGGAAACCCTGGCCAGTGAGCGGGACGCGCGTCACCGGCTGATGACCATCCTGGCGGATCAGATCACCACACAGCTGTATTCCACTGCGGACCTGCCCACATGAAGCTAAGCCCGCGTGAGGCAGAGGGGTATTTCGCCAAGCCTGATGCGGGCAAGACCGGCCTGCTGATTTATGGCGCGGATGCCATGCGCGTGGCCCTCAAACGGCAACAGGTGATCGCGGCGCTGCTTGGCCCCGGCGCCGAAGAAGAAATGCGCCTGACCCGCATGCCCGGTGCAGAGCTGCGCAAGGACCCGGCGCAATTGGTCGATGCGATCAAAGCCGTTGGCTTTTTCCCCGGCCCCCGCGTGGCCTTTGTCGAGGATTGCCCAGAAACCTCTCACCCTGCCATTCTGGCCGCGCTAGAGGATTGGGAGCCGGGCGACGCACAGATCGTGATCACTGCGGGACAGCTCAAACCCACGTCCAAGATCCGCAAAGCATTCGAAGGGCATTCCAACGCCTATGCAGTCGGCATCTATGACGAACCCCCTTCGCGCGCCGAGATCGAGCGCACCTTGGGCGAGGCCGGCATTCGCAGCGTCCCCCCCGAGTCGATGGCGGCCCTGACCGATCTGGCGAACGACTTGGGACCGGGAGACTTTGCCCAGACCATCGAAAAGCTGGCACTTTATAAACGCGGCGACAGCGGCGAACTGAGCATCGACGATATCGAGGCCTGCGCGCCGCGCTCGACCGAGGCGGCGCTGGATGATGTCCTGAATGTTGTGGCCGAAGGTCGTGCAGGAGAGATTGGTCCACTGATCCGCCGCCTACAATCCCAAGGGACAAACGCCGTCAGCCTGTGCATCGGGGCTACCCGTCATTTCCGCACGCTTTACGCTTGTGCCTCGGCCCCAGGTGGCCCGTCCGAAGGCGTCAACCGCCTGCGCCCACCCGTCTATGGCAAGCGCCGCGACCGGGTGTTGCGACAGGCGCAGGGCTGGGGTCCCTACAAGCTGGAAACCGCGCTGACAGTGCTGACAGACACCGATCTTGCCTTGCGTTCGGCTGGGCAAACCGCTCCGGCCATGGCTCTTGTGGAACGCGCGATGATCCGTCTGGCGATGCTCTCGCGCTCACGCTGAGGCGATGTGACGAGGCGTAGGTCTTGATTTGCTCGCGCCCATCCGCACATTTGCAAACAAACGGATCAACAGGGAATTTGCAGCATGTACAAAGTCTATGGTCGCCTTCAAAGCCGCGCCTCGCGGGTTCTGTGGCTGCTCGAAGAGCTCGGGCAAGAATACGAATTCATCGACGTTGGCCCACATGATCCACAAGTGATGGCGCTGAACGGTACCGGCAAGATCCCAGTTCTGGTCGACGGCGATCACGTGATCTCGGACAGTTCGGCAATCATGACCTACCTGGCCGACAAACACGGCGCCTTTACCTATCCGGCCGGCACACCCGTGCGCGCGCAACAGGATTCCCTGTTTCACGCGCTGGTCGACGAGTTCGACGCGCTGCTTTGGACCGCCACCCGCCACATGGGTATCCTGCCCGAAGACAAACGGGTTCCGGCAATCTACGAGAGCTTGAAATGGGAGTTTGAAAACAGCGTAGACCGTCTGAGCAAGCGGTTCCAGGGGCCGTTCCTGCAAGGCGACAAGATCACGATTGCCGACATCCTGTGCGCCCATTGCATGAGCTGGGCCCGTGGGATTGAATTTCCGGTGAACGCGGACAACCTGCGTGCTTACGGCAAAGAGATGCGCAGCCGCGAGGCGGCACAGCGCATGGGTGCCTTGGCCAAAAAAGCCTGAGGCCACAACTGGAAACAGCGGTCTGGACGACCCCGATTTCACCGCCAGCGTTCTGCGGTGTCGCGCCGCGCGTCAGCGCGGCGCCCGGCCCAACGGGAGGAGGTGCCTCCCATGGGGCATTGACGACGGGCGGGAGCGCTTCTGGATCAGGTCACATACTGCGTCGCAGCGCGCCCGGCCCACCGCCCTGTGGCCAGACAGGCCGTCAGCAGATACCCCCCTGTCGGCGCTTCCCAATCCAACATCTCCCCGGCGCAGAATACGCCCGGCAGTTGTTTCAGCATCAGATCCGCATCCAGTTCCGCTTGCGGCACGCCGCCCGCTGTCGAGATCGCCTCGTCCATCGGACGCAAGCCCGCGTGCTGCACTGGCAGTCCTTTGATCAGCCTCGCCAAGGCCACGGGATCACCCGGCAAAGGCCGCCCGAATTCCATCAAAAGCCCCGTGCGCACCGGACCCAGCCTCAACACTTTCCTCAGGTGGTTCGACAAGCTCGACTTGCCGCGAGAGCGTGACAGCCGTTTCGCCACGTCAGCGGCGCTCACATCCGGCATTAAGTCAATGTGCAATGCCTCGCCTTCGCGCACCGTCTTACAAATCGCATAGACACCGCCGCCTTCCAGCCCCCGTGCCGATATCACCGCCTCGCCGCGCGTCATCAAATCCCCTGCAGACCAAGCCACGCCTTTGATCGGTTGCCCAAACAAGTCCCGCATATGCTCCGACCAGTTCACCAGCAGCCCCGCATTGGCGGGTTTGAAAGGCGCAGGCGACACACCGCGATCTGCCAGAACCTCTGCCCAGCCGCCGTCCGCACCTAACCGCGACCAACTGGCCCCGCCCATGGCCAGGACCGACACGTCGGCCTTCAGCGCGACCTCGCCCTGCTCCGTAGTGAACACAGGCTGACCCTCTCGCCACCCGATCCAACGATATCGGGTCCGGACCTCTACCCCCAACGCCTCCAACCGGGCCAACCATGACCGCAACAAGGGCGAAGCCTTCATGACGGTAGGAAACACCCGCCCGGACGAGCCGACAAACAGCTCCTGTCCCAGCTCTCGCGCCCAATCCTGCACAGCCTTGGCGTCGAACTCGGCAATTATCGGTCGCAGCCAATCGGCCGCCTCGTCATAAGCTCCCATCAATGTCTCGAGCGGCTCATCCTTGGTCAGGTTCAACCCCGATTTCCCCGCCATCAGAAACTTGCGTGCAATCGACGGCTTGGCCTCGACTACGACCACCGACAGCCCTGCCTGGGCCAGTTCCTGAGCTGCCATCAGCCCGGCTGGCCCTGCCCCTATGACAACCGCGCGCCTCACTGCGACCGGGTCTCAATGCTGCCCGAAAGCTCGATCACGCGATGCGGATAGGGGATCGTGATCTCGTTTTCCTTGAGTGCGTTCCAGATCAGGAACAACACGTCGGAGGAGAACTTGTTGGCGCCGTCATCTATCCCTTCGATCCAAAACTCGACCGCGAAATCAACGCCACTGTCGCCGAACCCGCGCAACTCGCAATCGGGAGGGAAAGGCTCGGACAGAACGCGCGGATGTTTGGCCACGGCCGCCTCGATGAGGTCGGGCACCTTGTTGATGTCGGTGTCGTAGCTCACCGAAAACGGCGCTTCATAGCGGTTGGCCGAACCACTGTCCGAGAAGTTGACGACGCGGGTGGTGATGAAATCCTCGTTCGGGACAACGATCCAGCGCCCGTCGAATGTCTCCAGGATCGCGGCGCGCGCGCCCATCTTGACGATTGTACCCGCCTCCCCACCGTCAAGTTCGACGTAGTCACCCACGGTCGCTTGACCTTCGAGAAGCAGGATCAGGCCCGAGATGAAGTTCGATGCGATCTTTTGCAGGCCAAAGCCCAAACCAACACCGATGGCACCACCCAGAACCGCCAGCGAGGTCAGGTTGATGCCCATGATGTTCATCACCAGCAGGAAGGCGACGCCGAATATGCCGATCTCGATGGCCTTGGCGGTCAACTCGCGCATGGCCGGGCGCATGTCGTCCTGTTTTTTCAAGAACTGTGCAGACTGGTCGTTGGACCAGCGTCCCATCCAGAAGATGGCTCCGCCCACAACAATGAACCTCAACGCAAAGAGCAGCGAGAACGACAGGTTGCCCAGCGGCACAATCGTCTCGTCCAGCTTGGCCATCGCCGGTTCCAGAAGCCCAAGCGCATAGAGCGCTGCCACGGGGATCAGGATGTAACGCCCCAAAAGCTTCATCATCGGGTCGGCGATGATCTCACGTACCAGTATGCGCACGGCCAGGAACAGGAAAACACGTTTGCCAAAGGCGATCACCGCGCCGGAGCCAAAGAGCGAGCGCGTCACGCTTTCGCCGATGCCCGTAAAGGCATAGGCCATGAGTGGCAGCAACAGCGGCACAAATATCAGAACGAATCGCCGGGTCTTGGCCAGAGGGTTGTCCAAGTCTTCGGGTGGGGTCAGCAGCCGTGTCAGGGGTGCGCGCAGCTTGCGCGCCACGACCAAGGCCAACAGATAGGCCATCACCAGCAGTGCAAACTGTGACCAGGCTGCCGGGCTGACCAGCCAACCAAGGGCGATGTCCCACAGTCTTTGTGCCTGCTCCAGCACCTGAATTTGCAGATCGGATCCAAATTCCATATTCGCCCCCGGTTGATCCTTTTGCAAAGTGGTGCATCCTCTTACCGATGCCGAACAAGGAAAAAAACCCCGACACCTTCCCCGCAGATGTGCCGGTGTGCCCTTTGTGTGATCGGCCGATCCCCGAAGGTGATGGCAGCCTGCACCATCTGATCCCCAAGCTCAAAGGTGGCAAGGGCGGCCCGACTGTGCTGCTGCATCAGATTTGCCACAAAGAGGTTCACGCCACATTGACCGAGGCGGAATTGGCGCGCTCCTATGCCACGGTCGAGGCGTTGCGGGCACATCCACGCCTGGAAAAATTCCTCAATTGGGTGCGAAAACGACCCCCCGGTTTTCGATCCAAAGTTCCGGGGAGGCGCCGGAAAAGGTGATGCCCGTTATGTGTAAGGGTCCGTTTGACCGCCAATCTCAATTCCAAGAAAGTCGGGCACCCGAGCAAAGGCCGCTTCAGCGATGTGCTGAAACTCAAGCGTTGTATAGCGTCGTTTCCACAGCCATTCGCGGTTTTCAACCGCCCACAGGTCCGAGTTTGGGGGTTGATCGCTGGTGAAAGCGTAGAAATGCAGGTCGAACCCGTAAGGTTCAACATCCTGCATGGACAACAGGCGCATGCCCAGATCGCGGCACCGCTGATCCTCGGCCTGTATGTTGCCCGTTCTCAGCGTGATTTGCCCTAAGCACGCCTGTGCAAACGGAGCCTTGGCGTCGCCTGCTCCGTCAGGTCGGTTGCCTTCAAAATCATGTTGCAACAACTCGATCACGAACCCTTCGGGGTCGGACAGATGGGCCATGTATCCAATGTCCAGAAACTGGCGCGGGTCTGACACCTCGGCACCAGCGGCGCGTAAGGCGTCCACTGCCAGATCGACATTCGGAAGGGTGATCCCGATCTTCCAATACCGCTGCCGCCGGTCGTGGGTGTACCTCCCGCCACCCGGCACCAACATCAAATCTGCATCCACACCAACATAACCAACACGCCACACATCACCTTCGGCGCACGCCTGCATTCCAAGGCTATCTCGATAAAATGCCGCCAGCCCCTTGGGATCGGCGACACGCAAGCGCAGGGCGTTCAGGCTCATCGGCACATCTCGGCAATGCCGGTGGCAATCTCGGGCTTGGCCGCAACGACATCTGCCGTAAGGTCACGCGCGGTGGACATCAGCGCATCAGGCTCGACCACCCGGTCCACCAAGCCATAGGCATAGGCCTCGTCCGCCGTGATCTTTTGGCCCGCCATCAGGATCATCTTGGTCCGTGCAGGGCCGATCAAGGCCTTCATGCGCACCGGGTCCGAAGCTTGCGGCAAAAAACCCAGTTTCATGACGGGATAAAAGAACTTGGCGCTTGGCACCGCGATCCGCAAATCGCAGGCCAACGCCATGCCGTTTGCCCCACCTGCCAGCGTGCCGTTCAACGCCGCAATCGTAAGGCACGGCAACGCCGCGATGGCGCCGGACAACCGCTCCCACACGTCCGAGGTCGCAAGGCCCGCGCGTGCCTCATCCAGGTCGGCACCGGCGCTGAACACCTTGCCCCGTCCAGTCAGGATCAACGCCTTGACTTGGGTCGCGGCCTCGGCAATTTCCAACAGCTCTTCGAGCATGGCTTCGGTAAGGGAATTGGCCTTGTCGGGGCGGTTGATGGTTGCGATCCACAGCCCGCCGTCTTTTTCCAGTTCGATCATGTCAGGCCGACTCGTGCTCGGATGCCTTCGTCGCGGAGCGAGATTTCGGTGCCCACAAATTCGTCTGCGTCCGCCGAACACATCCACAACAGGGCACGGGCTGGCCAATCAGCGGGAACGTGAACCTCCCAATCCAACTGGCTGACCGGGTTAATGCCGCTGGCCTTGATCTCGCGCTGCATCTGAGTTGCGACGGTCCCGGGTGACAGACCCATGGCACGGATGCCGTTCTCACGCTCTTCCTTGTCCAGACAGGCGGTCAGCATCGCGGCCCCCGCCTTGGACGAGCAATAGTGACTCCAGGCCTCGACCGGGCCATGGGCGGCGCCCGAGCTGATCGTGATGATGGTGCCGCCCCCTGCCTCTTTCATCACAGACAGAGCAGCATGCATGCCATAGTAAACACCCTTGAGGTTGATATCGATGGCTTGCCCCCAACCTTCGGGATCGCTGTCGGCCATTCGCGCGATGGGTTCGATCACACCGGCGTTCCCGATCAGCACATCTAATCCGCCAAATCGATCAATGGCCGCGTGAATGGCGCCCTTTACCTGATCGTAATCACTGACATCACAGGGAACCGCCACTGCCTGATCCCCGATTTCCTGAGCCAGAGCAGTGATTTGATCGCCCCCCCGCGCGACCAGCACAACGTTGGCCCCAGCAGCGGCGAAAATCCGCCCAGCTTCGGCGCCGATCCCGCGGCTGGCCCCCGTGATAAGAACCGTTTTGCCCTGCATATCCATGTCACTGTCCCCTTTGATGCCATATCCGGGGCAAGTGGTACCGAGCCAAGGGGGCAGCGTCCAGCCCCTCCCCCCTTGACGACCGTCGTCTAAGGGCCGACGATAACGGCAAATTTTGATAGAGAAGGGTTCTATTATGTCTGTTTTCTTCCGGCGCTCATGCGGCGCGGTCATTGCCTATGCGGTTGCTTCCCAAGGCGCATGGGCCGATCTGACAGCAAATGATGTCTGGGCGGACTGGCAAGCGTACATGGGTGGAATGGGCTATTCCATCTCGGGCGGGGAAAGCACATCGGGCAATGTCACCACGGTTTCGGATTTGACCATGTCGATGGCCGTCCCGGATGCCGAAGCGAGCTTTGAGATGATCATGCCCGAGGTCACGTTCACCGAAAACGGTGATGGCACCGTGGCAATCGGCATGCCTGATCAATTCCCGTTGACCGTGAACATCGCGGCTGAAGGGGAAGACCCGGTCAAACTGGTTCTGGATTACGCGCTGACCAACATGGCGATGGTCGTGTCGGGAACACCGGCGGACATGACCTATACCTATTCGGCCGACAAGAATGCAGTAACGCTGGCCTCGATCGAGGCCGAAGGCGAAACCATCCCTGAAGGCGCGCTGAACGTCAGCATTGTCCTGGATGCACTGGCGGGCACATCGCAGATGAAAATCGGCGACACCATGCGCGACATCGCCCAGAACATGACCGCAGGCAGCATTACCTATGATATCGCCTTTGACGACCCGGAATCGGATGATGCGGGCAACTTCTCGGGCGCGGTTGCCGATGTCAGCTATACCGGCACAGGCTCTATCCCGAACAAGGTCAACGCATCGGACTACGGCGCCTTCCTGAACTCGGGCTTCAAGTTTGATGGCGGGTTTAACTACAAATCCGGCAACGGCGCGATGCAAGGCACAGGTGATGGCGAAGAATTCGCCATGAGCTCGAAATCCACTGGCGGTGATTTCCGTTTTGCGATGGACAGCAGCCACCTGCTCTATGATCTGAGCCAGAGCGGTTCCGAAATCTCTGTCACGGTGTCGGATCTGCCGTTCCCGATCGACCTGAAAATGGCCGGGTCGGGTTTCAAACTGGACCTGCCGATCCAGGCCGGTGATGCACCCCAGCCGTTTGCCTTTGGCATGAACCTGACGGATTTCACCATGTCCGACATGATCTGGGGCATGTTTGATCCGGCTGGTGCCTTGCCGCGTGATCCGGCGACCGTGGCTTTGGACACCACCGGTACCGCCAAGGTCCTGGTTGACTTCCTTGATCCGACCGTGGCTGAAACCTTGGAAAAAACCGGCGCTGCTCCGGGTGAGTTGAACTCGCTCAAGATCAACCAACTGTTGGTCTCGCTTGTTGGGGCCAAGCTGATGGGCACTGGCGATTTCGAATTCGACAACTCGAACCTCGAAGCCTTTGACGGCATGCCTGCCCCGTCTGGTGTTGCAAACCTGGAAATCAGCGGTGCCAACGCGCTGATCGACAAGCTGATCGCCATGGGTTTTGTCTCGGACCAGGACGCCATGGGCGCACGGATGATGATGGGTCTGTTGGCGGTGCCGGGCGACGCGCCTGACACGCTGAAGTCGACGATCGAGATCAACAAACAGGGTCACATCGTCGCCAACGGACAGCGGATCAAGTAACCTGACCTTCAAGATACGAAAAGGGCTGCCACGGGGCGGCCCTTTTCTTTTTGCCGCTTCTTTTTGCCGAGGGCTTGCAGGGGTCTGCCTGCAAGGCTAGGTCCAAGGGGTAGCCCGAAAAGCACGACGAGAGGCCTGATGTCGCAGACACCCGAAGAGCTGAGCCACGCCCTGATTGATGCCGCCCGCAAGGCCGGGGCCGAATCGGCAGATGCCATTGTGATCCGGGGTACTTCGGTTTCTGTCGACGTGCGAAACGGCGCTCTGGAAATGGCTGAACGATCCGAAGGCAGCGATCTGGGATTGCGGGTGTTTCTTGGGCAACGACAAGCGATCGTCTCCAGCTCGGATGCACGCCCTGAAACCATGCAAGCGATGGCTGAACGCGCCGTGGCCATGGCGAAAGAGGCTCCAGAAGATCCCTATGCCGGCCTGGCCGATCCGGCGCAGTTGGCGCGAGACTGGAACTATGACGCGCTGGAGCTGTTCGATCCAACACCTGAGCCCACTCCGGAGGCGCTGAAACAGGATGCTTTGGCAGCCGAAGCGGCGGCAGCCGCTGTTGAAGGCGTCTCACAGGTTTCAGACGCCGGAGCTGGATACGGCGAACACCGCGTGCACATGGCCGCGACGAACGGGTTTTCCGGTGGCTATGCGCGCACCGGACGGTCGGTGTCTTGCGTTGCAATCAGCGGAACCGGCACCGGGATGGAGCGGGATTATGACGGCGACAGCCGCTGTTTTCAGAGTGACCTGCGCGGCCCGACCGAGATCGGCCGCACCGCAGGCGAACGCGCGGTGCAACTGGTGGGCGCCCGCAAGCCGGAAACCGGCACTTACCCGGTGCTCTTTGACGAACGCATATCCTCGTCGTTGATCGGACATCTGATGGCCGCAAGCAACGGTGCCGCAATTGCACGCGGCTCCTCCTGGCTCAAGGACGCGATGGGGCAGCAGGTATTGCCCAAGCATCTGTCCGTGGTCGAAGACCCACACCGTGCCCGCGTGGCCGGATCGCGCCCTTTTGACGCCGAAGGACTGCCTACGCAGCGCCGAGCGATTGTCGAAAACGGCATGTTGACCGGGTGGACACTTGATCTTTCGAGTGCGCGCAAGCTGGGCATGGTTTCCACTGCCAACGCAGCGCGTGGCGTGTCTTCGCCACCGTCACCCAGCAATTGGAACCTGGCGTTGACCCAAGGCGAGCAAAGCCGCGAGGATCTGCTGCGCGACATGGGTACCGGCCTGCTGGTCACCTCGATGATCGGTTCGACCATCAACCCCAACACCGGCGATTACTCACGGGGGGCGTCGGGGTTCTGGGTCGAAAACGGCGAGATCACCCATCCGGTCAACGAATGCACAATCGCAGGCAACCTGCGCGACATGCTGATGCGGATCATCCCGGGCAATGACGCGCGCACCTATCTGTCGCGTGTCGTGCCCTCGCTCTTGATCGAAGGGATGACGCTTGCCGGGAACTGATCTATCGCTGTTGATCGACGCCGCACTGAAAGCGGGCGACATTGCCACCCGCTATTCCGGGAAAGAGGCCAAACGCTGGGAAAAACCTGACGGGGCAGGCCCCGTGACCGAGGCGGATCTGGCGGTGAACGAGATGCTCGAGGCAACGCTCCCCGCAGCACGCCCAGGATATGGCTGGTTGTCGGAAGAGACTGAAGACACCACTGACCGCCTGACGCGATCTCATGTGTTTGTCATCGATCCGATCGACGGCACCCGCAGTTTTGCCCAAGGATCACGCACTTGGGCGCACTCGTTGGCGGTATGTGAGGATGGCATCGCCACCGCCGCGGTTGTGTACCTGCCCCAGCGGGACATGTTGTTCGCTGCAGCTTCCGGAGAGGGTGCCACGCTCAACGGTGATCCGATTTCGGTTGCCGACATCGGCACGCTCGCCGATGCCGAAGTTCTGGCCGCCAAGCCCAACTTGAACAGCACGCATTGGCGCGACGGCAATGTGCCCGACTTTGGCCGTGCCTATCGGCCTTCGCTGGCCTATCGCATGGCCCTGGTTGCGCAGGGGCGGTTCAATGGAATGCTAACGCTGCGCCCCAGTTGGGAATGGGACATTGCCGCCGGGGACCTGATCATCCGCGAGGCCGGTGGCCTGTGCACCGATCGCTTTGGGGCGCCCCTGCGGTTCAACAATCCTCAACCGAAGTTGAGCGGCGTGGTTGCCGGTGGCAAGCAGTTCCACACACAGATCAGTTTCGCACTGGATCCGGACAGCGCCGGTATTCCAGGACATTGAGGCCCGGTTCGGCAACAGTTGACCAAACCCGCGAAACTCGTAGGTTGCCGACAACTTTCGCCCTTCTGCACTAAGGATCAGTCCAATGGCCCGCTTTGTGCCCTCCTGTGTCTCTGCTTTGCGACCCACTGTGCCGCATTGGGTGGATTGATCGATGGCGCGATCGCTCAGCCTGACCGCCTACCGCGCGCTGTCCTGGGGCGGCCAGCATGCACATGGAGATATGCACGCGGCGCGCCCCGATGGGCAGTTGGTTTGGTTTCACGCAACAACGCCGGAACGTCTGTCCGCACTGCAAGATCTCAGCGGTCGACTGTTGCAGCAAAGTCCCGAGCTGAACGTGCTGTTCACCCGCCCGCCTGCATCCGAATCCCGGCGTTGGCCACGCCACTTGCTGGGGGCGATCGAATTGCCGCAGGATCACCCGGCCGCAACGCGCGATTTCATGCGCCATTGGCACCCGGACGTTTGCATCTGGACGGGTGGTTCCTTGCAACCGAACCTGATCGCCCAGGCATCAGAGCAGCAGATCCCAATGATCCTTTTGGGTGCGGTGGAGAACGAACTCCACCTGCGCCGTCATCGATGGTTGCCCGACCTGCTCCGCACCACGTTGGATTGCTTTGACATGATCCTCGCCGACAGCGAGGCTTCGGCCCGCTACGTACGTCGCTCGGGCATCAGTTCGGGTAAGGTATCGGTGTCTTCGGCGCTCCAAGTCAGCCCCAACCCGCGCCCCTGGCCCGAAGAAGAGCTGGTTGAAACAAATCAGGTCCTGGCTGGCCGCCCCGTCTGGCTGTCAGCCTGGTCACAAGACAGCGAATTCATCTCGATCCTGATCGCACACCGACATGCGCTGCGGTTTCTTCACCGGCTGCTGCTGGTTCTGCATGTCGCCGATCCCAATGAAGCCGACCCTTTGAAAGCGCGGCTCAAAGCGATGGATCTGCGCTGTGCCGATTGGGATGCCGGCGACGAAATCGAAGACAGCACCCAAGTGGTCCTGAGCACTGTCGCCGAGGACCTGGAGCTGTGGTACCGCGTGGCCCCCGTGACGTTCCTGGGCAGCTCTCTGGAACCTGGCGCAGGTGGTCAGAACCCGCTGACCGCCGTTTCCTTGGGTTCTGCGGTTCTTTATGGATCCAACGTGCAGGGTCACATCGACACCTATGCGCGGCTGGCCTCGGCAGGTGCCGCACGGGCTGTGCGGAATGCAGATGCTCTGGGTGCGGGTGTGGTGCAACTGCTGGCGCCGGATCAAGCCGCTTCTGTGGCCTTGGCCGGGTGGCAAGTGGTGACCGAAGGGGCTCATTTGACGGATCAGTTGATTGACCTGATACAGAACAAACTGGACAAGCAGGATCAATAACATGAGACCGCCCAATTTCTGGAACACAGCCCCCAACCAATTGGACTGGCGTGCGCGCCTGCTTCGCCCCTTGGGCGCGCTCTATGCCCGGGCAACCGCGCGACGTGTGGCCAAAGGAGCTCCGCAAGATCCCGGCGTTCCAGTCATCTGCGTCGGAAATCTGAACGCGGGTGGCACCGGCAAGACACCCACGGCGATCTGGGTGATCGAGCAATTGCGCAATGCGGGACATGAACCGCATGTGGTGAGCCGGGGTTATGGCGGTTCGCTTGAAGGGCCGGTTCGAGTTGAACCCGGCAAGCACGGGGCGGATCAGGTGGGGGACGAGCCATTGCTGCTGGCCGCCTTTGCAGAGGTCTGGGTCGCCAAGGATCGCGCAGCCGGGGCCAAGGCTGCGGCCGAATTTGGGGCAACGGTGATTGTGCTGGATGATGGGTTCCAGAACCCCAGTGTGAAAAAGGATCTTTCGATCATCGTGGTGGATGCAGCCCAGGGGTTCGGCAACGGGCTCTGCCTGCCGGCAGGCCCCTTGCGCGAACCGGTTGAGGCCGGTTTGACCCGCGCGGATTTGGTTTTGTCACTTGGCAAGGCAGAGGCGCAGGAGACATTCGCGAGCACTTGGGGGCGCTCGCTCACCTTGCCCCATGTAACAGGTGAGGTTTGCCCGTTAAAAACCGGGATGGATTGGGCGGACACCCCGGTGCTTGCGTTTGCAGGTATAGGCAATCCAGCAAAGTTTTTTCGCACTCTGCGGGATCAGGGAGCTGACCTGCGCAGAGCGGAGCCATTGGATGACCACCAACCGCTCACACAAGCGCTGATGTCGCGGCTTGAAAGTGAAGCAAAGCTGTTGGGCGCGCAGATGGTGACGACCGAAAAGGATGCGGTGCGCTTGCCACCTGCCTTTCGCAGCAAGGTCATCACTCTACCGGTCCGGCTGCATCTCAAGGAAAGCGAACAGATGACCGATCTGATGTTGAGTGCAGCCCCCGCACCTTAGGGTACAAATCCACAAGCGCTCCCGCCCGTCGTCGATGTCCCTTCCGGGATACCTCCTCCCGTTGGGCCGGGCCTCGCTACGCTCGGCGGTCGGCACCATATTGCAACCGAAGTGCTTACGAAGCCATGGGCGCGTCTGGTGGGTCGCTTTTGGTAAGATCATCTGCCTCAGGCGCGACCGCGCCGGGCAACGCCCGGCGCCCGGCTCAAGGCCGTTAGCGGTGCTGACGCAGTCAGGATCGCTCGGGCGCGGGAGCACCCCCGGCCAACAACCGCTTAGCTATCCTCGCCTAACTTTGGCGCAGAACGGTGCAGTGCCAATTCAGCGTCTGAGAAGCGAAACGGTGCGCGAACACCCGGAACGCCGTCCAACTCGATCTGCATCCCACGCGCCACGATCTGGGGGTCTGCCATGACCTCGTCCAGCGTGTTGATCGGGCCCGCTGGCACGCCCTGAGCCTCGCAAGCGGCCAATAGATCCGCCTTGCTTCGCTGCGCCGTTGCTCCGTTCAGGCGCGCGATCATGACCCGCCGATTGGCGATGCGGTCCTTGTTGCGCAGGAACTCTGGCGCTTCGGCCATATCCTCAAGCTCCAAGATCTTGCACAACCGTTGATACTGCCGGTCGTTGCCAGTCGCGATGATGATGTGCCCATCGGCGCAGTCAAACACCTGATACGGGGTCAGGTTGACGTGGGCATTGCCCATCCGTTCAGGCGCCTTTCCCGTGGTCAGGTAGTTCAGCGCCTGATTGGCTGTGACGGCCACGGCGACGTCCAGCAACGCCATGTCCACATGCTGCCCTCGTCCAGTTCGTTCACGCTGATGCAATGCCGCCAGAATTCCCGAAACCGCGTAGATGCCGGTGAAGATATCGGTGATCGCAACGCCTGACTTCTGCGGCTGACCGTCTGGTTCTCCGGTGATCGACATCAGCCCGGACATGCCTTGGATGATAAAATCATAGCCGGCACGGTGCGCATAAGGCCCGTCTTGACCGAACCCAGTGATCGAACAGTAAATCAAGCGCGGATTGACCTCTTTCAGGCTGTCATAGTCCAGCCCGTATTTGGCCAGCCCACCAACCTTGAAGTTCTCGATCAGGATATCTGCCTCCCGCACCATCTCGCGCACGCGCGCCTGGCCCTCGGGTGTCGAGAAATCCACCGTGACTGAAGCTTTGCCCCGGTTCGTCGAATGAAAGTAGGCCGCCGACTCGTCATCGTCTCGGGTAACGAATGGTGGTCCCCAAGCGCGGGTGTCGTCACCTGAGGGGGATTCAACCTTGATGACTTCGGCGCCCAGATCAGACAGCGTTTGACCGGCCCAGGGGCCGGCCAGGATACGCGCCAGTTCGATGACCTTTAGGCCCGCCAGCGGTGCCGTCATCAGCTGCCCAGCTCGGCTTCGATCAGGGCCTTGAAATCGGCATAAGACTGGTTCGAAACCTTCTTGCCGTTGACGATGAAGCTGGGGGTGCTTTCAATTCCATGCTCTTCGGCGTTCTCCTGATACCAGGTCACCAGCGTCTGAGCTTTGTTGGCGTCCTGCAGGCAAGCCTCGAGCGAGTCGTTGTCCAACCCGGCCAGACGACCGATCTTACGCAGTTCACCGACGATTTCGGTTGGACCACCGGCACGCGCCCAATCGGACTGTCCCGCATAGATCAGATCGCTGAGACCAAAGAACTTCTCGGGCCCTGCACAGCGGGCAATCATCGACGCCCACAGGCCATAGCGGTCGAAATATACTTCGCGGTAAACGAACTTCACCTTGCCAGTGTCGATGAAATCCTTCTTGAGCTGCTTGTACGGCCCTTCGTGGAACGCCGCACAATGCGGGCACGTGTAAGAAGCGTATTCGATGATTTCGACCGGCGCATCTTCGGCGCCTTGCACCATCTCAATGATGGTCGATGTGTCGACTTCGGTCTCTTGCGCATAGGCCGCGCCGACCAACGGGTTGCTCGGCAGGCTGCTTTGCGGCTGGCTCAGCCAATACCCGCCCGCAGCAAGTGCTACGGCAGCAGAAAAGATTGTTCCAAAACGGGTCATACCTCGCCCTTTCTCAGTGTTTTTTCTTAGATAGGATGTTGCGGCCCAGACGTTCAAGAGCAGCCCGCAAATCGTCACTTTCGACCCCATCGGCTACCTTGCGCGCGGCAGTTGCAACCTCTGGGTTGATCTTTGGTTCTGCCTGTTTCGGCTTGTGCGCGAAACTGGCCTGTCCCTCGGCAAATCCGGTGGGTGCGGTCTGGGTGATGCGGATACGGCTGATCGCGTTATAGCCATAGGCCGCGTTCACCTTTTCCCTCAACCGCTCCTTTTGCATTTCCAGCATCGGCGCCTGCGGTCCAGTGGTCAGAACCGTCAATGTCGCACCAAAGCCATTGCGTCCATAGCCTACGTTTACAGGCCGCGCGATGGCTGCAATGTCCTGTCCCACGATCTCGGCCCAATGGGTCAGAACCCGCGACACCGCAAAGCCACGGCTTTCCCCGGCGCGCCTGATTTGGTCGCTGAGCACCGTCCCTGTGCGTTTGAACCCGTAAGTTGTCGTTCGTCTGGGCTTCATCTGGTTTCCGACTCTGTTGGCGCTATTGTAGAGAGCACTCAGACAGGTGCCAGTGAAACCGGTAGAGCAAGGGAAATTTGTTTGCAAAAGAACGAACACAAGGTTGTGAGCACCGCTCTGTTGGCGTGGTACGACGTGCATGCGCGCGAATTGCCGTGGCGGGTCTCACCCTCGGATCGGCAAGCTGGGGTGGTTCCTGACCCGTATCGCGTTTGGCTGTCCGAGATTATGTTACAGCAAACCACCGTGGCTGCGGTCAAAGACTACTTTCATCGCTTTACGTCTCGCTGGCCCACGGTACAGGATCTGGCCGCCGCACGGGATGAGGATGTGATGGGGGAATGGGCCGGGCTAGGGTACTATGCCCGCGCGCGCAATCTGCTGAAATGCGCACGCCAAGTGACCCAAGCCCATGGCGGCATTTTTCCAGACACGCATGATGGGCTGCTGACCCTTCCCGGCGTTGGTCCCTACACCGCAGCCGCCATCGCCTCGATCGCGTTTGACCGGTCCGAGACCGTGCTTGACGGCAATGTCGAGCGGGTCATGGCCCGGTTTCATGACATCCATGACCCCCTACCCGGCTCCAAGCCCAGGCTGCGCGACCTGGCAGAGGAGCACACACCTTTAGCGCGCCCTGGTGATCACGCCCAAGCGGTGATGGATCTGGGTGCGACGGTGTGTACGCCCAAGTCCCCTGCCTGCGGGATCTGCCCCCTTATGCCCGACTGCCAGGGACGGCTGGCAGGCACGGCTGCAGAGCTGCCAAAGAAAACGCCCAAGAAACCCAAACCGACCCGCTACGGCTATGCCTATGTTGCGCGCGATGCTGGTGGCGGCTGGCTGATGGAACGGCGCCCCGACAAGGGGTTGCTGGGTGGCATGCTGGGTTGGCCCGGTTCCGATTGGTCCGAAAAACCCTCACCCAATCCACCGTTTGAGGCAGATTGGCATGACATTGGGGCCGAGGTTCGCCACACCTTCACACACTTCCACCTGCACCTTCGGGTCCTGACTGCGCCAATGCCTGACATAGCTGCACCCGCGGGCCTGCACATCGTCGCCAAACACGACTTTCGCCCCTCGGACCTGCCCACTGTGATGCGTAAAGCATATGATCTGTGGCGTGACCATTAGCCGTCTGTGATCAAAGGAAAATCCGCGTTAGACTGCCCGCAAATCTGATGCGGAGCCCATCATGATCGCACCTGAAACCCTCAACCGTTGGCAAAGCGCCCTGCCCTTCTGGATCTCATTCCTGCTGGTCCCTTTGGCCTGGTTTGCGGCCACAACCGGTGGCTGGAACCTGATCCTGGTGCCGCTGACGACATGGTGGGCCTTTGCGATCCTCGATCAGCTGACCGGGTTGAACACCGAAAACGCCGATCCACAGACGCCCGACGGGCAGTTGAACTGGTACATCCGGCTAACGCAGCTTTGGGTGCCGATACAATTCCTGACCCTCTTTGGCCTGATCTGGTACGCGACACACAGCGCCCATCTGAGCAGCCTGGAAAATGTGGCCCTGTTCTTTGGCGTCGGCGTCATCACCGGCACCATCGGCATCAACTACAGCCACGAGTTGATGCATCAAAAAAGCCGGGTCGAACGCACCCTGGGCGATATCCTGTTGGCCATGGTCCTTTACAGCCACTTCCGGTCCGAACATCTGCTGGTCCATCACCGCTATGTTGGCACCCCGCGTGATCCGGTGACCGCCCGTTACAACGAGGGGTTCCATCGGTTCTACCCCCGCGTCCTGATCCAATGCCTGCGCAGCGCGTTCAAGGCGGAAAAGGACATGCTCGCGCGGAAAGGCCTACCTTGGACAAGCCTGCGCAACCCCTTCTTCCGCTATTGGGCGATGCAAACCGGGATGATCCTGCTGGCTTTCATGCTGGGTGGTCTTGGTGGTGTCCTCTTGTTTCTGGTGCAAGCCGGGGTCGCAGTTTGGCAGTTGGAACTGGTCAACTACGTCGAACACTACGGTCTGACGCGCAAACACCTGGGCGATGGCAAATACGAGACGGTCCAGCCGCGCCATTCCTGGAATGCAGCACATAAGGCGTCGAATTGGCTTCTGATCAATCTGCAGCGGCATTCAGACCACCACTACAAACCCGACCGCCGCTTTCCGCTGCTGCAAAACCACACAGAAGAAGACGCGCCGCAACTGCCCTATGGCTATCCCGTGATGACCGTGGCGGCGATGATCCCGCCGCTCTGGCGCCGCGTTATGAACCCGCGTGTTCGCAGTTGGCGGCGGCACTACTACCCCGAGATCACGGATTGGCTGGATTACAACAAAGCCCGCCACCCAATGCCCCGCTGAAAAGGGAATGCGGCCGCAGCGCACCGCAGGTGCGCTGCCCGGCCCAACAAGAGGCGACGCCGCAGGTGTCAACGATGGGCGGGAGCAGCCCCGTCACAGGGTCCAGACATCCATACGACCATCCACACCGCGCACGCCTTGGTCCGAGTGCAGCTCCAACCCTTCCAGACACTCCAACCCGGCGATGTGCTCGCGGATGACTTGATCCCGCAGATCGCTGCTGACCACCAGCTTGACGCCAAAGTCACGGGTCAGACCTTCAAGCTTCGCCGCCACGTTCACCGCATTGCCGATCACCGCGTACTCCAGCCGGTTCGCGCCAATATCACCCAAAAGGGCGGGCCCAAAATGCACCCCGATCCCGGCTTGAATTTCGGGCTCACCAGCGCGTTTGCGCTCCGCGTTCCATTGTTCCAGCACTTGCACCATCGACCGGGCACAGGCCATGGCATTGGATGCATCATGCTCCCCGGATATCGGTGTGCCAAAGGTCGCCATCAAACCGTCGCCCAGGTATTTGTCGAGCGTGCCATTGTGGCGGAACACTTCGGCCTCCATCCGCGAATGGAATCCGCGTAGCAGTTCGATCACCGAATAGGGGTCGCGGTCGGCAGCAAACTTGGTGAAGCCCACTATGTCGATAAACAGAACCGCGATGTTTTCGTTACGCACTTGCTTTAGTGGTTCGTCGTTCTGGCTCAGCTGGTCCACCACATTGGGCGAGAAGTACCGCGACAAGTTCGCTCGCTCGCGCTCCAGACTTGCATTGCTCAATAGCAGTCGGTTGAAGCGCCGGACAGAAAACGCCAATGTCACCGCCACGATCATGAACACCACCGCCTCTTGAATACGAAGGCTGGGCATCACGCTGTCGGGGTTCATGAATTCGGCCACATCCGGATATCTCGCAAAGGCCTGTGTCACTTGATCCGTCAGCCCCGGAATCGGCGTGGCAAACCACCAAAGCGCAATCCAGCCCAGCGTCCACATTCCCGCCGTCCAAGTTCCAATCGCGATCACTGTGCGCCATGAATAAGCCAGCGTGCCACCAGCCAGGATCAAGAAGAAGTACTGAAAATTGCCAAACTGATACTGCATCGCCAAGGGGCGCACATCTTCGCTGAAGGGGTTGGGTATCAGCATCCCCAACGTCATGATCAGCAAATCCATGAACAGCAAAAACAGCTCGAGGCTCGACTGCCCAACCCGACCTGCACGGCGGATGAACCATCCGTTCAGGGCCACCAAGGCAAGAATGAAGTGATAATAGACCACGTCCCAAGCTGGGTTTATGAAAACCAGGAACACCGCAATGATCGCCATCGCGATCCAACGGGCCCGCACGGCCAACTCCAGCCCTTCGCGTTTGTGGTTCTCCAGAACCGCTTGCGTGTATTCGTTCACCTCTTCGGGAACGTCTGGCTGGGTGAAGAAAAACCTTTCGCGGCGCGGTGACGGGGCGGCGGTTTCGGTCATGACATGTTTCCCTCGTGTCCGGGACAGAGATAGGAAGGCAACCTAACGCCCGAAACCCCCTGCGACAAAAAGAAAAAACCCCGCCGATCTCGGCGGGGCAAGGTGTAGTGCCATGTGTCAGGCCACAGGCACCGGCGGTATTCTTGATCTATTGTTGGATTAGTTCTGCATCTCGGACCGGATCTGCTGGCGCAGAACGTCGATCGGAACTGTCTTGCCGTCGCGCTTGAAGCACCAATAGGTCCAGCCGTTGCAAGAGGGTGCATTTTCCAAATGCGCGCCCACCTGATGGATCGACCCTTTGATATTGTCGCCGATGAGCGTGCCGTCGGCGCGCACCTTGGCCTTGTGGCGCTGGTTCATGGAATAGAGCTCTTCGCCCGGGCGCAGCATGCCGCGCTCGACCAACTGGCCGAAGGGAACGCGCGGCTCGGCGCGTTTCGACGCGCTGACTTCCAGCGCTTCACGGTCGAATTTGCGGACCTTGGAAATTCGCTTCTGCGCCACCTTGCGGTAGGCTTCTTCCCGCTCGATGCCAATGAATTCACGTCCCAGCATCTTGGCCACAGCACCGGTGGTGCCGGTGCCAAAGAACGGATCCAAAACCACATCACCCGGCTTGGTCGAACCGACCAGAATGCGGTGCAGCAGAGCTTCGGGCTTTTGCGTCGGGTGCGCCTTGTCGCCGTTTTCGTCCTTGAGCCGCTCATGACCTGTACAGATCGGCATGACCCAATCGCTGCGCATCTGGATGCCTTCGTTCAGCGCCTTGAGCGCCTCATAATTGAAAGTGTATTTCGCGCCTTCTTCCTTCGAGGCCCAGATCATCGTCTCATGGGCGTTGGTGAAACGCTTGCCACGGAAGTTCGGCATCGGGTTCGACTTGCGCCAGACCACGTCGTTCAGGATCCAGTATCCTGCGTCCTGCAGGGCCGAGCCCACGCGGAAGATATTGTGGTACGAGCCAATCACCCAGATCGCCCCATTGGGCTTGAGCAGACGCCGCGCGGCTTTCAGCCAGTCGCGGGTAAATTGATCGTAAACGGCAAAACTCGAAAACTGATCCCAATGGTCATCAACCGCATCCACCTGGCTGTTGTCCGGGCGGTGCAGCTGACCTTTGAGCTGCAAGTTATATGGGGGATCGGCAAAAATCAGATCAACGGACGCCTCCGGCAGACTGTTCATCATCTCGATGCAGTCACCAGATAGAATCGTGTTTAGAGGGAGCGCAGCTGCGCCCTTTACTTTGGTTGTCGTCATGTTCTGCCTCAGGTTCCACGGCGCATTTTTGCGCTCATTTGGTTAACCTAAAGATGAGTCAAACCGGATTCCGGGTCAATTTCTTTTTTGAATCATGAGGTTATGATTTACTCTTGATACAAGATATTGTGTACCGGTTTGAACGAACGTCTATGATGTGGGGTCACGCCAAGGTTTAGAAGCGCATCGCGGTGCTTTTTTGACGGATATCCCGCGTTGGTTTCCCATCCATAACCGGGATGCTGTTGCGCCAAATCCACCATGACACGATCTCGACATATTTTGGCCACAATTGAAGCCGCCGCAATGGACACGGATCGCCCGTCGCCCTTGACCACAGCCTCGGATCGAGTCCGCAGGCCCTGGGGAATCAGATTTCCATCAATCAGCAGATAATCTGGCGGCGGATTCAGCCCCGACACCGCTCGCTCCATCGCCAGATGCGAAGCTTTGAGGATGTTGATTCGATCAATTTCTTCGACGGTGGCATGGGCGATGGACACCTCGGCCTGCGCATGGATTGCAGTCTCTAACACTTCGCGTTTCTTGGCCGTCAGCTTTTTGGAGTCATTCAACCCCTCAGGGATGTCACCGGGGTTCAGTATCACCGCCGCCGCCGTCACCGGCCCGGCCAGCGGGCCACGCCCGACCTCATCCACACCCGCAATCCGCAGAAACCCTTGGGCGTGCAGTGCCCGTTCCATCTCATAATCTGGCTGTATCATGAGCACTGGCAAAGCCTGTCCATGCCGCAAACGCAAGACAAAAGGAGGAGAGAGGTTGCCCTCCCTCCTCCTGACGCCGTTTCCCGACGCTCTCCCTGCTCGACTTAGGTTCAGTATTGGTTGTGCAACACACGGTAGCCCTGTTGGCGCAGGCAGCGCGGCTCATAGGCTTGTTTGTTGCGTTTGCCGTTCCAGAAGGAGATGCGGCACATCTGCGGCAGGCTGTTTGCATGGCGATAATGCTTCTGCAAGCAGTTGGGTTTCAGCAAAGGCTGGTTGCCGGGATAACCGCGCATCTGTTTCAGACACTGCGATGGCAGGTCATACCGCGAAATGCGTGGCGGCAGCGGACGTGGGGTGACCGGCTGATAATGGTTGTGCTGGCGCGCTACCCGCTCACGCTTTTTCTTTTTGTCATAATGGTGCACGGCGGCGCCAAACAAAGCGATGGCCGCCAGCCCGCCCAGGATCTTTTCTGCATCACCCGCCCGAGCAGGGGCGGCAGACAAACCGGTGATTGCAACGGCGGTGGCAACGATAAGTGCGATAAACTTGCGGTGCATAGGTGATTTCCTTTCGAGGTCTTGAGGTGGCCCACAAGGTTGGGCGTCTTGGATGCCCCGACACTGGGCGCTCATCGCTCAGACAGGCAATATCGCCGCCTTGTTATCGAATAACTGGCCCCTCAAAGCCCTGTGGTTATTGAATAACCGCGCCCAAGCGCGCAGGATAAGAGCCATGAAACAGATCTTGAAAATCGTAGGACTGGCCGCCCTGATTGCAGCCTCTCCGGGCCTTGCTGCGGCTGACTGCTATGCCGATTACAAGGCCAAACAGGACAGCCCTTTGCGTCTGCACTATGGCGTGATCCAGGTCACGTCCTGTTCCGCGGGACAGGCCAGCACCGAGATTTCCGCACGGTTGCAGGCGGCTGGTTGGACCTTGCTGAACGTCATCTCGGTTTTCGGCCCCGAGGGCCTGCAGGAAAGGAAAGCGGATGCCGGACCCTACTATCTCCGTTTCTGACACGCGCCGGTCCGGCACACGGCTTGTCGGGATTGGGATTGCTGCAATTGTCGTCATCCTCGCGACCGCAGCCGTCTTTTTGATCCTGACCCTGCCCGACGCCAACGCGTTCAACGCACGGGTGGAGCAGGTGTTCATCGAAAACGACCTGACCACCCAGGCCGAAATCAAACTGCTCGAGATCCTGGCGCAATCCGGCACGGCCTTTGCCGACACGCTGACCAGTTATCGCATGGTGATCTTTGTGCTGCTGGTCTTTGCCAGCGCGATGATGATCGCCGCCCTGGCGTTTCTGGTGATGCTGGTCACCATGAACCGCCGCATGGCCCAGATCGAGCGATCGGGCATTCAGGTCACGTCGCTGCTGATCAGCCGCGAAGAGAACACCGTCTATCTCAACAACATGGATTTCAAACTGACCCCAGCCGCGATCGAAACACTATCCGTCTTGGCCGAGGCGCGCATGGATGATGACGTGCTTTCAGGATCTCAGATCGAGGCGATTATTTCGGGCAAGGACGCGTCCGACTGCGAAGAGGCAGCAGGCGCGACCCGGATCAAACGGCTGCGCGACACGTTGGGCAATCAAATGGTGAGCGAGTTGCTGGTCAAGAACATCGCCCGGCGAGGCTATATGTTGGCCATTGAAAAGGACGTGATCCAGATGGTTTGACGGCATGGGCCGTTGCATCACGCGCCAACTGCCGAGCGTAGCGAGGCGCATGATTTCTTTCTGCCCAACGGGAGGAGGTGTTTCGTCAGAAACATCGACGACCGGCGGGAGCACCCCGCCAATCTGAACAAACCTTACCAAGGCTCAGTGGTTTGGGGATGTGCGTTGCTGATCTTGTTTTGTTTGCCGGGTCGATTGCGTTGGCGCACTACAGGCGCATCTCGCCATGTTGTCGTAGATCAACTCATCATGAATCGGCGGACATTGCGCCGCCCCCGGAGGATTGATTGGTTTTCCCTGAAAAGCACAGGCGGCCACACAGATGCATTCGTCCCGCGTCAATGGTTTTTGCCCCTGCCCCCAGGCAGGAACCGCGCAGAAAACCAGAACCACCCAAAAAACACGAACCATTTCGACCTCTCATCAGCTCGTTCCAGAATGCCTTCTGAAACCGGGTAAGCCAATTGGCCAAATTTGCGCGCCCCTCTTGGAATGCGCCGCCATACGCCCCATCCTTATAGGCATCTGCGCAAGATAGACGGAGGCTTGTCGTCCAATGAACGTCCACACGTCCCCGCAGGTCCAGGGGTATTCCATCGATATTGAGCCGCTAGCGGGCCGAGTCGAGGTGTTTCGCAATGGAAAGAAATTGGCCTCCAGCGAGCGAGCCAAAGTCATGTACGAAACGCGCCTGCCACCCACGATTTATTTCCCCAAGGACGATGTACTCGTCGACCTGAGCGATGCGACCGACTTGCAGACCTTTTGCCCCTTCAAGGGAACAGCCACTTATCGGGACATGCAGATCGACGGCGAACGGCTGTCGAATTCCGTCTGGGCCTATGAGAACGCTCTACCCGAAAGCGAGGGGATCGAAGGGCACATCGGGTTTACCCAGCAAGGCTACACCCACATCGATCTGGGTGAAAACGTCCTGCGCTCGACCAGTGATGGCAATATCAGCGGTCCCATGATCGACTGGCTGTTGCGCGGGACCTGGACGTTGGACACACCCCAGGATTTCACCCGCGCCCTGGCCGATAAGATGACCGAACAGGGCATCGCTGTGTCCCGCTTGGGCGTGCTGGTCTGGTCGCTGCATCCCCTGATCGCGGGCAAGCACTACATCTGGGAAAAAGGCGAGGACGAGATTTCGACCTTTGCCCCGACCTACGAAATCCACGACCACCCCGCGTTCACCAACAGCCCGCTGCGCCATGTGTCGAATGGGTTGGGCGGTGTGCGCCAGCGGCTGAATGACGACCACCCCGAAAACAGCTTTCCGATCATGGAAGACCTGCGCGCCAAAGGCGCCACGGATTACGTGGCCATGCCGCTGCCATTCTCGGACGGGCGTACCAATGTTTTGACACTCACCAGCGATCATCCTGACGGGTTCACCACCGCCAACCTTGGTCTGATCTTTGAATGCGCAGTTGTTTTCGCGCGGTTCTATGAGGTCTTCATGCAGCGTGAGAACGCGCAATCCTTGCTAGAGACCTATGTAGGCAAACGCTCGGGCGCGCGGGTGCTGGGTGGCGATATCCGCCGTGGCGACGGGGACGAGATTGATGCGGCGATCATGTTCTGCGATCTGCGCGGCTCCACCCGCCTTGAGGAACGACTGGGCCGGGATCGTTACATCGTGCTGTTGAATGAATTCTTCGAGACGATCTCGGACATCGTGCACGAGAACGGTGGCGAGGTGCTCAAATTCATTGGTGATGCTGTTCTGGCTGTCTTTCCAGCCGGCAACGACGACATGGCCGCGCGGACCAATGCTCTCAACAGCGCAAACGAGATTGTGCAGAGGGTGCCGGAAATCGAATGCCCCGACGAAAGCCTGGACTGTTCGATTGGCCTGTCGTTCGGGCGCGTTACCTATGGCAACATCGGCTCGCGCGAGCGGCTGGATTTCACGGTGATCGGACATGCGGCAAATGTCGCGGCGCGACTGGGGGATTATGGTAAAACCGTTGGGCACCGCATTGTTGTCAGCAAGGATATCCTGACCGCGTGTGGTGATTGCGACCCCTTGGGCGAGGTTCACTTGCACAATGTCTCTCAGCCCGTGGCGTGTTTCGCAGTACGGTCTGCCTAACGCAAACGCCCGCCCCATATCGAGGCGGGCGCTTTTTTCACTTAGACAAAGTCGACACCGTTGTTGATCATCGGCAGCGCCGTGACACGCGGGCCGCTGACCGCAATCGCATTGGCCAAGGCAGGAGCCGAAGGCGGAGTGCCGGGCTCGCCCACTCCGGTCGGCGCCTCATTCGAGGCCACGATGTGAACATCGATGGCGCCAATGTCACCGATCCTCATGGGCTCGTAGTCGGGGAAATTGGACTGATCCACGACACCTTCGGTCAGGGTAATTTCATCCCGCATGACGTGGCCAATGCCATAGCCAATGCCCCCCTCCATCTGCGCCTTGATCACATCCGGGTTGACCGCGACACCACAATCGACGGCACAGGTCACTTTCTCGACCTTCACATAGTCGTCCTCATCCCGCGAAATCTCGACCACTTCGGCCACGTAGGAGTTGAACGATTTGTGCACAGCGATGCCTTGGTCGCGCCCTTCCGGTGCTGCACCCCAGTTGCCTTTCTCGGCGGCCAGTTTCAAAACGTCCGCCATACGTTTTTGATCGGCGCCGTCGCCGGTCAGATAAGACAGCCGGAATTCCACCGGATCACGGCCCGCGGCCTTGGCGGCAGCATCCATCATGCTTTCCATCACATATGCGGTGTGGGTGTGTCCAACCGAACGCCACCACAACACAGTCGTTGCCGGCGCAACATCCGTAAGACCAATGTGTTGTTGCGGAATAACATAGGGCGACTGTGTGACGCCCTCGACCGACGAGTGATCAACACCGTTGTGAACAGCCATCGCCTCGAACGGGGTGCCCTTCATGATGGATTGCGCCGCAATCCGGTGATCCCAACCCATGATGTCGCCATCCGCGTTCAGTCCGACCCGCACTCGATGCGCCACTGCCGGACGATAGAAGCCCCCGGTGATGTCATCCTCACGCGACCACACAAGCTTTACCGGACGCGACCGATCGGTGAGGGCAAAGGCCAGAGCGGCCTCGACCTGGTAATCCGCAACCGGAGTTGCCCGGCGACCAAAGGATCCGCCCGCAAACATCGTATTGATCTGCACCTTGTCCATCGGCAGACCCAAGATCTGCGACAACGCTCCATGTGGGACTGTCGGGAATTGGCATCCGTCGTGCAGAATCACGCCACCTTCTGCTGCTGCTTCGATCGTGCAGGTCAGCGGCTCCATCGGGGCATGAGCGAGCAGCGGGAAGTAGAACGTTTCCTCCAAAACCGTAGCAGCGCCATCCATCGATAATTGCGCCTTGGCGGCCGAGGTTTCGGTCAGCTCATAGGTCGGGTCCGCATTGACGGCTGCAATCAACTGCTCGCGGATCTGATCCGAGCTGCGCATTTCCGCGTTCGAATTGTCCCACTCGACGCTCAACGCCTCGCGCGCCTGAAATGCCGCCCAGGTGTGTTCGGCATAGACCGCAACGCCCGCCTTGTTCGGCAACACGGCCGAGCGGATGTAGCCCTTGATCCCTGTGGCATCTGCATCATTGAACCCGGTCACCAACGCCCCTTTGCGTGGACTACGCAGGATGACCGCGACCATCTGATTGTCCAGGTGAAGGTCCATCGCATATTTTGCCGTCCCGTTGATTTTGGGTGGCGTATCCTTGCGCTGCACCTTGGCATTGCCGATCAAACGGAATTCTGATGGTTCCTTGAGCCTTGGGTTTTCGGGCGCACTCAACTGCGAAGCCGCCGCAACAAATTGAGCCAGCGGGGCTTGGTTCGTTCCATCCGTGACCTGGCCGTCCACAATGTCCAGTGTGCTGGCTTTGACACCCCATTCTTTTGCGGCGGCTTGGATCAGCATCTCGCGCGCGGCGGCACCAGCTTGGCGATACTGCATGTAAGAGTTGGCCAAAGCCGTCGAACCACCCGTACCCTGTACCGGCCCAAAGAGCAGATTGTTGTAGGTGCCTGGATCTGACGGCGCGAATTCATAGGCGATATCTTCCATCGAGACGCCCAGTTCTTCGGCGATCAGGGTGGTCAGGCCAGTTGCGGGCCCTTGCCCTTTTTCAAAGTGTTTGACGATGGCCGTCACCATGCCATCGGCATTGATTTTGACAAAGGGGTTCAACTTGGCCCCTTGCGAGGCTCCCCCGGCCAATGCGCCATCGGGACGCGCGCCCACAAGCAAAACGGCAGAGGCAGCTGCGGCCCCTTTCAGGAAACCGCGACGAGAAGTGTTCAGGGTCATGATCAGGCCTCCAGCTTTTCTGATGCAAGAACGATTGCTGCGCGAATGCGCTGGTAGGTTGCACAACGGCAGGCGTTCCCGCTCATGTAGTCGTCAATCTCTTCCAGCGTGGGCTTGCTGTTTTCGGTCAGCAGGCCAATGGCAGACATGATCTGCCCCGATTGGCAGTAGCCGCATTGCACAACGTCCAACTCGGCCCAGGCCGCTTGAACCGCTGCGCCAACCGAGTTCTGGTCGACCACTTCAATCGTGGTCACTTCTGCGTCCTCAACGTCTTCGATGAAAGTCTGACACGAGCGTACGGGCTCGCCATCCAGATGGACGGTGCAGGCCCCACAGGATGCGACACCGCATCCAAACTTGGTTCCCGTCAATTTCAGTTCGTCCCGTATCACCCAAAGTAGTGGCGTTCCGGGTTCTGCTTCGACCTGATGCGTCTGGCCATTCAGCTTGAGGTTCAGGGTCATTGTCCAATTCTCTCCTGTCGGTGACGCCAAGCTCCGCTTCATATTGGCGCTAAAGTTATCGATCGCTCACTTAGTTGCTCGATACGCGTTCGCAAAGCCTGACGGTGAGAGATTGACGTGGGGTCGGCTGGACGCTTGACCAAAAACAAATCGTGCCAAATGTAATTCAGATCGTGCCAATCTGGTCCGGCCTCTGACGTGCGCGCGCTTGCAACGGCGTCAAGCCGGTCCATCCCTTGAAGGCCCGGTAAAATGAATTCGGGTCGCTGAACGCCAAAAGATACGAAATTTCGTCAACGCTCAATTCGTCGTCTTGAAGGTATTCCAGCGAAAGCTCGGTTCGGATCCCGTCGAGGATGCCCTGAAAGCTCTGCCCTTCGTGAGCCAGGTACCGATACAGGCTCCGCTTCGACACATTGAGTTCGCGACTGATGGCCGAAGCGTTGGATTGCCCACTGGGCAGCAGGTCCATCAACGCCATACGCACACGGGCGCTAAAAGACATCTGGTTTGTTCGGTCAAACATTTGTGCGCGCAAGCCTTTTTCAAAACTCGGCCAAAGATCTTCGTTCTCGGTGATCAATGACCGATGTGCATCCTCCAGGCTCAGGTCAAATGTGACCTGGTCGGTCTTTTCGATGTGAACACCAACGAAATCCTGAAGACGCCCACGTTTCTCGGGTACACTGGGAAGCCCGGCACGCAGGGGCACCACCGGCCACGCCGAGTGAACGCGCGTAAGTTCAAGGAAGTATGCCAATTCAAAAGTCGCAAAACTCGAAGGGAATGAGATGCCGGGGTCGACCGAACTTATCGACACGCGCAAAACGCCATCCTCGCGTTTGGCACTAATACACACCGGCGCAACCAAAGGTTTGAACAACCCCAGACGTTGCAAGCCAACTTCGGTGTTTGGACTACAGGAAAACGACAATATGGCAGGGTTGAAAGGCCCGCGCGCTGAGTCTCGTGCCATCTGCAGCAGATCCGAATCAGGAGCCTGTGAGATGATGCCCTCCCACATGGCGAACAATTGGCCAGCCGAGAAACCCGAACTGCTATTGCCCAGGAAGTTTGCCGGAAGTCCCGCATGTTTCAAGGCAACCTCTTGTGGAACATTGAGATGCGCACATAGTTTTTGAGCAAACCTTGAGAACGGGTATCGAGAGGGCCTGGACATTCAACGTAACACTGATTGGGAACCTGATGTACGATAGATCGTGTCTAATTCTCAGGTGTCTAGTGGTTCGGCTCGTTAGATTCTCGAATGGCACGATATGTTTGCAGATTGGCACGATATGTTTCTGGCGATCTAGGAGGCTCCGGCTTTCCCTCCGGTGTATCGCGTGTTGGAAGGCACCAAACACCACATCAATGGCCTGCCATTTCCCGTCAGGTCTGAAGCAACATCAAAGCAATGGATGATGAATCGCTTCCTGCACTCAATTCGTTTATCTGGGCACGAGCCAAGTACCGGTTGGTGATCTGCTCCAAGGCCTCTGAGCCGGTGAATTGCGTCAATTCGGAATCACCTGTCACGGCTTGAAGTTTCTCGCGAAACACTTCGAGCTGCTTGTCCAGATTGATCTGCCCAAAGCTGCTCGGTAGCCCCAAAGCGACTTCAAACATCTGTCGCAACGGCGGCTGCCCCATCAAATTGAACCACTTTGCGTCATCGCTAAAGGATTGACTGGCCAGGTCTTGTAATTCCCTTTGAGCAAAGAGCGCGATACGCATCGAGCCATCCTGCTCCCCAACCGACGCTTCGAAAGCCTCAAGGTTGTTGCGGTTTACAACCTCGATCATATTGGTCTGCAGTCCAGTCTTACGCACTTCTCCAGGTCCAAACCCAAATGCTTCGCTGAACTTTTGGTACCGTGTGTCAGCAAGACGGTTGGCCAGGGCGTCATCGCTGTTCGTACCGTCCTGCAGAATTTTTTGAATGAAGAATTTGCTGTCGATATCATCCTGCAGCCCAAAGGCCCCCAAGGCGACCGATAACAGACGCCGATTGCCTACCAGATCGGCTGCGGATGTGATGTCCCCGATGTTTTCCAGAAAATATTGGTTCTCCCTGACACGCATCTGCGAGGTTGAAAAGTTTTCCAGCTGGCTGTTGTAAGTGCGCTGCAAGAAGCTCCACCCTGCAATTCCCGTGGTCGGAACAACAGCTGTGAAACTCATGGTGAATGCGCGGCGAGCAGCCGTTCCTCTCGCGGTAGCAAGCTTCGCAAGGCTTTCAGACAACGATAGTGATGATCCCGAACCAGGGCATCTGTGGCCTCGGCCAACGAAGCCCGGCTATCGGGATCCGTGAACACCTGGCTCAGTTCTTCGATCCTGCGCAACAATGGCATCCGGGCTTCGGTCGGGTCGCTATCTCCAGACAGCACCAACTGGGCGGCATAGCAAACACGCCGAACAGGTGTGGTTGCATCTTCGGGATGGATGGCATCCCGCAAGCGCAGGATGTTGGCATCCGGTGTGACGATCGACAAACGACCGCGGCGATCCCCGTTTTCGATGACAGCGCCGTTGATCAACAACCGTTCCTTCGGCGCCAATTTCAAAACCAAGCCACTCATTCTTTTATGCCCCACCCCTCAGGCCACGCATGATGGCCGTGTTAACCTCAAGCAAGGGGTCTACCGGAGCTTGCCGTGCCAACACCTTGCTGGTGTAGTGACGGGTAAATTCCGCCAAGGAAAACAGATCCGCTTTCAATTTCGCAGGCAGGGTATTGTCGGCATCCACGACCTCGGCCGCAAAGATGGTCCAAAGCTTACGGTTCACATGCAACGCCTCGGCCATTGCAGGGAAACCCTTTTCGCCCTCTTGCTGCGCGAGGCGAATTCGGTGGGTAATGCGGGCAACCGCCTCATATTCTACACTACGCGGTGTGCGCGTCGGTGCGGACGTCGAGGCATATCCTTTTTGAGCTACGGAAATCGCGTTCACATTCTATCCTTACTGTGATCAGACCTGAAACAAGATTGGCCAGGGCCGTGAAAGCCCTGGCCAGGGCTGCTTTAGCGGAACAGCGACATAACGGTCTGCGGCGCGCTGTTGGCGATCGAGAGAGCCTGCACACCCAGCTGCTGCTGTGTTTGCAGCGCCTTCAGACGTGCCGACGCAGCCTCCATATCGGTATCCACCAGTGAACCGATACCGGATTTCATCGCATCCGACACTTTGCTTACAAACTCGTTCTGGTCGCTGATGCGCTTTGCCGAAGCACCAAGGGCGGCCGCCCCGTTGACTGCGGCCTGAATCAAGGTCTCCATGTCATCGATTGATGCGTCAGCGTTTGCGGCACTGGAGACATCGATAGTAGTGAGGTCGAGACCGGCTTCAAAATCCACCGAGGACACGGTGATGTTTTGCGCAGTAACCGCGCCTGCCGCGTCACGATCCAGCGACGACAGCACGGTGATGTCACCACCTGCAGTGTTGAGCAGATTCGATCCGTTGAACTGCGACGCGCTGATGATCGAAGTGATCTGCGCCTTGAGTTCGTTGACATCGGCCGTGATCTTGGCGTTATCAACGTTCTCACCAGTTGCCGCGACAACCTTTTCCTTCATCTCGTTCAGGATGTTGGTGATCTGCTCGGCTCCGGCCGACGCCACAGCCACAGTCGATTCACCCAGAGAGAGCGACTCGGACACGGCTTTGAAACCGGACACGTCCGATTCCATAACCTTGGAAATCGCCCAGATGGCCGAGTTGTCCTTGGCCATCGCGACCTCTTTACCAGTCGAGATCGCGTTCTGGGTCGAGGTCAGGTCGCTGTTGATCGACTTGAGGGTCTGCAGCGCAACCATTGCGCCGTTGTTCGTCAGAATGCTGGTCATATTCAAGTTCCTTCAGGCATAGGACGGTTTCCGTCCGGTGTTGTTCCGCCAACGTGGCGGCCTAAACGTCTTTCTGACGACTGCGAGATCCGGTTCCTTGGCATCGCGCCACCTTCATCCAAGGTGCGAGGACACCTTTGACCGGGATGTCCTAATGGAGTGCTAAAGGCGAAATCCCAGATTTTTCACATTTTATTCAACGGCGTACTAAGCGCGTTTTTCCAGTTGCTTACTGACCTGAGTGTTGTGCTGCATCTTGCGACCGCTTTCATCATAGGTTTCAAGTCCACGACGAACCCGACGCAATTCGGCCATCCGATTGGCGACAGCCTGGATGCCTTCCATCGCGCTATTGAGTAGGGACTGATTTCGCGACACTTTGCTTTGCACACCTGCCAAGGCCTCTCGTTCGACAGAATCAAGAGTGTTGATTCGCTCGATCAGTTTTTCTTTTTGGGGCAACAGGACGCCAAGACGCTCCAGCTCCCCATCAACCAATGCCGCCCGCTCCAAGTCCAACAACTCGTCCAGAGCCGCAATCAGTTCGGTTGGTGTTTCATTTTTCATTCTGAGCCTCTTTCAGTGCATTAAAGAGAGTTTCCGACAGGCCAATCCCGCCGGACTTTGCAATCTGTTCTGCTTGCTGACGTACGAGAAACGACTGGAATTGTTCCTCTCCAGCCCCTCCACCCATCGAGGATCGGGATTTCCCAAGCCCCGCTGATTTCAACATCTCAGCCAGGAAAGTGGCTTCGAGTTTTTGCGCGACCTCACGAAGCGCATGGTCGGTGGTCTTATCTGATCGCGGGTTCACGTGCAGACCGGAAGGAAACAAAGGATCCATCGTGCGTCCTCAAATTGCATCGAATTTTCCGAGCTTGCGACCAAACCAGTTAAAATAAATGTAACCGGTTTGATTGCAGGGTGTTCGTCATCGAAAGAACTTCGAGGTGTGAAAGGATGTCACTTCTCTCTCTGTCTGAGGCCGTTGCGCCTGCTGCTGCCCCCCTCACCAAAGGGGGTGACAAAGCCGATAAAAAGACGACCGAATTAAACTTTGATGATGTCATCGGAAAAATACCCCACCCCGTCGCAGAGCGACATTCACGGCAAGGCTCAGGTGGCTTGAATCAAACCGTCGAGACAGATGCAGAAGGTTCTTTGGCTCAAGGGTCCGAAGATAACGGAGCTTTTGAGAAACACCCTAACAACGACCTAAAAACCGTCGCGCATGAAACCAAACAAATCAGTGCAGAAGCTCCGGTTGAAGAGCAATTGCCTCGGCAAGCGCGCGATATTGTTGAATACGCATTGGCGTCAAATCCGCGTCCACCACATCGCGGAGCGACCGAAGAATCGCCCAAGTCTACTGATGCACCAGGTGCAATTGTGGCGGCATCTGCGACCGACCAAAAACAACTGGAAATTGGGGAGCCTTTTGACCTGCGTCAGAAGGGAAACGTGCCAACACAGACGTCGAGCTTTGAGTTTCGAGGAAAAGAGACAACTGCGATTTCAGCTGATTTGCATAAATCGAATCCCGAACCGATCCAGTCATCGGATATTAAATCCAACGTGAAGGACGCCGCCACGACAACTGATGGTGCACGTCAGTTGAAACCAAGCGCAACCCTGGCGCCCGTTACTGCCCCGTTCGCGAAGGAGGTCACTGCGATACCTGGCGGTTCGCATCAGATCAGACCGCCAGCACCTCAGACGCGGGATATTGAAGTTGTTGCGAAGGACGCAGCTGCGGTATCGGTTGTTTCACGTCAGACGAATCCTATCCCGGCTCAGGCAGCCGCCATCGAAACCAACGGTAGAGAGGCAAACGCGACGCAGGTTGTTTCTCAGAAAACGAGGCCCGATCCAGTCCAAGCGCCCGTCATGAGGAACACCGAACAAACGGCAGACGCGACGCTGGTTGGTTTCCATCAAACAAGGCCCGAACCGACCCAAACACCCGCTATTGGCCGCATCGTGAAACAGGCAACCACGCTCTCCACGCAATCAAACTTGGTGTCTGATCGGCCCACGCAAGCCTTGACCGCAGCCAAAGTTGAAACTCGCGTCGATGGGAACCCGCCGTTCACAATCTCGGGCCAAACAGACGAAATCGGACGCGAGGTACAGAAAACAGGTGGCCCTAGCGTCAACCCTGCAACCATTGGCAGCAAGAATGAAGGACAGAATGCCCGCTTGCATAAAGTGCAGGCAATATCTGAACCCGCCCTTTCGTATACGGCACATACTCGAACGGATCTCTCTTCAGCCAAACCTGAGGGCTATTCGACCGCTCCCTTAGGTCAAACTTTTGCAGTGGACGTTCGCCGAGAACCCTCTGTGGATAAACCGGTGGCCATTGTTCAAACGGCAAAGCTCAAGATTGAAAACAGTGGTGTTCAACCCGATCCAGGACGGCCTGAAGGCAAACTTGTTGCGAACCCAGAAACTCCGTTTGCAGCACAATTTGTTACGCGGGCGGCTGTAGTGCCCCAGGTACAAGCCCCCTCGTCGATGACCATTGGCATGAATCGAAAAGACATTGATTTTGAGAGCTTAAGTTTGAAAGCCGATGAAACGACGTCGGTTTTGAGTTCCGTTTCAACCGAAGATGCAGCGGCGTCAACAGCATCCGCGCCAACCGCTACTTTCGGCGCATTCCCAGCCGCTTCGAAACCTGGACTGGCACAGTCTGTTGGTGCCCAATTGGCCGAGCAATTGGCAAAGCGACCCCAGGGAACGATCGGCATCATGCTGAATCCCGAAGAACTCGGGCGCGTGCAGATGGCCGTTAATGCCAGCGAATCGGTGGTCGCCATTTCAATCACAGCCGAACGACCGGAAACGTTGGATTTGATGCGACGGCATGTTGACCAACTGATCGAGGAGTTCCGCCAGATGGGTTATGAAGGAGTTGATCTTGCCTTCTCTGGCGGTGGTTCTACGCACGATGATTCACAAAACACCCCATCATCCAACGTCATTTCGGCCACTTCGGACGGGGCAGACAACGCAATTGGACCAAATGAAGAAAACCCCGATCGCCCAGGCCAACAGGTCGGCGTGGACATGAGGCTTTGACAATGATCACCGAAACCACACAGTCGAATGGCACGAACACGTCGGCCACCAACACGTCCTCGTCAAGCAAGGCCCCGCAGATTGCGACGGATTTTGAAACCTTCCTGCGGATGCTCACGGTTCAAGCACAGAATCAGGACCCGCTGGAGCCTTTGGATTCCTCGGAGTATGCGGCTCAACTGGCGCAATTTTCGATGGTTGAGCAGCAAACCAAGACGAACCAAACGCTTGAGGCGCTGGTCAACAAGCTGGGCGGCAACCCGATTGCCGAACTGTCTAATTGGATCGGCAAAGAGGCGCGAGCCGTTGCTCCGGCCAACTATACTGGCCACCCCGTCACCGTTTCACCGTCGCTGCACGCGGAAGCAACCGAAGCGGTTCTGGTCGTCAGCAATGCCGAAGGAACCGTTGTGGAGCGAAAATCCATCCCCGTATCCACCACCCCCTTTGAATGGACCGGGTTGGACGAATCGGGCACCGCGCGCCCGTCCGGGCTCTACAGCTTTGCTGTTGAAAGTCGCAAGGATGGCACCGTTCTGAGCCAGCAAGCCGCTGCAGTGTACAATGATGTCATAGAAGCCCAGGTTCAGAATGGCGAAGTGACCTTGATCCTGGAGGGCGGACAGGCGATTTTGGCCTCGAAAGTCACGGCCGTGCGCGCGCAGGAATAACCTCTGTCGGAACATGGGCGGGATCTCGTACTGAAGTCCGCTGGTGTTGATCCAGCCCATCCGCTGGAGCACCGCGCTGTCTGATCTTGATGAAATGCCGCCGCCGGGCCTGATCTCGGTCCTGATTGACCGGGGGTTGGCCCAGATCGGTGACCGGTTCGAGGTGTTGTTGGGTGGGCGCACGAATCGCGTGTGGAAGGTTTTGGGACAACGCCGCCATGCGGTTTTGAAGCTTTACCGCAACGATTTACCGAACCCCTTGTTTCGGAATGACCCAAAGCTGGAAAGCTTGTGCCTGCGCGAACTGGAACTGACCGGAATTGCGCCCAAACTGCTGGCGAGTGGTCCGTTCGATGACGGGGATTGGGTGCTTTATGACCACGCGCCAGGCATCTGCTGGCTATCGGACCCGGCGCCGGTTGCGCGGGTATTGCACCGGCTTCATACGCTCCCGTCACCGTCAGATGTGCCTGTTGGCTGCAACGGTAGCGCGGACCTGAAAGCCCATGGATCGACCATCCTGTCCGAATGCCAGACCGACGCCCTTGTCACTGTGTATGACCGCGAACCCGAAGGTACCGTACCGCCGCTCTCCGAATGCAGGCTGATTCACGGCGATCCGGTTCCGGGGAACGTGTTGATGCACAGCGGGCAGGCGATTCTGATTGACTGGCAATGCCCGGCGATTGGGGATCCAAGCGAAGATCTGGCGATGTTTCTGTCGCCCGCGATGCAATTGCTGTACCGTGGAGCACCTCTCACACCCGCAGAAACGCGGCAGTTCCTTGCAATGTATCCCGACCGATCAATCGTCGAACGCTACGCGCAGTTGTGCCCTTGGTTCCATTGGCGCATGGCAGCTTATTGTCTGTGGCGTCAAGAACGTGGCGCCGCCGATTATGCCCAGGCCCTGAACCTGGAATTGGCGGCGCTCGACGCGTGCTAGCGGTCAGGTGGTCCGAGCCGCAGCTTGTTCCTCTTGCTTTTGGCGCACCATGGCGCGTTTGCTGACCAGTGACGCGGTAATCACGCCAACCGTGACAATCGCGATCATGATGGTCGACAACGCGTTGATTTCGGGTGAGACACCCAAGCGCACGGCCGAAAAGATCTTGATCGGAAGCGTGGTTGCAGACGGGCCCGACGTGAAAGACGCGATCACCAGGTCATCCAACGACAGGGTGAAGGCCAAAAGCCAACCAGAGATGACCGCAGGTGCGATGATCGGCAGTGTCACAAGGCGAAACGCCTCGGCCGGGGAACATCCCAGATCCAGGGCGGCCTCTTCCAGGGACCGATCAAAAGTCACCAACCGGGATGATACCACCACCGAGACATAGCACATCGAAAACGTCGTATGGGCCAGCACGATGGTCAGCACGCCGCGATCCAATCCGATCCCGATGAACAACAGCAAGAGCGACAGGCCGGTGATCACTTCGGGCATCACAAGCGGCGCATAGATCATGCCCGAAAACAGGGTGCGCCCCATGAAACGGCCCCCCCGGACCATCACATAAGCCGCCATTGTCCCCAGCACGGTCGCCAGGGTTGACGACATGACCGCCACTTTGACCGTGACCCAGGCAGCGTTCAAAAACGCCTCGTTCTGCATCAGCTCGCCATACCATTTTGTCGAAAACCCGGCCCAGACGGTCACCAGCTTGCTTTCATTGAAACTGAAGATGATCAGGATCAGCATCGGGATATACAGGAACGCGAACCCCAGCGTCAGCGAGACGACATTGAACCAACTCAATCTGGTCATTGCTCTGCCTCCGCCTGTTTTTGCTGGTTGCGCTGGAACAGCACAATGGGGATCACCAGGATCAACAGCAGCACCACGGCCACAGCACTTGCCACCGGCCAGTCACGGTTCGAGAAGAATTCTTCCCACAGAACCTTACCGATCATCAGCGTGCCAGACCCACCCAAGAGCGAGGGGATCACGAACTCTCCCAGAACCGGGATGAAGACCAGGAACGATCCTGCGATGATCCCCGGACGCGACAGCGGAATTGTCACCAGCCAGAACGCCTGCAACCGGGAACACCCCAGATCCTCGGCAGCCTCGATCAGCGACCCATCCAGCCGGTCGAGCGCGGCATAGATCGGCAGGATCATGAACGGCAAATAGGTGTAAACGATGCCGATGTAGACGGCCGTATTGGTGTTGAGCAGCGCAAGCGGTTCGCCAATCACGCCCAGCCACAGCAGCGCCTGGTTCAGGAACCCCTCGTTGCTTAGGATACCCATCCACGCATAAACCCGGATCAGGAACGAGGTCCAGAACGGCAAGATGACCAGCATCATCAGCGTCGGGCGCCATTCCTCTGGGGCGCGGGCCATTCCATAGGCCATGGGATATCCGACCAGCAGTGTAAAGATCGTCGAGATCAGCGCGATCTTGAGGCTGCTCAGATAAGCCTTCCAATACAGGTCGTCCTCGGTCAGCCAAACGAAGTTTTCAAAATCCAGCTCGGACAGAAAGGCCCGGAACCCGGCCCACCCTTCGGCCAGATCAAGCGTTGGGACATAGGGCGGGATGGCAATGGCCGTGTCGCTCAGCGAGATTTTCAAGACGATGCCAAAAGGCACCAGAAACAACGCCAGCAACCAGGCGTAGGGAATGGCGATCAGGACGGCGCGGCGCATCAGTTCGCCAACAAAACACCGGCGGTGGCCGTCCACGACAGCCAGACCGGGTCTTCCCACGTGAAACTGCGGCGCGAGATACGGCGGGTGTTGGCCGTCTGCGCCTTGATGATCGTGCCGTTGGGCAGCTCGACATGATAGGTCGACAGGTTGCCCAGATAGGCGATGTCATGCACCCGGCCTTGCACCACGTTGTCGGCGACTTCGGGTCGGTCGGCTGTGATGGTCACCTTTTCGGGGCGGATTGCCAAATGGCAAGTCTGGCCATTGTCGAAAGAGGTAGCCGAGGTCGCGGTCAATTGCCCCTGTCCTTCGGCCCAATCGATGCTGTAGGTTTCGCCGCCAACAGCGGATGCGCGGCCTTGGATGATGTTCACATCTCCAATGAAGTCAGCGACATATACTGACTCTGGGTTCTCATAGATCCGGTCTGGTGTGGCCACCTGCATCAAATGGCCTTCGTCCATGACAGCGACTCGGCTGGCCACGGTCATCGCCTCTTCCTGGTCGTGGGTCACGATGACAAAGGTGGTGCCGGTCTTTTCTTGAATGTCCATCAATTCGAACTGCGTGTCCTGGCGCAGCTTCTTGTCTAGCGCACCCAAGGGTTCGTCCAGCAGCAGCAGTTTCGGCGCCTTTGCCAATGACCGCGCAAGGGCCACCCGCTGGCGTTGCCCGCCCGAGATCTGGTGCGGCTTGCGCTTCGCGAATTTCTCCAACCGGGTCAGCTTGAGCATTTCTTCGACCCGCGCCTCTAGGTCGACCTTCGGCATCTTGTCGCGACGCAGGCCAAAGGCGATGTTGTCCCAGATGTTCAGGTGCGGAAACAGCGCATAGGACTGGAACATCATGTTCACTGCGCGTTTGTTGGGGGGGACGTTGGCGATGTCCCGACCGGCCAGCTCGATACTGCCTTCGGTCGGGTTTTCGAACCCCGCCAGCATGCGCATCATCGTGGTCTTGCCGCAGCCTGACGGGCCAAGCAGGGCAAAAAATTCTTTTTCGTAGATGTCCAAAGTCAGGTCGTCGATCGCGGTGAACGATCCGAACCTTTTGGTGACATTTCGAAAACGGATCAGCGGTTCAGCCTGTGGATCTGTCCACGGCTCAAAAACGGTTGAACTCACGATATCCCCCATACGTCCCGATATTTACGGTCATGCAGTGTAACCAAAAAACGGCCGGGCAATCGCGCCCGGCCGTTTGACTGTTTCAAATCAGGTGCCCGATTTGATCTTGGTCCACAGACGCGTCACAACCCGCTGGGTTTTGGCAGGGTAAGGCGTAGTGATGTACAGGTTTTGCATCGTCGCCTCATCCGGATAGATCGCAGGATCATCGATCACATCGGATTCCAACAGCGGCTGCGAAGCTTTGTTGCCGTTGGCGTAGTAGACATAGTTCGATGCCGCCGCCATGTTTTCGGCGTCCAGGATGAAGTTCAGGAACTTGTGCGCTGCATCCGGGTTCGGGGCATCCGCAGGAATGGCCATCTGGTCGAACCACATCAGCGAGCCTTGCGAAAAGGCGTTATAGGCAATCTCGACCCCATTTTCGGCCTCAGCCGCGCGATCACGGGCTTGCAGGATGTCACCCGACCAACCGACCGCTACGCAGATGTCGCCGTTGGCCAGCGCGTTGATGTATTCCGAGCTGTGGAATTTCTGGATATGCGGACGCACGGCGGCCAGGATCGGCTCGGCCTTGGCGATCACGTCCTTGTCGTGGCTGTCAGGGTCTTCACCCAGATACTGCAACACCATCGGGATCATTTCCGACGGCGCGTCCAGGAAATGCACCCCGCACGACGCGAGCTTTTCCATGTTCTCGGGCTTGAGTACTAGGTCCATGCTGCCCATCGGCGCATCATCACCCAGCACTTCTTTGACCTTGCCGACATTCACACCGAGGCCGGTTGTGCCCCACATGTAGTTGATCGAATAGGCATTTTCCGGGTCATAGCCGGATGTACGATCCTGGATCACGTCCCACAGGTTAACGGCGTTTGGCAGCTTGGACATATCCAGCTTCTGGAACGCCCCAGCTTGAATCTGCCGTTGCAGGAAGGTGCCAGACGGGACCACGACGTCGTAACCCGACCCACCGGCCAGCATTTTGGTTTCCAGAACCTCGTTGCTGTCGAACACGTCGTAGATCAGATTGATCCCGGTTTCTTCTTCGAACTTGGTCAACAGTTCTTCGTCGATATAGTCGGACCAGTTGTAGACCCGGACCTCTTCAGCAAAGGCCGCCGAGGTCGCGAGTGCCATCACGGCCGTCAGCGTCAGCGTTTTGAATTTCATATGAGTGTCTCCCTGCGTGGCAGCGGGTATGCTCCCGCCTGCCTAGATTTGATCAAGTTTTGCCTTCTGCGGCAACAGTGTTTATGATTTCATCCAAAGCAAGCGCGGAACAACGTAAGAAAAATTGGGTCAATCCCCTTGAATATGATCAAAAATAAGGCACCGGCTGAAAACCCGGAAACCGAAAAACGCCCGGCACACGAGCAGGTATACCAGACGCTCAAGGCGCAAATTCTGTTCGGAGAGATGGCTCCGGGGCAGGCTGTGACCATTCAAGGCCTGACTGATTCGCTGGGTGTTGGCATGACGCCTGTGCGCGAAGCGATCCGCCGTCTGATCTCGGACGGGGCACTGATTTTTCAGGGAAATCGGCGCGTGAGCGTTCCGGTCCTGACCGCCAATGATGTCGAGCAGTTGATTTACGTAAGAAAATCAACCGAATCCGAGCTTGCCCGCAGGGCTGCGATCCGCATCACATCGGCCCAGGTGGACACGCTTGAGGCCATTGATAATGCGCTGGATCACGCCATCTCGGTGGGGGACGTTGCCGGTTACTTGCGCCACAACCATGCGTTTCACGAGGCCCTGTACGGGGCGGCGGATGCGCCCATCATGCGGGATCTTGCAGACCGGATGTGGTTGCGGTTCGGTCCCTCTCTGCGCGTCGTATGTGGCCGTTTTGGAACGCAAAACCTGCCCGACCGGCACAAGGACATGTTGATCGCCCTGCGCAATGCCGATGCCCAGGCTGCCGGGCGCGCCATGGAACAGGACGTTGAACAAGGCATGGAACTGATGGTCGGAATGTTGGCAAACACCGCGTGACTCAGCTTGCCGATTGACTTAGGATAATTTGATCATATTCTGCGTTCAAAGCCCTTTTGCGAGGAGTCCGCATCATGCCTACGATCACGAACCATCTTCCCACGGCCGAGCTTCAAGCCCTGGATGCCGCCCATCACATGCACCCCTTCACCGCCAACGGTGAACTGGCCCAAAAAGGCGCACGCGTCATCACGCGGGCCAAAGGGGTCTACCTGACCGACAGCGAGGGTGAGGAAATTCTGGATGCCATGGCGGGCCTGTGGTGCGTCAACATCGGCTACGGTCGGGACGAGCTGGCCGAAGTCGCTGCGCGCCAAATGCGCGAGCTGCCCTACTACAACACGTTCTTCCAGACCACCCACGTGCCCGCCATCGCACTGGCCAACAAACTGGCCGAACTGGCGCCCGGTGACCTGAACCATGTCTTCTTTGCCGCCGGCGGGTCTGAAGCCAACGACACCAATATCCGAATGGTGCGCACCTATTGGGCCAACAAGGGCCAGCCAGACAAGAATATCATCATCAGTCGCAAGAACGCCTACCATGGCTCGTCCGTTGGGTCGGGCAGCCTGGGCGGAATGGTGCACATGCACGCCCAAGGCGGCATGCCGATCCCGGACATCCACCACATCGACCAGCCCAACTGGTGGGCCGAAGGCGGTGATATGTCCCCCGAAGACTTTGGTCTTGCTCGTGCGCAAGAGCTGGAAAAGGCCATTTTGGAATTGGGCGAAGACCGCGTCGCCGCCTTTATCGGTGAGCCCATCCAGGGCGCGGGCGGCGTGATTGTCCCTCCGGCAACCTACTGGCCTGAGGTTCAGCGTATTTGCGACAAGTATGATATCCTGTTGATCGCGGACGAGGTGATCTGCGGCTTTGGTCGGACAGGCGATTGGTTTGGTTCGCAAACCGTCGGCATCAAACCTCACATCATGACCATCGCCAAGGGCCTCAGCTCGGGCTATGCGCCCATCGGCGGGTCGATTGTGTGTGACGAAGTCGCCGAAGTGATCGCAGGCGGTGAATTCAACCATGGCTACACCTATTCGGGTCATCCGGTGGCCGCAGCCGTCGCACTGGAAAACCTGCGTATCCTCGAAGAAGAGGGCATCGTTGATCACGTCCGCGACGTGGCCGCCCCCTATCTGAAAGAACAATGGGAAGCTCTGGCGGATCACCCACTGGTAGGCGAGGCCAAGATTTGCGGCATGATGGCGTCGATTGCACTGACCCCAGACAAGGCCAGCCGTGCCAAGTTCGCAACCGAGCCGGGCACCGTTGGTTACGTCTGTCGCGACCGCTGTTTCGCCAACAATCTGGTGATGCGCCATGTGGGCGACCGCATGATCATCTCACCCCCCCTCATCCTGACCCCTGCGGACATTGACGAGATGATGAAACGGATTCGCAAATCTCTGGATGAAGCGCATGCGGAACTCATCGAAAAAGACATGATGAAGGCTGCTTCCTGACCCCGCGTCAGGTTCGACGAGCTGCAGCATCTGATTCTCGGGGCGACCATTCCAAGTGGTCGCCTCTTTTTTTGGCAACCCGGATGACGATTCCGCCCCCAAAATGGTCGCAAGCGTCTCTCGGGCGTCGTAATTCTGTTGCTTTGTATCCAACTCGGCGCTTAAGCTTTATCCAAAGCGGCACAGACCGCGGCAAACAAACTTCGGGGAGCTGGCGTTGACTGCATCATCCAGCAATGACGCGTTCGTAGAATTCGAACGCGTTCAAAAAAGTTATGACGGCGAAACTCTGGTCGTCAAAGATCTTAATCTCACAATGCCAAGAGGCGAGTTTCTAACGATGCTCGGCCCGTCGGGTTCAGGTAAGACCACTTGCCTGATGATGTTGGCCGGTTTCGAAACCGCTACACATGGCGACATCCGTCTGGGCGGCACATCGATCAACAACATTCCGCCGCACAAGCGCGGCATCGGTATGGTGTTCCAAAACTATGCCCTGTTCCCGCACATGACGATTGCCGAAAATCTGAGCTTTCCCCTGGAAGTGCGCAAGATCGGCAAGTCCGAGCGTGAAGAGAAGGTAAAGCGCGCTTTGGACATGGTGGAAATGGGCGCCTTTGGCGGCCGCCGCCCGGCACAACTTTCGGGTGGTCAGCAGCAGCGGATCGCCTTGGCGCGCGCATTGGTGTTTGAACCTGAACTGGTTCTGATGGATGAACCGCTTGGCGCGCTCGACAAGCAGCTGCGGGAAAAGATGCAGTTCGAAATCACCGATCTGGCGCATCGCTTGGGTATTACGACTGTATATGTGACACACGACCAGACCGAGGCGATGACCATGTCGGACCGCGTTGCCGTGTTCGACGATGGTCGAATCCAGCAGTTGGCGCCGCCCGATACGCTGTATGAAGAGCCTGAAAACAGTTTCGTTGCGCAGTTCATCGGTGAAAACAACACGCTCGAAGGTGTGGTTCAGGAAATCAACGGTGAAGTGGCCGTGGTCAAGCTCGACGATGGCGAGTTGATCGATGCCAAGCCGATCAACGTGGGTGTGGGCGACCGTACGCGGGTATCGATCCGCCCCGAGCGAGTCGAATACAACAAGGACCGCCTGAAAGAAGGCACCCATACGATCAAAGCCGAAGTGCTGGAGTTCATCTATATGGGCGACATCTTCCGCACACGCTTGCGTGTTGCCGGAAACGACGAATTCGTCATCAAAACCCGGAATGCCCCCGATCAGGTTCGTCACGAGCCAGGCTCGATGATCGAGATTGGTTGGCTGCCCGAAGATTGCCGGGCGCTGGACGCCTGATCGCAAGCCTTTGCGGACCCCGACATCAGATCGGGGCCGTCTGAAATATACGTTCAACAATGGAGAGAAATATGAAATTCACCAAACTCACAGCACTTGCAGTGACAACGGCTCTGGTGGCGCCTGCTGCATTTGCGCAGGAAATGACCATCGTGTCCTGGGGTGGCGCGTATACCAAGTCGCAAAAGAACGCCTATCACGACCCCTATTCGGAAAAGACCGGTGTCACCATCATCAACGACGACAGCTCGGCCGAAGCGGTTGCAAAGCTGCGCGCCATGAACGAAGCGGGCAACGTGACCTGGGACGTAGTGGACGTTGTTGCGGCGGACGCGATCCGTCTGTGCGACGAAGGTCTGGCAATGGAAATCGATCCCGACACCATGCTGGCACCTGCGCCTGATGGCACTTCGGCGGCTGACGACTTTGGCGACCTGCTGGTTTCCGACTGCTTCATCCCGCAGATCGTGTATTCGACCACCTTCGGCTATCGCACCGACCTGGTTGGCGACACTGCCCCCACCAGCGTTTGCGCGGTTTTCGACACCGATGCATACCCGGGCAAGCGCTCGCTGGAAAAGCGTCCGATCAACAACATGGAATGGGCTCTGATCTGTGACGGCGTTGCCAAAGATGACGTTTATGACGTTCTGGCCACTCCCGAAGGTCAAGACAAGGCTCTTGCCAAGCTCGACACCATCAAGGACGACGTGATCTGGTGGTCGGCCGGTGCGGACACCCCGCAGCTGCTGGCAGACGGCGAAGTCATCATGGGTTCGACCTACAACGGTCGCCTGTTCTCGGTCATCGAAGAGCAGAAGCAGCCGGTTGCCATGCTGTGGGACGCTCAGGTGTTCGATCTGGACGGCTGGATCATTCCGGCGGGTCTGAGCGACGAGCGCAAGAAGCAGGCTCTGGACTACATCTTCTTCGCAACCGACACCCAGCGTCTGGCGGATCAGGCCAAGTGGATCTCGTATGGTCCGGCCCGTGCTTCGTCGGCACCGCTGGTTGGTCAGCACGCCGATCTGGGCATCGACATGGCACCGCACATGCCGACCGACCCGAACAACGCGCAGAACACGTTCCTTTACAACTACGAGTTCTGGGCTGACTACCGCGACGACATCGACGCCAAATTCCAGGCGTGGCTGGCGAAATAATCGCCTAGGCCAAAATTCGGAAAGGGCCGCGCGTTCGGCCCTTTCCCTCTCCATTCGTTTGGACATTTACCAATAAAAACAAGACCAACGGGGAAGACATGACGGACAACACCTCCGATGGGCCAATGCTTGCCGCTGACGGCACGCCGCTAAAGAAAAGCCTGGCCCGCGCGCTGAGACTGCAAAAGATGAGGGCGTTGATGCTTATTGCGCCACTCCTCCTCTTTGTGCTGTTTTCTTTCATCATCCCCATCTTTTCGATGCTGTCCCGTTCGGTCGAGAATAGCATTGTCGTGGAAACTCTCCCGCTTACAGTGACAGAGTTGCAGGCTTGGAACGCCGACAGCGGTGAGCTGCCGGATGAACCCGTCTATGCCGCCTTTGTCGCCGATATGGTCGTCGCAATCGACGCCAAGAGGCACACCCGCCTTGGCACGCGCCTGAACTACGAACAGACTGGCATGTCGTCGCTGTTTCGTAAGTCGGGCCGAAAGATCAAGCGGATGGACCCCGAGGCGGACGCGCCGTTCAAGGAAAAGCTGATCGACGTCGACAAAAAATGGGGCGACGTTGAAACTTGGCGCGTGATCAAAACCCACTCACCGACAATCACCAACGGCTATTTCCTGAATGCTGTAGATATGCGCCGCACCCCCGAAGGCGCGCAGTCACAGCCTGAGGACAAACAGATCCTGGTCAAACTGTTTGGCCGCACGCTGATCATGTCCTTGATCATTACGGGGTCTTGTATCCTGCTGGGCTATCCGGTGGCCTGGATTTTGGCCAACCTACCGATGCGAACTGCAAATGTGCTGATGATCCTGGTGCTTCTGCCGTTCTGGACATCGCTACTCGTGCGAACCTCGGCCTGGAAGGTCATGCTGCAACAACAGGGTGTCATCAACGAAGTTCTGGTCTGGCTGGGCATGGTAGCCGATGACTCCCGACTGGTCATGATCAACAACCAAACCGGCACGATCATTGCGATGACCCACATCCTGCTGCCGTTCATGATCCTCCCGATGTATTCGGTGATGCAGACCATCCAGCCGACCTATCTGCGTGCGGCGAAATCCATGGGCGCAACCAACTGGACGGCGTTCTGGCGCGTTTACTTCCCACTGTCGATCCCCGGCATCGGCGCGGGTTCGATCCTCGTGTTCATTCTGGCGATTGGCTACTACATCACGCCTGAAATCGTTGGCGGCACCAAAGGTGTCTTCATCTCGAACCGAATTGCCTACCACATCTCGAGCTCTTTGAACTGGGGCCTTGCGGCCGCATTGGGCACGATCCTACTGGTGGTCGTTCTGATCCTCTACTGGGCCTATGACAAGATCGTGGGCATCGACAACGTGAAGCTGGGGTAACGGACATGGCTGCACTAACACCTATCTCGCGCAAACCAATGTCTCTTGTGCTGCCAACAGTTGCGGCGTCAGGCGGACTGTTGGGGCTCTTCGTCGGCACGGCCAACAACTCCGGTTTCCTTGGCATCGTCATCGGCGCGGCCATCGTCACGGCCCTGGCGGCACTGTACATCTTTGCGCTCAAGAACGAGCAGATGGCCAAGTGGATTTCGATCCTGGTCTTTGTTGCCTTGGGCTATGTCTTTGGTGGCATTCCCGGAGCAATCCTTGGTGCAATTGCGGGCTGGTTCTTTCATTGGTTCACATACTGGATGTACGAAGGCCGCTATCGCCAGCGCCTGTTGCCCTATCTGACCCCCGGCCAGGTACTGTGGCATTACGGCTTCCGGGTGATCTGTGGTGCGATCTTTGTGTTCCTGATCACTCCAATCCTTGTGGTCATGCCGCTCAGCTTCAACTCACAGGACTTCTTTACGTTTACGCCGGAAATGCTCCGGTTTGAGGCCGAAGGCTATTCGCTCAAGCATTATCAGGACTTCTTCACCAACAATGAATGGCAGCGGTCGTTCAAGAACTCTCTGATCATTGCGCCGATCGCCACAGTCATTTCAGTGAGCTTGGGCACCTTGGCCGCCATCGGCTTGAGTCAGAGTCACGTTCCCGGTCGCCGCGCCATCATGGCCATCATGATTTCACCGATGATCGTGCCGCTGATCATCTCGGCCACCGGCATGTTCTTTTTCTACTCGAGCATCGGCAACTGGATGGAAGGTACACTTGGGCTTTCCAAAAACTTCGTGGGATACATCAAAGTCATTCTGGCGCACGCGGTTCTGGGGATTCCCTTTGTGATCATCACCGTGACGGCGACACTGGTGGGCTTCGATCGTTCACTGACTCGCGCGGCTGCAAACATGGGTGCAAATCCGGTTACCACCTTCTTCCGGGTGCAGATGCCGCTGATCCTGCCCGGCGTGATCTCGGGCGGTCTCTTTGCCTTCATCACATCGTTTGACGAGGTTGTTGTGGTCCTCTTTGTTGGTTCAGCCAGCCAGAAGACGCTGCCATGGCAGATGTTCACCGGCCTGCGTGAGCAGATCTCGCCGACCATTCTGGCCGTGGCCACAATCCTCGTGGTGATCTCGATCGCGCTGCTGACCACAGTTGAACTGCTGCGCCGCCGTTCGGAACGTCTGCGTGGCATGTCCCCAGGCTAAAACAAAATCACCCCGCCGTTCTTCTATTGGAAAATACGGCGGGGTGAATTGATCCAAGGGATCAAGAGGGGCAACGCCCCTCTTTTTTTATCTCAGGCCCTGCAACAGGCGGGGTGAGGCGTAACCATCCGGTACAAGCCCATTCGCCACCTGATAGGCCCTGACAGCATTGATCGTCAGCGGGCCAATCTTTGCGTCAATCTTTTGCGTGTCGAACCCCTTGGCGGTCAGACGCTCCTGCAGCTCAATCCGCTCATCATAGGTCAATGCCCGGTCCCCACGCGGCCAACCGCCTTGCAGCTTGCTGGCGCCGCGAATGCGATCGCTCAGATGCCCCACCCCGATCACATAGGCATCGGCGGTGTTATAGCTCTCCAAAACTTCGAAGTTGTCAAAGATCATGAAGGGCACGCCCCCTGCCCCGCCGGGCAACAGAATAGAGGCCGCGCCATGGTTGCGCACCGCCGTGCCATTCACACCCTTCACCCCAAGCTTGGCCCATTCTTTCGGGTTCTTGGTGACCTCGCGATTGGCCAGAGTATAGTCGAAACCTTTGGGCAAAGTGACCTCAACACCCCAAGGCTGCCCTTTGGTCCAGCCATGCGCAGCCAGATAAGCAGCGGTGGATGCCAAGGCGTCTGTCGGATCGTCGGACCAAATATCCCGCTTGCCGTCGCCAGAGTGATCCACGGCGTAATCCATGAACGAGGTTGGCATGAACTGCGTGTGCCCCATCGCCCCCGCCCAACTGCCATTCATGTTTCGGCTGGCCACATCGCCCGCCTGCAAGATCTGCAGGGCCGCGATCAGCTGTTCCTCGAAGAAATCACTGCGCCGCGCGTCGTAGGCCAGGGTCGCCAGCGAGCGGATCACACTCTTGGAACCCCGGAACGTTCCATAGGCGCTTTCCAGCCCCCAGATCGCCACCACGACCTCTTTCTCGACGCCATACTTGGCCTCGATCCGGTCCAGCAGGGCGTTGCGCTTTTTCAGCGCCGCCTTTCCGTTCTTGACCCGCAGGTCCGAGGCTGCACTGTCCAAATACACCCAAACCGTCTTGGTGAACTCGGACTGGTTGCGATCGCGTTTGATGACCTCGGCGTCATAGCTCACGCCGCTCAGCGCCTTCTGCCAAACCGACCGCTTGATACCCGCAGCTTCGGCTCGAGGACCAAAGCCCGTGATCCAATTCTGAAAGCCACCCTCGGACGCAACAGCGGTGGGTTTTATCGCATCCGCGCGCGCAGGTCTGAGTTGCGGTCTCAGCGAGGTCAGAACCTCTGCCGAGGCCAGTTTGACTGCGGTTTCGTTCTCGGACCCGGTGCTTGCCCCGGGCATCATGGCGGCGGTCACTGCCGCAGCACTCAGCCATACACGCATCTTGGTTGTCCCGATTGTCTGCTCTGGCACAAGGGTAGCGTGAAAGCCGCTTTCGCAAAAGGGATCACTCGGGCGGTGTGCAATCCTCCGCTCGCGCCCGTTCTGCCCGCAGCCCTTCAATGGCCTGACGCAGCAGCGGCACCCGATTGGGGCGAAAGCTCTGTTCGGTCACGATCAACTCTCGCATCCGATCCAAGCGAAAGGTGCGAAAGTCCTGCCTCAGATGACACCAGGCGACCAAAACGCTGGCTCGGTCCATGTAGACAATCGACAGTGGGTTCACCCGACGATGAGTCTCGGCTCCATGGGCGTCCGAATATCCGAATTCGACTGCCTGCTCATCCCACGTCGCCTTACGTAGGCGCGCAACCTCGATCCCCGGCTTGGGAGGGCGATCAAATCGGGTGGCCGTGAGCACAGCGTGGCTCAGGCGATGGGACTGGCGCTGCGGTAATCGTCCCTGCAGTTTGCGCAAGGCCGCACTGGCCGCTTCGGACAAGGCCGGATCGCCGATCAACTCGACTTCACGCAGGCCCAGAACCAACGCCTCAAGTTCATCATCCAAAAACCCCAAGGGCGGCAGGGTCGCGTCTTCGATCAAGGTAAAGCCAAACCCGGCCTCACCATCGATCACCGCGCCCAATCCCCGCAAAGTGTCGATGTCGCGATGTACCGTTCGCGGCGACACCCCCAGATCCTGCGCCAACTGGATCGAGGTGCGCGGCTGCGGCCCAGAGCGCAGGGCTTGCATCAATTGGAACAGGCGGGCGGTGCGTGACATGGCTCCATCCTGCCTATCACTGATGACAGAAACTGTCATCAAGCACCTCTAGGGTTCGACTCAATTCAAATCACGGAGTTCAGTCATGTTGACCCTTCTCATTTACCCATCCGCCTTTGGCCTCTTCAGCGGCAGTCCCTTTTGCGTCAAAGCAGCTTACCTCCTCGAAGCGTCTGGCCAGCAATGGCAGCGGTCCGACTTGCTCGACCCGCGCAGAATGCCCCACCGCAAACTGCCCGTGCTGCGCACACCAGAGCGGCTGATGCCCGACAGCGACGCCATTCGCGGCTGGTTGGAGACACGCGGAGCAGATTTTGATCAAGGCCTCAGCGATCTACAAAAGGGCCAGTCCCGCGCGCTGATCCGCATGGCCGAGGATCACCTGTATTTTCAATTGGTCATGGACCGCTGGGGCAACGACGAAGTCTGGCCCGTCCTGCGCGAAACATTCTTTTCCGGTGTGCCTCGTCTGATCCGAGGGCCGATCACCAAATCGGTGCGCAAGTCGGTTCTGCGCGGGTTGGACATCCAGGGCGTATCGCGGTTTTCGCAAGCTGAACGGTTGGAGCGGGTCGAGAACGACCTGACCGCAATCTCCGCATTTCTGTGGCATTCACCCTTTCTGATGGGCAGCACGCCGAGTTCTGCGGACTATTCTGTCGCTCCGATGCTGGCCGCGATGGCGGCAACGCCGGTCAAAACATCCCTGCAACAGCGGATTGCCAATGACAGGTTGCTGACCGACTATGTCGCAAGAATGGATCAGGCGTTTGATTTGAAATGACACCCTATGCCAACGAACAGGTCGCCGCAGCTTTTGCGGCGATCCCATCTGAGCGTCGTGAAGGCTTGTTGCGTCTGCGCGAACTGATCTTTGACGTGGCGGGTGACTTGCCCAATGAGCCACAGGTTGAGGAAACCCTGAAATGGGGGCAACCCGCCTATCTGACACCCAAAGGATCAACCATTCGTTTGGGCATTCCCAAATCAGGGGGTTTCGCCTTGTTTGTCCATTGCCAAAGCCGCCTGATCCCAGACTACGAAATGGCCTTTCCCAAGGCAGACAGGATCGAGGGCACGCGGGCCGTTCTGTTCAAGGACGCTGACCAGATCGACGAGGGGCGCCACGGCTGGCTCATCGCTCGCGCGTTGACGTATCGCCAAAAGAAGTGAGTTAGCGCCGCTTACGCTCCACCTTGCGCTTGATTTTGTCCCGCTTGCGCTTGCCCTTGATCGCCTTGCGACGCTGCGTGCGGCCCGCAGGGCTGACCGGCTTTGGCATAGCCTTGTCTTCGACCGACAACAGTTCCAACTCCAGCCCGCCGGTGACGGGTGTGGCCTGAGCAAGACGCACCGTGACCCGCTGACCGATGGATAGGACCATCCCCGTATCGGAGCCCATCAGTGTCCCGGCCTCACGATCAAAATGAAAGAACTCCCTCCCCAAGGATCGCACTGGCACCAGCCCATCAGCCCCGGTTTCGTCCATCTTCACAAAGGCCCCGAACCTGGCCATGCCACTGATCCGACCTGAGAATTCGTTGCCCACTCGCTCGCTCAGATAGGCGGCCAGATAACGATCGGTGGTGTCGCGTTCCGCCATCATCGAGCGGCGTTCGGTGTCCGAGATATGGGTGGCGGTGTCTTCCAGCCGGTCGATTTCATCGGGCTGCAACCCATCATCGCCCCAGCCGTGCGCCTTGATCAAAGCGCGGTGCACGATCAGGTCCGCATACCGGCGGATGGGTGAGGTAAAATGTGCATAGTTCCGCAAAGCCAGGCCGAAATGGCCAAAGTTCTCGGGCGAGTAATAGGCCTGTGCCATCGACCGCAGGGTCGACAGATTGATCAACTCTGCATCGTCGGTGCCCGCTGCTGCTCGCAGCAACGTGTTCAGGTGACGGGTCTGCAGCACCTGCCCCTTGGCCAGGTTGTATCCCGCCGCCTGTGCAGTCTCGCGCAGCGACTCCAACTTCTCAGGCGCAGGCTCTTCGTGCACGCGGAACAACAGTGGCGATTTCTTGGCATTCAGCGTCTCGGCCGCCGCCACATTGGCCAACACCATGAACTCTTCAATCAGGCGGTGCGCATCCAGCCGGTCACGGAAGTTCACCGATTGCACTGTGCCATCGTCGTCCAGCACGATCTTGCGTTCCGGCAGATCCAGGTCAAGCGGCTGCCGCTCCTCACGCGCCTTCTTCAAAGCACCGTAAGCGGCATAGAGCGGTTTCAGGATCGGGTCGAGCAGCGGCCCGGTTCGGTCATTTGGATTGCCGTCAATGGCGTCCTGCACCTCGGCATAGTGCAGCGAGGCGACCGAGCGCATCAACCCGCGCACAAAGCGGTGCGATAGTTTGTTGCCGTCTGCATCAAGCTGCATCCGCACAGCCAGACAGGCACGCGGAACGCCTTCGTGCAACGAGCACAGATCGCCCGACAGTCGATCCGGCAACATCGGCACGACACGGTCGGGAAAGTAGCTGGAGTTGCCGCGCTTGCGCGCCTCACGGTCAAGGGCCGAGCCCGGGCGCACATAGGCCGCCACATCCGCAATCGCGACCCAGACGATGTGCCCGCCCGGGTTTTTTGGGTCATCATCGGCATGCGCATAACAAGCGTCGTCGTGATCGCGCGCATCCGAAGGGTCGATGGTCAACAAAGGCAGATCGCGCAGGTCCTCGCGGCCGCTCAGCCCCATGGGTTTTGCGGCGTCGGCCTCGGCAATCACGGGATCGGGGAAATCATCCGGGATGCCGTGCTGATGGATCGCGATCAGCGATACCGCTTTGGGAGCGGACGGATCACCCAACCGTTCGACAATCCGAGCCTTGGGCAGGCCCATGCGGCCTCTGGGTCCGGCTTGCTCCGCCTCAACCAGCTCACCATCCTTGGCGCCAAGTACAGCGGCCTCGGCCACTGTCCACTCGGTGCCTGCCGATTTATCGATGGGCACGATCCGCCCACCTTCGCTTCGCTTGCGGAACACACCCAAGATACGTTTGGGGTTCGCTCCGATACGGCGGATCAGGCGCGCCTCGTAATTATGGTCTTCTTCGTGGACTACAGTCAGGCGGGCCAGGATGCGATCCCCTTCGCCCAGCGCCGGGTCCGAGGCGCGGGGAATGACCAACACCACAGGCTCGACCCCCTCGCCATGCCATTCCATCGGCTTGGCAAAAAGATCCCCGTTTTCATCGGGTGCCTTGACCTGCAACACGCTGACTGGTGGCAGGCGATCCGGATCGGAATAGCTGCGCTTACGCTTTTCCAGATGGCCCTCGGCCTCAAGCTCTTTGAGCAACCGTTTCAGGTCGATCCTGTCCGAGCCCTTGATCCCAAAGGCTTTGGCGATGTCTCGTTTCGAAGTGAGGGTCGGGTTGGCCGAAATCCAGTCGAGGATTTCTTCCTTCGTGGGAATACGCGTCATACTTCTGGCCTATCACGGCCCTTTGACAAGGTCATGACCAAAACGTCATAGCCGGGACAAATCCGCCTTGGTGTCCACGTCACGCAACTCATCCACCAGATCGGTCCTGAGACCGGGAACAGAGGCCATCGTATCAGCCAAGGCATGCTTGCTCGACCAGCGTACGCCCTTGAACAGCGTGTTGGGGAGGGCTGCCGCACGCTTGGCCCCCACCAGCCAATAGCCGCCATCCGGGGCCGGACCAAACACCATCTCATTTGATCCAAGCGCTTGGAAAGCCTGAGCAATACGCGGACAAGTGATATCAGGGATGTCCGCTCCGATTACACAAACCGGACCGGGAGGCATCCCGCGCAGCATACGTCCCATTCGATCCCCCAGATCGCCACGCCCCTGCGGCGCACGTGGAAGATCAGCGGGCCAGATGCGGCTTTCCAAACCTTCTCGGTCAGGGGCCACAGCCAGAACGATCTGCCAGCGTGGATCACGCAGGCGACGGATCAGGCTGCGTATCTGATGGCGAAACCACCAAGCCGCGCCAACCATGCCGATATCACGCCCCAGGCGCGTTTTAACCCGGCCGGGGCGGGGCTCCTTGAGCATGATGACAAGCGTACGCCTCATGCCAACTCCAGCACCATATCGCGGTGGTCTATCCCGGCGTCGTCGTAGACAGGGCCATAGGCCTGAAACCCCAGCTTTTCATAGAACCCAAGGGCATGAATCTGCGCGCCCAGTTTGACCTTGGTAACGCCCGGTTTGGCCCGCGCGATCTCGACTCCTTTTTGGATCAAAGCCACCCCCATGCCGGTTCCACGCCCTTTGGGAAGCACACAAACGCGACCGATCTTGGCCGTCTCTGCATCAAACACAATCCGCGCCGCGCCGGTCGGCACGCCGTCCGCCGTGGCCAGAATATGGGTCGCCACTTTATCAAGCTGATCGATCTCTTCTTCGATCGGAACGCCCTGCTCCTCGACAAAGACCGTGTGCCGCAACGCAAAGCAAGTGTCGCGATCATCAGTCACTTCAATCTTCAGCGTCATGCAAAGTAGTCTCGCAGGATGCGCGTGTAGATACCTTTGAGCTGGTGGATCTGTGCCACCTCGACCCGTTCATCAACTTGATGCATGGTGCGGCCGACCAGGCCGAATTCCACCACCGGGCAGTGGTTTTTGACAAAGCGTGCATCCGACGTGCCACCTGTGGTCGACAGTTCGGGTTTAACGCCGGTTTCCACCTCGACCGAGGCCGCCACCAGATCGGACAATGCACCCGGAGGGGTCAGAAAGCTTTCGCCCGAGATTTTGACCTTCATTTCGATCTCGACACCGAACGTATCGGCCACCTGGTCGAGCTCGCTTTGCAGCCAGTCGGTCAGACCAGCGCCGGTGTGCGTATCGTTAAACCGAATGTTCACCGCGGCGGTACATTGCGCCGGGATTACATTGGTGGCCGGGTTGCCGGTATCCATGGTCACTACAGCCAGGGTCGATGCATCAAAGTGATCGGTCCCCTGATCCAACTCATGGCTCGCCAACCGGTCCATCAGACGCGCCAATGCTGGCAGCGGGTTTTTGGCGCGATGGGGATAGGCGGAGTGGCCCTGAACACCCGTCACAGTGAACCATGCTGTCATCGACCCGCGCCGCCCGATCTTGATCATCTCCCCCATGGTGTCGGGACAGGTGGGTTCTCCGACCAGGCAAACTGACATCGCCTCTTTTTGAGCATCCATGTAATCCAGCAGAGCCGTTGTGCCGTCGATGGCATCGCCTTCTTCGTCACCGGTGATGGTCAGGATCACGGCGCCATCAGGCGGGGTTTGGGTGACGAAATCGATGGCTGCAGCGGCAAAAGCAGCGACACCCGATTTCATGTCGGTGGCCCCGCGTCCGTACATGAAACCATCTTTCTCATCCGCACCAAACGGCGCCATGGTCCAGGCCGCTTCATCACCGAGTGGAACAACATCCGTATGCCCGTTGAACCCGAAGGTTCTCGTGTGGCCCTTGGCGCCCCAACGGGCAAAAAGGTTCGACACCGCGCCGCGATCCACGCGGGTGCATTCAAAGCCGGCGGCGCTCAATTTTTCGGCCAGCAAAACCAGTGCCCCGCCCTCGTCCGGCGTCACTGAAGGGCAGCGGATCAGGTCAGCGGTCAGTTGGGCGGCGTCGGTCTGGGTCATCGTCTCACTCACTTGGGTCATGGCCTTTGTTGGGTCACACTTGTGACGAAAAGGTCGCGTTGCCAACCCCTTTCGGCCGAAATGCGCTTAACACGTGGGCAAATCCCGTGCTAACCCTTTGAGCAATAACATGACCCGAGGCAGGGCAATCAGCAGTACAGTCGCAAAAGACTGACCTAAACACGACCGCGCGCCGTCAAAAGAACAGCCGCGGCCACCCGTTTTGCATGGACAGGGGACAACCCCTGCGGCCGGGTGTTCTGCCTCTAGAAGACTGAGGGTTGGGGCAGGATATGGCGACCGGTGCGGAGCTGAACTATCAAACAAATGCGTCTGCCATTCAAATGGCCGAGACGATCTTTGGCGACGGCGTAACTGTCACCGGCGCCTCATATTCGGGATGGAACCAATCCTCGGCAATCTTCTCGAACGGTGACGCGCTGGCCCCAGGTGCCACGCCATCAGATTCGGGCGTGATCTTGTCCACGGGACGCGCAAGCCACTACACCCGCAACGGCGGGGATCCGAACCGGTCGGGCAGCACATCGACCAACACATCCGGCGAGAACAACAATGCCGATTTCAATGCGGCCGCTGGTACAAATACCTATGACGCTTCATATCTGGACATCAGTTTCACTGTAGATGATCCGACCGTCACGCAGATGACGTTTCAATTCGTGTTCGCATCCGAAGAATACCCCGAGTTTGAGAACTCGGTTTACCAGGACTTCGTCGGCGTCTGGATCAACGGGGCACAAGTTGAAACGCAATTTGGTGATGGGGATGCGGACCCGGGAAACATCAATTCGACCAACAACGAAAATCTATTTCTGGACAACACAAACGACGACTACAACACTGAAATGGATGGCCTGACGGTCACTATGACACTGACGATCGATATCATCCCCGGCATCGAGAACAATCTTCGCATCGGCATCGCGGATGTTTCAGACAGCAGTTACGACTCTTCTCTGCTGATTGCCGCAGACAGTGTGCAAACCGCCTTGGTCGCGAACACGGACGACGCAACCGTCCATCCGGATGGATCGCAAACGATTGACGTTCTTTCCAATGACCAGAACACCACTGGCAGCACGCTAACGATCACCCATCTCAATGGTGTGGCGGTCAACGCCGGTGACACAGTGACGCTGAATACAGGTCAAACCATCCTTTTGAATGGTGACGGCACGATCACGATTTTCGGTGATGGAGATACCGAAGACTTCAACTTCACCTACGGGGTTTCAAACGGAACAAACGACGACACAGGGATCGTCAACGTCAGTTCAGTCCCCTGTTTCGTGTCAGGCACCATGATCCGTACACCAGACGGCGAGAGACCTGTTGAGCGGCTTGCTTTGGGCCAACTGGTCGACACCCAGGATCACGGACCCCAACCCTTGCGCTGGATCGGACGACGCACGGTGCGGGCCCAAGGGGATCTGGCACCGATCCGCATTCTCGCCGGTACCTTCGGTGCGCATCGAGATCTATTGGTCTCACCACAGCACCGAGTTCTGGTTCGTGACAGTCTGGCCGAGCTTCTATTCGGCGAGGGTGAGGTTCTGGTAGCAGCCAAGGATCTGGTCAACGATCATTCGGTCACCCGTATCGAAGGGCGTGCAGTGACCTATGTGCATCTGATGTTCGACCAACATCAGGTCATCTATTCCGAAGGCCTCCCGACCGAGAGCTTCCTGCCCGGCCCACAAACTACCGAGCTGTTCGAGCAGCCCATCGTCGACGAGATCTGCGCCATCTTCCCGGAACTGGACCCGAACACTGGCGAGGGATACAGCCCCGCCGCCCGGCGTACCCTGCGCAAGTACGAAGCGCAGGTTCTGATGTCTGCGCAAAGGGTGGCCTGAGCATGACCTGGATCGCACTCTCGGATGCCGACGGCCACCATTTCGCGCCGCAAGGCCTGGACCGTCATCCCGAAGACCTGCCTCTGATCGGATCGCGCGAAGACGATCTGTTGACCCGTGGTTCTCTTGTCATCGAAACCCGGCTGCCCACCACAAGCCGCCCCAGGTCGCTGGTACATTATGAGCGAGGTGGAGATTGGCCGTTTCACTTGTCGCTGCAGGCAATCCCCGGTGGTGGCCTGATCCTGATCCTCTTTCAAGGGGACTCGGTCCTGCACAAAGCCTTGAATCCCTCGGAGATGGGGCGCTTGGACGTCCTGCGTCTGACATATTCCTGGGACGCGCCGGCCCGCTGGGGACGTCTGGCCGTAGAACAGAACGACCAGGACACCTTGTTTGTTGCAAATGCGCCGCGCCCCTGTCCCCTTAGGGTCGGCGACATTCGTGCTCTATTCGAACCCGGAGAACATCGTTTTGTGTCTCCGGATGTAATTTACATGGCGTTGAGCAACGACATTGAACCAGTAGGACCGATGCCATCTCTTCTTCCAAACACGCCAATCGCAACCCCTGATGGTTACCGGCCGATCAGCAAGTTGAAGCGCGGGGATGTGGTGCTGACTGCGGACCGTGAAATCGTACCTGTGCTGCACAAGATCACCCATACGATGGTGGCGCGTGGGACCGCGAAACCACTTCATTTGCGTGCGCCGTATTTTGGCCTGCAACAGGACATCCAGACAGCTCCGGACCAACGCTTGGTGTTGGCGGGCAGTGAGGTCGAGTACATGTTCGGACACGAAGCAGTTGCCACCCCGGTTCGTCATCTGGCCGGAGGAGCCTCGGTCCTGCCTGCGAAGTGTGGACTTACCGTTATGTATCAGCAACTGCTTTTGCCTGAAAATGAACCGATCTTGGCAGCAGGAACTGTTGCCCAAAGCCTCTATATCGGTCGCCTGCGCCGCAAACCTGACCACTTGGCTGCAAGCCTGTTGGGGCAGTTGGATCGCCATGGTCTGCCTGACCATGGAAGGTCGAAATTCCCGGTCTTGCGCGCCTTTGACGCCCGCATCCTTGCCGAGCGTCGGGTTGCTTGACCTAAAGGCGGGCTTGCCCAGTCGGTCGAAACTGTCTAGGAACGCGCAAAATCTTGATGGTTAATATGCGCGGCCTTCTCCTCGGCTTGTGCCTGACACTCACACTTTGGGCTCAAGCAACCATTGCACAGACCCTGACGGTCTCTACGGTTTCCCGTCCGCCGTTCTCGTATGCCGAGAACGGAGCAGAGGAAGGATTCTCGATCGAGTTGATGGCGGCTCTGGCCGAAGCACTGAATTGGGACATCCGGATTCAACGGTTCGAACAGTTCGCAGACATGCTGTCCTCGGTCGAGGATGGATCGGCTGATATGGCCATCGCAAACATCTCGATCACGGCGGCCCGTGAAACGCGAATGGATTTCAGCCAGCCAATTTTCGAATCCGGGTTGCAACTGATGGTGTCGGCCGATCAGGCGCGCTCACCGTCCCTTATGTCGGCGCTTCTATCACTTGATCTGTTCATCGCCATCGGCCTTGCCTTTCTGATGCTCATGTGTGGCGGGATGTTGATGTGGTACTTTGAGCGCCGCGCCCAGCCTTATTTTGACCGCCCTGCCAATCAGGCCTGGTTCCCATCCTTCTGGTGGGCGCTCAATCTGGTTGTAAACGGCGGTTTCGAAGAGCGCGTGCCCCGCACCGCCTTTGGCCGGGTCTTTGGTGTGATCCTGGTGATCTCGTCCCTGTTCATCGTGTCGGTCTTTACCGCTCGGATCACCTCGGTCATGACGGTCGAGGCGATCAGTGGGTCGATCAATTCGGTCAACGACCTTTATGGGCAACGCGTTGGTACAATCGATGGGTCCACGGCCGCCGGGTTTCTTGATCGCAGAGAGCTCAACTATGTTGCTTTCGAAGGGTTGGATCCGATGATTCAAGCCTTTGAGCAGGCCAATCTGGACGCTGTTGTTTTTGACGCACCGATCTTGTCCTACTACGCCTCACACGAAGGTATGGAACACGCCTCCATGACCGGTGCCATCTTCCTGAGGGAAAACTATGGCATCGCGTTCCCCACCGGTTCACCCTTGGTTGAAGACGTCAACCAGGCACTGTTGGCCCTGCGCGAGAACGGCACCTACGACGATCTTTATCGCAAGTGGTTCGGCATCCGAAACTGATCAGGCTTCGTGCGTACCGTCGTCAAAGAAGGGCGTCATCTGAGCCACGATAACCGCGTTCTCCGCCAGAGCACGATCCATCAACTCACGCTCTTCGTCGCTGATGTCGTGACCCTCTGCCTCGCGTTCCGCCAACGTACCGTATCCGGTCACATCCAAAGGCGCCGTATCGGCCTGTTTCAGAATGGCAACTGTCTCGCGCACGGCTTCGGCCTCGTCCACGCCACTGGCGTAACACATCAGCGCAGCGCCGGTCGCGCCTTCGGGCAGTCCATCGCCTTCTTTGCGGCCGATCTGAACCAACAGGGTATAGACTTGCTGGCGGGAGGGTTTCTTTTTCTTTTCCATGCGCGCGCCATACCGTGCGGCCCACTGGTGGGTCAATGGGCGTTCGCTGTGTAAAATGCGAGAAAAATCGCGATTGGCCGACAACGGAATCAGAAGAATTGGCTGGGTACTTCTACGTCAAAGAAAGACGTATGGAAGTTCGGAATGCCCCAAGCCTCAAAACTGCCGGTTGATACCCAAGCCACTGACATGGAAATGGCCGAGGCCATGTTCGGCGACGGTATCCAGATTGTTAGCGCCGATTTCACCGGGGCAAATTCGGCCTCTGGCATCTACAGCAACGGCGACAGCGTCAGCGATGCGCTGACACCGTCGGACACTGGTGTAATCCTGTCCACCGGTCGCGCCAACGACGTCACCAACAGCTCGGGGGACGTGAACGACAGTTCCGGAACCTCGACCAGCCACTGGCGTGCGGGTGACAGCGATCTGACCGAAATGGCCGGAGCGCAGACCTATGATGCCGCCGTGTTCGAGGCCGACTTTGTCCCCGACGGCAGCACGCTGACCATGCAATTCACCTTCGCATCCGAAGAATACCTTGAATACGTGGGATCCGGCTTCAACGACGCCGTGGGAATTTTCGTCAACGGTCAGCCGGCCGAATTGATGGTCGGAGATGGCGAAGTCACGATCAACAACATCAACGACACATCGAATGCCAACCTGTACGTCGACAATGCTGCCAGCGCAGACACCTACAACACCGAAATGGACGGCTTCACCGTCACGTTGACGGTCAAGGCCCCGGTGAATCCTGGCGAAGTCAACACGATCAAGATCGCAATCGCTGATGGTGGTGATTCAAGCTATGATTCCAACCTATTGATCGCAGGCGACTCCATCCAGTCCACGCTGATTGCAACCAATGACGAGGTCGATATCAACGGCGACGGCGAAGCAACCGTCGACGTGCTTGCCAACGACCAGTCGCAGGCTACGGGCGTGATGAAGATCACGATGATCAATGGCCAGGCCGTCTCGGCGGGCGATACGATCACCCTGAACAGCGGCGAAGAGATCACGGTCAACGGGGATGGCACGCTGACTGTTGCGTCCGATGGCGACGAAGGATCGAACACCTTCTCCTATCAGGTGGAAGACGGCGCCGGGAACACGGATACGGCAATCGTGACGGTCCGGACAACACCCTGTTTTGTGGCCGGGACACTGATCGACACGGCCAGCGGGCGCGTTCCAGTCGAAGATCTGGAACCTGGAGATCTGGTTCACACCCGGGACCACGGACATCAACCTTTGAGGTGGATCGGAAAAACCGAGCGGATCGCCAGTGGCAAAGATGCCCCCATCCTCTTTGCACGTGGCGCGCTTGGCGATCACGACGCCGTTGCCGTCTCTCCCAATCACCGCATTCTGTTGACCACGGCCATGTCCGAGATGATGTTTGGTTCGTCCGAGGTGTTGGTGCAGGCCAAACATCTGATCAACGATCGTTCCATCAGACGATGCGCGGATGGTCAGCCCATAACCTATGTCCATCTTCTGTTCGATCGGCACGAAGTTGTTCGAGGCAACGGGTTGGAAAGCGAAAGCTACCATCCCGGCGACATGACGGTCGATTCGTTCGACGCAGAGACCCGGGACGAGATCCTCAATCTCATGCCCGATCTGACAAAAGGGGACTATGGATACGGCCCCTCGGCTCGGATGTCCTTGCGTGGTTATGAAACCCGCGCGCTCATTCGGGGTTAGGGACGGCCCAGGAAGTCCTGACTGACGGTGCCACGAAAGCACCTTGGGAAAAACGGAAAGCTGTCGGTGGCAAAGTAGACATAATTGCCGTCGACGATAGCCCCGTTGCATTCGTCCAGGTTACCGCTGCCTGCCACATGCTGCCAATCCTGTTCGTAGGTGCCATCATACCGGCCATGGGGCGCGGTCGGGCGTTTGCCAGGCTTCAGTTGCCAGGACGGCTTGACGCTGTCGCCGACGTAGTGGATCGGAAAGCCATCTGCCGCATATCCAATCAATGTGCCCTTGAGCGAAGCGATCAAGGCAGGGGCCGGAGCGTGATAGTGATAAAGCCCACGATGATCCACATGGGCGTTTTGCCGGTCCATGCCCAACATGTCCGCAGCCCCCATCCCCTCAAGCCGCCACCCACTGGAGCCGTCACGGGAAAACCCTCGCGGGCTTGAAGCATCATAGAAATCCGCTGTACCGGGCCGAAACGGAATGCCTGTCAATGAAATGCCGGACGCGTTGGTCCGATGCGTGATACGGCCTGTGTCGCGCGGCATGGCATCCACGCAATATGTCACCTTTTGCGCGCGGAACCGATGTGGGTTACCCCGGTTCGGGAAAGTGCCGATGGTATGGTTGGGCGTGCCATTTGAACTGATGCAACGTTGATCACCCTTGGTGCTGATGTTGACCGAATTGGCCGTGTGCCCAGGGGAACTCTTCAAAAATACGGCCACGGTCATCAACCCGGCCAGAACCAGCAAACGTATCATCAGGTTTCCTCCACCTTTGTCGGATGCCTGATACAACGCGACCGCGACGGGTTTCCGTCGCGGCCGTTTTTGAAAAAGTTTTGAACTGGGTCGGGATCAGTCGCGCAGCAACTCGTTGATCCCTGTCTTGGAACGGGTCTTTTCGTCCACGCGCTTCACGATCACGGCGCAGTAGAGGTTAACGTTGTTCTTGGACGGCATCGAGCCTGCAACAACCACTGAATAGGGCGGCACTTCACCGTACATGACTTCGCCGGTTTCGCGGTCAACGATCTTGGTCGACTGGCCGATGAACACGCCCATGCCCAGAACCGAACCTTCGCGCACGATGCAACCTTCGACCACTTCGGAACGGGCTCCGATAAAGCAGTTGTCTTCGATGATGGTGGGGCCAGCCTGCATCGGCTCCAGAACGCCACCGATGCCGACGCCACCCGACAGGTGCACGTTCTTGCCGATCTGTGCGCACGATCCAACAGTGGCCCAGGTATCAACCATGGTGCCCTCGTCCACGTGGGCGCCCAGGTTCACAAAGGACGGCATCAGAACCACGCCAGGCGCGATGTAAGCGGATTTGCGGACAACACAGTTGGGCACGGCACGGAAACCTGCCGCTTTCCACTGCTCGTCGCCCCAGCCTTTGAATTTGCTGTCAACCTTGTCCCACCAGCCGCTGCCCTGCGGGCCGCCGTCCTGCTGCTCCATGTCCTTGATGCGAAAGCCCAGCAGAACCGCCTTTTTCGCCCACTGATTCACGTGCCAATCGCCGCTGTCCAGCTTTTCGGCAACGCGCAGCGCACCGCTGTCCAGCGCGTTCAGCGTGTCTTCGATAGCTTCGCGTTGTTCACCGGTGGTGGCGGGGGTGATCGTGTCGCGCGCCTCCCAGGCGGCTTCGATGGCGGCTTCGAGTTGTGCGTTCGACATGGATGGGCTCCCTGAGATTCTCGTCACGTTGACATGGCCTATAAGGGGCAACGGGCCAAGGCGCAATCCGACGCGCCCGCGCCCCTTTGCGGCGTTTTCATGCGCCAGCCAACGGATCGGGCGCGATATTGCCGCCACAGACCAGCACAGCGACCCGCTCGTCCGGTTCCGGGTCATACGCACCCGACATCAGCGCAGCCAGCGCCGTCGCCCCCGCAGGCTCGACCAGCTGTCGATGTTCCCGCCAAAGCGCCTGTTGCGCTTGAGTGATTGCCTCATCGCTTACCAGCACCGATGGCATCCCCGGCGCGAGACCAAAACAGATGTCTCCAATCCGACGCGCACCAAGCGCATTGGCCGCCACGCCGGACACGCTGACATCCACTGGCTCCCCCGCGTTCAATGCCGCGTTCAGCGCGCATGAAGTCTCGGGCTCAACCGCCACAACCTTGCGCGCGCCTTGAAACCACGCCAAAGCACCCGCGATCAAGCCACCTCCGCCAACCGCGATCAACACGGTGTCAGCTTCAAGTCCCTGCGCATCCCATTCCGCGAAACACGTCCCTTGACCAGCCACCGTAGCGGGCGCGTCATAGGCATGGATTTGCATCGCGCCAGTGTCAGTTTCATGGGCTTGCGCCAACGCCAGAGCATTGGCGTACTCACCCGGCACCACGGTCAGATCTGCACCAATTCCTTCGATCAGGGCAATCTTTGACGGGCCTGCCATCTCGGGCACAAAGATCTTCGCCGGATAGCCCAAAGCTCGCGCCGCATAGGCCGCCGCCGCGCCATGGTTGCCGCCGGACGCCGCGACGACGCCTGCCTCAGGCACATCACTGCTGAGCAAGGTATTGAACGCGCCGCGCGCCTTGAAACTTCCGGTGTGCTGGGTGTGTTCCAACTTCAGCTCGACCGGAAAATCCAGGCCGAACCCGTTCACCGTCATCACTGGTGTCTTTTGCACATGACCAGCAATTCTCTCCGCTGCTGCCCTGATGTCCGATTTCCATTGCATGGTCGCGTTCCTGTCACTGGTGTTGCCGGTGCGAACCCTATAGCTGTTGAAAAAACACGCAAGCAGGGAACACCGTGCCATGAAAGAAGACCGCCTGAGCCCCTTCCGCGACGCGGGCACCGACCGCTCGACCGCGCGTGAGGTTCCGGACACGCCGCAAACCCGCTCACCCGCCTACAAGCTGGCCTTTGCGGACGAGGATTTCCTGTGCCGGGACGAACTGCGGCCCGTGCGTCTGCAACTGGAACTGCTGAAACCGGAACTGATAATGGGCGAGCGCGAGATCACCTCGACCATCGTTATGTTTGGCGGCGCGCGTATTCCTGAACCTGCGCAGAAGCACACCGCGCGGACGCAAACGCTGGCAAACCTGTCCGAATACTATGACGAGGCACGTGAGTTTGCGCGGCTGATGACCGAGAAATCCAAGCAATCGGGCTGCCGTGAGAACGTGATCGTCACCGGCGGCGGTCCCGGCGTGATGGAGGCGGGCAACCGTGGCGCCGAAGATGCAGGTGGTTGTTCCATCGGTCTGAACATCGTGCTGCCGCACGAACAGGCTCCGAATGCTTATGTCACGCCTGACCTGAGTTTCAACTTTCACTACTTTGCGATCCGCAAGATGCATTTCCTGATGCGCGCGCGGGCCATCACCGTCTTCCCTGGCGGCTTCGGCACGATGGACGAAATGTTCGAGGCGCTCACTCTGATCCAGACCGGGCGCATGGACCGGGTTCCGTTCCTGCTCTTTGGTCGTGAGTTCTGGGAGAAGGTGATCAACTGGGAGGCTCTGGCGGATGCCGGAACGATCTCGGAGGAGGATCTGAACCTGTTCCGCTTTGTCGACACCGCGCAAGAGGCGATGGAGATGATCGAAAGCTGGGGTGTTGCGGCCCCACGGACCGACATTCCTGGGCGTTGATCCGGGAATCGGTAAATCTGTGCTAGACTGGGCCCCTCAGCCACACAGGAGGGGCCAATGGCATATGTAACCGTCTCGACCTGGCGTTATGACGAAACGCTCGACGAAGCCGCATTGATCGAAAGCGCCGAGTCAAAGCTCAGCCAGCTCAAGGCCATGGGGGCAACTTCAGGTCACCTGGTCCGCACTGGTCCGACCGAGGGGATGATCGTGTTGATCTACCCCGACGAGGGGACTTGGAACCGTGTGCGCGAGACCGTCATGCACATGCGGGCCGATACGCGCCCCGAAACGGGCGGCACCAACACCGGCGCGCTCGAAGGGCCAGCGGTGGTGTCGGTTTAAGCAAACTGCGCCGGAAGCACGCCCAGTTCTGTCCCTTGGGGGAGCTTGGTGACAATCTGCGAGCCGCGCACGTCCTTGATCGCGTAGCCAAAGCCCGCAATCCGGAATTTCCATTCCCGTGCGCTCAATGCTTTGGTGCGCTCCTGACGGAGCAAATCCAGAATACCGTCTTCGATCAGCGTGCCGCCAATATCTGCCTGTGCCATTTTTTCATCCTCAATCGTTATGTTTGTTTACAGAATGGAAACTGACTGTTGATCGGGGCTGAAATTTACCAGAAATGGGGAAAGATTAAGGCAGCCTGTGGGGCTGCCTTGGGACCGATTACTTCTTGGCTTTGCTGTCTTGCAGTTCCTTGAACAGGAACATGGGGATCAGAACGCCCGCGATCACGGCGCCCAGCCAAACCAGCAAAGTTGCGGCCAGCAGGTTCGACACACCGCCAACGGTCAGGCCGGATGCAACCAGGTCGGTGATCAGTAGACCAACAAAGGTCACGGCCAACGCCACCCCCCCTTTGAGCGCCGGAACATTCTTTTCGCTGATCTTGGTGATCAACGGATCTGCGATCACCTGAACAACTGTGAAAACCAAAACGACAACAATGATCGACAGCGGCGCGATTTTAAAACCGGGCAGCAGAGCAACTGCCAGCAGAAGACCGACGGCGTTGCCGATCAACAATGCGACAGCCGACAAGATACGGCGGGACATGGGATCAATTCCTCACATTCAATTTCATCAGAACGTGAATGCACCCTACCCCCGCATCAGTTGAAATTCATCAAGAATTTCAAAGCCCGGCTTCGGCCTCGATCTGTTTGCGCGACTTGCGCGCGCGCTCGGTTGCGGACTTGAGCTGACCACAGGCCGCCATGATATCCTCGCCCCGCGGCGTGCGGATCGGCGAGGCATAGCCCGCTTTGTAGATGATATCCGCGAACGCGTGAATCCGGTTTCCAGAGCTACGTTTGTATGGCGCACCCGGCCATTCGTTGAACGGGATCAGGTTGATCTTGGCCGGAATGTTGTATTCCTTGATCAACTCGATCAGACGGTGTGCGTCTTCCTTGGTGTCGTTCACACCCTCGAGCATCACGTATTCAAACGTGATCCGTTCCGAGTTGCTGGCGCGGGGGTAATCCGCCAAGGCTTGCAAGAGTTCCTTGATCTTCCACCGCTTGTTGATGGGCACCAGAATGTCACGAGTCTCGTCGGTGGTCGCGTGGAACGAAATCGCCAGCAGACAGCCGATTTCCTCAGCCGTCCGGGCAATTTCCGGCACTACGCCGCTTGTCGACAGCGTAATTCGCCTACGGGAAAGCGAGATGCCTTCGGGGTCCATCGCGATCTTCATCGCGTCGCGGACGTTGTCAAAATTGTACAGCGGCTCGCCCATGCCCATCAGCACGATGTTTGACAGCAGGCGGGTTTCATCCTTGGGTTCGCCCGGAACGGGCCACTCCTCAAGATCATCACGCGCCATCATGATCTGACCAACGATTTCAGCTGAAGTCAGGTTGCGCACCAGCTTTTGCGTGCCCGTGTGACAGAATGAACAGGTCAGGGTGCAGCCCACCTGAGACGATACACAAAGCGTGCCGCGCCCCTCTTCGGGGATGTACACCACCTCGACCTCATGCCCGCCCGCGATCCGCACCAGATACTTGCGGGTGCCATCCTCGGACACCTGACGCGAGACGACCTCGGGGATTTCGATCACGAACTTTTCAGCCAGATCCGCACGGTAGGTTTTCGCCAGATTGGTCATCTCGGCAAAGTCGCGAACGCCCCACTGATAGATCCACTGCCAGATCTGCCCGACCCGCATCTTGGCCTGCTTTTCAGGCGTGCCGTTTTCGATCAGAACCTCGCGCATTTGCGCGCGGGTCAGACCAACAAGGTTGATCGGCCCCTCGGGCAATTTGCGGGGGATCGTCATGACGTCTTGGGTGATCGGCGCTTTGGCAGACATGGCTTTGCTCGGATTCTGTCGCGGGATGCGCCTCTATATAGGATTTCCAGCAAAGATCAAAAGGTTTCGCGGAACAAAGCGGCGCGGTTATTGGGCCATGCTCATAAGCTCTGTGATCCGGGCCCGCCCCAATTCAATCCTACAGGATTGAATGGCGATACCCGTGCCCGAACCTCCACCGAAAGAAGCCCCCACAGCGTTGCATTGCGCATCGCGATAGGCTGACCATGCTTCTTGCGCCGCGTCCATCGCAGGTACTGCAACCACACGTCCCGTGACCTCATCCAATTCCTGCGCCGATGCCATCGCGATCTCTTGCGCGAGCACCATTGCAGCCTCCACGCGCTGCGCCGCTTCCGAGACACAAGCTCCGATTTCAACTTGCGAGCCTGCATCGCTGCATTCCAACGAAGGGTCAGCAGCAGAATGCAAAGGGTAAAGGCACAGAAGGAACAAACATATCTTCTTGATCATGAAGGTGCTCCATATTCGTTTGTTTCGGGCTGAGATGGGCGGGTCAACCACCAGATCATGAGCACGGCCAATGCAAGTTGCACGGTTCCGGCCACGAACAGCCCGGTCAGGCCAACGGCTGCGGCTGGACCGCGCAGAACATCCGGGTCCTCGACACGCGCTTCCATAAAGGAAAACGCCATGATGCCCGAAAACAGGAACAATACGGTCGTCATGGAAACAAGCATCGGCAGCAAAAGGTACCATCCCGGATACCCACCATCGTGCATGCGCCGCCATCCTGCCGCAAGCAAAGGCAGGAATGTTGCGATCTGAAAGAGGCCGGTCAACAAGCGGCTCTGTTCCAGTGTTTCGGGGTTCACCCCAAACAGCATGCGGTCAACGACCGATAGCACCGCAGAAATCAACACTACAAACAGCAGGAACCACCAATATTCCGGGCGGCCTGCCCTACCCGAGAACGTTACGTACTTTGAGAAACAAGCCTTAACAGCTTCGAGAAAAGTCATCTTGAGCCTCATACATTCAAATATCGTTATGCTGCCCGATCGTAAGTTGAGTGGTCAAACAAAAACGGTCGACCCGCCATACGACAGGTCGACCGCTGCAAATCAAAGTGACGAATACTATTACTCTGCCGCCGCGCGGGGCTGCCACGCAAAGGGCTGGAACATCCCATCTACCGGCGTCTCAAACAGCGCGTTGGTGTAGTTCGACAGCACCTTTTGCGCAAAAATCACCAGCAGATCCTGCAGCGCCTTGTCGTCATAGCCCGCAGCCCGGAAGGCGGCCAGATCGTCCGCAGAGGGGCGGCCATGGTTGTCGCGCAAAGCCAGGGTGAAGCTGCGCAGGGTCTCCAGCTTGGCATCTGCCAGAGGGGTTTCATCGCGCAGGGCATCGATGATGTCGTTCGACACCTTTTCGCGCATGGCAATCCCGGTATGGGCCGGCACGCAGTAATGGCAGTGGTTGGCGACGTTGGCCGTCATCCAGATCACTGTGCGCTCCTCGGGCGAAAAGCCGGTGGTCACCGCCAGGCGCGACAGCTCTTTGTACGCTTCCAGCAAAGCAGGGCTGGTCGCCATCACGCCGTGAAGATTAGGGATCGAACCAAAGGCCTTGACCGACCCTTCGAGCAAGGGTTTGGCGGCATCGGGCGCGGTTTCGATGGTGTGAATGGTGGTCTCGGTCATGGAGTGCGGTCCTTCGTCAGAATTTCCGACACAAGCTAGTCACGCACCGATGCGGACAAAACGTCGATCACAGCAGAGCGTTCTGTGCGAAGACGCTCAGCAGATCACGGGATTGTGGTTTGTTAAAACAAGATATGCGCAGATTTGCGGCAATCATGAACCACAATGCGAACACACAGACCCCGGATCCATCCGGGGTCACTGGAATGCCAGTTTATTTGGTGCAGCGCTTTTCTGCGTCTTCGATCGCAGCGGTAAAGCCCAACAGCGAGAATGTGTCTTTGGTCTGTGTCCCGCGCGCCGAGCGTGCGGTCAAAATCGCCTGGGCGCCGCGCTTCATGGCCGTGATGATCTTGGCATCATCCGCAGCCGTCGCAGGCCAGGCCCACTCGCCTTCGGTGAACAACTCAAACTCGGTGTCGCCAACGTTCAGGTTCACGGTCGACCCCGGCGCAAAGGGATAACCACCGGTAAAGGTCACTTGACCTTTAACCTCGGCCTTCGGCCGGAAGAACACAAACAGCAAGATATCGCTGCGCCGTACGGCCACGACGCGGCCGCCACGAGTGTTCACGGTCTCCTTCGGGGCCGAGACGCTCCAGCATTCGGTGGGATCGTCTTCGACAAAGACGCTCCAATCCGTTTTGGCTGCAACCCGGTTCGAGCTTTGCGCCTGAGCATATGCGCTGGTTGCCGAGACGGTCATGCCCGCCATACACAGGCCCGCGATCATGCGGACAAGTTTCGATCCCATTTGTCCAGCCTCCTAGACTGTCCTTAACCTCAATTCCATGGCGCGCCTGCAGGCTTGAAGACCTGTCTGTCTTGCGCAACCCATCGTTTGCCGACATAGACACATTAACGCAGGTTTCGCCATGGTTGAAAGAGTGATTGGCGGGAATCTGCCCAGAAAAGGGGAGTTTACGATGACAAATCCGGTACCGATGACCGAAATCTGGCGGGGTCCGTTTCTGGAGAGCGTACATTTGGGTCACGCGGTGATCTGTGACGACACCGGCCAAATCGTGCGCAGCTGGGGCGATCCGAACGCCCGTATCTATCCCCGCTCGTCCGCCAAGATGATTCAGGCGCTCCCCTTGCTCAGTTCTGGCGCTGCGGCCAAGTACGGGCTCAACAGCGAGCACATGGCGTTGGCCTGCGCCTCGCACAATGGCGCTGCGATCCACACGGATCGGGTGTCGGCCTGGTTGGATCACCTTGGCATGGGGGATGACGATTTCCGTTGCGGCCCCCAGGAACCCGCTGATCTGGATGCACGCAATGGCCTGATCCTTGATCACACATCGCCCTGCCAGATGCACAACAACTGCTCGGGCAAGCACGCGGGGTTTCTGACCCTGAACCAGCACATGGATGCAGGCGCTGAGTACATCGACATCGATCACCCCGTGCAGCAGGCCTGCCTGGTAGCGTTTGAGGAAACCACCGGCGAGACAAGCCCCGGTTATGGCATCGATGGCTGCTCGGCACCCAATTTCGCAACCTCGCTGACAGGTCTGGCGCGATCAATGGCCTGGTTTGCTTCGGCCGCTGACCGTTCGGATCGTCAAAGCGCCGCCGCAGAACAGCTGACTGCAGCCATGATCAAGCACCCGGAACTGGTCGCGGGCGAAGGCCGTGCCTGTACCGAGTTGATGCGGGCGATGAATGGCAAGGTTGCCATCAAGACTGGGGCCGAAGCAGTATTCATCGCCATACTGCCGGAAAAACGCATGGGCGTTGCGCTAAAAATCGCGGATGGCACAACCCGCGCCAGCGAATGCGCGATTGCCGCCATTCTGGTCGAACTTGGGGTTCTGGACGCCGATCACCCGGCAACCAGAAAGTATATGAACGCGCCGATCCTGAACCGACGCAATGTGGATTGTGGTGTAATCAAACCAGCGGCCGGGTTCATTTAGATCGCCGGCCCGCGGGCTTACATCTCCATCACTTCGGCGACTTCGACCGATCCGGTGCCATCCACGACCATTGGGCACCCCTTGGCCATTTTGGTGGCGGCATCGATGCTGTCGGCCTTGATCACGGTATAGCCGGAAATCGGATTGGCCCCGCCATCGTCCGCCACGCCGCTGGCGCTGACGGTTTTGGACATGCCGACGGGTGCGCCCGGTATTTCCAGCGCCTCGCCCATCTGTTCGAACCAGGCCCCCCAGGCTGCCATGACCCGCTCGCCCTCTTCCTGAGTTTCGGGCTTTGCGCCGCCGTGATAGGCAAATACGAACTGTGGCATTTCAATTTCCTCCTGTTGCAATCGTTAATTCAATTGAGCGGACAGCTTGCGCAGTGACGAAGTCCAGCCGCTTTCGTGGTTGGCGCTGATCTCGTCATCGCCAAGCTCTCGGTGATCAATCAACAGACGCGCACCTGATGCGGTTTCGACGATGGTGAACGTCACATGGCTTTCGGCGCCGCGTTTGTCGTCGTCATCGTGCCAGCCCCAAGTGAAGCCAACCGACTTGGGAGCATCCACATGGGTCACCTGGCCCGAGACCTTGTACTGCTGACCCTCTTCATTCTGCATGATCGAATACCACGGACCAAGGCGTGTGAAATCCAAGTCATGAACCGGCACATGCAGCCCCTCAGGGCCCCACCATTTCAGCAGCTTTTCGGTGTTCGTCACCCAAGCATAAAGCTTGTCGGGACTTACGGGAAACTCACGCTCAAGACGCAGATCGGTCATGGTTCATCATCCTCTAAAATAGCGGCTTCCAGTCGGTCCAGGCTGGTTTCCCAAAATTCACGTTTCGAAATGGTCCAATCCGCGATGGCGCGCAGCCCGTCAGGTTGGATGGAATAGAGGCGCTGAGGGCCATTGGCGCGCTGTTTGATCAGCCCGGCCTGGCGTAACACCTTCAGATGGCGCGAGATTGCGGCACCGGACATGCCGCGCCCTTCGATCAGATCGCCTGCAGGCAATTCGCCCTCAGACATAAGTTGTTCGACGATTCCCAATCGCGTGGAATCAGAGAGGGCAGAAAATGCGGTAACGAGATCGGGCATAATTAACATTTAACACATGCGTTAAATATGTAAAGCCTCGATATGCCGTAGCGTTCAACTCAGAATAAATTCACTGCGCGCATAGCCCTGCACATAAAGCAGCGCTGTCAGATCGCCGTGATTGATCCGCACTTCGCATTCAGCCGCGACCGTCGGTTTGGCGTGTAGTGCCACACCTGTTCCAGCCCGCTTGAGCATGCCCAGATCATTGGCCCCATCTCCGACAGCAATCACCTCATGCTCAGAAATGCCCAAACGCGCGGTGATCTGTTCCAGTGCTTCGACCTTGGCCTGCTTGCCCAAAATGGGGCGCCCCGCTTCCCCGGTCAGCTTACCGTCTGCGACCAGCAGCGTGTTGGCCCGGTTCTCGTCAAACCCCAGCGTCGCCGCAACCGAGGACGTAAACGCAGTGAAGCCGCCCGACACCAATGCGGCATAGCCGCCATTGGCCTTCATCGTCGCAAGCAAAGCCTTGCCACCCGGCATCAATGTGATCCGTTCTTCCAAAACCTGCTGAATGACGCCCTCGTCCAGCCCTTTGAGCAACCCAACGCGCTCGGTCAGAGCCCCTTCGAAATCCAGTTCACCGTTCATCGCGCGCGCGGTGATCTCTTTGACGCGCACGCCGACGCCCGCCACCTCGGCCAGCTCGTCGATACACTCCTGCTGGATCATGGTGCTGTCCATATCCGCCAGCAGCATCTTCTTGCGCCGCCCTTCCAAGGGTTGCACCACCAGATCGACACCCGTTTCTTGCAAATCGGCCCACACGCCCCACTGATTGTCGGGCAGCGTTGGCAACGCGAATTCCGCCGCCTCGTCCGGGCTGAGCCACTGCACGTCGCCGCCGCCCCATGCGTTGCGCAGGGACTCGACCAAAGCCGGGTCCAGGTTTGGTTGAGCAGGATTCGTGAGCAGCGTGGCGACAAACATGGGGGCATCTCCTTTGCCCTTCGCATACCGCAGGTGCAGAAAATGCACCAGAGATCAGGTTTCTTTCGCCTTTGCCCGCCTCGAAGGTTGAAGTATACAAACTTAAAGACACTTAAGTTTTTGAAATAAATAATAATTACTGCCATCGGCAAATCCAAAACCGCCGAATAACGCACACCGGAACAACAGCTCATACTCGGAACAAGAGTTTCCGATAGTGGTCATTTACGTCGCCTTCACGTGACGAAGGGTCGAAATCAGACCTCTTTTCGACTTGCACGCCGCGCCGCAGCGGCCTAGCTCTGTCGGCGGGACACCCTTCCCCAACGAAGGGCAGATATCTGTAAGGATACCAGCAATGGCTACTCAGCAACCGGCAGCGCGCCCGGCCAATCCGCGTTTTTCCTCTGGCCCCTGTGCCAAACCCCCCACATTTGATGTTTCCAAACTCGCCGACGCCGCTCTGGGCCGCTCGCACCGTGCCGCCGTTGGCAAGGACAAGCTGAAGGCCGCGATCGAAGGTACGCGCGAAGTTCTGGGCATCCCCGCGGATTACAAAATCGGCATTGTGCCCGCCTCGGACACCGGTGCCGTGGAAATGGCGCTCTGGTCGCTACTGGGTCAGCGCAAGGTCGAGATGCTGGCCTGGGAAAGCTTTGGCTCGGGCTGGGTCACGGATGTTGTGAAACAGCTGAAGATCGACGCCGAGGTGAAAACCGCCGACTACGGTCAGATCGTTGATCTCGCCTCGGTCGATTGCAACAACGACGTCGTTTTCACTTGGAACGGTACCACAGCAGGTGTCCGTGTCCCGAACGCTGATTGGATCGCCGATGACCGCGACGGCCTGACCATCTGCGACGCGACCTCGGCCGCCTTTGCGATGGACCTGCCTTGGGACAAGCTGGATGTGACCACGTTCAGCTGGCAAAAAGTGCTGGGTGGCGAGGCGGCACACGGCATGCTGATCCTCAGCCCCCGCGCCGTTGAGCGTCTCGAAAGCTACACGCCCGCTTGGCCGCTGCCAAAAATCTTCCGCCTGACCAAGGGCGGCAAGCTGATCGACGGTATCTTTACAGGTGCGACGATCAACACGCCCTCGATGCTGGCAGTTGAGGATTACCTCTTCGCTCTTGACTGGGCCCGCTCGGTTGGTGGCCTGCAGGGTTTGATCGCCCGCGCGGATGCCAACGCGCAGGCCGTGTTCGACTTCTGCGCCGCCAACGATTGGATCGCCAACCTGGCCGAGGATGACGCAACACGTTCGAACACCAGCGTTTGCCTGAAATTCACCGACGCCCGCATCCAGGACGGCGCTGCCTTTGCCAAGGCTGTCGCCAAACGGCTCGAGGCCGAGAACATCGCGCTCGACATCGGCGCCTATCGCGACGCGCCCGCCGGTCTGCGGATCTGGTGTGGCGGTACGGTCGAAACCTCGGACATTCAGGCAATGTTGCCTTGGCTGGCCTGGGCGTTTGAGGCCGAGATCGAAGCACAAAGCGTAGCGGCCTGACACGCCCTGCCCCAGGAGTGACCTGGGGATCTTCAGCATGAACAATTGGCCCTGGAACAGAACCGGGGCACATGTCTCTCCGAATTCAAAGGACCGAACATATGGCTCCCAAAGTACTCGTATCCGACAAGCTATCCGAAACCGCCGTCCAGATCTTTCGCGATCGCGGCATCGACGTGGATTTCCAGCCTGACCTGGGCAAGGACAAGGACAAGCTGGCCGAGGTGATCGGCCAGTATGACGGCCTGGCCATCCGATCGGCCACCAAAGTGACCGAAAAGATCCTGGCCAATGCCGACAACCTCAAGGTCATCGCGCGCGCCGGCATCGGCACCGACAACATCGACAAGGATGCGGCGTCGAAAAAAGGTGTGATCGTGATGAACACACCCTTTGGCAACATGATCACCACCGCCGAACACGCCATCGCCATGATGTTCTCAGTTGCGCGCCAAATTCCTGAGGCCAGCGAATCCACCCACGCGGGCAAATGGGAAAAGTCCAAATTCATGGGCACCGAGCTGACCAACAAGACGCTTGGCGTCATTGGTGCCGGCAACATCGGCGGCATCGTCTGCGACCGCGCCCGTGGCCTGAAAATGAAAGTCGTCGCCTATGATCCCTTCCTGAGCGAAGAGAAGGCCGACAAGATGGGCGTTGAAAAGGTCGAACTCGACGATCTGCTGGCCCGCGCCGATTTCATCACGCTCCACGTGCCCTTCACCGACGCCACCGCCAACATCCTGAGCCGCGAAAACCTGGCCAAGACCAAAAAGGGCGTCCGCATCATCAACTGTGCCCGCGGTGGTCTGGTTGACGAAGAGGCGCTGGCCGAGATGCTGCAATCGGGTCACGTTGCTGGCGCTGCATTCGACGTCTTTGCCGTCGAACCGGCTAAGGACAATGCGCTCTTCAATCTGCCTAACGTGGTCTGCACACCCCATTTGGGCGCCGCCACGACCGAGGCACAGGAGAACGTCGCCCTGCAGGTCGCCGAGCAGATGTCGAATTATCTGCTGACCGGTGCCGTTGAAAACGCGCTGAACATGCCGTCTGTCACCGCGGAAGAGGCCAAGGTCATGGGCCCCTGGATCAAGTTGGCCGGTCACCTGGGCTCTTTTGTGGGTCAGATGACCGACGAGCCGGTCAAAGCGATCAACATCCTCTATGACGGTGTTGCAGCCGAAATGAACCTGGCCGCGCTCAACTGTGCCGTGGTCGCGGGGATCATGAAAAAATTCAATCCCGAAGTGAACATGGTCTCGGCCCCGGTTGTGGCCAAAGAACGTGGCATCCAGATCTCGACCACCAATCAGGACAAATCGGGTGCATTCGAAGGCTACATCAAAGTCACCGTGGTCACCGACAAACGCGAGCGTTCGATCGGTGGCACCGTGTTCAGCGATGGCAAGCCGCGTTTCATCCAGATCAAAGGCATCAACATTGACGCCGAAATCGGCCGTCACATGCTCTACACCACCAACGAAGATGTGCCGGGCATCATCGGCACCTTGGGTCAGGCCATGGGCGACAACGGCGTGAACATCGCCAACTTTACCCTGGGCCGTGCCGGCGCAGGTGAAGAAGCCATTGCTCTGCTATATGTAGACGAGCCTGTCCCTGCCGAAGCCCGGGCCAAACTGGCCGAAACCGGCCTGTTCACCCAGATCAAACCGCTGGAATTTGACGTCGTCTAACGACCCGAACATCTGTGAAGACGCTCAAAGCGCCGCCCTTTCACCGGGGCGGCGTCTTTTGTTTCAACTTTCCACCAAGGAACGTGCTCGAGAACTGCGCAGAAAAATCACGCCGAACACCAACATCGCCAACACCGCCAGAACGGATCCCAATTTGGCTAAAACTTCGCTCTGATCAAGGATAGCCAACGAGATCCCTCCCGGCAAAATCCCAAGCATCACGACGGTCAGTCCCAGATGAAGACGCGGCAACAGTCCTTCGCCCGCCTCAGGTACCAAAGTATAATAAAACGCGAACACAGAACAGCTTACCCACCCTAACAGGTTCAGATGCCCATGGGCTGGTGCCAGAGTGTGATCGTGTGTGGCTGACATCTGAATACCCCAGATCATACCAATCAAAGCCGACACCACAGCCAAAGCCATGAACCAGAAAGCCAAACCGCGCATAATATTCCCCCTCTTTCTAATGAATTTGGTTATCTTGCCTCACACCCTTACATATCGAAAATTGATAGATAATATGATATCTATCTGATCTATGAATTTCAAAAACTTCGATCTGAACCTTTTACGTATCTTGGCTGCCCTGTTGAAAACTGGCTCGACGACACGAGCGGGCCAACAGATAGGCCTATCCCAACCCGCGGTTTCTGCGGCTTTGGCCCGGCTGCGCCACGCCCTAAATGATCCATTATTTGTTCGACAAGGACGCAATCTGATTGCAACCGAGTATGCAGAAACACTCCGCGAACCACTGATTGATCTACTGGATCAGACAGAGATCTTGCTGAAAGGGCCTGAGACCTTTGATCCCAAAACAGACGGTTATGATTTTCTGTGTTCAGGCAGCGACTTTTTTGGCGAGCTCTTGATACCACACCTCGCCGATCACATGACGCAACATGCACCTTTGGTACGCATACGGATGCAGGCCGTGGTTGCCGAAACATATGCGGACCCTTTGATCAACGGCGCAGACCTGGCACTGCTGCCCGCAGCGCCCTTTCCCAAATGGGTGGAAAGTCAGTTCTTGTTTCAGTCCCACTTCATTGTCATCGCGCGTCGCAATAACCCAATGCTGTCAGGCAGAGGCGCAGTTAAGTCGGACCGGATATCATTGGATGCGTTCTGCGCCGCGCAACACGTACTGTTTTCCCCCGAAGGGAAATTTCATGGATATAGTGATGCTGCCCTTCTTGATACAGGCCGCAGTCGCACCGTTGCCCTGACATTGCCGACCTTCTCCGGTGTCGGCAACGCTGTGGCGCACAGCGATATGATTGCTCTCATGCCACACCAGATGGCCCAGTACATGGCTCCGCGCATCGGTTTGGATCTGTTTCAACCACCAATTGTTCTCGAGCCGATCGACCTTGTTATGGCGTGGCATCAGCGGACAAACAATTCGCCTGCTCATCGCTGGTTGCGTGATATGATTACTCTGCTAAGCAAACCCTTGCAGGCATTGCCGTCGCGACCAGCCTGAGACGACGAAGCAGCGGCAATTTAAATCGGAGCACTTCATGACCACCCCGATCTACGCCATTGGCGACGTGCACGGCCAGCTTGAGATGCTCGAATCCGCACTGGAGCGGATCGAGGCAGACGGCGGCAAGGACGCACGTGTCGTGTTTCTGGGCGACTACACCGATCGCGGCCCGGACAGTCGCGGCGTATTGGACCTGTTGGTGCGTGGCAAAGCGCAAGGGCGGAATTGGTTTCCTATCAAGGGCAATCACGATCGGATGTTTGCCATGTTCATGCAGGACTACCCAGCAAACGACAATCAACTGTTGGTCGGCTATCACTGGCTGCACGAAAGGTTGGGTGGGATCGAAACGCTGGCCTCATATGGCGTCGAGGTCCCCGAACGCACCCGTATCCATCACGTCCACACCGCCGCGCGCAAGGCCATCCCGGCCGAGCATGTGGAATTTCTCAACGATCTGCCAACGACCTATCTACAAGACGGGCTGTTGTTCGTTCATGCGGGTGTCCGACCCGGAGTGCCACTCACAGAACAGGTCGAAGACGATCTGGTGTGGATCAGGCAAACCTTTCTGAACTACCCAGATCCGCACCCGTGGTTGGTGGTGCACGGACATACGCCTGCCAAACAGGCCGAACACAAGGGCAACCGCGTCAATCTGGACTCTGGTGCCGCGTTTGGCGGCCCTTTGTCCGCCGCTGTGTTCGAAAACGGCGACTGCTGGCTGCTGACCGACCAAGGTCGAGTGCGACTAGCCCCAGAGATCGGTTGAAAGATACTTTAGCCCGCTGTCGCAGATCACCACACCGATCACGCCCCCGGTCTCTGACCCCTCCAGCAAACGCAGAGCCGCGGCCACATTGGCCCCAGCAGAAAACCCGGCAAAGATCCCCTCTTCCCGCGCCAAAGCGCGTGTTGTCTGCCGTGCTTCGTCGCCTGAAACTGTCAAATACCCATTGACAGAAACACCTTGAAGAAACGTCAAATCAAACATGGCATAGCCACCGCCCTGAATTGGGTGCCCGGCTTGGGAAATCTCCTGTCCTGCCAAGGCAGCCGCACCTTCAGGTTCAACAAGATAACCACGTATGTCAGCATTCGCTTGGTGCAGACCTTGCATGGTTCCCGCAAATGTCCCGCCCGATCCTGCGAAATCCGCAAAGGCGGTCAGCGTGTGATCCGAGTCCGCCCAAAGCTCGGGCGCTGTTGTGGCTGCATGAGACTGTGCGTTGCCAACGTGGTGAAACTGATCCGCGCGAAAGGCACCGCGCGCGGCTGTGATCCGCGCTGCCTCAGCTTCGACCAGAGCCAGATCTTCCCCTGAAACCTCGCCCGGAATGCCACCCGGCGTCTGATCGACCAATACCACCTCGGCGCCCAGGGCCGCCATCATCCTCGCGCGCTCTTCCGAGTTGCCGCGCGACATGACCGCCACAAAGGGATAACCCTTGATCCCGCAAACAATTGCCAGCCCGGTGCCCATGTTGCCACTGGTCAGTTCCACCACGGTCTGCCCGGGTGCCAAACTTCCATCAACCTCGGCCGCCTCGATGATCCCTTTCGCGGCGCGATCCTTCTTGGAAAATCCAGGGTTCAGATAATCCAGCTTCGCCAAAATCCGCCCCTGCAACCCACGCGCCGCGACCATCCGGTCCAGCCATACGGATGGCGTGCCGCCGATTACATCGACAATCGAGTTATGCGCCAATAACTTCACCCTTTTTCAAATACTCCTGAGGAGTCGCACAGCGTCGCGTGCAGCGCCCCCAGCTGTCAGTTCCAATCCAGAACAACCTTACCGCTCTGCCCGGATTTCATCGCCTCAAATCCGGCCTCAAAGTCATCCACGCCAAAACGATGCGTAATCACACGGCTCACGTCCAACCCGTTCTGAAGCATCGCGATCATCTTGTACCAGGTTTCAAACATCTCGCGGCCATAGACGCCCTTGATCGTGATCGCCTTGAACACGATCCGGCTCCAATCGACCGGAGATTTGCCAGGTGGAATACCCAGCAAAGCGATCTTGCCGCCCATCACCAGTGCCTCGACCATCTGATCCAATGCGGCCTGGGATCCCGACATTTCAAGGCCAACGTCGAACCCTTGAGTCAGCCCCAGCTCATTGACCACGTCGTTCAAATCCTCGCTCGACACATCGACCGCCCGCACCGTCGGCACCACGTGTTCTGCCAGTTTCAAGCGATCCGCGTTAATGTCGGTGATCACCACATTGCGCGCACCCGCGTGACGGGCCACTGCAGCGGCCATGATCCCGATAGGACCAGCGCCAGTGATCAACACATCCTCGCCCAGCAGGTCAAAGCTCAGCGCGGTGTGCACCGCATTGCCCAGAGGGTCCAGAATGGCGCCGATCTCGTCAGGAATGTCATCCGGCAAGGGCACCACGTTGAAGGCGGGCAGCCGCAGGTACTCGGCAAAGGCCCCCTGCTCGTTCACGCCGATCCCGCGCGTGCCTGGATCAAGGTGGAACTTCCCCGCGCGGCTCTGACGGCTGTCAGTGCCGATCAGATGGCCCTCGCCCGAGCAGCGCTGGCCCACGCTCAGACCAGTCACGTTGCGCCCAAGTTCGACGATCTCACCGGCGAACTCGTGCCCCGTGATCATCGGCACCGGCACCGTGTGTGACGCCCAGTCATCCCAGTTCCAGATGTGAATGTCCGTGCCGCATATCCCGGTCTTGTTGACCCGCACCAATACTTCATCCGGGCCAATCTCGGGAACAGGTGCGCGGACCTGCCACAGCCCTTCGCGCGGATGGGACTTTTCCAAAGCCTTCATCGTATTTGGTCGCATCAGATCACTCCCAGCTCTTTGCCTACCTTGCCAAAGGCGGCCAGTGCACGGTCCAGATCCTCGCGTGTCAGGGCCGCATTCATCTGCGTCCGGATGCGCGCCTTGCCTCGCGGGACCACAGGAAAGAAGAAGCCGGAAACATAGACGCCTTCGTCAAACAGCTTGGAGGCCATCTCTTGCGCCAAGGTCGCCTCGCCCAGCATCACAGGGATGATCGGGTGTTCCCCCTCAAGCAGGTCGAACCCCAGCTCGGACAGTCCTTTGCGCCAGTACGCCGCGTTTTCGAACAGTTGCGCGCGCAAGGCGCCCCCCTCTTCGACCAGGCGGATTGCCTCGATCCCGGCGGCGACGATGGCTGGCGGCAGCGAATTCGAGAACAGATAGGGCCGCGCCCGCTGCCGCAGCAGGTCGATCACTGGCTGCGGCCCGGCGATATAACCGCCGATTGCCCCCCCAAGTGCCTTGCCCAAGGTTCCCGTCAGAATGTCCACATCAACGCCGAAGTGATCCGGCGTGCCGGCCCCGTTTGGCCCCATGAAGCCGGTCGCGTGGCAATCATCGACCATGACCACAGCGTCATATTTGTCTGCCAGCGCGCGAATGGCAGGCAGGTTGGCCAGATAACCATCCATCGAGAACACACCATCGGTCGCGATCATGATATGCCGCGCACCATCCTCGCGTGCCTGCTTCAACCACGCCTCGAGGTCGTTCATGTCATTGTTCAGATAACGATAGCGTTTGGCTTTGCACAACCGCACCCCATCGATGATCGAGGCGTGGTTCAAGCTGTCCGAGATGATCGCATCCTCTGGCCCCAACAGCGGTTCAAAAAGCCCGCCATTGGCATCGAAACAGGCCGCAAACAGGATCGCATCATCCTTGTTCAAAAACTTGGCCAGACGCTGTTCCAGCTCGCGGTGAATGTCCTGCGTACCACAAATGAACCGGACAGAAGCCATGCCGAACCCCTTGTCCCCCATCGCACCTTGAGCGGCCTCGATAAGTGCGGGGTGATCGGCAAGGCCAAGATAGTTGTTGGCGCACAGGTTGATCACTTCGCGTTCGCCCACAGTGATCTCGCCCCCTTGTGGGGAGGTGATCATTCGTTCGCGTTTGTACAGGCCCTCGGCCTCGATTTGTTCAAGGGTGCTGGAGACGTGGGACAAGAACGCGTGGGACATGGGTGACCTCCTGATTTCGAGTCACCTTCTACCATAACGGATGATTTTCCGAAATAGAGGATTTTCGCTATCACGGATTTTTTTCCACCACGGCGGAATTCCGCTTCCAAAGATCACTTTGACTTACTTCGACGCACCTTTGCTTCGGGTCGGTTCACATAGGCATGCACCATTTCCTCAAGCTGCACCGTGAGTTTGGATCGCAGATGCTGCAAGTCTTGCTCAGCGCCCAACTCCGCCCGAGCGCTCTTTCTTTCCCGGACCTCTTTGCGCAGGTCCAAATAGGTCAAAGACAAAAATCCGGCCGCAGGCGCCAAGATGAGTGTCGACCAGAACAACGGCCAATTGAAACCTGAATGCGCTGCATGTGGGACAATTCCGCCCAGCGCCAGTGTCTGAAGGCCCCAGAAACCAGGAAACAGGAGCAAGCTGGAAAACAAAGACCAGGTCGCCATCTTGTCTTCATCCTTGCCATGCGCGAACCAGCGGGACAGGTGAAATGGAAAAAAATTCAATGCCGCGCCGATCAACCACATTGGGTACAAGGCCAGCAAAGTGGTGCGCGGCCATCGCAAAGTAAGGGACCGTACGGCACCGAGCGGGGTTCCACTGTCACCACGAGCCGCCAGATACCGCTCCAAATCGGATGTCGCACGCGCCAAAAGATCTGGCCTGTTGCGATCCAGCCAGGCAAAGCCCCGTGCAAACGTCCGCTGCATCCTGACCCGGTCCTGCATCGCAGCTATCGTCTGAGCATCTGCCCCGCTTTCCACCCAGGTATCCGTACTCTGCCAGAGTTCGGTCGCCTGCCGGACAAGCTGTGCATCTTTCCAGGACCCAAAGTTCAATGTGACGTCGTACAACGAGCGCTGAATGCGGTCGGTCAAATCCCGCACCAATCCCCGCCGGTCTGCCACGTCCGATGTTGCCCTGAAGGCATCGGCTTGGCGGGTAATGTCGATCGGTTCGCCAACTTGCAACAAGACCTTCGAACGAAACGTCGATTTGTCTTCAAATGTCAGGCCAACAGGAACCACTTGAATCCCTAACCGATCCCCCTTTGCTTCTGCCTCAAGCGCAATGCGGGCGGCTCCGTTCTTCAGGGGCAGAAGGTGCGGATGATTATGGCTCAAACCTTCGGGAAACACGGAAAGAACCCCGTCATCCATCAAAGCTTCGGATGAACGATCAAACAGCGGTTTTTCCTTGGCCAATTGCACACCGACATCCTGCTGTCGGTATATCGGCACCACCCGGGCCGCCTTCAGCAATGGGGTCAGGGGTTTGTAATCCCAAATCGTGCTGGCAGCCAGAAGGCGGGGCATTCGGGGCAAATAGCAACTGACCAAGACCCCATCGACCAGGCTGTTCTCGTGATTGGAGACCACCAGAACAGGGCCACTGGTTGGAAAATTCTCGGCGTTGACGACCTCGATTCGGCTATAGAAAGCAGTCATGATTATCCGCCCCAAGCCACGCAGAAAAAGCTGCGTCGCGGTCAATCGCCGGGTCACAGAAATCTCTGGTTCTGAAGGTTTCAATTCATGCATTTTCGCCCCGTTTTGATCCAATCGGGCGGTAGTCAATCTTGTGTCGTCTTTCAATTCGGTCCCATAAAGTCTTTTGTCCGGCTTCACCGGAACACGTTTGCCCGTGGAACACATGCATCTTTTCAATCGCATTTGTGTCGTACGCGGGTTCACGGTGAGCTTACCGCGACCGGGCACATCCGACAAACTCAATCGGGCTGGACATTGCGTGATGCAAAAGACACCAATGGCGCACGCACGATCCAACCCGAGGAATTGCAATGGATAACCCCAAGCTGAAACCCGCAACGCTGGCTGCTCAGGCCATGGGCGCGCTTGATCACCAAAGCGGGGGCGTGGTGCCGCCGATCCAACCTGCAACGACCTTTGCCCGGGACCGCGACTACCAGCCGCTGAATTCTGACAACGTTTACCTGCGGGATCAGAACGAAGGTACACGTCTGGCGGAAAAACTGATCGCGCGGCTTGAAGGGGCCGAAGCCTCGCTGTTGTTTCCGTCCGGCATGGCCGCAATTGCCGCCGCCTTTCGCACCATTCCCAATAGTGGGCGGGCAATCGTACAATCCGGCATCTATTGGGGCACCACGAAATGGGTACGCGAGTTTTGCGCGCGCCGTCAGATCACGCTGGATGAGTTTGACGCCAGAACTCCGGACGGGTTGGCCCAAGCCTGCACAACCCCCGCTCAACTGGTGTTAATCGAAACCCCGTCAAACCCCTGGCTGTTGACGGTGGATATCGCACAGGCGGCCAGTCAGGCACATGGTGCAGGCGCCAAACTGTTGGTGGACGCCACAGCCGCAACACCCATTCTTTGCAAACCCATCGAACACGGTGCCGATCTGGTGATGCATTCCGTCACCAAGGCGATGAACGGACATTCCGATGTTCTGGGCGGCGTTTTGTCCGCCGCGCGGGACGATGAGATTTGGCAAGAGATCGCCACCGATCGCCAGAGTGCAGGCGCCGTCATGAGCCCGTTTGACGCCTGGCTTTTGGTACGCGGGATGCGCACGCTGCCTTTGCGGGTCGAACGGATGTGCGAGAACGCCCAGAAAATTGCCGAATTCCTCTTGGCGCATGACCTGGTCGAGGATGTGTTTTTTCCCGGCCTGCCTGGTTTTGCGGGGCATGAGATTGCAGCACGCCAGATGACCGGCGGTTACGGGTTTCTGATGTCTGTGCTGGTCAAAGGTGGTGCGGCCGAAGCTTTGGCCGCAGCCGGGCGTTTGAACCTGTTCCATCGCGCAACGTCTTTGGGCGGGGTCGAAAGCCTGGTGGAACACCGCCATACCATCGAGCCGCACACAGGTATCCCGGAAAACCTGCTGCGCTTGTCCATCGGGATCGAGGATGCGGGCGATTTGATCGACGACCTGGATCAGGCGCTGCGCGGTTAAAGCGTCTCAGCCACTTCGGTCAATGCATCCAGAAAGGCGGTCCCCGCTGGCGAAAGCTGCGTCTTGGCGCGGTAGGACACGCCGACAGGTCCGGTTCCGAATGGCAGCGTCAGAGACACCTCGGCCAGCGTGCCCGCCGCCAGATCCTGTGCCGCGACATGGGCGGGCATCAGCCCGATCAGAGCGTTGCTTTGCAGCAAGGCCCGATTGGTCAGGTACGAGACGCTTTCGACCGACATCGTGGGTGAGAAATGCCCGTTGCGGACAAAGAACTGATCCAACTGGCGCCTGAGGGTCGTTTCGATTGGGGGCAAGATCCAGCCGAACGCCTTGAGATCGTCAAACGTCAGCTCGCCGCGCCCAGCCAGCGTGTGACCCGCGCCCACGACCAGCACAATCTTTTCGTCAAATAGCGTTCGTTGCTCCAGAGCATTTCGATAGCGATGGGTGGGCAATCGCCCGACCACAAGGTCAATCTCGCCGGAATGCAGCGCGGGCATCAGCACCTCATTGGTTCCTTCGACCACTTTGATCGCCACATTGGGCCGCGCATGGATCACGCGTTCGATCGCGGCAGGCAGGAGTTGCGGAGATGCCGCCAACAGGGTGCCCACGACCACCCGCCCGCTATTGCCCTCGTTCAAATCATCCAGCTCTTGGGCCGCATTCGACACTTGGGCAAAGATCAGCTTGCCGTGCCGGATCAACGCGTCGCCATAAACCGTCGGTACCACGCCCCGGTTGGTTCGGGTGAACAGCTGCACTTCGAAGTCAAGCTCCAGATCCTTGATCATCTTGGTGGCCGCCGGTTGCGAGACGTTTAATTCCCGCGCCGCGTTCTGGATGTTGCCGTGTTTCCCCACGGCCACCAACAGCCGCAGTTGCCGCAGCTTGAGCCGGGTCAGCACACGTTCCACGATGCGTGAATGGCGCATGTTTCCCCCTAACTGCCGATGGGTTGGCTGGCGTCCACGATGCTGGCAACCACACTCATCGCCGCAAGTGCCGAGCTGCGCGGATTGTCCGGCAAGGTCCTGCCCGAGATAATGAAGGTGAAGCTGCCAAAATCACCCTGCGCGTGGATTTCATGCACATTGGTGTCGGTGCCCGGATCAGCCACCAACTCGACCTCGGTCCGTTCAAACCCAACGCCAGCAAGTGCAACGGCGGCGGCGACATTGGCATTCTTGGGATAGGCCAGCGCTGCATCCCGTGCATTGCCCATGAAATGGATCTGCGGATGGGTGAGCGGAGTGGAAAGGTCCAAAACGTCCTCGGCCCGCGATCCCTTCCATCCTTCGGGCGGCTTGCGGCCAACATACCGGACGATGCCCAAGTCGCCAGCCCGCGCCGCACGTAGCGCATCAAGCCCACCAATCGCACCACTGGCCAAATGCAGGCGGCTGCCTCCTGCACGCGCCGCCTCTTCCAATTCAGACCTCAGCCCCTCATCCGCCAATGCCCCGATCGAGACGGTGACCACGTCACGGCCGCTGGCCAAAGCCGGTGGCCCGTGGGCGCGCAGGCCCGCGTGACCGGCACAATCGATGACATGAGTGATATCACCGGGCAAGTCATCAACCGAAGCGACAACGGCAACATCCGATACATCGACCGAGCCCAACCGTGCCGGGCGCAAAATCATCGCCGCAAGCGCGACGTCACTCTTTTGCAACGCGGCTTGCACAAATTGTGAGATCGCGCCATTCCCGATCAGTGCGACTTTCATGACAAGCCCTCGTTGTTTTTCGCTTTCCTATATACTTTTACTCAGAGAGCTTTGCTATCCATTCCTGTTATATCTGTTTTTCATCTTTGTATTTTGCCTGCGTGCTGCTTCGTGGTCAGGTCTCGGTAACGAAACATGAACCCGGATAGTGCGTATGCCCGCGTCTACGTCGAAACATGTCGGAACCTCGGCCCCTACCCGCGCAGCCCCAGTGCTGTTACGCGGACAGGGTCAATATGCTGATGACGTCAAACTGGATGCGCCGCTTTACGTTGCCTTTCACCGCAGCCCGGTGTCCTTTGGTCGGATCACGTCCCTGAACGTGGAAGACGCCCGCGAGAGCGAGGGGGTTTTGGCCGTCCACACGGGCGCGGATGTCTCGGACTTCGACACCTTGGCCGTAAATCAGGTGATCCCGCTGCTGCATCCGTTGGATTATCCTGTCCTGGCCAGATCGCAGGTTGAAAGCGTCGGCCAACCTATTGCCGCCGTTTTGGCAGACACCCCTTCTCAGGCGATGGAAGCAGCAGAACTCATTTTCGCCGATCTGGACGAGGGTGCCCCCACACCGCTGCAAACAATTGCCGCCGACAAATGGACCGATGGCAATGTGACGGACCATTTCGCCACCGCAGCACATGTGGTTGAGGTTGCATTGCAGCACCCGCGTCTCGCTCCCAATCCGATGGAACCGCGCACAATTTCGGTCGCTTTTCATGCTGAGACAGATACCGTGACAGCCTGGCATTCGACCCAGACGCCGCATCGGTCGCGGTCAGAGCTCAGTCGTATTTTGGACATCGACCCCAACCGCATCCGGGTCATTGCCACCCACGTGGGCGGGGCGTTTGGAATGAAGGGGTCGATCTACCCCGAAGAGGTCTTTGCCGTCTGGGCCGCCTTCACCCACAAGCGCAACGTGAAATGGACCGCCACCCGGTCCGAAGAGTTCCTGTCCGCCACCCATGGGCGCGGCGTGCGCAGCACCGGGCGGCTGGCTGTAGATGATCAGGGCAACTTCCTTGCACTCGACGCGCGCATTGATGCCCCCGTTGGCGCTTGGCTGCCAAACAGCGGTTTGATCACGGCTTGGAATGCGGCGCGATTGCTGCCCACCGGTTACAAGGTCGGGACGCTGGATATAGAAACCAAAGCCATCCAGCGGCGGGTCGGCCCTACGGGTATCTACCGCGGCGCCGGGCGGCCCGAAGCGAACTGCCTGATGGAACGTCTGGTGGATAAGGCGGCCAGGGCCCTTGGGTGCGATCCAATTGACCTGCGCCTGCAGAACCTCTTGCCCTCGGATCAACTGCCCCATGCCACGGCCACTGGAAACCTGCTCGATTCCGGCGACTACCCCAGCGCCTTGACCCAGTTGCGGGATCACACCGCCTATGACGCGTTTAAGATGGAGCGCGACCGCCGCCGCGCTGCTGGCGAATTGGTCGGCATTGGCGTGTGTTTCTATGTTGAGCCGTCGGGTGCCGGTTGGGAAAGCGCGCGGGTCAAGATGAATACCGACGGCACCGTGCAGGTGGACAGCGGCAGTTCCTCGCAAGGCCACGAGCGCGAGATGGTTTTTGCCCAGATCGCGGCAGATGCGCTTGGGGTGGAGATGGAACAGATCACTGTCCGTTGCGGCGACACTGGTACTTGTCCCGAAGGGATCGGCGCGCTTGCGAGCAGATCAACCGCCATCGGCGGCAGCGCCGTAATGAAGGCCTGCGAAGACATCCGTGTGCGCCTTGATCAGGGCCAATCCCTGCCGCTGACGTCCGAAGTACGTTACGAAAACGAAGGCCAGGCTTGGGGCTATGGCGCCTATCTGGCGATGCTGTCGATCTGCGCCGAAACCGGGACACCCACAGTCGAAAAGATCGCCTGCGTCGATGACACCGGCCGCATCATCAACCCAGACCTGGTCAAGGGGCAGGTTCAGGGCGGTTTTGCTCAAGGCCTGGGCGAGGCCCTGATGGAACAGGTGGTGTTCGACGAGGACGGGCAACTGTTGACCGGATCGTTCATGGATTACGCCATGCCGCGCGCAGATGACGTTCCATCGCTGGCGATGCGCACGTTCGAAACCCCCAGTCCGCTCAACGCACTGGGGGCCAAGGGCGTAGGCGAGGCCGGAACCATCGGCGCGCCGCCCGCCATTCTGAACGCCGCCATCGACGCGCTCAGCCCGCTGGGCGTGACCGACCTGAACATGCCGCTGACTGCACATTCCCTCTGGCAGGCGATGCAAGAGGCCAAAGAAGGACCTAGCCCATGAAGTATTCGAAACTCGACGCCAAGGATTACGCCCGCGAGAACATGCGCGGGATCTGGGCCGCCGCGCTCAACCCGTTTAACACGGACGGGTCGTTCAACGAGGCCGGGCTGCGCTCGAACATCCGCCATTGGGTGGACGATCTGGACATCCAGGGTCTGTTCATCGCCGGCAAACAGGGCGAGTTCTTTTCCATGTCACTGGACGAGCGGAAACGGAATTTCGAGATCGCCGTCGAAGAATGTGACGGCAAGGCTGGCACGATCATGTCTGCCTCGGACCAAAACTTTGACACCGTGGTGGAACTGGCCAAGCACGCTCAGGATTGCGGCGCCGACTATGTGGTGGTGCACGCGCCGATCCTGCATTTTGTCACCGATCAGGACGACACGGTTTACAACTACTATAAGGAACTTTGCGACCGCGCCGATATCGGGATCGCCATGTGGAGCCACCCAGACAGCGGTTACCTGATGTCGCCCGAGCTTTGCGCGCGGGTGGCCGATCTGCCCAACATCGTCGCCATCAAGTACTCGGTTCCGCGTGAGATGTATGTGAAACTGACCCATCTGGTTGGTGACAAGATCCACGTCTCGACCGCGTCCGAGGCCGAATGGCTGGACAACATCGAAGAGCTGGATTGGAAGCTCTACCTCTGTTCGTCCCCGCCGTATCAAATACAGACAAAGAACGATCAGCGGATGAACCAATACACCCGGTTGGCGTTTGAAGGGAAATTCGCCGAAGCCCGCAAAGTGCGCGACAGCCTGGAGCCCGTGCGAGAGGCCATCAAACGCACGAAACCCGGCGGCAAACCGCAAGCGCACGGCAAATACTGGCAAGAACTGCTGGGTCAGGTGGGCGGCCCGGTGCGCTCGCCCCTATTGCAACTGACCGACGCCGAAAAGGCGGCGACGCGTGAAGCGTTCGAAGGCTGCGGTCTGAAACTGTGACCTAGGGTTGGGGAATCACCTGGCATTGATTCCTATGCTAACAAAAATACGTGGCCCGGAATTGCCCTCCTCGGCCACGTTTTTCACATCATTTGCCAAGTGCAATTGTGGCGATCACGTTTCCTTGAGGCCATCAAGCTCATTGAGCAAATCAAGCAGCAATTCGAACCGATCCTCCCCCATCTGATCGCGCAACTGCCGGGTCAGTTCGATGCTGGTGCCCAGGTTCTCGCGAATGATGTTTGCGCCTGTCTCGGTCACTTCGACGATCTGCTTGCGCCCATCTTGGGGGTCGGGATGTCGATGGATCAGCCCCTTCTCCTCCAACTTTTGCAGGATACGGGTAAGGCTGGGCAGCAACAGACAGGCCTTTTGCGCAATATGCGTCGGGTCCTGCGCACCTTCTTCGGTCAGCACCCTGAGCACACGCCATTGTTGTTCTGTGATGTCCACATCGGCCAGCATGGCACGGATCGGCCCCATCACCTTTTCCCGCCCACGCAACAGCATGATCGGCAAAGAACGCGAAATTTTCCGGTCGGAACTGGTCATGTCCAACTGTCACAGATTAGGTTCCGCAGTTCAACTGTAGAGTGTTTCGCAGCATTCCACACACCGCTATGCGCAATTCCTGCAGCGATCCGGGCATTTCCGAAACAACAAGTGACACTCTATGGACAACGCGTTTCCCACCCGTTTAACGTCGCGCAAGATCCGACATGTTTACCCCACAGCATCTGAAATCTCACACCACAGAAAGGTTCCGCAATGTCAGCGCCAGCTAACCCGTTTAAACAGGCCCTAGCCCGAGGCGAAACGCAGATCGGATGCTGGATGAGCCTTGCTGAACCCGCCTGCGCGGAAATAATGGGCACTGCCGGGTTCGATTGGCTGGTGGTGGACGGCGAGCACGGGCCCAACGACATCCGCTCGATCCGCGATCAATTGATTGCATTGGCCGCCAGCGCGTCGCACCCGGTTGTGCGCGTGCCCATTGGCGAGACTTGGATCATCAAACAGGTGCTGGATGCGGGCGCACAAACGGTCCTGGTTCCGATTGTCGAAACCGCAGACCAAGCGCGCGAATTGGTGAGGGCCTGTCAGTACCCACCGCACGGCACCCGGGGTGTCGGCGCGATGGCAGCTCGGGCCACCATGTTCGGCTCGACCTCTGACTATATCCAGACTGCAGACCAAGAAATCTGCTTGTTGGTCCAAGTCGAAAACCGCGCCGGGATGGAGGCGCTGGACGAAATTCTGACCGTTGACGGCATCGACGGGGTCTTTATCGGACCGGCGGATCTGTCCACCGACATGGGGTTCCAAGGCGACAGCACCGCGCCCGAGGTGCGCGCAGCGATCGCCGACGCGCTAAAACGGATCAAGGCGGCAGGCAAGGCGCCCGGCATTCTGGGTGTGGCCGAGGAATCGACACAGTCTTATCTGGAAATGGGGGCGCAGTTTCTGGCGGTTGGAATCGACGTGCTCATTCTCGCAAACCACGCGCGGGCACTGGCCAAGCAGTGGAAAGAAAAAGCTAAGTCTTAAGCTGTGCGGCGGCTTGCGCATAGCCGCCAGCCGCCCCGTCGATGAAATGCACGTGGTCGTCTTGCATGGCCGAGGGTACGAAACAGGTAACCATCGCCTCGGACTGGGCAAACAACCCATAGCGGACTTTGCCGCGTGTTTCGGCGTTGGATAGGATCGCCTCGATCCTCGCGCGGGTATTGGGGTCGCAATCCAGCGTCATCTTGAGCCCGTCTTCGAACTTGCGATAATCCGCGTTGGCGCTGAGCATACGTTTGTAGTGCATCGGATCGAACGAACCCACGTTGAGGTCTGTCTTGAACAAGGTCCAACTGAACAGCGTTTTGAAGAACAAACTGCATTTGAATAGCCAGACCGGCATATGCCCCCGCAGCGAATGCGCCTCGAGGTTCAGACCGGGTGAAGACCAACCAACCCGCGGTCCGTTGACCGGAACAGGATGACCTGCCCGGTTCAAACCGCCAATGGTCTGTACAACTCTTTGCGCGATGTCGGCAAAGTCACGCTCGGACGCGCCAGATGTTGGCAGAACCACCAGGGACAGGATTTCCCCCTGTTCAGCCCGCACGTTGGTCCATCGGCAAGACAATCCGGTCAGATCAGGCTCGGCCCCGGGATCAGAAAGGCCAACCATCATGTGCCCGGCCTTCATCTGCTCGTCGACCCAGGCCAGACCACCACCGGCAAACATCGCATAGTCCGCTCCGCTGGAGGCCGCAAACCGGGCGACCCGCACATCGACACCAGCCTTACGAATGTCAGGCGCCGGAGCAATCGCCGCGCGCAGTTCGATGTCAAACTTTTCCGATGCCCAACGGCGTAGATCAGCCAGCGTTCGCTCTGCGATCTCGCGCTGTGAAACGTGCAACGCAAAAGACGCGCCGTCCCCACCGAACACATACGGAAACGTATTGCTGCCAATGGCATTGGCAATGGCCGAGATCACAGCAGCACCCACCATGTTAACGGTTTTGTAGCGGCCATTTGCAATTTCGCCTGTGGAGTTAACAATGTCCGCGGTACCCACGAACCAATCATTCGGAACCGGCTTGTAGTGCGACGGCTCGGTCAGCACGTCGAAGCTCGCCGTTATGTCCAGCGCCTCATAGAATCGCGCGCTGGTTCGCGCCTGCGTTTCGGGTATCTGCTCGTGCACGTTCATTCGCCGAAGTTAACGCGCGCGGTCGCATTGTCGCGCTATTGCAACAAAACACACGGGCTTGTGCATGGTTGGTTAACATGTCACCCATCTGCCCGAGGAGTCATGCAGAGGGCTGTCACATGCAGGTAGGGTTGATCATATTATGTCTGGCTTACGTGCTGAGCCAATTCTTCCGCGCCTTTCTGGCCGTGCTTGCCGGTGTGTTGAACCAGGATATTGGAGCAAGTCCCGATGATCTGGCCTTTGCGTCCGGCCTCTGGTTCCTGACTTTTGCCGCGATGCAACTGCCGGTGGGTTTGGCGCTGGACAAGATCGGTCCGCGACGTACGGCTGCGGTGCTTTTGCTCGCAGGCGGCAGCGGCGGTGCAGTTTTGTTTGCCTTGGCCACAACCCCCATTCACGTGAGCCTGTCGATGGTCCTGATCGGGATCGGATGCTCGCCTGTGCTTATGGCGTCCTACTATATCTTTGCCCGCAACTATCCTCCGGCGCGCTTTGCCACCCTGGCCGCGCTGATGCTGGGCGTAGGTTCAAGCGGTAATCTGGTTGCCTCTTACCCCACCGCCCTGGCCGTCGAGTTGATCGGCTGGCGCAGCACGCTGATGGGGTTGGCGGTTTTGTCCGGCCTGGTTGCCCTGGGCATCTGGTTGACAGTCAAGGACCCTGAACCCGTTGAAACAGAAGAGAAAGGGTCGCTGCTCGACCTGCTGAAACTGCCTGCGCTTTGGGCCATTCTACCGCTGATGTTCGTGGCCTACGCCCCATCCGGCGCGATACGGGGCCTTTGGGCTGGTCCGTATCTGTCCGACGTGTTTGGCCTGTCGACCGGGCAGATTGGACAAGCCACGCTGGTCATGGGGGCCGCGATGATTGCAGGCACCTTTGTCTATGGCCCGCTGGACCGCATCCTGGGTACACGCAAATGGGTGATCTTTGGCGGTAACCTGTTGTCCGCCGTGGCCTTGGCCGTGCTGTGCCTGTGGATTGACCAGGGCGTCTGGACCTCGGTTGTTCTGCTAGCGGTAATCGGGTTCACTGGGGCCACCTTCCCCGTCATCATGGCCCATGGTCGTGCATTTGTGCCCGCGCATCTGGTCGGGCGCGGTGTGACCCTGCTCAACCTCTTTGGTATCGGTGGCGTTGGGGTCATGCAGATCGCCTCGGGGCACTTGCACGAGGGCGCCACAGCCGCCACACCCGGAACACCTTATGTGATCATATTCGGGTTCTTTGCCGTCACGTTGGCCGCCGGTCTGGTGATCTACCTATTCAGCCGCGACAGTGTGGACTGACACGGCTCTTTTGCCCCCATACCTCTTTCCCCCCGGCCACTTTCGCTGTATGGAACCGCCGCCGGTCATAAGACCGGGATATCTGGAGAAAGAAAATGGGTTATCGCATCGTCGTCGTCGGCGCCACTGGCAACGTGGGCCGCGAAATGCTGAACATCCTGGCCGAGCGCCAGTTTCCCGTGGACGAGCTCGCCGTTCTGGCCAGCCGCCGTTCGCTGGGTACCGAAGTAAGCTTTGGCGATAAGACACTCACGACTCAGGATCTGGATACCTTTGATTTTACTGGTTGGGACATGGCGCTGTTCGCCGTGGGTTCCGAAGCAACCAAGGTCTATGCGCCCAAGGCGGCGGCGGCCGGTTGTACCGTGATCGACAACAGCTCGCTCTATCGCTACGACCCGGACATTCCGCTGATCGTACCCGAGTGCAACCCGCAGGCGATCCACGACTACGCCAAGAAGAACATCATCGCCAACCCCAACTGCTCGACCGCGCAGATGGTTGTCGCGCTGAAGCCGCTGCACGACCGCGCCAAGATCAAGCGCGTTGTCGTCTCGACCTATCAATCGGTTTCGGGCGCGGGCAAAGAAGGCATGGACGAGCTGTGGGATCAGACCAAAGCGGTCTACAACCCCACATCGGACGTGCCGCCGAAGAAGTTCCAAAAGCAGATCGCGTTCAACGTCATTCCGCAGATCGACGTCTTCATGGAAGACGGCTCGACCAAGGAAGAGTGGAAGATGGTGGTTGAAACCAAAAAGATCGTCGACCCGTCGATCAAGGTCACAGCGACCTGCGTCCGCGTTCCCGTGTTCGTTGGCCACTCCGAGGCCGTTAACATCGAGTTCGAAGAGTTCCTGGACGAGGACGAAGCCCGCGACATCCTGCGCGAAGCACCCGGCATCATGGTGATCGACAAGCGCGAAGACGGCGGCTACGTCTCGCCCATCGAATGCGCGGGCGACTTTGCCACCTTCATCAGCCGTATCCGTCAGGACAGCACAATCGAAAACGGCATCAACCTGTGGTGTGTTAGCGACAACCTGCGTAAGGGCGCGGCCCTGAACGCCGTACAGATCGCAGAACTGCTGGGCCGTGAGGTCTTGAAAAAGGGCTAAGCCCCCACTTTCAAAACAGTTTCAGAGAACACAAAGCCCCGCCAGAACAGGCGGGGCTTTTTCAATCTGGGGCTTCCGCCCGCTGGAACGCCAGGTTCAAGTTTTCGAGGAACTGGTCAAATTCACTGCACTTTCTGATTTCGCGGTAGGCTTCATTCAACACAAAAAGCGCGGCCTGTATCAGTCGCTCATCTCTGTCACAGTCCCGCCATTTGTCGCCATGTACCAGATTGTTTCTAACGGTTTTGACACACTCAAAAAGATCTTCGCAATTTTGGGGTATGTCCAGGTTTGCCAACCAGTCGACCCCTCCTCCACCATCACTTCCCGTTGTTCTTGGTGGGCGATCAATAAATGCCTCGGTCTGAGCATCGGCCCTCATTCTGTCAAAAAACTGATCTGGCAGGTCACGTGCAAACGTTTCCCAAGCCGCTTGGGCATGGTTCTGTCTTCGAAATCCACCTCTTTTCATTGCATATTCAAACCGTCCAAAAACGACAAAGAGATCATATGCCGACTGCGATAGGCTGTTGCGAAGGTGATCCTCCAATTTCCCTTTTTCATTCATTTCATCTCCACCAGTTTCTTTAGATTGGCCAACCCGGTTTCATAGTCCCCACCAACCCAATCATCCATCATGAGCCCCATCCAACGCGAGATGGGGTTCATACCCAGCTCTGACCGGAAGCCCCAAGTCACAGTGGTGCCAGCCCCTTCGGTTTGCAGATCAAACGTGGCGGTGGCTGTTCCCATTGGACCGAAATCCAATTCGGTGCGGACCAGTTGGTTTTCGACGCTCTCGACAATCTCTTGCGTGCCTGCGCCGACCTGCGGGTGATCGGACGCCCAGGACAACGTGTTGCCCAAGCCCGTCTCGGGCCCGGAATACGTCAACTTGGTTTCGGGATCACGCGACAGCCAAGGCGACCAGGCTTCGGTCGCCTGCATCGAGTTCACATGTGGAAAGACGGCATCAGCCGGGGCGTTGACGGTGATCGAGCGCGACACAACTGCCTGTCCCGGCAAGAGATATGAGACAGCCACCAAAGCAGCAATGACAACCACAAGGGTTAGAAGAACGCGTTTGATCAGTTTCATCTCTGGGTACTCGCTAAGGGAATGATACTGACAGAGTATCAGGAATCAAAATCTTCGGGCAACGTCAGGGCCGTTCGTTTCATCACCATGTCAAACTCCGCTGAGCGTTCAAATTGAACAAAAATTCGAAATATTAACAAACGCCTTGGCAACCTTTTGAAAACTTCTGTCACCGAAGGATGGGTCATGTGCCGTGGGGGTACAAAGACTTTAGGGTGACTGTGGTGGAAAATATTACAACGCTTGTACAAACTGAATCCGTGCGCCTGGATCAAGACAGCCTGGGCCATCTGTATCGTCAGCTTGGCGATGCCGGGGCCGAAGATGTGGTCTGCCGTGCCATCGAAGAGCTTGCCGTGCGCCTGTCTCATTGCGAACGACTTTGGCGGCAGCAAGATTGGCAAGGTCTGCGCAAAAGCGCGCGCTCGCTGATCGCGATCTCGGAGCAGATCGGCATGACGGCGATGGCCCGTGTGGCCGGGGACGTGACTGCAACCATCGATGCCGTGGACCATGTGGCCACCAGCGCCACTTTGTTCCGCCTGATCCGGGTCGGCGAACGCTCGCTGACGGCGGTGTGGGATTTGCAGGATCTTTCGGTCTGACAGACCTTGCGGACCGGGGTGGGGCAGGTACTCTGCCCGAACCATCCCCAACGCAAGAGCCTGTCATGTCCTTAAGTTTTGCCGCCCGCACCAAAACAACCTTGCCACTGCATGTAGTGGATCAGGATGGGTTCGAGGATTGGGTGGCCGAACAACCGGATGCGACCAAGAACTGGTTGGCAACTTCGGGCTTTACCGGAGCGATCGGACAAGCCGTTTTGATCCCCGGGGAGGACGGGCGCGCCGACATGGCGGTTGCAGGCTTTGGCACGGCCAAGGCACGAGCCCGCAAACGGTTCGTTCTGGCCACTGCCGCGCAATCCTTGCCTGAAGGCACCTATGACCTGATCTCAGGTCTGGATGCAGATACTCTGGCAGCCGAGTGTTTCGGCTGGCTGATGACCGGCTATGCCTTTGACCGGTACAAGCAGGTCTCTGGCGCCAAGGCCGCTTTGGTCGCGCCCTCCACGGTGGATGCCCAACGGATCGAAGCATTGGCGCAAGCCGAAGGTTTGATCCGCGATCTGGTCAACACACCGGCCTCTGACATGGGGCCTGAGCACTTGCAGCAGGCGGCTGAAGCGCTGGCGGATGAGTTCGGGGCAAGCTGCGACATAACCATTGGCGACGCGCTGCTGGAACAGAACTTTCCAATGATCCATGCGGTTGGCCGTGCCTCGGATCAGGCCCCGCGCCTGATCGACATGCGATGGGGTTCCAAGGGGCCCAGGCTGACGCTTGTCGGCAAAGGGGTCTGTTTTGATACCGGCGGACTGGACCTGAAGCCTGCCGCTGCGATGGCCTTGATGAAAAAGGACATGGGCGGGTCCGCCAATGTCTTGGGTCTGGCGCGTATGATCATGGCGCTGGAATTGCCGGTGCAACTGCGGGTACTGATCCCAGCGGTCGAAAACGCGGTCGCGGGCAATGCCTTTCGCCCTGGCGACATCCTGACATCGCGCAAGGGGCTGACGGTCGAGATCAACAACACCGACGCCGAAGGTCGGTTGGTGCTGGCTGACGCTCTGGCCCTGGCGGATGAGGACGCGCCGGACTTGATCCTGTCGATGGCCACACTCACTGGCGCGGCCCGGGTCGCAGTCGGCCCTGATTTGGCTCCGTTCTACACCGACGATGATGCCACCGCACAGATCTTGTCCGCTGCGGCGACCAAAGCCGCCGATCCGGTCTGGCGCATGCCATTCCATGAGCCCTATGAGACGATGATCGAACCGGCTTATGCCGATCTGGACAATGCGCCCAGCGGTGGGTTTGCAGGCTCGATCACGGCGGCGCTGTTCCTGCGCCGTTTCGTGACGGAAACACCCTACATGCATTTCGACATCTACTGCTGGCAACCAACCAAGGCGCCGGGCCGTTCCAAAGGTGGCTTCGGACAAGGCCCCCGCGCATTGATCGAGGCGTTGCCACAGATGCTGGGCCTATGACCGAGCGTCTCCAGATCGCGAAGCCGGTTGTTGATCTGCTTCGCGCACCCGACGGGCCGCGGGACCGCCAGCTGTTGCTGGGTGACACCTGCGAAGTGATTGGGCATGACGGCGCGTGGATCAATGTGCGCGCCGCCAAAGACGGGTACAAGGGGTTTGTTCCCCAAGATGTGATCGCCAAAGCCCAAGTACCCACCCATCGAATAAACACATTGGCCACCCATGCTTATGCCGATGCCAACATGAAATCGCCGGACCTCCTGTCTTTGAGTTTTGGCAGTCTGATCACAGCAAAAGGTGAGAGCGACGCCTTTGTCGAAACCGAATTCGGGCACATTCCAAAACAGCATCTGGTCGCGGCAGACAGTTTGGAAAGCGATCCGATAGCCGTGGCCAAGATGTTTCTGGGCACACCTTACCTGTGGGGCGGCAACAGCCGCTTGGGGCTCGATTGTTCTGGGCTGATCCAGGTCGGGTTGCTGGCCTGCGGTATCCCCTGCCCCGGCGACAGCGGCGATCAGGAATGCGCTGTTGGGCAGGCGCTGCCTGCAGGTACCTCACCGCAGCAAGGGGATCTGTTGTTCTGGAAGGGGCATGTGGCCTGGGTTTATGACGCGGCAACCTTGCTGCACGCAAATGCACATCACATGGCGGTTCGGTTTGAACCGCTGAGGCCCGCCATTGCGCGGATCGAGGCGCAGGGTGATGGCTCTGTAACATCGCATAAACGGTTGTGATTGGGGTCAATCCAGATTGACAGCCCGGATCAGTTTGCGTTCCAGCACGCGTAGAACCGTTTTCAGGTCCTGACCCCGTTTCAGGATCTGTCCGTCCATTGCCACGACCGAATACATCCCCTGCCGGTTGCGCAATTTGGGGCGTTTTTCGATCCGGTAAAGCGGGTGCTCAGCTGTCCGGCGAAAGACCGAAAACACCGCCATCTCGCGCAGGCTGGAAATACCGTAATCCCGCCACTCTCCGGCGGCGACCATCCGACCATAGACAGAAAGAATGACTGACAGTTCGCGCCGGTCAAAGGCGACTTGTGTGTCGGCCGACCCCGGCGAAAATGGGCTAGGAGGCTGCATGTTCATGGTTATACGTTCGCCGCAAATGATCTGTTAATCAAGCCTGTCGCGATTTTCCGCGCGTATCTGTGACCCAAAGCGCGCCCTGTCACGCAAAGCTGCCCTGACAGAACCACCCCGACGACATCGCCCCGCCATGCCCAAAATAGAGCCACAACCGATGCCCCTGTTCGGTCACCACAACCCAATAATCCCGCACCCCGCTGCGCCAATTCGGATCGTCCAGCCACCATTCCGGTGCGATCCGTTCCGGCCCCCGCGCCTCGGCCAGGGTCCAGTCGCGGCCCCGCCAGCGAAAGCGATCCGGCACTGTGGGCGTGTCGGGGGCCATGACCGGCTCGGGCTGCCACATCAGAACGGGGCGCGGCGTGGGCGGGCGCGGCCAATCCTGCGCCGGTTCCGACCAGGCCGCTGCCAGGGTCTGGGCCGTTTTCTCGGGGATATGGGACGAGGCCGGATGCAGGCGCGTGATTGCATCCAGCCCCACTCGAGCGCCCAGCTTGCCGATCAGATCATCCACCGCGGTATTACCTGCAAGCCGGTCACGCACCGCACGACTGGCATCGGCGTGCCCGGCCAGAGTGCGGGCATGAACCGGCTCGACCTGCACCGCCATCAGCCGCAGCATGTCGATGCCATAGCCTGCGTCGATCTGATCGATCTTGAGTTCCAACAGCGGCCGGATGCGGTGTGGGTCGTGTGACGGTCGGGCAAGCCCCACGCTCAACACCTCTGCCGCCTGATCGGTGCGATGCGCCTCAAGCCGGATCTGACGCGCGCCCATACCCTTGGTCTCGAGCTTGGCACAAAGGTTTGGCAGGATGCGGTCGATCCCGGCCATCAGATCCTCTTTCAGCCCGATGGGGTCAGGCATGGTCATCCGCACCGCAAACTGCACATGCGGTCGCGCCGGAGAGACCGGCTCGGGTGCGCTGCCCATAGCCTGATCCAACCGCAACACCAGCCCCTTGCCGAACCGACGCGCCAGACTGGCGCGCGGTTGCCCCAGCAAATCCCCGACCCGGCGTAACCCCAAACGCCCCAGCTGAGCCACCGTGGCATCATCCAACCGCAAGGCCGCCACCGGCAGCGGGCTGAGCGCGCCATAAGTCTGTCCCGGCCCGGCAATCCGCGCTCCGCCCCCTGCGGTGACCACTTGCGGAGCGACGCCACCCTTGGTCCAATGCCGCCGTTTACCTGCCCGCGCCCGGGTCGCGCGCGCCTCTTGGCTGATGGCGTCACCATTGCGATCCGATCCGGCCTCTTGTCCGGCAAACCGGGCCAAGGCCCAGGCCGCGCCCAGGGTATCGGCAATGCCCATCTGCACCGACAGCCCCATGTCGGCGCAATCGGTCTGCAGGACATCCAGCAGCGCTGCTTCACCTCCGAACAGATGTGCGCAGCCGCTCAGATCGACGACCAGAGCGTCCGGGGCTTCTTCGGCCACCCAGGGGCTGAACTTGCCTGCCCACCGTCGCAACGCAGTCAGAAACGCCGCCTCGGCCGGGACATTGCGAATGCGCGTGATCAGCCCGCCACACATGGCATGGGCATCGCGCACGGGCTGTCCCACACGCAAACCTGCCTGCTGCGCGGCCAAATTTAACGCGGTGATAACCTGCATGTTGGACTGTTCTTCGACGACGGCCAACGGCCCCTCGTGCAGACCACGGGCGGCGCGCACCAGCCGCTCCGCACCAAGACGCGGGAACCAGAGGGAAAGGATTCGGCGGTTGGACATGGGACAGGCAACAACGGGGCAGGCAGTTATTTGTTCTACTTTTGTTCTATAATCTGGAATCACGTATCGAGTCGAGTCACACCGACCCAACGCACATTGACCGCGTTGGTCATGATGTCCTTGCTTGGATTAGGGTCCGCAAACGCCGAGGATATCATCGCAGTCGAACATCCCCAGGTCATCGAACGCATCGCCCTTATGCGCAGTTCAAAGCTGGCCATCGGAACACTGGGCGCAATGGCTTCGGGGCGGGAAAGATTTGACCGCGCACGCGCGGGCATTGCACGGCGCGTCCTGATCGAAAACACGCGCCAAACCGCAGGAAAGTTCCGAAGAAACCCTGATGATCCAGCATCAAACGCAAGTCCGCGCATCTGGACGCAGTGGGGTTCGTTCAAAATTCAAACAAAGCAGGCGCGCAAGGCCGCAAAAGGATTGAATACCCGAAATCTGAACAAACTCAGGCAGACATTGCCTCCCATGATCAACGCCTGCCTGTCCTGTCATCAAAGCTTTCGAAAAAACCCCTAACCGCAAGCAATCCGCATGATCGTTCCCTTGTCATCGACATAGACATTGGCTCGAGTTGGGCGATAGTCCTGCGTGGCAACGCTGTTTGGCGCGAGAACACGAGTTCCTTCTGGCAGCAAAGATCGGATATCAGCAACCGGCTGGCCAATCCGGTCTGACAAGTCCTGCATCTTGCACATCGACAAATCGATTGCAGGGGCTTCCTCGGCCACGCCAGTGTCATCCGGAACTTGAGTGGTATCACAGGCCGAGACCAGAATGCAGGCAAACAAAATCCGTTTCATTGGCGCTCCCATTATATAAATGTCGGTAATGTCGGGTTCTTTTGTCCGGAACCTTGGCACGAAACGACAGTTGAAAACACCCGCAGATTAACGCAGGGTCAAAAGAACACTAGCAGGGAGATTACAGCATGCGTACCCGCGCCGCCGTCGCCGTTCAGGCCGGTAAACCGCTCGAAATCATGGACGTAAACCTCGAAGGCCCCAAAGCGGGCGAGGTTCTGGTCGAGATCAAGGCCACCGGCATTTGCCACACCGATGAATTCACCCTGTCCGGTGCCGACCCAGAGGGGCTGTTCCCCGCAATCCTGGGTCACGAAGGCGCAGGCGTTGTTGTCGAAGTTGGCCCAGGCGTCACCTCCCTCAAGCCGGGCGATCACGTGATCCCGCTCTACACCCCGGAATGCCGCCAGTGTGAATATTGCCTGAGCGGCAAGACCAACCTGTGCCAAGCGATCCGCGAAACCCAAGGCCAGGGCCTGATGCCTGACGGCACCTCACGCTTTTCGACACTCGATGGCGATCCGATCCTGCACTACATGGGCTGCTCGACCTTCTCGAACCACACCGTCCTGCCCGAAATCGCGCTGGCCAAGGTCCGTGAAGACGCACCATTCGACAAGATCTGCTACATTGGCTGTGGTGTAACCACCGGCATCGGCGCGGTCATCAACACCGCCAAAGTAGAAATCGGTAGCCGCGCCATCGTCTTTGGTCTGGGTGGCATCGGCCTGAACGTGATCCAGGGCCTGCGTCTGGCGGGTGCAGATCAGATCGTTGGCGTCGACCTTAACCCCGCCAAAGTCGAGATGGCCGCCCGTTTCGGCATGACCGATTTCGTCAACCCGTCCGAAGTTGAAGGCGATCTGGTGCCCTATCTGGTTAACCTGACCAAGGGCGGCGCAGATTACACATTTGACGCAACCGGCAACGTGGGTGTGATGCGCACTGCGCTGGAAGCGGCGCACAAGGGCTGGGGTGAATCGATCATCATCGGCGTGGCGCCCGCAGGGGCCGAAATCTCGACCCGCCCGTTCCAGCTGGTCACCGGCCGGTCATGGCGCGGCACCGCATTCGGCGGCGCACGCGGCCGGACCGACGTGCCCAAGATCGTCGACTGGTACATGGAAGGCAAAATCGAAATCGACCCGATGATCACCCACACCATGGGCCTGGACGACATCAACAAGGGCTTTGACCTGATGCACGCGGGCGAGTCGATCCGGTCGGTGGTACTCTACTGATCCAACGATGACCTGAAGATTAGTAAGGAGGCTCGGCAACGGGCCTCCTTTATTTGTTCCGGATGGTGGATTCTTTGGATTAGCTTGACCCCGCGGAGGGCATCATGACCCCACTACGCCACGCGCTGGAACAGCAGCTGACCCAAATCCCCAGCCTCACCATCGATCGGTGGAAGGACACCCATCTCATCTGTCTGAACTACCACGGCAGGGAGGTCGCACATTTCCACGCTGAGAACATCCTGGACCTGCGCCTGTCGCCCAAGATCATCCGCCAAGAAGCGCTGTCGCGCGAGGTCTCGGCCCGCATTCATCCCAAACGGTCACAAAACTCCCGCTGGATCGGGGTGGAATTCAAGGATGAGGCAGGGGTGCCAGCAGTGGCCCGGCTGGTGCAACAGGCCTGTTACGAAAGCATTTAAGGCGCCTCGCGGCCCTCACACCCCATAGCGAGCTAGAAACATGTCCACAGCATGCCCCGCCACATCGCGAATCTCGGCGTCGGTAAACTGGTTCTGGATGCCAAAAACCGCGCGGGTCCAAAGCTTTACCTTGCAGAGTTCGGAAAACTGCTCGGCCGCCATCGGAATGTTGTCGATCTTGAGTTCTCCGGCATCGACGGCCTTTTTAAGGTACTCGCTGATCCGTTCCCGCCCGTTTTCAGGACCTGCCGCATAAAATGCACGACCCAATTCGGGAAAGCGGTCACGCTCGGCCACACAAATGCGGAATACCTGCTGGGCAAACTCGGACGTCAGAAATGTGATCACCTGCACCGCTGTCAGCATGAGGACATCGCGGACAGGCAGGCTCTCGTCGATCATGGACATGATCTTTTCCGACATCAGCGTGCATTCAGTCTGCGCGACCTCCATGAACAGCAGGCGTTTGTCAGGGAAATAACTGTACAGCGTCGCCTTGGACACGCCGGCCTCGCGCGCGATCTCGTCAACGCTGGCGCCTTCGAAGCCATCCGCCATGAAAACCTCGCGTGCGCCACGGAGCACCTGGTCGAATTTGCGGCCGGTGCGCAAGATTGTGGCGGCTTGGGTCATGGGCACTCCTGTGATCGTAGCTGCCCCTATTTATAAACCGTTCAGTTCAGTTTCAACGATTCTAAATTACGAAGGGGGTTGAAACTCATTGCTTCACGCGTAATTTAGAATAATTCTAAACCAGGTGACCCATGCGCTTTTTTCCTCATCGTAAACGGTTCGGCGATCTGACCGAGCAAGAGATCATCGCCTTGGCGATTTCTTCGGAAGAGGATGATGCCCGCATCTATCGCGGGTATGCAGAAACCCTGCGCGCCGATTTTCCGACCACCGCCAAGATGTTCGACGGAATGGCCCGGGAAGAGGACGACCACCGCGCGGCCCTTATTGCACTGCACGAGCAGCGGTTCGGTTCGGTGATTCCGTTGATCAGGCGCGAACACGTTGCCGGTGCCTACGCCCGACGGCCGGTCTGGCTGATCGAAAACATGAGCGTTGACAAGATCCGTGCAGAGGCGGCGGCGATGGAGTCCGCCGCAGAACAGTTTTACCTGACCGCAGCAGCGCGCACGCAAGACAGTGCCACGCGCAAGTTGCTTGGTGATTTGGCGGCCGCTGAAGCACAACACCAGACAACAGCCAGCGATCTGGAAGATACTCTGCTGGATGATGACAGTCGCGCCAGCGAAGAGGGACAGGCCAAGCGACAATTCATCCTGACATGGGTTCAACCCGGTCTGGCCGGCTTGATGGATGGCTCGGTGTCGACGCTGGCACCGATCTTTGCGACCGCATTTGCCACGCAAGACACCTGGACGACATTTCTGGTGGGCGTGGCGGCCTCGGTTGGGGCCGGGATCTCGATGGGGTTCACCGAAGCGGCCTCGGACGATGGAGAACTGTCAGGGCGCGGTTCTCCGGTCAAGCGGGGGGTTGCCTCCGGTGTGATGACAACGGTTGGCGGTCTGGGGCACGCCCTGCCCTATCTGATCCCCGAGTTCTGGACCGCGACGACGCTGGCGATCCTGATCGTCTTTGTCGAGCTGTGGGCCATCGCGTGGATTCAGAACAGATACATGGAAACCCCGTTTTTTCGCGCCGCCTTCCAAGTGGTGCTCGGTGGGGCTCTTGTGCTTGGCGCCGGTATCCTGATTGGCAGCGGCTAGCGTTCTGCGGTGTAGCGCCTCGCCGCAGGCGAGGCGCCCGGCCCAACGGGAGGAGGTGCCCCGCAAAGGGCACCGACGACGGACGGGAGCACCCCTGCCCCGACGCAACATTGCAATTTCCGCAGAACCCGCTAGCACTTGCGCATGGGCGAAATTTTCCTGCGCACCCTTCCCTTCTTCGTGATCATCGGCCTGGGCTACTGGGCCGGGCGCTCACGGTTTTTCACCGAAGAGGCGACCGCATACCTCACCAAGTTCGTTTTCTTCTTTGCCCTCTCGGCAATGCTGTTCCGCTTTGCCGCCAACCTGCCCTTCTCAGACATCTTTGACGCACAATTGATCTCAGGCTACCTGGTCGGCACGCTTGGCGTCTACGCCATTGCAACCTTTGTGGCCTACTTGCGCGGGCTCGACATCCCCACAGCCGCGGTCGAGGCGCAATGCGCCGCCATCGGCAACGTGGGTTTCCTGGGCTTGCCGATGCTTGCCGTCTTGTTTGGGGAGGCCGCGATAGGCCCCGTGATGCTGGTTCTCTCGGTCGATCTGGTGGTGTTTTCCTCGCTGATCGTCATCCTGATCAACGGTGGCCGCGACGGAAAGCTTACGCTCACGACCTTTCGTCTGATTGGCGCCGGGCTTTTGCGCAACCCCATGATCGTCTCGATCACAGCGGGTCTGCTCTGGTCCGCGTTCCGTGTGCCGACCCCCCCACCACTCAACGACTTTCTCGTCATTCTCGGCGGGGCCGCCACACCCGGTGCGCTCTTTGCCATCGGCGCATCGCTGGCCAGCAAATCCGCCGAACGCATTCACATCGCCGGATGGCTCAGCCTGTGCAAGCTGGCTATCCACCCGGTGCTGGTGGCCCTGTCGCTCTTCTTCCTGTTCCCAACGACGCAGTTTTCAATGTCTGTGGCCATCGCCGCCGCCGCGCTGCCGGTGGCAGGCAACGTCTACATGCTCGCCGCGCACTATGGTGTCGCCCCACATCGCGCCTCGGCTGCCATACTGGTGTCCACGTCGCTCAGCATCCTCTCGGTGCCGCTCTTTATTGCCTGGTTGGGCACACCATAAGATAAGCTTGAACAAAATCCCGTATCGCCCACTGGACGCAATCGTCCCCGCCCGTTAGCGATGGGACAATCGACAATGCAAAGGACCACAGCCATGGAAACCCTTTCCGAAAACACCTGCTTTGGTGGCACCCAAGGCGTGTACCTTCACGCCTCGGACGCGTGCAAATGTGACATGACCTTTGGTCTGTTCCTGCCGGCCGAGGCCAAGGACGGTCCTGTGCCGGTGCTGTGGTATCTCTCTGGCCTGACCTGCACCCACGAAAACGCCATGACCAAAGCGGGCGCACAAGCCTGGGCCGCCGAGCATGGCATAGCACTGGTCTTCCCCGACACCTCGCCGCGCGGTGAAGGCGTGGCCGATCACGACGACTATGACCTGGGTCAGGGCGCGGGATTCTACGTCAACGCCACGCAAGAGCCCTGGGCGCCGCATTTCAACATGTGGGACTACATCGCTGAAGAGCTACCGGCGCTAATTATTGAGAACTTTCCCATCGACGCGGACCGCCAAGGGATCACCGGCCATTCCATGGGCGGCCATGGTGCACTGACATTGGCGATGAACCTGCCGGGCCGTTACCGCTCGGTTTCGGCCTTTGCGCCGATCTCGAACCCGACGGGCGCCGACTGGGGCCGCAAGCAGCTGTCTGCTTATTTGGGCGATGACGAGGCGTTGTGGGCCAAGCACGATGCTTCGCTGATGATGGCCGAGACGGGCTTTGAAGGGCCGATTCTGATCGACACCGGCACCAGCGACCAGTTCATCGACCTGCTGCGCCCCGAGGCGTTGTCGACCGCCATCGCAGCCCGCCGCCAACAGGCCACTGTACGCCTACAGCCTGGATACGATCACAGCTATTTCTTTGTCTCGACCTTCATGGAGGACCACGTGATCTTCCATGCCGAAGCACTTTACGGGGCCTGATCCGTGGCTGAGTTCGACTATGATCTGATCATCATCGGGTCCGGCCCCTCAGGTCGGGCCGCCGCGATCCAGGCCGGCAAACTGAAACGCCGAGTGCTGGTGATTGACCGCAAAGACCGATTGGGAGGTGTTTCCGTCCACACGGGCACCATCCCATCCAAAACGTTGCGTGAGACCGTCCTGAACCTGTCTGGCTGGCGCGAGCGCAGCTTTTATGGCCGGTCATATCGGGTCAAGGATGAGATTCACGCCGAAGACCTGAAGGCGCGCCTGCACATGACCCTCGATCACGAGGTCGACGTGCTGGAACATCAGTTCAACCGCAACCATGTCGACACGCTGAACGGGCGGGCCAAGTTTGTTGGTCCGAACGAGGTTGAAGTTGCCACCGAAGCGGGTGAAACCACACGCCTGACCGCAGCCAAGTTTCTGATCGCGACAGGCACCAAAACGTATCGCCCGGACTATGTGCCCTTCAACGGCAAGACTGTGGTTGATGGCGATCATTTCCTTGAGATGGAAGAAATCCCGCGCTCGTTGGTGGTGATTGGTGCCGGCGTGATCGGGGTGGAATATGCCACCATGTTTTCGGCGCTTGACGTGCGTGTGACCCTGATCGAACCGCGCGACAGTTTCCTGGACTTCATCGATCGGACATTGATCCACGAGTTCACGCATCAGATCCGAGAAAACGGTGTCGATCTGCGCCTTGGATCGCCCGTTGAAAAGATCGAAGACGCAGGAACCCATGTCGAGGTCAGCCTTGCAAACGGGCGTCACGTACGTGGTGAAATGCTGCTCTTTGCGGCCGGACGCATGGGTGCCACGGATTCGCTGAACCTCGATGCAATCGGGCTAGAAACGGATCATCGCGGCCGGATCGAGGTGAACCGCAAGACCTATCAGACCGCTGTGCCGCATATTTATGCCACCGGTGATGTGATCGGGCACCCTTCACTGGCCTCGACCTCGCTGCAACAGGGGCGTGTGGCGGCCTGTCATGCGCTGGAAACGCCGACCCTGCCGGAGAGTCCTTGGTATCCCTATGGCATCTATTCGGTGCCCGAGATGTCCACCTGCGGCATGTCCGAGGAAGAGCTGAAAGAGCGTGGCATTCCCTATGAGGTTGGCGTGGGACGGTTCCGCGAAACCTCACGCGGGCACATCATGGGGCTGGAACACGGGATGCTGAAAATGCTCCTCAGCCTCAAGACACGGCGCGTTCTGGGGGTTCAGATCGTTGGCGAAGGCGCGACCGAGTTGATTCACATCGGGCAAGCGGTGATGAACCTGAAGGGGACGGTGGACTATTTTGTCCAGAACACCTTCAACTATCCGACTTTGGCAGAAGCCTATAAGGTGGCTGGGCTTGATGCCTTCAACCGGATGCCCATTCCGGAAGAGTTCAAGGTCAAGCGCGCGCCCAAAGCCAAAGACAAGAAAGCGGAGACGTGACCGCACTCTACATCGATGCCGATGCCTGCCCGGTCAAGGCGGAGGCCGAGAAAGTCGCGAACCGGCATCGGGTCAAGATGTACGTCGTCTCGAACGGCGGGTTGCGACCATCCCCCAACCCGCTGGTCGAGACGGTCATCGTGGCCGAGGGTTCGGATGTGGCTGACATGTGGATCGCAGATCGCTGTGTCCCTGGCGACGTTGTGGTGACCGGGGACATCCCTTTGGCCGCCAAGTGCATCGAGGCAGGCGCGCGGGTGCTGCGCCACAACGGCGAGGCCTTCACCCAGGCCAACATCGGTCAACAATTGGCGATGCGAGACCTGATGGCCGACCTGCGCGCCGCCAACCCGTTGGGAGCGGGCGGCAGCGGCAAAGGGTTCACCAAAGCAGACCGCTCGCGCTTTCTGGATGCCCTAGAACGCGAGTTGAGGGCAGCCCGCAGATAATCGGTGGCGCTCCCGCCCGTCAAGGCAGCATCACAGATGCTACCCTTCACGTTGGGCCGGGCACCGCCGTTGGCGGTGCGGTCGCACCTTTTCGATATCTTGGGTTGAACATCGGCACCCGTCTTGGTTCAGTCCTCGCCAAGAATTACATTTCCATGCCCGCCATTTGCGGATGATTGAGCAGGACCCGAATACGTGGCTATAAACGCAGTGATTTTCGACATCGGCAACGTGCTGATCGAATGGCAACCCGAGCGCTATTATGATCGGATCATTGGCGAAGATCGCCGCCGCGCCATGTTTGCGCAGGTTGATCTGCACGGGATGAACGACCTTGTGGATCAGGGGCACCATTTCACCGATACCATCTATGACTGGGCCGAAAAATACCCCGAATGGCGTGATGAAATTCGCATGTGGCACGACAAGTGGATCGAGCTTGCGACACCTGAGATTCCCCAATCGGTCCGGTTGCTGCGTGCCTTGCGCAAACACGCAGTCCCGGTTTTTGCCCTGACCAACTTTGGCGTGCAGAACTTTGACTATGCGACCACCGTCTACCCTTTCCTGAACGAGTTCGACCGGCTCTATGTGTCGGGCCGGATGCGGATGGTGAAACCTCATGCGCCGATCTATCAGGCGGTCGAGGAGGACTGCGGCTTGGCACCCAATACGCTCTTGTTTGCGGACGACCGGATCGACAATATCGAGGCAGCACAGGCCCGCGGCTGGCAAACCCACCTGTTTGATGGTCCCCAAGGGTGGGCTGCGCGGTTGGTGGCCGAGGGGCTGTTGGAAGAAAGCGAGGCGGCATGAGCACCATCACCTATATCCCTTTTGCGGAAGGCGAGGCCAATCTGGATTGGATCGAACTGACCACGGCACTGGTAGAAGGGCACTGCCTGCCCAAGGCCGAGATTGACGACACCTTTCTGTACCGCGATCCCGATACGTTGCTGTCTCGGGCCGCTTGGATCGACGGGTTAGGAATGGCTGTGAAAACGGCCACCGTGTTTCCGCGTAATCCCCAAGCAGGTGAGCCGATGATCAACGGGGCTGTAACCCTGTTCGATGACCGCAATGGTACGCTTTCCGCGCTGATCGATTTTCACCTGGTGACCAAGTGGAAAACTGCCGGAGACAGCCTGCTGGGCGCGCTCCGACTGGCCAACCCCGACAGTCGCGAGATTCTGGTGGTCGGTGCGGGAACTGTGGGGCAATCCCTGTGCGAAGCATTTGGCCAGGGCTTTCCCGACGCCAAGATCCGTCTGTGGAACCGGACCCGCGCCAAGGCCGAAGAGCTGGCCAAGCAGATAGACGGCGTCGATGTGGCCGATGATCTGGCAGACGCCGTCAACCGCGCCGACATCATCGTCAGCGCGACCATGTCAACCGAGCCAGTGATCAAGGGAGAGTGGCTGCGCCCCGGCCAGCACTTGAACCTGATCGGCGCCTATCGTCCCGACATGCGCGAGGCCGATGACGAAGCCCTGCGCCGGGCGCGGATATTTGTCGACAGCTTTGACACCACGGTGGATCATATCGGCGAGATCAAGATCCCGCTGGCCGAAGGGACGATCACCCGCGACGATCTGATCGCGGATTATTATGATCTTAAGGCTTTCTCGAGCAACAATGATGAGATTACTCTGTTCAAGAACGGCGGCGGCGCTCATATGGATCTGATGACAAGCCGCTACATCCTGGAGAAATGGCCCACGCCGTGATTGTATTTCTGATTGTCCTTGCTGCTCTGATCATTGTCGTGCCCTTTGCGATCGAGGCGCGGCGCAAGGTTATGGATGCCCAAGACAGGCAAAACGCACCGGGCACGTTCGTCGAACTGTCTCAGGGCATCACCCATTATCAGTGGCATGGTCCTGTGCGCGGCCCCATTGCTGTTTGCGTCCATGGGCTGACGACACCCTCATTTGTCTGGCAGGGGCTAGCGACAGGGCTGTCTGCCATGGGATATCGGGTCCTGACCTATGACCTTTACGGCAGGAGCTATTCGGATCGCCCAGCCGGCGCTCAAACAGACGCATTTTTCGTTCAGCAACTCGAAGAGCTTTTGAACGACCAAGAGGTAACCGAGGATTTCACCCTGATTGGCTATTCCATGGGGGGCGCGATTTCGACCTGCTTTGCGGCCAAACACCCTGACTTGGTCAGGCTTTTGGTTTTGTTGGCTCCTGCGGGGATGTCTATGACCACGGGACGCCTGGCGCAGATCATTCGTCGCACGCCCTTGGTAGGGGATTGGCTGATGATGGCGTTCTTCCCGGCACGGCATCAAAAGGAAGTCGAGGCCGAGCGCGACCTGCCAACTTCAGTACTGGATATCACCGACCTGCAGTTGCGCGAGTTGGAATATCAAGGCTTCACATCTGCTGTCTTGTCCAGCCTCAGGGGCATTCTTGGACGAGAACTCAAAGACGAACACCAAGCCATCCACCGAGCGGGTGTGCCTGTGTTGGCGGTTTGGGGGCGCAATGATGCAGTGATCCCCCTGTCGGCTATGGGCAAACTGACCGAATGGAGTCGCTCGACCCGCCAAGAGGTGATTGCGGATGCGGGCCACGGCTTGACCTATACTCACACGGATGAGGTTCTGGAGATTCTTGGCGAGCGCTTGAACGAAGGGCTGAATTGAGCGGGTTGTCTGCCTGTCTTGATCACTTTCCTACTGTCTCAAATTTCCTGCGCGACCTATCGGCCTTGCGTCCTGAGCCTGGCCCAACGGGAGGAGATGTCCCGCAAGGGGCATTTACGACGGGCGGGAGCGGCCCCGATGTCTGGAAGCCCTCAACCTTTGCATTGTAGCTGGCCTTTAGGCTTGGGCCGCCACAACAGGACGGTTTTCGCGAATGGGCAAGTGGACAATCGCGCTGAACGCACCAATTGCGACGCCAATCCACCAGACCATCGTGTAGTCGCCGTAGAGGTCATACATCCGGCCACCCAGCCACACGCCCAGAAAACCACCCAACTGGTGGCTCAGGAACACAAACCCGTACAGCGTCCCCATGTAGCGCACCCCATACAGATGCGCGACCAAACCGGATGTCAGCGGCACAGTTGCCAGCCACAGGGATCCCATGGTGATCGAAAAGACGATGACCGACAGCGGTGTGATCGGCAACAGGATGAACAACGCCCCAATCAAGGTACGCGCCGTATAGATGCCCGCCAGCAAGTACTTGCGTGGGAAATGGTTCCCTGCCCACCCCGCCATCAGAGTGCCGCCGATATTTGCCAGGCCCACCAGTGAGATCGCAAGCGCACCCAGACCCGAGGTCGTTGTTATGCCCAGCCCATGCAAGATACCGCCCGGTTCAATCGGCCCGCACATCTCGGTTACGAAGGCCGGGAAATGCGCCGTTATGAAAGACAGTTGATATCCGCAACTGAAGAAGCCCAAGAAAATCAGCGTATACGATGGATCCTTGAACGCCTTGGTCAGGATCTGACTCATGCTCTCTTGCAGTTCTTGCTTGCTGACCGGCTCGGGCGACCGCATCAGCGGCAAGAGCAGAATGATCGACAAGATCACAAAGGCGAAGACAATGAAAACCTGCTGCCAGGTCAGAAAGCCCAGCATCCATTCTGCTGTCGGTGCGCCGATCACCTGCCCAATGCTGCCTGCCGCGGTCACAACCGCCAACGACATCGAGCGGTTCTCAACCGAAGACGCGCGGCCGACCACAGCCAGAATAACACCGAACCCGGTGCCCGCGATGCCAAAGCCAACGAGCCATTCATAAATCTGATGCTCCAGCGGCGTCACTGACCATGCGGACAAAACCATACCGGCGGCGTACAGGATCGCGCCCATAATGATGGCCTTGCGGTCCCCGATCTTTTCGGCAATCGCCCCAAAGATTGGCTGTCCGATGCCCCAGGCCAGGTTCTGAATTGCAATGGCAAGCGAGAAATCCGTTCTCAGCCAGCCGAATTCTTCGGCAATCGGGATTTGGAACACGCCAAAGGATCCGCGGATAGCAAAGCTGACGATGATGATGACACAGCTGACGAGCAGCACGGGGGTAAACAGACTGGGCGCGCGGGTCATCTGGATCTCCGATTGACTTGAAAGGGCAAGTTAGCCGGATCGCCTGCTCAGTCAATTCAGGAGATTTGAGCACACAGTTAACCAAATTTGATGTGTTCGCGGCGGCGGGCTTCTTTCAAAGATCAGGCTGGCGCGCTATGGGTGCAAAATGACTGATGTTTCTTCGCTCTATGCTGCGCGTGTCTCCGACGGGACCTTGAACGCGGACCCTGCACAAGAGGCCGTCTTGCCCGAGTTCGAGCGTATCCGCACCGCTGTCATGACACCGGTCAAACGCGGGCTCTTTCGCAAGGCACCACCCCCGCCCAAGGGGCTGTACCTGTGGGGCGGAGTCGGGCGCGGCAAGTCGATGCTGATGGATATGTTCGTCGAAACGCTGGGGGATGTTCCCTCGCGCCGTGTGCATTTCCACGCCTTCATGCAGGAAATCCACGCTGGTATGCACGAAGCACGCCAAAACGGGATCGAAGACGCGCTGAAACCGGTTGTGGAAGAAGTCGTTAATTCGGTGCGCGTGCTTGCCTTTGACGAGATGCAGATCACCGATATTACCGACGCCATGATCGTTGGTCGCCTTTTTGAGGCTTTGTTCGAGGCAGGCGTCGTTGTCATCACCACATCGAACCGTGTGCCCGATGACCTCTACAAGAACGGGCTGAACCGCCAGCTGTTCCTGCCCTTCATCCAGTTGATCAAGGAAAAGGTGGTGGTTTGGGAGATGGTAAGCCCAACCGACTATCGCCAGAACCGATTGGAGGGGTCACAGGTTTACTTCTCCCCCATCGGCCCCGAAGCGCGGGCAGAGATGAACGCGATCTGGACCGATCTGACAGGCGGTGCGGCGGAGCCACTAATCCTGCGGGTAAAGGGGCGCGACGTGACGCTGCCTGCGTTTCGAAACGGCGTGGCGCGGGCGTCGTTTTATGACTTGTGTGGCAAGATGCTGGGGCCCGGGGATTACCTGGCCGTGGCAGGGGCGGTGAAGGTATTGATGCTTGATGACATCCCGGCCCTGTCGCGCAACAATTTCAATGAGGCCAAACGGTTCGTGACCCTGATCGACGCGCTGTATGAGGCGCGTGTGCGGTTGATCTGCTCTGCCGCCGCCCAGCCCGAGATGCTTTATCTGGAAGGCGAAGGCACGTTCGAGTTTGAACGTACAGCTTCGCGCCTGCGGGAAATGCAGGACAAGGATTGGGGGCCGTAGGGGGCTCTGCCCCCGTCATATTTACAACAAGAAGAAGGGGCTGGTCCCGAGTGGGATCAGCCGTTTTCGCGCAGAATGTTACCGGCCAGGTAAAGCGAGCCGCAGATCAGAACGCGGGCTTGCGGTTCTTGGGCCGTAATTGCTTTGAGGGCGTCCAACACCGTGTCGGCGGTGCTGGCTTGCAGGTCGACGGACGTGGCCGCAGCAGCGGTATCATCGGCTGATAGTGTGTTCATCTCACCCGGGATCGAAACGGCGGTCAGAGTGTTGGCCTGTGCCGCCAAGGGGCGCAGATAACCGGTCACATCTTTGGTGTTGAGCATACCGCAAATCAGATGCGTCGGGCGGTTTGGCAGGGTTTGCAGCAGCTCTCCGATCGCCTCGCCAGCAGCCGCATTGTGCCCGCCGTCCAGCCACAGTTCGGCCTCGGGCGCGGCGTCAACCAGCGGGCCAGTTTTCAGGCGCTGCATGCGGGCGGGCCATTCGGCCCGGGTCACAGCAGCTTCATAAGCAGCGTCGCTCAGGTTCAAGTGGCGCAGGGCGGCCAGGGCAGCGCCTGCGTTCTGGATTTGGTGTGCGCCCAAAAGGTTGGGCAACGGCAGATCGCGCAGACCAGTTTCGTCCTGATAGATCAGCCGATCGTTCTCGCGCTGCACGTGCCAATGCTGGCCATAGGCAATCAGCGGCGCGCCCAAGCGGGCAGCGGTGTCTTCGATCACCTCCATCGCCTCGTCAGGCTGCGGGCCGACGATGACGGGAACGCCACGTTTGATGATCCCCGCCTTTTCCGCGGCGATCTTGGCCAGGGTGTTGCCCAGGAACTGTTCATGGTCGATCGAGACCGGCGTGATCAGGGTCAGAGCCGGTTTGTCAATCACGTTGGTGGCATCGAGGCGTCCACCCAGGCCGACCTCTAGCAAGGTGTAATCGGCTTGGGTACGGGCAAAAGCCAGCAGAGCCGCAACTGTGGTGATCTCGAAATAGGTGATGTCGATGCCGTCGTTGGCAACATAGCATTCATCCAGCACCTGCGTCAGGTGCTCTTCGGAAATCAGCTCTCCGGACAAGCGGATACGCTCGTGAAAGCGCGCCAGATGCGGCGATGTATAGGCGTGCGCGGTCAGACCGGCCCCTTCAAGACCTGCGCGAATCATGGCCTGGGTCGACCCCTTGCCATTGGTGCCCGCGATATGGATCACGGGGGGCAGTTTCGTCTGCGGATTGTCCAGCGCCTCAAGCAGACGCCAGACGCGGTCCAAGGTCAGGTCTATGATCTTGGGGTGCAGCGCCATCATCCGGTCCAGGATGACGTCCGAGGTAGGGGCGGTCATTCCTTGGCTGCCTCTTCCGTCGGCGCGTCTGGAGCCGCTTCTTCGGCCTCGGGTTCAGGCGCGGGCAGGTCGCCTTTGACGGCGGGGGGCTGGTTCATCAGCATGCGGGTGATGGTGATCAGCTCTTCGCGCATCTCGGTTCGCTTGGTCACGCGGTCGAGCATTCCGTGGTCCAGCAAGTATTCAGCGCGCTGGAACCCTTCGGGCAATTTCTCGCGAATGGTCTGCTCGATCACACGCGGACCGGCAAAGCAGATCAGCGCGTTGGGTTCCGAGATATGGACGTCGCCCAGCATCGCGTAAGACGCGGTCACGCCGCCGGTGGTGGGGTGGGTCAGCACGACGATATAAGGCAGCCCCGCCTCTTTGAGCATCTGCACGGCGACGGTTGTGCGCGGCATCTGCATCAGGCTCAGGATGCCCTCTTGCATGCGGGCTCCACCAGCGGCGGAAAACAGGATCAGCGGGCGCTTGAGCTCAACGGCTTTTTCGGCAGCAGCAATGATCGCGTTGCCCACATACATGCCCATAGAACCGCCCATGAACGAAAAGTCTTGCGCAGCGGCCACGATGGGAGTGCGGCCAATCTCGCCGGTGGCGACCAGCATCGCCTCTTTTTCTCCGGTGGATTTCTGTGCCGACTTCATCCGGTCGGGATATTTCTTTTGATCGCGAAAATGCAAAGGATCGATTGTTGGTTCCGGCACGTCGATCTCGGTGAAGATGCCGCCATCGAACAACCCCTTAAAGCGCGCGCGCGGGGTGATGCCCATATGGTGGCCGCATTCGGTGCAGACGTTCAGGTTGTCTGCCAGTTCCCGGTGGAACAGCATCGATCCGCATTCATCGCATTTGTGCCAAAGGTTTTCGGGCACTTCGCGGCGCGAAAAGATAGAGTTGATCCGGGGCCGGACGTAGTTGGTGATCCAGTTCATGTCGGAACCTTCTGATGCTGCACTGTGCCCAGATAAGACGCCGCGTCAGGAAATGCAATCAGCGGCGCAATGCAAGACGCGCGGCAAGCCACGCCACAAGCATCATGGCAAAATCCGCGATGAGCCAGGATCGCAGTTGATCAGTGTCCGACATCTCGTACGGGACCAAGAACAGCGAGAGGCCGTTCAAACTGTCTGGCAGCGAAATAAACAGCAGCGCGATCATGTTGTTGAACAAATGCAGCGCAATGGCAGGACCCAAAGTGCCGGCCCGCGCCGTCAGATCCGCCATCAGAATGCCGAAAACACCTGACCACAGGGCGATCAGAACCGCATTGTCCCCGGCCTGCCCCGGCAGGTAATGCCCAAGCGCAAACAGCGCCGATGGCAAAACCATCCAGATCAGTGGACTGCGGAACCGTGCGGCCAGTGCCTGCTGGATGTAGCCACGAAACAGGATTTCCTCGGCGCTGACCTGCACCAGAACAGCCAACAGCGAGAACGGCAGCAGAATTAACCACGTGAACAGGGGCAAATTGCTCTCAAGCGGAGCACCCATGTCATACGGCGGCAGGATCAACACCACGATCCATAGGATCACCAGGATGCGCAGAACGCGCCAAAACTGTACCAGAGTCTGTTGAAAAGGACCGATGATACTGCTGAGGCTGCGATGCTGGAGCTGTCGGGCCGCCAGCGCCACGGCCAGGATCACGATCCCGAAACTGCCCAACAGCAGATACATCGCCGCGGGGGAATCACCGGTCAGAACGCTTTGCGCCCAAGCCTCGGACCCGGCACCTGCGATAACGCCAATCAACAGCGTGTTCAGGGCAAAGACAAACAGGCCAATTGAGAGCAGGCCCACCACCAACTTCCACAACTGCGCATGCGCGCGGCCTGGGCGAACCAGCTGTTCATGCGGGGCGTATGCGCGCTCAAGCATTGGGTTGCCTGTTGATCAGGTCCGCCGGAACCGGCGAACCGTCGGGGTTGGTGAAATCCGCCAGGTTGATGTTCTGCGACCGCATGAACGCTGCAGCCTCGACCAGGTGATCTGCCACGGTCTCCAGAAGGCTTACCGCAACCGTGGCATCACTTTCAATCACGGCGCGGAATTCTTCGGCACCGATCCGCAGAAAGTTACTGTCTTCCTTCGCGATCAGGTCAAAGGGACGCGGCTCGCGGGTGATGATCGACAGATCACCGATCAGACGGCCCGGCTCGACGACCGAAATGACCCGGTCCTCATAATCTTCACCTTCGGGCCAGCGTAGTTCGGCTTTGCCTGACAAACACAGATAGGCCGCATCAGGGGCTTGCCCTTCGGAAAAGATGACCTGCCCCGCAGCCACATCATACCATTGTGCAGAGAACGCCAGCAGACGCTGGTTCCGGGCGTCCAGTTTGGCGAACAATTCGGTCGAGGCGATGATGTTCAACTTGCGGCTCAGATCCGCAGCACCACCATGATCCAGCTCACCCAAGGATCGCGATACACCGTCAATTCGCCCATCCTTGATTTCAATGAACAGATCATAGGCTTCGGGGTGGGCAAAATTGTCTTCCATGAAGATCATGATGGACTTGGGCAGTAGCTCACGCAGTTTTTGACGGGTGCGCAGGCGGCTTTGACTATCGTGGCTGGCCAACGCCTGATCCAGCACCAGAATATCGGGCCGCTTGATTCCGGCGCGAGAAAAAGCAGCGCGCTCCTGGAATACAGTCGGCAGGTTGGTGCCACCAAGACCCGCGGGCAGATCATAAATGACCGTGGCGATCCGGCGCCGCAGGCCAGCTTCGACCAAAACTTCGGCCACCAGATCCTCGATCTCGTCCACCTTGGCCCCGGCCATCAGTGAAACCCGCCCAAAGAGCGCGTTTTCCACCACTGTCAAACGGGGGACGTAAGCATCTTCGGACACCGGAACGAAATCCCCACCGACCAGATCTCGCAGTGCCGACGCCCTACTTTGACGGATGGCCAAAATGCGATCCTTGTATTCCTGCGGAAAACTGGGCCCGATCTGTTCCGCTGTCAGCAGGAACGGCACCGTGACAACCAATGCCTGATCCTCGGCACTCAGCACTTCCTTGCCTTTTGCTTCGATCCGGTCGGCAATTTCCAGCAGCTTAAGATAGGTTTCCTCATCCAATCCCAGGCGTAGGAATAGTGGGTGAGTCATACCGTCCCGGCCAAAAGTCTGGCGCAACATCTCGATAACCCCAAGCGAGATGGCCTGAGCGTCGTCTGCCAACCCCTGATCACGCAACATCGCAATGAACCGGCCGTCTTTGGCCAGCTTTTCTTGTGTGATTTCGCGGGCAGGCGCGGCGTAGAGAAGGTTACCCCCCAACGGCACCGCCGGATTGAACTTGTCCGGCGAAAACCGAAACACCACATCATCCAGTCCGCGTTCCTTGAGCCGTTCAGCCACTTTGCCCCGGATCGCCACGATTTCATGCGCCAAGGCCGAATGCAAACTAGGATCAAACCGCGAACGCAGGGTGCGACGGAACATGAACTCGTCAATGCCCATGGCCTCGACCAGCTTGAACCACCAATCGCGGATCTGATCGCCATCGGTCAGCCCGGCGAGGCCCGGATCAAGCCAATCCTCGTCCAGGGAATCCGCGCTGTTGCCCGCGCGAACCGCCTCGATCTGTTTTCGTGTGGGTCGGCGCAACACGTCGGCGTCATACTGCGGGCGTGTGCGCAAGGGCATCAACAGGTTGTCCCCGAGCGTTCCATCAAACAGATAGGGACGTGAGTGGGCATATCCGATACGAGCAGCAATCACGGCCTGATGCAGTTCTTCAATGTTGTGACCAGACAACAGAACTTCGCCACGCACGGGAAGAATCTCGCGCGTCAGCAACTGCGCCATCGCGGTGCGTTCACTGGCTTTGGTCGACTGGATCGCCACGCGCGCGCCGGGGGGGATGGTCAGGCTCAGGTCCTCAAGAACCGTGTTGCCGTCATTGTCCAGCACGGTGACATTCTTCAACTCGATATCACCCGTTAGGCGCGGGATGTCCTTGGGTTCGCCCTCGAACAGCTCGTCCGGGATCATGTTGCGCGGCGCAAAACGTTCGGTCACGATTTCCCACCTGAGCGACATGTCCTGCACCTGGTTGTAGTAGGTCAGCAGCTCTTTCCACGGGCTCGACAGGTCCTTGTAAGCACCAAGGGCGGCGACGAGCGCGCCGACGGTGATCTCTCCCTTGATCGCAAGATAACCACCCACCGAATAGAACAGGAACGGTGTCATCTGGGTGATCAGGTTGTTGAGGAACTTCATGAAGAATTTCTTCTGATAGATCCTGAACCGGATATCAAAAAGCCGCCCCAGCCGGTCGGTGAACTGCGCCAAGCGATAACGCCAGCCGCCATTGGCCCGCAGGTCCGAGATACCCGCCGCACTCTCGCCGATTTCCGAACTCAACTTGCGCACCTCTTGGATGCGGGATTTGTTCAGCAGGTTGATCTGCCGCTGCAGCATCGGGATCAACCAGGCCTGCAACGGGATCAGCGCAACCGAGGCCAGCCCGAACCAGACGCTTTGCATGAACAGAAATGTGACGATGGTCAGCATCTGCCCCAGCTGGAACACGGGCTGCGCTATGGCGTCGCCCATCAGCCCGCCCATCGGCTCGGCCTCTGACGTGATCATCGACACCAGCTCACCCTGGCTGGTGGTGGCAAAATAGGGTTTGGGGAACCGCATCATCCGGCTGATCAGCTTGAACCGCAGCCGCCGCAGCATGCGTTCGGACAACACGCCCTTCATGGTGTTGATCCGCATCTTCATGAAGCCGCTGGCGATTACCGTGGCCAGAAAGGCGAAACACAACACCAGCAGATACTGGATCTGGGTCACGTCATAGCCCCAGACAGTCACGATATCAGTGGTCGAGCCTATGGCGTCGTTGATGATCCGCTTTGGCAGTTCCAACGAGATGTAGAGGAAGGGAAACGAAACGATTGTCAAAAGCAGCAGAACAAATTGCTGTTTTTTCGAATATTTCCAAATAAATGAAAACAACGTGGGTTCCATGACCCGGCCCTCGTCTCAGGTGAAATAGTCCACGGCAAGGCGCGGGAATTCCACTGTTACCGAGTTCTGAACGGTAAGCATTGGCCCCTTCAATTACAAGGATTGCACACGAACAGTTTTGAACGTGCCCTTGTGCGGTTATCCACAGGCAGGTATTTCAATTTTGAGGGAAAATTCAGGGAGGCCAGCCATGCTACGTCGCAAGTTCGACAAGACCAAACTGCCAAGTCGACACGTCACCGAAGGGCCAGAACGCGCCCCGCACCGCGCGTTTCTGTATGCCATGGGCCTGAGCGATGATGAGATCCATCAGCCGCTTGTCGGGGTCGCCACCTGTTGGAACGAGGCCGCGCCCTGCAACATTGCGCTCAGCCGTCAGGCGCAGGCTGTCAAACTGGGTGTCAAAGGCGCGTCCGGCACCCCGCGTGAATTCAACACGATCACGGTTACTGACGGGATCGCAATGGGACACGAAGGGATGCGCAGCTCACTCGCCTCGCGCGAGGCGATTGCGGACTCGGTGGAGCTGACCATGCGCGGCCACAGCTATGATGCGTTGGTCGGGCTGGCGGGTTGTGACAAATCCCTGCCGGGCATGATGATGGCGATGATCCGGCTGAACGTGCCATCCGTGTTCATCTATGGCGGATCGATCCTGCCGGGCCGCATCGACGGTAAAGACGTCACCATTCAGGACGTGTTTGAGGCGGTCGGCCAGCATCAGGCCGGACACATGACCACCTGCGAGCTGGAAAAGCTCGAGGCCGTCGCTTGCCCTTCGGCCGGGGCTTGTGGTGGGCAGTTCACTGCCAACACGATGGCCTGTGTCTCAGAGGCGATCGGTCTGGCGCTGTTCAATTCCTCAGGTGCGCCCGCACCCTATGAAAGCCGCGATCACTATTCGATTGCCTCGGGCGAGGCCGTGATGAACCTGATCGAGAAAGACATCCGCGCGCGCGATATCGTCACGCGCAAGTCTCTGGAAAACGCGGCCCGGATTGTGGCCTGCACAGGCGGGTCGACCAATGCGGGGCTGCATTTGCCTGCAATGGCGCATGAGGCGGGCATCGACTTTTTCCTGGATGACGTCTGCGAGATCTTCCGCGATACGCCCTATTTCGTCGACCTGAAACCGGGCGGGCAATATGTGGCCAAGGACCTTTACGAGGCGGGCGGCGTGCCGGTCGTTTTGAAAGAGCTGTCCAAGGCCGGTCTGCTGCACGAGGAGTGCATGACCGCGTCCGGCCAGACCGTGGGCGAAGAGTTGGCACAGATCGATCGCGCCGCTGACGGGCGGGTGATCTATCCCGTGGAAACCCCACTGTCGACAACCGGCGGCGTCGTTGGCCTGAAGGGCAATCTGGCGCCCGAAGGCGCCATCGTGAAGATCGCGGGTATGGCCGAAGAGGACATCGTGTTCACTGGCCCCGCACGGGTTTTCGAATGCGAGCAGGACGCCTTTGATGCCGTCCAGCAGCGCGCCTACAAAGAAGGCGAAGTGATCGTTATCCGCAACGAAGGCCCGTCAGGCGGACCCGGCATGCGAGAGATGCTGGCGACTACGGCTGCGCTCTCCGGTCAGGGTATGGGCAAGAAGGTCGCCCTGATCACCGATGGTCGCTTTTCCGGCGCAACGCGGGGGTTCTGTGTTGGTCACGTCGGCCCCGAAGCCGCACACGGCGGCCCCATCGCTCTGCTGCAGGACGGAGACATGATCACCATCAACGCGATCTCAGGTGCGCTTTCGGTCGATATGAGCGACGAAGAACTGACCACTCGCAAGGCAACGTGGAGCGGTCCGCGCGAAACGATCTATGCCTCGGGCGCGCTGTGGAAATACGCACAGCTTGTGGGTGAAACCTACAAAGGGGCGGTGACGCACCCCGGTGGGAAATCGGAAAAACATGACTACATGGACCTCTAAGGTCGCGTTGGTCGGTGCAAGTCTTGCACTGACTTCGGCCTGTCAGCCCAAGAGCGCACTGTCCTTTGCTGCGGCCCCCAGTGAGCAAGTCACCCGGGTCTCGTTGGCAGCGGGCAATGTTCAATTGGTGGCTCCATTCGGCTACTGCGTTGATGAACGCTCGGTGAAAGTGCGCTCGACAGGCAGCTTTGCGATGCTGGCGCGCTGTGACACTCTGGGTGTGCGCGGGTTCTTTTCTGCCCAGGATCTGGCGGTGATCACTGTGACCACTGTCGGCACGGACACCACCAGTCAGCCCACCACAAAGGAACTGGCTGCATCAGCGGTACCTGCGACAGTGCTGGATCAGCAAACGCACAAAGGCTTGCCCTTTTTGCGTTTGACCAGCGACGCGCATGAGGTTGATGGTGCCAGCATGGAACATTGGCGATCGGCCTTTGTTGTGAATGGTCAATTGGTCGGTCTGGCGCTCTATGCCAACGATGGCAGCTTGGCCCTGACCGACGAAGGCGCCCAGGTCCTGTCCGAACTTGCCAGCCAAACCCGCAAGACAAGTGCCACCAAACCCCAAGGGTGATTGTTGCCCTTTCGTGGAAAAAATTACATCAATTCCTGCTATTGGGGTTCTTTGGTTAACAACCTGAGGGTAAACAGGGTTTGGAACGCGGCCTAACGCGCGATGGATGGATTATGGGCAGGGTACTGGATCAGCTGTTTCACTTGCGGTCGCTTCGGCGTTGGCGACGGGCTGCGCGGGGCGCAGCCACAACGTCACTGTCGACATTGCGGATCCAGCGCAATCAGGCCCGAGGGCTGCGCGCGCATCTCGACCGTTTGATTCATCAAGCCGATGGGCGCCTGGCCTTGCCCGTGATCGGGTCGTCGTATTTCCCCAAACCGCACGGAACCGATTGGTCTTGGCGGCCCGAGGTCTGGCGCGGCCCCCTGCCCGTGCTCGGGATTTCGTCAGCGCCGTCCCGTTCAACCTTGGGCGAAGAAGTCACGCTGTTCCATGACTGCGACTTTTCGGAGCTCACACTCCGGCAACTGCGCAACACGCGCGAGGCGGATCTGGCCCCCTTTGGTTTGCGCATGGACGTTTTTAAGTTTGACGGTTCGTTCTTGTCTTTGGTCGTAGACCTCCCACCTGAGGCTGCAAATGGCATGACGCGCGCGCATCTGTTGAGGGTGGACACGATCATCGAGACAGAAAAGCCGCTCGAGATCTTTGCCCGCCTGAACATCAAACACGGTCCCAACACCGAACAAATCGTCCGCGAACTGCCACTGAACGAACAGGACGTGATGGTCGAATTCGATCTCGCGTATTCGCGTCTGAACGAAAAACGTATCGAAAAGGTCTGGCTCGACCTGATCTTTGAAGCGCCCGACATGAACCAGGTCATCATCCGCGACCTGACGTTCTGTCGTCACCGTCGCGCCGCCTTGTAGGAGGGCCTTGCATGAGCGATCTCACGCTGACCAAAATTCGCCTGCGCAATGGCGCTTGGGAGGGCCGCATAACTGGCGCACCGACGACGGGAAAACGCCCCGACATCCGGGTGACCTACCTTGATCAGATACTGGAAGAGGTCGAATTGGTCGAGGGTGGCGATAGCAGCTATTGGGACATCAAGATCACAGTTCCTCAGCATGCGATTGCTGATGGGGTGCAAACCTTTTTGATCCTGGATCACGAGACAGACACCAAACTTGGCGACTTTTCGTTGATTGCGGGAGAAGCCGTATCTGACGATCTGCGGGCCGAGGTTGAACTTCTGCGCGCCGAGTTGGACATGCTCAAACGCGCCTTTCGCAGGCATTGCCTGGAAACCATGTAACCAGTTCAGCTTCTGCGCAAAAATGGAAAAGCCTGCCCAACTTCACGTCGGGCAGGCTTTTATGTTGGCAAGTGCGCGAGAAACTTCGCGCAGTGGAGAACGATTAATCCCCCGGCGCCAGCGCCGACAAGCCTTTGAGAATGTCGATTGCATATGCGAGCTGGTAGTCTTGCTCGCGCAGTTCCGCAGTGGCTTCGGCTTTGGCACGATCCTCTTCGATCTGACGAATTTCATCTTCAGACAGGCTGTCGTTGTTCAGGCTGCCACGCAGGTCAGCTTCGGAGCGCGAACGGCGGTTGTTCTCTTCTTCCTCTTCCTCTGTGGTCGCACGGCGCGGCTGTTCCACCACGATGTCCGGCGACACACCCAAGGCTTGGATCGACCGACCCGACGGCGTGTAATACCGCGCGGTCGTCAGGCGCATGGCCCCGTCGCCCCGCAGCGGCATGACGGTTTGGACCGACCCCTTGCCAAAGCTCTTGGTGCCGACAACGATCGCACGGCGGTGGTCCTGCAGTGCACCGGCCACAATCTCGGACGCCGATGCAGATCCGCCATTGATCAGAACAACAATCGGTTTGCCTTGGGCCAGATCACCCAGTTCAGCGTTGAAACGGTCACCATCTGCCGGATCACGGCCACGGGTCGATACGATCTCGCCCTCGTCCAAGAAGGCATCCGACACTTTGATCGCTTGGGTCAGCAGGCCACCGGGGTTGTTGCGCAGGTCCAGAACGATGCCGTTGACGCTGTCGATGCCGCCGGCCTCTTCAATCTGCTCTTCCAATCCCGATTTCAGGTTCGGATAGGTCTGATCGTTGAAAGTCGTTACACGCAGTACAACGCTGGTGCCCTCGGTCCGGGCGCGCACGGCCGTCAGCTTGATGGTGTCGCGGATGATCGAAACATCGAATGGTTCCTGCTCACCTTCGCGTACAACGGTGATGATGATCTCGGACCCAACGGGGCCGCGCATCAGCTCGACCGCCTTGTCCAGGGTCAGACCCAGCAGGCTTTCACCGTCCACATGCGTGATGAAGTCACCCGCCTCGACACCGGCTTCGTCCGCCGGGGTGCCGTCTATGGGCGAGACCACTTTGACGAAACCTTCTTCCTGTGTGACTTCGATGCCCAAACCGCCGAACTCGCCACGGGTTTGCACACGCATCTGCGCCGCGTCATCCGGCGACAGATAGCTGGAGTGCGGATCCAGCGAGGTCAGCATGCCGTCAATGGCGGCCTCGATCAGTTCGCCTTCGTCGACCTCTTCGACATATTGCGCGCGAATGCGTTCAAAAATGTCGCCAAACAGATCCAGCTGCTCATAGACGCTTGCATTGTTCTTGGCTTCTTGCGCCACAAGCGGGCCTGCGATCTGGGTGGTCGCGACAATCCCTGCCAACGTGCCGCCCAGCGCGGCCATCACGAATTTCTTCATGTGCGTTTATCCATCCTTGTCGGTTCGGAACCACTCATCGGGGTCCACCGGGCTGCCGCCCTCTCTGACTTCTATATAGAGCGTTTCTGTGCGGTCAGTTCCAGTGCCATCACCGCTTAGTGACAAGATTGCTCCAATTTCCGGCGCTGCACCGCCCATTAACCCCACCGGAGCGCCCTCGGGCAGCACCTGACCGGCCTCGCCATAGACCTCTTGCAGGCCCGAAAGAACAAATAGCGTGTCGGGCTGCGGTTCAAGTATGACAACGTTGCCCAGATCGAGCAGCGGACCCAGATATCGGATCGTTGCCGCCGTAGGGGATGTCACCAAAGCACGAGGCCTTGTGGCCACGATCACACCTTCGCGTTTGATCCCGGCCGCGTCTGCCTCGCCCGAACGGCGGAGGATCAGGCCCTGCACCGGCAGGCTCAGGCCACCTTTGCGGCCCGAGATATCGGCGGATGAGGATGAAATCTCACCATCCGCCATCTCAGCCAATCCACTGGCGAATCCATCCAGCGTTTCCGTGGACGAGATCAAGATTGCGGTGCGCACCGGGTCCTCGGTGAATCGTTTCGGCAAATCGGTTCTGTTTGCAATCGCCAGGCTCAACTCAGAGCGGGCCTTTTGAACCCCTGCCAAGCCATGCTCCAGCTTTTGCGCCGCGTCTTCCTGCAAGGTACGTAAGGTCGTCACCTCGTCCAGGTCCCGTGCCAGCTGTTGCGCCCGCGCATTCAGCCCCGGTGTGACCTCGGCCAGCATCATGGCCGATCGGGCCGCACCCATTGGCCCCGCAGGATGCAACAACAGAACTGGGGGTTCAGATGTCTCGATGGTTTGAAGTACGCCCAACAGCTGCGCGATCTCATCTTCGCGGGCGCGCAGTTGTGCGGTCAGCTGTCCCTCGCGCGTGGACACGCGGCGCAAGCCATCGCGCATGGCGGCAAGACCGGCTTCAAAGGCTTGTACTGTCGCTGTCAGGGCCCGAACCCGGTCACGGGCGCTGTTGGCCTCACTCAGGGCGATACCGGCTTGCTCCAACAACAGTGCCGCATCCTGCGCTGCGTCTGCCGGATCGATCTCGGCGGTTGCCGTGCTTCCCCAGAGCATCAATCCCAACAGTGTTGCGCGCAATATCATGCCAGCAGGCTTTCCCCAGTCATCTCGGGCGGCTTTGGCAATCCCATCAGCTCCAACACTGTCGGAGCCAGATCGGACAGACGCCCGTCGCGCAGCTTAGCGTCCTGAGGCCCGCCCACAAGGGCCACTGGAACGGGGTTCAGCGTATGGGCGGTGTGTGGCCCGCCGGTGATCGGGTCGAACATCTTTTCGCAATTTCCGTGATCAGCGGTGACGATCATCGCGCCACCCACCTTGTTCAGCGCCTCAATCACTTGTGCCAGGCCCTGATCCACCGCTTCGCAGGCCTTGATTGCAGCATCCAGATCACCGGTGTGGCCGACCATGTCGGGATTGGCATAGTTGGTGACGATCAAATCATAACCCACCTCGATCGCCTCGACGAATTTCTGGGTCACTTCAGCCGAGGACATCTCGGGCTGCAGGTCATAGGTCGCCACCTTGGGCGATTTCGGCATATAGCGGTCTTCACCCTCTTCTGGCACCTCTTTTCCGCCATTCAGGAAAAAAGTGACATGGGGGTATTTCTCGGTCTCGGCCAGGCGGAATTGCCGCTTGCCCTGTTTGGCCACCCAAGCGCCCAATGTATTGACGATTTCCGCCTTGGGATAGACGGTTGTCATATAGGTGTTGTGATCGTCTGAATATTCGACCATCCCCAACAAAGCCGCTAGTTTTGGCCGTTCGCCCGTGTCGAACCCATCAAACCCGGGCTTGCCAATGGCAGCCAGGATCTCGCGCGCCCGGTCGGCTCGGAAGTTCAGGCAAAAGAGTCCATCCCCATCCTGCGCACCCTGATATCCATCAAGCACGGTCGGCACGACAAATTCATCGGTTTCCGACTGGTTATAGGCGCGGGTCACTGCGTTATGTGCCGTTGAACTCTCACGCCCCTCAGCCCGGATCATCGCGCCATAGGCCTCTGATACACGCTCCCAACGGTTGTCGCGGTCCATTGCAAAATAGCGCCCGCAGACGGTGACAATCTTGGCCACAGCGGGCAACTTCTCTTCCAGCTCACCAATGTAGGTGTAGGCCGATTTGGGGGCCACGTCGCGACCGTCGGTGATCGCGTGCAGCGCGACGGGCACACCGGCGCGCGTAATCGCCTGAGCCGCCGCCACGATGTGGTCCAGATGCCCATGCACGCCCCCGTCCGACACCAGCCCCATCATATGGGCCGTGCCGCCGGTTTCCTTCAGCCTGGCGATGAAGTCCAACAGCGCCTGATTTTCAAAGAACGACCCGTCCTCGATTGCCAGATCAATCTGCCCCAGATCCATCGCCACCACGCGGCCAGCGCCAATATTGGTGTGCCCGACCTCCGAGTTTCCCATCTGTCCACTCGGCAGCCCGGCATCCGGGCCGTGGGTGATCAGCTTGGCATGTGGACCATCTGCCATTATCGCGTCAAAAGCCGGTGTTTTGGCCAGATATGGTGCGTTTGCCTCGGTATCGTCTGACAGCCCCCATCCATCGAGAATACAAAGTACAACGGGCTTGGGGGCGGTCATGTTAGATCTCCGGTTACTGCTCTTGCGCGCCTTCTAACCCTTGCCTGCCCAAGGGTGAACCGCCTTTAGCGCAATCAGTGACCATAGGGGTCAAAACAACTCCGCCGCGCGCCAGAATGGTCACATGACGTTATGGCCGGGCGGAGGGTACCTCCCCCGCTCCTCCCGGTGTTTTCCACGTTAGTTGCTCAGAAACTTGAATGGCTCCGCGGCTTCAAATTTTGCCGAGACCTCTCCAGAGAGCGTTGGTTTCAGACCCAGTTCAAGCTTTTGTGTGACAGCGCCCTTGGACAGATCGAGATTGTCGATATCGACCCAGAATAGCGCTGGATTGAAGACGCTCTCATAGTAGTAGCGGCCCTCTGCCCCGTCTGCGACTGTGCGCCAGATGGTGGATGCAATGTTGGGGCGTTCTGGATCTTCGACGCCGTAAGGAACCGAAATTCCACGCGCTAATGAAAAGACGGCTGCCAGTGCATCATGGTGATCATTGAATTTCGGCGTCGCGTTCAGGTTCCAGCTGATCCGTGCAAACCGATCCGATGCCCGATGAGTGCCGGGCAGAAAAGCCAATCCGCCAACGCTGTCCCAATAGGTGGTAATGGCAATCTGCTCGTCGAACGGGGGCGAGTTTGTCATCACTGTGTGTTCAGAACCGTGATGGATCACCAGCTTGCCGTCCAGGTATTCGAAGATGGCACTGTCGCCGGTGTTATCAGACAGCGCCAGATGCCCGCCTGCCGGCTTACCGTTGGGCAGCTCTGGAGCAATGACGGCAAAAGGTTCAGCCTCAAGCGCTGTGACGGCCTCGGCCACGGTGGCGTAATTGTCGAGCGCATATTGCAGCCACGCTCCGATCGACAGCAGCGGCTTGCCGCTGGCGTGGGCGTCGCCATAGTCGGCTTCGGCTAGGTAGAGCACATTGCCCACCAGGCCAGCTTCGTTCATCCCGTCGACCGAGGCGATGTCATAGATCGTTGAAACGACAGAACCGTATTTCGATGTCCATTCGATGGAGCCCTCGCCCACGCCGCCGTCTCGCTGCATGCCTTTGGGAAAGGCCCACATGTCGGTTGATGTGTCTTCGAACCAATCCAGCGTCCGGCCAACGATGTAGTCGCCCTTGCCAGTTTCATAAAGCAACCGGGTGCAGGCATCAGCTGTACTTGCCAGCAGAGCAACACTTGCAGTGGCGGCGATCAGATTCCTTGCGATCATGGGAACATCCTCTGGTTAAGCCAGTATTCAACTTCGGGAACTGTAGGTTTCGTGCATGTCCAGATGGCAGATATTTACGATTTCGGCTGCGGTAAGGGCTCAGGTCAAGACTTTGGATGTGACGCAGCGGCAGGTTTTGCCGGTCTCTTTTGCACCTCGCGCACCTGGGCCGCTCCGGGCGTCAAAAGATGCCGCAACAACCCCACCGGGTGCGCCTTGAGGCTGAGGCGCATGGCAACGTAATCCTCGACTACCTGCTCGCCCAAGGTCATCTCGGGCAGATGGGCGGTAGGTTCATCCAGCGCCTCGCCTTCCATATCCAGCGCAAAGAGCGGCAGTGGCTTGGCCGTCTTGATCGCCTTGGCCTGCCACAGCGCCTCGCGTCGGTTCAGACCGCAGGCGGCAAAAACATCTGCTTCGGCCAGCCGCTCGATCACCGAAGGTGGTAAACCAGCCCGGCGCCAGACGTCGTCGACCGCGTGATAGCCGTTGCCACGCGACGCCGTGAGCCAGCTGGCGTCCTCTTCGCTCAAGCCTTTGATCTGGCGAAACCCCAGCCGCAGGGCCAGGCCACCGCGCCCATCGGGTTCCATCACATTGTCCCAATAGCTGGTGTTGATGCAGACCGGACGCACCTGCACACCATGCTCGCGCGCGTCCCGCACGATCTGCGCAGGCGCATAGAACCCCATCGGCTGCGAGTTTAGCAGGGCGCAAGCAAAGATGCCGGGATGGTGGCATTTGATCCAGGCAGAGGCGTAGACCAGCAGCGCAAAACTGGCGGCATGGCTTTCGGGAAAGCCGTATGATCCAAACCCTTCGATCTGCGAAAAGCACCGCTCGGCAAAGTCGTCATCATAGCCGTTGCGCTTCATTCCGCGCAGGAACAGCGTACGGAACTCGCTGACCGAGCCGTGTTTTTTGAACGTCGCCAGTGACCGGCGCAGGCGGTCAGCCTGTTCGGGGGTAAAGCCCGCGCCGACGATGGCGATCTGCATCGCCTGTTCCTGAAACAGCGGCACCCCCAGCGTCTTGCCCAGCACCTCGCCCAGCGCGTCCGAAGGAAAGCTGACGTCCTCCTCTCCATTCCGGCGGCGGATATAGGGGTGGACCATATCGCCCTGAATGGGACCGGGGCGGATGATTGCAACCTCGATCACCAGATCATAGAAATTGCGCGGTCGCATGCGCGGTAGAAAGTTCATCTGCGCGCGGCTTTCAACTTGGAACACGCCGATACTGTCGGCCTCGCATAGCATGTCATAGACGCGCGGATCCTCGGGCGGCAGCGTGGCCAGCGCATATTGTGTGCCGTGGTGCTGCCCGATCAGATCAAAAGCCTTGCGGATGCAGGTCAGCATCCCAAGGCTCAGCACATCGACCTTTAGGATGCCAAGGCTTTCGATGTCGTCCTTGTCCCAGCAGATGACCGTTCTGTCCTCCATCGTGGCGTTTTCGATAGGGACCAGCTCATCCAGCCGCCCCTCGGTCACGATGAAGCCGCCCACATGCTGGCTCAGGTGCCGGGGGAAGCCCACGATTTCATAGACCAATGCCATGGTCTGTTGCAGGCGGCGGTCGGTGGGGTCGAGGCCGATCTCGCGCATGCGCTGCGCCTCGAGCCCGTCGGCCGAGAAAAACCCCCAGAGCTGTGAGGCGAGGCCGGAAATCGTGTCCTCGGTCAGGCCCATGGCGCGGCCGACCTCGCGGATGGCGCGTTTGCCGCGGTAGTGGATGACGGTCGCACAGAGGCCTGCGCGGTGGCGGCCATAGCGTTCATAAATCCACTGAATCACCTCTTCGCGGCGTTCATGTTCGAAATCCACGTCGATATCGGGTGGCTCGTCCCGCGCCTCGGACACGAAACGTTCAAAGACCATCGTGCCCATTTCGGGGCTGACCGAGGTGATGCCGAGACAGAAGCAGACCACTGAATTGGCCGCTGACCCGCGCCCCTGACAGAGGATGTCGCGCGAGCGGGCGAAATGGACGATATCGCGGACGGTCAGGAAGTAGGGTTCGTATCTCAGCTTGCCTATGAGGGCGAGTTCATGGGCCATCATGTTTTGCACCTTTTCGGACGCCCCTGCCGGGTAGCGCCACTTCAGCCCCTCATGCGCCAGCCGGTGCAACCGCTCGGCCGACGTCTCGTTCTCGCTCACCTCGCTGGGATACTCATAGCGCAGCTCATCAAGGGAAAAGGTGAGAGTTTGGGCCAGATCTCCGGCGCGGGCGACCGCGCCTTCGTGGCCTTTGAAGAGGCGGAGCATTTCCGCTTCAGAGCGCAGGCGCTGCTCGCCGTTGGCAAGTGCTGCGCGGCCCAGATCCTCGACCTTGCAGCGCAGGCGAATGGCGCTGAGCACATCGGCCAGCTTGCGGCGGGCACCGTGGTGCATACGCGGCCCGGCGCTGGCGAGAGTAGGAATGCCAAGCGCACGGGCCTGGGCCTGGGTCTGCTCAAAACGGTCCCTGTCTGCCCCATCATAGGCAGGGGTGAGCAGCATGTGCATGCGCCCCTCAAAGCGGCGCGTCAACCGGTCCGCCCGTGGCCCCCATTCACCCGCACCGCGCCGATCTGTGGTCGTTTGTGGCCACAACAGCAGGTGGAGGCCGTCGGCAAAATCCTCAAGATCCGACAGGTGGAGGATGCAATCACCCTTCTCCGCCCTGAGCCGTCCGGTGGACAGGATCCGGCACAGGTTGCCCCAACCCTGCCGGTTTTGTGGCAGTACCGTCATTGTCGGCGCATCGGTAAAGATCAGCCGCGCCGCCGGGATCAGACGCGGCACCGCATAGACCGGATAGGATGCAGGCCGCGTGATGTGATCTGGACAGGGTGGCCCGATGGGGGTGTTCTGCCCTTCCCACGTCCGACGCTCGCGCACCTTGCGCGCAATCTCGCGCGCCTGGGTGTGTGCCCGGACAATTCCGGCCACCGAGTTGTCATCTGCAACCGCAATCTGCTCGAGCCCCAGCGTTACCGCACGCTCCATGTACTCCTCGGGGTGGGACGCCCCGGTGAGGAAGGTGAAATTCGACGTGATCGACAGTTCGGCAAACATGATGACTCATAATTATATTCACGTTTTGTTCTTTTTCGAGTCAAAACCTGCATTGCGCAGGAAACGGGTCGTTTCAGACCCAGTGCTTTGGGCAGGTTGGGTCCAGAAAAGGAGACACCCCATGTTCACGATCGAAGCTCTGCCCACCACCGAAGTCCGCGCTTATCAAGCCGGAGCCCCCGACGCTTATGGCAACCCACCAGAGCGCACCATTTCCACCGGAGCGGGCAATCCTTGCCGTCACTGCCTGTGCAATATTCCCGAAGGGGCGCCGATATTGATCCTGGCGCATCTTCCTTTTGACGGGACGCACCCTTACGCCGAGACCGGGCCGATCTTTTTGTGCGCAGATGCCTGTGAACGGCATACGGGGGACGAAATGCCCGAAGTTCTGATCACCTCTCCAGACTATCTGATCAAGGGATACGGGGCAGACGACCGGATCGTCTATGGCACCGGCGCCGTCGAGCCCCCCCCGCAGATCAAAGAGGCCGTCGAGCGCATTTTTGCCCGGTCGGATGTGGCCTATATCCACGTCCGGTCCTCGCGCAACAATTGCTATCAGGCGCGGATCGACCGCAGATAACGCAGCATCAGCGAGACGACGTCAGGGCCAGGAACACATCCTCAAGGTCAGCCTCTTCGGTCTTGACGTCGCGAATGCGGATCCCGGCCCCACGGACTGCTTCGAGCACCTGTTCGGCGTTGGTCTGCTGGCTGTGATAGGACATCACCACCGCACCATCGTCGCGCAAGGTGGCCGCGATCCCCGGGGCTTTGGGCAATTCCGACACCGGTGCATCCGGAAGGATCACCATGGTGCGCGCGTCCAACCGACCCAACAGGTTGGCGGTGCTGTCCTGCACGATCTTTTCGCCCTGGTTGATGATGGCGATCTGATCGCACATCTCTTGCGCTTCTTCCAAGTAGTGCGTTGTCAGGATGATGGTCATCCCCTGCTGGTTCAGCTTGCGCACGTTTTCCCAAAGCATCTGGCGCAGTTCGATGTCCACGCCGGCCGTCGGTTCGTCCAGCACCAGCACATGCGGGCGATGCACCAGCGCCTTGCCCAGCAAAAGCCGCCGCCGCATGCCACCAGACAGCGTGCGGGCATAGGCCTCGGCCTTGTCCGTGAGGCCCACCATCTCCAAAATTTCATCGCTGCGACGCTGCGCCTTGGGCACACCGTACAGCCCTGCTTGAACCTCCAGTGCGCCGCGCGGGGAAAAGAAGGGATCAAGGTTCAGCTCTTGCGGCATCACACCGATCGAGGCCCGGGATTGGCGCGGGTTTGCGTCCTGATCAAAGCCCCAGATCGTCACTTGACCCGCGGACTTGACCACCAGACCGGCCAGAATGTTGATCAGGGTCGACTTGCCCGCCCCGTTTGGCCCCAACAAACCAAAGACCGACCCTCGTGGCACCACCAGATCAATCCCTTTGAGGGCTTGCTTTTCAGGTTCCCCGCGACCACCGCGATAGGTTTTCTTCAAGCCTTCTATCCGGATTGCATCCTGGGTCATCTGCCGCACTTGCCCCTGCTCGGTTGATCGCTCATAAAAGCAGCTAACCCATGCCCGCGAGGCCTACAACTCAAGAAGGACCGCCAGCGATGACAATCGAAGCGCCGGAAATCAAACTCGTCGAGACCACGCGCGTCGCCTGCGATGGTGGTGAAGGTGCCTTGGGGCATCCTCGCGTCTGGTTGCAGATCCCCGAGGATCAGGGTTGGGTCGAATGTCCCTATTGCGATTGCAAATACATCCTGAAAGGCCGCGAGGACGGGTAACAATGCGCAGGGCAGGTTTTTGGCTTGTCCTGATCGTTTTTGGCGGACCTCTGCTCTATGCGCTGGTGGCGACTTTAGGGGCGCTGACCTCCCTTTCGGATGGGCAAGTGGACGCAACGGGCGACACAGAGGTCCTGCTGATTTCTGGGCCAATCCACTATGATTTTTTGTTGCCATTGAACGAGGCAACACTCGACCGGTTTTCAGAATTGGAAACCCACGGCTTGCCGCTGAAACACCCAAATGCACGCTGGTTGCTTTTGGGCTGGGGCGCGCGAGATTTCTATACCACCACTGGCAGTTATTCTGACGTCAGTTTGCGGGCTGTTCTGCGTGGCGTATTCGGTGACAAAGCGGTGATCCGAACGGATGTTCTTGGAGAGTTGCACCCAGACGCAAACCCCTTGCACTTCGTGATGAACGCTGCCCAATACAACCAACTATTGCATGCGATGAACAACACGATTGAACGGCGCTCAGATGGTTCTTTGGCCGTTCTGGACACACCCGGGTTCACGGACACCGACCGGTTCTTTGCGGCCAAGGGCAACTTCAACCTGTTTGCAACCTGCAACACCTAGGTCGGTCAAATGATCCGAAAGGCGGGCTTGCCGTTTGGCGCTTGGGTTCCCCTGCCGTTTGCCGTGACGCTTTCGCATCGCGTGTTTCTGCGCGAGGCCCGGGCAAAACTGATCTCACATCGATCTGTTGCCAAAGGAGTATGCACAGGCTTAGGTCATCAGTATTGATGAACCCATTCTGTCCGAGGCTATTTCATGAAGCTTTCCCTTGGCATTTTGCTGTCGGTTGCCACCGCCAGCGCCGCGTTTTCCCAAAACATCGTCCAACCTACCGGTCCCCTGAGCAACGACACAGGATGCCTGGTGCAGGGGCTTGATCCCAACGGGGACGGCTTTCTGGCGCTGCGGGCAGGTCCATCGTCCTCGCACCAGCAAATCGGCAGCCTTCGGAATGGCGACGCGGCATACATTCGCGCCTGCCAGGGCAAATGGTGCTACGTCGAAAACGGATCAATCAACAATGTTGAAACCCGGTTTCGCGGTTGGATCTACACCGCTTGGTGTCAGTTCTATCCGTAAAACTCAGCTCACCGGTTTCGACAATCCTGAGCACAGCTTGATAGGGCTCAGGTCGCCATATTGGTTCAAGAGGAACCGTTTGACGTTGTGGCCGGTCCATAGGTGAAACTCTTGTCCGCTGCTTAGACGTCCCAGGCCGATGCCGGTACCTGTTTGTGGATCACGAGAAAAGAAATAGGCCGCCCCGGTTAGCCCATTGTCGCATTCGATGGTGGCCTCGCCCAGGCCAAGGCTGCCCGAAACGGTCCATTCGCCGTAGCAACTGAACCCGGCACTGCTGCGCCCGGCATGGGTGCCGGTGTTCCAGCCAATCGCGCGACCGGTGAAATAGATGCCCGTGCCACCAAGACAGGCCACCAAGGGGGAGCAACTAGCCAGATCATTTGGGCGAAGCGTGCAATCCTCGGGCAGTTTCAGGCCAGCGGCACTGGCTTGGGTCACAACAGCGATTGCGGTCAGGGTCGGGATAACGGATAAAATGCGAAAACCAATCATGACCATCAACGTACAGGGCGGCACACCATGAGCAAGACCGAGTTTGGCAAAGGCTGCCATTTGCATCTGATCGACGGCTCGGCCTTTATCTTTCGCGCCTATCACGCCCTGCCGCCGTTGACGCGCAAATCCGATGGGTTGCCGATTGGGGCCGTGTCGGGCTTCTGCAACATGTTGCAGCGCTATGTCGACGGCAATCATGGTCCTGACGCGCCAACCCATCTGGCTGTGATCTTTGACAAAGGCAGCCATACGTTCCGCAACGATATGTATTACCTCTACAAGGCCAACCGCGAAGCGATGCCCGAAGACCTGCGCCCGCAGATGCCGCTAACGCGCGAGGCGACCCGCGCCTTCAATATCGCCTGCGAAGAAATGGAGGGGTATGAGGCTGACGACATCATCGCCACCCTTGCCGTGCAGGCGCGCGAGGCCGGTGGCCGCTGCACCATCATCAGCTCGGACAAGGACCTGATGCAGCTCGTGGGCGACGGGGTCGAAATGCACGATGCTATGAAAAACAAGCGCATCGACCGCGATGGCGTGTTTGAGAAGTTTGGTGTGTTTCCCGAACGGGTCGTGGACGTACAGGCCCTGGCCGGCGACAGCGTCGACAACGTGCCGGGCGCGCCGGGCATCGGGGTCAAGACGGCAGCCCTGCTGATCAACGAGTACGGCGATCTGGAAACTCTGCTGGATCGCGCTGAAGAGATTAAGCAACCCAAGCGCCGCCAGACTCTGATCGAAAAGCGCGAGCAGATTGAACTGTCGAAACGGTTGGTGCAGCTGGATGAAAAGACACCTCTGACGTTTACTCTAGATGATCTCGAAGTACGCGACCCGGACCCCGAAACCTTGCTTGGTTTTTTGGCCGAAATGGAATTCCGCACCCTGACCAAGCGGATCGCCGATCAGCTTGGGGCCGAGGCTCCGGTCATTGTTGAAAAAGCAGCGCCTGATGCCGCAGAGGTCGTGGCCGAGGACGTGCCCTTTGATGCGTCGAAATACGAATGCATCCGCGACGCGGCAGCCCTGCAGCCGTGGATCAACCTGATCCGGGACAGGGGCTGGGTTGCGGTCGACACGGAAACCACCGGCCTGAACGAAATGATCGCGGGTCTTGTGGGCATATCGCTCTGTGTCGAAGCCGGATCGGCCTGCTACATCCCGCTGACCCATCGTGCGGCGGCGGCAGATGACCTCTTTGGTTCAGACGAGTTGTCCGAAGGGCAAATGCCGCTGAATGAGGCCATCGACCTGCTGAAGCCGGTGCTCGAGGATCCCTCGATCCTGAAGATCGGGCAGAACATGAAATACGATGCCAAGATTTTTGAGCGCTACGGCGTGCGCGTGGCCCCGATCGACGACACGATGCTGATGTCTTATGCGATGCACGGCGGCGAGCATGGGCATGGGATGGACACGCTGTCTGAACGCTATCTGAGTCACACGCCGATCCCGATCAAACCGCTCTTGGGCTCGGGCAAATCGGCGATCACCTTCGACAAGGTGCCGATTGATGAGGCCACGGCTTATGCCGCCGAAGATGCGGACATCACCCTGCGCCTGTGGCAACTGTTCAAGCCGCAACTGCACCGCGTGCAGGTGACGACGGTCTATGAAACCCTCGAACGCCCCTTGGTGCCTGTGCTGGCTGAGATGGAGATGCACGGCATCAAGGTCGACCGCGAAGTGCTCAGCCGCATGTCCAATGCCTTTGCCCAAAAGATGGCTGGGTTAGAGGCCGAAATTCACGAGCTGGCGGGTGAGACGTTCAATGTGGGCTCGCCCGCGCAATTGGGCGAGATTCTGTTCGACAAGATGGGGCTGGAAGGCGGCAAGAAAGGCAAGACCGGGAAGTATTCGACCGGGGCCGATATCCTAGAAGATTTGGCGACCGAGCATGAGCTGCCGCGCAGGGTACTGGATTGGCGGCAGCTGAGCAAACTGAAATCTACCTATACGGACGCGCTGCAAACCCATATCAACCCGGACACAGGTCGGGTGCACACGTCCTATTCGATCACCGGGGCCAACACCGGGCGTCTAGCCTCGACCGATCCGAACTTGCAGAACATTCCTGTTCGGACCGAAGAAGGGCGCCGCATTCGCGAGGCGTTCATTGCCGAGCCGGGCAACGTTCTTGTCTCGCTTGACTACAGCCAAATCGAGCTGCGCATTCTGGCGCATATTGCCGAGATCGACGCGCTGAAACAGGCCTTTGCCGACGGGCTCGACATTCACGCCATGACCGCATCCGAGATGTTCGATGTGCCGCTGGACGAGATGACACCAGACATCCGACGTCAGGCCAAGGCGATCAACTTTGGTGTGATCTACGGCATCTCGGGCTTTGGACTGGCCCGCAACTTGCGCATCCCTCGGGCCGAGGCGCAGGGGTTCATCGACCGCTATTTCGAGCGGTTCCCCGGCATCCGCCGCTACATGGACAACACCGTGGAATTCGCCAAGGAACACGGCTATGTTCAAACGCTGTTCGGTCGCAAGATCCACACGACCGAGATTGCCGCCAAAGGCCCGCGCGCGGGCTTTGCCAAACGCGCCGCGATCAACGCACCCATCCAAGGAACCGCAGCAGACGTGATCCGCCGCGCCATGGTGCAGATGCCCGATGCGATCAGAGGTTTGCCAGCCAAGATGTTGCTGCAGGTGCACGACGAACTTCTGTTCGAAGTGGCCGAGGATGCCGTGGATCAAACCATCGAAGCTGCCCGCGCGGTGATGGAAGGCGCCGCAGATCCGGCTGTGAAACTGGATGTGAAACTGACTGTGGATGCCGGTCAGGGCGCGAACTGGGCTGAAGCGCACTGAGGTCCCTCAGAGGACGCTGCGCATCAGACCCGACGGGCCCTCTTTGCAGCGTGTCAGCCCCTTGGGCTGACCAGGCGCTCGACGAACCGGCGCACCACGGGCGCAACGACCAGGATGACCGCAAAAGCAATGGGCCAACTGAAGGCCCATGCACCCATCCATTTGCCGATTGTATGTTCACCCAGACCAACCGCCTTGATCGTCGCCACGCAGGTCACAATGCAGGACATGATCCCGGAGACCAAAAAGCCAAAGAGGACGGGGGCAAATCGGGCGGGCAGCATCTGGGTCGCTTTCTAGTCGCTAGGTCGCCACCCCAACGTGTCTAAGGTCCGGGGTTTTGACGGTTTGTATTCTGCACTGACCCAACCGCTGTACCCGACATCATCAAACGCCTGAAACAGAGCCGGAAAGTCCATCGTGCCACGCCCCGGTTCAGACCGGTCCGGTGCAGCGCCGATCTGGACATGAACCGCGCGCGAGTGAAAGCGTTCCCAAACTTCAAGCGCATCACCGTGGATCACCTCTGCGTGATAGGTGTCATATTGCAGGCCCACGTTTGGGCGAGCTACCAGATCCAGCACCTCGGCCGCGAGATAATAGTCGTTCAGGAAATAACCGGGCTGATCGCCAACGTTGAGCGGCTCGATGGTGAACTGCTGATGCGGGGCATGATCCGCGGCCCATTGCAAGTTGCTTACAAAAGTCTCTTGCGCTTGTGCGCCTTGTTCATACCCCGCCATGATATGCACCATCCCCGGTCGCAGCTGTTCAACGTAGCGCATCACGCGAGTGATATCCCGTTGAAATCGCACCTCTTCCCCCGGCACAGCCGCAAATCCCGGCTGCCCGCCCGTGTAGTTCGGCGGCGGCGCGTTGATAAGCACCAGCTCCAGGCCGTTCGCCACCAGCGCCCGGCGCGTGTCACGTGCCGCAATCTCGTAGGGAAAGAGGATCTCGACCGCCTCAAAACCGGCCTCTGCCGCGGCGTGAAAGCGATCCAGATAAGGCAGCTCGGCAAAAAGCAGAGAGATGTTGGCGGCAAACTTGGGCATCGGACCCTCCTGAGGTTCATGCACAGGCATAAACTGTTGCTCTATATTCCGCCAAGTCTCTGAAAACGACACATTGTCGAAAACCGGCCAGATGACCCTGTGAATTTGGAGGAAACCGGAAGAACAACGCCGAATCAGGTGCTTGACCCACATTCGAACAGGACAATACGGGATGGCTTATAGCCCAGACCCCGCCCGGATACCTGCGCCCGTCGCCGGTGCCGCGCGGCACAACATCGCTTCGGGAAACATGCTGGGCATGGCGGCCATGATGACATGGGCTGCGGGTTTTCCGGCGGCCGAGGTATTGTTGCAGAACTGGCCGTCGCTGACGATTATTACCGCACGTTTGATCATGGCTTTGTCCGTCCTCTTCCCTCTGTGGCTGTTGGTCGAAGGCCCCAGCAAGATCCTGAGCGCAAATTGGCCGCGCGCCTTGGTGATTGGCGGGTTTGGTTTTGGCCTGGGCACCTATCTTTTGCTGGTTGCGCAGGCTTTCACTGATCCGGTGACCGTCGCTTTGGTGGCATCCTGCGCCCCCTTGATCGGTGCCATTCTGGAGGTGCGCGCCAAGACCCGCCGTCTGAACAAGCAATTTGCCGTTGGCGTGATTGCCTCGATCGTCGGTGGCATTATTGCGACCAGCGGGTTGGCGCCAGTGCAACTGGGTTTGGGGGCGCTGTGTGCAATACTGGCCACGACGCTGTTCACCTGGGCGAGCATGAAAACCGTGCAGGCCTTTCCCGATTTGGGGACTGTGGGGCGGTCGACCATCACCTTCACCGGCGCTTTGGTCATGGTTTCCACATTGCTCGCGGGCTCGGCGATATTGGGGTTCGAAGTCGCACCCCGCGTGGCCATCGACATGGAACAGATCGGTATGCTGGCGATCTATGCGATTGTGGCCATGTCGGTCAGCCAGATCATGTTCATTGGTGCGGTGGACAAGTTGGGGGTGGCCGTCGCCACGTTCCACATCAACACCGCCCCCTTCTACGTGATGGTGATCATGGTGATACTAGGATCGGCGTGGAACTGGACCCAGGCAATCGGCGCGGCCATCGTGGGTTTGGGCGTTGTCGCCTCGCAACTGCAGCCGCGACGCTAACCTTCGACCTGCTCCGAGGGCATCAGGCCAAAGAAGGAGCCCGCAGACCAGACCCCGAACCAGCCATCGTGGTGAACACCCAGCTCAACCATCCGGTAAAAGCTCTTGCGGTCAATCCGCGCCTCAAGCCCGGCACGCACCATGACATAAGGTGTGGGTTCGGTGCCCTCGGCCAGGCGGATCGGATTGTCCGCGCTTACCATGACCTGATCCCCCACGTGGGTTGTGAACGTCAGCACCTGCTCCGTCTCCTCCCCTTCACTGTCGACGTCGATGGCGACAAAGGGCGCGTCTTCGACGGTGATTCCCACCTTCTCAACCGGGGTGACCAGATAATACTTGTCGCCCTCACGCTTCAGGATCGACGAAAACAGCTGCACCATCTTGGGGCGGGTGATGGGCCGCCCTTCGTGGATCCAGGTGCCGTTGCGCAGGATTTGGATGTCCAAATCGCCACAAAAGGGCGGGTTCCACAGATGAACCGGCGGCAATCCGCTGTCTTTGGTCGATTTTACCGCCTGCGCGATGTGATCCACCGAGGGCGTCACGACTTTTTGTCCGCTCATTGTTTTTGCCATTTCCTGTCAGCGCGATACACTTAGACTTATATAGGTTCATCGAGAGGAAAACCATGTCTGAGCCCGCCGATCTGGTCGCCGAGATTGAACGTCTGGAAACCAAGCTGAAAGAGGCCAAGACCTCGATCACCCGCCGGTTCATCGGGCAAGAGCGTGTGGTCGACCTGACACTGACCGCACTTCTGTGCGGCGGGCATGCTCTGCTGATCGGCTTGCCGGGGTTGGGCAAGACACGGCTGGTAGAAACCCTGTCGACGGTCATGGGGTTGGATGGCAACCGAATTCAGTTCACACCCGACCTGATGCCTGCTGACATTCTGGGGTCCGAGGTTTTGGACACCGCCGAGGATGGCTCGCGCCATTTCCGCTTTGTGCCGGGGCCGGTGTTCTGTCAACTGCTGATGGCGGATGAGATCAACCGCGCCAGCCCCCGGACGCAATCGGCGCTGCTACAGGCGATGCAGGAAAAAACCGTGACCGTCGCGGGCGAGGATCGCAGCCTTGGCGCGCCGTTCCACGTGCTGGCCACACAGAACCCCATCGAACAAGAAGGCACCTATCCCCTGCCCGAAGCACAGCTTGACCGCTTCCTGGTACAGATCGACGTGAACTACCCCGACCGTTCGACCGAGCGGGATATTCTGCTGGCCACCACCGGCATCGAAGAGGACGACTCCAATCAGGTCTTTACCCACCAAGAACTGCTGGACGCACAGACCCTGCTGCGCCGGATGCCCGTGGGCGAGTCGGTGGTCGAGATGATTCTGGATCTGGTCCGCGCCTTCCGCCCCGAAGAACCCGGCGTGTCCGACCGTGTGGCCGAAACCGTGGCCTGGGGTCCGGGGCCGCGTGCTGCTCAAGCGCTGATGATGACCGTGCGGGCACGGGCCCTTTTGCAAGGGCGTCTTGCGCCGAACGCCGAGGATGTCATCGACATGGCCCGCCCAGTACTCAGCCACCGGATGGCGCTGAACTTTGCGGCGCGCGCACGTGGCGATAGCCTGGCTGACCTGATCGAAACCACAGCGGCCAGCCTGGGCTCGACCGAGGCGGCGGCGTGACCCCGGCGCTCACCCTACGCGAAAGATCCGAGACCGAGGCGTCCCGGCTGCCCCCGTTGCTGGCCCATGCCGAGCAACTGGCAGGCACCGTTCTGCTGGGCGATCACGGGCGGCGGCGCGCGGGGTTGGGCGATGATTTCTGGCAATACCGTCCGGCACAGCATGGGGACAGTCGGCGGTTGATCGACCATCGCCGCTCAGCCCGCGGCGATCAGCAGTTCGTCCGCGAACGGGAATGGCAGATCGCACAGTCGGTGATGCTCTGGGTCGATCAGGGCGCGTCAATGCGGTTTGCGTCCGACAAGAGCGTGCCACAGAAACAGGAACGCGCCCGGCTGCTGGCGCTGGCGATTGCCATCCTGCTGGTGCGCGGCGGGGAACGTGTTGGCCTGACTGGAACCCGCCTGCCGCCCCGGCGCGGCAACGCGCAGATCATCCGCCTGGCCGAGGCTTGGACCGAGGATGCCGACGCCGACTACGAACCGCCCGAGCACCGCGCGATGATTCCCTATGCTCGCGCGGTTTTTGTCTCGGACTTTCTGGGCGATCTTTCTGAGGTGGAAACAGCCCTGACCAAGGCCGCGGATCGCGGAGTGCGCGGCGTGTTGCTACAAGTGCTCGACCCCAGCGAAGAGCTGTTTCCCTATCAGGGCCGCACGATTTTCGAAAGCGTCGGCGGCACCGTCCGCCACGAGACACTGAAGGCCGGAGAGTTGCGGGGCCGCTATCTGGAACGCTTGGCCGAGCGCAAGGCCAAGCTTCAAGAACTGTGCCATGTGACAGGCTGGCAATTGGGCCTGCACCACACAAATGACAGCGCACAATCGGCACTGTTGTGGCTCTATCGTGCACTGGATGGGGGGCGTCGATGACCATATTGGCTGGAATCGGGTTTACGGCGCCCTGGCTGCTGCTGGGGCTTTTGGCCTTGCCCATCCTCTGGCTTTTGCTGAGAGCGGTGCCGCCTGCGCCAATCAGGCGGTTGTTTCCTGCCGTCACGCTGTTGTTGGGCATTCGGGATGACGAAACGGTTTCAGACCGCACGCCATGGTGGCTGCTGCTCTTGCGTATGTTGGCCGTGGCGGCGGTTATCATTGGGTTGGCTGGACCCGTGCTCAACCCTTCGCGGGATGAGGCCGGGTCTGGCCCGCTCTTGGTGGTGATGGATGCCACGTGGGCCGGAGCAACACACTGGTCCGACCAAACCGAATTGCTGTCGGTTCAACTGGCCGAAGCAGGCCGCGCTGGACGGCAAGTTGCGGTCCTGCGACTGAACGATCCCGAGCCGGTGGTGTTCCAATCGGCAGCCGCCTGGAGCAGCCGTCTGCCGGGATTGCAACCAGAACCCTGGCGGCCCACTGATCAGCAATTGAAACGAACAGCAGACATCCTGAATACTTTCCAGGGCGATTTTGACACCCTCTGGCTCAGCGATGGTTTGGATTTCTCCGGCCGTGACAAGACGCTTGAATTGTTACAATCTCGTGGTGCTGTGACTGTGTATCAATCCGCAGACCCTGCTCTGGCTCTCCGCCCCGCCAACTTTGAAGATGGCGTTGTTCGCTTGACCGTAGCGCGCACCCAGACCGAAAACCTGCGCGAGGTCACTTTGCTGGCTCAGGGACGTGATCCAGCTGGCACGATGCGCGTTCTGGCCCGAGCTGACACCCAGTTTGCACCCGGTGAAGATGAAGCCACCGCTGACCTGTCACTTCCGTCGGAACTGCGCGCGCGGATCACCCGGTTCGAGATCGAAGGCCAACGTTCCGCCGGTGCCGTGACCCTGGCCGACGACAGCTTGCGCCGCCGCGAGGTGGCGATCTTTGCCGGACGTCAGAACCGCGAAGGCCTGGCCCTACTGTCTCCGCACCACTATCTGACGCAAGTCGTGGCACCGACTGCAGAATTTATCGACGGAACATTGGCCGAGGTTTTGCCTGCCAATCCTGATGTTGTCATCCTGTCTGACATCGCCACGCTTTCCGAACTGGAAGAGGCCGAACTCACGGCTTGGGTCGAAAAGGGTGGCTTGCTGCTCCGCTTTGCTGGTCCCCGACTGGCTGCAAGCGATTTGGCCCGCGCCGAGGAAAACACCCTGATGCCTGTGCGCCTGCGCGGCGGTGGCCGCTCTGTTGGTGGGGCAATGAGCTGGGGTGAGGCCAAGACGTTGGCCCCATTTGAGGAAACTTCGCCCTTCTTCGGGCTGCGGGTTCCTGTCGAAGTGACGGTAACGACGCAAGTCATGGCGCAACCCGACCCGACACTGGCAGATCGGGTGATCGCCTCGCTCAACGATGGCACGCCTTTGGTCACACGCAAAACGCTGGGGCTGGGGCAAGTGGTTCTGTTCCATGTCACCGCCAATGCAGAGTGGTCCAACCTGCCATTGTCGGGCCTGTTCGTTGAAATGCTCGACCGATTGGCCGTGTCGAGTGCGGCCAAGATCCGCGAAGCTGTGAACCTCGAAGGCACCACTTGGACCCCCACGCGCATCATAGACGGGTTCGGCACCTTGTCGGATGCCGGAAACCTGCCTGGTATCCCCGGCGAACAATTGGCATCGAGCGGCATCGGCCCCGACCTGCGCCCCGGCATCTATACCAACGAAAAGCGCAGCCTGGCGATGAACGTGGTCACCGAAGATACCCAATTGAGCCCCGCCATCTGGCCCGCCTCAGTTCCTGTGCGCGGCCTTGCCGTTGAGCCTGCGCAGGACCTGTCTGGCATTCTGCTCAGCCTTGCGCTGATGCTGTTGGTGATCGATGTCATCGCATCGTTGATGCTGTCGGGGCGGCTGGGGTTCATGCGCACCATTGCCCCCATTTTGGCGTTGCTGATGCTGCCAACCGACCTGCCCGCACAGACGGCCGAGGAAACAGATTTCGCCCTTGCTTCGACCAACGAGCTGGTTCTGGCCCACGTGCTGACCGGTGATGCGGGCCTGGACCGGGTCGCAAATGCCGGTTTGCGGGGGCTGTCGGACACGTTGTTCTTCCGCACTTCGATCGAGCCTGCAAACCCTGTCGGCATCAACCTTGAGGTTGACGAGCTGGCGTTTTTCCCGCTGCTCTACTGGCCGATCACTCCCGATCAGCCGCTGCCGTCGGACGAGGCATATGCAAAGTTGAACACCTACCTGCGCTCGGGCGGCATGATCCTGTTCGACACCCGCGATGCCGACATTGCAGGGTTCGGCGCGTCCAGCCCGAACGGCCGCAAGTTGCAGCAATTGGCGGCGCCACTGGACATCCCGCCGCTGGAGCCGGTCCCCAGCGACCACGTTCTGACGCGGACGTTCTACCTGTTGCAGGACTTCCCGGGCCGCCACAAGAACACACCGGTCTGGGTCGAGGCCGCGCCGCCGGATGCCGAACAGATCGAGGGGATGCCATTCCGCAACCTCAACGACGGGGTAACCCCGGTGGTGATCGGTGGCAACGATTGGGCCGGGGCATGGGCCACCGATCCGGACGGGCGCACCTTGCTGCCCGTGGGGCGCGGGTATGCCGGGGAACGTCAGCGTGAGCTGGCCTATCGGTTCGGAGTGAACCTAGTGATGCATGTACTGACCGGGAACTATAAATCCGATCAGGTCCATGTGCCCGCGCTGCTGGATAGGTTGGGCCAATGACCGGAACCATTCTGTTTGATCCCATGATCCCCTGGCCAATCCTGATCGGGGTCGCTGTTTTGTCTGTGGCGGGCGTCGTATTGGCGCTGTGGCGCGGCCTTTCGGGTTGGGCCCTGCGCGGGTTGGCGGCGCTTGTGTTGCTCGCGGCCCTGTCGGGCCCCGTCTATCAGATCGAAGACCGCGCGCCGCTCACCGACATCGTCGTGATGCTTGAAGATGAGAGCGCCAGCCAGGGCCTGTCAGATCGCAACCAACAAACAGCCGAGGCCGCCGAAACCTTGGCTGCTGCCATCGAACGCCGCGACAACACCGAACTGCGCCGGATCACCGTGCCGGATGGCGACGGCGACACGGGTACGCAGATGATGCAAGCCCTGGCCGACGTGCTGGCCGAAGAACCTCGCGCCCGGGTGGCCGGTATCCTGGCACTGACCGACGGGCGCACGCATGACATCGACCGCGCGCCGGGCCTGCCCGCCCCGATGCATGTGCTGCTCACCGGACGCGCCGATGATTGGGACCGCCGCCTGATCGTGCGCAACGCCCCCGCCTTTGCCATCATTGACGAGCCGATCACCCTGACCGTGCGCGTCGAAGACAGCGGCGCTGTGCCTCTGGTATCGCCCCTCGCCACACTGAGCATTTCGGTCGACGGGGCCGAGGCGCAGACGGTCGATGTGCCGATCGGTCAGGATTTCGAACTGCCAGTGACCTTGCCGCACGGCGGGCGCAACGTGATCCAGTTTTCAGTCCCCTTGGCAGACGGTGAGCTGACCGACCGCAACAACAGCGCTCTCATCCAGATGAATGGCGTGCGCGATCGGTTGCGCGTGTTGCTGGTGTCGGGCGAGCCGCACCCCGGAGGGCGCACTTGGCGCAATCTGCTGAAATCCGACAGCTCGGTCGATCTGGTACATTTCACGATCCTGCGTCCGCCTGAAAAGCAAGACGGCGTGCCCGTGGATGAACTGTCGCTGATCGCGTTCCCCACGCGCGAGCTGTTTCTGGAAAAGATCGACGATTTTGATCTCATCATCTTCGATCGATACAAACGCCGCGGCATCCTGCCTGCGATCTATCTGGACAATGTCACCAACTATGTGGCCGATGGCGGTGCTGTTCTGGTCGCGGCCGGTCCCGATTTTGCCACCGCTGACAGTATCTATCGCTCACCACTGGCCCCTATCCTGCCCGCCGAACCCACCGCCCGCGTGATCGAAGATCGCTATCTGCCGCAAGTGACCGACCTGGGCGAACGCCATCCGGTGACCACCGATCTCGACAGCGCGGATGTTTGGGGGTCATGGCTGCGTCAGGTCGATGTCGAGCCGCGCTCGGGCCACACGGTGATGACCGGCATCGACGACCGCCCCCTGTTGGTGCTTGACCGTGTGGGCGAAGGGCGAGTTGCACTGCTGGCTTCCGATCACGCCTGGCTCTGGAGCCGTGGGTACGAAGGCGGCGGTCCGCAGTTAGAGTTGCTGCGGCGGCTGGCGCATTGGATGATGAAGGAACCCGAGCTTGAGGAAGAGGCGCTCTTTGCCGAAACCAAGGGTCAGACCATGACCATCATCCGCCGTACCCTGTCCGAAGAGATCGGGCCCGTGACCGTAGCGCGGCCAGATGGCGAAATCCTGGATCTCGGTCTGACTGAGGTCGCGCCAGGACGCTTTGAAACCACCTACTATGGCCCAGAGGTGGGGCTCTACCGACTGACCGAGGGCTCCCGCGAAGCCGTGGTTGGCCTGGGCCCCGCCGCACCGCGCGAGTTCGAGCAGACCATCGCAAGTGCTGAGTTGTTCGAACCGCTGATCCAACCCCTGCGCGGCGGTGTCTTCCGGATCGAGGACGGCATTCCATCCGTCCGCAGCGTGCGCGAAGGCCGCCCCGCCGCAGGTCGCGGTTGGCTGGGCCTGACCCCGCGCGGCGCGTATGAAACCCGCGATGTCACACAAAGCGCGCTGTTGCCCGGGTGGTTGGTCCTGCTCCTGGCCTCGGCCCTTTTGGTCGGCGGCTGGCTGCGCGAAGGACAGCGTTAACCCGGCTTTTCTTGTGCCAGCGTTCTGCGATGCCGCGCCGAGCCAAAGGCGAGGCGCGCGGCCCAACGGGAGGAGATGCCTCGCAAGAGGCATCGACGACGGGCGGGAGGGCTTGTTCCCTCCTTGCACCGCCAGACGTTACTTAAACGTGACGCGCACGGTTGGATTTCCGGGCAACCCGGCATAGGTCGCGACGGCCCCGCCTTTGCCTTTGACCGGTGGAAACAGCGGGCCAAATGAGCCGACCGAGATCATGTCGCCGGGCGCAAACTCGATCCCCTTTGATATCAGCCATACGGCCGAATTGGCCGGATGGCCCAAAACCGCCTTGCCGGGAACTTGCGCCAAAACCTCGCCGTCCGCCGCGGCCAGGGTCACCTGCATCTGCCCCAACATGTCAGCCATCGCAGCGGCATCCGTAACGGGGATTGCAGTCCCCAGAACGCCCAGTTTCGGCGCCACACCAATGGCTGTCAGCGTGACGCCAGTGATTGGCTCACCTTTCGCCAAGGTCAGATCCGGCAGCTCGATAAAGGGATGCACGGCGTAAACTTGCGCCAACACCTCTTCAGGCGTTGTGGCCTGGTTGATGGCCGCATCCCCCACCACCAGAATCAAGTCCGCCTCGAACACCGGACGTGCACCCCAGTTTGCGGGCACCTCGGCTCCATCCTGCAGCATCATGTTCTGGTAGAGCACACCCTGCACCGGCTCGCTCACCTTGAACCGCTCTTGCGCCGGTTTGCTGGTCAGTCCGGCCTTGTAGCCGATGACCGGCCCCATGTGGGCCTCCAGCGCGCGGGTCAGTTTGGCTTGGGTACACAGCGCATCCGCCATCGTACCGCCCTTGGACAAGGCCACTGTTGGCGTGTTCGAGGTATAGTCGGCCACAAAACCGGCGATTTCGTCGTCGCTGGAACAGTCGGCCAGGGCGGCGCCCGCGCTCATAGTCAGGGCGGCCAGCAGGGAAAAACCAAATCTCACGTCACAAACTCCTTGTGGATCAATCAATACGGATGACCGCTCGGTCGGATCGCCCTGTGCTGTCAATTACGACCAATTGCGAAAAGCCTTGCCCGGGATTGCCAATCTCAAACTCGCGGCTCTGCATACCGCGCGCTACGGGCACCCCGTTGGCCAACACAACAAAAGGCGCCTGACCGCCGCGCAGTTTGATCGCCAACGCCTCTCCTTGGGTGTCAAGACGCGCCCCATTGGGGGGAAAGATCAGGTTGGGACTGTTGCCACTGTCGGCACTGACGCGCGCCTCGAACCGCTGCAGGGGGCGTGGCAACTCGGCCGCGCCCAGGATCAGCGTGGCCGCCGGGGGCGGGGGCAAAGGATCAAACGCAGGTTTCAATCGGCCAAAGGCCTGAAACAGAACCGGAGCCGCAAGGTCACCGCCAAAAACTCCTGGAACCGGCGTACCATCCGCCCGCCCCATCCAGACGCCGATCACATGGTGCCCGTCATAGCCGATGGCCCAGGCATCGCGGTGACCATAAGACGTGCCGGTCTTGTAGGCCAACACACCAGCCGAGGCCCCCGAAGGCGGAGCCAACCCTGACAGGATATCGCCCACATGCCAGGCCGCAACAGGGGACAGAACACGCCCTGTTTCTATTGAAGCGCTCGGCAGCTCATCGCGCAGGGTGATCCCCTGTCCGCCGCGCGCAAGGCTGGCATAAAGCTGCACCAGATCCTGCAAACTCATCCCGATGCCGCCCAGTGAAATCGCCAACCCCGGCTTGCCCGCCGGCAGTTTCGGATCGGTCCCTGCCCGGTGCAACCCGGACATCAGGCGCGCAGGGCCAAGCGCGTTTGTCAGCTTGACCACCGGAATGTTCAGCGACATCTGCAAGGCTTCTCGCACCCGCACATCGCCACGGAACTGCCCGTCGAAATTGCGCGGCGCATAGCGGCCGAATTGAATGGGCCCGTCGTGGATGAGTGTTTCCGGATGCACCAGCCCCTGATCAAAGGCCAGCCCGTAAACCAGCGGCTTGAGCGTAGATCCGGGCGATCGGATCGCTTGGGTCATGTCGATGAAACCCTGCCGGTCCGCCGCATACTCGGGCGAGCCGACAGAGGCGATAATCTCTCCGGTCTGCGCCTCTGCCACAACCAAGGCTGCGGACATATCGCGCCCCGCCTCACGCGCGGATTGCGCGACCAGACGCTCCAATCGACGCTGCGCTGCGACGTCCAAGGTCACGTCATGCCGCAGCCGATCCGGGAATTGCGCACGCTTGCGATCTGCCAGATGCGGGGCGAGCACAGGGAAGGCATGCTGCGTTTTGGGCAAACGCTCCGCCGTGGCGGCCAGAACCTCTGCCCGCGGCAATACACCTTGGGCCTGCATCCGTTCCAGCACACGGTCCCGCGCTGCGCGGGCGGCCTTTGGGTGGCGGTCCGGGCGGCGGGCTTCGGGCGATTGTGGCAAGGCGACCAACAGCGCGCCTTGGGCTGCAGTCAATCGGCGCGGCTCTTTGCCGAACCATGCCAGAGACGCCGCCCGCACCCCTTCGAGATTGCCGCCAAAAGGCGCGTGGGTCAGGTACAGCTCCAGGATTTCCTCCTTGTTCAGTCGCCGTTCCAACGCCAGTGCCACGCGTATCTGGCGCAGCTTGCCGGACCACCGTCCCGTTGATCCATCCTCGAGCAAGCGCGCAACCTGCATAGTCAGGGTCGATCCGCCCGACACCGTCCTGCCATTCCAAAGCGCCTGTCCGGCCGCCCGCAGCATCGCCAACGGGTCAACGCCCGTGTGGGTTTCGAACCGCTTGTCCTCGTACCGTTTCAACATGGTTAGATAGGTCGCGTCCACGGGCCCCGGTTTCAGCCGCCAGATGCCGTCGCCAACCTGATAGGCACGCAACAGGTGACCATGCCGATCCCGCACCTCGACCGAGGTGTCCGACAGGATCAAGGGCAACTCCGTTCGGTCGATCCAGGCATCCAACCCGTCACGCGTCAGGGCAGTCAGGAACAGGCCAACGGCCAAAGTAAAACTGATGAATGCGCCGCTAACCTTCATCCACCCACCCATGCCAGCCTTCGGGGTAACTCGTGACAAACCCGCTGGCATCCACATCCAACAATGCAGAGAAACTGGGCGAGTTGTATTGCACCTGCCCGCCCGGTGCCCGTTCGTAGATTTGATCCAGGCGTGCAATCTCATCCAGGTCCGGTTTGAGCCAGGCAGCCTGAGTTGCGATCTGCTCGCCCGGTACCCCACCCAACCGACGGATCGGCAGCAGGTTGGTCGCAGGCGTGAAACTCAGGTCCAGATCGGTGCAGCCTTGGGTTCCCGGTTGCAGCACATCATTCAGCAACCAACCCTCGTCACCGTGGGCAAGGCGCAGCTTCACGGGGCGGCCCTCGACTTCTCCGGCGACATCCGCAGACAGGCTCTGCCATTCCGGATCACAGCGCACATCGTAGCTCAGGCGCGAGCCAACACCATCGACACGCCAAACCGCATAGCCCATCAAAATCCACCCCTGATCAACACGCGACAGGGTGCAACGGTCTGTGCCTTCGCCAACGGTGCGCTGCCAGTGTGCCGTGGCAAGGGGGTGGGTCATTGCGTGACCTCAACTCGCCCCGTCTCGGTCCGGGCCCGGTAGCGGGGGCGGTACATGTCTTCGACCGCTGCGGCCGGATGATGGAACTCGCCCGGTGTCACGGCGCGCGCCACATAGGCCACCGTGACGGGTTCGCTGTTGTCCATATCAACTGCCGCCAAGAAGCGATCCGAGCGGAACTCGGCATGCCTTGCCTCGGACAGATCGAGCCAGTCCAACGAGCGCACATCACCCGATTGCAGCAGGCTGGGATTGTCGATCTCGACCCCTGCCGGCAGTGGGTCGTCGATCATCAGCCGTGCGCCCGAGGGCTCAAACGGTTCAACTGTCAAAACGGTGACAAAGCGCTCGCCCACAGCAAAGCTGCGGCGCTCCAGCGGCGCACCTTCCATCGAGTAGTACTGTCGTGTGATGCCATAGCCCGTGCCACCGGCAGGGCGCGCAACCTCGGGCACGCCAAGCGTGGTCAGCGTCACTTCGGTCGTCTTTCCGTCGGCGGCAGTGATGTTGTAGCTGTCACTGCCCGCGCCTTGCAGCACTTGCACAAACGGTCCCGATACCGGCGCGCCGTTGACCAGCAGGCCGACGTGTTCGGGCGACTTGATCAGCGCCTGCGCGGCCATCAAGGTCCACGCGGCTTCTTGCGTAGACAGGCGATCGCTGGTCTGGCTGACCTGGTTAATCAAAGCTGCATTCTGTGCCGTCACGCTACCCGCTTCGGCAGCGAGCGCGAGCACTCCAGCCGCATCGCGTTGCGTGGTGCCGTAATCCGCGCGCCAATAGGCGTTGTCCCCGAACCCATGCTCTTCGAACAGGTCGGCGGACCGCGCAAACAAAGCATCGGCCCGCGTCTGATCGCCATACATCGCCAACGCTGCCCCAAGTTGCGCGACTGCCAACGGAGTGGCAAAAGCCTCGGCCTTTACATCGGCGTAGTAGCGCAAATCCCCCATCGAGGCTGCCCCTTCGCGGGCCAACACCATCAGGGCATAGGCCACATCCTCGCCCCCGAAATCGAAATCAGGGGCATAGTTGATGCGGTTGCGCAGGTTGTCCATCGCCTGGGCAAAGGCGCGCTCGGGGATCACATACCCCTCGGCTCGCGCGCGGCTTAGGAAATCCGAGACATAGGCGTCGAGCCAGAAATCTCCGCTCTCGGCGCGCCACAGACCAAAGGCTCCGTTCGACGCCTGGCGGGTCAACACGCGCGAAATCGCCGCGTCGATCCGGGCCGAGATCTTGGGCCCGCTGCCCAGCCCCGTTACCTGTGCCACTGACGACAGATACAGCAATGGCATGGTTTGCGACGTGATCTGCTCGGTGCAGCCATAGGGGTAGCGGTCAAGCGTGCTCAGCAGGCCCGGTGCATCGAACTTGGCCAGCGGCCCGGCCGACAGGATGGCCCGCGCTGATCCTTGTCGCATCCCGGCAAAGACATCATCCGAGAACAGGAAACTATCGCCACCGGCCAGCGAGAACCGGCGGGTCTGTGCAACCACCGGATCATTGGCGCGCACCGGCATCCGCAGGGTTTGTGTCAGCGTCACGCCATCGGGTGTGGTCAGAGCAAGTTCAATGGTCGGATCGCCGACGCCGCCCGCACGGATCGGGATGGCAAAGGATACCTTTTCACCGAGTTCCAGTGCAAAGGCAGTGGGGATATCACCCATCTGCACGCCATTCGAAGCCGAGACCCGCAGCTGCATCTCTCCGGTCGCGCCACCGGCATGCACGGCCTCGAGCAGCATGCGGCTACTGTCCCCTGGCGCCAGAAAGCGCGGCAGGCTGGCAGTCAGGACCACCGGGTCACGCACCAGCATGTCATGCTCGGCCTGGCCCACCGCTCGGTCAGACCAAGCCACAGCCATCAGGCGAACCGTGCCATTGAAGGCAGGCAGCGGCACTTCGATCTTGGCTTGGCCGTCAGGGCCCAGCTTCACCGTACCGCTGAACACAGCCATCAGGTCCTGCGTGGGCGGCGGCGATTGCATCCGCATGCCGTTGTCCGCGTCGCCGCCCGAGCGCACCTGCCCCATGGCCCCGTTCATACCGTCGATCAGGCGACCGTAGACGTCGCGCAATTCGACACCAAGGCGGCGCTGACCAAAGTAATGGCCTTGCGGATCGGGACTTTGGAAACCAGTGAGGTTCAGAATGCCCACGTCAATCGCGGCGAGCGTCAGATAGACTTCCTCACCCTCGGTTGCGCCGTCTACTGAGACGCTGACGTTTTGCACCTGACGTGGCCGCACGACCTCGGGTGTGTCGATGGAAACCGTCAGCTTGCGGCCCTCAGGTTCGACCATGGCATGCACCAACCCAAGCGCACGGGCCGGGTTCTGGCCTGCGCTCACATCCATCGGACGGATCACGGTGGCGGTGACATAGGCGCCGCTGCCCCAATCCTCGGTCACGGTCAGGGGAATGCGAGTGTCCCCTGCGGTCACCTCGACCATCTCGCGGTGGATCACCTCATTCGACATCACCTGGATCAGGGCTGTTCCGCCCATGCGCGGCACGATCCGCAGTTGCGCGGTGTCACCGATGGCATAGCTGTCCTTGTCCAGCGACAGCTCCAGCCGGTCCGGCGTGACCGAGGAGTCCCCGCCCTGATACCATCCGGCAAAAAAATCAAACGCAGCCGCGGTGTAGGTGCCATCAAGGCGTTCAACGACCAGTTCGTACTCGCCCCAATCCACGGGCTGGGACACCGTCAGGGGGTCGCTGCCCAAATCAGCCTCACCCGTTGCAATGCGGGTGCGGCGCGTGGTCGGTTCCCAGTTCCAGTTGCCGTACAGCTGATACCACTGATAGCGCGTCTCGACCCGGTTCAGGGTCCAACGTACGCGCATGTTCTGTGTGTTCAGATCTGGTGTCAGGCCAATGACCTGAAACGCGGCTTCGGATCCTTCGGCCACCACATCCTCGAACAACGGCTTGATCCCGATCACATCCATGGGCGGGTTGACCTTTGCAGTAAGGCGGCGTTCCACCGGACGGGCCGAGCCATCAGCAAGCCGGGTGATCACGGTCGCCTCTAGCGGGCGACCGGCAGCGTCAATCTGGGGGATGTCCACAAACAGCTGCACCTTACCTTGGGCATCCGTGCGCTCGCCGCCGAAATAGCTGCTTTGCGCGGTAACGGAGCTGTCATAGCGGCCAAAGCGATAGCCGGGATAACCCTCCAACTCTTGCGTGGTGCGGATCACCACCTGCCCATCGGTGGTCAGATCAGATCCCGGCGCACCGAACAGGTAACGCGCGTCAATGCTGAGCGGCACGCTGTCACCGGGACGCAAGGGCGCTGCGGGCAGGGTTTGGTCAAAGTCGATGCGTTCGGGCAGAAAATCCTCGACCAGTACGGTCTGGCTTGCCAGCACCGCGCCGTTGGGGTCGCTTTTGATGTCCAACCGCCAGGATCCGCGCGGCACGCTGGCATCCACAGGCAGAGCAAAAACATGGCCGCCCGAGACACCGCCGTTGGACACGCGGCGCAGGTATTCCACGCCATCCGGACGGCTGAGGATCGCGGTCATGGGCAGACCATCAATGGCCTGCGCCACGGTATCACGCGCCAGAACGGTAGCATTGATAACCTCACCCGCGCGATAGGCGCCACGGTCCGTGGTCAGGAACACGTCGACCGGACCGGGCGCGGGCCGCCCTTCGACTCCGCGATCGGACAGGTCGAACGCCGGATCGGTAAGCGACAGGAAGCCGATGTCGCTGTCGCCTTGGCGGGCAAAGACCATCGCGGGTGCTGCGGCCCCGGTGCCACGTGTCAGGCCCGCGTCAAAGCGCACGTGACCATTTTCGTCGGTTGCAGCCTCGGCCAAGACCGCATTGGCTTTCGAGATCAACGTGACCTCGACCCCCGCGCGCGGCACGGCATCGCCAAGTCCCAGAACCGAGACATGCAAGCCGTCGGTTCCGGACACTGTGCCCAGCCCCAGATCAGACAGCACAAACCACTGCGTCGCGCCCGGATCGTCATAAGGATCGGCCCCCGGAACCCGCGCGGTCAGCGCATAGATGCCAGCGGGTTGCCCGGCGATGGCTTCGGCCAGAGGCAGCCGAGCCGTCATATCGCGATTCAGTTCGCTGGACACTTCAGCCGTGCCAGTCCAGACCTCTTGCGCGATCTCGGACGCGAACTGTTGATCCTGCCATTGGCTGAGTGGGCGACCAAAGAACCCGTCCTGCACCGCCCGCAGCAGATTGCGATCGCTGACCCGGCGCAGGCGTAGATCGATCTGTGTCAGGTTAACGGTTTCCACCGGCAAAGCAGCCTCGGACGTTTTGGGCAGAACATAAGACCGCCCCGGGAACCGGACCGAGGGCGAGCGGTCGCGCACATAATGTGTCAGCGTCACGTCGCGGTGCAGCGTCTCTCCCGAAGCGGCAGGCAACCCTTTGCGCAGCGTGAACCGATAGCGTTCGCCATGCTCGACACCGTCGACACACAGCTGCTGCTCATCGGCCTGAACAGACAGGGTCGTCGCGGACAGTTGAACATAAGGATCATAGTCGATGCTGGCCTTTTCCAGCGGTTCCGAGAATTGCACACAGATGCGAGGCGCGGCGGCGTCGCTTTCCACTGTGCTGTCAACCACGCGGAAGCCATGTTTGGCGATCGCGCTTTCAAGAGCGGCCAGAATGTCCTCGCGCGGTTGAACTTCGGCGGCATGACGCAGCACGGCCACCATATCGCGCCCACGGCTCGAGCGTTCCAACGCTTGGGACAGCAGCTCCAATGCAGTGACTTGTGCACCAACACTATCAGAGCGCAGATAGCTGTTGAGCGCAGCCGAAATCGCCATCGCGCGCACTTCGGACCTGCGGCGCGCATCTGGTTCGATTTGCAGCAACCGTCGAGCGTATTCGCCCCATAGATCGGAGCGATCCGTCAGGGATACGGCCACGCCGGTCCACCCCAACGCGCGCACCGGGTCCGACGCTGATGCCCGCATTGCACCCAACACCGCTTCGACATCGCGACCGCCAGCACGGTGGCGCAATCCCAGATCCCGAGCAAGAACTGCGGCTTGCGCGAAATCAACGTCCCGCAGCACGTCCAAGGCCTGAAGCCGGTTAGCCCCGCGTTGCAGCACGTCGACCGGAGTTGCGATCTTTTGCGCCGAAATTGCACCTTCATATGGGGTCTGATCGCTTAAACCGCTTTTGGGGAAACAGGAATTCGACCGCGTGTTGAAGGTGAACGCCGCACACTGGCGATTTGCTGAACACGCCCGGACACAGGAATCCAAGTCCGTGTCAAACAGCGCATCCAAATCGGCGCCATAAAAGTCCATGTCTTGCGTGACCACATAGCGAAAGCCGGGAATTGCATCCTGCGCAGCCGCGCCTCCCGCTAGCAAAAAAATCGAAAGAATTTGACCAATTAGCTTAGTGACAAAGCGTGGCATGATGCCCTCCCTGTTTGGGGCAGGGTCGCATGGGCTGCGCGGCTTTTGCAACGATTCCCATATTGAGACTTGGTTAAATACTTGTTCACCGACTCGTCGGATGCTGCAGGCCAAGAACCGCCTGGGGACTGTTTGGAATGAGCCTTGTCAACAAATTGGCCGAGGAACGGCGCGCACGCCTTGCCGCCGAACGATTGCTGGAGCTGAAACAGGCCGAATTGAGCGCGGCCAATCGCAAACTTGGACGGCACGCCTTGGCTCTCACACGTCAGATTGGCGAAAAGCAAGCCGAGGTCGCGACAGTTCGCGATGAAAACGAAAAGGTCAAATCCGACCTGACCGTTGCCAACGCCAAGATCGAGATTGCCGAACGTCGGTTGTGGCATTCGATTCAGACCATCCAGGACGGATTTGCTTTCTTCGACGCCGATAGCAATCTAATCGGGGCAAACACCGCTTATCTGAACGCCTTTGATGGTTTGGAAGAGGTCGGGCCGGGTATATCCTATATGCGGATTCTGCAGCTTTTTACGGACGAAGGGCTGGTAAATACGGAAGCCCTTGCTCCTGATGAGTGGCGCCACATGATGACCGAGCGCTGGATGGCCCCCAACCCGGAACCGGTCGTGATGCGCATGTGGAATGACCAATACATCAAGTTGATTGACCAACGCGGGCATGGTGGCGATGTCGTGAGCCTGGCATTGAATATCACCTCGTCCGTGCATTACGAAACTGAACTGCGTGTTGCCCGTGAACGCGCCGAAGCGGCGAACCGTGCAAAGTCGGCCTTTTTGGCAAATATGAGCCATGAGATCAGGACGCCCATGAACGGCGTCGTCGGCATGGCCGAGCTGTTGACCGATACCTCACTCGATGAAGAGCAAAGGCTTTACGCCAACACGATCAAAAACTCGGGCGAGGCTCTGCTGGTCATCATCAACGACGTTCTGGACTATTCCAAGATCGAGGCTGACAAGCTGATCCTGCACACCGAACCCTTTGATCTGGAACGGTGCATCCACGAGATTGCGATGCTGCTGCAGCCAACTGTTCGGGACAAGGGGCTCACGCTTTTGGTCGATTACGATCTGTTCCTGCCAACGCTGTTTATCGGGGATCCGGGACGCGTACGACAGGTTCTGACCAATCTGGTCGGCAATGCCATCAAATTCACGTCCAAGGGCCACGTGTTGATCCGCGTCACAGGTGTGCCGGATCCGGTGTCCCAAAAATGCGCCATCCACGTGGCGATCGAGGACACCGGCATCGGCATTCCGGCCGACAAGATCGACCACATCTTTGGCGAGTTCAATCAGGTCGAAGACGAACGCAACCGCAAGTTTGAAGGCACCGGCCTGGGCCTTGCGATTTCGCGGCGCTTGATCGAGCTGATGGATGGGTCTGTCTGGGTCGAAAGCGAAGAGGGCGCCGGTTCGTGTTTTGGGTTCCGTGTGACCATGGACATGGCCGAAGGACCACAACCGGCACCGCCGAATTTCCTGGGTGAAATCCACCATGTGATGATCGTGGACGACCTGCCGGTCAACCGCGCGATCCTGCAGAAACAGCTTGCCCAACTGGGCGTTAGCGTCACCTCTTGTTCATCCGGTAAGGAGGCATTGGACTGCATCGACAGCAGCGTCGATCTGGTGCTGAGCGATCACAACATGCCCGATCTGGATGGGTTGGAATTGGCCTATGACATGAATGAACGTGGATGGGGCGAGGTGCCTTTTGTGCTGCTGTCCTCCAACCCCAGCATGGCGCAGGCAGATCCGGCCAGCAAATTGCTGCAGGGTATCCTGCAAAAACCCATTCCCCGAGCAGAGCTATTCTCGCGCCTGTCCAATCTGGGGGCAAAGACACGGAAACCGGCGATTGCGCCCGAAACCGCGCATTCCGAAGCTACAACCGAAGGCGAAAAAACCGCTCAGGCTGGGGCAGACAAACGCCGAATGCGGGTTTTGGCGGCCGAGGACAACCGAACGAACCAGTTGGTGTTCCGCAAAATGGTCAAAGAGTTGGAAATCGATCTGAAGTTTGCCAACAACGGTCTTGAAGCCGTCGAAGCGTTTGACAGCTTCGAGCCGGACTTGATCTTCATGGACATCTCGATGCCGAAGATGGATGGCAAAGAGGCGACGGGTGAAATTCGCAAACTGGAGAACGGCTCTGCCCGCCACGTGCCCATTGTGGCGTTGACCGCCCACGCGATGGACGGCGATTCCGAGGGGATCCTGGCCGCGGGTCTGGATTTTTACATGACCAAGCCATTGCGCAAGGGGCTCATTCACGAACGCATCGCAGAACATCAACCGGCAGATGCTCTGCCGGTCAACAGATCAGATGCGGATCAGGACTGATAGGGGCGGACAAAAACCGGTTTTTCCGGCGTAGACAGATCAGCGCGATAGGCATACCCACCTGTGTCGAACTCCAGTATGCTCTGAGGATCGGTCAACCGGTGCTGAATGATGTAACGCGCCATCGCACCACGAGCCTTTTTGGCAAAGAAGCTGACAATCTTGGGCGTACCAGCCTTATCTTCCATGAACACCGGCGTCACCACGCGCAGTTTCAGCGCCTTGGGGGCCACCGCGCCGAAATATTCCTGGCTGGCGCAATTCACCAGCACCTGCGTTCCGACCTCTTCAGCTTGCGCATTCAGGGCTTTGCTCAGCTGGTCGCGCCAATAGTCATACAGCGATTTTCCCCGCCGGGTTTTCAACTTGCTGCCCATCTCCAAACGGTAGGCCTGGATGCGGTCCAGCGGGCGCAACACACCATAGAGGCCAGACAAGATGCGCAGATGATCCTGCGCCCAGGCGAGCTCATCCGCATCCAGCGACTCAGCCTCGAGTCCCTGATACGTGTCACCAGCAAAGGCCAGTGCAGCGGGGCGGGTCACATCAGCATTGGGTTCCTCGACAAAAGACTTGAACCGATCCCGGTTCAGACGTGCCAGATCGGGACTGATGTCCATCAGCTTCTGCAGGTCGCCCAACGTCAGATTGCGCGCCGTTTTGGCCAGCCGGATCGCGTCGTCCTGAAACGCAGGCTCAGTCGCCGTCACATCGCGTTCTGCCCAATCCAGCCGTTTGGCCGGAGAAATCACCACAAGCATGTTCTGCCCCCAAATTGTCGGTTCACGCAGACTTAGCCCGCAGTGCTCAGCACGTCCAGAAAGGCATCGCCAAAACGTTCCGCGCGGCGTTCACCCAAAACCCGCTCCAACCCATGACGATCATCCGGTTTCAGTTGTGCCACCCTGGCCAATTGCGAGGCTGAACAGCTCAGCGGCTTGTCGATTCCATCGACACCGCGCGACAGTTCTGTCTGTTTTTCAAGCAGTTGATCATAGATATCGCCGCGATCCCGAACCGCCAGCTTGCGTCGTGCCGGGTGAAGCTCTTCGATCGCGCCGGTGATCACTTCAAGAAAGAGTGAGCCATAACGCTCCAGCTTCTTTGCCCCAACACCGGCCACCCGCGCCATCTGATCCAGCGAAGCAGGGCGGCGTTCGGCCATCTCAATCAGGGTGCGGTCAGGGAAAATGACGTAAGCAGGTACTTTGGCCGCCTCAGCCAACGCACGACGTTTGGCCTTGAGCGCAGACAGCAGCGGTGCATCCTCATCCGAGACCATCGCCTTGACCGCCGGTCTGCGCGCGGCCTTTCGGATAGAGTCGCGCCGCAGTTGGATCAGAGCCTCACCCTTGAGGATCGGTTTGGCCCCTTCGGTCATACGCAACGCGCCATGGCGTTCCGGGTCAGGGCGCACCAGATCATGCCCCATCATTTGACGGAAGATCGCCTGCCACTGGGGTTTACTGTATTCCTTGCCAACGCCGTAGGTGGGAAGTTGGTCATGGCGACGCGCGCGGATCTTGTCGGTTTCATTTCCCAGCAGGATGTCGATGAGATGCCCCGAACCAAACCATTCCTCGGTCCGTAGGATCGCCGAGAGCGCCATGCGCACCGGCGTGGTGCCGTCGAACACATCCGCTGGCGTGTCACACAAATCGCATTTGCCACAGGTCACGTCCGCTTCGCCAAAATACCCAAGCAGCGTCTTGCGGCGGCATTCCAACGCCTCGGCCAAGCCAAGCAGCGAGTTCAGCCGCGCATGATCAGCAGCGCGGCGTTCGGGCGGGGCCAGCCCCTCGTCTATCTGCGAACGGCGCAGACGGATGTCGTCAGGGCCAAACAGAGTCAAGGTTTCCGCAGGTCCCCCATCACGTCCTGCGCGGCCGATCTCCTGATAGTAAGCCTCGATCGACTTGGGCAGGTCAGCATGCGCCACCCAGCGGATGTCCGGTTTGTCGATGCCCATGCCAAAGGCCACAGTCGCCACGACGATCAACCCATCCTCGCGGGCAAAGCGGGTTTCCACGATGCGCCGATCCTCGGCCTCCATTCCGCCATGGTAGTAGCAGGCGGAATGCCCGGCCTCGCGCAGCGCCTGCGACAGGGTTTCCGTCTTGTTGCGGGTACCGCAATAGACGATGCCGGATTGCCCTTTGCGCGCGGCGGCGAATTCCATGATCTGGCGGCGGGGATTGTCCTTGGCAGAAAAGGCAAGGTGAATGTTGGGCCGGTCAAAGCCACGCAGAAAGGCACGTGGCGGAACACCATCGAAGAGTTTTTCGACGATCTCGTCCTGCGTTTCCGCGTCCGCCGTTGCGGTAAATGCTGCCAACGGCACGTCCAAGGCGCGACGCAGTTCGCCAATGCGCAGGTAATCAGGGCGGAAGTCATGGCCCCACTGGCTGACGCAATGCGCCTCGTCCACGGCGATCAAGCTGACCCCAATCCGGCGCAGCATGCCCATTGCAGCACCCGAGGCCAAACGTTCGGGCGCCATATACAAAAGCTTCAAATCGCCCACATCCAGCGCGGCCCACACGGCTTCGGTTTCTTCCGGCGTGTTGCCGGATGTCAGTGCCCCGGCAGCAACGCCCGCCTCTTGCAGTGCCCGCACCTGGTCACGCATCAGCGCAATCAGCGGAGAGATCACCACCGTGACCCCCTCGCGCAGCAGCGCAGGCAGTTGGAAACACAAGGATTTACCGCCGCCCGTGGGCATGATTGCCAGCACGTTTTCGCCCGAAGTCACGGCGTCGACAATTTCCTCCTGCCCGGGGCGGAAGGCGTCGAATCCAAAGACATCTCGCAACAGCGGCGCGGCGTCGAACATTTGGGCGTGTGCCTCGTCAGTATCTTGTGTGTCTGCTCTTAGCAGGCACAATCACACACTAAGATTCCGTGAACAAGAGGCCACGGATTACGAGGTCAGTAGAACAGAGCCGCGTTGTTGATCAGGATGATCCGGAGTGCAAAGACACCCAGCAAAACCACCAATGGTGCCAGATCAATACCAGACATCGGCGGCAACAATCGGCGCACCGGGCTATAGAGCGGTTCCAGAATGCGGTTCAGCCCGTACCAGATCTGTGCGACCAGTTGCTGATGCAGGTTGAGCACCTGAAAGTTGATCAGCCAGCTCATGATCACGTGGGCGATGATGAAGAACCAGACAACGTCCAGCAGCAGCATCAGGATTTGGAACAGCGATTGCATCGGGCTTCCTCATTATCGGATCGCATATCACCTAAGCAGACACGCCCCAAAGGGCAAGTGCCACTAGGCCTGGGTGGTTGACAGTTCCTGACTGTGCCGCCCCCGCAACGACGGTGCCGCGCCCCGGCGATAGTCCTTGCTTCGTTCAAGAAATGCCCGTCATATCGAAGCAATTGCTTTGGGGATGAACATGGCAGAAATTTCTACGCGCAAGCGCGTTTGGGGCTGGTGGTTTTTTGATTGGGCCAGTCAGCCGTACCACACGCTGCTTGTGACCTTTATCTTTGGTCCGTACTTCGCAAGTGTCGCGGCCGAGCACTTTCTGTCGACCGGACTGGACACGCAGGCCGCCGCGGCGCGGGCGCAGACGGTCTGGTCCTGGTGCTTGACCATCACCGGTTTGATCATCGGGTTTGGCGCCCCATTGATTGGGGCCTTGGCTGATGTCACTGGGCGGCGCATTCCGTGGATATTCGGCTTTTCGATCATGTATGTCGTGGGTTCGGGCCTGCTGTGGTACACCATGCCCGATGGGTCGAACATGTGGTGGATGCTTTCTGCGTTTGGTCTGGGATTTGTCGGCGCCGAGTATGCGCTGATTTTCATCAACTCTCAGCTGCCCGACATTGGCGAGGAAGAGGACGTCGGCAAAATCTCGGGTTCCGGCTTTGCTTTTGGTTATTTCGGGGGGCTGGTGTCTTTGGCGATCATGCTGGCGCTGTTTGTCGAACAGCCCAACGGCAAGACGCTGATCGGGCTTGATCCCGCCTTTGGACTGGATGCGGGGGCACGCGAAGGCACACGGTTCGTCGGACTTCTGACTGCAGCCTGGTATGTTCTGTTCATGATCCCGTATTTCATGTGGGTTCGCGACGCCGACCCCACGGGCAAGCCCGGCGGGCTGTCGCAAGCGCTCAAGATGCTGGGCAAGGCGGTCAAGCGGGTGTTGTCCCGGTCTAGCCTGGCAGCCTATCTGGGGTCATCGATGCTCTATCGTGATGCGTTGAACGGCCTCTACGGATTTGGCGGCGTCTATGCCACGCTGGTTCTGGAATGGAACATCGTCAAGATCGGCGTCTTTGGCATTATCAGCGTGCTGGCGGCGGCTGTCTTCGCTTGGCTGGGTGGCAAGGCCGACAAGAAATATGGTCCCAAACCAGTGATCAAATCATCGATCTGGGTATTGATCCTGGTCTGCGCCACGATCGTTGGCATGGACCGGACGCAGATTTTCGGCATCCCCCCTGGCCGAGGGATCAACGCTCCCGGATCTGATTTTCTTTGGCTGTGGTGTCCTGATCGGTGGCATGGGCGGAATCTTGCAAGCGTCCAGCCGGTCGATGATGGTGCGTCATTCCGACCCCGAAGCACCCACGGAAAGCTTTGGTCTTTATGGTTTGTCGGGTCGGGCGACGGCCTTCCTGGCCCCGGCCTTGATTGCGATCATGACCACAGCGACGGGCAGCGCGCGCTTGGGGGTTTCCCCTGTGGTGGGATTGTTTATTCTGGGTCTGATCCTGTTGACCTGGGTAAAAGCAGAAGGGGACCGGACCTAGTGCGTATGTTGCGAGTTGTAAGTGTCATAGCCTGTGCCATTGGGTTGGCTCTTCCTGCTGTCGCCGAACCTTTGGCCAAGCAGTTGTTTGGGGCAATGGACACAGGCTCTCGTCAACGCCCAAGTGCTTTTGGAAGCTACTCCAAAGGCTGCGCATCGGGTTTGGTGCAATTGCCGGAAACCGGGCCAACTTGGCAAGCCATGCGCCTGTCGCGCAACCGCAACTGGGGCCATCCTGAAACCATCGACTTCATCGAAAAACTCAGTCGTAGTGCTGCCAAGCAGCGCGGCTGGAGCGGGCTGTATATCGGGGACATCAGCCAGCCGCGCGGCGGGCCGATGCTGACGGGTCACCGCAGCCATCAGATCGGGCTCGATATCGACATCTGGATGTTGCCCGCAAACAACCTGCGCATGTCGCGCCAACAGCGCGAGAGCATCTCGTCCATTTCACTGCGCCGCAACAAAGGCGCGTTTGTAAACAGAAACTGGACGCGCCAGCATCACGAGATCATCAAGGCCGCCGCCAAAGACAAGCGCACGGCGCGCATTTTTGTCTTTCCCGGCGCCAAGGTGCAGATGTGCAATGATGAGAAGGGCAACCGCTCTTATCTGCGAAAGATCCGACCCTGGTATGGGCACCACTATCATTTCCATGTTCGCCTAAAATGCCCCCGCAACGCCAAAGGCTGCGTCAATCAGGATCCTCCGCCCAAGGGCGATGGCTGCGCCGAGGCGCAAACCTGGGTCAACAACATCATAAGCCCGCCGCCGCCAACACCGCGCGACCCCAATGCGCCACCTCCCAAAAAACGGCGTGAATACGTCTTAGCGGATTTGCCAAGCCAATGCGTTTCGGTCTTGCAGTCTCAATAGCTCTTGCATTGGTGGTAACCGGCACCGCAACGGCCGTGGACCTTTCCAAAGCGCAGTTTCTGAGCAGCTACACATGGCACAACAAGGCCAAGTGGTTCGGTGGGTTCTCGGCCATCGAAATGTCCGATGACGGCCGCAGGATGACGATACTAAGCGATCGCGCCAAAATAGCGACGGCAGAAGTTACACGACAATCGGACGCCATCGCGAGCGTTCGGATCACGTCGATGAACCGAATTCACTCCAGCAAAGGGAAAGCTCTGTCAGGTCGCGGTGGAGACTCGGAAGGTTTGGCCATTGCTCCGGATGGGTCCATTTTCATCTCATTCGAAGGTGTCCACCGCGTTGCCCGGTACCAAAACCCAAGATCAAAAGCCCAAGTCCTTCCAATACCCGGCGCCTTCAAAGGATTGGCCGAGAACGGATCGTTTGAGCCATTGGCCATCGATCGAAACGGCCATTTGTACACCATGCCTGAAAGCGGCCTGACTGCGGACGGCCGAATTCCGGTTTACCGCTGGAACGGTCGTCACTGGTCGCAACCCTTTAGCTTGCCAACTCATGGAAGCTTCTTACCGGTGGGTGCCGATATTGGACCCGACGGCCGGTTTTACCTGTTGGAACGGTCAGCCGGGGTACTGGGGTTTCGCAGTCAATTGCGGCGATGGGAGTTTCGGAACGGTCAGGTATCGAACCAAGAAGTGATGTTTCGAACCGGGCCCGGAACCCACGACAACCTCGAAGGTGTTTCCGTTTGGCGGGATCAAACCGGCACCCTGCAGGCGACGATGGTGTCTGACGACAATTTCCTGTTCATCCAACGCACCGAGCTGGTGGAATACGCTCTGCCCAACTGACTTGCATTGATGCCGCAAGTTGGCTAAACGCGCCGCTTACCTGCCAATCCGGTGGGGCAAGTCGCCGCTACCTTGTCAAAAAAACGGGCTCAGACATATGACACGCGCACATCTTCCCGGCATTCTTGCCATGGCCGCCATTGTTGTGGCCTCGAACATCCTGGTTCAATTCCTGTTTGGCCAATGGCTGACATGGGGGGCCTTTACCTATCCTTTTGCGTTCCTGGTCACGGACGTGATGAACCGCGTCTATGGCGCGGGGCCCGCACGCCGCGTGGTTTTTGTTGGCTTCATCGTGGGCGTTGTTTGCTCGCTGATCGGCACGCAGATCATGGGCGAGTTCGGCCCGCTGGTCACGCTGCGTATCGCCATGGGATCAGGCATCGCATTCCTGACCGCGCAAATGCTGGATGTCAGCATCTTTGCCGCCCTGCGCGGTGGCAAATGGTGGCGTGCGCCGCTGGCCTCGACCCTCGTTGGGTCCTGTGTGGATACCGCGCTGTTCTTCTCGATCGCGTTTTCGGCACAGCTGGCCTGGTTGGAACCGGCCAATGATGTGTCCTGGGCAAATGAGGCGATCCCGATGCTGGGGATGGGACCAGTTGCACCGCTGTGGGTCTCGCTGGCCTTTGCGGACTGGCTGGTCAAGCTGTCGCTGGCACTGATCGCCCTGATCCCCTTCCGCATGATTGTTCAGCGCTTGGACCGCAACGGCACCACCGCCTGACGATTTCGTTTGGAGAATTCGGCAACCCGTGTCACGCTCCCCTTGAGTTCAACAAAGGAAAAGGAGGTGATCCAGTGTCGAGAAAGAGATTGGAGAGAGGTGTCGGAACAATTCGGGAGCACGCCTGCTAAGGCAACCCTTGGCGGCAACGCCACCCGAAACGATCTGAGTTCAGGTCCGTGAGCATGCTCTGACCGACCCGACCTCCTAATACTTTCGAAGGGCCGTCCGTATTCGGGCGGCCCTTTTTGAATTTGCCCTGTTTGCCGCGAAAGGGCCGAGGTAAAGTCGCGCCATGCTGCGGATTTCAGACGACATATCCATTCAGGACTGGGAGCTGACGGAAAGCTTCATGCGCGCCTCGGGCCCCGGCGGGCAGAACGTCAACAAGGTCGCAACTGCGGTCGAGCTGCGGTTCGAGGCCGAGCGGTCCCCCTCTTTGTCCGGACCGGTGAAAACTCGGTTGAGACGTCTGGCGGGCCGCCGCTGGACCAAGGACGGCGCGTTGATCCTGCAATGCGACGAGACCCGCTCGCAAATTCGCAACCGCGAGATTGCGCGCGAACGGCTGGTGGCGCTGATCCAAAAGGCCCTGGTGGCTCCCAAACGCCGGATCGCCACAAAACCCACCAAGGGATCGGTCCGCCGCAGATTGCAGGCCAAAAAGGCCCGCAGCGAGGTGAAGACTTTGCGTGGCAAGATCTCGGACGACTGATGCGCTCTTGGGTTCGGGGGGGCTCCCGCGCCCGAGCGATCCTGGCTGCGCCAGCACCGCTAACGGCCTTGGGCGTAGCGCCGCGCTGCGCGCGGCGCGGACCCGATCCCCGGCTGGTGTTCCACATGAAGCGCGGCCATCGGATGACGGGGATACGTGGACACGCCCCGGGAGCAACCAAGCGCCACCCGCCGAGCGCAGCGAGGTCCCGCCCAACGGGAGGAGGTTTTTTATGTCAAGAAAAATTGACGACGGGCGGGAGCGCCCCCGAAATGCACAGCAAACCTCTCAGACCGCTTTAAGCTGGCGTCCTTGGAAGGCGCTGTTAGTGTACACCCAAGACCGCGTTTTTAGGGGAGAGGAAGCACATGAGACTGCAGGGGAAAACGGCCATCGTCACCGGTGGTGGATCGGGGTTTGGTGCGGGCATCGTGGCCAAATTTGTATCCGAAGGTGCGTGCGTGATGATCGCGGATATCAATCTGGATACCGCCCGCGAGACCGCCAAACAAATGGATGGCGACGCCTTTGCCCATCAGGTTGATGTCGGAGATGCGAATTCGGTGGATGTCATGGCCGAAGCGGCACTCGCCAAGTTCGGCCACCTCGACATCCTGATCAACAACGCCGGCGTCACCCATCTGCCGACCCCACTCGAAGACGTAAGCGAAGCTGATTTTGATCGGGTGTTCAAGGTGAACATGAAATCCGTCTACCTGACCGCCCGCGCCCTAATCCCACATATGAAGGAACGTGGCACAGGTGCTATCCTCAACGTTGCCTCGACTGCCGGCGTCTCCCCCCGGCCGAACCTGAATTGGTACAACGCCTCCAAAGGGTGGATGATCACCGCGACCAAGACGATGGCCGTGGAGCTTGCCCCCTCGGGCGTCCGCGTGAACGCGTTGAACCCGGTCGCCGGTGAAACGCCGCTCCTCAAGTCCTTCATGGGTGAGGACACACCTGAGGTGCGCGCCAAATTCCTGTCCACCATTCCCCTCGGCCGCTTTTCGCAACCCGAAGACATGGGCAACGCCGCTTGCTTCCTATGCTCGGACGAGGCCAGCATGATCACCGGCGTCGCGATGGAAGTCGACGGAGGCCGCTGCATATGAGCCGTGTGAACCTGACCGAAAAGCTGGCGCAGTTCTCGTCGCATTGGGATCCGCATGTGGTGGCCGATTACAACAACAACGACGTGATGGTGGTCAAGTTTCAGGGCGAGTTTCCCTATCACCATCATGATGACACCGATGACTTCTTCCTTGTGCTGGAAGGCGAGATGGTGATGGACATCGAAGGTCAATCGCCCGAAATTGTGCGCGCCGGTGAACTCTATATCGTGCCCAAGGGTGTAACTCATCGCCCCCGTGCTGATGCCGAATGCAAGGTTCTGCTGATCGAACCGAAGGGCGAGCCAAATACCGGCGATCCCGCCACGGCGGCCCCGAAACCCAGGATCTGATGCCATGCAGCCCGGTCCCAAAAACCTGATTACCGATGTGTCCGGCCTAATGGTCGGCAACGCCCAAGACGACGTCCTGAAATCCGGCACAACGGTCCTGACGTCAGCCGAGCCCTTCACGGCTTCGGTCCATGTGATGGGTGGCGCGCCCGGCACGCGCGAGACCGATCTGTTGGCCCCAGACAAATCCGTGGCCAAGGTTGAGGCACTGGTGCTGTCGGGCGGATCCGCCTATGGGCTGGACGCCTGTTCTGGCGTTGTGGACGGGTTGCGCACACAGGGGCGCGGGTTTCAGGTTGGCCAGGCGATCATTCCCCTGGTGCCGGGTGCGATCCTGTTTGACCTGCTCAATGGCGGGCAAAAGGATTGGACCGAGAATCCTTATCGCGCATTGGGCCGTGCGGCGTTTGAGGCCGCAGGCGAAGAGTTTGACCTAGGCACCGCCGGTGCGGGCACGGGCGCGCTGACCTCGATGCTCAAAGGCGGTTTGGGGTCTGCGTCGCTGGTGTTGGTCGATGGCACGACCGTCGGCGCGCTGGTAGGCGTCAATCCGATGGGCAGCGTCACCACGCCGGGAGATTGGCATTTCTGGGCCGCAAACTTTGAGATTGAGGGCGAATTCGGCGGCGCGGGCCCTGATCCTAACGGGGGGCTTGGCCGCAGTCAGGAAAGCCGGAAGCTCATGGCGATGCGCCAGCATTCACAAGACCGCGCCAATACAACCATCGCCATCGTGGCAACCGATGCGGACCTGTCCAAGGCACAATGTCAGCGCATGGCCATTGCCGCCCACGATGGCATTGCACGGGCAACTGTGCCTGCGCATTCGCCGGGGGATGGAGATCTGGTGTTTTCAGTGTCAACAGGCGCGCGGCCGATGACAAACCCGGAACGCGATCTGACAATGATCGGTCATGCCGCCGCTCTTTGCCTGTCGCGCGCCATTGCGCGTGCCGTATATCTGGCCACTCCGGCCAAAGGCGATCTTTTGCCGACATGGTCGCAAGCAAACAGTAAATAAACTCAGGGACTGCGACACAGTGCCGGTGCGCGTCAAAGTGCCGTTTTGACTCTTTGGCCTCGCGACCTCTCATTAGGGGCAGCCAATTTAATGGAGAATAGCCATGAAACGTCTTGTTGCGACGATGATTGTCGGCCTGCTGGCCGTGCCTGCCCTGGCCGAGGGCGACGCCGAGAAAGGCAAGAAGGCCTTCAACAAATGCAAAGCCTGCCACACCATCGTGTCGGATGACGGTGAAACCATTCTGAAGGGCGGCAAAACCGGTCCGAACCTTTATGGCATCGTTGGCCGCACCGCAGGCACCGTCGACGGGTTCAAATATGGCGAAAGCCTGGTTGAAGCCGGTGAAAAGGGCTTGGTCTGGGATGCAGAGAACTTTGCCGAATACACCAAGGATCCCAAGAGCTTCCTGAAAACCTATCTCGACAGCACATCGGCCAAATCCAAGATGTCGTTCAAGCTCAAGAAGGGCTCGGAAGACATCTATGCTTATCTGGAAAGCGTCGCGGCCCAGTAGTTTCGCCCGGATTGCGCCATGAGGAACAAAAGGCCGCAGCCCCTGCGGCCTTTCGTGCGATTGATCGGCTTGACGTTCGACGCCACCTTTGATGTCAGAACGTTCGCATTGCGATCTTCGCCACCCGTCGAGACAAACAAACGTATTACCAACCGGCCCATCATGACCAGCACACAGCACCACATTCTGGGAGTTTCGACATGGGTATCCTGATCCCTGCCTGGGTGGATGGAGAGTTGACACCCGTCGACAAGCTGGAGGCTCATGAAAAAGGTCTCAAGCACAAGGCGGTGTCGGTTTTTGTCGTGCGCGGGATGGATATCCTGATCCAGCGGCGGGCGATGAACAAATACCACACACCGGGCCTGTGGGCGAACACCTGCTGCACCCATCCCGATTGGGACGAGACATCCAGCACATGCGCCGTGCGCCGCCTGAATGAAGAGCTTGGGATTACCGGCTTGTATCCCGAATACCGGCATCGGCTGGAGTATCACGCGGACGTCGGCAACGGCATGGTCGAGAATGAAGTGGTAGATGTCTTCCTTGCGCACGCGCGCGGCGATCTGGCGATGGAACCAAACCCGGACGAAGTGATGGAGACCCGCTGGATCGATTATCATGACCTGCTGGCCGAGGTGCGCCGCCACCCCGAACGCTTCACGCCCTGGCTCAAGATCTATCTGCAGCATCATGCCGATACCATTTTTGGGCCCGACCTGATTATCTCGGCCAAGGCCTGAGACTTTCACCGACCTCTTGTCAGTTACATCTGAACTTGGTTCTCTGGCCCTGATTAAGGGAGAGAGACTTTGACCATTTTGATTGCAGGCGGGGGTATTGCCGGCCTGAGCCTTGGGCTAACATTGCACCAGATCGGTGTGCCCTTTCGTATCTTTGAAGCCACTCAAGAAATCCGCCCGATGGGCGTGGGCATCAACCTGCAACCCAACGCGGTGCGTGAGCTGTTCGAGATGGGGCTGGAGCACGAGCTGGATGCCATCGGCGTGCGAACAAAGCAGTATGGGTTCTATTCCAAACTGGGCAAAACCATCTGGGAAGAGCCGCGCGGCACCTGGGCTGGCTACACCTGGCCGCAATACTCGGTCCATCGCGGCGAATTGCAGATGATGCTCTATCGCGCTCTGGTCGACAGGGCTGGGCCGGACTGCATCGAAACCGGTGCGCGGGCCGTAGGGTTCTCGGGCGCGCCGACTCTGATGCTGGAAGGTGGACGAGCCGAGACCGGATCCTTGATCGTGGCCGCAGATGGCATCCATTCGGCCCTACGCGCACAGATGTACCCGGATGAAGGCGAACCGATTTGGAACGGGCGCGTGTTGTGGCGCGCGACAACGCAAGCGCCCGAGTTCCGCGGTGGGGCCGCAATGGTGATGATCGGTCACGATGACTTGCGCATTGTGGCATATCCGATTTCGGCGCCCGACGCGGGCAGCGGAATGGCCACCATCAACTGGATCGCAGAAAAGCGCTTTCCTTTGGATGCGGCCTGGAAGAAAGAGGATTGGAACCGTCCCGCCGACATCACCGACTTTTTGCCCGATTTCCAGGACTGGCGGTTCGACTGGGTCGATGTGCCTGCTCTGATCAAGGGCGCCCAGGTGGTGTATGAATACCCGATGGTGGACCGCGATCCATTGCCGAAATGGACCCAAGGTACCGTGACCCTGATGGGGGACGCCGCGCACCCAACCTATCCCATCGGATCAAACGGGGCGAGCCAAGCTATCGTTGATGCCCGTGTGATCGGAGCTTGTCTGCTCGAACACGGGGTAACCGCGCAAGCACTGGGGGCTTATGAGGCGCAAGTCCGCCCGGTCACGACAGGCGTGGGGTTGGCCAACCGCGCAGGCGGTGGACCGGACGCGGTGCTGCAACGGGTCGAGGATTTGTGTGGTGGTGACTTCGACGAGATTGATGACGTGATTCCCGTTGCCGATCTGGCAGCGCATTCAGAGAAATACAAAACCACCGCAGGCTTCTCGATCGAGGCATTGAACGCCAAACCTCGTGTCATTCCCGAAAGCGCACGCGTCGGCGGAAGCACTCCCGCACCCGAGCGATCCTGACTGCGTCAGCACCGCTAACGGCCTTGGGCCGGGCGCCTCGCCTTCGGCTCGGCGCGATCCCGCTTGGGGCATCTGGTTTGCCGAAAGCGCCAACCGCCGAGCGCAGCGAGGCCTGGCCCAACGGGAGGATGTGTTTCGCAAGAAACACTGACGACAGGCGGGAGCGCCCCTTTTTCCGAAATATCCCTGATCAATGCTGCCCGAGCTCAATGATGTTGCCTTCGGGGTCGCGCATGTAGACCGCCAGATGGGGATTTTCATCTGTACCAAGGTTGGTGATCTCGCCCAAGGCGGACCCTCCGGCCCAGGTGATCACATCGCACGTCGCCTCCAGGTCGCAAACGTCAAACGCCATGTGCGCGTAGCCCGGTGTATTGGCGAAACCGACGGCCCCATCACTGGGTGAGGCAAACTGAAAGAGCTCCAGAAACACCTCATCACGCCCTGGCGCGGACAACCAGACCGAACGGATTTCCACGCCGCTCAACTCGATCCCACGATCGACGTCCTGACCAGACAAGGTTCGAGGGGCACGCAAGTCGCGGCAACCAAAGACCTGCCGATAGAACTCCGCCAGCCTGTCAACATCGCGCGCCACGATGTTGAGATGTGAAAACCTCAAAACGCCATGGCCGCTGCCACTGCAGACTTCCAGCGGGCGTAAGATGCTTCACGTTCTGCCTCTGCCATACTGGGATCGAACCGCTGATCCAGCGCCCAGGTTTCGGCAAAACCTGCCTGATCGGGGTAAACCCCTGCCTGCATCCCAGCAAGCCAGGCCGCGCCAAGGGCCGTGGTTTCCTGCATCACCGGACGATCCACTGACGCTCCCAGCAGGTTCGACAACCCCTGCATCGCCCAATTGGACGCGCTCATGCCCCCGTCCACGCGCAAGGTCACGTCTGCGTCGCTGCCCCAGTCGCCTTGCATCGCCTCCCACAAATCGCGGGTCTGGTAGGCGATGCTTTCCAAAGCAGCTTTGGAGAACTCGGCTGGGCCAGAGTTGCGGGTCAGGCCAAAGACAGCGCCCCGGCAATCAGGTTTCCAGTAGGGCGCACCCAGCCCGGTGAAGGCCGGCACCAGAACGACGTTCTGTGCCGGATCAGCTTGGGCTGCCAACTCGCCACTTTGCGCGGCGCTTTCGATGATACCCAAGCCATCGCGCAACCATTGCACGGCCGCGCCTGCAATAAAGATCGACCCTTCAAGCGCATAGGTCCTCTGCCCACCCAGTTGATAGGCAATGGTGGTGAGCAGCCGGTTGTTCGACGCCACCGGGTCCGGCCCGGTGTTGAGCAGCGCGAAACAGCCCGTGCCATAGGTGGATTTCATCATGCCCGGCTGGAAACAAGCCTGCCCCATGGTCGCCGCCTGCTGATCGCCAGCCACGCCCAGTATGGGGATTGATCCGCCAAACAGTTCGGTCGAGCCAAAGTTCGCCGCACAATCGCGCACTTCGGGCAACATGGCCATGGGCACGTGCAACAGATCGCAGATCTCGGGGCTCCACTCACCGGTGTGAATGTTGAACAGCAAGGTCCGCGCCGCGTTGGTGGCATCGGTGGCATGCACCTTGCCCCCGGTCAGCCGCCAGATAAGGAAACTGTCGATGGTACCGAACAGCACCCCGCCCTGCTCCGCCCGCTCTCGCGCACCAGGGATTGTATCAAGCACCCATTTGACTTTGGTCCCCGAGAAATAAGGGTCCAGCAGCAAGCCGGTTTGGGCGACGATATCATCCTCGCACCCCTCGCTGCGGAACGCATCGCAGATCGACGCGGTGCGCCGGTCCTGCCAGACGATGGCATTGTGCAGGGGCTTGCCAGTTTCGCGGTCCCACAAAACGGTGGTTTCGCGCTGGTTGGTGATGCCAATCCCGGCGATCTGGTCCGGACCGATACCGTGATTGGTCAAGACCTCTTGGCAAACAGCCAGCGTGGTCGACCAAATCTCTTCGGCATCATGCTCTACCCATCCGGCTCGCGGGAAATGCTGCGTGAACTCCTGCTGCGCAGTGCCCACGCGCGTCATGTCACCATCAAACAGGATCGCCCGACTAGAGGTGGTGCCCTGATCGATTGCCAGAATGTAAGTCATTGTCGCGTGCTCCCCGCCTTATTTTCGGCGAGGTTAGCCCGAGCACGGGGAGACGTTCCAGCCCAGAATTTAGACCTTTGGCACTTCGATGTTGTCGATCAGGCGCACGCCCTCCATCCAGGCCGCCGCCAGCATCCGCGCGGGACGCGTAGGGGTGTCCAGAGCCTCCAACGAGGTTGCGCAACGCAGATCGAAGTATTCGATACCAGTGAAACCGGCCTGCTCCAACCGGTCCCGCGCCTGTTTCGCCAACGGGGCAAAGGACGCGCCTTGCGCCAGAGCCTGAGCCACGTCTTGCATGAATGGGTTCAGTTGCGCGGCCTTGGTCAGCCCCTCGTCCGACAGGCGCAGATTGCGCGAGGACATGGCAAGACCCGAAGGCTCGCGTACGGTTGGGCAGCCGATGACTTCGGTGGGGATATCCAGATCGCGGGCCATGCGGCTGACCAGCATCAGTTGCTGATAATCCTTCTGCCCGAAATAAGCCCGATCGGCGGAGGTCTGCAGGAACAGTTTCGCCACCACGGTCGCCACGCCGTCGAAGTGACCGGGTCGAAACTCGCCCTCCATCACATCTGTCAGGCCCGAGACAGAGACATTGGTGGCAAAGCCGCTGGGATAAACCTCTTCCGGGCCAGGCACATAGATAACATCGACACCCAAAGGCGCGAGCTTCTCCGCGTCTTCATGCTCGGTCCGGGGATAGTTCTCCAGATCTTCGGAGTTGTTGAACTGCTTGGGGTTCACAAAGATCGTGACGATCACCCGATCGCAACCAGTGCGCGCGGCCTGCGCGAGGGACAGATGGCCTGCATGCAATGCCCCCATGGTGGGCACCACACCAATGCTTTCGCCCGCGCGTTTCCAAGTGGCCGTCAAGTTACGCAACTCGGCCAGAGAGCGCAGAATTGGGGCAGTCATCAGGTCTTTCCTTTTGCGGGTGCCTGGTCAGCAAACACATGTTCTGCAGCTGGAAAGCTGCGCGCGCGCACCTCGGCGGCGTATTCGGCGATGGCGGCCTCGGCCTGGTCGCCCAGATCGGCATAGCGTTTGACGAACTTCGGTTTGAAGGCGGTGAAAAAGCCCAGCATGTCGTCAACCACCAAAATCTGACCGTCACAGCCTGCGGAAGCACCGATGCCAATTGTTGGAATAGCAATCTCACCCGTGATCTGATCCGCCAGCTTTTGCGGCACCTTTTCCAGTACGACCGAAAAAGCTCCTGCATCCGCTACGGCATGCGCATCGGCCAATACCGCCTCGGCCTGCGCATCGCGGCCTTGGACCTTGTATCCACCAAGGGTGTTGATCGACTGTGGCGTCAGGCCGACATGCGCCATCACCGGGATGCCGCGTTTGACCAGAAAGCGGATGGTCTCGGCCATCTCGACCCCGCCTTCGAGCTTTACGGCCCCGGCACCTGTTTCAGCCATCAGGCGTGCAGCGTTGCGAAAAGCCTGGCTTGGCCCCTCTTCATAGGACGCGAACGGCATGTCGATGACCATCATCGCGCTGGACAGCCCACGCGCCACGGCCTGGCCATGCATGATCATCATGTCCATCGTCACACCCAGGGTCGAAGTCAGCCCATGCAGCACCATGCCAACACTGTCGCCCACAAGAACAAAGTCGCAATGCGCGTCCATGAATTTGGCCATGGGGGTAGTATAAGCGGTCAGACTGACCAGCGGTTCGCCCCCTTTTCGGGCACGTATATCTTCGGCATTTGGCGCTTGCTTGCGGGCGGTGGCACTCATGGTTCCCTCCTGCGGGCGTATTATGTTGCGGCGCGGCATAGCATTTCTGCACCGCACACATAAAGACCGGTTGCGCCAACATTTCCTTGATTGACCCAAGGTTTAAGGAAACAGTGTTGATTAGGCAGCCAGATTCCCGGATCAGGCAAGCGACATATTGTTGGGGAGAACATAATGGGACATGCATTCAAACACACATTTCGAACGGCTTTGGCGCTAAGCGTCAGCCTGTTGGCGACACAGGCGTTTGCCAAGTCTGACATCACCGTCGCAATGCAATTGGAGCCGCCTCACCTCGACCCGACCAGCGCTGCAGCACAGGCTATCGACTCGGTCGTTTATACCAATGTGTTCGAGGGGCTGACCCGTTTCATGGGCGATGGCGCCATTGTTCCGGGCCTGGCTGAAAGCTGGGAAATCTCGGATGATGGAACAGTCTATACCTTCAAGTTGCATGACGGCGTAACCTTTCACGATGGCACCTCGATGGATGCCGAAGACGTCAAGTTCAGCCTGGACCGTGCGCGGGCCGAAGACAGCGCCAATGCGCAAAAGGCCCTGTTTGCCGGGATCACCGACGTCGAGGTGGTCGATCCGCTGACCGTCAAAGTCACCTTGAGCGAGCCCAACGGCAATTTCCTGTTTAACATGGCGTGGGGGGATGCGGTCATCGTCGCGCCCGAGAGCATCGACAATATCAAGACCAACCCCATTGGCACTGGCGCCTTCAAATTCTCGGGCTGGGTGCAGGGCGACAAGATTGATCTGGAACGCAACGCCGACTACTGGGGCAAGCAACCCGCGCTGGAAAAGGCCACGTTCAAGTTCATCTCGGACCCCACCGCCGCCTTTGCGGCAGTGATGGCCGAGGATGTGGATGTCTTCAGCGGCTTCCCTGCCCCCGAGAACCTGCCACAGTTCGAAGCGGATCCGCGTTTCCAGGTTCTGGTCGGTTCAACCGAAGGTGAGACCATCCTGTCCACCAACAACAAGCAACCGCCGTTTGATGACGTGCGCGTGCGTCAGGCGCTGGCCCATGCCATCGACCGTCAGGCCATCGTGGATGGCGCGATGTTCGGATATGGGACGCCAATTGGAACCCACTTTGCCCCACATCACCCAGCCTATGTCGATCTGACGGCTAACTCGGCCTATGACCCTGAGAAAGCCAAGGCGTTGCTGGCCGAAGCTGGTTTTGCAGATGGCTTTGAGACCACCCTGCACCTGCCGCCGCCTTCTTATGCCCGTCGCGGGGGCGAAATCATCGCTGCGCAACTGGCCCAGGTCGGCATCAAGGCCGAGATTACCAACGTCGAATGGGCACAGTGGCTGGAAACTGTGTTCCGCGGCAAGAACTTTGGCCTGACCATCGTCAGCCATACCGAGCCGATGGACATCGGCATCTATGCCCGACCCGAATACTACTTTCAGTACGACAACCCAGCGTTCCAAGAGCTGATGACAACGCTGAATTCGACCACCGACCCAGAAGAGCGGACCAAGCTTTTGGGTCAGGCGCAGACCATGATCTCTGAGGATTACGTGAACGGCTACCTGTTCCAGTTGGCCGCTTTGAGCGTCGCCAAGGCAGGCGTTCAGGGCCTTTGGGTCAATGCTCCGACCGCGGCCAACGATCTGACCGCCGTTAGCTGGGCCGAATGATCAACACCCCGCCGTGCCCGCTACAGGGCCCGGTGGGGAGATCTCATTACTTTTTGCATGATATGAATATCTTACGTCCTTCAAAGCGATTTGCACTGCTGGTCAGTTTGCTGCTTGCAACGATCCTGCTGATGCCTGTGCAAGCCTTGGCACAGGGTCTGTTTCGGTCCGACATGGACAGGCCCGTTGGTACACCTGAAAACCCACTGCAGGTAGGGATCGGTATCCACATCGACCAGATTTCGTTCGTGGATCAAAAGTCTGAAAACTACGGTGCCGTGGCCACCATCCGTGCGCGATGGCACGATCCGGCGCTCGCTTTTGATCGCGACGAGATCGGCCGTGACGCGCGCATCGTAAAGCCCGAGGCTTTTGTGGAGTATGCCTCCAGCCTGCCGACGATTGTACCGGCCTTTGTCATCCAAAACCAGCAATCAAACCGCTGGATTCATCAATCCGTCGTCGCCATCGAGCACACCGGGCAGGTCACATATTTCGAAAAATCCTCGCTCACGCTGCAGGCGCCGTATTTCAATTTCAAGAAATACCCCTTCGACCAGCAGCAGTTCTTTTTCGAAATCGTCTCGGTCTTTCCGGCAGATGTCGTACAATACACCGCGCTCGAGGAGTTTTCGGGCCTTGGCAATTTGTTGGGTGAGGAAGAATGGATCCTTGAGCGTCCCAACATGGTGCTGAGCACCACCACCGGCCTATCCGGCGCCCCAAGTGCCAAGGTTGCCTTGGCGTTCGAAGGACGGCGACATATCATGTATTATGCCATCCGCATCTTCATGCCGATGCTGGTGCTGATCGCCTGCAGTTGGGCGCTGTTCTTTCTGGACGAATACCGCAAACGGATCGAGATTGCGGGCGCGAACCTGCTGGTTTTTGTGGCCTTCAACTGGGTGATCTCGGATGACTTGCCGAAGCTGGGGTATCTGACCTTCCTGGATTTCATCCTGCAATGGATGTTTGTCGTCACAGGGGCGATCATCATATTCAGCGTCCTGCTTAGGCGGCTCAAGACCTCGGGCCGGGAAGAGGTGGCACGCAAGCTCGACAATTATGCGATCAAATGGATCTACCCGCTGGGGTATGCCGCCATCGTTGGCTTTGCCATCATGAACTATCTGGTTGTGGCCTGACCCTGCGCCGATGCTACGATATGCCCTCAAACGCCTGTTGTCGCTGACCCTCAGCCTAGCGATCGCCTCACTGGTGATCTTTGCCGTGATCGAAGTAGCGCCGGGTGACCCCGCGTCCTTCATGTTGGGTGTAAATGCGCAACCCGACACGCTGGCCGCCTTGCGGGCCGAGCTGGGGTTGGACGTACCTAAAACCGAACGCTATCTGACTTGGGTCGGCGGCATGTTGACGGGGGATTTCGGCACCTCCTACACCTATCGCACGCCGGTGTCGCAGATGATCGCGGACCGGATGTGGGTGTCGCTGCCATTGGCGCTTTATGCGCTGACCCTATCGACGCTGATTGCCTTTCCTGCGGGCATCTACGCCGCCTCGCGTCGGGGCAAGCCTGGGGATATCGCTGTGATGGGGGCCACACAGCTGGGCGTGGCGGTGCCGAACTTCTGGTTTGCGATGATGCTGGTGCTGATCTTTGCCATCAACTTGCGCTGGTTCAACGCCGGTGGCTTTGCGGGTTGGGACAAGGGATTTGGCGCAGCAATGCAATCACTGACCTTGCCTGCCATCGCATTGGCCCTGCCGCAGGCCGCCATTCTCGCGCGTGTCATGCGATCGGCCCTGCTGGATGTGTTGGGAGAGGACTTCATGCGCACCGCCCGCGCCAAGGGCCTCAGCCACCGCCAGGCACTGTGGCGCCACGGGCTGCGCAATGCGCTCATTCCAGTGCTAACGATCATCGGGCTTCAGTTTTCATTCCTGCTGGCCGGATCGATCATCATCGAGCAGGTGTTTTATCTGCCGGGGTTGGGGCGACTGGTGTTTCAAGCCATCTCATCTCGCGACTTGATCGTGGTGGAATCGGTGGTGATGCTCTTGGTCTTTGCCGTGATCATGGTGAATTTTGTCGTCGATCTGGCCTATGCAGCCGTCGATCCTCGCCTCAGGAGCCGGACGTGACCAATTACGCCATGCGATGCCCTATCCATATCGCGGGACCGCGCCGGGGGCGAGGCCGTATGGTCGCGCTGCGCCCATACGGCCTCGCCCCCGGCGCCACCTCCCCGCTCGGAGCGTCGTCATGAGCCGCAATCTGATCCTTGGTACAGCCTTGTCGTCGATCGTCGTGTTGGCCGCCGTGGTGTCGTTCCTTTGGACGCCTTACGATCACGCCGCCTTAGATATCCCCAACAAACTGAAACCGCCAAACGCGACCCACTGGTTGGGCACTGATCATTTTGGCCGCGATATGTTGTCGATGATCATGGTGGGCGCCCGTACCTCTATCGCCGTCGCTTTGGTCGCCGTTGGCATCGGCATGGCCGCTGGCATCCCGCTTGGCCTGACCGCCGCTGCGCGCAAGGGCTCCTGGCTGGATGAGTTGATCATGCGCGGCAACGATCTGGTCTTTGCTTTTCCCTCGCTTGTCATCGCGATCCTGATTACTGCCATTTTTGGCGCAGGTGCCATCAACGCCATCATTGCCATCGGAATCTTCAACATCCCTGTTTTTGCCCGCATCACCCGCGGCGCTGCGCTGTCCTTGTGGGAGCGGGAGTTCATTATGGCCGCCCGCGTTGCAGGTAAGGGAACCGCACGCATTTCAGCCGAGCACATCCTGCCAAACATTGCCAACTTGCTGATCGTGCAAGGCACTATCCAGTTCAGCCTGGGCATTCTGGCCGAGGCAGGCCTCAGCTACGTCGGCCTGGGCGCACAGCCCCCCACGCCCAGTTGGGGCCGCATGCTGGCGGATGCTCAAACAATGGTCAGCTTTGCGCCACATCTGGCCCTGATCCCCGGCTGTGCGATCATCCTGACGGTGTTGGGTCTGAACCTTATGGGCGACGGGCTGCGCGATTGGCTCGATCCGCGCATCCGGGTGGCCCGCACATGAGCCTGCTTGAGATCCGGAACCTGTCACTGTCGATCGGCGCGCATGACATCCTCAAGGGTGTCGACCTGACACTTGGACCGGGTGAAATCGTGGCTGTGACTGGCGAGAGCGGATCCGGCAAGTCCATGACTGCGCTTTCGGTGATGCAGCTGTTGCCCGAATCCGCACACCTATCCGGCTCGATCCAGCTTGCGGGGCAAGAGCTGTTGACCCTGTCCGAAGGCCAGAAGTGCACCCTGCGCGGACAATCCATTGGTATGGTGTTTCAGGAGCCGATGACCGCCCTAAACCCGGTCAAATCCATTGGCGATCAGGTGATGGAAACCATTCTGATACACAAGGCCATGCCACCGGCCCAAGCAGAAGAGCGCGCGCGCGAGGTTCTGACCCGCGTCGGCCTGCCCCCTGAACGCTTCCCCCTCTCACGGTTCCCGCATGAGCTGTCGGGTGGACAACGCCAACGCGTCGTCATCGCCATGGCCATCGCCTTGCGCCCGCGCTTGTTGATCGCGGATGAGCCAACTACGGCACTTGATGTCACCACGCAGGCGCAGATCCTCGATCTGCTTCAGGGGCTGGTGACCGAATACGGCATGGGGATGTTGATGATCACCCATGATCTGGCCGTTGTCGCCGATCTGGCCGATCACATCGTGGTCATGCGCCATGGCGAAGTGGTCGAAACCGGGCACACCAGGCACCTGCTGCGCCACATGCAACACCCCTACACCCGGATGTTGTTCGAAGCCTCGGATCACCAGGTTACACTGCCCCCGGTACCGGATTTGCAACCGCTGCTGGCTGTTGCCGATGTGGTGCGCGACTATCGCAAGCCCCGCACACGGCTCTTTTCCAAGCCAGAGTTTCACCGCGCCGTCGATGGCGTCAGCTTCACTCTTCATCGTGGAGAACGCCTCGGGTTGGTGGGGGAATCGGGTTGCGGGAAATCGACCCTGACGCGGGCTATTTTGGGCCTGGAAAAGGTTCAGCGTGGGCATATCCTGTTGGATGGAACCCCGGTGTTTTCCGGGCATACCCCCGACCGATCCGTGCGGCGCAATATGCAGGTCGTGTTCCAGGACCCATTCGGCAGCTTCAACCCCCGCCACAAGGTGGACCGGTTGATCACCGAACCGTTCCACCTGCTCGACACCCCACCCACAGGGACGGACCGCGCGGATCGCATCGCCGAGATGCTGACTGCCGTCGGCCTGTCCCCAGATGACGCAGGCAAATACATCCACGAGTTTTCCGGCGGTCAACGCCAGCGTATCGCCATCGCACGCGCCTTGATCATCAGGCCTGAGCTGATCCTGTTTGACGAGGCGGTCTCGGCTTTGGATGTCTCGGTCCGGGCGCAAATCCTCGATCTGTTGGCCGAACTCTGTGACGCCTATGATTTGACCTATCTGTTCATCAGCCACGACCTGAATGTGGTGCGCACGATCACGGACCGGGTGATGGTCATGCAAGCAGGCAAGATTGTCGAACAGGGCGACACCGAGCAGGTGTTTTCCGATCCTCAGCATCCATATACCGAGGCGCTTTTAGCTGCCGCCCCACGCCTTCCCAAGTTCACGCAAGGGGTTGCATGATCGCGCAACTCGCGTCCTACTCGCGCACGACATATTTCAAAACAATTGGAGCCCGCCATGACGACCGATCTCTGGTTTGATCCGACACAGTGCCTGGTTGGCGGCACGTGGCGCCCTGCAACCTCGGGGCGGACGTTGCCCTTGATCAACCCCTCGGACGGGTCCGAGATCTGCCAGATCGCACGAGGCGGGGCCGCAGATATCGATGCAGCAGTTACGGCGGCGCAGGCCGCGTTGGACGGTGAGTGGGGGCGAATGCCCGCATTCGAGCGCGGCCGTCTTCTGACCCGGCTGGGACGACTGGTTCTGGACAAGGTCGATGAATTGGCCGCGATCGAGGCCGCCGATGTAGGAAAGCCGCTGACCCAAGCCCGTGCCGATGCCCTGGCGCTTGCGCGGTACTGCGAGTTCTACGGGGGGGCGGCAGACAAGATCCATGGCGAGACGATCCCTTATCTTGATGGTTATACCGTCTATTCCTTGCGCGAACCGCACGGTGTGACCGGTCATATCGTGCCATGGAACTACCCAATGCAGATCATCGGGCGTTCGGTCGGGGCGGCCTTGACCATGGGCAACGCCGCCGTTTTGAAACCGGCAGAAGAGGCCTGCCTGACAGCATTGGCCTTTGCCGATCTGGCGGTGCAGGCCGGTCTGCCCGCCGGAGCGCTCAACGTGGTGCCCGGCATAGGAGCCGAGGCCGGTGCCGCACTGTCAGCGCATCCCGGCATCCACCACATCTCGTTCACCGGGTCAGTGGCGACGGGTGCGCTGGTGCAACAAGCGGCGGGCAAGAACGTGGTGCCTGTGACGCTGGAATTGGGTGGCAAGTCCCCACAGCTTGTGTTTGACGACGCCGATCTGGACGCGGCCCTGCCGTTTCTGGTCAACGCAGGCATTCAGAACGCCGGTCAGACATGCTCCGCCTCATCCCGTATTCTGGTACAGCGCGGCGTGTATGAGACTGTCAAATCCCGCATGGCCGAGGCGTATGGCGCTCTTACCGTTGGCCCTGCGCGCGATGACCTGCGGGTTGGCCCGCTGATTTCGAACCGGCAGAAAGAAATCGTGACCGGTTTCCTCAACAAAGGCGCTGATCTGACCATCGCGGGTCAGGGTATCCTTGCCGACCATACACCCGACACTGGCGCCTATGTCCGTCCCACGCTCTTTGCTGATGTGCCCGCCGACCACACGCTGGCGCGAGATGAAATATTTGGCCCTGTGCAGGTGTTGATCCCCTTTGAAACCGAAGAAGAGGCCGTGCGCATCGCCAATTCCACCGACTACGGCCTGGTCGCCAGCGTCTGGTCTCGCGATGGAGCCCGTCAGATGCGGCTGGCCAAAAAGCTGCATGCCGGCCAGGTGTTCATCAACAACTACGGCGCGGGCGGCGGGGTCGAATTGCCCTTTGGTGGCGTCGGCAAGTCTGGGCACGGGCGCGAAAAAGGGTTCGAGGCACTGTATGGATTTTCACAACTGAAAACCGTCGCGGCCTATCATGGCTGAGCATGCGGCCACGCCGTCGGCTACATCAAAACATCAGGACAATCTGATCCTTGCGATTGCCTTGTCGCTGTTGGCGCTGACCCTGTTCGACATCATGGGATTGATCATCAAATATCTGTCGCCGCGCTATTCGGCAGCCGAGCTGTCCGCCTATCGCAACTTCTTTGGCATCATTCCCAGCGTGATCGCCCTCTGGTCCTCGCCCAATTGGCACAAGAGCGGGCGGCCCTGGCGCATGCGCCAATGGAAGCTGGGGTTGATGCGCGGCGTGATTGTGACCTTTGCCCAGTTCTGTTTCTACTATTCGCTTGGCGTCATGGCTTTTGCCACGGCCACGACGATCTCCTACTCAAACGCCATCTTCATGACGGCGCTGGCCGTACCGATGCTGGGCGAAAAAGTAGGCATGATCCGGTGGTTTGCCGTGCTCTTGGGGTTTGTCGGCGTGGTTTTGGTCATGAACCCCACCGGTGATGGGTTCGGGTTGGACGCGATGGCGCCAGTGGCAGCGGCGTTTTTCTACGCTTTGACCGGTGTCACAGCCCGTCAGATGGACCCGGATGTGCCGTCGCCCCTGATCAACCTCTATTCGGTGGTAGCCGCCCTGTTCGGGGCCTTTGCGTTGGCCTATTTTGCTGGTGGATTTTCCCCAATCGCCAGCACCAAGGACCTGCTTTGGATCGTGGCTATGGGAATGTTTGGTGGCACGGCAGTGCTGTGCCTGGTCGTGTCCTACCGGATGACCGAACAAAGCAACCTGGCCCCGTTCAGCTATTTCGGCATCCCGATCGCTTTTGTTGCCGGCTGGTTGGTGTTCGACGAGGCACCATGGAGCGACCTATTCCCGGGCGCGCTCTTGATTGTCGCTGGTGGGCTTTTGGTGATTTGGCGCGAGCGGCGGTTAAGGCGTTAAACCACCACCTCGATCGCCTCTTGCCTGCCAACGCCAAAGACACGTTTGTAGCGCTCGATCTGATCCTTTGGACCCATCGCTTTTTCCGGGTTGTCAGACAGTTTGACCGTCGGGTTACCGTTGGCCGACACTGCCTTGCAGACCAGTGAAAACGGCGCCAAGCCGTCGTCGGGCACCAGACCGCGAAAGTCATTGGTGAGCAGCGTGCCCCAACCAAACGAGACGTTGACGCGGTCGGCAAACTGCGTGTGCAGCTCGGCGATTTTGTTTACGTCCAGCCCGTCCGAGAAGATCACACGCTTGGTCTTGGGGTCTTCGCCACGGTCATTCCACCAATTAATGGCCACTTCGGCCCCAGACGCGGGATCACCGCTGTCGATGCGAATGCCGGTCCAGCCCGCCAACCAATCGGGCGCGTGATCCAGGAAACCCTTGGTCCCGTAGGTGTCCGGCAGAATGATGCGCAGATTGCCCTCGTGCTCGTCATGCCAGTCGCTGAGCACGTCATAAGGCGCCTGCGCAAGCGCTGCGTCACCCTTGGCGAGCGCAGAATAGACCATCGGCAGCTCGTGCGCGTTTGTACCAATCGCCTCGACCTCGCGCCGCATGGCGATCAGGCAGTTCGAGGTGCCTGTAAAACTACTGCCCAGCCCCTCCATCATGGCCTGGACACACCAGTCCTGCCACAAAAAGCTGTGGCGACGGCGAGTGCCGAAGTCGGCGATGCTCAGGCCCTGGACGCCACGCAAACGCTCGATCTTTTCCCAGACGCGGGTCATCGCGCGGGCATAGAGCACCTGTAATTCGAACCGGCGCATGTCGTTGATGACAGCACGCGAGCGCAATTCCATCAGCACGGCTAGCGCCGGGATTTCCCATAGCATCACCTCGTGCCATTTGCCCTCGAACGTCAGCTCATACTGATCGCCCTTGCGCTCGAGATGGTAGGGCGGCAATTGCAGCCCCTCAAACCATTCCATGAAATCGGGGCGGAACATCTGACGCTTGCCGTAAAAGGTGTTGCCGCGCAGCCAAGTGCTTTCACCCCGGCTCAGACGCAGAGACCGGATGTGGTCCAACTGCTCGCGCAGCTCCCCCTCGTCGATCAGATCCGCCAGCGGGATATGGGTCGAACGGTTGATCAGCGAAAAGGTGACATCCGTGTCCGGGCGGTTGCGGAACACCGATTGGCACATCAACAGTTTGTAGAAATCAGTGTCGATCAACGAGCGGACAATCGGGTCGATTTTCCACTTGTGATTATAGACGCGTGTAGCAATGTCCACGGGTAGTCCTCGTCCTTTGACTCCAGCATGGATACGCCACGTTCATCGGCAACGCAATTTGATTACGTTGCCCCTTCGTCTCTGGCAAGCTGCGCCATCATGCAGGCCAACAGGTCGGCTCGGCGGACTGGTTTGCTCAGAAAATCATTCATGCCCGCCTGACGACAAGCCACCTTGTCGCTGTCAAATGCATTGGCGGTCAGCGCTACGATGGCCGGTTGCTTGCACGCCATTTCGCGAATTTTCTGCGTTGCTTCGATCCCCCCCATCAATGGCATCGACATATCCATGAAAATCAGGTCGGGTGGATCTTCCTGAACACAGTCGATCGCCTGTTGCCCGTCATGGGCAAATATCAGCTCAACGGGTGTTTCAGCCAGAAACTTGCGCATCAACATCCGATTGACCCGATTGTCTTCGGCCACAAGTATTCGTTTCCCGGCCAGTCGATTTAACTCCAACGCAGGCTCGTCGTCACCGTTGGCGTTGCCGCTTTGAACGTCTTCGGACGCTCCCACGGGCAGTTCGACACAAAAGCGCGAGCCAGACCCATCGGTGGATTCGGCCCGGATCTGTCCACCCATGATATGTACCAGCTCTTGTGAAATCGTCAGCCCCAACCCCGTGCCCCCATACAGGCGCGTGGTTGCGGCGTCCGCTTGCGAAAACCGCTCGAATATTTGTTGAATCTTCTCTGGCGGGATGCCGATCCCCGTGTCGATCACATCAATGTGCAGCAGATACCCGTCCCCCCATCGATCCGCCGACAGTGTTACCGTGACCCCACCTGTTTCGGTGAACTTGATTGCGTTGCCGATCAAGTTGATCAAGATTTGCCGCAATCGCCCGTCATCCGAGTGGACCTTCGTCGGCAGTGCGCCTGACACATCCAAGGTGAGCGTCAGCCCTTTGCTTTTGGCCTGCGGGCGCATCAGCCTGAGCGTTTCCTCGAAACAGCGCTCGAGATCAAAATCGATCAGGCTGAGCACAACCTTTTGGGCGTCAAGTTTCGACAAATCCAGAATGTCGTTGATAATGGTCAGCAATGACCGGGCCGAGCTTCGGATCGTGTCCGTGTATTCCCTTTGCTCTGGCGTCAGAGGCGTATCCAACAGCACCTCGGTCATACCGATGACGCCATTCATTGGGGTGCGAATCTCATGGCTCATGGTCGCAAGGAATTCTGCCTTGGCCCGCGCCCCTTCAACGGCCGCTTCGCGTGCCGCGGCCATCTCACGCTCATAAACCTTGGCCTGTGTGACGTCGCGTTCAACGGCTACTGCAACCTCGACGCGACCATGGTCATCCAGAACCGGGACCAGATTGGTTTCAACCCAGATTGCTCGACCGTCTTTCGTTCTGTTCAAGATCTCGCCCCGGTAGGGCTGCCCGCTCAGAATGGCATCGCGAATATCATCAACCGCCTTTGGGTCGGTGTCCGGACTGTTGAGCAGCTCACCCGGGCTGCGACCCACCGCCTCTTTGGCTGAGTAGCCGGTGATCCGACTGAACGCGTCATTTACCCACAGGATTTCCCCCTTGGGGCCCGAGACAATCACACTGTCGTTTGCGTTCCGGGCAACCAACGACAGCCTTTCAGCCTCTTTCCGGCTGTTGAGCAGCTCGCGCCCTTTTTCCGTCAATTCGAACATCGAATGCTTGTGCCGGTGAAAACCGCGGACGACGAACTGCAGAAACAGCACGACCATATAGGTCAACATGATTGCGCCGGACGTGTTCATCACCAAGGCAGAGCTGTGCACTTCACTGGTGATTGCATCATGAGCGAACAGAGCAAAGCCGGTCGCAGCATAGATGGTGAGCCGTGCAATTGCCGCAGGGCGATGAAAGGGCAAAACCAACCCGGCATTGATCGCGGCGCCTGCCAGGAAAGCCGCGGAAAACAAAGGGGACAAGCCGGTCACAGGCCCCAACCACGCCATGATCACGCAGACAGAAATGGTCGCAGCCTGAAAAGCCGCTGTGAGCGTGCTGACAAAGCGAATTCTGGGAAACGAAACCCCCTTGGCGATCAACCCATCAGCGTTTCGCAAATAGAGGCAATCTACCGCCTCTCCAAAGAGCGCAATACATATGGCAATCGCGCCTTGCGTCGGGCTGTTCATGGTGCCCAGAACAACCCCGCCGATCAACGTCATGATCTGGCGCGACGAAAAATTCGTCACCCGCCCACGCGCATAGCGCATCAGCAGTCCCCTGCGGCTGAACTGTCGTTCGTACGCGGCCAAACGGCCCACGTCAGACGTGGCATTTTCAGGCATGACCGGCCCTTGGAATAATGATCACCATTGACCCAAGCTTAACGGCCCGTCAGTTAAGAAAGTGCAACCGTTCTCTCAGATCAGCGTCACCCCCGCATCCCGCATCGCCGCTTCGGCGGCGGCCAAGGATCCATCCATGTCGATGGCCCGGCACTGGGTACGATCCACCGTGACCTGAAACCCAAGGCGCGCGGCATCAACTGCCGAGAAATGCACACAGAAATCCAGCGCCAACCCCACCATGGTAAGCTGCGTGATCCCGCGTGTCCTCAGGTACCCTTCGAGCCCTGTTGGCGTGGTTTGATCATTCTCAAAAAACGCGGAATAGCTGTCGACGCCAGAGCGAAACCCCTTGCGGATGATCAGGTCTCCGGACGTGTCCAGGCCCGGGTAAAACGCGGCTCCCTCTGCGCCTTGAACGCAGTGATCCGGCCACAGAACCTGCGGGCCATAGGGCATTTCAATCATCTCAAACGGGGATTTGTCCTGATGCGAGCTGGCAAAGGACGAATGCCCCGCCGGGTGCCAATCCTGCGTCAGGATCACTGCATCGAAATCTACCATCATGGCGTTGACGCCCGGCACGATCTGATCCCCCCCGGCCACGGCCAGCGCGCCGCCCGGGCAAAAGTCGATTTGCACATCAATGACGATCAGCGCGTTGCTCATTCGCTCTCTCCCTTGCTCTCTGATCATTGGTGTAACCCGCTGACAGCGCTTTGCAAACCACAGGTCGCTTGCTGAAAACCGGGAAACATATCTGCAATTTGTAGGTTTTGGCCAAGGAAATAAGGCGTTTGGGCCCCTTGCGCACACGGGAACATGATTCTAAGGCCCTGTTATGTACACGATTGCAGCACTCTATCACTTCACCCGATTCCCCGATCCCGAGGTCATCAAGCCTGCTCTCCTTGAGCTGTGCCAAGCCAATGACGTCAAAGGCACGCTCTTGTTGGCGCAAGAGGGGATCAACGGCACCATCGCAGGGCCGCGCGCAGGCATTGATGCGGTTCTCGCACATGTACGCGCCTTGCCGGGTTGTGACGATCTGGAGTGGAAGGAAGCCACCAGCGACCATCCACCATTTGGCAAGATGAAGGTGCGCCTGAAGAAAGAGATCGTGACCATGGGCCAGCCGGATGTCGACCCGGTGGCGCGCGTTGGCAATTATGTCGAGCCCGAGGCGTGGAACGACCTGATCCGCTCGGACGATGTGGTGGTGATCGACACGCGCAATGACTATGAGGTTGAGATCGGCACATTCGAAGGCGCCATCGACCCCAGGACGACAAGCTTTGGTGAGTTTCCCGCTTGGTGGGAAGAAAACAAGGATCGTTTTCACAACAAGCGCGTGGCAATGTTCTGTACCGGCGGCATCCGCTGCGAGAAATCGACCAACTACCTGCTGGGGCAGGGGGTCGATGATGTCTACCATCTCAAGGGCGGTATCCTGCGATATCTGGAAGAGATGCCCTCCGAAGACAGCACCTGGGAGGGTGAGTGCTTTGTCTTCGACAATCGCGTATCGGTCGGTCACGGGCTGGTTGAGGGGCCTCATGCCCTATGCCACGGCTGTCGACGCCCGATCCTGCCCGAGGACATGAAGCGCTCCGAATACGAACATGGGGTGTCCTGCCATCGTTGTGTGGATGAAACATCCGAAGCGGACAAGAACCGGTTCCGAGAGCGGCAAAAACAGATCTCGCTGTCTCGCAAACGCGGCGAAGAGCACCTGGGCGCGACACCGCACCCGAATTAAACCACTCTCTGCAGAGTACGGTGGTTGACGGGGCGCTCCCGCACCCGAGCGATCCTGGCTTCGCCAGCACCACTAGCGGCCTTGGGCCAGTTGCCTCGCTTATCGCTCAGCGCGGTCCCGCTTGGGGTATCTGTTTCACCTTTGGCGCAGACCGCCGAGCGTAGCGAGGCGCCCGGCCCAACGGGAGGCGATGTCCCGTAAGGGGCATCAACGACGGGCGGGAGTGCCTCCTGCCATCAGGCAAATGGTCATCGACAATTCTGACGTTCTCTCGACCGGACAAAACCGTTATGTTTCAGTACGAAAGTCGCGTTACACGACGGGGTGCACAATGACTGAACCGGAAATGAACCTGGAATGGTGGCGCTCGACCTTGGTCGGGTCCGCCGGGTTGGTGGTTGTCAGTTCGGCTGCCTTCTATGCGCTGTCCCATCTGCACGAAGATACGGCAGGAAATACCATCGGCACGTGGGCAACAATCGGGCTCACGGTATGGATGATCTCGCAGATCTGGATCTACGCCACACGAATCAAGTCCCCGCACCATCAATTGCTGTTGATGGGTGTGTCGTTCATCCAGGTGGTGCCATTTCTGTTTGCCGCCGTCTTTGGCTCTTTCGGGTACTACGACCTCTGCGTCGTAGGCGCAGAAAACGCGGCCGATGTGCTCTACTTCTCTTACGTCACCTTCACGACGGTCGGGTTCGGAGATCTTCATCCAACGGGCATTTGCCGCGGGATCGCCGTGGCAGAGGCCGTGACAGGTTACATCCTACTGGGCCTGTTTGTGTCCGCCGCTGTAGGGATTTATTCCCACCGTGCAGAGCGCCGTTTCAACCGCAACTGACCCGCACCAGGTGGTTGTCCCACGCCACAGGCTGCTGGGTCAGGACCCTGGGCGTGGCCGTCGCCGCCCAGAACGCACCTGTTCCGGTCGACGCCCGCAAAGCGCCACCCGACACACCCAAACCGCAAACGTCTGGCATATCCAACTGGCCGACTACAGCGCCCGCCGCAACATCCCCCAGTTGCACCAACCCGCCGCGCGGTGACGACACCGCGATGCGTGTTCCCTCATCATAAAACGCGACGCTGCCGCCATATCCATCCATCGCTCGCGCCTGAGCCCGCGCGGCGCTCAAAAGCTGTGGCGCCTCTCCACGACGGTGCAGGCCGATGACCGAGGGGCTGTCAGCCGTGCTGCCCTGCCATTGGGTGGCAAAGCCCACCAAGCCGTCTGTTCTCACATCCAGATGGCGGATTGAATTCATATGCATCTCGGGCGCCAATTCCGCCTGCTCCAACACATCCCCCTCGACCGACAGATAGGTCAGGTTCGGCTGCATGAACGGTAGGTTCAACTTGGCGCGGCCGCTGTCGGGATGCGTTTCGATACCGCCGTTGGCAACGACCAACGTGCCCCCATCCGGCATGAGACGGATGTCATGAGGCCCAATCCCGCCAGAAGAAAACTCACCCAGCCTTTGATAAGTCCGCGCCTCCCAAACGCCAACGATCCCTCGGGCAGCGTCATAGTCATTCTCGGTAGTGAACAGCAGCGCGCCATCCGAAGAAAAGGCACCATGCCCATAGAAATGCCGCCCCTCTGGCGCATCAAGCTCGGCCAGAATGACACCAGTCTCGCAGCTTAGAACGATGGCAAAACGCCCTGGCCTGCGGGCAAAGGCCACCGCTTCGGCCCGCAGGGGGTTCGCGGCTGCCGCATGGCCCCGCGCCGGGAGGGGGATCTGAAAAACGGGTGCCCCCTGCCCGGTCAACCCGAAAAGGTGATACGAGTCGTCGGATGACCGAGCCGCCGACAGAAACTCGGGCGCGCCAACTTTGGCCCAGCCCGCAACCGGAGCGAAGCTGCTGGCCGCCAGGCCTGCCAGAAATCCACGCCGTGTCGCCATCTTAGTCACCGTCCAAGGAGTTGAACCCGACAGACACGCCCAAAGTCGGCCCCAGCAATTGGGTCACTTCGGTTCGAATGTCGTTGATCGTTTGCTGCAACGTCTCGACCCGGAACCGCCCCGCAGGCGTCGCCACACCCGAGAAATCGGGATCGTCCAACGCGGCAGCCTTGGTCAGTGCCGCTTCGAATTTAATGTCCAAGGATTGGGCCAGCTCGGCATCCCCAGCAGCCAGCAAGGCGGCCAACGTGCGCAGGTGCTCCAACGACACCTGCACATGCCGGAGGGATCGGCCGGATCGCCACGCCTCGGCCCGTTTGGGGCGGGGTTTGTCGAATGTGCCCAAGGGGCGGCCCAACCGTAGGTCGGCATTGATCTGCAACCCTGTATCAAGCGCCTTGTAGAACTCTTGCAGCACCTCTGCCTGCGTTTGATAAACCCCGCCCTTGTGCGGCGATTGCATCAGCTCGGCATAGTGCGTCTGCCAGTCTTGATTTATGGCTCGACTGGTGCCTGCAATGTCCCGTGCGATGGCCTGAACCAGTGCGCAGCGATAATCTGCGTCGCCCAATGCGCTTAACCGGTCATCAAAAAGCAGATACTCCAGCGCGTAGAACCCGCGCCCTGCGATCGACACCGATTGAAACGCCTCGGGGTCATCCACGACGGGATCCTGATCCGCGATCAATCCGCTCAATGTCTTGGGCGTGCTGCCGCGGCTGTCAGGCCAGAACGCCAGAGCAAAGCCACGGTTGTCGGTCTCGGTCGGGCCAAAGCGCAAGTGACTGACGCCGGTCCAGGCGTCAAAGGCCGTCGCATAGGCAGCACGCAGGGGCTCGGACGATGCCACGCAACTTTCCTGCGCCGCGTTGGACAGTGCTGCGCTGGACACCGCCAGCTCATCGAATCCCGACAAAACGTGGTCATTCAGGATCTTGCCTGTCTGATCCGCCAGAACCGGGACGGGAAGGGCAAAGGCGAGCGACAGGGCAAGGGTGCGAAACATCAAAGGCTCTCCAGAAATCGAACAAGGGCATCGCGGTCGGGTTTGGGCATGGCAACCACGGCATCACGTTGGGCCTGGGCTTCACCGCCGTGCCACAAAATGGCCTCCAGCAGCGACCGCGCGCGCCCGTCATGCAAAAATTGTGTGTGACCGCTGACTTGCTCGGTCAGGCCAAACCCCCAAAGCGGGGCCGTGCGCCATTCCGAACCGGTTGCGCGCGCCTCGGGCCGGTTGTCGGCCAATCCGGGGCCCATATCGTGCAGCAAAAGGTCGGAATAGGGCCAAATCAGTTGAAAGCTCTGTTCGGGCTGATCTGTCAAACGGTGGGTCACGAATTTGGGCATGTGGCAAGCGATGCAGCCGGTGTCATAGAACACCTGCTTGCCACGCAACACCTTTGGATCGCCCTCATCCCGGCGCTCGGGTACCGCCAGGTTGCGGCTGTAAAAGGTCACCAGATTCATCGCGTCCAGGTCAATCTCGTGACCACGCACATCGTTGTCCCCATGCGGTGCGGCGCGGCAGGCTGCCTGCGCCTTGGTACATTCACCCCACGGATCAGGAAACAGGGGCGTCGAAATGCCGATGTCACCGGAAAACGCGGCCGAGGACTGTTCATTGACCGTGGGCGACCCAGCCTTGAGCCCAAAGCGCCCCAACATCGGCTGATCAAACTCGGCCGACCACACGACATTGGCCCGCCCCGAAATGCCGTCGCCATCTGCGTCAGCCTCGTCGACACCGGCCAGAATGTCACTGGCCGGGATCGCTTCAAGCAGGCCGAGGCCAATCATCTGCGGCGCGACACGAGGGCTGAGCATTGCATCCGGGTGCAACGGCCCATAGCCGAGATTGGCGGCGGTGTAGTCCGGCTTGCGCAAAGTGACCACTTCTCCACCCGACAACTCAACCGGAACCTCAGAGTAGCGCACCTGCAGTTTGTATTCCGCCCGGTGCCCGGGCAGTGAAAAATCCTGCAGCTGCTGACCGTAGGTCGGGTCAGGTTGTGTCGCGAGGTAATCCAAAATCCCGTCAGGTGCCACGCCGCCAGGGATAGAGATCCGCAGGAACATCGACACCGACTTGTCCTCCGGCCCGTTGGGTGGATGCCCGCGCCCATCCTTGACGTGGCAGCGCTGACACGAGCGGGCGTTGTACAGCGGCCCCAACCCATCGGACGCCAGCGTTGATGACGGCGACGAGACCCAAAGCTTTTTGAACAGACCGTTGCCCAGCCGGAAATCCAGTTCGCGCTCGAACTCCATATTGCCAGAGGGCTGTGAAAACGCGTCCGCGTCCGCTCGTGCAGACACCGAAGCCGCGCCGCCGGGGCGTGCCTCGAACCTCTCTGCCGCGGTGAAATCTAGAGCAGGCGCGGTTACCGCTTGAATGCGGCGAACCTCTTCTTCTGTGCGTGGAAGGGTGTTGAGATGTGGATCGGACTGGATATCGGCCAATCCAGGGGTCGCCGCCAAAACGGCAACCCCGATGAGCGATTTACTCGCCTTCGTCCATTTTTGCTGCGTTGAGCATGGCATAGTTTTCGGCGCCAATTCGATCGTAGAGGTCCAGCTGGGTTTCAAGGAAGTCAATATGGCTCTCTTCATCCTTGAGCAAACCTTCGAACAGCGACATCGAGACATAGTCACCCGCTTCGCGACAATAGTCGCGGGCCTCGGCATACAGAGCACGGGCGTCGATCTCAGCGGCCAGATCGCACTCCAAAGTTTCTCGTGGGTTCTGTCCAATGCGCAGTGGGTCCAGTTTTTGAAGATTCGGGTGACCTTCAAGGAAAATGATCCGTTCGATCAGGCTGTCCGCGTGCTCCATCTCTTCGATGGATTCTTCGCGGCTTTTCTTGGCCATATGGGCCAATCCCCAATCCTCTTGCAGCCGGTAGTGCAACCAATACTGACTGACGGCCGTCAACTCATGTCGCAGGGATTTATTGAGATACTCGATAACCTTTGCGTCGCCCTTCATAACCACTCTCCTGTGTTGCCGCGACGCGCAAACGTCGCAGTTGCATTGGGACTTCAAGGTTATCACTCGACCGCATTGTGTCGAGGAACAATGGCATGCACCCGCCACAATCCGCCGCTTTTCCAAGAGCGTGGTAGATCTTGCCGGGGGTGATGATTGCCTCTGGATCGGACGCACGCATCCAATCGATGGCGGCTCGGATCTCGTGGTCCGAAATGTTGGTGCAGTGACAGACGATCATCGTTTGAGGTCCGAGGCGAAGCGTTCTTTTCCAAGTGTAATAGTCGGGTATTATTGATCTAACCAGTCGGAAATTCCTCATTCGGCGGATTTTCGCAGTAAAACACTCAGGTAAAAGGAAATTTTTGCACCCCCTCCCGCCAACCTGTCGAAGATTGGCCGGTTTTGCGCTCCAAGCCGAACGGCGAGAGGGAATCATTGATGACCCCGCCGTACGAAAAACGGCGCCCCAAGGCGCCGTAGATCGGTTCCATTCGATAGCAGAAATCAGTGGAAAACCGCGTCCGGGTTATCCAGCGAGTCCGAGCCTTCGAAGTCTATGTTGTCGAGCTTCAGGGTGGCCGTGATGCGCTGGATGCTGCGGGTCTGGTCGACCAGGCCGTTAACGCCACCCATCACCAGCGCTTCGCCCGCTGCGTTGCCGCGTTCCAGCATCTGGTCATAGGCAAAGCCGCTTTCCGCCGCCGTTTTGATCCGACCCAGAGCCATCATGGTCGTGGCCAGTTTGACGCGCATTTCGGCGTCCAGATCGGCGTCTACCGCAGCAACGAGATCCGCCAACGCAGGGCCCGAGACCAATTCGCCGTTCACGCGGACGTATTCGCCCAGGTATAAGTTCTGGACGCCAAGACCATCGTAGTAATGGCTGTTGTGGGTGTTGTCCGAAAAGCAATCGTGCTCTTCTTCGGGATCGTTCAGCATCAGACCAAGACGCATCCGCTCACCCGCCTGCTCGCCGTAGGACAGGCTTCCCATGCCGGTCACGATGGTCACGATGCCTGCGTTCTCGTCTACCAGAACTGCATTGCGTGCGGCACCACCGTCAGCCCACTGCGCTGTCATCCATTCCAGATCGCTGACCAGCAGGTCGGTTGCCGCCTTGAGATATTCACCGCGGCGATCACAATTGCCGCCCGTGCAATCGTCGCCCATGGCGAAATCGGTCCAGGGGCGGTCGCCCGCACCTGTGCCATGACCATTCAGGTCCTGACCCCAGAGCAGGAATTCGATGGCGTGATAGCCGGTCGCCACGTTTGCCTCGATCCCGTCTGCTTCGTGCAGGGTCTCGGCCAGCAGTTCCGGCGTGATCTTGGCCGCGTCGATGGTTTCGCCCGACAGCGTGAACGACGGGTTCGCCACGATGTTCAGCGCCGCATATTCGTTTTCATCCGAGAGACCACCATAGCTGGCATCAACATAGTCAATCAGGCCTTCGTCCAGCGGCCAAGCGTTCACTTTGCCTTCCCATTCGTCAACGATTGCGTTGCCAAAACGGTAAACCTCGGTCTGCTGGTAAGGCACGCGCGAGGCCAGCCATGCGTCTTTGGCGGCTTGCAGGTTTTCGGCAGAAGGGTTCGCGACCAACGCGCCGACGGCTGTCTGCAATCGCTGCGCCGTAATCAAGCTGTCCTGGTACTTGGCTTCGGCGATGTTGGCATAGTTGGTCAATACATCGGCTTTATCGGCCGCCAGAGCTGCGGAGCCCATGGACAGGCTGAGGGCAGTCGCCGCGAGAAAAGGGGATTTCATCGGATTGGGTCCTTGGTTGAATTTTAACCTGTCGCCCTGCGCAATGACTTTGGTCGGGCGAAGTGGCTGCCGCTTAACTGACAAAATCACTCAGTTAAGTCAATCCTGAGTTTTTTAATCAGCAAATGCACACCGTCACTTTCCGCCACGGCAGGATTTACAGACCACCCAGTTGTCGGGTTCCCTGTCTCCATGGGGAGAGTTCTAATTGTTGTCGCTGGCCTGTGTGTTGGCGTCCTTGTCGGAGGCGTGAGCGCCTTGATGGGTGCTGGATTATTGCCAGGCCCAATTTCACGTGCAAAGCCTGTTCAGATCGACGGATGGGAAAGCGATTGGACTATCGGGTCCGAGGCATCGGGACCATATCTGCGCGCGTGGGTTGCCCGCTTTGGGTTGCTGGCACTCCGAAAATCTGAGGCTGTATATTTCATTGCCGACACCGACAGCGATGGTAAACCGCTGTCGGATGGCTGCACATACCGGGTCAGCGGTGGCGAACTACCGGGGTTCTGGTGGTCGGTGACGCTCTATGATGCCGACGGATATCTGCCATCAAACCAAGGCGGACATCTGTCGTTTGATTCAACTGATGTAACGGATGGTAAAAGCTGGAGCTTTGATGTCGCCACGACCAAACCCTCTGATCCCGAACAAAGCTGGATCTCGAACGAGAACGCTGGAACATTCGACCTGACCCTGCGAATCTATGAACCGCATGATGACTTTCTGGGCGCTCCGACCGAGCGTTTGACGCCACCAATGGTGCAACGCCTGACCTGCAGGGGGAACGCTTGATGTCCGGGCGCGTACTCTTCTTGATCACAACGCTTGTGACTGCTGCGGCGGTGCATCTGTTCGTATTGCTCAACATCCCGACATTTGTCATGGTCAGGGCCATCGACTTGCTGAAGGGCGAAGACAACGCGTTCAACCAATGGCTGCCGTCCGCACCCATCACACCAGAAAACCAGCCCGTTGTGCGCGCCTCACCTGATCTGGCCTACACCGTTTGCCTGCTGGACCTGTCAGGTGGGCCGGTCAAGGTGACCGCCGCGACCTGGCCTGGCTACGGGTCACTGTCGATCTTTGACCACGACACCCGCAACGTGCATGCATCCTCGCTGCGCGGCGATGGTTCTCTGAGCGGCGTCATCGTCGCAACCCAGGACCAACAAACGCTGCCGAACACCGATTTGCCGGTCGTTCGCTTGAGCGATGAAACAGGCATCGCCCTGATCCGCAGGCTGGCCCCGGACGCAGACAGCCGTGCGCAATCTGATGCGCTCAATCCACTGGGAGGCTGCAGCCCTCTCACCTGATGACAGGACCCCAACCATGAAAGCTTTTCTTGCAGGCGCAGCCACGGCCACAGCGATGATCGCAATCGTGACCGGAATTGGTGGGTACATCTGGCTTACTGCCGATGAAGGAGGGTCAGACACCGCGACTGAAACCACCTTTGCCGCTGTCGCACGATCGGACGCGCTGCCCGACGTCAAAACGCACAACAAGATCTTTGAAAAGCGCATCGAGGAGCCAATTCCCGGTGTTCACGTGGCCATCGGCTATGGTCTGGCCAACGTCATTGTCATCGACGCGCCCGAGGGGTTGATCCTGATCGATACTTTGGAGTCGATCCGCGCGGCCGAGGGGTTGGCACCCTGGCTGGACAAGATGCGAGAAAATACCGGAAAGCCGGTGACGGATGTGATCTATACCCACAACCACGCTGACCATGTCTTTGGCGCAGGCGTTCTGCTCGAGGGCCAAGACCACGTCCCCCGTATCTGGACCCAAGCTGAGACCGAGGCGCGCGTGAATGAAGTTGTGGGCATACTTTCTCCCATCACCTTCAAACGCGCCATGCGGATGTTTGGCACTTACCTGCCTGACGAGAATTTCGAAAACAACGGGATCGGTCCGCGACTGCTAAGCAATCATTCCGACGGTTTTGACTTTATCCCGCCGACAGATGTGATCGACGACTATGCAGAGGTCACGATGGCCGGGGAAAACCTGATCCTGATGCACGCACCCGGTGAAACCGGTGATCAACTTGCCATCTACCTGCCGGGCCGGTCTCTGCTCCTTCCCGCGGACAATTATTACCATGCCTTCCCGAACCTCTACACGGTGCGCGGCACGCCCTATCGCGATCCGCGAAAATGGGCGCATAGCTTGGATATGATGTCCGGGTTGGGTGCGGAAACGATGATCCCCCACCACTCGCAACCGGTGATGGGGGCCGATGAAATCCACAAGCGTTTGACCGATTACCGTGATGCGATCCAATTCGTTTATGATGAGACGATCCGGATGATCAACGCGGGCCTCACCCCGGATGAGATTGCGGAACGGATCGAATTGCCGCCGCATCTGGCGAACGCGCCCTACCTCAAGGAGCTGTATGGACGTGTTGATTTTGCCGCCAAGGCCGTTTTCTCGGGGACCCTGGGTTGGTTCTCGGGCGATCCGGCCGACTTGCGCCCCCCAACTCCCGGCCGACAGGCGCAACTGATGGCCGATCTGGCGGGTGGCAACGACGCCTTGTTCGCGGCAGGAGAGGCTTCGCTTGCCGATGGCGACGCGGGATGGGCGCTGATCCTGGGAAGCCAGTTGCAGCGCCTTGACGACGACAGAGCCGCCGCGTTGCGTGCGGCGGCCATGCGGGAACTGGCAGCCCGAGAAACAGCATCCTCGGTGCGGAACTATTTCCTGACCAGCGCAGCCGAAGCCGATGGGTTTACCCTGCCGCTTGCATCTATTTCCGCGTCACCGGACCGAATGTTGAACGGCATACCGATTGATCGTTTTCTGGGCATCCTGACCACAAATGTTGACGTACCAGCTGTCGTAGACAAAAGCCTGTCCTACGGGTTCGAATTCACCGACGCGCAGAACTATACCATCCGCATCCATCGCGGCGTGGCCTATCTGGAAGATGGGCTGGCCGACGACAATGTGGGACGTTTGACCACCACAACGGATGTGTTCCGTGCCATTGCCGTTCAGCGTCGCAATCCGGCCAAGGTGCTTGTTGCAGGCGAGATGCAAGTCACAGGCAGCATCGCAGGGCTGACGACGTTTCTGGGCTACTTCAACCCACCGCTGCAAGAGAACTGAAGCTACAGGTTGCTGTCGATCCAGCGCGACATCATCATCCGGTCGCGGAAGCATTCGCGCGGAACCTCGCGCCGCTTCTTGCGCGCGATCCGTTCGGCAAAGGCGACCTGCTTGGACGACGGGTAGTTGTCGAACCGCGATGGCGCCCGACGCGGGCGATGCGCATCAATCCAGGCCGACATGGCCCGGCGATCGGCGCGCGCCTCGGACGGCAGATCGACCGATGATTTCTCTGCAATGGCAAGGGCATACTGCAACTGCTTCTGCGTAACCGGCAGAATATGATAGTCGTTGCTGGGGCTCTCCAGCGTTGTGGCCTTAGGCAGGTGGGCCATGATTATGATCCTCCGCTCCAGATGGAACAAATATAGAACATTCATGGAACTTTTTCAAGGTGTGCGCCGCTCAAGGCGCGCTGAGCGCCGTTTATGAAGCAGCCTGTCCCGTCGTCATGCGACCATAAGTCGGGCGTAACCGACCTGCGTTTTTCACGCTTACTACGAATCAAGGAATCCCGGCATGAAATTTCAACCCACCGCCAGTCACTTCATCAATGGTGAGTATGTCGAGGACACTGCCGGCGAACAAATTGACGTGATTTACCCGGCAACGGGCGAGGTGATCGCCAGGCTGCACTCGGCCACGCCCGCAATCATCGACCGGGCACTGAATGCTGCCAAAGCCGCGCAAGCCGAATGGGCTGCGATGTCAGGCACCGAGCGTGGCCGTGTATTGCGCCGCGCTGCCGACATCATGCGCGACCGCAACCGCGAGCTGTCGATCTTGGAAACCCACGACACCGGCAAACCATTGCAAGAAACTCTGGTGGCAGACGCCACAAGCGGCGCTGATGCGCTGGAATACTTCGGTGGATTGGCCGCCTCGCTGACGGGCGAGCACATCCCGCTGGGTGGTGGTGACTTTGTCTATACCATACGCGAGGCCCTGGGCGTTTGCGTTGGGATCGGTGCCTGGAACTACCCTACGCAGATCGCCTGCTGGAAAGGCGCACCCGCTCTGACCTGCGGCAACACGATGGTGTTCAAACCCTCTGAAACCACGCCCCTGTCCGCCCTGAAAGTCGCCGAGATCCTGATCGAGGCGGGCGCACCCAAAGGCGTCTACAACGTGGTGCAAGGCTACGGCAACGTCGGCGCCTCGCTGATCACCGACGACCGCGTCGCCAAAGTCTCACTGACCGGCTCGGTGCCAACCGGCCGCAAGGTCTATGCCGCTGCTGCCGACGGCATGAAACACGTGACGATGGAGTTGGGCGGTAAATCCCCGATGATCGTCTTCGATGACGCCGATATCGAAAACGCCGTGTCCGGCGCGATCCTGGGCAACTTCTATTCCTCGGGCCAAGTCTGTTCAAACGGCACCCGTGTGTTTGTACAGAAAGGTATCAAAGAGGCCTTCCTCAACCGCCTGTCCGAACGCCTTGCCACCGCCAAGATCGGCGATCCGCTGGACGAGGATGTGAACTTTGGCCCGATGGTCAGCGAAAACCAGATGAACATCGCGCTTGGCTACATCGAAAAGGGCAAGGCCGAGGGTGCCCGCCTGGTCTTTGGCGGCGAACAGATTGATGGCGACGGGTTCTATATGCAGCCCACCGTTTTTGCTGATGTCACCGACGACATGACCATCGCGCGCGAAGAAATCTTTGGCCCGGTCATGTCGGTGTTGGATTTCGAAACCGAAGAAGAAGTCCTGACCCGCGCCAATGACACCGAATTCGGCCTTGCCGCAGGTGTGTTCACCAACGACCTGACTCGCGCGCACCGGATCGTGGCCGGGTTCGAAGCGGGCACCTGCTACATCAACACCTACAACCTCGCCCCGGTTGAAGCACCCTTTGGCGGTTCCAAGATGTCGGGTGTGGGGCGCGAAAATTCAAAACTGGCAATCAACCACTTCAGCGAGATGAAAACCGTCTATGTCTCGATGAACGACGTCGAAGCGCCCTACTGAGCGCCACAAAGTCCTGATCAATGCAAGGCCCGGCAGATTTCTGTCGGGCCTTTTGTTTTTCTCGCCTCAGTGCCGGGCCGTGCTAAAATCTTGTTTGGTGAATATTTCAACTCAAACATTTCAGGAGCCCCCATGACACAATATCCCCGCACCTTTTCCCACATCGGCCTGTCCGTCCCGAACGTCGACGCCGCGGTCGAGTTCTATTCCAAGGTCATGGGATTCTATGTGATCATGCCACCCACCGACGTCACCGAAGATGACAGTGACATCGGCGTCATGTGCACGGATGTGTTCGGGCCAGAATGGCGCAAGCTGCGCATCGCCCACATGGCGACCGGCGACCGCGTGGGCATCGAGCTTTTCGAGTTCGACGGAAATTATCCCCCCGAGAACAACATGGACTTTCGCCGTAATGGGACCTTTCATTTCTGCATCCAAGACCCGGATGTCGAAGGATTGGTCCAAAAAATCGTGGCGGCGGGCGGAAAACAGCGAATGCCGATCCGCTACTACTATCCCGGGGAAAAGCCCTATCGGATGGTCTATGTCGAGGATCCGTTCGGGATCGTGTTCGAGCTGTACAGCCATTCCTACGAGCTGACCTATTCCTCGGGCGCGTATAATTCGTGAGGGTGCAGCGGATATCCATCACAATTTGATGGATGACCGCTCACTATATTCAATAACAAATCGCACCGTCAGGCCTAGAAAGTTTTGCGTGTCATTGCATAAATCTGACCGTAGCTTGCGCTCGACCATCTGCGCCAACCTGACGGAGCCCTCATGACACATATCACCCCCGAGTTGCTGACCGATATCCGCGGCCGGTTTGCCCAGATCGACCATTGCCCACAGCAGGGCGAGCGTATCTTCTTTGAAAACGCAGGCGGCGCGCTGACGTTGAATTCGGTGGTGGGTACATCGCAGGCTTACGCCGCGATCCCCGACAACCAGGGGCGCGACAACCCCGGCAGTCACGAGTTGGTCCGCGTGATCACCAAAGCCAAGGAAGACATGGCCGTCTTCATGAACGCGCCGGGGGGCCAGTTCTTTGTTGGTGAAAGCGGCACCGAACTGCTGTTCCGCCTGATCATGAACGCCTGCCTGGGCACCGGCGCAGGTCAGGTTCTGGGCACCACTTTGGAACACCCCGCAACCCGCAGCGCCTGTGACCGTTGGGCCCGCGTCGCCGGGCAGACCCATGTTCTGGTCGAGCATGACGACGAGACCGGCACCGTCACGGCCGAAGGCTATGCCGCCAGGGTAACCCCCGACACCAAGGTCGCAACCATCGTGCACACTTCGCCCGTGACCGGCATGGGAGTCGATGTCGAGAGCGTCGTGAAAGCCATCCGTGCCGTAGCACCGGACTGTTTTATCATCGTCGACGGCATCCAGCACGCCGCCCACGGTCGGATCGACCTGACTGCCTATGACGTCGATGGCTATGTGATTTCGCCCTACAAAGTGTTCTCACGCCACGGCTATGGCGTCGCCTGGATCTCGGACCGGCTGACCCATCTGCCGCACAATTCGTTGATTGACGGTCCAGAAGACAACTGGGAAATGGGCACACGCGACACCGGGTCTTATGCCACCATGTCCGATGTCGTTTCCTATTTCGAATGGCTGGGCGAGCAGGTAAGCGACGAAACCGACCGCCGCGCCAAATTCGTCGCGGCCGGAGAGGCGATCCATGCCCAAGAAAAGGCGCTCACCGATGCGATGATCCACGGCACCGGCAATCTGGCGGGCCTGAAGGATATGGAAAAGGTGCAGATCATCGGCGGAGTCGACAACCCCGCGCGCGAAGGTCTGGTGTCTCTGACCGTCAAAGGCGTGCCATCGGTTGATGTAGTCAAGATGCTCAACGACCAAGGCATCCGCACCCACTTGCGCAAGGCCGACCATTACTCAGGCAATATCCTGACACCACTTGGTTTGGACGGCTGCGTGCGCGTATCGATGTGCCACTACAACTCGGAACACGAAGTGGCACAATTCCTGGCCGCAATGAAAACCATCGCCGCCTGACGCCCCGCTCTTCTTGGTCCAAGTACGAAGGGGAGAGGCGCGTAGCAACCAGGCGGCACCCCTCCCCACCTGCTGATATGAAACGTTTTTTTCTTTCGTTTCGACCCGGCAAATTGCCGGGCTCATATCCGCGCATCTCAGGTCAAGCATCTTTAACCCAGTATCGGCAACGTGGATTTCTCCACCGCCTTGCGAAATCATCTGTATTTGGTCGAGACCTCGACAGCTGAAATTGGGTCCGTTCACGACTTGAGCCATTTGAAGTTCTTGCGCCACCTGTTATGTCCGGCGTTCTCGCGATGACCATTGGACGAGCAGTTCGGCTTTGCTAAAGTGCTGCAATCCTGGGAGATCGAAATGACTCGCCACCTTGCCGCCATCCTTGCCGCTGACGTTGTCGGCTATTCGGCCATGATGGGGGCCGATCAGGAAGGGACATTGGCAGCACTCCGATCATTGCGGTCAGAGGTTTTCAGCCCGACGGTAGCGGGGCATCGGGGGAAAGTCGTCAAGTCGATGGGTGACGGCTGGCTGGTCGAATTCGGATCTAGCGCTGATGCCGTGACTTGCGCGATGCAGGTCCAGGACAGAGTAGCCGGCCAAGAAAAGATTCGATTGAGGATCGGAATCCACATTGGCGACATTGTGCATGAGGATGAGGATGTGTTCGGTGATGGGGTCAATGTCGCTGCCCGGCTCGAAGCACTAGCTGATCCTGGGACGGTGGCGATCTCGGATGCGGTGTTTAGCAGTCTCGATGGAACGCTACAACCTTCGTTCGATGATCTAGGTACGCGTGAACTTAAGAACATTAGCCGACCTATTCAGGTTTGGGGCCGAGGTAAGAGCGCATCAGGTTCGGCAGATCGTGTTTCAGGGAATGCGCTATCCTCTCAAACCGGGTTTCCGCAACTTGCAGTCCTTCCCGTTTCCTCTTCAGACGTGCGAGAGGAAATCAGTGAACTCGCCAGTGCCTTAACAGCAGACTTTGCCAACTTCCTTGGCGGAGCGCGATGGTTGAAGTCCAGAGTTCAGGAGGTTCCGTCGCCAAGTGCCAATGTGCTTGAGACAGTCCTTAGGGCTCGCGGAGACCGACTGCGCCTCGAGGCACGCGTGTTGGCGCCGGACGGCGCGCAACTATGGACGGGTAAATACGACGGCAGCCTTGCCGACAGCTTCGATTGGCAGGACGAAGTTGGCAGCGCGATTGCGTCGGAAACGTTGACAGCACTACTGGACCACGAACGCGCGCGGTTGGCTGGCAAGACTCTGGACGAGATGTCAGCGAAGGAATGCTATGTCTCAGGATTGATGAGCGTTGAGCTTGTCGATTGGGACGCGATGTCGAACGCGTTGGAGTGCCTCGCTGCTGCCATCGAGAAAGATCCTTCGTTTACAGAGGCTTACTCGGACGCAATTGTCTACTATTTTGCGGCAAGCAGTATCGGCTATGCGGACCTGGTTGAATTCTATGGCGAACGGTTTGGACAGTGGATGGCTGCGGCCGGGGCACATATCCAAGCATCACCGATGATCGAACTCGCTCTTGGAATTGGCATGTTCCGGAGTGCAGGCGACGTCACCGCTCTGCGGCGGGCGATCCGCTCGGCGTTGCGACGGGCCCCGTTCACCATCGAGGTCGTTTTGTTCAGCGGCTGGGGGCATGCTTGGATGGGCGAACCTGAGCCAGCAATTGATTGTTTTCGTCAAAATGACCGAGCCATCCGGTTTAGCCCGTTCGTTGCAGCAGCAGCGGCCGGGCTGTCCTTTGCCTTGCTTCAGGCAGGCAAGGACGAAGAGGCGATATTGGAGGCGAAGCGCGGCCTGGAACTGACGACAGAGTTCTCAACCTTGCATCGGGTTATCGCCTCAGCCTCTGCCCATCTTGGACGGATGGAAGAGGCCTATGACGCTCTGCGAGAAAACGAGCGGATCAATCCGGGCGACACAATCCAGATGGGCTGGAAGCGCAACGCTTTCGCCGACACCCCCGGCACCCGCCGATACTATGAAGGACTACGACTGGCCGGTATGCCTGAGGGAGACGAATGACCTGCTGTTGTATCACGACTCTTTCTGCAAAATTCGCCGTGAATGCTTTGAACCGCGCCTCTTTCGGCAAAGCCGCCACTTAACGACTGGCCAGTCAAAAGATCCGTTCGCAGTGTTGCAGTGTCCTGTAAAATGAGCTCACAATTGACCTTTACCCTGCCCAGGACGTTTGTCCGTAGTTCGAAGTTTGGGTCAGTTAACGATGTGAAGGTCAGTTTCGTCAGGCGTTCACTTGCCCAAAACCGATATTCAAGAACTGCTCGCACAACGAAATCCGTGGCTCGCCCCCCAATTTTTTGACGGGTGTTGAGCCACAGACCCGGCTAGCTTCGCTTGCAGCGTATTGAGGGAGAATCCACGCCATGAAAACCCACGCCCAGGCCGTTGTTATCGGTGGCGGCCTTGCCGGTTGTTCCATCCTCTACCACCTGGCCAAGCTCGGCTGGACGGACAGCATCCTGCTGGAGCGGGACGAGCTGACGTCTGGTTCCACTTGGCACGCGGCGGCCAACATTCACGGGCTGCACGACAACAACAACATCACCCGCATCCAGCACTATACGATGAACCTGTATAAGGAGCTGGAGCAGGAAACCGGTCAGGGTTGCGGCGTGTTCCAGCCCGGCTCGCTCTATCTGGCGCAAACCGAAGAGCGCGAGCACCAGCTGCGTCTGCAAGAGGCCAAGGCGCGGTTCTACGGTCTGAACTTTCACGAAGTCAGCCGGGAGCAGGCCAAGGAATTGCACCCGCTGGCGCAATTCGATGACATCCGCTGTATCATGTATGAACCCGACGGCGGCAACGTCGACCCGTCGGGCGTGACCCACGCCTATGCGGCTGGTGCGCGCAAGATGGGTGCCACCATCGAACGCTTTTGCCCCGTGATCGGGACCGAACAACAAGCCGACGGATCATGGATCGTGCGCACCGAGAAGGGCGATGTTCACACGCAGTGGGTGGTGAATGCGTCCGGTCTTTGGGGCCGAGAAGTGGCGGCGCTTGCTGGTCTGGAACTTCCGCTACAACCCACCGAGCACCAGTATTTCGTGACCGAAACCATTGATGAGGTCGCCAATTTGGGCCGTCGCCTACCCTCGATCGCCGACCGGGATGGCGAATATTACTTCCGCCAGGAAGGCAACGGGCTGCTGATCGGCGCCTATGAAAAGGACATGAAGTTCTGGGCCGAAAACGGCACGCCACTGGATTTTGCCCATGACCTGTTTCCCGATGATCTGGACCGGATCATGGAGAACGTCATCCGCGCCACCGAACGTGTTCCGGTTGCCGCCACAGCAGGTGTGAAACGGGTGATCAACGGCCCGATGATTTGGTCGCCAGACAGCAATGCGCTCTGGGGTCCGGTGCCGGAGCTGAAGAACTATTTCATGTGTGGTGGCATCATCCCCGGCTTCTCGCAATCAGGTGGTCTGGGTCTTTTGGCGGCACAGTGGATGATCGAGGGCGAGCCGCAATACGACATGTTCGCTTGGGATCTGGCACGCTTTGGCGATTGGGCCGACAAAAAGTTCACCAAGGCAAGGGTCGAAGATCAGTACACTCACCGCTTCGCCATCCACTTCCCCAACGAGGAACGCAGCGCTGGCCGTCCGGCCCGTGTGCGTCCCGCCTATGAGATGCAGAAAGTGATGGGCGCGGTGTTTGGCATGAACTGCGGCTGGGAACATCCCCTATGGTTTGCCGACAAGCCCGGCGTCGTCGACACCAACAGCTTCACTCGCCAAAACTGGTGGGCACCGGTGGGCGATGAGGTGCGGATGCTGCGCGAAAACGTGGGCGTCATCGACATCTCGAACTTTGCCAACTACGTGATCAAGGGTCCCGGCGCACAGGAGTGGCTGGACAAGCTGGTTGCCAACCGCGTGCCATCCGAGGTGGGCCGCTCGTGCCTGACACCGCTCATTGGCGTGCGTGGCGGGATTGCAGGTGATTTCACCATCACCAAGGTGGCAGATGACGAATACATGATGGTTGGCTCCGGCATGGCCGAGCGCTATCACCAACGTTTCTTCAATATGATCGAGCTGCCGCAGGACACCGCATTCGAGGTCGCCACCAACCGCATCGCGGGCTTCAACGTGGCAGGACCCAAGGCGCGCGACATGCTGCAGCGGATGACCAATGCAGATCTGACGAACGAAGCATTCCGGTTCATGCGCTCGGCCACGATCGAGGTGGCGGGCGTGACGTGCCTTGCGATCCGCGTGTCATTCACCGGCGATCTCGGCTGGGAACTGCATTGCGCCGAAGAGGATCAAGTACGCCTTTACACCGCGCTGGTAGAACGCGCCCGCGAGTTTGATGGCGGCCCGGTGGGTGGACGTGCTCTTGGCTCACTTCGGATCGAAAAGGGCTATGGTTCCTGGGGTCGCGAATACAGCCCCGAGTACTGGCCGCAAGAGGTCGCGCTGGAGCGCCTGATCAAGCTCGACAAGGATTTCCTGAACAAGGACGCCTATCTTGCGGTCAAGGACAACCCCTCGCGCGAGGTTTTGTCGGTGTTCGAAGTGGATGCCGTGCATGACGCCGACGCAAGCGGCGGCGAGCCGATCTTTACCAAGGACGGCAAGTCGGTGGGTCGGGTGACCTCTGGTGCCTATGGCTACTCGGTCGGAAAGTCGCTGGCCATTGGCTATGCCGACCCGTCCGTGGCTCAGCCTGGTGACGAATTGGAGGTGTTCATTCTAGGCAAGCCTCACAAAGCGGTGCTCCTGGCCGAGCCGCCGTTTGATCCCAAAGGGAAACGTTTGCGCGGCTAAACCCGACTCGGGAGCGCTCCCGCCCCCGCGGGGTCCTGACTGCGTCAGCACCCCGAACGGCCTTGGGTCGAGCGCCGGGCTTTGCCCGGCGCGGTTGCGTTTGATGCCAGTGGCTCGAAAAAGGCACAAACTTGGCTCGATCGTTGAGCCCGGTGCGGCGTCGGGTGCATCCGGGCACCAACCGCCGAGCGCAGCGAGGCCCGGCCCAACGGGAGGAGGTGTTTCGTCAGAAACATCGACGACGGGCGGGAGTGCTACCGGATGGTGCTCTACCCCTCCAACCGCGTTGCAGCGTTCAATAGCCAGGACTTGAACAGCTTCACTGCCGGTGCGGGCGTCCGGTCCTTGAACTTGGCGCAATAGACCCAAGGGTTGACGATGTCGGTCGCCATGGGCTCAACCACCAGTCCGCGTTGTAGATAGGGCAGGACAACCGCACGGGGGAGTGCAACGCACCCCATCCCTTCAGCGGCCAGTTCCAGCGCCAAGGTCGATACGTCTGTCTGATGTTGCCCCGCAGACACCAGTGGCGGCAGATCGAAATGTTTCGCCACCAGTTCCCAATAGACCGGTCGACCCAGCACCTGAATGCGCTGCGCCTGGCTCAGCTGCTCGGGCCGCGACAGCGGCTCGCCGTCAACTTCGAACCCCGGCGCACAGACCAGCACCAGCCGCTCTGCCCACAACTGCACCGCCCCATGCGGAATGTCTTCGGCGTAATTCATCGTGATCGAGATGTCCGAGACATCCTCGTCCACGTCCGACCAGACCGTGCCATGCACCTTGACCTGTACATCCGGATGCGCGGCAGTGAAGTCCCGCAAGACGCCTGCCAGCCACATCGACGCCAGGCTGGTGGGGCAAGACACAACCACTTCACGCTTGCGTTTCTGCGAGATCAAACTCTCAGTCGCCGTGTCGATCTCCTGCAACGCGTGGCGCACTGAGGGCAGATAGGCTTCGCCGACCTCGGTCAGAGACAGCGACCGGGGCAGCCGCACGAACAACGGTCGCCCGATGAATTCCTCAAGCGAACGGACATGGTTGCTGACCGCCGACTGGGTGCAGTTCAGCTCTTCTGACGCGCTGGTGAAACTCAGATGCCGGGCTGCGGCCTCGAACGAGCGCAGAAAGGTGAGGTGGGGCAGGTTTTTCATGGTGCTCACCCTATCGCGCAATTCAATGCCGCGCGACTGTCCTGTCCGCGCCGGAAAATGTCGCAAAACCGCGACATAGCGCCGGTTGTGATGCGCGAAATTATCCACCCCAATGCCCCACGCTTCTTTGCGTGTTGCCCGGCGCTTACCCCACTAGCTTTGATCCAACCCAATCCGCGCGTCCGGAGGATCGCCCATGACCGCAACATTTGATCGCATCGCCGACTTTACGTTTGACTTGGCTCCCGTCGATCTGGCTGAGACCACACAGGACGCAGCCGCGCTGATGCTGCTCGACACGTTGGGCATAACCATCGGATCCGGCCCGATGGAGGCAGGCATAATCGCCCGCGACACCGCCGCGCTGCTCTATGGCTCAAGCGATCCAAGGGTCACAGCCCGGATGATGTTCGACGGACGACCCGTCAGCATCGCCGGAGCCGCCTATGCCTCTGCCACCCAAACTGACAATCTGGACGGACACGACGGGTACAACCCCACCAAGGGTCACATCGGGGTCGTTGTTGTCCCGACGCTTGCTGCTTTGGCTGAGGTGGTCTCCGACATCTCGGGGCCAGAGGCGCTGACCGCGGTGACCATCGGATACGAAATCGCAGGCCGCGCTGGTCTGGCGCTGCATGACACCGTCAGTGACTATCACACTTCGGGTGCTTGGAACGCGCTTGGTGCCGTTGCAATGGCGGCACGTTTGAAAGGCATGAGCCGTGACCAGTTGCGCCAAGCCCTTGGCATCGCCGAATACCACGGCCCCCGCAGCCAAATGATGCGCGAGATTGCAAACCCAACGATGCTCCACGACGGCTCAGGCTGGGGTGCAATGGTGGGCCTGTCGGCAGTAGTGCTGGCAGAACAGGGATTCACCGGCGCCCCCGCGATCACCATCGAAGCCAATGACGTGCTGGACCATTGGGAAGACTTGGGGCGCTTCTGGCAGATGGAGCATCAATATGTGAAACCCTACCCGATCTGCCGATGGGCCCATGCGGCCATCGACGGGACGCGGGCAATCATGCTGGAACATGACTTGTCCCACGCGGACATCCAACATGTGCAGGTCAACAGCTTCCACGAGGCTGCCTGCCTGTTCCGCGAGGTACCCGACAACACGTCCAAGGCGCAATATTCGCTTCCCTTCGCGGTCGCGGCGCAAATCGTTCATGGCCGGATCGGGGTCGAGCAGATCTCGGGCGCGGGCCTGAGCGACGCGACCGTCATCGATGTGATGTCCCGTATCTCGGTGGCGGAAACCGACGAGCACAGCACCCGCTTCCCCGTGGGCCGTTGGGCCGACGTTCAGATCACCACAACTGACGGCCGAACATTGGACTCTGGCGACACCCACGCACGCGGCGGACCCGAAGCCCCCATGAGCCGGGAAGAGGTCATCGCCAAGTTTATGGAATTCGCAACCCCTTCGCTGGGAGGGACCCGCGCCGCCGCGATCCGCGACGCAGCCCTGGGCCTGACCCGACCCGAAAGCAAGCTTTCGGACCTGGCACAACACCTCTACGACGCCCCGGAGGCGTAAACACTTATGGCACGAGACAGACGCAGCGGCGGCCGCCGCGGGAAATCCACACGCGCAGGCGGAAGCATTGATCAACTGCCTTGGCAGCAGGTGCAAAACCACTATCCCCCGTTCGAGCTGCTGAACCCCGACCAGATGGACCAGCTGCATGCGACATCGATGCGCATCCTGTCCGAGGCAGGCATCCGCGTGATGGGCGACAACGTGATGGACATCTTTGAGAACGCAGGCGCCATCGTCGACCGCGACACGATGACGATCCGCATCGACGAAAGCATCGTGACCGAGGCGCTGAAAACAGTGCCATCACAGTTCACCCTGACCGCCCGCAACCGCGACAAGCGGATCATCATGGGCGGCAACAACGTGAACTTTGGTCTGGTGGCTGGCCCGCCCAATGTGCACGACCGCATCAATGGGCGGCGTCAGGGGAACTACACCGACTATTGCAACTTCATCAAACTGGCGCATCATTTCAACGCAGTGAACCTGATCGGCAATCAGGTGATGGCCCCGATCGAAATGCCCGCCAACAACCGGCATCTAGACACCTATCTGGCCAACCTCGCCTATTCCGACCTGTCGTTCCACTGCACGGCCATTGGCCGGGGTCGCGCCATGGATGGCATCAACATGATGGCCATCACACGCGGGCAGAAACCCGAGGACATGCGCGATAACCCCGGCGTGATCACCATCATCTCGGTCAACTCGCCGCGCCTGTTCGACGACGCTATGGGCGATGGGCTGATCGCAATGGCCGAATACGGCCAGCCGGTGACGGTGACGCCCTTTACGCTGATGGGCGCTATGACCCCCGTGACCCTACCCGCTGCCCTGGCGCAACAGAACGCCGAGGCGCTGTTTGGCGTGGTGCTGACCCAGCTGGTGCAGCCGGGCACACCGGTCATGTACGGCTCGTTCACCTCTAACGTCGACATGCGCTCGGGCGCGCCCGCGTTCGGGACACCCGAGAATGCCAAAGCCAATATCGTCGGAGGGCAATTGGCGCGGCGCTATGGCATTCCTTACCGCACCTCAAACGCCAACGCCTCGAACGCGGTCGACCTGCAAGCGGCTTATGAGACGATGATGGCCACCTGGGGCGCGGTGCTGGGCGGGGCAAACATCGTCTATCACGCGGCTGGTTGGCTCGAAGGCGGCCTGACTGCGAGCTATGAGAAATTCATCATGGATGTGGAAATTATCCAGAACATGATCGAGTTCCTGAAACCGATGAAATTCGACGAGGCCGAGCTGGGCTTTGACGCCATTCAATCGGTACCCACCGGCGGGCATTTCTTTGGCGCTGAACACACGATGGAACGGTACGAGACCGCTTTTTATCGCCCCATCCTGTCGGATTGGCAGAACTATGAAAATTGGGAAGCCGCCGGCGCCAAGAATGCCGTCGAGCGCGCCACAGAGGTTTGGCAACAGGCCTTGCGCGACTACGAAGAACCCGCGATGGACCCGGCCATTCGCGAAGAACTGGATGCCTATGTCGCCAAGCGCAAGGAAGAGATCGGCGGAGGTGAGCCTTAGGTATCGAGCAGTTCGTATTCCGCCAACACGTGATAGACTGGCCCTTCAGGGCGCAAGATTGACTCGTAGAGGCCAAAACGGGTCACGAGGCCAGCCTTGTGTGAAAACCCGGCCTCATCGCTCAGGAATGGCCCGACCGCGCTTGCGTCATGGGGCTTCAATCGGGCCAACGTCACATGCGGGTGAAACTTTCGCCGTTGCAACACGATGCCGACACGCCGCGTGGCCTTTGCAATGGCCCGGTGCAGGGCTGTCAGCGCGTCCGAAGGTTCAACCTCGGCTTGAACGATCCGTGGGGTTTGGCCGCCAAAGCACCCGACGCCCCGTAGGTACAGTTCAAAGGCCGGGGAGTTGAGCAGAGACAGTTCTTCGTGCAGCACCTCCAACGTCTCCTCGGGCTGGTCATCCAGAAAGCTTAGCGTCACGTGCAAATTGTCGGGGTCGACAAGGCGACCGGCCCGCAGATTGCGCTGCAGGCCGGTCAGAACCGATCTTGTCTGAGGGGAGAGAGCGATGGCAAGAAAGCTGCGCATATCGGCAGCCTAGCCCTGCCTACAAGATCGGTCCAATGGTGTTTTACAGGTGGTCAAAGAGCCGCCCCGGCAACCGGTCATGGCGCGGCAGGTTCATCGCCCGCATCAGACAGAACATCATCGCCTGGTTGGACGTGACCACCGGCTTGTCCAACGCCGCCTCGATGCGTTCAATCGCCTCGACCGAGCGCATGTCGGTGCAGCTGAGCACAATGGCCTGCGCTTCAGGATGATCGGCCTGACAGGCCAGATCAAACACCTCATCCGGGGCCAGCTCTCCCTGACCGTAGTTACCCAGCTCGCGACCCACATCTGCGCATTTGACCGTCTGGATGCCATTCTCGGCCATAAAGGCCATGGCTTGTTCGTTGATCTCACCCAGATACGGCGACGAGAACCCAACCTTGGTCGCACCAATCGCCTTGATCCCGGCAATCAGCGACCCGGCGGCAGTCAGGGATTTTGCACCAGAGCCCCTCTTGATCTGCTCTGCCAGATCGGCGTCAAAGGACGGCCCGTGAGTCAGCGTGGCAGATGTACAACCATAGAGCACAACATCTGGCCGAACACCCGAGATCATTCGTAGGTCGTGACTGATATCGGATGCCCCCAACCCTGCCATCTGGTCCGAGCCCGGGATTTCATCGACGTCATAGCCACCCATGCGCTGGAAATGAACCGTCGTGTTAGGCGGCCGCATCAATTCCATATCAGGCTCTAAATTAGTGTTTGTGAAAGGAACAAGCACCCCAATCTTTGCCGCAGTGCGTGTTTCGGTCATGTCAACACTCCTTTCAGAACCTCTCGGGCCCGGTCCATGACCTGCGCCTCGCAAATGGTGGCGCGCAGGCAACCGGACAAGCCATAGCCGCCCATACCACGCATCAACAGGTTTTGGTCACGCAACGCCTGATCCGCCGCCTGGGCCTGTTCAGTCGAGGCAAAGCGCAATAGCACAAAGTTGGTGTGGCTGTGTGGCACATGCAGCCCCATCGCTCGGCAATCACTTGCAAACTGGTCTCGGATTACAGCCGTTTTGGCCACCACATCCCGCATATGATCCTGATCGCGCATCGCGGCAGCGGCCGCTGCCTGCGAAGCGATTGAGATGTTGTTGGGGTTCAGCAATTTGCGCACCTCGTTCGCAATCGCAGGCGGGAAATACCCCCAACCGACACGGGCTCCCGCAAGACCATAGGCCTTGGACAGCGTCCGCATCACCACCGTATCGCCGCGATCCACAAGCGCAAAAATCTGTGCAGGATCATTCGCGGCATCCGAAAACTCGGCGTAGGCCTGATCCACCACCAGCATGATGTGGGCAGGTAGCGCCTCGCGCAGGCTTATGATCTCGGCATTACTGATCAACGTGCCCGTTGGGTTGCCAGGATTGCAGACAAAAACAATGCGAGTCTCCGGTGTCAGAGCAGCCAGGATGTCACCTACAGATACGGTCAGATCAACCTCGCGCGCCTTGACATAATCTGCCTGCACTTGCGCCGCAGCAGAAGAGACAAAGGCATAACCATAATCCGTCCCCAACACCCGATCCCCTACCCCTGCATAGGCGCGGATCAGACACCCGATCAGCTCCATCGAACCGGCACCGCATAGGATCATATCAGGCTCTAACTCGTAAATTTTGGAAATTGCAGCCCGCAAATCAGGCCATTCCGGGTCAGGGTACAACGGCAGCTCAGCCATCGCAGCCTGACCCGCAGCAATCGCTGCGGGACTGGCTGGGAAAGCGCTTTCGTTCTGCGCCAGAGAGATCGTCTCGGCCCCTCCCAGATCAGCCAGAGCATAGGCCCCCATGGCCGCGACATGCGGAACAGGTTTGATCATGATGTACCTCCATATGCATTGGCCCCATCGACACTGACCAACCCGCGTCTGAGATCTAACGCCAGAGCATCAGGGTCCCGCTCGGACACGTCCCCGAACCCGCCGCCGCCGGGCGTTTCAAAGATCAGGTAGTCATCGCCTTCGACCCGCAACTCTCCCTTGCCCGGCAGATCGCCATCCCTGTCCCGGAACCGAATACGCCCAGGCGCACCGGGCTGTCCGCCCATCCGCCCCAAGGCGGGGAACTTGAGCCGTTCAACCGACAGGAACACAATGAACGGTGCGCCGTTGGACGACGTCATTTCGATCCGCTGTCCCAGGCCACCACGATACTTGCCAGCCCCACCCGAGTCCGGCCGCAGCTCTCGTCGCCACATAACGACGGGAGCAACCGCTTCGGTGATTTCTACCTGAGAACCAAAGACGCCCGATGGATAGGCCGTCGCCGACAGCCCATCCGTGTGTGGTCGCGCGCCGGTGCCCCCATTGTGGACCGGCTCGATAGCGAACTGACGCCCACCCCTTGCTGCCACTTCGGGCGCATGGCGCATGGGCAGGTCGAACATGCACGACGCGCCCTCGGCGGGCACTTGGTCCGGCAACGCCTGATGCAGGCAGCCCAAAACCAGATCTGGCGTCACCTGGCCCAACGTGTGGCGCATCGCGACTGGAACGGGGCGCTGCGCGTTCAGAATGCAGCCCTTGGGTCCATCCACCGTAAAGGGTTCCAGCGAGCCCGCGTTGTTCGGGATATCCGGCCCGACGATGCAGCGCAGGGCAAAAACAGTATAAGCCGTGGCATAGTTCAGCGGCACATTGATGCCCTTTCTGGAACAACCTGAGGTGCCAGTGAAATCTACGTGAAGCCCTGATTTAGAGACTGTCAGTGTGGCGTGCAGCTCCAGCTCATTCTCATACCCATCCATCCGAAGGACGTTCTTGTAGACGCCTTCGGGCACTTTGGCGATCGCCTCGAGCGTGCCGCGGCGTGAGGTGTCGATAATGTAGCTGCCAAGCTCTTCCAGATTGTCGATCCCGAACTCTTCCATCATCGCAACCAGCCGGTTCACCCCCGCCTCGCAACAAGCGACCAGCGCATAGATGTCGCCCTCATTGGCGATGGGTTCGCGGGAGTTGGCGCGGACAATGTCCATCAACAGGGCATTCAACTCACCCTGATCAACCAGCTTGCAGGGCGGGATCAGCAGCCCTTCGTCATAGATATCCGACCCTTCGGGGCCCATGCCAAGGCCACCCAAGTCGACCAGATGCGAGGTGCAGGAGGTGAAGCCCACAACCCTGCCATCCTTGAACGCGGGCATCATCAACAGAAAGTCGTTCAGATGCCCGGACGCCAACCAAGGATCGTTGGTCATGTAGATGTCGCCAGGCTTCATGTCCTGAACCGGGAAGCGTTCGCGTAGATGCAGCACGGCCTCGGCCATGGTATTGATGTGACCTGGTGTGCCGGTCACGGCCTGCGCCAGCATCCGGCCCTGCACATCGAAAACCCCGGCGGAGATGTCGCCGCATTCGCGCACAATTGGGCTGAACGCCGCGCGGATCAGGGTTTGACCCTGCTCCTCGACCACGGCCAGCAGCCGGTTCCACATCACTTGCAAACGGGCAGCAGAGGTCTGGGTCATGCCGCACCTCCTTTCTGGTCAGCTTCAGTTCCCCCTACCGCTTCGCTACTTGAGGGGTTTTTGTTCAGGACAAGATTGCCGATGGCATCCACATGAGCCGAAAAATCGGCCGAGACGAGCGTGGTGGTCTGCGGCTCGGTGATGAGCGCAGGACCAGAAATGCACTGCCCCGGCGACAGGCTGTCGCGCGACACAAAACCGGCCTGCTTCATCGTGCCCTCCACATCGCACAGGATCGAACGGGTTTCGCCCGGTTTCACGATGTTCAAATCCGGCATTTGGGGTGTCGGTGGAACTGCATCGTCCGGCGTGGCCACCTGCACCGCCCAATTTAGGATTTCGATCTGCATCCCCGGCACCGGGCGCGAGAACTGTTTGCGGTATTCCTCCTCAAATGCCCTTATTAGAGGTTGAATATCGTCCATCTCAAGCGCACGATCCGGTAGGGCGATCTCGATTTCATGGCCTTGTCCGTTGTAGCGCATGAACGCGCTGCGGCGGGTCTCGGTCACGCGATCCCCAGCCCCTTGGGCAACCACCGCTTTGGCTTCGGCGATCATCTCATCAAACAGGGCGTTCACCCCATCCAGTTCCAACGTGTCAAGCACCGAATAGCGCGAGCGCACGATCTCAAAGCTCACCGGCGCAAAGAGGAAGCCGACCGCCGAGCCGACGCCTGGATTGGGCGGGATGACGATGCGGCTGACGCCGGCAGAACGCGCGACACGGGTGGCGTGAAGCGGGCCATTGCCTCCGAATGCGATCATCGTTCGAGGGCCAAGGTCCTTGCCCGATTCAACCGCATGCATCCGCCCAGCGCTGGCCATGCTTTCATCCACGATGCGACTGACCCCATCGGCAGACCCCATGGCGCCGGTGTTCAGTTTGGCTCCAATCAGCCGTGTTAGAGCCGCTTTTGACGCCTCTGGATCGATGCTGATGTGCCCCTCGGCAAAGGTATCGGGCACGATATAGCCAAGGGTGATGTCACTGTCGGTCACGGTGGGCTCGGTCCCGCCACGGCCAAACGCAACCGGACCAGGTTCCGAACCTGCGGACTTTGGCCCCACAGTCAAACGGCCCAACCGATCGACCCCGGCGATGGAGCCACCACCAGCGCCAATCTCGATCATCTCGATCACCGGAATGCGCACCGGCATACCAGAGCCTTTGATGAAACGCGCCGCGCGGGCGATTTCAAACTGGCGAGAGGTCTGGGGGCGGGCGCTGTCAATCAGGCATAGCTTGGCCGTGGTGCCGCCCACATCAAACGACAGCACCTGATCGATCCCGGCCCGTGCGGCAATGCGAGCCGCGAGGATGGCGCCACCGGCAGGGCCGCTTTCCACCAGTCGGATCGGGAAGCGGGCTGCTGTCTCAACCGTGCACATGCCACCGCCTGCGGTCATCATAAGGATAGGGCAGGTCACGCCTTCGCCCGCAAACTGCTCCACAAACCGATTGAGATAGCTTTCCATCAGTGGCTGGATGTAAGCGTTGGCGACAGTGGTGCAGAGCCGGTCAAACTCGCGAGCCTCGGGGCTGACATCCGACGAAATCGACACGGTCAAATTCGGGTATTGCGAGATCAGAACATCACGCAGCCGACGTTCATGCGTGGGGTTGGCATAAGAATGCATCAGGCAGATTGCGACAGCCTCGGCTCCGCTGGCATCGATGTCGTCCAACAGCGCGTCAATTGCTGCCTCCTCCATCTCGATCAGCACCGTGCCGTCGGCTGACATGCGTTCGCGTACGGTCAGGGCCCGTTCGCGGGGCACCAGAAGATCAGGCTTTTCCAGGTTGATGTCATACTGTGAATACCGCCGCTCATAGGCGATCTCCAGAATATCCCGGAACCCTTCGGTCGTAACGGTTGCAACCGTGGCTCCGCGCCGCTCAATCAGCGCGTTGGTCGCCAGCGTAGTGCCGTGGATGAAGCCGGTCACTTGATCCAAAGACCGCCCCGATTGGGCCATCACCCGCGCGGCACCTTCCATCGCGCCGTCTGCAGGGTTTCCGTGGGTGGTAAGGGTTTTGGTCGAGGCCAGGATCGTATCCTCGCCCTCCACCAGAACCGTGTCGGTAAATGTGCCGCCAATATCAATGGCAAGGCGCAGCATGTCTGTTGCTGTCATGAAGTCTTCCAAAAAGCAGGGATTGGTGTCGCAAACGGGATGTAGGCCCCGTCAGTGCGGCACCAGGTTCGCGCCCGTTGCGCGGCGATCCATGCGTTTTGGAATGATCCCTGTCATGAGGATATCATGGCGTCGTTGTGGTCCAAGTCTTTGCTGAAAACGACATGCGCCGCAGAAATCAGGGCTGTTCCCAAAAGGACGCGCGCAACTTGCGCTTCAGGATCTTGCCAATGGAACTGCGCGGCAAGTCATCGCGCAGCTCCACCCGTGACAGGCGCTGCGTCTTGCCAAGCCGAGCGTTGGCCCAGTCCATGATCTCGGCGCCCGTTGCCTGCCCTTCAGGTTTTAGCACCACCAAACCCAAGGGCGTCTCACCCCATGCCTCGGACGGAACCGCGATCACGGCGACATCCGATACATCGGGATGATCTCGCAGCACCCGTTCCAGATCAGCGGCATAGATGTTGAACCCACCCGACAGGATCATGTCCTTTTTTCGGTCCATCAGCGTCAGGAAGCCATCCGCATCAAACCGGCCCATGTCGCCGGTCCGGATGAAGTCCTCTCCTTCGGGACTGCGCCATGTGGCCTCTTGCGTCTTTGCGTCGGCGTTCAGATAGCCTTGCATCATGGCGCCCGCGCGCCCGACGACCTCGCCAAACTCTCCGGGGGGCAATTCGCGACTATCCTCATCGATGATCCGCGCATCGCAGCCTTGAACAGGGCGCCCCACGGTGTCGAGCTTTTCGGGAAAGCTGGCGCAATCCAGCACGGTGCTGATTCCACCTTCGGTCATGCCATAAAGCTCGAACAGCTTTCCGGGCCAGCGGTTCAGGATGTCCCGGATCAAGGGCGCAGGCAGCGGCGCCGAGGTTGAGAGTTTGGTCTGGTAGCTCGACAGGTCATGATCATCAAACGACGGCTCGCGCATCAGGCGCATGTATTGCACCGGCACCAGCATAGCATGGGTGATCGCGTGATTTTGCGACAGCTCCAGAAACCGCAGGGTGTCGAACTTGGCCATGCTCACCACGGTGCCGCCGCGCGCCAGAACGGGCAGCACCGCGACCTGCGTGGTGTTGGAATAGAGCGGCGTCGACATCAGCAGGCGCGCGTCCTGATCCAACCCAAACACTGGCATCCGCATCAACTGCCGCCCGCGAAACAGGTGATCGTGAATGATCCCCTTGGGCGTTCCGGTTGTGCCCGAGCTGTAGATCAGATCGAACATGCTGTCCGGTGGGACGGAAACGGGATGCTCCAATGGTTCTCCAACGGCCCAGTCGAACAGATCGCGATCCAGCACCGCGCCGGCAAACCCAAGTGCCACCGCCATTCCGCTGTGTCGGTCCGAGGCAAACCGCAGCCGCGCACCGCAATCATCCAGCATTTTGGTCAACACATCCGATGTGGCGCTGGTGGGCAAGGGCACCATTGCACCACCAGCCAGAATCACGCCTGCATAAAACGTCAGATAGGCCGCGGAATTGTCGGCCAAGGCCGCAACAGGCGTGCCGGGACCGACACCTTCGGCCTGCAATCTTGCCGCCACACAGCGCGCGTGATGATCAAAGCTGCGCCAGGTCAGGGACACCACCTCATCCACAACCGCGATCTGATCCGGGCGCTCCTTCGCATGCCGGAAAAAGGCAGTTCCGAAATCCAGAAACGCGATGTCTTCGGATTGCGGCGCGGTGATGCGGGTAGGCGAATGGGGCACGGTCAACTCTCGGCTCGGCTACGGAAACTGTCACAACCCTTGCCGAAACGCGCCCCTGCTTCAACTGTTGATACACAAACAGACCCCGCGACGGTACGTCGGCCAAGTCCCGCCGGTCACCCAATCTGACGCCCGGTCAAAGTGGACATTTCCACCCCTTGCAGGGCTTCATGACGCCAGACAACGACAACAGGGGGGAGAGACCTATGTCGTATGACTATGTGATCGTCGGAGGAGGATCCGGCGGATCGACGCTGGCCGCACGCCTGAGCGAAGACCCGAATACAAGCGTTTGCTTGCTTGAGGCAGGCGGCAAAGGCGACAGCATCTTGGTGCGCGCGCCTGCGGCCGTGGTGGCGATGCTGCCCGGCAAACCCAAGATCAACAACTGGGCGTTTGAGACCATCCCGCAAGAGGGTCTCAAGGGCCGTCAGGGCTATCAACCACGTGGCAAGGCGCTTGGCGGGTCGAGTGCGATCAACGCCATGCTCTATGTGCGTGGCCATTCCAAGGACTACGACGAATGGGCTGACCTGGGCTGTGACGGTTGGTCATGGGATGACGTGTTGCCCTATTTTCTGAAAGCGGAAAACAACCAGCACGGCGCCAGCGACATGCACGGTGGCGGTGGCCCGCTGCAAGTCTCGGACCAGCAATCCCCCCGCCCAATCTCGCAAGCTTTTGTCGAGGCGGGCGAAGCGATGCAAATCCGCCGGGTTGAGGATTTCAACACCGGCGACAACGAGGGCATCGGCCTCTATCAGGTGACGCAGTTCCACGACCCTGCCAAGGCGGGAGAGCGCTGTTCAGCGGCGGCGGCTTATCTACACCCAGTCATGGATCGCCCCAACCTGACGGTCATCACCGATGCCCACGCGACACGCATTGTGTTCGAAGGTAAACGTGCCGTTGGCGTCACCTATCTCAGTGGCAAGGCCGACCACGAGGTGCGCGCAAGCAAAGAGGTGATCCTGTGTGGCGGCGCCTTCAATTCGCCCCAACTGCTACAGCTGTCGGGCGTAGGACGGCCGCAAGACATCACACCCCACGGCATCCAGATGGTGCACGAGCTGCCGGGCGTGGGTCAGAACCTGCAAGACCACCTGGATTTCGTGTTGGGCTACAAAACGGCGGACAAGGATAACTTCGGGATCGGGCTGTCAGCTTCGGTCAACCTGCTCAAACACATGGCGGCCTGGCGCAAAGATGGCTCTGGCATGTTGGCGACGCCCTTTGCCGAAGGGGGCGCATTCTTCAAGACCGACCCCAACCTCGACCGCGCCGACGTGCAGTTGCATTTCGTGATCTCGGTGGTCGACGATCATGCCCGCAAACTGCACCTGGGTCACGGCTTCAGCTGCCACGTCTGCGTGCTGCGCCCCAAGACGCGAGGCGACGTCACGTTGAACTCGGCCGACCCTATGGATGCCCCCCGGATCGACCCCAAATTCCTGAGCAATGATGAAGACCTGGCCGTGCTGATGAAGGGAACGCGGATGACCCGCGACCTGATGCAGACGCCGCCGCTGAAGGGGTACATCAAGTCCGAGATGTTCATCGACAACGAACCCACGGACGCCGAGCTCGAAGATCACATCCGCTCGCGTGCGGATACGATCTATCACCCGGTCGGCACCTGCAAGATGGGTGTTGATGAGATGGCTGTTGTGGATCCGGAACTGCGTGTGCACGGGCTCCAAGGGCTGCGTGTTGTCGATGCCTCGATCATGCCACGGCTGATCGGCGGCAACACCAACGCCCCCACAATCATGATTGCAGAAAGAGCCGCCGACATGATCCGCGCGGCGCAGGCTGCCTCACAAGCTGCAGAGTAAAGAGAGAGACATAATGCTTGGCAAAATGATGCATCAGCCGCTGACCATCAGCTCGCTGATCGAACACGCTGGTCGATACCATGGTGACACGACGGTGGTTTCGGTGGAAACCTCGGGCGAGGTGATCCACAGCACCTGGGGAGAGGTCGAGGCCAACGCCCGCAAGCTGGCGTCGGCCCTGGCGCGTTTGGGTCTGAAAACCGGCGACCGCTGCGCCACCATCGCCTGGAACAACCGTCGGCATCTGGAGATTTACTTCGGCGTCGCGGGTGCGGGTATGGTTTGCCACACGATCAACCCGCGCCTGTTCCCGGAACAGCTGATCTACATCATCAACCACGCCGAGGATCAGATCCTGTTCCTGGACCGGACCTTTCTGCCGGTGGTGGCCAAGCTGGGCGAGCATCTGAAGACGCTCAAACACGTCGTGCTGATGGGGCCGCGGGATGAAGAAGCCGCAGCCATGGTCGACGGGCTGCTGTTCTATGACGAACTGATCGAGGGCGAATACGACGACGCCACCTGGCCCGAGCTGGACGAAACCCTGCCCTCGAGCCTGTGTTACACGTCCGGCACCACCGGCAACCCCAAGGGTGTGCAGTACACCCACCGCACCACCGTGTTGCATTCAATCGCGGGCAACCAGCCCGATGGTATGGCGCTGTCGGCCAAGGATACTGTGATGGCCGTTGTTCCGATGTTCCACGCCAACGCTTGGGGTGTGCCCTATATCGCCGCCGCCATCGGTTGCAAAATCGTGCTGCCGGGGCCGAACCTGGATGGCGAAAGCCTGGTGAAACTGATCGACGGTGAACAGGTGACCGTCGCGCTCGGCGTGCCAACCATCTGGATGGGTCTGCTGGCGGCGCTGGAATCCACCGGGTCCAAAGCGGAAAGCCTGAAACGCACGGTTGTTGGTGGTTCGGCCCTGCCCACGGTGATGATCCCCACCTTCCGCGACCGATATGGCGTGGAACTGATCCACGCCTGGGGCATGACCGAAACCAGCCCGCTGGGTACGTTGAACCAGCTGTTGCAAAAGCACGAAGGCCTGTCGGACGCCGAAAAAGGCAAGATCCGCGAGGGACAGGGGCGGCCGCCTTATGGTGTCGAGCTGCGTCTGGTCGATGACGAAGGCACACGTCTGGCCGAGGATGGTGAGACCCAGGGCAACCTGCAAATCCGCGGCCATTGGATTGTAGATACCTACTTCAAGGCGGACGGCACGGCGCTGACTGAGGATGGCTGGTTCGACACCGGCGACGTCGCCACGATCGACAGTGACGGCTACATGATCATCCGCGACCGATCCAAGGACATCATCAAGTCGGGTGGTGAATGGATTTCAACTGTTGAGTTGGAAGACATCGCCATTTCGCACGACGCCGTAGCCAACGCCGCCGCCATTGCGGCCAAACACGCCAAATGGGACGAACGACCCGTGATCATCGCGATCAAACATGGCGGCACCGAACTGGACGAGGCCGCGCTGCTGGCGCATTACACAGGCAAGGTTGCGTCCTGGCAGATCCCCGACAAGGTGATCTTTGTCGATGAACTACCCTTGGGCGGAACCGGAAAAGTGCTGAAAAACAAACTGCGAGATCAATTCGGTGACATCCTCCTGGACGCTGGCTGATCGACACAGGGCCCCTGCCAAACCGTCGGGGGCCCGAATTTCCCAACAGTTTTACCTGTTAGGCTTCGCTTAACACCTCCCCTGATATTTCTTAACTCGGGTGATAGAAATAGGTGGTGGAGATGGGTGCGCAAACCAATGCGGCGCCAGTCATCATCAAACGGAAAAAGGTAGTTGGTGGCGATGGCCACCATGGCGGAGCCTGGAAGGTCGCTTATGCGGACTTCGTGACGGCGATGATGGCCTTTTTCATGTTGATGTGGCTGCTGAATGCAACAACTGAAAAACAGCGAAAGGGTCTGGCTGACTACTTTTCGCCAACGGTCCCGCTGAATCCGGTATCCGGTGGCGGCAATGGTGCTTTTGGTGGGGACAACATGTTCTCGGAAAAAACCATGGCCATGAATGGGTCGGGTGCCAGCACCCGCTATCGGTCTGACGGTGACAAGGCGCGCGGTGCAACCGGCGTTGACAAACAGGGTGGCGACAATGCCGTCAACGAAGAGTTCAAGACAATCGAAGCCGCCCTCATGGGGCGCGGTGGAGAAAGCCTGGTCAGTAAAGAAGCGCTCAAACATATCGTCACGCGGGTGACCGACGAGGGGTTGATTGTTGAACTGTTTTCAACCGAGGGCGAACCTCTTTTCGAAGAGCACACCGACCGGCCAACGCCGCTGATGAAAGAGCTGGCACGATTGGTCGTGCGCCATTCCGGCCTTGTGTCCAACGGCATAGCGATCGGCGGGCATATCCGTGCCCATCCGGTGGTTCTGGCTGACAGCCCCGTGTGGGAGCTGTCGACGGCCCGCGCGGCCCGCACCCGAACTTTGTTCGAAGGGTATGGCCTGGACGAGGAACGCATCAAGCGGGTCACGGGTCACGCCGATCGCAAACTGACGGCCAAGAACCCGATGGGCGCCCGGAACGACCGGATAGAAATCATCTATCTGCGCGATCAGTAGAACAAGATAGATCGGTTTTTAGCTGTTAGCGGGGTGTTAAGTGCTGGTGCGGTAGCTGTTGCGTCAAGATTAGTTTCTTGATGCAGCAGAAAGGCGTATCCATGACGATTTCCTCCTCGCTGAATGCGGGCATTGCGGCGCTCACCGCAAATGCCAGCCGATTGGCGTCGATTTCAGACAACATCGCGAATTCTTCGACCTACGGGTACAAGCGCGTTGAAACCGATTTTCATTCCCTGGTGAACTCGACGAGTGGCGGGAATTATTCTGCTGGTGGCGTGCGTTCCACGACCCAGCGAATGATCGACCAGCGCGGGTCGCTGGTCTCGACATCGAATGCCACAGACCTGTCAGTGCGGGGCGGCGGCATGCTTCCTGTGGTGAAGACGTCCGAGATTGCCAACAGTAACGGCACTCCGAACATGTTGCTGACAACAACCGGGTCGTTTCGTACCAACGACGAAGGCTACCTGGTGACCGAATCCGGTCTGACACTGATGGGTTGGCGCGCAAACCCGGATGGCACCATCCCCAACCTGCCACGCGACACGTCGGATGGCCTCACCCCGGTTCAGCTCAGCGTCAATCAGCTTTCGGGTTCGCCAACCACGCAGATGAACCTGCGCATGAACTTGCCTGCCACCGCGACCGAGGCCGGGTCCCCCGGAGATTCACAGCCGCTGTCGGTCGAGTATTACGACAACTTGGGCAAATCAGAAAATCTGCAGGTTGAACTGGTCCCCGTTGTCCCCGCCACGGGCGAAAGCAACCAGTGGACCATGATCATGCGCGACACCGCCTCTGGTGGCACCGTTGTTGGTGAATACACGCTCACATTCAACGACAGTCGAACCGATGGCGGCACCCTTGCCAGCGTGACCAGCACCACCGGTGGAGCCTATGACGCAACCACCGGGTCGATGATCGTCAACGTGGCCGGTGGCCCGATGGAAATCAACATCGGCCGTCCGAACGACCCGAATGGAATCACGCAGCTTTCTGACACCTTTGCCCCGGTTTCGATCACCAAAGACGGCTCTGCCGTGGGTACGATGACCCGGGTCGAGGTGGACGAAAACGGCTTTGTCCACGGCTTCTTTGACAATGGTGCCAGCCGCAAGATCTTTCAGATCCCGCTGGTGAACCTGCCAAATCCCAACGGGTTGGTCGCGCTCGACAGCCAGACTTATGAACCCTCCCGCGAAAGCGGCACCTTCTTCCTGTGGAACGCAGGCGAAGGCCCAACTGGCAGCATCGCCGGGTTCTCGCGCGAGGAATCGACCACCGACATCGCCAACGAGTTGACGGCAATGATTCAAACGCAGCGTTCGTATTCATCCAGCGCCAAGGTCATCACGACCGTGGACGAGATGCTGCAGGAAACCACCAACATCAAGCGCTAACCCGCGCTTGATTGACCCGTTCAAAGGACGTCATCCATGACAATTTCTTCGGCATTCAACAATGCGCTCAGCGGCCTTTCGGCAGCTGGACGCGCAACTGGCATCGTGTCGGACAACATCGCCAATGCGCTCACTCCGGGGTATGCGCGGCGGTCATTGGAAGTCGCCACAAACGGGTACACAGGCAACGGGGTCCGCGTCGTCGGCGTGACGCGACATGCGGACCCTGTGTTGCTGTCAAACCGGCGCGACGCGGATGCGACGCACGGATACACAAACACCATCGCCGGTTTCCACGCAGCTTTGGAAAAGGCCGTTGGCACGACCGACGATCCAACCTCGATCACGTCCCGGATCGCCGATTTTGAAAGCGCGCTGTTGCAAGCCGCGAGCATGCCGGAATCCGCCACGCGCCTGGGGTTGGCCGTCACCGGCGCCAAGGATCTGGCAAGTTCGATTTCAAACGCCTCCGAAGAGCTACGCCAAACCCGCTCGGCAGCGGATCGCAGTATCGACAGCCAGGTCGATCGCCTGAACGCGACGCTCAAATCTGTCGAGGATCTGAACAAGAAAATTCAGGATGTCTCGGGGTCCGGGGGTAACGTCAACGCCTTGCTGGACCAGCGTCAGCAGGCAGTCGACGAGATCAACAAGATCGTGCCCGTCAACATCGCGCAACGCAGCAATGGTCAGATTGCCCTGTTCACCGACGGCGGCGCCGTTCTGGTAGATGGCAAGGCCGCCACACTCAGCTTCAACCTGACCGGGGAAACCAAACCCCATATGACGGTGCAGAACAACCTGCTCTCGGATCTGGAAATCAACGGCATCGCGGTACGAACCAGCGGTCCCACCTCGGCCATCCGCGGCGGCACGCTTGCCGCCCAGTTCGAGGTGCGCGATGTCCTGTCGGTGCAGGCACAAGAAGATCTGGATGCCGTCGCTCGCGATCTGATCGAACGCTTCGCGGCCCCTGGCCTTGACAGTACCGTTGGCGCCGGTCAGCCGGGTCTCTTTACCGACGACGGCGACCCCTTTTCAGCCACAGCGCCCGCCGGTCTTGCTGGCCGGATCGAAGTCAACTCAGTGGTTGATCCCGATCGCGGCGGCGACACCTGGAAACTCCGCACGGGTCTTGGGGCCACCACCCCGGGTGAGCAAGGCGATGCACGCCAGCTCAAAGCGTTTGAGGCGGCCATGACCAGCACACTCGCCCAGCCCGACAACCGCTTTGGCACGGGTGACATGACAGCGGCAGGCATCTCTGCCGCCCTGCTGTCCAAGGTGGCATCGGACAACAGCACCTCGTCTCGGGCACTCAGCTTTGCCTCGGCCAACAAGGCTGAAATGACACGCGTCGAACAAGAAAACGGGGTGGATACCGACGCCGAGGTTCAGAACCTGATCCTGGTTGAACAGGCCTATGCCGCGAACGCGCGCGTCATCCAAGTGGTGGACGAACTGATGGACACTTTGTTGAGGTTGTAAATTATGAACATGTCTTCGATTGGCGATCTCGCCCGAACAATGATGTTTCAAAACAGAAGCACCGAACTCCGAAACGAAATTGCCTCCCTCACCGATGAGCTTGCAACCGGGCGCGTAGCCGACGTTTCCGCACATTTGAACGGAGAGTTCTCACATCTTGCCGACATCGAACATTCGCTCGAACGGCTGGATAGTTTCTCAACCGCAACGGCCGAGGCCGGACTCTTTGCCTCCACGATGCAACGCAGCCTGGAGAACCTGGACAAACGCACCGGCGATCTGGCGCATAGCCTGACCACGATTGGGAGTTTCGGACAGGACATCAACCGAACCCAGGCCAGTGCGCAGGCGCAATCAGAGCTTGGAGCGATGATTGGATCTCTGAACCAATCCGTCGCGGGTCGCAGCCTGTTTGCCGGGGTCGCCACCGATCAGGTGCCGCTGGGATCCGCCGACACGTTACTGCAAGAGGCGCGCACCGCCATTGCGGGCAGTACAACTGCTGACGACGTCATTACAGCAGCACGCAATTGGTTCAATGACCCGGCTGGGTTCGAGTCGGTGATCTACCAAGGCTCCAACCAATCCCTGGCCCCGCTTTCGGTCGGCAAGAATGACGAGGTTTCGCTGACGCTCAGGGCCGACAATCCTGCCATCCGAGAGGTCCTGTTGAACACGACCCTGGCCGCTCTTGCCTCCGACGGCGCTGTTGGACTGAACGACGCCGAGCAAACCGAACTGTTCAAGAGAACCGGTGCGGGTCTGACCAAGGCCAAGGATGATATCATCGGTCTGCGTGCGGACGTCGGCCATGCCGAGGCCCGCATCGATCAGGCCGAGGCGCGCAATTCGGCCACCAAGAGCAGCCTGGAGTTTGCCCGCAACAATCTGATCGGTGCCGACCCGTTTGAGGTCACAACCCGCCTGCAAAGCGTCCAGTTGCAACTGCAAAGCCTTTACACGGTCACGGCGCGGACCTCTTCCCTTAACCTGGTGAATTTCCTGAGATGAAAAAGCTGATCTGTGTTTTTCTCTGTCTGCTCTTCCCGTCAATGGTGTCCGCAGGGGCGGTGCGCCTCAAGGACCTTGTTGATTTCGACGGGGTGCGCGGCAACGATCTGGTGGGCTACGGCCTGGTGGTTGGCCTGAACGGCACCGGTGACGGCCTGCGCAACGCCCCCTTCACCGAAGAGATCATGTCCAACATCCTAGAACGTTTGGGCGTGAACGTGACCGGCGAACAATTCCGCCCCAAAAATGTGGCTGCAGTTTTTGTCACTGCCAATCTGCCGCCGTTCTCCCGCGTCGGCAGCCAGATCGACGTCACTGTCTCCGCGATTGGTGATTCCAAAAGCCTCATGGGCGGCACGCTGGTGATGACCCCGCTAAACGCGGCCGACGGTCAGATCTATGCGGTTGCCCAAGGCACGGTACTGGCCGGCGGGGCCGTCGCCGAAGGCGAGGCCGCATCTGTGGTGCGCGGCGTTCCAACATCCGGTGTGATCCCGTCCGGCGCCCGTGTCGAACGCGAGATTGAATTTGCCTTGAGCGACCTGACCCAGATCCGGCTGGCCCTGCGCGAGCCGGACTTCACGACCGCAGGCCGGATCGAAACCGCAGTCAACCGCATCTTCAACGCCCGCGTGGCTGTCATGCGCGATTCCGGCACAGTCGAGGTCGACATACCCGCCACGCGGGCCGCCTCAACCGCGCATGCAATTGGCCGGATGGAAAACATCCTGGTCGAGCCCGAGCGCAAGGCCCGCGTGGTGGTGGATCAACGTTCGGGCACGATCGTGATGGGCGACGACGTGCGCATCTCGCGCGTGGCCGTGTCCCAGGGCAATCTGACCCTGCGCGTCGAAGAAACGCCGCTGGCGGTCCAACCCAACCCCTTCGCCAATGGCCGGTCGGTGGTTGTGCCCCGAACCAACGCGGCGATCGATGAGGATGGCGGCATCGCTTTGGCCGAGGTGCCAGAGGGGACGTCTCTGTCACAGGTCGTTGCGGGCCTCAACGCGTTGGGGGTGTCGCCACGCGACATGATCGACATCCTCAAAACGATCAAGGCCGCCGGGGCCCTGCACGCCGAGTTCGTGGTACAATAAGCGCGATCCCCCTGCACGTCATGATACGGTCCGGGCAGACAACCCGGGCCATTTCTTTTGTGTCTTTGCCCGGCGATAAGGCCGGTTAGGATCGAGGAGGTTGTCGCGAACTTGGCCAAAGGCACGCCAATGCCAGGATAGGCTGCGGATCGGCGTAGACTTCAAACCGGTCACCAAGCCCCGGCCACCAGCACGCAGAGGATCACCGGATTTACGAACGTTGGCCAAGCGCAAGGTCAATCTTGAACTGTGCCGCCATCACGTCAAAAACCCGGCGCTTCATGAGAAGGCCGGGTTCGGCTTCGATGAGCCAACGCGTTATACCTAAGGGCTATAGCTTCGAACCAACGCTCCCGCGACCAAGGACCAGCCGTCAGCAATCACAAAAAACGCCAGCTTGAACGGCAAGGAAACCGTTGCTGGCGGCACCATCATCATGCCCATTGACATCAAAACCGCCGCAACCACCAGATCAATCACCAGAAACGGCAGGAACACCAGAAAGCCGATCTGAAACGCGCGCGAAATCTCGGACAACAGGAACGAAGGGACCAGAACCGAAATCGGTGCTTTGGGCGACAACTCCACCTCTTGTGTGTGCGGCCGCAGGGATGCCATCGCATCAAACGTGTCGGGATCGACGCGTGCGGCCATGAACCCCTTGAACGGGATGATTGCCTGTTGCAGGGCCGGTTCAACCTCAAGCGTTTCTTCGACCAGCGGCTGGATCCCGGTTTCCCAGGCCTCGGTGAACACAGGCTCCATGATGAAATAGGTCAGGAACAGAGCCAGGCTGACAATCAGCATGTTGGGCGGCGATTGCTGAAGCCCGATGCCTTGGCGCAGGATCGACAAGACTGTCACCAGAAACGGAAAACATGTGATCATGATCGCCAAACCCGGCGCCAGGCTCAGAACCGTGATCAACAAAATCAGCTGAATCGTGCGCCCCGACAAGGAGCCACCTTCGCCCAGAGACAGCGACAGCTCCTGTGCACTGACGGGTTCGGCCATGGCTACAATCACGCCTGCAATGAGCGCAGCCAGAGCCAATTGAGACCAGTGTTTCATCCCAATCCGCTTTGCAGATCGGTGATTTCCGTCAGACGGACGGCCAACTGTCCGGCCTGGTCGCCATTCATCTCTTCAAGCTGCCCACGAGCGACAAGTGTGCCCCCGACATAAAGCTCAACCGGATCCTCGACCCGTTTGTCCAACGTCAGCACAGCATTTTCACCCAGCCCCACCAGATCCTTGATCAACGGTCGGGCGTGACCGACCGACACCATGATTTCGATCGGAACCGAGGTGAACGGGTTGCCTTGCTCGCGTGTGTTGGGGGCCTCGTTATCCATGTTGGATGTCCTCTTTTGCCTGATACAGGAATGCGTCGACGGCCTCGGAGATGGAGGCCATCAGTGCTGTGCAATCTACTTCGCGCTCGGCGGTTCCGACCCGAAGATACGCCTGACCTGGTGGCAGACTGGATTCTTCAACCATCTGAACCGGAACAGAAAACTCCCGATCCAGCGAGGGTTTGAGCGCTGCGCTCACCCCCGATGGAACCACCAACAGAACCGGCTGCGCCGCCTGATCCCGCGCCATTTCTTTCAGCTCATCCACAATGTGCTGGCTATAGGTCTTCTCGATGGTGTCGGGCAGAACCGTATTCATGAGGCTGCTGAACATCGGCTCAAGCGACAAGGTCATCTGCGACAGCGCCTCGTGGTAGGTGAACGACAGATCCTCAAGCGATTTGCCCAGGGCTTCGGACACGCGCCCGGTGTCTTCGGTTTGGGCCGACACTGCATCATCCCAGCCGGCGGCATAGCCTTGTTCAAAGGCGGTCAGCCGGTATTCTTCCAGCGCGTCCTCATCCATCATCTGGACACGCCCGACTTGAAAGATGTTCTTTTCAAAGTCTTCCAGCAAATGTGCGATCGACATCAGGCTTTCTCCTCACTTTCCTGCAACCAGCTGCGCAGGATTTCGACTGTTTCTTCCTGTTTGTCCCCGATCATCGAGCGCAAACGATCCACTGGGTCTTCGGTCACACCCGCTCCCGCGATTTGCCGGACACCTGCATTGGGCGCCTGGAGAGGCTCAAACCCTTCGCCGTCTCGCGTGGCTATTTCTCCGGTCAGTGCCAGTTGCGCGTCCGACGATTGACCTGCACCTGTTGGCGCAGCAGACGGTAGAGCAAGCGACGGTGCTCCAAGCTGGGCGGTGTTGCTCAGGATCGGACGGACGACAAACAGACCCAGCCCAAGCGCAACAAGCGCCAGCGTAGCCATCTGGATCAGCGACATCGCATCCAGATGCATGCCCTGGAACAACGACGGGCCGACCGCTGTGCCTAGCGGTTCGATGCTGGGCAGCTCCATGGATTTGATCGTGATGACGTCACCCCGTTCCGCGTCGTACCCAACGGCAGACGAAACCAGCTCTCGCAGCGCGCCCAGTTCTTCTTCGGGGCGCGGCACAAAGGCGCCACCAGCGGCCTCGGCTGGCGTTCCGTTGACCAGAACCGCGACGCTCAAACGCTTGACCGCACCGGGCACACGCAAAATTTCCAACTCTGTTTCAGAGACTTCATAGTTCACACGTTCCCGCGTCGCACTGGTGGACGAGTTCGATTCGTCGCCGGTCGCGCCATCCCCATCTGGCAGATTCGACGCCACAGTCACATCGCCGGACTGGTTTTTGGAATTGTCCGAACGCTCTTCGACATCTGTGCTGATTGCCACCCGCCCGTTGGGGTCAAATCGGCGTTCGCGGATAGATTCGGTTTCCGTCACGGTATCAACACTGATTTCGACCACCGCATTGCCCTTGCCAACGCGGGCTTCGACCAGACGCAACACCCGGTCGCGCATCTGTTGCGCCCGGTCATCAGCCGTGCTGGCCGCGGCCGTGGCCTCGGGCGAACCGATCAGCGTGCCGTTAGCATCGATGATCGCCACGTTGTCCACTGACAACCCACTGATTGCGCTGGAAACCAAAAATCGAATCGCATTGGCCTGGGTCGGTGTGATCGGGCTGCCGGTCGGAATGACCGAGACCGAGGCGGTGGGTTCCGCACTGCGTTGAAAGGGCGACGACGCGCTGTTGGCGATGTGAACCCGCGCTTGGCCGATAAAAGGCGACGCCACGATCGTGCGCGCCAATTCGCCCTCTTTCGCGCGCCAATAGGCGGCGTCGAACATTTGCGAGGTGGTGCCAAATCCGCTCAGCGAATCAAGAAGTTCGTACCCTTTTCCGCCATTTGCAGGCAGCCCTTCGCTGGCCAATGTCAGGCGCAGCTCATCCCGCTGCGCGGCGGGAACGTATATCGAACCGCCCCGCACGTCATAGGGAATGCCACGCTGCTCGAGCGAGCGGACCACATCGCCGGCCGAGCCACTTTCCAACCCCGCATAGAGCAATTGCATGCTTGGGTTTGCCGCGATTCGCGACATGGTCAGGACCGCAATGAACACCGCAACTGCTGCGCCCACCACGATAATCTGTTTTCTTTTGTCAAAACTTGCCCAGACACTTCTAATCTGCTGCACGCTAACCTCCGTCTCACCGACATTCTGTTCGGCACATCACCTGTTTTGGTCGATTGGCCTTAACAATCGGTTAGTTCCTGACCGGCTATGAATGTCCTCGAACTTCGAAGAGGGTACGGCATGGCCGATGCGACGGCAGACGAACTGGAACCAGAGAAAAAAGACGGGAAACTCCCGCTGATTATCGGGCTCGTTCTGGGTCTGGTTGGTGCGGGTGCAGGATTCTATGCGACGACCTCGGGGTTGATTCCCATTGGGAAAACCGCCGAGGCGCAGGACGAAAAAACAGATGCCAAGGACACTGGCGAATACCCGGCCGCGCTTCCCGACATCGAATATGTGGATCTGACCCCGATCATGATCACGCTGAGCGGCGGAACGACCATTCATCAGCTGCGGTTCCACGCCCAGCTTGAAGTCGAATCAAAGTACCACTCGGATGTCGAGAAAATCCGCCCCCGGATCCTTGACGTTCTCAACGGCTATCTCAGGGCGCTCGAGCTGTCGGATCTGCGTGATCCCCTGGCCCTGACGCGGCTGCGCGGCCAGATGCTGCGCCGCATTGGTATTGTCGCTGGCAAGGGGCGCGTGCGCGACCTGCTGGTGATCGAATTTGTACTGAACTAGGAGAATAAATTGGAACTAGTGGCAGATATTCTTCTTGTTGCCGGCGCCCTGGGTGCAGGCCTTTACTGTTTTGTTCTGGCCCGGCGTCTGAACCGGTTCAACGACTTGGAAAAAGGGGTCGGCGGCGCCGTCGCGGTGTTGTCTGCGCAGGTGGACGACCTTAACAAGACGCTCGAATCTGCGCGCGCCGCGTCAGGTACCTCGAACGAGGCATTGGGTGAACTGACGGCCAAAGCCGAAGCTGCGGCTCTACGGCTCGAACTGTTGATGGCCTCAATGCATGACGTGCCGATTGCCGATGCGCCCGAGGTGAAACCTCCCGAAGCTAAACCGGCTGACAGACCCGACGAAATCGCAAATCACGGTACGGTCGAGGTTGAGTGCAAATCCGAACCACCAGCCCCGGGGTTGATGTTCATGCGCCGTGATCGTGGCGCAGCGAGGGCAGAAACATGAGCAAACCGATTACAGCCCGCAATGGCGCCTTGACTGTCATCGCCGTCCTCATGCTCGGCTCAGCGGTCCTGCGCGTGGGGTTCGAGGCCGGACCGGCCATCGCGCGGGAAATCAACACCGAACAGCCCGAGGCGCTGAAGGACGAGATGTTTCCCAAGGTGACAGAGACAGCTGTCGAATATCAAAAACTCCTGGCCGCCCTGCAAGAACGCGAGCAAAATCTGGCTCGCCGCGAATCACAGATCGAAGAGCGGGCGAAGGCCCTGGCCGTTGCAGATGAGGCCATCGAACAGAAACTCGCGGCCCTGACCGAAGCCGAAGAAGCGTTGCGCGAGACCATCGCATTGGCCGATGTCGCGGCCGAGGACGACCTGACGCGGCTCACGGACGTCTATGAGCAGATGAAGCCCAAGGAATCGGCCGCCCTGTTCGAAGAGATGGATCCTGACTTTGCCGCCGGTTTCCTGGCCCGCATGCGGCCCGAAGCCGCCGCCGGGATCATGGCCGGGCTCAGCCCAACCGCGGCTTATACCATCAGCGTGGTTCTGGCGGGCCGCAACGCCAATGTGCCGGACGACTGACCGTTATGACCGTTTGCTTGATCCTTTCACCCCAACAGCTGAACTCGGAGTACTGACATGATCGGAATCATCGGGATTGTGTGCATTTTCGCGATGGTTTTCGGCGGCTATCTGGCTGCCGGCGGCAAAATGGCCATCATTCTGAAATCGCTCCCTTTTGAAATGATGATGATTGGCGGCGCAGCCGTGGGTGCGTTTCTGATCAGCAACGACATGGGTGGCGTCAAACATACGGCCAAAGACATGGCCAAGGTCTTTAAGGGCGCCAAATGGAAACCGGACGACTATCGAGATCTGCTGTGCCTGCTGTTTGCCCTGATCCGCATCGCGCGCCAAAACCCGGTTGAGGTGGAGCAACACATCGAAGACCCCGAAAATTCGAGCCTTTTTTCCAAATACCCCAAGATTCAGTCTGACAAAGAGGCGGTCGATCTGATCTGTGACACCATGCGCTCGGCCTCGATGAACTACGACGATCCACACCAGGTCGAAGAGGTGCTGGAAAAACGCATGGACGCAAACCTGCATCACGCGCTGCATTCCAGCCACGCCTTGCAAACCGTCGCTGACGGCCTGCCGGCTCTGGGGATTGTTGCGGCGGTTCTGGGTGTGATCAAGACGATGGGCTCGATCGATCAGCCGCCCGAGGTCCTGGGCAAGTTGATCGGCGGTGCTCTGGTCGGGACCTTCCTGGGCGTTTTCCTGGCTTATGGCCTGGTTGGTCCCTTTGCGTCCAAGGTCAAAGCCGTGGTCGAAGAAGATGCACATTTCTACCAGCTGATCCGCGAGGTTCTGGTTGCCAACCTGCACAATCATGCAGCTGCCATCTGTATCGAGGTCGGGAGGCAGAACACACCCTCGCACATCCGGCCCAAATTCGCCGATCTGGAAGAGGCGCTAAAAGCCATCAAACAGGACGCCGCATGACCCGCGTACTTCTGCTCCTCGTTTTTGCGACTATCTGCGCGACGTCGGCCATGGCCGAGCGGCTGGTCGTACGCTCGGGCGAGCACTCGGACTTCACCCGGTTGGTCATGAAGCTGCCCAAGGGTGCAGAATGGTCGTTGAGAACTGGCACCAGCGAGGCCGTGCTGAAGCTAGCGCTGCCGGATGTGGAATTTGACACAGCGGGTGTATTTGCCCGCATCCCCCGCGATCGGTTGGCTGACCTAAAACAAGAGGCTCCTGGTGATCCCCTTCGGTTGTCCTTTGGCTGTTTTTGTGAAGCAACAGCCTTTGTCGAAGCTGATGACTATCTGGTTGTGGATATCCGAAAATCGACAGCCTCAGAGCCCATTGCCCTGAAGTTACCTGTTGTTTTACCAACCACCTCGGACGAGTCGGTGACCGGTGCCGTTCCCGACATCGAGGTTGCAGCGACGCCCCCCGTTTCCCTGCCGCTCGACCTCCCATCACACAACACTCAAAGTGACCTGACGCACCTCCTGCCCGGTCAAAGACACACGGAATTCCGACTGTTGTCCCAGATCACCCGAGCTGTCGATCAGGACGTTCTGGACATCGCCCTGGATGTGGTGGCCATTGACACGGAAAACCCCGACAGGGTGGAAAATCCGATACTCGCGCAAGCCCTCGGGGTAAGCGAAAACATCCGCATTGCAACGGTGATCGACCGGGATCTCCATGGTCTCTCTGATCACGTGTCGAGCGGTGCCCCCAAACGCACTTGCTCTGCCATCGACAACTTGCAACTTGCTCAATGGGGCGAGCCGGATGGCTTTGGAGAACTTATTGGTGATCTGCGAAATCGCGTGGTGACCGAAGCAGGCGACATCGACCCCGACGTGGTTGTGGAGTTGGCCAGGAAATACGTCTACTTCGGTTTTGGCACCGAGGCATTGAATACACTGGCACTCCACCCGGACCCGTCAAAGATCTCGTGGGAATTGCCCATTCTCGCGGGGCTCATGGACACAGGAGACCCAGATGGAGCGGACGAGCTGACCGGCTTCCAGCATTGCAATGGCCCGATCTCCTTGTGGTCCGTCCTGGCACAGGACGATCTGGCGCAGGACGCAAACACACAAGCCATCACAAGCGCCTTTGCCAGATTGCCCGAACATCTACAGTTTCAACTGGGCCCAAGGCTGGGCATGGTTCTGACGCGCGCCGGGGACAAGGTATCAACTCGCGCCGTCCTGCGCATCCTGAATCGCAACCTGCCTGCCCCCAAACCCGAAGTGTCCCTGGTCGAAGCCGAGGTCGCACGCCTGGAAGGGGACCATGAGGAATATCAGGTAAAGCTTGAAACCGTGGTCGAGGACACCAGTGATTCCGAGCAAGCGCCGCGCGCCTTGATCGCCTTGCTCGAAGATCGCTGGGAATTGCGCCAGGGGTTCTCCGAGGCCAATACGGAACTGTTGGCCGCGCATGCGCATGAGTTCCGCAAATCCGAACTCGGCACCGACTTGCAACGCGCATATGTTCTGGCATTGGGTCTGAACGGCCAGTTCGACGAGGGGTTTTTGGAATTGGGTGAATTGGCGACAGATCAACGCCCCGCATCGCTCAACCGTATCCTGACACTGTTGGCGGAACGCGCCGATGATGTCTCTTTTCTGAAGATTGCGCTGGAACACAGCGACCAGCGCCCGGGAATTCTCGTACGTGAGACCGTCGATCTGCTGGCCGAGCGTCTGATCCAGCTGGGATTTTACAAGCAGGCGATGGACCTCCTGGATGACCCGCTCAAGGGCCGTGTGGCCAAAAACCGCAAGTTTCTTTTGGCGCGTGCGGCATTGGGTATGAACCTGCCACACCGGGCACAGTTGGAGCTGTTGGGAACAAAGGGTCCTGAGGCCGCAAGTCTGCGAGCCGAGGCGCTTGAACAGAAGGGCGAATTGACTGCGGCAGCCGAGCAATTAGTCGAATCAGGTCAATTGGACGACGCCGCCCGCGCCCTGTGGTTGACCGAAAACTGGGAACAGATGCCAGATGTCGACAGCGACTATACACGCGCGGCCGAGCTGTCGATCAATCTACAGCCCCCTGACACCATCGAGATCCCAAGCCGTTTGTCCGAGGCGCGAAATCTGATCTCGGAAAGCGAAAACGCCCGGGCTGCGATCGGCGAACTGTTGGACGCCATCAATTGATCCGTGAACGCCGAAAGCAAACATTTGGGTTCGGCTAACCAATTCTAAATACTCGGATCCTAGCCTCTGCTTGACGCATAGTGTGGATAGGCAGAATGCCCCGACCCTTTCAATCCAGACCCTGGAACTGGCTCTGTTCAGCGAGATCAAACCAAGGGCGACCTGCCCTTCTCCTGACCCTCATTCTGGTCAGTTTTACCCCATCTCTGACTCATGCCCTGACCCAATTCCGAGCCACCGGCAACCTGTGCGACCGGGCCGCCCTGAGGGCCGCGCGCACCCACGGCATCCCTGAGGATGTGATGCTTGCCATTACCCGCATCGAAACGGGACGCACATCACAAGGTGAAACATCCCCCTGGCCCTGGACCGTCAACATGGAAGGGGCCGGTCACTGGTTTTCCACCGAAGACGAAGCGCGATCCTTTGTTTTTTCGCGATTCAAGGACGGCGCACGCAGCTTTGATGTTGGCTGTTTTCAGATCAACTACAAGTGGCACAGCAGCGGGTTCGAATCGATTGACGAGATGTTCGACCCGGACCTGAACGCCGCCTATGCCGCCCGGTTCCTCAGGACATTGCACGATGAATTTGGCGAATGGTCCAAGGCAGCGGGCGCCTATCACTCCCGAACCCGCCAATATGCCGACGTCTACATCGCCCGATTTGACTCCACACGCGCAAATCTGAACGGCGCCCCTGCGCCCGACACCGGCCCCTTGCCGATTCTGGGGCACGCCTCACGCCAGCCGCTGATCGGGTCCGGATCCAGCGGTATGGGTTCCCTGGTGCCGACCGGCGCAAACACGACCTCTTCCTCTCTGATTGCCTTCAATTGATATGCCCAAAGTTCAGCTAAACTCTCTCTTCAGCCCCACCGTCCTGCTCGCGATTGCCCTGATGACGATCATCATCATGATGATCCTGCCTGTGCCCGCCTGGGTTCTGGATGTGGGCCTTGCCGCCTCGTTTGGCCTGGCGATCCTGATCTTCACGATCACGCTTTTCATCGAGCGCCCGCTGGATTTCTCGGCCTTCCCGACCATCCTACTGGCCTCGCTGATGCTGCGATTGTCGCTCAACATCTCGTCCACGAAACTCATCATCGGCCAGGGCCACACCGGTCCCAACGCCGCCGGCGACGTGATCGAGGGGTTTGCCCAATTCATCATGGGCGGCAGTGTGTTCCTGGGCCTGGTGGTGTTCGGCGTGCTACTGATCGTGAACTTCATGGTGATCACCAAGGGTGCGGCCCGCATGGCCGAAGTTGGTGCGCGGTTTGCCCTGGACGGGATGCCCGGCAAACAGCTTGCCATCGACAGCGACATGTCGGCAGGTGCCATCGACCACGCTCAAGCCAAGGAACGGCGCGAGCGCGAGCAGCAGGAAACCACGTTTTTTGGCTCGCTCGATGGCGCATCGAAATTCGTCAAGGGCGATGCGATTGCCGGTCTGCTGATCACGCTTCTAAATCTGGTCATGGGACTGGTGATGGGCGTGGTTGTTCACCAGATGCCCATTTCGGCCGCCTTCGAAACCTATGCGATCCTGACGGTTGGTGACGGCCTGGTGTCGCAAATCCCGGCCGTCATCATCTCGATCGCTTCGGCCCTGTTGCTGGCACGCGGCGGCATGCAGGGGGCCACCGATCTGGCGTTGCTGGATCAGCTGGGCAAACACCCCGCCGCTCTGGCCACCGTAGCGGTACTGATGGGTGTGTTTGCATTGGTACCGGGTTTGCCGTTTCTGCCATTCATCCTGGGCAGTGGCGCACTTGGAGCAGCGGCCTACTGGATGATCCTGCAACAACACAAAGAGGCCGAGGAGGAAGCCGCCAGCAACGCCATGCCCGAAGAGCCCGTCCAGAACCGGGGCTTGGGCGACATTCTGGATCTGGACGACGTACATCTGGAATTTGCCCCCGACCTGGTCGGCATGGTGCTCGACCCTGGCACCGGGCTGGACGCCCGCATCGCCAACATGCGCACCCATGTGGCGTCCGAGTTTGGGCTGATCCTGCCCGACATTCGCCTGACCGATCAGGCCGAACTGACACCCGGCACCTACATCATCCGTGTCCAGGGCGTCGAACAGGTGCGTGGCGTGCTGCATCCCGATCTGGTGCTGGCACTGGTGCCAGACAGCTTTACCGCGCTGCCCGACGGCCAGGATGTGACCGAACCTGTCTATGGTGCGCCCGCGCGATGGATTTCGCCCAAGGATCAGGATGGCGCGGCCATTTCCGGGGCCACGATCGTTTCCCCGCCCGAGATCCTGGCGACGCATCTGCTTGAGGTGATCAAACAGAATTTTGCCCGCCTTCTGACCCTGAAATCTCTGCGCCGCCTGCTGGACGAGATGAAACGCCTCAGCGATCCGGGCCGGGCCGAGGCAAACCGCAAACTGCTGGATGAGCTCATCCCAGACAAGGTGCCAATGGACACGCTGCACAGTGTTCTGCGCCTGCTTCTGGAGGAACGGGTGTCGATCCGCAACATGCCGCTGATCCTTGAAACCATCGCCGAAGCCCGTCTGATTACCACCCAGCCCGAGGCGATCTGCGAACACGTGCGCCATCGCCTGGGGTTCCAGCTGGTGGCCGACATGAAACGCGCCGATGGCTCGATCCCCCTTGTCCAACTGGCACCCGAATGGGAAGACGCCTTTGTGACCTATCAGGTCGACGGCGGTGCCAGCGGCCTGGACATCGCCTTGCCGCCCGATCTGTTCAACCGGCTGGCTGACGGCGTGTCCGAACAAGTGGGGCAAACGGCCGAAAACGGCATTTATCCGGCGGTTGTCACCTCGACCCGGCGCAGGCGATTCCTGCGCACGGTGATGCGCGCGCGCGGTATCTCCAACCCGGTCCTGTCATTCGAGGAAATCGGGCTTGAGGCCCGCCCGGCGCTTGTTGGTTTGGTGGCTGCGTAACCCATGAGTGAGCCACTGGCCCAGTATCTGACCTCCGAATTCTGGCACGCCTTCACCGTGCTGCTCAGGATTTCAGCTTTTGTCTCGGTCATGCCCGCCTTTGGCGAACGCACTGTGCCCACACGCGTCAAGATGGGGATCGCCATCGCCTTTACCGCCATCGTCGCACCTGCACTTGGTGAACGGTTCGAACCCGTTAATTTTGCCGCCTTTGCCCGGCTGGCAATGACCGAGATCGTGGTCGGGCTAGTCCTTGGTATCATGGTGCGCTTGTTTGTTTTGGGCTTGCAAACCGCGGGCTCGATCGCCGCACAGGCCACATCGCTGTCGCAAATCCTGGGCGGCGCCGCGGTCGAGCCCGTCCCGGCCATGGGCTTCCTTCTTGTCATGGCGGGTCTGACCCTGGCGGTGATGACGGGGCTGCATGTGCGCGCGGCCGAATATGCCATCCTCAGCTATCAGCTCTTTCCTGCCGGCACCTTGCCCAACGCCAGCGATCTGACCCGCTGGGGTGTCGGCCAAATCGCCACGGTTTTTGCCCTGGCATTTTCATTGGCAGCGCCCTTTGTCATCGCCTCGCTGATCTACAACCTGGCGATGGGCGCAATCAACCGCGCCATGCCGCAGCTGATGGTGGCCTTTGTTGGCGCCCCGGTGATCACCTTTGGCGGGCTGTTCATCCTCTTTGCCGCGACGCCCCTGCTGCTGACGATCTGGGTTGATGCGGTGAATGATTTTCTGATGAACCCGCTTGGCGGCCCCAGATGAGCGCAGCCGACGACGATACCGAAAAGTCCTTTGACCCGACACCGCAGAAGCTTCAGAAGGCGCGAGAAAAGGGCGAGGTTGCGAAATCGGCTGACCTGTCCGTCGTCGCCGCATATGCCGGTTTGGTGTTGGTGTTTCTGGCCATCGGTCACGCCTCGATCACCTCGCTCGGCACCACGCTGATGATCTTTCTCGATCAGCCCGAGGGGCTGTCGACCCTGCTGGTCAACGGCCCCTCGGCCGGTCCGGCCGGGGGCCTGATCGGTTCAGTCGCCTTGGCCATCGGCCCCTGGTTCCTGGTTCCCATGGCGGCCATCATCCTGTCCGTGATCGCCCAGCGCGCCTTTCTGGTGACGCCCAGCAAACTGCAACCGAAACTGTCGCGCATCTCGCTGATCTCAAATGCCAAGAACAAGTTTGGCCGTGGGGGCCTGTTCGAATTTTCCAAAAGCTTCACCAAACTGATCCTCTATTCAATCTGCCTGGGCGTGTTTCTGCATGCAAACATGAGCGACATCATCTCAAGCACCGGGGTCGCGCCGCGCATCGTGGTGCCGATGATGATGGATCTGGTGTTTCAGTTCATGTTCATCGTGCTCGCCGTGGCGCTGATGATCGGCTCGGTAGACTACATCTGGCAGTACTTTGAGCACATCCGCAAAAACCGCATGAGCCGAAAGGAAATCACCGACGAGACCAAGGATGCCGAAGGCGACCCGCACATGAAACAGCAGCGCCGCCAAAAAGGGCAGCAGATCGCGATGAACCAGATGATGGCCGACGTGCCCGACGCCGACGTGGTGATCGTGAACCCGACTCATTACGCGGTTGTTCTGAAGTGGTCGCGCCTTCCTGGAGCAGCGCCGATCTGTGTCGCCAAAGGTGTTGACGAAGTCGCAGGCACCATCCGCCAGATCGCCAATGAAAACGGTGTGCCGATCCAATCCGATCCCCCCACGGCGCGGGCGATTCACGCTTCGGTCGAGATTGGCGACGAGATCCTCGAAGAACACTACAAACCCGTCGCCGCCGCGATCCGATTTGCCGAAACCATGCGCAAGAAAGCCAAGGAAGGTGTATGATGAAACGAGAAACGCTTGAGCAAACGGTGCAAGTGACCGAAGCGCTTTACCTGCGCGAGCACGAGGCGATCAAAGAGGTCTTGCAGCAAGAGGCTGAGATCCGCGCGCAATTGGCCCGACTGGATGCGCAGGTGGCTCAGGCCGCTGCCCAACCGCAGCAGACCCATTCGGTTCGCATGGTCGGTGCTGACATTCTGTGGCGGGGTTGGGAGTCCAAGACGCGCCGTCAGTTGCACATGCACCTGGCGCAGGCTCATGCCCGCAAGCTCAGCGCGATGGAAAAACTGCGCACAGCCTTTGGCCGCAAGGATGCAATGGAGAAACTGCAAAAACGGGAGAGGACCAAACGACTGCAACGCCAGCAGGCCCGCCGTCAGGACGATCTGCTCGACGGTATACTCACCAAGCTCTGACACGAAAAATGCCACGCATCAGCGTGGCGTTTTCCTCAGCACTTCAAAGGGTTCAGGTGTCCTGACGGGCGATATCCACGATCAGCACATCCTTGACGATATCGCCCAGCTCATTGCGGGCCACATCGTTCAGCGCCTTGCGCAGCGGTGCAAGGTTGTCTGGCCGCGTAAACGCCCCGTCGAACCCACCCATGTTGGCGTGATCAAACAGCACCTGCAGAAACATGTCGCGCAGCTTGGGCTCTTTGGAATAGACCGCGTCGGTGCTGCCTTCGACCGTTTCCAGGCTCAGCGACACCGTGGCCAGGGCCGAAATATGATCCTTGGTCACGATGGGGATGACAAACTGCTTGGGCAGCTTGACGTATTCGCTGCCCGTTGGGGTCTCGTCCTTGGCCTTTTCGGGCTTCGCCTTGGCTTCCGACTTACCCTTATCGTCCTTCTTGTTTTCGGTCTCGGCGGTCTCGGCCTTGTCGCCCTTGGCCCCGGTCGGCCCGAGGAACACACCGGCACCTGCACCGGCGCCAAGGCCAACGATCAAGAACAAAATAGGTAGCAGTTTCTTCACGTCGCAAGCTCCTTAGAATGGCAGAACAGCATCAAGGACTTGCTGGCCATACCGTGGCTGCTGCACATCCGTGATCTGGCCGCGCCCGCCATAGCTCACCCGCGCCGAAGCGATCTTGTCATAGGTGATCTCATTCTGGCGTGAGATATCTTCGGGACGCACATAGCCGGTGACCAACAGCTCACGCAGTTCGAAATTCACCCGAAGTTCCTGGGTCCCGGAAATGGCCAACACGCCGTTGGGCAGCACGTCCACCACCGTCGCAGCAACCCGCAAGGTCAGCTTCTCCTTGCGCTTGACCGAGCCCTTGCCGTCGGTCTTGCTGGACGAGGTCACACCAACCGCATTCGCCATACTGGCGCCCTCGGGCAACTTTTCATCAATCCGCTGCGTTAAGCCAAAGAGGTTCGGAACGCCCAGATCCTCGGACCCGGTGCGCGAACGTTTGGTGTCGTTGGAAATCTCAGCCTTTTCGTCGATCTCGATGACGACGGTCATGATGTCACCCTTTTGCATCGCCCGACGATCGCCCAGCAACGACGCGCGCCCCCCGCTCCAGAGCGAGGACTGATCGACGCTGCGCTGCGGAACAGAGTTGAGCGGCAACCCCGGCCACAGCATCGCCACATGTTCCGGCGTCTGCGAGCTTTCCGAAAAGCTGGGCGGCTTGCCCAGATGATCCATCCGCCCGCAGGCGCCCAGGAAAATCAGACCAACAAGCAGGGATTTCTTCGTCATTAAATGCATCAGTGAACCTCGATTGAACCGTCAGGCCGGATGCGGCCGGTGATTGTAGAGCGCGATGACAGGTTCATCACGCGAATGATTTCGCCAGTGGCACCCCGCCCCATTGCGCGCCCCTCGGCGGTGATCGTCAGACTGCCGTAGGTGAAGATCAGCGGCACGATGTCATTGCGATCGACGATGGCGGGCGGGCCGATGTCGGAAAACCGGATCGGGCGTCCGGGGTACAGCGCGACGCGCGCCTCTTGCCCGATGACCTCGTCGAGGTGGGACACGGCACCCGGCACATCAGCCGATTTCGGCACCAGATCCTGCGCGCTGATAATCTCCTTTGCGCGGATCGTACGGGCGGGCACCAGGATCTCGGCCAGGGTGGGCGTGGCAAACAGCACCAGCGTCAGGACAGTCAGAACCCGCATCAGCGCACCTGCGTCGTTGCGCTCATCATCTGGTCGACAGCCGAGATGACCTTGGCATTCATTTCATATCCGCGCTGCGCCTCGATCAGCTCGGTCACTTCGCGCACGGCATCGACCGAGCTGTCCTCGATGTATCCCTGTCGCAGCGTGCCCAACCCGTCGACACCCGGTTCAGCCACAACCGGCGCGCCAGAGGCCTCGGTTTCCTTGAACATGTTGCTGCCAATTGCCTCCAGCCCCTTGGCGTTGGCGAAACTGGCCAATGTGAATTGCCCTAAAAGCTGCCCCTCGGCCGCGTTGTCGAAATAGGCGAACACCTCGCCCGCCGCATTGATCGAGATGCTGCGCGCATCCGTGGGAATGGTGATCTCGGGCGTCACCGTATAGCCGTCCGACGTGACGATCAGCCCCTCGGCCGAGCGTTTCAGACTACCATCGCGCGTATAGGCAGATTGACCGGACGGCAGGGTGACCTCCAGATATCCGCGACCCTCGATCGCCACGTCCAGATCATTGCCGGTTTCCGACAGCGCGCCCTGCGCCAGATGGATCGACACCGCAGCAGGCCGCACACCCAACCCCAACTGTACGCCGGTCGGCAGCACAGTACCGTCGGATGCATTAACTGTGCCCGCGCGGGACACCTGCTGATAGTGCAGGTCTGCGAACTCGGCCCGGCGGGCGTTGTAGCCGGTGGTGTTCATGTTGGCGAGGTTGTTGGAAATCGTCTCGACCCGCAGTTGCTGAGCCGTCATTCCCGTTGCCGCAATCTTCAAGGCACGCATGAGATTCTCCTGTCTGAAAAGTTACCGCGACAACGCTTTGACGGCGCTGCGAATGCGTTGATCTTCGGTTTCCAAAAAGCTCTGACCCAGTTCATAACCACGCTGGATCTCCACCAGCCGGGCCACCTGGCCAATTGCGTTGACGTTTGATCCCTCCAGGAACCCCTGCATCACCTTGGCCTCTTCGGTGGGCTCCGATCCGTCATCGGCACGGAACACTACCCCGCCTTCACGGATCAGGCCCGAGGGGTTCACTGGAGTGAAAACACCCACCTGCCCCAGCAACCGACCATCGCCGCTGATGGTGCCATCAGAAGCGATCTTGATGGTCTGCACGTCCGGCGGAATAAAGATCGGGGTGCCGCTGACATCCATCACCAGATGCCCGTCCATGTTGACCAGATCGCCCTGGGCGTTGGGGGTGAAACTGCCCGCCCGCGTCAGACGCTCTCCTGCGCCGGTCTCGACCTTGAAAAACCCCTCTCCCTCGATGGCGACATCAAACTTGCCGTTGGTCTGCGTCAGGGTGCCTTGGGCAAACGACGTGTTGCGCACCTGCGCCCGTGCCATCGACAGGGACGGTTGGTTGGGGCCGTCCTTGATGAACTCGGAAAACACCAGCCCCTCTTGCCGGTACCCGGTGGTGGCCGCATTGGCGATGTTGTTCGCGATGACTCGGATCTCATTCATCAGACCGGATTGACGCGATAGCGTGGCGTAACCTGCTGTTTCCATTATAAACCTCCGGCAATCAGGGGAATGATCGTTGCTGTGAAGAAGGACACCAGCGTCTTGGTCATGAACCCCATCGAGATCCAGAACACGACGACAATGGCGGCCAATTTGGGGACAAACGTCAGGGTCATTTCCTGGATCGACGTCAGCGCCTGGAACAGCCCCACGGCCAGACCGGTGATCAGCGCCACAGTCAGGATCGGCACCGAAACGATGACCGAAATCCACAGCGCCTGCCGCACTACGTCAAAGAAAAGACCCTCACTCAGCATGTCAGACAGGCATCCTCAGGATTTCCTGATAAGCCTCGACAACCTTGTTGCGCACGGTCACGGCCGTCTCAACGGCCAGTTCAGTTTGCGCCAGCGCCTGCACCAGGGCATGTGGGTCGGCCTGCCCGATCATCGCCGCCTGGGCGGTTTGTTCGCTGTGCTGCAACGTCGCCGCAAAGTCGGAAAATGTCTGGCGCAGGCCCTGCCCGGCCCCCTGATGATTGGGGTCTGCCTGCGTCGCAGGTCGGGCCGAGGCATAGCTGCTGGCGGCGGAAAGTGAGCGGATATCCATTCTGGCTGTCCTTGTTTTGGGAAAGAGTTACTTGCGAAGAAGGTCCATCAGGGACGACGACATCTGCCGCACCTGTTCAAACATCTTGAGGTTGGCCTCGTAACTGCGCTGCGCTTCGCGCGCGTCGGCAATCTCGATCATCAGATCGACGTTCGAACCCTTGAAATTGCCGGCCTCATTGGCCAGTGGATGGGCCGGATCATAGATCTCGTTCAACTCGGACCGGTCCAGGTTGACTCGCCCGACCTTGACCATGTCGACACCGGCGTTTTCGGCACGATTGACCTCAAACGGGACAACCTTGCGGCGATACCCGGGCGTATCGGCATTCGAGATGTTTTCGGACACGTGGCGCAGACGCGCGGCTTGGGCGCGCAGGGCGCTGGCGGTGACCGAAAGGGATTTGGAAAACTCACTCATAACGACACTCCTTACGATCGGCCAAGCGTGCCGCGCAGCACCGCCATCGATGACTTGTAGATCGCGATCGCGCGGTCGTGCTGGCGCTTGACCTCAACGGCTTTCAGCATCTCTTCTTCGATGGCGACATTGTTCTGGTTGGGATCGTTGGGCAGGTCAGGATGGAACACTGCCCAATCGGGCGTACCCCGTTCCACGCCGTTCAAATGCCCACCACGACTGGCGTGCATTTCAATGCGCGCGCCGTTTTTCACATAAGCATTGGAAAAGGATTCGATGTCGCGGGCCTGGTATCCGGGCGTATCGGCATTGGCCATGTTTTGCGACACGATGGCCTGTCGTTTACCGGCATGTGTTGCCATGGCGTACGCCATCTTAAAGACGTTCAAGTCAGAGAACATCGGGGCTTCTCCCTCGATCAATTTCAATCAAGGCTTAACCCCGATTCGTTTAGAAACCGTTTTCAGGAACAAAACGGAGAATCCTTATGTCCGCCCCAAACCCGGCCCACCTGAAAGCACAATTCCAAGCCCTCAGCCTGTCGCGACACGTCGGGCGCGTGATGGGGGTACAGGGGGGCGTAATCCGGATTCAGGGGCTGGCAAACGCGGCCCGGATCGGCGACCGGCTGGAGTTGAAACGCAACACCGTCTCCTCCCTGCATGGCGAGGTTTTGCAGGTCGACGCCGATGCCATCAACATGCTGCCTGACGCCGCGCCAGACGGGGTTGCCTTGGGCAATAGGGTGATCCTGCAAAAGATGCCTGAATTCGCGCCCAGCGCGTCCTGGATCGGGCGCGTCGTCGATCCCTTTGGCCGTCCGCTGGATGGTCGACCCCTGCTTAGGGGAGAGGGCAAGCGCAACCTGATGGCCTCGCCACCGCCTGCCGTAGAACGCAAGCCACTGGGCGCGCGCATGTCGACCGGGATGTCGGTACTCAACACCGTTTTGCCCATCGTGCGGGGGCAGCGGATCGGGCTTTTTGCCGGGTCCGGCGTGGGTAAATCCAGCCTGCTCGCAATGCTGGCCAAGTCAATGCAAGCCGACGCTGTCGTGGTCGCCCTGATCGGCGAACGGGGGCGGGAAGTGAATGAATTTGTTGAAAAAACACTAGGCCGCGAAGGGATGGAGCGCGCCGTGGTCGTGGCCGCCACCTCGGACCAATCTGCACTGGTGCGCCGCCGCTGCGCCTGGGCGGCGATGAGCGTGGCCGAAACCCTGCGGGACGAGGGGATGAATGTGCTGTTCCTGGCCGATTCGATCACCCGCTTTGCCGAGGCCCACCGCGAAATTTCGGTCTCACAAGGCGAGGCTCCCGCCCTGCGTGGCTATCCCCCGTCCGTGACACCGCTGATCACCGGTCTGTGCGAACGCGCGGGACCGGGAACACACACACAGGGCGACATCACAGCCGTGTTCAGCGTTCTCGTGGCCGGGTCCGACATGGACGAGCCGGTGGCCGACATCCTGCGCGGCGTACTGGACGGACACATCGTCCTGAACCGAGACATCGCTGAACGCGGCCGCTATCCCGCCATCGACGTCAGCCGCTCGGTCTCGCGCAGCCTGCCCGACGCTGCCACGGCAGAAGAAAACGACGCCATCCACGACGTCCGCCGTCTGATCGGCGCCTATGAGCAGTCCGAGGTGATGATCAAGGCCGGCCTGTATGCCGAAGGGGCCGACCCTGTGCTGGATCAAGCGGTGCGGGTGTTTGATGAGCTGGATGGCTTCTTTGCGCGCCCTGAACCGGACACGGTACAGGCCAGCTTCAATCGTCTGAACCTGATCTTGCGCCGCGCAAACACCCCGCCGCCCATGCGTTAAAAAGCGTGCTCCTGCAAAACCGGGCACCGGTTTGGCAAAACGAACATGCACGGGATCAAAGGATCAAAGTGTCATCATCCGCGCATCGCGGGCGCGCACCACCGGCAAGGCGGTCTTCTTCTGCAGGGCCGTCACATGGTTCAACTGGGGGAACAGTCTCAGGATTTCCGCCTGCGCCTCGCGGTCCGAGCGTTCCAACGCGTGACCAGGGAAATAGCTTTCAGACGGTACGCCATTGGCAAACACCACCTCGTGCGAGGCGAACAACAGATGAATGTATTCAACTTGGTCACGCTTGACCTGTTTGACAGTATCACCATTCACCAGCGCCTTGGCCGCCACCAGAATCTCCTTGTGGCCAAAGAAATAGAGCGCGCGCCAGTCGTCGATCACCATGCGATGCTGAGGGGACACCAACAATGGTCGCTTGGCCCCCAACACACCCGCCTTGAACCGGATCGGCCCCATCTCGCCACGCCCGTCGACCGTGGTCCGTCCGATCCACAAAACCGGCTGATCTCCGTGTTCGCGCGTCGTCACCAAATCGCCGGCTTCCAGCTCTTCAATCCGGCGCTCGCCGACGGGAGTCAGGATCTTGGTGCCCACAGTGAAACACACCGGCGGCAGGTCATTCACATCCAGCGACCCTTGGGTGTTCACAAAGGTCGAGCCCTGAAATGTCCCGTTCTGCAAGGCCTGACCGTCGGTCGGCGTGAACATCCGCCCACCGTCCGCGAGGTAAAAAGTGATTCCCGTATAGGTCACAAGCCCGACATTCGGCACATCGATCGTCACCGTATCACCCGGCCACGAACTGACAATATCAACGCCATTGATGTTGTCGCCCGCAAAGCGGTTGATCAACCCGTTGTCGTTTTGATCAGTCAGGGTAACCTGTTGAAAATTAATCTGAGTTCCCACCGCAGGCGGGCTGGCAGGATCAAGCAGAAACACCTGATCGATATAGTCAGTAGGCATATATCCCCCCTACTTTGAACGCGAACAAACAGTCGGCCGTGGCAGCAGCCGTAACGAAAACTAACCTAAAAATGGGCCCATTCTGTGTTCAAAAAAAGGGGACAAGGTCAGGTTACCTCCCCCAAAACGTCAAAAGCCCGCGACCAGATCCTGATCGCGGGCTTTTCATGTTCATTTGGTCAGGCTTACTCTGCCGGAACCGCCTGCTCTTCCGTGCTCAAGGGCGCGGGCAGATGCACCAGCATCTCTTTCGGGCAGACCTGAAGGAAGTTCGCCTTCTCCACATCCCAGTGTTGCAGGATATCTGCCGCTTTACGGCTGCCGGTCTCGGCCAGATGACGCTCGACCAAACCTTTCAGCTGCGCTTCCCAGTGGTCCACGGTCACCGGACAGGTCACCAGCGTTTCCATGTTCATCACCGTCTCGGCCTTGCCTTCGGGATCATACAGATACGCCATGCCGCCGGTCATACCCGCGCCAAAGTTCGCACCGATGTCGCCCAGGATCACTGCCACGCCGCCGGTCATGTACTCACACCCGCAAGCGCCGCAGCCCTCGATCACCACTTTGGCGCCCGAGTTCCGAACCGCAAAGCGCTCGCCTGCGCGACCCGCCGCAAACAGGTGACCGTCGGTCGCGCCATACAGAACCGTGTTGCCGATGATGGTGTTTTCGGATGCCTTCAGCGGGCTCACCTGCGGCGGACGTACCACAACGGTGCCGCCCGACAGACCCTTGGCGACATAGTCGTTGGCATCACCCGACACTTCCAGCTTCAGCCCAGGCGCCGCAAAAGCCCCCAACGACTGCCCGGCCGAGCCTTGCAGCTTCACCGTCAGGTGATCCTCTTGCAGCGTGTTGCGCATGCCAAAGTTCCGCACAATGTGGCTGGATGTGCGCGTGCCCACGGTCCGATCCGTGTTCTGGATCGCATACGACAGCTGCATCTTTTCACCGTCCTGCAAGAAGCGTGCCGCGTCGCGCACGATTTCTGCGTCCAGTGTATCCGGCACCGCATTGCGGTCCTTGTCGCGGTTGTAAACGATGTTGGCCGAGCCATCGACAGTGATCAGCAGCGGGTTCAGGTCCAGGTCATCCAGATGCGCCGAACCACGGCTGACCTGCGCCAGCAGATCCGCACGCCCAATCACCTCTTCAATCGACCGCGCGCCGATCGAGGCCAGAACCTCACGCACTTCCTGCGCGTAGAAGGTGATCAGGTTCACCACCTTGTCCGCGTTGCCGGTGAACTTGGCGCGCAGGCTTTCATCCTGCGTACAGACCCCAACCGGGCAGGTGTTGCTCTGGCACTGACGCACCATGATACAGCCCATCGCGATCAGCGCCGCGGTGCCGATACCGTATTCCTCGGCCCCCAGCATTGCCGCAATCACGATGTCGCGCCCTGTGCGCAGACCACCATCGGTTCGCAGCGTGACCCGCTCGCGCAAGTTGTTCATCGCCAGAACCTGATGCGCCTCGGTCAGGCCCATCTCCCACGGCAAACCGGCGTACTTGATTGAGGTCGCGGGTGAGGCACCGGTGCCCCCGTTGTGGCCCGAAATCAGGATCACGTCCGCCTTGGCCTTGGCCACACCAGCAGCAATCGTGCCAACGCCCGAAGACGCCACCAGCTTCACCGTCACCTTGCAGCGCGGGTTGATCTGTTTCAGGTCATAGATCAGCTGCGCCAGATCCTCGATCGAATAGATATCGTGGTGCGGCGGCGGCGAGATCAGGGTCACACCCTTGGTCGAATGGCGCAGACGCGCAATCAGGTCGGTGACCTTCATGCCCGGCAACTGGCCACCCTCACCGGGTTTCGCACCCTGGGCCACCTTGATTTCCAGCTCTTCACACTGGTTCAGGTATTCCGCAGTCACACCAAAACGGCCCGAAGCCACTTGTTTGATCTTGGCCGACGGGTTGTCGCCATTGGGTTCGGGCACAAAGTGTGCGGGATCTTCGCCGCCTTCACCCGAATCCGACTTGGCCCCAATCCGGTTCATCGCCACGTTCAGCGTCTTGTGTGCCTCAGGGCTCAGCGCCCCCAGCGACATGCCCGGCGTCACAAACCGCTTACGGATCGAGGTGATGGACTCAACCTCTTCCAGCGGAATCGCCTTGCCCAGCGGTTTGAAATCCATCAGGTCGCGCAGGTGGATCGGCGGATTGCTTTGCATCTTGGCCGAATACTGCTTCCACAGCTCGAACGACGCTTTGTTACACGCCATCTGCATCATGTGCATGCTGGTTGCTTCCCAGGCATGCGTCTCACCCGATTTGCGGGCCTTATAGAAGCCACCGATGGGCAGAACGTTGGCAACTTCACCCCAGCCCTTGGCGTGAACCTCTTCTGCCTTGGTCTGGATACCTGTCACACCGATGCCCGAGATGCGGCTGGTCATGCCAGGGAAGAACTCGGCAACCATCGCACGAGACAGGCCCACGGCCTCAAAGTTCAGGCCACCGCGATAAGATGAAATCACCGAAATGCCCATCTTGGCCATGATCTTGAGCAGACCCTGGTCAATGGCTTCACGATACCGCGCGATGTTCTCGGTCAACGAACCGTCCAGCAAACCACGCTCGATGCGGTCAGCGATGGAGTCTTCGGCCAGATAGGCGTTTACCACGGTCGCACCGCAGCCGATCAACACCGCAAAGTAATGCGGGTCGATGCATTCGGCTGCGCGCACATTGAGCGAGCAGAAGGTCCGCAAACCTTTGCGCGTCAGGTGGCTGTGCACGGCGGATGTCGCCAAGATCATCGGCATCGCCACCTTTTCGGCGTTTGAATGCTGATCTGTCAGAACGATGTGCCCCGCGCCCGAACGCACAGCCTCTTCTGCTTCGGCCCGGATCCGCGCCAGCGCAGCATTCAGCGCGCCTTGACCGGCTTCGAACGAACAGTCGATTTCAACCAGCGCAGCATCAAACCCTTCGACCAGGTTTTCCCACTGGGCGTTGCCGATGAACGGGCTTTCCAGCACCACGATCTCAGTCTGGCTGCTGTCTTCGTCCAGCACGTTCTTGAGGTTCCCGAACCGTGTCTTCAACGACATCACCCGGAACTCGCGCAACGAGTCGATCGGCGGGTTCGTCACCTGAGAGAAGTTCTGGCGGAAGAAGTGGCTCAGCGGGCGGTACATCTTGGACAGAACCGCCGACGGGGTGTCATCCCCCATCGAGGCTAGAGACTCTTTGCCGTCCTCAGCCATCGGCGCCAGGATCTGCTCCAGCTCTTCGATGCTATAACCAGCCGCGATCTGCCGCTTGCGCAGTTCTTCACCGCTGAACATCGCAGCCTCGGTCACGCCCTTCAGCTTGTCCTCAAGGTTGACGATCTTGCCGACCCATTCACCAAACGGACGGCTGCCCGCCAGCGTATCCTTGATCTCGGTGTCGTGGAACAATTTGCCCTCGGCCATATCCACAGCGATCATCTGCCCCGGACCCAGCGCGCCTTTTTCCACAACATTGGCCTCGTTGATCGGCACCATGCCCGCCTCGGACCCCGCGATCAGCAGCCCGTCACCGGTCACTACGTACCGCATCGGGCGCAGACCGTTGCGGTCCAGACCCGCGCAGACCCAGCGACCATCGGTCATCGCCAGCGCAGCCGGGCCGTCCCACGGCTCCATCACCGAGTTACAATAGGAATACATGTCGATCCACGGCTGCGGCAGATCCACCGCCTGCTTGGACCACGATTCTGGCACCAGCATCGTCTTGGCCATCGGCGCATTGCGGCCCGCACGCACCAAAACCTCAAACACCGCATCCAGCGCGGCGGAATCCGACGACCCGCCTGAAACGATCGGCTTGATGTCCTCGGCCATCTCGCCAAAAAAGGACGACGCCATCCGGATCTCGTGGCTCTTCATCCAATTGAGGTTGCCGCGCAGCGTGTTGATCTCGCCGTTATGCGCCAACATGCGGAACGGCTGTGCCAGCCACCACTGCGGGAAGGTGTTGGTCGAATAGCGCTGGTGATACAGGGCAAAGGCAGACTCAAACCGCTCGTCCACCAGGTCGGGGTAGAACACGGCAACCTGCTCGGCCAGCATCATGCCCTTGTAAATGATCGACCGGCACGACAGCGACGCAATATACAACCCCGTCACACTCGCAGCCGAGGCCGCCTTTTCGATCCGACGGCGGATCACATACAGTTCACGCTCAAAGGTCTCTTCATCGACACCCTTGGAATTCGAGATTAGGATCTGCTCAATCTCGGGGCGGGTCGCGTTGGCCTTTTCCCCCAGGCAGGTCACATCCACCGGCACATGACGCCAGCCATAGATATAATAGCCCATCTTCAGAACTTCGGTTTCAACAATGGTCCGGCAGGTTTCCTGCGCGCCAAAGTCGGTACGCGGCAGGAACACCTGACCCACGGCCATCAGCTCGTCCATGCGGGGTTCATGGCCGGTGCGGCGGATCTGATCATAAAAGAACATCACCGGGATCTGAACGTGAATGCCCGCGCCGTCGCCGGTCTTGCCATCGGCATCCACAGCGCCGCGGTGCCAGATCGCTTTCAGCGCGTCGATCCCGGCCTCAACCACCTTGCGGCTTTTCTTGCCATCAACGGACACCACAAGGCCCACACCGCAGGACGAGTGCTCCTCTTCCTCGGAATACAGGCCATTCTCGGCCATCCACTGACGCTTGGCCTCTTCGGCGCGCACCCAATCGGCATCATATTTGGTCATTGGTTGTCTCCTTCTTCCGACGGGGCATACATGGCCATCATCTCGGCCTCGGTGATCTGCTTGCGATCCCCTGCAAATGCATAACCCTCGGGTTTCTTGTCGATAAACAGTTCCAGGCTCAGCTTGCTGCCGCCTGCATTCTCAAAAAGTCCGGCCGCCATCTGGGTCTGGCCGTGCATCGGCCCCGGCGCGGTCATCCGGTACCACAGCGCCGATCCGCATTCCTCGCAGAACGCGCGCTCGGCCCAATCGGACGACACAAATGTCTTGACCGGGCCCAGCGCGGCATAGCCCGGCTCGGCCTGAAACGTCATCAAAGCCGAGCTGGTCCAGCGGCGGCACATGTCACAATGGCACGCACCAATCGCGGGCTTTGCCGGGGTTGCCGTGACACTTACGGCGCCACACATGCATTGTCCGTTCAGTTCGGTCATATCGCGCCCCTTACCCGTCGCAGCCAAAATCGGACCGCGTTGCCAGAAATCCGGGCTCGCCTTCGAACCGGATCGCACGCGGGGTGTGATCGGTGGTGAACGAGTCGCGGTCGCGCGCGTGGCTGGTCAGGCTGCCCTCAACAAACAGGCCCAGCGCGTCGGACACATAAATGTCGATGTCGAACCCCAGCCAGCTGCTGTCGATGCCCTCGCGCTGCAACTCGCGATGCAACGTACCCTTGCGAAACGCATGCCCGCTCAACTCGACCACCTCATCGCTCAGGGTGTACGCGCCCTGAACCATGAACTCGCGGTTCTTCACCACACGGGTCGAAAACAGCAGGATACCATCCTCAATGTCCTGACTGTCGGCGACAAGATCGCCGAGGTTCAGCCACTCACCCGCATCCGGATCACGATCAAACCGGGTTTGTGCGTTGGCCTGATACAGAAATCCGCCCAACCCCCAATCACCGTCATAGAAATGCACGATATCTGGACGACCATTGGCAAACGTCAGAACTTGGCGATCTTTGCCGCACATCAACAGGGTCGACGTGCGACACTCGTTCTTGTGCACAGTCGCCAGCGCTGTGCAACCCGCCGGCACTTCGGAAATCTCCTGGGCCACAGCCATTCCGCCAAACACGCTCAGGGTCAGAGCAGCAGTCCATCGTGCAATCATTTTCCTGTCCTTCGGCTTATGGGTCACGGATTGTGACCCTTTGGCTGCAGTGCCGCATCAGATGTATGCGACGGCGGTGTACGGGTAGTGCACGCTTGGTGCACGCATGTCACAGGCGATTTTTGGCCCTTATTCGGCGGCGATTGCAGGTGCAGCATCCAGCTTTTTCAGGATCGCTTCGGCACAGTCGCGGCCGTCCTTGATCGCCCAAACCACCAAGCTCGCACCGCGCACGATATCGCCCACGGCATAGACACCTTCCATCTCGGTCTCGCCGCTCTGGAACGCCGCCTTGACAGTGCCCCAACGGGTCACCGGCAGGTCGGGCTGACCAAAGAGGGTCGGCAGATCTTCGGGCTCGAACCCCAGCGCCTTGATGACCAGATCGGCCTCTTCGACGTAATCCGCGCCTTCGATCACCTCGGGCGCTTGGCGACCGGATGCATCCGGCTGACCCAGGCGCATCTTTTGCACCAGTACACCGTTGACTGTGTCGTCGCCGGTGAACCCTTTGGGCGCACTCAACCACTCAAAGATCACGCCTTCTTCTTCGGCGTTCTGCGTTTCACGCATCGAGCCCGGCATGTTGGCGCGGTCACGACGATAGAGACACTTAACAGACGTCGCGCCCTGTCGGATCGAGGTGCGCACACAGTCCATCGCGGTATCACCACCGCCGATCACAACAACCTTCTTACCTTCAGCATTCAGGCGACCATTGTCGAACTCTTCAACCGCGTCACCAAAGCTTTTGCGGTTGGACGCAGTCAGGAAATCAATCGCCTTCTCAATCCCTGCCAAACCCCTGCCCGGCATGGCCAGATCGCGCGATTTATAGACGCCTGTCGCGATAACCACTGCGTTGTGCTGCTCGCGGATCTCGGCAAATTTGGCGGCATCGACATCGCAGTTCAGTTCAAACGTCACGCCACCATCTGCGAGCAGATCGTTGCGGCGCTGAACCACATCTTTTTCCAGCTTGAAGCCCGGAATGCCGTACATCAGCAACCCGCCCGCGCGGTCATAGCGGTCATAAACCGTGACCTGTACACCGGCTTTGCGCAGCATGTCCGCCGCTGCCAAACCGCCGGGGCCAGCGCCGATGATACCGACGCTTTCGCTGCGTTCCCGTGAGGGGGCATTGGGTAGAACCCAGCCTTTGTCCCAGGCGGTGTCGGTGATGTATTTCTCGACAGATCCGATGGTCACTGTACCGTGGCCGGACTGTTCAATCACACAGTTGCCTTCGCACAGACGGTCCTGCGGACAGATGCGGCCACAGATCTCGGGGAAGGTGTTGGTGGCCTGGCTGGTGGCATAGGCCTCTTCCAGGCGACCGGTTGCGGTCAGGTGCAGCCAATCGGGGATATTGTTGTGCAGCGGGCAGTGCGACTGACAATAGGGAACACCACATTGGCTGCACCGGCTCGCCTGCTCCTCGGCCTTGGCCGCAGCGTACTCGGCATAAATTTCGTCGAAATCTTCCCTGCGTACAGTAGCGTCACGCTTTGCAGGCATGTCGCGATCGATCTGGACAAATTTTAGCATCGGTTGCTTGGCCACGGGTCAAACTCCATGAATTGGCTACGTCGCGATTGTCTACAGGACGCTCGGCGACATTAAAAGTCAACTATGCTGACCTTTTTTCTAGATTTCTGGCATCGGTTTAGAATTCCAGAACAAAAAAGGCAAGACTTTAGGTCCGAGTCGGACCTTATTATCGACTTTCTTTTTGAACCAAAGAACTTATACCCACTCTCAAACCAACGTCGCCTGAAACGAGTTTCCAAAAATGCCTCTGTTTCAACTACTTCTCATCGCGCTGATTCAGGGAATCACCGAATTCCTGCCTGTATCTTCTTCAGGTCACCTGATTCTCTTGCCGGGACTGACCGGCCTGGAGGACCAAGGTCAGGTGATCGACGTGGCGGTCCACATCGGCACCTTGGGCGCGGTCGTTCTCTACTTCTGGTCAGATGTAAAACTGGGTCTTCTGGGCTTACCCCGCGCCCTGACTGGACGCATCGACACAGAAGGATCGCGTTTGGCCGCCGGGCTGATCATCGCGACAATCCCCACTGTCCTGTTTGGCCTTTTCCTGCATGTCACCGGCCTCAGCGCCTCGCTCCGCTCGGTCGCCGTTATCGGCTGGACCATGCTGATCTTTGGCCTTGTCCTCTACTGGGCTGACCAAACCGGGAAAGAGACCAAGACAGCCCAGGACTGGGGCGTAAAGGATGCGATTCTGATGGGCTTCTGGCAAGCCATCGCACTGATCCCCGGCACCTCACGCTCGGGTATCACGATCACCGGAGCACGCCGCTTGGGCTACAACCGCGAAGACGGTGCCCGCATCGCCATGCTGATGTCCATTCCCACCATCATTGCTTCTGGCACACTGCTGGGCACTGAGGTTGCGATTCAAGCCGACGCTGCCGTGGCGCGGGACGGAGCGATTGCCGCTGCCATGGCTTTTGTCTCGGCCTTGCTGGCGCTCAGCCTGATGATGCGATTGCTGCGCAGCATCAGTTTCACCCCGTATGTCATCTACAGGGTGATCCTGGGTATTGTGTTGTTGGTCTACGCCTACGCCTGATCAGGCCCGCAGGTTCTTGGCCGAATCCTTGATGGCGTCGTACTGCCCCGAGGGACGGAATTTCCACAGGTAGTCAGGCAACACCGATTCCAAGGTCGCAGGTTCAATCCCCAGATCTTCAAAGCCTTTGGCGTCCTCAGCAACAACATTGTCGCGCCCCAAATTGCGCACCTGATCACGGGTCAAGATGTTATTGGGGAACAACTGGAAAGAGACAAACTTCACGATGTCCAGCACACCGGCCATGATCCGGGCTGCAAACATCGGCATGCCCAGGATCACACGGCGCCGGTGGATCACGTCCAGCATCACCTTCATCAAGTCACGGAAGCTGGCAACCTCAGGGCCACCCAGCTCATAAACACCGCCTTCAGCTTCACCCAACACACCCTTGACTGCGGCCTTAGCCACATCATCCACAAAGACGGGCTGAAACTTGGTCTCAGCGCCGACCAACGGCAGAAACGGGCTCAGACGCGTCATGCCAGCAAAGCGGTTAAAGAACTGATCCTCGGTTCCAAAAACCACCGATGGACGCAGAATCATCGCATTGGGCATATGCTCCAGAACGGCTGCCTCACCGGCGGCTTTGGTCTGCGCATATTCGCTGTTCGATTCCGCATCGGCCCCAATGGCCGAAACATGAACCATTCGCTCGATCCCTTCGGCTGCAGCCAAACGGGCCACTCGCCCGGCCCCGTCGGCCTGAACCGCGTCGAACGTGTTTTTGCTCACCTCGTTCAAGACACCCACGCAATTGACGACCGCATCCGCACCTTTCATGGCCAAGGCGACCGAGGCGTCATCACGGATGTTGCACAAAATGGGTTCGACCTGGCCGACGACGCCATAGGTTTTGACATACATCGCTTCATTCGGGCGCCGAACTGCGACGCGAACACGCCACCCCTCATTGGCCATGCGCCGTGCAATATAACGACCGACGAATCCAGACCCGCCATAAATGGTGACCATTTTCGACATGAGAGGCTCCTGTTGACTGAGACACAGTTCGATGTACCGCCCCAAGCCTTCGCAAACAAGGTTCTAATATGCCGCAAAGGGACGCGTTGCCAGCAATTCCAGCGATGTTGTCTACGGCATCCGGATGCTCTTTGGCAGGGCGATCAAAAAAGTTTCACAAAGTTCAAAAATCCGGTTGACGCCTCCCGCAGCTAAGCGTAAATCCCGCCCCACGACACCGGCCCAGGTGGCGGAATTGGTAGACGCGCTAGCTTCAGGTGCTAGTGTCCGTATGGACGTGGAGGTTCGAGTCCTCTCCTGGGCACCATTTCTCAAAATCACTACTAGAGAAAACCGCATACACGCGGATACTGATCGGCGTCTTCTACCGCACCCATGAACCACTGCGATCTGTACACAGGCAGACACCCCGATAACTCACCCCCAATACCTGCGATTTACCACCAATGCATGGATGTCCGTTCGGGAATCAGTCCGTGCGCAGAAACCCAATGAGAGAAAACGCGAACGCCGCCAGAAGCCGATTGGTCTTGTGGAAAGGGAAACCGCACACAAACACCATGGCGCTAGATCAGCGGTTCAGTGTAGTGCCATGTTGTTCGGCTGAGAAAGAAGTGGTGAGCCGTGCAGGATTCGAACCTGCGACCCACTGATTAAAAGTCAGTTGCTCTACCAACTGAGCTAACGGCCCACTCTTTTCTTCTGGATCTCTTCGATCCGTGGCGCTCTCTAAGACATTTTACCAGGTAGGTTCAAGGCCTTATTTTGCGCATCGTGTCGCTTTGTTTCCGGCGTTTCCGGCGACCCGATAGGCGGCCTAATTAGGGAGAGGGCGCGGGGGGGTCAACCCCTTTTTTCCAGAATCTTGCCTCAACTCTGGATTCATCCGGAGACCACAGTTATATGCCCGCCATGCAACAGAACACCGACAGCAATTTGCCCTTTATGAAGATGCACGGGCTGGGCAACGACTTTGTCGTTGTGGACGCGCGCTCAGGCGACATCGTCATCACGCCGGCTATGGCAAAAGGAATCGCGCATCGTCAGTTCGGCGTCGGGTTCGACCAACTTGCGGTGATCGAGAACGGCGCTGGCGACGCGCATCTGGTGTTCTACAACGCCGATGGTTCGACCTCGGCCGCGTGTGGTAACGCCACCCGCTGTATCGCGCGACACCTGATGGATGAAAGCGGCAAGACCAAGCTGCACCTGACCACGGATCGCGGCGATCTGTGGGCGCGTGAAGCTGGTGATGGACTGACGTCCGTAAACATGGGGCATCCGCAGCTGGAGTGGCATGAAGTGCCGTTGGCGCATGAGATGGACACCCTTCGTCTGCCCATCGACGGGGAACCGACCGCGACCGGCATGGGCAATCCGCATTGCACGTTTTTTGTCGACGACGCCGAGGCTGTCGATCTGACCGCCTTTGGTTCGGCGCATGAGCACCACCCACTGTACCCCGAACGCACCAACGTGCAGGTGGCGCAGATCGTGGGCCCCGATCACATCCGTATGCGCGTCTGGGAGCGCGGGGTGGGCATTACGCTAGCCTCGGGGTCGTCGTCCTGTGCCACGGCTGTTGCAGCGGCCCGACGCGGCCTGACGGGGCGCAGCGTGCGCATTGACCTGGATGGCGGCACGCTGCATGTCGACTGGCGGGACGACGGGGTCTGGATGACAGGACCGACGATGCATGTCTTTACCGGCACCTTCACCCGTGAATTTCTGGAGAGCCTCGCATGAGCGCGCCCAAATTCACCACACTCGGCTGCCGCCTGAACGCCTATGAAACCGAGGCGATGAAAGAGCTGTCGCAGCAGGCAGGTCTGAAAGATGCGGTGATCGTGAATACCTGCGCCGTGACGGCCGAGGCCGTGCGCAAAGCGCGCCAAGAGATTCGAAAACTGCGGCGGGAAAACCCGGACGCCCGGCTGATCGTCACCGGCTGCGCGGCGCAAACCGAGCCTCAGACTTTTTCTGCGATGGAAGAGGTGGACGCCGTCATCGGCAACACCGAAAAGATGCAGCCCGACACCTGGAAAGGGATGGCCGCTGATTTCATCGGCGAGACCGAGACGGTTCAGGTCGACGACATCATGTCCGTCACCGAGACCGCCGGTCACCTGATCGACGGCTTTGGCACCCGCTCGCGCGCCTACGTGCAAGTCCAGAACGGCTGTGACCACCGCTGCACCTTCTGCATCATCCCGTATGGCCGCGGTAACTCACGCAGCGTGCCTGCGGGCGTTGTGGTGGATCAGATCAAGCGGCTGGTGGACCGGGGCTATAACGAGGTTGTGTTGACTGGCGTTGACCTGACCTCTTGGGGTGCTGATCTGCCCGCCGAGCCAAAGCTGGGTGATCTGGTGATGCGCATCCTGAAACTGGTGCCGGATCTGCCACGCCTGCGGATCAGCTCGATCGATTCGATCGAGGTGGACGAGAACCTGATGCAAGCCATCGCCACCGAACCGCGCCTGATGCCGCATCTGCATCTGTCACTGCAACATGGTGACGATCTGATTCTGAAGCGAATGAAGCGTCGTCATTTGCGTGACGATGCGATCCGGTTCACTGAAGAAGCGAAGAAGCTGCGCCCTGAAATGACCTTTGGCGCCGACATCATCGCCGGCTTCCCGACTGAGACGGAGGCGCATTTCGAGAACTCGCTGAAACTGGTGAGCGATTGCGACCTGACATGGCTGCATGTCTTCCCCTATTCCAAGCGCGAAGGCACGCCTGCGGCCAAGATCCCCAACCAGGTAAATGGCAAGGTCATCAAGGACCGTGCAGCCCGCCTGCGCGCTGCCGGGGACGCTCAGGTTGCTCAACACCTACAGGCACAGGTCGGTAAAACCCACCATATCCTGATGGAAAACCCTCACATGGGCCGGACCGAACAATTCACCGAAGTCCGCTTTGATACTGCCCAGATCGAAGGGCAAATCGTGCGAGCGCCTGTGATTGGCATAGATGGCGTGCAGCTAGTCGCCTGAGACCTACCAGACACCCGGCAGGATGCGAAACCGGCGCGTTTCGCAATACGCCGCATAGCCTGGCAAGGTGTCCAGCAACACACGCTCTTCGATGGCTACTCGCAGCGACAAGGCTGCAAACACCGGACCCAGCATGATCAGGCTGGCCGTTGAGCCAAGCCAGACGCCCGCCCCCGACTGCATGATCAACGCCGACAGATACATCGGGTGGCGAACGAAGGCGTAAGGGCCAACATCCACCACATTTTGCCCTGAACTTGATTGGTCTTCGACGTTCAGGATTGCAAACTGGTTCGCGAAGATCACCCAAATGATCAAGGCAAAGCCTACCAAGGCAACCCACCCGCCAATTGACGCAACCCACGGTACAGGCGGTGGCAACAGGTGCCAGGCAAACACATCGATCGGCACAAAGACAACCGACACCAGTAGGGTAACGAGGATAGCCACCGTCGCCCAGAAGTCCTGTGTTGGCTGGGCCGCGCTGAAAGGGGGCGTCAGGCGCGCCTCGAGGCTCTTTGGAGCCCACCATGCCAACATCACCGTTGCAGCGCTGACAAGTGCGCCATAGGTCACGATCAGTTCGATCCCTCGTGGCCACATCCATGACCCGCTGACTGACGCTGCCGTGCCGATCAGGGCGACGAACAGCACGGTCAGCTGCACGACCACGTTCAACAAACCACGGACAACAAGAGGCATTCCAGACCCCACAAAACAAAAAAACCCCCGGCACCTTGCGGGCCGGGGGTTTCAATTACCAGAGCTTTGATCCGGATCAGGCTTTCTTCTTGCCTTTGACCGGAGCCCACAGGCGCTTGTTGGTCAGGTAGAGCAGAACCGACAGCAAGGTCAGGAACAGCACACCAACAAAACCGGCCTGTTTGCGGGCCATCATCTTTGGCTCAGCCGTCCACATCAGGAAGGCCGAGACGTCTTCGGACATCGCAACCACATCGTTGGCGTGGCCATCGATGAATTCCACCTGCTCGTCCGACAGCGGCGGCGCCATCGAAATCCAGCCACCCGGGAAGGCGGTGTTTTCGTACAGGATGGTGCCTGCTTCTTCTTTTTCCTTGCCAGTGTAACCGGACAGCAGCGAGGCGATGTACTCCGCGCCACCCATACCTTTGACCAGCTGGTTGATACCCAGGCCATAGGGGCCGTGGAAACCGGCACGCGCCTTGGCCATCAGGCTCAGGTCAGGTGCACCAGCATTGGTGTTAGCTGGGAAGTGGTCCGATGGGATCGCAGGGCGGTCATCGTCCAGCTCTTCGTCGTAGACCGAGAAGTTGTCAGCCGCGTAAGCACGCACCTGATCCTCGGGGATGCCGGGGCCGTCTTCGTCCGACAGGGTCCGCAAGGGGACGTACTGCAGGCCGTGGCAGGCTGCGCAAACCTCAGTGTAGATCTGCAGACCGCGCTGCAGTTGGTTTTGGTCGAATGTGCCAAAGGGACCTTCGAACGAGAACGCAAAGTCCTCGATGTGCTGGTCGCCGCCACCTGCCGCAATTGCTGCGACAGGGGCAAAGGCCAGAGCGGCACCTAGTACAAGTTTCTTGAACATGGGTTTCGGTCCCTCTTATTCGGCTGGCGTGGCGTCGGCGTCAGCCTTGCCATAATGCGCGTTGAAGTCTTCTTCGATGGTTTCCGGCTGCGGCAGCGGTTTCTCGATCACGCCCAGCAAGGGCAGAATGACCAGGAAGTAGGCGAACCAGTAAGCCGAACCGATCAGTGAGAAGGACGCATAGGGTTCTTCGGCGGGCATGGCACCCAGCCACATCAGGACAAAGAAGTCCACGATCAGCAGGTAGAACCACCACTTGAACATCGGGCGATACTGACCCGAACGCACGTTCGAAGTGTCCAGCCAAGGTGCCAGCGCCATCACGGCAATCGCACCAAACATCGCGATCACACCAAAGAACTTGGCGTCGATGATGCCACCGGTCACAAAGCTGACCAACTGCACCAGCCAAACGTCGGCGGTAAACGCGCGCAGGATCGCGTAGAACGGCAGGAAGTACCATTCGGGCACGATGTGTGCAGGTGTCACCAGAGCGTTGGCTTCGATGTAGTTGTCGGGGTGACCCAGGTAGTTCGGCATGAAGCCGACGATGGCCCAGAAGATCACCAGAACAACCGCAAGACCCAGGAAATCCTTGATCACGAAGTACGGCCAGAACGGCAGGGTGTCTTTCTTGACATCTTCTTTCGAAGTGCGGCGCACTTCAACACCGGTGGGGTTGTTGTTGCCCGTGGTGTGGAATGCCCAGATGTGCACGATCACCAGCGCCGCAATCACGAACGGCAGCAGATAGTGCAGCGAGAAGAAGCGGTTCAGAGTCGCGTTGTCCACGGCCGGACCACCCAGCAGCAGGGTCTGGATCGGCTCGCCGATGAACGGGATCGCGCCAAACAGGCCGGTGATCACGGTTGCGCCCCAGAACGACATCTGACCCCAGGGCAAAACATAGCCCATGAAACCGGTGCCCATCATCAGGACAAAGATCAGCATGCCGATGATCCACGTGATTTCACGCGGCGCCTTGTAGGAGCCATAGAACAGGCCACGGAACATGTGGATGTAGACCGCGACAAAGAACAGCGAAGCGCCGTTCATGTGAATATAGCGGATCATGTAACCACCATTCACGTTGCGCATGATGTGCTCGACGCTGGCAAACGCCAGGTCAACGTGCGGGGTATAGTGCATCACCAGAACGATACCGGTGACAATCTGCAGCACCAGGCAGAACGCCAGGACGATGCCCCAGATCCACCACCAGTTCAGGTTCTTGGGGGTGGGGATCATGATGGTGTCGTAAATCAGGCCGACGATGGGCAGGCGGCTGTGCAGCCACTTTTCGCCATTGCTCTTCGGCTCGTAATGATCGTGCGGAATTCCGGACATGTAAGAGCCTCCTTAACCGAGCTTGAGTGTGGTTGCGTCGACGAATTCGGCGATCGGAACCGGCAGGTTTTCAGGCGCGGGACCCTTACGGATACGGCCCGAGGTGTCATAGTGCGAACCGTGGCAGGGGCAGAACCAACCGTGGAACTCGCCTGCGCCGTCACCCAAAGGCACACAGCCCAGGTGGGTACAAACACCCATCATCACCAGCCATTCGCCAGCTTCGTCCATCGCGCGGTTTTCATCCGATGCGTCCAGACCAGGCTTGTTGGCGTTGCGATCGTCGTTGTCGATCAGGTCGGCCAGGTCAACGGCACGTGCCTCGTCGATCTCTTCCTGAGTGCGGCGGCGAATGAACACCGGCTTGCCCAGAAACTTAACACTGATTTGAGTGCCAACCTCGACACCGCTCACGTCCACGCGAATCGAGGACAGCGCCTGAACGTCCGCCGACGGGTTCATTTGGTTGACCAGAGGCCAAACGGCAGCCCCTGCGGTTACAGCACCTGCGCCAGCGGTGGCGTAGTAGAGGAAATCTCTGCGGGTGCCTTCGTGGTCTTCTGCGTGGGACACGAGGTTTTCTCCGATTCCAGCGCCCGGCGAACGGGCAAACATGCATCAGCACCACACGAATGCGGTGACTTATCGCGGGTGTCTAGCGGCAGGAAATTGGTTCGTCCAGCGGTCATAGGCGCGCAGGAGTGAGTTATTCGCATTTCATGTCGCGGTGCGGACACATAATTTCAAGCAGCAGCACCTGCGAAACTCCAATTTCCAGCCGATTCTCATCCTTCGGGTGGTCGAGTCGCTTCCAAACTGGGCCGCGATTCGAATCCAGCGTACCATGCGGCCAAGGCATCATTTCCCTTGCGCCATCCGCGCGCATCGTGGCGGAAATCCACATACCCCAGGGCACAAGCCACCGCGATTTGACCCATGTCCAAAGGCCCCGCCAAATGCGCCATCCAACGTTGGTTCAACGCAGCACAAGCCCGTTCGATCTTGAACCACTGCGCATCAGCCCAACTGCCCCATTGCATTCCTTCGGGACGAAGCCGACCTTCGTAAGTAATTAGCAGGGCGGCATCCAATATCCCGTCCGCCAGGGCCTCCAGCGTCAACGTGTCCCACCGGGCATTGCCGTCGGGGTAAAAACCACCTTGGGCGCGCGCATCCAAAAACGCGCAAATCACCCGGCTGTCGAACAGAGTCGGTCCGTCTGGACGCTCGAGCGCGGGCACTTTGGTCAGGGGATTCTTACCCATCAAGGGATCAGCCGGGTCCAGAGGCGTGCCGCTGGCACCAATCAGTTCGACATCATCCAGCTGGCCGGTTTCATGCAAAAGCACCATGACTTTGCGCACATAGGGCGACGTCGGGCTGTAGTAGAGTTTCATGGCGATTGCTCCCTGATCCATCCAATTGTCTTGCGCAAATGTGTAGCCATCACGGCCAAGGTTTCAATTTCTTTCGTTATCAACCCTTGGTCTCTGCGCGTCGGAGCTTTCCTTTCACAAAAAGCGGTCCAAATGGGTCATGATAAGCTCAATGTATGATTGGAGGTCACCTGAATGGCAAAATTTCCGACACTTTTGAGCGCCCTGTTAATAGCATCGCTTCTAACGACAGCTGTGTTGGCAGATGACCGCACCCCGATCGGCGACGCAGTGCATGACTTGCCAATCTTTGACGCTCACATCCACTACAAGGAACCTGCCTGGGACGCCTATCCGGTCGAAAGCGTCATCGAAATGATGGATCGCAACGGTGTGGCAATGGGGCTGGTGTCTTCCACTCCGGACGAGGGCACCATCATGTTGTGGGAATATGCCCCCAATCGCATCATTCCCGAACTGCGCCCCTATCACGGCAATGCGGGGTCATCGAATTGGACCAAGGCCACGGATATGGAGGCCTATCTGGCCGACCGCCTGACCCGCTATCCGCACCAAGGAATCGGAGAGTTTCACATTCACCGCCTTGATACCTCGGACGAGCCGCTGTTTCGTTCTGTCATCAAAATGGCCCGCGCGCGCGATATCTACCTGCATGTGCATTCCAGCACCGACCCCATTCGTTGGCTTTACTCCCTCGACTCAAAGGTCAAGATCATCTGGGCTCATGCCGGTCTAGGGGACAGCGCAACGGCGGTTTACGAGTTGATGAACAACTATCCCGACCTACTTGCCGACACCTCATTGCGGGAAAATGAGATTCTGGGCTGGGGGCGGGGTCTGGACCCGGATTGGGAAAAGGTAATCTTCGCGTTCCCGGATCGCCTAATGGTGGGCAGCGACACCTGGGTGAATGGTCAATGGGATGATTATGACGAGATCATTCAATCGAACCGCGCCTGGCTAGCCCAGCTACCGCGCGACATTGCCGAGCAGATCGCCTTTCGCAATGCCGAGCGTGTCTTTGGTCGCCAGATCTCGATGGATCAGATCGGCACACGCTAGGAAAACTCATTCGTGCCCCAACGTCGCGTTTGTGCAGACGATAGGCAGGCTTCTACTCTTGGGCTTAGTTCTAGATCGACCTGACGAGGTGCCCGCGTGCCCGAAACATCAACTTTGCAACGAGGCACCTGCCAGATCCGCGATGTCGACCTCAGCTATGTTGAACGGCACGTCGACAAGCGCGGACAGGGACCTACCCTGCTTTTTGCTCATGCCACGGGGTTTCACGCACGTGTTTGGGATCAGGTCATCAGCCACCTACCTGCTGCACATTCTATTTGCGTGGACCTGCACGGGCACGGGCATTCCAGCGGAGGTCCGTTTTCCGACTGGTCCGAGTTGGGCGACGAGTTGTCCACATTCATCCAAACTCTGAACCTGACCAACGTGGTCTGCATAGGACATTCCCTTGGCGGCCATGTTCTGACGCAAACAACGATTAAAAAACCGAAAACCGTACGCGCCCTGGTGCTTGTTGATCCGGTCATCATGCCGCCCGAAATTTATGCCCTCGGCCAAGCCCTGTTTCCCAAGGGTGCCCAGCACCCTGCGGCACAACGCAAGCGGAACTTTACCTCGGTCCAAGAGATGGTCGACCGTTTCCGCGACCGCCTCCCCTATTCGCTGTTCACACCGCAGGCTTTGCAAGATTACTGCGAACACGGGCTTTTGCCGTCGGATGACGGGCTAACGCTCGCCTGCCCACCCGAGGTCGAGGCGAGCTCGTACATGCTGCCTATGACCGGCGCGTTCATCCTGAATCAGTTGGATCAGATCGCTTGCCCGGTCACGGTCATGCGCAGTCACACAATGGACCTGAAGAGCTTGGCGGACTTCACCCGTTCACCAACTTGGCCTGGACTGGCTGACGCCTTGCCAAACGGGACGGATGTTCATCGCCCGGACCTGTCCCATTTCATGCCCATGCAAGACCCTGCTTTTGTGGCAGAGCATGTTGCGCGCGCCGCGCAGCTGGATCAGGTTCAACCGGCGTGATCGACGTCCCGCATCCATTGCGCCAAGACGTCAACCTCTGATCCCACGCCAGACGCCTCAATGCCCTTGGCCGCACCAAGTCGCGCGTCCGTGGTTTTGTTCTGATTCAACTTCCAGGTACTTTGAACGTCCTCGATCATCAGACGGCACGGTACGATCTGACGCATCATTCGACCCAAAGCCTCGGGGTCCATCTTGTCGGCGGTCCAAGCTGGTTTCGGGGCAAGACGCGCCTCGAACACGGCTGACTGGCGATCCAGCAAGCTGCGCAGCTCTTCCTGAGGTCGCAGTTCAAGCCGTCCGATCAGATGCACCGCAACGTAGTTCCACGTGGGCACCTGATCCGGTATTCCGTACCAGTCGGGCGAGACATAGGCATCCGGCCCGCTCACCGCGAGGCGGGTTTGCAGCGGCTGCTTGAGCGCCCTGACAATCGGGTTCGATCGCACAAGGTGCAGATCAGCCCAAGCCCCGTCATCCGACAGAACAAACGGCACATGGGACAGCAACGGCGCGCCGTCGACTGAAACCGCAAGAACACCGAATCCCCGCTCGCGGGTGAATTGCAGGTTGGTTTCATGTTCAGCGGTGCGAAAAACCGGATTTGGATGCATCACTTTTCCCTCTGGCTTGCAGAATCGGTCTTGCAGAACCCGTGCGCCATTGGCAAGGTCTGCGTCGTTCTCAGGGCGGGGCGAAATTCCCCACCGGCGGTATGCGGGCATCATGACCCGTAAGCCCGCGAGCGGCCCTTTTCCAAGGGTGTCAGCAGATCTGGTGAGATGCCAGAGCCGACGGTCATAGTCCGGATGAAAGAGAACGTGCAGGACGGGGATAGGCCCGGCCCTGTTCGTGATCGCCTTGGGTGACGTGTCAGAACCAAAGGAGATTACGATGACACACACCCGCTATGCCTTCATCAAGGCACAATGGCATGCCGATATCGTCGACCGCGCGCTCGACGGTTTTCAGGAATTGATCCCAGCAGATCAAATTGACGTCTTTGATGTCCCCGGCGCGTTTGAAATGCCCCTGCTGGCTCAGGAGCTGGCCAAGACCGGTCAATATGCCGCCATTGCCTGTGCGGCCTTCGTTGTAGATGGCGGCATCTATCGTCACGACTTCGTGGCGCAGGCCGTGGTTGACGGGCTGATGCGCGCAGGCATGGACACCGGCGTTCCGGTGCTGTCAGTCTCGCTGACGCCGCACCAGTATCAGGAAACCGATCACCACAACGCGATCTACCGCGCGCATTTTGTGGAAAAGGGCCGCGAGGCGGCAAACGCCGCCCTTATGATCGGCCAGACCCGCGCCAAATTGGCGAACGCGGCCTGACACTTCACCCTTTTGAAAATACTCCGGGGGAGTCGCGCAAGCGACGGGGGCAGCGCCCCCTCCCCCGACCGCGTCAAAGCAAATCCTCTTGAGACCCAAAGCCCAGCCCGCTAAGCACGGGGTCGCAAAGGAGCACGCCCCATGTCGATGAACAGCTTTGGACACCTTTTCCGCGTCACCACCTGGGGTGAAAGCCACGGCCCCGCCTTGGGTGCCACGGTTGACGGCTGCCCTCCGGGCGTTGCGATCGACGAGGCGATGATCCAGAACTGGCTAGACAAACGCAAACCGGGTCAGAACAAGTTCACAACGCAGCGCCGCGAACCAGATCAGGTCAAGATCCTGTCCGGCGTCTTCGAAGGGCAGACCACCGGCACGCCGGTCCAGCTGATGATCGAAAACACCGATCAGCGCAGCAAGGACTATGGCGACATCATGGACAAGTTCCGCCCTGGTCATGCCGACATCACCTATTGGCAGAAATACGGCATCCGCGACTATCGTGGTGGTGGGCGCAGCTCGGCGCGCGAAACCGCATCGCGTGTAGCTGCCGGAGGGTTGGCGCGCGAGGCGATCAAGCAGATCGCGCCCAATGTGCAAATCACCGGTTACATGACACAGATCGGTCCGAACAAAATCGACCGTGCAAACTTTAACTGGTCGCAGATCGAGCAGAACCCGTTCTGGACCCCCGACGCGACAGCAGCGGACGAGTGGGCCGAATACCTCAACGACCTGCGCAAGTCCGGTAACTCGGTCGGCGCTGTGGTCGAAGTTGTGGCCCGCGGTGTGCCCGCAGGCCTTGGTGCGCCCATCTACGCCAAATTAGACACTGATCTGGCCGCCGCGATGATGTCGATCAACGCCGTCAAAGGCGTCGAGATCGGCGAGGGAATGGCCGCCGCCGAACTGACCGGCGAAGCCAATGCAGACGAAATCTTTATGGGGCAGAACGGCCCGCAATACAGCTCGAACCACGCGGGCGGCATTTTGGGCGGCATCTCGACGGGGCAGGACATTGTGGTCCGCTTTGCGGTTAAACCAACCTCGTCCATCCTGACCACCCGCAAAACCATCACCAAGTCCGGCGAAGAAACCGAGATCATAACCAAGGGCCGCCATGACCCCTGCGTCGGCATCCGCGCAGTGCCCGTGGGCGAGGCGATGATGGCCTGCGTGATTCTGGATCACTTGCTGCTGCACCGCGGCCAAATCGGAGAGAACCGTGGCGCAATCAGCTGAGCTGCGCGAAAGGCTGCGCGCCATCGTCGCCGAGCGAATGAGCCGCGACAGCGCCCATGATCTGGCTCATCTCGACCGTGTCTGGCTGAATGTGCAAAAGATCGCTCCGGCCGAGGCGAACCAAACCGTTCTCCTTGGCGCGGCTTACCTGCACGATCTGGTGAACCTCCCCAAGGATTCCCCCGACCGCTCCAAAGCCTCGCGCATGGCTGCAACTGAGGCCGGACCGATTTTGGCTGATCTGGGGCTATCCGAGAGCGAAGTCAAAGCAACACAGCACGCAATCGAGGCACATAGCTTCTCTGCTGGCATCCCGCCCGAAACCATTGAGGCGCAGGTGCTGCGCGATGCCGACCGGCTGGACGCGCTTGGCGCTATTGGGGTTGCCCGCACTTTTGCGGTGGCAGGTGCCCTGGGGCAGGAGCTGTATCACCCGACCGATCCCTTTGCCGAAACCCGCGATCTGAACGACATCCGCTTTTCGGTCGATCATTGGCGGGTTAAGTTGCTGTCGCTGCCCAAGGGCATGATCACCGAAAATGGCCGCGAACTGGCACAAGCCCGAGCCGCACTAATGATCCGGTTCCTGGATGATTTCGCTGACGAGATTGGCGCAACCGTACCCAAGGCCTGGACCAGTTGAGCACCGATATCCTTGCTATAACCTTTCCGATCTATGCCGCCATCGCAATTGGCTACTTGGTCGTGAAACTGGGATGGTTTGGACAGTCGGACATGCGCACACTGGGCAAATACGTCATGGACATCGCCCTGCCCGCGCTTTTGTTCAACGCCATGGCCAGCCGTGACTTTGCCGAGGTCTTTCACCCCGGTTACATGCTGGTCTTTGCCCTTGGTGGACTAGCGACGATCCTTATCAGTTACCTGTGGTTCACCGCCATCCGGACGGAACCGCCACGCCGCGCGGTGGCCGTTATGGGCACAACCTGCCCTAACTCGGGCTTCATCGGCTACCCGGTGATGTTGTTGACCTTCCCGGACCTGGCTGGCGTGATTCTGGCACTGAACATGCTGGTGGAAAATATCCTGCTGATCCCGATCTGTCTGATCCTGATGGATCTGGCGCGCGGTTGGGGACAGGTATCAATCTCAAAACGCGTGACCGGCATCCTTTGGGGCGTCATCAAGCGCCCGATGGTGATCGGTCTTCTGCTTGGGCTGGCCATATCGGTGGCGCGCGTCCCAATCCCCGACCCCGTCACGCAGTTGTTTCAAATGCTTGCCGCTTCGGCCTCGGCGCTGTCGCTGGTCGTGATCGGCGGATCGCTGGCGGGGTTGTCGCTGCGGGGCAACCATTGGAAGGCGGCGCAGGTGGCACTGGGTAAACTGATCCTGCATCCCGGCTTGGTCGCATTGGCGGCCCTCGCCGTCACCGCGATGGGTCTGTCACTATCGCCCGAGCTGACCGCAGCCGTGATCCTGTCCGCCGCCATGCCCATGTTCGGCATCTACTCGGTTCTGGCGCAGGAAATTGGGCACGAGGGCATGGCCTCCATCGCCATGCTGATCGCAACCGCCTTGGGGTTTGTCACTCTGTCGGTTTTTCTGGGTGTCCTGACTTAGCCCCAAGACGCAGGCGACGACCCCAGCTCAGCGGATGGACGATCCCACCGCATCGGCGCACCGACCACCTCGATCCCCGGCTTCAATCGCTTGGCCGGTCCCCAAGGTGAGTTTTCGATCCAATCATCCAGATCCGCAGGTGTTGATCCCGTTATTTCTGGCTCAGAAACAGGCTCTAATTTCGCCAACACCTCTGCTGTGCGTGCCAAAGACAACCGCGCGCGGTGGATGCCATCGCCCCGAACAGCGCGTGTCAAAGCCGACACAACGGCTGCCGCCATAAAGTATCCTGTCGCGTGATCCAGCGCCTGAACCGGTAATGGGTGAGGCTTGTTCGATCCGGCCCATACCATACCGGCCTCGGCAACGCCGCAGCTCATCTGCACCAAAGAGTCAAACCCGCGTCGCCCGGCCCAAGGGCCTGTCCAGCCATAAGCATCCAGGCAAACTTCGATCAGGTTATCAGGACGGTCCGAGCCGATCATCGCGTCCAATGCGCCGGGCCTGTAGCCATGTACCAATACATCCGCCTGCGTCAGAAGTTTGTGCAAAACTTCTTTATCAGAGCCTGTTTTCAGATCCAGATGACAACAGCGCTTGCCAAGAGTTACATCGGGCACAACACCCGGCTCACCCCAACTCGCCGGGTCCACGCGCAGCACATCAGCCCCAAAACCCGCCAGCGTTCGCGTGGCCACCGGGCCTGCCAACACACGCGTCAGGTCAAGCACGCGCAACCCAGCCAACGGTCGATCCGCCTTTGCCTGCCACCCGCGAACCAGGCCAGAACATTGGTCCCAATGCACCAGAGGTTCCGCAGCTACAGCCACACCTTGCGGGTGCACCTGCCACGCCGCACGGCTGCGCATGGCAGCAGCGGCACCGCCAACCTCAACAATCGCGGCCTCCAACGCGTTTGCGTCCCATCCAGAAACGGCTTGTGCAACCACATCCCGGTCAGCCTTACACTCCAGCACGGACAAGGCGGCCGCACGATGATGAGGGGCGTTGGTGTGCAATTTGATCCAACCATCGCGGGTCTGATAGTCACCCGCGATCGCATCCCACGACGGTGGCACTTCCCAGCCTTGCGGGTGGATCGACCAGGTGAACCAGAGCGACGCCAACCGACGGTCGACCGCCACGTCGGATTTTGGACCAAGGTTCAGAGCCTCGACCAAATCTGCAACAGCGCCACCAACAGCACCCATCGACTGACAGGCCAGTTCGGTCACGGCAAAACAGGATTTCCAAGCGCCCTCTCCGACCACATGGGCGGGGGACGTTCCAAAGGTGTTGTTAATCGCATCCATCGGCAAAGATCCCGGCATAGGTTTCGCGCAGGGCTTTTTTTTGCACCTTGCCCATGGTGTTTCGCGGCAAAGCATCCAACACGATCACGCGCTTGGGCTGCTTGAACTTGGCCAACTGTCCCTGCAACGCCCCACTGATGGCTTGGGCCGAGGTTCCATCGCCCTCGGGCACAACAATAGCCACGACACCCTCGCCAAAGTCGGGATGTGGCGCGCCGATGACGGCGCTTTCCAGAACGCCGGGCAGGTCGTCGATCAGGCTTTCGACCTCTTTAGGATAGACGTTGAAGCCACCGGTAATGATCAAGTCTTTCTCGCGGCCCACGATGGTAACGTATCCATCAGCGTCAATCTTGGCCATGTCACCGGTGATGAACCAACCATCCGGTTTCAACTCCTCGGCCGTCTTTTCGGGCATCTGCCAATAGCCTTGAAACACGTTGGCACCGCGCACTTCCAACACGCCGATCTCGCCTGTGGGCACCTCGGCCCCCTCATCCATCACGCGCGCTTCGATCCCCGGCAGCGGGAACCCAACAGTGCCCGCGCGACGCTCGCCGTCATAGGGGTTCGAGGTGCTCATGTTGGTTTCGGTCATGCCGTAGCGTTCCAAGATGCGATGGCCCGTGCGGGCCTCCCACTGCTCATGTGTATCAACCAGCAACGGAGCGGACCCCGAGATGAAGAGCCGCATATTGCCCGCCCGCTCGCGCGTCAGGCGCTCATCAGCCAGCAGACGGGTGTAAAAGGTCGGCACACCCATTAGCGCGGTCGCGGTCGGCATCGCCTCAAGAATTGCATCCGCATCAAAGCCGGGTAGAAACACCACCTTCGCGCCCGACAGCAGCGCCACGTTAGTCGCCACAAACAGTCCGTGCGTGTGAAAGATCGGCAGCGCGTGGATCAGCACGTCGTCCGCAGTGAACCGCCAGTAGTCACGCAGCACGGCGGAGTTCGAAGCAAGGTTGTCGTGGCTCAGCATTGCGCCCTTGGACCGACCCGTAGTGCCAGAGGTATAGAGGATCGCAGCCAGATCGCCGGAATCCCGCGCGACCACGTCGAATCCGTCTTGCGCATCAGCCAGATCCCGCAAGCTTCCCTGCCCGGCTGCGTTCAGTGTCAGAACCTTTGCCTCTCCGGATATGGTTGAAATCTCGTCCAACCGATCAGGGTCGCAGACGACGACGCGCGGGCTGGCATCGCCAACGAAATACGCAACTTCGGGGCCAGTATAGGCCGTATTGAGCGGCAGAAAGATACCGCCTGCCATGACCGTGCCCAGGTAAAGCTCAATCGCTTGAATGGTTTTGGCGACCTGAACAGCGACCCGGTCCCCCGGCTCGACTCCGCAGGACACCAAGGCTGCGGCCATCCGCTCGGCCCCGGCAAACAAGGCACCAAAACTTACCGTTTCGCCGCCTGGCAGATGCGCGAAAACATCCTCCTCGCGCCCTGTAGAAGCCTCTTTGAGTTTTGAAATCAGGTGGTTCCGGTCGTACATGGCCTCTTCCTCTTTCTGCGGGTGCACAATGAGTGAACCGACGGGCGAAAATCAAGCAATTGATCTTTCCCAAACAAAGGCGCAGGTTCGCGCCATGGCAAAAAACTTAACATCGCATCGGCCTTTGCTGGCCATCGGCCTCAAGACCACCGCGATCTTTCTATTCACGGCAATGGCCGCACTGGTCAAATACCTGTCCGAGGACATCCCGGCCGGTGAGGCCGTGTTCTTTCGCTCGTTCTTCGCCATCCCGGTCATCGTCGTCTGGCTGATTTCACGCGGAGAGTTGCGCAACGGGCTGATTGCCAAAAAGCCCATGAACCATTTCTGGCGCGGCGTACTGGGAACATCTGCCATGGGGCTTACCTTTACCGGTCTGGGCCTGCTGCCACTGCCCGAGGTGACGGCCATCGGCTTTGCTACTCCAATTTTCACGCTGGTTCTGGCCGCCATCTTTCTGGGCGAACGCATCCGGATGATTCGCATCGGTGCGGTACTAGTTGGCCTGCTGGGGGTTGTCATAATGCTCTGGCCCCGGCTGGGAGGAGACGCCAAGGCTGAAGATCTGGCCCTTGTTGGGGCGCTCTGTGTGCTGGCTGCGACCTTTGCGCGGGCTTTTGTGCAAATCCATATCCGTCAGATGGTGCAGACCGAACACACAGCCGCCATCGTCTTCTATTTCTCGGCCACAGCGTCCGTTCTGTCGCTGCTAACACTCCCATTTGGTTGGGTCATGCCGACCACTGAACAAATGGCTCTGCTTGTGCTTGCCGGTCTGGTCGGGGGGTGCGCGCAGATTTTGGTGACATCTTCGTATCGTTTCGGTCCGGCCTCGATGCTGGCGCCGTATGATTACACCTCAATGCTCTTTGCCGTTTTGATCGGCTATTTCTGGTTCAGCGAGCTGCCGACGGGGATGATGATTGCCGGTGCCACGCTGGTCATTGCCGCGAACGCCTTGGTCGTGTGGCGGGAACACAAGCTGGGCTTGGAACGGGGCAAGGCGCGGTCGGTGACAGACCCAAAAAGTTGACTTTACCTTTGCGCCATAGCCCCTAGGGTATGCGGCGCAATACATAAGGGTTTCCCATGAGCGACGAAGAGAACCACAAAGAAAAGATGAAAGAGGTGCAGGCCAAGCACCGAGAACGGGTCTCGCAGCTGCAGGACCCTGAACAAGGCCTGGTTTTGATCCACACTGGCAAGGGCAAGGGCAAGTCCTCGTCTGCGTTTGGCGTCGTCGTTCGCGCCTTGGGCTGGGGCCAGAAGGTGGCCGTGGTTCAGTTCATCAAGGGTAAGTGGAAGACAGGCGAGCGCCGGTTTTTTGAAGAGCACGGTCAAGTGACCTGGCACACCATGGGCGAAGGCTTCACTTGGGACACCCAGGACAAGGAGCGCGATATCGCCGCTGCACAGGCCGCCTTTGGCAAAGCCGCTGATCTGATCGCCAGCGGGGACTACGATCTGGTGGTGCTGGACGAGATCAACATCGCCCTGCGGTATGAATATCTGAGTGTCGAACAAGTGATCGAAGCGCTGGACAAACGTACCGAGAAAACCGGCGTGATCCTGACCGGTCGTGATGCGCCCGAAGCTTTGTGCGACTATGCCGATCTGGTCACCGAAATGACCGAGGTAAAGCACCCCTTCAAGGCTGGAATCAAGGCGCAGCGTGGCGTCGATTTCTGACCTAACCCGCGTCATTTGATGCGGTTTAGGGTCTGTTATCCGACCAAAACGATCCGAAATACCACTTGTGGTTGTGGGTAAAGGCGGTTTAGCATCGCCTCACCTAACTGTTTGAGCAAGCCATGAAACAGATCATTGCCTCTCTTGCCCTGCTGTTTGGTGTGGGTTTTGCCGCTGCCGGTTCGGATTTGCAGGAAGCGGTGGACCTATGGCTAAGCGGCGACGACGCCGAAAGCCTGCCAATTCTGTCGAAACTTGCCAAATCCGGCGACACCGACGCGCGCCTGCTGTTGGCGCAGATCGAGGTGACAGACAAAGGCCCCTCGCCCTATCGCTTGTCGTTGAGCAAACAGCAGGCGCGTGACTTGTTTCGGCAGGTGGACGAAACTTCGCCTTTTGCGACCAGCTGGCTGACGGTCGAAGCTCAGAGCGGTGATCCATTGGCGGCGGCGCTTTTACGCGCGCGAAGTGCTGACCCCGATCCCGAAGTGATCGTGCAACTTGCTGCATTGGGCGAGCATCAGGCCACAGACCACCCCAGCCGGATTGTCTCGCTCTATGGCACGCCAGAAGACAGGCAGATGCTGGCAAACAGTCCACATCTGCTGTCCGAATTGGCCCCCTACGTCGCTTATCTGTCTGATATGCCGGAACCGCGTGGAGACGGGCTGGCAGCTCTGCGACATGTTATTGGCCGCACGGACGGCATTGACGCGGGTGATGCCGAAACGCTTGGAATGGCCGGGCTCTTGGCCTTGGGGTTTGGCTTTGGCGATGCGTCCCCTGCAAACCGCTGGTACAAGCCGGTGCAAGGTTGGGTCATGACCGCATCTGAAACGCGTCCGATTGCCAATCTATGTAATGCGCAATGTGGGTCGCAAGCCCCGGCGTGCGGGATGGCAATGATGGCCTTGGCTGGCGGGTACTTCGAGGTGATCCGCATCGACAGCCCATTGGAGAAGCTAATCCCTCAAGAGGTGTTTCTGGACAGCAAGCGGGCGCAACTTATGACGCTACGCCGCGCAGCACTGGCCCGGTCTGAAACGAACAACCCACCCGGGCTCAATGAAATCGCGGCCTATTCCCAATGTGCTGCTGATCTGGTCCAGCAAGAACGGCAAACTTATCGAAAGCTGAAGTAGGCGCCCCAGACCAATTGAACCGGGGCGCCCATTTCATGACCGTTAGATCGCGCCGGTTTTTGGGTCCAGCGTAACAGACCACAACTCAGTGTCGGCACGGTCCATCAGGCGAACCGTCATCTGTTCGGTCGCACCGTCGATATCGACCAGACCAAAGAACTGCAGGCCTTCACTGGGCGGCAGATTCACACCCTGTCCCTCGGCAGGTGCCTTGACGAATTTCACCTCCGGCCCGAATGTGCCATCCAGCTTGTTGGGGCCAAAAGTTCCGGCATGCAGCGGACCCGAGACGAACTCCCAGAATGGTTCGAAATCCTGGAATTGCGCTTTGTTAGGGTCGTAATGGTGCGCGGCGGTATAATGCACGTCGGCCGTGAACCAGACGGTGTTCTTGATCCCACCGGTCTTGATGAACCGCAGCAGATCGGCAATCTCCAACTCGCGCCCCTTGGCCGGACCGCTGTCCCCGTTTGCGATTGCCTCGGCGCCCGCCTGTTCGCGCCAGTTATCCCAGACAATCAGGCCGATCGGCATGTCGGACGCGATCACCTTCCAAGTCGCCTGCGACGCGGCCAATTCACGCTTGAGCCAAGTCAGCTGCTCTGCGCCCAGAATGCGGGCCTGATCGGTGATCTCATCCTCCATCGAGGGACCATTCGGCCCGCGATAGCTGCGCAGATCCAGGAAGAAGACATCAAGCATCGGCCCGTAAGAGATCTTGCGATAAACACGGCCCGGTTCGGCAGGGGTGATCCGCAGCGGGGTCATCTCGTGGAACGCACGACCAGCACGCGATTGCAGCACATGCACCGACTTTTCGGTATAACGATCATCCGAGATCAGATCCTTGGCGTCTGACCAGTTGTTGACCACTTCATGGTCATCCCACTGAAAAAAGGTTGGGCAGACAGCGTTCATCGCCCGCACGTGCTCGTCCATCAGATTGTATTTCCACTGGGCGCGGAATTCATCCAGCGTCTCGGCCACTTTGCGTTTCTCGTCGATCAGGGTGGTGTTCTTCCAGATCAACTGCCCGTCTTTCTCGACCTCATCCTGCATCGGACCATCGGCATAGACCGTGTCGCCCGAGTGGATAAAGAAATCGGGCTTGTGCTGCGCCATGGTGGCATAGGTGCGCATGCCATCGTCGTCGATGCCCCAACCCTGGCCAGCGGTGTCACCCGACCAAGCAAAGCGAACATTGCGGCGCGACGTGGGTGCTGTGCGGAACTGGCCCACGATGGGCTCGGACGTGACATTGATGTCGTTCAAGTCGGCGGCGACGAAGCGGTAAAAGATATCCTGATCCGACGGCAGACCATCCACCAGCCGTTTGACAGCCAAGTCGCTGGTGGGGATGGCATCCATCAGTGCCAGCTTGCGGGCGTCCGCAAAGCTTTCGGTGGTCGACACCTCCATCATCACGCGCGAGGGGCGGTCCGTGCGGGTCCAGATCATGCCCGAGGAAGTGTCGACGTCCCCGGACTGAACACCGTGCGTGAACACAGGACGTGACGCCGCGCGGCTGATGGCGGGCATGGCCAACGAGGCGGCAAAGGCGGTGCTGCCCGCCAGAAAGGCGCGGCGATGGGGGCGAAGGATCTTGGTCATAGGGCTCTCCTGTCTTGCGATCTTGGTGCGACCGCGGGATTGGTGAGCTGATAAAAGCCGCGCAATTGTAAAAGGCGCGGCTCAGTTTTCTAACAGTATCACGATGATACTGTGACATCCATTGGAGTCATCTCAGGCGGTAACGCCCTGCTCGGGCGCGCTGAGCGAGATAACGGCCACCACCGCCGCGCCATTCATCCAATAAAACAGGGCGTCCAGCCCGGTAAAGCCGAACAGGCCGGGTGCAAAAAGAAATGTCAAACCGACAAACAGGTCAACGGCCAGGTGAAATTTGTAAGGCAGCAACCGCCAGACGCCTAAATGATGATCCGTCAAAACCGTCAGGACCAAAGCGGCCATGCCGGTGGCAACCGACAACCACAAAGCCAGCGGGTTGGATTGCCCCAATCCCAGCAGAAACGGTAAGCCCATCAACGCCAACGCAACCAGATAGTCCAGGTAGGCATGAATCGAGCGGGTAAAAAACGAAGAGACATTTGAATTCCTTTCCAAACTTGGTGTGACCCCAAGCTAGGAAGACGCGCTCGAACTTATGAAACCAGATCGTCCCCAAGTTATTGCAGATCGTCGGGAAGTATGGGTGAATTTCGTTTGATCGGTACCTCGACGAAAAAAGCCCCCGCACATGCAGGGGCTTGATCGGATTGCTTTGCCAGATTTAGGCGCGAACCAGCTTTTCGTAGTCTTCCGCGATTTCACGGGTCAGCGCGCCGACCTCGAATTTGTAATCGCCGATCTGACCAACCGGAGTGACCTCTGCCGCGGTGCCGGTCAGCCAGCACTGTTCGAAATCAGCCATCTCTTCGGGCTTGATGCGACGTTCGTGGACAGTGATGCCTTTGTCTTCGAGCATCTGGATCACAGTTTGACGGGTGATGCCGTTGAGGAAGCAATCGGCCAGCGGGGTATGAACCTCGCCATCTTTCACGAAAAAGACGTTGGCACCGGTTGCCTCGGCCACATAGCCGCGCCAGTCCATGAACAACGCATCCGAGCAGCCCTTGGCCTCGGCCTTGTGCTTGGAGATGGTGCAGATCATGTAAAGGCCCGCCGCCTTGGCGTGAACCGGAATGGTCTCGGGCGAGGGGCGTTTCCATTCCGCGATGTCCAGCTTGGCGCCCTGCATCTTGGCGTCACCGTAATAGGCGCCCCAGCCCCAAACGGCGATGGCCATGCGGACCGGGTTCTTGGCGGATGCGACACCCATGTCTTCGCCCGACCCGCGCCAAACAACAGCACGGACGTAAGCGTCGGTCAGGCCGGATGCCTTCAGGGTTTCTTCCTTGGCGGCTTCAATCTCATCCACCGAATAGGGCATCGGCATATCCAGCGCCTCGGCCGAGGCGATCAGACGCTCGGAATGTTCGCGGCTTTTGAAAATCTTGCCGTTATATGCCCGCTCACCTTCAAAAACCGAGCTGGCATAGTGCATTGCGTGGGTCAGAACATGGACCTTGGCCTCGCGCCAATCCACCAGTTCCCCATCCATCCAGATCACTCCATCGCGATCATCATAACCCGACATGCTGCATCCTCCTGAGCGAGCCGTTTTGCACTTATTGCGCAACTTACGACCGAAACGGTCATAATATTACGCCAAAACTGCGACTCGATAGCTGTTCACTATTGGAATGTCAATAAGACTGACTTAAAGTGAGCCAAAGCAAGAAAGAGGTTCAGGATGTCCGATGGACGCTCGACCCCGGTCTATGGCAGCGAAGGCTTGTTGTTTCTGACCGACGAACAGCTCAGGCAGGGGATCGAGGCGATGTTCTTTGCCTATCGCGGGTTTACCGCTGATCCAGACCGTATTCTGGCCGAGATGGCTTATGGTCGTGCGCATCACCGCGCGATCCACTTTATCAACCGTGCACCCGGCACAACAGTGAACAATCTGCTGGCCATTCTGGGTGTCACGAAACAGTCTCTTAACCGGGTTCTGCGCACGTTGATCACGGACGGACTGGTGGAAAGCCGCGTCGGCAAGATCGACAAGCGCGAGCGTCACCTGTACCTGACTGAAGATGGCCGTTCGCTTGAGGCAACGCTGTCGGACGCCCAGCGCAAGCGGATGCGCGCGGCGTACAAGGAAGCAGGACCCGAGGCGGTCGCCGGGTTTAAACTGGTGCTCGAGGCGATGATGGATGCAGATATGCGCCGAGCGTATTCAAAGTTGCGGGATGGTACCTCATGAGTGAACTTGATGCTCACCTTTTGATCGTCGACGACGATGAGCGGATCCGCGATCTGCTCAAGAAATTCCTGATGCGCAACGGATTCCTGGTGACCGCGGCCCGCGATGCGGCGCATGCGCGGCGGGTGTTGTCGGGGCTGGATTTCGATCTGATCGTTTTGGATGTGATGATGCCGGGCGAGGATGGGGTCAGCCTGACCAAATCCCTGCGTCAAACTCACAGTACCCCCATCATGCTGCTGACCGCGCGGGGAGAAACCGAAAACCGGATCGCAGGGCTCGAGGCAGGCGCAGACGACTATCTGGCCAAACCGTTCGAGCCCAAGGAGTTGCTCCTCAGGATCAACGCAATCCTGCGGCGTATGCCGGAAACCACCGCGCAGGACACCGCACCAAAGGTGCTGCATCTGGGCCCGATCCGTTATGACATCGAACGCGGTGAGATGTGGCAGGGCGAGGAACTGGTACGTTTGACCGCCACCGAAAGCCAGTTGATGAAGATTTTTTCGGCGCAACCAGGCGAGCCGGTCAGCCGCACAAAGCTGGTCGAGGATCTGGGTCGCGATCGAGGACAGGCGCAAGAACGCGCTGTCGATGTCCAGATCACACGCCTGCGCCGCAAGATCGAGCCGAACCCCAAACAGCCCCGTTATCTGCAAACGGTTCGGGGTGCGGGGTATATGCTGGCCACCGATTGATCGAACCATCGATCCAGTTAATATGGCCCGTCACAGAATGCAGCCAAGCTGAACGTGCTCCGCAAACTGTGGTAGAGTGACTCCAATTCATTTCAATTGGAGTCGCCGATATGCGCATAATTGCCTTTTTTACCGCCTTTCTTATCCCTGCTGCCGCGCAGGCGCAGATGTGCCAGGGATTTGGTCCCCAGACCCCTCGCGACATTGCGCTCGCGGCTGGTGCAAACAGTGTCACGTTCCCGCGCGCACCCGAAGCAAATCAGATGAATTTGTGTGACATTCACACCCACACAAATGCCGAACATAAGGGCCCTGGGTTCTCGGTTTCAGGCGGCACTGGGGAACATGGCGGGTGGAAATGCAACCAAACCGACAGCCTGACCGAAGCCGAATTGTCTATGCCTGACGGATCAGAGGCGTTTCACGGAGTAAAGCCCGGCGACACGATTGAGGTACATTGGGTCTATACAACCTGCGACGTCACTCCCGGTCCCACTTTGAATTCGTGCTTCTCGGACGCCTGCGTAAACCCGGCTTTGCGGGTTGAAAGTCAGGTTTTCCTGGTCGTGAATGACGAAGGTGCGCCCGACTTTGGCGACTTCGCATATGACGGCAATATCTCCAACGGGTTGCACCAACCCAAATCTCTGCCATCTGGCACCGGGGACCCTGTTGTTTTCGCCGGATCGACCACCGGACCAAGCTATACCCAAGCCATCTGCTCGCCCATGCAAGTGACATGGAGTGTTCGTCCTGAATGCATGAAAGTCTCGTACCAATCCGTCCAGCAATGGGGGGCAAAGGGAAATGTGTTTGGTGAGGATCACAGCCACGGTGTACGGCAATTGGTCACTGCGCCAGAGCTGCTTGCACCGATCAACTGACATGTAACGAGCGTTTGCCTGTCGGCGTGCGGATTGATAGCTTGCCCGCCATGAAAACCGCTTTGATCACACACGCCGATTGTCTTGGCCACGTCACCCCTGAGGGGCATCCCGAACGGGTTGCTCGATTGCAGCATATCCTACACGCGTTGGAACCTTTGGACCTGAACCGGGTCACGGCCCCCATGGCTGCTGAAGATGACATTCTGCGCATCCACCCCGCCGACTATGTGCACGACATTCGTGCGACCCGCCCGACGGAGGGATTCAGACAGATTGACGGGGACACCTTCATGTCCTCCGGCTCGGTCGATGCAGCCTTTCGCGCGGCTGGCGCCGTTGTGCACGCGGTCGACATGGTGATGGGTGGCGAGGCGCCGAATGCGTTTTGTGCGATCCGCCCGCCGGGGCACCATGCCGAAACCAGCACCGCCATGGGATTTTGTTTGTTCGGCAACGCTGCTTTGGCGGCGAAACACGCGCTGGATCACCACGGTTTGAATCGCGTGGCCGTCGTCGATTTCGACGTGCACCACGGCAACGGCACGCAGGACCTACTGTGGGACGAGGCGCGCGCGCTGGTCATCACAAGCCAACAAATGCCGCTTTGGCCCGGTTCGGGCCGCCCGGACGAGGATGGCGTACACGGTCAGATCCTGAACATCCCGCTTGCGCCGGGTTCCGGCAGCGCCGAGATGCGCGCCGCGTACGAAGGGCAGGCCTTTCCGAGATTGCGGGCATTTAAGCCAGAGCTGATCATCATCTCGGCCGGGTTTGACGCCCATCAGGACGACCCGCTGGCAAACCTGAACTGGTCCACCGGCGATTTCGCCTGGGTCACAGCCGAGCTGTGCTCGCTGGCTCGTGAGCTTTGCGATGGTCGTATCGTCTCGACTCTTGAAGGCGGGTATGATCTGAACGCGCTGAGTGCCGCAACCAAGGCGCATGTTGAAGAATTGATGAAGGCAGCGACATGAGTGACACCCCCGTCGACCAGATGACGTTCGAACAGGCGATGAAAGAGCTTGAGACCGTTGTCGGCAAGCTGGAACGCGGCGATGTCGCGCTGGACGAGTCGATCTCGCTCTATGAACGCGGTGCGGCGCTGAAAAAGCGCTGCGAGGATGAGCTGAAGCGGGCCGAAGAAAAAGTCGCTGCGATCACCTTGGATGCCAACGGTCAGCCGACCGGGACGAAACCTGTCGAAGGTCTGTAAATGTTTCGCGAACAGTTGGCGCGGGATGCCGCGCGCATTCAGAACCAGTTTGACCTGGTTCTGGGCGGTCTTGATGATCTCGATGTGACACAGGCGATGGCCTACACCACCCAAGGCGGCAAGCGTCTGCGTGGGTTTCTGGTGCTGGAAAGCGCGCGCCTTCATGACGTGGCCGAAGATCAGGCGATCTGGCCTGCCACCGGGATCGAAGCGCTGCACGCCTATTCGCTGGTGCACGACGATCTGCCCTGCATGGACGACGACGACCTGCGGCGCGGCAAGCCAACCATCCACATGAAATGGGACCAGGCCACCGCCGTTCTGGCGGGTGATGCGTTGCAAACACTGGCGTTTGAGCTGTGTACCCGACCCGAGGTTGGTGTGGCGGAAGTTCGCGCCGGGCTTGCCCTGACACTGGCACAGGCGAGCGGTGCGCAAGGCATGGTTCTAGGTCAGGCGCTGGACATTGCCGCTGAATCCGCGGCCGAGCCGCTGAACCTGGACGAAATCACCCGTTTGCAAGCTGGCAAAACAGGCGCTTTGATCGAATGGTCTGCCTGTGCGGGTGCGCGTCTTGCCCAAGCCGACACCACCCCGTTGCGCCAATATGCCCAAGCCTTGGGTCTTGCTTTCCAGATCGCAGACGACATCTTGGATGTTGAGGGTGACGCCCAGAAGGCCGGGAAACGGCTGCAGAAAGATGCGGATGCGGGAAAGGCGACATTCGTGTCCTTGCTGGGACTGGACGCCGCCAAACTGCGTGCTGCGGACCTGATTGAACAGGGCTGTGCCGCGCTTGAGACTTACGGGTCGCGGGCCGATACCTTGAAGGAGGCCGCCCGCTTCGTTATTGCCCGCGACAGCTAGCCGTTAGAGGACGCCATGTCTGATCGCCCGAATACACCACTTCTGGACCTTGTGACCCGCCCTGCGGATCTCAAGCAGTTTTCCGATGCGCAGCTGACCCAATTGGCCGGAGAGCTTCGGTCCGAAACCGTGTCCGCCGTCTCTGAGACCGGCGGCCATTTGGGTGCGGGACTGGGCGTGGTCGAACTGACCGTGGCGCTACATGCGGTGTTCGACACGCCGCGCGATAAGGTAATCTGGGACGTGGGCCATCAGTGTTATCCCCACAAGATCCTAACCGAACGCCGCGATCGCATTCGTACATTGAGGCAAGAGGGCGGTCTGAGCGGCTTCACCAAACGCTCAGAATCGCCTTATGACCCGTTTGGCGCGGCGCACAGCTCAACCTCGATCAGCGCCGCGCTTGGTTTTGCCGTGGCCCGTGATCTGGGCGGTGTCACACCTGAGGGGTTGGGGGACGCAATTGCTGTCATCGGTGACGGATCGATGTCGGCAGGCATGGCGTTTGAGGCGATGAATAACGCAGGCCACCTGAAAAAGCGCCTGATCGTGATCCTGAACGACAACGAGATGAGCATTGCCCCGCCCGTCGGCGCGCTGTCGTCCTATCTGTCACGTCTTTACGCCGAAGAGCCGTTCCAGGAATTCAAGGCCGCTGCCAAAGGCGCGGTCTCGCTGCTGCCCGAACCCTTCCGCGAAGGGGCCAAGCGCGCCAAGGAAATGCTCAAGGGCATGGCCGTTGGTGGCACCTTGTTCGAAGAGCTCGGGTTTTCTTACCTCGGCCCTATCGACGGGCACGACATGGACCAGCTGATGCCGGTTCTGCGCACCGTCAAAGCGCGCGCAACCGGTCCGATTCTGATCCACGTGCTGACCAAAAAGGGCAAGGGCTACGCTCCTGCCGAAGCTGCCCGTGACAAGGGCCATGCAACGGCAAAGTTCGACGTCCTGACCGGCAAGCAGAAAAAGGCACCTTCGAACGCGCCCTCTTATACCTCGGTCTTTGGCAATGCGTTGGTGAGCCAAGCGGCCAAGGACGACAAAGTTGTGGCCGTCACCGCAGCGATGCCGGACGGCACCGGGTTGAACCTATTCGCTGAACGCTACCCCTCGCGGTGTTTCGACGTCGGCATTGCAGAACAACACGGGGTGACCTTTGCAGCAGCCTTGGCTGCGGGCGGGATGAAGCCCTTTTGCACGATGTATTCGACCTTTCTGCAGCGTGGTTACGACCAAGTTGTGCACGATGTGGCCATCCAACGCCTACCCGTGCGCTTTGCCATCGACCGCGCGGGTCTTGTGGGCGCAGACGGCGCAACCCACGCGGGTTCGTTTGACATCGCCTACATGGCCAACTTGCCCGGCATGGTCGTGATGGCCGCTGCGGATGAGGCCGAACTGGTGCACATGGTGGCCACGGCAGTGGCGCATGACGATGGCCCCATCGCATTCCGGTATCCGCGGGGCGAAGGGGTCGGCGTCGACCTGCCCGAACAGGGCGATGTGCTGGAGATCGGCAAGGGCCGTATGATTCAGACAGGTGCGCGCGTGGCGTTGCTGTCGTTCGGCACCCGCTTGGCCGAAGTACAAAAAGCGGCCGAAGCTTTGTCGGCCAGAGGCATCACCCCAACAATCGCCGACGCCCGCTTTGCCAAGCCGCTGGACCGCGACATGATCCTGCAACTGGCTGCGGAGCACGAAGCGTTGATCACTATCGAAGAGGGTGCAGTGGGTGGCTTTGGCAGCCATGTGGCCCAGCTTTTGGCCGATGAAGGCGTGTTTGACGACGGGCTGAAGTACCGCTCGATGGTCCTGCCTGATATCTTCATTGACCAGGCCAGCCCTGCCGCGATGTATGAGGTTGCCGGCATGAGTGCCGAACAGATCGAGGCCAAGGTACTAGACGTGTTGGGTGTCGCCTCAATCGGCGAAAAGCGGGCCTAGCACGCGAGCCGCGTGTCCGAGAAGCTCAAAACCAGTTCCCACTTTTGAGCGACATGCTTTAGAACCAAGCGTCTGATTTCCGTTCCAAGGCTTCGGTTTCGACCTTAAGCAAAGCACGCAGACCTTCGCGGTACGAGGGGTAGAGCAACTTTACCCCAAGTTCCGACTTGATCAGGTCATTGCGCACCCGTTTGTTCTCGCCATAGAAACTGCGCGCCATGGCGCTCATCCCCGCCTCGTCAAAGGGCACTTCGGCAGGTAGGGGCAACCCCAGCAGTTCCGCCGCCAACCCGATCACGTCCTGTGGCGGCGCGGGATCATCATCACACAGGTTGTAGACTGCACCGGGCCGTAGCTGCGCGATCGAGGCACGCAACACCTGCGCAATATCATCGACATGGATGCGCGAGAACACCTGACCAGGCTTCACGATACGCCGCGCCGTGCCCGCGCGCACTTTGGAAAACGGCCCCCGCCCCGGACCATAGATCCCGGCAAGTCGAAAGATGTGCAGCGGCAGACCAGGAATGGACTGCCAACCGCGTTCCGCTGCAACCCGCAAATCCCCCCTCACGGACGAAGGTGCGACCCCGGTGTTTTCATCCACCCATCCACCGTTTCGATCCCCATAGACCGCCGTTGTGGACAGGTAACCAACCCAATCGAACTTATCCGCCCTCGCCGCTATCTCCTCGCGGAAATCGGCCAAAACCGGATCACCCGCTTCGCTGGGTCCTGCCGAGATCAGCAGGTGGGTCACTCCGTCCAAACTCGGGCGCCTGCCGGGCCATTGATGCATCTCGACCCCGGGCGGGACCTTGGCGCTGTCTTCACCACGGCTGGTGCCGATACAGCGCCAGCCATCATCCAGACTGCGCACCAAAGCGCGGGCAGTGTATCCAAGGCCAAAGCAGAAAAGCGTCTTAGTCATGTCCCCTAGATGGTCCGAGCGGGATCGGGATGCAAGCATTCCAGACGTCTCACTTGATTCGAATCCCTACATCAGCGTTTCATTGAGATATGAGTAAAAAAGAACCCGATCTGCACAGTGCATACGCACTTGAAACACCGGACGACCACAAACGGCTCTATGCCGAATGGGCTGGTGATTATGATGACAGCTTTGCTGCGCGCGAAGACTATCAACTGCATATCCACACCGCGCGGGCGTTTGTGGGCGCTGGCGGCCAGGGGCCTGTTTTGGACGTGGGCGCAGGCACGGGCCTGTGTGGTGCCGTCCTGTCAGGACTGGGCGTCGGACCGATTGATGCCACCGATATCAGCGCCGCAATGTTGGATCAGGCGATGCGCAAGGACATCTATCGCGACGCGATCGAGGCTGACCTGAACCACGGCATCCCGGTGCCGCGCGAAAGCTATTCCGGCATCGTATCCTCGGGCACCTTTACACACGGGCATGTCGGCCCCGAAGTGATCCCCGCCCTGTTGCGCGTGGCCCGTCACGGCGCCCAGTTTGCGCTGTCGATCAACGCCAAGCATTTCGAGGCGCAGGGGTTCTCCGACGCGTTAAAGGCTCTGGATGGGGACAAGATTCACAACCTGTCCCTGCCTCAGGTGCGTATTTATGGCGACTTGGCTGCGGGAGAGAACAAGGACGACACAGCCTTTATCGCCCTGTTCGAAAAGTCCTGAGGTTTATTTGCCCTTCCACACCGGATCGCGTTTCTCGGCAAAGGCGCGCGCGCCTTCCAAATTATCCTCGGACCCATACAGCGTGTCGATGGTGGCCAACTGTCGGCGCTGTATCTGGTTCATGATATCGCGGAAATTGGCATCTTCGGCCTCGCGCACAACCTCTTTAATCGCCGCATAAACCAGCGGCGGACCGCTCGCCAGCAGGCGTGCCACCTCCCATGCACGATCCATCAATTGATCGCCCCGCACGATTTCATTCACCAATCCCCAATGCTTGGCCTCTTCGGCATCGAACCACCGACCCGTAAGCAGCAGTTCCATCGCCACGTGATATGGAATGCGCTTGGGCAGTTTGACACTGGCCGCATCCGCGATGGTCCCTGAGCGAATTTCCGGCAGGGCAAAGCTGGCGTGATCGGCGGAAATGATGATGTCGGCCGAGATCATAAGCTCCAGACCACCACCACAGGCGATGCCGTTCACGGCGGCGATCACCGGCTTGTTCATGTCTCGCAACTCTTGCAGGCCACCAAATCCGCCAACGCCATAATCGCCATCGACCGCATCGCCGTCGGCAGCTGCCTTCAGATCCCAGCCGGGGCAAAAGAACTTTTCGCCGCCACCTGTCAGGATCGCCACGCGCAGTTCGGGATCATCGCGAAAGTCGCGAAAAACCTCGCCCATCACGCGGCTGGTGGCCAGGTCAATGGCATTGGCCTTGGGTCGGTCCAGCGTCACCTCAAGGATCGCACCGTCGCGTTTTGTCTTTACCGGGTTCATGAGCTTGCCTTTCGGATCAGAGCGTCGACCGCAACCGCGCCCTCGGCGGTGCAGATCAAGGGGTTGATTTCAACTTCGGCCAGGGTGTCGGCATTGGCAAGCACATAGGCCTGCACCGCGTCCACAGCCGCAACGATGCCCCCCAGATCAGCCGCTGGCTTACCTCGATAGCCGTGAAGCAATGGGGCACATTTTAGCCGGTTTAGAGCCTTTTGTATTTGAACTGCACTGGAGGGAACCAGCAAGGATACCGTATCCCGCAGCACCTCGGTTAACACGCCGCCTGCCCCGATGGTCAGAACAAAGCCATGTGCAGGGTCGCGGGTCACGCCGATCAACAGTTCGGCCACAGTTCCATTTGCCATTTCTTCGACGAGGACGGTTTCTGTTCCTACGGCCTGCGCTGCTTCGGCCAGGTTTGATAGCTGCACACCAAGGCGAACCGCGCCATGTTCGGACTTGTGTGCAAGGCCGATGCCCTTGACCGCGAAAGGCGGCTTCAATGCGGCACAAGCTTGCTCCGCATCTGATGCAGAACCCACAACGCTACGAGGAGTTGGCAGGCCGTGTTTTGACAAGGCCTCTTTGGCTTCAGCTTCGGTCAAAACCGCATCAGGTTCGGCTGTACCGGGAATACAAACTGGCTCTAATAAGGGGCTTTTCGTATGACTTGCCGCATCGGCAGCAGCAAGCGCCTCTTCCAGCCCCATGATCGGAACAACGCCACCGGCCATCAATTCGTCAGCCACGTGTTCAGGCATCAACTCGGGCAGTGTTGCGACGACAGCAAAAGGCGCGCCTGTTTCTGCCCGGACGGCCAAGGCCGCCTGCGTGGCGCAGGTCCAGTCGGTGTGGTCGGTGTGCGGATAATCGACGATGGAAAAGGTCATGCCGATCCCCTCGCCCGTCATCCCTTTCCACGCGCGCGTCATCGCCTGCGTGTCGCGCCAGATATAGGTGTGGTAGTCCAGCGGATTTGCCAGGGCGACCATTGGACCAAGGGCAGCCTTCAGATCGTGTTTTTGCGGCTCTGACAAAGGGGGAAATACCAAATCACGCTTGGTAGATAAGTCCGCAATCAAGCTCGCCTCGCCCCCTGAGCAACTGATCGACGCGATCTTGTTCGAGGTCAGCGGGCCATTGGCATGGAGCAGCTTCAACGTCTCGAGGAACGCGGGCAGCCCCTGCAACCGCACGACACCCAACCGATCCAACAAGGCTTGCGCGCCCGCGTCACTGCCGGCAAGCGAGGCGGTGTGGGACACTGCCGCTGCCTGTGCCTGCTCGGACGCACCGACCTTGAGTGCCACCAGTGGTACGCCCCGGTCATGGGCTTTGGTGGCCAGAGCCTCCCACTCGCGCAGGTTTCCAAAACCTTCAATGTGCAGGCCAATCGCTGTGAGCCGGTCATCGTCAAGCAACTGCATCGCAATCGCAGCCTGAGACGTTTGCGCCATGTTCCCGCAGGTCACCATATAAGCAATCGGCAATCCCCGGCGCTGCATAGTCAGGTTGATGGCAATGTTCGAGCTTTGGGTCAGAATGGCAACGCCCCGCTCAACCGGCTGCATCCCATGCTGATCCGGCCAGATCGCGGTCCGATCCAAGGCATTGACGAAACCATAACAGTTCGGCCCCAAGATTGGCATTTCGCCCGCAGCAGCCACCAACCTTGCTTGCAATTCAGCGCCGCTGGCGTCCTCGGCCAGGGCCTCGGTAAAGCCGGAGGCAAAGCACACCGCACCGCCCGCGCCCAATTCTCGCAAGGTCGATACGACCTCGAGCGTGGCAAAGCGGTTCACCCCGATGAAGGCAGCGTCGATTGGGCCATCCCAATCCTCAAGCTTCTCAATCGCCTTAATACCCGCGATCTCTTTTCCCGAAGGGTGCACCGGTAAAATTTGGCCCTGATAACCAATGCGCTGCGCGGCCTCGATGATTGAGGCACACCAGGCCCCACCACCAATCACGGCGATTGAGGAAGGGTTGAGAACCCGTTTCAGATCGCGGGTGACAGCATCGCTTTCAACAGAGGATGTGTTCGCGCCCGGCGGTGACGCCGCTGTAATCAAGGTTGTGTTCATCTAGTCCTGTGAAGTGTCTGCCGCCCTGTCCAGATGGCCCAGGTCGCGTTCCGGGTCGATCCGGTCCCGCACGCGCGATTTCAGCTCTTTCACATCCGGAAAGCCACCGTCCCGCTTGCGTTCCCAAATCACCTCATTGTCCAAAGTGATCTCAAACACGCCACCCGTCTCACCCGGCACCAGCGTCACCGACCCAAGATCCTCTTGAAAGGTCGAGAGCAGCTCTTGCGCCATCCAGGCGGCGCGGAGCATCCAGTTACAGCCAATGCAGTATGTGATCGAAATGGCGGGTTTTGTCATTGGGGTCAGCCTCCTAGCGGTCTCAGCAGTTCTCGGCTGATGATATGCCGCTGAATCTCGCTTGTCCCCTCCCAGATGCGCTCGACACGCGCGTCACGCCAGATGCGTTCCAGGGGCAACTCGTCCATCAAGCCCATGCCACCATGGATCTGGATCGCCTCGTCCGCGACCATGGCCAGCATCTCGGTCGCCTTGAGCTTAGCCATCGACATGTCGGATTCGGTGACGGTGCCCTGATCAAACTTCCAGCCTGCTTCCCATGTCAGCAGGTTTGCGGCTTTCAACTCTGTCGCCATGTCGGCCAGTTTGAAAGAGATGCCCTGAAACTTGCCAATCTGCTGGCCGAACTGCTTGCGCTCGGCTGAATATTCAACCGCGTGCTGCATCGCCCGCTCAGCCCGGCCCAGGCAAGTAGCCGCAACTTGCAAGCGGGTCGCGCCCAGCCAAGTGTTGGCCACATCGAACCCTTTGTGCAACTCGCCCAGCATCGCCGATTTCGGGATGCGGCAATCGTCAAACTCCAGCACCGCATTGGTATAGCCCCGATGGCTGACATTTCGGTACCCGTCGCGGACGGTGAAACCCGACGTGTCCTTGTCCACGAAAAAGGCAGTGATCAGCTTTTTTGGCCCGCGCGGTGTTTCCTCTTCACCGGTTGCCATGAACACGATCGAAAAGTCTGCGATGTCAGCGTGACTGATGAAATGCTTGGTGCCGTTCAGGATGAAGTCATCGCCATCCGCCCGAGCAGTTGCCGTCATGCCGCGCAGATCCGACCCAGCCCCTGGTTCGGTCATGGCCAGACAATCCCACTTCTCCCCCTTCATGCAGGGGTAAAGATACTTTTCCTTCTGTTCATCGGTGCCCGCCATAAGGATGTTCGAGGGGCGCGCAACACAGGTCCAATGCAGCGCATAGTTCGCGCGCCCCAGTTCCTTTTCGTACATCAGCCAGGTCAGCGTATCGAGGCCCGCGCCCCCTACCTCTTCGGGCATGTTGGCGGCGTAGAGGCCAGCCTCCATCGCCTTGACCTGCACCTCTTTGATGATCTCCATCGGCAGTTGGCCAGTGCGCTCGACCTCAGCCTCATGCGGGTAAAGCTCGTTTTCGACAAAGGCGCGGGTGGTGTCGATGATCATCGACTGTTCTTCGGTCAGGCCAAACTGCATCTCTTGCGCTCCGGACAGAGGGAATTTCCCGCGTATCCTGATCGAGCTTGCGAAGATTACTGTGCAGAATTAGATATCGATCATGCAAGATTGGTCAAAAACTTCCGCCGCAACGCAGCAAGTTGGCGTGCTTCTGTTCGATGGGTTTTCGAACCATTGCCTGGCCAACACGGTCGAACCCTTGCGTGCTGCCAATATGCTGTCAGGTCGGCCGTTGTATGACTGGCAATTCCTCGCCTTGGGGTCCGGCGTCGTGACGTCGTCTTCGGGGTTACAGGTCGCTCCGCACCAGGCACTCAGTCAGGCGCAGGGAGACATGTTGGTTGTCATGCCGTCTTATGGGTTTCAAGAGCATAGCGGCTGGAAAACACAATCCGCATTGCGCGCTGCCAAGCGGCGTTTCAAGTCTCTGATCGGGATGGACACTGGCAGTTGGTTGCTGGCCGAGGCCGGGCTGTTGGATCACCATCGTGCAACCATCCATTGGGAGGAGCTTACGGGTTTCTCCGAGCGGTTCCCCGAGATTGACGTGGTGCGCGAGCGTTATGTCATTGACCGCAATCGGATCACGTGTTCAGGCGCCATGGCAGCGTTTGATCTGGTGACGCACATGATTGGGCGCGATCAAGGTCAGGCTCTGGCACTCGAGGTTGCACAGCTGTTCATGACCCGTGAATCTGCACGCTCTCATACGGGTGGTGCAGGGCCCGCCAGCACGTTTGTGAACAAGGCCTTGGCCATTATGCAAGAGAACCTGGAACAGCCACTCTCGGTTCCCGAAGTGGCAAGGCGCGCTGGTCGCACCCAAAAGGTGCTTGAGTCCCGAATGCGGGCCGATCTTGGGGCCACCCCTGCAACGGTTTATCGCCGGTTGCGCCTGAACTTGGCCCGCAAGTTGGTAATGGAAACCGATTTGCCCGTGGCCGAGATTGCGTTGCGCTCTGGCTATGATGATCCAAGCGCCATGACACGCGCGTTTCGCACCGAATTTGGACGGTCTCCAAGGGCTTTGCGTCGCTAGCTGGGATGTGCCCTCATCCGCTGGTTCAAACGCCACACGCCCCATGCCAATGGGATTGCCGCCAATCCGCCCAGCAAGTAGGCCAGCGGCCGGTCCGCAAAGCTCTCGAACATTTGCGTGTAGCCATGAATGGCAGCAAAGGTCAGCCCTGCGTTGAACAGCCCTCGCTGACTGTGGCGCGCAGACCAAATAATGACGGCGGCCAAGACCACAGCCCATAAAATCGCATAAGCTCCATCAGGAATGGTCAGCGCCTGATCACGAAAGGCCTCGCGGGCTGCGCGGTAGCTTTCCCAATCCGGATATCCATCGCTGTATCGTCCCGGTCCCCAGATAGTTTCCCCGACAACATCGCCCCACAGAGAACCCACCAAGGCGCAAAGATTGGCGACAATGAACCCAAGCACCGCCAGGATGCGCAGGTGACGCGCATCTCGGTCGGCCGTCTTTCTGGCCCCCCAAAGACACGCTGTGATCAGTGCTATCATCTGGACGATGGTCAGGGTTGGTTCCGGAGAGTAGAATACATACGCAGCATGAAAATAGGCGGTGCCCGTCTCGAGCATCTGGGCAAAGGGAACAATCGCCAGCGCCGTAACCAGGCGCACGTCGATCATCCAACCGATCGTTGCGACCGCGATCGCATAATATAGCAGGATCAGGTTTCTGAGCGGCGACCCGATCTGGTGCTGCATCACCAACAACTCAATCCCGATCAGATGCATCGACAATCCCATCAGGATAACCGCGCCTAGAACAAAGGCAGCCGACAAGGCCCCTGATCGCCACCGCCAGACGCCTAGAATAGTCACGAAGGCACCTGCCGGTGTCATGATCCATCCCGCAAGCTGTTCATATTTGTCCACAAGCTCGATCGAAGCGCCGCCCATCAACATCCCGGCGCCGATCAAGATCGCAGAATTGCCAAACATTCGATAGGCTTCGGCGCCTTTTGCCAGGATCAATAGACCCAACACCAGCATCAAGACCCCGGTGATCGAGACGGCGACAGCATTTGCCAGCCAGAAAATGAACCCGGCAGTGGCCGCGATAATCCCGAAACAAAGGATCGCGTTGACCGCAAGCTTGATCATCACGTCACGCGAGCGTGTTTCGATCTCCAAGGCCTGCTCCGGGGCCAAAACACCATCTTCGACAAGTGCAGTAGTATCCGCTACAACATGCATGTTTAGACCTTTGAAACAGTAAGCTGTCTGAAACCATACATCATTCCGATAAACGCTGACCATTGCCCATTAGGTGCAAGAATTTCTGCGTAAAGGCCGCATGGAATGCCTCAAGAAGTATCAACGTGAAGTGACTACTTGGAGAACTGAAAAAGTGAGGTTCGAATTTCACTAGCGCGCGCGTGCAATTTCCGGATTTCCGGATCTTCTAGCCCTAACTCATCAAGGTGGCGCACAAGCGACTCGAGATAGGTGAAATTCGGTCCCAAATTACCTTCGGCAACAGCAATCATCTGAGCCGAGGTTTCCAATGAAACGTCCGGTAGATACCGATTGTTGGTCGTGTCCATGAGGAAAACCAAGGCCTCGACAACGCCCTGTGGCGTGTCTACTTCCAGAAACACTGGCTGGTATGAACCCGAAAACATTTCGCGCCGCCACATGAATTGGGTTTCCTGGTCGGCAAGCGATGAGGGAATTCGAAAAACTACACCGTCGCAATGCCCTCCCTGGTCCAAGGCCGCCATTAAACCAGGTTGGTCATGTGTTCCACGCCCCCCATCCAAACGCATACAAAATCTCCGGTGCCACCCTGGCAGAGACCCGTATCGATATTCATCGATTTGCACTGCCGGATCCCAAATCAGCGACCCATAGGCAAAGACCCAGAGGTCCTGATCCAAACGACCCGCAAGAACCGCTTGCCGATTGGCCTCGCGTTTCTCGTGATCCATGCGCCAGCCTGTTGGCCAACCTTCCTCGATTGCCTGAATATCCAGTTCATCGAACCGATCCAGTCCAAATCGCATTTCAGATTGGTCCGGAGGAATAATTTTACCGCGCAAGGCGGGCGTATATCGGAAGGTATGATCAGGAAACGGCATACTGCAGTTAAGCCAACAATCTTTATTGACACCACAGAAGATTGCTTAGTTGACGTTTCTTTTTGGATTTGGTTGCGGGAGTAGGATTTGAACCTACGACCTTCAGGTTATGAGCCTGACGAGCTACCGGGCTGCTCCATCCCGCGACAGTTGACCTAGCGTGTTGTGCTGGTCTGGGTATTTTTGATCGTATTAGAGTATTGGATTTTACTAGGTTTGGCGGTGAGCTACTCTCCCACGCCTTGAGACGCAGTACCATTGCCGCAGCAGTGCTTAACTTCCGGGTTCGGGATGGGACCGGGTGTTTCACTTGCGCTATGACCACCAAACCAAGAAAAATCCATTTATCTTCGATGACTGGATTTGGCGGCAGGCAGGGCATTTGCGCAGCAAATACCGGTTGCCGCACCTGAGTTATGTCAGGCTGGCTGTTCCAGTTCATCGAAGAAGATCAATCAACAGAGACACATGTTGGAATGTCTCGGGCTGTCCAAGTTTTGTGTTTTGTAGGGGTTGTATGCTTTTGTTTTGGTTCCAGTTTTTCTTTTACTGGATCAAATCAAGCCTATCGGACAATTAGTACCGGTCAACTGAACATGTTACCATGCTTACATCTCCGGCCTATCGACGTGGTGGTCTACCACGGTCCTCAGGGATACCTTGTTTTGAGGGGGGCTTCCCGCTTAGATGCCTTCAGCGGTTATCCTGTCCGATCATAGCTACCCTGCACTGCTGCTGGCGCAACAACAGGTCCACCAGTGGATCGTTCACCCCGGTCCTCTCGTACTAGGGGCAACTCCTCTCAAGTATCCTACACCCACGGCAGATAGGGACCGAACTGTCTCACGACGTTCTAAACCCAGCTCACGTACCTCTTTAAACGGCGAACAGCCGTACCCTTGGGACCTGCTCCAGCCCCAGGATGAGATGAGCCGACATCGAGGTGCCAAACACTGCCGTCGATATGGACTCTTGGGCAGTATCAGCCTGTTATCCCCGGCGTACCTTTTATCCGTTGAGCGATGGCCCTTCCACTCGGGACCACCGGATCACTATGGCCGTCTTTCGACTCTGCTCGACTTGTCAGTCTTGCAGTCAGGCTGGCTTCTGCCATTGCACTCAACGAGCGATTTCCGACCGCTCTGAGCCAACCTTCGCGCGCCTCCGTTACGCTTTAGGAGGCGACCGCCCCAGTCAAACTACCCGCCACACAGGGTCCCGGATCCGGATAACGGACCGCGGTTAGACATCAAGCAGAACAAGGGTGGTATCTCAAAGGAGGCTCCACAGGAACTGGCGTCCCTGCTTCAAAGCCTACCACCTATTCTGCACATGTTGTGCCTGATGCCAATGTGAAGCTGTAGTAAAGGTGCACGGGGTCTTTCCGTCTAACCGCGGGAAGCCTGCATCTTGACAGGCAATTCAATTTCGCTGAGTCGATGTTGGAGACAGCGGGGAAGTCGTTACGCCATTCGTGCAGGTCGGAACTTACCCGACAAGGAATTTCGCTACCTTAGGACCGTTATAGTTACGGCCGCCGTTTACCTGGGCTTCAATTCAGAGCTCTCACCCCTCCTTTTAACCTTCAGGCACCGGGCAGGCGTCAGACCCTATACGTCGTCTTGCGACTTCGCAGAGCCCTGTGTTTTTAATAAACAGTCGCCACCCCCTGGTTTGTGCCCCCAGCCCCTAGTTGCCTAGGAACCGGGCCTCCTTCTCGCGAACTTACGGAGGTATTTTGCCGAGTTCCTTCAACATCGTTCTCTCAAGCGCCTTGGTATTCTCTACCAGTCCACCTGTGTCGGTTTAGGGTACGATCTCATGGAAGGGCTATTTCCAGGGACCTCTCAGCAGCCCATTCAATCCGATAAGGATGAACTACCTTCGAGATCCGTCACCTCTTCCTGGCCCAGGAATATTAACCTGGTTCCCATCGACTACGCCTTTCGGCCTCGCCTTAGGGGTCGGCTTACCCTGCTCAGATTAGCTTTAAGCAGGAACCCTTGGACTTTCGGCGAGAGTGTCTCTCACACTCTTTGTCGCTACTCATGTCATCATTCTCACTAGTGATCTCTCCACGGGATCGCTCACGCGCCCGCTTCATCGAAAGCTCCTTGCGTCCAACACCTTCCGAAGAAGGTTAAAGACGCATGGAACTATGTCACACTACGCTCTGCTACCATGCCTTACGGCATCCTAAGCTTCGGCTCATGGCTTGAGCCCCGTTACATCTTCGCCGCAGGACGTCTTAATTAGACCAGTGAGCTGTTACGCTATCTTTAAAGGATGGCTGCTTCTAAGCCAACCTCCTGGTTGTTTTGGACATCCCACCTGCTTTCCCACTTAGCCATGAATTGGGGGCCTTAGCTGTAGGTCAGGGTTGTTTCCCTCTCCACTACGGACGTTAGCATCCGCAGTGTGTCTGCCATCTAGTACTCCCGGGTATTCGGAGTTTGGTTAGGATCAGTAAGCCTGTGGGGCCCCATTACCCATCCAGTGCTCTACCCCCCGGGGTATTCGGATGACGCTCTACCTAAATAGATTTCGCAGAGAACCAGCTATCTCCGAGTTTGATTGGCCTTTCACCCCTAGGCACAACTCATCCCGACCTTTTTCAACAGGTGTGGGTTCGGCCCTCCAGTAAGTGTTACCTTACCTTCAGCCTGGTCATGCCTAGATCACTCGGTTTCGGGTCTGATCCCACGAACTCGACGCCCTATTAAGACTCGCTTTCGCTGCGCCTACACCTAACGGCTTAAGCTTGCACGTGAGACCAAGTCGATGACCCATTATACAAAAGGTACGCCGTCAGCTCGCAAGGAGCCTCCGACTGATTGTAGGCGTTCGGTTTCAGGTACTGTTTCACTCCCCTCGTCGGGGTGCTTTTCACCTTTCCCTCACGGTACTGGTTCACTATCGGTCAGTAAGGAGTACTTAGCCTTCGAAGGTGGTCCTCCGATCTTCAGACAGAATTTCACGTGTTCCGCCCTACTTAATACGTCCATCAGAGCTTCTTGTACGGGGCTGTCACCCGCTATGGCCATGCTTCCCAACATGTTCCAATCACTCATCCGGCTCGGCTGGTCCCCGTTCGCTCGCCGCTACTAGGGGAGTATCAATTGATTTCCTTTCCTCCGGGTACTTAGATGTTTCAGTTCCCCGGGTTTGCTCTTAAAACCCTATGTATTCAGGTCTTAAGTACCTGGTTAAGAACATTATTAACTACCGAAGTAATAATAATGAACTTTCAGGTGGGTTCCCCCATTCAGAGATCCATGGATCAAAGCTTATTCTCAGCTCCCCATGGCTTATCGCAGAGTATCACGTCTTTCATCGCCTCTTACTGCCAAGGCATTCACCAAACGCCCTTCTCGCGCTTGATTTGATCCAGAAAGAGAAAAACTGACGTCTTTCGACCGCAGTAGCTGGTAAGTAACTGCAGCTTATCTTCCTGAACCAAAAGCATACTTTCCCGCCCGCTTCATGTCGGTGAAGCGGACATTGAGTGTTCCGTGCGGAACACTCGGGTTAGTGTACTTGACTTGGACAACTCTGTTCGTTTCAGCCGGGATACATAAGACGGAGCGAGGAAACACTCGTGTCAAATGCCTTCCACTCTCTTAGTGTGCTACCGCCTTGCGGCTACTTGAGCACGAGAATGGAACCGAACTGAGATCCACGCCACACTCGGCGCGATCAAACAGTGTTGATTGATTTCTCTCTAAACGATGTCAATGCTTCCGAAGAAGCGACGTCCGATTGGACGGTTAAAAACCAAAAACGGTGCTTAACGATCAAATCGAAGGGATATGGTGGGTCGAGGAGGACTTGAACCTCCGACCTCACGCTTATCAGGCGTGCGCTCTAACCACCTGAGCTACCGACCCAGCTGATTTTGCTTTGCAAAATCGGCGTTTAGCCCCTCGTGGTTATCCAGGGCCGTATATCTGGTGGAGCCTAGGAGGATCGAACTCCTGACCTCCTGAATGCAAATCAGGCGCTCTCCCAGCTGAGCTAAGGCCCCTTGAAGAACCCTGCATTCAGGGCTCGGTGACTGAAGAGATATGAGGACGGCCTGGTCCGATTGATGCGACCAGCTTTGATTGCTGATCATTGCTAAGTGTTTCACGATCAAGAGCGAACTCTATGATGACTAGAAACATCCTTAGAAAGGAGGTGATCCAGCCGCAGGTTCCCCTACGGCTACCTTGTTACGACTTCACCCCAGTCGCTGAGCTCACCGTGGTCCGCTGCCCCCTCGAAAGGTTGGCGCACGGCCTTCGGGTAAACCCAACTCCCATGGTGTGACGGGCGGTGTGTACAAGGCCCGGGAACGTATTCACCGCGTCATGCTGTTACGCGATTACTAGCGATTCCGACTTCATGGGGTCGAGTTGCAGACCCCAATCCGAACTGAGACAACTTTTGGGGATTAACCCACTGTAGTTGCCATTGTAGCACGTGTGTAGCCCAACCCGTAAGGGCCATGAGGACTTGACGTCATCCACACCTTCCTCCCGCTTATCACGGGCAGTTTCCCTAGAGTGCCCAGCCGAACTGCTGGCAACTAAGGATGTGGGTTGCGCTCGTTGCCGGACTTAACCGAACATCTCACGACACGAGCTGACGACAGCCATGCAGCACCTGTCACTAGGTCCCGAAGGAAGGCTCCATCTCTGGAGTTGTCCTAGGATGTCAAGGGTTGGTAAGGTTCTGCGCGTTGCTTCGAATTAAACCACATGCTCCACCGCTTGTGCGGGCCCCCGTCAATTCCTTTGAGTTTTAATCTTGCGACCGTACTCCCCAGGCGGAATGCTTAATCCGTTAGGTGTGTCACCAACAAGCATGCTTGCTGACGACTGGCATTCATCGTTTACGGTGTGGACTACCAGGGTATCTAATCCTGTTTGCTCCCCACACTTTCGCACCTCAGCGTCAGTATCGAGCCAGTGAGCCGCCTTCGCCACTGGTGTTCCTCCGAATATCTACGAATTTCACCTCTACACTCGGAATTCCACTCACCTCTCTCGAACTCAAGACCAGGAGTTTTGGAGGCAGTTCCGGGGTTGAGCCCCGGGATTTCACCCCCAACTTTCTGATCCGCCTACGCGCGCTTTACGCCCAGTAATTCCGAACAACGCTAACCCCCTCCGTATTACCGCGGCTGCTGGCACGGAGTTAGCCGGGGTTTCTTTACCAGGTACTGTCATTATCATCCCTGGCGAAAGAGCTTTACGACCCTAAGGCCTTCATCACTCACGCGGCATGGCTGGATCAGGCTTGCGCCCATTGTCCAAGATTCCCCACTGCTGCCTCCCGTAGGAGTCTGGGCCGTGTCTCAGTCCCAGTGTTGCTGATCATCCTCTAAAACCAGCTATAGATCGTAGGCTTGGTAGGCCATTACCCCACCAACTACCTAATCTAACGCGGGCTAATCCAAAGGCGATAAATCTCTCCCCCGAAGGGCTCATAGGGTATTACTCTCCGTTTCCAGAGGCTATTCCCTACCTTTGGGTATATTCCCACGCGTTACTAACCCGTCCGCCGCTCACCCCGAAGGGCGCGCTCGACTTGCATGTGTTAGGCCTGCCGCCAGCGTTCGTTCTGAGCCAGGATCAAACTCTCAAGTTGAAAAGCACTTACATGCTTATCCTTGACGTTCGAACCTCTGCACATCACCCATATTGGCATTACTGAAACCAACATGAGTTTTCTCTGTTTGTGTGCTTCAGCTACAAAGTAGCGAAAGCCGTACAAACAGTGAAGCTGACACTCCATCATCGGCCGAAGCCTAAGAGCGTTGATATACAGACGTTGATCCATCGAAATGAACCAAACCGCCCACATATCTCTTCAGTGTATTCTATTGTCAAACAGCGTCGGAACCTAAGCCCCAGAGACAAAAACCAACACGAAGCGCCAATCTTACTTGGCGCAAACCGCGTCAATACTGCCTCGAATTCTCTCCGAACTTCCCTTCCTGAACCTTCCGTCCAGTCCGTTCCGTCCGCCCCGTAGCGCCTCAGCGCCGCCGGTGAAGGGGGTTCTAGTCCCAACACCAAACACCCGCAACCCAAAAATTCACAAAAATCACAAAAATCACAAAAAAGATGAAAAACTCAATGCAATCAACACCTTAGAATAAACCCACGCACCACCACAACCAAACCAAACTCAAACAAAACCCCAAACACAAACACAAACCAATCCAAATCAATCCAAACAAATCCTACATCTTGTGAAAGACCAAACAACAAACACAACACAAAGCATGAATCAAACCATCGAGTCGGGCTTGGAAGGGGAATCGTGCCTCCCTCAAAGCCGTGAGAATGCTCGAAGCGACTCGCTCATGGAGTTTGGATGCCACCCGTGAGTATCAATTGACGTTTCATGTGAGATGTTGGAAAACGCGGGCATATCTTCGATGCCACTGAGCATTGGAGATGCCTCAATAGCTCAGCCGGTAGAGCAGGTCCTTCGTAAGGACAAGGTCGGGGGTTCGAGTCCCTCTTGAGGCACCACCAAGTTTCAAGTTTCCAGTCTTTTTACAAAATTGCCCTGGTAACAGCAGGGGTGAGGCTCAGCAGTTGCTGCCAAGGGCGCGAAACCGATCCTTGATGCGGAAATTCGTGAGCGTGCCGTCGGTGCGACGAAAATAGAATCCTCCCGCAACATCCTTGACCGCCGCGCCCGTCACGCCATCACTGGCCATCGCGCCCTGCCCCAGAAAGAAGGTGCCGCGCTCAGGGTGCGAGAACGAAATCTCGAGCTTGCGCAGGGGTTCTGACGCATTGCCAAAGCTGTCTGTAAACCTGTCCACCTGATTGATCGCGTTGGTTTCCCCCCAAACCAGCCCGACTTCTCCGCGCGCCTGAAACTGCCAACCGTTGCGTAGCGGCGTGTCATAGGTCAAGCCCAGCCGCGACGCCAATTTGGAGTTATCGACAAAGGGGTAGACGTCGCTGTCAGCGCCGTCGTCATAAAACAGAATGCCGCGATTGATCTGCCCCTAGACGTCGACACCCTGCTTAGGGTCGGTTTCCTCGGCAAGGCCCCCGTGGGGGATAACAAATGATAATCCGAGTAAAACCCAGCTTCTGATCAGGGTGAAAATCGGCAAAGTCCTATGCCAGAAGAATTCTTGAGCCATTTTCGTTCCCAATCGGATAGAAAAGAAGGGTGCTCGAACGCTTAGCTAAATCAGTCCATAGGATTGTATGGCCCGCCGTTGTCGCTTGCCAAGGCTGGCACAGGACTATTGCTGATCATGAAGCAAATTAGCTTGGGGCACGCAAATTAATGACTTCGTGAAAACTTAAGATTTGGTTTGGTTCCTCGGCGCCTTGCTCAGCGGTCGCGTGATCTCTCTGATCGTCGCCGAGTTACGAAGATCACAGCGTTTTCGGCCTGACCCAGCCGAAAACGCGCTACCACTCAGCCGTTCTCCAACTACGCGGCAAACGGACCTACAATTCCAGATCCCAGATACGTATGTCACCATCATCGAACCGGAAGTATTCAACGTTGGTCACGAGGTCGCTTCCATCAGCACCCGTTACCGTCACAGCATTCGACGCTGTCCGAGACAGGGAATAGTCTGACCGATTGCCGTCAAACAGCGCATAGTCCGAGCCCGCGCCACCGTCGATTGTATCGTTGCCGCCTCCGCCCATAAGGTAGTCCACACCGGCGTATCCAAAAAGAAAATCGTCTCCGTCCAGACCTGACAACTGGTTGCGCCCCGCATTGCCGGTCAGATGGTCATCAAAGCGGGTGCCCACCAGGTTTTCTATCTCGAAATATAGATCCCGTGCTGCGTCACCCTGACTGCCGTATCCCGTCTCTTGTCCGTTCACCAGCGCACCGTTGCGCAAGCTTGCGGTCACGCCCGCGGACGACTGGAAATATGTCACGGTATCGATGCCATCACCGCCGAAGTATCGCTCGCGCCCTCCGGCCGACCCCACAAACCAATCGTAATCTCCCAGTCCCCGAAAGTCGTTCGAGTTGCCATCACCATAGAACACGTCCTGCCGTGACGAGCCCGTTACCCGCTCTATACTCACCAGAGTCAGGCCACTGGCCAGGTTGGTGTTGTTGGCCGGATTGGCCAAATCGACCACCACACCGGTCGCCTGACCGCCTGTCGGTGGTGCGCCATCAGGTGAAAACGCATCCGACAAGGCATTTGCTCCAGCGTTCTGCCATTCGACAAACGTCACCATATCCAGCCCGTTGCCACCATCCAGCGTGTCATTGCCGGTCGTTGCGGTGAACCAGTCATAGTCACCTGCGCCACGCAGATGGTTGGCACCAGCGTCACCGCGAATGTTGTCGGCATAGATGGTGCCTGTAACCCGCTCGACATTGCTGATCTGCATGACTTCGGAATTATCGTGATTGTGTGCGGTTCCCGCGCCCAGATCGATGTTCAATCGGAATTGCGTATTGGTGCGCCCAGGCGAGTCAGGCAGGTCGATGAAGGACAGCATGTCGTTGCCGGCCCCGCCATCGATGGTGTCATTCCCGCCACCTGGTGTGATCCAATCAGCCCCTCCTAACGCATTGATCTGCTCGGACGCCGCTGTCCCCGGAACAGTCTCGCCTGCTTCGGTTCCATTGACCGGTGGGGTTCCACCACCACCTCCTCCGCCGCCACCGCTGTCAGCGCCAGGAAGTTCGACTTCGATCAGGTTCCCGGCAAGCAGGAATGCCGTGTTGTTGTCCGTGCGCACGCCACTGCCCGTCAAGGCAAAGGGCACCCCGGTCTCTGTGTCCAAAAGGTTGCCCGCGTTGTCGTATTCTTTCAGGCGACCCTCGTTGAAGGCGGGCACGGAAAACGTCAGCACCGAATACCCGACGACAAACCCACTCTCTGTTGCGAAGAGGATGGGCGTATCTTGCCTGTCGCGTGTGACGTCATTGACCTGTGTCGGGCCAACCGCTTCGGTGCCGTCCGCATTGTAAATTCTGAACCAGACCGAGCTCTGGCTGGCATTGCTTTCCTGTCCTGAGGCATCGGTCCAAACGGCTACGATCTTTCCATTGGAAAGGGTCTCGACCTGAACCGAACCCAGGGCATGACTTGTCGAGTCTGCGGCGCTGATGTCAAAGGCGGGCACTGCAACGGTCCCATCCATGTTGTAAATCTGCCCACGCGTCTTGATCGCTGCGCCTGCGGTGGTTTCTGTCCAGGCAAAGAAGATCTTGTCGTCAGAAAAGGCTACGTCATAGGGATGCTGCTGCACTGCAGCGTCCCCATGTCGATTCATTCCTGGAAATGTCGCTGCGGTTGTCTGGATGTTGCCGTCTGGATCGACGAAATATAATCTGGATTCCTCTTGCGGGATCAAAAGGATGTTCCCATCAGGCATGTCAGCCGCAAAGTCCAGCATTGTCCTTTGCGTGATTGCCAGAAGCCCGGCCAAAGACTCGGCTGGTCCGGTAGGCTGACCATTGATGTCCAGCGTCACTTTGAAGTTGCTAACCGTCACTGGAAAAGGATCAGCGTCGCGCACTTGGTAGTATATGGTGAACGTGTCGTTTCCGTTATCTCGCACGTGGTAGGGCAACAGGTTTCCAAGCCCCAATCCAGAAGCATCCGCATACTCCACTCCAGCGAACAACACACCCGTATCGTCGAAGCCGGACACAAGGTTTCCTGACACCGCTACGCCGATGTCACCTATGCGATAAATGCCTCCACTGCCAATTTCGGTTCTAACGCCGCCAATACCCACATCAGCCGATGGAAAAGTGGTGCCTAGTGAAATCGCCATACAAATCTCCTGGACGTCGTAAATTTGAACCCCACGCCAAGACAAACTTGATCAAATAGTCGTTGGGGCCAAAATTTTGAAAATATTCAAAACAGTCTGAAAGTCGTTAACAGTTGAGTCAACTTCTATTGAAAATCTCAGCGCTGAAGACACAGACCTTCGTTGAATCGGAGCTCAATAAGAAAACAGGAATGCGCGTTTGCAGCTTGATGTTCAAATGCATCAGCTGGTCGTTCAGACCCTCAACTGAAATGCCCAACTGCTTGGCGGCAGATGGGCATTTTGGTCATCAGTGATGTCGCAAACTCAGGAAGGGCGCGGTTGTTCCTCGGCCGTCGCTTCCTCGGCTGCCACCTCGATCACCTCGTCCTGGGTGGCTTCAACTGCCTCTTCCTCGACCGACTCCGACTTGTCCTCAAGCGAGCCGACGATCAGTGGCAGCATATGCGCGCCCGTTGCGGTGGTCACTTCGGCGGTCGAGCTGGATTTCCAGGTCAGCGTGTCAAAGCTGCCGCAGTTGGGGCAAACCGGAACCCATTCAGGCAGGATCTCGTTGCAGTTGTCGCAAACCCACTGTGGCCCTCTTGGTGCGGCCAAAGCCTTGGCCAACCACCCCTGAACCACGGCGTCCGATGCGCCCTCACCTCGCTCGATCGCGGCCATCAGTGTATAGGTCCGAGCATCGACGTCGTCGCGTTCAACCAGATCGCCCAGGGCGCGGCGCGCTTCGGGAAAGTCTTCTGCCACCACATGCAGCTCAGCAATGACCAGGCGGGTTTCCATGTGCTGCGGGTGCGATTTCGCCAGAACAGCAAACCGTTTGACGCGTTCAGCGGCGCTCTCATCAGGGGCCACCTCGGCAAAGGCATGTGCCAGATCCGGGTGCGGCTGCGCATCCCAGGCCTTTTTCAGCAGTCGGGCGGCGTTCTTTGGTTTGCCCTTGGCAATATATGCCCGCGCCGCCATCGCAGCGGCAGGAACCAGATCAGGCGAAAGCTTGTTGGCCTCGATCGCGCGTTCCTGCGCCTCGATAGAGTTGGTGTCAGACAGGATGTCCTTGGCCTCGGACAAGGCCAGCACCGCATCGCGCCGCTTGTAAACGTCACGCGGCAGGCTGCCGGATTTCAACTTGGCCGTCAGGGTAGAGCGCGCGCCGGTCCAATCCTGCGACTTGGTTTGCAGCCCCAACAGGATGTCCTGGGTTTCTGCATGCCGGGGTTTGATCGCCAGCGCCTTTTCCGCCAGTTTCAGCGCGGTGTCGTCGTCGCCTTCGGACAGCTTTTGTTTCAGAACGCCGCGCACACCCACAAAGCGTGTCGCGTTGTCACCAATCAGCTTCTTGTACGTCTCAGACGCTTTTTTGGTGTCACCCGTCATCTCGGCCGCCTGGGCCACCAGCAGGTTGGTCAACTCGGGGTTTTGCAGTAGTTTTTCGGCCTTTGCCGCCTTGGACATGGCCACCCGCCCTTCGCCCGAGGCCAGAGCCATCAGGCCATCGGCCAGCGCCTGATAACCGCGTTTTTCGCGGCCCCGGTCGAAGTACCGCGACAGGGCGGTTTCGTCGCCATTCAGAAACTTGAGCGTGGCAATCAGCAGGGTCAACAGTTTGAAGAACAACCAAACCGCGCCAACCAGAAGCAGAAAGCCAATCACCGACTGAAGCGGGCCAAGGGTGTATTCCGTTCCGGCAACCGTGATCTGCACGCCACCGGTGGTTTCCATCAGGAAGCCCGCGCCCAATGCCAACAGGGCAATGATCGCAACAAAAACAAGTATCTTGAGCAGGGACCAAAGCATGGCAGATCCTTCAGTTCGAGTTTAGGCTTTGCGCAAGCGCATCTGCGGCTGCAATGGCGGCCTGACGGGTGCGAGCAACACTGACCCAATCGGCCAATGCGGCTTGGGCCGTTTCAGGCAGGGCGGCGATTTCATCAAGCGCCTTGGTCAGATCCCCAGCGATCAAGGCCGCTTCGACCCGAGACAACACGGCATCCGCGTCAGCCCCTTCACGAGGCTCGACCGAACGGGCGCCCAACTGGCGCTGAAAGAATGCTCCAATGCCTTCGGTTCCACCGGCATCCGCCGTGCGAGCTGCGGCCAGAGCCTCGCGCGCTGCAGGCGGGAACCCCTCGCGCAGGGTGGCAACGGTCACGACCCCTTCGGCTGCGGGAGCACTCAACGTGTCCGGAACGGCAACACCACCTGCAGTAAGCTCTGCGATCAAACCGTCAAAGGACGCGCCGGTATCCAACTGGCTGCGCAGGCGGGCCGCGGCAGCACGGTTGGCGGACAGTTGTGCATTCGCTGCGGCTTTTTCTTCCAAGTCTCGCGCTTCTGCCTCCATCGCGCGGGCCTGATTGATCAGACCTTCGACTTCGGTGCGCTGAGTAATGATGGTTTCCTGCAACTTGGCCAGCTCGCGTTCGTAAGCTGCGATCGCTTCGGACGACGCACCTTCGGAAATCGGACGCTTTTCAACAGCTGTAAGACGATCATCCAACTGACTAACGCTGTCCATCTGTCCTTTGAGCGCTGCGATCTCGCCCCCGAGCGGAGTAACTGCACCCGAAAGCTGTTCAACTTGTTGGCTGATCGCCGACACATCCGGCACTTCGATGGCAGCAACGGTGGCTTTGAGGTCGCTAAGTGATTTGGCCTGGGTTTCGATTTTCGCTGTCAGCGCCTCGATCACTTCGCTGTTGTCTGCTGCGCGCAATCCGGGGGGCAGTAACGGGTCAATGACTTGGGTCTTGGCCGCAACAAATCCCAGCATAGCCGCCAGAACACCGCCGATCAGAGCGGCACCAAAGCCGCCGCGTTTTTCAACGGTGCGTTCGACGACGCGTTCCGGCTCGGCAGGTGTTTCTGGTTCGGCGGTCTCGGTCTCGGTCTCGGTCTCGGTCTCGGTCTCGGTCTCGGTCTCGGTCTCGGTCTCGGTCTCGGTCTCGGTCTCGGTCTCGGTCTCGGTCTCGGTCTCGGTCTCGGAAGGCGGGGAGTCTTCTATCGCTTCACCGTCAACCTCATCAGCCCCGCTTTCGGTTTTATCCGCAGCGTTCTCTGGCGTTTGATCAGTTTCCGTCGTGACATCCTGATCAGACGTATCTTGGCCTTCGGTTTCGGGCTCATCCGTCTTGGGGTTGGCGCCTGTTTCCAGATCTGAAACTTTCTTGTCGGCCACCGTCATTCCCCTTTGATTCTCAAATTGTTTAACCGCGAGACGCGAGTGAACACTAATGCGCGTCTGATCCGCCCTCAACCCGCAACGCTTGCTTTACCAGCATTTCAACCGCTTTCACCATGGCGTCGAAATCGGGACGTTTCGCGACCGTGATCGCATTTGCGCCCAAAGAAATAAGGGGGTTCCTCACCGCTTCGCTCATCGCGGCCAGCCACAAGACGCCCGCGTTTGGGGCAAGGTCGGCAAATTGTCGCGCGGTTCGCGGTGAGAAAAGCGGCGCTATGACCGTGTCAGGGCCTCCAAGCGCGGCTAAAGCCTGGTCCGTGAACGGCAGAAGATCCTGACGATAAACAACCTGTTCTCGCGTCGTCAGCCCCAATCGGGTGAGCGTTTGAGCCACGTTTCCCACACCGCTTTCGCCCCTCAAGTGCAACAGCGGCCCTTGTGGGCGGAGCTTCAAAAGACCGGCAATCAGCGCTTCGGCACTCTCGCCCACCATGGTGGCTGTCCACCCTTGACGCGCCGCTGCTGCTGTCGTGGCTTGACCAACGCAGAAGCAAGGCAAATCGCGCGCACCCAAACATCGCGCCGCAGTGGCAACCCCGTTTGACGAAGTAAAAATCAAACCCTTCGCATCACCCACATCCACAGCCTCGACCACCGGTCGGATGTCCAGCAGAGGCGAATAGATCGGCGTCAACATCCGCTGGGTTTCTTGGGGCAATTGCGCAACAAATCGCGCGGACGCGGCCCGAGGGCGTGTCATCAAAAGATACACTGGCTGTGTCGCCTCCTGCCTCGGGATTGTTTGCGCGGCTGCGGGGTGATACCTCGCGATCAGGTTATGATGCAACGGTTGGGGCCGATGGGGCAAACATTTACCATCCTGGGATTGGAAAGCAGCTGTGACGACACGGCCGCTGCTGTGGTCCGACAAACGGACGATGAGGCGGCGGAAATCCTGGCTTCGGTCGTGCATGGCCAGACCGAGCTTCACAGCGCATTCGGCGGCGTCGTACCCGAAATCGCAGCCCGCGCCCATGCCGAGAAACTGGACGTTTGCGTGATGCAGGCGCTGGAGAAATCTGGGCTGTCTCTTTCGGACGTGGATGCCATCGCGGTGACCGCCGGGCCGGGGCTGATCGGCGGTGTGATGTCGGGTGTCATGTGTGCCAAAGGGTTGAGCGCAGCCACAGGCAAACCGCTGGTCGGAGTAAACCATCTGGCGGGCCACGCCCTGACGCCGCGCCTGACGGATGGGGTGGCCTTTCCCTATCTGATGCTCCTCGTATCAGGGGGTCATTGCCAATATCTGGTTTCCCATGGCCCAGAAGAGTTCACTCGCTTGGGCGGCACAATCGACGACGCGCCGGGCGAAGCCTTTGACAAGACTGCCCGCCTGTTGGGTCTGCCGCAACCCGGTGGACCCTCGGTCGAGGCAGAAGCAAAGAACGGCGATCCCAAACGGTTCCGCTTTCCGCGCCCGCTGTTGGATCGGCCCGATTGCGATCTTTCCTTCTCGGGTCTCAAAACCGCGCTGATGCGGATGCGGGATCAGGTTGCCGGGGAAAAGGGAGGTCTGACCCGTCAAGACCGTGCTGACCTGTGCGCCGGGTTCCAGCAGGCGGTCGTCGACACCTTGGCCGAAAAGACCCGCCGCGCTCTCAAGCTCTATCTGGAACACGACCCCACGCAGCCAACCGTGGCCGTCGCTGGAGGCGTTGCTGCCAACACCGCAATCCGTACCGCACTGCAAGAGGTCTGCGCCGAAGCGGGCGCGGAATTTCTTGCTCCACCACTTGCGCTGTGCACCGACAACGCCGCGATGATCGCCTATGCTGGAATGGAGCGGTTCAAGCTGGGCAAAACTGATGGCATGGATTTGACGGCCCGACCCCGCTGGCCGTTGGACCAATCAGCTCCCGCTATGCTTGGAAGCGGCAAAAAGGGGGCCAAGGCATGAGCGTTGCCGTTCTTGGATCCGGCGCCTTTGGGACGGCACTGGCCATCTCACTGGCGGAAACGCAGCCCGTCACCTTGTGGTCGCGCAACCCCCATCACGCGCAGGCCATGATTGAGGCGCAAGAAAACACGGCCCGCCTGCCCGGATATCCTTTGCCCGAGGCGATTCAGGTCACCTCGGACCTGGAGCAAGCCACCCAAGCCGACACCCTGCTTTTGGCTGTTCCGATGCAAAAACTGCGCTCAGTCCTGGTGGAACACAGCAAGCTGTTTGACGGGCATGTTCTAGTCGCTTGCTGCAAGGGGATTGAACTGACAACCGGTCTTGGCCCTGTGCAGGTGATCAACGAAACGGTGCCATCTGCCAAGGCCGCTCTGCTGACGGGTCCCAGCTTTGCTCAGGACATTGCCGCCGGATTGCCCACGGCGCTGACGCTGGCCTGCGGCGACGCAGACTTGTGCGTTGATCTGCAAGAGCAACTGACTACCGCCAATCTGCGCCTCTATCGCACAACTGACACCGCAGGCGCTGAGTTGGGTGGTGCGTTGAAGAACGTCATGGCTATCGCCTGCGGTGCCGTCATTGGCGCCGGTATGGGCGACAGCGCGCGCGCCGCCCTGATGACGCGCGGCTATGCCGAGATGCAGCGGATGGCGTTGGCCTGTGGTGCCAAGCCGGAAACACTCGCTGGGTTGTCCGGATTTGGCGATCTGACGCTCACCTGTTCGTCCGAACTGTCACGCAACTATCGTCTGGGCCTTTCCATCGGTCGGGGCGATGGGTTCGATCCTTCGGTCACAGTCGAAGGAGCCGCTACTGCCCGAGCCGTCGATGCCAAGGCGCGCGACATGCATCTGGACATGCCCATCACCCATACCGTCGTCGGCTTGCTCGATCACAGCTTGACGATTGCCCAAGCCACCGCTCAACTGCTCGCCAGACCATTGAAAGAGGAATGACATGCTGATTGCCCTGATCGCCAAAGACAAAGCAGGCGCCCTGCAAACCCGGCTCGACAACCGCCCGGCGCATGTAGACTACCTCAAGTCCACCGGAGTTGTGTCCCAGGCCGGGCCGCTGCTGGATGGCGAGGGCATGATCGGCTCTCTGGTGATCTTGGACGTCGAAGATATGGCCGCCGCGCAGGACTGGGCCGACAATGACCCTTACGCCAAAGCCGGGCTGTTCGAATCCGTCGAACTGATCCCATGGAAAAAGGTGATCTGATGGCGTTCTGGTTGTTCAAATCCGAACCCTCGACCTGGAGCTGGGATGATCAGGTCGCCAAGGGTGCGGCGGGCGAGGAATGGGATGGCGTCCGTAACTACCAAGCGCGCAATTTCATGCGCGAGATGAAGCTGGGTGATCGGGGATTCTTCTACCACTCGCAAAAGGAAAAGTCGGTCGTTGGTATAGTCGAAGTATGTGCCGAAGCGCATCCGGACAGCACCACTGACGACGACCGGTGGGAATGTGTGGACATCAAGGCAGTGCGTGCCTTTGAAGCTCATGTTTCTCTGGATCAAATCAAGGCCGATGGACGACTGGATGACATGGTGCTGGTCAAGAACTCGCGCCTGTCGGTACAGCCCGTCACCGAAAACGAATGGCAGGTGATTTGCGGCCTGGGGCAGACAAAGCCGGATTGATCCGACAATGTGATCCTGCATCACGCAGGAGTTTGCCTTATGGATCCTCTCAGTATTTTTGCCGCAGCCCTCGCCACCTTTGTCCTAGGGTCGCTGTGGTACATGGCGTTTGCTGATCACTGGAAAGTTGCAGCCCGCCTGCCCCTGAACGCCGAAGGGGATCCCCAAAGCGGCATGTCTCTCAAAGTGTTTGCCTCCAGCTTTGTTCTATTGCTGATCGTGGCAACAGCTCTTCAGGTTCTATTCCTGCGTACTGGCGTGACGTCGATTGTCCAAGGGGCCGCCACAGGGGCCGGAGTCGGTTTGTTGTTCATCACGCCTTGGATCGGGATCAACAATCTCTATGCCATCCGCTCACCCATTTTGACGCTGATCGACGGCGGCTATGCCACGCTCGCCTGCACGCTTATGGGTGTCATTCTGACTTTGCTATGAAAAAACGGGGAGAGTTCCGACGATACAGAACCCTCCCCCACCCCGCGTGCTCCCAAGTCACCACACGCGTATGAAATTCGAGGTCCTGACCGTCCTGGTCTGGATGTATCCTTTATGGCCCAAGCCACCGCATCGCACAAACCCAAAGCACTGAAGATACGTCTAAAATACGAAACGCCCGCAATCTGCGGGCGCTCAGAAAACCGAAAATCTGGCAGGCTTAGCCGTAGACAGCTTCTTTGCCGAAATGCTTGGTCAGCATGTAGTAGACAACCGCACGATATTTGTTGCGCTCGGATTTGCCATAGGTCTCGATCACTTTGTTGATCGCTTCCATCAGCTCAGGCCCATCTGCCAGGCCGAGCTTCTTGATCAGAAAGTTGTTTTTGACCGTTTCCAGTTCGCTTTCCTGAGTGGCCGCAACCGTCGACGCATCCGCATCATAGATCGCCGGACCGCATCCGATGGTGACTTTGGTCAACAGGTCCATGTCGGCATCCATGCCGCATTTGTTTTTCAGATCGTCGGCGTATTGAGCGATCAGATCGTCGCGTTTGCCCATGTGTGTTCTCCCAAGAGTGTGAGTGCCAAACGGTGATGTGATCACCGCAGACAAGCCTAGACGCAGTAATTTGCGTCACAAAGGGAAATTTTGACCGGTTTCTTCCCCCCAATTCACACAAACCGTCAGGTGCTTGCAATTCACATTTCTTTATTTAACAATTATGTTAAGCAAAGGGAGAGATTCCATGACCGTTCAATTCCCCAATGAAAGCCCCGACTACCGCGCCGCGCGAACAGCGCTGTTGCGGGCTGAGGTCGATCTACGCAGCCAAATCGAAGCTGTCGCCGCGAAACGCCGGGCCCTGCCAATGGGCGGACTCATCCCCACCGATTATGCATTCAAAGGCCTTGATGGCACGGCCCGTCCCCTCTCGTCGCTGTTTGGTGAGCACGATACGCTGGCGATCTACTCGCTGATGTACGGACCCAAGGCGACGGGGCCGTGCCCCATGTGTTCCGCTTTTTTGGATGGGATGACCGGTCAGGTCAGCCATATCAGCAAGCGGATGGCCTTTGCGGTGGTGGCTGAAAGCAATCCCGAACGCCTGTCCGCCTTGCAGGGGCAGATGGCGTGGCAGGACCTTCCGCTGTTGTCGGCGGACGGCACAGGTTACCAAACCGACTACCTTGCCCAGAGCCCGGATGGCGATCAGCTGCCGATGATGAATGTTTTTATCAGGGACGGTGACGGTGTTCGTCATTTCTGGGGATCCGAGATGTTTTATGCCCCCAGCGATTGGCACCCGCGCCACGTCGATTCCATCTGGCCACTTTGGAACCTGTTGGACCTGACGCCTCAAGGTCGTGGAGATTGGATGCCCTAAGCGAAATGGTGCGCGCGGCACGTAAACCCGCGCACACCAGTGTTGGTCAGAGCTTCTTGTGCTCAGCCTTCAGCGCCAGCCAGAGGCAGTAGCACATGATCAGCACCACAAAGGTGAAAGGAATGCCGGTCGACACCGCCGCCCCTTTCAAGGCCGATAAACCGCCCCCAAGAAGCAGCGCAATCGCCACAAGACCCTCGAGCGTGCACCAGAATACGCGCTGAACCACCGGGGCATCCATCTTGCCGCCCGCCGTGATCGTATCAATCACCAGCGAACCGGAATCCGACGAGGTCACAAAAAAGATCACGATCAGAACCAGAGAGATCGGGGCCACGATCGAATGGAGCGGCAACTCTTTCAGGAACCCGAACAGCGCGCCTTCGGGTTTGTAGCTGTCGATCACTGTCGCCTTGACGCCCTCGGGGTCGAGCATTTTCTTCTTTTCAGACATGGCTCACCTGTTCGCTTCCCAGAATAGTGGGATCAGCGTTGCGTGGCTTTGGGGGACCTGTCCAATTGTAGCGAATTCGTGAAACTACCACCTAAGTTAAGTGCCTCAGGGCGATTTAGGGCGCAAAAACAGAAAAAGCCGCGGAAAACTCCGCGGCTTTGACGTTTTAGATCGGTAGGCGGATCAGTAGCGATAGTGCTCGGGCTTGTAGGGGCCTTCGGGCTTCACGCCGATGTAAGCGGCCTGCTCGTTGTCCATCCTGGTCAGCTTCACACCGATACGGTCCAGGTGCAGACGTGCAACCTTTTCGTCCAGGTGCTTGGGCAGAATGTAGACATCGTTGTTGTACTCGTCACCCTTGGTGAACAGCTCGATCTGAGCCAGCACCTGGTTGGTGAACGAGGCCGACATCACAAACGATGGGTGGCCGGTGGCGTTGCCCAAGTTCAGCAGACGGCCCTCAGACAACAGGATCAGACGGCTGCCCGAAGGCATCTCGATCATGTCCACCTGTTCCTTGATGTTGGTCCACTTGTGGTTCTTCAGGGCAGCGACCTGGATTTCGTTGTCGAAGTGGCCGATGTTGCCGACGATGGCCATGTCCTTCATCTCGCGCATATGCTCGATGCGGATCACGTCCTTGTTGCCAGTGGTGGTGATGAATACGTCCGCGGTGGCAACTTCGTCTTCCAGCAGGGTGACTTCGAAGCCGTCCATTGCAGCCTGCAGGGCGCAGATGGGGTCAACTTCGGTGACCTTCACACGCGCACCGGCGCCGGCCAGCGAAGCGGCCGAGCCTTTGCCAACGTCGCCGTAACCACAAACAACAGCAACTTTACCGGCCAGCATGGTGTCGGTGGCGCGGCGGATACCGTCGACCAGCGATTCCTTACAGCCGTATTTGTTGTCGAATTTCGACTTGGTGACGCTGTCGTTCACGTTGATCGCCGGGAAGGGCAGTTGGCCATCTTTCACCAGCTGATACAGACGGTTCACGCCTGTGGTGGTTTCCTCGGACACGCCTTTGATCTGATCACGCATCTTGGTGAACCAGCCAGGGCTTGCTGCCATACGCTTGGCGATCTGCGCCTTGATCACTTCTTCCTCTTCCGAGGTCGGCACGGCGATGATGTCTTCGCCCGCTTCGGCACGTGCGCCCAGCAGGATGTACAGCGTCGCGTCGCCGCCATCATCCAGGATCATGTTAGGGCCATCTTCGAACAGGAAGGATTTATCCAGGTAATCCCAGTGCTCTTCCAGGGTCTGGCCCTTGATCGCAAAGACCGGAACATCTGCAGCCGCGATCGCAGCAGCCGCGTGGTCTTGTGTCGAGAAGATGTTGCATGAAGCCCAACGCACGTCCGCACCCAGAGCAACCAGGGTTTCAATCAAAACCCCTGTCTGAATGGTCATGTGCAACGAGCCAACAATACGCGCGCCGCTCAGCGGTTTGCTTTCACCATATTCTGCACGCAGGGACATCAGGCCCGGCATTTCGGTTTCAGCAATGTTCAATTCTTTACGGCCAAACTCGGCCAGCGCAATGTCCTTGACGATATAGTCCCCGGCCATCAGATGCTCCATTCCGGTTAAATCATTTCGCTGCCACTAACATTCATCAATGAAAGTGGCAACGCTCATGACCCTTCACACCGGAATGGGTGAAGCCAAATGGACTATTTCTGGCAAAAATCCCTGCAAATTGGCTGTTTTCAGCTCAACTGCTCGTCCCCTCGACCGTGACTTTGGGCACGGCTTGGAAGAAATCGGTTCCCGCCGCGATGATGCAGCTGGTTCCGTTGGCATGGGTCAGCAGCACGGTATAGGTCCCGGTTTCGCTGGATGACCAGATCTCCATGACGGATTGTGCGCCATTCACCTTTTGCAAGCCACCAACCGTAAGTGTTTCCGAATACTTCTTGGTCAGCTGCTCAACCAGAGCGTCGCGCATCCCGCAGGAGGCGGCAAAAGCAGGCGGGGCCGTAGCGGCCATGCCAAAGGCAAGGGCAAATCCCAACAGACGCTTGAACATAACAAGCTCCTTTCAGTAAAGGTTACAGTCTGAGAGGGGCGCGCCGGGAGGAGAAAACACGCCCCCCTCAGCACTTGATATCGTGATCATGCCGTCCCATTACAACGTACGGGACCTCAACTTGGCGTTGGCAGCATGTGATCAGATGCATTCAGGCTGCGCCCGAATTGTGGCGAAAAAATGGCGCGAAAACAGAGGCGTGGCAGCATGGCAACACAACCAAGAGCATGGCAGCGAATGCTATCGGGGCGCAGGCTCGATTTGTTGGACCCGACACCGGTCGACATCGAAATCGAAGACATTGCGCATGGATTGGCCTTTGTGGCGCGCTGGAACGGCCAAACCATTGGAGACTTTGCATATTCCGTGGCTGAACATTCCTTGCTGGTCGAAGAACTCTTTGGCCGGATCGCCCCCAAAGCACCTATCAAATGGCGACTGGCGGCCCTGCTGCACGATGCCCCCGAATACGTGATCGGCGACATGATTTCCCCGGTTAAGGCCGCCGTGGGTTCGGGCTATGGCGAGCTTGATGACCGCCTTACGGCAGCCATTCACATTCGCTTTGGCTTGCCTGCCAAAATTCCCGCATCGATCAAACGCCAGATCAAAAAGGCTGATCGTATCAGCGCATGGATGGAAGCCACCCAGATCGCCGGATTTTCTGAAAGCGAGGCCAGCAAGTTCTTTGGTCGCCCGGATCGCACCTTGATCGAAGGGCTAAGTATCGCCCTGCGCCCCCCGGTTGACGTGCGAAGGGATTTCACCAACCGGCACGCCGACCTGATGTCTCAGCTGGATTGAGCCGCCTCACGCGCAGCACGGCGGGCGCGACGCTCCTGTCGTATCCTGCGAATGCGGCGTTGGGCGTATTCAGGTGATTCCACAAATTCACCGGTGTCCCCCAACCCTTTGTCCAGGAACAGCTGCTTACGCTGCTTGTCCGTCAAAGGTTCCCATTCAGCATCCGGATCAATAAACCCGCCCGCCGCCAAAGCGCGCCCAATGATTTTGTGGTTCAGCTCTCCAAAAGACTGTCGATCTGATTTGCCTTTGCTCGAGCGTACCCATTCCGTGTGCAACGCATCGACGACGATCGGGTCTGTACCGGTGAAATGGGCCACATTGCGGGCGAGCAAGTTGTTGGCTCCGGCTTTCCGGCGCAAGATCATTGCCAGCTTTTGATCGGCACGTCCGACCATGGCAAACAAGTGCAAGGCAGAACCATCTGCCGCCACCACATGTTTTGCCGCCTTGTATCGGGCGAGTTGGGTTTTGAGGTCGTATTTTTCGGGATGGAAAATGTCGTAACCCTGCTTGGTCAACAGGTCTTCCAACCGCTCCTCTCCCAACAGCCCCCCTTTGCCGACACCCAGGGCCGAACGCGAGATATAGATCTTGCTTGCGCCATCGGGTTCCACATCGCGCGCAAATCGATTGTGAATTGCATTGCGAAACTTCTGCGTGCCTTCGGTGATCTTGCCCAGCCCAAACCCCTGCCCCGGAACGATCAACTCTTCGACCTGGGTCGCTTCTGTTGCCACGCGAATGGGCAATTCAGGCGCCATCAACCCCACAAATTCCTGCTGAAAACCGCGCACTGCGTCCCCAACCTTGGGTCGCTTGGGCATGAACAGCACACCGTCAATTGGTCCGTCAATGTGATCCAGTGCCCACAGGCGAGCCGAGCTTTCGACAAGGAAATGACCGAAATGCGCCCACAGAACACCACCCCACAACCACCGACCCGACAGTTTGGTTGGAACAGTTACAGGCTTTTCGGGTTCAGTCGTAAGCGGCCGGAACTTGCGCCAAAGCGCACCTTCAGGACAATAGCGGCCATCACTGTCCAGAACCCCCGCGGGTTGAACAAAGGCACTTTCATCGGGTGGAACAACGATAGCATCCGACAGGTTCACAATACGTTCGGACCAACCGCCCTCGGGCATCGGCTGGACTGTGTTGTCGTTTGGATCCAGCTCTTCTTCCGACATGGAGAACCTTTTAGCGTGGGCTGCGTTTGGCCAGTATACGCTGCAATGTGCGTCGATGCATGTTTAGCCGACGGGCCGTTTCACTAACGTTACGATCGCACAGCTCATAAACCCGCTGGATATGCTCCCACCGAACGCGGTCAGCGCTCATCGGGTTTTCCGGCGGCGGAGGCAATTCATCGGGTTGTGCCAACAAGGCGTTGGTAATGTCGGTGGCATCGGCGGGTTTCGACAGGTAATCGGTCGCGCCGATCTTGACGGCGGCCACGGCGGTGGCGATCGCGCCGTATCCGGTCAGAACCACGACACGACTGTCCGGGCGCTTTTCTCGCAGAACTTCGACCACGTCCAACCCATTGCCGTCTTCAAGCCGCAAATCCACCACGGCGTAGGCCGGTGGCCTTGCAGTGGCGATGGCGCTGCCTGCAGCAACGGAGGAGGCAGTTTCAATCTCGAACCCGCGTTTTTCCATGGCTTTGGCAAGGCGACGCAGAAACGGTTCGTCATCGTCCACCAACAACAGGGATTTGTCCGGTCCGATTTCAAGCTGCTGCGTATCTGCCATGCTCTGCACTTTCCGTTGGTCTTGTTATGTCTTGCCTAGGCTGAATATGACCCTGACCTGTGGAAAGGTCAAACACACATGCTTGATTAAAGGGCATCCAGGAAACAGCCAACTTTATCGGCCATGTTTTCTGGGGTTTCGTCCCGCTTGAAAAATTCGACAAATCCAACTTCGGGCAGCACCAGATAGGTAAAGGTCGAATGATCCACCAAATAGTATTCGTCGCTCTTGTCCTGAGCCTTGTAATAGGTCTTGTAAGCTAGGCTTGCCGCCTTCACCTGTTCGGGCGATCCTGTGAGACCGATCATCTTTTCATGCAGGTTAAAGGCATAGTCGCCCACAACCTCGGGCGTATCTCGGTCAGGGTCGATCGAGATGAAGACAGGCGTCACGCTTTGGCCGCGCTTGGCCAGCACATCCACAGCCTCGGCATTGCGCGACACATCCAGCGGGCAGACGTCCGGGCAGAAGGTATAACCAAAATACACCAGCGTCGGTTCGGTGATCACGTCCTTATCGGTGACGGTCTCGCCCTTGGAATTCAACAGCTCAAATGGCCCACCAATGGCCCCGGCGCCACCCGCAATCTGGGTCGAGCGGCATTGTGCAAACTGATCATCCGACCGCCCGCCCAAGGTCAGCAGCCAAACACCCCCAAGGATGATGGCAAGTACAACGGCGGCAAGAATGGCATACATTCGGGTCATGGCGGCAAACCTTGTGACACAGGGGATGTTGATCGTTTCGGCGCGGACACCTATCAAGATATCCAGCCGTTGCAACAGGACATAATCGACCGATGACGGAATCCAACATGGGCCTATGGCGCGGGCAACAGCGCAGCAGCTGGATCCGCTTGCGGACACTGATCGTTTTGCGATGGGTGGCCATCGTCGGGCAGATCGCCGCAATTACAGTGGCGCAGCGGATGTACGATCTGCAGCTCGAGCTGGGTCTGTGCTATCTGGCCATCGGCGTTTCTGTTGTTGGCAATCTGGCCGCGATCTTTGTGTTCCCCGAGAACAAGCGCCTGTCAGAGTTCGAAAATTTCCTGATGGTGCTGTTTGACCTGCTGCAATTGGCGTTCCTTCTTTATCTCACAGGCGGGCTGCACAACCCATTTGCTCTGCTGTTGCTTGGGCCGGTCACGATCTCGGCCAATGTGATGGGGTTGAGGTCCACGTTGATCATTGGTGGCACCGCGATTGTGCTGGTGACACTGCTGGCGCAGTTTCATCTGCCGCTCAGGACTGACATGGGCTTTGTCATGCGGGTGCCTGACATTTTCGTGTTCGGCAACTGGATCGCCATCATCATCGCGATCGTGTTTTTGGGCGCCTATTCCTACAGGATCAGCGCCGAAGTCGTATCGATGTCCGAGGCCCTGTCCGCCACCCATATGGCCTTGGCCCGAGAACAGAAGCTAACCGATCTGGGTGGTGTTGTGGCCGCCGCCGCGCATGAGCTGGGTACGCCGCTGGCCACCATCAAACTTACCAGTGCCGAGCTGATCGAAGAGCTGGATGACCGCCCCGACCTGCGCGAGGACGCCGCCCTGATCCGTGAACAAGCGGATCGTTGCCGTGACATCTTGCGGGACATGGGGCGTGCAGGAAAAGATGACCTGCATCTGCGCCAGGCTCCGCTCAGCACCGTGATCCATGAGGCGGCCGAACCCCACATGGACCGTGGCAAAGAGGTTCATTTCGAAGAAGGTCCCGGCGAAGGCGGTGATTTCCAGCAACCTGCCATCCTGCGCAAACCCGAGGTGATCCATGGCATGCGTAACCTGATCCAGAATGCGGTGGATTTCTCTCGCGCGAACGTCTGGGTCGAATCCGAATGGACCGAGGACGAAATCGTTGTGCGCATTGCGGATGACGGCCGCGGCTATTCCCCTCATATGATTGGTCGCATCGGTGACCCGTTCATGCGCCGCCGCCGGTCGGACGCCGAGAAAAAGTCGCGTCCCGAATACGAAGGGATGGGTCTGGGCCTGTTTATCGCCAAGACCCTTCTGGAACGCAGCGGTGCATCGCTCAGCTTTGCCAACGGCTCGGATCCCTACCAAACCCTGACCAACCGTCCTGAACACCGGGGCGCCATCGTTCAGGTTAGCTGGCCGCGCGCACAAATAGACGCCCAGCGCGGCAAGAACGCCGTGCCCATCGGGTTCAACGAACAATTCAAGGTTTGATGCCAGAAACAGGTTAAATCCGCATTAACCTTTGTGAAGCATTCTATGCGCCACCCACCGGATTGAAATGAGGGGCGTCGCCATGATCTCGGAATTGTTTGTTTTGGGCATTGTTTGCGTAACATCGGCGGCAATGGTGCTCTTTTGGCTGGCCCCCTTCAAGGCAAGGGCAATTGCAACAAGTACCGGTGTGTCTCCAGAACTCTGCAATGATCATGTTTATCTTTTCGAGGGCAACGAACTGATTGGATTGTCCGACGCAGGTGAACGTGAAGACGCCAAGATCGCCGATTGGACCGACCTGAGAACCTACTTAGCAGAGCGCTTTCCCAATTTCCCGGAAACGCCCGAAGAAATCGAACAGGCAGGCGAGATTGTGGTCACTCCAGTTGACGCGAGCGCTCGGCAGGATGTTTTTTGCGAATGGATTGATGGCATTACCCGTGTGCAAGTGCGCAAGACGGACGCGCCGGAAACGAAGCAGATGCAACTCGACCCGGTGCGCGCTGCGACTGAAAGCGCACCTTACCCAGTTTGGTGCGTGGACCACTACGGCACAGTCTGCTGGCACAATGCGGCCTATGCGCGTTTGGCACGAAAGGTACGAGGGCAGAACACAAGCGATTTGAAACCGCTCTTTGACCTGACGGATCCCACGGGACCCAACAGCAATCGCCGACGAATCTCGGTATCGCCAAAGGACAGCGATCAAAAACTCTGGTTTGATCTGTCCGTGGTAGACCAAGGTGATAATCAGCTTTGCTATGCAACTGACATAAATGCCGTTGTTGATGCCGAAGTCGCGCAACGAAACTTTGTCCAGACTTTGGCAAAGACATTTGCGCAATTGTCCATTGGTTTGGCCATCTTTGATCGGAACCGCCAATTGGCTTTGTTCAACCCGGCGCTGATCGATTTGACTGCATTACCAGCTGACTTCCTGAGCAGTCGACCCAGTGTCATGAGCTTTTTCGACAGACTCAGAAACCAGAACATGATGCCCGAGCCCAAAAATTATGGCGGATGGCGTCAACAGATGAACGATCTGGTCGAGGCCGCGGCAGACGGGCGGTACCAAGAGACATGGTCGCTGCCGTCCGGTTCGGTTTATTCCGTCAGCGGACGCCCGCATCCTGATGGCGCCGTAGCCTTCCTGTTCGAAGACATCACTGCCGAGATCACCCTAACCCGCCGCTTTAGGTCAGAGCTGGAACTGGGGCAGTCCATCCTGGATCAGCTTGAAGACGCAATCGCTGTCTTTGCGTCGGACGGGGCACTGGCCTTTTCCAACGTTGCCTATCACCAAATGTGGCAGGTCGACCCGGATGCAAGCTTTGCCACCGTCTCGGTTTTGGACGCAACGCGCATTTGGCAGGACAAATGCACCGCCACGCCGGTCTGGGGCGAAATTCGTGATTTCGTGGACAGCCGTGAAAACCGCTCTCAATGGCGCGAGTTGGTGCACCTGCGGTCCGGTGAAACATTGATCTGCACCGCCAGCCCGATTCAGAACGGCGGGACAATGATCCGCTTTACCGCCCACTCGCGTGTCTCCCAGAACCCGCAATTGAGCGATGCGCAGGGCTGATCCACCTTGCAGCCACTGGCGGTCGCGGCCATTGTGTGAACATGACCCGCCCGCCTCTGTCGATCGATCTGATCGCCCCGGAAAAAACCGCCGAACTGGCCCTTTGGTTCGCCCCGCAATTGCGCGCGGGCGATTGCCTTTTGCTGTCTGGAGAGATCGGCAGCGGTAAAACTTTCTTTGCCCGCAACCTGATCCAATCCGTGCTTGATCACCCCGAAGACGTCCCCTCGCCGACCTTCACACTGGTGCAGATCTATGACACGGCTGCAGGGGAAATCTGGCACTCGGACCTGTATCGCCTGACCTCGATCGACGAGGTCGAGGAATTGGGTCTGATCGAAGCTTTTGAGACCTCCATCTGCCTGGTGGAATGGCCCGACAAGCTGGGAGAGCTGGCGCCACATGATGCACTGTCAATGCACTTCGCCGCCGATCCCTTGCACGACACGCGGCGTAAACTCACCCTCAACTGGAACGATCCCAAATGGGACACACGCCTGGACCCCCTGAAATGACAAATCGAGCTGTCGTTAGCGAAGCAATCATCGCCAGAACCAAATGGGCAGGCGTTACTCCCGCCCCTTTGGCCGGGGATGCGTCGAATCGGATCTATCACCGCCTGACAGACCCGGCGACACAAGAGACTGCCGTTTTGATGGACGCAGACCCGGAAAAGGGCGAAGATGTCCGCCCCTTTGTCCGGGTGGCAAACTACCTGCGTGAACTGGGTCTAAGCGCACCTGAAATCCTGGCCGAAGATGAGGATTTCGGGTTCCTCCTGCTCGAAGATCTGGGGGATGGCCTGTTTGCTCGGGTTATTGCGGACCAACCCGATTTGGAACGCCCCCTCTACGAGGCTGCAACCGATGTACTGGTACGTCTGCACAAGTCGCCGGTAATGGACTTGGAAAGCTATGGCCCGCGTATGATGACGCAACGGGCGGCCATGGCGTTCTCTCACTACGCGGCCGGGATCACGGGCGAGGATCAGACAGACGTCGAACACAAGTTCAGCAAACTGTTCCAAGACATCCTGATCGACACGACCGGAGGGTCGAAGGTGGTGGTCCTGCGTGATTATCACGCCGAGAACCTGCTGTGGCTGCCGGGCCGTTCCCATCTGGCACGTGTCGGTTTGCTGGATTTTCAGGATGCAATGCTTGGACACCCGGCCTATGATCTGATGTCCATGCTGCAAGACATCCGCCGCAAGGTCCCCGCCGGGATTGAGATGACGATGATCAACCGCTATCTGCAAGCCACGGGCCTGGACGAACACAATTTCCGGCAGGCCTATGCCGTCCTGAGCGTGCAGCGAAACCTGCGCATCCTGGGCGTCTTTGCGCGCCTTGCGGTGGAACGCGGCAAGCCGGGCTACGTCGACCTTATGCCCCCCACCTGGGACCATTTGGTACGTGGGTTGAACCACCCGGCTCTGGCCCCGGTCTCGGACCTGATCCTGAAGTCCCTGCCGGCCCCCACAGCGGCAAACATGCAAAAGTTGAAGGACCGATGACCCAAGCGCCCCACGCCGCAATGTTGTTTGCCGCGGGATTCGGCACGCGGATGAAGCACCTGACCAAAGATCGCCCCAAGCCGATGATACCCGTGGCGGGCCGTCCTTTGGTCGATCACGCGATTGATCTGGCGCGCACTGCCGGTATCGAAACCCTCGTGGCAAATCTGCATTACCTGCCTGAGGTTCTCGCCGACCACCTAACGCCGCAAGGTGTGAAACTATCGTGGGAGCTGCCTGATATCCTCGAAACCGGGGGTGGGTTGAAAGCTGCATTGCCCTTGTTGGGTGATGACCCGGTGATCACGATGAACACCGACGCCATCTGGTCCGGTCCAAACCCACTCAGCCAACTACTGCAGGCCTGGGACCCGGACACCATGGATGCGCTGCTCATGTGCGTGCCCGCGCCCCAAACCTTGGGTCATTCCGGAGGCGGAGATTTCGCACTCAATGCGCAAGGCAAGCTATCTCGCGGTGGTACGCAGACTTATGGAGGCATCCAGATCCTGAAAACAGAGCTTCTGGGGTCTATCGAACAAAGCGTCTTTTCACTGAATATGGTGTGGGACCAGATACATGAGCAGGGCCGGTTGTTCGGGATAAGCTATCCGGGCCAATGGTGCGATGTGGGGCATCCGGAGGGTATCGCCCTGGCCGAAAGCCTGATCAACGATGTTTGAGTCCAGCGCACAGCCACGGGTCTTTGCCGAGGCTCCGGGTGTAGATTTTCCAGAGGCTTTGGTGCAAGGGCTTCACACGCGCGCCGCGGCCCACCGGCCCGAGGCCCTGGCGCGGGTGCAACTGGTGGTCAACACTCGCCGCATGGCACGTCGTGTTCGTGAGCTGTTTGACGCCGGTCCACCCTGCCTGTTGCCGCAGATCTCTCTGATCACGGACCTGGGTGAAACACAGGATCTGTCGCGGTTGCCCCCGGCCATCCCGCCACTGCGGCGACGTCTGCAACTGACGCAATTGGTGTCGCGCTTGTTGGATCAGCAACCGGATCTGGCCGCGCGATCTTCGCTTTATGATCTCTCCGACAGCCTGGCTGATCTGATAGATGAAATGCAGGGCGAAGGTGTGCCCCCGCAGGCCATCCGCGACCTGGACGTCAGTGACCAATCGGGCCACTGGCACCGTACACAACAATTCATCGCCATCGCCGATCAATTTATCGGAGCAGATGAACTGGACGTACAAGCCCGCCAGCGCAAGGTTGTGGAAAACCTGATCCAACGGTGGGAAATCGCGCCGCCCCAACACCCGATCATTCTGGCCGGTTCCACTGGGTCGCGCGGAACAACCCTGATGCTGATGGAGGCGATTGCCCGCCTGCCCCAAGGCGCGCTGATCCTGCCCGGATTTGACTTTGTACAGCCCGCTTCGGTCTGGTCCGGCCTGGACGACGCGTTGCTGTCGGAAGATCACCCACAGTACCGCTTCCGAAAGCTGATGCGAGGGTTGAAGCTGGAGCCCAAGGACATCCGACCCTGGACCGACTCCCAGGCCCCCTCACCCGCGCGCAACAGGCTCGTCTCGCTCGCGCTGCGCCCGGCCCCCGTCACGGACGCGTGGATGTCCGAAGGCGCGCAATTGACCGACCTGCCCGAAGCCACAAAGGGCATCACCTTGGTCGAGGCCCCCTCGCCCCGGGCCGAGGCTTTGGCAATTGCCCTGCGCCTGCGTCAAGCTGCCGAAGACGGACAAACGGCCGCCCTGATTACCCCCGACCGGATGTTGACCCGCCAAGTCAGCGCCGCGCTTGATCGCTGGTCGATCATCCCGGACGACAGTGCCGGCCTGCCGCTGCAATTGTCGCCTCCGGGCCGATTCCTGCGCCATGTCGCGGGATTGTTCGTACATCGGCTGGATGGTGAGGCGCTGCTGACCCTGCTCAAACATCCCCTCTGCCACATGGGCGGTGCACGCGGCGATCACCTGCGCCAAACCCGCGATCTGGAACTGGACCTGCGCCGCTATGGCCCACCATTCCCCGATATCGAAGGGTTTCAAGCCTTTGCTGCGCGCCGTTTGGCCGGTCAGGTTGAAATCCCACCCTCGTGGCTGACATGGCTAAATAACTGTTTCGTCGACCAGCAAGTCAGCAAAGAATTATCGCTTGCTCAATGGGTTGAACGGCTACGCACCCTGGCCGAGGCGATCTCGGTAGGGAGCGCACAAAACAATGACAGCAACCTGTGGGACAAGAACAACGGCCAAAAAGCGCACGAAGTGTTCCGCAAGCTCGAGGAAGAAGCAGAACACGGCGGCCGCATGACCGCCCGCGACTTCGCTGACCTGATCGGGGCCATCCTTGCGGATGAAGAAATCCGCGATCGTGATACGCCGCATGATCACATCATGATCTGGGGCACGCTCGAGGCGCGCGTTCATGGCGCCGACCTGCTGATCCTTGGCGGCCTGAACGAAGGCAGCTGGCCCGAAGCCGCCAAACCCGATCCCTGGCTCAACCGTCAAATGCGCGATGCGGCCGGACTGCTTCTGCCGGAACGGCGGATCGGCCTGTCGGCCCATGATTTCCAACAGGCAGTCTGCGCCGAAGAGGTTTGGCTGACCCGCGCCACACGTTCCGATGATGCCGAAACCGTCGCATCACGTTGGGTGAACCGCCTGACCAACCTGCTCAGCGGATTGCCGGATCAGGGAGGGCCTGAGGTTGTGAAAGAGATGCAGGCGCGCGGACAGCACTGGCTGGATCTGAGCGACGCGCTGGAAGAAACATCTGCAATCGCTGCGGCCACGCGCCCGTCGCCGCGCCCCCCGGTCGCTGCCCGCCCTCGCCGCATGTCGGTGACAGAAATCAAACGCCTGATCCGCGACCCTTACGCGATCTACGCCAAACACGTGCTGCGCCTGAAACGGCTCGACCCCCTGGTACAGGCCCCCGATGCCCTGCTGCGGGGGATCGTGGTGCATGAGGTGTTGGAGAAGTTTATCGCCGAGACGACCGAACACCCCGAGACTTTGACACGCAAAGCATTTCTGGCCAAGGCTGGGGCCCTTCTGGATGAACTGGTGGCCTGGCCAACCGCGCGCAAACTCTGGCTGGCGCGGATCGAACGCATCGCCGATGCCTTTCTGCTCAGCGAACAGCAAAGGCGCGCGCTTGCCAGCCCGATTGCCTTTGAGGCGAAACTGAAACAACGCCTTGATCCGCTGGACTTTGAACTGGTGGGCCGCGCCGACCGAATTGATCAGGACACACGCGGCGATCTTTACATCTATGATTACAAAACCGGTGCGCCACCTTCGGCCCCGCAGCAATCAAAATTCGACAAACAGCTGCTGATCGAGGCCGCGATGGCTGAGGAAGGCGGGCTTGAGGGTATGGACCCGATGCAAGTCGCAGGCGCCGTGTTCATCGGAATTGGCGGTTCGTTCAAAGAGGTGCCCGCGCCATTGGACAAGGAACCCCCCGCCAAGGTCTGGGCTGAATTGCGCGAATTGATCGAGGCGTATTTCGATACCGAACAGGGATACACAGCCCGCAGGATGCTGCACAGCGATGCGGATGTTGGCGACTATGACCATCTGGCCCGCTTTGGCGAATGGGACCGCACCACCGACCCCACGCCCGAGGATCTGACATGAGCGCGCGCAATGAAGCCACCGAAAAGCAGGTCACGGCGGCGCGCCCTGATGCATCCACCTGGCTGTCGGCCAACGCAGGGTCCGGCAAGACCCGCGTTTTGACCGACCGGGTAGCGCGGCTGTTGCTCAGCGACGTACAACCGCAGCACATCCTGTGCCTGACCTATACCAAGGCCGCGGCGTCCGAGATGCAAAACCGTCTATTCAAGCGGTTGGGCGAATGGGCAATGCTGCCAGATGATCAGCTGTTTAAACAACTGAACGATCTGGGTGTTGACGGTACGATCGATCCTGCCCGCCTGTCGCATGCCCGAACGCTCTTTGCTCGGGCGATCGAAACCCCCGGTGGCCTCAAGATCCAAACGATCCACTCGTTCTGTGCCTCGCTTTTGCGACGTTTCCCGCTTGAGGCCGGGGTCAGCCCTCAGTTTTCTGAGATGGAGGATCGCGCCGCCGCCGTGTTGCGTGAAGAGATTGTCGAGGCTTTGGCCGAAGGGGATCAGGCACATCTGGTCGATGGGATCGCACGTTTTGTCACCGACACCGGATTTGACAGCCTGACACAAGCGATCACAGGGAAACGGGACGCCTTTACCGGGACGGTTGATTGGCCCGAACTGATGGCCTGTTTCGAACTGCCCGCCAACTTTGACGAACAGGCACTGCTGGACCGGGTTTATCTGGGTGGTGAGCTGGAGTTGATCGCTGCGATCCGCCCCATGCTGGCCGACAGCGGGGGCAACAACGCCAAAGCCGCCGACAAACTGGCCGGGTTCACCGAACGAACACTCTCAACCCTGCCCATTCTGGAAAGCGTCCTGCTGACAGGCAGCGGTGCCAAAGAACCGTTCAGCGCAAAAATCAACGGATTCCCAACCAAGGCGCTGCGCGAAGGGCCAATGTCACCTTACATGCCGCAACTCGAAGCACTGATGCGCCGGGTCGAAGATGCGCGTGAACAACGGCTGGCCTTGGTCGCAGCCCGCAAATCGCTGGCCCTGCATCGTTTTGCCAATGTGTTCCTGCCAGAATACGAGCGTCGCAAACAGTTGCGCGGTTGGCTCGACTTTGACGATCTGATCCTGAAAGCGCGGCAATTGATGAATGATCCATCGGTCGCGGCCTGGGTGCTTTATCGACTGGATGGCGGCATCGATCACATTCTGGTGGACGAGGCGCAGGACACCAGCCCCGCACAATGGGACGTGATAGAAAAGCTCGCGCAGGAATTCACCAGTGGTGAGGGCGCGCGGTCAGATGTTGAGCGCACGATTTTCGTGGTCGGCGACAAGAAACAGTCGATCTATTCGTTTCAGGGCGCCGACCCCGAGGCGTTCGACCGGATGCAACGGGAATTTGGACACAGACTGTCGGAAAGCGGCTCAAATTTGGTGCCTTTGACGCTGGAATACTCGTTCCGGTCGTCGGCTGCGGTGTTGGGTCTGGTCGATCAGGTGTTCGATGGCAAAACCGAGGCCGGGTTTCATGCCGAGGCCAAGCACAAGGCATTCAAAGCCGCCCTGCCCGGCCGTGTCGATCTGTGGCCTGTGGTCGAAAAGGTCGATGACGAGGATGACCGCCCCTGGACCGATCCTGTCGACCGGCCCAGCGCGCAGCACCATACCGTAATCCTGGCGGAACAGATCGCCCGCGCCATCAAACGGATGATTGATGAGGGCGAGACGATCCCTGAAGACGGTTTTGAATCAGGCGAATTCGTACGTCGTCGGGTCCGGCCAGGAGATTTCATGATCCTGGTTCAGCGTCGATCCGACCTCTTTGCCGAAATCATTCGCGCGTGCAAAGCGGCCGGATTGCCGATTGCCGGGGCCGACCGGCTTAAGGTGGGTGCCGAGCTGGCGGTCAAGGACCTAGCGGCCCTGCTCAGCTTTCTCGCCACGCCCGAGGATGACCTGTCACTAGCCACCGTGCTGAAATCCCCACTCTTTGGGTGGAGTGAGCAACAACTCTTTGACTTGGCGCATCGGCGGACAGACAAATTCCTGTGGCCTGCTCTCCGCACCCGCGCCGAAGACTTCCCCGGCACCATGGCAGTGCTGAATGACCTGCGCAGCATGACCGATTTCCTGCGCCCCTATGACCTGATCGAACGCATCCTGACCCGGCATGGCGGGCGTCAGAAACTGCTGGGTCGTCTGGGGGCTGAGGCCGAGGATGGGATCAATGCCCTGCTCAGTCAGGCGCTGGCCTATGAACGGGCGGATATTCCCAGCCTCACTGGTTTTTTGGTCTGGATGCAAACCGACGACCTGGAGATCAAGCGTCAGATGGGCGGCGTCGGCGACATGATCCGGGTGATGACGGTGCACGGTTCCAAGGGTTTAGAATCGCCTATCGTGATCCTGCCCGACACCGGTGCGCGGAGGGCCCCGACCGATGACGAGATCATGTTGGCGGGCGACATGCCGTTGTGGAAAGTTTCGCGCGATGTCTCGCCTGGTGCAATCGCACAGGCCCGTGCCGAGGCACAGGCCCGGCAGATGAACGAACGCCTGCGACTGCTATACGTGGCGCTTACGCGGGCCGAGAAGTGGCTGATCGTGGCCGCGGCTGGTGACTTGGGCAAAAGTGGCGACAGCTGGTACCAGATGGTCGAGGGCGCTATGCGAACCTCAGGTGCCGAGGCGATCCCTGGCACTGCGATCCAGCGGCTGCAGCACGGTGATTGGTCCGGTCTGCCTTTGCAGGAAGAACCGGCAGCCAAACGCGAGCCTGTTACCCTGCCCGATTTGTTCCGAACACGCGCGCCCACACCCACTCCGGCACGCGCCACACTCAGCCCATCCGATCTTGGCGGGGCCAAGGCCTTGGCTGGCGACATGGGTCTGGATGAGGAGGCCGCCAAGGAGCGCGGCAGCAGAATCCATACGCTGCTCGAGCACCTACCGGGAATCGATTCCAGCGCCTGGCGTCAGGTTGGCGCGCAAATGCTGCCCGATCTGACGAGCGCAGAGTTCGAAGACGTGTTCACCGAAGCCCAGCGCGTTCTAGGCGCGGATCATCTGGCGCATGTCTTTGCACCTGACACCCTGGCAGAGGTTCCGATCACCGCCCGGCTGGGCGAGGCGCGGATGCATGGGATCATAGATCGATTGATCATCACCGACACCTACATTCAGGCCATTGATTTCAAAACAAATGCCACTGTGCCCGAGATCGCCGAGGGCTGCCCCAGCGGATTGCTGCGGCAGATGGGAGCCTATGCTCAGGCGCTGGCGCAGATCTATCCCGCCCATGAAATCCGCACTGCGATCCTGTGGACTCGCACCGGGATGCTGATGCCGCTGCCACACGATATTGTGACAGATGCATTACGAAACACCCAGATATCTTGACGCCCCCTATGGGCGCACTTACGTTCTGAGCCCAAGCGCATTCCATTCAGGAGACAGAATATGTCCACCGTAGCCGTCACCGACGCAACCTTCGACGCCGAAGTCAAAAACTCGGACATCCCCGTAGTGGTTGATTTCTGGGCCGAATGGTGCGGTCCGTGCAAACAGATCGGCCCCGCTCTGGAAGAACTGGCCACCCAGTACGACGGCAAGATCAAGATCGCCAAGGTCGACGTCGACAACAATCCGAACTCGGCCGCTGCAATGGGCGTGCGTGGCATCCCTGCGCTGTTCATCTTCAAAGACGGTCAGGTTGTATCGAACCGCGCCGGCGCTGCCCCGAAGGCGGCGCTGGAAAGCTGGATCAACGACTCGATCTAAGCTCCTCTCGACAGGCTTACCGGATCAAGGCGCTCCCACTCATGGGGCGCCTTTTTCTTTGGCGGGTTCTTGGGTGGCGTTCTGGTGTCACCACGAGGCACCATTTGGACCTTTCGCCCCGCAAAATATCGGGCAAAGTGGTGCCAGTTAGTAGACAGGAGGCAACATGGCCAAGACACGGGTTCTGGTGGAGTTTGGCATGGGCACATCGCTCAGGCGTGAGGATTACACCGAGGCAGCACTCAGGGCGCTGAAAGACGCGCTATGGCACAATTCGGTCAATATGGCCGAGCTGTTCGATTTTCCCAAAGAGGCAATGATCATTGATGCCGAGATTGGGGTGCAAAAGCCCGATCAGGTGGATGTCGATGCGCTGCTGAACGTCTTTCCTTACGGCCAGCCCAGCATCACCTTGGTCGAGGGCGGATTGGACATCGAAAAGCCGCACACAGACGGCCGCACGGTCGTCGCCAATGCGGCGATTGTCGTGTCCTTTGATATGGAGCCCGCACAATGACCGAGAAACGTATCATCCTAGAAATGGGCATGGGCAACGACCTGTATGGTCAGGACTATACCAAAGCCGCGCGCCGCGCTGTCCAAGACGCGCTGCATCATTCGTCGATCACGCTGTTTTCCAAGCTGGGTGTCGATCACACCGAAATGCGCGTGCAGGTGACGATTGGCGTGCAGAACCCGGATGCGGTCGATTGCAATCTTGTGGCGGCTGACCTGCCGCGCGGCCGCGCCGAAGTGCGCGCGGTCAAAGGCGGATTGGATGTTGCAGACACCGAAGCGGGCACGCGACACGTCGTGGCCACTGCTGCGGTTGAAGCCTGGGTGCCCGACATGGCCGGGAAATGGGTACAAAGCCAACCTTGAAAACAAAAAGGCCGCCCCCGAGGGATGGGGCGGCTCTTTTCGTCAAAGACGGCTCAAGATCAGAATTTGGCGATCTCGGCGCGTGTCAGGCCGATGTCGCTCAGCATTTCGTCCGACAGATTGGACAGAGCTTTGCGTGTTTTGCGGGCCTCGTTCCATTCGGTGATGGATTCTTTGACAGAGACGAATGCGTTGACCACACGGAGAGTTGCGACTGCTCCGAAAGGCACGGTGTTGGTGGCTACGTTTGCCATGATGCGCTTCCTTCATTTGAAACCAGCCGACCCTGCGTCGGTTGTGAGCCTCATGTAGTACCGCCGACTGAGTCCTACAATTGTTGAGTCAACAGCCCCGATTTGCGCCCAATGCATAGCAAAACGGCACGAAATCGGGTTGAAAACTGCATTTTTGAGCGAAAAAGGAAATGCGGCCAATGCAATGCCCCGTTGCCTCTGCTGCCTGCGCGGCCCATATAGATCGCAACTCACAAGCTGGAGGCACCCATGGCAGACGATCAATTCCCCGGTTGGCACGGCACAACCATCATCGGCGTTAAAAAGGGCGGTGAGGTCGTGATCGCGGGCGATGGACAGGTGAGCCTGGGACAGACCGTCATCAAGGGCACCGCGCGCAAGGTGCGCCGCCTGTCCCCGGGTGGGTTCGATGTGGTCTGTGGCTTTGCCGGATCAACGGCGGATGCCTTCACCTTGCTGGAGCGTCTTGAAACCAAATTGGAAGCCACCCCAGGCCAACTGGCGCGTGCGAGTGTCGAGCTGGCCAAGGATTGGCGCACCGACAAGTACCTGCAAAAGCTCGAGGCTATGCTGATCGTGACCGACGGCAAGGACATGTTCGTGATCACCGGGGCAGGGGACGTGCTGGAACCTGAACACAATGTCGCCGCCATCGGATCAGGTGGCAACTTTGCGCTGGCTGCTGCTCGCGGCATGATGGACAGCGACAAGAATGCTGAAGCTGTGGCCCGCGACGCCATGGCAATTGCCGCGGACATCTGCGTTTACACAAACGGAAACCTGACTGTAGAAACAATCTCTTCCTGACATTCTGAAGGGCTTGGTTTCAGCGATTTGACGCAGAATTGGATGCGAATTCGGCCTTTGTGAACCCGTATCGGTCACTCTCCTCCGAAAATTTCAGCGTGGCATCAATTGCGCTGATCGGTGATCCCGGGTTGGTAGGAACACTTACGAATCTTGAAAAATTGCGCCTATTCCGTAGACTGGGCGCGATTTGTTCCTGCCGATGTGCTTGGGTTTTTTGATTCAGCCCCACAACACAATCGGCGTAGTGTTTTGTTTTCATGTACTTTTCTAAGCCGGACCGTTGGACACTGATGCTTTGAAAGGTCTTTGTAGCCAGTGAAATGTAAATTTCTTCAGGAGGTTAAGATGAAAAATAAGACAAAGGGTGCGCCTGGTCGCTCAGACGACATAATTACCCCAACAACTGATCTGTTTGTCGACGCAAAGGCCGGAGACGATACTGTCATTTTCAGCCCCAGCCAAGGTTCCGCGGGCGGTGTCTACAAGGGTGGGTCCGGGATCGATACACTCGAACTCAACCTGACGTCTGAAGAATGGCTTTTACTTGCCCCCACTTTACAAGACGAAATCGATTCCTTTTTGGCGCATCTTACTGCCGTCACCAACCCAAGTGGCCAAGCCAATGGCAACCAGTTTTCGTTCGACAGTTTAGGGCTGAAGGTTAAACAATTTGAACACTTCCGGCTCGTGATCGACGGGGTTGAAGTCACTTCCCCTGGAGATGATCCGGTTGATGCTCAGGATGACAGCGATACGACTGACAACCGGACCGTTCTTGATGGCAATGTACTTGATAATGACTCTGTGCCCGACCTGGTTGCTTCGGTCGAAGTGATTTCCGGTCCGGGCGAAGGAACGCTGACATTCAATCCTGATGGCACGTTCCAATTCGATCCCGGCAGTGATTTTGACGACTTGTCGTTTGGTGAATCTCGGGATGTCGAATTTATCTACGAGGTAACGGACGCCAATGGCGATAGCGACACAGCCACTGCTACAATTACGGTTGAGGGAACAAACACCCCGCCAGAAGCAGTTGACGACGACTTTGTCACAGCGGAAAGCACTATACCGGTTTCGCTGGATGTCCTTTTCAACGACTCTGACCCAGAAGATGACGATTTAACGATTACATCTATCGACGACAGCGGCGTGATCGGATCGCTTTCGGTGGACGCAACAACAAATCAGATCGTTTACGATGACCTTGGCTATTTCGACTTCTTGGCGGACGGTCAGTTTGTCGAACAGTCCTTTGGCTATACCATCAGCGACGGAAACGGTGGTGAGGACAGCGCCACAGTAACCTTCACCATTGAAGGTGAAGGGTCAGCCGAAACCGAAAGCGTCGAAACAGACTCACTTGAAAATGGACAGGAAGTATCGGTGACCCTCAGTGGTCCGGGTGGTTCCGAAGACGGAAGCGGTGACTTCACACTGAACATTGGTCTGTCAGCCGTCATTCAGCCAAACATCAACGTTGTCTATGTCGTCGACACCTCTGGCAGCACGCGCGCCAGCGTGTTGGCACAGGAAATCGATGCTTTGGAGGGCTTAACAGCCGAGATCGCCGCAGCCGGGTTTGCAGATGGTAGCGTCACGGTTTCGGTTGTACCATTTTCGACAAGGGCTGATCCGGATGCATCTGGCGATGCTACGTCAACTTTCACGCTGGACACCCAAGATGACGTGGGCAGTACAGATGTAGACGCGATAAACAATGCTCTGAACGACCTGACTGGTCGTGGCTGGACCAACTATGTCGCGGCTTTGAACGAGACCACGCAAACACTTACTGACCTGGAAACCGCAAATGGCCCAGGAACCAATGTTGTTTACTTCTTGTCAGACGGACAGCCACTCATTAGTGACCCGAGCACTGGCTTCAATAGATTGCAAACAGAAGCTGAAATTGGAGTTGCAGCCGTACCGCTTCAGGCAATGGCTCAGATTTCGGCCTTCGAAATCGGCGATGTTGATGCCGTCAATTTCCTTGATGTGATCGACAACACTGGTGGAACAACCCAAGTTTCAGATCCCTCGGATCTTTCCGCCGCATTGCTGGGATCCCCAATCCCAGAAGGAAGTATCGTGGATGCCGACCTGTTTGTGTTTGACGATATGGGTGTTCTTCAGAACTCTGTGGCTTTGGACCCAGCGGACTTCAACGAAACTCTTCTAGGGTTTGAATACGACATCAACAATGTGACCGGGTTGGCGGACGATCTTGGTGAACAAAGTCTTGTTCGAATTGCAATCGGTTTGGACGATGATAATGATGGAGTGGCCGATATCACCATCGAAACCGAAGTCGACGTCTTTGGGTTCTAAGGCATCGTAATTTCACAAATTGTGAAAAGCCGCTGATTTTCAGCGGCTTTTCCTGTTCGGGAAATCGCGGTTCAGCGGTTCAGATTAGTTGATCTTGGCAACCCCTAACGGCACACCTGCAACTTCACACCAGATGTAAACTTCGTTGTATTTCGACGCGTCCAAAGTCGGCGGCACGGCGTATTGCTGTTTGCCGGTCAGGTGCAGCAGTGCACCCAGTTTGGTGTCGGGGTCGTATTTGCCGTCCTTACCAAACGCCACGCGCGGATCAGGGCCACCATCCAACGAAAAGTCTTTGCCCAACTCGACGATGTAACGGTCACCATCCTTGACGACCTTGACCCCGCCCGATGTCACGTGATTGCTGAGACCAGTAAACGTGCCCTTGGCGCCACCGGCCAATGCGGCCCCGGTGCTTGCAACGGTCAATGCCATGCCGGATGCGGCTGCGGCCAGGAACAAAGAACGACGGTTCATCATGAGTGGGGACCTCCCTTAAAATTCACAGGCTTGATTGCCTTGCGCTGACATTTGACCAGTCGGGCGATTATTGTAAGGGGGCCTCACGCGCCCCTGATCATGCGTGTTTTGCGCGTGTTTCGGCGTGAGGAGCACGTGATCGGCTTGTGTTTTCCGCACCCATGCTTAGGTTCCCGTTGACCCAAATGGATAGAGTGACCATGACCGACCTGACCCCACGCGAGATTGTTTCTGAACTGGACCGGTTCATCATCGGCCAGAAGGATGCCAAACGGGCGGTCGCCGTGGCGTTGCGCAATCGCTGGCGGCGCAAGCAGCTGTCCGATGATCTGCGGGACGAGGTTTATCCCAAGAACATTTTGATGATCGGCCCCACCGGTGTCGGCAAGACCGAAATCAGCCGCCGGTTGGCGAAACTGGCCCGCGCGCCGTTCATCAAAGTCGAGGCGACAAAGTTCACCGAAGTGGGCTATGTCGGCCGCGATGTCGAACAGATCGTGCGCGATCTGGTGGATGCCGCCATCGCACAGACGCGTGAGTACATGCGTGAAGACGTCAAGGCCCGCGCCCACAAGGCTGCCGAAGATCGCGTGATCGAGGCCATCGCCGGCACCGACGCCCGCGAGGCCACACGCGACATGTTCCGCAAGAAGCTCAAATCGGGCGAATTGGACGACACCGAGATTGAGTTGGAGCTCGCCGACACCTCGAACCCCATGTCGATGTTTGAAATTCCGGGCCAGCCTGGCGGCAACATGGGCATGATGAACCTGGGCGATATGTTTGGCAAAGCCTTTGGCGGGCGCACGACTCGCAAGAAGTTGACTGTTTCCGAAAGCTATGAAGTGCTGATCGGGGAAGAGGCCGACAAACTGCTCGATGATGAAACCGTGACCCGTATCGCGTTGGAGGCAGTTGAGCAGAATGGCATCGTCTTCCTGGACGAGATCGACAAGGTCTGCGCCCGCACCGACGCGCGCGGCGGTGACGTCAGCCGTGAGGGTGTACAGCGCGACCTGCTGCCGCTGATCGAGGGCACCACAGTGTCGACCAAGCATGGACCAGTCAAAACCGACCACATCCTGTTCATCGCATCTGGGGCGTTTCATATCGCCAAGCCATCGGATTTGCTGCCGGAACTTCAGGGTCGCTTGCCGATCCGCGTGGAACTGCGTGCGCTGACCGAAGAGGATTTTGTGCGCATCCTGACCGAAACCGACAACGCGCTTACCCGCCAATATACCGCCCTGATGGGCACCGAAGAAGTCACCGTTTCCTTCACCGATGACGGCATCGCCGCGTTGGCCAAAATCGCCGCTGACGTGAATCAATCGGTTGAAAACATCGGTGCGCGCCGTCTTTACACCATCATGGAACGCGTGTTCGAAGAGCTGTCGTTCACCGCACCAGATCGGTCGGGGGATGCCGTGGTTGTAGATGCCGGTTTTGTTCAGGAAAACGTGGGCGCCCTGGCGCAATCCACCGACGTCAGCCGCTACGTTCTCTAGACGCCGACAGAAAATTCGCTAGCTTGGGTCTGTTCGCGAAAGGAGCATCCAGCGTGCGGATTTTCTGGTTTTTGTTTGTTGGGCTGTTTCTCGCAACCTGCACCGATCGCAGCTATTCCCCGGTTGTGCCCAGCGCGTTGGACGTGGGCACGCCCAAAACCGTGTTTGCCGCAACCTCGCGCGGGAAAGAGGCAGATGGCAGCTTTGCCCATCGCCGATCCGAAAACTTGAGCCTGCTGGAACTGACGGTTTCTATTCCTCCGTCACACACGCCTGGATCACTGGATTTTGCCTATGCAAATCCCAATCCCAACAAACAGTTCACACTTGCCGCACTGAGAGAGTTCAACAGCCTCGACGCCTTTTCCCAACGCCTGAACCAGGAGATCCGGAAAGAAGGTGTACCATCCCGCGATGTCACTATCTTTGTTCATGGCTATAACTCAACCCAGACCGAAACCGCTTTCCGCGCGGCGCAGCTATCCCACGACATTCAGCTGCCCGGCGCCATGCTGATCTATTCCTGGCCCAGCCGAGGTAAACCGTTTGGGTATGCCTATGATTATGACAGCGTCCTGTTTGCGCGCGACGGGCTGGAACGCGTGATCCGCAAGGTCAAGTCGACCGGCGTCGATGATATCTTTATCGTGGCGCATTCCATCGGATCCGTCCTGACCATGGAGATGTTGCGACAAGCCGACATTCGTGAACCCGGCTGGGCCGACCGAAACCTGAGCGGAGTGGTTTTGCTGTCCCCGGACATCGACGTGGATCTGTTCAAATCACAGATGAGTACCCTTCAAAAAGTGCCGCAACCCTTTGTCGTGGTGGTGTCAGAAAAGGACAAGGCGCTGAACGTCTCCGGCCGTCTACGCGGCAACTCGGACGCACAGCGGTTGGGCAACATCTCATCTGTCGAGGCGGTCGCAGACCTGCCGATCAATATCGTGGATACAACGGCCTTTGCCAGTGATGCGCAATCCTCGCATCTTGTGGCGGGGACATCGCCGACACTGATCGCGATGCTTCAATCCATTCGCGCCATGGACAATTCTTTTGAATCCGACCCGGGCAATTTGGATTTCTTCCTGCCGAAGGGCTCAGATCAAGCACCTGATCACGCACGCGAAATCGTTTTGAACAAAGGTGGATTCACCGGGGATTACGGGCGGTGAAGCTGCAATCTGTGCTGGAGTTTCTGACACTGAACGCCCGGTGGCTGGCAGCCGGTGGCGTTCTGACGTTCTTGTCCAGTTTTGGACAGACCTTTTTCATCTCGGTCTTTGCCGGCGAAATTCGAGAGGCGTTCGAGCTGAGCCATGGGGAATGGGGTGGCCTCTATTCTCTGGGAACCATGGTGTCGGCGGGCGTCATGGTCTGGGCCGGAGCCGCAACCGATTTCTTTCGCGTGCGCTTGCTAGGGCCGCTCATTCTGGCTGGATTGGTGGTTGCCTGTCTTGTCATGGGGCTGAACACGTGGGTCTGGGCCCTGCCAATCAGCGTCTTTCTGCTGCGCTTCTTTGGGCAGGGGATGAGCAGCCATTTGGCCATGGTTGCAATGGCGCGTTGGTTCACCGCCACACGTGGCAAGGCGCTGTCGATTGCCACGTTGGGGTTTGCAGTAGGCGAGGCTCTGTTGCCACTGGCCTTTGTCACCGCGATGCTCCACGTACATTGGCAGACCTTGTGGATTCTCAGCGCCGGCATTTGCGCCATAGGCATTCCCATCCTGATCCTGTTGCTGCGGCACGAGCGGACACCGCAAAGCCTGGCAAAAAGCAATGCGAGCACCGGGATGGAAGGGCGTCATTGGACGCGGGCAGAGGCGCTGCGGCACCCGCTGTTTTGGACACTGATACCCGCGATCCTGGGACCGTCCGCCTTTGTAACCGCACTGTTCTTTCATCAAGTGCACCTGGCTGAGGTCAAAGGCTGGTCGCATATCCAGCTGGTGTCGTTATTTCCAGTTTATACGGTGGCCGGAATCGTGGCGATGCTGACCACCGGTTGGGCTTTGGACAGGTTCGGCACAACCCGATTGATGCCGTTCTTCATGCTGCCGTTTGTGATCGCGTTTTTGTCTTTCGCATTGGGCAATTCGCTGCCTTTGGCCTTGATCGGATTTGTCTTCCTCGGCCTCTCCAGCGGCGCAATCGCCACCCTGATCCCGGCCTTTTGGGCGGATTTCTATGGCACCGCCCATATCGGTGCGATCAAGGCGTTGGCTACGGCGGTTATGGTTCTGGGATCGGCCATTGGACCAGCCATAACCGGCGCGCTGATCGACTTTGGCATCGGGTTCGAGGCGCAGCTTATCGGCGTTGCGATCTATTTCATCGTGATCAGCGCACTGACCGCTTGGGGTGTAAGACGCGCAGCCCAGACCCTTTAGCGTATCCTGCGCAGATAGACGTAATAGGCGCCTTCGCCACCGTGAGAGAGATGCGCAGGCGTGACCTGCATCACGGCCTTGGACAACGGCGGCAGCGACAGCCATTGCGGCACCTGATTACGCAGCACACCGCGCGGCGTTGGAATGGGGCCGGGTTCATCGCGGTCCTTGCCCTTGCCCGTGATCACCAAAACCAAGCGCTTGCCGGATGCCTGCGACGACAGGATGAACCGGGTCAGGGCAGGGTGGGCGGTGTCTACGCGCATGCCATGCAGGTCTATCCGGCCCTCGGGCTTGAGCTTGCCGCGTTTCATCCGACCATAGGCCTTGGTGTCCATCTGCACCGGCATCCTGGACAGTTGTTGTGTGATAGACGGTTTCAGGCTTTTGCGACCGGGTTTCGTGTCGGCCTTTTGACCTACAAAAAACTCGGGCAGCGGGTCAAACAGCGTTTTGGCGGGTTTCGGTTTCGGCAACGAGGTCGCGTGGCTTTCCTCGACATGGGCAGGATTCAGGCGGTCCGCCTTTTCAACGACCTTGTTCCACAGGTCGACCTCTTCTCGGGACAATCTACGTCGGGCCATCAGAACCCATCCGGCAACAAGGCATAGGCCCGCTGAATGGGCAGCAACACCAGCATCCGGCCCGGATCGCGCAGTCGTCCTGCTGCCTGTCCCGCGGCGTCACCGGTACCAAAAAAGATGTCGGCTCGCTGCGCGCCCTTGATGGCCGATCCGGTGTCCTGGGCAATCATCAAGCGGCGCAACTTACCCGCGCCGTCCTTTTCCACCCAGACCGGAGCCCCAAGCGGTGTATAAGCAGGATCAACTGCGATCGAGCGCATGGCCGTGACCGAGCGATTCATCGCGCCCAAGGGGCCATCGGCCGAGGATACCCGCCGAACCTCACGGAAAAAAACGTAGCTTGGATTGTGAAACAGCAGTTCGACGCCGGCGGCAGGATTGCGCCGCACCCAGTTCTTGATCACCTGCGCACTGACTTGATGGGCGCTATACACACCGCGCCGCACCAACTCGACCCCGATCGAGCGGTAGTTGTGCCCGTTGGCCCCACCATAACCCACCCGCAGTGTTGATCCGTTTGTCATACGGATACGTCCCGATCCCTGGATCTGCAAAAAGAACAGCTCAACCGGGTCATCGACCCAGGCGATCTCCAAGCCGCGGTTGTCCATCACGCCGCTGGTCAGGATCTCGCGACGGCTCAACCAAGGATTCGACGCTTTTGCCTCGGGTGGCATTTTGTAGACGGGATAGCGAAATCGACTGGTCGGAACGCGGGACCCTTCAAGCTCGGGCTCGAAGTACCCGGTGAACAAACCGTCCTTGCCGTCCTGGATCAAAACCGGGCGAAAGAAGAGTTCAAAGAACGACCGAGCCGTTTCCCGTGAATGGGTCTGCGCCACAGCACAAAGCGACGTCCAATCGGGATCGTCGAAATCAATGCAGGTGTTAAGGAACGTGTCAAAGGCCGCAGTGTGATCATCTGCGGCCCAACCATCCAAATCGTCAAAAGAGGTAACCGAATACGAAATATTCGACCCGTTGCCCGAAGCAAAGCCTGCTGCGGTCATAAAGGCACATGCCAGAAATACCGACCGCAGCGCCCCAATCATGCGTCCGTTGCGACAAGCAGCCAGTTCGGATCATCGGTGCCCATCGTGCGCGCAAAGGTCCACGTATCCTTTTGGCGTTTGACGGTGTTTGCGTTGCCTTCGATGATGTCGCCGCCACGATCGCGCACGACCGAGGTCAGCTCGCCAACGAAACGCATCGTAATCTCGGCCAGTTGGGTGTCCTTGTCGAACTTGGCGTCCACCAGTGTCGTTTCACGAACCCCGATGAACTCGGCCTCAATCTTCAGGCCCTGATCTTCGCGATCAGCAACGACGCTGACAAAGGTTTCAAACACATCTTCGGCTAGGAACGGCTGGATGTCGTTCAGATCACCCCGTTCGAACCCCATCACGATCATCTCGTAGGCACCACGCGAGCCTTGGACGAAATCGCTGACCGAAAATCCGGGTTCGATCCGCTTCATTGCGGTCAATTGCTGCGCTTGCGGGCCATCTTCGGCCACGTGATCTGTGATGTCCCGATCCGGGCCGCCTTCGATCACTTCGAAGTCGCGCGCCGTGCGATCATTGGGCTGTTGTGGCACGGGTGGTTTTTCGAAACCTTCACGCGTACCCAGAACGCTGCGCAAACGCAAAATGAGAAATATGGCGATGCCGGCCAATACCAATAGCTGGATCATGGGTGATGAAGAATCCATTTCGTCCTCGTTTCAGGCAAGAGGCTTTGTAAGCAAGGCCTCAGGCCACTATGTAGGGGACAGGACGGTGCAAGTCCACCGTTCTGCCCTTACGAAAGGATAACCTAAATGTACCTGTTTCTGGCCTTTTTGCTGGTTCCGATCATCGAAATCGCCTTGTTCATCCAGGTTGGCGGCCTAATTGGGCTATGGTCAACGCTTGCAATTGTCGTGCTGACGGCCGTGTTGGGAACCTGGTTGGTGCGGACACAAGGTCGCATGGCGATGGGACAGCTGCAGCAGGCTTTTTCTACCTTGGACGACCCAACCGAACCGCTGGCCCATGGCGCGATGATCCTGTTTTCTGGCGCATTGCTTCTGACCCCTGGCTTTTTCACCGATGCAGTCGGCTTTGCCTTGCTGGTTCCTGGCGTTCGGGTGGCGGTGTTCCGGTACCTGCGGTCAAAAGTGACAGTATCAAGTTTTCAGATGGGCGGTGATCCACGGTTCCAGAATATGCATTCCGGCTTTGATCCCAGACGCGGCGCGCAAAACTCCGGAGGCCCCGGCGACGTCATCGACGGCGAATACGAAGAGGTCGGCAAACCACGCGACCCCAACGCACCGCCATCGGGTTGGGTCGAAGGACCGGACCGCCATTGAGGTGATCGGGGCAAGCTGTTAAGCAATGGCAAATTTGATTTTTACGGAGTTTAACCATGGCTGAAAACGAAGCCGCCGAAGGCGCACAGCAGCAGCAACCGCCGCAAGTCCAGATGCGCGTCCTGGGACAGTTCATCCGCGATCTGTCGTTTGAAAACGTGATGGCCCAAAAGGGTGCATCAGGCGACGTGCAGCCTGATGTGAACGTTCAGGTGAACCTGGATGCCAAGAAGCGTTCGACCGATCACCAGTACGAAGTGGCGATCAAACTGAACATTGAATCCAAGGCAAAAGAACTGGGCGAGACCCTGTTCGTATTCGAGATCGATTACTGCGGCATCTTCCACGTCGAAGGCGTGGCCGAGGATCAGCTGCATCCCTTCCTGCTGATCGAATGCCCCCGTATGCTGTTCCCGTTCCTGCGCCGCATCGTCAGCGATGTGACCCGCGATGGTGGCTATCCGCCGCTAAACCTGGACAACATCGACTTTGTTGCGCTCTATCGCAACGAACTGGCGCGCCTGCAGGCCGCACAGCAGCAGCAAGCTGACGCGTAAGCAATCGTTTAACGCGCTTGGGGCCGGCCCTCAGGCGCGTTTCCACATCGCATCATCCCCCAGTTTATCGACAAAGGCCTGATGGGCCTCTTGTTCCTCGGTCGTCACGCGCGAGGGTAGGGGATTAGGCCGTGCAGTTGGGCGCCAATCGTCAGCGACAGCTCCACCCGAACCGCCTTGGACTTGCGACAGACCAAAGTCAGGCTGTTTGCCGCCGATCAGTTCCAGATAGACCTCTGCCAGGATTTCACTATCGAGCAAAGCGCCGTGCAGCGTCCGGTTTGTATTGTCGATGCCAAAGCGGCGGCAAAGCGCGTCCAGCGAGGCCGGCGAGCCAGGGAATTTCTTGCGTGCAATGGCCAGCGTGTCGAGCGCTTGCTCCCACGGGATTTCCGGCAGACCCATCCAGCGCAGCTCGGCATTCAGGAATTTGATGTCAAAGGCTGCATTGTGGATCACCAGTTTGGAATCGCCAATGAAATCGCGAAACGCCTGACCGACCTTGGCAAACACCGGCTTATCCCGCAACGTCACCGCGCCGGGGCCGGGCTGCTGTGGGGATTCCAGAAGGTCAGGACCAATCCCATGCACACCAAAGGCCTCAAGCGGCATGGAGCGTTCGGGATTGATGTATTGATGATACGTCTCGCCCGTGGCCACGTGGTTCCACAGTTCGACCGCGCCGATTTCAACAATCCGGTCGCCGCTTTCGGGATCAAACCCGGTGGTTTCCGTATCCAGAACGATTTCACGCATCGTCTAACCCTGCTCTGATTTGCTCTACCACAGCCTGCACCTGTTGGCGTGCGTGGTCCAGCGTGTCGGTCACGATCACAAAATCGGATCGCTCACATTTCTCGTCATTCGGCATTTGTTTGGCGCGGATCTGCTGGAATTGTTCCAAGCTCATGGTACCGCGCGCCAGGACACGTTCTTGCTGTACCTCGGCCGAGACCGAGACGCATGCCACCGCATCCATCGCCGCGTTGCCGCCGGTTTCAAACATCAAAGGCACATCGAACACCAGGATGTCGGCATCTGCTTCAGCTTTGAACTGTTCTCGGTCCTCGCCAACCAGCGGATGCACGATCTGTTCGATCTGTTTCAACGCCGTTGGATCGGCCTGAATGACCCCGCGCAACGCATCGCGACTGACGGCACCATCAACTATAGCATCCGGAAAGGCAGCTTGCATCGGGGCGACCGCAGAACCGCCGGGCGCATAAAGTCGATGAACCGCAGCATCCGCATCCCAAACGGCGCAGCCCATTTCAGCAAACAGCTTGGCCGTTGTGCTTTTTCCCATACCGATAGAGCCGGTGAGCCCCAAGAGAAAGCTCATCTTAGGGCTGCCGCGCGGGTGGCGCTGTCGACCGTGGGCCTTTCGCCAAACCAACGCTCAAAGCCAGGTACGGCCTGATGGAGCAACATTCCGAGACCGTCGACCGTGGTGCATCCCGCTTCTTCTGCAGTGAGCAGCAGTTTGGTTTTTAGCGGGGCGTAGACCAAATCGGTCACAACAGTCGAAGGTTTCAGCCCATCCATGGGCACGCGCAGTTCAGAATGGCCAACCATGCCAAGCGATGTTGTGTTCACCACCAGATCTGCATTCTCAACTACATTGCCGGCCTGGACCCAATCGATGACCTGCACCCGCTTGCCGAAATCATCGCGCAGCTTTTCGGCACGGACACGTGTGCGGTTGGACAGAAAAACTTCGGGCACGCCGGCCTCGAGCAGGGCCGAAATCACGGCGCGCGCTGCACCACCAGCCCCAAGTATCAGGGCCGGGCCGGCCTTTGCGTCCCAATCGGGGGCGCCGCTGTGCAAGTTCTCCATGAATCCGTAGCCATCAGTGTTGTCGGCGTGAATCTTGCCGTCTTCGCGGAAGATCAGCGTGTTCGCCGCGCCGATCAGTGTCGCGCGATCCGTAATCTGATCGGCGATCGCCATCACCGCCTCTTTATGTGGGACCGTCACGTTGACGCCCACAAAGCCGGCCTTGGGCAAGGTACGCAGAACCGTTTCCAGATCCTGGGGGGCCACGTCCATCGGGACGTAGTGCCCGGCGATGCCGTAGGTTTTGAGCCAATGCCCGTGCAATCGAGGGGATTTGGAATGCGCAACCGGGTGTCCGATCACCCCAGCCAAAGGAATACGTGTGTTCGTCATTGTTCGATCACCCCCCGCAACGTCAGGAAATTGAGCAGCTCTAACAGGGGCATACCCAAAACGTTAAAATAGTCCCCGTCAATGGTTGTGAACAAGCGTACACCCTCTTCTTCGAGTTTGTAGGCCCCAACCGCATGGCGAATACTGTCCCAGTTCCGATCGACATAAGAGCGCAGATAGGTGTCCGAGCTCACCCGCATCCGTAGGCGGACCTGGCCAACTTGGCGCCAGATTGGTTCGCCGTTTTCATAGATAACCGCAGCCGACAGCAGCATGTGCCGCTGTCCACGCATCGCCTTGAGCTGATCAAAGGCCTGCTCTGGTGTGGCCGGCTTGGACAAAAGCTGCCCCTGAAAATCCAGAACCTGGTCACAGCCCAGAACCATCGCACCGGGCGTTTTCAGGCTGATCTTGCGCGCCTTGAGTTCGGCCAAGGCGTCGGCAATGTCGCGGGGTGTGGCCTCTTCCGCAATCAGTGCATTTTTAACAGTTTCTTCATCAACACGGGGCACATTAACCTCAAACGGGACACCTGCGTTGCGCAGCAGTTGCGCCCGAATGGTTGAGCCAGAGGCTAGAACGATGGGGACAGTCATGTGGATAACCCCTTGGACAGGTCTTTGAGCGATTTCGGATGGTTTGTATGACTTTCCGCTTGCCACGCAACCCCCGGGGTTTCGCAAAAAACATCTCTGAGTCGTTCAAGTTGTATCCTTTCAGGACAAGGATAACTCGATTTCCGTGGATAACCCGATCACCCCAAGTTACCCGCAGTATTATCCCCAGGTTCTTTAAGTTAAATCATCATCAAGTATCTGTTTTAAAAAGATATTTGTTCCATGTGGGAAAATCACCTATATGACCTGACGATGTTTCCCACATGGGGAAAACTGGCAGGACAGATGAGTTATCCACGAAAATCCGGCTCCCTACAAAAATCATCATCCTTTTTTCTTTCTTTCTTTTTTATTAGGTAAGCCCGAACCCGATCCGCGAGACGCACATGACCGATTTCCTGTTCACGATTTACCCATGGGTCAAATCCCTGCACATCATGGCAGTCATCTCGTGGATGGCCGGTCTCTTCTATCTTCCTCGTTTGTTTGTGCATCATGTCGAGCAGGCTGAGAAAGTTCAGGGAGCGCCTGAAATCTTTCTGATGATGCAAGAGAAGCTTCTGAAGATCATAATGCGACCGGCGATGATCGTGACCTGGGCCTGTGGTCTGATCATGGTGTTCACGCCTGGTATCGTCGACTGGTCGTGGATCTGGCCCTGGACCAAGGGCGCATCGGTTCTGGCGATGACTTGGTTCCATCACTGGCTGCTTAAGCAGCACCGCAGCTTAGAGGAGGGGACCAATACCCTCTCAGGGCGCACGTACCGCCTCATGAATGAGGTTCCGACCGTTTTGATGGTGGTCATCGTGTTGTCGGTCATTTTGAAGTTCTGAGGGTTGTTTGACTCCATTGCCCGGCGCCCCTATGTAGGGTGCAACTGACCCGTCCGGGTTATGTGTCTTCCGAATCCATATTCAATCCATGCCGCGCTTGCGGTCAAAGGGTGTTTGATCATGTCTGCTGAATCCCTGTCGCTTGCCTATCTCAAGGCCAAGAGCCCCAAAGACCTGCTGTCGATGGCCGAAGAGCTTGAGATCGAAAACGCATCAACGATGCGCAAAGGCGAAATGATGTTCCAGATCCTGCGTGAACGCGCGGACGAGGGATGGGAGATTTCGGGCGATGGCGTGCTTGAGGTGCTGCAAGACGGCTTTGGTTTCCTGCGCTCGCCCGAGGCGAACTATTTGCCGGGTCCCGACGACATCTATGTCTCGCCCGAGATGATCCGCCAGCACAGTCTGCGCACCGGTGATACGATTGATGGTGTGATGAAGGCGCCGCTCGACAATGAGCGCTATTTTGCACTGACCAATGTCACCAAGATCAACTTTGAAGATCCGGAAAAAGCCAAACACAAAATTGCCTTCGACAACCTGACGCCTCTGTACCCTGATGAGCGTCTGAAGATGGAAGTCGAAGATCCGACCATCAAGGACCGCTCGGCGCGTGTCATCGACCTGGTGGCGCCGATTGGTAAAGGTCAGCGTTCGCTCATCGTGGCGCCGCCGCGGACCGGTAAAACCGTGATCCTGCAGAACATCGCCAACTCGATCGAAAAGAACCATCCCGAGTGCTATCTGATCGTGTTGCTGATCGACGAACGCCCCGAAGAAGTGACCGACATGCAGCGGTCAGTGAAAGGCGAGGTTGTGTCCTCTACCTTTGATGAACCTGCAACTCGTCACGTGGCTGTCTCCGAGATGGTGATCGAAAAGGCTAAACGCCTGGTCGAACATAAACGAGATGTTGTTATCCTTTTGGACTCTATCACAAGACTTGGTAGAGCTTTCAACACTGTTGTGCCTTCTTCGGGTAAAGTGCTTACAGGTGGTGTCGATGCAAACGCATTGCAGCGCCCAAAACGTTTCTTTGGTGCCGCACGGAATATCGAAGAGGGTGGTTCGCTGACCATCATCGCCACTGCGCTGATCGATACCGGCTCGCGCATGGACGAAGTTATCTTTGAAGAATTTAAAGGTACGGGTAACTCGGAAATCGTTCTGGATCGCAAGATCGCCGATAAACGCGTCTTCCCTGCGATCGACATCCTCAAGTCTGGCACCCGGAAAGAAGATTTGTTGGTCGACAAGCTGGACCTTCAGAAAACCTTTGTCCTGCGCCGCATCTTGAATCCGATGGGCACGACAGACGCGATCGAGTTCCTGTTGTCGAAGCTGAAGCAGACCAAGACAAACGGCGAATTCTTCGACTCGATGAACACCTGACACCGGTCTGAACAGCGAGGCCACTGGAATGGATACGATCTTTGCCTTGGCCAGCGCCCCCGGCAAAGCAGGCGTTTCCGTGATCCGAATCTCGGGTCACGGTGCCTATGAAGTTGCGCAATCGCTGACGGAAAAAGAACTCCCACGACGCGGTATGTCTTTGCGAACATTGCGGGACTCGTCCGGCGAACGCCTAGATGAGGCTTTGGTTCTTACGTTCAATGGGCCAGATAGCTTCACAGGGGAAAATGTCGTCGAGCTGCAAGTTCACGGTAGCGTGGCCGTTGTCAATTCTGTCATGTCTACGTTGGCCGAGCTGGACAAAGCTCGATTGGCCGAACCAGGTGAATTTACCCGCCGAGCTCTGGAAAACGGCAAGATGGATCTGGCTCAAGTCGAAGGGCTTGCCGATCTAATTGATGCCGAGACTGAAGCGCAAAGACGTCAAGCTCAAACAATTCTGAAAGGTGAATTGGGACAGTTGGCGGAACGATGGCGCCGAGACTTGATCCGTGCCGCTTCGTTATTGGAAGCTGTCATAGATTTCGCTGACGAAGACGTTCCGACAGATGTCACGCCTGAAGTGAATGAGTTGCTGGATGCTGTAATCACTGATCTTTCTGGCCAGATATCTGGTGTGAAGATCGCCGAACGCATTCGAACTGGTTTTGAAGTTGCGATTGTTGGGCGGCCCAACGTCGGAAAATCGACGTTGCTGAATGCATTGGCTGGCCGTGATGCCGCAATAACGTCAGAGTATGCAGGAACAACACGAGATGTGATCGAAGTTCGTATGGACCTGGCTGGGTTGCCAGTCACCTTATTGGACACGGCCGGTATTCGTGAAACCGAAGATGCCATTGAAAACATGGGGATAGCCTTGGCGCGCAAGCGCGCCTTGGCCGCTGATCTGCGAGTGTTCTTGTTGGAAGAAACAAGCGATGAGCCTGAATTTGAACCCGAAGCACAAGATGTGATTATCTTGGCAAAAGGTGACCTGCGCGCGGATGATGTACCCTCTATCTCTGGTAAGAGCGGTAAGGGGATTGATCAGTTGGTTGATCAAATCTCAAGCAGCCTTTTGAAAAGGAGCGCAGGAGCGGGGATCGCAACGCGCGAACGCCATAAAGAAGCAATGCTCTTGGCGTATAGAGCTTTAGTTGAAGCCAAGAAGATTCTGGAACGCGGTGAAGATCTATATGATATCGGGGCGGAAGAGATTCGAACTGCAATCCGCGCGCTTGAATCTCTGGTTGGACGTATAGATGTTGAGAATCTACTGGATGAGATATTCTCCAGTTTTTGCCTCGGTAAATAAGGAGTGTTTCACGTGAAACATTTTGACTTTGACGTGTTGGTTATTGGGGCAGGTCACGCGGGTGCCGAGGCGGCACACGCATCTGCTCGAATGGGTGCACGAACTGCCTTGGTAACACTTTCTGAAAGCGACATAGGTGTAATGTCTTGCAACCCGGCCATTGGAGGTTTGGGTAAGGGGCATCTCGTGCGAGAGATCGATGCCCTAGACGGCGTAATGGGCCGGGTGGCCGATCTTGCAGGGATACAGTTCCGGCTATTGAATCGCCGAAAGGGCCCCGCAGTTCAAGGACCGAGAGCTCAGGCTGATCGTGAAATTTATCGGCGCGAAATGCTAGCAGCCACGCTTGCGCAGGAGAATCTGCAACTGGTGTTTGGTGAAGTCGTCGACATCCAAACTGACAAGGATAAGGCTACGGGCGTTGTGCTCGCGGACGGAAGCACGATTTCTGCTCATTCTGTAATTTTAACATCCGGTACATTTCTGCGTGGAGTTATTCATATCGGTGATGTTTCTCAGCCAGGCGGCAGAATGGGAGATCGCCCATCGATCAAGCTCGCAGAGCGGGTCCAAGATATGGGACTTGAACTTGGACGGTTGAAAACGGGTACTCCGCCCCGTCTGGACGGTCGAACCATCAAGTGGGACGGCCTTGAACGGCAGGACGGAGACGAAGATCCGACCTTTTTTTCCTTCCTGACCAGGTCAGCAACGGCGCCACAAATATCGTGTGCAATCACTCACACGAACGAAAGTACTCATGATATCATCCGGAACAATCTAGAACGATCGGCCATGTATGGTGGGCACATCGATGGGGTGGGGCCCCGCTATTGTCCGTCCATCGAGGACAAGATTGTCCGATTTGCCGACAAAACCTCTCACCAGATTTTCCTGGAGCCAGAGGGTGTTAACGTACCTACAGTCTATCCGAATGGAATATCCACGTCCTTGCCAAGGGATGTACAGGCGGATTATGTGAGGTCGATTCGAGGGTTGGAGAACGCCAAGATTCTACAACTTGGATATGCGATTGAGTATGACTATGTGGATCCAAGATCTCTGAACTCACAGTTGATGTTGAAGTCGATGCAAAATTTGTACTTGGCAGGGCAGATTAATGGGACAACAGGATACGAAGAAGCCGCAGCCCAAGGTCTGGTTGCCGGCTTGAATGCTGCGTTGGCATCCCGCGAGGAGGAGCCGATATACTTTAGTCGATCAAACAGCTATATAGGCGTTATGATCGATGATCTGACGACACGGGGGGTCGCAGAGCCCTATCGTATGTTCACGTCCCGAGCCGAATTTCGTCTTTCCTTGAGGGCTGATAACGCAGATCAGCGGCTTACCGGGATTGGGATAGAAATGGGGTGTGTGTCGAGTGCCAGGAAGCACAAATTTGTTAGAAAGTTGGAAGCACTCAACGCAGCGACTGACGCTTTGAACGCACGTCTTTTTACACCAAGGCAGCTGAAAAACTCTGGCATCCATGTCAATCAAGATGGCACCAAACGGACAGGAATGGATGTTCTGGCGTTTCCTGATGTCGGGTTTCCTGATGTCCAAAAGCTAATTCCAGAGCTTGCGCAGGTAGATGAGCCTATCCAAAGACAAATTGAGCGCGACGCGCTCTACGCAAACTACATTGCGCGTCAAAAGAGTGACGTTGAGACCTTGAAAAAGGAGGAAGACCTTCGGATCCCTGATGATTTTTCTTACGAAGAATTCGAAGGCCTGTCGAACGAACTTAGGCAAAAGCTAGATCGTAATCGCCCAGAAAACCTTGCGCAGGCAGGACGGATCGAAGGGATGACACCGGCTGCCATGGCTTTGCTTTTTGCTCGGCTGCGCAAGGTGAAACGTGCGAGGTCCGCATGAATAGGGCGGACTTTGAACCCGTTTCGGGAATCAGTGTTTCACGTGAAACATTTTCGAACCTGGAGAGATACGTTGATCTGGTGAGAAAATGGAACCCGACAATCAACATCGTGTCTCGTAAGAGCCTGGACGATATTTGGAATAGGCACATTGTTGATTCTGTTCAGGCATTCACGTGTTTGAAGTGTACGGGTTCTTGGGTGGATATTGGGAGCGGTGGTGGGTTTCCTGGTGCTGTTGTTGGAATTCTAGCTAGAGAGCTGTCGCCGAACTGCCAGGTGACTTTGATAGAAAGTGACCAGAGAAAATCTGCTTTCCTAAGGAATGTTTCACGTGAAACATCGTCGGGGTTCAGGGTGATTGCCAAAAGAATTGAAGACGTTGAGCCTCAATACGCAGATGTAATTTCCGCTCGAGCACTGGCTGATCTGAGCACACTTCTGGAGTTCTGTGAGCGCCATCTGAAGTCATCCGGGAGCGCTGTGTTTCCAAAAGGCGTTACATGGAAAAAAGAGGTAGAGGCCGCTCAAAGGGAATGGAAGTTTGAGCTTGATCCAATTACTAGTGTTACTGAACCACAGGCCGTAATCCTTAAAATCAAGGGAATCGAGCGTGCATGATCTGTCTCGTCCTGACGGACCAAAAATAGTCGCAGTGGCCAACCAAAAGGGCGGGGTTGGCAAGACCACTACCACCATAAATTTGGCCGCAGCGTTGGTAGAACACGGATTACGTGTTCTTGTCGTGGATCTTGATCCCCAGGGTAATGCGTCAACTGGGTTGGGTATTGAGCGGTCGGATCGCTCACAAACCAGCTATGAACTTTTGGTAGACGATGCGGCACCTGAAGATGTGATCCACAGTACAGGCTTCGAAGGACTGTCGATCATTCCAGCGACAGTTGATTTGAGTTCAGCTGACATTGAACTGGTTTCAAATGAAAAAAGAAGCTTTCTGCTCCATGATGCGTTGCGTCAAACAGCAATGGATGCCTTTGGGTGGGATTACATCCTGGTTGATTGCCCGCCATCCTTGAACCTGTTGACTGTAAACGCGATGGTTGCAGCGCATTCCATATTAGTGCCATTGCAAAGTGAATTTTTTGCGCTCGAAGGGTTATCGCAACTCATGCTCACAGTTCGAGAAGTTCGCCAAACCGCAAACCCCAAGCTTCGAATCGAGGGAATAGTTCTGACAATGTTCGATCGTCGGAACAATTTGTCACAACAGGTTGAGGCAGATGCCAGGGACAACCTCGGCGATTTGGTGTTTGAGACCAAAATTCCCCGAAATGTTCGGGTTAGTGAGGCACCGTCTTTTGCGCTTCCAGTGCTAAGCTATGATTCGAACTCACAGGGAGCTCAGGCATATCGCGACTTGGCTAATGAGCTCATATCAAAAAATAACAGAACATCCACGTGAAGGGAGAGGCTGAATTGGCGACTAGGAAAGGAAAGCCCAGGGGGCTGGGACGTGGATTGTCGGCACTTATGGCAGATGTCACACCAGAAGAAGCTACACCCGCCGGTGCAACACGTCGGGGTGAGGTTGTCGTTCCGATCGAGAAACTAAGGGCAAATCCAGATCAGCCGCGCCGTAAGTTTAGGCAAGAAGACTTGGATGATCTGGCGGCATCGGTCAAGGAGAAGGGAATCCTTCAGCCTTTGATCGTTCGACCTGTTGAAGAAGGTGACTACGAAATCGTCGCAGGTGAACGTCGGTGGCGAGCGGCGCAGTTGGCGCAGTTGCATGATGTTCCCGTCTTGATCCGAGAGCTGGACGACACAGAAGTCCTTGAAATTGCGATCATTGAGAACATACAACGCGCTGACCTGAACGCTGTTGAAGAGGCTGCAGGCTTTCGTCAGTTGATGGATCGCTTTGGTCATACCCAAGAAAAACTGGCAGAGGCATTGGGTAAAAGCCGCAGCTACATCGCCAACCTTTTGCGTCTGTTGGCGTTGCCCGAAGATGTTCAGCAGATGGTTATTGATGGCTTGCTTTCAGCTGGACACGCGCGTGCGCTGATTACATCAGAAAACCCGTCAGAGCTGGCTAAGATAGTGGTGCGTGATGGTCTGTCTGTCCGCGCGACTGAAGCTTTGGTGAAGCGCCGGCAGCAAAAGGATGAACCAACTTCTGCTCCGAAGACGCGCAGCACGGGATCAGAGAAAGATGCTGATACACGCGCGTTAGAAAAGGATTTGTCTGCTATCTTGGCGATGAGGGTTGCGATCAATCACAAGGCTGGCACGGAAACGGGGCAGGTGGTTTTGACATATGAGAACCTGGATCAGCTCGACGATCTGTGCGCCAAGCTTAGCCGTTAGGGCGAGTCCAAATGAAAATCATGACGGCGCCGAGTGTAACGGCCTGAATGATCAGGATATGGTTTGCCAACCCAAGCATCAATGACAACCCAAAGACAGCTGCGACCGATAAGGTCGCGGCTTTTTTTGCGGCAGGACGTATGGCGCCGCTGGTATTCCAATCTATGATCATTGGGCCAAAAACCTGATGAGACAGCAGCCAGTCATGCAGGCGTTCTGAGGACCGGGCGAAACAAAAGGCGGCGAGCAAAAGGAAGGGAACAGTTGGGAGAAGGGGGAGAATGACGCCAATCATGGCAAGCGCCACGCATAACACCCCCAGAACAAGCCAAAACACACGCATACTCTCAATCCACCAACATTTCCCGAATGACCGCGTTCAAGACTGCACGACCGTCTTTTGTGGCCCTCAAGATAGAGCCTGTTTGTTCCACCATGCCAATCTCTTTCAGGTAGTCCAAACGATCCTGGGGAATTGATGTCGAGGACAGAGCTTGAAAGCGATCCATATCTATTCCCTGAACTAGCCTGAGCCCCATCATCAGGTATTCGTTGGCATGATCTTGTATACTTAATGAAGTTCTGACCGATTCACCTGTGGTCTTGCCAACCTGGGCGAGCCACATGTTTGGATTCAGATAGGATTCCGTTGCGAATTTTGAGCCCTTTATCGTCAAACGCCCATGCGCTCCGGGACCGATGCCGACGTAATCACCATACCGCCAATAGACCTGATTGTGCTGTGATTCCGAACCCGGTTTGGCATGATTTGAAATCTCGTAAGCTGGTAGTCCAGCTGCTTCGCAGATCTCTTGCGTCGCCATATACATGTCGGCCGAGGTGTCATCTTCGGGCAGGCCGCGCAATTTTCCAACGGCATAGCGATCTCCAAAGGCTGTGCCTTGCTCGATCGTCAATTGATAGAGCGACAGGTGATCAATCGCCATGGACAGGGCCTGCTTCAGCTCAGCCCGCCACTCTGACAAGGATTGATGTTGGCGGGCATAGATCAGGTCAAAACTGACGCGATCAAAGCAATTCCTGGCGACGTCAAAGGCTTTTTGCGCCTCGGCTACCGTATGGATACGACCCAAACGGCGCAGGTCCTCGTCATTCAGCGCCTGAATGCCCATCGAGATCCGATTGACGCCGGCGTCACGATAGCCGGCAAAGCGTCCGGCCTCGACCGATCCTGGATTGGCCTCAAGCGTGATCTCCATATCATTCGCAGCGTGCCAATGTCCGCGCGCGGCCTGTATGACTGCGTCGACTGTTTCAGGGGCCATCAAAGATGGGGTGCCGCCGCCAAAGAAGATCGTGTTTAAAACACGTCCGGGGGTTTGGACAGCGTAACGTTCTAGCTCTAGCAGATAGGCATCAACCCAGGCGGATTGGTCTATTTGCCGACTGACGTGGCTGTTGAAGTCGCAATAGGGGCATTTGGCCTCGCAAAATGGCCAGTGGACGTACAGGCCAAAGCCCCCGTTTTGCCAATCATCCGCCAAAACAGCCCTTTACGAACTTTTGCACTGCAAGCGCGCGGTGGCTGATCTTGTTCTTTTCCCAACGATCCATCTCGGCAAAGGTGATGTCATGTCCTTCGGGGACAAACATCGGATCATAGCCAAAACCCTGATCGCCGCGCATCGGCCACGTCAGATGACCGGGCGCGACACCTTCGAACACCTCGTCATGTCCGTCGGGCCAAGCCACCACCAAGGTGCTGCGGAATTGTGCCAGACGTGGGTGGGGCGCATTGATCGCCTCCAGCTCATTATGCGCTCGGGTCATGGCCATGACAAAGTCGCGGCCATTGCCGGTTTCGGCCCAATCGGCGGTATAGACACCGGGGGCGCCATTCAAAGCATCGATGGTGATTCCGCTGTCATCCGAAAGACAAGGCAGACCGGTGGCCGTGGCCGCGGCGTGCGCCTTGATCCGGGCATTGCCGACGAAGGTATCCTCGGTCTCTTCCGGTTCGGGCAAATCCATATCTGCGGCGCCTACAACCTTGACCCCAAAAGGCGTGAGGAGATGTTCCATCTCCTCCAATTTGCCCTTGTTGTGGGTGGCAAAGACCAGCGTATCCCCATCGAATGTGCGGGTCATGCGGTGGCGGCCTTTTGTGCGGCGGCCAGTTCACCGACACCCTTTTCAGCCAGATCCATCAGCTGATCCATCTGAGCGCGGCTGAATACCGAACCCTCGGCGCTCATCTGCACTTCGATCAGTTTACCGGATCCGGTCATGATAAAGTTGCCGTCAACGCCGGCCTCAGAGTCCTCGGGGTAGTCCAGATCCAGCACCGGCTGGCCGGCGTAGATGCCACAGGACACGGCCGCGACCGGATCGACCAGCGGATCGGAAATCACATCGCCAGCTTTCATCAGCTTGTTAACCGCCAGACGCAGCGCAACCCAACCGCCGGTGATCGAGGCACAGCGGGTTCCGCCGTCGGCCTGAATCACGTCACAGTCGACGGTGATCTGACGCTCGCCCAAAGCAACGCGGTCAACGCCTGCGCGCAGGGCTCGGCCGATCAAGCGCTGAATCTCAACAGTACGGCCACCTTGCTTGCCGCTGGCCGCCTCTCGACGCATCCGGGTGTTGGTTGCGCGCGGAAGCATCCCATATTCTGCAGTAACCCAACCCAGGCCGGACCCTTTGATAAAGGGCGGAACGCGGTCTTCGATTGTGGCGGTGCACAGCACATGCGTGTCACCCATCTTGATCAGGCAAGAGCCTTCGGCATGTTTGGTAAAGCCGGTCTCGATGGAAACGGCGCGCATTTGGTTCAGATCACGTCCAGAGGGTCGCATTGGAAATCCTTTGTTTGCTGGCTTGGGGATAACTCTGGTCAGCGCAGGGGGCAACCCCGATTGACCTTTGCCGCAAGTGGGATTTAATGACGTCAAAGCCGGAGAAGCCCAATGAGTGACGCGAGCAAAATTCTGGATGAGATGAACGACCGCTCGCGCGAGGTGTTCCGGTTGATTGTCGAAGGGTACTTGGACAGTGGCGAACCGGTGGGTAGCCGGACGTTGACCCGTACGCTCAGCGAAAAGGTCAGCGCCGCGACGATCCGCAATGTGATGCAGGATCTGGAGTTTCTTGGCCTGCTCGACAGTCCCCATGTCAGCGCCGGCCGCGTGCCGACGCAGATGGGGTTGCGGATGTTTGTTGATGGGTTGCTCGAGGTCGGTGACCTGAACGCGGCAGATCGAAAAAAAATTGACGCAACGGTGGACAGTAACTCGGCCGATGTCAGCGGGTTGCTGGATCGCGTTGGCTCGGTGTTGTCAGGGGTGACACAGGGCGCTTCCTTGGTGCTGACCCCCAAGCACGAGGCTGAGATCAAGCATATCGAGTTTGTGTCGCTGGCCCATGATCGCGCGTTGGTGGTTTTGGTGTTTTCGGATGGGCACGTGGAAAACCGCCTGTTCACTCCACCGCCAGGACAGACGCCCAGCTCGATGCGCGAAGCGGCGAATTTCCTGAATTCCCTGATCGAGGGGAGAACGCTCAGCGAAGTGAGCACGGTTATCCAATCTCAGATCACTACGCGCCAACAAGAGATCGACGTGCTGGCCCGTGAGATGGTCGAGGGCGGCTTGGCGGTTTGGGACGGCGAAGGGCAGGATTCGGCGCGCTTGATCGTTCGGGGGCGGGCGAATCTTTTGGCGGATACGGGGCAAGAGGAAGAGCTGGAGCGGATCAGAACCCTGTTTGATGACCTGGAACGCAAGCGGGACATTGCCGAATTTCTGGAACTGACCGAGGACGGCGACGGTGTGCGCATTTTTATCGGCTCTGAGAACAAACTTTTTTCACTTTCGGGTTCCTCTTTGGTGGTGTCTCCATATATGAACGCTGATCGTAAGATCATTGGTGCGGTTGGGGTGATTGGCCCGACGCGCCTGAATTACGGACGGATCGTGCCTATCGTCGACTATACCGCGCAGTTGGTCGGCAAGCTCGTATCGGACCGGAGTTAGAGGTAGAAAGATGGCAGAGCCAAAGAACGAAGATTTTCTGGATGACATCGCAACGGCCGAAGCCGAAGAGCTGGCCGAAGAATTGGCAGAAATCAGCGGCGAAGCAGCCGAACTGGACGAGCTGCGTGCCGAGCGGGACGCGCTGAAGGACAAGTTCATGCGCGCGCTGGCGGATGCGGAAAACGCCCGCAAACGTGGCGATAAAGCCCGCCGCGATGCCGAGAATTATGGTGGCTCGAAACTGGCGCGGGACATGCTGCCGGTTTACGACAACCTCAAGCGCGGTCTTGAGGCAGCAACCGACGAGCAGCACGAAGTGTCCGCTGCCTTGATCGAGGGTGTTGAGCTGACCATGCGCGCGCTGCTGGATGTATTCGGCAAGCACGGCATTCGGATCGTGTCGCCCGAAGTTGGTGATCGCTTTGATCCGCAGATGCACGAGGCGATGTTTGAGGCACCGGTGCCGGGCACCAGAGCCGGCGACATCATTCAGGTTTCCGCCGAGGGGTTCATGTTGCACGACCGCCTGCTGCGCCCGGCGCAAGTTGGCGTAAGCTCGACGCCGGCTGGCTAAGGTTTCGCCTTCGGCGAGAATATTCTAGAAAAGATGAAGAAGCGGTCAGGACTTGGCCGCTTCTTTCAGTTTGTAGATCAGATCGAGCGCTTCGCGCGGGCTGAGTTCATCGGGATGGACGTCGACCAGCATCCCATCCAAGGCCGATGTCTTGGGGGCAGGGGGCGGTGGCGGCGCGGCAGAGAAGAGTGGCAAATCGTCGATCAGCGCCTTCTGCTTGCCACCTTCGCGTTCGTTTTGCTCCAATTGCTCCAACACCACCCGGGCGCGTTCCACGACAGAGGGGGGGAGGCCGGCGAGCTGGGCCACCTGAACACCGTATGACCTGTCCGCAGCACCTTTGCGGACCTCATGCAGGAAGATTACCTCGCCTTCCCATTCCTTGACTGCGACGGTGGCGTTATCGACGCCCTCCAGGCTGCCAGCGAGAGCCGTAAGTTCATGATAATGCGTGGCAAATAGGGCGCGGCAACTGTTGGTGGCGTGCAGATGCTCCAATGTTGCCCAGGCAATGGACAGACCATCATAGGTCGCAGTGCCACGCCCGATCTCATCCAGAATCACCAGCGCCCGTTCGTCCGCCTGGTTCAGGATCGCGGCGGTTTCCACCATCTCGACCATAAAGGTCGACCGTCCGCGTGCCAGATCATCCGAGGCCCCGACGCGGCTGAAAAGTTGACTCACCAAGCCAATCTCGGCGCGTTCTGCGGGGACATAACTGCCCATCTGGGCGAGCAGGGCGATCAGGGCATTCTGTCGCAGGAAAGTCGACTTACCGGCCATGTTTGGACCAGTCAAAAGCCAGACAGCCGCCCCACCATTTGCTGTCAGGTCACAGTCATTTGCGATGAAGGCGTCGCCTGATTGCTGTTGCAGGGCGCGTTCAACCACCGGATGGCGGCCGCCGGTTATGTTAAATGACCGGGTATTATCGACGGTCGGGCGGCACCAGTTTTCGCCCCGCGCGAAATCAGCCAGAGAAGTGGCCAAATCCAGTTCCGCCAGCCCGCGTGCGGCTTGGTTGAGCAGGGCGGCTTGGGCTAGAATTCCCTCAGATAGCCTTTGATAGAGCCGCTTTTCGATCTCTAGCGCCAGATTCCCGGCGTTCAGGATACGCGTTTCAATCTCACTCAGCTCGACCGTGGTGAACCGGACCTGATTGGCGGTGGTCTGGCGGTGGATGTAGGTCTCGGAAAACGGCGCGCTGAGCATTTTGTCAGCATGTGTTGCCGTGGTTTCGATGAAGTATCCCAGCACGTTGTTATGCTTGATCTTCAGCGAGGTGATGCCTGTGTGTTCGGCGTACTTCTGTTGAAAGCCGGCGATGACCGAGCGACCTTCGTCCCGAAGGGTGCGGGCCTCGTCTAGCTCGGCGTCAAAGCCAGGCGCGATGAACCCGCCGTCACGAGCCAGCAGCGGGGGTTCGGCCACAAGTGAGGCGTCCAGCAACCCAAGAAGATCATCAAAGCCACGCAAGTTGGCGGTCGCTTGATCCATCAGATCCGGTAGTTCGATGTCATCGGTCGACCCCGCAATCTGTTCCGCCTGAATCAATCCGTTGCGGATCGCGGTCAGATCTCTTGGACCGCCCCGGTCCAGGGCCAGCCGGGACAGGGCGCGGTCCAGATCGGGGGTTTTGCGCAGGGCGTCGCGCAAGTGTTCCGCTAGTGAGGATTGTTCGACGCAGAAGTCCAGCGCGGCCAGGCGGGCGTGAATAGTGTCGAGCTTGCGGGACGGGCTGGAAATGCGCTGTTCCAGCAGACGCCCGCCGCCAGGTGTCACCGTGCGGTCGATGACGGATAGCAGCGAGCCGAACTTGTCACCACTCAGCGAACGGGTCAGTTCCAGATTGCGGCGTGTGGCCGCGTCTATCTGCATCACCCGGTCTTCGCTGTCCTGTTCGGGCGGCAGAAGCAGCGGCAGTTTGCCCTTTTGAGTGATCTCTAGATAGTCGATCAACGCGCCCATGGCCGAGAGTTCAGGCCGCGAGAATTTGCCGAACCCGTCCAGTGAGCCAACCTTGAAGAGCTCTTGCAGGCGTTTTTCCGCTCCCGTGCTATCGAAACTGGCTTTGCCCATCGGCGTCAGCGGAATTTTGAAATCATCCGCCAAGGGACGCATGGTCTGAAACACAGGCTCGTCCACTACCAACAGTTCAGACGGAGCAAGGCGGGCAAGCTCTGGCCCAAGCCGTTGCTTTGAAACGGTCATGACGTGAAACGCGCCGGTCGAGATGTCGGCCCAGGCGAGTGCCGCGCTGTCGCGCACCTCGGCGTAGGCCACCAGAAAGTTGTGACGCCGCGCCTCAAGCAGGGCGTCCTCGGTCAGGGTTCCTGGGGTCACAAGACGTACAACATCGCGCCGAACCACTGACTTAGAGCCTCTTTTCTTGGCCTCAGCCGGGCTTTCCATCTGTTCACAGACGGCAACACGGAAGCCTTTGCGGATCAGCGTCAGCAAATAACCTTCGGCCGCGTGTACCGGCACGCCACACATCGGGATGTCATTGCCGTTGTGTTTGCCACGTTTGGTCAGAGCGATGTCAAGCGCCTGTGCAGCGTCAACGGCGTCGTCAAAGAACATCTCATAGAAATCACCCATGCGATAAAACAGCAGGGCATCGGCGTGGGCCTCTTTGATTTCGAGGTATTGCGCCATCATGGGTGTGACAGTGGACACGTGTTCTTTCTCCGACTGGACCGAGCGGGACCTTACAAATCCGTCCAGTCTGGTGAAAGCCGAAAACGCATTGTCGTTGAGACTGGCTGCTGCCTGCGCTATGAGGCGAAAAGCCCGAACTGTGAAAAGAACGACCGATCTGATGCCTAAAGCGAAAATTACCGACCAAGAGGCGCTGGCCTTTCACCTGGACCCCACCCCCGGCAAGTGGGAGGTGCAGGCTACGGTTCCGATGACAACACAGCGCGATCTGTCGCTGGCCTATTCCCCTGGCGTCGCCGTTCCTTGCGAGGCAATCGCGGCGAACCCGGAAACAGCGTATGATTACACCAACAAGGGCAACCTTGTGGCGGTGATTTCGAATGGTACGGCGGTTCTGGGTTTGGGAAACCTCGGCGCGCTGGGCTCGAAACCGGTGATGGAGGGCAAATCGGTCCTGTTCAAACGGTTCGCTGACGTGAACTCGATCGATATCGAGCTGGACACCGAGGACACTGATGCGTTCATCAACGCGGTCAGGCTGATGGGGCCGACATTCGGTGGCATCAACCTGGAAGACATCAAAGCGCCCGAATGCTTCATCATCGAACAGCGTCTGAAAGAAGAGATGGACATCCCCGTCTTTCACGATGACCAGCATGGCACGGCGGTGATTTGTGCGGCGGGCCTGATCAATGCTCTGCACATTTCGGGTAAGAAAATCGAAGACGTCAAAATCGTTCTGAACGGCGCGGGCGCTGCTGGTATCGCTTGTATCGAACTGCTCAAAGCGATGGGCGCGCGACACGAAAACTGCATCGTCTGCGACACCAAGGGCGTAATTTATCAGGGCCGAACCGAGGGCATGAACCAGTGGAAATCGGCCCATGCCATCACCACTGAGCTGCGCAGCCTGGAAGAGGCGATGAATGGAGCCGACGTGTTCCTTGGTGTGTCGGTCAAGGGAGCGGTGACGCCTGACATGGTTGCCAGCATGGCCGATAACCCGGTGATCTTTGCCATGGCGAACCCTGATCCCGAGATTACACCAGAAGAGGCGCATGACGTTCGCGTTGACGCCATTGTGGCGACGGGGCGATCGGACTATCCGAACCAGGTCAACAACGTGCTGGGCTTTCCCTATCTCTTCCGTGGAGCGCTGGACATTCACGCCCGCGCCATCAACGACGAGATGAAGATCGCCTGTGCTCATGCTCTGGCCCAACTCGCGCGTGAGGATGTGCCGGATGAGGTGGCGATGGCCTATGGCAAATCGTTGACCTTTGGCCGTGACTATATCATCCCGACTCCGTTTGATCCGCGCCTCATCCATCGGATTCCGCCAGCGGTTGCGCGTGCAGGTATGGACACAGGCGCTGCGCGTAGACCGATCATTGATATGGATGCCTATGAACTGAGCCTGAAATCGCGGATGGATCCGACGGCCAGCATCTTGCGCGGACTGAACGCCCGCGCGCGTCAGGCCCAAAGCCGGATGATCTTTGCCGAGGGAGACGACCCTCGCGTGTTGCGTGCGGCCGTGATGTATCAGCGTTCGGGTTTTGGTAAGGCTCTGGTTGTTGGTCGACAGGATGACGTCAAAGTAAAGCTTGAGGCTGCTGGCCTGGGCGACGCCGTGCGCGAGCTGGAGGTTGTGAATGCTGCCAACACCATGCACCTCGATACCTACAAGAATTTTCTCTACAAGCGCCTTCAACGTAAGGGTTTTGACGGTAAGGACATTCACCGTTTGGCGGCCCGTGATCGGCACGTCTTCTCGGCATTGATGTTGGCCCACGGGCATGGCGACGGTGTTGTGACGGGGGCGACGCGCAAATCGGCGCATGTTCTGGACCGGATCAACCATGTGTTTGATGCCGATGCCGCGCATGGGGCGGCGGGTGTCACGGCGTTGCTGCACAAAGGCCGGATCGTGCTTATTGGCGATACGCTTGTCCATGAATGGCCGGATGAGAACAATCTGGCTGATATTGCGGAACGTGCTGCGAATGTCGCCCGTCACATGGGACTTGAACCGCGCGTGGCCTTTGTCAGCTTCTCGACCTTTGGGTATCCGGTGTCAGAGCGCGCCGAAAAGATGCATATCGCCCCCGAAGTTCTGGATAGACGCGGTGTCGATTTCGAATACGAAGGCGAGATGACCGTCGACGTGGCGCTGAATGAAAATCAGCAAGAGGCTTATCCTTTCTCGCGCCTGACCGGTCCGGCCAACATTCTCATTGTTCCCGCGCGCCACTCGGCCAGCATTTCGACGAAGCTGATGCAGGAAATGGGTGGGGCAACCGTGATTGGTCCGATCCTGTCGGGTGTCGACAAGCCGATTCAGATCTGCTCGACCGGGTCGACGGCAAACGACATCCTGAACATGGCCATCCTGGCTGCTTGTGACATCGGGTAAGACATGGCGATCTGGAACCTGGGCTCGATCAATGCGGACATGGTCTATGCCGTGCCGCATCTGCCTGGCCCGGGGGAAACCTTGGCCGCGACAGAGTTTTCGCAGTTTCTGGGCGGTAAGGGGGCCAACATGTCGGTCGCCGGGGCGCGTGCTGGGGCTCATGTGTGCCATATCGGTGCCGTGGGTACGGATGGACGTTGGGCGGTGGATCGGCTGACCGAATACGGCGTGGATACCCGACAGATTGCCGAAGTGTCCGCTCCAATCGGCCATGCAATCATCGCGGTGGAGGCTTCGGGCGAGAATCAGATCCTGCTGTTTGCCGGGGCCAATCACGCGATCACGCGGGATCAGCTGGGGCAAGCGCTGTCACAGGCCGGGGCAGGGGACATTCTGGTTCTGCAAAACGAAACAAATGCTCAGGTCGAAGCAGTCAAGATGGGTCGCGAACTTGGGCTAAAGGTCTGTTATGCGGCAGCACCCTTTGATGCGGACGCGGTTCAGGCGGTACTACCGTACTTGGACTTCCTGATCCTGAACGAAGTCGAAGCCGCGCAGTTGCAAGAGGCCACCGGAATGGCGCCCGAAGCCCTGCCCGTGGCGCAAGTTATTGTCACTCTGGGGTCCAAAGGTGCGCGATATTTCGACACTAACACAGGCGAACGGCAGGATTTCCCGGCATTCAAGGTCAAGGCTGTGGATACCACCGGGGCAGGCGATACTTTTACCGGTTACGTGCTTGCGGGGATGGATCGGGGCTTGCCCATGCCGCAGGCCATCGGTCAAGCAATGCGTGCCGCGGCCATCATGGTCACGCGGCACGGCACGGCAGATGTGATCCCGGACCTTAAAGACGTCCAGGACGCCATTCTTTAGCTGCCACCAAAGGGCGCATCATCGCCCCAAAGCTGTTTCACTCGCTGATCGCGGCCACAGGCGTTGCGATATGCCTTGTATGCAGAGGCCTGGCGTTTCGGGCCAAATCGGGTGAAGACCAGCTTCGAACCCTTGTAGTAATCCTGATGATACGCCTCGGCTGGATAGAATGTGCTTTCCGACAGGATGGGCGTCACGATCTGCTGGCCCAATGCGCTCTGCGCGTCGGCTTTGATCCTGTCTGCCAGGTCTTTTTCGCCCGAGTTAGAGACGAAAATTGCGGTTCGGTAACTGTCACCGCGGTCGCAGAACTGACCGCCCGCATCCGTCGGATCGACTGAGCGGAAGAACATGGTCAGCAGCTGCTCACGAGAGACTTTGGCAGGATCAAAAGTGATCTGAACCGCCTCATAATGGCCGGTGCCGCCCGCCGTGACTTGCTTGTACGTGGGATCCTTGGCGCTGCCGCCGGTATAGCCCGATACGGCCTCGATCACGCCCGGAACACTTTCAAAATCGGATTCCACACACCAGAAACAGCCACCTGCAACCGTCAGCGTTTCAGTACCCGCCGCAGTGGCCGATCCAACGCGCAGTAATGAAGCGGTGGCAATCAAAACCACCAGCGCGATCATCTTGAAGTCGGATTTGAGATCTTGGGTCAGTGTCATGGCAAATCTCCTTTGAGCATAGGCTGACAGGCGATCTGTCACGCAGCAAGTCACTGTCATGTCATGTCACGACGAGGTGAGAGCGGGTGAGTTTTTTCGATGGATTGTTACCGGGACTCCACCAACCATGCCTGTTCGCTGGCTGGTGCAACACCCTTCAGTCCACCTGCAATGTCCCGCTCAAAAAGCAGGGTGGATCGGTAAAAGGCATCATAAAGGGCTTTTATCTGCGGTTGCGGAACTGAAAACGGGGGACCAGAAATCAGCTCCTGATCATAGTTGAATGAAATCACGAATTGGCGCGCCACGTCAGTGATCTCTGCCAGGTGCGATACATATCTGGCGCGCATGTCGTCGGGTAGGGCAACCATGGCCGCTCGGTCATGGATCAGGTCGACAGGTCCGATCTGTATTTTGGTCAGGTCAAAGACGTCGCCGACGTAGACATCCAAGCCAGTTGCCGAGAAATGCGTCAACGCACCCTGTTTCTGAACAGCCGGCTCTGTTTGCAATTCGTCGAACAACTGGCGGATGGCGATCTCGCTCAATTCCGCGGCGACCACGCGATAGCCCTGCGAAAGCAACCAGCCGATGTCGCGTGTCTTGCCGCACAGCGGAACAAAGATCCGGCTGCCTTTTGGCAAAGGGTGCGCGCCGATGAACTTAACGAGCAAAGGGTGCGCATCTTCCTGATGCCAACCCAGGCGGTTTTCTTCCCATCGGTCGATCCAGAAATCCCTATGCATGTCGGCGTTCCCCTTTGATTGCGCCTTGCAGTTGGGATGCAAGTAGGTTGGCCGTCAAGGCGCTCAAGCATTCCGATTGCATTGCGCGGGAATTCGGCGTTTGGTGCGGCAACAGGCAAATACTGATCAATTGAGGGTAGAATGCGAATTGCGATGTGGTCGGGACCGCGGAACCTTTCGACGGCCATGATGTACAGCTTTGGTGCACGCGCCGATTGCGCCGTTGTGGACGAGCCGTTTTATGCCGCTTACCTGCGGATGACCGGGCTTGACCACCCCATGCGCGAAGAGATCCTGGCGTCGCAATCGCAAAACCCCGTCGAAGTGGCCGATGGTTTGAATGGCCCGACGCCTGGGGCGCGCCCGTTCTGGTACCAGAAACATATGACGCAGCACATGATCCCGGGCGTGCCGCGCGATTGGATGCGCGATGTGCGCAATGTGTTCCTTATCCGCCATCCGGCGCGTGTGATTGCAAGCTATGGCGCCAAACGCGAGAACCCAACGCTGGATGACATCGGGTTCCGGCAACAGGCCGAGCTGTTTGATGAGGTTCGGGGCTGGGGCGGGGATCCGGTTGTGATCGACAGTCGCGACATTCGCGACGATCCAGCTGGAATGCTGGAGACGTTATGCGACGCGATCGAAATGCCGTTCTCCCCGAATATGCTCAGCTGGGCGCAGGGTGGGCACCCGCAGGACGGGGTATGGGCGTCACACTGGTATGGCGCCGTATGGCGCAGCACCGGGTTCGCAGGCCCCGAAGGCGATTTGCCCGAGGTGCCGGAGCAGTTGCAGCCCGTGCTAGAGGCGGCGTTGCCATTCTATGAACAGATGAAGGCGGTGAAGATCTGAAATCCGTTTTTGAGGCCAGATGACATCACTGACCATCTTTGTCCCAAGACGCAGACCTGACGTTCTGCGGTTCAGCGTCGAGCGACAAGCGAGGCGCCCGGCCTAACGGAGCAAGGGCCCGTCAGGGCATGATGCGAGGGCGGGAGCCCTCCCGCTCCTGGGAAAACCGGATTAGCCGAGCAGAGACCCCAGCTTCATCGCAACGCCCATGTTACCCGAAATCTTGAGCTTGCCCATGGCCACGCCCGTCATCGGGTTCAGCTTGCCGGTGAGCAATTTTACCAAGTTGTCCTGACTGATGCGGATGGTGCAGTCGGTGTCGCGGTCTTGGGTGCTGGCGGTGTTGTCGGCCAGAACGATCACGCCATCGTCGCCGCAGTCGAATTTCAGCGAGCCGTCAAAGCTCTTGTCGCCCAACCCCTGTTGGATTTTCTCCGCGATCTCTTTCAGCATCCTGTGCCCTCCAATGAAAATGCCCGCCTATGGCTAGGCGGGCATTTCAAAATCAGCAACGGTGACGTTGCAGGAGGTTACTTTACCCGCTTGTCCCGTGCCGCCAGCAGCTTTAAACGCAGCGCGTTCAGCTGGATGAAACCTGCTGCGTCGGTCTGATCATAGGCGCCTGCGTCTTCCTCAAAGGTCACATGCGCTTCGGAATACAGAGAATGCTCGGACCAGCGGCCCACGCAAGTGGCCGAACCCTTGTACAGCTTGATGCGCACGGTGCCGGTCACGTGGGTCTGCGACGCGTCGATGGCGGCCTGCAGCATTTCACGCTCAGGGCTGTACCAGAAGCCGTTGTAGATCAGCTCGGCATACTTCGGCATCAGCTCGTCTTTCAGATGCATGGCGCCGCGGTCCATCGTGATGGATTCGATGCCGCGGTGTGCCTCAAGCAGGACGGTGCCGCCGGGGGTTTCGTAGATGCCGCGCGATTTCATGCCGACAAAGCGGCCCTCGACCAGGTCAAGACGGCCAATGCCGTGCTTGCCGCCGTATTCGTTCAGCTTGGTCAGGATGGTCGCGGGGCTCATCGCCTCGCCATTGATGCTGACCGCGTCACCTTTTTCGAAACCAATCTCGATGAATTCGGGTTCGTTTGGCGCGTCCTCAGGGTGGACGGTGCGCTGATAGACATAATCGGGTGCAGCAACGGCCGGGTCTTCCAGAACCTTACCCTCGGACGAGGTGTGCAGCAGGTTGGCGTCGACCGAAAACGGAGCTTCGCCGCGTTTGTCCTTGGCGACGGGGATTTGGTTCTGTTCGGCAAACTCCAGGAGTTTGGTACGCGAGGTCAGATCCCATTCACGCCAGGGCGCGATCACCTTGATTTCGGGGTTCAGGGCATAGGCTGCCAGCTCAAAGCGAACTTGGTCGTTGCCCTTGCCGGTTGCGCCGTGTGCGACGGCGTCAGCACCGGTTTGCTCGGCAATCTCAACCAGACGCTTGGAAATCAGCGGACGTGCGATTGAGGTACCCAGCAGATACAGCCCTTCGTACACGGCGTTGGCGCGGAACATCGGGAAAACGAAATCGCGCACGAATTCCTCGCGGACATCTTCGATAAAGATGTTCTCGGGCTTGATGCCCAGCAGTTCGGCCTTTTGGCGGGCAGGTTCCAGTTCCTCACCCTGACCCAGATCGGCGGTGAAGGTGACGACCTCACACCCGTACTCGGTCTGCAGCCATTTCAGGATGATCGAGGTATCAAGGCCACCGGAATAGGCCAGGACAACTTTCTTGGGCGCGGACATCGGCATTTCCCCTTAAACGTATGACGGATCGCCCCTAACGGTTTTTCCGCGCGGGGGCAAGTTGTGTGCTGTGTCGCAGGCGTGTAGAAAGATGAGCAACAGGCAAGTGATACAAGTATTGATTGAGGAGCAGGGCACACCATGATGGGCTGGCGCATTTTCAAACACTCGGTGCAGATGGTTCTGCGGAATTTTCAGCAAGCCTTGCAGATTGCGTTGGTCCCGGGTCTGATCGGGATGGCCTTGCTTGTCGGCTTGGCGATGGTGACCGGTGCTTGGGATGGATTTCAGGGTCTTGCGTCTGACTTAAATGCAGATCCCACTGTATCTGAACTGGACAATTTTGGGGCCTTTGGACTCTCTTCCTTACTCATCATATGGGTGATTGCGTTTTGGATTGTTGTGTCTTGGCATCGGTATGTTCTGCTTGAGGAAATGCCACAGGGATGGCTCCCGCCATTTCGAGCGGATCGTATCCTGGCCTATTTCGGTCTGCTTTTGATGTTGGGCGTGATCGCATTTTTTGCATTGGTCCCGCTTTTCATCATCATTGCCGTTCTAGGTGACTCTGCGGTCAACCTTGCCCTGACTATTGGAGTTTTCTATTTCCTCGCAGTGGTTCTTTGTATTTATCGGTTGAGCGTTATGCTTCCGGCTTCGGCGATCGGGCAACCCATTCCGCTTGGCACGGCTTGGGCCAAAACCGAAGGTACCTTTGGGACGTTGATCGTGCTGCTCATAGTTAGCTTTATTTTTCAACTCCTTGTGCAGGTGGTGTTTGGTTTGCTCATGGCCATTCCGGTCATTGGCTTTGCGCTGGTTTTGATTCCGTCGATTTTGATCTTGCCGCTGATCAACGTGAGCATTTTGACCACAATGTATGGTGTTTACGTCGAAGGGCGATCCATCGACTGATTGCAGCAGATCCAGCACCAGGTTCGGTGGATTGCGTCTTGATCGACGTACCACTATTACCTGTGTTGGAAAGCCAATTTTCTAACTAAGATTGAGGACCGTGCCGTGTTGGGCTGGCGTTTGTTTAAGTATTCCATTTCAATGATTTTTCGAAATCTTCTCGTCATCATAAGGATTTCTTGGTTCCCCCTGCTCTGTTTTGGGGGAGTTATCTGGGCGTTTTTTTATTCGATTGGCCTTCCCTTTAGCACACTTTGGGGGCCGAGCGTCCGGTTAACAGGCAGCGAGCTGAGTGCAGGGCTTTTTCTGAAATTCGGTCTGTTTTGGCTGTTCTCAGCCCTTTTGGCGATTTGGGGCGTTGTCGCTTGGCACCGATATGTCCTGCTCGAAGAGGCTCCTGAAGGGTGGATTCCAAAGTTCCAACGCCCGGCGGTCGGAACGTATATTTGGCGGCTGATCTTGTTGGTTCTGGCGTTTCTGGCCTTGGGTGTCCCTCTTGGTTTCTTGTTGCTTGGCGTAGTCTCAGCCTTGGGGTGGATCGGGATCGCGCTCTTCGTCGTGGCAGGCGTGGTTTTGGCGACTGCTTTCACTCAGATGGCGGTGACCTTACCTGCAGCGGCATTGGAAAAACCCATATCGTTTGGCGAAGCTTGGGAAGCGTCGATAGATGATTTCTGGCAAGTTCTGTTGCTTGTCGTTTTGGTTGGCGGTTTGCAATATGCGGCGGATTGGATCAGCACTCAGCTGGTGTTTGTGCCTGTGTTGGGTTTTGCCGTCCCGTTGCTCTTCTCTGCCTTTCTGGCGATGCTCAATGTCAGTATCCTGACAACGCTTTACGGGCACTTTGTCGAAGAGCGTCCCATCGACTGAATACCGATGTATTCCTTGCGTTGGATTGAACCTTGCGGCAGTGAACCATCATGACTGATTTCATGACCCGTGCTCGCGCCGCCGAAGAGGCGATGCGCCAAGTTTTTCCCGCCACACCGCTGCAGCGGAACATACATCTGTCCGAGCGGTTCGGCGCTGACATCTGGCTCAAACGCGAAGATCTGAGCCCGGTGCGGTCCTACAAGATCCGCGGCGCGTTCAACGCCATGCGCAAGCAACCGGAACAGGACTTGTTCGTATGCGCGAGCGCGGGCAACCACGCGCAGGGCGTGGCGTTCATGTGTAAACATTTAGGGGTCAAGGGCGTGATTTTCATGCCGGTGACCACGCCACAACAGAAAATCCACAAGACGCGGACATTCGGTGGTGATCAGGTCGAAATTCACCTGATTGGGGACTATTTCGACGACTGTCTGGCGGCGGCCAAGGCCTGGTGCGCTGAAAAAGGCGGCCATTTCCTGTCGCCCTTTGATGATGAGGATGTGATCGAAGGCCAGGCCTCTCTCGCGGTCGAGATCGAGGAGCAACTGGGCCGGGTTCCGGATCATGTGGTATTGCCTGTGGGCGGCGGCGGCATGTCTTCGGGCGTGGTGACCTGGTTTGGTGATCGTACCCATTGTCTGTTTGTGGAACCGGCGGGTGGCGCCTGTTTGCGGGCGGCGTTGGCGGCGGGGCATCCGGTGACACTGGATCACGTGGATACCTTTGTCGATGGGGCCGCAGTGGGGCGGATCGGGGAAAAGACCTTTGATTTGTTGCGCAATGTGCACCTGTCTGACGTGCATGTGCTGTCCGAGGATCGCATCTGCACCACAATGGTCGAGATGCTCAACATCGAAGGCATCGTTTTGGAACCAGCTGGCGCTTTGGCGGTTGAAGCGGTCGAAGACATCCAGAGCTTTGTGCGCGGCAGGACCGTGGTGTGTGTGACATCTGGTGGCAATTTCGATTTCGAACGCCTGCCTGAGGTCAAGGAGCGCGCGCAGCGCTATTCAGGCGTCAAGAAATACTTCATCCTGCGCTTGCCGCAGCGCCCCGGCGCGTTGAAAGAGTTCTTGGGCATTCTGGGTCCGGACGATGATATTGCCCGGTTCGAATACATGAAGAAGTCCGCGCGCAATTTTGGTTCGGTCCTGATCGGGATCGAAACCAGCAAGCCCGAGAATTTCGTACGTTTGTTTGCCCATCTTGAAGAGGCGGGATTTACTTACACCGATATCACCAATGACGAGACGTTGGCGCAGTTCGTGATCTGATCAGCCGTGCTGCGGCAGCTCGTGCAGGAAAACGGTTTTTGACTGCTCGTAGTTGTTGATGATCGCGTCGATGTCGACCGTGTCCGCATCGCCAGAAGCGGACTGCCGCTCGCCATCCTGACAAAGGGTTGAAAAGCTTTCGAACCCCAGACTCAGAGCGCTGCCCTTTAGAAAATGCAGGTCCTGCTCCAACGCATCGCGCGGACCATCCTTGCGCAACCTGTCGATCACCTCTTCGACTTCTTCCAAAAACAGCTCTACAACCTCGCGAAAATCTTCGGCACCAACCTCATCTCGCAACTCGTTCACGCGTGACCAATGTATCATCTTTCACCCTCTGACGTTTTCGCCCCGCACTTTACCCTTTGGTAGCTCTTTGGTCGTAAACATGGCGTTAAGAAATGGTGGGGTTTTTTCAGTTCCAGACTTCACGCGATGTTAAGACGCGCGGCCTTAGGCTCTGTCCATCAGTTTCGGGACTGAAGGTGAGGAAGTTCGGTGTTGCAGGGTAAAGAAGTGCAGGCGGAAACCGAAAAGGAATCCGGTGCGATCCAGCAGGTATTGGTGGTCGACGACAGTCGTCTGCAACGCCGTATCCTTGTGAGCTCACTTAAAAAATGGGGCTTTGAAGTGATCGAAGCCGATTGTGGCGAGGCAGCTTTGGAGATCTGCCAAACCTCGCCGCCTGACCTTATCCTAAGCGATTGGGTCATGCCCGGGATGAGCGGGCTGGAATTCTGTAAGGCCGTGCGCGAGCTGCCCAATGATGCCTATTCCTATTTCATCCTGCTGACGTCGAAGAGTGAAAAGAACGAGATCGCTCAGGGTCTGGATGCAGGCGCCGACGACTTCTTGATCAAACCAGTCAGCTCGGACGAGCTGCGTGCCCGGATTTCCGCGGGCGATCGTATTCTGGGCATGCAGCGCGAGCTGTCGAAAAAGAACCGCATGATCGAAGAAGCGCTGGACGAATTGAAGGTGGCCCATGACGCCATCGACAAGGACCTGATGCAGGCGCGCAAGATCCAGGAATCGCTGGTTCCGGAATTGACCCGAGAGTTTGGCTCTTCACGGGTCAGTTTGTTGTTGAAGCCCTGTGGCCATATCGGGGGCGACCTGGTGGGGATGTTCTCGCCGGGTGTCAATCGCCTTGGATTTTACAGCATCGATGTCTCTGGCCACGGCATCACATCAGCCATGATGACCGCGCGTTTGGGTAGCTACCTATCCAGCACTTACTTTGAGCAGAACGTGGCGATGGAAAAGCGGTTCAACCGCTTTTATGCCCTGCGCAAACCCGAAGAGGTTGCAGCCTCTCTCAACTCTCGCCTGATTGCTGACACTGGGATCGAGGAGTATTTTACGATGGTCTATGCCATCGTCGACCTGCGCAGTGGGTTGCTGAGAATGGTGCAGGCCGGGCACCCGCATCCTCTGGTCTTGCGCCGGGACGGACGCGCCGAGTTTGTGGGCGAAGGCGGGGTGCCAATCGGGCTTTTGCCGGATATTCCCTATACGCAGTTCGAAACGCAGCTGAACCCAGGGGATCGGCTGCTTTTGTATTCTGACGGGTTTACCGAGTGTCGACTGTCCAACGGCGAGATGCTGGAGCCCGAGGGGCTGTTGCAATTGGTTCGTGACTGTGACCCGCAGCAAGGTGGTCAAGAATTCCTGGACGATCTGTTCTGGCGTCTGACGCAGGTCATGTCAGATGAATACGGTATGGAAGACGACGTTTCTGCTACCTTCTTTGAGTTCAATGGTCCGTAGCTTTGAAGTCGTGAGGCCCGCAAACAGGGTGCTGCGTGGCTGCCTTTAGGCCCCGAATTCAGATTTTATTAGTTTCTGCGCAAGCCGCGCCGCAAAATACCGGTCACCCGGATTTCCCAAAGCCTGGATTGCTACATCGATGTCCATCCAAACGGCTTCGTGAAACTCTTCTGTCGGTGGGCCTTTGCTTTGCACGGGGCGGGCGCAAAAGACAGTACAGACCTTTTCAGCCCACAGATCGTATTCCGGCATATAAGTGAACCGGCGAAAGGCCCCCAGCCGACGAGGGTTGGCGATGGACCAACCGGTTTCCTCGAATACCTCGCGGTGCAGGGCGGTGATGGGCGATTCGCCCGGATCGATACCGCCGCCGGGCAGTTGCAACTCGGGGTTTTGCCCGTCGTCATACCAGGTCACCAGAACCTGATGCTCACGCGGCAACAGAACATACGCCCCTGGACGGCGGGTATAGCGTCGCCCGGGTTCCGGGGTTTCCCCAACGCGTCGGATCATGTATGCACCCCTTCCATCGTGACTTGTTCCACCTATATGGACGCGGTATGCCAACCCGTGGCGTGTAAGGAAACCCCATGACTCTCGGATCCAAAATCGCGTGGGACGACACAGTCCTGCCCTTTCAACTTGATGCATCGGACATGCGCGGTCGCGTGGCCCGTCTGGATGGTGTGTTGGACGGCATCCTGAAACAACATGACTACCCCACCCAGGTCGAGGCTCTGGTGGCGGAAATGGCGCTGCTGACGGCGTTGATCGGTCAGACCATTGATCTGCGGTGGAAGCTTTCGCTGCAAGTGCAGTCGAAAGGCGCGGTGCGCATGATTGCAACCGATTACTATGCCCCGCAAGAGGGCGGACGCGCGGCGCAGATCCGCGCTTATTCCAGCTTTGATGCCGAGCGTCTGACCGACGGGTCCCCGTTTGATCAGGTGGGCGAGGGGTATTTCGCCATCATGATCGACCAAGGCAACGGCACTCAGCCGTACCAGGGGATCACACCGCTTGCAGGTGGATCGCTAAGTGCCTGTGCCGAGGCTTATTTTGCGCAGTCCGAGCAGTTGCCGACACGCTTCTCGCTCAGCTTTGGGAAATCGACCGAGCCGGGTGTGGGCGAACATTGGCGCGCGGGCGGCATCATGCTGCAAAGTATGCCCAAGGCGTCGCCCTTTGCCGCTAAGCAGGATGGTGAGGGTGATATCCTGACCGCCGCTGATCTGGTGGATGGCGAAGACGGCGACAACTGGAACCGTGTCAACATCCTGCTCGACACGGTCGAGGATCTGGAATTGATCGGCCCCAGCGTGCCGCCGACTGACCTGTTGGTGCGTCTGTTTCACGAAGAACAGCCGCGTGTGTATGATGCGCAATCAGTGCGGTTTGGTTGCACCTGTTCCGAGGAGCGTGTGCGTCAAAGCCTGTCGATCTATTCGGCGCGGGACATCGAAAAGATGACGACCGAAGACGGTCGTGTGACCGCCGATTGCCAGTTCTGCGGATCGCATTATGATTTGGACCCAAAGAGCGTAGGGTTCGAGGCGGAACAGCAAAGCGGTGCATGAGGCCGAGGCAAAACTGAGGGCTGCCATGGCCCGGGCGGGGGACGGGTCAAGCGATTTTGACCTCAACCCCGACACAGTGCTGCCACCGGGGCGTAAATTGCGCCCCGCCGGGGTTCTGGTGCCGGTGTCCCTGGCGCATCCGGAACCACGAGTCATCCTGACAAAACGTTCTTCAGCGTTGAAACATCACCCCGGTCAGATCGCCTTTCCCGGCGGCAAGCAAGACGAGGGCGACGCCGATGTGACGGCAACCGCCCTGCGTGAAGCCCAGGAAGAGATCGGCTTGCCGCCCGCACTGCCGCGTATTGTGGGCCATTTGCCATCTCACGAAACCGTCACGTCGTTCACTGTCACTCCGGTTATTGCGGTCCTGGATGACCTGTTCGAGGTGATTGCAGAACCGGGCGAAGTAGACGAGGTATTCTCGGTCCCGTTGCGTCACCTGATGCGGTTGGAAAACTACGTGGTGGAATCACGGCGCTGGCAGGGTCAGCAGCGGTATTACTACACCGTGCCCTTTGGTCCCTATTACATCTGGGGCGCGACTGCGCGGATGCTGCGCGGGTTGGCCGCGCGGATGCAGGCATGACCCGGATCGCCGAGGATTGGCTGACGTCACCCGCCACGCAAAAGGTCTGCGCGGCGCTTACAGACGGCGGGGCGCAGGCGCTTTTTGTTGGCGGTTGTGTGCGCAATGCACTGCTGGGTGCGCCAGTGTCGGACATCGATATTTCGACCAATGTGCATCCCGAACGGGTGATGGAACTGGCCAAGGCGGCCGGTATCAAAGCTGTGCCCACCGGAATCGAACATGGCACCGTCACTTTGGTGCAGGGTGGCGAGCCGTTTGAGATCACTACATTTCGCCGCGACGTCGAAACCGATGGTCGCCGCGCCGTAGTGGCTTTTGCTGACACCATCGAAGAGGATGCCGCGCGCCGCGATTTCACCATGAATGCGATCTACGCGCGGCCGGATGGCACGGTGATTGACCCATTGAACGGGATGCCGGATCTTATCGCGCGCCGGGTTCGGTTCATCGGGACCGCAGAACACCGCATTCGCGAGGATTACTTGCGCTCTCTGCGGTTCTTCCGGTTTCACGCATGGTATGGCGACGCCGATGCAGGGTTTGACGCCGATGCACTGGCCGCAATTGCTGCGAACCTTGAGGGTCTTGAACGCCTGTCGCGCGAAAGGGTTGGGGCCGAGATGTTGAAGTTGTTGGGGGCAAGCGATCCTGCGCCCTCGGTTGCTGCCATGCGCACCGCTGGCGTTCTGGGCGCTGTTTTGCCGGGCGCTGACGATCGGGCGCTGGGCCCGGTTGTTCATGTCGAAAGTGAATTGGGCGAAGTGCCAGATGCCGTTTTGCGGCTGGCCTCAATGGGTGATGCTGCTGTGGCCGGGACTTTGCGGTTGAGCAACGCTCAGTTGAAGGCAGTCGAGGCGCTGCGTGTGGCCGCAACTGGAACCGCGGGAGCGGCAGAGCTTGGGTATCGCCTGGGTAAGGGCCTGGCCATCAAGGCGATGATATTGCGATCTGCCCTGCTGGAGACGCCAATTGTTGCCGATGTACGCAGTGATGCGGAAAAGGGATCCGGGGCTGTTTTTCCTGTGTCCGCCAAAGACCTGCTGCCCAATTTCAAAGGACGAGAGCTGGGTGAGAAATTGTCCCAACTCGAACGCACCTGGATTGCGTCCGACTTTGAACTGACTCTTGAAGAATTGCTTGCGATGTAGCGTCAATATGATACTTCATTTTCCGGGGTGACAAGCGTAAACCTTTCCGTTTAGGTTTGCCGCATCAACTAACGGAGGAATGCGAATGTATTACGGGATCTGGTTCAGCATCGGCTGAGGTCACGCCCCGTTTGGGTGATGCCTTGGCTCGCCTAATTTCGCACGTTCTAAATTTCGCTCATGTGGAGCATCCGTTATGTTTCGTTTTTTTGAAAACCTTGTTGACCCCTATACGGCCTATGACGAAGTGGACACGCCGCCCACGCGTTTATGGCCGTTCCTGTTGGAATACTCCCAACCCTTCATGAAGGTCTTTTTCTGGACCGCGCTCTTGTCGATCATCGTCGCCGGGGTCGAGATCGGGTTGATCTATTACATGGGTCGCGTGGTTGACCTGTTGAGTGGCGCGCCCGAGCGTGTGTGGGAAACTTATGGCACCGAGCTGGTGCTGATGGCCCTGTTTGTTCTGTTTCTGCGGCCCGCACTGCATGTGTTGGACGTTGTACTCTTGAACAACACGATCTTGCCGAACTTTGGCACATTGATCCGCTGGCGGTCGCACAAACATGTACTGCGTCAATCCGTTGGTTGGTTCGAAAATGATTTTGCCGGGCGCATTGCCAACCGGATCATGCAAACCCCACCCGCTGCTGGCGAGGTGATCTTTCAGGTCTTTGACGCGATTTCGTTCTCGCTGGCCTATCTGATCGGCGCAGCGATTCTTTTAATGGCGGCGGATGTGCGCTTGCTGATCCCGTTGCTGATCTGGTTCGCGCTTTATGCCGTTCTTGTTCGCTGGACCATCAAGCGGGTCGGCCCTGCGTCGCAGGCAGCCTCGGATGCGCGTTCGACGGTCACGGGTCGGGTGGTCGACAGCTACACCAACATCCATTCGGTCAAGATGTTCGCGCACAACGATCACGAACTGGCCTATGCCAAGGAGGCGATCGAACATACCCGCAAGACGTTCCAGGTCGAGATGCGGATTTTCACCATCATGGATGCCGTTTTGGTGACACTGAACGGTCTGCTGATTGTGGGTGTTGTCGGCTGGGCCGTGGCGCTTTGGATGCAGGGCGAAGCCTCTGTCGGGGTGGTTGCTGCGGCGACTGCGCTGACGCTGCGCCTGAATGCGATGACTGGCTGGATCATGTGGGCGCTGACCACGTTCTTCCGCCAACTGGGAGTTGTGGCCGAAGGTATGGAAACCATCGCGCAACCCATCGATCTTGTGGATCACCAAGACGCCAAGCCGCTGGCTCTGACCCGAGGTGCCATTCAGTTGGATGGGCTGTCGCACCACTATGGTCGCGAAACTGGCGGGTTGGATGCTTTGGATCTGACCATCGGGGCCGGTGAAAAGGTCGGTTTGATCGGTCGTTCGGGCGCGGGCAAATCGACGTTGGTCAAGCTGCTTTTGCGGTTCTATGACGCTGAAAAGGGCCGTATTCTGATCGACGGTCAGGACATTGCCACCGTGACCCAGGATAGTCTGCGCAGCAACATTGGCATGGTCCAGCAGGACAGCGCGTTGCTGCATCGTTCGGTGCGCGACAATATCCTTTATGGCCGTCCCGCCGCGACCGAAGAACAGGTCATTTCCGCCGCCAAACAGGCCGAAGCGCATGAGTTCATTCTTGACCTCGAAGACCCTCAGGGGCGCACCGGCTATGACGCGCATGTCGGCGAGCGGGGCGTGAAACTGTCCGGCGGTCAACGTCAGCGAGTCACGCTGGCGCGGGTGAACCTGAAAGACGCGCCGATCCTGCTGTTGGACGAGGCGACATCGGCACTCGATTCCGAGGTCGAGGCGGCGATCCAGGACACGCTCTATGGCATGATGCAGGGCAAGACGGTGATCGCGATTGCGCACCGCCTGTCCACCATCGCGCAGATGGACCGCATCCTGGTGATGGATCAGGGCCGGATTGTCGAACAGGGCAGCCATTCGGAACTGCTTGCTCAGAACGGGCTTTATGCCCAGTTCTGGACCCGGCAATCTGGCGGCTTCATGAACCCGGAGGCCGCTGAATGAGAATTGCCGATCTGATCAAGCCGTTCCGTGACACGGACACACCGCCCCCTCAGACTTTGGGGGCGTTTGTGCGCTGGGCTTTGTCCGGGGCCTGGCCGATGCTGTTTCTCGCTGCCAGTTTCTCGGCCATTGGCGGCGCTCTGGAGGTGGCGACGGCATGGTTTCTGGGTGAGGTCATTGATCAGGCTACCGCCAGCGGTCCCGAAGGGTTTTTTGACGTCCGCAACTTGGGTCTGATACTTGGGGCCGTGGTGTTCTTCATGGTGCTGCGCCCGCTAGTGGCAGGGCTTGCGTCCTTTGCCAACAACTATGTGGTTCTACCCAACATCCCGCCCCTAGTTCTGGCCAAGTTGAACCGCTGGACGCTTGGACAATCCGTTACCTATTTCGACGATGATTTTGCGGGTCGCATCGCGCAGAAACAGATGCAGACGTCGAACTCGTTGGCCTCTGTCGTTACGGATGTGGTCAACGCGGTGGTCTTTGCACTTTCCACGCTTTTGGGCACGATGGCGCTGCTCGGCGCAATCCATCCGCTGGTCGTGCTGCCATTTTTTGTCTGGATGATTGCTTATTTTGCGCTGATCCGCTGGTATCTGCCGCGCATCCGCAAACGCTCGGCTGCGCGGGCCGGGGCGCGGGCGATGGTGTCGGGGCAGGTTGTGGATGCCATCACCAACATCAAAACCGTCAAGCTGTTTGCCCATGCCACGCAAGAGGATCAGGCCGCGCGCGAGGCGATGGTCGAGCTGCGCGAACGCGCGCTGGATTTCGGGCGGCTGTCGGCCACATTCCGGTTCTTTCTGGTTGCCTTGGCCGGGGTGTTGCCGGTCCTTTTGATGGGCTCGACCCTGCTGCTGTGGCAAGGTGGGAACGCAACCACAGGCGACGTGGCAGCGGCTGGGGCCATGGCCATCCGCATCGCGCAGATGACCGGCTGGGTCAGTTTCACACTGATGTCGATGTATGCCAGCATCGGTGAGATCGAAAACGGGATGAAAACCTTGACCCAACGCGTGCGGGTCGAGGATGCGCCGGGTGCTGCGGATCTGACCGTCCCGGGCGGTGAGATCGAATTTTCAAGTGTGGCGTTTGCTTATGGTCGCGATGTTGGCGGTGTTCAAGGGATCGACCTGCGGATCGCAGCGGGTGAAAAGCTAGGCATCGTTGGCGCATCGGGTGCAGGGAAGTCAACGCTCGTGTCTCTGCTGCTGCGGCTTTATGACGGTGAGGCGGGGCAGATCACGATTGACGGGCAGGATGTGGCAAAGGTCACTCAGACCAGCCTGCGGCGCAGCATTGGAATGGTTACGCAGGAAACCGCGATGTTCAATCGCTCGGCACGCGAGAACATCCTTTATGGGCGGCCCGATGCCTCCGAGGAAGAGCTGATCGCGGCTGCGCAAAAGGCCGAAGCACATGAGTTCATTCTAGGGCTACAGGACGGTAGCGGGCGCAAGGGATACGACGCCCATCTGGGCGAGCGGGGCGTCAAACTGTCGGGCGGGCAACGGCAGCGGATCGCACTGGCGCGGGCCATCCTAAAAGATGCGCCTATCCTGGTGCTGGACGAGGCGACATCAGCGCTCGATTCCGAGGTTGAGGCGTCCATCCAGGCGGCGCTCCATCGGGTGATGGACGGCAAGACCGTTCTGGCCATCGCGCATCGCCTTTCAACCCTGAGCGAGATGGATCGGATCGTTGTCATGGACGAGGGACGGATCGTTGAAAGCGGCACGCATGAGGTGCTGCTGGCCCAGGGTGGCCTTTACGCGCAATTCTGGCAGCGGCAGTCGGGCGGGTTCATTCAAACCGAAGCTGCGGAATAATCCCTTTCTCTGAGAGCATTCCACCGCTATCAGGCGGCATGACCCAGCAATACACCATAGCCAGGCTCGGCCATCAGGGCGACGGGATCGCCGATGGCCCAATTTTTGCACCCCGCACCCTGCCAGGTGAAGTTGTCACCGGCGGCGTCGAAGGACAGCAGCTGACTGACATCCGGATCGAAACGCCGTCGGATGATCGCGTGAAACCGCCATGCCGCCATTACAAGGCCTGTGGTGGATGTCAGTTGCAGCATGCTTCGGACCCGTTCGTAGCCGCTTGGAAGGTGGATATCGTGCGCGCGGCACTGGCCGCTCAAGGGATCGAGGCTGAGATGCGCCCGATCCATACGTCCCTTCCACATTCACGCCGCCGGGCAACGATTGCGGTGCGCCGCACCAAGAAGGGGACGCTCGCGGGGTTCCACGGGCGCGCATCAGACGTGATCACCGAAATCCCTGACTGCCATTTGCTGGCACCAGAGTTGCTGGCCGCGATCCCAGTGGCCGAGGCGCTTGCCGTTCTGGGTGGCAGTCGCAAGGGCATCTTGGCTGTGACGTTGACGCTGTCCTCGGCTGGTCTGGATGTGTCGGTTCAGGGTGGCAAACCGTTGGATGGCCCGCTTGAGGCGTCGCTGGCGCAGGCCGCAGAACAGCAAGGGTTGGCACGGCTGGCCTGGGATGGCGAGGTTTTGGCGATGCGTAACCCGCCGTATCAGCAGTTCGGTGCGGCCAAGGTTGCCCCTCCACCGGGGGCCTTCTTGCAGGCGACCAAGGATGGCGAGGCTGCCTTGCTGAGCACCGTGCAAGAGATTGTCGCCGGGTCAAAAAAGATCGTCGACTTGTTTGCGGGCTGCGGCACCTTCAGCTTGCCGTTGGCCGCAGATGCCGAAGTGCACGCTGTCGAAGGTGAGCCGACAATGACCCAAGCCCTGGATCAGGGATGGCGTATGGCCCAAGGCTTGAAACGTATAACGACCGAAGCCCGTGATTTGTTCCGACGACCCTTGATGCCTGATGAATTGCGCAAGGTGGATGCCGTGGTGCTGGACCCGCCTCGTGCAGGTGCCGAAGCGCAGGTGGCGGAACTGGCGCAGGCTCAGGTACCCGTGATCGCCTATGTTTCATGTAACCCAGTGACCTTTGCCCGCGATGCCAAGGCGATTGTGACGGCAGGTTACACCCTGAACTGGGTGCAGGTTGTGGATCAGTTCCGCTGGTCTGCACACACGGAACTTGCAGCCTCGTTCACCTTGTCCCATATCAGCGGCTAATGTCCCAAGGAGACCGCCAGCAATGAATTTCCGGCAGCGTTTGAGCAGCTTTATCGACCACCCGTCCTTTGGGCAGTTCATCACCGGTGTCATCGTCATCAATGCGGTGCTCTTGGGTCTTGAAACCTCGCCCGGGATCATGGCGGACTTTGGTGGAGTGATCAAAACGCTGGATACCCTCTGTTTGGGGATCTTCATTGTCGAGATCGCGCTCAAGCTGGTGGCGCAAGGACGGCGTTTCTTTACCAACGGCTGGAACCTGTTTGATTTCATCATTGTTGGTATTGCGCTGGTTCCGGGCGGTCAGGGTCTATCGGTCCTGCGCGCATTGCGTATCCTGCGGGTGCTGCGCGTCATCTCGGTTGCGCCCCGCCTGCGCCGTGTGGTCGAGGGGTTCATCACCGCGCTGCCTGGCATGGCAAGCGTGTTCTTGCTGATGACGATCATCTTCTACATTGGGGCCGTGATTGCGACGAAACTGTTCTCGCAATCTTTCCCGGCATGGTTCGGCGACCTGGGTTTGTCGGCTTACACGCTGTTCCAGATCATGACGTTGGAAAGCTGGTCGATGGGCATCGTTCGCCCCGTAATGAAGGTGTATCCGTATGCTTGGGCCTTTTTTGTGCCCTTCATCATGATCACCACCTTTGCAGTGGTAAACCTGCTGGTTGGTCTTATCGTCAACTCGATGCAGGATGCCCATCAGGAAGAGGACCACGAGCGCACGGATGCCTATCGGGACGAGGTGATTTCGCGGCTCGAGGCAATTGAACAGCGGCTGGCGGAACGTTCCGAGACAAAAATGTGATTTTGCTTGGCCGCGAATCTATCGTATTTGATCCATGTAAAACGTGAGGCAGTGTAGCAAATGAAACGTCGAGTTTTCGGACTGGGTGCAATGGCGGCGGTCGGTTTGACGGCATGCGGTACCGGCAGAGATCCTAAATTCCGCTCATACTATGGACCCAAGGTCACGTCGATCGTGGTCAACAAAGGCGAGCGTCGTATGTACCTGCTGCACAATCAGGACATCCTGAAGGAATACAAAGTTGATCTGGGCTTTGCTCCTGTCGGGGACAAAAAGGTCGAAGGGGACGGCAAGACCCCCGAAGGCACCTATTTGATCGACCGGCGCAACCCCAACAGCAGCTATCACCTGTCGATCGGGATTTCGTATCCCAATTCGCGCGATATCGCCGAGGCCAAGGCGCTTGGTCGTAAGCCGGGTGGCGAAATCTTTATCCATGGGCAGCCGAATCTGCTGAAAGAGCTCAAAAGGGCCCGGCGGACCAAGGATTGGACCGCGGGTTGCATTGCCGTGAAGAACGATGAGATGGAAGAGATTTACGCCATGGTGCGCGATGGTACCGTCATCGCGCTGCGGACCTAACGGTCAGCTGTTTCGCCACGGTCCAAAGCCAAACATCACATAGTCGCGCTGATAGATATTGGCGGCTTCCTTTTCCAAGTCGGCATCATAGATGTCATCCAGCGAAAACGGGCTGTCGGGCTGTGCGATATCCGGGGCTTCGGCCTCTTGATGGCCATAGCGCGCGGCCAGGTTTGGCAGCAGCTCGGTCATTTCATCCTCGCGAAACACATGATCGGGGACAGCAAAATCCGACATTGATGACAACGCCTGTGCTTGTGAGCACCAACCGCCATCAACCCGGATCGCAGTCTGTCCCGCCAGGTTCATGCGGATAAAGCCCAAGAACGCCTCAAAGGCCGCGCGGTGATCCGACCGTGAGTAACGCGCGTCAGGTTCATCCTTTGGGATCGGCAGCTTGTACTGGCGGCGAAGGGTTTCACGTATCTTCTTGTAGCTGCCTGGGCCTGTGCTGAGAATCTTGCGGCAGAAAACTTGATGCAGTCGTGCCAGCGGGTGACGCAAAACCGTGAACCGGCGATGGCCGAGGTTGTTGCGCATCCATTGTCGCATCTGTTTCTGGTTCATGCCGGTATTGAGTGAGCTGAGAGGCACGCTGTCCAATCCTGCCATCCACGACATCACTTCATCTTCGGGCCCGCCCCGGATCGGCAGGTACAACAGCGGCGTGACAACGCCGGCGACATAGCTGGGCACAGCGGGCCCACGGCGGGGTTCAAAGTTTGGCGTGCGGGTCAGGTTGAACCGATCAAGTCCACCCAGGGCCTCGGTCATCTCGTCAACGTTGACCACCTTCGAGGTCACCGGGCTGGGGTTTTGCCGTTTCAGGCTTTTGTCCAGGCCATCCAGCCGCCCTTCGACGCCCAACCAGGCGGCCAGGCCGTTCATCACATCGACACTCTGCAGATCTTCGTAGTCGATGTAGAACGGTGTCTGGCCTCTGGCTTGCAGGCTGTTGAGCAGAAAAACCTGAAAATCCTGTAGCGCCTCGACATGTCGCGAGAATTCCTCGGGGTCGAACCGAACCTGAGCGTCACGTCGTTTCTTGACGTTGGTCAGCTTCCACTGACCGGTTTCCTGTGCGATTTTCCACGACACATAGCTGTCTAGTGGATTGCGCGTCAGGATGACCTTGGCGCAACGTGGATCGGGCAAAGCGGCGTCAAGCACCCGCTGATCGTGGTCGTGAAAGAAGCGGAAACCGCCCATCACATCCGGTGTGCTACGAATTGCATTGATCAAACACTCGGGGTCGCCGTCGCGCATCGCTTGCGAGATATCGAGGATTTCGACTTTGTTCGGGTAACCGATAAAATGCGGGTTGAACGCTTCGCCGAAGCAAGTGACATCCGACAATGCGTTCAAGTTGGTTTCCAGAAAGTTGGAGCCTGTCCGCATTTCGGCAAAGATGATGAAATAGTCGAACTTGGATGTCATACCGCGTTATCGCACCAAATAGGGTTTGCGGTTGGGTTTGCTCATGTTGGCTGGTCCTTGCTCGACGGGGAAGTCGCCCATTAGGTACGGGTGCATCCCCTGGTTTTTCAGGTTTTGGAGGAACTGACCAAAGCCGGTCAAGTCCACCATTTTGGGCGCCTCGCTCAGGCGCCGGGGGTTTGATGGTCCGATCTCGTCAATGATGGTCTGAATCGGTTCCATCGGAGCTTCGACAAACTCGGCCATGGTCCAGATTCGCACGCGCGCCTTGGTCCAGACCGAGCGCAAAATATTCAGATGCTCGCTTTCGACTTTTTGCAACAGCGCCGCCTCTTTGCGCAGATCGGCAAAGTTGCGGTTCGACTTGAACAATGGAACAGCCCAAGACCCGGTGATGACCGAAATCTGGGCGTTTGGATCCCGGGCCACCATCCAGTTGATGTCCTGATTGTCGGCGGGACCGAACTGGAAACACTGTCGTTCGCCTCGAGTGTTCCAGATCAGGCTGGTCAAAAAGCGGTTGGCGTCGTAGTCGCGTAGTTCTGCATTGTCGCAGAGGGCACCATTAATGAGGCTCTGTCCGCCGGCAAGCTCGGCCCGATCAGGCCCAAACAGGTGGCCATGCACGCGGGCTCCGGTGGCTTTTGTCAGCCAGGGTTCGAAATTCTCAAACAGCTCGGTAAAGCCCTGGAACATCGAATATGGGCTCGAGGTCAGACCGTTTTCGTTGCCGTGGCGGGGAAAGCGGCTTTGCATGTACAGACCATCCCGGCCGCGTGTCCGACGCTCAACCGCCTTGGCGAATATGCGGTCGATCTTGCCGGGGTTTGGTTCTGTCTTTTTCATCGCGCCCGCTTGATCGGTCAGGAATGCCTGATACAGCCTGTCGGCCCGTGGCCAGATCTTGCGCGCGACAAAGCAATCGGATCGCCGCAGCAGTTGTAGATGATCGTCATAGAAGATGTGGGGCTTGCCCTGAAAGTCGAACTTTGACAGCGTCAGCGACCGGCTTTCGATGTTGCTGGAATAAAGCCGCGAGAGCGTCTGGTAATAGCTTTCGTCCGGAATCCAGACGCGCCGGAAATAGCGGTCATAAGCGTCACGCTCGGGATCTTCGAGAATGGCGGACAGGGTCTGGCGCGTCAGGCACCACCATTGGCTGCCCATGTGCGGCACCAGCCCGGATGGAATCTTGCGTTTGAAACGCAGCAGGCGTTGCAGCGCCACGTAGCGGTCGAACAGGATGCGGTGTTTTTTCCACGAGAACGGGAACCGCAGAGTAAAACGTTCGTGGTCCAATCCGCCAACCGTCCAGGGGACATCTGACGTGGTCGCACTTTCGATGAAATCGGTTCTGGGGCGCGCGGCAAGATAGTCGATCAGCTCCTGCACCGGGCGCAACGGCAGACAAGAGCCCGAAGCCAGATAGACATGACGTACGTCGGGAAATTCGCTTAGCATCAACTCGGACGCGGCCTGAGACGCTGCAACAATTCCCCAGGTGCCCCATTCGCAGCGGTGGCGCTGCGAAAACAGGATCAGCGGATTGTCGGAACAGGCGGCGACGAAATCCTTATAGGTCTTGCGCGATACATTCTTGTCCACATGCAGCACGACCGGACAACCCGAGGCGGTCCAATGCCGTGCCACCTGCTCGGCCCGGTCCAGTGCGGTGTGGACCAGCATGACAACCCCAACCGTCATGCCCAGTTCCCCTTGGACATCAAACCCAAAATCTCAAGCTGGCGCCAGTTGATGTATTTCTCTGACCACTTGCACCAGAGTTCAGGCTGCGCGCTCAGCTTGTCGGCGTAGGCCCTGTATTCGGCGGAACCGGCATAGTGCTGCTTGCGGGTCAACTCCTCTTCTGCCTTGGCGGTAAGGGTGTCGAGGAATTTTGTGTGCATCAGGGCGCCGCTGGCCTTTTCGCCCCCCCATTCATCATAGACCTGGTTCAATCCGCGCGGCAGCAAGGTATGGGTCGAGCTGACATAGGCGTAGCGGCGGTTCCATTTGACCAGCGGGATCTTGTTAAGTGCCGGCGACTTCTTGGGCGTGTCGGCAAAGAACGCTCGGGCTCGAGGGCCACCTTGAATCCAAAGGTTGCCATAAAGGGGGTTCTTTTTGATCGTGTAGTTGCCGCTGTCGAACCAATTGGCGATTTCAAGCGGGTTTTGCCCCTCTTGATACGGGATGTCTGTCAGCTTGCCCTTTGGGTAGACGTCCACGAGCATGGCGCTGAAGCTGCGGATCAGCGAGTTGTCGAGCCAATCGGTCAGCGCCTGAATGGGACGTGTGTCACAGAAAGGGTAGACAAAGAATTCATCCGGGTCGACGGTCAGTGTCCAGTGATTGTGCGCATAGGTTCGCGCCAGCCAGTTCATCCAGTCGACACCAAAGGTTGCACGCCTGTAGCTGGATTGGGTGTGCCAGACCGAAATGTCATGCTGACCCTTCAGGTATTCCAGCGCGCCGTCAGTGCTGTCATTGTCCACGAACAGGAAATGGTTGACGCCCAATTCGCGGTAATACTGCAGGAAATAGGGAAGTCGAATCTTTTCATTTCGGAAGGTGCTGATCAGCAAAACGTCGTTTGGACGGATTGCGCCAGTGTTATCCTGAACGGCCTTGAGCTCGCTCGATTTCCGCAGGCAGCGCAAAAGGCGGCGCCGGCGCCGCACTCTCATTCGATAAGAATCCCACAGGCTCACGTGTCAACCAATCCATTCAATGACGCGAGCATGACCCGGATAGAGCGAAACCTACGCATCTAGAATACCGAGCCAACTATAGTCATATGTCATCAATTCCTTCTATGAATCAATGAATTTAGAAACAGTTACACGGGGAAAAGCAATCCTTGTCGCTCAGATGCGACGGTGTGGCTTTGGCTCGTGGATTTTACCACCCACCAGAGTTCATCAACCCAAGTTCCTCAAGGTGTCGCCAGTTGCGGTAATGGGTTGATGTTTCGGTCCAGATCTGTGGCGCGGCGGTGATGCTGTCGTAATAGTTGTCAAAGTCTTGCGGCGTGTGAAAGTGCTGCGCGCGCTCTTTTTCGATTGCCGATTTGGAAACAATCTCGGGCAGGAACTTGGTGTGCAACAACACGCCCGAAGCACGGTTGTCTCCTGGACCATCATAGGCCCGGTTCAGCGTCGGCGGCAGGATCGAATGGCAGGAATTCACATAAGCATAGCTACGGTGCCACTTGACCAGGGGGATCTTGTTCAGGGTGGGGGACCGTCGCGGCTCGTCGGCAAAGAATACCCGCTCGCGCATGCCGCCTTGGGTCCACAGATTGCCAAGGGGCAATTGCCGTTGCGAGCGATAGGGACCTGCGTCGAACCAGTCGATCGCTTGGGTTGGATCTGTGCCGGGAGTATAGCTGACTGCGTTCAAGGGGCCCTTGGGATAGAGGTCCAGCATCAAGGCGCCGAACGCCGTAGAGCCTTGGGAATCCAACCAGGCCGTCAGGTCGGGCAGGGGACGCGTGTCATGGTGGGCGTAAACCAGCAATTCGTCCGCATCGACCATCAAGGTCCAATGGCCATGGGCATATCTGCGCTGCAGCCATGTCATCCAGTTCAGGCCAAATCGTGAAGCGCGGTAACTGTCGCTGGTCTGCCACAGCGACACGTCCGACTGTTTGGCGAGCATGGTGTCGGTGCCATCGGTGCTGTCGTTGTCGATCACCAGGAAATGCCCGATACCCAGATCCCGGTAGTAGTGCAAAAAGTAGGGTAGGCGGTTCATTTCATTTCTGACCGTCATCACGATCAGAATGTCACCCGGTTTGATCTCACTTGTGCGATCCGCAACGGACCTCAGCCGATGGCGACTGCGAAATGACTTCCACAACAGGTGCCGCCGTTTCCAACGCAGACGATAGGCCTCAGCCCATGTCAGTTTGCGCGTATCTGCGGTGGAAGTGATTGTCATCTGCGCCTTTAGTCCAAACCCATGGCGGCCATCATCTCTTCGAGCTTTGGTACGTCTGAAGGGTTGTTGAGTTCCCAGAACTGGCGCCCACGCGCTTCGACCTCGACGCACAGAACCTTGTGGTTGTTTTCCATGAACCGCAGTTGTTCCAGCCCCTCAAGGGTCTCAAGCGGGCCAGTGTTCCAGGTGGGATAGGCCGCAAGGGCATCCTTGCGATAGGCATAGACGCCGACATGGTGGAATACAGGTGTCGGATCGGATGCGCCAAAGGTTTCGGCGGTAAACGGCACCACCTCTTTCGAGAAATACATGGCGCTGTTGTCGCGGGCAAAGACGGCCGTTGTGCCGCCCACGCGGCCATGTTTGCGGTCGTTGAGCAAGCTGTTGAGTGCATCGCCATCGCACCGCAGTACCGGGGTGGCGATCCCTGCATCCGGCGCGTTTCGCAGACCCGCGACCAGATCTTCGATGAACCAATGTGGGGTCAGGGGGGCGTCGCCTTGCAGGTTTACCACGATGTCGAACCCCCCGCCGAGAACCTCATGCGCTTCGGCGCAGCGTTCGGTCCCGTTGGCGCAGGTTTCCGAAGTCATCACCACCTCGGCTCCAAAGGCTTCGGAAGCGTCACGAATGCGGTCGTCGTCAGTGGCGACAACAACCCGGTCGACGCCCTGAACCGCCATCGCGGCGCGCCAGGACCGTTCGATCAGGGATTGGCTGTTGCCCGAGGCGCCAGTCAGGGGCACCAACGGCTTGCCGGGATAACGGGTGGACGCATAGCGGGCGGGGATGGCGATCAGGACGGACATCAGGCCTCCTTCAGCTCAACATCTGGCGCATAGGCAATGAAGAACGGATTGGCATAGCCATCCTTGCCGTATTGCAGCGGGGTGTGGTCATCAAAGCGGACGACTTTGCCGCCAGCTCCGGCCAGAACCGCGTGGCCTGCTGCGGTGTCCCATTCCATCGTGCGACCCACGCGGGGGTAGATGTCGGCCTCGCCGGTGGCGACCAGGCAGAACTTCAGCGACGAACCCGCACTCTTGCTGTCTTTGACACTGTATTTGTTGATGTAATCGTCTGTCGCCTGATCGCGGTGTGATTTTGAGGCGACGACCAGAAGCGCATCATTGTTTGCTTTGGATACAGAAATTGGCTGCACCGCACCCATGGCGTCTTTGTCCAACGATCCGGTTTCCTCGACTGATTGACCGTCGGCCAGAGTGAAGAACATGCGTCCTTTTGCCGGGGCATAGACGACACCGCGTGTTGGCGTGCCGTTTTCGACAAGCGCGATGTTGACTGTGAAATCGCCGCGGCGGTGGATGAACTCCTTGGTGCCATCCAGTGGGTCGACGATCAGAAAGGTGTCGCCTTTGGTCGAATGCGATGCGGCCTGCTCTTCGGTTACCAGCAACACATCCGGGAAAGCAGCGCGCAGCCCGGCCGAGATCAGGGCGTCTGCCGCTTCGTCCGCTTCGGTCACCGGGCTGTCATCGGATTTGACCTTCACGTCGAAATCATCCGAGTTATAAATCTCCATGATCTTGTCGCCCGCCTCGAGCGCCAGCCTGCGGATCACGGGAATAAGGTTGTCGTAGGTCACAAAAATGCTCCGATTTTGTGTTTTGTTGCTTATTGGGCCTGCTGTTCTTATGCTTTGCAGGCAACGGAACAGCAAGAATTCCGTGCCAAATTGTTGAGCAGCGACATAGGAAACAGTTCTAGTGTTTGGATACCGACAGCACAAATCCCTGCTAAGTGGCGCGTTCACCATGGCAGAGATCATCTTTCACGCGGTGGTTCGATCCATTCGATCGGGTCACAACAATGCCTTCATCGCGCTCGGCAAGAACATGATGCAGGTCGTTGTGTTTGTTCTGATCTTTTACATGATGTTTTCGTTGCTGGGCCTGCGCGGTACGGCGATCCGGGGTGATTTCCTGCTGTACATCATGTCTGGCGTGTTTCTGTTCATGGTGCATATCAAGTCGGTTGGGGCGATCATGGGGGCGGAAGGTCCCAACAGTCCCATGATGAAACATGCGCCGATGAATACGATCATTTCGCTGCTGGCGTCGGCAATTGGCGCGCTTTACACGCAGTTGCTGACCCTGTTCATCATACTCTTCGGGTATCATGTTGCCTTTAAACCGGTCTACATCGACAATCCCGGGGGCGCTTTTGCTATGCTTATGCTCTCGTGGTTCACGGGTTGTGCCGTTGGGCTCGTCTTTTTTTCGATGAAGCCCTGGTTGCCCACGATCGTCGGTATCCTGAGCACGGTCTATCAGCGCGCGAACATGATCGCCTCGGGTAAGATGTTTGTGGCAAACTCACTGCCGCCCTTCATGCTGCAGATGTTTGACTGGAACCCTCTGTTTCACTGCATTGATCAGTGTCGTGGCTTTGTGTTCCGCAACTACTATCCACGCAATTCCAATTGGGAGTATGCTTTTTGGGTTGGTGTTACGCTGATCATGGTTGGTTTGATGCTAGAATTCTACACACGTCGCCAAGTATCAAACAGCTGGTACGCCCGCCGATGATGCGGTTTTGGGTCATTCTGTTGGCCCTTTGGCCGGGCGCTATTTGGGCTGTTACCCTGCCGCAGTTGCACGACGTGACCGGAGTTGCGTCAGATGATGTTCTGAATGTGCGCCAAGAGGCGGGCGCGTCTTCGGACAAGGTTGCCGAACTGGCCCATGATGCGACCAATGTCGAAGTTGTAGATCGTTCGCCCGACGGGAAATGGGGCCTTGTGAATTCGGGTGAGGTATCGGGGTGGGTCTCGTTGCGATATCTTGCGCCGCATGCCGAAAACCCGGATGTCCCCATTGGCCGCACGCTGTCGTGTTCCGGGACCGAGCCATTCTGGTCACTTGAGATCGAGCAGGGGCATCAGGCTCGGTTCGACGGGCTGGGTCTGCAAGCGGTGAGCATGACGGCCGATATACTGCAGCAGGCGCGGGGGCGTACCGACCGGTTCTCTCTGACGGTCGGGTTGTCGGGCGTTGCAATGGTACGGGCGCAACAGTGTTCGGATGGGATGTCGGATCGCGCCTATGGGCTGGACGTCGACTATTTGCATCAGGACGGTGTGCTTTATTCAGGCTGTTGCAACTTGGTCGCTCATTAGGTCACGACCCGCAGCGTCAGGTTGATCCGTCCGCCTTTGGGCAATAGCCGGGATGATTTGAACCGGATACGGTCGATCCCGTGATAGCTCAGTCGCGCTTCACCACCCATCACCACCACATCGCCAGAGCTGAGCCACAGGGATTCGGTTTTGCCGCCCCGTGTCGGGTTGCCCATCCGAAACAAAGCGTCATCCCCAAGGGACACAGACACCACCGGCCAAGAGAAATCGGCCTCGTCCTTGTCTTGGTGCAGGCCCATCTTGGTGTCTTCGCCGTAGTAGTTGATCAAGCAGCTGTCGGGTAGACGATCGAGACCGGAGGTGTCGCGCCAGATCGACAGAATTGATTCCGGGATCGCGGGCCAGGGGCGTCCGGCCGGATGATCGGGTTCATAACGATAGCCAGATGTGTCGGAAATCCAGCCACAAGACCCCGCAGAGGTCATGCGTACCGACATTTTCTTGCCGGACGCCGTGGACGGGTTGAACAGTGGTGCCGCCTTCAGGATCGGACGCAGAGCGTCGATTAGCGCGGCTTGGGCCTTGGAATCCAGATGGGATTTCCAAACCTCAAACCCCCGTATCAAAAGCCGCGCCACCCGCCATTCCCCATTCGTTAGCAAAACCTTGTCAAAAAAGGTCCAAGAATCCAGAAAACCCGCGATTCACAGTGCTTGCAGGCCCGTTCACGCGACCTTATATACGCCGGGACGCGCGATGGTGTAGAGCCATTCGCGCAAACGGATCGAGGTCGGGATGCCACAACGGGTTCAGGCCTCGGGTAATCGCCTTGAAGAGAAAAGGGATCGAACATGAGCAAAGTTATTGGGATCGACCTGGGTACGACAAACAGCTGCGTGGCCATCATGGATGGTTCGCAACCCCGGGTTATCGAAAACGCAGAAGGGGCGCGGACCACGCCCTCGATCGTCGCCTTCACCGATGAAGAGCGTCTGGTCGGTCAGCCGGCAAAACGCCAGGCGGTCACCAACCCTGACAACACCGTCTTTGGTGTCAAGCGCCTGATCGGCCGTCGGTTCGACGACGAGCATCTGGCAAAGGACAAGAAGAACCTGCCGTTCAACGTGGTGAACGGTGGCAACGGTGACGCATGGGTTGAAGCAAAAGGCGAGAAGTATTCGCCATCGCAAATCTCGGCCTTCACCCTGGGCAAGATGAAAGAAACCGCCGAGAGCTATCTTGGCGAAGAAGTGACCCAGGCGGTTATCACCGTTCCGGCGTACTTCAACGACGCTCAGCGTCAGGCCACCAAGGACGCAGGCAAGATTGCCGGTCTCGAAGTGCTGCGTATCATCAACGAGCCGACGGCGGCTGCTCTGGCCTATGGTCTGGACAAGGAAGAAACCCAAACCATCGCGGTCTATGACCTTGGTGGCGGTACCTTCGACGTGACCATCCTGGAAATCGACGATGGTTTGTTCGAAGTGAAATCGACCAACGGTGACACCTTTCTGGGTGGTGAAGACTTTGACATGCGCATCGTCAACTACCTGGCCGACCAGTTCAAGAAAGAGCACAATGTCGACCTGACCAAGGACAAGATGGCCCTGCAGCGTCTGAAAGAAGCCGCTGAAAAAGCCAAGATCGAACTGTCCTCGGCCAACCAGACCGACATCAACCAGCCGTTCATCTCAATGGATCCCAACTCGGGCACGCCGCTGCACATGGTCATCAAGCTGACCCGCGCCAAGCTGGAGCAGCTGGTGGGTGATCTGATCAAGGCGTCGATCAAGCCGTGCCAGGCCGCTCTGAAAGACGCAGGCCTGTCGGCCGGTGACGTGGACGAGGTTGTTCTGGTCGGTGGTATGACCCGGATGCCGAAAGTGATCGAAGAGGTTACCAAGTTCTTTGGCAAAGAACCGCACAAGGGTGTGAACCCGGACGAAGTTGTTGCCATGGGCGCCGCCATTCAGGCCGGTGTTCTGCAGGGTGACGTCAAAGACGTTGTTCTGTTGGACGTGACGCCTTTGTCTCTGGGCATCGAAACCTTGGGTGGCGTGTTCACCCGTCTGATCGATCGCAACACGACCATTCCGACGAAGAAGAGCCAGATCTTCTCGACCGCCGAAGACAACCAGAACGCCGTGACCATCCGCGTGTTCCAGGGTGAGCGTGAAATGGCGGCCGACAACAAGATCCTTGGCCAGTTCAACCTCGAAGACATCCCGCCCGCACCGCGCGGCATGCCGCAGATCGAAGTGACCTTTGATATCGACGCCAACGGCATCGTGTCGGTTGGCGCCTCGGACAAAGGCACCGGCAAAGAGCAGAAGATCACGATCCAAGCTTCGGGCGGCCTGTCGGATGATGACATCGAAAAAATGGTCAAGGACGCCGAAGAGAATGCCGAGGCGGACAAGGAGCGCCGCGAGCTGATCGAGGCGAAAAACCAGGCCGAGAGCCTTATCCATTCGACCGAAAAGTCGGTGGAAGAGCATTCGGACAAGGTTGACCCGACCACTGTAGAAGCCATCGAGCTGGCAATTGCTGCTCTGAAGGACGAGATCGAGACCGACAACGCCGAGAAGATCAAATCGGGCATCCAGAACGTGACCGAAGCGGCCATGAAACTGGGCGAGGCGATCTACAAGGCGAGCCAGGACGAAGCGGACGAGGAACCGGCAGCGGCTGACGCTGGCCCCGTCGACGATGACATCGTCGACGCAGAGTTCGAAGATCTGGATGACGACAAGCGCAAGTAACGCTTAACCGGGCTTAAAGGGGCCGGTCCGGTCGACGGACCGGCCCTCTTTCGTTGAGGCAGAAGGAATAACGGATGTCAAAACGTGACTATTATGACGTGCTCGGCGTGGCCAAGGGCGCTTCGGCGGACGAGATCAAGAAGGGCTTTCGCAAGAAGGCCAAAGAACTGCATCCTGACCGCAACAAGGACAATCCAGACGCAGAATCTCAGTTCAAAGAGGCTAACGAAGCCTATGAGGTTCTGAAAGACGCCGAGAAAAAGGCAGCCTATGACCGTTTTGGCCATGCTGCGTTTGAAAACGGCATGGGTGGCGGCGGCCGTCCCGGTGCCGGCTTCGGCTCGGGCGATTTCTCGTCGGCGTTCTCGGATGTGTTCGACGACCTTTTTGGCGACTTCATGGGTGGTCAACGCGGTGGCGGTGGACGTCGTGCCGCGCGTGGTTCGGATTTGCGGTATAACCTGCGGGTGTCGCTGGATGATGCTTTTGCCGGCATGCAAAAGACGATCAACGTTCCCACCGCGGTCAGCTGTTCAGCTTGTGACGGCACCGGTGCCGAGGGCGGGGTTGAGCCCGTCACCTGTCCGACGTGTTCGGGCATGGGCAAGGTCCGCGCGCAGCAAGGTTTCTTTACCGTTGAACGGACCTGTCCGACGTGTTCGGGCCTGGGTCAGATCATCAAGAACCCCTGTAAAGTGTGCCAGGGTGCAGGCCGTGTTGAAAAGGACCGTGCTCTGTCCGTGAACATCCCTGCCGGTGTTGAAACAGGCACCCGCATTCGCCTTGCTGGCGAGGGGGAAGCCGGGATGCGCGGTGGCCCTCCGGGTGATCTGTACATCTTTGTTGAGGTGGCCCAGCATGAACTGTTCGAGCGCGACGGCGTGAACCTCTATTGCCGCGTGCCGGTTTCTATGGCGAACGCTGCACTAGGTGGTTCGATCGAAGTGCCGACAATCGACGGTGGACGTGGTCGCGTACAGATCCCAGCGGGCAGCCAGTCGGGCCGTCAGATGCGTCTGCGCGGCAAGGGCATGCCTGCCCTTCGTGGTGGCGGTGTCGGTGACATGTTCATCGAACTGGCGGTTGAGACGCCGGTCAACCTGACCAGCCGCCAAAAGGAACTGCTGCGCGAGTTTGTGGACTTGAGTGAGGACAACAACCCAGAAGGCAAGACCTTCTTCTCCTCCGTCAAGTCATTTTGGGATGGCATGAAGGGCTGATCCCGAATCTGAACCAATCGAGAGGCCGCCCTGTCAAAAGGGCGGCCTTTTTTGTATCTGGAAAGGTCAATAAGTCCAGTCTGGCCCCATAAAACAAGGCTTTTGGCTATTGATAATCCGCCCAACCCCTGAGATGTTCGCGTCAACCGTTGGGGTGCCTGAATTGGCTGAGAGGTGTCTGACACCAACCCATCGAACCTGATCCGGGCAATTCCGGCGTAGGAAACGGTCTTAGTCACAGGCTCACCTTCCATGCCCCGATTGCCCACCAAGATGATGGAGCAACCGATGGCACCAATTGCGCTTACAATCGCCGGATCCGATAGTGGTGGTGGCGCGGGTATTCAGGCAGACATCAAGGCGATGTCAGCCCTGGGGGTCTACGGCGCGAGCGTGATAACGGCTGTAACGGCGCAGAATACGAAAGCGGTGACAGCGGTTCATGGCATTCCGCTGGATGTGATTGCGGCGCAAATCGATGCCGTGCTGTCTGATTTGAACGTGGATGCGATCAAGATCGGCATGTTGGCCACGCCCGAGATCATTCAAACCGTTGCTGATGGGATTGCTGGTTTCGACGGTCCCGTTGTGCTTGATCCTGTGATGATCGCAAAATCCGGCGACGCCCTGCTGGCGCGCGAAGCGGTGCAAACCCTGCGCGATGTGCTCTTGCCGAGCGCCACGGTTCTAACACCAAACTTGCCTGAGGCTGCGTGTCTTTTGGACAGGATGGTTGCCGAAACACCTAAAGAAATGGTGGAGCAGGGGGTGGCATTGTGTGCGTTGGGTGCCAAAGCGGTGCTGATGAAGGGTGGCCATGCCGAGGGTGATGTTTGCCATGACCTCTTGCTGTCTGACGAACGCGTTGCGGGTGACTACACAGCTCCGCGTCGGGACACCAAAAACACGCATGGCACAGGCTGCACTCTATCGTCGTCGATAGCGGCTGGCCTCGCCAAGGGGGTGGACCTGCCCGAGGCGGTTGCGCAGGCGCATAGCTATCTGCAGGGCGCAATTGCCAGGGCGGACACGTTGGGTGTCGGTCACGGCCACGGGCCCGTTCACCATTTCCACAAGGTTTGGGCATGAGCGATTTTTCCGTCATAGGGGCTGGCGTTGCCGGTCTGGCCGTCGCGACGGAACTGGTCGCGCGTGGTGCTACGGTGGATGTTTATGACCCCGCTGGCCCTCCGGGCCCGCATGGATGTTCTTGGTGGGCGGGTGGCATGCTGGCGCCTTGGTGTGAATATGAGAATGCCGAAGAGCCTGTGCTTCGTCTGGGGCAAGAGGCCATCGGCTGGTGGGCAGACAAGACGGACGTGACCTTTGCCGGAACGCTGGTGGTCGCCAATGCCCGCGATCTGCCAGATCTGCGCCGGTTTTCACGACGTACCGAGGGGTTCACGGATGTCGGTCGTGGTGAGATCGCCCAATTAGAGCCTGATCTGGCTGCATTCGGCAAAGGGCTCTATTTCGAAAAAGAGGCCCATCTAGATCCACGCAAGGCACTGGCTGATCTGCATGCCGGGTTGGTCGAAAAGCGAGTGACCTTTCATCAAACCGAGGCGCCAGAAGGATTGGGAAAGGCAATCGATTGCCGGGGCTTGTCCGCGCGCGATTTTCTGACTGATCTGCGCGGCGTAAAGGGTGAGATGTTGGTTATCCGCGCGCCAGATGTGGCTCTAACCCGACCTGTTCGTCTGCTGCACCCGCGTCTGCCGCTTTACATTGTGCCGCGCGGAGATGGCGTTTACATGCTGGGCGCCACGATGATCGAAAGTGAGGATTCGGGTCGGATCACCGCACGCTCGATGCTGGAACTGCTGAGCTCTGCCTATGCCCTGAACCCGGCCTTTGGCGAGGCCGAGGTGCTGGAAATCGGCGTCGATCTGCGACCTGCATTTCCCGACAACTTGCCGCGTATTCGCCGGATCGGCGGGCGGGTCTATGCCAATGGCCTTTATCGGCACGGGTATCTGCTCGCGCCTGCGGTGGCACGCGGTGTTGCTGACTTGGTGCTGGACAACAAACATTCGGAGATGGTCGATGAAGATCGTGCTTAACGGCGAACCCCGTGAGGTGGCCGCTGAAACCTTGACCGCTTTGCTCGACGAATGCGGTTTCTCAGGCCGGGTTGCCACGGCAGTGAATGAGGATTTTGTGCCCTCGTCCCTGCGCGCGGGTCACCGATTGAACGATGGCGACCGGGTCGAGGTTCTCGCTCCGATGCAGGGGGGCTAAGGCGATGCGGACGTTTTATGGCACTGAACTGTCCAACCCTCTGATGCTGGGCACGGCGCAATATCCCAGCCCGGCGATCTTGGAACAGGCATTCCGCGACAGCGGCGCAGGCGTAGCCACGGTGTCGCTGCGGCGTGAGGGTGGCGCAGGGCAGACGTTCTGGCAGATGATCCAGGACCTTGGCGTGCTGATCCTGCCCAATACCGCCGGCTGTCACACGGTGAAAGAGGCCGTCACAACCGCCCATATGGCGCGCGAGGTGTTTGACACCAAATGGATCAAGCTGGAACTGATCGGCCACACCGACAGCCTGCAACCGGATGTGTTCCAACTGGTCGAGGCCGCGCGCATTCTGACTGAGGACGGGTTTCAGGTGTTCCCCTACACCACCGATGACCTGATCGTTGGCGAGCGGTTGCTCGAAGCAGGGTGTGAGGTATTGATGCCATGGGGCGCTCCGATTGGATCGGGCCGCGGGCTGAACAACGAATACGCCCTGCGTGCGATGCGAGCAGAGTTTCCCGATGTGCCGCTGGTGGTGGATGCAGGAATTGGCCTGCCGTCGCACGCCTCGCATGCGATGGAGCTGGGCTATGACGCCGTTTTGCTGAACACCGCTGTCGCCCGCGCGGGTGAACCGCAGCTGATGGCCAAGGCCATGGCGCTGGCGGTCGAGGCCGGGCGATTGGCGCACGAGGCCGATCCGATCGAGGCGCGCGATATGGCCGAAGCTTCAACCCCCGTCATCGGAAAGGCGTTTCTGTCATGAGCCTGGATCGTTTCTACCCCATCTTCGACCACACCGACTGGCTGGAACGGATGCTGCCCTTGGGCATCAAGCTCGTGCAGCTGCGGATCAAGGATCAACCTGACGACGTGGTGCGCGAACAGATTGCCAAGGGGCGAGACCTGTGTGCCGAATATGGCTGTGTTCTGGTGATCAACGATTATTGGGAGGCGGCGATTGATCTGGGAGTCGAGTGGATCCACCTCGGCCAGGAAGATTTGGATGATGCAGACCTGGTCGGGATCCGAAAAGCGGGTCTAAAACTTGGCGTTTCAACCCATGACGATGACGAGTTGGAGCGGGTTTTGGAGATGAACCCGGACTATGTCGCGCTTGGGCCCGTCTATCCCACAATCCTGAAAAAGATGAAGTGGCACCAGCAGGGCTTGCCCCGCGTCACCGAATGGAAAGAGCGTGTGGGCAACATCCCTTTGGTCGGTATCGGTGGGATGAGTGTCGAGCGTGCGCCCGGCGTTTTGGAGGCTGGCGCAGACATCGTTTCGGCTGTGACCGACATCACTCTGAACGCTGACCCCGAAAGCCGCGTGTGCCAGTGGATTGAGGCAACGCGATGAGCCGCTACGCTCGCCAGATGATCCTACCGCAGGTCGGGGCGCAGGGACAGGATCGCCTGTCCCGCGCCCGCGTGCTGGTGGTCGGCTGTGGCGGGTTGGCGGCCCCGGTGTTGCCTATGTTGGCTGGTGCGGGTGTCGGGCATCTGACTTTGCTGGATCCGGATGTCGTGGATCTGTCCAACCTGCACCGACAGACGCTTTTCACGGAAGCGGATTGTGGTGCGTCAAAGGCCGGCGTGGTTGCCGCACGGTGCCAAGCGTTGAATTCCGACATCATCGTTGAAGCTCAAAAACAGGCTCTAACACCGGCAAATGTAGCTGATTTAGTCGCAGATTTTGATCTGATCCTTGATTGTGCCGACAGCTATGCGGCGAGCTATACGTTGAGTGATGAATGCCTGAAACAAGGCAGTCCATTGATCAGCGCGTCGGTCCTTGGATTGGGCGGCTATGTCGGCGGCTTCTGCGGTGGCGTGCCGTCGCTGCGCGCCATTTTCCCCGAGGCTCCGGACAGCGCTGCGAGCTGCGCGACGGCGGGTGTTCTGGGCCCGGTCGTGGGGATGATCGGCGCGCTTCAGGCGCAGATGGCGCTGGCCGTGCTGATGGGGCTGGAACCGTCGCCCTTGGGGCAAATGGTGCAGTTCGATGCGCAAAACTATCGCAGCACCTCATTTCGCTTTGATGGCGCGCCCGAGCCCGAGGCAGCATTGCGCTTTGCTGTCCCCACCGAACTCACCGATCAGGACATGATCATTGAATTGCGCGGCGCAGAGGAGGCCCCCGTGCCGATCCTTTCCACCGCGACCCGTATCGCACCGGAGGAGGTGCAGAACCATCTGCCCGACCCTGACAGGCGTATTGCGCTGTGTTGTGCCACCGGCCTCAGGGCCTGGCGCACTGCTGAGCGCATTCAACAAATTTGGCCCGGCGAGATTGTCCTTGTCGCGGCCTCAACCTCATGAAGCATAAGGAAACGCGAACATGAAGAAAATGCTGACCGCATTGGCCATGCTGGCCGCGACCCCGGCGATGGCTGCCGACAAGATGACCGTCCTCTTGGATTGGTTCATCAACCCCGATCACGGCCCGATCATCGTGGCGCAGGAAAAGGGCTATTTCGCCGATCAGGGCCTTGAGGTCGAGATTGTCGCGCCCGCAGACCCGTCTGCCCCGCCGCGTCTGGTTGCTGCCGGTCAGGCTGATCTGGCCGTGTCCTATCAGCCGCAGCTGCACCTGCAAATCCACGAAGGCCTGCCGCTCAAGCGCGTTGGTACATTGGTTGCGACCCCGCTGAACTGCCTGCTGGTTCTGGAAGAAGGCCCGATCAAATCGCCCGCCGATCTGAAGGGCAAGAAGATCGGCTTTTCGGTCGCCGGCGTGGAAGAGGCGGTTCTGGGCGCAGTTCTGGGCAAATACGACGTGGCGCTCAGCGATGTTGAGATGATCAATGTCAACTTCTCACTCTCGCCCTCGCTGATGTCGGGTCAGGTAGATGCGGTGATCGGTGCCTACCGGAACTTTGAGCTGAACCAGATGGACATCGAAGGAGAGCCTGGCACCTGCTTCTACATCGAGGAAGAGGGCGTGCCGTCTTATGACGAGCTCATCTATGTCGCCAACCCCGAGACGATGGATGCCGAAAAAGTGGCTCGCTTTCTGCGCGCGACCGAGCTGGCAACGCAGTACATTGTCAACAACCCGGTCAAAAGTTGGGAAATCTTCTCGGGCACCTCGACCGAGCTGCAGGATGAGCTGAACAAGCGCGCCTGGGTCGACACGCTGCCGCGCTTTGCCCTGCGCCCTGCCGGGTTCGACCATGGCCGCTATGCCCGGTTCGAGGCATTCCTGAAGGACAGCGGCATGATCGACAGCATCAACCCGGTTGATGCCATCACCATCGACGTGACCGCAAAATGAGCACGGCACCGGATTATGGCCGCGCCTTTGGCCTGATGCGCGCGGCTTCGGGCGATGTGTGGCGGGATTATACCCGCCACGCGTTTGTCGAGGGGCTTAAGGACGGCACCCTCCCGCGTGAGGCGTTCTTGCACTACCTGCGGCAGGACTATGTGTTCCTGATCCACTTCAGCCGCGCTTGGGCGCTGGCAGTGGTGAAATCGGAAACGCACGAGGAAATGCTGCTGGCCTCAGCCACAGTGAACGGCCTGATTAGCGAAGAGATGAAGCTGCACATCGGCATCTGTGCCGAGGCGGGGATCTCACAAGATGAGTTGTTCGCAACACCTGAGCGGCCCGAAAACTTGGCTTATACTCGCTTTGTACTGGAGGCGGGGTATTCCGGCGATCTGCTCAGCCTGCTGGCGGCGCTTGCACCCTGCGTCATGGGCTATGGTGAAATTGGCGCGCGTCTGTCGGACGAGGCGACCAGCGAGACCTATCGCGACTGGATCAACACTTATGCGGGCGATGAATATCAAGGGTCGGTCCGCGCAGTGGGTGAGCTACTGGATGGTGCGCTGACCCGTCGCTTGAGCGAGAACTATGACCAACTGCCGACTTGGGATGGCCTGTGCCGCACTTTCAACATGGCAACCCAACTTGAGGTCGGGTTCTGGCAGATGGGAATGACCCCGTAATGACCGCGCCCGAGATCATCGTTCAAGGGCAGGCCACCATTGGCGCGGCGCAGCTATTTGCGCCGTTGTCGCTGTCATTGGCAGCGGGAAAATGGACCTGCCTTCTGGGCGGCTCGGGCGTCGGGAAATCCACTGTGCTCAGGCTGATTGCCGGGTTGCAGACGGGGGCCGTGTTTGACGGCTCCATCACCGCATCAGATGGCGGTGAGGTGGTGCCGCGCGTAGCCTATATGGCACAGGACGACCTGCTGCTGCCTTGGGCGACGGTGACGCAGAATATTACGCTTGGCGCGCGGTTGCGCGGCGAAAGGCCCGATCAGGAGCGGCTGCAGCGGTTGTTGGGACGAGTGCGGTTGACTGAACACGCCAGCAAGAAACCAGCCGAGCTGTCGGGTGGGCAACGGCAGCGGGTGGCGCTTGCACGTACGTTGATGGAGGATAAACCGGTCATCCTGCTGGACGAGCCGTTTTCGGCGCTGGATGCGCAGACGAGGGCGGACATGCAGGACCTGGCGGTCGAACTGCTCGCCGGGCGCACGGTGCTCTTGGTGACTCATGATCCCGGAGAGGCCGCGCGTCTTGGGCATTCTATCGTGGTCATGGAGCAATCGGGGCTGACCCATTGTCCACCGCCAACAGCAGATGTACCGCGCAAGGTCGATGGCCTCGACACGCTGGCGGCACAGGCGGCTCTGCTGCGAATGCTACGGGGAGAGGCGGCATGACGCGCTATCTTCCCGCCTTAGCAGCGACCATCTTTGCCGTGGCGGTTTGGCAGGTGATCGTCTCTTTGACTGATCTGCCGAAGTTCATCCTGCCTGGACCGCTTTTGGTTGCGGAAACTTGGTGGAAGAACCGGGCCATCATTGCTGAACACACTCTGATCACCGGGATCGAGGTGCTGATTGGGTTGGGGCTAGGCGCGGCGCTTGGGGTCGTGACTGCGATCCAGCTAGCGACCTCGCGCGTGGCGCGGGTTTTGGTGCAACCGATGCTGGTGTTCACCCAAGCCCTGCCGGTCTTTGCCTTGGCGCCGATCCTGACGTTGTGGCTGGGCTATGGGCTGTGGTCCAAGGTGGCGATGGCTGTGCTGATCATCTATTTCCCGGTAACGGCATCCTTCTTTGACGGGCTTATGCGAACGCCGCCCGGTTACTTGGATCTGGCGCGTACAATGCAGGCCAACCCGCGCGCAGTGCTCTGGTACATCCGTATTCCGGCGGCACTGCCGAACCTTGCGTCTGGTTTGCGACTGGCGGCGGTCTATGCGCCGATTGGGGCAGTGATTGGTGAGTGGGTGGGCGCGTCCAAAGGGTTGGGCTACTTGATGCTTCTGGCCAACGGGCGCGCCAAAACCGATTTGATGTTTGCCGCGATGCTCACTCTTGGTGTCTTCTCGGTCCTGCTGCATTTGGCCGTGCGCAAGGCCACCGCACGGATGGCGGGTGAGGGCGGTTAACCTTTCAGAAACCGATTCGGGCAGAGGCTGTGGATATGACCCAAAATGCCTTTGCCGAAGCCCCAATGTTGTTTGACCTGGACGAGGCGCCCGAGGCCCCACTGCCATCGGGTCGGTTGCCGTCCTACATCAAGGATCACCGGAAGCGCCTGCGCGAAAGGTTCATGGAGGGCGGGGCAGCAGCCATGCCGGATTATGAGTTGTTGGAGCTGGTGCTTTTTCGTTCGATCCCCAGGCAAGATGTAAAACCCTTGGCACGGCTGCTGCTGGATACCTTTGGCGATTTCAACCGGGTGCTGACGGCCCCGGTTGAGCGGCTGCAAGAGGTCAAGGGCGTGGGCGACGCGGTGATCACGGACCTCAAGGTGCTCGAGGCGTCTGCGCATCGCATGGCGCGGGCGCGGGTGATGCAACGGCAAGTGATTTCCAGTTGGGATGCGTTGCTGGATTACTGCCACACCACCATGGCGCATCGCGAAACGGAACAATTCCGGGTGTTCTTTCTGGACCGCAAGAACGTGCTCATTGCGGATGAGGAACAGGCGCGCGGCACAGTAGATCACGTGCCGGTCTATCCACGCGAGGTGGCAAAGCGGGCGCTGGAACTGAACGCCTCGGCGCTCATCTTGGTGCACAATCATCCATCGGGCGACCCGACACCGTCGCAGTCGGACGTCGATATGACCAACCAGATCCAAAGCGCCTGCGTTGCACTTGGTTTGACGTTGCATGATCACCTGATCATCGGAAAATCGACCGAGCTGAGTTTTAGAGCTGAGGGGTATCTCTAGGGGGCGCTGCCCCCGTCGCTACGACTCCCCCGGAATATTTTCAAAAGAACGAAGGGGCTTAGCGCACCCAGACCTCGACCCTGCGGTTGACCTGACGGCCCCAGTCGCTGTCGTCGCAGGCCATGGGCATGGCCTCTCCAAAGGCGTCGACTGTGATATCGACCCGTTCTGGGTTTGCAGTCTCAGCTGCGCTCAAGACAGCATCACGCACAGCTTCGGCGCGTTTCATAGCAATTCTGGCGTTACCTGCTGCGGGACCTTCTCCGTCGCTGAATCCAACAAAGGCCAGTTGGCGGGCATCGTATTGACCAGCTTCAAGGGCGCGAGCCAATTGAGCGATGTTGGCGCGTGACTGCGCATCAGGGCGGGTCGACCCGGTTTCAAATCGGAACGAGGTCGACAGGCGCGTCATGGGCGACAGGCGCGTGATCATGCGCTGCAGCACGTCCAGTTGCACCTCTTCCCCCGCAGCGGCAATGGCATTGGCCAGGCGGTCGCCTTGGGCGTTCATCGAAATCAGCTCGGGCGTCTGATCGACAAATCCCGCGCGTCGGATCACAAGCTGGGCCGCCGGCCCGCGGGTGTAGGACAGGAATTGCCGTGCCAGGTCCGGCAGGCGCCGGGCAGGCAGGTAGAGAAACATCGGCGAGTTAAGAGGGTAATCCTCGGTCTTGATGGTGCGGCGGCTGGCAGAAAGGGAGAAGCCGCAGGACCCGGTGAGGGTCAATGCCCGTGCGGTTCCGGTTTCGGCAAAGCTGGCAATCCCAATGGCGAAAGGATCGGTCGTGACCGCGCGCGCCAAATCGCTGCTGCGTCTGTGGCGGATGACATCTGCAACCAGCGATGCGTTCAAAGGGCGCAACAGACGATCCTCGGCGGCTTGCGCCAAGCCAGAGCCCGCAGATGGCAGATGAACCGAAATCGGTGCATCCGGGCCGCCCAAATCCTGCCAGTTGGTTATGTTACCTGCATAGACGTCGGCCAATTGTGGAAGCGAGATGCGGTGCACCGGATTGCCGGGCGCCACGACCGGCACCATGGCATCCAGGGCCAGAACACGTGAGCGGTTGGCCCCCGTCATGTCACCCATCCCGGCCTCGCGCGCGAGCTTGCGCTCGTCGGGTCTGATCTCGCGCAGCGCCATAACGATGTCGGCTTCATTTGCAAGGAGATCGGCAAACCCCTCGTCGGTGGAAGTCACGCGAAATGTAAACTCGGCGATCGGCGAGGTACCTGGTCCCTGGCCGAGGATGTACAAAAACTGTGCGCCGCTCAGGTTCTTGCGCTGTGCTTGATACCCGTTACGCAGGGCGAACCCTTCGATCAGGGCGGGCAGCAAAACCTCGGCCATGGTCGAAGATCCCGAAAGGGTGATCTTTGCAACAAAGTCCACAAGGCTGGGGCAGGCGGGGCCGTCACAGGTTACACCTGATCCGTCCACTGTCAGCTCGCCGAATTGAGTGTCGACGCGATAGAACTCGCCATCGAAACCCAGCAGGGTTCCGTTGATTTCGACTTTACCGTCGCGCGACGTCAGCGTTATGTCCTGCGCGAACACGGCCAAAGGGGCGACCAAAAGAAAAAGTGCGGCGAAAACCGCCGCACGAGACCAAGCCATGAGAAACCTGAAATTACCTGCGGATCATTTGGCCGCGATTTTCAGGTCTTCGACAAGATTATTCAACACCAGAAAATCACCTGCGGCGTCACATCCGGGGATTGACAATGTCAGGTCACGTGTTCGCAGAGCATTACCGTCGCGACGTTCCAGTGATTGCGCCGAAATCTCGCGTCCGCAATTGGCCTGGGTCACTTCGGCCTCAATGCTCAGGGCGACGGTACCTGCGGTGCCTGCGGTTCCACGGGGAAAGCTGTATACTTCGGCCAATTGCGGTTGGAACGTGTCATCACGACCCAAACTGACAAAGGTTCCTTGACCGGCATCAGTGGCATCGGCCCAGACATGGCCTGTATCGCCATATCCGGCGCCAAACTCGCGCGCATGGATTTGCAAGCCTGCGCGGTCGGCCCATTGTACGGCGACGCGGTCGATCAGGTCCAAACCGGCCACTTGCGTCATTGCAACTGCGCCCTTGCCATGGCCAAAGTCCACGACAAAGACCGCGTTTTTGGACAAGGCCGGAATGGTAACGCTCAGCTGGCCGTGTTCATCAGTGATTTCTGTGAAGATCAGCCCGCTGTGATGCACGCTGATCCGCTGGTTGCCGTAACAAGGTGCCTCAACCGACAGAGTGACACTGGCCATCGGCGCCGGGGCTGTAGTTGCCGTGACGGCGCATCCCAATTGCGGCACTTCGGGGTCCTGGGGTGTTTCCGGCAGGACGGCGCCGTCCAGCAGGCCGTGTCCCGAATTCACTCCTTCGAGCGGGGCGTCGGGCAGGCGTCGGGGCGCGGGCAAATCAGGCAAGGCAGACGTCAGCGTGATGTCCTGAACGCTATCCAGAACTTTGTCGTCGGTCATCGCCTCTGTGGTTACGATTTGCTCGACTGACGCGGGCTGCACCGACACGATTGCCGGTTTGGTCGCAATGTTGGGGTTCCGATACGGGCTGTCTTGCTTCATCAAATAGCCGGTCGCAAGCGCGCAAGCCACCGTACCGGTGGCCATCAGGATTCTACGTCGAGCAGGCAACATTCCACACCTCATCACACATTGGCTCAGAGGCAGTGTCGTTAAAAAAGACGGCCATGGTGTGGCCGCCTTTGGGATTCATTTTGTCAGAGATAAGGCAGGGCTTACGCCAGCCGACCGTGACAGTGTTTGAATTTCTTGCCCGAACCGCAGGGGCATTTGTCGTTGCGTGACGGATTACCCCAGGTGCTGGGATCGTTTTCGTCAAAGCCAGGCAGAGCATCGCCCGAGGCTTCGGCCTCGGCAATTGCTTCGGCCTGGTTGGTGGCATCTGCGGCGGCCTGCTGCATCTGGGCTTGCTGAGCGGCCATCTGCGCCATCATCTCGCGCTGCTCTTCTTCGGTCAGCGGACGAACCATGGCCAGTTGCTGGGTCACGGTTTCGCGTAGACCGTCAAGCATGCCTTCGAACAACTGGAAGCTCTCGTTCTTGTATTCGTTGAGCGGGTCACGCTGCGCATAGCCGCGGAAACCCACAACCGAGCGCAGATGTTCAAGTGTCAGCAAATGTTCACGCCACTTGCTGTCGATGGTCTGCAGCAGCACCTGCTTTTCGATGTTGCGCATGTTCTCGGGGCCGAAATCGACGGCCTTTTTGGCCATCTGCTCGTCCGTGGCCTTGACCAGACGCTCGCGGATCTCTTCGTCATCGACGCCTTCTTCGGCGGCCCATTCGACAACGGGTACATCAATGCCCAGCTTTTCCATGACCGAGGCATGCAGACCTTCGGTGTCCCATTGGTCGGCATAGGTTTTGGGCGGCATGTGCTGGTCAATCAGATCGTCGATCACCTGCTCGCGCATGTCCGAAACGATTTCGTTCAGGTCATCGGCGGACATGATTTCGCGGCGCTGGCTAAAGATCACCTTACGCTGGTCGTTCATCACGTCGTCGAACTTCAGAACGTTTTTACGAATGTCAAAGTTGCGGCCTTCGACCTTGGCTTGAGCGCGCTCCAGCGATTTGTTCACCCAAGGGTGGATGATCGCTTCGCCTTCTTTCATGCCTAGGGTCGTCAGTACCTTGTCCAGGCGCTCCGAGCCAAAGATGCGCATCAGGTCGTCTTCGAGGCTCAGGAAGAACACGGTGCGACCGGGGTCACCCTGACGACCGGAGCGGCCGCGCAGCTGGTTGTCGATGCGGCGACTTTCGTGACGTTCGGACGCCAGAACAAACAGGCCACCCGCTTCGAGCACCTTTTGCTTTTCTTCCGCGTGGCGCGCCTCTTCCTTGGCGCGCAGCTCGGCCGGGTCGGCCTCGGGGTCAGCCGCGATCGCGGCAAGCACGTTCATTTCGACGTTGCCGCCCAGCTGAATGTCTGTGCCGCGGCCAGCCATGTTTGTAGCGATGGTCACAGCGGCCAAATGGCCCGCGTCGGCAACGATCTGAGCTTCTTGCTCGTGTTGGCGGGCGTTCAGGACGTTGTGTTTGATCCCCTCGGCCGTCAGCATCTGGCTGAGCATTTCCGATTTCTCGATCGAGGTCGTGCCGGCCAGAACCGGCTGTCCCTTCTCGTTGGCCTGCTTGATCTCGCGGATCATGGCCTCATATTTCTCTGTCGCTGTGCGATAGACTTGGTCGTCTTCGTCGACCCGGGCGATGGGGCGGTTGGTCGGAACCTCGACCACACCCAGATTGTAGATCTCGCCAAATTCTTCGGCCTCGGTCGCGGCGGTGCCGGTCATGCCTGAAAGCTTGTCATAAAGGCGGAAGTAGTTCTGGAAGGTTACGCTGGCGAGCGTCACGTTCTCGGGCTGGATCTGTGCGTTTTCCTTGGCTTCGATCGCCTGGTGCAGACCGTCCGACAGGCGGCGGCCCGGCATCATTCGACCGGTGAATTCGTCGATCAAAACGACCTCGCCATCGCGGACGATGTAGTCCTTGTCACGGGTAAACAGCTTATGCGCGCGCAGGCCCTGGTTGACGTGGTGCACTACGGTGGTGCTTTCCGGGTCATAGAGTGACTGCTCTGCATCCAGCAGGCCGCGGGCCTTGAGCTGTTCTTCGAGGAACTCGTTGCCCTCGTCGGTAAAGGTCACGTTGCGGGATTTTTCGTCAAGCTCATAGTGATCGTCGCTCAGCGAGGGGATCACCGCGTCGATGGCTACATACAGATCCGAGCGGTCCTGAGCGGGACCGGAGATGATTAGCGGTGTCCGCGCCTCGTCGATCAGGATCGAGTCGACCTCATCCACGATGGCAAAGTTGTGATACTTCTGGAACACCTGGTCCAATTCGGACTTCATGTTGTCGCGCAGATAGTCAAAACCCAACTCGTTGTTGGTCGAATAGGTGACATCGCTGGAATACGCGGCCATCTTTTCGGGGTCGGGCTGGTTGGAATAGACCACGCCGGTGGTCATGCCGAGCGCGCCAAACACCTTGCCCATCCATTCCGAGTCACGTTTGGCCAGGTATTCGTTGACCGTGACCACATGCACGCCCTTGCCGGTCAAAGCATTCAAATAGGCCGGGAAGGTTGCGACAAGGGTCTTGCCCTCACCCGTCTTCATTTCCGAGATGTTGCCCTGATGCAGAAACACGCCCCCCATCAGCTGTGTATCGAAGGCACGCAAACCCAGGGCGCGCTTGGCGCCTTCACGGCAGTTGGCAAAAGCTTCGGGTAGCAAGTCGTCCAGCTTCTCGCCATCCAGCGCGCGTTTGCGCAACTCGGCGGTCTTTTCGATCAGGCCCTCGTCGGACAGTTTTTCGAACTCTTCTTCCAGTGCGTTGATCTTGGCGATCAGCGGGCGGGTCGCCTTGATCTTGCGGTCGTTCGGCGTTCCGAAGACCTTTTTGGCAAGCGTTCCGAATCCCAGCATGTTCACTCCAACGGATCTATCAGCATCGTGCATTTCGACAGGCTTGCCCGCCTTGCGCTCAACCCATAGATACGGGGGGTGAAAGGCGGTCCTGTCCTAGGCTTCAAGCGATGTAAGCGGCAGGTCATAGAGTGTCAACGCCGCGCCCCGTCGCGGCCTGAGAATAGGATGATTTGAATGCCCAAAGGCCTCACTTTTTTGCCATCGCTGGCGTTGGCTGTCGTTATGGCCCTGCCGTTGGCAGCCGAGACCAAACCGACCGCCGATACGGTTGTTGCCAGCGTCAACGGCGAAGACATCACTTTGGGTCACATGATCCTGGCACGTGCGGCCCTGCCGCAGCAGTATCAGCAGTTGCCGGATGAAGTTCTGTATCAGGCGATCCTGGATCAACTGATCCAACAGAACCTGCTGAAACAGTCGCGTGGCACGGATGTGCCCAAACATGTTGAGTTGGCGCTGGAGAACGAGCAGCGCTCGCTGCTGGCGGCAGACGTGCTGGAAGACATCGCAAGCGGTGCGATGTCGGATGATGCGGTGCAGGCGGCTTATGACGCGCAGTATTCGGATTGGACCGGTGGCGACGAATTCCAAGCCTCGCACATCTTGGTCGAGACTGAGGAAGAGGCCAAGGCAATCAAGGCCGATCTGGACAACGGCGCCGATTTCGCCGCGATGGCCAAGGAAAAGTCGACCGGCCCTTCCGGTCCCAACGGCGGCTCGCTTGGATGGTTCGGCATGGGTGCCATGGTGCCCGAGTTCGAAGCGGCCGTTGTCGACCTGAGCCCCGGAGAGGTTTCGGCCCCGGTCAAAACGCAGTTTGGCTGGCACGTCGTGCTGCTCAGTGACAAGCGCAAGGCCGAAGCGCCGACACTGGACGAAGTGCGCGGTGAGTTGGCGACCAAGATCCAACAGGACGCGGTGGACGCCAAAGTGGCCGAGCTGACCAAAGCAGGCGAGATCGAGCGCCCCGAGGTCGAAGGTCTGGAGCCGTCTGTACTGCGCGACGTCGAACTGGTTCAGGAGTAAGACCCATGGCCACGATCACCAAAGTCTCGCCTTTGGCACCTGCTGCGTTTCCGAAGCTGCCGGTCATTGACGGTGTGCGATTCGCCACCGTCGAAGCGGGTGTGCGGTATCAGGGCCGAACCGACGTCATGCTGGCGGTTTTGCAGCCGGGCACATCGGTGGCGGGCGTATTCACACGCTCAGCCACTCGGGCAGCTCCGGTTTTGGATTGTCAGGAGAAAATTGGCGGGGCCAGCGATGGTCCCGCTGCGATCCTTGTGAACTCGGGCAATGCCAACGCGTTCACCGGGCACTATGGCCAGGCCTCGGTCGCGGCGGTGACGCAGGCGGTTGCGGATGTGACGGGTGTTGCGGTCGAGCGGGTGTTCACCTCGTCCACAGGGGTGATCGGCGAGCCTTTGGCGCATGACCGCATTCTGGCGCAGCTCGACGCGCTGAATGGCGCGCTGTCAGGGGACGCGATCGAAGACGCTGCGCGTGCTATCATGACCACGGATACGTTCCCCAAAGGGGCAAGCGCGCAGGTCGAGATCGATGGCCAGACAGTGTCGATTGCTGGCATCGCCAAGGGCTCGGGCATGATTGCGCCGGACATGGCGACGATGCTGGTCTACATTTTCACAGACGCCAAGGTTGAACAGAGCGCGCTGCAGGCAATGTTGAGCAGCCAGACGGATACTTCGTTCAACTGCATCACTGTCGACAGCGACACCTCGACCTCGGACAGTTTGCTGCTCTGTGCGACAGGCGCGTCGGGCGTGGATGCCACCGGCAATACCACCTTTGCCGATGCGCTGAACGGCGTGATGCTTGATCTGGCGCATCAGGTGGTGCGCGACGGCGAAGGGGCGACCAAATTCGTGGAAATCCGCGTGACCGGCGCGACATCGGATGCGGACGCCAAAGTGCACGGGTTGGCGATTGCGAACTCGCCGTTGATCAAGACCGCTGTGGCGGGGGAGGACCCCAACTGGGGCCGGGTGGTCATGGCCATTGGCAAATCGGGCGCAGCTGCAGACCGCGACAAGCTGAGCATTTCGTTCGGTGACATCCTGGTTGCCGAAAACGGATGGGTCAGCCCGACCTACAGCGAAGATGAGGCCGCGGCTTATATGAAGGGCCAAGAGCTGGTGATCGGTGTTGATCTGGGGCTGGGCGACGGGCGGTCGACCGTCTGGACCTGTGACCTGACACACGGCTATATCGAGATCAACGCGGACTATCGCTCATGAAAACGGTTTTGGTGTCGGCGGTTGCGCTGATTGATGTAGATGGACGGGTGCTGTTGGCACAGCGCCCCGAAGGCAAATCCATGGCTGGTCTATGGGAGTTTCCGGGCGGCAAGGTCGAGGCCGGAGAAACACCCGAGGTCGCCCTGATCCGAGAGCTGGAAGAGGAGTTGGGGATCAACACTTGGGCTTCCTGCCTGGCACCACTGACCTTTGCCAGTCACAGCTATGACGATTTCCATCTGCTGATGCCGCTCTTTGCCTGCCGGAAATGGGACGGAATCCCGCAATCGAAAGAAGGCCAGGCATTGAAGTGGGTCAAGGCAAACGAGTTGCGAGACTACCCTATGCCAGCCGCCGATGTACCGTTGATTCCGATCCTAAGGGATTGGTTGTAGCGGTTCCGTGATTCGCGCTTAAGGTGTGTTTCCGCTTTTGATCGTTCGGGCATATCTAGGCTGAATAGCCTTGATATAGACGATATTTGGTGGCCTACCCTTAAGCCCAAGAAATAAAAGGCAGAGTTTAAGTATATTTTTACTCTCCTTTATGGTATAAAGAACTTGTCTGTTCCTTTGGGGAGGATTTGACTTGCTTCGTACGATCACAATCGGCAGCTGTGTCTCGATTCAGGGCACATTTGTCCGCAGTTTGCCAAACGGGCGCATTGCCGTCCGTGTAGATGACAAGGTGTACGTCGGTAAGCCTATTACCGCGGTCGCTTGAATGTAATTTGCACCACCACTCACACTGACTGCAAAAAAGGGATGGCGTTTGCTGTCCCCTTTTTGTTTTTGACGTCAGAATGAAAAACGGCGGCCATTGAGGGCCGCCGTTTTCGATTTCGATTGATATGCGATCAGTCGAGGGTTCGAGTAACTTCTTCGCGTTCGAAAATCTCGATCACATCGCCTGCACGGATATCGTCGTAGTTTTCGAATGCCATACCGCATTCCTGACCCGACTGAACCTCGGGCACTTCGTCCTTGAAGCGCTTGAGCGTCTTCAGCGTGCCTTCGTGGATCACGACGTTGTCGCGCAGCAGGCGAACACCTGCGGAGCGGCGGGCAACACCTTCGGTGACCAGACAGCCGGCGACTTTGCCCACGCCGGTGACCTTGAAGACTTCGCGAATTTCGGCGTAACCGATGAAGTTCTCGCGGATCTCGGCGCTCAGCAGGCCCGATGCGGCGGCTTTAACGTCGTCCACAAGGTCATAGATGACCGAGTAGTAACGGATCTCGACGCCCTTCTGGTTGGCGGTGTTCCGGGCCGAGGCGTTGGCACGAACGTTAAAGCCCATAACCGGTGCGCCAGAGGCTTCCGCCAGGCCGATGTCGGTCTCGGTGATCGCACCCACGCCCGAGTGCAGCACGCGCACGCGCACCTCGTTGTTGCCGATCTTTTCCATCGCCTGAACGATGGCTTCGGCAGAACCTTGTACGTCCGCTTTGACCAGGATCGGAAGCTCAGAGACGCTTTCGTCTTCCTTGGCCTTCTGCATCAGCTGTTCCAGCGTGGTCGCAGCACCGGCAGCAGCGCGTTTGTCCTTGGCGGCTTGTTCGCGATATTCGGCGATCTCGCGCGCCTGCGCTTCGGTCTCGGTCACATTCAGAACGTCGCCTGCTTCGGGTGTGCCATTCAGGCCCAGAACCTCGACTGGAACCGAGGGGCCGGCCTCTTTGACGCGCTCGCCCTTGTCGTTGATCAGGGCGCGGACCTTACCGTACTGCTCACCCACAACAAAGATGTCGCCCTGGCGCAGTGTGCCGTTCTGAACGAGAACAGTGGCAACGGGGCCGCGGCCCACGTCCAGCTGTGCTTCGATAACGGCGCCCTGAGCGGCGCGTCCCGGGTTGGCCTTGAGCTCCAGGATTTCAGCCTGCAGCGCAATGGCCTCAAGCAGTTCATCCAGACCCTGACCGGTGTGCGCGGACACTTCGACGTCCTGCACTTCACCCGACATGGCTTCCACGATCACTTCGTGTTGCAGCAACTCGGCGCGGACCTTGTTGGGGTCGGCAGCGGGTTTGTCGCACTTGTTGATCGCTACGATCATCGGGACTTCGGCCGCTTTAGCGTGGTTGATCGCTTCGATGGTCTGCGGCATGACCGAGTCGTCAGCCGCCACAACCAGAACCACGATGTCCGTCACCTGAGCACCACGCGAGCGCATCGAGGTAAAGGCCGCGTGGCCCGGAGTATCCAGGAAGCTCAGCACCGCGCCGCTTTCGGTTTTCACCTGATAGGCACCAATGTGCTGGGTGATACCGCCGGCTTCGCCCGCCACAACGCGGGCGTTGCGGATGGCGTCCAGGATCGAGGTTTTGCCGTGGTCGACGTGACCCATGATCGTGATGACCGGGGGGCGCGATTCCAGATCTTCGTCCTTGTCTTCGACCTCTTTGATGACGTCCTCGACGTCCGAGTCCGAAACGCGGGTGACCTTGTGGCCAAATTCTTCGATGATCAGTTCGGCTGTATCGGCGTCGATGGTCTGGTTCTGCGTAACCATCATGCCCATGTTCATCAGCGATTTCACGACGTCAGCCACACGTTCGGCCATACGGTTGGCCAGCTCCGACACCACAATGGCCTCGGGCAGCTGTACGTCACGGATCACCTTTTCACGCTCGACCGAGCCGCCCATGGCTTTCTGACGCGCACGCTCTTGCTTGCGCTTCATGGACGCCATCGAACGCTGGCGGTTGTTTTCGCCACCTGTGGCCTGACCCAATGTCAGCTTGCCCGAACGGCGACCATCGTCGCGGCCCTTACCGCGGGTATTGCGCTGCTCGCGCTCGCGGTCGGACTTGCGTGGGGTCGCGGCAGGTGCCGGTTTGTTGGGCGCGGGGCGCGATGGCGCGTCAGCTTTTGGCGCGGGTGCCTCGGCGGCACGTTTCGCGACCTCTTCAGCCTCTTTGCGCTTGCGTTCTTCTTCTTCGGCCTTTTGACGAGCTTTTTCAGCGCGTTCCTGTTCTTCGCGTTCCTTGGCTTCTGCCTCGGCGCGGCGACGGGCGCGTTCTTCTTCCCGGGCCTTCTCTTCAGCGGCGCGTTTGGCCGTTTCTTCGACTTCGCGGGCCTTGGCGGCCTGGACGGCCTTCAGGCGGCGCGCCATTTCCGCGTCTGTGATGCCAGCCGGGCGACGCGACGGATCACCCGCAGGGGCCGAGCCCCCGGGCTTGCCAGCGCCGGGCTTGGGAACCACCACGCGCTTGCGTTTGGTTTCCACCACGACATTCTTGGTCCGTCCGTGGCTGAAACTCTGTTTCACATTCCCCGGGCGGGACCCACGCAGACCCAATGTCTTTTTGCCGTCACTATCGCTCATAAAGCCTAACTACCCTTCCGTGCGGCCCTTGCCGCCGTCATCCGTTTCGCGCACGCCACGTAAACGCTGCGCTTCCTCTACAACACGTTTACTGAGTCCACCAGAGGCGAGGGCGGCATGTATCACAGTTTGGCGTCCAAATGCCATGCCTAACTCGTCTGCGGTCAGCCAACCGATGTATTTACCCCGGTGTGGCGTGCTCAATTTCGATTTTCCGCGTCCCGATCCGTCCGAGGCCTGCAGCAAAACCTGCGCCTCTTCCCTGTCGAGCATTGTTTTGACCTTTTCGTACCCGGCGACCGCATCGCCGGATTTGCGTGCAAGGCTCAGCAGGTCGATCACGCGGCGGGCCAGCTGGCGCTCGACGTCGTCGACCAGATCGCTTGCCACCGTCACCTGCATTTTGAAGCTGCGGGAAAACAGCTTTTTTTGCACAGCCTTGATAAGTGCCGCCCGGTCCGCTGCGACATAGGCGCCGCGACCAGGCAATTTGCCCATCACATCCGGATAGACCTGACCGTCAGGGCCCACCACAAAGCGAATCAGCCCGTATTTCGGCTGTACTTCACCCGTGGCAATGCACTTGCGGTCTGGACCATCCGAGTGATCCTTTGGAACGCCACCGCGACCCATCTCGAACCCCCTGGGGCCTGAGATCAGGCCCCGGCCTCCGTGTCGGTGTTTTCGTCAGTGTCGTCTTCCGCGCCGTCTTCCTCGGCTGCGGCTTCCAACTCGGCCGGATCAACCCAGCCCAACAGAACGCGGGCAGTCATGACCATGTCCTGGGCTTCTTCCAGCGAAACGTCGAAAGGTTCCAGAATGCCATCGTCCTTGACTCGTTCGCCATCGACCGACGTCCAGCCACCGGCCAGTTCCCAGTCGGCGCAGGTTGCAAAGTCTTCGAGCGTTTTCACGTCGTCCTTGGCCAGTGCTTCGATCATTTGGGGTGTCAGGCCTTCGAATTCAATAAGGCTCTCTTCGACACCAAGGGCGCGGGCATTGTCCAGAGCCGCCTTGGCCTGTGCTTCCAGGTACTCGCGGGCACGGGTTTGCAGCTCTTCTGCGGTGCCTTCGTCCACGCCGTCGATCACCAGCAGTTCGTCGATTTCGACGTAAGCCACTTCTTCCAGGTTGGTGAACCCTTCAGACACCAGCAGCTGAGCAAAGAATTCGTCCAGATCCAGGCTGTCCATGAACAGTTTGGTGCGGGCTTCAAACTCTTTCTGACGGCGCGCCGATTCCTCGGCCTCGGTCATGATGTCGATGTCCAGAGCGGTCAGCTGCGAGGCCAGGCGCACGTTTTGACCACGGCGACCGATGGCCAGCGACAGCTGCTCTTCGGGAACAACAACTTCGATCTTGCCGGCTTCTTCGTCCAGAACCACCTTGGACACTTCGGCGGGCTGCAGCGCGTTCACCAAGAATGTCGGCTGATCTTCGTTCCACGGGATGATGTCGATCTTTTCACCCTGCAGTTCATTCACAACGGCCTGTACGCGGCTGCCGCGCATACCAACACAGGCACCCACAGGGTCGATCGAGCCATCATAGCTGATCACGGCAATCTTGGCGCGCGAACCGGGGTCACGGGCCACGGCTTTGATCTCGATGATGCCGTCATAGATTTCCGGCACTTCCATCTTGAACAGTTCGGCCATGAACTCGGGCGCGGTGCGGCTCAGGAAGATCTGCGGGCCACGCACTTCGCGGCGCACGTCCTTGATGTAGCAGCGCACGCGGTCGTTCGGGCGATAGCTTTCGCGGCCGATCTTTTCGTTGCGGCGCAGCATTGCTTCGCCGGCACCCACGTCGACGATGACGTTGCCGTATTCCTCGCGCTTGACGACACCGTTGATGATGGTGCCTGCGCGGTCTTTGAATTCTTCGAACTGGCGGTCACGCTCGGCTTCGCGCACCTTTTGCAGGATCACCTGCTTGGCGGATTGCGCGGCGATGCGACCCATTTCAACCGGCGGAACCTCTTCGACAAAGGTGTCACCGACCTGCGGGTCAGCCATATATTGTTTGGCCTGCTCGACGGTGAATTCGGACTGGTAGTTTTCCAGCTCTTCATCCTCGACCACGGTGCGGACGCGGGTGAATGTCGCTTTACCGGTTTTGCGGTCGATGGAAACGCGGATGTCCATCTCGGCGCCGTAGCGGGACTTCGCAGCACGGGCGAGGGATTCTTCCATCGCTTCGACGACCAGACCGGGGTCGATCATCTTTTCGCGGGCCACGGCCTCGGCGGTTTGCAACAGCTCCAGCTGGTTTGCAGAGGTGATTGCCATTACTTCGTCTCCTCTTGGGACCCTTCGGTCTCGATGTCGTCGAATGCGTCTTCGTTCAACACGCCCGCGTCTTTGCGCTGGCGCAGCATTTCCTTGATCAGATCGTCGGTCAGCACCAGTTTGGCGTCGCTGAGCCAGTCGAACTGCAAGCCGATAGTCACGGTCTCGCCGTTCTGGTCGAGGTTGATCAGAACCTCATCCCCTTCGATCCCGGCCAGCTCACCCTTGAAGCGGCGACGTCCGTCGATGAGTTCGGTGGTTTCCAGCTTGGCCTCGTAACCTTCGAACATGTCAAAGTCTTTAAGGCGCGTCAGCGGGCGGTCGATGCCGGGGCTCGAAACCTCAAGCGTATAGGCGTCCAGAATCGGATCCTCGACGTCCAGCGTGGCGCTGACCGCGCTCGAAATTTCGCCGCAATCATCCACTTCGATGCCACCATCGGGCTTGTCCGCCATGATCTGCAGGGTGGTTTCCTTGCCACTCATCAGGCGGATGCGGACCAGCTCATAGCCCAGATCTTCGATCACAGGCGTGATGATCTCGGCCAACCTGCGGTCGATCGCTGCTTTTGCTATCAGGTCGTTAGTCATTGTCAGATTACCCAAACTCCGGGCACAAAAAAACGGGCGCGCGGCCCGTCGAAATTTCCGGTGGTGCTTCCGGTCCAAGAGACCCGACGCGCCGCTGTTGTCAAGGCATATACGGCGGATGGGATGAGTCTGCAAGGGGCAGTGTGAAATTGTGAGAGACGAAGGTTAGATCATCCACCAGCGTTCTGCGATACGCCCATCATCCAAGGCCGCACGAGAGCTGATCTGGCGCGGCAGACCAACCGCGTCCGCGACGACCAGCGCCATATCGTGTTCCGAGGGGTGATAGCGGTATTTGGCGCGCTCGCGCAGGCCGTTTGGCGCGGGTAGGGCAGCGACGTCGACATAGCCGTCGCGCAGGGCCTCGGCACGGACGTTGGCGTCGGGTATCGTTATCACTTCGATCCGGTCGAGCCATCCAGCTTGGCCGGTTTTGTAGTGATCCGCGACCTTTTCCCCCCGGAAATGGCGCCCCTCTTGCACGTGCGCGGCGCGGTAGCATCCTGTGCCGATGGTGTCTCGTGCGATGCAAAAGGCGTCTTCAGCCAGCGTGAATGGCAGGCCCGGTACAGCTTTGGTCAGTTCGACCCGAAGCTGGTGATCCGTCACGGTCTCGATCCGGCTTAGGTCCGGCAGATGCGACAGGGCCTCAATGACGTCTTGCGCAGTGAGCGGTGTGTCATCGTGAAACAGTACGCCCGGGCGCAGATCAAAGGTCCAGACCCGGGCGTCCTCTGAGCTTTGCCAGCTTTGTGCCAATTCTCCGCGTAAAGTTCCGTCGGGCGCAATCTCGGTCAGGGTGTCGAACATGGCGCCGCGCGCGACCCGGTCCAGCGATCCGTCCCTTGGCACGGCCAGGCGAAGCGTACCGCCCGCCTTTGGCGCGGCGTCCAGCGAAACGCCAGTCGCGGCCAGCAGCGCAGCGGCCGCACCGGTGGAAAAAAGCGCGCGGCGGTCGATACGGGTCATGACAGCACCTCGGCGATCCGGTCCATGCTGCGCACAAGCTCGGCGCTGATGCCCGGTTCTGACAGGGCGTGGCCGGCGTTGCGGACCATCCGCAGCTCGGATGCGGGCCATAGGCTGTTGAGCTTCCAGGCGGAAGAAGGCGGGCAGATCATGTCATAACGTCCCTGAACGATCACCCCGGGAATATGCGAGATGCGGCCCATGTTGGCCAGTATCTGCCCATCAACGTCGAGAAAGCCGTTGTTGATGAAATAGTGGTTCTCCAACCTGGCAAACGCGCGGGCGTAATCGCCGGGGCTTTCGCCGCTGGTGCCCGACGAATGGATCGAGGCAAGCGCATTCTCCCACGCCGACCAGGCTCGGGCATAGCGTGTTTCAAGCGGGCGATCGCCAGAGAACAACCGCTTGTGGTAGGCGGCGATCATGTCGTGCTGTTCATTCTCAGGAATGAGCGAGGCGAACTTGGCCCAGGTTTCTGGCCAGAACTTGCCCGCGCCACCGCCATAGAACCAATCGAGCTCGGCTTGCGTCATCAGGAACACGCCACGCAGCACAAGATGGGTCACGCGATCCGGGTGGGCCTGAGCGTAAATCAGCGCGAGTGTCGCGCCCCAGCTGCCGCCAAAGGCGATCCAGGCCTCGATATCTAACTGCCGCCGGATCAGTTCGATATCCGCGACCAAGTGGTGCGTCGTGTTGTTTTCGACCGAGGCATGAGGCCGCGAGCGGCCGCATCCGCGCTGATCAAAGAGAATCACTCGGTACACTTCGGGGTCGAAATAGCGTCGCATCGCGGGGCTGCACCCGCCACCAGGGCCACCGTGAAGCACCACAACAGGAATGCCGTTTGGGTTGCCACACTGTTCAAAATAAACGCGATGACCCTGCCCAACATCAATTAACTGCTGATCGAAAGCTTCGATCGGCGGGTAAAGAAATTGCACTGCGCGCTTTTGGTCCGAGTACTTGTCCATTATGGCCCTATATAGTCCTAAGACGTAAAAGAGCACACGGAGACAGGAATGCAAGCGCCTGCGAACACGGTTGACCCTTCGGAGATCGCGAAATTCGAAGCGATGGCCGCTGAATGGTGGGACCCCAACGGCAAATTCAAGCCGCTGCACATGCTCAACCCGTGCCGGTTGGACTATATCACGCAACAAATCGCCGGTGAGTTCGAGTGCGACCTGGCAGGGTCGCGCCCGTTCGAGGGGCTGCGGCTTTTGGACATCGGTTGCGGTGGTGGTCTGCTTAGCGAGCCGATGGCGCGTCTGGGGGCCGAGGTTGTGGGTGCCGATGCGGCGGAGGGGAACCTGCCCGTTGCGCGCATTCATGCAGAACAGTCGGGACTGGATATCGACTATCGCCACACCACGGCCGAAGCCATGGCCGAGGCAGGCGAACAGTTCGACGTGGTTTTGAACATGGAGGTGGTAGAGCATGTGGCCGACCCACTCGGCTATCTGACCGCGACCCAGCAGTTGCTGAAACCGGGCGGGTTGGAGATTTGTTCGACCATCAACCGCAACCCGAAATCCTATGCTATGGCGATTTTTGGGGCCGAGGTGGTAATGCGCTGGCTGCCGCGCGGCACGCATGAGTGGAACAAGTTCATCACGCCCGACGAGCTGTTTGATCTGCTGCGCCAAGCGGGCTTGAACCCGGTCGACCGCAAGGGCTTTGTGTTCAACCCGATCTTGTGGAGCTGGTCCATTTCGGACCGTGACTTGAGTGTGAATTATGTCACCGCAAGTGTGAAGCCATAAGGACTGCTTAGAATGTAAGCCCTAAACCGAGTTCGACGGGCCGGTGTGTGGTATACTTTTGTATAGGTGAATGACCTTCTGCCAGAATTGCCGGAGACTCTGGGGGCAAGTACTGGGACGCCGACACTTTTGCCAAAGGAGGGTCTTGATCGGCATGAAGACGAATACACGCGCTCGTCACGTTCTTGAAAAGGCTCACGAAATGTTCGTGGCTGGAACCAGGGCACTTTCGAGTTACTTAACGTTACCCACAAAACCAAAGGGTGTTTTAGTGCATTCCCCCAAAGGTGTTCATTGGGGGGACTTTCAACCTGACAGGCCACAACCGGCAAACGCTGATCAAAATGTTCAGTCCCGCCCGCTCGATTCTGAGCAGTTACTCGCTGACCCGCTATTGTTGCGCGAGCAACCTGCCTTGGTCGTAAGCGCCAAAGTGCGAGCTGCCGAGGACATGAGCACTTGGGTCGAGGCTCTGGGTGGGGAGGTTGCGACGACCAGCTCAATCAGCCTGGCGTTGGATTCGATCGCAGAGAGCACGCAATCCTGGGGACTTCTCGTCGTCTATGCGGATGAAATCGCAGATATTCACGAGGTGGTTGAAGCGTTGCTTTTGGTGAGGTCAGTTTCTTCGGAGTTGCCGATAATCTTATTGTCTGCCTCTTTTTCAGGACATGAATTCGGGGTGGAACGACGGGCAATTTGCGATGTGTCCTTGAAAGCACCGGCAAGTTTCACGTCGTTTCGGCTGGCAGTTTCTCAAGCGGTTTCGAACAACCGTCTCTATAATGAGAGGGTGCTTGCCTGATAAGCTTCTAAGTTCATTGCAATTGAATATGCAGATGAGATCACGAAGGCAGCACTAATCTTCTAACTTGATCCGAAGATCACGCAAAACAGGCAGGGTGGACCGGACACGGTCCAGCCCCAGTTCTCCGGCGACCTCATTGATCAATGGTGCAATCGAAGAGATTGCCTGATCGCGGGCTTGGTGGCCTGCGGGGCTGATGGCGATCATTTTGCTGCGGGCGTCGTCCCAGTCCGGGCGAATGTGGATGTAGTCGGTCCATTCCAGTTTCGCGAGCGTGTTGGTCATCGCGCCACGCGTGACGTGAAAGGCGGATGCCAATTGCGCCAGGGTACGTTCGGTCCCAGCATAAGCCGGATTGTTCAGAACCGAGCAATGCGAGATTTCCATGCCTTTGGGGAGCATCCTTTGAGTTGTCGGCTGCAACTAGTCGAAAGGCAGGTTCTATCTGCTTCGACAAAGCTGGCTTGAGCAGGCAGAAGACGAGTGGTGGTCGGCGATGAACAGCGAGCCATTTCAGCGTCAAATTTTTCAGATCCATCATAATCGCACTACACTATTTCACATGGACAAAAGCTCGTGAAGTCTTGGATCGCCGGGTTTTGAATGACTCATTGCTCCCAGATCATGGGTTGTTGATTGCAAGATTCTCCCATTCAATTTGGTAAATGCAGTCTTTCAAATTGATGAATTTTTGGCTGTTTTCGTCCATTTTCTAACTTGTTTGAGACGTAGCGAACTTTGAGAAGGGCTCCGTGAGGATGGCGAACACATAGGACAACATTGTTATGAACAAGAATGTGAACGTTCAAAGAATATCCAAGTTGGCCCACAAGGTCGCAAACATCGCAACGGAGACGCTTTCCAGCATCTTTTCGTTGCCCGCAAAACCAAAGGGGGTACTGGTTCATTCCCCTTCTGGTACCCGATGGGAAGAATATGACCTTCTCAAGCCTGAGTCTGCAAACGATTCGAAAAAACCACAACCGAAGGCTGACGCTGAAGAAGGCTATCTTTTAGATCCCTTCACGGTAACCCGCCACCCGGTTCTGGTTGTGGGCGAAATTAGCCAACCCGTCAGAGCAATACGTGGATGGGTAAATTACCTTGGAGGCGAGATCGCGACGACATGCTGTCTTGATCTGGCTTTGGAATCGATTGTCGAGGACCCACTTTCCTGGGGTCTTCTGGTCGTGTGTATTGACGAAATCAATGACCTTCATGAGACGATTGATGCTTTGCTTTTGGTGCGATCCGCAAATCCTAAGCTACCGATAATTCTATTGTCAGAGAAGTTTTCGAGACATGAATTCGGGGTGGAACGTCGCGCGATTTGTGACGTTTCATTGAAAATACCTGCGAGTTTCGTGGCATTCCAGTTGGCGATTGCTCAAGCAGTTTCAAACAATCGCCTCTATGGTGACGCAGTAGTCAAGTGATGTGTACTAGGGGAAAGTGCTCCGTAGCGCGCTTGAGCAAAAGGAGCGCGCTACCCTTCAAGCTTGATCCGCAAATCGCGCAGCACGGGCAGGGTTGACCGGACACGGTCCTGCCCGAGCTGTCCAACGACCTCATTGATCAAGGGGGAGATCGACGCGATGGCCTGATCGCGTGCCTGACGGCCAGCGGGGCTGATGGCGACCATCTTGCGGCGGGCGTCGTCCCAGTCGGGGCGGATGTGGATGTAGCCGGCCCATTCCAGTTTCGCGAGCGTGTTGGTCATCGCCCCACGCGTGACGTGAAAGGCGGATGCAAGCTGCGCTGGTGTGCGTTCTGTACCTGCATAGGCCAGATGGTTCAGAACCGAGAAATGCGAGATCTCCATGCCCTTGGGCAGCACCCGGCTCAGCCGGTTGCGCAACAGTTGGTCTGCGGTCAGAATCTCGCTGAACAGCGTGACCGCCAAGGCATTGGTTTCGTCTGTCATTTCCAGATCTGGGTCAGGGGCCTTCGAAGGGCCGAACGTGAGTCAGAGACGGTACTTTGCGTCGTGCGTCTGTAACAGATGTATCATCCAGATCAAAATAGTGAATGCCCGGTTCGGTACCTGCGTCAATCACGACCTCTCCCCAAGGGGCGATGACCAGTGAATGCCCATGGGTGTAGCGGGTCTTGCCGCGGGTTTTGGGGTGCTCGCCGCATTGGCCAGGCGCCAGCACCCAGCACCCGGTTTCAATGGCGCGGGCGCGTAGCAGAGGTTCCCAATGCGCGGCACCTGTGACCGGAGAAAAGGCTGCCGGCACCGTCAGGATCGTTGCGCCCTCTTGCGCTAGTTTGGCGTGCAAGTGTGGAAAGCGGACGTCGTAGCAGATGGTCATGCCGACCTTGCCAAAGTCGGTCTCGGCCACCACGGCCTGCGTTCCGGGGCGATAGTTGGCAGATTCGCGGAATGTCTCATGCTCGGTCACTTGAACATCGAACATGTGGATTTTGTCGTATTGTGCGACGATCTCACCCTGAGGGTTGATCATGAACGAGCGGTTGGCAAACCGGCCATCCGCGTCATGCGTTTTGATCCCCAGTGATCCGATCAAGAGCCAGATCCCCAACTCGGCCGCCTGCTCGCGCAGACCGGCCAGCGTGACGTCATCCTCTTGATGCTGCAACACCTCGCGCTGGCGCGTGGTGCTGGTCGAGACGCAATTGGTGACCTCGGGCGTCAGGACGAACTTGGCGCCACCCTTTGTAGCCTCGGCGATCATGCCGCGCACCATGTCAAGGTTTGCGGCTGGATCGTCGGATGACGTGATCTGGACCAGAGCGGTTTTCATCAGGCGGCCAGCAGCGGGTCGAGTTTGCCAGACCGTTCCAGATCATACAGGTCATCGCAGCCACCCACATGGGTTTCGCCGACAAAGATCTGGGGCACGGTGCGGCCACCGTTGGCGCGTTGGATCATCTCGGGTTTGCGGTCGGGGTTCCGCATCACGTCAATCTCGTTGAATTCGACGCCCTTCTGGTTCAACAGGCGTTTGGCCGCGTGGCAAAAACCGCAGAGCGGCGAGGTGTAGATTTCAACGGCTTTCATGGTCGTTCCCTTGGCAGATTTTGCGTAATCTAGGGGGAATTAGGCATCCTTGGCAACGCGCGCCAGTGTGAGCACGAAAATATGATTTGCGCCGGCCGCCAGACACGCCTGCGCACAGGCCGTCAGGGTTGCTCCGGATGTCATCACGTCGTCCACCAGCAGAATGTCCCGCTGGATCAGCCGGTGGCGACGCTTGGGGTGGACGGTGATGGCCTGGGACAGAATCTCGGTCCTCTCCTGCACGGTTTTCCCTTCGAGCATTGGGGTCTTCTTGCTGCGGATCATCAGATCCGGGCAGTGGGGCAGGCCGGTTTCAGACGACAGATGCTGCGCCAGTAGCGCTGATTGGTTGTAGCGGCGCTTCAGCAGGCGGGTCCAATACAAGGGCACCGGCGCGATCAGCATCTTGTCGTGCATCATGTATTTGGCGATCTTGGCCATCCACAGGGCAGCAGGGCGCGCCAAGTCCGGTCGGTCGCCATGTTTCAGTGCCAGAATCATCCGCCGCGCTCGGCCCGTATAAAGCAGAGCCGAGCGCCCATCTTTCCACGGGCGGGGGGTGGCCATACAGTCGTCGCATTCGATCCGGTACCCGTCCTGCTGACCGGGCAGGGGGGTGCCGCAGGCCTCGCACACGGTGCCTGCGATGAAGGGTGTGTCGCGCCAACACGACCCGCACAGGCCAAAGTCCGCTGTCACCAGCTCGCCGCAACCCAAACAGCGCGGCGGGTAGATCATTTCGACAGCGGTTTGAATCCTGCTCCACATCGGATTATTTGCACCCCATGAGAATTCCACCCCAAGACACGCCAAAGCTGGTCGACAGCACGGCCCGCGCTGCCTATCGCCGCCGCATTCAGCTAGATGCGTTGTTTCTGCACGACGCAGCCATCGACGAAGTGCAGGATCGCCTCTCGATGGTTAACAGAACCTTTATGGCGCCAGCGATTGTTACACCTTTACCGCAGGTCTGGGACGGTGCGGTGCCGGGGGCCCGGGTGAGCCAGGAGGCTGAAGTACTGGATCTGGAGCCCGCAGCGCATGATCTTGTGGTGCATGCCATGGGCCTGCATTGGGCCAATGACCCGGTTGGGCAGTTGATCCAGTGCCGTCGCGCGCTGAAACCAGACGGTTTGTTTCTGGCTGTCGCGCTGGGCGGTGAAACCCTGAACGAGCTGCGCGCCGCGCTGGGACAGGCCGAGGTCGAGGTTTCTGGCGGGCTGTCCCCGCGAATCGCCCCGATGGCGGAGATCCGGGATCTGGGGGGGCTTTTGCAGCGTGCAGGCTTTGCCTTGCCTGTAGCCGACAACGTGGACCTGCGCGCCGAATACAGGGACATCTGGCATCTGATGCGCGATTTGCGTGCCATGGGAGAGGGCAACGCCTTGCACGCCCGTCTGCGTCATTCCACGCGCCGGGCCGTATTCCAGCGGGCGCAAGAGCTCTACCACAGCAGCTTTGCCACCGACCTGGGACGCTTGCCTGCCACCTTTGATCTGATCTGCCTGACCGGGTGGTCCCCCGATGAAAGTCAGCCCAAACCTTTGCGCCCGGGATCCGCGACAGCGCGACTGGCGGACGCTCTCAAGACCAAAGAAGGCAAACTGTCGGATTGACCCAAGGGGATTTCCGGTTATCTCAGCTTCGACACACGACTTATTCAGGACGCCAAAGATGTTTGATGCCACCCGCCCGACCCATGCGCCGACCGGCCACCCAAAGGTGAAATTCGGCAAGGTCGGCGTGTTGCTGGCCAATCTGGGCACGCCGGATGATTATACGTACTGGCCGATGCGACGCTATCTGAACGAGTTTTTGTCCGACCAGCGGGTGATCGACTATCCGAAATGGAAATGGCAGCCGCTTTTGCAGCTGATCATCCTGACCAAGCGGCCGTTCACCTCCGGTGCGGCATACAAGTCGATCTGGAACCACGACAAGGGCGAAAGCCCACTTATGACGATTACCAAGGATCAGACAGCCAAGATGGCGGCAAGTCTGACCGAGCGCTATGGCGACCGGGTGATGGTTGATTTCTGTATGCGCTATGGCAACCCGTCGACGTCGTCGAAAGTGCGTGAAATGGTGGCAGCGGGATGCGACAAGATTCTGTTTTTTCCGCTGTATCCGCACTATGCCGGGGCCACATCAGCCACTGCTAACGATCAGTTCTTTCGCGCACTGATGCAGGAAGCCTGGCAACCGGCCAGCCGCACGGTCGCCCCCTATTTTGATCACCCGAGTTACATCGAGGCGTTGGCGCAGTCGATCGAGCACGCATATGCGGACATGTCGACACGCCCCGACATTCTGGTGTGTTCGTATCACGGGATGCCTGAGCGGTATTTGCAGCAGGGCGACCCGTATCATTGCCAATGTGTGAAAACGACAAGGTTGCTGCGCGAGCGCTTGGGTTGGGACGAGACAGACATCATCTCGACTTTTCAGTCGCGTTTCGGCCCCGAGGAATGGTTGAAGCCCTATACCGTTGACCATGTTGCTGATCTTGCAAAGCAGGGAAAAAAGAACATTGCGGTCTGTGCGCCCGCCTTCTCGGCTGACTGCATCGAAACACTCGAAGAGATCAACGAAGAGATCAAGGAGAGCTTTGAGGAAGCGGGAGGTGAGCAGTTTACCTACATCCCCTGCCTGAACGACGATGACGCGCATATCGAGGCGCTGAGCACAGTGGTGGCAGAGAATCTATCAGGCTGGATAGACTGACGCTGATCGGCCAGTTCCAGAAAATGAAAAAGGCGGTGGGTGACCACCGCCTTTTTCGTATCAGCCGAAGCTGAAAATCTTACGACGATGCAACAGCGGCGCCGACCAGAACCAGCAGCAGCAGCGGCAGGACGATGCCCGACGACGACGACTGAGTTTCTTCAACGATGACCGGCGGTTCAACGACCGGCTCAGAGATGTTGCCAGCGTATGCGGTCGAAGCAGCAGCAGTCAGAGCAGCAGCAAGAACGAGTTTTTTCATATTAACCTCCAGAATTTGCGCGATTCGGCATAGTGAACCGCGCAGCCAAGACTTACCTCGTGGTTTTTTTCTAATCAGCTATGGGGTTGAATTGCAAACGCTACTTACCCCCAACCCGATTCAGCGCGCCAAAATGTCGTCAAATAAGCAACACTTGAGTGCCCACCTTGGCCATTGAGAACAATTCAGCGATGTGCTCGTTGTACAGCCCAATACATCCGTTCGACGACCGACGCCCGATCTTGCGCGTGTCATGGGTGCCGTGGATACGGTAGTACTTCCAGCTGAGATACAACGCATGGGTACCCAAGGGGTTGTCTGGACCCGGCGGAATATGGTCCGGCCATTCCGGATTCCGCTTTTTCATCGAAGGGGTTGGCGACCAACTGGGACCTTCCACCTTGCGGATGACGCTGGTGCGACCAAGGCGAGTCAATTCCTCGGTCAGAGGCACGGACGACGGGTACAGTTTGTAGATCGATTGATCGTCCGACCAGTAATGCAGCGCGCGCGAGGTGGTATCTACCAGAATCGCACCGTTGCGGGTGTTGCTGAAATAGGGTTTCCAACTCTTCGCGCGGAAGCTCGAAATATTGCGACGAACCGCCGGTTCCGGCTCGGGCGCAGGGCGTAATGGGTCGTTTGGCACGTATTGAGCTATGGCTGGCGTGCCCAACGTAGCCGTCGCGCCAATCAAAAAACTACGGCGAGTCGGGGATTCGAAAGACTTTTTGACCATGGTTGCAGACCTTTATGTGTTCAATCCCAGTATTCGACACATAATATGGCGCGAAAGCCGCAGTCGCAAATCAAACCGGCTCTAATGCGCGCACTGTGGCAGAGTTGCATTTGCGCATGAACCGATGTCGCGCTATCTCATGTTCGGATAGATGTACCGGGGTGCCTTATGACGCGACTGATTTCCCTTTTGACGATCCTGTTTCTGGGCTTGGCTGCCTGTACGCCCACTTCGGGTCCAGGTCAGTTGGGCGCGGATGGCTTGCCGCTGCCCAAGGTTTACAAGATTCGCGGCAATGCCTCGAAACTGCAGTTCCGCATGTTGGATTCGGTGAATGCGCTGCGCTCGGCCTCGGGTCTGAGCCCGGTGCAGCTGAACGCGCAACTAAACGCGGCCGCTGCGACCCATTCGCGTGACATGGCAGCGCAGAACCGGCCCTGGCATTTTGGCTCGGACGGATCCTCGCCGATTGACCGGATCGCCCGAGCTGGTTACCCGGGTCCCCTTGTGGGCGAAGCGATCTCGGAAACCTATGAGACCGAGCTGGAAACCTTGGCTGCCTGGATGGAAGAGCCGGGGCCTCGTGGCGTGATTCTGGACCCGAGCGCCGTCAACATGGGGTTTGCATGGTTCCAAGAAAAAGGCGGCAAGATCTGGTGGACGTTGGAAATGGGCGGTTGAGTCCAGGGAGTTCCAACAAAAAGGGCCCCACGCAGGGCCTTTTTCGATTCTGAAATTTGAATTTTGACCTAGGCCGCTTGCACAGACTGTGCCTCGGTCAAGATCGCATAAAGCTTGGTCGGGTCCAAATTGGCCCGCAGCTTGGTGCAGAGCGGTTGTTCGCGCAGGGTGCGGGACACCAGGGCAAGTGCCTTGAGGTGCTCGACACCGGCCTCTTCTGGAGCAAACAAAGTGAATGCGATGTCCACCGGCTGTCGGTCGACCGACCCAAAGTCCATCGGCTTTTCCAGCATGACAAACACACCGGTCACAGTGTCCACGCCCGACAGGCGCGCATGTGGCAGGGCCACACCATGACCAACGCCAGTCGGTCCCAGGCTCTCGCGTTCCATCAGGGCCTCAACCGTCGATTGGGGTTCAAACCCATGAGCGGTGTGCGCCACTTCGGCGATTTCCTGGAACAGACGTTTCTTGCTCGAGGCAGCGGCAAATACCTTAACCGCCTCAGGCTTGAGGATGCTTGAAAGCTCCATGTCTTGCTTGCTCCGCACAGGCGCCCCCTGATCATCATGCCAGAGGGCGGCCATTTGATAATTCTTGCCTATTACGGGTCGATCCAGCCGATGTTTCCGTCCTCGCGACGGTACACCACGTTCAACCCATCCTTGCCTTCGTTCCGAAAGACCAGCACCGGGGCGCCAGCCAGCTCCATTTGCATAACGGCCTCGCCAACCGAAAGCGACGGAATCTTTGTCTCCATCTCGGCCACAATAATCGGCTGAAGCGACTCGGGCTCATTATCGGTGTTCTGTTCTTCCGACGCGAGGATATACGAGGACGCGCCAAAGATTTCAACCGGCTCAGACCGATCCTTGTGGTGATCCTTCAGGCGACGCTTGTAGCGGCGCAGCTGGGTCTCCATCTTGTCGCAGCAGGCCTCGAAGGCCGCGTAGATTTCGTTGGCATGCGCCTTGGCCTGGGCGGTTAGCCCGGTCGAAAGATGCACGGTTGTTTCGCACACATATTCATGCGCCGAGCGGGAAAAGACGACATTGGCGTCGGTGGGGCGTTCCGCATATTTTGCCACTGCATCGCCCAGTTCCGTCTGCACGTGTGTTTGCAGGGCTTCACCGATATCAATCTGTTTTCCGCTGATTTGGTAACGCATGTGATCTCCTTCACAATTCTCACCCGCATTCACGCCCAATGGATTGGGTGCGCCTGTCAATAACGGGTGATTGGATTAGGCATTTGCGTAGATTGCGTCGCATTCGTCCCCTCAACGAAGGGGCGAACCAGGACAGCATCGAACCGCAAGTTTGCCATACCCTGATTGAGGCAAGAGACGCGCCGAGAGTCAATCGCAAAGCAGCAAAGAAGTTGTGCGAATCTTCGCCGCCTTCGGCGGCCATCCGCCGTAAGGTCATGAAATGCGGAAGTTTTCGCCCAGATAAACGCGGCGCACGTTTTCGTTGTCTACAACCTCTTCCGGGGTGCCGGACATCAGAACCTGGCCATCATGCAAGATATAGGCGCGGTCCACGATCTCGAGCGTTTCACGCACATTGTGGTCGGTAATCAGCACGCCGATGCCGCGCTTTTTCAGATCAGCCACAAGGTGGCGGATGTCGCCGACGCTGATTGGGTCAACACCTGCGAAAGGCTCGTCCAGCAGCAGATATTTGGGGTCTGCGGCGAGGCATCGGGCAATTTCGACCCGGCGGCGTTCACCGCCCGACAGGGCGAGCGCAGGGGCGCGGCGCAGGTGCTCGACGGAGAAATCCGACAGCAATTCTTCTAGCCGTTCCTTGCGCTTGTGCGCATGTTTGACAGTCACGTCCAGCACGGCCGAGATGTTGTCTTCGACGCTCAGGCCGCGAAAGATCGACATTTCTTGTGGCAGATATCCGATCCCCAACCGCGCGCGGCGGTACATCGGCAGCGTGGTGACGTTTTGCCCGTCGATGGTGACAGAGCCTGCTTCGGGGAACACCAGACCAGCGATGGAATAGAATGTTGTCGTTTTGCCAGACCCGTTCGGACCCAGCAGCGCCACCACCTCGGAACGGTCCAGCGACATCGACACGTCCCGAATCACGGTCTTTTTGCTATAAGACTTGCGCAGCTTCTCGATTTTCAACCCCGAGGAGCCTTCGGTCACGCTGAGTTTCGGTTTCGCCATCAATTCTTGTCCGAGTTCAGAATTGTTTTCACTCGGCCAACCATCTGCGCCGTTCCGGTGATCAGATTGACAGTCATCTTGTTCGAGGTCAGGGCGTTTTCACCCTGTGTCAGCAGTACATTTCCCGTCATCACGATGATGCCGGTGTCGATCGTGTAATCGGCGCGTTGCGCTTGCGCAGCGTCCGGGCCATTGACCAATACGACGTCCCCGGTCGCCTCCATCCGTTGGATGCCGGATTGTTCCTGGTTGTAGATGACCAGAACGCGCTCGGCCGACAGGCGCATTTCGCCCTGTCCCACCAATACGTTACCCTTGAACTCAGCTGATCCGCTTTCCTGGTTCACGTCCAGTGTGTCGGCCGTGACCTCGACCGGCAGCGAAGGGTCCGCCTTGATCGCGCCGAATGCAACGTTGGTGCCCTGCGCCGACGCTGATACCGCGCCCAGGATCGAAAGCATGCAGAAAATCAGAGCGCGAAAATAGATCACAGGTTATCTTTCTTGCTTTTGGGGATCGTATACCAGCTTCACCCCGTTTTTGAATACCATGTGAATGGGTCCATCGTCGTTTTTTGCCCCCATTTCCATGTTTCCAGCCGTGAAATCGCCAATTGGGCCTGTTCCGGTGATCGTTCCGGGGGTCGATCCCTTGATCCCGCTAAGTGCAGTGTTCAACACTTCGGTCCGAATTTCAGTGCCATCGGTCGACGTGATCCGGACATCGCCAGAAAAGACGGCTATGTCCTGATCCAATGCAACTTCTCCAAGATCCGAGGTCAAGCGGATGATCTTGCCATCGACCAGAGTGATCTGCGCGTCCAACTCGGTCGCCTCGGCTGGTGAATTTGGCCCGCCGGGTCGGGCGATCAGGGCGGTGACCAGCACTTCTTCGCCTTTGGCGGTGGTGCCCGAGAAGTAAGGTTTCGTCACCTGCTGATCACGCATCCGATCTGCCATGTCCTGTTCGGCAAACGGGATGGTGGCGTTGGGGTCAACGCTACGGGACAGCAGGAACACGGTCGACAACAGCGCAAGCGCTGCCAATGGCAGCAGCACCTTGAGCAGTTGAACCATACGCGAATAGCCGTCCACGGCGGTGTCTCCTATCCCAGACCGGCGCGCAGGCAGTCGTGGATATGCAAGATCCCCTCGGCTTGGCCGCTGCCTTCCGGATCCACGATAAACAGGCAAGTGATCTGAGGCGTCTGGAGCGTCATCAGGGCCACGGCCTCTTCCGCCATGGCATCAGGGCCGATCGTACGGGGATTGTCCGTCATCACCTGATCGACGTCCAGTTCAAGCAGGTTCTCCATGTGGCGACGCAAGTCACCATCGGTCACGATGCCCAGCAAAGCGCCGGCCGCATCTGTCACTCCAACGACACCAAAGCTTTTTTGGCTCATGACCAAAAGGGCGTCGCCCATGGACGTACCAGACGCCACCAAGGGCAGATCCCGGTGCATCAGATCACGCACCTTACTGAGCTGCGCACCCAATTTGCCACCTGGATGAAACTCACGGAAGTTTTCCGGCGTGAACGAGCGATGTTCCATCAGTGCTACGGCCAGAGCATCCCCCAAAGCCAACGTCATAGTGGTCGAGGTTGTGGGCACGATGCCAGTACCGCAGGCTTCTTGCGCCTTGGGCAGGACCAACGCCACGTCAGATTGCTTGAGCAGGGTCGAATCCGGGCGGCTTGCGACCCCGATCAGCGGGATGTTGAAGCGGCGGGTATAGGCGACCATATCGGCCAGCTCGGGTGTTTCGCCCGAATTGGACAAGACCATGGCCACGTCGCCTTGGGCCATCATGCCCAGATCACCATGGCTGGCTTCGGCCGGGTGCACGAAATGCGCAGGCGTCCCGGTGGAGGCCAGCGTCGCCGCGATTTTGCGTGCGATATGGCCGGATTTGCCCATACCCGAGATGATGATGCGCCCGGTGGCGTTCAGCAGGGTTTCAACGGCCCTGTCAAAACTCTCGTCCAGACCATCGGCCAATTGGCGAAGCCCATCTTGTTCAACCGCGATGACGCGGCGCGCGATATCCTGAAAATCGGTCATGAGTGGGCAAAGATATCCGTTTCGGGCCAGCCCGCCAGATCCAGCTTGGCGCGCATCGGCAGAAAATCAAAGCAGGCTTGTGCCATCTCGGTGCGACCTTCACGCGCCAGGCGCTTGTTCAGCTCTTCGCGCAGTTGGTGCAGGTGCAGAACGTCGGAGGCGGCATAGTCAAGTTGCGCGGCGGTCAAGGTTTCAGCGCCCCAATCGCTCATCTGCTGCTGCTTCGAGATGTCGACGCCGATCAACTCTTGCGTCAGGTTCTTAAGCCCGTGGCGGTCGGTGTAGGTACGCACCAGACGGCTGGCGATCTTGGTGCAATAGACCGGCGCCGTCAGCGCGCCAAAGGCGTTGTACATCGCCGCGATGTCAAAGCGTCCAAAGTGAAACAGCTTGAGCACATCCGGGTTTTCCAGCATCGCACACAGGTTCGGTGCCGACGTCTGACCCTTTTCGACCTGCACGATGTGCGCGTCGCCGTCACCACCGGACATCTGGATCACGCACAGGCGGTCCCGATGCGGGTTCAGGCCCATGGTTTCGCAATCGATGGCCACGATTGGGCCCAGATCCAGCCCGTCGGGCAGGTCGTTCTTGTACAGGTGGTTTGCCACGAATGATGTCCTTTGCGCCGTATGCGGCTGAGATAGGGGGTTTGGATACCAAACTCAACTGCGATGGGGAAACCGGGTAAAGCCGCCTTACACACAAAGATTGATCTATCACAAACTCAACTTTGGGGTCGCGTGATACGTCGGGGCAATTCTCTGGAATTCGATCAAGTTGTGCAGTCCACATGTCCCCACATCAAACCCCATTCTTTTCCTACGGATTTCGCCCGATGTTTCTGGGCGCGTCCCTGTTTGCGATCCTGTCCATTGTGATCTGGATCTTGTCGTTGCGGGGCGCTGCTGACCTGACGCTCTATGGGGATCCCCACCTGTGGCACATGCATGAGATGCTGTTTGGCTACGTCTCGGCCGTGTTGGCCGGGTTTCTGCTGACGGCCGTGCCCAATTGGACCGGACGCGCACCTCTTGCCGGGTCGCTGTTAGTGGGGTTGACGGGGCTGTGGGTTGCAGGCCGTGCTGCGATGCTCTGGGGCAGCGGATGGACGGCGGCGGGGATAGAGGCGCCGTTTCTGTTTGCTGTTCTGGCGATCACGACACGAGAGGTGGTCGCCGGTCGAAATTGGCGCAACCTGATCGTGGTGGGACCGGTCAGTGTTTTTGCTCTGGCGAACCTGGGGTTTCACATTGAGACGGCGCTGACAGGGTATGCCGAATTTGCGACCCGCGCCGGGTTTGCAGCGATCACGGTTTTGCTGATGCTGATCGGGGGGCGGATTACACCTGCCTTCACCCGCAATTGGCTCAAGCAGCAAGGACATACGCATCTGCCACCCACCTTTGGTCGGTTCGATGCCATCAGTCTTTTCATCAGTGTTTTGGCTCTGATTTTGTGGATCATTTTCCCGGATACGCTTGTTTCTACTGGACCATTGGCAATCGCCGCTTTCCTGCAGGCCGTGCGTTTGGGTCGCTGGGGCGGCCTGCGGACGTTGCCCAACCCTATCCTGTTCGCGCTTCATGGGTGCTTTGCCATGATCCCGCTGGGATTGCTGATGCTGGCCGCAGCGCCGGTGGACTGGGCGTTCTACGCCGCCGGTTTGCACGTCATCGGGATTGCCGCCATTGGTGGAATGACGATGGCCGTCATGTTGCGTGCCAGCATGGGGCACACCGGGCGTCCGTTGAAATCGGATGCGTGGATGAATGGGGCCTTGATTGCCCTGGCGCTGGCGGCAGGTCTGCGTGCGGCGTGGTCGCTATGGGGTTTACCCGGCTGGATGCTGGATCTGTCGGCAACGCTTTGGATCGCGGCTTTTGGTGTCTTTGTACTGCGGGTTGGACCCTGGCTTTTGCGCCCCTCAAAACCCGCTTAGAGCATTTGTCGGATCGGCGCAGGTCCAGTATAGAGTGGGCATGGCCAAAAAAACGGCAGGCAAGAAGAAGAGCAGATCCAAAGCAAAGACACGGGTGAAACCGTTGCCTTGGCTGTTGTCGTGGGCTGGGTTCCTTGCATTGCGTGGCACGACGATCCTGATCCTGACCGTTCTGGCGATGGTCTTGCTCTACACATTCGTCAATCCGCCGATCACCCACACCATCTGGACCGAGAAACGCCGTTTGGGCTCGGTTGATCGCCAATGGGTTCCGATCGAAGAAGTTGCCCCGGTGATGGCCCGTTCTGTCGTGGCCGCCGAAGATGCGAATTTCTGCCTGCACTGGGGTTTTGACGTCGACGCGATTCGGGCGGCCATCGATTCCGGCAGCGGGCGCGGGGCCTCCACCATTTCGCAGCAGGTGGTCAAGAACGTGTTCCTCTGGCAAGGGCGCAGTTGGATTCGCAAGGCGTTGGAGACCGCGATTACACCCGCAGTCGAGGCAGTTTGGTCCAAGCGGCGCATTCTTGAAGTCTATTTGAACGTTGCGGAAATGGATGAGGGCGTGTTCGGCGTTGATGCTGCGGCCCAGGAATACTTTGACGTGACGCCGGATAAGCTCACGTCTCTGCAGGCCGCGCGCATCGCGGCTGTACTCCCTGCGCCCAAATCGCGCTCGGCCTCGAAACCAAGCGCAAAGGTGCGCAAGCGGACTGCGGCAATCATCGACGGAGCGGCCACCATCCGCGCAGATGGACGGGCTTCGTGTTTCGAGGATTGAAAATCCTGACGCCACAGGGCATTGCTGGATCAACACCATTCGTTCAACTGGATCATCATGGCGCGCCTGTTTCACGTCCCCCTTTCACCGTTTTGCCGCAAAGTTCGGCTTTCGCTTGCTGAAAAGAAGATTGAGGTCGAGCTGGTCGAGGAAAGATACTGGGAGGAAGACCCGGATTTCCTGCGCCGAAATCCGGCGGGCAAGGTCCCGGTGATCAAGCTGGACGGCAAGATGATGGCTGAAAGCGCCGCCATTTGTGAATACATCGAAGAGACTCGGCCCGAGCCGTCGCTGATGCCCACGGATGCGGACGCCCGGTATGAGGTGCGCCGCCTGATCAGCTGGTTCGATGACAAGTTCCATCACGAGGTGACGTCGAAGCTGCTCTATGAGCGGGTCAACAAGAAGATGACAGGTCAAGGCTACCCCGACAGCCGCAACGTCAAGGCCGGAGCCAAGGCGATCAAGTACCATCTGGATTACATGGCCTGGCTGTTGGACCATCGCCGCTGGTTGGCAGGCGATGCAATGACGCTGGCGGATTTTGCGGCCGCGGCGCATCTGTCGTCATTGGACTATATCTCGGACGTGGATTGGAACCGCAGCCAGATCGTCAAGGATTGGTACGCCAAAATCAAATCGCGCCCCGCCTTCCGGTCGATCCTGGCCGATCAGATCCCGGGCTTTCGCCCACCGGCCCATTACGCCGACCTGGATTTCTGATAGACCTTTGGGCAGAGGCCCAATTCCGATGACCACCGATCCTGATTTGAAACAGAGACTGATCCAGCAGGCGCTGGACGAGGGGTTCGTATCCTGTCGGATTTGCCGTCCATGGGACATCCCGCAGGTGCCCGATCGCCTGGCCGCCTTTGTCGAGGCCGGGTATCACGGGCAGATGGGCTGGATGGCCGAACGGATGCACTGGCGCGGCAACCCGGCCGAGCTTTGGCCCGAAGCTAAATCGGTGATCATGTTGGCCGAAAGCTATGCGCCCGATCACGACCCTCGCGCCATTCTGGACCATCCCGACAAGGGCGCGATTTCGGTCTATGCGCAGAACAAGGACTACCACGATCTGGTCAAGAAACGACTCAAACGTCTGGCCCGGTGGCTGATCGCCGAGGGCGGCGGAGAAGTGAAAGTTTTTGTCGACACTGCTCCGGTTTCGGAAAAGGCGCTGGGCATGGCTGCTGGTCTGGGATGGCAAGGCAAGCATACCAACCTCGTCAGTCGGGATTGGGGCAATTGGGCTTTCATAGGCTCTGTTTTTACCACACTCGACTTGCCCGCAGACGCGCCTGAGATCAACCATTGCGGCTCTTGCCGGTCTTGTTTGGCGGCCTGTCCAACTGATGCTTTTCCTGCGCCCTACCAATTGGATGCCCGGCGCTGCATTTCTTATCTGACCATCGAGCACAAAGGCCCGGTAGACGAAGAGCTGCGGGGTAGACTGGGCAACCGCATCTACGGTTGCGACGATTGCCTCGCCGCGTGTCCTTGGAACAAATTCGCGGTGGCGGCCAGTGACATGCGATACGCCGCCCGTGAAGAGCTTAAAGCTCCGGCGTTGGCTGAATTGGCGACGCTGGATGATACAGCGTTCCGGGCTTTTTTCTCGGGCTCGCCGATCAAACGGATTGGGCGGGACCGGTTCGTGCGCAATGTCCTCTATGCGATCGGCAACTCGGGTGATGCGGCATTGATGCCAACCGCACAGGGTTTGACCAAAGATGCGGATGCAACCGTGGCCGATGCCGCCCGTTGGGCCGTGGAACAATTGCAATAAGTGACGCAAACAGGCAGGACGTGTCGCGCGAACTCGCTATGTGGTGGGATCACGACGCGAATGGAGGATCAAGATGGCGCTGTCTTTGGGCGTGGATACTGGCGGGACCTATACGGATGCGGTGCTGATCCGGGACGAACGGGATGTGATCGCCTCGGCCAAGTCGCTCACCACACGGGCCGATCTGGCGATTGGCGTTGGCAAGGCGATCAAGTCGGTTCTGGCGCAGGCAGATGTCAGCGCGGATCAGGTGACGCTGGCCTCTTTGTCGACCACGCTGGCCACCAACGCCCTGGTCGAGGGGCAAGGTGGACGGGTTGCGCTGATCTACATCGGATTTCGCGAGCAAGATCTGGACAAGCACGGGCTTTCAGATGCGCTCAAAGGTGATCCGGCGTTGGTGATCGCGGGGGGGCACAGTCACGCGGGCAGCGAAAAAGCACCGCTTGATGTAGCCGCACTTGAGGCGTTCATTGACGCCAACTCGGGAATATCAGGCTATGCGGTTGCTGCGCAGTTCGCTACCCGAAACCCTGCGCACGAGCTTGAAGCGGCCCGCATCATCACCGAGCGCACCGGCGTTCCGGTGACTTGTTCGCACCAGCTGTCGGCCAAATTGAACGGTCCCAAACGGGCGGTGACGGCCGTGTTGAATGCCCGTCTGATTGGCATGATCGACCGCTTGATTGGCCGGGCGCAAGACACGTTGGTGGACTTGGGGATCACGGCGCCGATGATGGTGGTGCGTGGCGATGGAGCACTGATGAGCGCCGAGCAGGCACGCGAGCGCCCCATCGAGACAATCCTAAGCGGCCCGGCGGCGTCGATTGTTGGGGCCTGTTGGCTGACCTACACGGAAAATGCGCTGGTCTCGGACATTGGCGGCACAACGACGGATGTGGCTCTGATCAAGGACGGAAAACCCGCGATTGACCCCGCAGGTGCGCGAGTGGGCGGATTTCGCACCATGGTCGAGGCGGTCGCAATGCGCACCAGTGGCCTTGGGGGGGACAGTCAGGTTCATGTGGTGACCGAGGGGCTGACGGGTGGGGTGTTCCTTGGCCCGCGCCGGGTTGTGCCCGTTTCGTTGATCGCCTCTGAGGCGCCCGATGTTGTGCATGGCGTGCTGGACGCGCAACTGCATTCACCGACGCCCGGCGAACACGACGCCCGCTTTGCGCGGGTCGTTCCGGGTATTCCAGTTGATGGTGTGGGCGAGCGCGAAGCCGTTCTGATCGAACGTTTGGGGGACCGGGTGGTGCCCTTGGATCAGGTGCTGCGAACCCGCATGGAACATGGCGCGCTTGGCCGCCTGGTGGATCGTGGGATCGTGCAGGTATCTGGTGTGACCCCTTCGGACGCAAGTCACGTTTTGGGACGGTTGGACAGTTGGGATCGGTCGGCGGCAGAAAAGGCACTCGAGCTTTTCTCGCGCAAACGTGTGGGCACAGGCGACCGCATTTCTGCGACGCCTCGTGCTATGGCTCAGATCGTCGTGGATCAGCTGACCGAACAGACAGCTTTAACCTTGTTAGAGACTGCTTTTGCGGAAGAGGCCGAAGATTTCGGCGTGCCGCCTGAACAGCTCGCGCGACATGTTCTGCTGCAAAAGGGGTTGTCCAACCACCGCGGCTTGCTGGCATTGGATGCGTCGCTGAACGTGGATGTGGTGGGACTTGGTGCCTCGGCACCCAGCTATTACCCCGCTGTTGGAGAGCGTTTGCGTTGCAACATGATCCTGCCGGAGCACGCTGGTGTCGCCAATGCCGTAGGGGCCGTTGTCGGGCGGGTCACATTCCGCCGAAGTGGCACCGTGACATCCCCGTCTGAGGGGAAATACCGCGTCCATCTGGACTCGGGGCCACAGGATTTCACCGAATCGGACGCGGCTTTGACCTTGTTAGAGACAGTTTTGCGCCAAGAAGCTGAAGGTGCTGCAAAGGCCGCTGGTGCGGCGGATATTCGGGTACTGGTTGAACGCGACATCCGCACCGCGAGGATCGAGGCGCGGGATGTCTTTGTCGAAGGTATGCTGACGGTCGAGGCCAGCGGACGGCCCCGTGTTGCAGTTGGCTAGTGCTCGGAATCCTGCAAACTTGCTTTTCGATCCTGGTGCAGTCTGTACTGACATCAATATGAGGATCGCAATGCAACATCGTCAGGACCGCATTGACTTGGCTGCTTGTCTAAGGCTGGCCGCCCGCAACGGATGGCAGAGGGGTGTGGACAATCACTTTTCGTTGGCGGTTGATGAGGGGCATTTCCTGGTCAACGCCCGTGGCCTGCATTGGTCCGAAGTTACGGCATCGAACCTTTTGTTGGCCGATCACGACGGCAATGTGGTTGAAGGAGAGGGAGAGATTGAGGCGTCGGCCTTTTACATTCATTCCCACATCCATCGCACCGTTCCCCATGCGCGCTGCGTTCTTCACGCCCATCCGACCTATTCCACGGCGCTTGGCTGTATCGAAGGGGGGCGTCTTGAGAACTGCCATCAGGATGCTTTGCGGTTCTTGGGGCGGGTCTCATACGACGGCGATTTTAGCGGGTCTGCCTTTGATGACGGCGAAGGTGGGCGCATTGCAGCAACCATCGGAAACGGCAACATCGTGGTCATGGCCCACCACGGGATCACCGTGGTTGGGGAAACCGTGGCGCGGGCCTATGACGATTTCTACAATTTTGAGGTGGCTTGCGAATACCAGCTGACGGCAATGGCCTCGGGACGTCCGCTTGCCATTCTTCCTGATGATGTCTCTGAAAAGCTGGCCGCAGGCATGTGGGACGAACGGCAGATCGATTTCCACTTTGCAGCGATGAAGCGACTATTGGATCGGGACGAACCGGATTAAACCCATTAAAGGGAAACGCCCCACCAAGATCGGAGGGGCGTAATTTTCACTTTATTCTGCCGCTTCTGACCGCTTGGGCAGCACCCAATCGGGGCGCGCAAAGTGGCAGGTGTAGCCGTTGGGAATGCGCTCCAGATAATCCTGATGCTCGGGTTCGGCATCCCAGAAATCACCCACAGGCTCGACCTCGGTCACGACCTTGCCGGGCCACAGGCCGCTGGCGTTCACGTCGGCAATGGTGTCCAGCGCGGTCGCCTTCTGCGCTTCGTCCACATAATAGATCGCCGAGCGATAGCTCATGCCCATATCGTTGCCCTGGCGGTTCACCGTGGTCGGGTCATGGATCTGGAAAAAGAACTCCAGCAGCTTGCGATAGCTGATCTGCGCAGGATCAAAGAAGATCTCGATCCCCTCGGCATGGGTGCCATGGTCGCGATATGTGGCATTGGGAACATCCCCGCCGGTATAACCCACGCGGGTTCCAGAGACGCCGGGCATTTTGCGGATCAGGTCCTGCATGCCCCAGAAACAGCCACCTGCCAGAACGGCGCGTTCAGTGCTCATGCGATATCCTCCACTTGATTGATGTAGTCGCCATAGCCTTCGGTCTCCATGTCGTCGCGATGCACGAAACGAAGCGAGGCAGAGTTGATGCAATACCGTAGTCCGCCACGATCCAACGGGCCGTCGGGAAAGACATGTCCCAGATGGCTGTCGCCATGGGCCGAGCGGACCTCGGTCCGGATCATGCCCAAGGTGCGGTCTTCGATCTCTTGCACGTGGGCCGGTTCGATAGGTTTGGTAAAGCTAGGCCAGCCGCAGCCGGATTCGTATTTGTCGGACGAGGCAAACAGCGGCTCGCCCGACACGATGTCCACATAGATGCCTGGTTCCTTGTTGTGCAGCAGTTTGCCGGTGCCGGGACGTTCTGTGCCGCTGTTTTGGGTCACATAGAACTCTTCACGCGAAAGGGCGGCGATGGCCTGAGGGTCTTTGGTGTATTTGGTCATGCAACCTCCGGTTCTGATTTGAACACGTATGTGGGGCCGTGGAATGAAAAGCAAAGATTTGTTTCACTCAGATAGCAGCAACGTGCAATTCATCCAATCGGGTTCGATGGACGTATGAAATGCACCAGGAGGTTCAATATGATCAGAATTGGTATTCTAAGCCTGCTGCTGTTAATCGGCCAAATGGTTCATGCAGGCCCGGTTCGCGGCGTGTTTGACTCGATCGACGGTGGAAAACTCTCATTGAAGGAATGGCAGGGTCGGCCTGTGCTGGTGGTAAACACCGCATCTCAATGCGCCTATACGGACCAATACGCAGGTCTTCAAAAGCTCTATGATCGCTACCGTGATCGTGGCCTGATCGTGCTGGCAGTGCCGTCTGACGATTTCAATCAAGAGTTGGACACCAGCGAGGATGTAAAGCAGTTCTGCGAAATGAACTACGGCCTGGATGTTCCGATGACCGACATCACATCGGTTCGCGGTTCATCGGCACATCCGTTCTATCGTCAGGTCAAAGAGGACACAGGATTTGTGCCGCGATGGAACTTTAACAAAGTCTTGGTTGCACCTGATGGCTCTGTCGCCGCAACGTTTGGATCGGCGATCCGTCCCGACTCGGGCAAGATCGTCAGTGCGATCGAAGAGTTTTTGAGTTAGGCGCGCTTTGAAGCGGGCTGGCGTGCCAGCTGTACCGCGAGAATGCCAAGCGTTGTGATCGCCACGCCAAGGCCGTCGAGTACCCCCAGACTTTCACCCAGCAAAGCTGCGGCCACAGCAACGCCGAACGCCGGGTTCAAGAAGTGAAAGGTTGAGGCGCGAATGGCCCCGATCCGATCCAGCAGCAGGAACCAGATCAGCGTCGCAGCAAGCCCCGGAACCAGCGTGGTATAGGCAAAAGCCAGCAGGAAAGGCATCGTCGGGTTGATGTAAATCGTTTCAAACACCGGGGCGGCAACAAACAAGACGGCCGAGCCTACAAGCATCTGCAACCCGACTACCATCATGAAGTTCCCGCCCGAGGTCGCCCCGCGCACCGAAAGGGTGGCAAAGGTTAGCGCCAGTGCGCCCAATACGCAGAGCATCAGGCCAAACATGTCGATGCCGCCCGATATCCGCGCGCCCATGATCAGTGCCACGCCGCCAAATCCCATGAGTAGACCGATCAGACCAAGAGGGCGCAACCGTTCCTTGAAGATCAGCCAATTCGCCAGTGCCACCATCAGCGGCATGGTCGAGGCAATGATGGCCGCGACCGAAGCCTCGATCGTTTGCATCGCATAGAAGTTCAGACCCAAATACAGGGCATTCTGGCATATCCCGAACATGATCGTCGCAAACAGCTGCGGCCGGGTCAGCCGCCAGCTTTGCCCCATGGCGCGCGCGATCAGCACACCCAACACGCCGGAAATCAGAAATCGCAGAGCCAGGGAAAACAGGGGCGAGGCATCCGCAACGATGATCCGCGCCGACGTAAAGGCCGACGACCACATGAATGCAAAGGCTAGCCCCATGACAACGGCACGCATATCCATGATGCTGTCCCTCTCCCTCACGCAGCGAGGGGACAGTTCATCAAATCACACAGGCATGCAAGTGCGTTAGTATGTGTTGATACAATAGATCAGGCATTGCAGGAGGATGCCCAGAATGAATCGTTAAGACATCCCCCTTCCCATCAATGCAAATACTGGTGATCCGGTTCATTTTCCGGTTCGTCGACCGGATCAAGAACAAGCAACAGTCGCGCTTCCCCGGTCCCTTCGATCGGTGGAGAGCGGTGAACGAGGCGTGATTTCGATTGATCGGGCCAAAGCGTTCCGCGCAGCAGGATCGGGGCGCCAGTTGGTGCGGTGAAAATGTGATCCGGCTCGTCCGCGTCCCCCAAGATCCCGTATTGCGTGCCGGTTCCGCGATAGGTGCAGACCAAACGGGCTGTGACGGCATCGATGTGGAACCGTCGGCAGGCATTTGTTGTCACAGCATCCAGACGCAGGCGCAGCCAATTCGCACCCATGAGATTGGCAAAAACATCCGCCATCGCGGCCACATCATCAACCAGCACATTGCGTTCAGAGCAGTCTGGGGTGCCAGACACCTCGCACACCTTGTGCATTGCATCGCGTGCCGCATGTGGACGCAGAACGACCCTGGTTTTGGGCAATTGCTTTGGATCAAGCGTGTTGATCCAAGATTGAAATTGCGACGTCGGGTTGCGCTGCCAGATCACGCCACCAATTTTGGGTTTTCTCAGCTCGACCAGACCCTCGGGCGTTTCCGTTATGCCAACGCGGGATGCGATGTCTGTTCCGATTTCGCGGATGACATTCATGCTGCGGCCTCGCTCCGGCGCCAGATCGGGAAGGGATCTGACAAATCGGGAAGGTCATGAGGCCCGGTCGCGGCGATGGCGGGCAATAGGGCCCCGTCGAGCCTGGCCTTGAGTGCGGGCCAGTCGATGCCGCTGCCGATGAACACGATCTCTTGGCGGCGATCCCCCCAAGGTTCCTGCCAATGGGCCTGCATATAGGCACGTGCGCTTTCATGGTCGGGCCGTCGGTCTTCGGGAACGGTGGCCCACCAGGTGCCAAGCGGCTGGATCGACGACAACGCTCCGGCAAGAGAGAATTCTGCGACCCAATCGGGCCGGGTTGCGATCCAGAAATGGCCCTTGGCGCGAATGACGCCAGATAGCTTTCCATTCAAAACATCCAGAACCTTTTCTGGAATAAAGGGTTGGCGGGCCCGGTAGACAAAACTGGTGACGCCGTATTCTTCGGTTTCGGGGACGTGATCGGCAAAACCGTAGAGCTCTTTTGCCCACATCGGATGTTCATGTGCCTTTTCGAAATCAAACAGGCCAGTATCCAGAATTTCACCTGCAGGCACGTCAGACTGGTTCGTTTCGATGATCTTGGCGTCTGCGTTGAGGCTGCGGATAATTTTGCGGGCGACATCCACACGCTCAGGTCCGGCATCCACCACCTTGTTCAGGATTACGACATCAGCGAACTCGATTTGGTCAGTGAGAAGGTGAACCAATGTGCGCTCGTCTTCTTCGCCCATGGTCTCGCCGCGGTCACTTAGGAAATCGTGGCTGGAGTAATCTTCGAGCAGGTTCACGGCATCAACTACGGTCACCATCGTGTCCAGGCGCGAGACGTCGGACAGGCTCTGGCCAAACTCGTCGCGGAAATCAAAGGTGGCGGCGACGGGCAGGGGTTCTGATATGCCGGTTGATTCAATCAGAAGATAGTCGAAACGCCCTTCGCCAGCGAGGCGCCGCACCTCGTCCAGCAGGTCGTCGCGCAGGGTGCAGCAGATGCAACCGTTCGACATCTCTACCAGCGTCTCATCGGTTCGCGAGAGTTCAGTGTCTGCGCGCACGAGATCGGCGTCGATGTTTACCTCGGACATGTCGTTGACGATGACGGCAACCCTGCGCCCGTCACGATTGTTCAGAACCCGGTTCAACAACGTTGTTTTGCCTGCGCCCAAAAAGCCGGACAGGACAGTAACAGGAAGGCGGGAGTCGTTCATCTGCGTGGTCCTTAATTCGAGAGTTCGGTTGCGAAAGGATTGCCAAATCTACCTACGGCAATGACAATTATGTTATAACATAACAGAATGCAAGCCTATTGAGCTGTGCAGTTCCAGGGCGCCAAACCCTGACGAAGCGACAACGAAAAAGGGCCGCCAGCTGGCGACCCCAATTCGTTCAGATCAAGAGGATCCGATCAGCCGTTCACGCTGTCTTTCAGCGCTTTGGCGATGGTCATTTTCACGACCTTGTCGGCTTCTTTCTTGAACTGTTCGCCAGTGGCAGGGTTACGCACCATACGCTCTGGACGCTCACGGCAATAGATCTTGCCCACGCCTGGCAGGGTCACGGCGCCACCGCCGGAAACTTCGCGGGTGATCAGGCCGGTGATAGCGTCGAGTGCTGCGCCAGCGGCTTTTTTATCTGTACCCATTTCCTCGGCCAGTGCTGCCACGAGCTGAGTTTTGGTCATAGGCTTTGCCATTTCTTGGTCTCCTTACTGTGCCCGATCAGTTGGGCCTCATCGCGTAACTCTAACTGGATATTGTGAGGTAACACAACGAATAGTAGCACCGAAAACCAAGAAAATATGGGGTTTTCGGCGGTTTTTTGCGCTCAGAGGAAGGCGGTTTCGTCAAACGAGCGCAATTTCCGGCTGTGTAGGCGCTCCAGAGGCATCCCGCGCAGCGCCTCCATCGCGCGAATTCCGATGGCCAGATGACGACTGACCTGGGTTGTATAGAACTCGGATGCCATGCCCGGCAACTTCAATTCGCCATGCAACGGTTTGTCCGAAACGCACAGCAACGTGCCATAGGGAACACGGAATCTGTAGCCATTGGCCGCAATCGTGGCGCTTTCCATGTCCAGCGCAATGGCGCGTGACTGGCTGAGGCGCTGAACCGGACCGGACTGATCGCGCAGTTCCCAGTTGCGGTTGTCGATGGTGGCAACCGTGCCGGTGCGCATTACCCGCTTCAGGTCGTATCCGGCGAGTTCCGTCACTTCGGCCACGGCCTGTTCCAACGCGATCTGAATCTCGGCCAAGGCTGGGATCGGCACCCACACAGGCAGGTCGTCGTCCAGTACGTGATCTTCGCGCAGATAGGCATGTGCCAGCACGAAATCGCCAAGCGCCTGTGTGTTTCGCAGACCTGCGCAGTGACCCACCATCAACCAGGCGTGCGGTCGCAGGACTGCGATGTGGTCTGTCGCAGTCTTGGCGTTTGATGGCCCCACGCCGATGTTGACCAGCGTGATCCCCGACCCATCCGCCCGTTTCAGGTGATAGGTCGGCATCTGAGGCAGTTTGGCGGGCGTGTCGATGGGCGTTTCGGCATCCGTGATCTCGACGTTGCCGGTACTGACAAAGCTGATGTAACCGCTGTTCGGATCGGCCAACTGAGCGCGCGCATAGGCTTCGAATTCGGACACGTAGAACTGGTAGTTGGTGAACAAAACATGGTTCTGGAAATGGTCCGGATCGGTGGCCGTGTAGTGTGACAGCCGCGCCAGCGAATAGTCGATACGCTGTGCCGTAAACAGAGCAAGTGGGCCGGTGCCGTTGCTGGGCACATGGGTGCCATTAACGATATCATCGTTGGTGGTGCTCAGGTCCGGCACGTCGAACACATCGCGTAGGGTGAACCCTGCAGCGCCTTCTTGCGGAACCGTCAGTCCGGGGTTGGCCGCAACGGCAAAATGCACTGGAATAGGCGTCGTTGACGGGCCGATGGTGACCGGCTGGCCATGGTTCTTGATCAAAAGCGCAATCTGCTGGGTCAGGTAAGACCGGAAGAGACGCGGCTGCGTGATGGTCGTGGCATAGGTGCCGGGATTTGTCACATGCCCGTAGCTTAGTCGGCTGTCCACCTGCGCATAGCTGGTCGTCTTGATCCGCACCTCGGGATAGAACGCACGCACATGACGCTCTGGCGCGCCTTCAACCATCGCTTCGGAAAACCGCTGGCAGAGGAAAGCCGTCGCCTGATCATAGAGCTCGATCAACCGCTCGACGGCTTGCGCAGGGTCGGTGAAGCTTTCTGGTTCAAGGGTTTCGGGTGTGGCGTATTCTGTCATTCAAGTGGGTCCAGTAGGTCAATCTTTTCAAAGGTGCGCACGTCGATCAGGCCAAGGTCCGATATCCGCAATTCCGGGATCACCACCAAGGCCAGCAGCGAATGCTGCATGTATGCGTTGTTCAGGTCACAGCCGCACGATTGCATGGCGGCAACCATCTGCTCGGCTTTCGCGGCGACGTCCGTGGCTGGGCTGTCGGACATGAGCCCGGCAATGGGCAGTTCCACCAGCGCCAGCTCTTCGCCGTCTCGCCAAATGGTGATGCCGCCGCCCACCTCGGCCAGCCGGTTCGCAGCAAGTGCCATCTGCGCCCGGTCTGTCCCGACGACAATCATATGGTGGCTGTCATGCGCCACGGTCGATGCCATGGCCATGCGCCCCTGGTAGCCAAAGCCCGAGACAAAGGCGTTGGTCACCCCGCCCGTGGCCCGGTGTCGTTCCACTAGTGCGATTTGGCAGGTCTCTCCATCACCTTCGACTAGCCCCTCACGCACCGGAAGATCGGCCTTGAGCGCCTTGGTCGGGGCCTGGTTTTCCACAACACCTATTACATTGGCGCGGACGGAATTGGCACCTTCAGGCGCTTTGATTTCAAAGTCCGTGGCGCCCAACTCATGACCCAGATGCACTGTGCCGCGCGCAGTGTCGGGCCAGTCGAAATGAGGACAATCCACTTTGATAGAGCCGTTTTCAGCAACGATTTTCCCGCGTGCGATCACGGTTTCAATCGGCAGGTCGGTCAGGTTGGAAGTCAAGATAACATCGGCCCGACGCCCCGGTGTGATCGAACCAATCTCGCGCTCCAATCCAAAGTGAGTAGCCGTGTTGATCGTCGCCATCTGCAGCGCAATCAACGGATCACAGCCGCAAGCAATTGCGTGTCGCACCACCCGGTTCATATGACCGTCATTGACCAACGTGCCGGAATGGCAGTCATCGGTACACAGGATGAAGTTGCGCGGATCCAGACCCTTTTCCGTTACTGCTGTGATCTGGCTTTCAACGTCATACCAGGCAGACCCCAGTCGCATCATCGACCGCATGCCCTGGCGCACGCGGGCAATGGCATCCGCCTCACACGTCCCTTCGTGATCATCCGCAGGGCCACCCGCGACATAGGCCGCAAAGGCCGGGCCCAAATCGGGCGAGGCATAGTGCCCGCCCACAGTCTTGCCTGCGCGTTGCGTCGCCGCAATCTCGGCTAGCATTTTGGGGTCGGCGTTTGACACGCCAGGAAAGTTCATCATCTCGCCCAAGCCGATAATGCCGGGCCAGGTCATCGCCTCGGCCACATCCTCGGGGCTGATTTCATAGCCGGTGGTTTCCAGGCCCGGCGCCGAGGGTGCGCAGGACGGCATTTGGGTAAAGATGTTGACGGGTTGCATCAGCGCCTCGTCATGCATCATGCGAACACCGTCCAGACCCAGCACATTGGCGATCTCATGCGGGTCGGTGAACATTGATGTGGTGCCATGAGGGATCACGGCGCGAGCAAACTCGGCGGGCGTCAGCATGCCGCTTTCGATGTGCATGTGGCCGTCGCACAGGCCGGGGATCATGTAACGGCCTTTGGCCTCGATGAGTTGCGTATCGGGGCCGGTGCAATGGCTGGCGTCGGGACCGACAAAGGCGATCCGACCTGCGGCGATTGCGATCGAATGATCAGGTAGGGCTTCGCGCGTATGCACATTGACCCAGGTTCCACCGGTGATGACGGTGTCGGCGGCCTCGCGTCCGGCGGCGACGGCGATCAAACGGGGGGCCACTTCGGGCCAGGTGGGGAAAGTTGTCTGTTCCATGGCTCAACTTTCCCGAATGTTAGCGCCTGTGCAACCCCTCCCGTCGCGGTATCATGAAAGGGTTACATCTGGTCGGGTATAGGGTCCCATGAAAATCGTTATTCATCACAACCCCGCCTGCGGCACCTCTCGCAATGTGCTGCAAATCATCCTCGACGCAGGCTATGATCCGGTCGTTGTCGAATACTTGGACACCGGCTGGACCCGCCCGCAGTTGCAAGCGTTGTTTGCCGCAGCTGGCATCACACCGCGCCAAGCCTTGCGCACAAGCAAATCCCCGGCCGAAGAGCTTGGGTTGCTCGATCCGTCCGTTTCGGACGCCGCACTGCTTGATGCGATGCTGGCGCATCCGGTTCTGGTGAATCGCCCCATCGTGGCCTGCGCCAACGGCGTAATGCTCTGTCGCCCGTCTGGTGCAGTCCTGGATCTGCTGGACAGCAGGCCGCCCGCACCTTGGGCCAAGGAGGATGGCGCGGTGTTGATCGACGAACACGGAAACCGGCTGCCGGAATGAGCCGCAATCCAGTCGGAAATCCCCTTGTGAGTTGACGCTCTTTTCGCTCTCATCGGGGGACGGAAGGGGGGCAAGACATGGACTATGAAACAGTAGATGCCGATGCGTTTGGACGGTCGCTGAGAGGGATCGGCCTGAACCTGTTGGTGCGGGATGTGCAGGCTGAATGCACCTTTCTGGCGGAGGTATTCGGGATGTGCAGTCATCAGGTGACAGCGGATTTCGCCATCGTGACCTATGGCAACCAGGTGTTTCAGCTGCATAGCGATGGCACTTATCACGCGAACCCGTTGCTGAATCTTTTGCCGGAAAACCCGCCACGCGGGGCCGGATTGGAAATCCGCCTGTATGACAGCGACCCGGATGAGGCCGTGCAACGGGCCGAGGCTTTTGGGGCCACGGTTTTGCAAGTTGCAACGGACAAACCACATGGGCTGCGAGAGGCGTATATTCTGTGTGCCGATGGGTACGCTTGGGTGCCGAGCAGACCCAAAAAGCTAGTTTGAACAATCTCCAAATGGCGCGACCTTGCGGTCACGCGTCCTGCGGACGGCGGGGGGCCGGGCAGGCGCGGGCGTTGCCCGCGCCTGCCCGGCCCAACGGGAGGAGGTGGTCCGCCAGGAACATCGACAACGGGCGGGAGTGCTTGCGGATCAGGAAACGACTTCAGCCGCGATTTCGGATCTCAGCCAGTTGGTAAAGGCGATAGCACCGGGGTTTTCTTCCGCTTGGGGTGACAACAGCAAATAGTAAGCCTCAGGCATGACCGCGCGATGCGCAAAGGGCGCAATTAAGCGGCTCTCGCCAATCAATCCGCGTACGATCGTGTCATGTGCCAAACACAACCCTCCTCTGGCCATCGCAACCGACAGGCTGACCATATACGTCGTGGCATATGTGATTGGCGGATTTCCCCATATTAGACCCTGATCTTCGGCCCAATTCGACCAGTTGGACAACAGGTTCGAGCAATCATAGAGCGGTTGGTCCTGCAGGTTTTCCAACGTCACAGAGTACCCCGGTGCGCACACCGGATAATAGTGATCGGTCCGCAACAGCTCGGTCCGGACCGTGTCGGCTGGCCGCAGGGAATAGCGAATTTCAACCGCGGCGCCTTCGGCCATTTCTCGCGGCTCCCAAAGCTCGGTGAAGATGTTCAACTGAACGTCCGGATGCAGCGCGCGGAACCGGGGCAGCTTTGGCGCAAGCCAATTCACGGCAAAGGTGATGTTCGATTGCACCTGCACCGCATTCACCTGATCCCCGACCACCGCTTGGGTCCCCCGCACCAGGGTTCGAAAAGCCTCGCGCACGACCGGCAGATAGGTGATCCCGGTTTCCGTCAGCTCCAGCGCCCGGGGACGGCGATGAAACAGCGGGCGTCCCAGGTGTCCTTCAAGCGATTTGATCTGCTGGCTGACCGCGCTTTGCGTCATGTTCAGATCGCGCGCAGCACCGGTGAACGACAGGTGGCGCGCTGCGGCCTCGAACGTGCGAAGCCAGCCCAAAGGGGGGAGGGGTTTCTGCATATGTATAACTCTGTCATTAGTAACGCTAATGAGATAGCTTCGTTTTTTTCGTTGGTCAAATGCAAGTCCGGGATGCAGGTTCTTGATCACCTAGGGAAACCGCCTCGGCATCAGGGAGAATCGGCGATGAGCGTGACAAATCTGCGACCCAATATGGATCACTGGTCCGAGCGGGTTGATATGGCGGCGGCCTTTCGCTGGACCGTCAAACTGAACATGCACGAGGCGGTGGCGAACCACTTCAGCCTGGCCGTGAACGACGACGGCACGCAGTTCCTGATGAACCCGAACCAGATGCACTTCAGTCGTGTGAAGGCATCGAACCTGTTGCTGCTGGATGCAAATGATCCGAACACAATGGACATGCCAGGCGCGCCGGACCCGACTGCTTGGGGCCTGCACGGTTCGATCCACCGTCACTGCCCGCATGCGCGTTGTGTGATGCACGTGCATTCGATCCACGCCACCGTTCTGGCCTCGTTGGCGGACAGCAACATCCTCCCGATCGATCAGAACACCGCCACCTTCTACAATCGCTACGTGATTGATGACGAGTTCGGCGGGCTGGCTTTTGAGAGCGAAGGTGAGCGCTGCGCCACAATGCTGAACGACCCCAAGAAAAAGGTCATGATCATGGGCAACCATGGGGTTCTGGTGATTGGCAGTGACGCGGCGGACGCGTTCAACCGGCTCTACTATTTTGAGCGCGCGGCCGAGACCTATATCCGAGCCTTGCAAACCGGCCAAAAGCTGCGGGTGCTCAGCGACGAGATCGCCGAGAAAACCGCGCAAGAGCTTGAGGATTATCCAAGCCAGGCCGAAGCGCACATGCGCGAAATGAAAGCGATCCTGGACGCAGAAGGGTCTGACTACGCGAGCTAAGCGGCGTTAGCCGCCAAGCCAGAAAGGACATCCCATGTTGGATACCGCCAACCCCCGGGCGCGCACCCTCGCCGCCCGATACTATACGTCTGTCCAATCGCTTGAAGCTGACCGTGAACTAGTGTTGAGCAGCTGGCAGTTGGCTGGGCACGAAACGCAGCTGTCAGAGCCGGGCGCTTACATAACGTTGTCGCTGTTTGACCAGAACATCTTTCTGGTGCGCGACCGCGAGGGTGAGGTACGCGCGTTCTACAACGTCTGTCCGCATCGGGGGCATCAACTGGTCGAGGGGAACGGGAAAAAGGCGGTTCTGACCTGTCCCTATCATGCATGGACATTCGGGTTGGATGGCAACCTGCGCGGGATGCCCAAACGGGATGGAACAGATGCTCCGGCGCGGTCTGAAGTCTGTTTATCGCATGTTAGGGTCGAATCATTGGCCGGATTCCTGTTTGTGAACCTGGACGATGACGCGCCCAGCCTGGCCGAGTTTGCTCCGGGTCTTGATGCGCAGATGTTGGACCGCATCCCGGAACTGCCTACGCTGGTGATCGAGGGTGACAGCGCCTACGGCCACACCTACACCTGCAAATCGAACTGGAAAGTGATGCTGGATAACTATCTTGAATGTCACCACTGCGGCCCGGCGCATCATTCGTTTGACGACATGATGAACATCGCCGAGAACCGGTTTGAACTGTACCAAAACTACACCTATCAACATGCACCCACGGCCCGCAAAGCCCAGAATGAGGCGTTTCGGCTGGATCTGGAGCATGACGTCCTGGACGGGCAGTTCTGGTTCCTGTTCCCCAACACCATCTTTGGCCAATTCCCCGGCGCGCGCGGGTTCTATGCCTCGCGGTTTGATCCGGTCACACCGGACCTGACCGAGCGGCGTTCGATCTCGCTGATCCCGCCTGAGCCTACTGATCCTGACATGGCGGCGCGCTCCGCCGAGCGGGCAGAGTGGTCGACCAATGTCGTGTCGGTCGAGGATCGCGAGCTGTGTGAAAACGTGCAACGCGGCATGCATCAGCGGGGGTTCAAGCAGGGCTGGTACGTCACTGATCCGGACGCGCACGACATCTCGGAACATGCGATGCGTCATTTCCACGACATCTACCTGGCAGCCATGGGCGAAGAGGCATGAAGAACATCTATACCTACGGCGGCAAACCTGCCCGTCGCAACCTGACCGTCGACTGTTTGCGACGCAACAAGGCGGCTGGCAAAAAGATGACTCAGGTCTCGGCCCTCAGCGAGGATGAGGCGCGCGCCTGCGAAGAGATGGGGATCGACATGATCACCATCTCCGATCTGGACTATGATGCCGTCCGTGCGGGCGCACCGCATACCTTCATCACGTCCAGCCAGACCATGTGCCAGTATTTCGAACCGCAGGAATGCCTGACGGCGGCGTTGAAAGCGGCCGAGAAAGGCGCTGATGCGGTCTTTACCCCGCGTGGTATGGGCATTGTCGAACTCATCGCGAACGAGGGGCTGGCGGTGCAAGGCCATGTGGGCCTGGTGCCGCGTAAATCGACCCTAACAGGGGGCTTGAAGACCTTTGGCAAGACAGCTGAGGAGGCAATGAAACTGCTCGACTGGATGCGCCGGTACGAGGATGCAGGCGCGGTAGCGGTCGAGGTTGAATGTGTCGCGGTTGAGGCGCTGCAGGCGATCAATCACAAGACCTCGCTTCTGACCCATTCGATTGGTGCGGGCACGGGCGGTGACATCATCTTTTCCTTCATGGAGGACATCTGTGGCGACGTTGAAAACCCGCCGCGTCATGCCAAAGCCTGGGGCGATGTATTGTCGATCCGCAAACAACTGGCCGCCGAGCGTGACAAGGCGTTGACCGGGTTCCGAACCGACGTGCAGTCCGGGGCGTTCCCGGATGAGGCACATACGGTTGGCATGTTGCCCGGCGAAGAGGACAAGCTGCGCGCGGCGCTCGACAAGTGGAGCACCCTTCATCAATGAGCGTCACCCTGACAGACACCGGCCTGCGGGTCGCGTTGCCGGATGGCGAGGCATATTTCAACGCCTTCTGGCTGCGCGACAACTGCGCCAGCTCGTTCGACGCCGAGACCCGCGAGCGGGTGTTTGACATCTGCGCGTTGGATGGTGACCCGGTGATCGCCACCGCATGGGCAGACGGCGAGGCATTGGTGGTGGACTGGCAGGGCGAGGATCATCAGAGCCGCTATAGTCTGGATTGGCTGATGGGTTGCGCCAGGGGTGCGCCGCGGACGGATCCTGCGTCCATTCCCCGTGCACTATGGCGCTCGGACAAGGCATTTAAGCGGTTTGATCGCGCTGATCTGGATCGGGACCAAATCCGTTGTGACTGGGCCCCTGCCCTGATCGAAGACGGTGTCGCCATCGTTGAGGGATTGGAAGACAGCGACCAGGCCCTGACCGATCTGGCAAACCTGTTGGGTGACGTTCGGCCGTCGGTGACAGGGTCGTACTTTGACGTGCAGGTGCATGTTGGTCCGGTAAATTTGGCCTTTACGGCTGCTGAGCTTGAGTTGCACACAGACACCCCTGCCGAGGAAACCCCGCCGGGCGTGCAGTTCCTGCATTGCCGTGCCAACTCGGTTGAGGGCGGCGACAGCCTTTTTCTGGATGGTGCAGCTGCGGCCGAGGATTTCCGAAAACGGTATCCTGACGAGTTTGAACTCCTCGCCACTGTGACGGCCCCTTTCTATTACGAGCATGACGCTTTTGACTGGCGCGCGCGGCAGCGGGTGATCGAGTTGGATGTGGGTGGCGCGGTCTCGGGCCTGACTGTCTCGCAGCATATGGCTGATGTGTTCGACATGCCGCAAGAGCTGCTGGACCGCTACTATCCCGCCTTTGTCCGCTTCATGCGCTGGCTCAGACGGCCCGAATATCTGGTGCAGTTCCGCCTGAACGCGGGCGAATGCATCATCTTTGACAATCATCGCATCGTGCATGGCCGCGCGGCCTATTCCGCAGACAGCGGCCAACGCCACCTTCGCGGTTGCTACATCGACCGGGGCGAGCTGCGCTCAACCTATCGCACCCTCTACCGCAAGACCGGCCAGACGGCCCCCAGCCAGGGACAATCAGCGCGCCATGAATGACGCCACAGACTATACGCGTGCCTTTGCTGCCAAGCCGCAGCCTCTGACGCTGGAACAGGCCGCGTGGAAAACGCCGCCCATGCAGCTGACGGATACCGAAGGCATGATCGACGTGCCCCGGATGCGGCGGTATCGCCAGAACCGGCTGCGTGAGCAGATGAAAGCACATGGGCTAGCGGCGGTGATCCTGACCGATCCGCTGTCGATCCGCTATGCGACGGGGGTGCGCAACTGCACGCTGTTTCAGATGCATATTCATGCGGGCTATTTGTTTTTGCCAGCCGAGGGACCAGTGATTTATTTCGACAGCGAGCCGGGTCGGGAAACCGGCGTGCAGCTGGAAACCATCGACGAGATCCGCGATGACCTGCTGCCGCTGTCCTATATGTTCGCGGGCTATCGGCATCAGGAGTGGTGCACCAAATGGGCCGCGCAGATGAAGGCACTGGTGGATGAACACTGCGGCGGCGAGACCCGAGTGGGTGTCGAACGCACCGCGCCCCTGCCTCACATGGCGCTGGAACAGGCCGGTTTGACCCTGGTTGATGCGGGAGAGGCTTTGGCCCACGCCCGAAAAATCAAAAGCCCCGAAGAAATCCTGTGCATGAACCAGACGATTGCGGTGGCCGAGGATGGCATGACCCGGATGCGGAATAATCTGGTTAACGGCATCACCGAGCAGGAACTGTGGTCCCACATGTGGGCCGCCAATATCGAAGGCGGCGGAGAATGGATCGACTATCGCCTGCTGGCGTCTGGTGAACGCACCAACCCCTGGCAGCAAGAGGCCAGCAGCCGCACCATTCGTGCAGGTGATCTGGTGGTGTTCGACTGCGGGATGGTCGGTCCGTGGAGCTATGGCGCTGACATCAGCCGCGCTTATCATTGTGGGCCTGGACGTCCGACGGAGGAGCAGTGCCGCCTATATCAATATGCCCACAACGAGGTGATGCATAACGGCGCTCTGCTGCGTCCCGGTATCTCGTTCACCGAGCTGATTGCGCAGCGTTATCGCCAGCCCGACGGATACAACGACCAGACCTATCCCTGCATGATGCATGGGCTAGGCATGGCCGACGAATACCCGGTGATCTACTACCCCGCGGACGCGCAGTTCCAATATGACGGTGAACTGGAGTCCGGAATGGTCATCTGCGTCGAAAGCTATGTCGGCAAGCTTGGCGGATACGAAGGCGTCAAGCTGGAAGACCAATACCTCATCACTGACACCGGCGCGATCTGTCTTTCGCGCTACCCGTTCGAAGACGCGCTTCTATCGCGCGAAATCTGATGTTTTGGCCAAAGAGGAGATGCCAAAATGACCGATACGACACCCAGCCTGGACCAGATGGCTAACACCGCCCCGACCCCCGCCCCCTTATCGGGCGAACAGATGGAGGATATGAGCCGAGAGTGGAACTATCACCCGGATCTGCCGTTGCAGAACCCATCCATCTTTCAATGGCCGCCCAACCCGGCCTTTCTGATCGGTTGGCTTGCGCGCAACTGGCTGACGCTCAGCGAGCGGGTGATGATGGTGATCCTGGCCGTGGCGTTGTGGTATTTCTTCTACCCCTCGCTGGAAACCGCGCAGAGCTTTGCCTTTGGCTGGATTGCCCAGATCTATGTCATCAACTTCGTGATGATCTTTGCCGTGGCTGGCGGCCTGCACTGGTATTTCTACATCCGCAAAGGGCAGGGCAAGAAGCTCAAGTTTGAGCGCAGGGATCAGGGTAAGAACAACAAGCTGTGGGATTTCAGCGATCAGGTGAAGGACAATATGTTCTGGTCGCTGGGGTCCGGCGTGTTCCAACTGACCGGGTTTCAGGTGGTCACCATGTGGTTGATGGCAAACGGCTATGCGCCCGTGATCACTTTTGCAGAAAACCCGGTGTGGTTCCTGGCCTGGCTGGTGATCATCCCGATGTGGTCCGCGTTCCACTTCTACTGGGTGCACCGCCTGTTGCATCAGCCGTTCCTGTACAAGCGGGTTCACAGCCTGCACCACCGCAATGTTAACATTGGCCCGTGGTCGGGGTTCTCAATGCACCCGGTCGAACACTTTATCTATCTGACCACGCTGTGCGTTCACTGGGTTGTCGCGTCGCACCCGATCCATCTGTATTTCCACATCGTGTTCCAGGGGCCTGGCGCGGCGATGAGTCATACCGGTTACGAGGATCTTCTGATCAAGGACAAGCGCAAGCTGGTCTTGGGCACCTTTTATCACCAGCTGCATCACCGGTACTACGAGTGCAACTACGGCAATCAGGAGATGCCCTGGGATCGGTGGTTTGGCACGTTCCACGATGGTTCGCCCGAGGCGACGGCAGAGACCCGAGCGCGCAAAAAGCGGATGTTCGGCTAAGTTACCCCTGATACGCGTCCAAACTGCGCGGCCTGTCGGCCTTGCGTCCTGCGGACGGCAGGGGGGCCAGGCTCACACGGGCAAAGCCCGTGTGAGCCTGGCCCAACGGGAGGAGATGTCCCGCAAGGGGCATTGACGACGGGCGGGAGTGCTCCGTGGCTCTAGTCCAATGCCGAGGCTGCTGCGATGTCGATGAAGGCCGCCACCAATCGCATGCGTGCGCGGTCCTTGGGGGCGACGATGGCGGTTTCGTGGGTCTTTGACATCTCGACGATCGGGACCTCGACCAATCCGCGCGAGATCAACCCGCTGTTGCTCAGGAAAATGGCGATGCCTGCGCCTTGCAGCACGGCTTCGCACATCAGCGGAAAGGTGGTCATACGGATGGTCCGGGGGAACACGACACCGGATCGGTCTTGGGCCTCGCGCACCACCCGCTCGGTCAACGACCCCGTTTCGGGCAGGATGACCGTCTCAGCAGCCAATTCGGTCAGGGACAGAGCCTCACGCGCTGCAAAATGCGAATCCGGCAGTAGGTAGGCCGCATACCGCACCTTTTGCACCACCACCTTGTCCCAATCATCAGCTTGTGGCGGATCCGTGATGAGCCCAACGTCCGCCCGCCGTTCGCGCAGCAGCCGCGAGGCCGTAGTCCAGGCGTGCAACGCAAAGTCGATTTCGACGTTTGGATGGGCGCGGTGAAACTGGCTGATCGCCTTGAGGGCGGGCAGAGGGGCGTTTGCGATGACCTTGATGTGCCCGCGCGCCATCGCTTCGAACCCCTGCAACCGTTCCGAGATCGTCCCTTCGAGCGCCACCAGCCGGTCGGCCAGATCATAGAATTCCCGCCCCGTGCGGGTCAGCGATACCCCGTCCCGGCTGCGCAGCAAAAGCGGTGTGCCCACCTGCTTTTCCAACTTGGCCACATGCTGTGTCACTGCCGATTGCGTCACGCCCAACCGTGTTGCCGCGGCCGAAAAGCTACCTTCACGCACGACATAGGCAAACGCGACGAATTGATGGTGATTGGCGCGCATTGAAGTCCCCTTTTCGGAACCAGCCTTATTGACCATTAGTCTCACTAATATGACGTCACAAAAGTGAAGGCCCGTTTGACTAAACAACCCTCAAACAACTGGGGGAATCACAGTGGCCGGGTTGAACATAGAAAACCTCACCAAACGGTTTGACGACGTCGAGGTGCTTAAAGGCGTCTCGCTGGATGTGGCAGATGGAGAATTCGTTTCGCTGGTCGGCCCCTCGGGTTGCGGCAAGTCCACACTGTTGCGGATCATTGCGGGACTCGAGGAACAGACCTCGGGCGATATCAAGATTGCGGATCGCTCGGTCGCGGGCCTGCGGGCGGCGGATCGCAACCTGTCGATGGTGTTTCAATCCTATGCGCTTTACCCGCACCTGAGCGTGGCCGAGAACATCGCAGTGCCGCTGAGGATGCGGCGGTTAACAGCCACACAGCGCCTGCCGTTGGTGGGGCGGTTAATGCCGGGTGCGCGGATTCAGGCGGATACGATTTCGCAGGATATTCTCACTGCCGCTGAAAGGTTGGAGATCGCGCATCTGTTGGATCGCAAACCGGGGCAGCTGTCTGGCGGGCAACGCCAACGTGTCGCGCTTGGTCGGGCACTGGTGAGGGACCCGGCGGCGTTCCTGTTGGATGAGCCGCTGTCGAACCTGGATGCCAAGCTGCGCGTGCAGACGCGGGTTGAGATCGCTCAACTGCACCGCAGCCTGAACGCAACCTTCATCTATGTCACCCATGATCAGGTCGAGGCGATGACAATGTCCGACCGGATTGCTGTCATGATGGGGGGGCGCATCCTGCAATGTGACACCCCCGAGGCGGTTTATGATGACCCTGACACCATCGAAGTGGCCGAATTCATCGGCTCCCCCAAGATCAACATCCTGCCGCTGACCTACGGAACCGATGGCCAACTGTCTCTGTTCGAGCAGGGCTTGGGCCTGCGTGGCACGGGCCGGATCGACGGGGCCGTGTCGTTAGGGTTGCGGCCCGAAGCGCTGCATCTGGCGACCGAAAATGCAGTTCTGCGCGGCACGGTGGCGCATTCTGAAAACCTGGGCTCCGAAGTGTTTGTGCAAGTCGACATTCCGGGGTTGGAGAACCGGGTCACGCTGCGGGCCACACCGTCACAGCGCGCATTTTTGCGTGTGGGTGCCCCTGTGAGCCTTGGGTTTGATGCTTTGGCAGCGCTGGTGTTTGACGGAAATGGCCACCGCGTACGCGGCATTCAGGTCGCCCCCCGTTCTGCGACAGAGGTGGCATAACATGGCGGTCATCGACACAACGCCCCCCGGGATCACGAACAACACGCAGGCGCAGGAATGTCGCGCGGCCTGGTCGCTGACGGCGCCTGCTCTGGTCCTAATGGTGGCGATCCTGTTGCTGCCGGTGATGGTCGCGCTGGTCTTGTCCTTCACCAATTACTCGCTTGGCAACGACGGTTTCGACTGGATTGGCACCAAGAACTATGACCGGCTGTTTTCGCGCTCGACCTATGAAAAGATGTTCATCGCGACGTTCACCTATGTGGTGACGGTGGTCCCGATTTCGGTGGGTTTGGGGTTGGGTGCAGCGTTGCTGATCAACTCGCTTGGTCGGTTCCGCGAGATTTACAAGACCATCTATTTCCTGCCGGTGATGGCAACCCTGCTGGCGATGGCGATCGCGTGGGAGTTCATGCTGCACCCGTCGATTGGCATGATCAACCAAACGCTTGAAATGGGCTGCGGCACAGTGATCGAGGCGATTTGGCCTTTCATGGCCACGGGCTGCGCCGATGGATTTCCGGTCTGGCTGGGCGACAAGCGCTATGCCATCTGGGTGGTCTGCTTCATCGGTATCTGGCAAGGCTTTGGCTTTAACATGGTGCTTTACCTTGCGGGCCTGACCGGCGTGCACCGCGAGCTGTATCACGCGGCGGAAATGGACGGCGCCAAATCCGCGTGGGAGCGGTTCCGTTTGGTGACCTGGCCCGCCCTTGGCCCCACCACCGTCTTTGTCGTCACCATCAGCTGCATCCGCGCCTTTCAGGTGTTCGACACGATCGAGGCGTTCTGGCCCCAAGGCGGCGGTCCTAACAAATCCACCTACGTGATGATGTTCGCCATTTTCGAAAAGGGCGTGCAGCAGAACCTGATCGGCATCGGCTCGGCCATCACCGTTCTGTTCCTGATCTTTGTCATGTTCCTCACCCTGATCCAGCGCTGGCTGGTCGAGCGAAAGGTGCACTACTGATGACCCGTGACTGGTGGAAACATCTGATCCTGATCCTGGGTGTGATCGTCGTCATCGCGCCATTCTACATGATGGTCAGCTATTCGTTCAAATCCCCGGGAGAGATTGACCGGGGCGAAGGGGGCTTTTTCGGTCGGCAAGAGCTGATGATTGATCCGCGCTGCGTTGCCCTGCGTGATCCCAGCCGCGATGACATTGCCGCTGCTGCGGATCGGTTCCCCGGCCAAAGCGAGCGACAGATCCGCGACGCATTGATGGCCGAGGCCGAGGTGGAGTGTTCCATGCACCCGGTGGTTTTCAATTACAGCAAAGCCTTCACCGAGGCGCCGCTGCTGCGCTATCTGCTCAACGGCGTGATCGTCACCGTGTCGATCTTTTTGTTGCAGGTCGTGGTGGCGCTGCCTGCGGCCTATGCGCTTGCCAAGCTGAAATTCTGGGGACGCGAGGCGGTGTTTGGGCTGGTGCTCTTTTGCCTGCTGATCCCGGTGCATGCCATTGCATTGCCGCTTTACATCCTGCTGGCCAAGCTGGGGCTGACCAACACCTACGCGGCGCTGGTGGTGCCCTGGACGATTTCCGCCTTTGGGACTTTCCTGATGCGGCAGTTCTTTATGACCGTGCCGGATGACCTGATCGACGCTGCGCGGATGGACGGGATGGGAGAGTTCGCGATTGTCTGGCGCGTCATGCTGCCCACAGCGATCCCGGCGCTTCTGGCCTTTGCCATCTTTTCCATCGTCGCTCATTGGAATGACTACTTTTGGCCGCGCATCGTTGTGACCGGCAACCGCGATCTGTTCACCCCGCCGCTGGGCCTGCGCGAATTCAAAGGCGACGGGGACGGCAGTTTCTTTGGTCCGATGATGGCCACCGCCACCGTAATCGTCACGCCGCTGATCGTTGCCTTTTTGATCGCTCAGAAACGCTTCATCGAGGGGATCACGCTGAGCGGCATGAAATGAAACCGGGCGTGCCCAATCAAGGACACGCCCAACCCAAGATCCCAAAAGGGATGAACCCCGGAGCCGCCCGTCTGCAAACTTCTGGCTCCAAGACCCGGCAAGAGAGGACATCTTTCATGAAACTGACTGCCACCGCAATGGCCCTGGCCCTGACCGCCAGCGCCGCCTTCGCCCAAGACAAAGTCACGGTCGAGTTCGCCTATCCCTACAGCCACCTGTTCGATGTGACGTACGAGGCGATGATGCCCGCCTTTGAAAAGGCGCACCCGGATATCGAGATCAAGTTCCGCGCCACTTACGAATCCTATGAGGACGGCACCAACACCATCCTGCGTGAATCTGTTTCGGGCAATTTACCTGACGTGACCATGCAGGGCCTGAACCGCCAGCAGATCCTGGTGGACAAAGGCATCGCGCAGTCGCTGGAGCCCTTCATCGAGAAGGAAGCCGACTTTGCCAAAGAAGGCTATCATGACGCGATGCTGTCGCTGTCGACTTTTGGCGATAACGTCCACGGTCTGCCGTTCTCGGTCTCGCTGCCGGTTGGGTACTACAACATGGACATCCTGGCAGGGGCCGGGATCGACAAGATGCCGACCACCTGGGACGAGGTGATTGCCGCTTGTGAAACCATGAAAGCCAGCGGTACCAAAAACCCGATCTTCTGGGGTTGGAACATCACGGGCAACTGGTTCATGCAGGCCCTGATGTGGAGCCAGGATGAGGCCATCGTGGACAACGGTCGCGTCACGCTCGACAGCCCCGAAGCCTTGGCTGCGTTGGAGCAGATGCAAGAGATCTTTACCAAATGCGAGATGCAGAACCTGGAATGGAAGGCAGCGCTGGCCTCGTTCTCGGCGGGTGAAATCGGCATGATGTTCTGGTCGACGTCGGCGCTTGGTGCAGTCGAACGTTCGCAAGGTGAGTTCGTGCTGAAGACCGGCCCGTTCCCCGGCATGGGCGAAACCCCCAAGGGTCTGCCTGCGGGCGGAAACGCGGCGATGCTGACCTCGACCTCGGATGACCCAAAGGTACAGGAAGCGGCCTGGACCTGGCTCAAATTCATCACCAGCGGTGAGGGCGCCGCCGAGGTTGCCAAAACCACCGGTTACATGCCGCCCAACAAGGCCGCGAACGAGGTGATCCTGGCCGACTTCTATGACCAGAACCCCAACAAGCAGACCGCTGTCGATCAGCTGCCGCTGCTGCGCGACTGGCTGGCTTATCCGGGGGACAACGGTCTGGCCATCACCCAGGTGATTTATGACGGGATCGAACGGATTGTGACCGGTGACGCCACCGACATGAAAGAGCTGCAGCAAGAGATGGTCGAAGAAGTCGCCGACCTGCTGCCCAACGGCTAACCCGATCTTCGGTCGCCCGTGATTTTGCGGGCGACCGTTTCAATTTCAGGACATTCCATGAAACTCATCCATATCTCGGACATCCACCTGACCCTTCCCGGCGAAGAGATGGGCGGGCTTGATCCGCACAGCCGCTTCGCCCGCGCCCTGGCTGATGTAGGGGAAAACCACCCTGACGCCGCCCGCATCATCATCACTGGCGATCTGACCCATTGGGGTGAAGAGGGCGCTTATGAAGCGCTCAAGGCAGCGGTTACCGGGGCACCTGTGCCCGTGCGGCTGATGATCGGCAATCACGATGACCGCGCCACATTCCGCAAGGTCTTTGCAGATCACTCGATAGATGCCAATGGCTTCGTCAATCATGCCGAAACGCTTGATGGGGTCCGCCTGATCTTTCTCGATAGCGTCGGCGACAAGACCCATGCCGGTCATTTCTGCGCCAAGCGCCGCGATTGGCTGCGGGCCGAGCTTGAAGAATGTGATCGCTCGCGCATATTCCTGCATCACAATCCCATGGAGATCGGCCTGCCTGCCGAAGACAAGATCGCTCTGGTGGCCGAGGATCGGCCCGGTTTCCGTGCGCTGCTTGAAGAGTTCGCAGATCGCATCGACTATCTCCACTTTGGCCATGTCCACGCGCCGATCCATGGGCGATATGCCGGGGTTCAATTTGCCAGCGTGCCGTCGACCGGCAACCAGTCGCTGCCTGACCTGAGTGAGGCCGAATTTCTGCAGGGCGCTCCGATGGAGCCGGGATACTTCGTGCTGCTGATCAATGGGGATGACACCATCATCCACCAGGTGCCATTCAACTGGACTGGGCCAATCTACACCGCAGGGACGGATTGGGACGATTGGGTCAAGCCTGACGTCGCCGCCGCCGAGTGAGCGATCAGAACACCCCCATGCTGAGCCCCGCGCCAAGCGCCTGACCCAGGTCGCGGCACGGGGCGAGCTGATCGTTGCTCAGAACCTTCGGGGCCAAAATGGCCTCGGAGGTTTGGGCGTGGGTGCACAGGATGATCGCAGGCTGCACCTCGTTCAGCCGCCAGCCTTGGGCGATGCGGGCGATCTGGCGGACGGCACCCTGACCGTCTGATCCGGCGCAGATCATCTGGGAATATGCACGCCCCTCGATCTGGCCCAGCACCGGGTAATAACAGCGGTCAAAGAAGTCTTTCATGATCCCCGACACGGTCGCCAGGTTTTCAGGCGCGCAAAAGATATAGCCCGAGGCCGCCAGCACATCCTCTGGCCCTGCCTGGCTTGCTTCTTTCAGAACGGCCTGCGTTTCCCCTTTGGCCGCGTCATAAGCGGCTTCGGCCATCTGCCGACTGCCGCCGGTGCGCGAGTGATAGACGATCAAAAGGGATGACATGCGTGTTGCGCTCCGATGTTCAGGCGACCGCCAGGGTCGGGCTGTTTTCGGCCAGTGTAGCGGTATGTTCCGAAAGGATCGCCTTGAAATCCTCCAGCGCCTTGAACGATTTCTGCGCCACTGGATCAAGAATGCCAAAGGTCATCCAACGCGCAGGACTAAGCGGCACAAGGTCTACAAGCCCGGGCCGGATTTCCGCAGCACTCAACTCATCCGCGATGGTGACGCCAGCCCCGGCAGCCACCAACCCGCAGGCGGTCTGGGAGGAGGCAACCTCGACCGATTGCTTTGGGGACACGCCGGCCGAGCTGAAAATGTCATCCAATTGTTCACGCAGCAACAGCCCGTGCATCAGGCGAATGACAGGTTCGTCCATCAGATCTTCAGCAGTGATTTCCGGGCGGTCGGACAGGGGATGACCCAGAGGCAGAACCGCCTGACCTCGCACCCGGATCAGCGCCTTGGTGCGGATGCCGGGGTGCTGAACGGGCAGGGCACCAACCCCAATGTCATAGGCGCGTCCGGCCAGCCACTTGCCAGCGTCGCGTCGGCTGCGCACATCAAGGCTGACATTGACCTCGGGGTACTCTTTCATGAACCGGGCAATTGCTGGAATGGTCACGGCCTGTGCGATGCGCGGCATGGTCACGATCCGCAAGCTTTCGGACCGACCGGCTCGGATTTCGGCGGCGATGCGGGGCACCTCGTCGAGATTGTCAAGAATGCGCCCAGCCTCGCGGTAGAACGACATGCCCTCGGGCGTTGGGGTCAGCGCCCGCCCGCTGCGATCAAACAACGTCAGCTTGAGTTCTGCCTCAAGCCCCGAGATAAGCCGGCTGATCGCCGGCTGGCTCAGGTGCATGATCTCGGACGCGGCGGTCAGGGATCCCTCGGACAGGGTGGTGCGAAAGGCGCGAAGAGCCTTGATGTTCATCTGCAAAGCTTTCGTATTTTGCAAGAGTATTAAACATCTTTGCATTTTTTGCAATCGAGCAACTCCCGTATTGTGAGTGCGATCATATTAGGGAGGACCCTCATGAAACGCAGAACTCTGATTGGCGCTGTTGTCGCCACCATCGCCCTGACCGTTTCCGCGACTGCCAGCCTGGCTGCGGATTGGCCCAAGCGCCCCATCAACCTGGTTGTGCCCTACAAGGCTGGCGGTGGCACGGATGCCTATGCTCGCGCTATCTCAGCCGCAGCCGAGGGTGTGTTGGACGTGCCCGTCGTCGTTGTGAACAAGCCCGGTTCGGGTGGTCTGAACGGAGCAAACTCGGTCGTGGGTGCACGCCCGGATGGCTACACCATGATGATGACCTCGGGTGGTTCGTTTCTGCTGTCGACCATGACCCGTGACACCAAGATCGACGCGCTGGAAAGCTTTCAGTTTGTCGCTCAGGTTGGCCAGCTACGCACCTCGCTGATGGTGCCCAAGGACAGCCCTTTCCAGTCCGTGCAGGACGTGATTGACGCAGCCAAGGCAAACCCCGGCTCGCTTCGTTGGGCACATTCGGGCCGCGGTGGCTTCCACCACGTTGGCGGTCTGGGCTTCCTGGCCAACAATGACATCGAAGCCCAAGACGTTCCGTTCAAAGGGGGCGGACCGACCCGCGCCGCTCTGATTGGGTCGCAAGCTGATTTTGGCTTCCTGGGCGTTCAGCAGCTGGCCGGCTTCGAAGAGCAGCTGCGCGCACTCGCCGTCAACAGCCAGGACCGCGACACCATCATGAAGGACGTGCCCGCCTTTGGTGAGCTGGGTATTCCCTTTGCCGCCGTCTCCTCGCCGGTGATTGTCTTTGCCCCAAAAGACACACCTGCCGAGGTTGTCGCCGCGATGGAGGCCGCTCTGGCCGAGATCTCTGCCAAGCCCGAGTTCGCTGAACTGCTGGCATCGCGTGGCACTGGCCCGGTCTATCAGAACGGTGCAGACGCCAAGGCGGGCCTGACCGCGATGAAGGCGGACGCCGCCCCGCTGGTCGAAGGCCTGAGCAAGTAAACTCCAACCCCGACCGGGCCAACAAAACGGCCCGGTCGTTTCCTTTCTGACTGACGGAGGATACCATGCGTGCATATGCCGAAGGGTTGGTTCTGACCGCGATTTCGCTGGTGGCCCTGTGGGGCGCCTGGCGGGTCCCCGGTGCCACACCCGGTGACACCTGGGCCGGGATCGTGCCCTTTTCCGCAAGCCTTGCCCTGTTGCTGTTGTCCGGTCTGATGCTTCTGGGTGCGTCGCAACAGACCGCATCTGGCGAAGACAAGACCGACCACGCCGCCACGTTCGAAATCATCAGCTTGTTCCTGATCGCCCTGATCTATCAGCAGTCGTTCCGCTGGTTCGGCTATCTGCTGCCAACGGCCATCGTTGCCCCGATCGTTCTGTACATGTTCGGCGTGCGCAGCTGGGTCGGTCTGGCGCTGTCGGTGGTGATCTGCCCGCTGGTGTTTCATGTCATTTTCTTCGAGCTGCTTGGGGTGTTCCCACCCTTTGGCGAGGTCTTTGACCTGCTCGACTGGATCAAGGGGTAACGGGCCATGGAAATTTTTCCCGCAATGCTGTCGGTCATCACGGATCCGACCCTTTTGTTTGCCATCGTTCTGGCCGCAGCTGTCGGCATGATCGTTGGCGCAACGCCGGGCCTGACGGCCTCGGCCGCGATCGCAATGCTGTTGCCGATCACATTCTACATGCCACCGCTTTTCGCACTGGCGTTCCTTTACGTGATCGGGAAATCGGGCCGCTATGGCGGGTCGATTGCTGCGATCCTGTTCAATACTCCCGGCACTGCAGCTTCTGCCGCCACTCAAATCGACGGGTATCCTTTGGCCCGCGCGGGCAAGGCCGGGAAGGCGATGAAGGTGGCCACCATCTCGTCGATCATCGGGGACCTGATGGGGGATATCCTGTTGGTCGTTGGTGTCGGCTTCATCGCCGCAATTGCCCTGAAACTGGGTCCGCCGGAAACCTTTGCGATCTACTTTGCGGCCTTTGTCGTCATCGGCTCGGTCATTGGCAGCTCGATCACCAAAGGGCTTGCTTCAGCTATTCTGGGCATCCTGATCGCGATGATTGGCCTGGACCCGATTTCCAGCGAAGAGCGCTACACCTTTGGCTCGTTTGATCTGTCCAACGGAATTGGCCTCGTGCCGCTGATGATTGGTGTCTTTGTTCTGGGCGAGGTGTTCGCCCAGATGGAATCGCGCCGCAAGGCCACCGGTGACGTCGAAGAAAACGAAAGCGAAGGCGACGGCAATTCGCTGACATGGGACGAATACAAACCCTGTCTGCCGCATGCCTTGCGGGGTGGTTTCATCGGAGCAGGCATCGGTGTTCTGCCCGGTCTGGGATCGGCCATCGCTGCGTTCATCTCGTACGGTGAGGGTAAGCGGCGTGCCAAGAACCCCGAGAAATGGGGCAAGGGTGCGCTGGAAGGTGTCGCAGCCCCGGAATCGGCCAACAACGCCGTTTCGGGTCCGTCGATGGCGCCGCTGCTGACGCTGGGTATCCCCGGCTCGACCATCGGTGCGATCCTGTTGGGCGTGTTCCTGATCCATGGCATTCAGGTTGGTCCGACCCTGTTTCTGACCGACAAGGAGCTTGTCTATCAACTGTTCGCCTGCGGCATGCTGGGCATTCTGGCTTACGGGTTCATCGGCTACTTCGGTGCCACTCAGGTGGCCAAGCTGATCCTCAAGATCCCGACCAATGTGCTCTATCCGCTGATCTTTCTAACCGCCTTTGTTGCATCATATTCCGCTCGCGGTTCCATGTTTGACGTAACCGTGATGACCGTCGCGGGCTTTGGTGGCTGGCTGATGCGCAAGTATGACTTCAAAATCGCGGCCTGCGTCATCTCCTTCGTGCTGGCCAAAGGCGCAGAAGAGACTTTTCGTCAGTCCTTGCTGATGTCCGACGGTGGTGCACTGATCTTTGTCGAGCGTCCGGTTGCCCTTGGCTTCCTGCTACTTGGTGTGGTCGCGATTGCCTTGCGGGTTCGCGGCATCATGAAAGAGCGTAAATTGCAGGGGGGCTTGGGTGATGCTTGATTTCGGCGTCTATCGCGACTGTTTTTCCAGCGCCGATATGCGGTCGATCTGGTCCGAGCATGCCACGATGTCAGCCTGGCTAACGGTCGAGCAGGTACTGGCTGGGCAGCAGGCCAAGCTTGGCCTGATCCCGGCTGGCGCGGCCGAGGCCATCAATGCGGTGTCGGTCTGCGATCTCGATCAAGCAGAGCTCCAGCGCGAGATGATGCTGGTGGGGCGTCCAATCGTTGGCCTGGTCAATCAATTGCAGGCCAAGGTTGGTGCGCACGGCAAACATGTCCACCATCGTTCGACCACGCAGGACATCATGGACACCGCTGTGGCGTTACAGATGAAGCTGGGGCTGGAGCATATTCAGGACATGTTGGGGCGGATAGACACCGCGTTGGCGCATCTGATCCAGGCGCATCCAGAAACCCGGATGATGGGCCGCACCAACGGGCAGCATGCTGTTCCGATCCGATTGGCGACCAAATTGACGCTCTGGCAGGCCGAGTTGTACCGCCGGTCGGATGCTCTGACCGAGGCCGCGCGCCGTGGTTTGAATGTTCAGGTCGGTGGTCCGGTTGGTGACCTGCGCGGGTATGAGGATGGCGTTGGCCTGCAAGTCAAACAGGGTGTCGCGGATGCTCTTGGCCTATTCACAACCGAGCCACATTGGCAAAACGCCCGCGATGGTGTGGCCGATGTGGTGGCGGCCTTGGGGTTGTTATGTGCCACGCTCTGCAAGATTGCGCACAACGTGAACCTGCTGTCGTCTTCGGACATCGGTGAGGTTTATGAGGTGCACGAACAGGGCAAAGGTGCCTCATCCTCGATGGCGCACAAACGCAATCAGCGCGCGTCCGAGTTTGGCGAAGCCGTGGCCCGTCTGGGGCGCCAGCGGGCGGAACAGATCGGTGAGCTGACCCAGCACGAGCACGAACGTTCGGGCGGTGTCTGGATCGCTGAATGGGTTGTTGTGCCCGAGGTCTTTCTACTGACGTCGGGTGCTGTGTCCTGGACCGAAACCATGTTCAACACGCTGACTGTTAACAGTGACGCAATGGAAAACAAGTTGCCTGGCGCAGCTTGACCGAGCTCCCTCGCCTGGTCCGGAGATAAAATGGACCGGGTCTCTCCCCGTGAGCCGTCGATCCCGCTTCGGATCGGCGGCTCTTTTTTGTTTTGGCGGTGATGTGCAGCAGTCAAAATCTGAATGTTGATCTGTGTGGAAAATGGTATTACAAGCTGTATACAATTTTGTGACTCCCTGATCCGATTGGACCCCTCTGCGATGACCAACACCACACCGGCCACCCTGAATGGCGCTCAGATCATCCTGAAAATGCTGGAACTGCACGGCGTTGAACATGTGTTCGGTTTGCCGGGAGAAACCACAATCGGCTGGTACAAGGAGTGGCGTGAGAACTCGAACATCGAATATGTGCTGACCCGGGATGAACGCACGGCGGCTTACGCGGCCGAGGCCTATGCCAAAATCACCGGTAAGCCCTGCGTGCTCGAGGCGCCAAGCCCCGGTGTGACCCATTGTACCCCCGGCATCACCGAGGCCTATCTGAGCTCGGTTCCGATCATCTATTTCAGCTCGGACATCCCAATCAATCAGGACAAGAAGCACGGGCTGACCGGGGTCGATCAAACCGCGCTGTATGACAGCATCTGCAAGGAAAGCTTTGTACTGACCAACGCGCGCGAGATCCCCTTCATGTTGCGCCGCGCGTTCCGGGTGGCGACCTCTGGCCGACCAGCACCGGTGCATATCCGTGTGCCGATCAATGTCTTTCACGAAGAGGCCGAGGTCGATGACCTCTATGCGTCGGCCGAATACGGCAGCTATCCCGCGCATCGTCCGGTCGCAGATCACAGCAAGATCCGCGAGGCCATAGATGTGCTGCTGGCCGCCAAACATCCCGCCATCGTTTGCGGGCAGGGAGCGTTGATCTCGCGCGCCACGCAGGCGGTTCTGGACCTGGCAGAGTTGCTGCAGATTCCGGTGGCGACGACGACGCCGGGTAAGGGAACTATCCCGGAAAACCACCCGCTTGCTCTGCGCGTGATCGGTGGGCGTGGTGGCATGGAGTATTCGAACACTTACGTGCGCGAGGCGGATACGATTTTCTTTGTCGGCAGCAACACCGACAGCGCGGCCACGGATCACTGGCGGCTGTATGGTGACCCAAAAACCAAAACGTTCCTGCATCTGGACATTGCCGAGGCGCATGTCGGAAACATGTTCCCGGTCAAGGTGGGTCTGGTCGGGGATGCGCGCGCGACGTTGGAGTACATGGTTGAGATCATCAAATCCGAGCACCCCGATGTGGCCCGCGATGAGATTAACCTGAACCCGATCAAGAAGACGGCGTTGGACAAGGTCTTCAATTCGAACATCCCGATGCCAGAAAGCACGGTGTCGCCCGTGAAACTCAGCCAGGCGCTAGACAAGATCCTGCCCGCTAATGCGATCATCACCTCGGAACCGGGCGTGAGTGCGATCTACCCCTCGGCCTTGCTGACGATCAAGGAGCCGGGACGGCGCTACATCACCAACTACTCGATGGGGGCGTTGGGGTATTCTGTTCCTGCGGCGTTGGGCGCGTCCTATGCCTCTGACGGTCCGATCATCTCGTTCACCGGGGACGGATCATTTGGCTTTGTGTTGGGTGATATGGAGACCATTCGACGGTCGGGCAAGAACGTTACGGTCATCCTCAATCGCAACGACACCTTTGGCTGGATCCGGGGTGAGGCGATACTGCTGGATGACGTGGACGAGCCCTGGTCCACCGACTTTGGTGCGGTGGATTACGTCAAACTGGCCGAAGCGTTTGGGTTCAAGACAGCGCGGATCACGTCAGAAGATGACATCCAGGCGATCCTGCAAGAAGCGATCGCGCATGAAGGGGCCAGTTTTATCGAGATGATGGTGCCGACACAGGACAAGATCATTCCCTTCGTGCCCAACTGGGTGCGGGCCGCGAAAGCAAAGAATTTGCCTTATTTTGAGTAGTATCCGAGCGGTTCAACTCCGGATCACGGAACGCAGGGCAGCGGCCGCGCCGGGGGAGTAAGAATTACTCCCCCGGCGCGGCCGCTGCTTTCTTTTCCTTTCGAGCCGTTAGGCAGAGAACCGAAGTCTAGAACAGGCCCGCGCGGGGATCGTCGAGCTCCAAAGGGAACCTTTGCGGCATCAGCCCCTGATGGAACCAGTTCACGAAGGAATAGATCGAATAGACAGGCAGCCCCGTGACCTTTCGCACGTCGCGGGCGTAGGGCACCATGTTGGTGCATTCCAGGACGATCGCCCCAATGTCCCGGTCCGTCTCAACAATCTCGCGTGCTGCGTCGATCATGTCCTGACGGCAAGCGTCAAAGTCGATTTCAGCGTGATCATCCAGAATGCACCGGGTAAAGGCGCGGCCGCCATCGGTTCCGAAAATCGGCACTTCGTCCAGCTTCGACACGCCTGCCGCCTTCATGTGCGCCGGGGTCAGCGTGTTCTTGGAGATCGTCAGAACCGCCACCTTCTTGCCCGGCCCCATCAGCGCCTGCACCATCGGGATCTGCATTAGGGATGAGGTCGCCACCGGCACCGGTACCGCCTTGGCGATCCGATCCTGCGTCAGTGCCAAAAACCCGCAGTTGGTGGTGATCCCGTCGCAGCCGCTTTCGACCAGCTCATTCGCGGCAGCGATGAAATCATCAACCAGCAACATTGGATCTTGGCGCACGACCTTGTCGGGGCTGGCCCCTTTGACCACGCGGTATTGCACCGGAAACGGCCAGGTGGTGGCGTTGCCGATGTCGCCATAGATGCGCGGAAAGCGGGCTTCGAGCATCAGGATGCCCAGCACAGCGCCATAGACGGATTTTCCACCAAATTCGGTTGCCATTGCTTGGGCCCTTTCCCGAAAAGCCTAGTGTTGAGGGACGTAAAGGTTGCTGTAAGCCTTGCCCACAATCTCGGTCGCCTCGGCGTTATGCGTCTTGATGTGCGTGCGCATGCGGTCTTCGGCCGCTTGCGCATCGCGGTTCTCAAGCGCCTCGAAGATATGCAGATGCGCCGAATGGGTGATGTCGATCCGCTCGCGCATCGCGATCCAGCGTACATAGCGGATACGCTCGTAGGTCAGCTTGATCATGTTCACCAACTCGGGGTTGCCGGACAACTGGGCGATCATAAGATGAAACTCTTCGTCCAGACGTACGATTTCCTTAGTGGGAGTGCCGTCTGCATAGCGTTCAGCCGTGTCCGACAAAAACTGCCGTATCGCGGCGATGTCATCATCGCCTGCACGCTCGACCGCGGCGCGAATGGCTGATGTTTCCAGTGCCTCGCGTACCTCGTACAAATGAACAACCAGTTCCGGCGTCAATGGCTGGCAGAAGAACCCTCGCCCAGGTTCGAACATTAGCAGACCTTCAGCTGTCAGCCGGTTCATCGCTTCACGCAGGGGGGTTCTGCTGGCACCCAGCTGTTTGGACAGCTCGCTTTCGTTGATCCGTTCGGCTGGCTTGAACTCGAAATTGGCGGCCATCTGACGGACTTGTTCATAGACCAAATCAACGCTTGTGCTCATCTGTGGATGCCTTTTCCATTGACTGATCTGTTTTTGCCGAAGCCATTTGGAATGTCAACAAAATTGCCCACAATATTGGATGCGGAATTGTATACAGATCATCACGGCGGCGATTTCACCAACTCAAATGGGCGCTACTTCCAGGCAAACGTGGGTTGGTCAAAGTGCGAGACGCGGGTTTGCCGTCCGTGCAGCCCGGCTTCACGAAACTGATACAGGATGGCAGCCGTTGGCGCATACATATAATGACCCAAAGTCGGGAAGAATGCCGATAGCACCGGGTGCTCGCTGTTGGGGCTTTCTTCAAGCCTTGGGATCTCAGGGTCGTCAAGTTCAGACATCGGCAAATGAAACACTTGCTCTACTTCTGTCGGGTCGGGGCTTAGGTTTACCGGACCCAAGGTGGCAACCACAATTGGCGAGATTTGAAAGCCGGACCTTGTCGGAAAAACATCAAGCCGACCAAGAACAGAGTCAGCCTCCAGCTCCAGCCCCAACTCTTCGTGCAATTCTCTGAGGGCGGCTTGGACATCGTGCTCACCTTCGTCGAGGCGGCCGCCGGGCAGGGCGTATTGTCCACCGTGGCGGTTCAGTCTTGGGGGTCTCAACGTCATCAAAATACAGCTTTCCCTCGTTTCCACATGCTCGGTGATCACAATGGCAACTGCGGCCTTTCGCAGTTCTGTTTGAGTATTGGGCTGTACTGAAAACTGCTCAAGATTGGCTTTGACCCCTAACAAGAGGTCTTGGTTAAACATGTAGGTGTTCAATGGGTGGTCCAATCAAGTGTTTCCATGGCTGAAGCGCGGCAGGCAAAGTCTTTTGTTCAGCAACTTTGCCAATCGTGGAACGGCGGTGGTGGGGTACGTTTCAAGGTGATGGGGATGAAATCAGCGAATTGACCTTAAAGCAATGTGTCTACGCGGTCGGTTGAGCCTCACTCAGCGGTCTTCAGAAACGCAATGCAACTGGTCAACGATCATGACTATGCGCGGCTTTGGGGTGTTACGGATGGATCCGACGTAGGGTGGGCAATCGAACAGATTCAGAAAAATATGCGATAAAGTGCAAGTTCCCACTTTCGTGATGAGCATTATCTTGCATATACTGAGTCCGAATGCATTGTGACGCGGCAGGGGAGAGGCGCGCGCGAGTCGGATCGGAGGAGCCGCTCGCGCGCTGCCCCAGTCAATCACGTCAGGGAGGGGTGGATGAGCGGAAACGCAGCGCAGTATTTTGTGGATCGTCATGTTAACGAAGGGCGCGGCGACAGACCGGCCTTTCGCGAGGCAGGTGGTGAAAAGCGGTCCCTCACCTACGGTGCCTTGGCCGACGGGGCCGGTGTCGTGGCATCCGCGTTGACCCGTGCAGGCATCCCGCGCGAGGCGCGGGCCGTCATGCTGGTTCTGGATCAGATCGAGTTTCCGCAGATCTTTTGGGGTTGCATGAGGGCGGGCGTGGTCCCCGTGCCCCTCAATACCTTGCTGGCCGCCCCGGTCTATAAGGCCATTCTGGAAGACAGCCGCGCGACCATCCTGTTTGTCAGCCAAGAGCTTTGGCCGGTCGTGGAACCCGCTGCAAGGGCATCCAGCCACCTGAGCCATATCGTCGTCATTGGTGACGCGCCCGAGGGCACCGGCAGCTATGCGGACTTCACTGCGGATTGTGCCCCTTCCGATACGGTCGATGCGTCCGAGGATGACGTGGCATTCTGGCTCTATTCGTCCGGGTCGACCGGGCAGCCCAAAGGGGTGCGCCATGTGCATGGCAGTCTCAAGGCCACGGCCGACACCTATGGTGCGCAGGTGTTGCAGATCGAACCCGGCGATGTGGTCTATTCTGCGGCAAAGCTGTTCTTTGCCTATGGATTGGGCAACGCCATGACCTTTCCCATGTCCGTGGGGGCCGAAACCATCCTGTTCAACGGCCGTCCCACACCCGAGATGACCGTACAGATCCTGCGTGACGAGAAACCCACCGTGTTCTGTGGGGTGCCCACCCTCTATGCCGCGACGGTTGCCTTGCTCGAGCAAGGCGATGTGCCGGATACCAAACTGCGGCGTTGCATTTCAGCCGGAGAGGCCTTGCCAGAAGACATCGGAACCGCGTGGCGCGGGCTTTGGGGAACGGACATCTTGGATGGTGTTGGTTCGACTGAAATGCTGCACATCTTTTTGTCGAATGCGCCCGATGATGTGGCGTACGGCACCTCTGGACGCCCGGTGCCGGGCTACGACGTCCGGTTGGTGGACGAAGATGGCAATGACGTTCCCGTCGGCGGATTGGGCGAGCTTTTGGTGCGCGGAGCGTCTGCGGCGGACGGCTATTGGAACAAGCGCGACAAAAGTCGGGCGACATTCGAAGGAGAATGGACCCGCACCGGCGACAAATACGAGCTGACGGAAAGCGGGCGGTATGTGTACTGCGGACGCACCGACGACATGTTCAAGGTGTCCGGCATCTGGGTATCTCCGTTCGAGGTCGAGCAGGCGCTGAGCGCGCACCCCGCCGTACTGGAGGCCGCAGTGGTCCCCATGCGGGATGAGCAGGATCTGGAAAAGCCCAAGGCCTTTATCGTTCTCAAGCAGGACGTGGGTGGTGATCTGACCGAAGAGCTGCAGACATTTGTCAAAGACAAGGTTGGCAAATGGAAATACCCTCGGTGGATCGACTTTGTTGACGATCTGCCCAAGACCGCAACGGGTAAGATTCAACGTTTCAAGCTGCGTGAAGGGTAAAAGATGTTCGAATGGAGTCTGACCCCAAGCTTTCCGATGAAGGTGAATGGCGTCGCCTTGGAATATGCCTGTCACGGCCCCGCCCCGGATCAGGCCCCGACGATCGTCCTGCTGCACGAGGGGTTGGGCTGTGTCGCTCTGTGGCGGGATTTCCCCGAGAAGCTGTCAGCACGCACCGGTTTCGGTGTGCTGGTGTTTTCGCGACAGGGCTATGGCAACTCGGACCCGATCCAGCTGCCGCGCAGGTTGGATTACCAGTCAAAAGAGCCGCTTGAGGTGCTGCCGCACATCATGGAGCAGGCGGATATTCAGCGGTGTATCCTGTTCGGTCATTCAGACGGTGCCACGATGGCCGCGGCCTATGCGGGCAGTGTCGAAGATCATCGGGTGCGAGGGGTGATTTTGATGGCCCCGCATTTCTTTGCCGAACCCATGGGGCTGGCCGAGATCGAGCGGGCGCGCGACACGTTCAACACCACCGACCTTTCAACGCGGATGAGCAAATATCACCGAGATCCCGAAGGTGCGTTTCGGGGTTGGGCAGATGTTTGGCTTGATCCGGGGTTTGCCGATTGGAATGTGGCCGAGGTGATCGACTATATCCGGGTGCCCATCCTGGCGATCCAGGGGCATGGCGACCAATATGGCACCATGGCGCAGTTGGACGAAATTACCGACCGCGCCTATTGCCCCGTTGGTCGAGTCGAGCTGGATTGTAAACATTCGCCCCATCTGGAGGCTTCCGAGGAAACGCTCGCCGCCGCGGCGGAATTCTGCGCCAGATTGGAACGGATCGAAGCGGCGCAAGTCGAAACCGCTTGATCGGTGGAACTGCCTGCGGTTCCATATGTTCCCGGCGCGACCCCGCGCCCCGAAGAGGGAACGTATGACGCGCTGAGGTTGACAGCACGGCCGGGAATGTCCGTTTTCGATCTTGCGATCTGTGACGCCTGGACTGCGGGTTGGACGTTTCTGGAGGCCGAATGCTTTTGGGAAGCGCATGAGGTGTGGGAGGCGGTTTGGCTGGTCTTGCCGCCGAATTCGACAGAGCGGCGATTTGTGCAGGCCGTCATCCAATTGGCCAATGCGTCGCTGAAAGAGAAGATGGATCGACCACAAGCTGTGCGCCGTTTGTGCGTTGCCTGCCGATCAGGGCTGAACGGTTTACCGACTGAAGTTATGGGCATCCGGGTTGTAAGGGTGCTGGAGCGATTGAGTGCAATAGAAGGGCGAATCGCAACGTGATGTGCATTATAATGCTTAAAAATGCTCTTAAATTCACTCATCCTGGTGAAAGCGTGCCCGAAAATGAACGATCTTGAGTTCAATTTGTGCATTATTATGCCAATATGAGCTTGCCGCACATCATTTGACGTACTATGTTGCACATCAACCAACAAAGGCGGAGACCGGCATGGCCGAACGTATCGACTTTCAGACCGATCCCTCGAACTATCGTCATTGGCGCGTTGAATACGACGGGCCCGTTGCGAACCTGTTCATGGATGTGGACGAGACGGCCGGGCTGTTTCCCGGCTACGAGTTGAAACTCAATTCTTACGACTTGGGTGTTGATATCGAGCTGGCTGATGTCGTGCAGCGGATGCGGTTTGAACACCCCGAGGTCAAGGTCGTGGTGATGCAATCGGCAAAGGACAAGGTGTTCTGCGCCGGGGCCAACATCCGGATGCTCGGCGGTGCGAGCCACGCGCACAAGGTGAACTTCTGCAAATTCACCAACGAGACCCGCAACACGTTCGAGGCCGCAGAAGCGGATTCAGGACAAAAATACGTGGCCGCTGTCAAAGGCGCCTGCGCCGGGGGCGGGTATGAGCTGGCACTGGCCTGCAATCACATCATGCTGACGAATGATTCCTCGTCGTCCGTAGCCCTGCCCGAAGTACCGCTGCTGGCAGTGCTGCCGGGCACCGGCGGTCTGACCCGCGTGACCGACAAGCGCAAGGTGCGCCGCGATCTGGCTGATGTGTTCTGCTCGGTCGAAGAAGGCGTCAAAGGCCAACGCGCAGTGGACTGGAAACTTGTGGACGAGGTCATCGCCAATTCGAAATTCGATGACACCGTGCAAGAGCGCGCGAAAGAGTTTGCAGATGCCTCGGACAAGGCGGATGTTGCCGCGGGCATCACCCTGACACCTCTGTCCCGCAGTTTCGCCGAAGACGGATCGGTGACCTATTCCACGGTCGAAGTGACGGTCGAACGGGATGCAGGCCGTGCGACCATCCTGATCAAGGGGCCAGAGGGTGAAGCGCCGACATCAACCGATGCTCTGGCCGAACAAGGGGCAGAGGGCTACATGCTGCGTCTTGCGCGTGAGCTGGACGACGCGATCCTGCATCTGCGCCTGAACGAGCGTGAGCTTGGGTTGGTGGTTTTCAGCACTCAAGGAGACGCGGACAACCTGGTCGCCCATGAAAGGCTGCTGCTGGACAACGCCGACCACTGGCTGGCCAACGAAATCCTGACCTATTGGAAGCGGGTGCTGAAACGGGTCGACATGACCTCGCGGTCGCTGGTGGCTTTGGTCGAACATGGGTCTTGTTTTGCTGGGGTTCTGGCCGAGTTGCTGTGGTCCGTCGACCGGACCTACATGATGCTCGAAGAGTTCGAAGGCGACAATCGGCCCTTGGCGGCGATCAAGCTGACAGACGGCAATTTCGGGCGCTATCCGATGTCGAACGACCTGACGCGGTTGGAAACCCGCTTTCTTGGATCACCCGAGGCGGTTGATGCAGCCAAGGCGCAGATCGGCGCAGCGATCGAGGCGGATGAGGCCGAAGAAATGGGCCTGATCACCTATGCCTTTGATGACATCGATTGGGAAGATGAGGTGCGCATCTTCATGGAAGAACGCGCCAGCTTCTCACCCGATGCAATGACCGGGATGGAGGCGAACCTGCGCTTTGCCGGTCCCGAGACGATGGAAACCCGCATTTTCGGGCGGCTGACCGCCTGGCAGAATTGGATTTTCCAGCGCCCCAACGCAGTGGGCGAAGACGGCGCATTGCAACGCTATGGCACTGGTGTGCGCGGCAACTACAACATGGAACGTGTGTAACGGCGGTGGCAGGGCCATCGACTGGGGAGGAATGAAATGCTCGATCTGATCAACGTCAGTTATGACACCCAGATCCCGAACAATGTGGGTCTGAGTCAGGATAAGAAGGTCCTGAAAGCGCTGGAGAAATGGCATCCCGGTTACATCAACTGGTGGAACGACCTGATCCCGCGGAACTTTCAGGAAAGCATGGTCTATCTGCGCACCGCTGTGTCGGTGGATCCCAAGGGGTGGGCCAAGTTCGACTATGTGAAGATGCCGGAATACCGTTGGGGTGTTTTGTTGGCACCACAGGTTGAAGACCGTCGCATTCCGTGCGGCGAGCATTATGGTGAACCCGCCTGGCAAGAGGTGCCCGGTGAATACCGCAACATGCTCAAGCGTTTGATCGTGATCCAGGGCGACACCGAGCCGGGCTCGGTCGAGCAGCAGCGGTTCCTGGGTCTGACCGCCCCGTCGCTATATGACATGCGTAATCTGTTCCAGGTGAACGTCGAAGAGGGGCGGCACCTGTGGGCGATGGTCTATCTGCTGCAGAAATACTTTGGCCGCGATGGCCGGGAAGAGGCCAACGACATGCTGGTCCGTTCTTCGGGATCGGATGAAGCGCCGCGAATGCTGGGTGCGTTCAACGAAGAAACGCCGGATTGGCTGTCGTTCTTCATGTTCACCTATTTCACCGACCGCGACGGTAAGATGCAGCTGGAAAGCCTGGCACAATCCGGGTTTGATCCGCTCAGCCGCACGTGCCGCTTCATGCTGACCGAAGAGGCCCACCATATGTTTGTTGGTGAAACCGGTGTTGGCCGCACCATCCAGGCGACGTGTGAGGCGATGAACAAGGCGGGCATTACTGATCCCTACGACATCGACAAGATACGCGATCTGGGTGTGATCGACCTGCCCACGATCCAGAAAAAGCTGAACCTGCATTACACCCTGTCACTGGACCTGTTCGGAAACGAAGTGTCGACCAACGCCGCCAACGCGTTCAACGCGGGCGTCAAGGGCCGGTTCATGGAGATGCGGATCAAGGATGACCACAAGCTGAGTGACGACACCTACGTTGTGCGCACGGTCAAAGATGGCGCGATCCTTGCCGAAGAGGTCCCCGCTCTGACAGCGATCAATATGCGTTTGCGCGATGACTACGTGAAAGACGCCGCAGGTGGTGTGGGCCGCTGGAACAAGATCATCGAAAAGCACGGGATCGAATTTGCCATGGCCCTGCCACATGAAGGGTTCCACCGCAAAATCGGCGTTTTTGCCAGTGTTAGTGTCGATCCCCAGGGTAACATCATTCCGAAAGAGGAGTGGAATGCCAAGGTCAAGGATTGGCTGCCAACCAAGGCGGATGGCGATTTCATTCAGTCGCTGATGAAACCCTGCTTTGAGCCCGGCAAATTCGCGAGCTGGATTTCTCCGCCCAAGGTCGGCATCGACAACAAGCCAGGCGATTTCGAATACGTGCAACTGCACATGGCATAATCGTCCAAGCCAGGAGAAGGTCATGGAGATCGAACAAAGCGCGCCGAAAACCCGGCGCTTGGTCGAAGTCGGTCAGATCGTGATCGACCAGAATGCACCCTGTTTGGGCTGCACCACATGTCGGGGCGTCTGTTTCGCCCTGGCCGAGGTGGCAACCTTGCCCGAAGTTGTGTTGCGGCGGGGGTCGACCCCATGAACCAACCCCTGAAACAACATCTGATCGACCCGGAAATCTGCATTCGTTGCTACACCTGCGAGATGACCTGCCCCGAAGAGGCCATCGAACATGACGACATGAATGTCGTGGTCGATGCCTCGAAATGCAATTTTTGCATGGACTGCATTCCTGTCTGCCCAACGGGGTCCATTGACGAGTGGCGGGTGGTGGCCGAGCCCTATTCGGTCGACGAACAGTTCGAGTGGATGGAACTGCCCCCGCAAGAGGATCTGCCCGAGGCCGACACCGGCCTCGAGGCGCTGGATGATGCGATGGCGGCCCTTTTGGCCGAGGCACACAAGGGGGCTGGCGGCAAGGCCAAGGCACCGGCATCCGCCTCGAAGCCCACGATCAACCTCTACACCATCGGCAAACCGGCCGAGGCAAAGGTGCAGGGGAACTATCGGTTGACGGACCAAGACAGCGACAGCGACGTGCGCCACATCATTCTGGACCTCGGTGCGCTGCCCTTTCCCGTGCTCGAAGGGCAAAGTGTTGGGATCATCCCACCCGGCACCGACGCCGAAGGCAAACCGCATTTGCCGCGTCTCTACTCGGTGTCCAGCCCACGAGACGGCGAGCGCCCCAACTTCAACAACCTGTCCCTGACCGTCAAACGCGAAGAACACGGCGTCTGCTCGAACTACGTGTGTGACCTGAAAGCAGGTGATACGGTTCAATTGACCGGCCCCTTTGGCGCGACCTTCTTGCTGCCCTCTGACCACGAGACGCACCTGTTGATGATCTGCACGGGCACCGGGTCAGCTCCGTTCCGTGCCTTCACCATGCGCAGGCAGCGTGAGAACCCAAAGCTCAAGGACACACTGACCCTGGTCTTTGGTGCTAGACGCCCCGAAGAGCTGCCGTATTTTGGCCCCCTCGGGAAAGTTCCGGATGAATTCATGGCCAAGCATTTCGCGTTCTCGCGGATGGAGGGTGAGACCAAGCACTATGTCCAGGACAAGCTGAGGGATGAGGCCGAGAAGGTGAGCAAACTGTTGCAGGATCCCAAAGGTCACATCTATATCTGCGGACTCAAGGCGATGGAACAAGGCGTCGAGGAAGCGCTCAAGGACGTTGCGCGCGGTATCGGTTTGAATTGGGCCGAGATCCGCGATAAAATGCGCGAAGACGGACGGTATCACGTGGAAACCTACTGACCCGTACAATCCAGCGAGATGCAAGATAATGCTGTATCGCATTGCCAATTTGGCAATGCCGTCGTAGAATTGCGCATTATTTTGCATAACGGCTGGGCCTGATGACAGAAATCACCAACTTTCGCGGCGAAAGCAGCCCGCAGGACACGCGCGACCACACCGAGGCCTCGGTTGATGGTTTGATAGTGCGCGTGGGTGAACGGGTCCGCGAGGCGCGGCAGCGCCGTGGTATTCCACGGCGGGTTCTGTCCGAGATGTCAGGTGTTTCGCCGCGCTATCTGGCGCAGCTTGAAGCGGGCGAAGGCAATATCTCAATCGGGCTGCTACAACGGGTTGCCGTGGCTTTGGATCATCGCATCGAATGGCTGGTGGGCGAGGACGACCCCTGGACATCGGACGCTGTGCGCGTGGCAGATCTGTTTCGTGTGGCCAACGCAGATGTTCAACAGGCGGCCCTGCGCATCCTGAGCCCTGAACCGGCCGAGGCTTTGCGGGCCAAACGGGTCTGTCTGGTTGGGCTTCGCGGGGCAGGAAAGTCGACATTGGGTGCTCGCTTGGGGGCTGCAGTGGACGCCCCCTTTGTTGAACTGAACGCCGAGATCGAAGAGCAAAGCGGCATGCCGGTGAGCGAGGTCATGGCGCTTTATGGGCAAGAGGGCTATCGCAAGCTGGAGGCGCAGGCCGTCAGCCGGGTGATCGCCACACATGAGACTATGATCCTGGCAGTTGCGGGCGGTATCGTGGCCGAGCCCGAGACCTACAATACCCTCCTTAGCCATTTCCACACCATCTGGCTGCGCGCCTCGCCCGCCGAGCATATGGAGCGGGTCCGGGCGCAAGGCGACGAACGCCCAATGGCCGGAAACCCCGAGGCGATGGAACAACTGAAATCCATCCTGACCAGTCGCGAGGCCTTATACGGCAAGGCCCTGGCACAGTTCGACACATCGGGGTTGAGCGAGGACGAAGCTTTTGCCCGCCTAAAGGATCTGGTTCTTGACCGGGGCTTTCTTTCTACCTGAGACCTGATGGGTCAAATGGGGTCGCGTAGCCAATCGGGTACGAACACCACGCTGTCCATTTCGGTGAAACGGCGGACACGATCCAGTTCAGACTCTAACCGTTGGGTTCTGGATTTTGACCAACGCACGCCACGCTCAGGCCAAAGTGCCCGAACCCGCAATTCGCCGCAGTCGCGGTGCGCCTTCATGTCGACGCGACCGACCAACTTGTCCCCCTCAAGAAGCGGAAAGACGTAGTAGCCATAGATGCGCTTGGGCGCTGGCACAAAGACTTCAATCCGATAGTGGAACCCGAAGAGACGCTCCGCCCGCTTACGGTCACGCAAGGCCGGGTCAAACGGGGACAGGACGCGCAGCCGTTTCGGTGGCGCGGTGACGTTGGACGCGGTCTGAACGGTACCGGGGCGGGCAAAATGTTTGCGTCTGGAGCCATCGGCGCATTCGACCTCGATCACCTCGATCTCGCCGCGCTGTTCCGCTGCGGTGCACCAGTCTTTGGCCTCAGCCGACGATACGGTGTCCCAAAAGGCCGATAATTCTCCGGATGTGGCAAATCCCAACCTGTCCAAAGCCGCGTTGCACAACCAATCAACCGTGTGTTCGGCGTCACAAGGGATCGCGCCGGGGCAGAGGTGCTCCTCGATCACGCGCTCGGTCAGGTCATACCGTTTCTGGAATCCGTCCCGTCCAATCACTGTCAGGGCACCGCTGCGCCACAGGTATTCAAGCGCTGTTTTGGATGGGTGCCAGTCCCACCAGCCGCCCGAGCCCTTTTTCTCGTCTTTGCCGACATCTGACGAGCAGACCGGCCCGTGATCGCGGATATGCTTCAGCACGGTATCGAACCGTTGCTCGAACCCGTCGCGATGCCAATTCTTGTACCGTGACCGCAAGAGTTCAGCATCGCGCTGAAACCGCAAATGCCAATGCGGGTAATACGTCATCGGCACCACGGCGGCATCATGCGTCCAATGCTCGAACAAGGCGCGGTCGGATTCGTAGAGGCGCTTGAGGTGCTTGGGGCGATACGTCGGCCGCCGCGAGTAGAGGATCATGTCGTGGGCGCGCGCAACGGTGTTGATGCTGTCGAGCTGTACAAACCCCAGCCGTTCGATCAGGTCGAGCAGGTGTTGACCTTTGGCCGGGCCTGCGGGCTGTTCCGCCAGGGCGTGGCGGTCAAGAAACAGCGCGCGGGCGGATGTGTTGTCCATCACCGGGGCCGACATGGGATCAGCGCCGTTTCAGCGTATCGCCGTAGCTGATCTTGGGGGTCAGGGTCACGCGGCTTTCAAGATCCTGTTCGGGGTCTTCCAGGCGGGCAGCGATAATCTCGGCCGCCTTGCGCCCGATCTCCAGTCGGCAGGCATCCATGGTTGCCAGTTGGCGTGGCAAACCTTGCAACAGTTCAACCCCGTTGAAGCCCGCAAGACCGACCTGGCCCGGTACGTCGATGCCCTGATCCATCAGGTACAGCAGGCCACCCGCCCCGATCATGTCATTGGAATAATATAGGAAATCCAAATCAGGCGAGCGATCCAACATGGCCTTGGTCATCTCACGTCCCTTGGCCAGGGCTGACCCGCCGGAATAGAACTCGCGGTCTTCGATCTCGACCCCGCTCTTGCCCAGCACTTCGGTGAACCCCTCGAACCGCTTTCGGGCGCGGTGATCGAGCGGCATTTTGGTGCCCATGAACCCGATGTGGCGATAGCCAGCTTTTAAGATGGCCTGCGCCATTTCCCGACCTGCACGGCGGTGCGAAATGCCCACCATCGCATCCACCGGCTTGCCGTCGGTATCCATGATCTCGACCACGGGAATACCGGCCGCATCCAGCATCGTGCGCGCGGCCTCGGAATGTTCAAGCCCGGCAATGATCACGCCGGATGGCCGCCACGAGAGCATCTCGTATAGCACCTTTTCCTCTTTTTCGGGCAGGTAATCGGTGACACCAACAACAGGCTGCAATTCTGTGTCTTCCAGAACCTGATTGATGCCGGTCATAACCTCGGGGAAGACCATGTTCGACAGCGACGGGATAATCACCGCCACCAGGTTGACCCGGTTTGATGCCAGGGCGCCAGCGATCTTGTTTGGAACGTATCCCAACTCTTTGGCAGCGGCGAGAACGCGGGCGCGGGTCGCATCGGACACATCCCCACGGTTTCGCAACACCCGGCTGACGGTCATCTCGGACACTCCTGACGCTTCGGAGACATCACGAAGGGTGAGCGGGCGTTTTGTGTCTGCTGTCACGATGAACCCTTTTTGAGCATTCTGATTTAGGATGATGTTACCGTGAACATTCACTCAGACACAAGCGCTTGAGGCGCAATCAAAAAGGTTCGATTTCAAACGCCCAACGTTCGCAAAGCAGGTTTGCAACGCTCATCTGATTGAATTATGGATGATCGTCAGAATAGGGAACCAACGACTGCTTGTTGAACGCTCTGCAGGTGTCTGCTTATCCCGAACTCGGCCCCGTGGCTCAACTGGATAGAGCAGCCCCCTCCTAAGGGGCAGGTTGCAGGTTCGAATCCTGCCGGGGTCGCCACCATCATTGAATTTGCTCAGGAAATCGGTTGCACACCCGTGGGGGTGCAACGCGACGGGTGAAGATGCCTTATGCCCGCAACGGGCCGCGAGCGCCCAGGATTTGTGTGGGGCGTCCCTTATCTGGTCCACTCTGTGTTACAGATAAGGTGTGCTCGAGTTCGTGGAGCTGCTGGCCCAAGTGGGTGGGCCGTAATGTGCGCTACAAGGCTAACAGAAACAACGTGATCGACGGAAAGGCCACCAAGATGATCACCCGGATGATGTCCGAGCCGACAAAGAACATCACGGCCTTGTAGGTCTCGATCATCGGGGTCTTGCGGTCCATCGCGTTGATGATGAACAGGTTCATCCCCACAGGGGGCGTGATTAACCCGACCTCGACCACGATCAGCACCAGAATGCCGAACCAGATCGCGACATGTTCGGCCTCCATCCGGTTGGCCATACCTTTGGTTATCCGAATGCCCAGCTCTTTCATCTCGGCGCGGGTCAGTTCGGTCCCGTTGGCAATCGCCTCTTTGATCGACGCTAGCGTCTCGGCCGCCATCCCCTCGGGCACGCCAGCCGCCAGCACCTCGCGCGCGGCATCGGCCTGCAAGGCGGCCAGGTTGACCAGATCGAAATCCATGGCCGAGATCACTGGAAAGAAAATCGGGATCGTCAGCAGGATCATCGACAGGCTGTCCATCAGGCAGCCAAAGACCAGATAGAAACACAGGATCAGCGCCAGAACCATCCACGGGCTGAACCCTTGGCTGACCACATAATTCGACAGCTCCTGCGGCACCTGCGTCAGTGCCAGAAAACCATTATAGAACCCAGCCCCCAACACGATGAAAAAGATCATCGCGGTGGACCGCGCGGTAACGGTGAAACTCTCGACCAGAGAACTGCGTGTCAGACCACCGTTGAAGAACGCAATCACAGCCGTACCGAACGCCCCAACAGCGGCCCCTTCGGTCGGGGTGAACCAGCCCAGATAGATACCGCCCACCACAAGGCCAAAGACCAGAAGCACAGGCCAGACTTGAACAAGGGCCGCAAACCGCTCGGAATAGGGCACCGCAGGCCGGGTGCCGGCACTTTCGGGATAAAGCCGAACATAGACCGAGATCGCGATCACATAGCCCAACGCCGCCATGATGCCGGGGATAAAGGCCGCGAGAAACAGTTTGGCGATGTTCTGTTCGGTCAGGATCGCATAGATCACCAACACGACCGATGGCGGGATCAGGATGCCCAGCGTGCCCCCGGCTGCCAGTGTCGCGGTCGAAAACCCGCCTGCGTAACCGTATTGCTTCAACTCGGGCAGCGCCACGCGTCCCATTGTTGCCGCCGTGGCCAATGACGAGCCACAAATCGCGCCAAATCCGGCACAGGCCCCAATAGATGCCATCGCAACACCGCCCTTGCGGTGACCCAGCCAGCCCTCGGCGGCCTTGAACAGCGCGTTCGACATGCCGCCCAAGGTTGCGAAGTGTCCCATCAGCAGGAACATCGGCACGATCGTCAGCGAGTAGCTGGAAAAGGTCGTGTAGGTCTCATTCTTCAGGCGCGCAAAGGCCACCTGTGTGCCGTCCGTAACCCAGATCAGCCCGACCAGCCCCACAACAAACATCGCAAGCCCAATCGGCACGCGCAGGAATATCAGCACCATCAGGGCGGGAAAGGATGCAATCCCGATCTCAAGCGATGTCAATGGCTTGCCTCCATCCCGTCATGGATCACGATCCGACCCGTCAGGAACTCAAAAATCCGAACACCGGCCATGTAGATCCCAACAATGGCAGCCGCCAGCGAGGCGACAAAGCTGAGCGCATAGGCCCACCATATCGGGAATTGCAGCAGGAACGTTGTCTCGCCGTATTGCTTTTTGCTCAGCATTCCATCGCCCAGCTTCCACGCGATCAGGACCAGCACGCCCGCAAAAGCAACCTCGATCACCATCCGCAGGAACCGGTTCACCACCTTGGGAAAATTGTTCGCCAGAATATCGACCGAGGCATGGCCTGCCGTGATCTGACACAGCGGCATGAAACAGAAGATGGCAAAGGCAACGCCTGCCTCGACCAGCTCAAAATCGCCATTCACCGGACCGATGCCGATCGCAATCGCCCAATCGGCAAAACCGGGCGCCAGCCCTTGCATGAAATCGCCATGGAAAAAGCCGTTCAGCAGACGGCCCAGGATGGAAGCACAGGTCAACAGGATCAGCGCGCTCAGGACAATCCCGCCGACAATGGCCAGCGTACGGGCCAATCCCATCATCAGCTTGTGCATCGGTCGTTCGTCTTTCTTGAAATGGCGACCGTGGCGGCAGAACCGCCACGGTCAGAAGTATTTACTGCGAGTACTTTTCGATCAGCATCTGTGCTTCTTCGATCAGCGCCTTGCCGTCCTTGCCCTTGCTTTCCATATCCGCGATCCATTCGTCATAGATCGGCATGGCCAGCGCCTGCCATTCGGCGGTCTGGTCAGCGTCCAGTGTGATGATGTTGTTGCCCAGATCCTCGGCAATCACACGCGACGGGCCATCGGCATCCGCCATGGTGCCACCCGCAAAGACCGAAAACTCAAGTCCCGAATTGTCGTCGATCACCTTTTTCAGATCATCTGGCAGGCTCTCATACTTGGGCTTGTTCATCGCCAGCACAAAGGTCAGCGTATACAGCGCCTTGCCGGTGAACTCGGTGTGGTTTTCCACCAGTTCCGGCACTTTCAGCGCGGCGGTCACTTCCCATGGGATGGTGGTGCCGTCGATCACGCCTTTGCTCAGACCCTCGGGAACTGCAGGGACCGGCATGCCAACCGGTGTCGCGCCCAGCTTGGTCAGCAGCGAGTTGACCGAGCGGGAACCGCCACGGATTTTCATGCCTTGCAGGTCATCGGGGCTTTCCACTGGATCAGCCGTGTGGATCAGGCCTGGACCATGCACCCAGGTGCCAAGGATGTGCACATCCTTGAACTCGGTGTCCTTCATGTGCTTTTCGAACATTTCCCAATAGGCGCGGCTCATCGCGCGCGCATCGGTCATCATGAACGGCAGCTCGAACACTTCGGTTGATGGGAAACGGCCCGGTGTATACCCCACAACGGTCCAAATGATGTCTGCCACGCCGTCAATCGCCTGGTCCATCAGCTCTGGTGGCTTGCCACCCAGTTGCATCGACGGATAACGCTCGACCTTGATCCGGCCACCCGAATCCTTTTCGACGTTGTCGGCCCAGACATCCAGAACCAGCTTTGGCACGTTGGCCTGTGCTGGCAGGAACTGGTGCAGTTTCAGCGTAACCTCTTGCGCCAACGCCGAAGTTGCGCCGAAACCGGTGGCCATGGCTGCTACGGCCGCGCCCCCGATCAGACCCATTAAGGTTCTGCGATAAGTCATGATTTCCTCCCTTTGATCCCTCTTTGAAGCAATATAATGCAAATCTGGATCATCAATGCAATATATTGCTACAGTCTTTGGTCACGACGCCGCGCTCTCCAACCCGGTGCCGCCGTAAAGCCATTCGATCTCCCGATACCAATCTGCGGGTGTTTTCTCCCGCATAATGGCGTTCCTCAATTCCGCATGGGCCCCATCAGGATGATAAATGTGCTCTCCTATCTCCCGAGACTGCAACTGAACCCGCGCCGTACGCAAGCGCCGTTTCTGCTGATAGGCGCACAAAGCCTGTTCCAGATCATCATGGCTGGCCACCATGTCTGACAGGCAAACCGCATCCTCCATCGCCATACAGGCGCCTTGGGCAAAATATTGCAGCATCGGATGGGCCGCATCGCCCAACAGGGCCACGCGCCCCTCGACCCAGTCCATAACCGGATCACGATCACACAGCACCCAAAGTTTCCAATCCTGCCCTTGCTCGATCACCTGTTGCGCCAGGGGATGCACATGCTCGAACCCGCGCCGCACCTCTTCGACCGGTACGGGCTTGCCCGCCACTGGCTCGGGCGCGTCGTTGTGATAGGTCACAACCAGGTTGAAGTTCTGCCCGCCCGACAGCGGGTAATGCACCACATGGCACTTGGGCCCCGCCCACAGCGTCGCCGCATTCCACCTGAGCGCCTCGGGCATCTGATCCACCGGTATGACCGAGCGATAAGTGGTATGCCCCGAGACCCGTGGCGGGCCATCGTCCAGCATCTGCTTGCGCACCCGCGACCACAGCCCATCTGCGCCAATGAGCGCCGCGCCGTCGATGCGCGCACCATCGCTGAGCACCGCCTGAACGCTGCTTGCATTCTGCGCATAGCTCTGAACCGCCGCTTCGGTACGTAATTCAATCAGCGGGTTCGCTTCACAGGCGCTCAGGAAAACTCCATGCATCTCTCCCCGATGCACAACGGCATATGGGTTCCCCATATGCGCGCGAAATTCATCGCCCAAGGGGATGCGCGTGATTTCCTCGCCGCTCAGCGCGTCCATCAATCGCAGATTGTCGATGTAAACGGCCATGGCCCGCGCGGTATCGCCCACACCCAGATAGTCAAAAGCGTGAAAGGCATTGGGGCCCAGCTGTATTCCAGCCCCGATCTCGCCAAATCTCGTGGCTTTCTCCAGAACCAGCACACGCCGCCCGCGCTGGGCCAGGCCCAGCGCTGCGGCAAGACCGCCAATCCCGCCACCAGCGATCAGGATGTGGTCCTGGCTCATGGCTTACTCCGCGCCACTTAATGTCAGGGCAATCGGGTTCAGGCCATCAATTCCGCCCTCGATCACATCGCCAGCCACCACGGGGCCAACGCCTGCAGGCGTGCCGGTCATGATCAGATCGCCGGGGCGAAGATGGTAGAACCCCGACAGGTGGCAGATGATCTCGTCGATCTTCCAGATCAGCTCGGCAAGGGTGGCGTCCTGCTTGACCTCACCATTCACCGACAGATGAATGCGCTTGTCTTCGTCAGGCGCCCAGGCTTCCACCTTTGTCAGCGGCGCAAATACTGCAGATTGCTCAACATCCTTGCCCAGGTCCCAAGGCCGCTGTTTGTTTCGCTCGCGGATCTGCAAATCCCGTCGCGTCATATCTAAGGCACAGCCATAGGCATAGACGGCATCCCAAGCCTGCCCGCTATTGGCCCGCAACACCGGCTTGCCAATCGCCAGCGCCAATTCCATCTCATAATGGAAATTCTCAGTGCCCGGAGGGTACGGCACCGTCGCCCCTGTCAGCACCGCATTGGGGGCCGACTTGGTGAAATAAAACGGCGTCTCGCGATCCACCTCATGCCCCATCTCGGCCGCATGCGCGGCATAGTTCCGACCAACGCAGAAGATCCGCCCGATCGGATAGGTGGCATTTTCGCCATTCACTGGAATGCCGGGGGTCTGGGGCAGGGAAAACAAGCTGTCGCTCATCGCGCGCGCTCCTCATAATAGCCAAGTTTGTCCTGTAACGGACGGTCATGAATGCGGATCACAAAGGCCTCGCTCTCCGCGTGATGAGAGATAGCGGCAAAGACCGGCGCGGTGAATGTGTCCTTTGGGCCCCATTCTATCACTTGCCCGTCAACCTCGGTCCGACCATGTCCCTTGATCACATGAAACGCGCAGGACGACGACCGCAAGGGCGGGCGCTGCGACTGCCCTGCACCAAACATCATGGCCGTGAATCCAAGAGTGGGCAGGATGTCCTCGCCGGTCTCGGGGTTGATGTAATCCAATTCTGCGATCTCATCCCCGCCGAAAGCCGCCATCTGGCGCAACGCCGCCTCGGTCCCGGTCCAGGGGTAGCGCAACATCGGAAAGCGGCGGGCGCGGTGACCGGGCCTCCGGGTGGGGGCCAGACCCGCCGCCTTGTACTCAACCTCGCTGGCGTCCGGTCTGTTGCGCTGCGGCTGTAAATCTCCTTCAACCGCATATGACCCCTCAAGCTGAACAAACACCGGCAGGTCCAAGGCATCCAGCCACACCACCGGTTCATCCCCATCATGTCCGTGATCGTGCCATTCGCCTGACGGCGTTAGGACCAGATCGCCCTCTTCCATCGGCAGGCGCTCGCTGTCGACCACTGAATAGCCGCCCGCGCCCTCGACAATGATCCGTACGGCCGAAGGCGTGTGCCGATGCGCAGGCGCGCTTTCGCCCGGCAGCAGCAACTGCATCCCCAGATAAATCGAGGCCGTGGCCTGCATCGCGCCAGTTCCACGCCCCGGATCAGACAGCACCAACACGCGCCGTTCGGCCTTTTCCACGGGCGTCAATTCCCCCGCTTTCAACAGCAAAGGCCGCAGCGCTTGATACTTCCAATATCCCGCCTGCGTCACCGGTTGCGGCGCATCATGGGGCAGCACATTGCGCATCATCGGCCAGAGCGGTGCAACGCCCGCCTGCTCCAACTCATCGCGATACGCCTGCGGTAAATCCTCCAGTTCAGCCAAGGGTTCGGACATGACACTCTCCTCTCACGCGCAGTATGATGCATACTTATCGTGGAAAAACCCGTCAAATTGACGCCGATCAGCGAAAAAGACTGACCCAACTTAATCACCAAAGGCGCAGAACGGGCCAGTTTTCGCCAACAACCCCAGATTGCATAGGCGTGATATTGCTCACTTTTGCCCTCTGGCCCAACTGGGTGCTTTTCGCGGTTGCTTTGACAGGGACTCAACGTCCAACTGCACCAGGAAACATGATAGAATTGGGGACACTGAACATAAGCGGATCAAGTTCCACGGCCGGATGCGTAGACCAATGGATAATCCGCACTACCTTTTAAGTGACTTTGCAATACAGAGTTTCGTCGGTGCATTGACCTCTTCGGCCACCCCCCAGTTTGCAGGTCGAAGATGTTGAATACGTATCCTTGCTCACGCAGGCGCACCGATGGACTGGTCAGGAACCCCAATTTTCCGGGCGACCTGACCACTGGCCAGGCTTTGCCGCTACACCCAGCCTGGCCTTCCCCGTCAAAGAGAACCCCCTCCTCTTTGGCGGGGACCACTTTAGCAGTTGAACCTGTCCAGAGCGTTAAGCGTTCTTCACGATCAGAAAGACGCGTGCGGGCTGATCTCCGGCTTGGATGGAATGGGCGATATCCGCAGCGTAACGGGCCGTGTCCCCGGCGTTCAGCGTGTTGCTTGCGCTGCCGGACGTGACCTGCACAGACCCCTCCAGCACTGTAAGTTGCTCGTTGGCGCCACGTGTGTGCGGCTGGCTGTTCAGCGCGCCACCCGCCTCGAACCGGATGTCATACACCTCGTGCCCGCCGGCCTCTTCGGGGGGCGACAGAATTTGAATGCGGCAGCCGTGGCCCATGTTGTCGATGCTCGGCACATCCGTGGCGCGCAGCACTTCGATCTTGTCGGCAGCTTCACCATCCTCGAGCAGACCTGCGAAATCCACCTGCAATGCCCGCGTCAGGTTCCACAGGGTCGCAATGGTCGGGCTGCTTTCGCCACGTTCGATCTGGCTCACCATAGAGCGGGACACGCCCGACAGGTTCGCAACTGCTTCCAGCGACAGGCCCTGCGCACGGCGCGCCTCCTTCAGGCGCGCGGGCAAGCGTGTCAGGATATCGTCTGCATTCTCCGTCATAACGGAGTCTCTGCCCGTCTTTTGTCGCTCTTGTCAACTCTGGGCACGGTCGATAGAAATAAGTTACGTAATAACATTACATTCACTCATGCGCAGAAACGTCACCTCTTCCCTCCGGCGCCGCAAGGCCGCTCCAATGACCCGCTTTGATTGCCTCCCACCCGAACTACGCGGTTGGCTTCAGCGCGCCATGCTCAGTTGGTCAGTAAAGTCAGCCGAGCGGATCTGGGCCAAGGCCATGCGCAAGCACCAAGGCAACGTGCAAGCCGCGTTGGTTGAGCTTGATCGTCTGGAGCGCGCCCACATGAAACGAGACATCGAACGCATCTGGGGGTCGGATCACCCCGGTCTGGTGGATGCGCGCGGACTGCAAAAAGCAGCGTAAACCCGGTGCACGGGTAGTGCACGCTTGGTGCACGCATAGTGCATAGGGGTTTCTGGCCATTTTGATGACGGTACGTTCCCGCAGACAGGGTCGTGCTGCACGTGCATAATGCCGTCAAATCGAGAGGAGAGATTATGACCGACATCGTGATTCTGGACGGTGCCCGCACCGCCATCGGTACCTTTGGCGGGGCCTTGGCGTCGACCGCACCCATTGATCTGGCCACTGTCGCAACCGAAGCCGCGCTGGAGCGCTCGGGCGTCGAAGGTGGACAGATCGGGCATGTGGTTTTTGGGCATGTGATCAATACCGAACCCCGCGACATGTACCTCAGCCGCGTCGCCGCGATGCAGGCTGGCATTCCCAATGGTACGCCTGCGATGAACGTCAACCGTCTGTGCGGATCGGGCGCGCAAGCCATTGTTTCCGCGGTGCAATCCCTGATGTTAGGGGATGCAGACTTTGCCCTGGCAGGTGGTGCTGAAAGCATGTCGCGCAGCCCCTTCATCATGCAACAGGCCCGCTGGGGTGCGAAAATGGGCGACGTCAAATCGCTCGATATGATGCTGGGTGCGTTGAACTGCCCGTTTGGCACCGGTCACATGGGCGTCACGGCGGAAAACGTCGCCGACGAACACCAGATCACCCGCGAACAGATGGACGAGTTCGCAATGGCCAGCCAGACCCGCGCCGCCGCGGCCATCGAAGCCGGGCACTTCAACAGCCAGATCACACCCGTTCAGGTCAAGGTCAAGCGCGACATGGTCGACTTCACGGTCGATGAACACCCCAAGGCCACAACGACCGAAGCTCTTGCTGGCTTGCGCCCTGTCTTCAAGAAAGACGGTCGCGTAACTGCCGGTAATGCAAGCGGAATTAATGACGGCGCGGCCGCGATGGTCTTTGCCACAGCCGACGCGACAGAGAAGGCGGGGCTGAAACCCAAGGCCCGCGTGCTGGGCTATGCCCACGCCGGTGTCCGCCCCGAAGTCATGGGCATCGGCCCAGTTCCTGCCGTGCAGAACCTGATGGCCAAAACGGGCCTTTCAGTGGGCGATTTCGACGTCATCGAAAGCAACGAGGCCTTCGCCTCGCAAGCCTTGGCAGTGAACAAGGAACTGGGTTTGGACGCGGCCAAGGTGAACCCCAATGGCGGCGCGATTGCCCTGGGTCATCCGGTCGGTGCAACCGGCGCGATCATCACCCTCAAGGCGCTTTATGAGTTGGAGCGCACAGGTGGCTCCAAGGCGCTGGTCACCATGTGCATCGGTGGCGGCCAGGGCATCGCCATCGCTCTGGAACGTCTCTGATTCAATTGAACTTTTCTGGCAAGGGTCGCGGTCATTCGACTGCGGCCCTTTCCCTTCTTCGAGCCAACTTAGCGGCCAAGTTCAGACCCACGCCGGGCCGCGACCAAGGGCATTGCGCGATGCAGATCGCACAGCCGTGGGTCTGGTTGAAGAACGGCAGGCATTTGTCGAAATCCACGTACCATTTGCGTGTACCACGCACCATCTGCTTGTCGGGTGACAGCGCCTCGGGCGGACAGGCATCCTCGCAAATCCGGCAGCTCTGACAAAACGCATCAATCCCATGCTCCCGCGCCGGGGTTGGCTCAAACGGCGCATCGGTCAACACCGCTGACAGCCGGAACGAGGCCCCAAGTTCCGGGTTGATGATCGACCCGTGTTTGCCCAATTCCCCAAACCCGCAGACCAAAGCAGGCGGGATCATCGCCAAGGCACCAGTCATTGGTCCAGTTACCGCCTCAGCCTCCCATCCCTGCTCTCTGATCCACCCGGCTACCGTCTTTGCTGCCAAAGCGGCGCGGGCGTATTGGGTCATGACCTCCAATCCAGCGCGCGGCTCAGGGGCTGCGGAAATCTCGGCATAATCATGTTGCACACCCAAAATGACGACCCGAGATTGAGGGATATCATGGCCCTCGAACACCCAGTTGGGCTGCATCTCGGCAACGCCCGTCATTTCGCAAATGCCGTCCTGGACAAAATGATCCAAGCCGCGCGTCCAATCCGCTGGAGACCGAGACACCGCAACCGGCGCCACATCGGGCAAGGCTGCATCCAAGATCTTTTGCCGCGCGGCGCGTTGCACGCTGAACGCAGGTTCCTCAGCAGATCTGGTATAAAAATAGAGCTGCAGGGGACCGTGCGGGATGTCCATGGGGTCAGGCGCCCAATAGACCATCGACGGATTGCGAGGCTCAACCTCGCCCAATCCATTGATGTCATTGCCGCTGATGTCGGGCTGACGGGAGGTTTGATCCGGGTCTGGCTGAAAAGGGCGGTATGGGCTCGGCTTTGGCATGACCGAACCCTAGCACGATTTCAGCTCAGAACAGCATATCGGCCAAAATCACCAATAGACCACCCCCGAAGGCACTGCCCAGAATCAACCATAGACGGCTTTGAAAGGTCATGGGTTTTGGCTCATCCTCGACCGACTGCGCAATCAACGCTTTTTCCACCAGCGCCGGCAGACGAGGGCCAAAGCGGGCCATAACCATCGCCGTTTTGGACAGGTCGGACACCAGTGCGCGTGGGCCGATGGATTTCTTGATGTAATCCTCGACCACTGGCCGTGCGACATCCCAGATGTTGATGTGGGGGCTCAGCGAGCGAGCGACGCCTTCGACCACCACCATGGTGCGTTGCAGCAGGATCAGTTCGGTCCGGGTTTCCATGCCAAAGCGTTCTGTTACCTCGAACAGGTAGTTCAGCAGTCGGCCCATCGAAATCTGAGTGGCGTCCATGCCAAAGATCGGCTCTCCGACAGCGCGCAATGCGCGGGCAAATTCATCGACGTCCTGATTGGCGGGAACATATCCCGCTTCGAAATGTACCTCGGCCACCCGTTTGTAGTCGCGACGGATAAAGCCGAACAGAATCTCGGCATAGACCCGGCGGGTGTATTCGTCGATGTGGCCCATGATGCCAAAGTCATAGGCGATCAAGTCGCCATTCGGCGCGACCTTCAGGTTGCCCTGATGCATGTCGGCGTGGAAATAGCCATCGCGCAGCGCATGCATCAGGAACAGGCGTAACACACGCTCGCCCAAATCGACGCGGTCGTGACCAGCGGCATCAATCGCGTCGTTGTCGCCCAACGGCACCCCATCAGCCCATCCCAGCGTCATCACCCGGCGCGAAGATAGGGACCACCGCACGGGCGGGAGCTGAAACCCGGCATCATCTTTGGTGTTGTCAGTGAATTCAGACGCGGCCGAACTTTCCAGCCGCAAGTCCAGCTCACCTCGAACAACACCGTCGAAATGTTCGATCACCTCCATCGGGCGCAGACGGCGCGCGCCGGGGGCAAAGAGGTCCACGATGCGGGCAGCCAGATAGAACGCATCCACATCCTTGCGGAATGCTTTTTCGATGCCCGGGCGCAGGACCTTGACGGCCACCTCATCACCGTTGGTCGCCAGCGTCGCCTTGTGCACCTGCGCGATCGAGGCGGCCGCAATCGGCTCGCTGAACTCGCTGAACATCTCGGGCAGGGGCTGCCCCAGCTCGCGCTCGACTTCGGCCATGGCCTCGGATCGCGGAAAGGGGGGTAGTTTGTCTTGCAGCACCCGCAGTTGCTCGGCCAATTCATCGCCCACGACATCGGGTCGTGTGGACAGGACTTGACCAAATTTGATGTACGCCGGACCAAGCGCCGTCAGGGCGCGGGTTGCGGGCGGCATGTCAGGGTCGCCCTTGTACCCAAGCCATTGGAACGGTTTACCCAAAGCATGCGCCACAAAGCGCAAGAGAGGCGGGGCCTCAAACGCATCCAGCACCACGTTCATGGCGCCCGTCCGCTCGAGAGTTGCGCCCGTCCGGATCAGGCGAATGATGTTGTGAGGTCCGCGCATCCGTTAGAGCTTCCAACCCGAATGCAGCGCCGCGATGCCCATCGACAGGTTGCGGTACTTGGCGTTGCCAAAGCCCGCACTGCGCACCATGCCCAGAAAAGTCTCTTGGTCGGGGAACTTGCGGATCGATTCCACCAGATACTGGTAGCTGTCGTAATCCCCGGCAATCGCCTGCCCCATGCGCGGGATGACGTTGAAGCTGTAAAGATCATAGAGCTTCTGCAGCCCGTCATTGGGCAGCTGGCTGAATTCCAGCACCATAAGACGGCCGCCGGGGCGCAGCACGCGGTAAGCCTCGTTCAGTGCCTCTTGCGGGCGGGTCACGTTCCGGATGCCGAACGAGATGGTGTAGACGTCAAAGGTGTTGTCCTCGAACGGCAGGGACATGGCATCGCCCACGACCCAATCCAGACTGTCGGCCAGATGCGCCGCCTCGGCACGCTTGCGCCCCTCAACCAGCATCGGCTCGGTCAGATCCAAAACAGTGGCGTGGCCGTGGCCCGCGCGATCCAGAAAGCGGAACGAGATGTCGCCGGTGCCACCTGCCACATCCAACAGCTTTTGTCCGGGGCGCGGCGCCAGCCAATCCATCATGGCATCTTTCCACACCCGGTGAATGCCCATGCTCATGACATCGTTCATGATGTCATATTTGCTGGCCACCGAGTTGAACACGCCCTGGACGCGCCCGGCCTTTTCACCTTCGGGAACTTCGGAGAAACCAAAGTGAGTGGTCTTTTGACTGTTCTCGGACATGGGCCTTGCCGTTTTCTGATTTCGACCCTGTTATAGGGCGTTGGAACACGGGCACAATGCGGCCCTTTGGAATTAGGAGCCCCATAATGCCTGAACTGCCCGAGGTCGAGACCGTCCGACGTGGCCTGACCCCCGCGATGGAGGGCGAGGTGATTGAGCGGGCTGACGTCAATCGCCCGGACCTGCGTTGGCCCTTTCCCGAGCGGATGGCCGAGCGGCTGACCGGCGCGCGGGTGCAGCGATTGGGGCGGCGGTCGAAGTATATTCTGGCCGATCTGGACACGGGCGAGACGTTGTTGATTCATCTGGGCATGTCGGGGCGCATGACAGTGTCAGGTGACCCGCTGGGGCAGTTCGTGCATGACCACCCCATGCCGGAAAAGCATGATCATGTGGTGTTCCACATGGCCAATGGTGCGCGGGTCACGTTCAATGATCCCCGACGCTTTGGTGCAATGGACCTGCTGCCGACCGCGACAGCGGCTGAACACAAGCTGCTGTCGGTGCTGGGGCCAGAGCCACTGGGCAATGATTTCCACGAACAACATCTGGTTGACTCGTTCCGTGGCAAGAATACGCCGGTCAAATCTGCACTGCTGGATCAGGGAATCGTCGCGGGTTTGGGCAATATCTATGTTTGCGAAGCATTGTTTCGCGCTGGAATTTCGCCACGTCGCAAAGCCGGAAAAATTTCCGCTGCCCGCGTTGCCACCCTTGTTCCAATCATCCGACAGGTGCTGGCAGACGCCATTGACGCGGGTGGGTCGTCGCTCAAGGATTTCCGCCAAGCCGATGGAGAACTTGGATATTTTCAACACAGCTTTGACGTCTATGGTCGAGAGGATGAGCCCTGCCGCAACCCGGGGTGCGGCGGGACGGTAACCAGAATCACCCAGTCGGGACGCTCATCTTTCTACTGTCCGCAATGCCAAAGATAACTTGAACCATCTCCCCCTCGTGGTAAGGAATCGGTCCAGGACAGAACAACCGAAAGCACAACTCTATGGCCTTTGAGACGATCATCGTCGACGTTGAAGACCACGTAGCTCTTATCAAACTGAACCGCCCCGACGCATTGAACGCACTCAACAGTCAGCTGCTGAGTGAATTGTGTACTGCGCTGGATGAAGCTGATGCCAATGACAAGGTGCGTTGCATTGTCCTGACCGGGTCGGAAAAGGCTTTTGCCGCCGGAGCGGACATCAAAGAGATGTCCGAGAAGACCTATGTCGAGGTGTTTACCGAAAACCTCTTCGGTGAAGTTGGTGACCGTGTAGCTGCGATCCGCAAGCCCATAATTGCTGCGGTCAGCGGATATGCCTTAGGTGGCGGATGTGAGATGGCGATGATGTGCGATTTCATCATCGCCTCGGATACCGCGAAGTTTGGGCAGCCCGAAATCAATCTCGGTGTCATCGCCGGCATTGGCGGCACGCAGCGTCTGACCCGATTTGTCGGCAAGTCCAAGTCCATGGACATGAACCTGACCGGGCGTTTCATGAACGCTGAAGAGGCAGAACGCTCGGGCCTGGTGAGCCGCGTGGTTCCGGCCAAGAAACTGATCGAGGAAGCAACAGCCGCAGCTCAGAAGATTGCAGAGAAATCGCAATTGACGGCAATGGCCGCCAAGGAAGCTGTGAACCGCAGCTACGAGCTGACCTTGAACGAGGGTCTGCTGTTTGAACGCCGCGTGTTTCATTCGATGTTCGCCACCGAGGACCAGAAAGAGGGCATGGCCGCTTTCCTGGAAAAACGCGAGGCCCAATTCCGCGACAAATGACGTCGCGTAATGGAATCACTTCTGGTGAGCGGGCGGGTCATGGACCTGCCCGTTTCGTTTTGGAGAGCCGGGCACAGAATCGGCTTGGCTTTATGGGCAAACTTGTCTAGATAGCGCCGCAATACATGCGCGTGCGGCCCGCTCTGGCTAGAATCACACCGGTGACCTGATACCCGGCTTGGGCTTGGCATTGCGCTAACTTGAACAAACCGAACCGAGATAAAGGTCAGAAAACCATGGCAAATTCGCCCCAGGCAAAAAAGCGCGCCCGTCAGAACGAAACCCGCTTTGCTGTCAACAAAGCCCGTCGTTCGCGCATCCGCACCTTCCTGCGTAAAGTCGAAGAAGCAATCGCATCCGGCGACAAAGAAGCTGCAACCGCTGCTTTGCGCGCTGCTCAGCCCGAGCTGATGCGCGGTGTGACCAAAGGCGTGTTCCACAAAAACACCGCATCGCGGAAGATGTCGCGTCTGGCAGCCCGGGTCAAAGCTCTGGGTTAATTCGCGACTCGCACAAAAGCGTTTTGTGAAAAGGCGTTGCCATCGGCAGCGCCTTTTTTTGTGCCTGTTGCACGGATGCCCCGTTGCTGCGAGCGCGAGAGATTCTTTGTCGCCAAAGGCAGAGTCAACATCAGAGTTTCGTTGCCGCTCTGCACCCGGACTTGCTACCACTGTTCCAGCGATTCACTCGCTTGGGGGGACAGGCTGCAAGGCACCCGACCTGACTGGTATCAGGGAAGGCACTTGCGATTGCCGAGAGTCGGGGCAACCCGGCACGGTCGGTCTGCTATGGGTATACTCAAACGCCCTAGCCCTGTCGAAAATGAGTGTTACGGGTGACGAGGATGTACAATCCGTCGGGACAAGACGGGTGTTTGTCTTTCGTTGTTCGTTTTCATGCGGTTTGGAAATCGCATGACGCCGGTGCTCACACATCGGTGAACGATATCCTTATGAGTGGTCGCTACCGGGACTGGTCCGGTGAATTGGATGGGTAATAACAGGCTGAATGGCCGCTGATGATGGGACGCGTGAGGCGCTGGATGACACAAGAAAAATGGGGACAACTCCGTCAAAAACTGCTCAAGACAGTTGGACAGAACAACTACTCGACCTGGATCGAACCGCTTGAGTTCCAGGAGCTGCACGATGGGGTTGCAGTCTTTACGGTTCCGACAAACTTCATGGGAAATTACGTCAGCCAGAACTTCGCTGATCTGATCCTGTACGAACTCAACAGCTCGGGTGAATCCGTGCAGCGCATTGCGTTTCGGGTTGCTGCGAACTCTCCGGCACGGCCTGCGACAGCGACCGCCTCTGTCGGCAAGCGCCCAACCGAGAGCAAACACGCGACCCCGACCACGGAGACCGTTTCCACGGACACTCGTGCAACCGGTAGCGCATTTGACCCGTTGGATTCGCTGCAAGCCGCGCCGCTGGACGCGCGCTTTACCTTTGACAGCTTTGTTGTCGGCAAGCCCAACGAACTGGCCCATGCCGCTGCGCGCCGCGTGTCCGAGGGCGGTCCAGTGACCTTCAATCCGTTGGTTCTGTATGGCGGCGTTGGCCTTGGTAAAACGCACCTGATGCACGCCATCGCCTGGGAACTGAAATCGAAACGCCCTGACCTGAACGTGCTGTACCTGTCGGCAGAACAGTTCATGTATCGCTTTGTACAGGCCCTGCGCGAACGCCGAATGATGGACTTCAAACATCTGTTCCGCTCGGTCGACGTGCTGATGGTCGACGACGTGCAGTTCATTGCGGGCAAGGATTCCACCCAGGAAGAGTTCTTTCACACCTTCAACGCGCTGGTGGACCAGAACAAACAGATCATTATCTCGGCGGACCGCGCCCCAGGCGAGATCAAGGATCTGGAAGACCGCGTAAAATCGCGCCTGCAATGTGGGCTGGTTGTCGATCTGCATCCCACCGACTATGAACTGCGCTTGGGCATTCTGCAGAACAAGGTTCAGCAGCACAAAGCCACCTATCCCGACCTCAAGATCGCGGATGGCGTGCTGGAGTTTCTGGCGCACCGGATTTCGACCAACGTGCGTGTGCTCGAAGGTGCTCTGACCCGTCTCTTTGCGTTTGCTTCTCTGGTGGGGCGCGAGATCGATATGGATCTGACGCAGGACTGCCTGGCCGATGTGCTGCGCGCCTCCGAGCGCAAGATCACGGTCGAGGAAATCCAGCGCAAGGTGTCCGACTATTACAACATCCGTCTCAGCGACATCATTGGCCCCAAGCGCCTGCGGTCCTATGCCCGCCCGCGTCAGGTTGCGATGTATTTGTGCAAGCAGCTCACCAGCCGCTCGCTGCCCGAAATCGGTCGCCGCTTTGGCGGGCGTGACCACACCACGGTCATGCACGGCGTTAAGCGCATCGAAGAGCTGAAACTGACCGATGGGCAGATTGCCGAAGACGTCGAGATGCTGCGCCGCGCGCTCGAGGCATAGACTTACGACCACCACTCATGAAAAAGGGTCTTGGACACGCTCCGGGGCCCTTTTTTGTTCGCCGGTTGTGTGCTGCGGTCAACGATTTGCTTTGATCTGTGTCCCAAGGGCCACGCGGGCCTTGACGCTCCCTGCATTCCAGCGGACAAATCCATGAAAAAACTTGTACCGCAGGCCTGACCCGTTAGGGTGCCTGTCCCGGCCATCTCGCTGGCCCAAGAAAAGGATGTAGGGATTATGAAGATCAGCATCGAACGCGGCACGCTGCTCAAGGCCGTGTCTCAGGCCCAATCCGTTGTGGAACGCCGCAACACTATCCCGATCCTGGCAAATGTTCTGATCGAAGCCGAAGGCGACAGCGTGCAATTTCGCGCCACCGATCTGGACATCGAAGTTGTGGACAAGGCCCCCGCTCAGGTCGAGCGAGCAGGCGCCACCACGGTTGCCGCCACCACCCTGCACGAGATTGTACGCAAGCTGCCCGACGGGGCACTCGTGACACTCACGGCCGACAGCGCCACGGGCCGTCTGACAGTTGATGCAGGTCGGTCGAATTTCTCGCTGGCGACGCTGCCGCGCGAAGATTTTCCGGTCATGGCCTCGTCCGAGTACCAGTCGAACTTTACTGCGCCGGCCGCTGTGCTGCGCCGCCTGTTCGACAAGTCGAAATTTGCGATCTCAACCGAAGAGACCCGCTATTACCTGAACGGTGTCTACCTGCATGTCACCGACGCCGATGGCGGCAAGGTGCTGCGTGCCGTGGCGACCGATGGTCACCGCCTGGCCCGTATTGATGCCGAACTGCCCGCAGGATCTGCGGACATGCCAGGTGTGATCGTGCCGCGCAAGACCGTGGGCGAGCTGCGCAAGCTGCTGGACGATGATGAGATGGATATCGCCGTGTCGGTCAGCGAAACCAAAGTACGTTTTGCCACACCGGACATTACCCTGACGTCCAAGGTGATCGATGGCACCTTCCCTGACTACACGCGCGTGATCCCACAGGGCAACACCCGCCGGTTGGAGGTGGATGCATCCGAGTTCGCCCAGGCCGTAGATCGGGTTGCGACAGTTTCGTCCGAACGCTCACGCGCGGTGAAGTTGCAGCTGGAAGAAGACCGTCTGATCCTGTCGGTCAATGCTCCCGACAGCGGCGCGGCCGAGGAAGAGTTGGCCGTGGCCTATGGCGACGAGCGGCTCGAGATCGGGTTCAATGCCAAATACCTGCTGGAAATCGCGTCTCAGGTGGACCGCGAGAATGCGGTGTTCATGTTCAATTCTGCGGGTGATCCGACCCTGATGCGGGAAGGTAACGACCAGAGCGCGGTTTATGTCGTCATGCCGATGCGTGTCTGATCGCGCGTTCCGCGCGATGCCTCTGGCGGCCGCATTTTTCACGAGAAGAAGGGGTAGGGTCTCGTGCTGGCTCTGACCTCGTTGACCATATCTCATTTCCGCTCACACAAGGTGGCGCGGCTGTCGTTGGACGGTCGACCGGTTGCGATTCACGGGGCAAACGGGGCGGGCAAGACCAACATCCTTGAAGCGGTGTCCCTGTTTTCCCCAGGGCGCGGCATGCGGCGGGCCAGTGCGGCCGAGATGACCCGGCGCCCCGAGGCCTTGGGCTGGAAGCTGCAAGGCGTGTTGGACGTGCAGGGTCAATGCCACGAGATCGAAACCTGGTCCGATGGCGGCGGCGCTCGACAGGTGCGGATCAACGATAAAACGGCCAATCAGGTGGCTTTGGGGCAACTGTCGCGGGTAGTTTGGCTTGTGCCTTCGATGGACCGGCTGTGGATCGAAGGCGCCGATGGGCGGCGGCGATTTTTGGACCGCATGGCGTTGAGCTTTGATCCGGGCCATGCCGAGGCCTCGCTGCTCTATGAAAAGGCCATGCGCGAGCGCAACAAGCTGCTCAAGGAGCAAATCCGCGACGATCATTGGTACGTGGCGCTGGAGCGGCAGATGGCCGAGGCAGGCACCCGCATTCATCAGGGGCGGCTGTCGGCGCTGGAGCTGGTCCGGCAGGCCCAGGAGCAGGCACAAACGGCCTTCCCCTCAGCCGATCTTGAACTGGTGCAAACCGAAGGGGCCATGCCCGAAACCGAAAATGACTTGCGCGAGGCGCTGATCGAAAGCCGGTTCCGTGATCTGGCAGCGGGGCGGACGTTGGTCGGACCGCATCGCAGTGACCTGTATGGTGTGTTTGCTGCCAAGGGCGTGCCAGCCAAAGATTGCTCGACCGGGGAGCAAAAGGCGCTGCTGGTCTCGCTGATCCTGTCCAACGCCCGCGCATTGGCAGCCCAGACCGGCGCACCGCCGATCGTACTGCTGGACGAGGTCGCGGCCCATCTCGACGCTGGTCGTCGTGCGGCGCTCTATGACGAGATCTGCGCGCTTGGCACCCAAGCGTGGATGACCGGCACCGGGCCCGAGTTGTTCGCCGAGTTGGAAACCCGCGCCCAGTTCCTGGACGTCACCGAACACGATGGCGTGTCCGAGGTTCACGCCCGATGACCGTCACCGCTTGGGAGTTGACCCTATACGCTGGCGCCCTGCTGGTTTTGTTCCTGACGCCCGGTCCCGTCTGGCTGGCAATCATCGCACGCTCGCTCAGCGGCGGGTTCCAGGCGGCCTGGCCGCTGGCGCTTGGCGTCGCGATTGGGGATATCCTCTGGCCGCTGTTGGCGATCATCGGCGTGTCTTGGCTGGTGAACGAGATCGAAGGCTTCATGACCGTTCTGCGCTATGTGGCCAGCGGCGTGTTCCTGCTGATGGGTGTTGGCGTGCTGCGCCATGCAGGCGACACGATCCGCGAAAACAAGGCGCTGACCAAGCCTGGCAAATGGGCGGGGTTCATGGCCGGGCTGATCGTTATCTTGGCCAATCCCAAGGCGATCCTGTTTTATATGGGCATGCTGCCGGGGTTCTTTGACCTCAGCCAGATCACCCGCACCGACATCCTCCCGATCCTTGCACTGTCCTTCACAGTGCCCCTGCTGGGCAACCTTGCTTTTGCTCTGTTCATCGACCGGGTGCGCAGTGTTTTGACCTCGCCGCAAACGATGCGACGGACCAATATCGTGGCCGGTTGCCTGCTGATCTGTGTTGGTCTGATTATTCCCTTTACGTGACACAAAATATGGTGGGATGACGTGACAATCCCCCCCAGAAAACGTATAAGGTGACAAAATAATGAAGGTACTCTCCGCATGTCCGAAGACAATCAGGCACCCGAAGAATACGGCGCCGATTCTATCAAAGTTCTCAAGGGCTTGGAAGCCGTTCGAAAACGTCCCGGCATGTACATCGGCGACACCGACGATGGCTCGGGTCTACACCACATGGTGTACGAGGTCGTGGACAACGGAATTGACGAGGCTTTGGCCGGTCACGCCGACCATGTGACCGTCAAAATCCACGCCGACAACAGCGTCTCCGTGAGCGACAACGGGCGTGGAATTCCGGTTGGCATTCACGAGGAAGAAGGCGTTTCGGCGGCAGAGGTCATCATGACCCAACTGCACGCGGGTGGTAAGTTCGACAGCAACTCGTACAAGGTTTCGGGTGGTTTGCACGGGGTGGGTGTTTCGGTGGTGAACGCCCTGTCCGACTGGCTGGAGCTGCGCATCTGGCGCGACGGTAAGGAACACACCGCACGATTTGAACGCGGCGAGACTGCCAGGCATCTGGAAGTCGTGGGCGACTGCGGTGACCAAACCGGAACCGAGGTTCGGTTCCTGGCCTCGACCGATACGTTTTCGAACTTGGAATATTCGTTCGAGACGCTTGAAAAGCGTCTACGCGAGCTGGCGTTCCTGAACTCGGGCGTGCGGATCATCCTGATTGACGAACGCCCTGCCGAGCGACTGGAATCCGAGTTGTTTTACGAAGGCGGCGTGAACGAGTTCGTCAAATATCTCGACCGTTCCAAGACCCCTGTAATGGAGGCGCCGATCTATATCAAGGGTGAACGGGACGACATCGGCGTTGAAATCGCGATGTGGTGGAACGACAGCTATCACGAGACGGTGCTGCCCTTTACCAACAACATCCCTCAGCGAGACGGCGGCACCCACATGGCGGGCTTCCGTGGCGCGCTGACGCGGACGATCAACAATTATGCACAGTCGTCGGGTGTCGCCAAAAAGGAAAAGGTGAACTTTACCGGTGACGATGCGCGCGAAGGTCTGACCTGTGTGCTGTCGGTCAAAGTGCCCGATCCCAAGTTCAGCTCGCAAACCAAGGACAAGCTGGTCAGCTCTGAAGTTCGCCCTGCCGTTGAGGGCTTGATGAACGAACGGCTGGCAGAATGGTTCGAAGAGAACCCAAACATCGCCAAACAGATCGTCGGTAAGATTGTTGAGGCAGCCTTGGCCCGTGAGGCTGCTCGCAAGGCCCGAGAGCTGACCCGTCGAAAGACGGCGATGGATGTCAATTATCTGGCAGGCAAGCTCAAGGATTGCTCCGAGAAAGACCCGTCCAAAACCGAAGTTTTCCTGGTCGAGGGTGACTCGGCTGGTGGTTCCGCTCAGACCGGTCGTGACCGCCAGACACAGGCGATCCTACCGCTGAAGGGTAAGATCCTGAACGTGGAGCGGGCGCGTTTTGATCGGATGCTGTCGAGCCAAGAGATTGGCAACCTGGTGATGGCGCTAGGCACTGGCATTGGCCGGGATGAATTCAACATCGAAAAGCTGCGCTACCACAAGATCGTCATCATGACCGATGCGGACGTCGACGGCGCGCACATTCGAACGCTGTTGCTGACCTTCTTCTATCGCCAGATGCCCGAGTTGATCGAAGGTGGATACCTCTACATCGCGCAACCGCCGCTCTACAAAGTGTCGCGCGGAAAATCTGAAGTGTACCTGAAGGACCAAGCCGCCATGGACGAATACCTGGTCAATCAGGGCGTTGACGGTGCTGTTCTAAAGCTTGGCTCGGGTGAAGAGATCATCGGCCAAGATCTGACCCGTGTGGTGGACGAAGCACGACAACTCAAGCGCGTACTGGATGCCTTCCCGACGCATTACCCCCGCCATATATTGGAACAAGCTGCGGTTGCCGGGGCCTTTGTACCTGGCGCGGTGGACAGCGACTTGCAAGGCGTGGCTGATAAGGTTGCCGCCCGCTTGGATCAAATCGCACTGGAATACGAACGCGGCTGGCAGGGCCGGATCACACAGGACCACGGCATCCGCCTGGCCCGTATCCTTCGCGGCGTCGAAGAGGTTCGCACGCTGGACGGCCCCATGCTGCGTTCGGGCGAAGCCCGCAAGACCGGCAGCTTCACCCAAAGCCTGCAAGAGGTTTATTCGACCTCATGCCAGTTGATACGCCGCGACCGGGTACAAATCATCCACGGCCCTCTGGATCTGCTACGCGCGATCCTGGAGGAAGGCGAAAAGGGCCTCTCGTTGCAGCGCTACAAGGGTTTGGGTGAAATGAACCCTGATCAGCTGTGGGAAACCACTTTGGACCCCGACGCCCGTACGCTGCTGCAAGTGCGCGTGGATGACATGGTCGAAGCAGATGATCTGTTCACCAAGCTCATGGGCGACGTGGTGGAACCAAGACGCGAGTTCATCCAGCAAAATGCGCTGAGTGTAGAAAACCTCGATTTCTAACACTGTGTAGGTTTCCCCATAGCACTGCGGATACCTCATAGTTTTGCGGTATCCGCCCATAGTTCTGCGGTCCGTGTTTTGAGCCCTTGTTGGTTTTTGGTCATGATGCCCCGTCGGCAGTTGCGGGGCATTTTCTTGTAGGCAGTCTATTCAGCAAGCTCGGTCGCGCCCAGAATGAATAAACCTGCCAGGCAGAAAGCGTGGGAAGCATCATAAAACGTTTGTCATAGCAGCCCGGCTCCGAGGGTATGCCTGAAAACTGGGTTTCAATCCAATCGACTGCTGGTAGAACCTTTGTAAGATCTATGAGGAACCAGCAGCGTGACTGACGAACAGAAGAAGAAGCTTGAGCAAAAGCTCTGGGATATTGCGAATGTTCTCCGGGGGCGGATGGATGCTGATGGTTTCCGCGACTACATCCTAGGTTTCATTTTCTACAAGTATCTGTCGGAACGCCTGAATCTCTATGCCGACAAGATCCTCAAAGCCGATGGTCTGACCTTTGCAAACCTTGATGAGAATGATGCTGTTCATATTGGCATTCTCAAAGCAGTCGAGGAGAACGCGATCGAAGCGCTGGGATATTTCCTGAAGCCTTCCGAACTGTTCAGCGCCATCGCGGCCAAGGGCGCTCAGCCAAATACATTCATCCTCTCTGATCTGGCAAAGATCCTGAACAACATCCAGAAATCCACCATGGGCACTGAGTCCGAGGATGATTTCGACAACCTGTTTGAAGACCTGGATCTGAGTTCAAGCAAGCTTGGCCGCACTGAAGAAGCCAAGAATGCAGTTATCGCCAAGGTGCTTGGGCACCTTGATGCAATCGACTTTCAGCTTCAGGACACCAAGTCTGACGTTCTGGGCGATGCCTATGAGTACCTCATTGGGCAGTTCGCCAGCGGGGCGGGCAAGAAAGCGGGGGAATTCTATACGCCCCAGCAGGTTTCGACCATCCTGGCCCGGATCGTGACCACAGGCAAAACCCGCCTTCGTTCTGTTTACGACCCCACTTGCGGATCCGGGTCCCTGTTGTTGCGCGTGGCCCGCGAGGTTGAGCACGTGGGGGACTTCTTTGGCCAGGAACTGAACCGAACCACCTACAACCTCGCGCGGATGAACATGATCTTGCATGGGGTACATTACCGGAATTTCGATATCCGGCAGGAAGATACGCTGGAACATCCCCAGCATGACGGGCTGCTGTCGGAGGCTATCGTGGCCAACCCGCCATTTTCTGCGAAATGGTCGGCCAGCAAGATTTTTGAAAGCGACGACCGTTTCTCGGAGTATGGCAAGCTCGCCCCCAGTTCCAAGGCGGACTTCGCCTTCGTGCAGCATATGCTGCACCACCTGGACGAAGACGGCACAATGGCGGTGGTCTTGCCCCATGGGGTGCTGTTCCGTGGCGGGGCCGAAGGGGCGATCCGTGAATTTCTGGTGGGAACCAAGAATTGGCTGGATGCGGTGATTGGCCTACCGGCCAACATCTTTTATGGCACTACAATTCCAACCTGACTGTTGGTTTTCAAGAAGTGCAAAGAGAACGAAGATGTCCTGTTCGTTGATGCATCTTCTTGTTTCGAAAAGGGCAAAAACCAGAATAATTTGCGTGACAAGGACGTGGACCGGATTGTCGAAGCTTACCGCATCCGTGCAGAGGAAGAACGGTTTAGCCATCGGGCCAATCTGGCCGAAATCCGTGAGAACGAGTTCAATTTGAACATCCCCCGTTATGTGGACACATATGATCCCGAGCCAGACGTGGACCTGGAAGCTACGACACGTCGTATCCACGACCTGAACCTTGATATGAAGGAAGTGGATGAGACAATGCGTTCATTTTGCGCAGAATTGGGTTTGGAGGCCCCGGTATGAGGGCGTTCTCCCCATCTCTTCGGTTTCCAGAATTCGATCAGCCTTGGGAAAGCACTCCGTTTTCCCAATTGTTGCGGCGTGTCAGCAACCCTGTCCAAGTGGCTCCGGGTGAGGTTTATCGAGAGATCGGGGTTCGTTCTCATGGGAAGGGGCTATTTCACAAGAGGCCGGTTTTTGGGGAAGCGTTGGGAAACAAGCGGGTTTTCCAAGTTGTTCCCGATGCACTCGTTCTGAACATTGTATTTGCATGGGAGCAAGCTGTTGCTCTGACTTCGGACAAAGAGGTGGAGTTCATTGCTTCACACCGTTTTCCAATGTTCTTGGAAAACGAAGAGCGTTCTTACCTGCCTTTCATCAAGCAGCTTCTGCTTACGCCGAAAGGAAAGATCCTTCTGGAAATCGCCTCTCCTGGAGGGGCAGGGCGCAACAAAACTTTAGGACAAGACGCCTTCCTAAAATTAAAGCCCGTCGTTCCCAAGCGCGATGAACAAAAGAAGATAGCCGACTTCGTAGGTGCCGTAGCTGAAAAAGTATCTCTTTTGACTGAAAAAAAGTCCGCGATGGAGGAATACAAGCGCGGGGTGATGCAGCAGCTGTTCTCTCGGGCTCTGCGTTTCACCAGAGATGACGGTTCCGATTTCCCGGATTGGAAAGAGCGGAAGTTGGGCGGTTTGGGCGGCTTCGCAGGTGGAGGAACACCGGACACTAATGTTCTCGAGTATTGGAAGGGAAAAACGGCTTGGGTTTCCAGTTCTGATCTTGCTGAAAATCGGATCAAATCTCTTAAAATCGAGCGGAGGATTACTGAGGAAGCTATTCGTCAGAGCGCGACACAAATCACTCCTAAGGGTGCGGTTCTCATTGTTACGCGTGTTGGAATTGGTAAGTGCGCGATAGCGCCCGAGGACGTTTGCACCTCCCAAGATTTTACCAATTTCATTCCTAACGATGGAGTGCCTGAGTTTTATGCCTACTGGCTTTGCAGGAACAAGAGAAAGCTGCTGTCTGTAGCCCAAGGGACTTCGATAAAGGGTGTCACAACGCATGATCTGAAAGCTTTGACAATTATGTGCCCTCATCCCGACGAACAACGCAAAATCGCCGACTTCCTTTCCTCCATAGATGCCAAGATCGAAGCTGTATCCGCCCAGATTTCCGAAATGGAGACCTTCAAAAAGGGCCTCCTGCAAAAGATGTTTGTCTGATTTCATTCCCCAAAAGGATTTTTCATGTCCGTTCAGTCCGAAGCCCAACTCGAAGCAGCCCTTGTCAAACGTCTCGAGGGGTTGGGCTGGCAGGCCGTCTCAATTCCTGACAGCGCAGCCCTCGCCTCGAACCTGCAAACCCAGCTGGAAACGCATAATGGCCTGAAATTCTCCCCTGGTGAATTCCGTACCATCCTGAACCATCTGGAGAAGGGCAACGTTTTCGACAAGGCAAAGACGCTGCGCGATCGCTTTGCCCTGCAGCGGGACGATGGAACAACGGCCTGGATCGAGTTCTTCAACAAGACGGAATGGTGCCGCAATCGGTATCAGGTCACGACGCAGGTGACCCAGGAAGGGGCCTACAAGAACCGCTATGACGTGACGCTGCTGGTGAACGGCCTGCCGCTGATCCAGATCGAGCTGAAACGTCGTGGCATTGAATTGCGTGAAGCCTTCAACCAGATCAACCGGTATCAAAGGCACAGCTATGGCGCGGGGAACGCCCTGTTCCAATATGTGCAGCTCTTCGTGATCTCGAATGGCGTGAACACCAAGTATTACGCCAACAATCGGAACCAGGATTTCAAGCAGACCTTCTATTGGGCTGAAGAAGACAACGAACCGATCAAGAGTCTGGACAAATTTGCAGACGGTTTCCTGGAAAAGTGCTTCGTCTCGAAGATGATCGCCAAATACATCGTTCTGCATGAGAGCGACAAGAACCTCATGGTGCTGCGCCCCTATCAGTACTACGCGGTCGAGCGGATCCTGGACCGGGTGATGAAGGGGCGGAAGAATGGCTATATCTGGCACACGACCGGGTCGGGCAAAACGCTGACGAGCTTCAAGGCTGCCCAAGTGGTGATTGAGAACCCCAAGGTGGACAAGGTTGTCTTTGTCGTGGATCGGGCGGATCTGGATTATCAGACGACGAAAGAGTTCAACTTCTTCTCCCCAGGTTCAGTGGATGGCACAGACAACACCAATCAACTGGTCAGGCAGCTCTCAGGCGAAACCAAGCTGATTGTCACGACGATCCAGAAGCTGAACACTGCCATCACCAGGGAGCGCCATGAAAAGGCCCTTCAGGACGTGAAAGATCAGCGGGTGGTCTTCATCTTCGATGAGTGCCATCGCTCTCAATTCGGAGACACCCACAGGAACATCGTCGCATTCTTCACCAAGGCTCAACTGTTTGGCTTCACCGGCACGCCGATCCTCAAAGAGAACGCCGTGGGCAAGCAAACCACGAGAAAGCTCTTTGATGAGCCACTCCATAAATATGTCATCACCGACGCGATCAGAGACGAGAACGTCCTACGGTTCTCGGTTGAGTACTGGGGTAAGCTTCGCCGCAAGGATGGATCTCTAATCGGCGACGAGGAAGTTGCAAGCCTTGATCTGAAAGGCTTCTTCGAAGACGACAGGCGCATTGGCAACGTTGTTGACTGGGTGATCCAGAACCACGACAGGAAGACACACCAGCGTCAGTTCAGCGCCATCATGTGCGTTGGGTCCGTAGAGGCCCTGACCAAATACTATGAGGCGTTCAAGAGCAGGAAGGAAGCAGGCCTGCATGATTTGAAGGTCGCCACCATCTTCACGTTCGCTGCGAATGAAGAGGATGCCGAGGCTAACGGTCTGATTGATGAAGCAGACGTGACTGGCGGCCCGGTCAACATACAGACCCAGCATAGCCGGGATAAGCTGGCCTCTTATGTATCCGACTACAATGCCATGTTCGGCACCAACAATAGCGTCAAAGATGGCAAGGCCTTTTACGTCTATTACAAAGGCTTGGCCAAGCGCATGAAATGGCGGGACAAGAAGGACTTCGTGCCCGAGAAAGGCATAGATATCCTGTTGGTCGTCAATATGTTCCTGACCGGCTTCGACGCCAAGACGTGCAACACTCTCTATGTGGACAAGAACCTGAGATACCATGGTCTGATCCAGGCGTTCTCGCGTACCAACCGCATTCTTGGGCAGGTGAAATCACAGGGCAATGTTGTCTGTTTCCGGAACCTCAAGGAAAAGGTCGATGACGCCATCGCGCTTTTCTCAAACCGGGATGCAAGTGACCAGATCCTGATCGAGCCGTATCAAGTACATGTCGATCAGTTCAACAAAGCCGCCATGGATCTATTTCAAATTGCGGCTACACCGAATGCTGTCGACAAGTTGGAATCTGAAGAAGACATCCTTGCTTTTGTAAGGGCCTTTCGTGAGCTCATGCGGATCCGGAACGTCCTGTCGACGTTCGCTGAGTTCTCGGCAGAGGACCTGGTTCTCGATCCGCAAAGGTTCGAGGACTATAAGAGCAAATACTTGGACATCCACGATCGTGTGAAGGCCAACAATGATGACGATTTAAAGGCGTCGATAGTCGATGAAGTCGATTTTGAGCTCGAGTTGATCCGGCGCGACAACATCAACGTCGCCTACATTCTCACTCTGTTGGCATCGATGTCGTCCGGGGATGCGGATGAAGCAGAAGACGCTGAAGCCAAACAGAAAGCTGTTCTCGACCTGCTTGGGTCGGAGCCACGCTTGAGAAGCAAACGCGAACTGATCGAGGAGTTTATCTCATCCTATCTTCCCAAGTCGAAGTCGGAGGAAGAGACCATCGAAACCTTTTGGCAATTTTGGAAACAGAAGCAGACTGAAGCCTTCGAAACGCTGTGCTCTGAGGAGGATTTGGACCCAGATCGTTTCAATGGGCTGTTGGAAGCATTTCAGTTTTCGAACAAAGCTCCCCTCACTGACGAAGTTCTACAGGCGGTGCGCACTCAGCCAGGAATTCTGACGCGAAAGTCAGTAGCCGAGCGCATCATCGCAAAGATGGTCAGTTTCCTCGAGAGGTTTCAGGAAGGGTTGGGTGAATAGGGTTAGCAGCAGAATCACCTGCCATGACACCGCCGAATCGCCACTGATTTCGTAGGCGAGAGCCATCGTATTGGGTCAAAGGCGGTTAAAACATGTGATCAGCCCCACCTGAGTGGTCCGGTTTGATTGTTAGTGCATGATTGGCCTTTGGTCCATCTGGACGATGGTTTCGGGCGCTGGCGGGCGATAACCTAGGGCACTATGTGGACGTTTCGTGTTGTAGTTTTTTCTCCATTGTTCGATCAGGATTTGTGCTTCG
>NZ_ONZG01000049.1 GCF_900302455.1 Falsiruegeria mediterranea M17
TGGGCGATTACGACTGGTTCATTGCGACGGCCGGCAACGACACGCTGGACGGCGGCAACGGGCAGGACATGATCACCTTCCTCGAGGCCGCATCCTCGGGCGCGGCGGTGGTCGAGACGGTGTTTTCCGCCACGGGCGCACCGCCGAGCGGCGCCGCCGTGGGCGGTGTGACGCTCAACCTAAGCGATCCTTCGCAGAGCACCGGGCTGGCCTCGGGGCTGACGCTGAATTCGGTCGAGCGGGTCACCGGCTCGTCGCATCAGGACGTGTTTTACGGGGATGCGCAGCAGAATGACTTCCGCGGTCTGGGCGGCTATGACTGGTTTGTCGGCTCAACCGGAGGGCGAGAGCGTTACTTCGGCGGCGACGGCTTGGACACGGTGACCTATTTCCAGTCGACCAGCGGCGTGAGCGCGTCTTTGCGCAACGGCGCGGGGCTGTTTGGCGGCCAGGAGACGGGTTACGGCTCGGCGGGCGACGCGGTGCGGGACCTGTATTTCGAGATCGAAAACCTGGTCGGCACCAACTTCGACGACAGCCTGACGGGCAACAACGAGCGCAACCAGCTGTCGGGCCTGGACGGGGATGACTTCCTGTTCGGCTACGGCGGCACCGACTACATGAA
>NZ_ONZG01000011.1 GCF_900302455.1 Falsiruegeria mediterranea M17
GAGAACTCGTAAAACAGTGCCGCCTGCGCTTCCTGCTTGGGTCCCATCATCGCCAATCCTCCCAATCAATAAGAGAATTGAATCAGCAGATCATGCCTCGATCAAGTATCAGTTTTTCAACAAAATCGGCTCAACGCGGACACCCGAAAACAAACGTCGGATGTCCGTTCCCCGAACCAAGGGGTTTGTTCACCTGGATCTGATCTGTATCTTGTTTCCACTTTTCGGCACGAACTGGATCTCGCGCATCTATTGTCGTCAGGCCTTGCGGATCAATCCGATCAGGAACAGCAAGATGACCGCCCCGATGGTCGCGTGAAACACCGACGCTATGAAACCGCCGCCAACGGAAAATCCAAGCGCCGGGAAAATCAACCCGGCCGCAAAGGCGCCGACAATGCCGACGATGATGTTGCCAAAGATGCCGAATCCCCGGCCCTCCATCAGTTTGCCTGCAAACCACCCGGCCAAAGCCCCGATGATGAGCATCGCAAAGACGCTGCTGAATTCCATGACGTTACCCTTTCACTGTCTTGTTCATCCAAGACAAGCAGCCTTGCGTGTGTCAGGCAAGCCTTGAGAGTTAAATCAAGTAGCCGCCGTCACTGTCATCACCCGCCTCGTCCATCAGTCGGCGCATGTCGGGGATGGTCACATGGCGTTTGCCTTCGAGCTGAATCACCCCGTCCTTTTTCAGGGCCGAGATCTGACGGCTTACGGTTTCCAGCGTCAGGCCAAGGTAGTCGGCCATCGCCTCGCGCGTGAGTGGCAGGTCAAACGTCGTCGGGCCAGCATTCCCCTTGGCAGCAACCGACGCGTCGCGGCGTGCGATGATCGACAACAGGCTGGCGATCTTTTCCCGCGCGGTCTTGCGCCCCAAAACCAGCATCCATTCGCGCGCGGCGTCCAGCTCGTCCAACGTCATCTGCAACAGGCGGTGCGCGATGTGCGGCGTGCGCGCCATCAGCTCTTCGAACGGTTTCTTGCGGAAACAGCACATGACAACATCCGTCGTCGCCACCACATTGTAAGCCGCGCCATCGCGACCAGGGCGCCCTACAAAATCCGACGGCAACAACAGGCCAACCATCTGGGTTCGGCCATCTTCCATCGTCTGCGTCAGCGTCGCGATACCGGACACGACAGAGCCCACAAAGCTCATCATGTCGCCGGACCAGATGATGGTCTGCCCCGCCTCGAAGGTGCGGTAGTATTTGATCTCCTCCAGCTCCAGCAATTCGTCGTGGTCGCAATGCGCGCACACAGCGCGATGCCGGATCGGACAATCCCCGCAAGCGGAGGGAACATGTAGTGTTTGAGCGGTCATGATCTGCCCCAATTGATCTGGGTCAAGGTTATTCGTTGAAGGTTCATATTACAGTATCGGAATGATAGCGAAATCCCAATTGGCTCAGCTCGGACTATTTGACGCGAAAGTCCCCCGCTACACGAGCTACCCGACCGCGCCCCACTTCAGCAATGACGTGGGGTCTGATCTTTTTGGGCAATGGATGTCTGAAATTGCACCAAAAAGTGCGATTTCCCTGTACATTCACGTGCCATTCTGTCGCCGCCTGTGTTGGTTCTGTGCCTGCCGTACCCAGGGCACGCAATCAGACGATCCGGTGAAAGCGTATCTTGAAACACTGAAATCCGAGTTGCGCCTGATCGCAGACCGGCTGCCAAAGGGAATCACCCTGTCGCGGTTGCATTGGGGCGGCGGTACGCCGACCTTGCTGCAACCCGCGATGATGACGGAACTGGCGCAGGCGATCTTTGATGTGGCCCCTTTGGGCGACAACGCCGAGTTCTCGGTCGAGATCGACCCCAACGAGATCGACGCAGACCGTCTGGATGCCTTGGCCGCGGCGGGCATGAACCGCGCCTCGATCGGGGTGCAGGATTTCGACCCTGTCATCCAGAAAACCATCGGCCGCATCCAAGGATATGACATCACCCGCGAGGCGGTCGAGATGATCCGCGAGCGCGGCATTGCCAGCCTGAACGCCGACATCCTATTTGGCTTGCCGCATCAGACCAAGGCACGAATGACGGAAAGCGTGCAGAAGCTGCTTTCGCTCAATCCGGACCGGGTTGCTCTTTATGGGTATGCTCATGTGCCTTGGATGGCCAAGCGACAACAGCTGATCCCTTCGGACAAACTGCCCACCCCCGAAGAGAGACTGGACTTGTTTGAGACCGCCCGCCGCCTTTTCAAGTGGGACAATTACGCCGAAATCGGGATCGACCATTTCGCCACTCAGGACGACGGGCTGACCCACGCCCTCAAGGCCGGGCGGCTTAAGCGAAACTTTCAAGGCTACACCGACGATCAGGCCGATGTGCTGATCGGCGTTGGTGCCTCATCGATCTCTAAGTTTCCGGGTGGCTATGCCCAGAACGCACCCGCCACCTCGGCTCACACAGCCGCCATTCGCGACGGTCGATTCTCGTCCTCGCGCGGCCATCGGTTCAAAGGGCAGGACATGCTGCGCAGCCGCCTGATCGAGGCTTTGATGTGCGATTTCCGGATCGACCGAGCCGAAATCCTGCGCGATCACGACATCTCCCCAAGCGACCTGAATGCGCTCTTTGACCAGGTCAATCGCGCCTTTGAAGGGGTCTTGCGGGTGTCGAACGAGGGACTGTTCATCCCCCCCGAGGCGCGCCCGCTGACGCGGATGATCGCGCGCGGGTTTGATGAATACGACCTCAGCAAAGCCGGGCACAGCTCGGCCATCTGATCCGGAGGGGAGAGCCGGATCAGAGCGGCGGGCGCCCTGAGGCCCGCCGCATCCCTTCCAAAAGACTTGACGGAACAGCCTGCGATTTCCGACACTCATAGGGTGAAAGGCCGCCGACCATAAGATCCGCGCGTCACGAGGCAGGCAGGTTACAAGACCTCTGAACGAACACCTTGCAGTTCGTCTGACCCATTCGTGCAGCTTCGAAACCCGTGCTGTGCACCAGTCAGAGGGACATTAAATGCGCGTCTTTTCAGTTCTAGGCCCAACCCAATCAGGCAAATCCACGCTCGTCGAGGCGATCAGCCGCCTAGACGGGCGATCCACCAAATTCAGCGTGTCCGATGTGGTTCACCTCCACAGTTTTTCCTACCTTGATGAGCCATGGTGTGCCGTTGACGTGAACGGCGGCGGCGATGCGCTTGCCTATGTCGGCCCCGCCATGGCGATCAGTGACGCCGCCGTGATCGTCGTGCCGCCCGACCCTGACGCCGCCGTTCTGGCCGCACCCTATCTGCGCCTGGTCGAAGAGGCTGGCATTCCGAGTTTTCTATTCATTAACAAAATGGACAACCCCAATGGCCGCATCCGCGACATCGTCGCAGCTCTGCAGGCCTATTGCACGCACCACATCACCCTGCGCCAGATCCCCATCCGCGAGAATGAACAAATCGTGGGCGCGATCGACCTGATATCAGAACGGGCCTGGAAGTATCAGGAGGGGCAACCCTCAGCCCTGATCGAATTGCCGTCTTCGGCCGAGGACCGCGAGCAGGAGGCCCGGACCGAACTCTTGGAAACTCTGTCGGATTTTGACGACAACCTGCTGGAGCAACTGATCGAAGACAAGCAGCCCCCCAGCGAAGAGGTCTTTGATCTGGCGGCCAAGGTGCTCCAGAACCACCAACTCATCCCCGCCTACCTTGGCGCTGCAAGCCACGCCAATGGGCTGACGCGGATGATGAAGGCCCTGCGTCACGAAGCTCCCGAGTTCGACATCGCCCGGGACAGGGATGAAGCAGGCGAAAAGGCACGCGCCATCGCAGGCTTTGCTGACGTGAAGAAGCATATCGGCAAGATCACGGTCCTGCGCGGGTTGGGGGACGGCATCACGGCCCATGAAAGCCTGGGCAGCGATACCGTTGGCTCTTTGGTTGCCTTGGACACCAAGACCCAGATCGACCGGATCAACGCGGGCGAGATCGGGTTGGCAGTGAAATCTGATCACCTGAGCCCTGGCGCCATCTACGATGGTACTGGTTCTTCTCCTCTGCCCGAATGGGCGACCAGCCACGCCCCCAGCCATCGACAAAAGGTCACCCCGACGCATGAGCGGGACGACGTTCGACTGTCGAACGCACTTTCGCGTCTGAACGAAATCGACCCTGGATTGCACCAAAGACAAGATGAGCTGAGTGGTCACGCTATTTTGGGCACACAAGGCCCTCAACATATGCGGCGATTGTCCGAGAAACTGGCCGAAGACTTTGGCATCGAGGTCACGGCAGAGCCAGTGGAAACTGCCTATCGCGAGACGATCTCGAAATCCGTCGATCACCGCCACCGCCATCGCAAGCAATCCGGCGGAGCCGGGCAGTTTGCAGATGTGGTGCTGACGATTGCTCCCTTACCCCGCGGATCGGGGTTTCAGTTCGACGATACCGTCAAGGGGGGCGCTGTTCCCAAGAACTACATCCCCTCGGTCGAAGCCGGAGCTTTGGACGCGTTGACCGAAGGCCCCCAAGGGCACCCGGTGGTCGACGTCAAGGTCACCCTGACCGACGGCAAACACCACAACGTCGACAGCTCGGACTATGCGTTCAAGATGGCTGGCAAGGTCGCCGTGCGCGAGGCGATTGGCATGGCAAAACCTGTGGTGCTGCAACCGATCCTGCACGCCGAGATTCACCTGCCAACGTCTTTTGTCGGGGACATGGTTCCGACGATCAGCAGCTTGCAAGGCCAGGTTCTGGGATTCGAGGCCAACCCAAACGCCACCGGATGGGAGATTTTCAACGCGCTGTTGCCTGCCGTCGCCGAGGATGAACTGCACCGCACTATCGCCAGCTCAACACGTGGCACCGGTTGGGTGAACTTGAGCTTTGACCATTATGAGGAAATGCGCGGCCAAAGCACCAAAGCCAAGATGGCGCCCGCCAAATAGAACCCGGAGCGCTCCCGCCCGTCGTTGGTGTCCCTTGCGGGACACCGCCTCCCGTTGGGCCGGGCTTCGCTTCGCTCGGCGGTTGGTGTTCAACACTGGCGGTGTCCGCGAAACACACACGGCAGAAAAAGCTGACGTTCGACGACAACGCGAACCACAGGCGGACCCGCGCCGGGCAGCGCCCGGCGCTACGCCCAAGGCCGCTAGCGGAGCTGACGCAGTCAGGTCTGCTCGGGCGCGGGAGCCCACCCCCTTTTGCCTACCCAGCTGCTGCGATCAGTTCGCGGGTGTAGTCCGCCTTTGGCGCTTCGAACAGCGCCTCTGATGGGCCCATTTCGACCACATCGCCCTGTTTCATCACCATCACTTGGTGCGACATCGCACGCACCACTCTCAGGTCATGCGAGATGAACAGATAGGCCAGCCCATATTTCTGCTGCAGGTTCCGCAGCAGCTCGACAATCTGCACCTGAACCGTCATGTCCAAAGCACTTGTCGGCTCGTCCAGAACCAGCAGTTTGGGCCGCAGCACCATCGCTCGCGCAATCGCGATCCGCTGGCGCTGCCCGCCCGAGAACTCATGCGGGTAACGGTCCATTGCCGCCAGATCCAACCCTGTCTCTTCCATCACCTCGGCTACCAGGTCGCGGGGCGCGCGGTGTGGATCGACGTTGTGCACCGCAAGCCCCTCGGCGATGATCTGGGCGCAGGTCATACGCGGACTGAGCGAGCCGAACGGGTCCTGGAATACGATCTGCATATCCTTGCGCAGCCGACGCAGCTCTCGCGTGGACCACTTGCGCACGTCCTGATCGCGGTAAGTGATGCCACCATCGGACGAAATCAGCCGCATCAGGGCCAGAGCCAGCGTGGTTTTGCCCGAGCCGGATTCGCCGACAATGCCGAGTGTCTCGCCCGCCCGGACACTGATCGTGGCGTCATTGACCGCCTTCACGTGGCCAACCGTCCGCTTCATAAACCCGCGCTGGATCGGGAACCAGACGCGCAAACCGTCGGTATGGGCAATCACCTCGGCATCAGATGCGATGGGTTCAGGAACGCCTGACGGCTCAGCCGCCAGCAGTTTTTGCGTGTAAGGATGCTGGGGATTGTCAAAAATCTCAGCTGTCGGACCGGTTTCAACGATCTCGCCGTCCTTCATCACGCACACCCGGTCCGCAATCCGCCGCACGATGCCCAGATCATGGGTGATAAAGAGCATCCCCATGTTCTCGGCTTTCTGCAATTCAGCCAGTAGTTCCAGTATCTGCGCCTGAATGGTCACGTCCAGCGCCGTCGTCGGCTCATCCGCGATCAGAACATCGGGCTTGTTGGCCAGAGCCATAGCGATCATCACCCGCTGGCGCTGCCCCCCCGACAGCTGATGGGGATAGCTGTCCAACCGATCCTGCGGGTCACGGATGCCCACCTTGGTCAGCAGGTCGACAATGCGCTGTTTGGCTGCTTCACCCACCACGCCCTGGTGCAGAGCCAGCGACTCCGCCATCTGCTTGGAGATGGTGTGCAGCGGGTTGAGCGAGGTCATCGGCTCTTGGAAAATAAAGCTGATGTCGTTGCCGCGCACCTTCTGCAGGCGCTGTTCATCGGCGCCGATCATCTCTTGCCCGTCATAGGTCACGGACCCTTCGACCTCGGCGCTGCCAGCAAGAAGAGAGACGGTCGACAAGGCCGTCACCGACTTGCCGGAACCGGATTCACCCACAAGGGCCACGGTTTCTCCGCGATCGACAGCAAAGGACACGCCCTTGACCGCTTGGGTCAGCTGTCCGTCTTGGCGGAACGACACGCGCAGATCGTTGACTTCCATCAAGCTCATGAGAAGGTCTTTCTTGGATCAAACGCATCGCGCACGCCTTCGAAAATGAAGACCAGAAGCGAAAGCATGATGGCAAAGGTGAAGAACGCGGTGAAAGCAAGCCACGGCGCATTCAGGTTGTTTTTGGCTTGCAAGGTCATCTCGCCAAGCGAAGGGGCTGACGAAGGCAAGCCAAATCCCAAGAAATCGAGTGAGGCCAATCCACCGATGGTGCCGGTCACAATGAACGGCATGAAGGTCAGCGTTGCCACCATGGCATTGGGCAACATGTGACGGCGCATGATGGTGATGTTGCCCACCCCGAGCGCCTTGGCGGCGCGCACATATTCCAGATTCCGCGCACGCAAGAATTCGGCGCGCACCACGCCCACAAGCCCGGTCCAGCCAAATAGGATCATCAAGGCAACCAACAGCCAGAAACTGCGACCTAGAATGGCAAACATGATGATGATGACATAGAGCGACGGCGTGGCTGACCAGATCTCGATCACACGTTGGAAGATCAAGTCAGTCCAGCCGCCGAAGTAGCCCTGCACCGCGCCTGCAACGACGCCCAGAATGCTGGCCACGCCTGTTACAAGCAGTGTGAACAGGATCGACAGGCGGAAGCCGTAGATCACCCGCGCCAGCACGTCACGCTTGGCGCTGTCGGTGCCCAACAGGTTCTGGCCATTGGGCGGCAGCGGTGCTGCGCCTGGGCGGTCGACTGTGGTGTTGAACGAATAGGGGATCGGCGGCCAGACGGCCCAACCTTTTTCGAACCCCTCGGCTTGAAACGTGCCCGCGCTGATCTGTTCCAGCATCTCTTCGGGCTCATCAAAGCACTCTTCCAACCCGCCGCTTGCGATCAGGCATTTGACCTCGGGATCGCCATAGATCGCTTCGGTTTGAAAATCGCCGCCAAAGGCGGTTTCGGGGTAAAAGTTGAAAACGGGTGTGAAGTATTCGCCCCGGTAATTCACCAGGATCGGCTTGTCGTTTGCGATGAACTCGGCGAACAGCGACAGGGTGAACAGCACCGAGAAGATGATCAGCGACCAATAGGCCCGGCCGTTCTTGCGGAAATTGCGCCAGCGGCGTTGGTTGAGGGGGGAAAGTGCCATGAATTACCCCTCGCGACTTTCAAAGTCGATGCGTGGATCGACCAGGACATACATCAGGTCCGACAGGATGCCGACCACAAGGCTCATGAGGCCAAAGATGAAGAGCGTGCCGAAGATCACCGGATAGTCCCGCGCCACCGCGGCCTCAAACCCCAGTCGTCCCAAACCGTCGAGCGAAAAGATCGTCTCAATGATAATCGAGCCTGAGAAGAAGACGCCGATGAACACTGCCGGAAACCCCGCGATCACGATCAACATGGCGTTGCGGAAGACGTGGCCATACAGAACCTTGCTTTCGCTCAGCCCCTTGGCGCGGGCGGTCATGACATAGTGTTTTTTGATCTCATCCAGGAACGAGTTCTTGGTGAGCAGTGTCAGCGTGGCAAAGGCCGAGATGGTCGAGGCGATGACCGGTAGTGCGATGTGCCAGAAATAGTCGCCGATCTTGCCCAACAGGCTCAGCTCGTCAAAGTTGTCGCTGGTCAGCCCCCTTAGCGGAAAGATCTGCCAGTACGAGCCACCGGCAAAGAGCACCAGCAACAGGATTGCGAACAGAAAGCCGGGGATCGCATAAGCCACGATGATCGCGCCGCTTGTCCATGTATCGAATGTGGACCCATCGCGCACGGCCTTGCGAATACCAAGCGGGATCGACACCAAGTAGGCGATCAGGGTGGACCATAGGCCAAGTGAGATCGACACCGGCATCTTTTCCAAAACCAGATCGATAACGCTGATGGAACGGAAGTAGCTTTCACCGAAGTCGAGCGTCATGTAATTGCCCAGCATGGTCAAGAACCGTTCGAGCGGTGGCTTGTCAAAGCCGAACTCTTTCTCAAGCTCGGCGATGAATTCGGGCGGCAGGCCGCGTGCGCCGACGTATTCTTCGTTCGGGGCGCCGGATTGTGTCTGAACGTCATCACCCCCGCCAGCGAAGCCTTCGAACACATCGCCGCCGCCTTGCAGTTCGGCAATGATCTGTTCGACCGGGCCCCCGGGGACAAATTGCACCAGTGTGAAGTTGACGATCATGATGCCCAAAAGGGTCGGGATCACCAGCAACAGGCGTCTTAGGATATAGGCTCCCATGGGTCTGGCTTACCTCAACGCGCCATCAGATTTCAGCTTGGCGGCCTTTTCGGCGTCGTACCACCAGAAGTCCAGCACGCCGACCGCATATTCCGGCAGGTTCTCGGGATGATCATACTGGTCCCAATAGGCGACCCAGCTTTTGTCGTTATACCAGACCGGCACCATAATCCGCTCGTATCGCAGCGCACGATCCAGGGCTTGCAGTGCGGCGGCTTCTTCTTCTTTGGTCGTGGTCACCAGAGAGCGCTCGATGATCGCATCCACCAGCGGGCTGGCCAGACCGGCTGGGTTGAACAGGCTGAATTCGGCCTCGCCCGAACCATACATCTGCATCAGCCCAGTGCCCGCCGACAAAAACGCGCGGTAGTTGTCAAAGACGATGTCATAGTCCCGGTCGCGGTTGCGCAGGGTATATTGCGCCGAGTCGACCTTGTCGGGGCGCGCATCGACCCCCATCGCGACCAGGTTCTTGGCAAAACCATCAATCACAGCGGTCAGGGTTGGCGACGACGATGACGGATAAGGAATTTCAAGCACCAGCTTTTCGCCTGCCGCATTGCGGCGCATGCCATCATCGCCAACGGCCCAACCGGCCTCGTCCAGAAGTTTCATCGCAGTCCGCAGGTTTCGGCGGTCGTTCAGGCGTTTGGCGCGGGACTCATGTGCGCGAACAGACGGTTCGGTCAGCATGTCAGCAGGCACCAGATCACCGAGCGATTTGAGTAGCTCCAACTCTGCCCCTTCAGGCGCGCCTTGGGCCATATGCGGAGCGTTCTCGACAAAGGAATGACGTTGCTTGAACAGGCCGTACTGCAGCGATTCATTGGTCCATTCAAAGTTGAATGCCAGCGACAGCGCCTCGCGCACGCGCTTGTCCTGCAAAGCCGGGCGGCCAAGGTTGAACACGAACCCTGTTGGCGTCGGCGGCGTAAAGTCCGGCAGTTCTTCGCGTTTTACCCACCCTTTGGTGACAGCTGGAAAATCGTACTCGGTCGCCCACCGTTTCGAATTCCCCTCGGCACGGAAAGTGTATTCGCCTGCCTTGAACGCCTCGAACCCGGCGGTGTCATCGGCAAAATACTCAACGCGGATGGTGTCAAAGTTAAAGCGGCCTTTGTTGATCGGCAGATCCTTACCCCAATAATCGGGGTTGCGCTTGTATACGATGCGACGGTTTACGTTATAGCTGTCGAGCTGATACGGCCCTGAGCCGGGTGCTGCATCCAGACGCGGCTCATCCAGGCGCGCGCCGGATTCTTCGTACCATGCCTTCGGAAACACGGGCACGCCACCGGCCTGATCAATCAAAGAACGGCGAGAGATGCCCGTGGCAAAGGTGAATTTCACCGTGTGGTCATCCAATGCTTCGGCCGACAGGATGCGTTTCTTGACCGCTTGCGCGTAAGACGGCAGCCCCTGTTCCAGGAACAGGTTGTGACTGAACACCACGTCATGCGCAGTCACCGGCGAGCCATCGGCAAACCGCGCTTCGGGACGCATGTAGAAGATGACCCAGGTTTTGCCCTCGTCATATTCCAACCTCTCGGCCAGCAGGCCATAGCTTTCGCCAATCTGATCCGCTGGCAGGCTGCCCCCGGTGGCCGGCATCTCACCCAACAGACTTTCGTAGACCATCCAGGAGTATCGCCCCGCCCGACCTTTGCGGCTGTAGGGGTTCATCGAATCGAAGGTTCCGGGCGCGGAAACCGCGATCTCGCCCCCCTTTGGCGCGTCGGGATTCACATAGTCGAAATGCTCGAAATCAGCCGGATAGGTCAAATCACCAAAAAACGAATAGCCGTGGCTTTCAATGATCTTTTCATCTTCGGCCCTTGCCAAGCCGGTTGCAGCAAGCACCAAGCCGATGGACAATCCGATCGCCCCCAGCACCTTTGGCCGAATATCCATCTGGCGGGTTCGGGTCGCGACGCGGGGCGATGTCATCAGGCTCTACCTCCGTATGGGTCTGTTTGTCTCTGACGAAACATAGACCAATTTTTGTTGTTGCCAGCTAAAGGTCCAGCGGGGCGAGATTCAAGTTTAGAATGCGTGAACGCATTGTGAAGACAGGTTCATGTGGCAGGAAATTGCAGATTTCGCCTTCTGAAACGAAAAAACCGCCACCCAAGGGGCAGCGGCTTTCAAATTCTCAAGATGCGTGGCGCTTAGTTGTCCAGGCTATCCAAGTAAGCGATCAGGTTGACCCGATCCTTTTGCTTTTTCAGGCCCGAGAAGCTCATCGAGGTGCCCGAAACATCGGCGCTCGGCTTCAGCAGGAAGGCGTCCAGCGCCTCGGGGGTCCAATCGCCACCTTTGGCTTGCATCGGGCCGGAGTAGCCAAAACCGGCTTCGGATGCTACTGCACGGCCAACAACGCCATAGAGGCTTGGGCCGGTGCTGTTTGCGCCAGCTTCCAGCTTGTGGCAGGCCGAGCATTTCTTGAATACTTTGGCGCCCTTGCTCACGTCGGCGGCCATCATCAACTCGTCAAAGCTGACTTCTTCGCCCGTGCTGATCTCTTCGGCAGGCTGCTCGGTCTCGATCACATACGAGGCTTCACCGTGGCCGCCTACGTTATAGATCATCATAGCGGCCCATTTGCCAAGAAGAAGCACCAGGAAGGCGCCAAGCAGGCCGGCTGCGGCCTTGGTAACTGTCATCGTGTCGAACATTGATCGCGAGTCCATTTCAGCTGTCTGGGCGGGTGTCTAAGGCTTCCCCTTGCAAGAGGCAAGGTATAGACACCGCGACTAAACGCCCAATTCAAGAACTTGTTGCACGGAAACCGACAAATGACCAACCGCATTGCCTTTCAGGGAGAGCCCGGCGCTTACAGCCACGAGGCTTGCCGCGACGCCCGCCCCGATATGGAGGCGCTGCCGTGTCGCACGTTCGAAGACGTGATCGACGCCGTTCGGACAGGCGAGGCCGACCTGGCCATGTTGCCCGTCGAGAACACCACCTATGGTCGGGTGGCCGACATTCACCGTCTGCTGCCGCACAGCGGATTGCACATCATTGATGAAGCATTTGTACGCGTTCACATCAATTTGCTGGCAGTTCCGGGTGCAAATCTTTCCGACGTGACCGAGGCACATTCGCATCTGGTGCTGTTGCCGCAGTGCGAAAAGTTTCTGCGGGAAAACAACATCCGTGGCCGGGTCAGCCCCGACAATGCCCGCGCTGCGCGCGAGGTGGCCGAAGCAGGCGACATCCATTCCGCCGCTTTGGCCAGCGAACTGGCAGGCGAGATCTATGGGTTGGATGTTTTGGCACGCCATGTCGAAGATCATGGAGACAACACCACCCGGTTCCTGGTCATGTCGCCCGAAGCCGACGAATCACGTCGTGGCGATCAAGGCATGATCACCAGCTTTGTCTTTCAGGTCCGCAACATCCCGGCGGCGCTGTACAAGGCGATGGGTGGATTTGCGACCAATGGTGTCAACATGATCAAGCTGGAAAGCTATATGGTTGGCGGTCGCTTTACCGCGACCCAGTTCTACGCCGACATCGAGGGACACCCAGACGATGCCAATGTCCGTCTTGCCATGGACGAGTTGGGATATTTCACCACCAACGTCGAAGTTCTGGGCGTCTATCCGGCTGCACGCAAACGTCACTGATCCCCCGATGCCTGGATCAGCAATACGCCCCCTACTATGATCAACCCCGCGCCGAGCAACACGCCCGGCCCGGGAACCTCGGAAAATGCGACCACCCCCAGCAGGGCGGCAAAGACCAGCCATGTATAGTCCACCGGTCCCAGAACCGAGACGGGGGCCAGCCTGTACCCTCGGATGACACAATATTGGGCCGAGATCGCCAAGGGCCCAAGCGCACAGCACGATACAAACTGCCCCAAGCTCATTGAGGTCCACGATAAAATCGCGGGGATCGCCATCAACCAGACGCCAAAAAAATTGACGTAAAGCAGGACCGTGAGCGGCGCCTCACTTTGGGACAACCTGCGGATCAACAAAGCTTCAAGCGCCAGTAGGATGGCCCCGGCCAGCGCAATTGCCGATGGCCACATCGTGCTGCCGCCCTGAAATGCGCCCCGTGCTTGAACAACCAAACCCGCCCCAAGCGTCGAAACAGCGACCGCAGCCCAATGACCAAGCGAAACGTGTTCCTTCAAAACCAACGCGCCAAGAACAACCACAATCACCACGTTCAGCAACCCGATGGCGGTGGCGTCCATGATCGGCATCATTGCGGACGACTGAATGACCGCGACCCCGGCCGAGCACCCCAGCACTGCGCGAAACAAATGGTTAGCTGGTTGACGGCTTTGAAACCGACGCAGGGATCCTCCCGAGCGCGCAAGCATCACAACCGTTGCAAACCCGCCCAGGTATCTCAACCAAACGATCTGAAACGACGAAATTGCCCCGCCAGAAAACTTGGCCGACGCATAGACCAGTGTGAAAAGCACCGTGCCTGCCAGAACCCAACCCACCGCTACAGCCGTATTGGTAACCATCCCTGAAACTCCTTGAAATTTTCAGAAACGATGCCTCCAATCGTGCGATAAAAACAAAGCAATGAAATTCACACCAATTGAGATTTTTTGATGCAAACCCAGATCTCACTGAACGCTGTGCGCGTTTTTGCGATCACCGTGCGGCACATGAGTGTAACGAATGCGGCAGCCGAGCTGAACGTGTCACCTGGTGCGGTCAGCCATCAGATCAAAGCGTTGGAAGGTGCGCTTGGAGTGCAACTCTTCTTGCGCAGCAACAACGCCCTGTCCCTGACGCCTGATGGCGCGCGCTTTGCCAATGGAATTCAACCGGGCTTGGATTTACTGGACCAATCCATTCACTCTGCGACGCGCGGCGCCAACGAATTGAACCTGAATGTGTCCTTGACGCTGGCCATGCGATGGCTGGTGCCGCGTCTTGAGCGGTTCAAGGCACGTCATCCAAGGGCGCGCATTCGCATCGAAACGCATTCTGGCGAAGTGCCGCCTGATAGCGCATCTGCTGATATCACCATTTGCTATTGCAGAGGGGTGCCTGATGAAAAAGCCGATGTCTTGATGTTGGATTGCAGTCAACCGCTGGTGTCGCCGACCCTATTGGACCGCTTGGGTTCTGACCTCTCAAGCATCCCCGCGCTGCAATGCGCCAAGGACAATTGGGATTGGCACGAATGGCAAGCAGCGGCGGGCTTGGCGGATCAGCAGTTGAGCTTTGATGCACGATTCGATCTCGACGATGCAGCCGTCCGAGCCGCAGTTGCCGGGATGGGAATGGTTCTGTCCCCCCTGTTCATGGTGCAGGACGACATAAACTCAGGTCGTTTGGTTCCCTTGCCCGGGGTTCCCGCAGTGCCGTTGGGGCACTATGGCATCCAACTTGGTCCGCGCGACACGGGACTGCGCAATCAGTTTTGCGATTGGCTGGGCCGAGAAGCCGGCAAAGCGTAAGATCACGCCAAACGGGACTGTCGCCGCTCGATCTCTTTCGCCATATCTGCAAGTCGCAGTTTGAACTTTTTGTTCAGGCTGTTACGGGCAAGCTTCAGCGACTGCAAAAACAATCGGGCGGCCAAAGTGTTGGCCGAGAGTTTTATGTCGATGCTCAATCTGGTCCGGCGTGGGGACAGGGCCAACAGCTCGATAACGCAGTCGCCGTTGATGCCCTTGCTGCGGGAATCGAACCGCATAAGCGATGGTTCCACAAACTCTGCCAAGGTAATGTGCATATCGCGAGGTTTGCCACGCAAAGAGAACGTGGTGTCCCATGCCAGTCCTGGCGCAATTGGATTCACGCTCCCAACACGTCGAACCTCGATCCCCCGGCGAATTGCCGAACGTTCGAAGCTCTCGAATTCCGAAACCGAAGCAAAGACGTTCCCGATCGGCGCTTCGATATCTTCCTTACCCGAAAACTGCATGTCGCCCCATTGATCCTCTTTGGTAAGTTGTCGTCTTAATCCAGCGTATCTGCAAGCCAGTTTTCCAAAAGGAAATGCGCAATAGCCCCTTCGCGAGCCGGTAGAATCTCGGGGTGCTCCCCCGCGAACGCCCGCATCATGTCCTGGCGTGTAACCCAAATTGCATCTTCAATCTCGATCGGATCGATCTCGATCTCATGTGAAAGTGCCTCTCCGGCACAGCCAAACATCAGAGACGACGGGAACGGCCAAGGTTGGCTGGACAGGTAGTCGACCTGCCCAACTTTCACGCCAGCCTCTTCCATGACTTCGCGTCGCACGGCGGCTTCCAGTGTTTCGCCAGGCTCCACAAAACCTGCTAGGAGCGAATACATCCCTTCGGGCCATCCCGGCGAGCGCCCCATCAGCACCGAATCCCCGTGGGTAATCAACATGATCACGACCGGATCGGTGCGCGGAAAATGCTGCGCGCCGCAAGCGTCGCAAGAGCGCTGCCACCCGGCTTGCACAATCTCGCTCGGAGCACCGCAGCGGGCGCAAAACTGATGAGTTTCATGCCAACCGATCACTGCCTTGGCTGTGGCCGCCAGCTCGGCATCGCGCGGCGACAATCGGGTCATGATCCGGCGCAACTCGGCAAAAACGTGCCCTGGCGGGCAGTCTGGATGCTGCTGCTCGGTGCGATCCACAAATGCGCCAACCGAGCTGATGTCCTGCCCCACCGGCTCCCAGCCCGAGATATCAAGCGCAAAGCTGGGGGCCCCATCATCTTCGAACCCCAAAAAGATTATTTCCTCAGCAGCAGTCTGATACCCGGCCTTCAAAATCGGATGCGCCATCGTCACCCACGAAAGCTTGTCCAGCCGGTCACCGTGGACCATCACCTTTCCCCGCCACAGAAGTATGCAGGCCGCCTGTGGGTGTTGCCTCGCTTCGGTCAGCGCGACAGCGTCATTTCGGATATGTGCGGCCCGATTCAATCCCGACCCGCCAAATGTAACCTGCTCTGCCCGCTTCACGTTGCGCCTCCCGTTCCCTTGACCAGAACTTCTTAAACCCTTGAGCGTCTACCACAACCCGCTTGACGGAATATGACCTGAGCACCCACAATTGACGCAACTTAGGGTCACATCTGACACAAATTGAAAGCTACTAAGTCCTTGTAAAGGATTTACATTTCTGAGCTCTGATAGAAACAACAACTTTAACGCGAAAAAACTCAACATTGGACGAAATGACACCAAGACAAAGCTCTTCGCCTATTGGGATGGATGTCTGCCCAGCCGGTCAAACGGCAAAGTTGCGTCTTCTGGCGACCAGTGACCTGCACATGAATCTGTCCAGTTTTGACTATTACGCGGACCGACCTGACCCGTCGGTTGGAATGACCCGCATTGCAAGCCTGATCCGCGCCGCGCGCCGGAGTGCAGAAGGGGCACTCGTAGTGCTTGTCGACAACGGCGACAGCATGCAAGGCACGCCAATCGGTGATCTCGCCGCCCAAGATACGTCACAACGACATCCCCTGATGGCGGCATTCGAAGCGCTGCATTATGATGCAATCGGCTTGGGAAACCACGACTTCAATTTCGGCCTGGACACCCTGCGGCGAATTTTGGACGACGCCCAATGCCCGGTGGTATGTTCTAACGTGAGCGCCATTGATGGCACCCAGTTGAACTGGCGGCCCAATATCATCCTTGAACGCACGATCAAGGCAAACGGTCGGGACTGGCCGATCCGTATTGGCGTTTTATCCGTGTTGCCGCCCCAGACTTTGGCTTGGGACACACATCACCTGCGCGATCGTGTTCGCATTTCGGACATTGTGTCGACCGCAAGTGAGACAGCGCAGGGCCTAAGGCGGCAGGGCTGCGATCTGGTCATTGCGCTGGCCCACACCGGTCTGGCGACGGGCCCTTATTTACCGAATGCCGAAAACGCTGCCATAGCACTTGCCGAGGTGGCCGATGTTGATGCCTTGATCACGGGGCACACGCACCTGCACCTTCCTGGCGCCGCACACAACGGACTGGCCAATGTCGACGCGAATGCGGGAACGATCCATGGTAAACCGGCGATCATGCCGGGTTCGGCGGGCTCTCACCTGGGCCAGATTGATCTGAATGTGACATCTGATGGCCAAGGCGGTTGGACGGTTACGTCGCAGCACAGTAAACTGCTGTCAATTTCCCGGCCAGCATCCCCAAGCACACTGAAATCGCTCGTGGATGAAGACCCCGAACTGCAGCAGTTGTTTCGCCCGCATCATCTGCAGACCCGTCAGGGCATGCAAGAGCCGGTTGGGGCAACCGAACACCCCTTGCACAGTTTCTTCTCGTTCTTTGCTCCGGATCGCGGATTAGCTTTGGTTGCCGCCGCGCAAGCCGCAGCCTTGCGAGAGTATCAGCCTTCGACAGCAGCCCGGGAATTGCCGGTGCTGTCAGCGGCTGCGCCGTCCAAATTCGGCGGACGGGCCGGGCCGCTCAGATACACCGATGTGCCTGCTGGCGTTGTGTCGATGCGGCATGTCGCAGATCTTCATGTGTTCCCAAATGAACTCAGCGCCGTGATCGCGACCGGCAAGCAAATTCGGGAATGGCTGGAGATGTCAGCAAGCGTTTTCAACCAAATTTCCCCCGGCACCTCACACATTCCCCTGCGGAACGGCGAGCATCCCGGTCACAACTTTGATGTCCTTCACGGGTTGACGTACCAGGTTGATCTGACGCCCCCCGCCCGGTTCGATCTGCTCGGAACGCTTCTGAATCCGGATCATCGCCGCATTCGAAACCTGCGCCACCATGACCGCCCGGTTGAAGACGAACAAAAGTTCGCTGTGGCTTTGACGAACTACCGCGCAAATGGGGGCGGCAACTTTGCAGCGCTCAACGATGTCGAACCGATTCCGGTGCCGTCCCATCGAATTCAGCAGTTGGTCCGCGACTATGTGACGAACAAGTTGCCGCCAGAACGGCAATTCGCAGGGTCCTGCTGGCGGTTGGCAAGTGTCCCGAACACCCGAGTTCTTGAGCTCACCGGCCCTGCCGCACGACGCCATTTGCATGAACTCCCCTCAGGGCTGGCCAAAGACCTTGGGTTAAACGACGAGGGCTTCTTGCAACTTTCCATCGCCCTGTGACCGGTGGCTTGTCATTTCTTACGCCAGCCCCTATATCGGCGGTGAGAGGTTGGCGCGGGCGAGCGCCTCGCCAACCTGGTCAGGTCCGGAAGGAAGCAGCCACAACGAGCCCCGCTTGGGTCGATGTCCAACCTCTCACTTGATCCACCCCGGATCGCATTAATGACCACTCAGCCCAAGGAGGGACTTTATGATTGTAGTTGCATCCCCTCGGGCAGAGACCGTCTGAACCAAACTTTTCCCGTTTCTGTCTGACCCACTGACGCAGTCGCGCGCTTGGCCGCCACTGCGCTATGTTTGCATTCTGCAACAGGTAGACCAATGTCTTACACCTATTCGGACCTGGGATGGTCCAACCACTTTGCGGCGCAAGAAGCCGCACCCGAAGCTGACCGCATCTTTCGTATCACCGCCGTTCACCGCGACCGGCTGACGGGTTTTTCACCGCGCGGCGAGCGGGTTCTGCTCCCTCGCGCCGGTCAATCCACCGGCAGTTTTGCCGTTGGCGACTGGGTAGATGCGAACCAGGATGGGTTGATCGACCGAACACTGGAACGCAACACCCTGCTGTCGCGGCGCGCGGCAGGCAGCGGCGCACAATCGCAATTGATCGCAGCCAATGTCGACGTGCTGTTCATCACCAGCTCGTGCAACGCGGATTTCAATGTCGCACGGCTAGAGCGTTATCTGGCACTCGCCCATCAGGCCGGATGCTACCCGGTTGTTGTCTTGACGAAGGCAGACACCTGTGGTGATCCGCAGGGCTTTGTCCGGCAGGCCGAAACGTTGGAGCCATTCCTGACGGTTCTGGCGGTGAATGCCCATGATGAAAACGATCTGCGGCAGGTGCTGGCCTGGTGTCCTCGTGGCCAAACTGGCGCTTTGGTCGGATCCTCGGGCGTGGGCAAAACAACCCTAACCAACGGGCTGAGCCGATCAACCGACGCCACAGCAGCCATTCGCGAGGACGATGCCAAAGGACGGCACACGACCACAGCCCGTGCGCTGCGCCCCATGACAAATGGCGGCTGGCTGATTGACACGCCGGGCATGCGCGCCTTGCGTATGCTCGACAACACCGATGGCATTGACGAGGTCTTTGCCGACCTTGTTGAGCTCTCTCATGATTGTCAGTTTTCGGACTGCAGTCATGGGTCCGAGCCCGGTTGCGCCATTCAAGCCGCCATTCAGGCGGGGGTCCTGGATTCGGATCGTTTGCGTCGATGGCAAAAGCTGCTGCGTGAGGATCGGATGAACTCGGAAACCGTGGCCGAGGCCCGAGCACGCGACAAAGCTTTTGGTAAGATGGTTCGTTCCGTCATGAAGGACAAGAAAGGCCGCAAAGGGCTTTGATCGGTGTGGGCGCTTTTCGTGAGGAAAGCGCCCGAGATCAGGCGGATGGCACAAGATCCGGCCACAATGCGCGGCTGCGGCGGGCAAAGGCCCCTAAGTGCCCCACTTCTTTCAGCCCATAGTCTGACGGCGTTAGCGTGCGTTTCTCGACCCCTTCGCCGTAGAGTTCGGACAGCTTCCAAACGCATTTTGGTGGAATGGTGTCGTCATCACTGAGCGCAATCATGGTCACCGGCGCGCCGCTGCGGCCCCAATCGGGCGCGGGGATGGTCAGCCCGGACTCGGGCAGGTAACTGCGAGGTGAGGTGCACCACTTGCGCCATTGCCAATAGACCTGCGGCGGGAGATCAGCTCCGAATCCTGTGATCTTGCCCGGCAAATACCCAAGTGCTTTGACCAGCAGGGGAACATTGCCAAACCAGAACAGGCGCGCCAACCCCTGATAGGGCCAATCGTGATCCGTATGATGCACCAGGCCTGAGCAGACGCCGATCATGCGATCCACATCTTCGATCCCATCCTGTGACGGCATCAGCATGCCCCCGACCGAATGTCCGATGACCCACAGTGGTACACCGGGGAGTCTGCGCTTCATTTCGATCCGTGCAGCGGGCATATCGATCAACGCCCAATCCGACATCGTAACCTGCGAATCCTGCAACCGTCCCTTAAGAGAGGTGCCAAAATCGCGGTAATCGTAGGTCAAGCAAGCCATGCCGCGCTCTTCGACCAGCCACCTCGCGAAATGACGGTAGTAGTCGCGCGGCACACCGGTTGCGCCGTTCAAAACCACGGCCGCCGTTGGTGTACCGACCGGTCGATACAGGACCGCCGACAATTCGGCAGGGCCTGCTGGAAAGTGAAACTCTTCGACCTCAACAACAGTTTGACTGTCCAACATTGCGCATCCTCCGACGTGGTGACGATCCTAGACCGATCAGTCTAATCACATGACTGGACCATTTGGTCTAGAGCTGTCAAGATCCCCCACACATGACCCAACGTCCGCTTCCGACCAAAGACCGCCTGATCCGGGCCGCTGCCGATCTCTTCCGGCGCAGCGGCTATCATGGCGTAGGTCTGTCGGAACTGCTAACCGCGGCGGACGCGCCCAAAGGCTCGCTTTATCATCATTTTCCGAACGGAAAATCCGACCTGGCCGTGGCGGCAGCAACCTGGGCCTCGGACGAAATGCTACGATTGATTGCGGCCTCGTTCGAACCAGCCGAGGATTTCGAGGCGGGCACGCGAACCCTATGCCACAAGGCGGCAAAAATGTTCGACAACTCAGGCCAGTGGGATGGATGCCCGATCTCGGCGACGCTGTTTGAAGGCCCGGACAACACGGACTTTCGCAAACACGCGCATCACCTATACGAAGGCTGGATCACCGAAGTTACGCATCACGCGGCCCGGCTGGGAGAGCCCAACCCGCGCAACACTGCGGACACGCTGTTCATCCTGCTGCAGGGCGGATGGCAACTGGCCAGGGCCCGCCAAAGCTCGGACGAGTTGCGCAAGTTGCCTGATCGGTTGCTTGCGGTCAAAACCGATTGACGTGCCCCCCGACAAACAGCTAGCCATTCCTGTGATGGTTCCCGAGTCGCAAATGTGCGGTCGGGATGAAAAGGGAACACGGTGCGGCCCAATCCGGGGCCAAATCCGCGACTGCCCCCGCAACTGTAAGCGGAGAGCAAAGCCGAAACACCACTGACCGAAAGGTCGGGAAGGTCGGCCAAGCGATGACCCGCAAGTCAGGAGACCTGCCATCAGAACTGAAACTCGAACTCGGGCGGGGTGTCCGGGCCGAATTGTTGGCACTCCGCCACCAATGTCCGGTCAAATGCTCCGTTCCCTGCGCGGAGGGCGCACCATGATCTGGAAGACCAACTCTCATCTGTTCACGGCAACAGTATGCCAGCACACGGGTAGAACCTGCCCGGCGGTTCAACGCATGGCGGAAAAACTGTCGCAAGCCATGATGGCGTCCAAACCGATAACCTCGGGTGATTTCGAGATCGAAGGCTCCAGCGTACTCAAACACTGCCCGATGGAATGCCCGGCAAAGTTCACCGCCAGCCACGACCGCATCCGCATCTTCTGTGGCGTGACACCCGAAGCCGAGACAGAGGGTTTGAACCGTTTTGCAGACGCCTTGTTTGATCCGAATCCAAATCCGCTGGCTTTGACGCAATTTGAGCGTCCCTGCGCGATTGCTGAAGCGGTACCCGTGACGGTACGTCAGCCCTCAGAGCATCACGCGGCCATCTGACCAAAAGCGAAAGTCCCGGAAACGCTTCCGCCCGTCGTCAGTGTTTCTGGCGAAACACATCCTCCCGTTGGGTTGGGCCTCGCTTCGCTCGGCGGGTGGCACTTGTGGCGGACCAACTGCCCAAAAAGACCTCGCGCCGAGCCAGAGGCGAGGCGCCCGGCCCAAAGCCGTTGGCGAGGCTGACGCAGTCAGGATCGCTCGGGTGCGGGAGCGCTATGAGATTAGTCTGAAACTTGATCTCTTTCGGATCAGGTTCAGCAAAGCACTCTACTCCAGCACGCGCACCATTCGACCCGTTGAAGCCCATTGCAGTTGCTCGTCCGTTTCCACCGCGCAGGGACGCACCGAACGAAGGCGCGCAAGGGCATCACGCGGCTTCTCTCCGCATTCAATCATCAGACGCAACGCGATCATCCCCGATCGTCCGCATCCCCCCTTGCAGTGCACCAGAACCCGCCCACCGCCTGCCAGCGCCTGCCGCGCAGATGCGCTGACATCCGGCCATTGGTCCAGGACAACCCGTTCGGGTACGCCGAAATCAATGATCGGCAGGTGCACCCAACGGCAGGCCCGGCTCTGAATGTCCGCCCCGAAGTGGCGCGCGCCATGTTGCAGCATTTCCACCTCTGTCGTCATCGACAGCACGAGCCCGGGCGCCCACGACGCGATCAGGTCCAAGTCTGACTCATAGTCGCCGTACCGGCCCGGCAATGGGGAAAGCGCCAGGGTGCCGCCGCCCACCTGCAACGCATAAAACACCATTTCAGACATGCCATCCCCCAAGGAATTCAACAGGCTCAAACCGTCCGCCCACGGATACAATTCCAAAACTTGTACAGCCGACCCGGCCAAATCCAAACGAAATTCGCGCACGGCGGCGGTGGACGTCGATGGCTGCGACAACTACGCTACGTCCTCATGACGAATCCGGCAGAGCAGAAATGACCGACACAGCCCCCGCCCCTTATCAGGTTCTGGCCCGCAAATACCGACCCGAGACCTTTGCCGATCTCGTCGGTCAAAACGCCATGGTGCGGACCCTGAAAAACGCGTTCGAGGCGGACAGGATCGCGCAAGCGTTCATCATGACCGGCATTCGCGGCACCGGCAAAACCACCACTGCGCGGATCATCGCCAAGGGCATGAACTGCATCGGGCCGGATGGTCAGGGGCAGCCCACGACCGAGCCTTGCGGCGTCTGCGAGCACTGTCAGGCCATCATGGAAGGTCGGCACGTCGACGTGATGGAGATGGACGCCGCCAGCCGCACCGGCGTGGGCGACATTCGTGAAATCATCGACTCGGTCCGCTATCGCGCCGCTTCGGCCCGCTACAAGATCTACATCATCGACGAAGTTCACATGCTGTCGACCAGCGCCTTCAACGCGCTGTTGAAAACGCTCGAAGAGCCGCCCGCGCATGTGAAATTCATCTTTGCCACCACCGAAATTCGCAAGGTTCCGGTGACGGTTCTCTCCCGCTGTCAACGGTTTGATCTGCGCCGGATCGAGCCCGAAGACATGATTGCCCTGATGCGCAAGATCGCTGCGTCTGAGAACGCAGAAATCACTGATGATGCGCTGGCCCTGATCACCCGCGCTGCTGAGGGCTCGGCACGGGATGCAACCTCGCTGCTGGACCAGGCGATCAGCCACGGAGCAGGCGAAACCACCGCCGATCAGGTCCGCGCCATGCTGGGTCTGGCTGATCGGGGCCGTGTTCTGGACCTTATGGACATGATCCTACGCGGTGATGCCGCTGGCGCGCTCACCGAGCTCAGCGCGCAATATGCCGAAGGCGCCGACCCGCTGGCGGTGCTGCGCGATCTGGCCGAGATCACGCATTGGGTGTCGGTGGTCAAGATCACACCAGACGCCGTCGAAGATCCCACAATCTCGCCTGACGAGCGCACACGCGGCGCGCAAATGGCCGAGGCCTTGCCGATGCGCGTCCTGACCCGGATGTGGCAGATGCTGCTCAAAGCGCTGGAAGAGGTTGCCGCCGCGCCGAACGCAATGATGGCTGCGGAAATGGCCGTTATTCGCTTGACCCATGTGGCCGACCTGCCCAGTCCCGAAGAGCTGATCCGCAAGCTGCAGGATACGCCACCGCCGCCACCTCCCAATCAGGGGGGGGGAATGCCCATTCCGGGCGGCACCGGCGCGCCAGCGGTCGGCGGAACCACAGCCTATGCCCAAGCGGCACCGCGCAGCGGCGGAGGCGGCGCGCCGGTCACGGCTCTGGCGCAAGACACAGTATCGGCGTTGGCTCGTTACCCCACCTTCGAACATGTGGTGGAGTTGATCCGCACGCGGCGTGACGTCAAACTTCTGGTGGACGTCGAAAGCGGCGTGCGCTTGGTCGCCTATCAGCCGGGTCGGATTGAGTTTACGCCGTCTGACAATGCGCCTCGCGACCTGGCCGCGCGACTTGGTAGCCGCCTGCAATCCTGGACCGGAAACCGGTGGGCCGTCTCGGTTGTGTCTGATGGGGATGTGCCCACGATTTCAGAACTGCGTGATGCTGCCGAGAACGAACTGCGATCTGAAGCAGAAGCCCACCCATTGGTTCAGGCGGTCTTGGCTGAATTTCCGAAGGCCAAGATCACCCATATCCAAACACCCGAAGAACGCGCTGCTCAGGTTGAGACTGAAGCGCTCCCCGAGGTCGAAGATGAATGGGACCCCTTCGACGACGAATAACCTTGGCTCTTTTCAAGTTGTCCTTACTCGTAATTCTCCCGTGATTGACCCCACTTCTGGCTTTGCCAGAAGTGGGGTCAATCTTTGGGCCGGGCCGCCCTTTCCCCTCTCCACAACCCTTGCGCAGAAGAGGGTCGACCCGTATCTACGCCTCAACGCATTTGCTAGGAGACACGAGATGCTCAAAGGACTTGGTGGCCTTGGCGACATGGCCAAGATGATGAAATCGGCGCAGGAACTGCAGACCAAGATGACCAACATGCAGGACGAGCTTCACAATGTCATGGTTGTCGGCGAATCCGGCGCCGGTCTGGTCAAGGCGACCGCTTCGGCCAAAGGTGAGCTCAAAGCCTTGGACATCGACCCGTCGATCTTTAACGGCGACGACAAGGAAGTGGTTGAAGACCTGATCCTGGCCGCCATCAAGGATGCCCAGACCAAAGCCGCCGACAAGGCGCAGGAGGAGATGGCCAAACTGACCGAAAGCATGGGCTTGCCCAAGGACATCAAGCTGCCGTTCTAAGGCCTCTTTACGAATGTGGTGCGAGGGCGGCCGCGCCCTCGACCTGATGCGCCTGACGCCCTAGAATGACAAAAAACTACGGGCGCAGGCACATGAGCAACTCTGACATCGACAACCTGATCGAATTGATGGCCAAGCTCCCCGGGCTTGGACCGCGCTCGGCCCGGCGTGCGGTGCTGCACCTGATCCGAAAACGCGCGCTGTTGCTGACACCCCTTGCCGACACCATCCAGACGGTTGCCGCCACAGCGCGCGAATGTCTGAACTGCGGGAACGTGGGCACCACCGACATTTGCGACATCTGCGCATCCGAAAAACGCGCCACAGGCGAGCTTTGCGTGGTCGAAGATGTGGCCGATCTGTGGGCCATGGAACGCTCGGGCGTGTTTCGCGGGCGGTATCACGTGTTGGGCGGCACCCTCTCGGCACTGGACGCCATAGGTCCTGAAGAGCTTCGTATCCCCCGGCTGGTGGACCGGGTCACCGGCGAAAACATCACCGAGGTGATCTTGGCGCTGAACGCCACGATCGACGGCCAGACCACGGCCCATTACATCGCCGATCAGCTGGAGGGGCGCGTGCGCCTGACCTCGCTGGCACAGGGCGTGCCCATCGGTGGCGAGCTCGATTACCTGGATGACGGGACAATCACCGCGGCCATGCAGGCCCGCAAAGAACTTTAGCGACCGTTACGCTGTGACCACAGAACTGCCAAGCAAACCACAACACCGCCAATCGCCGTTTGCACTGCTGGAAGTTCAGCCAGGATAATCCAAGCCAATAGAGGTGCCAGTGGCATTTCGAGCGTAGAAATCAACGCTGTTTGCGCGGGTGGCAGGCGCCGCGCGCCTTCCGCCAAAGTGACCGACGCCACGGCAAAGAACAGGCCGAATAGCAGAGTTATTCCCACCTCGGACAGAGGCACGGATAGAGGATCACCAAAGATCGCGCCGAAAGGAACCAGAACCAGCGACGACATCGCGGCCGGGAACCCCGCGGGCGTTTCTGGCCAGATCCGATAGATCACCATCATCCCGGCCATCATGACTGTCATCCACAGGGCCAGCAGATCGCCCGTCAGATGACCGCTGACGCCCGAGCCCCAAAAGATCACCGCCACGCCACCACAGGCCATGGCACTGGCAGCCAGGTTTTTTGGCTCGGGTCGCTCCCTGACGAAGATCCAAGCCATGGCAGCCGCCACAAACGGTGCCGCGGCATAGATCATCGACACGTTGGCAACTGAACTGAGCTTGAAGGCTGGAATGAAGGCTGCCGTGCCCGCAGCTCCCAACACTGCGACCGCCAACGACGGGCCGCGAAAACTGCGGGCCTCGTCTCGTAGAGTTCCACGCACAGCTAGATAGGCAAACGTGAAACCAGCCGCTGCAAGCCCGCGCCAGAACACGATTTCCCACGCACCGGCCGAAACGCCCTTGGTGAAAATCCCCGCTGCGCTGAACACGATGGCCGAAACCACGACCAAGCCCACGCCAGTGTTGCGTTGAACTGCCAGCTGTTGCGCCATTCCACCCTCCGATCCGTTACAGATCAGGGGTAACGCATTGGTCCTGACAACTGTTTGTCAGGGGAGACGTCGGTCAAACAAAAAACCCCGACACATAGGCCGGGGTTTGTATGTATGTGATCTGGTAAGAATCAGTAGCGCGGATCGTGCGAGGTATCTTCTTCCTCGTCATCATCGTCACCCGACGGCAGGTTGAAAAAGCTGTCGGCGTCCACGATTGCGTCGCTGCCTTTCTCTTCTGTCTCGTCGCTGCCGCTGAGCGTGAATGTTTCCAGCCCCTCGATCGCGGTTGGGATCTTGGGCTCGGCTTCCATCTCCAGCGACTGTTCGGTCGACACCAGCTTACGGCGCTCGTCGTCGCTCATCACGCCACCCTCGGCGGCTTTCTTGGCGGCGGCTTTCTGCACGGCCTGATCCAGCTCGGACTGTTTACACAGGCCCAGCGCGACCGGATCGATGGGCTGAATGTTGGCGATGTTCCAATGGGTGCGCTCGCGGATCGCCTGAATGGTCGGCTTGGTGGTCCCCACCAGCTTGGAAATCTGGCCGTCACTCAGCTCCGGGTGGAACTTAACCAGCCACAGGATCGAGGCCGGGCGATCCTGACGCTTGGACAGGGGGGTGTACCGCGGACCTCGGCGCTTTTCCTCACCCGAGGCGGCCGGGTTGAACTTGAGCCGCAGCTTGTGCAGCGGGCTACCTTGCGCGGCGTCGATCTCTTCCTGGGTCAGCTGGTTGTTGGCGATGGGATCAAACCCTTTCACGCCAGCGGCCACATCGCCATCTGCAATGCCCTGAACCTCAAGCTCGTGCATGCCAACGAAATCCGCAATCTGCTTGAAGCTGATCGTGGTATTGTCGACCAGCCACACGGCGGTCGCCTTGGCCATCAACGGTTTTGCCATGTGAACGTCTCCTTAAAACACATCTTCCCCGCCGCCTGAAACAGGCACCTTGGCGATCCAAGGCAGGTTTCCGTTGTCGGGGAACTTCGCCCGTATATAGTCCCGCAAAGGCAATAAGGAAAGAGCGAATGCGTAGCCTGCTTGTTCCGTGCGCAGCGGCCCTGGCGCTTGTTCCCAGCGTCTGCCAGGCTCAGGCAACATCCGGGCACCAGGTGATCCGCGATTTTGGCCGCGCTCTCTATGTCTTGGGTGAGACCACCGGCGGCAGCCCCGAGGATTGGGCGCAAGCCGAAGAGGCCGCCGTCAATGAGATCAACCGGATACAAGATACAGAGCCCGAGGCGCTGATCCAGCCAGACGAAGACGGGCGCACGCCGCTGATGCGCGCCGCAGGGCGGGGCTATGCGGTTCTGGTCGCGGCTTTGCTGCAACATCCAGAGGTGCGCAACCGGCTGGGCGCAAAGGACGCCCATGGGCTGGACGCTTATGGCTACGCGGCTTTGCGGAGGGGCACATCGCAGCTGGCCTGCCACCCCGAAACGACCAACCCCTTTGTCCTGATTCCCTTTGTCATGACACGGCCCTATTTTGCCGACCGCGCGCCCTATGGGCAGATCCTGCACATGCTGGCCGCAGCAGGTGCTGACCCCAATCCCGAAGACGCCCAAGCCGCATGGCTGGCGATCTGCAGCAACGACGTCGCCTCGGACCGCCAGCTGGTGGCAACAAGCAAGGATTTGGGTTCCGCCATCGCCGAGGTGCAGCACCGCGTCATGCGGCGAAAAGAGCGCGCTGACGTGGATGAAACTGCCGATCTGATGCACACGGTCTTTGCGGGGCGCGTTGCCGAAGGCAAGATGACGCAAGCCGAGCTTGATCAAACGCTTGCCGACTATTATCGCAGCAAGGGGTTTGAACCGCCCCAGAATGAACAAAATTGAAGTGAGTGTCCCGGTTATGCGTTTCGTCAAATCCCTGTTGTCCGCCGCCCTGTTCTCGTTACCGCTGTCTGCACTGGCGGATGGCGAAAAGGCCGGTGAATTCGACTATTACGTGTTGGCGCTCAGTTGGTCGCCCAATTGGTGCGCGACCACGGGCGATGTGCGCGGGTCCGAGCAATGTGACGCCCGTCACGACTATGGCTGGATCCTGCACGGGCTGTGGCCACAGTACCATCAAGGCTGGCCTGCCTATTGCCGCACGCCTCACGTCGCCCCGTCACGCCGGATGACGCGGGAGATGGAGGACATTCAGGGTAGCGCAGGCCTGGCCTGGCATCAGTGGAAAAAGCACGGCACCTGTTCTGGCCTGAGTGCGGCAAGGTACTTTGCCCTGTCCCGAGAGGCTTTCGGCAAAATCACCCGCCCCGAGGTATTCCGCAAACTGGACCGCAGCGTGAAATTGCCAGCCTCGGTGGTGGAAGAGGCGTTTTTGAAGGCCAATCCCCAACTGGAGCCTGACATGCTGACGATCACCTGTCGCGATGGCTATATCGAAGAGGCGCGCGTTTGTCTGTCAAAGGACCTGAAACCGGTGCCCTGCGGACGGGACGTGATTCGGGATTGCACGCTGGACGGGGCGGTCTTTGACCCGGTTCGCTAGGGGACCGATAGCACCACGTGCGGGGCTCAACGTACAAGCCCCGCGAAACCTTGGGCAAATCAGCCCCCGCCTGTCATTTCGTTTTGGCACTGCCGCGCGTATTCAATCGCCTTGGATGTGCCTTTGAGGTCGATGGCCATCACCTCTTGCCCGTCTTGACCAAAGACGGTCATCACTTTGCGCTGGGCGATGGCGTTCACAAAGTTGCGGTCGTCAAAAAACAGGATCGCGGCTGAAACCTTGCCGTCCTTGATGCCAGTGGCGATGGCGTCGAACTTTTCGCCATCCATGTCAAAGGTCACAGGGTATTCCTTGCCGTTCTCGATATCACCCCACGCCTGATTGAAGATCGTCAAATACCCACGCCCACCGATCATGTCATAGCCCAAACGGACCACTGACAGATCCTGATAGACTGTCTGAATCAGGCAGCCGTCACCAAATTGCGGATCGACCATCAGGTTCCAACCGTGAACCATTCCCTTGTCGATCAGCTCTTGCGCGGATGCCAGTCCGCCACCAAGGGTCAATGCGGCCGCAAGGCCAAGGGCTCTCAGTGTCCTCATGATCTCTCTCCAAAATCCTGTTCGGTCAATGTGTTCGTCTTATTTGAATGTGTACATGAACCACGCCTCAGGCCAAGCCTTATCCCCTGCCCCTTGCAGAGGCGCTCGGCTCTGCGTACCAAGCGGCATGTTGAATCTGTTGTCCAAAATCATGGGCCCGCACCGTGCCGTATCGGTGTACGCATTCCTTCAGACCAAGGGGATTGCCATTCTGGGTGTGCTTGCCCTGGCCGGGATCCTGACGGGTCTGCTGCTGATGTCCGGGGATGACACGCACGAGCATGAAGCGTTCATGACCGTGCCCGTTCTCTCGGCCACCGCGATCAACGGGGATCTGCGCAGTGGCGTGATTGCTTCCGTGCGTTTGCCCGATGGATCAGCAACCTCGGTCACATCGACCGAGGGGCCAGTTGCCAGCACCGTCGGCGAAACCGCCTGTATCGAAAAACGGGTCTATGTCCAAAGCGGCGAGGCACGGTATCGGATAAAGCTGCCACGCCATTGCGAATGAAAAAGGCCGGGCGTAAGCACCCGGCCTTGATTTGGATTACTCAGTTGGTTCAGATCATCTGAAACAGGATCCCGGCCATGATCGCGCCGCTGATCCCCAGGCCCAGATACATCGCAAAGACCCGTGGCTTAACCAGCGACCAGACCGCTGCCATCGCTGGGATTGAGCTGACGGCACCCGCCACCATAAAGGCCATCGCGGCACCTGCGCTCATCCCCTGCTCCATCAGCCCTGCCAGCAGAGGCGGCGCGACGTAAGAGTTGAGGTAGGCAGGCATTCCCACCAAAGCAGCCGTTGCGATCGGAACGACCCCCTCGCCGCCCACAAGCTGCGCGATCAGATCGGCAGGCACGTAAAAGACCAGAAGTGCCTCAAGCACATAGGCCATCGCCAACCACTTGAAGAGGAAGACCGCGTTCGAAGCAAACTCGGATTTGAACACGGTGCGACGTGCAGGCTCTGTCCAGAATTTCCAGACCGGTTTTTCTTGCTCTGTCGGTCCACTACCGCAGCAACCCGAAGGTTTGTACTGACGCAAAGGCTGCGCAAAGGCACCGCGCGACATCAGTCCCTTGATGACAAAGCCACCGAACAACCCCAAAGCAACCGCAGCCACAGCCTTGCCGATGGCAAAGGGCCATCCCAGTGCCCCTGCAGTGATCAGCAGGGTCGGCGGGTCGATCAGCGGAGAGCTGAGCCAGAACGCCATGACCGCCGACAACGGTGCGCCCAAAGCCAGAAGGCCGGCGATGAATGGGATTACTTCGCATGAGCAGAACGGCGCCAGACCGCCGAACATCGCGGCCAGAAAGATCATCCGTGTCTCACGTCCGACAAAGGCCCGCGCCACCATGACTTCGGCTCCGGTGGCCTTGAGGTAGGCAAGCAGCAATACGGCAAACAGGATGTACTGCCCCGTGTGCGCCAAGGCTTTGACAGCGAACTCCACCACGCCTTGCAGGTTGTCGGGGTCAAGTACGGCAACGCCCAACAACGCGACAACGATAACCGCCCAGGGGGTTTTCAGCATCTTGAGCAAGGACGCGCTGCGCCCTGGGTTTTGAGTAAGATCAGCCATCGTTTGCAGCCTTTTGTGGCGCGTCGGCACAGCATTCACCAAGAATGAAGTCCGCCAGCACGCGCAATTGATCGAAATCCGCCCGGTTGATGGTGCTGCGGCCCGCTTTTTCCTGAACCACAACGCCACCTCCGGCGAGAAATTTGAGATGATGCGCCAAGGTCGATGGCGCGATTCCCGTCCGTTCCTGGATCTCACCGACGGTCAGACCTGATTCGCCTGCGCGCACCAGAACCTTGAGAACCTTCAGTCGAGATTCAGATCCCATCGCCGAAAATCCTGCGCCTACTGATTCCCACATTTCGCTTTCCTTTATTAAACCAGTTTTCTGGTTATATAGTTTATTCAGGAACTGCAACAGTTTTCTTGATCGAACGTGCAAACCACTCGCATCACACCAAGCTGTTGTTATGTATGCTTAATACGACCAATTGCTCCAAAAATGAGCCAGAATGTATCAATATTAAAAGCATAGACATCCGACTTGAATTGCTCTTGAATCGAAGGCATGACGAAATTTGGCCACAACCGTAAGTCCAGATTGCACGCCACTTAAGGCCACACTATGGTGCCGCAATGGGCATATCGGTCGACACCTTCTTTCTCAAACCCGACGCACAGGGCACACTGCAGGCGCAGATCCAGCAGATGATTGCCGAAGGCATCCTTTCAGGGCGCTTTCACGTGGGCGAAAAACTCCCCTCGTCGCGCAAACTGGCCACACATCTGGGGATCAGCCGGATCACGGTGACGCTGGCCTATACCGAATTGTTGGCAAACGACTATCTGACGTCTCGGGGCCGGTCTGGATACTACGTGTCCGACAATGCCCCCGTGCCGCCCAGCTATACCCCGTTGCAACGAGCCGAAGAGACGGTGGATTGGAACCGAGCCATTGCCCGGCGTTTCACCGGTGGGGATACGCTGCACAAACCCAGCAATTGGCGCGACTATCGCTATCCATTCATCTATGGGCAGGCTGATCCGACGCTCTTCGATCATGCCAATTGGCGCCTGTGTGCGGTCAGAGCTTTGGGGCAAAAGGATTTTGCTTCGCTCACGGCCGACTACGTCGATCAGGACGACCCGCTGTTGATCGAGTTCATCGCGCGCCACACTCTGCCCCGGCGCGGCATCACCGCCAAACCCGAAGAGATCCTGATCACGCTCGGGGCGCAAAATGCGCTTTGGCTGGCAGCCAGGGTTCTGCTCAATCGCCGCCGCAAGGCCGCGATCGAAGATCCCTGTTACTATGCTTTGCGCGAACTGCTTCTGCAGGCGCGTTGCCAAGTTGCCCCTTTGCGGGTGGATGTGGACGGACTGCCACCTGATGCAATCCCCCACGACACCGATGTGATCTTCACAACACCCAGCCACCAAAGTCCGACTACAGCCACCATGCCACTGAACCGGCGGCATGATTTGTTGCAACGCGCCCGCGAAATCGACGCTATGATCGTCGAGGACGATTACGAATTCGAAATGGCGTTTCTGGCTGCGCCTTCGCCCGCGTTGAAGTCTCTGGACCGCGACGGGCGTGTCATCTACGTCGGCAGCTTTTCCAAATCTCTGTTTCCGGGCTTGCGGCTGGGCTACATGGTCGGCTCCGAGGCATTCATTCGCGAGGCGCGCGCGCTCAGGTCGCTGGTCCTAAGGCACCCGCCTGGACATATCCAGCGCACGGCCGCCTACTTCCTGTCCCTGGGCCACTATGACGCCCAGATCCGACGGGTTTCTGCCGCCCTTCTCGAGCGCCGAAAAGCAATAGAATCGGCCATCACAGACCATGGTCTGACCATCGCCGGACGGGGCGCTTATGGCGGGTCATCGCTATGGATGCGTGCGCCAAAAGCCGTGGATACAAAGGTTTTGGCAGAAAAACTTCGGGCTCAAAGCGTTCACATCGAACCGGGCGAGCCGTTCTTTTCCGGCCCCGAAAAACCAAAAAACTATTTCCGGCTTGGCTATTCCTCTATTCCCGTCAACCGGATCGAGCCTGGAATCGAAATTCTGGCCCAGTCCATCAACCGCCAATGACGGGTCATCTGGACCTAAGCGGTTCATCTTTTTGGCCCTAACCCGTGACCTCTGCTTACGCCTAAACCAGTTCCAAACCGCCGGTACACTCGTGCCGGTCAACCATAATCTATTTTTGGAGTGCGCCCTCATGAAAATGACCACTGAAGAAGCCTTCGTCAAAACGCTGCAGATGCACGGCATCGACAACGCGTTTGGTATTATCGGTTCCGCCATGATGCCGATCTCGGACATCTTCCCCGACGCAGGTATCAAGTTCTGGGACTGCGCCCACGAAACATCCGGCGGCATGATGGCCGACGGCTATACCCGCGCCACCGGCAAAATGTCGATGATGATCGCGCAGAACGGCCCCGGCATCACCAACTTCGTGACCGCCGTGAAAACAGCTTACTGGAACCACACACCGGTTCTGCTTGTTACCCCCCAGGCTGCAAACAAAACCATCGGTCAGGGTGGCTTCCAGGAAATGGAACAGATGAACCTGTTCGCTGACTGCGTTGCTTACCAGGAAGAAGTCCGCGACCCGTCGCGCATCGCCGAGACCCTGAACCGCGTGATCATGCAAGCCAAGCGCGCATCCGCACCGGCACAGATCAACATCCCACGCGACTTCTGGACCCAGGTGATCGACATCGACCTGCCCGTCATCGTCGATTTCGAACTGCCCCAGGGCGGTGAGACTGCCGTACAGAACGCGGCAGACCTGCTGTCGTCGGCCAAATTCCCGGTCATCCTGAACGGCGCAGGTGCGATCCTGTCCAAGGGCGGCATCGAAGCATCGCGCGTTCTCGCCGAAGCTCTGGACGCACCTGTTTGCGTTGGCTACCAGCACAACGACGCGTTCCCGGGTAACCACCCGCTGTACGCAGGTCCTCTGGGTTACAACGGCTCGAAAGCCGGTATGGAACTGATCGCCAAGGCAGACGTTGTTCTGTGCTTGGGCACCCGTCTGAACCCGTTCTCGACCCTGCCCGGCTACGGTATCGATTACTGGCCCACAGACGCCAAGATCATCCAGGTCGACATCAACCCTGACCGCATCGGCCTGACCAAGAAAGTCACCGTTGGTATCGTTGGCGACGCAGCCAAAGTCGCATCCTCGATCTCGGCCAAGCTGGCTGACGACGCGGGTGACGCAGGTCGCGCCGAGCGCAAGAACCTGATCGCCACCACCAAATCTTCGTGGGCTCAGGAACTGACCTCGATGAACGAAGAGCAGGACGATCCCGGCACCGACTGGAACGTGCGTGCACGTGCAGCTAAGCCTGACTGGATGTCGCCCCGTATGGCATGGCGCGCGATCCAGGCAGCTCTGCCCGTCGAAGCGATCATCTCGTCGGACATCGGCAACAACTGCGCCATCGGCAACGCCTATCCTTCGTTCAACGAAAGCCGCAAATACCTGGCCCCTGGCCTGTTCGGCCCCTGTGGTTACGGTCTGCCGTCGATTGTTGGTGCGAAAATCGGTCAGCCCAACGTACCGGTTGTTGGTTTCGCTGGTGACGGCGCATTCGGCATCTCGGTCAACGAACTGACCGCGATCGGCCGTGGCGACTGGCCTGCGATCACCCAGATCGTGTTCCGCAACTACCAGTGGGGTGCTGAAAAGCGTAACTCGACACTGTGGTTCGACGACAACTTCGTCGGCACCGAGTTGGACGAAGGCGTTTCGTATGCTGGCATCGCCAACGCATGTGGCCTCAAAGGCGTCATCGCCCGCACTCAGGACGAGCTGACAGCTGCTCTGGCACAGGCCATCGAAGATCAGAAAAACGGTATCACCACCCTGATCGAAGCGATGATCAACCAGGAACTGGGTGACCCCTTCCGTCGCGACGCGATGAAGAAGCCGGTCGAAGTTGCTGGCATCAACGCCGCCGACATGCAGCAGCAGCAAGTGTAATTCAGGAAAAGGGACCGGGACGCATGACCAAGACACCTATCGAGTTGTTGCGTGAAAGCGCCCCGGCAACCCGCCCTGTTATTGCCCTGAGCGAAGGCCAAGATCCCCGTATCGTTGCGGGGGCCCTGGCAGCCCATAAGGCCGATCTGGCCGATGTTATTCTTGTTGGACCGCAAGCCGAGGTTGAAGCTGCGTTGCAGGCCGAAGGGGCCTCCGCATCTGACGGCGTTGCCATCCACGACCCCGCAACCTCGGACCTGACCGAAGAGTTCGCAAATCTCTATTACGAACTGCGTAAGCACAAAGGTGTGGACCTTGCCAAAGCGCGCGCCGTTGCCGAAACACAGCTGGCCTATGCCGCGATGCTGGTGCGCACGGGTCGTGCCACCGGGACCGTAGGCGGCGCGGTTCACACCACCGGTGACGTGGTTCGCACCGCCATTCAGATCATCGGCATGGCACCGAACGCAGGGATGATTTCGTCCTTCTTCCTGATGTACCCACCTGAAAACGCGCAACCTGGCGCGCGCGCCATGCTTTATTCCGACTGCGGCTTGGTCATTGACCCAAGCTCGGCCGAGCTGGCCAAGATCGCCAGCGCCTCGGCCGCTTCGGCCCGCGCCTTGCTGCGCACCGAGCCCAAGATTGCGATGTTATCGTTCTCGACCAAAGGCAGCGCCAAGCATCCCGTGGTGAACAAGGTGATCGAAGCGACCGACACCCTGCGTGCCGATGCACCCGACCTTCAGGTTGACGGCGAGCTGCAGTTCGATGCGGCCTTTGTCCCTTCGGTCGGCGAGCGCAAATCGCCCGGATCGGATGTGGCCGGTCAGGCCAACGTCATGATCTTCCCCAATTTGGATGCGGGAAACATCAGCTACAAGATCACCCAGCGAATTGGCGGCTATTCGGCCATCGGCCCGGTGATGCAGGGGCTTGCACAGCCCGCCAATGACCTTTCGCGCGGCTGCAGCGCTGATGACGTGACCCAGATCATTGCGGTCACCATCCTGCAGGCGCAGACCAACTGACATCAAGGCAGCTCGACCCCAGAGCTGGGGTCTTTGCGACCCATATACGACAAAGGAAAGAACAATAGATATGGCGTCCGCAAATCCTGAAACCCTGTCGTTCGTCGAACGGCACATGGAGCGGGCCCGCGAGCTGTTCCCCGGCATCATGGTCGCCATAATGGTGGCGGTGGCGGCAAAGTTCCTGTCCGAGCACTATGCAACTCCGGCGATGCTGCTTGCCTTGCTCTTGGGTATCGCCATCAGCTTTTTGGGTGAAGAAGGTAAAGCTGTTCAGGGCGTGGCCTTTTCGGCCCGCACCCTGCTGCGCCTTGGCGTGGCTTTGCTAGGTGTTCGTGTTTCAATGACACTGATGATGGGCTTGGGCTGGGACTTGATCGCGCTTGTTGTTGGCGGCGTTCTGGCCACCATCGCGTTCGGCCTCGCCGTCGCCCGGTTCTTTGGTCACAAATGGCGCTTTGCCTTTCTGACCGCGGGATCGGTCGCGATCTGTGGCGCGTCTGCAGCCATGGCGATCAGTGCCATCCTGCCAAAAGACGAACGGTCCGAAGAGCGCCTGATCTTTACCGTTCTGGGTGTCACGGTCCTGTCGACCATTGCAATGATCGCCTATCCGATCCTGGTGCGCGCGCTTGGCATGAACGACGTGGCTGGCGGCGTGTTCCTGGGCGGCACCATCCACGATGTGGCACAAGTTGTCGGCGCAGGCTTCTCGATCTCGGAGCAGACTGGCGACACCGCGACGCTCGTCAAACTCTTCCGCGTGGCCATGCTGGCGCCGATCGTTCTGGTTGCTTCGCTGCTCATCCGCCGTTTTGCCGAGGCTGATGTGGACGGCGAGCGCCCTCCGATCCTGCCGGGCTTTGTCATCGGCTTCCTCGTTCTGGCCGGTGCAAGCTCGTTTGGCTTGATCCCGCCCGTGATCGCCGATTTCATGAGCCAAGCCTCGCGCTGGCTGCTGCTGGTCGCCATCGCGGCGGTCGGAATGAAGACCAACCTCAAACAAGTACTCTCGGTCGGCGGCGCCGCCATCGCCCTGATCATCGTTGAAACCCTATTCATTGCCGGAGTGATCCTCGGGGGGATGACCTTCCTGACCTGAGACGCCGCCCAACAGAAGGACGCCAGATGACAATCCAGCAACCTAAGATCGACACCTCGCCCAAGGTCTCGGACGAGATCCGGCAGACCACCTGCTATATGTGCGCGTGTCGATGCGGCATCAACGTTCACATGAAGGACGGCAAGGTCGCCTATATCGAAGGCAACCGCGACCATCCGGTGAATAAGGGTGTTTTGTGCGCCAAAGGGTCGGCGGGCATCATGCAGGTGAACGCCCCCTCGCGCCTGAAGGCGCCAATGAAACGGGTTGGCCCGCGTGGGTCGGGGGAGTTCGAAGAAATCAGCTGGGACGAGGCGCTGGATATCGCTGCCGGCTGGCTGGAGCCGATCCGCAAAACCAACCCCGAAAAGCTGGCGTTCTTTACCGGTCGCGACCAATCGCAATCCTTCACCAGCTTCTTTGCTCAGAACTTTGGCACGCCCAACTACGCAGCCCACGGCGGCTTCTGCTCGGTCAACATGGCGGCGGGCGGCATCTACACCATGGGCGGCGCGTTCTGGGAATTTGGTCAGCCTGACTGGGAACACACCAAACTGTTCATGCTGTTCGGTGTAGCCGAAGATCACGATTCGAACCCCATCAAGATCGGCATTGGCAAGATCAAGGCGCGCGGCGCACGGGTGATCGGCGTCAACCCGATCCGCTCGGGCTATAACGCGGTGGCCGACGATTGGGTCGGCATCACGCCCGGCACCGATGGTCTGTTCATTCTGTCGATGATCCACGTGCTGATGAAAGCGGGCAAGATCGACCTGGATTACCTCAGCCGCTACACCAACGCGCCGGTTCTGATCGACGCCAGCGAAGGCGCGACCAAGGGCCTGTTCCTGCGCGATGCAGATGGCAAGCCACTGGTCATCGACCGCAACACCGGCGAGCTGACCGCGTTCGACAAACCCGGCGTGCGCCCTGACCTGTCTGCGACTTACGAAAAAGACGGCGTCACGCACCGCCCTGTGTTCCACGGGATGGTCGAGCGATATCTGTCCGACGAATACGCGCCCGAGGCCGTGGCCGAGCGCTGCGGCATCCCCGCCGAGCGTATCCGCGCCATCGCGGGGGAACTGGCCCGCGTCGCCTTTGACGAGGCGTTTGAGCTGGACCAAGAGTGGACCGACTTCCGCGGCGAGAAGCACACCAAAATGATCGGTCGCCCGGTCTCGATGCACTCGATGCGCGGTGTTTCGGCCCACGCCAACGGCTTCCAGACCTGCCGCGCCCTGCATGTGCTGCAGATCATCCTGGGCACGGTCGAGGTTCCCGGCGGCTTCCGCTTCAAGCCGCCTTACCCCAAACCGGTCGAGGCGCACCCTGCCCCGCACTGCAAAGTCACCCCTGATGCGCCGCTCGATGGCCCACACCTGGGCTTTGTTCGTGGCCCGGAAAACCTGGCATTGAAAGAAGACGGCAGCCCGGCGCGTATCGACAAGGCGTTTACTTGGGAAAACCCGATGTCCAGCCACGGGCTGATGCATATGGTAATCTCGAACGCGCATGCGGGTGATCCCTACAAGATCGACACGCTGTTCATGTACATGGCGAACATGTCGTGGAACTCGTCCATGAACACCAAAGGTGTCATGGAGATGTTGACCGATAAGGATGAGAGCGGCGAATACGTCATCCCGCGTATCATCTATTCCGACGCTTACAGCTCGGAAATGGTGGCCTATGCCGATCTGATCCTGCCCGACACCACCTATCTGGAACGGCACGACTGTATCTCGCTTCTGGATCGTCCGATCTGCGAGGCCGACGCAGCAGCAGACGCCATCCGCTGGCCGGTGATCGAACCCGACCGCGATGTGCGCGGCTTCCAGACCGCTCTGGTGCAACTGGCCAACAAGATGAAACTGCCCGGTTTCACCAACGAAGACGGCAGCGCCAAGTATCAGGACTATGCCGACTACATCGTGAACCACCAGCGCAAGCCGGGCATCGGCCCGCTCGCAGGTTTCCGTGGTGAAAACGGTGACAAGGAAGGCCGGGGCGAAGTGAACCCCGAGCAGCTGGACCGCTACATCGAAAACGGCGGGTTCTACGTGGCCCACATCCCGGATGGTGCGGATTATTACAAACCCTGGAACACGTCCTATCAGAACTGGGCCGTGGACATGGGTATCTATGACAGCCCGCAGCCCTATCTGTTCCAGCTCTATTCCGAGCCGATGCGCAAATTCCAGCTGGCCGCCGAAGGTCATGGCGACCGCCAGCCCCCGGATCATCTGCGCGAGCGGATCAAGGAAAAGCTGGACCCGATGCCGATCTGGTACGAAACCGATCAGCACGGCAACGAGGGCTTTACCGTCAACGCGCTGACTCAGCGTCCGATGGCAATGTACCACTCGTGGGGCACCCAGAACGCCTGGCTGCGCCAGCTGCACGGCCGCAACCCGCTGTATGTGCCGACCAAACTGATGCGCGAGAACGGTCTGCAAGACGGTGATTGGGCCAAGGTCACCTCGCCCCACGGTGAAATCACTGTGCCGGTGATGGAGATGGCGGCGCTGAACGACAACACCGTCTGGACCTGGAACGCCATCGGCAAGCGCAAAGGTGCCTGGGCGTTGGAAGAAGACGCGCCCGAAGCTACCAAGGGCTTCCTGCTCAACCATCTGATCCACGAGCTGCTGCCCGCCAAGGGTGACGGCCTGCGGTGGGCCAATTCGGACCCGATCACCGGTCAGGCCGCATGGTTCGACCTGAAGGTCAAAATCGAAAAGGCAGGCGCACCCGAGGATCTGGCAGAAAGCCAGCCGGTCTTTGAACCGATCAAATCACCGGTGGGAACCGGTCCCAAGAACCTGGCGTGGAAGGTAGGCAAATAATGACCCAACTCCCCCAATCCACTGACCGCAAAATGGGTCTGGTGATCGACCTGGATACCTGTGTCGGTTGCCACGCCTGCGTGATCTCGTGCAAAGGCTGGAACACCGAAAACTACGGTGCGCCATTGTCGGATCAAGATGCTTATGGCTCGGACCCATCGGGCACATTCCTGAACCGTGTGCACAGCTTTGAGGTACAGCCCGAACAGGGCCACGCGCAGCTGATCCACTTCCCCAAATCCTGCTTGCACTGCGAAGACGCGCCCTGCGTCACAGTCTGCCCCACCGGGGCCAGCTACAAGCGGGTCGAGGATGGCATCGTTCTGGTCAACGAAAGCGACTGCATTGGCTGTGGCCTCTGTGCGTGGTCGTGCCCCTATGGCGCGCGCGAGTTGGACGCGACCGAAGGCGTGATGAAGAAATGCACCCTGTGTGTTGACCGGATCTACAACGAAAACCTCGAAGAAGTTGACCGCGTCCCGTCCTGCGTGCGGACCTGTCCAGCCGGTGCCCGTCACTTTGGCGATCTGGGCGACCCGAACAGCGACGTATCCAAACTGGTCGAAGAGCGTGGCGGCATGGACCTGATGCCCGAACAAGGCACCAAACCAGTCAACAAATACCTGCCGCCCCGTCCCAAGGACACGATCGAAGAACAAATCGACATTCTGGCCCCCTTGCTGGCCCCTGTGGCCGAAGAGCCCCAAGGCTTCATGGGTTGGCTGGACAAAGCCCTCGACAAACTCCCCGGAGGTAACGCCTGATGCATCCCGCACCTTCAGTTATCGTATTCACCACCCTGTCGGGCCTGGGCTTTGGCCTGCTGATGTTCCTTGGCCTGGGTTTTCCGGCTGTCACAGGCTGGGTCGCCTTTGTCTTCTTTGCCATCGCCTATGCGCTGGCGGTTGGCGGGCTAATGGCGTCGACCTTTCACCTGGGTCACCCGGAACGCGCGATGAAGGCTTTCACGCAGTGGCGCTCCAGCTGGCTCAGCCGCGAGGGCTGGTGTGCAGTCATCGCCCTGCTGGTCATGGCGCCCTATGGGGCCGGTCTGGTGTTCCTGGGCGAGACGTACACCGCTCTGGGTCTGATCGGTGCGCTGTTCAGCTTGCTGACGGTCTTCACCACCTCGATGATCTACACCCAGCTCAAAACCATCCCGCGCTGGAACATGAAACTGACCCCGGCGATGTTCCTGTCGTTCTCGATCGCAGGCGGCGCCTTGCTGGCCGGTCAGGTCAACGCGGCCATGATCCTGCTGGCCATCGCCGCGCTGGTGCAGCTGGCCTATTGGAAACAAGGCGACGAGGCATTCGCCAACTCGGGCACCGACATGGGCACGGCAACGGGTCTGGGCTCACGCGGCACCGTGCGCGCATTTGAACCGCCGCATACCGGCACCAACTATCTGCTGCGCGAGTTCGTGCATGTGGTGGGCCGCAAGCACGCGGCCAAGCTGCGGGTCATCTCCTTCGTGTTGGCCTTTGTCCTGCCGATTCTGATCCTGCTGATCTCGCCGCATCACTTTGGTGCACTGATCGCGGTGCTGTCGCACCTGGCCGGGATCGCCACCTCGCGCTGGCTGTTCTTTGCCCAGGCCGAACATGTCGTCGGCCTCTACTACGGCAAACGCTGAATTCTGAAAAAGAGCCTCGGTTTCGAGGCTCTTTTTTTCGCGGGGATGTCACAAACACACGCGCTGCTCCGTCCTGTTGGTATGTGACCCAACAACAGGAGCAAACCATGCACCCACGTCCGAACCCTTTTGCCGCCGCCCCGACCCTGATGCAGCCCATGCTGGATATGGAAGAAGCGGTCAAAGCCTCGCCCCTTGATCATGGCCTGATCGAGTTGGTCAAACTGCGCGTCTCGCAGATCAACGGCTGTGCATATTGCATCCACATGCACACCCACGACGCCCGCGCGCATGGTGAGAGAGAGGACCGGATGCACCTGCTGAACGCCTGGCGCGAATCCCCGCTCTATTCCGACAGGGAACGTGCAGCCCTTGCATGGGCCGAGGACCTGACCCGCATCGACCGGACCGGCGCACCGGATGCGACCTACACCGCCATGACCGGGCATTTCGACGAGGTCGAACAAGTTGCCCTGACCCTGCTGATCACGACGATCAATGCGTGGAACCGGATTGCCATCGGCTTTGCCACCCCGCATCCTGTTGAACAGGAGGCCTCTGCCACGTGACCCACCCCCTGACGGACATTCAAGATCAGGCATTTGTCGATTTGCAGCCGCGTTTGTTCGCGGTTGCTTACCGTATGCTGGGCACCGTCAGTGATGCCGAGGACATCGTGCAGGAGGCATATCTTCGCTGGCAACGCGCCGATCAGGAGCATGTGCAAGACAGCACCGGTTATCTAATTCGGATCACGACGCGGCTGTGTCTGGATCATCTGCGCGCCGCCAAGACGCGGCGCGAAGCCTACACCGGGGAATGGCTGCCAGAACCGCTGGTGACCGATGACGCAACCGAACGGTTGGACCGCGACGTGTCGATTGCGCTGCTGCTTTCACTGGAGCGTCTGACCCCGCTGGAGCGAGCGGCCTTCCTGCTGCATGACGTGTTCGAACACAGTTATGATGAGCTGGCCTTGGCGCTGGATCGAAATGTCGCTTCTTGTCGACAGCTTGTGAGCCGTGCGCGCAAGCATGTGCAGCAGAACAAGCCCCGCACGCGGGTCGATGACGCCACAGAACGCGATATGATCAACGCGTTCTTTTCGGCGGCAAAGAGCGGGGATACGGGCGCTCTGACCCAACTGCTGGCTCAGGGGGTGCGCCTGCATTCTGACGGTGGCGGCAAGGTTCTGGCCACTCTCAACCCGATCCTTGGACGAGACAAGGTCATCCGCTTCTTTGTTGGTTTGGCGCGCAAGACGGCGGGCTATCCGGGGCTTCGCTGGACAATGTGCGAATTGAACGGGCAGCCCGCGATCGTCAGCCGAGAACCCGGTGGCATTCTGCAAGCGGCGTCATTTGAGATCGAAGAAGGACGGATTGCCAAGATTTACATGACCCGCAATCCCGACAAGACCCGGCATCTTGCCCAGGTCTTGGAGTAACCCCCGTCGCGACGGGCAGCGGGGGTTTTGATTCTTACAGAAGGCCTGCGTGCGCCATGGCCGCGTCGATGGCAGCTTTGGTGCTGTCTTCCAGACCGGTCAACGGCGAGCGGACCTCTTCGCTGCACAGGCCCAGTTTCGACAGGCCGTACTTTGCGCCGACCAGACCGGGCTCGATAAAGATCGCCTCGTGCAGCGGCATCAGCTTGTCCTGATACTCCAACGCCTTGGCATAGTCGCCCGCCAGTGTCGCCTGCTGGAACTCGGCACAGAGTTTCGGTGCCACGTTGGCCGTGACCGAGATGCAGCCCACACCACCATGCGCGTTGAAGCCAAGCGCGGTGGCGTCCTCCCCCGACAGCTGGCAGAAGTCCGCGCCGCAGGACGCGCGCTGCTGGCTCACACGAGCGATGTCGCCAGTGGCATCCTTGACGCCCACAATGCGTGGCAGCTGGGCCAGCTCACCCATGGTGTCCGGCGTCATGTCGACGATCGAACGGCCGGGGATGTTATAGATGATGATCGGGATTTCGGCGCAGTCATGTGCTGCGGTGAAATGCGCCACCATGCCGCGCTGTGTCGGCTTGTTGTAATAGGGCGTCACGACCAGAGCTGCATCCGCTCCAACACGCGCTGCAAACTCGACAAAGCGAATCGTCTCGACAGTGTTGTTCGACCCGGCACCGGCAATGACCGGCACGCGGCCAGCGGCAGCTTTGACCACCTCGGCAATAACTGCTTCGTGTTCGTCATGGCTCAACGTCGGGCTTTCGCCGGTGGTCCCGACAGGTACAAGGCCGGTCGAACCTTCGCTGATCTGCCATTCCACCAGGTGTTTGAGCTTATCCAGGTCCAACTCACCATTGAGGAACGGGGTGACGAGGGCTGGCATAGAGCCTGTGAACATTGGGATGCTCCCTGGTTGGCAACGCGGGCAGAGGCCCGCCGAACTTGCATTCTTTCGGGATTGTGTGTTGATCCCGGCCGAACACGGCTTAACGTAAAAGGCTCTAGCCTTGGTTGATCGGGAAATGCAAGTGATGACGCGCGTTCTGGCCGCTGTTATGGCCCTAATCCTGCTTGGCACTGCAATGTTGGGCTCTGCCTGGGCAGGTCCGGTCGATGATCTGAAGCTTGGGCTCAAGGAAATGCGGGCCGGCGATTGGAACGAGGCGTTGCGCGTATCGGGCCGCCGGGGTTCTGTGCCACGCGACATCATCGTCTGGCATTGGCTGCGCAAGGGGTTCGGAACCTCGGGCGATGTGGTGGTGTTTCTGGAACGGCGACCTGATTGGCCAGGCTTGGACTTCCTGCGCCGCAAGAGCGAGCCGTCCTTCACCAACGCCGACCCGGATCGGGTGCTGAAATTCTATGCCGAGGTGCCACCACAAACAGCCGAAGGCGCGCTGAACTATGCCGCCGCCTTGATGGCCAAAGGGCAGCGCGGCGATGCCGAGGCGGAACTGGTCAAGGCCTGGCGCACAATGCCGATGGGCAGCGGGTTACAAAAGGACTATCTGGAAAACTTCGACAAGCTGCTGAAACCGCATCACGCCGCACGGCTGGACCGGCTGATCTGGGACGAGCACATGATCAGCTCGAAACGCATGCTACCGCTGGTCAGCGAAGGGCAACGCAACTTGGCCGAGGCGCGGATCGCCCTGTTCGAAATGGCACCTGGGGTGGACACCAAAATCACGGCGATCCCAAAAGAGCTGATGGGTTCGCCCGGGCTGGCGTATCAACGCTTTGTTTGGCGCGATCGCAAGGAACTGGATGAGAGCGCCGTTGATCTGATGCTGGAACGCTCGACCAGCCCCGAGGCATTGGGCGAGCCCGACAAATGGGCTCCGCGTCGGCGCAGATTGGCGCGACTGGAAATGCGGCAGGGCAATCACCAGCGGGCCTATCGCGTTGCCGCGCGTCACCACATGACGCCTGAAATGGGCTATGCCTATGCCGATCTGGAGTGGCTGGCCGGTTTCATTGCGCTGCGCAAACTGGGCGATCCAGCAACCGCCGCCAAGCATTTCGAAAACTTCGATGCCGCCATCGCTTCGCCCATCTCAAAGGGGCGCGGCGGGTATTGGAGGGGGCGCGCCTATGCCGAGATGGGCGACATCGACAAGGCGCAAGCGGCCTATGCGGATGGGGCAAAGTATCAAACGTCGTTCTATGGACTGTTGGCGGCCGAACAGATCGGGCGCGAGTTTGATGCGGACCTGGCGAATCCCCCAAAGAACCCGCCTTGGCGCGAAGCCCCTTTCATGAAGACCAGTGTGCTTGAGGCCTCTCTTCTGCTGCTGAGCGCAGGTGAGGCCAACCTTGCCGAACGGTTCCTGACCCATCTGGTCGAAGATCTGCCGCCGGAACAGGCCGCCCAGCTGGGCGATATGGTCATCGACATGGGTCAACCCCACTTGGCCGTCATGATCGCCAAACGCGCAGCGCGCAGCGGTCTTGTCATTCCGGCGGCCTACTATCCGCTGCACCCGGTGGCCAGCAAAGAGCTGCCAATGGCCGAGGAAATGACCCTTGCCATCGCACGGCGCGAAAGTGAGTTCGATCCCGTTGTCATCAGCGGGGCCGGCGCGCGTGGATTGATGCAGGTGATGCCGGCCACAGCCAAGCTGGTGGCCACCGATCTAGGGTTGCTCGGCGGGCACAAGACCGACCGGTTGACGCGGGATTGGGAATACAATGCCGTGCTTGGGGCCAACTATCTGGCCGGTCTTGCAGGTGATTTCGTCGGCAACGTGGTGATGATGTCGGCGGGCTACAACGCAGGTCCCCGCCGACCTATTTCTTGGATGGAGCGCTTTGGCGATCCGCGCACAGGCACGCCGGACATAATCGACTGGATCGAACACATCCCGTTCAACGAGACCCGCAATTACGTGATGCGCGTGACAGAAAGCCTGCCGGTTTACCGCGCTCGGTTAGGTAAGGATCCCCTGCCCATCCCGTTCTCGAAAGAGCTGTCAGGATCGACTTTGCGCGCGTTCGCGCCAGAGAGTGAATAGACCCGCCCCCACGATCAGTGCGGTGCCGATGACCACGGCGTCGCGCAACGTCTCGCCAAAGATCGCAATGCCCAGCATCGCAGCCCACAATAGGTGGAAATAGGCAAAGGGCTGCACCGCGCTCGCTTCGGCCATTTCATAGCATTTGATCAGCAACCAATGCCCGGACACGCCCGAAATGCACAGCAATGCCATCCAGCCCCAATCTGCAGGTTCCATCGGTTCCCAGAACCACATCCCAATTGCGGTCATGACCACGGCCCCCGCGATACCGGTCCAGAAAAATGATGTCGCAGTGCCGTCCTTGCGCGCGGCATAGCGGGTGAGCAGGCCATAGAGTGCAAACATCAAGGCCGAGATCAGCGGAATAATCGCCGCCGGATTGAACACGCCCATCCCAGGTTGCAGAATGATCAGTACACCTATGCAACCAACCCCGATCGCAGCCCACCGGCGCCAACCGACTTTCTCGCCCAAAACGGGCCCGCTAAGGGCCGCAACAAGAAGCGGGTAGCAGATGAAAACGGCCTGGCTTTCGATCAAGCCAAGGATGGTAAAGCCATAGACAGCGACGCAGATCTCACCCGCCAACAAAACCCCGCGAAAAATCTGCAACAGCAGTTGGTCAGTTCGCGCGGCCTCGCGCACGCCACCGGGCGCACGCGCAGCCAAAGCCACAACAAAGGCAGCAAAGAACCAATAGCGGATCATCACCACCATGTAGGTGTTGTAGGTGCCCGCCAGATGGCGCGAAATGCCGTCCTGCAGGGCGAAAACCACAGTTGCGCCCAGCATGAGGCCAATGCCCGCAGGGATGTTGTTCTTTTGCGTCAATCCAAAACTGCCCGTGTCATATGCCGTTTGCGTCCGTATCCAGGGCTGCGTGTGACGGTAAAACCCGCCGCCTCAAGCCCCCTGCGCACAAAACCTGCTGCGGTATATGTGGCAGCTGTGCCGCCCGGTGCTGTATGGTTTGCGACATGGGCCATCAAATCCGACTCCCAAAGTTCGGGGTTCTTGGCGGGCGAGAAACCATCAAGGAACCAGGCATCCGCCTTTCCCTCCCACCTTGCCAGCGTATCGCGGGCATCCCCCTGGATCACCTCAATCTGAACCGTGTCCAGATCACAAGGCTCACCGGTCCAGGCATCAAGGAACCGCGTGGCATAGTCCGACAGCTCGGGAAAGGCTGCCAAGGCGCGTTCCATGTCGACGGCGTCCATGAGGAAGGCCTCGAAACTGGTAAAGCGCAACGGCGTGGTCTGTCCCGATTGCTCCCAAGCGGCCCAGGTGGTCAACATGTTCAACCCGGTGCCAAAACCAAGCTCGGCTATATGGAAGCCGGGTGCAAACCGCGCAGGCAGGTCGTTGCCCGCCAGAAACACATGTCGCGTCTCCTCCAACCCGTTCTGGAGCGAAAAATAGGGATCATCAAATCGGTCAGAGACGGGGATGGTCTCGTCTTTCCAACTTAACTGAGCGTGCTGGTCAGCCATGCTATTATCCCCTAAGTGCTGGTGAAACAGCGCGACACTGACGAAGGCGGCAGAAATTGGCAATGGCAGATGTGACGATACGTGGGGCCGGGATCTTTGGCCTGTCCATCGCTTGGACCTGCGCGCAACGTGGCGCAAAGGTTCAGGTGATCGACCCATTTGGCCCTGGTGCAGGGTCCAGCGGCGGGCTGGTCGGGGCCTTGGCTCCGCATGTCCCCGAGAACTGGAATGCCAAGAAAGCCTTTCAATTCGACAGTCTGATCATGGCCGAGGGGTTTTGGTCTCAAGTCGAAGCGGTTGGCGGTGTATCGCCCGGATACGCACGCCTTGGACGGCTGCAACCCATTGCGGATGCCCGCACGCTGGACCTGGCGCACAAGCGTTCTGAGACGGCCAAGGCGCTGTGGCAAGGCAAGGCGGTCTGGCAAGTCATGGCTGTGTCGGACATGGGCGGCTGGTGCCCCCCAAGCCCTACGGGCTTCGTCATCCATGACACTCTGAGCGCTCGGATGCATCCGCGCCAGGCCTGTGCGGCGCTGGTCGCGGCGCTGCAAACTCTCGGCGTCGAAATTGAAGCGGAAGGAGTGGACGAAGGCCAGGTCGTGCATGCGACTGGCGTGGTAGGCTTGCAAGAACTGTCCCAGGCCATGGGCAAAACGGTCGGCAATGGCGTCAAGGGACAAGCCGCCTTGTTGCGATTTGACGCCGGAAAGGTCCCACAGCTCTTTGCGGATGCACTGCATTTCATCCCGCACGCAAACGGGACATTGGCGATCGGGTCGACCTCTGAACGGGAATTTGACGCGCCGGATACGACGGACAAACAGCTGGACGATGTGCTGGACCGCGCCGTTCAAACTCTACCTTTGTTGCATGGGGCAGAGGTTATCGAACGCTGGGCGGGCGTCCGCCCTCGATCCAAAAGCCGGGCGCCGATACTGGGGGGGCATCCCTTGCGCCCAGGCCAGTTCATCGCCAATGGTGGCTTCAAAATCGGCTTTGGCATGGCTCCCAAAGTGGCCAATGTGATGGCCGATCTGGTTTTGGAGTCGCGCGACGGTATTCCCGAGGATTTCCGACCAGAAAGAAGCCTGTGACGTGCGTCATTCGAAAGGACACCGTGTGAGGCGGGGGCGCTCCCGCCCGTCGTCAATTTTTCTGACGAAAAACCTCCTCCCGTTGGGCCCGGCCTCGCTTCGCTCGGCAGTTGGCGACTTTGGCAAAAACGGCACGCCAGACGGTGCCGCGCCGCGCGTAGCGCGGCGCCCGGCCCAAGTCCGCTAGCCGGGCTGACGCAGTCAGGATGGCTCGGGCGCGGGAGCACCCCGCCGTTGACTTACTCGCAATACGCGAGGCTCAAGCAATCGGGGCGGCACGCGCCTGCATGCATTGGCGTCCGTCCGGTCCTCGAACCCATAGGTCATTGCCGCTAAGACAGAACTCCGCCTGTTCGAAATGCATCAAAGGGGACGAGGCGCGGAACGAGAACGTTGCCAGCGGCCCCAACACTTCGGTCGCAAGCAACATCAGTTTCTGCGCCAGAAGCGGGCCGTGCACCACAAGCCCTGAGTAGCCTTCCACATCGCGGGCATAATCCAGATCATAGTGGATCCGGTGCCCATTGAAGGTCAGTGCCGAATAGCGAAACAGGAAAGTTGAATCGAAACGGGCAGCTTGCATGTCAGTTTCATCTGTGCGCGCTGAAGGCGGGACAGGTTTTGGCGCATTTTCGAGGGGATCTTCGCGATAAACCAGATCCTGCCATTCGCTCAGGCACAACACACCATCCTGCCAGATGTCGTGCCGCAGGGTGACAAAGGCCAGCGGCCCTGTACGCCCAACCTTTGACGTGACGCTTTCCAGAACGGATCGCCGTTCTGCCGCAACCCCAGCCCGCAGAGGCGCCGAGAATGTCAGTCGCCCCCCAGCCCACATCCTTCGCGGCAACCCCATGTCTGGTATCAACCCGCCCCCCACCAGCGGATGACCGTCGCGTCCCAGCCCATCGGGTGGACGTGGGGTCCAGAAATAGAGCTGATGAAAGAAAGGAGGGAGGGGTGAACCGGTCGCAGTTGTGGGGTCTTGCCCCAAAGCGACCTGAAACGCGGCCGCGCGGGCCGGATCCATCACGTCGCCTTGGATCTCGGTCTGAGTTTCTGTCTGGTCAGTCGATGTCATAGCAGGCACTTTATGCAGATCACCGCAAAGGACAATCCATGCCTGACGTTTCCACACTCGATCACCTGGTTCTGACTGTCGACGATATTCCCGCAACAGTCGCCTTCTATTCGAATGTTCTGGGAATGCAGGCCGAAGAATTTCATCCAGCGGACGGGTCCACTCGTACCGCGCTCAAGTTCGGAAATCAAAAAATCAACCTTCACCCCGCCGAGCGTCCCTTTGAACCAAAGGCGCAGCACCCCGCACCCGGCTCAGCCGACCTGTGTTTTCTCACGAATCAAACGTTAGAGAACTGGACCCGCCACCTATCGCAGTTGGGCGTCCCAATCGAAGACGGGCCGGTCGCCCGTACAGGAGCAACCGGCCCGATCATGTCTCTCTACATTCGTGATCCCGACGGCAATCTGATCGAGATCGGAACCGTTGCCTAGCGCGCGATTTCGGCCCGCAACTTGTCCATCAATGCCTGCAGCGTCTTGGTGTACTGCGCGCTGGACAGCTGACCGTTCTCGTCAAACTCGTTCGAGCTATTCGCCAGATGAACCTCCGGACCTTGCAAAATGCGCGGTTGGAACGGGACCATGAAACCGCGCAACACCATCTGCGCGCGCTCACCGCCCGCCCGCCCGGCGGCAGCTGACATAACTGCAACCGGCTTGTCCGCCCAAGGGTTCGACCCAGTGCGGCTGACCCAGTCCAACGCGTTTTTCAGAACACCGGACGGACCCTTGTTGTATTCAGGGGTCGAAATCACGACTGCATCGGCGGCTGCGATTTGATCGACCAACGCTTGAACTGCGGCTGGAACGCCCTCTGCATCCTCAAGATCTCCGTCATAAAGCGGCAGGTTCAGATTCGCCTCGACATAGGTCTGGGCATCAAACAGGCGCGCGGCCTCACGCAGCAGCTTGCGGTTTGTTGCATCTTTGCGCAGCGAGCCTGACAGGCCCAAAAGAACGGGTGCGGACATCTTGAATAACTCCGGTTTTGTAACTGTGCCCTATTTAGCAAGCCGTGGTTCAGGACCAACCCCAACCCGCGCGCAGGGGCTGTTCGAAATTTCGCAGGACGAAGAGAACGTGGCGTAATGACAGTATTCAAACGCACTGAGGGGTGCTGCGGGCTCTGTCCGCATCTCTGCCTTGACCTTGAGTTGACTATTTTTTTATATGCCGTATAAATATTAATCACGGGGCGCACATGACAACTGGACACATCATGATGGCGATGACCTTGGACGGGTTTGTCGCGCGAAAGGATCACGCTCTTGATTGGTTGTTCAAACAACCCTCCGGCAACGAGGATCATGGGTTTGTCGATTTCATGGACAGCGTTGATGTGTTGGTGATGGGAACCGGATCACTTCGTACGGTTCTGGGGTTTGACATGTGGCCGTACGACAAACCCGTCGTTGTCCTTAGTCGGAGCATGACAAAGGACGACCTGCCAAGCGACCTGCGCGACAAGGTCGAGTTTTCGACCGCTGCACCAAAAGACCTTTGGGAGAGCTTTGCCGAACGAGGGTTCGAACGCGTTTATGTGGATGGCGGAGCAATCATTCAATCGTTTCTAAAGGCCGGTCTTATCAACGATATGAAAGTCTCCATGATTCCAATTCTGATTGGTGATGGCATCCGGATTTTCGGCGACATAGACCACGATATTGATCTGGAATTGCAATCTGCGACCAGTTTCCCGTCCGGATTGGTCGATTTGGTCTATCGGGTCAAAACTGAATGAACGCCCGCTCTAAGGTGGGACGTCCGAAAGCTTCGGACCAGAAAATCTCCAAGGCCCGAATTATCGAAGTCGCTCTGCCGATCGTCCAACGAGACGGCATTGAGGCGCTGAGCTTTCGCACATTGGCGGATCAGTTGGGTGTCACGCCGATGGCCGTCACCTATCATTCCGGGAGCAGGCAACAGCTTTTGGCTGACTTGGTGGCAGTAGCGTTCAAAGACACCCTGGGTCAGGTCGACGGGGCAACGGCATCAGATCGGGTACGGCAAATCCTGACCGCGTACTACACCCGGGCCCTTGCGAACGCGCATCTACTGCGTGCAGTTCTAAGTGACCCCTCTTTGATGAGTGTCGATCTGAAACATGTGACCGGCGCATTGGGAACATGCACAAAAGACCTGAATGACGGCGATGCTGGCAGTGTTCTGTTGCACCTACTCATCGACTACACGCATGGATTTGTTCTTTCGGCAGCAAGCGACGAAACTGACACGTTGACGATTGATGACTATCTGCGCGGGATAAATTGGGTCTTGGATCGAGCACGACGCACCTAGCCCACGACCAGAGAAATCGATCCCGCCGCCGAGGCGACGGGAAAGTGGCATGTCCGCAATTCTGGCTTGGTCCGGATCACGTCAGCACGTGATCCATCAAGGCAAGCCTCACGCGTTGGTGGGGATGACCACGATTTCGACCCGGCGGTTCTGGGCCTTGCCCGCCTCGTTCAGGTTCGACGCAATCGGGTCATCTTCGCCCCGACCGATGGTAGAGATCCGATTGTAAGGCACACCACCGGCCTGGATGACATCAGCCACCGCATTGGCGCGTCGTACAGACAGGCCTTGGTTGTACTCTGCGGCACCGTCGCTGTCAGTATGGCCGATGATCTGGACGCTGCTTTCAGGATACTTCAGCAGGTTCTGCGCGACCTTGTCCAAGTCGGATTGCAAGGCAGGCCGCACCGAAGAGCTGTCGGTGTCAAAAGTGATGTCATTTGGCACCGAAACGATCAGACGGTCACCGGTGTTGGTGATGGTAATCCCATCGTTGGCCAGTTCCTGCCGAAGGTCAGCGGCTTGTTTGTCCAGAACTGACCCGATTGCGCCACCCGCCAAGGCACCAGCAGCCGCGCCAACAATCGCCGATTTGGCGGACGAACCGGTAATGGCACCAATGCCCGCACCCAAAATACCACCGGCGATGGCCCCCTGTTTGGTGTTCTGCTTGGGATCGGTTTGAACGCCCAATTGCGCCGGATCGGTACACGCGGCAAGGGTAACAGCCGCGCCCATCAGCACGGCCAACGAGGTTTTCGAGATCGACATAGGGTCACCTTCTGCTCAACGGCCCTTGTTCACAGGGCTTTTCCTTATCCCTACTATATCATGTTTTGTTGGCGCGCACTCAACCGACAATCAATTGATTTCGGCGGTTCCTTGCGCATTGGGTGTTGGATCAAAGGCTCTGTCACGGTCTTCCCAACGGTTCTGCTGATGCCAGACCTCGCGCAGCGCAGCACCTTGTCCGACGAACCGCTGCTCCAGCCAGTCGCAAGCCCAAATGCGATCGGTACGAAAGTGGCGGAACCCACCACGCAGCTCGCACCAAGCAGCCAGCATGGTGCATTCCAGATGATAGATCAGCGCCACGGGGCGTACGACACGTTCCGTTTCCTTGTTTGCTTCGTCCCGGTACGTCAACCGCAGCTTTTGCTCTTGCCGGATGGCTGAACGCAGACCCGATTTGGACACGCAGCCCCGTTCGGCATCGTCCAACGGGGCGCCCCAAGGCGCCACTTGCAGCCATTCCGCCGGGTCGTGCAGATCCTCGATCTTTTGACAAATCCGTTTGGCTGCCTGTTGCAAGGCGCTGTCCCCAGTGCGCTCGAGCATCGACAGACCGACCCGCAACGCCTCCAACTCTTCCAGATCGAAGTTCAGCGGCGGCAGATCATACCCACGTCGCATCAGATAGCCCAAACCCGCCTCGCCCTCGATCGGGGTTCGCATCGCCTGCAACGCCGCAATGTCGCGGTAGATCGTGCGAACCGAAACCTCGAGCTGTTCGGCCAGCGTATCCGCCGTCACCGGCCCAGGCGCGGCGCGCAGGATCTGAATGATTTCGAAAAGGCGGTTGGATCGATGCATCTGAGTCTCCGAGATGATCCTGACACCTTAGCACACCCCACTGACAACCGGATGTCAGGAGGCATCTGTTTTTCTCCGTCAAACACGTTTGATTGGAGAGTGCAGATGTCTTCTTATGACCACACAACGCTGATGACCCTGGGCCTGGACCATTGGAGACGCCCGCGTCCGCCGAAATCCTGGGAAATCGAGCGCAACGAAATTGCTGAACGGAAGGAAGCCAAACGCCCCCAAACACACGCACCAAAACCCCGGATCAAGCTTCGGCTCTGGCGGCCTCATAGGCCAGCATCGCCCGTTTGACAGGCAGCCCCCAATGATAGCCACCCAAGCCACCAGATTTACGCAAGGCGCGGTGGCAGGGGATAATCCAGCTGATCGGGTTGCGACCCACTGCGGTGCCCACTGCACGAACTGCACGTGGGTTGCCGATGGCCTCGGCGATCTCGGAATAGGTGGTGACCTGACCGGATGGGATGCGCAACAGCGCCTCCCATACCTTGATCTGCAAGGGCGCGCCGATCAGATAGAGCGGCGTTGGCTCCAGCCGATCGCTGGCGGCATTGAACATGTTCAAAACCCAGGGGCGCAGCCTCATCGGGTCTTCGATAAACTCGGCCTTGGGCCAACGCGACAACAGATCCTCCATTGTCGCCTCGGCCGTGGTTTCGGCCGCAAAGCCAACCCCGCAAATCCCCTTGTCGGTGCCCATGACCAACGCGGGACCAAAGGGGCTTTCGAACCAGCCCCAATAGATCACAAGACCCTGCCCATGGCGGGCGTAGTCGCCGGGGCTCATCGCCTCCCACCGGACAAACAGATCATGCAGGCGACCGGTGCCAGATAAACCCACGCTATGCGCGGCCTCAAGCGTGGTGAAATGCTCCTGCAACAATGCCTTGGCGTGGCCGAGGGTGAGGTATTGCTGGTACTTCTTGGGCGACACACCGACCCACCGTGAAAACAATCGCTGAAAATGCGCGGGGCTCATGTTCATCTGACCCGCCAGCTGTTCAAGCGACAGGTTCCCCTCGCCCTGATCAATCAGTTCGATGGCCCGACGCATGACGCCATAGTGATAGCCCTCTTCTCCGGTGCGCATGTTCATCACGATACCCTTTCACTTATTGACCTCACAGTAGCGAACTCGACCGCTGTAACGCGACCCGGAACTTGCGCAAGTATTCGTCAACTCAGTTGACGAATCAGAATTGGGTAATCTAGGATCCCGGTATGACCCAAACCCTCGATCACCTGTACCAAGCCGTTCAGGCCACCCGCCCCTTGCTGCGCAACATCACGGCAGCCGTTGAACAAGGCAGCCGCCGACACGGAGTAACCGTCGGGCAACGCGCCATCCTGGAAGGCCTATTTTTGCACCCGGATGCCACCGCCCCTTTGCTGGGTTCGGAATTGCAGATGAAGCGCCAATATGTGGCTCGCGTTCTGCAAGAAGTCGTCACAGCGGAATTGGTTGAAAAACTGCCCAACCCTGATCGTGCCCGATCATGGCGATATCGACTAACTGCCAAGGGAAAGGATGTCATTTCAGCCATCCGGGCTGACGAAACATCCAAATTGATCGCATTTGCCGAGGGGCAGACCACCGAAGACCTTAACGCATTCTGCAGGCTGCAAATCACCTTGACGCAGTATTTTGCTTTGCTCGCCAAGGAGAGCTGAAATGACAATCATCTGGATCGTAGTCGCAGCACTGACAGCCTGTGTCCTGTACGTGATCTGGGATATCCGGAGGATCGGCAAGCCGACAACCGGGCCACAGATCAACCTGTCTGCGCGCACAGAAACAGCCCTTTTGGTGATAGATATGCAGGTGGACTTTACCACTCTGCCCACCTGGACAGAGAGCGACTTGCAGCAAAACTTTGCGCAAATCTCAGCTTCGACATCAAATGCCCAGCACTCTGGTATGCCCATCATCGTAGTCCGACACGTATTCCAGGGGTGGCTGGCCAACCTTTTGAATGGCTTGTTCAACAATGGCCGCGGAAACAATGGGTCTGATGGGCTGGGGCTTGACCCTAGACTGAGCCTGACACCAAGCGCCGAGTTCGTGAAATCAGTGGGCGATGCGTTTTCTGTACCTGAGCTTGACCGATACCTGGCCGAGCATAATGTCGGGCATTTGATCCTGACGGGGCTGGATGGCTGCCATTGCGTCAACAAGACCGCACAAGGCGCGCGGAACCGCGGGTATCAGGTCTCGATCGATCCCGCAGCCGTGTTGGCCGCCAACCCGAAACAGTGGTCGAAAGTGAAAGACGATCTTTCGACCGCAGGCGTCGAGTTCTTGTAACCGACCCAACCAAAACGACTTGAGCGCCAGAACAGCCCAACACTTTCATTTCGGCAAGCACAGGGACCAGCCGTGTTCTTCCTGCCGCAGGGTTCAGGGTTCTTTTATGCGATGTCCGCCTGAACGGCTTTACCCAAAGCGCCACCCACGGCATTAAGGCCATCATGGCAAAGCAACTTGATTATCATACGATCCGCGAAATTTTCTCTCGGTTCCAGGCAGCAGAGCCAGAGCCCAAAGGGGAGCTGGAACATGTGAACGTCTACACCCTGGTCGTTGCGGTAGCGCTGAGTGCGCAGGCGACGGACGCAGGTGTGAACAAGGCAACGCGGGAACTGTTCAAGATCGCGGATACACCGCAAAAGATGCTCGACCTGGGCGAAGAGGGTCTGACCGAGCATATCAAGACCATTGGTCTGTTTCGCCAAAAGGCCAAGAACGTGATCAAGCTGAGCCGCATTCTGGTTGAGGAATACGGCGGTGAAGTGCCCAATTCCCGCGCGGCGCTACAATCGCTGCCGGGGGTGGGCCGCAAGACGGCCAATGTTGTTTTGAACATGTGGTGGCATCAACCTGCGCAAGCCGTGGACACTCATATCTTTCGCGTCGGCAACCGATCTGGTATCGCGCCGGGAAAAGACGTCGATGCCGTGGAACGCGCCGTCGAAGACAACATTCCAGCTGACTTTCAGCTTCACGCCCATCACTGGCTGATTTTGCATGGCCGGTATCACTGTAAAGCGCGCAAGCCGATGTGTGGCACCTGCCTGATCCGCGACTTGTGCATGTTCGAGGACAAGAACCTATGAAGACCTATCAACTCGTCGGGATCGGTAATGCCGTTGTGGACGTAATCAGCCAATCCGATGACAGCTTTCTTGATCACATGGGGATCGAGAAGGGGATCATGCAGTTGATCGAACGTGAGCGCGGCGAAGTTCTCTATGCAGCGATGGCAAACCGGGTTCAGACGCCGGGTGGCTCGGTCGCCAACACTATCGCGGGCGCCGGTGCGCTTGGGCTGGATGCAGCATTCATCGGCCGGGTGCATGACGATGCTCTGGGGCGTTTCTATGCCGATGCGATGAACGAGGATGGCGTCGATTTCGTCAACCCGCCAGTGCCGGGCGGTGAGTTGCCTACGTCGCGTTCGATGATTTTTGTCTCGCCCGATGGTGAGCGGTCGATGAACACCTATCTGGGCATCTCGTCCGAGCTGAGTTCCGATGACGTGTCCAAGGATGTGGCGGGCAAGTCGCAGATCATGTTCCTAGAAGGCTACCTGTTCGACAAGGACAAGGGCAAAACCGCGTTTCTCGAAGCGGCACGGGACTGCCACGAGGGCGGCGGCAAAACGGGCATAGCCATTTCCGATCCCTTCTGTGTCGAACGTCACCGCGCCGATTTCCTGTCGCTGATCGAAAACGAACTGGATTTCGTGATCGGCAACGAGGACGAGATCAAGTCACTGTTTGAAACAGACGACCTGGAGGCAGCGCTGGCCAAGACCGCCGAAATCTGCCCGCTGGTGGTCTGCACCCGTTCGGGCGATGGCGTATCGGTGTTGAGCGACGGTCAGCGGATCGACGTGCCGGTTGAAAAGATCGTTCCTGTCGATGCCACGGGCGCAGGGGATCAATTTGCGGCAGGGTTCCTGTTCGGCTTGGCCACGGGACGCGATCTGGAAACCTGTGCCAAGATCGGTTGCGTCTGCGCGCGAGAAGTCATCAGCCACATCGGGCCCCGCCCCGAAGCCAACATGCAAGACCTGCTGCGCGACGCAGGCCTGCTGTAACTGGGGGTGCACCCGCCCATCGTCGATGCCCCTCACGGGGCATCTCCTCTGGTTGGGCCGGCGCTGCGCGGGGCTACTGCCCCCCGCAGCGCGGTTGCCCCCAATTGATGATGTCAGTGGACTCAATTCTCGTCTTTTCTTGGAACGCACCACACCCGGGCCAAGCGCACGCTGAGATCTGGATCGCAATTAAGCGCAAGTAGTCCAGCACACTCACCGGTGAAGCCGCGAAATTCGCTCCAACTCGGGCGACGAATCCAGATACAATCACCTGCCCCTTCGCGTCGAACCGTACTCCAAGTGGATTTCGAACACTTGCGCGTTCCGCACCTGCCACATCAGCGCCCAAAATCGAGGTCGGCCAGCCCCATAACCTGACGTTGGAGCAACGCGCTTTAGGCCCACAGTTTACGCGGGGTTCGTCAAAACGAAGTTTGGCCAGAAATCCCGTACCCAATGTCGTTGAGCCCAAGGATATGCCCCAAAAGGCACCCAAGCGGACGAATACAAGGCACGATCAACAAAACCCGCGCCTTGGAGTCGCAGATTGCGGCCACGAAAAAGTGCCATCACCAGAATCACGACCCCCGCGTCGCAATTGTTGGTCCCGTGAGGCTGCTCTTAGTCACGGTCGAGCCTGTACGTCTCAACCTATTGCAAATCGATCGGATGGGCGATCATGCACGCCCTGGTCAACTGCGGCGACAGGCACAGGACTACATGGTCTGCACTTTGCCGATCGATATGTATCTGACGTATCGGAAACGCTGACAAAGGCTGATGATCCTCTGCACGACCAAGCGGCCGAGCAGCTTCAGCCCAGCATCCCTTTTTCTGCGGTTTGAGTTTCGGTAAAGCGCGCGCCTAGCCAAATCGCAAGCTCAATCAGGGTTAACTCTTTCAATGCTTCTTTGATCTGCGCACATATTGCGGCATCACTTGAGGTGATCTGCAAAAAGCTCGAGTACTTGGGCATAGACCTCGCGCTTGAACGGCACGATCTCATCAATCAAATGGTCGGGTTCTTGCCATTTCCATTCGGTGAATTCCGGGTGCTCGGTTTGGATATTGACCTGATCGTCGGTACCCGTAAAGCGCAGCAGGAACCACTTCTGCTCTTGCCCGCGATATTTGCCTTTCCAGATCTTGGGCACGATGTCATGAGGCAGGTCATAGGGCAGCCAACCGTCGGTCTCGGACACCACCTCGACCAGATCCGCCGTCACACCTGTCTCTTCCCACAGCTCTCGCAGGGCCGCATCGCGGGGATCTTCGCCCGTGTCCACACCACCTTGGGGCATCTGCCAAGCGTCCTTGTACCGATCGCTACGCTGCCCGACAAAGACTTTGCCGTCGACATTCATCAACATCAGCCCGACGCAGGGTCGATAGGGAAGTTTGGCGATTTCGTCGGGGGTCATGGCTGCCTCTTCGTTACTCGAAAGTCAGTCTAGCAAATGACCGGGAACGCGGCCAAAGGCAATGCCCTGTCGTACTGCGGTGCCGCGCCGAGCCGAAGGCGAGGCGCCCGGCCCAACGCCGCGAGGGCCCGTCAGGGCATGAAGCGGGGGCGGGAGCGCCTCTGGTTTACGTGGCGGGCGGTTGACGTCAGGTTTCACGTGACTCGCTGCGGCAGTGCAGCGATCCTGCGCATCAAATTAGGGAGAGTTTGCCAATGACTGCGTACCCAAACATGCTGGCGCCGCTGGATCTGGGGTTTACCACTTTGAAAAACCGGGTGCTGATGGGTTCCATGCATACTGGATTGGAAGAAACCCGTGACTGGAACCGGGTGGCCGAATTCTATGCTGATCGCGCGCGCGGCGGCGTGGCACTTATGGTGACCGGTGGCATTGGTCCGAACCTCGAAGGCTCGGTCCTGCCGGGTGCTGCGATGATGACCACGGACGAGGATGTGGCCAACCACTCCATCGTCACAGACCGCGTGCATCAGGCTGGCGGCAAAATTGCGATGCAGATCCTGCATGCGGGTCGCTATGCCTATGGCCCCAAATGCGTGGCTCCCAGTCCGGTCAAATCTCCGATCTCTCCGTTCCCACCAAATGAGTTGGATGAAGACGGGATCGAAAAGCAGATCGCCGACATCGTGAACGCCTCGGTTCTGGCCCAGAAAGCGGGCTATGACGGGGTCGAGATCATGGGATCCGAAGGGTATTTCATCAACCAGTTCCTGGTCACCCACACCAACAAGCGTGAAGATCGCTGGGGCGGTTCTTATGAAAACCGCATGCGCCTAGCCATCGAAGTGGTGCGCCGCACGCGTGAGGCTGTCGGAACGGATTTCATCATCATCTACCGCCTGTCGATGATTGACCTCATCCCCAACGGTTCGACCCACGACGAAGTGGTGCAACTGGCGCAAGAGATCGAAAAAGCGGGCGCCACGATCCTGAACACCGGCATCGGCTGGCACGAGGCTCGCATTCCCACAATCGCCACATCGGTCCCACGTGCGGCATTTGCCTGGGTCACCAAAAAGCTGATGGGCAAGGTGTCGATCCCGGTCATCACCTCGAACCGCATCAACACACCCGAAGTGGCCGAAGAGGTTCTGTCCACCGGATGCGCCGATATGGTCTCGCTCGCGCGTCCGATGCTGGCTGATGCAGATTTCGTCAACAAAGCCATAGCAGGGGACGCGGCCAAGATCGCGCCCTGTATTGCCTGCAATCAGGCCTGCCTTGATCACACCTTTGGCGGCAAGCTGACATCTTGTCTGGTGAATCCCCGTGCCTGCCACGAGACAGAACTGGTGATCGAAAAGGCGGAAACCGCCAAATCCATCGCCATCGTCGGTGCTGGTCCGGCGGGGCTGTCCACCGCAATGGCCGCTGCTGAACGGGGGCACACCGTAACTGTGTTCGACCGCGCTGATGAGATCGGCGGGCAGCTCAACATGGCCAAGCAGGTGCCCGGCAAGGAAGAGTTCTGGGGCCTTGTGGATTGGTACCGCACCATGATGGCCGATCTGAGCATCAGCGTCGAACTGGGGCGCGAGGTCGGCGCAGACGACCTTACCGGCTTTGACGAGGTGATCATCGCAACCGGTGTTACCCCGCGCGACCCCGGTATCCCTGGTCAGGACCGCGACAACGTCCTCAACTACATCGACGTGCTGCGCCACAAGGCACCCGTGGGCGACCGCGTGGCGGTGATTGGCGCAGGTGGCATTGGTTTCGATGTCTCGGAATTCCTGCTGCACGACGGCGACAGCCCAACCGAAAACCTGCCACTGTGGATGAAGGAATGGGGTGTGACCGACCCGGCCGAGCACCGCTCGGGTCTGGCTCCAGAAGGTCCCCAACCGCATGCACCTGCCCGTCAGGTGACCCTGCTTCAGCGCAAGAAGCAGGCGCACGGCAAGGGCCTGGGCAAGACCACCGGTTGGATTCACCGTGCCACGCTCAAGATGAAGGACGTGAACTTTGTCGGCGGCGTGAACTATGAACGGATCGACGACCAGGGCCTGCATGTCAGTTTTGGCGAGGAACGCGCGGACCCGACGGTCATCGAATGCGACACCGTTGTGCTTTGCGCCGGGCAACTCTCGGACCGCAGCCTTGCGGATGCGTTGGAAGCCAAAGGCGTAAACTGCCATGTGATCGGCGGTGCCGATGTAGCTGCTGAACTAGACGCCAAACGCGCCATCAACCAGGGCACACGTCTGGCCGCGTCTATCTAACGCGCCAACACAACCCTGTGACACCTGCCCCGGGACCGACGCTTTGTCGTTTCCGGGACAGAATCGCTCCCCATATCCCACTCACGGTTTTCAAACCAACCGCCGAGAGAGGGATCATGACACGTCCAGTCCGTCGCCGCCGCGCTCATAGACCCGCTGGTGCAATTTCACCGCAGATCATTACCAGCGCGCGCCGAAACATCCCCACCTATGACTTGATCAGCACCGAAGGCCTGGAGCAGATCGAGGCGCGATCGGAGCAATTGCTCCAACAGATCGGTGTCCGCTTTGTCGAAGACCCCGAAGCCCTCAGCCTGTTTCACGAGGCAGGCGCCGAGGTCCAAGGCGACCGGGTCCGGTTCCCGCCGCGGTTACTTCGGAAGGCGCTGGAAACCGCACCCAAGACTTTTCGCCAGCACGCCCGCAACCCCGAGCGTACAATCGATCTGGGCGGCAAGAATGTTGTCTTTGGGCCCGGCTATGGCATGCCCTTTGTCAGCGATCTGGATGGCGGTCGGCGGTATGGAACAATTCGCGATTTCGAAAACCTAACCAAGCTCGTCTACATGTCGCCCTGGCTGCATCATTCGGGCGGTACCACCTGCGAGCCCACCGACCTGCCGGTGAATAAGCGCCATCTGGACATGGTCTATGCCCACCTGAAATGGAGCGACAAGCCCTTCATGGGTTCGGTCACGGCCCCGGAACGGGCCGAAGACAGCATCGAAATGGCCCGCCTTGCATTTGGGGCGGATTTTGTTGACCAAAACTGCGTGATCATGGCCAACATCAACATGAACTCGCCGCTGGTTTTTGACTATGCCATGTCCGGGGCCATCCGCACCTATGCCGCCGCCAACCAATGTCCCGTCATCGTCCCCTTTGTCCTGGGTGGCGCGACCGCTCCGGTGTCAATGATCGCCGCCGTCACCCAAGCCTATTCCGAGGTTCTGGTGGGATGTGCGTTGGCACAATTGGTCCGCCCCGGCGCACCAGTGGTCTTTGGCAACTTCGTGACCACAGTAGATCTCAAATCCGGCTCGCCCTCGTTCGGCACACCGGAATCCGCTCTCGCCTCTTACGTCGCCGGGCAACTGGCGCGCCGGGTCGGACTACCCATCCGCTGCTCGGGGGCCTTCACCAGTTCCAAGGTGCCGGACGGACAGGCCATGATGGAAAGCGTCACCGCCCTGCACGCTGCTGTCCTGAGCGGGGCCAACTTTGTGCTGCAATCGGCGGGTTGGTTGGAGGGCGCACTGACCATGTCCTATGAGAAACTGGCCATGGACGCGGATTATTTGGGCGCCATGCATAGGTTCCTGGGCGGCCTGTCACTGGACGACGAAGCCTTTGCCATGGACGCCTTTGCCGAGGTCGGCCCCGGCGGTCACTTCTTCGGCTGTGGCCACACCATGCGCAACTATGAAACCGCGTTCTATGACGCCGAGCTGTCCGACACCCAATCGTTCGAAACGTGGTCAGAACGGGGCAGCGCAGATTCGGTGCGGCGCGCCAATCGAAAGTGGAAAGAAGACCTGCAGCGGTACGAAGCCCCTCCGCTAGATGCAGCCATTGACGAAAGCCTGAGGGACTTCATGGATTGTAAAAAAGCCACCCTACCGGACCTTTGGCACTAGGTCGTATGGCGCACCTTACTCAACCGTGATGGAGATCACGTCGGACACTACCGGCGTGGAATGGGGCACATGTCCATAGTCACCCAACACCAATTGCAGCGTATGTTGTCCCGGCGACAGGTCGAGGGTCACTTCGGTTTGGCCGCCGCCGAAGTGCAGATGGTTGTCGTCTGCCGGAATACCGTTTGACAATTCATCTGCACCATCCTCGCCCTCACCCAATGGCGGGCGGTCGATGAGCAGGTGGTGATGGCCCGTGTTTTCCTTCTCTGTACCCGAAGGTGCCACGCCCATACCGCTGAGGCCAAAGACAACCGTCACGGGCGAGGAAACGGTGTCCCCATCGGTTAAGTTGGCAAAGTAGACACGTGCGTCGGGGCTGGACGGCGTTTCCCCGCCAGCCCAAGCAGGCGCAGCGAGCAAGGTCAGTGCCAGAACGGCAGCAAGGTGTTTCATCTATCTCTCTCCTCCAAAATGTCTTTCGACATGTACGAACGATAGCACAGCGGGCCTGGTTTTCGAATTTGGCCGTGTCAATCGCCGCTGCCCCGTTTCATTCCAAGGCGTGTTTTTTGCCATGTGGCGTGGAAACACATTTCACCCAGGTGCGATCCTCGCGCAGTAGGAACTTCTCCCGTTGCGCAAATTCACAGTTCTCCTGACCCAAAGGATCCGCCGCCAAGCGCAATCGATAAGCCTCGTACTCGGCCAGGTTGGGGATGTTGTAGACCCCGTAAGCCAAGGTGGATGACCCCTCGTGCGGAGCGAAATAGCCAATCAGATCTGCGCCGCATCTGGGAATGGCCTGCCCCCAGTTGCGTGCATATTCAGCGAACTGCTCGGTCTTTGTCGGGTCGATGTGGTAGCGAATGAAACATGTCAGCATGTGGATCTCCTGTGTCAGTAGCGTTGGTCTAATCACTTTCGCTACGCCAATGCTTCGACTATGATCGAAGGATGAAAAATGGACCGGATATCGCACGCGTGGCCGCCTTGATCGGCGATCCGGCGCGCGCCAACATTCTGACAGCCCTGATGGCTGGCAAGGCGCTCACCGCGACCGAGCTCGCGTCCGAAGCCGGTGTCACGGCGCAAACTGCCAGCTCGCACCTCAAACGGCTTTTGGATGGCGGTCTGTTGCGCTTGCGCGGACAAGGACGCCATCGGTACTATTCGCTCTCGGGACCCGACGTCGCCGCTACGTTGGAAAGCCTGATGGGGTTGGCTGCGGGTCATGGGCACTTGCGAACACGGACCGGCCCCAAGGATGCCAAATTGCGTGAGGCCCGCGTGTGCTACAATCATCTGGCCGGAACACGAGGGGTGCAGATGTACCGCTCTATGATTCAGCGCGAGCTACTGAGCGAAGCCGGTGACCATGTGACATTGACCGACCGCGGTCACGGCTTCATCTCCAGCTTTGGTATCGATCTATCAGCCCCCACCCGCAGCAAGGCGCCGCTGTGTCTTGGCTGTCTGGACTGGAGCGCACGGGAAACCCATCTTGCAGGCCGGCTGGGGCGTGCGATGTTTGCGCATATGGAAGACCGGGATTGGATCACCCGCGGGATTGGCTCTCGGCACGTGCAATTTTCTGCGTTGGGTCAGGAAATGTTCGAGCAATGGTTTCCTGTTTGAGCAGAATTTCCCTGTACGCAAAACAAACACTCCCGCCCGTCGTCAAGGTTCCTCAGCGGAGCCTCTCCTCCCGTTGGGCCCGGCAGCACGTAAGACCGCAGGTCACGCAGACGGTGATGAAACACTGTTGGAAACGATTGTTTCTTCGTTTCCATGTCGCAAACGATCCGCGACAAAACCCTGATATTATCCCACCTCTGCCCCGTTCTCGCCCAGATTGACCAGCATAACCAATCCTCGAAACGCTGAATAAGCTGAGGAACCGAGCATGGATCGACTGACCGAAATGGAAGCCTTTGCCAATGTGGTGGACCAAGGTGGCTTTACTGATGCCGCCAAGAAAATGGGCATCTCAAAATCGGCCGTCTCCAAGCACGTCTCTAGCCTGGAGGCCCGCTTGGGAGCGCGCCTTTTGAACCGCACCACGCGCCGTGTCAGCCCGACCGAGATCGGTCTGGCCTATTACGACCGAGCCCGCCGTGTTCTGAACGATGCTGGCGAAGCGGATGCGCTTGTCACCTCGATGCAATCTGCGCCCTCGGGCCTGTTGCGGATCAGCGTGGCCACCGACTTCGGCGTCAATCACCTGTCACCCGTCCTGTCGGACTTCTTGTCGGATTTCCCCGACATCACGGTGAACATGGTGCTCAACAACCGCTACGTCGAGCTGATTTCCGAAGGTTTCGACATGGCTTTGCGCATTGGCGAGCTTGAAGACAGCACCCTGCGTGCCCGCAAATTGACCGAGACCACCAAACGCATGATCGCGAGCCCCGAATACTTCGAAAAATACGGCCGCCCGCAAAAGATCGACGATTTGAACGAACACAAGCTGCTGCATTATTCCAACCAGTCCAGTGGCAACGTCTGGAAACTGACTGCCCCTTCGGGTGAAAAACGTCAGGTGCGCACCGCCGGCTGGCTGAGCGTCAATGACGGGCAGTCGCTGCTCAACGCGGCAATCTCGGGTCTGGGAATCGCCTATCTGCCCAGCTACCTCTATGCTGATGCGCTGGAACAGGGCCTGGTCGAGGATGCCATGCCGTCCCTACCGGACGAGACCCAAGGCATCTATGCTGTCTACCCGCCTGGACGTTTCACTCAGCCCAAAGTCCGCGCTTTCATTGATTTCCTAGTCCACGCCTTTTCCGAAAAGGGCCCAATGGACTGGTAACCCCAATCTTGCTTCCCTTGGCAGACCAACTGAACCCCGTGCACCTCTGGTGTACGGGGCTTTTCCTTGATTACTCTCAGTACAACGTCTCTTGATAGCGCTGTTCGGTGTAGGATTGATCCGTTGACGCAACCTCCAATTCCGAGTGGTCCCGCACCATTTCATAGAGCGTTGCGACAGGTCGCTCTGCAGGCCAAGCGTCCGGCTTCCACAACCCCGAGCGCAGCGGTGCCTTGCCACAGTGCAGGAAGATCTCGTCAGCTTTGACGCGAAGAACCGTCTTGGGGCTTCGACCCTTCACCTGAAACTGATCACACAACTCGAGATCTTCATGAATTTCTGCCGTGCCATTCACACGCAGCGTCTCGGACACCGATGGGATCATGAACAGCAGTGCCACTTTGGGATGAGCAAGGATGTTCATGAGGCCATCGATACGGTTGTTGCCAGGGCGATCCGGGATCAGAAGCGTTTTGTCCGTCTCGACTTGGACAAATCCAGCCGGGTCACCCTTTGGCGAGACGTCAAGATTCGTCCCATCCGAGGTCGCCAAGATCAGGAACGAAGCATGCTCCAGGAACGTGCGGCAATGGTGGTCGAAATGTGAGATGACCTTTGCCGCAGCGTGCGGGGATGCATCACCATAAAGTTCTCTGAGCCGTTGAGGGGTCAAAATCCTGCTCCGTTTTGAGTTCCATAAACATCCGGTTGCCGACGAAACCGCCCCAACCCTATCAATCATGCCAACTAGAAATTTTTGGCTTTACCGCGCTGGCAGTACAACAGCTTCGACGCGGCGGTTGGCCTCGCGGCCCTGGGGCGTTGCGTTCGAAGCGACAGGGGCCAAGTATCCGGCGCCTGCGGTTTCCAATTGATCCGGGGTCACTCCAAATTCTTCAACCAGCCGGGCCTTGACCGCCTCGGCCCGACGTTGCCCCAAAGAGATATTGCTTTCCAGCACCCCGATGTTGTCCGTATGCCCAACCAGAGCCACGCGGCGCGTGGCTTCCTGGTTCAGCCATTCGGCCAAGGCCGAAAGCGAGTCGAATGGGCCTGTCCCCAGAGCATCTGCGCCAGTTTCAAACTCCAAATCACCCAGAACCACATGTCCAGCCACATCAAGCCCACTTACAGATCCTGATGCCTCGACTGATACAGGTTCACCTTCTGGGGCGACCTCCATTGGAGCAGCGTTCGGTGGTGTGACTGTGATGATCTGCACGTAGGCATCCGGCGGATTGCGACTGACCAACAGGCTGAGTACATCGTCGCCACGGATGGCAGACAAAAACCGGTAGTCGCGGATCGACACGTACATGTCCGGCGATGGCACCACTTCGGTCCCGAACCGGAAATCGAAACCGCCGCAAGTCTCGCCAGGGCAATCCAACAGCACGTCATAGCCTTGCGCCTCGATTTGGTCCCGCAAGGAGGCAAACACCTGCAGGGTCGTCTTGGATCCAACCGAGATACGCCAGGTCTGTTTGACGACCCTGCCCTGCACCTCGCGTGTGGGCACCCTTGATCCATCCCAAATCGCAATCGGCAGGTCATAGCTGTCCAACGGGTTGACCCTGTTGGTCAACTGCCGGGCCTCGGATGGCAAAGCCAGCTCCTGCGCCGCGGCAGGCACAGCCGCAAGTGCGGCGCAGAAGGCAAGCGTTCTGATCATCGGAACTGGCTGTGATACTCGTCGTTGGGCACCATGGCGGTTGCGCTGGCCACGCGGTTGGACATGTTGAAGAAGCCGATTACGTTGGCCAGGTCCCAGATGTCGCGATCGCTCAATCCCACGTCTCGCAGGGTTTGGCGGTCAGCCTCTTCCACGGTGGCGCTCTCCTTGGTGACCTTCTCTGCAAAATCCAACATCGCGCGTTGGCGCGCATCCAAGGGTGCGACGCGATAGTTCATCACCAACATCTCACCCAGTTTGGGATCGCCCGACAATTGCCGCACAGCCGCACCATGCGCCACCAAGCAATAGAAGCACTTGTTGATCGACGAGACCACGACGGCGACCATCTCGCGCTCCAGCTTGCTCAGCCCGCTGGGGGCCAGCATCAGGTCGTTGTACATGTTCGTAAACGCGTTCAGCTTGTCGATGTCAAAAGCGTTGGCCTTGAGCACGTTGGGCACCATGCCCAGCTTTTCGACGCAGATATCGAAGTAGCGCTGCGTCTCTTCAGGCAGCGGATCGACCATGGGCAGGTCCAAGGCGGTGGGTTGGGTTTCGTTGGTCACGTCTGTCTCTCTCCCCTAGACAAGATGGCGGTAATGATACTTACTGACCGGCTGCATTCCCAGCGAGCGGTAAAGCGCGTTGGCGCCTTCGTTCGCATCGGTGCACATCACACTCAAAGTGTCGGCACCGTTTTCCAATGCCCAAAACGCCGCGCCGCGCATGGCCCATTTTCCCAAGCCCTGCTTGCGCTGGAACGGGACGACTTCGACGGCGTGAACCATGGCAACGCCGTCATGAATGGCGGCATAGGCGGCCCCACCGGGTTTGTCATTGAAACGCATCAGGATGCCGGTCTTGGGCCCTGTGGCACGATCCATCACAGCCAGCCGTGCAGGACCAATGCCACCTTCGGCCCAGATCTCGCGCATGATCGCCAATGGCCCCCAGATGGTAAATACGGTGACACGCGGGATAGCCAGATCAGTCAGCTGCGCCACCGGACAGGCATATATCGTGACCGCATCGACAACCTGATACCCGCGCGCATCCAATTGTGCGTCCAATGCCTCATCACCGGGGCGGATCATGAATATCTGTTTTTGCCCCAAATCGCGCATTGCGGCCTCGACTGATTCAATCTCAGCTTCGGTCACGGGAATATCTGCCGTGGCTGCAGACACGCGGCTGCCACCGCCCTGCCCCTCTCGCAAGACAAAAGGACCAACGGCATGCCGTGCTGCAGCGGGCCAGGTCTGGTCGATGACATCAAACCAGTTCGTGGTCATAGCTCCAACTCCCGCGCCAGACGGGTGACGGCGGCGTCGATACGCGCCCCGTCAGTGCCCCGCACCACCACATTGGCGCCAAACACGCCGTCCTTTTGAAACGGGTAACAGCCAATCGACAGATCCGCGAAATCCTCGGCCAACGTCGAAAGGGTCGAGGCGATGTCACCTTCGCCGCGATTGACTCGCAGGGTTTGCGACAGAAGCGGCGCACCACCGGTCAATGTGGGCAGGACGCTGGCGACCATGGCGCGGAACACGCTGGGGACGCCGGCCATTACATGGACGTTCTCCAGCGTAAATCCGGGTGCGGTCGAGACCGGATTTTCGATCAGAATGGCGTCGTCCGGGATGCGCGCCATGCGCAGGCGGGCCTCGTTCAGCTCCAGCCCTGTTGCCTCATAATGCGCCTCAAGCAGGGCGCGGGCGTCAGGGCGTACGTCGATGTGCTTGCCAAAGGCGCGCGCGATGCAGTCGGCGGTGATATCGTCGTGCGTGGGACCGATGCCACCGCTGGTGAACACATGGTCATTGGCCGCCGAAAGTGCTTTGACCGCCTGCTCAATGGCTGTTTCATCGTCACTGACGATCCGCACCTCAGACAGGTCGATGCCGTGTTTCGTCAGCTCCCCTGCTAGGTGAAACATGTTGGCATCACGGGTCCGCCCCGAAAGGATCTCATCCCCGATGACAAGCATGGCAGCCTTTGGGTTCGACATGGGTCGGCCTCCTGTGAAACGCGCTTGCAAGATATCTGTCCTGCCCTGCCCCGCAAGGGCAGAAAGCGTCTAAGGCGCAGGTGTCGCAGATATCCGGTCAAAAAGCGCCATGTCATCCAGGCTGCGGGCCAGGATCATCGCGCCCTCAAGCTGTGCGATCAAAGCGCCCGCCTTGACGCGCGCGTTGCCCGCTTCGAGGCCTTTGGCGACATAAACATTGCTCAGCCAGTCCATATTGCGTTCGAAAAACGAGCGGGTTTTAGCGGCGACCGGAGCAGGGAGATCACTGATTTCTGCGCCGAACATACCGCACAGACACATCAGCCCGTCGTCCAGCAGCGCACTGCGATAGGCCGCCACGTAGCGTTGGATCATTTCGTCCGGAGCCGCTTCCACCGGCTCTCCTAAAGCAGCTAGGAAATTCTCTGTGTAGCGGTCGGCAATCGCGGCCCCAAGCGCCTCTTTGTTGGCAAAGTGGTAGTGCACGCTTGCAGCCTTGATCCCGATCTCACCCGCGATGTCGCGGAAGCTGAACGAGTTGTAACCGCCCTGCCGCGCCATGCGCTCGGCAATGTCCAGAATGCGGGTAACAGTATCGGGTTGTGCCATGTGGTTTCACCAAATTTTCTACCTATCAGTAGATAGGGGTTGAAATTGGAAACGCAATCTACAATCTACCTACCTATCAGTAGATAGGGAATCACTTCATGACACAGATAACGACATTCATCATCGGCGGATCGAGCGGTATGGGCCTCGCCTCAGCGCGCATTCTCGTCGATGCCGGACAGCATGTGACGCTCGTCGGCTCGTCCAAGGACAAGTTGCAAGCCGCGCAAGCCGACTTGGGCGAGGCGGTCGATACACTGCAGGCGGATCTTCGCGACGCGGCACATGTGAGCCGCTTGATCCAGTCTATCGACGCCGATCCCCGGCACATCACCGGTCTGGTCAACGCCGCCGGAACCTTTGCCCCCAAACCGTTCCTGGACCATGACGCGCAGGACTATGACAGCTACATGGATCTGAACCGCGCGACCTTCTTTGCGACGCAGGCCGTCGCCCGCAACATGGTCAAGCACGGCAGCGGCGCGATTGTGAACATCGGGTCGATGTGGGCGAAACAGGCGATCAAGGCGACGCCTTCATCCGCTTACTCCATGGCCAAGGCCGGGCTGCACTCGCTGACCCAGCACCTCGCGATGGAACTCGCCCCGCGCAACATCCGGGTCAACGCAGTTTCGCCCGCGGTCGTCGTCACGCCCATCTATGGCGCCTTCATCAATCCCGACGAGATCGAGGCGACCCTGACCGACGGCTTCGACACCTTCCACCCCATTGGCCGGGTCGGTCAGGCGCAGGATGTGGCCGAGACGGTCGTGCATCTTCTGTCGGACCGAGCGACATGGGTGACGGGTGCGATTTGGGACGTGGACGGGGGAGTGATGGCCGGCGTGGCCTGATCCCTCTTTTCCCACGGGCAGGGCTGCGCTAGGCAAGGGGCATGAACTTCCCCACGCCCTTGATCCCCGCCCGCCTGATCCGCCGCTACAAACGCTTTCTGGCCGATTGCATGCTAGAGGACGGGCGCGAAGTAACGGCGCACTGCGCCAACCCCGGTTCGATGATGGGGTTGGCTGAACCGGGATCGAAAATCTGGCTGGAACCCAACGATGACCCCAAGAAAAAGCTGAAATTCGGCTGGCGGCTGGTCGATCACGAGAACGGACATTTCACCGGTGTCGACACTTCGGTTCCCAACCGGGCCTTGCGCGCGACGCTTGAAGCGCGAGAGATCCCCGAACTTGCCGTCTATGACACCGTCAGGGCCGAGGTGAAGTATGGCGAGAAAAGCCGGATCGACTTTCTTCTCTCGGGCCCCGGATTGCCGGATGCCTATGTCGAAGTCAAAAGCGTGACCCTGTCACGCCGACCTGGTTTGGCCGAGTTTCCCGACAGCGTGACGGCACGCGGTACCAAGCACCTGAATGAACTGGCTTCGATGGTCAAGCAAGGTCACCGCGCCATCATGCTCTATCTGGTGCAACGGACCGATTGTGACCGCTTTGCCCTGGCCGCAGACATTGACCCGGCCTATGCAGCGGCGTTTGATGCCGCGCATCAAAACGGTGTCGAACGGCTGGTCTATGCGACGCAGATCTCTCCCACCGGTGTCACCGTCGACACGTCCCGAATTTTGCAACCTGAGTAACTGTTATGAGTATTGAGATTACCGAGCTTAGCACTGACCTGATTCCACAAGCGGCCGAGATGTGGCACGCTGGCTGGCACGAAGCGCATGCTGCCATTGTCCCTAACGATCTGACCGAGCTGCGCACTCTGGACAGCTTCGCAACACGGCTGAAGAAATACGCAGCAACGACCTGCATCGCGATTCACGATGGCCAGATCCTGGGTTTGTGCGTGGTTCTGAAGGACGAGATCAATCAGATGTATGTCTCGGCCCAGGCACGCGGCACAGGGTTGGCAGCCGACCTGATCAAAGATGGGGAGCAGCGCATTCAAGCGGGCGGCCACACGATCGCCTGGTTGGCCTGTGCCGTCGGCAATGACCGAGCAGCGCGATTCTATGAAAAGCGTGGCTGGGTGAACACGCGCACCGAAACTTTGCGCTTTGAAGCGGGCGATGGGACCTATCCGCTGAACATCTGGCGGTTCGAAAAACCGCTGACCTGACCCGAGGAGAAAAGGCCAGCCCGAGGCTGACCTTAACGATTTAGCCGAAGACGTAGAAGCAAAGCTTATTACCGTCGGGATCGCGTACATAAGCGCCATAAAAACGGTCAGGGATCCGCTGACCCGGCTCGCCTTCGCAAGTGGCACCCAGGCTGATCGCACGATCATAAAGCGCTTTGGCCGCGTCCTTGCTGTCAGCGGCAAAGGCAATCATGCCACCGTTGCCGCGGTGGCAGTCCTCGCCGTCATAGGGCGTACATACGGCGACCATAGGCTGCGTGGGATCCACCCCGATAAATGCGATACGACCTGCGTCGATCATGACCTTTGCACCCTTGTCCGCAAAAAGATCCGTGTAAAAGCTCTTGGCGCGGTCCATATCCGACACGCCGACGGTGACATAACCGATCATCTGATTGTCCTGTTCTGTTGAGGTTCTTGGTTGGGCCGAACGCTCGGCCAAGCCCAAAGGATTATCAAATCACGAAACCGATATGTCCCGGCAAACAGCAAAGGACCTTGCGTCTCAATCGAGTATGGGCCAAAGGCCAGCAACTGAACGCCCTCTGGCCCTTTTCCCTTAAGCAGACTAAATAAGGGCCAAGCGCGCAACGAATGGAGCCCCGCGTTGATGAAAGAACATCGTGGCCGCCTGACCAAGGACGGCATCCGCATTTACGAAGAAGGTGACTTTGCCGGCATGCACGCCGCAGGGGCGCTTGCGGCGCAGATTCTGGACGACATCGCACAGCATGTGTTCCCGGGCCAGACTACGGGTGCCATCGACGGCATGATCACCCAGATGGTTGAGGACGCGGGCGCGACCTCGGCCACCATCGGGTACAAGGGCTATCAGCACGCTAGCTGCATCAGTGTGAACCATGTGGTCTGCCACGGCATCCCCGGTGACAAGCGGCTCAAGGATGGCGATATCCTGAACATCGACGTTACCGTCATTGTCGACGGCTGGTTCGGCGACACCTCGCGGATGTATGTGGCCGGCAAACTGCCCCGCAAGGCCGAGCGTCTGATTCAGGTGACTCATGATGCGCTGTTCAAGGGCATCGAGATGGTGAAACCGGGCAACACCTTTGGAGACATCGGCCACGCCATTCAGGCCTATGTCGAAGCACACCGGATGAGCGTTGTCCGCGATTTCTGCGGCCACGGTCTGGGTCAGGTGTTCCACGCCCCGCCCAATGTCCTGCACTATGGTCGCCCAGGCACCGGCGCTGTTCTGGAAGAGGGGATGTTCTTCACCATCGAACCGATGGTGAACCTGGGCCGCCCCGAAACCAAAACGTTGGCCGATGACTGGACCGCCGTGACCCGCGACAAATCGCTGTCAGCACAGTTCGAACATTCGGTGGGTGTGACCGCAGACGGCGTCGAGATCTTTACCCTGTCGCCGGGCGACAAGTTCCACCCGACTTACTGATCGTCCTCCTTGGCCTGCTGGTGCTGCCAAAGCGCCAGCAACAAGGTCGTATCCCCGACGGGTGTCACTGCATCATGGATGAACACGGATGACCGGCGCGGCTTGGGCTCCGGTCCCGTCGCTTCTTTTGTACGCTCAAACGGCCCCCATAGGCCCTGTGTCATCGTGCGATCCATGTAGAGCACGGTAACACGATTGCCTCACAGCTCCAAAAGCGCGGGCAATTCAGCCATGTGGTGGAACACCTGCGCGCCATGGTCTGCCAATCGGGCACCGTCATCATGCTCGGCATACCCAAAGCACCGCATGCTTGCCCGTTGCGCCGCAAGAGAGCCGCTTGGACTGTCTTCGATCACGGCTGGTGACTTGGCCCCAAAATGCTGCGCGGCTGCCAGGAACAGATCGGGTTCAGGCTTGCCGACACCGAACTCATGCGCCGAGAACATGACGGTCTCGAACCGTTCCCACAGGCCATTCTGGCCCAGAGTGATCCGCATTTTCTCGCGACTTCCGTTTGAAGCGACGCAATACGGGATGCCACTCGCGTCCAGATGTGCGAGCACGTCGGGAATACCCCGCACCAAAGGCACGCCGCCCTCCAGCGCGGCGTAAGTCTCGGCATAGATTTCATCGATCCAGTCGTCGGGCAAATCCGCACCCATGTCGCGGGCCATCTGCATGCCGCCGGTCATCGTGGTGCCGACGAACTGGCTCATGCAATCTTTCAGCGTCATTTGCACACCGTAGCGGGCCAGATTGTCGACCATCACCTGGTTCGACACCACCTCGCTGTCGACAAGCACACCATCACAATCGAAAATCACCAAATCAAACACGTCTCTGCTCCAAATCGCTTTTGCAGGCAGGACTATCGGTCAACGTCAGGGGGATCAAATCCAGGTTCGGCGATCGCCCACCCGCATCATTTCACTCTGAAACAGAGCGCCACAACAGCGTGACATGCGTGTCGCCGTATTTGCGCCGGTCGTGCAGTTCGAACCCCTCGGGCGTGTCCATCGGGGCGCTTTCCTCCCAGACGATCAGGGCATCATCCGCGACCCATCCACCAGCCACGGCAAGATCCAGCGCCTTTTGCCCCAGGTCCTTGCCGTACGGCGGATCAAGGAACACCAAATCATAAGGCGCATCCGGGTTTGGTCCCAGTCGGGTTGCATCGCGCCGGATCATTACCGTGCGCTCCTTGCTGCGGGTCAGGTCAATGTTCTTGCGGATCAGCCCCTGCGCCACACGCCCGTCATCAACAAAGCTGACATGTGCAGCGCCACGCGACAACGCCTCAAGCCCAAGCGCCCCGGTGCCTGCAAACAGGTCCAGCACACGGGCGTCGGGAATCGCTCCCGTATGCATCAACACGTTGAACAGGCTTTCGCGAACCCGGTCCGTGGTGGGACGCAGATGCGCACCCGCATCCCCCTTGCCGACTGAGGCCAACGCCCGCCCCCGGAAGTCGCCCGCGATGATCCTCACGCTTTGAGGAGCGGCTTAAGGTCCGCCTCGGGATCACCCACAACTGCGGGATCAGCGTTTTTGCCGCCATCAATCAGACGTTTACCAACCATGTAGGCGCGTGGGTCGTTCATCGCGTCCACGGCCAGCAGCTGATCGCCCTTGTAGTACCAGAACGAATTGGTCAGCCCATCGCCCTTGCGGGTCACGACGCGGTCATAGCCTGTGTTCAGACCCGCGATTTGCAGTTTGACGTCATACTGATCCGACCAGAACCATGGGGTGGCGATGTACTCCTTGTCGGCACCCATCATGTTCTGGGCGACAAATTCGGCTTGGTCGATGGCGTTGGGAACGCTTTCCAGACGGATGCGCCCGCCCTTGTAAGGGAAAGAGGCGCAGTCACCAGCAGCCCAGATCGACGGATCAGAGGTGCGGCCATGCGCATCGGTCTTGATGCCATTGTCCAACTCGACCTCGGCCATTTCCGCCAATTGGGTTGCGGGCGTAATGCCCACGCCAACCACGGCAAAGTCGATCTCCAACTTGGTGCCATCGGTCAGTACGGCACCGGTCACTTTGCCATCGGTGCCAACGAGGTGATCCAGACCCACGCCTTCGCGGATGTCCGCGCCATGGCTGCCGTGCAGACTGCGGAAATAGTCGCTGGTTTCAGGCGCAGCAACACGCTGCAGGATGCGGTCGGCCATTTCGACCAAAGTCACCTGCACACCGCGTTTGGCACAGACCGCGGCCGCCTCAAGCCCGATGTAGCCTCCGCCGATGATCAGCGCTCGCGCACCATCTTTGAATTCGGGCGCCATTGCATCGGCATCAGCCAGATCGCGAACCAGGAACACATTGCCCAGATCACCGCCGATCTTGGCAGGCAAGCGGCGCGGGTCCGAGCCGGTGGTCAGCGCGAGTTGGTCGTAGCTGATCACCTCGTCGCCCACAGTCACGGTCTTGGCTGCCGCATCGATTGCCGTCACTCGGCAGCCCAGCTTCACGGTAATGTTCTGTTCTTCGTAGAAAGAGGCAGGACGCAGGAACAGACGCTCCAGCTCCATATCGCCCAGCAGATAAGCCTTGGACAGCGGCGGGCGCTGATACGGCAGAACCGGCTCGGCCCCAATCAGAGTAATCTCGCCTTCGAACCCATCCTTGCGCAGTTTCGCGACAAGGGACGATCCCGCCTGCCCGGCTCCGATCACGACGATATGGCTCATTTCTTCCTGCCTCACTAAAAAATGATGGTCATCTTTCGATCGACAGCTATATGCCCAAGGGCACAGAACCGCAAATCCAAGAACGAGGTATCAAAGTATGATTGCAGTTGGCGAACAAATTCCCGACGCCACAGTGACGTTTATGGGCGCTAAGGGGCCCGAACAAGTTAACATCGCCGACAAGGCCAAAGGCCGTAAAGTTGTGATTTTCGCGGTGCCCGGAGCGTTCACTCCGACCTGTCATTCCGCCCATGTGCCCAGCTTCATCCGCACCAAGGATCAGTTTGACGCAAAAGGCGTAGACGAGATCATCTGCGTGTCTGTCAACGACCCTTTCGTGATGTCCACTTGGGGAGAAGCGACTGGTGCCTCGGCCGCCGGATTGACCATGATTGCTGACGCAGAATGCACTTTCACCGATGCCATCGGCGCGCGATTTGATGCCCCTCCGGCTGGCCTGATCGCCCGTTCGATCCGCTACGCGATGCTGGTAGAAGACGGCAAGGTTGTTGCCGTGAATGTCGAAGAGAACCCCGGCATGTGCGAGCTGTCAGCGGGTGAAGGTCTGCTCGACGTCATCTGATATGCCGAGCCCCGAAACTGCTGGTTTCGGGGCCTTTTTCTGCACAGGAGGTTGCTGTCATTTTGGACAAGCAAAAATCCGCCGATGAAACTGAACTGTTCCCCGACCGTCACCCAAAATCACGGATTTCACCGCATTTGATTCGCCTCAAAGCAGCGAATCCATCTTGCGCGCCAGCTTGGCATCGAGCGCCGATAACCCATCCACATCATGGGTGCTTAGCACAACTTCAACCGTGCGATAGACGTTGCTCCATTCTGGGTGGTGGTTCCATTTCTCGGCCCAGATAGCGACGCGGGTCATCCAACCAAAGGCCTCGACGAAATTGTCGAAGATAAAAGTCTTGGTGATCGCATCGCGCCCCTCGACCATGGTCCAGCCATTGTCGTACAGCGGGCTCAAAAGTGGGCCGCGTGTGGCGTCTGACAGTTTCTCGGTCATTGCTGTTCCTCCACATCCACCTTCTTGAAGGGGCCATAGTCCGTCAACAGCTCAATCTCCTGGTCAATCGCCTCGCGCTCGGCCTCAAGGTAGCGGGCGATGGCGTCGGCAAAGCCGGGATCGCCCACCCAATGTAGGCTGTGGGTCTGCGTCGGCATGTACCCGCGTGCGAGCTTGTGTTCGCCCTGTGCGCCCGCCTCAACCCGGTGCAGCCCTTCGGCGATCGCCAAATCGATGGCGCGATAATAGCATAGTTCAAAGTGCAAACAGGCGTGATGTTCAATGCAGCCCCAATAACGGCCAAAAAGCGTCTCGCGTCCGATGAAGTTGAGCGCCCCGGCCACATAAGCTCCATTGCGTTCTGCCAGCACCAGCGCCATGTCATCAGCCATTGTGTCGTGTGCAATCTCAAAGAACTGTCGCGTCAGGTAAGGCGACCCCCATTTACGTGCACCAGTGTCCTGGTAGAACATCCAGAAAGCATCCCAATGCTCCGGGCGTAGCTCATCCCCAGTGAACATCTGGATCGTCCCGCCAAAGTCATTGGCCTGCCGCCGTTCTTTGCGCAGCGTCTTGCGCTTGCGCGAGGACAACGCAGCCAGGAAATCGTCGAAATCCGCGTAGCTATCGTTGAGCCAGTGAAACTGCTGCGTCGTGCGGTGCATCAGGCCGATTTCTCGGCCCACCTCGGCCTCAGCTTCGGTGCAAAAAGTGACATGCACGGTTGAGACATTGTTGTCGGCGGCCAGTTGTACCATGCCTTGAACCAGAGCCGATTGCCCGATCCCTTCGTACCCCGGGCGCACCAGGAACCGCCGACCTGTGGCCGGAGTAAAGGGCACCGCGACCTGCAGCTTAGGGTAATAGCGCCCACCGGCATGCTCATACGCATGGGCCCAATTGTGGTCGAAGATGTACTCGCCCTGGCTGTGTGACTTGGCATAAAGCGGCGCGGCGGCAATCATCATGCCATCCAGATACGCCGTCAGATATTGCGGCTGCCATCCGGTTCCCGCCCCAACCGAACCGCTCTCTTCCAGCGCACTCAGAAACCGGTGCGTCGTGAACGGATCCATTGGACGCCCACCATCTGCCGCCTCGGGACAGGCACAGGCGTCCCAGTCCTGCGCGGATATCTGCGACAGCGATCCCAAAACCTGAATTTCGATCTGCGCCTGATCCATGACCCCTCCGGCTGTGCCCCTTTATCTGTGGTCAGGGGCGCCGGGATCAACCCGGCGCATGGGCAAGATACCCTTCAAATGTCACGTTCTGGGCAACACGCCGCGCTTCGCGATCCTGTTCAGTGGACTTGCTGGTCCAGCACAGGATATCCGCACCCCTGGCCTTGAGCTCGGCCACACGCGGGCGGGTCAGATCCTCGACCTTGTGGCTGATGAAAGACGACCGTGTCCGGTCATAGTCGGGAATGCCCCGCAGATGATCACAAACCGCCTGCGACAGCGGCCATTCAGCCGGGTCATAGGCGCTGGTCACGATGCCACGCGGGACATCGGGCAGAAGATCAGCCAGCAACTCAACGCTGTTCGGGTTGAAGGACATCAACGCAACCGGCCCCTGATACCCGGCAAGCGCTGAGGCTGTGGCATGTTCCAACGGTCCGATGGCCGTGCCCATGGCACCGTCCTGATCCTTGAGCTCGATCAGTAAGGGAGCGCGCCCGCCCACCATGTCGAGCACTTCGGACAGGCTGGGAATGTATTCATCCTTGCCCCCCAAAAGGGTCGTCGCGCGCGCCTGGTCGGACGAGACTAGACGAATGGCACCCGGCGTACCGGTGAGCCGCCCCATGTCATAGTCATGGAACACCATCGCTTGGCTGTCGGATGTCATCTGCAGATCAATCTCGATGCCATACCCCGCATCCATCGCCGCGCGGATGGCCGCGCGGCTGTTTTCGGGGCGACCGTCAGTCACATCATGCAGGCCACGGTGTGCAATTGGTGCATCCAGAAAGGCCTGGGGCAGTCGCGGGATCATTTGATCTGAAAGAAGCCTTCGATCTCGACCGCAACGCCCAAGGGCAGCGCCGCAGCACTGACAGCCGAGCGCGAATGACGACCTGCGTCGCCCAAGGCCTCGACCATAAAGTCGGACGCACCATTGATGACCTGTGGCTGCGCAGTGAAGTCAGCGGTCGAGTTCACAAAGCCCGTCAGCTTCACAACCCGCACCAGGCGGTCCAAATCACCGCCACAGGCCGCCTTGACCTGGGCCAGCAGGTTGATGGCGCAGCGTCGCGCGGCGGCAGCACCGGCCTCGACATCCATGTTCTCACCCAGTTTGCCCAGAATCAGGCCGTTTTCGTCGTTCGAGATCTGTCCCGACACATAGACCATGTCACCCACCTGCACGAAGGGCACGTAGTTGGCCGCTGGAGCAGGCGCGTCCGGCAAGGTCACACCCAGGCTTTCAAGTTTCGCTTCGATGCTCATGGCACGCGTCCTTTCGAAATTCGCAATCGGGGGGACGCTAGCCGGGATCAAGAGCCGCGAAAAGCCCGAAACTCAGATTTTGCACGACAGCCCCCAGATCGCTGATCCCGCGGTCAAAGCCCAGCAAATGCTCGCCAACGCGCCGAACACAAGCAAGACCGCTTTACGCGGTGCACTTAGCAAGCTAAATGCAACCCTGTTCCATAAGTGACACACATCGAGCCCGTTGTTGCGCTGCTGGTGTCAGGGACATTGGTTGCGATTATATCCAAGGCTTGGCAATCTGGCCGGAACTTGTTGAATGGATTACGAATAGAATGACCAATTTCGCCGGAACCGCTCTGCGCTTATGCATCATGGCTCTGGCCTTGGTCGTTGCCGGTTGCGCCCAGACGACAACTGTCGAACAAGCCAACGGCGCCTTCTATGATCCCTATGAAAACGGCAACCGTTCGGTTCATTCCTTCAACCTCGGCGTCGACAAGTTCCTGTTTCGGCCGGCGTCCAAAGGCTATGTCAGTATCATTCCCGATCCGATGGTGACCAGCTTCAACTCATTTGCTGAAAACATCTCCTTGCCCGGCCAGGCCGTTGACTATCTGCTTCAAGGCAAGCCCAAGGAAACCGCCATTACGCTCTATCGGTTCCTCATCAACTCCACCGTGGGCTTTGCGGGTCTTGCTGACCCGGCAACCGACTTCAAGGTGCCGCAGGTCGACACCGATTTCGGCGAAACCCTGCATGTCTGGGGTGTAGGAGAAGGCCCCTATCTGGAACTGCCCCTCTACGGCCCATCGACCACTCGCGACGCCGTTGGAGTTGTTGTCAACCTGTTCACCAATCCCCTGGATTTTGCCCCGACCCGTCCGATCGACAATCTTGGGCTGTACACGGAAGTCGTGCGCCGCATGGGCGACCGGGGTCGGTTTTCGGACACGGTCGATTCGATTTTGTATGAAAGCGCAGACAGTTACGCCCAAGCGCGCCTGATTTATCTGCAAAATCGCAGGTTCGAACTGGCAGGCGATGACGAGGACGCCTATCTTGGCCTATACGCCGATCCCTACTCGGATCCGTATTCAGATGCGTCAGACCCCTACGAGGACCCCTATGCTGAGTGATCTTTTGAACCGTCGCAACTTTGTTGCATCTGCCGTGGCCGGATTTTCGATGACGGCGCTGCCGCTGCCTGCTCTGGCCCTGACCGAAGCGGGGGCCCGCACCCTGGTGAACAATGTTGTCTCCGACATCAACAAAGTGATTGCTTCGGGCAAATCCGAGTCGGCGATGCTGCGGGATTTCGAGAAGATCTTTGTGCGCTATGCCGATGTGCCGATCATGGCCCGCTATGCACTGGGCGCGGATGCCCGGTCTGCGTCACAAGCGCAATTGCGGAACTTTACCAAGGCCTTTCAGGGTTATATCTCGCGCAAATACGGCCGTCGGTTCCGTGAATTCATCGGCGGCGAAGTGACCGTCAGATCGGCCCGCAAGATCAAGGCAGGCTATGAGATCAAGAGCTTGGTCAAACTTCAGGGTTCAGCCCCGTTTGATGTGACCTTCCTGGTTTCGGACAAATCCGGCAAGGACAAATTCTACAACATGTTCATCGAAGGCGTGAACCTGCTGTTGACTGAACGCACCGAGATCGGCGCCATGCTGGACCGGCGCAAAGGCGATCTGAACAAGCTGATTTCGGATCTGTCCAAGGCGGGCTGATCTGCTCCAGAAAAAAAGACTGTAAAAGGCCGCCGATAGTTCGGGCGGCCTTTTTTTGAGGTATATCACGACGCGTTGTCAAAAAAACGGGGGTACTCCCGCCCGTCGTCGATGCCCTTGACGGGCACCTCCTCTCGTTGGGCCGGGCGCCTCGCCTTCGGCTCGGCGCGGTACCGCAGAACGCAGTGACCCGTCGCAAATCAGTTGCGACCGCCAAAGATATCTTTGAGCAATTTGTCGACCGCATCCCCCAAGCCGCCGCCCTTGTTACGTTTGGGTTCGGGGATACGTGTGGGCTGGACTGGCGCACGCATGGGCAGAGGTTTCGGAGCCAGACCGTCCTGTACGCGCACCATCGTCTCATGCCAAATCTCGGCAGGCAGACCACCGCCCGTCACGCCGGACAGGGGCGTATTGTCGTCATAGCCCATCCACACGCCCGTAACATAATCCGCAGTGAAGCCAATGAACCATGCATCTCGGGCGGCTTGGGTCGTACCGGTCTTGCCCGCCGCCTGCCAACCCGGCAGCGCCGCGCGTCGACCGGACCCTTCAGAGACGACCTTTTCCATCATCCAGATCAACTGTTCCGCTGCAGCCGTCTGAATGACGCGCTCTCCGATGCCGCCACCGGTGCCCATCAGCGGCGTGTCATCGCCCAGCAACTGCAGTTCGATCAAACCATAGGGTGTTACCGACGAACCGCCGTTCAGGATACCAGCATAAGCGCCAGTCATTTCCAGCAGCGTGCTTTCGGACGCGCCAAGGGCCAGCGCCGGACCCGCTGCCAGATCGCTGTCGATGCCAAAATCAGCAGCCACCTTGCGCACCAGATCGCGCCCCACCGCTTCGGAGACTTCCACCGCTGGAATGTTCAGCGAGTCCTTGAGCGCCTGTGTCAGCGTCACCTGGCCATAATGCTTGTTGGTGTAGTTCTTGGGGCACCATTCGCCCGAGCCCGGAATATTCAGGCAATATGGCGCGTCCACGACCGTATCGAGCGGGGAATGACCCAGCTCAAGCGCGGTGGCATAGACAAAGGGTTTGAAGGCCGATCCGGTTTGTCGCAACGCTTGCGTCGCCCGATTGAACGCCCCCGTCACACGGGTCTTGCGACCGCCCACCATGCCGCGCACGGCGCCGTCCGCCGACATGACCACAATCGCGGCCTGCGCTTTGGACCCTTTGCGCACCTTTTCCTGGAACACAAAGTTCATCGCCTCTTCGGCCGAGGTCTGAATGCGCTGATCCAGCGTGGTGCGAATGATCACATCTTCGGTTGTATTGCGGGTGAAATATTCGGGTCCGCTCGACATCACCCAATCTGCAAAGTAGCCCCCTGCTCGCGCCGCCGCCGCCGCCGACAGCTCGGCCGGATTGGCACGAGCACCATTCGCTTCGGCCGTGGTCAGATAGCCTTGGTCCTCCATCAGCCCCACAATGACCTGGGCGCGATCCTGCGAGCGCTTGAGGTTGTTGGTCGGCGCATAGCGCGTCGGCGCCACCAGAAGTCCCGCCAGCATCGCGGCCTGAGCCGGGTCGACCTCGGCCGCTGATTTGCCAAAGTAGCGCTGGCTGGCGGCCTCGAACCCACGCGCACCGGCACCCAGAAACGCACGGTTCAGATAGATGGTCAGGATCTCATCCTTGGAGTATTTCACCTCCATCGCCATCGAATAGACGGCTTCCTTGATCTTGCGCCACAGCGAGCCCTGGCGGCAGTCGTCCTCATAGGCTTTCTCAGAGTCCCACTGCGTCTCGTCATAGGGCACGCCCAGACACAACAGCTTGGCAGTCTGCTGGGTGATTGTCGAACCACCATGGCCCGACAATGGCCCGCGTCCCTCGCTCAGGTTGATGCGCACAGCACTGGCAACGCCACGGGGGCTGATGCCAAAATGGCGATAGAACCGCTTATCCTCAGTCGCGATGACCGCGTTTTTAAGATGCGGCGACACAGTTTCGGTCGTCACAACACCGCCAAACTGATCCCCACGCCAGGCAAAAACGTTACCGTCCTTGTCCAGCATAGTCACCGACCCCCGCGCCCGGCCATCGAGCAACGCGGTCACATCCGGCAGCGTGGTGTAAACCAAACCGACGGCCAGCCCGATCAGAAGTGCGACGATCATGCCGATACGCCAAGTGAAGCCCCAGATCAGACCGAACACCCAACCGATGAACCGACGCAAGGCGCCGATGATCCCACCACCGCCTCCCTTTTTGCGAGTCGGCTTGCGGGTCTTGCGGCTGGCCGTTCTCTTGTTGGCTGCATTCTTCTTGGGCGCTGCTTTGGATTTCGGTTTGGTCGCTTTTGTCCGCGTCGCAGACCCGTATCTTTTGTCTGCAACCAATGGCGGTTTGCGCCGCTTTGAATCACTCATGCTCTACCCTGCCCGGCTTTGGCTTTTGGGGCACAATACCCCGGCGCGCGCTGGGTGTTGAGGTGTTATTCACATTCAATTCCCCTTTCGCGTTCGCCCAAGATTTAATCAAAAGCGACATTTTGTGCAAAAAATGTGCAAATCTTCCAGATTTTCGCATGATTTCCGCTGCGCCACGGTTTCTCTGCATCGCAGCAACGGTCTTGATCACGTCATCAAGACACGCAGGGCACCGCCTGCTCAACCGAGGGGAACACAGTGAAACTCATCATCGCAACGATTAAGCCGTTCAAGCTGGAGGAGGTCCGCGAAGCGCTGACCGAGGCTGGCATTCGCGGCATGATGGTCACCGAGATCAAGGGCTTTGGATCACAATCAGGCCACACCGAAATCTACCGCGGCGCGGAATACGCCGTGAATTTTGTCCCCAAGATCAAGCTGGAAATCGTCGTTGCCGCGTCGATGGTCGATCAGATCGTCGAAACCATATCCAGCACCGCCCGCACCGGCAAGATCGGTGACGGCAAGATCTTTGTCCTGGACGTCGAGCAGGCCGTGCGCGTGCGCACCGGGGAAACCAACGACGACGCGCTTTAAGCGCCCGCACACTCTTATCCAAGGGAAAATCGAAATGAACCTTCTCAAGACACTTCCTGCTGCGGCCGCGCTGATTGCCCTGCCGTCGCTGGCCCTGGCGCAGGATACTGCCGCACCCGGCTTTGACGAAATCGGCCCCTACATCATGACCACGTTGTTGTTCTGCATGGCGGGCTTTCTGGTCTTCTTCATGGCGGCAGGGTTCGCCATGCTCGAAGGTGGCCTGGTGCGTTCCAAGAACGTCACCATGCAGATGACCAAGAATATCGCGCTCTATTCGATTGCAGCGATCATGTATTGGTTTGTGGGCTTCAACACGATGTACCCCGGCGATTTCAATGGCTTCTTCGCCATCGGCGGGCCGACCGTGCTGGACGCGGTTGGCGTGTCGGCAGCGGACGCGGCGCTGGATTATGCCTCTGTAGGCTCTGACTTCTTCTTCCAGCTGGTGTTTGTGGCAGCGACCGCGTCGATTGTGTCGGGTGCATTGGCCGAGCGGATCAAGCTTTGGCCCTTCCTGATCTTCGTCGTGGTTCTGACTGGTCTGATGTACCCCATCTCCGGTTCGTGGAAATGGGGCGGCGGCTGGTTGGATGCCATGGGCTTCCAGGACTTCGCCGGTTCGACCGTTGTACACTCGGTCGGTGGCTGGGCCGCTCTGGCAGGTGCCATCGTGCTGGGCCCGCGTATCGGTAAATACGGTAAAGACGGCAAGGTTATCCCTATCCCGGGTTCGAACCTGGCGCTGGCCACTCTGGGTACCTTCATCCTGTGGCTGGGTTGGTTCGGCTTCAACGGCGGCTCGCAGCTGGCCATGGGCACCGTGGGTGACGTGTCGGACGTGTCGCGCATCTTTGCCAACACCAACATGGCTGCGGCCGCTGGCGCCGTGACCGCGCTGATCCTGACACAGGTGATGTTCAAGAAGCCTGACCTGACCATGGTGCTGAACGGTGCCCTGGCTGGCCTGGTGTCGATCACTGCCGAGCCGTTGGCCCCGACCCTGTTCGGCTCGCTGTGGATCGGTGCAGTGGGTGGTGTGATCGTGGTCTTCGCCGTGCCCTTCCTGGACAAACTGAAGATCGACGACGTCGTTGGTGCGATCCCCGTTCACCTCTGTGCCGGCATCTGGGGCACCATCGCAGTGATCTTCTACAACTCGGACGCAACCCTGATGACACAGCTGACCGGCATCGTGGCCTATGGTGTCTTCACCTTCGCTGTCAGCCTGGTGCTGTGGTTCATCCTGAAAGCGACCCTGGGCATCCGCGTCAGCGAAGAGGATGAGGTCAACGGTCTCGACATGGCTGAACTTGGGATGGAAGCCTATCCCGAATTCTCGCGCGGCTGATCCGACGCCGATCTGAACCAACGGCCCGAGCCTCCCGGCTCGGGCCTTTTTCATGCGCTCTACTCAAAGTCGTCGGTCGTCCAGTCCTGAATGTCATACAGCCACCCTTCTGACGCGCTGCCCGCTGCATGGCCTACGGTGAACAGAGCGTTCATATAATCGCGATCAAACGGCTCATCCGGCTTATGCGTGAAGTCGCGCGGAATATAGGTGATGTTGGCACCCAGCCCGTCCCGCTTGGCAAGCGACAGGATGCTTTCAATGTTCCCAATGCTCTGCGAGCGGATCAGCATCTCGAACGCGCGATCAGCCACGGCAGTGGCGTTACCTGGCAAGGGTTCGAACGTGGGTTCCAGCGTCTTGTTGTGGATCAGCCAGATGGTGTTGTCTCGTCCGGTCAACCCCGCCTGACGCAACATCTGCCCCATGGGAAGGCCGGGGGGATAGACAAACACCTCGCGCGTCAGCCCACCATCCACATGCAGCTCTTCACGGCGGATGTCGCCATCTGTCACTTCGATGGTGATGGGCGGGAAAACCACCGGAATCGCGGCCGAGGCCAAGATGACATCGCGGATCAGGGCGCGCGCCTGCGGCGTTTCGATCTGCGCCATCTGGCCAATATCCCAAAGCACCGGCCGCTCGGCGTCGATGTTGGTCGTGCCCACCAACAGGCGCCTACCCTTGCGATGCTCGGCGCCAATGGCAGTAATCAGATCATCCGTCAGTTCACGCTCGATCGCCGCTCGCAAAGGGGTCGTCTTACCCAGGAACCCGCGCCCAAAGATCGCGCCCGCCACATCCAGCCGAGCCACGTCTCGCGTGGTTGTTTGAGTGTAGAACCGCTTGAGCCGCGCATCGTAACCCGAGCCCAGAAAGGCAAACGGAGCGATCAGGGAACCTGTTGAAATCCCAGTGACAATGTCAAAGTCTGGCCGTTTCCCCGAAGTCGTCCAACCGTTCAGCACACCTGCGCCGTATGCCCCGTGCTGCCCACCCCCCGAAAGCGCTAAGATATTCAACCCGCGACCGCGTGGCACCTGTGTCAATGTTGGCTTTAGATGCTCTTGCAGCGTCACCAGCGCCTCGCGACCGCCATCTTCGAACTGACGCACGTCGGATGACGCTGCCGACGGATAAAACCGCTCATAGGTCTCGGCGGTCGGAGTCACATTTGTGCGGTCGTAACTGCTTGCGCAGGCGACCAGAACGAGGCTCAACACAAGCGAAAGGGCAAATCGGATACTGGTCATGGCGCGGCACGTGAAAATCAGGGAGCGATGGCCAGCCGTTGCCACAGATTGGGGAACAAAAAAAGCCGCCTGGTGTAAAAACAGGCGGCTTTTTCGTCATTTTTGGCAAATTAACGCCGGTTGTCGCCGAATATCAAATACCAGCGTCAACAATGGCCTTGGCCAGGATCGGTACGGTCTGTGCGTTCAGGCCTGCGATGTTCATGCGGCTGTCGCCCACCATGTAGATCGCGTGCTCTGCGCGCAGCTTCTCGACCAGCTCGGGCGTGGTGCCTAGACGCGAGAACATGCCGCGGTGCTGCGCGATAAAACTAAAGCGGTCAGATCCACTCAAACGCTGCAGTTCGTCCGCAAGCTGCTGACGCAGACCCAGCATAGAGACGCGCACGTCCTCCAGCTCGGCCATCCAGTCGGCACGCAGGGCATCGTCGTTCAGGATGGTGGTTACGATCCGCGCACCGTGATCGGGCGGGAAGGAGTAATTCTGGCGGTTCAGGAATGCCAGCGTCGCTTGGTTCAGTGCTGTCTGACTGCTATCGTTCGACACAGCCATCAGTAGGCCAGTACGCTCGCGATAGACACCGAAGTTCTTGGAGCAGGACGCCGCAATCAGGCATTCCTTGACCGACGAGGCCACCAGACGCACGGCCTGCGCATCCTCTTCCAGACCATCACCAAAGCCCTGATAAGCAATGTCGACCATCGCAACCAGGTTTTGGGCGTTGATCAGGTTCACGATCTCTTGCCACTGCACCAAGTTCAGGTTCGCGCCGGTCGGGTTATGACAGCAGCCGTGCAGCAGTACCACATCGCCCGCCTTGGCGGTCTTCAGATCCTCGATCATCCCGTCGAAATCGACGCCACGTGTCTCGCTGTCGAAATAGCGGTAGGGCACAGTTTCCATACCCAGGTAGTTCAGGATCGAGATGTGGTTCGGCCAGGTCGGGTTCGACACGAACACCCGCGCCTCGGGCGAGGCCATCTGGATCAGTTCAAATGCCTGACGGCAGGCACCGGTGCCACCGGGGGTCGCCGCTGCGCCCACGTTTTCACGCGCGACGGCATCGCCCAGGATCAGTTTGATCATCGCGTCCGAATAGGCCGGGTCGCCTACCAGGCCGACATAAGACTTGGACTGCTGCTCTTCCCAGATCTTCTGCTCGGCCACCTTGACCGCACGCATCACCGGTGTGACGCCCTCGGCGTTCTTGTACACACCCACGCCAAGGTCGATCTTGGTATCGCGCGGGTCTTCGCGATAGGCTTGCATCAGCGCCAGGATCTTGTCTGCTGGCTGCGCTTTGAGGTTTTCGAACATCAGTTCTCTCCGGTTGCGACGGGCAGGGTCGGGAAGGCACCCCATTCAGCCCAGGAGCCGTCATAAAGCGAGTAATCGGATTTACCCAAGCGGTGCAGGGCCAGTGCCAGAATGGCAGCAGTCACGCCTGATCCGCAGGTGGTGATGGCGGGTTTCGACAAATCGACCCCGGCGGCCTCGAAAATCTCGCGGCACTGATCGGGGGATTTCATCGTCCCGTTCTTGTTCAACAGCGTATTGAACGGCACATTTTTCGAGCCAGGGATATGGCCCGACCGCAAGCCTTCGCGCGGCTCAGCCGCTTCGCCTCGGAACCGGGGTGCTGACCGCGCGTCGATGATTTCATGATCGTCCAGCTTGGCAGCAGAGGACACTTGCGTCACATCGCGGACCAGATGGTTTTGCACTCGAACGGTCATGTGGCGATCACGAACGACCGGCGGCAGATCCTCGATCTCGTTCCCCTCGACTTGCCATTTGGGCAATCCGCCGTCCAGAACGGCAACATTGTCCTGGCCCATCAGCTTGAACAGCCACCACACGCGCGCGGCTGACATCAGACCAGCACCATCATAGACGACGACCTGATGCCCATCACCCACGCCCATGGCCCGCATCCGCGACATGAACTTTTCCACCGGCGGCACCATATGCGGCAGGTCCGAGCGACGGTCGGAAATGTCGTCGATGTCAAAGAACCGGGCGCCGGGAATATGCGCAGCCTGATACTCGGCATGCGGGTCGCGGTTTTCGGTCGGCAGATACCAGGATGCATCCAGCACCCGCAGGTCCGGATCCTTGAGATGATCGGCCAGCCAGCTTGTAGATACGAGTGTTTTCGGATCGTCGGTCATACATGCCTCCCCTATGCGCTAGATTGTCCGTATACCCACAAGAAATCTGGCGCAAGTCAAGCACGGGACGATGCGACATGAGAACCGTCTCTCTGGCGTGGTTTTGCTCCAAAATGCGACCTTTGCATTCTTGACCTCATCCCCCCAGGGGGGATATGTCAGGGAAAACCCAATCGAGCATCCGGTCATGGGCAGACCCGTCCACACGTTGCAGTTCCTGTTTGTCGCCGTCCTGACGGTGGCGATTCTGCTGCAAGGTCTGACGGGAATTGCCAGGCACCTGCCCCAATTCGAACCCGAACTCGCGGCGCAGATCAAAGATCACGGACATGCCCATGACCCGGTGGCAGACATCCTGTGGTCGGCGCACGGTCACAGCCATGACGTTGCCGATCACGACCACAACCCGGTGATGGCCATCCTAGATGACATGTCTGCACCCATCTCTCCCCGTGTCAAAGAAACCCTGATGACCCCGCCCCTGGTGGCGTGGAACTTGCGGCCAACGCTGGAGCGGCCTCCAAGAGCCTGACGTTTCCCTTATCGAAACCTCAACACACTCTCTTGGAGCATATCATGACTTCTATTCCCCTTGGTGGGGTTGGATGGCGTTCGCGCGTCATTGCGACCTTGCTGGGCTTGGCCGCGCTGTGGATCAGCGCAAGCACAGCCGCCGCCCATAACGTGACCCCGGGTGATGCCGGTTACATTCAGGAAATCTGGGGCGTCAAACTGATCCCCTTTGCCTATCTGGGCGCCAAACATATGGTGACGGGATACGACCATATCCTGTTTCTGTTCGGTGTCGTCTTCTTCCTTTATCGGATGCAGCACGTCGCCATCTATGTCAGCCTCTTTGCCCTTGGGCATTCCACAACCATGCTGTTGGGCGTCTGGTTCGGCTGGAACGTCAACGCCTATCTGATCGACGCCATCATCGGCCTGTCTGTCGTCTACAAAGCGCTGGACAACCTGGGCGCCTATCAGCGCTGGTTTGGGTTTCAGCCCAACACCAAGTTGGCCACGCTCATCTTCGGCTTTTTCCACGGGCTGGGATTGGCCACCAAAATCCTGGACTACGACATCGCGCAGGACGGGCTGTTGCCCAACCTGCTGGCCTTCAACGTAGGGGTCGAGATCGGGCAGGTTCTGGCCTTGTCGCTGATCTTGATTGTCATGGGTTACTGGCGTCGCAGTGCCAGCTTTTGGATCCATGCCTATACCGCCAACGTCGTGATGATGACCGCCGGGTTTGTCCTGATGGGCTACCAGCTCACCGGTCTTGTCCTGTCTTCCTAACCCGAACATCGAGATATCCAATGTACAACGCAGAAAAACCCAATCCCGCAGAGCTGCCAAGCAGCGCACAACTGCTGAAATCCACCATCATCGCTGCAGCAGCGGCCGCAGTCGTCCTGATCGCCATCGTCTTGCCTGCCGAATACGGCATCGACCTCACCCGATTGGGGCGTGTTCTGGGCCTGACCGAGATGGGAGAGATCAAATCACAGCTGGCGGATGAAGCGGAGCAAGACCGTCAAGCCGCCGAGCAGGATCAATCGCACCTATTAGACGTGTTCATCTCTGCCGCCCACGCGCAAGAGGCCGAGGTTTGGCAGGACGAGCTGAGCTTTGAGCTGACGCCAGGCCAAGGCGCCGAATGGAAACTGGTGATGGACCAAGGGGCAAGTGCCGAATATCGCTGGTACACCTCAGACGGGCGCGTGAACTATGACCTGCATGGCGATGGCAGTGGCAAGTCGATCTCGTACAAAAAGGGCCGCGGAGTGGAGAGTGAGACAGGAACCATCGACGCCGCCTTTACCGGCAACCACGGCTGGTTCTTTCGCAATCGCACCAGTGCACCACTGACGGTGACCCTGCAACTGCGCGGGGCCTATACCGACATCAAGCGCACCTTCTGACACCGGCGGGGCGGCCCAATTGCCGCCCCTCTTTCCACTGGGAGATCATTGCTGCCCCGACCCATACCAATCCCGTTTGGTGGCACGTCGGTACCGCAAACACAGCCCCACGACGCCGATGCCCAGAAAGCTGACCTGGATCAGCGCCGCAGACAGGTTGAAGTCGACCGTCAGGCTGATCAGCACCAGCACCGCGCCTGCGACCTTGCTTGCCGAATAGAGCAGCCCCTCGCCATTGATCCATTGCAGTTGCAACGCTGCAAATCCGCCGATGTAGCTGAAAAATCCAAAAACTCCGGCGACGCGACACAGCACGTCGACGTCCAACCAATATTCAAAGCCAATCATATCAATACCTATAAAATGCCCGCCAACCTTGCGAAAATCCAAGTCAGTTGGCATATCCCAAATGGGGTACGGGCCTCACTTTTCGGAAGCCGCCACCTTGGAAAGCGCCACCCGCCAATGGCGAAAGAACACCAAACGTCCGGCATCAGGAAAAAGCTGGAAATCAATCCAAGGATAGGCCCGCTGATATTCGGCCAAGGTTTCTCGCGGCACCTGGGTGTCCTGCAGACCGCATAGAAACGAAATCGGAACCGTACCGCGAACAGAGGTCAACCATCGCCCCCAATCCTGGGTCATCTGATAAGCCGTCAGCCGTGCGAACATCTCATGCGCGGAATGACCCTGGGACAGGGTCAAATCCGTTCCCTGCAAGATCGCTTGCCGCACGCCCGGATTGGCGAACGTGTCCATATCAGCCCGCGAGCCACCAAACACGGCGCGCACAAAAGCCTCTTTGCCTTGACGACGCGCCATCAGGAAGCCCGCTTTGACAATGAACGGCAGCAATCGGGGCGAGAAATGCGCTGTCGCCAGAATGAAGCGATGCCATTTGTCCATGCGCGCCAATTGCATATCCCCATGCACAGGCAAAACCCCAGAAAAGGCGACAATCGCGCGTGACCGGTGCGGGAATTGCTCGGCAAAACGCAGTGCCAGCACAAAGTCGATACCGATGGCCATATGCGCGCATTTGTCGATCTGCAACTCGTCCAACAGATGGGCCACATCCTGAACAATGGCCTGCGTCACATCCACGTCGGCAGGGATCGGGTCAGACGCGCCATAGCCCCCTCGAACAGGGACGATGACCCGCAACCCCATGCGGATCGCTGCCACCTCGGCCTGGCTGGGCCAGACGTGAAAGCCGTAGTCCGAAGGCCAAAAGACCAATGGCGTACCCGAGCGGGCGCCAAACGTCCGGTATTGCAACCGACGCCCGTCCGGCAGGGCGAGCATCTGGAACTGCGGGTTAGTTTCCAAAGTCGGCGATGCAGGCGGCGCCAAAGCCGTTATGGGCAGAACCAGCCGCACCAGCTCGACCTGAGATTTGGTCTCGGTCTTGTGCAGAATCGTCTTCAACTGGGTTCGCACCAGCGCAATGGCCCGTCCACGCAAATCAGCGACTTCTTGCAGGCTGGTTGTCATCGTAAGGTGCCGGGCAATTTCAACCTCGGCCGTGGTTAGCCCAAAAGCCGCGCGCAGGGCACGTTCGACGCCAATGGGCCACGCCAGCATCGTCGTCGTAACCAGAGCCAACTGCTCATGCTGCGCAGTGTGGATCGGAACCAACTGCACGACGACAATCTGGCCCTTGTCCGCCCCACGCACCCGCAACAGACAACCCTGAGGGTCACCAGATTTGAACAATCGCTGCACCCGGTGCTGAATCACGTCGCAATCACCAATGTGAAACGGCAGTTGCTTGACACTGGACCCAATGGTCAATGCAAACTTTTGATGGGCTGCTTCATTGACTTGCATCACTCTGAGATCCGCGCCGATCGCAAATGCGGCGACCTGCTCAAAACGGCTCAGGACGGTGGTCAGTTCGCCCATCGGATCGTCCAGACGCTCCAGGAACTCTTCGGCCCGGTCCATGTGCCGCCCCAAATAGGGGACGTCCATCGCAACAGCTGCTGCGCCAAAGTGGGATTGCCAGAAATCCACCAGTTCTTCGAAACGGTCGGGGTTTAGGGCGACGTCATAAATTCGGTCCAGAACATCATCGTCCTGATCCGGGGGCCGTGACGGTTCTGCCCGGTTGGAAATATGCATAAGTAAATGACCTGCAAAATGCAGGTACACTGCCCTTGGCCAGGCGGCGAAACAAGTCCGGAATTCCCGGCCAGTCTTGCCGGTTAGCCGTGATCCTTGAGCAGACGTTGTTTCTGACGCGACCAATCGCGCTTGGCCTGGGTTTCGCGCTTGTCGTGGTTCTTCTTGCCCTTGGCGATGCCGATCTTGATCTTGGCCCGACCGCGGTGATTGAAATACAGAACCAGTGGCACCAGGGTCATCCCTTTGCGCTGCGTAGCATTCCACAAATCCGACAGTTCCTTGCGCGAGACGAGCAATTTACGCCGCCGCCGTTCCTCATGCTTGAACATCTTGGCCTGCTCATAAGGCGCGATGTAGGAATTCACGAGCCACAGTTCGCCATCATCCACCGTGGCATAGCTTTCGGCAATATTGGTTCCGCCGACACGCATCGACTTGACCTCGGACCCTTCGAGCATGATGCCGCATTCGAGATCTCTCTCGATTGCATAGTCGAAGCGGGCCCGCCGGTTCTCGGCAACCACCTTGTAGTTCGGATCTGTCTTTTGTTTGGCCATGGGGGCCAGATTTAGGCGCGCAAGCGTCCCGGCGCAAGCGGGTCTTGCACCGAAAATCAGCCTGAGCGGCGCGCGCGCAGGTTCTGAACAATTCCCACGACGCTGATGATGATCCAGAACCCTTCCATCAATATTGAAGCGAGGTTGAAGTTGTGGCTGAGCGAATAGATCAACAACAGCGCCCCCAACAGGTTGACCACCGGGAACATCAGGTCGTCCGAGTTCAAATAGCGCATCTGGGTGGCGAAATAGGCAAACGCAATGATCAGGGTGCCAAGCGTGCCAATGGCGTCGGGCCAACTGAGGGTGGAAATGAACTCGGACATGATAACTGCTCTGATTGATCTGCTAAGCGCCGTACCTCGCCCAGACCGGGCTGACAAGAGAACGACGATTTACGCCGCGTCCTTGGACAGGAAATCAGCCAGCAGATCAAACACCAACCGTATGCGGCGCGAGGTGTGCAACTCACGGTGGGTGGCCAGCCAGATCGGAAAGCGCACCGGCTCCAATGCGCTCACCACCCGTTCTACACTAGGACAGCGCCGCGCGACCTGATCTGCCATCAGCGAAAGGCCCAACCCCTGCTCGACCATGGCCCAGGCGGCGCTGCCCGATGTCGACCCCATGCGAAAGTTCTCGGACGATAGCTGGACACCTTGCTCGGCAAAGAACTCGATCATCCGCGAAATATCCCCGAATGAGATAAAATCGTGACGGGCGAGGTCCGCAACCGAATTGGGTCGTCCCCGTTCGGCCAGATAACCGGGTGCGGCATAGAGGTGCGCCGTCGTCTCTATTACCAGTCGCGCAAAGAGCTCGGGCTGTTCGGGGCGGACATGACGGATGGCGATATCCGCCTCGCGCATCTGCAGGTCTCGCAGGTCATCCGCCGATACCACATCGACCTCAAGCTTGGGGGCGACCTCGCGCAGGCGCAGTAACACGTGAGGCATGACATGGGTGCAAAACACCTCGGACGCGGTGATGCGCACGGTGCCGTCGATAGACTGCGATTGACCACTGGCCACCAATGACAGGTGCATCGCTGCCTCGCGCATGGAATTGGCGTGGCTCAGCATCTCTCGCCCCGCCTCGGTCAGCGCCACCGAGCGGCCAGACCTTTCAAAAAGCGTCACGCCCAAGGCTTGTTCCAAAGCCGCAATCTGGCGCCCGACAGTGGGCTGAGTTTGGCGCAAGACACGTGCCGCGGCAGACAAAGATCCCTCTTCCGCCGTCGCGAGAAAGGCCCGCACATGGGACCAGTCAAATGAGACACCCTGCCAATTCATGCGTTTGTGTATAGCAGGTGAACGGTTTTGGGCAATTCACCAATGGTTTTCGCATGAGTTATCACTCGCACAAAGGAGATCGCACTATGACCCAAGCGACTGCATTTTGGGATGGCATTGCCGAACGCTATGCCAAATCCCCCATCAAAGACGTCGAAGCTTATGAATACTCGCTGGAGCGCACCCGGTCCTATTTGAGCGCGGAAGACAATGTTCTGGAATTGGGCGCGGGCACCGGATCAACCGCCTTGCTGCTGGCCCCCAGCGTTGCACGTTACGTCGCCAGCGATCTGTCCCCGAAGATGACCGAAATCGGCCGAACCAAGGCCACCGATCAAGGAGTGACCAATGTGGAGTTCATTGCAGCGGATGTATCTGATCCGCAGTTGGCGGGCGCGTCTTATGATACAGTGCTGGCCCTGAACCTGCTTCATCTGCTGCCCAATCTTACCCAGGACTTGAAGCGCATTCATCAGATGGTCAAACCGGGTGGGCTTTTCATTTCGAAATCCGTCTGCTTGAACGCCAAGGGCCTGCCCCTGCGCCTGCGGATCATGAAACTGGCCATTCCGCTGATGCAGATGATCGGTAAAGCGCCTTTTGTACGCTCCCTTACGATCGAAGAACTGGAACGCGAGGTATCGGCCGCCGGGTTCGAGATCATCGAAACCGGCAACTATCCGGCCGCGCCCCCCAGCCGATATCTGGTGGCACGGCGCGTCTGATCCAGGCGCAAGCTGTCACGACAGCTTGGCGTGCACCTCATCCAGGTCGATTTGATCAACCGGCATTTTGTTGGCGGGATTTTCGAAGTCGTATTTGAACAGCTCGAAATCCCGTTTGTAGATCTCGTACACCAGATGCATCGACAGGTCGTCGAAGTAATCCTCGACCGGGTGAGCGCGTTTGGGTCCGTGACCTTCGGATTCGTTGAACCTGGGGATCTGCCCCAGATCCACTTTCACCGGGGTTTCGATGTGGTTCAGCACGTCCTGCATGCCGTCGTTGAACTGTTCCGTCCAAACAATGTTGTCATAGCGACCACCATTGGCGATGAAGGTCGAGACATGGCCGGACATCGCGGACCAGTGAATGTCCGGGTCCATCGGGCGGCGCCAGCGGATCGTGTCACGGGCAAAGAGCAGGAACCGGCGAAAGCTCTTGATCTGATCGAACTCCTGCTTGCCGTCGTCGCCGCCAACTTCGATTCCGTATTTGTAGATCAGCGTAGGCACCAGATTGCCACGATACCGCTTGCCGTTGCGCTGGATGCCGCAAATCTTGTCAAAGAACGACGACAGAATCCGTGTGTAGGGGTTGCGCACGCAGGTGAACGCGTATGACTTGTGCGCCTGTACATTGCGTGTGATGGGCCCCTGGCTTTCGTCCAATGCCCATTTGTGCATTCCCCCTTTGGCGTCATGAATGTCCCCATCAAAGAACTCGCCATGATCCGAGTAATACATGATCTGACCAATGGTCGAGCAGGCACATTTTGGCACCACTCGATACACAACACTTTCACTTTCCGTCATCCAGGTGCCTGGAAAACCCATCTGCCTTGCCTCCGTACCCCGTTTCGCCCTAGCTTAAGCCACAGGCGTCTTTGCCTCAAAAAACCAAATAAACCCTGTTTATTCAATCGGTCTTCACCTTTAACAGGGTAAACAAAGGGCAGAAACAAGGGTTCATCGTTTCCAATATGGCAAAAATTGCCTACATCTTGCTGTGCCACAAGGATCCGGATGCCATCATCATGCAGGCCGAGCGGCTCACTGCGGCCGGCGACTACATGGCGATCCACTTTGATGCCAGCGCCAAGTCAGAGCATTTTCGCAAAATCAAAACGGCCCTGTCTGACAACCCAAATGTCACATTTGCCCGCAAGCGCATCAAATGCGGTTGGGGGGAATGGTCCCTTGTTCAGGCCACGCTCTATGCGATCGAGGCGGCAGCCGACGAGTTTCCACGCGCCACACATTTCTACATGCTATCGGGCGATTGCATGGCCATCAAGACAGCCGAATACGCGCATCAGTTTCTGGACAACAACGACAAGGATTTTGTCGAAAGCTTTGACTACTTTGAAAGCGACTGGATCAAGACCGGCTGGAAAGAAGAACGGCTGATCTATCGCCATTGGTTCAACGAACGGACCCAGAAAAAGCGTTTCTATGCCATGTTCAACCTGCAAAAGCGGTTGGGTTGGACACGCGAGATTCCCCACGACATCCAGATCATGATCGGTAGCCAATGGTGGTGTCTGCGCCGCCGCACGGTCGAATGGATTCTGGAGTTCACCCGAACCCGCCGTGATGTCATGCGGTTTTTTGCCACCACATGGATTCCGGACGAGACGTTCTTTCAAACCCTTGTGCGTCACCTTATCCCCGAGGACGAGATCGACAGCCGCACGCTGACCTTTCTAATGTTCTCTGACTACGGGATGCCGGTCACCTTTTACAATGACCACTACGACCTGCTGCTCAGTCAGGATTTCCTGTTCGCACGCAAGATCAGCCCCGAAGCAAAAGAGCTCAAATCGCGGCTGGGTCGCCTTTACGCGGCCTATGACGTGCAGTTCCAGATCTCGAACGAGGGGCGCAGCCTGTTCAAGTTCCTGACCGGACGTGGCCGGATCGGCCGCCGGTTCGGCATGCGGTTTTGGGAGACCGAAAGCTCTCTGGGTCGAGAGCGCGAGTTGATGATCGTGGTGTGCAAGAAATGGCACGTGGCCAAGCGACTGCTGGAACACATGCGGCATGTAATGAATGTGCCAACCATCGAATATCTGTTCAATGAAGAAAGCGCGCCGTTACCGGACCTCGGCGGCATTCAGGCGACGTTGGAGAAGCGCACCCGTCACCGCCGCGCACTGATGCGGATGCTGTTCGAATATTATGACACCGATCGGCTGATCATCTGCATGGATCCGTCAAACCTTGACCTGATGCACGACTTCTTTTCGGACCGATCGATCACCCGCATGCTAGAGATCGAGTGCAAGTTCACCGACGAATACCTGATCGGTCATGCGCACCGCGTGGGGCTTGCAGGCGAACGCACCCCGCAAGCCACGCTGGAACGTCTGCTGCCCACGATCCGCAACGATCTGGCATATGAGGGCGACCGCATCCGCGACGCAGGCTTTGCCCGCTACGTGCGCATGCGCGAGTCAGCTCAACCCGAGGAAAACGCCGAAAAACTGTCCGAGTTCTTGTCGATCTCATGGGAGCAAGGACTGCGCCTTGCGCAGACCGACCATTTGTTTGCTGACTGATCCAAACCCCTACTTGAACGTCAGCACTCCCTTGTAATCCGCGATCAACGGCGTTTCGACGCCCTCGGGGAATTTGACGACAAAGGTGTCGGTCTGAATGTTCTGACCTTTGTAGTTCTTCATCTCATAGCTTTGCACGGCCTGACCTGTGATCGTGACGGTTTCTCCGCTCTCTTGGACACTCAAAATGGAATAGCTGCGGTCCAGTTCGTTGTAGTCCTTGAAGTATTCCAGGTACTCTTCGGGAATCTCGATATCAGCATAGGCTTGTACTTCTTCAGGGGTGAAGTTGAACACGTCGTCAGGCAGCCCATAGCCGTATTTGGTCGTGTATTGGGCCGTCGCATTTGGCATGAACATGTTGATCATCGGTGGATAGTTCTCGCGGATCAGGTTCGAATAGAAGCTGTCCACCAACGCCTTTGCATCCTCGACCTTGTCGGCAAGAACCGCTTGCGCCGACAGGGCCACGCCCACAGAAGCCGCAAAAACGGTACGCATGGATTTGTTGAAACTCAAAACGGGCATAATCACTCTCCTAATTACTGTCATATGAGACAATATACAGAAGATATGTAAGCCACGACCTGTTTCAACCACCTCACCGACATGAAAAAAGCGCCACGGAAGGCCGTGGCGCTTGGGATCAACCTGTCAGGACTTCCAACTGTCCAGCCATTTTCGGAACCGGCCCCGCTTTTCGTCGATGGCATCGCCAGCGGCGTAAAGGCTATCCTCGACGCTTTCGACCATCGGGTCGATCCGCGCCTGACGGAAGCGCCGCCAGCGGACATAAAGCGCCCAGCCGATGGCCGCAAAAAAGATCAGGAAGATGATGTTGAACCACGGGATGATGCGCACTTCGGGCCCATCCACGCGCCAGATTTTGACGGCATTGGGAAAGATCGACATGAACTCGTTCCGCCAGCCATAATGACGGATCACAGCCCATTTCGGGTCGGCCTCGGATGATTTCAAATCCGCCGCCTCGGCCTGCAGGTTCGACGATGTCACTTTGAAATAAGGCGGCCAACCCCAGCCGGTGTCTTCGTTGCGATAGACCATGACCTTGCCGTTGGCTTTGCGGGTCTGGATGAAAAACACGTCCCGGTTCGATGTCGTGGTGTCACTGCCCACATCCTGCGCGGCCCAGAACAGGCTGTTCTCCCCCGGATCGATCCGCTTTTCGTAAGTGTCGCTAACACGGACGATATCGTGCTGCGGCAGGGTGTAGTGCAGAACAGCCACCACAGTGCCCCAAAACAGGATAATGAACGCCCATTTGATGTAAGCCATGGATCAGGCCCTCACATAAAGTTCGAATAATAAACTAGGAACGCGATGATCCCCAGCGGGACAACATACACACCCAGGATCAGTTTGCGCCGGAACGAGCTATCGTATTTCTTCAGCCCGCGCTGAATGAACGCCTCGCGGTCGCCGGTCATGCCCTTCTTGTCCCAATGCGCTTCCAGCTTGCCGCGCCGCACGCGCCGGGAATAGATCGACACGATCACGTAGATCACTGTCAGGACAATCAGCAGCGGGATCATCAACCGCAACATAACGATCATTTACGGCCTCCTTACTGCGCCCCAGGGTCCGACGCGCTCGATCAGATCATCCACTTGCGCCTCGCCATCCATATCCGGCTCGTGGCCAAACAGCGCCTCGCGCGCGCCTGCCTTGTCCACCTGATACTCCTGCTCAAGGAAATCAGCAACATAGGCCTTCTTGGTCTCGGGCCAGCCCGCGTAGGTGCGATAGAACAGCTCCTTGTGGCAGATGAACAACTGGCGCACGTCCAGCGGGCACAGTTCCGCCAGCAGCATGTTGACCAGATCGCGGTGCGGTGTGTCGGCTGCACGCAAAGTATAGAAATACGCCGGATGGTCCGAGCTGATGCGCGGCCAGCTGCCCCCCGACTTGGCCCAGGACATCAGCTGTGAAAGCCCATGATACACCTCGGTCAGCTGATCCACATGCCGCCGCGCCAGCCGCCGCATGTCACCGCGCCCCAGTTCACTCAGGTCGATGCCTGCATTTGCCGCTGTGTCGATGGTGATAAAATCCATCTTCTGCTGCAGGATCGCCGCCGCATCCACGCCACGCGCCTTGACGATGGGTTCGGCCAATTCGTTGTAGTCCAGAAACTTGGCAATCCGGTTCCGGTCGCTCAAGTCAAAGACATACTTGATCGGCAGGTCTTCGTCAGGCTTCTCGCCGCTCACGATCACCGCCGGATGGTCCAGATCGGTGAACAGATACATGCCACCAAAATGCGCCGTCCAGAACGCGCCCTGCTCAAACGTCCCCTGGCTCAGATGCACCGGATTGCGCGTCACATCACCGGTCTGCTTGGCCGCCCCGATCATATCGGCAATCAGCACATCATCGAACCAGGCATCCTCCTCGGTCTTGAACCGCTCGACCATATTCGCCAATTGCGTCGCGGTCTTGAGCGTCCCACCCACGGTGTCGGCCTCAACCTCCACGCTTTTCAGATCAAACAGATCCCGCGCCGATCGGATCTTGAAGACCGAGTTCACCAGCTCACCCGCCACCGCATCCGTGGCCGTCAGGGCAAACAGCTGGCTTTCGTTGTCCTCGATGAACTGGCGCAGAATATCCCGTGAGGTCGAGAATTTCACATTCAAGAGCGGCGCCCGCTTCTGCTCGGTCGTGAGCAGAATGAACTGCCGATTGACCCCATTGGGGTTGAGGTAGAGCGGGTCACCCAGTTCCTCCCCCACCTCCGGCGAAAACCCCGAGATATCGACGTGAAAGTCACTCAACTGCGTGGCCTTGCCGCTCAGATGCCCAAGCGCGCGGTTATAGCGTTCGATCAGGGCCGGGCTGGAGATATGGACCAGATTGCCAAACATCAGGCCTTTTTGGATGAGGCGTTTCATTTCTTCCTCTTTCTCCTCGAGATGCCAGACCAGTACTGATCTTCATCAATCTTCAAAAGGAACACTAACACTCGATCCAGTTTCCACCCATTGAACTCAGCCAGTCGGTCCGGTGACAAGTCATGTCGCAAATCGTTTATCTCTTTGACAGCCTCAAGCAGACGCCGAAAACACGCGTACTTAGGGGGTAACTGCGTCTCAACGATTTCATCATCTAAACGTGTAACAAGACTAAGCGTTTGAGAATACAATCTGCTTATTCCTGCGTCATCAGCAGAGAAAACCTCTCTTCGGCCACCCAATCCAAATTCCTGAACAACTTCGCCGTCTCCCCCCCATTCCCTAGCTAACCAGTGGACCTTCTCCCAATCGGAAGAACCGAGTATTTTTTCAACCAGCTTGCAAAGACCATCGAAGTCTTCGGAAGCACCCTTCCTCTTTTCGCGTTCGTTTTGCAGCCGGAGATAAGCGATCTGCTCGTGTGCGGCCTCTGATTGTTGCTTCATAGCTGCGGCCATATCTTGCGTAGCTGCGCTCTGACCCTTCATTTCGATTCGTGTTAGTTGAAGTTCTTGTCTTTGCGCTCGCAGCTCCTTTCCCTGCAGAAAGACCGTCAAAACCAACCAAAGAAAAGCCAACGCTCCAGCTAGGCCTGCTAGTGTATCCCCAACTTCGTTTGCAGGTGCATACCAAAACGCAATCAGTCGCATCTCACAGACAGGTTCTGAATTACCTGCACCTATGGAGCAGGTCTCGGACAAAGAAAACAAAAACGCCGAAGCTAGCAGGATAGCTGTCGTTAGCACCCCGAAGCGGATTAACCAATCTAGCCGCATCCAATAGCGGCAAGCCGCGAGACGTAACTCAGTGTCACTCTTTGTTCCAGGACGCCACCACAACCAAATGTAGATCAGCCAAATAGCGAACCGATTCACAGAGAAACTCCCTGAGCACACCGCCTGATCACTCCCCATGGGGGGAAGGGAGGGGGCTGCGCGGCAGAGCCGCGCTGGTCTGCGGAGACATCTGTTGTGTGTTCACGTCGGCGATATTAGTCCGTTTCTTTGTTGCCAACATCATGTCGCGGCCTTCGTGGACAGTTGCAAGTCGATGCCTTTGAATAGGCCCGCCCAATACGGAACGGACAGGATCAGAAACCCGAACTGCGCGACGCCTCCCCCAATCTCTGACTGAATCGTCCAGATACGGCTCAAGGCAGCCACCCCAAAGAATAACACCAAAAAATAGATGGCAAAGCTGACCGACACGCTCAGCATCCACCAAAACAGAAACCGGATCGCTGACAATACACCCGACGGCACAGGTAGGCTCCGTTTGACGACCCAGACAACAAATCGACTCCCCAGATAGGCGCAGATTGCACAGGTCACGATGTAAATCAGCACCTGCACCCTACTTCCCCTCCAAATACCGCTTCTTCGCCTCTTCCTGACGGCCAAAGTCGCGGACCATGGCTTCGATCGCGACCTCGTCGCTCTTGTCGGCATAGCGGAATTCGCTGTCGGCGTAGCGGTTGATCTCTTGCAGCACCATGTCCACCGTAATCGGCACGCGCAGCTCGGAAATCATCGCCTTTTTGGTGTCGTAGTCCTTGAACAGGAACAGCTCGGGGTTCTCCATCCATTCATCCGGCAGCTCAAAGTCCATCGCACGGACTTTCACGGCGTCGGATATGTTCTTGATCGCGCGGCCCGTGAACCGCTCATCCGCCTGCTGGATGCCCTTCAGATACGTGCCCAGCTTGGCAATCGTATCCAGTGACCCAATCTTGTCCGACACCTGGTCGAACACCCGCATCAGCCCCTCTTCATGGGGGCGATTATGGCCTTCAAAACTCGCCGCCACCGCGCGTTTGATCTCTTGTGCGGCCATCAGAGCATGATCCCCCAGGGGGATGTCGTGGTTCTTACCCATGAGCAGCGACAGGATGTCGATGTAATCCTCGCGGCTCTGCGGGCCGTCCACCAGGAACCGCGCGCCCGCCCGCTGGCGCAGGGCGTCGTCGACATTCTCGGGGTAGTTCGAGAACATGCCAAAGGTGCAGTTGCCGCGCACGACCGTATTGGCACCCGCAAAGCTCTCCATCAAAACCGCCGTGATTTCCAGCTGCCCGGCGCTGGACTGCCGGTCGCCCCGCTTACCCGCGAGCTGGTCGATGTCATCGATGGTGCCGAAACCGATCACGGACGGGTCGATGATCGTGTTGATGAACGCCTTGGCGTTCTGCCCTGATTTGCCCTGGTAGCTGTCGATATTGTCGGTGCTCAGGTTCTGATAGCGGAAGGGATAGCCCGCGACCTGGCAGTAGTCATTGAGCAACCCCGCCATCATCTGGATCAGCGTCGTCTTGCCCGTCCCCGGCTTGCCATCACCCATGAAGGTAAAGATGAACCCGCCGAGTTCAGCAAAGGGGTTGAGGCGGCGGTCAAAATCATAGGCCATCAGCATCTTGGATAGCCGCAGCGCCTGATACTTGGCGATGTGGTTGCCCACCACCTCGGTCGGCTTCTTGAACGTCATGGTCAGCGTGGTGGATTTCGCCTTGGACGCCGGTTCGAATCCCCGCAAGGTCAGATCATCCGCCTCGACCCGCCATGCACTGCCTGCAAAGCCCACCAGATGCTGCGCCATCTGCGCGCGCTGCGCGGCCTTCTCCATCAGCCCTTCGGCATAGGCGCTGACAGCGGCCACCAGATGCGCGTCGTCGGGGGCCTTGGTGGCGAGAACCTGATCCAGCTCCCACAGCGCGCCATGCAGGGCAAGCTGGCCATTGTCGGTCAACAACTCCTCAACCTCGCCCACATCCACCGTGATTTCGGTCAGGTGCGACGACATCAAGTACGCCAGCGCATTGCCAAAAACATGAGCAGTGATCAGCGCTTCAGCCGTCAGCAACTCAGAGAACTCGGCCTTGCGCGCAGGTGGCAGATCGCCAGCCAGATTGGCCCGCTTCAGATCGCCCAGCGCGGTCTGGTCCGAATAGACCTCACCCATCGCCAGAGAAATCGCAACCGCCCGCCGCAAACCATGCAGCACCGTCGCCTGCAAGGGTGAGGTCAGCGCATCCCCATCATCCGCCGCTTCGATCCGGTCGATCAGATGCACCCCATCAGCCCGCACAGTGCGGCGCGTCGCCAGACCCGGCGTAGTCGAGCGAAACCGCCGCCGCGTGCCCACACCGGGGCTGCGCTCAGGAGCCGTGTTTTCAGCGACCGGTTTGGCGATCCGGGGCGCATGATCGAACCCCTCAAGCAACGCGGTCGCTGCGGGGTAATGCTTGCGAATATCCTCTTCGCGCAATTCCATCTGGTCTGACGTCAAACTCATTTCACCAACCCACTCTTCTTCTTGTTCAAAATACGGCTGCCGGAGGCATGAAAATCAATATCGCAACACCTGCCCTGACGTGCTGACAACGAACTTGCGCACGTCGCCAAACCCCGGTGGATCTTGCTCAGCCAACACCTGAAACGGGCGTTGCGGCAGGATGATCGAGCGTTGTGTATGCGTAGCCCCGGTTTCGGCCCCGCGCCCGCCAAAGGGATCAAGCGCAAAGACTTCGCGCTCGACGGTGGAAAACCACCCGGCGCGCTCTTCGACCACATCTTCGCTTTCCAGCTCTTCGGTGGTCCAGGCTAGCGCCCAATCCTGGCCCTCGGGTGCCCCGGCATCCTCCAGCACCTGCCGCAAGGGGCCAGATTGCTCGGTATAGGCCGAGGAATACATCGGCCCCACGTGGAACCGTTTCAGCCGCTTGGGATGTAGATCGTCAAAGTCCTGATCGAACCCTTTGGCAATCGTCACCAGCTTCAGCCCACCCAAGGATTGCGCCATCAGATGCGCCTGAACCTCGGGCCAGCGGCGTTCGTCCTTGGGCAGCGCAGTTTTGCCACTGTCTTCGACCTCCATCAGATAAATCACCGGCAGGTTGATCTGACTGTCATAGACCGCCCAATGGAGCATGAACCTGCGCCGATCATCGGTGGTCCCAATCCAGATGCTTTCGGGGTCATTTCGCGCCCAAAACAGCTCTCCCTTCAACAGCTCTTCGTAGTAGAGCCGCTGGGACAGCGCGAATTGCAGCCGCGTGGGCACCTGCTGTTCACCGATGATCTGGCGCACCATGTCGTGCTTCAACTGCACCTCGGACGGCATGTTTTCCAGATGCCGCTGCGCCTGCTGCGCGTCATTGGCCATGGTCATCAACTCGGCCGCGACCGGAAAGCCGCTATCGCGCCGGTCCATCGCCAAAGAGCCAAAGAACCGCCCCGTATCGCGCCCAACCAGCAGGTATTTCATGCTGAGCGCGCGAAAGGTGTAAAGCAGCCCCGACAGATAGCGCGAGACGATCTTGACCTCTTCTTTTGAGATCGCCCCCTCGGCCTGCATATTCGCCGCCACACGCAACAGGTGGACAGTGATCACCTCGAACTTGCGGAAATACCGGCGCGAGGCAAATGTGTCGGTCAGGCCGACGTGGTCACGGGCTGGGTCAGTCATCTGTCGGTCGTCTATAGTCTTCACCAAAAATGCGCGTTGCATGCGCTTCGCCGTAAAGTTGGGCAGTACCTTCGCCCAAACCGTAGTCTCTCAAAAAACTCAAGCAGGCCTGGACGCTCCATAGGAAGCCCACCAAAAGGGCCGACGCGAGCAACATAGTTCCCAAAGCAGATGCCGTCGTACTCTCGACTCCAAGCCCTATGGCCAGAGTCATCCCCCCAATGATGCCACAGCCCCAAAAGAACAGCTTTAGGATTGTTCTTTCGGAAATAGTCATCCGCCGTACAAGTTCTTGTCGTGCTTCTCGACGATCGAGGCGAACCGGCGCGCGAACCGTTCATCCGCCTTGGCCTTCTTCTCCAACACGTCGCGAGCAAATACCATGTGGTCCTCATGCGCTTCCAGCATGTCGGCCATCTTCTGATTGGTCGCGGTGCCGATGGCGGCCATGGCGGTCTGCGCCTCTTGGTCGGTCTGCACGCCGATCTCGTTGATCCGGTGCGCCACATCCTGCTGTTGCGCCGTCTTCAACGATTTGGTCAGCGCATCATAGAGCACCACACGCTGCTGCGTGTCTGTCTGCAGCTTGTTGATCAGCACCATCTGCGTCGCTGCCTGGTTCTGCAATGAATCTACCCAGGATTTGCCCTTTTCGATATAGCGCTCCAAGGTCTGGCTTTTGGCAAGCTTCACCTGCTCGTCCTGCACCAATGCGTTGTAGGTTTTGTTCAGATCAGCCAGCTCGGTTTCCAGCTTGGTGCGCGCCGCGGCGTCCTGTTCGACGCTGATCTTGTTTTCCAGCTCAATGATCTTGGGGTCCATGCCCAATATCTCAGCCCGCACACCTTCCAGCTCTTGCACCGTGAACTCACGGTCATCCAGCGTCGAGGTCAGGTTGGTTTCCACCTTCTCGCGCTGCTCTTCGAGCACACCCAACTGCCCTTGCAGCAATTGCACGATCACATCCGACTTGGCGATCAGGTCCTGCAATTTGTCGTCGATATTGGCCGTGCGCATCCGCTCTTGCCGCATCGATTCCGACTTGGCCTTGGCAAAGATGCCAACAAAGCTCTCCCATCCGGTTTTCGAGCGCATCTCGTCGAAATCCTTGGAAAAGGCGGATGTCACATCGTCCAGCCCCATGATCAGCTCGGCAATGTTTGAATTCATCACCTCGGTGTGGGCATGAACGTCTTCCAGAGTGGCATTTTCAATGTCGATGTCCGCCTCGGCCGTGCCGATCTTGTCGCGCGCAGCCTCGATCCGGCTGGTCAGCCCTTCGATCTGCGACTGGCTTTCACGTACGCGCCGCTGGGTTTCCTGGATCATCGTTTCAAATTCACTATTCGACATGCCGCTCTATCCCTTTTTGTTTGTATACCATTGTATATAGGGAATGTTACAATGATTTACATCCCCCACGAGTCTGAATTCAGCGAAAGTCTCGCAAAGCGGGATCGGAATTGAAAGGGGAATGGCGCGCGAAACCGTCTTCCCCGCGCTTTTCACCAATGCTATATCGCCCACAGGGCTCACAGGCGATGGCGTCGCCAGAGACGATCTCTCGCCCCGCACCCACGCTCCTGTACGCCGGGACTTTCAATCGGGAGATTGAGGGCCCCGCCTGATGCCTCCCCCAAAAGATGGAGGCACCCATGGCCTGGTCGCCTGAAAAAACTGAAGTCAAAAGCTGGAATGAATGGGACACCCTGCGTCATGCAATCGTGGGCCGGGCCGATGATTGCCACATCCCCCCCGAAGAACCCGCGTTGGACGCCAAGGTGCCCGAAGACAGCGACATGCGCGGTCAGTGGGGTCGCCGCCCGCAAGAGACGATTGACCGCGCCAACGAACTGCTGGACAACTTTGCCGATCAGTTGCGCAAACGTGGTGTCCGCGTCGACCGCCCCGTGTCCATCGACCACTCTCAGCCCGTGACCACGCCTGATTTCCACACCGACAGCCAGTTCGGCTGCATGCCGCCGCGCGACGTGCTGCTGACTGTGGGGCACGAGATGCTTGAGGCGACGATGTCTTATCGCTGTCGCTGGTTCGAATACCTGAACTACCGCCCGCTGCTGAAGCAATATTGGGAAGAAGATCCAAACTTCCGTCACGAGGCCGCGCCAAAACCGCGCCTGACGGATGCGGATTATCACCCGGACTATCTGAGCGAAAAGATCGGCGACGCCAAACGTCTGGAGTGGGCCGCTGAAAAGTTCTTTGTCACCACAGAAGAAGAGCCGTTGTTCGACGCTGCCGACGTGTTGCGTTTCGGCAAGGACCTGGTGGTGCAGCATGGCTTCACCACCAACCTCAAAGGCATCGAATGGCTGCGCCGTCACTTCCCCGATCACCGCGTGCACACGGTGAACTTCCCCGGTGACCCTTATCCGATCCACATCGACGCGACATTCACCCCACTGCGTCCGGGTCTGATCGTCAACAACCCCCAGCGCCGCCTGCCTGAAGAACAGCGCGAGATGTTCCATAAAAACGGTTGGGAAATCGTGGACGCGGCACAACCCGCCCACAATACCCCCCCGCCGCTGTGCTATTCCTCGACCTGGCTGTCGATGAACGTGTTGGTGCTGGACCCCAAAACCGTTTGCGTCGAAAAGTCCGAGGTCTATCAGGCCGAGCAGATGGACAAGCTGGGCATGGAAGTGGTCGAAGTTGAGTTGCGCGATGCTTATGCCTTTGGCGGTGGCCTGCACTGCTGCACCGCGGACGTTTACCGCGACGGCGAGTGCGAAGATTACTTCCCCAACCAATAGATGCACCAATCTCAGGGGGTCAGATCGCTGGCCCCCTGCTCCGGATCAAATCAGATCCACGACAAAGCCCCCCAAAACTTGCCCTGACACAACAGTTGTGAATCACGAATAGCTGCGCTATAAAACGTTAGCACACTAACGTAATTGACCCTTTACTTTGCCCCTTTTGACCCACGTGAAAAGCAACGGGCCATTGCGTGACCAAAGAAAGCAACAGGAGACAAGATGGCTGACGTAGCAAAGGACACCCCGGAACCAGGCCGCACGCTTATCCGCAACATTGGCCGCCTTTTAACCGGCGATCTGGATGCGCCGCTGGCCGACAGCGATTGCCTGATGATCGAAGATGGCGTGATCCTGGGCTTTGAAGAGGGCGACGCTGACCGCGTCATCGACGCAGCTGGATGCGCCCTGGCGCCGGGCTTGATCGACGGCCACTGCCACCCGGTCTTTGGCGATTGGACCCCGCGCCAAAACCAAGTCGGCTGGATCGAAATGAACGTGAACGGCGCGGTGACCAGCTTTATTTCGGCCGGCGAAGTGCACCTGCCTGGCCGCCCCAAAGATGCCGAGGGGGTCAAGGCATTGGCCATGGTGGCGCAGCGCTGCTTTTCCAACTTCCGCTCAGCCGGGGCCAAAGTGATCGCCGGCGCGCCGGTGCCCGAGTTGGACTTTGACCGCGATTTCTATGTCGGCATCAAAGAGGCCGGCATCCGTCACATCGGCGAGATCGGACTGGGCACGGTTGCCAAAGGGCCCGATGCAGCCCGTGTCACCGGGTGGTGCCGCGAGTTGGGGATCGAGACGATTATGCACACTGGCGGCCCCTCGATTGCCGGATCGCACCACGTCACCGCCGCCGACGTGATCGAGGCGCAGCCCGATGTGGTCAGCCACATCAACGGCGGTCCCACATCGATCCCGCACGAGGAAATTCGCGAACTCTGTCGTCACGCAAACGGTGCGCTCGAGGCTGTCCACAACGGCAACGAAAAGTCTGCTTTGGTCGCGTTGGAAGGCGCAATGGCCGAGGGTCGTCTGGCCGACTTCCTGATCGGAACGGATGCACCCGCCGGGTCTGGCGTGCAACCCAACGGCATGCTGCGCATGGCAACTCTGCTGGCCAGCTTTGGTGGCCTTCCCGCCGAGCAAGCCTGGTGCTGTGGCACCGGCAACGTGGCCAAACGGCGCGGGTTGGAACAGGGTATCGTGGCGGCTGGTCGCCCTGCTGACCTGGTATTCATGGACCGCCCGATGGGTTCGGACGGGGACGACGTTCTGGGCGGTATGGCCGTCGGCAACATTCCCGGCATCGCGGCCGTGATGATCGACGGGAAAATGCGCACCGGCCGCTCGCGATCGACCCCACCATCTGCGCGAGTGCCCGTTCTCTGATTGCAGTGAAACGAATAAGGCCGCATCAAATGATGCGGCCTTTTTTCTTTACCCGACCACGTTGAACTCCGGCCCATAGGGATAGCCAGTGATGTTCTCGTTGCCGTCTTCGGTGATCACCAGGATATCATGCTCGCGATAACCTCCCGCGCCCGGCTCACCATCCGCGATCGTCAGCATCGGTTCCATCGAGATCACCATCCCCGGCTCCAGCACCGTGTCGATGTCCTCGCGCAGCTCCAGCCCGGCTTCGCGGCCATAGAAATGCGACAGCACGCCAAACGAATGACCATAGCCAAACGTGCGGTATTGCAGCAGATCGCGTTCTTGGAAGAATTCATTGATCTTATGCGTGACGTCCGCACAGCTGACACCAGGTTTCAGAAGCGACATACCATATTCATGGGCACCCACGTTTGCCTCCCAGATCTTGAGCGAAGCCGGATCAACTTCTTCGACGAACATCGTACGCTCAAGCGCAGTGTAGTAGGCGCTGATCATCGGGAAAGTGTTGAGGGACAGGATGTCGCCACGCTCCAGAACACGGCCCGTCACTGGGTTGTGTGCGCCGTCGGTGTTGATGCCAGATTGAAACCAGACCCAGGTGTCGCGGTATTCTGCATCCGGGAAACGCTTGGCGATCTCCAGCTCCATCGCATCACGACCGGCCATGGCCACGTCAATCTCGCGCACACCAGCCTTGACCGCATCGCGGATCGCGTAGCCTCCGACGTCGGCTACATTGGCACCGTGGCGGATCAGGGCGATTTCGGCAGGCGATTTATGCATCCGCTGACGCATGGTCGTCTCGAATAGATCAACCATGGTGATGGGTTTCAGGAAATCCTCCATCTTGTCGCGCTGCATCAGCGTCAGATGATCGCCCTCATATCCAATGACCTGCCCCTCGCCCGTCACCGACAGAATCGCCCGCCAGTAATTGTCACGCTGCCAGTCGGTATAGGTGATGTTGTCGCCATAAGAACGCCGCCAAGGCTGACCCGCATCAATGCCTGCACTGATCGTGACACATTCAGTTTCGGTCACAACCAAAGCGTACGGACGACCAAAGGCGCAGTACAAGAAGCCCGAATAATACGCGATATTGTGCATCGACGTGAACACGGCAGCCGAGGCTCCAGCGGCCTCCATCCGTTCGCGCAACTCAGCAAGACGCGCCTCATATTCGCTGTCGGCAAAGGGAAGCGGTGCTTTTACCCCGTTGTGGTAACGGTAGAAATCCGGACGCGGTGTGGTGATGGTCATTGTGTGACCCTCCTTTTCAGAAAGGTCCTGGCGTTCAGGACAGAACACGGGCGCATGCATGCTGCATGAGGCGACGCCATCGCCAGAGCCCGCGCGCACATTGACCTTATACCCCGACTCGTGCAACCCCTTTCGTGACACGATCTGACAAGGGCATTAGTGAACGTTCACTTTACTCTGGACTGCTCATCCTCTATGGCTTGGCACTAGACAAACCCACTCGCAGATGCATTGTGTGCACACAAACGACTTTTGAGCCGGAGGCCAACCCATGCTGGACGCAACTACCGATCTGAAATCGCTGCTCAAGGACCCCGAGCTCTTGGCGACCAAAGCCTATATTGGCGGTCAGTGGGTCGATGGCGACAACGGCACTTTTGCCGTGACAAACCCCGCCCGCGGTGACGTGATCGCAGAGGTCGCGGATCTCAGCCGCGCGCAGGTGGCTGGTGCCATCGCCCAAGCCGAAGCCGCCCAGAAAGAATGGGCTGCGATGACCGGCAAGGAACGCGCCGTGATCCTGCGCCGCTGGTACGACCTGATGACGGAAAATGCCCAGGATCTGGGCACCATCCTGACCGCCGAGCAAGGCAAACCCTTGGCCGAGGCCGTGGGCGAGATCGGCTATGGCGCATCGTTCATCGAGTTTTTTGGCGAAGAGGCCAAGCGCATCTATGGCGAAACCATTCCCGGTCACCAGCGCGACAAGCGCATCACCGTTCTGAAACAACCCATCGGCGTTGCCGCCTCGATCACGCCCTGGAACTTCCCCAACGCGATGATCACCCGCAAGGCCGCGCCCGCGCTGGCGGCTGGTTGCTCCTTCGTGGCGCGCCCCGCCAAAGAAACCCCACTATCAGCCATCGTCATGGGCGTTCTGGCTGAACGTGCAGGAATCCCTGCCGGTGTGTTCAACGTTGTGCCCTCGTCGTCGTCTTCGGAAATCGGCAAGGAATTCTGCGAAAACCCCGGCATCCGCAAGCTGACCTTCACCGGTTCGACCGAAGTGGGTCGCATCCTGATGAAACAGGCCGCCGATCAGGTCATGAAATGTTCGATGGAACTTGGCGGTAATGCACCCTTCATCGTATTCGACGATGCCGATCTGGACGCCGCCGTTGAAGGCGCGATGATGTGCAAGTTCCGCAACAACGGACAGACCTGTGTCTGCGCCAACCGCATCTATGTTCAGGCGGGTGTCTATGACGAATTCGCCGCCAAACTGAAGGCCGCAGTTGAGGCGCTTCAAATCGGTGATGGCCTGGCCAATGGCACCACCACCGGACCGCTGATCAACGCCGAGGCCGTTGCCAAGGTCGAAGAGCATATCAAGGACGTCACCGACAAAGGCGGCGCAGTCCTGAGCGGTGGCCTGCCGCACGATCTGGGCGGCACCTTCTTCCAGCCCACCATCGTCACCGGCGTGACCCAGGACATGATGGTTGCACAGGACGAGACCTTTGGCCCGCTGGCCCCACTCTTCAAGTTCGAAAACGAAGATGACGTCATTGCCATGGCGAACGACACCATCTTCGGTCTGGCCTCATACTTCTACGCCAAGGACCTGAGCCGCGTGTACAAGGTCGCAGAGGCGCTGGAATATGGCATCGTTGGCGTGAACACCGGCATCATCTCGACCGAAGTTGCACCGTTCGGCGGCATCAAGCAGTCGGGCCTGGGCCGTGAAGGCAGCCACCACGGCATCGAGGATTACCTGGAGATGAAGTACATCTGCATGGCGGTCTAACCCGCATTTGTGGCGGGGCGCGTGACCATCATCGACGTCAGTTTGGTGATGGCACGGGTCCAGGCCGCTTTTTCCTCGGGGGTCAACTTCCCCGCCATCACATCATGCAACGCGGCCATAAGCGATTGGGCCGCGTTTGTCATTTGCGCCTCGGTCAACTCAAACCGTGCGTGGCTTTGGGCCAGGATTTGCGCCAATTGGGTGAACGAGTGATAGTTCGACAAGCTGCGCACAGTTGACGCCAGCATGGTTGCAAACATCTCTTTTTGCTTGACGAAATCGCCACGAAACAGGGGCTCGACCTCGGGCATGCAGGCAAACAGGTGCTTGTAAAACCTGTCCGTCAACTCAGCCTTTCGGGCAAAGACGCGTGCAAAGCTGGATTGAACCAGGGCGATATCAGAGCTGTCCATTGAACTGGGCCTTCTACGGGGCAGAGCCGCAGTATCTTGGTGATCAGTTAAGGTTTGGTTTCCGTGTCCGGACTTCATTCTTACAAAACTGATTCAAAACCGTCGCACAGCCTTCAACTTTGACGGTCATCCCCCCTTCATCTGACAAATGAACTGAGGATTTTGGCATGACCGCACGCCTGATGTGTCTGACCTCCGCCCTTGCCCTAACCGCCGGTTCGGCGATGGCCGAGATGAATTTCAACCGGATCGCCACCTTCCCCGTGTTCCAGAACATGGCCGAAGGTCAGGACACCAGCCGCGAAACCTCGCCCGAAATCATTGCGGCCACCGCCGATGGTATGACGTTGGTCTACACCGACAGCCCCTTGGGCGGCATCGGCATGATCGACATCAGCGACCCGGCCAACCCCGCGCCCCTGGGCAATCTGGACATGGGCGGCGAGCCCACTTCCGTCGCCGTCATCGGCCAGACCGCCTTTGTCGGTGTCAACACCTCCGAAAGCTACACCGCGCCTTCGGGCAAGCTGGTCTCTATCGACCTGACCGGAAAAACCCAGACCGCTGCCTGTGACTTGGGCGGTCAGCCCGACAGCATCGCCGCCGCCCCAGATGGCAGCTTTATCTCGGTCGCCATCGAAAACGAGCGCGACGAGGACCTGAACGACGGCATCATCCCCCAGCTACCCGCCGGCAACCTGGCGATGGTTCCGCTGAAAGATGGCGCCATGGATTGCACCGGCCTGAACCTGGTCGACCTCACCGGCCTGGCCACGGTCGCCCCAACAGACCCCGAGCCGGAATTCGTCGACATCAACGCCCTTGGTGAAACCGTCATCACCTTGCAGGAAAACAATCACATTGCTGTAGTGGGCAAAGACGGCACTGTGATCAGTCATTTCTCCGCCGGTTCCGTGGATCTGGATGGTATTGACGCCACCGACGAACGCGGCGCGCTGATTTTCACCGAGAGCCAACAGGGCCGTCTGCGAGAGCCTGACGCGGTCAAATGGATCGACGATCAGCATTTCGCCACCGCCAACGAAGGCGACTATCAAGGCGGCTCGCGCGGCTGGACGATCTTTGCCAAGGACGGCACCGTCGTCTACGAAAGCGGCACCACATTCGAACACGCCATCGTTGAAATCGGCCACTACCCCGACAAACGCTCGGACAGCAAAGGGGTTGAACCCGAAAGCGTGACCGCCGCCACCTTCGGTGACACTCCCATGATCTTTGTCGGGGCCGAGCGCGCCTCGATTATCGGGGTCTATGACGCGACCGATCCCAAGAACCCAGTCCTGAAACAGCTGTTGCCGTCAGGCGTCGGCCCTGAGGGATATGTCGCCATCCCCAAACGCGGCCTGTTGGTCGCGGCCAACGAAAAGGACCTGATCGAAGACAAAGGCCCTCGAGCACATGTCTCGATCTTCGAATACCAGGATGGCCCCGCAACCTACCCACACCTGACATCCAAAGGCGCAGATGAACTGATCGGTTGGGGTGCCTTGTCCGGTTTGGTCGCGGATCAGGACGGCATGATCTATGCGGTCAACGACAGCTTTTATGGCTTCCAGCCCTCGATCTTCAAGATCGACCCTAGCCAGTCGCCCGCCCGCATCACCGACGTGATCCGCATCACCCGCAACGGCATGCCCGCGCAGAAACTCGACCTCGAAGGGATCACCCTGGACGGCCAGGGTGGATTCTACGTCGCCTCTGAGGGCCGCACCGACCGCGTCATCCCCCATGCGGTCTACCACGTGCAAGCCGATGGCTCGATCAAACCCAAGAAAGGCGAGATCGGCCTGCCTCCCGAGTTGATGGCGGTTGAGAAACGCTTTGGGTTCGAAGGGATCACGAAGGTCGGTAACACCCTATGGATGTCTGTTCAGCGGGAATGGAAAGACGACCCGGCAAACCACGTCAAACTGGTCGCCTACAACCTGGAAACCAAGGAATGGGGTGCCGTGCACTACCCTAAAGCCGAACCCGCAACCGGCTGGGTCGGCCTGTCGGAAATCGTGGCCCATGGCGATCATGTCTATGTCATCGAACGCGACAACCAGCATGACCACCGCGCTGTCACCAAAAAGGTCTATCGCATCCCGCTAGCCGAGATGACGCCCGCACCCCTGGGCGGCGTGCTTCCTGTCGTCAGCAAAGAGCTGGTCCGCGATCTGATCCCCGACCTGACGTCGACCGGCGGCTATGTCCTCGACAAGGTCGAAGGTCTGGCCATCCTGCCCTCGGGCCAGGCTTGGATTATCACCGACAACGATGGCGTCGACGACGCCTCGGGTGAGACAATGTTCTTCCCCATCGGCAACGTTTCAACCGGCAGCTAAACACGGGACAGGGCGTCAGGCGATCCTCGCTTGACGCCCTTGTTGCACGCCCTTAGACAAGCCGCTTTCCAGTTTCAGGCAAAGGGGTTCGGGCATGGCACAGAGCAGCCCTGTTTTGGGCATTGATTTTGGCACCTCCAACTCGGCGGCAGGCATCCTGCTGGACGGCAAACCACATCTGATCGAGATCGAGCCAGGGCAGAAAACCCTGCCCACGACGTTTTTTTTCGACTTCGACTCGCGACAAACCCTGATCGGCTCTCCCGCCAACGCCGCCCTGATCAACGGGCTTGAGGGGCGGTTCATGCGCGCGCTCAAACGCGTGTTGGGCACAGGTTTGATGCACGAGAAACGCCAAATCCTGAACGAACGGGTCACCTTCGTCGACATCATCGCTCGCTTTCTCTCGCGCATCAAAACCCGCGCCGAGGCGCAAACAGGGCTGAGTTTTGACACCGCCCTCTCGGGGCGTCCGGTCAACTTTCACGGTCCCGGTGACGCAAGGGAAGCGCAGGCCGAGGATGACCTGCGCCAATGCTATCTGGCCGCCGGGTTCAAGGGTGTAAACTTCTTGCCCGAACCCGAAGCTGCAGCTATCGCCAGCGGCGCCACAAACGGGCGTGGCCTGATCGTCGACATCGGCGGTGGCACCTCGGACTTTTCGCTGTTTGAAACAAGGGCAGATGGGCAGGTTAACATCCTCGCCAACCACGGCATCCGCATCGGCGGGACAGATTTCGACCGCGCGATCAACGTCGACACGGTTATGCCCCTGCTGGGCAAAGGCACACAGCTGCGCAAAGACATTGGCACGGGTCTTTTGACCACGCCCAATGCCATCTTCAACGACCTCGCCACGTGGGAGAAGATCCCCTTTCTCTACACCGCCCAAACCCGCCGCATGGCATCCGACATGCTGACGCTCGCAGAAGAGCCGGTCAAACTGCAGCGCCTTGTAACGGTCCTCGAAGACGAGCTGGGGCATGATTTGGCGTTTGCCGTGGAACGCGGCAAGATCGCCGCCAACGCGCCCGACGCGGCACAGGCCAGGATCCAACTGGACATGATCGAACGCGGCCTCTCCGCTCCGCTGGACGCCCTGGATATCGCGCGCAGCCTATCGAACTTTGCAATGGAATTGCACTCAGGCGCGCGCGACACCCTGCAAATGGCAGATTGCGCCCCGCAATCCGTGCGTCACGTTGTTTACGTCGGCGGCTCCAGCCTGATGTCGCTGGTGCCTCAAGCGATGCACGCCCTCTTCCCCGACGCCGAACACAGCTTTACCGAAGTTTTCACCGCCGTCGCAGACGGGCTCGCCATCTCAGGCAACCGCCCCTGACATCAGCGGCGCAACGCAACCGCGCCGCGCGCCAGCGTGGCGCCCGGCCCAACCCTGAGGTGCCTTTCGTCAGAAAGGTCCAAAGGGGCGGGAGCCCCCCGAACCTCGAATACACCAAACCCCGCGCCAGTGTGGCACGGGGTCGGCACGATAACCGAGGGAGGGAAAGATTACCGTCTTGGCCCCTCGCGCCCAAATTCCGCAATGGACGCGAGGGGTGGGAGGTTTCGTTAGTTGACAGGCTTGGCGTCCACCAGGTCCTGCTCAACCGCTTTTCCGGATGCAATCTCGATCCGGCGCGGCTTCAGGGCTTCTGGCACTTCGCGCTGCAACTCGATGTGCAGCATCCCGTCCGTGTGGCTGGCACCGGTTACGCGCACATGGTCTGCCAGGGTGAACCGACGCTCAAACGCGCGGGTGGCGATGCCACGATGCAGGTAGGTGCGCTCGGTCTCGTCCGCGGCCTTCTTGGCCGAAACAACCAGTGAATTTTCTTTCATCTCGACCGACAGGTCGGCATCCGAAAACCCGGCCACGGCAATCGAAATGCGATAAGCATCTGCAGCGGTTTTCTCGATGTTGTAAGGGGGGTAGCTGGGCTGCGCCACGTCGTTGGTCAGAACCCGGTCCATCAGGTCTGCGATCTGGTCAAAACCGATGCTGGCACGGTGCAGCGGTGCAAAATCAAATGTACGCATAGGTCGTTATCCTCATCTCTTGAGCGATTTAACTCTGTTGCCCTCCAACTGGACGGGCGTTTGTTTTCCACCGAACCCCTATCTCAGGCGGCCCGGTAAAATTCAGATGGGATGTTGGAAATCGGGTTTCAAGACCCAGCGTCGAACTTAGGGTCGGACGAATTTGGCGCCTGTCGAATTGCGGCTCGACCCGACCTGCACCCGCCGTACGGTCGCCTTTGGCGCGGCGGCTTCAACCCGCAGACGTTGTTTCAAATATGAAACCATATCAGGCAGTTCCATACCCCATGCCACCTTGCGTCCCTGAGCCTGTGACATGGCAGACACCACAGACAGAATACGCCCCCGGTTACCAACTTGCGCAAAAACCGCCGACCCGGACGACCCAAAGGTGACGTTGCAGTCAAAAGCCAACAACCCTTCGGCGCGATGCAGAACCTGACATGATCGTTGCCGCGAAATGGCCTCGGCCCGCCCCCGACCATAAGACGACACGCTGACTTCGAGCCCGTCCAAATCTCCCGAATGCAAAACGAACGGATCGGCCTGCGCCACCGTGATCGGTTCAGCCAATCGCATCAATGCAACGTCAACGCGCACACGCTCGGCCGACGGTGGTTGGTTGGCCACAAAATCGGGATGGGTCGCAATCTGGCGCACCCGACGTTCCGCAATTGCCTGACCATCGCGCAAGCCTGCTCGAAATACGATCTGATCCACGGGGTAGTGCGCCCCTGTCGCCTTATCGAAGGCGCAATGCGCTGCCGTCAGAACCAGATCCGGCGCAATCAGGGTTCCAGTACAAAACCCCTTGCCCGCCAAGTCCAGACGCCCAACGGCCTCCCAACCCAGAACATCCTCGCGATCCGTCAACCGCACCAAGCCCGAGCTCTGCGCCTGGGCCATTCCGCCCAACACCAACCCAAGGATCAGTGCGATCAAACCCTTCATGGCTTCACGAACTTCGCGCCCATCTCTCGGCGCCCCTGCCCGACCTGAATGCGGTTGGTCGAGGGCGGAGGGGCTTGGTTGAACCCCTGTCCGGATGCCAACTGCGCTCGCAGCAGAACCAACGATTCCTCAAGCGCCGTGCCCAAGGCAACCCGGTCACCCTGCACCTCGGCTTTGGCCGACACAACTGACACGATGCGCGGCTCCTGCCCCGAGAACGAAAAGATCGGCGCACCCGAGGATCCAAAATCCACATCACATGACATCACCAGAATGCCCTGTTGCTGCGCCATGACCGAGCACACCTCTTGCAACGATGGCGCCTCGGACCGGCTTTGCGCATAAGACACAACGCCCACGTCCTCGCCCCGCGTCGGGCGCTTGCCGGTCTGGAATGGTACGACGGTAGTGTTGCGGATCGGGCGCTGCAGCTCGAGCAGGGCGACATCGTTGCGCACACGCTCAGTCGAGACCGCCCCGTCATAGACATAGTCAGGATGGATCACCGCGCGGCGCACATAACGATAGGCCGAGGCACGGCCATTGCGCCAGCCAGCCAAAAACTCGATCTGTGCGGCGTCGATGCGGGCCTTGGTGGATTTGTTGAACAGACAATGTGCAGCCGTCAGCACCAGATCAGGTGCGATCAGGGCGCCCGTGCAGAACCCGGTGCCGTTGATGTCCAAACGGCCAACCGCCTCCCAGTCGCGTCCCGAATGGGTGGTGTCCAACCGCTGCAGATGCGCATCCTCAGCCGCTGCCACAAAGGGCATCATGGCCAAAACAAGGGTTTTCAATAGGGTGCGCACGCAGACCTCCGAGACTTAAGTTGTCTCAGATTGGTATGAGCGGCGTGGGGCGAAATTAGGGCGCACCTGCGGCAACTTGGGATCGCTTTTGCGCGCTTATCTGGCCTTTTGGATCGCCTGTTCGACCAATTGGCATGCGGTGTTCAGGTCAACGGTCACTGGATTGGTCCCAGCCGCACTGTCGTGCAGCGATTTTTCCGCAATTCTTTCAACGCAGTCCTCGGGCACACCGATCTCGGCTAAGGATTTCGGGATCTCCAAATCGTCCAAAACGCGCTCGACCGCTCTAACCAACCCGGCCTGGGTGTCATCGGCAACCCGCATCGCCTCGGACATACGCCGCGCCTTGACCTCCATATCGGTCAAGTTGAATCGCATCACCACAGGCAGGATGATCGCATTCGTCAGGCCGTGTTGGGTGTCGTACTCGGCCCCCACCATGTGCGAGATCGCATGCACCATCCCCAGCCCTTTCAAAAACGAAATCCCCGCCAGGCATGACCCCACCAGCATCCCACCCCGGGCTGCCATGTTGTCGGGCTCGCGGTAGGCAACAGGCAACCACTGCGAAATCAGGGCCAACGCTTCCAAGGCCAGGCCATCGCACAGCGGATGAAATTCAGGCACGCAATAGGCCTCGATCGCGTGGGTCATGGCATCGACCCCGGTCCAGGCGGTCAAATGCGGCGGCAAACCAACCGTCAAAGCCGGGTCCAACAAGGCCAGCGCCGGTTTCAAGTCGGGGTGCCAGATGCAGAACTTCATGCCCTTGTCGACATGCGTAACCATCGCGGTGCTCTCGGTCTCGGCCCCAGTTCCGGCGGTTGTCGGAATGGTGATCAACGTTGGAAAGGGGTGATCAGTGGGCACATCCGGTACGGGCTGTTCAAATTCGAACGCCCAAAGATCAATGTCATTGTTCGCGGTCAGGCAAATCGCCTTGCCGCCATCCATCGCGCTGCCGCCGCCGATGGCGATGATGGCGTCATGTTGCCCAGTGCGAAAGACATTACGCCCCGCGCCGATCTCGTCATCACGGGGGTTGGGAGAGACCTCGGAGAATACCTGGCTCTCTAGACCAGCAACAGAAAGGTATTCACCCAATTCCGCAATGAACGGCAGGTTGCGACTGCCCCGGTCCGTCACGATCAACGGGTTGCTTACGCCCAGCGCGGCGCAACGTGCACCGATTTCGGCAAGACGCCCAGGTCCATAGGCGATTGGAACGGGAAACGTCCAATCATGCGGCTGCAGCAGTCTGTCTTGGTCAATTCCCGCCGAGTTCCCCATCTGCGCCTCACTTTGTTACGAGCTGTTGCCGGGCACCCTAGCAGCCCAGCAGAGCACGGCAAGTCAGCGCAAGATCGGCACTTCGGGCACACGTTTGCCCGGCGCGTTCAGTGCAGGCGGTTGCGGCCCTCCGGTCGCCCAATCCAGCAGCTCAACGGTATGCATAATCGGCACCTCAGTCCCCGAGCCGATCTGCATCATGCAGCCGATGTTCCCAGCTGCGATCAGGTCTGGTTTCTTGGCTTCCAACGTCCGTACTTTGCGCGCTTTGAGCTTCCCCGATATCTCGGGCTGCATCAGGTTGTATGTCCCTGCACTGCCGCAACACAGATGCGAATCCGCAGGCTCCACCACTTTGAACCCGGCCCGCTTGAGCAAGGTCTTGGGATGCGTCTTGATCTGTTGCCCGTGCTGCAGCGAACATGCAGCGTGATAGGCCACAATCAACCCTTTGTCGTCGCCTTCGGGCATGTCCAGCTGCATAAGCAACTCGCTGATGTCCATCGCTATCCCCGACACCCGTGCCGCATCTTCGGCCAGGAGGTCATTGCGGAACATATGGCCGTAATCCTTGACCGTGGTGCCGCAACCCGAGGTGTTGATAACAATCGCATCCAGCCCCTTGCCATCCATCTCAGCCACCCAGGCGTGAATGTTCTTGGCTGCGGTCTTATGGCTCTCAGCCGTCTTGCCCATGTGATGGGTCAACGCCCCACAACACCCCGCACCCTCGGCCACCACAACCTCACACCCCAACCGGGTCAGCAGCCGGATCGTGGCATCGTTGATGTCAGTGTTCAGCGCCTTTTGCGCACAGCCCGTCATCAGAGCGACTCGCTTCTTGCGCGGTACCACAGGAGCAAAACTCTGCGGATCGTCATTGCGACTGACCGGCGGGATATGTTTGGGCGCCATGTCCAGCATCGCCCGCAACCGCGCATCCGGCATCAGAAACTTGAATGGCCGCCCGATCTTGGCCCCCAAAAGGGCCAGCCGGAATCGCGTGGGATACGGCAGGATCTGCGCCAACACCCGCCGCAACACCCGGTCCGACAGGGGCCGTTTGTAATTGTCCTCGATGTATTCCCGCGCGTGATCCACCAGATGCATGTAATGCACACCCGACGGGCAGGTGCTCATACACGCCAGGCACGACAGGCAGCGGTCCACATGTTTGACCACCTTCTCATCCGGCACGCGGTTGTTTTCCAACATATCCTTGATCAGGTAAATCCGCCCGCGCGGGCTGTCCAACTCATCCCCCAGCACCTGATAGGTGGGGCACGTCGCCGTACAAAACCCGCAGTGCACACAAGACCGCAAGATCTCGTTCGACCGTTGGATCGCCGGGTCTTTCAGCTGCTCTGGTGTAAATGTCGTCTGCATGTCTTACCCCATCAGTCCCGGATTAAAGAACCCGCGTGGATCGAACCGCTGTCGCAACTGTGCGCTGATCAAAGCAACCGGTGCGGGCTCGGGCTGAAACTTCGCCTGCCCTGTCCCTCGCACCAGCGTCATATGCCCCGACACATCACCCATTTTCGCGCGCAGGTCCGTGCCCACAAGCACCCGTGCCCAGATTAGCCCGCCTCCCCAGTCAAACAGCAGGCCATCCGCCCCTAACTGCTCGGCCAACCTAGGCGCATCCGAAGGCTTGACCGAAATCCGCCACACATCGCCGTCCTGACCATGAAATGCCGTCACATCGCGAATGCCACGCCACAATCCGGCACTGTCATCCGCCATGCTTACGGAACCAAAGCCGCCTACAACACCGCGCAGCTGCTCAACCCGATAGGCGACCGACCCAGCAAACCCCTCGATCCGCAGCAGAACATGACCGGCATCCGGATCATAAGCCGCCCCCGACACCTCGAACGGAGAGCCCAGCGCCGCGGACATCGCCTCAACCGCCTGAGCCGCCCCATCAACAGCAACCAACACCGTCTCTTCATCCTCGGCCAGCGGCAGCACCTTCAACGACACCTCGGTCAACACACCCAGAGTACCCCAGGACCCCGCCATCAGCTTGACCAGATCATAGCCGGTGACATTCTTCATCACCCGCCCGCCATTCTTGATCACCTGCCCCAGGCCATCGACGTACCGCACCCCCAACAGGAAATCGCGACAGGCCCCCGCCTGGACCCGGCGCGGGCCCGACACATTGGCGGCCACAACCCCACCAATCGTCGGCTCACCCGTCGTCCCCAACAGTCCGCGATGATCCATCGGCTCAAACGCCAGCCGTTGCCCTTCGACGGCGAGAGCCGCTTCGATGTCAGCCACGGGTGTGCCGACCTTCGCCACCAGTGTCAAAGCGCCCGGTTCATATAGCTCAATGCCGCTCAACCCTACCACACTCAACTCGGCTCCTCGCCCGGCAACACCGCGCGTGCCGCCGCCCACAATCCGCACAGGCTCACTCAATCCGGCCACGATCTCGGCCAATTGGCCCTCGGTCTCTGGTCTCATTTCATCTTTTCCAAAATACTCTGGGGGTTTGGGGGAAAAGCCCCCATTAACACCTTGATTACTCAGCCGCGATTTTCGCCTCGCGCCGCGTTTCCGTCACAGACAGGGGGAACACCTTCGCCGGGTTGAGCAGCCAGGCCGGATCGAACACATCCTTCACCGCCATCTGCGCTTCCAGATCTTCGGCCGTGTACTGATGCAGCATCAGATCGCGCTTTTCGACGCCTACCCCATGCTCGCCGGTCAGACAGCCGCCCGCATCGACACAAAGCTTCAAGATCTCTGCGCCGAACTCTTCGCACAGTTCCAGATCACCCGGCTTGTTCGCATCAAACAGGATCAGAGGGTGCATGTTGCCGTCGCCCGCGTGGAAAACGTTGCCCACCGGCAAGCCATACTGTTCGCTCAGTTCGCCAATCCGACGCAAAACCATGGGCAGCGACGACACCGGGATGGTACCATCCAGACACATGTAATCGTTCATTTGCCCCATAGCGCCAAAGGCTGATTTGCGGCCCAACCAGATCTTGGCACTTTCGTCCGCAGACTGGCTTTCACGCAGCTCGACCGGGTTGTGGCGCTTGGCAATCTCAACAATTTTGCCCAGCTGATAGTCGATCTCGGCCTCAGAGCCCTCGACCTCGACAATCAACAAGGCGTGACAATCGGGATAACCCGCCTTGGAAAAGTTCTCACAGGCCTTGATGCACAGCGTATCCATAAACTCGATCGCCACCGGCAGGATGCCCGACTTGATGATGTCGCTGACGCAATGACCCGCGATCTCGTTGTCATCGAACGCGATCAACACCGGACGCGCACCTTCGGGCTTTCGCAGAATCCGTAAGGTGGCCTCGGTCACGACACCCAACTGCCCCTCGGACCCGCAAATGACACCCAGCAGATCCAAACCGCCCGCATCCAGATGCGCGCCACCGATTTCAACCACGGTGCCGTCCATCATCACCATGGTCACACCCAGCAGGTTGTTGGTGGTCACGCCGTATTTCAGGCAATGCGCGCCACCCGAGTTCATCGCCACATTCCCCGCAATCGCACAGGCCAGCTGCGACGAGGGATCGGGGGCGTAAAAGAAATCCTCTTCTTCAACTGCGCCGGTCACGCTCAGATTGGTACGCCCTGACTGCACCCGGATGATGCGGTTGGCATAGTCGGTTTCCAGAACGTCATTCATCCGCGCCACGCCCAGGATCACACTATCCGCCGTCGGCAACGCCCCTCCGGCCAGCGAGGTGCCCGAGCCACGCGGCACCACAGGCACGCCTTCTTCGTGGCAGATGCGCAGCACGTCCGATACCTCTTGGGTCGAGGCCGGAAGCACCGCCAACATCGGCGGGCATTTGTAGGCCGTCAGCGCATCGCACTCATAGGCGCGCGTCTCTGCCTCGTCATGAATGACAGCGTCTTCTGGCAACACACGTTGCAGACGCTCGACCAACCTTGCCTTGCGCGCCAAAACGGCCGCGTTGGGTGTGGGCATTTCCATACGGGATCCTCCAGTTGGTAAAATAATATTACCAATTTTACGATCTGGCAAGCCCAACTGGTAAATCGTAGAGTGCGGGCATGACCTGGATCGACCGCGCCTTGTTGTTTTCACCGCTGGATTATGTGGCGGTGACCTGCCTGATTGCCGGATGGCTCTGGATCGGGTGGCGGATTGAAAACCCTGCGCCAAACAAACCTTCGGTCTCGGCGTTGATGGACGAGTTTCGCCACGACTGGATGACCCAAATGATCACCCGACAGCCGCGCGTATTCGATGCCCAGCTGGTTGGGAACATGCGTCAAAGCACAACGTTTTTTGCTTCCACTTCGATGATCGCAATCGGGGGTGGACTGGCCTTGTTCGGCAACACGGAGAGGCTGGCCGGTGTCGCGGAAGACCTTGCCATCGGTAGCGCACCCGCAATGGTTTGGGAGATCAAGATCCTGATCGTAATACTTCTTTTATCAAATGCGTTTCTGAAATTCGTCTGGTCCCACCGCCTGTTTGGCTATTGTGCCGTACTGATGGCCGCCGTGCCCAACGACCCCGATGACCCGCATTGCGCGCCTCGTGCCTCACAGTCGGCCGAGATTTCAATTACCGCCGCGCGTAGCTTCAATAAGGCGCTCAGAACAATCTATTTCGCGCTCGCCTCGACCGCATGGATGCTCGGGCCCGTGCCCCTTCTCTTGGCCACCGCCGTCACGCTCGCGATCCTCTATCGGCGCGAGTTTGCCTCGCATTCGCGCAGGGTTTTGCTGAAGCTCCCTCCGAACACAGAGTCGTGACCTGAACCCTCATCGAATTCACGATAGGCTCCGCTCATGAGATACCTGATCCCCTTCCTGTTCCTCGCCGCCCCTGCGCTGGCCGACGCCCCACTGATCGAAAAAGCCACTGCCCGCGCCAGCGGCGACACCTGGCGATTCGACGTCACCATCCGCCACCCGGACACCGGTTGGGATCACTACGCCGATGGCTGGCAGGTGCTGGACATGCAGGGCAACGAGTTGGGAATGCGCGTCCTGCATCACCCCCACGAGAACGAGCAGCCATTTACCAGGTCTCTGGGCGGCGTTCAGATCCCGGCAGGCACCAAGCAGGTCCAGATTCGCGCCCGCGATTCGGTCCACGGCTGGAACGCAGACACTTACGTTGTCGATTTAGAGTAAATCACACCCGGTGATATGGCCCGCCGGCCAGGATATTGGCGGCACGATACAGCTGCTCGGTCAGCATCACCCGCACCAGCAGGTGTGGCCAGACCATTTTCCCAAAGGAAATCGAAAAATCTGCCTCGGCGCGCAGCGATGGGTCGATGCCATCCGCCCCCCCGATGACCAGCGCCAGATCCTGCCGCCCTGCGTCGCGCCATTTGCCAAGCTGTCCGGCAAAATCGGGCGATGACAGCACTTTGCCGCGCTCATCGAGCGTACAGATCACTGCCCCCTTGGGCAGCGCCTTTCGCAGCAGCGCGGCCTCGGCACCCATGCCCGCGTTCTTCTTATCCTCAACCTCAATCACGCGCGCAGGGCCAAGGCCAAGCGCCCGCCCTGTCCGGTCGAACCGGGTCAGATAATCGTCAATGAGGGTTTTCTCGGGTCCGGCCCGCAAGCGGCCGACCACGCAAATGCTGATACGCATGATGTGTCACGCACCCCCGAAAAGCGGGGGCGAAAACGCCTCAGTTTGCTGAGGCGCTGCTACCTTGTGGCAGCCACATCTTTTCCAGCTGATAGAATTCGCGCACCTCTGGGCGGAAGATGTGTACAACCACATCACCCGTGTCGATCAGAACCCAGTCGCCGGCATCCTTGCCTTCGACCTTCGAGGTGAACCCGAACTCTTGCTTGATGCGGTCTGTCAGCTTCTCAGCCATCGACGACACCTGACGCGTCGAACGACCCGATGCGATGATCATGTAATCACCGATCTCGGTCTTGCCGCGCAGATCGATCTGCACAACATCTTCGGCCTTATCGTCGTTGAGAGAAGATAGAATACGCTCAAGCAGCTTTTCGCTGGTGAGTTGAGACTGAGCCATCATTGCGGCCCGTCCGTCGGTGGACTTAGCCACCTCTGTATGCGTTGACAGGACATTGTCCTCCTTTTTGCGCGTCGACAGCCCCCCGACGCTGGGGTGCCTTTAAAGTAACAACGGCTAGATGACAATTCAATGAATCGCCAATGTAACCTCACGCAGCTGTGCCCTTACGGCACTTGGCGGAATCCAACCTGAAAACAGCAGACCTTGATAGACTCACTTTGCGTCTGTATCTGGGGGCCATGACACCCGTTTACGCCTCATGCATCTACCTGCAAGACCGCGCCCGCCTGCGCGAGCGGTTCTTTGGGGCTGCCCGCACGGTTCTGGCTCGCCTATAAGCGGCGACCAGCCACCACATTGCCAGCTATTTCCAAACCACGGGAGAGGACCGATGTCCCCCAAGACACTCTATGACAAAATCTGGGATGCGCATGTCGCGCATGAGGCCGAAGACGGCACAACCCTGCTCTATATCGACCGCCACCTGGTGCACGAAGTGACCAGCCCGCAGGCGTTCGAAGGTCTGCGTATGACCGGCCGCAAGGTACGCGCACCGGAAAAGACCATCGCTGTCCCGGATCACAACGTGCCCACCACAGCAGGCCGCGAAGACCCGACGCAGATGACCGAGGAAAGCCGCATTCAGGTGCAGGCGCTTGACACCAACGCCAAGGAATTCGGCATCCACTATTACCCGATGAACGACGTCCGCCAGGGCATCGTGCACATCGTTGGCCCCGAACAGGGCTGGACCCTGCCCGGCATGACCGTTGTCTGCGGCGACAGCCACACCGCGACTCACGGTGCCTTTGGCGCATTGGCGCACGGCATCGGCACATCCGAGGTTGAACACGTTCTGGCCACACAGACGCTGATCCAGAAAAAATCCAAGAACATGAAGGTGGAAATCACTGGCAAATTGAAGCCGGGCGTGACCGCCAAGGACATCACTCTGGCTGTGATCGGTGAAACCGGCACTGGCGGCGGCACCGGCTATGTCATCGAATACTGCGGTGAAGCGATCCGCGATCTGTCGATGGAAGGCCGCATGACCGTCTGCAACATGGCCATCGAAGGCGGCGCACGCGCCGGCCTGATCGCGCCTGACCAGACCACATACGACTATGTCCAAGGTCGCCCCCACGCCCCCAAGGGCGCTCAATGGGAAGCCGCACTTGACTGGTGGAAGACACTCTTCACCGACGAGGGTGCGCATTTCGACAAGGTTGTCACGCTGAAAGGCGAAGACATCCAGCCCGTCGTCACCTGGGGCACATCGCCTGAGGACGTGCTGCCAATCACCGGTGTTGTCCCCTCGCCTGAGGATTTCGAGGGTGGCAAGGTCGAAGCTGCGCGCCGCTCGATCGAATACATGGGCCTGACCCCCGGTCAGAAGCTCACCGACATCGAGATCGACACCGTATTCATCGGCTCGTGCACCAACGGCCGGATCGAAGACTTCCGCGCCGTGGCCGAAGTGGTCAAAGGCAAAAAGATCAAGGACGGTATGCGCGCCATGATCGTTCCGGGTTCGGGACTGGTTCGCCTGCAAGCCGAAGAAGAAGGCCTGGCCGACATCTTCCGCGAGGCCGGCTTTGAATGGCGCCTGGCAGGCTGCTCGATGTGCCTTGCGATGAACCCCGACCAGCTGTCCGAAGGCGAGCGTTGCGCTGCCACCTCGAACCGCAATTTCGAGGGGCGTCAGGGCTATAAGGGCCGCACCCATCTGGTCAGCCCGGCCATGGCTGCCGCAGCGGCACTTACAGGACGGCTGACAGACGTACGTGAACTGGTGTAAGCTCCAATCAAATATGAATATTTGAGAGGAATAGAGACATGAGTGACTGGCTGAAAATGCTCCTTCTGGGGCTCCTATCCATCGTATTTGGCGTGTTCATCCTGGGCGCGCCGGTCGTGGCCTCGATCGCGGTGACTGCGATCACCGGCATTCTGCTGCTCATCAGCGGCGGCTTGCAATTGGTTGGCGGCTTTACGGTTGAAGGTACAGGGAACAAGATCCTGTCCATCCTGATGGGCGCGATCATGCTCTTTCTAGGCTGGTCATTCCTGGCTCATCCGCTACAGGGCACAATCTCGCTCGCGATGCTGATCCTGATCCTGTTCATGGCAGGCGGTATTGCCCGGGTCATCCTGTCGTTCCAGATGCGCGGAACTGCGTATTTCTGGCCGACACTCATCTCGGGCGTTCTGTCCATCGTGCTGGCCGGTATCATCTGGACCAATGCGGCGGCGGAACCCGCGTGGCTCTTGAACCTGGTCGGGATCCTTCTTGGGATCGAGATGCTGTTCAACGGTTTTGGTCTGCTCTTTGCCGCGCTCTTTATGCGCAGCGCCGAAGAGAACACCTGATTGGCCTGATCTGTCACCGGTTTACCGGCCAGACCCGCAGGCTGACGCAAGCAAAAGGTAATGAATGTCATTCAGTAAATCCTTGCCGCCCGTCGCCAGCCTGTGGGTTGGAGGTGAGCTGAACTGGCTGCACAAACTCTGCTTGGCCAGCTATGCCTATCATGGGCATGAGGTCGTGCTGTTCTTTATGGCGGACACGGCCCCATCGGTTCCGCCCGGCGTTCGCACGGCACCGATCACCGACGTCTGGGACCCGGCTCCGGCCGGTCACGCAGGCGCGCCTGCATCCATGCTGTCGGACTTGTTTCGCCTTTATCTGCTGAAAAAGACGGACATGGTCTGGATTGACACCGACATGTTGGCAGTGCGCCCCATGCCGGTCGCCGACTATCGGGTGGGATTCGAACCAACCGGAGCGATCAACGGTGCCGTTCTGCGTCTGCCGCAGACATCCAAGACACTGAACAAGCTGATCGATTGGTTCGAGGATCCCGAATGGATCACCCCTTGGCTGGGCGAAAAGGATCAAGCAGAAATCGCCAAGGCCCCGCCGGGCAAGCGATTGCTGCGAGCCTTTGAACTCAGGCGACCTGCGGTTGGGCCACGTGCCTTGACCTACACCTTGCGCAAATGCGGCGAGATGAAACACGCCCATGGTCCCGAAGCTTTTTATCCGCTTCGCGGTGTCATGACTGACGTCCTGTTCAGCGGCTATTGCACAGAAGACAACTGGCTCACCGAAAACACGCTGGCGGTGCATCTCTATGCGTCAATGATCCGCCGCTACCACGCAACCCACAGACCCGAAGACAACAGCTTCATTGCTCGCACCGTAAAACAGATCGGTTTCGATCTCGGCGGGTTGAAGCACCAAAGACTAGGAAAACGCTAATGGAAAAGTTTGAAAAGCTCCACGGCATCGCGGCCCCGATGCCTCTCGTCAACATCGACACCGACATGATCATCCCCAAGGTGTTCCTCAAGTCGATTCAGCGCACCGGCTTTGGTGTGAACCTGTTTGACGAGATGCGTTATAACCGCGACGGCACTGAAATCCCCGATTTCGTGCTGAACAAGCCGCAGTACCGCAACGCCGAGATTCTGGTGGCGGGCGACAACTTTGGCTGCGGCTCGTCGCGCGAGCACGCGCCTTGGGCGATTGCTGATTTCGGCATCAAATGTGTGATCTCGACCAGCTTTGCCGACATCTTCTTCAACAACTGCTTCAAGAACGGCATCCTGCCCATCGTCCTGCCCCAGGAGCAAGTGGACGTGCTGATGGCTGACGCGGAAAAGGGCGAGAACGCACGCATGACCGTGGATCTTGAAGCGCAAGAGATCACCACCTCGGATGGTCAGGTGTTCTCCTTTGACGTGGACGCCTTCAAAAAGCACTGCCTGCTCGAAGGTCTCGATGACATCGGCCTGACGATGGAGAAAGCCGGCTCGATCGACAGCTTTGAGGCACAGGCCGCGCAGGCCCGTCCCTGGGTCTGATCCAAGTCTCAAATCAAGATCAATGATTCCAAGCACTTGGGCCACATTTCGATGTGGCCCTTTTGCGTTTTGCGGTCCCCGCCACAAATTCCACAACATTTAGTGTCTCGCCGGTGCTTCGCCCAATTTCTGCACCACCAATGATGCAAAGACGCACCAGTCTCGCCATCTTTTCGCCTGAAATCAGGTATTTCGTGGGTCGGTGACTTGAGCGGGTGACCAAATGGCGGCACAAATGGGGCCAAAATGAGGCACAGACCCTTCGGGGTTTGATCAAGTTGGAACAAAGGCTCGGCAACGCATCGGCCTGTCCAGTTTGAAGGGATCGGACAGTGATTGCACGCATCACAGGCGCGGCTTTGCGCGGGATATTGGTGGCCTTGATGGTGGTCACGCCTGCGCTGTATCTGCCGGGCTACACAACGAATTCTCCTGAGATCGTGGTTCTGCTCGCGATCCTTGCATTCGTGCTGACCTTTGCCGAGTACAACTCGACCTTTCCCAGCTTTATCGAATTCCGCGACGCCCCGCCCCTCAACCGCCTGCGGTTTATTGCGCTGATGACAATGGTGGTTTTGCTGACATTGATCTGCAAACACAAATATGCACCCACCAATGTCACCACACTGTTCGCGGGGATGGGTGTTCTGATCGCACATCTCGTCGATTTCCCGTTCTCGCCTGTGCGTTTGGTTGTTCTGATGTTGCCCAATCATGCGACGCTGGACACCGTAAATTCGGTCCGCATCGCAGCTGGCGTGTCGTATGTGGTGGCCCTGGCGACCGTCGGTGCCTTTTACATTGCCGTACGGGTGCGCGGTTGGCCCATTGGAAACGGCGCGTTCAACGTCTGGATCAACTTGCCGCTGTTCGACCCAACGACCGGCGGCGATGTCGTATCCCGCCTGCAAAGAGATGGGCGGATCAACGTGGTTCTGGGTGTGCTGCTCCCGTTCTTTATCCCCGCAGTCGTCAAAGCGACCGCGGATCTGGTCAACCCGATCATGCTGGACAACCCGCAAACACTGATCTGGACCATGAGTGCCTGGGCTTTCCTGCCTGCCTCGATGATCATGCGCGGAATGGCGATGCTGCGGGTTTCAGACCTGATCGAGGAAAAGCGCCGCCGCGCTTATGCCAACGCCGAGGCCGTGCAAACCGCATGAGATGGCTGCTGCTTGCACTGGCGTTGTTGCCGGGCATAGCTACAGCCGAGCCCCTGCGTATCGCAAGTTTCAACACAGAACTGTCCCGCGATGGTCCCGGCCTGATGCTGCGCGATTTGCAAAGGGGCAAGGACAAGCAGATTGCCGATTTTGTGGCGGTCATCGGCGAAACCTCACCCGATGTTCTGGCCCTACAGGGCGTGGATTGGGATCATGACGGGCTGACGTTGGAAGCTTTGGCCAGGACTCTGGCCGATGCCGGTTCCCCCTACCCGCACCGTCTGGCGTTGAAACCCAACAGCGGGACGATGACCGATCTGGATCTGGACGGTGACGGCCGCTTAGGCGGACCGGGAGACGCCCAAGGATATGGTGAATTCACCGGTCAGAATGGCATGGCTATCATGTCTCGCTATCCAATCGTTCGCGCCGAGGTTCAGAACTTCTCGACGCTCTTGTGGAAAGACCTCCCCGACGCGCAACTTCCGGAACGCGATGGTGCCCCCTTCCCGTCGCACGCCGCGCAAGCCATACAACGCCTGTCCTCTGCCGGGCATTGGGTCGTTCCAATTGAAACCCCTTTGGGCCGCATCCACCTGCTGACATCGCAAGCCGGGCCGCCTGTGTTTGACGGACCCGAAGATCGCAACGGGCTGCGCAACCGGGACGAAAACCGCTTTTGGACGCTGTTTCTTGACGGCACGCTTGGCCCTACCCCGCAGAACCGCTTTGTTTTGTTGGGTGGCACCAATCTGGATCCGTGGGACAGCGACGGTTATGGCGAGGTGGTGCAGGGTTTGCTTGACGACCCGCGCCTGCAAGACCCTGCCCCCACCAGCAACGGGGCCACCACCGCCCCGGATCAAGGACACCGCAGCCCCAATGCCACTGACACGGTGGAGTGGGACGGCGTTGGGCGACTGCGGGTCGATTACGTCCTGCCCTCCCGCGATTGGGTTGTGCAAGCCTCGGGCGTATATTGGCCCGCCAAGGGTGAGGCAGGCCATGAAACCGCTCTAGGTGCCAGCCGCCACCGCTTGGTTTGGGTTGACCTGATCCCGCAAGAGTGAGGCCGGAATGGCCGAAGCCAATGCTTGCTCCACCGGCGTCTCTTGAAACTCCGGCAACAACTCGTGAAACCGCGTCCCATCCAGACTGTGAGCCGTGCGCCACAAATAGCTCATCTCGACCAAGCACCGCGCCATCGGCCAGACCGGCTGTAATATTTTGATCGGCAACCAGTTCATCCGCTTGATCGCCACATCGCGACCCAGGAGGACGCTCAGATGCTGCGCCAGCTCCAAACCACTTGCGTTGTAACCCGGAAACGGCACATCGCAGAACCGGGGCAGATCATACCGCATTTCGGCAAGTTGCACGGCAGCGCGACACAGATCCGGCAGATAGGCCCAGCTGTGATCAATGCTGGGATCGCCCGGATAAACGAACCGCCCGCTGGACAGCTTTTTCGCCATGATCATGTCGAACCAATTGCCTGAGGCTTGGGTGTCGATGAAATCCCCCGCGCGCAGGATGATTGTCCGCACGCCGGACGCGGCATAGGCGCGCTCCATCTCGATCCGAATGCGCCCCAGGGGGTTCTGCGCCTTATGCGGCCTTGCCTCAGACCAGGGCGCGGGCGTGTCGGCGCCAAAGACATAGACATTGCCTGGTACAATCACCGTGGCATTGCTCAGCCGGGCCGCCTCGATCACTTGCGCATGCAAACCCGGCACGCTCTTGGCCCAGTCGGGATAGGCCGGGTTCCAGCCGTTCACGATCACATCGACACCTTGAGCAGCCAGGTTAAGGCTATCGCTTTTGCGATCAAAGGGTTTGACGGTCCACCCGGCGGTCCAAAATTGCTCGGCAGCATTGCGGCCAAATCGGCCGGTAGCGCCCAGGATAAGTGCGGTTCTGGTCATGGAAATCCTCCTTTGCTTGGCGCGAAGGTATCCATTCACTTTGGCAGTATGAATTGCCTCAAGATGCAGATCATGTATTCATTGGTGAATGGATAATACGTTCACCTCAACCGACTGGACCCTGATACAAAGCTTCGTTGCCGTCGCAGAACACGGCTCTCTCTCTGGTGCGGCCCGCGCCTTGGGCCGCAGCCAACCCACTTTGGGGCGGCAAATTCAGGCGCTTGAGACGTCACTTGGCGTGTCCCTTTTCGATCGCCACGCCCGTGGCCTGAGCTTGAGTGACACCGGCAGCCGCCTGCTCCCGCTGGCGCACCAGATGCACGACGCCATGCAGGCGCTAACCCTGACGGCTGCCGGACAGTCCAAGGACCTGAGCGGCACAGTGCGCCTGACCGCCTCGGTCTTCATGTCTCACCATGTGCTGCCTGACATTCTGGCCCGCATCCGACAAACGGAACCGCAAATCCAACTGGAAATCGTCCCAACAGATGCCACCGAAAACCTGCTCTACCGTGAGGCCGATATCGCCATCCGCATGTACCGCCCCCGACAGCTCGACATCGTTGCGCAACGCGTGGGTAGTATCGAACTCGGCGCCTATGCCGCGCACAGCTATCTTGAACGCAAAGGGCACCCAGCAAAAATCGAGGATCTGTTTGACCACGAGATTGTCGGCTATGACGCCAACGATCTGATCATCCAGACGATGCAAAACATGGGTTATTCGGTGACCCGCTCACAATTCCCGGTGCGCTGCGACAACCAAAGCGCCTATTGGCAGTTGGTGCGGGCAGGCTGTGGCATCGGGTTCTGCCAGGCATCAGTGGCCGACGCCGACCCGAGGGTCGTAAAGCTAGACTTGGATCTGCGCATTCCCCCGCTCGAGGTTTGGCTTGCCGCCCCCCAGGCTATGCACCAGACCCCGCGCATTCGCAGGGTCTGGGATTTGTTGGTGACAGAGCTATTGGCCGTTCAGGACGGCAAGTCGCCGGTGTAAGCCCCACGTGGCGGATAGTTGTTCTCCAACGCCCATTTGATGCCGCCCAACATGTCCGCCGTCGACGGCCGCGCAAAAGGCGTCGTCTGCTGCCAGCCGAAATACAGCGTCCGGTCCGGCGCGATGTAGAAATGTCCCGGCTCGGCAAACAGGTCCGCCTCAGCCGAGTCCGGTCGCTTGGATGAAATCCACAAACCCCAATCGTCATGTGCGGCTTTGAGCGATAGCTCGTATCCCACGCGCAGTTTCGATGTACCCGCCTTTTCAACCGTCTGCTCGGCGCGATCCTTGGTGTCGGTGCTGATCATGATCACCTCCAACCCTTGAGCGGCGAAGTCATCCAGAGCCGCCTCGACCTCGGCCATCTGGCGGATGCAGATGGGACAATGCAGGCCCCGGTAGACAATTACGACGGTGCCGTTCTCGCCATGATTCTTGTCCAGATCAAAGGTCCCCTGACCCAAAGTTTCGATTGTTAGCGCAGGAACCTGTTTTCCTGGTGTCAGCATCGTCATTTTCCCTTGTTTTTGCCGGGATCGTCACATTGACCCCTCTGGCTGCACACGCTAGGCCCATTGCGACAGAACGCAAGGAGAGCCCCGATGTCCAACCCCTCGCTCCTCATCCTTCCTGGTGATGGAATTGGCCCAGAAGTCATGGCCGAAGTGCGCAAAATCATCACTTGGTTTGGCGACAACCGTGGTCTTCAATTTGACGTGAGCGAGGATCTGGTCGGCGGTGCAGCCTATGACGCGCACGGCGCGCCCCTGTCGGACGAGACGATGGCCAAGGCGCAAGAGGCCGACGCCGTCCTGCTGGGTGCCGTGGGTGGCCCCAAATATGACGATCTGGACTTCTCGCTGAAGCCCGAGCGCGGCCTGCTGCGCCTGCGCAAGGAAATGGACCTCTTTTCCAACCTGCGCCCGGCACAGTGCTTTGACGCGTTGGCCGACTTCTCGTCGCTGAAAAAAGACATCGTCGCCGGTCTGGACATCATGATCGTGCGCGAGCTTACCTCGGGCGTCTACTTTGGCGAGCCGCGCGGCATCTTTGAAGAAGGCAACGAGCGCGTGGGCATCAACACCCAGCGATACACCGAATCCGAAATCGAACGCGCCGCCCGCTCGGCGTTTGAACTGGCGATGCGCCGGGGCAAAAAGGTCTGCTCGATGGAGAAGGCCAACGTGATGGAATCCGGCATCCTGTGGCGCGAGGTTGTGACCCGCGTGCACGCCGACTACCCCGAAGTGGAACTCAGTCACATGTACGCCGACAACGGCGCCATGCAGCTGGTTCGCGCGCCCAAGCAGTTCGATGTCATCCTGACCGACAATCTATTCGGCGATATCCTGTCCGATTGTGCCGCCATGCTGACCGGTTCGCTGGGCATGCTGCCCTCGGCCTCACTGGGTGCGCCTATGTCCAACGGACGTCCCAAGGCGCTGTACGAGCCGGTACACGGCTCGGCCCCCGACATCGCGGGCGAAGGCAAGGCGAACCCGATCGCCTGTATCCTCAGCTTTGCCATGGCGCTGCGCTATTCCTTCGATAATGGCGCCGAGGCAGATCGCCTGGAAGCGGCCATTGAAAAAGTTCTGGCCGACGGTGCCCGCACCGGTGACCTACTGGGCGAAGAAGGCGTGACCCCGCTGTCGACCTCGGAAATGGGCGATACCATCGTGGCAGCCCTGAACGACAGCCTGTAATTTGGCATCAGCCCGCGCCGGATGGATCTGGCGCGGGCAGCTCCCTTGTCGCGACCATGTGGTGATGCGATACACGCTCGACGTGGTGAAGCACCCGCTGCAACCAACGCAAGGCGTCGGTATGCGCAAACATCTGATCCAACGAAAAAAGCCCTGCATGTTCGCCCTGCATCATCGCCCGGCGATGGCGCTTGCGGCGCTGCTCCACTTGGTGAGCCAGCCTTTCCGTTCGAAGCACATTGCGCGGCGTCCCCATGTTGTCTGCTGTCCGACGTAGCAAAGCGCCCGAGGCCAAGGCCGGACGGCGCAGGATCGGGTCCCCCAACAGATCAGCAATCCGCTCGCTCTGTGCACTACGCTCCAACAGCCGAGACAGGTGATCCAACTGGTGCAGCAACGCGGCATAGGCCAGCTCGTCTTCGGTGCTGTCCTCGGGCAACCGAACATCCGACAGGAACTCTCGCAGATCTGCCAGACCGTCGGCACAGGGCTGCAAGGCCGCAAGTGGTCGGTAATCCGGCTCGGGTGCCATTGCTGCGCCCAAGGCGCGAAACTGACGCTCAGCAATCAGTGCCATCGCACTGCGCGCCGCCAACAGTGCAGATCGCCCGTCGCTGAGCAGCCGCCGGTCCAGCTCAAACAACCGCTCAGGGTGTTTTTCAGGCAAGAGCCGTGCGATCCAGGCTGCAAACTGCGGTGTCACTGGCAGAAACAGAGCCGCCCCGACCAGATTGAACCCCGTGTGAAACACCAAAAGCGCCGTCATTTCATCCGTCTGAACGGCCAATTGCGCCAACCCACCCTGCACAATCAACAACAAAGGAAAGGCCACGACCGAGGTCACGATGTTGAAAATCAGATTGGCCAGCGCCGTCTGGCGCATGGACGTCGACCCACTCAAGGCGGCCAGTAAAGCGGTAAAGGTCGTTCCGATGTTCATGCCAATGACAATCGTCGCAGCCTGCGCCAGCGTGATTGCCTGTGCCGACAGCATAACCAGCGCCAAAGCCATCGCCGCGCTCGACGATTGCATCAAGATGGTGATCCCCGCCCCGATCGCGGCCAAAGTCAGCAGACCGCCCAGGCTCGCGCCGGGCAACATATCCGGGGTCAGATGCTTGGTCAGATCGCCCATGCCCGCCTGCATCAGGTCGATGCCGATCAGCACCAGACATAGGCCAGACACAATCCGCCCGACGCGCGCCACAGTGCCATGCCCCAAGAGATCGGCCAGGGCTGCCGGGAATAGAACCGCCATGGCGATGGTTCCCAGCTGTAGTTTCAACCCTAACAGAGACACCAACCATCCCGTGGCCGTGGTCCCTATGTTGGCGCCGTAAATCACACCCAACGCCTGAGCCATACTGAGCAGCCCGGCCCCAACAAACCCAACAATCATGACGGTTGTTGCGCTCGAAGACTGCACGATGGCTGTCATCAGCGCTCCGGTACACACCCCTCGAAATGGCGTCGTGGTGAAGCGTGTCAAAACCTCGCGCAGGTTGCTGCCAGCGGCAGATTTCAACGCGGCAGTCATGATCTCCATACCGACCAGAAACATGCCGATACCGCCAATCAGAAAATAGAGGTTTCCGCTCATGTGCACTCCGCATTTCACTCTACAATTGCGAACAGCAGGCCAGAGAGCAAGAGGCGCGAATTTCGCCAGCGCTTTTACGAATCCCCTTGCGGAACCCAGATTGCAGGTATAGATCACGCGCCACGGTCGGAGTGTAGCTCAGCCTGGTAGAGCACTGTCTTCGGGAGGCAGGGGTCGGAGGTTCGAATCCTCTCACTCCGACCAACAAAACAAGGCGCCCACGGGCGCCCTTGTTGTGTGTAAAACAGTGATCCTAGGTTCATTGAACCTTAGTCTAGTCGAACTCCAACGCGCGAGCGGCCTTGCGGAGGTGCTCTGGGCTGTAACACGCATAGACGGACGCCGTGATCCGCGAATCCGAATGGCCCAGAAACTGAGCGATCTCCTCTATCGCTATGCCCGCCTCGGCCATGTGGACAGCGGCCGTGTGCCTGAGCACGTGAGGCGAGACATCTAGCAATCCAGCATCGACTGCGGCCGCCCTGAAGCCCTTCTTGATGGACTTCACCGGGCCACCTGCCCATTCAATGACGTAGTCGGACAACGCGGCCTTTCGCGCTTCTACGAGTGCCACGCGCAGACTTTCAGTTATGGGAACAATAGCGCGACCCTTCCTCTGTCCCTCGCCAGTGCGGAGGTTGACCTGACCACGCTCAAAGTCCACCCGATCCCAGGTGAGCTCCAGCACTGCCGTCACCCTAGCCGCCGTCGATAACATAAGCCGGATCGCTAGCTTGGTATGAGGAGCGCATTCGACCGCAAGGAGTTGTGCGATCTCCTGCCGATTCAGATATCTTTCATTGGGAGCCGGTTTACTGGGGCGTTCGATGTAGGGCGCCCTGTCGATCAAACCGGTCTTCTCTGCCCAATTCAAACAAGTCATCAACTTACCGAGCTGTGTCCAGATCGTGCCGTCCTGAAGGCCAGTTTGTCGGCGACACGTGCGCTCCGTCGATCCGGCAACCTTGAACTCCAGCAGGTTTTCCTCGACAGGCATTTCTTCGACTGAAAGTGCTCGGCCTGCTACCATGTAGTGTTTGAACTGCGCATCTGAACTGGCACGTCGCGGCATGTACTTCATCTGCACGAACTTGGCCGCGCTCAGATCTAGATCTTCGATGCCAAGCACTTTCGAGAGGCCCACGTATCGAGATAGCCAGTGCCTTGCGGCAACTCCCGGGTTTCCACCATGCTCCTCGACAAGAAACGGGCGTTCCAGAGGAACGATGATGCGGAAGAAATCGCCGTTTTCGGATCTTTTGCGCGTATAGCTATGGGTTGTATAGAGAACCGCGAAGTGACCCATCTCGCAGATGCGATCGCGGACCCGGTCGATGAAGTCAGTCCCATCAATATCAGCCACGAACTCTGTCACCGACTTTGCGTACGCTTTGCCGCGATACGTGAAGACCTGCTTCTCGCCGTTCGTTGTCAGGACGCGACCGGTCAGCTCAGTCTCGTTGAAGAACAGTGCCGTGCCTTCTTTACTTTTCTGCACCGGATGGCACGTTAGCGCCTCCAGACCGTCCCGCAGGCGGAATCTCTTCTGGATTCACTTGTCCCCCGCAACTCTTGGTGCACGAGTAGAGAAGCCGGTAACCAGCTCGCTGTCTAGTACCTTCTGGGCTTTTTCGGAATGGATGTCGCCATAGATGGTGGCATCATTCCATTTGGCTGTCGTTACGATGTCAACACCACCGCCGAGGGTACTTGCGAGCGCCGACGTGCTGACGGTGGATTCCAGGTGGGTGTGGTTCTCAGAACCGAGTGTCATTTCAGACTCCATAGTTGATTAACGATGGGGTCTGAGTAATTTCAAATTTTCACATTTAATATCAAAAAATTAGACCAAACCCTGCCGTGTTCGATTGCATTCCGCAGGTATTTCTCGACCTCCAGCCAATCTTCGGCAGACTTCCGACCGGCACCACGTTCATTACGTATCGTCTTCTTAGAGGTCTCGGTATTATGGGCGTCAGCCCAACGTCGGACGTCCTGCACAGCAAGCGAAACCTCTTGGAAGCAGATTAGCTCTTCGAATTCGTAAGGGCGCTCAGGCATGAATGGGACCGAGGGCTGTATCTTGAGTCGACGCCAACGTTGCTCACCAAAGTCGTCGCGGTGAGCAACCCAAAGAGTCGACTGCTCCCAGATTGCGCCGTCATGCCATCATGCCGAAGCCGGAATCTTCGATGGTTCCTGCTCAGCCCCAATACCGAGAACACTCCCCTCGTTGCCCCGGAACTTCATCGAAAGCTCGACCAGTTTAGGATTCCCGGTCGTGTGGTCCGCTTCAGGGTGATCCAGCCGAACGCGAGCAAACTCGCCCTTCGCTTCGAGTTCTCCTCTACTCAGTGCCGACAAAAGGGATTTCAGCACATCGGTGGCTTCGATGAACTTATTGCTCGGGAGGGGTAGGACAACGTCGCATTCAAACGGCCTATCATCGATCAAGGAACGAGCAACATTCAGGAGCGAAATACGATCTGGTTCCAACTGGTCCTCTTCGTCTGATCTGTTTCGACACGTCCGGTGCTGTGACACTGAGGCCCATATCCACCGAATAGTGGCTGGATCGCAAGCCATAACCACGGAATCCACCATATTGCAACAACCGAAATCGAGCATTCCCCTGCCCCCACCATCTCGCATGGGGGGGCACCTTCTTTCCTAATGGGTCGGAAAAAAGCGGATTCGCTGGATCTGATCATGATGTTATCAATCGGTAAGAGAACGAGTACTTTTTGCCAGATTGGAAAGGGCTACCGGAGGGACCCAAAGAGGGGTACCCGGCATGAAATTCCGGCCGCACAGCGCCTATCAGGGTGTGCAAGTGCAAGTCTGAAAAGTTAACATTTTGTTGGGACGGCAGCAAAAATGGGCGGACACCGGACCTTAGCTGCAACCGCGAGGTGGTCAGGTTTCTCAACCGAAGCAGACATCTAAGTGTGCAGCAAACTCGGTTCATCTCTGCACTGCCGCAAGGCGGCTTCGAGCCCCGACCAACAATTTTCTGTGAGGTAGCGAATGACTGTTATGTCGGGCGACCCGAGGGGACCGGGCATAGCTTTCACTCCGACGGCTAGAGAGCCCGCTCCATGAAGTAAACATAGTTACGCCACGCGTCAGGGAAGCCTTGGGGGTGCGGCATATCTACAAAACCGGCGCTATCATACATTGCTCTTGCGTGGGTCAGAAATTTCGCCGACGAGAAGACCACCTTTTTATAGCCATCCGAAATCATCTGTTCGAACATTCTCTCCAGCATGAGCCGACCCAGACCATGACCCCTGCCACCTTCGCTCACGAACATTCGGTTGAATTCTGCTGTACCCGCTTCAGCCTCGTTGTACATCACGCAACCGGCAGGTTTTCCGTCCACTGAAGCAATGATGATACCGCCGCGCGGCCTTGCGTGCAGTTCCGGCAGGTCCTTTAGGATCATTTGGAATTTCTGAGGGTCCATCGGATTGCCTTCGGTCGGCCAATCGTTGGGATAGGCTTTCCAATGCCAATCCAACCACTCTTCGCAGAGCGCACGGACATCTTCAATTTCGCTGTCATCAAGGGCCAAACGTACGGCTATTTCAGTCATCGTACCATCCTGCCTGCTTTGTCATTCCTACAACGCTCCTCCAATAAGAGAGCGGAGTCAAATCAAACCGCGCCTCACAAGCGGACATCTATTGAAAGGAAAGGTAGGGTAGCTTTGTCCGCAGTGCTGCCTTCTGGTCAACAAAAATGCTGCACAATGTGTCGAACGGCTGGTTCGGGGAAGCTGCAACGCAGCGCATGGACATCTGGCCAACGGCAGGTGTGGGCCGTCCGTGAAGACGGCCCTTGTGGTTAGGTTTCAACGGGTTCCGAAATAGTCAACGCGTCTTCGAGCTCGACACCAAGATATCGAACGGTGCTATCCATCTTCGTGTGGCCGAGCAAAAGCTGCACCGCTCGCAAATTTCCAGTCTTGCGATAGATGTGCGCGACCTTGGTTCTCCGCATCGAATGCGTGCCAAATGATGTTGGATCAAGCCCGATGGATTTGACCCAATCGCGAACCAAGCGTGCGTATTGACGGGTCGAAATGTGCAACCGTTCGTGAAAACGTCCGGGCCACAGGTATTCCGAACCAACCATCAGCGGCTCCTCCATCCATCGCAGAATAGATTTGCGCGTGCCCTCGGTGATTTCAAACCCCACAGATCGCTGCGTTTTGCTTTGGATAATCGAAGCCCGTTCCTTGACCTGGCCAGAGGCGTAGATGTCGGCAACCTTCAGCTTTACTAGGTCACACCCGCGAAGCTTGCTGTCGATGGCAAGGTCGAACAAAGCCAGATCACGGTGGTTCTCGGCGATCAGCGGGCGTTTTTGTCCGACGATGCGGCCTTTGTTCGATGCAGGGCAGCAGGCTCGAATAGCAGGTAAGTTTGCAATGGTCATGATGGTTCCTCCCATCCACCACGATCCACCACAGCGCCAACCAGACTTTAGCAACTCAAGATAACAAACTCGCGTGCACCTGCGGAGAAGGTCAGGTGAGAGCCCAAAGTACCAAATACAACGCTTGCTCTCGTCAGAGACTTCCCACTACGAGTTTTCTCTGCGGTCCAACCTGAATACCTCGATGGGTTCGCGTATGCCCTTGAGCGTGAACTCGCCAGAAGAGATCGAAGGACAGTCGTCCTCCACGGCAACGGCAGCTCGTGTACTCAGTAGGATTTCGCCGTCCTCAGCCAGTTCGCAAAGACGCGAAGCGACGTTGATCGCTGTGCCTGATGCAGTGTACTCGGACCGCCCTTCGTAACCCACCATGCCAACGGTGGCATAGCCCAGCGACACGCCGACCCCAAACCCCAGTCGGAATCCCATACGCTTCCAGTGTTTTGCCAACTCATCCATGCGAGAGCGCATCGCGACAGCAAGTCGGACAGCATCTCCGGCTGGATCCGAGCAAGGGATCGGATCGTTGAACAGCACCATGATTCCATCGCCCATGCGATGATCAACACCCGCGCCATGGGCGTTGATCAACTTGCCCATTTCCTCGTGATAGGTTTGCAACACCTCGATGGTTTCTTCCGGTTCGGCGATCTCGCAGAAAGCTGTGAAACCACGGATGTCACAGAACAGTACCCCTAGTAGTGCGCGGTGGCTCGCCAACATCTTTTCGGAGCCGGATGAGATTACGGTGTCCGCGACGGCGGCAGGTAGAAAACGCTTGAGCTTGCCCATGCGTTCGATCTCGCCCACCTGGTCCTTAACCCTGTCCTCAAGCTCGGCATTGAGTGTTTCTAATGCACGGAATTGGCGAACGTTTTCTATCGCGATGACCGCCTGCGCCGCAAAGGTTTCGACCATTCGAATTTCATCCGTCGTGAAAGGGCGAACCTCTCTGCGGCTTAGATTCAGGCATCCGAATGCAATTGCGTTCTTTACCAGCGGTATAGTCAAAAAGGTGCGGATCCCGACCTCATCGACGATCTTGCGCCGCACTGGATCACCTTCAAAGTACAGTGGATCATTTGCCATATCGGGCGTTTGAATCGTGCGGGACTCTCGAACCGTTACCGCAATCTGCAACTGTCCGGTCAGGTCAAACTCCGTACCCTTGGGGAAGTGCTCCGACATCGGGCCGAATGCCGCTGCATACGCCAAATGGGTGCCTTCTGAATTGACCAAACTGATCCCGGCGAGATGGGCGTTGGTGAGGTGTCCGGCGTTTGACACGATAGCATCCAGAACCGGCTGCTCGTTGTCCCTAGACTGGCTAATGATCTTAAGAATTTCTGCCGAAGCCTGCTCCCGTTCCAGCCGAGTTCTTACTTCCCGAAACTGGCGCCCATTCTCAATGGCAATGACCGCCTGAGCTGCGAAGCTCTCGACCAAATGGATTTCGGTTTCGATGAACGGCCTTACTTCTTTGCGGCTGAGTGCTATCGCACCAATCGCCTGCGGTCCGGAAAGCAATGGCACCACTAGCCAAGAACGTACTCCTTCAACATCAACTACATGGCTGATGATGGGGTCTTTTTTGCGATAGAAATCGGTTTCGCTCAGATCGGCAATGTTGACGGTAAGACCAGATCGAATAGCTTCTGGAATCGGCCTGCCGCTGTCTAAGGGCGCTGTTCCCCCGACGTTGAAGGCTGTTTCCTCAAACCCCCAGTAGGCGGCTATTTCGAACTGTGTGCGCTCTGTGTTGGCGAGTTGCAGAGAGGCTTGGCTTGCCTCACATAACACCGCCGCCTGTGTGAGGATGGCTTCGAACACAGGTCCTTCGTCATCGCGAGACTTTTGAATGACTTGGAGGATGGTCCGGGTCGCTTCTTCGCGTCGAAGACCACGGTGCAGTTCGGTCAGAAGACTATCCCGTGTTGTGTCATTCTCCATGCCGGATACAACCTACCTTGAGGTTCATTTGGTCGTTTGCGGTAGGCTATACGTGTCAGCGGTAACTTGCCAGACCGTTGAGCCTTGGTCGAAATTCGAAGGTCGGCCTTGTCCCGCTTGGCAGACCTTCGGGCGGATTTGACGCTCGCGAGTGCTGCGAATGGCGTGTGTGAGCCCATTGTGTGATTTCGGTATTCCCGTCGCATGTGCTCGCAGCACGAATATTGCTGCAAATGCGCAATTTTCTACGCCGCGGAGCGGCAGAAAAACCGGGCATTCATGCGAGCCGCAGTAAGAACAATACACTCAAGGCTAATTTGCGGACCAAACCAACCCCTGCTTAGTTACGCCAGAGGTTAATTTTCGTTTTGCGACTTTGGCAGAAGACGATTTGAAAGTGACCATATGAATCTCTTTGCTGCCATTGCCCGTCTGGAGAGGCGAGAACTCATCAACAAACCCAATCTTCAACTCACAAACATCTTGAAATCCACTCGATCAGATTCGGCTGAGGCGCCAATCTGCAAAAAGGTGCGCTTGCTTTGAAAATGGCTGCGTATCGTAGCCCGCAAACAAACCATCTTGCGTGACCAGTACAGTGCGCCACCCACGTGCCGCGGCACCCAGAATATCCGTATGGAGAGTATCGCCGCACATGGCAATCCGCTCAGGGGTCAGCGATCCCAGTGACGCCTCGATCAGATCATAAACTTCTGGGAAAGGCTTTCCAAAGAAATGTACATAGCCTGGGAATTGGTCAGCGATCTGGTGGCCATAGTGCCCTGGTTCAATGGAAAATCCGTTGTCGCGAGGCGCGGCCAGATCTGCGTTTGCGATCAATACTTTTCGCGGGCGCTGCTGCATCGCTGACACCAACAAATCTTGACGCGAGGTGGTCCAGTCAGCTGTCGACAGAAACAGGAATTGTTTGACTGTGTCATAGTCGTCGGCGTTGTCTTTCAGGCGCGTCACGTTGCCGGGCAGGTCGTTCAGCTGATCCGTGTCGGCGGCGATAACACCCCAATGGCCTTCGCCCAGGTTTTGAAGGGCGGCTTCCCGGCTGGTGATGATTTCGTCGTCCTCGACACGCAATCCAAGACGTTTGAATTTGGCGCTTGCACCCTCTCGGTCGTAGCTGGCGGCATTGGTAAGGATGCGGATGGCGCAGCCCCTTGCCCGCAGCTGATCCAGCCGCATATCTGCACCGGGGATCATCGTTTCGCCCACGTTCAATACGCCAAACGCGTCAAAAACAAAGGCATCGACCTGATCGGCAATGTCCAGCAATGACGTGATCCCAAGCGAGGCTTCGCGGGCGATGACGTTCGGAAACCGTGCCCGCACTTCCTCGTAACGATCAAAAATCGACTGCGTTGTCAGCATGCTTCCCCATTTCGTCTTCTGATCGCGCACTTGGGGATTACCTTAAAGAAAAATTCCATAAGCGAAAGGTAAAACAACAAAACAACATTTTTTGAGAGCCACTGACAGCCTGTACCCCTATTTTCATAATTTTCCGATCAAAATATTCGAGTGCATAGGCCGGGTCGTGGAACAAAATGTTGTTTTGTTGCTTTTTGCGGATTAACGTTGCGAGAGACGCAAGGATGTGGGGGTGGGATGTCATCAAAAAAACAAAGACGGCGCGAGGCGATCTCGGCTTTGGTTCTTGAACAGGGTGCTGTGACCGTTGGTTCACTTGCTGACCGGTTTGATGTTTCCATGCAGACGATCCGGCGCGATGTGGATACCCTATGTGAGGGCGACATGCTGCACCGCGTCCATGGCCGCATCGAACTGAGCGAAGAATTTCTCAATACACCCTTCGATCAACGTGCTGGCACGAACCTGATGGGTAAGCGCGCTATCGGCGAGGCCACTGCAGAGCTGATCCCTGACGGTTCCACCTTGTTCGTTTCCATCGGCTCGACGCCGCTGAGCGTTGCACAGGCATTACGACGCCGGAAGGGACTGACCGTCATCACGAACAACCTGAGTGCCGCAATGGCGCTGAGCGAGGAAGTCTCGAACCGGATCATCCTGCCCGGTGGTGAGGTGCGTTTGCCGGATCGTGACATTCTGGGCAATGAAGTCCTGGACTTTTTTGGGCGTTTCCGAGCGGATTTTGCTGTGTTTGGTGCTGCCGGGATCGCGGAAGACGGCGGGTTGCTGGAATTTCACACAACCGAAGTAAGCGCGACACAAAAGATTTGTGAGAATGCCAAACAATCTCTTCTGGTCATCGACGGGTCAAAGTTCGGGCGGCAAGCCCCTGCATTGGGCGGCAATATTGCGGACATGGACCGGATCATCATCGACCGACGGCCGGGGGCGCAGTTTGCGCCTTTGCTGGACAATATCAAAGATCGCCTGCTTGTGGCTGAAGGACATGCAACATGACAACAACACCGTTTGTGAAGCTCGACGGCGTGGCAAAGCGCTGGAACGGCCAATTGGGCGTTGAAGGCATCAAGCTGGATATTCCCGAGGGCAGCTTCACCGCACTTCTGGGCCCGTCCGGGTGCGGGAAGTCTACCACGCTGCGCCTGTTGGCGGGGCTGGAATTGCCCGACGAGGGTAAGATTCTGATCGACGGCAAGGACGTGACGACAAGTGCTGCATCGGACCGAAACCTGTCGATGGTGTTCCAGTCCTACGCGCTTTTTCCTCATCTGTCGGTTGCCGAAAATGTCATGTTTGGCCTCAAGGTCCGGCGCGTCCCAAAGAAGGAGCGGCTGGAAAAGCTGCACCGTGCTTTGGAAATCACCGGCCTGCTCGGTCTTGAAGATCGCAAGCCCGGCGAATTGTCGGGTGGTCAGCGCCAGCGTGTCGCCCTGGCCCGCGCCATCGTGGCGGGGCAACGCCTTTGCTTGATGGATGAACCGCTGTCCAATCTTGATGCCAAGCTGCGCAACGCCGTGCGCAAGGACATCAAGAAATTGCAACGAGATCTGGGCATCACGGTCGTCTATGTGACCCACGACCAGACAGAAGCGATGAGTATGGCCGACACGGTTGTGCTGATGAAGGACGGGCATATCCAGCAGGTTGGTTCGCCCGAGGACTTGTACAGCAGGCCCAACAACACCTTTGTCGCCGAATTTGTCGGCGCGCCGCCGATGGCATTGCTGCAGTCGTCCGTTTTGGACGGGTTTGGCGACGACAAGACAATCGGGATCAGAGCCGAGAACATCCAGATTGTGCCAAAGGGCGAAGGACGGATGCGCTGCACTGTCAATGAAAGTGAATTTCTGGGCGCGGAGACACTGATTGGTCTGGATCACGCGGGCGCTGCGGGGCTCTGCGTGCTTAAGCCGGGTCTTTCGATGATGGCCGAAGGCAACGAGATCGACATTTCCTTTCACGACGAAAATCTGCACGTCTTCGACGCTGCGGGCCAACGACTGGCGGGGTGAAAACCACTTGCCGACACGACAATGAACGAAAACAATGGGAGAGAGAGATGAAACTATTTTCGACAACAGGATTGGGTCTGGCGACGGCTATGGCCGTTGGTCTTGCCGTACCAGCAAGTGCTGAAACCGAACTGACGATGTATTACCCGATTGCTGTCGGGGGTGCATTGACCGAAGTGGTGGACAGCATAGTTGCCGACTTTGAAGCCGCAAACCCTGACATCAAGGTGAACGCGATCTATTCGGGCAACTACGATGACACGCGCGTGCGTGCCTTGTCCGCACTTGCCTCTGGAGAGCCTGCCCAATTGGCGGTGATGTTTTCCATCGATGCCTATGACCTGATCGAACAGGAATTGGTTATCCCGTTCGAGGAGGTCGCAACAACGGACGCGGACAAAGAATGGCTGGACGGATTCTATCCCGCGCTCATGGCCAATGGTAAGATCGAAGGCCAGACATGGGGCATCCCGTTCCAGCGCTCAACTATCGTGGCCTATTACAACAAGGACTTGTTCCGCGCCGCAGGTCTGGACCCGGAAGCACCGCCCACGACTTGGGACGAAATGATCTCGATGGGCAAAACCCTGACCCAGGGCGACACTTACGGCCTGATGATCCCCTCCACCGGATATCCTTATTGGATGTTCCAGGCTCTTGCGATCCAGAATGGCAAAGAGGTCATGTCCAACGATGGTCTGACCACTTATTTCGACGACCCAACCGTTGTGGAAACTCTGGAGTTCTGGAAATCGCTTTCGGCCGAACATGGCATCATGCCGACAGGCACAGTTGAATGGGGTACACTGCGTCAGGCATTCCTTGAAGGCCAAACCGCAATGATGTGGCATTCAACCGGCAACCTGACTGCGGTAAAAAAAGGCGCAAGCTTTGACTTTGGGGTGGCCGAACTGCCCGCCAATGTGCGCAAAGGCTCCCCCACGGGTGGCGGCAACTTTTACCTGTTCAAAGACACAACAGACGAAGAACGCGCCGCAGCACTCAAGCTGATGCAATTCATGACCTCGCCCGAACAGGCCGCAGCATGGTCCATCGGCACAGGCTACATGGGCGTGTCATCCGCTGCCTACGAGACAGATGCGTTGAAGGCCTACACGGCTGAATTCCCACCTGCCTTGGTGGCGCGCAACCAGCTGGAAAACGCTGTGGCTGAATTCTCGACCTTCGAGACAGCCCGCGTGCGTGATGGTCTGAACAATGCGATCCAATCAGCTTTGACCGGAGCGAAAGAACCAGCTGAAGCGCTGGCCGAGGCACAAGCCGCCGCTGTGCGCCTGCTCAAAGACTACCAATAACGATACCATTAGGGTCGGCGCGCTGTTTGTGCCGGCCCATCTTTTGTCACGCAGCGGAGACGCGCCATGTCAGCCCACGCCAATCTTGAACGCCGCAGACAGGCCATTTATGGCTGGCTCTTGCTGTCGCCTGCCGCTGTTCTGCTGACGCTGTTTGCGTTCTATCCGTCGGTCGCGACCCTTTGGTCGAGCCTGTTTTCCCGCGGCACCCGCCGCAAACCCACCGAATTCGTAGGCACCGAAAACTACGCCGAGCTATTTGCCGATCCGACCTTCTGGATCGTGGTCAAGAACAACCTGCTTTATGCAGGCATCACAATCCCGGTGTCGATCTTTATCGCGCTGTCGATGGCGCTTTGGGCCAATGGGAAAATCCGCGCCCGTGGCTTTGTGCGCACTGCCTATTTCACGCCAACCGTTCTGCCGATGATCGCTGCTGCAAATCTATGGCTTTTCTTCTATACCCCCGGCCTTGGGGTGCTGGACCAAATCGGCAGCCTGTTCGGCTTGCCGTCCGTGAACTGGCTGGGCCAGCCGGAAACGGCGCTTTGGGCCATCATCATTGTGACGATCTGGAAAGAGGCGGGGTTTTTCATGATCTTCTACCTCGCCGCGCTGCAGACGATCCCGGCAGACCTTAAGGAAGCCGCTGATATCGAAGGGGCCAGCCGCTGGACCTATACGCGCCGCATCGTGTTGCCTCTGTTGATGCCGACGACGCTGTTCATTGCTGTGAACGCCATGATCAACTCGGTCAAGCTGATCGACCATCTGTTCATCCTGACCAAAGGGGGGCCGTCAGATGCCTCCAAACTCATCCTCTATTACATTTACGAGATGGCCTTTGCCTTCTTTGATGCGCCAAGTGCGGCGGCTATGACGATGATGGTCATCGGTGTGTTGGGGATCGTCGCGGCTGTGCAGTTTCTCTACCTTGACAAAAGGACGCATTACCAATGAAGAGCTTGACCAAATTCATGGACAGCTTTGGCGCGATCCTTTTGGCAATCATCTGGATTTCCCCCCTGCTGTTCGCCTTTTGGGCCGCGACACATTCCACGTCAGATGCGGTCAATCTGAACGTGTTCTCGCCTTGGACCTTGGATAACTTTCGCGTCGCTTGGGCGGGGGCGCCATGGCTGAAGTATTTTATCAACACCTTCATGTTGGTGACCGTGATCCTGATTGGACAGTTCTTTCTGACCACACTGGCGGGCTTTGCCTTTGCGCAGTTGCAGTTCCCCGGAAAGGACTTCGTCTTCATTTTGGTGCTGATGCAGCTTTTCATCCTGCCCGAAGTCCTGATCGTGGAAAACTATGCGATGATCTCGCGGCTTGGGCTATTCGATACGATCCTTGGCGTCGGCATGCCCTACATGGCCAGCGCGTTTGGGATATTCCTTATGCGCCAAGCCTTCAAAGGGGTCCCGATTGAGCTGCACGAGGCCGCGCGGATTGAAGGCTGTGGATTGCTGGGCATTCTTTGGCGAGTCTATGTGCCCTTGGCAAAACCAACATATCTGGCCTACGCGCTGGTGTCCGTTTCAACCCATTGGAACAATTTTCTGTGGCCATTGATCGTCACCAATTCTCCTGAAACACGCCCCCTGACGGTTGGTCTGTCAATCTTTGGCGCGCCAGAAAACGGCGTTGATATCAGCGTCATTTCGGCCGCTACACTGATGTCCGTCGCGCCATTGCTGATCGCTTTTCTGATCTTCCAACGTCAATTCGTCCAGGCCTTCCTGCGCGCAGGGATCAAATGACAACAATCCTACAAATCTCCGACACGCATATCGTGGCACCTGGTGGGCTTGTCGCGGGTCGGCTCGACACTGCAGATGCCCTGGATCGCCTAGTCGCCCGGATCGGTGCAATCCGTCACCAGATCGGGGTGCTGGATGCAGTCCTTGTCAGCGGTGATCTCAGCGATGATGGCAGCGCGCAAAGCTATGACCACTTCAAAACGCTGATCACCCCCCTTGAAGTGCCGCTGCATGTCATCCCCGGTAATCATGATGCACGAGCGCCGATGCGTGCAGCCTTTGCTGATCAGATTCCGGGCGCGGGTCCCATCAACTGGGACCATAGGACCGGAGAGATTTGTCTTATCGGTCTAGACACATTGGTCGAAGGGCAAAAGCACGGAACCCTGACCGTTGAGACCCTGACCTTTCTGCGGGACGCATTGGTCCGCGCGGATGGCGCCCCGGTCTTGCTGGCGTTGCATCACCCGCCTTTTTCATGCGGGATCAGGTTCATGGATGACATCGGCTTGACCAATCAACAGGATTTCGCAGATGCCGTTGGCGGCTATGCAGGTGAGCTTCGGATTGTCTGCGGGCATATCCACGCCATGATGATCCATACTGTTGCAGGCCAGGTCGCGGTCTCCGCACCATCGCCCAACAGCACCTTTGCCTATGACAGGCGCCCCGATGCGCCGGTTGGGTTTCACACTCAGGAGGACGGATGTCTGCTGCACCGATGGGATGGGGGTTTTCAGTCGATCCGCATCGGCCCAAATGACGGTGCCGGTCCCTTTCCCTTCAAGATTGACTGAAGAGCAGGAGAGCAGGACCGGTGAGTGAACCGCACGCCCTTCAAATCGTGATACAAATCGCAGGCGCCGCGGCCCTGTTGATTTGGGCCGTGCGCCTTGTGCGCACTGGCGTCGAGCGTGGGTTTGCCGCCCCCATGCGCAGCTGGTTGCGTCATTCCGCCAAGAACCGATTGCTGGCGGCCGGGACTGGGATGGGTGCTGCGGTGCTGCTGCAAAGCGCGACTGCGGTTGCTGTTCTGGTGTCCAATTTTGTCTCAAAGGGCGGGCTGGCGACAGCGACAGGGCTGGCGATCCTATTGGGGGCCGATGTCGGATCAGCTGTGGTTACGCAGCTTTTGATGGTGCGTCAGCCCCTCCTGATCCCGCTACTGCTGGTGATCGGGGTCACCGTGTTTCTGCGCGGCGAAGGCAGCAACACGCGGCAGATTGGCCGAATTTTGATCGGGCTTGCCCTGATCTTTGTGTCGCTGGACATGATCCGGGGTGCCACCGAACCGATGATATCCCACCCTGGCACGCAGGCCATCATGGCCTATCTGGGCAGCGATCTGCTAACCGCTTTCGTGATTGGCGCTGTGTTTGCATGGGGCGTCCATTCAAGCGTCGCGGCAGTTTTGCTGTTTGTCACACTGGCAGGGCAATCCATCCTTCCAACCCCTGCTGCCGCCGCCATGATCCTTGGGGCCAACCTCGGCGGCGGGTTTATCGCATTCGTTCTTACTTATTCTGCACCGATCGCGTCGCGACGGATGATTATGGCCAATCTGATCCTACGAGGTGGCGGTGCTGCACTGGTCCTCCTCTTGATCGTTGCGATGCCAGAACTGTTGACCGGGCTCGGTACGACGCCCGCTCGGCAAGCTATTAATTTGCACCTTGCGTTTAACGTAGGCTTAGCGCTCGTGGCGCTTCCATTCGTGGGGCCGATTACTGCCGTGGTGTCATTTTTCATACCTGAAAGACCCGACCAACCCGGCGGACTGGAGGTCGCCAGCGCCCTTGATCCGGCTTTGCTGGACCGCCCTCAACGTGCCATTGACAGTGCGGCGCGCGAACTTCTGGGGATGGGCCAAAAGATTGAACAGATGCTGATCACGGTCGAACCCCTTTACGACCAGTGGAACACCGCCACCGCCAGCTTGATCGTGGATCAGGACATACTGCCTGGCCAGTTCAATCATGTCGGCAACTCACCGACCTTGATCGGCGCAGCCTCTCGGGACATGTCTCTGTGTCGAGCGACGTTGCCCCAGCACACGGCAGGCCCGGCGCTCAGACACTTTGACCTGGCTGCGGACGAAGTCGATGCAAGCACGACGACGAGCGGGGCTCAGAAGTTTCCCTTTGCTGCTTCCGTGAGGGTCAACTTGTCGAGCCTCAGGTCCGATACAGCTCGTCTCAGCCGATCGTTCTCCTTCTGTAGTCGCTTCTATTCCTTCAACTGATCAACGCCCATTCCACCCGTCGCCATTGTCGCTCGGACCAATGGCGCAACAAGGCTCCGTGCTTGCGCCAGGGGGAATAGGTCTGTTCAACAACGCCAATCTGTCTGATCGCATCCAGACGAGGCATGCCTTGCCCCATCAATACTTCAACCTGCCGTAACTTCGAGACAATCTCCTCGGGCTTCGGTCGCTTGTTTGCCATTCTCGGTCCTTCGTTTCCTAAACATAGCGGGGGACCAGTTCAGTTGGGGAGGCTCACCGCGTCGCAACACGCTACGACAGATGTCCGAAGGTGTTCCTATCAGCCATCGCGCTCGCTGCCGCAGTCATCTTCGGGCTCTGAAATTCAATGAGGCTGGAGCCTACCTAGACTCAGCTAATGAGACTGCGCTATTTCCGATGGGCGCTCAGTGCGCGAGGCGCGCGGCATTCTCGATGTAATGACTCGGCTTTTACTATATCAGCCTATATTGAAGCGAGTTGATTAATGGGATGCCTACCTATGACCCAAGTACCAATTGGCCGCCGCAGCTTTGTCACAATGGCCGCAACCACAGCGCTATTAACTGGGACAGGCCAGTTGTCTCCCGTCCGCGCCCAAGCCCTGGCTCCAACAAAATCAATGCGAGGTGGGTCAAACAATTACCTGCCTCGCGCCCCCATCGTTGAGCGCATCGGTGGCGGCGGCTTTTTGATGTCTGGCAGCGTACATCGCGCGGATGACGGCGCGCCGCTCGAAGGTATACGTATCCAGATCTGGGCGCACACGACCGAGGGGCATGAACGGGACCCTTGGAGCCACGGAGCGACCCTTACCAACGCGAAGGGTGTCTTCCAACTCGAAATGCCGCAAATTGTACCGGCATTCGGACAGCCGCATGGGCACCTGGCCTATGATAGTGGCGAGTTCAAAACGGTGTTTCTTCGCCCTGTTATGGCAAGTTCGCGGGATAAGAGTCTCAGCGCACATTTTGTGCTGCAACCTGCCTAAAGGTGATTGTTTTTCGAGCAATACTGGTCTGGCTTGCACTTGCAGGCATCGTTGTGGCGGCGGTCATAGAAACAGCAGGGAGCGAGTACTTGCAATACCGCGGTGCCGTCTATGTTGTGGCCGGCTTTGCTGGAGTGATGGCACTGGTATTGCTGTTGTTTCAACCTTTACTCGCCTCCGGATATCTCCCAGGGCTATCGATGTCATCCGAGCGACGAATGCATCGCTGCGTCGGTGTGGCATTGTTGCTCGCAGTCACTGTGCATGTTTCTGGCCTTTGGATTACCAGCCCGCCCGACATGGTCGATGCGATGACTTTCCGTGCACCCACAGCATTCTCGGTTTTTGGAGTTGTGGCGATGTGGGCACTGGTCACTTCGGCCTTCTTGGCCGGATTTCGTGGGAAACTACGGTTTCGCCCACAGGTCTGGCGCCTTGCACACACCTCATCCGCAATCGCTGTCGTTTCAGGAACTGTGGCCCATGTGATCATGATCGAAGGTACGATGGGAACACTTTCCAAAAACTTGATGTGCACCGTGTTGGTCGGGGCGCTTGCCCTGACAGTACGTCGCCTGCGACCGTGGGTCGGCGTATGGAGAGCTGCAGAAAAATAGGCTGGGGCGCTCACAGGCAACGTTCAGCGCGCTCTTGGGCACTCGACGGCACTGATGTCGAAACGCTCGCCCTGAGTGCTCTTGGCGTTGGTCGTGATCACCTTCTTCGCCATTGTTCTCAAAGAAATTTACAATTGTGGAGACACGCGTGCTGCACAGCCAACTCCCGACTGCGAGTAAACACACAGGACGCCAAAATGCCGAAATGCGACGCGACTTGAGATAGGTTTCGAGCCTTGACCCAGCAAATTCATGCGGAAAGGCGCACTTCCGGGGTGGTTGCAGTGTGTAAGGGTTGCCAAGTCAAATACAGCTGGCCACATTGGTTTGGAACCGCCTCGGAGCTAGATGGGATACTTGGGAAAGTCCGAAAAACCAACTTTCGCGGAAGACGTAGCCGTCGCTATCAGGGCCGTAGGAACGTCCAACTTCATGCCGGAGTTGTTGAACTTGATGCGCGGAGCAGCTTCGTTCAAGGGCGCGTTCGTCAGCCTTCTGAACGCCGGAAAAGCGCCCGAACATGTCTATGACAATGTACGTGCGGAACGCCGCTCGGTCGTTGTTGACCGATGGCTGGATCGCGCTTGGTTGTTGGACCCATTTGTTGTTCGTTTCATCGGTGAACGCCATGAACCCGTGATGGTACTTAGAGACGTTGCGCCGGACAGGTTTGCCAATTCCGATTACTTTCGCATCTACTACAAAACCCTGTTTCTGAAGGATGAAATCGGAGTGTTCGTTACGATAGCAAACGGCACATTGTTTCTTTCCCTTGGCCCTTCGGAGGGAGCAACCCGGTTTACGCGGCGGGATGTCAAAAAGCTTACAGAACTGCATCCGATCATATCGGCGCTATGCGAGCAGCACTTCCATCGTAGCCCCTCGTCAGGCCAGCTCGAAAAGAGCGAGGTCGATTTCGACGGGGTCATCGACAAGGTATGCAAGGGTTTGACACAGCGAGAGATCGAGGTGGTGCAATTCCTTTTGCGCGGGCACTCGACGCGGTCCATAGCGCTTTTGTTGGGTGTTTCCCCGGCGACAATCAAAGTGCATCGCAAAAACATCTACCGGAAGCTGGGCATATCCTCTCAATCTGCCCTGTTTTCGGTGTTTTTGCATTCGACCAACGACTAGGCCTACCCCTTTGGGGGTATAAATCACCCCGCCCTTTGGAGGTATTCACAGGTTCGGCCTCCTGGCTCTAAGCTGATTCTGCATACCAACAAGTGCAGGTGTCTGGATCAGACCATGATCGACGTAAGGAATGTGACAAAACGCTTTGGCCAAGGCCAAGCGGCCGTAACGGCTCTGGGAGACGTGTCGCTGACAATTCCCGAAGGAAGTTTTTTCACGCTTTTGGGCCCGTCAGGTTGTGGCAAGACGACGCTTTTGCGGCTGATTGCCGGATTCGAGCTTCCGACCGAAGGCGAAATTGCACTGGATGGCCAGTCGATCGGACATTTGGCTCCAAACGACCGCCCCGTGAATACAGTGTTCCAGAGCTATGCGTTGTTTCCGCACATGAGCGTGGCCCGCAACGTTGGGTTTGGCCTAGAGATGCTGAAGAGGCCCAAGGCCGAAATCGACGGCACCATCAACGAGATGCTGGATCTGGTACAGCTCGGAGAGTTTGCAACGCGCCGCGTAGATCAGTTGTCAGGCGGTCAACAGCAACGCGTGGCTTTGGCGCGCGCGCTGGCGCCGCGCCCCAAGGTTCTTCTTCTGGATGAGCCACTGTCGGCCCTGGACCTGAAGCTTCGCAAAGGGATGCAGAGCGAGTTGAAGCGGCTGCAGCATGAGACAGGCATTACCTTTGTCTTTGTCACCCATGACCAAGGTGAAGCGCTGGCAATGTCGGATCAGATCGCAGTGATGTCAGCGGGCTCGGTACGCCAGGTTGGCACACCGGAAGAGATTTACACAGCTCCGCGAAGCAGGTTCGTCGCAGACTTTATTGGCGACACCAATATCGTAAATGCGACTTTGCTTGGCTTTGACGGAGATGCCGCAAAAATCCAGTTTGGCGAGGGCACACCACTCGCGGTTCATACAGCCAGCACCTCGCTCGCACCCGGCCCCGTGCATGTGGCTCTGCGCCCTGAAACCATCCGCGTGGTTGATGAGAGTGCGGAGACGGCGCTCTTGCGAGGTGAGGTCGTGGACAGCACTTATTTCGGGGCCGGGTCACAGATGCTTGTGCGGCTGGAAGATGGCGTCAGCGTTCATGTCCAGGTTTCCACCCCGCGCCCAGTCGGATCGCGGGTTGGTCTCGAATGTGACACCTCCATGCTGCACGTGCTGGAAGACTGATGGGTGTTGCTGCAAATATCTCTCAGCCGGACGCCGCAACGAGATTGCGCGCGGCCCAGGAGGAACGCGCGCGCCAAAGACGCAGAACGCGGCTCTTATTGCTAGCCCCGGCGCTTGGGATCATTGGTATCTTTGGTCTGTTCCCGCTCTCGATTGCACTGGTCTACTCGTTTCTTGAGCCCGGGACCTATGGCGGCGTTGAATGGGTGTTCTCTTACGACGCTTATGTGCAGTTCCTGTTTGAACGCGACATCTTCGATGACACGCTGGCCTTCAACAGCGCCTATCTGCAAATCTTTGGGCGCTCCTTTGGTCTCGCCATCACCACGATGATTGGAACCCTGATCCTCGGGTTTCCCGTGGCTTACTTCATCGCGGCCCGTCCACCGGAGCAACGCAATTTCTGGCTCTTCGCCATCACACTGCCGTTCTGGACCAACCTCTTGATCCGTACCTACTCGATGCTTCTGATCGTACGGGACGAGGGCTTTGTGAACTTGATGCTGATGAAAATCGGCCTGATCAGCGAACCGCTTGAGATGTTGTACACCGACGGTGCGGTACTGGCCGGGCTGGTCTACAGCTACCTGCCATTCATGATCCTCCCGATCTATGCGTCGCTGGAGAAATTCGATTTTTCGCTGCTTGAGGCCGGACATGATCTCTTTGCGACACGCACGCAGGTGTTCCGTCACATCATCATCCCGATAACCCGTCCAGGCATAGTTGCAGGCTGCGTGCTGGTCCTGATCCCGGCGCTTGGGGCCTACATCACGCCGGAACTGTTAGGTGGTGGCAAGAAACTGATGATCGGCAACCTGATTGCCTTGCAATTCGGGTCGGGGCGCAATTGGCCCTTTGGGGCCGCTGCAGCACTGATCCTGATGGCAATTGTTTTGATCGCGCTCCTTGTCAGCTTGCGGGCAGGTGCTTCGAAGGAGGGTGGACATGGATAAACTGTTGTCGATCTTCCGCCCGTCGACTGGTTCTCGCGAGTTGCGCAGGCAACCCCTGTTTACTGGCATGTCCTGGCTGGTTCTGTTGTTCCTCTACGCACCAATTGCCGTACTGGTCGTGTTCTCGTTCAACGACAACCGCTCCGTTGTGCGGTGGACAGAGTTCAGCTTGCGCTGGTACGCGGCAGCCTTGGAAAACGACGACATCCGGCGTTCGGCGATGATCTCTATTCAGGTTGCGTTCACGGCAACCGTGTTTTCCACCATCATTGCCACCATGGCGGCACTGGCAACAACGCGCGGGGGCGTCTATCGCGGCCGCTCTGCGGCCATCGCGCTCATTAACCAACCCCTGATGATCCCCGAGATTGTCACGGCGATTGCCACGCTGGCCTTCTTTTCGATCCTGCGCCAGCTCACGGGTGTAACTGGGATCGGCTGGCTGATCCTCGCCCACACGGTTTTTTGTGTGCCCTTTGCCTACATGCCGATCCGGGCACGTTTATCAGATATGTCCGTGACCTATGAGGCGGCAGCCGCCGACTTGTACGCAACGCCTTGGCAGACGTTCCGCCATGTGACGCTGCCGCTCTTGATGCCCGGAGTCATGGCAGGAGCAATGCTGGCCTTTGTCGTATCGCTTGATGACGTGATCATCACGCTTCTGGTGGCTGGCCCGGGCGAAACAACTTTGCCCATCTACATCCTCGGCCAGATCCGGCGTGGTGTAACGCCAGAGGTCAACGCCATTTCGACAATCCTGATCGGGCTGACCGTGGCCATGGTCACACTCACCTTCTTTCTGCAACGCAAACGAAAATAACAAGAAGCCCGAACCGCTTCGGGACACAATCAATCTCAACGGAGGACAAAATGAAGCACTCACTACTCAAAGCCGCAGCTGTTTCCACCCTGGCTCTCAGCGCGATGGGGGCGCATGCCGAAGGCAAGCTGAACATCTACAACTGGGGCAACTACACAAACCCCGAGATGATCGAGAAATTCGAAGCCCAGTATGGTGTCGAAGTCACTCTGGATGGTTACGACAGCAATGAAACCATGTTGGCCAAGGTCAAGGAAGGTAACACCGGCTATGACGTCGTTGTGCCAGGCGACTACATGATCGCGATCATGGTTGGCGAAGGTTTGCTGGCCGAGATCAACGCGTCCGAAATGGAGAACTTCAAGAACATGGATCCGAACTGGGTCGATGTCTACTGGGATCCGGGTCGCAAGTATTCGGTTCCCTACCAGTGGGGTACCACCAGCTTTACAGTCGACAGCGCAATCTACAGCGGCGACATCAACACGCTTGGTCTGATCTTTGACACGCCTGAAGAACTCAAAGGTCGCATCAACATGCTCAATGACATGAACGATGTGATCAATGCCGGCCTGCGGTACCTGGGGTATCCGCGCTGCAACTCGAACCCCGAACAGATGAAAGAGCTGATGGCGCTTCTCGCCAAGGCCAAGGGCGACTGGCGCACCATGGACTATGCAGTGATCGAGAAACTGACCTCAAAAGACGTGGACCTGTCGCAAAGCTGGAACGGCGCCGCTATGCGCGCTCGGGCGGATCGCCCCTCGCTGCAATACGCCTATCCCAAAGAGGGCTTCACTGGCTGGATGGACAACGTTGCCGTTCTTGCTGACGCGCCCAACATGGAAAACGCAAAGCTCTTTGTGAACTTCATGATGGATCCTGAAAACGCGGCGATGACCTCGAACTTTGCGCGCTATGCTAACGGTATCAAAGGGTCGGAGGCCTTTATGGACCCGGAAATGCTCAGCGCGCCCGAGATCGTAATGCCCGTCGATGCGCCGGTTCCGGACTTCGTGAAGCCCTGCGATCAGGATGTCGTTGACCTTTACAACAAGGTTTGGACCCGCCTTAAGCAATAAGTCTCGAAGCCTCCTGAATGACGGCCCGTCCTTGGTCGGGCCGTCACTTTCCCAAGTTTCTTAACCTGACTGCGACCCCTGTTGGGTCGCCCTGCGGGAGCGTGGAAAATGCACAACAGCAAATCCGGCACCAGGCCCAAGACGGCGCGTGAGATCGGCATCATGCAGGGTTTCCCGCCCCCGCCTGAGAAGCGTCCTTCGCTTGAGAACTGGGACCTTGCTCCGTTCAATCGCTGGACTTTCCAGAACATGCGAAGCCTGTTTCCCACGGTAGATGTGCGTCCAGGACCGGATACCCGAGAGTTTAAACAGGCACACCGCGACCTGTTGGAGATCGAGTTTCAAACTTTTGACGAAGGCCACCTTTCCGTCGCGGCCTGGCTGACTGAAAGCTACACAGATGGTTTCCTGGTGCTGAAGGGTGACCAGATAATTGCCGAGATTTACGCCAACGATTTCACTCCAGACGCTACGCATTTGGGGCAATCTGTCTCCAAGTCCCTGATTGGTTCTCTGGCCGGTGTGCTCCATGGTGAGGGCAAGCTCGACCTCTTGGAACCGCTTGAAAACATCGTCCCGGAACTTGCCGCGACAGGCTATGCCGGATGCACCGTGGATCAGGCGCTTGATATGCTGTCCGGCGTGCGTTTCACCGAGGATTATGGCCTTCTGGGCAGCGACATGACACGGGTTGATGTGGCGTCGGGCTGGCGGCCTGTTCGCAAGGGCGAAATCAAGCCGACCATCCGGGACGTCATTCTCACTCTGCGCCAAGAAAGACCGCACGGGCAGGCGTTTTCTTATCGCTCAATCGAGACCGATGTCATTGCCTGGGCTTTGGAACGTGTGAGCGGGGAGGACCTTGCCTCGCTCTTGTCCAATCGCATCTGGCAGAAAATTGGCTGCGCGCATTCCGGCTTTTTCACCGTGGACGACGCCAAGACCGCTCTCGCGGACGGCGGGTTCAATGCAACTCTGCGCGACTATGCACGGTTTGGCCGGATGATGGCCGATGGTGGCAAGGTTGGGGGCCAACAAGTGGTGCCAGCAAGCTGGGTTTCGGGGATATGTTCTGGCGCAGATCCCTCAAAGCACGGAGACCCGTATGACGTGCTGTCTCCCCAAGGGGCATATCGGAGGTTCTGGTGGGTTCACGACCCCGGTCGGGGTATGTTCATGGCGCGTGGGGTTTTTGGTCAACTGATCTTCATTGACCAAACTGCCGACGTCGTTATCGTCAAGTTGTCCAGCTGGCCTGACTATCTAATCCAGTCCTATAGCCACGACGCCGTGCGCGCCTGCGAGGCTATCAGCCGTGTGCTTGGTTAGGTCAAAGCCCATCCCAAACGAACGAGGTCGCATGTCTCCAACACCTGATCTGATTATCCTCAACGGTTCTCTTCTAACCTTTGACGACGCCACGCCAAGGGCCACGGCACTGGCCATTCAAGACGGCACAATTGTGGCTGTTGGGGACACAGATGACATTCGCTCGCAGGCCGGGAATGGGACCAAAATCATCGACGCCGCGGGCGGCACCGTCATGCCCGGTTTCATTGACAGCCATGTCCACCTTTTTGGCGGAGCGGCCGAGTTGGGTATGTTGGATCTGCGCGAAACGGTGGGCGCTGATGCCCTGACCAAGGCGTTGCGGACTTATGCTGCTGAGCACCCAGATGAACCTTTGCTGATGGGCGTTGCGGCCGATTACGAAATTCTCGGACCAGGCGTCAAAACCACTCGGCAAGATCTGGATCGCATTCTGTCTGAGCGTCCGGTTGCGCTGATGTCGGCGGACCATCACACGGTCTGGGCGAATACAATCGCCTTGCAGAAGGCGGGCATTCTTAACGGCGCCGTTGTACCCCCAGGTTCGGAAATCGTGATGGCCGGGGATGGCACTGCTCAAGGTCAGCTGAACGAAACCGGGGCATTTGGCCCGGTTCTCCGCCTGTCGCAACTGGGAGGTCGCGATCTGCTGGGCTATGTCACCGGAGCAGATCCCGAACCACCAGCAACGCCCAAGGAACGCGCGTTTGACAAAGAAGTCATCCTGCGTGGCCTGAACCACTGTGCATCCCACGGGATCACGGGCTTGCACAACATGGATGGCAACTTCTATCAACTTGAGTTGCTCAGCGAACTTGAGGCAGAGGGTCGTCTTCCGATACGGGTTCAGGTGCCTATGCACCTCAAGAACACCGACTCTCTGGATCGACTGGAAGAGGCCGATGAAATGCGCCGTCGCTTTACGTCAGATATGGTTTGGTCCGGTCGCGTAAAGATGTTCATGGATGGCGTGCTGGACAGCTACACGGCGCTGATGCTTGCGCCCTATCCTGGGAAGCCAGATAGCCTGGGGGATGCCGTATTCAGTGCCGAACACTTCAACGAAGCCTGCATTCGTGCTGACGCAATGGGGTTGCAACTCAGCACGCACGCAATAGGCGACGGTGCCGTTCGCCGCACGCTGGACGGTTACGAGGCAGCGCGCAACGCCAATGGCGCCCGGGATTCCCGACACCGCATCGAACACATCGAGCTTATTGACCCCTTGGATTTGCCGCGGCTCGCTGGCCTCGACGTCGTTGCCTCTCTCCAGCCCCTGCACTCACCCGCCGGAGGATTGTTTTCGCCCTATCCTGCCGGAGACATTCTGACGGCCGAGCAAATCCCTTTTGCCTTTGCCTGGAACAAGATACGCGAGAGCGGTGCCAAAATTTGTTTTTCAACGGATTGGCCAGTCGTTCCGGTCGATACAATGATGACGGTTGCTGGCGCGGTAAACTGCACTGAGCTGCCATCGCCCTGGCAGGACAACCGGCAAAGCCTTACGGCCACTCTGTCCGCGTATTCGCATGACAATGCATGGATAGAGTTCAACGAGCATCGCAAGGGTCGTCTGCGGCCTGGATATATGGCGGACATTGCCATTCTCGAACAGGACTTGTTTTCGATTGACGAAGACCAATTGGCAAATGCGCGCGTTGCCACGACCATTTGTAGAGGCGTCGTCTCACATGGATCTTGAAACGCCCAGCAGCGATTTCATCAGTGCCTAGGAAGTTTCATTTAAACCCCGGCGACTGTCGGCATTGTCCATCAAAGCAGACATACGTAAAGGCGTTCTTTGGAAAGTGAGTTTCAAACGACCCATAGGGAGAACGCCTATCCGGATCTACGACGGGGTGCAAAAGGCTCCTGGCACGTCCTTTGCTTTCACCAAACTGCGTCCTTCGCAAATCACGGTGCCATCGGGAGCCGTACAAATTGCCCAAAGATCAACCAAGTGTTTTTCGCGGCGCAATTCGGTAATCGTCACTTTCGCAGTCAGCAGCGTGTTCAATGGTGCCACTTTCTTGAACTGCAGGTCTTGCTTCAGATAATTCGTGCCAGAACCTGGTAGTTCGACACCAAGGAGGTAGGAGAACAAAGCCGAGATCAAAGGTTCAGGGACGCCATGCGATTTGCCCCCACTGAGCGCGGAGAAGGCAGAGATATCCTCTTCGCTGTATCCTCGGGCGATTTGTGCGGATTGTCCTACTTTCAGCATTGTACGTCAGCCTTTCCGATCAAACACTCTGCGCCTCCGTCAACCCGAACGACGAGCATATTCAGGCGGCCTTGGCCATCTTGTGTGATGGACAAATCCAGAGGTTCTTCGGCAAAGGCCGGATTTGGGAACATCAGACTCTGCGACGACGTGTTCAAAGAAGGATCATGTTGCTTCAGCATGCCCCAAAGCTTGGTGTAAAGCAGCATGCCGTGAGAGACTGTCCGTCCAAAGGCCGTATTGGCGCAGAACTCTGGGTCCACGTGGATTGCGTTGTCATCACCGGACACTTGCGCAAATGCGTCAAATTCAGTTTGCGTCGGTGTCCAGCGTTCCCGGAGATCAATCATTGCCAAATGTCTCCAGCAGATCGGGCTTGCGGATTTTGCCCGCAGCAGTGCGTGAGAAGTCTTGAACCAGTTTGACATGGGCCGGGACTTTGTACCCCGCCAAACGCTCGCGACACCATGGACGCAGGCTTTCAACATCAAGCGTTTCTTCGGGTCGCGGCAGAATGAATGCAGCGCCAACCTCGCCCCACTTTTCGTCATGCACACCAATAACGGCTGCTTCGAGAATGGCGGGATGTGAATGCAAAACCCTTTCAACTTCAGCAGGATAAACGTTTTCGCCACCCGAGATATACATGTCCTTGATACGGTCGACGATGAAATAGTACCCGTCTGCATCACGCCGCGCGACGTCACCGGTTTTGAGCCAACCGTCTGCACTGAATGACTTTGCGGTTGCTTCCGGGTTTCCGAAATAGCCCGGTGTCACACCGGGGCCTTTGATTTGCAATTCACCGACGCCCTTTGTGCCATCAGGGACACCGCACAGTCGTACTTGTGTCAGGCTTTGTGGTTTGCCGACCGAGCCGATCTTTTGCTCGGCGTGAGCAGGATCCATAAGGAACACGGTCGGGCCCGTTTCCGTCATGCCCATGCCGTTCAGAACTTTCACACCGCGTTGTGCAAAAAACTGGATCAAAGGTTCCGCGAGTGGTGCTCCACCACACCCGCAGCGGATATTGCTCCAGTCCAGGTCGTCAATCCACGGGGCGAGCGACAGCGCCTGATAGACCGCTGGCACGGCGAAAAACTGGTTGATCCGGCCCGAGGCCAGCAGGTCGCGCACCTCTTCCGGATCGAACTTTGGCAAGATCGTCGTTGTCCCGCCAGACAGAAAAACGGGAAGCGTGTAAAGGTTGATCCCCGCCGTATGGAACAAGGGTAAAAAGCATGCCGTACGGTCGGTCGAAGCGACATCGATGGCTTGCCCTATGTTAATGGTGTTCGCCCATGACATTCCGGCGGTTTGGATGACCGATTTGGGCAGACCCGTCGTGCCAGAGGTAAAGAGGAGATACCACGGACGATCAGATGGGATCGGATCTGCGACATCCGGACCACCTGCCTTTATCCAACCCGAAAGATCGGTTTCTATCGTCAAAAGCGGTGCGCCGACCCCAATTGCTGTTTTGGTCGCCACCTCCTGGAATTCGGCATCCGTGAGCAAAAGCGAGACGCCAACTTGCTCCAATGTCTCTATCAACTCGGACGCGGGTTGGCGCCAATTCAGGGGGCACAGGATGATACCTGTCTTTTGGCAGGCAAACAGGGTGATGAAAAACTCGGCACAGTTTTGGCAGAGAATGCCCACCCGATCATCTTGTACAAGCCCCTGGCCTGTTAGCCCGGCAGCAACTGCATTGGCCGCGCTGTTTATTTGGGCAAAGCTCCAATCACGCTCTGATGCAGTGTCGTGAAACGCCACTGAATTGGGCGAGAGTTCCGCCCGTTTCGCTGCCATATCAGGGATCTGCTCAAACATCTCTCTCATCCACTGGGTTGAAGGAAATCTTGCATCTTGGTCAGGGTTTCTGGTCGTCCTATGAGCGCGCGAAAGGCCTCGGTCTCTGCATCGAGCCGAGTTTTCACATGCGCCCGACCCGCATCCCTCCAGAACAGGGATTTGGTCGATATCGCTGTCCCAATATCAATGTCGGTCAGCAAAGCCATGGCGCGCATTTCAGGGTTCTGATCAACGGCCTGAACCAGCCCAAGACTTGTTAGTTGCTCTGCCCCATGCCGATGATTGGCCATCACCCAACCCCGGGCGTTTGCGCCGCCAATCAGCTCCGGCAACAGGGCGGTCCATCCGCCATCAGGGGCAAACCCCACCACACCGTAGTAGGGTTGAACAAAGGCGTCAGGCGCCGCAACCACCAGATCAGAGGCAAAAACCAGACCGGCCGACCCACCTGTCGCCGCGCCGCGAATGGCCGTAGCCAGGACAACTGGCATTTCAATCATGCGCAAGACCAGTGCCTGCAGCACAGGCACAACCTGCCCCGTATAGCTTTCGATCTGTCCCGATTGTGCCGCCTCGGCGAACCGCCCGACATCCCCGCCGGTGGAAAAATTGCGCCCACCCGAGATCAGCGCCTTTTGCGCGCCCGATTGTTCGAGCGCATCAAACGCACGATGCAGATCGCGCAAAAGACCAGGCTCCAGCGCGTTAGCGCGCGGTGCTTTCATCTCGATCTGAAAGCAGGGTTCCGCGTTTGGCAAATCTTCCGTATGCCACGCAACCAACTCACTCATGGGGCCAAACCGTTGCAGATTAGCTCATGCGCTTCGGCAACGACACGGTCGATGTCGACATTGTCGTCCCAAAGCACGTATCGCTCGCCCAGGGCTTTGGCTATCCCCATCAACGCCCACGCACGGACCTCGGCATCGCCTGGAGAAATCTCTCCCTTTTGCACCGCTTGCTCCAACTGATCGGCGTAGGCCTTGCCAAACTCTGTGTAGTAGGTGCGATAGGCTTCGGGATCGACAAATCGGGCCTCTTCCACGATGCGGTATTGCAAGGGGCGGTCGCGCACGACACGCAAATAGGCCGCGAGACCGGCACGTTCGGCTTCCAACCGGTTGGGCGCGTCGACGATCCGCTCGGTCGTTTGGGTTCGCGTGGCGCGGCCCATGTCCTCGACCAATTCACGGAACAGCACTTCCTTGCTGGAGAAGTATATGTAGAACGTGCCAAGGGCCGTTTCCGCCGCACGCGTGATGTCGGCGATGGAGGCAGCGGCAAAACCCTTTTCACCGATCACCTGCTCTGCAGCGGCAAGAATTTTCGCGCGGCGTTCAATCCCACGTTTGGTTTTTGGTTGCGAGGCAGCGGGTTTTGTCATCGTGTCATCGTCTTCTTTTGCTCAGTTGTTCCGCTTTTTTGTGCCATGACAAAGCGTCGTATGGCATCACAAAACGCCTCTGGCTCTTCGAGGTGCGGAGAATGACCCGAGTGTGGGAATATCTGCACCTCGGCCATCGGCGCATGTCGCGCGATCCAATGCGCCACCCCCGGATCGTAAAGCTGACTTTGCCCGCCCGCGCAGACGAGGTAGGGAATGTCGATCCCTGCGATGGTGTTGCGTGCGTCCATTGCAACCAGATCGTCCCAGATCGGGCGCAGCGTTGTTGGGTTCTGTTTCAGAAGAAGCGCCTTCATCGCATCATCATCTGAAGCCAGCGCACGGCCGGGTGCATACATGTTTCGTTGGATGTTGTTGACCATGCTGCGCCATTGAAATTCGATCTTCGAAGACGTCGACAGAACGGCATCGGCGCTTTGACCGCCGAGGCCAAACGTCCACTCCTCGTCGGGCAACAAACACGGGCTCATGTCGACGGTGACCAACCCGCCCAAACCTTGGGTGCCGTGCAGCGACAAGTATTGCCATGCCACCGCCGCCCCCATGGACCAGCCAATCAGAATTGGGCGATCCAACCGGTCGATGATGTCGCCCACAACCTCGACACAGCGCGCAAGGCTTGGCTCATCCTTCTCTTGTGCACCATGTCCGGGCAAATCGGGCACATGACAGTCGAAATCAGGTCCCAACCGGACTGCGACGTCACCAAACATCGCACCATTCATGGCCCAGCCATGCAAGAATAGAAGCGGTACACTCATGTTGCGCGCTGCCTGCGCAGGCGACCCACGATGCCCGTCGGGAAGAAATAGACGCTGAGAACAAACAGGATGCCCAGCCACATCAGCCAACGGTCGGGATCAACAAGTTCAGGGATCAGCGGCAACGCCTCGGTGGCGTGCGACGCCGCACCCATGAGGTTCTGCAGATAGGTCTGTGCCAGCACGAACAGCACCGCACCAAGCACTGCACCATACATCGTGCCCATGCCACCGATCACGACCATCAGCAGAATATCGAGCATAATCTCAAAGCTCAGCGTCGTGTCAGGTCCGACATAGCGCAACCAAATCGCAAACAGGCTCCCGGCAAGTGCCGCAGTGGCCGCCGACAAGCAAGTTGCAGCCGTGCGATACCAGACCACGCGATAGCCGATGGCCTCGGCCCGAAAATCGTTCTCGCGGATAGCTTGCAGGACGCGACCAAAGGGGGAGTTCACGATGCGCAGCAGGGTCAGAAACAGCACCAAGGAGCAGACAAAGATCAGGTAGTAGTTCAGGATTTTGCCTGTAAATTTCACCCCCATCACCTCACCCATCCTGTTGGCCGAGGTCAGAACGCGTGGGATCTTGTAGGTTAGCCCATCTTCACCACCAGTGATGTTGGAAAACTGCGACACAAGAACGGCGACGGCAGAAGCAACGGCAAGCGTGATCATCGCAAAGAATATCGCCCGCACCCGAAGGCTGAAGAGACCAATCAACAGCGCTAGAACGATTGCGGCCAACGCACCAGAGACCGAGCCGACCAGCAGCGCATCAAAGCCACGCCCCATATGGGTCGAGGCCAGCGCGACACCATAAGCACCGATGCCAAAAAACATGGTATGTGCAAAACTTACGATCCCGGTGTAGCCAAGCAGCAGATCATAGCTCGCCACCAGCAAGATGAAGATGCAGATCCGCGCGGCGGTATCCAGGGCGCGCACGCCTTCGAATATGAACGGCGCACCGGCAAGGCAGGTCAGGATCAGCACCAGCAGTGCGGTCAGAATGGGGGAACGGGGCGTATCGCCAGATATCAGACGCACAATCATATCATTTCGCCTTCACAACAGGCAGCATACCTTGCGGTCGCCACATCAGGATTGCAGTCATCAGCGCGATGTTGGACACAAGCGCCAGTTTCGGTTCCAGAAATGCCACGTAGTTCTGCAATAGTCCGACCAAAAGCGCGCCGATAAAGGCACCCTCGACCGAACCAAGGCCGCCGATGATCGCTACGATAAAGACAAGAACCATCATGCGTTCACCCATACCAGCGGTGATGACCTCTTGATACAGCCCCCACATCACACCGCCTAGGCCAGCAAGAGCTGATCCGGCAATGAAGACACCAACAAAGACCATGCGCAGGCGATACCCCAGCGCTTCGACCATCGGGCCGTTCTCGACGCCCGCCCTCACGATCAGACCAATCTTGGTGCGACGCAGAATCATCCGCATGACGATGAACAGAACGGCTCCGACACCCACGGCGAGCAGGCGGTACTTTTCCATCGCAGCTCCGGCAAAGGTGATCGCGCCTTTCAGCATTTCGGGGCGGTTGATAAAGATCTCGTCCGGGCCCCAGATCACATGGATCAATTGCTCGATCACGATCAGGCCGCCGACGGTGACAAGGATTTGCTTCAGGTGTGCGCCGTAAACGGGTTTGACGATCACCCGCTCGAACACCCACCCCAATGCACCGGTCACGGTCATCGCCGCCACGACCGCAAGGAACACGGCAGACATGTTAAGCAGTAGCGAAGTTGCCCCGGTCCAGTCGCCAAAGGCAATCAGGACCGAAACCCCGACAAAGGCCCCGACCGACACAAATGCACCGTGGCCAAAGTTGATGACATCCATCAGGCCGAACACCAGCGTAAGCCCGGAGGCCATGATGAAGATCATCATGCCCATGGCCAGACCCGACACGGTCAACGTCAACCAGGATGAGGGAGCGCCGATTGCGAAAAATCCAAGCACTACCAGGATCGGGATCAAAAGGAACGGCATCGCCTTGTCCAGCCGTTCAGCTAGAGACACATCCGCAAAGGTTGGTCTGTGATCAGGGGCAGCGGACATTTAGTGCGCCTCCATGCTCAGACCCATCAGATTTTCCTGAAGGTCTTTGTTTTCTGCAAGTTCCGCCATAGCCCCGGTCCAGATGACGCTCCCGTCGTCCATGACGACGGCGCTGTCCCCAAGGGCTCTGGCGACCGAAAAATTCTGCTCCACCAAAAGGATCGAACGCCCTTGAGCCTTCAACTCGCGCAGGGCGTTTGCCATGGTCGCGATGATGGCGGGGGCAAGACCCTTGGTTGGCTCGTCGATCAGATACAGCTCGCGGTCTTCGGCCATAGCACGAGCGATGGAGAGCATCTGCTTTTGCCCCCCTGACAGGTTGCCCGCCTCGCTGTTCCAAAAGGTGCCCAGCGCGGGAAACGCACCCAGCAGCCACTCTTTCCGTTTTGGGTCAAGTGGACCAGAGCTGGCACCCAGCAGCATGTTTTCTTCGACCGTCAGATCGCTGAATATGCCCATATCCTCGGGCACAAAACCGATGCCGGCACGGGCGCGGGCCGAAACCGGCAGGCGTTTCATTTCCTGCCCATTGTAAAGAATTTCGCCAGACTTGGCGGTCCACTGCCCCATGATGGTCTTGAGCGTCGTGGTCTTGCCCACACCATTGCGACCCAGCAGCATTGTCACCTCGCCACGTGGCACTTCCAGGTCGACACCTTGCAGGATGTGGTATTGCGCGATGTCGGTATAGACATTTTTCAGCGTCAGGATTGGGTCAGACATGATCCAGCTCTTTCCCCATGTAAGCTTCCTGAACCACGGCCGAGGCCATGACTTCGGCGGGTGGACCGTCGGCGGCCAGCGCGCCATTGTGCAAAACGATAATGCGATCGGCCAGGGTGCGGATCACGTCGAGCTTGTGCTCGACAAGCAGTACCGTTCGGCTGGTGTCGGCCTTAATCTCGGCAATCAGGTCGAGGATCACCGGGGCCTCATCCACGCTCATGCCCGCAGTAGGTTCGTCGAACATGTAAACCAGCGGGTCGAGGCCGATCAGCATCGCCACTTCCAGCTTGCGCTGGTCGCCATGCGACAGTTCAGATACTAGTTGATCTTTTTGGGTATCCAGGCGAACGCGCTCCAGAATTCCACTTGCTTCAGCGGTCAATTCCGTGTGGCTATCCGCCATCGTAAACAGCCCAAAGCCCTGGTGTTTGCGCGCCTGGATCACCAATCGAAGGTTTTCCAGCACCGAAAGGTTGGGAAACAGATTGGTAAGCTGGAACGCACGCCCCAAACCGCGGCGGCAGCGTTCTGCAACACCCAGGCGGGTGATGTCCTGACCTTTCAGGGTGACTGTCCCGGCACTTGCCGCGATCTGGCCTGAGATCAGGTTGAAGTAGGTCGTCTTGCCTGCGCCGTTGGGCCCGACAATTGCCGTCAGCTCTCCGGCCGGGAATTTGCAGGTCACCGCATCCACGGCCACATGCCCCCCAAAACGCACAGTCAGTGCGTCCGTTTCCAAAAGTATCTGGGTCATTGGATGAAGTCCTAAGATCCCGGAGCGGGAAGTAGCAACCGCCCCGGTTTCATGCGACAGTAAATGGCCGCAAATTATTGATTGCGAACGGGGATTTTCATCTCGTCCATGCCGATCTCTCGGACCAGGACCGGCACGCCATAATCCTTGCCGTCCTGAAGCTCGGTCCGGAAGTGATACATGGACTGCATCGCCTGATGGTCTTCGGGGCGGAACGTCATGGCGCCTTTGGGCGTTTCCCATGTCAAACCCTCCATCGCTGCAATCAGCGCATCGGTATCTTCGGCACCACCGGCCTTTTTGATCGCTTCAACAATCGCGATACCCGAAGCCATGCCACCCGCAGTGAAGAAATCCGGCGGACTGTCAAAACGCTCGAAATGCGTTTTCACAAGCCAGTCATTCACCGGGTTCTGCGGGATCTCGTAATAGTAATACGTGGCCCCTTCCATACCGGGCAGTTCTTTGTACGCCTTAAGAGCGGCAAGGATGTTCCCGCCTGTGGCAATCTCAACTCCGAACCGGCTGGGCTCCATCGCGTTGATCTTGCTCATCGGGTTACCGCCACCGGCCCAGATGATGAACAGCTTCTTTTCGCCCTCGACCTCACCCATCGCATTGAAGATGCGTTCTGCGGCCGCTGTGAAATCCGTGGTGTCGGTCGGCACATATTCTTCATGTGCCAGTGTCGCACCGGTCCCTTCCAAAGCTTCCTTGAACGCGACCACGCCATCGCGGCCAAAGGCATAATCCTGCGCCAAAGTTGCAATGGTCACGTTCTCGCCGCCCAAGGCGACCGCGTTGGCAATCGCATCCTGAGACGAGTTGCGGCCGGTGCGGAAGATATACGGGTTCCAGTTTGCACCCGTAATCGAATCCGCCACAGCAGGCTCTACGATCAACACGCGCTCATATTCCTCGGCAACCGGCAGCATCGCCAAGGCAACACCCGAACTGACGGGACCAACCGCTATGTGGGCATCGTCGTCACCGTATGCCTCCTCCAGCTGTGCGCGGCCAATGTCCGGCTTCAACTGTGTGTCTTTTTCGATGATGACGATCTTCTCGCCATTGATCTCCATCGTGCCGCCGGTGGCGTATTCCAGCCCCAGCTTCAGACCATTGTGGGATTGGGCCGCATAAGCCTCAAAAGGTCCAGTCTTGCCATAAACATGGGCAATTCGAATTTCCGCGCTTGCGACCGACGACATCAATGCACCGGCAGCGGTTAATGCGAGCATGCGCAACATAGGGTCTCCTCCCGTTTTCCTCTATCGAACATGAAACATGAATCAGTATTCATGTCAAAGAAATTTTCTCTAGTACCGCAGGCAAGGAAGATTCAAACCTCTGGGCATGCTGCGCTGCAGCCGTTCAGATTTTCGCACTACCGACCGGCGCGCGGTTAGGAAAACAACCGAGAGGATTTATCCGCTGCTGCATCAATTCTGATTGGATGAGATCGCCCTAAAAGCGCGTCAAAACGTCGAAAAGATCAGGATCCAGCCACTGATTGGGCAATCGAGACAGATCACAGTGGCAGCTTTACGCTGTTACGCAATTGGGTCGGAGCGAGTTATTTGTGAATTGGCATGGTCACTCAAGATGACCATCGCGCTATCCGACGCCAAACCAATGACATGGGGACTGTCATGGCAAGATCATGGCTGCCGCAATGCGTCCTGCAGGTTCGCTCGCAAGCGGTCTTGCTCTTCTGCCCATGCCTCCGCATCACAAATTTCGACTGTCTGCAAAAGTTCTGTAAGTGTCGGCAGGCCCAAAATTGCCGCCGTCCCGGCAAGTTTGTGAGCTTGCTGTTGGGCGTCGGCAGACACAGCGCCATCCCAAGGCAATTGCTCAAGTAACTCGGACACGCCGGATTTCAGATCGTGCAGATGACGTTCATAGGTTGCGTCGCCAAATCGGGCAATAAAGTCTTGGGCTGTGCTGTTCCGCGCCATTGTCTGTACGTGCGGCAAGTCCTTTTGCAAGACGCCTATAAGAGATGCCTTAAGCTGTCCCATATCAACGGGTTTGACCAGAAGGCTCGAAAAATTTGCCTGCATGATTGTCTCATGATCCTTTTTCGAGGCATGAGCTGTTACGGCAATCGCGGGCACCTGCGTCCAGTCTGCGCCCTGCGCATGGATACGTTCAAGCGTTTCCATTCCATCAATTCCAGGCATGCTTATATCCAGCAAAAGAAGGTCAAACGCCTGTTTTTGCGTTGCCTTTATCGCTTCGTACCCGTCGGCCGCTTGCGTGACTTCACAATTCATGTCGTGCAGCATATCAGCGAGGATCAGGCGATTGATTTCGTTGTCGTCGACCACCAACACGCGCAAACCATTCGAGGGCAATGCACGCGGCAGTGTCTGGCCGCCCTGAACGTGGTCGATTTGGGTGGCCGCGTCACCAAGAGGAATGCGGAGTGTGAACAAGCTCCCTTGACCAAGTACGCTGTCGACCTCAATCTCGCCGCCCATCCCTTCGACCAGGCGTTTGGTGATTGCCAAGCCCAGTCCAGTTCCCGCGTTCTCGCGTGAGAACGCGGAATCAATGGTTACGAATTCTTCGAATATCCGCGACAGGTTCTTCGGCGCAATGCCGACGCCTGTGTCAGAAACCCGAATTTCATATTGATCATCAGCGTGGAGTTTTTCCACCTCGATCAAGACAGTTCCATCAGAGGTAAATTTGATTGCGTTGCCTACCAGATTGATCAGGCATTGCTGAAGCGAAGTTCTATGTCCGCGCACCAACCGCGGAAGATCCGATAGGACATTGACCTGCAAGTCACAATTGCGGGCCTGCGCGTTGGCCAAAAGACTTTCAGCGACGTCATTGGTAAGCGCTGACAAGTCGAACAGGCTCTGCTCGGGCAGGGCGTTTTCGGCAGTCAGGCTGGACAAATGCAGCACGTCATTGACATGAGACAGCAAAAGCTCTCCGGACACAGCGATTGAGTTCAGGTGGCGTTTCTGGCGATCGGTCAGGTTGGTCTGATCAATCAGGGACAGCGACCCAAGGATGCCGTTCAAAGGGGTGCGCATCTCATGGCTCATCACGGTCAACAGGTCGGATTTTGCCCTTTCGCTTTCTTGTGCCTTGTCGCGGGCGGTGCGCAGGTCCTGTTCAGCCTCGATTTCCTGGGTAATGTCGCGCAGGAATGAGACAAAGACCCGCTCACCATCAGTTTCCGCCAATGAAATGGACAGCTCCACCGGAAAGATCTCGCCGGATTTACGCATTCCTTCCAGACGGATACGCCCTGCGCCAATGACTTTTTTCTCGTTGGTATCCAAGAACCGCTGCATACCCTTTAGATGCATTTCTCGCATGTGGGGTGGCACAATCAGATCAGCCATGTCGCCGTTGATGGCTTGACTACGGGTGTAGCCGAACACAGCTTCGGCCGAGCCGTTGAATTCGATGATCTGTCCCTTGGTATTAACGACCAACACAGCGTCCAGGGACGAGTTGACTGCAGCTTCGAACCGAGACCGCATTATTGCGTTTTCGTGTGAAAATCGCTCGCCCCTGCGAAACAGCTTGAGAAGAACAAAGGTAGTTACGGTCAAAACAAAGATCAGAACCAGCACTGCGGCAGCCAGGCGGATCAGCGTTTTTGACAACTGGTCCCGGCGCATGGTCTCATTCTCTGCGTAATGTTCGATCCCGATGAGCGCCAATTCGCGAATCTGTGGGTGCAGCTCGGTCAATTCATCGTAGATGCCGCTCAAATCATTGCGCAAAACGTCATCTGCCCCATCGACCAATGGGGTGTTTCTGTCCAGAAAACCATTTGCCGCGTCCAAAACGCTCTGAGCGCCAGGTCTTTCCCTGAGAGAGCGGAACAATCTACCTTGCGACAGGCTGGAAAAGCGGCTGTAGAAAATATCGTATCGTTTTCGAAAGCTGACCAGATCAGAACTTGGGAGCTGCATCACGTTGAGCGTTTCGTTTTGCAGCTTCAAAAGTTCGACTTCCAGCTGGGAGACGTTCCAACTCACATCGTCATTTCGAGCTGTGGACAGAGCTTCAAGATCAGAGAAGACCGCCCGGCCAAGCACAATCACGACCGCACCGCTTATCACCAGTACGGCCGTGATTATCGCAAGGCGCCATCCGCTTATGCTCTGTGGTTTCACGGCCTTGTCTATCGCTGTGCTGCCTTATTCCTGTGCGACAACCTCGATCCGGTCGAGCTGCCAAATGCTACGTGAGTAGTATTCTTCTGATTGATAAGTTTCGTTTTCGTCAAAAGGGTAGATGATCCACAGCGGGCCCCGGTCACGCACCGACATTTCGGCACCATTCAGGCTGTAAGCCACGATTGGTCCGTTTTCGACCGCATCCGTGGTGGGGATTTTAACGGCATAGTCGTTCAACGCAACGGCCTGAATGGTTCCTTGGGCTGCCCCGACATGATTCAGCAAAGCGGAAAGGGATACACCGACAAAAGATTGCTCACCCTCGGTCCAGACGGTGGTTGTCGTCACCGTCGTTGCAGGCATTGCGCTCAACGCGTCCAAATCGAACGTCCAGGCTTGGGTTTGTGTTGGTGGGGCGACATCCCCCGAGATTGTTAGGATAACCTCTCCGGCGGACGCAACTTTCGTCACGCACAGCAAGAAGAAGAGAGCGACGAATTGCGCAAGACGTTTCATGGCCAGCCCACCTTTTTGCAGCATTAGGAATTCTCACTTCTACACCCGGAACGGCCAAACCTTTGAACGGGCATCGGTTCAGTAAGCTATCCTTTGGTATAGTTGCGATGACCGTTCTGATACGGGGTCTGCACTGATTCACGTCGAAGCTCGATGAAATTTTAGGCCACAATCCAGCCTTGACCGAAAGCCGTAGTGCGCGGATCGCAAAGGGTTGGTTAGGAAAGAAATGCTTAGAATGGAATTCGAAAGTGGTGCAGCAGGGGCTGGTTCAACTTATCCGGGCGCGCTACAATATGGTCAGCAGGTTAGTACAAGGTCTATTTTTGCAATGCGTATTCTTCTCGCTGATGATCATGAAATGGTTCGTGATACCATCTCCGCCTATCTGGAAACCGAAGGACGTGCTGCTGTGATTACGGCGCCGGACTATGTCAGCGCGATGAAGACTCTGACGGCCAAGGGTCCTTTTGATCTTGTGCTTTTGGATTTCAACATGCCGGGAATGAACGGGCTGGATGGCCTGACTGATGCGCTGACCCGTTTCCCCGACCAGGCATTTGCTATCCTCAGCGGAACGGCGCCCAACCGAATCGCACACCAGGCCGTCGACTGTGGTGCAATAGGGTTCATACCCAAAACGATGGGCGCGAAATCTTTGATCAACGCGGTTCGATTCATGGTGGCCGGGGAAACCTATGTACCTGCGAATGTTCTTGCTGATCAGGGAGAAGCAACCGAAACCGAATTCACCAAACAGCTGAGTTTGCGGGAACGTCAAGTTCTGAGCGGGCTGTGCCACGGTCGATCCAACAAGGAAATCGCCCGTACTCTGGATCTGCAAGAGGTCACAATCAAACTGCACGTTCGAACCCTTTGCAAAAAGCTCAACGCGAAGAACAGGACCCAAGCCGCACTTATCGCCAAGGACGCCGGATTCCAGGCCGACTAGCCGTTTGGCTGAATTCTTGGCTTTTCATCAGACGCGAAAACCGGAAAGGTCGCAAGGCGCGCCAATGGCTGCCGAACCTTTTGCAACTGATGGGTCCAGATGACTGACACACACACCACACATGACGCACTTGAGGATCCGCGCAATGCGGATATCAAAATCTACGTGAATGGAAACCTGGTTCACCGCGACGACGCCAAGGTTTCGGTTTATGATTCCGGCTTCATGCTGGGTGATGGCATGTGGGAGGGGTTGCGCCTTTACGATGGGCAATGGGCCTTTTTCGAGGAGCACATGGACCGCTTCTTCAACTCGTGCAAGGCCGTCAGCCTGGACATCGGCATGGACGAGGCAGGCATATTGGAGGCACTCAACGCTACGGCCAGTGCCAACGGGATGACCACGGATGTGCATTGCCGGATGATGTTGACCCGTGGCACCAAGGTGAAACCGTTTCAGCACCCATCACTGTCCAGATCAGGGCCGACTTTGGTCATCATTCTGGAACACTCCAAACCGGTGAACAGCCTACAAAGTGCGGGCATTCGATTGGCGACCGTGCCTCAGGTGCGGGGCCTGCCGATGAGCCAGGACGCAAAGTACAACAGCCATTCGAAGCTCAATTGTGTTATCGCCTGCCTGCAAGCTGAACAGGCGGGTGCGGACGAAGGATTGATGTTGGACCCGAATGGGTTCGTGAACACCACCAATGCCTGCAACTTCTTCATCGTACGGCGTGGCGAGGTTTGGACCTCGACTGGCGACTATTGCATGAACGGAGTAACCCGGCAGAAAGTCATCGACCTGTGCCGGGCCAATGGCATTCCGATCTTTGAAAAGAACTACTCTTTGTACGAGGCTTATGGCGCGGACGAAGCGTTCTTGACCGGCACCTTTGGCGCGCAGACACCTGTGGCCTCAATCGACGGGAAGCCGATTGGCACCACCGATCGCCCCATTATGACCCGCATTCAGGCTTTGTATAAGCAGGCAATCGCGGGTTATGTTGCCGGCTGCGAAGCTCAACCCAAGTCTTGATATCTATCCCAGGTCAGCAGTTTTTTCTGGCGCACCAGACTGACCGGATACAGCGGGTCGTTGACGAAACGGTCCAGCGTAAACTCGGGTTCCAGTTTCTTTAATTCCGCCATCACGTGAACCGCTTTGTCATGCTCTTTCAGATCGGCGTAAATCGCGAGTAAATATCGCCGCGGCGGTCGAAATTGCGGGGCAAGACAGGCCGACGTTTCCAGTGCCTGTTTTGCAGTCGCGATATCTCCGGCCTTGAACGCAGCCAGGCCCAGCTGGAACTCGCACCAAAACTGAAGCGGCGTGCGGGCCGCCAAGCGCGAGGCGACGCGCGCGCTGCGCAGCGCATCCTCTGTTCTTCCAGCATAGATGGCAACATTGGCGAAGGCCCACCATGCCAAAGGATTGGCCGGGTTAACCTGTACGGCCATTTTGGCCAGATCCGCACCTGCCGCTGCATTCCCTCGCTCCAGAAGAACCTGAGCATTTGCTGCGGTTGACAGGACCACAGAGTTCATCGGGTCCATCTCGATCGCCTTTGCGGCAAGCATCTTACCGCTTTCGACGCAGGCTTCTGGGGCATCCGTGAACTGTTCGATAAGATTGATAACAGCGATCTGAGCTTGCCACCCAAGGAATTGGGCCGCGTTCCTGCTGTCCATTGCATCAGACAGCATAAGAGCCGCCTGGTTCAGCTCGTCTGGTTGAAAGGAAAAGATGCGGGGTATCGCAGCACCCAGAACCAGTGGCGGGCAGGCATCCGTGCCAAGCAAGTTGCGTGATTGCGCCAGATACCGGGTCAATTCGGATTGCAGTTGAAAAGCCATACCCAAAAGCGCGAGGTTTTGGTGTTCGTCTTGCGTATCAACCGACACTGGCAATGTACGAGCCCAAATCTGCCTGTTCAATCTTGGGTCATTTGCGACCAACCGCACCGAAGCCGTGCCTTCGCTTCCCCCAACCATTCCTATGGTTACCGTAACAAGTCGATCCTGGCTGTTGTCATTGGCGTTTTCTGTCAGTTCAAGTTCCCCCTGCTCTCGCAGGGCGCGACTGATCATATCCGCAAAATTCTGCAACAAGGGCGGATGCGCGCCCTGTTCATCCAGCGTCAGAACAACCTTCCAGCGCGACTCAAACTGGTCAGCAAGCACCGGCATAAGGGCAGGTGATCCACTACCGCGACGCATGAACTGGAGCCAGTTTCTAAATTCGGGATCGGCAAGATCCATCCCTTCCAGGAATTCACCCGCTTTATGACTGCCCTCCTCGTCCCACAAAACGCAAACGAGGTCTGAGTTCAGGGAAACATCCTGTCGCGAGGCTTCGAGCACACGAACGTGCTCACCCAAGGCCCGACGCAGAGCAGACAAAGACTGGCGCAAGCTGGCGCCGGCATGGGCGGTATCGCTCTGGCTCCAGAGCTTGCTCTGCAACCACGAACGTGTCCGGAGCAAATTGGGTGATGTTGCAAGGAGAGCCAGCAGAGCCTGAGCTTTTCGGGACTTGGGTGTCCAATCTTGACCATCCGGCCCAGTTACACGAAACGGGCCGGTCAATTGCACAGTTAAAACAGGCTCGCTTGTCAACTTTACTTACCTTCAAAGAAAGAATTTCTTCGGCCAGACACAAGGAGTTAGCTCCCTAGCCTGGCGTCTAAAGCTTACGGCAAGTGCATGGGGTGCGGAAAGCTTTTTCGTGAACCCACCGTGATTTTCTCAGATATCAATTGACGGGCTTGCGACGGGTTTCGATCCTGCGTGAATCATGTTTCAAAAATTTTTTCTGGGGGAAGACAAATGGGGCATCGTAGCGTTTTGCTTGGTGGAGGCATCGGCGGCGGTATCGGGGGTGGTATCGGTGGCGGCATTGGCGGCGGTATCGGAGGGGGTATCGGCGGCGGTATAGGTGGCGGTATTGGCGGCGGCATCGGTGGCGGTATCGGTGGCGGAATAGGTGGACGTGTGTCGGCTGATCCAGGTGCTGTGGCGGCCACGCGGATCACGGCCCATGACGCACTGGCAAATTATTGGGCGCCTCCGGCGGGCAACCTGCATGTCGCCTGGTCGCCCGATCCTTCCGATCTCGGGTATTTGTCGACGCAACGGCGCCTATCGGTGATACTTGGGTCTTTGACTCCCTTGTTTCCCGTGACGTCTGACGATACCGGTCGTGTGACGGTTGGTGCGCCGGGCCATGAAATTTGTATGATCAAGGCCCCGTCTTGTGACGAGGTGGCCGCCCAAATGACCTGGTTGCGGGCATATGCGGACTTGCGTACGGATCGTGTGCACGAAATCCTTGTGCAGGCCGAAGACATCACTCCGGCATTTATGGCCATCCGTCCCTTTGGAATGCCACCTCGGCAGGACACGGCCGAATGGATAGCACTGACGCAGCAGATCGCCATCATCGTCGAGATGCAGGTCAAACACCTTTTGCACCTACCACGTCCGGCCCTGTTTTCAGAGAAGCTGCACCCTGTCATCGATACGCCGGATCACAGCGCCTATCCGTCTGGGCATTCGACCGAGGCTTTTGCAATCGCCACCGTTCTGAATCGGTTGGAATTCGGTCAAGGCGCCCAAGGCGGTGTTGACGCAGGCAAGCAGGTGTTTGAATTGGCCCACCGCATCGCCGTGAACCGCACGATAGCAGGAGTGCATTATCCGATCGATTCTATGGCCGGAGCGGCTCTGGGATTTAGTATCGGCGAAGCGGTCGCGGCTTTTGCCACCGGCGAAAATGCAACCTGCTACAACTTTGACCCATCCCAGTATCTGAAGGTTGATACGGACGGTAAGGTCGTTGCGAACGAAGACTTCACCCTGACCAATCTCAAAAAGATTGTGACGGGGAGCGAAGGGCAGAGCTTTGGTCAAGCACCGGGTTATGTCACGGCCCATTGGGGCGACGCGGTCAAAGGTTGGACAAACGGCCCAGGAGTACCCCCCGCAAGCGCACCGGGTCAGGGAGGCTGATCATGCTGACCTGGGGAGACTGGATGGATCATCCCCTGGGCTATGAAGCGCCCTATGTGGATTGGTTCGATATCCTTCACGACGGACGGCGTGGTGACAAACCCGAGTTCGTAAGACAGATTGTGCCGCGTGCTGCGGATGATTTCAAAAGCCTCGACACTGGGGTCGATGCCCTGGCGGGGGCTGAGACGGCAGAGCCAGGTCCATTTGTCATCCGGTCGCCAAAGTTCATGACCAACACCGGTTTTGCCAACTGGTGGAACAATCGACCGGACAAACAGACCTGGCTGCCACCCGCAGATACGTTCGACTACCCGACAGTGGAGAAGGACGCGGTGATCATCGGGATCATAGACGTGGGTCTGGCGCTTGGTCACCGTCGCTTCCGCTTGGAAGACGGGCAAACGCGCGTTTTGGGCACTTGGCTGCAAGGCGCCCCGGTCGACAGGCAAGGTGATGTTCCCGAGGCGGCACCTCACCTTCCGTTTGGCGGTCATTTGTTCGAGGCACAGATAAACGAGGCGTTGACGCAGTCCAGCGTCGGACAAGACCTGAAGGCGCCGTTGGATCAGGACGGGTTCAACCGAATGGCTGGCCTGACGAACTACTCGCGACCAGAAACTGAGCGTTTGCTGGCTGGGCGCGCCTCGCATGGCACCCATGTGATGGGGCTTGCAGGGGGTGCGGACCCCGATACAGCTCAAGGCCGCGCATTTGGCGAAAAGACGCGCTTTCTGCTGGTCTCGCTGCCGCCGGCACTTGCTTTTGGAGAGGGTGGAACTTTCCTGGATTTCTATCTGATTTACGCGCTCAGGTGGCTGGTTGAGGTCAATGCTCGCATCGCCGAGAAATCCGGTTTGGACAGACCCCGGCCGATGGTGGTCAATGCGTCTTTCGGCAAGCATGCCGGTTCCAAGGACGGAGCCCAACCGTTCGTCAACGCGATGCTGCATCAAGGTCAGTCCGGGCCTTCCGCAGCCCAAGGCGTGGACGAAGTGACCACCCGCGTGCCCTTTCACGCGGTGCTTCCGGCAGGAAACTCGAACCTGGATCGGGCCACGGCCAAGTTTTTGCTGACACCGTCAGAGTCACCCCAAGCCGAGATAGATTGGGTTGTTCAACCCGACGACGAAACGTCGAACTTTCTTGAGGTCTGGTGCGAGGAAACAAGCGACAGCGCGGCAGGAGACTGCCCATTGGCAATCGAATTGGTGCCGCCAGGGCAAGCGCCCGCCGGAGAAGACGCAGGAGCCGATGGGCAAATACAGGAGCTGTTCAGAACCATAGCCACCGAAAGCATGCAACAGCTGGCGCGAATTTACTGCCAACGGATCGACCCTCCCAGCACTGAAGGAGGCGACGTCGATGCCGTTCGGCGATTCCGCTACCTGCTTTGCTTGGGGCCCGATCGGTATCGCAGCGACATATGGGACAACCCGCCTTCGGGACGGTGGACTGTGAGGTTGAAAAACATGTCGCCAGACAAACCGCTGTCAGTATCAGCCATGGTGCAAACGGACCTGCCGGTGATGCCGGGATCGTCAGTTACGCGAGCGGCCTATCTGGATGATCCGACCTACGAAAAATTCACCGAAGACGGCAGGGTGCGGGACACTCACGACTATCGGTTCCGCAGGCTGTTTCAGTCCGCGTCAGAGGCCGCAGATCTGGACACCGGTGAATTCGTCAAACGTCATGGCACATTGAACACCTATGCCGCCAACAGCACGGTTGCGACAATTGCAGGGTACCGGACTAATGACGGCAGGCCTGCTGCCTATTCCTCGACCGGAAGAGGGATAAAGGCAGGTCCTGATGCACGCGGGGCGCCCACGATCGCACTCCCGACAGACGACGGCTATGCGCATCCTGGGGTATTGTCTGATGGTGCCAGTGATGGGTCGGTTGTGGCAATGCAAGGCACCAGCTTTGCCAGTGCGATGGCCACACGGATGGTTGTGAATGCTTGGTTGACCCGACAGCATGACCCTTATGGCAACATTCCTATCAATCAGTTTCTTGCGGTGACCGCTCAGCGGCAGCCTGCACAAGAAGGATGGTTCAAATCGCCGGTCGAGGTAACAAAGGTGGGCGCTGGTCGTGTTGTCTTCGACGATCGAAGATCTCGCTGACTGTGGATCGATGATGCAATAGCCACCTTGGCGCGGCGCAAAGAACCTGCTGACGAATGGTTCCGACAGTACCAGGCTTTGATCACCTGGTACCGTCGGAACTGGCACGGCGCGTCAAAAGCCCCGCCACGGTAACGGTCAAGATGATCCGGAACAGGTGATGCGTGGTGACCAATATCGGCGCGACGCCAAGGCTCAGCGCCACAAGGCTCATCTCTGTCACGCCGCCGGGCGCAAAACTGATCAGCAAAGCTTGAAATGAGATGGGAACCACCTTTTCCAAAAGAACGGCAAACATCGACGCAAGGGCAAGCGTCAAGCCGACAGACACGGCCCCCAACCCAAAGGCCGCAAGAAGACGACGCGGCGTTGAGCGCGCAAAGTTGGCGCCAAGACCTGAGCCGACAACCAATTGGGCCAGGTTCATCAAGCTCGCCGGACCGTTCACCTCAATTGCAGTTGTCGCCTGAAACACGGCGGTTACGATCATCGGTCCGATCAAGGGGCCTGCAGGGAGTTTCAACCAAGGCCCAATCAGGGCACCGGCGACCGCAAGGATCAAAAAGAGCGCCGTGTCCGTTAGCTCTGCTCGCGCCTTTTCAAGGGTTTGCCCGGCAGCGCTGCCAACGGTTTCACCAGTGACCAGTTGGAACAAAAGCGGCACCGAAACAATGACAAGCACAATCCGCACAAAGTGCTGGAGGGTTAGGGTTTCCGCATCACCTCCTGCTTTTTCCCCAAGAGATACGGCTTCGATCAATCCTCCGGGCATCGCCGCATACATGGCAGTGACCCGGTCAAGACCGCCCAGGCGACGAAAAATGGTGTAGTTGATCAGCTGAGCTGCGGCCACGAAAAGCACCATTGCCCCCAAAGTGACCACAAGATCTGGGGCGGCGTCGAAAGCGTCTGAACTGAAGGTCGAACCGATCATTGTGCCAATGACGGCGATAAAGGCATGGCGAAGTCGGATCGGAAACCAAAGACGCTGACCTGCGCGCGCGTAGCTCACGAGCGAAACTGTTGCGGCCATAGCCATGCTTCCCAACAGATAAGGGATCGGCAGGCCGATCCAATCCGCCAGAACCGCACCGAATAGTCCGGAACCAAGGATCAGGACCAATTGGAAAAACTTGTTATCCATCTCAGAACTCTTCCTTGCAGGGCACACACTCAGGTTGATCTCCAGTCTTTCAATCACTCAAGGCTTGGCAAAGGTGCAAGCACAAATAATGCTGCATTCGCAACATTAATGTTGTATATAGCAATTATGCACGATAATCTGCGCACAAGTCGGGTGCCAGCACTGTGAAGTCTGACAAAAGAATTGAGAGGCAAGAACGCAGGTGTAGTCTTGGTCGCTTGATGGAACCGACGGCTCTTAGACCGCAATGGGACGCGCCCCAGGACACTACACGATACTTTCACCACCCTCTGACGGGTTTGGCAATTTCACACACAAAGGTTCGAAAGCCCTATGACACGCCCAAACTTTGTTTTCATAACATCTGACCAACATCGTGGTGATTGCCTTGGGGTCGAAGGCCGAAACATTCGTACGCCGCACTTGGATCAACTTGCGGCAAGGGGAACGCGGTTTACATCAGCAATTTGTCCGTCCCCGGTGTGTCAGCCATCACGGGCTTCGATACTGACCGGACAGTTATGTCGAACGCACGGCGTGCATGACAATGGTATCGACCTGGAACCAAACGTGGGTGAAAACGGGTTTGCTGGCGCGCTTGGGGTCGCCGGATATCAGAGTGCCTATTTTGGCAAGGCGCATTTCTCGAGCTATGACGCTCGCCACAAGACCGGCACCCCAGAAAGCGTATTGTCATCCGAAGACTACGGCGATGATTGGTATGGTCCTTACATGGGCTTCGACCACGTCGAGATCATGATCCACGGGCACAACTATTTCACCCCTCAGAAGCCACCGCGAGGCCAGCATTTCGAGCGGTTCTACTATGGCTCGGGGATAGGGGATGAATTGAACAGGCTTTACAACGAGACAGGCCGGGACACCAAGGATGCTGCACAAACCTGGCATTCACAGCTGCCCTTGGCTTATCACAACACGCCTTGGACCGCAGACCGCGCCATTGATTGGCTGAAGTTCAAGCGTGACAGCGACAAACCTTTTGTAACCTGGATCAGCTTCCCGGACCCGCACCATCCGTTCGATTGCCCCGAACCCTGGTCACTGCTGCATGACCCCAAGGACGTGGATTTGCCCGAACATCGGACGCGTGATCTGGAAAACCGGCCCTGGTGGCACAAAGCAGCGCTGGACAACGAGCCCCAAGGCGATCCGGAGTCGATCAGGATCCGCAGGGATTATTCGAGGATCTCGCAGCAGACTGACGATCAACTGCGTGAAATCATCGCCAACACATATGGCCAGATCGCGCTAATCGATCACAACATTGGCCGGATCATGAATGCGTTGCGCGAGGCAGGATTGGATGAAAACACCTATGTCATCTACTCGGCGGATCACGGAGATTGGCTGGGAGATCATGGGTTGGTACTGAAAGGCCCAATGTTCTACGAAGGTCTTTTACGAGTTCCTCTGATCGTCCAGGGGCCGGGCGTGCCCGCCGGAAAGGTTGTTGAGGAGCCAGTGTCTGCAATTGATCTGGGTCCCACATTTTACGACCTGGCGGATGTTTCAGCTCGGACACCTCAACACGGCCAAAGCCTGCGCCCGCTTTGGGAAGGTGAACAAGCAACACGAGACTTTGCAATGAGCGAATGGGAGCTTTTGTCAAATCGTGCTGGGGTGGCTTTATCCCTGCGTTGTGTACGCACAAAGTCCGCGAAACTGACAAAGGATATGCGCTCTGGCGCGGGAGAGATGTATGATCTGAGCCGCGATCCAAACGAGATGATCAATGTGTTCGACGATCCCGAGTTCGCCGAGTTACGCGAAACGTTGGAAAGCTACTTGGATTTGCGACCGGATGATATTGGTCCGAACCGCACCCCGGTTGGTCCCGCCTAACTCTTCACTTGCTCTGGCGCGCTTGCATTTATCAGGGATTGTGGAACACGATTGGCTTTCGCAAGGGTCTTGACTTACCGATGGTGATGAACAGTCTGATGGCCCTTTCGCACCCGGCAGAGCTGCCTCAGTAAGGCAGCCCGACATAGTTCTGAGCAAAAACCGACTGCGCTTCGCGATTGTCCCGAAGGAAATTGACATCCGCCTGCTGCATCTTGAGGTCGAACTCGTTCTGCTTGGGAAACCGGTGCAAAAGGTTGGTGGTGGCCCAGCTGAACCGTTCGGCTTTCCAGATCCGTGCCAGGGCCTTTTCGGAATACCGATCAAGACCTTCGCTGTCGCCATCTTCGTAAAACTGGAGCAACCCATTGTAGAGATAGTGGATGTCACTGGCGGCGGTGTTCAATCCCTTCGCACCGGTTGGCGGTACAATATGCGCCGCATCCCCGCACAGGAACAGCCGCCCCCATCGCATCGGCTCGGTTACAAAGGATCGCAACGGGGCAATGGATTTTTCAATTGACGGCCCAGTGACAAGCTTCTCGGCAAACTCCTGAGGAATGCGGCGCTTCAGTTCTTGCCAGAATGCATCATCGGTCCAATCGTCGGGTGAGTCCGACAAAGAGCACTGGATATAGTAGCGGCTCAGGTTGTCGTTGCGCATCGAACAAAGCGCAAATCCACGGTCCGAGCCCGAATAGATCAGCTCGTGATTGACAGGGGGTGTTTCCGACAGGATGCCAAGCCAGCCAAAGGGGTAGAGCTTCTCGTATTCCTTGCGAAGGGTCAGCGGGATGGTCTGGCGGCTGACGCCATGAAACCCGTCGCAGCCAGCCACGTAATCACACTCGATACGGTGCTCGATGCCACCTACCGAATAGGTGACAAATGGCGCATCGCTGTCAGCATCATGAATGGTGACATCTTCGGTGTTGAAGATGATCTTGCCACCCATGGCTTCACGGGCTTCATAAAGATCCCTGGTGACTTCGGTCTGACCGTAGACCACCACATGGCTGCCAGTGTGTTCCTTGAAGTTGATGCCGAATTGCGTCTCACCATATGAGATGATCGTTCCGTCATGGACAAAGCACTCCTTGTCCATGCGCTCAGAGACACCGGCTTCGCGCATCAAGTCGACAAAGCCTGTCTCAAGAATGCCGGCCCGTATGCGGCCAAGAACATAGTCCTTGGTCTTGCGTTCCAGCACCACAGTATCGATGCCTCTGCGGTGAAGAAGTTGGCTCAGCAACAAACCCGAAGGACCGCCACCAACGATTAGAACCTGAGTACGCATCCTTCCCTCCGTCGAATGTGCTGACCACATATTGGTTGTTCAATTGCACGAAGTAAAATGAATGGGTGTTTGAACACAAACCTTGGTGGTGTGATCTTTTCATCGGAATGGATGTAAGCACTGTGGGGTAGTTTCATAATCGCGAGCGCGCAATCGCAACACAATCCACTCCCGACCGATGCGGTTCGACTTGATCAGTAAGGGCGAGACCCAGTTCGCCACAAGTTCAAGAACGTTGTCGGGCGGTATCTGGAACCACCTCTGGGCTTGGGGGTCTGCGACGTGGCTATTCGTCTCGGAAGATGGCGCCAGCCACGTCGCCTGTGATGAACGGCCCTAGTCGACCGCAAGCTCGGTGATCTCTCGGCGGAACGGCAGGGCGTCGCCAATGTCCCCTCCGTCCAGCTCGCGGGCATAGCGGTGACCGGCATAGGTGGCCCAGGCAATCGGGCCGGGCGCGTTGGCATCCCCGATCAGCTTGACCGATTTGATGCCCGCATCGGCCCATTCGGCCTCTCGTGCTTTGAGGTCGTTGTAGACGCCGTTGGTTTCCAGTCGCGAGGCAACCATGACAACCGCATCCGCCTCGATCTTCCACGTGCGATCCGTGTAGACGCAGTTCGACACCACGTGATCGGGGTGGATTTCGGTCACGCCCTGATTCAGGACGATCTCAACCCCGGCCTCGATCAGACGCGGGTGGATCGCGATCTGTTCCAGGGTGTTGTTGGTCCAATCACTGACAAAGGCCGACGGCGTGACCAGAGTGACCTGCGCCCCCTGCTTGGCCAGCAGTTCAGCCAAGACGCCGCCCATGTAGTAGTGGTCGTCGTCATAGACCACCACACGGCCCGAGGGGATGGTACCATCCATCAGATCGTCGGGGGTATAGACCTTGGCCCCTTCGGCGATTGGCATGGGCACAACATGCTGCCGTGATACGCCATCGCGACGCCAGGTGGATCCGGTAGCGATACAGACGTTTTCGAACCCGAACTCCAGGATGCTGTCGGCGTCCAGCTCGCTCTCGCGATATATCTCGACATTGGGGCGTTGGCTGAGCTGATAGTCGCGGTAGTCGACGACGCGGCCCCAGGCGCTGAGCCCTGGCAGCAGGCGTTCACGCGCCACACGGCCCCCGATCACGTCGCGGGCCTCGGCCACCGCGACGTCATAGCCACGCCGACACAGTGCCCAGGCGGCCTCGAGCCCTGCAGGGCCCGACCCCACGATCAGCACGTTGTCGCTGTCGCCTTTGTCGTTCATCTTTTCGGGGTGCCAGCCCTTGCGCCATTCCTCCATGAAGGTGGGGTTCTGGGTGCAGCGGCTGATCGACATGGTCATGTCGCCGGTGATGCAGATGTTGCAGCCGATGCATTCGCGGATGTCTTCGATCCGGCCTTCTTCGATCTTTTTGGGCAGGAAGGGATCGGCGATCGACGGCCGCGCGCAGCCGATGAAATCAAGTGTGCCGGTTTTAACCATCTTGGCCATAACATCGGGCGAGGTGAAACGACCCACGCCCACGATGGGTTTGTCAGTCAGCTCGTGAATGCCGCGCACCAACTGTTCCTGAGCGGCCTCTTCCTTGAAGCGTGAAGGTCCTGAACAATCTTCCCATGTACCCTGCGCCAGATCCCAAAGGTCGGGCAGATCCTTATTCATCTCGATGTAGTCGCGCACCTCGGCGTTGGAAAACCCAAGCTCGCCAATGGTTTCGTCCAGGGACACGCGCAGGGTGATTGCCATGGTGTCCCCGATGGCGTCGCGCATGTCGGCGATCACCTCTTGGCTGAACCGGGCGCGGTTTTCCAACGATCCACCGTATTCATCCGACCGCTGGTTGGTGGCACGGCTCAGAAAGTGCTGGAAGATACCGAACCCGTGCGCACCATAGAGGCAGATCAGGTCAAAGCCCGCATCCTTGGACCGTTTGGCGGCGTTCACGAACCAGCGGCGCAGGTCTTTGATGTCCTGCTTGTCCAGCGCACGCGCCTGAACAGGGTCATTGGTGAAAGTCCGGATTGGCAGAGCGGACGGGGCCAGAGGCACCTCTTTGGTATAGAGGTTGGGACCGTTGATGCCCGAATAGGCAAGCTGAATGCCCGCCAGTGCACCATGGGTCTTCATGCGCTCGGACATTTTACGCAACTGCGGGATATCCTTGTCCTCCCACAGGCGCAGCTCGATGAACGGGGTGATCTCGCTGGTATGGTGCATCTCGCACTGTTCGGTGAAGATAACACCCCAACCACCTTCGGCCTTGATGCCGCGCATCGCCGCCGCGGCCGAGGGGTCGCGATAGCCGCCACCGTTGCAATGGGGCACCTGATAGAACCGGTTCTTGGCTGTGAGAGGGCCGATCTTCATCGGCTCGAACAGGATATCGTAACGGGGATCACGCACGGCTGGCTCCTTTTACTTTGGCTGTTGCATACCACCAATTTCAGGACATTATCTAATGTAGGCACGTTAGGGGGGTATATACCCCCAAGGAGGTATGCACCCATGTCCCCCGATATGGCGCCAGACAAACTGGGACAGGTGATCTTGTCAGTCCGCACTGACCAGTTCGCGGCATCCTTGCAGGACTGGCTCGATGCGGTCTGTGTGTTCGACAACATCGGCATCATCGCGTTCTTCCAGGACCGTCCCCCGCGTGTACTCTATACCCACGCGCGCACCAGCCGCGTGTTTGACCGGATCGACAGCCAGTATGTCGGCGGTGCCTATCTTCTGGATCCGTTTTTCGGCCTGCACCAAAGTCAGGCTGCTGTGGGCCTCTATCGTCTTTCGGATGTGGCGCCCGACCAGTTCCAGCGGAACGAATATTTCAAGTCCTACTATCGCAACACCACGTTGACGGATGAACTGGCTTTCTTTTGTTCCCCTGCACCAGGCGTTTCTATCACGACCTGTATTGGACGGGATGAAACAACAGGCAGCCGATTTTCAGCCAAGGACCGCGAGATTGCGAAAAGGATTGCCCCAGTTGTAAACGCATTGGTGCGCCAAAACTGGGGTGATCTGAGATCCGATGAAAACACCGCCCCGCAGGATGTCGCTGGTGATTTGCGCCAGCGGCTTGCCCAGAACACGGGGATCGAGCTCAGCAGGCGGCAATCTGAGGTGGCGCTGCTGGTGCTCAAGGGGCATTCGTCGATCTCGATCGGCCTGACTCTGGGGATCAGCCCACAAACGGTGAAAGTGATCCGCAAACAACTATACAAAAGATGCCAGATCTCATCTCAGGGCGAACTCTATTACTTGATTGCTCCTTATCTATCGGGGTAAACCAATTAGTCCCCAAGAGATTAGCCATAGCCTAACTAAGGGTAAGTTAGAGAGTTATTTCGCCCAATTTCAACTTGTGGAACCTTTACGTCGAAACGCGCAAAACGTGCTGAAACGGAACGGATGACTCTTGGCTCGTCGCCTTTTTGCCCTTTGGCAAGGACGATCCAACCCGTGAATCAGATCAACACACCGGCGCAGGAATTTTCGACCTTTCGGAGCAATCCGGAAGATCCTTGAAGGGAACCGACACATGGCAATTGAAAAAACGGATACATTGGTTGTGGGCGGCGGTCAGGCCGGTATCGCGCTCAGCGAACACCTGGGAAAAAACGGTGTGCCGCATGTGATTTTGGAAAAAAACCGCACGGCCGAAGCCTGGCGAACCGGCCGCTGGGATGCTCTGGTCGCCAATGGCCCGGCCTGGCATGATCGCTTTCCCAGCCTGTTGTTCAAAGGCGATGATCCGGACGCCTTTGTGTCCAAAAACCGCGTCGCCGAATATCTGGTGGAATACGCCCAAATGGTGAATGCTCCCATCCGCGAAGGCGTCGAAGCGTTGAGCGCCGAACGCTTGCCCGGCGAAGGGGGCTTTCGCGTCCAGACCACGGTCGGAGAAATCCACACCAAGCGCATCGTGGCCGCAACTGGCGCGTTCCAGCACCCGGTCATTCCGCCGATCGTGCCGGAAACTCCGGACGTCGAACAGGTGCACTCGTTCTACTACAAGAACCCCGATCAGCTGGCCGACGGTGCTGTGATGGTTGTGGGCGCGGGTTCGTCTGGTGCGCAAATCGCCGATGAGCTGAACCGCGCGGGTCGCAAGGTGTTCCTGTCGGTTGGCCCACACGACCGCCCGCCGCGCCGCTACCGTGGCCGCGACTTTGTCTGGTGGCTGGGCGTTCTGGGCTTGTGGGACGTGGCCGCGATGAAACCGGGCACAGAACACGTGACCATTTCGGTTTCAGGGGCTTACGGCGGCCACACGATGGATTTCCGCCGTCTGGGCAACGAAGGCGTCACATTGGTTGGCATGACCAAAGGGTTCGAGAACGGGGTTCTGTCCTTTGCCGACGATCTGCAGGGCAACGTGGCGGCAGGCGATGCCAACTATCTGGAAATGCTCGATCTGGCAGACGCCTATGTCGAGCGCACCGGTCTGGACCTGCCCGAAGAGCCCGAAGCGCGCGAGGTTTTTGCTGATCCCGACTGCCTGTCCAATCCGCTCACCTCGATTGATTTCGCCAAGGAAGGCATCACCACGATCATCTGGGCCACCGGCTTCCGCCAGGACTTCAGCTGGATCAAGGCCAACGCTTTTGATGATCGCGGTGCCCCCATTCATCAGCGTGGCGTCTCGGCAGAACCGGACATCTATTTCCTGGGCCTGCCGTGGCAATCGCGCCGGGGATCAACTTTCCTTTGGGGTGTGTGGCACGACGCGAAATACATCGCTGACCAGATCACGATCCAGCGCGCCTATGCCGAATACGATGGCCAAGCCGCCATCATCGCCCCCGCAGCAGAATAATCAGACGGAATCCCAGACATGGCGCATACTCGCATCCGAAAATTCAACACGTCCGAAACGTACCCCGAGCAGAACCTGGACAACGACCTTTGTCAGGCCGTTGTCACCCAAGGCGGCAAGACCGTCTACCTTCGCGGCCAATGCCCGCAGAACCTGGATGATGCGGTCAACATCGACAGCCACGACCCGGTCGAGCAGACCCACAAGGTGATGCAGAACATCAAGCAATTGATCGAAGAGTGCGGCGGCGACATGAGCCATCTGGTCAAGGTCGTCGTCTACATCACAGATGTGCGACACCGCGAGGCGGTGTATCGCACCATGGGTGAATACATCAAAGGTGTACATCCGGTCTCGACCGGTCTGGTGGTGCAGGCGCTGGCCCGTCCCGATTGGCTGGTCGAAATCGACGGAACTGCAGTAATTCCCGATTGATCGGCACGTCTGATCAACGGAGGCCGGACCTCACGCTCCTCTCCCCTTTGTTGGGGTCCGGTCTGAAACTTTCTGACTAGGAGATAAACATGACCTTTTCGCTGGTTGCCCGCTGTCCCGAGACGGGAATGTTCGGGCTGGCGATTTCGTCGTCCTCGCCCGCAGTTGCCGCGCGCTGCTCGTTTGCGCGGGCTGGGGTTGGGGCCGTTGCTTCGCAAAACGTGACCGACCCCAGCCTGGGACCACTTGCGCTTGACCTGATGCAGAACGGCGCATCGGCTGCCGAAGCGGTGGCCGAGCTAAAGCGCATTGGAAAGTTCATCGATTACCGTCAGGTGCTTGCTGTCGATGTAAACGGCGCAACCGCCATACACTCAGGTCCGAACTCCCTTGGGATCTGGACGCAAGCGCAGGCTGACAATGTGGCCTCGGGTGGCAACCTTCTGGATAACGATGGCGTGCCGCAGGCAATTGTCGACGGTTTCCTGACATCGTCGGGACACATTGGCGATCGCCTGATCGCAGCCATGCGCGCGGGCTTGGCATCCGGCGGCGAGGCTGGCACGATCCATTCAGCGGGCATGAAGATCGTAGATCAGGTCAGCTGGCCGGTCGCCGACCTGCGCTGCGACTGGACCGAGGACTGCCCCATTGAGGTCATCGCAACCGCCTGGGACATCTACAAACCGCAACTCGACGCCTACGTCCAACGCGCTCTCGACCCGCGTGAGGCACCCTCTTACGGCGTCCCCGGCGATGAATAACACAAGGAACATGTGATGCTGGATTACACACATGAAGATTGGAAAGCGCGCGCTGCAGCCCTGAACATCAAGGGTCAGGCCTTTATTGACGGCAAGTTTGTCGATGCGGCATCAGGCAAGACCTTTGACTGCATCAACCCAGCCACAGACGCGGTTCTGGTTCAAGTGGCCGAGGGCGACGAGGCCGATATCAACCGCGCCGTTGCCGCCGGGCGTGCTGCGTTCGAAGACGGTCGCTGGTCGCGCATGGCGCCGGGCGATCGTAAGGCGGTGCTTCTCAAACTGGCCGATCTGATCCGCGCCAATCTGGAAGAGATGGCCCTGCTCGACAGTCTGGACATGGGCAAGCTGGTGACGGATGCGGCCACTGTGGATGCGCCAGGTTCGGCCCATTTCTTTCAGTGGTACGCCGAGGCCATTGACAAGATTTATGACGAGGTTGCTCCCACTGGTCCCGGCGACTTGGCCCTGGTCTCTCGCGTACCGCTTGGCGTTGTGGGCGCTGTGACGCCCTGGAACTTCCCGCTGGACATGGCCACATGGAAGGGTGCCGCCGCGCTCGCAGCGGGCAATTCGGTCGTGTTGAAACCGGCGGAACAATCGCCCTTGTCGGCCCTGCGACTGGCCGAGCTTGCGGCTGAAGCGGGCGTGCCTGATGGGGTGTTCAACGTGGTGCCGGGCTTTGGCGTCACAGCGGGCAAGGCGCTTGGCCTGCACATGGATGTCGATTGTCTGGCCTTCACCGGCTCGACCGCGATTGGCAAGATGTTCATGCAGTATTCCGGTCAATCGAACCTGAAACAGGTCTGGCCTGAAACCGGCGGCAAAAGCCCCAACCTCGTCTTTGCCGATTGCGAGGATCTGGACACCGCCGCCGACATGGCCGCCTTTGGCATCTTCTTTAATCAGGGCGAAGTCTGCTCGGCCAACTCGCGCCTTTATGTGGAACGTTCGATCAAGGATGCGTTCGTCGAAAAGCTGATTGCACGAGCTGAAGCGATGCAGCCAGGCGATCCGCTTGATCCGACCTCGAAAATGGGCGCGATTGTTGACGAGAAGCAGACCCAAGGCATCATGCGCTTTGTCGAAGAAGGCAAGAAAAGCGCCAATCTGGTGACGGGCGGCGAACGCGTCACCGTGGACGGCAAGGGGTGCTTTGTGCAGCCCACGATCTTTGACGACGTAGCCCACGACAACCCTCTGGCCCGCGACGAAATCTTTGGTCCGGTCCTATCAGTCATCCCGTTTGATACCGAGGATGAGGCGGTCGCCATGGCCAACGACTCGATCTACGGGCTTGCGGCCTCGGTCTGGACCGACAACCTGAGCCGCGCGTGCCGGGTGTCGGACAAGCTAATGGTGGGCACGGTGTCGGTGAACACGGTCGACGCCCTATCGGCACAGACGCCGTTTGGTGGCATGAAACAATCCGGCTTTGGTCGGGATTTGTCATTGCACTCGCTTGAAAAGTACACTGCTCTGAAAACCACTTGGATCAAGTACAAGGCTTGATCCGGAGCAAGCGGAGATGCGCCAGTGCCTTTCAGATATACTTTGCGCCAGTTGGAGTATTTCGTGGCAGTCGGACGGGCCGGCAGCATCGCCGCTGCAAGCAATAAGCTGAACGTATCGTCCCCGTCCATCTCGGCGGCGATCACCCAGCTTGAGGTCGAATTTGGCATCAACCTTTTTGTCCGCGAACACGCACGTGGCCTGGCATTGACCAACGCGGGCCACAAGTTCCTGGAACGGACAGAGTTTGTGCTGCGCGAGGCCGAGCTGCTGACGACACTGGCCGGGGAAATCACCGGTAAAGTCCAAGGTGTCCTTTCGGTGGGGTGCCTTGTGACCTTTGCGCAGATCGTGCTGCCTGGCCTGCGACGCGAGTTTATCGACACCTATCCCAATGTCCGTTTTGAACAGCGCGAGTTGAACCAGGCCGAGATATTCAGTCAGTTGCGTCGGGCCGAGCTGGACATCGCGCTGACATATGACCTGGACATTCCCGCCGATCTGGAATTCCAACCCCTACACGTGCTGCCACCCTATGTGGTTCTGGGTGAGGGACACCCGCTGGCAGAGCGATCCGAACTGACCATTGCAGAACTGCGCGACTCCCCGATGGTACTGTTGGATCTGCCGTTCAGTGGTGAATATTTCCTGTCGTTTTTCCGGGATGAGAACATCAAACCGATCATCGCGGAACGCACTGCTGACATGTCGGTGATGCGATCAATGGTGGCAAATGGGTTTGGCTTTTCGATCGCCAACATCCGCCCGCTGAACACTTTGTCGCCTGACGGGAAAAAGCTGATCTTTGTGCCCTTGGCTGGCGACGTTCGACCGATGCGGCTAGGCCTGTTGCAAGCTCGCACCGAGAATGACACCAACACGCTGAAGGCATTTGTTGAGCATTGCACGCAAGCGGTTCAATCGGGGGCCTTGCCTGGGCTCTATGCGATGGATGCCGAATAACAACTCGACACAAAAGAAGTTTCTGACCTCATGACATCAACCTTGGACATTCTGGACCGTCTCATCGGATTTGACACGGTCAGCCGGAACTCGAATCTGGAGCTTGCCCGATATGCCGAAGCGTTCCTGACCGAGCGGGGCTTTGCGGTGTATCGCATCGATGATCCCGATGGGGAAAAAACGGGTCTCTATGCCGAGAAAGGGCCATCCGGGGACGGGGTGCTTTTATCTGCACATACCGATGTCGTGCCGGTCGATGGGCAGGTCTGGACCAAGGCCCCCTTCCATCTGATCCGCGAAGATGACCGGCTGTATGGGCGGGGTACAACGGACATGAAAGGCTATGTTGCCTCAATCCTGTCACTGGCGGATCGGGCGGCGCAGGCCCCACTGCGCGAACCACTCAAGATTGCGTTGTCGTATGACGAAGAGGTTGGCTGTGTCGGCATCCAGCGGATGCTCGACCGGCTGGCACCGATGCTGGGTCAACCGCGCGCCTGTTTCGTGGGTGAACCCACCGATATGCAGGTCGCCGTCGGGCACAAGGGCAAGGCGGCATTGCGGGCAACCTGTCATGGGCAGGCCGGTCATTCGGCGTTGGCACCCAAGTTCGTCAACGCTTTGCATCTGGCGACAGATTTCGTTGGTGAGCTGCGAGAATTACAAAATGCCTATGCTACAGGCGGTAATCGCGATCAGGCCTATTCCGTACCATATACGACCTTTCACGTGGGCGTTCTGTCAGGTGGCACCGCGTTGAACATCGTGCCGGACCGGGCCGAGATGACGTTCGAATATCGCCACCTCGCCGCAGACCGGGGGGCGGATATTCTGGCTCAGATCGAGGCCGCGGCAGAGCGTGTCGGTGCCTCTCATCGCGCGCAATTTGACGGCGCGCGGGTCGAGGTCGAGCAATACAACGCCTATCCCGGCCTGGACACGCCTGAGACAGATGCTGTGATCGGCTTTGCCCAGAAACTGGCGCAGAGCAATGAGACGACCAAAGTGGCCTTTGGCACAGAAGCCGGGTTCTTTAGCGAGCTCGGTATTCCCACCATCGTTTGCGGCCCCGGCTCGATGGAGGGGCAAGGGCACAAGCCGGATGAGTATCTGGAGATGAGCCAGCTGAATGCCTGTGATGAGATGATGGATCGCATCCTGGATGATTTATGTGAGTGACCGATGATTGACATGCTGCAAGACGTTTCGCTGATTGACGGGGTTGGCCTGATCGGTTCGGTGATCATCGGGGTGGCCTATTACCTGGCCACCCGAAACATCCTGCCCGCCGACAAAATCACATTCAACGCCTGCAACATCGTGGGCGGAACTTTGGTCATGATCTCGTTGATCCACCGGCCCAACCTGGGGGCCATCGTGATCGAGGTCATGTTCCTGCTAATCGCCGCTTTGGCGATCTTGCGCAATCTGCGGGGCGCGACCTAGGCCGCGCCCAACCGGGTCATTCCGCAATCATGTAATACTTGCGCAGGGTCTGGGTGATCTCCCAGACGCACGCCGTGCCCTTGGGGATAAAGAACGTGTCGCCCGTGACGAATTCCTGCACCGTTCCGTCCGAACTGGTCAGGGTCAGCGCGCCCGAGATCACGGTCATCATCTCGTCCACCGGATAGGCCTTGATCTCTTCCCGGCAAGGCGCGCATTCCCACACCCCGACCGAGATTTTCTCATCCCTGCTTTCGAAGAAACTGCTTATGGTCTCGGACTTATCATCGGTGGTGAAATCGCCTTCTGCCACCAGATCGGACGGGACAAAGCCGTTATCGGGGTGGCCGTCGGCCAACAGACGGATGGGTTGAGTCATTGGGTCCTCCTTCATTGTGCAAGCGGCATGGGCAGAAATTGGGGCACGTGCTGCTTTGTATTGTCCAGATCGCGCGCCCACCGGTGGCCGGCATGCACCGCAGCGGCAATGATCGAGGGCGCCTCGCAATCGCCGATGCAGCTGACGGTTTTCATACCCGCATCGGGCCACTCGACTTCGCGTGCGATCAGGTCCTGATAGACACGATCCTCGGGTGTTTTCGACGTCAAGACAACCGCCGTGCCAAGCGGCAGGGTCAAGCCGGGGCCGCCGTGGACGCAGGCAAACTCGATCTGATCGGTGTGCACCGCTTTAAGCGCTTTCAAGCGTTCGATGCGCATACCCAGCTCCATCAGGCGGGCGATAACCTTGTGCTGTTCCATGGTCAGCGCCAGATAAGGCGCAACCTCGGGCACGGGGATGACGTAAGTCACGTCGTGACCTTCCTTGACCAGTTTCTCGGCGATCACATTGCCTAAGTACGCGCCATCCTCGTCATAAATCACCACCGGTCCGGTCGCCTCGGCCTCATCCATGATGTCGTCGGGGGTCAGCACGTTGGCCTCATCCCCGCGCAGCACCGGCATCAGGTTGATCCGTCCAACCCCATCGCGCCGCCATTTGGCACCGGTTGCCAAGACCACGTGTTCCATCCCGAATTCCAGGATATCACCCGCCTCCAGCGGAGAGTCAGTGTAAAGGTTCACATTGTCCAATTGCTGCAACGCATAGAGGCGATAATCAGCCACTCGGACCCATTCTGACAGCCCCGGCAGACTCGACTCGCGCTTGACCCTGCCACCCAGATCGGCCCGGGCATCGGCCACCGTCACCTCATACCCGCGCTTGGACAGGATGTTGGCGCATTCCAGCCCGGCGGGGCCACCGCCCACGATCAGGATGCTGTCGTCGGATCCCTTGGGCGGCACCTTTTCCGGATGCCAGCCCCGGCGATACTCATCCATGATTGTCGGGTTCTGGGTGCAGCGCATCGGCGCATAAGACATCTCGCCCGAGGCGCAGACGTTGCAGCCGATACATTCGCGGATGTCATCCACGCGGCCTTCGTCGATCTTGGTCGGAATGAACGGATCAGCGATCGACGGGCGCGCCGCCCCCACCAGATCCAACACACCGCGCCGCACCTGGCTGAGCATTGTGTCGGGCGAAGTGAAGCGGCCCACACTGACCACCGGTTTGTCGACCACACCTTTGACGAAAGCGATCTGCTGCTCCTGGAAACCTTCCTTCGAGAAGCGCGAGGTCTGGCTGTCTTCGGGCCAATCGGAAATGTTCACGTCCCACAGATCGGGAATGTCTTTCAACATCTCGACCAGTTCCTGACCCTGCACCAGATCACCGTCGATTTCGTTCACGCCAAAACGGAAGGCCACGGCGCAAGTGTCGCCAATCGCGTCCTTCATACCCTCCAACACTTCGCGCAGCAGGCGGGCACGGTTTTCCAGGCTGCCTCCGTATTCATCGCTGCGGGTGTTAAAGCTGGGTTGCAGGAACTGACTGAAAATCGACAACCCGTGACCGGCGTAGGCATAGACGATGTCAAAGCCCGCCTTTTTGGCGCGCACGGCGGCCGCGATGTGCTGCTGGCGCAGGGTTCTGATGTCTTGTTTGTCCATCATCTTGGATTGAAACGGCTCGACCGATTCAAGCGTCAGGCGGGAGGTTGGCCCAAGGGGCGGCGTGCGCGACGCGCGGTTGCCCGCCGCCAGTCCCACATGCCCCAACTCCACCCCAGCCAATGCGCCGTGACGATGAACCGCCTCAGGCATGCGCGAGATGCGCTTGATGTCAGCGTCATCCCACAGGTGCAGCGAGGGGAAGGGCCAGAATTCGGTCGTGTCGCCGATCTCGGCGATCTCGGTACAGACAACGCCCCAACCGCCCTCGGCCTTCGTCTCACGCATGCGAGTATTGGCATCGGGGGCGTTGTCGGATGTGCCGGAACAATGGGGCACCTGGTAAAAGCGGTTCTTGGTGGTGACAGGGCCGATCTTGACCGGTTCGAACAGAACGTCATAGCGCGGATCACGTGGCATGGGGGCCTCTCTGGCTTGGCCTTTGATGGGGCTGGCAATAAGATGGAGCAAGTTTTAACGAGACCCCGCAGGCGGCCTAGTGTCCCTAAAGGGACATACCCGGAGCAGCGCATGCCCAACCCCGTTATTCCCGATCTGTCAGCGGCTGTTCTGACAGTGGGTCAAGGTGGTTTCCAAGCTGCTTTGAGCGAGGCAATTGCCACATGGCTTGGGGCTGAACGGCGCGGCGTGCTGCAGTATTCGCGCCCTGCGTTGCCGCACTACTTGGTACGTGATCACGTGCCCACCGAAGAGGTTGATTTCTATTTGGCCGGCGCCTATCGCTTTGATCCCTTCTTTCGACAATGGCGGGAAAGCCAGATCAGCGGCGTACTAAACCTCGGCGAGCTTAGCGACGCAGAGGGGCGCGTGGGTGAAAAGGCCCGGGACTACGTGCTGCGGTTTCAGCCCAAGACCGGCATGGCAGATGAGATCGCAGTGCTTTGCCCCAAGATCGGAGGGGCGGTGGACAACTATTTCTTTCTGCGCAGCACGCCGTTTGAGCAGCCCGAGATGGACATCCTGCGGGCGGTCTTCCCGACCCTACACGCGCTGCACGACCTGAACCAACGCCTAATCCTGAACGCTTTGGCCGAGGGGAATACGCAAGTCAGCGGCTTTCCCGAGGCGGATGCTTTTGCCATCGATGACAGCCAGGGACGGCAAAGCTTTGTCAGCGCCAACTGGCAACAGATCGTGGGACAGGCCGTCGATCTGTCTGACGCTGTCAATCAAACACGCAAGGGCTTGGCAGGTCAGCCCGTCGTCGTGGGGACTGCGCATGTGATTTCCGAAGATCTGGGCGCGGATTTTCCGCCTGCGCCAAACGGGCGGATCACTTTTGTAGTCCAGCGGCCCATGGCGTCTTCATCCCTGGTGATGTCCGAAGTGGTGGAAAGCCTTTTCACCGACCAGCTGACACAGCGTGAAGTTTCGATCTGTCATCTGGCCTTGCGCGGCTTCCCGTCTGCATCCATCGCGGAACAGTTGGGCATCGCTGTTGGCACGGTCAAAAACCACCGCAAAAGCATCTATCGCAAGCTTGATATCACAACCGAACGCGAGCTGTTCCTGCTGATGCTCAATCATGTGAGCACATCCCAAACATGAAAAAACCGGGCAGACTGGCCGCCCGGTTTCCAGATGCACACGTGAAAGATGTTTACTTCTTCACGTTGGTCCAGATCTGGTCATAAACCGCCTGCACTTCTTGCGAGCAAACCTCGATAAAGACGCCGGGGCCAACTTTGTCGTGTGGGTTCTTTTCAGGCTGTGTGGCCAGTTCGGGGTCCAGAAACTCTTCGACCCCATTCACGCCCGCATTGTAGCGCGCATAGTTGGTGACAGCGGCGATGTTTTCAGGCTCCAGCAGGAAGTCCATGAATTTCAGGGCGCTGTCACGGTTCGGCGCATCCTTGAGCAGAACCACGTTGTCCATCCACGCGATGTAGCCTTGGGTCGGATAGGCGTATTCAACATTTGCACCTTCTTCGCGCGCCTTGGCCGAGAACCCGTCATAGATCTGGCCGACAGCTGCATCGCCCGACACCAGAACCTCTTTGGCGGTGTCCGAGTTGAACGAAGCCCAATGCGCCTTGGCTTCGATCAGCATGGCGTTCAGCGCCTTGAGCTGTTCGCGGTCATTGGAACACTGCGGGATGCCCACGTGAAGCGCGGCCATCGCCATGACTTCGCCCTGGCTGTCCAGCATGTTGATGCGGCCCTGCAGTTCGGCCGGTGGGTTGAACAGGATGTCGGTGGTCTGAATGTCACCGGAATAGACATCGCGGTTCACCGCAAAGCTGGTCGAGCCCCACTGATACGGGATCGAATGCTTGCGGCCGGGATCAAAGCTGGGATCGGCCCATTCGGATGCGATGTTGCCTTTGTTCTTCAGTTCGCCATCCGCGATGGTGTCCAGCATCCCTTCGCCTGCCATGATCGACACCATGTAATCGCCGGGGACCGAGACGTCATAGGTACCGATCCCGCCGGCCTTGAGCGAGGCCAGCATCGCCTCGTTGGAATCGAAGGTGTCCATGGTCACGTTGATGCCGGTTTCGGCCGTGAACTTTTCGATCAAGTCCTGCGGTATGTATTCGAACCAGTGGTACAGGACCAGGTTGCCCTCAGCCGCGGCGGCATTTGCTCCGATGATCAGGGCCATGGCAGCGGCGCTGTTCTTCATGAAGGATTTCATTGTTCTCTCCATCTGTTGGTTTTACTTGGTATTGTCTTTTTTGCTGACGAAATAGCTGATCGTTACCATCACCACCGATACGCCCAGCAACATGGTTGAAATCGCCATGATATTGGGTTTGATCCCCTGCTTGACCGAGCCAAAGATCGCCGTTGGCAGAGTTTCCACACCCGCTCCTTTGACAAAGTTGGTGATGATGAAGTCATCCAAGCTGACGATAAACGCGAGCAAGAAGCCCGAAATGATACCTGGCATCATCAGCGGCAGCAGGATCTTGGTAAAGGCCTGCCGCTTGGTGGCATACAAGTCCTGCGCGGCCTGCTCATAGCTGTCTTCAATCCCCTGCATCCGGGCCGAAATCGGTAGATAGGCAAAGGGAATGCAAAAGGCGATGTGGGCCAGCAGGATGGTCATGATGCCCCGGTCAAACCCGATCGAATTGAAGAAGATCAGGGTTGCAACCGCCGTCACAATCTCGGGCACCATCAGCGGCAGGCTGATCAGGCCAAAGGACACGGTTCGCAGCTTGAACTTGCCGCCCCGCACCATGCCGGTCGCCGCCAGTGTTGCGATCGAGGTAGAGACCGTGGCCGCGATGATAGCGATGATAAAGCTGTTTTTGGCCGCCTCTTTGAACTTGCTGCTTTCGGGGCCGGAAAAGACATCCGCATACCAGCGCAGCGAGATGCCCTCCCAGTTTGTTAGCGATTGCGAGGCGTTGAAGCTGTAGATCGTGACCACCACCAGCGGCGCATAAAGCACGATCAAACACAGCAGGGTGACGGCCTTGAAGCCGGGATAGGTTTTGATGTCAAAGTTTGTCGACGCCATTGGTCAGCCCCCCGATTTTTCGGCTTTGGCCTGTTGCCGGGCAAAGATCATCAGGATGATCAGAACCATGGTCAGCAGGATCATCGACGCCGCTGCACCAAACGGCCAGTTGCCGGCGTTGCCTTTGAACTGTTCCTCGATCAGCGAGCCGATCATGAAATTCTTGGCACCGCCCAACAGGTCAGGGGCCAGGAACGATCCCATCGAGGGTACAAACACCAGGATACAGCCGGCGATGACGCCCGGTTTGACCGCAGGCAGCAGAATGCGGCGCAAGGTGGTCCACTTGCTGGCGTACAGGTCGGCTGCGGCCTCGGACAGATTGAAATTGTAGCGTTCGACGGCCGCATAGATCGGCAGAACCATGAAGGGCAGATATGAATAGAACAGACCCAGTTGCACCGCAAAGTTGGTGTTGACGATGTGCAGGGGGCTGTCGATCAGGCCGATGTTGATCAGGAAGTCATTCAGCGGGCCCTGGTCGCGCAGCAGGAACTTCATCGACACGGTGCGGATCAGCAGATTCACCCAATAGGGGATGGTGATCAGGAACACCCAGACCGGGCGCATGTTCTCCGCCCGCGTGGCGATGAAGTAGGCCGTCGGAAATCCGATCACCAGGCTCAACAGCGTCGCCGCGCCGGCTTGCCAGATCGAGCGCCAGAAGATTGCGATGTAAGTCCATTCGATCTTGGGCGGGTCATCCCCGAACAGACCGCGATCAAAGAAGAACTGATCATAGGCCGCCAGACTGAATTCCCAGATCACGCCGCCTCGGAACTCTTTCGTCAAGAAAGAGTAGACCAGCATCATGAGAACGGGCGCCAGGATCAAGATGCAAAGGGTCACCCACGCAGGCAATAGCAACCAGGTGCGTGCCTCTTTGTAGGTGTCGGTTGTCGCGCTGCCGCCGCTTGCTGCACCGGCCGCCATCAATCGGCCAGGAGGCGCGCAGCCCCCCGCTCCATGTTCACAAACATCTCTGTGCCTGGCTCAAAGATCCGCTTGTTGCCGCGATCCGAGTTCGAGGTGCGCACCACGAAATCGGGACCTTCGTCCAACTGCACTATCGTGGTGATGTCGGTGCCGACAAAGATGTTGTCCTTGACCCGGCCATGCAGCCCCTCGGACGCGGTTGGTTCGGCCGACATGTACAGACGTTCGGGCCGGATCGACATATGGACCTTGGAGCCTACACCGATGCCATCGACCGCGTTGCAGGTCAGTTCATGCCCGCCGCCAAGATGGCAGGTTGCGCGACCGTCTGCGATGCCGTCGACCGAAACCTCCAGCAAGTTGGTTTCACCGATGAAATCCGCCACGAACATGTTGTGGGGGCGCTCGTAGATGTCGGTTGGGGATCCCAGTTGCTGCATTTCGCCCGCCGACATGACGGCGATGCGATCAGACATGGTCAGCGCTTCTTCCTGGTCGTGGGTCACAAAGATGAAGGTGATGCCGGTTTCGCGCTGCAAATGCTTGAGTTCCAGCTGCATCGCCTTGCGTAGTTTCAAGTCCAGCGCGGACAGCGGCTCGTCCAACAGCAGTACCTTGGGCTGCGGGGCAAGCGCGCGGGCCAAGGCAACACGCTGTTGCTGACCACCCGACAACTGGCTGGGCTTGCGCGCAGAAAACTGGCTAAGCTGTACCAGCTCGAGCATTTCGCCGGCCTTGGTGCGCGCGTCTGCTTTGGATGCTCCGCGCATCTCAAGCCCGAATGCCACGTTGTCCAGAATGGTCATGTGCGGGAACAGCGCATAGTTCTGGAACACCGTGTTCACCGGGCGTTTGTTGGGAGGTAGGTTTTCGATTTCGTCACCGTAAAGGAAGATCGCCCCTTCAGTGACATCTTCGAATCCCGCGATCATCCGCAGCAACGTTGTCTTGCCGCATCCCGATGGCCCGAGAAGCGTAAAGAACTCATTATCCATGATTGACAGAGAGATTTTCTTAAGCGCGGTAAAGTCGCCATAACGTTTCACCGCATCCCGCACGTCAATCGCGATATTTTCCTTGTCAGACAAATGCGCCTCCCTGAGCATCGCGAAATTTTCCAAAGGTATATACGCGGCTCAGGTATCGCTGAATAATTGACTTCCTCACCTAACCTTAGGCTGATCCTAAGCAATCGGTGTTTTATGCGTTTCTTTCGACGCTTGCGGGAGTTGGTGATGCAAAAATAGGCACGAAAAAACTGTCCTGCGACCCTGAAACAGGTATCTGCTTCGTCCTGTCCTAATCAATGCCGCGGAAAGATCGACTTTGGTTTGTGGCACCTGTCTCTTAAGCCTCACGAAAGACTCATCAATTATCAGAGTGTATCTTCATGCCCCAGGTACGAACCGAAACGGATTCGATTGGCAGCATCGAACTGCCCGCATCTTGTCTGTACGGCATTCAGACAGAACGCGCGCGGCAGAACTTCATGATCACGGGCGTGCGCCTGTCGCAATTTCCAAACCTTGTGTCGGCGCTTGCCATGGTCAAAAGCGCCGCTGCGCGTGCCAATGGAGAGATTGCTGCGTTGGATACTCACAAGGCCCAAGCGATTGTCGAGGTTTGCGACGAAATCATCGCGGGGCATCATCACGCGCATTTCGTGGTCGACATGATCCAGGGCGGTGCCGGGACCTCGACCAACATGAATGCCAATGAGGTGATCGCCAATCTGGCTCTGGTCAAACTGGGGCACAAGCCCGGCAGTTACGATCACCTTCACCCCAACGATGACGTCAATCACGGCCAATCGACAAACGATGTCTACCCAACGGCGGTGCGCCTGGCCGTGCTGTCGCATGTCGCCCCCCTGCGCGAAGCCTTGGCGCGCTTGAAAGCAGCATTCGAACACAAGGCGTCCGAATTTGCAGGCATCGCCAAGGTTGGCCGCACGCAGCTTCAGGATGCGGTGCCAATGTCGTTGGGGGCAGAGTTCCGGTCCTTTGCCGTGACCCTGGGCGAAGACATTGACCGAATTCACGAGATCGGCCGACTGCTGACCGAGATCAACCTCGGCGGCACTGCAATTGGGACTCGGATCAATGCCGAGGCCGGGTACGATGCGCGTGCAATTACGCATCTGGCAAAGATCTCGGGTTTTGATTTGAAACAGGCCAGCGACCTGATCGAAGCCTCTTCGGACCTGGGTGGCTTTGTCACGTTTTCTGGTATCTTGAAGCGGGTCGCGGTGAAGTTGTCGAAAATCTGCAATGACCTGAGGTTGTTGTCGTCAGGTCCACGCGCCGGGCTTGGCGAAATCATATTGCCTCCAGTTCAGGCGGGATCGTCGATCATGCCGGGCAAGGTCAACCCGGTCATTCCCGAGGTGGTAAACCAGGTCTGCTATCAGGTGATCGGCAACGATCTGACGATCACGATGGCGGCTGAGGCGGGGCAATTGCAATTAAACGCGATGGAGCCGGTGGTTGCGTATAACCTGCTGAACTCTCAGACAATCCTTGTGAATGCCATTGACGTTCTAACCGACAAATGTGTGACGGGCATTGAAGCTGATGCTGACCGCTGCGCGGCCCTGCTGGACAACAGTCTCGTTCTGGTCACGGCGCTTGCTCCGCACATTGGGTATGACGCGGCTGCAAAGATTGCGAAACAGGCGCTTGTCAGCGACTGCTCCATTCGCCAGGTTGCCGCCGAAAGTGGCGTGTTGCCCATCGCACAGCTGACCGAAGTCCTGTCACCCAACGCAATGTTGGCACAGGGGAACCACGAAGACTTCAACACAGGAGAATGCGATGAAGGTACTTGTGCCTGTCAAGCGCGTGATTGACTACAATGTGAAGGTTCGCGTTAACGCGGATGGTAGCGGTGTCGATCTCGCCAATGTCAAAATGTCGATGAACCCGTTCGACGAGATTGCAG
>NZ_ONZG01000005.1 GCF_900302455.1 Falsiruegeria mediterranea M17
TGCCCCGTCAGAACCTCAACCTGCCGCAACTTCGTGACAATCTCCTCAGGCTTTGGTCGCTTGTTGGCCATGTGTTTCCTCCGTTTTCCTAAACATAGCGGAGGACCACTTCAGTGGGGGAAGACCAGTTGACCCGCTGCAACTTGGCAAGCCCGGCGCCCATGATGCAGGCGCTGCCGTCCGAAACCGGTGCGCCGGTTTCGGGATCGGCCGTGATCCGTTTCGACAGGACACCGCCGTTCTTCTTGAATAGCGTGATATGCGCGAGGGCGGTCTTGTCCGTCATGCCCAGAGCTCCTGTTCGAGTGTGATGGCGTGGGCGACGATGGCCCCGATCAGGGACGCAGGTGCATCTGCGCCGTCCCAAGCGGGGACGGTCCCCAGTGAATGGTTCAACTGCGTGAGCGACACGCCCTGCTGCAGCGCGATCGAGAGGACGATCGCCGCGTCATTGGTCAGGTGCGCCAGATCGTTGCCGTCGCCGTTCCCGGCGAACACCTCTGCGATGCGCCCGTGCGCATTGAAACCAAACGTGACGTTGATGGCGTGGTTGCCCCACAGGATCGTCTCGGTCACCGAGCTACGGCGCGGGGGCAGGCGTTCGCGGCCAGTCTGAACCTCTAGATCCTTCATCGGGCCGCCCTCCTGCAGTCGCGTTCGACATGCTTGAGTGCATGCGGACATGACGGCGACGAAGCGCAGGTGATGGCGGGCAGGCGGCCTGCGGGGTCAACCAGTTTCAGGTGCCCCGACCGGGCGCTCATGACTGTGCGGCCATACCGCCGGGCGATGCGGGTGAGGTTCCGGGTCCATTTCCGGGTCATGGCTGGTTTGCCCCTTCCACTGCAAGGAGCGCTCGGTCGGCGCGGGCGACATCTCCGTCGAAGACAGCCAGCAGGCGGGCGTGTGCGCGGGCGTCAGCGCCCTCGGGCAGCGCTATGGTCGTTCCCAGTTTGCGGCGTGCAACCTCGACAGGTCGGGTCTGATGGCTTATGTCTGTCACCGAGGGCCTCCTCTTTGGTCGGTGGTGGTTCTTTTGCAGTCGAAGCCGGGGCTCAGTCCTCGGCTTCACGCGTTTCATTATCTGGACGCGTTTCATCCGTCTGGATCCCGGGCAGGGCGGCCAAGAAATCTGCCGGGTAGCAGTAGCGCCGCTTGCCCAGTTTGAACGTCTTAGGGAAATTCGGCCGGCCGATCAGTTTGTAGGCGGCAGTCGACCCAAAACCGGTGACCGCCGTAAGGTCCTCGGGCAGGGCCATGATCGGCTTTGCCAAGATCGCCGTGACCAGTTCGGCCTGTTTGATCTGGGTGTCACGATCGGAAGGGGCGCGGGCGTCGAGCTGATCGCCGACAACCTGCTTGAGCGTCTTGGACAGCGCCTCTACATCGATCATCAGGGGGGCATTCATCAGACAGCCTCCAGTGCGCGCAGCACATCTGTGCCTTTGACCAGCTCGCTGCCTTTAAGCTTGAAGGGTTTGATGTTGATGCGATCCAGAAGCTCGCGCAGCTCGGCTGATTTCAGCCGGGTGAATGCTGCGGCTTCTCGCATCGTGTAGACCGCGTCAGCGCGCATCAGGCTGCGGTCTGGTTCAATTCTGTCATGTGACAGTGTTTCGCCGTCATACGCGGCGAGGGCAGGATGTCCCATATGGGTGCCTTTCGCGTGATTGCGTTAGGCCCCTTAAGTCTCCTGCATCGGTCCCGAAAAGCCATAAGGGGGTTTTCGGGATTAGCGGTTTTTATCGCTCTTTTCGTGAAAAAGTTTGGGCGAGATCGTCAAAAAGATCCTTGGCCCGACCCGCTGGCAACGAATCGGCGTTCACTTTAATGGGTACATGCAGGGCCATCAGTTTCTTCTGCCACAGAATTTTCGCCCGGAGCTGTTCGTCGATCTTCCCTGTGCGCCACTTCTCGACGCCCGCCGGCTTTATTGACCATCCAGCCTCACGCATCGTTTTCGCAACATGCTCCTGAGCCTTCCCGACAGCTTCGCCATTTTCCTTGCAGATTTCGACATAAGCCATTCCCGCCGCCTGCAGCGCGCCGTGCCGATGTGGCTTTCCGCCGTTTTTGGGATTGTTCATGTGATCATCAAGCAGTTCGTAAAGCGGGGCCAGCAGGCGACCGTCGGCATTCAGGACGGGAATGTCGTTGAGCATGCTGAGAACCAGCTTCAGGGCCGCCTCCTGTCGATCCTCAGCTGTGAGGTCAGTGGTTTCCGCCAGCTGGATCAGGCGGATGATTAGCCAGCTGTATGACGCTGGCAGTAGCCGCAGGATTTCCGCCTTTGCCGAGAGGGTTTCATCAATAGTTTCGAGCTTCATGTCTCAGCCCCAACCACACGCAACTGCGTGCCCAACGCAGACCACACTTCAACGTCACGTTCGGCCATGGCGTGCGCATAGGTTGCCTCGATCATCTGGACGGACGTGCCGCAGGATTTGGCGACGGTCACGATCGGCACGTTCGCATAGAGCGCTTCTGTGACGAAACCGTGGCGCAGGCTGTACAACGTGGCACCCGGCACCCCGCCGCGTCAGCGGCGCGCGCAGTGGCATAACGGCAGCGGTCGGCAGACCACGGCCCGCCCGGCACCAGAGGCTCATCACCGGCCCGCCCAGCGGCCAGACGGCTGATATAGGCCCGGGCCGCAGCGGTCAGGGCCAGCACCTGCACGAAGGCGCCCGTATTGGCGTCTTCAGCCATGATGTGCGTCACGAAGGTGTCCCGCTGGTCGCCCACCAGCGGGACAACCTCGGTGCGGTTGGGCTGAAACTTCTGCACGCCCGCCTTCAGGTCGACCCATTGACCCACCTTTGTCAGGCCGCGCCGGGTCAGGGCGGGTGCGCAATGCGGACACCGCCTTGGCCACGCTGTTGGCCGTGCGCTTGCGTTTGCCACTGCTGGTGGTGCCCACCAGACCATCGCGCCACCGGCTCAGGGCGGCCAGCGAGGTGGTTGCAACGCGCCAGTCGCGGATGCCGTCGAAGTAGGTGCCATAGGCGCGGATGGTGCGCATGGCGACGGGTGTCTTGCCGGACGCCTCTGCCCATTGGACGTAGTCGTCCCACGCCTGACCAAAGGTGATCGTGCTGGCCTCTCGTTCGGGCGTGTCGGACGGATCCATCACCTTGGCGATGGCGGCCGCCTCGGCGGCCTTGGTGGCCTCAAGGCGGGCGATCACCTCTGCATAGGTCATGTCGCCCGCATCGGCGACGACACGGTCGCCATAGACAGTTCGGATGCCCCACCGGGCACCTGTTGCGCCGACGTAGTACAGGATGGCATTGCCCTTGCCGCCGGTGATCACGGCCTAGGGCGCTTTGCGGGGCGGCAGGGCCTCGCGGCTTTCAGGTGTGGACAGGTCGGTTCTGGCCTTGGCCTTCTTGGTCTTGGTCTTGGTCTTGGTCTTGGTCGGTCTCTCTCTTTGCAGTCCGAAACCCGGATTTCTCCAAGATTTCTCCAAATTTCCCCCAGACGCAAACGGTGGTCTGAGGCGAATTGAGGCGAAGTGAAACGGCCTTCGTTTGCGGCCACAGCAGCTTTCGCCTTGTTTTATTGGGCTTTGAGAGATGCGGTCTTGGAGCGGGTAACGGGAATTGAACCCGTAACTTAAGCTTGGGAAGCTCGCGTGATACCTTTTCACCATACCCGCGCTCTGCAGAGGTGACTATGTCTTGGGGCTAGAGACGTCAAGCGAGAATGACCCCGCTTGACGGTTTGTATCAGGCTCAGCCGCGACGACGGCGACGGCGGCCGCCAGAGCTCGCCGAAGCCTCGGCGCCGGTGTTGAAATTCACCTCTGGCAGAGTGACTTCGGTCGCCAGGATCGGGAAGGGTTCGGCCGAGTTCGGGATGGCCGAGGCGTTCACGAAATGCTCCTGGAACCGCGGTTCGATCGCAGTCTCGATCTTGTGGATGGCGCGTACGGTATCCTCGATCTCGGTCCGGGCCTTGCTGTTCAAAAGCGCGATGCGCGCGCCGGTGCCTGCGGCGTTGCCCGCCGATGTGACCTTGCCCAACTCACAGTCAGGGATCATGCCCAGAACCATCGCGTGTTTCGGACTGATGTGGGCGCCAAAGGCTCCGGCCAGCACGATGCGGTCCACGGTGTCCACGCCAAATTTGTCCATCAACAGCCGTGCGCCGGAATAAAGCGCGGCCTTGGCCATCTGGATCTCGCGGATGTCGCGGTTGGTGACAGTGATCACCGGGCCGCCATCGGCGCTGCCATCCCAGACCTTGTAGGAATAGGTACGACCGTCCAGGAAACAGCGTTCGGTGCCGGTCTGCTCGGGGTTTCCGATCAAGCCGGGGCCGTCAACGATGCCTGCCATGCGCATTTCGGCGACCATTTCGATGATGCCCGAGCCACAGATGCCGGTGATGCCGGTGGTGGCGATGGCCTCGGCAAAGCCGTCCTCATCCGACCAGAGATCGGAACCGATGACACGGAACCTGGGCTCCTTGGTCACGGGATCGATTTGCACACGTTCGATGGCGCCAGGCGCGGCCCGTTGGCCCGAGCTGATCTGGGCGCCTTCGAATGCGGGGCCGGTGGGCGAGGAACAGGCCAGCACCTTGTCGGTGTTGCCCAGCAGGATCTCGGCGTTGGTGCCCACGTCCACGACAAGCACCAGGTCCTGTGACTTGTCAGGGGCCTCGGACAGTGCCACAGCGGCCGCATCTGCGCCCACGTGACCAGCGATGCAGGGCAGCAGGTAGACTTGCGCCGAGGGGTGGAGGCTGTTCAGGCCAAGCTCCGCGGCAGCAAGGTTCATGCTGTTTGCCGTCGCGAGCGCAAAAGGTGCCTGCCCCAGCTCGAAGGGGTCAATGCCAAGGAAAAGGTGGTGCATCACCGGGTTGCAGACGAACACGGCATCAACCACTTGATGCGCTTCGATCTGGGCATCCGAAACGATGTTGCGGAGCAGCTCGTTCATTCCATCGCGAACCGCGCGGGTCATTTCCTGATCACCGCCTGCGTTCATCATGGCATAGCTCACGCGGCTCATCAGATCTTCGCCAAAGCGGATCTGCGGGTTCATGAGACCAGAGGACGCGACGACTTCGCCAGTTGCCAGATCGCATAGGTGCGCGGCGATGGTGGTCGAGCCTAGGTCGACGGCCAACCCGTAGATGCTGTTTTCATGTAGTCCCGGATAAAGATCGAGCAGGCGGGTAGGGCGTCCCGGCGCCTCGTGCAGCAGGCAGGTGACGGTCCAGCCGCCTTTGCGCAACACCGGCTGCATCTTGGAGATGATCGGCAGCGCAATTTCGAACCCCTCGACCTGCCACTGATCGCGCAGCGCATCGCGCAGGCGCTCCAGATCGCCCGAGGGGTCGTGCATATCCGGTTCCTGCACCTCTACGTAGCATAGGCGCACGGTGGGGTTCAGTGTGATGTCGCGCGCTTCGGCCCGTTTGCGAACTACCTGACGGTGCACCTGACTTTCGGGGGGCACGTCGATGACGATGTCACCCTGCACGGTGGCCTGACACCCCAGACGACGGCCCGGTGTCAGCCCGCGCTTGTCGTCATAGCGCTGTTCGACCTTGTTCCATTCAGAAAGGGCATCCTCTTTCACGGTCACGCCATGTTTTGGAAATTCGCCATAAGACGGGGTGATTTGGCATTTCGAACAGATGCCGCGCCCGCCACAGACGGAATCAAGGTCGACGCCCAATTGGCGTGCTGCCGTCAGGATCGGAGTGCCAACCGGAAAGTGGCCACGTTTGCCGGATGGGGTGAAAACGACAAGAGGATCGGTGCTCATTCAGGTGCCTTCTGGTTCCGCGTATGTCGCGGAGAATATGAAGTTCACAGCAAAGCGAAAGGTGTCCGGCGGCATATTTCGGTCAGTGGGCGTCATTTTGTAAAAAATCTTGCACCTGAAATGCAGTTTTTGATCAGGGCCGATTGGGAAAAGCACCAAAAATACCCGCTTCTGTGGCCGGATTCCTGCAACGTTAACCTTTTGGACGCCCGGTCTGAAATCTTTCGCCAAAATGCGCAATGGCCGCCCCAATCCCGACAGAATCAAGACGCTAAGTGGCGTCAGAGACATTTGACAGAAGATTTGACCAGTAAGGGGTTTGTTATGGACTTTGGGTTCGACGTTTCCGGATTGGTGGCCCGGGTTTCCGAGGCGCGCAGCGGTCTGTCCGGAAAATTCACGATTATCCTGATGATCGCGATTTTGGGGTTGGTTGGGCGGCAGGTATTTGCGGCCTTTGGTCCCAGCTTGAAGGTTTCCAACTCGTTAGCAGGGTTTTCCGGATTTGGTCTGATCGGCGTTGCGATTGCAGTTTTTGTTGGCGGTCTGGTTGTGACGGGCAAGGGGCGCATGGCAATGATCCAGATACAGCGCAATATCTCGGACCCGTTTATCGTGAACGTGCTCGAGCGTGACAGCTGCGATGTGACCTTGGGCGCTTATTGCGTCGTGGTCTTTTAAGGGTACCGCGAAATTGTGGTGAATTGGTTCGACAAACGTGTCGACATGTCCGCCATTGCCAACCCACAGACCGAGGTGCATTGGCTGACGGTGCGGCCTCAGGCGCGGCCTGATGTGCACTTGATGGCCAGACGGTAGGCAGCCCAAACATCGGGCAACCCGCGGGTTGGCGTATTCTTGGGTCAATTTCCTTGTTTCCAGACCTTTCCCCCGGTTTCGATCCATGTCATAGGGTCACCGTCAAACGGGGTTATGCATGGGGATGACAAATGCAGATTCGTGAGGCGCTCACCTTTGATGATGTTCTACTGGAGCCGGCGGCCTCGTCGGTGCTGCCTGCAACGGCGGATACGACCACGCGCGTGACGCGGTCGATTTCGATGAATATCCCATTGCTCAGCTCGGCCATGGACACCGTGACCGAAGGGCGTATGGCCATTGCCATGGCCCAGGCAGGTGGCATTGGTGTGATCCACAAGAACCTGGACGCGGACAAACAGGCGCGCGAAGTGCGCCGAGTGAAACGCTTCGAATCTGGTATCGTTTACAACCCGGTCACCTTGCGTGCAGAGCAGACGGTTGCCGATGCCAAGGCGCTGGTGCAGCGTTACAACTTCACCGGCTTCCCCGTGGTGGACGAAGCAGGCCGCGTTGTAGGCATCGTGACCAACCGCGACATGCGCTTTGCCACCTCCGACGACACGCCGATCAAGGCGGTGATGACGTCGGAGAATTTGGCGATCTTGCGCGAACCTGCCGATCGGGACGAGGCCAAGTCATTGATGCAGGCTCGCCGGATCGAAAAACTGCTGGTGACGGATGCTGATGGCAAGTTGACCGGTCTGCTGACACTCAAGGACACCGAACAAGCGGTGCTGAACCCAACGGCGTGTAAGGACCAGCTGGGCCGGTTGCGCGTGGCTGCGGCCAGCTCGGTCGGGGACAGCGGTTTTGCGCGCAGCGAGATGCTGGTGGACGCAGGCGTCGACATCATTGTCGTGGATACGGCGCATGGCCACTCGGCCGGTGTCATCGACGCGGTGAAGCGCGCCAAGGCACTGTCGAACGAAGTTCAGATCATCGCGGGCAACGTCGCAACTGGTGAGGCGACCAGGGCGTTGATCGACGCCGGAGCTGACGCGATCAAGGTGGGCATCGGGCCGGGTTCGATCTGTACCACGCGCATGGTTGCCGGTGTGGGCGTACCTCAGCTGACCGCGATCATGGATTGCGCGACGGCAGCAGGAGACGTGCCGGTGATCGCTGATGGTGGCATCAAGTTCTCAGGCGATTTTGCCAAGGCGATTGCGGCGGGTGCGTCCTGCGCCATGGTCGGGTCGATGATTGCGGGCACGGACGAAAGCCCGGGCGAGGTGATCTTGTATCAAGGCCGTTCGTTCAAATCCTATCGTGGCATGGGTTCTCTGGGTGCCATGGCCCGCGGCTCGGCCGATCGCTATTTCCAAAAGGATGCGGCCAGCGACAAGTTGGTGCCCGAAGGGATCGAAGGGCAGGTGCCGTACAAAGGCCCGGCCAGTGCAGTGATCCACCAACTGGTGGGAGGCCTGCGCGCGGCCATGGGCTATACCGGCTGTGCCACGGTCGATGAGATGCGGCGCAACTGCAACTTTGTCAAAATCACCGGCGCGGGTCTGAAAGAAAGCCACGTGCACGACGTGCAGATCACCCGCGAAAGCCCCAACTACCGCATCATGTGAGGCAACGGACATGACCCCGGCGGCGCGCGTTCAAACCGCGATTACCATCCTGGATGAAATAGGCGCCGGGGGCCCCGTCGAGAAGGCCTTGACCGGGTGGGCCCGGCGCAGCCGCTATGCCGGCTCCAAGGATCGGGCGGCCGTCCGGGATCATGTGTTCGATGTCATTCGCCAACGCCGGTCCCTTGCCGCATTGGGCGGAGGCGACAGTGGCCGACACCTGATGATAGGATTGTGCCGTCGAACCGGCGTTTCCCCCGAAGACATGTTCAATGCGGCGCCTCACGCACCTGCCGAGTTGTCGGACGCAGAGCGAGCAGGGGGGCGGGCGCCTCTCGACGGGCCGGAAGCGGCAGACCTTCCGGATTGGTTGTGGCCGGAATTCAGTGCGAGCCTTGGAGACAAGGCTGCCAAAGCGGCCCAAGTCATGCAAACGCGCGCACCGGTTCACCTGAGAGTCAATGTTGCTCGAACCAGTCGCGAGAGAGCGATCGAAAAACTGGCCGCAGAAGGAATTGACTGCAGTCCGCATCCTATGGCTTCGACCGCCTTGGAAGTTGTCGAAGGCGCGCGTCGCGTCCATCAAAGCGAAGCGTATAAATCGGGTTTGATAGAATTGCAGGACGCGGCCAGCCAGGCTGTGGTCGAATCTCTGCCGCTGGAACCGGGTATGCGGGTGCTCGACTACTGTGCTGGCGGCGGAGGAAAGGCCCTGGCCTTGGCCGCGCATGCTGGCGTTGATGTCTTTGCGCACGATATTGCGCCGAAACGGATGCGGGATTTGCCCGAACGCGCGTCCCGTGCGAAGGCCAAGGTTACTGTGCTGTCACCGGGTGAGCTTGACCAGGCCGGAAAGTTTGACCTGGTCTTGGCAGACGCGCCATGCTCGGGAAGTGGATCGTGGCGGAGAGCTCCGGCAGGTAAGTGGCAGCTTACACCAGCGAGATTTGAGGAACTGCTGGAAACCCAGCTGCAAGTCATCGAAAAGGCCAGTCAGTTCACTTGTGCAGACGGTGCTTTTGCTTATGCGACATGTTCGTCTCTGAGCGCCGAAAACTCCGGTCGCGTAAACGCGTTTCTTGACAAAAATTCTGGATGGGAATTGGGGTTCAGTCAGGCATGGACCGTTCTGGACGGTGCTGATGGTTTCTTTGTTGCACTGCTTTCGCGGGTGCTTTGACTTAAGTAACAACTCAGAGTAGAGTTTCATTTCGTTAAGCAGGGCTTAACCCTTGTGGCGCGAAATACTGTCAAAGAAACTCGAATGGAGTCGCGCCTTGTCCGCGTTCAGCGCCTCGATCACCCCCGACCTTCCGGAGCGGAGCCCAAGTGGTGCGCGTATCTTTGCCGTCATGTTGTTGGCATTGGTGCTGGCTGTGACCGGAGTTTGGGGCCCGTTCGCTGACTTGGTGGATCGGGTGTTGATTGCCGCCGCAGGCAGCATGACCGTCGTAGCCGTTGTTTTGGGGGTCTGGGGGCATCGGGTCTCGGCTGCGCATTCAATGGCGCGGGACATGCTGGCGGGGTTCATTGAAAAGGACGTGAGCCCAAGTTTCGTGACCGATGACGAAGGGTTGATCCTGACCCGGAATTCCGCGGCGCGCGTTCGGTTCTCAGACGATCAAGCGGATACGCTGGCAGCGACGCTGCGCTCGATTTTTGCGAATCCATCCGCTGTTTTGTTTCGGCTCCAGTCGCGCGCTCGCATGGACGGAAATGCTGCCGAAGATATCGTGACCCGACGTGGACACATCCGTTTGAGGGTGCACTCTTTGGCGGATGGCGGTCTTTTGTGGCGGGTAGAGGAGGTATCGGATCGATCCGGTTGGGGGAGCGGCGGTGATACCTGTCATGTTCCAATGCTGACCGTCGGGCGTTCCGGCGCTGTCCTGTTCATGAATGAGGCTGCCCGAAAGATGGTGGGGGAACGGGTGAAATCCTTGGATCGTCTGTTTGTCTCTACCCCGGTCGAACCTGGTCAGGTACAGGACATCACCACATCGACGGGAATTGTCTCGGTCGTCGTGGGGGAACACGGCACGTCCCCGGTCAGGCGCGAGCTGTATCTGATGACGGTCCGCAATCTGGATCGGCCAGAAAGAGAAGAAGGGTTCAACACCCTGCCAGTGCCGATGTTGAAGATTGCGGCACATGGAGAAGTAAGGGAAGCAAACCGGCTGGCTTCAGAGTTGTTGGGGAACGCAGTCGCAGGCGGAATGCATATCAGTGAGTTCATGCAAGGTCTGGGGCGGCCGATCGAGGATTGGCTGCGGGATGTGGCCGAGGGCGTGGCCGTGCAAAAATCGGAATTCCTTAGGTTGTCGCGGAAAGACAAAGAGGTCTATGTCCAAGTTACGCTCAGTCGAACTTCGGAAAACGGGAACACCGGGCTGATCGCCGTATTGAACGACGCAACAGAACTCAAAACGCTCGAAGCCCAATTTGTTCAAAGCCAGAAGATGCAAGCCATTGGCCAGCTCGCCGGCGGTGTGGCGCATGACTTCAACAATCTTTTGACCGCAATTTCCGGGCATTGCGATCTGTTGTTGTTGCGCCATGATCAGGGGGACCAGGACTATGGCGATCTGGTCCAGATCAATCAGAATGCCAATCGTGCAGCTGCATTGGTTGGACAACTCTTGGCGTTTTCACGAAAGCAGACGTTGCGCCCGGAAACTCTGGATTTTCGCGATACGCTGTCCGATCTGACCCATCTGTTGAACCGGCTTGTGGGTGAAAAAGTCACGCTGACACTTAGCCATGATCCGGTTTTGAAGCCGGTCAGAGCCGACAAACGCCAGCTTGAACAGGTGCTTATGAACCTGGTTGTCAACGCCCGTGATGCGATGCCGCAAGGCGGTGAAATCCGGATTGAAACCGAAGTCGTCCACCTGGACAACGCTCTGGAACGGGACAGAGCAACTTTGCCGCCAGGCGAATACGTGACCGTCAAGGTTCGTGATGAGGGCATCGGCATCGCGCCGGACAAGATTCAAAACGTGTTCGAGCCATTTTACACCACCAAACGTACGGGCGAAGGAACGGGATTGGGCCTTTCAACTGCTTACGGAATCATCAAACAGACGGGCGGGTACATCTTTGTAGACAGCGTCGAAGGGCAGGGAACCGAATTCATCATCTATTTCCCGGTCCATGACCAATCCGAACGGATCGAAACCCAACCAAAGGAAGACCAGAAAAATCCGGCCGCCCGACATGGAGAAGGAGTTGTCCTGTTGGTCGAAGATGAAGCCCCCGTGCGTGCCTTTGCTTCACGAGCATTGAGATTGAGGGGATATACAGTTCTGGAGGCTGAATCCGCTGAAGATGCCTTGAAAACACTCAAAGACCCGGATCTATCGGTGGATGTGTTTGTGACGGATGTGGTTATGCCTGGCCTGGATGGGCCAACGTGGGTGCGCGAAGCTTTGAAAGAACGACCGCAGGTTCGCGTGGTGTTTGTTTCGGGCTATGCCGAGGGGGCATTCGGGGATTGTGACCCTGACATTCCAAACTCGGTCTTCCTGCCCAAGCCTTTCTCGTTGAACCAACTGACCGAGACGGTGCACCAGCAACTTCATTGAGTGTCTAATATCACAAAGCGTTTGCGTGCAGTTCGAACTCTTGCTGCAATTTGCGCTCCAATTTGTTCCTGGTGCCTTGGGACAAGGAAAGCTCCATCTCAGGAGAGGCGTTTTCCCGAGACAGGTTCAACCGAACCTTCAAACGCTCTTCGAGAAAGGCATTTAGGCCAGGCTGGTTTTCATACTTGTACAAAAAGGTGATTCCTGTCCCGTTTGGACGCGTTTCCAGAAATTTGAGTTGGCTTCCAACATTGGCGTAACTTGGGCGATCCCCCCTAAGGTAAGCGTCCACAAATGTATCGAAACTGACATCATGAGTGGAGTTCTTGTGCCCCTCCATGCCTTCGCGACGTCGGTAGCGATACCAGCTGCCCAGCCAACTGAGCGGGTGGCGAATAACGGCCAAGGTTTCCATCTCGACGCCACAAACCCGGTCGAACATCGGTCGAAAGAACCGGTTGTAGCGATAGACAGGCGCATGTTTCAGCTCGGGGGGATTCGCAATCACGATGTCGGCGCGGGTCCTGAGCGCGGACTGATAGGCGGTCGTTCCCGTTTTTGGAACGGCAAGGAAAGCCAGTCTTTCTTTGTAGAAAACAAGCATTTGCTGGGCACCTCTCATCGCAACTTCAGTCAGAAAATGCCGTAAACCTACTGTTAATACAATTCGGAAAAAGTAGGGCAGGTAAGATTTTAATTGAAATGTTCCTCTTTTGATCTCATAAGGAACAAGAGGGGAACAAAGCAGTGATTGCCGCCTGCGGCAGGCTATGACAATAAGGAAGGCGAACGAGACAATGGCGGATCTTCTAACAATGAGCAGCAAGCAGAACGCGGACAAGCAAAAGGCGTTGGACAGCGCCCTGGCCCAGATCGAGCGGCAGTTCGGCAAAGGGTCGATCATGAAGCTGGGTGATGGCAACGCCATCCAGGAGATCGAAGCCAGCTCGACCGGTTCACTGGGACTGGACATCGCGCTGGGGATCGGTGGCCTGCCGATGGGCCGGATTGTCGAGATCTATGGCCCGGAAAGTTCGGGCAAGACAACCCTGACGCTGCATTGTGTCGCCGAACAGCAAAAACGCGGCGGGGTTTGCGCATTTGTCGACGCGGAGCACGCGCTGGATCCGCTATATGCGCGCAAGTTGGGCGTTGACTTGGATGAGCTTTTAATTTCTCAGCCCGACACTGGCGAACAAGCGCTGGAGATCACCGACACGTTGGTGCGATCCGGGGCGGTGAACATGGTGATCGTCGACTCGGTGGCCGCATTGACACCCAAGTCCGAACTTGAAGGCGACATGGGCGACAGTAGCGTTGGTGTTCAAGCCCGGTTGATGAGCCAGGCGATGCGCAAGCTGACCGGCTCGATCAGCCGTTCGAACTGCATGGTGATCTTCATCAACCAGATCCGGATGAAAATCGGCGTCATGTTCGGCTCGCCTGAAACCACCACTGGCGGCAACGCGTTGAAATTCTATAGTTCGGTGCGCCTGGATATCCGCCGGATTGGTCAGATCAAGGATCGCGACGAGGTTGTCGGCAACGCGACCCGTGTGAAAGTCGTCAAGAACAAGGTGGCACCGCCGTTCAAGCAGGTGGAATTCGACATCATGTACGGCGAAGGTATTTCTAAAATGGGTGAGTTGCTGGACCTGGGCGTCAAGGCGGGTGTGGTCGCGAAATCGGGCTCTTGGTTCAGTTATGGCGACGAGCGTATCGGGCAGGGTCGCGAAAACGCCAAGCAGTTCCTGCGAGACAACAATCGCGTTGCGTTTGAGATCGAAGACAAGATCCGCGCTGCACATGGGCTGGATTTTGACATGCCGCCTGGTGAAGCGACGGATGACGATATCCTGGAAGCGTGAATGGTCGCTTTGGGGGGTGGTGACCTATCTCCCGGCACTGAAGTAGAGCTGAGAACACGCGGAACAAGGCGGCCTTTGGGGCCGTCTTGTTTCGTTTGCGGCATTGCGGCCTGTGGACAGTCGGAAACCGTGGCGATACACCTGCACGGAAACACTTTCCCCGCCGCCGAGAGAACCTGATGGCCACGCTGAATGATATCCGCTCGACCTTTTTGAACTACTTCGCCAAGCAAGGGCATGAGGTTGTCGCCTCGAGCCCGCTGGTGCCGCGCAACGATCCGACGCTGATGTTCGCAAACTCAGGGATGGTGCAGTTCAAGAACCTGTTCACCGGTCTGGAAAGCCGCGACTACAAGCGCGCCACCACGTCACAGAAATGCGTGCGGGCAGGTGGCAAGCACAATGACCTCGACAACGTGGGCTACACCGCACGCCACCACACGTTTTTCGAGATGCTCGGCAACTTCTCGTTCGGCGACTATTTCAAGCATGAGGCGATCCCTTTTGCTTGGGAACTGATCACCAAAGATTTCGAGATCGACAAGTCGCGCCTTCTGACCACGGTCTATCATACCGATGACGAAGCGTTTGAGATCTGGAAGAAAGTCGGCGTGCCCGAGGATCGGATCATCCGCATCGACACATCCGACAACTTCTGGCAGATGGGGCCAACCGGCCCTTGCGGTCCCTGTACCGAGATTTTCTATGACCACGGCGACCATATCTGGGGTGGCCCTCCGGGCTCTCCCGAAGAAGATGGCGATCGGTTTATCGAGATCTGGAATATCGTTTTCATGCAGAACGAGCAGTTCGAAGATGGCTCTATGGTGCCGCTCGACATGCAGTCGATCGACACCGGCATGGGGTTGGAACGCATAGGTGCTCTGCTGCAGGGCAGCCATGACAATTATGACACGGATCTGTTCAAGGCGCTGATCGAAGCCAGCGCTGATGTCACCAACGTCGACCCTTATGGGGATCAGAACGTGCATCATCGGGTGATCGCAGATCACCTGCGCTCGACTTCGTTCCTGATTGCCGATGGCGTGATGCCTGCAAGTGACGGGCGCGGCTATGTGCTGCGACGGATCATGCGCCGCGCTATGCGTCACGCGCATTTGCTGGGTGCCAAAGATCCGGTCATGCACCGGCTGGTGCCCGCGCTGGTGCAGCAGATGGGTGCGGCCTATCCGGAGCTGGGTCAGGCGCAAGCGCTGATCGAGGAGACGTTGCAGCAGGAAGAAACCCGGTTCAAAAAAATGTTGGACCGCGGTTTGAACTTGCTGGACAGCGAGTTGGACAGCTTGGACGAAGGTGCGCCGCTGTCGGGGCAGGCTGCCTTCAAACTGTACGACACATATGGTTTCCCGTTGGACCTGACGCAGGATGCGTTGCGCGAAGTTGGGCGCACGGTGGACACTGACGGGTTTGATGCGGCCATGGCTGAGCAGAAGGCCAAGGCGCGTGCTGCCTGGGCAGGCTCGGGTGAAGCTGCGGACAATGCGGTTTGGTTTGATGTGCTGGATGCCAGCGATGCGACTGATTTCCTGGGCTATGACACCGAAAAGGCCGAAGGTCAGGTAATGGCCCTGGTTGCGGATGGTGCGTTGACCGACAAGATTGCCGAGGGGGGCACCGGCTGGATCATCGTGAACCAGACGCCATTTTATGGTGAAGCCGGCGGTCAGGTAGGCGACAGTGGCGTGATTCGACGTTTGGAAAACCGGGACGAAGTCTCGCTCGTCGAGGACACCAAGAAGTTCGCCGATGGCAAGATCTATGCCCATAAGGTGACCGTCGAACGCGGCGCGATCTCCAAAGGCGATCCGGTCGAGTTGGAGGTGGATCATGCCCGCCGGTCGGCTATCCGTGCCAATCACTCTGCCACGCATTTGCTGCATGAAGCCCTGCGCGAACACCTCGGGGATCATGTAGCGCAGCGCGGCTCGTTGAATGCCGCTGATCGTCTTCGGTTTGATTTCAGCCACGGCAAGGCATTGAGCGAAGAGGAACTGGGCAAGGTTGCGACCGATGTGAACCGTTTCATCCGTCAGAACTCGACCGTGGAAACCCGGATCATGACGCCGGATGATGCGCGCGGTATTGGCGCGCAGGCTCTGTTTGGTGAGAAATACGGGGATGAGGTGCGCGTTGTGTCCATGGGTCAGGCCGAGACCGGCAAGGGGCAGGACGGCAGCACTTACTCGATCGAGCTCTGTGGTGGTACGCACGTCAAGCAGACCGGTGATATCGGCACTTTTGTTCTGCTGGGCGACAGTGCGTCGTCGGCTGGTGTGCGTCGTATCGAGGCGTTGACCGGTGCAGCCGCGTTTGAACACTTGTCGGCTGAAGCGTCCCTTCTGGGCGAGATCACCGGCATGCTAAAGGCGCAATCGGCTGAGGCCGCAGATCGTGTCAAAGCGTTGATGGATGAGCGCAAGGCGCTGCAGAATGAGGTTGCAAGCCTGCGCCGCGAACTGGCCATGGCCGGTGGTGCGGGGCAGGGCGGCGGTGCCGAGGCGCGGGACGTGAATGGCGTCAAATTCCTGGCCCAAGCCCTGAGCGGTGTGTCGGGCAAAGACCTGCCTGCGCTGATCGACGAGCACAAGGAACGTCTGGGGTCGGGCGCGGTTCTGCTGATCGCGGATGCTGGCGGCAAAGCAGCTGTGGCAGCTGGCGTGACCAAGGATCTGACCGATACGGTGTCGGCGGTGGATCTGGTCAAGGCGGCCGTGGTTGAGCTGGGCGGCAAGGGCGGCGGTGGCCGTCCCGATATGGCCCAGGGCGGTGGCAAGGATGCGTCGAACGCCGATGCGGCGATCAAGGCGGCTGAGGCTGTTCTGCAAGCTTGACCAACTGGTCAAAAACGGGTTGGTCTTTCCGGCAGATGACGTAAGCTGCCGGAAAGCACATTAAGGAGAACACCCATGCCCGCACTTTGGATCGCACATGTGACCGTCACCGACGCCGAGGCCTATGGCAAATATGCAGAACTGGCAGGGCCCGCGATTGCCAAACATGGCGGCAGTTTCATCGCGCGCGGCGGCCGGTTTGTTCAGCTCGAAGGCAAGGAACGTCCCCGCAATGTAGTGGCGCGCTTTCCGAGCGTTGATGCGGCGGTCGATTGCTACAACTCGCCCGAGTACCAAGAGGCGTTGAGCCATGCGCGTGATGCATCAGAACGCGAATTGATGGTTGTCGAAACCTCTGAATGATCGACGCGGCAGGATGACAAGAGAACCCGCTTCGGAACACCGCGGCGGGTTCTGTTTTGTCGGGGTTGGACCGCGCGCAAAAGCACGGTAAGCACAGGCAGCCTATGCCAAAAGGGATCAGATCGTGAAGAAAAGAAAATTCCCCAAGATCAACACCTTGCTGGACCCTCTTGATGTCAAGCTGATCGACCGTGCAGATGAGATCGCCGAGACCGAGCGTTTGGTGGCCTTTGAACGGCGCGGCGGATTGGAAAAACCGGCATATGCGCTGAGCCCGGGGATGGAAGGGTTCGATATCTCGGGCCTGGTGCGCGAGTACGAGACCTATGAGGACGCGCTCGCCGCGCTTCACGATCCTGAGCAGAACAAGACCGGTTACACATCGAACAACGGCTATTACGATACGCCAGACGCCGAGGCGCTGTACTTGATGGTACGACGCTATCAGCCGAAGCATGTGATCGAGGTCGGATGCGGCAACTCCACCCGGATCACGCGGCAGGCGGTTATCGATGGTGGGCTGGACACCAAGATCACCGCGATCGATCCCTATCCGCGCGCCGACATCGCCCATGTGGTCAACGCCTTTGAACAGAAACGACTGGAAGAGGTGGATCCGGCGCTCTTTGACACGCTGGGGCCGGGGGACATCCTGTTCATCGACAGCAGCCATCAGGTGCGCATGAGCAACGATGTGGCGCATCTGTTCTGCCGGATCATCCCAAGGCTTGCACCGGGTGTGGTGATCCATGTGCATGACGTGTTTTTGCCCTACGAATACCCCAAGCGGTTCTTTTATGATTGTCCGTCCTGGGCGGAGCAGTACGTTCTCCACACGCTGATCCAGACCAGTGGCTATCAGTTGCTGTGGCCTGGTTATTACCTGCAGCAGGATCGCCCGGACGCCGTGCAGGCCTTGCCGTTTCTGGCCGGTGGCCGCGCTCAGAGTTTCTGGATCCGCAAGACTTAAAGTGTGTTCTCTGCCATAGTCTGGTCGAATTCCATGGTTAACATGGGGTCAAGCACGTTCAGCCCGGCACAAGACCGGGCACAGATAGAGGCAGTCGAGCTATGCAAGTGAAACAGGCCATTCTGGCCGTGACCCTATTGGCTGGCGGTGCAACGGCAGCGGACGCAGGCCCTGATCAGGTCTCGATCCTGCTGGGGTCGCACCACGTCGGCGCAACCCGCAATTTCGAAGAGTTCAATCCTGGCGTCATCCTGACCTGGAAAGAGGTGCTTTGGCAGAACCGCCTTGATGTCGGCGTTGGCGTCTTTCGCAACAGTTATGGTGATGCATCGGTGGTGGCGACGACGGCGTTTCCACTGGTACGCAATCAGAATTGGGGGTTGGACCTGTTTGCAGCGCTCGCGACCTATCCCGGAGAAGGCGATCAGTTCACGTATTCCATCGGCGACGTGGTGCCAATTGCGGGCCTGCAAGCCCGTTATCGCAACGTATTTGTTCAGGCGATCCCGTCAGGTGGCAGCTCGGTGGATGCCACGCTGACGTATGGTTTGACGTTTGCGTTGGACTAATCGCTTTACGTCAAACGGACCTGGGTGCCGATCTTGACCAGAGCAAAAAGCTCTTCCACGTGTTCATTGTAGAGACCGATACAGCCGGACGAGCTTTGACGGCCAATCTTGCGTGTGTCGTGGGTGCCATGCACCAGATAAGCAGGCCAGGTCAGATACATTGCGCGCGTACCCAATGGGTTGCCCTGTTCGCCGCCCTCGATCCTTACTGGCAAGGAAGGATCGCGTTCGCGCATGGATGCAGTTGGCGTCCAGCTGGGGTTTTCGCGCTTGCGCACCACCTCGGTATAGCCGCGTTTGGTCAGGTCTTCGGACATCGGGACGGATGAGGGATACAGACGATAGGTTCCATCCTCGCCCCAATAGTGCACCGCGCGGCTGGTGATGTCTGCCAACAGACAGCCAACACCCAGCTTTTTGAAATGATCTTCCCACCGTTGCTGCGCAAAGGATGAGATATTACGACGCACGGGGACTTGCGTCTCGATCGGCGGTTCATCTTGCGGAAATGCATCTTGCGCACGCAACAGCGCGGGCGTGGACAGGGTGGCTGCAACGCCCAGCAGGGCGCTACGGCGGGTGATCTTGCTGCCGGACATGGGGACCTCGAATACCTTGAATCTGGGTCAAATTAGGGTCGATTGACCCTCATTTCCATACCGACATGCTTCACATTTTCGCGGGTTGAGACGGCAGGGAACCAACGTGGCGGAAAAGTGCCGATGCTCATTGGCGTCGGATGTGGTACACTGATGGTATTTTCAGGGAGTTGATTATGGCATCAAACAAAATTGCAGTCGCAGTGATACATGGAATGGGCAGCCAGGGGAAGAAAACCCAAGGTGTTGACGAGCTTAGTTTTTCTGCAGGTCTTTACAAGCGTCTGAAAGAGCACATGGGCAACCAGTTTTTTCAGCGTGTCGGATGGCGCGAGGTTTTCTGGGCAGACATCCTGCAATCCCGGCAAGAGGATTTCATCAAGGATAACCTTGCTGCAAAAGGTGCACGCTGGATGAAAACCCGGCGGTTCGTGATGCACAACCTGGCCGATGCGGCGTCATATCGGCGCAACAAGGGCGACGTGCGTGATCAGATCTATCACCGCATCCATGCGCGGGTGCATCAGACCATCGCGCGGCTCGAAGAGATCACGGATGCAAACACTCCGCTGGTTATCTTAGCGCACTCGCTCGGGGGCCACATCATGTCGAACTACATTTACGACATGATGAAAGGCGACCCCGAGGTTGCGGCAGGGTCGGATTTTCAACAGCTCAAGACTGTGGCCGGGTTTGTGACCTTTGGCTGCAACATCCCGGTGTTTTCCTTTGCCTACAAGCCCCAGGACATTCACCCGATCAAGTACCCCGGCACCAACATCCCCCAGTCAAAACGATTGCATCCCTGGTGGGTGAACATGAACGACAAGGACGATGCGCTTGGGATGCCGCTGGCGGGAACCTCGCCGGGGTATCAGGCCTTGGCGGCCTCGGGGCACTTGGATGACCGTTGGATCGACAGCGGCGGTGCTTTGGAGTTTTGGAACCCCGCTTCGCACAACGGTTATTGGACCGACCGGCATTTCTATCGGCCCACGGCGACAATCCTGCGCAATGCCATGGGTATCGGTCCTGTGACGTGAACGAAAAACGCCCCGGCCGATTGGTCGGGGCGTTTCTCCTGGTTCAGATCAGGTCTGATTATTCCATGACGGGGATCGAGAATTCGCCGCCTTCTTTGATGCCCGACGGCCAGCGTGCTGTGATCGTCTTGGTGCGGGTGTAGAACTTGAATGCATCCGGGCCGTGCTGGTTCAGGTCGCCGAATGCCGATTTCTTCCAGCCGCCGAAGGTGTGATAGGCCAGCGGAACCGGGATCGGAACGTTCACGCCGACCATGCCGATGTTGATGCGGTTGGCAAAGTCACGCGCGGTGTCGCCGTCGCGGGTGTAGATCGCGGTGCCGTTGCCGTATTCGTGATCCATGGCCAGGCCGATGGCCTCTTCATAAGTCTGCGCACGAACGGTCGACAGGACGGGGCCGAAGATCTCTTTCTTGTAGATGTCCATATCCGGGGTCACGTTGTCGAACAGGTGTGCGCCGACAAAGAAGCCGTCTTCATAGCCTTGCAGGCTGAAGTCACGGCCATCGACCACCAGCTTGGCGCCCTGATCGATGCCAGACTGCACCAGGTTCAGGATGTTCTGCTTGGCCGCGCCGGTGACAACGGGGCCATAGTCCACGTCGTTGCCAGCGGTATAGGGGCCTACCTTGAGCGCCTCGACACGCGGAACCAGCTTTTCGATCAGGCGATCGGCGGTCTCATCGCCCACCGGAACCGCGACCGAGATCGCCATGCAGCGTTCGCCTGCCGCGCCGTAACCGGCACCCACCAGAGCATCTGCAGCCTGATCCATGTCTGCATCGGGCATGATGATCATGTGGTTCTTGGCGCCGCCAAAGCACTGTACGCGCTTACCTTGGGCACAGCCGGTGCCATAGATGTATTCGGCAATCGGGGTCGAGCCGACAAAGCCAACCGACTGGATGGTGTCATTGTAGAGGATCGCGTCGACCGCTTCCTTGTCGCCGTTGACGACCTGAAGGATGCCTTTGGGCAGACCGGCTTCTTCCATCAGTTCGGCCAGCATCAGCGGAACGGACGGGTCACGCTCGGACGGTTTCAGGATGAAAGCGTTGCCGCAGGCGATGGCGGGCGCAAACATCCACATCGGGATCATTGCCGGAAAGTTGAAGGGCGTGATGCCTGCAGTGACACCCAGGGCTTGACGCATCGAATACATGTCGATGCCGGGGCCGGCGCTGTCGGTGAACTCACCTTTCAGCATCTGGGGGGCGCCGATGCAGTATTCGACGACCTCAAGGCCACGCTGCACATCACCTGCGGCGTCGGGCAGGGTCTTGCCGTGCTCGCGGCTCAGCGCCTCGGCCAGCTTGTCCATGTCGCGGTTCAGAAGGGCGACGAATTTCATCATCACACGCGCGCGGCGCTGCGGGTTGGTCGCGGCCCATGCGGGTTGCGCGGCGGCGGCTATTTCGACCGCTTGTTCCATCTCGGCGGTGCTGGCCAGCGGGCATTTTGCCTGCACTTCGCCGGTTGCCGGGTTGTACACGTCAGCAAAGCGACCCGAGGTGCCTTTGACGTGTTCGCCGTTGATGTAATGCGTCAGTTCCTGCATTGGATGTCTCCTCCGGGAAATTTGGGCACAGGATAGGCTTGCAAATTTCAATCGAACAGGGGCAAGATTTCAAAAAGGTTTTGCAAAACCGCAAGAGGGGCAGAATGGAACCACATTGGGACGATATGAAAATCTTTCTTGCAGTGGCGAGAGAGGAAAGCTTGTCAGGGGCAGGGCGCATTCTAAAGCTGGATCCTGCGACAGTGGGGCGGCGCATTGCGCGGCTGGAAACCTCTTTTGATGCGCCGTTGTTCTTGAAGTCCCCCCAAGGATATTCCCTGACGACTGCGGGCGAGCGTCTGCTGTCCCATGGTGAGCAGGCAGAAGAAGCCATGCGTGCAGCAGCCGAAGCCTTGGCCGGACCAAAGGACACGCTGGAGGGTCAAATCCGCATCGGAGCGCCGGACGGCTGTGCCAACTATCTGTTGCCGCACGTCTGCGCAAGAATCTCTGAACAAAACCCTGATCTGGATATTCAGATCGTGTCGCTGCCCCGTGTGGTGAACCTGTCTCGGCGCGAGGCGGACATGGCCATCACCGTCAGCCCGCCATCGGCGGGGCGTTTGCTGGTGCAAAAGATCACGGATTACAAATTGAACCTGGTTGCATCGCGACGGCTTTTGGCCACTGAGGATCCGATTGAAACACTCGATGATCTCAAAGGGCGGCGTTTTGTCGGTTATATCCCGGACATGATTTTTGACGCCGAATTAGACTACTTGAACGAGTTGGGCGTGGAGCGTGTCCAATTGGCGTCAAACTCGGTGTCCGTCCAACTCAAGATGGTGGTTCAACTCGGTGGCTTTGGTATAGCACACACCTTTGCCATGCCGTCACATCGGCCCTTGCGCAAGGTTCTGCCAGAGGAATTTGAGCTGACTAGAAGTTTCTATCTTGTACGCCATCAATCTGACCAACGCAGTGAGCGCATGAACCGATTTGCAGAGCTGTTGGTTTCGAACCTCCGCGACGAAGTGGCCACCTTGGAAGCGGCGACTTGACACCGTCACTTATTGCGGCAACGCTTTGGAATATGAAAGATTATTGCGGAGGTCCAGAGGCATGCTAGTTCGGGCAATTTTGAACTCCAAATCGGGTTCCGGTGTGGTCACAGTCAAACCTTCAGCCTCTGTTGCTGACGCAGCCAAGATTTTGTCGGAAAAGCGCATTGGGACGGTGGTTGTGTCCGATGACGGGGAAACACCTGCTGGTATCCTGTCAGAGCGGGACATCGTGCGAGAGCTGGCCAAGAGCGGCAGCGGCTGTCTGAACCAGGCGGTGAGCACGTACATGACCTCGGAACTGGTGACCTGTACCAGCGATTCGAACGTGCAGGACGTTCTTTCAAAGATGACCGAGGGACGTTTTCGCCATATGCCCGTCGTTGAAGACGGTAAGCTGGTTGGCATCGTGACATTGGGCGACGCCGTCAAAGCTCAGTTGGCCGAGGTTGCGATGGAAAAAGACGCCCTTGCCGGCATGATTATGGGTCACTAAAAACCTGCTCTTGAACCCAGTGCGCACATGTGTTTGCGTGCGCAGCATAATGCCTCAAAGTGGAGACAATCATGCGCGTCGGTTTGTATCCGGGAACATTTGACCCGATTACCCTTGGCCATGTAGATATCATTCGCCGCGCTGCTGCGCTCGTCGACAAACTGGTCATTGGTGTGGCCATCAATCGTGACAAGGGACCTTTGTTTTCGCTCGAAGAGCGGGTGGCCATGATCGAATCGGAATGTGCGAAGCTGTCGGAACAGACCGGTACCGACATCGTAGCGCACCCATTTGAAAACTTGCTGATCGATTGCGCCCATGATGTTGGCGCGCAAATCATCGTCAGGGGTTTGCGCGCTGTGGCGGATTTTGAATACGAGTTTCAGATGGTTGGCATGAACCGGTCGCTCGACGACTCGGTTGAAACCGTATTTCTGATGGCTGAAGCCAGGCACCAGGCGATCGCCTCCAAGCTGGTTAAGGAAATCGCCCGGCTCGGCGGCGACGTCTCGAAATTCGTGACACCCAAGGTGCATGAAGCGCTGACCGAACGCCTGAGCTGAAAAGAGCGCCAGATTTTGAGAACTGCGTCCGGCATGTTAGCTTGGGCGCAGTTTTTGTTGGGGGCGTTTCCTTGCATTCTGATATGCCAAGCCGGTGCGATACCTGATGAGCATTCGTGCCAGAACTCTGATCCTGATCGGGATTGTCCTGACCGTTTCGACAATCGTTTTGTATCAGGTTGTTGCCCACATCCAGATGGCCAGTTACCGCGAGCTGGAACGCGCAAGTGCAGAGCGGGACCTTAAGCGGATGACGCGCATCATTTTGGCGCCTCTCATGATCAAGTGTTTGAGACGGAAAGCCCCCTGAAGCACCTCGAATATTTGGATGAGGACATGCTCATGGGCATGTGCTGTTTTCGGATCCCGATGGGGACCCGATCCTGTTGGCCTTGGCACCGATTCCCAGAACGATCTATGCGGCGGGCAAGCAAAGCCTGAACATTCTGCTCATGGCCTTGGCAGCGGCGGGAACCCTGTTGATCCTGGCCGTTCTGGTTTTGTTGGACAAGATCGTGTTGCGGCGGTTGGCAAAACTGGGGCAGGATGTGGTCCGTATCGGCGAGACACAAGACCTTGGAAGGCGCGTCGCCGCATCCGGAAAGGACGAGTTTTCGCGCGTGGGTCAGTCTGTGGACTGGATGCTGGAACAGTTGGAGCTGAGCAACCGGCAACTGGAAGAAGAGCATGAGCGCGGCGAGGGGCTGTTGCTCAACATCTTACCAGAGCCCATCGCCAAGCGCCTGAAAACCAACCTGAAATCCATCGCTCAAAGCTATGACGAGGTGTCGATCCTGTTCGCCGATATCGTCGGGTTTACCGAAATGTCAGCTACCATGCCCGCAGCGGAACTGTTGGACATTCTCAACGGGTTGTTCAGCCAGTTTGATGATTTGGCGATGCAGTCGGGGTTGGAAAAGATCAAGACCATCGGGGATGCCTATATGGTGGTTTCGGGGCTACCGGAACCGGATGAAAACCACGCCGACAAGCTGGCGGATATGGCGCTCAGAATGATTGAAACGACGCAGGCTTTTTCCCAGGAACGGGGGGTGGCGTTACGGCTCAGGGTGGGGATCAACAGCGGTGTCGTGGTGGCCGGGATCATAGGCAAGAACAAGTTCATCCATGACTTGTGGGGCGATGCGGTGAACCTTGCCAGTCGGATGGAATCCACCGGTGAGGACGGCTCCATTCAGTTGACCAAGGCGACCCGTGACCGGTTGTCTTATCGGTATGACATCACGGAACGGGGCGAAGTAGAGGTCAAGGGGCGAGGGATGATGACGACCTATCTGCTCAACGGGTCAAAGTTTCTCGGCAGCCAGTCGTCCTAGCGCCAAAAGGCCAGCCATTCGAGGAACTCGTAGAATTTCTTGCCCAGGAAGTACACGTGCTCGGTGCCGAAAAAGGTGATGTCGAGCATCAATGCTCCGAGGATGAACACCGCAAGCCATACGGCAATTTGATTGGTCATGTCATCCTCAAGAGATAAGAAACGCCCGCCCAGATAACCTGAGCGGGCGTTTTGATTCAAGAGGTTGGGCTGTTTACCCAAGTTTGCCCATGGCAACGGCTACATCGGCCATACGAACCGAGAAACCCCATTCGTTGTCGTACCAGGCCAGAACGCGCACCAGGCGGTCACCGACGATGCGGGTCTGATCCGGCGCAAAGATCGAGCTTTCGGGCGAGTGGTTGAAGTCGGTCGACACCAGCGGCGCGGGTTCATACCCCAGAACGCCTTTCAGGGCGCCTTCGGCGGCGGCGCGGGCGGCCTCGTTCACCTCTTCTGCGGTCACATCACGCGCCGCGCGGAAGGTCAGGTCAACGGCTGAAACGTTGGGCGTTGGCACTCGGATCGCAGACCCATCAAGACGGCCCTTGAGGTTGGGGAGCACTTCGCCAAGCGCCTTGGCTGCCCCGGTCGAGGTCGGGATCATCGACATCGCAGCTGCGCGGGCGCGATACAGGTCCTTGTGGCGACGGTCCAACGTCGGCTGGTCACCGGTGTAGGCATGGATGGTGGTCATGATGCCGTGCTCGATGCCAACGGCCTCGTCCAGCACTTTGGCCAGCGGTGCCAGGCAGTTGGTGGTGCAGGACCCGTTCGACACCATCTTGTCGTCTGCGGTCAGCTCGCCGTCGTTGACACCAAATACGATGGTCTTGTTGACGTTCTTGCCCGGCGCGGACAGCAGAACCTTTTTTGCGCCGCGATCGAGGTGTGCGTTGGCCTTGGTGCCATCGTTGAATTTACCGGTGCATTCCAGAACCACGTCACAGCCGTCCCAGTCGAGCTCGTTCATGTCGTAGGTTGAGAACATCTGCATGTCGCCACGGCCCAGGTTCATGGTGCCGTCGCCGATGGTGACCTCGCCGGGAAAGCGGCCGTGGACGCTGTCGTATTTGATCAGGTGGGCAGCGGTTTCCAGGGGGCCGGTCGCGTTGACCTTGATCACTTCGATATCGTCGCGGCCAGATGCGGCGATGTGGGACAGGGTGCAGCGGCCGATGCGGCCAAAACCGTTGATGCCAACCTTGATGGTCATTTTGCGACTCCGAACATGTGCAATTGCCTCGCCGTATAGACGCCCTGATCGTGTGCAGAAAGTGCAAAAGCGCCGCATTTTGAGTGTGTTAGCGCAAACTTCACGCGGTTGCGCTAACGCTTGCACCAGACGTGCGATCGTTTAGGGTGCAGCTGCGACAGATCAAGGTGAAAGGTGTCTCGATGAGCGGTCTTCTGGCGTTGTTGGATGATGTGGCGGGTATCGCCAAGGTTGCAGCCGCGTCCGTGGATGACGTGGCCGCACAGGCGCTCAAGGCCGGGTCAAAGGCGGCCGGTGCCGTGATTGATGACGCGGCTGTAACGCCAAAATACCTGCATGGGTTTTCGGCCGCACGCGAACTGCCGGTGATTTGGAAGATTGCCAAGGGTTCTTTCAAGAACAAGCTGCTGTTCCTGTTGCCCGCCGCATTGCTCTTGAGCAGCTTTGCGCCCTGGGCCATTGCGCCGCTCTTGATGCTGGGCGGCGGGTATCTGTGTTTTGAAGGGGCCGAAAAAATCTATCACCTGTTGGTGCCCCATGACGACACCCATGTGTTCAAAGAGGATGCGCCGGGCGATCCCGCCCATTTGGAAGAGCAGAAGGCGGCCGGTGCAATCAAGACCGACTTCATCCTGTCCGCCGAGATCATGACCATTGCGCTTGCCGCTATCCCGCCAAGCAACATCTGGATGGAGGCGGCGACGCTCGCACTTGTCGGGATCGGGATCACCGTTGCGGTCTATGGCGCGGTGGCCTTGATCGTTAAGGCGGACGACGTGGGGCTTTACGCCGCCCAGAACGGCAACTTTGCCCTGACCCGGGCGCTTGGTCGCGGTCTGGTCCGCGCGATGCCAGGGTTCATGAAGCTGCTGACCATCGTGGGCACGGCTGCCATGCTTTGGGTTGGCGGTTCGATCATCGTTCATGGTCTGGAAGAGATGGGATATGGCTGGCTGGGGCATCACATCCACGATTGGGCCTATGCGGTGGGTCATATGGTGCCCGAAGCCTGGGCTGGTTTCGTCAAGTGGTTCGCCACAGCGACGATGGATGGCATCCTGGGGTTGGCGATCGGCTTTGCCCTGATCCCGGTTGCAACCAAAGTTCTGGCCCCGATCGCAGGGGCCATCACATCCGTATTCAAGCGGGGGTGATTGGGTCAGCTGCATAATTTTCTTGCAACTGTACCCGTTTGACCTGTCAAATCCCTGGATATTGCAACCAAAGGGATTTTAGTCAGATGGCCGTATTGTATGCAGCCCCGACCACTCGCGTGATCAATCAGCAAGTCAAAGGCCAGGACAATACTTGGTCCCTTGATTTGCAAACGGTGATCAACAAGGCCAATCCAGGTGACGTGATCGAGTTGCTTCCGGGCGACTACATCGCGCCTGTTGTCATAGCCGTGTCGGGCACCAAGGACAAACCGATCACCATCCGCGGCCCGAAACAGGGCCGTGCTCGAATGGAGGGCGGTCGTACGCGCGAGCAAGGGCGCTCGGGCGGGATGAAACCCACGGATGGGGATTTCGCGTTCATCAAAATTTTTCACGCCGAACACATCCGGATCGAGGGGCTGGCGTTCGACAATTGTTGGCCCAGTTCGATCTTTGTACGCTCGGCCCAGAACATCGAGATCCGCAATTGCAGCGGGCGCGGGTCGCGGTATTTCGTCTATGCGCGTCAAACAAATCGGCGTGACACCAAGGGTATCACGCTGGACGGTGTCAACTGGGTGCAGGACCGGCATTTCGAAATGTGGCAGGGCAAGGTCACCTGGAAAGACGTCAAGGCCAAGCCGGGTCATATCGACAACAGCTTTTTCAACGGGGCCATGTTCGGCTCGTTCGACATCAAGGGTGATGTGACGATCCGGAATTGCGAGATTTCGCATGCGTTCAATGCCATCCGCATGGACATTCGCGCCAAGCGGATCAAGGGCACCAAAGATGAGCCTCGGATCACCCGCAATCGCAAGGTTCGGGTCTACAACAACAAATTCTCGTTCATCCGGGACAATGCGGTGGAACCCGAAATGGGCGCCGAAGATTGGGCGATTTACAACAACCACTTCTTCAACTGCCATGCGGCGATGTCTTTGGATGGGGTGGCGATACGTGATTACGTGATCATCGGGAATTGGTTCCTGAACACCGAACGACCGGGCGGGCGACCCAAGCAGAAGAATACGGGCGGCAAGATATTCAAGTTCCTGGCGCCACCCGAGCTGACCGACAATATGGAACCTGCGCCACGCAAAGGGCTGTGGTCTGTGTTCAACTCGGTGCAGGCCCGTACGAATTACGCGGTCGAGGGGCGGTCCAGGCAGTGGTCTGACCGCTACACGTTGATGGGGCTTTATGCCAAAGAACACCCTGTTGAACCTGCGCCGCTGCAACAGGTGTTTGAGCTCATGACTTGGACAGAAGGGATGGAAGTCGCGGAGATGGTAACCAATGAGCCTTGTTTCCCCCAAAAGTACAGCGCCCAGGGGGGCCAGGTTGCAGGCCAACGTGTGAGCGGGCCAGTGTTCGAGGCTTCTCAGTTCGACTACAAACTCTGCGCGCCTTTGGGGGGATGGAACGGCAAATTGAAACGCACCGATGCGGTGAAAGGTTTCAGGTCATCGGCATTCAAGATCAAACGGAAAACAGGCAAGTCTTTGATCTTTCGTACCGGTTTGCCCTATGGTGCCAGCCCGGTTGCGGACTTGGGGCTGAAAGATATCTGACGCGAGGTTACGGATGGTCCCGTCGCATTTGCCCGATAAGCTTTGGCGAGTGATTTGGCGGAGATAACGTGATGAGCGACCTGACCTTTGGAGAGATCCTTAAGACGGCAGAGGAGACGCCCGAGGGCCTGCGCTTTGCGGTGACGGAGAATTGGAAACAGGGGCGGACGGCCTATGGCGGGTTCACCGCCGGGCTGCTTTTGGCAGCTGCCCGCCAGACGCTGCCCGATCTGCCACCGTTGCGCTCGGTGCTCGTTAATTTCACCGGACCTGTCACCAGCGCGCCGACCATGACCACGCGTATCCTGCGGCAGGGGCGCAATGTTGTCACCGTACAGGTCGAGGCGTTCTGCGAGGACACACTGTGCGCGCAAAGCACATTCTCGTTCGGGCAGGCGCAAGAGAGCCACATCAGCCAAGATTTGCCTGCTCCGTCTGCGCCATTGCCGGACGAAGTCGAGGATTTTCTACCGGCCAACATCCAACTGCCCATCAACTTCTTCAAAAACTTCGACGCCAAGCTGATCGAAGGGCATCGGCCCTTTTCCGGTGCGGATCGCGGGTACATCCGCGCCTGGGTGCGTCACAGGGACGACGCCGTCCGGCAAACACCAGAAGGGTTGATGAGCCTTGCCGATGTTCTCCCGCCCGCGGTGTTTTCCAAGGCGCGCAAACTGGGCCCCAATTCGTCGATGAACTGGATCTGCAACTTTCTGAGCGAGGATCTGACCAGTCGTGATGGGTGGTGGATGATGGAGACCGATCTGACTGTGGCGCGCGATGGCTATAGCTCGCAGGTCATGCGGATGTGGAATGCCGATGGTGATTTGGTGATCGACGGCATGCAGTCGGTCGTTATTTTCGTATGAGGTGAAGTTGCTGAACAGCGACATGTTCAAACAGAAAGGGCGGCCACAGGGCCGCCCTTTGGTGTTTCTATCACTAGGCATTAGCCAAGCAGGTCTTTGACTTTGGCTACGGTCGCCTCAGCGGTGATGCCGAATTTTGCATAAAGTTCGTCGGCCGGAGCCGATGCACCAAACGAAGACATTCCGATGAAACCGGCCTTGGCTTCGCGGCCGCGCTCGCCCAGCAACCAGCGATCCCAACCGCCATCACGCACAGCTGCCTCGATGCCGACGCGTACAGCGCCTGCTGGCAGGACACGCTTGCGATAGGCTTCTTCCTGTTGCGCAAACAGTTCCATGCAGGGCATGGACACAACGCGGGTGCCGATGCCTTCGGCCTCCAGCTTGGCCTTGGCCTCCATCGCGATGGCCACCTCGGACCCGGTGGCGATCAGGATGGCCTGACGCTTGCCTTCGCCTTCGGCCAGAACATAGGCGCCTTGCGCGGTCAGGTTCTTGGTCTTGTGCTGAGTGCGCACGGTCGGCAGCCCTTGACGGGTCAGCGACAGGACCGAAGGCGTTTCCTTGGTGCTCAGCGCGATTTCCCAGGCTTCAGCCGTTTCGACAGTGTCGGCGGGACGGAACACATAGGTGTTCGGTGTTGCGCGGCTGATCGCCAGATGCTCGACCGGCTGGTGGGTGGGGCCGTCTTCGCCCAGACCGATGCTGTCATGGGTCATGACAAAGACCGTGGGGATCTTCATCAGGGCGGCCAGACGCATCGCGGGGCGGGCATAGTCGGTGAAGCACATGAAGGTGCCGCCATAGGGGCGGATGCCACCATGCAGGGCCATACCGTTCATGGCAGCAGCCATACCGTGCTCGCGGATGCCCCAATGGATGTAGCGACCCTTGCGGTTCTCGGGCAGGAAGATACCCATGTCGTCGGTCTTGGTGTTGTTCGAGCCGGTCAGATCAGCCGAGCCGCCAACGGTTTCGGTCACGATCGGGTTCACGACCTTGAGCACTTCTTCGGAGCTTTTGCGTGTCGCCCATTTGGGCTGCTCTTCCGAAACCTGCTTTTTCAGCGAACGGATGGCACCGGACAGTTTCTTGGGGGCTTCAAACGCATATGCACGGCGGAATTCACCCTGCTTGCGTTCCGAGATCTGTGCAAAGCGCTCTTCCCATTCCACACGGTCGGCCGAACCACGCGCGCCAATCGCGCGCCAGGCGTCCAGAACGTCCGCCGGCACCTCGAACGCGCCGTGGTCCCAGCCATAAGCGTCTTTGGCTGCCTTGAGCTGATCGGGGTCAGTCAACGCACCGTGGCCCTTGGAGGTGTCCTGTGCCGCGTGACCCAGAGCGATATGGGTTTTGCAGGCAATCATCGTGGGCTTGTTCGACGATTTCGCCTTGGTCAGCGCAGCGTCGATCGCGGCCGGGTTGTGGCCATCGATCTCGATCACCTGCCAGCCCGACGCCTTGAAGCGCGCAACCTGATCGGTGCGATCGGCGATATCAACGGTGCCGTCAATGGTGATGTTGTTGTTGTCCCACAGGACGATCAGCTTGCTCAGCTCGTGACGGCCGGCAAGACCGATGGCCTCTTGGCTGACGCCCTCCATCAAGCAGCCGTCGCCGGCGATGACATAGGTGTAGTGGTCTACGACCTTTTTCCCGTAGCGGGCGCGCTGGACTTCCTCTGCCATGGCAAAGCCAACGGCGTTGGAAATGCCCTGACCCAGCGGACCTGTGGTGGTCTCGATGCCCGAGGCCAGGAAGTTTTCCGGGTGGCCCGCTGTCAGCGCGCCCATCTGGCGGAAGTTCTTGATCTGCTCGAGCGTGATGTCCGGGTTACCGGTGAGGTACAGCAGCGAGTAAAGCAGCATCGAGCCATGGCCTGCGGACAGGATGAACCGGTCGCGGTCGGGCCAGTTGGGGGCAGATGCATCAAATTTGAGGTGCTTTTCATAGAGCACGGTTGCCACGTCGGCCATCCCCATGGGCATGCCTGAGTGACCGGAATTTGCAGCATGGATGGCGTCAAGGGTCAGGGCGCGAATAGCCGCGGCCTTGGTCCAATGTTCAGGGTTCGCAGTGCGCAGCGCAGTAAGATCCACGAGAAGCTTTCCTTTGGGATTTCGGACAAGTTTGGCGCTCAATACCACCCATCCTCCAAAGATCAAGCAGAACTGGGCGAAACTCTGCTATGCAACTTCAGGAGTGCGCCCCAAGTGCCTGAAACCAAAGGGGGGGTATTTTCGATCATGTTTGGTTAGACTAAGGCTGATACCACGCAAGTCCGATTCGCGTGTCAGGTCGACCAGGCATTTGCGGCGGGCAAGAGAACGTAAACAAGCAAGGTGAGGGGCATGAGCCAGATCGAGGAATTGCAAAGCCGTATCACCGCCGCGATGGATCGCATCGGGGCTGGGGTCGAGACGCTGGTAGACCAGATGGGGTCCAACGCCGATGCGGATGCCGCCCTGCAATCTGCGCTGGAAGAAGAAAAACTGGCCAACGCTCAGTTGGAAGAACGATTGAAGTCCATCAAGGCCAAACACGCCGCCGAGTTGGAAGCGGCGCAGTCGGCTGAACCTGTCGCAGATGGTCCCGACGTTGACGCGTTACAGGCCGAGCTGGATGGGCTCAAGGCGCAAGTGGCGGATACCTCCGAAATTGATGGTTTGAAGGCGGAACTGGCCGAGGCAACGGCCAAGCTGGTCGCAGCCGAAGCGGCCAAGGCCGAAGCAAACGCGGCGGCGGCAGACGCAGGAGAAGTTGAAAGCTTGCGTGCCGAGTTGGAAGAGCTGCGCGCCAAGGCCGACAACACAGAAGAAGTCGATGGTCTGAATATCGAAATTACGGCTTTGAAAGCGGAACTGGCCAATTCCGAACGTTTGGATGAGCTGAAATCCGAATTGAACATGTTGCGCGCTGAACGGGTGAGCCAGGCAGACGTCACGACGCAACTGGACAAGGACCTGCAACGCCTGCGCAAGGCAAACGATCTGCTTCGCGAGGCAAACGCAGCCCTGCGCGAGGCCAATGAGGCGGGCGTCGGCGAGCCAAGCTTGATCAATCAGGCCATGCTGGCCGAGCTCGAAGCGTTGCGCGCCAGCCGGGCCACGGACGCGGCTGAAGCCAAGGCGATCCTGTCCCGTCTTGAACCGCTTTTGGCGCAAGCCGATCTTGCCGAAGGGGAGGATGAATAATGCCCGAGGTTACTATTCACATCGGTGGCCGCTCGTTCGAGGTGTCGTGCCAGGAAGGCGAAGAAAGCTATCTGCATTCCGCCGCCAAGATGCTGGACGATGAATCGCAGGTTCTGTCCGATCAGATCGGTCGTATGCCCGAGGCGCGGATGTTGTTGATGGCCGGCCTAATGCTGGCCGACAAGACCGCAGCGGTTGAGGATCGGATCAAAGAGGTCGAAGGTCAGTTGGCCGAGCGTGAGGCAGAGTTGTCTCAGCTTCGCAATGCGCCAGCACCTGATCCCGAGCGGGTCGAAGTTGCGGTGATCCCGCCGTCGGTTACGGACACTCTGGCGGAACTTGCTGCCCGTGCCGAAGCACTGGCTGCGGACGTTGAAGAGCGCGGCGCAACTTCTTGATCCGATTTCAATAAAGCGGAAAAAAGCCGGAGGCGAACGCCCCCGGCTTTATTGATTAGGCAAAAGGCCGCGTAAAATCAGGCGTTTGCTTCGCGGATCTTGTTTGCGGCGTCCTTGTCGTAGCCCACGCCATTGGCGTCAAACAAAGTGTCCAGTTCGCCCGACAGGGTCATTTCGGTGATGATGTCGCAACCGCCGACAAATTCGCCTTTGACGTAAAGCTGGGGGATGGTCGGCCAGTCGGAATAATCCTTGATACCTTGGCGCAGGGCATCGTCGGCCAGAACGTTCACATCGGAAAAATCAACGCCCATGTAGTTCAGAACGCCAGCCACGCGCGAGGAGAACCCGCACTGCGGCATTTCCTTGGTGCCTTTCATGAACAGCACAACGGGGTTGGCTTTGACGGTTTCGTCGATTTGCGCGTGGGCTGGGTTGGTTGTCTCGGTCATGGGGTTAGTCCTTTTTCCCGAAGGTGCGGTGGTATTCCGCAGCATAGGTTTCATCGTCTTTGAATGTGCGAACCGTTCTGTCAGCGGCCTGGGCAAAGCTGCCCTTGGGTTGACCAAAGATCGTACCAGAGCGTTCCAGAGATTGGTTTTGGCGGATCGTGGCCTCGACAACGTCCAGATCAGTGGCTTCCATGCCTAGTGGTGTCTCACGTTGTTCAAGCTTCGGCTGCCGCGCGGCAAGTGGCCTGCGGGGGCCGCGACGAAACGGATAGGTGAGGGTGCTCCAGAAAGACATGTGACACGGTCCTTGATGGTCCTGGCGCGGTCAGTCCGGCACTTTGGTGGTCAGGGCAAGCGCGTGCAGATCACCATCAGGGCCGTCCATCTTTCCCTTCAGAGCGGCATAGACCGCGCGCTGCTGCTGGATCCGGTTCTTGCCGCGAAAGCTCTCGTCCACGACCATGGCTGCCATGTGGACACCGTCGTTGCCGCCGACCTGAATCTCTGCATCGGGAAAGCTTTCACGCAGCAGTTCTTCGATCTCGTGGGCTGTCATTGGCATTAGGGTGGTCCTTCGTGTGTTGCTCTTGGCAGAAATGTAGGGCGATGGGTCAGGGCGCGCAAGTGGGCGTGGCCCGTCTCAGAGGAAAGCCCTGCACCCTCGAGGGAGCGCAGGGCTTGCTGTATTCGGAGCGGACGGAAGCGCTAGGTCAGGCGACTGCAGCGGCAAAGCTGCTGCGGAACACTTCGGTCAGTTCGGCCAGCGGCGCTTCGGAGGAACCGATCTTGACGCTGTCGCCCGTAAAGCGGCCAACAGAAGTCACCGGTACGCCAACCTGACCGGCCGCGATCATCAGCGCCTCGGCCTGGTCAAAGTTGCAGGCCACCAGATAGCGCGCCTGATCTTCGCCAAACAGGAACTCGGTCGGGGCATCATCCAACTGCACACCAACGCCAGCGGCCTCGGCCAGTTCGAACGCGGCCAAAGCCAGGCCGCCGTCGGAAAGGTCGGTGCAGGCTTTGATCATTTCGCGGTTTTCACGGATGAAGTCGCCGTTGCGGGCCTCGGCGGCCAGATCCACGGCAGGCGCATCACCTTCTTCGCGGTTGAAGACCTCGGCCAACAGCGCCGATTGGCCCAGGTGGCCTTCGGTGGCGCCGATCACCAAGGCGATGTGACCGTCACGGACCTCGTTGCCGATGATATCGTCGGTCGAGGTCAGCAGGCCCACAGCCCCGATGGTGGGCGTGGGCAGGATCGCCTGACCGTCGGTTTCGTTGTAGAGCGAAACGTTGCCCGAGACGATCGGCATGTCCAATGCGCCAACGGCGGCGCCGATGCCCTGAATCGCGCCCACGAACTGGCCCATGATCTCGGGCTTTTCGGGGTTGCCGAAGTTTAGGTTGTCGGTGGTGGCCAGCGGTTTGGCCCCAACGGCGGTCAGGTTGCGATAAGCTTCGGCCACCGCCTGTTTGCCGCCCTCAACCGGGTTGGCACGCACATAGCGCGGGGTCACGTCGCTGGTAAACGCCAACACCTTGTCGGTACCGTGCACACGGACCATGCCAGCGCCAAGACCCGGGGTGCGGGTGCTGTCGGCCATGACCATGGTGTCGTACTGCTCGTACACCCACTGCTTGCCCGCATAGTTGGGCGAGGCGAGCAGAGCGCGCAGGCCATCAATGGGGTCGATCTGGGGCACATCCGCCAGCGGCTCGGCCTGCGGCGTGGGTTCCCAGGGGCGGTCGTATTCGGGGGCGGTCGAGGACAGTTTCGACAGCACGAGGTCGGCTTTCACTTCGCCGTTGTGCATGATCAAGAAGCGGTCTTCGGCAATGGTTTCACCAACGATGGCGAAATCCAGGTCCCATTTCTCGAACACGGCGCGGGCTTCGGCCTCAAGCTCGGGCTTGAGAACCATCAGCATGCGTTCCTGAGATTCCGACAGCATCATTTCGTAGGCTGTCATGTTCTCTTCGCGCTGTGGCACGTTTTCCAGGTCCAGACGTACGCCCAAGCCGCCCTTGTCACCCATTTCCACGGCCGAGCAGGTCAGGCCAGCAGCACCCATATCCTGGATCGAGATCACGGCACCTGTCTGCATCAGCTCCAACGTCGCTTCCATCAGGCGTTTTTCGGTGAAGGGATCGCCGACCTGAACGGTGGGGCGCTTTTCTTCGATGGTGTCGTCGAACTCGGCCGATGCCATGGTCGCGCCGCCAACGCCATCCCGGCCGGTCTTGGCACCCAGATACACGACAGGCATTCCGATGCCAGAGGCTGCGGAGTAGAAGATTTTGTCCGCGTCGGCCAGACCAGCAGCAAATGCGTTCACCAGACAGTTGCCGTTGTAGGCCGGATGGAAACGAACCTCGCCACCGACACAAGGCACGCCAAAGCAGTTGCCATAGCCGCCGACGCCTTCGACCACACCGTTGACCAGCTGACGGGTCTTGTGGTGGTCGGGCTCTCCAAAGGACAGCGCGTTCATCGAGGCAATGGGGCGAGCGCCCATGGTGAAGACGTCGCGCAGGATGCCGCCAACGCCGGTCGCTGCGCCCTGATAGGGTTCGATGTAGGACGGGTGGTTGTGGCTTTCCATCTTGAAGACAACCGCCTGACCATCGCCAATGTCCACGATGCCAGCATTCTCACCCGGGCCACAGATCACTTGGGGTCCGTCGGTGGGCAGGGTGCGCAGCCATTTTTTGGACGACTTGTACGAGCAGTGCTCGTTCCACATGGCCGAAAAGATGCCGAGCTCGGTAAAGGTGGGTTCGCGCCCGATGATCTCGAGGATCATGTCGTATTCCTCGGGCTTGAGCCCATGGTTCGCGATCAGTTCGGGTGTGATGGCTGGCTCTTGCATCGTGTATCCGTATCCCCAGGGTGGCCGATATTGCGGGCCTTTTAGGGCAAGGGCGCGCCGGTGGAAAGAGCCAAGAACGCACAGGAGGTCGGGTGGGTCGTCAGAAGCGTTGCCCGACGTAGATATAGAGCTGATCTTCGCGCTCGCTGTTTCGGGAATAGTCGATCGAAAAATCCACCGGAAACTTCTTGGACACGCGATAGCGGGCACCCAAGCCGTAGGAGCTGTGCGTGCCGCCGATCTTGAGTTCGTTGAATTGGGGGCCGACCATACCCACTCCGGCAAATGCGATGGCTCCCAATCTGTCGGTAAACTGCCGACGAAACTCTACTTGAGCCGAAAGGGACCGAAAATCCAAGAACTGCGTGGCCGAGAACCCACGAAACCCGTCTGTGCCACCTAAAGAGCATTGATCGAAGAAGGGCGTCGTGGTCGACACGGCGCAGGTTGAAAGACGCGTCGCGATGACGGCTCTTTGAAAGGGTTGCATGTAGTGGGTGAAATTGATCCACCCCTTGCCATAGTCGTCTGTCAGACCCGCCAGCGTGTACCCCTGGGTGACCTCGCCTTCGACGATGAAGCCGTTGGTGGGATAGATGGTGTCGTCGCGGGTGTCCCATTTCCCCACAAGACCGATGTTGGCGATCTCAACGTTCAGGAATTGGTCAAAGGGTGGCGGGATTGGGGGCAGCCCTGGGGAAGCCGGGTTGATGTCGGTGTTCAGGTAGCGCAACGACATTCCAACAGATGCGTCCTGCGTGAACCCATAGGACAGGCTGGCACGGGCCAGGATGCCGCTTTGGCTGATGGGCAAGGGGGCCGTCGGCGTATAGAGGTCATAGTTGATCTGGGCGTTGGCAAAAAGCGTCTCGATTTGCCAATGGTTGTTGTCGAAATAGAAATTTGCCGCCAGTCCGTACCCTTCGCTGCCATTGTCCGAACGCAACGCGGCGAGACCCAAGAGTGACGGGTCGGACCCTTCGTCGATGTTGAACAGATAGCCTGCTCCCAGAACCAGGCCTGATCCTATGGTCGGATTGGAAAAGGGGATCGGGGCGACAACCACAGAGCCTTCGCGCACTCCGACGGTTTCTTCTTTTTGGACATCGTCGAAATCATCCACCTGGGCGTCGACAACCCCGGATGCTTGGACTTGGCTGGACACGATGAAGGTCCATAGTACAGCGACAAAACACGTGCGTTTCAAGGTGCTCTCGTGGCGAATACAATCAAAGGATTCCGCCCCGGTTTAAAGCCGGGGCGGGACAGTGTTTAGCGATCGTCAGCAGGCGGCGCGGCTTGCCCCTGTTGGTTGGAAGCCTCGGACGCAGCAGCCGCAACAGCCGTCTTCTGTTCGTCAGTCATGTTGTCGTGGTCCTCCATGCCCGGAATGGCAACGCGCACCTCGCGGCGGGCAAAGTCAATCCCTGCCTCGTTGAACGACGTCTTGACGCGGTTGAAGATTTCTTTGCGCAATGTGAACTGCTTGCCGGGCTTGGCCATGAACTTGCCTCGGATGATCATGCCGACATCGTCAAAGTCAAAGACACCTTGCGATTTGAACGGCTGCAGGAAGCCATCCTTGTGAACCTCGTCCTGCATCATCTCGGCGCCGATCTTCTTGAAGATCTTCTTGACCTTGTTGGGGTCGGTGTCGAAGGGCACGGTGAACTTGAGTTTCATGATCACCCAGTCACGGCTGAAGTTGGTCAGCTTCTGGATTTCACCATAGGGGATCGTATGAACCGCGCCGCGATGGTGACGCAACTGCATCGAGCGGATCGAGATCTTTTCGACCGTACCCATGGTGCCGCCGACATCAACATATTCGCCCACGCGGAACGCGTCGTCGATCAGGAAGAAAATCCCTCCCACGATGTCAGCGACCAGTTTCTGCGCACCGAAACCGATGGCCAGACCCAAGATACCGGCACCGGCCAGAAGCGGGGTAATGTCGACACCCAAAGCACCGATCGCCAGCAGGCCAAAGATGACCGAGATCGCCACCTGCGCACTGACCCGCAAAAGCGGCAGAACGGTTGCCAGGCGCGAACCGCCTGCGCCGCCTCCTTCGCCGGCTTCCTCGTCCGGGCTCTGTTCGCTGGCGGTCATTTCTGCCGCCAGACGACGGTTGATCCAGAGCGAGACGACCTCGTTCAAGATATAGCCAATTGCCACGATCATAAGGAATTCGACCAAAGCACCGGCCACGTCGTGTCCGACACCAGCAGCTGCAACGTTTCGCAGGTCGATTTCCCAGACGTTGGCAATCTGCAGGATCACGAATATGCCGGCCAGAACCCGACCAATGCGAATGTAGCTGCGCTTTGTTGATTTATAGGCACGTTCAGCAATTGGACCATCGCCCATCATCGGCGGTGCCAGATGGCGCACCAGACCGCGGATCAGCGTGTCGATGGCGGGCGCCATCAGCAACCAGAACATCGTGGTGTAATGCGGAGCGGTCCCGAGAAGCATCAGCAACCGGCGGTCCCCGGAACCGATGATCATTTCGACCACAAGCCACATCACAAAGGAAACACCGATCGCCATGAAGGGATATGCCTTTGCTACGGCCTCGTCAAAGCGCGAGCGGTCGGGGTCGGTTCCGCGCATCATGTCGCTCAGGCCCTCGCGGGCGCGCCAAGCGATGATGCCGATATAGATATGGACGGATGTGTTCAGCCAAAAGCCCAATCGCGTTTCGCCCATCGGAACGCCGTTCGCCTGGTTGAAGCCAACAATAAATATTGTGAAGCCACCCAGCAGAAACAGGCCGATGAGATTGCGGTGCAAGTATTTGGCCCATTTGTCCGAGACATTTACCAATCGCAAGTCAGCTCGGTTCGGGGCCAGCACAAATCGCGAAATCGCGGCGCCAAGGCGTGGAATCCAGATCAGATAGAAAACCAATGGGGCGGCAAATGTCAGTTCTTCGGCCGACAGAAGTTGGGTTCCGACAAAACGCAGGACAACATAAAAAACGACCAACCCCAGCAATTCACGGCAGAACCGGCGGAACAAGAAACCGACTGTGGACCAGAGGTTGTCCGCCTCTTGGCCAGTCTCGGCCCGCGCTCGTCGTAGAACAAGCCAAACAACGAGTTTTTCAGCACCATAACCGGCCAAAAGTGCAGCCAGAATGTAGCCGAACATCGCCACCATTTCACCGGAGCCAAATGACGCTGCAAAGTTGGCAAAAGCCTGCAACTGACCCGACACCAGATTGGGGACCTGCTGCAAGACATGGACCCATCCGAGGACCATGTTGGTTCCCAGCTCGCGAATGACGGTCAGAATGCTTTTCTCTGGGGCCGCTTGGGTCTGCTGTTCCGCAACCGCATCCAGTCGTTCGAGAAGAAGCGCACGAACCTGGTCATCGGACATGCGCGCCACGAGATCGTCCACCTGATCAGGGGACAGGTCTTCGGGTACAACAGGTGCGGATGAAGATGTGGTGGACCCACTGGATGTCGATACAGGAACCTGCGCATGCAGTGGGACCGCGAGCACGCTGGTAAACACCAGCACAGCAAGCAATCGAAACAAGTAGACCATAAATTTGCCCTCGAAACGGATTTTGGTTTGTTTTGCGAAGCTTACTCAACCAAGCGCCGAGTTCATAGGGCAATGTTACGAGCTAAAGAATAGTCCGAGTGCGATTTCGTATCGGATTTTCCGGCCTGTCAGGACGATCGGCAAGAAAAAAAAGGCCGAGCACTAAGCTCGGCCGTAGTCCAACAGGGAGGTATGAAGGTGACCAGCGTTTCAGCATCATCGCCTTCGAGAGTTCATTTAGGTGGCACTTTGTGAACGATCAAGGCTTATAATGTCACGCTCTTGACATTCCCGATATGCCTGGAATGCATAGCTCAGATTTTTCCTTGCTGTCGCAACTGTTTGCGGTGCGCGATGATCTCGTCCTGGACAAAATCCTTGAAGGCCGCGACCCGTTGCGAGTGCCGCAATTCCTCGGGATAGGCCAAGAATACTGGGACATCGGCAGACTCCGTCTCGGTCATGACATGCACCAGATCCGGGAAATCCTGGGTCACGTAATCAGGCAGCACGCCAATCCCCAAGTTGTGCAACACACCCTGCAGAACGCCAAAGTAGTTGTTCACCGTCAGCAGCGATTGCGGATTATGCGCCATCAAGGTCTGGACCAACGTCGCACCGGCCCCAACCTGCGCGGCGCTGGTGTTCTGACAAATCAATCGATGTTTGACGATATCAACGATTCCCGTCGGCGTGCCATGCTCGTTGAGATATTCACGCGAAGCATAGAGCTGCATGCGCACTGTCATCAGTCGCTTGCGGATCAGATCGGCCTGGCTGGGTTCCTTCATGCGGATTGCAACATCGGCTTCGCGCATGGGCAGGTCCAATACGCGCTCTTCCAGCATCAGATCGACCTTGAGGTCCGGATATTTTTCATAGAGCTTGGGTAGGCGCGGAGCCAGCCACAGAGTGCCGAACCCGAATGTGGTGGTGACACGCAGTTCGCCAAAGACTTCTTCCTCGCTGTCGCGAATGCGCGCTGCAGCAGCATCAAGGCGTTTGGTCATGGCGCTGGTGGCATCGAACAACAGCTCTCCCTGTTCCGTCAGAATCAGGCCGCGTGCGTGTCGGTGGAAGAGGGTCGAATTCAAGGATTCCTCAAGCGCGCGGATTTGGCGGCTGACAGCAGATTGCGACAAATTCAGTTTGTCCCCGGCATGGGTCAAGCTGCCCGCGTCGGCCACGGCGTGAAAAATTCTCAGTTTATCCCAGTCCATTGTCCCAACTTTCGATTTGGAGCCGACGCACTATATCAATGGCATGCCAAAGGCTACAATCAACCGTCTTGCTGTCGCAGCGGGAAAAAAAGCGACTATACAGGTCAGCAATTGTGACCTAAAGTGGGTGGTGAGAGGGGAAAATACCCCGGCAAACTAATCTTACGTGGGGAGACGTTTGATGAGTCAGCACGAAATTTCGCTGAACGACCGCTTTGACCTGAGCAAGAAACAGGTCCTGTTGAATGGCACACAGGCGCTGGTTCGCTTGATGCTGATGCAAAAGGCGCGGGACGAGGCGGCAGGCCACAATACGGCGGGGCTGGTGACAGGTTATCGCGGCTCACCCTTGGGCGCCGTTGATATGCAGATGAACCGTGCTGCCAAACAGCTGGCTGAATCTGACGTCACGTTTCAATTCGGTCTGAACGAGGATCTGGCGGCCACCGCGCTGTGGGGGGCGCAACAGGCGGGTTTGCGTGGCGACGGCAAGTACGACGGCGTCTTTGGCCTGTGGTACGGCAAGGGGCCGGGCGTCGACCGTTCGGGCGATGCGATCCGGCACGCGAATATGGCGGGCACCGCGCCGTTGGGCGGCGTCGTCATGGCCATGGGGGATGACCACACAGGCGAAAGCTCGACCGTGTTGCACCAGTCGGAATGGGCCTTGATGGATGCGTACATGCCCATCGTCAGCCCCGCGGGTGTTCAGGAAATCCTGGATTATGGTTTGTACGGCATGGCTCTGTCGCGTTTCTCGGGTCTGTGGGTTGGCCTGAAGACGATGAAAGACACGATCGAAGTCACATCGGTGGTCGATGGCGACCCGGACCGGATGCAGATCGTCACGCCTGAGTTCGACATGCCCGAGGGCGGGCTGAACATCCGGCTGGTCGACGACCGCACCCCGCAAGAGGCGCGGATCATCGACCACAAACGCTTTGCGGCCGAGGCGTTTAGTCATGCCAACAAGATGGACAAACGTGTCTGGGGCAAATCCGGGGCCAAGATCGGCTTTGTCGCGGCGGGCAAGAACTGGCTGGATCTGGTCCATGCGATGGCACTGCTCAACATTGACGAGGCCGAAGCCGAACGGTTGGGCATCACCACCTATAAAGTGGGACAGGTTTTCCCGCTGGACATGAAAGGGTTCCACGATTGGGCCGAGGGCCTCGACCTGATCGTGGTGGTCGAGGAAAAGCGCAAGCTGATCGAGGTTCAGATCAAGGAAGCCATCTTTGACGACCGCCGTGGACGTCGTGTCTATGGCTGGCACAAAGGTGGCGGTGCGGGCTCGATGCATGGCGAAGAGCTGTTCCCGACGCGCGGCGCGCTGGATCCGATCATGATTGCCGAGAAGCTGGGGCAAATCCTGATCGATGAGGGTCATGATACCGACGGCGTTCGGGCGGGCCTACAGGCGCTCGATGACGCACGGCGCGCCGATAACGCGCAAGAGATCGCGGCGCGCCTGCCGTATTTCTGCTCGGGCTGTCCGCACAACACTGGAACGAAGGTGCCAGATGGCAGCCGGGCTTATGCCGGGATCGGGTGCCATTTCATGGTGCAGTGGATGGACCGCGAAACGCTGGGGTATACCCACATGGGCGGCGAAGGGGCGAACTGGATCGGCGAGGCGCCGTTTTCGACCACCGATCACGTGTTCCAGAACCTGGGCGACGGTACCTACAACCATTCGGGTGTCCAGGCGATCCGTGCTGCCTTGGCCGCCGGAACGAACATCACCTACAAAATCCTGTACAATGATGCCGTCGCGATGACGGGGGGACAGGACAACGAGGGTGGCCTGAGCGCAGAACGCATTGTGGCCGAGGTCAAGGCGATGGGGGTCAAGGACGTCGCTGTTGTCTACGACGAGAAAGAAGACGTGAACTTCAAGGCGTTGCCTGCGGGCATCGAGACCCATGAGCGCGCCGAATTGATGAACGTGCAGGAGAAGTTCCGCGAGATCGAAGGCGTCAGCGTCATCGTATATATCCAGACCTGCGCCGCCGAAAAGCGCCGCCGCCGCAAACGGGGCACATTCCCTGATCCCGACAAGCGCGTGTTCATCAATACCGATATATGCGAAGGCTGCGGCGACTGCGGGGTGCAGTCGAACTGTGTCTCGATCGTGCCCAAGGAAACCGAATTGGGCCGCAAGCGGGCAATTGACCAATCCAGCTGCAACAAGGACTTCTCTTGCGTCAAAGGCTTCTGTCCGTCGTTTGTCACGCTCGAGGGCGCCAAGCTGCGCAAGGAAGCCACGACCGAGATTGATCTGCCGGACCTGCCGATGCCGGTGGTGCCGACAATCAACGGCACCCACAATGTGGTGATCACGGGCGTGGGTGGTACCGGTGTCGTGACCATCGGCGCAGTGCTTGCTCAGGCCGCTCAGATCGACGGCAAGGGTGCCGGCATGATGGAAATGGCCGGGCTGGCGCAAAAGGGCGGGGCGGTTCACATCCATTGCCGTCTGGCCAATGACCCCGACGACATCAGCGCCATCCGTGTAGCCACCGGTGAATGTGATGCGCTGATCGGCGGCGATCTGGTTGTGAGTGCCGGGGCCAAGACCATTGGTCTGCTGCGCAACGAAACGGCCGGTGCCGTGGTCAACTCTCATGAAATCATCACCGGTGATTTCACTCGCGATACCGAGTTCCAGATCCCGTCCGACCGGCTGGAACTGGCGCTGGAGGCGCGACTGAAAGAGCGGCTGGCGCTCTTTGATGCCTCTGATCTGGCGCGGGATGTCATGGGCGATTCCATCTTCTCGAACATGATGGTCTTTGGCGCCGCGTGGCAGCGCGGACTTTTGCCGCTGAGCCATGACGCGATCATGGGTGCTATTGACCTGAATGGCGCTGCTGTAGAACGCAACAAACGCGCGTTCGAGATTGGCCGTTGGGCCGTGCTGCATCCTGATCAGGTGGCCAAGGTGCTGACACCCAATGTGGTCGAGCTGCCCAAGTCGCTGGACGAAAAGATCGCCTTTCGCGCCGATCATCTGACTGCTTATCAGAGCAAACGACTGGCGAAACGCTATGCCAAGATGCTCGAGGGGATTGAGGATGCCGAATTGAAAGAGGCGGTGGCCTTGGGCTATCACAAGCTCTTGTCCTACAAGGATGAATACGAGGTTGCGCGCCTGCTGCTCGACAGCCGGAGCAAGGCCGCGGCCGAGTTTGACGGCGACCTGAAGATGACCCTGCATCTGGCGCCGCCGATCCTGGGCGGCACGGGACCGGATGGGCGCCCCAAGAAGCGCGAGTTCGGGGAGTGGATGCTTGGGCCCATGAAGCTACTGTCACGAATGAAAGGCCTGCGGGGTACGCCGCTCGATATCTTTGGCTATACCGCCGAGCGCAAGATGGAACGCGCATTGATCCGTCAGTACGAAAAAGACATGAAGGATGCGCTGGCCAAGGTAAGTCCGGAAACCAAGGACGCAGTTTGCGCCCTTGCGCGGTTGCCTCTGGATATTCGCGGCTTTGGTCCTGTCAAATTGCAAAATGAGGCCAAGGCCGCCAAGCGTCGTGAAGAGCTGCTCGCCGCGATCCGTCAGGGTGGTGCTGATCTGAAACAGGCGGCTGAGTAATACCGTCACACTGCTGTCATGCAATCTTTGCAAAATGGATGCCCGTTCTTATCTAACGGGCATCCAAACGGAGAAGACCATGACCTCGCGCCGTCATATCGCACGCGACATTTCCTACGCTCATTCAGCAGCCACCAAAGGTGGCCGTACTGTTATCCGGCTGATGGAGAACTCGACCGGACGGATCGGGCTGATCAAGCGGGCGGATGGGTATGAGCATGAGGTGGCCAACGGGCGCGACTTCTGGTCGGTCATGGTTGAACGCTATGGCCTGTCTTTGAATGTGATTGGGGGGTCCCTGTCGAACATCCCCAAAGATGGCCCAGTGATTCTGATCGCGAACCATCCTTATGGCATTCTGGATGGGTTGATGATGGGTCATATCCTGTCTCAGACGCGCGGTGATTTCCGTATTCTGGCACATCGCGTGTTCCGCAAGGCCGAAGACATCAACCGCATCATCCTGCCAATCTCGTTCGATCAGACGAAAGAGGCGATGAAGCTGAACCTGGACACGCGCAAAACCTCGCTGAATTACCTGGGTCGGGGCGGCGCGATTGGGATTTTCCCGGGTGGCACTGTAAGTACTGCGGTCAAGCCCTTTGGTCAGCCGATGGATCCCGGCTGGCGCGGGTTTACGGCGCGAATGGTGGGTAAATCGAACGCCACGGTCGTCCCGGTCTACTTCGACGGCCATACCAGCCGCCTGTTCCAGATCGCCAGCCATTTGCACAACACACTGCGCATGGGGCTTTTGATCAAAGAGTTCAAAAAACGCGTCGATACGCCGGTCAAAGTGGTTGTCGGTGACCCCATTGGCCGTGACATTCTGGACCCGATGGCAAAAGATAGCCGCGCGATGATGGATTTCCTGCGCAAAGCCACGTATGAGCTGTCTCCGAAGCCGTTGAAGTCTTACGACTACGGCTATGAGTTTGAGGAACGGCATCGCGCCTAAGGGGCAAATGGCAGTAGGTATCTTTGATTCTGGTCTGGGCGGATTGACTGTCCTGAACGCAGCGCAAAAGCGGCTGCGGGATGTGGATTTTCTGTATTTCGCAGACAGTGATCACGCGCCTTACGGTGTGCGCGACGCCGAAGACATCTTTCAACTCACCAACAAGGCGGTGCATCATCTTTGGGATGCAGGCTGCAACTTGGTGATCCTGGCCTGCAACACCGCAAGCGCTGCGGCCCTGCGCCGGATGCAAGAGGCGGGCGTGCCCGAAGGCAAGCGTGTGCTAGGTGTGTTTGTGCCGTTGATCGAGGCGCTGACCGAGCGGAACTGGGGCGACAACTCCCCCCCGCGTGAGGTGGAAACCAAACATGTCGCTTTGTTTGCCACGCCCGCGACCGTGATGAGCCGTGCGTTTCAGCGGGAACTCGCGTTCCGTGCCATCGGCGTCGATGTCGAAGCGCAGGCCTGTGGCGGCGTGGTCGACGCCATCGAAGACGGCGATATGATCCTGGCCGAAGCGTTGGTGCGTTCGCATGTCGAGGCCTTGCAACGCAAGATGCCCCATCCGCAGGCCGCCATTCTGGGCTGCACGCATTATCCGCTGATGGAAGAGGCGTTTCAGGCCGCATTGGGCCCGGACGTCAAGGTGTTCAGCCAAGGGCGGCTCGTGGCCGATTCATTGGCCGACTATCTGGATCGGCACCCGCATATGCTGGGTTCGGGCGAGGCGGGTTATCTGACCACGGGCAACCCGACCCGCGTCAGTGACCGGGCGACGCAATTCCTCCGACGACAAATCACCTTTCAAGCCGCTTGACCCTGATCAAGGACGGCGGGCATCTTGCCCGGTAACTCCGGACCGCGACGTGGCGGTCCATGACTGCACGACATTTGAAGAGAAGAGGTCTGACATGACCCACAAAATCGCAATTCTGGGCGCCAGCGGTTACACCGGCGCCGAACTGGTAAGGCTGATCGCCGAGCACCCGAACATGGACATCGTGGCGCTTGCCGCCGAGCGTAAGGCGGGCATGAGCATGGCACAGGTGTTCCCGCACCTGCGCCACATGGATCTGCCGGACCTGTGCAAGATCGGCGAGATCGATTTCAGCCAGATCGACCTGTGTTTCTGCGCGTTGCCGCACAAGACCAGCCAAGAGGTCATTCGCGAACTGCCCAAGACGCTGAAGATCGTGGACCTGTCGGCGGACTTCCGGCTGCGCGATCCCGCCGAATACGAAAAGTGGTACGGCAATTCGCATATCGCTTTGGAGCAGCAGGCCGAAGCGGTTTATGGCCTTACCGAGTTCTATCGGGATGACATCCGCAACGCGCGGTTGGTGGCAGGAACGGGCTGTAATTCAGCGACGGGGCAATATGTGCTGCGTCCGTTGATTTCGGCCAACGTGATTGATCTGGATGACATCATTCTGGACCTGAAATGCGCCGTTTCCGGCGCGGGGCGGAGCCTGAAGGAAAATCTACTCCATGCTGAGTTGAGCGAAGGTTACAACGCCTATGCCGTTGGCGGCACGCACCGGCACCTGGGTGAGTTCGATCAGGAGTTTTCCAAGATCGCGGGCCGGACCGTGCATGTGCAGTTCACCCCGCATCTGGTGCCAGCAAACCGGGGCATTCTGGCGACCACTTATGTGCACGGTGATCCGCAGAGCATCTATGAAACCCTTTGCCAAGCCTACGAAAACGAACCCTTCATCCAGATGCTACCGTTTGGCGAAGCGCCGTCGACGCATCATGTGCGCGGCTCGAACTTCTGCCACATCGGTGTGACAGCAGATCGGATCGAACGGCGCGCCATCGTGATCGGGGCCTTGGATAACCTGACAAAAGGTAGCAGCGGCCAGGCCTTGCAGAACGCCAACCTGATGTTAGGTGAGGACGAAACGCGCGGGCTGATGATGGCGCCGCTGTTCCCCTAAGCCACCGCTGAGGTCGCCATGAAGTCACTCAAGAAACAACGTCGTATTCAGGTCATCATGCTGGCTGTCGTGGCCCTTGTGGTCGCGACGGGCCTGATTGGTTATGCCATGCGTGATGGCATCAACTTCTTTCGCTCGCCCAGCCAGATCGCTGCCGAGCCGCCACAGCCGAGTGAGGTGTTTCGGATCGGTGGACTGGTCGAAGAAGGCAGCATCCAACGCGGTGAGGGGGCGGTTGTGCGCTTTTCCGTAACCGATGGAGGGGCCACGATTCCGGTCGAGTTTTCGGGCGTGCTGCCGGATCTGTTTGCTGAGAACCAGGGGATGGTTGGAACCGGAAATTACGTGAACGGTGTCTTTCAAGCCTCTGAAATTTTGGCGAAACATGATGAAACCTATATGCCGAAAGAGGTCGTTGATGCTCTGAAGGAACAAGGCGTTTATCAGGGCGAAGACAGCTGAAGACGGCTGGCGCTGGCAGTCTGCGGCGCCTGTATTGGGAACAAGACGAAACAAGGGGCGTTGCTTTGGCAGCGCCCTTGTTCTTTTGGACCCGTTAACCGGGCTGTGGCGTGATCTACGTCTATTCTGATGTAGGACCGACTCAATGCTGACAGTGGAACAGATCGCAGAAGAGATCGTGGCCCGCGAAGGTGGCTACGTGAATGATCCCGATGATCCGGGTGGTGCAACGAATTTTGGTATGACCATCCATACGATGCGAAGGTTGGGCATGGATCTGACCGGAGATGGGCGTGTGTCGGTGGCGGATGTCAAAGCGTTGACCCGTGACCAAGCCGTTGAAATCTTTATCGAACACTATTTCAAACGTCCGCGTATTGATCGCTTGCCGCGCATCATTCAGGCTTCGGTTTTCGACATGTATGTCAACGCCGGTGCGAATGCGGTGAAGATCTTGCAACGGTTGCTGCGGGACATGGGGTTCACCGTGTCTGTTGACGGCGCCCTTGGGCCTCAGACCGAAGGAGCAGCCGCGAAGGCGGCAGAGCAGGGCGCGCAGGCCTTTTCGGATGCATACGGCGTGGCGCGACGGAACTACTATTTCCGACTGGCAGACCGGCGTGTGCAAAGCCGCAAATACGCCCGCACCCGCCGTGGTGGCAAGGGCGGCTGGATCAAGCGGGCCGAAGAGTTCATCTCGCCCCGGTATCATCTGACAGCGGTACAGTTTCGCGAAAGGACATCGTCATGGGCTTGATGTCAGGCGTATTTGAATTGCTGTTTGCGGGCGGGCGCAATGTCGTGCGCGAAACGGCCGAAGTGTTCCGCGAGAACGCCGAAGCAGGCGCGCAGAGGGCGCAATCGACGCAAACGCAGGCGATGACCCAATTCGGGGCCGAGTTTGCGGTGCCACGCAAGGGGTGGTTTGATCGGTTCGTGGATGGGCTCAACCGGCTGCCACGTCCAGCCTTGGCGCTTGGTACCTTGGGGCTGTTCATTTCGGCAATGGTGGACCCGTTGTGGTTTTCCGCGCGGATGCAGGGTATCGCCCTGGTGCCAGAGCCGCTGTGGTGGTTGCTGGGCGTGATCGTGTCGTTCTATTTTGGCGCGCGCCATCAGGCCAAGGTGCAGGACCTGCAGCGTGATCTGGCCGGAACGATGTCCCGGGCACCGCAGGTGATGGCCAATATCGCGACACTGCAGACCATGCGGTCGGACAGCCCCGGCGTGGCCAATCCCAGCGATGGCGCCCGCGCGGTTGTAAAAGCTCTGGCCCCCACGGACAATCCGGCGCTGGAGGATTGGAAGGCCCTACAGCCTAAATCGGCCTGATCCGCGACACTATGCGCTGAGACCTCGCACGAAAGCGATTGGACCGTCCCCTTGGGCGGTCTATACCAATGAGCATGATTACAGAGCTTGGTCACTTCGCCCTCATCCTGGCCTTCATGGTCGCAGTCGTTCAGATGATCGTGCCCATGGTCGGCGCGCAGAAACGGTGGTCCGGCTGGATGGCCGTGGCAGAACCTGCCGCAAATGCGCAGTTTCTGCTGACGGCCTTTTCATTTGCCGCGCTGACATGGGCCTTTGTCACATCGGATTTTTCACTTCGGCTGGTGGTGCTCAACAGCCACTCCGCCAAGCCGATGCTGTACAAGATCAGCGGCACCTGGGGGAATCACGAGGGGTCGATGCTGCTGTGGGTGTTGATCGTCACCCTGTTTGGCGCCATGGCAGCCTGGTTCGGAGGCAACTTGCCACCCGGCCTACGGGCCCGAGTGCTGAGCGTGCAATCGGCTATCGCGGTGGCGTTCTTTGCCTTTATCCTGTTCACGTCGAACCCGTTTTTGCGCATGGCGGTGCCGCCCTTTGATGGGCAGGACCTGAACCCGCTGCTCCAAGACCCTGGTTTGGCCTTTCACCCGCCGTTCCTGTATCTGGGCTATGTTGGCCTGAGCATGTCGTTCTCCTTTGCCGTAGCGGCCTTGATTGAGGGGCGTGTTGACGCGGCTTGGGGCCGTTGGGTGCGGCCCTGGACGTTGGCGGCCTGGGTTTTCCTGACCATCGGCATCGCGCTTGGGTCGTGGTGGGCCTACTATGAATTAGGTTGGGGCGGGTTCTGGTTCTGGGACCCGGTTGAAAACGCGTCCTTCATGCCCTGGCTGTTGGCCGCTGCCTTGCTGCATTCCGCCATTGTCGTCGAAAAGCGCGAGGCATTGAAAAGCTGGACCATTCTGCTTGCGATCCTCGCGTTTGGGTTCTCGCTGATTGGCACCTTTATCGTTCGCTCGGGGCTGCTGACCTCGGTCCATGCCTTTGCCAACGACCCCGAGCGGGGCGTGTTCATCCTGATCATTCTGGCCTTCTTTACCGGCGGGGCGCTGACGCTCTTTGCCGCTCGTGCGCAAGAGATGGAAGCCAAAGGTGTGTTTGGCATCGTCAGCCGGGAAAGCGCGTTGGTTGTGAACAACATCCTACTGGCTGTCAGCTGTTTCGTCGTGTTCTTCGGCACGATGTGGCCCATCGTGGCCGAGATGTTCTTTGACCGGAAACTGTCGGTCGGACCACCGTTCTTCAACGCTGCCTTTACACCGTTCATGGTGTTGTTGGGCCTGGCCTTGCCCATTGGGTCGATGTTGCCGTGGAAACGCGGGCGATTGGGTCGGACTGCTTGGTCGCTGCGCTATGCCTTTGTTCTTTCGGTGTCCCTGGCGCTGCTCGTCTGGGCGATGCAAACCGGGCAGAGCACCCTTGGCCCTGCTGGCCTTTTCCTTGGGGCTTGGGTGGTCTCTGGCGCGGTCATGGACTTGTGGAGCCGAACGGGGCGCAAGGGCCGCTTGGCCCGGTTGGCCCGTCTGCCACGGGCCGATTGGGGCAAGGCCGTGGCCCATGCCGGGCTTGGGATCACGATCTTTGCCGTTGCTGGGCTGACTGCCTGGGAAAAAGAAGACATCCGCGTTGTGCAGTTCAACGAGCCGTTCGAAGTCGGCGGATACACGTTGACGCTTGAGATGGTCGAGCGTGTGCCCGGGCCGAACTATATCTCGACCATGGGCTTTGTGCGTCTCGAGGATGACGGCCGTGAAATCGCTCTGCTGCGTCCTGAAAAGCGAGATTATCCCGTTGCCCGCATGCCCACGACCGAGGCGGCCATCGACTATCGCCTGATGCGCGACGTCTATGTCGTGATCGGGGATCAGCAGAACAATGGCGGCTGGACGGTGCGCACTTACATCAAGCCCTTTGCCAACTGGATCTGGGGCGGCTGTATCCTGATGGCGCTTGGTGGGTTCATCAGCCTGTCGGATCGCCGGTTCCGCGTCGCGGCCGGAGCCCGCAAAGCGCCCCAAGGCGGAGTGCCCGCGGAATGACCCGGATGCTTGTCCTTTGTGCCGCTTTGCTGGCGTGTCTTTTGGCCCCGCTCTCGGCGATGGCTGTGGAACCCGATGAGGTTCTGGATGACCCGGTGCTGGAACAGCGCGCCCGCGACTTGAGCCAGGGCTTGCGATGCCTTGTCTGTCGCAACGAAAGCATCGATGAAAGCAACGCGGATCTGGCGCGAGATCTGCGCCTACTGGTGCGTGAGCGGCTGGTGGCCGGGGACAGCAACGACGAAGCCATCGAATTCATTGTCGATCGCTATGGTGAATATGTTCTGCTCAAACCCACGGTGACCGGGGCCAACTGGCTGTTGTGGGCGGCGGGGCCGATCATGCTGCTGATTGCGGCTGGTGTCGGGATGCTCTACCTGCGCGGACGGTCTCAGGCGGCACCCACGCCCGAGGAAAAACTCAGCGACAGCGAACAGGCGCGGCTGAAAGAAATTCTCGACGATTGACGCGCCGTCCCCCTTTTCTCGGACGCGCGCTTGGGTCAGGCTGCGCCAAAACCTGCATATGTGAAGGCCATTGTCATGGAATACCAAACCATCACGCTCGATATCACGGACGGTCTGGCCGTTCTGACGCTCAACCGCCCCGACAAAATGAACTCGCTCACCTCGCAGATGCGGGCCGAGATCACCTATGCCATGCGCGAAGCCGCCAAGACCGCGCGGGCCATCGTGCTGACCGGGGCAGGCGGGGCGTTCTGCACGGGCCAGGACCTGGGCGATGCCGGATCTTCGGGCAAGATCGACCTGGAGCGGACCTTGCGCGATGAATATTCGCCGATGTTGGAGGCGATCTATGATTGCCCCGTGCCGACCATCGCGGCCGTGAATGGCCCGGCAGCGGGTGCAGGTGCAAGCCTGGCCTTGGCCACGGACGTGGTTATCGCGACCGAAAGCGCCTATTTCCTGCAGGCCTTTGCGCGCATTGGCCTGATGCCGGATGCAGGCGGCACCTGGTTTATGCCGCGTCAGATGGGCATGGCCAAGGCGATGGGGGCGGCGCTCTTTGCCGACAAGATCAGCGCCCGTCAGGCCGATGATTGGGGCATGATCTGGGAAGCGGTGTCAGACGATGCCTTTGACACCCATTGGCGCAAGCGGGCGGCGAGCCTGGCCAAGGGGCCGACAGCGGCCTATGGCGCGATCAAGAAAGCGATCCGGGGAACCTATGAGAACACCCTGCCAGACCAGTTGAACCGCGAGGCGCATTTGCAGGGCGAATGTGGTCGGACACGCGATTTCCAAGAAGGTGTCGTGGCATTCATGCAGAAACGACCTGCGGAATTCGAAGGCCGCTGAGGTCGGATCGGGGCTAGGCCCCGGACCTCGAGGTGTCTCGTGGAAGTAGAAGGGGAGCGCTCATGGGCGCTCCCCCTTTTTATCAGGCGCGACGGCGGCGGCGGGTGCGGCGCTCAGGGGCGGCGGCAGCGTCGTCGCCGGTGCCATCGCTGGCGGATGTGAAGGCCCCCAACTTTTCAGTGATCTGATCTAGCGTCGGGCGTTCGCCGCGCGGTGTGGTGTCCAGGGCTTCGCGCATCGAACGCAGATGTTCGGGCATGGTGCCACAGCAACCGCCGATGATCTTGGCGCCCGAGTTGCGCGCCATCACCGCGTATTCGCCCATCAATTCGGGCGTGCCGTCATAATGGATATGGCCGTCGACGTATTTCGGGATGCCCGCGTTGCCTTTGGAAATGATCGGACGCTCGGTCCCTTGGGCGGCAAAGCCCAGAACGGTGCGCAGGATGTCAGATGAGCCGGTGCCGCAGTTGGCGCCAAAAGCCAGCGGCGCGTTTGGCAGGCTTTCGACCAGCTGCACCATATCGGCGGATGTCACGCCCATCATCGTACGACCAGCGGTATCAAAGCTCATGGTGCCGACCCAAGGCATATCTGCCAGAGCAAAGGCTTCGGCGGCAGCGCGGTATTCTTCGGGAGCCGAAATCGTCTCGAGCCACAAAACATCAACGCCGCCCTCTTTCAGGCCCTCGGCCTGTTCGTGGAACATCTCGACAGCAGCGGCGTGGCTCAGCGACCCGACAGGCTCCATGATTTCACCGGTTGGGCCGACTGACCCTGCGACGATGACCTTACGGCCCGCTTTGTCGGCCACTTCGCGGCCCAATTCGGCACCCGCACGGTTCAGTTCGCGCACGCGGTCCTGGGCGTCGTGCAGTTTCAAGCGCGCAGCGGTGCCACCGAATGTATTGGTCAGAAACAGATCGCTGCCCGCATCGACCGAACCCTGATAGAGCGCGCGGATCTTTGCGGGCTCGTCCACGTTCCACAACTCGGGCGCATCGCCCGACTGCAGGCCCATGTTGAACAGGTTGGTGCCGGTTGCGCCATCGGCAAGGATGACATCGTGGCTTTCCAGCATGGCGGAGAACGCATTGGTCATGATCGTGTTCCTGAGAAAAGGGGGCCGGAATCCTGGCCCGGAAATACAGACACCCCGTCTCTCATGAACGGGGTGTCAAATCAAATTCATAAAACTCATGAAGATCATGAGCCTTTCAGCAAGTCGCCTTAGCCGACTTCATTCATGATCTGCTCTTTGGCTTCCGGCATCAGCTCGGCCATCTTGGCGCGGATCGCATCGGCGTCGGCCAGACCGTTCAGGTCACCCTCGACCTTGCGCACGACATCTTCGTGGCCTGCTTCTTCGAAATCGGCCAGAACAACGCTCTTGGCATATTCTGCGGCTTCGTCGCCGGATTTGCCCATCAGCTCTGCGGCCCATAGACCCACCAGCTTGTTGCGGCGCGCAACGGCTTTGAATTGCATTTCCTCGTCATGTGCGAACTTGTTTTCAAACGCATTTTCGCGATCGTCGAATGTGCTCATTGGATAGGCCCTTTTGTCCGTAAAACCGTTGATCAACATATGACGCCGGACAATCATATCTGCAAGAGGGCGCACCCAACTTGCGACACTGCGGCGCTTGCACTATGAGAGCGGCAAAGCGGGGGGACTCATTTCCCCACACATCCTGGAAAGGTTGCCCATGGCACGTCGCAAGAAGATCTACGAAGGCAAAGCCAAAACCCTGTATGAAGGTCCCGAACCCGGTACCATCGTGCAGTATTTCAAGGATGACGCCACCGCTTTCAACGCCGAGAAGAAGGACGTGATCGAAGGCAAGGGTGTGTTGAACAACCTGCTGAGCGAATATTTCATGGTGGGCCTGGGGCAGGTGGGTGTTCCTACGCACTTTCTGAAACGCCTCAACATGCGCGAACAACTGGTGCGGTCGTGCGAGATCGTCCCGCTCGAAGTCATTGTGCGCAACTATGCCGCTGGCACCATGTCCAAGCGTCTTGGCATTGCCGAGGGTACGCAACTGCCGCGTCCGATCGTGGAGTATTGCTACAAGGACGACAGCCTTGGCGATCCGCTGGTCACCGAAGAGCACATCGCTGCCTTTGGCTGGGCCAGTCAGCAGGACATGGACGACATCCTCAGCCTCGCCTTGCGGGTCAACGACTTTTTGTCGGGCATCATGTATGGCGTCGGCATCAAGCTGATCGACTTCAAGATCGAGATCGGCCGCATTTACGATGGCGATTTCCAGCGCTTGGTTGTGGCCGATGAAATCAGCCCTGACAGCTGCCGCCTGTGGGACATCAAGACCGAGCAGAAGCTGGACAAGGACGTGTTCCGCCGCGATCTGGGCAGCCTCACCGACGCCTATTCCGAGGTCGCGCGCCGTCTGGGCCTGATGCCGAACAACCCGGCCTCGATCACCAAGCCGACACTGATCAACTGAATTCCTCGCCTCGTTGAGGTTGAGACCACGAAAACAAGATGAAGCCTGACAGAGGTTTCGAACCTGAGCCAAAGGACGACGCGACATGAAAGCACGGGTGCATGTGATGCTGAAGAACGGGGTTCTGGACCCGCAGGGCGAGGCCGTGCGCCACGCGTTGGGGGCCATGGGCTTTGACAAGGTCGAAGGCGTGCGTCAGGGCAAGGTGATCGACCTGGATCTGGCCGCTGGTGCGACCGAGGCCGACGTGACCGCGATGTGCGAAAAGCTGCTGGCCAACACCGTGATCGAATCCTACAGCATCGAGATGCAGGGATGAAGGCGGCGGTCGTAGTCTTTCCGGGTTCGAACTGTGACCGCGATCTGGCGGTTGCGTTTGAACAGGCAGGGTTTGATGTCTCGATGGTCTGGCACAAGGACAACGCGCTGCCCGAAGGGGTGGACATCGTTGGCGTGCCGGGCGGGTTTTCCTATGGCGACTATCTGCGTTGCGGTGCGATTGCCGCGCAATCGCCGATCTGTAAGGCCGTGGCTGCACATACCGAGCGTGGCGGATATGCCTTTGGTGTCTGCAACGGCTTTCAGGTTCTGACCGAAACCGGCATCCTGCCGGGTGCGCTGCTGCGCAATGCGGGTCTGAAATACATCTGCAAGACCGTCGGCTTGAAAGTGGAAACCAGCGACAGCGCCTTCACCGAAGGCTACAACGCGGGCGATGTGATCGGCATTCCGATCGCGCACCATGATGGCAACTACTTTGCCGATGACGAAACACTGGCGGCGCTGCGCGACCAGGACCGGATCGCGTTCACCTATGCCGAGAACCCCAACGGCTCGCGCGACGACATCGCTGGCATCCTGTCGGAAAACCGTCGCGTGCTTGGCATGATGCCGCACCCGGAACGGGCGGCGGACGAAGGCCACGGTGGCACCGACGGAACGGCGCTCTTCCGCGCATTGGCGGGCGTGCTCACGCCGGCCTGACTTGAGTAGATGGCCCCGGGCGCGTAGCGTGGGGCCATGAACACCACCCCTAGGAAAACATCGGAACCTGCATTGGCTTGGCCCAGATCCACAGCGATCAGCTGGCGTGTGCGGCTGGCTTTGCTTGTCCTGCTGGTGGTGGCGTCAGCGACGGTCTGGATCACCAACCGTCTGCTGACCGACCGATTTACCGAAAGCACCCGCAATCGCGCTGAACTGCGCCTGACGCTTTATTCAGGAAACTTGCTGAGTGAGCTTCGCCGGAACGCCATCGTGCCACAGCTTTTGGCGCGCGACCCCACATTGATTTCGGCGCTGCAATCCAATGACTTCAGCCGCTCGACCCAACGCTTGATCTCTTTTGTCGAAGAGATCGGGGCCGCCTCGCTGATGCTGCTGGATTCAGATGGTCGAACCGTGGCCGCCACAGACCGCAACCGATTGGGTGAACCTCATCGGGGCGAGCCGCATTTCGTCGATGCCATGCGGGCCAATGCGACCGTGTTCACCGTGCTGCAGCGCGAGGCCGGCGGGTACAGTTTTACTTACGCGCGCAGGCTGGAAGATGCGGCCGAGGTTTTGGGTGTCATCGTTGTCGAGGTCGATCTGGCCAAATTCGAACGGGCCTGGGCCGGGATTTCAGATGCGGTGATGGTGACTGACAGCACCGGGGCGATCATTCTGGCGACCGAACCTCGCTGGCGTGGCTTGAACGAGACCGAAGCGCTGCAAAGGCAAACCCCACAGGGCGCTATTCAACGCGCAATTCGGGTTACGGCGGATTGGACCGCGCTGCCGGCGGACGCTTATCTGCAAGGCGAGGCAGTGATGCGCATGGAAAGCCGCATTCCGTTCCGCGGCTGGCAGATGACGTCGTTCACAACCTATGCCTCGATCCGCGAGCGGGTGAACGGGGTGCTGGCGCTGGAAATCATGGGATTCGCGATTCTGCTGGCACTGGCCTTCTATGCGCTGAGCCGAAAGACGGCCGTGCGCATGGCGCTGTTCCAGCGCGAGTCGGCAGAGCTTCGCGCATTGAACGCACGCCTGCAGCGGGAAATTGCTGAACGGGAACGGGTGCAGAAGACGTTGGAAGTGGCGGAACAGAGCCTCGCTCAAAGTTCCAAACTGGCGGCACTTGGCGAGATGTCGGCGGCTGTCAGCCACGAATTGAACCAGCCCTTGGCGGCGATGAAAACCTATCTGGCGGGCGCCCGTCTGCTACTGCGCCGCAATCGCCCCGAAGAGGCGTTGGCCAGCTTCGGTCGGATCGACAGCCTGATCGAGCGGATGGGTGCGATCACCCGCCAGCTCAAGTCTTATGCCCGCAAGGGCGGAGAGACGCTTTCGCCTGTAAACGTGGGCGATGCGCTGGCTGCGAGCCTGTCGATGATGGAACCACAGCTGCGCCAGCGGCAGGTGCAGATCACCCAGATCCTGCCCGATGAACAGGTGCAGGTCATGGGGGACCGCCTGCGCATTGAACAGGTTATGGTGAACCTCTTGCGCAACGCGCTCGACGCCACCAAATCAGTACGAGACCCCGAGGTGGAAATCATTCTGGCCGCAGGGGAAACCGCGACGCTGACCGTGCGCGACAATGGCCAGGGGATCGAAGATTTCGATGCCCTGTTCGAGCCGTTCTACACCACCAAGCAACCGGGTGATGGTGTGGGGCTGGGGCTTGCCATCTCCTCTGGGATCGTGAACGACCTTGGGGGGCGCCTGACGGCGCGCAACGGGCAAAACGGCGGCGCGGTCTTTGAAATGCAGCTGCCGATTCTAGAGAGCGGCCTTGAAGCCGCGGAATGACGAGGTACCAGTATGGCACAGGCCATGAAAATCGCGATTGTCGACGACGAACAGGATATGCGCCAGTCCATCAGCCAGTGGCTGGCCCTGTCGGGCTATGACACCGAAACCTTCAGCAGTGCCGAAGAGGCGCTCAAGGTGCTGGGGCCAGAGTATCCCGGCATCGTGATTTCCGACATCAAGATGCCGGGCATCGACGGGATGCAGTTCCTGAAAAAACTGATGGGTTCGGACAGCACCCTACCGGTGATCATGATCACCGGTCATGGCGATGTGCCGATGGCGGTTGAGGCGATGCGCGTTGGCGCGTTCGACTTTCTGGAAAAGCCCTTTAACCCGGACCGGATGTCCGAGCTTGCCAAACGCGCGACCAACGCGCGGCGGCTCACCCTCGACAACCGGGCACTGCGCCGTGAGCTGAGCGACGGCACCCAGTTGATGAACAAGCTGATCGGTGCCAGCCCGGTGATGGAGCGGTTGAAAGAGGATATTCTGGATCTGGGGCAGGCGGACGGTCACGTGCTGATCGACGGCGAAACCGGAACCGGCAAAACTTTGGTGGCGCATGCATTGCATGCGGTTGGCAGCCGGGCGGGCAAGAAATTTGTGCTGGTGTCCTGCGGTGCTCTGGAAGAAGAGGCCCTGGCCAAGCGGCTCTTTGGTCCGATGTTGCCCGAAGACACCCAACTGCCCGCCATCGAAGAGGCCCGGGGCGGAACCCTGGTGTTGGAAGATATCGAAGCGCTCAGCGACACATTGCAGGCGCGGCTACTCAATGTAATCAACGAGCAGGGCACCCCAGCCGAGACGCGCATCATCGCCATCTCAAACCTGCAAGAGGCAGGCCGCACTTGCGAAGATGCCCTGCGCCCCGATCTCTTCTACCGACTGGCCGCCCTGCGGATCACAATGCCCCCGCTGCGCCAGCGGGGCGAGGACATCCTGTCGCTCTTCACTCGTCTCAGTGAACAGTTTGCCGATGAATACGGCTGTGAGGCACCACAGGTGTCCGCACAAGAAGCTGCACAGCTGCTGCAGGCGCCTTGGCCCGGCAATGTGCGTCAGCTGATCAACATCGCCGAACGCGCCGTGCTGCAGGCGCGGCGTGGATCGGGGACGATTGCGTCGCTGCTGATGTCCGATCACGAAGAGATGCAGCCGGTAATGACCACCGAAGGCAAGCCGCTCAAGGAGTATGTCGAGGCGTTCGAGCGCATGCTGATCGACAACACGATGCGGCGCCACAAGGGCTCTATCGCCTCGGTGATGGAAGAACTCTGTCTGCCGCGCCGGACATTGAACGAAAAGATGGCCAAATACGGTCTGCAACGGTCGGATTACCTGTGAATTATCGGCAGAGGGGGCAGCCCCCTCTGCTGCCTGCGGTGACATTCATCTCGTCGCATTTCCTACAAGAAGAAGATTGAGCTGCTCCAAACCATGGGCAGGCGTTGGTGAAGATACATTGACCTATTGTCTTTTCTACAGGTCTGCCCTTATGTTGTCTGGACGGGCTGCGCGCATCTTGCGCCGTAAGACCCAGACCTGAGATTCGCTGTTTGATCTGCTGCGGCACAAGGCCGAAGGATCCAACAGACCGATTGAGCCCCGAAAGGGGCGCTGTAGTGCCTTCGCCCCAAAACGGGCGAAAGGAATAAATGGGCAGGCGACTGGGACAGACCCCGCCTGTCGGAGAAGAACCGCGATGACGCGCGCGCAAGTTTCGAGAGTTCGGGCAGGGGGTCAATTGACCAGACCCTGCCGCGCGCCGTTCTCTATCGCCCCTACAAGACACCTCCCCAATCTCACCGGACCGCCAGGACAGGTCAGGTGCGGGCGATTGCGGCGGTGCACCAAGGTAACATGGCAAAGAAGATGCTTATCGATGCCACCCACGCAGAGGAAACTCGCGTTGTGGTGGTCGATGGAAACAAGGTCGAGGAGTTCGATTTTGAATCCGAAAACAAACGCCAGCTTGCTGGCAACATCTACCTCGCAAAGGTAACCCGGGTCGAGCCGTCGTTGCAGGCGGCCTTTGTGGACTATGGCGGCAACCGCCATGGTTTCTTGGCCTTTTCTGAAATCCACCCTGACTACTATCAGATCCCGGTCGCTGACCGCGAAGCCCTGATGGAAGAAGAACGCGCGTATGCCGAGGCAATGAAGGCGCGGGATGAGGAAGAAGAGACCAAGCCCAAACGCAAGCCCCGCTCGCGATCCAAATCCAAGGCGGCCAAGGTCACAACCGAGGATGCAGTCGAGACCAAAGAGGTCGAGACCGAAATCAGCGGCATGGAAACCATCGATCTGACCGATGAGTCGGATGAAGTTGACGTGATCGACGCGCTTGAGGGCAGTTCGCCAATGGAGCGGGTGGCGGAAACCCCCGTTGAAGAACCCGAAACACCCGAAGCGGAGGAGGCCACTGCGGCCGCAGTCGAAGCCGAAGACGGCGTAGAAGTATCCGCAGAAGCAGATCCTGCTCCCGAAGCCGCGCCCGCTGAGGATGCAGAAGTCGTAGAGACCAACGAAACCCCGGCTGAGGCTGTGGAAGCACCGGCCGAGGAGGTCGAGGCCGCAAACGCTGAGGATACCCAAGCCGAAGCTGCCGACGCGCAACCTGAAGAGGCCGCAACTGCTGACGCCGGTGACGACAAGGCTGAAGAGGCCCAGACAGACGCGGAAGACGACACACAGGACGACGACGGCGAGGAAGAAACCGCCCGCAAGGCGGATGCGACCTCAAAGGATGACACCATTGAATCTGTGGCTGACGAAGACGACAGCGAAGACATCCGTCCCCGTCGTAAGCCACGTCCGCGCCGTTACAAGATCCAGGAAGTCATCAAGGTCCGTCAGGTCCTGCTGGTACAGGTTGTCAAGGAAGAGCGTGGCAACAAAGGCGCGGCGCTGACCACTTACCTTTCGCTGGCCGGTCGCTATTGCGTCCTGATGCCCAACACCGCCCGTGGCGGCGGTATCAGCCGCAAGATCACCAACGCAGCCGACCGCAAGAAACTGAAGGAAATCGCTGCTGAAATCGACGTGCCCACCGGCGCGGGCCTGATCGTGCGCACCGCCGGTGCCAAACGTACCAAGGCCGAGATCAAGCGCGACTATGAATACCTGCAACGCCTGTGGGAGCAGATCCGCGAACTGACGCTCAAGTCGATCGCGCCTGCCAAGATCTATGAAGAAGGCGACCTGATCAAACGCTCGATCCGCGACTTGTATAACCGCGAGATTGACGAGGTCTTTGTCGAGGGCGAGCGCGGCTACCGCATCGCCAAGGACTTCATGAAGATGATCATGCCGTCGCACGCCAAAAACGTGAAACGGTACGAGGACGCGCTGCCACTGTTAGCCCGCTATCAGGTGGAAAGCTACCTGGCGGGGATGTTCAACCCGACCGTGCAGCTGAAATCCGGTGGCTACATCGTCATCGGCGTGACCGAAGCCTTGGTCGCCATCGACGTGAACTCTGGCCGGGCCACCAAGGAAGGCTCGATCGAGGAGACCGCGCTCAAGACCAACCTTGAAGCCGCCGAAGAAGTGGCGCGCCAACTGCGTCTGCGCGACTTGGCCGGACTGATCGTCATCGACTTCATCGACATGGACGAGCGCAAGAACAACGCCGCCGTCGAAAAGCGGATGAAGGACAAGCTCAAGACCGACCGCGCGCGCATTCAAGTGGGCCGCATCTCGGGCTTTGGCCTGATGGAGATGAGCCGTCAGCGTCTGCGCCCCGGCATGATCGAGGCCACGACACAGCCTTGCCCGCATTGCCACGGCACCGGCCTGATCCGCTCGGACGACAACATGGCGTTGTCGATCCTGCGCCAGATCGAAGAAGAGGGTACGCGCCGTCGCTCACGCGAGGTTCTGGTGCGTTGCCCGGTTGGCATCGCGAACTTCCTGATGAACCAGAAACGCGAGCATATCGCCCAGATCGAAGCGCGCTATGGACTGTCCGTGCGCATCGAAGGGGACGTGCATCTGGTGAGCCCGGATTTCTCGATCGAAAAGTTCAAGACCGCAACCCGTGTTGTGCCCGAAGCCACCGCGCCGGTGGTCTCTGTCGACACCTCGTTGATGGACCAGATCGACGCGGACGAGGCGGACGAGGCCGAAGCTGAGGTCGACACTGCGGAAACCGCGGAAGTGGATGATGACAACAAGCCAAAGCGCAAGCGTCGTCGTCGGCGTCGTCGGCGTGGTGGAAACGGCGGGGATCAGGCGCAGCAGCAATTTGATGGTGACGACATCGAAGAGGGTGCGGCCAAACCGGAAGGTGACGCGTCGGAGGAAGCTGAAACTGCGTCTGAGGGCGAGCAAGCGGCCGACGAGACCGCAGCAGAACCCGAAGCAGCTGAGGAAGCCCCGAAGCCAAAACGCCGCCGTCGGACGCGCAAGAAAGCCGACGAAACCGCGGACGAGGTAAAGGCTGCTGAAGAGGGAGGCGCCGCGCCGACCGAAGGTGAGGCCACTGCAGAGGGCGAGGAAGAGCCCAATAAAGAGGCCAAGCCCAAACGTCGCCGCACGCGCAAGAAAGCCGAGCCCGAGGTTGTCGCCACAGAGCCTGCGGCAGAAACTCCGACCGATGAGGCACCTGCGGTTGCAGCCGAGGAGCCTGTCGCCGTCAGTGAAGAATCCGAAACCCCCGTTGAGGTTGCTGAAGAGGTGACTGACACGCTTGTGACCGATGCGACCGACGAGGCACCCGCGGAAGCGGCCGCTGAAGAACAACCGGTCGAAACGCCGCCGGTCGAAGAACCGGCCGTGGCAGAGGTGACACCAGAACCCGAAGCTCAGGTCGAAGAGCCTGCTGCGGAGGAAGTGGCGCCCGAAGCTCCGGCAGAAGAGCCGCAGCCTGAACCGGTTCTGGAAACCGTGGCAGAGGAATCCGCGCCAGCGCCAGAAGCCACTGAGCCGCCCAAGCCTAAGAAACGCGGTTGGTGGTCGCTGGGAAGCTAACAGGCGAGAGAGTTCGCTGGATCCACTGCAGCAACATTAAAGCCCAAGAAAAAGCTCCCGAAGATGACTTCGGGAGCTTTTTCTATTTCTTTAGACAAAGGCATCTTTGCGGACTTTCTTACCTTTCGCTGCACTTGCATCTCCTCGGCTTTTGAAATCGGGACTTGTGCTGGCGAGGGCGTGAACCGGGCCTCTGTTGAAACGGGAAATGAAAAACTTAAAATCGATAAAGCGGCCGTTCGAAGAGGTCATTGGCTGACACCACAGCCGAAACGAGGCGCGACTGTAATCCGTGGGCAGCAGAATTACGCCGCCAACTCAGCGAGTAATTTGCGGACCGTCGCCTGATCTTCAGGGCAATCTCCTTCGGCGATGCTGTTATGGATGGGGGTTAGAAGGGTAATGGCCTCATCTATCCGGCCTTGTTCATGCAATAGGCTCGCCAGATCGATGGCCGCGCGCAGTTCCCACAGTTTGGCTCCCTGCTGCCGGGCGACGTCCAGGGCCGTAACGAGGTAGTTTTCTGCGGTCTCGGCGTCGTCATCCGCCATGGCGATCTCAGCTTGCACCCGGTGGAGGTCGGACAGGGTGTAAGTCTCGCCTGTTTCGTCGATCAACTCTTGCGCCTTCATGGCCAGTTCGGCTGCATCGTCGTGAAAGCCCATCGCCAGTGCTGATCGGGCAAGGTCAACGTGAAAGCTCACGATAAACAATTTGAACTTTATAGCGTCAATCGCTGCTCCGGCCTTTTGCCATCTTTCCATACTGGTTTTGTCGCCGTTATATGCCGCCAAATTTTCGATACACATCGGTATCATAGCCGACCAGAGCGCCAGATTATGTTCCTGAGCAATAGGCGATACTTCGTTAAGACATCGCTCAACGTCAGGTCGGTCACCGGACGCCAAGCCATATATAAAACGCATATTCAGCAGATAGCAGATTGTCTGGATATGATCGGTCGACTTGGCAACGCTCTCAGCCTCGTTCAGGTGAGTCGTGGCTCGCTCTGTCTGACCCAGCATCAACGAGTTCATTGCCTGGAAAATGTGGATTGTGACACCAATATCCTGCCCGAACTGGTTCGCGAGGCCCGCATGTGCGATGGAGTCATAGTTAGCCAGGGCAACATCCAGATACCGTTGTGCTTCTGCAAAGTTACCCATCAAAAAGTGCGAAGCGCCTGCAACCCTATTGGCGACCACCATTGGGGGAGTGTTCGGCGCATTGGCCGTCTCCTCGACAAGCGCTTCCGCGCTTCGCAAAGCCTCTCTGTGCTGCCCCCTGGCTCCCTTGCCAATCCACAAACCGTACAGAATTGAATACCGCATTGGGGTCTCACCGACCTTGTCCGCAAGAACCAACGCCTTTTCAAACGAGTCCAGTGTTTCGTCGGCCGTGAACCCCTTGCGGGCGAGAAGGGTCATGCTGAGAGGCACTTGCAAGCCAAGCGCGCGTTCAAACGGCGGGGCGTCGCTGTTTTCCAGTTGAGGGGTGATCAATTCAATTGCCCGACCAAGATGTGAGATCGCTTCGTCGAACGCCGGTCGCGCGATGGCGGTTTTGCTGGCTGCTTCCCATAGGTCGATGGCTCGTTCGGTCAGACCAGCAGCCTCGGCGTGTACGGCGAGAACTTCCGGGGCGATGTCAGTGTCCGCCTCCAGTTCTGTCAGGATACGCGCGTGGATGGCGCGGCGCTTCTCCTTCAGCTGGCTTTCATAGGCGGCGTCGCGGACCAGCGCGTGCTTGAAGAGATAGGTCGCCTCTGGCGGCAGGCCACGGCGATAGATCAGCTCGGCTGCGATCAAACCGTCCAGCGCGGCGGTCAGTTCAGCGTCGGGCAAAAGAGAGATCTGCGCCAAGAGGCCGTGACTGAACTCTCGCCCGATACAGGCAGCGGTCTGCGCTACCTCCTTGATGGGTTGCAACCGGTCCAGACGCGCCATCAGGCTGTCATGCAGCGTGGTCGGAATGGCGATGGTGCTCAGCGGTCCGTCGAGAATGAGACGGTCTCCATCTTCTTTCAGCGAACCGGACTCCAGAATTGTCTTGGTCAGTTCCTCAACAAAGAGCGGCACGCCATCGGTGCGCGCAGCGACAATTGCCATGATCTCGTCTGGAAGTGCCTTGCCGCCAGTCAACTTGGCGACGATGTCTCCGATCTGATCCTTTCCTAGCCGGTTCAGCGCGAACCGCGTCACGATGGGATGCCCCCCAAAGCCATACTCAAAGCTGGGACGCGCCGTGGCGAGGATCATGATCTTTTGATCCGCAATAGTATCCAAAAGCAGGTCCAGCAACTCCAGCGAAGTTGGGTCAATCCAGTGCAGGTCTTCGTAGACCAAGAGCACCGGCCTGTCCTGGCTTTGCTGAACCAGCAGCTTGGCCAGTGTCTTCATGGTATGTGCCCGTTGCTGGGCTGGTGTCAGATTAAGCGCACCGTATCGCGCGGTTCCATCCAGACCCATCATCGGCGTGATCAGCTTCAGCGTTTCGGGGTCCTGGCCAAGTAATGCCTCAAGCTTGTCCAGCCGGACATCCGGCCCGTCTGATGGAGCGAACCCGGCGGCAAACGACAATTGTTGAATGACCGGATAGAACGCGGAATCTGCGTGATAGGGCGAGCATTGATAGGTGATGCGGGTGTGATCATCTTTCGCAACTTCGTCGATGACCGCTCTGGTGATACGAGATTTTCCGATACCGGCCTCGCCGCTGACGATGACCATCTGGCCCTGTTCCGAGCGGGCCAAAGCCCAACGCTCCAGCATTAGGTCGATCTCACGGTCGCGCCCAACGATGGGGGTAAGGGTGCCGGACTGGCGCGCCGCAAAGCGGCTTTCCTGCGCTGCCTCGCCCTCGACGACGAACGCTTCAACCGGCGTTCCCACGCCCTTTAACTCTTGTGTGCCAATTGACGTCAGCTTGTACGTGCTGCCCAGCAGACGCCGGGTTTCGCTGGGCAGAACAAGCTGGTTCGGCCCTGCAACGCCTTGCAGCCGAGCAGCCAGATTGGGCGTCTCGCCGACAACGGCCGCTTCCTGTGTTGCACCGCTGCCTATCAGGTCGCCAACGATCACAACACCGGTGGCGACCCCGATCCGCGTTGCAAGAGCTGTACCATCGGGAGCCTTTGTTGACCTGACGCTGTCGATGATCGCCAGCCCTGCGCGCACAGCGCGCTCCGCATCGTCTTCACCGGCACGGGGCCAGCCAAAGTAACACATCACGCCATCGCCCATGAACTTGGCGACGAAACCTTCGTACCGGCTCACAACACCAGCAACTGTGTTCTGATACCCGGTGATGACAGTACGCATGTCTTCAGCATCCAGCCGCGTCGCCATCTCGGTGGAACCGACAAGATCGACGAACATAACCGTCAGGTGGCGGCGTTCGGCGTCGGAAGAAGTGTCTAGCTGTTCCTGATGTTGGGGTTCTTTGGTTGGATCATTTGCAATGCCAATAGCCGCTGGCATATCGTTTTCAGCCATCGCCCTTATTGCACTGCTTGCCCTGCGTCGCGGGCCCACTGGCAAGCCGACTTCCTTCAAGTCTTCTTCGGTCAGGTCAACCAGATCCGAGAACTGAATCTCAGCCTCGGCAAAAGCTGGTCCATATTTTTCCAAACCGAGTTTAGCGAGCCAGCTTTGAATATCCTGCAACTTGATCTCCCACAGGTACCGATATCAACTACCGACACCCCTCCAAACCTGACATTAACCGCTTTTTGGGGTGTGTCATGCCTTTACTTTACGCTTCAATCAGACCGAATTACGGCTGATCCGTCTGTCGGCGGCAACTTGTTACAGGCGGTTCCAGACACTTGGGCTAACGCTTGACTGCCAAAAACACTGCGCGACCAATGAATGTCCGCAATGAGAAACAATACAGCAAAATGCTTTATTCAACTGACGGGAATGTCAGGGCCGGTCGTGAAAATTCCAGATCGTGCTGCAAGTGCTAAATGGACTCATTGCGACGCGGCTGGTTTGGGCTCCAAACGGATATTCGCCTCAGCAGTGGTTCATCTCGCTTGCGTCTCTTCCAGCCTTGTCCAAATCAAAGCAAGCTAAAGGCCAAGCAGTTTGTACTTATCGTCGTTCGATCACATAAATCTGATGGTTGTCCGTCTCGGATTGTGACACCAACCGGTGACCGCTTTCATTGCAGAAATGCGGCACGTCGATCACCGCCGCGGGGTCGTCAGCCAACAGGCGCAATTGCGCGCCGGGAGCCATGGATTTGAGCCGTTTGCGGGCCTTTAGGACGGGCAGGGGGCACAACAGCCCCAGGGCATCCAGCGTATCGGGTTCATCAGTCATGCCTTTGAGATATTCCGCTTGATCACGGCTGTCCACATCTTCACCACGAGGATGTGACCGGATGGCCTCGTGACGACGGCCCTTCGATGGCTTAAGTGCTGATGCATGTTCGGAATTGAGATCATAGACGCGGGCCTGATTCCCGCCATGATGGTGGCGCTGCTTGGTGGCGTCATCAGCTTTCTGTCGCCCTGCGTGCTGCCCATCGTGCCGCCTTATCTGGCCTACATGAGCGGCGTGACGATCAACGAGATGCAGGACGAAGCCCGCGCGCGGCGCAAGGCGACCATTGCGGCGCTGTTCTTTGTGCTGGGTCTGTCGACGGTCTTTTTGCTGCTGGGGTTCACGGCGTCGGCCTTTGGCGCATTTGTGCTGCAGAATCAGGAGCTTTTCGCCAAGATCTCTGGCGGTGTGGTGATCCTGTTTGGTCTGCATTTCCTTGGGATTTTCCGCATTTCGATCCTGGACCGCGAGGCGCGGATGGAAACGGGTGATGCGGGCGGGTCCAGTTTCGGTGCCTATGTTCTGGGCCTGGCCTTTGCCTTTGGCTGGACGCCCTGCATCGGGCCGCAGTTAGGCGCGATCCTGTCTTTGGCCGCATCCGAGGCCTCGGTGGCGCGCGGTACGCTGCTGCTGGGTGTCTATGCAGCAGGTCTTGGCATTCCGTTCCTGCTGGCAGCGATGTTCCTGAACCGCTCGATGCGGGTGATGAACAAGATCAAGCCGCATATGGGCACCATCGAAAAGGTGATGGGTGGCTTGTTGTTGCTGGTTGGTGTGATGCTGGTCACCGGCGCGTTCACCCAGTTCAGCTGGTGGCTGTTGGAAACCTTCCCCGGGTTGGCTCTGCTGGGGTAACTGGTAGGTCCATCGAGGGAAGCACTCCCGCCCGTCGTCAATTTTTCTTTGCAGAAAAACCTTCTCCCGTTGGGCTGGGCCTCGCTTCGCTCGGCGGTTGGCACTCGGGGCCGGTCAAAGCCTGCAAATTGCTGTAGTCTTGCCGCATTGATGGGGTATGGTCGGGCCAAGAGGCCAGAGCATGAGCAGTTCAGAACCCGCAACCACCGTCCGCCGTCGCCGGGTGTTTTACATCCCCGGCTACGACCCGATTCACCCGCGCCGCTACCGCGAGCTTTATCGCAAGGAAAGCGCAGCGCAGGCGGGGATTTCGGGGTATGAGGTTGGCCTGAAGCCCAAAACGACCAAGGGGCCCTATGGCTGGCACGTGGCCTCAACCCAAGACGGGGTCGCGGTGGCGGCAGATGTCGAGGTCTTGGTGTGGTCAGATATCGTGCGCGACAGCATGTCATCGACCATTCCTGCGACCTATCTGCAACTGGCGCGCACGGCCTGGACCTACATCATGTCGGGTGCGTTGTGGCGGTTGATGAAGCTGCGCAAGGGCCCGGTGATCGCCGCGCTCTATCCGGTTGGGATGCTGCTGTTGCAGCTGCTGCTGGCCGTGCTGCTTTGCTGGGGCGTGACACGCGCGGTCATGCTCTTGGATGCCTATCTGCCGTCGCTTGCGCTGCAGCTTGTGGGACTTGTCCTGGGGCTGGGCGCTGGTATTGCTGTGCTTCGGTGGTTCCGGGCGCGGGACGGCAAGTTCTTTGCCTACTACCTGATGCATGATTATGCCTATTCGGCGCAGTCCCGTGGTGCCAACCCGCCAGAGCTGGACGCGCGGATTGCTGCATTCACCGAGCTGGTGGCCGACGCGCTGCAAAGCGATGCCGATGAGGTGCTGGTGGTGGGTCATTCGTCGGGCGCGCACGTCGGCGTGTCGGTTCTTGCCGATCTGATCCGACAAGAACGGGTGCCCGCTGAAGGGCCTGCCCTTGGATTTCTTTCGCTGGGGCAGGTGGTGCCGATGGTGTCGTTCCTGCCCGATGCCACCCGTCTGCGCGCCGACTTGCAATACCTCTCGACCCGTGAAGAGCTGGCTTGGGTCGACGTGTCTGCACCCGGGGACGGCTGCGCCTTTGCGCTTTGCGATCCGGTGACCGTCAGCGGCGTAGCCCCCGAGGACAAGCGCTGGCCGCTGGTTTTTTCTGCCGCCTTCACGCAGACCCTGTCGCCTGAACGATGGTCGGAACTTCGCTGGCGGTTTTTCCGCCTGCATTTTCAATACCTCTGCGCCTTTGATCGCCCGGGGGACTATGATTATTTCCGCATCACGGCGGGGCCGATGACCCTGGCTGAGCGGTATCGTGATCGTGCACCGTCTAAATCACGTATTGATGTGGCTGTGTCGAAATACACGTCGGTGGCTGCTGCATGATCCCGCCAAAACCGCCCGCACGGCCCGACAAGGTCTCGCTCGGCCGCTACATGCGCCTGTTCCGACAGGACATCCTGTCGGCGCAACCCGCGCGCCTCTATCGGGCGTGGATGGCCGAGTTCAAGACGCCGTTCTTTCGCTCGTTCCTGATGAACCAGCCAGAGCTGGTGGATGAGGTGCTGAAACAGCGCCCCGATGATTTCCCCAAGTCCAGCCGCATCAGCGAGGGTTTGCGCCCGCTGCTGGGGGACTCGGTCTTTCTGACGAATGGAGAGACTTGGAAACGCCAACGCCGGATCATCGACCCGGCGTTCGAAGGTGGCAGGCTGCGCGACACCTTTCCTGCCATGTGGCAAGCTGCCGAGGCATGCGTGGCACGGATGCAGGGTCAGGCCGGGCAGGAGGTGGAGGTTGAAGAGATCACCAGCCACGCCGCCGCAGATGTGATCTTTCGCACGTTGTTTTCTCTGCCGATCGAACATGAGGTGGCGTCCCAGGTCTTTCACCAGTTTCGCGCCTATCAGCGGGAACAGCCGATCCTGAACATTGCCGCCTTCGTGCCATTGCCGCGATGGATGCCCCGGTTTCATTCGCGCAAGACCAAGGCCACGGCCAAGGAAATCCGGGCGTTGATCACGCAACTGACCACCGAAAAGATGGCGCAGATCGAAGCGGGGACAGCCCCAGATGATCTGGCCACCAAGATCATGACAACGGCGGACCCTAAGACGGGGGAACGGTTCAGCACGCAGGAGATGGTTGATCAGGTCGCGATCTTTTTCCTGGCGGGGCATGAAACCAGCGCGTCGGCGCTTGCGTGGACGCTGTACCTGTTGGCGCTCTACCCCGAGTGGCAGGAGAAACTGGCGGCCGAGGCGCAGGTGTTGGGCGCGCCTGAGTTCTCGGTGATGTCGAAACTCCGCCTGTCCCGCGATGTATTCCGCGAGGCGCTGCGCCTGTACCCGCCGGTACCGATGATGGTTCGACAGGCCACATGCCCCGAACGGTTCCGGGACCGCGAGGTCCCCGAGGGCTCGCAGATCGTGCTGAGCCCCTGGCACCTACACCGGCATGAACGGCTTTGGGATAACCCAGATGGCTTTGATCCGACCCGGTGGGCCACGGAAAACGGCAAGAAATGCCAGCGAGAAGCATATATGCCGTTTTCAGCGGGCGCGCGTGTCTGCACCGGGGCAGGTTTTGCCATGGTCGAGGGGCCATTGATCCTGTCAATGATCCTGCGGACCTATCGTGTGGAACGGATCGAGGGGCGCGATCCGGTCCCGGTGGCGCATCTGACGGTGAGGTCCAAGGATGGTATCTGGCTGCGGCTTGTCCGGCGCTAACACGCTATCATCCCGCGATTTCTTGGGGTATGCCGAGCGCGACGAGGAATCAATTTACGGGAAAGTGATATGTCCAAGGCAGAACAGCGCGAACAGATGGCCAACGGCGCGGGTTTCATCGCGGCCCTCGACCAGAGCGGCGGCTCGACCCCCAAGGCGCTGGCGCTTTATGGCGTTGATGCAGCGCAGTACGGATCCGAAGAAGAAATGTTCGCCGAGATCCAGAACATGCGTGCCCGCATCATCCTGTCGGACGACTTTGACAAGAACAAGGTGATCGGCGCGATCCTTTTTGAACGCACCTTGGGCGAGCAGATCAACGGCAAATCCGTGGCCGATTACATCTGGTCGGAAAAAGGCGTTGTGCCGTTCCTGAAGATCGACAAGGGCTTGGAAGATGAGGCCAACGGCGTTCAGATGATGAAGCCGATCCCGGGCCTGGCGGACACTCTGGCCAAGGCGACGGGTGTGTTCGGTACCAAGGAACGCTCGGTCATCCATGAGGCCAACGCGACAGGCATCGCTGCCGTCGTGGCGCAGCAGTTCGACGTGGCCCGCGAAGTCATCGCAGCAGGCATGGTTCCGATCGTCGAGCCCGAGGTGAACATCCATTCGGAAACCAAGGCCGAGGCTGAGGCGATCCTGAAAGCGGAAATCCTGAAAAACCTGGACACTCTGGAAGATGGTCAGGACGTGATGCTCAAGCTGACCATCCCGTCCGAGGCGAACCTTTATGACGCACTGGCCGATCATGCCCGCGTTGTACGCGTGGTGGCCCTGTCAGGTGGCTATTCGACCGAGCAAGCCTGTGATCTGCTGAGCCAGAACGGCAAGATGATCGCATCATTCTCGCGTGCGCTGACCGAAGGCCTGTCCAAGCAGCAGTCGGATGATGAATTCAACGCTGCGCTTGGCAGCAACATCGACAAGATCTACCGCGCGTCGATCTGAGTGCTGATGAAAGAGACAGCCACCCGTGGCTGACGAAATGTATGAGATTGACCTGCCAAGTGATTGGCGGGTCTTTTTCTTTGACGATGTCGATCTGCTAATTGAAACTACGGGGACTTTGTCCCCTTCCTCACGGCGTTTACATGTCCGAACCTCGCGTCCCTGTCACCTTGCTCACCGGGTTTTTGGGGGTGGGGAAGACAACCCTCCTCAATAATGTGCTGACGCATCCTGATACAGGGCGCGTGGCGGTGGTCGTGAATGAGTTTGGCGATGCCGGGTTGGATCATGAGATCATCGAGGTTACCCCCGAAGATATCACCTTGTTATCCTCGGGTTGCATCTGTTGTTCGCTGCGCGGTGACCTTGTCGAGGCAATTCCCAATCTGCTGACACGTCGGGAACGCGGTGAATTGGAATTCGATCGGATCGTGATCGAGACGACCGGGCTTGCCGATCCCAGCCCGATCCAACGTACGCTGATCATGGAACCGTCCCTGGCCAAGCTGATCAAGCTCGACGGTATCGTGACCTTGGTGGACGCGGTCAACGGGGCGAAAACCCTGGACGCGCATTTCGAGGCGGTTTCGCAGGCGACGATGGCAGATCTGATTGTGTTGACCAAAACGGATATCGCTGAGACCGCGCAGATCCAACACTTGCGTGCGAGGCTGGAGCGACTGAATGCGGCGCGGATCATTGAAGTGGACGAAGCGGTTGCCCAACCTGCGCTTCTCTGGGCTTGTTCGGCCATCAAACAAGATGCACCGCAGGCGGATGTCCTGACCTGGTTGACCCCAAAGCCGGACACGGCCAAGGGCGATCCCTTTGCAAACCTGTCAGGATTTGCCCCAAGCGCACCTGCCAACGTTGCAGTTCTGTCGGTGCATGAGGGGCGTATCGAGTCCGCCTCATTGGTCGTGGACAAACCCCTGGATCGTCAACGGCTTGGAATATGGCTCAGCGATCTGATCATGGGGCAGGGCGAGAACATCTTGCGGGTCAAAGGGATTCTCTTTTTCAAAGGCGAAGACACCCCGACAGTGTTTCACTGTGTGCAGCACACCATCGAGCCCCCCGTGCAGTTGAAAACCTGGTATGGGGGCGACCGGCGCTCAAAGATCGTGATCATTGCACGGGATATGTCCAGCAGCCGTTTGCAGAGCTTGCTAAGCGCGATCGAAACGACATGAGCGACAGCTGACCGCGTTCAAACGGGTTTCACAAAGCTTTTTCGCAACTCTGTTGCTTTGTCGCGCATGACGCAGCCGATGGCGTGGTCATTGACCAGCCCCATGGCTTGCATGAATGCAAAGACGGTGGTGGGGCCGACAAACTTCCACCCGCGCTTTTTCAGATCCTTGGACATCGCGGTTGAAGCCGGGATGATGCTGGCGGTCTGGGGTTCGGGCAGGTCTGCGGGATCGGGTTCATAGGACCAGACATAAGCGGCCAGAGAACCACGTTCAGCCACCAGCTCTTGCGCGCGCTTGGCGTTGTTGATCACGGCCTCGATCTTGCCGCGATGGCGGATGATGCCCGCGTCTTGCAGCAATCGCTGTACGTCCTTGTCGTCGAACTTGGCCATCTTGTTGAAATCGAACTGCGCAAAAGCCGCGCGAAAGTTCTCGCGTTTGGCCAAAATGGTTCGCCAACTCAGGCCCGATTGAAAGCTCTCAAGACAGAACTTTTCGAATAGGCGCTGATCATCTCCGACAGGGTATCCCCATTCGGTGTCATGATACCCCACGAACTCGGGCGCCGAGGCGCTCCACGCGCAACGGGATTGGTCGTCAGGACCGGCGATCAGTTTTGTCATCTCGCGTCCTCGGGGATCAGATGCGTCATGGCATCACTGGCAACACTTGGGGACATTTCCAAAATCTCAGGCTGAGCGACGCCATACACCACAAAAGGGTCTTTGGCGATGCGCGCCTCAATATCGGCACGCGTGGTGTTTCGAGCCAGTATGGCCCCGCCCACATCGGTGAGCCGACCGGCCAGGTCAAAGACCCCTTCTTCAAAGCCTTGGGTCAACCAAGCCTTGTGTGCGGGAAAATGATGCTCGGCCATATGGCCGTTGTCTTTGGTCAGTCGCAGAAGAATAATGAACATGGCCCGACTGTACGAAGCCTAGCCAGTCTTGTCCTGTGAATTCTTGTACCAGTTTAGCACAAAGACGCGGATGGCCGAGGCAAGGCCGGTTTCGGGGTCGCGTGCAACATCAATTTCAGCGGCCAATACATTGATTGGATTTCCTTTTGCTTTCGCGATCTCTCGGAATGCCAGCCAAAATTCATCCTCCAGAGAAACCGAAGTTCGATGGCCCTTGAGCGTCAGAGAGCGTTTGATCGGGGGGCCGCTCATTCCTCGGCCTTGTGCCCGTCCAGATCGCGTTTGGCCTTGTCCGCACGCGCTTGGGTCAAGTCCTTTTCAGCCTTTGTGCGGCCAAATTTGACGGCGTTCTGGTCAGCGCGGGCCTTTTTCTCGGCCCGCGCTTTTTCTTTTCGAAACCGGTTCAGGTTGACCGGTTCCGCCATCAGTCTTTTGGCCCGATCATCTGTTCGGGGCGGACAACCGCGTCAAACGTCGCCTCGTCGACAAAGCCAAGTGCGATGGCTTCCTCTTTCAGGGTCGTGCCGTTCTTGTGCGCGGTCTTGGCAACCTTTGTGGCGTTGTCATAACCGATGGTCGGCGCCAGAGCCGTCACCAGCATCAGCGATTCCTTCATCAGCTTGTCGATGCGCGGCTCGTTGGCCTGAATGCCAAGCAGCATCCGCTCGGTAAAACTGTCGGCGACATCACCCAACAGCTGCATGGATTGCAGCAGGTTGTAAGACATCATCGGGTTGTAAACGTTCAACTCAAAGTGGCCTTGCGAACCTGCAAAGGTCATCGCGGCGTTGTTGCCCATGACGTGGGCTGCAACTTGCGTCATCGCCTCGGCCTGGGTCGGGTTGACCTTGCCCGGCATGATCGATGAGCCCGGCTCGTTTTCCGGCAGGATTAGTTCGCCAAGACCCGAACGCGGGCCAGAGCCCAGGAAGCGGATGTCGTTGGCGATCTTGTACATCGAGCCCGCAACAGTGGCCAAAGCACCGGACATAAAGACCATGGCGTCATGCGCGGCCAGTGCTTCGAACTTGTTGGGCGCGGTGACAAAGGGCAGGCCGGTGATCTCGGCCATATTGGCGGCGACCGTCTCGCCCCAGCCTTTTTGCGTGTTCAGGCCGGTGCCAACAGCAGTGCCGCCTTGTGCCAACTCATAAATGCCGGGTAGGGCCGCTTCGACGCGGGCGATGCCCTGACGGATCTGATGGGCATAGCCGCCAAATTCCTGGCCCAGGGTCAGCGGAGTCGCGTCCTGAGTGTGCGTCCGGCCGATCTTGATGATGTCCTTGAACTCTTCTGCCTTCTGCTCCAGTCCCTCGGCCAGTTTGGTCAAGCCAGGCAACAGCACATCGCGCACGGTCATCGCGGCGGCGATGTGCATCGCGGTGGGGAAAGTGTCGTTCGACGACTGGCCCATGTTGCAGTGATCGTTCGGGTGGACCGGGTCCTTGGAACCGATGACGCCGCCCAGGATCTCAATCGCGCGGTTTGCGATCACCTCGTTCGAGTTCATGTTCGATTGCGTGCCCGAACCGGTTTGCCAGACAACGAGGGGGAAATTGTCGTCAAAATTGCCTTCGAACACTTCGCCGGCGGCCTGAATAACCGCATCGGCAATCTTGGCGTCCAGCTTGCCGCTCTCCTTGTTGGCCATGGCGCAGGCCTTTTTGATCACGCCGAGCGCGCGCACGATTGCGACCGGCTGCTTTTCCCAACCGATCGGGAAGTTCATGATCGAACGCTGCGTCTGCGCGCCCCAGTACTTGTCTGTGGGGACCTCCAGCGGGCCAAAGCTGTCGGTTTCGGTGCGGGTATCGGACATGTATTCACTCCGGTTGGTATGCGTTTGTATGCCGTTTAGCCAAGGCAGCCCATTCGCGCAATTGGCCAGTTGCGCGCAGCATAAAACCAACGCCAGCCAAGGTATAGACGCCGATCACGTTCATTTTTCCGCGTGCAGTGTGAACTGGGCCATTGTTCCCAGGTCGGCGCGGGTTAGAATGAAAGTTAGAACCCCACCCCGCGAAAGGACATTTGATGCGCTATTCCAGCTTGAGACCAATGAGACCTGCGATTTGGGTCTTGGCGTCTGCACTTGTTCTGTTGCTCACCGGAATGGTGCAAGCAGGCTCCGGTTTGATCGAGCCTTTTGTAGGTGAATACAAAGGGTCAGCCGAGGTTATTAATGCGGATGGCTCGAGCACGCCGCGTGACATGAGTGTCGAAATCGGCGAGACCAAGGACGGGTTCAACGTCACCTGGAGCTCAACCACCTACAAGCCGGACGGGCGCACCAAGGAGAAATCTTATTCCGTTGATTTCCTGCCGACAGATCGCGCAGGTGTCTTTTCTGCGGCGATGAAGCGCAATGTGTTCGGCCATGCAACGCAACTCGATCCGATGAAGGGCGAGCCTTATGTTTGGGGGCAGATCGTGAGTGACACGTTGACGGTCTACAACTTGTTCATCGACGCAACGGGCGGTTACGAGTTGCAGCAGTTTGATCGCACAATAACCGAAGGGGGCCTGATGTTGGCATTTTCGCGTTTGAGCAACGGGAAAGAGGCGCGAACGGTTGAGACCTTCCTCGAAAAACAGTGAGGTCACACAGGAAAACGCCCGCAACTTGCGGGCGTTTTCCTGAGCAAGAACAAACTGTTACTTGCGGAAACTGTCGAGCGATACGACCTCGGCATCGTGGGGGGTGTCATCTTCGACCTCTTCCGCCATATCCGCCTCAACCACGATGGGTTTGTCTTCCTCGTCCTCTTCGGACTCGCCGGTTTCAAACCGCAGACCAAATTCCACCGATGGATCCACAAAGGTCTTGATCGCATCGTATGGGATATAGAGCGGCTCGGGCGCGTCGCCAAAGTTCAGCGTGATCGCGAACCCGTCGTCACCAACTTCCAGATTTTCGAACCAATGCTGCATGACAACAGTCATTTCCCCGGGGTAGCGATCTGACAGCCAATCGGCCAATTCAGCATCGGGGTGCGAGGTGTCGAAGGTGATGAAAAAGTGGTGTGCACCAGGCAGTCCATGCTGGGCGACGTCTTGCAGAACGGTCTTGATCAGACCGCGCATCGCCGTGTGCATGAGGTTTCCGTAGTCGATGTCCCGAGACATGTCATTTCCTCAAAAAGTCTTGCCCTCACCATAGTGGATTCGGAGGGAAACGAAAGAGCAGCCGACACACTAAATGCTTAAAGCAGATGGACGGCCGCCCCCAGTGCCGCCATCAGGATCAATGTCTCGCCCAAGCCCCGTTTGAAGCCCCAAATCCAAACGGCCGCAACCAGGCAAAAGATGCCCGCCGTCACGTCGATTGTGGACCAGTCTGGCATTGGAAATGACAGAACGCCCCACGTGCTCTGTCCGACATCTGCAAAAAGAACATGCAAGGCAAACCAGACCGACAGGTTCAGGATGATGCCGACAACGGTGGCTGTGATGGCCTGCAATGCGGCCGCCAGGCGTGGGCGGGCAGAGATATGGTCCAGGTAAGGCGCGGCCAGGAATATCCAGAGGAAACAGGGCACAAAGGTTGCCCAAAGCGCCACGATCCCGGCCGCAATTGCCAGCGTTGCGCCACCCTGCAGTTGCCCGGTCAGCATGGCCACGAACTGCGTCACCAGGATTAGCGGCCCTGGCGTTGTTTCGGCCAGACCAAGCGCGTCAATCATCTGGTCGGTGCCAATCCAGCCGTATTGGTCGACGATGGTTTGCGTCATGTAGGCCAGCACCGCATAGGCCCCGCCAAAAGTGACAACGGCGAGCTTGGCAAAGAACCAGCCAAGATCCGCGAGCAGCGTTTGTTCCGTCAGTGTCAATGCCACAAGCGGCAACAACCACAAGCCGCCCCAGATCAAAGCCGTCCGCAGCGTGGCGCCCGTGTCGACTTGGGACAGAGGTGGGGTCTCTCCCGGCTGTGCCGTCGCATAGCCCCAAATCGCGGCAGCGGCGATGATCAGTGGAAAGGGCAGGTTCAGGGCAAAGATCGCCAGGAAACCAAGCCCGGCCAATATCCAGGACGACCGCCCCTTGAGCGCCTTTCTGGACAGGTTTCTGAGTGCCTGCAAAACGATGACGATCACGGCGGCCTTGATGCCCAGAAACATGGATTGCACCAGAGGCAAATCGCCGAACTGCGCATAAAGCCCAACAAGAATTGCGATCACGAAGGCGCCGGGCAGAACGAACAATCCGCCAGCAAGCAGACCGCCCCCGACGCCACGCAACTTCCAGCCGGAATAGGTGGCCAGCTGCATCGCCTCGGGCCCTGGCAACAGCATGCACAGCGACAGCGCCCGCAGGTAGGTTTGCTCGTCCAACCATGGGCGATCTTCTACAAGTTCCTTGTGCATCAAGGCGATCTGGGCGGCAGGACCGCCAAAGGACATCACGCCGATGTGGCCAAAGACGCGGGCCATGTCAGAATAGCTGGGGGTCATGCGCCGTGCCCTTCGGACCAGGTGTGCTGTTCGCCTTGGCCGTCTCGCGCCCACCGATAGAGCGCATCATAAAGGATCATTCCTGCGTCCAATTGGTCCAGGTCTGACTTGTAGGCCCGCGACAAGCCAACCGAGATCGCGAGCAATCCGGCGGCTTGCGGAGCAAGATCATGCCGGTCGGTGTCGGCGGCTCTGACAACGGTCCCCATTTGCTCGAGCGCCGGTGTTTGCAGACCGAAACCCCGGATCATCACGTCAAACGTGCAAAGCTCGCCGTCATGGGTCCAGGGTGCGTTAACCGTGTCAAACGCAGTGGCGCTGAACTTTTCAGCCACCGCATCCACCTCGGAAGGCGGAACGAACAGAAAGCGGGAATAGGGGTCGACGAAACGGCGGATCAGCCATGCACAGGCGATGCGGTCAACCTTGGGCCGGTGGCGCGTGACCCAGGTGGTTTGGCCGCCATTTGGCGCGGGTAGGGCGGCCGGGTTCACCGTTGGATATGCGGTATCCCGCCAGGCAACCATTCCCCCTTCAAGCACCTGTGCGGACGCGCCTGAGCTTCGCAAAATTGCTGCTGCGCCATGGCTCAGCTTCAAACCTTTTTGGCAGACGACCACGACGTCCTTGCCTTGCAGTTCGGAACTCAGCTCTTCCACGCGGTTATGGGGCCAACGCAGTGAGCTTGGGATCATATGAGGATCATCGTCGAAATCGGCGTCTATGCGCACGTCAAGAACGACCGGGCAATCAGGTGTCCCGATCCGACGCATCAGAACGTTGGGGGAAAGAGAATTAAAGGCAGGCATGTCGGCATCCTTCCGCTTTGGTACAGCAAAGAATGCGAAACTTGGGCCTGAGCCTGACGGGGCGTTCGCACGTTGACCCCTTGCGCCATGGGTAACGGAAAGTGACGCATGGGGTCAATGGCCTGGCCGATCACCGGCCAGATTGGCAACCCGGGTTTAGGCCCAGGAAAGCTGCTGCCCGGTCATGCAGACGGGCAGGGTATCTTCGGGCAGCTGGCCCAGCTGTTCAAACAGCGAGATAAAGTCGAACTGGTTATAGGCCTCGACCACCTTGTCGTCCTTGAACCGTGCCATGACCTGTCCCGTGACCTCGATCGGGGCACCATTGTCGGCCCGAGACGTGTGAACGTGCAACATCGCCGCCACCCAATCGCCGTTTTCGATGGTTTTGGGCAGCTTCACGTCAATTTCGCCCACGTGATAGCGAAAGGCTGTCACAAGGTCACGAAAGTCATCAACACCCACCTGCATTTCGGGGATGATCCCTTCGGCCATCGTTTCAGGGTCAAAGAACTTTTCAATCGCGTCTACATCGCCATGGACCCAAACTTGGTCGTACCATTCCTTCAACAACTCGGATTTTGTCATCATGCACCTCCATCGTTGCGAGGTCCAAACTGAGACTATGAGGTGAACAAATGGTGAATAACCCTGCGCCAAATTGAAAAAAGCACCAACAATTTAGGGATAAAGTGCAGGTTTCTGTTGCCAGGTACCTGCGAACCCCGCCTTACGCTGCTAGGCACAAGGACTTAAAGTCGGTTCAACCCGGACTGCTTACGCAGCCAGAGCAACCGGAGCACGATTGTCGTTTGCAATTGTACTGTTTTCGCCGGTAACGGTGGCAGACAGCCGAGACAAAGCTAACCCCTTTAGACGTCCGTCGATCCTATTTCGACCCCACGATTTCGAAAGTGATCCCCAAACGAAGGATGCTGCCGAAAGTGAATGGTGGAGTCGCCGGGTACCGCCCCCGGGTCCGATCCGTTTATTACGAGCGCGTTTATGTCCATAGTCCCGAAGGACATCCCCTGTATAGGCAGTCGCAGCCGGGGATGCAATCGCCGGGTTTCCCGTATTTTAGATCAGTAGAAGCAGAAGGTTACGCGCTGCGGCTCATGTTGGCGATGATCAGGAAAGCAGCTAGGGCGGCCTCGATTCCACCAAAGGCGAGCGCTTTGACGAAGGGAGGATTGTCCAAAACAAGCGATACGAACCGACCCAAGGCCGCACCGGCATAGACAAAACCGAGCATGGTGAAAGCTGCGGGCGTGCCCAGCCACAGAGCTGCAGCGGCGGTCACGACAAAGAGACCACCAACCGAGGCGCGCATTTCGCTGAGCCCCATGTTGCTGTTGGTCGGCGCCAGGTCGAGGGCACCCAGGGTGTAACTGGGCGCAAGAAAACCAAACAGGCCGAACCCAATGGTCAGCAGTGCTGCAAGGGTGTTGAGGGTGGGGATCATGCGGGGCTCCTTTGTTCGCGATTTAGAACCCCGCGGGATCGGGGCAAGATCAAGCAGCGTAAGAGGCGTCAAAGAAGGCGCGTTCCAATTCAACGGCCCGGGTAAAGAGTTCTTCGACCTCAGATTGCGCAGCGGCATCCAGCGTTGGCCATACCTTGTCGAGTTGCGCGCGCAAATACTCGACGACGCCTTCGAACCCGTCGCCTGCGTGAAGTGTGATCCATTCTGCAAACCAGAAAGGCAGATCCTCGCGCGGTGGGTTCACCGGGGTGGCCCAGCTAAGATAAGTCCATTCCGCAACCACCAGAACAGCCAGCATCAGCTCATACCGGCCCGACGCGGCGGCCTCAGCCATCAGGGCCTGGAAATCGCGGGTGGCAGGGGCAGCGGCGGCGTTCTGCTGGTCGGTGGTTACGTCCAGCGCCTCGAAGGACCGCAGAAAATAGGTGTTTTCCGGTCCGGTGATCACCGCCAGGAACTGCGCGGCGGGCACGCTGTCGGCCAGAGACGGGGCATGGGCGATGGCGCTGGCCAATAGGCGCACAAAGCCATCGATGAACTGATAGTCCTGCGCCAGATACCAACGCATCTTGTCCAGCGGCAGCGTGCCATCGGCCAGTTCGGTGGTGAACGCGTGGGTCGTGGCGGCGTGCCAATTGTCGGCGGCCAGTTGGCGCAGGTGTTCGGTAGGGCGCATTGGGGTCTCTCTGATCCAGATCTTTGACCTTGCGTCTAGGACGGATCAGACCGTTGGCACAAGATCAGCTTTTGTCGCGCGCCGCGCGGGCCGCCATGACGTTGTCTTTCAGTGTCAGAGTATAGGCGGTGAGCTCTTGCAGAGCGGTGTCTGCAGTTGTGGCGTCGTTGGCCTCAATCGCGTCGGCAATACGCGTATGCAGGGCCACGATTTCTTCGCGCGAACGAGCAGTGAAGGTGATCATGTTCATCAGAGGCTGCATCGCCTCGACCGCGCCGGCCAGTTGATAGGACAGCACCGGGTTGTCGGCCCCATCCACCAGCGCCCGGTGAAAGGCCACGTCCGAGGCGCAGAATGCCTCATCCGTCAGGCCCGGCTGGCTCTGGCGCACGATTTCAGCCCGCATGGTGGCAAGGTGGTCCGGGGTGCGGCGTTGGGCGGACAATGGCGCACAGGCGCGTTCCAAGGCGAAGCGCGCTTCGCAAGCCGTGTCAAAGCTGACCGCATTCATGCTGAGCAATAGGGTCGAGGTGGTGACCTGTTGAGGATAGGCGTCCTCAAAACTCAGCCGGTTGACAAATGCGCCCCCCGAGGCGCCACGTTGGGTGCGGATCAGGGACTGCGCGGCAAGGCGTTTCAGGGCTTCGCGTACGGTGGAACGGGACACTTTAAACTGCTCGCACAGCTCGGTCTCGGATGGGAGGCGTTCGTCGACGATCAGCTCACCGCCGATGATCGCGTCTTTGATCGCCTGGGCGATTTGCACCGAAAGATCGGCCGAGCTGTTGGGATCAATTTTCACGACATCACCATTTTTCATTTGTCTGACATTTAAAAGTCTGACATTTGAGTCGTAGGGGATGACTCGGGGAGGATCAAGTGAGCCGTCTGTCTGTCAGATCATTTTTGTGGCTTGGGTTCTACGGAATCATCCTGGCGGCGTGGTGGGTCCTGTATTCCATGGCGATCGACATGGATCTGGATCTGATCGGCCGTCCCGGCCCGATGGGCGAAGCCATGCGGCAGATGGACCCGCGCATGGACATGTACATGCCCATGGCCGAGTTTGGCTCGCTGTTCTGGATGTGGGGCATCATGATGGCGGCGATGATGTTGCCGACATTGGTCCCGACCTTGCAAAGCTACGAAGACCTGATGACGTCGGCCAACGGAACAAGAGCTGGCTGGATCGGTGTTCTGTTGGGCTATTTCCTGGTTTGGCTGGCGTTTGCCGCCGCGATCACAGGCGTGCAACTGGCGCTGCTATTCGGCGGTGTCGTGGATATGCTGGGGATCGCGAAGTCACCATGGCTGTCAGCAGGTCTGCTGATCGCAGTCGGAGCTTTCCAGTTCACCCGCGCCAAAGAGGTCTGCCATGGCGTGTGTCACGCCCCGATGATGTATTTCATCGGCAATTGGCGCACCGGGTTCGTCGGCGGGCTCCGAATGGGGCTGGGTCTGGGCGCGTTTTGCGCCGCCTGCTGCTGGGGGTTCATGGCGCTTGGCTTCGTCGGTGGTGTCATGAGCCTGCTGTGGATGGGCCTCGCCACCTTTTTCATGGTTCTGGAAAAACTACCGCAAATCGGCCACCGTGTGACCAAACCCCTTGGCGTTCTGCTGATCGCCGCGGGTCTGGCCTTGCTGGTCTATGTATATGTAATTGGAGGATAACCGATGGCAGTGAAACGTAAGCCCAATGCCGACCGCCTGCCGGTCAGCCAACGGATAGACAGCCGCATGGCCAATCCCAGTCGTCGCGACAAGACGCCCACCGATTGGGCCATCAAGGGCGAGCTGATCCTGAACTGTTCCTGCGATGTGTTCTGTCCCTGCGTGGTCTCCTTGGGCGCACACCCGCCGACCGAAGGGCATTGCCACGCCTGGATGGGGATCATCATCGACGAAGGTCATTACGAGGGCGAGGATCTGTCGGGCCTGAACGTGGGTCTGTTAGTCGACATTCCCGGTCGCATGGGCGAAGGCCAGTGGAAGGTTGCGGCCTATGTGGACGAAAACGCCAGTGGCAAAGCCTATAACGGTCTGCTTGAGATCTTTTCGGGCAAGGCGGGCGGCACCACCGGTCTGTTCACCATGTTGGTGAGTGAGATCATCGGAGCCGAGCGCGCGCCGGTTGTCATCGAACGTGACGGTGCAAAGCGCCGCATCACCATCGGACGCAAGATCCAGGGTGAAATCGAGATGCTGGGTGGGCTGGATCCCGAACACCCCGTCATGGTCAGCAATTCTAAATACTGGATGGGCCCCGACATCATCGTGGCGCGCGGCACCAAATCCAAGGTGCGCGACTATGGTCGCGTCTGGGATTTCGGCGGAAAATCTGCCGAGATCTGCCCAATCAATTGGAGCGGCGCACGCTGACAAAGCACCTTGCCGCCTTAGGGAAAACAACGGCGGCAGATCATCAACTGTTTGAGGAGACAAGGCATGGCCATCATCATGCCATCGCGCCGCGTGCGCAAAACACCTTTTTCGCCTGGGGTCGAGGCCGCCGGGGTCAAGGGCTACACTGTCTATAATCACATGCTGCTGCCGACGTTCTTCGAAAGCGTCGAGGCCGACGCCGCGCATCTGAAGCAGCATGTGCAGGTCTGGGATGTGTCTGTGGAACGCCAGGTGCAGATCAAAGGCCCGGATGCGTTGCGATTGATGAAGATGATCAGTCCCCGCGACATGGACAAGATGGCGGATGATCAGTGCTATTATGTGCCATCCGTGGATCACAACGGGGGCATGCTGAACGATCCGGTGTCGATCAAGCTGGCCGACGATCACTATTGGCTCTCGGTCGCGGATGGTGATTTGTGGCAATATACGCTTGGAATTGCCATCGCGCTTGGTCTGGATGTCGAAGTGGATGAGCCGGATGTCTCACCCTTGGCCGTACAAGGACCCAAGGCTGATGATCTGATGGCGCGGGTCTTTGGAGACGTGGTACGGGACATCAAGTTCTTCCGCTACAAGCGTCTGCCGTTCGAGGGGCAGGAGTTTGTCGTGGCGCGCTCGGGGTGGTCCAAGCAGGGCGGGTTCGAGATCTACGTCGAGGGCACGGAATACGGCATGCCGCTGTGGGATGCTTTGTTTGCTGCTGGCGAGGACCTGAATGTGCGGGCAGGGTGCCCCAACAACTTAGAGCGGATCGAGAGCGGATTGCTTAGCTTCGGCTCGGACATGCGACGGGACAACACGCCCTATGAATGCAGACTGGGGCGGTTCTGCAACTCGCCCGAGGATTACATCGGCAAGGTCGCGCTGGCCAAGCAGGCCCAGAACGGCCCACCACGTCAGATCCGCCCCATCGTGATCGAGGGAGAGATCGGTGCCTGCACCGGTTCCTGGCCGTTGCTCGCGGATGGTCGTCAGGTCGGGCAGGTGGCTTCGGCTGTGTTCAGCCCCCAGTTCGGCGTGAACGTCGCCATCGGCATGGTGGACCGCTCGCATTGGGACGCAGGAACCCGGATGGAGATCGAAACAGAACACGGGATGCGTGGTGCTGTGGTTCAGGAAAAGTTCTGGCGGTGAGTTTTGCCCCGCCGGATACCTCCGACGGGAACATTTGGAAAAGATGAAGGTGGGCGCGTAAGGCGCTGTAACCAGGGGAGAAACGATATGTTTAATGCATTGGTTGTTGAAAAAGACGAAGAGAGCGGCAAGGCAAGCGCCTCGGTCAAGCAAATCGGTCTGGACGCTCTGCCCGAGGGCGAGGTGACCGTTGCGGTGGAGTATTCCACCGTGAACTACAAGGATGGTCTGTGCCTCAGTTCCAGCGGCGGCGGTTTGGTTCGCAAGTATCCGCATATTCCTGGCATCGATTTTGCCGGCACGGTCGAGGCATCAAGCGATGACCGGTATAAGCCGGGCGACAAGGTGGTTCTGACTGGCTGGCGCGTGGGAGAGGCGCACTGGGGCGGGTACAGTCAAAAGGCCAATGTGCGGGCCGATTGGCTGGTTCCGTTGCCCGACGGTCTGAACGCGCGCCAAGCAATGGCGGTGGGAACGGCGGGATTCACCGCGATGCTGGCGGTGATGGCGCTGCAGGATCACGGTATGAAGCCGGATCACGGTCCTGTTCTGGTCACTGGTGCTGCGGGCGGTGTGGGCTCGGTCGCGACCGCGATCTTGGCCAACTTGGGCTATGAGGTGGCAGGCGTCACCGGGCGTCCCGAAACGGCGGACTATCTGAAGTCCTTGGGCGCCACACAGATCGTAGCCCGCGAAGAGATCAACGAGACCACCAAACGCCCGCTGGAAAGCGAAACTTGGGCAGGCTGCGTCGACGCGGTTGGCGGTGCCATGCTGGCGCGGGTGCTGGGACAGATGAAGTACGGTGCTTCGGTTGCATCGGTCGGTCTGGCTGGCGGCGCAGGCTTGCCAGCAACCGTGATCCCGTTCCTGCTGCGTGGTGTGAACCTTTTGGGCATCGACAGTGTCATGCAGCCCTATGACAACCGCCTGCGCGCCTGGCAGCGGGTGGCAACCGACCTGCCGATGGACAAGCTTGAGGCTATGATCCAGCCAGCGACGCTCAGCGACCTGCCACAACTTGGCGCGGATATCCTGCAAGGCCAGGTCAAAGGCCGCGTCGTCGTGGATGTGAACGCCTGAACCTACATCTTGGATGTCGCTTTTGGCACAAGACCCCGCAGTGAAATCTGCGGGGTTTTTTATTGATCTGGAAATCAAAAACCCTTGCGACGCTTGATGTTGCGTTTCCGACCTTGCATTCCAGCCACTGAATTTGTGTCGCGAAAAAACCAACAGGAATGTCGCTTTCAGACGCCATGGCGTCCCTTTTGCTGCGCCCATTTGGCCGGCATTTCCGGATCACGGCCACACTCAATCATGGGAGTGAGCATATATGTCCGAAAAGAAGGAGACCGACTATGAGGTCGGTCAAGACAATGTTCAGGTCTTGGGCCTGGACATCCACAACCCGGTGTTTGCCGTATCCGGGCTGACCATCGTTGCATTTGTATTTTTCTCGCTGGTCTTTCGCGAACAAGCCGGTGAATTCTTTGGCTGGCTGCGGGTGGCGCTGACCTCGCGGTTCGACTGGGTCTTCATGATCGCCTGCAACATCTTTGTGGTGTTTTCGCTGCTGTTGATCGTGACGCCCTATGGATCGATCCGTTTGGGCGGGGCCGACGCCAAGCCCGATTACAGCTATGCGGGCTGGATCTCGATGCTGTTTGCCGCTGGCATGGGCATCGGTCTGGTGTTCTGGGGCGTGGCCGAGCCGATCTCGCACTATGGGGCCAGCCTGGGTGGCGTTGCCACGGGCGAGGATGGCCTGCGCACCGACTGGGCACCACTTGGCGCGGCAGCCGATAACCCGCAGGGCGCGCGTGACCTGGCAATGGCGGCTACCATTTTTCACTGGGGGCTGCACCCTTGGGCTATCTACGCAGTCGTGGCCCTGGCGCTGGCCTTCTTCAGCTTCAACAAAGGACTGCCGCTGACGATGCGGTCGGTGTTCTACCCGATCTTTGGCGAGGCGACCTGGGGTCCTCTGGGTCACATCATTGACGTCCTGGCGGTGTTTGCCACCATCTTTGGTCTGGCAACCTCCCTGGGTCTGGGCGCAACACAAGCTCTGGCGGGTCTCAACTATCTGTTTGGTGTGCCGGTGACTGACGGCATGAAGGTGCTGTTGATCATCATCATCACCGCATTTGCGCTGATCTCGGTGGTTGCGGGGCTGGACAAGGGCGTTAAGCGCCTGTCCGAGGCCAACATGATACTTGCCGCTGCGCTGTTGGTGCTGGTTCTGATTGTTGGGCCGACCGTTGCCATCCTGTCAGGTTTCTTCACCAATCTGGTCGACTACGCCGTTCAACTGCCTGCATTGTCGAACTGGATTGGCCGTGAAGACACCAACTTCATGCAGGGCTGGACCACATTCTACTGGGCGTGGTGGATTTCCTGGTCACCGTTCGTGGGCATGTTCATTGCACGCATTTCGCGCGGGCGAACCGTGCGAGAGTTCGTGACTTGCGTGCTGCTGATCCCAACCCTCGTCGGGGCCCTGTGGATGAGCGTGTTCGGCAACGCCGGACTGGAGCAGGTCATGGCAGGTGGTGCCGAGGCGCTGCAAGACGCCGGGTTGGAGTTGAAGATGTTCGTGATGTTCGAAGCCTTCCCGATGTCCAGCCTTTTGTCGCTGGTAGGGATCATTCTGGTGGTGGTCTTCTTCGTGACCTCCTCCGATTCCGGCTCGCTGGTGATCGACACCATTACCGCTGGGGGCAAGACCAACGCCCCCACGGCACAGCGCGTGTTCTGGTGCATCCTGGAAGGTGCGATCGCGATCGTACTGCTATTGGGCGGCGGTCTGGGTGCGCTTCAGGCGGCGGCGATTGCGACGGGCTTTCCCTTTGCCATCATCCTGGTCCTGATGTGCGTGTCGATCTTCATCGGCCTGTCGCGCGAAAAGCGGTAGGCCCGCGGTAACATGATGAATCAGGGCCCCTGGGAGCAATCCTTGGGGCCCTTTTTCTGTGGCTTGACCGAATTGGCACAAAAGGTTTACCTCGACCCGTCCATCGGGTCGGAATCGACTTGAAGGGCTGCCGCGGTGTCGCATTATCCTTACAAGAGGAATGGCGGCGACACGGCTCGGCTGGAAGACCTGCCCTGTTCCGGAGGCCCCGAAACAAGGTTGGGGCGACCGGTCGAGATGTGAAGCTGAAAAAGGACATAGTGGCGATGACAACCCTGGATATTGATTTTGTGCGCGCGCAGTTTCCGGCATTTTCGGAATCGGTTCTGCAAGGACAGGCCTTTTTTGAAAATGCAGGTGGCTCGTATACCTGTCAGCAGGTCATCAACCGACTGACCCGCTATTACACTCAGCGCAAGGTGCAGCCGTATGCCCCCTATGACGCCAGCCGTCTTGCGGGAGAAGAAATGGATGAGGCGCGCACGCGCATGGCCGCGATCCTGGGCGTTGAAACGGACGAGCTGAGCTTTGGCCCATCGACGACGCAGAACACCTATGTTCTGGCGCAGGCCTTTCGGCAGTGGATGAAGCCGGGCGAAGCCATCATCGTCACCAATCAGGATCACGAGGCCAACAGCGGCCCCTGGCGGCGTTTGGCAGACGAGGGCATCGAGGTGCGGGAATGGGCCATCGACCCGGAAACGGGGCACCTGAACCCAAGCGATCTAGAAACCCTGCTGGACGAAAAAGTGCGCCTGGTCTGCTTTCCGCATTGCTCGAACGTTGTCGGAGAGATCAACCCGGTGACCGAGATCACGGCGATCGCACATGCAGCCGGTGCCTTTGTCTGTGTGGATGGCGTGTCATACGCGCCGCATGGGTTCGCGAATGTGGGTAAGTTGGGTCCCGACATCTACCTGTTTTCGGCCTACAAGACCTATGGCCCGCATCAGGGCTGCATGGTGATCCGTCGCGCATTGGGTGAACTGCTGCCGAACCAGGCGCATTATTTCAACGCAGATGTGCTTTACAAACGCTTCACGCCCGCCGGACCGGACCATGCCCAAATCGCGGCCTGCGCCGGCATGGCGGATTACATCGAAGATCTGAGCGGCCATCATGGTGGCCCATCCGAAGGATTGGCCGAAAAAGGTGCTTTCGCCCATGATCTGATGCGCGCGCACGAGGTGGCTTTGCTGCAGCCGTTGTTGGATGCCGTCAAGGACCGCAACTCTGTCCGGTTGATCGGCCCGGCGGACGCCGAGCAGCGCGCGCCCACGGTTGCCTTGGGTCTGAACCGTCCCGCAGAGCCGGTGGCCGCAGAGCTGGCCAAGCATGGTATCATGGCTGGTGGTGGCGACTTTTACGCCGTGCGCGCGCTGCAGGCGATGGGGATTGATCCAGAAAAACAAGGGGTTTTGCGGTTGAGCTTCACACACTACACCGCGCAGGACGAAGTAAACAAGCTGATTGAAGCCCTCGATCACGTGCTTTGATCCGCACCCAAAAGCAGAACCATGACGACCAGCGGCGCCTCTTCAACACGGCGCCGTTGAGCATTCAGGCATTCAAGCATCCGCGCACTGCGCCTAAAATAGGCTGTTTCGCCCTCAAAAAGGGGCTAAATCATTCAAAACTTGCCAGAAACACCATCTCGGCCTAGCCTTTACCCCAGAGCCACCATGGGGAGGAAAGATGGTTCTAACTTCGACTGACGGGCAGAAAGATCTGCCAAGATATTTTACGCAGGTCCATCGGATGCTGCACAAGATGGAAGCTGGACGTCTGGACATCGTCTTGCCAGACGGCCGAAGGTTTCGTTCGGACGGTGCAAAACCTGGCCCCGTGGCCCAGATCGACGTGCATCATCCTGATCTCTTTGCAAGATTGATCCGCGAGGGGGACCTCGGCTTTTCCGATGCCTATCTTGAGGAATGGTGGAGTTCACCAGACTTGCGGGCCTTTATGGATCTTGTGCATCAAGGCTCCGAAACTGTGTATGATCATTTCCCGGGCCGAGGGTTGATCCGCGCCTATGAGCGATTGCGCTTTTGGCTGCATCGCAATCACAAGGAGCAAGCTAGGAAGAACATCTCGTATCACTATGATTTGGGGAATGATTTCTACGCACTTTGGCTGGATGATACGATGACCTATTCCAGCGCGTTGTATGAAACCGGACAGGAAAGTCTGGAAAATGCGCAGACCGCCAAATACGCAAGCCTGATTGATGAAATGGGCGTGCAACCCGGTGATCACGTGTTGGAAATCGGCTGTGGTTGGGGTGGGTTTGCAGAATATGCGGCCAAGGAGCGCGGGCTGAAGGTCACAGGGCTGACGATCAGCCAGGAACAGTTTAACTACGCGCAAGAGCGGATTGAAAACGCAGGGCTTTCCGATCAGGTAACTTTCAAACTACAAGACTATCGCGATGAAACCGGCAGCTATGATGGTATCGCCAGCATCGAGATGTTCGAGGCGGTTGGGCAAAAGTACTGGCCAACCTATTTCGGCACGGTTCATGACCGGTTGAAACCCGGCGCTCAAGCCACTTTGCAGATCATCACGGTCAATGATGCCCGATGGGAGGTCTACAAGAACGGTGTCGATTTCATCCAGAAACATATCTTTCCGGGCGGCATGCTGCCTGCGCCAAAGATCCTGCACGAGCAGGTCGATCTGGCCGGGCTGACTTTTGTCAAATCCAAGGAGTTCGGCCAAAGCTACGATCTGACCCTGCGCCGATGGTACGACACGTTCAATGCAAAGTGGGAGCAGATCGCCGAAATGGGGTTTGATGATCGGTTCCGGCGTATGTGGAACTTTTACCTGACCTCTTGCGGTGCGGCCTTTTACATGGGCAACTGCGACGTGACCCAGATCACCATTGCCCGCAAGGGCTGAAGCTCGACCAAGGAAAGATCCCCAGAAATGCCCGACGCCGCCCGTCTAGTCGCCGCCCTGAGCCTGGCTCTGATTGCCTTTATCGTTTCAGGCCTGGTTATGCCGCTGATGCCCGAGGGGATGGATTTCGGCTATTTCACCTGGGTGAATGTGGGATTGGGTGTAATCTGCGGCTGGGTTGTCATGGGCAAGCGGGCAGGGCGCGGCATGACGCCTGCGATCAACAACGGCGTAACCGGGGTTCTGGCACTGCTGTTCTGGGGGCTTTTCGTGCAAGGCGCGTACGAGATGTTCCGCCAGGCCATGCGCAACCGGTTTGACGGCCCGTTCGAAGCCTTGGGCGCTATTTTCACGATCGGGTTCGATTATGGGCTTACCATCATGGTTCCCAGTATTATATGGACCTTGCTTGTCGGCGGCGTGCTGGCCGGTCTTGCGACCGAGTTTGCTTGGCGTCAGTGGCGGTAAGTTTTCTGAACAAAAGGTTCATTTCGTGTCCGATCTCTTTTTCTACGGCACCCTTCGGTATGTGCCGCTTCTGGAACTTGTCCTGGGCCGTACTGCGGATCACATCAACCTGACACAGGCCGAATTGCACGGTTATGGCGCCTATTCGGTGCGCGATCAGATATTTCCCATGGTCGACAAGGGCGAGGGGCGCGTCACCCACGGCCTGCTGGTGCAGGGGCTGACGCCCGGGGACATCGAGCGGGTGATCTATTACGAAGGCGGGTTTGACTATGACCTGCAAACTTTGCCGCTGCGCACCGCCAATGGTGACGACGTGATGGCAGAGGTGTTCATTCCCGCCCCCGGTCTGTGGGAGCCGTCGACGCCCTGGTCGCTCAACGATTGGGCCGCCGAGTGGGGAGAGTTGACGGTTCTGGCCGCCGAAGAGGTCATGTCGCATTTTGGCCACCTGCCTGCATCCGACATCGCGCCACGCTTTCCGGCGATCCGCATGCGGGCGCAAGGACGGTTGGCGGCGCGACGGCGCGAGGCAAGCCCCGAGTGGGACACATCGCGCGACGTGGTGTTGCAAGACCATCGACGTCCGTATCTGGGGTATTTCACCATGGAAGATGCAACGCTGCGACATCGCCATTTTGACGGCTCGATGGGACCTGTCCTGCACCGCAGTGCTCTGGTGAACGGCCAGGCAGCGGTCATCCTGCCTTACGACCCGGTCCGCGATTGCGTGCTGGTGGTCGAACAGTTCCGGGCACCAGCCTATCTTATCGGCGATCCCAATCCTTGGCAGATCGAAGCTGTCGCCGGCATGGTCGATCCGGGGGAATCACCCGAGGAGGCCGCCCGCCGCGAAACCCGTGAAGAGGCCAACATCGAGGTCACAGAGCTGTTTGCGGCTGGCGATGGCTATTCCAGCAGCGGTTCGTCAACGGAATTCCTTCATCTTTTTGTAGGTCTGGCCGACCTGGACGAACCCGCCTCGACCGGGGGGCTCGAGACCGAAGGCGAGGACATTCGCAGCCATATCGTTCCGTTCGCCGCATTCATGGACCAGTTGGATCAAGGCAAACTGAAAAACGTTCCGCTCATCTCGATCGCAAATTGGCTGGCCCGAAACCGAGAGCGCCTGCGCGCCGATATTTGATCGGCGCCGGGGTGCGATGACAGCTTGAGGTCGCGTCACCTGAGCGATAAACCTGTTACACATCTTCAGAACTTTGGGGGCACCATGCGCATTGCACGCGATCTGGCCGACGCCGTAGGCAAAACACCTTTGATCCGGCTGCGCCGCGTCAGCGAAGAAACGGGTTGTGAAATTCTGGGCAAGGCCGAGTTCATGAACCCCGGCCAGTCGGTCAAGGACCGCGCCGCGCTGTTTATCATCAAGGACGCGATCGCGCGCGGTGAACTGAAGCCCGGCGGCACCATTGTCGAAGGCACGGCCGGCAACACCGGCATTGGCCTGGCCCTGGTTGGCGCATCCATGGGGTTCAAGACGGTGATCGTCATCCCCGAAACCCAATCCGAAGAGAAAAAAGACATGCTGCGTCTGGCCGGAGCCCAGCTGGTGCAGGTGCCCGCGGCCCCTTATCGCAACCCCAACAACTTTGTGCGCTACTCGGAGCGTTTGGCACACGAGTTGAACAAGACCGAGCCCAACGGCGCCATCTGGGCCAATCAGTTCGACAATGTCGCCAATCGCCAAGCGCATATCGAAACCACCGGGCCTGAAATCTGGGAACAGACCGGCGGCAAGGTTGACGGCTTTGTTTCTGCGGTTGGCTCGGGTGGGACACTTGTTGGTGTGTCCGAGGTGCTTCAGCCCAAAGGCGTCAAGATCGGTTTGGCCGACCCGATGGGCGCGGCACTGTTCAGCTATTACACGACTGGCGAGTTGGCGACGGAGGGTGGCTCGATCGCCGAAGGCATCGGGCAGGTGAGGATCACCAAGAACCTGGAAGGGTTCAAACCCGATCACGCCTATCAGATCACCGACGCCGAGGCCTTGCCCTACATCTTTGATCTGCTGCGAGACGAAGGTCTGGTCATGGGCGGTTCGACAGCCATCAACATCGCAGGTGCCGTGCGTCTGGCCAAAGAGCTTGGCCCGGGCCACACCATCGTGACAATCCTGTGCGATTTTGGCACGCGCTATCAGTCGAAACTGTTCAACCCCGATTTCTTGCGCGAAAAAGAGCTGCCGGTGCCCGAATGGATGACCCGCGCCCCCAGCTCGATCCCCGGCGTGTTCGAGGACGTCTGACATGGTCGGCCTGTGCCGCATTCTGTGGGCGGCCTGTGCCGTCTTTATGCTGGCTTTTGCCAGCACCGCCCAGGCTCAACTTTCCGACGAAAGTCGCGACTACTATCGCGGCTGGATCGAGACTGCCGAACGCGCCGAAGAAGCGGTGGACGCCAACAAGGCGTCCAATGCCGCGTTCGAGCAGCTGCGGTCCGACATCAACAACTATCGAGACATCTTTGACCGCGTTCGCAACCAGAATTCGGAACGCATCCGCACGCTTGAGGGACAGATTTCGGCCCTTGGCCCTGCGCCCGCCGATGGCAAGACCGAGCCGCCGGACCTGGCTCAGCTGCGCAAACACCTCGAAGATCAACTCAATGCGGTTCAGGTGCCCCGCATCATTGCGCAAGAAGCTTTCAGCCGCTCTAACGGGTTAATTGACGAGATTGACCGGGTAATCCGGGCCCGTAAGACCAAGACACTCCTGGAGCGCGGGCCGACACCTCTCAATCCGATCTATTGGACCCCGGCTTGGCATGACGTTCAGGAATCCGCCAGCGCCCTGGTTAATGAAACCATCGTGAATATCCGTACCGATACGGTACGTGAACAGGTGCAAAACAACGCTCCAGCAATCGTGGTGTTGTTTGCGATAGGCGCAGTTCTGCTGTGGCGCGGCAAGGCTTGGTCTCAAGTTGCAGGTGATTACCTGCGCTCGCTGGGCGGGCGTGGCACAGGTGTCTGGACCTTTGTCATTTCCTTGTTTCGGATACTGCTGCCCTGGCTGGGTGTGATGTGTCTGTGGTCGGCTGTCTACCTGACAGGGGCCTTGGGTATCCGCGGGCTGTTGCTGTGGGAACATGTGCCTGGGTGGGCGGCGGCCATCCTGTATTTCAACTGGATCGGGCGACAACTGTTTTTGCTCGGAGAGCGTGAGAGCTTCAACATCCTTACGGCGCCGCAGATTGCGGTTCTGAGGGTCTATATCGATCTGCTTGCTGTCATGCTTGTCCTGCACGATCTTGTTCTTCTGCAAGAGCAGATCGAAAACATATCGGATGCAAGCCGGGCTGTGATTTCCTTCCCGGTGATCCTTGTCACGGCCTTTCTGTTGTTTCAGCTGCAACGCGTCCGTGCACAAGACCGGGAGGAGGCGCCTGAAGACAGCCCCAAAGGGGCAGGCTTTGGCAAACTGGTAAACCTGTTTCGGCGCGGGCTTTACCTTCTGGGCATCTTTTCTCCGGTTCTGGCCGCTGCCGGTTACATCAACGCAGCTGAGGCGATCGTGTTCCCGGCGGTCAAGACCATTGCCCTGATCGCTGTTCTGGTGATCACCCAGCAGTTCCTGGGGAACCTTTATGGGTGGTTGTCAGGAAAGGGTGACGCGGGTCGGGATTCTCTGTTTTCGGTCATCGTGGGATTCATTTTGGCCATCATCGCCTTGCCGATCATCGCACTCTACTGGGGCGCGCGCGAAGCAGACCTGACCGAACAATGGGCGCGACTGCTGCAAGGGATCAACATCGGCGGTGTTACCATTTCGCCGACGAACTTCTTGACCTTTGCTGTGATCTTTGCCGTTGGATACGGGCTGACCCGGCTGGTGCAGGGTGGATTGCGCAACTCGCTGTTGCCCAAGACGAACTTGGACCCTGGTGGCCAGAATGCCATCGTATCAGGCACCGGTTATATCGGGATCTTCCTGGCCGCGCTTGTGGCCATTACCGGGGCTGGCTTTGACTTGTCGTCGCTTGCCATCGTTGCCGGCGCGCTGTCGGTTGGCATCGGTTTTGGCCTGCAGACCATCGTGTCCAACTTTGTTTCAGGCATCATCCTGCTGGTCGAGCGCCCAATCTCCAAAGGCGATTGGATCGATGTGAATGGTCAGATGGGATACGTGCGTGACATATCCGTCCGCTCAACCCGGATCGAGACCTTTGACCGCACGGACGTGATCGTCCCCAACTCGGACCTGATCAGTGGTTCGGTCACCAACTATACCCGCGGCAACACCGTGGGCCGCGTGATTGTGCCGGTTGGTGTGGCTTATGGGACTGATACCCGCGTGATCGAGGATATCCTGCGCGAGATCGCCAACAGCCATCCGATGGTTCTGGCAAATCCTGCACCAAGCGTGGTTTTCCAGGGGTTCGGGGCCGATTCATTGGACTTTGAGATCCGGGCGATCCTGCGGGACGTGAACTGGGTTCTGTCGGTCAAATCCGATATGAACCACGAGATCGCCAAAAGGTTCGCCGAAGAAGGGATCGAAATCCCCTTCGCACAGCGCGACATCTGGCTGCGCAACCCCGAGGCCCTGCGTCCCCAGACGGCGGCAAACGCTTCGGCTGCGCCGAGTGCGCCACAAACCCCTGCCGAGATGACAGAGGCAGATCTGGACGCAGACAGCGATGGAGACGCAGATGGCGACACCCACTGAGCTTTTGTTCCGGCAAGATGCGTATTTGCGCCAAGCCCCGGCAACAGTTGTGGCGCATACCGATCAGGGCGGCGTGGTTCTTGACCAAAGCCTGTTCTATGCGACCGGTGGCGGCCAACCCGGCGACGCCGGTACCTTGCAGTGGGACGGCGGCGAAATGGTCGTGGCCACCACCGTCAAGGCGGATGGCGACACAATTGCCTGCGTTCCGGCCGAAGGTGCCGAACTGCCATCAGTCGGCACAAGAGTTACGCAGCACCTGAACTGGGACGAACGCTATGCCTTCATGCGCGTCCATACGGCCTTGCACCTGCTGTCAGTTGTGGTTCCGCTTGAGGTCACCGGCGGCTCGATCAGCGCGGGCAAGGGACGCCTTGACTTCAACATGCCCGACGCGCCCGAAGACAAGGCGGCACTGCAAGCACAGCTCCAGGAGCTGATCGACCGGGACTTGCCAGTGACCGAAGACTGGATCACCAATGCCGAGTTGGACGCCAACCCCGGTCTGGTCAAGACGATGTCTGTTCAGCCCCCGCGTGGGTCGGGCAAAATCCGTCTGGTTCTGATCGGTCAGGGCGATGCGCAGGTCGATCTGCAACCTTGCGGCGGCACCCATGTGGCGCGCACTGGTGAGATCGGAAAAATCCGCTTGGGCAAGGTCGAAAAGAAGGGCCGACAGAACCGTCGCGTATACTTGCATTTAGATGCATGATCTGCGCGATTACCCCCTTGCAAATCCCCGGAAGATCATCCAAATAACCCCGACACGGAGAGGTGGCCGAGTGGTCGAAGGCGCACGCCTGGAAAGTGTGTAGGCGGGAAACCGTCTCCAGGGTTCGAATCCCTGTCTCTCCGCCACTTGCCCTTGAGAAAGCGTTCTCCCCATCCGGCTGCGGCCGGATTTTCCCGTTGTTTTCGAGGGTTGTGCAGGTGGAGCTGAACACCGGTCCTGGTCGGCGGGGTCCTCAAAACACTCTCTCCGGGCCGATATTCTCCAGACCTGATGACTGCGACGTTTTCGGTGATTAGATATAAGGGTCGGAAACTAAATGACTATTTCCAGGCTTGGCTTCAGTCCGTTTGGAACGAATACGCCGGTGCCAAACAGAACTGTCGTCGAAACACCTATATCTTGCAGCTCAGCTGCAAAGCTCTTTTGTGCCTAACTTCGTTTGCACCAAAGCCCCCGGCCACCGCTGTGCGGAGCACCCGACGCTATACTTCGTCACTGGATAATAAGGCCTCAAATTCCTCTCCGACTTGAAGGTTGCTCGGCTTCCATTCAGTTTCTGAGGGGCGAATTTCTGCAGCTTCAGTCCAGCGAAATCCCTCTTTCTCGACTGGTGCCATCTCGACGAGTGAATGACTTGGCAGTTCGCGTATCCTCTCCACGTCTCCTGCGGTTACGCGCCCACTTGCTATCACCCGCGATGAAAACGTCACTTGGATCAGTTTCCATCGTTCGCCCATCCTTTTCGCGGCGTCAAATTCGTTGCGGGAGATGAGTGCGCGGGCGGCCGTGGCGTTTACGGCGGCTTTGATCTCCAGTCCTACGGTTTGGAAACCTTCTTTGTGCTCTATGTCGTAACCAAAGCGATCGGATGTAAGCGAAACATGTCGCGGATTGTGGCCATCGCGGCGCAAGGCAGACATTATGGCAATTTCTCCGGCGTCGCCTAGCATCTTACGCAAATGTTCATCTTTCGCGCCATACACCTGCTGATGAGCAGTGAATACAATCTCTTCTAAATCATCTCCTAGCCATGCGATCGCATCAAAGTCACGTTGTGGGATCAACTCAGGCAGCAAACGACCGTCACTTACAACTGCTCTAAGCCAACCTGGCGGTCGGCTTCGCAAAAGTAACCGAGCAATGCCTTTAAGAGTGGTCAGATCCGCCTCTCGATCCAATCTGGACAGAGCACCAGCCGTGAGTACACAAGAATCAACTCTAGCTAGACCGATGTCCAAAAGTAGATTGGCCGTTCCAGTTATATCCAATGAGGCGGCCATATGTGTTGGTTTGTCCAGCGCTGCCACAATCCACGCATGTACGTCGGGTCAGCTCCTTACCCTAGCGCTAAAAGCCAAGAGAAAAACGGCATGACACCGGCCTCTGGTGGGTAGGTCACGCATTTTCAGCTGCGATATGGGCGGAAATTGCCTGATAGTCGTCGTCAAATGCTGGCGTGCCTCCTGAGCCTTCATCAGCTGACGGCAACGCTATTTGGACCAGTCCCGGATCGTCCATCAACAATGATAGCGCGCTTACTTTCTCCGCTAGCCTCCCGTCTACTGAGTCGTCGATTGATCCTGCGCTAATTAGTAAAGTGAAACGTGTGACTACGTCCTCGGCTAGCTCCAGCCGATGGATGCGATCTTGACTCTGTAGAAAGTGTCCCGCGTTAAATGTTCTGTCCAAAAATACGGCATGATGGCACCAATGGTGGAGGCTAACGCCTTCCCCACAGGCAGCGGGATTCGCAAGGAGTACAGCGCAAGACGGGTCGTGCCGAAAGCGTTCGAATTCACGTTCGCGAGTAATGACTCCAGGAAGGGCGATTTCGTCAGAGGGTACCCCGCCATGAACAACGGCTGGTCGATACTGATCCAAGAGACGGGCGAGAGCCCTAAGGTTTTTTACATAGCTGGACCAAATCAGTATTTTTTCGCCCTTTTCGGCCGCTTCTTTGACGATTGAACAAACACGCTGGTACTTCCAGGGCTGTTCAAAGCTGCTGTAACGAGCAAGCAAATCGGCCAATGGTTCGTGGCCTTGATGCTCCAACGGCGGATGCAGAAACGACGGATCATCACCTTCGTCCGAACCAGCGGTAAGCAACATTGGGTTCGTTGCAGCCTCCAATAGGTACATCACGATCCGCCCTAATCTTTGCATCTCGTGACGACCTCGGTCGGGAAGGGAAAACGTTGACCGATACTGACCCAGCAGAGCGTCGTAAATCGCCGCTTGGATTGGCCGCATAGGTTCTCGTACCACTTCGAAACTAGTAGGAGGCAGATCCAACTCTGCTTTTGCGGTACGGACAAAATATCGTCTTACCGCGCTGTTTGTTTCAATGAGAACATCTTCATCCCGGCCTTTGCGTTCGAAGTATGCGGCGCCTGGAAGCACCTGCCTATCTTGCCCTGGGAAAAGGAAGCTTACCAATGCAACCAAGTCGAAAGCACCTTGGGGTGCAGGGATTCCAGTAAGCACGTTCCGACGACGAGCCGCGTAGGCAAGGTCAAGAACAGCTCTCCCGTGTACACCTGCCGCCCCGCGCTTGACCCGATGTGCTTCATCGAGGATCACTTGCGTTGGTTCAGCTGCCACGAAGGATCGGACTGTATCTTAGTCGCTTGCCGTTCGATTGTAGTTGGATAGCAAGACTTCGGTATTGCCCGGTATGACCGTTCCTGCGCCAGCATGGATCAAGAGAATCGGTGGCTTTTCAAAACAGGCAACAAGTTCCTCCTTCCAAGCACCAAACGCCGCGATTGGGCCAATTACTGCAAGGCGGCGGACGACACTACGGGCGCGCAGAATAGCGTTTGCTGCTAGCGCAACGGTAGTCTTCCCCGCGCCTGGTACAGAAAAATCTGCTCCGTGAGGGAGGCTAACGAGCCTGAATAGATTTCTTGTCTGAAAACGCCTAATTTTTCGTTTGAACCCAGCTTGCGAGAGTTCGTTTTCCAAAGCATCAAGTGTGGCCTTATCTGCTGCTCCTCGTTCAATGACACTTTCACGTGCGATGCGGTCTGAGGCCATCGAACGGAGTTGATCGGATAAAGTTGGGCCGGGCTGGATCAATGCCGTAAGAACACTTGTAGTTTAAGGTCACGAGCCTGCCCCTGCGAACTCGGGCATTTTCCGCATCTCAGACTTGGCTTTGAAGCGGCCGGTCTTCCGCCCCCGTAGGCAGCGGAGGGCATCGTGATGACGCTGCCTTCGCGTTGGGGCCCATTCTCATCCGGATGTGAGACCTGTTTCAAAACAGCGGTTTGACCTTTTGAAATTGCCCTTGCCAATTCTTGTGTATGCACCCCCCCAACTCCTCGCTGTGTAACCCGTTTTGGGTGGTTCTGCGGCCAAGCCTGAGCGGATTATGGGGCTTAATCTAGATCAAAGTGGGTCTCGATTACGCTTGCTACAGTTCGAATATGTTTGATTTTGGGGGGGAGCTATCATGGCCGATATTAATGTGACAAATGCGTTTGGTGATGGGACCGGGGGAGCAGATAACACTGCCGTCGGCGGCACGCCGGATGATCGCCTGATCTACAACTACACTGTGCCAAATTCCGGGGTAACGGTGGGTTTCTGGAATGGTGGGCTTCCGGGCGGATATTCAGGTGTTTTTGACGGTTTGGGAACGAACAATGCATGGTTCTCAGGGATCGAAAACTTCACTTTCAACAGTTTCGTTGTTGGCAATGACAACATTCGTACTGGTGATGGAAACGACATTCTGAACTCGGGTGACGGTGATGACACGCTCAATGCCGGTGGGGGCAACGATCAGATCGATGGTGGTAGAGGCAATGACCTTTGGATCGGTGATCACTCATCCGAAAGCGCAGATTTCAATATAAATCTCAATGCGATTTCGTCGTTCTTGACCACTGGCGCAGTCCGCAACATCGAGGGTATGCGCCTTTCAACGGGAAGCGGCGCTGACACATTGCGTGGTCACGAGAGCAGTACGCTTGAGGACTCGATCTCGTCGGGTTCGAATGACGACCTTATCATCCTGCATTTGGGCGGCAACGACAGCGTTAATGGGGAAGCCGGTGAAGACCGTTTGGTTGTCACGAATGCACTGGGCCCCACTATGTCAGGCGTCACCACAGGGTTCTGGAACGTCGGATCGGTTGACGGCAACTCCGGTGTTTTCGACGGGTTCGGGGCCAACAATGTGTGGTTCTACAATATCGATCACTTCACGTTCATTGACGAAAGCGCGGGCAACGACAACATCCGCACCGGGGCTGGTGATGACTCGCTGATGGGCGGCGGCGGTGACGATACCCTGAACTCCGGTTCGGGTCGCGACACGATCGACGGAGGCGACGGCAACGATTTCTGGATCGGCGATCAGTCCGCAACCGGCGCGGTGGAGATCGATCTCAACAAAAGCTCGGACCTGTCGGGCGGCGGCAGCGTCGTCAACATGGAAGGCTTCAACGTGACGACGGGGGTCGGAAATGACACCCTGATCGGTCATGATACCGCCGACAGAGCCGACGTTGTGACGTCAAATGACGGCGATGATCTCATCATCCTGAAATTGCGTGGCGACGATACCGTCAATGGCGGATTGGGCGGCGACCGCCTGCAGGTGACAAATACGCTGGGTTCCGATTTCGCTGGTGTCACCACAGGGTTCTGGAACGTCGGATCGGTTGACGGCAACTCTGGCGTTTTCGACGGGTTCGGGGCCAACAATGTGTGGTTCTACAATATCAACCACTTCACATTCGTCGATGAAAGCACCGGCAACGACAACATCCGCACCGGGGCTGGTGATGACTCGCTGATGGGCGGCGGCGGTGACGATACCCTGAACTCCGGTTCGGGTCGCGACACGATCGACGGAGGCGACGGCAACGATTTCTGGATCGGCGATCAGTCCGCAACCGGCGCGGTGGAGATCGATCTCAACAAAAGCTCGGACCTGTCGGGCGGCGGCAGCGTCGTCAACATGGAAGGCTTCAACGTGACGACGGGGGCCGGAAATGACACCCTGATCGGTCATGATACCGCCGACAGAGCCGACGTTGTGACGTCAAATGACGGCGATGATCTCATCATCCTGAAATTGCGTGGCGACGATACCGTCAATGGCGGATTGGGCGGCGACCGCCTGCAGGTGACAAATACGCTGGGTTCCGATTTCGCTGGTGTCACCACAGGGTTCTGGAACGTCGGATCGGTTGACGGCAACTCTGGCGTTTTCGACGGGTTCGGATCGAACAATGTATGGTTCAACAATATCAACCACTTCACGTTCATCGACGAAAGCACCGGCAACGACAACATCCGCACCGGGGCTGGTGATGACTCGCTGATGGGCGGCGGCGGTGACGATACCCTGAACTCCGGTTCGGGACGCGACACGATCGACGGAGGCGACGGCAACGATTTCTGGATCGGCGATCAGTCCGCAACCGGCGCGGTGGAGATCGACCTCAACAAAAGCTCGGCCCTGTCGGGCGGCGGCAGCGTCGTCAACATGGAAGGCTTCAACGTGACGACGGGGGCCGGAAATGACACCCTGATCGGTCATGAGGCGAGCTCATTAACGGACATCGCGCGGTCCAATGCAGGTAGTGACAACATCATATTGACCCTGGGCGGTGACGACAGCGTTTACGGTGGCGCTGGCGCGGATCGTCTCACCGTTGACTTTACGCTGGGAACTGGCGTTACGACCGGCTTCTGGAACACTGGCACGATTGACGGCAATCAAGGCGTTTTGGATGGAGTTGGAGCAAACAACGTCTGGTTCTATGACGTTGATCATTTCAGTCTGCGTGACGTGATAGGCGGAACAGATAACCTGCGCACCGGTAACGGCAACGATTTCATCAACGCTGGTGACGGGAACGATATCGTCAACTCTGCGGGTGGTGTGGATACGCTGGACGGTGGCGGTGGCAATGATCACTGGATCGCCGATCACAGCGACCAGACCACGGGTCTTGAGATAGATCTTAATGCGACGTCAGTGCTTAGAGGAACCGGTTCAGTCCGCAATTTCGAAAGCATGAATCTTGTTGGTTCATCAGGTGATGACCGGCTCACGGGGCACCAGACAAGCGGGTTGGTTGACCGTCTTGTCGGAGGGGACGGAGACGACGACTTCTTCCTCTGGCTCGGTGGCGATGACAGCGTTTATGGGAATGCGGGCTTTGACGAGCTAACGGTCATAGATGACCAGAACCTTGGCAATATCGGCTTTGGGTTTCTGAACAGTGACGAAACTGGCTTCTCCGGCGTGATCGATGGCGCAGGCAGCAACAACGTTTGGTTCTACGGGATCGAGCGCATCAACTACACCGATGCCAACGGTACGAACAATAATTTCACATCAGGTGGAACCGATGACGTTATTGATGCCGGTGGCGGTGACGACAGGGTCGCGACGGATGGCGGGAATGACCGTCTGATCGGTGGAACCGGAAACGATACGCTGTTGGGCGGCACTGGCAATGACACTCTGTTGGGGGGCCTCGGCAATGATGAACTGAACGGCGAAGCGGGCACCGACACAGCGCAATTCGGATTTGCGATCGGCGGAATTCAGGATGTGACCCAGGTGGACGACACGGTGATCCTCACCTCTGCAGAAGGGCAAGACACCCTTAGCGGTATCGAGTTCTTCAAGTTTTCGGACGGAACCCTGACCACAAACGCGTTACTGACGCTGTCATCTCCGATCACCGGAGACGACACATCACAGACACTTTTCGGAACGCCAGGATCGGAACAGATCAATGGTCTGGGTGGCTATGATTGGATTGTACCTGGACGCGGAGATGACGTTGTTAATGGCGGCACCGGCAGAGACATGGTTTCCTACTCGGACGTTCAGGAAGTTCCTGGTCGCGGCACCAATTTCATGGTCGATCTTGATCTGGGCGCAGGCCGGGCCGAGATATTTGGCGGTGAAGTGGATCAACTCATTTCCATCGAGCGCGCCACCGGGTCGATCTTCGCTGATGTCATGCGCGGAACGGACGGTAATGATGAACTCAGAGGCATTGGCGACTATGACTGGTTCATTGCTACATCGGGAAACGACACGCTGAATGGCGGCAATGGGCTCGACATGATCACCTTCCTCGAAGCCGAAGCGTCCGGCGCTCCAGTGGTGCAGAACATCTTTGAAAGCGACGGCGTTCCACCCACCGGCGCGGCCGTGGGCGGGGTACTTCTGGACCTTGCAGATGGTTCGAACAACACCGGTTTGGCAGAAGGACTGACGCTCGTTTCGGTCGAGCGTGTTACGGGCTCCTCGCATCAAGATGTCTTTTTCGGGGACGGCGAACAAAATGACTTCCGGGGTCTAGGCGGTTTTGACTGGTTCGTCAGCTCCTCCGGAGGGCGCGAGCGCTACTTTGGCGGAGATGGCGTGGATACCGTGACGTATTACAACGCCGGAACAGGTGTCACCGCGTCTCTCCGAAACGGCAATGGCGAATTCGGAGGCCAGGAAACGGGCTATGGCTCGGCCGGCGATGCGATCCGTGATCTCTACTTCGAGATCGAGAACCTTGTGGGCTCAGACTTCAACGACCGGCTAGAGGGCAACCGTGAGCGCAATGACCTGATGGGCTTGGATGGCGACGATTACCTGTTGGGGTACGGCAATATCGACTACATGAAAGGAGGGCGCGGGAATGACACGCTGGATGGTGGAGCCGGATCAGACTTTGCCTTGTTCGATGGTAACCGGGGAGACTACACGCTGACGCGGACCTCTTCGAACGAAGTGACGGCAGTCGGTGCAGACGGCACTGACAGTCTGATCAATGTCGAATATTTCCAGTTTGACGACACGACGACAAACATCTGGGAACTGAGCATCGTGTGATGTGGTAGCAACTATTTGACGTCAGCGCCTGTGGTGTCTGACGTCAACGCCTTTGGGTCCAAATAGCGGTATTTGCTAAGAGATGGTTTTGTTTTTCATCGTAACCATGAGTACTGGTGTACATGATCCGACAAGCGGCCACAGCGGCCTTTAAATCGCCTCCCTCGGTCCCGTACTTGCCACCGCTCTCATAGTATTCGTGTCCGCCATGCTCATAGAAGACAAACAGATCAAAAACTGTCCCCGGTGGCGTTGTCGCTGCCGCTGACGATAAACGGCGGACTGTCTCTCCGACATTACCCTTAGTTTCAGACTTGGTTATGATGCTGCCCTAGGGCCTCGGCGATCATCCAAAGGCGATCCTGGCCCCAGGTGACGGTTTTACCGACGCGGAAGCTTGGCACGCCCCACAAACCCATATCAGTAAGGGCCTGGCGGTTCGTCTCGACTTCAGGTTTCCAAGCGGTGCTGTTGAGCAGCGGCTTGGCCTCTGACCACTTCAACCCCGCACGCTCCACGATGCGCGCCAAACCCCGGTCGGTGCGCCCATCAATGCCCTCGGACCATACGCCGCGTAGAAAGCTGGAGGTAAAGCTTTCCAGACGGCCAGTGTCGCGCGCGTAGCCAATCAACGCATATGCCCGCTCGATCGCTTCGCCGAGCGGGTCACAGATACGCCCAAAGGGAATACCCATTCGGCGCGCCTCGCGGGCGACATCCATCAGGATGTACATCCGCTTGGCTTTAGGAACGGGCAAGCCACGCATGACCATCGGCAGAACCGGTCGAATGCGCAACGTCGCACCGGACTGGCTGGCCAGTTCGCGCACGCGTTCAAAGGCCAAATAGCTGTACGGGCTGCGAAAGGATAAAAAGGCCTCGATCTCGACATTTGCGTTGGTTGCGGGCGGCGGGACAATTGGATCTGGGGGAACAATGGGTTCGCGCGCAGATGGATCGCGTGCGAGCCCCAGGGCCATCAACCGCGTCTCAAGGTAATGAAGCCGATCAACCCCCCAATACCATTCACCGCCATAGTGAAATGTGGCGCCCAGATAATGGCCCAAACGGTCGAGTTCTTTGTCGCCTTTGGCCTTTGTGTCAGACACATCGTTGAGCAATGACGCCGCTAAGGTGCCAGACCACAATTGTGCTCCGACGTTCACAGCCGTTTCGGCAAATGCTTCGGAACCTAGGCTTGCACAGATTTGAGTTTCGGCCACGCCTACTTCACGCGCATCTGGATAGTGGGAGGAAGATGAAAAGGACAATCCAGCCCTGCGCGCCAAGTGAGCCGCATCAGACCGGGCAAAGGACCTCAACTGCTCAGGGGCCGGGGTTGCCCAGTCCGGTGGGCCAGAGATCAAAAATGGCCTTAGTTCAATACTGTATCGGTCCTGCAATTCCCGCAGGATCTGCGCAGTCAGGTGGGAATAGGGGTCGGACACATCGTGGAAATAAGACACGACGTGCGGCTGCCCGCCGCGTGACCGCTTGCGTTCTGCTGACCGCCGTCTTGCGTTCAAGCGCGCCTCGGACGTGAGATGAGCTGCAATACGAGACTTGATCAGACTGTCGAATGACATTTCGCTCAGTCAGCCGCAGCCAAGGCCACGGGCACACCGTTGAACGCCGCGTTGCCGCTGATCGGGTCGATGCGCAGGTCATCGGTCAGATCGTTGATCGACACCGTCTGCATCTGCGTCGCCGCCGACAGTTTTCCGTTCCGTTGCCCCCAACCCTGCGGGATCGACACCACGCCGGGCGCCATCGCGTCAGTGATCTCTGCCGGAAGCGTGACGGATCCGACCCGGCCGGTGACTTGCACGTCGCTTTCGTCTTCGATGCCAAGCCGGGTCGCATCCACCGGGTTGATCTGCACCGTGCACCGGTTGCGTCCTTTGACCAGTCGCGGACTGTTTTGGGTCCAGCTGTTGTGGCTGCGCACCTGCCGCCGCCCGATCATCAGATAGGGTAAGGCGTCGGTGTTGGCCGACGCACTGTCCAGCAACCGGGGCAGGTCGTTCAGGAACACATCAGGTGCCAGGTTCAATCGACCCTCGGGCGTTTCCAACCGCTCTGCCAGATTGGGCACCATGGGTCCAAGGTCGATGGAACCCTGGGCCGTCTCAATGGCAGGGATCGTGACCTGATCGGCGTGGAACCCTTGGGTCAGCAGCATCGACAACACCTGTTCCGGGGCCGGGCCGATCTGGTTGGCACCAGTGAGTTTGGCGGTCAGGCGCGCGATGACCTCCCATTCTTGGGGGTTGCCTTTGGGCGGGGCAAACATCGCGGGCGCATAGGCCGCGGTGTTGCGGACGGCAAAGGTGTGAAACACGATGTCGTACATCATCTCTTCCAATGCCACGGTGCCCGGAAGGATCAGATCCGCATGGCGGGTGGTATCGTTTAGATGGATGTCGATCGACATCATGAAATCCAGCCCCTCCAACGCGGCCTCGATCCGACGCCCGTTTGGCGCGGTCAGAACCGGATTGCCCGCGACGGTGACCAAGGCCTTGATCTGACCGGCGCCGGGTGTCTCCATCTCTTCGGCCATGACGGAAACGGGAAACTCACCGTTGTAGAGCGGTTGCCCGGACACGCGCGAGCGACGCTCAGGGTAAGTGCGGTGCTTGCCCTTGCGGCTGGTCATGCCGACGTAATCCAACGCAGGCGTGGTGAACATCGCACCACCTTCGGCGTCGAAGTTGCCCGTAAGGATATTGAGCAAATTGCTGGCCCATTGGCACAAGCTGCCGAAACTTTGGGTCGATGCGCCCATGCGGGCGTAACAGACGGCAGATTTGGCGTTGGCGAAATCCAGCGCCATTTGTTCGATCACCTCTTGCGCGATGCCGGTGTGTTTCGCGGCAAGGGCAGGGGTGAGGGGGTTGATGGCCTCTTTCAGCGCATCCAAACCGTCGATCCGATCCGCCAGATGCCCCAAATCGACCAAACCGCGATCCAGGATCACATGTGCCATCGCTAACATAAGAAAGGCGTCTGTTTCAGGGCGGATGAAGTGATGGGCGGACGCCTTTTCGGCTGTCTCGGTCCGGCGCGGATCGATGACGATGACCTGACCGCCGCGGGCCTTGACCTCTTCAATTCGGCGCCCAAATCCGGGCGCGGTCATCATCGAGCCGTTGGACACCACCGGATTGCCACCGATGATCAGCATGTAGTCGGTGCGGTCGATATCTGGCACCGGGATCAGCATCGGATGGCCCAGCATGTGAATAGAGGCGACATGATGCGGGATCTGGTCTGCCGTGGCCGAACTGTAGCGGTTTGACGTGCCAATCGCTTTGACCAGGCTGGGCAGGTTCAGAAGGTTGCCAAATTTGTGCGCGTTGGGATTGCCCAGATAGACGCCAACAGCGTCCCGGTCATGGGCCGATTGCACTGCGCGGATACGTTCAGCAGCAAATTCGAGCGCCTCGTCCCAGCTGATCTCGACAAACTCACCGTTTACTTTGCGCAAAGGTTTGGTGATCCGGTCGGGGTCGGTGCGGAAATCCTGCAAAGCGACGGCCTTAGGGCAGATGTGACCGCGCGACAGCGGATCATTCGGGTCGGGTTTGATCGACAACACCTGGGTTGCGTCATGGGTAATGATCAAGCCACACATGGCCTCGCAGATGTTGCAGGTGCGGTGCTGGGTTTGCGGCTGGGTCATGGTGGCCTCGCTGGGGTGTCTGTAGACAGAAAAAGGGCGCTCGGTTTCCCGAACGCCCCAAGACGAAGTGCTTATTCTTCGTGAACTTTCTTCCAGTTGCCATTCTCGACGACTGAAACATAGACGGTGTCGGCACCCTGGTGATCATCGGCGCTGTAGTCGATGTAGTTGCCGACCAGTTCATCCTCATACCGGAGGCTTTCCATAGCTGCGATGAAACTGTCGTGTGTCAGATCAGGGCCAGCCGCTTCAAGCGCTTTGACCATCATCTGGGCACCCGCGTAGCCGAGCATAGCAAAGCCAACCGGGTCTTCACCCGTCGCGGCTTTGTACTCTTCGATGAAGGCCTTGGGGGCTTCGTCGTTGGCACGTGCCCAAAGATCCTGCCAGCTGGCCGCTGCATAAAGACCCTCGGTCACACCGCCCGGAACCTTGGCAACCACCGTCAGGAAACCGGCCGAAGTGTTCATGAACTTCATGTCGGTCAGGCCCATCTTCTTGGCAGTGCCTGCTACGGTGATGCTTTGACGGACGGTCAGCGCCATTGAAACGATGTCACAGCCATCGGCCTTGAGCTTGCTGAGCGAGCCAACAAAGTCGGATTCGTCCGGCTTGTGCGTTGTCTCGGATGCAAATGCGATTCCCGCCTCTTTCGCACCGGCATGCGAACCTTCCAGGATCTCTTTGCCGAAGTCAGTGGGCAGATACATGGTGCAGACGTTTTTGGCATCATATTTTTCTGCCAAGAACTTCACACCGATGCGGGCCTGTTCGAAATAGTCGGCAAAGGACACGAATTTGTTGCGGACCGGCTCTTGCAGCATCTGACGTGCAGCAGACAGGGGCGCAACGTTTGGGATGCCCTTGGGATCCAGCAGTTTAAAGCCAGCCAGGTTCATTGGTGTGCCAAGGCTTTGCAGCATCGCAAAGACTTTGTCGCGGTTCAAAAGCTTGTTGTAGCCCTGCATTGCGCGCGGCATTTGATAGCCGTTGTCTTCGACAATGAACGTGATCTTGCGCCCGTGTACACCGCCAGCGGCGTTGACCTTGTCAAAATAGACGTTTGCACCTTTGGTGGCGGGCACGCCTACGGCAGCAAACACGCCGGACAGGTCGTTGACCGAACCGATGCGAATCTCTGTGTCGCTCACGCCTTGGGTTTCGGCATGTGCCAGAGTTGCAGCGGCGGTCAGTGCCGTGGCTGTGACCAGCCGTTTGATGAGTGTCTTCATAAGTTTCCTCCCTTTGGAACTTGTTATTATCTCAGTACATGTCGTCGATCAGATGGGCGTGCGCCTTTTCTACATAGCTGCGCTTGAGCTTCATGGTGGCCGTAAGCTCCTCATCCTCGGCCGTCAGAAGCACGTCGATCAGGCGGAAATCCTTGATCTGTTCGACCCGCGCAAACTCCTTGTTCACCGCCTTGACCTCTTCGGCGATCAGGTCCTTGACCTCTTGCGCAGCACACAGCGACGCAAAGTTCGAGAACGGGACCTTTCTGTCCTGAGCGTATTTCTCGACGTTCTCTTGATCAATCATTATCAGCGCCGTCAGGTACTTACGCCGGTCGCCAATGATCACCGCGTCTGAGACATAGTGGCTGAATTTCAATCGGCTTTCGATCTCGGCCGGGGTGATGTTCTTGCCGCCTGCAGTGATGATGATGTCCTTGAGGCGTCCGGTGATCTTCAGGTAGCCGTCCGTGTCAATCTCACCGATGTCTCCGGTGCGCAGCCAGCCATCGTCGGTAAAGGTCTCGGCTGTCTTTTCGTTGTTGCGCCAGTAACCTTTAAAGTTGTTGAGGCCCCTGGTCTGGATCTCGCCATCGTCCGCGATGCGGATTTCATAGCCTGGCACCGGTTTGCCGATTGACCCGATCTTGTTTTCCTCGAACGTGTTGATCGACCCCAGGCCAGAGGTTTCGGTCATGCCCCAACCCTCAAGCAGGGGCACACCAATCGCCCAGTACCATTTCAGCAACTCAGGCGAGATCGGGGCCGCGCCCGTACCGCCGCGGCGCATGTTGTCCATGCCCAGCATCCGACGCAAGTTGCGCAGGACCAGACGATCCCACAACCAGAATTTGGCAGCGACGCCCGCAGGCACCGGTTTGTTGGCAAGCAGATACTCGGCCCGTTCAAACCCGGCCTTCAACGCCATACCAAAGGCCGCGCGGCCCGCTGGTGTGGCCTCTTGCGCCAGGATCAGAACCTGGGAATAGATCTTCTCCCACACACGCGGCACGGCCACGAAGGTTGCAGGTGACACCTCTTGCAGGTTGGCAAAGACCGTTTCGGGGCTTTCGGCAAAGTTCACCGTTGTCATTCCAGCAAGCGGAAAATAGATCGACACGTTGCGTTCCAGGATGTGACAGAGCGGCAGGAAACACAGCTGCTCGTCCGTGCTCAGTACAGGCAGGCGGTGCGCACCGGCCTCGATCCCCGCCATGATGTTTTCCTGGCTCAACATTGCGCCCTTGGGCATGCCCGTGGTGCCCGAGGTGTAGATCAAAAGGCCGATATCCTGCGGTTGCGCCTTGTCGATCTCGGCCTCGAAAACGCCGGGCTCATCCTTTTCCGCCTGTTGACCCATCTTGTAGATGTCATCGATCATGATGCAGCGCGGGTGGTCCAGATCGTGCAGGCCTTCATCTTCCAGGATGATGACATTCAACAGCCCCGGCACGTCGGCTTCGATCTGCAGAAACTTGTCCAGCTGCTCTTCGTTTTCGACGATCAGAAAGCGGCTGTCACTGTCGTTGATCAGATAGGCAAGCTGACTGGCACTGTCGGTTGTATAGACACCCGACGCAATGCCGCCGACGCATTGAATGCCAAGGTCGGCGTAGGCCCATTCCTTGCGATCTTCGGACAGGATCGAGACGACCTCGCCCCGTTGCAGACCCAGCTTGCGCAGGGCCATACCCAGCCATTTGGCATGGGTCCAATAATCGGCCCACGAGTAGGTCTTCCAGATCCCAAAGTCCTTTTCGCGGTGCGCGGTGCGGTCGCCCATTTCGGCGCAGCGTTTCTTGAACAGGGACACGATCGTCTGGGTGCCATCGACCATCACCGGGCGTTGCCCGGGTGTGGCGTTGAACGAGACACCGTTGATCACGGTCTGAGCGGGTAGGGTGGTTGCATCCATTTGGCTCACCTCCACGTTTTCTTGCGTTTCCAGCGGCGGTTCTCCCGCTCGCCTTCCTCTTGCACACCCAGATAGAAGTTCTGGATGTCCTCGGACGCCATCAGTTGCTCGGCGGTGCCGTCCATCACGATGCGGCCCACCTCCATCACGTAACCATCGTGCGCCAGGTTCAGCGCCGCGCTGGCGTTCTGTTCCACCAGCATCATGGTCATGTTCTGCTCTTCGTTGAGCCGTTTGAGAATGGCAAAGATTTCCTGCACCAAGAGTGGAGATAGCCCGAGGCTGGGTTCATCCAAGAGCATGATGCGCGGGTTGGCCATCAGCCCACGACCGATCGCCAGCATCTGCTGTTGCCCACCCGAAAGCGTACCCGCTTCCTGGTTGCGCCGCTCTTTCAGGATTGGGAAATAGCTGAACACCAATTCTCGATCGTGCTCGATCTGACCTTTGTCGGTGCTGGTATAGGCGCCCAAGCTCAGGTTTTCGTCCACGGTGAGCAGCGGGAACACCTCGCGCCCCTCGGGCACATGTACGATGCCCTGCTGTACGACCTTGTGCGGTTCCGATCCTTGGATCTCTTGCCCGGCAAAGGTGATGGTGCCTTTTTCGGGATCCATCACGCCGGACACGGTTTTCATCAGCGTCGTCTTGCCCGCGCCATTGGCGCCCAGGATCGACACCACGCGCCCCTCGTGCACGTCCAGCGACACGCCCCGGATCGCCATGATGGGTCCGTAGAAACTCTCGATATTGCGGATTTTCAGGATGGGTTCGCTCATGAGGCCTTCCCCAGATATGCTTCGATCACTGCCGGGTGCGATTGCACCTCGGCCGGGGTGCCAAGCGCCAGTTTTGCGCCATCGGCCATGGCCAGAACCCGGTCGGACACGCCCGACACAAGCCCCATGTCATGTTCAACCATCAACACGGTGATGCCCATCTGACGACGGATGTCGTCGATCCACCACCGCATATCTGCTGTTTCCTCGACCGAGAGGCCCGAAGCCGGCTCATCAAGCAACAGCAGTTTTGGATCCGTCGAGAGTGCGCGCGCCACCTCGACCACCTTGCGGACGCCGTATGGCAACCCCGCGATCATCTTGTCGCGATAGGCCTGCAGGTCGAGGAAATCTATGACCTCTTCGACCTTTTCGCGGTTCTCCATCTCTTGCCGCTTGGCCGAAGATGAGAAGAACACCTCGGACAGCAGGTTGGTGGTGCGATGGCGATGCCGCCCGACCAGCAGGTTTTGCAGCACAGTCGCGTGTTCGAACAGTTCGATGTTCTGGAACGTCCGCGCCACGCCAAAGGCCGCAACGCCCGATGGTTTGACCTGCAACAGGTCGTGTCCATTAAACCGGATCTTGCCCGCATAAGGGTCATAGAACCGCGAAATCAGGTTGAACACGGTCGATTTTCCCGCCCCGTTGGGACCCACGATGGCGAAAACCTCGCCCTCTTCGACGCTGAACGACAGATCATCCACCGCCGTCAGCCCGCCAAACTTCAGTGTGACGTTTTCAAGCTCAAGCAAGCTCATCTCAGGCGCTCCGTCTTGAGGTAGGATTTCTGCCGCTTGAACATGTCCTTGCGGTAGAACGGGAATAGCTCGAACCAGGTGCGGATCTTGAGCCAGCGGCCATAGATCCCCATGGGTTCGAACAGAATGAAGGCGATCAGGATCATGCCAAAGATGCCGAACTCGAGACCGGGAATGGCCACCGTGGATCCGCCAAAGACAGCACCGACGTACTCTTTCGAGATCGACAGGAACTGTGGCAGGAAGCCGATGACGATAGCGCCAAAGAAGGCACCGTGGATCGAGCCAAGACCACCGATCACGATCATCATCAACAGCTGGATCGAGATCACGACGCTGAACGTCTCGTTGTTGAAGGCACCAGCATAAAGCCCCATCAGGGCGCCCGCCCATCCAGTGACCATGCAGCTGAGGCCGAACGAGATTGTCTTGGTGCGCGATATGTCCACGCCCATGGCTTGCGCTGACACTTCGCTGTCACGCACTGCGATGAACGACCGGCCCAAAGGCGCGCGCAGCAGGTTGATGTAGCCAAGCGTGACCAGAACCACGACGCCAAGTGTCAGCCAGTAGAACTCGTTCGGAGTGCCCCAGCGATCCACCATGAAGCCAAAGACACCCACGGGCGGCGCGTATTTGCCGGCAACCCCGCCGGTGATCGGCTCGGCCAGAACGATGATGTCGTCCATCAGGATCGACATCGCCAGCGTGAAGATCGCCAGATAGATGCCGTGCAGCCGCAGGGCAGGGACGGCAACAGTCGCCCCGATGATGCCGGTAATCAAACCAGCCACGGGAAAGGCGATCATGAAGGGTACGCCCGCCTCGACCAGGATGATGTTGGCATAACACCCGATGGCCAGGAACGCGGCGTGGCCCAGGCTGGCCTGGCCGGTGTGCCCGGTCAGAACCATCAGCCCCAGGCCTGCGATGGCCCAGATCAGAACGTTGGTGAGCTCGCCCAGATAGAAGTCATCCAGCCACCAGGGCGCGGCAATCGCCACCGCCAGAAGCAGCAGGTAAAGGCTCAGCTGATATCCGTCCTTCCAAGGGCGGATGTCTTGCATGTAGTCGGTTTTGAATACGATCCGCATGAGCTTATACCTTCTTGGTGCGCACTTGGCTGAACAGCCCGTGCGGACGGAAGATCAACACCGCAAGCAGCAGCGCATAAGGTGCGATCTGGCTGTACCCGGCAGCGATATATCGGCTGGCAAAGGGTTCGATCACGCCAACGATCAGGCCACCCGCCAGGGCACCGGGCAGCGAGCCGAAGCCACCGATGACCGCCGCGGCAAACGCCTTGATACCGATGAGACCAGTGGCCGGATCAACGGACCCCTTGGCAGCAAAGAGGATCCCCGCAACGCAAGCGACAACGCCACCCAATGCCCAGATCAACCCTTGCACCTGCTTCACCGGCACGCCCATGTAGTATGCGGCCAACTGGTTCTGCGAGGCCCCTTGCATCGCCAAGCCCATCTTGGTTTTGGAGAAGAAGACATAAAGGGACCACGTCAGCAGTACGGTAACGATGATGACGGCCACGTCTTCCATGCCCAACACAAGTCCGCCAAGGGCGAGCTCTTTGCCGGCCAATGGGTTTTGCAGGGTTTGTGGTTCGTGACCCCAGATCAACCCGGCGGCAAAGCGAATGACAAAGCCAAGCGCGATGGTCAGGATCACGACCGAGGTTTGGCTTTCGCCGAACATCTTGCGGATCAGGAAGCGATCCAGAAGATACCCAAGAACGGCCATCAACCCCAACGAGATCGGCAAGGCCATCCAGAATGGCAGCCCCATGTATTCCGTGTTGGTTAGCCCGATAGTTATAAATGCGCCCAGCATCATGAGATCGCCCTGGGCGAAGTTCACGGCCTCGGTCGCCTTGTAGATCAGCACAAAGCCAAGCGCGATCAGGCCGTACACACAGCCATTCGCCAGCCCGCTGATCAGCAGCTGCAAATTGTCCAAATTTTCCTCCCTGCGCCGGTTGTCCGGCTTATGCAACTGCCCCCCTTGATCCTCCTCATCATCGGGGGGCGGTTACTCGTACTATGGAGTGATCATGACCTTTCCGTCAGTCTTTTTGAGCGCATCCGCCAAACCTGACACAACGTCACGAAGGGGTAGGTGGGCTGAGACGTCGGTTTTCCAGCGACCATCTGCAAATCGTGCCTGAACTTCGGCCACCACGCGGCCCTGATCAGCGGGTGGTGTGGTCATCATCCAATTGGTAAGCCAGAATCCCTCGATCTTCTTGCCCATGAAAACAAGCTGCCCCATGCGGGACAGGCTGGGCAGTTCAGCGTCCAATTTGCCGTAGCTGACCCAGCGGGCACGGTTCGGCATGGCCGCAAAGATCTGCTCGGATTGCTGGTTGCTCACCGCATCCAGGAACACGCGCGGTTTCAACTCGGCACTGATTTTGGCGAATTTCTTAAGCATGTCCGGGTCGCTGGTCACAAGAACTTCGGCAGCTCCCAACTCCTTGAGTGGCTCAATGGCTTCAGCCCGGCGCACAAGTGCGATGGGTTTCAGCCCCAGATCCCGCCCCAGCATACACATCAGTTTGCCCAACTGGCTGGTGGCGGCAGAAATCACAAAGGCGTCGCCTTCGGACTTTGCAATGTCCACCATTGCCATGGCAGTCAACGGGTTGACGATCTGCGCCGCGCCGTCCTCGTCCGAGATATCCGGACGCAGTGGGATACACATCTGTGCCTGTGTCACGACATAATCCGCCCAGGCCCCCGAACCCGCGGCAACAAAAGCCACACGCTGACCTGCCAGGCCCTCGGCGCCTTTGCCGGTGGCCACGACATCGCCGCATCCCTCGAACCCTGCCGGGTGTCCTTTGACACGCGGCTGACCGTATTCCCCTTTGATGAAATGCATGTCCGATGGGTTGACCGAGGCCACCCGCAACTTGATCAGAACTTGCCCGGGGCCAGGTGTCGGGACGGCGATTTCACCGTTTTCCAAATAGTCGGACGCATCGGAGATGGCCGGGCCGGTCGCCTGGCCGGAGTAGCCATCGCCGGTCTGCAAGACAGCGAACATGGTTTCGGGAATCTGTGTCATGCGAAAACCTTTTGTGATTGGTTTGAATGCTGCGTGAAGCTGTCTGCGCTCAGCCCAAGGCCTGACATCGCAAAGCGCACCACATCATCGACGATGGCCTGACGGCTCTCTGGCGTGTCCTCGCCACGTGGCCGATACCAGAACACCGGGCCGTTCAATGTGCTCATGAAGCTCTGGATCGTGATCGACAGTTGCGGGCCGATATGAAACTGCCCGTCGGCCACGCCTTGCAGGACAACCTCGCGAAAGCGCTGCTCATACAGGTCACGACGCGTCAGATGCGCCTCCATCGCTTCACGCTGAAACTGGGTGGTGGTGGAATACCGAAGCATCTGAAGCCCATCTATCAGGACGTGCATGTAAGGCAGATCGTCGATCATCGAACGCGCATGTCCCGCTGACATGACATTGAGCCGCGCCGCCGGAGTGCCCTGCATTTGATAGCCGTCATCAGACGCCGCAAAGACCAGATCCATAGCGCGGTCTCGGACGGCGTTGAACAGATCCATCTTGGAGGGGAAGTAGTGATAGACGCGCCCCTTGGTGGCCCCCAGATGCCGCGCGACAGTGTCGATCGACGTGGCAGCAAACCCGCGGCTTTGAAAACACTCGGCCGCCGCGCGCAGCAGCTCTTCGTAGCGTTCGGATCGCGCTTCGGCGGTGGACTGTGACATCTGTGCGTTCCCTCCCGAATTTGGCAAAAGGAAACATACTACTTGGTATGTAGTCAATCGAGGGCGCGTAGTGACGTGGGGGAATGACCGCCCACCTTGTTGTAAATCTTGGAAACTTTGGATCTGAGATGAATAGAGCAAAAGAAAACCCCCGCAGCGAATGCTCGGGGGTTTGCAACGGGACCATGACTGATCAGGTGGGGGTCAGCCACCCCAAGTGCGAACGACGCCGCAATCCATATGCACGAAGTTCGAACGCGAGTAGCGGCCTACACCACCCGCCCGACACGAGGCGGCGGCCCGCGCCATCTGACCAACCGAGCGCGACGACAGGCGAAGGTCTGCGGCCTGGCCTTTCATGTGAAGGGAATTCTTGGCAACACCGCGCGACCGACGACGTAGCATGGCGTTTGTCTGTGGGCTGCGATAGCCCGACAACAGCATGTAGGGTTCGTTGATATCCATCAGATTGTGCGCGGCTGCCATGATGTCGATTGTCCGCAGGTCCATGGTTTTGACCTGATCGGTTCGCCAATCCCGCATGAAGTGATTCACTTCCTTGACGGCATCCTTGATGTAGTCGCCATCAATCCAGTAGATCATGTCGATGCGCTCACCGGTGCGCCCTGAGTACATTCGAATACGGCGAATGTCGCCGCCGCCACGAAGGAACCCTGCTGCCTTGGAGAAGGTCGGTGCCGCGGTGAGAGTTGTTGCTGCGAACGCACCCAGTAGGGCGCGCCGGGTCAAGCCCGAAGAGCTGGAATCTGCCATTTCCTGTGTCGTCCCGTACGTATCCTGCCTGCGCACGATGTTACGTGCACTGTGTTAATATCCATCCCCAGATGGCAACTGTATGGCACAGACAGATTCGCGAGCCAAGAAATGAATGCCGCAAGTTTTACTTACGGGGAATTTTCGGCGAGTTTTTGCGCAAACTAGTGCAAATGCCCTATCTTTGCCGCATTTGCGAGCGGCCAAACCCAAAAAACCTGAGGCGATGCACGCATGCATCAGGTCTGTTCGCAATTTGTCCTGTGAACGAAATGTGAATGGACTTCTGTAATGTAACTTTTGAAACTCGATGAACACCCGTTGATTTGACCATTTCCAAGACCCCAAGGACCATCCCATGCTGCGTTTGAACCGACGTTCGTCTGCCAGAACCGTGTTTCGCCTGCTGGGCACCGCCGGATTGCTCGCATTGCTCAGCGCGCCCGTGTCGGCCCAGGTAACAGCTTTCAAACAGGCCATTGCCGAGGCCGCATCCAAGAGCGATGCGGTGGCAAAGTTCTACCGTGAGAACAATTATCAACCGATCTGGACTGGAGAGGGTGAAGAACACCGCGCGCGCCGTGCCGCTTTGGTGCAAGCGCTGTCCACTGCAGATGTTCACGGTTTGCCGGTGGACCGTTACCGCCTGGACCGTTTGATGGACACCATGCGCAACGCGGAAACCACCCGTGATCTGGGTATGGTCGAAGTGGCGCTCAGCCGGGCTTTTGTGACCTATGCGCGCGACATTCAAACCGGCGTCCTGCGTCCGTCGACCATTGATGACGGTATGGTGCGCAAGGTCGAACGCCGGGATGGCGACGCCTATCTGCGTGAGCTCGAAACCAGTGTCCCCGGCGCGTACATGAGAACCTTGGCACCGACCTCTCCGCAATATCGGGCGCTGCTCAAAGAAAAGCTGCGACTGGAACATCTGCTGGCCGAAGGCGGATGGGGGCCCACGGTCCCGGTTCGCAAGTTGGAGCCAGGCGACAGTGGCAACGCGGTCGTCAGCCTGCGCAATCGTCTGATCGACATGGGGTATATGACCCGCAGTGCCAGCAAGTCTTACGACAAATCCCTTCAAAACGCGGTTCAGGCGTTTCAATCGTCACATGGGCTTGAGGCGGATGGCGTTGCCGGTAAGGGCACCATTACCGAAATCAACAAGAGCGTTGGTGATCGGCTCAAGTCCGTCATCGTGGCGCTGGAACGCGAGCGTTGGTTGACCCGCGACCGAAGTGGGCGACACATTCTGGTCAATCAGACGGACTTTTCGGCCAAAATCATCGATGATGGTCATGTGACGTTTCAAACACGTTCGGTCATTGGCAAGAACACCAGCGACCGTCGCACGCCCGAGTTTTCCGATGTGATGGAGCATATGGTCATCAATCCTAGCTGGTATGTACCACGTTCGATCATCACCAAGGAGTACCTGCCAAAGCTGCGCGCCAATCCGGGCGCTGTCGGTCATCTGGAAATCACCGATAGCCGTGGACGCCGTGTCAGCCGCAACCACAACTTTGCGCAATACTCTGCCCGCAGCTTTCCCTTTGCCATGCGCCAGCCTCCGGGCAAGAAAAATGCATTGGGCTTGGTCAAGTTCATGTTCCCCAACAAGTACAACATCTACTTGCATGACACGCCGCAGAAGCATCTTTTCGCCCGCGAAGTTCGTGCATACTCGCACGGCTGCGTGCGTCTGGCGCAACCATTCGAGTTTGCCTATGCGCTGCTGGCCAAGCAAAGCGAAACACCAAAGGATTTCTTTCACCGGGTTCTCGATTCCGGCAGGGAAACCAAGGTCGAGCTGGAAGAGCATGTGCCGGTGCACATCATCTACCGCACCGCCGTGATTTCACCCAAGGGACAGGCGGAATACCGTCGCGACATCTATGGCCGGGACGCCAAGATCTGGAGCGCGCTTAGCAACGCAGGGGTAGCCCTGTCCGCCGTTCGGGGGTAAGCAACGGGGACCAAAGCGAATTAGACGGGGTCCCACCATGCGCTTTACCATCCAGCAGATTGCCCAATCCCTTGGCGCCGAGGCGGCCGGGGATCTTGAGCTGACGGTCACGCGGGCCTCGGAGCCTGCAGATGCCACTGCGGATGCATTGGCACTTGCGATGTCACCGAAATACGCCGAAGAACTGAGCGCAGGGAACGCCGAGGCCGCAGTCGTCTGGCCGGATGCGGATTGGCGGGCGATGGGGCTGAAGGCGGCCATCTTTGCGCCGCGTCCACGAATGGCCATGGCGGGCGTCACCGTCATGATGGACGCGGGCCAAGGCGAAGGGCAGGGGATACACCCCTCGGCCGTTGTAGACCCCACGGCCAGGATTGGTGAAAACGTCTCGATCGGGCCACTGTGCGTGATTGGCGCCAATGCCGTCATTGGCAACGGCTCTGTCATCGGGCCTCACTGTGTCGTCGGTATCGACGTAAAATTGGGTGAAAACGCGCACCTGCGCGAGATGGTCAGCATCGGCGCGCGCGCCACCATTGGAGACAGATTCCGGGCACAACCCGGCGTGCGCATCGGCTCGGACGGTTTCAGTTTTGTCACCCCCGAAGTGTCCGGCGTCGAAAACGCGCGCAAGTCGATGGGCGATTCAGGCGATGCCAAAGCGCAAAGCTGGATGCGCATCCACTCCATCGGAGCTGTCGAGATTGGCGATGACGTGGAAATCGGCGCAAACTCAACCATCGACAACGGCACAATCCGAAACACTGTGATCGGCTCTGGCACCAAGCTCGACAACTTAGTTCATGTGGGTCACAACTCCCGAGTCGGACAAGACTGCCTGCTCTGTGGGCAGGTCGGGCTCTCCGGCTCGGTCGAGATTGGCAACAACACGGTTTTGGGTGGCCAGGTCGGCGTCGCAGACAACCTGTTCCTTGGTGCGGGTGTTATTGCCGCAGGGGCAACAAAAATCCTGTCAAATGTGCCAGACGGTCGCGTGATGATGGGCTATCCAGCGGTAAAAATGGAAACACACACAGAGATTTACAAAGCACAGCGCCGACTTCCGCGCATCCTACGTGACGTCGATGCGCTGAAAAAGGCTGTTTCCAAACTCACCTCGAGTGATTAAATCGGCCTCAGACATTCTAGTCAGAGGACTGATTATGAGCATCAACGACCGTGTTATCGCGATCATCGCAGAACAGGCCGTTCTGGACCCGTCCGATGTAACCCCCGAAAGCACTCTGGAAGATCTGGGCATCGACAGCCTTGGCCTGGTCGAAAGCATCTTTGCCATCGAAGAGGAATTCGACATCTCGATCCCCTTCAATGCCAATGAACCATCCCAAAGCGATTTTGACATTTCGAACGTGGCGGCCATCGTCGCCGGCATCGAAAAGCTCATGTCCGAGAGGGCATAGCGGGCAAGCGGGAAAAACAGGATGAAACGCGTTGTCATCACCGGGGCCGGAACCATCAACTCTCTGGGCCATTCGGTGCCTGAGACGCTCGAGGCCATGCGCGAAGGGCGCTGTGGCATTGGCGAGTTGGAGTTTCGCGACGTCGAGCGCCTTGCCATCAAGATCGGCGGTCAGGTTCGCGGGTTCGAAGCCGAGGGCCGATTCAACCGGCAACAAATGTCGCTGTATGACCGGTTTACACAGTTCACACTGGCCGCCGCAAAAGAGGCGATCACCCAATCCGGCCTGACTTTCAACGGGGATCTGTCTGCCCGGTCCGGCGTTGTTCTGGGCACCGCCGGGGGCGGGGTCAGCACGTGGGACGACAATTATCGTTCGGTCTACGAGGACGGTAAGAACCGGGTGCACCCCTTTGTTGTGCCCAAGCTCATGAACAATGCCGCCGCCAGTCATCTGTCGATGGAATACAACCTCAAAGGTCCGTCGTTCACCGTCTCGACCGCCTGCGCCTCGTCCAATCACGCCATGGCACAAGCTCTGGCCATGGTCCGCAGTGGCATGGCGCCGGTCATGGTCACCGGTGGTTCGGAATCAATGCTGTGTTTTGGTGGGGTCAAAGCCTGGGAAGGGCTGCGGGTCATGTCCAAGGACGCCTGCCGCCCGTTCAGTGCAAACCGCAACGGTATGGTTCAGGGCGAAGGTGCTGGTATTTTCGTGTTCGAGGAATTCGAGCACGCCAAGGCGCGCGGCGCCGACATCCTGTGCGAAGTCATTGGCTCGGCTATGTCGTCTGATGCCGCCGACATCGTCATGCCATCAAAACAAGGGGCGGCGCGAGCCATTTCCGGCGCATTGGCTGATGCGCGACTGAACCCCGAGGATGTGGCCTATATCAACGCGCATGGCACCGGCACGGCCGCCAACGACAAGACGGAATGTGCCGCCGTGGCGGATATATTCGGAAAACACGCCGACAATCTGATGATCAGCTCAACCAAATCCATGCACGGCCACCTGATCGGTGGCACAGGCGCGGTCGAGCTTTTGGCCTGCATCATGGCCCTGCGTGACGGGGTTATCGCACCGACCATCGGGTACGAAGAACCTGACCCTGAATGCGCATTGGACGTGGTCCCGAACGAGGCGCGCGAGGCCAAGGTGAATGTGGCCCTGTCCAACGCCTTTGCCTTTGGTGGTCTCAACGCGGTTTTGGCCTTGCGCAAGGTCTAACGAAAATCGCCGCCCTCAGAGGGCGGCGTTTTTTTGTTCAAACTGTCGGTTGATCAGTTCGTGACAACGTCGACAACTTCAAAGCCAGCGGTAAATCCGCTTAGCGAAAGGTCCAGGCTGATGGTCTGATCCGGCGCCGGAGCAGGCACCAGCGAAACGGTCGCCTTGGCGCCCTTTTTCATGGCATCGATGTCTGTCTGCGTCAGGCCAATCTGGGCGACGCAGCCGATCGGGTTGCAGAAGGAATAATTGTAACGCTTGCCGGGAGCGCCATCCACCGAGATGGTCAGCTGAGCCGGCAGCAGTGTTTCCAGCGGCACAACAATGGTTGCACCGGCCACGGCGGCCTGGTTACCCGCCAACCGGAACAATGAGATTTCGGCCATCGGGTTGTTCTGCGGGTCGGTCATCACCTGCAACAGCGAGCAGGGATCCTGCTCTTCTTCGGTCTTGATGCACGCCAGGTCCCAATCGCCGAACTTGTCCTTGGAGTAGCGCTCGCCCAGTTGTGGCCCTGCGGCCACGGGTTCACCCAGGTCCAGCGCCTCAGAGCCTTCGATGGCCTCGGTCTGTTCGGTTTCAGGTGTTGCGTCTTCGGTGGTGGTTTCCTGAGCGGTCGCGGCACTTGCAATCAACAGCGCGGTCGCTGTGCTCAGGCCGATAATGGATTTGAACATGGTCGCCTCATACATTCGGTACTGCTTTCGCCACGCTCTAGCATGCCCAGACCCGGCTGTCAGTGCCAATCGCACAGTTTCAATGGATTGATGGACAGCGCCGTCCTTGGCTGCACCGAGCATAAGAAAAGGAGACCACAGAAAGGGTCTCCTTTTCATATTTTGCTCCCCGTCGGACTGGCCGACTTAGTTATGAGGCAGACGTTACGAATTGGGACCGCATCGGTCAACAGCTAAGACCAGATTTTTTGCGCCATATCCGCGCCATATGCAGAATAACTTCCATTCAATGAAAAATGCCGTGCCCGAAGGCACGGCCAGTCTAACAGGGAGGAAGGTGTCCGACCCCCAGAGAAAGTTCCAGGGTCCGGACAAGAAAGAACTATGGCAGCGAAAGGTTAACTTTGTATGCTTGCAGCGAAACGATGCAATACGAGGCATAACTTTATGGACGGCAAGGTTTTTTTGGGCGGCGGTGGCGACAATCATAGTGAACCGCAGGGGCTGTCGTTGAAATATGCCAATCGGCACGGGTTGATTGCCGGGGCCACGGGTACCGGGAAAACCGTGACCTTGCAGATCCTTGCCGAGGGCTTCTCGGAGGCCGGTGTGCCGGTGTTTCTGGCCGACGTCAAAGGCGATCTTTCGGGGTTGGCCAAGTCCGGTACGCCCGAGCACAAGCTTCACAATCCGTTTACCGAGCGCGCAACGACCATCGGCTTCACCGATTTTGCCTATCGCGCCAGCCCAGTGACGTTTTGGGATCTGTTTGGGGAACAGGGCCATCCGGTGCGCACCACAGTGACCGAAATGGGGCCGTTGCTGCTGTCACGTTTGCTTGAATTGAGCGAGGCACAAGAAGGTATCTTGAACATTGCTTTCCGGCTGGCCGATGAAGAAGGCTTGCCGCTGCTGGATCTCAAGGACCTGCAGGCGCTGCTGGTCTGGATTGGCGAGAACCGCGCGCGGCTGTCGCTGCGTTATGGCAACGTCTCGACCGCCTCGATCGGGGCGATCCAGCGCCGTCTTCTGGTGATCGAGAACCAGGGTGCGTCCAAGCTGTTTGGTGAACCGGCGCTGGAGCTTAAAGATCTGATGCGCACAGACGATCAGGGTCGCGGCATGGTGAATATTCTGGCCTCGGACAAACTGATGGCGGCGCCGGGTCTCTATGCGACGTTCCTGCTCTGGCTGCTCAGCGAGCTGTTCGAAGAGCTGCCGGAGGTGGGTGATCCGGACAAACCCAAGCTGGTGTTCTTTTTTGACGAGGCGCATCTGCTGTTCGATGATGCGCCCAAGGTGCTGGTCGACAAGGTCGAACAGGTCGCGCGCCTGATCCGGTCCAAGGGTGTTGGCGTCTATTTCATCACGCAGAACCCGGCCGATGTGCCCGAAGATATCCTGGGCCAGCTTGGCAACCGTGTCCAACACGCCTTGCGCGCGTTCACCGCCAAGGATCGCAAGAACCTGCGACTGGCGGCAGAAACCTATCGCGAAAACCCTGCGTTCGACACCGAAGAAGCCATTCGTGAGGTTGGCGTGGGCGAGGCCGTTACGTCGATGCTGCAAAAGAAGGGCGTGCCGGGGATCGTTGAACGCACCCTGATCCGGCCACCATCCTCACAACTCGGCCCGATCACCAAGGCAGAGCGAAGGGCGCATCTCTCCGCCTCGGATCTGGGGGGCAAGTACGACGCGCTTCTGGATCGAAACTCGGCTTTTGAAATCCTGTCCAAACGCGCGGAGCAGGCGGCAAAAGAAGCCGAGGCTGCCGAGGCCGAGGAAGAAGAACAACCGATGATGCAACGCGAATACTCCGCCGCCCGCCGCTATTCAGGGGCACGTGTGAGCCGGTCGTCTTCACGCTACACCCGCAAAAAAGACACCTTCGCAAGCGCCATGGGAGAAGCAGTGATCAAAGAACTCAAGGGCACCACCGGTCGCCGCATTGTGCGGGGTATCTTGGGAAGTTTCTTCAAAGGACGATAAAGCGTGAGTTCGAACTGTCGGGAGCTGGAGGAAAGGGAGCGCTCCCGCCCGTCGGCTGTGCATCAAAGATGCCCGCCTCCCGTTGGGCCAAGCCTCGCTTCGCTCGGCAGTTTGCGATTGTGGCGAAACAGATTCCCCAATCGGGACCGCGCCGAGCCGCAGGCGAGGCGCCCGGCCCAAGGCCGTTGGCGGAGCTGACGCAGTCAGGTCTGTCCGGGGGCGGGAGTGCTTCTGGGGCTGCAAGAGCATTTCAGCAAATCCAAACTGAAAAACGCCGCCTTAACAGGCGGCGTTTTTCGATTGCTTCATTTCGATTACTTTTCAGGGATCAATCCGCGTGGACTGAACCTGAGGACAAGAAGCAGGATCACACCCATGGTCAGCAATCGCATGTGCGCCGCACTGTCCAATAGATGGTCGCGCAAGGCACTGTCTTCGGCCATGCCCGATGTAACCAACTCCATCACCCAAATGCCAAGCGGCTCGACCTGCACCCAGAGGAACCAGATCAGCATCGCCCCCAACACGGCACCAAAGTTGTTGCCGGATCCGCCAACGATCACCATGACCCAGACAAGAAACGTGAACCGCAACGGGTTATACGTGCCAGGTGTCAGCTGACCGTCCAGCGTGGTCATCATCGCACCTGCGATGCCGCAGACGGCGGACCCCAGAACAAAGATCTGCAGGTGACGACGTGTGACGTCCTTACCCATGGCCTCGGCCGCGACCTCGTTGTCGCGAATGGCGCGCATCATCCGACCCCAGGGGCTTTTCAGAGCCATCTGTGCCATCCAGAGCAGGACCAGCAGGACCACCATGAACAACACCGAATAGCCCAGCTTGACGTAAAGCGTCGACGCCATCACCGGGTCCAGCCCCATTCCTGCAGCCCGTTCCACAAAGGCCGGATCGTTTTGCAGGTCGATCTCATAGGGAACCGGACGGGGCAGGCCGATGACGTTTTTCACGCCACGCGCCAGCCAGTCCTCGTTCTTGAGCACGGCGATGATGATCTCGGCGATCCCCAGCGTCGCAATCGCCAGATAGTCCGAGCGCAAACCCAAAGCCGTCTTGCCAATCAACCAGGCCGCACCTGCGGCCAGAAGACCACCTGCGGGCCAGGCCAACAGCACCGGCAGACCAAGGCCACCAATGTTGCCAGCCGCCGCCGGGTTGATCGCTTCGACCGCCGCAACGTTGGGGTCAAAGACGGCACGATAGACGACAAAACCCACCACCAGAACCGCCAGCATGGCAATCGTCCGGGCACGTCCCTTGGCCATCTTTTTCGAAATCATGACCGCAGCCGTCACCGTGGCCGCGCCTAGCAGAAGCGCCAGGATGATACCAAACCCACCGGCGCTCCAAGTCTCAGGGGTGAAGTCCCCGGCGACCAAAACCACGGCCAGACCGCCAAGGGCCACAAAGCCCATGACGCCCACGTTAAAGAGACCGGCAAAGCCCCATTGCAGGTTCACACCAATGGCCATTATGGCCGAGATCAGCCCCATGTTGATGATCAGGATGGCCGAGTTCCAGCTTTGCATGAAACCTGTCGCGATAATCAGCCCGCCGACAATGGCAAAGAGGCCGGTATTTTTAAGCGTCTCGTTCATACCGCTTTCCCCTTGAACAGACCGGTTGGCTTGAACAGCAGCACAATAAGCAGGATCACGAAACTGACCGCGAACTTGTAATCTGTGCTGAGCAGTTGGGCGAGGCCCGAGGGTTCCAGACTTTCAGGCAGCATGTATTTCGCCACCTTCTTCCAGGCATATGTGATCGTCACCTCGGAAAACGCGATGACAAAGCCACCCGCAATCGCCCCCAGCGGGTTGCCCAAACCACCCACGATGGCCGAGGCAAAGATGGGCAGCAGAAGCTGGAAGTAGACAAACGGCTTGAACGATTTGTCGAGTCCATAGAGCACACCCGCCGTTGCCGCCAGTGCGGCCACAATCAGCCACGTGTACATGACCACACGCTCGGGGTTGATGCCCGACAAAAGCGCCAGATCCTCATTGTCCGAGTAGGCCCGCATCGATTTACCCGTGCGGGTGCGGTTGAGAAACCAGAACAGAGCGATCACACAGATCACCGCGACCACAACCGTGATCCCTTGGGTGGTCTTGATCGCCAGACCTTCCTTCAGGCCGGTCATGGTCTTGAAGTCGCGTGCCGAGATGATGAAGCGTTCGCCATCAGCAAAGCGTTGATCACCGGGGCCGATGACGAAGCGCACCAGACCGTTCATGATAAACATGACGCCCATCGAGACGATCACCAGGATCACCGGTTTGGCCTTTTGCTCACGATAGAACTTGTACACCACGCGGTCGGTGAACAACACCAGCAGCATTGTTCCCAGAATGCCAAAGGGCAGGGCAAGCAGGGCGGTCGGTAACGGACCAAAGCTGATCCCGATGCTCTGCATCCACCAGGTCACCAGAACGGTAACCATCGCGCCAAACGCCATGGTGTCCCCATGGGCAAAGTTCGAGAACCGCAAGATGCCATAGATCAGCGTGACCCCAAGCGCACCCAGGGCCAATTGGCTGCCATAGGCGATCGCAGGGACCAGCACAAAGTTGGAAAGCGCCACGAGGGCGTTGAGGAAATCCATTAGTTGCAGCCCCCATGTGAAATCCTGGCGAGAATGATCTCTTCTTGATCTCCCGAGGTGAGTTTTTTCCAGTCAAGCTCGTCTCTCTGTTCGGCAGAGGCTTTGGCGTACTCGAGACTAGCGACTGTGGCGTGATCAGTTCGGATGTACTGCCCATCGTCTAAGACAGTGAGAACACTTTGGGTTCCGGCATCTGACCACACAAAGAGGTTCTTTGAGGCCATTTGGGCTTCAATAAAACCATCCTGCGATGAAACAAAAACTCTTGTTCCATCGATAACCATGACTTCAAAAGAAGAGCCAACATCAACATCGTTATTCACGACCGAAGCAGATTCTTTCAATTCGCATTTGGCCACTTCGATGCCGGCTGTCACCAGTGTAGGACAAGCAAGCAATGACGCAATTAGTGGGCTAAGAAACAGAGATTTCATGTCACCCCCCCAAAAACGATTTGCGGACTTCGGGATCAGCCAGCAGCTCTTTCCCTGTACCGGTATAGGCGTTGCGGCCCTGGACCAGGACGTATCCCTTGTCAGCGATTTCCAGCGCCTGGCGGGCGTTCTGTTCGACCATCAGGATCGGAATGCCGGTGCGGCTGACCTCGATGATGCGGTCGAACAATTCGTCCATGACGATGGGCGAGACGCCCGCGGTGGGTTCGTCCAGCATCAGAACTTTGGGTTGGGTCATCAGCGCGCGCCCCACGGCCACCTGCTGACGCTGACCGCCCGAGAGCTCTCCGGCCGCCTGATGGCGCTTGTCGCGCAGGATCGGGAAGAGGGTATAGACCTGCTCCATCGTGTCCGAGATGTCGTCGGTGCGAATGAACGCACCCATCTCAAGGTTCTCTTCGACCGTCATCGAGGTGAAGATGTTCGAGGTCTGCGGCACAAAGCCCATGCCCTTGACCACGCGGTCCTGCGGGCTGAGCTTGGTGATGTCCTCGCCGTCCAGACGCACCGCGCCCTGACGGACGTCGAGCATGCCAAACACGGCTTTCATTGCTGTTGATTTGCCCGCGCCATTGGGGCCGACGATGACGGCAATCTCGCCGGGGTTCACCGCGATGGTGCACTCGTGCAGGATGTCCGGCCCCTTGCCGTAGCCGCCGGTCATCGTGTCACCGATCAGAAAGGGTTCAGCCATCTGCGTTCTCCAACTGATCCTTGTTCTTCAGACCGGTGCCCAGATAGGCCTCGATCACCTGCTCGTTGGCCTTGATTTCGTCCAGCGAACCTTCGGCCAGAACCTTGCCCTCGGCCATACAGATGACGGGGCCGCAGATCTTGCCGATGAAATCCATGTCGTGCTCGATGACGACGAAGGTGTATCCGCGTTCCTTGTTCAGGCGCAGGATGGTGTCGCCGATGGTCATCAGCAGGGTGCGGTTCACGCCGGCGCCAACCTCGTCCAAAAAAACGATCTTGGCATCGACCATCATGGTTCGGCCTAGTTCCAGAAGTTTCTTTTGGCCGCCCGAGACCTGACCCGCCTTGTGGTCGGCGAGATGCTCGATGGTCAGGAACTCCAGCACCTGATCGGCCTTGGCCCGCAAGGCGCGCTCTTCATCCGCGATGCGTTTGCGACCGAACCAGGTGTTCCACAGCTGCTCGCCCGATTGCGCGCCCGGAACCATCATCAGGTTCTCACGGCACGACATCGAGCTGAACTCATGCGCGATCTGAAACGTCCGCAGCAACCCCTTGTGAAACAGCTCATGCGGCGGCAGGCCGGTGATGTCTTCACCCGCCATGGTTACCTTGCCGCTTGTGGGCGGCAGGACACCTGCGATGACATTGAACAGTGTGGTCTTTCCGGCCCCGTTCGGGCCGATCAGCCCAGTGATGGAGCCCTCGGCGATTTCAAGCGATGCACCATCCACCGCCCGGAATCCGCCAAAGTGCTTATGCACGTCTTCGACGACGATCATGTTTTCCCCCGTCCGCTGTTTTTTGGCGCGGACCCCTTTTTTGTTGGCCTCATCCGATTTTGAGGTGCGGCCTTCTGTCATTGAAACAGCCCGGACACAAGGTCCGGGCTGGTCAATTTTATCAAGTCATTGCCGCATCAGCGGAATTTGACAGTGGTGATTTTGCCGTCCTTGATTTCGTACTGGCGATAGTTACCAGCCGACTCGCCGCCACCGATCAGTTCGACCGCAGTTGCGCCAACATAGTCGACTTCGCCGCCGTCTTTCAGGATCTGCAGCGCCTTGGCCAGTTCACCCGGATAGATCTTTTCGCCCGGTGCGTTGGCCACATCCATCACCTTGCCGGCATAGTCGCCAGGTGCGCTGGAGTTTGCAGCTTGCATGGCCAGCATGATCAGGGCCGCGGCGTCGTAGGATTCACCCACAAACGACGAGGTGCCGTCAAAACCGGCTGCTTCGCCCATTTCGATCATGGTGCCCGCGCCGGCGCTGTCAGTGCCCGGTAGCTGACCGGTTGAACCGTCGATTTCCGAACCAAAGTTCTCTTCCAGCTTGGCTCCGTACATGCCATCGGGGAAGTGGAAGCTGTCAAACGCGCCCGAATCCAGCGCCGCACGCATCACGCCCGAGCCACCCTGGTCGACGTAACCGGCGATCACCAGCTTTTCGCCACCCGCAGCAGCCAATGCGCCAACTTCGGCCGAGTAGTCGGCTTTGCCGTCTTCGTGTGCGGCGGAAATGGTCACGGTGCCGCCTGCGGCTTCAAACGCGCCTTGGAAGCTGTCCGCCAGGCCCTTGCCGTAGTCGTTGTTGGTGTAGGTCAGCGCGACTTCCTTGATGCCCTGTTCCATCAGAACTTCGGTCATCACGACACCCTGACGGGCATCCGACGGTGCGGTGCGGAAGAATAGGCCGTTGTCTTCGGCGGTCGACAGAGCAGGCGAGGTCGCCGATGGCGAGATCATGACCATGCCGTTGGGCAGGGCAACGTTCGACAGGATCGCACCGGTCACGCCGGAGCAGTCACCGCCCACGATGCCGTTCACGCCATCGGATGTGATCAGACGCTCGGCTGCCGCGGTGGCTGCGCCCGAGTCGATGCAGGTCGAGTCTGCGCGGATCGGCGTGACTTTGGCCGCGTCCAGCAGCAGGCCGCTGTCGGTGGCTTCTTTCATCGCCAGTTCGGCGGCAGCCGCCATCGGCGGGGTCAGCGATTCAATCGGGCCGGTAAAGCCGAAGATGATACCCAGTTTGACTTCTTTGGCGTGACCGCCTGCCATTGCAGTGGTTGCCATCAGCGCCGTTGCCGCAGTTGCGGTGAGCAGCTTTTTCATATGGTTAACTCCCTAGTTGGAACGTGATCGTTCTGTGATCGACCCTAGGCAAGCTCTGCAAAAAAGAAAAGTCCTAACGATAACGTGTTTTTGCGTGGCGATCCTGTTTGGTTTCAGTATTTTTTGCACCAAATTGAGAGGTGAGTTCGCCAAAACGGAGGTGCCGGGCATGTGGGTAAGGGTCGCGATTCTGCTGATCATGGGTTTGGCGCAGCCCTCGGTCGCTCAGACGTTGAATACGCGGGCGGGCGCTGTTCAGCTGACCCAGATGATTGGTGGGCTGGACACACCCTGGGCCATCGGGGTGCTGCCAACGGGCGGCTTTCTGATCACCGAACGTGATGGCGATCTGCTTTTTGTCCAAGACGGGCAATCCACCAAAGTTTCGGGCGTGCCCAAGGTCCAAGCCCGTGGACAAGGTGGCTTGCTGGACGTCACAGTCGCGCGCGATTTTGCCCGCTCGCGCGAGATATTCCTGACCTATTCCAAACGGCAGCGGGGTGGTGCTGGCACCGCATTGGCGGTGGCCAAGCTGGACAACAACGGACGCAGGTTGACCAATGTGCGCACGATCTTTGAGGCGGCAACGGGCGGCTCTGGCGGGCGGCATTTTGGCAGCCGCGTGGTCGAGGGGCGCGACGGCACGCTTTTTGTCACCATCGGGGATCGGGGTGATCGGCCATCGGCACAGGACAGATCGAACCACAATGGCACCATCGTGCGCATCAACCGCAATGGCACCGTGCCCGGTGACAACCCCTTTGTCGGGGACGCAGGCATCCGGCCTGAGATCTGGTCCTATGGCCACCGCAACCCGCAAGGCGCAGGCCTGGACGGGCGCGGGCGGCTCTGGACGTCTGAACATGGGGCAAAGGGCGGAGACGAGGTGAACGCGATCCGCAAGGGCGCAAACTATGGATGGCCGGTCATTTCCTATGGCGTTCATTATTCTGGCGGCAAGATCGGCGAGGGGACGTCGAAACCCGGCATGGAGCAGCCCGAACACTATTGGGACCCGTCCATCGCGCCATCGGGCCTGATGGTCTATTCCGGCAAGCTGTGGCCGCAGTGGCGCGGCGACTTGTTCGTGGGTTCGCTCAAGTTCGACTACATCTCGCGGCTTGATGGCGGCAATGTGCGCGAAGTCGAACAGATCAAGGGCCCGCAGACCGAGCGGGTCCGCGACATCGTCGAAGCACCGGACGGGTCGATCTGGTTCATCTCGGTTGGGCAAGGGGCCGTTTACCGAATGACACCTGCGGGGTAGAATACCCTTGGGGAGGTATTTCCATGAAACTCATTTCTTTTGTTCTTACATTTATCTTTGTGCCGTTTGTCGCTTTGGCCGAAGACAGCCGTTTCGACAACTATGACGCCTATGAGCGCTTTATTGACGACAAGATCATGAGCCGCGATTTCATCCCGCTGATCAACAACATGGGGGGCAAGGATGAATACACACCCGAACAGATGCGGGGGGTCAACGCCCAACTTCTGAATGCCATGCCTTTTGATTTCACGGACACCGCGCTGATCAAACGGGTCGATCTGGGCAACGGGTTCAGCCAGGAAATGCGAGCCTATTGGAACAAACGCACCAGCTATGTCTATTTCTACGCGTTTCTGCATCAGACCGAAGACGATCTGATCGTGCTCAAGTTCAATCTGAACACAAACTCGGAAAAGATCTTTGGCAAGTTTTGAGCCGCTTCCGAGCGGTTGTCGATGGGTGTCAGCTGCTGTGGGACCACTCCAGCAGATCGGGAGACCAGTGGTTGCGCCGCACAGTCTGCGAGGTTCCGGTGCAGTCGACTTCTGCGTCGTAGAACCGCCCGCCATTGACCTTGTCGTCATAGACACGCGTTACCACAAGCTTTTGTCCCGCCATCGGGCACAGCAATCGGGTTCCATTGACGCTCAGATCAAATGCCAGAAACACTGTGCCGCTGCTGAACTGTCTCAGAGCATATCGGCTATTTGCGGGTACGCTCAGGGTTTGCCCAACCAATCGGCCCTCTGTCGTCTGGCTTTCGACATCGACGCTGTCTTGACCTAGCAACGCCGCCCCAACAATCGGCGTATAGACTGCAACGCCGCACCCTGACGGCACGGCGAGCAAGGCGGTCAGCAGTAGTCGTCGGATCAAACAGACAAACGCGAAGCCTGCGCTCCGCGCTCTCGATAAGGCGTGGTGTTGTAATGCGCCCGGTAGCATTTGGAAAAATGGCTGGGCGACGCGAAACCACAGGCCAACGCCACATTGATCACGCTCATGTCCGTCTGCATCAGCAGGTTGCGTGCCTTTTGCAGGCGCAGTTCCATGTAATAGCGTTTCGGCGATCTGTTAAGGTAGCGCCGGAACAGGCGCTCCAGCTGCCGGGTCGACATACCCACATCCTTGGCCAGGATCGAGGGGCTGATGGGTTCCTCGATGTTCTTTTCCATCATCTGGATGACCTGGCTCAGCTTTGGGTGACGCACACCGATTCGCGTCGGCGTCGACAGGCGTTGCGTGTCCTGGTCGGTCCGGATCGAAGAATAGATCATCTGATCCGCCACGGCATTTGCCAGCTCTTCGCCGTGATCTTCGGCAATCACCTTGAGCATCAGGTCGATGGAGGAAGTGCCACCTGCGGTGGTCATCCGGTTGCCCTCGTGCAGGAAGACAGATTTCGTCAATTCGACCTCGTCGAACTCTTCGGCAAAGCTGTCGGCGTTTTCCCAATGGATCGTCGCTTTCTTGCCATCTAGCAGACCGGCCTTCGCCATCGTATAAGCCCCGGTGCACAGCCCCGCGATCTTGAGCCCCTTTCGGGCCTCGCGACGCAGCCAATTCAGCACCTTCTTGGTCGTGGAAACCTGCACATCGACGCCGCCGCACAGCAGAATAACGTCATCGCGGGCCAATTCGATCAGGTCGTCGTCCAGCTTGAAGGTGGTTCCCGCAGAACAACTGACGGCATCACCGCCTTCACCCAACAAGATCCAGCTGTAAAGCTCGCGGTTCGACATTCGGTTTGCGATCCGAAGACTGTCGAGCGCCGAAGCGAAGGACAGCATCGAAAACTTGTCCAAAAGGACAAAGACGAACCGTTTTGGTTTGGTCTGATCGGTGTCCACTTCGACAACTTGGCGTTGCTCTTGCATGGCTCAGCATTCCTTATTCGCGGGCGTCGGTGGGTTGGAGAGTTTGGCGACGCTTTAGGCACCATGCTCAGAGCTTAATTACGACGTCAAGAGCCGCAAATCGCATATGGCCTCTCATGCCCGCATTTTGTATAGAGGCCCCCTGAGAATACCTTAGCGGAGATTAGAGCTATGAGTGAGTGGCAAAAACAGAACTGGCGCACCAAACCGCGGGTTCAGATGCCCGACTATACCGATGCCGCGGCCCTGGCCGCAGTCGAGTCACAGCTTTCGAACTATCCGCCGCTAGTGTTTGCAGGAGAGGCCCGGACCCTTAAGCAACAACTGGGTGCTGCTGCGCGCGGCGAGGCCTTTCTGCTGCAGGGTGGCGATTGCGCCGAAAGCTTTGAACAATTCAGCGCGGATGCGATCCGCGACACGTTCAAGGTCATGCTGCAGATGGCGATGGTTCTGACCTATGGCGCCAAGGTTCCGGTGGTCAAAGTGGGCCGCATGGCAGGCCAATTCGCAAAGCCGCGTTCGGCTCCGACTGAAGTTGTGGATGGCGTGGAGCTGCCCAGCTACCGCGGCGACATCATCAACGAACTGGCCTTCACGCCCGAGGCGCGCATTCCCGATCCCAAGAAGATGCTGCAAGCCTACACCCAGGCTGCCGCGACGCTGAACCTGCTCAGGGCTTTTTCGACCGGTGGTTTCGCCGACATGAAGCGTGTGCACTCGTGGACGTTGGGCTTTACCGATGATCAGGAAGTGCAGAAGTATTCCGAGATCGCCAGCCGAATCCAGGACAGCATCGACTTCATGGCAGCCGCCGGCATCAACTCGGACACCATGCACGAGTTCTCGACAGTGGAGTTCTACACCAGCCACGAAAGCCTGCTGCTCGAGTATGAAGAGGCGCTGACCCGTCTTGATTCGACCTCTGGCAACTGGCTGGCTGGGTCCGGTCACATGATCTGGATCGGCGACCGCACTCGTCAGCCTGACGGCGCGCATGTGGAATTCTGCCGGGGCGTGTTGAACCCGATCGGGCTCAAGACCGGGCCGTCAACGACCGCCGAAGACCTCAAGGTGCTGATGGCCAAGCTGAACCCCGAAAACGAAGAGGGTCGCCTGACCCTGATCGCCCGTTTTGGAGCAGGCAACGTGGGCGAGCATCTGCCGCGCCTGATCAAGGCGGTGAAGGAAGAAGGTGCCAATGTCACTTGGGTCTGTGACCCGATGCACGGCAACACCATCAAATCCTCGACCGGCTACAAGACACGGCCGTTTGATTCCGTTCTGCGCGAAGTGCGCGACTTCTTTGGCGTTCACGCCGCTGAAAGCACCATTCCCGGTGGCGTACATTTCGAGATGACCGGCCAGGACGTCACCGAATGCACCGGCGGCATCCGTGCTGTGACCGACGAGGACTTGAGCGATCGCTATCACACCGCCTGTGATCCGCGCCTGAATGCCAGCCAGTCGCTGGAGCTTGCCTTCCTGGTGGCCGAAGAGCTGACCAAGCTGCGTTCGGATCGTGGCGCGCGCGCCGCGGGCTGAAGCTGAGAGATAGTCCAAAAGACAAAGGGCGGAGCTGTTGCTCCGCCCTTTCTTGTTTTAACTGTACTCATCATAGTTGTGATAGACGATCATCTGAACGTTGAGGCTGTCGCGGGCCACAACATTTCCCTCCAGATCCAACCAGGTCTCGTCTCCAACTTCGTCAACGTACAGGAACCCGGCCGAGACATCCGCCGCGTCAGTCTCTTCGAGTCTCAAGGCTTCAATACCGTCCAGGTGAATTGCGCTGGAGCCGTCTTCGGTTTGTACAATCGAAACGCGACCGCGCAAGTCATAGCTGGGACCATGGGGTAAATCCCCTTCGTGGGTGTACGCCCCGTTGGCAAACCAGACATTGACGACTTCGCTCTCTGGCTCGAAGTCGGTGATCACCGCCGCACCCAGATCATCGTCAGGATGCAGAACCGCCCTGAAGGCGTCTGTGCCCGTGCCGCCACTCACCAGATCACCGTTAGCCAGGTACATGTGATCATCGCCGGTACCCCCATCCAGCGTGTCGGCTGCGTCATCCTGGAATTTTCTCGCATCGTCACTGTGATTTCCGTGGAAACCATACGCCTGGCTACCATGGATGATATCGTTGCCTGCGCCGCCAGAAAGCGTTTGCGCCCCATCCCGGCCGAGCAGCGCCTCGTTGCCGGACCCGCCGTTCACCGTGCTCTCACCTGTGGCCCAGACGGTCATACTGCTTGCACTACCCTCGACCACACCGGCGCCATCGACCGCGACGTGCATATGTTCGGCTCCATCAGTCCCCATCACGGTGTCGTTTTCACCGGCGTGAACCACCACATCCCTGGCAGCATCGATCCGAACCAGGTCTGCTGACGCGTCACCAAAGGTGTCGATATAGCCATGGCTTTCAGCGGCCGAGAAGATGATCGTATCGTTGCCCTCGCCACCATAAAGATTGTGCTGGATGACCTCATTGTCGTGCGGCAGGCTCCAATAACGCGGGTCGTCATCCCCGCGGTCCTGCACGATGCTGTCGGGCAGGGCGGTTTCGCCATCGCCCGTGACAATGATTACATCGTTCCCCGCACCGCCATTCACGATAGAGGCGTCTGACAACACCTCAATTCTGTTGTCACCTTCTCCGGCCAGCAGGAATTGATAGGGATCTCCTTGTTCCGGCTCTGTTATCTCAATTTCGCTGTCGTCCGCCATTCGAAGTTCAAAATCGTGCAGCGGCCCCCTAAAGGAGTCATCATCATCGCGGATCTCGGCTTCGAAGACCACCGAACCCCCTGGCAACTCGGTCACGCCAGGAAGGGTGAGCAACAATTCACCATTCCGCGAAACAAGTCCCAACCCGTCTTCATCCGTCAGCGGAACCACGTGAATTTCAGTGTCGAAGTCTTCCAAAACCAGTTGATCCCGTGTGGGATCAAAATCGGTAATCCGGCTGGTCGGGGTTTCATCGTTGAAGCGGTGCGAGACATCCAGGGCAAACCGATCTGCCCCTTCGCCGCCAGTTGCGGTGTTGCCATGCGAAACATCGAAATGATCGTCGCCCGAACCCCCAATCAGGATGTCAGTTTCTTCAGGATTGCCGCTTAGCGTATCATCGCCACTCCCGCCGGTCAGCGTGTCACTCTGGCCTTGGGTTCCGATAAGGGTGAGCGGGTCGTCCTTGGGCAAGGAATCTGTAGGGTCTTCTGGCGCGTCAGGTTCCGCGCGCAGCGGATCATCTTCGTCGAGCATGGCCGTAGTCGCTGCGCCCAAACCCAACACAGATAACAATAACAGTAATTCCAATGGGATCTCCGTCAAAAGTAGCTTTTGCGAATGCGATCATCCCCCCGGTTTGAATCGCATCGCGCATAAGTAATCTCCCCTAAGTTTATCAAAAATGAAATATGATCAATTTCTAATTGTTGTCATTCTTTCTCAAAATTCACATCGAGTTGGCATAGTGCACGGTGTCGTACGCCTGGGATGGAGAGGAAACACTGATCCGCGCCCAATAAAGGGTTTGCAGGGCGCTTTCCCAAATTCCAGCGAGTTCCTTTACCGCTTCTTTTGAGACAACTGCGCCTCAGACAGCTCACACCTCGTCGCGTGAGGCCACCAGGCGTAGATGCGGTGCACCGTCAAAGCTGGCTGGCTCTTCTGCAAGCCCGGGAACTTCTTCGACCACTGCAGGTGGCACCGTGTGTTCGCCGTTCAGGTCGCGCAGCTGGGACCGGGTCACGTCAAAGCTGTGCGAGGTCCGTTTTCCCAATTCCCCTTCGGCGACGAGGACACCCAACGCACGGCTGGTGTCGCCAAAATCGCTCTTGAGCGGCAGCAGGACCATCCGCGCCTCTAGCGGGCTAAGTGCAAAGCGGCGTTCAGCAATCAGATCCAGTTCGGCGACGGCGGGGGTGTCGAACATATGCTCTAGAACGGCACCTACTTCGGCACGCGCCGCACTGGTGAACAGGGCGGTCAAGGGCATGCCGCGCACTTCCATCCCGGTCAGTTCGGTCAGATGCTGACCGGCCAGCCGAAACCGGGCCACGCCCGGCGCGATGCGTTCCAGAATGAAGGCGTAAGGCAGGATGTTTTCCAATCCACGCGGATCAATGGCAGAGCGCAGCGGCACATCATCATCGGTGCGCAGCGCAGACCAATAGGCCTCGGCTTGACGGAGGGGAGACAGGCTGCGTCCACTGCGAAACCGGTCCATCGAAACCACCTTCTCCAATTTGTCACTCAACGTATCACCCAAAAAGCGCCGCATGCCATTGTTCCTTTTCGTGTCGGCTGGGGCGATTTGGACTTCGCACAGCAGCACAACAGGTTACCCAAAAGTTAATCTGGCATGGGTTGAGTCAATTTTGGAGCAAATCTTTAACGAATGGTTAACATCCCCGAAGTTGTTCTTAACAAGCGGGAGATCGCCCTTGTTTTGCGGTCTTGGCGCCCCCGCGCGCGCCGCCAGGTCTTGCCCTGACACCCCCTATGGCATTAGGTGCGACCACGTATAGGGATCGCTGCGAGGTAGAACACGTATGATCAGATCGATGACAGGCTTTGCATCCGCACGCGGAGAACGTGGGCCCCACAGTTGGGCCTGGGAATTGCGCAGCGTGAACTCCAAGGGGTTGGATCTGCGTATCCGGGTTCCGGACTGGCTCGAAGGGCTTGAGGCTGCGCTGCGTGCCGATCTGCCAAAATCGGTCGCGCGTGGAAGCGTGACGGTGTCACTGCGTGTCAGCCGTGCCGAGGAAACCGGCGGGTTGCAGCTGAACTCTGCCGCGTTGGACACCGCATTGGCGGCCCTGTCCGAGATCGAAGACCGCGCGATGCAGCGTGGTGTCACTTTGGCCCCGTCCAAGGCGTCCGACCTGTTGGCCTTGCGCGGCATGCTCGAGGTCAGCACGGGCGACGACGATCCCGCACCGCTTGTTGCGCAAATGAAATCCGAGTTTTCTGACCTGGTTGCAGCATTTCTGCAAATGCGCGGCACCGAAGGGCAGGCGCTGCACAGCATCCTGAACGGTCAGCTGGACACCGTCGAAACCTTGACGGCTCAAGCAGCTGGCTTGGCCGAGGCGCGCACCGCGCAAGTGGCCGAGACACTCAAGACCAATTTGGCGCGCGTGTTGGACAACACCGACGGGGCCGATGCCGACCGCGTGGCACAAGAGTTGGCCCTTATCGCCGTCAAATCGGACGTCACAGAAGAGATCGACCGCCTGAAAGCCCACGTCGCTGCCGCGCGGGATCTGCTGGCACAGAACGGGGCCGTGGGCCGCAAGCTGGATTTCCTGATGCAGGAATTCAACCGCGAAGCCAACACGCTCTGCTCAAAGGCGCAGAACACCGAGCTGACCGCCGTGGGACTGGAGCTGAAAGCCGTGATCGACCAGATGCGCGAGCAGGTTCAAAATGTCGAATAACGAAACGAAAGAGAACACCATGCAAGATCGCCGGGGCCTCTTGATCATTCTGTCGTCCCCTTCGGGGGCCGGTAAATCCACGCTCGCCCGCCGTCTCATGGCCTGGGACGAAAGCCTGAAATTCTCGATCTCAGCCACAACCCGGGCACCGCGTCCGGGCGAGGAACATGGGCGCGAATACTTCTTTCAGACCGAGGATGAATTCAAACAGCAGGTTATGGATGGCGAGATGCTGGAACATGCCCACGTGTTCGGCAATTTCTATGGATCGCCCGCGGGTCCGGTGCGCGACACCATCGTGTCGGGGCAGGACGTGCTCTTTGACGTCGATTGGCAAGGCGAGATCCAGATCCGAAATTCGGATCTGGGCAAGCACGCACTGTCTATTTTCATCCTGCCGCCGTCAATCCGTGAGTTGCGTCGGCGCCTGGAAACGCGGGCGCAGGACAGTGACGACGTGATCAGCAAGCGGATGCTCAAAAGCTGGGACGAGATCAGCCACTGGGGCTATTACGATTATGTCCTGATCAACGATGATCTGGACGACACCGAAGCCAAGCTGAAAACCATTATCGAGGCAGAGCGCATGCGCCGCATCCAGCAGCCCGCGCTGCAACGCCATGTGCGTACTCTGCAAACCGAGTTCGAGGAGCTGTCATGACCATCTATGCCCTGGGCGATCACACGCCGGACATCCACGAAGACACCTGGGTCGCCCCGGACGCCAACCTGATCGGCAAAGTCGTGCTCGAGGCCGGATCGAGCGTCTGGTTCGGCTGCACAATCCGCGCCGATCATGAAGAGATCCGTGTGGGCGAGGGCAGCAACGTGCAGGAGAACTGCGTCATGCACATCGACGCTGGGTTTCCCCTGACCATCGGCAAAAACTGCACCATCGGGCACAAGGTCATGCTGCACGGCTGCACCATTGGCGACAACACCCTGATCGGCATGGGCGCGACCATCCTGAACGGGGCCAAAATCGGTAAGAACTGCCTGATCGGGGCCGGGGCGCTCATCACCGAGAACAAGGAAATTCCCGACAACTCTCTGGTCATGGGCGCGCCAGGTAAGGTCGTGCGCGAGATTGATGAGGCCAACGCGCAACGCATCACCATGAGTGCGCAGCACTACCAAGAGAACATGCGCCGGTTTCGCGACACCATGACGCCCGCGGGTTGAAGGCAAAGCAGGGAAAATGCCGCATAGGTGTTACAGTTGAGATGTAGGGACAGGCAAAGGCCCAATAGATGTTATGAGTAATTTCATGTCAGACGAATTTATCCCTGACTTTGTCGAAGCGATCCCGTTGCCGGCCGTGTTGGTCGATCAATCCGAGCGTCTGATTGGCGCCAACGGCGTGGCGCGTGCGATGTTCGGCCAAAACATCGTCGGCCGCCACTTTGCCACGCTGCTGCGCCAACCGCAGATCATCGAGGCCATCGAGAAGAGCCTGGTTTCCAAAGATCCGACCGAGACCCGGTATCTGTCCAACGACGGTGCGCAAGACACGACATTCATTGTGAATTGCCGCTATGTCCGCGGTGTGGGTGCCGTGCAAGGCGGAGCAGTGGTGGTCAGTTTCACGGATGTGACCCACTTAGAGCAAGCCAATCAGATGCGTCGTGATTTCGTCGCGAATGTCAGCCACGAGCTGCGCACGCCGCTGACCGCACTGATGGGGTTCATCGAAACCTTGCGCGGCCCGGCCAAGGACGACGCAGGTGCCCGCGAACGGTTCTTGGAAATCATGGACGGCGAAGCCAGCCGGATGAACCGGTTGGTGGGCGATCTGCTGTCCCTGAACCGGGTCGAAAGCGAAGAGCGAGTGCGGCCCAAAGAAGAGCTGGACCTGACGGCGCAGATCACCTCGACCATTCATTCAATCCGCCCCTTGGCGCAGGACGCAGGTGTGAGGCTGAACCTCGAAGCGCCCGACGCGCCGGTCTTGGTTATGGGGGATGCCGATCAGCTGCGCCAAGTGTTCACCAACCTGATCGAGAATGCGATCAAATACGGAGGCAGCGGCAGGCGTGTCGACATCAAACTGATCGAGATGGAGCGCGACGTGGCAGTCCGCGGCCCGTCTGCTCGGGTGCAGGTGATTGACCATGGTCCGGGGATCGATCCCGTGCACCTGCCACGCCTGACCGAACGGTTCTACCGCGCCGACAGCCATCGCTCGCGCGAGTTGGGTGGCACCGGCCTGGGCCTGGCCATCGTCAAACACATCGTCAACCGCCACCGCGGGCGGCTGCGCGTAGAAAGCGAACTGGGGCAGGGGACCACCTTTACCGTCATTCTGCCGCGTTAAGTGTGTTGCCATTTTGTTCTTGCGTCAGCAAACTCATGTCATCGGGTTTTGAGTGAGGGCAAAAACATGGACACACAACACAAGTTTCAGACGTTTCAAAAACTCCATGAGGCGCCGGGCGCCTTTGTGGTCGCAAATGCCTGTGATGGGGGTACGGCCCGGCTATTGACCGCCATCGGGTTTCCGGCGCTTGCGACCACCAGTGCGGGATTTGCCTTTTCGCGGGGTCAGGTCGATGGCATCTGCGGATTGAGCCGCGCCGAGATCCTGGACAACGCCCGCGAAATCGTGGCGGCCAGCGATCTGCCCGTCACGGCAGACCTTGAGGATGGGTTTGGCCATGATCCGGCAAACTGTGCCGAGACCATTCGACAAGCCGCCGCTATCGGCTTGGTGGGTGGTTCCATCGAAGATGCCACCGGCAATCCCGACGATCCGATCTTTGAGTTTGAACACGCCGTTGATCGCGTACGCGCGGCGGCCGAGACGTCTCGGGATCTACCATTTTTGCTGACCGCGCGGGCTGAGGGGCATTTGTGGGATCGTCCCGACATGGGCGAAACCATCAGACGGTTGCAGGCCTTTGCCGAAGCCGGGGCCGATGTTCTTTACGCCCCGGGTCTGCCGGACCTGGATGCAATCCGCACCGTTTGTAACGAAGTGAACAAGCCTGTTAACGTTGTCATGGGGCTGAGGCCCCCGTTTTTTTCGGTGCAAGAACTGGCAGATGCCGGGGTTCGCCGGGTCAGTGTAGGTGGATCATTTGCCCGGGCGGCCTTGGGTGCAATCCAGAGCGCAGGCAAGGAAGTCCTTGAAACGGGTACGTTTTCTTACACCGCTCAGGCAATGCCTGGCGCAGAAATTGCTGCGGTGATGGCCTCGGATCAGAAAAACGACCGCAGTTGACGCCATTCTGCACCGCAGAAAAAATCCGTCACAAAACTGCCATTGTCATACAGCTGTTACATACCTGTCACAAAAGCCTCACCAAAGCCGCTTACGAGTCGCGGCAAGATCATCATGGGGGTGATCGACCCAAGTTTTGTTCATCAGGAGACATAGAATGTCCTTCGTGAAACTCTCTGCATCGGCCATCGCCATTGCTGCCGTTTCTGCCACCACCGCATACGCACGTGACAACGTTCAGGTTGCAGGCTCGTCCACCGTTCTGCCTTACGCGTCGATCGTGGCCGAAGCTTTCGGCGAAAACTTTGACTTCCCGACACCGGTTGTCGAAGGTGGCGGTTCGGGTGCAGGCCGCAAGAAAATGTGTGAAGGCGTTGGCCCCAACACCATCGACATCGCCAACTCGTCCTCGCGCATCAAGCAGTCGGACATTGACCTGTGTGCATCCAATGGCGTGACCGAGATCATCGAAGTGCGCTTTGGCTACGACGGCATCGTCTTCGCATCGGACATCAACGGCCCCTCGTTTGCCTTTTCGCCCGCTGACTGGTTCAACGCCATTGCCAAGCAGGTTGTGGTTGACGGCAAGCTGGTCGACAACCCGAACGCCCAGTGGTCGGACGTGAACGGCGACCTGCCCGCACAGAACATCCTGGCGTTCATCCCGGGCACCAAGCACGGCACCCGCGAAGTGTTCGACAAGAAAGTTCTGGAAGCAGGCTGTAAAGCAACCGGCGCCATGGACATCTTCAAAGAAGCCAACGGCGGCGACAAGAAAGCAGCCAAGAAAGCCTGTCACTCTCTGCGCACCGACGGCGTTTCGGTCGACATCGACGGCGACTATACCGAGACCCTGTCGCGTCTGGCGGCCAACCCCGAAGCCATCGGCGTCTTTGGTCTGTCGTTCTACCAGAACAACACCGACAAGTTGGTTGTTGCCACCATGGACAACGTCACCCCCTCGACCGAGACCGTTGCCTCGGGTGAGTATCCGGTTTCGCGCCCGCTGTACTTCTACATCAAGAAAGCGCACCTGGGTGTGACCCCTGGCCTGCAGGAATATGTCGACTTCTTCGTGAGCGACGACATGGCAGGCCCCGATGGCCCGCTGGCTGACTATGGTCTGGTTTCGGACCCCGAGCTGGCCAAGACTCAGGAAATGGTTGCCAACGGCACCCCGATGGCCCCTCTGTCGAACTGATCGGCACTTGACTGACAGGGTGGTGCCGTATTCACGGCGCCACCTTTTTTCACTTTCTTCCCTTTGACTTCCGCGTTGGAGCTCCCATGAACGCAGGTCTTGTCCTTCTTGTCGTTGTGGCCCTAGCCGCGATTGGCTTTGTCATTGGTCGCTCTCGCGCGATCAGCACCGCAGGCGGAGACGCCCGCGGGCTTCATTCGCTTCCAGGTTACTATGGTCAGACAGTGTTTCTGTTTACGGCCGTGCCTGCGCTTTTGGTGATGATTGGCTGGTTGCTGTTTCAGCCGCTTTACATCGACGGCCAGATCTCTGACATGATCAGCGACACCGACATCGCCGAAGGCAGCTCGCGCAGCTTGGTCATGTCCGATGTTCGCCGCGTCGCCTCTGGTCTGAACACGGCCTTGGAAAAGGGCATCGTGTCCGAGACGCAGATCGCCTCGATGACGACCGACAACACCGACGTGCGCGCCATGCTTGGCAGCGCCGGTATCGCGCTGGCCTCGGCCGTCGAGCAGAACATCCTGACCGTGGCCAAGGAATACCGTCAGATCAAAGGGACGCTTGGCCTGTTGATGGCCGGTGTTGTTATCTTGATTGCGGCTGCTGGTTTCCTCGTTTCCGTCAAGCGCATCCACCCAGATTATCGCGCCCGTAACGTTTCCGAGCGTGCGATCAAGGCGCTGTTGATCGTGGCAAGCCTGGTGGCCATCCTGACCACCGTTGGCATCATTTTTTCGCTGGTGTTCGAAACCGTGCGGTTCTTTGGCCTGTACCCAGCCAAGGACTTCTTTTTCAGCCTGACCTGGAACCCGCAGTTCAGTGGCGGTTCGGACTTGGGCATCTTCCCGTTGCTGTGGGGTACGCTTTACGTGTCATTTGTGGCGCTTCTCTTTGCCGTGCCCATCGGCTTGATGGTTGCGATTTACCTGTCCGAATATGCCAGCAACCGGGTGCGATCCATCGTCAAACCGATGGTCGAGGTTCTGGCCGGCATTCCCACAATTGTTTACGGTCTCTTTGCGCTGATCACAGTTGGTCCCTTGTTGCGTGACTACTTCGCTCAGCCTTTGGGTCTTGGGACATCGTCGTCTTCGGTCCTGACTGCTGGCCTTGTCATGGGCATCATGCTGATCCCGTTTGTGTCGTCGCTGTCCGATGACGTGATCAACGCTGTGCCGCAATCCATGCGCGACGGGTCTTACGGCCTGGGCGCAACCCAGTCCGAGACCGTCAAGCAAGTGATCTTGCCTGCGGCTTTGCCGGGTGTTGTTGGCGCAATCCTGCTGGCGGCTTCGCGCGCCATTGGCGAGACGATGATCGTGGTCATGGGGGCAGGGGCCGCGGCTAAGCTGTCACTCAACCCGTTCGAAGCCATGACAACCATCACCGTCAAGATCGTCAGCCAGCTGACCGGGGACACTGAGTTCGAAAGCCCCGAAACTCTGGTGGCCTTTGCCCTTGGCCTGTCCCTTTTTGTCATCACGTTGGGGCTGAACGTCCTGGCGCTTTACATCGTCCGTAAGTACCGGGAGCAGTACGAATGACCGACGCAACCTCGTCCGGCGCATCGCCCACGACCAAGCACGCCACCTCGCTTCTGGCCGCTGATGACAGAACCCGCCGCCGCAACGCGGCCGAGGCCCGCTTCCGGGGCTATGGCGTCGCTGCCATCGTTGTCGCCATAATGGCGCTGGTGGGGCTGGTCAGCTCGATCCTCTACAACGGCTCTTCGGCCTTCTTTCAGACGTTCATCACGCTTGAGGTCTATCTGGACCCCGCCAAGCTGGACAAAAAGGGCACAGGAGATCCTGAAGAAATCCGCAAGGTCACAACGTTTGGCTACGCGCCCCTGATTGTCGCCTCGTTCGAGAAATTGGCCGAAGAAGACGGGATTGCGGTTGATGGCCTGACCGCCAAAAAGGCGGCTGCGCTGATCTCGAAAGAGGGGGCCGCTGATCTGCGCCGCTATGTCCGCGCCGATGTGAACCGCGTGGGTCAAACGGTGGAGTTCAAGTTCCTCGCCTCGGGCCGTATCGATGGCTACTACAAGGGCCGGGTGACGATGGAATCCGCCGAAATCGACAACAACATCTCGCCCGAGCAGCTGCAACTGGCGGATCAACTGAAAGAGGCAGGCCTGCTGAAAACCTCGTGGAACTGGGGTTTCCTGACCATGGCGGACGCGTCCGAGAACCGCCCCGAGGCGGCTGGTCTGGGCGTGGCGATCCTGGGATCGTTCTACATGATGATCATCGTGCTGTGCCTGACACTCCCCATTGGTGTTGCAGCCTCGATCTATCTTGAGGAATTTGCGCCAAAGAACCGGTTCACGGATCTGGTCGAGGTGAACATTTCCAATCTCGCTGCGGTTCCATCCATCGTGTTCGGTATCCTGGGCCTATCGATTTTCATCAACTTCGCTGGCCTGCCTCAGTCGGCCCCGATTGTGGGCGGTCTGGTGCTGACGCTGATGACCTTGCCGACGATCATTATCGCCACGCGCGCCTCGCTCAAGGCGGTTCCGCCGTCGATCCGCGATGCCGCGTTGGGTGTGGGCGCCTCCCGAATGCAGGCCGTTTTCCACCACGTTCTGCCGCTGGCCATGCCGGGCATTCTGACCGGGACCATCATCGGTCTGGCGCAGGCGCTTGGCGAGACAGCTCCGCTGATGCTGATCGGTATGGTCGCCTTTGTGCGCGAATACCCCAGTGCCCCGCCCGAGGGGTTCTTTGAACCTGCTGCTGCGTTGCCGGTTCAGGTCTACAACTGGACCCAACGCGCGGACCCTGCGTTTGTTGAGCGCGCATCCGGTGCGATCATCGTTCTGCTGGTGTTCCTGCTGATCATGAACGCCGTCGCCATCATTCTGCGTCGCCGCTTTGAGCGCCGCTGGTAAAAAGTTAGGATCGAACCCATGTTTGATACGCAGACACACAAGGACAATGCCGTGGAAAGCAAAGCCACCAAGATCGAATGTCGCGATTGCCAAGTCTACTATGGCGACACGCATGCCATCAAAGATGTGAATGTCGACATCGAAGACAAGACCGTCACCGCATTCATTGGCCCGTCCGGCTGCGGCAAGTCCACCTTCCTGCGTTGCCTGAACCGCATGAATGACACCATCGACATCGCTCGTGTCATGGGGTCGTTCAAGCTGGACGGTGAAGAGATCTATGACAAGCGGGTCGACCCGGTGCAGCTCCGTGCCAAAGTGGGAATGGTGTTTCAGAAACCGAACCCGTTCCCCAAGTCTATCTATGACAACGTGGCCTATGGCCCACGAATTCACGGTTTGGCCAGGAACAAGGCTGATCTGGACGAGATCGTCGAGAAATCCCTGCGCCGCGGTGCAATCTGGGATGAGGTCAAGGATCGCCTCGACGCGCCCGGCACCGGCCTGTCGGGTGGCCAGCAGCAGCGCCTGTGCATTGCTCGCGCCGTTGCGACCGAGCCTGAGGTTTTGCTGATGGACGAGCCATGCTCGGCCTTGGACCCGATCGCAACCGCACAGGTCGAAGAGCTGATCGACGAGCTGCGCCAGCGCTATTCGGTGGTCATCGTGACCCACTCGATGCAACAGGCCGCGCGCGTCAGCCAAAAGACAGCCTTTTTCCACCTGGGCAACCTGGTGGAGTTCGGCGAGACCGGGCAGATCTTTACCAACCCGGAAGACCCGCGCACTGAAAGCTACATCACCGGACGGATCGGCTGAGGACACCTTCATGAACACGACCGAACAACATATCGCTTCCGCGTTCGACCGCGACCTGGAGGCCATCCAGGCCAATATCATGAAGATGGGTGGGCTGGTCGAAGCCGCCATCATGAGCTCGGCCCGTTCGCTGGAAACCCGCGACGAGGAGCTGGCCCAAGAGGTTCGCGCTGGTGACAAGGCCATCGACGCGCTCGAGGATCTGATCAACGAGGAAACTGCGCGCCTGATCGCCTTGCGAGCCCCAACTGCGGGCGACTTGAGACTGGTTCTGTCCGTGCTCAAGGTGTCCGGCAACCTGGAACGCATCGGTGATTATTCCAAGAACATCGCCAAGCGCACCGGTGTGCTGGTGCAATCCCCACCCGTCAACGACAGCGCCGCTGCCCTGCGCCGCATGGCGCGCGAGGTCGAGCTGATGCTCAAGGACGCACTGGATGCCTATATCCAGCGCGACGCCGAACTGGCCCAGGACGTGATCAATCGCGACCACGAGGTTGACCAGATGTACAATGCGCTGTTCCGCGAATTCCTGACCTTCATGGCGGAAGATCCGCGCAACATCACCTCGTGCATGCATCTGCATTTCATCGCCAAAAATATCGAGCGGATGGGCGACCATGTTACCTCGATCGCCGAACAGGTGGTTTATCTGGTGACCGGCGCTCGACCCGAAGAGGCGCGCCCGAAAGCGGATACCACATCTGTCGTGACAGAGGGGTAGGGAGCATGTCTGCCGATCAACCCACTGTTTTGGTTGTCGAAGACGAGTTGGCGCAGCGCGAAGTGCTGGCCTACAACCTCGAAGCCGAAGGGTTTCGCGTCTCCAAGGCCGAAAATGGCGACGAGGCGCTGCTGTTGGTAGACGAAGACAGCCCGGACATCATTGTTCTGGACTGGATGATGCCAAACCTGAGCGGCATCGAGGTCTGTCGGCGGCTGAAAACCCGGCCCGAAACACGCTCGATCCCGATCATCATGCTGTCCGCCCGATCCGAGGAGGTCGACAAGGTGCGCGGCTTGGAAACGGGTGCGGATGACTATGTGGTCAAACCCTATTCCGTGGTGGAACTGATGGCCCGCGTACGCACGCAATTGCGTCGTGTACGTCCGGCCACCGTTGGTATCCGGCTGGAGTTCGACGACATCATCCTGGACGCCGAGACCCACAAGGTCAGTCGCGATGAAAAGCCGTTGAAACTGGGCCCGACCGAGTTCCGCCTGCTGTCCACCTTCATGGAAAAGCCCGGCCGTGTCTGGAGCCGCGAGCAGCTTCTGGATCGTGTCTGGGGGCGGGACATCTATGTCGACACCCGCACAGTGGACGTTCACATCGGTCGTCTGCGCAAGGCTCTGACCCAGCATGGCGGATCTGATCCAGTGCGGACCGTTCGTGGTGCAGGCTACGCTTTGGGTTAACGGGGCAGGTCGTCTTCGGGCTGTGCCTTGGAGGCCAGCCAATGCCGAAACTCCATCAAGGACTGGTCGCGTGATTTTGTGCGCGGCCAGACCAGGTAATAAGCGCCCTTGGTTTCAATCGCCTGAGGGTGCAAAGCCACCAGGCGCCCTGTCGCCAAGTCTTGTTCGGCGAGGTAATCCGGGATCAAGGCGACCCCAAGCCCATGCAAGGCTGCCTGCGTGATCGTTGAAAACTGATCATACATGGTGCCGGGCAAGGGTGCGCTGAGCGATACGCCGTTTTGTTCCAGCCAATCCTGCCAGGCGTTTGGTCGGGTCTGGATGTGCAGCAACGGCAGACGCAGCAGATCTTTGGGCGATTGTGGGGTCTTTGCTTGGATCAAAGAGGGGGCGCAAACAGGCAATACGCGTTCGGTGCGCAGCAACAAGTTGTCCGTATCCGGCCAATCCCCAACACCAAAATGTATTGCTGCATCAAAGGGTTCTTGCGCAAAGTTGAACGCTTCTAGGCGGGTGGCCATGTTGATCGTGATTTCAGGGTAGAGCCGTGCAAATTCGGGCAGACGCGGCATTAGCCACCGCATTCCAAATGTCGGCAGGATCGCCAGGTTCAGTGTTCCCCCAACTGGTGCCACTTGCAACCGCAGCGAGGCTTGGGCGATCTGGTTCAACGCCTGCCTGACCTCGGTCACATAATCCTGTGCAGTGGGCGCGATCGACAAACGCTTGCGATCCCGCTGGATCAACTCGACTCCCAGGTGCTGCTCCAACCCCTGCAGCTGACGACTGACGGCACCTTGGGTCAACGACATCTCATCCGCGACGGCGGATGCGGACCCCAAACGGTCAAGCGCTTCCAGTGCGCGCAGCGAGGAAATAGAGGGGAGAAACCGATGCGACATGCTCATGTATGCGTTTTTGTCATGAAAAAATGCGAAAGTCTCGCTGTTTTTTGAGCTTTTCTCAGGGTAGGGTGTGCGCAATTCCAAACTGGAGATGTGCCATGAACGCCCCACTGACCAAACCGACCCTTCGCGCCAAAGATGCACCTGATCTGGGCAAATTCGATTGGGAAGACCCATTCCGCCTGAACGATCAGCTGAACGAAGACGAACGCATGATCGCCGCCAGTGCCCGTGCCTATGCGCAGGAAAAACTACAGCCGCGCGTCACCGAGGCGTTCCAGACCGAGCAAACAGATCCCGAGATCTTCCGCGAAATGGGCGAAATGGGCCTGTTGGGCGTGACCGTCCCCGAGCAATACGGTGGCCTCGGCTCGGGATATGTCAGCTATGGTCTGGTTGCGCGCGAGGTCGAGCGCGTCGACAGCGGCTATCGTTCGATGATGTCGGTGCAAAGCTCGCTGGTGATGTACCCGATCTATGCCTATGGCAGCGAAGAGCAGCGCAACAAATACCTGCCGAAACTCTCCAGCGGCGAGTTCATCGGCTGCTTTGGCCTGACCGAACCGGATGCAGGCTCTGACCCGGCGGGCATGAAAACCCGCGCCGAGAAGATCGACGGCGGCTATCGTCTGACCGGCACCAAGATGTGGATCTCGAACGCACCGATTGCCGACGTCTTTGTGGTCTGGGCCAAATCCGACGCACATGACGGCAAGATCCGCGGCTTTGTCCTGGAAAAGGGCACCAAGGGTCTGAGCGCCCCCAAGATTGAAAACAAGATGAGCCTGCGCGCGTCGATCACCGGTGAAATCGTGATGGACGGCGTCGAAGTGGGCGAAGATGCACTGTTGCCGCACGTGCAAGGCCTGAAAGGCCCGTTCGGCTGTCTGAACCGAGCGCGTTATGGCATCAGCTGGGGTGTGATGGGCGCGGCCGAGGCCTGCTGGCACGGCGCACGTCAATACGGGCTCGACCGGCATCAATTCAACCGTCCGCTGGCGCAAACGCAGCTGTTTCAGCGCAAGCTGGCCGACATGCAGACCGAAATCTCTCTGGGCTTGCAAGCAAGCCTGCGGGTGGGACGCCTGATGGACGAAGCCAACGCAGCGCCAGAAATGATCTCGATCGTCAAACGCAACAACTGCGGCAAGGCATTGGAAATCGCACGCCAAAGCCGCGACATGCACGGCGGCAACGGTATCAGCCTGGAATTCCAGGTCATCCGTCACATGGTGAACCTGGAAACGGTCAACACCTACGAGGGAACCCACGACGTGCACGCGCTGATCCTTGGTCGTGCCCAGACCGGACTGCAAGCGTTCTACTGATATCTGTCAACCACAAGCCCGGGAGCGATCCCGGGCTTTGTCGTTGCAAGCTTTTGGAAACTGCTAAAATTGCCAACTGACAATCACCGAGGACTCTGTCATAAAAACTCGGGCGGCTGTGCAACAAGATGACGCCTTAGGTTCGATGAAGAACTACGGTTAATCAATGGCTGTCTACACAGGCGCGCGCGGTATGGAGGTTCAAGTCATCACCGACAATAGCGCCCAAACCTATGACGTTGAACGCGTTGCACCAACGCTCGAATTGCGGAACCTGTTCTGAAGTGGAAGCTACAGTCCTAGAACTCTCGGAAGTCAGCTTTCATTGGCCCGGACGGGCAAGGTTTACTCTGTCGCTGCGGGAGTTTGCTCTCAAGCGGGGTGAAACGGTGTTGCTCCTTGGTGAAAGCGGTTCTGGAAAATCCACGCTCTTGTCGCTGATCTGCGGCACCATTCTGCCAAACATGGGTAAAATCCGGATCTCGGGTACAGATGTCACCAGGCTGTCAGGCGGCGCCCGTGACAGGTTCCGTGCCGAAAACATAGGTGTGATCTTTCAGCAGTTCAATCTTCTGCCTTTTGGAACTGTTGCAGACAATATTCTGCTGCCTCTGCAGTTCGCGCCAGGGCGTCGCAAACGGGCAGGCAATGCCAAAGCCGCAGCGGCGGCGTTGTGTTCGGAACTTGGACTGCCAAAGGACGTGTTCACCGCAAAGGCGCACACGCTCAGCGTTGGCCAGCAACAGCGGGTCGCTGTGGCGCGCGCCTTGATCGGTCACCCACACTTGATCATTGCAGATGAACCAACATCAGCCCTTGATGCAAACAGCCAGGCTGCCTTTCTCGATCTTCTTTTCCAACAAACCTCAGCGCATGAAACCACGCTTTTGATGGTAAGCCACGACCCGAGGTTGGCAGAGCGTTTCGATCGCGTCGTGCGCATGGAAGAGATCGCGCAGATAGAGCGGGCCGTCGCATGATCCTTCGCCTCGCTGTCGCCTCTCTTGTTGCCCGTGCGCTGACGGTTGGGATGACCGTCCTTGCTATCGCCCTGTCGGTGGCGCTGTATCTTGGGGTTGAAAAGGTTCGCACCGGGGCGAAAGTGAGCTTTGCCGATACGATCTCGGGAACGGACCTGATCGTCGGAGCGAGGTCTGGCTCGGTGCAGCTTTTGCTGTATTCGGTGTTCCGTATTGGCAACGCCACAAACAATGTCACTTGGGAAAGTTATCAGGACATAGCAGGGCACCCAGGTGTTGAATGGATCGTGCCGATTTCCCTGGGCGACAGCCACAGGCAATTCCGTGTCATGGGAACGACCAAAGATTTCTTTCAACACTACAAATACCGACAAGGCCGATCCCTTGAGATGGCCGATGGCGTCATTATGGATGATCTCTTTGATGCGGTCATTGGGGCAGATGTGGCCAATTCTCTGGGTTACACTGCGGATAGCCCCATTGTAGTGGCTCATGGCTTGGCATCCTTTGTGGAACACAAAGACCAACCATTTCGCGTGTCGGGCATCTTGGCCAAAACGGGAACTCCGGTGGACCGAACGGTCATCGTCAGCTTGGAAGCGATGGAGGCGATCCATGTTGATTGGAAGAGCGGTGCGTACACGTCTGGGCAATCAACACCTGCCGACGTGATCCGCAAAATGGATCTGACACCCACGGCCGTGACAGCAGCGCTCGTCGGTGTGGAAAGCCCGCTGCGGACGTTTGCCCTGCAACGCTATGTCAACGAATACCCCAAGGAGCCCTTGCTCGCGATCTTGCCTGGTGTTGCCCTACAAGAGCTTTGGGGAATTGTCGGCATCGCGGAAACGGCGCTGTTGGCAGTGTCTGCCATGGTTGTCGTAACCGCGTTGATCGGCATGATGGCAACCATCTTTTCCAGCCTAAATGAACGCCGCCGGGAAATGGCGATCTTTAGAGCCATGGGCGCGCGGCCGCTGACAATCCTCAGCCTTTTGGTGATCGAAGCGGCGATGATCGCGACCGCCGGTGCAATATTCGGCCTGGCTTTGCTGTATGTCGGGCTTGTGGTCGCGCAACCAATTTTCGACGGGGCCTTTGGAATTTGGCTGAGCATTGACGCGCCGACCTTGCGCGAAGCAAGTGTCATACTAGCTGTTGTAGGGGCTGGCGTTATTGTCAGCCTGGTTCCTGCCATACGGGCTTACAGACTGTCTGTAGCAGATGGTATGATGGTAAAAACGTAGTCTTGAAAATGAGATGCACAATGCTGAATCGAAGGTCTTTTGTATCGATACTGGCTGCGGCCACTGCATTACCCCGCACGGTCTTGGCCGAGCCGCCTCGGGAAATCATGTGGGACGATCTCATTCCTCCAGGGATTCCCTATTCTGAAATCATCGGCGAGGGCGAGCTGGATGAAATCAACGATACTTGGGCCCCGATCTACGACGCCAACAGCACAAAGCTGAACGAAGCTCTCAACGGTGTCTACATTAAGATGCCTGGTTATATCCTTCCATTTGACATCGGCGCCGATGGCGTGACTAATTTTTTGCTGGTGCCCTATGTTGGCGCATGTATTCACACACCGCCACCTCCAGCCAACCAACTTGTTGTTGTGAACTCTGAGAAACCCTGGCCATTGGATCGACTATGGGAACCGGTTTGGGTGACCGGAACGTTGCGGACGCAGCTGACGTCCACCGATCTCGGCCAAACAGGTTATTCGATCTCAGCTGATGAGATGGAGGTGTACATCTGGTGACATACACCGCGTCTCTCTTTGATCGTTTAGGGTAGGGTAGTTGGCCAAGCCCTGCCATACTTCGCAAAAGCATCTCTCGGACAAAGATCAAGGTGACGCATCGGTTTCCTGATCCCTCGGCGCTAACTTTCTGTGCCGCGTAACGTTTCCAAACGAACCAGCATGTTTCCCATGCAACACGATCACACTCCAGATGCTGCGCTTGACCTATCGAAAGATCATGACGTTGCGAACTGGTACCGGGGGCGTTGGCTCAAGCACCGCCAGTAAAATATGTTCCGGTAGAAACGCTGCAGTTCATCTTCGCCAACACTGTAGGCCGTTCTTCAGATAATTTGCTGGTTTGTAAGAGGAGTCGCAGTTGTGGGGTAGCGCGCACCGCTGAGCAAGCATTAATCTCATAACCTGAATTATGTTACATTTAGAGATTGATTGTTCGCACAAGATACCAAGCTGCAACGTTCCGTCACGAGATATTGGCACATTTGGATTTCCCGACTACGCTTTTCACCGAATACTCATTTACCCAACAACTCTTGCATGGCTTCTGGGGAGGAATGTCAAATGACTTACGTGTCGGTGAGCGGGACATGACAGGACTGACCTATGAGGAAGCTGTCAAACACATCCTGAATACAGAAGCGATTTTTGAAACGACAACCGCACAAGTCGCCGGAGTAAACTTTCGGGTATTCAAGAACATCCCCACTGATCTGCGCGCTCTGCTTCAAGCTAGCCGCGAACCTCAGGACGACGGCAAGGCAGAATACCTCGTATTTCAAAACCAACGGTATTCTTATGATGCATTTTGCAACGACATCAACAAGATGACGCATGTTTTGCAGGATCGGTTCGGCATCAAACCCCGCGACAGAGTTGCGGTAGCCATGAGCAATTGCCCTGAGTTGCTGATCTTGATGATGGCCATCAGCTCGATCGGGGCAACCTGTGTATTTCTCAACGCCTGGTGGACAACTGAAGAGTTGCGCTATGCGCTGCAAGATACTGATGCAAAAGTTGTTTTCGCTGATGACACACGGAGCAAGCGACTGCAGCCTTTGCAAGATGAGCTTGAGCTGACGCTGATCGGCACTGGACATGCGCAACCGCACCCGAGTTTTGACGATCTGATGCAGGTAGAGACCCGCACGGAATGGCCAACTGTCGACATAGATCCCGACAGCGATTTTGCGATCATGTATTCCTCGGGCACAACCAGTGATCCCAAAGGTGTGGCGTTGACGCACCGCGGCGCCGTGAACGCCGTATTCACTTGGCTCGTCCAAGCCGCAATCGCACCTTTGATCAACCCGCCCGACGACCCCAATGCGGAAAAACCACGTCCCGTGACCATGATCACGACGCCATTGTTTCATGTCACTGCCACGCATCCCGGGTTCCTCCTAAGCCTCCCGGCTGGGGCAAAGGTTGTGTTGATGGACAAATGGGACGCTGACACAGCCGTCAATCTGATCGAATCCGAAGGCGTGACCCGATTTGTTGGCGTTCCCACCCAGTCTGCCGACATTCAGCTTGCTGCGCAGAAGAACGGGAAACGCCTTGAAACCCTTGCACAAGTTGTCGCCGGTGGAGCAAAACGCCCGGCGGCGCAGGTTGGCGACCTGGCGCAGGCTTTTCCACTGGCTGAGATAGCGACCGGCTGGGGCATGACCGAGACCAACGCGATTGGAATCGGACTGTCAGGCGCAGATTATGTTGCACAACCGGGCGCCGCCGGACGTCTGTTCCCACCTTTGCAAGAAATGCTTTTCCTTGATGATGACGGACAGCCCGTTGCGCAAGGCGAAGTCGGCGAAATGACTGTAAAAAGCCCCTGTAACATGCGGTGTTATATCAATAAACTCGATGAAACTTCCCAAGCTATGCAGGACGGTTGGTTCAAGACCGGCGATCTTGGGTACATAGATTCCGACGGCATCATCACCATCGTTGACCGGAAAAAGAACATTATCATCCGGGGTGGCGAAAACATTGCCTGTCTGGATGTCGAAGGCGCATTGCACCAACATCCTGCCATTCTGGAATCTTGTGCGTTTCCCGTGCCGCATGAGCGTTTGGGTGAGGTCGTGGGCGCTGCCGTGCAAACCCGATCCGGGATGACGATCACACTTGAAGACCTGTCAGAGTTCCTCTCAACTCGCATTGCCCGGTTCAAGACACCTGAACACCTTTGGATTCAAACAACACCCCTGCCCCGTGGCGCCACCGACAAGATCGATCGCCGCGCGTTGCGCTCTCAGTGCATTGCAGAGCTCGGCCTGAATACCTGAAAACCTCATGAGAAGATATTGAAATGGATGTAGAAAATAAGATCGTCGTTGTGACAGGCGCAGCCAGTGGTATCGGTCGCGCCCTGGCGCAGCGGTTTGCCGCCAACGAAGCCAGGAAAGTCATATGTTCGGACCTGAACCTTGCGGGCGCGCAAGAGGTAGCCTCCGAGATCGGCGGTGTAGCAATCGCAACCAATGTTGGCGTCGAAGAGGACATCAAGGCTCTGGTCGAGCAGGTCGAGGCTGAGATCGGTCCCATCGACATCTTTTGCTCGAACGCCGGCATCCTCACCTTAGGCGGTATGGATGCCAGCAACGACGAATGGCAAAAGATATGGGATATCAATGTGATGTCACAGGTTTGGGCCGCGCGGCACGTCATCCCGCGCATGATCGAACGTGGCGGCGGGTACCTTTTGAACACCGCGTCAGCAGCTGGCCTTCTCAATCAGGTGGGCGCCGCGCCCTATGGGGTTACCAAACACGCCTCGGTCGGGTTGTCTGAATGGCTGGCAATGAGCCACGCTGACGACGGCATCGGTGTTTCCGTCCTGTGCCCTCAGGCCGTGCGCTCGGAAATGACCCGCGGGCATGAGGAATCTGTGGCTGCCTTGGATGGGATGCTAGAGCCCGAAGACGTGGCTGATGCCTGTATCGATGCGATCCGCAAGGGAACCTTCCTGGTGCTGCCGCATCCTCAGGTTCTGGACTATATCCGTATGAAAACAGCGGACTACGACCGTTGGTTGGGTGGCATGCGCAAACTGAATCGTCAGTTCGGCGGCAAGTTGGACTGAAAGGCAAAGCGCTCCCGCCCGTTGTCGGTGTCCCATGCGGGACACCTCCTCTCGTTGGGCAGAAAGGAGTCGTGCGCCTCGCTTCGCTCGGTGGTTGGCGCCTGCGGCGAACCAGAAGCCCCAAGCGGGACCGCGCCGCGCGACGTGCGGCGCCCGGCCCAAGGCCGTTAGCGGGGCTGGCGCAGCCAGGATCGCTCGGGTGCGGGAGCGCCCCTGCCGCTCAAGACTTAGACTTGCGATTGGGGCGCATCAGGCCCTCTTGCGCGACGCTTGCGACCAACGTGCCATCCTTGTTGAAAATGGATCCCCGATTGAAGCTCCGACCGCGTCCGGAAAACGGCGCGTCCATCGAATAAAGGTGCCAGTCCTGAAACCGGATTGGCGCGTGGAACCACATGGCGTGGTCCAGACTTGCACCGTTCACTTCCCCCTTTAGCCAACTCAGCCCATGCGGACGCAGCGCAGATCCGAGCAGCCCCATGTCCGAGGCATAGGCCAGCAGAATGTGCTGCATTTGCGGGTCGGCTCCGGCGGCGGCCGCCATCCGAAACCACAGGTGGTGAACATCGTCTGCAGGTTCGGGATCAAACATGTCACGCGGGGCTACTTCGCGTATTTCGATGGGACGCGGGCGCAGGAACTCAGCCCGATGCTGTTCCGGGATACGGTCGATATAGCGATCTCGATAGGCCTCACGCGTCTCCAGATCATCGGGTCCGTCAACCTGCGGCATTGGATGCTGATATTCCCACCCTTCGTCTTCGACATGAAACGACGCCGACAGGTTGAGTATTTGCTTTCCGTGTTGGATGGCGACCACCCGTCGTGTGGTAAAGCTCCCGCCGTCGCGCGCTCGATCCACGGAATAGATCACCGGAATGGACGGATCGCCTGGACGGATGAAATAGGCATGAAGCGAATGACAAAGACGATCAGGCACGGTGCGATAAGCTGCGGCCAGGGCTTGTGCAATCACTTGCCCGCCATAGATCCGCGTCGGCGTCTCACCCCCGGAACCGACACCGCGAAACATGTCGACCTCAAGGCGCTCGATGTTCAGCAGGTCCAACAGTTTGGTTTCAGCATCGGTCATTGGGGGCCTCGTCTCAACTCAGGTTCCGGGATGCGGCATAGTCGATGAAGACATCGAAACTGTCAGGGTTCACCATCGAATCCCGATTGACCACCTTGGCCGGATCACCGCCGAGTAGCAGCTTTTTCACCGGAACTTCCAGCTTCTTGCCCGACAATGTGCGCGGCACTTCGGCAATTTGAATGATCTCGTTGGGAACAAACCGCGCCGAGACCGAGGCGCGGATGGACCCATTGATCTTGTCTTTCACCGCATCGGTCAATTCGACACCCTCGGTCACAACCACAAACAACGGCATAAAGCTGTCGCGGCCCAGAAACTCCAGATCAACAACCAGGCTGTCCATGACCTCGTCCAGCCCCTCGACCGCCTGATAGATCTCGGACGAGCCCATGCGCAGACCCTTGCGGTTTATGGTGGCGTCAGAGCGGCCGTAGATCACAGACCCACCTTCAGGTGTGATCTCGATCCAGTCGCCGTGCCGCCAGATCCCGGGGTATTTGTCGAAATAGCTGTCATGCAGCCGCGTTCCGTCATCATCGCCCCAAAAGAACAACGGCATCGACGGCAACGGCTCGGTGCAGACCAACTCGCCGACCTCACCAAACAGCTCTTTGCCAAAGGGGTCATAACTGCGCACGGCATTGCCCAGCAGGCGGCATTGCATCTCTCCGGCGCGGACCGGCAGCATCGGATTGCCGCCAACAAAGGCGCCGCAGAAATCGGTGCCGCCCGAGATGGGCGCCAGCCAGATGTCTGTGCCGATCGCGTCATAGATCCAGGTATAGCCGTCTGACGTGAGTGGCGACCCGGTGGTGCCCACGGACACAAGCGCACCCAAGTCCAACTCATCGCGCGGTCGAATGCCCGATTTTGCACAGACTGTGACATAGGCCGCACCTACACCCAGATAGGTGATCCGCTCCTCTGCCACCGAACGCCAGACTGCCAGCATGTCAGGGTGGTTGGGCGCACCATCATAAGCCAGCACGCAGGCCCCCTGCCCCAAGGCCACAAATTGCGCGTTCCACATGACCCAGCCCGAGCTGGTCAACCAGCAAAACCGATCATCTGGCCCGAGGTCCTGATGCAGCGATTGCTTGGCCCCCTCGAGCAGGATGCCCCCATGCCCATGCACGATGGGTTTCGGGTTGCCCGTGGTGCCTGAGGAATAGACCACCCAGATCGGATGATCGAATTCCACCATTTCGATTGCCAACTCGGCCGGTGTTTTCGTCAGTGCGTCCCACGCCAAGGCATCGCCCGCAACCTCGCCCACAACCGGCACAATGATCGTGGTCTCGACAGTTGGTAGGCCTTGCCGGATTTCTGCCAGAATATCCCGCTTGTCATGCGTCACGCCCGCGTGGACATAACCATCCTGTGCAATCAGCACCTTGGGCTCGATCTGTTTGAACCGATCCAGAATCGCCACATGACCCATGTCCGGCGCGCACAAAGACCAGATGGCGCCAATGCTGACCGTGGCCAGACAGGCAATGATCGACACTTCGGTGTTGGGCAGGATCGCCACCACACGGTCGCCTTTGGTCACGCCCTGCGCGCGCAGATTGGCGGCAACGCTGGCCACCTGAGCCGCAAGCTGGCCCCAGGTCATCTCACTCCGACCAAAGGTTTCGGATTGCACGAGCAACGCTGTCGCATCCGGTTTTGTGACCGCATGGCGCAACATCTGATCCGCGAAATTCACCCGCGTGTCGGGAAACCACTCGGCCCCCGGCATTTTGCGCTCGGCCAGAACGGTTGTCGGGGCCACATCAGAGCGGATATCGAAATAGTCCCAGATCGCCAACCAAAAGGCATCAAGGTCGGTGACGCTCCACTCCCACAAGTCATTGTACTGCGTGAACTTACGCCCTGTTCGATGTTCCACCCAGGCCGTGAAGTCAGCCATCCGGCTCCGCTCTGAGCGTTCTTTGGTCGGGGTCCAAAGGATCTCTCGTGTCTCTGTCATGTGATCATCGCTCCATGAACCAGTGCCTTCAATTCCGCGCGTGACGGGTACGAACTCGACGGCGAGAGCTGTGTGAAAAAGACGACCGACACATCCGCCACCGGGTCCATCCAGAAAAACGTCGACGCCATGCCGCCCCAGCTGAAATCACCCACATGGCCAGGGCAACGGGCGCGTGACGGATCCATCACAACCGCACCGCCCAGACCAAAACCCATGCCCTCCATCGGTTGCTCGGCAAAGCTTTGTGGGCCCATCGAGGCGATGTCGCCCGGCAGATGGTTGCGCATCATGAACTTCAGCGTCTCGGGGCTGAGCAACCGGCCACCGTCGCACGTTCCACCACGACGAAGCATGTCAACGAACGCCATATAGTCGTCGATGGTCCCGACCAGACCACCGCCACCGGAATACATGTCGGCGTTTTGAAACGGGGATTTCCCGGGGTCATCGACCAAGCGCAGGGTGTCGCTGCCAGTGCTCGCCTCGTTCAGTGCCATGGCGTCCCCCGCAAGCGGCGTGTAAAGGGACGCAAACCGGTCAACTTGCTCGGGTCCTACAGAAAACGCGGTTTCGGTCATGCCAATGGGCGAAAAGATCTCTTCGGCAAAGAAATCCGCCAAGGATTTGCCCGACACCACCTCAACCACGCGGCCCAAGATGTCTATGCTGACCGAGTATTCCCACCGCGCACCGGGTTGAAAGGCCAATGGCAAATCGGCAACCCGGTCGGCCATGTCCGCCAGCGCGCCCTGGTTGGGTTTGAACAGAATATCCTGTTCGTCCATCGCCTGGGGCAGCACGCCGGGATTGAAGGGATAACTGAGCCCGCTGGTATGGGTTAAAAGTTGGTGCAGCGTTGGGGCCTGGCTTGGCTCGACCTGATCAATGCGCTCAGCCCCTGGAACAAGGGCTTTCATGTCATTGAAAGCAGGTATGAAATTGGACACAGGCGCATCCAGATGGAACAACCCGCGTTCCGCCAGCATCATGATCGCGACCGAGGTGATCGGCTTGGTCATGGAATAGATGCGGGCCACGGTGTCCCGTTCGAACGGGAGGTCTTGTTCCAGGCTCCGCAGACCGGTGGCGTTAAAGTACACGTCATCTCCGCCGCGCTGGATCAAAACGGAACTTCCAGCGTATTTCCGGTCACTTACATAGCGATCCATCCATGTCGCGATACGGTTCAATCGGGTTGGGTCAAATTCAAACTGCAACGTCAAAATCAATCCTTTCCGTTCCCGTCTGCCATCTGACGGCCACGTGTTGTTGCACGCTCTCGTCCGGCGGCAACATCCGCGGCGGACACCTGAGAAATATGCATATCAAAAACCTGTGCTTCCAGCGCCATTGCCTCGCTCAGCGGCAGGCCGGTCCCGTCTGTAATCAGACGGCGAATGCGTCCCATCGTGATCGGATCGGTCGACGCAATGTGTTCGCCCAATTCCAACGCGCGTTCCATCAAGGTGTCTGCTGCGACCACCTCGTTCACAAGACCCCACTGCAACGCCTTGTCTGCGCTTACAAATTCGCCCGTCAAGCTCATCTGTCTGGCCCGGTTTATTCCGATCAAACGCGGAAGGATCTGCGTCATGCCCCAACTTGGCGTGATGCCAACGCGGGCGTGTGTATCGGCAAAAACCGCCGTGTCAGCGGCAATAAGAAAATCCCCCAACAGCGCCAATTCCAGCCCCCCGGTGATAGCATACCCATTCACGGCGGAAATGATCGGCTTTGTACAGGCACCAGCGACGGCAAACAGGCTGTTGGGCCCATGCCATTCGAACTGGTTCATGGCATCGTCCGCTTGTGACATCTCCTTGAGATCGACCCCAACACTGAATGCGCGCCCGTTGCCCGTCAGCACAACGGCCCGAACCTTAGGGTTTTCGGACAACATTTTGATAGTAATCGACAATTCATCGACCAATGCGCGGGACAAGGCGTTCAATGAACCGGGGCGGTTCAACGTGACAATCGCGACTGAACCGTCATGATCAAGTTGGATTAAACCCTCTGACATGTCAGCCGATCATCCGCTGCATGGCTGGTTTTGTCTCATCACTGAACCAACCAGTTTCAGACCGGTTCGCGCCGTCCCGCATCGCCTGTTCGATAATCCTGATGACGCCGCACCTGATCTGCTGCTTGATCGAGGCATAGGTATTGGGAGGCAACTGAGCCAGGGCCTGCGCTTCGATCATGGCACGGTCACGCGAACTGCCCTCGGTCACAGCGTCAAGTATGCCATAACGGTGCGCCTCACCGGCGTCCAAAGGTTGTCCTGTCAGCATCAAGCGGCGCAAAGCATCAGGCGTCAACGTGGCGCGGGCGATCTCAAGCGGTCCGACGGGGAAATCAGCACCAACCCGAACCTCAGCCAGACCCAGTTTCGCGCGTGGGCTTGCAACGCGGATGTCGCTGCCCAAAACAAAGAACAACCCGCCCGCGATCGCGGCCCCGTCGACTGAACAGACCACCGGCTTGGGATTGGCGAATAGGCTTAAGAATCCAACGTTTAACCCTTCGACAATGGCATTCTGTTGACCCAGGTCGAATTCCTGCGCCTCTTTCAGATCAAGGCCTGCGGAAAACACCTTGAACGGGCTGGTCAACACAATGGCGCGCACCTCTGTTTCGGCTGCAAGACCATCCATCAGATCTTTGAAGTCAAACAAAAACTCTGGGCTGAGTGCATTGACCGGCGCACGGTTCAGGCTGACTTCAACGATGCCGCCGTCGTGATTTGTTCTGTTCAGATGGTGTGTCGCGCTCATGTCCCTCTCCGTGCAAGTCTTTCGCGCGACGTGCCCGATTTTCGGCCAGTAACGCAGGGTCAATATCAACCGAGATCTGCCGCGCGTCGAGGGGTTCCGCGCAATCCGGGCAAGTGACCTTGGGTATTATGTGGTTTCCACAGGATTTATGCCGCAATTCAACCATGCCTTTTGTTCCAAGCCACTTGTCGCTCCAGGATTTCAGCATGATGATAACGGGCCACAGGTCACGGCCCTTTTCGGTCAGGTGATATTCATAGCGCACGGGCCGATTGCTATAGGCGCGTTTTTCCAGGATCCCATCCGCGCACATGCGCTTCAGGCGTTGGCTCAGGATGTGAGGCGATGCGCCGGTCAAGCGCTGCATGTCGTCAAACCGGCTGCGGCCCATGAACATCTCGCGCAGGATCATCAGCACCCAAGGATCGCCCACCCGTTCGATCGCGCGGGACACCGGACAATGCGTATCCGCAAGATCACTTCGGCTCATCGTTGACACCCTTCATTTTTTGTAGTCACCTTTCCCACAGACCGGGCGATCTGTCAAACTCCGGTCAATTTGAGGAGGTTTGATGAAACTCTATTACGCACAGAACACTCGTGCCGTGCGCATCGCATGGCTGCTCGAAGAGCTGGGGATGGACTATGAAATTGAAAAGTTCACGCTCGGCGACCGCGCTATGCGCGAGCCGGATTACCTGAAGGTGCACCCCATGGGCCGGGTGCCCGCGCTTCAAGACAAAGGCGTGACCATCTTTGAATCAGGAGCCATCGTGCAGTATGTACTTGCCCTTTATGGCGAGGGGCGCCTGCAGCCCAAAATTGGCACACAAGAGTTCGCCAACTATTTGCAATGGCTGCATTATTGCGAAGGCATGATCATGCCTCCGATGAACACAATCGTTGTCGAAACCATCCTTTTGCCCCCTGAACGACGAACCGAGGTGAACGTGAAACGTGCAACCAAGTTGTTGAACCAGATGCTGATGGCCGTGAACAACCACCTTGAGGGGGCAGACTTCCTGGCCGGTGAATTCACGGCCGCTGATATCATGACCGGACATTCGATCATCATGTCGGGTCGCCTGGGGGCTGATTTCTCGGACAAGCCCAATCTGCAACCCTATGCGGACCGTTTGATGGCCCGGCCTGCCCTGCAAAAGGCGTGGTCCCTATGAGTAATCCGATTGTTCTGATCATCGGCGCCGGGGATTACATCGGCGCGGCCATCGCCAAACGCTTTGCCAGCGGCGGGTTCACCGTCTGCATGGGCCGGCGCAATGGCGACAAGCTTGCCCCGTTGGTGGCCGAGATTGAGGCCGATGGCGGCACCGCAATCGGCTACACTCTGGACGCGCGTGACGAAGACAGCGTCACGACCGTCTTCAAACAAATCGAGGACGAGGTCGGCCCGATCGAAACCGTAATCTACAACGTTGGCGGCAACGTGCGGTTCCCCATCCTGGACACCACGGCACGGGTCTTTCGCAAGGTCTGGGAAATGGCTTGTTTTGCGGGCTTCCTATCGGGGCGCGAGGCGGCGCGGTACATGGTGCCCCGCGGACGCGGCAACATCTTCTTCACCGGCGCCTCTGCCTCCATGCGGGGCAATAGCGGCTATGCGGCGTTCTCGGCTGGCAAGTCGGGACTGCGGGCCTTGGCGCAAAGCCTCGCCAAGGAACTGGGTCCCAAGAACATCCACGTCGCGCATCTGGTTATTGATGCCGGTGTTGATACGGCCTTTGTGCGGGATCGCATCGCGCAATCCGGTCACGATCCTGATACACTGCCCGAAGATACTCTGATGAACCCAGCGTCCGTAGCCGAAGCCTATTGGACGTTGCAACATCAGACCCGAGACGCCTGGACCTTTGAACTGGACCTGCGCCCATTTGGAGAAAGATGGTGACGAAAGTAATAGATTTCTTTTATGATTTTGGGTCTCCGAACGCTTATCTGGTGCATAAGACGTTGCCCGATCTAGCCGCAGGATTTGGCGCGACAGTAACGTATCAGCCGATCTTGCTGGGGGGCGTATTCAAAGCCACGAACAACCAAAGTCCCATGCAGGCCTTTGGCGGTGTGCGCAACAAACTGCAATACCAGGCCCGTGAAACCCAACGATTCATCAAACGTCATGATTTGACATTTCACATGAACCCGCATTTCCCGGTGATGACCATCGGGGTGATGCGTGGAGCGATTTTTGCCCAAGGTAAAGAGTGGGAAAACAAATACATATCCGCCATTTTTGATGCGATGTGGGTGCATGGTCAAAAAATGGACGACCCTTCCGTGATCCACGACGTGCTTCGTGAAAACGACCTGCCCGCCGAAAAAATCTTCGAAGCCACGCAAGATCAACCGATCAAACAGGGGCTGATCGATGCCACGTCAGCGGCTGTGGATCGGGGCGTCTTTGGTTCGCCGACCATGTTTGTTGGGGATGAGATGTTTTTTGGAAAAGAAACGCTGCCCGAAATCGAAGAATCTTTGACAGCATAACTTAATAGCCCCGCCCGACTGTCGGGCGGGGCCTGTCGCCCATCAGGGACGCTTCATCTTGCAGGTGGTCGGCGCATCGGCCGAGGCCATTTCGACCGAGTTTTCGGTCAGCAGACCAAAGCCCGAGTTGTCGAAATCATGAGCCACATCAGGGGCGTGCGCCTGAACGTGAACAGCCTGGATCGCCTGGTGGTCGGATTCCCGCATAAGAACCTTGGTCCCCCAGATCGAGTCATGCTCCATCCCTTCAAGCGCATTTGCCACGGCGACCATATCGGTGGCCGTTCCTGCGTCATTGATCGCACGCGCCAGCATTTCGACCACGTTGGCAATGCGCGGCTGTCCCAGATCATCATCCGGATACTTCTCTTTGAACGCTTTGGCATAAGCGTCTGCGCGATCAGACACGGGCGGGTTCAGCTGTCCCTCGCCAACCAGCTTGAGCGAGCCAACACCGGATTCACCAAAGGCTGCGGTAATCCCGGTAGACGCGGCATAGTAGGTATAGATCGGACCATCAAAGCCATTTTGCAGGACCGACTTACCCAGACCCAGCATATCCGCACCCCAGTTGCCGGTGATCACAGCATCCGCTTCGGACGCCATGATTTTGCGGCCATAAGGGGTGAAATCCTTGATCTTGCCGATGGGATGCAATTCGTTGCCGACAATCTCGATGTCGGGGCGTTTTTCGCCCAGGAACCGAACCGCCGCAGCCGCAACGGCCTTACCAAACGAATAATCCTGGCCGATGATATAGACCTTCTTGATCTCATCATTGCCCGCGATCACATCCGTCAGCGCGTCCATCTTGATGTCTGCGTTGGCATCAAAGCGGAAGTGCCAGAAGTTGCACTTGTCGTTGGTCAGCGCCGGATCAACAGCCGAATAGTTCAGGAACAACACCCGCTTGTCCGGGTTGCGTTTGTTGTGCTTGTTGATGGCATCCGTCAGCGCGTTTGCCACGCCGGACGAGTTGCCCTGAGCAATGAACCGGATGCCCTGGTCAATTGCGACCTGCAACTGGATCAAGGACTCCTTGGCGCTGATCTTGTTGTCAAACGGCACGATCTCGAACATCTGACCGTCCAGGACACCGCCCTGTTGGTTCACAAGCGTGTCTGCCGCAAATTCGTATTGATGCAACCCGTCCTCACCTGTCGCCGCAAACGGCCCCGACAGCGGGTCAATGAAAGCAATTTTGATATTTTCCGCGTAACCGGCTGCGGCGCTCAACGTCAGAGCCAAAGCAGTGGTCAATCCTAACAGTTTCTTGTTGCGCATATTGGATTTCTCCTCCCTAATCCAAGCCCTGGTCTGTTCTTGTTCCATGGGCCTGATCAGGGTTGCACAGTACAGCACAAAGTCAACAAAATGATTTGTTTTTCAAGGCTTGAAGCTTAGAAAAGCAGCAGCTTCGGTCAGCAGCCCGGAATAGTCGCGTTCCAGTTCGTCTGGAGAGACATGAAAGGCCGGCCCACCAACATTCAGGCCAAAGACACGGGCGCCATCCAGCGAGAAAACCGGAACCGCCAGGCCATTCACATCGGCGCGCCATTCGCCATATCCGGTGCAGTATCCTTTGGCTTCGAACTCGTCACAGGCCGCGTGCGCGGCTTGCGTCAGATCGGCCTCGCTTCCGACTCCGTCCTGCACCCCGTGGTCGACGGCCGCCTTCCGGGCCTCATCAGACAGGCCCGCCAGAATGGCGCGTCCGATGGCCGAACGAAAGAGCGGTAGACGTGCGCCCACATGCATAGACAGCGATACATCTTCGCGCGAGCGGTGGACCGCGACATAGATCACCTCGGCCCGGTGCAATTCCGCCAAAGCGGCGGTGATATAAGAGTTTGGCCCGTTGCGAAGTGTCCGCAGCACGTCCGCCGCCCGGTCGCAAATGTCCATGCCGGCCAAAACGCCAAACCCCAACTGTAAGACACCAACGCCCAAACGATAGGTGCCGCTGCCCGGCTCATGAACCAGATAGCCCAACTGACACAGCGTATGTGTCAGACGCGAGATCGTGGGTTTCGGCAGGCCGGTGCGTTCGGACAGGTCCAGATTGCTCAGGCTGACCTCGTCCGGGCGAAAACAGCGCAAGACATCCAGCCCCCGCGCCAAGGCGGTTACAAAATTTCTGTCCTTGCCCTCGTCGGGGCTCGTGCCGAACTCCGTTTGCACCATCGCCTTCCCCGCTTCAGGATTTCAGGGCGGTCAGCCCATGTTCTGCAAAGACTTTGACGAAACCGCCCAACCGCATTGCGCGTTCCGGGTTCGATGCGTTGCCATCCAGCGCCCGCTTGTAAACACCCTGGATGATCGAAGCCATACGGAAAAAGTTGAACGACAGGTAGAAGCCAAAGTTGTCGATGCCCGCCAATCCGCGCCGCTCACAGTATTTGGCGATGAACTCCTGATCCGTCGGCAACCCCAGCGATGCCCGGTCCAGGCCGGCCATCCCGCGCCCCTCTTTGCCGGGAGGCATTTGCCACTGCATGATCACGGCCGCCAGATCGGCATAGGGGTGGCCTATGGTCGAAAGCTCCCAATCCAGCACACCCAGGCACCGGGTACCGTTCTTTTCGAACATCATGTTGTCGATGCGGTAGTCGCCATGCACCAGCGTGCGTTGGCCGTCGTCTGCCGGGATGCTGGCCTGCAGCGCCTCGATCAACGCATCCATCTTCGGGATGCTGTCCGTCTCGGACGCGCGGTATTGCTTGGTCCAACGCCCGATCTGCCGCTCATAGTAGTTGCCCGGCGGGCCATAATCCGACAGGCCAACAGCTTCGATATCAACTGAATGCAGCGCGGCCAGAACCCGGTTCATCTCGTCAATGACGGCGGTTCGAGTCTCGTTGCTTTCGCCCTCCATCGTGGGCTGGTAAAAGTTCCGCCCGTTCAGATGCTCCATCACATAAAATGCCGAGCCGATCACATCGTCATCTTCACACAGCAGATGCATCTTGGCGACCGGTACATCCGTATCCGCAAGCGCGCTCTGCACCCGAAACTCGCGATCCACCGCATGGGCGGACTTCAACAGAACCCCCGGCGGTTTGCGCCGCAGGACATAGTTCTGTTTCGGAGTTTTCAGCAGAAACGTCGGGTTCGACTGACCGGTTTCGAACTTGTCAGCCTCCAGCGGCCCTTTATATCCGGGCAGGTGTTCGCGCAGATAGGCGTCCACAACATCCAGGTCGAGAGTTTGAGCGGTGTTGGTCATGATCTGCTCCTTAGCTGTAGGTCAGCATATCTGCGCGCGCCTGTGGGGCAAAATGCGGCGTCGCGTTGAATTCATGCAAAAAGAAAGCGCGGGACGAAAAGATGAACCGCGTCATCGAAGTGTTCTTGACCTGCAAATTCAGCGCGATCATCTGCTCGGGTGGCGCGCTCATCGCACTGGCCACCAACTGTCCGATGGCGCCTCCGGAACTGATCACCAGCACCTTTTGCGCGTCTGTCTCGGTCGAAAACTGGCGCGCGGCCTGAATGCGGGCCTTGAAATCGGCCCAACTTTCCGCCGCCCCGTGGAGCCCATCGTCCTGCCATTCACGCAAAGTTTCACGCAACGTGCGAAAATGGGTTTTGCGGTCATGCTGAACCAGATCCGGGATCGCACCGCCGTGTTTCACGCGCAGCAGGTCGTGGAAGTCATATTCATTCCAACCTGAGTGCTCTTCGGGCACATCCGAAAACCCCATCGAATGCAGGGTTTCTTTCTGCCGGGTCAGGGTGCCGGTGACCAAACGGTCCGGCACCCATCCCATCTCACGCAAAGCTTCACCCGCCATTGCGGACTGGCGATGCCCAAGCTCGCTGAGTTGGTCATAGTTGTCCGCCCCGAACGAGGCTTGCGCGTGGCGGACGACCATCAATTCAGGCATGGGTTACCCCGCAAACTCGGCCGCCAGGCGCTTGCCTGCCGCCGTGTATTCGGCGGCCACGCGGTCCACCAGCTCACCCGCACCAACGATGTCTTTGACATCACCAATGCCCTGCCCCGACCCCCAGATCTCTTTCCAGGCTTTCGGCTTGGACGACCCCGAGCTGAAATTCATCGACGATGCATCGGCCGACGGCAGGTTGTCCGGGTCCATCCCGGCGCGTTCCACCGACTTCTTCAGATAGTTGCCGCTAACGCCAGTAAAGAGCGAGGAATAGACGATATCTTCGGCGTTACTGTCGACGATCATCTGCTTGTATTCGTCCTGTGCGTTGGCCTCATGCGTGGCGATAAACGGCGAGCCCATGTAGCCAAAGTCAGCGCCCATGGCACGCGCGGCCAGCAGGCTTTCACCGCAGGCGATGGCGCCAGAAAGGGCAACAGGCCCATCAAACCAGGATCGGATTTCGCGGATCAAAGCCAAAGGCGATTGCTGTCCCGCGTGACCGCCTGCGCCCGCAGCCACAGCGATCAGGCCATCAGCGCCCTTGTCAATCGCCTTTTTGGCAAAGGTGTTGTTGATAATGTCGTGCAGTACCACACCACCACAGGAATGCGCGGCCTCGTTGACCTCGACCCGTGCGCCCAGAGACGTGATCCAGACCGGCACTTCCCATTTCGCACAGATCTCCAGATCCCGTTCCAACCGTCCGTTGGACCGATGCACGATCTGGTTGACCGCGTAGGGGGCCGCCGGATTGTCCGGGTTTTCCTGGTTGTGGCGATCCAGCTCTTCGGTGATGCGTTTCAGCCAGGCCTCAAGCAGCGGTGGCTCGCCATCAGCTTCGCGCGCGTTCAGCGCAGGAAACGAGCCGATGATGCCCGCCTTACACTGTGCGATCACCAGATCGGGGTTTGAAATGATAAAAAGCGGCGACCCGATCAGCGGGATGCGCAGCCCCTGCAGGTTCGGATGCAAGTCGGGTTTGGTCGCGGTGTCTTTCACGTCATGTTTCCTTGTCGTTTCCAGAGCCTACCACGGGAGCGTGAGACCTGCGGCCTCGGCTGCCTTGCGGGCATATTTCTTGGTTTGGGCAAAGGCGTCGGTCAGTTCTTCTTGGCCTTCACCATCGTTGAGTTGGTCGAATTGCGCCGCTACGTTTTCGGGTGTTATCTCCGCGCCCTCAAGCAGGATGCCGGGCGTCTCATACACGCGGGTTTGCGCGAAACAGCCTGCGCCGGCAGACATGATCACACGCGAAGGGGCATCTTCGCTGACCAGGTACAAAAGGCCCGGCGTGATGGTTTCAGGCCTCAAAAGCTCTAGCGCCTCAGGCGGCATCAGGCTCTCGGTCATACGGGTGGCCGCCGTGGGGGCCAGGCAATTGACGCGAATGTCATCGCGCGCGCCCTCAAGGTGCAGCACGTTCATCATACCCATCATCGCCGCCTTGGCCGCACCATAATTTGACTGGCCAAAGTTGCCGTAGAGACCGGAAGCGGATGAGGTCAGCACCACCCGGCCATAGCCCTGCTCGCGCATAATCGGCCAGCAGGCGTGGGTAACATTGGCACTGCCGATCAGATGGACATCAACCACCTTGCGGAAATCGGCCATGGTCATCTTGGAAAACGTCTTGTCCCGCAGGATGCCTGCGTTGTTGACTACGATGTCGATCCGGCCAAAGGCCTCCATCGTCTTGGCGACCATATCAGCCACCTGTTCTTCGTTCGAGACATCAGCGCCATGGGCAATCGCGTCGCCACCCATGGCCCTGATCTCGGCCACAACGGCCTCGGCCGCCTCGGACGAGGCACCCTGCCCGTCCGTCGACACGCCCAGGTCGTTGATGACAACCTTGGCGCCACGTTCAGCCAATCCAAGCGCATGGCTGCGGCCCAAACCGATGCCCGAGCCGGTGACAATGGCGACGCGCCCGTCAAATCGAATGTCCATCACGGCCCCCTTACAGCGCTTTTTCAAAAATGTTGTGGCCGGACATCACATTGATGCCGCCCGACACGGGGATGATTGCTCCGGTGACATAGGCCCCGCCGCGACCACACAGGAACAACATGCAGCCGGCGATATCTTCGTCCCGACCAACCCGGCCTAAGGGTACGTCGCTGCCCACCTTGGCGCGTTTTTCTTCGTCCGCCGTGGCAAAGGCAGTCATGCGCGAAACAAACGGCCCCGGCGCCAGAGAGTTCACGGTGACATTGTAGCCGGCAAGCTCCTTGGCCATGACTTTCGACAGATGCATGACGGCGGCCTTGGATGCCGAATAGCTGTATGCCCCATCGCCCATCGGGATCTCGCCCATGACCGAGCCCACGTTGATCACCCGCGCCGGATCACCATCCTTGGCCGAGGCCATCAGCATCGGAAGCAACTTCTGGGTCAGGTCGAACACGCCCGCAACGTTCACATTCATCACCTTTTCCCAGGCTTCATGCGGGAATTGGCCCATCGGCGCGCCCCAAGTAACGCCGGAGTTATTCATCAGAATATCAAGGGTTTCCGTGCGGTTTTTAACTTCCGTGACCATGGCATTGATGCCTTCGGCCGAGCCAACGTCCCCGGCAAAACCTTCGGCTGATCCGGGTGCATCCAACGCGTTGAGCTGCGCGGCAACCGCCTCACACGCATCACCCTTGCGCGATGCGATCAGGACGCGGGCGCCTGCGCGAACCAATGCCTCGGCCGCCATGCGTCCTATACCGGTGGCCCCACCTGTGACCAATGCGGTCTTGCCGTGAAGCGAGAAGAGAGTTTCTGGTGTCATGATAAATCCTTAAAATCCGCGTGCTTGCGCGACGATATTCGCGTGATACCCATAGTCGCCCAGCCATTCGGCACCGACACGGGCCCGTTTCATGTAGAACCCCATGTCAAAGGCGTCGGTCATGCCGATTCCGCCGTGCATCTGCACGCCTTCCTGCACCGCCAATTGCACGGTGTCCGTCGCGCGGGCTTTGGCCAGCGACACGGCAAGCCTGGCGTTTTCTGGGTCTTCGTCCAGTTTGCGGCCTGCGTTCAGAATAGCTGAGGCGGTTACTTCGCATTCACACCACAGATGCGCGGCGCGGTGTTGCAACGCTTGAAACGCTCCAATTGGCACGCCGAACTGCTTGCGTTCCTTCAGGTATTCAACGGTCATGCCAAAGGCCCCGGCCGCGACACCCGCCATTTCCGCCGCCAAAGCAGCCTGTCCGGCCTCGATTGCCGGTTTCAGAACCGTCATGGCCTGATCGACCTGCCCCAAAACATCTTCGCCCGTGGCTTCAACATCTGCGAAACTCACAGTAGCGGCATCCCGGCTGTCGATCATCGACTTGGCTTCGCGAGAGATCCCCTCGCGGTCGGCGGGCAGATCGAACAAGGTCAGCGCCTCGCCCGTACGCGCCAGCACCAGCAGCCGGTCTGCATCGCCGCCGTCCACAACAAACCCTTTGGAGCCGTTCAGACGGAATCCATTCCCTTCGCGATCCCCTCTCAACTGTGTGGCCTCAGGATTGAACTTGGCGTTTTCATCAACGGCCAAGGCATAAGTCACGTCACCTGATGCGATCTGCGCCAGCGCCGCGTTTGCCCGTTCGTCTGCCACCTGCCGCAAGGCAGTTGCCGCGATCACTGCTGTGGAAATGAACGGGCTACTCGCCAATGTCTTGCCCATCTCTGTGGCCAGAACACAGGCGGCGGCGTGGCCCATGTCGGAACCCCCGGCGTTTTCGGGCACCAGAATGCCAGCCCAACCCATGTCGGCCATGGCTTTCCACAAAGCCTTGTCTTCTGTCTGACCCTCGTCCCGCAGTCTGCGCAGATGCGACACGGGTGCGGCCTCGTCCAGGAACCCGCGTGCTGCGTCCGCCAGCATGACCTCTTCTTCACTTGCAACAAGTTTTGCCATGATATCTTACCCCGGAAGCCCAAGAACACGTTTAGACAAGATCGAGAGCATCACCTCGGATGTGCCCCCCTCGATCGAATTGGCCTTGGTTCGCAACCAGTTGGGCGCGCGCCCGTCGTCCCACTCCAACGCATCCGAGCCACCAGCAGCCATCAAAAGCTCAAGCCGCCGCTTGTTCAACTCGGTCCCCATGTATTTGAGCATGGCCGAAGCATCGCCAACGCTGCCGCCGGCCTCGGCCTGATCTTTGTAGCGCTCCAGCGTGAGCTCCACAGCCAAAGTGTCCACCTCGGCCCGCATTGCGTCCCCGCGCAGAACCGGATCAGTTTCACCGGTTTCACAATCAGCAATCACAGCGCCTAAAGGACGACCTGTACCCATCGAGCCGCCCGCGGCCGAGATCATTTCCCGTTCATGAGTCAGCAGGTATTTGGCCACATCCCAGCCACGGTTGACGGTACCGACGACCTGTTCCTTTGGGAATTTCACATCATCAAAGAAAGTCTCGCAGAACGGCGACACGCCCGAGATCAGCTTGATCGGTCGGGTCGATACACCCTCGGTCTCCATGTTGATCAGAACGAAAGAGATGCCCTTGTGCTTGGGCGCGTCCTTGTCCGTGCGGACCAAGGCAAAGATCCAGTCGGCCTTGTCGGCATATGAGGTCCAGATCTTTTGCCCGTTCACCAGCCAATGATCGCCCTTGTCTTCACACTTGGTCTGCACATTAGCCAGGTCCGAGCCCGCGCCCGGTTCCGAATACCCCTGACACCAGCGCACCTCGCCGCGCGCAATGGGCGGCAAATAGTGAAGCTTCTGCTCATGCGTCCCAAAGTGCAGCAGCGCCGGTCCAAGCATCCAGATGCCAAAGCTTTGCAAGGGGTAGCGGGCGTTGATCCGCGCCATTTCGGCGTGAAACACCTTCTCTTCGTCCCGGCTCAGACCCGCGCCGCCGTACTCCACCGGCCAGGTCGGCACGGTATACCCTTTGGTGACGCAGCGTTGCAGCCAGGTACGTTGGGCATCTGACGTAAAGTTCCAGTTCTTTCCGCCCCAGCAGATGGTAGTCTCATCATTGCGACCATCGCGCATCTCTTGGGGGCAGTTTTCTTCAAGCCACGCACGCAATTCGGCTTGAAAGGTGCTTAGTTGCTCGGTTGTCTCTGACATGGTTCCTCCCACACGCAGATACCTGTTTCTCATCCCTGTTCCGCTATGCAGAATTGCATTTCGAAATTCGATTGACAACATGAGAACCGGGGGAAAGACTTCACGTCAAATAGCAGTACGACATGCCCGCAAGGGTCAGGGAGACACCAGATGAAAGCCATGCTCAGCACCGCCATAGGCGGCCCCGAAACCTTGGAACTGACCGAGATGCCAGACCCGGAACCCAAGAAGGGCGAGTTGATCGTTCGGGTTCGGGCGGCGGGCGTGAACTTTCCTGACACACTGATGATCCGCGACCTGTACCAGATGAAACCACCCCGCCCCTTTGCACCGGGTGGCGAGATCGCGGGCGAGGTTGTGGCCCTTGGCGAGGGCGTGTCGGGCTTTGAGGTCGGAGACCGTGTGCTCGCCCTGACCGGTCACGGCGGGTTCGCCACACATCTGGCGCTAAAGGCCGCAAGCGCCATCAAGATCCCTGACGCGATGCCGTACGAGGATGCGGCCTGTTTCATCTTCACCTATGGCACCTCGCATCACGCGCTGAAAGACCGTGCGCAGATCAAGCCGGGCGAAAGCCTGCTGATCTTGGGCGCGGCCGGTGGCGTGGGTGTTGCCGCGATTGAATTGGGCAAGGCCGCGGGTGCCAAGGTGATTGCAGCCGTATCGTCCGAGGAGAAGGGCGAATTCTGCCGACAGGTCGGCGCGGACGAGGTGATCGTTTACCCCCGAGAATTGGACCGCGACGCGCAAAAGGCCCTGTCGGGTGAAATCAAGAAACTGGCAGGCCCGGATGGCGTCGACGTGGTCTATGACGCGGTTGGCGGCGACTATGCCGAGCCAGCCCTGCGCGCCTTGGCCTGGAAAGGCCGGTTCCTGGTTGTGGGCTTCCCGGCCGGTATTCCGAGCATCCCGCTGAACCTGACCCTTCTCAAGGGAAGCCAGATCGTCGGTGTATTCTGGGGCGCGTCCGTGTTCCGTGAACCGCAGGGGCATGCTGAAAACATGGCAGAACTGTTTCAGCTCTATGCCGAGGGTAAGGTCAAACCACAGATCAGTGCGCGCTTTCCGCTCGCAGAGGCCCCCGCGGCCTTGGAAATGATGCAGGACCGCAAGGTAATGGGCAAAGTCGTCATCACGCTGGACTAACAGGGCTAACCGGGATCAGGGCAGATGCGTGCAGTCGTTAAATCCACGGACAACCATCGTATCGCCCTTGATCACAAGGCGGCTGATCGAACCGTTGGCCGCCCCATTGAACGCAAATGGCGCGGACCCGCTGGCAATCGCCATCGCTGCGCCAATCACACCGCCATGGACAAAGGCCGCGACGCGCTGATCGGCGTGATTGACCGCAATCCGCATGAGACCTGCCCGTACCCGGGCATGCAATTGGGCCGTGGTTTCTGCACCCGGGATCTCTCCCCATTCCTGATTGGCTTTGGCGCGGGCGAACTCGGGCGCGCCCTCGGCCGCTTTGATCCGGTAGAGGCCCCCGTCCCAATCGCCCAAGGATACCTCGCGCAGATCCGCCTCGACAGCTGGCGTCACACCCAGATGCGCCGCCAGCGGCGCGGCGGTTTGATGCGTTCGCACCAACGTGGTGACATAGATCGCATCCAGCGGCTCAGACTTCATCCGGTGGCCGACAGCCACCGCCTGGGCCTCTCCGTTAGGATGCAGTGCCGGGTCGCCGTGCCCGTCTTTCATCGGAAAGCTCTGCCCCGGGATCGCCGCCTGGCTTTCGCCATGGCGGATCAGGAACAGGTCCACGGCCCCTTTGGGCGGCTGGTAAACGCTTTGGCGGTATTCACGGGCCATTTCAAACTCTCTCAATCTGTCGGGCATTCAATTCCGCGCAGATTGAGCGCAACAACAAAGGAATTGCAATGACCACGCGCACTTTGGACACCGGAACGGACAAGCTGTTGGGCTCTGTCACCGACGGCGTCGCGACCCTGACCCTAAACAACCCCACCAAGCGCAACGCCCTGGGGGATGAGATGACCCCTGCCCTGCGCCGGATGCTGCTTGAAACCGAGACCGACCCGAATGTGCGTGTGCTGGTCCTGACTGGGGCCGAAGGCGCGTTCTGTGCCGGTGGCGATATCGGCGGGATGGGTGACACACTGGCCGGTGGCAAGGCCCCCAACACCGACGACATGATCAGCCGTCTGCGCGAGGCACAGAACACGGCTTCGCTGCGCCTCTACGAATACTCCAAACCCACCATTGCCGCCCTACCGGGTGCCGCGGCGGGCGCAGGCATGTCCATCGCACTGGCTTGCGATCTGCGGATCACCGGCCAAAGCGGCTTTCTCTATCCGGCGTTTGGTGCCATCGGGTTGAGCGGCGATTTTGGCGGTAGCTGGTTGCTTAGCCACTACATCGGACCAGCCCGCGCGAAGGAAATCTATTTCACCAATCACCGCATCCTGCCGGAAGAGGGTTTGGCACTTGGCTTGTTCAATCGCGTTGTCGCAGATGAGGATTTGCAGGCAGAAACCAATGCACTGGCGCAGCAGATCGCAGGCTTTGCACCGATGGCGTTGCGCTACATGAAGGAAAACCACAACCGTGCCCGCTCAACCGACCTGCGCACAGCGATGAGTATGGAAGCAGACCGGATGATCCGCACCTTGATGAGCGACGATCACAAGGAAGGCGCGCGCGCATTCATGGAGAAACGAAAGCCCGAATTCAAAGGGCAGTAATGCAAGCAAGATAGCGGGGCCACTAAAGCTGAACGCCCTTTGGGCCGAATTGACGCCAAAGCCAGGCAGTCCAAAGGCGCATAATTGGCGAATGAATTGTTGGGGCCGCCCCAGATCCTGCAAGTTGAGGAGAAACAAACATGAGCAAGATTGACGACGCAGTTACCCAGGACCAGCACAAGATCGGAACCGAGATTGGCGTGTCGGACTGGATCACGGTGGATCAGAAGATGATCGACCAATTCGCCACCGTCACGCATGACGAACAGTGGATCCACGTCGACCCTGCACGGGCCGCCGCCGAAACCCCCTTTGGCGGCACCATCGCGCATGGCTTTTTGTCGCTCTCCCTGGCCAGTCGCTTTGCCTATGAATGCTTGCCCGTATACGAGGGTCAGGTCATGGGCATCAACTATGGCTTCAACAAGATCCGCTTTCTTGCGCCGGTCAAATCCGGATCACGCCTGCGCGGTCGATTTGTCCTGCGAGACATCAAAAAACGGTCGGCCACCGAAGTCCAAAGGGAAACCGGCCTGTCCATCGAAATCGAAGGCAACGACACCCCTGCCCTGGTGGCCGAGTGGTTGAGCCTGAGCATCTTCGAGTAACGTCAATCGCGGGGTCGATTGCCGGATCGCCCCCGTGACCACTTCCCCACAGTTGGCAGCTTGTATGCGTTTACATGCTGGACAGATACGCGTGTTCCTGAGTATCACTTTCTGTGAATGGGGAAACACTATTATGAGTAGAATTCTGGTCCTAAACGGCCCGAACCTGAACCTGTTGGGCACTCGCCAACCCGAGGTTTATGGGAGCACAACACTGGAGATGGTAGAAGACGCCTGTCGGCAATATGCTCAGGCAGCAGGGGCTGTTGTGACCTGCATGCAATCGAACCACGAGGGCGCCCTAATTGACGCTATCCACGCGGCCAAGGGTACCCAAGACGGTATTGTCCTGAACGCAGGCGCCTATACTCACACATCCATCGCCCTAATGGACGCTATCGCATCAGTCGAGTTGCCCGTGGTCGAAGTGCATCTGTCAAACATCCACGCACGCGAACAATTTCGCCATCACTCGTATATTGCGCCCGTAGCCATTGGCCAGATCTGCGGTTTCGGTGCGCAGGGCTACAGTCTTGCGATCGACGCATTGCTCGAACACCTAAAGGGGCCAGTGCTCTGATGGCGTTGTCGGAATACCTCAACCACATCTCGTGCGCCAATACACTGGAAGAGCTGTGGGCCGCGCATACCGCCAAAATGGCAGAATTCGGTTTTGATCGGCTGTTGTATGGCTATACCCGCTACAAGACTGAAACCTCGCTGGGCGACCCCGAAGACTTCGTCATTCTGTCCAATCACAGTCAGGACTATATTGACGGGTTCTTGCACTCTGGCCTCTATTTTCATGCGCCCATGTTACATTGGGCCCTGGAACATGAGGGGGCAAAAAGCTGGCAGATGATCAATCAGATCATGGCAGACGAAACTATGACGGATGAACAGCGCCAAGTGTATCAGTTCAACCTTTCCAAGGGTGTGATCGCGGGCTACACAGTCAGCTTCAACTCTGTTTCGGTACGCTCCAAAGGTGCGATTTCACTCAGCGCCAAAGAAGAGATGACGCAAGAGGACGTCGACAAGGTCTGGGCCGAACATGGCGAAGATATCTTGCTGATGAACAACGTCGCACATCTGAAGATCCTGACGCTTCCCTATACCGCGCCGAACAGATCGCTGACCAAGCGGCAACGTGAGGCGCTGGAGTGGGTCGGAGACGGAAAAACGACCCAGGATATTGCAATTTTGATGGGTTTGACCTCTGCCACGGTGGAAAAACACCTACGCCTCGCCCGCGAAGCGCTTTCGGTCGAAACCACTGCGCAAGCGGTTTTGAAGGCCGCCCTGCACAATCAGATGTTCGTCATGGAGGCCTAAGCCCCGGAAATGGTGTCATAAAAATGCAGCATTACGTGAGGTAAGGAATTCATGACTTTCGGAAAATCCTATCTGGTTGCATCATGAGACTGTTCCGTGAGTGGTGGCTTTAGCCAGGGAACATCGGGTACTGATCTCCGTGATTTCGGGGCTCTCCGACCTGTTCGGTGTTGAGTTTGTATTGTTCCTGACTCGCACCGGAGAATTTGAGGGATCCCGTCCATCCCCATCAAAACGGGATCCCTCAATCATCTTCAAAGGCAAGGGTTCGCCACGCGTGGACCCATTTTCTTGTTTGTTGGAAACACACCCATCTCGACGCTGTATCGTAACAGGACACGCCCTGGTTGGTTTGCTTGTCCTACGGTTCTGTTGAACAGGATTGAGGCGGAGAGCTCCCGCGCCCGAGCATACCTGACTTCGTCCGCCCCGCTAACGGCCTTGGGCTTGGCGCCGCGTTGCACGCGGCGCGGTTCCGAGTGTTGCAGATGTAATGTGCGAAACAGGTCCCTCAACCGCGAGCCCGACCAATGAAACGCCAACCGCCGAGCGCAGCGAGGCCCGGCCCAACGGGAGGATGTTTTTCGTAAGAAAAACTGACGACGGGCGGGAGAACTACCCTTTTGGGTCAAAACTCCTGATCACAAGAAAACCCCGCCAAGATTCTGCCTGACGGGGTCATCCAAATTCTCAAAACCGCGATCCGGTTGGATCGCTGCAAGCGCGGTTAGCCTTGAGCGGCCTTGGCCACTTCGGCTGCGAAGTCTTCTTTTTCAACTTCGATGCCTTCGCCCACTTCCAGACGCACGAAACCGGTGATCTCGGCACCTGCTTCAGCAGCAGCAGCACCAACCGTCAAGTCCGGGTTCACGACGAACTGCTGGTTCAGCAGGGTTGATTCAGCCACGAACTTCTTCATGCGGCCAACGATCATCTTCTCGATGACCTGCTCGGGCTTGCCGGATTCGCGAGCGATGTCCATTTGGACCTGCTTTTCTTTCTCGATCACGGCTGCATCCATATCCGCTTCGGACAGAGCTGCAGGATTTACAGCAGCGATGTGCATCGCGATCTGCTTGCCCAGTGCTTCGTCGCCGCCTTTCAGCGCAACCAGAACACCGATTTTGCCCATGCCGGCAGTGGCCGCGTTGTGGACGTAGTTCACAACGGTGTCGCCTTCGAGCGTCGCCATGCGACGCACCGACATGTTTTCACCGATGGTGGCGATCTTGTCGGTCAGCGTGTCTGCAACCGACTTGCCACCCAGATCGGCAGCCAGCAGCGCGTCAACGTCCGCAACACCCAGAGTCGCCTTGGCGATACCGCCTACGAATTCCTGGAAGTCGGCGTTCTTGGCAACAAAGTCGGTTTCCGAGTTCACTTCGACAGCGACGCCCTTGCCACCGTCGACAACAACGGCGACCAGACCTTCGGCAGCGGTGCGGCCCGATTTCTTGGCAGCTTTGGCCAGACCTTTGGTGCGCAGCCAGTCAACGGCGGCTTCCATGTCGCCACCGGTTTCGGTCAGTGCCTTCTTGGCGTCCATCATGCCTGCGCCGGTGCTGTCGCGCAGTTCTTTCACGAGTGCTGCTGTGATTGCCATCTTTTGGCTCTCCTCAAATCAAACGGATTTGGGGCAGGTCATACCCTGCCCCATATGTCAAAGCTGTGACAGTCGGGATCAGGCCTCGGCGGGCGCTTCTTCCGCGACAGCTTCTTCGACGGGGGCTTCTTCCATCGCGCCCAGGTCAACGCCTGCGGCACCCAGCTGAGCCGACATGCCGTCCAGAGCGGCGCGTGCCGCCAGGTCGCAGTACAGCGAGATGGCGCGCGACGCGTCATCGTTGCCGGGTATGATGTAGTCAACACCGTCGGGCGAGCAGTTGGTGTCGACAACAGCCACAACCGGGATACCCAGCTTGTTGGCTTCGGCGATGGCCAGTGCTTCTTTTTTCACGTCGATGACGAACAACAGGTCCGGGGTGCCACCCATTTCGCGGATACCGCCCAGCGAGGCTTGCAGTTTGCCCTGGTCACGCTCCATGCCCAGACGCTCTTTCTTGGTCAGGCCTTCGGCGCCGCCTTCCATGGCTTCGTCGATCTGGTTCAGACGCTGGATCGACTGGGAAACGGTTTTCCAGTTGGTCAGCGTGCCGCCCAGCCAGCGGTGGTTCATATAGTACTGAGCCGACTTTTCAGCTGCTTCTGCGATCGGCTGAGCTGCCTGACGCTTGGTGCCAACGAACAGAACGCGGCCACCTTTTGCAACGGTGTCACGCACGGCCTGAAGAGCCTGGTCCAGCATCGGAACAGTCTGGGTCAGGTCCATGATGTGGATGCCGTTGCGCGAGCCGTAGATGAACGGCGACATGCGCGGGTTCCAACGCTGTGTTTGGTGACCAAAGTGAACGCCAGCTTCCAGCAGCTGACGCATGGTGAACTCGGGAAGAGCCATGCTCATTTTCCTTTCCGGTTTTCGCCTCGGCGGGGGTTTCGACGCGGATGCGCCAACCGGCGGACTTTTCGGGGATGTCTCCCCCAAAAGGCCCAAACCCCGCCTGCGGGTTTGAATGGCGCGCGTATAGTTCAGGTTTGGAGGGGGTGCAAGGGGGTAAACTGTGTCGTGCACATGAATTTGGGGAATCGTGCAACTTGTGCTAGCATACCGGGACTGGATTTCACGTTCTATATTCTCGGCCCCAATTTACTCAACCCTGCTGACGGGGTCCGACCAATTCATTTTTTGGTGGAGGCCATATGTCCGACAACACAGATCCCAACAACAATCCGCCCAACCAACAGCCGACCACCGCAGCCGCTCAACAGTCCATAACCGAGCCAAATCCCGCCTCTGCATCTCCAACCCCTCAAAATGGACAAAACCCCGGAGCTCCTCCGTCCAAATGGCGTAAAAGACTATCGGATCTATCTACCGTCATTCGCGATTTCGGCATCGTTGCGGCGCTCATTTCCACCCCTATCATCGCGTTTCTCTTTGTCATTTGGGACAGCGTCTTGCGACCTCGACTAACGCTGGAAATCATGGAGGAGCTACAGAAAAATGAAGAAACCTATCGTAAATGGCACCACACCAATGTTGTAAACGTACTCGCCGGATACAAAGAGTCGATTGCCAACGTCTGGCTACAGACAAATGAGACGACAATCATCGAACAATTGTCTACGCCCAACCCTAACGACTTTAAGGCGCTTTTCAAAGACGACGCATTCAAGAAGTACTTTCAAGAACAAGTCCTCCTCTCGGTCAGCGACTACAGCGACGAGTATGTGAAAGAACTCTATGATCGTTACGAGCATGAGCCCAACATGCTAAAGGCCTGGCTGGCCCCTGTTACGGATCAGGTCGACGCTGTCTACACCCTGGATCTTTTCTACCAAAAAGAGCCCTTGAAGGATGATGAAAACCGACCAATCCTGGATGACACTGGGAACCCCACATTCGACCGATCCTTTCAGATATCGGATCAGTTCTATGCCACCAATGACCAACGGTTTCACATAAACGTCCGCCCAGAGACACATGGTGGCTTCAACGAGAAATTTGGACAGGAAGCCGCGGTTCTTGCAATCTCGATCGGTACGTTTTCGCAGAACATCAACGTGAATGGGTATCAAGATGATGTGACATGCATTGTCCGCACTGCGCTAAATAACGCGCCATCTGGCTTTGTTACGGTACGAGCAGACGTCAAATCTCTGGGGCCGCGTGATTTCAATGAACCAAACACGATGGATGCTCAGATCCCCGATGGTGGATTTGGTATGAAGATCATCATGACAGCAAAAAAGGGGCGCAAAAAATGCTGATGCGATCCTTCATATCATTGCTGTTGGTGTTTGCGGTCCTGCCTGTGCAAGCTGATGAGGCACGTTGGAATGAACTGCCCGGGTTCGAAAAAGTGTGGATCAAACACGGTGCCACTTTCCATGGCTCTGAAACCGGAGAATTTAACTATGATTCCTTGCGGTTTGGTCGCGAGGTTCCCTTGTATGAATACAAGTTCCACGACGTCGACGACCTGTTTCAAAAGGCGTACAAGAACGATTTTTCAAAGGGAGTCCTTGTCGACAAGAAAACCGGTGGTGCCCGTATTCTCGCACCCAGTATTGCCGAAGCCTGGCTTGCAGTGCGCGATGATCCAGCGGTGGTGGCCGTCATTCCGATGGGATTTGCGCGTGTCGCTGGTGATAGTCGAGTGGTCGGTTATCGCCGTGTCGACGGTCGCGATACGCAGTCGGTTTTCTTTGCCCCGAACCTTGATGCCATCCTGTGTCTGAACGACGTGGCCAGACGCAAAGCAAGATCTTACGATGGTCAAGTGCCTTTCCTTTTTGGCCTCAATTTGAAAGGTCGCCCAACTTACACTTACGTCGACGGCGCAAATAGCATCAACTTGGCCGATCAAAGCGATCCGCAAAGATTTCTCGAAACATTTTCCGCATGTTCCGACCTGCTTCAACTGGGGCGCCGAATTATCGAACCACGCGATTATGAACCCAAAGGGCAGCCTGCAGGGCGCATAAGATTCACTTCGGAGGAAAGCGCCGAAATCCAACCCACGCAACGCGTTGTCCTTCTATATGACCGCTTTGGTCACATGAATTTTGTCCGCACGCGCCAAGACACCGGACTCGAAGAACTGGGACGGCTTCTGAGTTCCAACGGCTACTATGATGATGAGCCATGCAAGTACCGCGAAAAGCAGGTTTACGCTGGTCGATCCATCAGCTGTGAATTGTGGGCAGTGACGATCGCTGCTTTCGATGGCGCGGCAATCGCCATTCGGCAGGGTGACAAGGCGTTCTTTTGGGGGGATCCGTCTCGCTTCACCCCTGGCGTGCTGATCATTCGACGCAAGGAGCAAGCACCTGCTGAACCCGCAAAGAAGCCGATTTCACTGTTAAACGCGGTTACCAAGCCTAGCGCATCACAAGTACCTTCCAGTGATTGACGTTATTAGGCCTCGGACTGCCCCGCATCATGCGCTTCTCGCACAGCGCGCTCACAATGCGCCGCGAGCGCCTTGCGGTTGGGAAAATCACGCACGGCAACAGGCGTGTGATAGATCAGCTCGACCGACCCTTGTTTGCGCGCAGCGAGTGTCTTTAGCAGATGTTCGCCAAACTCCATCTCGCCCCACCAGCCGTAAAATCGCGCCGGTTGCCCCTTGGGCGCATGATAGATGACTGACACCGGCTGAACGTGCATGAAATCGCGCAAATGATCCGAAAAAAACGCCTCAAAAAGCGTGGTCTTGAACGGCAGCACCCGCAGACCATCGGTCGAGGTGCCTTCAGGGAAAAACAACAGCTTATGCCCGGCCTTCAAACGCGCCTCGAACACTTCGGTCTGCTCTTTGGCCTTCTTTGGGTTGCGCTCGATGAACACAGTGCCGGTGGCTTTGGCGAGTATGCCGATCCCCGGCCATCCCGCGACCTCGGCCTTGGAGACAAAATAGACCCGCTTGCGCGCATTGAGTGAAAAGATGTCCAGCCAGGATGTGTGATTGGCCACCACCGCTCCACGTTCAGTCATCAACTGGCCGCTGATGCGGTGTTCCATCCCCAGAATGCGAAATGCATTGCGACAGACAAACTGCACGATGAAGGGGGTGATCGGGCGCTTCATGCCGAAAAACGGGATCTCGATCAGGCGCAAGAACAGCAGCAGGATCAGGCACACGGTGATCAGCAGGATCAGGGCCGAGCCGCGCAGCAGGATCAGCAGCCAGCCGACAAAACCGATCTTGATGGGATCGGGGGCCTCGTCACTTTCCCAGGTCGTGTTCATGCGCTGCGCTCGCCGGTGTAAAGACGGCGCTGTTTCTCGTTCATGCGCGCTGTATCGAGGATCAGACAGACGTCCGTGGTGTTGAAGGCATGGTCGATATAGGCCCCCTCGCCCACAAACCCGCCAAGGCGCAGGTATGCTTTGATCAAGGCTGGCACCTCAAGCATCGCTTTGCGGCGGTCCAAGCCTTCGGGCGCGACACGATTCATGTCGACAAAATGCTGCGGTTGCGTGCGCACACGCAAGTCTTCGGGGGCAAGGTGGTTGTGGTGCAGCATCGACAGCGGTTGCGCCAAGGCGTCCACATCCGTGCCGTGGAAACTGGCCACGCCGAACAGCACCTCAACTTCGTGCTCGGCCACATAGGCCGCCAGACCGTTCCACAGATAGAACATCGCCATCCCGCCGCGGTAATCGGGATGCAGGCAGGACCGACCCAGTTCCAACAGCTTGCGGCCGCTGTTTTTCAGGACGCTCAGGTCATATTCATCTTCGGAATAAAACTGACCTAAGGCGCGCGCCTGTTCGCTGCGCAGCAGGCGGTAAACCCCAACAACCTCACCCGTGGTGTCATCTGACACCAGCATGTGGTCAAAGAAGGGATCGAACCGGTCCTGCTCCAGGCCCCGATCGTGATCGACCATCTCGCCGCCGCCACCCAGCTCGCGCACAAACACGTCATAGCGCAACCGCTGTGCCGCCAGGAGCTCGTCGGCGGTCTTCGCGATCTTGACCGTGAATGTGGGTCCGGTGTCCGGCATTGGGGCAACTTCCGAAAAAGGCGCAAGGGCTTGGCGGCAATTAGCCCGAAAACGCGGTTATTGGCAACACGCTGCCAGCGGCGGTGCATCCCAGGCCCGCGTTAACCTTTCGTCAACCAGTTTCACGGATCAAAGACCGGCATCAGCGCGATGCGTGAGCCGTCGATCACCACTTTTCCCTGATCGCGAAAGTTCACCGTGATCTTGCCTGCGATGTTGGACTGCACCTGTCCGACACCCCAGTCAGGAAAATCGGGGTGGCGCACGTACATGCCAGGTGCAAGGATGGCATTCAGATCTGTCATGGCGCTCTCGTTTTCGGGCGGTTGGCGGGTTCAATTCGGAGGTACCCCATGGGTGAAAGCAACGTCAACCTGGCCGCATTGATCGGCTCGCGGATCTGTCACGATCTGATCAGCCCCATCGGTGCCATCACCAACGGGCTGGAGCTGTTGGACATGGCCGGCGCGGTGCAGGGCCCCGAGATGGATTTGATCGCTGACAGCGTGGGCAACGCCGGTGCGCGCATCCGCTTTTTCCGTATTGCTTTTGGGGCGGCGAGTGAGCAGCAGATGGGACAGGCCGAAGTCACCGCCTTGCTGGCAGACTTGAACAAGGGCAACCGCATCAAAGCTCATTGGGGCCCGATCGAGCCGGTGTCACGCTCGGACGTGCGCATGGCCTTTTTGGCGCTGCAATGCTGTGAGACCGCCCTGCCCTTTGGCGGCGACATCCGGATCAGCAAGCAGGACGATCAGTGGGAGATCACCGGCACCGGGTCCAAGATCACGGCAGCAGTCGATCTGTGGGAAGGTCTGGTAAGTACCGATGGCCCTGCCCAGGTCTCGCCCGCGCAGGTGCAGTTTGCGTTATTGCCCGCCGTTGCCGCGGGAATGGGCCGTAGGCTGTCCTACGACCAAACCGACACGCAGATCACGATCCGGTATTGAACCGGGTCGCCTTTGATCAGCCGCGCGTGGTGCCGTCGCCCGTGACCAAGTACTTGAAACTGGTCAGCTGAGTGGCACCCACCGGACCCCGCGCGTGCATCTTGCCCGTGGCGATCCCGATCTCGGCCCCCATCCCGAACTCACCGCCATCGGCAAACTGGGTCGACGCGTTGTGCATCAGGATCGCACTGTCGAGGCGGGTAAAGAACCGCTGCGCGGCCTCTTTGTCCTCGGTCATGATGCAGTCGGTGTGGTTCGAGCCGAACTTCTGAATATGTGCAATCGCAGCATCAATATCCGCCACAGGGCGCGCTGCGATGATCATGTCCAGGAATTCCTTGCCCCAATCCGCATCGGATGCGGCCAAGGTCTCGTCGATTTGCAAGCCACCTTCGGCATGCACCTCAACACCGGCCGCGAGCAGCGCGTTGATGACATCGCGGCCCAGGGTGTCGACTACGTCCTGATGGATCAGCAGGCATTCCGCCGCGCCACAGATGCCCGTGCGCCGGGTTTTGGCATTCATCACCACATCCAGCGTCTTTTGCAGATCCGCCGCTTTGTCGATGTAGATGTGCACGATCCCTTCGAGGTGCGCAAAAACCGGCACGCGCGCCTCGCGCTGAACCAGGCCCACCAGGCCCTTGCCGCCACGAGGAACAATGACGTCGACATAATCGGTCATGGTCAGCAGTTCTGAAACAGCCGCACGGTCCCGGGTCGGCACCAGTTGGATCGCGTCTTCGGGCAGATTGGCAGCCATCAGCCCTTCAACCAGGCAATCCCGGATCGCACCAGAGGAATGGAAGCTTTCCGAGCCACCGCGCAAGATCACCGCATTGCCCGATTTCAGGCAGAGCGCACCAGCGTCGGCGGTCACGTTGGGACGGCTTTCGTAAATCACCCCGATCACGCCCAAAGGCGTGCGCACGCGCTGGATGTGCAGCCCGCTTGGCATATCCCATTCAGTCATCACTTCACCAACAGGATCGTTTTGCTGGGCTACGGTACGCAGACCGTCGACCATGCCTTGAACACGCGCCTCGTCCAGCATCAGACGGTCCATCATTGCAGGGCTCAGGCCCTTGTCGCGGCCAAACTCCAGATCTTTGGCGTTGGCTTCGATGATCTCGGCGCGACGCGCCCAGACGGCGTCAGCCGCAGCCATCAACGCTGCAGTTTTCTGCTCGGCGCTGGCAAAACCCAACTCGCGTGATGCGGATTTGGCACGGGCGCCCAGATCGGCCATGAGCGCGGGAATGTTGTCGAGATCTTTCATGTCGGTCGCCTTTGATCGGGTGCGGGGCACTTTGAATTTACGCCGCGCGCAGATAGATTTGAAGCAAGAAGAGGTTTAAAGCGCCATGTCGTCGCGGTGGATCAACGCGGCGCGCCCCGGATAGCCCAGGGTTGGCTCGATATCCGAAGACCGGCGCCCCTTGATGGCATCTGCTTCCTGCGCAGTATAACGGCTGAGCCCCTGACCCAGCTTGCGCGCGTTGGTGTCCATGATCGCCACCGGGTCACCCCGGCCAAAATCGCCGGTCACTTCGGTGACCCCGGCCGGCAGCAAGCTCTTGCCATTGCCAAGCGCGCCAGCGGCACCTGCATCCACGATGATCTCACCACGCGGCTTCATCGCCGCGATCCAGCGCTTGCGCGCGGCCTGCGGATCCAAAGTGGCGGTAAACCAGGTGCAATTAGCGCCATTTTCAAGCGTTTTCAGTGGGTTCAGGGGGGATCCTTCGGTGATCGCCATGTCACACCCTGCCGCTGTCGCCATTTTGGCCGCCATCAGCTTGGTCTTCATGCCGCCCTTGGACAGGCCGGATCCCGCATCGCCTGCCATCGCCTCGATTTCGGGCGTGACGTGGTGGATCACATCATACCGTGTGGCATCGGGGTCATCGCTGGGATTGCCGGTATAGAAGCCATCCACGTCAGACAGCAGGATCAGCTGATCTGCTCCCACCGTCACCGCAATCTGCGCCGCCAGGCGGTCGTTGTCGCCATAGCGGATTTCGTCTGTGGCCACAGTGTCATTCTCGTTGACGATCGGAACCACACCCAACGACAGCAGCGTTTCAAGCGTCGCACGCGAGTTCAGATAGCGACGGCGGTTTTCGCTATCCTCCAGCGTCACCAGAACCTGCGCCGTCTTTATGTCATGGGGCGTCAGCGCCTCTTCGTAGGCGCGCGCCAGTCGGATCTGCCCCACGGCCGCCGCGGCCTGTGACTGTTCCAGCGACAGGGCGGTCATCGGTAGGCCCAGAACACCCCGTCCAAGGGCAATCGAGCCCGAGGACACCAGGATCACGTCCGTGCCGTTGCCTTTGAGCCAGGTCACATCAGCTGCCAGAGAATGCAGCCAATCGGCGCGCAAATCACCCGTCTCACGATCAACCAGCAGAGCCGAGCCGATCTTGACGACGATCCGCCGTGCAGTCGTCAGGGTTGCCAAGGTTCTTCCTCCTCGACGGATTTGTAGCGCAGGCGATCTTCGTCGATCTGGGTCCGCAGCGTTCGCAGCACCTCAGTCACACCCGACTTGGCAACGCCGGACATTGTCATGACCTTGTGGCCAACGGCTTCTTCGAGGGCGACGCGGGCCTCCTCCTGCTCTTCCTCGTCCAGAGCGTCGATCTTGTTCAGAACCGTGACGCGCGGTTTGTCGGCCAGATGTCCGCCATAAGCCTCAAGCTCGGTGATGATCGTCTGGTAATCCTCGGCCACTGTCTCAGAGGTGCCATCCACCAGATGCAGCAGCACGGCGCAGCGTTCCACATGGCCCAGGAACCGGTCGCCAATTCCGCGCCCTTCGGAGGCGCCGGCGATCAGGCCCGGTATGTCCGCGATGACAAATTCAACACCGTCCACACCCACGACACCCAGGTTCGGGTGCAGTGTGGTGAACGGGTAGTCAGCAATCTTTGGACGCGCATTCGAGGTCGCGGCCAAAAACGTCGATTTGCCCGCATTGGGCAAACCCAACAGACCCACATCCGCAATCAGCTTCAGACGCAACCAAAGGGTACGCTCTACAGCCTCTTGGCCCGGGTTGGCGCGGCGCGGTGCCTGGTTGGTCGCGCTTTTGAAATGCAGGTTGCCAAAGCCACCGTTGCCCCCACGCGCCAGTTGAATGCGATCACCAACAGCCGTGAGATCAGCAATCACCGTTTCCTGATCTTCATCCAGAATTTCGGTCCCAACCGGCACACGAAGAACGATCTCGTCGCCGTCCTTACCGGTGCGCTGCTGGCCCTTGCCCGGCTGGCCGTTCTTGGCAAAGAAATGCTGCTGATACCGAAAGTCGATGAGCGTGTTCAGCCCCTCGACCGCTTCGGCCCAGACCGAACCACCCTTGCCGCCGTCGCCGCCATCCGGGCCACCATACTCCATGAACTTCTCACGACGGAAGCTGACACAGCCACTGCCGCCTGCGCCCGAACGGATATAGACCTTGGCAAGATCCAGGAATTTCATCGTCTTGTCCTTTTCCAGTTGAACCGCGCCCCCTTGTTGACAGAGCAGGCGTCAGGCGGCTTGGGAAACTGTTTGAAACCCGGCTTTACCGCAAGCCCCTGCGGAAAGAAAGCGGTATGACGCACAGACCATCTTGCCATGCGGGCCCGGGTTTCGAGCGGGCCTTGTGTCGAGATGAGGCCGCCGCCTATAGTTGAGGCAATACTTTCACGTCATCAACGGATTAGCTCTATGAAGCCTTACATGTTTTTGCCCTTTGCCCTTTGTGTAGCCGCCTGTGCCAACTCGGGCGCCAATTATGAACCTGTGGTCGATGGCCCCAAGAACGCAAACTACTACTCGGACCTGAACGCCTGTCAGTCGTTGGCGGCGAGCCAACCCACCGTCGATGGCAGCACCGCAGGTGCAGCCGCCGTCGGTGCCGTGGGCGGGGCCGCGACCAATGCGATCTGGAACGACAGCTCGGACAACATCGGCGAGGCTGCGGCCATCGGGGCCCTGGCCGCCATTACCGGCGATGCGGTACGCAAGAACAACCAGCGCGAAGCCGTGGTCAAGAACTGCATGCGCGGGCGTGGACACAACGTGGTTGGATAAAGCCATGATCGGGGCGTCCATGCGACGCCCCGGCTTGCTTACAGTTTGCGGCTGTAGGTCCAGGTTGGAACAGTGGCATCGCGGGCCACCGAAAAGCTCTCGGCGTCGCCAAGGTATTGGAACCCGCAATGGGTCAGCACCCGCGCCGAAGCCGGATTGTCTTGAAACACACTGGCAAACATATTTGCGCTGCACAACGGATTGGCGACAACCAGAGCTTCGACCGCCATAGACGCAAGGCCCGTGTTCCAGAAGATCGGCGCAACCCAATAGCCCACTTCGGCTTGGTCGCGGTCCATCTTCTGCAGTGAAATCAGCCCCATCAACTCGGGTCCGCCATCCTTGGTGCCATCCATGGCCCAGACGTCCTCGTCCCGGTCATCTGCCATGGCGCGACCAACAAAGGCTTCGGTCGCGGCCGGCGGCAGCGGATGCGGGATGGATGTGGTCATACGTGCCACACGTTCATCGGATGCATAATGCTCGATCAACCCCATGTCCGACTTACGCAACGGACGCAGGTCGAACCGCTCGGTTTCAATGACCGGCTGGTTTATTATTGTATCCAGTTTCATATGTGTAATCCTCCTCCGAACAACACAAAAAGAACGGACAGGACGGTTAGTGCCGCCAGTGTCCTCATCAAATATTTCTCGGCAGGCCGTCCTGCAACCACCTGCGCAATTTTATCGCCCGCAAAAGTCCAGATCGGGTGCAACACCAACTGACAGCTCAACAAAACGAGAGCGATGGTCAACGTCGCCTCGAACGTCGACGTTCCTGCAGACACAAAGCCGGTAAACCCCGCCACAATCATGGCCCAGGCCTTGGGATTGAGCGGATGCACGATCAGCCCGGCCAGAAACCCAGGGGCCTTGTCCTGCCCTTTGCCCACCGTCAAACGCAGGTTGGCAACCTTCCAGGCCAACCAGCAAATGTAGGTAGCGGAGGCATATTTCAGAACCGTAAACAGCCACGGGACCTGGTCGGCCAGTTCCATCAACCCATAGCCCACGGGCCAAATCACCAACTGCTTGCCCAAAGCCACCCCCAAAACAAACGGCAGTGCCGCGCGAAACCCATAGCGCGCACCTGTTGCCAGCAGGGCCATGTTGGCCGGCCCCGGTGTGCCGACTTGGCTGGCGGCAAAAATCAGGAAGCTGGTGGTTGCGACGGGCATGGGTGAACTATCTTCAAGCCTTGGTGAAATGGTGAACTTTGAACGAGAAAGGGACCGGCGTTTCCGCCGATCCCCCTGATTTTGACTTAACCTTCAGGTTACGGCTGTTACTCGGCAGCTTCTGCTACTGGCAGTACGGAAATGAAGGTGCGCTTTTTCAGTCCCTTGTGGAACTTCACGGCGCCGTCGACAGTTGCAAAGATTGTGTGATCCTTGCCCATGCCAACGCCTTCGCCCGGCCAGAACTTGGTGCCGCGCTGACGCACGATGATGTTGCCTGCGGTTGCAGCCTGACCACCGTAGAGTTTTACGCCAAGGCGGCGACCAGCAGAGTCGCGACCGTTACGGGAGGAACCGCCAGCTTTTTTATGTGCCATTCTCTCTCTCCTTAGCCTTGAGCCAGTTCTTTGGCCTGCTCAACCCATTCGGGTTTCACTTTGACCGTCTCGATAGCAGCAATCTGCTCGTCCGACAAGGCGGCCAGAGCGGCAAAGCTCTCGATACCGGCCTCAGCCAGCTTCTTGGCAGCGGCAGGGCCGACACCGTTCAGCTTGGTCAGATCGTCAGCAGCAGCTGCTGCAGCGGCGGGTGCCTCTGCTTTTGCTTCTGCTTTTGCAGCGGCCGGAGCAGCTTTGACGCCCGATTTGTCTGCACCCGAGGTCAGGATCTCGGTGATGCGAACCAGGGTCAGCTTCTGACGGTGGCCTTTGGTGCGCTTCGAGCTGTGCTTACGACGGCGCTTGACGAAATGGATGACCTTTTCGCCTTTGATCTGGTCGATGACTTCGGCCTGAACCGCAGCACCGTCCACGAACGGGGCACCCACAACCGGAGCGTCGCCGCCCAGCATCAGGATGTCGTTGAATTGAACTGTTTCGCCAGCATCTGCAGCCAATTTTTCAACGCGGAGCGTGTCGCCCGCCTGAACTTTGTACTGCTTGCCGCCAGTCTTGAGGACCGCAAACATGCGTCTTTCCTTTTTCTACCGCGTTCTTCGGTCCCCGATGCCGGGCGTTCTTGGCCCCCGATTCCACGGGACGCCACCTGCAAACAGCGCGCCTTTCATAGGCGAATTCATGCCCTTACGGGCAATACGATAACGAAACCCGGCGCGGGGTTCCGAGCCGGGATGGGCGCTTATTGTCGGATTAGGGGGCAAAGTCAATCAAATTCCGGGCGTCACAGGTCTGTTGCCTGCAATGCGCGGGCAACCGCCAATCCCAGATCAAAGGAAATTTGGTTATAGAGACCATCGAACCCTTCGAACAGGGCCGTGTTCAATGCAATCCCGGCCTTGGTGCGAGAAAAGGCAATGTTGTCGTCCATCTGCTGTTCGCTCAGCGGGCTATAGGCCATCATCAGGAACCCATACAGCCAATCCTGCGTGTCTGCCCGGATGTCTTCGCGCCCCTCCAGGATGGTTGCCAGCATGCCCTGATCATCTCGCGGCGCACCGTTGCCTTCGGCCAGTCCCAGGTAGAAGTTGTAGTCTGCCGTCAGGGCTCCGTTTACGTTCTGCTCGACCAGATCATTGGCCTCGATATAGGTTTCGAGCTGATGCAGAAAGCGGTCGTCCCCGTCGGTCGCTTCATACCGTTCCCGCGCGGCGTCTTCGATCGTCGGGTCGGCAAAGGCGCGGCGGGCCGAGTTTTCCAGCGAAATGATCGTCTGTCCCAAATCGCTGCTGAAAAAGGCCACAGTGTCACTTAGAGCCTCGTCGTCCAGATGCACCTCCATCCCGGCGCGGATGGCCGACACGATGCGATCTTCTTGGTAGATCTCGGATATCACCTGAGCAAAGTGGTCCCCACCCTGCCCCGCCAGCATGTCGTCATCAATAGAGGCGCCATATCGCAACCCCTCGGCGCGCAGGATCTCAGCCACCTCATCCAACTTCATGGCACGGGCCAGCGGGTCCAGATCACTCTCGGCCCAGACCGGAACGACCAAGAACACCCAAACGGTAACAGCAAGAAAGGCGCGATGGAGCATCAGATATCCTGCCCCGGATGTAGATCCGCCATTTTTTGCGCCAGAACCTCGAACCGGTTGGCCATGATTTCATATTGCACCGCGTTCAGCAGCTCATAGACCTCTTGCATCTTGGGGTTCTCCAGCGCCTCTGTATAACCCTCGACTTCTTCGTCCGAAAACGCCTGATAGGTGTAAGCAGCCCCTGCCAATGCGGACTGTTGCAAGGCAGCTCTGAGGTTTCCTTCGTTCTCGCGCATCATTGCGCGCAGCCCATCGGCATCAAGGCGCAACTCCACAACTCCGGCCGCACTGGCGGCCAGCAAAAAGCGAATCTGAACCTCTTGCAACGCACGCAAGGCGGTTTCGGTGCCCGAAATAGCCAGGTTCATCCGGTTCAGCACATCGACCCGCGGCGAGCTGATCTGCACCAAGCCGGCAACGATGGCACGGCCTTGTTCCTGTTTCAGTTCGTCATCCTCGACCATGTGCGAGGCATTTTCCGCCTCGACAAGTCGTTGGCCCAGATCGCTGCTATAGAATTCCACTGCGTGGTCCAGGACATCCTCGTCCAGCGTCTTTTCCAAAATGCCAAGGGCCATCTCATGCATCTGCTCGGTGTCAAAGACCTGTTTGGTCAGGCGGCTCCAATCCGCGCCAAAGGCATCCGGCTCCATCCCCAGCATCGTGGGCGCCGAGGATGAGGTGAGCGCGATACTGTCCAGCGCCACGTCGAACCCGGTCGTTGTCAAAAACGCCTCGATCTGATCGCGATCGGCAGCATTCGCACTGCGGGGCATCAGTACGGACATGGCGGCGAGACAGGTAAGGAATACCGCAAAAATGGTCGAAACAGGGCGCAGCTGCGCGAGGGGGGCAAGAGTACTCATGTCAAGAAATCTAAGCGTTTTCGGAATTGGGACAATGGAAAAACGATCTTTGTCAAAAAACCGGAAAAATGTGCTTGCACACCTTCGCGGTTATCACTAAATCCCCCCCTCACAGACCCCCGCGGAGAGGTGCCGGAGTGGTCGAACGGGGCGGTCTCGAAAACCGTTGTGGGTGCAAGCCCACCCAGGGTTCGAATCCCTGTCTCTCCGCCACTATCCCCGGATATGGCCCAATTCATGGCTCAGAAGCCAAGGCCGCTGTGCAGACAGATGCGCCGCCACGCCAATGGCATGGCGGCACGAAAAGCCCTTATACCTAACGCAGTTCGGCCGTTGCCTTCTGCATTGCTGTGATCAAAGCGTCGCGTCGAGCCGACAGGTCCGCCTGGGTTAGGCCGCCTGCCTCTTGGTTGACTCCATCGATCAGTTGCGCCGCGATGTCCGGTGTCAGGTGAATTTGCCCCAAGTCATCCCACCAGCCGTTGAACGTGTCGGTGAAGTGATCGCAAAACGCCTGCAGACCGCCCTCACCCGCGCCCAGGTTGAACAGCATTGTGGGGCCCATGGCGGCCCACCGCAGGCCAGGGCCGGCCCACATGGCCTTGTCCACGTCCTCGACCGTGGCCACGCCCTGGATCACCAGGTTGATCGCCTCGCGCCACACCGCCGCCTGCAGCCGGTTGGCCACGTGCCCCGGCACTTCTTTGTTCACCCGGATGGTCGTCTTGCCAACACTGGCATAGAACCGCTCAGCCGCGTCGACAACGCCCGGCGCGGTCTTGTCGTTCCCCATCACCTCGACCAGGGGGATCAGGTGCGGTGGGTTGAAGGGGTGACCAAGCACCATGCGCGACGGATTGGTCCATCCGTCCTGCATCTGGCCAAGCGTCAGACCCGAGGCGGAACTCGCCAGCACCGCATCCGCCCCCAGAACCTGCTCGATTTCAGCAAAGAGCGCGTGTTTGATGGGCAGTCGCTCGGGCACGCTTTCCTGGACGAACCCCGCACCATCGACCGCCTCGGGCGCCGAGGCGTGAAAGCTGACCGCATCCGGATTGCCGTTTTTGGTCAATCCCAATTCGGTCATCGCGGGCCAGGCCATTTCGACATAGTCGCGCACGCGCTTTTCGCTGTCGGCCGCAGGATCAAAGACCGCCACGGAACGACCAGAAGCCAGGAACAAGGCGGTCCAACTGGCACCAATTACACCACCGCCCAAGGACGCAGTATGAGGAAATTCCATCAGAACAATCCGGGATTGAGGGGGGACGCGGCCGTCATGCCGCCATCCACCGTGAACATTTGACCGCTTGCAAATCCGGCCTCGTCTGACGCGAGCCAAACCGCCATTGCTGCAATATCGGCAGGCTGCCCAAAGCGGCGCATCGGATGGCGCCTGAGCGCATCGGTGCGGGCTAAGTCGGGGTCACCGGCCAAATCGAACCCTGCCTCGAGCATCCCGGTGTTGATCCACCCCGGACAGATTGCATTGCACCGAATGTCTGGCCCGTGATCCACTGCGATCGAACGGGTCAGCCCATGCACAAAGGCCTTGGACGCGTTGTAAAGAGCCATGGATGGGTCGGCATGGTTGCCCGAAATTGATCCGATGTTGATGATCGAACTGCCCTTGGGCATAAGCGGGATGAAGGCGCGGCACATGTTGAACACGCCACGACAATTGGTGCCGATAACCGCGTCCCAATCCGCGTCTGTGCTGTCAGCGACGGTCTTTTCGACCTGAACCCCAGCGTTGTTGACCAAAATATCCGTACCGTCCGTGACAATGGCCAGGTCTTGGACTGCCATTGGATCGGTCACATCCAACTCGTACCAGATGATACTTTGCTCCAACCCCTCAGGGCGGTCTCCTCTGCCACAGGTGGTGACTGCGGCCCCTTCAGATCTAAAGGCTTCGACAATCCCGCGACCGATCCCCTGCCTGCCGCCTGTTACGAAAGCTCGTTTTCCTGCCAATCGCATCAGTGCGCCACCATCACATGTCGGATCACGGTATAGGCATCGAGCGCATAAACGCTCATGTCGCAACCGGTTCCCGAGGATTTCATCGCCGCCCATGGCATTTCCGGCGTGGCCACGCCGTGGGTGTTCACCCATGTAAATCCGTATCGCAATTTCGACGACATGCGCATCGCCCTCCCCGTGTTATTGGTCCAGACCGACGAGGCCAGACCGTATGGCCCTCCGTTGGCGATCTTCAGTGCTTCATCCTCGTCCGAGAAGCGCGAGATGGTCACCACAGGTCCAAATATCTCGGAACAGGCAGCCTCTGCCGTGTTGTCCACATCCGCCAGGACCGTGGGTTCATAAAAGTACCCTGGCCCCTCGATCCTGTTGCCGCCCAAGGCAACCGTGCAGCTGTCTCGCGCCCGATCCACAAAACCGGCTACCGCGTCCCGTTGAGTGGCCGAGACCAGCGGCCCCATCTCGGTTCCGTCGGCACGCGGTGCGCCGACCTTGATCTGGCTCACCTGATCCACAATGGCGTCGACCACTTTGTCGTAGACCGCGTCCGCCACCATGATCCGACAGGGTTGCGCGCAATCCTGACCGGCGTTGAAGAAAGACCCATAGCGAACGGTTTCCGCAACTGCGCCTAGGTCGGCATCATCAAAGACGATCACGGGCGCCTTGCCGCCCAATTCCAGATGGACGTGACGGATCTGGCGTGCCGCGGCCTTCATTGCTTCCGATCCCGTGGCGCCTGAGCCGGTAATCGAAATCGCCTCCGCTCGGAAATCGTTGATCATCTGGTCCCCAACCTGCCTGCCGATCCCATGCAAGACGTTCACAACACCTTTTGGCGCGACGGATGCGATCAACTCAGCGGCCCTAAGCGTCGACAGCGGCGTCATCTCGGACGGTTTGAGCGTCACGGGGCACCCGGCTGCCAGCGGGGCGGCCACTTTCCACGCGGCCATCATCAGCGGGTAGTTCCACGGCGCGATGGCCGCAACCGGCCCAACCGGATCGCGTCGGATCATGCTGGTTTGACCGGCCACGTATTCGCCCGCGGCCACCCCTGTCATGGTGCGCGCTGCACCGGCAAAAAACCTGAACGTGTCCAGCGTCAGGGGCGTTTCATCCTCAAGCGCCGAGGGCCAGGGTTTGCCGACATCGAGGCTTTCAAGCTCGGCCAGCTCCTCGATGTTGTCCGTCAGGACCTGTGCGATATCCCCTAGCAGTTCGGAACGTTCTGCCGGGCTGGTTTGGCTAAATGTTTCGAACGCCTCATACGCCGCAGCCATGGCCGCCTGCGTCTGCTCGGAGGAAGCGGAACGAACAGCACAGATCTCTTCACCTGTGGCCGGGTTCAAGACCGGGATTACTGGCCCCTCGCCTTCGACCAGTTCACCATTGATCAGCAGATTGGTTTGCATGCTTTCCCCCATTTCAGAACGCGACTTGATCGCCCCCCTTTAGACCAAGACGCTGACGCGCTTCGGCGGGTGTGGCGACGGTCAGCCCCAGGTTTTCGATGATCGTGCGGATCTTGGTAACCTGCTGAGCGCTTGAGATCGCTTTTTCGCCCGGTCCGATGTAAAGGCTGTCCTCCATCCCGACGCGGACATTGCCCCCCAACAGCCCGCTTTGAGTGGTAAAGGGGATCTGGTGGCGCCCGGCTGCAAGAACCGACCATTCATAGTCATCCCCGAACAGCTTGTTGGCGATGGTGTGCATGTGCATCAGGTTGTCCAAATCGGCACCAACACCGCCAAGGATGCCAAACACCATCTGCACAAAGATCGGCCCTTCTATCCAGCCCTGATCAAGGATCCATGCCAGGTTGTAGAGATGGCCAAGATCGTAGCATTCAAACTCGAACCGGGTGCCGTGACCCTGGCCCAGTTCCTTGATGCAATATTCGATATCCGCAAATGTGTTGCGAAAGATGAAATCGCGGGTCATGTCCAGGAATTCTGGTTCCCAGGCGTGCTTCCAATTGCTGTATTTGTCCTTCATCGGAAAGATGCCAAAGTTCATCGAACCGATGTTCATGCTGGCCATTTCCGGGCTGGCGCGGGTGGCCGCACGCAGTCGTTCCTCGCGGGTCATGCCAAGGCCGCCCCCGGTCGAGACATTCATGACCGCGTCGGTGGCCTGTTTGATGCGCGGCAAGAACTCCATGAAAAGGTCCGGGTCGGGATCCGGTTTGCCGGTTTCAGGATCGCGCGCATGCAGGTGAATGATCGAGGCCCCGGCCTCGGCTGCTTCGATGCTGGCCTGTGCGATTTCGCTGGGTGTGATCGGCAGATGCTCGGACATGGTGGGCGTGTGGATGCCACCGGTGGGCGCGCAGGTGATGATGACGGATTTTTGCTTGGCCATTGGTCAGAGCCTCATCTGCTGCACTTGCGCGGACAGGCCGCCGTCCAGAACCCAAAGCTGGCCACTGGCATAGCGCGCCTCGTCCGAGGCCAACCAGTTCACGAGATTGGCAATATCCTGAGGCGTGCCATAGGTGCGCATCGGATGGACGTCGCGTACAGCCTGCTGCAGTTGCTCGATGTTCTGCCCGCCGCCGCCTGATCCGTCGCCGTCAAAAAAGCTCTGCAACATCGGCGTGTCGATATAACCCGGACAGATGGCATTCACGCGGATGCCTTCGGGGCCGTGATCGCATGCCATGGCGCGGGTCAACGCGTGCACCGCCCCCTTGGTGGCGCAGTAAGCCGCCAAACCGGGGTCGGCAATGAACCCATCATAGCTGCCAAAGTTGATGATACTGGCGCTGGTGCCGGATTTGGCCGCCGCGCGCATCAGCGGCAAAGCATATTTTGACGTCAGAAACGTGCCGGTGCAATTCACCGCAAACGATCGGTTCCATTCATCCAACGTGGTCTCTTCGATGGTTTTTTCGATCTCGATCCCCGCCGCGTTGACCAAGATATCGAGTTTACCCGCCTCTGCCTGAACTCTTTCCATCGCGGCCATTACCGCAGGCTCGTCCGCCACGTTCATCTGCACAAACCGGCTGCCGTCGTCGTCATGCGCTGCCAATGAGCCCTCGGGCGTCAGGTCGGCGGCATAGACCGTCGCCCCTTCGGCCAGGAACCGGGCCACGATGGCGCGGCCGATGCCGCCCCGTCCACCGGTGACAAAGGCGGTCTTTCCTTCAAGTTTCATGGTCATCATCCTTGTTGAGCGGTGGAAAGCGATAGCGCGCAGCGGCCACCGTCCAATCCATGTGATTACGAACATATTGCTGGCTGGCGTCCGAGGGCGGGTTGTAGTCCCAGGCCTCACCTGCGCCTGCCTCCATCGCGGCATGCAACGCGCGGCGGGATTTCTGCGTGGCGATCACATCTTCGCGCAGCGCCACGCTGTTCCAGCGTTCTGCAACCTCGGCGGCAAAGCGCGCAGCAGGCTCGGCATACGCCGGATCATCCGCGACGTTGACACGCTCCATAGGATCGCGTGCCAAGTCATAAAGCTGCGGCGGGTCAACATCGCAATGGATGTATTTCAGCGTGCCGCGTCGGATCATGAACACGGGTGCAGGCGTCATCTCGGCGCAGTATTCGCCGATGGCCTCGTCCACCGGATCGGGATCTCCTCGCGCCAGGGGCATCAAGCTGCGGCCATCCACCGGCTCACCCAACGTTGCGCTGTCCCCTCCCGCGATCTCCACCAACGACGGGAGCATATCGACCAGAGAACAGGCATTCGGAGCGGTGCCCTGCACGACACCCGGCCCAGCCATGATCAATGGCACGCGGGCAGAATGTTCGAAGAAGTTCATCTTGTACCACAGCCCGCGCTCGCCCAGCATGTCGCCGTGATCGGCGGTGACGATGATCACCGTGTTGTCCAGCTCTCCAATGTCTTCGAGGGCCTTGACCATCTCTCCGGTCTTACTGTCGAAATAGCTGACATTCGCCAGATAGGCGCGACGGGCGCGGCGCACCTCTTCTTCGGTCAAAGGTACATAACTGGCCTCGATCCCGTCCATCACCCGGCGCGAGAACGGGTCCTGGTCCTTGGGTGATAGCACCACCTCGGGCATGTCGATGTCATCATCGGAGTAGAGGTCCCAGAACTCGGGCTTGGCCACATACGGGTCATGCGGATGAATGAAGCTTGCCACCATGGCAAAGGGGGCTTCATCCCCCGACGCCCGATCCCTGCCCCGGTCGATCAACCACCGCCGCGCGGCAAAGCCAACCTCGTCGTCATAATCGGTCTGGAACGTGGCAACGGCAACGCCACTTTCCTTGACCGTCTGCATATTGTGATACCACTTGTCGATGCGTTCATCCGGGGCCTCCCAATCGGGGGTCCAGGCGAAATCGGCCGGGTAGATGTCGGTGGTCACGCGATCCTGAAATCCGTGTTTCTGATCAGGCCCCACAAAATGCATCTTGCCCGACAGACACGTGCGATAGCCAAGCGCCTTGAGGTAATGCGCAAAGGTCGGCACGCTGGCCCGAAATTCGGACGCATTGTCATAAGCCGCGATCCGACTGATCAACTGCCCGGACATAAAGGCAAACCGCGACGGCGCACACAGCGGCGCATTGCAATAGGCGGCGTCAAACCGCATCCCGCGCGCGGCCAGCGCGTCCATATGTGGGGTCTTGGCGACCCGGTGGCCGTAGGCTCCGCAAAAATGCGGGGCTAATTGGTCGGCCATGATGATGACGATGTTGGGGCGTCTCGGCACGTGCTCCTCCCTTGTTTCAAACCGATGGTCTGACTTCAGCGCCTCAAAGGCGGTGGTTCAAATCGCATCGGCTTGACCCGTAAGGAAAGCATCAGCCAGCCGCCCGCCGGTAAGCATCCAGCACCAGCCCGTGAAAATGGTGCACCGCATGTTCTGACATGCCGGACCCGTCCGGATCGTTCACGATCCGACCACTGGTGAAGGCGGGCGTGCTCATCCCCTTTTGGACGCTTTCAACGATGTTGATGTCCTCGACCTGCAACACCTCGTCCAGATAGCGGATCGATTCCAGTTCAGCCTCGTTGGGCGTCTTCTCCTCAAGGAAGAAATCATAGGTTTCCAGCGTCCGGTCGGGGCCTGCAGGGATGATGTTGAGGATGATCATCGACGACCGCCCCGGATAGCGCATGATGCAGGTGTTGGGCCACAGCCACCAGACAGCATGCGTTTTGACAGTTGCGTTGGACACGTCATAGGCGCTGTTGGGTGTGTTGCCTGCGTCCGCCATGTGGCTGGAATAGATGCCATGGGTGGTCACCTTGTAGGTGTCCATGTCCACCAGATCACAGAAGTCCTTATGCGCTGTAGGACAATGATAACATTCTAGAAAATTATCTACGACATTCTTCCAGTTCGACTTGATGTCATAAGTCAGTCGATGGGCAAAGGTCAGCTCTTCGATGTCTGGTGCCCAATGGCGAATTTCGGTTTCCAAATCGCCTGACAGCTCGGCCAGCGAAGCGGCGTTGGGATCAAGGTTCACATAGATAAAACCACAGAACTCTTCGACTTGAACCTCATCCAGGCAGATCTCTTTCGGCTCAAAGCCGTCCAGGTTTTCGGTGTGCGGCGCGCGCACCAATTGGCCGTCCAGTTTATAGACCCAGGCGTGATAGGGGCACATGATGCGGGTGGTGTTGCCCTCGCCCGACAAAAGCTCGTGCGCGCGGTGTTTGCACACGTTGTAGAACGCGCGCAGGACACCTTCGCGGTCGCGCACCAGGGCAATGGGCTGACCGGCGATTTCGACGGTGGTGTAACTGCCGGGAACACGGAGCTTTTCGACATGGCACACCCATTGCCAAGTCTTGGCGATGACCTGTTGCAGATCAACGTTGTACCAGCCGCTTTCGGTATAGGCCTCGGCCCGCAGAGACAGCGATTTGGATGGGTTTTCGTCCCATCCCTGGGCGATTTCGACAAACTGTTTGGCGTCGGGCAATTCCGTCATGGTGCACCCCTTGCTGAATTGGATCGGGCCGAGAGTTTCAGCCTGTTACAACAGCATCGGTTCTGAGAGGGTCCTTGTCTAAACTAAATTGGCCTCTTTTTGCACATTTGTCGCCGTCCGACGGGTCAACCCCGTTTTCGATGCATCGGCCAGGCGCGAAACTCGAACGGCACGCGCCCCTCGACCCGGTCCTCGCGCGGGGAAAGGCCGAACCGCGCGCGATAGGCGCGACTGAAATGGACCTGGCTGGCAAAACCAGACGCCAAAGCCACCTCGGCCAAGGGGATTTCGGTTTGGGTCACCAATCCACGCGCGCGGTCAAGGCGAATGTCCCGATAGTAGACTTTGGGCGTTTTCTGAACATAGGTGGTGAACAGCCGGTTCAACTGACGCTGAGATATGTCGACCGCTTGGCAGATCTCGGGAATGGACAGCGGCTGCTCAAGGTTTTGTTCCATGATCGAAATCGAGCGTCTGACCACATCAGGCGCACGCAAACCGACGGGTTCGGCCTGCCCCGGACTTTGCATCGCGCCCACCGGACGCAGACTTTGGTGAAACACATAGCGCGCGGCCCCATTGGCCAGTTCAGCCCCATGCGTGCCTTGTATGATATGCAAGGCAAAATCCACGACGGCACCGCCGCCGCAGCATGTGATGCGGTTGCCATCGAACACAAAGAGCTCTTCGCTGGTTTCCACATCAGGAAACAATTCGATCATCGCGTCGATGTGTTCGTAATGTACTGTTGCGCGGCGATCTTTGAGAAGACCCGCTTCGGCCAGGATGAAGGCCCCGGTGTCAATGGCCCCCACCGTTGCCCCTTGTCTGGCCCACCGCCAAAGCGCGCTGTGTACCGGCGTAGAATTGTGCCGCTCGGGTGTCCAGCTGGCCGACACGATCACGATGTCAAACGCCCGGTCCTGCAGGTCCGACAGCTTGACGGTGTCGATGCTCATGCCGTTGCTGGCCAGACAGGTACCGCCGTCTTGCGAGCAAACCTCCCACCGGAAACGCGTTGCTCCATCCAGATAATTCGCCGCCCGAAACGGGTCGATGAATCCCGCTGTCGCCGCCATATTGAAATTTGGCGTGACCAGAATCAAGAGACGTACAGGCTTGTCAGAGGTCAGGGTCATGAGACGTGTCACGTTACCCTCAAGTGTCACGAGGTCAAGAATTTTGCCCCCTAGGGATGGACAGCATGGAGGGGATCATAAGTGTTGTATAAACCGGAGAATATTGTTTCTCTGGCTGACAAACATGCCCGCGCCCAAACTGCGAAACGCAATCAGATCAACCTGAGTGCCACCGGCACTGGGCCACACTAAAAATTCACAAGGTATTGTCGTGAACACACAAGCTGAAGACCGCGCCAACCACATGAAACGCCTCGAAGGGCGTTCGTTGATCGTGGGCATGTGGGGCAACCTGTTCATGGGCATCGCGGGGGTTGCAGCTGCGATACTGTCGAATTCGGATGCGATCCTGGTCGATGGTCTGTTCTCGCTCATCGGGTTTACTGCCGCGATCCTGGGCCGCCGGGTCAGCCAGACAGCCGAGGCAGGCCCTGATCGCATTCGCCCCGCAGGCTATGCCGCGGATGAGGCGATCTTTACCACCTTTCGCTCGCTTTCATTGCTGGGGCTTGTGCTTTTTGCCATCACCGGCGCGATCATGAACATCGTCAGCTACGCATCCGGCGGTGCCCCCAAACCGCTCGTTTTCGGGCCGCTGATCATCTATTTCGCGGTGATCGGCGTGACCTGTTTTCTGCTTTGGGGCATGCACAAATGGGCCTGGTCCCGGACAGGCAAGAAAAGCGATATTCTGCGGCTCGAGGCCACAGCCGCTGCCTTTGACGGGGTCATAACTGCCGCCGCGGGGATCGGTATGGTAGGCATCGTTCTGCTGCAGGACACGGCGCTGTCTTTCATCACACCCATCGGCGATTCCATCATCGTTCTGATCCTGTGTTCCACCGTCGTCACCCGGTATTTTTCCGATTTCATGAAAGGACTGGGAGAATTGGCCGGCGTCACCGCAGACCCCGAACACATCGCCAAGGTGCGCCGCACCGTGCGCCCGGCCCTGGCCGAGGCCAAAGGCGTGCTGACCGATCTGTCGGTGATGAAGCTGGGCCGAACCTTTGTGGTCACCGTGTATTACAACCCCGGCCGTCCCGTGACGGCAGCCGAGGTCGATACGCTGACCCTGCGTCTGGAACACGACCTGGCGCCGGTGTTGTCATGTGACGTCTTTGTTCTGCCCAGCGAATACGGCCGCCGGTGGCCCGACGACCTGAATCCCAAGCTGAACCCCAAGGGTTTGCCTGAAAATTGAATCAGGCTTTCACCCGGGCGTTTTCGGGATCATAGAGGCATGGGTCCACCACGCGCGCCGGAACCCGCTGGCCGATGACGTCCACGGTCAGGTCATCGTGTCCCTTGGCAAACTCTGGCGTGACAAAAGCCATGGCGATGTTCTGCCCCACCCGGTGCCCCCAATCACCCGAGGTCACGGTGCCGACCACCTGATCGCCCACCATCACCGATGCGCCTCCGTGGGCGGGTGCCTCGTGACTATCCAAAACCAGCGTAACCCGTTGGCGGTTCGGACCATTGGCCTGGCGTACGACCAAGGCGTCGCGACCGATGAAGTCGCCCTTGTCGAGCTTGACGAAACGGTCCAACCCGGTCTCGAAGGGATCGAATTCAGTCTGAAGCTCAGCCTTCCAGTGCAAATAGCCTTTTTCCAACCGCATGGCCTCAACCGCTCGGCTACCAAACAGCGTAAGACCATGCGCCTCACCCGCCTGACGCAGCGCCAGATAGGCTCCATAGAGCTGATTGTTGGGCACGTGAATCTCATAGGCCAATTCACCCGAAAAGCTGACCGCCATGACCACCGCTGGTGCAATGCCAATGAAGGCCTGGCGCACGGACAGCCATGGAAAGGCCGCAGGCGACCAATCTCCGCGCGAGGCTGCTGACAACACATCGCGCGCCTTGGGGCCGACCAAAACCAGGATTGTGTGCTCATTGGTCAGCGAGCGGATCTGGACGTCCTCATCCTCGCGCAGATGCGCCTGCAGCCAATCCATGTCATGCCATTCCGACGCAGCCGCCGATCCATACCAGACGCGCCCATCGGGCAGATTGGCAATTGTGGCCTCGGATTTGACCATGCCGAGGTGGTTGAGCAGATAAGCCAACCCTACCCGACCTTCTTTACTCGGCACGCGGCCACAGATCATCCGATCCAAGAAGGTGTGGACATCTGTGCCCGTCAGCTCGAATCGGTTGAAGCCATTGACCTCGGTCAGGCCCACGCCGGTTTGTATGGCAGCAACTTCTTTGGCGACGACGTCGAATGTTTCATTGAACCGGAAGGTGTGCGTCTCGGTAAAGTCCGGATCTGATTTGATGTAATCCACCCGCTCCCACCCGTTGACGACACCAAATTCGGCCCCTTCAGCCGCCAGGACCGGTGTCAGCGGGGTTGTCTTGATGGGCCGTCCGGCGGGACGGTGTTCATGGGGGAAATGGAACCGGAACTCGTTTTGATAATCCTCGATCGCCTTGAGCGCGGTCAGTTCCACATTGCCGTGTCCAGTGAACCGACGTGGGTCGAGGCACCAGGTGTCGTAACACGCCTCGCCATGCACGATCTGCTGTGCCAACAGCCAACCATGACCGCCCCCCTCGCCCAGACCGGCGCGCAAGCCAATGATACAAAACGCATTTCGTTTGCCCGGGATCGGTCCGACCAAGGGCGCGCCGTCGATGGTGTAGGTGATCGGGCCGTTGACGATCGTATGAATACCCACCTCAGCTAGGACTGGCATCCGCGCGATGGCCCCTTCGAGCACATCTGTCACCCGGTCCAGATCATCGGGACACAGCGCGTTGACGAAATTCGGGTCGATCCCGTCCATACCCCAGGTTTTGCAATCCTGCTCATAGAACCCCACCAGCAGTCCGTTCTTTTCCTGCCGCGAGTAGTAGTCGCTGATCGGGCAGCGGATCAGAGGCATGCGGTGACCTGCTTCTTTAATCGCGGGAATCTCTTCCGTCAGGAAGTACTGATGCTCCATCGAGGTCACGGGATGATGCACACCCATCATGGCACCAACCTCATTAACTCTGTAACCACAAGCGTTTACGACGATCTCTGCATGTATTTCGCCCTTGGGCGTGGACACGATCCAGCTGTCATCCTTGAGCTGTTTCAACGCCGTGACGGGCGTATTGCGATGCACCTCAGCCCCGGCTTTGCGGGCCCGTCGTGCCAAGGCCTGACAGAGCTGCGCGGGGTCGATATCCCCATCCAGAGGGTCCCAAAGGCCTCCCACCAGATTATCGGTGGCCAACAAGGGGTGACGGCGCGCGCATTCCTCGGCGTCGATCACTTCGAAATGAACATCCATGCCGCGCGCCATCGAGGCGAAGTGGCGATACCCATCCATCTGCGCGTGCGTGTTGGCCAAGCGAATACCGCCATCCCCGTGATGATAGTTGATGGGATACTCAGGATCGTCTGCCAACTCTTTGTAAAGGTTTATGGAATGGGTCTTCAGACCGACCATTGTCTGGTTCATGCCAAAGTTGGTGACCTGGGCTGCTGAATGCCATGTCGTGCCGGATGTCAGCTCGTCGCGTTCCAGCAACATGACATCTGTCCATCCCTCTTGCGTGAGATGATAGATCGTCGAACACCCGGCGATCCCGCCACCGATGACAACCACTTTGGCCGTTTTGCGCATGTCCTGCCTCCATTAACCTGCGCAGAGAAAATGCTAGGAATGCGCACGGGGTCAACGGGAGCAGCGTTGGCTTTGAGAACAGTACAGAAAGATTTAGTTTTAATAAATCTCGCGCCTGTCAAATCGCGCGAAGTTTTCCGCTTAAGTAATTGTCTCGCATTTGGAATTTTTGGATCTTTCCCGATCCGGTGAGCGGGAACGAATTTACTTTACTCCAAACCACCGGCGTTTTGATTGCGGCCATTTCAGCCCGGCAGTGGGTTTTGAGGGTCTCTGGATCCACGTCGAACCCCTCGGCGGGACGGATGAAGGCGGCAACGACTTCTCCCCATTTTTCATCCGGCAGGCCGACCACCGCAACTTCGGCCACCGACGGATGAGTCAGCAGCACGTTTTCGATCTCGGCCGGGAACAGGTTTTCACCTCCCCGGATGATCATCTCTTTTACCCTGCCGGTCACGGCCACATATCCGCGCGCGTCCATCGTGCCCAGATCGCCGGTGTGCAGCCAACCGTCATCGTCTATGGTGGCTTTGGTGGCTTCTGGATTGTCGTTGTATTCCAACATGGTGCAATAGCCACGCACACAGATTTCACCGACATCCCCTATGGCAACAACGGAATTCTTGTCCGTAGACCGGATTGACACCTCGGTTTGTGGCATAGGTTGCCCAACCGTGGTGGAGATGTCTGCAAGGGCCTCGCCAACATGGTGTTGTGTCACCAATGGGGAACATTCGGTTTGACCATAAACGGTTTGAAATGTGCACCCCAATGCTGTCGTGATCTTTTCGACCAGATCTGGGGCAACCATCGACCCGCCCGACATGAATGTTTCAAGCGCGCTCAGATCAAAGGCGCGGTTTTCCATAACTTCGAGCATTGCAACCAGCATTGTGGGAACCCCACCCGTTGCCACAATGCCTTCGCGCTCGATCATCTCGAGCACGGGTTCAGGGCCAAACAACTTGACCAGGAACAGCGGGGATCTTGATTGCAAAGACCCCAAAACGGCCATGCCGCACCCCGCTGTGTGAAACAGCGGCATCATCGTGGCCCATGGAGCCCGGGGAGTAGCCCCTGTGCGTTCTGCGTAGAACCGAGCATTATTTGTAATGCCGCGATGACTAAGAACTGCCCCCTTCGGAAAGCCCGTTGTTCCCGATGTATATTGGATTTGAGCAGGGTCAGATGCGCTAACAAGCGGTAATTGTGGCGATTTTTGGCCTTGCGCCAACAGTGCATCCCAGTCCTCGATATCAATCACGTCCCGTAGATTTGGCAAACCCTGCACCGCCTCGTCCGCGATTTCCGCCATCGGATTCCCTCGAAACGATGCGGTCCGAAACAGGGCAACCGACCGCGATTGTTCAAGGACATAAGCAAGTTCCTGCACTTGATACGCGGGATTTGCCGTGACCAATGTCAAACCGGCCAAGCTACAGGCGTATTCAAGTAAGACCCATTCCGGAATATTCGGGGCCCAGACACACACCCTCTCTCCCGGTTCGTACCGCGTGGTCAAAGAGCGTGCGATATCCTCGGCGTCCTGAAGCAACTGCTTGTATGTCCAACGGCGACCGTTGGCACCCGTTTCATCTATTTCGACCAAAGCCAGTTGATCGGGGACCGCTTGTGCCACCTCGCGCAGCAGCCCGCCAACGGTGGTTTCAAGGATGACCTCATCATCCTGAATCAGGAATTCGGATCGTGTCAGTTCAACGTCATACATCGTCCAGTCTCCCCCTCTAATCAGGGACTATAGACGGAGATCACGATGTGCCCGAAAGAAATTTCGAACACAAAAAAAAGGCCAAGCGCTATTGGCTCGGCCTTCTTGCATCGATTGTGTGATCCTAGCTTACGCGCGGCGACGGCGGCCGCCGGCGCGGCCACCCCGGCCACGGCCTTCTTCACCAGCTTTGGCAGGCGGCTTGTTGAACTTGATCCACTCGCCACCGTGCGGGTCGTTGTTGGTCAGGAAGTTGGCGGCACGGATGGCCTCCATTTCCTTGCCTGCACGCGGCTTGGTCGAGCCCAGGCCAAACATCTGGCAGAATGCCTCGTCATCCATGTCCGCAGGCAGAACGATGCCCGATGCTTCGACCTCGGCGCGCTTTTCAGCGATCTTCTTGGGACCGATGGGCAGAGCAACAGGGTTCATGATCGCCGAGGTCATGCCTGCCCCCATCGCCATCGGCAAGAAGGCGTTGTTGATGCCGTGACGGTTGGGCAGACCAAACGAGATGTTGGATGCGCCGCACGTGGTGTTCACGCCCAGTTCTTCGCGCAGACGACGGACCAGGGCAAACACCTGCAAGCCAGCAGTCCCCATCGCGCCCACAGGCATCACCAGCGGGTCAACCACGATGTCGTGAGCCGGGATGCCAAAATCGGCAGCACGTTCCACGATCTTCTTGGCCACGGCAAAGCGCACATCGGGGTCCTCGGAAATACCGGTATCGTCGTTCGAGATGGCCACAACCGGCACGTTGTATTTCTTGACCAGAGGCAGGATCTCTTCCAGGCGCTCTTCTTCACCGGTGACCGAGTTCAGCAGCGGGCGGCCTTCGCAGACCTCAAGACCTGCTTCCAGAGCGCCGGGAACCGAACTATCGATGCAGAGCGGCACGTCGACCAGGCCCTGAACCAGCTCGACGATCTTTTTCATCAGCGGCGGCTCGGTCTCGTTCGGGTTGGGGTTCGAGTTGTAGACCACGCCCGCGTTGATATCGAGAACGGTCGCACCCGCCAGAACCTGAGCAACGGCATCCTTCTCAACGGTCGAAAAGTCGCCCGCTTCGAGTTCAGCTGCCAGCTTTTTGCGGCCGGTGGGGTTGATGCGTTCGCCAATCACGCAGAACGGCTGATCAAAGCCGATCACTGCCGTTTTGGTTTTGCTCTCTACAATGGTCTGCGTCATGTCGGCCTCTTATGCGGGGTTTACGGGGCGAGTGCTCTCGCCGCCATTGTTGATGGCCCAGGTGGCGTTGGTCTTGATGCCACCGAGTGGGAAGAAGTGGACCTTATCGATCTGGAAGTCCGGGTTCGCCGCCTTGTGCACCGCCAGATCGGTAATGATCTCGTTCGGCTCGTGCGGCAGCAGCAGCTTGGTCACGTCCTTGGCACGTTTCTGCAGCACCTTGAGCGACGGGCCAACGCCACAGGCGATGGCGAACTTGATCATGGTCTGCAATTTCGCCGGACCGGCGATGCCGATGTGCACCGGCAAGTTCATGCCGCGCTCGGCCAGTTCGTTGACCCAGTCGATGACAGGCTGTGCTTCAAAGCAGAACTGGGTCGCCAGAGCCATCTGCGCGTCGGTGCGCTTGGAGAATTCCAGTTTCCAGTCGAGCGCCGCATAGGTGTTGGCACGGCCGCCCTTGGGGTCGATGTCCAGGTTCGGCTCGGGGTGGCCCGCGACGTGCAGGTTGGTGAAGCCCGCCTGATCGAACAGGCCAGTTTCCAACAGCTGCATCGAGTCGCTGAAATCGCCGTGCGGCTCGGCCACGCCACCGGCCAGGATCAGACCTTGCTTGACGTCCGCTTCGCCCTGATAGCGCGAAATCCAATCGGCCAGCGTGGCCTTGTCCTTGATGATACGTGCCGGGAAATGGGGCATCGCGTCATAGCCTTCGTCTTTCAGGCGCTTGGCGGTAGCCACCATATCCTCGATGGGCGTGCCTTCGATGTGGGCGATATAGACGCGGGTGTCTTCGGGCAGCAGCGCGCGAAAGTCTTCGACCTTGGCGGCAGTGCGCGGCATCACCTCAATCGAGTAACCTTTGAGGAACGCCTCGACGGTGGGGTTCACCGGCCCGTTTTCGACCGTGTCACGTTTCTTGAAATTCAGCAAAGCCATCACGGCCTCCCATACTGATGTGGGGCTCATGCCCATCCGTCTTTGGCAATCAGGGCCTTGATGCGCTCCTGATCGTATTCTGTCTCCAAACGCAGGGCCTCTGCCTCGGCCACTTCGGCGGGATCGCCGTCGACGGCATAGGGGGCAGCCTTGCGCCATTCGGCCAGATAGGCATCGCTGTCCTTGGCGTTCACCTTCATCGCGGCACGGTCGATGGCTTGTTCGAACCGTTCCTCAAGTTGACGCTTTGCCCCACGGCGGCCTTTGCCGACGATGACTTGGGCTGGGATGTCGCGCCAGTAGACGATGGTGACGTCGGGCATTGATGTGATTCCTCCTGACTTGATGAACAGGTTCTAAACGGCAATATGGGTTTCGGTCGGCCTGATTTCGACACTGGCAGACTTTGAAGCGACCTTTCGGTGCCCGAGCAGAGGCATAGAGGATAAATTGCGCCATGGCTTGCCCGAATATTTCAGGACAATCATGAGCCGGGCACATGTAAGCAACAAAAGACCCCCGCAGCACCGGGCCGCGAGGGTCAAAACCGTCGTCAAAGGGCGTCTTAGCCCACCAGGCCACCATCTTCGCGGGTCACCGCGATGATTGCCGAACGCGGCACCGATGCGCCACCATCGGGCCAATGGCTGTCGCCTCTTTCGCCCGGATGCTGGATGCCCACAAACATGGTACGGCGGTCACCTGACCAGCACAGGCCGGTAACCTCGGCCTCATTCGGGCCGACCAGGAAACGACGGATTTCACCGGTTACCGGGTCGCCTGCCAACATCTGGTTGTTGCCCTGCCCCGCGAAATCGTCAGCGTTCGAGTATTTGCCGTCTGTCTGGATCCACAACAAGCCATTGCTGTCAAACGCCAGCCCATCGGGTGAGTTGAACATGTTGCCATCGTTGACGTTGTCGGACCCGGCCCGATCATCCTGGTGCACGGTCGGGTTGCCAGCCAGAACATACAAGTCCCAGTCGAACCCGTCCGCGGTGTGATCACCGGCAGCAGGACGCCAGCGGACAATCTGACCATATTTGTTCTTGGCCCGGGGGTTCGGCCCTTCGACCGGCAGTGCGTCGCCGCCTGCGTTGGTCTTGAACACACCTTCATCGTTCTGAGCACCACGATTCTTGTTGTTGGTCAGCGCGCAATAGACCTCGTCCGAGTTTGGGTTCGCGGTGACCCATTCCGGGCGGTCCATCGTGGTCGCGCCCATTCTCGAAGCCGCAATCCGGGTATGGATGCAGATCTCGGCCAGGGACATGCCCGTGTTTTCCTCGGTCAGTGCCAGCCAAGTGCCCTTGCCAGAGGCGTCGAACTTGGCCGCATAGAGCGTGCCGTTTTCCATCAGTTCGTCGGTGTCGACACCTGCCGCATAAACGCCGTTCGAGACATAGCGGTACAGGAACTCGCCACGTTCATCGTCGCCCATATAGATCACCAGGCGGCCATCGTTGTTGATGACGCATTCGGCGTTCTCATGCTTGAAGCGGCCAAGTGCAGTGCGCTTTTTCGGGGTCGAGTTGGGGTCGCGCGGATCAATCTCGACAACGTAACCCGCACGGTTCGGCTCGTTGGGGTTTTTCGACACGTCAAAGCGCTCGTCAATGGTGGCCCAGCCATAGCCCCAGTCGCTGGCAGACACGCCATACCGTTTGAGTTCGGCCGACACCTTGTGATCTTCGTCTTCGGCCGAGAAGTAACCGTTAAAGTTCTCTTCACATGCCAGATAGGTGCCCCAGGGGGTCTTGCCCGACCCGCAGTTGTTCCATGTGCCAAAGGTCTTGGTGCCCGAGGGATCAGCGGCGGTTTTCAGCAGGTCGTGACCCGCTGCCGGACCCGTCAGCACCATCTCGGTTTTCGGCGTGATGCGGCGGTTGAACGGGCTGTCGATCACGATGCCCCAGCCGGTGCCGTCATGCGCGATTTCAACGACCGATACACCGTGGGCCAGCATGCCCTTTGCAACGTCGTCGGCGTTGGCAAATTTGCCTTCTTCGCGATTGCCCCAGATGATTTTGCGGTTGGTGTATTCGTTGTTGATCGCCATCAGCGTGCGACCCTCGTGCATGAAAATCTCCATGCCGTCGGTGTTGTCACCAAAGGTGCGGGCCTGAGTTTCAGCGGTGCCGCGTGTGTCCTGATCAAAGGCAACGCTGTCCGACCACATCGGATCTGCCCAACGCATGACAACCTCGGCCCTGTAACCCTTTGGTACGACGATGCTATCCTCGGTCGAGGCTGTCACGGCCTCAAACGCAAAGCGATTGCCTGCCGCTTTGGCACCGGTGGGCAGAACAGCACCGCCCAAGGCCGCAAAACCGCCTAGGGCGAGCACGCCGCCCAGAAAGCCGCGGCGGCTCAGCGCCTCTTCGACCACATCGTCGAAATCACAGCCTTCGGGACGGGGGTTTACGACTTCATCAAAATCGTCAAACGACAGATCATGTTCATTTTTCATAGCGTGCTCCGAATTGGCTTGCTGAGTTATTTCCACGAATCCCAAACGCGGAATTCCTGGGGCCCTGCTCGCATTGATATGTGAAGCGGATGTGACAGTTACGATCAACTGTTTGGTGAATTCACTTGCGCGTGGGCGAAGCGCCGCCTAGGGTCAAATCAACTCGAAATCGGAGGGCGTGAAGTCATGGCGCCCAAGCGTCCCAAAGGTGCGGGCGCGTTCCCGAAAGCGGTCGACACCCCCGCGCCTCAACGGCCGGATCCGGATGGGCTCTATGCGGCGCTGGATCTGGGTACAAATAGCTGTCGCATGCTGATTGCCCAACCCAAGGGCAGCGGCTTTCATGTCGTCGACAGCTTTTCAAAGTCGGTGCAATTGGGCGCCGGATTGGAACGAACGGGGCGCTTGTCCCGCTCGTCCATGGCGCGCACCGTACAGGCGCTGCGCATCTGTCAGCAAAAGCTGAAACGCAACAAGGTCAAACGGATGCGCCTGGTCGCAACCGAGGCCTGTCGCCGAGCGAAGAACGCGCGCGATTTCATCCGTCAGGTCAAACGCGAGACCGGCCTGACGCTTGAGATCATCCTGCCCGAGGAAGAAGCCCGTCTGGCGGTGATTTCCTGCGCACCACTGGTGTCGACCAAGACCGAGCAGTTGTTGGTCGTGGACATCGGTGGTGGCTCGACCGAGTTGGTGTGGATCGACCTGTCATCAGTGCCACGTCGCGACCGTCCGGCCTCGATCACCCGCTTGCACGCGGGCTTTCATTCCGCTGACAGTCCGTTTCACGCCGCCAAGGTGGTGGATTGGATCAGCGTGCCGCTTGGTGTGGCCACTTTGCGCGATCAGTTCAACGATGTCGAAGACGACGCCGCCCGCTTTGCGTTGATGAGCTGGTTCTTTGAAGAAAACCTGGCCGACTTCGCCCCTTACAAAGACGAGCAGGCTCGCGAAGGGTTTCAGATTGTCGGCACCAGCGGCACGGTGACGACAGTCGCTGCTTCGCACCTGGGACTGAAACGCTATGACCGGACCAAAGTTGACGGGCTGCGCATGACATCGGATCAGATCGACAAGGTGATCCGCGGCTATCTGGAGCTTGGTCCGATAGGACGCCGCCGAGATCCGCGCATTGGCGAGGATCGGCAGGCGCTGATCATGTCTGGCTCGGCTATCTTGCAGGCACTGTTGCGCTGCTGGCCCACCGACCGGCTATCGGTTGCGGACCGGGGTCTGCGTGAGGGGCTGCTTTATGCGCAGATGAGCGGCGATGGTGTCCTCGAAGACGGCCCCTTCTGATCCGGTTGAAGCCGGATGTGATAGGCTATAAGTGAACCCGCATCGATTTCGGAGAAGCCCCGCATGGCAAAGACACCTGATGGCAAGAACACCTCGGGGCGTGGACAGCGCGACCTGAAGGTCAAGGTGAAGTCCGCCCGCGGGCGCAAGCTCAGTTCAACCCGCTGGCTGCAACGGCAGTTGAACGATCCTTATGTCAAACGCGCACAGGCCGAAGGGTACCGCGGGCGTGCGGCGTTCAAGATCTTGGAGCTGGACGAAAAGTTCCGCTTTCTGGTGCCAGGCGCTCGGGTGGTTGATCTTGGCTGTGCACCTGGAGGCTGGTTGCAGGTTGCGGTCAAACGGGTGAACGCGCTGGGCGAACGGTCCGGCAAGCGGATCGGCACTGTATTGGGCGTCGACCTGCAAGAGGTCGAACCGGTCGCAGGGGCCGAGGTTCACCAACTGGATTTCATGGACGAAGGTGCTGACGACCAAGTCAAGGAGTGGCTGGGCGGCAAGGCGGATGTGGTGATGTCGGACATGGCGGCAGCCTCTAGCGGCCACAAGCAAACCGACCACCTGCGGATCATTTCGCTGTGCGAAGCAGCTGCCTATTTCTCATTTGACGTGCTCGAAGAAGGCGGCACATTTGTGGCCAAGGTTCTGGCTGGCGGTGCCGAGGGTGATCTACAAAAACTGCTCAAGCAGAAGTTCACCAAGGTGGCCAATGTCAAACCGCCGTCGTCGCGATCGGACAGTTCGGAAAAATTTGTGGTCGCGACCGGCTTTCGGGGCTGACCCCTAGCGCGTTTTTTGCGTCCGGAACGAGGCGCTCGCCAGATGCTGCAACATCAGGCTGTCGCCCTTTGTGACGCGCGGAAAGGCCCTGCGATCGATCCGTTGTGCGGCGCGTTTGGACAGGGATTGCTGGCGCAAGAGTTCAAACAGGCGCGCGTGGCGGCCTTCGTCGTGCAAGTCTGGCGGCGGCGGCTCTACCGGAACCACCGGCAGGCCGTTTTGCGTGCGGGCAAATTCAAACATCTCGTCCTCTTTGGCAACTGGGCAGCTTTCAACACCATGGCCACCAAAGCTAAAGAAAGAATGAGAGCGATTTTGGGCAACATAGAGACCATCTCGGGCCCCTTAGCGCGACAGTTCCTCTTGTAATTGCAACAAAGCCGGATCCCCTGGGACAGTATTCAGGGCTTCGATCAACACCCGTCGCGCCGCTTGCGGCCCGCCGTTGATATGGGCCAATCGTACCAGCATCGGCCAGGCCTCGGCTCGCTGCGGGTCCATCTCGACCACCTCGCGAAAGGCCCGCTCTGCCGCCTGCGCGTTGCGCATGGTCAAGGCCAGCCCGCCCAGAACCAGATGCGTTTCCGGAAAGTCGAGCCGCGTTCTGAGCGAGCGCTGCCAATCCTGTACCCCGGCCCCCACCACTGCTTGCTGGCTGCGGGTCATCGACGTTTGCGGCACATTCAGAACCGCCTTGGCCGCCGCGATCCGAACTGAACGCACGGGATCGCCGAGAACCGGCATCAAACGCTGCAGCCGCTCTTCGGGCGGGGCCGCTTGTTGCAGGCTGGCGGCACTTGCACGGACCAGCGGATCCGGCGCACCAAGCAGGTTGGCCGTCTGCCCTGCCAAGTCAGCCGAGGCCGCGCCCTGTAACAGATAGAGCGCCGTGGCCCGTACGATCCCCGCGTGCCCCTCGTCCAACGCGATCCCCAACAGATCACCCGACGCGCGGATCGGATCAATCTGTGCGCGGGCAAAGGCCGAACCAAAATGCGGCTGGCGGTGTTTGGTGTCCGGGAACCATTCGGCAATGCGAGATGCGGCCCAGGCCGGGTCTTTGTCTTCGTGACAAGTGGTACACGTGTCCGGCGCGCCGGTTTCAGACGACAGATCAGGCCGCGGAATGCGGAAGCTGTGATCGCTGCGCACGTCCACCTGCATATAGGTCTTCTCGGGCATGTGACAGTTGCGGCACTGCGCGCCTTCGCTCCCCTCTGGATGATGGTGATGTTCCGGGCTGTCATAGTCCGCGATCGGCAGACTTGGGAAATCCGGGTTGCCTGCCAACGAATGGCATTGCGTGCAAACAGCGGTGCCTTCGGCGCGCAACTCACCACTGTGCGGCTCGTGGCAGTTCATGCAAGTCACGCCCTTGGCGTACATCTTGGATTGCAGGAACGAGCCATAGACATAGACCTCATCCAGCATCTGACCATCCGGGTAATAGAGCCCCGGCCGCAGCAGGCTGAGGGCATAGGTCTGGTGATAGGGTGTTCCGGACAGCGGGTTGCCATCCTCCAACGCTTCGCGGCGCGAATGACAGCTGGCGCATTGCTGGATCGCCGCCTCCTTGTCGGTCCAATCCATGGGGAAGCCAGTTTCGGTCAGCCCGGCAGGAGGGGTTTTGCCTGTGGTCCATTCGATATGAGCAGAAGCTGGCCCATGGCAGGCCTCACACCCCACCCCGATCTCGGCCTGGGTCGAGCGATAGCTGCGGGTTTGCGGACCATAGTTGCGCTTGTATCCAGTGGCGTGGCATTCGGCACAGCGGGCGTTCCAGTTCTTGTAGGGCCCGGTCCAATGCAACCCGTCATTGGGCGGCAGGTCTTGATCGGGGTAAAGATGCCCCCACTCCTGACGCTCGGTGTCCCAAAAGACATCAAAGCTCTGCAATCGCCCATTTCCGGTCTCGAACAGGTACTGCTGCAAGGGTTCGATCCCCGCAACTGTATGAGCCTTGTAGTCGGTCGTGACCCCATCCTTTTCCGTGACCTTTGCAAAATAGTCTGCACCATCGGTCGAAAACTCAACCTCCATCCCGTCGTGCACAAACCTTGTGCCGTCAAAATCCCCCTTCACGGATTGGGCAGAGGGCGTCATCCAGGCCTGCGCATGGTGCGAGCGATCCCACTCTTGCGCTGCGTCTTCATGGCAGTCACGGCATGTCTCAGAGCCAACGTAGGAAGGCGCGTCTTGGGCGTGCAGCACACCAAAGGGCGCAATCGCAAGCAAGAGGACGAACAGAAATGTCTTCATTGAAATTTGGCTTTCTTGGCTGATGCGAAAGTGGGGCACGGGCTATAATCGATCCTCGGCCCCGGCCCTCAGGTCGATCAGGGCACCGTTGTATTCCGCCCCCAGGATCAGGATTGCAGAGTTGAGATATAAGAAGATAAGCGCCGCCATGGCGCCGGCAAGCCCGGCATAGGTGGCGCTGTAGACAGCAAATTTACCGAGGTAGTAGGAAAACCCCCAGCCCGCAGCAGCCCAAAGCGCAAGCGTCAGCAGCACGCCGGGCAAAATCTGAACAAGATTGTGCCGTCGACCCGGCAGAACCATATGGCAGGCCATTACGCCACCCGCAGGGATGGCTACGATAAAGATCCAGCTCAGCCGCTCTTTCGACACCCAGTTGGGCGTCTCGCCGGGAATGGCCTCGGCCACCAAGGTGGCGTAGATTGGAAAGACGACCTCGATCGCTGCGGTGATGATCAGGATGGCACCGCCCGCCACGACCAGAGCGATACACAAGAGCCGCGCCTGCCAGAACGGGCGCATGTCCACGTCGTGATAAGCCCGTGTCATCGCCTCGCGCACGGCATCCACACCGTTCGAGGCAAAATAGATCGCCAGCAGGCCACCCACGGTCATCACCTGCGTGCTGGCGCCTGCCAAAACCGCCTTGAGCTCGGTCTCTATCGGGTCTGCGACCGCTTCTGGCCAGGTGCCAAAGATCAGCTCGATCAGATCCTCGGTGATCAGATCGTGCGATAGGCTGCCTGCCAGGGCCACGACGAACAGAATAAAGGGAAACAGCGCCAGCATCATCGACATGGCGACATGGCTGCTCATCACCCAGCCCCCCTTTTGGGCAAAGCGGTAAAAGGCCAGTCCAAAGGCGCGGAGCGGATCGGGAATTGCTGGATTGGCAAGCAGGCTCATAGGATCAGGATACACCCAAGCAAGGATCCGCGCACGGGGTCAGGATTGGTCATCTTCTCCCTCCAGCGCCTCGGTGTTGCCGACAGACTCGGCCAAGGTTTGCCAAATGGTCACAAATAGCCCCGCCAGTACCGGTCCCAAGACCAGCCCCGACGCGCCGAACAGACCAAGACCACCCAGGGTCGAGATCAGGATCATCACGTCGTGCAGCTTGGCGTCACGCCCGACCAAGATCGGACGCAGCACATTGTCGATGGTCGAGACCACAAGCGCCGCCCAAATGGCAAGGCCGGCGGCGGCCACATAGGCCCCCTCGATCGCCAGATAGGCAGCACCAATAAAGATCACCACCGGCGCGCCAAGGCCCGGCAGAACAGCCGCCACCATCATCACCACCGACCAAAAGGCCGCCCCCTCGATCCCTGCGATCCAAAAACTGATGCCACCCAGCATCCCTTGGATGAACGCAATGGAAAGTGTCCCCTTGATCGTTGCCCGGCTGACCGAGACGATGCGCTCGTGCAGTTTGGCTTGGGTTTCCGGGCGCAGACCGGTGTAGCGCAGCACCTGCACCATAATCGGGGTTTCGAACTGCAAAAAGAAAAAGAGCGAATAGAAGTAGACGAAGAGGCTCAGAAAAAACGTTGCAGCCCCCACCGTGACCTGCCCGACCGAGGCGACAAAGAACCGCGCGACCGCTTGCAGGATCGTGCCCATACGTTCGGTGATCTTTTGGCGGATGTCTTCGAAATCAATCTCGAAGGGCACCCAGCTGGGCAAAGTGAAGGTTGTTGGATTGTTCGACAAATCAGTCGCAAAATGGCCGACGTTATTGACCAGAGCACTGGCCTGGCTAATGGCCAGAATGATCAGCGCAAACAAGGGCGCGATCACCAGAAACATCAACGACATTAAGGTGATCAGGCTGCCAGTGTTGCGCCGTCCGCCCAGAAACGCCACGATCTTGCGGTTCATCGGCTGCGCCATGGCGCCCGTGATTGCCGCCAATGCAAGCGGCACCAGGAACCCCAAAGTCATCTGCACAAATGTGACCGTGATCAGCAAAGTGATCAGGATCAGGGCCAACCACCGCCAATTGTCGGCAAGGTCCGGTTTTGATTGGATCATTCCCTGTCCTTCCCGCACCTTCAAACAAACATGATAACGCACGGGAATAGTTGCATTTTATTCACACGCGATGCAACATCATATCAGAATTCCAATACCTTTTTTCCAATGATTCTATGCAGGAGCATGTCATGTCCGAATTTGACGACTGGGTGGCTGACCTCAAACAGAAGCGCGATGAGTTGAAGGTCAAGCTTCACCTCGCCAGCAAAGATGCCGAAGACGAATGGGACAATCTGGTTTCGGATTGGGACAAATTCGTGCGGGAAACCCAGCTGGACAAATCCGCCGAAGAGGTGGGCGAAGCGGCCAAGGAACTGGGCCTGCGCATGAAAGCGGCCTTTGACCGCATGAAGCAAGCCAAGGACTGATCCACGATCATGACGTCCCATGATCCCTCACCCGTCGGTTCGATCCGCCCGCGCCTGTCCACATGTCGCGATATCGCGATCATCATGGCGCTTGTGGTCTGGGGGCTGTACATGGGTTCGGGGTTTTTGATCCCGCTTACGCTGGCGTTGCTGGTCTATGTATTGATCATCGCGGTCGCGGATCGCGTAGCGGGGCGGTTTGTGCCGGTGTGGCTGGCCAATCTGATCGGCATCGCCGTGGTGCTGACCGGTCTGTTTGCGGTGATGTTTGTCCTGGGCAATCAGGCAACGCAGTTTGCCCGCGCGGTACCCACCTATGAAACCCAGTTTGATACGGCCGTAAACCGCGTGGTTGCCCTGGTGGGCAACGATGTGACGAAATTCATCCGCGACCACCTGATCAACATCGACATGTCGATAATTGCACGCAGCGCTTTTGGTGGCGCGACGTCCTTTCTCAATACCTTCCTGCTGATCTCGCTTTACGTCTTCTTCATGATGGCTGAGCGGGTCATTTTTCGCGACAAGCTGCGCCTTGCTGCCAATGACGTGGAACTGGGGCGCGAGCTGTCCTCGATGATGGCGGCGATCTCACACAGCCTGCAAGCTTATGTGGGCGTCAAAACATTTGTAAGCGTCCTAACTTCGCTGATCAGCTACTCGGTCTTTCGCTGGCTCGATCTGGAATATGCCGAAACCTGGGCGGTGCTGACCTTTGCGCTGAACTTCATCCCTTCGATCGGCTCGATCGTGGCGGTGGTGTTCCCCGCAATGGTGTCACTGGTGCAGTTCGACACCATCACGCCGTTTCTGGTCATTGTGCTTTTTTGCGGCACAGTTCAATTCATGATCGGCAACTTTCTGGACCCGGCCCTGTTGGGTCGCTCGCTCAACATGTCGACCTTCATGGTGATCATCGCACTGACGTTCTGGAGCGCTGTCTGGGGCGTGATTGGCGCATTCCTGAGCGTGCCGTTGACAGTCTGCATCCTGATCGTCTTCAGCCATATCCCCGCCCTCAGGCCGCTGGCCATTCTCATGTCCAAGGACGGGGAATTGCTGACGGCAGCCCCCAAAACACCGGAGTGATCCAATGGCCACCAAAGCCCAGCTCGAGGCCGAACTGGCCGAACTCAAATCCCAACTGGCGGCCTCGGACGCCAAGCCAGCGCCCAAACCGGCCCCCGAGCCGGAATCGGAACCTGAACACGGCGATGAGCAATCGGCCTTTGCCGCTCTGCTCAAGGAACATGGGGTCGACACCCAGGACATCGACGCCCTGTGGGCTCAGTTTTCATCCGAGCTGAGCGACCTACCTGAAAAGAAACCGCTTTTGACCGCTGTTGCAGCCTTTGGCCTGGGGTTTGCCCTGGGCCGGATGTCCAAGTCGTAAGGAGAAGAAAGCCATGAACCGGATCAGCCGCAACCTGACCATTCTCTTTCGAACCGAACGCCTGATCGCGCGGCGGCAGATGGCTGTTTTACGTGCGCAGACCGGGTTGGTGGCCTTTGCCGGGCTGGTCGCGGGCATCGCCATCATCATGCTGAATGTTGCGATCTTTTATGCGCTTGGCACTGTCATGGCCGCGCATTACGCCGCCCTGATCGTAGCCCTTGGAAATGCGATGGTGGCTTTGGTGCTGGTGGCAATCGCCAGCCGCATGAGCGCCGAGAAAGAGTTGGAGCCCGCCACCGAGGTGCGCGACATGGCCCTGGCCGAGATCGAGGCCGACCTGAACGAGGTCGCTGACGAGGCCCGAGAGCTGACCCGCAATGTCAGCCGTATGGCGCGCGATCCCCTGGGCACGGCCCTGCCCGCCTTGATCGGCCCGCTGCTGTCGCTGCTGCTGAAATCCAAAGACAAATAGTTTTTCATTTTTTCGAAACGGACATGTCATGAGCGCACGAGATCAGATTTTGGACCTGAAGACCCGCATGGGGCAGTCGATCATCGGCCAAGAAGACGTCATCGACCGCCTGCTGATCGGCCTTCTGGCCAACGGCAACCTGCTGGTCGAGGGGTTGCCGGGTCTGGCCAAGACCCGCGCGATCAAGGCGATGGCCAAGAACCTGGATGCTGGGTTCAGCCGTATCCAGTTCACACCCGACCTGCTGCCGTCGGATGTCACCGGGACCGAGGTCTACACCCAGACCGATCAGGGCGGCACTTTCCGTTTCGATCCCGGCCCCATCTTTTCAAACATCGTTCTGGCGGACGAGATCAACCGCGCACCTGCCAAGGTACAGGCCGCCCTGCTAGAGGCGATGGAAGAGCGGCAAGTCACCGTATCCGGCAAGACCCACAAGATGGAGCCTCTGTTCACGGTGATGGCGACGCAGAACCCCATCGAGCAAGAAGGCACCTATCCCCTGCCCGAGGCACAGATGGACCGGTTCCTGATGCATGTGAACGTCACTTATCCCCCCGTCGAGGATGAGGTCGAGGTGATCCGCCTTGTGCGCGGCGAAGAGGTCGCGGCCAACGGCGGCAGCGATGTGAGCGGCAAACCCAAACCCGCCGCCATCCCGCAAGACGCCGTGTTTCAGGCCCGCGCCGAGATTGGCCAGATCCACGTCTCGGACGCGATGGAGCGCTATATGGCGGATCTGGTCTATGCCACGCGTACGCCTTCCGCCATCAGCCCCGATCTGGCCCGCTGGATCGAGGTCGGCGCCAGCCCGCGCGCCTCGCTGGCGTTGGACAAATGCGGCCGCACCCACGCTTGGCTAAACGGACGCGATTACGTCGACCCGCTGGATGTGCGCGCCATTGCTCATGATGTCTTCCGTCACCGCATTACGCTCAGCTTTGAGGCTCAGGGGGACGGCAAGACGCCAGATGACATCACCGACGAGATACTGAAAACCGTCGCTCTGCCCTGAGGGTCAGATCATGGAGGCACAGGACACACAGGACCTGAGGGTTCACACCACCACCGATCAACTGCGCAAGCTGGGGCCTCTGTCGCGCGGCATTTCCCTGCTGCCGCGCCAACCGGCGCGCTCGATCCTGAACGGTCGCCATGCCTCACGCCTACGCGGGCGCGGGCTGAACTTTGAAGAGCTGCGCGACTACCTGCCCGGCGACGACATCCGCACCATCGACTGGAAGGTCACGGCCCGAACCGGCAGCCCCCATGTGCGCGTCTACACCGAGGAGCGCGACCGCCCCGCCCTGATCATCGTCGATCAACGCATGACGATGTTTTTTGGCTCGGTCGAATATATGAAATCCGTGGTCGCGGCCGAGGCCGCCGCCATCGTGGCGCATCGCATACTGGCTCAAGGCGACCGACTGGGTGGATTGGTGCTCGCCCCTGGTCGCATCGCCGAACATCGCCCCGAACGCCGCCCCCGTGCGCTAGACCGGTTGCTGAACTCCATCACGTCGGCCAATCAGATGCTCAGCGCCGATCTGCACAACACCGCCGAGCCCAGCCTGAACACCGTTTTGAAACAGGCCACCCATGTTGCAAAGACCAACTTTGTGGTGACGGTGTTTTCCGATTTCGCCGGTCTTGATGACACCTCTGAACCGCTGTTGCGACGGCTGGCGCAAAGCAACGACCTGATCCTGTTCAACGTGTCGGACCGCTCTGCGCAGGCCTTACCTCCAGGGCTGCGCCTGTCGATCTCGGACGGCACATCGCAGGCCGAGTTGGACACCAGCGACCCGCAGGTTCACGCCCGCGTGCAGACCGCTCTGCGGGATCGTCTGGAGACACTGCGCCACTGGTCTCGCCGCTATGGTATTCCCATGGTTGAGCTTGGCACCGACCGCGCGGCATTGGCACAGATGCAGGTTCTCTTTGGGCTGCGGGGGGCGGGCCGATGAGCGAAACGCAACAAGCAACATCGCTGACTGACCTGCTGAACCAACTGGAGCCGGTTCCGGTTCCTCCAGCGGTTCCGATGGTTCCGCAAACCGTGGGCTGGCTGGTCTTGGCTGCGGTGTTGCTGATCTTGTTGGTTTTAGCGATTTGGCGTTGGCACAAGCACCGGCAGGCCACGGCCCATCGGCGGGCGGCTTTGGCTGCGCTGTCGCTGGCCGAGGATGACCGCGCCGCGATTGCGGAGATCCTGCGCCGGACTGCACTGGTCTCGTTTCCCCGCGCACAGGTGGCCGGATTGATCGGATCAGATTGGGCCGCATTTCTGGATCAAAGCTATGGCGGCAAGGGCTTTGCCTCTACAACCGGCCAAGCCCTGTTGAGCGCGCCGTACACTGGCTCGGCCCCCGACGCGCAAGCCACAACCCTGGCCCGCGACTGGATCAAGCGCCACAAGGCCGAAGGAGGCAGATCATGACCTTGTCCCTCTCTGCCCCATTGATTCTGCTTCTTTTGCCCCTGCCCTTGCTGGTCTGGTTCTTTGCCCCGCCCCATCGTCACCGCGTCCGCGCCACCCGCGTCCCGTTCTTTCGCGACCTGACCCAGGCCGCCGGGGTCGAGGCGCGGCATGGCGCCCTGATCCTGCGTCGCACCACCTTGCAAATGATCGCTGCCTGTTTGGCCTGGGCCTTGCTGGTTCTCGCGCTAGCCGGGCCAGAGCGCCTGGGCGAGCCCATTGTGACCGAAAACGCAGCCCGCGACACGGTGCTGGCGATCGACATCTCGGGTTCTATGGACGAACGCGATTTCGTGGCTCAGGACGGAACCCGCAAACAGCGGCTCGAGGCGGTCACAGATGTTCTGCGCCCCTTTATCGCCGAGCGCGATGGCGACCGCATGGCCCTTATCGTTTTCGGCACCCGCGCCTTTGTGCAGGCACCGTTCACCGACGATCTGCAAAGCTTGAATGGCTTTCTCGATCAAACACAGGTCGGCATGGCCGGGCCGAATACGGCACTGGGCGACGCCATTGGCCTTGCGATCCGCACCTTTCAGGGCAGCGAGATTGAGGAGCGGCTGATGATCCTGCTCAGCGATGGCAGCGATACGTCGAGCACCATGACCCCGGTCAACGCCGCTTCGATTGCCGCAGATCAGGGCGTCACGATCTACACCATAGGCGTGGGTGACCCCGAGGCCACCGGCGAAGCGCGGGTCGATCTGGGTATCCTTGAAGACATCGCCAAACGCACCGGAGGCGAGTTCTTCTATGCCGATGATCAAGAGGCACTGACCTCGATCTACCAGCGCATCGACGAGTTGAACCCGCGCGTGGTCGAAACCACCAGCTATCGTCCCAAGACAAGCCTGGCTCATGTCCCCCTTGCACTGGCTTTGATGATCGTACTGCTGGCGACAACATTGCTTCACTTGGGGTCTCGCAGACGGGGAGCGCGCCATGTTTGACACGCTGTCACTGTTTCATTTCCTGCGCCCTTGGTGGCTGATCGCCGTGCCGCTGGTTCTGCTTCTGTGGTATCTGGTGCGCCGCCGTTTGGACGGGCCGACCACCGACACCGCAGGCCTTGCACCGCATCTGGCCGAGGCGCTGAGCGTGGGGGCGCATGATCACAGGCGGCTGCATCCGATTGATGGATTTGCCTGTGTTGGTGTCCTATTGGCGCTGGCCAGCGCGGGTCCAACATGGAGCAAGCTGCCCAACCCGCTGATCGCGAATACCGCGCCTCTGGTTGTGGCGCTCAAAGTGACCCCCAGCATGGAAGAGGCGGACCTGGCCCCCAGCCGCCTGGAACGCGCCCGGTTCAAGATCAGCGATTTGATCGCCTCTCGCGCAGGTGCCCGTACTGCCTTGGTCGCCTATGCAGGATCGGCCCACCGCGTGGCGCCCCTGACCGAGGATGCCAACATCCTGCGCCCTTTGCTTGAGGGGTTGACCCCCCAAGCGATGCCGGTCGACGGCGACACTGCATCGCGCGCATTGTCCCCGGCTCAGGACGTTCTGACCGATGCCGAGACCGAAGGCGCGATCCTGTTTGTGCTCGATGACATGGACCCGGCCGAGGCCAAACTGTTCGAAACCGCCGACCCGAACGGGACACAGCTCATCTTTCTAACCGCGTTGCCACCCGGACAATCCCTGACGCAATTGGACCGTATCCCCAATGCCACCATTGTGCAGATGACCCCAGATGATAGCGATCTGGCGCAACTCGACCGGGCGATCCGGTCGGCCTATGTCGCGGCTCTGGGACAGGATGATCGCCTGCAATGGCATGATCGCGGGCGGCTGTTGGCCATTCCTGCCGCGCTTCTGGTTCTGCTGTGGTTCCGGCGTGGATGGACGATGAGATGGGCGATGGTCCTTCTGCTTCTGCCCTTAATGAGCACGCCGGGCCAGGCCCGTGCCGAAGGCTGGCGGGACTGGTTCCTGACCCCAGATCAGCAGGGCCAGATCGCAATGAACCGCAAAGAGTATTCGGCGGCTGGAGGGCTGTTCCAGGACCGCTACCTATCCGGCTACGCCAAATACAAGGCTGGGGAATATGCGGATGCCGCAACGATCTTTGCCGCGCTCGAAACGCCTGAGGCTGCCTTTGCCGAAGGGATGACGCGCATCCGCAACCGTGAGTATCGCCCCGCGATCGCTGCCTTTGAACGCGCACTGGAACTGCGCCCGGATTGGCCCGAAGCCGAACACAACCTCGCGTTAAGCAAAGAGATCCTCGAATACGTCGAAACCACACGCGAGCAGTCAGATACCGGCGAAGACAGCGGCATCGGTGCTGACGACGTGGTCTTTGACAACGAAGCACAGCGCGGGTCCGACACCACGATTGAGGCAGCGAAAGAAGGCGCGGCGGCGCAAACAGCGGATCAATGGATCTCTAGCATCGACACTGACATGACCAAGTTTCTGCGCAGTCGTTTTCTGATTGAAAATCAGGAGGCTGAACAATGAAGCGAACGCTCCTTACCGCAGTCTTCCTGAGCCTTCTGAGCACCGCGTCACAGGCACAGAACACGTTGTATCCCACACCGCGCAATGAACCGAAGAGCCCAGAGGCGGTAAAAGAAACCCAGCCTGAAAACACACCTGCGCCGCCAAACGTGGCCGAGGCAGACAACATCGCCCCCATCGTCGAAACCGAACTGTCTGAGGCGGAGGTGATCGTGGGTCAGCCGATCCGCTTGCAGATCAAGGTGCTGGTGCCCACCTACATGCCGCAACCGCCGATCTACCCGACCATTGAATTGCCCGATCTGATGGTGCGGTTACCAGACCGCGCCACCACACCTACCAGCGAACGCCGCGATGGGGCCTCGCTGTCCGGTACGATCCGAACTTATCGACTGTATCCGTTGGCGGCGGGGGTCTTCGAGATCCCGGAACAGGTCCTCAACCTGACCTACGCCGATCCCGATACCAACGCGCCGATCACGACCGAGATCGCAATGCCTGCGCAAAGCTTCACTGCGACAGTACCGGCCGCGGCACAAGATTTGGATCCGCCAGTGATCGCCGCCGGGTTCACCTTGGAGCAGGACATCCAAGGCGAGACCGACCTGGGCGTCGGTGACGCCATAACCCGGGTTGTGACCGCTCGTATTGATGGCACGACACCGGTGCTGATCCCGCCGCTTGTTATGGCCAACGAAAACCCGGCGTTGCGCGCCTATCCCAAGGAGCCACGCGTGACATCCACCGAAGAACGTGGCGTGCTGTCGGGCACTCGCAGTGAAACAGTTACCTATTTGGTGCAATCAGACGGCACCGCTGAATTGCCCGAGATCAAGATCGAATGGTACGACACCGAAACACAAACTGTGCAAACCGCCTCGGTCGACGGGGTGAGCCTGACCCTCGCCCCGGCTCCACCTCCACCACCGGATTACGGGAAATTCGCATTGAGGTCTGGGTTTGTCTTGATCGTACTTGGCCTGTTTGGGCTCCTTCTGCGGCGTATGGCTCCCAGGCTTACTGCGGCGAGAAACCGCGTCCGAGCCAGGCTGCAGGCCACCGAAACTGCAGCTGCACGATCTGTGCGACGCGCCATCGCAGATCAAGATCTGAACGCGACTTATGCTGCCCTTGAAACATGGTCAGCACATGCTGCAGTTTTGGACACATCAGACTGGATCGAGGTGAGAAATGCGCTAATTACCATCGGATCCGACACGTATAGCGATAGCCCCACCCGATCAAACACCAGTTGGCGGATTCTTGCGCAAAACTTCGACGAACTCAGAAAAATCAATCGGAACAAATATTTGGCTTTGAAAAATCAGGAAAATCTGCCAAAACTCAACTCAAATCTACACATTCCGATTTATCTCAACACCTCAACGGCCGAACCGGTCGAACGTTAGTTTTTCACGACCATTCCGGCTCCGCGTCACCTAGTATTCTGTTCATTTAAGGAGACATACATGAACGTGTTCCGAAGTAGTTTAAGCTACCTGTCGGCGGCCTCTGCCGCGCTGGTGCTGACCGTTGGGTCGGCACTGGCACAGGACGCCGACAAACCAAACATTCTGGTTATCTGGGGCGATGACATCGGTCAGTCGAACATTTCGGCCTACACCATGGGCGTCATGGGCTATCGCACGCCCAATATCGACCGCATCGCGCAAGAGGGCATGATTTTTACCGACTATTATGGTGAACAATCCTGCACAGCCGGCCGCTCGTCTTTCATCACCGGTCAATCGGTGTTCCGCACCGGCCTATCCAAGGTTGGCATGCCCGGCGCAGCCGAGGGCATGCAAGTCGAAGACCCAACCATCGCCGGTCTGCTCAAGGAGCAAGGCTATGCCACCGGTCAATTTGGCAAAAACCACTTGGGCGACCGGGATGAAATGCTGCCGACAAACCACGGTTTTGACGAGTTTTTCGGCAACCTTTATCACCTGAACGCCGAAGAAGAGCCAGAAAACGAAGACTATCCGCAAAACCCAGAGTTCCGGGAACGGTTTGGCCCGCGTGGCGTCATCAGTTCGAAATCTGACGGCACCATCGAAGACACCGGCCCGCTGACCAAAAAGCGGATGGAAACCGTGGATGATGAAACGCTGGCGGCAGCCATCGATTTCATCAAACGCAAAGAGGAACAGGGCGTTCCTTGGTTCGTCTGGTGGAACGGTACGCGCATGCACTTCCGCACCCACGTCAAAGACGAGATGCGGGCGCAGGCCAACGAGATCGTCGGTGGTGTAGCAGATGAATACACCGCAGGCATGTTGGAACACGACATGCATGTGGGTCAGCTGCTGGACCTGCTGGATGAGCTTGGCATCGCTGACAAGACCTTTGTTCAGTATTCCACCGATAACGGTCCGCACATGAACACTTGGCCCGACGCGGCTATGACGCCCTTCCGTGGTGAAAAGAACACCAACTGGGAAGGCGGTTTCCGTGTTCCTGCCATGGTGCGCTGGCCCGGCAAGATCGACGCGGGGACCGTGTCGAACGAGATCATGCACCACATGGACTGGCTGCCGACATTTGTCGCAATGGCCGGCGTTTCGGACATCAAGGAACAGCTGAAAGCTGGCGGTGTTCAGGCCATCGGTCGTGAATACAAAGTACATCTGGATGGCTACAACACCCTGCCGTATCTGCTGGGTGAAGAAGACAGCGCGCCTCGTGAAGAGATCTTCTATTTCTCAGATGACGGCGATCTGACGGCGCTGCGTTACAACGACTGGAAAGCGATCTTCCTGGAGCATCGTTACCCGCAGACCCTGCGCGCTTGGGCCGAGCCTTGGACTGAACTGCGTATCCCGTTGCTGTTCAACCTGCGCCGGGACCCCTATGAGCGTTCGAACATCACTTCGAACACTTATTGGGACTGGTACATTGATCGTGCCTACCTGCTGCTTCCGGCCGCGGACTACGTTGGCAACTTCCTGGCCACGTTCGAGGAGTTCCCGCCGCGTCAGAAACCCGGCAGCTTCACCATCGGCGATGCGTCCGAGATGATCCTGAAAAGTGTCGGTTCCAAGTAAGCGACACGATAAATACAAGGCCCCGGATTATTCCGGGGCCTTGTTTCGTTTTTTTGATATTTGGGGATGTTCCTGTGTTCCGCTCTTTGACCTCTGCTCTCGCTCTTTTTGCCGCCACCACCGCATTGGCTGACCCGCTACCGTCCTGGTCTGCAACGGACACCAAATCCCAGATCCTCGCCTTTGTGGAAACCGTGACCAATCCGGCATCGGACGACTACGTGACACCAAGCGACCGGATTGCTGTCTTTGACAACGATGGCACGCTTTGGGGGGAACAGCCGGTCTATTTCCAATTCATCTTTGCCATCGACCGTTTGAAAACCATGTCCGAAGCCGACCCGAGCATTTTGAGCACCGATGTCCTGAAAGCCGCTGCTGCGGGCGACATGGAGACGGTTCTGGCCGGTGGGCACGACGCACTGTTCGAAATCTTGGATGCCACCCACAGCGGCATGAACGTGGACGTCTTTCAACAAGAGGTGGCTGAATGGCTGGATGCCAAGCAGCATCCCGACACTGGTCTGCACTATGACCAGATGACTTATCAGCCCATGGTCGAGCTGTTGCGCTATTTGCGTGACGAAGGCTTCAAGACCTACATCGTCTCAGGCGGTGGCATCCATTTCATGCGCGTCTTTGCCGAAGAGGCGTATGGCATTCCGCCCGAACAGGTCCTGGGCACCTACACGAACACCGAATACGCCATTGTCGATGGTGAACCTGTGATCTCCAAAGCCCCTGGCATCGCCTTTGTTGACGATAAGGAAGGTAAACCCATCAACATCGAGCGTACGATCGGGCGGCGCCCGATCTTTGCTGGCGGCAACTCGGACGGCGATTTTGCCATGTTGGAATGGACCACAGCCGGGAAAGGCGCGCGCTTTGGCCTTCTCGTGCATCACACCGATGGCGACCGTGAATACGCCAATGACCGCGAAAGCCCCATAGGGCGGCTGGTCGACGGGCTGGACAAGGGGCCCGGCATGGGGTGGACTATCGTTGACATGAAACAGGATTGGCAGCGTATCTATACCGACCAGAACTGAGGCCGAAACAAGGGAGTAGACAAACATGTGGTCATTCATCGTGGCACTGAGTGTTCTGCTTCTTTTCATTGCCGCCGTATTGTGTGCCGTTCGGGCCGCCCAAACCGCCCGCACGCCTCAAGGGGCAGTGGGATGGGTGGTCTTCCTGCTGTCAGTTCCGTGGGCGGGGGTACCGCTTTATCTGTTTCTGGGTCACCACCGGTTCACGGGCTATCGCGTGGCGCGGCGTGAGAGCGAACGTGTGGTGCAAGGGATCAAAACCTATTCCCAACACATCCGTCCTGCCCCCGAAACGCTGACCATGAATGTCAAACCCTTCGAGGCAATCGCCAACCTTCCCGTTCTCAAGGGCAACGAGGCCAAGTTGTTGGTCGATGGCGAGGCCACATTTGGTGCGATTTTCGACGCCCTTGACGCAGCCCAGGATTACATCCTGATCCAGTTCTACATCGTACGCGCCGACGATCTGGGACTGCGTCTGCAGGCCAAACTGATCGAAGCGGCTGCGCGTGGCGTCAAGGTGCGGTTCATGACCGACGCGGTCGGCAGCTATCACCTGCCCAATTCCTACTACGAGGATATGCGCAGCGCAGGCATCGACGTTGTCATGCCCGCAGACCAACGGGGTCCGAAATTCCGCTTTCAACTGAACTATCGCAACCACCGCAAGACCGTCGTCATCGACGGCATCACAGGCTTTATCGGCGGGCACAATGTGGGGGACGAATACTTGGGACTGGATCCCAAGTTCGGTCGTTGGCGGGACACGCATATGCGCATCAGTGGGCCGATCGTATCACAACTTCAACTGATCTTTGTCGAAGACTGGCACTGGGCCCGGGACGAAGATCTTCTGGACGAACTGAACTGGGCCGCACCGGACGTAGGGGACAACGCAAATGCTGTCATCGTGGCCACCGGTCCCGGTGACACGACCGAGACGGGCTCGATGATGTTCTTTTCCGCCATTGCTGCCGCGCAAGAGAGGATCTGGCTCGCCTCGCCGTATTTCGTGCCCGATATCGACGTCATGACCGCCCTGACAAACGCGGCCATGCGCGGTGTCGACGTGCGATTGTTGGTGCCGGATGTGATCGACCACAAGATGCCGTGGCTCGCCGCCTTTGCCTATTTCGACGAGATCATCGAGGCAGGCGTCAAGGTCTATCGCTATACGGACGGCTTCATGCACCAAAAGGCCTTTGTGGTGGATCATACGTTGGCCGCTGTCGGCACCACAAACCTGGACAACCGATCCTTTCGCCTGAATTTTGAAGCGATGGCATTGTTTTTTGACGCGGATGTCGCGGCAGACCTGGACGAGATGTTTCAGGTGGACTTCGAAAACTCTTACGAGCTCGTCAAACCCCTGGCGCTGCAACCGGCCTTTGTCCGCTATGGCGCGCCGCTTGCCCGGTTGGTCTCACCAATCCTCTAGATCTTGCCATTACGTTCGAACATGCGGGTCATCATCGCCACCAGATAGGCGGTCGACAGCCCGAACGCCAACAACCCCGTTACAGATGCAAAGGCGGCAAAGATGCGCAAATCAGGCCCCAACACGATGTCGCCATAGCCAAGCGTCGTATAGGTCACCAGTGAGAAATAGATCGCCGAATTCCAATCCGGCATCACATCACCAAAGACCCAGGCCCCAGCCCACAACCAGACCTGAATGGTATGGGCCAAGACAATCACGCCAAGAGACAGGGAAATCAGCGTCGCGGCCCGGATCACAACCGAGTTGCGTGTCATCTTGTTGGACAGCTTCTCAAGCCAGACATTGCACAGGACCAACAACACGATTTCGACGGCAAAACACACCCCCAAGGTCACACTGCCCCAAAAGATCTGCTCGGTTAACGTCACTGCGCTGCTCCTGTCGAATTCCCCTCTAGGTGTCGGAAATTTGCACGCGGGTCAATCCGTTGCCCCAAAGGTGCGGCGGAAGGTTGCTATCTGCGCCTCATCACTGGACACCGCTTTGATCCGCGCCACAGTATGGGGATGAAAAGACGCCAAGACCGGGGCCAACTCCATGCTGCTGTCCATTGAAAACGTTGACAAAGCCTATCCAGGCGGGCGCCCGGTTCTGACCGGTGTGTCCTTGCAGCTGGATCGGGGTGAGACATTGGCACTGACGGGTGACAGTGGCAGTGGCAAAAGCACGCTTTTGAACCTGGTCGCGACGTTGGATCATTTCGATGCGGGTGAAATCACGCTGGATCAGACGCTGTATTCAGGGCTGGACGATGCAGGTCGTGCGGCGCTCAGACGATCCCAGGTGGCGCTGGTCTTTCAGGCCTTCAACCTGATCCCGTCCCTGACGGTGGCCCAGAACCTGAGCTTTCACGCCCGCCTGGCCGGTGTTCTTGATCCCGCGTGGCAAGAGACACTTGCCGAACGCCTGGGCCTGACCGAGTTGCTGGATCGGATGCCCGAGCAGGTGTCCGGCGGGCAGCAACAGCGTGTCGCCATCGGGCGGGCCATGGCGCTGAAGCCGCCACTTCTGTTGGCAGATGAACCCACAGGCAATCTGGATGAAGTCGCAAGTGCGGCGGTCATGGACCTTATGCTGGAACTGGTCCGGGATGCGGGCTCTGCCTTGTTGCTGGTGACTCATTCACCTGCCATCGCCGCCCGCGCGGACCGTCAAGTTCATCTGAGCCAGGGACAGATTGCATGACAGGCGCCATCCTGCAGGCCATCTGGTCACACTGGCGGCGCCACCCTTTGCAGCTGGCCACTTTGCTCAGTGGCATCGCTCTGGCCACCGCACTCTGGTCGGCGGTTCAGGCAATCAACACCGAGGCGCGGGCAAATTATGCCAGCGCCACACAACAGCTGGCCGCCGGATCGCTGGATCGGATCATTGATCCGTCCGGCCCGATGACCTTGTCGCAATACCGCATCCTGCGCCGTGCCGGGTGGCAAGTGGCCGCCGTGCGCGAAGGACGGCTCGCAGTGGCTGGGGGACGGATCAACCTGTTGGGTGTGGATTTGCTGAGCTATCCCACCCTGCCCGCCATCGCCGAGGCCTCTCAGGTTCAGGGGATCGCGCCAGTTGATGCTCTGTCCGCACCCGGTCGGCTGTTTGCGCGCGCACCTTTGGCCGAGCGATTGCAGGCGACCGCCGGTTTGCCGCCTGTTATCGCGAGTGATCAAGTGCCAGTGGGCACGGTCCTGACCGACATCGGCACCGCCGGTGCGCTGCTGGGAGAGCCTGAGCAGATCAGTCATGTGGTCGTCCTGTCGAAACAACCCAAAGGCATACCGCCCCTGGATCAGATCGCACCGGAACTGCGGCGCATCTCGACCCAGGGTGACGGCGGCATCGCCAGCCTGACCGACAGTTTTCATCTGAACCTGACCGCCTTTGGCCTGCTGTCCTTTGCCGTGGGGCTGTTCATTGTCCACGGCACGGTGGGACTGGCCTTTGAACAGCGCCGCCCGATGATCCGCACCCTACGCGCACTTGGCACCCCCATGCGGACCCTGCGCCGCCTCTTGGTGGTTGAGCTGATGATCCTGGCCCTGATCGGGGGCCTCGTAGGTCTGGTTCTGGGGCTCTATATTGCGGGCGCCCTGTTGCCGGACGTCGCCGCCACGCTGCGGGGGCTTTATGGCGCGCCGGTGGACGGGGCTTTGACGATCCGTCCTGTATGGGTTGCCTCGGGCCTTGGGATGGCGCTGATTGGGACGGCCGCAGCCAGCGGACAGGCGTTTTGGAAGCTTGCACGCTTGCCTCTCTTGTCGACGCCCGGCGCGCGGGCCTGGTCGGGGCAAACCCAAGGGTCGGTAGCGCGTTTGGCTGTGGCCGGTTTGGGACTGATCGGATTGGGCGTGATCGCCGTTTTGCTGGGGGATGGGCTGATCGCTGGATTTGCCTTGCTGGCGGGCTTTTTGATGGGAGCGGCTCTGTGCTTGCCATTTCTCTTGTCGCATTTGCTGAACCTTGGCGGGCGCACTGCGGGCACAGCTCTGTCTGAATGGGTCTGGGCCGATATGAAAGCACAGCTGCCCGGCTTGTCGCTGGCCCTGATGGCTCTGCTTTTGGCAATGGCCGCAAACATCGGCGTCGGCACCATGGTGTCCAGCTTTCGTCTGACCTTTACCGGGTGGCTCGACCAACGCCTGACCGCCGAGTTGTATGTCACTGCCCGCGACGACGCCCAAGGCGCCGAGATTGAACGTTGGTTGGGTCGACACAGTGACCGCGTTCTGCCCATCCGCGCGTTGGAGATGGAGCACGAAAGCGCACCGATCTTTGTCTATGGTGTCGTGGATGACCAGACCTATCGCCAACACTGGCCGCTGCTGACGCCGGCCGAAGGCGTCTGGGATCGTGTTGTGGGGGGCGAGGCGATCCTGATCAACGAACAGATGGCCCGACGCAACAACCTCTGGCCCGGGGACACTGTAACGCTGCCCCCTGACCTGACCTACCCAATAGCGGGCGTCTATTCCGACTACGGCAATCCCACGGCACAGGCCATCCTGTCCGTGGACGAGCTGGCGCGCTTTGGCCTGCCCGTGCCCAACACGCGCTTTGGCGTTCGCTTGCCGTCTGACAAGGTCGCGACGGTGGCACAAGAGCTGGCCGCCAGTTTTGACCTACCGCCAGACGCACTGATTGATCAGGCCAACCTCAAGGCCCGCTCGATGGAGATTTTCGACAAGACCTTTGTCGTTACCGGTGCACTCAACATCCTGACGCTTGGCGTGGCGGGGTTCGCCATTTTCACCAGCCTTCTGACGCTCTGGACCCAACGCCTGCCCCAGCTGGCCCCGGTCTGGGCCATGGGCATCACGCGCAGGCAACTTGCGGGGTTGGAGCTGTTGCGCAGCGTGATCCTGGCGGCGCTGACGACTGCGCTTGCCCTGCCCCTGGGTTTGATGCTGGCCTGGGTTCTGCTGGCAGTGATCAATGTCGAGGCCTTTGGTTGGCGCCTGCCCATGTTCGTCTTCCCTGTCGAATGGGCCAAACTGGGAGCACTGGCCGTGCTCACCGCCTTGGTGGCCGGCTTGTTGCCTGCCCGGCGCCTTTTGCAAGTGCCCCCCTCGGATCTGCTCAAGGTGTTTGCCCATGAACGTTAGGATGATCCTGCTTGTTCTGCTGATGGCGCTGCCCGGTGTGGCCGGTGCCCAGGGGTTTGCGGGCCTTGGCGCCACCGCCGATGGGTTTGCTGTGCCGAAGCGCGGGAACCTGTTGAACTTTCCCGACGACCATGGCCCCCACCCGTCGTTTCGGATCGAATGGTGGTATGTCACCGCCAACCTCACAGGCACGGATGGGCGGGACTATGGCATTCAATGGACCCTGTTCCGTAGCGCCCTGCGCCCTTTTGAAAGCGATGGCTGGCAAAGCCCGCAGCTCTGGATGGGACACGCGGCAGTCACATCACCCGAGGCGCATTTCTTTGACGAACGCTTTGCGCGCGATGGCATTGGACAGGCAGGTGTCACGGCCCACCCCTTTGAGGCCTGGATCGACGATTGGCAGATGGTCGGCCCCGATTTCGACCATCTGAACCTGCGCGCCAGCGGGTCAGAATTCACCTATGACTTGGATCTCGTGGCCACCGGCCCGTTGGTGGCCCATGGCGACCGGGGGTATTCGGTCAAATCCGCGGCTGGTCAGGCGAGCTATTACTATTCCCAACCCGCCTATCAAGTCAGTGGCACGCTGGACCTGCCGAACGGCCCGATGCCGGTCACCGGCTGGGCCTGGCTTGACCGCGAATGGTCATCTCAGCCCCTGTCCGAGGATCAGACAGGTTGGGATTGGTTCTCACTCACATTTGATAGTGGCGAACGGCTGATGGCGTTTCGGCTGCGAGGAGAGACCGATCTCTTCACCTCTGGCACCTGGATCGCCCCGGACGGCCAGGCATCGCCGATTGGCAATGGTCACGTGACCGCGACGCCAACCAAATGGGACGAGGCGACCGGACGCCAGGTCCCGATTGCTTGGGATCTGCAGTTGCCCGAAAAGAGCATCGACATTCGAATTGAGGCGCTCAATCCAGCCGCATGGATGGGAACGACATTCGCCTATTGGGAAGGACCTGTGCAGGTCTCGGGATCGCATCAGGGCAAAGGCTATCTGGAGATGACGGGATATGACTGAACCCACCTTGACCGGCGCCTGGTCCCAAGCCTGGACCATCTTGCAGCAAGCCAATGCCGACGACCGCTCGCCCCTACGGTTCGTGACCTTAGCCACCGTCGACGCAAACCACGCCCCGCAATTGCGCACCGTGGTGCTGCGCGAGTTGGATGCAGACGCGGCCACGCTTTGCATTTTCACCGATGCTCGTTCGCACAAGGTGGCAGAGCTTGGCAAAAACAACGCGGCCTCCCTACACCTCTGGGCGCCAGATCACCTGATCCAACTACGCCTGTCCGGCGAGGCACAGATCACGAGTGGCACGCCGATACAAGAACAGTGGGCAACCGTGCCCGATCACATGCGCGAGGCCTATGGCCATGTCCCGCCACCTGGCACCAAAATCGCGGCGTCTGAGGCCTGGGAGGTGCACCCAGACATAAATAATTTCACCAAAATTACTGTAACCTTGTCTCATATCGACATTGTTTGCCTGTCGCGCGACGGACACTGGCGCGCGGAATTTCTTAAGAAAAACAATTGGAAGGGTGATTGGCTGTCGCCTTGACCCTGCAGATTCAGGAAGTTGACGCAAGGACTGGTTGCAGACAACCGTTGCAACCCGCTCAAGGATTTGGATGATACACCCCATGAGGACCGGAAAGGTCCAAACGCCTGCGGCACAAGAATCGCAGGCTCAATAAATTGGGAGAGAACGATGAAACTCAAACATCTTCTGGTCGCCGCAAGTGCGACCGCTCTGATGGCGTCTGCCGTTTCGGCAGAAACGCTGCGCTGGGCCCGCGCCGGTGACGCGCTGACTTTGGACCCGCATGCACAGAACGAAGGCCCGACCTCGGCACTGGCGCATCAGATCATGGAACCGCTGGTGATGCGCGACATGACCGGTGCGATGGTGCCTGCTCTGGCCACCGAATGGGGCCCGTCCGAGGCCAACCCGAACGTCTGGGTGTTCAAACTGCGTGAAGGCGTGACGTTCCATGACGGCGCCGAGTTTGACAGCGAAGACGTCGTCTTTTCGCTGAACCGTGCGATGACACCGGATTCGGATTACAAGGAACTGTTGGCCTCGGTCAAAGAGGTGCGCGCCACCGACAAATACACCGTCGAAATCGAGACCAACGGTCCGAACCCGATCATGCCGAACAACCTGACCAACATGTTCATGATGGACAAGGGTTGGGCCGAAGCAAACGGCGCCGTCAAAGTACAGGACTATGAGGGTGGCGAAGACACCTTTGCGGCCAAGAACGCAATGGGCACCGGCCCTTTCATGCTGGTCAGCCGCGAGCCTGACGTGAAAACCGTCATGAAGATCAACGACAATTATTGGGGCAAGGATGAGTTCCCGATGGTTGTGACCGAGATCGTCTATACCCCGATCCAGAACGCCGCGACCCGTGTTGCAGCTCTGTTGTCTGGCGAAGTTGATTTCATTCAGGACGTTCCGGTTCAGGATCTCGAGCGTGTAGCAGGTTCCGATGGTCTGGACGTGCGTACCGCACCGCAGAACCGCGTCATCTTCTTTGGTATGAACCAAGGCGATGCGGACCTGAAAAACGACAACGTCGAGGGCAAGAACCCGCTGGCAGACGTTCGCGTGCGCAAGGCGATGTCGATGGCGATCAACCGTGATGCGATCAAACAGGTTGTGATGCGTGGCCAATCGGCCCCTGCTGGCATGATCTCGCCGCCCTTCGTGAACGGCTGGAACGAGGCCATGGACAGCTCGTCCACGACCGACATCGAAGGTGCCAAGGCGCTGATGGCCGAAGCAGGCTATGGTGACGGTTTCAGCATTCAGTTGGATTGCCCGAACGACCGCTACATCAACGATGAAGCGATCTGTCAGGCGGCGGTTGGCATGCTGGCGCAGATCGGCGTGACCGTGAACCTCGATGCCAAGCCCAAGGCGCAACACTTCCCGCTGATCAACAACCTGGAAACCGACTTCTACATGCTAGGTTGGGGCGTTCCGACATACGACTCGGAATACATCTTCAACTTCCTGGCCCACACCAAGGGTGAGAAGTACGGTTCGTGGAACGGCACCCGTTTCGGCAACGCCGATCTGGACGCCAAAATCCAGGCGCTTGCCTCGGAAACCAACCTGCCCAAGCGCAACGAGATGATCAACGAGATCTGGACCGTTGTGCAGGACGAGCAGCTGTATATCCCGATCCACCACCAGGTGCTGAACTGGGGCATGAACTCCAAGGTTGGCACCATCGTGGCGCCGGATGACACCGCCAAGTTCAAGTACTTCACTCTGAACTGATCCTCTCTGATCATCAGAGCCAAGGAAATGGGCCCGTCGAAACCTCGACGGGCCTTTTTCGTGTCAGGACAGGGCACGTCAGGCCTGGCTGGGTGCCGGGGTGTAAGCTTGCTCTTCACCCGCCAAAATGGCATCGACACCACCGCAGGCGTCTATCTTCTTTTGCTGGTCCGCAAAGGCCCGAGCGTTGATCTGATCAATATCGGCAATCACATCCAATCGCGTGCGCATATCCCGTAGCACCGGCAAATATGCGGGATCATCGGCCAAATCGATTGCTTCTTGCGGATCCTTTTGCATGTCGAACAATTGGTCCGGATAGCCCGGATAGCGAATGATCTTCCACCTCGCTGTGCGCAGCATGAACATGCCCGTCACCGACGACCAATCATGATACTCGCTGAACACTTCTCGGTCTTGTTTCGGGGTCTCAAACCACCGGCACAAGGGAGTGCCCGGCAGATCCGGGTCGGATGCCCCGCCCGCGAATTCCAGCAGCGTTGGATGCACGTCCACCAAAGACACCGGCGTGTCGACACATTGCCCGGCAGGAACATCCGGGCCGGCGATGATCAATGGCACCGCCACGGCATCGTCATACATCACGGATTTCCCCCACAACCCGCGATGGCCCAGGTTGTCGCCATGATCCGACGAGTAGATGACCCGCGTGTTATCGGACAGGCCACTGTCCGACAGCGCCGCAAGGATCTGACCGATGTTGTGATCCAGAAAAGACACCAGACCATAATAGGCCTGCCGCGCAATGCGCAGGCTGTCCGGATCAAAGCTGTCATCATAATTGGACGACGCCCGCAGGGCATCCAGAACCGGGTGCCTGGGTCTGTCAGCTTCGGTGTATTGCCGGGGCGGCGGGATCTCTGCATCTTGGTACAGATCAAAGAAACGCTGTGGCGCGATGAGCGGGAAATGGGGCGCAACCAGCCCAACATAGAGCACCCAAGGCTTGTCGCGTGGAGCCGATGCAGCCTTCCGCAGCCAGTCACAGGCCGTTTGGGTGATGTCCCGGTCGTACCGGGTGTATCCCGTCTCCCCCGGTCCGATCTGACCGGCCGTCTGCTCTGCGCCCGCAATTGGCGGTGGCGGGCTGCGCAGCAGGCTCGACATCCAGCCGGTGCCGTTGTGCACATGCATCGGTGCAATCTCGTCGGTAAACCCATTGTCATCCGTACTGCTGCGGAAATGGAGCTTTCCGATGGACACGACCTGATTTCCCAGATCCCGCAGCTGTGCAGCCCATCCACCATGTTGACCGTCAAAGGGCGACGTGCTGTCCCATGCCCCGATCTGATGTGGATAGCGCCCGGTCATGAAGGACGCCCGTGACGGCACACAGACCGGCGAGTTGCAATAAGCCGTGCGAAAAACCGTGCCCTGCGCAGCAAGCTGATCCAGATGCGGCGTCTGTGCGACAGGGTCGCCGTAACACCCGAGGACGTCCCGGTTATGCTCATCTGACAGGATCACCACCGTGTTCATGGGGCGTGTGGTCATTCCTTGTGGTCCTCACGGCATTTCAATGCTTATTGCAATCCGGCAACGGGCGGATGGGTCGCCAAAACAGGGCGGCGCATGGCAAGCGTGTGCTTGGCCTCAGCGTCGCGGCCAAGTCTCATCAGGGCGTTGACATAAGTCAGCTCAAGCAGATCCCGCTGCGCCCGACTGCCGCCAAACCTTTCGGTCTGAGCCAGTGCCGGGATCAGATGGTCAACCGCGCCCTGCCAGTCCTGCCGGGCAATGGCGCCCCAGGCCTGCGCCGCCGGACGCACCAGATCCGCCGCAAACCCCTTGGCCGTGTCCACCACATGCGCCAAACGATCCCCGTTGCCAGCCATGGCGTGGGCCAATGCAACATGCAGGTCTGCAAAACTCTGCCCGGTTTCTGGAAAATACTTGGCCGCATAGTCGCTCATTTCCGCCCACCGTTCAGGCGGAACTGCAATACCTGCCAATTCAGCACGATGCAGAATTGCCGCCGTATCCGTGAGCGTGTTGATCGGCAAGCCCTTCGATCCCCCGGGCCCTACGCCGCTGTCTATGTACGTCCACATATCGTCAATCTCACCCACATGCAGTGAATGAAGCGCGATGTGCCAACTGAGATGACCATGCAAGAGGCCGCGATTGTCGTACCCTTTGATCCAATCCTTGAGGTAAGCCAGTCCCGCGTGAGCCTCCCCCATCTCATAGAGTGTATGCCCCTTGAAATGCGCGGCATTGGCGTTTCTTGGATTGAGAGCAAGGGACTTCTCCATCAGCCTGTCCGCTTCGGCTAGTCGACCGGTTTCACACAACGACACGGCATGAATGCCCATCATCCACCAATCCTCGCCATAATGCGGCATCAGCGCCGAAGTAAACGCCAGCAGGTCCGCCTCGCGCCCGACCTCTCCTGAAAACCCGATCAAGCCGAACACGCTGGAGCACAGTTGCGCCACCATGACGTCGCGGGGGTGGTCCTGAACATGGGATTTGACCGCAGCGCGACACCCCACCGGATTGCCCTGAAACAACAGATCAAAGGTGTTCAGATGCGCCTGTTCCCGCGCCGTTGCCCCATCGATGCATGTCTTCGCCGCAGCCATCGACGCCTTGGCCGAAGCCATGTCACCGGACATCATTTGCGCCCGCGCCAGCCCCACGTGACCAAGGGCAAAACCTGGGTCGGCTTTGATCGATTTGGCAAACTGGTCGGCCGCGTCATGACCCGCCGCCAGAAAGCTGGCAACCCCCCGGTCATAGTGATCGCGCGCCTGATCCACGCCGGTCGTAATCTGGTTTCCGTAATGATCTTTAAACATGAATGGCTCCATTCCAGTGGAATATGGCTGTGGGGACAGTCTGCGCAGGCCGGCGACACAAATCAACATTGCACGGCTGTCGTTGCTTTTCTCGTCAAACGGGTCAAACTGTCTCAAGGTGACACGAAAAGAATACTCAGGGAGATTGTCATGTTTCGCGCATTTGCCGTTGGAGCCGCCCTTTTGGCGACCACTTCGTTACACGCGGCCGAGTTCAAGTGGGCCTCGACCACCGACCCTCAAACACTGGATCCACATGCAGTGAACTCCGCCCCCGTTCTGGGTTTCCTCAACAACGTTTACGAGGGGCTGGTGCGGCGCGGCAAGGACATGCGCGTTGAATCGGCGCTGGCCACAGCATGGGAACCCATTGGCGATGGCGAAGGCTGGCGGTTTACCCTGCGCGAAGGAGTGACGTTTCAGGACGGCAGCGCCTTTGACGCGCAAGATGTGCTGTTTTCCTATCAGCGTGCCTCCAGCGAGGCGGCGGACACCCGCAGCTGGTTTGCGCCCATCTCGGACGTGAAGGTTGTGGATGACTACACCGTCGATTTCCTGACCAACGCACCCAACCCGCTGTTCCCGTCATCGATCGCCAATTGGATGATCATGGACAGTGACTGGGCCGAGGCCAACGAAGCCGCCCTGCCCGACAAGGACAACGGCAACTATGCGACGTTGAACGCCAACGGCACTGGCGCGTTCCAGGTAACCGCGCGCGAGCCGGGTCTGCGAACGGTTTTGGAACCTTTCGAGGGATGGTGGGGTGATGCCGAGCACAACATCACCCGCGCCGAGTTCACCCCGATCCAGAATCCCGCCACTGCCGTGGCGGCGCTCTTGTCAGGCGACGTGGACATGATCAACCCGGTGCCCATCCAGGACGCTGAACGCCTGTCGACCTCACCCGATGTCACCGTAATCAAGGGGATCGAGGCGCGCGTGATCATGCTGGGCTTTCCGCACGAAGCAGATGTTCTGAAATACGGCGCCGATCAGGGTAAACCCAACCCATTCCTGGACACCCGCGTGCGCAAGGCGGTGGCCCATGCCATCAGCGTGCCTGCGATCCTGCGCACCATCATGCGCGGCAACGCCGAAGCCGCCTCGCAACTCGTGAGTCCGGCGATGAACGGCTATTCTCGCGTACTATCCGAGCGCCCACCCTTTGACGTGGCCAAGGCCAAGGAGCTGCTGACCGAAGCAGGCTACCCTGAAGGTTTCTCGTTCGGCCTGAAATGCCCCAACGACCGTTATCTGAATGACGAGGCGGTGTGCCAGGCCGTGGTCAGCATGCTGGCCCAGATCGGGCTGACCGCTGAACTCGACGCCATGCCGGTGCGCAACTACTGGCCCGAACTGCGTGAAGACAACTACGATATGTACCTGCTGGGGTGGTCACCCGGCACCTTTGACGCCGAACACCCGATCCGCTTTCTGGCCACCACTCCCAATCCGGACAAGAAACTGGGCAGCTGGAATTTTGGCGGTTTTTCAAACGCGCGCGTGGACGAGTTGCTGCCGCTGATCCAGTCCGAGATCAACGCCGACACCCGACAGGCAATGTTGGATGAGGTGGTCAAGATCATTCAGGATGAACAAGCCTATGTGACCTTGTACGTACAGCCACTTGTCTGGGGAACCGGCAAGAATATTGAGCTGACGCAGCGCCCAGACAACTTCTTTATCCTGCGGTGGGTCACGGTGAACTGATCCACCTAATCCCCCCTAAACCGGCCCCACCTGGGCCGGTTTTTTGATTGGGAGGTTTACTGCGAAACGTGTGACGCGTTTCACATGCCCAAGATATCTTGGGTCTTTTTCACCGTTGCAAGCTCACCTTCGAGTGTCGCCATACTGACGGAATGTATCTGGTTTGCACTGTGATGCGTGCCGTCAGGCCCGGTTATGCCATAGGTCCACACCGCGTCAGCGGCATACACGGGGTTGTACCCCAAATCTGCGGCGCTGCGGGTGGTTGATTCCACGCAGTGATTGGCGGTTGCTCCGCAGGTAATAACCCGTTCGATGCCTGCCTTTTGCAAGATGTCGTTCAAAGCTGTTCCCATAAACCCACTGCTTGCCGTTTTGACAACGACGGGCTCACCCGGTGCTGGTGCTGCAACAGGTTGCACGGCTGATCCCTCAGCATCTGGGTGAAAAGGATCGTCCGGCTCTGTGCCATGATGATGGACATGCACAACCGTGTCGCCAGAGCTGCGAAACTTTTCCAGCAGCAGGGCAATGTTTTCTTCTGCTTCCGGGCAGGAACGCTCGGTGCCAGATGCATCTTCGTGTGCCAATGCCATTTGCACATCAATCACCAGCAATGCGGTTTTCATTCTTGGTACTCCTATGCGGTCGCCGCAGTGTTGCGGCTGGCCAGTATGGTTTCGACGCGTTTGCCGTAAATGCGAATGTTGATGTCATCCTCGATGACGCGATTTGGCTGTTCATCATATGTCATGATGGCAGAAATGCGCGGTTGCGCACCTTGGACCTTGGTTACGCCATGCAGCGAGTATCCACCCCGGAACAGGGTGAATGCGCCCGCACCACGCGAAAACGACTGCGCATGCGACATGTCACCGGCCAACAGCCGGTCCACCGCCTCGTGATCCTCACCCTCGTCGGTGCGCGAGTTGGGAAGGAAAGTGAATTCACCGCCCGTCTCTGCCGCTTGCAGCAACAAGGTGACGGTGCATTCTGTTGTGTCATAGTGCCAGGCGTGCCAGCTTTCGGGGTGCAGGGCGACGACATTGAGCGCCTGAAACTCGTCCGCACAGCGATAGAGATGGTCCTTTCTTTGAACCCGGCGCACGAATTCCGTCAGTATTTTGGAATGATACAGCTGTTTGAGCTTGCTCTGGACGGGTATTTGATCATCTGCAAGCTGGACCGCTATGTGCACGAACTCTTTCCGCCGGGGGTCATCGTCTGGCAATGAAGGATCGATCGCGCCCTGATAGATATTGCGCTTTACATGCAGGGTTTCGGCGGTTGGCAACAGTTCATTGGCCTCGCCGTTCAACTGCTCAAGCGCCTCTGTCCGCAGGAAATCAGCCAGGTTGCACCAACCGTGCTCATCCATGTGACGTTGGCATTGCTCCAAAAAAACTGCCCCGGCACCACTCTCCAGATCTGCAATTGGGTAGCGGTCCAGATCAATGAGGTCCAAGGCCCTATCCCGTAGCGTCTGGTGGCTTTCTGGCATGGTATTGCTCCTTACGGATGGTGACATTGCGTGGACAGCCCAAGCGTTGAAAGCACTATGCGAAAACTCGCTGACCATCTAAAACGAATTAATTCGCCCTCATGAACATAAAAAACTTATGGAAACTTCATGCGTCACAACCTGAATCTCAATTGGCTGCGCAGTTTCGAAGCAGCCGCGCGGTTGCTCAGCTTCACCTCGGCCAGCCGTGAAATCGGGTTGACCCAAACTGCTGTAAGCCAACACATCAAAGCCCTGGAAACGCAGTTGAATACCAGGCTGTTTCTGCGCCGTGCCAAAAGCCTGCAATTGACCGATGCGGGTAAGGCGTATCTGGTCACCGTCCGCGAGGCGCTGGACATGCTGGACATGTCGACAACCGGCCTTTTTGGCCCGCGCCGGGCACGCACCATCACGGTACGGGCCTCCATGGCTTTCATCGTGTGGCTGTCTGCGCGTCTGGGTGATTTCTTGCAGAACCATCCAGACACCAGCGTCGAAATGGTGACCTCGATCTGGAAAAACCCAGCAGATCAGCAGCCCGTTGATGTCGACATCATCCTTGCCAATCAGGGCACAGCAAGACCCGACCTGAAATTGCTATCACCTGAGATGATCGTTCCGGTCTGCAGCATCGCGTCCAGCGAGACGATAAATGTGCCCGATGATCTGCTGCACCATTCCCCAATCCACATTGTTGGGTTCGACGATCATTTGGCAAGATATCTGGCGGCTTATGGGTTGAGGATTGAGAGCTCGGCCGGGCGCTTGACCACTGACACCACAACCGCCGCGATCGAAATGGTTGCAGCAGATTTGGGTTATGCCGTTGTTATCGAAAGGTTCGCCCGGCAAGCGATCCAGACCGGACAGAAAATTCGCATCGTTGGTGCCCCCAAAGAGCTGGGACAGGCACATTTCATGGTACAAAAGGACCGCCGTGACGCCGACCAAAGCCATGTCAAAGAGTTTGAGGCATGGCTGGCGCAGCAATTCTAAGAACGTCCTTTTACATTGAGCCCAAACGTTCCAATTTTCATGCTACATCCGACCTTCTCGGCCGGAAACTGGCGGCGTCCACTTCCCCTTTCCCTGCGACAACTTGACCATCCCCTCACATCCTGCAAAGAGGGGTTATCAAAGCGTTTCAGCCTGAGACCCAATCGGCGTGATCCTGTCACGCATCGCAAACAAACCGCCGCATCAGACGGCATGGGCCGGGCGAAAAACGCGCAAGGGGAAACACTATGCTCGCATACATCATCCGGCGGGTGTTCCAATCCGTCATCGTTTTGTTGGTGGTGGGGTTGGTCGCCTTTTCCATGTTCCGATTTGTCGGTGATCCCGTCGACAACATGCTGGGACAGGAACGCACCCAAACCGACATCGACCGTCTGCGCACGGATCTGGGGCTCGATAAGCCCTTTCCGGTGCAGTACTTCAAATTCCTGCAAGGCGCCGTCCAAGGCAACTTTGGCGTCTCATACCGCCAAGGACGCCCAGTTTCGACCATCATTGCCGAACGTGCACCAGCGACGCTGGAACTGGCACTGGTGTCGGGGTTTCTGGCCATCAGCATTGGCATTGCTTTGGGCGTCTTCACCGCAATCCGAAGGAACGGGATAGCCGCCAATACGATCATGACGCTCAGTTTGATCGGCGTCTCATTGCCCACCTTCCTCATAGGTATCTTATTGATCTACATATTCTCGGTGGAGTTAGACCTGTTACCCAGTTTTGGCAGGGGAGAGACAGTCCAGATAGGCGGATGGTCAACGGGCTTTTTGACAGCTTCGGGCCTAAAGGCACTGATCCTGCCCTCGATCACGCTTGGCCTTTACCAAATGACACTGATCATGCGCCTGGTTCGGTCCGAGATGCTTGAGGTGCTGCGCGCCGACTATGTCCGCTTTGCCCGCGCGCGCGGGTTGGCCGAACGCGCTATCAACTTCCGCCATGCGCTGAAGAACACTCTGGTTCCGGTGATCACGGTGACGGGCCTTCAGCTCGGCTCGATCATCGCCTTTGCGATTATTACCGAGACCGTGTTCCAGTGGCCGGGTGTTGGCCTTCTGTTCATCAACGCGATCCAGTTTGTCGACATCCCCGTGATGGCCGCCTACCTGATGCTGATTTCCGTGATGTTCGTGGGCATCAACCTGATCGTTGACCTTCTTTACTTTGCCATCGACCCGCGCCTGCGCGTGGATGGGAGGACCGCATGAGCGATATGACCAAAGACCCCGCAACTGCGCGCCCTTCCCGGCTCGCCACCTTCTGGGACAGCGATTTTGTCTGGTCCTTCCGCCATTCACCGGTGGCGATCATCGCCCTATTGGTTGTGGCCGTCCTGCTGCTGGCCGCGCTCTTCGCGCCGCTGATCGCGCCGCATGATCCATTCAATCCGGCGACACTGAACCTGATGAACGGATTTACCGCTCCGGGCGTGCCTAATGCCTTCACGCAGGAGACATTTCTGCTGGGGACAGATGACCAGGGTCGCGATGTGTTTTCGACCATCCTTTACGGTCTGCGCATCTCCCTCTTCGTGGGTATCTCGGCCGTCATGCTGGCGATGATCATCGGCGTGGTTCTGGGTCTTGTCGCCGCATACGTCGGCGGCTGGACCGAGACCATCATCATGCGCGTCGCTGACGTACAGCTGACCTTCCCTGCCATCCTGGTTGCGATGCTGATCTTTGGCATCGCCAAGGGGATAACCCCGCCCGAATATCGCAATGAAATGGCGATTTGGGTGTTGATCGTCGCAATCGCGCTGTCGGATTGGGTGCAGTTCGCCCGCGTTGTGCGTGGTGCCGCATTGGTGGAGAAGAACAAGGAATACGTTCAGGCCGCCCGCCTGATTGGCCGTGGCCCCATTCCGATCATGTTCCGCCACATGCTGCCCAACGTTCTGTCGCCGGTTCTGGTCATCTCGACCATCTCGCTGGCGCTTGCGATCATCGCCGAGGCAACACTCAGTTTCTTGGGTGTGGGCGCACCGCCGACGCAGCCGTCGCTGGGGACGCTGATCCGCATCGGTCAGGGGTATCTCTTCTCGGGTGAATGGTGGATCCTGCTGTTCCCGTCGATCACCCTGCTGGCCCTCGCCTTGTCCATCAACCTGCTCGGAGACTGGCTCCGGGACGCATTGAATCCGAAGCTACGATGACCCTGCTAGACATAAACAAACTGACGGTCGAGTTTCCGACCCGTCGCAAGGTGTTCCGCGCTGTCGATGCAGCGTCGCTCACCGTCGAACCCGGTCAGATCCATGGTCTGGTCGGGGAATCCGGGGCTGGCAAGTCCACCATCGGCGCTGCCGTTCTGGGCCTTCTGGAACGTCCTGGTCACATCACCGGGGGTGATATCGTCTTCAAGGGCGATACCATCAGCGGCCTAAATGCGGACGCCATGCGCAAGCTGCGCGGCAAGAAGATCTCGATGATCTTTCAGGATCCGCTGACCTCTCTCAACCCGCTGTTCACGGTCAAGGAGCAGTTGGTCGAAACCATCCAGGCACATCACGACGTGTCGGATGCCGAGGCCGTTCAGCGCGCGCGCGACCTGATCGACCGTGTCGGCATCCCCGACCCGGACACACGGTTGGATCAGTACCCGCACCAGTTCTCGGGCGGTATGCGTCAGCGCGTGGTGATCGCTCTGGCGCTGTGTTCCGAGCCGGATGTGATCATCGCGGATGAGCCGACAACTGCCTTGGACGTCTCGGTTCAGGCGCAGATCCTTGAGCTGATCAAGGAGTTGGCGCGCGAGCGTCAGGTGGGTGTCATCCTGGTGACCCATGACATGGGCGTGATTGCCGAAACCACGGACGTTGTGACGGTGATGTACGCCGGCGAGGTGGTCGAGAGTGGCCCCACCGAGCAGGTCATGGGCCGACCTGAGCATCCCTATACCCAATCGCTCATCGCTGCTGTTCCGCGTCCGACGCTCAAGCTGCACCGTTTCCCGCAGATCAGCTATGGCGGGCGTGAAACCCGCTTTGCGATCGAGGATCTGGCGCGCAACTGGCCCAAGGTGGAAAACGATCCGTCAAAGCCACTCTATGAGATCAAGGGCATCACCAAGCGGTTCCTGCAAAAACGCGGCCTACTGCCGTGGAGCCGCGAGTATTTCACAGCAGTGGATCAGGTCAGCTTTGACATCAAACCCGGTGAGGTCTTTGGCGTCGTGGGTGAGTCTGGTTCAGGAAAATCCACCGTCGCGCGGATGATCGCGGGGCTTTATCAGGTGGATGAGGGTGAGGTCATCTTTGATGGCAAGACCGTCAGCAACCTGGGTGACAAGGCCGTACAAGAGGCCTATCGCCAAGACATCCAGATGATCTTTCAGGACCCGTTTTCCTCGCTCAATCCGCGCATGCGGGTGGACGAGATCGTGGCCGAACCGATCCGGCATCACAAGCTGATGGAAGGCAATGCCATCCAGAAACGCGTGGAGGATCTACTTGATCAGGTGGGTCTGGGCGCATCGGCGGCGCTGAAATACCCGCATGAGTTCTCGGGCGGGCAGCGTCAGCGCATCTCGATCGCGCGCGCCTTGGCAACGCAGCCACGGTTCCTTATCTGTGACGAGCCGACGAGTGCGCTTGACGTCTCGATCCAGGCGCAGATCCTGAACATCCTCAAGGACCTGCAGGAACATCTGGGACTGACCATGCTGTTCATCAGCCACGACCTGCCGGTGGTACGTCAGATGTGCGACCGGGTGGCGGTGATGAAGGCAGGCAAGATCGTCGAAATTCAGGACACCGAAAGCCTCTTTGCCAATCCGCAGACCGAGTACACGCGCGAGCTGCTGGACCTTATGCCCAAGCTGGACGATCTGTCGACCGAAAACCTCGAATAACTCCGGTCACAAGACAAAACAAAGCCCCGCCCGACATGACATCGGGCGGGGCTTTTTCATTTGAACGGCTTAGCGAACCACGTAGACTGACACCTGTGAATGGCGCACAACTCGTGCCGCGTTCGGACCCAGCAAATAGTCTTTGAAGTCCGGCTTGTGGGCCCCGATCACGATCAGATCGGCGCCTGCGCCTTCGGCCGTTTTCAGGATCTCTTGATAAGCGGTTCCGGTCGCGACCACATGACGGATCTCGGCATTGCGATCTTCACCCAGGGTTGCGATACAAAGTCTCTGCATCTGTTCCCCGGCCTCATGCACGGCTTTCTCATGGTGATCAGCCTCAAAGAACCCCGATACCCAGCTTTCGCCAAAATCGGGCAACACCGTCACGACATCCAGCCGCGCCCCGTCCATGTCCGCCAGTTTGGCGGCACGGGCCAGGACAGGCCCGTCATGTTCACCGTTGCTGATGTCGATTGCACAAAGAATGGACTTGCTCATGCGGGTTCTCCCTCTTTGGCGGCACGGCCGCGTTGCAGCATCGCGATCAGACCCAACAGGATCAGCGCCGGGATGTAGATCAGCTCCTTGAGCGGCTGTTCCGCTGGTGCCTGAATCGAGGCAATCTGGACCGGGTCATCGGCGTAGAAGTCAAAGGACTCCAGGTTCGACGCCACGGGCGAGCCAAACATCGGCTCATCCAGTTTCACCACGCCGTCCTCTTCCAGCAGCATCAGACCGAACGCATCGACACGAGCCGCGCCATCCGCTTCGGGGCCTACCTTCAGAACCAATGTGGTCTCTTTGGTGTTGCCGGTGTCAAAATCCGGGCCACTGACAACCATGCGGATTTCTTTGCCCTCTTCGGCCTCTCCCACCGCTTGCACAAACGCAGCCGGCTCGATGGCCTCATACGCGGGCGAGATACGGTTCATAAAGAAGTCGGGCCGGAACAGTGCAAAGGCGACCAGGATCAAGGCGATGCTTTCATAGATGCGGCTCTTGGTCAGGAAGTAACCCATCGTACCGGCCGTAAAGACCAGGATGGCGATGGTTGCGGCTATGGCCACGATGATCCCTTGTGTCCACGTCACATCAATCAACAACAGGTCGGTGTTGAAGATGAAGACAAACGGCAGGGCCACAGTACGAAGCGAGTAGAAGAAGGCGATGAAACCGGTCTTGATCGCGTCGCCACCGGAAACAGCCGCAGCCGCGAAACTTGCAAGCCCCACAGGGGGCGTCACATCCGCCATGATCCCAAAGTAGAACACAAACAGGTGCACCGCGATCAGCGGCACGATCAGCCCCGATTGCGCGCCCAGTTCCACAACCACACCCGCCATCAGCGAGCTGACAACGATGTAGTTCGCCGTGGTCGGCAGGCCCATGCCCAGCACAAGGCTGAGCAAACCCACCATCACCAGCATCAGGATCAGGTTGCCGCCGGACAGGAACTCGACCAGATCGGCCATCACCTGCCCCACGCCTGTCAGGGTCACGGTGCCCACGATCACGCCCGCCGTGGCCGTGGCCAAGGCGATACCGATCATGTTGCGTGCGCCGTCAATCAGGCCTTGCCACAGGTCGCCAACTCCGTCCATAAATGTCGCGCCCATGTTGGTCTGACCCCGGAACATCGCCTTGAGCGGTTTCTGTGTCAGCAGGATCACGAACAGCAGTGCCGTCGCCCAGAAGGCTGAGAGCCCCGGAGATTTCTGCTCGATCATCAGGAAGTAGACCAGAACGATGATCGGCAGCAGATAGTGCAAACCGGCCTTGTAGATTTCGGACACCACAGGCAGTTCGACCTCTTTGGCGTTCGGATCATCCGGTACCAGATCATCAACGCCCGAGGCGAGCCACAGAAGCGCCATATAGGCCAGAACGATCAGTGCAGACAGAACCAGCCCCGAGGCACCCGGCATCATCGATATGACAAACTGCACAGGGTACTGAACGCCGTAACAAAGACCCGCAAAACCCGCGAAGAACAACGCCATTCCGCCGATTGTACGACCCATCGACACGACCCGGTTGCCCAGAGTCGGCATATTCCGCTTCACCGCTTCCAGATGCACGATGTAGACAAGCGCGATGTAAGAAATCGCAGCAGGCAGGAAGGCGTGGGTGATCACCTCGACATACGAGATGCCGACATATTCCACCATCAGGAAGGCCGCGGCCCCCATGACGGGTGGCATGATCTGACCGTTGACCGAGGACGCAACCTCGACCGAGCCGGCCTGTTCACTGCTAAAGCCCACCCGCTTCATCAGCGGAATGGTGAAGGTGCCGGTGGTCACGACGTTGGCAATCGACGAGCCGGAAATAAGCCCGGTTGCAGCAGACCCTACAACGGCCGCTTTGGCTGGGCCACCGCGCAGGTGACCAAGCGCGCCGAACGCCATCTTGATGAAGTAGTTCCCTGCCCCGGCCTTATCCAGCAGCGCGCCGAACAGAACGAAGAGGAAGACGAATTTTGTTGAAACACCCAAGGCGATGCCAAAGACACCTTCGGAGGTGATCCACATATGGCTCATCGCCTTTTTCAGGCTGGCGCCCTTCCACTGGATGACTTCAGGTACCCAGCTGGACGAACCGAAGAAGACATAGGCCAGAAAAATTGTCGCGATGATTGCCATTGCCGGGCCAAGCGCTCGGCGCGCTGCCTCGAACAGTAGGATCAAACCTAGAAGCGCAAACCATTTGTCCACGTCATCGGCCAATCCGCCCGAATCCACGATTTTCTGATAGAAGATATAGCCATAGAGAGCGATACCCGCGCCCACGATGCCCATGATCCAATCCTGGATTGGGATATAGTTTCGTGGGCTGGACTTGAGCGCCGGATAGGCCGCAAACGCCAGGAACATGGCAAATGCCAGATGGATCTGGCGTGAATTGTTAACAACGCTACCGGGCAGAAGAAGGTTCGACACAGGCGAGGCCAGAACGACCTGGAACACGGACCAGATCACGGCCACGATGGCCAGGAACAGCCCCACACTGCCAGCCGGATCACGGGCGCCCGCATCAGACGATGCGACCAGATCCTGCAGTTCTTCTTCGGTAAGCGGACGATTGCCCTGAGTGTCAGAGGCCATAGATCATCTCCCTGTCCAACTGCCTCGTGTCACATCAACCTGACCGGGCAGTTTCTTTTTTTGACCCGTTGTACGGGTGTGAAACGAGGCGCCAGTTGGCGCCTCGATCCCTTTGGCTTTGGTGGATTATTCCATCCAGCCTTTTTCTTTGTAGTACTTCGCAGCACCGGGGTGCAAAGGCGCCGAGAGACCATCTTTGATCATCTCTTCAGGTGTCAGGTTGCCGAACGCGGGGTGCAACTTTTTGAAGGCGTCGAAGTTTTCGAAGACACCGGACACCAGCGCATAAACCGCGTCATCCGACACATTGGCCGAGGTCACCAGGGTCGCGCCCACACCAAACGTATGGGTGTCATCTGGGTTGCCGCGATAGGTGCCACCAACGATTCTGGCCTTACGGTAGAACGAGTTTTCGTCAACCAAGCGGTCAACACCCGCACCATCGACGTTTACCAGAACCGAGTCACAGGCGGTGGTTGCTTCCTGGATCGAACCCGACGGGTGACCAACGGTGTAAACCATAGCGTCGATCTGGTTGTCACACAGAGCAGCCGACTGTTCCGCTGCCTTCAGCTCGGTCGCCAGAGCAAAATCGCTCATGCCCCAGCCTTTGGCGTTCATCACCACTTCCATGGTGCCGCGCTGACCGGAACCGGGGTTGCCGATGTTCACGCGCTTGCCTTTGAGGTCGTCAAAGTTTTCGATACCAGCATCGGCACGGGCAACAACTGTGAAGGGCTCGGGGTGAACCGAGAAGACGGCGCGCAGGTCTTCGAACTTGCCAGCGTCCTGGAACTTCGAGCTGCCGTTGTAGGCGTGGAACTGCCAGTCGGATTGCGCCACACCAAATTCCAGCTCACCTTCGCGGATGGTGTTGATGTTGTAGACCGAACCACCGGTGGATTCGACCGAGCAACGCACGCCGTGCTCTTTGCGGCCCTTGTTCACCAGACGGCAGATCGCGCCGCCGGTCGGGTAGTACACGCCGGTCACGCCGCCGGTGCCGATGGTGATGAACTCTTCGGCGAAGGCTGCCGGAGCCATCATTGCGGTCGCCGCCAGAGCAGTCAGGCTCAGCTTGCTGTAACGTTTCATTTAAGAACTCCCAGTTTCTTTTTCGCTCTCGGGAGGTCCTCGTAATGACTTTCGATCCATAAGCACAAGCCCACACTTTCGTGTGAGGCACCTGCAACAGGTCAAAATATAAGAACTTTTTTCTCTCCCGATACAAACAGGGTTTCACCCGTGCCCGCGACTTGTCAAGGCTCATTGGGAGACTGCGGGGATCGTCGACCTTGGAATCTTCAAAACTGAAGACAATTTCCGAATTTTCCCCGCAGCAGAGGTTCAGCTGCTGAACGTGTTAATCAGACGTCCTTGCCCGGGCTTCCATTTCTCGGATTAACGCGCGTGCTTCGTCACCTTCGGGAATCGGTCTGCCGCTGTCGCGCCATTCCACGGCGGCCTTGAACCCCTCGGCCTGAGCATAGCGACGGAACCAGAGCCCTTCGGGATTGTGCCTAGTGATGCCATCAAAGACGGTCGCCATCATCTGCGTTTGCTCCAGCCCCATGGTCAGCATCACCTGATTGACCACCATCTTGTGCATCGCCAGATGGCCCGAGGGGACGCCAGCGATCCGACGGGCCATTTTCATAGTCTCGGCCTCCAGCTGATCAACGGGTACGGAGTAATTTGCCAGCCCCCATTCGGCGGCCTGTTTGCCGCTGATCAAGTTGCCGGTGAACATCATCTCTTTCGCCCGTGTCGGACCCAAGCGATAGGTCCACATCGCCGTCGTGGGACAGCCCCAGACCCGCGTGGGCATGTATCCGATGCGGGCATCATCCGCCATCACCAGCATATCGCAGCACAAGGCGATGTCGCTGCCACCAGCCGCTGCGGCGCCATGCACTTTTGCAATGGTGGGTTTGCGGCATTTCCAGAGTGTCATGAAATCTTCGGTGTTCTTCTTCATCACCGCGTAATCCGCGATCGGGTCCCAGGGATAGCTTTCCTGCTGACACGGGTGGTCGATGTCCTGCTCGGCATAGGCCGACAGATCATAGCCACCGCAGAACCCCTTGCCCGCACCTTCGACAATAATGACATGCACCTGCTCGTTGTTTTCTGCCCATTCCACGGCCGCGCGAATGTCGCCCGGTGTTTCATCACAGATCGCATTCAACCGTTCGGGTCGGTTCAACAACAGGCGCGCAATGCGAGGTTCATCCGGATCATGGTCAATTCTCAGGGTGGTAAACTCGGGCATCTCGTCTCTCTCCTCCGGATGAATACGCGACCATGATTTTGCGGGCCTGACGGTGCGTCAATGGGAACATGGCGAAACGCACCCCACGACCCGACGTCACAAAGCACGGCGGCTTTGCCGCAGATGGGCGGCTTGACCCGGCTCAGATCCGCGCAGATGGTGCGAACAAGATGAGACCCAACCCACAGAAAAAGCGCACTTTGGCTTTGAACGCACGGCTTCCCGATTTGTTGGGATTGGTTGGCGTGCTCATGATTGCGCTTTTGGTCTGGGCCTCGCCCGCACCTTCCATGGGCATGACGCTAGAGGCCGAAACACATTGCCCGGCAGGGATGATCTGCCAAGGGTCGGACAATGACACAGGCTGTCAGGGCAATCTGTGCGGGGCTGAGCTTTCTACTCCGCTCGTCCCTGCATCCGCTCTTGAACGGCCTGGTCCTGTTGCCGAGGTGGCTTACCTCACCTTGGCTGCTGGCGTTCGACCAGAGTTCGATCCGCCACCTCCTCGTCTTTGCTCGTGACCGATCCCTCCACGCCTCCCGGCGTGAAATTTCGAACGAATTCGAGAAAACTCGATGCAAACTGCTAGATTGAACAAAAGTGCGCCTGACGCGCCCCCAAATGCCATGCCTATTGTCACCACTTGTCAGAGGGCGAGACCATGACGGACCACATGAACACCCGCCTCACGCGTCGCAGCTTTGTGGCCTCGGCTGCGGCGGCGACGCTGCTGCCTGTAACCGCGCGAGCCTCTGTCCCAACATTGACCGCACGGCCCGGACAGATCCGCCTGCTGCCCGATGAATACCCCGAAACAGAGGTCTGGGGCTTTGACGGACAGGTGCCCGGCCCGCTGATCCGACTGCGTCAGGGGCAGGCCTTGACCCGCAAGTTGGTCAACCAACTGCCCACGCCCACATCCATTCACTGGCACGGGTTGCGCCTTCCAAATGCGATGGATGGCGTGCCCGGTATGACCCAGGACGCCGTCCAGACCGGCGGGGATTTCACCTATAGTTTCACGCCACCCGATGCGGGCACCTATTGGTATCACTCGCACCATCAATCGACCGAACAAGTGGCGCGTGGCCTCTATGGTGTGTTGATCGTGGACGAAACCGAACCGCCAGATGTGGATCACGACCTGACGATGGTGCTGGATGACTGGCGGCTGACCCAGGATGGCAAGACTTCCGAGGACTTCGATCGTCCGCATGACTGGACACACGCCGGGCGGTTGGGGAACTTCATTCATGCCGTGAGCGTGCCTCAAGTGACCACTGTCCGCAAAAACGCCCGCCTGCGGCTGCGCCTGATCAATGTGGCCACCGACCGGATCATGGAGATCAGCCTGATCGGGTTAGAGGGCAAGATCGTCGCCTTCGACGGCATGCCATTGCTGCAACCACAAACGCCCGAGCGGCTGTTCATGGGGCCGGCACAACGGGTCGATCTGGTTGTCGACGTCACAGCTGATGAGGGCGAAGACGCGCTGATCGCCAGCCATGAACGCGACGGTGTCTTTGCGATTGTCGAGATGCCCGTTTCCGGCTCAAGCACCCGGCGGGGAAACATCCCCGCCCTGCCCGATAACCCACATCACCGACTGACGACGGTCAAAGATGCGCGCAAGGTCCCGCTCAAGATGGAGGGTGGCGCCATGGGCGGCCTGCGCGAGGCGACCTTCAAAGGACAACGTCTGAGCATTCAAGAGATGGTGCAACTGGGTCAGGCCTGGGCCTTCAACGGTGTGATTGGTATGCCGGACGAACCGCTGCTCCGCGCAAGCACAGGTGAAACAGTGATGATCGAGATGGTCAACGACACCGCCTTTGCCCACGCTATGCACCTGCACGGCCAGCACTTCCAAGAGGTCTTGGAAGATGGCAGCTTTGGCCCCCTGCGCGACACGCTGTTGATGGCGCGGGCTGAGACGCGCACAATCGCGTTCCGCGCCGACGCGCCGGGCAAGTGGTTGCTACACTGCCATATGCTGTCACATGCTGCCGCAGGCATGCGAACCTGGTTGCATGTGACCTGAATTGGGCGCGCAGGGCGATCTGCCTTGCGCCCTAATCCCCCAAACGTTTCGAATAGAGGTGATCGTAGTGCGGCTTCATCCGCCGATGCACCCGCTGTACCCGCTCGGGCGTGTTCTCAAGATTCACGTATTTGCGCTTTTGTGGCGTCAGCCCTGTCGATTTGGCCAGGTTTGCATGGAATGACCCGCCGTCCCACCAACTGTGCGCCGACGGATCACCACCCGGCTCCCAACTCAGCGCATCAGGCAGAAACGGAATATCGACCGCCTCGCAGAACGTCCGGGTCATGCGGTGCGGGTCTTCAAGCAGATCGTCGCTGTCGATCACTGGGGGCGCGATTCCGTTGAGCGCCGTCAGCAGATCAAAGAGCGCCCGCTGTTCCGGGAAACCCACCTCCAGCTCATCGAAATCGGGCCATTTGTTGTACATCGATGTGATGGTCTTGGCCGGGTCGCGGATCAGAAAGGCATGGGTGAAATGCGACAGGAACTCGGCATCCCACATATGGTTGATGTAATGCGGAAAGTCCTTGATGAATACCGGGCCTTGTTCCGCCCGCGCCCGGATGTCGTTCCAGACGCTTTCCAAGGTCAGACCGGGTGTGGTCTTTTCCCCTGCGGTAAAGCGTGGCCAAAGCGGGTCTTCGCCCTGATACCATGCCTCGCCAAAGGGTTCGTGCAGGCAATCAAGATCCCCGCGCTGCCGCATCATCCATTCAAACGCGGTCGAGGTCGACCGGGGCACCGCCCAAAGGGCAACGATCTTGTGCATGATTATCCTTTCAACGACGACAACAGGCGGCCCTGCCGTGTTTCAGGTGCCAGACCCAGTGTTTTGAACACTCGCCAGTAAAGCGCGATGTCGTGTCCAACGACTGGCTTGCCCAACCGCTCCTCAAGTGCGGCGTCATAATGGACCGGGCGCTGCGCGATCCCGTCTTCGGCGCGGCGATAGTTGCTCATGCCGTTGATCAGGTAGGCATCAACGTTAGGGGCTTGTTCAGCGGTGTAGTCAAAGGATTTCCAGATCAGATCCTCATCAAAGCACCAGATACAATCATCAACGTCTTGCTGAGAGGCGAACCACCCCTGATCAAAGAAATTCCCGGCCCAGACAACATCAAACCCCGCCTCACGCAGGAACCCCACGGTGCCTTGGTACCAGCTGGACGGGTGATAGCAGGCGTTCAGCGCAACCTTTTCCACGTTCAGTTCGCGCAGTGCCTCGACCATGGCGTAGCCAGCCATGTGAAACGGCGTCTCGTATTTATCCGACAGCATCTCGCAGTGCTGGCGGATGCCTTCCACCCCCAGCCCGCTGGCATGGACCCAGTTCGACCCCACCTGCCCGCAAGCGTCCGCGCCATTGTTGGCCATACACTCCATGAACTCTTCGAGCAGGCCAAAGTTCTTTTTTCGCTGATCCAGCCGGTGTTCATAATCCGGCACATGCAGCATCCGGCCATGCACGCCGACGCTGCGCGGGGCCATGCGCAAAAAATCTGACGGGGCCGCATCAAAATCATGCGGTGGACACGTGAAGCCGACCTGATAAGGAAAGAGTTTCACCTTTGGGTCGCGCCACTTCGGCGGCTTTTGATATTGGCTCATGGTGTGGACACCGAATTGTTTACGTCAGATGACCTGATGCTGTCGCAACCTCAGTGGCAAATCCATTGCTTTCGCAGGTCAGGAACCATATCAATTTTGATATGACTAACCGACGATATGCCCTCCCCTCGATCTCGGCCCTGATCGCGTTCGAGGCCGTGGCCCGACGCAAGGGTTTTGCGCGCGCGGCAGAAGAGCTCAACACCTCGCAGCCTGCCATAAGCCGCCACATCCGCAATCTTGAGATCCGCTTTGGCACGCGGTTGTTTCACCGCGACGGCCATGATGTGCGCCTGACCCCTGCAGGTGAAGGGTTCTACGCCTCGGCCTTGCAGGCGTTGGATGGGTTACAACAGGCGGTGGATACGGTGGCCGAGACCGCGCCCGAGGTCACGCTGGCCAGTTCGCACGCGGTGTCGCACCTGCTGTTGATGCCCCGCTACCGCGATCTGAGGCGCGCCTTGGGTAAAGGGGTCGAGCTGCGGTTTCTGACCGCGGAATACCATCTGATCGGAGCCGCCATCGAAACCGGCGCCGATATCGTCTTTGAATACGCCCGCACCGCGCCCAACCGGGACCATGTGCTGATTTGCCGGGAAGAAGTCAAGCCCGTGGGCACGCCCGAGGTGATCGCGCAGGCGATGGCGGCTTTGAAGAACGAGGCCGCCCCTCCGGGCCTGTTGGAACTGCAGCAAAAGAACCTGGGCTGGACCACCTGGGCCAGATGGCAGGCAGCGCATCCAGAAACTGCGGGTTGGACGGAATGCGACGCGCACGACAACTATGTCTATCTGCTGGAAATGGCGGCATCGGGCGCAGGGCTGGCCCTGGGGTGGCGCGGATTTGTCGGCGGGTACCTGGATCGGGGGGCTCTGGTTGGGTTGCCGGGTGACTGGTTCGCGACAGATGTCGGGATCTATGCCCGGTTGACCCGAAATGGCGAACGCAACGACAAGGCGCAGGCCTGCCTGGCGGCGCTGAAAACCCTGTCCGACATATGAAAAGCCGCAAGGGTGCTCACCCCTGCGGCCTTGATTTGGTTCGGGCCGCCAAGTTCGGCGGCCCTGCTCACATTACTCGGCGGGTTCTGCCACGCCTGCTTTATCGCGGTGACTGTCGCGATAGAGCGCCTTGGCCAAGGCCACACACATCAGACCCATGACCATGGTGAATGGCAACGCGCCGATGATCATCGCATTGCGCAAGGCGTCCATCGGATTGTTCTCACCCGCAGCCAGGATCAGCGCACCGATCACGGCGGTCAGGATCAGACCCCAGACGATCTTGTGCTTGTTGCCGACCTCTTGGTCGCCACCCGACATGATGGTGTTCATCACCAGGATGCCCGAGTCTGCCGAAGTTACCAGGAAGGTCATGATCAGAACCACACACATGATGGTCAGACCGGACAGCAGGCCACCTTCGATCATCTGCCCCAGAGTGACGAACAGCTTGGCGGTGTTTGATGCGCCAATGATTGCGCCCTCTGCGCCGCCTGTCAGTTCCAGGTCGATCGCGGTGCCGCCCAGGATTGTCATCCAGGCAAAGCAGACAAGCGCCGGGGCAAAGACACAGCCCACGATGAACTCGCGCACAGTGCGACCCTTCGAGATACGCGCCAGGAACAGACCCACGAAGGGCGAGAAGGCAATCCACCAGGCCCAGTAGAAAGTGGTCCAACCGGCTTGCCAGCCGAACTGACGCGCAGGTTCACCAGCGGCATAAGCCGCCATCAGGACATCATCCGACAGCGCTGCCGCGTCACCTTCCAGACCCGATTTGAAGCCTGCAAAGGATCCCCAAGCGTTGGTTGCTCCACCGCGCAGAGTATCGGCAAAGGGTGCTGCTTCGCTCGGCAGACCAGCAGCAAATTCAGCCGCGGATTGCGGTCCAAATGCGCCGAAGCTAAGCGAGATGAAGTGCATCATATAATCGACGAATGCCGACGCATATGTCGTCATCGCAAACAGGAACGAACCAAACGCCACGAAGGTAAACAGCAAGATCAACGACAGAACCAGGTTCAGGTTCGACAGGTATTTCACCCCGCGTCCAACCCCCGACACCGCCGAGATGATCGACAGGCCCATGATTACGATCAGACCAGCAAGCAGACCAACCGTACCCGGAGCAGGTGCTTCACCCGTCATGTCCATCATCCATTCCATTCCGGTGATCGCATAAACACCGTCGATGAACTGCGACACACCGAAACCGATGGTCACGGACACACCAAGGATCGTTGCAACAACGCCCAGGACGTCAACGACGTGGCCCAGGAAACCGTTCATCAACTTGCCGAACAAAGGCGTCAGCGCGGTGCGAATGGTCAGCGGCATGTTGCGCGTGTAGGCATAGTAAGCCAGCGACAGCCCGGTCACCACGTAGATAGCCCACGCATGGAATCCATAGTGCAGGAACGTGTAACGATAGCCGGACTGCAGCGCCGCTTCGGTGTTTGGAGCAACCTCTTGCGAGATCACGACGGGGTTGGAGCCCCACAGACCCAGAGGTTCGGCCGTGGCAAAGACCATCAGACCAACACCCAGACCGGCGCCAAACATCATCGAAAACCACGAGAAGTTCGAGAATTCGGGCGCTTCGCCCGGTGTTCCCATGATTTTCTTACCTGTCCCCGGCAGCAACGCCACCACGAACAAGAAGAAGGCAAAAAGACCCACGATCACGATGTAGAAGCCGTTAAAGGTTTCCAACAAACGGCCGTTCAGGCTGCCAAGAACGCCGTTGGCGTTGGCAGGCCAGACGAGCGCCCAGATCACAAGTGCGACCATGATGGATTTGCTGAGCAAAGCGATTTCAACGCTGTGCCCCTCATAGAACCCACCCGAAGATCGCTTGATCTCCAGATCGGTGAAGGGTTGCTTGATTGACATGTGTTTCCTCCCTGTTCGCACGTGTCCCTTGGTTCGGATGGAGAGAGTTATTCTGGCCGCCACGCTCCGAACCGGACGTCGCGACCTTGGGTTTAGGTCAGGATGGCTTCGATTTTCTCCAAGGTTGCCACATTCACCGCTACACCGTTTGACTGTGCGGCCAGCCGCTTGGACCGGCGGCCATCACCGGGCAAATGTGCGCCGGATTGGTCACGGATCACTTGAACGAGACCGGCAATACCGGTGGCAAAAGCGTCACCTGCAGTGGCCTTTGGGTCGATTGCAATGAACATTTGGCCGGTTTTTGGTGGTCCGCCCGCAGTTCCCGAGAAGGGCGAAGCATGCACGCCAAGTGTTGCGCCGGTCAGTGCCGCGGCCATAACTTCGGTAAGAATCGCCACACCGACGCCCTTGTATCCACCCGACGGCGCCATCGACCCCTTGAGGCCCACGTTCGGGTCTGTTGTGGGATTGCCATCGGCATCAAGCGCCCAGCCAACCGGGATCGCCTTGCCTTCGCGGGCGTGTTTCATGACCTCGCTTTTGGCGATGGTGCTGGCGCTTTGGTCGATGAGCAGCGCGGGCTGACCGTCGGTGCCCGGCACCGCGATGGAAAACGGGTTGGTGCCCACGACCGGCTTGGCCCCGCCAGACGGCGCGATAGATGCCGGCGCATTGGTGAACCCAAGCCCGACCAGCCCCTCCTGCGCCAGACGCCAGGTGTGATAGCCCAGAACCCCGCAGTTATAGCTGTTGCGAATTGCCAGCACAGCGATACCCTGCGCACGCGCGGCTGGGATCAAGGCGTCGAAACCGGCGTCAATCGCGGCATGGGCAAACCCCGTGGCCGCATCCACGTTTACCACACCCGGCGTCGGCTTTTCGACAGTCGGGATCGCAGCACCATCCACCTTGCCGCATTGCACATGCTCGCAATAGATCGGGATATAGGCCAAGCCATGGCTGGCGACGCCGTCGGCCTCGGTCGCGGCCGTAGCGACCGCGAGCGGTCTTGCGTTGGCCTCGGACGTGCCCGCAGCCACTAGGGCGCGGAACGACAGATCTTCGATTTCTGCGAGTGTGAGCGTGCGGGTCTCGATCATGGTGTGGCCTTTTATCAGTCGTTGTCGGAAAGCCCGGCACCGGCACCCAACAGACGGGATTCCTCGGTGGCGGGGGCATAGGTCTTGTGCGCCAAACGGTTCAGGGCGTTCCAATCCGCAGGGCGTGGTGTTGCGCGGGTTTTGCGCACAGAAGACACGGGCAGGTCGCCCCCAAGCGTGACGGTCACTGTCTGGGCCATTGCAGGCCAATCCGCCGTCGCCGACACGATGTGGCCATCCGTGCAGACGGTCATGCCATCACAGTCCAGCGTCACCGGTGTCTTCAACTGTCGCGCTGCCAGAGCAGCAAAGGGCAACAGAAGCACAGGAGAAGCGACACGCTCTATGACCATTGGATGCGAGGTCAGCAAATGCGCGCTGTCCGAGAGCAGGCACCCGGTGCGCAGCGGGCACAAGTCCCCCTCGCCCGCCAACACCCCGTCAAGGGATTTTGGTGCGTGCAAACTGCAATCAGACTGTTCCAGCAAGTCAGCCAGATGCCCGACCCCGTCCACATCATGGGCGCACAGCCAGCGGGTTGCCTTGGCCGCGTCTTCGGCCAACCCCCAGGAAAAACCCGCGCCGCGTGTGGCGCGTTTGGCGGTCGCTTCGACCTCGTTCAAGGAATAGCTCACACCGCGCCCTCCTGCGGATAGACCCAATGGTCCGCCGTTTCGGTCGTCAGGTCCTCGGGGTATGGCGCGCCCGCGTACATGCAGATCCGCACCCAGCGGTCGGAACGCGGATCGAAATGCGTGGCCCCAAAGAACGAAAGCTTTGCCCGCAGCATGTCGATGGGCAGCACCTGTGCGCTGATCGTGTTGTCGCGGATCTCGCCATAGGGCGCCACCCGGCTCATTTGGGCGCGTCGGACGGTGTGGCGGTGTTCGGGATGCTCCAGCAGAAAGGCCGCGACAGTTCCCTGACGACCGTTCAGTGCCCGATGGGCCAAAACCGCATCCCGTGCCGGTGCAAGGGGCTGTTCATAGTCGGCAATGGGTTCGTCAAATCGCTCTCCCATGCGCGGCTCCAGCTTCTCTTCGGACACGTACCAGGCCCGCGCGCAGTTCTCGGGCGCGTCCCAGTCCAGATCCAATGCCCAGCCAAAGCTCTCTTGGATCAGGTCACGCACCTCGGTCACGTCCATCGACCCTTCGATGGAAAAAGCCGCACCGTTGCTGTCGGCCATGCACGATGTCAAACCGTCCACAAGGTCGGGGTAAGGTTCCAGGATCAGCGAAGCGACGAGTTCTTGCCCCTCTTCACTCAGGGCCCCCTCAGCCCAAGTCATCAAACGGTCCCAAGGATAATCAGTGATCAAATCGTCTGCGCCGACAAGAGAGGTGAGCGCCAACAAATCGGTTTTCAGCGCTGCCAGTTTCTCGATCTGGATTGGATGCTCTGAGCGCCAGCGGTCGACCGAAACTTCGCTCCGACGCAGCATTCTGCGAAACACCTGCGCCTCGCTTTCGGTCGCCTCGCTCACCGACCGCACACGTGCAATGGCCTCTTCGCGCACCATGATCCAGTTGTTGAACAGGATGGGATGGTTGACGATGAAGGGCGCCATGCCCAATCCCGTCGAATTGCCGATCCCCAATCGCCGTGCGATGGCCAAATCCAGAGGAACCGCCGCATCGCCCCCCTTGGCACGGGCCATATGCTGCACCAGATCCCGCACAAACGTGCGTGTCAGAAACACGGATAGCATCTCGGCCTGAAAAGGGGCCTGAACTTCGGCACGACCCGCGATCTTTTCCCGGTCCGCAGCGCCAAATTTGCCCGAGCCGTAAACGGCCGTGGTGCGCATCAGATAGCCCACCTTGTCGATCTGGTCAAAATCCGGTTGCTGCCCTGCCGCCAGACGATCCACCACATGCGCCCACAGGCGCACCGAGCGATTGGCGCGTGACAACGACAGCTCGCTCTCGCTGACCCGTCCTGCCTCTTGCAGCGGCACGTTTTGTGACAGCCGTTCAATATCCGCCTCAGTCGGAACCCCGTCAAACAGTGCAAATGTGGCATCCCAGGCCTCGGCAATCACCCGGTCCGAGCGCATCTCGGGCGGCAGGTCATGGGCAAAAGCCACCAGCGAATAGGTCCGCTCTGGCCCCTTGGCCGAATAGACCGCGCAGCCCACCCCGTTTTCATCAATCCGAAACACCGGACGCGAAAAGCTCCAGTTTTCCTGCGCCATGCGGCGGGTCAGCTGCCGCATGAAGCTCAGGCGGCATTGATGCAGCGACCCCAACCGCGACAGGCGCATCACTGTCGCTGGGTCTCGCCGGGGGATGGTGGTCTGCGCAGGTGCTTCCATGACCGTTATCCTTTTGGGGTGAAGTTTTCAGCGAAGAACCGATACCAGTTCCCGCCCATGATCCCGTCAATTTCGTCCGCGCTCAGACCGGTCGCACTCAGCCCCTGACGGATGTTGCCAAAGTGGCGGTTGTCTTCAAACCAGCTGGGCATCGGAGGGAAGCCAGGATTGCTGGCAGATCCCTCGCCATAGTCTATTTCCTTGGTCCACCGCCCCACGCGCATCCATTCGACGATGCTGTCGGGCTGATCCTGACACAGGTCAGTGCCGATGCCCAAATGTTCTGCCCCATACTTTTCAGCCGTTCGCGCGATCATTTCGCAAAAGCTGTCCAGCGTGCAGTCGGATTTGTCTTTCAGGTGATGAGGGTAGACCGAAAACCCAAGCATCCCACCATTTTCCGTCACCGCGCGAATAACGCTCTCGCGCTTGTTGCGCAGCGCGGGCTGCCATTCATGAGGGTTGGCGTGGGTGATGGCGATGGGACGTTCCGAGATTTCGGCCGCCTCAATGGTCGAACGATCCGCCGAGTGGCTCATGTCCACCACCAGGCCCACGCGGTTCATTTCCTTGATAACCTGCTTGCCCATGCGGGTGATGCCCGCGTCCTCATCCTCGTAACATCCCGTCGCGAGCAATGACTGGTTGTTATAAGTGAGCTGCATGAACCGCGCACCAAGGGTGTGCAGGATTTCAACAAGGCCGATGTCATCTTCGATTGGGCTGGGGTTCTGAAAGCCAAAGAACACTGCCGTACGCCCGGTTTCCCGCGCGACGTCGATATCGCTGGCCCATTGACCCTTCATGATCAGATCGGGGTACTGCTCGAACCAGCGGTTCCACTTTTCAAAATTCAGAACCGTTTCGCGAAAGTTCTCATGGTACGAAATGGTGACGTGGATTGCGTCAACGCCACCCTCACGCAGTTGGCGAAAGACCTTTTCCGACCAGTTCACATATTGCAGCCCGTCGATCAGGTACCCGGACATGTCGTTCTCCCTTGGATCACTCACGATCTGAGCTGCGCCCAACGTCTTAAGCCGGGCGCATGCCTTGCAATTTGCTTACACCGGGCCTGCGCTGATGTAGGCGGTTTTGACAGTGGTATAGAACTCGGCCGCCGCCTTGCCCTGCTCGCGCGGGCCATAGGAGCTGTCACCGCGCCCACCGAAAGGCACGTGATAGTCGGTCCCTGCGGTTGGCAGGTTCACGGTCACGACGCCCGTGCGCGCATTGCGTCGGAAATGGGTAGCGCGGGCCAGTGACTTGGTCACGATCCCCGAGGTCAGGCCAAAGTTGGTGTCGTTCACGACACTCAGCGCCTCGTCATAGCTGCCCACCTTGATCACGGACGTCAGAGGGGCAAACATCTCTTCGCGGTTGATGCGCATGTCGTTGGTGGTGTTCAGAAACACGCCGGGCGACATGTAGAACCCCTGATGCGGCATGTCCAAACGCGCGCCACCGCAGGCCAGCTCGGCCCCTTCGGTTTTGCCCAGATCAACGTAAGCCAGGTTCTCCTGCAGCTGCTGTTCACTGACCACAGGCCCCATCTGAACGCCATCTTCCAGGGCATGGCCAACTTTCATCGCCTGTGCACCAGCCACCAGCTTTTCCACGAAAGCGTCGTGGATGCCGGCATGAACCACCAGACGCGACGAGGCCGTGCATTTCTGACCAGTGCCGCCGAACGCGCCACCCAGGGCAAGCGATACAGCTAGATCCAAATCGGCGTCGTCCATCACTGCCAGCGCGTTCTTTGAGCCCATCTCCATCTGTACCTTGGTCAGGTTCTGGATCGCGGCGGCGGCAATGCCCTTGCCGACAGGGACCGACCCCGTGAAGGAGATCGCGTTGACCTTGGGGCTTTCGACCAGACGCTGACCGATAGAGCGACCCGATCCCATGACCAGCGAGAACAGACCCTTGGGAATGTCCTGACGTTCAATGATCTCGGTCAGGGCAACAGCCGAGGCTGGTGTGATGTTGGCCGGCTTCCAGACAACCGCGTTGCCATAGCAGAGCGCCGGCGCGATTTTCCATGAGGCGGTCGCCGTGGGGAAGTTCCACGGGCTGATGATCGCGACAACGCCAACGGCTTCGCGGCGCACGTCTACTTCGATGTCGGGGCGCACTGAATCCGCGTTTTCGCCGATCTGACGCAGGCATTCGGCCGCGTAGTAGGTAAAGAACTGACCAGCGCGATAAACCTCGCCCTTGCCTTCGGCCAGCGGTTTGCCCTCTTCCCGGCTGAGCAGCGTGCCAAGTTCTTCGGCCCGCGCCATCATTTCGTTGCCGATGGCGTTCAATACAGCCTGCTTGCGCTCCAACCCGTATGCGGCCCATTCGGCCTGGGCGATGCGTGCCTGATCGAGCGTCGCATCGAGCTGATCGGCACTGGCTTGAGTGAACATGCCAACCAGATCGCTCAGATCCGAAGGGTTGCGGTTTTCGATTTCGCTTTCGCCCGCCAGCCATTCGCCAGCGATCAGGTTCAGTTTGGTCACGGTACGCCCCAGACAACAGATTTCAGTTTGGAACAGGATGGACTTTGACGACCACATCAGTCAAATTCAATTAACTCAAACTTATTTCAGAAACACTGAAGTCATGTCGATCAAACTGGAAACTCTACGCACCTTTTGCACCGTGGCCCAAACCGGCAACCTGGCCGAGGCTGCCGACCGCCTTGGCCGCACGCAATCGGCAGTTTCAATGACCCTCAAGCAGTTCGAAGAGCATCTGGGGCGCAAACTGTTTCAGGGCGAGCGCAAGGCACAGTTGTCAGCCCTTGGGGAAGAGGTCTTTGAACAAGCCCTGAAACAGGTGCGCGCCTACGACGAAACCATCCAAGGTATCGAAGGCGCGGCACAGTCGCGCCACGGGCAGATCCGCATCGCTTCGGTCCCCTCGGTGGCGGCGGTGGTGTTTCCGGCCGTAACAGATCATATGACGAAACGCTTCCCCGGCGTGAAGATCGAGCTGCGCGATACCCATACGTCACAGGTGTTGGACGCCCTTCTGAGCGGGCGCGCAGACATTGGCATTGCCTCTGGTCACCATCCGTTGAACGGGATCGAAGCCGTTCCGCTTTTTCGTGACCCCTTTGGGTTGATCGCCTCCGCAGATCATCCACTGGCGCGGGCCCCGCAGCATCCAACATTGGCCGAAGTGGTCACCCGAAAGTTCGTCAAGAACGCACTGTGTGATCTGATCCAAACGCCCGATTTTCTGAGTGCGGTTGGCATATCCGATGTGACGATCCAGAACACCCTGTCGTTGGTCGCAATGGTACAGACCAAAGACTGGGTGACGATCCTGCCGCAAACCGTGACCCGTTTTCTGCCCCAATCCGTCATTTTTCGCCCCATTAGGGACCTGCCGGATCAGCGTGAAGTATTTTTGTATGTCCGAACCCGCTCACCTTACGCGTCCATCACGCGGGACTGCGCCGAGTTTATCCAGTCGCGGGATTGGAGTTGTACACTCCCGCAGTCAGGTCCTGATGCGGTTTCATGAACGCCAAGATTGCTTTCGCATGTCGTTGGCCTGCCGTGCTGCACCCCCCATAAGGCAGTTACTGGAACCCTTGATCAATTGTGTGATTTACCCTCAGGGGGACTTTGCAAAGTTCATCAAACGGCCCATCGGAGACCTTCATATTGGTCCTGTGATGCTGCGCTTGCAGCCCGCATAGCTGTCTTCGCTGTGCCTGCTCGATATCGATAGAGACCAAGGTCTAAAGAGCGGAGTTTATGGACGTTTTGCTAACCCACTCGCGCAGCCGATAATTTGACGCGGTCACTCATCCGCCGAACCCAGCGACTTTGGGAAGCCACGTGGACAAGGCTGGGAAGGCAAAGACGATTATCAGTCCCAGAAACATCAGCGCCGCATAGGGCAATGAGCCGCGAATGACGTCCCACAACGGAGCCTTGGCAATGCCTTTGATGACGAAGAGGTTCATTCCCACAGGGGGTGTGATCAGTGCCAACTCGAGGTTGATCATCAACAGTATACCATACCAGATCGGATCGATGCCAAGCGCCACCATGACCGGAAAGACAATTGGTGTCGTGATCAGAATGATCGAAATTGTCTCGAGAAACATGCCCAACACCAGGATCAAACACATCACCGCGACAACAAACATTGCCGGGTTCAGACCGATGGCCGTGACCTGTTCCATAATTTCAATGGGAAGACGGATGATCGTCACGGCGTGGCCAAATAGCGCCGCTGCTGCCAGTATCATGAACAGCATGGCCGTTGTACGCACCGTCTCGAACGCAGTGAGCCAAAGGTCATGCAGACCGAAGTTACGGTAAATCACGACGCTGATGATCAGCGCATAAAGGCACCCGATGGCTGCGGCTTCGGTCGCGGTAAAAATACCCAAATAAATGCCGCCCAAAACAACCGGTGGCATCAACAGGGCCCAGATCGATTGCTTCATACGTGCCCAGATAAGACCCATGCCCGCAAAGGGCTGAGCGACGACCGCACCACCGAACCCGGCGCTGATCATTGCCCAGGCAGCAAAGATCGCAGCCATCATGATACCTGGGATCAGCCCGGCCAGAAACAGCGCCCCGATCGAAGCCTCGGTCACGATCGCGTAGAGGATCAGCGGCCCCGATGGCGGGATCAAAATGCCCAGTGTGCCGCCCGCAGCGATCACGCCGTAGGAATAGCTAGGTCGGTAATTAAAGCGCTTCATCTGCGGGATGGCCGTCGAACCGATGGTCAGCGCGGTGGCAACAGAAGAGCCAGAGATGGCCGCAAAGATGGTACAGGAAAGGATCGTGGCGACCCCGAGCCCCCCGCGCAAATGGCCGACCAACGCGTTGGCCGCATCATAAAGGTCTTTTACAACACCCGCGCGGATCATCACATGAGCCATGAAGGCAAACATCGGGATGGCCGTCAGAAGGCCATTGTTGAGCTTGGCAAAGACTGTGTCGGCGGCGCTGTTCACATTGCCTTCGGTCAGCAGCATGATGATCAGCGAAGTCAGACCGAGACCGGCAAAAATGGGCATGCCCGTCAAAAGAAGAACAATCAAACCGGACAAAATCAAAAAAGTCGTCATGGGCGGCGTACCGTCAAAAGAGTGAAGATGCGGGCCATTGCCGCCAAAATAAGGATACCCATGCCAATCAACAGGAACCCTTGCGGGATCCACATTTGAACACCCAGATATCCGTCCGAATAGACACCAAAATCGTAGGAAAATTGAACCATGAGAACGGCGCTGTAGAGGATGGCGGACGCCACAAGGATCACTCCGATCATCCCCCATAGTTCAACCAACCACTGCATGCGCGGTCCCGCGCGTTCGGTAAGCAAATCAACGCCAAAGTGCTCGCCACGTAAAAGCACTTCGCCAGCGCCCAGAGCAACCATCGCCACAACGATGAAGCCATTGAGCTCGTCCGAGAATGTGACCGGAGTTCCGAGCACATACCGCATGAATACACTGTAACTGACCACCCCGAAGACGATGAGCACCAACAGTGCGGCTACGCCCGCGCCGGACAGCGTGACAAGGCGTATTGCCCGTTCTACCCCTGAGACCGCAAGGGTCCCAGAAGCAGTGGTTTCAGGATCGAGCTTCACGTCAGTTTGAGATCTGGTTGACCAGCTCGAGCAGTTTAACGCCGTCCTCGCCAGTCGCGCTGCCAAAGGATGCGTCAAACGCAGGTGCCATCAACTCTTTCCAGGCAGCTTCTTCTTCAGGCGTTTGGAAATGGACTTTCATACCCATCTCCTCAAGTTGCGAAGGCGCGGCGGATGAGGCCTCTTCCGATGCGTCTACAGCCCAAACCGCTGCTTTTGCACCCGCGTCCGCAATGACGGCTTTTTGGGCGTCAGTAAGCCCGTTGTACCAGGCTGGGTTCAAGTAGCCATGAAAGAACACGCTAAAGAGCGGCACAACGGTAACATGGTCCTGAACTTCAAAGTATTTCCGCGAATACGCGGCGGCGATGTCGGTCATTCCGGCATCGATCACACCAGTTGATAGCGCTTCATATACCTTAGAGCCTGACATCGCCGAGGGCGCTGCCCCCATCGCAACCAGCCCGGCGTCAGCGACCGGGTTCAGCCCCCTGATCTTCACGCCTTCAAAGTCGGCAGGGTTGATCAACGGTGCCCCTTTTGACGTCATTGCGGTCATCCGAGTGGTGAAGAGCCACACAGCGTTTTGCACGCCTTTTTCAAGCAGCTTCTCTTCCAAGAATGAGGCCGCTTCGCTACCTGGCCAGGCGGCAAGCGTTTCCAGATCGGTGACCGCATAAGGTTTCAGCGTCACGTTCATGACTGGCAGAGTTTTACCCCACTGCGGATTGATCGAAAACGCACATTCGATATTGCCTTTTGCCACCGACACGATGTTCTCACGCGCACCGACAAGACTGTTGGCACCAAAGACCTGAACATCGATCTCGCCATTCGACTGGGTTTCGATTTCGGCGGCCCACTGGTCAATCACTTTCGCAATATGGTGCGATGGCGGCAGCTGGTGGCTGCAGCGCATTTCGGTTGCTTCGGCGAACACTGCGGTGCCCAAGCTTGATGCAGCCAATAGCGAGGCCGCCACTGTTTTCTGGATGTTCATGTTTTCCTCCACTTTGTCATTTTAGTTTAGTGTCAGGCGCGCCAGTTAATCTGGCGCGGTGTTCCGGCACGTGGCAACCCACCGAAAAATTGTTCATTTGGCATCTCAGTTGCTACGATCTCGCGAACAGAGAATAACTTTTCCAGATCAATGCCGGTCGCAAATCCCTTTCGCTCGCAAAGATATACAAGGTCTTCAAAGACCACGTTTCCTGTTGCGCCGGGTGCAAATGGACATCCCCCGAGACCCGCCAACGAGCCGTCAATCACCCGGACGCCAGCGTCCAATGCAGCACAGGCATTGGCGATCCCCATCCCCCTAGTGTCGTGCAGGTGAATGCTCAGTGTGACATTGCCCAGTTCATTTTTCACCCGCCGCACGACGTCACCCACCTGATCGGGTCCGGCAACTCCAACGGTATCTGCTAGGCCTATGACGTTTGCACCGGCTTCGGCACATGCGACTGCGATCCGCACCACATCGTCTGGATCGACCTCGCCAGCAATCGAGCAGCCAAACGCCATCGAAATGCCGACGTGAACTACCGGCTGGGTTTCAGCATTGCGTGCCAAGTCTACGGTTCTGCCAACAAGTGCAATCGCCTCCTTTTGAGAACGGCGCGCATTTGCCTGGCTGTGTTCTTCGGTTGCGGAAACAACCGTCACAATTTCACCGACCAAAGTTTGAACTGCATCCACTGCCCCACGATCGTTCAAAACAAGCGCTGCAGAATGTACATTGAGATCGTCGCAAACGTCGATCAGCTGCCGAACATCTGCAAATTGCGGCATAGAGCTGGCTGGAAGGAATGAACCGATTTCAAAGTGCCCAACACCCGCGGCACTTTCCTGGTGCAGCCATTCGGTCTTGGCCGTTGTGGATGGGTAGCGATCGACCATCTGAAGCCCGTCGCGCAAACCGACCTCACGCAACACGACCCTGTCGGGGGGGTATGTTTCGGACAGGCGGCTCACACAGATTTCTCCTGCGGCTTGCCGCTTGCGGCATGTATCTCGGAAACTGACAGTCCAATCTCGGTCAGAATGGCGTCCGTGTCATCGCCTACGTCCGCAACATCAAGTGAAGTCGGGCTTGGCATGTTGCCGTCCACTTCGATTGGCAGGCCCGGTGCTCGAAACGTGTGGCCGTCGGGCAAATGTGAAAGATGCAAGCCACCCGGCCGCATAACATGGGGATCCCGGTACATGTCGGCCGGACGATTGATTGGCGAAAATGGAATCCCAGAGGCCTCGAAAATCTCAACCAACATATCAAAGTCGTGTTTCCTGATCGCTTCGGCGAAAATCGGAAGCGTCCAAACCCGGGCTTCAATCTGGTCCATTTTGGCCTGTAGACGAGCATCTTCCAGCAAGTGCTCCAACCCCAATGATTTGCACAGAATAATCCAATGCCCTTCGGTCACAGCGCCGACAAATATCTGCCTTTGATCGCGCGTGTCGAAGATGTCATAGACTGGCCAGGAAAACTCCCGCTCAGGCATTGGAGACGGTTCGTGCCCATCCAGATCGAACTGCACCATATGTTGCATGACCAGCATCAGGCAGTTCTCAAAAAGGCCGATCCTTAAAGCCCGCCCAGTACCGGTTTCGCGACGCTCCATCAGCGCACCAAGCACCGCTAGCGCCCCAAAGAGCCCCCCCATAATGTCGTTTGCCGAGGACCCGATACGCAGCGGTCGACCTTTCGGACCGGTCATATAAGCGATGCCGGTCATCATCTGCACCACCTCATCCATCGCGGTGCGATCTTGATAAGGCCCATGCAAGAACCCCTTGCAAGAGGCGACAATCAGCTTCGGGTGTTTCTGACGCAAGGCCTCGGGCGCAAAACCCATCTTGGCGAGCGATTGGTCGCGAAAATTTTCAATGAAAACATCTGCGGTCTGCAACAGCTTATCCAGTGTCGAAGTCCCCGCAGGGGATTTCAGATCCAGTGTGATAGAGCGTTTTCCGCGATTGAAGCTGGGGAAAAAACCGCGCCCCATGCCGGTCAGGTGGCGGGTCTTGTCGCCGGCTGGGGGTTCGACCTTGATGACCTCTGCCCCCAAGTAGGCAAGAACCTGACCGCAGCTTGGCCCCATGATCATATGGGTCATTTCAACGACCCGAATGCCCTGCAATGGTTTGAACTCATCTGGCACCTGGCGTCCCCCTGCACACAGTCTCGATATCTCTGTAATCCAAAGACAGCAGTCCTAAAATTATAATGTTAATACACTACCGTTCTGATATTGAGAAAGCATGGACAGCAGACAACTTCGCTACTTCGCCGCAATCTTTGAAGAGGGTGCCCTTGCGCGCGCCGCAGTTCGCGAAAGGGTCGCAGTTTCTGCGTTAAGCAGGCATCTCGCCAATCTCGAAGCCGAGCTTGGCACACCCTTGTTCGAACGTCTGCTAAGGGGGGTCCGCCCGACCGCATCCGGCGCGCGTTTATACGAGCATGCGCGGATGATCTTAAGGTCCATGCAGGCCGCCAGCGCTGATATCAGGGATGCCGAAAACGAAGTCGCAGGTGAGATTTCGGTCGGATTTGCCCATTCGGCTGTCAAGGCGATCGGCGTGCCCCTGATGCAGCGTGTCTCACAAACCTATCCGAAACTCCGCTTGCATCTCTCCGAGATCTTTTCGGGTTCGACCACCGTTCAGCTTGCATCGTCCGAAGTGGATCTGACGCTGACCTACAACCAACTTCCGGATCCGCGTTTCAGATTCCAGCCGATTTTGGACGAGGAATTGGTATTGGTGGGGCGGCCGGATGTTGTAGGCGGGCGTGGCCCAATCAGTTTTGACGCCTTGCTCGACCTGCCGCTCATCATCCTGCGACAAGGGTTGAACACGCGCGCCGTGATGGACGACCCCTCCTTGCTCAAACGACTGGAGGAACGCGCGCAATTCCAGATAAACTCAATCGTCGCAATTGGTGACTCTCTCCTGTCGGGCATCGGCTGTCTTGTCGGGACCGAGTTCATCCTGAAAGACCACATTGATACGGGCAAATTGGTGACCCGCCCTATTGTGAAGCCCAAACTCAACCGGACACTCTACATCGGTGAGTTGAGCGATCGCCCTGCGACCTTTGCCTTTGAAGCCGTGCGCCAGTTGTGTGTTGAACTGACAGTCGAAGCAATAGAGACGAAACGTTGGAGTGCAACTCTGGCACACTAGCCGGGTTGATCCTGAATAGGCCAAATTTGACCTCTTCTCCCATGAACCCAGTATGGCGAAGCCGCGACCAATGCCCCCTTCCCCGCCTTGGTGGCGCGGCTTTGTTCAGGGGCCAACCTTGAGCGACCTAGAGTGAATTGGGATTGGCAAAAGCTGTCTGCGCCCTTCTAAGTGACATAAACCACGTGGACGCTGTTATGTGTGTGTCACACATTCGTTGGTGGGCAATATGCCAGGATCAATCCGTATTCTACATTGCTTCGAGCGTGTGGACCAAGCCGTTGTCGATATGCTCTTCGAGAAATCTGATTGCAGTGTCAGGATCGCGCGACAGAGCTGCATCAAGCATACCTTGATGCTCAGCGGCTGCAGCCTCGCCCCGGAAGGTGAAGACCAGCATCTGATACCGCAGGTATTTGTCGTAGATCTTCGAATGCAGAGACAGCAGGTTTTGTGAGTTGCATGCTCGAATGAGTGACAGGTGGAACTCCCAATCATACCGCTTCCAAGTTTCTTTTTCGGTTTCGTCGCCTGACTGCATCTGGAGTTCCATGCGCTGCAACTTGTGATGGGCAGCGACAACATCCCCTTCCCAGTCCGTATCGCCATTTGCAATCGACAGCCGTATAGCGTGCCGTTCCAATAGAATACGAAGACTGGCAATTTCGCGTAAATCTTCCTTGGAAACCGGCGTCACGAAAAATCCGCGCTGCTCTTCTGCGGTGACAAAACCATCGCTGGCCAACCGGTTGAGCGTCTCCCGCAAGGTCGAGACGCTGGCGGAATAACGCGTCTTCAGATCATCAAGCTTCAATTTCGAGCCGGGCGCAAGTGTGCCGAAAATGATGTCACGTTTGATGCGTTCGAACGTAGAAGAGCCAACGGTGGGCGGCGGTTTGGCCATGGAGCAACCCGATCAGACAAGGAATTTCCTTTCAAATAACATCTCTTCAATGACCATACAATTCCGTATTATTTATGGCGAAGTATAAAATATATGATATTATTGATTTGATCGATCATGACGATTAGGCTCTCTGAAACGCGCGATTGATTCCCTGTTTAACGGGGAAATCAGTCCAACTTGGGGAGGTGACCTTTTTGGCGTCATCCAAACACAACAACGCGGCAATCCGAACGCGCCTGGCCATTGCGGGCATCGGCCTTGTCGGGCAACGTCATGCGGATGCCATTGCGCAAGTGTCCGACACGACCCTGTGCGCCGTCGTTGATCCAAGTGATGCGGGAAAGGTGGCGGCGGAACGGCTGGGCGTTCCCTGGTTTGACGACCTGAATACTATGATCCTAGCACAGGCCCCTGACGGGATCATCCTGTCGACACCAACCAAACTGCATGTTGACCAAGGGGCCGCGTGCCTGGACGCAGGAATCCCGGTGCTGATCGAAAAGCCGCTGGCGGATGATCTGCGTGCGGCTAAGATATTGGTCGAAAGCGCCGAACAGGCAAATGTCGCGCTTTTGGTTGGGCATCACCGGCGTCACAATCCGCTTATTCGCAAGGCCCATGAACACATCAAACGCGGCACGATCGGGGCTGTGCGCGCGGTTCAGGCGACCTGTTGGTTTTACAAGCCCGACACCTACTTTGACGTGGCACCCTGGCGAAAGCAGGTTGGGGCCGGACCGATTTCCGTAAACCTGGTGCATGACATCGACTTGCTGCGGCATCTGTGCGGGGAAATCGTGAGCGTCCAGGCTCAGGCCGCGCCCTCTGACCGTGGATATGAAAACGAAGACGTAGCCGCCGCCTTGCTGAGGTTCGCAAACGGGGCCATTGGCACGATCACGGTTTCGGACAGTATCGTTGCCCCTTGGAGCTGGGAGATGACGGCGCATGAGTACCCCATCTACCCGACAACCTCGCAAAGTGCCTATCAGATCGGCGGCAGCCATGGGTCATTGTCGGTTCCCGACCTGACCCTATGGACCCACAACGAGCGTCGCGATTGGTGGACGCCCATCTCCGCCACTTCGGTCACGCGGGATACGTCTGATCCGTTGATCAACCAAATGGCCCATTTCGCCGCTGTCATCCGCGGCGAAGAGGTACCTTTGGTCTCCGGGCGCGAGGGGCTGCGCAGCCTGGCCGTTGTTGATGCGATTCAGAAATCCGCGAAAACCAACACCCTCATCCACCTTGATGAGGCCGACGGCGACGACAGGTTGGGCAAAGTCATGAGCCAAACGACAAAAACAAACGAAACGAAAGCGAAAATCGCAAATTAGGCACACAATACGTGCCAAACTATTGTCTTGGGAGGACACGACATGATCACTAAACTTACACGACGCGCAGCGCTTGCGTCCGTTGCAGCCTTTGGTCTTGCTACCAGTATTGCAACCACGGCAAGCGCAGATGGCATGACCTTCACAATGGCCACATCCGGGTCGGAAACCGATCAACGCTCTGTTGCGCTCGCCGATGTGTTTGCCCCGATGGTCGCGGGTTTTGCGGATTACAAACCAGGTTACAACGGCACGATGTTCGCCCAAGGTGCCGAACTGGAAGCCATCGCTCGGGGCAACCTGACGATGTCGATCACGTCTGCTCAGGAACTGGCGCAGTTCTTCCCCGAGTTTTCGATTTTTGCCACCGGATACGTCCATCAAGACGCAGCCCATCAGGTGCGCGTTTTTAACGATCCGCTGATGGACCCGTTCAAGGCCAAAGTCGAGGACGAACTGGGTGTCAAATTGCTGTCAGTGATGTACTTGGGCAAACGCCACGTGAACCTGCGCTTTACGCGTGAGGAAAAAGACATCCAAACACCCGCGGACCTCGCTGGTGTGAACCTGCGCATGCCCGGCACCGATGCATGGCAGTTCCTAGGCAAAGCCCTTGGGGCGTCACCGACACCGCTGGCCTTCACCGAAGTTTACACCGCCCTCTCGACCGGTGCAGTGGATGGTCAGGACAACCCGCTTCCCACCGTGGTCGACAAGAAGTTCTATGAGGTGACAAAGCAGATCGCATTGACCTCTCACCTGGTTGACCTGAACTACATCGCCTTTTCGAAAGAGACCTGGGATGCAATGTCGCCCGATCAACAGCTGATTGTTCAACGTGCTGCAGATGCAGCTGCCGCGTATGGCCGACTGAAACAACTGGATCAGGAAAATAACCTGGCCGAGTTCATCCGCAGCCAGGGCGTTGAAATCTACACCCCTGACCTGGCAGCGTTCCGCGACCATGTTCAGTCGCAATATGTAGGGTCCGAAGCCGCAGCAAGCTGGCCCGAGGGCCTTCTTGAGCGCATCAATGAGCTTGGCAACTAAGCAAGATTTGCGAGAGGGTCGATGTGATGAATACAATCCTTACTCGGCTCTCTCGCATTGCAGAATTCATCGCCGCCATGGCTTTGGCGGCGGTTTTTGTAACGTTTTTGATCCAGATATTTACCCGGTATGCGGCCAAGATCGCCTGGCTCGTACCCATTCCGCCGATCTCGGACTGGATGGCATCGCTGGAGCCGATCGGCTGGACCGTGAACCTGATTTCCCTGCTGTGGGTCTGGACCGTCTTTTTTGGATGCGCCTTCATCGTCCGAGCGCGGGACCACGTCACGTTTGACGTGCTCTATTTGGCAACACCGCGCAAAACCCAACGCATTCTCGCGCTTTTGTCCGCCTTGGGACTGATCGCCGCCATGCTCTATTCGTTTCCCGCAACATGGGATGCGATCTTTGGCAACCGGTTGATGGACCTAAAGAAGATCCAGACGCTCAGAATGCCGATCACGGGCGACAAGATCGCAATCAAGTGGCTGTTTGCGGCTTACATCCTTCTCATGATCGCAACCATCGTCCGTTACCTGTGGCGGCTGTATTCCGTTGTTCGACACGGACCTCCAGAAACCGAGATGGAAGAGATACTTTCTGACAAAACGGGCGAGGAGGATGCATCATGAGCGTTGAACTCCTCTTGGGCCTGATCGCCCTGTTTGGCATGGCGGCAATCGGTACACCTGTCGCGTTCTCAATCCTGGTTGGGGTCATCGTCTATCTTGGTGTTGCCGGTCAGGATCTTGCCATTGCCGGGCAGACCATGGTGCAGCGTCTGTTTGATGGCTTTCTGCTGTTGGCGGTGCCGCTTTTCATCGTCTCGGCGAATATCATGAACGCCGGGTCCATTTCCGACCGGCTGCTGAACTTTTGCATCGCCGTGGTCGGCCGGTTCCGGGGCGGCATGGGACATGTCAACGTGGTGGCGTCGCTAATCTTCTCGGGCATGTCGGGCTCTGCCGTCGCAGATGCAGCTGGCATCGGAAAGATCATCATCGAGATGATGATCAAAAGCGGCAAATACACGCGAGGCTATGCGGCGGCCATAACTGCGGCAACGGCCACCATCGGCCCCATCATCCCACCCTCTATCCCGATGGTGATCTACGCGCTGGTCTCAGGCGCTTCTATCAAGGATCTGTTTTTGGGGGGGATCATTCCCGGCCTGTTCATGGGGTTCGTCCTGATGGCGTTGAACGTGTTCATGTCACATCGCCGTGGATTTGGTCGGGAAGACCCGGTTCCATTGCGGGACCTGCCCAAACTGACCGTTCAGGCCACGCCTGCCTTGCTGATGCCGTTCATCCTGCTCTTTTGCCTGTATAGCGGCATCACGACCCCGACCGAGGCTGCGGCCATCGCAGCACTCTACGCGCTGGTCATTGCTGCGGGGCTGTACCGCGCCATTAAACTCAGGACGCTGTATCAGGTCTTTGTAGACAGTGCCCGCGCTGCCGCCTCGGTGGGGTTGGTCATCGGGGCCTCGATGATCCTGACCTACATCGTCGTGCAAGAGAACATTCCCCAGGCTCTTTCTACAACGCTTGATGGGGCCAACATTCACCCGCTTGTCTTCCTGCTTCTGATCAATGTGATGGTCCTGTTGTTGGGCTGCATCCTAGACGCCACAGTGATCATCCTGGTCATCGTTCCCCTGTTCATTCCGACCTGCGAGGCACTTGGGATTGATCTGGTGCACTTTGGCGTTCTGATCGTTGTCAATTCCATGATCGGATTGATCACGCCGCCCTATGGCATCTTGCTGTTTGTCATCAACGCGGTCACGGGTATTCCCCTAAGGGAGATCATTGGAGAGATCTGGGCATTCCTCGGTGTGCTGCTTCTGGCCCTGCTTGTCATGATCCTGGTGCCGGACATCGTGCTTTGGCTGCCGCGTTTGCTTGGATATCAGGGATGAGCGGGATGTTGAAAACCTCTATCGCGACGGTCTCGATCTCGGGCAATCTGCGCGAGAAACTCGATGCAATTGCAGCAGCCGGATTTGACGGTATCGAAATCTTTGAGGCCGATTTTATCGCCGACTCTGGAAGCCCTCGGGATGTAGGGAACATGGTGCGCGATCACGGGTTAGAGATCACACTGTTCCAACCCTTTCGCGACTTTGAAACCTTGCCGGAACCCGCGCGATCCAAGGCGTTTGATCGGGCCGAACGCAAGTTTGACGTGATGCAAGAGCTGGGTACTGATCTGGTGCTTGTCTGCTCGTCAGTGCACCCCGCGTCACTGGGCGGCATCGAACGGGCAGCCCATGATTTCCACGAATTGGGCGAGCGCGCCACAAAACGCGGGTTGCGCGTGGGGTATGAGGCCTTGGCATGGGGGCGACACGTCAATGATCACCGCGACGCATGGGAGGTCGTGCGCCGTGCGGATCATCCCAACATCGGCTTGATCGTTGACAGCTTTCACACCCTTGGCCGCAAGCTCGACCCTGACAGCATCCGCTCTGTCCCCGGCGACAAGATTTTCTTTGTTCAGTTGGCCGATGCCCCCCTGATCGAAATGGATCTGCTGTATTGGTCGCGCCACTTCAGGAACATGCCCGGCGAAGGTGATCTGGACGTCACCCGGTTCATGCAGGCGGTCATGGCGACCGGCTATGACGGTCCAATCAGCCTTGAGATATTCAACGACCAGTTTCGCGGCGGCAACCCGCGCACCATAGCCAAAGATGGTCATCGTTCGCTTGTCGCCCTGATGGACGACGTAAAACGCACCGAACCCGGGCTGAACGTTCACATGCCCACAATACCGCCTCGTGTTGCGGCGCTAGGATTTTCCTATGTCGAATTCGCAACGCGCGGCGCTGAAGCCGCGGAACTGACGGCCAATCTGTCCTCTTTGGGTTTCGAACACGTAGGGCAGCATCTCAGCAAGGCTGCAGGCCTTTGGCAGCAGGGCGATATCCGCATCGTTGTGAATGAAGAGACCTCGGGTCACGCCGCCAGCAGTTGGAATGCCCGCGGGACGTGTGTGTGTGATATGGGCTTTCTGGTCTCCAACGCGAGATCGGCGGCAACGCGGGCGTCAGCCCTTGGGGCAGATGTGTTCACTCAACCCGTTGGCGCCGGAGAGCTTGCAATCCCAGCCGTGCGGGGGTTGTCCGGCTCTGCCCTGCACTTTCTGGACGACAGCTCGGATCTTTCGCAGGTTTGGCAGATGGAGTTCTCTGCCAAGCCCGCCCCAGAAGGCGTTGGTCTGACCCACATAGACCACGTCGCGCAAACGATGAGCTATGAAGACATGCTCAGCTGGTCGCTCTTCTACACCACGCTGTTCGACATGACCAAAGCGCCGATGGTTGACGTGATCGACCCGGATGGGCTGGTCCGCAGTCAGGCCGTCGAAGCGGCAAACGGCTCGGTTCGGGTGACCCTGAATGGCGCGGACAGTCACAGGACCCTGGCCGGGACGTTTCTGTCAGACAGTTTCGGCGCCTCTGTCCAGCACATCGCCTTTGCAACGCAGGACATTTTCAAAACGCTCGAACAGTTGGCCAAACGGGGTTTTGAAACGCTGCCAATCTCTCCGAACTACTACGATGATCTCGCTGCACGCTTTGATCTGAGCGACGATCTTGTCCGTAGAATGCAGGCCCGTGGTGTCCTGTATGACCAGACGGGCGGCGCCGACTTTTTCCAGGCCTACGCTCAGTCTTTTAGCGGAGGTCTGTTCATTGAGATCGTTCAACGGAACCAAAGCTACACGGGTTACGGTGCCCCCAACGCGCCATTTCGCATCGCTGCTCAAAAACGACTATCTCGCGCAAAGGGCGTTCCCAAAACGTAACCTCCATCAGGTTGATCTCCGGTACTGACCTGCAAGGCCAGACCGAGGGTGAAGCTATATAGCCTGCCCAGACCAAGCGCTTGAGCCTGTATTGTCGGAAACCACAAGAGTTACGGGTGGGTTCATGAGTATTCGAGTGGAACAAATGCTCCTCTTTTTGGGGACGCTTCCGCTAGTGTTTTTTCGCACTGCTGCGCAAAGCGTGAAACAAACACATGTAATCGCTACCTCAGCGAATGACCGCGTCCCGCCCTTGGTGGTGGCAGGAAAGGGCCGCCTTGGGCTGACACCAGTCACTGGCCACCTTGGTTCACACGTAATTTCGCTGCGGAAATGCTGCAGCAATGCCGAAAAGCAGCTTTGAGAAAAAAAACGGCGTCCGTGGTTTGCCCAAAAGGTTGTTGGACAGAGCTATGAAATAGCTCAAACTACATAACGAGTTTATTCGGCTGCATGCGGTATGCCTGCGTACTTTGCGTCCACTTTTCTGCGAACTATTTCGGCAATCAGGATGCCTGCGGGTGCGGATCCCCAGATGCAAATCTGGATTGCGAGCGCCTCGATGTCTCGAAAGAGCGGGTCAATCACAAAGAGCATGATCCGGAACAGCCAGAACGAGCCCCACATCGAGCCGACAAAACGCCACATCCAGATGCGATGTCCAGAGGTGTCCTTCCGACGGATCGCAAGCACCCCCATGACAGCCGTGGCATAGACGAACACCGACATGGAAAAGAAGCCCATAGACGACATCGTCCCGCCGTATTCACCGACCGAGCCGTGCTGGGCTGCAAGGATCACTGCGCAGCCGACGCCGAGGGTCAGTACGGCAAAGCTGATACGGCCAATGAGCGCATGATTGCGCCCGGTTCCGCCGGGAAAAAACATCTGCACATGCATCAAGACGAACACGATGGAATTGCAGATGACATGACCCAATAGCAGCGCCGACCGCATCTCGGGGCCGTTCGCGAAACGGTCGTAAAATGCCACACCCCACGCCGGATGGTTGGTATAGGTGTCGCCCCAGACCGAACAAGAGTTGTCAGGACAGGTCAAAACGGCATTGGCCGTGGCGGGATCGGTTAAGCCCAAATTGATCAGGACGTCGTAGATGCCGACGAAATTGGCAATCGCAGCAGCAGGGCCGTAAATGACATAGCCAAGATTCAGATACAGCATCAGGACTGCGCCAAAGAGCAGTGCAGGCAGAAACTTCCCGCGCATGACCGCGTAAACCGCAAGACAGGCCCAGACCACCAAAGCGGCAAAGACCGACATCACTCCAATTGGCAAAGCCATTTCGTTCTCCCAATCCGAAACGAGCACGCCTCAGGCTCGCATAAGGGACGCGTGCAACGCAATGTTCTTGGTGATCTGCACCGCGCCTTGTTCAAAGGCAGCCCCGGCTACGCGACAGTGACACGTGTTTCGAACAGGAAATCCTGGAGTCTTTCTTCGACGCGAGATGCAGAAGGCCCGTCGCCCTCTGACAGCGACACCGTCACGCACAACCCGCGGAGCCCACCGGCATCGACTGTCACTTGGGCTTCGGGCAACTGCATCTCGTCATGAAGCAGGTTTGAGACGACCATCCTGGCGGCATCGCACCGCAGGCTGGGTTTGTAGATCTTGCCCACAGAGGTCAGTGGAATCTCGTCAACAACCTGAATGATCTTTGGCCAAGCCGGTCTTTCATCAATCGTCTGCCGGGCATGCTCCATAAGGTCTGCAAGACTGACCTGCGCTGATGGGTGAAGCTGAACGAAACACATCGGCAGTTCTCCGGCATAGGGATCGGGCATTCCCACGGCTGCCGCCAAAGCCACACAGGGATTCGTGCTCATGGCATTTTCGATCATCACCGGATCAATGTTGTGACCGCTGCGAATGATCAGGTCCTTTGAGCGGCCCGCAACGAAAAGACACCCCTGCGCGTCCTTGTATCCCAGATCACCCGAGTTCAGCACACCAGCTGCGAAAACCTCGTCATTGTGCTTGGGATCGCTATAGCCCGGAGACACATGAGGCCCCTGAATTGCGATGACACCGATCTCTCCGGTGTCGCAATGGTCGCCCAAACGTCCATCGCTTTCCAATTTCCGGACCTCAACGGTAGTGTATGGCAACGCCCAGCCCACGGAACCTGCGGTGCCGGACCCACAAAGGGGATCGATGCTGATGAGGCCGGAAGCTTCTGTCATGCCGAGGATTTCAAAGAGAGTGCAGCCAGTGACCTCGTTGAATTTCTGTGCCACGGCGGGCGGCAGCAAGGATGCACCGGTGGCCCCCGCGCGGACACGCGAAATATCGTGATCTTCGACCGGCGTTTGCAGGATTGCGCCAATCGCAGTCGGGACGCCACCAACGATTGTCACGTTGTACTCCGCGACAAGCCGCCAGAAACTTCCAACGACCGCCGGATTTCGCAGGCCCGCCGGTGTCATGACCAGCAGTTCGACACCGGCCATAAAGCAACTGAGCCCGCCCACAATCGTGCCCGCGACGTGAAAGAGGGGAAAGGTCGCGGTAAACACATCATCCGGGCGAAAGCCGCACAAGACGGCCCCGCCGAACGCCGCGACCAACTGGCTGCGGTGTGTATGTGCGACAAGCTTGGGCACACCGGTTGTGCCTCCGGTGTGAAAATAGGCGGCCAGATCGGCACCGCTGCGCGCCTCTCCAAACGTCAGGTGATCGTCGGGCTGCGCCATCAAGGCTTCGCCAAAATCGAACACGCCGGGTTCGGTTGGCGTACCCGGAGGAGATACGCGCACAAGAACGAGGTCCGGGATCTGGGCACGCAGCGCCAGGGCTTTTTCCCAGATGTCCAGTTGCGGATGAGGGCCGAGAGCGACCAAAATCCTGGCCTTGGAAGCTTTCAGAAGTTCAGCAATGCTCTCGGGCTGCAGAAGGAAGTTGATTGGAACGGCATAACCTGCCGTTTCCGCGCCCCAGAGCGTGACATGCGTTTCAACCAGCGCAGGCAGCATGTACGCAACGCCCGGCGCGTCACCTCCAATGTCCGTAAACAGATTTGCCGCGCGCCTGATTTGCCCCAGCAATTGTTGATAGGATACACGGCGCGGCTCTTCATCCGCGGCCCCTGTCATCAGCATCGTGAGCGCGGTTGCCTCGGGGTCTCGCGCGGCGCTGCTTTCAAAGACCTCCAGAATGCTTTGCTCGGGCAGCCGCGCATCAAGCGTCATTTCCGCTTCAAACTCACGCAGGTCACGTTGCGATCTGATCGGCTGGCGTCCCAGAATGGCCATGATGTGTCCTCGCCTTCGATAATGGATTGATTGAGCTTTTGTCGAAGTGGCAGGAAATGCAACCCTGATGCGCCCGTTCGGGCATGGAAGCAGATCGGCCTTACAGCAACTTAAAGCCAATCTCAGACGTTTCGAAGTGTCGAATTGACGAAGATCCATTCACACCACGGCGAAAGTCCGGTTCGAGCCTAGAGTCACCGATGCTGCAAGTTGCATGATTGACTGCTATGTGACCCGACGGATCAAGAATTCAGCGATTGTATGGCTTTCGCCTGGAGTGCTGACACAGCAATCCATGAATATCTGGCGCAAACTCACGGGCGTTGGCTCATGATTGTGCCGCAAGCTCCTTAGCGCGTTCACGCAGGGCAAATTTCTGAATCTTGCCCGTCGAGGTTCGGGGAATACTGGTCACGACAAACCGTCTAGGAACCTTATAGGCTGCCAGCCTATCGCGGCACCAAGTCCGTAGCGCTACGGTGTCGATCTCATGACCTTGGGAAGGTTCGATAAATGCACAAGGGGTTTCGCCCCATTTCTCATGCGGCATGGCGACAACGGCGGCGATCTCGATGGTGGGATAGCTATAAAGCACCTCTTCCACCTCGATCGAAGAAATGTTCTCGCCGCCCGAAATGATTATGTCCTTTGAGCGATCCTTGAGCTGGATATAACCATCGGGATGGATCACGCCCAGATCGCCGGAATGGAACCAGCCGCCCTCGAAAGCCTGTCGCGTGGCAGAGGGATTGCGGAAATAGCCCTTCATCACGACATTGCCGCGGAACATAACCTCGCCCATCGACTGGCCGTCGGGTGGGACGGGCTCCATGGTTTCGGGATCAAGAACATCGAGCCCCTCAAGAGGCAGATAGCGCACGCCCTGGCGTGATTTGAGCCGCGCTTGTTCTTCGGCGGGTAGAGATGACCAGCTTTCATGCCAGTCGTTCACCACGGCAGGCCCGTAGGTTTCAGTGAGCCCGTACAGGTGGGTTACGTCAAAGCCTGCGGTTTTCATGTCCGCCAGCAGCTTTTCGGGGGGCGGTGCTGCGGCGGTGAAAAATTGCACAATGTGATCGAGCGCACGCTGGACGTCGGAAGGCGCCGAGATCAGCAGCGACATGATGATCGGAGCGCCGCAGAGGTGGGTGACTTTTTCATCAGCGAGCGCGTTCCAGATCGGCTGGGCCCGGACTTGGCGCAGGCAGACATGTGTGCCGATGATCGCCGAAAGCGTCCATGGAAAGCACCAGCCGTTGCAGTGGAACATTGGCAAGGTCCAGAGATAGACAGCATGTTTGGCCATAGAGGTAGTCAACGCATTGCCTTGGGCCAGAAGATAGGCGCCCCGGTGGTGCGAGACGACACCCTTGGGATCGCCCGTGGTGCCGGAGGTATAGTTGATCGAGATCGCGTCCCATTCATCCTCTGGCATAAGCCATTCGAACGCGGGATTGCCGCGCGCAAGGAAGGCTTCGTAATCCTCGCCATCAAATCCCGCGCGCGCGCCATCAAACTCGGGGTCGTCAACCTGGATCACCAGCGGACACGCTTGCGCCAGTTCAAGCGCCTGTTGCAGCAGAGGCATGAACTCGGAATCGACGATCACAATCTGCGACATCGCGTGATCCAGCTGAAAAGCGATGATCGCTGCATCGAGCCTTGTGTTGATCGAATGCAGAACCCCGCCGCACATTGGCACACCGTAGTGGCATTCCAGCATTGCGGGCGTGTTGGGCAGAAGGGCCGAGACCGTATCGCCGGGCCCGATGCCGCGCTTTGTCAGCGCAGATGCCAATTGCCGCGCGCGGGTGTAGAACTGCGCGTAGCTGCGCCGCAAACCGCCATGGATGATCGCCGTATGTTCCGGGAAAACGGTCGCCGCACGCTCTAGAAAGGTCAGCGGCGTGAGCGGTTGGTGATTTGCCGCAGTACGGTCAAGATCGGTGTTATAGGGGTTTGCGGCCATGGCTTAGGCGTCCTGCCATTGGGGCTGGCGCTTCTCGATGAAGGCACCGATTCCTTCTTCGGCATCGCGCGCCAGCATATTTTCGACCATTACTTGGCTGGCATAATCATAAGCCTCGGCCAAGGGCATCTCACGCTGCGCATAAAAGGCGCGTTTGCCAGTGGCCAAGGTCATGCTGGATTTAGAGGCGATTTTGCGTGCAACCTCACCTGTTGCCTCTTGCAGAGCATCCTTGGCCAGAGCGCGGTTGACCAGCCCGATCTCTGCAGCGCGCGCCGCTGAAATCATATCGCCGTTCAGCAGCATTTCCATCGCATGTTTGTTCACCACGTTGCGTGACAGCGCAACCATCGGGGTGGAGCAGAATAGCCCGATATGAACCCCGGGCGTGCTGAATTGCGCGCTCTCGGCGGCGATTGCGAGATCACAGCTTGCGATCAATTGGCAGCCCGCTGCCGTCGCAATCCCCGTCACTTCGGCAATCACCGGTTTGGGACAATTCACGATGCCTTGCATGACAACGGAACACATGGTCATAATCTTGGCGAAATAGGCTTCGCCGCCATCATCGCCTTCGCGTCCTGCGGTCATTTCTTTCAGATCATGACCTGCGCAAAAGGCTGGCCCGTTGGCCGCAAGAATGATCACCCTCACTGCAGGATCTTTACCTGCCTCTTCAAAAGCGGTGCCAAGCGCGCCCAGCATTGCCTCAGACAGCGCATTGCGCCGTTTCACATCATTGAGCGTCAGACGTAGAACGCCCTCATCGCTCAGCTCGCGCAAAAGAAAATCACTCGATGTCATGGGCCAGTCCCCCTTATTGGGTTAGCGGATGTTGATCTCAACGCTGTCGGCCAGCGTGTTGGCAATAAAGCAATGGCGGTGCGCGCGGTCCTGCATCTGGGTCAGTTCCGCATCATCCACGGAAAACCCGGTATCAAAGCGCACTACGGGATGAAGATCGATCCGCGTGACCGACATCTGGCCTTTGGGGTTCTTACCCAAATGCGCCACGGCAAAGTCATGATAGCTTGCCACGGGCCAGCCTGCTTTTGCGGCCAGAGCCAGAAAGGTCATCATGTGGCAGCTTGAAAGGGCCGAGGCCAATGCTTGCTCAGGATTTGTATTTGCGGGGTCGCCGCCCCAATCCGGCGCGGAATCTACCAGAACATCAAAGGCGTTGTTGAACTGAACGGTATGTTCGTTCGAATATTTGCCGGTTTGCAAAACAGGTTCGGCGCGCTGCCAGTGCAGCTCGATAGATAGATCAGACATGAGGGAAGTCTCTTACATTCAATTCAGCAGGGGCGCAGTGCGCGCTCGTAAAAGAGTGCGCACTGCGTATGGAAACGGCTTTAGGCTGCTGCGATCTGCTTCTTGGGATCGTAGAAGGGGCGCTCAACCACGGTCGCTCTGGCCGGACCGGACAGTGTTACAACCGCAACCTCGGCACCAAGCACTGCGGCATCGGCATCAACCATCGCCAGCGCGATGTTCTTCTCCAGACGCGGCGAGTAGACCGCCGAGGTCACCTTGCCGATCTGAGTCTCGTTTTGGTTGACCGCCCAGAATGTCGTATTCGGGCCTGTGAGCGGCTCGCAATCGATCACAAGGCCAACTTGCTTGCGCTTGGGGCCTTCTTCTCTGATGCGGCGCAGGGCGGCCTTGCCGATGAAATCGGCTTCCATATCCAGATTGACCAGACGGTCAAAGCCCAGCTCAAACGGGTTGGTGCGAATATCCGCGTCGGCGTGATAGGACAGCATGCCACCTTCGATACGGCGGATTGAGGAGGTGTGACCCGGCTTGAGACCGTGCGCAATGCCTGCTGCCATGATCCGCTCCCAGAGCTGATCACCCATAGAGCCATCGCGTAGATAAAGCTCATAGCCCAGCTCGCTCGACCAACCGGTGCGCGACACGATAAGCGGAATGCCGTCCAGCTCGACCTCGCGTAGCCAGTAGTATTTCAGATCCATTATGTCTCTGCCGAAAAGCTCGACCATGATCTTACCGGAGTTCGGGCCCTGAAGCTGAAGCGGCGACACGTCCGGCTCGGTGATCTGAACGTCGAGACCGGAATTGATCGCAACGCCCTGCGCCCAGAGCAGGATGTCGCTGTCGGCCAGAGAGATCCAGAAATGGTTCTCGGCGAGGCGCAGCAGGATCGGATCGTTCAGGATGCCGCCGTCGGCATTGGTGATCAGGATGTATTTGCACTGCCCAACGGCCATCTTCGAAAGATCACGGCAGGTTAGCATCTGGGTGAATTTTGCGGCATCAGGTCCTGTGATCTCGACCTGACGCTCAACAGCCACATCGCAGAGTATCGCCTCATTCACGAGGTTCCAGAAGTTCTGCTCCGGATCGCCAAAATCACGGGGGATATACATATGGTTATAAACAGAGAACCCCTTTGCGCCCCAGCGAACAGTAGCGTCGAAATAAGGGGATTTGCGGATCTGTGTGCCGAAGCCAAAATCATCTGTCAGCGTCATATTTTCGCCCTCATAGCAGGTGGCCTGATAGGCCATTGAAGTGGTAAAACCTGTGGACGATCTAAATCAAATGGCCTGAGTGTATTGGTCTGAAAAGAGCACTTTCTCAGGCTGAACAGTCTATTTAACGCGCAGCTTTTAGACTGTTCAGCCTACGCCTGTTTTCATGATCTGTTTGCGACAAGTTTTTCCAGATTTGGCCGACTCGTCTTGACCTGCCGCGTCACGATGTACGTCATGTAGCGGTCGATTTTCAGATCGGCTGACAGCATCTCTTCCATCATCGACTGAAACGCGGCCAGGCTGCGCGTTGCGATCTTCATCACATAATCCATCCCGCCACCTGTCGCGACGCACTCAGTCACCTCATCCAAGCCCTGAATATGGGCCTCGAAGCGTTCGAAATCCGTTTTGCGATGATGGGTGAGCGAGACTGTTACGACGACTTCGGTGAAATCGACAATGCGCTCTAAAGCGAGAGTTGCGTGATACCCGCGAATGTATCCTGAAGCCTTTAGACGATCGAGCCGCGCCCAGCAGGGCGTTGGCGATAAGTTCACCAACTCGGCCAATTTGGTTTTGCTTAATTGTCCGTACGTCTGAACAGCACTCAGTATGCGGATGTCTGTTGCATCAAGGCTGGGTTTTTTCATGAGACCGCTATTTCGTTGGAGTGAGGGGCATAGTCTGACAATTGCCCCAGTTTTGGAAGATGAAGACATTTAGACGGTGAATACCAAAGAATGCATCTCGTTTTCTGCCCCTTTCGGTGCCAGGAACGCCAATATGGCCTTGCTACTTTGCGATATACACATTGCGCAGTTGTCGACCTTTGCAAAGTTTCGCGAGCAGCCCAAAGCCGACGTTCAATGAATGATTTTGTAATTTCCGATAACCGGGCTTTGCAGCCATTCTTATTAGTTTCACTACCGGATGCTTTCGCAACAATCACTTGTCTTCTGCTTCTTCGGGCTGACAGTGCTCGCGCAGACGATTGGGCTGCCTATAGACGCAAAATGGAGAGGCCCACTCACCCGCCACCTCAGCTGCTCAGTGCCCTACCGGACACCGAACGGAATGACGCAACAATGAGCAAATTACTTGTTAAAGATTTACCCTCAACCTCAACCCGAACACCAGCGGGTCGTTTGGGTTTGATCCAGGATTGTTGAGGTACTGAACATCTGCGGTCAGCGCCAGATTGTCTGCCAGATCCAACCGGTAAAATGCCTCAACAGTTGTTTGTTTTGGAAGTCCCGGTGTTGTCAAATCAGCTACCGTGACAGCCAAGCCAAACAGATCGTCATAGGCTCCGGGTCGCCACAACAAGCCTGCGTTTACAGCCTTTTCTGCCAGTGCCCCACCACCGTTGGACCAACCCAGTCGTCCAAAGACCATCAGATCATTTTCAAATGTGTGGTTGGCAGCCAAGGTCAGACCGTATGTTTCTGGCACGCCTGCATCCTGACGCGCGTCCGTGTGGAAAATTCCAAGATGAACGTTTGTCAGAAACCTTTTGGAACGCTCCGGTGTCCATCCGATTTCCGCATATTTGTAAAATTCGCTACCACCGGGAAACCATTCTATATCGGTCAAAGACCCATTTGCATCACTGACCACCCCCAAGGCGTAGATCTGGTCGGTCAGATATCCGCCCGCCACTAGACCGAACCCTGGATCGGGAATCGGTAAGACCGGGCTGAACATGATCGAAAAGTTCGAAAATGTTGTTCGTGGGTTCACGTATCCAAGAATGTCAGAGTAGTCGCCGGGATCGATGCGGCCGACGACATATCCCCCTCGCCCATTTCCAAATCCCTGCTGCCAGTATGCGACCGACAGAGTTGTATCCGTGTCCCCAAAAGTAACACCAGTGGCGCCTTGATAGCCGATCTGACCAGCTAATGCCGAAGGCGCAATGGGCTGGCCCAGCCGATGCCGGTTTTCCAGAATGAAGACAAAGCTACCGGGGTTTGCGCCGCCTCGGTTTGCCAATTCCCATGTGCCGATCATCCTGAGTTGCCCCGAGGTGGACTCGTCTTGGCCAGTCAGATCATGCGAACTGCGCTAATACAGGGCCTGATAGTCAAAGCTGAGCGCCAAACCTGTGTTTTCCCGGAACCGACCCAAAGACTGTTCTATCGGATCAAGGGCACGGTCCAGACCCGGCCAACGCGACTCTTCCAGCCGTCGCAGCCTATCCTGTTCCTGTTGCGCGCTGGCGGATCCCGGACCACCCAATGACGCTTGCGCTGCCGCTTCGAGCTTTTTGACGTCTTGCGCAGAGGCAGACATAGCGGAAACGAACAGACAGATTGCACCAAACAAGCGCGTGAGGTGAGATGACAGTGCATTCATAGAAAATTCATCCAGGTTGTCATGCGAAGGGTGATTTGCCGGATAACCCCAAGTGATCCGACCTTATCGGTCATGATAGCGGCTTGCCCGGATACTCCGGGTGTCAGGGCTTCACCCTGCAGATCGACACTCAGCTCGACAGCATAGGTAGTATCGCGGATCTCAGGGACATCCGGGGTCTTGCCGCTGGTGTTAAATTCGGCATGCGGTGCGGATTGGTATAGCTTGCTGACTGACGCGGCAAAAGTTTGCCCGGGAAGGCTGCGGAACACGACTTCTGCAGGCTGACCAGGCCGAACATGACGGATCGCGTTCTGTTTGACGATCATCGCGACAATGGGCCTATCGACATCCAGTACTGCCATCACGTCCTGACCCGCGGCCACCCGATTGCCGGGCAACAGCACGACAGATGGAACGATACCGTCCATTGGCGCTCGCACGGTGGTGTTTTCCAGGTCGATTTTGGCGAGGTTCATCTGTGCGCGGGCCATTTCGACTTCGGCTTCGGCGGCTTCGGTTTCGGCCTCTGCAACGGCTTGACGTGCGAACAGTTGGCGTTTTCGCGTGAGTTGCTCCTCGGCTAGTTTCAGCCGCGCCTCGGCTTGTCGAACATTCGCAGCATAGGGCTCTGGATCGACCCGGAACAACACGTCACCGGTCTTAAGCGGCGTCCAAGAAGCCACCGGCACTTCAATTACCGGGCCGGTAACAGACGGCCGCACCTGAACCGAAGAGACGACAACTGATACCGGCCCGACTGGAGCGATCCAGCTCAGTGGAAGAAAGATGATCGCCTGCGCGGCTGCCCAGACGACAACCGGGGAAATCTTCATCCAGAGGTGCCATTTCTTGAGGATACCAACCTTTACCAACAGCCAGAGAAACCCCATCCAGATCGCAATGATAAGGGTGATCATGCTGAGCCCTCCGACGTATTGATTTCGGCGTCAGGGGTTCCCGCATAGGCCCAGATCAGCACCAGGGGGAAGAAAACTCCGCCGGCAATCAACGTAATCCAGCCGCCGACAGTTACCGCACTGCGGTAAGGATGATTGCGTTTTGCCGCGACCCGGCCGGGCCACCCGCCGATGAACACAATCACTCCAATTGCCAGCGCGCCCATAAATGCCAGCATACCCAATGCGGCATAGTCCAATCCAGTCACGACCAGAACCCTTCCCACTCGAACTTCATTTCATGTCATCCGCTGCTTTGACTTCGGAAACACGTTCCAGAGCCGTGCCCATGTCCGCGCTGCTCATCAATTCGATCATTTGGTAATCATCCAACACCCCGTCTCCCAGACGCGTGAGATAGAACGCTTGGATAAAGGTGGGGTCATCGGGAAGGGATACCGTGATATAGTTCTTACCGTTCCCAAATCCCCAATAGTAGCTGAGAAGCTCACCGCCAAGCGCCTCGATGCCGCCCTTGACCGCAGCGGCACGGTCGCCCGGGTTTGCAATCTGTATTTCCCACGCCGCACTGTTTGGCGTGCCTATAAACAGAAAGGTGCGCATGTCCGGGACATCTTCCGCAGCAGCCATGGAACCGCAAAGCAACATTGGGAACAGAAGTTTATTCATGTGGTCACCTCATTGATTATTTGGGTTCATTCACCCCAGTTCGCTTTGTAAAGCCGCATCAGATTTGCCCCCATCACGCCACGAATGTCGCCCTCGCTCCAGCCGTGCTCTTCTTCTAGAGTCCGGGCCACGGCCCAAACATCCGCCGGGGGTGCCATATGTGTCGGCAGACCATAACCTTGCGCTGGTGGGTATTTTTCCGGGTTCCTGATGATCGGATCGAGCGCCACACCATAGTTCTCGACGTAATCCACCCCGAAGCATGTCGCCTGTTTTCCAACCATCTGGCCGATGAAGTCGATGTGCTTGGCAATGGATTTGGGCGTTGCAGACCCTTGAGGGTTCAAGAAGCCACCAAGAAAGTTCACGCAAATGACACCGCCTGTGGCCGCGACTGCGCGAATGGCTTCACTGGATACGTTGCGGTAATTGTCATAAAGCTCAGCTGAATTGCTGTGCGAGATCATCATGGGTTTGGTGGTGATTTCGGCAGCATCAATGCAGGTCTGCCAGGAAGAGTGCGAGCAGTCGACAATCATACCCACACGGTTCATTTCGGCGACAACCTTGTAGCCCAGTTCCGTCATACCGGGGTCGATGATCAGAGGATCATTGGCCACCATTCCAGCTGAATATGCTCCGGTTTGGTTGTAGCTGAAGTTCATCTGCCGGATGCCGAGGTCCCAGTACTTCTGAACATAGGCAAGATTTTCATCCAGCATATCCATGCTCTGGGAATTCATCATGATGGCAACTTTGCCAGCGTCCTTTGCCTCGTGCAGATGCTGGACCGTTGTCGCAAGCGTGAAGCGATCAGCGTTATCCTCTATCCATTTCTGCATTACGTCGATGCGTTCAAGAACGGCAAGAGCGCCTTCGGACCCGTTTGAGATCGTCGTGCTGAATGCCGCAAACCCGTATTCTTCGTAGTGTCCCGCAAGATTTTCCCAGTCTTTCAACAGGAAATTGATGCTTTCAAATCCAGGCGACCCAACCGCAAGCGCGTCGATCATGAACGCATCAGCATAACGTTCGCGATACGGCAGATCACCATCGCGCGCGTCGTCCCCGCGTGGGTCAGCCATTTCAACAAGTTTCTCGATACGGGCCGCAATTTCTTCATCGCTGGGGTTCTGAGCCAAGGCAGGGGTAGAGAATGCCGTCACTCCGGCCAGAAGGGCAATTAGGCGCGTTTTCATTTTTCAATCTCCAAGAAATTGATGTTGGGCAGAGGCCTATGCCCCTGCCCAATAGCGGTTTCAATCCAGCGTGTTTTTGTAGAATGTACCGTCTTTCATAATCACACGGATGGTGTCGAAACCTTCTTCTCGGGGTTCTGCGTCAAACCACTTTGACTGGGCGCCCAGGACAGATAGGTCTTCCAATGGGTTGCCGTCGACGATCAGGATATCGGCATAGGCTCCCGCTTTGATTACGCCCAGTTGTTCAGGATAAGGATTGCGCTGGCCGGTCAACTGGGCCAACTCGCCCGCCGTGGACGTGGCCGAGACCAGCATGGCATGATTGCCGAACCAGTCGGCAAACTGATACTTTTCAAAATCACGATGGGCACGGCCCTGATCGAGCGTTGAGAGCACTGTATCAACGTTGTGGACGACCTTGGGCTTGTACTTTTTGACCAGTTCGATGAGATCTTTGCTCTGGTCCTGCGCAATTGTCAGTTTGTCTCCTGCAGGAGTGCCCTATGCAAAGTTAGGGTGCTCGAACAGAATTGGCGAGAACCCGGCGGTGTTCAGCGACCAGAAGACTCCTTCGTCGGCCATGCGCTTTACTGTTTCTTCAGTAACCATCTGGCCGTGTTCGATGACCTTTACGCCTGCATCCAATGCCATTTGGACAGTCTCGTCCGTGTAGGCGTGTGTGAAGGCATAGGTATCTTAAAAGGCCGCGACCTCTACGGCCGCCCTAATTTCTTCCACGCCGTACCCTACAGACCAAAGCGGGTCCAATTCCGAAGAGACGCCACCGCCGACCGTGAGTTTGATCTGCGTCGCCCCATAGCTGAGGTTCCGGCGTGCGGCTGTCCTGATTTCGTCCACTCCATCTGCAACGACTGCAAGATTGAGTTGCTCCACCTGTGCGACCGGGCCGCCTTCAGCACGGGCACGGGGGCTGCGCCAGTCCGTGTGACCGGATTGTGGACCGATGCACGCACCACTCGGATAAATTCGCGGCCCGGCCAAGATTCCCTGATCGATAAGTTTCTTCATCTCGTCGCCTTGACCACAGGCATCCCGAACCGTCGTGTGCCAAGGTAGTGAGGCATCACCGTCTTGCGTTGTTTGCGAAAGCTGGTCTCGGGTTTTGGGCCAGCGTCGTCTCGGTTGCGCAGGGGCAAGACACACAAAACCGTGAAGACATGGATAGTATGGATCGTGACATCGCTGAAACGCTGGCGACGGCCGCGCTGATCTGGTGGTGGTCAGGTCCAGACCATCCAAGGATCAAACCAGATTGACGGCCATCTTGGCCGCTCATGGATGGCATGGTGCAGCGACGGGCTCGGGGCCTTGCAGCCCCTCGGGCTCAAAATACCAACGCATCAGTTCTATCATACTGGATTAAAGAGACTTTTCCCTCTCTGGATTTGTGAAGCAAGGCGACGACGAGCCAACCTGTTCTCTGCTCGGGTAGAGCAGAAAACCTTTCTGATCCCGCTCAGGTGAAGTCGATAGTGCGGATGCGTTTGTGCTTCTTCTGAAATGGTCGAAATTCCAAATCTCGGACAATCTACTTTTCAGAACCAAGAGTTTTTGGTGTGTTTCATTGGAGTTGAGCTCTGAAAATGCGCAAGTGTTTCAGTGATCTACTTTGTGACCGCCCCCGTAGTACTCCCATCGTTTGTCATGCCGACAGGCAAATCCAAGGGCCATGGCACCTAGGTTCCTGACGGCTGGGCTGAGCAAAACAGTACGGAGAGCACAAAGCTCGCGCACGGAAACCGGACGCTCTGGGACAGAGCATTTCTGCTGCGAGACAGCAAAGGGGAGAAAACATGGTTACCATCAAGGACGTCGCGATCGGAAGCGCCGATCTAAGTATCTTGGTAAACGTTCTGCAATTTCTGGACGACAACATAGAAAACTCGGCACTTGTCGACACAGTCGGCGATGCTGGCAACGATTTGACAGTTTTTGCGCCGACAAACGCTGCCTTTTCACAGTTGGCGACAGATCTTGGGTTTATGGGCGACCCGGATGACCAAGGGGCCGTCATTGGGTTTCTTGCGGGCAACGTGCCCGTCGAAACATTGAACGCAGTTGTTCTCTACCACGTCTCTGCTGGCGCCCAGTCGGCGATGGATATCGCCGCCAACGGGACAGTGACAACCCTTCAGGGAGGGACGATTTCCACCGGTTCCCTTCCGACATTGCAGGATGTGGAACCCGACCTTTTGGATCCAACTCTGATCAGCACGGACAACTTCGCAAGCAACGGCGTGGTGCACATCATTGATCGTGTTCTTTTGCCGGTCGATCTGCCTGGAAACGATGTACCCAGCATCACGGGAACCGTCGTTGCAGCCAGTGGTGCTGCCGGGTTTGATGACAACGGCGGGGATTTTGACCTGCTGCGCGAAGCTGTTACAGCAGCAAATCTTGCCGGAAGTCTTGATGCGCCCGGTGATTTCACCGTCTTTGCGCCGAATGATGCGGCCTTCGTTGGCCTGTCTCAGGCTCTGGGGTACGGCGGCGGCGACGAAGCTGGCGCCTTGACATATATTCTGGATAGCTTGCGTTTGCTCAGTGCCGGGGAAGATCCGATTGACCTGCTCAGCACGGTTTTGACGTACCACGTGGCCGGTGAAAGCCTGCAATCGAGTCAGGTGATCGCAGCCGGGCAAGTGACAACACTGCAAACCGGCACCCTGACAGTTGACGGAACCAGCCTGGTCGACGCAGATCCCGATATTCCCAACCCGAATTTAATTGCCTTGGATATTCAGGCGTCCAACGGAATCGTGCACGTGCTCGATGGCGTCCTGATCCCAGCGGATTTGTTGCAAAGCGACGGATCGAATGATGTCGATTTCATCATTGGCGATGACACGGATCAAGTCTTGGCAACTGGCGCCGACAACGACCTGATAGATGGTCGCGGTGGCCGAGACGAAATAGACGCTGGCGCAGGCAATGACATTGTTCTGGGCGGCGATGGAAACGACATCATCCGCGGCGGGACCGGCGACGACACGCTGAAAGGCGAAGGTGGCAACGATTGGTTCGTGTCGGTTGGCGGCAACAACATCATCGCTGGCGGAGACGGGTTCGACTTCATCACCTATGCAGATGTATCTGTCGGCGTTCAGGTGAATACAGCATCTGGGCAAGCCAACAATGGGAACGGTATTGACACGTTTAACGACGTGGAAGGCATCACAGGTTCATCGCAAGGTGATACATTCACGACTGGAGACGGAGCCAACTACATTCGTGGCTTGGGCGGCCGCGATGTCTTTGACTTCTCCGAGGGCGGTTCGCACGTCGCAGTCGGCGGGGCCGGTGCGGACCTGGTGACATATCTGAACGCAGATGAAGGTGTTGAGGCTTCTCTTCTGCGCGGTCGAGGGTATGAGGGTGATCGATATTCCAATGTCGAATACCTTCAGGGCTCGGATTTTGACGACCAACTTTCAGGTGACCGGCACAACAACTACCTTCTTGGCGAAAACGGCGATGATGTCTTGGTTGGCGCCGCAGGCAACGACCTGATCTCTGGCGGGCTTGGCACAGACACCGCGGTGTATTTCGGCAACCGAAGCGACTACAGCATAACCCTGACGGGCAACCAGGCACGGGTTGAGTTCATTGGCGCGACAGGCGGTGATGGAACTGACCTGTTGGTGAACGTGGAAGTCCTGTCGTTTGCAGACGGCGATTTCATCCTATAGCGACAACATCGGAGGGTGGTGCTTTGCTGCCCTCCGGCCTCTCTACACGCTGGCTAGTGGCATCAAATGCCAGAGCGGCAAGCAAAACCCGGCCGCAGAGAGGATCAGTTCGCTCGTCTCTGCACGCTAAAGGCGAATGGGAACGCTCGACCAACAAGCTGCGCAGACCCGCGAAGATCCCCCGCCCGTTGCTTGCCCACCTTCGACGCTGGAAGGCGCAGGGTTGCGTCTGGGCCGTCGAATATCAGGGCGCACGTGTTGGCGACATCAAGCGCGCCTTTGCCAAGGCAACAACAGATGCCAAGGTGCAACCTTGCACACCTCACACCCTGAAACACACGGCAATCACATGGGCCTTGCAAAACGGCGCGACGATCTGGGACGCCGCTGGATACTTCTCCACCAGCCCAGAAACGATTGCGAAGGTCTACGGCCACCACTCGCCAGACTTCCAAGAATCGGCTCTGAAAGCCGTTGAGCGCCGGTAACCCGCGCGCACTTCCCGAAACACCTTCTAAGACGTTGAAATTATTGGCGGTCCCAACAGGATTCGAACCTGTGACCTCTTGCTTCGGAGGCAAGCACTCTATCCAGCTGAGCTATGGGACCGCACCGTTTCTGTTACATGTAACAAAAACAACGTGGCATGGAAGCCAATTTTTTATTCAAGCACAGTAGCTTAGCATTTTAGATACGTGCCTTCGGAGGGCAACGCTCTATCCAGCTGAGCTACTGGACCGCATCTATTCTACACACTCAAGAGACACGCTTGCGTCTTTATCCTGTGCAATCAGCACCTTAACCTCTGGTCGCTCCGCCTTCGGAGGGCAGCGCTCTACCAGCTAAGCTACAAGTGCCTATGGATGGGCTATAAAAGATCACTTGCCCCTCTGCAATCGGAAAAGCCGAAATTTCTTCGGCTTCTCCAAGCACTCGCGGTTAGGCAAACAGCTCGTGTGCCAGTTCCAGCGCGTCGACCAGGGTGTCCACCTCGTCCGTCGTGTTGTAGAGGCCAAAGCTGGCGCGGCAGGTGGCTGTGACGCCCAAGTGGTCCATAAGTGGACCAGCACAATGGTGGCCTGCGCGCACGGCGACACCCTTTTTGTCCAGGATGGTCGAGATGTCGTGCGGGTGCCCTGCCCCGTCCAGCGTGAAGCTGAAGATCGCGGCCTTGTCGGGCGTGGTGCCCTGCACCTGCAGCCAATTGAGCCCTTGCAGCTTGGACATGGCATAGTCCCGCAGACCCGCCTCGTGGGCTGCGATGTTATCCATCCCCAGCTCCATCATGTACTCCAGCGCCACGCCCAGACCGATGGTTTGCACGATGCCGGGGGTTCCGGCCTCGAACTTCATTGGGGGATCGTTGTAGGTGACGGCCTCTTTCGACACTTCGCGGATCATGTCACCGCCGCCGATAAAGGGGCGCATTTCCGCCATGCGTTCGGCCTTGCAATAGATCGCGCCAGAGCCGGAGGGGCCATACAGCTTGTGGCCGGTGATGGCGTAGAAGTCACAGCCAAGGTCTTGCACGTCGACCGGCATGTGAACCGCGCCCTGGCTGCCGTCGACCAATACCGGAACACCCTTGGCATGTGCGCCTTGGGTAATTGCCTTGACGTCGACCATGGTGCCCAGAACGTTGGAACATTGAGTGACCGCAACCAGCTTGGTCTTGGGTCCGATGGCGTCGATCACCGCCTGCGGGTCAAGCGCACCAGTGCTGTCCACGTCGACCCATTTCAGCACCACCCCCTGGCGTTCGCGCAGGAAATGCCAAGGCACGATGTTGGCGTGGTGCTCCATCACGCTAAGAACGATCTCATCACCCGCCTTTAGACGCGGCATGGCCCAGCCATAGGCGACCATGTTGATGCCCTCGGTCGTGCCCGAATTCAGCACGATCTCATCCTCGGAGCCTGCATTCAGGAACTTGGCAATGATCCCGCGCACCGCCTCATATTTGTCGGTGGCCAGATTGGACAGGAAGTGCAGCCCGCGGTGAACGTTGGCGTATTCCATCGAATAGGCCTGCGTGATCGCATCGATCACCACCTGCGGTTTCTGAGCTGAAGCGCCGTTATCAAGATAGGTCAGCGGCTTGCCGTTCACCTCGCGCGAGAGGATCGGGAAATCGGCCCGGATTTTGTTGACGTCATACATGAGAAACGATCCCAGTTAGCCAGCCCCAAGAAGGGAGAGAAGAATGAAAAGCACCACCGCAATGGCAAAGACGGACCCGACCAATACGCCTGCGGCCTTCATCAGCGATCCCAAACGATGTGCCTGGTCGATGAAGTGCAAAAAGATGAAAAGACCGATCAGCGATGCCCCAAGCACCAATAGAAAGGATAGGATCGGGATGGTCAGCATCAATACAAGTGCGACCACTTGTACCGCGACGCGCAGAAATTGCATCCAGACCATCAAGATCATGACGTCGTCGAACGACCCCTGCCCGCCCAGCATGGAGCCGACGCGGTGAATCGAGATGATGGTGGCCAGAATGCCGCCGCCGACAAAGCCTGCGTAAACCATGGGTGACCGGATCAGCACCGGCATGCCTTCGGGGCCCGGCAGCATCATGTTGGACAGCGAAAACAGCAGCGTATTCAGAACGACGGCCAAGGCCAGTCCCAGCCACAGCACATCCCGCCGCAGGTTGTGCGCCAACAGGACCTGGGCCGCCTGAGCGGGATTGGTGACGGACATCACCGCCAGATCCTTGAGATTCAGAGCGTTCATTTGCCTGCCCTTTCCGCCTGAAACATCCCCGCGATCCAGAACCACGCAAAAACCGCAAACCACACAGCACCCACCAGTTGCAGCGATGGACCCGGACCAATGAACCCGGCCACCAGCCCATGCAACAGAACCAGCGGGCTGGACGCCAGCAGCGCCCAGAACAATGCCAGACGCGCTCCGTACCAATCACCCTTGCCGCCCACAACCTTGGCCACAACGTGCGACACCGCCGCGATGACATACATCAAAAGCGGCGCGATCAGGATCAGGGCCATCAGGCTGCCGGCCATCAGCTCGTTCAGATCGCGGCCCTCAAGGTGGGCCTCACGCGATAGGCGCGGCAGCTGCGCGATGAACAGCACCACGCAACTGGCCATGAGAATGGCCAGCGCGCGGTCTTCGCGCTGTCCCATGTCCAGCAGGCGCCGCACAACGCGCCCGGGGCCACGATACGTGGCCACGATGTCCGTCGTTACCGACATCAGCGGCGGCGCGACAGCCAGGATTCCAGACGGTTGACGATGTCCGCCGCCAGATCCTCGTCCTCGATCTCCTCGACCGCTTCGGCCAGAAACGCCAAGGTCAGCAGGTCGGTCGCGTCCGCCACAGGCAACCCGCGCGAGCGCAGATAGAACAGTGCAGTCTCGTCGATCGCGCCCGACGTCGAGCCGTGTGAACAGGCCACATCGTCGGCATAGATCTCAAGCTCAGGCTTGGCGAGGAACTGGCTGTCATCGTCCAGAAGCAGCGATTGGCTGATCTGGTAACCATCGGTCTTTTGCGCGCCTGCCTTGACCAGAATCTTACCCTGGAACACGCCGGTCGCACCGTTGCGCAGCACCTTTTTGAACACCTGACGGCTTTCACAGTTCACCGCGTCATGGGTGATGAACACTGTGTCGTCGTGATGGAAATCTCCATCACCCACACAGGCACCCGCCACATGCGCAACCGCATCATCGCCCAGGATCTCGATCACCTGTTCGTTCCGCGTAAGCACACCGTTTACTGTCAAGGTGAAGGACTTGTAGACCGATTCCTCGCCCAAACGGGTGAACATGTGGGTCACAGCACGACGCTCGTGATCGCGCCCTTGCGAGCGCACGTGATGCAGGATGCCGCCATCCGCTATGTCGATCTCCATGCATTTGTTGAAACGCGCAGCCGCCGGACCGTTTTCCAGAATCGTCGCCTCGGCCCCGCTTTCGACCCGCACGATGTGATGCAGGAACGCGTCCGACGCCTCATCCTTGTGTACGTAGATCAGGCTGATCGGTTTCGAGGGTTTGCCCGTCACGTGAATCGCGACGCCATCTGCGGCAAAGGCCGTGTTCAGAGCCGCCAGCGGCCGCGGCACAGGATTGTGGCCCCGTGTTTCCAGCACACCATACAGATCTTTGGCCCAGTGGATGTCCGTGCAACAGATGTCCTCGAGCCGTTCAATTTGCACCCCTTCGAGGGACAGATCGTCCGACGCGTCGGCGTCAAAGATACCGTCGACAAACACGATCTTGAGGCGATCGATCTGATCGAACATCAGTGGTTCGTCATTGTCGAACAGTGCCGCCTTTGGGGCGTCGGCCTGAACCAGCGTGTCGGGACGGGTGTATTTCCAATATTCGTCGCGGCGATCCGGCAGACCCATCTCGCGCACGCGGGCAACTGCCGCTTCGCGCGCGGGCTTGGTGCAGCCCGCCGTCGGCAGCTCCAGCGCGGCCAGGCGCGCCTCGGTTGCGGTTTGTTTAATCTCGGGCAAAGCCATTACTGCACCTCGGCCAGAATGTCGGCGTAACCGTTGTTTTCCACCTCGAGCGCCAGCTCGGGCCCACCGGTTTTCACGATGCGGCCGTCCGCCATGATGTGAACGACGTCGGGTTTGATGTGATCCAGCAGGCGCTGATAGTGGGTGATCACCAGGAACCCGCGACCCTCGTCACGCAGGGCGTTCACGCCTTCGGCGACCAGTTTCATCGCATCGACGTCCAGACCCGAGTCGGTCTCATCCAGGATGCACATCTTGGGCTCCAGCATCGCCATCTGCAGGATCTCGTTGCGCTTTTTCTCACCACCCGAGAAGCCCACGTTCACCGGACGCTTGAGCATGTCAGCGTTGATTTTCAGCGACTTGGCGCGCTCGCGTACAATTTTCAGGAAGTCGGCGGCGCTCAGCTCTTCTTCGCCGCGCGCCTTGCGCTGTGCGTTCACAGCCGTCCGCAGGAAGGTCATGTTGCCGACACCGGGGATTTCGACCGGGTATTGGAACGCCAGGAACAGGCCAGCTGCGGCGCGTTCTTCCGGCTCCAACTCCAGCAGGTCTTCGCCGTCGAGCGAGGCGGCGCCTTCGGTCACTTCGTAGCCGTCGCGGCCCGACAGAACATAGGACAACGTCGATTTGCCTGAGCCGTTGGGGCCCATGATCGCATGCACCTTGCCAGAGTCGACCTTCAGGTCGACGCCTTTCAAGATCTGCTTCTCTTCTTCTTCAAGTTTGACGTGCAGGTTTTTGATTTCGAGCATTTTTGCCTCGCTTTTCATCTCTGGCCCGCAGCGGATGCGCGGGAACTGTCAGGGGCGGCACGCAGATGTGCCGGAAAGGTTTCAATCAGATCGGCCCGGGCACGTGCGATGCCGTCGCCATAGGTCAGTTCGGTTCCATCTTTGAGTGTGGACAGAACGTCCAGGACCTCATGAGTTTCGATCGGTGAAATCAACGGGCGCCCAACGGACGCCGCGTAATCGTGGTACTTCAGATGTGACTGCTCACCGGGGCTGAGCCAGGTGCTCGGCACGCCGAACGCGTCCGCCACTATCAGGCCATGCAGGCTGCTGGCGATCACGTGGCGACTGGACGCAATCCGGCGGCACACGTCCAGCGCATCGCCGCGCGGATCCACCAGATCCAACACCGGTTCTCGCGCAGCAAGTGCGCGAAGCTCAGGATCATCCATGTGGCTATGATGCGGCACCAGCGCCACGCGATCTTGCATGGACGGCGCATCGTCAATCAAACCCGGGACCAGCAGCCCTGCGTCACCAAAGCGACGGGTTTTCACGCCCAACAAAGCCGCAGTCAAAGGGCCGCGAACCAAGGTCATATCAACGTTCGGCAAGAAATCCTTGGGCACCGGATGCAAAAGGCCCGTGCCCCAGATCACGGGTTTCTCGCGACCTGGTCTTGCCTCTGAAAAATTCCTGCGCACGACTTGCAACAAAGAGCCGATGGCGACCATTTCACAGTTTTTGGGTCCTGCATGGGCAACCGGACGGCCAGACACCAGCGCAACAATCAAGGCAGACAGAGCATCACCGAAATTTGGGACAGATTTCCACCAGTGTAGCTTGATTGGTTCCATATGAAGCGCAGCGCTCGTCACAACAATGCCCTTTCAACCCACGCATTCGACCAGGACAACAGACACCTTGGGCACAGCAGGGCCAAAGTGTTCACCGTGTGTCATGAGGTTCAAGCGGCTCTTCATATCAAGCTCCGGACTGGGTCTCGGCCGCGCCAACAAAATAATTCTTGTTCGAGCGATAGCGTTGCATCACGTCCAGCACCTGGTAGCCGACATCCTTGACCCAGGCAAAGAACGCGTCTTCGTTCTCATTGTCGACTTCGATCATCAATACCGGCTTGCTGCGCGCAACTGTCTTCTTCAAGCCATTGAGAACCTTGATCTCCATCCCTTCAACGTCGATCTTGATCAGGGCGGGGTCCACGTCGGCAAGAACATCGTCACCGACGATCACCTCAATGTCGCCTTCCCCGGCGATCATCCGCGCAGCGCCCAGGTTCTTCTCTTGCTTGCGCATGGCATAACCGCCCTCGGACGTGTCGGACAGACCGTATCCGATGTTGTCCAGATCAAAGAGCGGCCCCAGGCCGTTGAAGGCGACATTTGCCAGCAACAAGCGGTACGCCAACGGGTTTGGTTCGAACGGAATGACCTTGGCGGGCGACAGGAACAGCGACACGAACAGGCTGTGATTGCCGACATTCGCGCCAATATCCACAAAAATGCCGCCCTTGTTGGGAAAGATCGATCGGATCTTGTCCAGCTCTTCCTGTTCATAAAACGCACCAGTGCGGTGAGCACGCTGGATGGGATCACGCAACTTGTCAGTTGCGAACAGAACGTGTTTGCCTTCGATTTCGCACGGGATCGCGTCGGTGCTCCAATACACATACGGATCACCGTTCTTGATCGCCGCTTTGGCGGCCTCAAGTTCGAAATGGCGTTCACGTTTTTGGACCCGAACCGGCGGCTGTCCCGCGTCAGGTGTCATCCAACGGACCCTTCAAGCGAGATCGCCACCAACTGCTGGGCTTCCATGGCAAACTCCATCGGCAGCGCCTGAAGCACGTCCTTGCAGAAACCGTTTACCACCAGGGCGACTGCCTCTTCCTCGTCCATTCCACGCGAGCGGCAGTAGAACAGCTGATCATCGTCCACCTTGGATGTGGTCGCCTCATGCTCGACGCGGGCCGAGTTGTTCTTGACCTCGATGTACGGAACCGTGTGCGCCCCGCATTTATCACCGATCAGCAGCGAGTCACATTGGGTGTAATTGCGCCCGTTCTTGGCCTTGGGGTGCATGCTGACCAGACCGCGATAGGTGTTCTGCGCCTTGCCCGCACTGATGCCCTTGGACACGATGCGCGACTTGGTGTCTTTGCCCAGGTGGATCATCTTGGTGCCGGTATCGGCCTGTTGCATGTTGTTGGCGATGGCGATCGAATAGAACTCGCCCTGGCTTTCATTGCCACGCAGGATGCAGGACGGGTATTTCCAGGTCACGGCGGAACCAGTTTCCACCTGCGTCCACATCACCTTGGACCGGTCACCGCGGCAATCGGCGCGTTTGGTCACGAAGTTGTAGATGCCACCTTTGCCGTTCTCATCCCCGGGATACCAGTTCTGAACGGTCGAGTATTTCACCTCGGCGTCTTCTTCTATGATGATCTCAACCACAGCTGCGTGCAGCTGAGCGATGTCACGTGCCGGAGCAGTACAGCCTTCCAAGTAGCTGACATAGCTGCCTTTATCGGCGATGATCAAGGTACGCTCGAACTGACCGGTGTTTTCCGCATTGATACGGAAATAGGTGGACAGCTCCATCGGGCAACGCACACCCGGTGGAACGTAGACAAACGAACCGTCCGAGAAGACAGCCGAGTTCAGCGTGGCGTAAAAGTTGTCCGACACCGGAACAACCGAACCGAGGTATTTCTTCACAAGTTCGGGGTGTTCCTTGATCGCCTCAGAGATCGAGCAGAAGATGACACCTGCCTTTTTCAGCTCTTCCTGGAACGTTGTGCCGACCGAGACGGAGTCAAACACCGCATCAACTGCGACCTTACGGCCCTCGGCAGGCATGTTTTCTGCACCTTCGACACCGGCCAGAATCATCTGTTCTTTCAGCGGGATACCCAGCTTTTCGTAAGTGGCCAGCAGCTTGGGGTCGACCTCGTCCAGCGACTTGGGTTTGACCTCCATCGACTTGGGACGGGCATAATAATACTGGTCCTGGAAATCGATTTCCGGATAGTCGACCATGGCCCAGTCAGGCTCTTTCTTGGTCAGCCAGCGGTCATACGCCTCAAGCCGCCAATTGAGCATCCACTCGGGCTCTTCGTTTTTCTCCGAGATCAGACGGACGATGTCGGTGGTCAGCCCTTTGGGGGCATATTCCATCTCGATATCGGTTTCCCAACCGTATTTGTAAGCGCCGCCGACCTCGCGAACCGCATCCACGGTTTCCTGATCAACGCCTTCTTTAACCTGTGTCTGGTCCAATGCGGCCATGACAAACCCTCCGTCAGATCACGCAGCACGCGCGTGATGCTTTTTTTCCTTTTGCAGCCACGCATCCGCAAAGCGCAGCACATCTTCTTCACTCGTCTCGGGCCCCAGCGACACGCGGATCGCGCTGCTTGCCGTGGCCTCGTCATATCCCATCGCGGTCAGCACTGAGCTGGCCTTGACCTTGCCGCTTGAGCAGGCAGAGCCCGCGCTGATGGCAAATCCGGCCAGGTCCATCTGCATCACCTGGGTTTCGCCCTTCCAGCCGGGTGTGGCGAAACAAAGCGTATTAGGCAGACGTTTCTGTCCATACCCGACAAAAATAGTCTTGCTTGCACCAGCCTCAAGAGCCTTTTCTAGAATATTTCTAAGTTCCGCAACCCGTTCCCATACGCCATCCGCCAATTCCCGAGCAGCGGCTTGTGCCGCGGCGCCAAAACCGACCATTCCCAGCACATTCTCGGTGCCGGACCGGCGCCCCATCTCTTGGCCCCCGCCCTTGATCTGCGCCTGCAGGTCTGTGCCGCGCGGCATGACAACAGCACCGATTCCCTTAGGCCCACCCAGCTTGTGGGCCGAGATCATTGCCATCTGCACGCCCATCCAGTTGAAGGCGATCGGCAGCTTGCCAAAGGCCTGAGTCGCGTCCGTGACCGCAAGGCCCCGCGGCAACTCCTGCACAATGCCGGTTTCCGAATTGGCAAGTTGAAGGGTGGAAGATGCCGGATCTGCCACCGTTACCTGCCCTGCACTCGAAACAGGTAAATCCTCATAAATCCAAGCCCTTACCGCGTCATGTTCAAGTGATGAACCGTGCAATCCGCGTCCCGACAGTGTCAGCGCCGCGCCTTCGGTCGACCCAGAGGTGAACACGACGTCCGCCCCGTCCGCGCCAAAAGCCGTGGCCACTTGCGCCCGCGCCTTTTCCACCAACGCCTTGGCCGCGCGCCCCTCGGCATGGACAGACGACGGGTTCCCGCACACATCCATAGCAGCGATCATCGCCTCGCGCGCCTCAACCCGCAGCGGGGTTGTCGCGTTGTGATCCAGGTAAACACGCCTCATGGATACATCTTTTCTGACATGGTTAAGCCGCTAACCCTCATTCCGCGTCCACAACGGCAAAGAGGTTCGGAACGGCCGGGCACGGCGCAAGGTCATTCTTGATCACGTCCGACAACCGGGTTTGGTGCAAGAACACGTAGACATGTGCGCTCAACCCCTCCCACAGACGGTTAGTCAGTGATTGCGCGCGGCTACCCGACGAGCCACCCGAGGCACCTGCCCCCTTGTGCATGGCATCGACGGTTTCATCCACAGCGGCCAGAACTTCGACCACGCGAATCTCGGATGCAGCACGCGCAAGACGGTATCCACCACCCGGGCCACGCACCGATGTCACTAGCTCTGCCCGGCGCAGCTTGACGAACAACTGTTCAAGATAGGGCAACGAGATATCCTGACGCTCCGAAATCTCGCTCAATGTCACAAGCGTATCAGCGGGTTGCAGCGCGATGTCGGCCAGCGCCACCATCGCATAACGTCCCTTTGTCGATAGTTTCATCTCTTGCCTTCCAGCCCTGTGACATTTGAGCGCAATCATTGACCTTTTCACCATCAATGCGTATTCCGCAATGACGGTGTCACTTGACGTCGCGCCGTAGTTAGAACCGTTCTAAAGTGCCTTAGGGAATTCGTCAACATTCCGAAGCACACGAATAATAACAGACAGGATGAACGCACATATGCCCGAGGTGATTTTTCCCGGACCCGAAGGCCGCCTGGAAGGCCGCTACCACCCGCAAAAGGAAAAAGACGCACCGATCGCCATCGTGCTGCATCCGCACCCCCAGTTCGGTGGGACCATGAACAACAAGGTGGTCTATAATCTCCACTATGCGTTCTACAACATGGGATTCACCGTGTTGCGCTTTAACTTTCGCGGCGTGGGCCGCAGCCAGGGCGAATACGACCAGGGCGTGGGTGAGTTGAGCGATGCAGCATCGGCGCTGGATTATCTGCAGTCGATGAACAACAACTCCAAGCATTGCTGGGTTGCGGGTTTCTCGTTTGGTGCCTGGATTGGCATGCAGCTGTTGATGCGCCGCCCGGAAATCACCGGCTTCATCAGCGTGTCCCCGCCCGCCAACATGTACGACTTCTCGTTCCTGGCGCCTTGCCCCAGCTCGGGCCTGATCATCAACGGCTCAGCCGACCGAGTGGCCCCGCCCGCCGACACCGTGTCGCTGGTCAACAAGCTGCACGAGCAAAAGGGCATCACCATCACCCATGAAGAGGTCGAAGGCGCTGATCACTTCTTCCAGGATCCGCATATGGACACCTTGATGACGACGACCACCGACTATGTGAAACGTCGCCTGACCGAGAACACCCGCTGATGTCGAACACCATCGAAGACCTGGCCGCCAAACTGGCCGAGGATACGATGAAGGTCATGGACCAAACCGGCGAAGACCGCCTGTATGTCGAGGTCGGCAATGTGCTGGCCGCGGCATCGCAGTCTTTGGAAGAGGCCTATTTGACCGAGGTCCGCGTGCGTCTGGCCGAACGCGTGGCGCGCAGGTTCCTGATCAAGAAGGCGACTGAATTCAAGGCCGCCGCACAAGCAAAAACCGAGGCACAGAAATCCCAATGACCAACGCCCGTATCTCAGCCCAGATCGCCTTTTTGAAAGAGGCCGATCGGCTGAAGCAGGTGGATCGGTCGAATGTGCTGCTGGATCTGTCACGCCCGGAAAACTCGGCCGAGCACAGCTGGCATCTGGCGCTTTACGCGCTGATCTTTGCCCCGATGGCTGGTCGTGATGTGTCACTGGATCGCGTGATCCGGATGCTTCTGCTGCATGATCTGGTCGAAATTGATGTGGGCGATCACCCCATTCACGAAGCCGTTGATTGGGACGACGTGGCAAAACGTGAACAATTGGCCGCGCGCCGGATCTTTGGGCTGTTGCCGGATGATCAGGCCGCCGAGTACCTGGCACTCTGGACTGAGTTCGAGGCCGACGAGACACCGGACGCGCAATTCGCCAAGATGCTCGACCGGTCGCAGCCGTTGTTTCAGGTGCTTTATGCACCCGCACCTTTGCCGGACCACCTGCAAATTGTTCGCGACAACCTGGCCTCGGGTCGGGCCGCTTATCTGCAACAAGCCTGTCCTGAAATCTATTGGCATGCCAAGAACTTGCTGGGGAAAGCTGATGCCGCTGAAACAGGGCTTGTGCCGCAATGGCTGACCTTCCTGGCCGAAGCGGATCAACTCAAATCCATCTATCGGGCCTCGCGGTTGATCGATGATTCCCGCTTTGAAAACTCTGCTGAGCACTCGTGGCACATCATGCTCTATGCGATGGTGCTGGCGGATCAGGCCGGACAGGATGTGCAAATCGACCGCGTCCTGCGCATGCTGCTGATCCATGACATTGTCGAGATCGACGCAGGCGACGCGCCTATCCATGGTCAGGTCGATCACGCCGCCATGGCCGCCAAGGAAGAGGCCGCGGCCGAGCGACTGTTTGGACTGTTGCCTCAGAACCAGTACCAAGACCTGCATAGGCTGTGGCACGAGTTCGAGGGTGCTGAAACACCGGACGCGCAATTCGCCAAATCGGTCGACCGGGTACAAACCCCGATTGCCAATCTGGAAAACGGTGGTGGTAGCTGGGTGGAATACAATGTCACGTTGGAACAGATTGATCAGCGCGTGGGCGTGCCGGTCAAACGCGGTGCGCCGGACCTTTGGGCTTGGCTCCGCCCGCAGCTCTTGGCGCATTTCGACAAGTTGCAGACAGCCTGATCAGGGGAAGACCTCACCCGCTTTCCGGCACATCGGGGATCAGGGCTGGTGCGACGCTGGTTGCCTCAAGAAAGTAGCTGAACGGCGCGAGATGGGTCTTGCCCGTTCGTACTCGTAAAATGCCAGTCACCCAGACCGGATCAAGGTTTATGTCCAGACCGTCCGGGAATTCCACTGAAATGATCTGATCTGGCAATGGCGGCGGTGGGTGCCGACACGCCTGCGGCATTCGCGGGATCAAAAGGAACTCTTTGACGCCATTGAACTCCAATTCAAAGGGATGTGCGTACCCCGCAATGGTGATGGTCTTTCCGTCCAGCGAACTGTCACCCGACGTGCACTGGGCGATCCGTTTTGCAATCATTCTTGCCATCAGGGCTTGTCGGGCACAATCGGGATCAGCCAGATACTGTTCCAGAAAGGCCAGGCATTCGGCAGGCCTTTCTTTGCGCAAGTCTTTCCACGTCGATTGCAGTGGCTCAGCGTGCGGTGCGCCGTGCTGGGCAACCAGAACCAGCACGGCTGTCGATAACGCCTTAATTGTCGTTCTGACCATGGCTGACCGTCAGCGGGCTCTTGTAGTCTGGTTCAGTGATGCCCTTCTTGCGCATGGCAATACCGGTCAGGCATTCCCGAATGACACGGTTGGCGTTCAATGCCGAAACATAGGTCGGGTCCATCAATGGGGCCAGTTCCACCAACTCAAACCCGACCACATTGGATTCCGCGCACAGGCGGCGAATGATCGGAAACACCTCACGTGGCATCAGGCCACCGGGTTCCGGTGTGCCGGTGCCGGGCACAAAGGCCGGGTCCAGCGTGTCGATGTCGAATGAGATGTACATGTATTCCGGACCATCGTTGGCCTCGGCAATCACGATCTCCATCACATCATTCCAGCCGCGCTGTTCGATCTCGGCCATGGTGTGATAGCGGAACTCGTTCTCTCGCATCCATTCGAATGCCTTTTCGTCAGGGTAATAGCCGCGCAAGGCAACCTGGATAAAGTTCCTGCCTTCCACCAGGCCTTCTTCGATCAGGCGATAGACCGGCATCCCGTGATTTATCAGATGCCCCATCCCATATTTTCCCGCGTCATAGTGCGCGTCAAAATGCACGACCCCCACGTTGCCCTTGCCATAAACATCAGTCAGCGCGGCAACATCCGGGTACATCAGCGAATGATCCCCACCGATGATAAAGGGGATCACACGGCGACCGTCTTCATGCTGCACCTCGACCACCTGTCGGACAAACGAACGGACCGCATGGATCGTCCGTTCGGTGCTCATCATGTCGTTCGGGGCATTGCCGTAATCGACCACGACCATTTCCTGCAGCGGATCGACCATCACATGCATATGCGGCTGGCGTGCGCCGTATCCCAGATAGATCGACGAATTGCGCACCGCATTTGGCCCGCGCGACGCCCCACGCGCTCCGCCACCCATATCGGTAAAGGCCCCCATGATGGCTACATCGACGTTTCCGACAGCAAGGTCTTCGGGCGTGAATGCCAAAGGTTGATGCAGGAATGTCGGGAGTTGCATGTAGCCTTGACCAAAGAACCTGGCGGGATTGGTCAGGCCCGGCGTTCGCCCCTCTCGCTCCCCTTCAAAGCTGGGAAGCGGTGTCTGCCAGGCGTTGTACGATGGATCACCCGTATCGAGCGGGATCACTGGCTGTTCTCCCTCTCGTACAGGCGCCTGGGTGCCCTCGTATTCATGTCCAAAATACTGGGCGGCGCCTTGTGTCACCATCCCAAAAGAAAAAAGCACTGCGAGAATAGAACGTCTCAATTCGGTCTCCCCTCCGAAAGTGATCAACTATTCACAGTGTGCATAAAGCTCGCGATTTCTCAAAGAAAAACGGGGGCCAAAACGGTCCCCGCTTCCTACATTCGTTGACGTCTGCGTAGTGGATTAGCGCATGCAATGGACCAAGATCGGCCCTTGCCGGGTCTATACCGAAGCCGCGCTAACAACCCAGCCGACCGCAGCCAGCAGAGACGACGCAAGAATAATCTTCTTTGCAAATGGTGTCATAACGTGAACCTTTCAAAACAAACACATAACGATAACCAATATAGGCACCGCTCTTACCATTTCAAAGTCGGGTATCCCGGACCAAGGTCGCTATGATGTGTTGTGTGCTGAAATTGCACAAAATTCACGCGTTGCAAATCCAGTTGCTCAACAAATGGGATTCGTGATTAACACGCAATAAATCGGCCCCAGGGCCCGAGTTCTCTTCCCTATCCCTGCCCTCTTTGTGGATACCCCCATGCCCCAGGCCTATTTCTTTCTGCTGATCGCCGTCATTGCCGAAACCATCGGCACAACGGCCCTGCAAGCCAGCCAACAATTCACCCGGTTGTGGCCATCGGTGATCGTGGTGATTGGGTATGGTTTTGCGTTCTACTTCATGTCCATCACGCTGCGCCACATGCCGGTTGGCATTGTCTATGCAATGTGGTCGGGGCTGGGCATCGTGTTGATCGCGCTGATCGGCTACCTTGTCTTTGGCCAGCATCTGGATTGGCCCGCCGTTTTGGGCCTGGGTATGATCATTTCCGGCATCCTGATCATCCATCTGTTCTCGAATTCCGCCAGCCATTAAGGCTTGCGTCTTTTCGCTGGTATATTGCGCCGCAGCACTGTATGCGCGCGGCAACTCTCCGTTCAAAGGCTGACCTCTCATGGACATGCGTAACATCGCAATCATTGCTCACGTTGACCACGGCAAGACGACCCTGGTTGACGAGCTTCTCAAACAATCCGGCGCATTCCGGGAAAATCAGGCCGTGGCCGAGCGTGCCATGGACAGCAACGACCTGGAACGCGAGCGCGGCATCACCATCTTTGCCAAGCCCACGTCCGTCGAATGGAAAGGCACCCGGATCAACATCGTTGACACCCCCGGCCACGCCGATTTCGGCGGCGAGGTTGAGCGGATCCTGTCGATGGTGGACGGTGTTGTCCTGTTGGTGGATGCCGCCGAAGGCCCGATGCCGCAGACCAAATTTGTGACGTCCAAGGCGCTGGCCCTGGGCCTGCGCCCGATCGTGGTGCTGAACAAGGTCGACAAGCCGGATGCCGAGCCTGACCGCGCGCTGGACGAGTGTTTTGACCTCTTTGCGTCGCTCGACGCGGACGAGGATCAGCTGGATTTCCCGCATATGTACGCGAGCGGTAGAAACGGCTGGGCCGATGCCGAGCTGGATGGGCCTCGCAAGGATCTGCACGCGCTGTTCAACCTGATCGTGAACCACGTGCCAGAACCCAAGCAGATCAAGCGTCAGGACGAAGATTTCCGCATGCTGGCCACCACCCTGGGTTCCGACCCCTTTGTGGGCCGCATCCTGACGGGTCGCGTTGAATCCGGCACGCTCAAAGTTGGTGCAACCGTGCAGGCCCTGACCCGCATCGGCCAGAAGATCGAGCAGTTCCGCGTCACCAAGATCCAGGCGTTCCGCGGTCTAGCCCAGCAGGACATCGAAGAAGCACAGGCCGGCGACATCGTCTCCATCGCAGGCATGGCCAAAGCCACCGTGGCCGACACCATCTGCGCCCTGGCCGTGGACGAGCCTCTGGACGCACAGCCCATCGACCCGCCTACCATCACCGTAACCTTTGGCATCAATGACAGCCCGCTGGCAGGCCGTGACGGGAAAAAGGTGCAGTCGCGCGTGATCCGTGACCGCCTGATGAAAGAGGCAGAGTCCAACGTCGCCATCAAAATCGCCGACACCCCCGGCGGCGATGCGTTCGAGGTTTCGGGCCGCGGTGAACTGCAAATGGGCGTTCTGATCGAAAACATGCGCCGCGAAGGGTTCGAATTGTCGATCTCGCGTCCGCAGGTGATCATGCGCGAGGAAGAAGGCGTTCGCATGGAGCCGGTCGAAGAGGCCACCATCGACGTTGATGACGAATATTCCGGCGCAGTGATCGAAAAACTGACCGGTGCGCGCAAAGGTGAATTGGTCGAAATGCGTCCCGCAGGTGCTGGCAAGACCCGCATCATCGCACATGTCCCGTCGCGTGGTCTGATCGGCTATCACGGTGAATTTCTGACCGACACCCGCGGCACCGGCGTTCTGAACCGCGTCTTCCACGGCTGGACCGCCCACAAGGGTTCGATCCCGGGCCGCCGTGCTGGCGTGTTGATTTCGATGGAGAACGGCACATCGGTTGCCTTTGCGCTGTGGAACCTCGAAGAGCGTGGCAAGATGATGATCGGCGCTCAGGCGGATGTCTATACGGGCATGATCATCGGCGAGCACTCGCGCAACAACGATCTGGAAGTGAACCCGCTCAAGGGTAAGAAACTGACCAACGTGCGCGCCTCGGGCACTGATGATGCCGTTCGGTTGACCACGCCAATGACCTTGTCTCTGGAAGAGGCGATTGCCTACATCAACGACGACGAGCTGGTTGAGGTGACGCCAAACTCCGTGCGCCTGCGCAAACGCTACCTGGACCCTCACGAACGCAAACGGATGTCCAAAGTCAGCTAAGGCCCAGGCAAATCAATACAGAAAAAGGCGCCCCAATCGGGCGCCTTTTTTCTTTTCCGGAGAATCTCCGAAAATATTCATATCTTTCAGATCACTACCAGCATTCACCCAATCGACAAACCACATACGACTTTGGTTTATGCGCCCCGGAACCTGCCTTTTCTCCAATATCAGGGCGGGCTTTGATGCCTCTAGGTGAATTCATGCAGCCCAAGACGGGATGCAAAAGTTCAAACAGTACACGAGGTAAGATCATGAGTTCCCTGACATTCAGCCAACTGACCCTCTCGCTGGCTGCGGCCGCTCTGCTGGCCACATCATTGAGCAGCTTTGCATCCGAACCGCCCACGGTTGTCGATCCGACCACTGGCGAAACGGTTTCGATCACCGAGATCGACATCGCAAGCCTCAGTGAAGAGGATCGCCAGAACATCGGCGACCAGTTGGCCGATCAAGGCATTGCACCACGAGGCGGACGCGAGCGCGGAGAGGCTCCCAGTGTGGTTGATACAACCACAGGGGAAACGGTTTCGATCACCGACATCGACATATCCAGCCTGAGCGAAGAAGACCGTCAGAACATTGGGGATCAGTTGGCCGACCAAGGCATTGCGCCACGCGGTGGACGAGATCGCGGTGAAGCGGTCGGCGGTGGTGGTCGGGATGGCGGCTCACGTGGCGAAGGAGCCGAAGTCGCAGACGCAGGTGGTGAAGGTCGTGGCGGCGAAGGTCGAGGAGGCGAAGGTCGCGGCGGTGAAGGAGGTCCCGGTGGAGCGGGTGCAGGTGGTGACGGTGCACCGGGAGGTGACGAGTAAGCCCCGCTCTGTCTCGTGCGGCGCAGCGGATCACCTGCGCCGCACATCAATCACAGCTTGACGCAAAACACCCCCTTGGGCCGCGGATGATCCCCGGATTTTCAACGTGTTGCCCGCAATGAGGGATTTCCTGTCTTTTGCAAAGTGCTGTACGTTCGGCGGATGACAATAAAGGAACACATCCCGTGCCGCGCCTGACCTCGACCGCATTGTTGCTGCTGATGCTTGCGCATCAACCAGCGGCGGCCCAGACTGCAAGCCAGACACCTGATATCGCCCAACCTATGGTGTCGCGTCTGCAGACCGAAGGCTATGCCGTGACCGAGGTCAGCCGCACCTGGCTGGGCCGTATCCTGATCACCGCCACCACCGAAGGGCACCTTCGCGAGATTGTGCTCAATCGGACCACCGGAGAGATCCTGCGCGATCGTGTGTTCCCCCTGCGCAGCTCTGATGGTTCGACTGAGACACCGTCGTCGCCCTCTGTTGGCACAGATCCGCAGCCTGTCCACGGCACGGGCCCTGGCGATTCAGGTCGCACTGGTCCTGGCGGGAGGGGCGCTCCTGGCGGCTCAGGCGGTCCCGATGGTGCGGGCAGTCCGGGTGGCCAGGGTGGCCCCGGCGGATCTGACGGACAGGGAGGCGGCGGCGCGTCGCAGAATTGAGATGATCCTGTTCACAGAAAGCCCCGGACGAAGAACCGGCCGAAGAACCGGTAAGTGCCCGTGCTGAAACACCCTGCCCTCGTATGGATCCTGGTGACCGTTCAAACCCTGTGCGGCGCGTACTTTCTGTGGGAGATCCTGGCCTCGATCCTGGGCCTGCCGACCCTGCCCCTGCGTTGGCAGATGCGTGAGTTGGTAGAGATCGGCGCCAGCCTTGGTCTTATCCTGGGCGCTGTCCTGGGCATTCAATTGGCCCGCGTCGCCAGCCGTGAGATGAAGCGGGCCGAAAACGCGCGTCGCCTGACCTCGGGAGAGTTCACCTCGGCGGTGGATGAGTATTTCCAGACGCTCGATTTGACCGCTGCGGAAACCGAGGTGGCCTGGTTTCTGCTCAAGGGCCAGTCGATTGCCGAGATTGGCCAGCTCAGAAACACACGTGAGGGCACGGTCAAGGCGCAATGCACCGCCATTTACCGCAAGGCGGGCGTCAGCGGCAAATCACAGCTCTTTTCTCTGATTGTCGAGGATGTCTTGTTGTAATGCCCCTTTCCCGCTCTGGCAGACGAGAAAGGGGGCTGCTCGATCCGTTCCCGCTTCAAGCGTCGGAAACGGTCATGTCAACGAGCAGACGCCTTTGGATCTTGCCCGAGGGGCCTTTGGGCAGATCATCCAGAATGTGCACCCGGTCCGGCGCTTTGAACGCACCCACCTTAGATTTGCACAGCGCGCGTAGACTGTCTTCGGTCTGGTCTGACCCGTCGCGGAGTTTAACCGCTGCCTCAACCAACTCGCCATAGGATTTGCAGGGCCGAGCAAAGGCGGCGGCCTCGACCACATCGGGGTGGGTGTAAAGCGCCTCGTCGATCTCACGCGGAGCGATGTTTTCGCCGCCCTTGATGATCAGTTCCTTAAGCCGACCGGTGACAAACACATATCCGTCCTCATCCTGCCGCCCCAGATCGCCCGTTCGCAGCCATCCGTCTGGAGTGAACGTGTCGCGCGTGGCGTCAGGGTTGTTGAGGTATTCCAGCATGACATTGGGGCCACGCACCACGAGCTCTCCCTCAACTCCGGCAGATACAGGTTTGAGATCGTTACCAAATATAGCAATCTCATTGCCGTAAGCACAGCCGGGTGAGCCGATCTTGCGCACGCCCGGTGGCATCGGGTTCGACAGTATCTGTGCTGCGGTTTCCGTCAGTCCCATGGTTTCGATGATCGGAACCTCGAACCGCGCCTCAAACGCGCGCTGCACGTCTGGGGCCAGGGCCGATGAGGCTGAGCGACCAAACCGTAGACGATCCCGTGTGGCCGCGTCCGGGTCGGTTTCCGAAGCCAGCAAATGTGAGATGATCGTCGGCACGACCGAGAACCAGGTCGCCTCGCCCTCCTCGCAGTGCCTCCAAAAGCGCGAGGCCGAGAATTTCGAACACATCGCCAGCGATCCACCCGACACCAGCGCCCCCATGACAGTCACGCAAAGCCCATTGATGTGATAGATCGGCAGCACGCACAGTCCGCGATCCTCAGGCGTCAACGCATGAGCCACCGCAGTCGTCCAGCCCCCTGCAAGCAGGCTGGCTTGGGTGTGAACCACACCCTTGGGCTTGCCCGTCGTGCCCGAGGTATACATCAGCAATGCGTGACTGTCCGGTGCCACCTTGTGCAGTTTGACCTCGTCTCCATCGCCAAGGCGCGAGGGGTCGAGCGGCTGCACGTTGCCGGGTGTTGTGGCCGCAAACAGGTTCTGCTGATCTGGACCGACAAAGGCAAAACGCGCACCGCTGTGATCCAACGCATAGGTGATCGCCTCATTCCCGGCCACCAGGTTGATCATGGTGGCCCGGAAGCCGCCATAGAGAACGCCAAACAGCACCTCGACGGCAGCACGCCCATTGGGCATCATCAGCGCCACGCTTTCGCCCGGCTGAATGCCACGCGCAGTCAGATCCTGCGCGATACGGCGCGCGGTCAAGCGCAACTCGTACCAGCGCAGCGCAGCCTCCCCTTCGGGGAAGACGAACCCTTCGCCACCGCTGTCGGCGCGGGCATCAACCCAGTCGCGGATTGTCCCCTTGGGCGGGTGGTTCTTACCGACACTCATTTGCCTGCCTCGGCCCAGTAGGCACCGAACACATCGTCAAGCGACGGCTCACGCGCGGGGATTTCGCGGATAACCTTGGTGGTCTGAATGAAATGCCGCCAATGCAGGTTGTCATCGATGGAATTGCCACCCCAGCTGCCACACCCCATCGAAAGCGAGAATGGCATGCCATTGGTGAATGAGCCGCCGGTGGCAAAAGTATGCGCCTGGTTGACGATCACGCGGCATGTGGGCATCGAGCGGCCCAATTCCACGGCGCGCGCGTCTTGCGCGGTATGGATGCCGACCGAATGGCCTGCGCCTTGATAATTGAGCACCCGCTTGGCAGTCTCAACCGCAGCCTCATAATCGCTGGCCCGGTAGAGCGCCAGAACTCGGCTCAGCTTCTCGCCGCTCAGCGGGTGATCGGCGCCGATGCCGTCGGTCTCCACCGCGATGAATTTGGTTTCGGCGGGAACCTGATCGCCCATGCCGAGGGCGAGCAGCATCTTGTCAGCGTCCTGCGCGATAACCTCACGGTTCAGATGCCCATCAGGCCAGAGCTTGCCAATGATCGTATCGGCCTGATCGGCTGGCACCAGCGCGCCGCCTGCTTTGGCCATCTCACCTACAAAGGCGTCATAGACCGCATCCACAACCACGGCCGCATTCTCGGACGAACAGGATGTGGCGTTGTCGAAGGTCTTGGAGGCGGTGATCTTTTCCGCCGCCGCCTGCAAATCGGCGGTCTCATCCACGATGGTGATCACATTCCCTGCCCCCACGGCCACAGCCGGGGTCCCTGCAGTCTGTGCGCGGTGGACGTTGTTCTGACTGCCGGTGCAGATCACCCGGTCGCAGGCTTCCATCAAGGCTTGCGTCTTGGCCTTGGAGCCCGGCGCAGGAACCATCTGGACCAGATCACGGTCCAATCCGACCTTGTCGAACTCGGCGTGGATGTAGTCGAGCAATAGCTCGCAGCTGGCGACGCCTTTGGGCGACGGGGCCACGATGATGGCGTTGCCGCCTTTCAGCGCATTGATGATGTTGTTTGCTGGGGTCGCCGCCGGGTTGGTCGAGGGAACAACCGCACCCACAACACCGACGGGACGTACAATCTCGGTAATCCCGGTGGCGGGATCGTCGCTGATTACGCCATGCGTCTGTGCCTCTGCGATGTCGCGAAGCAAGCCTAGCGTCTTGCGGTGGTTCTTGATGATCTTGTCGGGCACATTGCCCAATCCGGTGGTTTTCACGGCCAATTCCGCGAGCGTCCGGTTGCGGGTGGGTTCCATGATGGCCCAACCAGCAGCCTGCGCGGCCCGATCATAGCGCGCCTGATCAGCGCCTTCCTCATAGGCTGCCTGTGCGGCCCGTGCGCGGGCGACAATCGCCTCAATCAAGCCAAGATCATCATGAGCATTCATAGGTAAGTGTCCTGTCATAATCCAATGGAGAGGCGGCAGCGGCACGCGGCGCATCCGCCGCCTCTCTCGGGGAGTTGGGGTTAGAGACCCGCCAGCAGTTCTTTCAAAGTCTGCTCACGTGCGGCCCACATCTCGATCACCTCGTCACGGGTCATGATGTGCATGGGCGATCCGCCTGCCTTCATCTTCTTGGCGACACGGCTGTTCTCAAACATCGCAGGCACGGTTGCAGCTAGACGCTCGATCACCTCGGGCGGGGTGCCTTTAGGGACCATCACGCCGCGGAAGTTCACGGATGAGTTGTCGACATCCAGGCCCTGCTCTTTCATCGTCGGGACATCCGGCAAGAAAGTGCTGCGCTCCAGATCGGCCACGCCCAGGATCTTGACGTTGCCTGCCTCTTGCGCGCGGAAGGCATCGGACAGGTTGTTGACACCGCCCATGACTTCACCCGCGATCACAGCCTTCATCGCAGCCGCACCGCCACCTTTGGTGGGGATGTATGCCATTTTCACGCCTGCGGCCTTTTCGATCTGCAGCGCGGCAATGTGATGCCCCACAAACAGGCCCGCGCCCGAGAATGTCAGCTTGCCGGGGTTTTCCTTGGCAAAGGCCACAACATCATCCATCGAGTTGAACTCGCTGTCGGCGGCAACCACGAACACCGCCGGGTCTGCGCCCCAGTTGGCGATGGGTTCGAAGCTGTCGGTGGAATACTGCACCCCGCCCTTGATCGACTGCGCGATAAAGTGCGGCACGTTATACGCGCCCAGAGTGTAGCCATCTGCATCCGCTTGCGTCGCGAACCAGTTCCAGCCAACGCGCCCACCGGCGCCCGGCTTGTTGATGATGGCGATCGGCATGCCAAGTGCATCTTCGTTGCCAGCGGTCATAGTAACGATCCGCGCCTGGAAGTCTGTGGCACCACCTGCGCCATAAGACACCATCATCATCAACGGACGGTCAGGGTAATCTTGCGCCATCGCGCCCCCCGTCAGTCCCATCAAGGCCACAGCGGCCCCTGCAATCCAGTTTTTCATCATGAGTGTTTCCTCCCTTGGAACTCAGCCGCGTTCGTCGCGGTCAGAATAGAATTTCACGTGGTGTGTAGACCTTGAGCAGCATGGCAAAGAGCCCGTACATCACGGCGATGAACCCTGCGGTGATCACCGCTCGTTTGACCCAAGTGCGCGCCTCGTTGTGGGGCGCAGGATCATAGAGCGAAAGCAGGATGAAGAAGGCCACGGTGGTGGCGGTGTAAAACCCAAAAGTCTTGGCGGCCCAGAAGATATAGATCAGCGCGACCACCAGCCCCGGCACCAGATTGATGATCATGGTGCGGGACACCCCCGTGCCGACCCGGCTGAGGCCCATCAAGGCCTTGCCGAATGTCCAGGCCGCGAGCACCACAAAGACAGATGAGATCAGGCGTGGGAACAGGAATGCCTCGGCGGGTTGTTGAGTGTAGCTGATCCAGGCGATCCAGCAGCCGACCGCAAAGATGATACCTGACGGGATGATGTGTTGTGTGCGGCTCATGATTGCACCTCGACTGCGTTTTGAACTTTGCGGGTGCGCAGCTCAGTCCAGACCGAATAGGCGACGGAGGCCGCGACCACGACCATCAGGAAGATGTTGAGCGGACCGCCCAGGAAGTACGGGCCCATGCCAACACTGGCGTTGGCGATCATCGAGCCTTGGATAAAGTTTGCCTCGGCAATCGGACCCAGGATCAGGCCAAGCACCAGCGGCGCCGCCGAGAAACCGTACCGCTCAAGGAAGAACATCATCACGCCAAGGCAGGCCATGACATAAACGTCACCCATCGAGCTTTGCACCGAATAGGCGCCAAAGACCGACAGCCCCAAAACCACGGCGGCCATGACCGACTGCGGCACTTGAGCGACGCGGGCGGCAAGGCCAGCGACGTACAAGCCAAATATGCACATCAGGATTTGACCGATCAGCATCGAGTTGATGAAGGTCCAGGCCACATCGGGGTGGTTGTCGAACAGGTCCGTGCCTGGGAAGATCCCGTGGATCAGCAGACCGCCTAGCAAAACTGCGGCCGTCGGGCTGCCAGGGATCGACAGGGTCAGCAGCGGCACCAGCGAGGGGCCGACCATGGCGTTGTTGGCGCTTTCGGCCGCGATCACGCCCTCGGGGTGGCCGGTGCCGAACTTGTCCTGATCGGGGCTGAACTTTTTGGTTTGGTCATAAGCAACCAGGCCAGCGATCTGACCACCGACACCTGGGATCAAGCCAATGATCGAACCGGTTATGGTGCCGATGGTCAAAGCACGGGGATTGCGTACCAACTCTCCCGCGGCCTTGCCGACGGAATGCTTCTGAACCTCGATCACCTCGGCACCTTGGGTTTTGCGTCCCTTGGCAAACATGGTCAGCACCTGCGGGATCGCAAACAGACCGATCAGAGCGGCGATGATGTTGATCCCGCCCCCAAGCGAGGGGTGAAAGATGAACCGCTGCGCGCCCATGATGTCATCGAACCCGATGGTGGCGAGCCACAGACCGATACAGCCGGAGAGCAGGCCTTTGACCACCGAGTCACTGTCGAGTGAGCCAATGACGGTGACGCCGAGAATAGCGAGCCAGAACAGATGCGACGGACCAAACGCCAGCGCCCATTGGGCCAGCACAGGCGTCAGGAAAATCAGCAAGAGGACACCGAACACGCCACCCACAGCTGAGGCCAGGAACGACAGTTGCAGTGCCCGCGCGCCCTGCCCCTTCTTCGCCATCGTGTGCCCGTCGAGGGTCGTTGCGATATTGGCCGGTGCACCGGGGATCTTGAGCAGAATGGCACTCACAGCGCCCCCAGCCACAGTCGAGGTATAGGCCGCCCCCAGCAGGATCAGGCCCTGTACCGCCTCAAGTTGAAAGGTGAAGGGGATGAGCAGTGCCACGGCCATTGTGGGTGACAATCCGGGTGTTGCCCCAAGGATGAGCCCCCCGATCGTTCCCCCCAGCAGTAGGGCAAATGAGAGCGGCGAAAAGACATCGCCAAAGTAGTAGATAAATTCCATTCCGGGGCCTCCCAACCCGTCTGTCCAGTGAGTGGACAGGTCGTCAGCAATGCGATGCACAGCTTTGTTGACAAGTTAGGGTATGGGATGAAAATAGTATTGCAAATGTTTTCATAAAATAACCTGAAGAGGCCAGTTTAATGACGCCAAAACAATCACCTAAGGTAGACATTGTGGCTGTTGCAAAGGCCGCAAAGGTGTCACCGTCAACTGTCTCACGCAGCTTCAACCACCCGGGTTTGGTCAATCTTGCGACTCGGAAAAAGATTGATCGGGCGGTTCGCAAGCTTGGTTACATCCGTAACCGTGCCGCCCAGGCGATGCATGGGAAACGGTCCGCCACCATTGGACTGATCGTGCCCACCATCAACCATGCAATCTTTGCCGAAGTGATCCAGGCCTTTTCAAGCGCGGTTGAGGCCGAGGGATTCACCATCCTCATCGCCTCGCACGGGTATGACCTTGAGGCCGAATATGGCGTTTTGCGAAAATTGCTGGAGCACCGTGTAGATGGTGTTGCCCTTATCGGGCTGGATCATCACGATGAGACCTTTCAACTGCTCGACCAGCAAGGTGTGCCCGTGATCGCGATCTGGAACTTCTCGGACAGCGCCCCGATTGCCTGCATCGGGGCCGACAATCAAAAGGCTGGTGCCATGGCCGCGCAACATCTGCTTGACTTGGGGCACCGTGAAATTGGCACCGTGTTTCCGCCGACTCAAGGCAACGACCGCGCCGGAGATCGCTTGAAAGGTGCCATGCGCACTCTGGAACAGAACGACATTTCTGTGCCCGACACCTGGCAGAGCGAAGCGCCATACAGCCTGCAACAGGCCAAGGCAGCCGCCTGCGAGATGCTCGAACACGGCCCCCGTCCCACGGCGCTTTTGTGCGGCAATGATGTCATCGCTCAGGGCGCGATCTATGCCGCGCTTAAGCTTGGGCTGGTCGTTCCCGACGATCTGTCGGTGATCGGGATCGGCGATTTCAAAGGATCTGAGGAGATGGAGCCCGCGCTGACCACGATCCGCATTCCCGCGCAAACCATCGGAAGACTTGCAGGCGAAGAGATCACCCGCGCCATTGCCGATCAGACAACGCCGCCGACGCAAGTCCAATGTGACGTGAAACTGGTAAGCCGGGCCACCACGCGCAAAGTATAGGGGAATTCCCCCTCACCTTTATCACCGGGCGAAATCCCGCCGCGCCATACACGCAAAACTTGCGGAAATTGGCCCAAATGTTGTGATTGCATGACAATTTTCCTAACATGCTGGACCCTTGGGGCAGAATGACCCATCTGGGTAGCATCTGTTTCTTCAGGAGATCATGTGATGTCTCGTATCCTTGTTATTGCTGCTATTGTCATCGTCGGTGGCGGCGCAGCTTATTATTTTATGAACCAACCGGAACCCACACCGGCAGAGCGGCTGGAAAGTGCCGCCCAAGATGCGGGTAACGCGCTCAGTGATGCGGCAGATGCCGCGCGTGACGCAGCCGAGGACGCCGTTGCAACGGCGACCGAACAGGCAGCTGACGTGGCACAACAGGCCACTGACGCCGCAACCGAGGCCGTTGAACAAGCCACCGAAGCCGCGACCGAGGCGGCGGATCAGGCCACCACAGCTGCAACCGATTTGGCCAATGCAGCCTCGGAGCAGGTCGCAAGCCTGGCCAATGATGGCGAAAAATGGGTCCAAAGCATGCAGGACACCGGCATCCTGACCAAGGATGGCTTCAACTACGACGCGCTTGTTTTGGCGGTTCAGGGCAGTGCGTTGTCGCAGGACACCAAAGATTCGGTTCTCAAAATCCTGGCCGACATCAAAGCCTCGCCCGAGACGTTTGACGCCAAGCTGCAAGAGCTCAAAGCGCTGTTTGCAAGCTGATCAGCCCATGCCCCCGGGCCGGGTCACGGACCGGGGGCATGGCAACAAATTGAAAAATCTTTATTTTTGTATGAAAGCGGATATTCTGGTCCGGCACCTGCCAATACTTCGTGCTGAGTTTTGAGTTTCAAACTGCTCGTGCCTGATTGCACGAACTGCTGACCGGATGCTGACATGCTACATAGATTTTATCGCATTTCCCTTTGGCTTGTTGTCACCAGCGCAATTGTCTTTGGCCTGCTGTGGATGGTTCTCGCCGCTTCGCTCTTTTCCGGATTTCGCAAGGATCTGGTTGCCGGCATCCTGTCGGACCAGATGGGTCAATCTGTTGTCATAAACGGCGACGTCCGCCTGAACCCTGGCGTCGTAAGCGCGATTTATGTCTCGGGCGTCGAAATCCCCAGCGAAAACATCCCCGACCAGAACCTGGCCGAACTCAGCCTGTTGGAACTGGAGTTGGACTTGCTGCTGTTGGCGCAAGGCAACATTGAGTTCGACAACCTGATCGTCGATGGATTGGGCGTGAACCTGTTGCATCTGGCGGACGGTCGCAAATCCTGGTCCGAACGGGAAACCGCAAGCATCAACAACCGCGAAGAGACCCCGGATGAGCAGAAAAACGGCGGTATTCTAGAATTTTTGGCGGACAAAACGGTGGCGTTTTCGAACATCACCCTAATCCGAACAAACGAGATCACAGGCTTCACCTTCGACTTTGAGATCGAAGTGCTCTCGCTTACTCAAGAACAGGACGGACAACTCAAGCTGGTCACCGGGAAGGGCGGCGTCAATGGCCAGGATTTCCTGATCGATGCCAAGTTCCCAGTTGGGGCCGATTTCACCACACGTGCGTCATTTGGCGATGTAAAACTGACCTTTGACGGCACCCCGATCCCGCTTGATCAAGGCGGTGGATACTCGGCCGAACTGACACTCGACACCGGGTCCTTTGCCGATTTCCTTGAGGTATTGCGGCTTGATCCTGTTCTGGACGGAACAGGCACCTTTTCGGCCCAGATGCTCAATCAGGGGGGCAAGCTTCACATCTCGGACACGCAAACGGTCATTGACCTGAGCGAGGGTCAGCGGCTGGAGGCCAGCGGTTCGATTGGGGATATCGTGGGCGGCGACGACATCGACATCAAACTGGCCGCTCGCTTGCACCCGGAAGGTGCCCCGCCCCCGACCGCGCGCGAGATTGCCGATCTAAAACTTACAGAAGCTCGGGTCGAGCTTGTCGGCGACCGGGGCACGCTTGAATTGCGTGAAATGTATTTTGGCACCAACGCCTTTGAACAGGGGTTGGACAGTTTGGGACCAGTGTCTTTGGGCAAGTTTGGACGCACCGAAGACGGCACATTGTCCATACGAGACATTTCAATCCAGGCTGGCCCACTAGACGCGCCCTATTTGAAATCGCAAGGTGAAATCAACAACCTGCTCGAACTCAAGGACCTGGCTTTCGCAGGCGATTTGATGGCACCTGCCTCTTTGTTGCTCGGGGAATTGGGGCCAGACGTTGCCGCGCAATTCGGTCGGGTCAGTGCCAGCTTCGAGGTCGACGACGAGCCTGGCCATATGCGCCTTGTCGAGTTTCAGGCCAGCGCGCAAGACACCGAGATTTGGGCGCTTGAGGCCCATGCCAAGACCGGCAGCGTTCTGGATTTGGGTCAGGCCGAGCTGGGAATTGATCTCGACATTCCCGAAACGCGCGCCTTTCTGGAGGCTTTGAACCTTGAACCGGTGGACGCCGGGCCGTTGGAGTTTCTGCTGAGTGTCAAGGGCGCGGACAAGGCGCTTAGTATGAACGCACAGGCGGCAGTCGACAGTTCCCGGCTGGAAACGCAACTGGACGTCAAACCCAACGACGGTGCGCCCTTTGTGCGAGGCAAGATCAGCAGTGAGAAGCTGGACTTGAAAGACCTTCAACAGGGTGTGGCAGCCTTTGTTCAGCTGGACAAGCTGATCGAGGACGGTCCCGGCAAGGGGGATGTGCAGCCTTTGGTTTTGGCCAAGGAAGAAGAGGATGGCGATGTGCAGCCTCTGGTTCTGCCAGAGGGAGAGAAATTCGTTGATCTGGACCGACGGCTGCGGGAAACCGATTTGGAAATCCTGGTCAATATCGCCCAAATCGTGGGGCAACAGGGCATTTCCAAGGTCGAAAGTTCGCTCACCTTCAAGGACGGAAAAGCCGATCTTGGCCCGTTAGAGCTGAACTATGGTGGTGGGTATTTCCGCGCCAGTGCAGGTATGAACCTGCTGGACGCGCCGGATCGACTAACGGTTACTGGGGCCACAAGCGGCTGGGATTTCGGCAAGATACTTGACGCGGTTGGTCTGGGCATTCAGGCCCATGGTACGCTCCGTGGCGATTTCAACGTCAGCGGCAACCGCACGTCGATCGATGCATTCATCAACACCATGTCTGGCCGGGCAACGATCTCGATGCAAGACGGCGACATCTCGACCAGCCTGATCGAGCTTGCCGGTCTTGGCATATTCCCCTGGCTGTTTTCCGGCGAGTTGCAGCAGGGATACACCGATATCGTCTGTGCCGTGGCCCCGTTGGCGATCAGTGCGGGCAAGATCTCTTCCGATGCGGTCGTGGTCGAGACCAAGAGCGTTCAGTTGGTCGCGGCCGGCGGAGTGGATTGGAAGAATGGCACCATCGCCCTGCGGGCCGAACCGCGCCCCGTGGGCCGCCCCCTCGCCCGCAGCGCCTGGCCATTTTCGGTGTCAGGCACACTATCCGAGCCAAAGTTCAAGCTGCACGTCGGCGGCGTGCGCAGCCAGGAAGACGGCAACCGTCAAGTTCAAACCGAGCGCACACCGTGCAAACCTGACCGTCTGCAATAGATCATACGGTTATGGCTCTTGCTTGGGCTGTTCGTCCTGGCAGGCCCGCACCGCCGCTATGGCCTTTTGACTTCCCTTCAGATCGACCTCGATGGACTGGCCGCTTTTTCCCGTGACCTTGACGGCGTTACGTTTTCCGAATTCGTCGACAAACTTGGGGTTGTCAAAAAACGCATAGCCTCCGGGAACGCCATGTCGGATGACCCCAAGAGCATCGCCCGCAAATTTCGCGTCACCAAAATCAAAGGTCAAAACACCCTCTTGCCCGTCGGTAATCTCGGTCCAAGCCGCGTTCAAGGCGGCAAAGAACCCACCTTGCCGGTCCGGCACTGCGCCCACCTGCACCACGGTGCCATCATCAAAACTCTTTTGCATGAAACATCCGTGACCCACATCGGGATCAACCATGATGTCCCAGTCTCCCGAGTTGCCCCAAGAGGAAACCCCATCCTGAGCCAAGGCTGCACCGCAGCTCAAAACACCGAAACAGGCAGTCGCCAAGAACACTTTCATATCGGCCCCTCAATAAAAAATCATCTGTTTGAATTTATCATGCCAGTCAAAGGCGTGTGAGCCAAGAAAAACGACGCTAGGCCCGCCCAGCCTTTCATGCGTCAAGATGGCCAAAGGGCATCAGTTCTCAAAGCCCAAAGTTGCGACACGCTCAATGTTTGTCCGATTTTTCAATCAACCAATACGCCACCCTCTTCACAATCGGCCGCACGCTTTCGATCTGTCGCAACGTGAACCCGTGGTTCTTTCCTTCCAGAGAGTTACCCGGGCCAGCATCGACCAAAGCACCAGCCTTTAGCGCTTCTGCAACAAACGGTAGCGCGGCCAAGGCCACGCCCGTGTTCTGTTTGGCCAATTGAATAGCCGCACCCATTGAATTGACTTGAATGAGCCGTCCTTCTTGTTGATGGACAACCCCCGTCGCGATCCGCCGCGTTGGTGAGGTAGCACGTGGCCCTGCGCTCTCGATCAGAACACCGCCCCCCCCACGCGGTGCCCAACGCCATGATCCCCGCGTTGAACGTGATCGAGCTGAGCATTGCACGGTTGCTGGCAGGCGTTGTGGTGGTCGAGAAGGTATTCAATTTCCCGGTCTTGGCACGCTCATGATCGAGGCGATCCATGACCGTGACCTGCCGCTAGTTCAGACCATCACACTGATTGTTTCGGTCATCTAAGTGGGCGTAAACCTGATACAAACCATTGTCTCGAAACCCTCTGGCACAATTGGTCTGGGTCTGACCGTGCTCCATGAACTGATCGCACTTCTGGCCCCTGTTATCGCGTCTTATAACCCCACAATGCAGAACGCCGACGCCATCCTGCTGGCCCCCAATGCCGAACACTGGATGGGAACGGGTTCCTTGGGCCAAGACGTATTCTCCCGCGTCATCCATGGTAGCTACCTTGCCATTTCCGTCACCTTCGCTGCAGCTGTCATTGCAACACTATGGGGTGGGTTTGCCGGGATTTTCTTTGGCGCCGTCGGTGGGCGCGTAGACGAAAACTCGATGCGCATTGTCGCTGCTTTCCTGTCGATGCTCTGGTCGCTGTTCCTGTTGCTGATCATCTCGATCGGCGGTGCCGGGCCCGCCACAATCATCCCGACTTTGGGCTTTTTCTATGGCGTCGCCATCCTGCGGGTTGTCCGGGGGGCCGCCATGCAAGTCGCGACCCGCGACTATGTGACCACCGCACGCGCACGCGGTGAAAAAATCTGGCTGATCATCTCGCGCGAAATGTTTCCGTACCTGAGTGACACCCGGTTTGTCGAAGGTGCGATGCAGTGGATCCGGATGCTGCTGGCCTTCTCATCGCGCAGCTTTCTGGGCTTTGGCGCAACCCCGCCGACACCGGACTGGGGTCTTATGGTCGCGCAACAGCGCAGCCTGATCAGCACCGCGCCACTGCCATCTCCGTTTAAGGGGACAGACATAACCGATCCATTGATCAAAATCGAAGACCTCTCCATCGGGTTCACCGCCGAAGGCGGGCGCCGTGCCCCGATCCTGCGCGGTGTGTCGCTAGAGCTTAACGCGGGCGAAACCATTGGCATCGGGGGAGAATCTGGCTCGGGGAAATCGAAAATTCTACGTGCGATTGCAGGGCTGGTGAGCCCTCGGGCCGGATCCATCACGCTCAACGAGGGTGAAAACCTTGCGGCCTCTGTCAGCCGTCGTGATCGCGAGACGTTGCGCAAGGTCCAGATGAGCTTTCAGAACGCGGATGCCTCGCTCAACCCGCGCCAGACCATCGCCGAGATTCTGAGCGCTCCGTTGCAGCTTTACTTCGGTCTGGAAGGACAAGCTGCACGAGACAAGGCCAAAAACCTGCTCCAGGCCGTGCGCTTGCCCGAGCGCTACCTCGACCGTTTTCCTGGGCAACTGTCGGGCGGAGAGAAGCAGCGCGTCGGCGTCGCGTGCGCATTTGCTGCAAGTCCCGAAGTAATCTTGTGCGATGAAGTGACCAACGCGCTGGATGTTTCGGTGCAAGCCGCTGCCCGCGCCGCGTGGATGATATCTGCGCCAGCACCATGCCTCCGGCCCGGCAACTGGGCTTTGGACATGTCATCCACTGCCACATTCCGGAAGATGAGCTTGACGGAGACGCTCTAAGCGCCGCCGGAAACCAGGATCTGCTGCCCACGCGTTAGAACCTGCTTTGGGCTGCCAATCACACCGGGTTGCGCCCATCACGGCGCAGCACGGTTGCCCGGTCTTCGCTGCCCTAGCCGAGCAAATCTCTGGTCACTGGTTAAACCTGAGTTGATCGATGGCACTTTGGCCGAACATCGTAACAGAATTCATGATTGCGGTGGGGAATGGCGTGCTCTGACATACGGCCCCAAGGGCCAAACACATCGGTCAGGCACAAGGACCCGAACACGCGCCCAGCGGTTGGTCACTAGCCCCCTGCGATCAATTTTGCCAAGTCCGCTCGATTCCCAATGTTGAGTTTGCCGTAGATAGCCTGGGTTTGGTTCCGAACAGTTGACGGAGACGTCCCAAGATCGATGGCAACCATCTTGTGGGTTTTGCCCTGCGCCAATGCCTGTGCGACTTCCCGCTCACGGGGTGTCAGAACGTCAAGTTTGTTCATTGGTCTGATCGACAGTTTTCGCCAGTCCATGCCGTGTGGACCAAGGCCAGGCTCGCATTTTATGACAAGGTCTTCCTCTGGCAGCAGATGCTCGCCCGCTGCACCAATGTAATCCATCAGAAGCCTGGGTAACCTATCGTGACCACGTCGCGACCAAAGATGGCCAAATCGTTCGTGCATCTCGGCAAGGCCCACGACAATGTTTCCCCGGCGGCTGACATAGGCAGATACCGATGCGCCCGAGCCACTGCTCAACTCTTTTGCGGCCGCGCTGCGCGCTGATTGAGAGATGTTGTTGACGGCGCATTGCAGGAACTCGCGGTCTTCCAAGTCCCAAGCGGGCGCATTCTGGCCACACCGATAAGCCGACAGATAGAACGAGGCTGCGCGCCCAGGTCTGATGCACATGGCGGTGGCCATTTTCTTTAGCCCAAAGGTATCGGCAAGATGCTCCATCCCGTCGGTCTGGACATTGCCGCTCCTGTCATAGGTCGGCACACCGGTTGGATCTTCCAGAAACTGCTCGACCAGCACATCCTGGTCTGCCATGGCCTGCCATGACGCGTAATAGGATGCTGGCAGGTTCAGGCTCATGTTGGCGTGGATGACGGTTTCCTGCGGATCCAGTTGCGCCCAACCGTACCAGGCGCTGTCAAAACCAAGGATATCCGCAAGATCCGACACGGCATCCGCAACGAGCGACGCGACATCGAGATGCCGGGAATTGTCCTGAAGTTTCAGCAAAAAATCGGACAGTGCGCTCACCCGCGAATACATGTGTCCCCCTTGTGCAATCCACCTTTTATCGCCAGTGCTTTTCATCGCCAGTATAGGCCGAACCCGGCAATGCGCCATCTTTTTGGAAGGCGTCGATCAGGTTGCGCATGATGATGGCCACGTTGTTCTCGCCACCATGACAGGGTAAAGCCTGGCTCCAGGCGATGGAACCGGCCGCAAAAACCGCACCGTTGTTTGGCGTCGTGAAATAGATCATGTCGCCGCGCACTTGCGGATCCTGGGACCCTCCTCGCCCGGGAAAAGCGTAGGTGATCTCTTCAGATACCAGCGGATAGTTGTCCGTATGGTTGATCGACGCGGCCAGCAACTGCGTGTGTGGCGGCGTTCCCAAAGCAAGATCATATCGGTCCAGTTCAACACCTGCAGCCCCGCCGAGGGCCAGACCGAAATCGCCGATAAGCTCTTCGTCTCCGATCCCGTCAAATATCCAGGCGACACGCTTGTGAAAGCTGTCCGGCATTCTCTCGAACGGTTCGGACCGATCCATGCCTTCGGTCGTGAACCCCAGCCCCACGAGCTTTTGCGGCGCCCGCCCTCGGTTGCGCCAAAGACCGGAACGTTCGCCGGTGCTGGCCAAATAGCCCTCTCCAGGTTCTGCCTGCCAAGCGCGCGAGCCGCTGTCGAGCTTGCGCACCTCAATGCACGCCGGATCGTCCGGACACGTGGCAGTGACCCAGTAATAACCGTTTCCGCCGAGGTACATGATGCGCCCACCTTCGCAAAGATAGGTTTCGGTCGCGTCCAACATACCTTCGGAATAATACTCGGGGTGCGTACAGTTTAGCACAGCCTTGTAAGGACGCAGAGCGTCTGCGCCTTCACGGTCAAGATCATGGTCGGTGATCAGGTCATAATCATAACCTGCGTGCTCCAACCACCACAGCAGCGACAAGTCAGCCGGGAGCGCCCAGGGAAAGTTCATTCCTGCCATGCGGTAGCCGGGGCGGATGTTGATGATTGGCCGTTTCCAACTGGAATAACAGACACCCGCCCCGTCGGTGTGATGGTCATAGGTCGACAGGCCGAATTCCTGCAGCTTGTTGTATTCCAGGTCGTCGCCCGAGATCACAGGCGTATGCGCGACAATGGCTTGGGCAATCGCGGCCTCGAAGCTGAGGTGTTCGTTGGCATAGGCCAGATAGGTGAAGGTGGACATCAACACCGCGATCTTGGCGCGCGGTTTGTCGGGGCGGATGATGACCGGAATACGGTCCACCGCTTCGCCTGCAGAAACCTTCAGCGCGTAGACCCCTGAACGCAGGTCATCAGGAGGGGTCCACTTGAGCGTCGGCGTCCAGCCACAATCGGTCAACGCGTCATCGTGATAGGCAACGCCGCCATACTGCGCGGGGTTCAGGCGAAAACTGTCGTCGCGCCCTTGCCAGTTCCAACCGGTCATGGCGCGCACGGGCCGGTTGACACCCACCGCATGCAACCCACGTGGGCCGGTGTCCTGAATGACGTTGCCAATGCCAGTGTCGGTGTAGCCCGCAGTGGTGTCCCAATACGCAACAGGATCGTGCGGAGCCTCATCCGATGCGAGCGCGGCCATTTCATTGGCGGACAAAGCTCGGCCGATCAGCCCTGAGCGGTCGAGCTTGCCATTGAAATGCAGCGAGACAAACGTGCCGCGCTCGGGGTTTTCCTCATGGGCACCCGCGATCAGAAACGGGGCATCCGCCCGTTCGGGCTTGCAGCGCAAGGTTTCAACCACATGAGCGTTGTGATCGTAAGGGGTCACTGGACCGATGTGACTGTTCCAAGCGTTCTGCACATCGATCTGACGCAGGCGCGCCTCGCCTGTGGCGGGATCGAAGCTGGCGCAGGCCAGCACCCAGACCTTTGGCACCAGTGGCGCATCGGCTGTGACCTGGTCCACCTCTTTGCCGTCTCCCACCCAGAATTCCAACTTGCCTTCGGGTGTGATCCCCAGTGCATACCCCCGCGAGTCATTGACGGACCAGCGGCTCAGGATCACCGAACGACGCCCTTGGGGCATGGACGGCCATATGAACGCAAAAACGGTGAACGCACCGTCCGGGGCAAGCTGCCCGTCGGGATCTTCGACGCGGGCAAATGACCCGTTCTGGGTGTACTGTCTGGTGACAGGCAGCGTTGTTGGAATGTCCGTCGCAACAAGCTCTTCGATAAAGCCGGGTCCGTCGGGGTTGAAATCGCCATGAACCAGCCGAACAAGCTCGGCCTTCACCTCTGTGGTACCCTCGGCGGACACCATGAAGTCGACGGATTTCCCAGCTTGCGCGCACAGAGGATCGGCATAGCCAAAAAGTCTTGCATCTGTCATTTCAGCTTTCCATCAGATCGTTGACGCGCAGCAGGAAGACCGCGTGATAGGCTTCTTTGATGTCCGTGTATTCCCGGTCATCGACGACGCGCGGCGGGCGGCCACGCTCGCCAGAAATCGCCATGATGCGAAAGCGCTCTTCGGCCGGTTTCATTCGATGGATGACGTATTTGTCCGCCATCTCGCCCCTTCGGAAATAGTTCAGCACCCGTGCGAGCCCGTCCGAGTGATGACCCAACGGATCCTTCTTGTGCTCGGCGATCAGGTCCGGCGTAATCAACTGCTTCAGTCGATCCCTCAGGCGTTTGTTGAAACGCCGATAGTAGAGTTCCTGTTTGTCATGCACTTCGGTGGCTTCTTCGGGCATGGCTTCGCCCCCTTTTTCGGTGCGGCGGGCGCGGGCCTCGCCGGATTTGCGGTTTCTGAAATCCCGGAATTGCGCACGTGCGCCGGTCAACCCTTCACGGGCAAAGATCGTCACGCCAATCATGCAAAGCGCGACAAGGATGATGCGCGGAGGGCCAAGTTCGATCAGGCCCTTGTCGATAAACGTCACGATGGCGGCGCCCAGGACTGCGCCCTCTGCCCGGCCCAACCCGCCAATGACCATCATCGCAAAGAGCAGCAACATGGTGTCGAGTGAAAAGATTTGTGGCGAAATGGAGCCGAAATACATCGCGTAAAAGGCGCCGACCGCACCAAGGGCCGCGGAACTGATCAGAAAAACCATCAATCGCGCGCGACGGAAATCGATGCCAACCGCTTCGGCAAAAGCCTCGTCCTCGCGGCTGGCACGCGCCACACGCAGAAGCATGCCAAGCCGTTCAGAATTTACCAGCCGCCACACCAACAACGCACCAAGGAGCAAGACGAAAGCCCCGGCAAAACCCAAGAGCAGGCCGGGACGCTGCAGAAACCAGTCTTCGGGGATGAACCCATCCACGTTCGTGATCGCGCCACCGGATGCGGTGAGCGCACGCAGCTGCAGAATGAAAACGCGGCAGATTTCCGCGACGCCCATAGTCAAAAGCGCATAGTATAGGCCGTCAAGGCGTGTCGACGGGGCCGCCAGGATTGCGCCGAAAACCAACCCAGTCAAAGGGCCGATCAGGAACATCAGCGGCCAAGGCACCCCCAGATAGACGTTGCAGGCCGCCGCGACGTATCCAGCTGCACCAACAACCGCGAGCGTGGCCAGGGAAAAGATGCCGGCAGTGCCGACGATCAGCGTCCAGAGAACGTTGATCGCCGCATAGATGCAAAAGATTGTCACCACCCCGATCATGGTGTTTGACAGGAAGGGCGTGACCAGAACAACCGCACCCAGCCCAAGCGTCCACCAAAGCGGCATCTTGTCTGCCAAAACGCGTTCGCGGGTCAGGGATTTATCGTTGTGAACATCGCGCCATTTCAGCCAATGCCGCTTGGTCCCGGGCACGCGGCGGCGGCGACGCTCGGTATCGCCATCCGGCTTGCCCCGCCACTCCCACGGTCTGCGACCGACCTTGTGAAAAACCTTATCGTTCATTCTCTTGTGTCATCCAACAGGCCGCCGATGCCGCGCGGGCGGATCACCAAAACAGCGATGATGAAAATAAACGTGCCAAACAGCACGTAGCGTTGTCCCAGGAACGGAACCGCGCCAATGATGGCTTCCAGAAAACCGACCAGAAGTGCGGCAATCAACGCGCCGGACACCGACCCCAACCCGCCCAACAGCGCAATTGTCAGCCCTTTGACCAACGGGATGGTTCCAGAGGTGGGGCTGACAAAAATCGTTTGGCTCAGCAGGGCGGCGGCCATTCCCGCCAGTGCTCCGGTCAGCATCAAGACAGGCAGGGCCGTGGCCTGGCGCGAGATGCCGGAATACGCCGCACCTTCGGCGTTCTGCATCATCGCGCGAACTTCCAAACCTTTGCGAGAATACCGCAGCCAGGCCAGCGTGAGTGCCATGATCAGGGTGGCCCCGATGATCGTGCCAGCCTGATCATATCTGATACGGGTGCCAAGTACCTCCCACCGGCCAAACCCAAAGATCTTGGGCAATCCCTGATTGCGCGGCCCAAAGTACCATAGCAGCGTTTGCACGGTGGCGATGTTCAGGCCCAGCGTGATGATCAGGGCGCGCACCTGAAAGTTCGGCTTGTCATGTATGGGCAGAAACGCCAGCAGATAGATAACCAAACCGCAGAGCGCGCCTGCGATCAGCGCCGACGCCACCAACGCGCCGGCCAGTGCCAACGTCGCCATTGCCGATGTCCCGAAAGCCCCTGCAATGACTGGCTTCATGGCTCCGGTGAAAATCCATGCGGCATACCCCGACACGGCAAAGGTGGCGCCATGGGCCATGTTGATAACCCCCACGGATGACCACAGGATCGAAATACCCACGGCCATCAGCGCATAGATCGCGGCAAGGTTCATGGCATATACAACCAGTCCAAGATCCATCAGCCCAACCCCACGTGCCCGACGTCACCGCGCATGCGGCCTGCATGCATGCCGATTACCCGATCGCAACGGCCGGTCAGCAGCGCGACGTTCTGCTCGGCAATGATCATCGCGCCCTCTACAGGCAGGTCCCAAAGCGCGGTCATCACCCGTTCGGAAATTTTCGGCGCCAGTCCCAGCGACGGCTCATCAACAAGATAAAGACGCGCCTCGACCATCAGCATCCGACCTATGGAAACCATGCGTCTCTCGCCGCCGGACAACTTGCCGACCAGCGCGTGTTCCAGCGGACGAAGGGGGGGGAAAATATCGAAAATGCGCTCGATCCGTTCCTGGCGCGTGCGCCAGGCCGTTTTGGTGTGGGCGCCGCATTCCAGATGCTTGCGCACCGAAAGACCGGGAAAAATTGCATCCCCCTGCGGAGCCACGCCAATACCGCGCCGCACCAGCCCCGACGTGCGTCGGCCAGCCCCCAAAGAGCGCGTGCCACCGATCTCGGCGCCATCAAGCTTGATGGAGCCCTGCTGCCAGGACGTCATATGGGTGAGCGCCCGCATCAATGTTGTTTTGCCATGTCCGTTGAGCCCCACGAGCCCCAAGCGTTCCCCTGCCCGCACGGTCAGATCGACCTCGTGCAGGACACGCAACGGGCCATACCCGGCCGAGAGTTGCTGGACTTCCAAAAGCTCAGGCATCGGGAGTCTCGAAGTAGGCTTCTCTGACCGCCGGATCATCAAAGACAGTCAGCGGGTCGCCTGTTGCGATGACACGACCCAGGTCCAACACCACACAATCGTCTGCCACAGCCGCCAGCAGTTCCAACCTGTGTTCGATCAGTATGACGGCCATGGCGTATTCATCCACCAGCCGCCGCATGATCAGGTCCAGCTCGTCAATCTCGGCGTTGATCAAACCTGACGCAGGTTCATCCATCAGCAGCACCCGGGGACGTCGCATCACCAGACACGCCAGAAGCAGTTTGCGCCGGTCAAAGGTACCAAGAGAGGCCGCAGGCGTTTCCCATGACACCTCAAGATGCACCAACCGGGCTGCCCATTCGGCGTCATGTTTGCTCAGATAGGGACGGTGCGACTTGCGCGCGGCGCGAAAAGCCTCGCCAACGGTCAGTGTCGAAGGCACCACCGGGCTTTGAAACGTCCGCGCAAGACCCGCGCGGGCCCGGTTGTGGAACGGCAACCGCGTCAGATCCTCGCCATCCAGCACAACACTTCCCTGTTCCGGCGTGTAGCGTCCGGACATCACTTCGAACAGCGATGTTTTACCGGCGCCATTTGGTCCCACAAGGCCGTTGATCCGACCAGGTTCCGCACTGCAGTTCACCTTATCCAGGATGCGCCTGCCCCCAAAGGACAGACACACCCCTTCGCATCCGAAAAACATCGCGGTCTCACCACCAAGGGGGTGCCGCAAAAGGCACTTCGGCCAGTGCTGCGGGAGCAATGATGCGATGCTCGTTGTTCTGCACCTGGAAGAACAAATGGGCCTGCCCCTCTTCGAGGGTGTCGGTCATGTTTGGATAGGAAATGCCAGAGTTGGTTTCCGGGTCAAAGCGGTAGAATCCGTTCACACCCCGGTATTCAGTGTTGCGGATTGCATCACCCACGGCGTCGAAATTGTCTGGATCCCCAACCTCTTCCCAGGCCTTGGCCAGGATATGAACCGCATCATAGCCGCCGCCGGTGTAGACCATTCCCATGGTGCCCGGGAACTTTGCCCGATACCGTTCGCGAAAGGCGGCGCCCATTTCGTCGGCATAGACACCATAAACAGTGCCCCACACCATCCCCTCACCGGCCCCTTGCGCCAAGTCGAGGAATTCCGGCTGAGACGGCCCATACTGCAGGTAAACGATGGAACCGGGAACCGGATCAAAGGCGTATTGCTGCGCAAAGGCTGCAAGTTCGGCGGCGACCCAATGATCGATCATGATCGCAGCGGCGTCAGTGTCCTGCAGAGCGCGGATCACCGGCGCCCAATCCTGAACCGGGAACTGGATGTCGGTCACCGCACCAACTTCCCACGCCCCGTTCGTCTTGGCGATCTGGTCCTGTGTCGCCTGGCTGATCAGTTGGGTATAGCTGATCTGGCCCTGAACGATGTGCACCTTGTTGTTTTTGGGCGTCCACTGGCCTGACGAGACCATGTCCTGAAGAAACCGAACAAAACCGGTGCCGTAGTAGATCTCCGGCACATCAAGCTGAAAGATGTTGCGGTACTTCTCCTTGTCGCCCTGATAGAGGTCCACGTTCAACGAAGACGTGTTGCCGTGCACATAAGGAATACCCGATGGGGCGGCCGCATCCATCGCAGGCGGCGGGATGATGGTAAAAGCCGAGGCAAGCGCGTGGCTGCCCCCTTCGATCAGCGACTGAAAGCCTGCCACGTTCCCTTCGGGCGAAAGCATGTCCAGATCAATGATCTTGGCTTCCAGCTGGCGCCCCAGCACTCCGCCATCCGCGTTGATCTCCTCGATCGCCATTTGGACACCATTGGTCCAATCCTGGTGATCCGCCACACCGACCGGTCCGGACTGTGCTGCGGGCACGCCAATTACGATGTTCTCTGCCGCCGCTGGTGCGGTTGCAAGGCCCAGGGTGAGCGACGCGGCGATTGCGATTTTTGCGTAGGTTCTTCTGGTTATGTTGACCATCTTTTCCTCCGGAGAAATGCTGTGCCGTAGTGTGCAGACCAAGGAGAAAACCTGTCCATAGTGCAAATGACCTATGAACAACCGCCCCCATTGCACCCATCAGAGTCCACAAATCCGGTCATTGTCCCGGCGTCCTGGAAACCGGATTTCTCGTTGTATTGATGGCAAGCACGCCTCGACCGAAGACGTGCGAAATGACGTCATTTCCAAATGGATTCAGACAGATAAAAGACTGATCCAAGTTCGACCTGCCAGTGAGTCACCGCACCTATTCGATAACAATGAAAAGCTGATTTTACCCCCTGGAGCTTGTGATGCGCCCGCCGCTTTCCGGAAAGCGGATGGTTGTTTTGAGTCATCGCGTTTTGCCTCGACCAGGCGGGAACCTCGTCGAGGCAACAGGGAGCGCTCGGACAATTCGAAAGCCATCCTCCGCCAAAAGCACCCAAAACAGCCCGCCCAATTCGCCACGAACGAGGCCGGGAAATGGTCAACTTTGCTAGCCCTGCTTGGGGCCCACCGTCCATTCGACCGGGATCGAGATACCGCCCTGCCCCATCCGTGTATGTGCCGGTTTGTCGGCCAAATCAAATGGCGCCTCCTGGACTGCATGTGCAAGCCATTCACGGGCACTGTGTTCGCAATTTCCAATATGCTCGGATGCAAGTCGCGCGACCCGAGGTGCCGCGACACTTGTCCCGTTGAGACGAACATAAGACCCACATCGGGAACCCGCGCTGAGCACGCCCCATATGACATCGGATTGGTCCGCTTTGGCCGCAGCATCCGGACCTTCACGAAAGGGCGTGGGCGACATTGGAGTTTCCGTAAGCGGGCCTGCTGCGGAATAATCCGAAAGCTGACGGCTTTGTTCTGTGTAGGCCGCGACGACCATGGGAGAGCTGCCATCGGCAAATCCGCTTAACGTTCCTGATCGCCTCACCGGGCAGATGTCGTCCGGGGGATCAACTGGCAAAGGCCTGCCAAAGGGGCCAAAGCGCTGATAATCGCCGTTGTCAAAGTAGGACTGACGCCCCCCGGGCCGATAGCCCGGCAGGGTTTGATCCCGACGTATCCAGACCTCGATCTTCTTATCTGGTGAAAGCTCGCGTTGTTTTGCCGTGATTTTCCAACGGCCGGACGGCGCAAGAGCGCGATCCCCGGACAAGCTTGCGGTTGGCTCGATTGCCAATGTGATCACTCCACGGGCCGTTGGGGCCGGTTCATAAGTGTAGAGCAGTGTCGCGACCACTTGGCCCTTTCTGTCACGCAGAGTTTGCTTTTGCCCCTTTTTCGCGTCCACGGTCGCGCTTTCAGGTCCAAATGGCGGCGTGACGGTGACGGACACAAAGTCCCGAGGTGTCTTGGCCTTCGAATACGGCATCCAGAATTCGACATGGCTGGCCGTCATGTCGTCTGGCAACACCCGCAGAGACAGTTCAATTTCGCTGCGGTCTGTTTCTGCGAAAGCGATGACCCCATGAGACCGGGCCAGATTGCCATTGCCCGCAGGCAAGGTCATCCAGCGTTTTTGCGCGGGATCGGCGGCCAGAAACTGTTCGAACAGCCGTGACACTTCATCCGTCCCGTCGTGCGGACCAGAGAAGTTGCCGTAAGAGAAATTGAGGACAAAGGGCACCGGTCGCCCCCCGGATTGAAAGCGTGATGCGCGCTTGCTCAGCATCTGAAGAGCAAGGCACAGTGACGGCAGCAAGCTGATGCCCGAGGTGTCTTCGACCACGCGTGGCGGCAGCACAGCGCAGATGATTGGCCGTGTGGTGACGTCGGCAACCGGCGCATATCCGGTGCTGAGCCCCATCACATGAGTCCCGTGCGAGCGTTGCAACGACAGCGGCGAGAACTTACCCGCACCAAGATCGATTTGCCCGGTTTCCGTATAGAACTGTTCCTCATCCAGGAAACCGGACCAGGTCAGCGCCTGCAACAGGCTGTCGATCTGGCGAGCGTTCCAGGCACGGCCTTGCGACGTATGGACGTCCCTCAGGTCGGGCGGCGTTGGGAGGATCGCGCAATAATCCACGCGCGTCGATCCATTGCCTTTTCGAAACAACTCATGCGCGATGCCCAAGCCATCGTCGATCATGCCGGTGACGACGGTATCGACCGCGACCTCGGCAACGGGAACGGTTTGCGGTTCGGCATCGACGTTCAGCCAGTCGGCAGGCGTCACGAGCCCCAAATGAACGTTTACGACACCATAGCCGTTTCCGTGCCGGTTCAGGACGTCGACCAGCGCACGGCGCGCAAATATCGCCACGAACTGCCGTTCAGGTCGCGCCGCACGGTCGTTGGCGTCATACGCCGCAGGGACCAACAGATCCTGCGGGAAATCCTGCGCAACTGCCTGTTGGAATTCGGCGATGCTCGTCTGATCCAACTCGATCATGGCAGACCACCACGCCGTGTCGGGCACCGAAGACACACCATAGGTCAGTCGCGTAAAGGTCACGGCGTCAATCGGCGCAGGGCCATCTCCAGCTTCCGGTATCCAGTCATAAGTCATCAGGACACCCCTTAAGTAGTGGGATCAAAATCGACCCACTCCTCTTGCGCCTTGTTCCACAGCCAGGCCAGCGCCGGCGCCTTGCTGCCCTCGGGTCTGCGCTGTTTGGCCTTGGCCCAAACGCCATCTGGGCCTTCGGTCTCGACCCTTTGGTGATCATTGGCGGCCACATACAGGCCATGCCAGTCAAAGTCGCTGGATGGGCTGTAGCACAACCCGTTAAACCTGGAGGTGGTCCAGCCTCCGCCCGTACACTGCCCGTGAACAAACTCGGCCAGCGTCAGTCCCAGAACCGCCCCAGCGGCGCTGTCCACAGGGAAATGCACCCCGGCGACCGTGCGGTTGACGGCGATGCGTGAGGCCAGGCGCATCAGCATCTCGCCCCAATGTCCACCCGCTTCATACTGCGGCGTGCCGGAATGCAGCATCAGCTTCCAGATCAATCGGGCTGTAACGAAAGCCTCGGTCGCATGACCGCTTGGCAGCGATCCATGGGTCGGGGTCTGGATCATCGGCTGCACCTGGGGGGACAGTTCGATGGGGCGTTTCACGGCCAACGCATATTTCATCTGCTGTTCACAGTAGTTGGTGAACCGCAATGCCGTTGCCAACAGTTCCAGCGTGTAAGGCGTGCGCGCCGGGTCGATAAAGGAAATGGTTTGGTAGAACGGGATCGGGGCCGCGATTTGCGACAGGATTTCAGCCCCGCGATCCTGCCGAATATCGGCATAGCCCGTCAGAAAGCCCAACTGTTTTTCGAAAACGTCCTGACGCGGGGCCGTCATCTCGACCATCTCGCGGTATTTGAAGCTTGGGCGGGCGGCGTCTTGATCGCCACCAACACGACGCCACAGAGTTGCCGTTGCGGTCTCGTCCACCGTCACCGACATCTCGACCTTCGAATTGAGCTCAAATGCAAAGATCGCCGCCCGTACCTCGCGCGACAGGCGCTTGAGGTTTTGCACATCATTTGGAACGCCCGGACGCGCCGCAGGCAGGTGTTCCAGCGGGGCGCCAACGATGCCGTCGCGGGTTGTCACCAGTGCCTCGGCCGCGACCGGGCTTTCGGGCAATCCATACGCACCATAGGCGCCATACGCCCCATATGCACCGTAGGCCCCGCTGTATCCATAGGCCCCGTACGCACCATAGGCTCCATATGCCCCCTGAGGGGTTCCGAAAAATTCCGCGGTCATGTGAGACCTCCCTTATTGTCAATCGGGGACGCCGGCCTCTCGCAGGGCTTGCGCGAAAAGGCGTCCAGTTCTGAAATCAGCACTAGGTGATGATTTGAGCCACGAAGTGACCCGCAATCCGGGTTGCAGGCGCATGAGTTCTGCGGCCGTGTCGCGTGCGGCCTGATGTTTTCCTGACATTTGTTGCGCTGCGGCAAGCATGCGCAGCGTCGACAGATGGGTTCGGTTCAAGCGCAATGACGCCCGGGCATAGTGTTCGGCTTTCTCGAAATCTCCGGGCGTGAACCAGGCACCGGCGGCCATGGCGAGGTAAAAGAACCGGTGTGGGTCCAAAGGTGACAGGCGCAGCGCCAGTTCGGTATCGCGCACCCCCTCCTCGCCTCTGTCCTGAAACGCGAGCAGCATGCCCCGCAACGCCCGGGCATTGGGATCGCTCGGGTTGTTCTCCAGTGCTCGGTCGTACCGATCTTCGGCCTCATCGAACCTATGGGTCAAATTGGTCAACACATGCCCTTCGCAGGCCAACGCAAGCACGTTTTCGGGGTCCGCGTCCAAGGCGCGCCCTGTGCACCCCAAAGCCGCTTGCGCGTCTTTGGCGGGATCGTCCGACCACCCCTGAACGACACGTAATAGATGCCACCGCGCTGTCCACGCCAACGGGACGGGGTGGTTTGGGGCACGGTCTGCCAGGGTATCCAGCAACTTGCGGGCCTTGGTGAATTCATGCGGGGACAAGCGATGCATCAGCCCGACAGCTGCAAGCATCAAGGAATAGTTTTGCAAATCGCCAAGGGGTTTGATGCTCGCGCGCCGGATTTCATTGATCAGGATGGCGCGCCGGATCCTGGCCACAATCTCATGTGCTGGCTCAAATTCACCCAACAAGTCGGAAATCGACACTTCAAGTCGATAGGACCACAGCATTCGACGGCTTGAAACTTCGGCGAACTCCAGATTGAGTTGCATCTTGTCGTCACGACGAATGAAAAACCCCGACAACACGAACTCGGCCTTCAAGAAGCGCCCAACGTCGTCCATGTTCGGCTTCCCGCGAGAGAAGGCAGCAGTGGACAGCCGGGAAATCACGTTGATCTCCTCTGCGGCACTCAACGTGCCGGAAACCAGATCGGCAAAGACTGTCCCAAGGATGTCCGGTTCGCTTCCCTGGATGTTCTGAAGGGGCAGAACCGCAACGGCCGGAAGCAGGGCCTGCCCGCCAAGAGCCGGTTCAAATGCTTGATCCAAACCGTCCGGCGTCAGCCTAAAGGCACGATACGATGCATGCTCGTTGAAATGCCCCAAGTCTTCGAACGACAACGCCGGGTGTTGATGCGCAAGCTCACGAACTTCGACACTGGCCAGGACCTCTCCGGAACCGGCGGCGAACAATAGACTGTCAAAGGGTTCCCCTGGAACCGTCAACGCGATGATCGCACCATGTTGCCTGGCCCATTGGCTACAGGCTGCGGCTGCCCGAGCGATGTTCGCAAAGCGGATCTGTTTGACAGACATCCGATCGGTTCCAGAGGAAACAATCACGGCCTGGTTCCGAAGCTCTGGAGATTGGACCTTTTCCCAATTCTGAACGCTCGCGATCACCTCTTGTCCAAGGTGATCCCCAAACTCGTGCGCTTGCAGAACAGGCACGCTGGTTTCAATGCTGGCTTCCCCGACTGGGACGACCTCTCCATTCAAAACAAAGCCGCGTTTGGGCAGAGTTCTAAGAACCTTGCGTTCCTTGTCTTCCAATGCGCGCCTGAGATCCGAAATGCACTGGGTCAGACTGTCGTCTGTCACGGCCAGACCGCGCCAAACGTGGGTGATCAACTCGTCACGCGTCACCAAAAGCCCCAATCGCTGCGTCAGATGTTGTAGCACCTTGGAAGATTGAGCCCGCAAATAGACCGGTGTGCCATCTTGTTGGTACAGCTGATCATGCTCGGGAACGTAAATCATTTCCCCGAGTGAAATCCGCTCAACTCGTACATCGTCAGCACTCACACAGAGCATCCCCCTGGGATCGGCATCCCTTCCGTTATACCTAAGATTGAACAATGCATAACCATGATCAACATTAAAGTTAGTTTTACCAATTGGGCGATCGTTCAATTTGTGCGTTTGGTCCGCCATGTTTGCGCGGGCTTCGGCGCTTGCGGGGGGAACTCTAATTGTGTTCAGCGATGGCAGACGCAGATTTTCGGCGATCATGACGGGACTTCCTGAACAAAGATCGCCGGTGCCGAAGCGCGCAAGCAGGTCAAATGCTGCATCACCATGACCTGGCCGGTGCGTTCGGATTCTGCGGTAATGACAAGGTCACGCGCGCCGATCAGAAAATGAGGGGGCAGAAAAGGCGAATGCACTTGAACCCCCATAACGTTTGGGGCTCCGAAGGCGGATGAGATCAGCTCACCTTCATCACCGAGTCGAAATTCGGAAATGCTGTGGTTCGTGACTGGGGTCACGTTCAACCCGACGATGTTTCGCAGCGGCTCGAGATGGGCAAACAGCGAGGATTCGAGAAAGGGCGCAGGCCCCGTCACACCGGGAATGCGGTGGTTTCTGGCGATGCCAAAGGTGGGGAAAGGCGCAACTTGCGTGCAATACATCCAATGCATTTGGGTTTGCTCGTTTGCCTTGTTTTTCCCAACCCCGATGTATGTGGCCCCAACGCTCAGCTCGCCGGTCATGCGGACATCGTGAACTTCCAGCGCTTCATAGGCCATTGCCTGGAAGCCCCCGAAGGCATGCCTGCCCTCGGAAGCCTCCAAACAAGGAAACACCTCAAGCGACACCGAGTTGAAATATGGGAAGATCTGAATATCCGTCATTCTGACTATGCTCAGCTCCATACCGTTAAACACTTTGCTCGATATCGTGACACTCGTTAAGAAACAGTGCGATCGGCGGGCAACTCAGAGGGGCTTGCCGATCGCGGTTGCTGGGATGAATTGCCCATTCGATTGTGGCTCTGATCCAGTATGAAGTCCTGATTTCTTCCTGAAATCTTTCTGAAATTCCCAAGAAAACCCGCGCCGCTCGGCACCAGAAAATGATCGCCGGGATTTCGGGTGCCTTTCGGGACTCCTCTGTGGTCTTGGGCAACCCTTTAGGTGCAGCGAGACACTCCTGCCGCTTCAACCAAGCAGGCTCGCCGCCACCCAAAACCGATTTCTGACAAGGAGAAATATCATGGCCAACGAATTCCACAGCTTCGACGACAAAGCCATTCAATCCGCTTTGGACGCCGCCCGCGCACATTTTGACGGCGTCGTGGATGCAAGTGCAGTCAACCCCGCGGACGACGGCCATTTGGCAGTTGCGGGTGGCTGTATCTCGGTCACCGTGGAAGACGGCAAGGTTTGTCTGAACCTGCCCTTGGGCATCGGCAAATACTGTTTTCCGATCCCCAGCATCATTCCAAATGGCACCGCCGCCGAAGCCTGCCTGCATATCTGCACGACCTTCGGCATTCCCACAGGTGTCCGGGTGACGATTAGCGTCGCAGGCAAGGTCATCGTGACCAAAACCTTCGGTAAATGCTGACCTACAGGATTTCAAGCTGACCCGGAATGTGAGCAACCGGTCAGACGCATTTCCATAAAGTCAAATAACTGAACCGATCTACTCCGGCACTGGTGTCCCACCAGTGTCGGAGGAATTCAGGAGATTTCCCATGAACATGTACGCAGTGCCCGAAATTTCAGCAGGCCCGAACCAGCAATACTGGGACTTGGGGCTGAAGTGTTTCAACCAAGGCGACAACGCGCAAACCGCCCTAAAGACGGTTTGGCGCAGACTTCCACCACCTGGCGACCTAAACCTGCTCGCTGCCATCGTCGGCAATCTTTATGGCGACACCTTCTGGAGCGACCAAAAGCTGCAGATGGATGCGGATCTGTTGGCCCAATACATGAACGCAGCAACCGGCATCAACCCGCCCGACTGCCAAAGAGCCGCCAACAATGCCTATCGCCTTTGGTATGGCATGCTGGTGCGGTGCAACACGTCCAATGACGGGCTGATCCCGAAAACCGGTTCATTCACGGCCAGCCCGGATGTGCTGATAAATGGGCTTACCACCTTGGATCCCTATGACATGATCACCAAGTGGGATCAGACGACTTGGGGCCCCCAACCCGGCTTGAAAAACAACACCTATGGTCGGGGTCAGAACAAGAACCTTCAGGTGCCGATCAAACAGGGCAAGATCAAGATCTACTTCACCTCGAACGGGTTCAACCAGCCGCCTGCTTCGTGGACCCAACTGTTCACCTATGATGGCAGCAAGCAGACGGCGGACCTGGTGAACATCAACGATCAAAAGGCAATCCGCCCGGGCGAACGTTCCGCATGTGACACCTCGTTTGGTTTCGAGCCGCCGGGCGCCGGGCACTACTGTCTGATTGTCTGCGCTCAGACCGAGTATTTTTCGAATGATCCCGCATCCATCAGTGGGGCAAATTGGAACAACGGCAGTTCTGCTCATTGGATCACCTACAATGGCGCAGCCGGCTGGCATAATGTGAACGTCTCTCAGACCGGAAACGAGCCACTGGCCTTTTACAACAACGACGATGTTCCTGCGCAGTTCCGCTTTGTCGCCCGGTGCCGGAATGTACCCGAAGGGGCAGTTGTTGCGATGAAGATCGACGACCTGGGGCTCGAACATTCAGCCAAGGTGACGGGCGAGGATCAAGAGATCTTCGCGGACATCGAAGTCCCGGCAAACTATGACGGAACGCTGAACGTTGAATTCCCGGTTCTGCCTGCGCATGCGTCGATTTCATACTCTCTGATCTGGCGCGTCGCAGCAAACAGCGCGCCTGCCGAGAGCTTGTCGAAACTGGTGCGCGATGGGTATGCAGCAGAAGTCGCAGACGAAATCCTGGTCGTTCTTGGCGATACCCATTTCGTTGGTGAGCAAAGCTGACCCTGAATAGATCAGCTCTCACCCAACCAATCGAGTCACCGCCTGTATTCGGGCGGTGACTTACGTTTACGATCTTCTAAACGTGGCCCCGGTTTTCTACCCATCGTCACCAATTCGCAGTTACGATGCGCCCAAAGCCCTCGTTGATCCAATCACCCAAGTCTGCCTCATCGGCGATGTACCACTAGCGGCGCTCCTCGCACATGTCACTTTCAAGGCGCACTGGTTACCAGCCGATATTTTCGGAACAGCGCGCCATCGAATGTCTTCTCACCCTCAAACTCGGCGCCCATGCGCGTCAGAGCTCCCAAATTTGTGCGGCTGGGAGGAAGCAGAAACGTGACGGATGGGATACGCGCATCGCCGCGCGCGAACTCCAGCGCCTGTTGGGTAATCCTCGCTCCCAACCCAAAGGCCGAGGGTTTGAGGACAAGACCGAAGTCCCAGTCAGGCCCCTCGCGTTGAAAGCCGCCCCATCCCGCATAGACGCCATCCGCAAGGATGGCCCAGTGACCCAAGCCATCCTGCGCCCACCGGGCTTCTTTCATTGCCACGAAATCAGCCGCGCGTTGTGCATCCCAAGCGCCTTGAAGAAGCGGCATGTGATTGGCGAGTATCGGGTCGGACATATGCGCTGCAATGTCATCCACCGGGACCGTGGAAAGGTGCGAAAAGGTGATCTTGGTCATGTGTTCGTTTGTGCCACGCTGTATGCAGCGCCTATGGTCTGTGGATCATCAAGCGCGTCGATCAAGGAATGTGCAAGGGCCGACCTTGGTACCGCTGTTCCACCTTTCAGCAAAGCGTTTCTTTTGGCCCGATACTCTGAAACGGCGTCGTCGTTGAGGAACCCCACGCGAGCCGAAGTCCAGTCGAGGCCTGACAGTTTCAAGGTATCCTCCATACGTACCGCGCTGTGCACCACGTTCGGCACAACAACACGAAGGACTGTTCCAAGCAGCGCCTGGCCCGGGAACAACAAAGTTGTCGATGTCACCAAAACCCGCTTAAGGCCCGTCGCCGACGCTGCGTGAACCACGGCTTCAGCAGATCGGAAATACACCGAAGTGGCAGTTTTTGTTGGCCACCGACCTCCCAAGGTCGAAATCACGGCGTCCTGGCCGGAAAAGACCGACGCAAGGAACGCGGGATCGCAGGGATCACCAACCGCGAGCGTCAGCCGTGCATCTTGCAGGTCAGGCGCCCTGTCTTCAGAACGCACGACCGCTGTCACCGCCATGCCCCTGGCAAGCGCAGCTTGGAGCACCAGCCTACCCGTCCGGCCGTTCGCGCCCAAAACGACAAGTTTCAAATTCGTGTCCTTTCAATCGCGATACCCTTATCAGGGCTGCTCAGTCCTGGATTAGGCTGAGAGGCATATCTTGTTCTGATCCAGATCCCTGACATAGGCCGAGAAGCGTGGCCCGCGTTGCTTCGGTTCACCGTCGCTTGTTCCGCCAAGCTCAATCGCCAGAGCGTGAAGCCTTTCTACCTCTTCGTTTGATCCGACGCTAAATCCAACCATCGTTCCGTTCCCGTTCGTGGCAGGGTTTTCGTCGAACGGGACCGCAGCAGCGAAGGCAAAATCAGGCCCCAGCCAGTATGTCATTCTTTCTGTCGGCGTGACACGTTCCACGCCCGCTTGCCCAAAGATCTGGTCATAGAAGTGCGTCGCAGCGGCCATGTCATTGGTTCCGACGACAAAGTAGTTCATCTGCATGGGTGGTGTCCTTTGAAAGTGCATCGAGTACGGTGCATCACTGGCCGGTCAGCTTGAAAAATTCGATCAACTGGCCGTTGGGGTCGGTGATCTTGAGCAGATGGATACCCGGTTCCTCGATGATGTTCGGCGTGCTCACACCGGCCGAGGTGGCGCGAGCCTGCAGCGCTTCCAGATCACTGGATTGCAGGTAAGGGACCGCGCCCGAACCTGCCTTTGATCCCGGTGCATATTTCTCCCGCGACACGATTGCGAACCAGCCACCAGCGACTTCGAAGGCCACGAAATCCGGCAGACCTATTGCCGGGTCACTGCCGAACAGGGTCCGGTAGAAGGCTTTTGAGCCTTCCATATCATCGGTCGGGACATAGGCGCCCATGGCCATGATCGGCGCGACATCCACAGGTTTTGCGTCTTCGGCACCGAGTGCCGTCGGCAGAACTGCGGCAAATGTCAGGGCAATGAAACGTCTCATGGTTTGATCTCCTTTTTCGGTGTCTTTCGTGCTTCTACCGCGCCCATGCTGACAGCGTGTTGTCAGCATGGTGTCAGTATGATCTGCTCTATCGAAAGGAGGCCCCATGAGACGCGGCGACAGGCTATTTGAGATCATCGAGATTCTGAGACGTGCCAAAGGGCCGATCTCTGCCCAGTCCATTGGTGACGAGTTGGGCGTGACCAAGCGCACGGTTTACCGCGATATTGCTGCGCTGATCGGTCAGGGTGTGCCAATCAACGGCGAGGCTGGCGTCGGTTACGTGTTGGAGCCCGGCTTTCATATGCCGCCTTTGATGCTTACCCCGGACGAGATTGAGGCCGTGACGCTTGGCATGCTGTGGGTCCAAACCCGAGGCGAGCCCGAATTGGCGCTGGCCGCTGAGAAACTGATCACAAAGCTGGAAGCCGTCGCACCGGACAAATACCGCACGTCCTTTCTTCAGCCGACCGTCAGCGTCGCACCCGTTGACCAGCCGCAAGAAGTGCTTGGCTCGGCCGCCATTCGCTTGGCCATTCGGCGCCGCAAGAAGATAGCGCTGACCTATTGTGACAACTCGGGCCAAAGAACCCTGCGGGTGATCTGGCCCATTTTGCTGGGGTACCGGGACACCAGCCGCATCATCGCCGCCTGGTGCGAGATGCGTGAGGGGTTTCGATATTTCCGAACCGAAAGGATTATTGAGGCGGAAGTGCTTGATGACAGCATCCCGCAGCGCATGGATCTCCTGCGCGCCGAGTGGCGCCGCGAGACGGACGCGGAACGGAAGCGCTATGAAGACGGATTGTAAGACGGAACTTTGGAGAGTTGCGCGAGGACAGCTTTGGTATCGCGGTACGCGAGGAAATCATCGACCGTTTTGTGCTGTCCGAGGATCGCAATCAGTTCAGCCAAAAAATCCACAAACAGCCTGACCCTTGCCGTGTTTCGCAGATCACGATGGAGAAGAAGCCAGATGTTTCGGTAAGGTAGGGGTTTTTGAAATGGTGCCCGGATCAGGTTGGGGTGTCGATCCCCTAGGTTGCAAGCCAGTTAAACCCTGCCAAGATCGGAGGCCGCCAATGTGATCAATGGCACAAGTTCCGAAACACGGTGCTTTAGCTGGGCTTTCGGATAGTGGCTGTCTTTAGCCGATTTGGCCGTCGTCGCCTCTTCGGGTTCATGCCACCCGATCAGGTTCAACCCCTCGCGCAGCGGTCGCTGATCTCATTACGCCGATCGATGCCGTCATTTTGAACGCGGGCGGTACAGGTGGGCGCACCCCCAACAACCTGACCAGCGCGGGCGTCACCAACATCTTTGCCACAAACGTTCTGGGACATGTGGTTCTGGTGGACGCGCTGCTGGAGCGTCAACTGGTGGCATCCACAGTTCTTTATGCAGGATCAGAGGCCGCACGCGGCATTCCCAAAATGGGGATGCAGCGCCCGATCTGCCCGAAGCTATGGTGGAGGAATTCAGATCAATTGCCGATGGCAGCAAATTCAGCCCCGAGGGTGATCCGATGCAGACCTATGGCTATGCCAAGCTGGTGGCGACCCTGTGGATGGGCGCGATGGCGCGCCAGCACCCATACATCCGTTTGTCACCATAAGCCCGGTGGAACCGCCGAAACCGCGGGCATTGACCATCTGCCGCTGGTGAAACGTATCATCTTCAAACATGTGGGCGGTGTGCTGATGCCTCTGTTCGGCATGATGAACAGCGTCGAAGCCGGGGCAAAACGGTATCTGGACGGATTGCTCAACCCGGAATTCAAGACCGGCCATTTCTACGTCGGCAAAGCAGGATATCCCACCGGGCCCGTGGTGGATCAGGCCAGCATTGATGCAACGCTGTCGAACACCGCCGCCAAGGACAATGCAAACCAAGCGCTACGGCAGCTCGCCTGACCCAAAGGAGAAACGAAATGGAAACCACACTGACCGTCCTCGTCATCCTTGCAACGCTATTGCTGTCCGGGCTGGGCATCATGTCGATGTTCGCCACCCCCGGGCGCATGGTCGCCAATTTTGCCATTGAGCCTGTGGGCACTGCCGGGCTCAGCACGATCCGCTCGGTAATCAGTGGTCTGTTTTTGGCCTCGGTTGCTTTGCGGGTGATTGGCCTGACGACCGGGCAGACGCTGGGTTACGTGGCCGTGGCGATCCTGATGGGTATCGTGGCCCTTGGACGTATTGTCGGCTTGCTGGCCGATGGGATCGGCAAGGCCGTCTTGCAGCCGCTGGTCGGTGAACTTGTGATCATCGCAGTTTTGACCATAGCCTACGCCCAGCGGTCCCCATGATTGATGGATCGTCGTTTGGAACGCATTCAACTACGCGTGCCGGAGACCCATTTGCAATCTCTGAAAACCGATATCTCAAACCTTGGGCCGCCCTTTCTGGCGGCCCTCACCTGGCATTGATCCACCTGCCAGTTCCCGCGAATAGCGGCAATTGCGACTTAGCGCGCGCGTCACGTGATTGACCACTCAAGGAAACCTATTGGCTATTCACTCAGTTCATGGCCGAAACCTTGTGATGACGGCGGTTCCGGGGGACGTCGGTCCACTCATGGCGCGCAGTTCTCTGCTGGCCTCTTCCAAGCGAACCTCTCTGGCGACCATTGGCTGGATATCCAAGTCGCCACGTTCGATCATTCCTAGAAGACGGGGGTATTTCCAGGACGGCATCCCCCGCGTGCCAAAAAACGAGAGTTGTTTGGCATAGATTGCGCGCATGTTCACCTGCATCTGGCCGTCGCCCGATGGCATGCCAATCTGCACATGTCGTCCAAGGACGGCGAGACACTCCAAGGACGCATTTGTCGTTATTTCTATCCCCAGTGCTTCTATGGAAACCTGCGCGCCACCATCCGTTATGTCGCGGATCGCCTCTGCGGCGTCCTCTTTGCTGGCATTTACCGTGGCGTCCGCGCCGTGAAGCCTTGCATGCTCAAGTTTCTCATCAACGACGTCCACCACCACAACGCGGCACCCAAGCATTTTTGCCAATAGTAGAACGGACAAGCCGATCCCACCTGTTCCGTGGACAGCCACCCATTCGCCCGCTGCGACATCTGCGCGGTCCGTCAAGGCATGCCATGCAGTCGTCACACGACAGCCAAGACCGGCGGCCAAGGCAGGAGACAGCGTTTCTGGCAAGTGAACCAGATTGTGATCAAAGGGCACTGCAACATATTCTGCGTAGGCTCCAGGCGTTCCGAACCCTGGCACGATTTGTTCAGCGCAGGTGTTTGACACGCCTGTTTGACACGCGTTGCAGCTGCCACATCCCAAGATGAATGGCGCTATGAGGCGGTCGCCAATTTTGTGCCTTGCTTGCGGCCCGGCCTCTACCACGGTTCCACAGTATTCATGCCCCAAGATGGAGCCGTTCTGAACTTTGGGGTGCGCACCAGTCCAACCATGATAATCCGAACGGCAAACGCCGCAGGCGGCGACCTCCAGGATCACCCCATTGTCTGGGCAGGCTGGATCTGGAACCGTTTCAATCGAAAGGTCCTCACAAAACTCTCTTACGACTGCAGCTCGCACTTGGTGCTCCTGAAGATTTGGTTTCTTTGATCAATCCAGTCCAGTCAGTCAGAACTATACTGGCCTGTCACCTTTCACTGTCACGCGCCGCCCTTTTCGCTCGGCAGGCCAATAGTCCCAGATGGCGCGATGCATACAGCACCGGTTGTCCCAAAAGGCCATGTCGTTCAGCGACCACCTGAACCGGATTTGATAGTTGATTTGTTCCGCATGCTCGAAAAGCATGTTGAGGATTGCATCGCTTTCCGTATCCGACAAGCCCAGAATCCTGGTGGTAAATGTTCGGTTCACAAACAATGATTTCCGGCCCGTATCGGGATGGGTTCGAACAATTGGATGAACCGCCTCGGGACAGTCAATGTCGCTGTCCTTTTGGCCCCGGTCACTGTAGCGGCCCTTATAGATATGCTCCGAACTGTGAAGAGCGCTTAGCCCGTTGAGCATTTCCTTTATCGGATCTGAGAGATCGTCGTAGGCCGCGTACATGTCACTGAACATGGTGTCCCCGCCGCAAGGTGGGGCGATGTGGATTTGAAGCATGGTCCCAAGGGGCGGCGTCTCGTCACAAGAGACGTCGGAATGCCAGAACTCACCGTTGGCAACTTTGGAATTCTTGGTTGCATGGATCTCGAATATCTCTGGATATCCTTCCATTGTCGGGGCCGCAGGGTGCGCATGAAGCGGCCCGAAACGTTTCCCGAATTCAATATGTTGCTCAGGTGGAATTTCTTTCTGTTCTTTGAAGAACAGCACTTGATAGGTGTGAAATGCGTCGCGAATCTCGGCAAACTGATCGTCAGGCACAGGCCGACTTAGATCGACCTCATAGATCTCGGCGCCAAGGTTTGGAGCAAAGGGTTTGGCGATGATGGACGTATAGGCGTTGGATATGGGAGCAACCATAAGGACCTCTGGACGTGGTTTCGTTGGGCGTGGTTTCGTTGGGCGTGCTCCGCGCAAGATACAGATTAAAAAAAATGAACAAAAACGAAAAATATTTGACCCTTAAGTGAAAAACTTTCACACATAAAACACTGACTAGACGGTAGCGAGGGTATCGGTATGAGCATTCGGTCACTGCGAACTCTGATCGCAGTTCATCGACATGGAAGCTTCCGTGCCGCGTCAGAGGCAGAGCATCTGACACCGTCGGCGGTCAGCCACCAGATGCGCAACCTCGAGGTCTCGTTGGGGCTCGAGTTGTTTGACCGAACGGCCAAATCACCCGAACTGACCCATACCGGTCTAATGTTCGTCGGAAAGGCCGCTGCAGTGGTGGCCGCATATGACGGTTTGGCGGAAAGAGTGAGGTCGAACAACGAACTTTCTGGCGAAATCACTTTGGGTGCCGTTCCCACAACCCTGACTGGATTGGTGCCGATTGCCCTGTCAAAGCTGAAATCCGTGCATCCGAACATCCATGTGAGGATTGTCCCGGGTTTGACCAATCAGCTTTTGCTGCAGTTGGATCGCGGGCAGATCCAAGCGGCAATTGTCTCTCGTCCAGATATTCTGCCAAGCACCTTGGAGTTCTCTGAGATCGTATCCGAGAAATTGGTCCTGCTTGTTTCCGAGAACACCCCGGATCTACCTCCAAAAGACTTGCTCGCTGCGTCCCCATTCATTCGCTTTACGCGCGATGCGGTTGTTGGGCGGCAAATCGAGACTTGGCTGCAAAGGAACGGCATTGAAGTCAGGGACGCCATGGAACTGGAGAGCCTTGAAGCAATTTCAAGTATGGTGGCCGCTGACCTAGGTGTATCCATCATTCCAGACAGCCATTTGGCTGCATATGACCATCTGCGGCTCAAAAGAATCCCGCTTGAGCAGAATGGACCTAAGCGGATTGTTGGCCTGGCCAGTATGTCAGCGTCGCCTCGCACCAAGATGATCGACGCTGTTACGACGGCACTATTGGACGCAGCAGGTGACCAGCAAGTTCATTTTTGAGCTAGCACTCCAGCAAGTCCCCACAAGATGGTTTTCGACCACTTAAACTAGGAAATCTGGAGGTCAGGTTTGGCCCGGGTCAATCATTGGCGTGCAACGCGGAGAATGGCCGCACCGCCCCCTGATGACCCAATGGTGCATTCACACAGGAATGATCGACCTTAGTTTTGAATAAGCGCGTTTTCCCATTCAGACGTGAACTTGTTTCGCTTCAAGGCGTCGAGAAAGGTCATCAAAGCCGGTTCCAACGCGATGGTCGCGCGTTCGGTGCCGCTGTCTCTATCCTGAAGCGACGGCAGCAACCGTGTTCCGTCGATGGGGTTGGACTGGTAGGTCACCAAAAACTGGATGAAACGCTCTGCCGCCGCAGGCTCGGCAGAAGCTTTTGATACAAAAGCGGTTCGCATCATTGTCGTCGGAAAGTCGGACGGAAGAACGATCTCAAATGCGTTTCGGCTTTCGGTGCGGGCTTCGGCATAGCTTCCAAGGACATTGTAGGCCACCGCGATTGTTCCGTCTGTCAGGTCGTCGATCATTTCGCCCGAACAGCAGTAAAGCTGGACATCAAGTCCGCCCATCACCTCCATAAGCCGCCAGAATGTCTCTGACGCCCGCGCGTCCTGCGTCGCAAACAGATAGCCCAGACCTGATTGGCGGACATCATAGGTGCCAACGCGACCCCGAAACACTTCTGGGCGCGCGCGTAGCGCCTCGATCAGCTCTTGCCGCGTTCGTGGGATCGGAAGACCATCGAATGCGGCCCGGTTGATGACAATCGCTGCGGGCTCGGACGTGAACGCAAACAGGCTTTGCCGCCATTGCGCCCAGGCCGGATGAGAGACGTTTTGCAGCTCCAGGGCATACCCGTCATTCGTGAGCTTGAATTGCAGGTCCATGGCACTGGATATCGCAATGTCAAAAGCGTCCGGCATATTCCGAAACCGCCGGTCGATGTCTGCGGTTTCGGTCACCAGGTAGTCGATGGCGACATCAGGGTTTTCAGCGACGAAAGCCTCGATCAGCGGCGCAAACAAGTCCGTGTCCGTGCTTGAGATAATCCGCAAGCTTGTTGTTGCATCCGCCTCATTGAAGGTCTGCCGATCCTCCCAGTCCTGCGCCCATACGGCGTGACTCAAGAAGCTCAGAGCTAAAGCGATAAAGTAACGCACGCGCCGCCCTCCAACCGGTTTTCTAGATGGATGCCGCCACCATGGGCCATCGCAACATCCTGCGCGATGGTCAGCCCAAGGCCCGAGCCAATCGAATCCGTGGCATTTGCCCCACGTTGGAAACGTGTGGTCAAGGTTTCGATTTCGTTCTCGGGGAAGCCGGGACCGTGATCGCAAACCATGATCTGCGGTTTGGGTTTGCCGGAGACGGTAATCTCGATGGAGCTTTCGGCTGGTCCGTACTTCATCGCATTGTCGATCAGGTTGCGTACGGCGTTCTGAAGAAGAACGGGATCACCGGAGTAAGGAACATGTGGATCCCCCCGGAGCGCAATCGAAAGGTCCTTCATTTCCGCGATGGGGGCCAATCGCTGTGCCAGGTCACTCACCAATTCGGTCAGGTCAATTGCGTCCCGCTCCAGATGGTCTGCGCGAAAGGTGATCATCGCATGATCCAGAAGCTGGCCTGCAGCGCGCGAGCTTTCGTCGATTGCCTTTATCATTGATCGCATCGCTTCGCGGTTTTCCTCTTTGTCGACACGCTGCAACGTCGCCTCAGCGTACGACCTTACCGTGGCAAGCGGCGTTCGAACCCGATGCGCCGCCTCGGCAATGAAATCCTCAGACTGGGTGAGCGATTGGTCCAGTCGCCCAACCAGGGAATTGAGCGAACTCACCAGGGGAACCATTTCCCGCGGAACCGGTTTGGTGAATGGTCTTAGATCCTGTGGCCCTCGTCGCGTCACCGACGTGGTCAGCTTGCCAAGCTGTCCGATGGTTGCCGACGTGGCCCAGAACGAAAGCACTGCCGCCAGGGTAAAGAACCCGACACCCAATAGGGCAGCGTTGCGCGAGATCTGGTCAAGCGTTTCGGACAGAGCGTCCTGCGTCTGAGCAAGAAAAATCTGGACGTCGACCCTTTCGTTCGCACCGATCAATGTTCGGCTGGCACTGATTGTCCTTACCGGTGCACCGCGTATTTGACTGGTTTGGAAAACGGGGCTGTCGGGTAGAAAATTACCAGCAGTTGCCAATTCTTCGTAGCCCGACAGGAACTTTCCGTCTCGCAAGATCGCATAGAAAACCCGATCATCGGCCGATGTCGCAAGCATCGAGAATGCGGCGTAGGGCAGATCTAGCTCGACCGTGCCATCTTGGATTGTCGCCGCGTCAAGCATCGACGTGACCGATGCATCAAGGATGGTGTCCTGACCCTGTTGCGCGACCTGAACCGCATAGTTTCGAACCGCGAAAAAAAGGATCAACGCCAGGACCGCGGCCCCTCCGATCAACGTCAGCATCAACCGGTTCCTGAGCGACCCGGAAACGGCGGGACTATTCATCGTGATCCAATCGATAGCCCAACCCGCGCAGTGTCGTGATACTCAGATCAGAAGGTTTCAGATGCCTGCGCAAGCGGCCGACATAGACTTCGATCGCGTTTTCCGAGACGTCGTCATCATAAGAAAACAGCCGGTCAGCCAATTTGTTTTTTGAAAATATTTGCCCCGGAGCGTTCAAGAACAGTTCAAGCAGACGCAATTCGCGATTGCGCATCTGGACTTCTTCACCACCTACGGTCAGGTGACCCGCGACCGGATCAAAGACGACGCCTCCGATCTCGATCGTTGTTTTGGCATAGCCGGACTTGCGACGCAAAACCGCGCGACTGCGGGCCTCAAGCTCGGCGTGGTCAAATGGCTTGGTAACATAGTCATCGGCCCCCATATCAAGCGAACCGATTCGATCTGAAACCTGACTTCTCGCGGTAAGAACGATCACTGGCGTGTCCAGATCACTGGCGCGATGCTGCTTCAGGAATGTGCGGCCATCGCCATCCGGCAGCATGATATCGAGCAGAATCAGATCGTACTGTCCGGTCGCGACAAAGGCCGACGCATCCCCTAAATTCGCTGCATGATCAATAACATGTCCGGCCATCGTCATCCGTGAAAGGATTGCATTGGCAAGGTCTTGATTGTCTTCCACCAGTAGGAACTTCATCCCCCTCTCTGGGCCCCTTTTCTGTTGTGACAGGTTGATGTCAGGTTGATGTGTAGTTGTCCCTGCTAGCTGAACTGCCATGCGGGCAGTTGTCAAATGGGAGGACAATATGTGGAATTTCAAACTGGGCCGTCGGGCCCTTATTTCGGCCGTTGCGGCGTTTGGTCTGGTCGGGCCTGTTCTGGCCGAAGATCAAGTCGTTGACAGCATTCACTTCCTGATCCCCGGCGGCGCTGGTGGTGGTTGGGACGGAACCGCGCGCGGAACCGGTGAGGCGCTGACCAACGCCGGTCTTGTGGGCACTGCGTCGTACGAAAACATGTCGGGCGGCGGCGGCGGCAAGGCCATCGGGTTCCTGATCGAAAACGCAGACAGCAACCATGGAACGCTGATGGTCAACTCGACCCCCATCGTGATCCGCTCGCTGACCGGTGTGTTCCCACACAACTTCCGCGATCTGACCCTGGTTTCCGGCACAATTGGCGACTACGCCGCAATTGTCGTTGGCAAGGACAGCCCGATCAATTCCATGGCGGACCTGATGGCAGCCTTTGACGCCGATCCGTCCGGTACGGCCATCGGTGGTGGCTCTGTTCCCGGTGGCATGGATCACCTGGTCGCGGCCATGGTCATGGAAGCCGCAGGAAAGGACGCGCTTGGCGTCAAATACATCCCATATGATGCGGGTGGCAAAGCCATGGCGGCGCTGCTGTCCGGAGAAATCGCGGCACTTTCGACCGGGTTCTCGGAAGCCGTCGATCTGGCCAACGCAGGCGAAGTCAAGATCATTGGCGTCACCTCTGAGGACCGCGTCGATGCAGCGCCTGACGCGCAGACCATGAAGGAACAGGGGATCGACACTACATTCGTGAACTGGCGCGGTTTCTTCGCCGCCCCCGGCCTGCCCGAAGACAAGTTGGCCGCCTATCAGGCAGCCATTGCCAAGATGTACGACACCCCCGAGTGGGAAGAAGTACGCGCACGCAACGGTTGGGTAAACATCCACAACTCGGGCGACGACTTCCAGTCTTTCCTTGAGCAGCAGGAACAGCAGATCGGCGATCTGATGAAAAAGCTGGGCTTCCTCTAAGCACAGCACTTGGCAGAGCGGTCCATCCGCTCTGCCACAACCACCAAGACACACGAGGGAGGGAATGTCATGGCGCTGGATCGCTGGATCGCGCTTGTTTTGCTTGGGGTCTGTCTGACCTATGGCTATGCCGCCTGGTTCACGATGGACGGAGGCCTGCCCCCCTTCATGCAACGCAACCCCATTTGGCCAAGCACATTCCCCAAAGTGCTATCGATTCTGGGCATCATTGCCTGCGTCATCATCCTGCTGGGCCTTGAAAAGTCCGAGCCGAAAGAGGCCGACATCGATTACCGACGGCTGGGAGACTATCACCTTGATCAGGCCCTGATGCTGTTGGCCTTGATGGTGATCTACGCACTGTGCCTGCGGCCTGTTGGCTTTCTGATCTCAACCTCGGCCTTCCTGATCCTTGGGTCTTTCATTCTGGGCGAGCGCAAGTGGCACATCATGCTGCCCGTCGCCTTCATCGCCACCGGCACGGTCTGGTATCTGGTTCAGGAAGTCCTGGGCATCTACATGCGCCCCCTGCCCGGCATTTTCGGAGGCTGACATGCTCGAAGGACTTCTGATCGGCCTGCAAACGGCCTTTTCAATCCAAAACCTGCTGATGGTTGTCGCAGGCTGCCTGATCGGCACATTCATCGGGATGTTGCCCGGCCTTGGCCCGATGTCGATCATCGCCATCATGATCCCGGTCGCAATTTCGATGGGCGACCCTTCGGCTGCCCTGATCCTACTGGCAGGCGTGTACTATGGGGCGATTTTCGGCGGCTCGACCTCTTCCATCCTGCTCAATGCGCCGGGGGTCGCAGGCACTGTTGCGTCCAGCTTTGACGGCTATCCGATGGCGCGACAAGGCAAGGCCGGCAAAGCTCTGACCATTGCGGCGATCGCAAGTTTCGCAGGCGGTACATTGGGAGCCGTTCTGCTGATGGTCTTCGCCCCTGCCCTGTCCTCGGTCGCGCTGCTGTTTCACTCGGCAGAATACTTCGCCCTGATGGTCGTAGGCCTGTCTGCGATTGCGGCCTTTGCCGGATCGGGTCAGGTTGCCAAGGCGTTGATCATGACGATCCTTGGCCTGATCATGGCCACTGTCGGTGAAGGCGCGCTGTTCAACCTGCCCCGCTTCACCATGGGGATCATGGATCTGCAATCGGGCTTTGGCTTCATCACCCTCGCCATGGCCATGTTCGCCCTGCCCGAAGCGCTGTTTCTGGTTCTGAAACCAAAGGACCTGAAAGGCGGCGACGGAGAGATCAAGGACCTGCGAATTACCAAGGACGAAGCAAAGGCCATTGCGCCCGTGATCGGCCGCCAATCGATCCAGGGCTTTTTCATCGGTGTCCTGCCGGGCGCCGGGGCCACAATCGCCAGTTTCCTGGGTTACGCGGTCGAACGCAACATCGCGCCAAAGAAGGAGCAGGATGAATTCGGCAAGGGCTCGATCAAAGGGCTCGCCGCTCCTGAATCCGCCAACAACGCGGCCTGTACGGGCTCATTCGTTCCGCTGTTGACGTTGGGCATTCCGGGGTCCGGGACCACCGCCATCCTGCTTGGCGCATTGATCGCCTTGAACGTAACCCCCGGCCCGCGCCTGATGATTGATGAACCACAGATTTTCTGGGCCGTCATCATGTCGATGTTCATCGGCAATCTGGTTCTGCTGATCCTGAACCTGCCGCTGATCCCATATATCGCCAAGGTGCTGTCCGTGCCGCGCAACTACCTGATCCCGTTCATTCTGTTCTTCACGCTGATGGGCGCCTATATCGGGCAAAACAACGCGACCGAGTTGCTGATACTCGTTGGTTTTGGAATCTGCGCCACGGCACTGAAATTTGCCGACTACCCCCTCGCCCCGCTGTTAATCGGATTCATCCTTGGCGGGATGATGGAGGATAATTTCGCCCGCTCAATGCAGCTGTATGATGGTATCGCCTTCATGTGGGAACGCCCAATGACACTGGCCCTTCTCATCATCGCCGCGCTTCTGGTCGTGCTGCCAAGCTATCGTGCACGGCGGTCGAAAGCTCGGGCAGACGGGGTTGCCGACGGGGACTGAACATCATTGATGTGGTCAAGGCCGGACCCCCGTGTCCGGCCATATGAACTGTCGTATCCGTTGCCCAGCCTGCATTGCCGCGTGATACAAAGCAGGTCATCAAGCCGGCACTCTTGGCTAGTCGCACGGTGCCGTGACGTTCAGGCGCTTGTAGTGGTACACATTAGTGGGTCGCTTGATGACCACATGCTTAGGTATTTTGTGTTTCTTTTTCGGCATGTTAGCTAACCTTAAGTTGGGTCCACTTTGGGACTAATCACTATAGATGCCAACCGTCGATCGCTTCTTAGAAGAGGATCTCACCCTCTAAGGGGGAACCACAAGAGGGTCCTTTCGGGGACTTTCATCCCGGAAATTCATTTATTTTTCAATACTTGCAGAAAAAGTGGTGCCCAAGGAAAGACTCGAACTTTCACGCCCGTGAAGGCGGGGGATTATAAATCATGTAAAAAAGCAACATTTCCAACCGCTTGCACAAAATTGGACACACGAACAAAACTAAAACAAAGCGAAGCCGTGTGAGTGATTTTCACATTGTCCGTGCTCTGTCTTCATGGTTTTCAAACTCAGTGAATGGGCTGTCTAGCTGGTGGAGGATTTTGGCGGGTTTGCAAACAACAAGTTCACCTCAACTGCAAAGCTGTTTTTTTTGCACTTGGACTGAGCATTCTCAAAATTTCAAAGATCAACGTCTTAACGACCGCGTCTCGTTCTTGGCGATCCACTCTTTGTTCACCACAGGTCAAAGATCAAGTTTCACTAAACCACCAAATACGTGCAAGTCGCAAGAAATCACGCCACCGGCACCTTGCCTGCCAGCATGATAACTTCACTGTCAGGAAAGATTGATACTTGGATAACCCAAGTGAAACACGTATTGTGTGGCACTTGCTTGCGGAACCTGTTTGGACACGTGTAGCAAGCCGCTGAAGGTACTAAATTGAAGAAACGTGATACAGAAATGGCCGGAAATCTGACCCAGAATCCACACTCTGTTCGGACAGGCGAGCGTGAAAAAGTGCTCGAAGTTGCCATCGGTCGCGAAGTCCGTGCTTTTCGAAAGCAGCAAAACATCACTGTTGCCGAAGTGGCCAATCTCACGGGCCTGTCCATCGGCATGCTGTCAAAGATCGAAAACGGCAATACGTCACCGTCTTTGACAACGTTACAGCTGCTGGCCGATGCTTTGTCGGTGCCTTTGACAAGCTTTTTCCGCCAATTCGAAGAACGCCGTGAGGCCGTACATACCAAAGCAGGCGAAGGCGTAGAGCTGGAGCGTGAAGGGACACGTGCCAATCATCAATACAACCTGCTTGGCCACATCGGTGCCAACGGATCGGGTGTCATTGTCGAGCCGTATCTGATTACGTTGACCGCAGAGTCCGACGTATTCCCAACATTCCAGCACGGCGGGATTGAGACGATTTACTTGCTTGAAGGCGAAGTTGACTATCGTCACGGCGACAACATCTATCCGCTGAAACCCGGCGATACCCTGTTCTTTGATGCAGATGCACCGCATGGACCAGAGCGCCTGGTCACATTACCAGCCCGGTATCTGTCGGTGATCAGCTATCCGCAAACAAACTAAAGGCGGGCGTTCACCCGCTTTCAGTGTGCGCTTTGCCTGGCCCGGTGGTGCCTTACTTGGCCAAAGGCGGTTCGGTTTCCAAATCGGGCCAAACTCCGGCTGAGGTCGGCAACCCATCGTCAAACTGACTGAGATAGTCCAGCATCATCGGGCGATTGTCGATAAAGCCTTTGTAAGTGGCCAGTTCATCCGGCAGATCCCGGATAACCCGGTGCAGGCGACGCCCCCATTTGGGAGCGGTCATCAAATCCTGAAAACTGCACAGATAGCAACGGATCGGGAATACCAGAGCATTTGAGCGCGGCAAGCGGAAGAACGTCTGCAGCTCGACCCGCAGGTGTTGTTTGTGGCCGATGTTTTCCGGTGTCAGCGTGGTCTTTTGAATGCCCCACTGATGGTAATTTTCCGGGCTTGTATCCAGCAGTGGGTTCACCGTCATGGTCCAGTTCAGACGCCGCGCCGGTGCGCCCTGTTGGATGTTCAGCAGGAATTTGAGCGCCCGCTTGAAGATGCCCATTTCATGCGCTTTGGGCACTGGTGCGTGCCACTCGAAAAAGTTCATGCCGATATCGAAATCCAGGCTCCAATCAGCCTGCGTGGTCACCATACCGGCATCCATCCACAACATCTCATCCCTTTGGTCCAGCACAACGAAATCGCCCTGTGCCTGACGGGTGATGTATTCCATCGGTCCATAAGGCAGGGTGGTTTCGTCCATGAAGGTAAAGCTGTGGTCTATGCCCATTGGCTTGTTGATCCATCGCCATTGGTTGCCGTTGCGATGCAATTCGAACAGGTCTGGATAGTCCTCGGACTTGCTGACCATGATCAACTCCAGCAGATCCCAGCCAGCCAAAGTCATATGAGGCAGGGACTGGCAGCGCAGCGGGTCCTGATCCAGAACCAGAGCGCGATCTTTCATCTCGGATACATAGTGCTCGTCGACATCGAACCGCATCTCGTAAACCGACCCTTCGGGCCCGCCCTTATGCTGTTCCATGTTGACCGAATACATGTAGCTGTCTTCGTGGAACGGGAACGGAAAGCGTTTGATTGCCCAGTCCGAGTTGTGGAACGTATAGTCGTCGCGAAAGGATTCATCGTTGAATTGAATGGTCATGTAGGCCCCCTTCAGCGGTCCAGCACGAGGGCCTTGCCCTCGAAACGCGATACGCAGGGCATGATTTTCTTGCCCGCAGCTTTTTCTTCGTCAGTCAGCCAATGGTCGCGATGTACAAAGTTTCCATCGTGATCAAGCACAACGGTTTCACATTGCCCGCAAGCCCCGCCGCGGCACAGATACGGCGCATCCACGCCTTCACGTTCAATGGCCTCTAACAGGCTTTCATTTTCGCCCACATGAATAACCTTGTCGGACTTGGCTAGTCGCACCTCAAACGGTTTGCCAGGTTGGGGTGCCAGGAACTCTTCGTAGTGCACACAGTCTTCGGGCCAGCCGTCGGCGGAGGCGGTGTTGCGCACCCAGTCGATCATGCCCTTGGGGCCGCAGACATAGACATGCGTGCCCAAAGGCTGCCCTCTGAGCAGGTTTTTCAGATCAATAACCTGGTCCTGATCGTCGTAATACAGATGCGTTTCGTTTGGATGCCGGTCGGTCAATTGGTCGGCATAGGATGCCAGCCCTTCATTCCGGCAGGCGTAGTGCAACTCCCAGTGACCGTGCAGCAGTTCCAACTGTTTGATCTGCGCCAGAAATGGCGTGATCCCGATGCCACCGGCCAGAAACAGATGTTTGCGTGCGCGCAGATCGAGCGAGAACAGGTTAACCGGGTAACTGATCGTCATTTCATCGCCCAGCTTGACCTGCTGGTGCATGAACAGCGACCCGCCTCTGCCCTGATCGTCACGGCGCACAGATATCGTGTACGACGACTGATCAAAGGGCGATGACATCAGTGAATATGGGTTCAGCCGTGTGATCCCGCCGTCCTGCATTTCGACAACGGTATGTGCGCCACCCGAAAAGGTTGGCAGATGCCCGCCATCAATGCGTTCGAACCGGAACCGTGTCACAAGCTCGTTCAGCGGAGTGATTTCGGTCACCTTGACCTGAATTTTCTCGGCACCGCTCATTCGTAGATCCCCTTTGGCTCGGGCAGGTTGCCGTGATCCTCGGCGTCTACGCGGACTCCTTGATAGGCGGCAAGGCGGCGGGAATAGTGATCGCGCACGAACAGGTTCAACCCACAATGTGAACACACAAACGGGTCAACCTCGACATCCTCGGTGATGCCCTTGCAATGCACGCATTGCATCCGGCGCGCGGCCGATCCGCGATGCTCGGTCTGGATTGCGGTATGTGGCAGGCCAACGGTCATCACCTCGTTCATGGCCTGCCCCATCATCCCCTCGGTGCCGGTCAAATAGACCTGCAGCCCCATATGGGCGTCTTCCAGAACGCGGCGAATGCGCTGCAGCGCGGCCTCATAAGATGGACCCTCGTAGAACTGCGCAGGGTTGAGCGCCTGCAGCCGTTCCACGTAGTCCGTCCCTTTCGGAATGTAGATCAGATGGGTTTTGGCCATCAGGTCGGGTGTCGCTATGTCCAGAACGGCTTCGGCGCCTTCGGCATCGGCGATCATAAGATGATGTTCGCCCTGGCGAGGTTCTAACGTGCCCCAGACCGGGCGGCTTGCGATTGACTTGGGAAATTCGAACTTTGACATCGTGCCCTCAGATAGGAAAAGGGCGCCACGGAAAGCCCGTCGCGCCCTTGAAAGATCAGCCCTTGGCGGTACGGATCGACTTGTCTTTGTCGTAGAACGGCATCTCTTGCGCCGTTGCTGCGATCTCGGTGCCGTCGCCGTTCCTGACCGTCAGACTGGTACCGGGCGAGGCGCAGGCAACCGGCATGCGGGCAATGCCGACGTTGTGGCCGTTGACCTCGGAATACATTCCAAAGGTGACAACGCCGACCTTTTCGCCGTTTTGCAGCAGATCGGCACCTTCGTCTGCTGGCGTCGTACCTTCAAGCAGTACCCCATAGATCTTAAACCGTTCTTTGCCCTGCGAGGCATAGTGGTTCTCCGCGCCGATAAAGCCGGTTTTGCCGGGCGAAACGGTGAACTCCAGACCCAGCTCCCACAGGGTGTCGCCGCAGGTTTCTCCATCAAACGGGTAGGTTTCCGAGTTGTCGCCGGGATAGAACAACAGATAGCTTTCGGTCCGAAGCAGATCGAGGGTCGAGAACTGGACCGGGACGATACCCATGTCTTTGCCCTCGGCCAGGATGTTATCCCACAGGTACACGGCGTGCTTCGCCTGGCAGAAAATCTCATACCCGCGTTCACCCGTGTAGCCAGTTCGCGAAATCATCACGGGGCAACCAAAAAGCTTGGTCTGCATGATCCCGAAATAGGCCAGATCGCGTATGCCGGGCACATGGTTGGCCAGGAATTCAACGGCCACCGGGCCTTGTAGCGACATGTCATGCATGTCGTCGTCAAAAATGACAGAACAATTCTTACCCGCCGCCACGGAGGTCAGCTGCTCCATCCCGGTTCCGGTTCCATGCACGACCAACCAAGTGTTCACCGACAGTCGATAGATGATGCAGTCGTCTACGAACTTGCCTTCGGAGTTCAGGATCGAGGCATAGGTCGACCGCCCCGGCATGATCTTTTCGACGTTACGGGTGGTGACGCGGTCAATCACATATGCCGCGTCTTCGCCAACCACATGAACCTTTTTCAGGCCGGAAACATCCATCAAACCAGCCTTGGTGCGGACCGCTTCATAGTCGGCTTTGGCCCGTTCTGGTGAGTGGTCATAGAACCACGCGGTGCCCATTCCGTTCCAATCTTCCAACTCGCCGCCGATCTCGGCGTGGCGATGCGCAAGCGCGGACGTCCTCCAAAGAATGGCCATGGTTCAGCTCTCCCGTTGATCATTTGTTACCGATATTGAGGCCGATGTCAGATTGAAAATCAACACCTACGTGCAGAAGTTTTTCCTGTTGGGAATATTTGACTGCAATTATTAGACCCAAAGGTTCCGGCGTGGAGTTACAAAAAGTAATTAACTTGCAAATAGTTGAGGGGCAAAACGACCCTTCAAATGTCAGTTGCGACAGGTGAGTGAAAGATGTTTGCCCCACATATCTATTGACAGGTGAGATTTCAGATTGTCCCCTGAGTGGATAAAATTTCCCAGCAGGAAAATTACCATGGGGAAGCCTCCTGCTGCAACAAAAGGGAGAGTAAGAAGTGGACGGTAATCTAAACGCACTCACAACTGTGTTTACCGAGTTTTACTACTGGGTGACGGTTGTTTTCATGTTCCTGATCCATGTTGGATTTTGCATGTACGAGGTTGGCGCCAGCAGGGCACGTAACCACATGCACACATTGATGAAAAACATCATGATCATTCCTCTGGTCACGGTCACATTCTTCTTCTTTGGCTGGTGGATCTACTGGGCGTTCCCGAACTTTCCGTTCTGGGGTGGGCTGGACACCGAATCCGGAGCCGCAAACCTGCCTTGGGCAGACACTATGGGGCCCAACGCAGGCGACAGAATCACAGGGGTATTCTGGGCCGCGTTCCTGCTGTTTTCCTGGACGGCTGCGTCGATCGTATCCGGTTCGGTGATCGAGAGGATCCGCTCTTCGGCGCTTTGGGTACACGCCGTTCTCATCGGTTCGGTCTGGTGGATCATTGATGCGGCGTGGGGCTGGCATTATGGCGGCTGGATGGTGCGCGAACTTGGCTATCACGATGCTTATGCGTCAGGTGTTATCCATGCGATTGCAGGGGGTTACGCGCTTGGCGTGATCATGGTTCTGGGGCCGCGTCTGGGCAAATTTGCGAAGGATGGAACACCTCGGGACATCCCTCCGCACAATCCATGGCTGCTGACCATTGGCATCTTCCTGATCTACACTGGTTTCTGGGGTTTCTATGCCGCGTGCAATGTTCCGGTCATCTCACCCGAAGGAATTGATGGTCAGATCACGGGCGTAACCTGGACCGCAACCAACATCTATCTGGCACCGACCACACTGTCGGGCATCACATTCAACTTCCTGATGTCACTCTCGGGCGGGTTGATGGCAGCCTATGTGATCTCCAAGGGTGACGCGTTCTGGACCTTCTCGGGCGGTCTTGCCGGTATCATCACCGCATCTGCAGGCAACGATCTGTATCACCCGATTCAGGCCATGATCATCGGCGCTGTTGGTGTCGTGATCGTGTACAAGCTGCACTACTGGATGGAGCGCAAGTTCAAGCTGGATGATGCGGTCGGCGCGGTTGCCGTGCACGGCTATGCCGGTTTCGTCGGCCTTGTGATCTCGGGCTTTGTCCTGTGGGGTGTCCCGTCGTCGCCATATGAAGGGTACGCCGCGATCAACCCGGTCGGTCAGTTCATCGGTGCCATCATCATGTTCTTTGTCCTTGGTTTCGTACCAGGCTGGGCCGTCGCCAAGATGCAGGCTGCTGCCGGGGTTCTGCGGATCCCCGAAGAGGTCGAATTGCAGGGTCTCGATTACGCCGAGCATCACGCTTACGAGGACGCCAAAGCCGCGATCATCGCGGCTGACAAGGAAGAACTGGCCAACCGCGGCGTAGCTGCAAAGTAAGGGAGAACTGATATGTCTACGAACGGATATTCAAACTGGGCTGTCGACATGGCCGACGTCGGAGCAATCTATCCCTTTCAGGGGTCCGAGGTTTTGATGGTCATCGTCGGCGTTGCCTTCTGGATCGGGTGGCATCGCATTCAATTCGTGCGTGAACGCGAGCATCTGGAAAAGGCGCGCCACACCGGGGACGAAGAGAAGGTGAAGGCACAGCTCGAGCGATATTGATCGTGCTGTAAAAGGCCAAAAATGGGCGGGGAGCATTGCTTCTCGCACATTGCATGACAGGAAAATAACTTTCCTATGATTATTGATGTCCCAAATGTTTGCTGGTACCTTAGAATCATAATGAAACTCACAAGGAGATCTGCCAGCCATGTGCGGAATTGTTGGATTGTTCCTCAAAGATCAGTCTCTTGCGCCCGAGTTGGGCAATATGCTGACAGACATGCTGATCACCATGACCGATCGCGGCCCTGACAGTGCTGGCATTGCCATTTATGGCGATGGGGCGCAGGGCAAAACCAAGATCACGTTACAATCGCCAAACGCTGAATCCGATTTTGCCAATTTGGCCGAAGATCTGGGCAAAAGCCTAGGTGCGACGGTCACGCAAAACGACATCAGCACACATACCGTGTTGGAGATTCCGGCAGGTCAATTTGAAGCTGCGCGCGATGCGCTTGCAGAAATCCGGCCCGATGTGCGCATCATGAGTCGGGGCGATACCCTTGAAATCTATAAAGAGGTGGGTCTGCCCAAAGATGTGGCAGAGCGCTTTAACCTGAGCGGCATGACCGGCACCCATGGCATTGGCCACACGCGCATGGCAACGGAATCCGCCGTAACCACGATGGGTGCGCACCCGTTCAATACCGGGTCGGATCAATGTCTGGTCCACAACGGTTCCCTGTCTAACCACAATTCGCTTCGTCGCAAACTGCGCCGCGAAGGGGTGGTCATTCAGACCGAGAACGACACCGAAGTTGGGGCCGCTTACCTGACGTGGAAGATGATGAACGGGGCCTCTCTGGGTGAGGCGCTGGAAAGCAGCCTGGATGACTTGGACGGCTTCTTCACCTTTGTTGTTGGAACCAAGGATGGCTTTGGCGTCGTGCGCGACCCGATTGCCTGCAAACCCGCTGTTATGGCCGAAACCGATCAATACGTGGCCTTTGGCAGCGAATATCGCGCGCTGGTGAACCTGCCGGGTATCGAAGACGCCCGCGTATGGGAGCCTGAGCCCGCGACAGTCTATTTCTGGACCCACAACGACAGCACCACCCCTAGTCAGAAAGCCGCCTGATATGCAGACCTATGATCTAGAAGCGGACGGCCTGCGTGGCATGAATTCGATCCTGCAGGCCCAAAGTGGTGAAACCAACCAGACCAGCTGGGAGATTGTTAACCCCAAAGGCAGCCATGCAATTGCCGTTGGGCTGGACGCCCCGATTGAAGTCACTGTCAAAGGTTCCACCGGCTATTACTGCGCTGGAATGAACCAGCAGGCGACCGTGCATGTTGTCGGCTCGGTCGGGCCGGGCGTGGCCGAGAACATGATGTCAGGCACGGTCATCATCGACGGGGACGCCAGCCAGTATGCGGGCGCCACCGGTCATGGTGGCTTGCTGGTCATCAAAGGCAACGCCAGCTCGCGCTGCGGGATTTCGATGAAGGGGATCGACATCGTGGTGCATGGCAATATTGGCCACATGTCGGCCTTCATGGCGCAGGCTGGGAACCTTGTGGTTTGTGGCGATGCTGGTGATGCGCTCGGTGACAGCCTGTACGAGGCGCGCTTATTCGTGCGCGGGTCCGTCAAGAGCCTTGGCGCGGATTGCGTCGAAAAGGAAATGCGCCACGAGCATCTGGAAATTCTGGCTGACCTGCTTGAGAGGGCTGGCGCAGACGCAAAACCGGAAGAGTTCAAGCGCTATGGCTCGGCCCGGCAACTATACAACTTCGACGTCGACAACGCAGCCGCGTACTAAGGACAAAGGGTATGAAAGATATGGACGATCAGATCCCCCGCACCCTGCCGATCCAGTCGGCGACATTCACCAACCCGATCAATGCCGAAATCCGCCGTGCGGCGGCCACCGGCATTTATGACATTCGGGGTGGCGGTGCCAAACGCAAGGTGCCTCATTTCGACGATCTGCTGTTTTTAGGCGCCAGTGTCAGCCGCTATCCGCTCGAAGGGTACCGCGAGCGCTGCGACACCTCGGTCACATTGGGCACACGCTTTGCCAAAAAGCCGATCCAGCTGGACATTCCGGTTACCATTGCGGGCATGAGCTTTGGTGCGCTTTCCGGCCCCGCAAAAGAAGCCCTTGGCCGTGGCGCGTCTGCTGCAGGCACTTCGACCACCACCGGTGATGGCGGCATGACCCCGGAAGAGCGCGGTCATTCCAACAAGCTGGTCTATCAGTACCTACCCTCGCGCTACGGTATGAACCCCAACGACCTCCGCAAGGCTGATGCGATCGAGATCGTTGTCGGTCAGGGTGCAAAACCCGGTGGTGGTGGCATGTTGCTGGGTCAAAAGATCAGCGATCGCGTGGCCGAGATGCGCACCCTGCCCAAGGGCATTGACCAACGCTCAGCTTGTCGTCATCCGGATTGGACCGGACCCGATGATCTGGAAATCAAGATCCTTGAACTGCGCGAAATCACCGACTGGCAGGTGCCAATCTACGTCAAGGTCGGGGCCACCCGCCCCTATTACGACACCGCGCTGGCTGTGAAAGCCGGGGCTGATGTTGTGGTCATGGACGGGATGCAGGGCGGCACTGCTGCCACGCAAGATGTGTTCATTGAACATGTCGGTATTCCGACACTGGCCTGTATCCGCCCCGCCGTTCAGGCGTTGCAGGATCTGGGCGTGCACCGCGAGGTGCAACTGGTCATCTCGGGTGGCATTCGCACCGGCGCAGACGTGGCCAAAGCCTTGGCCCTGGGTGCTGATGCTGTTGCGATCGGGACAGCTGCCCTGGTCGCTTTGGGTGACAATGATCCCAAATGGGAATCCGAGTATCAGAAACTGGGCACCACAACCGGCGCGTATGACGACTGGCACGAGGGCCAGGACCCGGCAGGCATCACCACCCAAGACCCGGAACTGGCAGCCCGTCTTGACCCCGTCGAGGCCGGGCGTCGTCTGCGTAACTATCTCAAGGTTATGACACTTGAAGCGCAGACCATCGCGCGCGCTTGCGGACACAATCATTTGCACAACCTTGAACCCGAGGATCTGTGTGCCTTGACGATGGAGGCCGCTGCAATGGCCCGCGTGCCGCTGGCTGGTACCAGCTGGTACCCCGGCAAGGAAGGCTTCTGAACCGATGCTGCGCGGCTCCCGAAAGGGGGCCGCGTTTTTGCTTTGAATACCAAAAAACAACAGGGAAAGGAAAGCAATCGTGACAACAGATCTCGCAGCTTTCGCAAAAGAAAAAGGCGCCAAGTATTTCATGATCTCGTTCACCGACTTGTTCGGTGGGCAGCGGGCAAAACTGGTTCCGGCCCAAGCCATCGCAGACATGCAGGAAGAGGGCGCAGGCTTTGCCGGGTTCGCCACCTATCTGGACATGACACCGGCCCATCCAGACATGCTGGCGGTGCCGGATCCATCATCGGTGATCCAGTTGCCATGGAAACCGGAGGTTGCTTGGGTCGCGGGTAACTGCGTCATGGAAGACGAAGACGTCGCCCAAGCCCCCCGCAACGTGTTGCGCCGCCTGATAGATGAAGCCGCCTCCGAGGGGCTGCACGTCAAAACCGGTATCGAGGCAGAGTTCTTTTTGCTGACGCCGGATGGCGAGCAGATCAGCGACCCGTTCGATACGGCAGAAAAGCCCTGCTACGATCAGCAGGCGGTCATGCGCCGCTATGATGTGGTGCGTGAGATCTGTGATTATATGCTGGAACTGGGCTGGGGCCCTTACCAGAACGACCACGAAGACGCCAACGGCCAGTTCGAAATGAACTGGGAGTTTGATGACGTTCTGCGCACCGCCGACAAACACTCGTTCTTTAAGTTTATGACCAAGTCGGTTGCCGAAAAGCATGGGCTGCGCGCGACGTTCATGCCCAAACCCGTCGAGGGGCTGACCGGTAACGGATGCCATGCGCATATCTCGGTTTGGGACGCGCCCGGAGCGGACGCCAAAACCAACGTGTTTGCGGGTGAAGGCGATGGCCAAACCGGCGAGGTTGGGTTGTCTGAACGTGGCAAGCATTTCCTGGGCGGCATCATGAAACACGCCAGCGCCTTGGCCGCAATCACCAACCCGACGGTAAATTCGTACAAGCGGATCAACGCACCGCGCACCATGTCGGGTGCAACCTGGGCGCCCAACACCGTGACATGGACGGGCAACAACCGGACACACATGGTTCGCGTTCCCGGTCCAGGCCGGTTCGAACTACGCCTGCCCGATGGGGCGACAAACCCCTACCTGCTTCAAGCGGTCATCATCGCGGCCGGTCTGTCTGGCATCCGATCCAAAGCGGATCCCGGCAAACGCCACGACATAGACATGTACGCTGAAGGGCATACCGTAAAAGACGCGCCGCGCCTGCCACTGAACATGCTGGATGCCATGCGCGAGTACGACAAAGACACCGAGCTTAAGTCCATGATGGGCGACGAGTTTTCGGCGGCTTATCTCAAGATGAAGAACCAGGAATGGAATTCGTTTGTGTCCCATTTTTCGCGGTGGGAAAAGCAGCACACGCTCGACATCTAAACCGATGACGCGCGCGAACATCTGGGCCGCAGTATTTCTGCGGTCCTTTGTTATTTGATTTAGCAACACCTGCTGCCTGATGAATGTTTTGATCTTTCAACACACACCGGGAGAGAACCCAGGCGCATTCGTGGATCATATCGCGTCGCACGGCGACACTGCTCAGATCGTGCATCTGTATGATGGACAGAACATCCCCAAACTTGACGTATTCGACATACTGCTGGTCCTCGGCGGGCCTATGGATGTGTGGGAGACCGAAGCTCACCCTTGGCTAGCCCTTGAAAAACGCGCGATCAGGGAATGGGTACTCGACCTCAGGCGCCCGTTTTTTGGGATTTGCCTGGGCCATCAGTTGCTGGTGGATGCTCTTGGCGGACGGTGCGCCCGAATGACGTCCCCGGAAATCGGCGTCTTGCCGATAACGTTGACTGATCCCGCACGACACGACCCGCTTTTTCAGGCGTCAAAGTATCAGTTTCCAGTTCTTCAGTGGCACGGGGTCGAAGCGGTTGAGCTGCCTTTGGGTGCGGTTGTTCTGGCACGATCAAACACCTGTGCTGTTCAAATCCTACGCGTGTTCGACAACGCCTGGGGCGTTCAATTTCACCCCGAACTTGTGCGGGGTACTATTGAATCCTGGATGGGCGATCCGGCAAACTACCAAAGTGCTGTTGAATGGCTGGGGACAGCGCAAGCAGTTGGCACTATGACCCGTGAGAGCAATGAGATCGCCGCGGATCAATTCAAAGCAACGTCCGAGATTTACAACCGCTTGCGTCAGATTTAGCGCCACCACAAAACTCTGTGTCACACCTGACCTTTGTCAGCCTCGCCCCGCCAGTCAGGCACATCGTTGACCAGCATCAATGCCGCGCGGCGCAACGAGGCCCGCATCTTGTCCACGACAGGACCTTGCATTTCACAATCGGCCAATGCCGCGTCAAAAGTTTCCAACCACAGTTCTGCATCCGCTTCGCGGATCGGTACATGAGCGTGAATTTCGCGCAAATCCATATGACCGAACCGTTCACGGTAATACGCCCGACCACCCAGAAACCCGCTTAGGAACTCGAACTGGGTCTGTCTCGTGTGGTTCAGCCCATGGCCTCGAAAATGCAGTCGATGCAGAGCATGCGCAGCTGGATCCGTCTCCATTCGATCATAAAACCGTTCAACCAGTGCGCGCAGTTGATCTTCACCACCAAGTTGATCCAAAGCCGAGGGCATAAGTGCAATCTCCGAGATCTTGTCGCTTAGAATATTGCTTAACAGGAATATTTGTTTATCAACAGTGTCATATTGGCTCTACTTGTTTGCTGGAAACCTTCATGCTGATCGCACCCGAACACTTGCTCATGGCTCAGCAATGAGCGCCCTGCTTCTTGGACTTCTGGCCGCTTTGTGCTGGGGTATTCATGACCTTTCGGTCAGATACATCAGTCAATCCGTCAGTATTGTCGCATCGCTCATGACTGTGTTGATTGTTGGCGCCATCCTGCAACTTGGGCTGCTTGTCACCTGGGGGCATTTTGCCCCCATGCCGGGACATGCAGTTTTCTATGCAATTGCTGCAGGTGGTTTCTATCTTTTGGCCGGGCTTAGCATGTTCGCAGCCTTTCATCGTGGGCCGGTTCGGCTGGTAGCCCCCGTGGTGGCAAGTTATCCGGTTCTGTCGATTTCTGTGGCGATTTGGCGAGGGTCAACCGTCAGCATTTGGCAATGGTTAGCCGTCATCGCAATTGGAGTTGGAGTCTCGATTGTCGCCGCAAAATCAGACGATACAGACACCTCTTATCCTGCAACAGGGCCGACAATTGCATTGTCGATGCTGGCCGCTGCGGGGTTTGCGGCCTCCTTTGCCTTGGGCCAGTATGCGACCGAGCTTAGCGACGAATTTAATGTATCCCTGATCGGGCGTGTAACGGCGATCAGCGCGCTGCTCGCGATTACTCTTGTCTCGCGCAGATCGATGTGGCCTGGGGTAAAAGCTCTTCCGCTTTTATGCGTGATGGGCGTGCTGGATGCTATCGCGATCCTGAGTGTGGTGGCTGCTGGCGGGTTGCCAAATGCGCAATATGCCTCAGTGGCGGCCTCTGTTTTTGGCCTACTCACGGTTGTGCTTGCCTGGGCCATTTTAAAAGAGCGCATGGCCAATAGCCAATGGCTTGGCTGTATCGTTGCCTTTGCGGGCATCGGCTATCTTGCCTTCAGCGCCTGACGGTTCGACACTTTGCGATGTATCCGCGCCGGAACGACGAAGAGCATAACCTTGACGCGCTGCGCCCTCCTTCCCGCTTCGCTCAGGCAGTCAGGCCTTCTGGCTCCGTCAGGCCGTTTGCGCGGCAGCAGGCGGTTAGCGTGTTGGCCAGCAGGCAGGCGATGGTCATCGGGCCGACGCCGCCGGGAACCGGGGTGATGGCGCCGGC
>NZ_ONZG01000033.1 GCF_900302455.1 Falsiruegeria mediterranea M17
TACAAATCCACGTGCTTCAATCCCGCCCTCCGTCAAAACGAAGAGCCTAACAGGACAGGCCAATCAGCCCATCTGCAGCAAGACAATCTCGCCGCTTACGTGGTGCAGTATTCCACCGGCGTTCTCAAAGGAGTTCATGGAAGCTTGCAAACGGCGACTGGCAGGTGACACGGCCCGTACTGCGACGAGCCGGCAAAGTCTAAGACTTGCGCCGTGAAGCCCACGATCTGAAGGAAGTTGTGGCCGAGCAAACGCGGGAATTGCGTCTTCTCAAAAAAAGCATGACAGGGGATGGGGGCGACCAAGAATGAGGTATTCTGCACCCGAGAAGCTGGAGATCATCCGCCTTGTTGAGCAATCACATTAGTCAGCACGACAGACGTTGGCCAAGCTGGGCATCCTCCGCACAACGTTCTACCGCTGGTTCGACCGTTATCAGCAGCGTGGCGAAGCGGGGTTGCAGGACCGATCTCGCACGCCCAAGCATGTCCGGAACCGCGTCCCCGACCAGGTGCGGCGCAAGGTCGTGAAGCTGGCGCTGAAGGACACGGAGCTGTCACCACGGGAGCTTGCTGTGACTTTCCCCCACCGATAAAGCTTTTTGTATCAGAAGCTTCCGTCTGTCGCGTGCTGAAGGCGCATGATCTGATCACCAGCCCTGTTTTCAAGAATACAAGAAAGAAATTGACCGCGCAGAAGCAAGATGGCTGAAACAGCACCCTGACAGGAAGTAGGCATCACCCTGCACTTTCGTAGAAATACGCGCTTATCCCAAAGTGTTGCCGGTGATGAAAGTGTACGAACTTTCGACCAGATTGATGACGACATTCAGTTCTTCAGATGTGGTCGGTGTGTAGATCATGACAAAGCCACTCCACCCGGGACGCTGATTGGCCCAAGGGTGTGCCACGGCCCATCCGGCCTCAATCGCCTTTCGCGCCAAAGAGGGGTCCAGCGAAGCATGCAGGCTGCCATCGGGATGCATATGCGCAAACTCAAAGCCACCGACAACAGAGCCCGGTTGAGACAACGCCATGTCGCGGTCAAGCTGAAAGCCAATCGCGCCAGGCAGTGATACCCGCGTCGGGCCAAGCTTGACCCCAGGGAATTGTGCAACACGCTCCAGCAACAAGTCGGCCAAATGAGCGTCAATTTCTACGCCTATCTGGATATGGGGCACTCCGGTTGTTGTTTCAGGACGAGGAGATTTACGTTCCGGCAAGGTGTGCTCTTGGGCAAAAGCCAAGGGGCACATCAGTGCTGCCACCGCAGCGATCATCAGTGTTTTAAAGGAAGAATTCATGTCGTTGGCAGCCTGTCAGAAGGTGGGAAAGGGCGCTCGGCGCTGCGCCGACGCCCTCGCAATACGTCAATCAACCTTCAAAGCTTCGATGTTGATCAACAGCTTGATTTCGTCGCTCACGGCGGGGGCAAACGCTCCCAGCCCGAAGTCTGAGCGCACGATGGTCGCCTTGGCTGAAAGCCCCAAAGTCGGTGTGCCCTCCTTGGGGCCAAACGGGTATGGTGCTGATTTGTTGAGCGTTGTTTCCAGAGTGACAGGTTTGGTGATGTCATTCATGGTCAGGTTGCCCGAAATACTCGCAGTATTGGTCCCGGTCACTTCGATGCCTGTTGATGCAAATGTGACCACTTCACCGTCGCCCGCGCCAAAAAAGTCGTCAGACATAAAATGTTGCATGCGCGCATCCCAGCCCGTGATCATGGATTTGACTGGCATTGAAACTGTGACTGACGACGCCGAGGGGTCATCTTCGTTGAACTCAATCTCTCCGTTAAAGCCCGAGAACATACCAAATGTCTCTGAAAACCCGATGTGATTATAGCTGAACATCACCTGGCTATGTCCGGGGTCCAGTTCGTAGGTGCCACTGTCGGCCAATGCCGCAGAGGCGCCCATCGACAAAAAAACCGCCAGTCCGGTTGCCGCTGTTTTAAACATTGATACCCTCCCAATTCAGATAAGATGTGTTGGTAGAATGGTTTGGGCATTAGGTCTTGTGCCCGATCGCATCTATAGAACAATATGTTTCGCAACGCAACAATGTGTTCTACAGGAGGGACGCTTGAAAGAAGATCCAAGACTGGTCGCTACACGGCAGACTGCACTTGATGCGGCGCAAAAAATCTTGGTGGATGAAGGCGTACTGCACGTAACGCATAACGCAGTTTCAAAGGCGACAGGCATTTCGCGCAGCACGCTCTACAGGCACTGGCCCGATGCCCGAAGCTTGCGAGACGCCGCGTTCAGGCGCATTGCGACCCCGCCGAACATTCCTCCCAAGACCGATGGCCCGCTTCGATCTGACTTGCGCTGGTTGCTCGGTGTTCTAATGGGCGCGTTGAATGACACGCCATGGGGCCAAATCGCGCCCCAGGTGGTCGCAGCTGCGTCCACTGATGAAGAAGCACGACTGGTGATCACGGAATTCATGAAAGACAGATTCGCGAGCGCTGAGGCTGTCTTTTCAGCTGCAATAGACCGCGGTGAGATCAATGCCGAAGTTCCGGTTGAACAGCTGATCGAGTTGGCAATCGCTGCACCCTATTTCCGTAAACTCATACGCCACGAGGCGCTGGACGCAGATTGGTTGAATCAGCATGTTGATCTACTTTGCACCATCGCCAAAAGCAATTCAGAGCATTGACTACCGTCTGAATTAGCAAACAAAGCGACCAACCCAAGAGGCTGCCTGACTGGCGGCTTTGGGGAAGTTGGTCAGGCTTTGCAAAGGTCGCAGTCTGCGTATAGCCGCCGTTGCCGTCAGTCATCGATGTGGACACCAATGCATCCAAATCGCCTACGACCGGTTTCAGCCGATTTCGTTGAAAAAGTCGTTGGTTTTTGGCGTTGCGCGTTTAGCTACTGCGCTGATTTTATTGAACGACCGATGCTGAGGCTTGTTGTCAGCCGGTGGTTGTCACCATTGGCTTGAGTTTTGCTAGTTTCCGGAGGTTTTGGGCGATGGC
>NZ_ONZG01000002.1 GCF_900302455.1 Falsiruegeria mediterranea M17
CGAAGCACAAATCCTGATCGAACAATGGAGAAAAAACTACAACACGAAACGTCCACATAGTGCCCTAGGTTATCGCCCGCCAGCGCCCGAAACCATCGTCCAGATGGACCAAAGGCCAATCATGCACTAACAATCAAACCGGACCACTCAGGTGGGGCTGATCAGCACCACAAGATCGATTAGGCAACTTTTTGGTGATTGCCCTCACCTGCCCCACAAAAGTTTTGACCAGCTCGTTGGCTTACAATGGTTTGGGGGGCTCTCAAAATCCAGTTCCCTTGCCGCAAATCGGCAAGGGAACCTTCTTTTTCAAGACAGTTGCATTAGAGGAGAAGGGACCCATCCGAACATTCACTGAACCCACCAAGCGTCGTTGCAATGAGCCAAGTTACCTGGTCGCGACGCTGCGAGGGTTCAACCACTCGTAAACCCGCAATCCGGACGGCTCAGTTCTTCCCTCTCTTGTTGCCTGCTCAGCTACTCGCTTTCTACGGCACACGAATGTCGCGTTTTGGAAACACTTGGGATCTCAAGATTGCCAGCAACAACAACCTGATTTCGCCCCTTGTGTTTCGCCATGTAAAGCAGCTCATCCGCCTGCTTAAGCAGAGATGCCCCATCGACAGAAACTGCGCCGAGTGCCGACAGCCCGATACTCACCGTCAGGTGTATCCTGTGGGCATCTGCTTTGATTTCCTGCTGCATAACGTTTTTGCGCAGGCGCTCGCACGCGATGAAAGCACCGGAAAGATCGGTTTCAGGGAAGACAAGAGCAAACTCCTCACCGCCGAGCCGACCAACAAGGTCAATTGTTCGGAACTCTCTGATCAGCATCCTGGACAACTGTTGCAGAACCTTGTCCCCCGCATCGTGGCCATAGGTGTCATTGATGCGTTTGAAATGGTCCACGTCCAGCATCGCAACGGAAAGTGGCTGCCCAATTTCGACGGCCCTCTGAAAATTCGCCTCAAGCGTTTTCAGAAATGGCCTGCGGTTTGAAACTTGGGTCAGAGGGTCGGTGTTCGCTTCGATCTGCAGAAGATCATAAGCCTTTGTTAATTCGCGGATGCTCAGTATTCCAACAAGCTTCTTGTCCTCAAGTACTGGCATGTGCCGGAACGAATGGTCGTTCATCAACCGCAGCACAAAAGCTACCTCGTCCTCGGGGCTGCAAGAAACGACCGATTTGGTCATCACCTCCGAGACAAGTTGTTCCCCCGCCAACGGATCCGTGCTGGCGACAACTGGGACCAAATCCCGCTCAGAGACTATTCCAATCATCTCGTTGTCGTCATCGGTAACAACCAAGGCGCCAAGTTTGTGCTCAAGTAAAAGCTGAGCGGTGTCCCTCAATGTGAAATCAGGACCGACGCCCTTAACGTCAGTTGATCTCTTAGACAGCAATAATGTTTCGACTTTCACGTTCCACTCCTAGCTAACCCAGGAGGCAGGATAGCGGGAAACCGTAAACTACAGCTGAAGACGCTCGGGGTGAGAACAGAGGATGTGTCGAACAGAGGCAGCGGCAAGCACAGTTCCGTCTTTCCGACGAATCCGCCAAGGTCTTGCGCCACCACCAGCCGGGCGCAATACCGCCACTTTCGATTGATCAAGTGCATGACTTTACCAGCCATGCCCATACCCATTTGCAACCGAAGCTTCACCCTTGGAACGGATCAATACCGCTGTATTACAAGGTTTTTTTAGACACCAAAGAGATAGGATGGTGGGTGATAAGAGATTTGAACTCCTGACATCTTCGATGTGAACGAAGCGCTCTACCACTGAGCTAATCACCCATTGGGCGGGGGTTTAACCCTACTCCGCCGCCTCTGCAAGAGGTTCTTTTTCGTCCGGACCGGTCGAATTGCTCTGGCGCAGTTTGCACACGATCACGCGGCCATTGTCCTTCTCTTCAACCCGGTTGATGCGCAGTTTGCCCAGCGGTTGCAGGTTCAATTCGCGCCCCGACGCAATCGCTTCGCCCAAAACGGCCAAGGCGGCTTCGATCGCCGGTTTTGCGTCTTTTTTCTTGATACCGGCTCTGTCCACCACCAGGTCGATCAGCTCGCGCTTTTTCATCTCGGGGCCATCGATGGAGGGCACCTCGACATCAGCGGCGGTGGGCTTGATGACCTTGGGCAATTCCGTTTCTGCAACAGACGCCGTCTCGGTGACTGGGGCCTTGGGGGCGCCCGATTTGGTGGTTGTGGTTTTGGGGGTTGCAGCCTTGGTCGGGGTACGGCGCGCGGGCGTTTTGCGCGGCGTGCGCGTGGTTGTTGTGGTGCTCTTAGCCATGGGATGCCTCATACCTGCGTTTTTATTTTCTGTTGCCAGCATAGCGACAAAAACCCTTAAAAACCAGAAAACATAGGCGAAAGTTTCCAATCCGTCACATATCGGCCCCAGAGCGCTGTTCAAAATGACACCAACGAAAAAGGGCGGACCGTGTAGACCCGCCCCTTGCCAAACCTTTCACGCCGGTCAGTGCGCCGTGGCCGAGGCACCGTCACCGCTGATGATCGACGCTTTGGCGGCGGCAGCCTCTTCGGCGGCCTCGTCCCAATCGATGGGCTCCGGCTCGGCCGTCAGCGCGTGTTTCAGAACTTCGGACACATGGCTGACCGGAATGATCTCCAGCCCCTCTTTCACATTGTCCGGGATCTCGGGCAGATCCTTTTCGTTCTCTTGCGGGATCAGCACCGTCTTGACGCCGCCCCGCAGGGCTGCCAGCAGCTTTTCTTTCAGCCCACCGATGGCGCTTGCATTACCCCGCAGCGTGACCTCACCCGTCATGGCGATGTCCTTGCGCACCGGAATGCCGGTCAGCACCGACACGATGGCCGTGACCATGGCCAGACCGGCGCTTGGCCCGTCCTTGGGCGTGGCACCATCGGGCACGTGGACGTGGATGTCCAGTTTGTCGAACTGTGGTGGCTTGACGCCGATCTGCGGGCTGATCGAGCGCACATAGCTTGACGCCGCCTCGATCGACTCCTTCATCACATCGCCCAGCTTGCCGGTGGTCTTCATCCGACCCTTGCCCGGCAGGCGCAGCGCCTCGATGCTCAGCAATTCACCACCAACCGAGGTATAGGCCAGACCGGTGACAACACCCACCTGATCCTCTTTCTCGGCCAGACCATAGCGGAACTTCTTCACGCCCAGGAAATCGTCAAGATTTTCAGCAGTTACCGTGACTTCTTCAGCCTCTTTCTTGACGATCTTGGTCAGCGATTTCCGCGCCACCTTGGCGATCTCACGCTCCAGGTTCCGCACGCCCGCCTCGCGGGTATAGGTGCGGATGATCTCGGTCAGCGCCTCGTCGGTCAGCTCAAATTCCTTGGCCTTCAGACCGTGGTTCTTGACCTGTTTGCCGATCAAATGCTGCTTGGCGATCTCACGCTTTTCATCCTCGGTGTAACCCGACAGCGGAATGATCTCCATTCGGTCGAGCAGCGGCCCGGGCATGTTGTAGCTGTTGGATGTGGTCAGGAACATCACGTTCGAAAGGTCATATTCGACCTCAAGATAGTGATCCATGAACGTGTTGTTCTGTTCCGGATCCAGCACTTCGAGCATCGCCGACGCCGGATCACCCCGGAAGTCCTGCCCCATCTTGTCGATCTCATCCAGCAGGATCAGCGGGTTCGTGGTCTTGGCCTTTTTCAAAGCCTGGATGATCTTGCCGGGCATCGAGCCGATGTAAGTCCGACGGTGACCGCGGATCTCACTCTCGTCACGCACGCCACCCAAGGAAATGCGAATGAACTCGCGCCCCGTCGCCCTGGCAACAGACTTGCCAAGCGAGGTCTTGCCCACACCCGGAGGGCCCACAAGGCACAGGATCGGCCCTTTGAGCTTCTTTGAGCGCTGTTGCACCGCAAGGTACTCGACAATGCGCTCCTTGACCTTCTCCAGACCATAATGGTCGGCGTCCAGAATATCCTGAGCCCGGACCAAGTCCTTTTTCACGCGGGATTTGGTGCCCCACGGGATCGACAGCATCCAGTCCAGATAGTTGCGCACCACCGTGGCTTCGGCCGACATGGGCGACATGTTTTTCAGCTTCTTCAGCTCGGCATCAGCCTTTTCGCGAGCCTCTTTGCTCAGCTTGGTCTCGGCGATTTTGGCTTCCAGCTCGGCAACTTCGTTGCCACCGTCCTCGCCATCGCCCAGCTCCTTCTGAATGGCCTTCATCTGCTCATTCAGATAATATTCGCGCTGCGTCTTCTCCATCTGGGATTTGACGCGGGTTTTGATCTTTTTCTCGACCTGCAGAACCGACATTTCGCCCTGCATCAGGCCATAGACTTTTTCCAGCCGCTCGCTGACGGAAAGCGTCTCCAGCAGCTCTTGCTTCTGCTCCACTTCCAGCCCCAAATGGCCCGACACCAGATCGGCCAGCTTGGCGGGCTCCGTGGCCTCGCCGACGGCGGCAAGGGCTTCTTCGGGGATGTTTTTGCGCACCTTGGCATAGCGCTCGAATTCATCACCCACCGAACGCAACAGTGCCTCGGTGGTGGTCACATCGCCCGGCATCTCGGTCAGATACTCGGCGCGGGCCTCGAAAAAGTTGTCATTTTCCAGGAAATCGGTAATCCGCACCCGCGCCTGACCTTCGACCAGCACCTTGACGGTGCCATCGGGCAGCTTCAGCAGTTGCAAAACATTGGCGAGGACACCGGCCTTGAAAATCCCGTCCTGTTCAGGGTCGTCGACCGAGGGGTCGATCTGGCTCGACAGCAGGATCTGCTTGTCGTCCTGCATCACCTCTTCCAGTGCGCGCACCGATTTCTCGCGGCCCACAAACAGGGGCACGATCATATGCGGAAACACGACAATGTCGCGCAGCGGCAGAACGGGGTAAGAGGAGTTGAGAGGCTCTTGCATGCTCTTTCCTTATCGTTGGCAAGACGGCACCGGTCCCTGATACAGGCAACACTCGGCCATCTCCGGTCATGGATTGATTAGGTGGGGCGATCTGCCCCCCATTTCAACCTCACGGTTCAATTCGTGACCAAGACAATGACCCGCCAGGCAACGGGCCGCAAGGCACGAATGACCCAAAGGTGAATTTTCAATGAAACGGGACGGTGGGCGGGGCGATGTGCTTGCACGAGCGACGTCCCGCCGTCCCCAAGTCACAATGGCTCAATATCCCCCTGCGCCCGCTGCGCATGGAATTCGGCCTGCCAGTCCTCAAATGTTCCGGCACCAATCGCATCACGCATACCCTGCATGATCTCCTGAAAATAATGCAGATTGTGCCAGGTCAGTAGCATGCCCGAGATCATCTCGTTCGAGCGATACACATGATGCAGATAGGCACGGGAATAATTCGAACACGCCGGGCACGAACACGCCTCATCCAGAGGTCGCGGATCATCCGCATGACGTGCGTTCTTGATGTTGACCACGCCACGCCGGGTGAACACCTGCCCCGTCCGGCCCGAGCGTGACGGCAACACGCAGTCCATCATGTCTATGCCGCGGGCCACCGCGCCCACGATGTCGTCGGGCTTGCCGACCCCCATCAGGTACCGCGGCTTGTCCTTGGGCAGATGATCTGGTGCATGGTCCAGACAGCCAAACATGGCCTCCTGCCCTTCGCCCACAGCCAGCCCACCGACGGCATAGCCATCAAACCCGATTTCCTTCAGAGCCTCCGCACTCTCTTCGCGGAAATCCGCCTCCAGTCCACCCTGCTGAATACCGAACAGGGCATGACCGGGCCGATCGCCAAACGCCTCTTTCGAGCGAGCGGCCCAGCGCATCGACAGGCGCATGCTCTCGGCAATCCGGTCGCGGTCTGCCGGCAAGGCAGGGCATTCGTCAAAACACATGACAATATCACTGCCCAAAAGCTTCTGAATTTCCATCGAACGTTCAGGCGTCAGCTCATGCTTGGACCCGTCTATGTGGCTCTTGAAGGTCACGCCCTTCTCGGTCAACTTGCGCAGCCCCGCCAGCGACATAACCTGAAACCCGCCGCTGTCTGTCAAGATCGGTCGGTCCCAGTTCATGAACTTGTGCAAACCGCCCAGCCGGTCGATCCGCTCGGCCGTGGGCCGCAGCATCAGGTGATAAGTATTGCCCAGCAGAATGTCCGCACCCGTGGCCCGCACGCTTTCCGGCATCATCGCCTTGACCGTGGCCGCCGTCCCCACCGGCATGAAGGCCGGCGTGCGGATTTCACCGCGCGGCGTGTTGATCACGCCGGTGCGAGCCTTGCCATCAGTGGCTTTCAACTCGAATGAAAAACGCTCGGTCATCATGGGTCCTTAGAGCTATTGCAGGCAGATACGCTCAGCCAGCAGGGTTTGCCCCATCGCCCCTGTCAATGCAAGCGATCAAGGCAGGCTGGCCACCTGCGCGGTAAACAAGTCCACAACGGCCGGACCATCGATGTCTCGGCACACGCGTACCTTGGCCCCAACGTCCACGGCCCGCGTCGCGCCAACGGCATCGCCGATCACATCAACCTGTACGCCCGTCTCGGTCATTTCGAACAAATGCGGATGGGTGCAGGCAATGACCGCTGTTGAATCATGCAGGCCACAGCCATCCTCTCCGGCGACGTTCTGGTAGAACTCCAGATAGAATCGCGAGATTTCCTGCAAGAACCCTCCCGTGGCCTTGGACACCTGGGCCAAAGCGTCAAAATCCTGGGCCTGATAGAGCGTCTGCAACGTCACATCGAGCCCCACCAGAACAATATTGCCCTCCGCGTTCAGAACCTCGGCCGCCGCCTGGGGATCATGATAGATGTTGGCTTCGGCATGCGCGGTGATGTTGCCCGGACAGAACACCGCCCCGCCCATGATCACCAACTGCGCCAAGTTCCCGAGGAACTCAGAATCCAGACGGATCGCATCGGCTATGTTTGTCAGAGGCCCAATCGCACAGACCGACAGGTCGCCACGATGCGCGCGGGCCATTTCGACCAGATACGCGGCGGCAGGCAAATGATGATCCGATCCGATCTGTGGCACATCCGTGAAATGCCCAAACCCCTCGTCCCCATGTACGTAAGCCGAGGGCCGATAGGTTTCGGCGCCATAAGGCAAGGCCGCCCCCGTCGCCACAGGCAGCTCTGCCCCCAACAGGTTCAGCAGATAGCGGGCATTTCGACTCGATTGTGCTACATGGGTGTTGCCGAACACCGTGGTCAGACCCAGCAGGTCAATGTCAGGGGCCGCATGGGCATAGGCAATCGCCATGGCATCATCAATGCCGGGATCGGTGTCGATAATCAGTTTCATGCGCGCCCTTTACGCCCATCAACACGGCCACACCAGCCCCGTTGGCTGCCAACGCACAGGTCAATTCCCCTTGTCAGCCGGGTCATTCCCCTCATACCTGTCTTGAAAATGGGCGACTCAACCCCCAAATGTATACCATTGTACACCAATAACTTAAGGAGCAGCTATGACCGAAGACCAGATCCTTGGCTTGATCACGCAGAACATCGTTCTGGTGCTGGGCGCCATCTTTATCGTGGTGGTCATCCTAAAAGGCATTAAGATCGTGCCGCAGTCCGAAAAATACGTTGTCGAACGCTTCGGCCGCCTGCACTCGGTGCTTGGACCCGGCATCAACTTCATCGTGCCATTCCTGGATGTGGCCCGTCACAAGATCTCGATCCTGGAACGCCAGCTGCCCAACGCGACGCAAGACGCCATTACCAAGGACAACGTGCTAGTGCAGATCGACACATCCGTGTTCTATCGCATCCTTGAGCCGGAAAAGACCGTCTACCGCATCCGCGACGTCGATGGTGCCATCGCCACCACCGTGGCCGGTATCGTGCGCGCCGAGATCGGCAAGATGGACCTGGACGAGGTACAGTCGAACCGCGCCCAACTGATCGGGCAGATCCAACACTCGGTCGAAACCGCCGTCGACGATTGGGGCATCGAAGTGACCCGCGCCGAGATCTTGGACGTGAACCTCGACCAGGCCACCCGCGACGCCATGCTGCAACAGCTCAACGCCGAGCGCGCCCGCCGCGCGCAAGTGACCGAGGCCGAGGGCATGAAACGCTCGGTCGAACTGCAAGCCGACGCCGAGCTTTATGCGGCCGAACAAACCGCCAAGGCCCGCCGTATTCAGGCGGACGCCGAAGCCTATGCAACGCAAGTCGTCGCCAAGGCCATCTCCGAAAACGGCATCGAGGCGGCGCAATATCAGGTCGCCCTGAAGCAGGTGGAATCGCTCAACGCGCTCGGCAATGGCAGCGGCAAACAGACCATCGTCCTGCCCGCCAACGCGATCGAGGCGTTTGGCGACGCCTTCAAGATGCTGAAAGGGGGAAAATGATGACCGATCTCTGGTCCGTCTGGTGGGTCTGGATGGCCGCCGCGCTGGCACTCGCGATCATCGAGGTGCTGGCGCCCGGTTTCATCTTTCTGGGCTTCGCCATCGGCGCAGCCCTCACCGGACTCTTGCTACTGATCCTGCCCGGCATAGGGTGGACCATCCCCATCCTCGCCTTGATCTTTGCCGCACTTTCCCTGGCCGCCTGGCTGATCCTGCGCCGCAGCTTTGCCCTGCGCACCGGTCAGGTGAAACACTTCGAGGATGACATCAACGGGTGACCCCTTTTGCCATCTGGCCTGCGGGCCGTCCATTTGGGCGGCCCTTTTACTTCCCCCCCTGCCTCTTCAATAAACTCCCGGGGTACTCCCGCGCCCGCGCCAACCTGACTGCGTCAGCTCAGCGAACGGCCTTGGGCCGGGCGCCGCGAGGCCCGGCCCAACGGGAGGAGGTTTTTCGTCAGAAAAATTGACGACGGGCGGGAGTACCCCTTTCATCCGACTTTTCGTCAAGGAACCGGCTCACGGTTGTTTCGTCCCACCCCACAAAATCCCGGTTCAGAAAAAAAAGCCCAAAGTTGCGTGTTGGCTCCATTCCCCATGCCATCCGGACCCGCCTACTCCCATCCACTCACCCATTGCCTGTGCCCGGGCATACATCCATCAGCCCCTGCACCTCATCCCGCTGTGTCAGAGCTTCGACCCATTCAACAGGTATCCCTCGGTCTCCGCCCATTCCATAGCAGGCCCCCAGGATCGCTCCCAGTACAATGGCTCGTCCACAGCTGTCGCCGCCTGCCAGAATGTTCTGCCGCACCGCCTCGGCATAGCTGCCTGTAACCAATAGGGAATGCATCACACTCGGAACGCCAAAGGCCAACTCACACGCCATCCCCACCTGGGCCGTGAACGCAGGCACGCTCTGATCCGTCGCCTGAACCGCTCGCGCCAGCCCCTCGGCAATCTCTGGCGTGGCCGCAGTTTGACCCGCCTGAACCACCTGGGCAGGCGCCGCGCCCTGGACCGCCGCCTGCAGCATCGCCGCCACGACCCGGCCATACGCCTCTGCGTGATCCGAATTGTTGGTCACCCGAATGGCCGACACGGCCTCATCCACCTGTCCAGCCGCGACCAGCGGCGGCAGTTTGGCGACCGCAGGCAGTTGCGTGTCGTCTGAGCCATAGAACGCCGCGGCCTCGACCCCACCCGTGCGCTCGGCCTGAGCCAGATTGTCAAGCGTGTCCCGCGTGGCCCGATCGACATAGCCCACATAAGCCCCGCCATACCCAAAATGCGCCCGAAACGTGGCCTCATAGGCCGCTTTGTCATAGATCCCGGTGGCTGCCAAAGACCGCAACATCACCAACATCTGCTCGCCATACTGCGATTGCATGCCCCTGGTCCGACCGCCATGAGCGAAATACCCCTTGGCGCCCTCAAAATCCGCGGCATCCGGCCCATGAAACTCTGGCCGCTCTCCGGCAACTGCAGCAATTCGCGCCTGATCATAAAGCCAATGCAATCCCATCGAAGCCGCATCCGCCACCAGCGCGCCCCAAATCATCGCCCGCGCCCGTTCGTGCCGCTCAGCCATACCGCAACCCTCCTGTGCTTTGCCCCAAACACCTAGAGAGCACACAAGCCCCTCGCAAGAGTTCAACTAAACCCTGAGCTGCACAAGCACGCTTTCATCAGCAACACTTTCGACAAGTCAATTTTCAGGACCAACGCATGATCGAAAGCATTGAACTCACCTGCGGCCCCACGCCGAAAGCAGACCCCATCAAATGGACCGAAAGCCCCGGAGTGACGATCTTTGTCGGGCCGAACAACTCAGGTAAAAGTGCGCTTTTGCAGGAGATATCGGAGAGTTTTACAAGCGAACGGCGAAGCAATCGTTCTGCCTTGAAGACACTGGAAATCAGCGCGTTCAATCAGGCAATGTTCGATGACCACCCGTAGTTCATTGGTAAGAAAGACGACGAAACGATCCCACTGGAGAACCAACAAACGAGTAAAGAAAACTGGTTCAGAAACCTTTCTGCAAACTGGGATCACGGTGGCCTTAGTTTTCGCCGCAGTCGCTTTCTTTGGATGGGTGGCTCCAATCGATTGCACATGCTTCAACAAAAGCGAAACGCAAACCTTTTGCACCCTACAGGTCCTCTGTCCCGGCTTCACGTAAATGACGAGGATCGCACCGCTTTTCAGTGCGCGGTATTCTCAGGCCTCAAAATCTATCCCGTAATAGACAACTTGACCTCATACGGGTCTCTCGAACTGGCGTTTTCTCGAAAACAGCCAAACCCTTCGGCTGAGCGATCAACTAACGATGACCAACGTACGTTTCTAAGTGAAACTCTCCGCGACAAAGAGGTCAGCGATGGATGCAGAGCTTACACAGGGATATTGGGCGCACTCTATTCCGGCCCTTACAAAGTGGTACTGATCGACGAACCCGAGGCTTTTCTGCATCCACCTCTCGCGCGCCTTGGGCAAGCAAATTGCTGAGCAGGCTCGAGCGCGGAACATCTATGTCGCCACCCACAGCGCCGATTTCCTGATGGGCGCCGTTGAATCCGGCGTCTCAGTCCGAATTGTCCGCTTGCAATATCAAGACGGCGTCGCTACCGCTTGCATGCTTGACAGCGATGATCTGAAACAGTTCATGACCGCCCCCCTCTTGCGATCCGCAAACGTTTTGTCTGGCCTCTTTGCCCAATCCGTCGTTGTAACCGAAGCCGACACCGATCGCGCCTTTTACCAAGAGATCAACACCCGCCTATTGACGGAAGGCAAAGGCCGAGGGGTCGAGAACGCTGTTTTCCTCAATGCGCAGAACAAGCAGACGGTACCACGCATCGTCGGCCTGTTGCGTAAAATGGGCGTTCCTGCAGCCGGGATCGTCGACTTGGACGTTGTTGCGGAAGGCCGCACGCCATGGGTCAATCAAATGGAGGGAATTGGGGTTCCAAGTGCCCTGCGATTACCATTCGAGTCGCTGCACAAGACAACCTTTGACCACCTGAAGAACGCCAGCACTAACCCCGACAAAAAGGGGTACAAAACCGAGGGTGGCACTGCTCTACTGTCGGGCCAGAACAAAGAAGCCGCTGACTCCTTGTTCTCTCAACTCGCCACCTAGGGCCTCTTCGTCGTTCCGAATGGAGAAGTCGAGGCATGGCTGAGTACTCTCGACATACCGCGTTCCAAACATTCCTGGCTCCGTCAGATCTTTGGCAAAATGGGAAGCGATCCGACCTCCCCAGACTATATCCACCCCGCGCACGGCGACGTCTGGGACTTTATCGCCGCTTGCAACGCGTGGCTGACCAACCCTACCCGCAAAGGGATGATTCCCCCTCAATAGGCCCGCTTCATGCAGCAGCGCAGCGCATTTTGTCGGTGCACGGGTAGTGCAAGCGTTGTGCACCTCGGGTTTCGCCCATTCCTTTGCACCTGCGGCATAAAACACGCGACCTCTGGACGGCCCATAGTGCTTTCCCTATATAATCACTCAGGAAGCAGATCGAGGCCCTGATGACCCATTCGACCGAACCCATGGAAGGCGCACCGCTGATTGCGCCGTCCTCTGTCAGCCACCCGCTCTATGACGCCGTGGTGGATGCCTGCCGGAGTGTTTATGACCCGGAGATTCCGGTCAACATTTATGAACTTGGCCTAATCTATACCATTGATATCAATGCCGAAAACGAGGTCCGGGTGATCATGACACTGACCGCGCCTGGATGCCCTGTCGCCGGTGAAATGCCCGGTTGGGTTGCAGATGCCGTTGACCCGCTGCCCGGTGTCAAACAAGTCGACGTCGAGCTCACCTGGGAGCCGCCCTGGGGGATGGAAATGATGTCGGACGAGGCCCGGTTGGAACTGGGCTTCATGTAAACCGCATTAGGGTACACCCGAATTTATCCACAGAAATCAACGGGCTGTCACAAAACCTTTGTGCGCCCGTTACCTTTCCGACGGATCGCTGTCATACTTGCCGAGCAAGGTCTTGACCATCAATGACCGTCGGAGATGACCCCATGCGCCACACCCTGGCCTGCGCCGCATTGCTGCTGTGCCCCACCGTCGCCCTTGCCGTTGGCGGCGACCAACCTCATGTGGGTGAACCCGCCCTCAGCTATGGCGACCGCCCCGCCTACCTGGTCGACAAGCTCCCTGAGGGTGCGCTAAAGACCAAGCTACAGTCCTGCGAAGGCCAAGCCCCCAAGCGCAGCCTGTTTTCGATTGGCCACCGAGGCGCGCCGCTGCTCTACCCCGAGCACACAGTAGAATCGAACATCGCTGCCGCCCGCATGGGGGCCGGCATCCTGGAATGCGATGTGACTTTCACCAAGGATCACGAGCTGGTCTGCCGCCACGCCCAAAACGATCTGCACACCACCACAAACATCCTGACCAGCGATCTGTCCGAGACCTGCACCGTACCGTTCTCGCCCGCCTCTGACAGCACGCCCGCAACCGCCGAGTGCCGGACGTCCGAGTTGACGCTGCAGCAGTTTCGCACCCTCAAACCCAAGATGGACAGCGCTGACAAGACCGCGACCACGGCAGAGGACTATCAGGGCGGCGTCGCACCTTGGCGGACCACGCTTTACACCGATGGCGCACGCAGCATGACCCATGCCGAATCCATCGCGCTGTTCCGCGATCTGGGCGCCAAGTTCACCCCCGAGCTGAAATCGCCCGTCGTCGAGATGCCTCATGACGGCTTCACTCAGGCTGATTATGCGCAGAAGATGATCGACGAATATAAGGTCGCCGGTGTGCCAGCCGAGGACGTCTGGGCGCAGTCTTTCAACCTTGAGGACGTGTTGTATTGGATTGAAAATGAACCGGAATTTGGCAAACAGGCGGTGTTCCTGGATGCCTCTTACCGGGTCAAGGGGTTTGACCATACCGATCCAGCAACCTTTCTGCATGACTTCGCCGCGTTAAAGGCAAAAGGCGTCAACTACATCGCGCCACCTCTGTGGATGCTGCTGAGTGTAGAGGGCGGCAAGATGGTGCCCTCGGCCTGGGCCAAGGCCGCCAAGGAGGCCGATCTGAAGATCATCACTTGGACCCTGGAACGGTCTGGCCCGCTGGCAAATGGCGGCGGGTGGTACTTTCAGTCGGTCAAGGACCTGACCAACAACGATGCCATGTATCTCCAGGTCCTGGATGCACTGGCACAGGACGTGGGCGTCGATGGCGTGTTTTCGGATTGGCCCGCCACGGTGACCTATTACGCCAATTGCATGGGCCTCTGATCCCCCACCCCCATCAGGCCCGTCACCGGAACCGTTCCCGCCCCCCAGGGAACGGTTCCTTTTTTGTTGAACCGCTGCCCCTTGAGCCCAGAGCGAGGCCGTCCTAGATTAGGGACAACGCGCAAACGGAGATCAACATGTTCGGCATTCCCGGCAAACAGGCTGTCACGATGACACCCAAGGCGGCGGCCCAGATCGCAAAGCTCATGGCCAAGGATGGCCACTCGGGCCTGCGCATCGGCGTCAAGAAGGGCGGCTGTGCGGGCATGGAATACACCATGGAATATGTGACAGAAACCGATCCGCTGGACGAAGTGGTCGAGCAGGACGGCGCACGCGTGATGATTGCGCCAATGGCGCAGATGTTCCTGTTTGGCACTCAGATCGATTATGAGGTCTCGTTGCTCGAGGCTGGGTTCAAGTTCAGCAACCCCAATGTTGTGGATGCCTGCGGCTGCGGTGAATCGATCAAGTTCAAGGATGTCGACGAACTGCAACAGGACGCCTGACGCGCTGTTCTTTTCCTGAAACGGGGCGCTCCCGCCCGTCGTCAATGCCCCTGGCGGGGCATCTCCTCCCGTTGGGCCAGGCTCATGTGGGCTTTGCCCGCATGAGCCTGGCCCCCGCCGTCCGCAGGACGCAAGGCCGATAGGCCGCGCAGCGGAGCAATGTCATGCGTTCTGATTTTGCAGATGCACATAGGTCTCGTCATAGCGCCGGGTCAGGTGCGCGCCCGCGGTGATCACCTCGCCGGATCCCGGTGGGGCGACGTTGGTGTCAAAGGACGGGTTGAAGAACAGCGGCACCGACAGGCGTTCATCCGCGCTTCCCACCACACGGTGCTCTGTGGCCTTGACCTGCCCCGCCGTCCAGAACTCCAGCATCTCGCCAAAGTTGATCACATACTCACCCGGCTGCGTGGTCACCGCATCCCAGGTGCCATCCGCCCTCTTCACCTCGAGCCCCGGCACTCCGTCGGTGGCCAGCAGGGTCAGGCAGCCATAGTCGGTATGGGCCGCGATCCCGAAATCCCGGGCCCCAGCCCAAGCCGGCCGTTCCGGATAATAGTTGCCCCTGAGCAGCGCCATCGGTGGATCGAATGCCGCGTCAAAGGCCGCCGCGTTCTGACCGACCACATGCGCAATCGCCCGCAACACTTCCATCGCCACACCTGAGGCCTCCTGGAAGTAAAGCTGAATGTCCTCGCGAAACCCCTTTGGCGCGTCCGGCCACTGATTTGGCGCATAAACGCTCAGGTTTCGGGCATGGACCGGGTGGTCTGGCACCAATTCATAGCCGCAGTCAAACACCTGTTTGTAGTCAGGATTGGCCTTGGGATCGACCTGCTCGGATTGCCCACCGCCCCAACCCCGGTTGGAGCCGGTGTGCGCCATGTCTACCGCGCTTTTGGCGGCCTCGGGCAGGACAAAGAACGCGCGATACATCTCGATCACCTGCATCACGCGCGCGGCGCTGATCCCTGTGTTGGTGATCTTTAGAAACCCAACCCCCCGCACAGCTTGCGACAGCCGGTCAAGCTCGGCTTCGTCCCGGGCCTTGAGCAACTGCAGATCCAGGTTTTCGAGCATCGCGTACCTCCCGCCGCCTTGAAAAGCCTGACGCGGCCTCTATCGGGTGCCCTTCTCGGGAGCAACCGGAATTGTCACCCCGCCCGGGCGATGCTATCGGGGGTGGGATAGAACCACAGAATATTGAGGCGAGGGCATCACATGCGGCGCAAACTGGCGGCAGGCAATTGGAAAATGAACGGTATCAGCGCGAGCCTCACCGAGTTGGAGAGCCTGGCCACGGTCCATGCAAACGCCGGTGTCGACATCCTGATTTGCCCGCCTGCCACCCTGATACACCGCGCTGCAGAGACCACCAAAGATACCGGCATCCGGATCGGCGGGCAGGACTGCCATGCCAACGCCGCTGGCGCGCACACCGGCGATATCGGCGCGCAGATGTTGAAGGATGCCGGCGCCACCGCCGTGATCGTCGGCCATTCAGAGCGGCGCGAGGATCATGACGAGCGAAACGAGGACGTGCGCGCCAAGGCCAAAGCCGCCATCGACGCCGGGTTGACGGCCTTGATCTGTCTGGGCGAGAGCCTGGCACAGCGCGAGGCAGCCAACACCCTCGACATTATCGCAGGTCAGATGTCCGGCTCGATCCCCGATCTCGCGACGGGCGAAAACATGGTGATCGCCTATGAACCGATCTGGGCCATAGGCACCGGTAAAGTGCCCACGCTGGAACAGATCGGCGAAGTGCATGACTTCATCCGCACCCGTCTGGAACGCCGCTTTGGCGAAGGCGTGGGCCGCTCGATCCGCCTGCTTTATGGCGGATCGGTCAAACCCGCTAACGCGGCAGAAATATTTGCGGTGCCAAACGTGGATGGCGCTCTGGTCGGCGGTGCCAGCCTGAAGACCGCAGATTTCTCGCCAATTATCTCCGCTCTTGAGACATCCTGAGGGACTGACGAACACCACCTCTGGTAAGAGGCCAAACGGATACCATGTTTGATGTGATCGTTGGAGACATCAGACATGGACCATCCGCTTGAAACACTGATCGACAGGATTGTTGCAAACTCCGCCCGACGTGGAGACCTGGACAACCTGCCTGGGGCCGGCAAACCGCTGACCGATGCGCATCTTGGCAAGGACGCTGTGCTCAACCGCATCATGACGGAACATCAGGCGAAACCTCAGGCCGTTGTGCTGAACGAGCAAATCCGCCAATCCCGCGCCCGCCTTCAGACATTGACCGACCCAGATGAGCGCAAGGCGGAAATGAAGACGCTCGCCGATCTTCAGACGCGCTATGCGTTGGAACTCGAAGCCACGCGCAAATACGGCTGAGCAACAAAAAAGGCGCCGAGGAACCCCGGCGCCTTTGAAGACGAAATCTGCCTCTACTTCGTTATGATCTCGGGGCCCATCACAGCGTTCGGGATGACCGTGCTGAGCCATGGGATGTAGGTGATCATGATCAGGAAGACGAAGAGCACCGCCAGGAACGGCAGGGCCGCCCGCACAACGCTCATCATCGGCATGCCTGCCACGCCAGAGGTCACGAAAAGGTTCAGACCCACCGGCGGGGTGATCATCCCGATTTCCATGTTCACCACCATGATGATGCCCAGATGGATCGGATCGATGCCCAGTTCGATGGCAATCGGGAAGACCAGCGGCGCAACGATCACCAAAAGACCCGAGGGCTCCATGAACTGACCACCAATCAGCAGGATCACGTTCACCACGACCAGGAACATCACCGGACCAAAGCCCGCCGACAGCATCGCATTGGCGATATGCTGCGGGATCTGCTCGTCCGTCAGCACGTGCTTTAGGATCAACGCGTTGGCGATGACGAAGAGCAGCGTGACGGTCAGTTTGCCCGCCTCGAACAGCGTGTGCTTGGTATCCGCGTGGAAGAAGGCCGTGACCAGAGCAATTGGCTTGCGCAGCAATGCGGTCTTGGGCGCATCTTCTCCATTCGATAGCGGGCCCATGTCCTTGTAGACAAAGCACGCGATGAAAAAGGCATAGACAGCCGCCACCGCAGCAGCCTCGGTCGGGGTAAAGATACCGCCATAGATGCCGCCGAGAATGATCACGATCAGGAACAGACCCCAGCCCGCATCGCGCGCCGACTGGAAAATCTCGCCCCAGCCCTGCCATTCGCCCTTGGGCAAGTTCTTGACCTTGGCCATGACATAGATAGTCACCATCAGCATGATGCCCGCCATCAGGCCCGGGATGATGCCCGCCAGGAACATGCGTCCAACCGAAACCTCGACCGCCGCCGCATAGACCACCATCACGATGGACGGCGGGATCAGAATGCCAAGCGTACCGGCGTTACAAATGACGCCTGCTGCAAATTCCTTGGTGTAGCCTACCTGCCGCATGCCCGCGATCACGATGGAACCGATGGCCACAACCGTCGCCGGAGAAGATCCGGACAGGGCCGCAAAGAGCATACAAGCAAAGACACCGGCAATTGCCAGACCACCGGGCAGATGACCCACACAGGCGATCGAGAAGCGGATGATCCGCCGCGCTACGCCGCCCGTCGTCATGAAGGACGAGGCCAGAATGAAGAATGGGATCGCCAGAAGGGTAAAGTGACCCTCGAACGCTTCGAACAGAGTACCCGCGACCGAGGCCAGCGAACTGTCGGAATAGACCAGCAGGAACAGGGTGGAACTCAGGCCAAGTGATACCGCAATCGGCACACCGATCAGCAACAGGCCGATCACCATCGAAAACAGAAGAACGACGTCCATCACTCATGCTCCCCTTGCTGAGCACGGACGGCTTCCAGCTCGTCCTCTACTTCGTGGCTGGCGACCAGCCGGTCGGTTTCGCCACGCAAGATCTGCATCGCGGCTTGCGCAAAGCGATAAACCAGCAGCAGCATCGACAATGGCAACACCAGGTAAGGCACCACTTTGGGCATCTTTTCATAGGCGTCGCCGTAGTTGATCAGATCCTCGAGAAACCGCAGCATTCCGATCATCGGCACGTCCTGCACCTCATAGAACGACTGGCTGCGCGCCTTCATGTCGAACCCGGTCGGGAACCAGCGGCCCGAAGTGGGCGGCAGGTCCGCAAAGACGGCCCAATAGTCATAGGCGCCCTTGAGCATCAGCAGCGAGAAGATCAAGCAGGCCGCGACCGCGATCAAGGCCAGCGCGCGTCGCGCGGCTGGCGCCAGCATGTTCACAATGGCGTCGACACCAAGGTGTGCGTGTTTCTTGACCGCGTACGAGGCGCCCAGCAGAACCAGCCATGCGAACAGAAACACCGTCGCTTCCAGCGCCCACAGAATGTTCGAGTTGAAAGCAAAGCGCGCAACGACGTTTGCGAAGGTGATAATCGTCATCAGCCCTAGAAGCGCCGCAATCACGGTCTCCTCAAGCCGGTCGACAAACCCGGGTGACCCGGTGGTCTGACCAGACATCTCACTGTCCTCATTTTGTTTTGGATTTTTGGGTTTGAGGCGGGCCGATCAACCGGCCCGCCCGCGCGCGCATCCAACACTCCCCAGCTTCGGACGCGGCGCTATCTGATGAGATCAGAAACCGGCGTTGATCGCCTGTGCTGCGTCGATCTTGTCCTGACCCACGTCGCCTGCAAATTTGTCCCAAACCGGCTTCATTGTGTCGACCCAGGCCTGACGCTGCGTGGCGTCCAGCTGACGGATGGTGCCGCCTGCATCAATGATTGCCTGCTTGGCCCCTTCGTTTACGGCAAAGGCTTCGCTGTTGCGGGTCTCTGTAACTTCGCTCAGGATGGTGGTGAACTGATCGCGCACGGCAGGATCCAGGCTGTCCAGCCAGTCGACCGAAGTCACGACCAGATAGTCGATGATGCCGTGGTTGGTTTCGGTCACACCGTCCTGAACCTCAAAGAACTTCTTGCCGTAGATGTTCGACCAGGTGTTCTCCTGCCCGTCCACAACGCCCTGCTGCAGCGCGCCATACACTTCCGAGAAGGCCATCTTCTGCGGCGAACCACCGATAGCTTCCATCTGGGCCACCAGAACGTCCGACGACTGAACCCGGAACTTCAGGCCGTTTGCATCGGTCGGCGCGACCAGCGGCTTGTTGGCCGACATCTGCTTCATGCCGTTGTGCCAGAACGCCAGTCCCTGCAGACCGCGGCGCTGCATGCTGTCGAGCATAGCCTGACCGTCATCCGAGGATTGGAACGCATCCACGGCTTCGATGTTCTTGAACATGAACGGCAGGTCGAACAGGCGGAACTGCTTGGTGAACTTTTCAAACTTCGACAGCGATGGCGCGGCAAGCTGCACGTCGCCCTGCAACATGGCTTCGAGCACTTTGTTGTCGTTATAGAGCGTGGAGTTCGGATAGACTTCCATGCACATGGTGCCGTTCATCTCGTCGTTGACGCGTTGCTCCAGCAGCGAAGCAGCGATCCCCTTGGGGTGCTTGTCGGTGTTGGTGACATGCGCAAACTTGACGACGATCTCGCCGTCATCACAGGCGGCGAAGCCAGCGGTGGCGGTGACGCTCAAGGCCAGTGCCGTCGCGGCGGTTGTTAGAAATTTCATCTGCTCTCTCCCTACAGATTGTCTGAACCAGATTGGCAAACGCCGAAGAACGGCGTGCTGAACGAAGTGAACCGACTCACGGGCAACAGCTCAACGATTTGTAGGGAACTGGCACAGCTACAGAGTTTTACCTTTTATTTTCATATCACTGCGAGAAAACCTGACGACTTCGAAAAACGCCGCTTTTTCCTGATGTGCGAATTTCCGCACATCCCGCCCGCCACTTGTGCGAAAAACCGCACAGGCAGACGAATCACCTTTCCGAATCACGGTGCCACAGGCCGGGCCCGACAGGGGTCGGCCTGCCCAGACAAAGTAGATATGCCCAAGTCTGTTCGGGCACATCTTTGATGTGATCCGCAGACGCGGGAGCGCCCCCTCTACCGGCGATAGTCCTCGGGCCGGATCCCATAACGGGTCAGCTTGTCATAAAACGTCTTGCGCGGCAGTTTCAGCACCTTGGCCGCCTCGGACGCCTTGCCGTTGTTGCGCCCAAGGGCAGACACCAGCAACGCCCGCTCAACCCGCGCCAACTGCTCCGCCAGACCCAGCTCTGCCGCCTGCGCCACATCCTCGGGCATGCCCAGAACAAAGCGCATCGCAGCTGACATCAGCGAGCGCGCGTTGCCAGGCCAATCCTGCGCCATGAGCGAGGCCAGATGGTCCGGCGTGATCTCGGGCGCGTCGATGCCCGCCTGCTCGGCGGCCTGCGCCACGTAATGTCGGAACAGGACCGGTATATCCTCGGGCCGCTCGGCGAGGGATGGGATGCGCACCCGCATCACATCCAGGCGATAAAAGAGATCGGCATTGAACACCCCCTGCGCCGCCAAGGCGCCCAGATCTGCAGTGGTCCCAGCCAAAATGCGCGCGCCTGCGCCCTGCTCGATCAACTCAAGCGCGGCGTATTGCGTCGCCTCGGGCATGGCCGAGACCTCATCAAGGAACAATGACCCACCCGAAGCCTCGTCACACAGCCGCGCAAACTCCTGTGCGCTCAGCCCGGCGGCGGGACGTTTGACAAAAGGACCCTGGCCTGCAGGCGACATCAGGTGCACCACCTCGGCCACCTTTGAAATGCCGCTCCCAGCCGGTCCGGTCACCAGCACCTCGGCCCCCGTGCGCGCAACCGACCGCACCCGCGCGCGTAACTCTTCGGATTGCGACGACGTGCCAAAGAGCATTCGCGCCGCCGGATCGCCGGTCTCCAGCTGCAATTTCAACGCCCGGTTTTCCAGCACCAGTGCTCGCGTGCGGCTGGCCCGCTCCAGCACCGCCAACAGATCCGAACTGGCACATGGTTTTTCAAGGAATCCAAACGCCCCCTGCCCCATGGCCTTGACCGCCATCGGGATATCGCCTTCTCCGGTCAGCAGGATCACCGGCAGCTCGGCATCCACCTCTTGCGTGTAGTCGAGCAGGTGAAACCCGTCCCGTCCCGGCATGCGGATGTCCGACAGGATCACCCCATCGAAATCGGGTCTGATGTGATCCTTGGCAGCCACAAATGACCCCGCCGTCAGCGCGTCATAATCTGCCAGCTCAAGCGTCTGCGACAGCGCCTCACGCACGGCGGCATCATCGTCGACCAGTAAAACCCTGCGTGTCATGCCGCCTGCTCCTTGCCAAAAGGCTCCAGTTCCACCGTGAACACCGCGCCCTGGTCCGTGTTGGCCCCGCGGATATTGCCGCCAAAGCTCTGTACCAACCCGTATGAGATCGAAAGCCCCAATCCCATCCCCTCGGAACTGCCAACCGCCTTGGTGGAATAGAAGGGATCAAAGATCTTTTCAGGCTCTTCAATCCCGGGCCCGGTGTCCGACACTATGACCTGCAACCGATCACCACCGTGAACAGCAATCTCGATCTGTTTGTTGTCGGCATCCGCCATGGCATCCACCGCGTTGTTGATCAGGTTGACGAACACCTGCCCCAACCGCACTTCGCCGCCCCAGGCATAGACCGGCGTCAGCGGGCGGGACCAATGCAGCGCGACACCTTCTGCCTTGAGGTGCGTGGCCGTCAGTTCGACGACCGTGTCAATCACGTGCACAAGATCAACCTTGCCCATCGGTTCGCTTTCGTTGCGGGCAAAGGCGCGCAGGTTCTTGATGATCCGGGCCATGCGCGCGGCCATGTCCGAGATGCGCCCCAGATTTTCACCCGCTTTCTCAGACCGCCCCCGATCCAGAAAGGCCGCACCATTGTCGGCAAACTGCTGAATCGCCATCAGCGGCTGATTGAGCTCATGGCTGATGCCCGCCGACATCTGCCCAAGTGCCGACAGCTTGCCCGCCTGCACCAGATCCGCTTGCGCGCGTTTGAGCGCCGCTTCGGCCTCTTCGCGCTCGGTCACCTCGCGGCGCAGTTGCACGTTGGTGTCCTGCAAGACCCGCGTTCGATCCGCCACGCGGCTTTCCAGATCCGCATTGGCCAAGGCCAACGCCCTTCGCCGTTCCGAGGCCAGGAACAGCAGTGCGCCAAACGCCAAACACAAGGCTGCCAAAGCGGCCGCCTGAAGTCCTGCGATCCGAGCTGCGGGGGCAACATCCACGATAATTTCGCCCGTCATGCCGATCTGAGGCAGGCTGACGGTGGTGTGCAGACCTGCGCGCGGCACATGTGGCCCCCAATTGAGCTGCCAGATCTCATGCTCGCCCACATCAACGGACGCAAAAGCAGGCGCATCGCCCGTGGCCGGGCCCAGACCGATCTGCCCCGCCTCGCGCTGCCAGAACAGCAGCTCGGGCCGGTTCGAGATAAAAACCTCTCCGGTGTCATCGGTGAAGAACACCGGCGGCAGCGAGCCACGCCATGTCTGTTCCACATCCTCCAGATCGGCGACCACGATCAGCACGCCGCGCACCGGACCGTCCGGCTCAAACGCGGGCGCGGCATAGAAATAGGCGCGTCGCCCGGTTTGGGGCATGACCTCGTGATGGGTGCCAAGCGCGCCCTGCAGTGCGCGTTCGAAATAGGGTGTCTGGGACAGGTCCTGCCCCGCCAACCCCTGGGCGGCGGCCAGCACTCGACCGTTGCGGTCGGCAAAGGCAACATCCAAAGCCCCGGTCTTGTCGGCAATTGCCACCATCAGCGTATTGGCCTGGGCCTGCATCTCGGGGCTGTTGTCGAGGCCGCGCAACCCGGGATGCGTCGCCGTCAGCACCGCAAGTTCCTGATAAATCTGCAACTGGGTGCTCAACCGGTCGCTGGCCAATGCCAGATCGGCCTCGGCCCTAAGCCCCAACTGATCCAGCGCCTGACGATAGCCATAGGTCCAGACGCCCGCGGCAAGGGTCGCCACCACGCCAAAGAACCCAACGATGATCCAGCTGCGCTGACGCCAATATCCCTTCATGTCCCTAGTCTTAGCAAAGCTGCTCTTGCATTGACCAGAGGCGCGCGGCACACCCGGGATATGAAGACCTTGCACCAAAACCCGACGGAACCGGAATTTGTCCAAGATCCCTATGCTTTCTACCGTGCAGCCCGCGCCGATGGGGATCTGCAGTATTGGGCCGACTACGACATGCCTGCCGCTTTTACCCATGACGCGGTGCAATGCATCCTGCGTGACCGCCGCTTTGGCCGCGAGGTTCCACCCGAGATGGCCAAGCCCGGTCCGGCGCACCTGGCCCCCTGGCTCGCGATCGAGGCGACCTCGCTGCTCGAAGCGGAACCGCCCCGCCACACGCGGCTGCGCGCGTTGGTTCTGCGCGCCTTTACCTCGCGCGCAATTGGTTCGCTGCCGCCAGACGTCGAAACCTTGTGTCATCACCTTATCGATCAATTCCCCAGCGACCCCTTCGACCTGCTCGACGCCTATTGCACCCAAGTGCCGGTGATCACGATCTGCCGTCTGTTGGGCGTGCCCGAGGAAATGGCGCCGGATCTGCTCAACTGGTCCCACGCCATGGTCGCGATGTATCAGGCCAGCCGCACACGTGAGACCGAGGACGCCGCCGCACGCGCCTCGACCGAGTTTGCGGATTTCCTGCGCGGCTACATCGATGAACGCCGCAGTGACCCCCGTGATGACCTGATCACCCGGCTGATCACGGCCGAGGAAGAAGGCGAGAAGCTGAACACCGACGAGCTGATCGGCACCTGCATCCTGTTGCTGAATGCCGGGCATGAGGCAACGGTGCATGCCCTGTCGAACGGAGTGAAGACCTTGCTCGAAACTGGTTCGGTCGACGCGCTCTTTGGCGATGCCCTGGACGAAACGGTCGAGGAAATCCTGCGTTACGACCCACCCCTGCATATGTTCACGCGCTATGCGTATGAGGATTTGCAACTCTATGGGCACGACTTCAAACGTGGTGATCAGGTGGCGCTTCTGCTGGGGGCTGCAAACCGCGATCCGGTGATTTGGACCGACCCGGACAGGTTTGACCCCAGCCGACACATCCAGACAAACACCAGCTTTGGCGGCGGGCTGCATTTCTGTGTCGGCGCTCCGCTCGCGCGTCTGGAAATGCGGATCGCCCTGCCGATCCTGTTTCAACGCTGCCCTGATCTGTCGCTGACGCAAGCGCCGGAGTACGCCAACACCTACCATTTCCACGGCCTCACCCGGCTAGAGGTGGCAAAGGGTTGAAATGACGGTGCTTCGCCCAAGCTATGGAGAAGAGCACCAAAACCGCATAGAGCGCCTGTGCCCACCCCAACCGATTTGAACCGTTGGCAAATTTCTGATGGTCGCCTGCTTGGCGACGAGATCGCCATCGTGCGCGGCTATTGCCAGGCCTTGGTGGGTATGGGCGTTCCGCTGGCGCGGGTGCGGGTGGCACAGCAGTATTCCAATCCGATCCTAAGCGCCTGAGGCATTATCTGGACGCCCCAGAACACCGAGAAACACGTTGTCCCGTCGACCATCCAGGACACCTCAGCCTGGGAGGGCAGCCCGTTCGAACATGTCATCACCACGCGCACATCCCTGCGCAAACGGATCATGGCCCTGGACCTGAGCCGGGAACACGACGCCTATGCCGAACTCGCGGCAGACGGGGCGACGGATTTCTTCGCGATGGCGCTGGAACATGGCGATGGATCGGTCCAAGGCTCCAGCCTGACGACGCATCATCCCGATGGGTTCAGCGACGCGGACATTCAGGCGTTTGAAGTCACGCGCCATGCGTTGGCCGCAGCGATGGAACCGATTGCGATGCGCGAATCTCAGCAGAGACTGTTGCGCACCTATCTGGGCGATGGTCCGGCTGTTGAAATCGGGGACGGCCACATCAAAAGCGGCGAGAACACCTCGGTTTCAGCAGCGATCCTGAGCGCCGACTTTGGCCCGGTCACATTCGGCAACATCGGCAGCCCCGACCGGTTGGATTACACCGTTTTTGGCCCGCCGGTGAACATGGCGAGCCGGGTGCAGGCGCTTAGCAAAGGCGTGAACCACCCGGCGCTGTTCACCTCAGCCCTGGCCCAGAACCCGCAGGCAAACACCTCCAGCATTGGACATCATGACATCCGCGGCGTCGCCGACCCAGTCGAACTGTTCCGCCTATAGCGGCAGCATCGTGGTTGATTTGATCTCTTCCATCGACAAGAGCGCTGTGACGTTGTGCACCCGCACCTCGGAAATGAGCGCCTGATAAAAGGCATCATAAGCCCGCGCGTTCTGCACCCGCACTTTCAGGATGTAGTCGATGTCGCCCGCCAGCCTGTGTGCCTCTTGCACTTCGGGGCGATCCCGCAGGGCTTTGAGAAAGGCTTTCTGCCACTCGGCCTCATGCTCGGACGTGCGGATCAGGACAAAGAAACAGGCCTCGAACCCAAGCGCCTCGGCATCCAGTTGCACGGTCTGCTGACCGATCACACCAGCACCGCGCAGCTTGCGGATGCGATTCCAGACCGGCGTCTTTGAAGACCCCACGCGAGACGCGATTTCGTCCAGCGACTGGCTGGCGTCGCGTTGCAGCTCAGCCAGAATTTTCCGATCTGTGTCGTCTATTCGTACCGACATTCCTGTTTTCCCTCTCATTCGAAACCGGCGTTCCGTTTCGCCGAACATCAAAAACGCTTGTCCTTATTTGATCGCCCATATGGCGCATTGTCGGGAATATTTCCTATATTGAGACCCAAGTCAAACACACCACAGGGACCAACAATGTCCACGACCACGCACCATATTACACAAGGCCACGTCGACTTTGTCGGCGCGGGTCCGGGTGATCCCGAACTGCTGACGCTGAAAGCCATGCGCGCGTTTGAGATGGCGGATGTGGTCATGCACGATCGCCTGATCAGCGACGATATTCTGGCGCTTGCAGGCAAGACCGCTCGTCTGGTCGATGTGGGCAAGGCAGGTTTTGGACCCTCGTGGAAGCAATCGGACATCGACGCGCTGCTGGTTGAAACCGCCCTCACCGGTGCCCGTGTGGTTCGGCTCAAGTCCGGCGACCCCACTGTCTTTGGTCGTCTGGATGAAGAGATTGAGGCGGTTGAGGCTGCTGGCGTCACCTGGCGCATCGTGCCCGGCCTGACAGCCGCGTCTGCCGCTGTTGCAGGCATCGGTCAGAGCCTGACACGCCGTGGTCGCAATTCCTCGGTTCGGTTCCTGACCGGCCATGACATGAAAGGCTTTGCGGATCACGACTGGGCCGCTTTGGCGCGATCGGGCGAGGTCGCAGCGATCTACATGGGCAAGAAATCGGCCCGTTTTATTCAGGGCCGCCTGATCATGCACGGTGCCGATCGCGCGACGCCCGTGACGCTGGTCGAAAACGCCTCGCGCCCTGATCAGCGCGTCCTGGTGACCACGCTGGACAAGCTGCCCACCGATCTGGCGACCGCCGAAATGGACGGCCCCGCCCTGACCCTATATGGCCTCGCGCCCCGCGACGCGGCGCAAGCCCTGACCCAATTGAACAAGGAATTTGCCTGATGGCCCGTGCCTTTTCCCCCAAGATCGTCACCGCCAACCACCTGCTGGAAGGTGACGTGATTTATCAAACCGCCGATGATCGCTGGTCGCGCCATATTTCCGAGGCCGAGCTGATCACCGACGAGGCGCATGCGCAGCTTCGGCTGCTGGATGCCTCGCGGCAGGCAAACGTGATCGTGGGGGCCTATCTGGCCGATGCGGTGTCCGGAGATAACGGCCCCGAACCCACCCACTTTAGAGAGGACTTCCGCCGTACCGGGCCGTCGAACTACGTGCACGGCAAGCAGGAAACCTCTACGCAGCCCCGGGCCTGATCGGCCCCTTCTCTCTCCCCTCAAAAGGCCCCATGTCCGGGGCTGCAACAAGGACAGCAAACCATGTATCGCTACTCCGAGTTTGACACCGCCTTTCTTGCCGAACGCAACGCTCAGTTCCGCGCCCAGGTCGAGCGCCGCATCGACGGCTCGCTGACCGAAGATGAATTCAAGCCGCTCCGCCTGATGAACGGCCTGTATCTGCAGCTGCACGCCTATATGCTGCGGGTGGCCATTCCTTATGGTACGCTCAACAGCGCGCAGATGCGCCAACTGGCCCTGCTGGCTGAAAAGTGGGACAAGGGTTACGGCCATTTCACCACGCGTCAGAACATCCAGTACAACTGGCCCAAGCTGAATGACGTGCCGGACATGTTGGACGCGCTGGCCGAGGTTGGCATGCACGCCATCCAGACCAGCGGCAACACCATCCGCAACGTGACCGCCGACCACTTTGCCGGTGCTGCGGCTGATGAGGTTGCCGATCCGCGCCCCTATGCCGAGCTGCTGCGCCAGTGGTCGACCGATCACCCGGAATTCCAGTTCATGCCGCGCAAGTTCAAGATCGCCATCACCGGCTCGGAAAACGACCGCGCCGTGATCAAGGCGCATGACATCGGCCTGCAACTGGTTGAGCGTGACGGTGTTCTGGGCGCCAAGGTCATCGTGGGTGGCGGCCTGGGTCGGACACCGATGATCGGCAAAACCTTGAACGAATTCATCGCCTTCGACGATCTACTGGCGTACCTCGAAGCCACCGTTTCCGTGTGGAACCAGATCGGCCGCCGCGACAACAAGTACAAGGCCCGCATCAAGATCACCGTGCACGAGCACGGCATCGACGACATCCGCGCCCGCGTGGACGAGCGTTATGCCCAAGTGCGTCCGCAGTTCAAAGGCGTCGACATGGCGCTGCTGGACGAGATCAAGACGCACTTTGCCCTGCCCACGTTCCGCGAGGCCTCCGTGGCCACGTTCGAAGGCGCCTATACCAATGATCCGGTCTTCCGCTCGTGGGTCGACACCAACATCGCGCCGCACAAGAACGCGGACCACGCGATCGTCACGATCTCGATCAAGAAGCACGGCAACACGCCGGGTGATGCGACCGCTGAACAGATGCGCGTGATGGCCGATCTGGCGCAGGAGTTCGGCTATGACGAACTGCGCATTAGCCACGAGCAGAACGTGATCCTGCCGCATGTCCACAAATCGGACCTGCCCGCGATCCATGCACGTCTGAAAGAGCACGAACTGGCCACCGCCAACATCGGTTTGATCAGCGACATCATCGCCTGCCCCGGCATGGATTATTGCGCGCTGGCCACGGCACGTTCGATCCCGGTTGCCGAAACCATCGCGACCCGCTTTGACGAGCTGAAGCTGGAACACGACATCGGCCACCTGAAAATCAAGATCTCGGGCTGCATCAACGCTTGTGGGCACCACCACGTGGGTCACATCGGCATCCTGGGCCTGGACCGGGCTGGCGTCGAAAACTACCAGATAACTCTGGGCGGCGACGGTTCTGAAAACGCCTCCATCGGTGAACGTGCTGGTCCCGGCTTCTCGTATGACGAGATCGTGCCTGCCATCGAGCGTCTGGTTTTTGCCTACCTCGACCTGCGCGACAACGCGGATGAGACGTTCCTGCAGACCTACCGTCGCCTTGGTTTGGCGCCGTTCAAAGCGGCCCTTTACCCCGAGGCACAGGCCGATGCCGCTTGACGAGATCCAGACGGAACTGGGAGCGGATCGTCAGGCCCTGACCGACAAGGTCGAGGCCCTGAACGGCCGCTACCGCCACCACAGCGCCACCGATGTCATGCACGGGGCGCTGACCCAGGCGGGCGACATCGCCCTGGTGTCCAGTTTTGGCGCGGAATCAGTGGTCCTGCTGCACATGGCGGCGGTCATCGATCAGTCGGTTCCAGTGCTGTTTGTGGACACTCAGATGCTGTTTGCCGAGACGCTGGTCTATCAGGCCGAGGTCGCGGAACGATTGGGGCTCAAGGATGTGCGCATCATCCGCGCTGATGCTGAGGATGTGGCCAAGCAAGACCCCTACGGTGCCTTGCGCCTGAGCGACACCGATGCCTGCTGCACGCTGCGCAAGACGATCCCGTTGCAGCGCGCCCTGGGTGGTTTTGACGGCTGGATCACCGGTCGCAAGCGGTTTCAGGCGGGCACCCGCGCCGCGCTCGACTTTTTTGAGGTCGAGGACGGAACCGGCCGGATCAAGGTCAATCCGCTGGCCCACTGGGCGCCCGAAGATGTGCGCGCCTACATGGAAGAAAACCGCCTGCCCCGGCATCCGCTGGTGGCCCAAGGGTACCCTTCAATCGGCTGTGTGCCGTGCACCTCGAAGGTCAAACCCGGAGAAGATCCCCGCGCCGGACGCTGGCGTGATCAGAACAAGGAAGAATGCGGCATCCATTTTGTCGACGGCAAGATGGTGCGCGTAGGAGATAAGACATGAACGTGATCGTAAGCGACGAGGGCTTTCAGCCCGACGACTGGACCGACGGCTTTGTCACCCTAGACGATGCCGCAAATGACGTGGTGGCACTGGATGTGGCATCCGACACCAACCCTGACGAATTGATCGACCGCCTGGGTGCGGCCAAGATGGTGCGGGTCGATTTCCCGTCCTTTGCCGATGGGCGCGGGTTTACCATTGCCCGTACCCTGCGATTGAAAGGCTTTACCGGACGCCTGCGCGCCAAGGGCCATGTTCTGGCCGACCAATACGCCATGGCGCGCCGTTCTGGCTTTGACGAGGTCGAGATCGATCAGGACCTGGCCAATCGCCAGCCCGAGGACCAATGGCTTGCCCGCGCCAACTGGAAAGACCACGATTATCAGGCCCGCCTGCGCGGATAATCCTGCGTCATAGCCAGCTTGTGAACCAAAGGGGGCCGTTTGCCCCCTTTTCCTGACTTGGATCAACGATTAAACGGAGTTGTCGGTTTAGAGCACCGGCAGATATAACGATGACAGAGATGAAATCCGTGACCGACGCACCCGCCGTTAAGGCCCCCGTTCTCCCCGACGCCCAGACCGTCACCGATGTGAAGCACTGGACCGACAGCCTGTTCTCCTTCAAGGTGTCGCGCCCTGCCTCGCTGCGCTTCCGCTCGGGAGAGTTCGTGATGATCGGCCTTTTGGGCGACAACGGCAAGCCGCTGTTGCGGGCCTATTCCATCGCCTCGCCGTCCTGGGACGAAGAGCTGGAGTTTTATTCGATCAAGGTACAGAACGGCCCGCTCACGTCAAAACTGCAGCACATCAAGCCCGGCGATCAGATCATCCTGCGACCCAAGCCCGTTGGCACCCTGGTGCATGACGCCCTGCTGCCCGGCAAGCGTCTGTGGTTCTTTGCAACCGGCACCGGCTTTGCACCCTTCGCCTCGCTCCTGCGTGAACCGCAGACCTATGAGGACTACGACGAGGTCGTCATCACCCACACCTGCCGCGAAGTGGCCGAGTTGGAGTACGGTCGCCAGCTGATCGAAAGCAACAAGCAAGACGAGATGCTGGCAGAACTGATCGGCGAAGGCTTTGCCGACAAGATCCGTTACTACCCGACCACCACCCGCGAAGAGAGCCCCAAGATGGGCCGGATCACCGATCTGCTGACCGACGGCACCGTGTTCAAGGATCTGGGCATCGACCCGATCAACCCGAAAACCGATCGCGGCATGGTCTGCGGCAGCCTGGCCTTCAACAAGGATATTACCGAAATCCTCGAAGGGTTCGGCTTGGAAGAAGGAGCAAACTCGGACCCGAAACAGTTCGTGGTTGAAAAAGCCTTTGTTGGCTAAGCCCCATATGTACTGAACTGAAACGCCCCCGGAACGAAAGCTTCACCACGAAAGCTTCATCCGGGGGCGTTTTGCTTGTAGACTGCCCTCCTTCGTTTTCGACATTGCGGGGCACAAGACATTCAACGCCGCCTGACCACCATCCTGATGGCCGACATGGCCGGATACAGCCGCCTGATCGAGGCGGATGAGGACGGTGTCCTGGCCCGGCAGCGCAGCTATCGCAAAACCCTGATCGACCCCACGATTGCCGAAGCGCACGGTCGTATCGTCAAGACCACAGGCGACGGGATGATGGTCGAGTTTACCAGCCCCCGCGCCGCCGTCACCTGTGCTCTGGCAATCCAGTCGGGCATGATCAAACACGAAGAAAACGAGCCGCACGACACGCGCATCCAATACCGCATCGGCATCAACATCGGCGATGTGGTGGACGAGGACGGCGATCTCTTTGGCGACGACATAAACGTGGCCGCACGGCTGGAACAGATGGCAGAACCGGGCGGTGTCTGCCTTTCGGACGCGCTGCATCAACTGGTGCACAGCCACCTGGATGTGGCGTTTGCCGATCTTGGATCACAAAGCGTCAAGAACATCTCGCGCCCAATCCGGGTCTGGCAGTGGACACCAATCGAACGCGAAAGATACAGCGACGCCCGAGAGCTGTCCCGCAGCCAGCAGATCGAATTCTGCGTCGCCCCCGATGGGGTTCAACTTGCCTATGCGCGTGTAGGCACAGGATCACCCGTGCTCAAGATGCCCAATTGGCTCAACCATCTGGAATACGACTGGTACGACCCGATACGGGGACCGATGTTGCAGGACATGGCCCGTGCCCACCAGTTCATCCGCTTTGATCAGCGTGGCAACGGCCTGTCGGATTGGGAGGCCGAGGACATTTCCGAAGACGCGATGGCGACGGATATCGAAACTGTTGTCAAAGCTGCGGGATTGGAACGGTTCGCGGTCTTTGCCGTATCGCAAGGCTGTGCCTTTGCAGTGCGCTATGCCGCAACTCATCCGGAACGGGTCCGCTGCATGGTCATGTACGGTGGCTATGCCCGTGGCAGCCTGCGCCGTGGAAAACCGGATCAGGAAGCTTTGCACGCTGCCACGACCGATGTCATTCGCGCCGGGTGGGGATCTGTCACCCCCGCCTTTCGGCACATGTTCACCGAGATGATGATGCCAACCGCAAGCGCCGCCCAGAAAGAGAGCTTTGACGAGTTGCAACGCGTCGCCTCCTCTCCGGAAAACGCGGCGCGTGTAAACGACATGAACGCGCGGTGTGATGTCAGCGATCTGGCACGTCAGATAAAGGTGCCAGTGCTGGTTCTCCACGCCGAAGGCGACAAACGCGTCCCCGTCGAAGAAGGCCGCCGTTTGGCCGCCCTGATCCCAGGCGCGCGGTTTCAAACTCTGCCCGGCGACAACCACATGCTGCTTCCCGGAACGCCTGCTTACGACAGTTTTAGTCGCAGTTTCCGCGAATTCATGGCAGAGCATCATGATTGACTGTAAAACATACATGATTTCGGCGGCTTTCAGCGATGATGCCGCTTGCAGAGCGGCCCGACGCAGTCTAAATTCCAACATCGAAATTCTGCCACTACCAAAGGAATGATCCCATAGCCCGCAGACCGCACAACGCGCCGCCGCAACGCGACACTGGCCCGCGCGTCAACGACAAGATCCGTGCCCCCGAAATCCGCCTGATCGGCGCCGATGGTGATAACGTCGGTGTGGTTCACCCCGCCAAGGCCATGCAGATGGCCGCAGACGCGGGTCTGGACCTGGTCGAAATTTCGCCCAATGCCAACCCTCCGGTCTGCAAGATCATGGACTTCGGCAAGTTCAAGTATGAACAGCAGAAGCGGGAAAGCGAAGCGCGCAAGAAGCAGAAGATCATCGAGGTGAAAGAGGTCAAATTCCGGCCCAACACCGACACGCATGATTATGACGTGAAGATGCGCAATGTGTTCAAGTTCCTGGAAAACGGCGACAAGGTCAAAGTGACCCTGCGTTTCCGCGGCCGTGAAATGGCGCACCAGAACCTTGGTCGTGAGCTGCTGGAACGCGTGGCTGCTGACGTCAAGGAAATCGGCAAGATCGAAAACATGCCGAAGATGGAAGGCCGCCAGATGATCATGATGATCGGCCCGCTGCCCCAAAAGTAAGCGACCGTTCCAATCTAAATTGAGGCGCCCCGTTGCATCCGCGACGGGGCGCTTTTCGTTTCACCCAAGAAAATCATTTGGTTTCAAGGGCTCTTTCCCCTAGGCTTTCGATATTCATAGCCGGAGGGGAGACCGGATGACCTACCGCATTATTTCTGCGGCGGTGCTGTGTGCCATGCTTGGCCCGCAGCCCTTGATCGCCCAAGACACGTCAGACACGGCCCAGGCCGAAGCCTCTGCCGATCAGGAGGCACAGACACTGCTGACGCAGGACGAACTGCAAGAGCTTGTTGGCCCTGTGGCTCTCTATCCTGACACTCTGCTCATTCAGGTTCTGGTGGCGGCGACCTATCCGCTCGAAGTGGTCAAGGCTGACCGCTTTGTTCAGGACAACAAGGAGGCGGAAGATCTGGAAACGCAGATCGAGGCGCAGGGTTGGGACGAAAGCGTTACCGTGTTGGCCACCGCCTTTCCGGACGTGCTGGCCGACATGGCGGTGCATGTTGAATGGACCGAAACCATCGGCACCGCGATGCTGGCCCAGGACGATGACGTGATGGCAGCAGTACAAGACATGCGCAAGATCGCCGAAGACGCTGGCACCTTGACCAGTGGCGACGAACAGACGGTCGAGGTCACGCAGGACGCGGGCGAAGAGACCATCATCATCCAGCCGACCGATCCCGAAGTGGTCTATGTCCCGCAATACGAACCCGAGACGGTCTATGTCGACGATGGATCTGACGTAGGCGATGCCGTGGTTGCTGGTTTGATCACCTTTGGCACCGTGGCGCTGATCTCAGAGATATTTGACGATGATGACCACTGGAACGATTATTGGGGCTGTCGGAATTGCGGCGGTTGGAACGGTAATCCGATCATCCGCAACCCGGACATCGACATTGATATCGACGGTGACGTGAACATCGGTGACCGCGACAACATTGGCTGGGACCCGGGCGACGAGCGCCGCGACAAGGCCCGCGACGAGATTGGCAAGCGCCGTGGCGACGGCGCGACAACAATGCCGGTCAAGAAACCCGATCGCGGCGACGAAATGCGCCAACGTCTGTCGAAAGAAACCGGAGCCGCCGATATCTCGCGCCCCGGTGCCGACCGCGATATTCAGCGCCCCGAACAGCGCGCGCCGGACGCTCGCCGGGATGCGGTGGACAGAACCAGAGCAAAAGTGCCTGAAGGGACAAAGCAGAAGGCCAAGGCCAAGGCGCAGTCACGCCCCAAACAAGCCGCGCGTCCCGCAGCCCCCCGAGCGCAGGGTGGTGGCAACCGCGGCGCCGCCATGCAACGGCGCGCCTCCTCTGGTCAGCGGGCCCAGGCAGGCGCCGCGCGTGGACACGCCTCACGTGGCGGCGGACGGGCAAGGAGATAAGTCATGAAAACCAGAACACTTTCCGCCGCCCTTGGCGCACTTGCCTTGTCCCTGGCCCTGCCCGTTCAGGCTGCTGAAAACCCGGCTGGGTTCGCCTCTCCGCAAGCGGCCCTGGACGCAATGATGGCCGCCGTCGCGGCACAGGACACGCAGGCCTTGCTGTCAGTCTTCGGCAACGATGCCGAAGAGCTGTTGTCGTCTGGCAACCCTGACCGCGACCAGCAAAACCGGCTAGAGATCCTGAACATGTACGGCGAAGGATATCGCTTCCTCCCGTCTGATGACGGACATGTCACGTTGCTGCTTGGCGCAGACAGCTGGCCGTTTCCCATCCCCATTGCACGAACAGATGCGGGCTGGGCTTTTGACATCGTAGCCGGCGAGGATGAGATCCACGCCCGCCGCATCGGCCTGAACGAGCTGGAAACCATCGAGATGCTGCAAGCCTATGTGGTGATCCAGGCCGAGTACCGCCTGACCGATCACGACGGCGACGGTGTGATGGAATTTGCCAGTTCGCTTCTGTCCTCTCCTCAAGGCCGGGACGGTCTGTTCTGGGCTAATGAAGATGGCCCGCTGGGGGAACGCATCGCGATTGCCTCGCTTGATGGCTACAATGACGGGCAGGACGATCAGGACCCCGAACCCTTTGGCGGCTACTACTTTCGCATCCTGACCGGACAGACCGACAACGCTCCGGGCGGCGCCATGGACTATCAGGTCAACGGACACATGGTGGCCGGTCACGCCATGCTGGCGGTGCCTGCAGATTATGGCAACAGCGGCATCACCAGCTTCATGGTGGGCGAGAATGGCATCATCTATGAGGCCGACCTGGGTGAAAACACGCTGGAGGCCACCCAATCTCTGACTTCGTTAGATCCTGGTCCCGATTGGGCACCTCTGGAGTAGCGGCGAAGATACGCCCGACATGCAGGTTTGACTTGACCCAAACAGCCGACCCGTGAACGATGGTTAAGCCGGGATAAAATTGCGACCCACTACAAAAATTTAGAACATTGTTCCGCACCGGTGATTTTGCATGGGAGGACCGCAAATGAATTTAAGACCTGATCCGACGTTTCACCCCTCGCCCAAACTCGCGATGGAAGCCCCGCCCGAGACTCTGGCGTTTACCTTGATGCTCAGTCCGGATTTCTCGCAACCTGACGGGTTGGCCGTGGTGAATGTGGACCCCAAGTCGGACGACTATGGCAAAATCGTTCACAAGGTGATGATGCCAAACAAGGGCGATGAGTTTCATCACTTTGGCTGGAACGCCTGCTCTTCTGCCCTGTCACCCTTGACCGGTCACGCCTTTCTGGAACGGCGTTACCTGATCATCCCTGGCATTCGTTCGTCGCGCATCTATGTGATCGACGTCAAGGAACCGCTTGAGGCCAAGATCCACAAGATCATCGAACCCGAAGAGGTGTTCGCCAAGACCGGCTATTCCCGTCCCCACACCATCCATTGCGGCCCCGAAGGCATCTATGTCTCGACCCTGGGGGGCGGTGGCCCGGATGGCACCGATGGCCCGCCGGGCATCTTCATCATGGATTGCGAAACCTTTGATATCATTGGCCGCTACGAAATGGACCGCGGTCCGCAGGACAAGCACTATGACTTCTGGTGGAACCTGCCGCGTGACTACATGGTCAGCTCGGAATGGGGTCTGCCGCCACAGTTCGAAAACGGCATCGTCGCCGAGGATCTGTTGAGCAACAAATACGGTCATTCGATCCACTTCTGGGATCTGCGTGCACGTAAGAACGTCCAGACCATCGACCTGGGCGAAAATCACCAGATGGCGCTGGAAATCCGGCCTGCCCATGACCCGGTCAAGCAATATGGGTTCTGCGGCGTGGTGGTCGACACCACCAACCTGCAAGGCGCGATCTTTACCTGGTGGCGCAAAGATGATGGCACGTTCGAGGCTAAGAAGACGATCACCATTGACCCGCAACCGGCTGATCCCGATGACCTGCCGGACCTGCTCAAAGGGTTCTCGGCCGTGCCGCCGCTGGTCACCGACATCGACCTGAGCCTGGATGACAAATACCTCTATGTCGCCTGCTGGGGCACCGGTGAGATGCATCAATACGATGTCTCGGACCCGATGAACCCGACACTAGCGGGCAAGGTCGACATCGGCGGCATCGTCAAGAAAACCAAGCACCCGAATGGTCAGGACTTTGGCTATGGCCCGCAGATGGTCGAGATCAGCCGCGATGGCAAGCGGGTCTATTGGACCAACTCGCTCTATTCCACCTGGGATGATCAGTTCTATCCCGGCGAACGCGGTGCCGCGATGGTCATGGCAAATGTGGGCGAAGGCGGCGGGTTGACCCTGGACGACAATTTCTGGGTCGAATTCCCTGATGGATATCGTTCACACCAGATCCGGCTTGAGGGCGGAGACTGCTCGACCGACAGCTTCTGCTACCCATCCGTCTGAACCCGGAGTTTAAGGTTTGGAATCGATCATGACGACAACGGCTGGCCTTTGGCTGGCCGTTGTTCTGAGCGGGCTTTATCACGGCCTGAACCCCGGCATGGGCTGGCCCCTGGCGGTGTCCTCGGCGTTGATGGAGCAACGCCCGCGTGCGCTATACGGCGCTTTGGGTGCTCTGGCGATTGGGCATTTCCTGGCGATGCTGGTGATCCTGCTGCCGTTTTCGCTGATGACGCTTCTCTTAGATTATGAACGCCAACTCCGACTTGGGGCGGGGGTCATCGTTGTGGCCCTTGGCCTCTGGCTGCTGATCACGCGTAAACACCCAAGGTTTCTGTCCCGCATCCCGCCCACGCAATTGGCGCTATGGTCGTTCCTTGTGGCGCTGGTTCATGGCGCGGCGCTGATGCTGGTGCCGATCTACCTGGGCCTTTGCCGGATTGAAGAGCTGGACGCAGGCCACCGCGCTGCGGCGGACTTGATGGGGCGCAATATGTTGCTGACACTGGGCGTGGCTGTGGTTCACACGGCTGCGATGATCATCGCTGGCGGCGGGTTGGCCGTCGCTGTGTATCGTTGGTTGGGTTTGCAATTCCTGTCACGCACTTGGTTCGACCTCGAAGCCATCTGGGCGCTCAGTTTGATCCTGGTGGGCGGCATCGGTATCTACACCGCCCTGCCCATCTAGGCGACGTCGCGTTCGCCCTGCCACCATTTGATGGCATCGACATAGTCAAACAGCAAAGAGATCAAGTCGACAGCCAAGAGCAAAAGCAAAACCTGAAGATAACCGCCACTGACCCCGCCTTGCAGCTGCCCAGAAATCACTCCCAACAGGGGTGTCCAAAGAAGGATATGAGGAAACGCCATAGCTTTCGAAAAACCCCGCTCGAACAGCAAGATCGGCAGATTCAAAACCATGCCACCAATTGCCAACACGGCAATCGTCACGCCGCCCGGTTGCCCCAGAAACGCTAGTGGCAGCAGGTTCACTGGCATCAGGATCACCCCAACCCAGATCTGTACCCATAGTGGGAGCCTGCGAAAACTGGCCCAGATTTCGGTGATCATGGCACGCTCTCTCATGGCAAAAGCCGCGCAGTTTCCCGCGCGGCTTTCTTCAAATTTGGCAAAGCTCACCCGCAGGCAGCAACCGCCCGCTTGGTCATCACGCCAACCAGATGCGCGCGGTACTCTTTCGAGCCGTGCAGATCTCCGATCATATTGGCGGGGTTGATGCTCAAATCCATCAGCGCATCGCCGCTGAAGTTCTTGTTCAGCGCCTCTTCGGCCTCGGACCAGCGGAACACGCCATCCTCGGACGCACCGGTCACAGCCACCCGCACGCCGTCGGCGTATTTGGCGACATAGACACCCACAAGCGCAAAGCGCGAGGCTGGTTGGACGAACTTCTGATAATTCGCCGCCTCAGGGATCGGGAACCGGACCGAGGTCACGATCTCTCCCTCATCCAAGGCTGTGGTGAACATGCCCTGGAAATAGTCGTCCGCTGCAATTTCACGCGCGTTGGTCACAATCGTTGCACCAGATCCAAGCGCCGCTGCCGGATAACAGGCCGACGGATCATTGTTGGCCAGAGAGCCCCCACAAGTGCCGCGATTGCGCACCGCCGGGTCACCGATATGGCTCGCCAGATCTGCGAGTGCCGGGTAGTGCGCGCCTGCCTCAGCTGCGACAGTGGCGTGGGTGGTCCCGCCGCCTATGCTCACAGCGCCATCCTCGGCGCAGACGCCCTTCATCTCAGGAATTGCCGCCAGCGACACCAGTTTGCTGGGTGATGCCAAACGCTGCTTCATGGTCGGGATCAGCGTCTGCCCCCCACCCAACGCCTGAGCGTCTTCAGCCCCAAGTGCTGCAACCGCATCTGCGATCGTGCTGGGCTGTTCATAGTCGAAATTGTACATTTCGGTCCTCCTTCAAGAAGTTCGGGAAACGCCCCTTCTTCTTGCTGAAATAATTCCGAGGGGTGCCAGGGATTGACCCCTTGCACCCACTCTCTCAACTCAACCGTTCATCGCGGCCCAGACACGGGACGGCGACACCGGCATGTCGATATGGCCGATGTCCTTGCCCCCCGATTGCAGCGCATCGATCACCGCGTTCACCACCGCAGGCGGTGAACCAATGGCCCCGGCCTCGCCACAGCCTTTGACCCCAAGCGGGTTGTGGGTGCAGGGCGTCTGGCTGGAATGGTCCACGGTATAGAACGGAACGTCATCAGCGCGCGGCATAGCGTAGTCCATGTAGGACGCGCTCAGCAGCTGGCCGTTGTCGTCATAGACGCAGTTCTCCAGCAGCGCCTGACCGATACCCTGACCGATCCCGCCATGCACCTGACCGTCCACGATCATCGGATTGACGATGTTGCCAAAGTCATCCGCCGCCGCGAACCGTTCGATGGTGACCTTCCCTGTTTCCGGATCGACCTCGACCTCGCAGGCATAAGCGCCAGCGGGATAAGTGAAGTTCGCCGGATCATAGAAGGCGGTCTCCTCCAACCCCGGCTCGATGTCTTCGAGCGGGAAGTTGTGGGGGACGTAGGCCGTCAGCGTGACATCACCCCAAGCGACCGATTTATCGGTGCCCGCAACGGTGAATTGGCCGTCTTTCAGCTCGATATCCGCGTCGGATGCTTCGAGCAGATGCGCCGCGATCTTCTTGGCCTTATTGATGATCTTCTCGGTCGCCCGAACCATGGCCGAACCGCAGACCGCGAGCGAACGCGAGCCATAGGTGCCCATGCCAAACGGGATCTTTGAGGTGTCACCATGCACGATCTCGACCTGACTTTCGTCAATGCCGATCATCTCGGCCACGACCTGCGGGAACGCAGTCTCATGCCCTTGACCGTGACTGTGTGCGCCCACCATGACGCTGATCGAGCCGGTGGCATTCACCCGCACGGTTGCCGCGTCATACAGGCCAGCCCGTGCGCCCAACATGCCAACGATGTTTGACGGCGCGATGCCGCAAGCCTCGATATAGCAGTTGACGCCCAAGCCCCGCAGCTTGCCATTGGCCTCGCTCTCGGCCTTACGCGCGGCAAAGCCCGCGATGTCGGCGGCCGCTTCCAGCTTGTCCATGGTGCCGTTGTAGTCGCCGGTGTCATAGGTCAGCGCCACAGGCGTGTCATAGGGGAACTCGGTGATGAAGTTCTGACGACGCAATGCGATTGGGTCGACGCCCAATTCACGCGCGGCTTTGTCGATCACCCGCTCCAACTGGAACGTCGCCTCGGGGCGACCCGCGCCGCGATAGGCGTCAACCGGCACAGTATTGGTGAACATCGCCTTCACGTTCACCTGGATCATCGGGGTCTTGTAGTTCCCCGCCATCAGCGTGCCGTGCAGCCAGGTCGGAACCGAGCTGGAGAAGGTCGACAGGTATGCGCCCATGTTGGCATGGGTGTTGGTGCGCAGACCGATAAAGTTGTTGTCGCCGTCCAACGCCAGTTCGATGGTGGTCACGTGATCACGCCCATGGGCATCCGACATGAACGCCTCGGACCGGCTGGCCGTCCATTTGACCGGACGGTTGCAGGCCTTGGCCGCAAAGGTCACAAATGCCTCTTCCGCGTAGTGGAAGATCTTGGTGCCAAACCCGCCGCCCACATCCGGGGCCACAACACGGACCTTGTGCTCGGGCAGACCCAGCACAAAGGCGCACATCAGCAGGCGGATCACGTGGGGGTTCTGCGAGGTGGTGTAAAGCGTGTGCTCATCCGTGCCACGGCTGTAATCACCCACGGCGACGCGCGGCTCCATCGGGTTGGCAACCAAACGGTTGTTCACCAGGTCCAGCGTCGTCACATGCGCCGCATTGGCAAACGTGTCGGACACAACCTGTTCGTCGGTTTCCCCCAGCACCCAGTCATAGCAGATGTTGGACGTCAGATCGTCGTGTACCTTGGTCGAACCCTCGGCAGCTGCCGCTTTCATGTCCACAACTGCGGGCAGTTCAGCGATGTCGAGCTCGATCGCCTCGGCCGCATCGCGCGCCTGTTCCAGCGTCTCGGCCACAACGGCCGCAATCGGGTCGCCCACATGGCGAACCTTGCCTTGCGCCAGGATCGGGTGTGGCGGCTCCTGCATTGGCTCACCATTGCGGTCGGTGACCTGCCAGCCGCAGGGGATGCCGCCCACGCCTTCGAAATCGGCGCCGGTAAAGATGCGCACGACGCCGGGCATGCCGGCGGCGGCCTCGGTTCCGATGCTGTTGATGGTTCCATGCGCAATATCAGAGCGCAGGAAATACACATGGGCCTGCCCATGTACGTTGATGTCGTCGGTATAATTACCCTCGCCGGTCAAAAAGCGCACGTCTTCGCGGCGCTTTGAACTGGCTCCGATGCCGCTGTCTTTGGGCATAGCTTGTTCTCCTCCCTGGATACCGGATCGGGCACCATAGCCCACCGGTCATAGCTCCGGGCGCATCTCCTCGAATTCGCCCGTGCCGGAAATTCGCTTGTGCTTATTCGGCAGCGATTGCGCCGACGTCCTGACCCGATGCCGCCATGATCGCCTTGACGATGTTGTGGTAGCCGGTGCAACGGCAGATGTTGCCTTCAAGATGCGCGCGCACCTCGGCCTCGGTCGGTTTGGGGTTGTCCTTCAGCAGCGCGGCTGCGGACATCACCATGCCGGGCGTGCAGAACCCGCATTGCAGGCCGTGGTGGTCCTGAAACGCCTGCTGGATCGTGTTCAGCGTCCCGTCCGGGGCCGCCTGCCCCTCAATCGTGGCAACCTCGGCGCCGTTCGCCTCCATCGCCAGCATGTTGCAGGATTTCACCGCCTCACCGTTCACATGGACCATGCACGCACCGCATTGCGCCGTGTCGCATCCCACATGTGTGCCGGTCAGTGACAGGTGATCCCGCAGAAAGCTCGACAGCAGCGTGCGGCCTTCGACCTCACCGCTGGCAGTCCGGCCATTCACGGTCATCGTGACCTGTGTCATTCGTCTCTCCCCTTTTGGCTTATCTAGCTGGGGAAGAGTTAAACACGGGTCCAAGCATTTGAGAACAAAAATTTTTGACCGTTTGGTTTAGGTCAAAATGAGAATTGTCTATACCTAGAGCAGAGTTATTGCCGGGCAAGCTTGTCTGGGTTTCAACCCAGCGTCACTTACGTTTTCCTGCGCGAGGCTGTGGCCGCGTCGGGATTTCCTTGAGCAATCCCCCCACCCCCATCGCAGCAATGTCATCGCCCGTGACGGTGATTCCACAAGCCACACGGCTGAGAACCCAGTCGGCCCCGTTTAGCGCAGGGGACCGCGCGCACCCCGGCAGGCCAATCACTGGCCGCGCTCCGATCCGCCCGGAAAACAACAAGTTGCCGGGATCCACAGGCATGCCAAACCGGTCCACCTGCCCCCCAGCTGCGCGCACCGCACTGGGGGCAACATCGTTCACATCCGAGGTGGCAGAGCCGGTCAGGATCATCGCTATCTCGCCCTCAACGCGCGCAACGGCTTGGGCCAACTCCGCCGTGTCGTGCCGCACGATCTGCACATCGCTCAGGTCCATGCCAAGCGCCTCGACCCGGCCCCGGATCGCCTGAATGCCCTTTTCGTTTGGCGGCCCGCCGGGAATGTCCGTGACCACCAGACCGGCGGTCTTGTAGGTCGGCGCGATCAGCCGCACCGCATCCCGCGCCGCGTTACAGGCCGTGATCACATCCGCTTCTGGAACAGCGTATGAGATCACCTTGATCGTCGCGACCATGCCGCCATCGGTCATTTGCTGCATCTGCGGCACGGTGGCGACGGTGATCATCGGATGCACCCGGTTGAACGCCTCGATCGCCGACACGTCGAGTTCGACCACACCCGGCCCATCTGCCAACAGATTGACCCGCCCGGTGAAAGGGGCTGTCACGCGCAGACCTGCGGATTGCGGATCGCTGGCCAAGGCCGCTGCCAAACGCCCCGCCGCTTCATCCTCGTGCAGATCGCCCTGTTCCAGCCGGGCAACCGTGACCTCATTGATCCCGGCGGCGCGCAGTTCCGTCAGATGATCGGCCTCTAGCCAGATCCCCTTGCGGAGTTTCCGTTTCGTCGTCGTCACCGAATGCGCCAGAATGGCCCCTTGAGCCTGTTCCAGCGGGACGGGTCCGAATTTCATGCCTTGCCCCGCAGCACAGCCGTCATTTCGCCCAAAATCGCCACCGCGATCTCGGACGGACCTGCCGCGCCGATGTCGAGACCGATGGGTCCATGGATGCGATCAATCTGATCGGTCGTGAACCCCGCCGCCTGCATACGCTCCACCCGCTTGGCATGGGTGCGGGTTGAACCGAGCGCTCCGATGTAAAACACATCCGCGGCCAAGGCAGCCTGCAATGCGGGATCGTCCAGTTTGGGGTCATGGGTCAACAGCACCAGCGCCGTGCGTGGATCAAGGCCCAACTTGGCCACCGCCTCATCCGGCCAGTCGTGCAGGATCTGCTCACCCGGGAACCGCTGATCCGAGGCAAAAGCCTCGCGCGGGTCGACAATCACCGGATCGTAGCCTGCAATGCGTGCCATCGGCACAAGGGCCTGGGCGATATGCACCGCGCCAACCACGATCAGGCGAAGGGGCGGGTTGTGAACGGCCACAAAGGTGTCACCATCCTCCGCAAAACCCGACCGATCCATGCGCATCCGCTCGGCATATCCATCGCGCACCAGCCGCCGTTTGCCAGTTGTGATATTGACCTCATAGGCCACCGCATCACGCCCGGCGCGGATCTGGACCAGCTCGGCCAGCATGTCTTCACTCAGCACCTTGCCCACCGGCTCGACCAGCACCCGGATGGTGCCGCCGCAGGCCAACCCCACGGCAAAGGCATCCTCGTCGCTCACGCCAAACTCCAACAGCCGCGCCTCGCCCTCTTCGATGGCTTCGATTGCCTCGACAATTACCGCGCCTTCGACACAGCCACCCGACACGGACCCTTCGATCCGACCATCGCCGCCGATCACCAGTTGCGAACCAACCCGTCGCGGCGCGCTGCCCCAGGTCTGCACCACCGTCGCCAGGGCCGCGCCAACCCCCTTGCGATGCCAGGTCAGGGCGGTCTCGGGGCTGCTGTCAAATCTGTCCATCACGTGGCTCCTGCGGCGTCATGCCTGCACAACATAAGGACAAATTCCGCAAAGAAAAGCGACCCGGCGGGGAACGCGTGGTCCGCCGGGCCGCAACTGCGGGACAACCCGACCCTTTGCGTCTGACTTGAATTGCTTGTTCGCTGTCTCACGCTACGCTCGAACGCGAAAAGCAATGCATGTCCATGTTTAAACGCAAAGGGCCGGGATAGCGCGGGATGCCCCGCAGGCAGAGGGCCCATCGGGGCGGGCCCTCTGTTCCAGTGTTACTCAGCCGGTTGCACCTGCGCCGGGGCGCCGGTCAGTCGTTCGGGCAAGGCAAAGGCCAGCGCAACAAAGCCAAGGCCCAGAACCAGCCCCAGGATGTCCCCCGGCAAAGCAGTCAGCCCGTCGTATTTGGCACCGGGCACCGCGCCAAGCGTGACTTTGCCGCCTGCAATCGCGTCCAGCAGACCCGAGGATTTCCATGCCGGATAGGTCACCATGTACGCGGCAACGCCCAACAAACCGCCCGCGATGAAGAACAAGGCATCCTTGCGGCCCGAAGCGGCGGCGACCACGCCGGTGCCCGGGCAAAAGCCGGACAGAGCCCAACCAGCGCCAAGGAGCAGACCGCCCAGAAACACGCCCCCATAAGCAGCTTTGACCGACATGTGGCCCACATCAACAAGGCCCAGCATCTGGCCGCCAAACATCAGGACCGAACCAACCCCAATGGCCAGCACGATCGATTTGGCCAGATTCAGATTGGTCAGGTTCAGCATGGCCCCGATAAAGGACGGGTTCGACGCGCCAACGCGATCAAGCACCGCGCCAAAGGCGGCGCCAATCACAAGTGCAAGTAGAATGGTGGTCATGGCTCAGGCCTCCTTTTTGAAGAGCATCAGGGACACGGGAACAGCCGCAGCAAAGGCGCCAGCGGCAAAGATGTAACCGGACACGGCCGTCTGCATCATGCCCGACATCATGTGCCCCGACGTGCAGCCCCCCGCGAGACGTGCGCCGTAGAGCACGATGAACCCGCCAACAAAGGCCGCCGTGTAGCGCTTGATCCGGCAGTCGCCGAAATTGGCCCGCCACAGCGCAGGGACCCGACGATCCCCCGCCGGGATACCGCCACGCGCCAAGGCTGACAGTAGCCCGCCAATCATCATCGCGATGACAAACACAAAGCTGTAGTTCAGCGGGTTCGACACCGCCTTGGCGTATTTGCCGCCTGATTTCGCCAGATAGGCGTTGGTCGAGGTAAAGCCGTCTTCGGTCTGCGTCACCAGTCCAGGGTTCACTGCATCCGCAACGATCCCGTCCAGGATCACAAATTGCGTCGACACGCCAATCGGCTTGACCAGCCACACGGCGGCAAAAAACACCAGCCCCAGCAGCAGCCCGCCAACCTTCCAGTTCAGTTGCATGGGATTTCCTTTCCAAAATCACATTCCGATTCTGAAATATGATATACATTCCATTTTCGGAATGATTTAGATCAAAGTGACGCAGGCCACGCCCCGGGGTTGTGCGATTCTTTTGCGCAGCCTATCGTGACGATGCCTAACCTTATGGCATGGTGCGGTTTTTCCTCGCCCAAGACTTTTCCGATCCATACTCAATTTCAGGAGCGTTCCATGTTGAAACACTTGCCCAAACTGGCTGCTGCGGCCTGCGTGCTTGCCGCGACAACGGCCCAGGCTGAAAAATTCGAACCCTACGGCGCGGTCGAAGGCTGGAACATCTATGCCGACACCGAAAAGAAATCCTGCATGATCGAAAGCAAGGATGACTTTGGCAACGTGGTGCAGATGGGGCTGACCGCAGACCGTGGCGTGGCCTACATTGGTGTCTTCACCCAAGCCGAAACCAACATCAAGAAAGGCGACAAGGAAGCCGTCGCCATTGTCTTGGGCGACAAGATCTATGTCGGTGAAGCCACCGGCATGCGCGGCAACATCACCAAAGGGTATTCGGGCGGTTATGTGCTGACCGACGATCCGGCCGTGATCGAGGCTGTGGCCAAGGAATACGTCATGTCGGTGTTTCCGGAAAAGGAATACGGCTTTGTCGTGAACCTCAAGGGCACCTACAAGGCGATCGAAGCCGCAGCCAAGTGCAACCAGGAACAGCTGCAGTAAGCAGCATTAGGGAAGCGCGGCCATCAACCGCGCTTTTTCGCCCACATCATCGGGGCGCGAGATCACCTCGGCCAGCTCTTGCAACGAGGCAATGGAATGACCCGCGCGGAAGCTGTCTACATGAGGCAGCATCGCCGCGATCCCTTGGGCCTTGGGTGCAAACCCCTCCCACCGCAGAAGCGGGTTCAGCCAGATCAGCCGCCGCGCCGACAGGTGCAGGCGCTGCATCTCGTGACTCAGCTGATCGGGTGCATCCCGGTCCAGCCCGTCGGTGATCAACAGCACCACTGCCCCCTGCCCCATCACACGCCGCGACCAGTCACGGTTGAACTCGTGCAGGCAAGAGCCAATCCGCGTGCCGCCCTCCCAATCCTGCGCCTCGGCGCCCGCGGATTTGAGCGCCGCGTCCACATCGCGCTGCGCCAAATGGCGGGTGATATTGGTCAGGCGTGTGCCAAACGTGAAGGCATGCACCTTGGCCCAGCCGGCCCCCTTGGCGTTGCTCACAGCATGGAGGAAATGCAGGATGACGCGGCTATACTGACTCATCGACCCTGAAATATCGCAAAGCACCACCAGATTGGGCCAGCGTGGGCGTGGTTTCAGCCGTGAGATGTCATGAATTTCACCGCCCTGCCGCATCGACGCGCGCAGGGTGCGCCGCCAATCCACGCGTGTCCCGCGCAAGCTGGCCATACCACGCCGCGACGGGATCGGCTTCACCGGCAAGGACAGCTGCGCCAGCATGCGCTTGGCCTGAGCGATCTCTTCGGTGCTCATCAGTTCGAAATCCAGCGTCCTGAGCCGCTCTTCACCAGACATGGTTCGCGAGGCGTCGATCTCGATCTCGGTTTCTTCAGAAGACTCGCCCTCTTCCTGCGGTGGAGCTTCCCGCTCTACCCCATCCAGCAGCGCCTCGGCCGCGCGGCGCTCGGCCGCCTGGGCCTCGCGATCCTCTTGCACCCCGCGAATGGCAGGCAACATCGCGGCCATCATCTGCTCCAGATACCGCGGGTCACGCCAATAGAGGCGAAAGATCTGGGCAAAGACCTCGCGGTGTTCGGGCTTGTTCACGAAACAGGCATGCAGGGTCCAGTAAAAGTCGCGCTTCTCGGTGAACCCCGCCGCCTCGACCGCGTGAATGGCGTCAATCACCCGCCCCGGTCCTATGGGCAGCCCGGCCTTGCGCAGGGCACGCGCGAAATGGGTGATGTTCTGAGCGAGCTTGGGTTGCTCGGGGATGTCCAGGGGGATCTGCTCTGCCATGTCACGCCCATACGGGGCTCTGCCCCCCGCCTTCGGCTCCCCCCGGAGTATTTTTGAAAAGATGAAACATCAGGCCGGAGCAAGGCTGGCGTGGGCTTGATCCAGGATGCGTTTGGCCTCGGAGCCTTGCATCTTCTGAATATCATCCTGGTATTTCAGGATCGCTCCAAGCGTGTCTGCGATCACCTCGGGGCTCAGGTTGATGACATCCAGCGCCAGCAGGCATTTGGCCCAGTCGATGGTTTCCGCTACGCCCGGTTTCTTGAACAGATCCTCGGTCCGCAATTGCTGGACAAAAGCCACGATCTCACGAGACAGGTTTTCGGCCGCCTCGGGCGCGCGGGCGTTCAGGATTTCCACCTCGCGCTCAAAATCCGGGTAGTCGACCCAATGGTAAAGGCAGCGGCGTTTGAGGGCATCATGCACCTCGCGCGTGCGGTTTGAGGTCAGGATCACCACCGGTGGTTCAGGCGCTTTGATGGTGCCAAGCTCGGGGATAGTGACCTGAAAATCGCTGAGGGCTTCGAGCAGGAAGGCTTCGAACGGCTCATCCGTGCGGTCCAGCTCATCGATCAGCAACACCGGCGCGCCGTTTTCATCCGGGCGCATCGCCTCCAGCAGTGGACGCTCCACCAGGAACTCGTCCGAAAACAGCTCGGTCTGCAGCGCCTTGCGGTCAGCCCCGCCAGATGCCTCGGCGGTACGGATCGCAACCATCTGTGCGGGAAAGTTCCATTCATAAACAGCGGAGGAGGCATCCAGCCCCTCGTAACACTGCAACCGGATCAACCTGCGCCCCAAGGCCGCGCTGAGCGCCTTGGCAATCTCGGTCTTGCCGACGCCCGCCTCACCCTCCAGAAACAAGGGCCGCCCCAGCTTGAGCGACAGGAACACCACGGTCGCCAGCGCCCTGCCGCAAACATAGCCTTGGGCGGTCAACTGCTCTTGGACCGCATCGATCGAATTTGGAATGGTCATGCTCTCTCCCCTTGATGCCCAGATGGGCACGAGCGTGCGCTGCTCGTCAACCGCTCTTGCGGTCGCATTCGAAAGCAAACTAGATCGCCGTGACCCGCTGTCCAAGAGTTTGCGAAATGTTGACGGATTCGCGCGCAAATGTCATGAATTGGGAAACAATCAGCGCCCAAAGAATGGCGCCCAACAGGTATGGATCGGGGCAGACGTGGTGAAGAGTGGACCGGCATATGGGCCGGAGGAGAGCCGGGCATGAAAATCACGGCCGTGACCTGCGTCAAGAACGAAGGGCCCTTCCTGCTGGAATGGATCGCCTTCAACCGACTGATCGGGGTGACCGATTTTCTGTTTTATTCCAACGACTGCACGGATGCGACCGACCGCCTGTTGGACCTGTTGCAGGACCGTGGCATCGTGCGGCATCTGCCCAACCCCGCCGAGGGGCGCAACTATCAGATGGAGGCGCTCAAGGCCGCCGCGCATGAGGACATCGTGGTCGATGCTGATTGGGTTTGGATCGCGGATGTGGACGAATTTTTGAACATCCACGCAGGCGATCACACCATCCCGGCGCTGATTGAGGCTTGTGGCAACCCGCAGGCCATCAGCCTGTCGTTTCAGTTCTTTGCCAATGACGGGATCGAGGACTTCGAAGACAAGCCCGTGATCCAGCAATTCACCCGCTCGCACAACCCCGATCTGTGGGGCGGCGAAAGCGCGGCAGAGGTCAAGACCCTGATCCGAAGCGATTTTCCCCTTCAATACTACGGCGCACACCGCCCGTTCTTTCGCAAGAAGCTGCCGCCGAAAAAACGGCCCAGCTGGACTGACGGCTCGGGCCGGGATGTGCAGCACCGGTTCAAGGTGGCCGCAAACCCGCGCCGCATTCGCAAGTTTCCGGCCCGCGGCGCGCGGGATTTGGCGACGCTGAACCACTATGCGCTGCGCAGCCTCGACAGCTATCTGGTCAAAAACGATCGGGGCGACGTAAACCGCGAGCACCGCAATTTCGACGACAGCTATTGGCGCGACCGCAACGACCCGGCCTGGCAGGATTTGAGTATCCAGCGCTATCTGCCCGATCTGGAGCGCGAGCTGGCCACCTTGAAATCCGACCCCGAGATCGGCGCGTTGCATGACGAGGCGGTGGCGCTTCACCGTGCCAAGCGAGACGAACTGCTGAAGATGGCGGAATACCAAGCCATGCGAGATCAGCTGCGCGCGGCCTCGACCCTGCCACCTGCCGAAGAGAAATTGTTGCAACGACTGGGACTGACCGCATGAGCCGCTTGCGCGTGATCAACCTTGGCCTGCCGAAATCGGGCACCACCACATTGGGACAGGCACTTGCGGCCTCGGGGTTGAAGGTGGCGGATTGGAAAATCCATGACCACCAGACCGAGATCGAAGAGCTGCGCAATGATTTCGTCGGACGCTTGATGTATCGCGGCTATTTCAAGAAGGGCGACCCGCTTCATTTCATGCATGAATTCGACGCCTTCACCGAAATCAGCATGATTGCCCGTGGCTTCAACGAATGGCCGCAGACCGATTGGGGGTTGCTCAGCACGATCATCGACAAGCATCCCGGCGCCAAGTTCCTGTATTCCAGTCGCCCGCCCGAAAATCTGGTGGATTCTATGTTACGATGGTCAAACCTGGGCAAGCGCCGTCTTCCGATGTACCAGGTGCCCGGCATGCCCGAGGGTTATGGCTATGAGGTGGATGAGCTGATCCGATGGATCGACGGACATCAGAGGTTCTGCCGCCGGGTTTTTGAAGGCACCGACAAGTTTCTGGAATACGACATCACCGACCCTGACGCTCCGCAACAGATTGGTGAGTTTCTGGGGATCGAAATCAAATGGTGGGGCAAGGCCAACGACCAGGCGGAACGCATCGCCGAGAAATTGGCGGCAGGAAAGAAACCCTGATGCGACTCTATCTTCATATCGGTCCCGAGGTAGCTGGCGCTCAAGCGCTGCAAGAGGTCCTGTCATCCAAGCGCGAGCAGCTGCGTTCAAAGGGCGTTTTGTACCCGCGCAGTCCTGGCAACAAAGGCCATACCCGGTTTTTCATGGCGATGACCGATCCGGATCATGTCGACCCACTGCGGTTCAATCGCGGGTTTGCCAGCCCCCAGAAACAGGCGCAACTGCGCGAAGACATGATGCATGGCTTGCAAGGCGAGATCGCGCAGGCTCGCCCGGACGTGGTGATCCTGTCAGCGCCGCAACTGGCGACATCCATTCACCGTCCGTCCGAGATGCAGCGCATCCATGATATTCTGCGCCCCCTGTCCGATGACATCCGGCTGTTGACATATGTCGATGATCCGGCCCGATTGCTGTTGAACCACTACGCGGCGCAACTGGCCGAGGGCCGCGCCGCCCCATTGGATCTGGAGCTGAGACTGTTGGACAGCCCCGATTGGTGGTCGGCTTGTGTGACGGCAATGCCCCGGATCGACCCGATGGCAGGTGTGTTCGAAGAAACCCAAGGCCCGGCCTTTTGGCTGGACACCCTCTCCTTGCAAAAGCAATGGGAGGCTGTCTTCGGCGCTGGTGCCTTGAATGTTCGGCCATATGCTGACGATCTTTTTGCACCCGACACGATCACCGATGAAATTCGCGCTGCATTCGACATCTCGGAAACGATCGGCCGAGGACAGGCCCTGCCCGAAAACGCACCCATGTCGGCCGCATGGATGACCCGCGCGCAAAAATTCAATGCCATTCTGCTCAAGCTTTTGGCGCAGGGTGAGCGCCATGTCCCTCGTCAGTTGTGGCGCAGTCTTGTGTCAGAAATCGCCGTGCCCGGCTCGGCGCCCAACCCAGGTAGCCTGTCACAGGTTTCCAAGCGGTTCCAAAAGACCAACAGCACCCTGGCGCTGCACCACCCAGAACTTGATGACGACACTTTTTTAGCCGCTCAGCCTTGTGATCCCTGGGTCGAAGCAGACCCGGAGCGTGGATTTCGAGCGTCGCAATATCTGTTGTCGTTTCTGTTTCGCATCGAAAAGGCGACAAAAGACAAGTTTGCTCAACGGCTCGAAGAGCTGGCGGACCGCGGCGCGGTTTCAACCGCTCCCACCCCACCGCCAGCCCCGGCCGACGCACCGCCTGTCGATGGCTTGACCGAAACCGCCAGGGCGCTGATGCCGCCGCAGGCCGTTCAAAACTTCGAGAAGCTGAAAACCTCTTCGTTTGCCCCGCACAACCGATTGGGCGCGGTGGATGAAGAACAGCTTGCCGCCGCGTACACGCAGGTCCCCCCGCGCGATCTGCCCAAGGGGCGCAGCGGCAATGTCATCGTGGGCTGTATGAAAAACGAAGCCCCCTACATCGTGGAATGGGTCGCTTATCACCGGTCGATGGGGGTCGACAATTTCCTGATCTACACAAATGACTGCTCGGACGGCACGTCCGAAATCCTGGACCGATTGCAGGACATGGGCGTTCTGCAGCACCGTAACAACGATGACTGGAAGGGCAACTCGCCCCAGCAATACGCGCTCAACCAGGCCCTGAAAGAGCCGGTGATCAAAAACGCCGACTGGATCTTGCACATTGACGTGGATGAATTCGTGAACGTGCGCACCGGCAACGGCACTTTGCAGGATTTCTTTGATGCGGTGCCGGATGCCACCAATGTGGCGATGACCTGGCGGCTGTTTGGTCACAACAACATAAACCATCTGGCCGATGAGTTCGTGATCGATCAGTTCGACACCTGCGCGCCGAAATTCTGCCCCAAGCCACATACGGTCTGGGGCTTCAAGACGATGTTCAAGAACATCGGCGCCTATGAAAAAATCAGCTGCCACCGCCCCAACAAGCTGGTCGAAGACAAGCGCGGCGATGTCCGATGGGTCAACGGCTCGGGCCGCGACATGACCGGTGAGGCCGTGGACAATGGCTGGAGAAACTCCAAGAAATCAATTGGCTACGACCTGATCCAGCTCAACCACTATGCCCTGCGCAGTGCCGAAAGCTATCTGATCAAACGGCAAAGGGGGCGCGCCCTGCATGTGGATCGTTCCATCGGGTTGAATTATTGGATCCGCATGGATTGGTCGGATTATCGTGATGTCACCATCAAACGGAACCTCCCCCGCCTGCGCAGCGAATATGACCGGCTGATGCAGGATGAAACCCTGCGCAGCTGGCACCTCAAGGGGTTGGAATGGCACCGCGCCAAAGCTGTCGAATTACACGGCATGCCGGAATTCGAAGAATTGTATCAACAGGCCCTGAGGGTCAAACTGACAGAAACCGAGCGCGTGGCCTATGCGCTTGCCTTGGACCTGGAGAGCTAAGTGATGGTCGAGACGCAAAACTCGCAACCCCAAGATCAAAACCCGTCAGACGACCAACCCAAACGCAAACGGATGCATTGGTGCCGGGACATGAGGTTTCCCGGCGATATCATCTCGTTGCCCGCACAGGTGCGTCGGTCCCTGCGCAGGGGTCATTATGAACATGGCGAAGCAGAAGCCGCGCTCAAATTGATCCGCAAAGGAGATGTGGTGCTGGAACTGGGGGCTGGAATCGGTTTCATGTCGACCTTGATTTCGACCCAGACCCGCGCCCAAGCGGTACATTCCTTCGAGGCCAATCCCGGTTTGATCGACTATATCCGCGAGGTTCACAGGCTGAATCGCGCAAAGAAAGCCCATCTGCATCACGCCGTTCTGGGCGATAGGGACGGCATGGCCACATTCTATTGTCGCGAGGACATCCTGTCCTCCTCACTCGACCCCACGGATGGCGGCGCCGATACCACACCGGCACAGGTTCCGATGCGCGATGCCAATGCCGTTTTCGCCGAGATCAAGCCAACGGTTCTGGTCTGCGACATCGAAGGCGCCGAAGTCGATCTGCTGCCGAAATTGAACCTCAGCGGGTTGCGCGCCTTGCTGATCGAGTTGCACCCACAATGGATTGGCAGCAAGGGTATCAAGGACATCTTTCAGTTGTTGCATGAACAGGGCTTGGTCTTCTTCCCCAAATTTTCGTCGGGAAAAGTGGCGGTGTTCCGCAGCAACTGGTAACCCCGATGCGTGTGCTTGCCGTCCTGACCGTCCGAAACGAGGGGGCTTTCCTACTGGAATGGCTCGCCCACCATCGTGCGGTGGGGTTCACCGATTTCCTGGTGTTTTCAAACAACTGCCAGGATGGCACCGACCGCATATTGGATCGTTTGCAAGAGCTCGGACATCTGACGCACTTACCCAACGATGGGCCTTATGACAAACGAGGTATCCAGTTCACCGCGCTCAAGGCGGCCGGAAAGCACAAACTTGTCAAAGAGGCCGATTGGATCCTGCCGTTGGATGTGGACGAGTTCGTCAACATCCACACCGGCCAGGGAAAGGTCACCGACCTGATAGCCGCCCTGCCCGACGCCACAGCCATCACGCTGACCTGGCGCCTGTTCGGCAATGCCGAAACCATCCGGTACGAGGATACGCCCGTGACGCAGACCTTCACGCGGTGCGCGCCTGCGGTGATGTTCTGGCCCTGGCGGGCATCAATGTTCAAAACGCTCTACCGCAACGATGGCATCTATTCGAAACTGGGGGTCCACCGCCCGCGCAGCCCTGACCTGGACCGTCTGGATGCGGTCCGCTGGTTCGACGCCAACGGGCGCGAGTTGGACGAACAGTTCAAGCTCAAGCGCCTGTTTTCCAACTATGGGCGCGACAACTATCAGATGGCGCAACTCAATCACTATCCCTTGGGCGCGATGGAAAGCTATGTGCTCAAGGCCGATCGCGGCCGCGCCGTGCACTCTGAGCACATGCTTGATGTCGACTATTGGGTGGAACGGAACTTCAACACCGACACCGATGACACAATCCAGCGTTATGACGAAAAAAGCACCCAACTGCGGCACGAGCTGCACGCGGATCCGATGCTCGCAAAGCTGCACAAACGCGCAGTCGACTGGCGGCGAAACCGCTTTCAGAAGTTGATGGAGCAGGAACCCTACCGGGCGCTTTTGGCACGGTTGATGATGACTCCACCCTCTCGCCCGATCAGCGCTGCTACGGCGCGAACACTGACGGGTTTCGCCAACCTGGGGCGTCTGCGGGCCAAATCCCAGCAAAGCGGAAACGACCCGAAACCGACCTGAGTTTTTCCCATTTTGGCCTCATTCTCAGCCTAGAGCTATTGGAAACAACTGGCCCGTAAAGCGGCTGGAGTTTCGAGGATGAGTAAATGCAGGACGCAAAAACCAGTATCGACACCTCTATTGCAGGCTACCGACGCGCCGTATGGAAGCGCAAGCTGCTAGAGCAGGCCGATGCCGAAGGCATGTCGCAGGAATTGGGCGAAGACCACTTCGCGACTTTCATCGACCGCGACGCCACTCTTGTCGTCACGTTTGAGACGATGCAGGGCATTCGCGCCATGTCGGAAACCCAACAGCCGTTTGGATTCGACTTGGTGAAGACGCAAAACTGGTCGCATCTGTGCATCGTTTCGGATGGCGACACCTGGTTTCGCGATCCCAAGGTCTATGGCTTTTTCGACCGCCTGATCGACGACGGCTTTTTCGAAGATTTCGACCGCGTGGTATTCTACGGCGCGGGCCCGTGCGGCTATGCGGCCGCTGCCTTTTCAGTTGCCGCTCCGGGCGCGACCGTGGTTGCTGTTCAGCCCCAGGCGACGCTGGATCCCAACATGACCGAATGGGACGATCGCTTTGTCGAGATGCGCCGCACCTCATTCACTGATCGCTACGGCTATGCGCCCGACATGCTGGATGCCGCCGATCATGCCTTCATTCTGTATGACCCTCAGCAGACGTTGGATGCGATGCATGCAACTCTGTTTGAACGCCCGAACGTCACCCGCCTGCGCATGCGCAACATGGGGGGTGAGCTGCAGTCGCGCCTGCTTGACATGAACCTGCTCTATCGTCTGCTCGCGATGGCAGGGACCGGCAAGCTGAGCGCGCGCAGTTTTTTCCGTCTCTACCGCGCCCGCCGGTCCTATCCGCGGTACCTGCGCGGCCTCGTGGGGCAGTTGGATTCGGCCGAGCGGTTCTATCTCAATACGCTGTTGTGCCGGAACGTGACCGCGCGCATGCCAGCGCGCCGGTTCCGGGCGCGGCTGGAAGAGCTGGAACAGATGGCCCAACAAGGCACTTTTGCCCCGCCGCCCCCAGCCGCAGGCTGAGCCCACCGAAATCCAAGGAAAACCCCCGGGCCATCAGGCTTGGGGGTTTTCCGTTCGGACCCGCTGTGCTAGCCGGGGCACATGACCCAGAGCCTCACGATCCGCCGCCCCGACGACTGGCATCTGCATCTGCGCGATGGCGCAATGCTGCAGGCCGTCCTGCCCGAAACCGCCCGCCATTTTGCCCGCGCCATCATCATGCCGAACCTGGTGCCGCCCGTGGTCAAAGGGGCCGATGCTGCCGCCTATCGCGATCGCATTCTGGCAGCCATGCCCGAGGGCATGACCTTCGAGCCGCTGATGACGCTTTATCTGACCGAAGACACCGACCCCGAGGACGTGGCCGCTGCCCACGCCAGTGGTCTGGTCAAGGCGGTCAAGCTTTACCCGGCAGGGGCCACAACCAATTCGTCCTCGGGCGTGAAAGACTTCGACAAAGTTCGCCCGGTGCTGGAAAAGATGGCCGAGATCGGTCTGCCGCTCTGCTGCCACGGCGAGGTCACGGACCACGACATCGACATCTTCGACCGTGAAGCGGTGTTCATCGACCGTGTGCTGGATCCGGTGCGCAAATCCACCCCCGGCCTGCGCGTCGTGATGGAGCACATCACCACCGCCGACGGTGTCGACTATGTCAAAGCCAACGAGGCCGATCTGGGCGCCACCATCACCACGCACCACCTGATCATCAACCGCAACCACATCCTGGTTGGCGGGATCAAGCCGCATTACTACTGCCTGCCCGTCGCCAAACGCGAAGAGCACCGCCTGGCGCTGGTCAACGCCGCCACATCCGGCGACGCACGCTTCTTCCTCGGCACCGACTCGGCGCCCCACACAGACGCCAACAAGGAAATGGCCTGCGGCTGCGCGGGTTGCTTCACGGCGACCAACACCATGTCCCTGCTGGCCGAGGTGTTCGAAAAAGCCGAAGCGCTCGACAAGCTCGAAGCCTTCACCTCGCGCAACGGCCCCGGATTCTACCGCCTGCCGGTAAACGAGGATACGATCACGATCACCAAAGGCGATGTCGTAACGTACCCTGACAAGATCGAAAGCGGCGATGGTCCCGTCACCGTCTTTGATGCCGGTTTCCCACTGCATTGGCACGTCTCCTGACGTCACCCTTCGAACTCCACTTTCGCCAGAGGCCCCTGCTCGCGCCTCTGGCATCTGCCCCAAGGATGTCACGATGATCCCAACCTCTTACCCCCCCTCCGAAGAGATCGCCCGCCTGACCGCCCGCATGCTGCTGGAAATCAAGGCCGTGCACTTCAACTCGCGCGAGCCCTTCACGCTGGCCTCGGGCTTGCCCAGCCCGACCTATATCGACTGCCGCAAGCTGATCTCTTACCCGCGCATCCGCTCGACGCTGATGGACTTCCTGACCGTCACCGTCATGCGCAATGCCGGATTTGAGGCGTTTGACAACATCGCCGGCGGCGAAACTGCTGGCATCCCCTTTGCCGCCTTTGTGGCTGAGCGGATGGCCCTGCCGATGACCTATGTGCGTAAAAAGCCCAAAGGTTACGGTCGCAACGCCCGCATCGAAGGCGCGATGAGCGAAGGCGAACGTGTTCTGCTGGTCGAGGATCTGACCACTGACGGCGGCTCGAAACTGTCGTTTGTTGATGCCATCCGCGACACGGGTGCCACCTGCGGGCACACGGCGGTGATCTTCTACTACGGCATCTTCCCCGAGACCGAAAAGACCCTTGGCGATCACGGCGTGCAGTTGCATTCGCTGTGTACCTGGTGGGATGTCCTGGCCGAGGCCAAGTCGCAAAACGCCTTTGACGTGGAAACGCTGACAGAGGTCGAATCCTTCCTGAACGACCCCCGCGCCTGGCAGGAAGCCAACAAATCCTGACCTGAGGTCAGATTTGGCATTGGCGGGTTTCCGCAGCGCGGTTTCCTGCCCCTCACCACAAAATGTTGGATTTTTGCCCTGATCCCCGTCAATATGATGGGGGTCAGGATATTCACATCTTATCCACACAAACATACAATTTGCTAGGAATCCCGTGCCTCGGCTATGACCTTGTGCTCAAGGGGATGCACACACCAAAATGAACGAGATCAGCAACATCGAGCAGGTACCGGCGCAGGTCCAGAATGCCGATACGATGCCACATTCGGTCGAAGCAGAACAGCAACTGCTGGGCGCGATTCTGACCAACAATGACGTCTACGACCGGGTGGCATCGGTCATCGGACCGCAGCATTTCTACGACCCCGTGCACGCGCGCATCTATGAGATCGCCGCCGCACGGATCGCCAAGAACGCACTGGCCTCGCCGGTCACCCTCAAGGCCTTCATGGAAGACGACGAGGGGCTCAAGGAACTGGGCGGTCCCGCCTATCTGGTCAATCTGGCTGCCGCCTCGATCTCGGCCTTTGCCGTGCGCGATTATGCGCAGATGATCTATGATCTGGCGATCCGGCGCGAGCTGATTGGATTGGGTCGCGATATCTCGGACAAGGCCGCCAAGGTCGATGTCGCCTCGGAACCGCGTGAACAGATCGTCGAGGCCGAACAGAAGCTCTACAAGCTGTCCGAGCAGGGCCAGACCGAAAGCGGGTTCGTGTCGTTCCTCAAGGCCGTGACCGAAGCGGTCAACACCGCCAACGCCGCCTATCAGCGCGACGGCGGTTTGGCCGGTGTCTCGACCGGGCTGATCGACCTGGACAAGAAACTCGGTGGCCTGCACCCGTCTGACCTGTTGATTCTGGCCGGTCGTCCCTCGATGGGAAAAACTTCGCTTGCAACCAACATCGCCTTCAACGTCGCCAAAGCGTACAAGAAGGGCATTCGCCCCGACGGCACCGAGGGCACCGTTCAGGGCGGCGTTGTGGGCTTCTACTCGCTGGAAATGAGCTCGGAACAGCTTGCCGCGCGTATCCTATCCGAGGCGGCCGAAGTGCCATCCGAGCAGATCCGCCGTGGTGACATGACCGAGATCGAGTTCCGCCGCTTTGTCGACGCCGCCAAATCGCTTGAGGCCTGCCCGCTCTTCATCGACGACACGCCAGCCTTGCCGATCAGCCAGCTGGCCGCCCGCGCCCGGCGCCTGAAGCGGACCCACGGGCTGGATCTGTTGATCATCGACTATTTGCAGCTCTGCCGCGGTACGGCGGACAACAGGGTGCAGGAAATTGGCGAGATCTCGATGGGCATGAAGGCCATCGCGAAGGAGCTCAACATCCCTGTCATCGCCTTGTCCCAGCTTAGCCGGACAGTGGAAAGCCGCGACGACAAACGCCCGCAGCTGTCGGACCTTCGTGAATCCGGCTCGATCGAGCAGGATGCCGATGTGGTGATGTTCGTGTTCCGCGAAGAATACTATGTGGAACGGGAAAAGCCGTCGGATGACCGGCTCGAGGAAATGGCTGCCTGGCAGGAACGTATGGAACGCCTGCACGCCCGGGCCGAGGTGATCATCGGCAAGCAGCGGCACGGTCCCATCGGCTCGGTGGACCTGTCGTTTGAAGGTCAGTTCACCCGCTTTGGCAACCTCGCCAAACCTTGGCAACAGGACGGCGAAGAAGGCGGCTATTGAGCCCCCTCCCGATCACACGACGTCATGCCCTGGCGCAGATCGCCGGGGCGTCTCTGTATGTCGGAGGAGCCAGGATGGCGCTTGCAGATGGCTTTCGCGTTCCCACAGAAGAGCAACGCCATCAGCGCACCTTCATGCAATGGCCCGTCTTTGCGCCCGTCTACGGCAAGGGCCGTTTTCTGCGTCAAACGCAGGCCACCATCGCCGAGATTGCCAATACAATTGCCGCGTTCGAACCTGTCACCTTGCTGGCCCATCCCGATCAACACGTGAAGGCACGCAAGCTGCTTTCGGGTCAGGTCGAGCTTTGGGACATTCCCACGGATGACCTCTGGTGTCGCGATGCCGGGCCGCTTTTTGCCCAAAACAGCGCCGGTCAGCTGTCTGTGCGTGGGGTGAACTTCAACGGCTGGGGGCGACGTTTTCATCTGCGCCACGACGAGCAGATCGCACGTCGTGTTACCGAGAGATTGAGTTTGCCCTTTGTTGACAGCGGCTTGCACGGCGAAGCTGGCGGGGTCGAGGCCAGCGGGCATGGCCTGCTGATGGGCAATGAAAGCAGTTGGGTGAACCCGAACCGCAACCCCGGCCTGAACCGTGATCAGATCGAACAACGCTTGTTGGCCGCCTATGGTGCTGCGCAAATGATCTGGGGCAAAGGGGTCATGGGCCAGGACGTCACCGACGATCACATCGACGGTTTTGCGCGCTTCACCGGGTCAAAAACGGTGCTGATGATGCTCGACCCCGATCCCGATCCGGATGACGCCTATGCCCGTTCGGCCTATGTCCTGCGTGACCGATTGCAAAACGTGGGCCTCAAGGTCGACACCATCCCACCGGGTTATGACGGACGCGTGCGCAACCTCGATCACCTCAGCAGCTATGCCAACTACTACGTCTGCAACAGCGCCGTCATTGCGTCGAACACCGGGGACCGCACCGCCGATGCACAGGCCAAGGCGGCCCTTGCCCGGCATTACCCCGGACGCGAGGTGATCATGTTGAATACAGACATCCTGGGCGAGCTTGGGGGTGGCATACATTGCGCCACCCAGCAGATGCCCGCTTGACTTGGAATGTCTCTTTCCGCCAGATGCGCTCATGACCCGCAAGTTCGCACATCTCGTGGTGCTGGAACGCCACTACGGCCACCGCCGTAAACGTTTCGCCGGATAGACCGGGGGCGGATTGCCCCTGTTCCCATCCAACGAAACGTACAAAGGGTTCATCATGACCGAATTCACTGAAATCCCCGTCATTCGACTGGGGAACCGCCCCGATGCCGACATCGCAGCCGAGTTTCGTGCTGTTTATGGCACAACCGGCTTTGGCTATATCCAAGACCACGGCATCGACCCGCAACTGATCGAGGATCTCTTCGACGCCTCCGCCCGCTTCCACGCCCTGCCGCTGGACCAGAAAATGGCCGTGGCCGTCGACAACACCCATCGCGGCTATATCCCGATCAACAGCTCCACGGACGTCAACTCAACACTCGCAGACGTCACCAAACCGAACCAATCCGCCAGCTTCATGATGATGCGCGAGGATGCGCATGCCGACGCGGACATCTATTTAAGCGGCCCCAACCGCTGGCCCGAGGTGGCAGGCTTCCGCGAAGCGCTCGAAGCTTATGACACCGCCATGCGCCAGCTTGGCCATCTGTTGATGAGTATTGCCTTGCAAGCTGTTGAAATCACGGATCATTCGATCTTGTTGGCTTTCGAAACGCCGACCACCTGGCTGCGCCTACTACACTACCCGCCGCAACCTGAACGCAGCCCCGAAGACCTTTATGGCTCGGCGCCTCATACGGATTTCGGCTGTCTGACACTGCTGGTGCAAGACGATGTCGGCGGGTTGCAGGTCAAGACGCCTGCGGGCAACTGGGTCGATGTTCCCCGACGCGAAGGCACCTTTGTGGTGAATGTCGGCGACATGCTGCACCGGATGTCAAACGGAAAGCTGCTGTCCACCCCGCACCGCGTGATCAACCGATCTGGCCGCGAACGCTACAGTTGCCCGTTCTTCTACGATCCCCATGTGAACACGGTCATTGAACCGCTTCCGGGAACCGGCACGCCGAAATTCCCGCCGCTCAAATTCGCCGATTTCCTGCGATCCGAGCTTGAAGCAGCCTATGATGCGCATAAACCCGCCGCCAATTAGGGTATTTCCCCCTTGACCTATGGCCCGTGCCTGTCAAGAACGAGCCATGAGCACTGCAAGACTGACAATTGATCTGGGTGCGCTCGCCGACAACTGGCGGGCGCTGGATGCAAAAACCTCTGTCGAGACCGCCGCGGTGGTCAAGGCAGACGGCTATGGGCTGGACGCGGGACGCGTGTCGCGGGCCCTCGCCGATGCAGGCGCGCGTCATTTCTTTGTCGCCGCCGCCGAAGAAGGCATCGCCGTGCGCCGCGCCGTGGGTCCCGGCCCCCGGGTGTCGGTCTTTTCCGGCCACATGGCAGGCGACCGTGACATGCTGCGCGACAACAACCTGACACCGATGATCAACTCGGTCGATCAGATGCTGCGCCATGTCGAAGAGCTGCCAGACCACGCCTTTGGCATCCAGCTTGATACCGGCATGAATCGGCTGGGGATGGAGCCCGACGAATGGGCCGCCCTGCGTGAGATCGCGCTGCAACAGAACCCGGTTCTGATCATGTCCCACTTGGCCTGCGCCGATGAACCCGGCCATGAGATGAACCGAAAACAGCTGCGCATTTTCAGAGAGATGACAGACGAACTTGATGTTCCAAGATCGCTCGCAGCCACGGGTGGCCTGCTGATGGGGCCGGATTATCATTTCGACCTGTGCCGTCCGGGCGTAGGCCTTTACGGCGGAGAACCTTACGACGAGGCCAAGGCCGTTGTTACCGTCGACATCCCCGTGATCCAGGTCCGCGACGTCGCCGTAGGTGAAACCGTCGGCTATTCTAACAAATGGACCGCCAAGCGACCCTCGCGCATCGCCACGATTGCAGCGGGTTACGCCGACGGGTTGATCCGCGCCATCGGCAACGGCATCGACGTCTATGTGGGCGACACCGCCTGCCCGGTTGTGGGACGCGTCTCGATGGACATGATCACCATCGACATCACCGACATCGAGGGCACGCCAGACGCCGTGCAGATCCTGAACCGCCGCCAGACCGTCGATGACCTGGCCGAGGCTGCCGAAACCATCGGCTATGAAATCCTGACCTCGATGGGTCGCCGCTATGCCCGCCACTACACCGGCGCCGACAAGCTGGCTGCACAAGCCAGTTCGGATGCGTTGGAGAGCATTCAGCAAAAGCTGCAACGCAAACGCCCGCAACTACTGCGCGAAGGGCGCGCCGGATGAACCCCATTTCGATGTTGGGACAACTCGGTCGGGCCGTCCTGACCGTCATGGCGGCCTTTGGCCGGGTGGCGATCTTTGCGCTTGATGCATTGTCGCACATGCTGCGCCCGCCGTTCTACCCGCGTGAATTTGGCGTGGCGCTCCTGAACATCGGCTGGCTGTCCCTGCCCGTTGTGGGCCTGACCGCGATCTTTACCGGCGGCGCCCTGGCGCTGCAGATCTACGCCGGCGGCGCGCGCTTCAACGCCGAGGCCGTCGTGCCCCAGATCGTCGCCATCGGCATGGTGCGCGAACTCGGCCCCGTCCTTGTGGGCCTGATGATCGCCGCCCGCGTCACCTCCTCTATCGCTGCGGAAATCGCGACGATGAAAGTAACCGAGCAGATCGACGCGCTTGTGACCCTCTCGACCCACCCGATGAAATACCTCGTCGCGCCGCGTGTGCTGGCCGCCCTGCTCACCGTGCCTGCACTGGTGGCCGTGGGTGACATCATCGGCATCGCCGGGGGCTACACGGTCGCGGTGCAGAACCTGGGCTTCAACTCTGCCGCCTATCTGCGCAACACCGTCGATTTCCTCGAAATGCGCGACATCGTTTCCTCTCTTGTCAAAGGCGCCGCCTTTGGCACCATCGCCGCCATCATGGGCTGTTACTACGGCATGAACTCGGGCCGTGGTGCCCAAGGCGTGGGCCGCGCCACCAAAGGCTCGGTCGAGGCCGCCGCCGTGCTCATCCTGGCCGCCAACTTCGTCCTGACCGGAGTGTTTTTCTCGCTATGACCCGTCTGATCCTGTCCGCCGTCACCGCAATCGCCCTGTCGCTGCCCCTGACGGCCAGCGCGCAAAGCCAGCTGCTTGGAGAGTTCAACACCCAGCGGCTGGAACAGACCATGGGTTTCGATGCCGAATTGCGCCAAATCGCCTTTGGCTTCCTGCAAGGCAAGAGCCGGGCCGAGGCGCATGACTTTCTGGTCGCCGAACGGTTCCGCTGCCTCGAAGGGGTCTGTGAACGGGTGATCGTGGACAAGGAGAGCTCGAACGAGGCAGGCAGCGTCTTTAGCAAACGCCGCACCACCCGCGCCACCTTTGCCATCACGCTGCTGTCAGACGTCATTCGCTCGCCCCAGGATGTTCAGGCCAACTTCCGCTATGAAACCGGCGAAGTTCCCTGGCACAGGCGCCCCAAGGACAGCGATTTCACGGTGCTCTATGATTAAGCTCGGCAACGTCAAAAAGTCGTTTGGCGACAACCATGTACTGCAAGGTTTGAACCTTGAGATCCCAAAGGGGTCGTCCATGGTGATCATCGGCGGTTCGGGTACCGGCAAATCGGTCGCCTTGAAATGCATCCTTGGCCTGATCACACCCGACAGCGGCACCATCACGGTCGACGGTCAGGATGCCCGCAAGGGCGACCGCGACGCGTTCCTCGCCAAGTTCGGGATGCTGTTTCAGGGCGGCGCGCTGTTTGACTCGCTGCCGGTCTGGCAAAACGTGGCCTTCCGCCTGCTGCGCGGCTCTCTCAAACGCCCTGCGGACGAGGCGCGCGAGATCGCCATCGAAAAGCTGCGCCGCGTGGGCCTGAAACCAGATGTGGCCGACCGCCTGCCCGCCGAACTCTCAGGCGGCATGCAAAAACGCGTCGGCCTGGCCCGCGCCATCGCCGCCGAGCCAGAGATCATCTTTTTTGACGAGCCCACCACCGGCCTTGATCCGATCATGTCCGGCGTCATCAACGACCTGATCCGCGAGATCGTGGTCGAAATGGGCGCCACGGCGATGACCATCACCCACGACATGTCCTCGGTCCGCGCCATCGCCGACAACGTGGCCATGCTCCACAACGGCGTCATCCAATGGACCGGTCCTGTGGCGGACATGGACGCCAGCGGCGATCCCCATCTTGATCAATTCATCCACGGCCGAGCCGAGGGGCCGATCGAGGCGGTGCGCTGACTTCATTCCTTGGCAAGCCACGCCTTTGCGCTGTTCACGATGTCCTTGGGAATAACCGCTGCCCGCCGCGCCGTAAGGTCAAGCAGCACACACTTGAACACTGTGCAAAAAACAATCTTGTCATCAAACGACCGTTTAAGAGCATGACGAAAGGTCATTGATTTTTCACCGATCGCCGTGACTTCGCTCTCCATGTGGATTGCTTCGCCCGCAGAAACTTCGGCCAGAAAATCGCTTTCAGCATGAACCACTGCAAAAGACAGCCTGCGACCCGACCGCATGTCTTCAGCAGTCAATCCCATTGCTGCCTGAAGCGCAAAAACCGCATCTGAACAGGCAGAGAAGTATTTGGATACATTCATATGCCCCAGAAAATCACAGTCCGATGGGTCGACGACTGATTTGAAGGCCAAAAATCCTGTCATTGAAACATCTCCCTTTGATGAATTTTTCTAACACGCGTTGTTTTTGTTCAGTTATTGCATAGCTGCATGAGACCGCCTTAAGAAAAACTCAGGTAGCCGAGAAGTCATGATCCTACGCCTAGCCACACTCTCGCTCCTGATACTTTATCCAATTGCGTGGTTTGCCCCGTTGATGCGGGCGGGTCTGCTGCCGATTTTTGGCCTCAGCGAGATCAGCGTGCTGACTGGTCTTCAAGCCCTCTGGGCCAGCGACATCTTCCTGGCACTACTTGTTACCTTCTTTGCGATCTTCGCCCCCTACCTGAAAACCATCGGCCTGGCGCTAGTGCAATGGAACCTGCTTGATCAGCGCACTTTCCCCGTTCTGCACGTGCTTGGCAAACTTGCGATGGCCGACATATTCCTGGCCGCGATCTACATCACGGTTGTCAAGAGTATTGGTGTCGGAACCATCGAACCGGCCTGGGGTCTCTACCTCTTTACCGCCTGCATCCTGGCGTCGATGTTGCTGGGACACCTCAGTGAACGCGGCCTTAAACGCGGCAATGAAACCTCGTAATTGCTTGAAAAGCTGTATTTGTGTATCATCATAGAAGTTCGAGCAGCAAAGTGATTGATTGGCCGGGTCCGCCGGGGGGCGCTCCACATTCCATGTGAGCATGATTCCGCTGATTCCGGTGCCGCATTGGTTTCGGTCGGAAAGGTTGCCCATGTCCACCATTCGTCAGCTTGTGTTTCGTATCCAAGCTCTTTTTATTCGTCTCGCCTTCTTTCTCATCTGCATCGCTGCCTTTGCCGGGGTTCTGGCCACGCTTTTGTCCGCCACCGGCGTCTGGCCGTGGTTGTCACTGCAGGCGGGGATCGACGGGCAAATGCACCCGCAGGCGGGCATGATTGCCCAGATCAGTCTGACCTGTCTTGCGGTGATGCTGGCCTTCTACCTGCCCGCCAATGGCCGCATCCTCGCGCTGGAACGCTCGCACCGCGACTTTCACATCCAGATGGAGGACGTGGCCCGCGCCTATCACGCAGCCCATGCCGCCGACCGGGCAGACACGTTCCAACTCGCGTCCGAGTTCGACGCGGTCAAGGACCGGTTGGCGTTCCTGCGCGAACACCCCGAACTGGGCGATCTGGAGCCCGAGGTGTTAGAGCTTGCCGCCCAGATGAGCCAGGTCAGCCACGAACTGGCGGACATCTATTCCAACGCCAAGGTCGACCGCGCGCGCACTTTCCTGCGGCAACGGCAGGAAGAGATGGAGCAATTCAACACCCGGCTCGATGAGGCCAAGATCATCATGCACGAGCTGCGGCAATGGACGCGCGACGTCGAGATCGATGAATCCGTTGCCAAATCCCAGCTCTCTCGCCTGCGCGAGGAACTGTTCGAGCTGCTGCCCGAACTGTCGGCGCAACTGCAAAGCCCCCCCGATGGCACCGACCCGGACGAGGGCTCAGTGGTGCCGCTACAGTCGTCACGGTCCAAAGAGTAGGATCACGCGACCGAGGCTTGCAGGGCTTTCAAGTTCCTGGCCACAATCCGTTTGTGCACCGGACGCACCGGGATCATGTAAAGGCGCCCAAACCAGTTGTGCGTCTTGACCGATGAGGTGATCGAGATGTCCCGGCCGTCAACGGATATACAGGTCATCACGTCCAGATGCCGGTCCCGTTCGGTCAACACCAACGCCTGTGGGCTGACCTCTTCCACCAGAAAGAAATCCAGCTTCTGCCCAACTTCCACTTGCTCGGGAACGCGACCTGAAAACCCGCCAACCCGTTTGACACCAAACTTCGACGCCACCGCATCGCGGATCCGAAACGCCAATTGCATCAGCGGCATCGGCTGCGTCATGATCATGCCCCAGGCTTCCAACGCACTCAGCGACCGCGCCAGCGTGACCGACTGCCGATCCAGAAAATCCAGCTCATTCTCTGCTCCAACCAACCTGGGCCCAGACTGCATCGCACTACACATCCTGTATCCTGTTTCACCGCCTCTTACCTGTGCCCCAAACCTCCCCGGACCAACCTGTCATTTCGCCACAGCCCGCGCCTGCAATCTGCCCCCAAGGCCGCGCCGATGGCCCCACCGGGGCATGAGGCGCGGCCTCCGCCACCGGCAGTGACAAAAGCCCTTCAGGGCTTGAGGAGCTGCCACACCTCAGGCATCAAGGCGCCATGGCAAAGACATCCTTCTCCTGCTCCGCCTGTGGGGCCTCCTTCTCCAAATGGTCCGGCCGCTGCGAAAGCTGCGGCGAATGGAACACCATCTCTCAGGACAAGGGCCTCTCGACCGGCCCTGCCTCAAAATCTCTGGGCGCCAAACGCGGGCAATCCATCATCCTCACCGACCTCTCGACCGAAGAAACGCCCCCGCCCCGCACCCTGAGCGGGATGGGAGAGCTCGACCGGGTTCTGGGTGGCGGCCTTGTGCCTGCCTCGGCCATCCTGGTCGGCGGCGATCCAGGCATCGGTAAATCCACACTGCTGTTGCAAGCGGCGGCGCAGTTCGCCCGCTCCGGCCTGAAGACCCTCTATGTTTCGGGCGAAGAGGCGTCGGCCCAGGTCCGCATGCGCGCGAAACGCCTGGGCCTCAGCGACGCTCCGGTGCAATTGGCGGCCGAAACCAACCTGCGCGACATTCTCACCACGCTTGAGGCCGAAAAGCCCCAGCTTGCCATCATCGATTCGATTCAGACCATGTGGGCCGACAATGTCGACAGCGCACCCGGATCGGTCTCCCAGGTGCGCGCTGCCGCACACGAGCTGACGACATTCGCCAAACGCAACGGCGTTTCGATCATCATGGTTGGCCACGTTACCAAGGACGGGCAGATCGCCGGCCCCCGCGTGGTCGAACACATGGTCGACACCGTGCTGTATTTCGAAGGCGAACGGGGCCACCAATTCCGCATCCTGCGCGCGGTCAAGAACCGCTTTGGCCCCGCAGACGAGATCGGCGTCTTTGAAATGACCGGCGGCGGACTGGCCGAGGTGCTCAACCCCTCGGCTCTCTTTCTGTCCGAGCGCGGCGAACCCAGCCCCGGTTCGGTGGTCTTTGCGGGCATCGAAGGCACACGCCCCGTTCTGGTCGAGATGCAGGCGCTGGTCGCCCCCTCGCCCCACTCCCAACCCCGCCGCACCGTGGTGGGCTGGGACGGTGGGCGGCTGGCGATGATCCTCGCCGTGCTCGAGGCCCGCTGTGGCATTCCCTTTGCCGGGCTCGACGTTTATCTGAACGTCGCCGGCGGCATGAAGATTTCCGAACCCGCTGCCGACCTTGCGGTCGCCGCCGCCCTGCTCAGCGCGCGCGAAGACGCCGCGCTCCCTGCAGATACTGTGGTTTTCGGCGAGATTTCCCTCTCTGGCGCCCTCAGACCGGCGCCGCAGACGGAAAACAGGTTGAAAGAAGCGCAAAAACTTGGTTTCACGTCAGCCATTGCTCCGGCAGGTGGCAAAACGGGCACAGGCGGCGGGCTGACACTCAAACGTCCCGCAGATCTGACCGGTTTTGTTGGCGAAACTTTCGGAGCAGGCTAAGGTCGCCCACACGGGCGGGCAGACGAGAAAACAGGCGAGGGCCATGGAAGGTTTTACCATTATCGACGGGGTTGTGGCCCTGATCATCGTTGTGTCGGCGCTGCTGGCCTATTCGCGCGGCGTCGTGCGCGAGGCCATGGCGATCGCCGGTTGGGTCGCTGCCGCTGTGCTGGCCTTCATATTTGCGCCCAAGGCCATGCCATTGATCAAGGAATTGCCCGTGGTGGGTGAATTCCTCACGGGGAGCTGTGAGCTGTCGATCATCGCAGCCTTTGCCGCCGTCTTTGCGCTGGCACTGATCATCGTCAGTTTCTTTACCCCGCTCTTTTCCTCACTGGTGCAGCGTTCCGCGCTTGGCGGTCTGGATCAGGGGCTTGGGTTCTTCTTTGGCGTGGCGCGCGGCATCCTGCTGGTGGCTGTGGCCTTCTTTGTCTACGACACCGTCATGACCGGCCAGAACTTTACCATCGTGGACGAAAGCCGTTCGGCCCAGGTCTTCGCCCGCATGACCGGCCAGATCGAAGCTCAGAACCCCGAAGCCGCACTGGGTTGGGTCACACAACAATACGAAAACCTGGTTGGCGCCTGCTCGCAGTGATCTGCTGAGCCTTACACTTTCTTTACAGATCGCCCCCCGGCCACAGATGGTCGGGGGGTTTTTGTTTTGCATCGCGCCAAAGCCCCCTTACTTGACTCGCAGGGCCGAACCCTCTTTCCTGATGACAGCGTTGACCAAGGAACGAGGTCGTGACCAGGCGATTGGCGACCATACTGGCAGCGGATGCGGTCGGATTCTCCACGCGGATGGAGCAGGACGAAGAAGATACCTTTGATCTTCTCAAAGCCTCACGCCAAAAAATTGACGCCCATATCGAAGCCCATGGTGGACGCGTATTCGGCAGTGCAGGTGACAGCGTCATCGCCGAATTCGCCAGCCCGGTTGAAGCCGTCCGCTGCGCGTTGCGCATCCAAGCCACGCTGACCGTCGATGATTTGCCGTTCAGGATCGGGATTCACCTCGGCGATGTCCTTGCCGACGCCGACAACCTGTTGGGCGATGGGGTGAATGTTGCTGCGCGTCTTGAACAGATGGCTCCCCCAGGCGGCATTTGAATCTCAAGAGCCTTGGCGGACTTGGTGACAGGCAAAGTCGATGCGGAATTTGCCGATGCAGGCGAACACAGGCTGAAGAACATCAAGAAGAAAACCGGCGTCTTGGTTTGGCCAGATCAAGCGGCCAAAACCCTGGCCACTCAAACGCGCCCCAATCGGACAGGCGCGTGGATGCTGACAGCGGTATTGGTGTTGGCGGCAGTTGCCACCTATCTCTTTGCACCTTGGTCCCAGGAAACAGCCGGATCAGGTGACCCCACACTTGCGGTCATGGCGTTCGACGACCAAAGCCCTGGCCCCGACCGCGGTTATCTGAGTGACGCAATCAGCGACGGCATCCTCAACAGCCTTTCGCGCTACACCACCTTCAAGACACTCGCCCGGAATTCAACCTTCAAATTCAAAGGCCAGGACGCCAGTGTCGAAACGATACGCACGGCTCTGGGGACTGATCTGATCCTGAGCGGCAGCCAGCAGAAGGTCGGTGAAAACCTGATCATTTCGGTCCAATTGATCGACGCAAACACCGGCGATCACCTCTGGTCGGAACGGTTCGAGGGACAAGTTGAGCAGTTGTTCGAATTTCAGGACGAAATAATCCGCTCCGTCGCCGCAACCGTCGGCGGGCGCCTGTCTCATTACACCGCACCAAAGGGGACGCGCAAAACGGTCACTGCCATGCATCTGGCCGCCGAAGGGTTCAGCCACTTTCGCAAACCGGGGCGAGAGGCAAACGCGCGGGCCACCCCCTATTACAAAGCCGCCATCGCCGCAGATCCCGACGCCTCGATCGGGTATTTGTCGATGGGATTTGTTCATTGGAGCGACTCCCACTACGCTAGCACCAATGGAGAACGACAGGCAGAGCTGGACAAGGCTCAGGAATACGCCGACAAGGCTATCGCGCTGGACGCCGACAACTACCTGAACCTCTATTTGCTGGGCCGGTTGCAAGAATCCCAGGGCAACCTGCAAGCTGCACTACAGATCTATGGCAAGGTCAAACTGCTCAACCCCAGCTACTCGAACGTCTACCGTGCCAGCGGCTCCACCAAGATATTGGTGGGGGACATCGACGGCGCCATCGCTGACATCCGGCATGCGATCGCAATCGACCCGCTACACGATTGGTCCTACAAGACCGAGCTTGCCCTGGCGCTTTGGGCCAACGAGCAATGCGACACGGCCTTGGAAACCATCCAGCAGGTGGCGAACCTGCCATCACGAGCCCTGCCCAAACGCATCGTGATCCAGGTTTGCGCAGGCAAGGTCGAGGCCGCGCGGACCTCTATGGCAGAGCTTCTAAAGGCCATTCCAAACCGAACGCTGCAGTTCGAGATCGACCGCTATGCGGACGTATGGACCGCGCCCAGCGGGCTGGAGCGTTGGCTGAGTGACCTCAGAACCGCAGGAATGCCGGAATAGTCATCCTTGGCCCATATCCAACACATCGGTTCACCCAGCATGTATTTTGATCCACCCGCTCAGGTTGCCTCAATTTCTCCCGAATCCCGCCCCGGTTCGACCCTCCGCATGTCGCCGAATCGCCCTGCCGAGCATGTAGGTTCAAGTGAATAACCCTTTGCATTGGTTAACCATTCCTTACTCCGCGTTCCCGCAATCACCTGAATCCATACCCAGCAACCGGGTCTGTCGCGCAATCAGAAACAGTTCGCGAATTCGGCCTTAATCATGTCGAAAATTTGGCAAACTTCCCTCGCTTCTCTGGGTGCAGTCCAGAACAGACAGCAACCCCGGAGGAACCCGCCATGCATCTCAAGCACCAAACCGCCTTTGCCCAGTTCACCGCAGCCCCCAAACTCCAGCCCGGCCTGATCGCTGGCACGCTTGTGGAAACACCCAACGGCTGGACCCGTGTCGAAGACGTGAGCATCGGGACACAAGTGGCCACCTTCGACGGCGACTTTCGCCCGGTGACACAGGTGACCCGGCAACCGGATGCCGACGCACTCTGGTGCGTCCCGGGTGGCACCCTGGGCGCCTGCTCGGACCTGCTGGTGGAGGCAGATCAGCACCTGGCCCTGACCCACCCTGCCTGCCGTCGCCTTTTTGGCCTACCAGTTGTTCTCGCCACGGTCTCGGCGCTCACGGGTCACGGCGGCATTCACCGCGTTCCAGGCAAATCCGCCCCCGTCCACCGGCTGCACTTTGCCGAAGACGAAATCCTCTGGACCCAAACCGGTGCGCTGATCCACGCGGGCTTGGACGGGCATGACAGCCCCTATCGCAAGCTCGGCTATGGCGAGACCCGCGCGCTGCTGTTGATGATGCCGGATCACACCTACGCGCCCGATCTGGCGGCGTGAAACCCTGCGTTTCCACCTGCGGCAAAAAAGATATGTGATCCTTTCGTGACAGAACGGGCTTAAGGCATTATGTGGGGGCCGAACACTCGCAACGGAATCGGAGCTGCCTGCCTTGCCTAGCCCGCAGATGCCCCCCGCCGCCCGCACCGGCCCCTCACTCAGGGTCGTGCCAAAACAGACATTCGACGCACCAAAACTGTCCCCGGACAGGTAACCGCACAACAGGTCCGCCCCGGTGCTGTCGAGTTGATGCTGCAATCGACGCTCCTCTTGGGCCGATCTTGACCTATACTGCCGCCACACGCGCCTAAACAGGCCGTCACGGCATCAAGAACAAGCAACTGCAGCAAAACCTCACGCGGATTGATCCGCAGATTTTGGAGCCCTTACATGTGCGGGATTTTGGGGATCGCAAGCCGGACAGACGAAGTCTTTGCCGAGATCTATGACGGTCTGCTGATGTTGCAGCATCGCGGTCAGGACGCGTCGGGCATCGTGACTTATACCGGCGAGAACTTTCGCGAGCGCAAGGCCAACGGTCTGGTCAAGGATGTGTTCAAGGCCGAAGACGCCGAAACCCTGCGGGGCAAGATCGGCATGGGCCACGTGCGCTACCCCACCGCCGGATCGTTGTCGGCGGCCGAGGCGCAGCCGTTTTTTGTGAACGCGCCCTACGGCATCTACCTTGTCCACAACGGCAACATCACCAATACCGAAGAGCAGCGCGAAAAGGTCACCGCGAAATACAGCCGCCACCTGCGCACCACATCGGATTCCGAAATCCTGCTGAACGTGCTGGCCGACAAGGTCGCCGACGCGATCAAGGTCAACGGCAACGCCGACCCGATCCGCAACCTGTTCGCGGGCGTGAAAATGACCATGGAGCGTATCCAGGGTGCCTATTCCGTCATCTGCCTGATCGCAGGCGTTGGCATGCTGGCCTTCCGCGACCCCCACGGCATCCGCCCGCTGTCGGTGGCCAAGCGTGACGCGGACGGAGACGGTGATGATTACGCCTTTGCGTCCGAGGACGTGGCCTTTGGTATCAACGGCTTCACCAAACTGCGCGACCTGAAACCCGGCGAGGCGATGCTGGTCGATCTCGATGGCAACCTGCACGAGTTCCAAGCGGTCGAAGGCAACCTGACGCCGTGCATCTTTGAATACGTGTACCTCGCCCGTCCGGATTCGCTGCTGGACGGGATCTCGGTCTACAAGACCCAGATGCGCATGGGCCAGACGCTGGCCAAACAGATCGAGGACAGCGGCTTGGATATCGACCGCATCATCCCCGTCCCCGACAGCGCGCGTCCTGTGGCGCTCGAAGTCGCCAAGGCCACCGGCATCCCCTATCGCGAGGGTCTGGTGAAGAACCGCTATGTCGGCCGCACCTTCATCATGCCCGGTCAGGCCGAGCGCCAGAAATCGGTGCGCCGCAAGCTGAACGCCATCCCGCTGGAATTCGACGGCCACAACGTACTGCTGATCGACGATTCCATCGTGCGCGGCAACACCATCAAGAAGATCGTCCAGATGTGCCGCGAGGCCGGAGCCAAAAAGGTCTACATCGCCTCTGCCTCACCTCCTGTGATCTACCCCAATGTGTACGGCATCGACATGCCCACCAAACACGAGTTGGTCGCCAACGGCAAAGAGATCGAGGAGATCCGCGAAGAATTGGGCGCGGACGCCCTGTTCTACCAAAACCTCGACGACTTGATCTGGGCCGCGCAAGAGGGCAACCCTGAAATCAAACAGTTCGACTGCTCCTGCTTTGACGGCAACTACATCACCGGCCTCGGTGACAGCTATCTGGAGACCCTGGAATCCAGCAGTCGCGTGAGCCAGAAGATCGAAGACATGCCCGGCACCGGTTCCTCCTGGAACGCGGCCAAATTGGCTTCGGGCTGACATTCATTGCCACAGCGTTGAACCGGTTTGGGATTGACCAAGCTTCAGACAGGTCTCTCTGTCTGAAGCCTCGGCACGCACCAATCAAATCCGCTGGCGTTGACGAGGACTAGCACCAAAGCAGTCTACGCAAGGTGCCTTTAAACGCAAAACGCGGCCCACAAACGGGGCCGCGTTTCCAAAGCTCTACGATTGTAGAGACTTATGCCAGTGCGATGTTCGACGCGGACTCGCGGCCATCACGGCCCGGCTCGATGTCGAAAGTAACTTTCTGGTTGTCGGCGAGGCCGGTCAAGCCCGCCCGCTCGATAGCAGAGATGTGTACAAACACGTCTTTGCTGCCGCCGTCGGGCGCGATGAAGCCGAAGCCTTTAGTTGCGTTGAACCATTTTACGGTGCCAGTGGCCATATCCGTAGTCTCCTATTGGTGCTGCCCGCGTTGGTGCGTCAGCTTGGCGTTGTCGGTCTGGATCGAAAGACTGAACGCCGTGAACGGGAGACAGTTGGTCGAAAAAGAAAAACGTTAGCGATCCAGCATATGGGGCGCATCGACGCGGATCGCAAGGGGTGATTTGCATTATTTCAAAAAAATGGTCGCCTTGCTGTTTCCGCACGTTCAACGTCGGTGGCAATCTGTGACGACCTGCGTTCACCTCAAGGTTGGCGCACTCTGGCGGTTCACCGTGCAGTTGCAGCGAAACCTCGCGCACCGGATATCCCCCCCCTCTTTAACCTCCCACACAGGCCTGATAGGCCCCCTTTTCGGTAAACCAGTTCCGAGCTTTTTGGGGAAACGCTCATGTCCAATTCCACCGTCAACAAGGCGGCCACTCAGCCGGGTTCGCTCAAACGCAACAGCACCTCCGTTTTGGGTGTCTTTGGCGCCCAAGACGACATGCGCGCGCTGGTGCGCACCTCTTCGGGTCGTGTGAAACAGATCAAGCCCGGCGCGCGGATCAATTCCGCCAAGGTCGTCGGCATCGACAAAGACGGGGTGATCCTGCAAAAAAACGGCCGGACAGAGCGGCTGAACATCGCGGGCAGTTGATCTGCCCTTGACGGGTCACGCAACTGGGTTCAAACCGCGCCCATGACCGATGCACCTAAACTTGCCCTGATCACTGGCGCCTCGCGCGGCCTTGGCGCCGCTTTGGCCGAAGCGCTTGCGCCAACCCATCACATCATCGCCGTGGCCCGCACCACTGGTGCGCTCGAAGAGCTGGATGACCGCATTCAGGCAGCGGGCGGAACCGCAACGCTGGCGCCCATGGACATCACCGATCCCAACGCCATGGCAACGCTCTGCCGGGGCATTCATGACCGCTGGGGCAAGCTGGACCTGTGGCTGCACACCGCCATCCACGCCGCGCCGCTGACGCCTGCAAACTTTGTCGATCCCAAGGATTGGAACAAATCGCTGGCGATCAACACCACTGCAACCTCGGTCCTGATCCCCTATGTCGCGCCGTTGCTGGGCCACGAGGGGCATGCTGTCTTCTTTGACGATCCAAAGGCGGGCGAGAAGTTTTTCGGCACCTACGGCGCCACCAAAGGCGCGCAGATGGCACTTGCCCGCAGTTGGGCGGCCGAGACGGTCAACACTGGCCCGCGTGTCACAATTGTCGAACCTGCTCCTATGCCGACCGCTCTGCGCGCGCGCTTCCACCCGGGCGAGGACCGCGAAGCGTTGGCCTCGGTCTCGGATGAGGCCGCAAAGATCGTCGCCAGCCTCTAACCCTCAGATCGCGCTGCTGTACCAGCGCGCGAAACTGGCCACATTCGGCTCCAGATCCGGCTGAAACCGCCCCGGCACCGCGTCGGGGCATTCCATCCCGCGTTGCTGGTTGACCAGAGCGGGCACATCTTCGGCCAAGGCCGCATCCAGCCGCTCCAGATAGGCCGCCACGCGGGTGTCAAACCCCGGCAGCGCGCAGGTCTCAGGGTGGAAACAGGCCGTCTGCACCACCTTGCAGCGGTTTGGGCTCTGCGGGTAAGCCTCGTAACACCATAGCGCATCCTTGTTGGCCGCAAACGTCATGTTCGGAAACACCCAGGTATAGCGCGCGCCTTGCATCGCTTGCCCCATCAGCCCCGGCATATCGGGCAGCGCATTGTCCTGCGCACTCTCCAACAGCGCCCCGGTGCCCTCGGTCCGCCCAAACTGCGTGGCAAAGGCCCCAGCCACCTGATCCGCCGGATCGGGTGTAGCGTAGATGCTGTCGATGGAATCCGGGTGCACAAACGGCAGGTGGTAGTATTCGTTGAAGACTTCCAAAAACATCTTCCAATTGCAATCGACCTCCAACTCGCGCCGCCGCACGGTTTGCAGCTTGGCCAATGGCCAGGGCGCGTGGATGTCCAGAAAATCCCCAAGATGATCATCCAGCGGACCCGCCGTTTGATCCAGGCAGACAAAGACAAACCCAGCCCGCTCTTCGGCGCGATAGGCGATCAACCCGTTGTCAGCGCGATCAAACCCCTTGGCCGCCTCCATCTGAGGTGCCGAAACCAGCCGCCCGTCAAGCGCATAGAACCAGGAATGAAACGGGCAACGGATACCCTTGCAGGTCCCTTCACCGTCTACCAGCCGCGCGCCCCGATGACGGCAAGAGTTGGCAAAAGCGCGTAAGCCTCCATCCTTGTCGCGCAGCAACAAAACGGTCTGGCCCGCAAAATCCAACGTGATGTAATCCCCGGTACCCGCCACCATGTCCGAGCGCCCGACGCCAACCCAGCCACGGCGGAAAAACCTTTCTACCTCAGCGTGTTGCGCACCGTCTGTAACGTAGCACTGCGGCGGCAGGCTTGATGCCTCTTCCGCCGTTCTGCGGCAGTTCTCAAACGCCAACTCGTCCCGCATGGCTGATGTCCTCCCTGACTGGCTGCAACCATGTCGCGTCAGAGGTTTCAGCCTGTCTGTTCAGAAAACGTCATGGTCGACGGTTTCGGATGCCTATCCCAAGGCGACGCCGTTCCGTCCTGCCAGATCGCAGAAAAACTGCCAGGCGACCCGGCCCGAGCGCGCCCCGCGCGTGGCCTGCCATTCGATCGCTTCGGCCCGCAGGGTGACCGCGTCGATGCTGAGACCATAGGCCTCGCAATAGCCGTTGATCATCGCCAGGTATTCGTCCTGATCACAGGGGTGAAAGCCCAACCACAACCCAAACCGATCCGACAGCGAGACCTTCTCCTCGACCGCCTCGGAGGGGTTGATTGCGCTCTGACGCTCGTTTTCGATCATGTCACGCGGCATCAGATGGCGGCGGTTCGACGTGGCGTAGAACAGCACATTCTCGGGCCGCCCCTCGATCCCCCCATCCAGCACCGCCTTGAGGCTTTTGTAATGCTGGTCATCGTGGCTGAACGACAGGTCGTCACAGAACAGGATGAACCGATGTTGCGCCCCCCGCAGATGGTTCAGCAAGCGACCGACGGACGGCAGATCCTCGCGCTGCAACTCGACCAGTTTCAAATCCGGGAAATCTGCATGAACCGCGCCATGCACGGCCTTGACAAGGCTGGACTTTCCCATGCCTCGCGCACCCCACAAAAGCGCATTGTTGGCGCCATATCCGGCCGCAAAACGACGGGTGTTGTCAAGCAGCGTGTCACGCGACCGGTTGATCCCGACCAACAGTTCCAGCGCCACCCGGTTGACCTGAGGCACCGGCGTCAGACGGTCCGGCTCCACATGCCAGACAAAGGCGCTAGCGCTGTCGAAATCAGGGGCCGCCAAGGGGGCTGGCGACATCCGCTCCAAAGCTTCGGCGATGCGGGTAAATTCTGATTGATCCATTGGGCCGCCTCCTCCTTGCCTTTTAGGCAGACAAAGCACGAACATAGTACAGGGGCAAGCACCATATGGGGATCTTTTAGCCTCTGATCCTTATTTTAACTTTTGCATTGAGCTACCGGTGAAATGCCTTGTTACCCTCTTTGTTAAATGGCACGGTTGCCCGAACATAACGCCCAATAGTGGCTAGAAACTCGAACTTATCAAAATGACAACAAAAGAGCGCTTCATGATCTTTGCCAGATTGCGAATGACATCTCTATTGGTCGCGGCATGTGCTGCGATCGTAGTTATGGTACAACCTGCCAAAGGCGAGACCGCCAAAGACACGGCATGCCAAATTAGGGACGCGCTCCTAGTTAGCAGATCGAAGGGAATAGACGCCTTTAAATCCGCCATGAGAACAGCCGACACGACTCAACTCTCAGCTTTGGAAGGATCACTTGGTGCGCTCCCCCAAAGATTCGACCAGGGCAAAATCCTTGAGATTGCCCGAGTAGACGACCTCGTGGCCGAGTATATGATCGTTATGTATTCGAAAGACGTTTCTAATATTTTTTTCAGGGTCATCTTTCAAAAGATCCAGGGTGCGCACGCGCTGACTTTCGTACATTTCACCGGAAAATTTCGAACGTCACTGGCAGAATGGCCCATATTTGCTTCACCAAAACCAGTGACCTGTTAGGGGTGAAACTCGAAATCTCTGCAAATCCAACTTCGGGCTAAGTGGCCAATGCTTCCGCCTTGGCCGCCCGCTCGACCAAGCTCAAACAAACCTGGGTCGCCAGCGCCATGTCCTGAACCGAAATCCACTCCTTGGGCCCGTGGATGCACTGCATACCGGTAAAGATGTTGGGCGTCGGTATTCCCATCTCGGTCAGGCGTGATCCGTCCGTGCCCCCCCGGATCGGCACCGACAGAACCTCGACCCCGTTGTCGGTGCAGGCCGCACGGGCCAGTTCGACCGGGGTCATGTCATTTTCCAGCCAATAGCGCATGTTGCGATATTGCGGTGTGATCTCGCAGGTGATCTTTGCCCGCGGCTCGGACGCTTGCACCGCCGCGCAGATCTGCCGCAGCAGATCGCCCTTGGCCGCCAGCCCCTCCAACTCGAAATCGCGCAGGATGAATTTCAGCTCCATCTCGGACGAGCCACCATTCATGTCGGTGACATGGATAAATCCCTGATCCCCTTCGGTGGTCTCCGGCTGCATCGTGGCCTGCGGCAGGGTCTGGATGATCTTGGACGCCAGATGCGCCGCGTTGACCATCTTGTCCTTGGCATAGCCGGGATGGATCGACACGCCGGTGACGGTCACCACAGCACCATCCGCCGAAAAGCTTTCATAGACAATCTCACCCACAACACCGCCATCCAGCGTATAGGCGAAATCAACCTTCAGATCTTCGGCCAGCCGGTTGTCGAACCCACAGCCGATCTCTTCGTCAGGCGTGAACGCAATCCGCAGCGTCGGATGCTTTGAACCTTGGGCGTTCAGCAGATGCCGCGCCATGGTCATGATGATTGCAACCCCGGCCTTGTCATCACCTCCCAACAACGTCGTGCCAGACGCCGTAATGATGTCATGCCCCACTTTGGTGCCCAAATAGGGGTGATCCTTGGGCGAAAGCACCAGATCGACATCATCGGGATAGGTGATATCGCCACCATTGTAGCCGTCGATCACACGCGGTTTGACACCGGCAGCATTGAATTGTGGCGCCGTGTCCACATGTGCCAGAAACCCGATCGTCGGCCCCTCTGCCGTTCCCGGCACGGTGGCCAGCACCACGCCATAGTCCGTCAGTTCCACATCCGCAGCACCAATTTCGGTCAATTCCTGCTCAAGCAACCGCAGCATGTCCCACTGGCATTCCGTGCTGGGGGTGACGCCGGTTGTTGCATCGCTCTGGCTGTCGATGGCCGCATAGCGCATCAGGCGGTCCTGCAGTTCGGCGTCAAACTCGGTTCTGGGCGTATCGGTCATGCTTTCTCCACACAAAAAAAGGCGGGCCCAGCGAGGGGCCCGTCCTTGATACTGTTTGTCAGTTACTTCAGATCATCGCCGTGTTCGGCCAGATCCTCGTCCATTTCATCGTCATAGTAGCCATCAGCGCGCAACTGCTCCTCGCGCTTCTTCTCGACGCGAGCCACCAAAAAGATCGACACCTCATAGAGGCCATAGACCACAACAAACAGGATGACCTGAGTGATCACATCCGGCGGCGTCACCAACGCGGCCAGCACCAGAATGGCCACAACCGCGTATTTGCGCACATTTCCCAGACCCTCGGCGCTCACCAACCCGGCCTTGCCCATCAGCGTCAGCAGAACAGGCAGCTGAAAACACATGCCAAAGGCCACGATGAACTTGATGGTCAGGTTTAGGTATTCCTGGGCCGAGCCCTGGAACACCACGCTCAGCGGCGCGGCTGTTGCCGTATCGGTCACGGCCTCGCCCTCGGCGCCAAACTGCTGGAAGCCCAGGAAGAAGTCATAGGCCAGCGGCGTGACAACGTAGAAGGCAAAAGACGCGCCCAGAATGAACATGAAGGGCGACGCAACCAGGAACGGCAGAAACGCGCCCTTCTCGCTTTTGTACAGGCCCGGCGCCACAAAGCGCCACATCTGCATCCCGATATAGGGAAACGCCAGCATGAACCCGCCAAGCAGCGAGACCTTGATGGCGACAAAGAAGCCCTCTTGCGGCGAGATGAAGATCAGCCCGCAGTCTTGGCCGCGTTCATTCAGCACTTCGCACAAGGGCGCCGTCAGAAAGTTGAAGATCGGCGTTGCGACCGTGAAACACGCGATCATGCCCACCAGAAAGGCCACCACACAGTGGATCAGCCGCGTGCGCAGCTCGGCCAGGTGTTCGATCAGCGGGGCAGAGCTGTCGTCGATCTCGTCGGAATGGCTCATGTTTTGGTCTCGGTATCTTGGTTCAGCGCCGCCTCGGCAGCCTCGGCCTTGGCCATCGCCTCTTCTGCCTCGCGCGCCTTGCGTTCAGCTGCTGCACGCGCGGTCGAGGCCTGAATTTTCTTCGCCGCCTCGGCGCGTTCTGCTGCCAACTTGCCAGTCTCGCTTTCGGGGTCGAACTTGGTGGGATCAATGGCGCTGGTCATCTCGCGCGCGGCATCCTTGACGCCATCCATTGCCGCCCCCATCGGGTTCGACGCTGTTTTCAACCCCTTGGTGATGTCATTGACACCAGCCTGATCGGCCGCCTCGTTCATGGCGCTGGAAAACTCGCGCGCCATACCACGGGCCTTGCCGACCCAGCGGCCGACATTGCGAAACAACACCGGCAGATCCTTGGGGCCAACAACGATCAGCGCCACGATGCCGATCACCAAGAGCTCGGTCCAGCCCAGATCGAACATGCGCGATTAGGCCTTGTCTTTGTCGGCTTCGGGGGTGACGTCCTTGGCCTCTTCTGCCGCTTCCTGCTCCAGCTCGGCAGTGCCTTCGTTGATGCCTTTCTTGAACGAGGTGATGCCTTTGCCCACTTCGCCCATCAGCGAGCTGATCTTGCCCCGTCCAAACAGGACCAGAACCACAACCGCGATCAGAAGGATGCCGGGAAGGCCGATATTGTTCAACATGTGATGTCTCCTCAACTTGGGTCCGCGCAATTTGGCGCGGGGAATATCTTGGGCTCAGGTCTAGCGCGGCGTCTTGATCCGGGGAAAGACGCATGGGTCCAGAATTCTTGGCTCCCGCTGGTAAAAGTGAAGATTTCCGCCACCGCCTGAACTCAACTGACAGGTTTATGTCAGTTGCCCAGCGATAGGTCCACCCCATCGAAGGTCAAAAACAGGAGCATCCAAATGACCCAAGTCGCCGAAATCGTCACTTTCACCCTCGCCCCCAGTGTCAGCGATGCCGAATTCGTCGCCCTCTCTCAAGCGTCCGAAGCTTTTGTCCGCAGCACGCCAGGTTTTCTGCACCGCCAGCTGAGCAAAGGAGCCGATGGGCGCTGGACCGACTATGTGATCTGGCAGGACATTGAGACTGCACAAAAGGTGGCGGCCTCATTCCCAAATCAGGATTTTGCCCCTGCCTTGATGGCAGCGATCGCTAAGGGCAGTGAACAAATGCGCCATGAAGAGGTCCATTGGCAGATGAAAGCCTGATCCAAAAGGAAAGCGCATGCCGTCCCAGGGGGACCAGAGTCTTTCGAAACTTCGGACAATCCAACTGTGAAAGACCGATGTCGGCATGCGCACATGCCAACCAACAGCTTTTCAACCATTTCCAGGAAAACTGGCAAATCCGGAAACCAATCCGTCTGAACATCCCGGAACTCCAACAAACAATTTATTTGAGCAGAATTATAAAACCTGTTAAACACAAAAATGGACCACAAAGTCGGGCCACTATTTGAATTTGGCACATTTTTTATTTTTAATTCTCTTTTGCGGTCCTGTTTTTTTGGAGGACATTATGAATACGATTGAAATTAGCAACGCCGATGTCGACGCCTTTTTAGACACCCTTGATCTGTCCGGCAGCGAATCCATGCAAGAAAGCTTTGGCGCCGCTGCCCTGGGGGTGGATTTTTGTAGCGCCTGGCCCGTGGTCAAGACAGTCTTGGAGACGATAGCCGCCCAGGTTGGTTTTCCCGCAAATTTGGCAATCAAGACCGTCATCACAATCGGCGACGGAATCCATGCCCGAAAATGCGGCTGAACATCGGCGCTTTGCCCCCCCTTCGGACCGCAATTGAAAGGAGGCTGTGAAAATCTGAGCGGCCGATCCCAGGCCGCTTGACGATCGGTGGTCGGACGCGGCAAGTGTGATCATATGCGCCGCACCGACCGCCTTTTTGACATCATCCAGATCCTGCGCGACGGCAAACTGCACCGCGCGCAGGACATCGCCGACCGGCTCGAGGTGTCGGTGCGCACGATTTATCGCGACATGGACACGCTGGTGGCATCTGGTGTGCCGGTCGAGGGCGAGCGCGGCGTAGGGTACATGGTGCGCGAGGCGATCACCCTGCCCCCGCTGACACTGACCACCGAAGAGCTCGAGGCGCTGAACCTTGGAATGGCCATCGTGTCCGAGGCCGCCGATCCGGGGCTCAAAGCTGCGGCGCAATCCCTTGTGGACAAGATCGACGCTGTACTGCCCACACAGACGGTGGCCGAGGCGGATGCGTGGAAATTCGCCGTCTACCCCTTTGCCGATGCCGCACGCGGGTTCACCCATATGGCGCCGCTCAGAGCGGCGATCAAATCCCGCCAGAAACTGGCCCTCAAGTATCGCCGCATTGACGGCACACTGACCGAACGCATCATAAGACCGTTGCACATGGAATACTGGGGCCGCGTCTGGACCCTGACAGCCTGGTGCGAGACCCGTGACGATTTCCGCGTTTTCCGCGTCGACCTCATTGAAGAGGTCACCCCCCTGCCCGAGTTGTTCACTGACGAACCCGGCAAACGACTTGAGGATTACGCGCCTTGACCTGAGGTCCCGGTCAAAACCGGGGCTGCTCCCACCCGTCGTACGGGCATCAAAGATGCCCTCCTCTCGTTGGGCCGGGCGCCTCGCCTGCGGCTCGGCGCGGGTGGGACAAATTGAGAGGCCATTCCCCAATCCAGTTGGCGCGCCTGTGCACCAACCGCCGAGCGTAGCGAGGCCCGGCCCAAGGCCGTTAGCGGGGCTGACGCAGTCAGGTCTGCTCGGGCGCGGAAGCTTCCCCGCCCACAAACAAATTATTGCAGGTAGGGCGTGGGATCGACGCTGTCGAAGCCTTTGCGGACTTCGAAATGCACGTAAGCGTTGTCACCCGACCGCAGCTGCGCCAGCTTCTGCCCGCGTTTCACCCGGTCACCCTTGTTGACCTCGATGTTTTCGACATTGGCATAAACCGTCAGCAGGTTGTCCTTGTGGCGCACGACGATGATCGGCACCTGATCCGCATCCGCCGTGATCGCCGCGACGGTGCCTTTGTCGGCCGCCACAACGGCTGATCCAGCGGCCGCCGCAATGTCGATCCCGTCGTTCTTGCCCTTCTTGTACGGGCGGACAATCTTACCGCTGACCGGCATCGTCATCGCCGCGCCGCTGGCCTGGGTCGGCTTGGCGACCTCCACCGGTTCCGGGTCAGGCGTCTTGGCCGCCACCTTCTCGTCTGGCAAGGGGGCCGTGGCGCTTGGGGGTGTCGGCGTCGGGCTGCCGGATCCCGGCTTGGTCACGGCCGCTGCACTGGCCGCCGCCGCCGCCGCGCCGCTGGGGGCGGACTGATCCTTGACAGGGATGATCAGATACTGACCTTCGCGCACGCCGAAATCCGAGCCCAGCCCGTTCCACTCGGCCAGCGCCTTGACCGGCACCTGATAGAGCCGCGAAATAGTATAGGCCGTCTCGCCGCGCGCCACCTTGTGGCGCACCGGCTCGGGACCTGTCGGCTTGGGAGCCGGTTTCGCAGAACTTGCGGGCGCCAGGGTGGTGGTTTCCACCGGCGTCGTGTCAGGCGCCTGATCGATGGCGCTGCCTGCCAGCGCAGCAATGTCGACCGATCCACCCGAGCTGCTTTCCGCCACACGCGACGGCAAGGCCAGAACCTCGCCCTTGCGCAATGGGGTGTCCGGGTTCAACCCGTTGAACCGCGCCACCTCGCCCGCGGGCAGGCCGATGCGGTTCGACAACTCGGCGACGCTATCGCCCGAGCGGGCCACAGCCACCTGATAGTTGGGATAGGAAATCACGCCGCGCGCGTCCGGTTTGGGCCGGGGCGCGGTCTTGACCGATTGCGCCGCCTCGGTCGTGTTGAAGGCGCCGATCTGACCGCGCAGGTCATAATCCAGCGGCCCCTCGCAGCCCGCCACCAAAGCCACCACAGCACCAGCAACCAGCAACCGGGCAGAACATTTCCGGGGGATCAAATTCATCTCGCTATCCTCAAACACGCGCCCCCTGTTGACCGAGGGCTTGGCGATCATCGCAACTAAAATAGGTCTTTAACCATCCTTGCCCAACCCCTCAAGCAGAGGGACAAAGCGGACGGGCCGGATTTCATCATAGTCGAACCCGCTTTCGCTGCGCCGCACCCGGATCAGGGTCTGCACCGCGTCGGACTGGCCTACCGGCACCACCATGATACCGCCGATTTTCAATTGCGCCAAGAGCGGCCCCGGCGGGTCCTCGGCCGCAGCCGTCACAATGATGCGGTCAAAGGGCGCCTGATCGGGCAATCCGAAAGAGCCATCTGCGATCATCGTGGTGATATTCACCAGTTGCAGCGCCTGAAAAATCTCCTGCGCCTCGCGCACCAATCGGGCGTGGCGTTCCACCGTATAGACCCGGCGCGCCAGCTTGCTCAGGATCGCCGCCTGATAGCCCGAGCCTGTGCCAACCTCGAGCACCTTGTCGCGCGGGCTGACCTGCAAGGCCTGCGTCATGATCCCCACGACCGAGGGCTGGCTGATCGTCTGACCGCAGGCAATCGGCAGCGGCATGTCCTCATAGGCGCGATCGGCAAAGATCCCGCGCACAAACGGCCCGCGATCGATCTCTTCCATCGCGTTCAACACCCGTGCATCCGTCACCCCCTTGGAGCGCAGAGCAAACAGGAATTGCATCTTGGTTTGTGCGTCAGGCCCGCTCATTCGATGTCCGCCAGGGCCTCCATCGCGTCATGCGCTGTCAGATCCGCCCGCATCGGCGTGACCGAAATATACCCTTCCAGGTTCACTGCTGCATCCGTTCCCGGCGCAGTCATCACCTGCTGATTGCCGCCCTTGATCCACAAAAACTGCTTGCCAGAGGGGGAGTTATGCGGCTCGACACTGAAACACGATCCCCGTCGGAACCCTTGAGGCACCACGCGGATACCCTTGACATCGCCCACGCGAACAGGCGGCAGGTTGACGTTGTAGAACAGGCGATAGTCCTGATCCTGAGCGGGCGTCTTGGCCAGGATCTTGCGAACAACCTCAGCGCCGTGGGTGCGCACCAATTCAAAAGGCTCGTCGATGCCATAGTTCTGCGGGCCATAATATTGCGACATTGCAATCGCGGGCAGGCCTTGCAATGCGGCCTCCATCGCGCCGCCCAATGTGCCGGAATAAAGCGCGTTCTCGGCTGAATTGTTGCCTCGATTCACGCCTGACAAGACCAAGTCGGGACGCGCATCTTTCATGACGTGATGCAAGGCCGCCAGCACACAGTCGGCGGGGCTGCCTTCGGTCGCGTAGCGCCGCTCGCCCATCTTGGCGATCAGCATCGGGTGGGTGTAGCTGATGCAATGGCCAACGCCCGATTGCTCGAACGCAGGGGCCACGACCCAGACCTCACCGTCTGGTCCCGCCAACTCTGCCGCGATCTCTTCCAACGCCGCCAATCCTGGCGCGTTGATGCCATCGTCGTTTGTCAAAAGAATGCGCATGAAACCGCCGCCCCATCTGGTTTTTGCCGATTTCGCCCTTGATAGACGCGCCCCCGGCAGGCGGCAAGCACACTCACGCGTCCGGCAGGAAATTCAGACAACCGAGTCGTTCAGGTCACAATCAGGCCCACCACGACACCGACCCGTTCAGGCAGGGAACACGAAACAGCGATCCCGCCGCACCGTCAGCCACATCACCCGACCCGCCTCGGGAACAAAGACATTGGGCACCGTGGCGCGCAGGACAGATCCGTCGAAATCCATCCGAAACTCGACCAGGGATTCATTGCCCAGAAACCGCGCGCGTTCCACAACCCCCCTAGCAGCCACCCCAGCCGCCGGTGTCGGCAGCGGTCCCTTACCGCCCCGGTCAAAGTCCAGCTTCACATGCTGCGGGCGAAAGACGATCTCGACATCGGTGCCATCCGGCACGCCCGGTGCCAGGAACTGACCAAAGGGCGTGTCAGCCAAAGCGCCTTCAACTCTTGCCTCCAAGATGTTGATATCACTAAAAAATGCAACTGCTGCCTTGTCCCTTGGCCGGGTATAAACATTGTAGGGTGCGCCGCGTTGAACGATCTTGCCATCGCGCATCAGCGCAATCTCGTCGGCCATCCGCATCGCCTCTTCCGGCTCATGCGTGACCAGCAGAACGGCGGTGTCTTCTTCCTTCAAAAGCGCCAGCGTCTCGTCCCGGATGCCATCGCGCAAACGGTTGTCGAGGCCGGAAAACGGCTCGTCCATCAGCATGATCCGCGGCCGCGGCGCCAAGGCCCGCGCCAGCGCCACGCGCTGTTGCTCGCCCCCCGACAGTTGGTGTGGAAACTCGTCGATATAGCGGATCAGATCAACCTTGCGCAGCAGCTCTTCAACCCGCGCGCGCTTCTCGGCCTTGGGCCCTTTCAGACCAAAGGCTACGTTGTCGGCCACGCTTAAGTGAGGGAACAGGGCAAAGTCCTGAAACATCAATCCGATCTCGCGACGTTCAGGCGGCACCCGGAACACCGTGTCACAGATCAGCTTGCCATCGACATAGATCTCGCCCGAATCCTGCATCTCGACGCCTGCGATCATCCGCAGTGTCGTGGACTTACCGCAGCCCGAAGGCCCCAGCAGGCAAGTCACCTGCCCCGCCTGGATCGTCATCGAGACGTCATCCACCACTGTGCGCCCATCAAACTGGCGCACCATGTTGCGGATCTCTAGCCGGGGAACCGCCGGGACCTGTGTGTCAAAGCTCAAAACACGCCTCATCGCCTTACCCGAGCACTTTCATCGGGCTTGGGACGGGATAGCAACCCACCCCAACCGGCGCAAGGGATCAGCAGCAGCTGACGGTTGTTCCTGGTTCCTGATTGAACGGGCTGTCCCCGCCGCAGCCCTCAAAGATGCCGTAATGCGTGTCAAAATTGCCGATGAACTCGAAATGACGAGCAAACCGCGTGTCATGCAGCATCATCCAGGTGTTGCCACAGACCGGAAACACCTTGCCCACTTCGATCACATGATGATCGTCCAGCACAAATTCATGCGGCGCATGTTCAACCGTGCCCTTGTAGATCACCGCCTGGCCATAATCCTCGCAGGCCGGTTCCAACTCGGACAGCTTGAACAGACGATAGGTCGCCGACAGGAACTTGAGCGGCGCCACCCGGGACTCCAGCTCTGGGTTCTCGATGGTCAGCGGGCGATGCGTCACCAGGCGCGGATCAGCAAACCCGGAGGCCTTGGCGATCGACAGAAAATCGTTCCAATACAAGGCCCCCGACAGGCATTCGCCATAAAGCACCTCGTCCTCGGCCATCGTCTTGGGCACCCGGCGGTCCGCATAGACGTCCGAGAAATACATCTCGCCACCCGGTTTCAGCAGATGATGCGCCCCGCGCAGCACCGCGCCCTTGTCGGTCGCCAGGTTGACCACACAGTTCGACACGATGATATCGAAAGACGCCGACTCCAGGTCCAGCTCATCCAGTTTTTCGATGAACCCGTGGTGAAACTCCACATTGCTCGCCGAATGCCCAAAGGCTTTGGCGTGAAAGTCCTGATGCGCCTTGGCCACGTCCAACTGCGCCGGTGTCATGTCCACGCCGACCACGCGCCCCGTCTCTCCCACCATGGCAGACAAAGCATAGACATCGCGCCCCGCACCACAGCCCAGATCCAGAATGCGCATACCGGTCAGATCCAGCGGAGCAATCAACCCGCAGCCATAATATCGCGTCAGAACCTCGTCATGCACCTGCGACAGGATCTTTTTCAGGTGATCGGGCATCTCGTCGGGCGTGCAGCACGCGTTGGTCTGCAGATCCGAACTCCCCTGCAACACCTCGCCATAATAGTTCTGCACAGACTCATGCTTCATCAGAGCGCCCTTTCGATGACCTTTCCTATGCAGCTACCCGCCCCGGCACGGCCCCGCAATCGGGCGCACCGCCACCTGACGCAACCGTGAAGGATCGTGCGCGGCCACGCCATTCAGCCCAGCAGATCGAACTCTGTTTCTGCCCTCACACGCCCATTCACCTGCACCTGCAAAAGATGCGCGCCGGGCACCAGCTTGAACGTGGTGGCATCCCCTTTGAGCTTGTGACGCTTGCGCAGGGTCAGACCGCCCTCTTTGACCACGGCCTGTTTCAACTTGTGCACCTTGGCCGAGGTTTTGCCGCCGGGTCGTTGAAAATGAATGATATAATCAACCAGAACCGGTGCCTCACCAGCACCAGCAATCCCAACCTCGAACTCCAGCGCGCCACCAATGCGCGCCGCACCGTCGATGCCCACCGTCACCGAAATATCCGCATCCGGATCAAACCCCAGCATCGCCATGGCACCGGGATGCCCCGCCTTGACCAACCCGCGCAGGGCATGAGAGGTCATCCACCCAAGCTCTGGTGTCTCCTGCGCGCCCAGCGCCTGCCACTGCGCCAATCGCGCCAACACCAGATCGGGGTCCTTCTTGGCAATGTCGTTCAGATGGTTCGCCACCGACCGGGTGACATAGCGGGTCTGGTCCCCATGCAATTGGTCCAGCAGCGGCAAGGGATCGTCCAGCGACAAGCCCACGGCCATGCCCCAGGGCAAACGGGGCCGCGTCCCCTCGCTCACCAACCGCCGCACGTGATAGCTGTCATGCGACGCCCAGAGCGTCATGCGGGCCAGAACAACCTGCGGATGGCGGTTCAGAAACGGCCGGATCGCCCATTCCATTGAAAACCGCTGTGTCAGTTCCGCCAACACATCCAGCGCCAGATCGGGGTGGTCGATCCCCACCTCGGCAACCCACTCTCCCAAAGGGGCAAAGATGAAGTCGCCAAAGTCATCATCGTTCAAATTCGGGTCCAGCGGTGGTGGCAAGGCGGCCAGGATCGCCGGGGCCACATCCGGCAGCTGCCCCGGAATTGCCTCGGCCAGACAATCCGCGATCCAGCTCATCCGGCCTTTCAACTCCAGTTCCAGAAGCCGCGACATCACGCGGGCCTGAAACGCATCCTCGTCAAAACTGTCCGACGCAAAAAGGCCCGCCAGATAGCGGACCTTTTCGGCATTGAACAACTGATCCTTCATCGAAAAACCAGAGGCCATGAATCACATCGTCATGTTGGTGGCGCCGCCATCCAGCAGAATGTTCTGCCCTACGATGAACCCGGCATGCTGCGAGCACAGGAACGCACAAGCCGCCCCAAATTCCTGACGCGTCCCATAGCGGCGCGCCGGAATGGTGGCCTCGCGCGCGGCTTTGGCCTCATCCAGCGAAATCCCCTGCTGACCAGCAACACCGCTGTCCAGCGAAACCGCGCGGTCGGTGGAGTGAATGCCCGGCAACAGGTTGTTGATCGTCACCCCATTCGGCGCCACCTGCCGCGCGGTGCCCGCTACATAACCGGTCAACCCGGTGCGCGCCGCATTTGACAGCCCCAGCACGGCAATCGGCGCCCGCACGGACTGCGAGGTGATATTGACCACCCGGCCCCAGCCCTTGTCCATCATCCCCGGCAGCAGCGCCTTCATGAAAGCGATCGGGGTCAGCATGTTGGCATCCAGCGCCTTGATGAAATCATCCCGCTCCCAATCCGACCACATGCCGGGGGGCGGACCACCCGCGTTGGTCACCAGGATATCGACACCCTGCGCGGCCTCAAGAACGCGCGCCTGCCCCTCTTCGGTGGTGACATCTGCCGCCACGGTTTGCACGCTCACGCCATGCGCCGCGCGAATCGCCTCGGCCGAGGCCTCCAGCGCGTCAGTGCCACGCGCCGTCATGATCAGGTCAACACCGGCCTCTGCCAGCGCCTCGGCGCAGCCCAGGCCCAACCCCTTGCTGCTGGCCGACACCAACGCGCGTTTTCCTGCAATTCCCAGATCCATCTTTCATCTCCCTTTTGTCGCGCCACAGGGGCGGCTTTGTGCCAGAGTTAGCACCAGCTTGTCTGCAAATGCCAGCCATTCACCAAAGGTCTGACCGATATCCGCCACATTCTGGCGCTATCGTGACTTGTCACCGCGCGCGTGACCCGCCAAATTCTAGAGCCGAGCAACAAAGAGCCAAACCCCGTGACCGCAACCAGCCCCGTGCAATCCATCCCCGTCTACCGCGCACAGCACTTCACCGTGATCAATGGCGCCAACATGGGCGACGCGATCTCGTATATGGACGAGCTGATGCTGGACGACATCTATGCGCTTGGTCACGGTGCCATGCTGGACCGGCTGGCCTTGCAAGCGGATGCCGAAGGACTTTTCGAAGTGGCCGCAGACACCGATTGTGGCACCCCGGGCGCTTTGATCCACCTCGACTGCGCGCTCAGCCTGATGTCACCCGACGGGCAGACCACCGATGCGCTGGTCCTGGTCGAGGTTGATGACACCGGCCACATCGCCGAGCTCTATCTTCTGCCGCTTTCACCGCTTGAAGCCAAGGTCGAGTATTCCCTGGTCGGGATGGACCGTGACAGCGCCCGCCAAAAGTTCGCGCAGGTTGCTTGCGTCTCGTTCACCCGAGGCACCCACATCACGCTCGCCTCAGGCGCGCAGGTGCGGATCGAAGACCTGAATGTCGGCGACCGCATCCTGACCCGAGATGATGGCGTGCAACAGGTCCGCTGGATCGGACAGTCCACCGTGCGCGCAGTCGGAGAGCTTGCCCCGATCATGATCAAGGCGGGCGCGCTCAACAACGAGAACGATTTGCTGGTCAGCCCCGACCACCGGCTTTTCGTGTATCAGCGTTCCGACCAGATCGGCGCAGGCCAGCCCGAACTGCTGGTCAAGGCCCGCCACCTAGTGAACGGTGACACGGTGTTTGTGCAGGACGGCGGCTTTGTGGACTACTTCCAGCTGCTCTTTGACCACCACCACATCATCTACGCCGAAGGCATCGCCGCCGAAAGCATGCTGCTTGACCCGCGCACCAAACCCGCGCTGCCACAAGAGCTCATCGACCGCATTTCCCCCTTGCTGGACCAACACGGCGCCGGCGGTGAACATGGCCTCGACGTTGCCAAGGCGCTGCTGGATCGCCCCGACGCCATCGCCCTGCTGAAACGCGCCTCGCGACACTAACCAATCCGGTCACTCAAACGCCGGGCGGGCTCCCGCGCCCGCGCCAACCTGACTGCGTCAGCCCGGCGAACGGCCTTGGGCCGGGCGCCTCGCCTATGGCTCGGCGCGGTCCCGCCCGTGGCCAACGTTCCGCCAAAATCGTGGCGGCGCCGATCACTGCTGCACATCCGGCTCAATCCCGCCCCAACCACCGAGCGAAGCGAGGCCCGGCCCAACGGGAGGAGATGTTTCGTCAGGAACATCGACGACGGGTGGGAGCCCCCCGTCCCCACAAGCCCCGCATGCCGGATCACGGTCCGGTCAATACAATCGTATCTGACTTCAACATGGTGCCACAACGCTCTAGGGTGTGGGCAAAGACTGACAACGGATACTCCATGATCAAGCGCCCTCTCGCAACCGCGACCTTCCTTCTTGCCGCCGCCGCCGCCTTCGCTCACCAAGGTGTCCAGAACGAGGCGGTCAAGGCCCGCATGCATTCGATGACGCTGCTCGACAAGGACCTCAAGATGCTGATCTCGATGGCCAAGGGCGAACTCCCCATGGACGCCCCTGCCGCGCAAGAGGCCACCTACCGCATCGAAACCGGCACGCCCGACATCACCGTCCTGTTCAAAGCCCCCGAAAACGACCCCAAGTCCGAGGCCCTGCCCGCAATCTGGGACGAATTCGATCGGTTCGCCGCCTTAACCCGCGATCTGGAGCAAGCTGCCGCCACAGCCGCCCCCACGATCCAGGATCGCCCCACGCTGGCCCAAGCCATCGCCAACATTGGTGGCGCTTGCCGGGCATGTCATAAGCGGTACCGCGAACAATCCAAATAAATCATTGATATGAATGTGTTCCTGTTTATCCTCACCTATAGAAGAGGACTTTAGATGCGCATTCTATTTCTGGCAGGCACCTTGTCTGCAATCTCCACACTGGCTCTGGCTCAATCCTACGACGTGGTCATCCTGAACGGACGGGTGATGGACCCCGAAACCGGCTTTGACCAGGTCGCAAACGTGGGCATCAACAACGGCTGGATCACCGCGATCACCGCCGACACCATCCAAGGGGTCGAGAGCATCGATGCCACAAACCACGTGGTCGCCCCGGGTTTCATCGACCTGGAACAGCACGGGATCGACCCTTGGGGGATCAAGGTGAACCTGCGCGACGGCGTCACCACCCAGATGGATTTCGAAATTGGTGCGCTCAACATCGACGAATGGTACGCCAAGCGCACAGACACCACCCAGGTCAATTTCGGTACCGTGATCGGACAGGAATACGCCCGCATGCGCATCCATGACGGCATGTCGCTTGAGGGTCCGGATGTCTCGATGCCGCTCTCGCTTTCGGTCCACCGCGCGCAATCCGCCGAAGACGGCGTAGAAGGCTGGTCCGTCACCCCAAGCACCCGCGAGCAGATGAATGAGATCACCGCCATACTGGACGAGGGCCTGCGCCTGGGCGCCCTGGGCATCGGCTCGACGATCGGCTACGCCCGCGCAGGCATCACCACATACGAGATGTTCGAAGCGCAAAAAGCCGCCGCCCGCTATGGCCGCGTCACCTCGGCCCACCACCGGTTTCACCCCAGCGCCTCGACCCCGACCGAAACCCAGACCGGCGTGAACGAACTTCTGGCCAACGCCATGGTGCTGGACGCGCCTTTGCACATCCACCACGACAACGACTATGGCTGATGGGAAAATCAGGAGAAAATGCAGCTCGCCCGCGAGCGAGGCTTTAATGTCTGGGCCAGCTACTACCCTTGGACCGCAGGCTCGGGCAACTATGGTGCATCGATCATCGCCCCCGAAAACTGGGAAGGTGGTATGGGCTACAAATACGAAGAAACAATCTTTGACCCCCAACTCGACCGCTATGTCAGCAAGGACGAATTCCTGGAGTTCGCAGCGAATGAACCAGGACGCACCGCCATCGTCTTCAGCCCCCCGCGCGAGGAATGGCTCAAGGACTGGATCACCATTGGCGGCTACGCGGTCTCAGGCGACGGCATGCCTAGCCTCGACAAAGACGGCAACGCGCTCACTTGGGATTCACCTTACGAGGACTACGCAGGCCACCCCAGATCCGCAGGCACCCACGCCACGGTTCTGCGCCTCGCACGCGAGGCAAACGTGCCCTTGATGCTGACCCTGTCACAGCTCAGCTACACCCATGCCAAACGCCTAGGCGACACCGGCCTGCGCGCCATGCAACTGCGTGGCCGTATGCAAGAGGGGATGATCGCCGACATCACCATCTTTGACCCCAAGACTGTCACCGAAAACGCCACCTACAGCCGAGGCAGTAACGGCCTGCCTTCGACCGGCATTCCTTTCGTGCTGGTCAACGGCACCATCGTGGTCAAGGACAGCAAGGTTCTGAAAGATGTCAATCCAGGACAGGCCATCCGCTTTCCCGTCGAAGAGGTGGGCCGCTTCGTCCCCGCAGGGCGCGAACAGATCATGGGCATCCTGACCCCCGACACCTCCACCATGCGCCCCTCGCTGATCGACGACATCACCGATGACGAGGCCGCCCTGCAAAGCCCCGCCAGCCCCACCCAACTCGCCACTCTGACCCACAGAAGACAGCAGGACTGGTTCACCCCCTCGGGCGGCTTTGACGACAGCGCCTTGTTCTTCTGCCAGGTCCACGGCCGCATGGAAAACCGCGAAACCACCACCCTGGACTGGGCCCAGGCGATGGCTGCAAAACTTGGCGTTGCAACACCCCTGCCTCAGAACTGATGGGGCTCGAAAGTGCAAGAAGGGTCGGCGCTTAGAGCGGCTATGATTCCGACCCTGACACCTCTCGCTGAATTCTCTTCGCTTCCAGTATCAACCTCGGCAGCGTGTTGTCGTACTGATGCGCCTGAATGTGCCCGCTCAGCAGCGCTGTCCAGTAAATCCGCAGCACCTGATTGATCCGCGCCTGATAGCCCGGCCCCAGCTTGCGAAACCACCGCACCATGTCCGCGTCCAGCCGCAGGGTTACGCGGGTCTTGTCGCGCACCGTCCCGTGCCAGGTGTCCATCCCATGCCAATCGTCGGGCAGACTCTTGTCCAGCCATTCGCTCGCCAACCCATCTTGCAGCGCTTCCAGTTCATGCAGCATCTCGGTCCGTGCCTGTTTCCGGCTCACCATCGCGTTACCTTTCGTTAACCTGCCGGCAACTTTGCAGCACAAAGGTTAACGCCCGATCTGGTCACCGACCGGTGTACGGGCTGTGCACGCTTGGTGCACGCACATCACACCGCGTTTTTCTTGCGTTGCCCGCGTTCCTTACCTATACGCGCGCTCATGCTTGATACCGCCACAAACCGCCCCGAATTGCCGCCCGAGATCGCGCGCCGCCGCACATTCGCGATCATCTCACACCCGGATGCCGGCAAGACGACCCTGACGGAAAAATTCCTCCTGTATGGGGGCGCCATCCAGATGGCGGGACAGGTGCGCGCCAAGGGCGAGGCACGGCGGACGCGCTCGGACTTCATGCAGATGGAAAAGGACCGCGGCATCTCGGTTTCAGCATCGGCAATGTCGTTTGATTACAACAATTTCCGGTTCAATCTTGTGGACACGCCCGGCCACTCGGACTTCTCGGAAGACACCTATCGCACGCTCACGGCGGTGGACGCGGCGGTGATGGTGATCGACGGGGCCAAGGGTGTCGAAAGCCAGACGCAAAAGCTGTTCGAGGTCTGCCGCCTGCGCGACCTCCCGATCCTGACGTTTTGTAACAAGATGGACCGCGAAAGCCGGGATGTCTTTGAAATCATTGACGAGATTCAGGAAAACCTGGCCATCGACGTGACCCCGGCCAGCTGGCCCATCGGGGTTGGCCGCGACTTTGTCGGGTGCTACGACATCCTGCGCGACCGGCTGGAACTGATGGACCGCGCCGACCGCAACAAGGTTGCGGAAAGCATTGAAATCAACGGCTTGGACGATCCCAAACTGGCTGAACACGTGCCTGCGCATCTGCTGGAACAGCTGCAGGAAGAGCTGGAAATGGCGCGCGAGCTGCTGCCCCCGCTCGACCCGCAGGCGCTTTTGGATGGCACGCTGACCCCCATTTGGTTCGGCTCAGCAATCAACTCTTTCGGCGTCAAGGAACTGATGGACGGCATCGGCAACTACGGGCCAGAGCCGCAGATTCAATCGGCACAGCCGCGCGAGATTTCGCCAGAAGAAACAAAGGTTTCCGGCTTTGTGTTCAAGGTTCAGGCCAACATGGACCCCAAGCACCGCGACCGCGTGGCCTTTGTCCGCATGGCATCCGGTCACTTCAAACGCGGCATGAAACTGACCCATGTGCGCTCGAAGAAACCGATGGCAATCTCAAACCCGGTGCTCTTCCTCGCATCCGACCGGGAACTGGCAGAAGAGGCCTGGGCCGGAGACATCATCGGCATCCCGAACCACGGACAGCTCAGAATCGGCGACACGTTAACCGAAGGTGAAGCTTTGCGTGTTAAGGGTATTCCCAGCTTTGCGCCCGAACTGCTTCAGGGCGTGCGGGCTGGTGACCCGATGAAGGCCAAGCATCTGGAAAAGGCGCTGATGCAGTTCGCCGAAGAAGGCGCGGCGAAGGTGTTCAAGCCCTCTATCGGCTCGGGCTTTATCGTGGGCGTTGTCGGCCAGCTTCAATTTGAGGTTCTGGCCAGCCGGATCGAAATGGAATACGGCCTGCCAGTGCGGTTCGAACAGTCGCAGTTCACGTCGGCCCGTTGGGTCAGCGGTGACAAACAGGCGGTGGACAAGTTCATCAATGCCAACAAGCAGCACATCAGCCACGATCATGATGGCGATGTGGTCTATCTGACGCGCCTGCAATGGGACATCGATCGGGTCGAACGCGACTACCCGGACGTGCGCCTGACCGCGACAAAAGAGATGATGACCTGAACCTCGGGCTGGCCTAAAGTCAGCCCGATGGACATCGAAAACCCTGTATATCCCGGCGGTTACTACAGCTTGATGCGCAATCTGGAGCAGGCCGAACGGCCGTTCCAGAACGCTCATCTGGTGCTGCCTCCAACCGATGTGGACCTTTCGGCCCTGGCGACGCAAACAGTCACCACCGATCCGGGTCGTCCCCTGCCAGAGAACAAGACCGACGCACGCCGCAAGCTCCACGCGCTTGAACTGGAGTTTGACGGCGGCAATGCCCTTCATCTGCTCCACGCGTTCTCAATCGCCTTGCTGCGCCGCCGCGACGCCTCGGAAGAGGCCCGTCAGCTCTACCTGCGGATCTGGCGGGAACAAGGGCAGTTTCTCGCTGATTCCCTGTCGGTACGCTGGATGATTTCGGCTGCCACCACCTTTGGCGACCACGGCGATACCATCGAACAGCGTTTGGGCGGCCAAGGTCTGTCGATGCTTTTCGATCTTGTCAAACTACACGACAGCGAACGCCGTCTTTCAGGGCGTGGAAACGACAGTGGGTTCCCAAGGGTCCGGGGAGCAAAGCCCCGTGATTCCCTGGCCTTTGGCATGGACGCCTACTCTCTCGAACACGGGGATCTGGACATGAACATGCTGGCCCGCCTCTGGCGCCTGGCCGAAACCGATCCCGTTCTGCGGCCCCTGGGGTTCAAGATGCTGCGAATGATCATGTCCGACCGCAAAACCATCTTCGCCCGCCTGCGGCGTTACAAACCAAAGAAACCAGATGCCAAAGCCTGACACCACATGGGGCATCGTTGCCACCATCAAAGCCCCCACCCAGGACACGTTGAAATTCGCGGCCCATCATCTGGAATTGGGCGCGCATCGGGTCCACATCTATCTGGATGCCCCGGACGAGCTCGCTTTTGCCCACTTGAAAGCCCACCCCAAAGTACGCGTCACCACCTGTGACGATGCCTATTGGATCAAATGGGGCAAAGAGCGCCCCGACATGCACCAACCGCGCCAGAGCCTCAATGCCACCCGCACCTATCGCCGCAATCCACAGGTCGATTGGCTGGCTCATATCGACGTGGACGAGTTCCTGTGGCCTGCGCAACCCCTGGATCAGATCCTGGCCGCCGTAACGCCCGAGACCCTTTGCTTGCGCGCCCGCCCGCGCGAACAGCTGGCTGGCCCCGGAGACTGGTTCAAGGGGTTCATCCCCCCGGGCCCTGACCGCTCACGGCTGATCTCTGATCTCTTCCCTCTCTACGGACGCTTTGTCAAAGGTGGTTTTCTCAGCCACGTTGCCGGAAAAGTCATTGTGCGCACAGGATTGGACAAAATCGGCATCCGCATTCACAACGCCTTTCAAGGCGGGAAAACCCAGGTGCCGTCGGCTGATCTGACCGACGTGCCTCTGCTCCATTGCCACGCCAAAGACTGGGAGGACTGGCGGCGCAGCCTGGCCTTCCGCCGCAGCAAAGGCGCCTATCGTGCCAGCCTTGCCCCCAACATCGCGCGCGACAAGGGTGGGTTGTCGATGCACGAACTGCTCGCCGAGATCGAGGATCAGGAGGGGGAAGCAGGACTTCGTGCTTTCTATGACGAGTTGAATGCCATCTCGCCCGAGGGCCGCCAACGGCTCGCGGATCAAGATCTTCTGTACCAATGCCCGCTCGACCTAGACCGGAAACTCAGGAAACAGTTCCCCGATTTCGGATAAGTTGTCGCCGGAAAACAAGTTTCGTCACGTTTCATCCTTATCCAAACCCTCTGCATTTGACCGCAGCCGGGTATTTTGCTATGCCCCGACCGAGCCGTGATGCGCAATCAGCGCAGGGTCGAACGGACCCGGCTCACACCAGACGTGCGGGCCGTGAAATGTGTCCGCAAACCGCGGAAACACATGACGAAATTTACCGACCTCAACCTGAATCCCAAGGTTCTCAAGGCTATTGCTGAGGCGGGGTACGAATCCCCCACTCCAATTCAGGCCGGCGCCATCCCCCCCGCCCTGGAAGGGCGTGATGTTCTGGGGATCGCTCAGACCGGCACCGGCAAAACCGCCAGCTTCACGCTGCCGATGATCACGCTTCTGGCCCGCGGCCGGGCACGGGCGCGCATGCCGCGCAGCCTGGTGTTGTGCCCCACGCGCGAGTTGGCCGCTCAGGTGGCCGAGAATTTTGACACTTACACCAAACACATGAAGCTGACCAAAGCGCTGCTCATCGGCGGCGTCAGCTTCAAGGAGCAGGAAGCGATCATCGACAAGGGTGTCGACGTTCTGATCGCGACACCCGGCCGCCTGCTGGACCACTTTGAACGCGGCAAGCTGATCCTGTCGGACGTCAAGGTCATGGTCGTGGACGAGGCTGACCGTATGCTTGATATGGGGTTCATCCCCGATATCGAACGCATCTTTGGGTTGACCCCGTTTACCCGCCAAACGTTATTCTTCTCGGCCACGATGGCGCCCGAGATCGAGCGGATCACCAACACCTTCCTGTCGGCCCCCGAGCGGGTCGAGGTCGCACGCCAAGCCACGGCGTCCGAGACCATCGAACAAGGCGTGGTCCAGTTCAAGCCTTCTCGCCGCGACCGAGAAGGCAGTGAAAAACGCAAGGTTCTGCGCGCGCTGATCGACGGCGAAGGTGACAAGTGCACCAACGCCATCATCTTCTGCAACCGCAAGACAGATGTGGATATCTGCGCGAAATCGCTGAAGAAATACGGCTATGATGCTGCGGCCATCCACGGTGATCTGGATCAGTCGCAACGCACCAGAACGCTGGATGGGTTCCGCGACGGCTCCCTACGCCTGCTGGTCGCATCGGACGTGGCCGCGCGTGGTCTGGATGTTCCCAGCGTCAGCCATGTAATCAACTTTGACGTCCCTGGCCACCCCGAGGATTACGTCCACCGCATCGGTCGCACGGGCCGGGCCGGACGCGCGGGCAAGGCGATCACCATCTGCGGACCCCGCGATGAAAAGGCGCTGACTGCGGTTGAACAGTTGATCCAAAAAGAAATCCCGCGCCTGGAAAACCCGGTCAAATCGAAACCGGTCGAGGTCAAGGAAAAGCCCAAGGACGAAGCCAAGGAACCGCGCGAGAAGAAAAGCGCTGCCAAACCGCGCAAATCGGACAAACCGACCGAGAACAAGCAAAAGCCCCGCGGGCGTGACCGTCATGACCGGGACAACAAGGTGGTTGGCATGGGCGATCACCTGCCCAGCTTCATCGCTTTGAGCTTCGCAGAACGCCGCGCCGGCTAAGGGTTCAGAAAATCAAATCACGAAAGCGCCCCATGTACCCACATGTGGGCGCTTTTTTCATGTCTGTGCACCTTGAGCCGTGCAATGGGAACATGGCGGGTTTGCGTTAACATCCGATGTGTTGGCGTCGGGTGAACCTTATGTGACAGCCTCAACAAGATGATCCGAGATACGAAGATGAATACCAACAACATGCACTTTCCGTGCGCCGCCGAAATCGAATCCATCCGCCTGCAGGCCGAAATGGCCCGCAGCCGTGCTGTGGCTGACGGCGTAACCTCTGCGGTCAAAGCAATTTTCGCCCTGCCCCGCAAGTTCAGCCTGCTCTTTGCCCGCAAACACCCGGCGTAACCGCCAAGCAAAACCACCACTCACAAAAAAAACCGCCCACCAGATCACTCTGGTGGGCGGTTTTCCTTTTTATTTATACGACTTAGCGCATCCGGCTGGTGACGACAGTGACCTCGGGCTTCTTGCCGATCTCGGCCTGCGCGGTCTGCCGTACGATCCGACGCAGCGCCTCTTCGAGCTTGTCGTCGTCTTTCAGCGTTTTAGCTCCGGCGCGCATCAGGAACTGGTTGAGATCCTCTTCCATCACATCCACCAGCGAAGCCTTGGAGCTGCCCATGTCCGGCAAACCCATGGTCTCGCACCAGGGTTCACCCAACGGTTCATCCTCTTCGTCCAGAATGACCGTGACCAGCACATGCCCGTTGAGCGCCATGCGGATGCGATCGCGGACCACACCGTCCAATGCGCCAACCATCACCGAGCCGTCCAGATAACTGCGCCCGGTCTCGACGTATTCGGCCACCGTCGGCGCGTTGCCCGACAAGTCGAGCATCATGCCATTCACAGCCACGATACCGGGACGGCCATGGCTTTCGGCCAGTTTGGCATGGGCACGCAGGTGGCGATGTTCACCGTGCATCGGGATCACCATTTGCGGATCGACAATTCCATGCAACCGCTCCAGATCCGGACCGTTGGCATGGCCGGAGACGTGATACAGACCCGAGCTGTCATCAACCACATCCACGCCCTTTTCGCTGAGCTGGTTGATGATGCGAATGACACCTTTTTCGTTGCCCGGAATGGTTTTGGACGAGAACAGGAACAGGTCGCCTTCTTTCAGCTCAAGACCGCGATACTTGCCACGCGCCAGCTGCGCGCTTGCTGCGCGGCGCTCACCCTGGCTGCCCGTAACCAAAAGCATCAGATGATCCCGCGGCACATCGCGTGCCTCTTCGGCGCTGATCACTTTGGGGAAATCAGTCAGAACGCCGGTTTCAATCGCTGCCTCGATCATACGACGCATGGCCCGGCCCAACAGCACCACCGAGCGCCCGGCCCGGTCCGCCGCCTCGGCCAAGGTTTTCACCCGTGCGACGTTGCTGGCAAATGTTGTCGCCACCACCATGCCGGTGGCTTCACTCACCAAGCGCACGATTTCAGGCCCAACCTCGGATTCCGAGCGACCAGGATGGGCCGAAAACACGTTGGTGCTGTCACAGACCAGCGCACGTACGCCGGGCTTGGCGATCTCGGCCCACATGTCGGGGTCAAATGCCTCACCCACCACCGGGTTCGGGTCCAGTTTGAAATCGCCGGTGTGCACGACGCGACCCGCCGGGCTGTCGATGACCAGACCTGCGCTTTCAGGGATGGAATGCGACATGGGCGCAAAACCCACCGTGAACGGGCCCGCTTTGACCGTCTCGGGCCAAGTTGACGCCGTGCGCACTGCCTCTGCCGGGTGGCCGTGTTCATCTAGCTTGCGGCGCGCGATGTTGGCGGTAAAGGCGCGGGCATAGACCGGCGCACCAAGCTGGGCATAGAAATGCGCCACTCCGCCCACGTGATCCTCATGCGCGTGGGTGATGAAAATTGCGTCCAACCGGTCCGCGCGCTCCATCAGCCAAGCCATGTCGGGCATGATCAGGTCCACGCCCGGCGTGGTGTCCATATCGGGAAAGGCGACGCCCAGATCGACCAGGATAAAGCGTTCCTTGTCCGCTGCTCCATAGCCGTACACATAGGCATTCATGCCAATTTCGCCCGCCCCACCGAGGGGCAGGTAAATCAATCTCTCGCTGCTCATTGTCAGCCATTTTCCTTGTTATAGCGATGTATCACGGTCAGCCCGTGCATCGTCAAATCTTCTTCCATGGCATCAAACAGATCAGCGTTTTGCTGAAACAGCGGGGCCAGCCCGCCTGTCGCCACGATCTTCATTGGTCGGTCGCGCTCCTCACGGATGCGCGTACAAATTTCTCGCACCAAGCCGACATAGCCCCAGAACACGCCGGATTGCATACAGGCCACGGTGTTGGTGCCTACTACACGCTGTGGCTTGGCAATGTCCACATGTGGCAGCGCCGCGGCCGCCATATGCAGCGCCTCAAGGCTCAGGTTCACGCCCGGCGCAATTGCGCCGCCCACATAGGCGCCATCGTGATCCACCACGTCAAAGGTGGTTGCAGTGCCAAAATCCACCACAATCAGATCGCCGCCATGACGATCAAAGGCCCCAGCCGAGTTCACCAGACGGTCTGGCCCCACCTGCGTGCCCTCATCGACGCGCGGTTGATGCGGCAACAGGCACTCGGGCTTGCCCACGACGATGGGGCGCGCGCCAAAGAAGCGATCCGCAAAGACGCGCAGGTTGAACACTACGCGCGGCACGGTGGACGAAATGATGACCTCGGTGATGTCCACATCCAGCCCATAGTGCTTCACCAGCGTCGAATACCAGGTGAAATAGGCGTCCGCCGTCCGCGAATGATGCGTCGAGGTGCGCAGGGTGCATAGGAACTCGGTCCCGTCCCAGATCGAAAAGACGGTGTTGGTGTTGCCGCAATCGATGGCCAAGAGCATGCTCTGCCCCTTTCTCAGAAATAGACGTCGGCCGCCGGGATACTGACGCGCCCTTTGGCGGTGTTTAGGACAAGGTTGCCGTCTGCGTCCACCGTTTCAAAGGTGCCCACGGTTTCGGACGTTGCGGTACGAGCGGTAATGACCTCTCCCAACTTGGCGGCGCGGGCCAGCCAGGCGGTGCGAATGGGTTCGAACCCATAGGTCCGCAGTTGGGTTTCGTATTTGTCGAACGAAAGCGCCAGTTCCAGCAGGAAGTCCTCGGGCTCGATCTTGAGACCGGTTTCGCCGAGCAGTGAAACTGGCCGCGTGGCGCGCTGTTCCAGGATGTCCTCGGGGGGGCCAGCGATCAGATTTACGCCGATGCCAATCGCCAGATGGGTGACACCGCCTCCATTGCCCGCGCTTTCCAACAGAATGCCCGCGATCTTGCCGCCGTTCAGCAGCACATCGTTGGGCCATTTCAGCGACAGGCCGTCTGCCCGGCCCGTCACGGCCACAAACGCATCAAAGAGCGCCAGAGCCGCCACAAAGCTGCGCAGCGCCGCCTGTTCGGGCGGGCCTTCGGGGCGCAGCACCAGCGTGGACGAGAAGTTGCCACGCGGGTTCTTCCACACGCGGCCACGCCGACCGCGGCCCGCGGTCTGGTGATAGGCCATGATCCATTCCGGACCAGCCAGTGTTGGCGCGATCCGGGCGGCTTCGTTCAGGGTGCTGTCGATCTCTTCGAACACCCGGCGGCCGTATCCAAGCGGCCAGGCCTTCATGACAAAAGGCCCGGTCGTGTGACCAGGCCCCCTTGTTCGTAGCGCTGCTTCAGATCAGTTGACAAGAGTTGCCGCCGCAGCAGCTGCTGCGCCCTCAATCCCGAACTGATAGACCACACCGACCAGCATCAACGCCGCCGATCCCATCAACGCCGCCCACAGGATGGGCGAGGAATGGGTGTCGAGTGCTTCTTCGGTCTCTTCCCCGAAGTACATGTAGAACACGATCCGCAGGTAGTAGAACGCACCAATGACCGAAGCCACAGCCGAGGCAATCACAAGCCCGGTCAGATCCGCCTGCACGCCCGCCTGCCAGACGCCATACTTGGCAAAGAAGCCAAGCATCGGTGGCACACCAGCCAGCGAGAACATCAGGATCAGAACGGCCAGAGCTTTGCCCGGCTCGCGGCGACCATATTGACGCAACGCCTCAATATCGGTGACGGGCTGGCCGTCACGTTCCATCATCAGGATAAAGGCAAAGGTGCCCACGTTCATGGTTACATAGATCGCCAGGTACATCAGCATCGACTTGACGCCCAGTTCCGTGCCTGCCGCCAGACCGATCAGGGCATACCCCATATGCGCAATCGAGGAAAACGCCATCAGACGCTTGATGTCACGCTGCCCGATGGCCGCAATCGCGCCCAGGAACATCGAAAGCACCGACAGCAGGACGATGACTTGTTGCCAGTCCTTGACCGCGGCACCAAAGGCGTCGTGCATCAGACGCGCAAATAGAGCCATCGCCGCAACCTTGGGAGCGGTGGCAAAGAAGGCGGTGATCGGCGTGGGCGAGCCCTCGTAGACGTCCGGGGTCCACATGTGGAACGGCACAGCCGAAACCTTGAACGCCAGACCCGAGATCAGGAAGATCAGGCCAAACAGCATGCCCACCGACAGCTCACCATGCTTGGCGGTCTGAACGATGCCCGAGAACAGAGTGGTGCCCGAGAAGCCGTAAACCAGCGAGGCGCCATAGAGCAGCAGACCAGAGCTGAGCGCGCCCAGGACAAAGTATTTCAGACCCGCTTCGGTCGATTTCACACTGTCGCGACGCAGTGCGGCCACGACATAGAGCGCCAGCGATTGCAGCTCGAGCCCCATGTACAGCGCCATTAGATCGCCTGCTGAGACCATCATCATCATGCCGACAGCAGCCAAGGCCACCAGCAGCGGGTATTCGAACCTCAGCAGCCCGCGACGGTTCATGTAGTCCTGGCTCATCACCAGAACCGCCGCCGCACTCAGCAGGATCGCCACTTTGGAAAAGCGGGAAAAGCCGTCGTCGACGAACATGCCGTTGAACGCCACATTGGTGCCATGGCCGCCGGTTGCGATCCAGATGGCCAGCACAGCCATCAACCCGCTGGTCGTCCAGACCAGCAACGGGGCCATGCCGTCCTTGGTGGTGTAAACCGCCCCCAAGAGCGCCATCATGGCGTACACGGCCAGAACAATCTCTGGCAGGATTACGGTCAGATCAGCCTGGATCATGTCCCGGGGCCCCCTTAGTGCGTCTCGGCAACCTGAGTCGCGGCCTCTGCCGCGGCCAGGGCCGTGTCATAGTTCGAAATCAGCGCGGCAGTCGACGGGCCGATGATGTCAGTGACCAGCGAGGGGTAGACCCCCAGCAGAATGGTCATCACGATCAGCGGTGTGAACACTGCACGCTCGCGCGAGCTCATGTCGGTGATGGACTTGAGGCTTTCCTTGATCAGGTCGCCAAAGACCACCCGGCGATACAGCCATAGAGCGTACCCAGCCGAGAAGATCACGCCAGAGGTCGCAACAGCCGCCACCCAGGTGTTGACCTGGAAGATGCCCATGAGGGTCAGGAATTCGCCGACAAAGCCTGAGGTACCCGGCAGGCCAACGTTGGCCATGGTGAACAGCATGAACACCAGCGCATAGGCAGGCATCCGGTTCACCAGACCACCATAGGCGTCGATGTCGCGGGTGTGCATCCGGTCATAGATCACGCCTACACACAAGAACAGCGCCGCCGAGATGAAGCCGTGGCTGATCATCTGGAAAATCGCGCCGTCAACCCCCTGCTGATTGGCCGCAAAGATGCCCATGGTCACAAAGCCCATGTGCGCAACCGACGAATAGGCGATCAGCTTCTTCATGTCCTCCTGCACCATCGCCACCAGCGAGGTGTAGACAATCGCAATCGCCGACATCCACAACACCAGCGGCGTCAGAACCTCTGCCCCAACCGGGAACATCGGCAGACTGAAGCGCAAGAAGCCATAGCCGCCCATCTTCAGCAGGATCGCGGCCAGCACGACCGAACCAGCGGTCGGCGCCTGCACGTGCGCATCCGGCAACCAGGTGTGCACCGGCCACATCGGCATCTTGACCGCGAAGCTGGCAAAGAAGGCCAGGAACATCAGCGTCTGCATGCCGCCCACGACGTAGATTCCCAGCACGCTGAAGCTCTGCGAAGCGAACTGATGGCTCATCAGCGCCTCTATGTCTGTGGTGCCTGCATCCACATACATCGCCACCATCGCAACCAGCATCAGCACCGAGCCAAGGAAGGTGTAGAGGAAGAACTTGAAGCTGGCATAGATGCGTTCCTTGCCGCCCCAGATGCCGATGATCAGGAACATCGGGATCAGGCCCGCCTCGAAGAACAGGTAGAACAGGATCAGATCCAGCGCCATGAACACGCCCAGCATGAGCGTTTCCAAGAGCAGGAAGGCGATCATGTATTCCTTGACCCGCGTTTCCACGTTCCAGCTGGCCAGGATGGTCAGCGGCATGATGAAGGTGGTCAGCAGGACAAACAGAACGCTGATGCCGTCAACGCCCATCTTGTACTTCAGCCCCATGAACCATTCGGCCTCTTCCACGAACTGAAAGCCCGTGTTGGCCGGATCAAAGCCCGTGTAGATGCCGATGGACACCAGGAAGGTCACGGTCGTTGCAAACAACGCCCCCCATTTGGCGTTGCGCTGCGCGGCTGCATCTTCGCCGCGCAGGAACACGGCCAGGATGAGCGCGGCAATCGCCGGGACAAAGGTGACGATGGAGAGGATATTATCCATTAGTGTGCGCCTCCGCCGATCGACATCCAGGTGACCAGAGCAGCAATGCCCAGAACCATCCAGAAGGCATAGGTAAAGATGTAGCCCGACTGCGCCTTGCCTGCGAGGCGGGTAAAGAAGGGAACAACGCCCATGGCCACCCCGTTCAGGAAGCCATCAATGGTGTTGCCGTCGCCTCGTTTCCACAGGAAGCGGCCAATCGCCAGGGCGGGTTTGACAAAGATCGCGTCATAGAGTTCGTCAAAATACCACTTGTTCTTGAGGAACCTGTAGAGCGGGTTGAAGTTCTCGACCATGCGGCCGGGCATCGCCGGGTTCCAGACATAGAACCAAAGCGCCACGATCAAACCCAAGGCCATCGCGATGAAGGGCGAAACCTTGACCCATTTGGGTGCGGCATGCGCGTCATCAAGAACGGTGTTGTCCGGTGCCATGTACAAAGCACCCTCACCCAGTTCACCTGCAAAGACATAGTGATGCTCGCCTGAAGATGCCTTGCCATGTTCGTCATCTGCGTGACCCGCTTCATCGCTGTGGCCATCCGACGACACAGTGTCGGAACCGGATGCGCCGTGCGAGGTGTCATGACCTTCGGCTGCGGCCTCGGCAACCGGGATGCCGTAGAACTTGGCAACCTGATCGGTGTGACCAAAGAAGCTGTTGTACCAGATCATACCGGCAAAGACGGCACCAGCAGACAGAACACCAAGCGGCACCAGCATGACCATAGGGCTTTCATGCGCGTGCTCGTGGGTGTGCTTGTCGCCACGCTCTTCACCATAGAAGGTGAGCAGGATCAAACGCCAGCTGTAGAACGATGTCATCGCAGCGGCCACAACCAGCAGCCAGAAACCATAAGACGACCCGCCTGCATAAGCGCTTTCGATGATCGCGTCCTTTGACAGGAAGCCCGCAAATCCAAAGTGCGTCAGCGGAATGCCCACACCGGTGATGGCCAGCGTACCAATCATCATCGCCGCAAAGGTATAGGGGATCTTCTTACGCAGGTTGCCATAGTTCATCATGTCCTGCTCGTGGTGCATCGCGTGGATGACCGAACCGGCCCCAAGGAACAACAGCGCCTTGAAGAAAGCGTGCGTGAACAGGTGGAACATCGCCGCCGAATACATGCCCACACCCGCGGCCACGAACATGTAGCCAAGCTGCGAACAGGTCGAATAGGCGATGACGCGCTTGATGTCGGTCTGAACCAGACCCACGGTCGCGGCAAAGAATGCGGTTGTGGCACCAAGGACGGTGATGAACCCGGTCGCGCCCGGCGCAAATTCCATCAGCGGCGACATGCGGCAGACCAGGAAGACACCGGCGGTGACCATGGTTGCGGCGTGGATCAGCGCCGACACAGGCGTCGGGCCCTCCATCGCGTCCGGCAGCCAGGTGTGCAGGATCAACTGCGCCGATTTACCCATGGCGCCGATGAAGAGCAGCACACAGACAACCTCGATCGCGGACCATTCGGCCCACAGGAACGTCAGCTGCGTCTCGGCCAGAGTGGGCGCGGCAGCAAAGATGTCGTCAAAGTTGATGCTGTCGACCAAAAAGAACAGCGCGAAGATGCCAAGCGCAAAACCGAAGTCACCCACACGGTTGACGATGAACGCTTTCATCGCCGCCGCATTGGCCGACGGCTTGCGATAGTAGAAGCCGATCAGAAGGTAGGATGCGACGCCCACGCCTTCCCAGCCAAAGAACATCTGCACCAGGTTGTCGGCGGTCACCAGCATCAGCATGGCGAAGGTAAAGAACGACAGATAGGCAAAGAAGCGCGGCTTATAGCTCTCACCTTCGCGCCACTGCGGATCGTGATCCATGTAGCCAAAGGAATAAAGGTGCACGAGCGCCGAAACCGTGGTGACAACGATCAGCATGATCGCGGTCATCCGGTCCAGACGGATCGCCCAGTCGGTGCTCAGCGCGCCGCTTTCGATCCAGCGCAGGATCTCGATCTGCTGGGTGACACCGTCAAAGGTGAAAAAGACGATCCAGCTGAGCAGGCAGCTCAGGAACAGCAGGCCAGTGGCGGTCCACATGGCGGCTTTTTCGCCCAGGAATTTCCAGCCGAACCCGCACAGGATCGCGCCGACCAGAGGGGCAAAGAGGATAGTGGTTTCCATAATCTCTTAACCCTTCATCACGTTGATGTCTTCGACGGCGATGGTGCCGCGGTTGCGGAAGAAGCAGACCAGGATGGCCAGACCAATCGCGGCCTCGGCGGCGGCAACGGTCAGCACAAATAGCGTGAAGACCTGACCGACCAGATCGCCAAGGAAACTGGAGAACGCCACAAGGTTGATGTTCACCGCGAGCAGCATCAGTTCGATGCTCATCAGCAGGATGATCACGTTCTTGCGGTTCAGGAAGAGACCGAAGATGCCAATGACAAACAGCGTCGCCGCGACCGTCAGATAGTGTTCAAGTCCGATCATGGTTACAGCCCCTGCCCCGGTTTGACGTCCTTGAGTTCCATCGCGGTTGCCGGGTCGCGCATCATCTGGGCAACGATGTCCTGACGCTTGATGTCGGTCCGATGGCGCAGTGTCAGCACGATGGCGCCGATCATTGCCACCAGCAGGATCAGACCTGCCAGCTGGAACAGAAGGAAATATTGGTCGTAAAGAATGACGCCGAGCGCCTCGGTGTTGTGGCGATCAGCGGGCACCGGCTGCGCCAGATGATTTGCGGCACCCGGAGCACTTTCCCATGCGCCAAAGGCCATCACGAACTGCATCAGGATGACCAGGCCGATCAGCAAGGCCAGCGGCATATAGCGCGCCATCTCGGCCTTCAACTCGGCAAAGTCCACATCCAGCATCATCACCACAAACAGGAACAGCACCGCGACCGCGCCCACGTAGACGATGATCAGCAGCATCGCCACGAATTCCGCCCCCAGCAGAACAAACAGCCCCGCTGATGAGATGAACGACAAGATCAACCACAGCACCGAATGCACCGGCTGGCGGCTGATCACGGTGAACAGCCCCCCGGTGATCGCGCTGATCGCGAATAGGTAAAAGGCAAATACACTCATGTTTCGCTGTCCCCTTCTTCGCCCATGACCTCTTGCGCCAACTCCAGTGCGCGGGTCATGGCCGGAATGCCGGCAAACACCGACATCTGTCCGATCGTTTCAACGATCTCTTGTTTCTTGGCGCCCGCCTCGACCGCGTGGCGCACCGTTTGGCGCACAGCTGAATCCGCCTGCGCGCCCTGCATGGTCAACCCTGCCAACGTAATCAACAGACGTGTCTTGGCATCCAGCCCGTCCTTGTTGACGGTGTTGCCAAACATCATCTCCATCACCTCTTTGGGCATGGTCGGCCACATGGCTTCGAACCCTTTGAAGGCGTCGGTGGGCGAGAAGTTTTCAAGCGCGGGGTTCATGGCCTTGGCCATGTCCTGCGCCTGCTTCATCATCATCTCGAACGGGTTTTTCGGGTCGGTCATCGGTAGGGCGCATCCATTTCCAGGTTGCGGGCAATTTCGGCTTCCCACCGCTCGCCGTTCGCCAACAGCTTGTCCTTGTCATAGAACAACTCTTCGCGGGTCTCAGTAGCGAATTCGAAATTCGGCCCCTCGACGATGGCATCCACCGGGCAAGCCTCTTGGCAGAAGCCGCAGTAGATGCATTTGGTCATGTCGATGTCATAGCGCGTCGTGCGGCGGCTACCGTCTTCGCGCGGTTCCGCGTCGATGGTGATCGCCTGTGCCGGGCAGACCGCCTCGCACAGTTTGCAGGCGATACAGCGTTCTTCGCCGTTGGGATAGCGGCGCAGCGCGTGTTCACCCCGGAAGCGGGGCGACAGAGGCCCCTTTTCATGCGGGTAGTTGATCGTTGCCTTGGGCGCGAAGAAATACTTCAGCCCCAGTTTCATGCCGACCCAGAAATCCTGTAGCAGGAAATATTTGGCGGCGCGGGTGTAGTCGATGTTTGCCATGATCAGCCCCCTACACTCCAGCGGGCGAATGCCCCCCAGAACCAGTCGAATTTTGCCGCAAAGGCCACGAAAACCACCCAACCCAGCGAGAACGGCAGGAACACTTTCCAGCCCAGGCGCATCAGCTGGTCATAGCGGTAGCGTGGCGTGATCGCCTTGACCATCGCGAAGAGGAAGAAGAAGAACGCCATCTTGGCGACCATCCACAGCACGCCATCGGGCAATCCGGGGATCGGCGACAGCCAGCCCCCAAAGAACAAGAGCGTGGTCAGCGCACACATCAGGAAGATCGCGATGTATTCACCTGCCATGAACAACAGGAATGGGGTTGCCGAATATTCCACCTGATACCCGGCCACCAGTTCGGATTCCGCTTCAGGCAGGTCGAATGGGGGTCGGTTGGTCTCGGCCAGTGCCGAGATGAAGAACAGGAAGACCATCGGGAAATGCGGCAGCCAGTACCAGTTGAACAGGCCCAGATTGCCGTCTTGCGCGCGCACGATGTCGCCAAAGTTCATCGAACCGGTCGACAGGATCACGCCGATGATGATCAGACCGATGGACACCTCGTACGAGATCATCTGCGCGGCTGACCGCAGCGATCCCAGGAACGGGTATTTCGAGTTCGAGGCCCAACCGCCCATGATCACGCCATAAACCTCAAGCGAGGAGACAGCGAAGACATAGAGGATCGCGACGTTGATGTCCGACAGAACCCAACCATCGTTGAACGGGATCACCGCCCAGGCAATCATTGCCAGAACGAACGAGGTCAGCGGTGCCAGGATAAACACGGTGCGGTCGGCACCGGCGGGGATCACCACCTCTTTGACCACATATTTCAGCGCGTCCGCCACCGATTGCAGCAGGCCATAGACGCCCACGACGTTGGGGCCCCGACGCATCTGAACCGCTGCCCAGATCTTGCGGTCGCCGTAAACCAGAAAGAGCAGCGAGATCATCACAAAGGCAACAACTGCAAGCACTTGCGCCAGGATAATCACGGCGATGCCGCCTGGGGTGTTAAAGAATTCAGCCATAGGTCCTCACACCGTGGGTATTCCGTTTTCCGCGCAATTGGCGACCACGACTTCGGCGTCGATGGTATCCAACCCACGGGGTAATGATGACGAGATGGTGTAAACAGCATCCGCCGACCACACGCCACCTTTTTCATTCATGTTTGTGCGCAAATGCCGCGCAAAGCCGTAGCCACGGATCAGCGCATACTGCGCCGCCGCACATTCGGCATAGGCGTCCACATCCCGTTCGTTGCGGGCGCCTGTCATTGTCACATCGAATTGCACCAGATCCCCGTCCAGGAGCGAGGTTTCAACGCCCTGATAGTCAGGCGAGAACCGTGTCACCGTATCACCGGCCTGCTCGTCACAAGCCGCCAATGCGATCAGGGATATGAGTGCGATCCGGATCATTCTGCCGCAATCTGCTCCGCGGAGCGCGCCTTGGCCCCGGCCGACAGTTCAGCCATCAGCTCGGATGCGCGGGCAATCGGGTTGGTCAGGTAGAAATCCTTGACCGCAGTGCGGAAGGTCGCCTTGCCAAGCGGGCCCGCGTTCAGTGCCTGCACTTCATTTTCGACGACCTCGTCGATCCGGGCCAGATGCGGGACAGCCGCAACCAGTGCCTGGCGAAGTTGTGCGAGGCTGTCGTACGGCAGTGCTTCACCGGTTTCCGCGCTCAATGCGCGCAGGATAGCCCAGTTCTCCTTGGCCTCACCTGGCGCAAATCCGGCGCGCAGGGCCAACTGCGGGCGGCCTTCGGTGTTCACAAACAGGCCGTTCTCTTCGGTATAGGCCGCACCGGGCAGGATCACGTCGGCGCGATGCGCGCCACGGTCGCCATGGCTGCCCTGATAGATAACAAAGGCACCGTCTCCGATTTCGACCTCGTCGGCACCAAGGTTATAGATCACGTCCGCTTCGCTGATCGCGTCCATACCACCTTCGTTGGTCGCATCTACATCCATGGCACCGACGCGGGATGCAGCAGTGTGCAGGATCAACAAACCGCTTTCGGTGTTGGTCGCAACCGCCTGGGCCGCGGCCAGAACAGCCGCGCCGTCCGCCTCTTGCAGGGCGCCCTGCCCCACGATCACCAGCGAGCGCTTGGCCTTGATTTCGTCATCTCCGCCCATGTCGACAACCTTTTGCAGCGCGGCGCGGTCCTCACCCATATGGGCATAGTCATAGGTCAGATCGACAGCCTGACCGACCAGCGCGACCTCGGCCCCGTGGATCCAGGCTTTGCGAATACGCGCGTTCAGCACCGGCGCCTCGTTACGAGGGTCAGTGCCGATCAGCAGGATGCGCTCGGCGCTGTCGATGTCCTCGATGGCCGCGGTCCCGGCATAGGCGCCACGGTTGCCCGCTGGCAGCTTTGCACCGTCGGTGCGGCATTCCACAACGCCGCCTTTACCCTCGACCAGTTGCTTCAGCGCAAATGTCGCCTCGACCGAAGCCAGATCGCCAACCAGACCGGCCAGTTTTTCGGCTCCGTTGATCGCCTTGGCCGCAGCGGCCAGAGCCTCGGGCCAGCTTGCAGGCTTCAGCTTGCCGTCAACGCGCACGTAAGGGCGGTCCAGACGCTGTCGGCGCAACCCGTCCCAGACAAAGCGGGTCTTGTCGCTGATCCATTCCTCGTTCACGCCGTCATGGTTGCGCGGCAGGAAACGCATCACTTCACGGCCCTTGGTATCGACGCGGATGTTCGAACCCAGGGCGTCCATGACATCGATGCTTTCGGTCTTGGTCAGCTCCCACGGGCGCGCGGTAAAGGCGTATGGTTTCGACGTCAGCGCGCCAACCGGGCACAGGTCGATGATGTTGCCCTGCAGGTTCGAGACCAGCGTTTCGTTCAGATAGCTGGTGATCTCGGCATCTTCACCGCGACCGGTTTGGCCCATCTGGGTGATGCCCGCGACCTCGGTCGTGAAGCGCACACAGCGGGTGCAGCTGATGCAGCGGGTCATCGCGGTGGACACCAGCGGGCCGAGGTCCAGATCGTCGACCGCACGCTTGGCTTCTTTGAAACGGGTCGCCGAGATGCCATAGGCCATCGCCTGATCCTGCAGATCACACTCGCCGCCCTGATCGCAGATCGGGCAATCCAGCGGGTGGTTTATGAGCATGAACTCCATCACCCCTTCGCGGGCCTTCTTGACCATGGGCGAGTTTGTCTTGACCACCGGCGCCTGACCTTCGGGGCCAGGACGCAGATCGCGCACCTGCATCGCACATGAGGCGGCAGGCTTGGGCGGACCGCCCACAACCTCGACCAGGCACATGCGGCAGTTGCCCGCGATGGACAGACGCTCGTGATAACAGAACCGCGGCACCTCGACCCCGGCCTGCTCACAGGCCTGGATCAGGGTCATCGCGCCGTCCACTTCGAGCTCTTGCCCATCGATATTGATCTTGCGGAGGTCAGACATGGTCTATTTCGCCCTCAAATACACGCCGATCGCGCTGTTTTTATTGATCTCTGCGCGACCAAGCGCACAGAAGGTTTCAGGTTGTCCGTATTTCGCACCGTTGGCGGCCAGATAGCTCTCGCCCTTGGCGCGCATACGGTCCTTTTCAGTATCGGATTCCACATAGGCCCGGATTTCATCGTCCGAATAGCCCAGCTTGTTGGCCTTGGACCGCAGTCCCCACATCACGCCGATCGCTTTCATCCGGCGGCCACTGATGCCGTTGCAAATCTCGGCGATTTCGTTGGCGATGGCGATGTAGTAGAGTTCGTTGTCGATCTCGCTCACCTCGCGCAGAGGCGGTTTGGCCTGGGCCGCAGCGGGGACCGAGGCAGGCAGAGCGACCAGGGTCGCAAAAACGGCATACTTGATAACGGACATGACATTCCCTTTCGTTTTGGATGATCCAAAACGACCCGCATCCGGGCTGCTATTCAATAACAGCCCCTCAGATGAGCAAGGATATGCCAATGCGCGGATCATGGTCGGCCACAGGTCCCGCGGAAGGTCAGCGCCCCATCAACCAACTGCAGCTGCGCCGGATCGGCGTCCGGACCGACGGCCCACTCGATGTCCGAGGTGCCATAGTTCTCGATACAATAGCGGTACGCACGGTCTCGACCGGCCTTGCGCGCCGAGTCCACCGAGATCGCTGCACCTTCGACGCGAACATAGAAGTCGGCCAGAGAGGCTTTCTTGTCGACCGGCTGTGCATCGGTACGGAACTCGATGCCATCATAAGTGATCAAGTTAACTGCGTTTTTCTTGCGGTTGCATCCGGCAACCGCCACAGCCGCGCACAATATGCCCAGCAGGGCAAGACGGGTGGTCTTCATGTCAGTGTCCTCCTATGGGCTGTGCCCAGATCCCTGGGTTGGCTGGTGAATATGTGTTTCATCGTTTTGGTCACTCCGCCGCCACATGGGAGCAGCCGTGGGTTTGCCACATGTTGGCGTCCGTAAGGGTGGACCAGTCAAAGGCATGTTCGGTCGCGCCGTGCGTGCGCAAATGCTCAAGCCGTTCCATGGCCTCGTCCAACGTCGGCTCATGCCCCTCGGGCACCCACCACATGACGAAATGCATGGCGCCCAGAACCTCGAACCATTCCTGGCGGCGCTCATAGAATTGCTTGTGGATTGTGCCCCAGACGAATTTTTCCAGGCTGGGTGCATCCTTCCAAACCGTCAGGTTGGCCACGAACTGCGGATCATCGCCGATGCTGTTTTCGGTGTTTCCGGTGCCGGGCTCGCCCGAGCCTTCCATCATCCAGACAAATCCGGGCATCCGCTTGCCCAGACCGTTCACACGATCCAGGTTCGCCATGAACTCGGCCACGCGCGGATCATCCGTCGGTGCCAGCAGGCGGCCGACGTTCAGCTCGGCCAGTTGATATCCGTCAGGTTGCATCAAAACACCGCCACCAATGCCATAATCCCAAGCGCCACCATGCAGGCCCACCCCAGGACGTAGAAGACCGAACGCGGACCGTTGTTGGGCTGTCCAATTCCGCGCAGATGGATCACCAGCATGATGATCCGCGAGACCAGAACAACCGATGCCAGTAGGTTGACCCAGAACGGGCTTGCCCCGGCCAGCATTGCTGCGACCGTCACGGCCACAAACGCGGGCAGCGTTTCGGTGCCGTTCAGATACGCCCGGTTCAGACGATAGGCGTTGTCGGAATAGTCCTGTTCGGGCGTGGCACCCGGTGCCAGCCCCTTGCCCGCTTTGGCAAGCGCCGAAAACGGCGAGAGTGCCAGCACGACCAGCGTGAACAGCACCAACGACGCAATCGCGTGGGAATATTCTGCAAAACCTTCCATCGTCTCCTCCTTTACTCGGCCGCCATCGCCCCCATGCGACCAGTGCGCTTGGCCTTGATCCGGTCTTCGATTTCCTCGCGGAAGTTCTTGATCAGACCCTGGATCGGCCAAGCCGCCGCATCGCCAAGGGCACAGATGGTGTGGCCCTCGACCTGTTTGGTCACGCTCAGGAGCATGTCGATCTCTTCGACCTCGGCCTCTCCTTTGACCAGACGATCCATCACCCGCATCATCCAGCCGGTGCCTTCACGGCAAGGTGTGCACTGACCGCAGCTTTCGTGTTTGTAGAACTTGGACAAACGCCAGATCGCCTTGATGATGTCGGTCTGCTTGTCCATCACGATGACCGCAGCGGTCCCCAGCGACGAGCCTTTTTCCTTGAGCGCGTCGAAATCCATGATCGCGTCGCGCATGTTCTCGCCGGTCACGCAAGGCACCGACGAGCCGCCCGGGATCACGGCCTTGAGGTTGTCCCAGCCGCCGCGAATGCCACCGCAATGTTTGTCGATCAGTTCCTCGAAGGAAATCGACATCGCCTCTTCAACCACGCAAGGATTGTTGACGTGCCCCGAGATGCCAAAGAGCTTTGTGCCCGCATTGTTCGGACGCCCGAAGGAGCTGAACCAATCCGCGCCACGACGCAAGATCGTCGGCACGACAGCAATGGATTCCACGTTATTCACGGTGGTCGGGCAGCCATACAGACCCGCGCCGGCCGGGAACGGCGGCTTCATGCGGGGCATGCCCTTCTTGCCTTCAAGACTTTCGATCAGCGCAGTTTCCTCGCCGCAGATATAGGCGCCCGCCCCATGGTGCAGGAACAGATCAAAGTCCCAGCCCGAACCGGCGGCGTTCTTGCCCAACAGGCCCGCGTCATAAGCCTCGTCAATCGCGGCCTGCAACGCCTCGCGTTCACGGATGTATTCGCCGCGAATGTAGATGTAACAGGCGTGTGCGTTCATTGCGAAGGACGCGATCAAGCAGCCTTCGATCAAAGTATGCGGATCATGGCGCATGATCTCGCGGTCTTTACAGGTCCCTGGCTCAGATTCATCCGCGTTCACAACCAGGTAAGCTGGACGACCATCGCTTTCCTTGGGCATGAAGGACCATTTCAAACCCGTGGGAAAACCCGCTCCGCCGCGTCCACGCAGACCGGAATCCTTCATATTCTGGACGATCCAGTCACGCCCCTTTTCGATGATACCGGCGGTACCATCCCAATGGCCACGCATCTGCGCGCCCTTGAGCGTACGGTCATGCATCCCGTAGAGGTTGGTAAAGATCCGGTCCTGATCCTTCAGCATCGCGTGCCTACCTTTGCCTGTCTTGTTCACTGGCCTGACGCATCCGCCAGAGTTGAATGATGTTGATCACTGCATAGACAAACCCCGCCAAGGCGGCGAAATCGAAAAGCAGCGCATAGCGCCCGGCCAATCCAATGGCCGGACCGACAAACAGGGTCATGACAACCCACAGCACCATCGTTCCGGCGATAACCAGTCCGATGTGGCGGCCCTTTTGGGCGATGGCTTTGTCCTGTTCCGTGTTCATCTTCTTCGTATCGTTGATCCCTGCGGATTAAGCAGAGGCGTTTCCTTTGTATGTCCAGCTGCCCTTGCGGTTGGCCAATTCAACCTGGCCTGGCAGCTCTTTTGACGGTTTCACCAGCGAGCTGGCCGAAACGGGTGTCGGATCCGGGGTGGCCTCGGTCGCGGCCACTGGCTCCGGCTCGGGTGTTGCCTCCGGCTCAGGCTCTGGCTCGGGCGCAGGCTCTGGTGCCGCTTCTACCACGGGCTCTGCCGCGGGTTCCGGTGTCGGAGCAGGTGCTGCAGACGCCATATCCTGCTGACCCTCGGGGCACAGAAAGCGTGTCAGCACAAAGCCCAACACGACAAATCCGACAACGCCCCCAATGGCTGCTGATACGATCCCGGCGTTCCCCACAAGCATGAACAAAACTGCCAACACTACGCCGCCATAGGCGGATAACCTCCAGCTGCGTGCCTTGCAGCCTGCCTCGTCTGTCGCTTTCGTCATGATGTGGGTCTCCCTTCCCGTTTATGTGTCTTCTTCGTAAGTCCCGTCTTCTTTGGCCCGCTTTGCGAACTCTGTTTCCTCTCCGGTGGCGAGCAGTTTGGCCTGTGCCACCCAATCATCACGGCTGACGCGGCCTTTGAAGCCGACCAGGTTCTGGTCCGCCCAAGCCACTTCAGCCTCTGTCCATGCAGCAATCTGGTCGTAGTGGAAAATACCGATGCCGTTCAGCGCACCTTCCAGCTTGGGACCAACGCCCTTGATCATCTTCAGGTCATCGGCCTTACCATCGCGGGCCGCGTCCAGAGTCGCAGGCTTGTCGCCCGCCTCCGCTTCTGCCTCAACCTCGGGCGCGGCAGCCTTTTGAGGTGCAGGCTTGGCCTTTGGCTTTTTAGTCGCGGGTGCCTTGGCATCGTTGAGCCAAGGTGTCAGCAGCGGCACTTCGGTGCCGTCGATGCGCTTGACCGTATCGCCAATGTCCGCCGCCAATTGCACGGATGCGTTATACTGCGTGCGGCCGCTGTCGTAGTCCGTCAGGCTGGTCAAACCGCTCAGCGGCTCGGCGCCATAGCGACCGTTCTGGGGACCGGGTGTGGGCACTTTGCCCGCCGCCAGTTCGTCGATGAGCTGGCCGAACTTCTCGGCTGTCAGGTCTTCGTAGTAGTCTTTGCCGATCTGGGCCATGGGCGCGTTGGTGCACGAGCCCAGGCACTCCACCTCTTCCCAGCTGAACTTGCCATCGGCCGAGACCACATGTGGCTTGGCCGCGATCTTTTCCTGGCAGACGGCGATCAGATCCTCGGCCCCGCAGATCATGCACGAGGTCGTGCCACAGATCTGAATATGCGCAACGGAACCAACCGGTTGCAGCTGAAACATGAAGTAGAACGAAGCCACTTCGAGCGCGCGGATATAGGCCATGTCCAGCATGTCGGCGACGGCTTCGATGGCGGGCCGGGTCAGCCAGCCCTCTTGCTCTTGCGCGCGCCACAACAGCGGAATGATCGCGCTGGCCTGGCGGCCTTCGGGGTATTTGGTGATCTGCCCTTCGGCCCAGGCCTGATTGGCCGGGGTGAAAGCAAAGCTTTCGGGTTGTTCGGGATGCAGACGGCGTAGCATGGTGTTTCGTAGTCCTTCTTGTTCCCGTCAGGCCGCGCAAGGTCCGGTGGTGATACGGATAGAGTTGCCATCATCGACCCGTTGGGCCTTGCCGCGTGCGACATAGTCCGAGGTGATTGCAACCGTTTGCTCGCGGGTCAGGCCCGCCTGGAAATCGATAGCGCCATATTGGCGTTCGTCGCGCAGAACGCAGCCCACGGTTGCCACCGCAACCAGATAGTCCTGGCGCATCTCTGGTGTGATCGTGCCCCCGCCCGATGTCGTGGTTTCGCAGCCTGCAAGGACCGCGACCAGACCAAGGGAGGCCAGAGCGCCCCGGATCATCGGTCGATCTCCCCGAACACGACGTCCATGGTGCCGATGATTGCGGCCACATCGGCAAGCTGATGCCCCTTGGCCACGTGATCCATCGCCTGCAGGTGCAGGAAGCCCGGCGCGCGCAGCTTGGCGCGATACGGCTTGTTGGTGCCATCGGCGACCAGATAGACGCCGAATTCGCCCTTGGGGGCCTCGACAGCGGCATAGACCTCGCCCGCAGGCACGTGGAACCCTTCGGTGTATAGCTTGAAGTGGTGGATCAGGCTTTCCATCGAGGTTTTCATGTCCGAGCGTTTCGGCGGGGTGATCTTGCCGCGCGCCAGAACATCGCCCGGGCAATCGCGCAGCTTGGCGATGGCCTGCCGGATGATGTGCAGCGACTGGCGCATCTCTTCCATCCGCACCAGGTAACGGTCATAGCAGTCGCCGTTCTTGCCCACGGGCACCTGGAATTCAAACTCGTTGTAGCATTCATAGGGCTGCGCGCGGCGCAAATCCCAAGCTAGGCCCGAACCGCGCACCATCACACCCGAGAAGCCATACTTCTGGATGTCTTCCTCGGTCACGACGCCGATATCGGCGTTGCGCTGTTTGAAAATGCGGTTTTCGGTCAGCAGACCGTCGATGTCGTCCATAACGGCCGGGAACTCGTGGCTCCAGGCCTCGATATCGTCTAGCAGGTCGTCCGGCAGGTCCTGATGCACGCCACCGGGGCGGAAATAGGCTGCGTGCAAACGTGCACCACAGGCACGTTCATAGAACACCATCAGTTTTTCACGCTCTTCAAACCCCCAGAGCGGCGGCGTCAGCGCGCCCACGTCCATCGCCTGAGTGGTCACGTTCAGCAGGTGGTTCAGGATGCGGCCGATCTCGGAATAGAGCACCCGGATCAGCGAGGCACGGCGCGGCACCTCGACCCCGGTCAGTTTTTCGATGGCCAGACACCAGGCGTGTTCCTGGTTCATCGGTGCCACGTAATCCAGACGGTCGAAATACGGCAGGTTCTGCAGATAGGTGCGGCTTTCCATCAGCTTTTCGGTGCCACGGTGCAGCAAACCGATGTGCGGGTCGCAGCGTTCCACGATCTCGCCGTCCAGTTCCAGAACCAACCGCAGCACGCCGTGCGCCGCCGGGTGCTGGGGACCAAAGTTGATGTTGAAGTTGCGGATCTTCTGCTCGCCCGTCAGAGCGTCGTCGAAGCCCTTGCTGCCGTCCATCATCCGTGTCTCTCCTGTCCGGGGTGACCCCGGCGTTTCCTTTACAGTTCGGGGCCTTCGGCCACGCGGAACAGTTTTGTAATCAGGCGCCATTCGCCTTCGACCCGGAAAAAGCCCAGGTAATCCAGATACCGCCGGGGCGGCATGTCGACCCACAGTTTGACGTGGGCCATGTCAGGGCCTTCGACATCGACCGAGATCACCTCGAACAAGGGCGCGTCCTTGTCGGCATCCAATGTGTGGATACCACCCACGAACTTTTCCTTGTTCAGGAAGCGTGGGGTGCCATCGTCCTTGACCCAGGTCATCAGGAACCGGTCATGACACAGCGCATCCAACGCATCGCCGTCCGCCTTGTTCAGCGCCTCGCAGTAGGCCTCGGCCGCCGCGTTCACCTGTTCCAGGGCTGTTGTCATGTCCAACGCCATCGTCACCCTTTCCGCCGCGCGTTGCGCGATTTGGCCTTTGCCTTGACCCGAACCCGGGCCTTTTCTGCTTGGGCCGCCTTGGCTGCGGCGCCTGCCAGCAGGACACCCAGAACACCAAGAGCCGCCAACTCACCAAGAAACGCCATCATCTGCGGTCAAGCTCCTGCAACTTCATCGCCATGACCCAAAGCAGCACCAGCACCCCCAATGGGACCACACAGGCCGCCGCCCAGTATTTGTTGATGCCGAAATGGGGCAGCAACTTGAGCATCGGTATGACCGTCGCAATGACAAAGATGATCCAGACGATGGTTCCCATCACTTGGCCTCCTGTTTTTCGTCCCCCGGCAAAATGTATTCCGCACCTTCCCAAGGGCTCATGAAGTCAAACTGACGATATTCCTGCACCAGGCTGACGGGTTCATAGACAACGCGTTTTTGCGCCTCGTCATAGCGGACCTCGGTATAGCCGGTTGTGGGGAAATCCTTGCGCAGCGGATAGCCGCGAAAGCCATAGTCGGTCAGGATGCGACGCAGATCGGGGTGCCCGGTGAACAGGATGCCGAACATGTCGAACACCTCGCGCTCGAACCAGTTGGCCGACGGGTGAACATCGATGATCGAGGGAACCATGTCGTCCTCGCGGATCGACACCCGCAGGCGGATGCGCTGGTTCTGGTACATCGACAGCAGGTGATAGACGACATCAAAACGCTTGGCGCGCTCGGGGTAATCCACACCGGTGATATCCACCAGCGTCGAGAACTTGCAGGTCGGGTCGGATTTCAGAAACTCGATCAGCCCAACGATGTTCGACGGTGTAACGTCCACATTCAGCTCGTCATGGGTCACATCCCATGCCAGCACACAGTCACTCCGCTTGAGCTCGATATGCGTGCCCAGTTCTTTCAAGGCTTCACTCATCGTACGATCGTCCCCGTGCGGCGGATTTTGCGTTGCAGCTGCATCAGGCCATAAAGCAGGGCCTCGGCCGTCGGCGGGCAACCGGGAACGTAGATGTCCACGGGGACGATGCGGTCACAGCCACGCACCACCGAGTAGGAGTAGTGATAGTACCCGCCCCCATTGGCACAGGATCCCATCGAGATCACGTAACGCGGCTCGGGCATCTGGTCGTAGACCTTGCGCAGCGCCGGGGCCATCTTGTTGGTCAAGGTGCCGGCAACGATCATCACGTCCGACTGACGCGGGGACGCACGGGGTGCAATGCCAAAGCGTTCGGCATCGTACCGCGGCATCGAGGTGTGCATCATCTCAACCGCGCAGCAGGCCAGACCGAACGTCATCCAGTGCAGCGAGCCCGTGCGGGCCCAGTTGATGATGTCCTCGGTCGAGGTCAGCAGGAACCCTTTGTCCTGCAGCTCGGCATTCAGGGCCTGGGTGGCGACTTCCTTGTCGACGCCTGCCGTGTTGGCTCCGGTCATCACTCCCATTCCAGGGCCCCCTTCTTCCACTCATAGGCAAAACCGATGGTCAGAACGCCCAGGAACACCATCATCGACCAGAATCCCACGTCGCTGATGTCCTTGAAGCCGACGGCCCAAGGGAACAGGAACGCGATTTCCAGATCAAAGATGATGAAAAGGATCGAGACGAGGTAGAACCGGACGTCAAATTTCATGCGCGCGTCGTCGAAGGCGTTGAAACCGCATTCGTAGGCACTTACCTTTTCGGGGTCCGGGTTGCGCACGGCCAGGATGACCGCGGCCAGAATCAGAACGATGCCAAGGCCGACAGCGACGGCCAGAAACACCAGGATCGGGAGGTACTCCCGCAACAGCTCTTCCACGAGTGGCTCCTTTCCTGCGCACCACGTGTTGGCGCGCCGTCAATTGGCGTGTTGACTGGTCATTCTCTACCCGTGCCACACCAGAGCGTCAACCAATGGGAGGGCGCGAAACCCTGTCGAATTGCCGCAAAGGAAAAATGGGGGAATGGAGGGTATCCCCTCGATTCACCGCCGGAACGTATGCAACTTGGCCTTTCCGGCAAGGAAGAGAGGAAAAGCGGCAGTCTTTCGACAGATTGCCGCGATCAGAAGGGTTTAGCGAATTTTGCTGCCGCGTCCCGTGGCATGGCACCTTTGGTCCGGTCACGGCAGCAAAACTTTATGTGATTCCCCCAGCCTGCTTAAAAAGAGTAGGGCCAGATTCACCTTTACCTCAAACCCAGTTGGGTTTGCGTTTGTCGAAAAACGCTCCGATCCCCTCGGCCGCCTCGTCGGTTTCCCATCGGTCAACAAGGGCCTGGATCGTGGTGTCGATCACCGCATCATCGATACGCGGTCCCAGCTCTCGGGTCAGCTGTTTGGCCGCTGCCACAGCCCCCGGCGCACAGCTGAGGTACGGCGTCACCTCCGCCTCGACCGCCGCTGCCAGATCCTCGGTCGGAACTGTCTTTGCCAAAAGACCCAGCTCAACCGCCTCGGCCGCGCCAAAAATGCGACCGGACATGAACACACGCCGCGCCCGTGCCTCGCCCATGCGCGAGATGACATAGGGCCCGATTGTGGCCGGGATGATCCCCAAGCGGGTTTCGGTGAGCCCCATTTTGAGCGTATCGACCCCGATGGCGATGTCACAGACCGAAGCCATGCCCACACCCCCGCCAAAGGCATTGCCCTGCAAGGCGCCGATCAGCGGTTTCGGCAGGGTGTTGAGCGCCTGCAGCATCTCGGCCAGCTTGCGCGCCTCGACAAAGCGGGTTTGGGAATCTGCCGCCATCTGAGCCTGCATCCAGGCCAGATCGCCGCCCGCGCAGAACGACTTGCCCGCCCCCGTCAGCACAACAACCCGCACGGCATCATCTGCCGCCAGCTGTCCTGCCGCCTGCGTCAACTCGGCCAGCATCTGCGCCGACATCGCATTGTGCTTGTCCACCCGGTTCAGGGTCAGCGTCGCAACGCCGCGTGCGTCGGTCGAAAGGTCGATGGTCTCAAACATGCTCAAGTCTCCTGTTTCGCCGCCTCAAGGGCCCGGCTCAATCTTTCAACGGCGGCCTCGACCGAGGTCAGGCCTGTGTCCAATGTCACATCCGCATCCGGCATCGGCTCATACGCGCGGTCTTGCACCGCCTGCCAGTCGGGACCAACCCAGCCCGGCAGATCGACCTGCCGCGTTTCGATCCTGCGGCGATGCACGTCCTGATCCGAGCACGTGAGCTCAACAGTGACCAAAAGGGCGCCCGTATCATCCGCCACCGCCCGCCAGGCTGCATGCGTCAGCGCGATCGGGTTCACACAGTCCGCGATGACGTCAAACCCTTGGCGCAAGGCCCCTTTGGCCACGGCCTGTGCCGCAGCATATCCCCCATCGGCCAGATCATCCGTCACCATGCGAGAGGCCTTCATCGCCACCTCGATCTGATCAATCCACAGCCACAGCGCGCCAGTGCCGTCGGCCACCTGTTTGGCAATCGTGGATTTGCCCACGCCCGGTAAACCCATGAGAGACATCAGGACCGGCATTCACCCTGTCCGCATCATGCGGGCCATCTGTGCCGCCTCATCCAGAACCGCCATGTCCAAACCGGTTTCATAGCCTTGGTCGGTCAGGTGTTTCACAACGGCCTCGGTCGCCACATTGCCCGCCGCGCCCGGCGCGTAGGGGCAGCCGCCCAAACCACCAACGGCCGCATCAAAGACACGCACTCCCAACTCCAGCGAAGCATCGATGTTGATCAGCGCCCGGCCAGCGGTATCGTGGTAATGCCCAGCCAGCTTATCTGCGGGCACCCGATCCAGAACCGCACCCAGCATCGCTGTGATGCTCTCGGGCGTGCCCTGCCCGATGGTATCCCCCAACGAGACCTCATAGCAGCCCAGATCCAACAGCCGCCCAGCAACCTCGGCCACCTGCCCCGGCGGGGTTGGCCCGTCAAAGGGGCAGTCGGTCACGCAAGAGACATAGCCCCGCACCGGCAAGCCGATTTCTCGCGCGGCCTCAAGGATCGGCACAAACCGCTCGATGCTCTCGGCGATGGTGGCGTTGATGTTGGCCTTGGAGAACCCTTCAGACGCACTGGCAAAAACCGCGATCTCGTCCGCTTTGGCCGCCACGGCATCCTGATAACCGCGCATATTCGGTGTCAGCGCTGCATAACTCACGCCCTCGGCTCGGGTTATGCCGCCCAAAACCTCGCCCGAGCCTGCCATCTGCGGCACCCATTTGGGAGAGACAAAACTGGCCACCTCGATCCGGCGAAAGCCCGCGCGGCTGAGGCAATCAACCAGCGCGATCTTCTCGGCCACCGGAATCTCACGCTTTTCGTTCTGCAGCCCATCCCGCGGACCCATCTCGAATATCTCGACCCGGTCACCCATGACGCATGCCCCCTGCTTCTTTTTGTTCCAAATACGGAAGAACCACCGCCCGCCCGGGGCGATGGTCCCACCTTATTCCTCTTCCAACCGTACCAGAGCAGCCCCGGCTTCAACCTGAGCCCCCGCCTCGGTTAAAACTTCGGCCACGACCCCGTCACGCGCTGCCAGCAGCGAATGTTCCATCTTCATCGCTTCCAGAATGGCCAAACGATCACCTTCGCTCACGGTTTGACCCGCTTCAGCAAAGACCGCCTTGACCAGACCGGGCATTGGCGCCTCGATCACGTTGCCGTCGCCGCCCGCACTGGCATCACGGTCCAGCGGGTCTGGCACCGTGAAGCGATAGCCATTGCCCCAGAACACCGTGATCTCATCGCCAACGTGCGACACGCGCGCCTGCACCTTGGTGGCATCCACCCACCAGGTGCCATCGCGGCGGCTGACGTGATGGGTCACATCCGGCAGCGCCACTGTGAAACTCTCGGGCCCATCTGCCAGAACGCGGGCCTCGAATGTCTCGTCATGATGGGTCAGCGTCACGTCCCAACCAAGCGGACCCCAGAGGGTGAAGCCACCCTCGTCGCCCGCCCCATCGGTCAGCCCCAAAGCCGCCAATGCCGCAATCGAGCGCGCCTTGGTGCACGCCACCGGCGCAGGCGTCAACGTCTCCAACTCGCGGTCGATCAGACCGGTGTCCATGTTGCCAGCCACAAAGTCAGGCTGCGCCGACAGCACACTCAGGAACGAGACATTGGTCACCGTCCCGCCCACATCGGTCCAGCGCAAGGCACGTTCCAACTTGCGCAGGGCGGCACCACGGGTGGGGCCGTACACCGTCACCTTGGCGATCATCGGATCATACCAGGGGCTGATCGCATCGCCCGCACGCACACCGCTGTCGACGCGCGCATCTTCGGGGAACTCCAGATGGGTCAGTGTACCGGTTGCAGGGAGGAACCCCTTTGGCACATCTTCGGCATAGATCCGCGCCTCAAACGCGTGGCCCTTGAAGCTCAAGTCCGATTGTTGAGCAGGCAAGGACTCGCCCGAGGCGACCCGCAACTGCCATTCCACAAGATCCACGCCGGTGATTTCCTCGGTCACAGGATGTTCAACCTGCAAGCGCGTGTTCATTTCCATGAACCAGAAGTGATCCGGGTGCAGCCCGCCCGTTCCCCCGCCCGAGCCATCGACGATGAACTCAACCGTGCCTGCCCCGGAATACCCGATGGCCTCGGCGGCAAGAACCCCTGCCTGCCCCATCGCCTCACGCATCTCGGCGGTCATACCAGGCGCGGGCGCTTCTTCGATCACCTTTTGATGGCGCCGTTGCAGCGAGCAGTCGCGTTCGAACAGATGCACCGCATGGGTGCCGTCGCCAAAGACCTGCACCTCGATATGGCGCGGCTTTTGCACGAACTTTTCGATCAGCACATCGGGGTTGCCAAAGGCCGTGGTTGCCTCTCCCTGGGCACTCTCAAGTGCCGCAGTGAAGTCAGCGGGGTCTTCGACCAGGCGCATCCCCTTGCCACCGCCGCCCGCAACGGCCTTGATCAGAACCGGATAACCGATTTGCGCCGCCTGTTCTGCCAGGAATGCGGGCTCCTGATTGGCGCCATGATAACCGGGGACAACCGGAACGCCCGCCTCTTCCATCAACGCCTTGGCCGCGTCCTTGAGCCCCATAGCCCGGATCGCCTTGGCAGACGGACCGATAAAGGTCAGCCCTGCCGCCTCGACCGCGTCAACGAAATCAGGGTTCTCGGACAGAAAGCCATAGCCGGGATGGATTGCCTGCGCGCCTGTTTCCAGCGCGGCCTGAATAATCACATCGCCGCGCAGGTAGCTGTCGGCGGGCGCAGGCCCGCCGATGTGGACGGCACGATCCGCCTTTTCAACATGTTTCGCGGCAGCATCCGCATCGGAATAGACGGCCACGGTTTTGACACCCATGGAGCGGGCTGTGTCCATCACACGGCAGGCAATCTCGCCACGATTTGCGATCAGAATTGTATCAAACATATCTCTTACCCCTTGGCTGCCAAATCTTCGACCAGACGAAACCGCTCGCAGACCAGTTCCATGGCCGGATCAAACCCGCCATTGCGTTCAAAGTACCGGCGATGCCCGTCGCGCCACCCATCCAATGTGTCATCTTCGCCCTCGGCCAGAGCAAAACTCTCGGTTACATCGCAAAACCTGTGGATGGACACGTCCAAGGTTTCAATGACCAAAGCAGGACGGTCAGCCCAATCCAAGGCAATGTCACGGCGCCCCGGTTTGGGCATGTCAGCGCTTCCCTCCGGATAATCCCGGAGCGCACCACAGGTTGCGGTCTTTACACCAGCCCGAACCAGGGCCAGCAATTCGTCGCTCAGGGCCTGATTGTCGCCAAACTTGAACGTTTGGGCCTCTGGATAGCGCGCTTTGACCTGTTCCAATTCCACGCTCATCTTACATCCGGAACACGCCGAAACGTGTCTCCTCGATCGGGGCGTTCAACGCGGCGCTGAGAGAGAGCGCCAGCACATCACGCGATTTGCGCGGGTCGATGATGCCGTCATCCCACAGACGCGCCGAGGCATAGAGCGGGTGACTTTGTTCCTCGAACATCTCAATCGTGGGCCTCTTGAATTCGGCTTCTTCCTCGGCCGACCACGCGCCGCCCTGCCGCTCGATGGCATCGCGTTTGACGGTGGCCAGTACGCCTGCAGCCTGTTCGCCGCCCATGACCGAGATGCGGCTGTTGGGCCAGGTCCACAGGAAGCGCGGCTGATAGGCGCGCCCCGCCATGCCGTAGTTGCCCGCGCCGAACGATCCACCCACCAGCATGGTGATCTTGGGCACATTGGTCGAGGCCACGGCGGTCACCATCTTGGCCCCATGCCGCGCGATGCCTTCGTTTTCGTATTTGCGGCCCACCATGAAGCCGGTGATGTTTTGCAGGAACACCAGCGGGATCTTGCGCTGCGAGCAGAGCTCGACAAAATGCGCGCCCTTTTGGGCGGCCTCGGAAAACAGAACGCCGTTGTTGGCGATGATGCCGATGGGGCAGCCTTTGAGGTGGGCAAAGCCCGTCACCAGTGTCTCGCCAAACCGTGGCTTGAACTCGTCGAAACGCGAGCCATCGACCAGACGCGCGATCACCTCGCGGATGTCATAAGGCGTGCGCAGATCACCCGGCACCACGCCCAGGATCTCTTCGGGGTCATAGGCAGGCTCTTCGGGGTTGGCCCAGTTCACCGTCAGCGGCTTGGTGATATTGAGCGACTGCACCGCGCGTCGGGCCAAGGCCAGTGCGTGCGCGTCATCCTCGGCCAGGTAATCCGCCACACCGGACAGGCGCGTGTGGACATCACCGCCACCTAGATCCTCGGCGCTCACCACCTCTCCAGTCGCGGCCTTCACCAATGGCGGACCCGCAAGGAAGATGGTGCCCTGTTCCTTGACGATGATGGTGACGTCTGACATCGCAGGCACATAAGCGCCACCCGCCGTACATGACCCCATGACCACCGCGATCTGCGGGATGCCTTTGGACGACATCCGCGCCTGATTGTAAAAGATGCGGCCAAAGTGGTCGCGGTCGGGGAACACCTCATCCTGTTGCGGTAGGTTCGCACCGCCGCTGTCGACCAGATAGATACACGGCAGACGGTTTTCCTCGGCGATCTCCTGCGCGCGCAGGTGTTTCTTGACCGTCATCGGATAGTAAGTGCCACCCTTCACGGTGGCGTCGTTGCAGACCACCATGACCTCTTGCCCATGCACCCGGCCAATACCGGCCACAACACCCGCCGCCGGGGCTGCATTGTCGTACATGTTGTGGGCCGCTGTCGCGCCGACCTCGAGAAACGGAGAGCCAGGATCAAGCAGGTTCGCCACCCTGCGTCGCGGCAACATCTTGCCCCGGCTTTCGTGACGGGCACGGGAATTCTCGCCTCCGCCAAGGCGCGCAGCCTCGGCCGCCTCGCTGATCTGCGAGAGCGCATCCAGATGCGCCACGCGGTTCTGTTTGAAGCCGTCCGAGGAAGGCATGGCTTTGGATGTGAGTTTCATTCAACAATCTCCAACTTGAAAAGCCGGCGAAGCAATTGCGCAGGCAAGTAGATCCCGGCGAAACAAAGCAGAACTCCGCCAGCGAATGTGAGTTCAGTAGTCCCGCTGTCGTCCACATACGTGAAACTGCTGGTGCCGAGCAGCATCCAGAGCGCAGTGAAGCTCGAAAAAATAGCGGTCGGCAAAAGCAGGCAACCGACCACCCATCTTTTTTCATTCGACAATTTCAGATGCACTTGGCACGTCCGGCAAACGTGGAACTCAAGTTGCGGAAACAGAAGCGGCCCTCTCCAGGGATTGGTTCGCCACATCTGAAAGGACGGCTGGAAGGTACCGCAATTCGGGCAGCGAAAGTTGCTCAGGATACTTCCGGGGCCGATCATTCGCCCACCTCATTTTTCGCCCGCGCCTTCAACTCTTTCCGTACAACCTTCCCCGTCACCGTCATCGGCAGCGCGTCCAGAAAGGCGATCTCGCGCGGATAGGAATACTGCGCGAGCCGGTCCTTGACCCAGGCCTGTAGATCCTCAGCATTGACCTCAGCCCCCTCTTTACGCACCACATAGGCTTTGACGATCTCGGTGCGCAGCGGATCGGGTTTGCCGACCACACCCACGGTCGCCACGCCCGGATGGGTCAGCAGGCAATCCTCGATCTCGGCGGGGCCAATGCGATAGCCGGCCGAAGTGATCACATCGTCATCACGGCCAACAAAGCGCAGATAGTCGCCCTCCCACACACCGCGATCGCCGGTGATCAGCCAATCCCCCCGAAACTTCTCGGCCGTTTCCTGGGGCCGTTTCCAGTATTCCAGCAGCATCGACGCCGAGCCACGCCGGACCGCCACATCGCCCTCTTCACGCGTGGGGTTGCCATCTTCATCGATCACCGCAACCTCATGCCCCGGCACCGGCTTACCGATGCAGCCGGGCTGAACCGGAAAATCCAGACCACAAGACGACACCACCATGTTGCATTCGGTCTGGCCATAGAATTCGTTGAACGTCAGCCCAAAGGAGCGTTCGCCCCAAGCGAGCATCTCTGCGCCCAGGGGCTCTCCACCGGAGGCAACCGAGCGCAGACCGTCGAGCCCCTGCCCCGCCGCCTTGAGCATGCGCAGGGCTGTAGGGGGAAAGAACACGTTGCGCACATCGCCGCGCGCCACGATGTCGGCGCAGGCCTCGGGTGTGAACTTATCCAGACGTGCCGCGACCACAGGAATGCCAAGCGCCAGCCCTGGCATCAATACGTCGAACAAACCCCCGATCCAGGCCCAATCGGCGGGCGTCCACAAGCAATCGCCCGAACGCAGGTGGTTGTGACTGATCGAAACACCCGGCAGATGGCCGGTCAAAACTCGGTGGCCGTGCAAGGCGCCCTTGGGCGTGCCAGTGGTGCCGCTGGTATAGATCAGAACTGCCGGGTCTTCGGGACCGGTGTCGACAAAATCAACGTGTCTGCCTTGCTGCCCGATCTCGGCCACCATCAGCGGCGTTGCAAGATCGCCCAGCAGGTTGGCCCCTTCGACATCGGTTAGCACCAGCGTGGCACCCGCGTCGCCGATGCGGGAGGCCAAAGCGTCTCGCTTGAACAGTTTGAACAGCGGCACCGAGATCGCGCCAATCTTCCAGATCGCCAGATGAGCCGCCGCACACCAGGGCGACTGGCTGAGCAGTACACCAACCCGGTCCCCGGGGTGAACCTGTGCCGTCAAGGCACGTGCCAGACCATCGACCATATCCGCCAATTCGCCAAAGCTCACATCGCGGCGGTCCGTGCCAGTCAGGTCTATGATCGCCACCTGATCCGCGTCCTGTGACAGGCATTGGCGTGCCATGTTCACACGCTCGGGGATGTCCCAGCTACCCGCCTTGGTCAAACCGGGAATGTGCTCAGCGAAAGTCATGACGCGACCCCACCAGAAACGCTTGAAGTCGCAACGTCACTTTGGTGTTTTTTGATGTAAATCAAATCACTTGCCGGGCGATCTGAATGCAAGACTTGATCCAGATCAGAGCACTCGGTCCACCGCTGTTTCAAAACCGGGATGTCTCGCAAAGACCCACAATAGAAAGAGTAGGCATTCTGATGAAATCCCTGACAGCTGCCGCAGTCTGTGCTGCCGCGCTTGCCACCGTATCCGCCCCAGCTCTGGCCCAATCCCAAGGCGACTGGACCGTCGGCGTCGGTGTGGCCAACGTCAATCCCAAATCTTCGAACGGCACGCTGGCAGGCGCCGCGGCCTCGATCGGGGATGACACCCGCCCGACCCTGACATTCGAATACTTCGTGCGCGACAACATCGGGATCGAGCTGTTGCTGGCGACCCCATTCGAACATGATGTCTCGCTGGCAGGACCTGGAAAAATTGGCTCGGTCAAACACCTGCCGCCCACCCTGTCGGTCAACTACCATTTTCCGACCAAATCGGCGATCAAGCCCTTTGTCGGCATCGGTCTGAACTACACCACCTTCTTCGAGGAAACCTCGCCGCTCGGCAACCTGAGCCTCGACGACAGCGTTGGCGTCGCACTGAACGCCGGTGCCGACTACCAGATCTCCGACAACGGCGCGCTGCGACTGAACGTGCGCTGGATGCAGATCCGCTCGGATGCCAGCCTGAACGGCGCGAGCATCGGCGAAGCAAAGATCGATCCTGTTGTGGTTGGCCTGGCTTACGTGCACCGGTTCTGATCCTTCCCTCCCATGCGTGACGTCCTCACTCAGGTCGTCGCGCAACGCCCCCAATGCGGCCCGAACCGCATGGGGGCATTTTTATCTCAGAGCATCGAGCTCATCAGCTCACGCCCAACCAACATGCGCCGGATTTCAGACGTACCGGCCCCGATCTCCATCAGCTTGGCATCGCGGAAAATGCGCCCCACCGGGTTGTCGGACAAATAACCGGCACCGCCAAAGGCTTGCACCGCCTGATGCGCCTGTACCATCGCCTGTTCCGAGGCATAGAGGCAGCAGGCCGCCGCATCCTGACGCGTGACATCACCGCGATCACAGGCCTTGGCCACCTCGTACACATAGGCCCGCGACGAGTTCATCGCGGTGTACATGTCGGCAATCTTGCCCTGCATCAGCTGGAAGTTCCCGATCGGCTGCCCGAACTGCTTGCGCTCGGCCATATAGGGCATGACTTCGTCCATACAGCCCGCCATGATGCCCAGGCCGATGCCTGCCAGCACCACGCGCTCGTAATCCAGACCGGACATCAGGACCGCCACGCCCTTGCCCTCTTCGCCCAGAACGTTTTCGAATGGCACTTCGACATCTTCAAAGATCAACTCGGCGGTGTTTGATCCACGCATACCCAGCTTGTCGAAATGCGGCGAGGTCGAAAACCCCTTGAACTCTTTTTCGATCAGAAACGCGGTGATCCCTTTGGATCCTCCCTCTGGGTCTGTTTTGGCATAAACCACCAGCGTGTCTGCATCAGGACCGTTTGTGATCCAGTATTTGTTGCCGTTCAGCCGGTAGTAGCCATTGCGCTTCTCAGCACGCAGCTTCATCGACACCACGTCCGAGCCGGCGCTCGGTTCAGACATCGCAAGCGCCCCTACGTGCTCACCAGAAACCAGACGCGTCAGGTACTTTTCCTTCTGCTCCTGGGTGCCGTTCAGCTTGATCTGGTTCACGCACAGGTTCGAATGCGCACCATAAGACAGCGAAACGGATGCACTGGCGCGCGCGATCTCTTCGACCACGATGGTATGCGCCAAATAGGACATGCCCGCGCCGCCGAACTCTTCGGGGACCGTCACACCCAGCAGACCCAGATCACCCATTTCCTTCCACAGCTCGGCCGGAAATTCGTTCGTCTGATCAATCTCGGCGGCCATCGGCTTGACCCGTTCCTGAGCCCAACGGTGAACCATATCGCGCAGGGCATCCACGTCTTCGCCATGATCAAACTTCATTGTTGCGGTAAACATCGCCTCTCCCATCGACTCTAAGAACAACCGTTTATGAACAAGTGTTCAATAAAGGGATAGCAGCGATTCCAATATGCGTCAACGATTGCGTATTGCGCTGCGACGTCGCGGCCCGAGGCGACAAAAGAAAACCGCCCCACCGGGTGCGACGGGGCGGCAATCAAACACTCGAGCGTGCGCGCAAGCGCACTCAATTTAGCTATAGCTGCGACTGGTGAACCGCGCTCACTTCGGCCCTGATGATGCGCGCAATCACCACGCAGTCGTCCAGACTGAACGTCAGTGGCACCCGCATGTCGACAATACCGGTCAAGACTCGATCACTTGCAGGCATCCGCTCGCTCTGCGCATAGCGCCAACTGTCATAGCGCGACGTGAAGCCCGCAGGCTCATCCGCGCCAAACCATTTGAGCTCTACCCCACGTGCCGCGCAGCGGGCAATCGCCTCCTGCACAGCCCTTGGCGTCCAATCCAGCAGCAAAAACTGGATCGATGACCCGACATAGCTTTCTTCCGCAGGCCGTTCAATCACCGTCAGCCCGGGGATGTCGCGCAACCCCGCCTCCAGTGCCTGATACCGCTCATTCCAGCGCGCAACCTGACGGTCCAGATCTTTCAACTGCGGGCGCAGGATCGAAGCCCGCAAGTTGTCCATCCGGCCCGATACATTGGGCGTATGGTACTTGATGCGCTCGAACACGTCTGGCCCCGGCGCTGCCAGATGCCGCTCATAAAGCATGTAAGACCCCGACAGCATCACCGCCTTGGCCGCCAGCTCTTCATCATCGGTGATCAACAGACCACCCTCACCCGAATTCACATGCTTGTAGGTCTGACAGGAATAACAGCCAAAGGCCCCCTGTCGCCCCGAAGGCACCCCGCGCCAGGCTGCCCCCATGGTATGGGCGCAATCCTCGATCACGGTGATCCCGGCGTTGTCGCAAATCTCCATCAACCGGTCCATGTCGCACAGATGCCCGCGCATGTGGCTGAGCAGCAGCACCTTGGCCTGATCCGCCTTGGCGGCCAGATCGTCCAGATCAATGGTCAACTCTTCGGTCACGCCGACAAACACAGGCCGTGCGTTGACCGACGCAATTGCGCCGGGCACCGGGGCCAGCGTGAACGCATTGGTCAGCACCGCATCGCCCGGCTGCACGCCAACCGCACGCATGGCCGTTGCCATAGCATAACCGCCCGAGGCTACGGCCAGGCAATACTTCGCACCGGTTTGTGCTGCAAATTCCTGTTCCAGCAGAGCGGTTTCACCCAACTCTCCGTCTGCCACATTGTAGCGGTGCAAACGCCCGTGCCGCAAAACGGCCAAAGCAGCCTCGATGGCCTCATCCGGGATGGGTTCCTGCTGCGTAAAGCTGCCTGTAAATCTCTCAGTCATGCGAGGTTTGTCCGTTTGCTGTCCGGGGCCGTCAAGCGCCCAAAGGTCAATTCACATTTCCCAAAGCCGCGTTTTTGCTCTTTGCACTCAGGACGCGCCCCACCAGATCGGGCAGATCGGCGTAATCCTCCAAAAGCGCTTCGGGCTCCAACGCGGCCATATCCGCGCCTGACGGACCAAAAGTCACCAGGATCGACGGCACACCCGCCGCGCGTGAAGTGTTGCGGTCCGTGTCGGAATCCCCGATCAGCACGCAGTGATCGGGATGCCCACCCGCCTGCCGCGCGGCCTCGCGCAGGGGTTCGGGATCAGGTTTGCGCACTGGCAAGGTGTCCGCCCCAATGAGCGACGCGAATGCATCGCGGGCGCCCAATCGCTGCATCAACAGCTCGGCCAGGCCTTCGGGTTTGTTGGTGCAGATGCCGACACCGTATCCCAACGTCTTGAGCTGCTCGACCGCATCCATCGCCCCCGGGTACAGGAACGTATGGGTGTCGATCGCCTCGGCATAGGCCTCAAGCAGGACCGGGTAATAGCGATCAACGGTTGACTGTTCCAACGCGCCCACGCGTTCCAGCCCACGGGTCAGCATCATCCGGCCCCCGCGCAGGGCGATCCCGGCATCCTGACCCGGGATCAACACATCCCCGTGCCCCATGTCTCGAAAGCAATGGTTCGCAGCCGCTAGCAGATCGCCTGACGTATCCGCCAGAGTTCCGTCCAGATCAAAGATTACTGTCTGCATCCTGTCCCCATTCGCCCCTGCGCGCTCTGCGGTCTTTCGCGACGCACAATCTCCTTAACTCGCGAATAATCTGCGGCAGCGTGAAATTAAAGTGAATTCGCGCCCGAACACCGGCTTTTGAGCGCCAAAAGGCTTGCACAGGCGCGCGGGCGCCGCGCTAGGATGACCCTATATGCCCACAGGAAACAACAACCGGACGGAGAGGCCATGGCCAAGCAGTTTGACCGTATCGAAGACCAGCACCGCAGCTTTATCGAGGAACAACATATGTTCTTCACCGGGTCTGCCGGGCCCGAGGGGCGGGTGAATATCTCGCCCAAGGGAATGGATTCGCTGCGGGTGTTGGGACCAAACCGCATCTCGTGGATGAACCTGACCGGCAGCGGCAATGAAACGGCCGGGCATTTGCGTGAAAACCCGCGCATGACGATGATGTGGTGTTCCTTCACCACCAGACCGATGATCCTGCGCACCTTTGGTACCGCGCGAGCCACCCATGTAAACGACCCCGAGTGGGATGAGCTTGCACAGCATTTTCCGGCACACCGCAGTGCTCGCCAGATCTTTGATCTGGACATCGACCTGGTCCAAACCTCTTGCGGGTATGCCGTGCCGTTCATGGAATTCCAGTCAGACCGCGACACCATGCAAAAATGGGTCGACGGCAAGACCGACGAGGAACTGCGCGCCTATTGGCAGAACAGAAATACCGAAACCATCGACGGAAAACCCACTGGCGTTCCTGTCTGATCAGTCGCGAACATAGAGCACATCACCATGGCGTGGCACCTGTACGTAACGGTGGGATGCCAGCCTGAACCCCATGGAAGTCATATGTGCGTCGATGTCCTTGAACTGCGTGCCGCCCTCGTACATCGGCACGCGTGACACTTCGCATTTGCATTGCGAGAACTGCCTGAGCCCGTCCCCCAGCCCCTTGAGAACTGGCAACTCGTGCCCCTGGACGTCGACCACCAGCATGGGCCGCGCCGCGGCCGAGACATCCACATCATGACGGGCCAGAATCTCTGGCAGTGAACGGGTTGTCATGGCGATCACTTCGCCAGTTTCGTGGCTGTGGGGAAAACGCTCGCGGTAGGTGCCCGTCGACCCATGAACCGATGATGAGCTGCCATCCCCATTGAAACGGTTGAAAGACAGCTCTTCGCCATCACTGGCGGACACAAGCGCGTTTTCTGCCACGTGGTGCGTAGATTTCGGTCTCTCTGCCAAGACCTTGGTCAGCTTCGAAAAAGTGTCGGGGTCTGCCTCAACCCACAGAACTGTCCGGGCCCCACACCGTTCATAAAACTCTGCATCCTCGGCCCAATGGGCCCCAACGTGCACGATCAGATCAATCGGCGCGCGCCGCTCCATCAACAGCTCATACTTCGATGCCCGAAAGTACTTTCTCCATCCCTGCGGCACCAGTTTCTTGGCTGATCGCTCTACCCCCTTGAGAAATCTCATTCCGTTCCCTTTGTATCTTCCGGCTCTGGATGCATAACAGCCCTCTTGATCCCGGAAAAGTGGTCCATATGCTGCAGATCAAAATAAGGATCTGAACATGCTTGCTGCTTATCTGGATGAAATCAAATCGCATGCCGACGCCGCGCGCGCGCCCGGCATGGCGTCTTATCACAAGATAGAGCGCGAATATCTGGGGGTAGCAAACCCGATTTTGAACGATCTGACAAAGACTTGGCGCCAGAACCTCACCGTTGAGGAGCGTGTTCATCTGGCGACTGAGCTGTGGCAGACCAATATCTATGAGGCGCGGCTTGCCGCCTCGAAACTGCTGACCCAGGCGCGCATCCGTCCTGATGAGGCCGCGTGGGAGTTGCTGCAAAGTTGGTTGCCGGATTTTGACAGCTGGGCGATTGCCGATCACGCCTGTATGGCGGCGCAGAAGCGGCTGACCGCCGATCCCCAACGCCTGGATCAGGTCGAGGAATGGACCCGATCAGATCACATGTGGACCCGGCGCGCCGCCTTGGTCGCGACCCTGCCCTGGACCAAACAGAACCACCCCAAGCCCGACGACCTGCTCCGCCGTGACCGCATCCTTGGATGGGCCGCGGGCTATGTTCCGGACCGCGATTGGTTCATCCAAAAGGCCATCGCCTGGTGGCTGCGCGAGCTGTCCAAACACGATGTCGAGCGCACCCGCGCGTTTCTGGCCACCCATGGCGATGACATGAAACCCTTTGCCCGCAAAGAAGCAGGCCGGTTCCTGAAAGCTCAGCTGGAGTAAACGTCCAGTTCGACCAGCTGCTCCAACGGAGCAAGCAGTTTGCGCATCGCCTCAAGCGACAGATGGCTGCCCGCGCCCGGATCACCGGGAATCGGGATCAAGGTCACCGTTGCGGATGCACCTGTTTTGCGCACAACGACACGACCTGTTCGCTCGATCCGGACCAAGGGCGTTTCCATCCAGATCCCACCCTTGGTCGGATCACCCAATCCCGCGACTGTCTGTTTGGCACCTTCCCAGGTTTCCAATTGCTGCGCTTCAGAGGTCTGGGCTGGCTCGGATGTCTCTGTTTCAACAGCCTCAGAAGCTTCAGCTACAGCCTCTTCTTCTGCAACAGTTTCAACAGGTTCCGGGTCAGAACTGAACCACCCCCCAACCCGATCCGTGGTGGAACGCACCTGGTCGCATCCCGCGACCGCGACAACGGCAATCAACAACGCATATTTCATGCCCTGACCCTAGTCGCGCACCACGTCGCGCACCACCCCAATTCTCACATTGCCCTTGCCGGGGTGTGGGCCACGCTTTACCTATGCTCACATGACCGCACCGCTGATCGATCCATTCGCCCGCGCCATCACCTACCTGCGTGTTTCCGTTACGGACCGCTGCGATTTCCGCTGTGTGTATTGCATGTCGGAAAACATGACCTTTTTGCCAAAGAAAGAGCTGCTGACGCTCGAAGAGCTGGACCGCATGTGCTCGACCTTTGTGGGCTTGGGCGTTGAAAAGCTGCGGATCACGGGCGGAGAGCCGCTGGTGCGGCGAGATATCATGACCTTCTTCCAGTCGATGACCCGGCATCTGGACAGCGGCGCGCTCAAAGAACTGACGCTGACCACCAACGGTTCGCAGCTGGAACGCTTTGCCGATCAGCTCTATGCCGCTGGCGTGCGGCGGGTGAACATCTCGCTCGATACGCTGGACGAGAAGAAGTTTGCCAATGTCACCCGCTGGGGCCGCCTGCCGCAAGTGCTGCGCGGCATCGATGCAGCGCAAAAGGCCGGCCTGCGGGTCAAGATCAACGCAGTGGCGCTCAAGGGCTTCAACGAACCCGAACTGCCCGCGATCACCGAATGGTGCGCCGAACGCGACATGGACCTGACCTGGATCGAGGTCATGCCGATGGGTGATCTGGGCAACGAGGACCGGTTGGATCAATATTGGTCGCTCAAGGATGTGCGGGCGGAATATGCCCAGCATTACACAGTCACCGACCTGGCCGAGCGTACGGGTGGTCCGGCACGCTATGTGCGGCTGGAAGAGACCGGGCAGAAAATCGGCTTCATCACCCCGCTCAGCCACAACTTCTGTGAAAGCTGCAACCGCGTGCGCCTGACCTGCACCGGCGAGCTGTACATGTGCCTGGGCCAAGAAGACATGGCCGATCTCCGCGCGCCGCTCAGAGCGCATCCCGATGACCCCGCAGCACTTGAGGCCGCGATCCGCGATGCGATCTCGCACAAGCCCAAGGGCCACGATTTCGATTACTCCCGCCAACGCGCCGACGGCCAGATGAGCCGCCACATGAGCCACACAGGCGGTTGATGTCTGCCCCAGCCGGGAAACCGACACCGCTTTATCACCTGTATCGGGGTGTGACAGCGGCGATTGCTCCATTTGCCTGGGCCTCTGTTGCGCGCAAGTTGCGCAAGGCCGGGGTGCCAACCGAGCGCCAACAGGAACGTCTGGGCGTGGCCAGCCTGCCCCGCCCACCCGGACAACTGGTGTGGTTTCATGGTGCAAGCGTGGGTGAAAGCCTGTCGGTCCTGACCCTGATCACCCGCATGGGCGAGCGCCTGCCCGGGACCGAGTTTCTGATCACCTCGGGCACGCCCACCTCGGCCGAACTGATCGCCAAACGCCTGCCCCCGCGCGCACGGCACCAGTTTGCACCGTTGGATGTGCATGGTCCTGTGGGACGGTTCTACAACCATTGGCGACCCGACGCCGGGATTTTTGTCGAAAGCGAGATTTGGCCGCAGATGCTGGTCAAGGGACGCGAACGCGGCACCCGATTGGCCCTGCTGAACGCACGGTTGTCGCAAAAGTCGGTCGAAGGCTGGAAGAAACGCCCCAAGACCGCGCGCTTCCTGCTGGATCAGTTCCGCCTGATGCTGACACAGAACGAACAAACCGCGCGGAACCTGCGGGACATGGGCGCCGATCCGGTCCGTGTGAAGCCGGGCACCAACCTCAAGGCGACCTCGGCACCGCTGCCGGTGGACGAACTGGCCTTGGCGCGCATTCGGGCTGAGATCGGCGACCGTCCGGTCTGGATCGCCAGTTCGACCCATGCGGGTGAAGAGGAAACGGTGCTGGCTGCACACAAGGAGCTGCTCAAGAGCGATCCGGATCTTCTGCTGCTACTCATCCCCCGCCATCCGGATCGCGGGGAAGAGATCAAGCGCCTGGTCGGGCAAGCGGGGCTGACGTGCGCACAACGCGCGGCCGGACAATCGTTGGCCCCGGATACGCAAGTCTATATGGCGGATACACTGGGCGAGACCGGCACCTGGTATGCGCTCTGCCCGCTGGTGTTCATGGGTGGCTCGCTGCTCGAAATCGGCGGCCACAATCCGTTCGAACCAGCACAGGCCGGAGCCGCCGTCATCACCGGACCAGGATACTACAATTTCCGCGAAACCTTTGAGCCGCTGATCGCCCAAGGCGGCGCGGCGCAGATCACCGATGCCGCCAGCCTGGCTGCCGCCGTCTCACATTGGCTTACCAACCCGCAGGCACTGGAAGCGGCCTGCGCCGCCGCCCGCACCTGCGTCCAGGATCAAGCCAACGCTTTGGACGATGTCGTGGAAACCCTGATAAAGGCGTTGGAGCTGGAATGACGCCCGAGCTTTTTGTCACCAACTTCAACAAGAACTTCACCGGGGTGTCGGCTACGGCGGCCAATGTCGTCCGTCAGCAAATCAAACACCACGACCTACGCTTGGTTGGCCACTCCCTGCCCGGCTGTCCTGCCCCCATCACGACCAGCGATGCCAAACGGTTGAGCCGCCATGCACCCAAGGGGCGCCCGTTTGCGATCTGGCATGTGCGCCGCAACCCGGAAATGCGCGTTGCCATCTGGGCGCGTGATGTGCTGCAACTGCCCATTCGCATTGTCTTCACCTCGGCCGCGCAGCGCCTGCATTCGGCCTATCCCCGCTGGTTGATCAGCCGCATGGACGCGGTGGTGGCCACAACCGAGCGCGCGGCCGAGTTTGTTCCACATGTACGCGCCGTAGTTCCGCATGGCGTCGATACGGACCTTTTCACCCCTGCGGGTGAGCGCGCCGCAGCCTGGGCCGCGACCGGATACGGCGGCAAGATAGGCATCGCCACCATCGGGCGCATCCGACCTGAAAAAGGCACCGATCTGTTTGTCGAAGCGATGCTGCGCTTGCTGCCAGATATGCCAGGGGCAACCGCCTTGGTCATCGGGCGCGCAGGTGGCAAACATGATGCGTTTCAGCAAAAGCTTCAGGACCAGATCGCCGCCGCAGGTCTGAACGACCGCTTCCTCTTTCCCGGCGAAGTGCCCGCCGCCGAGTTGCCCGCGCTAATGCAAGGCCTGTCGCTGGTGATGCAACTGCCCCGCTATGAGGGGTATGGCATGGCCCCGCTCGAAGGGATGGCCAGCGGCGTGCCGTTTGTGGGCAGCGAAGCTGGCTATTACCAGGCCTTCTCGGCCCAAGGGCGCACTGGAGCCATCGTGCCGCTAGAGGCCGCCGCAGAGGCTGCTAAAGCCGCCAGAGCGATCCTGTCGGACACAGAGAAACATGCCGCCATGTCCCGCGCGGCGCGCGAGGTCGCGGAACACAGCTTCAGCGCCGCACGCGAGGCCGCAGGCATAGGCGCTGTGTATGAAGGGCTCTGGTCAAGCCGCTGACCCGTCTTCATCTTTCCGAAATACTTCGGGAAAAGCCCCGCAGGGGTCGGGGGCAAGAGCCCCCTTCCCAACTTTCTATCAGGCAGCAGGCATCCGCTGCTCGACGATCTCAGCCCACCAGCTGCAGCCAGCCGGGATCGCGTCATCATTAAAGTTGTACTCGGGATGGTGCACCATTGCCGTGTCGCCATTGCCAACCAGAATGTAGGCACCGGGGCGTTCTTCGAGCATGAAGGCAAAGTCTTCGCCCCCCATCACCAGCGGTGCGTCATCACATGCGCCTGACACAGACGCCGCCACCTTGGCCGCAAACTCGGTCTGCTCTTCGGTGTTCACCATAACTGGATAGCCGCGCATGTAGTTTATGTCGGCGGTGCCGCCAAAGGTGGCAGCGATGCCGTTGCAGATCGCCTTGATCCGGGTTTCGGCCAGATCGCGCATCTCTGTCGACATGGTGCGCACGGTGCCTTTGATCTGTACCGTCTGCGGGATCACGTTGAATGCCTTGGACGAAGTTTCGAACGAGGTGACGGACACCACGATCTGATCCACTGGATCCGCGTTGCGCGACGCAATCGTCTGCAGCGCCAGCACGGTCTGCGCGGCCATCACGGTGGTGTCGACGGTATCATGCGGTTTTGCCGCGTGACCGCCGCGTCCTTCAAGCGTGATGTCGAACGTATCCGTTGCCGCAAAAAACGCACCGGGGCGGATCGCAAAGGAGCCAACCGGACGGCCCGGCCAGTTGTGCATGCCATACACTTCCTGGATGTTCCAACGCTCCATCATGCCGTCGTCGCACATCTCTTTGCCGCCGCCGCCGCCTTCTTCGGCGGGCTGGAAGATCACCACGACGGTGCCGTCAAAATTGCGCGTCTCGGACAGGTACTTGGCCGCCCCCAGCAACATCGCGGTGTGACCATCGTGACCACAGGCATGCATCGCACCATCGGTCTTTGAAGCATACTCCAACCCGGTCGCCTCGTGGATCGGCAGCGCGTCCATGTCGGCGCGCAGGCCGATGACCTTTCCGGCAGTGTCGGACTTGCCCTTGATCACGCCCACAACGCCGGTGCGACCGATGCCGGTGACAATCTCATCACAGCCAAACTCTTGCAATTTTTCCGCAACCATCGCGCTGGTGCGGTGCGTTTCGAACAGAATTTCGGGGTTTTCGTGAATGTCTCGTCGCCATTCGGTGATTTCATTTTGCAATTCCGCAAAGCGGTTCTTGACTGGCATGTCTCTTCTCTCTCTTGGTTTATCTCATTTACGCGGCGGGCATGCGCCGCTCGACCATCTCGGCAAACCAGCTGCAGCCGATTGGGATGATCTCGTCGTTGAAGTTGTATTCGGGGTGGTGCAGCCCGGCGCTGTCGCCATTGCCCAGGATGATGAAGGCGCCAGGGCGGGCCTCCAACATGAACGAAAAGTCCTCGCCGCCCATGACCATTGGTGCCTCGCCGCAGGAGCCACCCACGATGCGTGCAGCCTCGGCCGCAAATTCAGTGTTTTCCTCGGCGTTGCTGGTGACGGGCACACCATGTTCATAGGTCACCTCAGCCGAGCCGCCAAAGGTCGCTGCGATCCCTTGGGTAACTTCATGCACGCGCTGTTCGATCAGAGCGCGCATGTCGTTTGAATGGGTCCGTACGGTGCCTTTGATCCGCGCGCTTTGCGGGATGACGTTGAAGGCGTTCGATGAAGTTTCCACGGAAGTGACGGAAACCACGGCCTGCAGCACCGGATCTGTATTGCGTGACACGATGGTCTGCAACGCCACGATGAGTTGCGAGGCCATCACGGTTGTATCAATCGTCTCCTGCGGTTTGGCCGCATGGCCCCCGTGCCCCTCAAGCGCGATGTCGAACGTGTCGGCAGCCGCCAGCATCGGGCCGGACCGGATCGCAAACTGACCGGTCGGCAGGCCCGGCACGTTGTGCATGCCGTAAACCTCTTGAATGCCAAAACGGTCCATCATCCCGTCCTTGACCATCGCCTCGGCCCCGTTACCGCCCTCTTCGGCGGGCTGAAAGATGACCACGGCGATGCCATCGAAATTGCGGGTCTCGGCCAGGTATTTCGCCGCCCCCAGCACCATGGCCGTATGCCCGTCATGACCGCAGGCATGCATCGCGCCATCGGTTTTCGAGGCATACTCCAGCCCGGTCTGTTCCTGCATCGGCAGCGCGTCCATGTCTGCCCGCAGGCCGATCACCGCGCCCTTGGTGTCAGTCTTGCCCTTGATGACGCCGACAACTCCGGTACGCCCGATGCCAGTCACGATCTCATCGCAGCCGAACTCTTTCAGCCGCTCGGCGACCAAAGCGCTGGTGCGGTGGGTGTCGTACAGGATCTCGGGGTTCTCGTGGATGTCTCGCCGCCACGCCGTAATCTCGGCGTGCATTTCGGCCAGGCGGTTCTTGATCGGCATGTCACTCTCCCCTTTGTCATACCGTGGGATTCACCGCGCTTAGGCGGCAGGCATTCGTCGTTCGATGACCTCGGCATACCAGCTGCAACCAGCCGGGATCGCCTCGTCGTCAAAATTGTATTCCGGGTGATGGCACATGGCCGTGTCCCCGTTACCGATAAAGATGTAGGCGCCCGGACGCTCTTCCAGCATGTAAGCGAAGTCTTCACTCGGCATGATCGGATCGGTGGCGTCGTTGATCGCCCCCGACACCGCCTTGGCGGCCTCAGCCGCGAACGCGGTCTCATCCGGCGTGTTGACCGTCGCGGGATAGCCCGGCGTCCAGGTCATCTCGGCCTTGGCGCCAAAGGCTGAAGCCGTGTCTTCGGCGATCCGGCGCACGCGCTCTTCGGCGATGGCGCGGTATTCGGGATCAAGTGTGCGAACGGTGCCCCGAAGGCGCGCGGTATGGGCGATCACGTTCGAGGCGACACTGTCGGTTTCAAAGGTGCCCACGGTCAGGACCACGCGTTTGATCGGATCAACTGTGCGCGCCACAACCGATTGCAATGTCACAACAATCTGCGATGCAACCAGAGTGGTGTCGACCGAATCATGAGGCGCCGCGGCATGGCCGCCCTTGCCAGTCACCGTGATTTCGAACTCGTCAGACGAAGCCAGCAGGGCGCCGGGGCGGATCGCAAATTCCCCAACCGGCATGCCCGGCATATTGTGCATGCCATAGACCTCTTGAATGCCCCACCGGTCCATCATGCCGTCCTGGCACATCTCAAGACCACCGGCGCCGCCCTCTTCGGCCGGTTGGAAAATCAGCACGGCGGTGCCGTCAAAATTCCGCGTCTCGGCCAGGTATTTCGCAGCCCCTAGCAGCATCGACGTATGTCCGTCGTGCCCGCAAGCGTGCATCTTGCCCTCAACAGTCGAGGCATAGTCCAGCCCCGTTGCCTCGTGGATCGGCAGCGCGTCCATGTCGGCACGCAGGCCAATCACGCGGCCCTTGGTGTCGGTCCGACCCTTGATGGTGGCAACGATACCAGTGCGCCCGATGCCAGGGGTGATCGTATCAACACCAATCTCTTTCAGCCGCTCGCCGACAAATGCTGCGGTCTCTTCGACGTCAAAGAGCAATTCGGGATGCGCATGCAGGTGCCGACGCCAGCCGGTGATTTCGTCATGCATTTCCGCCAGGCGGTTCTTGATTGGCATTTCTCTTCTCCCCTCACTGCTACGCCTCAGGCGTATTTGTCGCCCACATCCTCGCGGACGGGGTGCGTGTCATAGTAGATGCGCATCGCGGTAAAGCGGTCGTCGGGTCCAAAGGTGAAATGATCCACGCCCTCGAACACGATGTTGTCGCCCGATTTCAGCGTCCAGTCATATCGGAACCTTGCCGCGCCGCTGTCCCTGCCCATCAGCAGGTCCAGCACCGTCAACTCGCTGTTGGCCGAGGCGCTGTCGAGACGGGCATAGAAATCCGAGACATTGAGCACACCCAAGAACGGCGAGTGGATCTCTGCCTCGGGTGTGAAAAGCGCCAGGATTGCCGGGATATCTCCGGCGGTCAGGGCCTCAAAATAAGCTTCGATCCGCTCAGTGCGCGTCATGTGGCGTTACTCCGATAATCGGTCCAGCAGGCGTTCCATGAACGCATGGCCAGCGTTGAACTGCTCCACCTTAATAAACTCGTTCGGCTGGTGGGCTTGGGCGATGTCGCCCGGCCCGCAGACCACGGCGGAATAGCCCGCCTCTTGAAACTGTCCGGCCTCGGTGCCGTAGCTGACAACATGGCTGGCATTATCACCGGTGATCTTGCGCACCAATCCCTCGGCCTCGCCATTCTCTTCGGGTTTCAGGCCCGGCACACCAAAGCGCTGATGCACCTCGATCCGCGCCTCGGGATGAATGGCTTGCATCCCCTCTTCGACTTCGCGGATCTTGTCCCTGACCATCGCGGTCAAGGCGTCCTTGTCGGCGTCTGGCACGGCCCGGTAGCCAATATCGAATTGGCAGTGTTTCGCCGTGATATTGGCAGCTGTGCCCCCTTCGATGACGCCGGTGTGCAACGTCGTCCAGGGCGGTTCGAACATCGCCGCGACGGGGGTGGGTTCCTTGGACCGTTCGGCTTCGTTCACCTCATTCGACCACGCGATGATCTTGGCCGCTTCCATGATGGCGTTGACGCCGGTGTGCATGATCGAACTGTGGACCTCGAACCCCCAGACATCGACCCAAAACCCCTGCCCGCCCTTGTGGCCGGTTACAGCCTTCATCATCGATGGCTCGCCAACGATGACGGCTGATCCTTTGGGCAACACCGGCTGCATCGCTTTGATCATCGGCGGCGCGCCGGTGCAGCCGACTTCCTCGTCAAAGCTGAGTGCCAATTGCAACGGGCGCTTAGGGTCGCGGTACTTGGCCTCGACCAGCGCCCAAATGGCGAGCGCGTCAAAGCCTTTCATGTCACAGGTGCCGCGCCCGAAGTATTTGCCGTCGCGCTCAACAACGGTGAACGGGTCACTGTCCCAAGGCTGCCCATCGACCGGCACCACATCCGTGTGCCCCGACAGAACGACGGCCCCTTCTTCCCAGGGGCCGACGTGGGCAAACAAGGCCGCCTTGTGGGGTTGTTCCGGGTCGGGCCATCGGTGGCTTTCGATGCCGTGCTCGTCCAGATACCCCTCGACCCAGTCGATCAATGGCAGGTTGGTGTCCCGGCTGATCGTCGGAAATGAGATCAGCTTGGTCATGATCTCCAGCGGCGATAATCGCTCGGCCATGATGTCCCCTTAGTACCCGCTGTCGGTGGTCAGAACATAATGCCCCGGCTCGACCTCGTTGTATTTCGAAGGTTCGGGGGTGTAATCCAACCCGTGGATAGGCGACGGGATCGGTTTGAAGTTCAGGTCCTTCTCGGACTTGCGCTTGTTCGGATCGGCGATCGGAACGGCCTTCATCAGCGCCTGTGTATAGGGGTGCTGCGGGTTTTCGAACACGCGGTTGCGCGGTCCCAGCTCGACAATCCGGCCCAGATACATCACGCCGACCTGATGGCTGACGCGCTCGACCACGGCCATGTCGTGAGAAATGAACAGATAGCTCAGCCCCAATTCGGCCTGCAACTCCATCATCAGGTTCAGCACCTGCGCCTGCACCGACACGTCAAGCGCCGAGACCGCCTCGTCCGCGATGATCAGCTTTGGGTTCAGGGCCAAGGCACGGGCAATTGCGATTCGCTGACGCTGACCGCCGGACATCTCGTGCGGATAGCGGCGCATGAAGCTGCGCGGTAGTTGTACACGGTCGAACAGGTTCGCCACCCGATCCGTCAGCTCAGACCCGCTGGCAACGCCATAGTTGCGCATCGGCTCGGCCACCTGCTCGAGCAGCTGCATCTGCGGGTTGAGCGAGGCAAACGGGTCTTGGAAAATCATCTGCATATCCAGACGCGCCTTGCGCAGGCCGCCCTGGTCCAGCTTCATGATATCGACGCCATCCAGGTCGATCTCGCCCGCCATGGGTTCGACCAAACGCAGAATAGAGCGGCCTGCAGATGATTTACCGCACCCCGATTCGCCCACCAGGCTCAGGGTCTGGCCCCGGTTGATGGTAAACGACACATCCTCGACCGCGTGCACGTTGGAAATGGTGCGACGGAAAAAACCGCCCTTGACCGGGAACCGTGTGGTCAGGCCCTTGACCCGAAGCAGCACGTCGTTGGTGCCGGGAATGGGATCAAGGTTCTGACCCTCTACCCCCATCAGCTTCATGGGGCTGGGTTCCTTGGTGCCGCGCATCTCTCCCAATTTGGGAACCGCCGCCAGCAGCGCCTTGGTGTAGTCGTGCTGCGGGTTCTCGAAAATTTCCTGAACCGTGCCCTCTTCGACCTTGTTGCCGCGGAACATGACGACAACCCTGTCTGCCATCTGCGCCACAACGGCCATGTCGTGAGTGATGAACATCACCGCCGTACCGGTTTCGCGCTTCAAGCGATCCATCAGCGCCAGAATTTCGGCCTGAATGGTCACATCCAGCGCGGTTGTGGGTTCGTCAGCGATCAGCAGGCGCGGCTCACACGCCATCGCCATGGCAATAACCACACGCTGGCGCATACCACCGGACAACTCGTGCGGGTATTGTTTGAGGCGGCGCTCGGGCTCGGGGATTCGCACCTGGCGCAGCAACTCAAGCGCGCGCGCCTCGGCCTCTTTTTGCGTCATCCCCTTGTGAACGCGCAGCCCCTCGGTCAGCTGACGACCTACGGTAAAGACCGGGTTCAGGGCGGTCATCGGCTCCTGAAAGATCATTCCAATCTCGTTGCCGCGAATCTGTTTCATCAACTCCTGATCGGCATCGGCAAGGTCCATCTCACCGCCATCGCGCCGATCAAACAGCAGTTTTCCACCCGCGATCTCGCCGCCGCCAAACTCGACCAGACGCATCAGCGAGAGGGAAGAGACCGATTTTCCGGACCCGGATTCGCCAACGATACAAACGGTTTCGCCCGGTTTTACTTCGAACGAGACATCCTCGACACCGACAACCGGACCGTCTTTGGTCTGAAATTCGACCCGAAGACCTTTGATCTGTGCAATAGGCTGATCCAGCACGCGCGCGCTCCCCTTTGGTCGCCTTTGGAATTGAGAGCCAAACGCTAAGACCCTGCGAGGGGGAAAGTCAAACGCATAGATTTTCCCGCCACGAAGGCTTGCAATTTTTTGAAACTCTGTTTCGATACGCCTCGTAACCGTTCTCGGGGGGAGAATGGCACTGACGTAACGTGAACTCGTTTCCCGTTTAGTTCCAACCCCTTAACAAAAGAGCGGCACACGCTGAATCCGCGGGCATCGCGGAGATAATCGAGGCACGAATGTGTCCAACATGGAGTGTATAATGAAAGTCAAAGCCCTTTTACTTGGTGCGATCGCAAGCACGGCAATGGCCCCGATGGCCATGGCCGAGCGTGGTTCGGACGGCAACGTCAGCATCATTTACTGGCAGGCGCCTTCCATCCTGAATCCGTTCCTTTCCGGCGGTACGAAGGACGTAGAATCGGCCTCGCTGGTTATTGAACCTCTGGCACGCTACAATCAGGACGGCGTTATGGTGCCATTTCTGGCGTCCGATATTCCGACAGTCAGCAACGGCGGTGTCAGCGAAGACCTGACCCAGATCACATGGAAGATCGCCCCCGGCATCACCTGGTCGGACGGAACGCCCTTTACGTCGGCAGACGTCAAATTCACAGCAGACTACTGCATGCATCCCGAAGGCGGCTGCGCCCAGCTAACCAAATTCGATGGTGTTACGTCAGTCGAAACGCCTGATGACATGACCGTTGTCGTCACTTTCGACAAACCGACCCCTTTCCCGTATGGCCCCTTTGTTGGTGGTGAAAGCCCCATCATCCAAAAGGCTCAGTTTGAAAACTGCATGGGTGCAAAAGCGCCAGAATGCACGACGGAAAACTTTGGCCCGATCGGAACTGGCCCGTTTGTTGTAACCGAGTTCAAACCGAACGACGTGATCACCATGGCGGCGAACGAGAACTATCGTGATCCGGCCAAGCCCGCATTTGCCACTTTGACCTTCAAAGGTGGCGGCGATGCAACTGCGGCTGGTCGCGCGGTTATGGAAACGGGCGAGTTTGACTATGCCTGGAACCTGCAGCTGGCACCCGAAGTGATCGCGCAGATGGAAGCTGGAGGCAAAGGTACGCCTGTTGCAGGTTTCGGCCCGCTGGTCGAGCGTATCATGCTGAACCAAACCAACGCGTCGCCCGACCTGCCTGAAGGCGAGCGTTCGACTGCCAAGCATCCGCACCCGTTCCTGCAGGATCCTGCCGTCTACAAAGCCATGTCCATGGCAATTGACCGCCCGCTGCTGGTGGAAATCGGCTATGGCAAAGCAGGTCAGGTCACCTGTAACTGGGTTCCGGCTCCTGCCGCTGTCAACTCATCGACTTTCTCGTGCGACACCCAAGACATCGCTGGCGCCAACAAGCTGCTGGATGATGCAGGCATCGTTGACACCAACGGTGATGGCGTACGTGAAAAAGACGGTGTGCCGCTCAAAGTTGTCTATCAGACTTCGACAAACGCCGTTCGTCAGGACTTCCAGGCTCTGATCAAAGAGTGGTGGAGCCAGATTGGTATCGAAACCGAGCTGCGTAACCTCAACGCATCGGTCTTCTTCGGTGGTGATCCGGGTTCGCCTGACACCTTCCAGAAGTTCTATGCAGACGTTGAAATGTATGCGAACACCTTCAATGGCACCGACCCGCAGTCCTATCTGGGCAACGGCCTGTGCGACAAAGCACCCAAGCCGGAAAGCCAGTGGCAGGGTGAGAACATCAGCCGCTTCTGCAACGAAGAGTTCGACAAGCTGCACGGTGAACTGACCCAGACAGCTGATGCAGACAAACGTGCCGAAATCGCACGGCGCCTGAACGACATCATGGTTGAAAACGGCGGCATGATCCCGCTGGTTCACCGTGGTCGTCTGTCGGCCCACGCCAACACCCTTGGCGGCGTTGTTCTGAACGTTTGGGACAGCGAACTGTGGAACGCAGCAGACTGGTATCGTAAGACCGGTTCCTAAGCGTTAGCCCTTGCAAAGCCGCGCTCCGATGATTATCGGGGCGCGGCCTCTGGCACCTCGACCCTCAGGTCGCACCCAAGAAAAAGACTCATAAACAAAGGCGCACACGAATGCTGACCTTCACTATCCGACGTTTGGTTCTGGCTGTACCGACGCTTTTGTTCATCAGTCTAGTGATCTTTCTGCTGCTTGAAATGGCACCTGGAGATCCAATGGCGCAGGTTCCTCTGACGGTTCCCCCCGAAGTCAAAGAAAAGATGCGCGAGGCCCTTGGCCTGGGTGAGCCGATGCCCATCCGGTTCTGGAAATGGATCGTACAGTTCTTCTGGATCGAACCGCAGGTGCTGATCGACTATTACCTTGGCACCACTTTCTCCGAAGGCAAGCTGCGCGTGATTTCCTGGCAGACTCGTTCGCCCGTCATGGACATCGTGGTTCAGCGTATCCCGCAGACCCTGTGGGTTGTTGGTACCGCTTACGTTGTTGCCATCATCATCGCCTTGCCCATCGGCATCTACTCTGCCTACCGCCAGTACAGCTGGTTCGACCAGTTGGGCACGTTTGTATCGATGGTCGGCTTCTCGGTTCCGCCCTTCTTCTCGGGCGTTCTGGTGATCGTGATCTTCTCGGTTCAGTTGGGGTGGTTCCCGTCGATTTATGACACCACGCTGGTCGTCGACAGTTGGGACAGTTTCGTAAAGCAGCTGCAACAGATGATCATGCCGGTCATGGTTCTGGCGTTGCAGATCACCGCGCAGCTCAGCCGGTTCATGCGCGCCTCAATGTTGGACAACCTCAACCAGGATTACGTCCGTACCGCACGCGCCAAGGGCCTGAGCGAATATGTCGTGGTCATGGTCCACGTCCTGCGCAACTCGATGATCCCGGTTGTCACCGTGATCGCCCTGGGTATCCCGGCCATCTTCGGCGGCGCCATCATTACCGAGCAGGTGTTCAAGGTGAACGGCATCGGCCAGTTGCTGATCGGTGCCATACAGGCCAACGACCTGCCCATGGTACAGACCCTCACATTTATTTTTGCCGTGCTCATCGTGCTGTTCAACCTGATCGCCGATGTCCTGTATGGCATCCTTGACCCACGGATCCGCTATGACTGAACTAAGCAAAACTCAGACTGAGCTGAACCAACCAGAGCCAACGAAACCGCCGCGCAGCCAATGGCTGGACGTGTGGGATCAGTTCAAGACCCACAAGGGCGCGATGATGGGCGGCGTCTTGTTCTTCCTGATCGTGGCGGGTGTCTACCTTGGGCCGTTTTTCTGGGACATCGATGCAACTCAGATCGACATCCGGTCCCGCAACCAGGGCCCCAGCTGGGCGCACCCCTTTGGCACCGACCAGTTGGGCCGCGACTTGCTGGCGCGCATGATGGCCGGTGGCTCGACATCCGTATCAGTTGGCATCACCGCGATGCTGCTGGCGCTGTTCCTTGGCTCGTTCGTGGGCGTTCTCGCCGGGTTCTTCAAACGGTTGGACGGCCCGCTGATGCGCCTGACCGACCTGTTCCTGGCCCTGCCCCTGCTGCCGCTCTTGCTGGTCATGATGCTGCTGTTCCGCGAACCGCTGAATGCTGCCTTCGGACTTGAGCAAGGCATCTTCATCCTGATCGTGTCGGCCATTGGCATCACCTCGTGGATGCCAACAGCCCGGATCGTGCGCGGTGACGTGCTGGCCCTGAAGGAACGCGAGTTCGTTCTGGCGGCCCGCTCCATCGGAACCACCAACTCCAAGCTGATCACACGGCACATCCTGCCCAACGTACTGTCGCCGATCATGGTCTCGGCCACCTTGGGCATCGCGACCGCGATCATCACCGAAAGTGCCTTGTCGTTCCTGGGCCTGGGCTTCCCGCCCGACTTCCCAACCTGGGGCCGCCTGCTGTTTGATGGCGTCGACTACCTGCAGCAATACCCCGAGCGCGTGATCTGGCCGGGCCTGGCGATCTCGCTGACCGTGCTGAGCGTCAACTATCTGGGTGACGGCCTACGCGATGCTCTGGACCCGCGTATCCGCGGTCGCTGAGCACAGCAAAAAAGAACATTAATCAACGGCCGCCCCGCAACGGGCGGCCGTTTTTCTGCCAGGGGTCTTGGAAACGCAACATCCTCCGCCTTCCCCATTCAGGATCAAGAAACTGTCCCCCTTCACGACGCACCAACATATTCACATAGCCTTGATTGTTGATGAGTGGTGCGCCTAGTGGAGCTGAGAACCCACCCTGGCTGGAGACCCCCATGTTCGAGACATTCGGCTTTGAAGAGACAACCGCAAAACAAGCCAGCGTCGTATTGGCGCTGATCCTTGGCGCGATCTTTGGCTTCCTCGCCGAGCGCACCGGATTTTGCTTTCGTCGCGCCGTGGTAGGAGAGGACCGCCGCTCTGCCGCAGGGGTCTGGATGATGGCTCTCGCTGTGGCCGTGATTGGAACACAATGGGCTGTGTCTGCCGAACTGATCACCTTCGACGAGCACCGTTTCATGGCGTCCGACTTCCCAGTTGTGGCGATCGTTCTGGGTGGCGTGATGTTTGGTATTGGCATGGTGTTGACCCGAGGCTGCGTCTCACGCCTGACTGTATTGGGGGGCACCGGAAACCTGCGCGCCCTGCTGGTCCTGTTGGTGTTTGCCGTGGTGGCCCACGCCATGCTCAAGGGCGTCTTGGCCCCGCTGCGGGTGGCTGTTGGTTCGCTCACTCTTGATCTTGGTCCCAACGTCTCGCTCGCAACCTTGCCCGGTGGCGCCTGGCTCTATGCCGGAGCGTTGGCCGGAGCCGCTCTGATCACGGTCCTACGGTCCGGGAACCGTCCGCTGGTCTTGCTTGGGGCAGCCCTCATCGGTGCATTGGTTCCTTTGGGTTGGGTCGGCACCGGCTACGTCCTGCTGGATGAGTTTGACCCAATCGCCCTGGAAAGCCTGTCCTTCACCTCTCCGGCCGCAGACAGCCTGTTCTACACCGTTGCGTCAACTTCGATCTCTCCGGGCTTTGGCGTGGGCTTGATGGGTGGCGTCCTGACGGGCGCCTTCGTCGCGGCCCTGCTGTTTGGCAGCTTCCGTTGGCAGAGTTTCGAAAGCCCGCGCCAAACCGGGCGCTACCTGGCTGGTGCAGCGCTCATGGGAATGGGCGGGGTTCTTGCCGGTGGCTGCACTGTTGGCGCTGGTTTGTCGGGTGTTCCCACCTTAAGCGTCGCCGCCATTACTGCCCTTCTGTCGATTGCACTCGGCGGCAAATTGGCAGATCACGCTATTCGATCCGCTTCCGGATCCGGCGCACCATCCACCACACCAACCCAACAACCGGCAGAGTAACCAGCGCGGTAATCATCCCCTTGCTCAACCCCGTGGCCGTCAGCGGGTAGAGCAGGTAGGCCGCCAGAGAGACCGCATAATAGCTGATCGCCACCACTGACAACCCCTCGACCGTATGCTGTAACCGCAGGGCCAGATCGGCCCGGCGGTCCATGCTTTCCAGCAAGGCTTGGTTCTGCGCGCTGCGTTCCACATCGACCCGCGTTCGCAGCAGCTCACCTGCCCGGATCGCCCGGTCCGACAGCATCTGCAATCGGTTCTCGGTGGACTTCACGGTGCGCATCGCAGGCTCGTAGCGGCGCATCATGAAGTCCGCAAAGCTCTGCCGTCCTTCAAAGCGTTCCTCACGAAGGGATTGGATACGCTGGTTCACGATGGCCTCGTAAGCCCCCGTTGCGCCAAAGCGGAACGACGACCGCGCTGCCATGGTTTCCAACTGCGTCGACGTCGACAAAAGCTGCGGCAGCATCTCGTCGGCCGGGGCCTCCCCCTCGGTCATTTCCACCATCAATTGCGTGAGACGGACATCCATCTCTCCTAGCCGTTCGTTCAGCGATTTGACGCGCGCAAAGCCCAACATCGACATCGCCTTGTAGGTCTCGACCTCGCACAGGCGTTGCACGATCCGCCCCACCCGCCGCTTTCCGGTGGTCTTGGAGACAAAGACGGCAAAGCGCATGTGCCCGGCTGGATCAATCCGAAAATCCCCCGCCGCAATGGCCGCATCATCCAACATATGCGACACCGCCAGGCTTTCCGGAACAAACCAATCCGCCAAGTGCCGCTTGACCTGCGCCTTGTCAGGGCGATCCAGAACACGCACCATGGCCGAGGTGACCCGTTGCCCCGGCGCCTGCTTCAACCAATCCGCGGGGAAGACTTCAAAATCCGTGGGGTTGAACTCTCGCTCGCTCACCCCGTCCGAAAAGGCTGTATAAGTCACGAACTCGGTGTGCTGCTCCCACTTCAGCCAATGCCGACCGATCTGTCCAGCGTAGTGGGTGGCGTCCGGTTGCGGGTGTGGCGCGCCGTGTCGGTCCAGCAGATCGAGTAGGTGCGCCCTGTCCATGGTCCGGTCACGACCCGCTGCCTGATCCGGCTTCTTGATGGCCAGGAACACCACCGTGCAAGGCGCCTGGGACACCGGGAACGGGCGCGCGTGCAACTCGTTGGCAAGCGCATAGCGCAAGGGATGGTCCTGAATGGGTGGCATGGGGCGTCTCCGGGCTTTGCGCCACTATAACGCCGCCCCTGCAGACATCAATTATCTTTTCAAATCAATAGCTTACCTGAATACAAAGGCATACAAACCCGTCAACACCTTGAAAGGTGGCGGTTTTTCACGCCCCTCCTGCCCTATTTTTCTCGAATGCTTCCCTACACGTGGCAGTGACCCGCAAGAAAAAAGGGCGCTCTGATGAGCGCCCTTTCGCATTACGTGCAAACCTGAGATCAGTTGATCATGGTCAGCAGCGTGTCCAGCGAGGCCTTGGCGTCGCCATAGAACATGCGGGTGTTCTCTTTGTAGAAGAGCGGGTTTTCGATGCCCGAGTAACCCGTGCCCTGACCACGCTTGGACACGAACACCTGCTTGGCCTTCCAGCACTCCAGAACCGGCATGCCGGCGATCGGCGAGTTCGGGTCTTCCTGAGCGGCCGGGTTCACGATGTCGTTCGAGCCGATGACGATGGCCACATCCGTATCCGGGAAGTCATCATTGATCTCGTCCATCTCCATCACGATGTCATATGGCACCTTGGCTTCGGCCAAGAGCACGTTCATGTGCCCCGGCAGACGGCCCGCAACCGGATGGATCGCAAAGCGTACCTCTTTGCCCTTGGCGCGCAGACGACGGGTCAGTTCCGCCACATTCTGCTGTGCCTGTGCAACGGCCATGCCGTAGCCCGGGATGATGATGACGCTGTCAGCTTCGTCCAGAGCCGTTGCCACGCCCTCGGCGTCGATTGCGATCTGCTCGCCTTCGACTTCCATGGCCGGACCAGCAGTGCCGCCAAAGCCGCCCAGGATCACGCTGACGAACGAACGGTTCATCGCCTTACACATGATGTAGGACAGGATCGCACCCGACGAACCGACCAACGCACCAACGACGATCAGCAGATCGTTGCCAAGCGAGAAGCCGATGGCCGCAGCGGCCCACCCCGAGTAGGAGTTCAGCATCGACACAACCACCGGCATGTCGGCACCGCCGATGCCCATGATCAGGTGATAGCCGATAAACAGCGCCGCGATGGTCAGGATCAGAAGCGGGAAGAAACCGCCCGAGTTCAGGTACCAGATCAGGCAGATCAGCGACAGCGCAGCTGCACTGGCGTTCAGCAAGTGACCGCCCGGCAGTTTGGTCGCCGCCGACGTCACCTTGCCCGAAAGCTTGCCATAAGCGATGACCGAACCGGTAAAGGTCACGGCACCGATCCAGATGCCCAGGGCGGCTTCAACACGCAGGATGTTGATCTCGACGCCGTCTTTCTTGGCCAGCAGAGCAGCAAACCCTTCAAGGGTTTTCTTGGTCGCCTCGTCCATGGCCATGACATTGCCAAGTTCGAAATGAGCGTTGAAGCCCACGAACACAGCCGCCAGACCGACAAGCGCGTGCATGCCTGCCACCAATTCCGGCATCTGGGTCATTTCGACCTTAGACGCCAGCTGATAGCCGATCATGCCACCAAGCGCGATCAGGATGATCGACAGCCACCACAGACCGGCACCGGGGCCGATCAGGGTCGCAAAGACCGCAATCGCCATACCGACGATACCATACCAGACGGCGCGCTTGGCGCTTTCCTGACCCGACAGACCGCCGAGCGACAGGATGAAGAGAACAGCCGCAACAACATAGGCGGCAGTCGTAAATCCAAAGTCCATTGTCCTCTACTCCTTAGGATTTCTGGAACATGGCAAGCATGCGCCGTGTCACGAGGAAGCCACCAAAGATGTTGATCCCGGCAAAGAAGACCGAAATCGCAGCGAGCAGGATCACCAGGAACGAACCCGATCCGATCTGCATCACAGCACCCAGAATGATGATCGACGAAATGGCGTTGGTTACAGCCATCAGTGGTGTATGCAAAGAATGCGAGACGTTCCAGATCACCTGGAAGCCCACAAACACGGCCAGAACAAACACGATGAAGTGCTGCATGAAGCTCGCCGGTGCCACCAAACCAACACCCAGCAAAAGAACCGCGCCAACAACCAACAGAGTCACCTGCTGCTTGGTCTGCGCCTTGAACTCTGCAACCTCTTGCTCGCGCTTCTCTTCCGGGGTCAGTTCCTTGACCTCGGGTTTCTTCTGCGCGGCAATCGCAGCCACTTTGGGCGGCGGCGGCGGGAAGGTGATCTCACCCTGATGGGTCACGGTTGCACCGCGGATCACGTCGTCTTCCATGTTGTGATTGATCTGACCGTCTTTCTCAGGGGTCAGGTCCGTCATCATGTGACGGATGTTGGTCGCATAAAGCGTCGAGGCCTGCGCTGCCATCCGGGATGGGAAGTCGGTGTAGCCGATGATGGTCACGCCATTTTCGGTCACGATCTTCTCGTCCATGACGGTCAGCTTGCAGTTGCCGCCTTTTTCAGCCGCAAGGTCGACGATGACCGAACCCGGCTTCATCGCCGCGACCATATCCTCGGTCCACAGCTCGGGCGCTTCGCGGTTGGGGATCAGGGCCGTGGTGATGACGATGTCGACCTCAGGGGCCAGTTCGCGGAATTTGGCCAACTGTGCTTCGCGGAACTCCGGCGAAGACACAGAGGCGTAACCGCCTGTGGCGGCGCCATCCTGTTGTTCTTCTTCGAAGTCCAGGTAGACGAACTCGGCACCCATGGATTCGACCTGTTCTGCCACTTCGGGACGAACGTCGAATGCCAGGGTGATCGCACCCAGCGAGGTCGAGGTGCCGATGGCAGCCAGACCGGCAACGCCCGCGCCCACAACCAGAACCTTGGCCGGGGGCACTTTGCCCGCGGCGGTGATCTGACCGGTGAAGAAACGACCAAAGTTGTTGCCCGCCTCGATCACGGCACGGTAGCCCGCGATGTTGGCCATCGACGACAGCGCGTCCATCTTCTGCGCGCGAGAGATACGCGGCACCATTTCCATGGCGATGACGTTCGCGCCCTTGGACTTGGCCAGCTCCATCCCCTCTTCGTTCCCGGCCGGGTTGAAGAACGAGATCAGCGTCTTGTCGCCGTTCAGGCGTTTCAGCTCGGTCTCGTTGGGTTGGCGCACCTTGGCGATGATGTCGACCTCTTTCCACAGGGCCGCGGCGGTCTTGATGACCTCGACGCCTGCTTCTTCGTACGTCGCATCCGAGAAACCGGCGGCAAGACCTGCCCCGCTTTCGATCGCGCAGTCATAACCAAGTTTCTGCAACTGCAGCGCAGACGCCGGGGTCATCGCGACACGCGCTTCCCCCTCAAATATTTCCTTTGGTGTGCCTATTTTCACCCGTCAGGTCCCCCTTTTTCGCCCAAATTTGGACGCGGTTTGGTTCGGTTCGCAAAGCCATGCCATAAATTGCGCAAGATTATTTCGCAAGCGCAGCATAAAGAACGTTAGGTCCAGTGTCACAAAACTCCTACACCCAACGGCGCGTTTTGCCTTGATATCGGGCAAAATCCGCGCGAAATGCCCGTCTTAGCCGGTTTTCTTCTGGGATGACAAAGCGTCGCTCCAGCAACCAGACGAAAATCGGTACAAGTGGTAGCGCCAACACCGCGTCGAACCGCAGAATCAGCCCAGCCAAGATCAGCACGTCCCCCAGATAAATCGGGTTGCGCGTGCGTTTGAAGATGCCGGTTTGCACCAGCGATTGCGCTGTTTCATGTGGCCAGAGCGTGGTTTTATGCCTGCGCAATTCGGTCACGGCCAACACCATCAGCAAAAGCCCCGCACCGATCAGAATACCGCTCAGCAAGTCGGTGAGCGGCCCTTCCAGTGACATGCCCATGGGCAATACCTGCGCCTGCACCCATGCCAAAGCAGCAAAACCGAGCAGCCAGACCGGCGGCAGATCAAGTGACCGAAGTGTCATTTGCGACGCTCCATTGATGAAATACGCCCCTTGCTGAAATTTCACAGCCCCCCCCCTACCGCATGACGACAGGGTTTGTACAGGCCTTCGTGGGCGAACGCACAGAAAGGGACGGTATCCCTGCGCAGACAGCCGTGCCGGAACCAAATTCCGCCATGCTGCATTGCAGTCCGAAAGGCGCGATACCAACATGTGACGGAACGGCGCAGCTTGTCACATAAGGTCACCACGATAGGGTTATGGCGACAGCTGGAGGAGCGAATATGAGTTTGCAAGGAAAACATGCGCTGGTCACGGGCGGCGGCACGGGGATCGGACTGGCCATTGCACGCGCCCTGGCCGATGAGGGTGCCCATGTGACAATCACCGGACGCCGCCAAGAGGTGCTGGAAGAGGTCGCAACCGACAATATGACCGCCATGGCCATGGATGTTCGAGACGAGGACGACGTGACCACCAAAATCGCGGCTGCTGTCGCAAAGAATGGTCCGATCCAGATCTCGGTTCCAAATGCGGGGATTGCCGAGGGCAAGATGCTGCAAAAGACCGACATGGAGTTTTGGCGCAACATCATGGCCACCAATCTGGACGGCGCGTTCCTGACGATCCGCGAAAGCCTGCGTTCAATGCTGGACACCGACTGGGGCCGCGTGATCCCGGTGGCCTCGATCGCGGGCCTGCGCGGTGCGCCAGGGGCCGGTGCCTATGCGGCATCCAAACACGGGCTGGTGGGATTGACCCGCACCTATTCCGAAGAGTTCATCGGCACGCCCTATACGTTCAACGCGCTCTGCCCCGGCTATGTGGACACGCCAATCGTGGACCGCAACACCGTTTCGATTTCCGAGCGCGCGGGCGTGAGCAAAGAAGACGCGCTCAAGATGATGGTCAGTTCCAACCGCCACAAACGCCTGATCGCGCCGGAAGAAGTCGCCGCCGCCGCGCTCTGGCTTGTGCGCCCCGGATCGGAGAGCATGAACGGCCAGTGCATCGAAATTTCAGGCGGCAAGATCTGACGCGACTGCGACAACGGGCCTGTTGAGTTTCAACACCTTGCCCTCTCAACTGATGAACGAAGAATATCGGAACGAGGAAGGGAACAGGTGTGCCCAAGGCGGTTGTTCTGGGTGGTTATGGCCTGATCGGATCGGCCTGCATGCGCGCCTTGGCGCAATCCGGCTTTGACGTCGTCGGATTGGGCCGCTCTCACAAGGCCGCCGAGATTGCAGATGCCACGGCCCAATGGATCATCCGCGACATCTCGACGATCTCTGTCGCCGAATGGCGCGAAATACTTGTTAATGTGGATGTGGTCGTAAATGCAGCCGGGGCGTTGCAGGACGGGCTGCTCGATGATCTAGAGGCCATTCACGTCACCGCCATAGCGCAATTGGCCCAAGCAGCAGCGGACCTGCCCGTGCGGGTCATCCAGATTTCGGCCGCGGGTGTGACCGAGCAATCCTCTACCGCCTTCTTTCGCACCAAGGCGCGCGGGGATGCGGCTCTGATGAGCAGTTTACAGAATTGCGTTATCCTGCGCCCCACCCTGTTGCTGGCCCCTCAGGCCTATGGCGGCACGGCCGTGTTGCGCGCGGCGGCTGCGATCCCTTTCGTCCATCCAGTTGTCCTGCCCGATGCGCAAATCCAGACCGTGCACATCGACGACGTGACCGCTGCCGTTGTCCTGGCCGCCAATGGCAAAATCCCGGCAGGCACAATCGCTGATCTGACAGAACCCGAGGCGCAGAGCTTGCCTGACTTGATCGCGCGGATACGCGCCTGGCAAGGGTGGCCAACCCCACGTGTTTCACTTCGCCTGCCTGGGGTCAGTCTCTCTGCTACGGGACGGATTGCTGACCTGCTGGGACTTCTCGGCTGGCGCTCACCGCTCAGAACCACCGCCCTGCGGGTTCTGTCCGACGGGGTACGCGGTGATCCGAAAGCCTGGGACGCCGCTGGCGGGCCACCCTGCCGGGCTCTGGAGGACACATTGCGCGCCCTGCCCTCGACGCGGCAAGAGCGGCTCTATGCGCGGGCCTACCTCGCCCTGCCCATCGCCATCGGTGTTTTGGCGCTGTTCTGGCTGTTGTCCGGGGTGATCGCGCTGCTTGATCTGCAGCGAACGATGGCCGTGCTGGTCGATCAAAACGCACCCCGTTGGATGATCGCCCCGAGTGTCATCGGGGGTGCTGTAGCCGACGTCCTGCTTGGCCTCGCCATCCTCTATCGTCCGTGGACCAAACGGGCCGCCTTGGGCATGATGGCTCTGTCGGGGGCCTATCTGCTGGGCGGGTTGGCGCTAGCCCCCGCCCTTTGGTCCGACCCTCTTGGGCCGATGATCAAAGTGTTCCCGGGCATCGTCCTGGCGTTGATGGTTTGGCTGATGGTGGAGGACAGATGACCTATGAGGTGCTCCTTTTTGTGCATGTCATCGGCGCCATGGTTCTCTTGGGCACCGGCGCCGGTATCGCCTTTTTCATGGTCATGTCGAACCGTAGCAAGGACCCGTACCTGATCGCCCATGTGGCGGGCGTCGTTGTGCTGGCAGATACGCTCTTTACCGCGACGGCCGCCATCTTTCAGCCGGTTACCGGCTACCTTCTGGCCCGAGAGGTCGGCTGGCCGCTGCTCGAAGGCTGGGTCGCCCTCTCACTTTTGCTTTACGTCTTTGTTGGCGCCGTCTGGCTTCCTGTGGTGTGGATACAAATCAGGATGCGCGATCTTGCAATCAACGCACGCGACAGTGGGCAGGATTTACCGCCTGCGTATCACCGCCTTTATCGCATCTGGTTCGCCTGCGGTTTTCCGGCGTTTGCCGCAGTGTTGGCAATTGTCTGGCTAATGCTGACCAAGCCCGCCCTCTAGAACTGCCCCAAAACCAAGTCGGTATCCAAAAAATCGCGATCCAGTTCAGAAGAGTGAATACCAGCCCTCAAGATATTGAAAACATGTCAGTATCTCCAGTTTCCCCCTTAGATCGATCTCCGGGCCCCCTTGCTTTTTCCCAGGTACTACACACAAAAGCTGGACAGATACCTGAGTTGTGCGATACCCACGACGCAAGATACTTCAAGCTTAAAATATATCTGAGAGGCCATCATGACCGACTTCGCTGCCACCAAGGCCATGTTCGAGTTGCCCGAGGGCGTGATCTATCTGGACGGCAATTCGCTGGGGCCCCTTCCCAAGGCCGCAGGCGCGCGCGTTCAGTCCATGATGACCGACGAATGGGGCCAGATGCTGATCACCGGCTGGAACAAGGCCGGGTGGATGGCAAAACCCACCGATCTGGGGGATCGCATCGGCCGCCTGATCGGGGCAGAACCAGGCAGTATCGTCACCGGCGACACCCTGTCGATCAAGGTCTACCAAGCGGTCGCCTCGGCGCTGGAGCTGAACCCCGGCCGTAAGGTTGTCCTATCCGACAACGGCAACTTCCCCACCGACCTTTACATGGCCGATGGGCTAATGCGTTCGCTTGGGGATGATTACGAACTGCGTGTGGTCGACCCCAACGCGGTAGGTGACAACCTGACTGACGACGTCGCAGTGCTGATGATCACCGAGGTCGACTATCGGAGCGGGCGCAAACACGACATGAAGGCGCTGACCGAAAAGGCTCACGCCAACGGGATCGTCACCGTCTGGGATCTGGCGCATTCGGCCGGAGCGTTGCCGGTAGATCTGGCGGGCTGCAAGGCCGATTTCGCGGTTGGCTGCACCTACAAATACCTCAACGGTGGGCCTGGCGCGCCCGCGTTCATCTATGTGGCACCGCGCCATGCCGATCAGGTGCGCCCGGCGCTGTCCGGCTGGCTGGGTCATCAAGCGCCCTTTGCCTTTGATCTGGATTACCGCCCAGGTTCCGGGATCGAGCGCATGCGCGTTGGCACCCCGCCCGTCATTCAAATGACCGCTCTTGAAACGGCAATGGACGTCTGGGACTTGGCCGACATCCATGAGGTGCGCGCCAAGTCCATCGAATTGACCGAATTGTTCATTGCCGAGGTCGAAGCAAACTGCCCCATGCTCGCGTTGGCCAGCCCGCGCGATGCAGAGGTCCGAGGTAGCCAGGTGTCGTTCAGCTTTGAAGATGGCTATGCCGCAATGCAGGCGATCATCGAGCGTGGTGTCATTGGTGATTTCCGCGCCCCCGACATCATGCGGTTTGGCTTCACCCCGCTCTACATCGACGAGGGCGACGTGCATGCCGCCGTGGCAATCATTTCAGATGTGATGAACAACAAACTGTGGGACCGGCCGGAATACAAAGTCCGCAACCGCGTTACTTGATGGACAGCCCAGCCCCTGCGATGGCCGCCAGCAGGCTGACGCGGGCGGTATAGACCTCAAAATCAGGGGCGTGGAGTTTCACGCCCTTGAGCGCCGTGGTCAGCGTTGCCGCGATCTCGGACGCGCCGCCCGGCAGATGCACCCGGCCTTTGGCGGCCTCTTGGCTCATCCACTCGGCATAAAGCGCCTGCAATGCGCCCTCACCTGCATCGACAAGATCAGAGGCCATGCTAGAGCTGGCATCTAGCAATTCCATGCCATGCGGAGAAGCCAGCAACACTGCAATGCCTTCGCCCTGCTTGAGCATTGCGGCGCTCAGCAATTCCGTCACAGACCCGCGCGCACACAAAGCCTCGGACACGGCCGTTGTGGCTTTGTCATAGTGATGCTGAACAAGGCTGCGGCAGATGTCTTCCTTGTTGCGATAGTGCTGATACAGCGCCGGCCGCGACATGCCTGCACCGCGCGCGATGTCGTCCATCGACGTCTTGCGGAACCCATAGGTCGCAAAGGCCTGAAACGCCGAGCCAAGGATTGCCTGCTGCTTTGGATCAGTGCTGATGTCTTTCATGCTTCATGCTCTGACAGTTTTTGTTCAAACTGTCAATTGACACCCTGACACTTTACATTAAATATGTCAGGAACCCTAGCTAAAGCGGAGACCAACGCGCCATGGCCACCACACTCACCATCAACGGCAAGACCCATCAGGTCGACCTGCCCGACGACGTGCCCCTGCTTTGGGTGCTGCGGGACGAAGTTGGATTGACCGGAACCAAGTTTGGCTGCGGCGTTGCCGCGTGCGGCGCGTGTACCGTACACATCAACGGCGAGGCGGTGCGCAGCTGCCAGACGTCGCTGTCAGATGTCGACGGCCCCGTTACCACGATCGAAGGGATCGGCACGCCTGACAGCCTGGCCGCCATTCAAAAAGCCTGGGTCGAAAATCAGGTCGCACAGTGTGGTTATTGCCAGTCAGGTCAGATCATGCAAGCGGCCTCGCTATTGGCCGAGAACCCCTCGCCCACGGATGCCGACATCGATGATGCGATGCAAGGCAACCTGTGCCGCTGTGGCACCTACCCCCGTATCCGTGCCGCGATCCATGAAGCGGCCAGCAAGATCAAGGAGGCCTGATCCATGGGTATCGGAAAAATCCTGCGCCGCACCTTCCTGATCGGCTCGGCTGCCATCGTTGGCGGTGTGGCCTTTGGTGCCTATCGCGTCACACGTGCCGCCCCCAATCCGCTGGACCCCAGCGAAGGTCAGGCCGCACTCAACCCCTTTGTCCTCATCGACCAGAATGGCGTGACGCTCTTTGCGCCGCGCGCCGAGATGGGCCAAGGCGTCAAAACCTCTTGGGCGGCGCTGATCGCTGAAGAGCTGGATGTCGAGCTGGAGCAGGTCAACGTTCTGCACGGACCTGCGGCTGCGGCGTACTACAACTCGGCTTTCCTGTCTGACGGTCTGCCCGGCAAGGGATATGACAAGAGCGATTTCCAGCACAATCTGGGCGAGGCTCTGGGTGTCATCGGCAAATCGCTGTCCTTGCATGGCACCGGCGGCTCGACCTCGATGAAGGACGGGTTCATCCGCATGCGCGAGGCCGGCGCCAGTGCGCGCGAGACCATCAAGCAGGCCGCAGCCGAACAGTTGGGCGTGGATCGCAGCCAGCTGAAAACCGAGGCCGGACAGGTGATTGCACCCGACGGCACCGCGATCCCTTATGCCGAGCTGGCCGAGGCCACAGCCGGGCTTGAACCGGTCGAGGCTGAGCTGCGCGATCCGGCCGAATGGCGCTATCTGGGCCGCAGCCAACCGCGGGTGGACATGGTGGGTAAATCCACCGGCACGGCCGAATTTGCCATCGATGTGCGCCTGCCGGGGATGAAATTCGCCACCGTGCGCCGTAACCCCAAGCTGGGTAGTGGGATGAAGGCGTTCGAAGATCGCGATGCCAAGTCCATGCCGGGTGTCGAAAAGATTATCGACATCGGCGACGGCATCGCTGTGATCGGCACCAACACTTGGCTGGTCATTCAAGCCGCCGAAGCGGTCGAGATCGAATGGGAAGATGCCACATATCCGCCCACAACGGACGCGATTTTCGATCAGATCGCCAAGGCCTTTGACGGCTCACCAAACTCGACAATGCGCGACGACGGTGACGTGGATACGCCGGTCGAAGGCGCGACAGAGATCACAGCCGATTACACAGCCCCCTATCTGGCCCATTCAACCATGGAACCAATGACAGCTGCCGCTCAGCTGGACGGCAACGGGTTGCAGGTCTGGACCGGCACGCAGATGCCGCTCTTTGCGCAAATGCGGGCCGCCAGTGTCGCCGGGCTGGAAAGCGAACAGGTCGAGATCAACACCACCTATCTGGGTGGTGGTTTTGGACGCCGGTTGGAGCTGGACTTTGTCGAAGTCGCGGTCAAGGTCGCCATGGCGGTCCCCGGCACGCCCGTCCTCACCACCTGGTCGCGTGAGGAAGACATGCGCCACGACTATTTCCGCCCTGGTGCGATGGCCCGACTGCGCGGCGCGGTCAAGGACGGCAAAGCGGTTCTGATCGACGGTCATGTTGCGGCACAATCGCCTGTTCAGCAGGCGATGGAGCGGATCACCGGAATCGCCGGTGGCGGCCCCGACAAGATCCTGGTAGAAGGGTTCTTCAATCAGCCCTATGCCGTTCCCAATTATCGCATGAGCGGCTACGTGGCGGACGTACAGGTTCCGGTAGGCTTCTGGCGCTCGGTCGGCAACAGCTACAACGGTTTCTTCCATGAGACGTTCATGGATGAGCTGGCCCATGCCGCTGGTCGTGATCCGCTTGAGTTCAGACTGGAGCATGCCCGCAACGAATGGGATGTGGCGGCCCGGTGCCTTGAGAAAGTGCGCGACATGTCCGGCTGGACCGGCAAGACACCCGATGGTGTGGGACGCGGTGTTGCCATGACCTACAGCTTTGGCACACCCGTTGCGCAGGTGATCGAGGTGGTGGATGAGGATGGCACCATTCGCATCAACAAGGCTTGGATTGCCTGTGACATGGGGCTGGCGATTGATCCGCATGTGGTCAAAGCGCAGATGTTCGGTGGCATGATGTACGGCCTGTCGGCGGCGTGCTTTGGTGAGATCACCTTTGACGAAGGCGAAGTGGAACAGTGGAACTTCCCCGACTACGATGCCTTGCGGATGCACTCTGCCCCCGAGGTTGAGGTTGAGGTGCTGGAAACCAACCGCTTCATGGGCGGCGCAGGAGAACCAGGCACACCACCGTCGATGCCCGCGCTTGGCAATGCGCTCTTTGATCTGACGGGGACACGCGCGCGCAGTCTGCCCCTGAGCCACACCTTCGATCTGTTGATCTGAGACCGGCAAAACGCGACCGGCAACGCCCCTGCAAGACGGGGCGCTCCCGCACCCGGGCAATCCTGGCTTCGCCAGCACCGCCACGGCCTTGGGCCGCGCGCCGCGCTGCGCGCGGCGCGGTTTCGCCTCGTGTCCAGCGTTTCGTGCCAACCGCCGAGCGAAGCGAGGCCCGGCCCAACGGGAGGCTATGCCCTGGCAGGGGCGTGGCCGACGGGCGGGAGCCCCCCGCTTGTTGCACCATCATCGTCCACTCTTTGGAAACAATTGTGGCAAGTTTTCCGAAAAACACCCCGATTTCGTCAGAATGCCTCCGTCCTTTTGCCTTTGACGCTCCTTAACCCGTTAAATGGGACGGAAGGACTATCGTTGAATCCATGAAGGCCCGTTTTGCAGAATATCGCGCGGGCGTTTCCTGATTTGGACACGCAAGCCAAGTCAGGACCAGTATCATGCCGTTCGGTTACCTTGTCTCGTTGGGAGCAGACAACACGCTCAACGCTGCTGATGTCATCAGTGGCGCTTGGACCTTTTTCAATGATCAAACAGCGCTTGGCGCCGGACAATGGGTGTTCACCGGTGTCGACAACGGCGTCACCTTCACCAACGAACAGGAACCCGGCCAGTTCTTTGTTGCCGAGGATGGCAACGTCTACTTTGTTCCGGACTTCGGCGAGGTTGATACGCTCACCAGCGCCTCAACAATTTCGGCGCCTGCTTACACCCCCCCTTCCCCGTTTGATGTCCCGACCGACCTTCCCGACAATGTCGTCCTTGGTACCCTTGGCAACGACACCATTGACGCCGCATACACGGATGCCTTTGGCAGCAGCCTGAATGATTCCGCTGACAATGCCGATTTGGTTCTGGGATTCTCCGGCGACGACGACATGCGCGGATTGTCTGGCGACGACTGGTTGCTTGGCGGCGCCGGTGACGACATCCTGCGCGGCAACCAGGGCGACGACGTTCTTTACGGCGACCGCTCGATCGAAGCTCTGAACTGGGACGCCCAGGCCGCGGATGAAACCGATGTTTCGGGTGGATTTACCCAGAACACAGGCGACATCGATGTGGCCGTCAGCTTCAGCAACGACGGAAACAACGCGCCGCAGTTTTCGATCGAAAGCTCTGATGCGCTTTATGTCGGCACAGACGAACCTTTCAACACACAATCCTCGCTGTATCTGTTCGGCAATGGCGATGGCGCCACGTCGACAACCACCCTGGATTTCTCGGCCGCCACAGGTGCGGATGTTCAGGATGAGGTCGAAAACGTCTCTTTCCGGATCAACGATGTCGACTTTGCCTCGGGCAACCACCGGGATGTCATCACCATCAACGCCGTCGATGCGAATGGGAACCCGGTCTCGGTCACGATTACGCCGGATTCAACAGCCGCGAACCCGGACACGGCCTCGGGCAACACTGTCACGGCCGGGGATTCGGGTGAAACCCAAGCCGACCAGGCCGGATCCGTTCTGGTCGAGATCGCGGGCCCCGTCTCGGAAATCGAGATCGTCTATGAAAACGCCCTGTCCGGCACCCAGGCAATCTGGGTCACCGACGTCTTTTTCGAACCCATTCCCCTGACCGGAGGCAACGACACCCTGAACGGCGGCAGCGGCAATGACACCATGTTCGGCGAAGACGGCGACGACGTGCTCAACGGGGGCCGTGGCGCAGATGCCGCTGATGGCGGCGCCGGAGACGACACCTTCAACACCGCTCAGGGAGACACGGTTCAGGGCGGTGAAGGCGACGACACCTTTGTGCTGACCGATCTGGGCGAGGCGGGCAGCGCCAGTATCCAGATTGACGGTGGCGAAGGCGATGAAACCGACGGCGACCTGCTGGACTTCAACGGCCTGGCCGTCGATGGCACACTGAACTTCACCTCGACCACGCCCGGTGATCTGGCCGGTACGGTCGAGATGACCGACGGCTCCATCGTCACCTTCCAGAACATCGAGCGCATCATCTACTTTACCCCAGGCACGTTTATCGACACCATCTACGGCCTGCGCCTGATCGAGGATCTGCGCCCCGGGGATCTGATCGTGACCCGCGACCACGGCCCGCAGCCGCTGCGCTGGATAGGACAAAAGACGGTAGAGGCCACCGGCGCCAACGCGCCCGTCGAATTGCACCAGTCCCTGCTGCAAGGCGCGACCGCACCGCTTTTGGTCTCGCCCCAGCATCGGATGCTGTGGTCAGGTTCACGCGCACAGATGTTGTTTGGAGACAGCGAAGTCCTGGTTGCCGCACAACATCTGCTGAGCAACCCGGGCGCGCGCCGAGTCGAGGGCGGCGACGTCACCTACATGCACTTGATGCTGGACCAGCATGAGGTCATTTATGCCAACGGCGCTCCGACCGAGACCTTTTTTCCCGGCGACGCCGCGCTTGACGCCTTGACCGGCCAGTGCCGGGCCGAGATGTTCTCGATCTTTCCGGAACTGCGCAGCCATCACGGCTCTTTTGGTGAAACCGCCCGGCTGTGCCTGCGAGCGCATGAGGCCCGCGTGCTTGCCGCGTAACTTACGCCGATTTTTGCAGTGACGGCCCCTTGCCCGCGCAGGCCCAGGACCGCACCGCATCCCCAAACGCCTGAAACAGCGGGCGCGACACCGGATCATTGGCCGCGTCCCATTCGGGATGCCATTGCACCGACAGGGTGAACCCCGGCGCGTCCTTGACATAGATCGCCTCGGGCGTGCCGTCGGGCGCGTAGCCGTCGATCACGATCCGCGCGCCAGGGCGCTTGATCCCCTGTCCGTGCAGCGTGTTGGTCATCACCTCTTGCGCGCCAAACAGGCGATGGAATGGGCCGTTCTCGGACATCTCGACCGTGTGGCGCAGCGCAAACTTTTCTTCCAGCGTTCCATCCGGGGGCATCCGGTGGTTCATGCGGCCCGGCAGATCGCGGATTTCGGGATAGAGCGTGCCGCCCATGGCGACGTTCACCTCTTGAAACCCGCGGCAAATACCCAGAAACGGCTGGCCGCGTTCGACACAGGACCGCACCAAAGGCAGCACAATCGCATCGCGTGCCCGGTCAAACGCACCATGCGCCTCGGTCTCGGGCTCGCCGTATTCTTCGGGGTGTACATTGGGCCGACCGCCGGTCAGCAGAAAACCGTCGCATGTGTCCAGCAGCTCGTCCACGGACAGAAACCGTGGATCCGCCGGGATCAGCAAGGGCATACACCCGGCCACATTAGCCACCGCGTCCGAGTTCATCGTCCCCCCCGCGTGGGTGGGATATTGATCATTCATCAGATATGAGTTGCCGATGATACCAACGACCGGTCGCGACATGGGGTCTCCCTAAGCTGAGCGTCACGGGCAAACCTATCGAGCTGATCCAACCTCTGCAACAGCGCACGACCTGCACCATGGCGCAGGTCGTTGTTCAGTGACGCACAGGGCTAGGCTCAAACCTCGCCCGTCAGTCCAACCGCCTCGATCGCAGCCAGAGCGGCTGTCGCGTCGTTGTCCGATGTATCGCCGGTCACACCTACAGCGCCGATCACGGTGCCCTTTTTGTCGCGCACCAGCACGCCGCCCGGCACCGGGATGACCTGACCACCATAGAGGCCGTTCACTGCTGCCATGAAATAGGCCTGCCCTTCGGCCCGCGCCATCTGCGCCGTACCGGCCATGCCCAGCATGACCGAGCCATAGGCCTTGCCATGCGCAATCGCGAACCGCCCCGGTGCCGCGCCATCCTCACGACCCTTTTCCAGCGCCTTGCGAATGATCGTCCGCGCCCGTCTCAGTGAAAGTGCCATCCCTGCTTTTCCTTTGCTTACCTTGTTCAGGGAGCGAGGCTTGGCCTCGTCCCCCCCTTTTGTCTTCACGCGCTCAAGCTGGCCTTCAGCTCCAGACGTCGTGCATGCAATACCGGCTCTGTGTAGCCCGAAGGTTGCACACGCCCCTTGAACACCAGATCGCAAGCCGCCTGAAACGCAATCCCGTCAAAACCGGGCGCCATTGCGCGATATTCCGCGTCACCTGCATTTTGCTCATCGACCACGGCAGCCATCTTCTGCATCGCGTCCATGACCTGACTTTCTTCGATCACACCATGGTGCAGCCAGTTGGCCAACGCCTGAGACGAAATCCGGCAGGTAGCCCGGTCTTCCATTAGACCCACATCGTTGATGTCCGGCACTTTCGAGCAGCCGACGCCCTGATCGACCCAACGCACCACATAGCCCAGGATGCCTTGCGCATTGTTCTCGATCTCGCGCGTGATCTCGTCATCACTCAGGTTGCGCCCACCAAGCAGCGGCACGGTCAACAGATCAGCCAGCGTACCGCGTGCCCCGCCTGCGGCGAGTTCGTCCTGTCGCGCCAACACATCAACCTTGTGATAGTGCGTTGCGTGCAGTGTTGCAGCGGTCGGCGACGGCACCCAGGCGCAGGTTGCACCGGACTGCGGGTGGCCGATCTTGACCTCCAGCATCTCGCCCATGCGATCGGGCATGGCCCACATGCCCTTGCCGATCTGCGCACGGCCTTTCAGGCCACAGGCCAGACCGATGTCGACATTGCGATCCTCATACGACGCGATCCAGGGCGTGTTCTTGATATCACCCTTGGGCAGCATCGGGCCTGCTTCCATCGAGGTATGGATTTCATCCCCGGTGCGATCCAGGAAACCGGTGTTGATAAAGGCAACACGGCTCTTGGCCGCGCGGATACATTCCTTGAGGTTCACAGACGTGCGGCGTTCCTCATCCATGATGCCCAGCTTTACGGTGTTATGCGGCAGGCCCAGGATGTCTTCGACCATGTCAAAGATCTCGACCGAGAAGGCGACCTCTTCGGGGCCATGCATCTTGGGCTTCACCACATAGACCGAGCCATGGACCGAGTTGCCCCCTTCGCGCTGCAGGTCATGCATCGCGATCATAGTGGTGCAGAGAGCGTCCAGCAGCCCCTCGCCGACCTCATTGCCTTCGCTATCCAACACAGCGGGGTTGGTCATCAGGTGGCCCACGTTGCGCACCAGCATCAGCGACCGGCCCTTGAGCAAACCTGCACCGCCATCAGCAGCGGTGTAACTCAGATCGTCAGACAGGGTGCGAGTAAAGGTCGAACCGCCCTTGGTCACCTCTTCGGCCAGATCGCCCTTCATCAGGCCCAGCCAGTTGCCATAGGCCAGCGCCTTGTCTTCGGCATCAACGGCCGCAACCGAGTCTTCGCAATCCATGATGGTCGACAGCGCCGATTCCAAGCGCACGTCGGCAATGCCCGCCGGATCACTGGACCCAATGTTCGAACTTGCATCGATCATGATCTGAATGTGCAACCCGTTGTTCTTGAGCAGAACAAAATCCGGCTTATCCGCCGACCCGCCATGCCCCACAAATGCGCCCGCATCTGTCAAAGCCGGAACCAGCGCGCCATCAACAACGCTCACGCCCCCAACATCGCTCCACGACCCGCTGGCCAATGGTGCTGCATCGTCCAGGAACCGTTTGGCCCAGGCAATGACGCGTGCACCGCGCGCAGTGTCATAGCCACCAGCCGAAGGTAGATCGCCCATGGCGTCGGTGCCATAAAGCGCATCATAAAGGCTGCCCCAGCGGGCGTTGGCCGCGTTCAGAGCAAAGCGCGCATTGGTGATCGGCACCACCAGCTGCGGGCCAGGAATATACGCGATTTCAGGGTCGACATTGGCCGTGTCGATGGAAAAGTCATCACCCTCTTCAACCAAATAGCCAATCTCGCGCAGAAACGCCTCGTATGTAGCGGCATCCGCGTCGCGGTTGGCCTGATGCCAGGCGTCTACACGGCTCTGAATCTCGGCGCGCTTGTCCAGCATGCTGCGGTTCTTTGGCCCAAGCTCGACCATCATGCGCGCCAGACCCGCCCAGAATTCCCCCGCCGGGACACCTGTTCCAGGCAAGGCCTGCGCCTCGATAAACTCCACGAACTCAGGCGCAATCTGCAACCCGGACTTGTCCACTCTTGCTGTCATGTCAGACATCCTCATCCCGACGCGCCACGCCTGTATGCAATGGCATTCAATTCAAAGTTGGACATTAATTAGAACAGTTGTTTCCGATAGGCAACAAAACCGGTAAGATGGCTTTACCAATCCGCCTGAAACTGTTTTCGGGATTTCAAGAAGACCGATTGCGGCGACATCGCTCGGAACAGTAGCGGACGTCATCCCAAACCTTGGCCCATTTCTTGCGCCAGCTGAATGGGCGACCGCAGGTGCGGCACTGTTTTTGCGGCAAATCGGATTTCCTGCGCGATCTGGGCATCAAAAATCAAACCCCAACTGTCTCTGATCAACGCGGGTTTGTCTGGTTTTGGCCGGTCTTGGCGGACGCTTGCGTGATGCGTGACGATCGACCAGCCGGTGGGCCGTATCACGAAAACCCTGCCCCTTCCGCACCGCCCAGATCCCCTCTCGTGCATGGCGTGCAGCTGTCTGCGGCTCGACCAAGGGCTGGGGGTAACGCAAGCGCGTGGCCCCCTCCCATTTCCAGGGCTCTTGCAGAAATTCATCCGGCACCTCACGCAACTCGGGAACCCATCGCCGCGTGAATGCTCCGGTGGGATCCTGATCGTGGCCTTGCTTGACCGGGTTGTAGATCCGGATGGTATTCATACCCGTGGTGCCCGATTGCATCTGCACCTGCGGCCAGTGAATCCCCGGCTCGTAATCGGTGAACATCCGCGCCAGATGCTGCCCCGTGGCGCGCCAGTCCAGCCAGAGATGATACGACGCCACGGCCATCACCATCGACCGCATGCGAAAGTTCAGCCAGCCCGTTGCAGCCAACGAACGCATGCAGGCGTCCACGAACGGCAAGCCGGTCTGCCCTTCGGCCCAGGCCTGTCGACGTGTGGCATCATCTTCGCGCAGCCCCTCATACGCGGGATGAAGGCATTGCCACTCCAGGGGTGGCTCATCTTCGAGCTTCTGTATGAAGTGGTCACGCCAGGCGAGCCGTGCCTGAAATGACTTGAGCGACCCGGACCAGCCGGTGCGCCCTCCCGTGATTTCGCGTTGCCGTACGGCAGTGGCCTGTGCCACCTCGCGCCCCGAGAGGGTACCAAAAGCCAGATGCGGCGAAAGGCGTGAACAGGCCGTCGCCCCCTCGAGTGGTGAAGACATGGCCTTGCGATAGGTCCGCCCGCGCTCAGTCAGAAAGCCACCAAGCAATAGCAGACCCTCTTGTCGCCCGCCCCACTGACGGCTTGGGCAATCGTCCTGCAGCAGATCAGGCCACGGGTGCGAGGTTGCAGTGATGCCCTGTATCGCTGGCAAACTCAGCAAAGGGTTCCGCAGATAAGCGTTGCGTTTTTTGGCCCAACCGTCGCGCCCGTTCATCCGTCGGATCACACCGGATTGGGCCAATTCCTGCCACTGCACCCCTTGGCTACGTGCCCAATCTGCCACCGCGCGATCACGGGCAAAGGTCCAGGCGTTTCCTGTTTCCTCGTGGCTGACCATATGCTGCGCGCCGGTCTCTTGCCGAAGCGCCTCAAGCTCTTGCACCGCATCGCCGACACGCACGCACAGCGTCAGACCCACCTCGGCCAATTCCCGATGCAGATCTCGCAGGCTTTCGCGCAGAAAGGCAAACTGTCGCCCGGACATGTCGGGCTGCTGCCACAGCGCAGGCTCCAGCACATAGACCGGCAACACAGGCCCCAGCTCCGCCGCCCGCGCAAGGGCCGCGTGATCATGAACACGCAAGTCTTTCTTGAACCAACAGATCACCGTCATAGGGGGAGAGCTAGCGGAATAAGCCGCGCGGGAAACCCCGCTTGCAGCCCCCAGCCATTGTTTCTAACGTCACCCCAAATCGGACCAACAGGACCACTCCCATGCGCGACGCTGCCCCCACGACCATTTACCTCAAGGATTACACGCCGTTCGGATTTACCGTCGACGATGTGCATTTGACGTTCGACCTGTCCCCAAATGCCACGCGCGTCACCTCGCGGATCACATTCAGCCCCAACCCTGATGCCGCTGACCACACGTTCTTTTTGCATGGCGAAGAACTGAAGCTCATCCGCGCCAGCATCGACGGCCAACCCGTTTTGCCGAATGTCACCGACAAGGGCCTGACCTGCGACGTCCCCAACGCGCCGTTTGTGTGGGAGGCCGAGGTCGAGGTTGACCCGGCCGGTAACACCGCTCTTGAGGGGCTCTATATGTCGAACGGCATGTATTGCACCCAGTGTGAGGCCGAAGGGTTCCGCAAGATCACTTACTACCCCGACCGTCCAGACGTCATGAGCACATTCACCGTGCGCATCAACGGCACCGAAAAGGTCATGCTGTCGAACGGCAACCCCACCGATCAGGGGGATGGCTTTGCAGAATGGCATGACCCATGGCCGAAACCGGCCTACCTCTTTGCACTTGTGGCCGGAGACCTGATCAACCACCCTGATCGTTTCACCACCAAATCCGGCAAGGATGTCGAGCTGAACATCTGGGTTCGTCCGGGCGATGAAGGCAAATGTGCCTTTGGCATGGAAGCCCTGAAAAAGTCGATGACCTGGGACGAGGATGTCTACGGCCGCGAATACGATCTGGACGTGTTCAACATCGTGGCCGTTGATGACTTCAACATGGGCGCGATGGAGAACAAGGGGCTGAACATCTTCAACTCGTCCTGCGTTCTGGCCTCTCCCGAGACCTCGACCGATGACAACTTCGAACGGATCGAGGCGATCATCGCGCATGAGTATTTCCACAACTGGACCGGCAACCGCATCACCTGCCGCGATTGGTTCCAGCTGTGCCTGAAAGAGGGTCTGACCGTGTTCCGCGACGCGCAATTCACCGCCGACATGCGCAGCGAGCCCGTGAAACGCATCCGCGACGTGATCGACCTGCGCGGACGGCAGTTTCCTGAGGACAACGGCCCGCTGTCGCATCCGGTACGCCCGGAAAGCTTTGTTGAGATCAACAACTTCTACACCGCCACTGTGTATGAAAAAGGCGCCGAGCTGATCGGCATGCTCAAGACGTTGGTGGGGGATGAGGCTTACGCCAAGGCGCTGGATCTCTATTTCGACCGCCACGACGGCGACGCAGCCACGATTGAGGATTGGTTGCAGGTGTTCGCGGATGCAACAGGCCGCGATCTGAGCCAGTTCAAGCGCTGGTATTCTCAGGCGGGCACGCCAAGGGTGGCGGTATCCGAGGACTACTCCGAGGGCATCTACACCCTGACCCTCAAGCAATCGACGCCCGCCACGCCCGGTCAGGATACCAAGCAACCGCAGGTGATCCCGGTCGCTGTGGGGCTGCTAGGACCAAACGGGGATGAGGTGGCCGAGACACGCATTCTGGAGCTGACAGAGGCCGAGCAGTCGTTCACCTTTGATGGGCTGGCCGCAAAACCCACCCCTTCGATCCTGCGCGGCTTTTCTGCGCCTGTGATCCTTGAGCATGACACCAGCAGCGCCCAGCGCGCCTTTTTGCTGTCCCATGACACCGACCCTTTCAACCGGTGGGACGCCGGGCGGTCGCTGGCGCGCGAAACCCTGCTGACCATGATCACCGATGGTGCAGCACCTTCGGGTGCTTATCTCGACGGAGTACAGGCGGTGCTGCGCGATGACACACTCGACCCCGCTTACCGCGCGCTGATGCTGGGCCTGCCGGGGCAGTCGGAACTGGCCGCCGCTTTGCACGATGGCGGCACCACCCCCGATCCGCAGGCGATCTGGTCAGCCACCGAAACCCTGCGCCAGGCACAAGCGCAGCACATGCAGGATCTGCTGCCGCGTCTGCATGGCGAGGCACAGGTTTCGGCCCCTTACCTTCCGGATGCGGACCAATCCGGCCGTCGCGCCTTGGGCAGTGCGGCGCTGTCGCTGATCACTCGTTTGGATGGCGGCGCATTGGCGGCTGCGGAATATGCCAAGGCCGACAACATGACCCTGCAACTGTCGGCGCTTGGGTGTCTGATCCGCGCGGGTAAGGGAGAGGCCGAGCTGCAGGCGTTTTATGATCAATGGAAAGACGACAGGTTGGTGATCGACAAATGGTTCGGGCTGCAGGTTTCACTGGCCGATCCCGAACACACAGCAACGGTCGCCCAGACCTTGACCCAGCATGCCGATTTCAACTGGAAGAACCCCAACCGCTTCCGTGCTGTCTTTGGCGCTTTGGCGATGAACCACGCCGGGTTCCACCACGCCAGCGGCACGGCCTATGAGCTGCTGGCCGAATGGCTGATCCAACTTGACCCGGTCAACCCGCAAACCACCGCGCGCATGTGTTCCGCGTTCCAGACCTGGCGGCGCTATGACGAGGGGTGCCAAACCCTAATCGGCGCGCAGCTCGACCGTATCGCTGCAACACCCCAGCTGTCCCGTGATGTCACCGAAATGATCACCCGCATCCGGGGGGCATGAACCATGCGTAAAACCCTACTCATCACCGGTGCCAGTGCTGGGATTGGTGCAGCCACAGCGCGGCTCGCTGCCGAACGGGGCTATGATCTGGCGCTGAACTATCGCAGCGATCATGCGGGCGCGTCTGCCGTGACTGAGGCTGCGCAAGCGGCAGGCGCGCAAGTTGTACTGTGTCAGGGCGACGTGGCCGAGCCGGACGACATCGCCCGGATCTATGCTCAGGTGGACGAGGCGTTCCCCCGCCTCGACGGGCTGGTGAACAATGCAGGCATTGTCGACATGACCGCCAAGGTCACCAATCTGACCCACGACCGCCTTAGGCGGATGTTCGACATCAACGTGATTGGGGCGATACTGGTCGCGAAAGAGGCCGTGCTGCGGATGCAGGCGCATGGCAACGGTGGGTCCATCGTCAATATCTCATCCGCTGCGGCACGCCTAGGGTCGGCCAACCAATATGTGGACTATGCCGCCTCAAAGGCCGCAATCGACATATTTACCAAAGGGTTGAGCGATGAAGTGGCGGCCGACAACATCCGCGTCAACGCGATCCGCCCCGGCCTGATCGAAACCGACATCCACGCCAAGGGCGGCGAGCCTGGCAGGGCGAAACGTTTGTCGCATATGGTTCCAATGAAACGCACCGGATCTGCGCAAGAGGTCGCCGATGCGGTGCTCTATCTGCTGTCGGATCAGGCGTCATATGTCACCGGCACCTGCCTGGACGTCTCGGGCGGGCGGTGATGGCAGAGCCCTATTCGTTCGAGCGTCATCAGCGGCAACCCAGGACGGTAACGATCCTGATCGCGGTCTATGCCGGTTTGATTGCCTTGATCATCCTGTTCAACGCAGCCTGGTGGATCATGGCCGGGCTGGCGTTGTTCACCCTGCCGACCCTGTGGGATCTGGTCAACGATGCCAAAGCCGGGCTGACATTGGACAACCAAGCCCTGTCCTGGTTCAGCGGTCGCCACTCGGCCGAGGTGCGTCTGGATGAGATCGACTATCTGCGCTTTGACACCCGGTGGGACTTCTCCGTCCGGGTCACCATCTACCTGACCTCTGACAAGCGTGTGCGGCTGCCCTATGACAGCCTGCCGCCGCACCGCGTGTTCGAGGATGTCCTGCAAGCACACGGTTTGCGTGTGGAACGGCATCATTTCACCATTCTTTAGGGAATGTGGCACGTAACTCTGCCCAACTCCCAAAAAGCTGTCCCGAAACATCCCAGCTTGGACACGTTTGTGCCGCAAATTAGCGTCAACTTGAACGGACTAAGGTCAGAGAACCCGTTTCGGAGCTGTAATGTTTTATCGTCCTCGTTTTGTTTCCCGCCACCTACTGCCCCATTTGGCAGGTCTGTTTTCGAACCGACGTCTTGCGCCCGATACAACTCCCCCCATTGCACCAAAGCGCGAGCCTTTCCGGGCGGAAGATTGGCTGAGCATTCCCGTCGCCAACCGCTCGGTCGGCGAAGTCTTTACCCGCGAGCAGCAAAATCGCGGCCAGTTTCTGACCCGCCAGGATCGGTGGGACGAGCTGGCAGCCGAAATGGCCGCAGCTGATACAGCACGAAAGGTCGCGCCCAATGGAACGCCTGTGGCGGATCTGCTGGCCTACGGTGCCCGCTCTGACGTCATCCAGGCCGTTGAGCACGCTCTGGCCGAAGAGGTTCCAGCAAATGCAGCATCGCTGACGGAGGGCATCAGCGGGCTCGAAGAGGTTCTCAAGGATCATCCCGGCGACGCAATGCTGACGGCAGTGGTCGCGCTGACCCATATCGATGTCGGTTGGGCCTGGCGCGGAACGGGTTGGGATTCGATCGTGCCGCGCCTGAACCGCGAGCGTTGCGCCGCGCATTTTGACCGCGCCGCCGATCTGCTGACCCCCTTCGCCGACGAAACCCGCTCCAGCCCGTTTCTGATGGCCGCCCGCTGCGCGCTTTTTGCCGGGCGCCGGATCAAGAACGCGCGGATTGCAGATGAATACGAACGGCTCATTGATCTGGCGCCGAGCAACCAACGCCACATGCGGGCGATGGGGACACAACTCTTGCCGCGCTGGTTCGGGTCTTATGAAGAGTTGGAGCTGGAAGCGCGTCGCACGGCATCACGCACTCAAGACATCTGGGGTGCCGGTGGGTACACTTGGGTCTATTTCGACGCTATCGCCATGGACGAAGAGGCCTGCGCCCGCGTCGATGTTGGGTTTTTCGTCGACGGGTTGCGCGACATCATCAAGGCCCGCCCCGAACAGGAGATGGTCAATTTGTTGGCCGCCTATTGCGCGGTTGCCCTGCGCAACGGCATGGGCCTGGACGAAGGAGCCGATTTTGTCCGCGCTCAAATCTGCAGCAATGACCGCTGGTTGATCCGCGACCACATGACCGAGATCCACCCTCTGATCTGGGCCCACGCGGCCGACGGATTCGACAACAATGCGCGCATCACCTCGCCCAGCCGGTTTGCCGCACGCGGCCGCGCCGATGCCCTGCACGTGATCGCCCACCTGTTCCGGGACGAAATCAGCCGTGGCCTGCGCGTCACCTTTACCCCCGACGGTCCCCGGGTCGAGGCCTGACCACTTACACCGGTTCTGGCTCTTTGCCCTCTTGCCCCCCCAGCCGACCTCCCCTAGAACGCGCTGGATACCTTGCGGACAAGAGGCACACCCATGCTGGACCTGACCTACGAGACACCCAAAGTCAAAACCATCGCCGGAGCCAAGCACGATTGGGAACTGGTGATCGGGATGGAGGTCCATGCCCAGGTTTCATCGAACGCCAAGCTGTTTTCCGGCGCGTCGACCCAATTCGGGGCCGAGCCGAACTCGAACGTGGCGTTTGTGGACGCGGCAATGCCCGGCATGCTGCCCGTGATCAACGAATACTGCGTCGAACAGGCGGTGCGTACCGGTCTTGGGCTGAAGGCCGACATCAACCTGAAATCGGCGTTTGACCGCAAAAACTATTTCTACCCTGACCTGCCGCAGGGCTATCAGATCTCCCAGCTGTATCACCCCATAGTGGGCGAAGGCGAAGTGCTGGTTGAAATGGGCGACGGCACTGCCCGTCTGGTTCGCATCGAGCGTATCCACATGGAGCAGGACGCAGGCAAGTCGATCCACGACATGGACCCCAACATGTCCTTTGTCGATCTCAACCGGACCGGCGTCTGCCTGATGGAGATCGTCAGCCGCCCTGACATTCGTGGCCCTGAAGAGGCTGCCGCCTATATCGCCAAGCTGCGCCAGATCCTGCGCTACCTGGGCACCTGCGACGGCAACATGCAGAACGGCAACCTGCGCGCGGACGTCAACGTCTCGATCTGCCGTCCCGGTCAGTATGAGAAGTACATGGAAACACAGGACTTCTCGCATCTGGGTACCCGTTGCGAAATCAAAAACATGAACTCGATGCGCTTTATCCAGCAAGCGATCGAGGTCGAAGCCCGCCGTCAGATCGCCATCGTCGAAGGTGGTGGCAAGGTCGATCAGGAAACCCGCCTGTATGACCCAGACAAAGGCGAAACCCGCTCGATGCGATCCAAGGAAGAAGCGCATGATTACCGCTACTTCCCCGACCCTGACCTGCTGCCGCTCGAAATTGAGCAGGCCTGGGTCGATGACATCGCGAACACCCTGCCGGAACTGCCGGACGCCAAAAAAGCGCGCTTCATCGCGGACTTTGGCCTGACCGATTATGACGCCTCGGTCCTGACGGCCGAAGTGGAATCGGCAGCCTATTTCGAAGAGGTCGCCAAGGGCCGCTCGGGCAAGCTGGCGGCGAACTGGGTCATCAACGAGCTCTTTGGTCGCCTGAAGAAGGAAGACCACGAGATCACCGACAGCCCCGTGTCCCCTGTCCAGTTGGGCGGCATCATCGATCTGATCAGCTCGGACGCGATTTCAGGCAAGATTGCCAAGGACCTCTTTGAGATCGTCTATACCGAAGGCGGCGATCCAGCGGAAATCGTCGAAGCACGCGGCATGAAACAGGTGACTGATACCGGCGCCATCGAGGCCGCACTGGACGAGATCATCGCGGCCAACCCCGCACAGGTCGAAAAGGCAAAAGTGAACCCCAAGCTGGCAGGCTGGTTCGTCGGCCAGGTGATGAAAGCGACCGGCGGCAAGGCCAACCCCAAGGCGGTCAACCAGCTGGTGGCACAGAAACTGGGCGAGTAACGGCTGCTCAGCGAGAGTGTCAATTTTGGAATGGGCGGCGCATCTGCGCCGCCTTCTTCTTTGCAAGCTGACATCTGAACTTGTTCCATACCGTCGCTGATGCGGCATCTTGGAGGCTTCAGCTCTTTACTGACATATCTAAACCAGTTCACCGCTCTTGGGATCCTCCCCGACACATTGTCCCTAAAGCTGCTGCTCGACCGGCAGCAGCGCGGTGATACCCACTAATAATTGCTTCCAGAATGTGGCGCCCGGCTCTTGCTGTTTCACCGTGATCAGGTCGGGCTGCTCATAGCGCCACTGCAATCGCTCATTGTCGTCCAACGAGATGCGATAGGTATAATCGACAAGCCCTTGTTCCAGGTCGATCAGGATGTCACGCGCGAACCCTTGGCTTGCCATGAAAAGCCCCAACTCGGTGTTCTGCTTGATTGACCGAGGATCCAGGTTCAGCGAGCCGACAAACACGGTATTGTCGATCACCGCCAGCTTGGTGTGCATCACGACGCCGATCTCAGACTCGGCCGGGACCAGCCCCAGTTCTTGCAGCGAATCCGCTCGCAACTCATAAAGCTCAACGCCCGCCTTCAATAGGTCCGCGCGATGTCTGCGGTACCCGGCATGTACATAAGGATGATTGGTCGCCGCCAGCGAATTGGTGACGATCCGCACCCGCACCCCGCGTTGCGCCAGATCGGACAACAGCCGCGCGCCGTAATCTTCGGGCACGAAATAGGGCGTCAGCAGAATAACCTCGCGCTTGGCATCGCGCATCCGCGCCAGCAAGGTCTCGGCCAGGGGCCTGGGGCCTCCGCGCACGGGTTGCTTGAGCTTTTTTGGCGGGTCAACCACCAGCTCGGCCCGCCCGCGATAAAGCGGAACCGCCGACGTGCCGATTTGCCTGATGTAGCGGTTTTCGACTGCATCATCATAGACTTGGCGCGCAGGTTGCAATTCTGCGGTTAATTCTACCCGGGCTTCACGCAGCTCCTGCGCGGTTGCGGGTTGACCGAGGCTGCTCAAGGGCACCGCCCAGCCGTCGTTCCAATACCGGTCGAATGCTTGACCGATTTCCTTGACCGGCGGCCCGACGACCAACAGATCGAAATCGGCAAACTCGGAACTGGTGTTGAGCTGGAAATACTCATCCGCAATATTGCGCCCGCCGATGATGGCAAAGGCCTGATCCGCGGTGAAGGACTTGTTGTGCATTCGCCGGTTCACGCGCGAGAATTCCAACGCCATGCCCACCGGTTTTGGCCAGGGCCGGGCCGCCGGGTTGTAGATACGGACCTGAATGTTGTCATGCGCATCAACAAGGGCAAGGCTGCCGTCATCCACGGTGGTAAAGAAATCATCCAGCAGAAACCGCACCCGTACCCCGCGATCGGCAGCCCTAAGCAGCGCGTCGGCGATCAAGGCGCCCCCTAAATCCGGTTTCATCAGGAAATACTGCAAATCCAGCGTGTCTTGTGCCCCTTCGATCAACCGCAACCGGGCGCCAAGGGCCTGATCCCCATCAGACAACGGCACAAACCCCGCCTGCCCATGAGACAGCTCACGCGCAGCAGTCACAAGAGTGGATTGTGGCGCCAGACGCGCCTGGGTGACGGGCGTGTCCTGATCCAGCGGCGCGCCGGTGCAGGCCTGCAGAAAGAAAAGGACTGCGCCGATCACAACGCTTCGATTGGACCCTGATTTTTGCGCCATGTCCTCGTCCGTCACCCCGCCCTTACTCGTTCGAAGGGATCATTGATGTCACCCTAGACCAGCCCTTTCCCCGCGAACAGGTCTTTTACCTGCGCGTTAACCTGCTAGATTGCCGCGACACGAAGTTCCGGGAAACACCATGCACCGCTACGAATACAAAGTCGTTCCTGCGCCATCCAAAGGCACCAAAGCCAAAGGCGTGAAGACCCCCGAAGGGCGCTTTGCCCTGACCGTCGAACAGTTGCTCAACCAGATGGGCGCCGACGGGTGGGAGTTTCAGCGCGCCGAGTTGCTGCCCAGTGACGAACGCTCGGGCCTGACCGGATCGGTTCAGAACTGGCGCAACATGCTGGTGTTTCGCCGTGTGCTCGGTAGCGATGACACAATCGAAGACATCGTAGCAGACGCTACCACGACCGAAGATGACATGGCCGCTACACCGGTGCCCGACCCAAAGTCTGAACCTGCACCTATAGCCGCCCCCGCGCCAATCTCGGCCGAGGTCAACGATCCACCCATGGCAAGTGGCGCCGAGCGGATGCTCAAGGACAATGGCGTCGAAGAGTTGAGCGACGTGTCAGGCATGACCGAGGCCTTGAAAGCCCGCGCCGAACGTCAGGCCGACGAAGAAGCCGAGCCTGACGAGACAGCCAAACGGGACTAAACGTCGATGTCCAGGGCCAAGGCGTGAATCCGCGGGACAACGTCGCCCAAAGCCGCGTGAACCGCGCGGTGACGCGCCACACGTGACTTTCCTTCGAAAGCCGCGGCCCGGATTCGCACGTTGAAATGGCTTTCCCCGCCTTCTTGGTATCCTGCGTGGCCGCGGTGGCTCTCGCTGTCGTCCACAACCTCCAACTCGGTTGGACTAAAGGCGGTTTCCAGCCGATTGCGGATCTCTTCTGTCATGCTCATTTGCGTCTTCTTTCCTGTTGTCACGGTTTTTTTCACCGTGCCCTCTTCTATCTGCCGCCACTTAGATTAAACTCTGGCCTCCGAGTCGAGAAGTTGCGTTCGAAAGGTATCCATCATGGCTAAGTCAGATCCCTTTGGGTTCGATATGTCTGTCTCCTCCGCAAAGAAAAAGAACCCGCGCGGACGTCGGGGCATGTCGGGCGCATCCGAAACATCGGTGCGCGTCTGCGAACATCCTGGCTGCGAGGAAGCAGGCAAGTTTCGCGCGCCAAAGGCGCCGGACGTCCTGGATGATTTCTACTGGTTCTGCCAGCAGCACGTGCGCGAATACAATCTCAAATGGAACTTCTTTGACGGCACCACCGAAGCCGAACTGAACGCACAGCAATCCAAAGACAAGGTTTGGGAACGCGAGACCAAACCCATGGGTGATCCCGAAGCCCGTGCCTGGGCTCGCCTGGGCATCGAGGACCCGCATCAGGTATTGGGCGCCAACGGCACCCAGAACAAGGGCCGCACATCCGGCGGCGGCGGCAAACGCCTGCCACCCACCGAACGCCGTGCGATCGAAATTCTCGAGGCAAAGGACAGCTGGACCAAGGCCGAGGTGCGCAAGGCCTACAAGAAGCTGATCAAGGTGCTGCACCCGGACATGAACGGCGGCGACCGCAGCCAGGAAGAGCAGCTGCAAGAGGTCGTCTGGGCCTGGGATCAGATCAAGGACAGCCGCAACTTCAAGTAACCGGCTGGGGACTGCGGACCGGTTTTGCATCCCGACGGAACAGGTGTTGACCCTTACCGCCCAAGGGTGGGACGGTGCAGGCACCGCAATGTTCATAGGTCGGGATCTTCGTCACAATGAGAACGCTTGTCTTCTTGGGATCTGTGCGCGAGAGCAGCCCTCCTCAACCCAAGCGCTTAGGTGCCCGCGTGGCGCAGGCCTGTGCGCAAAATTTGGCGGCTGCCGGCATCGAGGCAGAGATCATCGACCCGCTCGATTATGATCTGGCCCAGCGACTCAAACCCCATTTCTCCTATGCGCCCTCACGGGTACCCGGCGATCTGGATGATCTGGCCCAGCGCATTCGGGCGGCGGACAGCTATGTCGCGGTCAGTCCGGAATACAACCACTCCATGAGCCCTGCCCTGGCAGATCTGCTGAACCACTTCGGCAGTTCACTGTTTTCGTTCAAACCAAGCGCGATTGTCACCTATTCCGCCGGCCAATGGGGCGGCACTCGGGCAGCCGTCAACATGCGCACGTTCCTGAGCGAGTTGGGCTGCCTGCCCGTCTCGGCAATGATCCACGTTCCACATGCACAGGACGTGCTTGAATCGAACGGCAACTTCGCCCAAGGCGTCGATGCCGAACGCTGGTCCGGATATTTTGGCCGAACGTTCCAGCAATTGGCCTGGTGGAGCGCGGCCGCCAAGGCGCAGCATCAACTGGCTTCCCCAACCGCGCCGTTCAACCGCGCGCCCTCCCAACGCAACGCGCCCTAGCCCCAGGGGCCCTCCCGCGCCCGAGCAGACCTGACTTCGTCAGCCCCGCCAACGGCCTTGGGCCGGGCGCCTCGCTTAACGCTCGGCGCGGTCGCGCGTGAAACGCCTGTGCTGATAAAAGCGCCAACCGCCGCGCGCCGCGCGGCCGGGCCCAACGGGAGGCGGGCATCCTTGATGCCCAAACGACCGGCGGGAGCGCCCCCTTATCACCCTCCCAAATGACAAAAGGGCGCGCCAGACCACTGCCTGGCACGCCCTGATCTCGTCTCGGACAGAACGTTAGGCTCTACCCGCCCTGGTTCCGTTGCAAGCTCTCTAGAACTTGGTCAATTGAGAAGCTCGCTGGTTTCTGACGTGGCGGGTAGTCCTGGAACGTGGCCAGGAACTGCGCCACGAACGCTTGGGCCGGCACCAGCAGATAGGTGCGATCCAGACGCCATTTCGAGTACCCGATCGACTCATGCTCGGCCCGCTCGAACGGGTCCGTATAGAGATCGATGATCTTGGGCAGCCTCAGGAAGGTCAGTGGCTCCTGCCAAACGTCGAACCCATGTGCCCGCTGTTCGGCGAACACCACTTTCCACCGATTGTAGCGCAGGTTCATCAGATCCCCGCCATCCGAAAAATACAGGAACTCGCGCCGCGGCCCCTCTTCCGCCTCACCCCGGAAGTACGGCATGAAGTCATAGCCATCCAGGTGCACCGGTTCATTCGCCTCACCAAAGGGCGCCTCGGTCAGCATTCGCTCTTTCATGTCACCATCGCCAAGCGCTGACATAAACGTCGGGAACCAATCCAGATGGCTGATGATCTGGTTCGACCGGCTGCCGGGGTCGATCACGCCGGGCCATTTGATCATCATCGGAACGCGGAACCCGCCTTCCCAATTGTCGTTCTTCTCACCCCGGAATGGCGTCGTGCCGCCATCGGGCCAACTGAACACCTCGGCGCCGTTGTCAGTCGAATACATCACCACTGTGTTGTCGGCGATGCCAAGCTCATCCAGCTTGTCGAGCATCTGACCGACCATCTTGTCATGTTCGACCATGCCGTCCGGATAGACGCCCAGACCGGTCACACCCTCGCTCTCTTCCTTGAGATGGGTATGAATGTGCATCCGGGTGGTGTTGTACCACAGGAAGAAGGGCTTCTCCTGATCGGCCGCGCGAACGATGAAATCCAGAGCCCCGGCAGTGACCTCTTCATCAATCGTCTCCATCCGCTTGCGGGTCAGCGGCCCGGTGTCTTCGACACTGCCATCGGCCGAGGATTTGATCACCCCGCGCGGACCGAATTGTTCACGAAAGGCTGGGTCTTGTGGATAGTCCGCGTTTTCCGGCTCTTCTTCGGCATTCAAGTGATAGAGGTTACCAAAGAACTCATCAAACCCGTGATTTGTCGGCAGGTGCTCATCCAGATCGCCCAGATGGTTCTTGCCGTACTGCGCCGTCATGTAGCCCTTGGATTTCATGTATTCGGCAATCGTGGGATCTTTTTCGCTGATCCCCTCTTTGGCGCCGGGTAACCCGACCTTCAGCAACCCGGTGCGAAATCCCGATTGCCCTGTCACAAAAGATGCGCGCCCTGCGGTACACGATTGCTCGCCATACCCGTGGGTGAACAACATCCCCTCCTTAGCGATCCGGTCGATGTTGGGGGTCTCATACCCCATCATGCCCTGATTATACGCGCTGACGTTCCAGTACCCGATGTCATCGCCCCAGATGATCAGGAAATTCATCGGCTTTTCTTGGGCCAAGCCGGCCCCCGTCCCTGCAAGGCCAATGGCACCTGCCAGCAACGTCTTTCTCAAATGGCTTAGTCCAGTCATTTTTCTCCCCAAAAACAACATGTGTTGGAATTCAGGGTCGCCGGCGTAGTCGTATCAAGGCGACCCGGTTCAATATATATAGTATAGCGCGCATCGGGCGAGGCGTCCCATTGTTTTCGCTCGCCATTGGCTGCTCTGGTCCATGCCACGTCAAAACCCGGCAGAATTGGCGCAAATGACGCGCGCCATAAGTCCAGTTCACAACCTTTTTTCAGCACAACTGAAAGGAACGTCCGGTTCCCCTTGCCCTTGCCCCAAAGATGTTGCACCAAACGCAGGTTCATGCCCCGCAGACAGGGGCCGAGAGGATAAGGACGAACGGCATGGCTGACGGTTTGATCGACATCAACGCAAAACCCACCGAAGAAATCTCGGTCCGTGAGGTGTTCGGTATCGACACCAACATGACGATCAAGGGATTTGCCGAGAGCTCGGACCGCGTGCCCGAAATCGACCACACCTACAAGTTCGACCCCGACACCACGATGGCGATCCTGGCCGGATTCAGCCACAACCGTCGTGTCATGGTTCAGGGCTACCACGGTACGGGCAAATCGACCCACATCGAACAGGTCGCCGCGCGCCTGAACTGGCCCGCCGTCCGTGTGAACCTGGACAGCCATATTTCCCGTATCGACCTGATCGGCAAGGACGCGATCAAACTGCGCGACGGCAAGCAGGTCACCGAATTCCACGAGGGCATCCTGCCCTGGGCCCTGCGCAACCCGGTTGCGATCGTGTTCGACGAATACGACGCAGGCCGTGCTGACGTGATGTTCGTGATCCAGCGCGTTCTGGAACATGACGGTAAGCTAACGCTGATGGACCAGAACGAGATCATCACGCCCAACCCGCACTTCCGCCTGTTTGCCACCGCAAACACCGTGGGTCTGGGTGACACCACCGGCCTCTATCACGGTACCCAACAGATCAACCAGGCCCAGATGGACCGCTGGTCGCTGGTCGCGACGCTGAACTACCTCAGCCACGACGCCGAGACGATGATCGTCCTGTCGAAGGCACCGCATTACAACACCGCCGATGGCCGCAAGACCGTCAGCCAGATGGTCACCGTTGCCGACCTGACCCGGACCGCCTTCATGAACGGCGATCTGTCGACCGTCATGTCGCCCCGGACGGTGATCAACTGGGCGCAAAACGCCGAGATCTTCCGCGATGTGGGCTATGCCTTCCGCCTGTCGTTCCTGAACAAATGCGACGAGCTGGAACGTCAGACCGTGGCCGAGTTCTATCAGCGCTGTTTTGACGAAGAGCTCCCCGAAAGCGCCGCCAGCGCGAGCATGGGGTAAGCCCCGCGCTCCCCATACGGCGTTCGCAAAAGGGGGGACGTGATGCACATCGGTTTGATCGGAGGCATTGGCCCGGCAGCCACGGCAGCTTATTACCTAAAGCTGTCGGATCGCTGTCGCGCAGCGGGTGTTCCACTTGACCTGACCATCGTCAACACGGACATTCAGGTGCTTGCGTGCAATGCGCAGGCATACCGTCGCGACGATCAGGCACGCGTCTATGCAGATGTCATCACCCGCCTTGCCGCCTCCGGCGCTGAGGTGGCGGCTATCACCTCGATCGGTGGCAGCTTTTGCGAGGATGAAACCCGCGCAATGTCTTCGCTGCCTTTGATCAGTGCGTTTGGGGCCTTGGACGATCACTTTGCCAATCAGGGGATCGCCAGCGTCGGCATCCTGGGCACCGAGACTGTCATGCAAAGCCACCTTTATGGGCGGATGGAAAAAACCCGCACGGTTGTGCCGGACGGTCAGATCGCCGAGGTCGGCCAGGCCTATGTAGAGACCGCCCTAGCGGGGCGTGCAAACGATGCTCAACGAGACTTGTTTTTCACTGCAGGACGCAGAATGGTTGATGAAATGGGAGCAGATGCCGTGGTGTTGGCTGGCACCGATCTGGGACTGGCCTTTGATGGTCAAGACCCCGGTTATCCGGTCATCGACACGATCGACGTGCATGTCGATCAACTCTTCCTTCTTGCCTCTGGCGCCCTGAAACTGCAGGATTTGTCCCTATGAAAAAGCCCAACGACAACCCCGCCGATCCGTTCAAGAAGGCCCTGGCCGAGGCGACCAAGGTCATGGCCGACGATCCCGAGCTGAACGTCAGCTACACGGTTGATCCCTCGGGCGTCTCGGGCGACTCGATGCGGCTGCCGCAGGTCAGCCGTCGCATGTCCCGCGAAGAGGTTCTGCTGGCCCGCGGCACCGCTGACGCTCTGGCCTTGCAACGCAAGTATCACAACGCCGAAACCCACGCCCGCTATGCCCCTCCGGGCAATATGGCGCGCGATCTCTATGAGGCGATGGAAACCGCCCGGTGCGAGGCCATGGGCGCGCGCGACATGCCGGGCACGGCATCCAACATCGACGTCAAGATCACGCATGAGGCACTTCGCCGGGGCTATGACCAATGCACCCAGGCCGCCGATGCCCCCCTGCCCGTCGCGGCCGGTTACCTGATCCGCCATCTGGCCACCGGGCGCGACTTGCCCCCGGCTGCGGCCAACGTGATGGAACTGTGGCGCGGCTTCATCGAAGAGCAGGCAGGCGGCACGCTGGACAACCTCCAGGACATGCTCAGCGATCAGGCCGAGTTTGCCAAATTCGCCCGCCAGGTGATCGAGGATCTGGGCTATGGCGATCAGCTGGGCGATGACCCCGACGAGCTGGACGAAGACCAGGAGGATCAGGCCGAAGACGACGCCGAAGAGCAGCCCGATCCTGACAGCACCGGTCAAGATGATCAGGATCAGGAAGACGCCGACGCCAACCCCGAGCAGTCTCAGGAAGAGCAGCAGGACCAATCCCAGGCCCAGGTCTCGATGGACGAGATGGCCGATGAGGAGTTGGGTGAAGAGGCCGAAATGCCCGAGGGCGAAGCTCCGCTGGAGCCGCCCGCGCCGCAACCCGTCTCGGACGCGGACCCGGACTATCTGGTTTATCTCTCTGAACACGATGAAGAAATCGCCGCCGAAGATCTGGCCGAACCTGCCGAGCTGGAACGCCTGCGCGCTTATCTGGATCAGCAGCTGGAGCCACTCAAGGGCGCGGTAAGCCGTTTGGCCAACAAGCTGCAGCGCCGCCTGCAGGCACAGCAGAACCGCAGTTGGGAGTTCGACCGCGAAGAGGGCATCCTGGACGCGGGCCGTCTGGCACGTGTTGTGGCCAACCCGACCACGCCGCTCAGCTTCAAGGTGGAAAAAGACACCGAATTCCGCGACACCGTGGTGACGCTCCTGCTGGACAACTCCGGCTCGATGCGCGGCCGCCCGATCTCGATCGCGGCGATCTGTGCCGATGTTCTGGCCCGCACGCTGGAACGCTGCAACGTCAAGGTTGAAATCCTGGGCTTCACCACTCGTGCTTGGAAAGGCGGTCAAGCGCGCGAGGCGTGGCTGAACGACGGCCGCCCACAACAGCCCGGCCGCCTCAATGACCTGCGTCACATCATCTACAAAGGGGCCGACTCGCCCTGGCGTCGTGCCCGTCCCAATCTGGGCCTGATGATGAAAGAGGGTCTCTTGAAGGAAAACATCGACGGCGAGGCGCTGGAATGGGCGCACCGCCGGATGATGGCACGACGCGAGCAGCGCAAGATCCTGATGGTGATCTCGGACGGCGCGCCGGTCGATGACAGCACGCTCAGCGTCAACCCCGCCAACTATCTGGAAAAACACCTGCGCGACGTGATCGCCATGGTGGAAAAGCGCAAGATGGTGGAACTGCTGGCCATCGGCATCGGCCACGACGTGACCCGCTATTATGACCGCGCGGTAACCATCACAGACGTCGAACAGCTGGCAGGTGCAATGACCGAGCAGCTCGCCGCGCTCTTCGACAGCGACCCCCGCGCCCGTGCCCGTGTCATGGGCATGAAGCGCGCAAGTTGATCTGAGCCGGGGCGGCATAGCGTCGCCGCCCTATTTCACCCTATTAAAATACACCGGGGGAGTCGCGCAGCGACGGGGGCAGCGCCCCCTTACTGCTCCAATATCTCGCGGAATGCCTGATAGTCCTCGCCGTAACAGTCCGAGATCAGGCCAGTCACATTGCGGGTGCTCACAACCTCGGTCCCGTCTTCGTTCAGAGTGACCTCCCAATAGGTCCGTCCGATGTAGGTGCCGCCTGCGGTGTGCGAATCCGTCACCGAGCACAGGGTCGGCCGCCCCTCTTTCGAGAACAGCCGTGACACCCCGGCCTGTCCCGGATTGGACGGCTCACTCATGCTCTCGGCTATGGCTTCGGCCGCGGTTTGACGGGCCCGCTCCACAAACTCCGACTGCTCCTGTGCGACGGCGGGACAGGCAAGACATAGGATCGCGGCAAGATATCGTATCATGCGGCCACCTTACCCCAGACCCAGCGATTGCCAAGACCGGGCTTTCCCGTCTGGACTTTTCCCGCCCGCCCCCTCACCTTTCGCCTCGACACACGACAGCACAGAAGAGGCCCCCATGTTTCAAAGCTTTGAGGTCACCGCCCGCCCCGAGCAAGGCCCTCCGCGCCTGAGCGCACTGCGCGCCGAGATCGCCAAACAGGGCTTGAACGGCTTCCTGGTGCCCCGCGCCGATGCGCATCAGGGCGAATACGTCGCGGCCCGCGACGAACGACTGGCTTGGCTGACCGGCTTTACAGGCTCGGCAGGGTTTTGCGTGGTGCTGGAGCAAATCGCAGGCGTTTTCATCGACGGGCGCTATCGCACCCAGGTCAAGGCGCAGGTGGCTGCGGAATACACCCCAGTCCCCTGGCCCGACATTACCCTGTCAGTCTGGTTGAAAGAGAAGTTGCCAAACGGCGGCAAGGTTGGTTACGACGCCTGGCTGCATTCCGCAGGACAGATTGCGCAGGCCGAAAAAGAGCTCAACGGCACGGGCATCGAGCTGATCCGCACGGAAAACCTGGTCGATGCGACTTGGCAGGATCAGCCTGAACCACCCATGAACCCGGTCAAGGCCCATCCGCTTGAGTTTGCCGGCGAAAGTGCAGCTAAGAAAACGACGCGACTGGCCGCAGATCTGGCGAAAGCAGGGCATAGCTCCGCCGTGATCACCTTGCCGGATTCGATCATGTGGCTCTTGAACATCCGCGGCGCCGACATCCCGCGCAACCCGGTGGCGCATGGCTTTGCCATCCTGCACGACACAGGCGCAGTGGATCTGTTCATGGCCGCCGAAAAGCTCAAGGAACTGGGTGATCATTTCCCCGACACGGTGACCATCCAAGATCCGACGGACTTCCTGAATGCTGTCAATACGCTCGCTGGCCAGGTCCAGGTCGACGCGGGAACCGTGCCGCAAAAGGTGGCCGACATCCTGGGCGACCGGATGGTGGATGCGGGCGATCCCTGCGCCCTGCCCAAGGCGCGCAAAAACGCTGCCGAAATCGAAGGCTCGGCCGAGGCGCATTTACGCGACGGGGCGGCCATCGTCGAACTGCTGGCTTGGCTCGACGCGCAAGAACCCGGCACCTTGACCGAGACACAGGTGGTCACCGAGCTTGAGGCCCGTCGCCGCACCGACAACGCTCTGCAGGACATCAGTTTCGAGACGATTTCCGGCACCGGTCCCAATGGCGCGATCATGCATTACCGCGTGACCGAGGAAACCGACAGCACGATCCAGGATGGCCATCTGCTGGTTCTGGACAGCGGCGGTCAGTATCTGGACGGCACCACCGACATCACCCGCACCATTGCGATTGGCGAGGTCGGCGACGAGGAGAGGGCCTGTTTCACCCGTGTCCTCAAAGGCATGATCGCCATGTCGATGCTGCGATGGCCTGCGGGCCTTGCGGGCCGTGACATCGAATGCGTCGCGCGCATGCCGTTGTGGCTGGCGGGGCAGGATTTCAACCACGGGGTCGGTCACGGCGTTGGTGCCTACCTGAGCGTTCACGAAGGCCCGCAGCGTCTGGCCCGCACCAGCCACGTGCCGTTTGAGCCGGGCATGATCCTGTCGAACGAGCCGGGGTATTACCGCGAAGGGGCCTTTGGCATCCGCATCGAAAACCTGGTGGTGGTGCAAGAGGCCCCGGACCTTCCGACCTCGGACCCGGAACGGGCGATGCTGTCGTGGCGGACTTTGACCTTTGCCCCCATTGACCACCGCCTGATCGTCGTGGATATGTTGTCCGCCGAAGAACGGGATTGGCTGAACGCCTATCACCGCGATGTGGCCGACAAGATCGGCCCGCGTGTGGGACCCGAGGCGCGCCAGTGGCTGGAGGCCGCAACCGCGCCAGTTTGACACAAGAGGTCTGACACAAGGCTGTTACACGGGCGGGCGACAAGACCGCCCACCACTAAGACGATGGGGAAGGAGACAATATGACAGATCACATCAAGATCCGAAGACCGGGCGGCAAATGGAGCGTACGTTCCGGTGGGGCCATCCTTGGCGAAAGCAGCGAGGTGCTGGAACTGAGCGAAGGCGACATGGATCCGGTGATCTACTTCCCCCGCAAAGACATCGCCATGGCGTTCCTCGACGCCTCGGACAAGACCACGCACTGCCCCCACAAGGGCGATGCCACCTACTACTCGATCGTAAATCGCTCGTCCGTCACCAAAGACGTGGCCTGGTCCTACGAGGCCCCGATCGAAGCCGTGGCCGAGATCAAGGACTATCTGGCGTTTCACCTGCGCGATGGTGTGACCGTCGAGCAGCTCTAGGAACAGACCTCAAACTGTATTGAAAAAACAAACGGGCGCGTCACATGGATGACGCGCCCGTTTGCAATTTATCCCTGACAGCCCGCCCCGTGGCGATCGGCAGTTGAGCCTATCCGTCAACTTTCGGATAAATGAACCCATTCACCGGATAAAACTTGCCATACCGCCCTGGCTGGCTTTCGACCCGGACCAGCGTCCAGTCGTTGTTTTTCGAAACGTCTTTGACGCCCATTTTCAACGACACCTGATTGCGGTTCCAATTGGCGTGATTGACGATGATCTCGCGGTCGCTGATAACGCCGGCCACAACGGCCACATGGCCCAGGGGCATCCCGCGCGTTGACCGAAACGACATCACCGAACCGACAACTGGTTCAGAACCGCGCTCATATGTGCTGCGGGCCTTGCCCCACCAGTCCTTGGCGTTGCCGCGAATTTGGATCCCGCTGAGGTTACGTGCGTAGGGCACACACCACACCCGTTGTCCCCGCGCCTGCTTTTGCTCAACCTCCAAGAGCGCCATCGACTGACGTTCTGGGTCAAGTGTCAGGTACGTCGGGCCCTTGGCGCAGGCCGCAATAAGACCGACGAACCCCAAAGCAAGCGCGACCCGAACGCTCCCGAACCGGCGTGGTTTGATCGCATCTGTTGTGTAGGCGTTGTCCTGCAAGACACGTCCCCCCCATTTGAACGTTCCCGAGGTTCTACGGCGATATCATTGTTTGTGAAAAGTGGCTTGCCTTACCCGTCGGCAAGATTTCGCCTGTTCCTGCTGCACCACCAGGGCAAAAGGTCAAAAATTGGGCGCCTTTCTACGGCTTGGCTTGGGGAACCAACTAAATGACATCAGCTTTTTGGGCCAGAGCCACCCGGCGATTGTCGCCCACATAGGCCACTTGCCCCATCGGGCACACAGTCACGAATGCTCTTCTGCCGCCGTCGCCGCCAGCGCCCGGTTATATGCCTTGAGCGCGTCTATGTGGAACAAGGCCCCGACGAGCTTGGGTGGCATGTTTTCTTTGTGCACGACAACCGGAACAAACGGCACATCGGCCCGGTCGAAATACGGCATCGCGGCCTCAAGCGTGGCAGTTGCTTCGACACATAGACCCTCGCCGATCAGTTGCTCGCAGGCATCCACATCCGCGCAACGCGGATCATCCAGAGGCCGCATCACGGTCGAGCATCGCATCATCGCCAGCAGGTAAGCCTGTGGTCCGGCGGCAAGGTGGATGTTGCGGCGTTCCAGCTGCGTCAGGAAGAACGAGCGATCCACAAGGCGTGAAGCAAGGGCCGTGGACATCGAGACAGAGACCATCACCGCGATCCCGATCTGCCAATCCCCGGTCAGTTCGAACACGATAAGCGTTGTCGAGATCGGAGCGCCCAAAACGGCAGCGGCCACCGCGCCCATCCCGGCAAAGGCATAGAGCGTATGGGTGCCCGACACATCCGGCAGCAGACCGGTGGCGATCAGGCCAAAAGCCAGACCCGACAGGGCGCCAATCATCAAAGAGGGCGAAAACACCCCTCCCCCCATGCGTCCGCCAAAGGTGATGGCCACAGCAATGGTTTTGAGGACGGCAAAGATGATCGCATTGTGCAAGAGCAGATCACCGCTCAACGCGAGGGTCGTCGTTTCATATCCCACGCCGATAATGTGCGGAAACCAGATCGCCAGCCCGCCCAACATAGCCCCCGAGATCGCGGGACGAATCCAACGCGGGATGGTGAATTTCTCTTGCAGGTGATTGGCCAGATCCTCGGCCAGAAAGATCGACCGCATCAACACGACGGCAATCACACCACACAATAGCCCAAGCAGCAGGAACGCCGGTAACTCGACGTAGAATTGTAGCGAACCCGGGGTATTAAGGACAAATTCGGTGACGTCCCCAAACTCCAAGCGGTTGATCACCGTTCCGGCAACCGAGGCAATCACGATGGGGGCAAAGGCGTGGACCGCAAAATGTCGCAACACGACCTCGAGCGCAAAAAGCGCCCCGGCAATGGGTGCGTTGAAGCTGGCCGAGACGGCCGCAGCCACAGCACACCCCAACAGGTCGCGCCCGGTGATCCCATCGGCATTGATCCGATCGCTGACCCAGGTCGACACCACGCCCGCCATATGCACCACCGGCCCTTCGCGGCCTGTTGAGCCGCCCGAGCTGAGCGTGATGAGCGAGGCAAACATCGAGGCGATCCCGGCCTTGGTTTCGACCCGGCCATCGGTCATCGCCGCCCCCTCGATCACGTCCGCGACCGAGCGCACACGACCATCCTCGGTGAAATTGTGCAGGATGATCCCCACGATCAGCCCACCCGCAATGGGGATGAGAAGCACCCAGTACCACGGCAATTGTTCGGCAAAGCTGTGCAGGAATTGCACATCCTCGGTGCCATAAAGCGCCGCCTGCAGCGCGTGGATGCCTTTGCGGAAGAACAGCGCGGCAAACCCGGCCACGATCCCGATGGCAAGCGCAATGAACCAGAACTGGATCTGGCTGGGGCCGCGATGACGCATCACGCGCCAGCCGTCTTTTACAGCGGCCATGGCCTGGGTGATCTGCTGTCGCAGAAGCGCGCGGGTAGATGGGGTCATGCGTGACCTCGGGTCGTCAGTTTCCCCTGTGTAGGACACTCAAGGTAAACAGAAAAGGCGCATTCCCGCAGGAAGCTGTGGGAAAGGCGTCATATTTTCGCGATGATGCACGCAATACCCGAATTTGTGGATCTCAGCGGTGCGCTGGTTGACGGGGCACTCCCGCCCGTCGGGACATGCATCAAAGATGCATACCCTCCCGTTGGGCCGAGCCTCGCTGCGCTCGGCGGTTGGTACTTGTGGCAAACCAGATGCTCCAAGCGGGACCGCGCCGGGCTTTGCCCGGCGCCCGGCCCAAGGCCGTTGGCGGTGCTGACGCAGTCAGGACCGTCCGGGTGCGGGAGTGCCCCCGCCCCAATGCAGAACATTTCAGGATGTAAGAAGGGCCTTTGCCGCGGCGCGTGCTTCATCGGTGATGGTGTCGCCAGCGACCATGCGGGCGATCTCGTCTACACGGTCGTCCGCTGACAGTGGCACCACCGTCGACAACGTCGTGTTGTCCTCGACCTGTTTCTGCACCCGCCAGTGATGCTGACCCCGTGCCGCGACCTGCGGCGAGTGGGTCACCACCAACACCTGGCCACCGCTTGCAAGAGCCGCCAGACGTCGGCCAACTGCATCTGCCGTTGCTCCACCAACGCCACGGTCAATCTCGTCAAAGATCATCGTGCGGGCACTGTCGTCGCCAGTCAGACACACTTTCAGCGCCAGAAGGAACCGGCTGAGCTCGCCGCCAGAGGCGATCTTGTTGAGCGGACCGGCGGGCGCGCCCGGGTTTGTAGCCACGGTAAAGGCCACCATATCGCGGCCCTCCGGCCCCGCTTCACCCTCGGTCATCTTGGTTTCGAACACCGCGCGCTCCATCTTGAGCGGCGCCAGTTCCGACATCACGGCCGCATCTAGTCGCCCTGCCGCCTCAGACCGGGCCAGGGACAGGGCAGAAGCTGCCGCATCATAGGCCGCTTGCGACGTCGCCAGATCCGCCTGTTGCTGCTCAAAGTCCGCATCGCCTGCGTCCAGAGCAGCCAGCTTGCCGCGCAGAGTGTCGGCGTAGTCGCCAAGTTCGTCGGGTAAAACATCGTGCTTGCGCGCCAAGGCTCGGATCGCAAATAGGCGTTCCTCGGCCGCTTCCAACTCAGCCGGATTGAACTCCAGCGCGTTCAGGCAGCGTTCCACCCCGTTCTGCGCCTCTCCCAGTTCGAGCATCGCCCGCCCAAGGGCCGCAATCGGCTCTTCCAACTGGCCGCCAGCCTCGGTTGTGACCCCTTCGAGCCAGCGCATTGCATCGCCCATGGCACCTTCGGCCCCGTCGCCGCTCAACAGGGCAAAGGCACGGACGACATCGTCACGGATCTTTTCGGCGCCTTGCATCAAGCGGCGGCGGGCGTCCAACTCAGCGTCTTCGCCCGGCATCGGGTCCAGTTGATCCAATTCGGCCACGGCGTGGCGCAAAAACTCTTCTTCGGCGCGCACCGTCTCCAACGCGGCTTGGGTCGCCTCGACCGTTTTGCGCGCCTTGGCAACCTGGACCCAGGCCGCGCGCGTGTCCGCCAGCATCCCATCCAGCCGCGCAAAGGCATCCAGCATCGCCCGATGCCCGCGTGGGTTCAACAAGCCACGGTCGTCGTGCTGCCCGTGCAACTCGATCAGGGTTTCAGACAGGGCGCGCAGCACGTCGCCAGAACAGCGACGGTCATTGACCCAGGCCGTCTTTCGACCATCGGCGCGATTCACCCGGCGCAGTATCAACTCTTCGCCTCCCGGCAGTCCTGCCTCGACGAGAATGCCATGGGCCGGATGCCCCTCTGGCAGATCAAATTCGGCGACCACCTCGCCTTGCTCCGCGCCTTGGCGCACCAGTTCGGCCCGGCCCCGCGAGCCCAGCACAAACCCCAGCGAATCCAACAGGATCGACTTGCCTGCTCCGGTCTCACCCGTCAGCACATTCAAACCCGGCTGGAACATAAGCTCCAGCCGGTCGATGATCAGCATGTCCCGGATATCAAGCGCGCGCAGCATGTTCAGATCCCGTTTGCCCGGGCTTTACAGCCACTCGCCCTTGACCGATTGGCGATAAATCTGGCTCAGCCAGTTGTTGCCGCGATCCTTGAGTTTGAGACCCGCAGCCGTCAGCAGTTTGTAGCTGCTTTCGTACCATTCGGACGACTGATAGTTGTAACCCAAGATGGCCCCCGCGGTCTGCGCCTCGTTCACCAGACCAAGTGAAAGATAAGCCTCGACCAGACGGTGAAGCGCTTCGGCGGTGTGCGACGTGGTCTGGAAGTCCTCGACCACAACGCGGAACCGGTTGATGGCAGCGGTATAGTGATCCCGACGCAGGTAATAGCGTCCGATCTCCATCTCCTTGGCCGCCAAATGATCAAAGGCCAGGTCGAACTTCAAAATCGCCGACGTTGCATACTCGCTGTCCGGATAGACCTCGATCACGGTGCGCAACGCTTGAAGTGCCTGAAAGGTCAGGCCCTGGTCACGTCCCACTTCGTCGATCTGATCATAGTAGCTGAGCGCCAGAAGATACTGGGCATAGGCCGCATCCTCGTCCGCCGGATAAAAGTCGATATAGCGTTGCGCGGCTGCGCGGCTTTCGGGATAGTCCTGGCCTGTGTGATAGGCAAAGGCCTGCATGATCAGCGCGCGTTTAGCCCAGTTCGAATAGGGATAGAGTCGCTCAATTTCCGAGAAATACCAAGCAGCGTCATCTGTCCGCGACTGTGCAAGCTCAAACTCACCCCGTTCAAAGATCTGCTCGGGTGAAAACCCATCCAAGTCCTGGGTTCGATCGGCTGAGTTTCGCAACCCACCGCTACAAGCGGCCAAAAATGCCGCCAGAATAAGTGCACCAACAACCCTGGCCCCCACCTTGCCGCCGATCATACTCGCTCATCCTTGTCGTCTTGCCGTGTCGGTTCCCCCGACTGAGCTTCGGTCTAGCACAATAATTTCCGCTGCAAAACGTCTTAACGACCTGTTGAGAAAAAGAGCCGCGATCCGTGATCAAAACCGGATTGGCGGGTCAAGCGACCTGGGGAATTTCAGCCCAGATCAGACCCTGGCCGGGCAGACGCTCGGCCGTTTCAGGGTCACACAACACCGGGCGCACGGCGCCGGGGGTTGCAAACAGTTCGCGCAGCAGCGTGTTGGTCAGTGAATGACCTGCCCTCTCACCAACGTACCGCCCCAGAAGCGGGCCACCCGCAAGATACAGATCACCAAGCGCGTCCAGCATCTTGTGGCGCACGGCCTCGTCCGCGTGGCGGAACCCACCGGGGCTAAGAACTTCGTCGCCATCCACGACAACAGCGTTGTCCAATGTGCCACCCAGGGCCAGACCGTTTTCATGCATCGCATCCACATCCGCCTGACGGCAGAAAGTGCGGCTGTCGCTCAATTCGCGGGCGAAGGTGCCGTTGCGCATGTCCAGCACCTTGCTCTGACGACCGATTGCGGGGTCGGCAAAATCAATGTGGAATTCAATCTCCAGACAGTCGGACGGCAGCAGCGTTGCCTTGGCACCGTCCTTTTCGACTGTGATCGGCTTGAGCACTTCATAGGCCAGAACAGGAGCCGCCTGCTGGCGTACGCCCTTGGCCATGATACCGCGGACAAACTCGATCGACGAGCCGTCCATGATCGGAACCTCGGGGCCGTCGATCTCGATCAGCGCGTTGTGGATGCCGCAGCCCGCCAGGGCCGCCATGATGTGCTCGACCGTCGAAACGGTGACGCCTGCGCCATTCACCAGCTTGGTGCACAGCGGCGTGCGCTCCACAAGATCATAGATTGCGGGAACCATTGCATCGCCCACCTGGATATCGGTCCGCTTGAACCAGATACCATGCCCTGCTGCCGCGGGCTTCAGAACCATCTTCACCGATGCACCGCCATGCAGGCCAACACCTTTGAAGGTTACCGAGGTTTTGAGCGTATTTTGCAAGCTGTGCCTCATAGAGCAGTGTCCAGCGTCCCCATGCGCTGTGTTGAACCTGAGGTAAGCGAGGCAGGCCTTGGGCTCAACTCAATCTTTGTAACCGAATGAAACATCAATGTAACAGATAGGCGAAACCCTGCTTATTAACCCCTAATAGGCTGTAATAAAAAAGAAAAAGGCCACCCGAAGGTGGCCTGTTTTACCATTTTTGTGACCGCTATCAGTTGGCCTGACGGCGCAGGAAAGCGGGAATTTCGATGCGGTCCTGCTCGGGGTCGTTTTCAACCGGAGCAGGTGCCGTAGCGTCAGCTTGGCGCATCATGGGTTGTTGGCGAACCTGCGCGGCCGGGCGTTCGACCGGCGTGTCAGCGGCGTGTCCGGTCATTCGGTCAATCAGGCGATTAAAGCCGAAACGACCCTTTTCCTGTGCCGGAGCCGCCGCGGGTGCCATACCCTGCTGCGGGGCCGACGGGGCCTTTTGCGCTGCGGCCTGCAGGCGCTGCATCGCTTCGGGCGACGGAGTTCCCGGGGCCGGTGCACGCGGCGCGACAAAGGCTTCGGCCTCGGTTTCCACCTCTTCGTGGCGCGGCTCAAAGGCTGCGACCTGGGGCTGGTACGCCGGGGGCGGCAGACCGTCGTCGTTCTGCAGTTCGGGCTCTTCCGCCTCAAAGATATCCTCCCCCAGGTCTTGGGCGGCCACTTCTTCAACGCCCATACCCGAGAAGAGGCTCGGCTCTTCGGCGGCTTCAGCCACCGGGGCCGGTGCAGGAGTATCCAGTGTCAGCGGAGCTTCGGTCACCGGAGCTGGAGCTGCGGTGGGAACCGGCTCTTCCGCAGAGACTTTTTGCTTGAGCGGTGCAGCCATCGGACGACGCGGAACTGGCATGTCGGCCTGAACATCCGTGGCGTCGATACCGGTTGCAACAACCGAAACGCGCATGCCGCCTTCCATTGCGGTGTCCAGTGTCGAGCCGACGATGATGTTCGCCTCCGGGTCCACCTCTTCGCGGATGCGGTTGGCGGCTTCATCCAGTTCGAACAGGGTCAGGTCGTGCGCACCGGTGATGTTGATCAGCACGCCTTTGGCGCCACGCAGGCTGATTTCGTCCAGCAGCGGGTTTGCAATGGCTTTCTCGGCGGCCTGGATGGCGCGATCTTCGCCCTCGGCCTCGCCGGTGCCCATCATCGCCTTGCCCATCTCGTCCATCACGGCGCGAACGTCCGCAAAGTCGAGGTTGATCAGGCCCGGACGTACCATAAGGTCGGTGACGCCTTTGACACCCTGATACAGAACGTCATCTGCCATCGAAAACGCCTCGGTAAAGGTCGTCTTTTCGTTGGCCAGACGGAACAGGTTCTGGTTCGGAATGATGATCAGCGTGTCGACGACCTTTTGCAGCGCCTCGACGCCATCTTCGGCCTGACGCATACGCTTGGCGCCTTCGAACTGGAACGGCTTGGTCACGACACCAACTGTCAGAACACCCAGTTCACGCGCGGCTTGCGCAATGATCGGGGCTGCGCCGGTTCCGGTGCCACCGCCCATACCGGCGGTGATAAAGCACATGTGTGCGCCCGCCAGGTGATCAACGATCTGTTCGATGCTCTCTTCGGCAGCTGCCGCCCCAACGCTGGCACGGGCGCCTGCACCCAGACCCTCGGTGACTTTCACACCCAGCTGGACGCGGCTTGTCGCCTGGTTCTGCTGCAACGCCTGCGCGTCGGTGTTGGCCACAACGAACTCGACTCCGTCGAGTTCTTTTTCGATCATGTTGTTGACTGCGTTGCCGCCTGCGCCGCCGACGCCAAAGACCGTGATCCGCGGCTTCAAATCGTCCTGACCGGGCATCGAAAGGTTCAATGTCATGCTCTGTCCGCCTGTTTTACGTGCCCGCTTTCGCGCGCTTTTTTCTTACCTATCCACAGACGACTCTACCGTGATCTGTGAAGGGCGTCATTAAAAAAACGTAGAAAAACCCCAAAATATCGAGGGTACGTAAGCGATATCAGCAGCATTTCGCCGGCATCCCCAAGATATTGCGGGCGAACATGCGCACAGCACAAAACACCCCACTCGGCTGCCACAATTACGTCTGAGGCACCGGTGGACGCGTGTAATACTCATTTTGGGCGACTGCTCATCCTGCCGCCGGGTTTCTGATGAACCTTGTGGACAGTTTGGGGGATAACTCTGTGGTCCGCAAGCAGCTTTTTCAACTCATGGGCAGAGTTTCACATGTCAGAGGCTCGTTCGAAATGCCCTCGATCCGCTGCATCCCTCGCGTGAATTCACCGACAGGACGCACGATGATCCCACCGTCATATTCATAAGGCCACCAGCAAGCAGGCATATCGCCACGAATGTCCTCATAGACAAAGCACACGCGCCCGCGATCCACATAGAGCTGCCCGGTGACGCAACCGTTTTCCGGTGTTTTCCAGATGGTCTGTGTTCGGCTTACGAACTGCTCATCTCCGACCAACCTGCCCGAATTCAAGTTTACAAACCGCAAGGTCTTGCCAAGAGCTAAGTCTATGAAGACCTCGGCAGGCATGAGGGTTTGCGCCGACAAAGGCGACGCAAACATCCATGTTGCCAATGCGATGACGCGCCACATCAGCGATCACCAATTGTCGCGGAACCACTTCACCGCCCGCTTGAGCGAACGCCCCGCATAGCGGTCGATCGGGATCTCAAAATCCCACCATTCGTCCTGCGGATGCGCTGCAAAGAGGCTGAGACCCACGGCACTGGAAAAACCCGGCCCGGTCGCCGACTGCGGCAAGCCATGTACGCGCAACGGACGCCCCAAGCGCACACGTTGGCCCAGGATACGGCTTGCCAGCCCATCCAGCCCCATGATCTGGCTACCGCCGCCTGTCAGAACGATCTGCTGGCTGGGCAAATGATCAAAGCCTGCGGCGTCCAGACGGGCACGCACCTCCTCCAGGATCTCTTCGACCCGGGGGCGCATGATACCGATCAACTCGGCCCGGCTGACGGTGCGGCGGTCGTGTTCCCAATCGCCGGTATCTCCGCCAATGTCGATCATGTCACGATCATCGGCGCCGGTTGCATGCACGCCGCCACAGAACGTCTTGATCCGCTCGGCATTGGCCATCGGCACACCCAGCCCCATCGAGATGTCGCTGGTGACGTGATCGCCGCCCATACGCACGCTGTCGGCATAGATCATGTGCTTTTTCAGGAAGATCGAAATGCTGGTCGATCCGCCACCCATGTCGATACAGGCCGCACCCAGTTCCTGCTCATCCTCGACCAGTGACGAGATGCCGGACACATAAGCCGACGAGGCAATGCCCGCGAGTTCCAGATCGCAGCGCTTGATACAGTGGATCAGGTTCTGGATTGCGGCACCATCCACGGTCAGCATATGCATGTCCACGGCCAGGCTCTGCCCCAACTGCCCACGCGGATCGCTTAGGCCCGAGCGGTGATCGAGGGCAAAGTTCACTGGCTGCGCATGCAGCACCTCGCGCCCCTCGCCATATTCCGGCACATCGCAGGCGCTCAGGACACGGGCCACTTCGGCCTCGTTCACCATCTGGCTTTCCAGCTCGATCTGCGCATCCAGGCCATACGAGCGCGGGTTCGCGCCAGAGAAACAGGCGATCACATGGTCAACGCGGATCTCGGCCATCTTTTGCGCCGCCTGCAGCGCGGTGCGGATGGCGCGCTCGGTCTCTTGCATGGCGTTGATCTCGCCAAACTGCACCCCGCGTGAACGCGTCGTGGCGGCCCCGATCACCCGGAACCCGGTCTGCCCCGCCATCGAGCCGATGGAGTTGTCTTCGCTCAACCGCCCCGTGCCGTCAAACCGCAGCACCAGGCAGGAGATTTTGGAACTGCCAACATCCAGAATAGCAACAACACCGCGCTGCATCGCCTGCCGTCGCATCTGCCGCATCGCGCGCTGAGACTGATAAAGATCCGCCATCATGATTTACTGTCCGTTCCCGCTTGCTTTTCTTATCCGCCACCATTCCTCGATGGCGTTTTCCGTCATTCTGATCGTCGGCCGGTTGCCCAGGCGCATGTCCACGGCGGCCACATCGCGTTCGAGCAACTCTTGCACCTCGTTCACCGCCAGCACCCGTTCAAGGGCGCGCACCGGGCGTTCAGTCGGCAGCATGATGCGTTGCCCGCGATCCAGCACCACGTCCCAGCGGCGCTCGCCAATCCGTGCCAGCCCCCGCAGTCGCTTGCCCAAAGGCTGCGCCGCATGCAGCAAGGCCATCGCCTCGGTCACGGATTTGTCCGCCGCGTCGCCCACGATCAGGGGCAGATCGGCACGATCGGACCGCGCCTTCAGGTCGTCAACATGGGCGCCCGTTTCATCCAGAATTTCGATCCCTTCGCGCGTGCGCCAGACCACGACCGGCACCCGCTCGACCACGTCGACCTGTAGGATACCACCGGGCCGAATACGCACAGTCGCCGATTTCACCGGATCAAGGCCCACGACGATCTCGCGGATCTGTTCCACATCCAGATCAAACGAGCTGGTGGGGAAATCAAACGGCACGACCTCACGAATGTCCGCCGACAGGCTGTCGCCTGCCCCGTCGATGGCCATCAGGTTGACCATGAATTCCGGCCGCTCCTGGATCGAGGCGCGAACGTCCGCCACAAACATGTTCAATGCATCACGGCGCTTTTCGCTGGACAGAAATGCACTGCCAATCGCAAAGGCCAGGCAAAACGGCACCCCGATCCGCAAGCCCAGGCGAATACCTGGCGTCAACATCCAGCGTTGCAGACGATAGCTCCACCGCGATGGGGCCGGGTCCGCGCGCTTGCCCGACAGACGAATGCGCCCTGCCCCTTCCAGTGGGATGCCGTGCCCCTGCGGGTCGTGGTCCCCACTGGCAAAGTCCGCGTCCTGTGCGGCAGGCACCTTGGACCGGAACAGCACCGGCAACAGGCGGTTGCGCTTTACCGATTGCACGAGGCATCCTCCACCATCCAGGCGCAGAGCTGACCGAATGTCATACCCAACTCGCCCGCCTGTTCCGGCACCAGCGAGGTCGGCGTCATGCCGGGCTGCGTGTTTGTCTCCAACAGGAACAACCCGTCAGCGCCCTTGCTGTCATCCCAGCGAAAGTCCGTCCGACTGGCACCGCGACAGCCCAAAGCCTGATGGGCGCGCAGGGCATAGTCCAAGCAAAGGTCAAAGATGTCTTGCGGGATGTTGGCGGGCACCTCGTGGCGCGAACCGCCGGGGGAATACTTGGCCTCGTAGTCGTACCACCCATCGGCAAAGATTTCCGTCACGGTCACCGGCTTGTCGCCCACTACCGTGGTCGTCAATTCGCGCCCCGGCACATATTGCTCGACCATCACCTGCTGCGGCATGGTGGATTCCAGTTGTGGCGGGCTGTTGGCGGCCTCGTGCACGATATAGATCCCGACCGAGGACCCTTCGTTGTTGGGTTTGACCACGTAAGGCGGCGCCAGCACATGGCGCTTCTTCACCTCATCGCGATCCGCAATCACGCTCTCGGCCACCGGCAGACCAGACGCGCGAAACATCTCTTTGGCGCGGTCCTTATCCATCGCCAAGGCCGACGACAGCACGCCCGAATGCGTATAGGGGATGCCCAGCCATTCCAGCAAACCCTGGACACAGCCATCTTCGCCCCAGCGGCCATGCAGGGCGTTGAAGACAACATCCGGTTTGATCTTTTGCAGACGTTCGGACAGGTCTGGACCGGCGTCCAGCTCAATCACGTTATATCCTTCGCCCTTCAGCGCGGCGGCGCATTCACGCCCACTGGACAGGGAAACCTCGCGTTCAGCCGAAGGTCCGCCCATCAATACCGCCACTGTCCGGGGTGCCCTGCTCGACTGACCCACAACACGTGCCTCGAATTTTTCGGACCTTATTTGGTGGTCCGTGTCTGCTATTTGCCGCCGTTTCCGCCTGTTTTATTGGCCTGATCAGGTTCGGAAACGGGGTGTTATTTATCCAGCGGCTCACCGACCCGCATGATTTCCCATTCTAGCGTGATCCCGCTGGAATCGTAAACCTTTTTTCGCACCTCTTCGCCAAGGCCCTCGAGGTCTGCGGCAGTTGCGCCACCGGTGTTGATCATGAAATTCGAGTGTTTTTCGCTCATCTGAGCGCCGCCAACCCGTGCTCCACGCATGCCCGCGTTGTCGATCACCTTCCACGCTTTCAGGTCATGCACGTCATCTGCGCGCCCCGTGGATGAGAACCCGGCGGGGTTGCGAAAGGTCGATCCAGCGCTGCGGTCCTTGGTGGGCTGCGTCTCGTCACGCTTTTGCAGCTGCGCCGCCATGCGGGCGTGCAGCTCTTCAGCCTCGCCCGGCACCCCCTTGAGCGTGGCCGTCACCAATACCGCGCCCTCGGGCATATCGGTTTGACGATAGCGAAAGTTCAGCTCGTCAGGCCCAATCTCGCGCAGCTCTCCCTGCCGCGTCACGATAAGACCGGATTGGAACACATCCGCCGTATAGCTGCCATAGCAACCAGCGTTCATCCGCACCGCGCCGCCGATGGAGCCGGGGATGGTGCGCAAGAACGTCAGATCAACCCCCTCATCCGCTGCCTTGCGCGCCACATGCGCATCCAGCGCTGCGGCGCCTGCGGTGACAGTCAGCCCATCAACCTTGATCCCGTTGAACCCGCGCCCCAGACGGATCACCACGGCGCGCAGACCACCGTCGCGCACGATCAGGTTCGAGCCGACACCCATGGGGAATACATCCACATCATCAGGCAGCTGTCGCATGAAATCCCGCAAATCCTCGACATCGGCAGGCTGAAACAGATAGTCCGCCGGACCACCCACCCGCAGCCACGTCAGATCGGAAAGCTCTCGCTGGGGGGTCAGTTTTCCGCGAAGTGCGTCAGGTGAAATCATGGGGACATCCGGTTTGCAAAGTTGCTTGTCGCATCTAGCCCAAGCCGCCCCGATTTCACAATGCCTTCAACGACGGTGAAGCAAGCCCCATAGAAACCCCAAAAGCGTCCCCACACTTAGTCCAGCTATGGAAGGAAAAAGGACAATATAGAACATGGCCGCCATCAGGTAATCTCGTCCAGTTGGCGCACCATCGGACTTGAACGCAAAGATCAACGCGGAAGATACGCCCAAAAGGGCCAATGTCCAAAAGGAACGGCTGTATAGGTTCCGCCTTGCAAATCGGAACCCAACAAAGGCCGTCACTATGAGAACAAACGAGGGTATGAACAGGTAAATGGCCATGTAAGGGTCAGGCGTCAGCTTTTTCCCCGCACCCAACGCCCAAGATAGATCACTGGCCAACGCAGCACGGACATGCCGCCCAGCAACACGAACAACCCGACCCAGGGGCCGTTTTCATAGGTGACGTATCCCAACAGCGGGATGCCGATGGCGATAAGAACATAGGCGTTGCGCCAGTGGTTGTCTTTGCTCGGCGTCATCGCCAGCACGTTGGCAACGATGGCCCAAATGCAAACAAGCGCAATCGACAGCATCAGTCCCGCCCCTTGATCAGTTCCTCGACGTCCCCACCCGTCCATTTGCGCCAAAAATAGCGCAGCGGGTTGCGGAACATCGAGATAAACGCGGCAGCGGCGGCCAAACCAACAACCCAGCCGAACTCGCGCCCCAAAAGGTAAATCAAAACCGGCGCTGCCAGCATTAAGGCAACACCCGGCACGTATTGACGTCGCAGCGGCAACATCGCGACACCTGTAGCGGCCAGAACCCAAAGGGCGGAAACTGCAATCAGCAGGGTCATGCCACCTCTCCTTTTGTCGCGTTAACCCAAACGTGCGGGCAACCCATTGGCCCAGGCACTGATCGTACCTGCGCCCAGGCAGACCACCATATCACCCGGCTTTGCCTGTTCACGTACAAGACGTTCCAGATCATCCTCGTTCAGGATGGCGCGTGCATGACGGTGGCCATGACGAATGAGCCCCTCGACCAGAGCGTCGCGATCCGCGCCCTCGATCGGGTCTTCGCCCGCCGCAAAAACCTCGGCAATCGCCACAACGTCGGCCTCGTTGAAACAGGCGCAGAAATCATCGAACAGGCTGTGCAAACGCGAGTACCGGTGCGGCTGATGGACGGCGATCACCCGCCCCTCGGTCGCCTGACGCGCGGCTTTCAGCACGGCTGCAATCTCGACCGGGTGGTGGCCGTAATCGTCGATGATGGTCACACCGTCGACCTCGCCCACCTTGGTGAAGCGGCGGTTGACGCCCCCGAAGTCGGCCAGCGCCTGCCGGATCTCTTCTGCCTTCATGCCCAGATGACGGGCCACGGCAATGGCTGACAAAGCGTTCGAGACGTTGTGATCGCCCGGCATCGGCAGGGTGCAGCCCTCGATCACCATGTCTTCGTGCTGCAGATGCACATCGAAATGGGCCACCCCGCCTTTGTAGGTCAGGTTGACAGCACGGACATCGGCCTGCGCGTTGAAGCCATAGGTGCGGACGCGGCGATCGGTAATGCGACCCACCAACGACTGCACCTCGGTGTGATCGGTGCAGCAGACGGCCAGCCCATAAAACGGAAGGTTCGAAACGAACTCATAGAACCCATCGCGCAGCGTGTCGAAATCGCCCCAATGCTCCATGTGCTCGGGGTCGATGTTGGTGACAATGGCAATGGTTGCAGGCAGACGGTTGAACGAGCCGTCGCTCTCATCCGCCTCGACCACCATCCATTCGCCCTGTCCCATCCGCGCGTTCGAGCCATAGGCGTGGATGATGCCGCCGTTGATTACGGTGGGGTCAAAGTCCCCGGCCACCATCAACTCGGCCATCATGGTCGTAGTAGTTGTTTTGCCGTGGGTGCCCGCAATCGCGATGTTCGATTTCAACCGCATCAGCTCGGCCAGCATGTCCGCCCGGCGCACCACCGGCAGGCCTTGTGCCCGCGCGCCGTCCAGCTCGGGGTTGCCCGGTTTGATCGCAGTGGACACCACCACAACTGCGGCCCCTTCGAGGTTCTCGGCGCTTTGACCGACAAAGATGCGCGCACCCAGTTCCGTCAGACGGTCGGTGATTTTCGACGCCTTCAAGTCCGAGCCCTGCACACTGTAGCCCAGGTTCAACAGAACCTCGGCAATCCCTGACATGCCAATCCCACCTATACCCACAAAGTGGATCGGTCCGACGTCAGTGGGGAGCTTGGTTGCAGGGGTCATCAGCTATCCTTTCAGGCCGCACCTTGGGCCAGATCTTCGACTAGGGTCACCAGACGCTCGGTTGCGTCCGGGACACCAACGCTCAGCGCGGCATTGGCCATCTGCTGGGCTGCGCCTGGGTTGGTGAGAACCGCCGCCATCTGCTCTGCCAACACGGCAGAGTCAAGGCGGCTTTCGGGGATCATGATCGCGCCACCGGCCTCGACCAGCCCGCGCGCATTGGCGGTCTGTTCGTCGCGAATGGCCGCCGCCAGCGGCACCAGGATCGAGGGACGGCCAATGACCGACAGATCCGCAATGGTGGATGCACCCGCACGGGTCACCACCAGCTGCGCCTCGGACATGCGGCGGGGCACGTCGTTGAAAAACGGTTTCACGTCGGCGCTGATGCCATGTTCGGCGTAGAATGCCGTCACGCGGTCTTCGTCCTCGGGGCGGGCCTGATGGGCCACGCGGATGTATTGGCGCAAATCGTCGGGCAATGCTGCAATGGCGGCGGGCACCACATCCGACAGGATGCGTGCGCCTTGGCTGCCGCCCATGACCAGCACCGACATCGGGTAATCGCCGGGCGTGATGTATCCTGCGCCAGCCCGCTCCAGGATCGCGGCACGTACCGGATTGCCGACGTGACCGGCCTCGACGCCTTCGGGCACTTCGGTCGGCCAGGTGCCACAGGCAATTCCCGCAACCCGCTTGGCAAAGAGCTGATTGACCCGGCCCAGAACGCCGTTCTGCTCGTGGATCATGCGGGGCAACCCCAGCAACGTCGCCGCGCCAAGCGCCGGGATCGACGGGTAACCGCCAAACCCCACGACCACATCCGGCGTATCCCGCTTCATCTGCCAGGCCATGCTGGCGATGCCGGTTGCAATCTTCGGTGCCACCAGCGCCTTGGCCAGCATACCACCCCGCGCAAATGTTGCGCTGGACGCCTCGACAATCTCGGTCGTATGCGGAAAGCCGCCCGTGTATCGCGCACCGCGCGCATCCGTAGACAGGCGCACGCGCCAACCCTTTTTAAGCATCGCTTCGGCAAGCGCCTGCGCGGGGAACATGTGCCCCCCGGTGCCGCCCGCCGCAATCAGCAGATAGTTTTGCGTCATCATCCCCGTCCGCGCAAAATGTCCCCAAACTCACCCTGAGGTCGCGTTCTTGTAAACGCCAGCAGCATCCCCAGAGCAATTCCGCCTGCAATCAGCGACGATCCACCGTAGCTGACAAAGGGCAGTGTCATACCTTTGGCGGGCAGCAATCGCACCGCCACACCCATGTTGATCATCGCCTGAACGCCAAACATGCAGGCCAAACCAGTTCCCGCCAGGCGGATGAACGGATCGCGTTCCCGCATCAAACGCAGAAGCGAGCGCACCACGATCGAGGCATAGAGCAGGATGATGATCATAACCAGGATCAACCCATACTCCTCGGCGGCCACGGCGATGATGAAATCCGTGTGCGCATCCGGCAGCGACCATTTCACCTGCCCCTCACCGACACCCACGCCAAACAAACCGCCCTCGCGGATCGCGTTGGTGGCATAGCCAAGCTGGGTTGTTGGATCCACATCGGGGTTCAGGAACCCATCGATGCGGCGCGCAAAGTGTTCCGAGTTGGAGTAGGCCACCATGCCGCCCAGAACGACAACACCGGCCATGCCCACCAAGAGCAGCATCGGCGCACCGGCTACAAAATACATCACGCCCCAGCCAAAGAGCACGAGGCAGGCCTGACCAAAGTCAGGCTGCATCACCAACATCGCCACAATCGACATGCATAGCGCAAAGGACCACAGTCGCCCCGGCGGGCCGTTGATCTCTTGGCTGGCAGCAAACAGCCAGGCGACAACCACCACAAAGCCTGGCTTCAGAAACTCGGACGGCTGTACCGAGGCAAAGCCCAAAGAATACCAACGCACGGCACCCTTGCCGAAATCGGTGCCAAAGACCGGCAACAGCGCCAACGCCACAAAGGAGCAAAGAAACCCAAGAACAGCCAATCGCCGCACCAAAGTGGGCGACATCATCGACGTCAGCAGCATCGCAACCAGTGCAGCCCCGCCAAAGATCGCCTGCCGTTCGACATAGTGGAACGGATCAAACCCGTTTCGCGCAGCCAGGGGCGGCGACGCCGCCAGCCCCAACAGCAAGCCGATCCCAAACAGGATCAACACACAGGACATCGACCATTTGTCGAGCGTCCGCCACCATTTCGGAAGAATTGGCTCGCCACCCTGCGCGGGCACGGCACCATACACCATCTCAGTCATGAGATTACCGCCACTGATCTGCCTCGTTGATGTCCCTTTTCGGGATCTGAAGCCGACTCTACAGGCAAAAAGGGAATCAGGCCAGCCCTAGTACGGCACAGCAGCGAATACCTGCCCGTATCCAATTTCACTGATTTGCTGTATCGTAGCGCTATTTTGAAACGCATTTTTATTTGGAGTTACTATTATGCCTTCCAATTGGGAGCAGTTGATCCACACCTATGCTCAATCCACAATCCCCGCCCCCGACCTGAAACTCATCACGCTGGCGCAATGGGCGCTGGAATCAAATTTTGGGACCAGCAAACTGGCCACTGAGCACTTGAATTTTGCAGGCCTCAAATTCCGCGCCCGCATCAACCGCGACCAGCACTATGCTGAACCGGTTGATTATCTGGCGCACGATGGGTGGGACACCTATTGCAAATTCGCTTCGCACCAGGACTTGATCGGCGGATACTGGGCCTTCATCAACAATGGCGCCATGTACGATGGGTGGGACGCCTATGCCGAGGATCCGGCAGGCTATATTGGTCATTTACAGCGCGGTGGCTACGCGGAGGATCCCAATTACCTGTCCAAAATTCGAAGTGTTCTGCCACGCATTCGTCAGCAGGTAGATGACCTGGGTCATGCCGCCCTGCTGCAAGCCGGAGCCCTTCAACCGCGAGCCAAGTTCCGTCTGGCAGTTCTGATCGGGCACAACAGCCACGCCAAAGGAGCGCACTCGGACCATCTTATGGTATCGGAATGGCCCTATAACCAGCGGGTCTATCGGCACATGGCCGAACTTGCTCCTGAATTTGAGATCGAACCGAAACAGTTCTTTCGCCACCCCGGCAAACCCTACGAAGACGAGATCAAGGAAGCCTACGCTCTCGTCGATACCTGGGGACCGGACGCCATATTGGAACTCCACTTCAATTCCGGGGGCGGCCGAGGCACCGAAACTCTGTACTGGGGCGGATCGGCCAAGGGCGAGGTTCTGGCTCGCGCCGTGCAACGCGCCCTACTGACAGAGTTGGGCCTCTCCAACCGCGGCATCAAGGATCGCCGGACCGGACGGGGTTCGTCCTCACTGGGTGCTTCAGCCCACCCGACAATTCTCACCGAGCCGTTTTTTGGAGACTCGGCCAATGACTGTGCCAAAATGGTTTCCGTGGGTGAAGACACTCTCGCCCGCGCCTATCTGATCGGTGCGCGCGACGCGATGGAGGAATTCTGACGCCGTGGCGGCGGGCATGTCTCTCACTGCCGGGTCGAACTGAAACTGCTTGCCTTTGCCCCCAAGCTCTGGCTTTGGGGGCATATGGACTTTGACACGATTATACTTGGCGCCGGCGCTGCCGGCATGATGTGCGCCACCCGTACGGGCGGACGAACGCTGGTGGTGGATCACGCCAAAAACCCGGGCGAGAAAATCCGCATCTCGGGCGGCGGGCGGTGCAATTTCACCAATATGTATGCCGAGCCCCGGAACTTCCTGTCGCAGAACCCGCATTTCTGCAAATCTGCGCTGGTGCGCTACACCCAATGGGATTTCATCGAATTGGTGGACCAGCATGGCATCGCCTGGCACGAAAAAACGCTGGGGCAGCTCTTTTGCGATGGCTCGTCCAAACAGATCATCGCCATGCTGGTGAGCGAGATGGAGCGCGCAGGCGCTGAACTCTGGCTGAAAACCGCGCTGGTGGATTTGGCAAAGACCGAAAGCGGCTACCGCCTGACCCTCGACAAGGACGGAAAACGGGTCACGGCCTCTTGCCGCAACTTGGTGCTGGCCACTGGTGGCAAGTCGATCCCCAAGATGGGCGCCACCGGCCTTGCCTATGAGATTGCACGCCAGTTCGACATCCCCGTGACCGAGACCCGTCCCGCTTTGGTCCCCTTCACCTTCCCCGAAGGCCGCTTCAAACCGCTTGCTGGTGTCGCCACACCAACGCGCCTCAGCAACGACCACGCCAGCTTTGACGAGGCACTGCTGTTCACCCATCGGGGCCTCAGCGGGCCTGCCGTGCTGCAGCTGTCGTCCTATTGGCGCGAAGGAGAGGAAATTCACGTCAACCTCGACCCTGAGGGAACCCTGCTCGATGCGCTGCGCAACCAGCGCCAAAAATCCGGCCGCAAGGCACTGACGACGGAATTGTCAAACCACCTGCCCGCCCGCCTGGTCGACGCACTGAAGACAGACATTGAGATGGACGGCAATCTGGCCGATCAGTCCGACGCCAAGCTGCAAGTGCTCTGCGCTGCGCTCGCGGATTGGCGCCTGACCCCTTCGGGCACCGAAGGGTACCGCACCGCCGAGGTGACCTTGGGTGGCATCGACACGAACGCCTTGTCGTCGCGCACGATGGAGGTCACCTCCGTCCCCGGACTCTACGTCATCGGCGAAGCCGTCGATGTCACCGGCTGGCTCGGTGGGTTCAACTTCCAATGGGCATGGTCATCTGGCCATGCAGCCGGAACCGCCATCGCCGCGGCCTGACGCAGGTCTCAGATCGGTTCAAGGAAGCGAGAAAACAACGAGGCAGGAACACCGAAACTGACAACGTCGTCGCCAACACTTGAGAGCTGGGACAAAATCCCGATGACCTTGAGCTTGTCCCCGTCGATCATCAACAGCGGCGCTCCGGAATCTCCGTTCATCGCCGAGCATCGCTGAATGATCAGTTCCTTAAGTCGGCTGGGTTCCGGCGCACCACAGTCCACGGCAAGTGAAAGAACGTTCTTGCGCAACCCAGCATAACCCGCCATCGCGAAGTTCGCTGTCGGGTTTATGTCCGATTGTACGTCCAGATACCCGATGCTCTTTCCGAGTGGCTTGTCCAACACGAGCAGGGCCCAATCAGAGCCCGGGTGTCGTTTGAACACACGCGACTTGGTGTCGTGGATGTCGGGCAGTATGTACCTTGTCACGCTGGCAACAGCTGCGGCCTCACCGCGTTGATACCCCGCAACAAACCGTATCGACGTCGGCGGAATCCAAGATTTGCGAGGCCCGTTAAACAAACAATGCGCTGCAGTCAGGACCAAGTGTTCTGCAACAAGGGTTCCGGTGCAATATCCAAGGATCTGGCGGCTGGCGAAATTGACGCGACCAATGGCGCGCCAGGGGACGCTGGATGCATCCAGTATGTCACGCGCCCGAATTGCGGCGCATCCATGCTCGAGCTTTTGTCCAAGAGCGCAAATCCCATCGAGTTGATCGATATGAAGTTGGGCCTTGATCAGCTGTTCAGATGGACGGGATGCATCATTGGCAACGGCTGCAATCGCCGTACAAAAGACTACCAGAATTGCAAAAGGAAACGCCCGCACAACGAACCCTTATCTGTCAGACAACCTGTCGTGAACTTCGCTTACAAAATCTTCGCCACGTTGCTCGAAATTGTCATATTGATCAAAGCTGGCAGCCGCAGGCGCCAGCAAAACTGTGTCTCCCGGCTGTGCGTCGGACATGGCCCGCTCGACGGCCTGTTCCATAGTTTTGCAGACCTCGGCTTCGACATCCAACTGCATGGCAAAACCAGCCGCTTCACGCCCGATGACATAGGCTTTGATCACGCCCCCCGCCGCGTCGTTCAGCGCAGACAGGCCGCCATCTTTCTCCAATCCGCCACAGATCCAGCGGATCTTCTTGAAGGCACTGAGCGCCTTGACCGCCGCATCCACATTGGTGGCCTTACTGTCATTCACGAACGTCACACCGCTCGCCTCGGCCACGATCTGACTGCGGTGGGGCAGGCCCGGGAAGGTGTGCATCGCATCCTCGATCACCCGCGGCGCCAGCCCCAGCGACCGGCAGGCCGCATAAGCCGAGCAGGCGTTCTGATGGTTGTGTGCGCCTGGCAAACCCTTGACCCCGCGCAGGTCGATCGCTCCTGCTTGCCGCCCCTTGCGGTACTCGCTCAGGAACCCCTTGCGGGCAAAAACCTGCCACCCTGGCCCACTCAGCTTCTGCGCTACAGACACCCTGATCACCCGATCATCCGCAGCGCCTTCCGACAGCTGCCCCGCCAGAAACAGCCCCTCGGGCTCATCAATTCCGATGACAGCACGATCCGGCCCGCCCTCGGAAAACAACCGCCGCTTGGCCGCGAAATACCCGCCCATGCCGCCATGCCGATCCAGATGATCAGGGCTGAGATTGGTGAACACAGCCACATCCGGCGTCAATGAGCGCGCCAGTTCAGTCTGATAGCTCGACAGTTCCAACACGACGACCGATCCATTTTCGGCCGGATCGATGTCCAGAACCCCACGCCCGATATTGCCCGCCAATTGCGAGGGTCGCCCGGCCTCGGTCAAAATGTGATGGATAAGTGCCGCCGTGGTGGACTTCCCGTTGGATCCGGTGACCGCCACCACCCGCGGCAGGGTTTCGAAATTATGCCAAGTGTTGTCCGCAAACGAGCGAAAGAACAAACCGATGTCATTGTCCACCGGCACGCCTGCCTCAAGCGCGGCGCGCACTACCGGGTTCGGCGCAGGATAGAGGTGCGGAATACCGGGGCTGACAATCAGCGAGGCGACACCTTCGAAATCCCCCGCCCGACGCAGCTCGACGCAGTCAAACCCCTCGGCCTCTGCCGCCTCTCTCGCGGCCGGATTGTCATCCCAACAGAGCACATCCGCCCCGCCCGCCAGCAAACTGCGCGCTGCCGACAGCCCAGACCGCCCCAACCCCAGAACGGCCACTTTCTGGCCCTTGCACCCTTTGACCGGGATCATGCGCTACCCTCGTGAAGTCTTGTCATTTGATCGACACCCTGCCCGCAATTCAAGACCCTGTGCAAGCCACCAAATAGGCTCGCGCGTCAGCGGGAGCCGGGCCCAACAGGGTGCAGGCGGGCAAAGCCCACCGTGACCCTGGCGGGAGCGCTTGTTATCTGACTTTCAGGGTCGCCAGTCCGATCATCGCCAGGATCAGAGAAATGATCCAGAAGCGGATCACGATGGTGGGTTCGGCCCAGCCCTTTTTCTCATAGTGGTGGTGGATCGGGGCCATCAGGAACACACGCTTGCCGGTGCGCTTGAAATAGAGCACCTGGATGATCACGCTCAACGCTTCGACCACGAACAAACCACCGACAATGGCAAGTACCAGCTCGTGCTTGGTGGCCACCGCGATGGCTCCCAGAGCACCGCCCAGGGCCAGCGAGCCGGTGTCGCCCATGAAGACGGCCGCAGGCGGGGCGTTGTACCACAGGAAGCCCAGACCGCCGCCAAATAGCGCAGCGGTGAAGATCAGGATCTCACCGGTGCCAGGCACATAATGCACGTCGAGGTATTCGGTAAAGTCGACCCGCCCCACCGCATAGGCGATCACGCCCAGGGTTGAGGCCGCGATCATCGCGGGCATGATGGCCAGCCCGTCCAGGCCGTCGGTCAGGTTCACCGCATTGGCTGCGCCGACAATGACGCAGATCGAGAAGGGAACGTAGAAAAGACCCAAGTTGATAAGGGTATCCTTGAACACCGGCAGAGCCAGTTGGTACTGCAACGCCTCTGGGTGATTGTAGGCCGCCCAAACAGACGCGATCACGGCAATGATGATGCCCAGGGCCAACCGCAGCTTCCCCGGTACGCCCTTGGTGTTCTGTTTCGACACTTTGGCATAATCGTCGGCAAAGCCGATGGCGGCGTAGGACAGTGTCACAAACAGCACCAACCAGACAAACGGGTTGTCGAGCCGCGCCCACATCAGGGTCGACGAGATGAGCGCACCCACAATCAGCAACCCGCCCATCGTGGGCGTGCCCGCCTTTTGGAAATGCCCTTCGGGACCGTCATCGCGGATCGGCTGGCCCTTGCCTTGCTTGCGGCGCAGCACATTGATCAGTGGGCGTCCGAACAGAAAACCAAACAGCAGAGCCGTCATGAATGCCCCGCCCGCGCGGAAGGTGATATAGCGGAAGAGGTTCCAGAAATCCCCTCCGTCCGACAGCGCGGTCAACCAATATAGCATCTGCTCTTGCCCCTACTCGTCCGTGTTCTCTTGCGATCCGGCCCCTTGGCCCATTTCACGCAGCCCGTCAACAACCCGCGCCAATCCCATGCTCAAAGAGCCCTTGGCAAGCACGATATCGCCGGTTTGGATCAGTTCCGGCAGCTTGGCCGCCATTTCAGCGCTAGTCTCAGTCCATGCGCCCCGTTTGCCCTTGGGTAGGGCGTCATGCAACGCCTGCATCAACGGGCCGATACAATGGACCTGCGCGATGGTGTTAATCGCGTCCAGATCGGCCAGGCCCGCATGCAGCGCATCAGCCTGCGGCCCCAGTTCCTTCATGTCGCCGACAAACGCGATCCGGCGTGGCCCTTTGGCCGCCGCGAGCACCGCCAATGCTGCGGCCATCGAGGTCGGATTGGCGTTGTAGCTGTCATCGAGCAACTCGATGGAGCCTCCGGGAACAGCCAGCGTTTCGCGCACGCCTCGTCCTTTGAAGGGGGTCCAGGTGCCAAGCCCCTCGATCGAGGCGTGCAAATCGGCGCCAAGCGCCCTGGCCGCAGCCAAAGCTCCTAAACCATTCATCGCAAAATGCGCACCAGCCGATTGAATTTCAAAGGTAATCTCTTGCCCATCAATTTGCGCGTGCGAAGTTGTCAGATCGCCTTCCAACCCAACGCTCAGCAAGTGATACTCTCGCGCCTTGGTGCCGAAAGACAAGGTTTCCGCCTGAGCAGCGTCCGCAGCATCGCGCAGAACCTGCGCATCATCGATGTCGGCGTTGACGACGGCCACACCGCCCGGTTCCAGCCCTTCGAAAATCGAGGCCTTTTCTCGAGCAATCGCCGTGACACTCTCGAACGCCTCAAGGTGCGCCGCAGCAACGGTGGTCACCATCGCAACATGCGGGCGCGCCTGTTTGGCCAGGGGCGCAATCTCGCCAGGGTGGTTCATGCCGATCTCGATCACGGCAAACTCGGTGTCGCGCGGCATCCGCGCCAACGTCAGCGGCACACCCCAATGGTTGTTGTAGCTGGCGACACTGGCGTGAGTCTTGCCCTGTCTGCCCAGCATCGCAGCCAGCATTTCCTTGGTCGAGGTTTTGCCGACCGAACCGGTCACGGCCACAACACGTGCCTCTGTCCGGGCACGGGCGGCGCGGCCCAGATCCTCAAGCGCGGCTTGCACGTCATCGACCAGCAACAGCGGAGCATCACCGGGCAAACCATTGGGAATATGGGATACCAAGGCCGCTCCGGCCCTTTTTTCAAGAGCCTGCGCTACAAACTCATGCCCGTCGCGCGCCGCCTTCAAGGCCACAAACAGATCGTCGGCTTCAATGGTACGGGTGTCGATGGACACGCCGTTGACCGCCCAATCGCCAATGGCGCGCCCGTTGGTGGCCGCTGCGGCCTCGGTTGCGGTCCAGAGCGTCATGCCAGCCCCCCGTCCAATGCGGCCACGGCGATGCTGGCCTGTTCCACGTCATCAAAAGGAAGCACCTGATCGCCAACGATCTGGCCGGTCTCATGCCCCTTGCCGCAAATCAGCAAGGCGTCACCCGGCTGCAAGGCGTCCACTCCGCGCAAGATGGCTTCGGCCCGGTCGCCCACTTCGGTCGCATCGGGTGCACCACCCATGACAGCGGCCCGGATGGTGGCCGGGTCCTCGCTGCGGGGGTTGTCGTCGGTGACAAAGACGATGTCGGCGTTTTCTGCCGCCGCCTGGCCCATCAGCGGGCGCTTGCCCGCGTCCCGGTCCCCACCCGCACCAACAATGGCAATGAGGCGCCCCATGACATGAGGGCGCAGGGCTTTGAGCGCAGTCGAAACCGCGTCAGGCGTATGCGAGTAGTCGACAAAGACCGAGGCGCCATTGCTGCGGGTCGCGGCCAGCTGCATCCGACCGCGTACAGTGGTCAGATGCTCCAGCGTTTCGAATACGCGCTCAGGCTCATCCCCGCTGGCGATCACCAGGCCACAAGCAAGCAGGATGTTTTCGGCCTGAAACCCGCCAATCAGGTTCAGGCGCGTCTGATAGGGCTTGTCGCGCCACGAAAACCGCAAATCCTGCCCCGTGGCATCGAAGCGTTGATTCAGCAGGCTCAGATCACCGTTTGCGCGACCTACAGTTAGCACCTTTTGGCCCCGTGCCGCTGCAATCGCGCGCATTTCGGTGCCCTTGGGATCGTCCATGTTGATCACTGCGGTGCCGTCTTGGGGCAAGACACGACGAAACAGGCCCGCTTTGGCTGCAAAATACGCCTCGAACGTATCGTGATAGTCCAGATGATCCTGGGTGAAGTTGGAAAACCCGGCAGCTGTCAGATGCACGCCGTCGAGGCGGCGCTGTTCCAGACCGTGGCTGGACGCCTCCATCGCGGCGTGGGTCACCCCGTTCTCTACCGCCTCGGCCAAAGTGCGATGCAGCGTGATCGGTTCGGGCGTGGTATGAGCAAGCGGCGCGGTCCAGGTGCCTTCGACGCCGGTGGTGCCAAGGTTGATGGCGGAATGATCCAGCTCGGCCCAGATCTGACGCACAAAGGTCGAAACGGATGTTTTGCCGTTGGTGCCAGTGACCGCGATCATCGTCCTGGGCTGTTTGCCGAACCAGAGCGCCGCGGCTCCGGCCAAGGCCTGTCGCGGGTCTTCGGCGACAACAACCGCAGCATCTGATTGCGCCAGTTCATCTGCCGCAATCTCGGCTCCTTTGGCGTCGGTCAGGATGGCCGTGGCCCCCATGCGCAGCGCGTATGTGATGAATTCCGCCCCATGCACCCGTGTGCCGGGCATGGCGCCGAACAGAAAGCCGGGTTTGACCTCGCGGCTGTCGACGGCCACGCCTGTGACTTCGGGGTCCAGACCACCACGCGCGGTCAGGGCCAGCTGGCTGAGTTTCTTTGCCGGTGTGCCCATGACGCCCCTGCCCAATTGGTTAGTTTGAGGTCAGCGTTATACCAGCGGTTTCGCCGGGCTCAACCTGTGGCCTGAGGCCCAAGAGCGGCGCGACGCGGCCAATCATCTCGGCCGCCACCGGAACCGCGGTCCAGCCCGCCGTCCGGCGCTTTTCGCCGTAAGCCAGGATCGACGGCTCATCCAGCGTCACCACCAGCACGTATTTCGGGTCGTTTGCCGGGAAAAGCGTTGCGAACGTGGCGATGACCTTGTCCTCGTAATAGCCGCCGCGCGGCTTGGGCTTGTCGGCTGTGCCCGTTTTGCCGCCAACCGCATAGCCCGGAACCTCGCCAAAGCTGGCCGTGCCGCTGGTCACAACCTTGCGCAACATCTTGCGCGCCTGACGCGCCGCTGTCGGCGACATCACGCGCGGGCCATATTGCGGCCCCTTCTGGCGCAGAACCGTCGGGCTGACGTAATGCCCGCCATTGGCGATGGCCGCATACCCCGCTGCCAGATGCATTGGGCTGGTCGACAGCCCGTGCCCATATGAAATGGTGACGGTGCTCAACTCACCCCATTGTTTCGGCAACAGAGGCTGACCGCCTTTGGCCTCGACGATTTCGAACGGTGTCGGATCGAACATGCCCAAAGAGTTCAGGAAGTCCTTTTGCCGCTTGACCCCGATCTGCATCGCCAGCCGACCGGTCCCCCGGTTCGAGCTTTTGACGATGATGTCGGCGACGCTCAGCTTTCCGTAATTCTTGTTGCGGAACTCACCAATCGGAAAGCCCCCCACCCGCATCGGGCCGGATGTGTCGATGATGGTTTCGGAATTGACCAACCCCAGGTCAACCGCCTGCGCAGCCGTAAAGATCTTGTAGACCGAGCCCAATTCATAAACACCCTGCACCGCACGATTGAACAGCGGGCTGTCCGAGGGGTCAAATCCGCTGGTGGGTGGTCGTGGGCGGTCGTTTGGGTCGAATGCGGGCAATGAGGCTACGGAAATAACCTCGCCCGTGTGCACATCCATCAGAACCGACGAGGCCCCTTTGGCATTCATGATCTTCATGCCACCCAGCAGGACACGCTCGGTCGCGGCCTGGACAGTCAAATCCAGTGAAAGCTGCAGCGGCTTGGCCCCATTGGCCGGGTCGCGCAGGTAGCCGTCGAACTGTTTTTCCACGCCAGCGACGCCGATCACTTCGGCGGCGTTCACGCCTTCCTTGCCAAAGCCCGCGCCACCCAACACATGGGCGGCCAGCATGCCGTTGGGGTACAACCGCATTTCGCGCGGTCCAAAGAGCAGACCGGGATCGCCGATGTCATGCACCGCCTGTTTTTGCTCGGGTGAGATGCGTTTCTTGATCCAGATGAATTTGCGCTTGCCGGTGAAGTCCTTGATCAGACGCTCTTTATCCAGGTCCGGGAACACTTGCATCAACCCTTCGGCGGCGGCGATCGGGTCCACCATCAGCGGCGGCTGAGCGTAAAGCGAGTGCGTTTCAAAGTTTGTCGCCAGAATACGCCCCTCGCGGTCGACGATGTCGGCGCGTTGGGTGGCGATGTTGGCACCCGTGGCACTGGCCAGCGGTTCTTGCGCCTCGGATGTGGCCAAGAGCCCCATGCGCGCACCCACGACCGAAAAGGCACAGAAAAAGAAGACACCCAGAACCAAAAGCCGCCCCTCGGCACGGGCGCGGGCACGGTCCTGCATCTCTTCGTGGCGTTGGCGGATGTTCTCACGTTCGATTGCGTCGGGGTTTTCGCCCTTGCTGCGGGCGTCCAGAATGCGGGCCAGCGGGCGCAGAGGGATACGGCTCATGGGAATTGCTCCCCATTCAGGGTGGAAACATCAACTGCATTTGTGATCGGTGGCAGAGGCGCCGGGGGATAGGCCACCTCATCCACGCGGCCGAACTGATCAGGGCGCAGGGGCAAAAGCCCGAGGCGGTCAAAGTTCAGATCGGCCAGCTCGCGCAGCCGGTCGGGACGGTTCAGATAAGCCCATTCGGCCCGCAGAACGCTCAACCGGATCTGAGCGGCACCAATCTCGCGTTGCAAACGCTGGGTGTCCTTCAAAACCTGCTGCGTCTTGTAATTTTCCTGATAGGCCCAGAGGGCAAGGCCAAAGACCGCCAAAGCAGTCAGGACATAAATGATGCTTCTCATCGCTTCCCCCCTTTCAACATCGGCATGCCGATGCTCTTGCCATCGACGGGCCCGGCAGGTGCGTCAGTGCGAATGGCCACACGCAGCTTGGCAGAGCGCGAACGCGGGTTTTCTTCCAGCTCTTGCGCATCGGGTCCAACGGCCTTGCGCGTTTTGATGGTGAACTGCGGCGCACCCTGCGCGATCTCGGGTGCATATCGGTTGGCGCGCCCGGTCTTGCCCGCCCGCGCCTGCAAGAAGCGCTTGACCATCCGGTCTTCGACAGAATGAAACGTGACCACAGCCAATTGCCCGCCGGGCTTCAAAGCCCGTTCAGCTGCCATGAGGCCGCGAAAAAGCTCGCCATATTCGTCATTCACTGCGATCCGCAGCGCCTGAAAACTGCGCGTGGCGGGATGCGATTGGCCGGGCTTGGGGCGCGGCAGGCAGGATTCGATGATCTTTGCCAAATGCAGGGTCGTCGTGATCGCAGCCACTGTCCGCTCTCGCACGATGGCCTTGGCGATCCGACGGCTGGCACGTTCTTCGCCATAGTGGAATAGGATGTCGGCCAGATCCTCTTCGCTGGCCTCGTTCACCAGATCAGCGGCCGAGGGGCCATCCTGCGACATGCGCATGTCCAGCGGGCCATCCTTCATGAAGGAAAACCCACGCTCGGCCAGATCCAGTTGCATCGACGAGACACCCAAATCCAGCACGACGCCATCCAGATCGCTGGCATATTCATCCATGCGCGAGAACACACCGGCCTGCATCACCAGACGATCGCCATAGTCGCCGGCCCAATCGGCGGCCATCTCAAACGCCAGCGGGTCGCGATCGACGCCAATGACCGTGTCCGCGCCTGCGGCCAGCAAACCACGGGTATATCCCCCTGCCCCAAAGGTGCCATCCAGCCACCGCCCCGACACAGGGGACACGGCAGCCAGCAAAGGACGCAACAATACAGGGATGTGAGGGTCTTGATCGGGGTTGGCCGCAGCAGCCATGCCGTTACGCGCCCCCCGCGCCATCAAGGAAGGCCATCGGATCAAAGTCGTCTGGCAGCTCGTCCAGCCACTCTTCGGCCTTGGCCAGTTCTTCGGTCTCGTATGTCTCGGGCTTCCAGATCTGGAAGGTGTCACCGGCCGCGATAAAAAAGGCTTCTTTGTCCAGGTCGATTTTCTTGCGCAGCTTGGCGGGCAGGACCAGACGGCCAGTTTCATCCACGGCTGTGGGAAACGACTGACCGTGGAACATGCGCTGAAGCATCTTGCGCTCCATCGAGCCGCGCGGCAGCGCGTCGATCTTGGCATCGACCTCGTCGATCGCCTCCATCGTGTAGCATTCCAGGAACTTGCGGCGGTGGTCGCCGTAGACAATCACAAGCTCGGGCTGATCGCCCGACTGCCAGTTCGGGTCGCCAGCCTCCAGAACACGACGAAACGAGGCAGGAATCGACACCCTGCCTTTCGTATCCACCTTATTCTGGCTCTCGCCTCTGAACCTGCGCGCCAAAACGACTGTCCCTTTCGCTATGCGCCAACTTGCTTTTCGCCCCCAGAAAGTAGAAACGGCGGGTTGATCTGCTGCCACTGATCAACCCGCCGCCTGATCCCGCTGTGCGGGGATGTCCGACTGCGCGCGCCACCTGGGGGGATGTCTGCTCGCTCGCGCGCCGGATCTCTTGGTTCTGATGAAAGCGAAGCGCCTGTATGAAACCTGCTTATTGTTGGTTTGGGGTCGTTTGCTGCCCCTGCTGTCTCGTTCTCATCCGATGAACAAGGGATGCCATGGGAATTCATGGAAATCAATAGGAAATTTTGGAGGGATTCGGGAAACTGAGTAAAACTGCTTACAGAGTCAATCCCCCAATAGCCAAGTTATCCACAGCATATAGACAATAGTGAAACCAAGGCACCCACATATAGACAAAATGATGCCTTTCAAAAATATCCCATCTATTCCCAAAAAAGTTCTGCCATCGGGGACTGAATAGCAAGAAAGCCACGGCAATCACCGAAAACACGCGAAATCATCTACTTCTCAAACGCCATCCGAGCCTGCGAAAACAAGCCATCCCATGGTTTCCCACAGCTCCCATGCAATCCCGTACCATACATTCCCACCTCTACCCTGGGCAGCTGCATGGCCGGGCGCATCCATCGCCACCGCCCCTAGTAATCGAGTCGACGCCCCCACGCGACCGCGGTTTTTTTCAAGAGCCAAAACCGCGTCACGCTGCGTAAAAAAACGGCGTTCAATCATGTGTGACAAGAATTCGCCCGCCGCAGGAACGTATCAGGCACATCGAAACCCCAATAAAATATGTGTCTTTCGCGAAGTCCGTGATTTTGTGGGACAATCCATGCAATTGCTGCATAGCAGCATTGATCCGGTAAGCTATTGTGCAATTGCAGCATTTGCTTATTTTCAGTCTCAAGCAAACGCCGCACCGACGCGGCAGAGACGATACGACGATAGGTAAAGATCATGGCTGTCACCAGCGACTACACCGCCGCAAAAGGCGCAACATTCTTCGGCTTCTCCTCGCTGATCGAGGCCGCAAAAACTCGCTACATCCGCAACCGGATGTATCGCCAGACTGTAAATGAGCTGAGCGCCCTGTCGGCGCGTGAACTGGCCGATCTGGGCCTGCACCGCTCGATGATCAAGCGCGTAGCACAGCAGGCTTCGGCCGAATACACCGCACGTTAAGCGGAAAAAAGATACTGAATTCAGACTCCTCTCCTCCTCCCTGGGGTCTGAGTTAAGCGGCGGCATCTTCCTCCTCCCTGATGTCGCCGCACCCAAATACCGGCCTTTGATGCCGGAACGCAGATACATCCGGGTCTCTCCTCCTCCCTGACCTTGGATGTTGAAAGCACGCGGTGGCTTCCTCCTCCTCCCTGAAGCCGCCGCGACCTCATACCGGCCTTGGACGCCGGAACGCGGATACATCCAGGTCTCTTCTCCTCCCTGACCCTGGATGTTGAAAGCGCGCGGTGGCTTCGTCCTCCTCCCTGAAGCCGCCGCGACCTCATACCGGGCTCAAACCCGGGTTCGAATACATCGGGGCTCTCCTCCTCCCTGTCTCGATGTTGTCATGAACGGCGGTTCCCCTCCTCCTCCCTGGGAACCGCCGTTTTTTGTTTTTGAGCAAGAGTGGTAGACTGGCGGTATCTGCAGCCAGGGAGTTCAAGATGCCCGCCTATTTCTTTGCACAGCTGAACATCCACGACCCCGAAGGGTACCAGGAGTACCTAAAGGGGTTCATGCCGATCTTTGAGCGACACCAGGGGCGCATGCTTACGGTTTCATCCAAAACCGTCGACCGTGTCGAAGGGGAATGGCCCGAGGGCGGTGTGGTGTTGATGGAGTTTCCAGACCTGGAAACCGCCTATGCGTGGAAAAACGACCCCGAATATGTCAAGCTTGCGCGCATTCGGCACGCAACGGCTTCAACCAACGCAATCATAGTAGACGGGCTTTAGAACGGCACATCGTCGCTGGCGGACAGGAACTTGGCCACGACCTTTTTGGTGCCTGCCTTTTCGAAATCGATCTCAAGCTTGTCGCCCTCAATCCCGATCACCGCGCCGTATCCAAATTTCTGGTGAAACACGCGCTCGCCAAGCGTGAAGCTGGATACCGCGTTCAGATCAATCACCGTGTTACGGCTTTCCTTGGGTTGCGACAGGCCCCGCTGCCCCTGCCGGGCCTGCAGGCGCTTCCAGCCCGGAGAGTTGTAGACATTCGCCTCGGCCGCGCGCGTTTCGATGCCTTGAGAACTGACGCCGCCCGCACCACCACCATACAGGCCGGATGGGGTTAGGACATCAACGTGATCCTCTGGCAGTTCATCGACAAATCGCGATGGCATGGAGTTCTGCCATTGCCCGAACACCCGCCGATTGGCTGCGAAGGAGATCGTGCACAACTCTTCGGCGCGGGTGATGCCCACGTAAGCCAGGCGGCGTTCCTCTTCGAGGCCCTTGAGACCGGATTCGTCCATCGAACGCTGCGAGGGGAACAGGCCATCCTCCCACCCTGGCAAAAAGACGGCCGGGAATTCCAAGCCCTTGGCCGCGTGCAGGGTCATGATCGACACCTTGGCGCCATCTGATTCCTGCTCGTTGTCCATCACCAGGCTGACATGTTCCAGGAACCCTTGCAGGTTCTCGAAATTGTCGAGCTGGTTCACCAGTTCCTTGAGGTTCTCCAGCCGCCCCGGTGCTTCGGGCGTTTTGGTGTTCTGCCACATGGTCGTATAGCCGGATTCGTCCAGGATGATCTGGGCCAGCTCGATGTGGCTGACCTCGGGCTGGCCAAACGCCAACTGCGGCTCGACCCCGTCGTCGATCACCTCATCTTCATTGGCCTCGATCACAGGTCCGCGGGTCATCGACCGCCAGCGGGCCAGATCTTCGACCAGTTTACGCAAGGCACCTGCGCCCTTGCCCTTGATCAACCCTTGCTCCAGCGCAATCCGCGCGCCATCGACCAATGACACCCCGCTTGAGCGCGCTGCAATCTGAATGGTTTGCTGCGCCTTGTCGCCCAGGCCACGCTTGGGTGTGTTGACGATACGTTCGAATGCCAGATCATCGTCGGGCGAGACCACCAACCGGAAATACGCCATGGCATCGCGAATCTCCAACCGCTCATAGAACCGCGGGCCGCCGATCACCCGGTACGGCAGACCAATGGTCAGAAACCGGTCCTCGAACGCGCGCATCTGGTGCGAGGCGCGCACGAGAATCGCAATATCATCCAGGCTGAAAGAGCGCATGCCGCGGGTGCCGCCTTGCATGGCGTCAATCTCTTCGCCAATCCAACGCGCCTCTTCCTCGCCGTCCCAATGGCCGATCAGACGAACCTTTTCGCCCTCATCGGCTTCGGTCCAAAGCTCTTTGCCCAATCGGTCCGCGTTGCCGCGAATGACGTTCGAAGCAGCGGCCAGGATATGCGGGGTCGATCGATAGTTCTGTTCCAGCCGCACCACGTGGGCGCCCGGGAAGTCCTTTTCAAAGCGCAGGATGTTGCCAACCTCGGCCCCACGCCAGCCATAGATCGACTGATCGTCATCGCCGACACAACAGATGTTCTTGTGTGCCCCCGCCAGCAGCCGCAGCCACAGATACTGGGCCACGTTGGTATCCTGATATTCGTCCACCATGATGTAGCGGAACCAGCGCTGATACTGCTCGAGCACGTCCGGATGCGCTTGGAAGATCGTGACGACATGCAAGAGCAGATCGCCGAAATCGACCGCGTTGAGCTCCTTCAGGCGGGTTTGGTACTGCGCGTATAGTTCCACGCCTTTGTTGTTATAGGCCGCGGCATCACCTGCGGGCACCTTGCCCGGTGTCAGTGCGCGGTTCTTCCAGCCGTCGATCACATTCAACAACAGCCGCGCAGGCCAGCGTTTGTCGTCGATCCCTGCCGCCTGCACCAGCTGTTTGATCAGGCGCAGCTGGTCGTCGGTATCCAGAATCGTGAAGTTCGACTTGAGCCCCGCAAGCTCGGCATGGCGGCGCAGCAGCTTGACGCAGATCGAGTGGAACGTGCCCAGCCACGGCATCCCTTCGGCCGGTTGCCCCAGCATACGGCCAACGCGGTTCTTCATCTCGCGCGCGGCTTTATTGGTAAAGGTCACCGCCAGAATCTCGTTCGGGCGCGCCTTGTGCGTGTTGAGCAGATGCACGATGCGCGTGGTCAACGCCTTGGTCTTGCCTGTGCCGGCACCAGCCAGCATCAGCACCGGTCCATCCAGCATCTCGACCGCTTCGCGCTGCGCCGGGTTGAGGTCGTCCAAATACGGCACAGGCCGCGCGGCCATGGCGCGCGCGGACAAGGATGGCTGCTGTGCGGCGCCTTCAAAGGCGTCCATTTCATCGAAACTGCTCATACCCGCAAAGTAATTCGGAATTTACCAGAGGGAAAGGGTTTGTTCACGTCCTGTTCGCAATAACCGTGCAATTTATGCAGAATTTGCACGATCCTGTGTTCCGGTGAGAGCGGGCTACAGGCCGATCGTTAACCTCATATCAATCTCTGTTTCACATGGTCTCAGATGGAAATACGGGAGCGCGGAACGATGACGACGGAATACAAGGCTTTGGCTGCACAGCAGTTGAAGTGGGCCAGCGCGGGCATTTTGCTAATTGCAATGATCGTGACGGCCGCATGGGGTGTCTACACTCTACCAACCCCGATCGTCGACGGCATGCTCGAAGCGGACATTCGCAAACAGTCCGAAATGTGGAAGCGCCGTGTGTTGCTGCATATTGAAAGCCCCGAGGCAACGTTTCAAACCAGTTTGATGGATGCTCATGATCAGGAGTTCCTGGAACTCATGCCCGAAGCTTCGGATGTGTACCGGTTCAAACTCTTCCACGCTGACGGCACTGTATTCTGGTCCACCCGGCCGTCGGACATCGGCTCGACCAACACCAAATCCTACTTTTCCAGCACTTTGAAGAACGGCGAGGTCTACTATACCCATGAGGAGGTACCGGCCTCGGAAATCGACGATTTGATCCTGCATTCCGGCCTGGTTGATACGAGAATGGATCACCATGTGGCCGAAGTGTTCGTTCCAGTCATGCAAAACAACAAATTTCTGGGCGCGATCGAGTTCTACACCGACATCACTGAGCTGCGTGAAACCTTCATCTGGCGGGTTCGATTGCTGCTTGGCGCGTTGTGCGGTGTCGCTCTGACCGCGATGACCATTGTGACTTTGGTGCTGTTTCGCACCAACCGCAATCAGGTCAACGCGCTGCGTGCCCGCTCACAAAACGAACGCGAGCTGATGGACGAGCAACTGCGCCTGGCGCGCGAGGTTCGTCTGTTGGGAGAGTTGAATGAATGGCTGCAATCCAGCCGATCTCTGGAAGAGCTGTTCGACATGGTTGCCAAGTTCATGACGCATATTCTGCCCGATGCCGAGGGGAGTGTTTACGTCTACTCCAACTCACGCGACGTGTTGGACGGCAGCGCCAGTTGGAATGGCGGCACGCATAAGGACCATATCCATCCCGATGGCTGTTGGGGGCTGCGTCGCGGACGGACCTACGAGTATGGCGCCACCGAGGTGGATTTTGTCTGCGAACACGCCGAGCCGCACGATGGTCGACCCTACTTCTGCTTTCCGATCCTGGCGCATGGGGAAACTGTTGGCCTGATGCATTTGCGGTCGCAACATGACAGCGAAGAGCAGTTTGCCCAGAACAAGAAACTGGCCCAGATGTGCGCGGAACAGATCAGCATGGCCATCGCAAATGTGCGGATGCGCGACCAACTGCACGACCAATCCGTGCGGGACCCGCTCACCGGCCTGTACAACCGACGCCACATGACCGATCAACTGCGCAAACTGATTTCGCGCAGCCAGGCCAGCGGAGCGCCGGTCAGCTTGATCGCGGTCGACGTGGATCACTTCAAGAAGTTCAATGACAACCACGGTCACGATGCAGGCGACATGGTGCTGCGCGCCGTGGGATCGGTACTGCAGCAATCCTGTGACGGCGATGAAATTGCGTGCCGCATGGGCGGTGAGGAATTCACCCTGATCTTGCCCGGCAGCAGCCCGTCCGAAGTGCAGGGCCGCGCCGAAAAACTGCGTAAAGCGGTCGAGGACATCGCCGTACGTTACGGAGAGAAGACACTGCCGCGCATCACGATTTCCCTTGGGATCGCGCATTACCCGACCCACGGCACCATGCCTCAGGACCTGATGCGCTCAGCAGATGACGCGCTTTATGACGCCAAGGCCAAAGGGCGCAATCAGGTGCGCATCGCGGCCTTGGCGCATCAGGCCGAAGACAACAAAGAACACCCTCAAATCGCGGCGGAATAAAGCCAGGCGCTTGCAGAATCGCCCGTTGCAGCCGATCAATCGGCATGGATCTGCACAGCACCTATCCCGGCGTCATGGACTTGAAGTGGCGCGCCAAGCGCAGGCTTCCCAAGTTTGTTTGGGAATACCTGGACAGCGGCACGGGGGGCGAAGCCACCAAAGCCCGTAACCGAAAGGCGCTCGACCGGATCGGGTTTGATCCTTCGATCTTGCATGGCGCCCTGGAATGCGACCTGTCGACCCGCCTGCTGGGGCAGGAGTTCCACCTGCCCTTTGGCGTCGCCCCGATCGGCATGTCCGGCCTGATCTGGCCCGGGGCCGAACCGCTGCTGGCGCGGGCCGCCGCCCAGGCCGGGGTGCCCTATACGCTGTCGACCGTGGCCAGCCGCAGCCCCGAAGAGCTGGCGCCGCACCTAGGATCGCATGCCTGGTTCCAACTGTATCCGCCCAAAAGCCCCGAAATCCGCCAAGATGTCTTGAACCGCGCCCGTGATGCAGGGTTTTCTACGCTGGTGCTGACCGTGGACATACCGGTTGCTTCGCGCCGCGAACGTCAGACGCGCTCGGGGCTGACACAGCCGCCCAAGCTGTCCCCGCGCCTGCTGGCCCAGATCGCACGGCGTCCCGCCTGGGCCATAGGCATGATGCAAGAAGTGATCCGGGATGGCATGCCGCGTATGCGAACACTGGACAAATACGTCACCAAGCAGCTGAACCTGCCCCCCACTGCGCACATCGGATACCTGCTGCGCACCTCACCGGACATGGACTACGTCAAATGGCTACGCGATCATTGGGACGGTCCATTTATCATCAAGGGCGTGATGCGCGCCGAGGACGCCGAGCCTCTGGAGCGTGCAGGCATCGATGCCCTATGGGTGTCAAATCATGCGGGCCGTCAGTTTGACGGGGCTCCTGCTTCGATTGAAGCTTTGCCTGCAATCCGGGCCGCGACACAGCTGCCGCTCATCTTTGACAGTGGTGTCGAGAGCGGCTTGGACATCCTGCGCGCCATCGCCTCTGGCGCCGATTTCGTGATGCTGGGGCGAGCGGTTCACTTTGCACTTGCAGCATTGGGCGCATGCGGACCGGCCCATGTGATCGATGTGCTGAAACAGGACCTGATCGCCAATATGGGCCAGATCGGAGCGCCCTCCCTTTCGGATTTGCCACCACACCGAATCCTTCCAGAGCTGACCTGAAGACGAAACCAATCACTGCACTGCAGAAAAAACGGCGTTTGCGAGCGATAACATGCCGGTTCTACCCAGAACTACCCATATACGTATGCTTATTGTCCGCCTAAAACCCACGCCCAACGAAGAGAGCCGGGACTTGCCATGACAGACTTTAGAAAAATCCTGATCGCGAACCGCGGGGAGATTGCGATCCGCGTGATGCGGGCCGCCAATGAGATGGGCAAGAAGACGGTTGCCGTCTTTGCCGAAGAGGACAAGCTGGGCTTGCACCGGTTCAAGGCGGATGAGGCCTATCGCATTGGTGAGGGCATGGGGCCGGTTGCCGCGTACCTGAGCATCGACGAGATTATTCGTGTGGCCAAAGAAAGCGGTGCGGATGCGATCCACCCCGGCTATGGCTTGCTGTCGGAAAACCCCGACTTCGTGGATGCCTGCACAAAGAACGGCATCACCTTCATCGGGCCGAAGGCAGAAACCATGCGCGCGCTTGGGGACAAGGCCAGCGCCCGTCGCGTTGCCATTGAGGCAGGTGTTCCGGTCATCCCGGCGACTGAGGTTCTGGGCGATGACATGAATGCGATCCGGGCCGAGGCGGCCGAGGTTGGCTATCCGCTAATGCTGAAAGCGTCCTGGGGCGGTGGTGGTCGCGGCATGCGTCCGATCCACGGGCCGGATGAGTTGGAAGAAAAGGTGCTTGAGGGCCGCCGCGAGGCTGAAGCCGCCTTTGGCAATGGCGAGGGCTATCTTGAAAAGATGATCACCCGCGCCCGCCACGTCGAAGTGCAGATCCTGGGCGACAAGCATGGCGAGATCTATCACCTTTATGAGCGTGACTGTTCGGTTCAGCGCCGCAACCAGAAGGTGGTTGAGCGCGCACCTGCCCCGTATCTGACCGAAGAGCAACGCGCCGAGATCTGCGAACTGGGCCGCAAAATCTGCGCCCACGTGAACTATGAATGTGCGGGCACTGTAGAATTCCTGATGGATATGGCCTCGGGTAAGTTTTACTTCATCGAAGTAAACCCCCGCGTGCAGGTGGAACATACAGTCACCGAAGAGGTGACCGGCATCGACATCGTGCAGGCACAGATCCTGATTGCCGAGGGCAAACCCCTGGCCGAGGCCACCGGCAAGGCCGCACAGGATGAAGTCCAGTTGAACGGCCATGCCTTGCAGACCCGTGTGACGACCGAAGATCCGCTCAACAACTTCATCCCCGATTATGGCCGCATCACCGCTTATCGCTCGGCCACCGGCATGGGTATTCGCCTGGACGGAGGCACCGCTTACGCGGGCGGCGTGATCACACGGTATTACGACTCGCTGCTGACCAAAGTCACAGCCTGGGCCCCGACGCCAGAAAAGGCGATTGCCCGGATGGACCGCGCGCTGCGCGAATTCCGCGTACGCGGTGTCAGCACCAACATCGCCTTTGTCGAGAACCTGCTGAAGCACCCGACCTTCCTGTCGAACGAATACACCACCAAATTCATCGACGAGACGCCGGATCTGTTCGACTTCAAACGTCGTCGTGACCGGGGCACCAAGGTGCTGACCTACATCGCCGACATCACGGTTAACGGACACCCCGAAACCAAGGACCGCCCTCTGCCCGCCGCCGATCTGAAGATCCCGCGCTCGCCGGAACGCCGTGCCGAGCCGATGATGGGCACCCGCAACCTGCTGGAACAGAAGGGCCCACAGGCGGTGGCCGACTGGATGAAAGCGCAGCGTCAGCTGTTGATCACCGACACCACCATGCGGGACGGGCATCAGTCGCTGCTGGCAACGCGTATGCGGTCGATCGACATGGTCCGTGTGGCGCCGACATATGCCTCGAACCTGCCGCAGCTCTTCTCGGTCGAATGCTGGGGCGGCGCGACCTTCGATGTGGCGTATCGGTTCCTGCAGGAATGCCCCTGGCAGCGTCTGCGCGATCTGCGCGAGGCGATGCCGAACCTGATGACGCAAATGCTGCTGCGCGGGTCAAACGGTGTGGGTTACACCAATTATCCCGACAACGTTGTGCAAGCCTTCGTCAAGGAAGCGGCCAAGAACATTGACGTTTTCCGTGTCTTCGACAGCCTGAACTGGGTCGAGAACATGCGAGTGGCGATGGACGCAGTGATCGAGCAGAACAAGATCTGTGAAGGCACCGTCTGCTACACCGGCGACATCCTGAACCCCGAGCGCTCCAAGTATGACCTGAAATACTATGTCGCCATGGGCAAGGAACTGCGCGATGCCGGGGCGCATGTTCTGGGCCTGAAAGATATGGCCGGTCTCTTGAAGCCCGCCGCTGCCCGCGTGCTCATCAAGGCGCTGAAAGAGGAAGTTGGCCTGCCTATTCACTTCCACACGCACGACACGGCGGGCATCGCCTCCGCGACCATCCTGGCTGCCGCAGAGGCGGGCGTGGATGCGGTCGATTGCGCGATGGACAGCTTCTCGGGCAACACCAGCCAAGCGACGCTGGGATCTGTGGTCGAGGCGCTGCGCAACACCGACCGCGACCCTGGGCTGGACATCAAGGCGATCCGCGAGATCAGCGACTACTTCGAGGCCGTGCGCGGCCAGTACGCGGCCTTCGAGTCGGGACTGCAGGCACCGGCCTCCGAGGTTTATCTGCATGAGATGCCCGGCGGTCAGTTCACCAACCTCAAAGCGCAGGCGCGCTCGCTGGGGCTGGAAGAGCGCTGGCATGAGGTGGCGCAGATGTATGCGGACGTGAACCAGATGTTCGGCGATATCGTCAAGGTAACGCCCTCGTCGAAGGTCGTGGGCGACATGGCACTGATGATGGTGAGCCAGGGGCTGAGCCGCGATGACGTCGAAAACCCCGGCACTGATGTGGCCTTCCCGGATTCGGTGATCGACATGATGCGCGGCAATCTGGGTCAACCTCCGGGTGGCTTCCCCGACGCCATCGTAGGCAAGGCGCTGAAGGGCGAAGCGCCCAACACCGAGCGTCCGGGCAAACATCTAGAGCCCGTCGACCTGGATGCGCTGCGCGCCCAGATCTCGAAAGAACTGGAAGGCAAGGTGGTCGATGACGAGGATCTGAACGGATATCTGATGTATCCCAAGGTCTTCATGGACTACATGGGCCGCCATCGCACCTATGGGCCGGTGCGCGCCCTGCCAACCAAGACCTTCTTCTACGGCATGGAGCCGGGTGAAGAGATCACGGCGGAAATCGATCCGGGCAAGACGCTGGAAATCCGACTGCAAGCCTTGGGCGAGACCGACGAGAACGGCGAAGTGAAGGTGTTCTTTGAACTCAACGGCCAGCCCCGCGTGATCCGGGTGCCGAACCGACTGGTCAAATCCTCGACCATCCAGCGGCCCAAGGCCGAGGCGGGCAATGCCGACCACATCGGCGCGCCAATGCCGGGTGTTGTGGCCAGCGTTGCGGTGCAGGCAGGCCAGCAGGTGAACGAAGGCGATCTGCTGCTGACCATCGAAGCGATGAAGATGGAAACAGGCATCCACGCCGAGCGGTCCGCCACCGTCAAGGCGCTGCATGTACAGCCAGGTGGCCAGATCGACGCAAAGGACCTCCTCATCGAACTGGAGTAATCCAGATCAACTCGATTGCGCGCTGTCCCGGTCTTTGACTGGGGCAGCGTTTTTTGTTTGCGCACTTGAGACTTAGGACAGCACTGAGACCTTGATTGCAACAGGAGGCTGAAGGATCGGCAAATCCTCGGGCTGGGTGGCATCCTGGGCCGGATTGAACGCCGCGAAGGAGCCGATTGCGGCCAACAGCCCCGCTGTCATGAAGAATTTTCCCGAAACCATGGGAGACCTCGTCCAACTGTGAAAGGGGTTGGTTCAGTTTGGGTGAAACGGGTGAACAAAGCCTTTCCGTCGAAACGAATAATTTTGGCTTTTCTTCACTTTTGCTCTTGCGGTGCGGCCCCAGAAATTCTAATTCACGCCTCACTCAAGGAGGCGGGCGTAGCTCAGGGGTAGAGCATAACCTTGCCAAGGTTAGGGTCGGGCGTTCGAATCGCCTCGCCCGCTCCATTGAGAACCGGATCACCCATCCGGGCACAGACTTGATAGTGCGGGCGTAGCTCAGGGGTAGAGCATAACCTTGCCAAGGTTAGGGTCGGGCGTTCGAATCGCCTCGCCCGCTCCATCAAGATCCGGATCACCCATCCGGAGACAAAAGATATAGGTTGCGGGCGTAGCTCAGGGGTAGAGCATAACCTTGCCAAGGTTAGGGTCGGGCGTTCGAATCGCCTCGCCCGCTCCAATATCTTCTCTCTCTTTCACTTGATTGGTGACTTGGCGGCGACAGACGTTTTGCGTCATGCTTGGGGCGTTCAATCCTCAAGGTGCTTTCAATGTCCACAGACTATGCCATCCGCCCCCTTACCCCTGACGAAGTGCTGATCGCCGTGGATTGGGCCGCGCGCGAGGGGTGGAACCCGGGGCTGTCAGATGCTCGGTGTTTTCTGTCCGTAGATGCGGACGGGTTCTGGGGTGGATTTCTGAACGGAGAATTAATCGCCACGATTTCGGTGGTGAATTATGACGCTCAATTCGCCTTTCTGGGTTTCTATATCGTGCACCCCGATCATCGTGGACAAGGGTACGGACTGCGCCTGTGGCAGGCTGCAACAGCGCATGCGGGCGACCGTCTGATTGGCCTGGACGGTGTACAGGAAGAGCAGGCAAACTATGCCAAATCCGGGTTTCAGCTGGCCTATCGCAACATTCGCTTTGGCGGGCCGATCCGAGAGGCGCTGAAGGGCTTACCGGACGGGGAGCAATCAACTTCTTTGAACGAATTGACGGCAGAGGTGGAGGCGTTTGACCGGGCGGCCTTCCCTGCCCCGCGCTCGAAATTCCTGAGCCATTGGCTGACTGCCGAAGGCCATGTTGCACGGGCGCTCTACCTGGATAACGAACTGCGTGGCTATGGCGTCATTCGGCCCTGCCGCAGCGGTTTCAAGATCGGGCCTGTGATTGCGGATGATGCAGAGATCGCGCGCGCGCTTACGAGCGCGCTCCTACGGGCTGTACCTGACACAGTTCACGATCAGGACGTGTTTCTGGACGTGCCGGAACCGAATTCTGCAGCGGGTGAGCTCGCGCGAGACATGGGCCTGACGCCTGTGTTTGAAACCGCGCGCATGTACACAGGTCCGGCCCCAAAGATTGCTGTGGACCGGATCTTTGGTGTGACAACGTTTGAGTTGGGATAAGCCTTAGAACGCTTTGAACGTCATCGTGGTCAGGGACCGTTCGATGTTTGGGATCACCAACAGGTGTTCGTTGATATAGTGGCCCACGTCCTGGTCCTCGGGGATGTAGAGCTTGAGCAGCAAGTCGTATTCGCCGCTGGTCGAATAGAGCTCGGAGTGGATTTCGCGCAGGGCGATATCCTCGGCCACCTTGTAGGTCGAGCCTGGTTTGCAGCGGATCTGGATAAAGACACAAGTGGCCATTTGGGCGCCCTTTTTCGGGGGATTTGTTCTGCCGCCAAGCTGCCATGCGGTGCAGGCAGGCGCAATCCCCTGCTGCCGCGGTGTTTTGCGCAACACTTGTGTCGCAGGTCGCGCGCGCGGGGTGGCAATGCGCGCCCTGTTTTGCCTATAAGCGCCTCTGTGATCATCAGGGAACAAACGCCATGCGCCGCGCTACCATCACCCGCCAGACCGCCGAGACCGAGATTTCGGTCGAGATCAATCTTGACGGCACCGGAGCTTATGACAACCAGACCGGCGTCGGGTTCTTTGATCACATGCTGGATCAGCTGGCGCGTCATTCCCTGATCGACATGACGATCCGCGCCAAGGGTGATTATCACATCGACGATCACCACACGGTCGAAGACACCGGAATTGCCCTGGGTCAGGCTTTGACCGCCGCACTTGGCGACAAGAAGGGCATCAATCGCTATGGCGAATGCCACCTGCCGATGGATGATGCCCAGGTGCGCTGTGCGCTGGATCTGTCGGCGCGCCCCTTTCTGATCTGGAACGTGGACCTGCCAACGCAGAAAATCGGCGCGTTTGATACCGAATTGGTGCGGGAGTTCTTTCAGGCCTTCAGCACCCATGGCGGTATCACGCTGCACATCGATCAGTTGCATGGGTTCAACAGCCACCACATCGCCGAGGCCGCGTTCAAGGCGGTGGCGCGTGCGCTCCGCATCGCAGTCGAGACCGATCCGCGCAAAGCGGATGCGATCCCATCCACCAAAGGTGCGTTGTAAGTGCGCACAGCGCGCTGAATTTGGAACAACAAGAAGAACTGGGACCACGTGATGCTGACCGCGATCATTGATTACGAATCGGGCAACCTGCATTCGGCGGAAAAGGCGTTTCAGCGTATGGCCCGCGAGACGGACGCGGGCGAGGTTGTGGTGACCTCGGACGCCGACGTCGTGGCGCAGGCCGATCGGCTGGTATTGCCCGGCGACGGTGCGTTCCCGGCCTGCGCTGCCGAGCTGCGTGGGCACAAGGGCATCTATGACGCCATGGTCGAAGCGGTCGAGATCAAGGGCCGCCCCTTCCTGGGCATCTGCGTGGGCATGCAACTGATGGCCTCCAAGGGACATGAGTACCGCGAGACCGACGGTCTGGACTGGATCGCAGGCGATGTGGTCAGGATCGAACCTGCGGATGCATCGCTGAAAGTGCCTCACATGGGGTGGAATGATCTGGTCATCGATCATCCCCACCCGGTGTTTGACGGTGTTGAAACCGGCGATCACACCTATTTCGTTCACTCCTACCATTTCCGCGTGACCAACCCGGCCGAGCGTTTGGCCCATGTGGATTATGCGGGCGATGTGACGGCGGTGATCGGTCGGGACACGATGGTGGGCATGCAGTTCCACCCCGAGAAAAGTCAGGCCACAGGCCTGCGCCTGATCGCGAACTTTCTGAACTGGGCGCCTTAAACCCCGACCTGCGTGAACTTTACACTTTGGATGGCGCTGATTCTGCGCCTAGGGTTGCGCATTGGAATGCCCAAGGACCAAAGTCATGTTCAAAAAAGCCATTTTCGCCACCACTTCTGCGGCGTTTCTTGCTGGATGCCAGCCCGATGCCGAAGGGATCGAAGATGTCATCAACGGCTACAACTTCATCAGGCTGAACCCACCCACAACCCTCTATCAACCCGGCAGTCTGGTCCATCGCGTCAACTATGACCCGCGCGACCGCGCGCCGGATGACGCCTCTCTCGGGTTTTTGTGCAATCCCAAGTATTCAACCGATTTGTATGAGGACGCGCCATTGCGCAGCGAGACGGAATCCAAACAGGTTTCGCGCCGCTTGTCGGGCTCATTCTCGGTCTCACCGGTGACTTTGGGCCAGGTGTTCAATCTGGGCGCAACGGCGGCTGCGGCAAAAACGGTCCAAGTCTCGCTCAGGGATGCCACGGTGTCGACCTATGCTCTGGACGATCTCGCCCGCATCAGGGCAGGCCTTGGCCCCCATTGCCAGGCAACCCTGCAAAAGAACATCCGCAAACAGAACGCCTATCAGATCCAGAAGATTCTGACCGCCAATGTCAGCTTCAAGGTCACGTTCGACACCAGCCTGAGTGCCGAGGTTCGCGCCGCCGCGATTGCGGAACTGGGCGAGATCGGCGCCACCCTGGAAAAAAGCGACGAGGTCGAGGTTACGGGTGACGCGCTGATTTATGGGATCCACTGGGAGCACCTGGCCCCGCCAGTGGAGGGGTGAAGGATCACTTCACCCGCTTCCAATCTTGACCGCGGCAGATCAGGCCACCCGCAACGCAACCTTTGACGGTCAGCGTATTACCGCTGAGTGACATCTTGGAACTGTAGGTCTTGTCCGAATCCGGGGCCCAGATCTTGCCACCGGAATATGCGCCGCCACCGTCGGCGGTCATGTCCCAGATGATCTGCTTACCCAGATTTTCATATTCAGGAGACATGTTGCCGTTTGCGTCAAAGGCAGTGTTGATGGTGCCGCAGATGGCGCTGCCACAGGGCGCGATACCGACGTGCAGATATCCGCCCTCTTCGCCCTCGGCGGTTTTCCAGATGCCAGCAACCGGATCAGCTGCGGCCATACCAGCCAGCCCCAGCCCAAGAGCCATGCTCAGGATCAGTTTCTTCATGATGCGTTTCTCCCTGTTTTGCCTGACTGTGGCGCGCCTGCCCTGCGTCTGGCAAGCTTGACTTTGGGTCGCGTTGCATCCACCGGCGGTCTCATGCCATATCGCCGCCAAACGTGATGCGAAAGGCTGCCCTCTCATGATCCTCTACCCTGCCATCGACCTCAAGGACGGCCAGGCCGTGCGCCTGCTGCGCGGCGAAATGGAAAAGGCGACCGTGTTCAACGACGATCCTGCAGCGCAAGCGCGTGCGTTTGTGGACGCGGGCTGTGAATGGCTGCATCTGGTGGACCTGAACGGCGCCTTTGCGGGTGAGCCCGTGAATGCGGCCCCGGTTGAGGCGATCCTGGCCTCTTGCGACGTACCCGCCCAGTTGGGTGGCGGCATCCGCGACATGGCCACCATCGCAACCTGGATCGAAAAGGGGCTGGCCCGCGTGATCCTGGGCACCGTGGCGGTCGAAAACCCCGATCTGGTGCGCGAGGCCGCACGTGAGTTTCCGGGCAAGGTTGCCGTCGGCATCGACGCGCGCAACGGCATGGTTGCAACCAAAGGCTGGGCCGAAGAGACGGACGTGCAAGTGACGGATCTGGCAAAGTCGTTTGAGGACGCGGGCGTGGCCGCCATCATCTACACCGACATCAACCGCGATGGTGCAATGCAGGGTCCAAATATCGACGCCACCGCTGATCTGGCCCGTGCAGTATCGATCCCTGTGATCGCCAGCGGCGGCGTCAGCTCGCTGGCCGATCTCATCGCGTTGCGCGATTGCGGCGTTGAACTGAACGGCGCCATCTCGGGCCGCGCGCTTTACGACGGTGCGCTTGATCTGAAAGAGGCTCTGGCCACGCTCAAGGGTTAACCACCCGCAGGTTCTACAATGGTCCAGACGTTGGGCAGTTTCTGCTGCCCGACATAGGGCTGCAACGTCGTCTCGTCGACGCGCTCAATGCGCCAGCATTCGGACCGGTTGCTCCAACTTTCGCACCACAGGTCCTGCCGGATTGACCAGGAACTGGTATAGACCCGCTCACCGAAGGTGCCCTCTCCTGTCCCGGACGTCTCTCCGGGGTCATAGGTCTGGACCCAGCGGGTGGTGTAATCCTCATTCGAAATCCCTGACAGGGTCGCGCCGGGGATGGTTTGCCTCAGATCTTCGGCGCTCATCATCTCGGCCGCATGACCGGGTACAGCGCAGACCATCAGGGCAAATGTGGTCTCTTTCAACATCGGGTTCCCCCTTCATGCACAGTCTAGCACGAAGGGAGGGTTTGCCCGAATCCCTATCAGCCGGGTTACTCTGCCGCTGCAGTTGTCAGTTTACTCAACGCACCTTGCATCTTTTCGATCACCGGCGCGTCGCTTACGCGATCCAGATCGCTCATCGTGTGCTTTGGGTCCTCATACGCCAGCCAGACCTGACCCTCGGCATCCTGATAGGCTAGCACTTTGAGCGGTAGGAATAGACCGGCCAGCGGATCAACCTGCATCGCTGGCGTGCCCAGCTTGGGACTACCGAACACCAACAGCTGGCTGTCGGCCAGCTCCAGGTCCACCTTAACTGCCCCTGCTGCGTGATCCACGCGCGCAAAGACGGTCGCGCCTGCGTTGCCAACCACGGTTTCCAGCGCATCCATCGCGCCTTGCACCGTTTTGTCGGTCTTTACCTTGATGATGTCCTGAGCCATTGCTGCCCCACCTGTGATTGCCAGAAGTCCTGCCCAAATCAGAGCGCGCATTTTCAAACCTCCTTTGATTGAATTCACGCATCAGATTTCACACCTGCGGCGCTTCATCCAATCACGACTCTGGCATCGGCAGGCCTTTGCCGCTACACGTGCCCCGACCCAGAGGAATGCCCATGCTCAAGACCCGTATCATCCCCTGCCTTGATGTCGCCGACGGCCGTGTGGTCAAGGGCGTAAACTTTGTTGGCCTGCGCGATGCAGGTGATCCGGTGGAATCGGCCAAGGCCTATGATGCGGCCGGCGCCGATGAGCTGTGTTTCCTGGACATTCACGCAACCCATGAAAACCGCGGCACCATGTTCGACGTGGTCCGACGCACGGCCGAGCAATGCTATATCCCGTTGACTGTGGGAGGCGGTGTGCGCACCAAGGAGGACGTGCGCGATCTGTTGCTGGCAGGCGCCGACAAGGTGAGCTTCAACTCCGCCGCCGTGGCCCGCCCGGATGTGGTGGCCGAGGCCGCAGATCAGTTTGGCAGCCAGTGCATTGTCGTGGCCATCGACGCCAAAACCGTAAGCCCCGGCAAATGGGAGATCTTTACCCACGGTGGGCGCAAGGAAACCGGCATCGACGCAGTGGAATTTGCCAAAACCGTGGTCGCCAAAGGCGCAGGAGAGATCCTGTTGACCTCTATGGATCGTGACGGCACCAAGGCGGGTTTCAACCTGCCCTTGACCCGTGCGATCAGCGATGCGGTGGATGTGCCGGTGATTGCCAGCGGCGGTGTCGGCAACCTGGATCACCTTGTCGAGGGCGTGACCAAAGGTGGTGCAAGCGCGGTGCTCGCGGCCTCGATCTTTCACTTTGGCGATTACACCATTCAAGAGGCCAAGGAACACATGGCCGCTGCTGGCATCCCGATGAGGCTGACATGAGCATTCTGCACGACCTGGCTGCGATCATCGACAGCCGCAAAGGCGCGGACCCCGACGGCAGCTGGACCGCCAAACTGCTGGCCAAAGGCCCCGAGAAATGCGCCGAGAAATTCGGCGAAGAAGCGATCGAGGCGATCATCGCCGCCGCCAAGGATGACCGCGAGAACCTGACCTATGAGGCAGCGGATGTGCTCTATCACCTGCTGGTGATGCTGGCCGCGCGCGACATTCCGCTGGATGACGTGCTGAACGAACTGGCCCGGCGCCAAGGCATCAGCGGAATTGCGGAAAAGGCCGCGCGCGATACCTAATCAGGGGTTCTCAGGCCGCTGCGAAGTTTGTTAACGTTTTGCCAGAGTATCCAGTCAACTGCGGGACCGTTTTGACATGAAGACCTTGTTTGCCGTTCTCGCGTGCTGCGCCGGCCTGATCTTGAGCGGCTGCTCGGCGACACCGCCCAGCTACACCCAAAACGATGTGACCAAGCTGGCACAGACCCTGACCGCGCTTGGCCCCGAGGTCGATCCGGCAGAGGCCACCCGCGCCGCCCAGATCGCCTTTTCCTATTCCAAGCAACTGGCCACCGAATATGGTGTGACCACCTCGCCCATCATCCACAATGTGCGCGTCAACGAAGGCGACAAGGAACGTGGCCTGTGTGTGCATTATGCCGAAGACATGCAACGCCGCCTGAACCAGGAAGGGTTCAAGACGTTGCAGATGCACCGCGCGATCGCCTTGCCCAAAACGCCGTTCAACATCGACCACAGCACCGCCATCATCAGCCGTCGGGGGGATGACATGTACGCCGGTGTGATTCTGGACCCATGGCGAAATGGAGGCGATCTGTTCTGGTCACCAACGCAGGACGACACCCGCTACAACTGGCGCCCCCGGATGGAAGTTCTGGAAGAGCTGCATCCCGAAGAGTTCGCAGCAGCACGGGCGGCGGGCCTTTTACCCCAACTTTGACGAGATGATGCCGGTTGCAAAACCACCCATGCGCAGCTCGCCGAACAGGCGCTGATACTCGATCTTGGGACAGCGGTTCTGGATCACATCCACCCCCTGCTCCTCGGCCCTGGCAGCGGCTTCGGCATGTTCCACGCCGATCTGCATCCAGATGGTCTTGAGCTGAGGAAACAACTCCAGTGCCTCATCCACAATCGGCGGCACCGCCTCGGACCGGCGAAAGATGTCGACCATGTCCACAGGTTCGGAAACCTCGCTTAGTCCAGCGCGCACCGTCTGACCAAACAGAACCTTGCCCGCATGGCCGGGATTGACCGGTATCACGGTGTAACCTTTGAGCCCCAGATAGCGCGCCACATAATAGCTGGGTCGAACCGGGTTCATGGAAACACCCACCACGGCGATAACCTTGGTGCGTTTCAGAATGGTGGTGAGATGGTCGTCAGAATAGCTGGTCATGACCGCACCCTAGCCATGTCTCTGGAAAGAAAAAAGCGCCCATGGAACGATGCCATGGGCGCGAGGTATGGAACGAGGGACAGTGAAATGACCCGCGGCAGTTCCGTTCCGCGGTCACTGTGTTATTTAAGCCCGAGTCAAGATAAAAAAAGGGGTAATGGTCAATTTTTTTAGTGACACCGGCATTTTTTAGAAATCTTACGGAAATTCGGCGAGTTTCGGCTAAACCACACAAAAAAAACAAGAACGCCTCTCATGCGCCATTGCAGTGAGGGGTGATTCGCAATCGGAAAGTTTGATTCGGTCAGTCGCGCAGGACCTGAGGCCAATGATCCTCGGCCATTGCGATGTTGCCCTGCACATCCCGTTCCCACATCTTTTCGATGGATGAAGAGTGAACAAGGTACAGTTTGTCGTCCACGATCTGCCACACCATGGGATCGGTACCGACCGTATAGCCGCGCGACACCGCATAGGCACAGTAACCGCCGAACTGCGGCGCATAAGCATGGGGATTGGCCTCAAAGGCTTCGCGGTTCTCGTGGCTGGAGAAATACCAGACCGCCCCTTTCCACATCACGGCAATTTCGGGGTTCCCGCGCATCGGCGCGTCACCCATGAAATAAGAAACAGTGTCATAGCCATCAATCGCCGCGCCATCATCTGCATAGAAAATCTGGATCTGCTCAGCGTGAACCGCCGGGGCAGATAAAGTCAGCGCGCTGATGGCGCATGCAAGGATGGTGCGTCGGTCGAGCATTTCAGTCCGTTTGGTCATGTGTGTGCTGCACAAAATGACCGTAACGCACGCCCGAGCCAAGCCCCCCTGACGGGGATGTGATCAGACTGTGTCATGTGGTTCGCGGTGCCGTGATCCGGGGATCAGTCGAAAATGTCCTCAACCGCGTCCCAGGCCTCGTCCAGAAAGCGGCTCATCAGACCTTTGCGCTTTTTCACCTTCTTGGGTTTGCTGCGCGGCTTCTCGTACCAATCCGACTTGCCTTTTGTCTTTTTAGGCTTCCTGGCCTTGGGCTTGGGCAGATGGCTGACCGCTGCGTCCGGTTTGGCCTGACGCAGCATCTTGAGGTCATGCAAAGGCGCGCCACAGGCAGAACAGCTCAGCTCGTGGCGGCCATCTTGGCGCAGCACCAGCGCCGCCCGTGTCCCGCAGTAACTGCAGGTGGCAATCTTGGTCGGATGGGAAATGGCTGCCTCCTGTCAAACGGGCCTGTGTTAAGTGGCCTGTTCAGTGGGCCTTTGATGCATATAGGGCAATCGCCGCCGCATTTGAGACGTTGAGCGAGCCAAATCCGCCTGCGGCATCAATTTTCACCAACTGATCCACGGTTTCCTTGGTCTTTTGCCGCAAACCCGGCCCCTCGGCCCCCAGTACAAGCGCCACCGGGTGATCCCGACGCCCGTCCAGGGCGGTCTCGATCGTCTCTTCGGCCTCGCCATCCAGCCCCAGCACCAGGAACCCCATCCGTTGCAGTTCAACAATTGTGTCGGCCAGGTTGCGCATTCGCAGATAGGGTTGACGCTCCAATGCCCCACTGGCGGTTTTGGCCAGTGCGCCGGTCTCGGGTGCCGAGTGATGCCGGGTACCGATCACGGCGCTGGCCCCAAGAACCTCGGCCGAGCGCAGAATCGCGCCCACATTGTGCGGATCGGTGACCCTGTCCAACAGAATCACGCGGGGCGATTCTGCTCCGATACAATTTTCCGAGAGGCTCCCCCAGTTGAGCGGCTTCACCTCCATCGCGGCCCCCTGATGCACCGATCCGGAATCGATCGGGGCCGAGAATTTACGCGGATCAACCACCTCGGGTTCAATCCCGCCCTGTGCAATGGCATCGGCCAGCTTGTCGTAGGCGTTTTTGGTCACAATCAAGCGCAATTTCTCGCGTTTCGGGTTCAAAAGCGCGTCTCTGACAGCATGCAATCCGAACAGCCAGACGGTCTCGGACCCCGTTGCCTTGCGCGCCTGTTCCTTTTCAACGACCCATTTGGGTTTCTTCATTTGACCGGCCTCCGGGCCTTGAATTCAGTTTCCTGCGCCCAGGTGATATTTTCCTGTTGACGCTCCTTTGGGGTGCTTGTAATCACGCCTCCACAGCAGGCGCAACGCCTGAAAGTGGGCGACAGGCCGCAAGGTGTGGCAGGGGACTGTAACTCCCTCGCGGAGACGCACGCCTGGTTCGATTCCAGGGTCGCCCACCACTTTCCCAAAACGAAATCGCTTTCAAGTGAGTGGTATAGCAAACCCGCCTGCTCTGCCCAAAGGGTTCTTGTAACCCGCGACCAGAATGCACCCGGAATGTGCGCCACGGAGTGTCTTGTTTCTTAACGCAGGTGGTTCTGTCGGGTTGTTTGGCTATTCACACAGTTCGGTAATCGATTGAAGCCGACATTGGTCAGGGCCAACAAAGGCGCCAGACAGGTCAAGCACGTGTCGCCGCGTTTCAAGTTTGAATGATCAGTTTCCTATCACAGCAGACTGGCAACGGAATGCCTCAGGCATCCCAAGACGTGCAGATGCCAGTCAGAACGCATTTTCTCTGAGCCAGTTGGCTCAAAGGATCAGGTCACCATCCGCGAACTGAAGGATATCGATGTTACCTAGAATGTCCGTGCCGTCGCCAACGCCAGGTCCGATGTACTTGACCACGGCATAACTGGAATTTCCGGTGACTTCATATTGGTCGCGATCGTAGAAATAAACGGCCGTATCCTGCCCTGCCCCCCCATTGAGATAATCATCGCCGGCTGCACCGGTCAGTGTGTCATCACCATGAGCTCCGTAGAGGGCATTTGCCCCGCGGTCACCGATCAACGTATCATCGCCGCTCCCACTGTCGATGCGCTCCACATTGCGAAAGCGATCGCCCGCTGCGTCACCTTCCCATCCACGGCCACGCAAAAGCGACACGTGAATTCCGTCGGTCGATCGAGTGTAATCCAAAACGTCTTTGCCGGCACCGCCGTCAAAGAACCCAGTGCCAGCGTGCATTTTTGCAAAATCTCGCGAGCCGAGGCCCCGGAAATAAAACTCGTCGGTGCTGTTGAACAAATCCGTTTGGCTGGTACCGGTGATCCCCTCGATCCCAAGCAGCACATCATTGAACTGCACCCCACCAGGTGCGAATCTATTCCAAACGCTTGTACCGGCAGCGCTCTGCGCAAAGTAAATGCCCGATGTGGTGATGTTGGCATAGCTGGCAAAATCCCAACCATCACCGCCGTCCAGAGTGTCATCTCCCAGGCTTCCCAGGATCCAGTCGTTGCCGCCAAGTGCAGAGATCTGGTCCAAACCATCCGTGCCGAAGAGAACCTCATTTGCGTCAGTGCCAGTTATCCTTCGGGGGACCATCGCCTCTAGCTCGGCATAACTCAAAAGCGTCGGATTGCGGGAAAACGTATCCAACTCCAGAAACTCCACATCATTCTGCAGAGTGAACTGGTTTCTGCCTGACGACAAAAGCAAACCGTTGACGACTTCGGCGACGGTCAGATTGCCCAGTTCGATACCCTGGTCGGTCCCTTCTGTATTAAATATGTCAGTGCCCGGACCACCGCTGACAAGAACCGGGCCGCTTGATGCTCCGTTGATCGCAAAGAGGCGATCATCGCCGGCTCCACCAAACAAATCGACGTCTCCGCCATAACTTTGAATTGTGTCATTCCCGGCACCGCCATAAATTTCGCCCTGTCCAAATTCCAAAGAAAGAAAATTGTCCTGCGCATCCCCCCGGATCAATGCACGATTGTCGAAATTGATGACATCAACTCTCTCGACACCTGCTATTTCAAACGAGGTCCCAACACCCCCGGGAACCCAATCTCCCGGCTCGACACCCAGACCAATTGCACCAAAACCCGCTTCCAGCTCGACTGCGAAATTGCTTTGGTTCAGCTCGACATAAAGCCCATCTATGCCAACAAGCCCATCTATGCTGTCCATCCCACCTGCGCTGCGCTCAAGCAAAAAGAACCAGTCATTTTCATTTGTTCCGGTGAGCGTGTCATTTCCGCTCGTAAATTCAAATTGTGCCATAGCGATCTCACATAAAAAATTGGATTATTGGTGTTCATAGAAATAGATACTTATGCGTGAATGTTGCCCTTGATTTACAACCCAATCAACCAGTTTGAATAAATCGCGCCAATTCGCGATCATTTCCGCGCTTTCGTTGGACAGCATTACAGGGACTTCCACCTCGGTAGGAAACCGATTTCGTGGCGTTGGCTTCCTTGACCTACGCGGGATGAAAGGTTCGCCTTTCGGCCAATGTGGCCCCTGCGGAACAACGACATGCGCAATCCAACGCACTGTCGTTAGCGCATTTGTGCGCAGAATGGACGTCATCACAGTATCAAAGGAAGAGACCTGAGCCACCAAGCGCCTCTGCGCTCGTTTTTGCTCATGCCTTGGTGCGGTCGAGAAGACTCGAACTTCCACGGGTGTTACCCCACAGCGACCTCAACGCTGCGCGTCTACCAATTCCGCCACGACCGCACTGTCTAGGCTTGGTGAGGCCGGGGTCTAACGTGAAGCGCTGCCGTTGTGAAGAGGGAAATCACAGAAAATTTCAATGCTCGCTGCTTGGTATCTGCTTGACGATATCCTTTGACATTCTGGCGCACGGATTTCGGTTCGATGCCCGCCTGCCCCTTGAATTCGCGCGCAAGACACGCACCTTGGTGGGACAGCAAAACAAGGACGATCAAAATGCCCAACGACCCGACCCGCGCCATCGTTCAGGTCGATATCGTGTCAGATGTAGTCTGTCCTTGGTGCATCGTAGGCTTTCGCCAATTGGATCAGGCGCTGACGCGCTCGGGTTTTCTGGCCAACCTGCGCTGGCATCCATTTGAGCTGAACCCGTCAATGCCACCCGAAGGGCAAAACCTGCGCGAGCATATCACCGAAAAATATGGCACCACCGCCGAGCAGAGCCAACAGGCCCGTGATCGGCTGAGCGCACTTGGGGCTGAATTGGGCTTTGCCTTCAACTTTACTGACGACAGCCGCATGGTGAACACCTTCAAGGCCCATCAACTGTTGGATTGGGCCGAAGATCAGCAGCTTCAACATCCTTTGAAGATGGCGCTGTTTGATGCGTATTTCACCCAAGCCCGCGACGTGTCCGATGCACAAGTGCTTGCCGATGTGGCCCAGTCTGTCGGCTTGGACCGTGATTCTGCCACGCAGGTTCTGGACAGTGGCGAACGTCGGCAACAGGTGCGGGAAAAGCAAGGGTTCTGGACCAGCCGGGGTATCTCGGGCGTGCCTTCGATGGTGTTTGGTGGCAAATATCTGGTGACCGGGGCCCAAGGCGCCGACACCTACGAGCAACTGTTGCGACGCTGCGTGGAAGAAGCCGCCTGAGGCCTCTTCCCCTGCCCCACACAGACACCTATAGAGCACGCCATGGAATGGATCACATCAGACGAGTTGGTCGCCTATCCCGACGCGGTCGCGTTCATGGAGGACCGTGCTGCCCAGATTGCGGCCGGAACAGCGGATGAATGCATCTGGCTGGTCGAGCATCCGCCCTTGTACACCGCGGGTACATCGGCCAAACCCGAAGATCTGACCGATCCCGACCGGTTTGAGGTGCATATCAGCAAACGTGGCGGACAATACACCTATCACGGGCCGGGCCAGCGTGTGGTCTATGTGATGTTGGATGTCGGCAAACGTGGCCGCGACGTACGCAAGTTTGTCGAACAGCTCGAAACATGGGTGATTGCCGCATTGGCCGAGTTCAACGTGCGCGGCGAGATTCGCGAAGGGCGCGTTGGCGTTTGGGTCGAACGCGACGACAAACCGTTGGCCGCATCAGGTGCCCGAGCCGAAGACAAGATTGCCGCGATCGGCATTCGCCTGCGCAAATGGGTCAGCTTTCACGGCATCTCGATCAATGTAGAGCCCGACCTGGACCATTTTGGCGGCATCGTGCCCTGTGGAATTGCGGAACACGGGGTGACATCTCTGGTGGACCTGGGATTGCCTGTGACCATGGATGACGTGGACCTGGCTCTCAAGCGGACCTTTGATCAAGTGTTTGCAGGCAATAGCTGACGGCGTCACCGACACCCTGCCTCGTTTGTTTCAAGCGCCTCGCAGCAACAGTTCCCGCCGCAAACAGTGCCTTCGTTCAGCCAACACCGAGCATTGCCAGATCATCAATTGCGGTCAAAACCGCTTCGGGGCGCTCGTAGATCAGGAACTGACCTGTGTCCTGAAACAGACGAATTGACATGTTGTCATACCCGCTGACGAACTGTTGCGTGGCGCAGGCCGGAATGACCGGGTCCAACTCACCATGCAGGTGATAAATCGGCGTGGTCGTCCCTTGGATCATCGGCAACCAGTTGCGCACCATCAAGTGACCATCCGCCGTGAAACCCGCCGCCCCTGCCTGAGCCGCGAAACGGTATCCGGCGTACATCAGCTCGGCCAAGCCAAGGCGATCGACCACGTGCCGTTCATGGCTGCCCGGTTTGTAAAGTGTATCCATGAATTTGGGCACATCGTCACTGTCGACCAAAGCAATGCCCGCACGCACAAAGAACGGAAGTAGAGCCGGAGCAAACCGCGCAGTATAGGCCATAACCCGCTGGCGTGGTGCCATTTTCGAGATCTGTTTCATCCGCAGCACAGGCCCGCCCCCGGCAACCGCGACCATCCCGCGCACGCGCCCCTGCAAGGAGTTGCAGGCCACATGACCGTGCAATGCGCCAGCCATATGGCCCAGGATCACGGGCTGCTTCAGCCCCATGCAGGCAATCAATTCGTTGATATGGGCCACGCCGGAATTCAACGCCTCTTCGGGACTACCGACCGTTTCGGACTGGCCATAGCCGGGCCTGACCGGCGCAATCACGCGATACCCGCGTAACAGACCTTGCGTTTGCAAGTAATAGAGCGGCGCCATGCCATCCAGCATCCCGTGCAGATAGATCACCGGATACCCATCGGGATCTCCGCACTGAAACAACTGCATTTGCAGCCCGGTCTCCATGGGCCGCAACTCGCTGTGAAGTTCAACAGCGCCCGGGTGATCGGCCATGCTTGGGCCTTCGTTGCCGACGAGAAAGGCCACCAGTCTAATCAGGTCCACCTGCCCCGGCGCCCCTGTCTTTGCCAGCACAGATTTAGCCTGGTTGCGCACCGTGTGCTCGGACCGATCCGACAGAGCAGCCATTTCCCTGAGGCTGCGCCCGGCCATCAAGTTCCGAACCACCTCGACTTCGGCACGGGACAGACCAAACGAGGTGACAAGCAATTGCTCGGCCTCACCGGTCCAACGATAACTCAGCCCCTCGATCACCAAACGCAGTTCGCCGTTGTCTTCGGCAATGCGTGCAATCAAATGGCGCGGCGTGGAATCCGTTGTCAGAACCGCCGCGTCCGAGGCGCCATTCCCCCCTTGGGCGGCGCGCTGCAAGTCGTCGAGCATGCTGACGGATCCAGCCGTCAACCGATCGTTCAATGCGTCAAGCCTGGTCGATTGCTTCAGAAACTCATCCGTTCCCTTGCCCTGCGCCAATATGCGCCCGTCGGGCGTAGCCAAAACAGCAAAACCATCGAGGGCTGCAATCCGGTCCTGCAGTGCTGTCTTTGGCACCTTGCGGCCGATCTGATTCAGAATGTCGTGAGCGCGGGTAAAATGCGCCTGCAGTTCGGGATCAATCTCTATACCGCCCTGAACATCGCGCCCATCCAGGCGCAAGGCCACTTTGGGTTCACTCAGAATCTGGGTGATATGCTCCTCCCAGGCCTCCATGAATGCCTCATAGAGTTCAGGCCGCAGCACCGTTTCATAGATGGCTGCGATGACCTGATCCCGAGTGATCTCGCCCGTGTGATTCAAAACTGTCCCTGCGTCTGGTTGTCGGACCAAGAAATCCGTTTCCCCCAAATTAGGTGAGCGTGCCAACAAATCCAGCCAAAATTGCTAATCAAATGGCACAATTAACCCATCTGGGTCATGTCGCGGTATCGCGTCTGATGCACACAGAACAGGCCGTTCTGTGAGTGAGTGGTACATTTTAGCTATCTGGCGAAGGCGAACTCTGGTTCGTTTTTGCCATTTTTATGTCGATCTGCCGCCCCGGTTCCCATCTCGGGGCGGTAATTTTTTGCCCGCTTTCATGTTGCGAAAGCCGCGCACTGACCCCATCGTGTGATTTCAGCTCAGAACCGCCCTGATCTTGTCCGCATGCTCGGCAATGAGGTCAAAATCGCCCATCTTGCCCGGCGCGCGTACGGAAACGCCCTCATGTCGTGGCAGGACGTGGAAATGCAGGTGAAACACCTCTTGGCCGCCAGCAGCCTCGTTGAACTGCTGAATGGTCACCCCGTCCGCGTCAAAGGCTTCCTTCACCGCCCGGCTTAGTTTCTGCACCGTGGCAATGACGGCGGACAGCTGCGCGGGAGTGGCATCCAACACGTTGCGACAGGGTGTCTTTGGGATCACCAACAAATGCCCATCGGCCCGCGGCATGATGTCCATGAACGCCAAGGTTTCCTCGTCTTCGTAAACTCGGTTCGACGGGATCTCTTCGCGCAGGATCTTTGCAAAGATGTTGTCAGGATCGTATGTCATGGGTGACCTCAAATGCTGCGACTGTCCCGTTTGTTGCGCCCCAAGCGATCCAAGGTCAACCCGACAAAGGGAAAGCCGGCTCACCCACCCGCCTCGAAACGCCCCCGCCCGCGGAATTTGCCCCTTTTGTTCAAGGGGGGTGCGGCTATTTATCTTGACCTAGATCAAACTCCGCCATTGAAGGCGGTCCCGCTGCACTCTAAAACCAGCAGGAATCCGCGCGGCCCGGAGAGGTCCGGCTGCGCGTGCAGTTTCAACAGGAGGCACCTAAATGGCAGACGCAGCCATTCATGGTCACGAGCATGAAGACAACCGCGGTTTCTTTACCCGCTGGTTCATGTCGACCAACCACAAGGACATCGGGATTCTCTACCTGATCGTCTCGGCCCTGGCAGGCCTGATCTCGGTCATGCTGACCGTTTATATGCGACTGGAGCTCATGGAGCCCGGCGTTCAATACATGTGCCTCGAAGGCGCCCGTTTCCTGGCAAGCGACGAAGTTTGTACGCCAAACGGTCACCTTTGGAACGTGATGATCACCTATCACGGCGTTCTGATGATGTTCTTCGTCGTCATTCCGGCACTGTTTGGTGGGTTTGGCAACTACTTCATGCCGTTGCAGATCGGTGCGCCGGACATGGCGTTCCCGCGGATGAACAACCTGTCGTTCTGGCTCTACGTGGCCGGTACGTCGCTGGGTATCGCTTCGATGCTGACCCCGGGCGGCAACGACCAGTTGGGCTCGGGTGTTGGCTGGGTTCTATATCCGCCGCTGTCGACCACCGAAGGTGGCATGTCGATGGACCTCGCAATCTTCGCTGTTCACGTATCGGGCGCCTCCTCGATCCTGGGCGCGATCAACATGATCACCACCTTCCTGAACATGCGTGCCCCCGGCATGACCCTGTTCAAGGTGCCGCTGTTCTCATGGTCGATCTTTGTCACCTCGTGGCTGATCCTGCTGTCCCTGCCGGTTCTGGCGGGCGCGATCACCATGCTGCTGATGGACCGCAATTTTGGCTTTGCGTTCTTTGATCCGGCCGGTGGCGGTGACCCGATCCTGTATCAGCACATCCTTTGGTTCTTTGGTCACCCCGAAGTGTACATCGTGATCCTGCCTGGTTTCGGCATCATCAGCCACGTCATCGCGACCTTCTCGCGCAAGCCTGTCTTCGGCTACCTGCCGATGGTCTGGGCGATCATCGCGATTGGTGTTCTGGGCTTCGTCGTTTGGGCGCACCACATGTACACCGTCGGCATGTCGCTGAACCAGCAGGCCTACTTCATGCTGGCCACAATGGTCATCGCGGTTCCGACAGGCGTTAAGGTCTTCTCGTGGATCGCGACCATGTGGGGCGGCTCGATCGAGTTCAAAACCCCGATGCTCTTTGCCTTTGGCTTCCTCTTCCTGTTCACCGTCGGTGGTGTGACCGGGGTGGTTCTGTCGCAGGCTGGTGTGGACCGGGCGTACCATGACACCTACTACGTGGTTGCACACTTCCACTATGTTATGTCGCTGGGTGCGGTGTTTGCGATCTTTGCCGGTGTTTACTTCTACTTCGGCAAGATGTCGGGCCGTCAGTATTCCGAGTTCTGGGGCAAGATCCACTTCTGGATGTTCTTCATCGGTGCAAACCTGACGTTCTTCCCGCAGCACTTCCTGGGTCGTCAGGGCATGCCGCGTCGTTACATCGACTATCCGGAAGCTTTCGCCTACTGGAACAAGATCTCGTCCTATGGCGCGTTCATCTCGTTCGCTTCGTTCCTGCTGTTCTTCGGCATCATGTTCTTCGCGCTGACACGCGGGGCACGCATCACCCAGAACAACTACTGGAACGAATATGCCGACACGCTGGAGTGGACCCTGCCGTCGCCTCCGCCGGAGCACACGTTCGAGATCCTGCCCAAGCAGGAAGACTGGGACAAAGGCCCCGCGCACTGATCCCGTCTAACTAAGACCTAAGAAAGCCCCGGCATCGTCCGGGGCTTTTTCTTTTGGGCAGTCGGACCAATTGTCACGATGCCGAAGACCAAGGCCAAAAGGTTTTGACCCGATGCCAGAGCCATCCTAGGTAACAGGCCATGCCGTACGACTGGACAGAAAAGGCCGAGCACGCCCACACATTGCGCCTTTGGCCACACAACTCGCTGCCGCCGCGGGGGGCCGCCGCTTGGGTTCTGATGATCTTTGGTTTCGCAACGATCCCGCTGATTGCCGTGCTTGGGTCGGTGCTGCTGTGGGGCCTCTTGCCGTTTGTGCTGCTGGCCGTGGGGGGCATGTGGCTGGCGATCGAGATGAACTATCGCCAACGCCGAATTCTCGAAGTGCTGACGCTGTCAGACACGCAGGCGCATCTGGTGCGGCACAATCCCAAGGGTGCGCCGCAAGAGTGGAGCTGCAACCGCTATTGGGCGCAGATAGAAATGCACCCAGACGGGGGTCCTGTGCCGAACTATGTCACTTTGAAGGGGTCAGGGCGCGAGGTCGAAATCGGAGCATTTCTGTCCGAGGACGAACGCGTCGCGCTTTACGACGAGCTGTCCGTCAAACTGCGCCCGTAGTCGTCAGCACTGACCGCCAGAGGCCGCGCAGAGCTGATCTTTGACCATCGGGCCGACCTTGCCGAAATCCATCTGGCCAGTATAGCGGCCCTTGAGCTCGCCCATGACCTTGCCCATGTCCCGGATCGACGCCGCACCAGTGGCGGTGATCGCCTCGGAAATGGCCTTGGTCACCTCGCCGTCATCCAGAGCCTTGGGCAGGAATTCCGAGATGATCTCGACTTCTTGCTGCTCACGCTCGGCCAGATCCAGACGCCCACCCTCTTCATAGGCGCGCGCGCTTTCCTGGCGTTGCTTGGTCATTTTCCCAAGAATGGCAAGGACTTCGGCATCGCTGATGCAACCTGCCTCTTCGCCGCCCGCCGTGCGCGCCGCGATATCCTTGTCCTTGATCGCAGCATTGATCAGACGCAGGGTCGACAGCCGTTGGGCCGCCTTGTCCTTCATCGCCTGTTTCAGGGCGGTATTGACGCGAGATCTCAGATCCATTTTCTGGTCCATCCCCATGGAAACACAAGTCCCCGAACATACCGAAAGAAAAACCCTGGCACAACAGGGGACGAAACCACCTAAGTTATTGAAAAAAAACAATAGCCCAAAAATTGATCACCCGTGTCCTGCCCTTGACCCAGCGGCCTATCCCTCTTAGGTATGCGCCGGTTTACCCTGCAGGAGAGTCGCGCCATGACACAGTCCGCCCCGTCCAAGCCCACCGCATGTCTGGCGTTGGCAGATGGAACCCTTTTCTACGGCGTGGGATTTGGCGCCACGGGTCAGACCACGGCCGAGTTGTGCTTTAACACCGCGATGACCGGCTATCAGGAAATCATGACCGATCCGTCTTATGCCGGGCAAATCGTGACCTTCACCTTCCCCCACATCGGCAACGTTGGCGTCACGCCCGAAGATGACGAAACCGCAGATCCCGTGGCGGCTGGCATGGTGGTGAAATGGGACCCGACGCTGGCGTCGAACTGGCGCGCGACCGAAGAGCTCAAGACTTGGCTGGAGCGCCGGGGTCGGATCGCCATCGGCGGCATTGACACGCGCCGCCTTACCCGCGCCATCCGCCAACAGGGCGCACCGCATGTGGCACTGGCCCATGACCCCGAAGGCAACTTTGACATCGAGGCTCTGGTCGCCGCAGCGCGCGGCTTTGCGGGTCTGGAGGGCATGGACCTGGCCAAGGAAGTCACCTGCGCCCAAAGCTATCGCTGGGACGAGATGCGGTGGGCTTGGCCCGATGGCTATCCCAAGCAGGATGCCCCTCGTCACAAGGTCGTCGCGCTGGACTATGGCGCGAAGCGCAACATCCTGCGTTGCTTGGCAAGTGCCGGCTGCGATGTGACCGTCCTGCCCGCGACCGCAACCGCAGCCGAAGTGCTGGCCCATAACCCCGATGGTGTGTTCCTGTCCAATGGTCCGGGTGACCCGGCGGCCACTGGCGAATATGCCGTGCCGATGATCAAGGAAATTCTGGACACCACACAGTTGCCGGTTTTCGGCATCTGCCTTGGACACCAGATGCTGGCACTGGCGCTTGGGGGTCAGACCGTCAAGATGAACCACGGCCACCACGGCGCCAACCATCCGGTCAAGGATCTGGATACCGGCAAGGTCGAGATCACCTCGATGAACCACGGCTTTGCGGTCGACGCGCAAAGCCTGCCCGCTGGTGTCGTGGAAACCCACAAATCGCTCTTTGATGGCTCGAACTGCGGTATCCGCATGACAGACCGCCCCGTCTATTCGGTCCAATATCATCCCGAGGCCTCGCCCGGTCCGCAGGACAGCTTCTACCTGTTCGAGCGCTTCTCGGCCGCGATGGATGAACAAAAAGCGCAGGCCTGAACTTATTAAGTGCAAGGTTAACTTTCTATTAACCTTATGATTGCAATCCTGACCCGGTGCTGGACATCGGGCGGGATGCATGAGCGATCAGATTTTACGGTTGACCTCGGCGGCACCGGCTTGGCCGGAGCAGCAACAGCACATGCCGCTTGGCCGTTATCTGGTTCGCAGCGGTATCATTACCCAAGATCAACTGGTTCACGCGTTGCAGATGCAATTGCAGTTGAACGCGCCGATCGGCGAGATCCTGGTGGCCGAAGGCTGGGCCAAACCCGAAGAGATCCTGACCGCCCTTGCCTTGCAAAACGGCGTGCAACTGGCAGACTTGGAAAAACAACTGCCCGAACCGGACCTGTGCGACCTGAAACCCAGCGATTTCTGGCTGTCTCATAACGCCATTCCCTGGGTGCGGCTGGGGCCGATGGTTCTGATCGCCACCTCGCGCCCGGACAAGTTCGATACTATTCGTGCAGAACTATCCGAAAACGGTGTTCTCGTGATCCCCGCACTCGCAAGCGAAGGGCAGATTGACGCGGCCTTGGCCAGGCAATTTGCCCCGACGCTCGCCAAAGCCGCTGAAACGCGCGTGGAGCCCCATTATAGCTGTCGCAACAGGCGCATTATCACGCGCATGTCCGCAGTTTTATGTGCCCTTGCAATCATTGCTATCACAGCCCTTGCGCCGGGATGGTCGCTGGCCCTGATGTTTCTGTTGGCCATCGGCACGCTGTCGCTGTTTGCCGCGCTCAAGTTTGTGGCGTTTATCACCCATCTGCTCAACCAGTCCCACCTGACGGCCCCTCGACCATCTGATCCACCGCCTTCGATCGGGTTCAAATACCCCAAGGTGTCCGTTCTTGTGCCGCTCTACAAAGAGCGCGAGATCGCATCGGCCTTGATCCGCAGGCTCAGCTGCCTGACCTATCCCAAGGCTCTGCTGGATGTCATCCTCGTGCTGGAGGAAGAGGATGAGGTCACCCGCCAGACCGTTGCTGAAACCGATCTGCCGGGATGGATCCGCGTGATCCAGGTGCCCGCGCACGAAGGGTTGACCACAAAGCCGCGCGCGATGAACTATGCGCTGGATTTTTGCCGCGGTGACATCATCGGAGTCTGGGATGCCGAAGACGCACCCATGGCCGATCAGATCGAACATGTGGTGAGCAGGTTCGCCCGCGCGCCTGACGATGTGGTCTGTTTGCAGGGCATTCTGGACTACTACAACCCACGCAGCAGTTGGCGCGCGCGCTGTTTCACCATCGAATACTCCAGCTGGTTCCGCATCATCCTGCCCGGAATTGCCCGCCTGGGCCTTGTGGTTCCGTTGGGTGGCACGACGCTGTTTTTCAAACGCAGGGAACTTGAGGAGCTGGGCGGCTGGGATGCCCACAATGTAACCGAAGATGCCGATCTGGGCGTGCGCCTGTGCCGGGCGGGATATCGCACCGAGCTGATTGATACCGTGACCTATGAAGAGGCAAATTTTCGCGCCTGGCCTTGGGTGAAACAGCGCTCACGCTGGCTCAAGGGTTTCATGGTCACCTACCTGGTGCACATGAGATCGCCCAAGCAGCTGTGGCGTGACTTGGGGCCCGCGCGGTTTCTGGGCGTTCAGGCATTTTTTCTGGGTACCTTGGGGCAGTTCCTGCTCGCCCCGATCCTGTGGTCGTTCTGGCTGGTGTTGCTGGGGTGGTCACACCCAGTGGACACCGTCTTGCCCGCGACCGTCATCGACGCCTGCATCGTGCTCTTTGTGATAACCGAGTGCCTGGCTCTGACGGTTGGCATGGCCTCTGTCTCGCGGCGGGGGCGGCGGTTCCTGATGCCCTGGACCCTTATGATGCCGCTCTATTTCCCGCTCGGCGTGCTCGCCGCCTACAAGGCCCTTTACGAACTCGCCGTGGCCCCATTCTTTTGGGACAAGACGCAACACGGCCAAGTCGACGAAGACCTGGCCACAACGCAAGCCTAGCTGCGCTCGCGAATATCCGCGTCCTGCTTGAGCCGGGTCATGAAAGCGATCGAGATGTGATCCTTGAGCGCGGCCTCAGCCGCGTCCTCGTCCCGCGCCTCGATGGCCTCTACGATACCCTTGTGCTCGCTCTGCGCAATCTCACCTCGTCCCTGCACCGCCAGAGATGTGGTGGCCATCAGTGCCATGGTGCGGTGCACCAGGTCCAGCTGCTGCACCAAATACCGGTTGTGCGACGCCAGATGGATCTGCACATGAAAGCGGCGGTTTGCCCGGCTCAATGCTTGCGGATCATCGACCAGCGCATCATCGGCGGTCACCATGTCGCGCAGCACCTTGACCTCTTCTTCGGTGGCATGGCGCGCTGCCAGCCGCGCGGCCAGCCCCTCCAACTCCCGCCGCACCTGGTACAGTTCAGACATCTGATTGTGATCCAGCGAGGCCACGATCAGCGACCGCCCGTCCCGTTCCAGCAGCGATTGCGTCTCAAGCCGCTGCAATGCCTCGCGGATCGGGGTGCGCGACACGCCAAAGCGCTCGGCCAGATCGCTTTCGACCAGCCTGTCACCGGGTTTGTAAACCCCAACGTCAATCGCCTCGAGGATCAGGTGATAGGCGTCTTTCTGCGATTGCCTGCTTTGGCTCATGTGACCTCTAGGCCTCCCTTGTGTCGGACTTGTCTACCCCTGTGACGCCACAGCAATCAAGTCTGGGCGTTGATTGCTGCTCTCGCCTGCCCTAGATAGCGGATCATGGTCAAAGATGCGTTCACAGAAGTTTCCCAATGGGTGTTCGATCTGGACAACACCTTATACCCACCGCAGATGGGGTTGTTCGATCAAATCGAAGTAAAGATGACCGAATACGTCATGGCCGCACTTGGCCTTAGCCAGGTCGAGGCTGATCGGCTACGCTCAAAGTACTGGCGCGAGCATGGCACCACCCTGGCCGGGTTGATGCGGGAACATGACATCGACCCCAATCCCTATCTGATCGCCGTTCACGATGTGGACATGACCCACATGACGCCGACCCCTGGCCTGGCCGAGCGTATCCACGCCCTGCCCGGCCGCCGCATCGTTTACACCAATGGCTCGGCCCCTTATGCCGAACGTGTTCTTGCCGCGCGGGGATTGAGCGGGCTCTTTGACGCGATCTATGGGGTCGAACACGCGGATTTTCGCCCCAAGCCAGAACGCGCCGCGTTTGAGCAGGTGTTCGACCGTGACGGCATCACGCCCAAGCGAGCCGCGATGTTCGAAGATGATCCCCGAAACCTGGCTGCCCCGCACGCTATGGGAATGCGCACGATCCTGGTCGCACCCGAGCGCCATGACGGCGACCATATCCACCACCAAACCGTTGATCTAAAAGAGTTTCTGGATCTTCTGGATTAGCACGCAAACTGCGACGAAAACGCACCTAAAAGATGCACCATTGACCCCATATATGCGGGTCAGATCCACATCACACAGGAGCGTTTTCCATGGCCGCAATCGACATGCCCCCCCGCCTTCCATTTTGGCAGCGCGCGGTGTTTTCGGTGCCGATCTTCGGCCGAATGGCGCGCGAAGTGGCCTATGGCGACGACGAAAACCTGCTCTATGCCGCCATCGCATTCATCTGCGGTTGGGGTTGTTCGATCATGCTCTTTGGCCTGCCCGGTCTCTACCTGCCCGCCCTGGCGCTGGTGCCGGTGATGTTTCTGGTGCTGATCGTTATCTCGCGGGGGTGATAAAAGACAGGATGTCGCTTGGCCTTCCCCCGGTATCGGCACTAAGTTGCGCCTAAGAACAAGAGGCGCACCATGACTGACACTTGCGACATCCTGATTTCCGGCGGCGGCATCGCAGGTTTGACGGCGGCGGCCGCCTTTGGCCATGCGGGGTTCAACGTTGTCTGCGTCGACCCTGCTCCGCCAATCACCGAGCGTGACGTTGACGGCTCGGACATGCGCACGACGGCCTTTCTGCAACCGGCGCAGACGCTGTTGGAAACTTGCGGCCTGTGGGCGCGCCTGTCGGATCATGCGGCACCCTTGCAAATCATGCGCATCGTGGATGCGGGCGGCGAATTGCCCGAACCGCGTATCGTGCGGGATTTCAACGCTGCCGACATCTCGGACATGCCCTTTGGCTGGAACCTGCCCAACTGGCTGTTGCGACGCGAGATGGTGGCCCGCCTGGCCGAGCTGCCCAATGTCGACTTTCGTCCCGGCACGGGCACGTCCGGCCTGTTCACCCGCACGGGCGAGGCTCGCGTCACACTGTCTGACGGCACCCGCGTGCGCTGCAAACTGGTGCTGGCCGCCGACGGGCGCAATTCCCCCATGCGCGAAGCTGCAGGAATTGACGTCAACACCATACGATATGGCCAAAAGGCGCTGGCCTTTGCTGTCACCCACCCGATCTCACACCAGAACGTCTCGACCGAGATTCACCGCTCGGGCGGCCCGTTCACGCTGGTGCCTCTGCCCGACTGGCAGGGCTCGCCGTCGTCTGCCATCGTCTGGATGGACCGCGGTGCAACCGCGCAAGAGCTGCTGGCGATGGAGCCCGAGGCGTTCGAGGCGGCGATGACCGAACGGTCCTGTGGTCTCTTTGGTCCGCTCAAACTCGCCTCACGTCGCACCATCTGGCCCATCATCAGCCAATCGGCCGAACGGTTGAACGGTGAACGCGTGGCGCTGATGGCCGAAGCTGCCCATGTGGTGCCCCCCATCGGCGCGCAGGGGCTAAACATGTCCTTGGGTGATCTGGGGACCCTGTTGGAGCTGGCACAAACCCGCCCCGAGGGTTTGGGTGATGCTCAGATGCTCGAGGCTTATCACAAGGCCCGTCACAACGAGATTGCGTTGCGGGTCAAGGGCATCGACATTCTCAACCGCGCCTCGATGGTGGAAACCCGTGCGCTGCGCGACGTACGCGCCGCCGGGCTGAATGCGCTTTATTCGCTGGCGCCTGTGCGCAAAACCCTGATGCAGATGGGTCTGGGCGTCCGGTGAGCAGGCTGGTGGCCCATCTGCGTGGCCATTGGCAGTTGATTGTCCTGACCGTGCTGCTGTTCGCCCTTTGGCAAACGTCGGTGGTGGCACCGCTCAGGATCCTGATCGTTTATCTGCACGAGCTGTCCCATGTCATCGCGATCCTGGCCACCGGCGGTTCGGTTGAAGGCCTGACCGTCAACGCAAACGAAGGCGGGTTGGTCATCTCGCGCGGTGGCAACCGCTTCCTGAGCCTTAGCGCAGGTTATTTGGGCTCGCTCTTCATCGGCGCGCTGCTTTTTTTGGCAGCCGTCCGCACCCACGCCGATCGCGCCATCTTGGGAATTCTCGGCGGTATTATCCTGCTGACAACCGCGCTTTACAGTCGAGAGTTGTTTGCTGTGGGGTTTGGCCTGATCACGGGCTTTGCCATGCTCGCCATCGCACGCTTTATGCCGCGCGATTACAGCGATCTGATCCTGCGCGTAATCGGCCTGGCGAGCATGATCTACGTACCCTACGATATCTTTAGCGATACGATCCAACGCTCGTATCTGCGGTCCGACGCCCGCATGCTGGCCGAAGAATTCGGCGGTGCCACAATGATGTGGGGCGGGCTCTGGAACGTGCTCAGTCTTGTCGTGCTGGCGCTCTGCCTGCGCTATGGTCTGGGGGCGGACAGCAACATCCGCCCCGCAAACAAGTCGCGTTACAGAACCTGATCCAGCGCGCGTTTCAGCCGTCGGATGGTGCCGTCGACATCATAAAGCTTGTCCAGACCAAAGAGGCCAAGGCGGAAGGTGCTGAAATCCGCAGGCTCATCACATTGCAGCGGCACACCGGCCGCAATCTGCATCCCCAGGGCCGCAAATTTCTTGCCATTCTGCACTTCGGGGTCATAGGTGTAGCTCACCACCACACCCGGCGCGCCAAAGCCATCAGCTGCAACCGAAACGATCCCCTTGTCAGCCAGCATCGCCCGGACACCGTTGCCAAGCGCCCACTGTGCATCGCGCAGCTTTTCAAAGCCATACTCGCGCGTTTCCACCATCGTATCGCGGAACGCCCGCAGCGCATCTGTTGGCATGGTCGCGTGATAGGCATGGCCGCCGTTCTCATAGGCCTGCATGATCTGGCGCCATTTTTTCAGGTCGATGGCAAAGCTGTCCGAGGTGGTCTCCTCCAGCCGCTGCTCGGCGCGCTCTGACAGCATCACCAGACCGGCGCAGGGCGATGCGCTCCACCCCTTTTGCGGAGCCGAGATCAGCACGTCCACGCCAGTGGCCTTCATGTCGATCCAGGCGCAGCCGCTGGCGATGCAGTCCAGCACCATCAGCGCCCCCACCTCATGTGCGGCAGCCGCCATCGCAGTCACATAGTCATTTGGCAAGATCACACCTGCGGCGGTTTCTACGTGCGGAGCAAAAACGATATCCGGCTTCTGCTCACGGATCGCGGCCACAACCTCGTCAATCGGGGCAGGCGTGAACGGCGACGGGCTGGAATTGCCGGTCTGGCGCGCCTTCATCACCTGGGTGCTCGCGGTCAGATCGCCGGTCTCGAAAATCTGGCTCCAGCGATAGGAAAACCAGCCGTTGCGCACCACCAGCACATTGGCCCCACGCGCGAACTGGCGCGCTACGGCCTCCATCCCATAAGTGCCGCCGCCGGGGATCACGACAACACCATCGGCGCCATAGACGTCTTTCAACATGTCCGAGATGTCGCGCATCACGCCCTGAAAGGTGGCGGACATGTGGTTCAGGGACCGGTCGGTGAAAACCACCGAAAACTCTTCGAGCCCGTTGGGGTCAACTGTTTCTAACAAGGCAGGCATGGGGAGGATCCTTTTGTTCACGTCGAAGGAACCTTGCCGCTCCATACCCGCTCCGTAAAGCGGCAAACCGACACAGAACAGATCAGAATCCGACGCCCCTGCTTCTTCTTTGCACAAATACCCGGTGGTTTGGGGGCAGAGCCCCCATCCCGTCCTTACAATATGCCCGGCAGGTTCAGTTCATGTTCCCGTGCGCAATCCTTTGCGATGTCATACCCCGCATCCGCGTGGCGCATCACACCGGTGGCCGGGTCGTTCCAAAGCACGTTGGCAATCCGGCGATCTGCATCCTCTGTCCCGTCACAGCAGATCACCATGCCCGAATGCTGGCTGAACCCCATGCCGACACCCCCGCCATGGTGCAGCGACACCCAGGTCGCACCCGAGGCGGTGTTCAAGAGCGCGTTGAGAAGTGGCCAGTCCGAAACGGCGTCCGAGCCATCCATCATCGCCTCGGTCTCGCGATTTGGCGAGGCGACAGAGCCGCTGTCGAGGTGATCACGGCCGATGACAACAGGCGCCTTCAGCTCGCCGTTGCGTACCATCTCGTTGAACGCCAGGCCCGCCTTGTGACGGTCGCCCAGGCCGATCCAGCAAATCCGTGCAGGCAAGCCCTGGAACGCGATCCGCTCCTGCGCCATGTCCAGCCACCGGTGCAGGTGCTCGTTCTCAGGGAACAGCTCTTTCATCTTGGCGTCGGTCTTGTAGATATCTTCCGGATCACCGGATAGCGCACACCAGCGGAACGGGCCGATGCCCTTGCAGAACAGCGGCCGGATGTAGGCTGGCACAAAACCGGGGAAGTCGAACGCGTTCTCGAACCCCTCGTCCAGAGCCACCTGTCGGATGTTGTTGCCGTAATCCAGCGTTGGAACACCAGCGTTCCAGAAATCAACCATCGCCTCGACATGCACTTTCATCGACGCACGCGCCGCCGCCTCGACCGCCTTGGGGTCGCTTTCGCGTTTGGCACGCCATTCGCCCATGGTCCAACCCTGAGGCAGGTAGCCATTGATGGGATCGTGGGCCGAGGTCTGGTCGGTGACAATGTCGGGACACGCCTCGCCAGCTTTCATCCGGCGCACCAGTTCGGGGAAGACATCCGCCGCATTGCCCAACAGGCCGACGGACTTGGCTTCGCCCGCTGCCGTCCAGCGCTCGATCATCTCAAGCGCCTCATCTAGCGTCTCAGCTTTCTCATCCAAGTATTTGGTGCGCAATCGGAAATCAATCGAATCCGGGTTGCACTCCACGGCCAGACAGCAGGCCCCGGCGAACACAGCCGCCAGCGGCTGCGCGCCGCCCATGCCGCCCAGACCGCCCGTCAGGATCCACTTGCCGGTCAGGTCCCCGCCAAAGTGCTGACGCCCGGCCTCGGCAAAGGTTTCGTACGTCCCTTGCACGATGCCCTGGGTGCCGATGTAAATCCACGATCCGGCCGTCATCTGGCCGTACATCGCCAAGCCCTTCTTATCCAGCTCGTTAAAGTGGTCCCAATTCGCCCAATGCGGCACCAGGTTCGAGTTTGCGATCAGAACGCGCGGCGCATCAGAATGAGTGCGGAACACGCCCACCGGCTTGCCGGATTGCACCAGAAGCGTCTGATCTTCTTTCAGATCTTTCAGATTGGCTACGATCTTGTCGAAATCCTCCCAGGTGCGCGCAGCGCGGCCAATGCCGCCATAAACCACCAGCTCATGTGGGTTTTCGGCCACATCCGGGTGCAAGTTGTTCATCAGCATCCGCATCGGCGCTTCGGTCATCCAGGACTTGGCCGTGATCTCCGGGCCGGTGGGCGGAAAGACATCGCGGGAGTTTTTGCGGGGATCGGTCATGCGGGGCTCCATTGTTTGAGCAGGGTCAGAATGTCGGAAAGATGGACGCGCAGGGCATCGGCCCTGGCGGGCAGATAGTCCCAAGGCGCGGCCTCGGTCATGTAGGTGGATTGCGCCAGTTCCATCTGGATCGCGTGCAGGTTGTCAGCCGGGCGACCATAGTGGCGCGTCGTCCAACCGCCCTTGAAGCGTCCGTTCAGGATGTGCGTGTAACCCTCTGCTTTTTTGCAGATTTCATAGGTTTCACTTTCAACCCTTGGCGCGCAGGTTTCACCCAAGTTGGTTCCGATGTTGAAATCGGGCAGCACGCCGTCGAACAGAAACGGGATGTGCGAGCGGATAGAGTGGCAGTCATAGAGCACGGCAAACTCATGGATGTCCTTCACACGCTGCAACTCGGCCTCAAGCGCCGCATGATAGGGCGCATGATAGGTGTCACGGCGGCGGGTGATCTCAGCCTCGTCTGGTTCCATCCCTTCGCGGTAAATCGGCAAACCGTCGAAATCGGTTGTCGGGCACAAGGTTGTGGTGTTCTGCCCCGGATAGAGGCTCACCCCGGCAGGGTCTCGGTTCACGTCGATCACGTAGCGATGCACCGGCGTGCGCACGGTGGTGATGTTGTCGACCAGCCCGGCATAGAGATCATGGATGTGCCAATCGGTGTCGGCCAGCGCTTGGCCGGTCTCGTTCAGCGTCTCCCAGATCTCGGGCGGCACATCCGTCCCGGTGTGCGGCAGGCCCAGAACCAGCGGGCTGTTGCCTTGGTTGACTTCGATCATGCTTGCACCTCCAGGCCTGCGACCTGAGCCAGTTCGCCAGAGCGGACCATGGCGGATGCAGCCTCGATATCGGGTGCAAGATAGCGGTCCTCGGCCAGTGTTGGCACCGTGCCGCGCAGATGGGCGATCACCGCTTGCAGGCCGGTCGAGGTGACCAAAGGCGCGCGCGCTTCGACGCCTTGCGCGGCACAGAGCAGTTCGACGCCAAGAATGACCGACAGGTTGTCGTTCATCCGCCGCAGACGCAGCGCACCATGGGCGGCCATGGACACGTGGTCCTCTTGGTTGGCCGAAGTGGGTGTGGAATCCGTGACACAAGGGTTGGCCAAGTGTTTGTTTTCACTCATCAAGGCCGCTGTTGTGACCTCGGCAATCATGAAACCCGAGTTCAGACCCGGATCAGGGGTCAGGAAGGGCGGCAGGTCATAGCTGAGCGTTGGATCAACCATCAGCGCCACCCGGCGTTGTGCAATCGCGCCGATCTCGGCCACGGCCAAGGCAATCTGATCTGCGGCAAAGCCCACGTATTCGGCGTGGAAATTACCACCCGAAACGATCCGCCCCTCGTTCACCAGCACAAGCGGGTTGTCGGTGACGGCGTTTGCCTCAATCTCCAGCGTTTTGGCGGCCATGCGCAGCACGTCCAGCGCCGCGCCAACAACCTGCGGCTGGCAGCGGATGCAATACGGGTCTTGCACGCGGGTGTCATCCTCACGGTGGCTTTCGCGGATCTCGGAGCCGTCCATCAGCGTGCGCATGCCCTGTGCCACATCGATCTGACCGGCATGACCGCGCAGAGTGTGGATGTCGGCCAACAAGGGCGCAGTCGAGCCCATGATCGCATCCGTCGAAAGCGAGGCGATCGTCATCGAGGCTTCGACCATGCGCCAGGCATCGAACAGACCGGCTAGCGCGTTGGCAGTGGAGAACTGTGTGCCATTGATCAGGCCAAGCCCCTCTTTGGGGCCAAGCACAACCGGGGTCAGGCCTGCTTTGGCCAAAGCCTCGGCCGCAGGCATACGCGCGCCTTGATAGGTCGCCTCACCCGCGCCGATCATGGCAGCGGCCATGTGGGCCAGTGGGGCAAGGTCACCGGATGCTCCGACCGAACCCTGTTCGGGGATCACAGGCGTCACGCCTGCTTCGAGCATCGCTTCGATCAGTGCGATTACCTGCCACCGGACGCCAGAGGCGCCGCGCCCCAGCGACAGCAGCTTGAGCACCATCATCAGGCGCGTGCGATCCTCGGCCAGGGGCTGGCCCACGCCGCAGCAGTGCGACAGGATCAGGTTGCGCTGCAAAGTTGCGGTATCCTCGGGCGCGATTTTCTTGCTGGCCAGTTTGCCAAAGCCGGTGTTGATGCCATAAACCGCCGCCTCGCCAGCGGCGGCATCGGCCACCATCTGTGCCGCCGCCTCGACAGCGGGACGCGCCGAGGCGTCCAGTTTGGCGGGTGCCATTTGGCGGTAAATCTCGCGCAGCGTGGCCAGGTTTACGGCCCCGGGGGTGAGAGAAATCATGCAGTATCTCCGTTAAGACGTTCGTGGAGAGGGTTGAAACCAATGCGATAAGACAGCTCCGCTGGTGTTTGGACATCCCAGATCGCCAGATCGGCTATGTACCCCTCACGCAACTGACCGCGATCTGCCAGGCCAAGCGCAGTGGCCGCGTTGCGGGTCACACCTGTCAGCGCCTCAAGCGGGGTCATGCGAAAGAGCGTGCAGGCCATGTTCATCGCCAACAGCAGTGAGGTCAGCGGCGAGGAGCCGGGGTTGCAATCGGTCGCCAAGGCCATCGGCACGCCATGGGCGCGGAAGTGATCAATGGGAGGAGCTTGCGTCTCGCGGATCGTGTAGAATGCGCCTGGCAGGATCACCGCAACCGACCCGCTGGCTGACATGGCCCGCGCGTCCTCTTCGGTGGCATATTCCACGTGATCCACCGACAGTGCGTTATAGCGCGCCGCCAATTGCGTGCCGCCCAGATGGCTGAGCTGTTCGGCGTGCAGTTTGACGGGCAAGCCCAGCTCTTGTGCCACCTTGAACACCCGTTCGATCTGCGTGGGTTGAAACGCGATCCCCTCGCAGAACCCGTCGACCGAATCCACCAGCCCCCCGGCGTGGGCGGCGTGCAGGGCGGGAATGCAAACGTCATCGATATAGGCGTCGTCCTGCCCCGCGTATTCGGCGGGTGTCGCATGCGCTCCCAGAAAGGTTGTCTTGATCAGAACCGGGCGCAGATCCTGCAGCTGCCGTGCGGCGCGCAACATGTTCAGTTCGGTCTCACGATCCAACCCATAGCCGGATTTGACCTCAACCACGCTCACACCCTCGGCCAACAGCGCGTCCAGACGCGGCAGGGCCAGTTGAACCAACTCGTCGACGCTGGCGGTGCGGGTGGCAATGACGGTCGAGACGATGCCGCCCCCGGCACGCGCGACCTCTTCGTAGGATGCACCGTTCAGGCGCATTTCAAACTCCATTGCCCGGTCGCCGCCAAAAACGATATGCGTGTGGCAGTCGATGAACGAAGGCGTCACAAGCCGCCCCCCGGCATCCCGCCTGGGCAGATCGGCATAATCAGCGGGCAGGTCACTGCCAATCCATGCGATTCGACCATCCCGAACCACCACAGAACCTTCAACCAGCCCGTAACCTTCTGAGTTTTCGTCCATTGTCGCCAGTCGGGCGTTCAACAGAACATAATTGAACTTGTCGCTCATCAGCGTCCACTTCCCTCTTGATACGGCAAAACGTATGGGATTATAAAGCTTATGTCTATACATATGAGGAAGCGATGCAGAGAATTTTCGCGAACCGCGCCCGCACCCCCGAAGGTTGGCTTCAGGACGTCATCGTGACTGTCGAAGACGGCCGGATCGCTTCAATCAAGGCGGGCCAATCCCCGCAGGCGCAGGACACACGGGTAGACATTCTGCTACCATCCTTGGGGAACCTGCATTCCCATTCCTTCCAGCGCGCGATGGCGGGCATGACCGAAGTGCGTGCCGCTGGCAAAGACAGCTTCTGGACCTGGCGCACGCTGATGTACCGCTTCATGGAGCGCATAACGCCCGAGCAGTATGAGGCCATCGCGGCCCTGGTGTTCATGGAGATGCTCGAGGCAGGCTATGCGTCTGTCGGCGAATTCCACTATGTGCATCACCAGCCCGGTGGCGCGCGGTTCGACACGATGACCGAGCTGAGCGACCGGGTGTTTGCCGCGTCCCAGACAACCGGCATCGGCCTGACCCATCTGCCAGTGCTTTACACCTATGGCGGTGCGGGCGGGCAGCCACTCAGCGGCGGGCAGACCCGATTTGGCAACACTGTGGACAGCTTTGCCGAGCTGGTGACGCAAGCGCGCGCGCACGCTGCTCGCAGCCTGCCGGGGGACGCCCGCGTCGGTATCGCGCCCCATTCGCTGCGCGCGACCTCTCCTCGGGATCTGGCAGAGGCGCTGATGCTGAAGGATGAAAACCCGGTGCACATCCACATATCGGAACAACCAAAGGAAGTGGCGGATGTTCAAGCCTGGCTCGGTGCGCGACCGGTCGAATGGCTGCTGGACAATGCGCAGTTCGATGCCTCCTGGTGCCTGATCCATGCCACCCACATGACAGACAAGGAAACCCGGGACATGGCCAGATCTGGCGCTGTCGCCGGCCTGTGTCCGATCACCGAGGCAAATCTGGGCGACGGTCCTTTCAATGGCCCGACCTTTTTGGCCGAGGGCGGCGCTTATGGCGTTGGATCGGATTCCAACGTGCGGATCTCGCTGACCGAAGAACTGCGCACGCTGGAGTATTCGCAGCGCCTGCGGGACTTGCAGAGAAACGTGATGATCCCGGGCGAAGGTTCTGTCGGGGCGACGATCTATCTGGACGCAGCCCGAGGAGGGGCACAGGCGCTTGGACGGCTGGCCGGGCAGATCAGCACTGGCAACCTTGCCGATCTGGTGGCCCTGGATGGCGCGGACACGGCGCTGTGCGCTGTAGAGGGTGACCAACTGCTGGATGCTTTGGTGTTTGCCGCAGACGACAACGTTGTCACCGATGTCTGGTCTGCGGGCCGACATATGGTCCAAAATGGGCGCCATCTGGAGCGGGAACAGATCGTTTCGTCATATACTCGGGCCATTCGGTCGCTCATTGACGCCATTTGATGCTAAACCGAGTCAGCTTCCCTTTACTCTTTTGGTTGAATCTGGGCAGATAAACGCACTCACTCAGGAAACAGGAGTCGCTCAGTTTTGCAGACCCCGAAACGAACCACCTTTCACGCCGTGCGTGACGAGGTCAAAAGACGGATCGAGGCGCGGATCTGGCCTCAGGGGGCTTTGCTCCCGACCGAAACCGAATTGGCCGAGGAATTCGGTTGCGCCCGCGCCACGGTGAACCGGGCGCTTCGGGAATTGGCGGATCAGGGCTTTGTCGAGCGGCGGCGCAAAAGCGGGACGCGGGTGAAGACCGCCCCTGTCAAACACGCCAAGATCGAGATTGCGGTCGTTCGCCAGACTGTGGAAGAGCAGAACGCCGTCTACCGCTATGCCCTGGTGGAACGCTCGGTCTCGGAGGCGCCCGCCTGGCTGACGTCCCAGCTGGGGCTCAAGGCCGGGACGCGGGTCCTGCATCTGCTGTGCATGCACTACGCCGACAACCGGCCCTTTCAGTTCGAAGAACGGTGGATCAACATTGCCACCGTGCCGGACATCGAGCATGCGGACCTGACAACGGTCGGACCCAACGAGTGGTTGTTGAACGCGGTGCCGTTCACAGACGCCGAGATTACATTCTCGGCCGTGTCGACGGATACAAAGCTGTCAGATTTCCTGGCCACAGCCGTGGGGACCCCGGTGATTCAACTGGAACGCACAACCTGGCTGCAGGGAGAACCGGTAACCTACGTCCGCATGACCCATCACCCAGGCTATCGGTTCCGCACACAATACTGACCCTTTGATTTCAAAGACGGGGACGCTCCCGCCCGGCGTCAATGCCCCTGACGGGACATCTCCTCCCGTTGGGCCAGGCTCACGCGGGCTTTGCCCGCGTGAGCCTGGCCCCCTGCCGTCCGCAGGACGCAAGGCCGACAGGCCGCGCAGGTGGGTAGCTTTGCTTACCCGATTGGACCCGGCAGCCGCTCTTCACTCAGAAGCACGTTGGCCTCGACATCCCCTGCCCCGGGCAAAGTCATGATCCGCCGTCGCAGCACTCGTTCAAAATCTGGAAGGTCGCGCGCAACCACCCGCAAACGATAGTCATAAAGTCCCAACACATGCTCGACGGTTTGCACCTCAGGGATCGCACTGACAGCGCGCTCGAAATCTTCGAGGCTCACCTGGCCCTTCCGGGCCAGTTTGACTCCCAGAAACACCGTCACCCCAAATCCAAGCATCTCTGCATTCAACCTCAGCCGCCGCCCCTTGATCACTCCTGCCTGTTCCAGGCGCTTGATCCGCCGCCATGTTGCAGGTTGCGACAGACCGAACCGGCGCCCCAAAGCGCCTGCGCTCAAACCCGCGTCCTGCACCAGAGCCCGCAGAAGACTGCGATCCATTTCATCCAGCTCGATCATAGGGGCAGCCCCTCGGCGCTTTTGACGCGCGCGATGTGCATCAGGGCCTCGATGTCGGCGATATGCGGCAAGGTCAGGATGCGATCACGATAGAGTTGCTGATAGTGTGCCATGTCGCGTGCGATCACCGAAAGGCGTACATCGACCCGGCCCAGGAATGTCTGTATCTCGATCACCTCAGCCACCTGGCGCGCCGCTGCCGTGAATTCGTCAAAGGCCCGCGCCTGCGTCTTGTCCAGAGTCACGCGCAACGACACCTCGACCGCATAGCCCAAAGCCCCCCAGTCGATCACCGCCTCTTGGCCTTGGATGATCCCTGCCGTCTGCATCTTTTCAATCCGTCGCCAGCACACGCCCGATGTGATGCGGCACAGGTCCGCCAGATCGGCCGTACTAAGGCTTGGATCAGCCTGGTAATGCCGCAAGATACGGCGGTCGATGTCATCGAGCATGATTCTTCTACCAAACTGAATTTTGACGAATTATCCTTCGCCCAATCCCCAAATACTCGACCTCAAGCCCCTCGCCAATCCCCAAAGCGCCCGGTACAACCAACCCAGTTCAATTCTGCAAAGGACCGCCGACATGCGCGTTTACTATGATCGCGATTGCGACATTAACCTGATCAAAGACAAAAAAGTGGCCATCCTGGGCTATGGCTCGCAAGGTCACGCGCATGCGCTGAACCTGCGCGACTCGGGTGCCAAGAACCTGGTCGTCGCTCTGCGCGAAGGCTCGCCCTCGGCCAAGAAAGCCGAAGGTGAAGGCCTGCAAGTCATGGGCATCGCCGAAGCCGCAGCCTGGTGTGACGTGATCATGTTCACCATGCCCGACGAACTGCAGGCGGAAACCTACAAGAAATACGTCCACGACAACATCAAGCCGGGTGCTGCCATCGCGTTTGCCCACGGCCTGAACGTGCACTTTGGCCTGATCGAGCCCAAAGAAGGCGTCGACGTCATCATGATGGCCCCCAAAGGCCCCGGCCACACCGTACGTGGCGAATACACCAAAGGCGGCGGCGTGCCCTGCCTGGTGGCGGTTGACCGCGACGCATCCGGCAAGGCGCTGGAAATCGGCCTGTCCTACTGCTCGGCCATCGGTGGCGGCCGCTCGGGCATCATCGAGACCAACTTCCGCGAAGAATGCGAAACCGACCTGTTCGGCGAACAGGCCGTTCTGTGCGGTGGCCTGGTGGAACTGATCCGCTGCGGCTTTGAGACCTTGGTCGAAGCGGGTTACGCACCCGAGATGGCCTATTTTGAGTGTCTGCACGAAGTGAAGCTGATCGTTGACCTGATCTATGAAGGCGGCATCGCCAACATGGATTACTCGATCTCCAACACTGCGGAATACGGCCAGTACGTCACCGGCCCGCGCATCCTGAAGTACGACGAAACCAAAGCGCGCATGAAAGAGGTGCTCAACGACATCCAGCAGGGCAAATTCGTCCGCGACTTCATGCTGGAAAACGCTGTGGGTCAGCCGACCATCAAAGCGGCCCGCCGCCACAACGACGAGCACATGATCGAAGAAACCGGCGCCAAGCTGCGTGGCATGATGCCGTGGATCTCGGCTGGAAAGATGGTCGACAAAGAAAAGAACTGATCCTTCAGATCTTTGCCAAATCCGGGGGCGGAGCAGCAATGCTTCGCCCTTTTTCGTTGCGCGAACGCAGGCCCTGTGCATCGTCTCTTGGCCGTGGCATGCTAAGTTTTGAATTCAAGCAATCCGCGTGGAGGATTGAACCGTGGCATGTATACGCGCGTTGATGATCGGACTTTTGGGATTTGTGGCCTCGGGCTGCGAACCACCGCAGAATATTTCGCCAGAACAGCGAGACTATCATAAAGCCAACAGGGCCTCTTACATGTTTCAGGGGCGGTGATATTTAGGCAATGGTCCGCATCGGGTTAAAGTTTCTTGTCGCGCCCCTTTAATTTGTCCTATTGGACAGTTAACTGAGTGCCAGCAAGGAAAGGATTCCCCATGCCAGCGCAAATTCTGCCGAAAGAGGCCTATTATTCGCCCGAGTGGTTTCAGCGGGAACAGGAAACCCTGTTCACCAAAACATGGCAGCTTGTGGCCTATGAGAGCGATTTCAACGACACCGGCGATTATGTCACGGCCCGCATCGGCGTGCAGCCGATCGCCGTGGTTCAGGATGCCGAAGGCAATCTGAACGCATTCAAGAATATCTGCCGCCACCGGGGGACCGAACTGCTGGAGGGGCGCGGCAATGCAGGCAAGACGCTGGTCTGCCCCTATCACCGTTGGACCTTTGGCCTGGACGGCCGGCTGCGCGGCGTGCCGGATCGCTCCGAATGTTTCCCCGACCTGGATCGAAAATCGCTGAACCTGCACGATGCTTCGATCGGGCGCTGGAAGGGGATGATATTTGTCAATCCGGACCCAGATGCCAGTTTTGCAGACTGGATCGCACCGCTGGATGCGGCCCCCTTTCCGCATGACATCACCGACCCCAAGCTGCAGGCCAGCAAAGAGTTTGTCTATAAACTGAAGTGCAATTGGAAGGTGTTCTTCGAGAACGCGATAGACGGATATCACCTGGCCTATCTGCATGAAAACACCCTGGGCGGGCCAAAAGTTGGGGTAAACGTCTGGGACCAGCATGGCCAGCACATGGTCTGGTACTCCACGGAGCGCGACGGGATCAAGAACCGCATCCCGGTCTTTGTAGAACAGCAGACGCGTGGAGCTGGCATGACCAAGATCGAGGGCGCGGGAGATCCCGGGTATGGCGGCGTCTACATGATGTTCCCGACGACGATGATCGTCCCCTCGCCCTGGTCTCTGACCATTTCCACGATGGAGCCAGTGGATGGAGACACCACAATCCTGCGGTCGCGTACCTGGTCGCCCAAAAGCTGGTGGAGCTACAAGGAACCGCTCAAAGGGACTCCTGGATATGACCCCGAGACCGGGCTGATCGAATCCAGGAACTGGACCCAGCACCCGCTTGAAACCGGTGATTTCCAGACCGAAGATGTCTGGGTTTGCGAAAAGATGCAGCGCTCGTTGCGTTCGCCGGATTATTCTGTGTCTGCCCTGGCCGAAGGGTTGGGCGGCGAGGTCATGCTGGCCGAGTTCCAGAAGATGGTCCGCGACGCCTGCGCCTAGGAAACGCATACAAACTCCCGGGGTGCTCCCGCGCCCGAGCAGACCTGACTACGTCAGCCCCGCTAACGGCCTTGGGCCGGGCGCCTCGCTTCGCTCGGCGCGGTCCCGCCTGTGGCACTTGCTGCGGGTGAATCACCACCGACAAAGCAACCGTGTTTCGATGATCGCGAGGTCTGCACCAAGCGCCAACCACCGAGCGAAGCGAGGCCCGGCCCAACGGGAGGTGGCGCCCCGCAAGGGGCGTCTCCGACGGGCGGGAGCGCCCCCTCCTCTTTCTGACACGCGGGCGTATCTTGCGCTTGACCCCGTCGATACTTCGAGGTCAGGTCGCGGAATGACCAATTCTCCTGACATCTCCCGCCGTGATTGGCTCATGGTTGCGGCCTTGGGCGTCATCTGGGGTTCGACCTTTCTGGTGATCGAGATCGCCTTGCGCGGCATCACGCCCTTTTGGCTGGCGTCCGCCCGGATCGTCTTTGCCTCGGGTCTTGTCGGGTTGATCTGGCTTTTCAAGGGCGCGCGCCTGTTCGCGGATCCCGTCAATGCGGGAACCTGGGTGTTGCTGGCCGTTACGGGCGCCCTGTCCACCGCTGTTCCGTTTCTCCTTATCAGTTGGGGACAGCAGTATGTCACCAGCGGCTTTACCGGCGTCTCGATGGCATCCGTTGCCTTGATGGTGCTGCCGCTGGCCCATTTTCTGGTACCAGGGGAGCAACTCAGCTGGCGCAAGGCGCTTGGGTTTGTCGTGGGGTTTGCAGGGGTCGTCGTCCTGATCGGTGGACAGGCCTTTGAAAGCAGCGGCACCGAGGATGAGATCTGGGGCCGCCTCGCCTGCCTGTCGGCCGCGGCCTGCTATGCGGTCAGCTCGGTCATGCTGCGCAAGTTGCCCAAGGCGGACCCAGTGGGCTTGACCGCCGTCACCTTGTTCATCGGCCTGGTCCCAGTGTTGACCGTGGCCCTTGCCATCGAAGGCCTGCCGCCCGCTGTCGATGGCCCCACCTTTGCAGCGCTTGCGGTGCTGGGGCTGATCCCAACGGCCGGAGCCTTTCTTTTGCGCATCATGGTGGTGCTCAGTGCCGGTCCAACCTTCATGAGTCTGACTAACTATCAGGTGCCGATCTGGTCGGTGATCATGGGATGGCTGGTCCTGAGCGAACCCCTGCCCCCATCACTGATCTGGGCGCTTCTGCTGATCCTGGGCGGCGTAGGCCTGAGCCAATATGGTGCGCTGACCCGACTGTTCCGGCGCTAGCGCACGGCCTGCCACAACCGCAGTGCCTGCGCCGTCTCAGCCACATCATGAACGCGCAGGATCTGAACCCCCTGCGCTGCCGCCGCCAAAGCGACCGCAATCGAACCCGGCGCCCGCGCATCCGCCTGCGGCTCCTGCCCGATGGTACCTATGAACCGCTTGCGCGACGCGCCCAGAAGGATCGGGCAGCCAAGCCCGTGAAACATCGACAGGGTCTTGAGCAGAGCCAGATTGTGGTTCTGCGTCTTGCCAAAGCCAATGCCGGGATCAACGATGATCTGACTGCGGTCCAAACCAAGCGCCTCGAGCCGCGTCACCTGCCCATCCAGAAAACGGTAGACGTCCAGCACGACATCCTCGTACTGCGGGTCGTTCTGCATGGTCGCCGGATCGCCTTGGGCATGCATCACGCAAACCGGAACGTTCAGATCGGCACACAACGGGGCCAGTTCCGCGTCAAAGGTAAAGCCAGAGACATCGTTGACGATGGTCGCCCCTGCCGTGACAGCCGCCTGCGCCACAGTTGCCTTGCGGGTGTCGATGGAAATTGCCGTCTGTGTCTCGGCCCGGATCGCCGCGATCACTGGGGCCGTCCGCGCGACCTCTTCTTCAGCGGGGACAAAGGCGGCACCCGGTCGGGTGGATTCGCCCCCCACATCCAGAATTGTCGCGCCCGCAGCCACCATGGACTGCGCGCCCAGAACCGCCGCCTCGGCCCCGGCATGAACGCCGCCGTCCGAGAAGCTGTCGGGCGTGGTGTTCAGAATGCCCATGATATGGGGCTGGTTCATGTCCAACCCCGCCAAGGGCGCGCGCGGGGCGATCAGGCGTGTTGCGACGTCGGCAGGCAGCTCCGCCGCCTTGATCATTGCGGGCGCGCGGCCACGCTCCAGAACCTCAACATCGGTAAACCAGTGATCGGTCCCGACCAAAGGCATCGCGCCATCCGGACGCGACGCGCCCGATTGAGCCAATGGACGATAGCAGAGTGTCACAGGGTCGCCTGCTCCGCCGAAACAGCACGCAGGGGCACGCTGGCGTCATCCGGCAAATCAGCTCCGATCACCAGCATTTCACCCGCCTCGAATGTCGCCGCGAACCAAGCCGCCAGAGCAACGGATTCGGACGGTGCCGCCGACGTGCCATCGACTGCGTCCAGCACAATCTTGGAGGGGGCCCAAACGCAGATCTGGCCGTTCTTCATACCCCAATCCAGCTCGGTCCGAGTCGAAACGACGACGCAGCGGTGATCGCGCGCGGCAAGGGACCAGGCGTTTTGTTCGATGGCCAGCAAGTCAATCCGGCGCTGCGTCATCGCGTGACCGGTTTGCGGTGCAGCCAGATCCGGCGCGCCGACACAAATGATCAGCGGACGCTCGCGGGTTTCAAGTTGGTCGATCCAGCCGCTCAGGTTGTCCGAGGCAATGGCCGTGTTCGACAGATAGGCCAGACGCGGGTGCGGGCGCTCTTCTTCGGTGACCTCGTGATGCAGCATGTCCTTGCCGCGCACGATCTCGACCCCGAGGGCACCGGGACCGCGGTCCAGCTTTTCAATGCGGACAAAGGCGCGCACCGCCTGCGGTTCCAGCAGGATCCGCTCGGCAACGCGTTCGGCCAGTGTCTCCAGCAGGTTCAGGCGTTCCTCGGACAGCTCATGGGCAATGGCTTCGGTCACGCGGTCATAAGACAGGATGCGATCGACGTCGTCGTCGATGGGCCCGGTCAGCGGCTGAACCTCGACCACCACGTTGAAGCAGATGCGCTGCGTGGTCCCCCGTTCAGCCTGGAACGCGCCGATTTCGACCTCGACAGTGTGATCACGCAACGAGATGCGATCCAGCGGACCGCGCGCAGCGGTGGCTTCGGACCGTTCCGAGGGGTGCGCAAAGGCTAGACGGATTTCAGAGCTCATTTGGGTGCCTTCCACGGGGCCGGGACAGTGAGATACCATCATACGCGGCTGACGCGCCCATAACAGAACCGCAAACGCCATACCAGCGGCCGAATGCGTCGCCCAGCGATGTTGAGCGCAAAAAAATGCGCCTTACCCTGATCTCTGCCGTCAAAACATCAGTTGCTGGCGGTGCGATAGTTGTGGCGATAAAAGATGTGCACGCCAATCTTCGCGGTGCGCTTGTAGACCCGCGACCAGCTGGGGCGAACTGCTGTCGTATGATAATGGGTCGCCCCATTGGTCAGCTCTTGCGACACGCCGTCGATGATGACGCGCGCTACCTTGGACACCCGTTCAAACGCCTGCTTCTCGGCAATGACTTCCTTGCGGCCGTCACAGGTGTAGGTGAACTGACACTGGTACTTCTTGCCCGTGCCTTGGCGGATCACACCGCACAGCGAATTGGGAAAGCGGCTGCTTTTGACCCGGTTCATGATCACCTCGGCCACGGCGAATTGGCCTTTGACGGTTTCACCGCGGGCTTCGAAATACAAAGCTTCGGACAAGCAGCGGAAATTCTCGTCGCCTTCCGGCTTGGGCTGATCGTCTAGCCATGCGCGAGAGTAGGTCACCTCGACCGGCTTGGGCTTGGGACGAAACGATTTGAGGTACTGACGGAACCGCGAACCGGGTTGCGCGTTCAGGGATGCCTGCTCGCGTTCAATCACCATGTTCAATCCGGTGTCTGCAATGGCCGATTTCGACCCAAGAGCAGCCAAGATAACGGCTGCAGCCACAAAGAAACGTCTCATATCAAAAACCCCAAACGGCACTCGCACGCCAGACCCTCCCCCGACGGGCGCAGGCTGCCATTTAGCGCAGCTTGCGGCAAAGGTCCAGTTTTTCGCAAAATGCAAGTAGAAATGCGTAGATGTCCGCCAGGTCTTGCAACGGCGTTAACGCATTGAAACACAAGATATAGTGGGTTCAGAGGGGGCTTTCTCCCAGCTTATGGGCGATCGCCAATTGGGCAGCGGCAAGTCGTGCAACCGGCACCCGGAACGGCGAGCACGACACATAATCAAAGCCCGCATCCCGGCAAAAAGCGATTGATTCGGGGTTTCCGCCGTGTTCGCCACAGACCGAAAGTGTCAGACCCGGCTGCGCCGCGCGTGCGCGGGCCGCCCCCAACTGCAAAAGCTCTCCGACCCCGTCGGTATCCAATACGTGGAACGGGTCTTCGTTAAAGACGCCCTGCTGAACATAGGCCGACATGAAACGCCCCGCATCGTCGCGCGACAGTCCATAAGTCATCTGCGTTAGGTCGTTGGTGCCAAAGCTGAGGAACGCGGTGTTCGGCGCGATCTCGTCGGCGCGCAAACAGGCACGCGGAGTTTCCACCATCACCCCTAGGCGATAGTCAAAGTCCTGACCGCGCTCTTGGGCCACAGCAGCTGCCACTGCATCAATGCGCACCTTGACCAACTCAACCTCGCGTTTGGCACTGACCAAGGGGATCATCACTTCTGGAACAACCGGGGCGCCGTCGCGGCTGGCTTCAATCGTGGCCTCGAAAATGGCACGAGCTTGCATGTCGTAGATTTCCGGCACCGTAACACCCAGACGAACGCCACGCAGGCCCAACATGGGGTTGTATTCGCTCATCGCCTCGACCCGCCGGGTCACATCGCTGACGGGAATATCCAGCGCCTCGGCCAGCTCGCGCTGACCGGTTCGGGTGGTGGGCAGAAATTCGTGCAAGGGTGGGTCGAACAGGCGGATGCAGACCGGTTTGCCCTGCATGATACGGAACAGCTGCGTGAAATCCTCGCGCTGCATCGGCAAGAGCCGTTCCAACGCCGCCGCTCGGCCCGAGGGTTCATCGGCAAAGATCATCTCGCGCATCACTGTCAGGCGACCAGGATCAAAAAACATATGCTCGGTTCGACACAGCCCGATGCCCTGCGCATCGAAATTGCGCGCCGTCTGAGCATCTGCAGGCGTGTCCGCATTGGCCCGGATGCCAATGTCGCGGGCTTGGTCTGCCCACCCCATCAACGTCTGAAAACACTCATCCAGCGCCGCCTCGAGCATGGCGGGCTGCCCCGCCAGCACCTGACCCGAGCTGCCGTCGATGGTCAGCGTATCGCCGGTCTTGAATACGCGCCCATCCGGGGCGGTCAGCGTTTTCTTCTTGGTCTGGAACGTCATGTCCGATGCCCCGACGATGCACGGCAGCCCCATACCGCGACCGATCACGGCCGCGTGGCTGGTCATCCCGCCCTTTTCGGTCAACACGGCCACCGCCGCATGCATACCCCGCACATCTTCGGGAGAGGTCTCGCGACGCACCAGAATGCAAGGTTCCGAGCGGGCTGCACTGGCTTGCGCCTCAGCGGCAGTGAAAACGATCTTACCGGTTGCTGCCCCCGGGCTTGCGGCGATACCGGTGGTCAGCACATCGCGCGTCGCTTCTGGGTCCACCTGCCGGTGCAGGAGCTCGTTCAGTGAATGCGGCTCGATCCGCATGACGGCCTCTTCCTGAGGGATGATGCCATCTTCGGCCAGGCGCACAGCAATCCGCACCGACGCGCGTGCACTGCGCGGCACCCGGACACCGTCCAGAATATGCGCGTGTCCGCTTTCGATCACAAATTCGACCTGCATCTCTTCGCGCAGTTTGGCACGCATCAACGCGGCATGCGTCTTGAGCTCTTCAAACGCCTCGGGCGCCAGCTCTTCCAGCGATGGACCACGTGCATCCTTTTCCAGATACAGTGCCCCGGACCCTGCTCCAAGCGCATCACGTCCCTGACTTTGGCTCAGGTAGCGACCAGTGATTTGCGGCATCCCCGTTGATCTGTTGATCAGTTGAAGCACACCCGAACCGCACTCCCCCTGCCCCACACCCGGGATCATCTGCTGCACCACAAGGCCCAGCCCCGCATCCGCTGGCGCCCCCTTGGCCTGCCGCAACAGGCGGGCGGTGGTGCCTTCCCATGCGCGGGCCATCGATTTCAACACCTCTGACAGCTGCTCTGCCGGGTCTTGCGGAAATTGCTCGTCGGTTTCCGCCTCATAGGCATGCAAAACTTCGCTCAGGCCCTGGGGACCTTCATCCACCACGTCCTCGAAGACATCCGGGTCCAGACGTGCGACATGCACGGCATAGTTCTGCACAAACCGCAGATAGAGCGCCGCCGCAGCATCGGCCCCCATGCTGTCGGACAGTTCGACATAGCGGGCGTCGTTCATTCCGATGTTCAGGATCGCCCCCGGACCGCCCCAATCGGGGTCCTCGGAACTGGGCCGCACGCACAACAGATCAGTTTCGTCGAACTGCTCAAGAACCGCTGCAATGTCCGGCATCTGCCCCTCGGCGATGTCATGTACGGCACCAAAGGACAGCGCGACGGTGCGCGGCACAGGCAGCTCCAGACGCACCAGACGTTGTAGGCACTTTGCGCGCCCGCCATGGGTGTTCGCCGCCACAGGGGCGGTTGCCGTGATGAGGGTGGTGTTGGGATTATTCTGCACTGCGGCACCTTTTGGTTTCACCGCAGCATAAGAAGGTTTCGGCGTGGCGCAAGGGTCTCGCCGCCTTAAAAACAGGCATTCAGACCCTTGCCAGGGCTTTAGCCTTCGACCTTTGTCAGGTCCGCCACGCTGGAACAGATGGTGCGGATCTGGCTGAGCAGGTTCAGACGGTTGCGGCGCAGGACATCGTTGTCAGTGTTGACCTGCACCTCTTCAAAAAAGGCATCCACAGGCGCGCGCAATGCTGCCATCGCAGCCATCGCCGCCGGGAAATCCTCGGCCTCCAGCGCCGGAGCGATCTGGCCTTCGGCCTCGCTCAGCGCAGCAAAGAGCGCCTTTTCGCTATCCGTCTCGGCAAACTTCAGGTCCGCACCGTAAGAGTATTCGACGCCATCCTTCTCCTCTGCCTGGGTCAGGATGTTGTTGGCACGTTTGAAGCCCTGCACCAGGTTCTCGCCATCCTCGGTCGCGATCACGGCATTCAGGGCACGGGCACGTTTGACCAGCAGGTTTAGGTCATCGTTGCCCTCCATCGCGATGCAGGCATCGATCACGTCGTGGCGAATGCCTTCGTCACGGAGAAAGACCTTGAGGCGGTCGTGGATGAACGACAGCAGATCGTCAGACAAGCTGGGCAGAGCCTCGCCAACCGCGTGCAACAAAGCATTTTCACCATCTGTGTACTTCTCACGCACAACTCTCAGCGCGGCACCGAACACACCGTGATCCGCGATTTCGTCCAACAGATCAGCCAGTGCTTCGACCTCTTTGCTTTCCGCGTGGCCGTTTTCGTGGATCTTGTGCTTGAGCAGTTGGCTGCCGATGGATTTGCTCAATGGCATCCGCAGATCGTTGGTAAGCACCAGGCGGATCACACCCAAGGCAGCACGTCGCAGTGCAAAGGGATCTTTCGAGCCCGTGGGTTTTTCGTCTATCGCCCAGAAGCCAGTCAGCGTGTCCAGCTTGTCAGCCAGTGCAACAGTCGTTGACAAAGGCGTGGTTGGCACATCGTCGGACGGGCCAAGCGGCGAGTAATGCTCTTCAGCCACGGCGGCCACGGCGGCCTCTTCACCAGCGGCCTCGATGTAGTAGCGGCCCATCAGGCCCTGCAGCTCAGGGAATTCATAGACCATTTCCGAACTCAGGTCGGCCTTGGCCAGCTTCGCGGCCTTCTCGGCCTGATCCACGTCTGCGCCGGTGACAGGTGCCAAGGCGCGTGCCAATGCGGCGATGCGACGGATGCGGTCGCCCTGGCCGCCCAGCTTGTTGTGGAAGGTCACGTTTTCCAGCGACCCGGTCCAGACACTCATGTCCGACTTGGCAATGCGCAGGTCGTTCTCCCAGAAGAACTTGGCATCGGCCAGACGCGCCGACAGAACCTTTTGGTTACCCGCCAGAATGGTCGCGCCGTTATCCGTGGTTTCACGGTTGGCCACAGTGATGAAGCGCTCGATGCGGCCCGTCTTGGGGTTCTTGACTGAGAAGAACTTCTGGTGCTCTTTCATCGAGGTTTGCAGCACCTCAGGCGGTAATTCCAGAAAATCGTCGTCGATCTTGCCCATCAGCACCACGGGCCATTCCACAAGGCCCGCAACCTCGGCCAGCAGGCCCTTGTCGTCGACAACTTCCAGACCGGCAGCAAAGGCCTGATTGGTGGCGTCGTTCCAGATGTGTTCGGCGCGCTCGGACGGGCTCAGCACCACAAAGGCGCGTTTCAGCTTGGCCTCGTAATCCTCGAACGAGGTGACGGCAAAGCGGCCCGGCGCCATGAAGCGGTGGCCCTCGGTTGTGTCCCCGGATGTGATGCCTTCAACGGTGAGCGGCACCACTTCGGTGCCTGCCTCATCGCTCAGGATACACAGGATCGAATGCAGTGGGCGCACCCACCGCATCGCACCACTGCCCCAGCGCATGGATTTCGGCCAGGGGAAGTTGCGGATGGTACCGTCCAGCACCTCGGCAATGATCTCGGCCGCCGGGCGCCCAGCTTTTTCGATGGTGGCGAAATACACGGCCCCCTTGGGCGTGTCGCGCTCTTCGAGCTGGTCGCGGGTGACACCCGCGCCACGCAGGAAGCCCTCGATCGCTTTGTCGGGCGCGCCTACTTTGGGGCCTTTACGCTCTTCGCGCACTGTCGGGCTTTCCGCCAGCAGGCCTTGCACCGTCAACGTCAGACGGCGTGGCGTGGTCAGCACCGCGGCCCCGGCATAGGTCAAACCAGCCTCGACCAAACCATCGGTGATGCGCTTTTTCAGATCCTCACCAGCGCGGGTTTGCATTCGCGCGGGGATTTCCTCGGAAAACAGTTCGATCAGCAGGTCGGGCATGGTCGGTCCTTAGAAGTTCACAATCGTCTGGATGACGATGGCATTGGCGATATCCACGAAGAAAGCGGATACAAGGGGGAGCACGATAAAGGCAATAGGCGAAGGGCCATATCGCTTGGTCACGGCGGTCATATTCGCAATTGCGGTTGGGGTGGCCCCCAAGGCGAAGCCCCCGAAGCCCGCCGCCAGCACAGCGGCGCGATAGCCGCGCCCCATGATGGGGAAGAGGACAAAGATGACAAAGGCCACGGTGAATGTGGTCTGCGCCAGCATCACAACGGCAATCACAGCGCCAAGTTCGGCAATGGTCCACAGTTGCAGCGTCATCAGCGAGATTGCAAGGAACGCGCCAAGCGCGAATTCCGAGATCATCGCCAGCGCAGGCGTGCGCGAGATGGGTTTGGCATTGGGCCGGAATGCGCTGCGGACGTTGGCGATCACGATGGCCATGATCAGGCACGGCACAAAGAGCGGGAGTTTGAGCCCGGCGGCCTCGATCACTTCGGACAGGGCATAGCCCAGGATGATCGCGATGTTCAGGAACAACAAAACACGCATGACCGAGACATGATCGATGGCCCTCTTGTCTTGGGCTTCGCCGTCAGGAACGCCAATTGTGTGGCCTTCGTCGGGTCGGCTTGGGGTCAGGTTGTGCGTTTCGATCAGGTATTTCGCCACCGGACCGCCCACAAGTGCGGCCAGCACCAGCCCCAGGGTCGCAACGGCCACACCCAGTTCGGTGGCACCGATCAAGCCGGTCGCATTGGAAACTTCGGGCGCCCAGGCGATGGCCGTGCCATGCCCGCCAATCAGCGAGGCCGAGCCGAAGAGGACACCGGATTGCCACGGGTAGCCAAAGAAGGAGGCCCCCACCGCGCCGATCACATTCTGGATCAGGATGGTCGCCACCGTCAGGACAAGCAGCAGCAGCAGAGGCTTGCCCCCCGCGATCAGATCCGACAGCCGCGCATTCAGGCCGATGCCTGCAAAGAACAACACCAACAGGAAATCCCGCGTTGCCATTTCGAACGCGAATTCCAGATCAAACCCCAGATAGAGCCCCAGCACCACCAGCGAGGCCAACAGCCCCCCTGTCACCGGCTCGGGGATGTTGAACTGCCTCAGCACTGCGACCCGTCCGTTGATCTCGGCCCCAAGCAGATAGACCGCAAAGCCAAGCGTTGCAGTCACAAAATCCGGTATCACGTATGCTTCGACCATGAGCGGCCTCCTGATTGTGGATCAGTTGGTGGGTCGTTCCGGGCAGGTCTCGCCGACCACGGTGCCGTCATATGCTTTTTCGCCGCAGTCGTTGAATTCGTGCCAGACATAGCCCTTGCCGTCGTCGGTCACCGCAACGATCCGGTCGACGCCGAAATGGATGTTCTTGGCCGCCAGATAGGTGCGCGCGCGCCCTTCGCCGATCGCCGCACCAATGGCCTGCGCATCGAAGCAATCGAACCAATCCGGCGCCACGCGCGGCTCTGTCTTGTCGGATTCGACATAAGCCGCGGACAGATCATCCAGCGACAGATCGGTGCTGAAGCACGCGCGGTAGCGGATTGGCGAGCTGTCGGCGTCGATCGCCTGGAAGTCCGTATAGGCGATCGGCTGCGCCTCGCGCGTGTCCTGCGCCATCACCTGCACGGCCCGGCCCGGCTGATCCTCGACCGTGTAATAGAACCCGTAGATCTGGAGGTAGTAGAGCGCCGCCCCTGCAACCACGGTCGACAGAAGCAAAGCGATCACCAGCAGTTTGCCCGCCATAGATTAAATCTCCTTCATACGGAGAAACACCTCTTTCGCGTGCTCCGTGTTTACGACAGGGTCGTCGTAACAGAGGTCACAGGACAGCGACAACCATGGACACCACATTTATCGTCACCTTTTTCGGCGCCTTGTTCGCGATCATGAACCCGATCAGCAATCTGCCCATTTTTCTGAGCGTCACCGCAGAGGCATCTGTAGCGGATCAACGCAAGATTGCGATCAAGACAGCCTTCTACTGCCTGATCCTGGGGGGGTGTTTTGCAGTCGCAGGCAGCCAAGTGCTGCACCTTTTTGGTATCAGCGTCGACGACTTTCGTGTGGCCGGGGGATTGGTTGTCCTGCTTCTGGCGCTGAACATGCTGAGCGGGAACGAAAGCAGCGCCCATCACGGCACCGAAAGCGAAAAGGCGAACTACCCTGCCCCGGAAACCGTTGCCTTTTATCCCCTGACCTTTCCCATACTTGTCGGTCCCGGAACCATCACGACGCTGATCGTCTATTCACACCAGGTGACGGACACCGCCCATGCGATCGCTTATGCAGGTGTCTTTGCAGGCATGGTGGCGTTGCTGGCGCTGACCTTTTGGAACGCACCACTGCTGGCCAAGCACCTTTCTGGCACGGCCCGCGTGATCATGAGCCGCCTGATGGGCATGATCCTGGCCGCCATTGCAATCGGAATGATCAGTCAGGGATTGAAGTCCCTGTTGCCGGGCCTGGCTTGACGCCTGCCGGACCAAAGGTTCGGACCTCGTTCAAATCCAGTCCAGGTTCACTTTGCTGGTGGAGTATTTCTCGGCCACCCGGGACTTGAGCGCGCGGAACCGCGGACGCAGATTTGGAAATTTGCGTTCGTGGGTTTCAACCAGAGTAACCCGGATCGGATCAAACAAAGCGCGCTGGTCCATCACTTCGATGATGTCCAATTCGGCACCTTCAATGTCCATCTTGAGCATAGCGATATCGCCATGCTCTTTGATCAGGCCATCAAGAAACGCAGGAAAATCAATCACCTCAACGTCGATCACTCCATCGGCTTCGGCACTCATGCCGCGGCCACCCGGCAAGGTCGTACTCATCACCGAATTGCCTTTGGGATCATCGTCGAAACTGGCGGACCGCATCAGACCGATAGTCCCGGCCTCGATCCCAACTGCCTTGTTGTGCATGGTGACATTTGGCGTTTCGGCGAAACGGTTGTGCAGCATGGAAAAGGCATAGGGGTCCGGCTCGAAGCAATGCACCGTTGCGCCGGTCGCTGCGAGTTCTGCGGTCACATCGCCCACATTTGCACCGCAGTCGATAACTACATCCCCGGGGCGCAGCATGGCGGCCGCCCCCAACATGAACCCCTGACTATGAGCATCTCGCACGTGCCGCTTCAGCTTGCGACGCAGTTTCCGCAGCTTTTCTTCATAGCCCTCCTGGGTTGCCTGATCCATTCCGTCGCCCCTGCCTCTTGCCTTTAGGCGGCAGCATAGCCTCCAGCTTCGGTTTGGACAAACGCATCTGCGCATTGCTTGGCCAGCGCCCGGACGCGTCCAATATAGGCCTGACGCTCGGTGACAGAGATCACGCCGCGCGCGTCCAGCAGGTTGAAGATGTGGCTGGCCTTGATGCACTGATCATATGCGGGATGCGCCATCACGATGCGCTTGCCGGTCTTGGGATCGTCTTGCTCTTGCGCCAGGATCGCGGCACATTCGACCTCGGCCTCTTCAAAGTGACGCAGCAGTACTTCGGTGTTTGCCACATCAAAGTTCCAGCGGGCGTATTCCTCTTCGGTCTGTTTGAAGATGTCGCCATAGGTCAGCGGGCTGGGGGATTGCGGGTCGTTGAACGGCATGTCCATGACATGGTCGATGCCCAGGACATACATCGCCAGACGCTCCAGGCCATAGGTCAACTCGCCGGATACAGGCGTGCAATCGTGGCCGCCCACCTGCTGGAAATAGGTGAACTGGCTGACTTCCATCCCGTCGCACCAGACCTCCCAACCCAAACCCCAGGCGCCCAGTGTCGGGCTTTCCCAGTCATCCTCGACAAAACGGATGTCGTGCAGGTTCATGTCGATCCCGATCGCCTGAAGCGAACCCAGATAAAGCTCTTGCAGATCCGGCGGGCTGGGTTTGATCAGAACCTGGTACTGATAGTAGTGCTGCAACCGGTTGGGGTTTTCGCCGTAACGACCATCAGTCGGGCGGCGCGAGGGCTGCACATAAGCCGCTGCCCAGGCCTTTGACCCAAGCGCGCGCAGCGTTGTCGCGGGGTGGAAGGTACCGGCGCCCACTTCCATGTCATAAGGCTGCAGGATCGCGCACCCTTTTGAGGCCCAGTAGGTCTGGAGCCGCAGGATGATCTCCTGGAACGAACGCGGGGCGTTGGTCTGATCGGTCATGGCATTCCCTTCCAGCGCGCGTGCAAGCGCATGGGGTTTTCAACTTGGCTCTTTCCTATGCCGCCCACCCCAAAGGGTCAACGCCACTTGTGCCAGCCGCATTCGCTTTGCCCTGTCGTGTTATCGACACACCTTTGTCATCACCCCTGCGGGGGCATGGCGTTTGCACTGAATTCCTGATTATGCTGCCTCCAGAATACCGATTTCAAAGGCAAGAGACCCGACAATGATAAGAGTCTTCACCGCGTTCATTTTCGCGATCCTATTTTCCCTGAACCCCGCCCACGCACAGCAAGCCGGAGGCGACGTGGTCTGGGTCCAGATCGAAGCGCATCCCAGCCTGCGCGTGGCTCAGCAACGGGCGCAGATCTATGCGGACGCCCTGCCGGATGTGAACGGGTTTTCCCTGGGCGGCAACTGGTATGGAATTGTCCTTGGCCCGTACGCACCCGAAGATGCCGAGCGTGTCTTGCGCGTCTATCGCAACGAACGTCAGATCCCGCGGGACAGTTTTGTGACACAATCCAACGCCCTCGGTCAGCAATACTGGCCCGTGGGTGCCAACATCCTTGACCGGGGCGTGGTCGCGGCGCCGGTTCTGGGCAATGACCGGCCCCAGGTCGCCGAACCCGTGGTGCAACCTGAACCGGCGGATGAAACCCCTGCCGAGGCGCGCCGCAGCGAGCGCCTTTTGTCAGCGCAGGAACGCAAGGACCTGCAGATCGCACTGCAGGCGGCGGGTTTCTACAGCGCCGCTATCGACGGGGCCTTCGGCGCGGGCACGCGTCGGTCGATGGGCGAATGGCAGCTGTTCAACGGGTTCGAGCAGACCGGCACCCTGACAACCAAGCAGCGCAAGGCGCTGATGGATCAATACAACGAGCCTCTGATCAGCACGGGAATGCGCGCTCATAGTGACCGCTCGGCCGGCATCGACATGGATCTGCCGCTGGATGTGGTCCGCTTTTCGCGATACGAGCCGCCGTTTGTGCATTTCGACAGCGCGACCGATCTGGGCGCGCGGGTTCTGCTGATCAGCCAGCCCGGCGATCAGGCAACGCTCTTTGGCCTCTATGACATCATGCAAACACTCGAGATCGTGCCCCTGGAAGGACCACGCGAGCGCAAGAAAGATCGCTTTACACTTGAGGGCCGTGGAAACGGCATCGTTTCCTACACCGAGGCGGCGCTTAAGAATGGCGAGGTCAAAGGCTTCACCCTGATCTGGCCCGAAGGGGACGACGCGCGGCGCGCCCGTGTCCTGGCTGCGATGAAAGCAAGCTTTGCGCGCACCGATGGCGTATTGGATCCTGGCGCAGGTGGCGATGCGGCACAGTCCATCGACCTGATCTCGGGCCTGCAGGTCCGCCGCCCCCGCGTCTCACGCTCCGGTTTCTTTGTGGATGGCAAGGGCACCGTGGTGACCGTTTCGGAGGCCGTCGACGGTTGCACGCGGATCACCCTGGACAATGATTATACCGCCGATCTGATCAGTTCGGATGCTGGCTTGGGCGTTGCAGTGCTGCGGCCCCAACAGTCCCTGGCACCGATGGAGGTGGCCCAACTCAGCGTCGAACCGCTGCGCCTTCAATCAGACGTGACCGTAGCTGGCTACAGCTTCGAGGGTGTTTTGGGCGCCCCGACCCTGACCTTTGGCAAGCTGTCGGACGTCAAGGGGCTGCGGGGAGAGACCGAGCTGTCCCGGTTGGAACTATCGGCGCAATCCGGTGACGCCGGTGGCCCGGTGTTTGATCCGGCTGGTTCGGTTGTGGGCATGCTGTTGCCAGCGGCCCAATCGGGTCAGCAACTGCCCCGAGGCGTCAGCTTTGCCGCCGATGCCCAGGCCCTGCGTGACGTCCTGCAAGCCGCCGGTCTGCGTGTCGCAGATGCCGATGGTGCACAGGGCGTATCGCCGAATGAGCTGTCACGCCGCGCCAATGGCATGACCGTTCTGGTAAGCTGCTGGAACTGAACGGACGGGGTGCGGGAGCCTGCAAGCGCTCCCGCCAATCGTCGATGATCCTGGCGGAACATCTCCTCTTGTTGGGCGTGGCACCGGGAGCGGTTACAGGATGTCCGGTGTCAGATAGATCAACGTCGGCCCATCGGCTGTGAACGCCGCCTGAACCGCCGCCTGCATCTCGGCAAGATCCTTGGGCGCTGCGGAATGCGCGCCAAAGGCCTCGGCCAGTTTGCAGAAATCCGGATTGCGCGCGATCACCGCATTTGGCGCAATCTGGGCCCGCGTCATACTGTCTTCGATCTCTTTGAGCTTGCCGTTGTCCCACAAGATGATTGGCAGCGGCAGGCCCAGCTCCACCGCAACGCCCAACTCGGGCAACGTGTAATGGAGGCCATAGTCCCCGATGATCACCGCCGTCGGTTGCCCGCGCCGCGCCACGGCCCCGCCAATGCCCGCTGGCAGGGCATAGCCCAGGGTGCCGAAACCATACGGGTGATGCCAATGATAGGGGCGATGCATTTCCCAGACCTCTTTCGCCACATAGGCAAATTGGGTCATGTCGGAAAAGATCATCGTGTCCGTTGGCATCGCATCACGCAGCGCATCTGCCACCGGGATGATGCCGGGACGCTCGGCTTCTGTTTCGGCGTGCCACCGCGTGCGGGTTGCGGAGACTTCTTCGGCGCTCCAACCCGTTTTGGGTGTTGCCGCCTCGGTTGCCTCCCACAGGGCATAGGCAAAACTTTCCGCGTCCATCTGAAGCTTGATGGCTGCGCGCTGAGGATCGGCCAGAACGCTGGGGTCGATGTCGACCCGAACCAGGTTCGCGGTATGTCCCAAATCCGCGCGCCACAGATCGACCTCGGCCAGTTCAGTCCCAATGGCCACAACAAGATCAGCAGAGGCAATCACATCCGCACTGCCGGGACGCGCAAGCCCTGCCCCGTAATCCAGCGCATAGCCCGCCCCCACCATACCGCGCCCGGCATAGGTGGTCAGACAAGCCGCCCCGATCTGCGTCAGAACTTGCCGCCAGAGGTTGGATTTGGCACCGCCGCCCAGAATGAACAGTGGCCGCTGCGCAATGTTCAGCAGAGACAGCACCGACCCGATATCCGGCTCTTTGGCCTTGAGTGTCAGGGCCGACTGGTTCGGGAACGGCGCAGGCTCGGCGTCAGCTTCAAGCTGTGCAATCGGCACCTGTATGTGCTTGGGTCGCGGGCGCTGTGTTTCGAATTCTTCAAACGCGCGTTCGATCAGGCCATAAGCCGCCTGCGCGGTATGAGCCGTATGAGACCAATCACAGACGGTCGCCGCCGCGCCCTCCTGGTCCTTCATTTGGTGTAGCTGGCCCTTACGGGCCGCCGTTTCATCCAGGCAGGACGACAACACGAGCATCGACACGGAATCCGAGTATGCCTGCCCCATCGGCGTCATGATGTTGCACAACCCCGGTCCGGTGATGACATAGGCCACACCAGGCTTGCCACTGGCCCGGGCATAGCCATCAGCCATGAACCCTGCCCCCTGCTCGTGGCGCGCCAGAACATGGGTGATCCCGGCCTCTTCGATGCCGCGATACATCTCCTGGTTATGCACTCCCGGGATACCAAAGATCACGTCCACGCCGCGGTCTTTCAACATGTGGGAAATCTGCGCACCCAACGGTCTTTTCATCATGCTCTCCAAAATTGCACGGTGAGGATGGCGTATACCGCCAACAGTTCCAGCCGCCCGATCAGCATCGCGGCGACCAATATCCATTTCGACGTGTCGTTGAGACCACCGAAATTACCGGCCGGACCAATCTCTTGCCCCAGTCCAGGTCCAATGTTGGCCAAGGCCGCCGCCGCGCCCGAGACAGATGTTGTCAGGTCCAAGCCCGTCAGCCCCAGCATCCAGGCCACCGCCCCCATCGTGACGATGAAAAAGACAAAGAAGCTCATCACCGAACTCAGAACATCCGGCCCCACAGGGCGCCCGGCATAGCGGGGGGTGAATATCCCATGCGGTGAGCGGATGCGCTGCAACTGCGCCTTGATCGACGCAAAAAGCAGCTGGTATCGGAATATCTTGATCGAGCAGGCGGTTGAGCCCGCACAGCCCCCGATCAGCCCAACAAAGAACAACAGCGTCACCGGAAACCCGCCCCAGGTCATGTAGTCCTCGCTGGCGTAACCTGTACCAGTCATCAGCGAGACAGTGTTGAACAACGTCTTGCGCACGGCTGGTTCGCCGGTGGCGCCGGTATAAGCCAAGTTCCAAACGGTCAGGACCAGCACCAGAACCAGCGCCGTGGCCAGGAAGGCGCGGATCTGGGTATCCTCGAACAGCGGGCGTGCGCTCCCGGCGGTGATCTGCACAAACCGCACAAAGGGCAGAGCCGCCAGCAACATGAAGATCACGGCTACATATTCTGAAGCACCCGAAAATGCCCCGAAAGAGGCGTCATAATTGGCAAATCCGCCCGTCGCCACGGTGGTCATCGCATGGACCGAGGCGTCAAAGGCGCTCATTCCCGCTGCCGCATAGGCCAGCGCGCAGGTCATCGTCAACGTGATGTAGATCACCGAAATCCGCGACGAAATCTCGGTCGCGCGCGGCAGGATCTTGCCAAAGGTGTCAAACCCTTCCGAGCGGAAGATCTGCATACCGCCAACGCGCAGCTCGGGCAGGAAAACCATCGCCACAACGATGATGCCGATCCCGCCCAGCCATTGCAGCAACCCACGCCACAGCAGCAGCCCGCGTGGCAATTGGTCCAGGCCAGAAATGACGGTCGATCCTGTCGTCGTCAGGCCCGACATCGATTCGAAAAAGGCGTCGACAAACCGCAGCTCGGTCTCACCGAACATGAACGGCAGCGCGCCAAAAATCGGCAGCGCCACCCAAACCCCGGTGGTGAGCAGGAAGGTCTGCTGAATGGTCAGCCCCTCGCGCAAACCGTTCGAGCAGCTGAGCGCGATCAAACCGCCCACAAGGACGGTGATCACACTGCTTTGCAGAAATACGTGCCACTCGCCCCGCCCTTCGACGAGGTCGGCCAGCATCGGCAGCATCATGGTCGCACCCAGAATGGCAACCAAGAGTCCGATCACATATCCAACGGGGCGCATATCCAACATGACGCGCAGGGTTGGCTTGCGCGCCATGGACTGTCAAGCCGAAGGCGACGCCTTAGTCGTCAGATTGCGACTTGGCCTGCGGCATGCTGGGCGGGCGTGACGGGGCACGGCGCGCGCGCGTCGAGGTGGTGGATGCTGTCTCAACCGTCTTTACGGCCGGTGTCGCGGCTTTCGCTACGGTGGCCGGGGCCGTGGGCTTCGTGGGTTTGGTGGTCGCTTTGATCGTGGCCGTTTTGGCCACCGGCGCGGCCTTGGCCGGTTTGGCCGTCGCCGCGTTTGTGCGTTCAGCCGGTTTACGTTTGGGTGCGGCAGCCTTCGCCGGAGTTGGCTTGGGGGCCTGAACCTTGGCTGCCGTGCGCGCCGCCGCAGGTTTCGCAGCCGGTTTTGCTTGTGGCACCGGGGTCTGCGAGGCCGGAACGGTTGACACAGGCGTCAGCGTTGCCAGGCGTGACATCGCCTGAAACAGCTCGATCTGTTTGGTCAGGGCATAGCCTGCCATGCGGATGGCTGCCGTTTGTGCATGAATTGGATAGAGAAATGGGGTCATGTTCGGGGGTCCCAAGTCAGAATGAAAAGATCAACGAAAGCAGTCGCCAACGGCGCACCCTGCCCTGCAAGGGGATCAAGATAGGTCTTGTTTGGGTCTCGCATGACGGCCCCGTTCATCTGACCGCAAGGAGCGTGTTCCCCGCGCAGGTGATGCTTTCAGTCTCAATATAAGAGGTCTTTTCGCGTTTGCAGCAAAATTTATGCCGCAACTGCAAAATAGCGGCAGATTTCTGCTTGAGCTCCCGTTTTTTGGGCAAATGTCCGAGCATACGGATCGACCTCAGCCCATTGCCCCATGATCCGGAACCAGATGAGGGGTCAAAACCGCCAGCCGCAAACGCAACTGCGCCGCGCATCAGCGCGGCGCCCGGCCCAACGGGAGTAGGTGTCCCGCAAGGGACATCGACGACGGGCGGGAGTGCCCCGCCTCCAATCAGACGATGGTTCGAGATTAGCCTTCAGCCGACGTGGAACAGCGTGTTGAACAGTTTGGGGTCCAGACTGTCGGCCGCAAAGGTCGGCCCCTCGGTCAGAACCGACACCGCATCATGGCTGTGCAGGCTTTCTTGGTGGCTTGCGATGATCCGAAAATCGCCAACGTGATGGTCCGCCAGCAGCTCGGCACAGAACGATCGCGCAGCGTCTTCGACAAAGATCGGGTTGGCCGCATTCAATTCGGCAAAGGCCTGCTCGTCTTCGCGCTTGACCATGACCTGCGTCTCGGTCGGCACTGCCCGGCGGCATAGCGCGATCAGGTCCTCGAACCACAAACAGTCAGCATCACAATCCACAACCACCGAAACCCGCGCGACCGAGCGTTGCGAGTGTGGCGTTGCCAGCTGGCCCCGACTCATTCGCGCATGCTCGCTCAGTTCCAGCGAACAGGGACACGTCGACGAGTAAACATAGTCCAGGTGCATGATCTTCTGACGCACGCCGTTCTGTTCCACCAACTCCAGCGCGATGTCGTAGTATTGATATCCAGACAGGCCTGAGCGCAGGCTTTCAACCTTCACCGGATAGGAAAACCGCATCTGAATACGGGCATCAAAGCTTTCCAGATCGCTTTTGTAGTCATCCAGCGCCGCCTCGATCACCTCGAATGAAAACGTCCGTTCCGCGTGTTTGTAAAACGAGCGCATGATCCGGGACATGTTGATGCCCTTCTTCTCGGCCTCAAGGCTCACGGTGCCGGTGACCGAGGTTTCCAGGGTGAGATCCTCGCCTTCCTTGCGGTGAAACCGGATCGGCAGGCGAAAGTTGGAAATCCCCACATGCTGAATCTGCTGCTTAGCCCCACGGATCAGGCTCGAAGGGCCGTTTTGGAGGTCGGGCAGCGCGGCTTTGTAATCAGCGTCGACTGTGAAATCAGCCGGGTATTCCCGCGACAACGTCGGATAGTCCTCGGGCACCAGGCCAGGAACCAGCCGGGCCACGCTGGGATCGAGCTGTGAAATTTCCGCCTCACTCGCAGTTTTCGCCCAGGCGCGCAAAACATCGAGCGCCGCAGCAGCGTCTTCGCGGTCAGGGGTCTCGTTCAGGTCACGAGTATGAAAGTTCATCTGCGCAGTTCCTTTGCATGGTCCCACCCATCTAAGGGCGGTCACGGGCCATTTGAACATCTAGCCCATTTTCGCGTCATTTAGCAGTCCAAACAAAAAAGCAACGTGGAATTTTCGTCGTTTTTCATCAGAAAGCGTCAGTAGAGGGACAAATAGGTAACCTTTCGGAAAATTTAATGACCGTTCACTAATTTTTCTTCCACTTACGTTTTGTCACCCCTTATCAAGCGCCTTTTGAAAATCCATCAACCGTCGCGACTTTGCTTTGTAGTGTGCATGAATCATTACGTAGGGACGCGGCATCTGGATCGTTCGCGGATCACATTTTCTGACACGCCCGGATTCCAGGGCCTCTGCCACCACGGTTTCCGGCAACAAAGCAGCCCCGATCCCAGAGGCACAAAGCGCCAGCGCCTCGGGCACCGACGCCGCTGCTATGGGCGCTACGTCCGATGGAGATGCGCCATATCGCTCACCCCATTGCCGCCACCCTGGCACCGACAGGATGCGGCTGCCCCAATTCACGTCAATCCGTCGAAAATCCTCAAGCCTGCCCTCACCGGCAACAACCGGCACCAATTGGTCCGTGAAAACGGCGCGGCTGGCATAGTCCGGCAGTTCCCCGCCATAGCTCAACCGCACATCAATGCCATGCAATTCCAAATCCAGATCTTCAACCTCTGACCGCAATTCCAGGCGCATATCGGGGCGCAGCTGCGCAAATGCCGACAACCGTTGCGGCAACCAAAGCTGTGCCAAAGCGGGCGTTGCACTGATCACGAAGGGGCGGCTTTGATCCCTTTGGGTCAAGACATCCGTAAAGCGCGCGATCTCGGCCAGGGCCGAGGCGGCGTTCTGGTAATAATCGCGCCCGGCATCCGTGATCCGCAGCTGGTTGGCCTTGCGCACAAAGAGCTGTAGGTTCAGCCAGTCTTCCAGATTGCGCACCTGCAGGCTGACGGCTGCAGCGGTCACGCCCAGCTCGGCCCCCGCAGCAGAAAAACTGCCCGTCCGGGCGGCACATTCGAAAGCTCGCAAAGCGTTCAGCGGTGGTAGATTCATGTTAGCCTCAAGTTTTCCTTATGCTCACCAAGATTTTTCATAGTGGTCAAGCCCCACCTGGACCGGGCAGGGTTTCGTCAGCCCGCAGCCAATGAGGTTTCCCATGCGCGACATTCTCGATCTTGACCGCTTTCCCCTCGACCGCCCCCACACGCCGGAATGGCAAGCTCTCGTTGACCGCTGCAAGGCCGACCTCGATGCCGAGGGCATGTTCAATCTGGACGGGCTGATGCTGCCGGACGTTGCAGCCCGAGCGGTTGACGCGATGTCCGCCCCCTTTGCGACTGACGCGTTCCTGCACGAGCGGATGCACAACATCTATTTCAAACCCATCGATGGGCTGGAAGAAGATCACCCTGCCCTGCGCCAATTCCAAACCTCGAACCGGACGCTGTGCGCCGATCGGATCACAGGCTCGCCCCTGCTGCGCCTTTACGAATGGCCCGAATTCGCAACCTTCTTGGCGGCCACGATGGAAATGCCCGAACTGCACGTGATGGAGGACCCGCTGGCCCGGGTAAATGTCATGTCGTATCAGGAAGGTCAGGCATTGAACTGGCATTTTGACCGGTCCGAGTTTACCACCACCCTGCTGCTGCAAGCCCCCGATCAAGGCGGCGGGTTCGAATACCGCACCGATTTGCGCAGTGAGGGCGATCCCAACTATGACGGAGTGGCCAGGCTGCTGAATGGCGAGGACCCGGACGCGAAGGTCATAACCCTCAGCCCTGGCACGTTGAATGTCTTCAAGGGCAAGAACACCGCCCATCGGGTAACCCCAGTATCGGGCAACAAGGAGCGCGTGATTTCGGTCTTTTCCTTCTACGAGAAGCCGGGCGTGCAATTCTCGGACGCCGAGCGCATTGGTTTTTATGGGCGCGCATCATGAACGCACCGTTCAAGGATGATCGCAAACTGGCTTACCTGAATTCGGAAGGCGCCGACAAACCGCTCAAGAGCCCGGTTCGCCAAGAGGTGCTGGACCGCGCCCGCGCCTATCGCCTGTCGCGGTTCCGCGCGCTGATGGATGCACATGATGTGGCAGGGTTGTTGCTCTATGATCCGGTCAACATCCGCTATGCGTTTGACAGCTCCAACATGGGCGTCTGGACCAGCCACAACCCGATCCGCTACGCGATGATCCTGAATGGCGGGCCGGGGATCATGTTCGAATTCAAAGGCTGCGAGCATCTGAACGACGGTTTGCCCGGCATTGACGAGTTGCGCAATTCCATTGGCTGGATGTTCATGGCCGCGGGCGACCGCGCAGATGAGAGGCTGAACCTTTGGGCCGATGAGATCGCCGCCGAATTGCGCACGCACGGTGGTGGCAACATGCGGCTTGCGGTGGACCGGATGGAGCCGGAAGGCGTCGCAGCGCTCACCGCGCGCGGCGTGCAGATCATTGAGGGCGGCCAGATCACCGAGATCGCCCGCTCGATCAAATCCGCTGACGAGATTGAACTGATGCGCTGGACCATCCGCGTCTGTGAGGCAGGCATGGCCCGCATCTATCAGCACTCGGACCCTGGTGTAACCGAGCGCGAGTTGTGGGCCCATCTGCACTTCGAGAACGCGCGCTCAGGTGGCGAGTGGCTGGAGACAAAGCTGCTCACGTGTGGGCCGAACACCAATCCCTGGTACAAGGAATGCTCGGACAGGGAATGTCAGTTGGGCGAGATGATCAGTTTCGACACGGACATGATCGGCCCCTATGGCTATTGCGCAGACCTGAGCCGATCGTGGACCTGCGGCGATGCCGAAATGACTGACACGCAAAAGCGGCTGTATTCAGCAGCGCGCTCTCAGATCGAGCACAACATGGCACTGATACAACCGGGGCTGAGCTTTGCCGAGTTCAACACCAAAAGCTGGCAGATCCCGGAAGGCTATCAACCCTACCGTTATTCGCTGGCCGCACACGGCGTGGGCATGGCGGATGAATGGCCCGTGGTCCTGCTCCACCCCGATTTCGAGGCCAGCCATGGCGGCGTTTTCGAGGTTGGTCAGGTGATCTGTGTCGAAAGCTTGATCGGAGAGAAGGGTTCAGAAAGCGTCAAGCTGGAAACACAAGTACTGATAACAAACGACGGGCCGGAGAGGCTGGACAGTTTCCCTTGGGAGATGTGAGGCCGAAAACATTGGGGTCGCTAGGGATGCTGCGGCATTTAATGGAAGTACCCGAGTGCCTTTGTCGTACGTCCCTGAAGAGAAACTAGTTGGCGCCACCTTTGACTTCATACTTCAGGCCCTTAGCCGTGCCGTTCGCAAAACCATGCCAATAGGTGTGGTCTTCCTTCGGGGTGCCGTCGTCATTCATGGACCACACGCCGACATTGGACTCTGTAACCAAATCAAGATAAGCGCCTTTTTCCGATTCACCTTTCAAATGACTGTCCATCCAAGCGGTGACAAAATGCTGCGCAATGTTGTTCATGCGCGCAGTGTCCCAAACCTGATCAGAATAGTGCTCTGAAATGTTGAACCCCTTGTCTTCGCTGAAGTAGTAGCTTTCTTTTGGGGCTGGAATTGGTGCTGCAGTGTTGTGACCACCGTTCACATATGTCAGCAAAGCATGGGACATGTCCGAGGCCTGCTCCCAGATCGCGCGCACACCATTTTCATACAGCGACGTTTCATCCTGCGAGCCTGCGATAAACATCATCGGGATCTGGATACCTGCTAAGCCTTCGGCATTCCAGAAGCCGGTATTCATTCCCCACGGACCTATTGCTATGGCTGTTTTCACGCGAGCATCCGGCAATGATCTGTGTGTTTCGCTGCCCGCCAGATGGATGCCAAGCGTGCCATGTGGCGCACCCCAGGGATAGGCAACAGATGCTTCTGTTACGCCACCACCAGCCGTGATGATCGCCCCATACCCCCCCATGGAATAACCAATGATCCCGGTTCTATTCGCATCATAAAGCCCGGCAAAGACTCCACCTTCATCAGCCATACCAGCCATTTCATTGAGAACAAAAAGCTGATCAAGCGAGCGGTTCACCAGCGTAGATCCAAACGCGGCTTGTGTTCGGTACGTGCTATCCGTGTGGTCAATCGAAGCCACCACATAGCCTTTGGATGCCAAGTTTTCTGCCAGATGCGACATCAAAAACCGGTTGCCGGGATACCCATGGCTGATCAAGACAAGTGGATATCCCTGACCTGCGGGCGCCGCATCCCGTATGGCTCGGCCGACCAGTGTTACCTCTGTGATGCCATCGCGCAGGAAAGCGTTGAAACCAGTATCTCCTGTCGCGCCAGCCTCGGCAGGATACCACATTTCGACTGTCAGAGGTCGATCATAAGTGGGGAGTTCGGCTGGTTTGTCTGCGGCCGGGTCAATTGCCAGGATGTCAATCTGATCGGGATTAACCAGCTCGAATTGACGCACACCCACGGTCAATTCGCCATATGCGGCCAATTCAGGTGCGTTCGGCAATTGAGTATCAATCCGGTTTTCAGCCATCAGAGCGCTCCCTGCAATTGCGGTCACAAGAGCAAACGGCAACGTCCTGGAAATATTACGTGTCAAAACCATTATCCTCCACAGAAAGCCCCAGCCTAACGAAAGAATCTCGCCGCTCAAGTAACATCGGAAAATTCGGGCAAGTTATTCGGGCTTTAGTATTTCGTTCATTTCGACTGGAGCGCTGGCCTGCCGTGTGACCGTTGGAAGAGCTACTCCGTATCGACGTTGTTAGAATGCCGCGCTCCAATGCCACTGCACGAGGTGTTTTGGTCCGCAGCCCGCCTTCAGTAGCAAGGAGTGGCCGCATCGATGATGTCTTTTCAATCATGATCAGTATGAGCCAAATGCTGCCATCCCGGACTTTTCCACGTCCGGTCTGCGCAATCTGTGCTACACTTCAGCAGAGGTAGATCAAGCAGGAGATGTGTCAGTGTTGTCGCATTCACGTCGTCTCGCCATTGCAGCAATGATCCTGATCCCGATGGCGGGTAGTCTTTCCACACAAGCGTCCGCGCAAAGTTCGGAGATTCCGAACTGGCTGCGCAAACATATGGGCACCGGCGAGGGGCAGATCGCCCCCGTGGTCCTGACTCGCGCACGGGCGCTATACTACGAAAAGCTACGGCAGGGAGAGGTGAGCAACCCCTGCTATCTGGCCAAGGACGCCACCCGCCCCAGCACGGTCAATGGTCGGCCCGGGCGGCGGTTCTATGTGATCTGCGAAGGCAATCGGACGTTCCGCTCGGTGTCCTCGGGCTATGGCAACGGGCGCAAACTGCAAAAAGCGAATTTCTCCAACGGGCGCCAATGCGCCAGAAACTTCAGCAACGCCGAAGGCTCCAAGCTGACGATGGGCGGGAACTATGTGACGGCGGAATCGCGGACATCATTCAAGGGCTATTACTCCCAGTCCGGCCAGCGGAAACCGTTCTATCGCACCTTCCTGCTGTTTGATGGTGAGGGCGAGACGTCAAATGCCCGCGAACGCGCGATTGGCGGGCATCCAGCGGTGTTTCTGAAATGGCAGTGTCGGCTCAAGAACCCGCGAAGTCCGCATGCCGACAAGGACGGCTATGTCCCCTATGGCCGGTTGGTGAATTACACGGGCGGGCGCAGCAACGGGTGTACGACCTGGTCGCCAGCGGAATCACGCGACATCCTGGAGTTGACGGAAGGCAACCCGACGACACTGTATATCTATCCCGAAGGCAAGGACATCAACGCCGTGGCCAAAGCCGTGCAGAGGGGCAGATCTGTGTCCGGTGCCGGACTGTACTGGAACGCGGCCTGCCTTAAAACCATCGGCATGCCGAAATTCTGGCCGAAACGTACCCTGCAACCCGTCATTAACCAATGGCGCCAATCGCTGCCCAAGCGTCCCCCGCTGGAGTTGCCGATCTGCAATTGATTGGACCGTCGATGAAAGGGAAAGGGACGGCTCCCGCCCGTCGTTCGTGCATCAAAGATGCCCTCCTCCCGTTGGGCCGGGCCTCGCTGCGCTCGGCGGTTACGCCAAGAAGAGACCCCGCGGCCTTAACTGGTACGTGGTCGCGCTTGTTGTGAAAGACGCCACAAGCGCCCGCGCCGGGCATCGCCCGGCGCTACGCCCAAGGCCGTTCGCCGAGCTGACGAAGTCAGATTGGCGCGGGCGCGGGAGCCCCCCGAGATCAGCGACCTTACCTTGCTATGCTGTCCAACGCCTGCTTGACATCTGCCAGCAGGTCATCAGCGTCTTCGAGGCCAACCGAAAAGCGGATCAGACCGGCGGTGATACCAAGCTCATCGCGCTGCTCTTCGCTCAGGCGTTGATGCGTCGTGGTCGCCGGGTGGGTCACGATGGACTTTGCGTCGCCCAAATTGTTCGAGATCACCGGGATGGTCAGCGCATTGAGAAACGCAAAGGCCGCCTCTTTGCCGCCTTTGATATCCAGCGACAGAACCGTGCCACCCTTGCCGCCCAACTGGCGCTGCACCAGGTCGCTTTGCGCATGGGTCGCCAGCCCGGGATATAGGGTACGCTCCAGCACCGAATGCCCTTCGAGCGCCTCGGCGATCTTCTGTGCAGTCGCCGCCTGGGCATTCACGCGCAGCGCCATGGTTTCGATCCCCTTGAGCATGACCCAGGCATTGAACGGGCTGAGCGCCCCGCCGGTGTGCTTGAGATAGGGCTCGACCGTGCCGCGAATAAACTCTTTGGTGCCGATGATCACCCCGCCCAGCGCACGGCCCTGACCGTCGATGTGCTTGGTCGCCGAATAAACCACGACATCAGCCCCCTGCTCAATCGCACATGAGAAGACAGGGGTGGAAAAGACGTTGTCGACGATCACGGTTGCGCCAACCGCATGGGCCAGTTTCGCAACGGCTTCGATATCGATTACCTCAAGCGTGGGGTTCGACATGGATTCGAAGAACACCGCTTTGGTGTCCGGGCGGATGGCTGCTTTCCACTCTACGAGGTTGGTGCCGTCGACAAAGGTCACCTCGACGCCATAGCGGGCCAAGATGTTTTCCAGAATGTAAAGACAGGACCCAAAGAGCGCCTTCGCCGAAACCACATGATCGCCCGCCTTGAGCATCGAGGTCAGCGCCCCGTTGACAGCCGCCATGCCCGAGGCCGTGGCAAAGGCGTCTTCGCCCCCTTCCAGCGCCGCAATGCGCTGTTCGAACATGGACACAGTGGGGTTGCCGTAGCGGGCATAGATGAATTCATCCTCGCCGCATTCGATGAACCGTGCCTCGGCGGCCTCGGCGTTTTCATACACAAACCCCTGGGTCAGAAAAATCGCTTCGCTGACTTCGTTGTACTGGCTGCGGCGTGTGCCGCCGTGAACGGCCTGGGTGCGTTTGTTCCAGTTGTCGCTCATGTCTTCGTTCCTTTCCATGCTTCCCGGCGGAAAGCCCAAAATAAAAAAACCCCTGCGCGGTCAAGCGAAAGGGGGCTTTCATCCTGACCTTTTAGCGGTGTTGTTTAGCGTGGCCCGCAATCCGGTATCAAATCACCACGTGGTAAGGTTGATGTCTAAGGTAACTCATTGACTTGAGAAAGAATTCGCCCACTACCAGCCAATCGCTTGCCTCACACAACCGACCTATTTTAGTCTCGCGTTTCCAAACGTCTTCCTTGGTCTGTATGCCCTTTGGACGGCAGCTCACGGGCAGCGTTCCATCGGACATACAATCTCGCGAACACGTTCAGAAGGTCGCAGTTTGTATAAGGCTTAGATCATTGCAAAACGCAAGGGGGAAGTGTTCGTCCAATCCAGACAATTTCCGGGACGAACCAACGAACCGATTTGCAGCGCAGCCCGCTAAAAGCAACAGGAACGCCCATGAAATCTGGGCTTCATCGGTACACAGAATCCGCCCCGGAAACGAGAATTTCGCATACTTCCATAACCATGGAATGACCTGATCACCCCCACTTGAATGGGAGCGATCACATGCACGTCCACCAGGTTCGCGACAAAGGATCCCTGGCAATGGCTTCGAACCCGATCTTTGTCCGCGCGCCCCTTGAGACCCTCGCTAGACGATAGAGAACTCCCAGATGTTCGATGTTGTATCGTCGAACACAAAATACTGAACGTTTATCAGGCTGTCCGTGCCATCAAGACCATCCACAGTCACTTCGGTCGAAGAGGTTCTGGTAATCGTATAATCCGCGCGGTCGCCAGAGAAGATCGCGAAGTCCGATCCTGCGCCACCGTTGATCGTGTCATTCCCAGCACCGCCCTTCATCCGGTCGTTGCCACCATACCCGAATATGAAGTCATCCCCGGCGAGGCCATTCAACTGGTTGACCAAGTTGTTTCCGGTGAGGCTGTCATCGTGATTTGATCCGATGAAATTCTCGATCGAGAAATACAGATCTCGCGCGGCATCACCTCGCGTGCCGTATCCGGCCTGCTCTCCGTCAATGATCGGGCCGTTCCGGATCGAGGCACTCACACCCGACGTCGATTGGAAATAGGACACGGTGTCGATACCAGCGCCCCCGAAGTAACGCTCGCGTCCACCGGCAGATCCCACGAAGAAGTCATAGCCGCCCAAGCCCCTGAAATCATTTTCGTTTCCGTCACCAAAGAAGATATCTTGATAAGATGACCCGGTAATGCGCTCAATGCTTATAAAGGTTTGGCCTGCGGCGAGGTTGGTGTTGTTCGAGGGGTCATTTAGATCCACACGCACGCCATTGAAGTCAATTGAGCTGATATTGAAGATGTCCGTGGTCACGGGCCTTGCGTTGCCGCCCCATCCTGTGAAGCTGACCATGTCCTTGCCGTTGCCGCCCTCAAGGGTGTCATTGCCTTCGGTTGCCAGGAACCAGTCATAGTCGCCCTGACCCCGCAGATGGTTGTCGTTTGCATCGCCCTTCATGACGTCGGCGAAAATTGTGCCTGTGGCTCTTTCGATGTTGGTCAACGTATTGACGTCACCATTGAACAGGCTGGCACGACCGGCACTCAGGTCGAGGTCCAGCATGAAGTCCAGGTTGGTTCTGCCCGGCACCTCTGGCTGGCTCAGGAAATCGACCATGTCGTTGCCATCGCCGCCATCAATTGTATCATTGCCCTCGCCCGGTCTGATCCAGTCATTTCCGGCAAAGCCGTTGAACTGTTCGGCAGCGGAAGTGCCTTCGAGCAGATTGGAGCCACTGGTGCCGTCGAAGATCGGGACGATCAACGCCATGACCTCTGCATAGGTCATCGTTTGGCCCCTAAAGTCAAAGTTCTCGACATCGTTGAAAACGACATCGACACCATCGGCTGATGTAACTGTCAAAGAACTCGCGTCTCCGGCCACCGAAACACTGGTGCTCGATACCGAAAAGACCGCTGTGTCCGTGCCACTTTGACCTCTTAGCGTATCGTCGCCGCCGCCCCCTTCAAGCCGATCGTCTCCATCGCCACCATCGAGACTGTCGTTCCCTGCACCTCCCGACAACGAATCGAAGTCTGCTCCTCCAAACAGGCTGTCGTTCCCGTCGCCACCCGAAAGCGTATCATTGCCCTCTTCGCCAAAGAGCGTGTCATCATCATCTTCGCCAAGAAGCAGATCATTGCCCAGACCAGCGGTCAGACTGTCGTTGCCCCATTGGCCGTAAAGGCTGTCATCACCTGCGGCGCCCAACAACGTATCGTTGCCTTGTCCCCCAACAAGATTCTCAGAGAAGGCTTCGGTCCTGTGATCTGCAGCGCCCCGGAGGATGTCATCGCCGTTGCCGCCGTAAACTGCATCAGATCCTTCCTGACCATTGATCGTGTCGTTCCCATCGCCGCCGAATAGGGTGTTGTCACCGCTGTTCCCAAAGATCACATTGTCGCCGGAGTTGCCCCGTCCCGTCAGGTTGGCAGTCCCCAACAGTTCGAGATCTTCGACCGAAGAGTACTGCACATCGCTCAAATTGATGTTGAAGGTCGCGGCCACCCGGTCATTGTCACCCTGGTTTCCCGATTCCTGAATGACGTCTCCGGCCTCGCTGAGGAAATACAGGTCATTGCCGGCTCCACCGATCAGCGTATCCGCACCAAGCCCCCCATCAAGGCGATCATCGCCATCCCCACCTTCAAGCCTGTCATCTGCATCACCGGCCAACAGAGTATCATTGCCACCCAAGCCACGCAGTGTTTTGGCCAGGTTTGTGTTTGTGGACCGATCTCCGAAGATAAAGTTGCCCAGGTCATTGCCGGTTGCTGTGTGCGCGTTGATACCGCTTAGAACAATGTGTTCCACATGCTGGCTCAGCGTGTAAGTCTCGCTGCGTTGCGAGACAGTGTCCGTGCCTTCACCGGCCTGCTCGACGATAACATCCCCCGCATCGTCGACGGTGTATTGGTCATCTCCGAGCCCGCCAAACATCTGATCAACTCCGGAACCACCGTCCAGGAAGTCGTTTCCGGCTTCACCAAACAGCGTGTCGTTGCCTTCCGCGCCGTACAGAACGTCCCTGTCGGCACCGCCGCGCAGAATATCGTTTCCATCACCGCCATCTAAAATGTCCACGCCACCATCACCAAGCAGCGAGTCTGCGCCATCAGCCCCCAGCAAGCTGTCATTCCCTTCGCCGCCGGCAATCGTGTCATCGCCGTCGCGCCCAAGCAGGGTATCGTTGCCCGGCGTACCCACGATCGTATTCGCCGTATCATCTGCTGACGACACGAACTGCCCCCGGATCTCACCTCCGGGATTTGTCGTAGTATGAATATTGAAATACAGCGGCATATCGGTGCCGGGCATCGTGGTGCCCAGCGCCGTCGCAAAGGGGTCAATCCCTTCGCTGCTGTCCCAGATACCGGACATTGTCCAGGATCCATCCGCGTTCAATGTGGCCGCCAGATCGTTGTCGTTCAGGAAATTGAACGCAACGCCGCCGTTTGTGCCGCGCGCGCCAGTGTGGATATGGGCGGCGGTCACATCATCTGCAGTGTCCGCGGTCTCGCGAGTGTTGAAACCCGGCAACCTGGAGCCAAAATCCAGGCCCGAGACCGTCAAGCTGTACGTCAGATTCCCCGAGGTGGGGTCGAAAATCCCGTAGCCCGTACCCGTTGCCGAACTTCCTGTCCCGGCGCCACCATTGGCTTGCGCACCATTCAGTGCAAACTGATAAACCCGTTCCACCGGCGGCGGCACCATCGCCATGACCTGCGCATAGCTTAGCGTTTGATCAGCGAACTCTACGCTTTCGACGTCATCCATGATGGTGTCCACACCACGAGAGGACGTCACGATCACCGAGTTTGTCCCCAATGCAACCGTTGCGTCAGTGCTGGCGACAGCAATTGTTGCCGTATCCGTACCATCGCCGCCAATCAGAAGATCGTCCCCGTGTCCCCCGCTCAAGGAGTCATCACCAGCGCCGCCATCAAGTGTGTCATCGCCAGCTTGCGCAACAATCGTATCGTTGCCACCGAGACCCGAAATCCGGTTGGCCCCGAAATTCCCGCTCATAGAGTTGTTGCCCGCGTTTCCCGTTCCGTCGATGTCCTTGACGTCGGTTACACTGAAGGTGTCACCCTGAAGACTGAGGCCTTCAACGTGATCCCCCAAGGTGTACGTAATCGCCGAAAAGACATGGTCGTCATTTGATCCACTGGCATCTTCAACGACTGTATCACCCGCGGAGTCCACGTAATACCAATCAGCATCGGCACCGCCGGCCATGGTGTCATCTCCGGGGCCACCATTTAGAGTGTCTTGGCCCGCACCACCGGTCAGCGAGTCATTCCCTTCGCCACCGCTTATCGTGTCATTGCCGTCACGCCCAAGCAGGGTATCGTTGCCCGGCGTACCCACGATCGTATTCGCAGTATCATCTGCTGACGACACGAACTGCCCCCGGATCTCACCTCCGGGATTTGTCGTAGTATGAATATTGAAATACAGCGGCATATCGGTGCCGGGCATCGTGGTGCCCAGCGCCGTCGCAAAGGGGTCAATCCCTTCGCTGCTGTCCCAGATACCGGACATTGTCCAGGATCCATCCGCGTTCAATGTGGCCGCCAGATCGTTGTCGTTCAGGAAATTGAACGCAACGCCGCCGTTTGTGCCGCGCGCGCCAGTGTGGATATGGGCGGCGGTCACATCATCCGTAGTGTCCGTGGTCTCGCGATTGTTGAACCCCGGCAGCCTGGAACCAAAGTCCAAGCCCGAGACCGTCAAGCTGTACGTCAGATTTCCCGTGGTAGGGTCGAAGATCCCGTAGCCCGTACCCGTTGCCGAACTTCCTGTCCCGGCGCCACCATTGGCCTGCGCACCATTCAGTGCAAACTGATAAACCCGTTCCACCGGCGGCGGCACCATCGCCACGAGTTGCGCATAACTTAGTGCTTGATCGTTGAACTGAACACTTTCGACGTCATCCATGATCGTATCCACGCCACGAGCGGACGTCACAATCACCGAGTTTGTCCCCATTGCCACGGTCGCGTCAGTGCTGACGACAGCAATTGATGCGATATCCGTGCCATCGCCGCCAATCAGAAGGTTGTCCCCAATTCCCACAAACAAAGAATCATCACCATCGCCACCATCAAGCGTGTCGTCACCCGCTAGCCCCGCAATCGAATCGTTGCCACCGAGACCTGAAAGCCGGTTGGCCCCATAATTCCCCTGCAAAAAGTTGTTGCCCGCGTTGCCCGTTCCATCAATATCGGAGACGTCGAATCCACTTGGGGTATCCCGCCAAAGCCTGAGGTTTTCAACGTGGTCCCCCAAGGTGTACGTAATCGCCGAAACGACACGGTCGCTATTTGATCCACTGGCATCTTCAACGACCGTATCGCCCGCGGAGCCCACGTAATAAGAATCGTCACCGGCCCCTCCGGCCATGGTGTCGTCACCGGCGCCCCCGTCCAGAGTGTCGCCATCTGCTCCGCCTGTCAGAGAGTCGTTGCCATCACCGCCCGAAAGCGAGTCTTCCCCGGCGTCGCCACTGATCGTGTCATTGCCCCCGAGACCAAACAGCGTGTCATCGCCCGTGGTACCGTTTACGGTGTTGGCGTTTTCATCCGACATCCCAAGGATTTGCCCGCGGATCTCTCCGCCTCCGTTGCCCGCCGTGTGGAAATTGAAATACAGGCCGGTATCACTGCCCGGGGTCGAATTGCCAAAGATCGTGGAATATGTCGGATCGATCGACGGCGTGTCCGTCGTGTCCCAGATGCCGCTGATCGTTCGCGAGCCATCCGCATTGTGTGTCTGTGTAAGGTCGCCATCGTTGAGGAAGGCAAACGCCACACCGCCGCTTGCGCCGGTCGCGCCCTGATGGATGTGGGCGGTCGTGACGTCGTCGCTCGTATCTGCTGTTTCCGCTACGCCGCTGTCAAAGAGGTTTCCAAAATCCAGTTGACTGATGCGAACAGTGTAAGAAAACGTATCATTTACAGTGTCGTAGATCCCGTACCCAATACCATTGGCCGTTGTTGTAACCGGCGTCGTAACTTGGGATCCATCAAGTGAGATTTGAAAAGCAATGGACATTGGCAGCTCCAGCTATGTCGCGTGTTTAGCTGCAAAAATCTCCCTCACCTTTCAGAACATTGCCTTGGCGAGGGTCATACAGAAAAATTGACGCGAGGAAACATTCAAAAAATTGTGCCTCATTCCTATAACATAAAACCCGATTTACAAAATAAAACTTGCCGACAGCCCGTCAGGCGGGGGCCGGGCTTCAACTTGCAGAGCCCTCCGAATACAGTTTCGTATAACGGCGACGGGATTTGGGGTGCTCAAGTGCCTCGCATTCTCTTTTGCATCACGCATCAGATCGATGCGTCCAGCCCGACATCAAGAAACAATAGGCCCGCTGGATACGTCCGCGCCTGGCAACAGACCGCATCAAGTCTGCAACACTCGCGCGCCAACGTTCCAGGCAACACAGACCGTCACGGAGCTGTAACCGGGGCTTCATCCAACCGTCATAGCGTCATGCCAAGGAGCCCGTAAACATCTGGATTGGGGCAGCTGGATGACGATACTTCGGATCAACGCGCAAGGAACGCAACCAACAATACATGACAGTCCGCAGTCGGTTGAGAGTGTGATCCGGCAAACGCGCGACTTACCCGGGCCAGTTGTCATCATGACCCATGGGTATTCCTATCGCACCCATGACCCTGTCGACTGCCCTCATGATCTGGTGCTTTCAATGGCCCCCAAGGCGCGCCCCAAGCGGGTCAAGAGTTGGCCGCGTGCGCTTGGCCTTGACCGTCCGGACCGCCTGTCCATCGCATTCGGTTGGGATGCGCATGGTACCCTTTGGGCGGCTCGGCGGCGCGCTTTGCAGGCGGGCCAGGCGCTGGCCCGTGTCATTTGTTGCCTGAAACAAGTGAACCCCAATCGTCCGGTTCACTTCATCGGCCATTCTCTTGGAATTGAAGTGGCGCTGGAGGCCTTGCATCACTTGGAACCCGGACAACTCGCGCGGATCATTTCCCTGACCGGCGCCGCTTACCGGATGCGTACGCTCGATGCGCTGTCTACACGAGCCGGCAAGTCGGCAGAGTTCATAAACGTGACCGCGCGGGAAAATGATCTTTTCGATTTCCTGTTCGAGCGGGTCATCGCGCCCTCGGCCCCAAGCGACTGTGCCATCGGCCAAGGCATTGCCGCCCCAAACGCAGTCACGCTTCAGTTGGATTGCAGCCACAGCCTGAATGCTCTTGCCGCGCTCGGTGTGCCGATCGAGGCCCCGAACCGGCGTATCTGCCATTGGTCCAGCTATATGCGCCCCGGTGTATTCAACCTCTATGACCGTCTGCTGTGCTCCGACAGGCCACTGTCGCTTGCCGCCTTGCAGGACGCCCTGCCCGACCAGACAGCGGCGCGTTGGTCACGTTTGTTTGCACTGCCCCGGTATGACTTTCCCTTGCCGTTTGCGCAGAATACCCCATGATCCGCTTCTGAACATTGCGCCAGAGGTGCGCGCCAGAGGGGGACAGGCATGCCGAAACCAATCGACCTTTATTATTGGCCGACACCCAACGGGTGGAAGGTGTCCATCGCGCTGGAAGAGATGGGGCTGCCCTATAACCTTCACCTGATCAACATCGGCAAGGGCGATCAGTTCGATCCTGAATTTTTGAAGATCGCCCCCAACAACCGAATGCCTGCCATCACCGATCCCGATGGACCGGGTGACGCACCGGTCTCGCTTTTCGAAAGCGGGGCGATCCTGATGTATCTGGCGCGCAAGACCGGGCGGTTCTATGGCGAAACCGAGCGGGACCGCTTGACGGTCGAACAATGGCTCATGTGGCAGATGGGCGGCGTTGGCCCGATGGCGGGACAGGCGCATCACTTTCTGAAATATGCGCCCAACATGGACCCGCCGCAGGATCTGCCCTATCCCAAGGACCGCTATCGCGCCGAGGTTGCGCGTCTCTATGGTGTGCTGGATCGGCGTCTGGCCGACAATGAATTTGTGGCCGGCGGGTTCTACTCGATCGCGGATATGGCAATCTGGCCCTGGGCTTGCCTGTGGGAGGGACAGCAGCAGACGCTGGACGACAAGCCACATTTCGCACGCTGGCTGGAACAGGTTGGCAGCCGTCCCGGGGTGCAGGCGGGTCAGTCGCTCAAGATCGAGCTGCGCGGCGATCACCGCAGCAAACAGGCGCAGGATACCCTGTTCAAACGGAAATAGTGCTGCGCGGAACCTCTGTCAGCGCTCAGATGTCTTCCTGCTGGACTTTGTCCGGTTCAAGATCTGCCTCGACGCCGTCAAGCTGAACAGCGACCAGCCCCATCTTGCGAGCAGCGGCGAGGCTCAGGATGCCGGAATCCAGGCCTTCGGGCTTTTGGTACCGGCGTACGGCAGCCCGTGTGCGCGCGTCCATCTCGCCATTGATTGGCCCGCGATACAGATAGCGCGCAGCCAGGGCGCGTTGAACTGACGAGACAAACTCGGGCGTCATCTCGTGTGCGCAGGGCGTCTGGAACCAGGTTTCCTGGCGCGGGCGGACAATCTGCTGCTGGGTTTCGGTCTTGAAGATGGCAGGCTGTTGCACGGTGCCATCGGCCAGGACTTCGGCCGGTTGCAGCATCACCTGATTGGTGACGGTTTCGATGATGGCAGGCGTCACGTCCTTGCCCCAACAGGTGTTGGGCGCAGCACCCGGAGGGGCCTCGGCGTTGAAGCGTGTGACCTCAGGCTCGTTCAAGGCCCCCAGATCGGGCACGGCCGAGGCGCAGGCGCCAAGACCGATCAGCGCAAGCGCGCTCAGGGTGATACGAAACTGGGTCATGCTCGGGCCTCTGTGGGCGTTTGGCGTGATCTTATCGCAAAATCACACCTCGCGCAAAGGGAGACATCAGGGCGCACCTTGCGGGGCCAGCAAATGATCCAGCATGGGCGAGATATCCTCGATCTCTTCGGCAATCACATGGGTCACGGAATGGGCCCGCTGCATCCGGCCCGTAACCCGCAAGAGCCGCCCGGCAATGACTGCACGGCGGAAACGTTCATAGATCTTGCGCCAGACCACGATGTTGACCACCCCGGTCTCATCCTCGAGCGTGAGAAAGATCACCCCCTTGGCGGTTCCGGGCCTTTGCCGCAGGATCACCAGCCCCGCCACCGTGATCCGCGCGCCCTCTGGCGGTTCCTCCAGCCGGGCGGCCACCAGACAGGCCGGCGGGCGGGGCCAGCCGCCTGTACCAGTGGTTTGGTGAATCGGTGTCACGAACATCACGGCCCTGCCCTGTTTTGAGGTAACAATTACAAGAACAAAGATAGAACATACGCTACGAAAGTCCAGACGCGTCCCCCGGGGTCGCAAATGACACTGGCATCGCCCATGTCCCTTGTCTAAGGAGTTTGCGGAACATCGCAAAGGAAGACGTGAGCAATGGCAAAGATCACTTACATCGAGCACGGTGGCAAAGAGCATACCGTCAATGTCGCCAACGGCCTGACCGTGATGGAAGGCGCACGGGACAACAACATTCCCGGCATCGAGGCAGACTGTGGCGGCGCCTGCGCCTGTTCGACCTGCCACGTCTATGTGCACCCCGACTGGGTTGAGAAACTGCCTGCCAAGGATGACATGGAAGAGGACATGCTGGACTTTGCGTTCGAGCCCGACGCCGACCGCTCGCGCCTGACCTGCCAGGTCAAGGTGACCGATGCCCTGGACGGCCTGATCGTGCAAATGCCCGAGAAACAGATCTGATGCTGCGGGGGGCGCCGCGCCACCCGTCGCGCCCCTGGCCCGCGCCCATCCGCGGCGCGGTGATGGCTTTGTGTCTGTGGCCAATGTCGCAAGCAGCCACGTCACAAACCACACAACCAGCAGTCACCGCCGAATATGACGAGCCGACCCGGCGCTATCCTCATGGTGTGTTGGGAGACGACGTGGAATACGGCGCATTGGTGATCCGGTCAGCCGGTCAGACCATCACTGTGCGCCTCCCCCAGGACCGAGTGTTTGAGGACCTTGCCCCCCGGCTTGCCGATCTGGACGGCGACGACGTGCCCGAAATCGTCACCATCGAAAGCCAGGCGCAAACCGGTGCGCAACTGGCTGTTTATGATCTGACCGGCCAAAAGATCGCCTCCACCCCCCATATCGGCACCCGCAACCGTTGGCTGGCCCCGGCTGGCATCGGCGACTTGGACGGCGACGGGTTTGTAGAGATCGCCTATGTCGACCGCCCACACCTGGCCAAAACACTGCGCATCTGGCGGTACAGGGACGGCACATTGACCGAGATTGCCACCCTCCCCGGCCTGACCAACCACCGGATTGGCGAGGACTTTATCTCGGGCGGGCTGCGCGCGTGTGGGGACACACCAGAGCTGATCCTCGCCTCGGGCAATTGGCGGCGTATCATTTCCGTCCGCTATGACGGCCAAGGCTGGACCCAAAGCGACCTCGGACCTTTCAACGGGCGCCAAAGCCTGGACGTTGCACGCAACTGTTAATCCTGGACGCAACCGCGCCGCGCATCAGCGCGGCGCCCGGCCCAACCTGAGGCGGCGCCGCCAGGCGTCAACGATGGGCGGGAGCATCTCGCCCCTCCAGCCACTCCCAAGGTTCGCTGAACAGGACAGACTTGTCGTTCAAAGAGGTTACTGGGTGACCTGCACTTCCAGATATCGAAAGTTCTGCGGTACAACTTCGCCACCATAGGAAAAGCACTCAAGAGTAACTTCGTCCTTTTCAACAAATGCGACAAATCCGGTCAGCAAATCACCGACGGTTCCCGAGATGATTGGATGGTTTAGAACGCGTCGATCCAGAACCAAACTGTTGTGCCGCACAGTTAACAGGTACCCGCTCCCGCAGAAGTCCAGAGATACCAATTCACCTTCCTTGCTCAATTGTATGATCTGGCGTTCTGAAAGCACCCCTTCACCAAGACGCACGAGAACATCAATCTCAAAATCCTCGAAAGTACTCATCTAGTACGGTCTGCAAAGCGGATGCTCACCGATAGACAGACCGATGGCCAAATACCAATTTGGGCTCATTCTTGACACTTGAAGGTAGATTAAACACCCACTTCACATTGGACGCGCCTGGGCTTCCCAAAATCAAAAAAGGCCCCTCACGGGACCTTCTCCAGTCAATGTTCAAAGCCAAACTTGGCTCACAGCGCGCGCCAGCCGATGTCGCGGCGATAGAACCCACCGGGCCAGTCGATGGCCTCGACCATCTCATAGGCTCGATCCCGTGCCTCTTGCAGCGAAGCCCCCCGCGCCGTCACGTTCAGAACGCGCCCGCCCGAGGCCAGCACTGCGCCGCTCTCGGCTTTGGTGCCCGCATGGAACACCATGTTCGAGCTGTCCTCGGGCAGCGCCTCCAACCCCTTGATCTCGGTACCCTTCTCATAGGAACCCGGATAGCCCTTGGCCGCCATCACCACGGTGATTGCGTGATCGTCGGCCCAGTTCACCTGCGCCTCGCCCAAGCGCCCCTGCGCCGCGGCATGCATCAGGTCCATCACCTGTGCCCCCAAACGCATCATCAGCACCTGGCATTCGGGATCGCCAAAGCGCACGTTGTATTCCACCAGACGCGGCTGGCCGTCCTTGATCATCAGCCCAACATACAGCACGCCCTGAAACGGCATGCCGCGCTCGGCCATCTCGGCCATGGTCGGGCGCACGATCTGATCCATCGCGAGCGCCTCGATCTTGTCACTCAGCACCGGGGCCGGAGAATAGGCCCCCATGCCGCCGGTGTTCAGACCTGTGTCGCCTTCGCCCACGCGCTTGTGGTCTTGCGCGGTGCCGATAGACAGGATGTCCTCGCCATCGCAGAGCACGAACAGCGAGGCCTCTTCGCCTTCCATGAACTCTTCGATCACCACTTCAGCACCCGCTCCGCCAAAGGCACCGCCGAACATGTCGTCGATGGCATCCAGCGCGGTCTGCTCGTCCATTGCCACGATCACACCCTTGCCTGCGGCCAGACCGTCAGCCTTGACCACGATCGGCGCGCCTTGGTCGCGGATATAGGCCTTGGCGGCGTCGGCCTCGGTGAAATGCCCATAGCCTGCCGTCGGCGCATTGGCCGCATCGCAGATTTCCTTGGTGAAGCTCTTGGATGCCTCAAGCTGGGCCGCGGCCGCCGAAGGGCCAAAGACCAGAATGCCCGCCTCGCGCAGGCGATCCGCAACACCGGCTGCCAGCGGCGCCTCAGGGCCGACAATGACAAAATCAATCGCGTTCTCTTCGGCAAAGCTGACCACCACGCCGCCACTTTCGATGTCGATGGTCGCGCAATCGGCGATCTGCGCGATACCTGCGTTGCCCGGCGCCACGATCAGCTTGTCGCATTTGGGGTTCTGCAGCACAGCCCAGGCCAGGGCATGCTCACGCCCACCACTGCCGAGAATGAGGATGTTCATGAGGGGTCTCCAACGCAAGAATGTCCCGCGCGGTCTAGCCCTCCAAGGCCCGCCCCGCAAGAGGAGCGCGGCCATTCACCACGCCCATCGTTCAGATGTTCTGAAAATCTCCGTGTCGTCCCGCGCCCGAGTTGAACCGCTCAGCCCCTGCCGTGCCCTCTTCCTCGATGGCACCCTGGCCGTGCGCCCATTCATGTTCCAAGGCTTCGTGCACCGGCATGCCCCACGTCGCAATGATCGGGCGCGGTCCGCGCCCTCGGGCACGACCCTTTCCGCCAAACCGATCTGCCAGCACTCCTCAGCAGGGACTTTTCGACCTGTCGTGGCAAGTTCCAACACCTTGCCCTACCCCACCAGACGCTGCAGCCGAACGGTGCCACCGTCCATCAGTGTGATCCCCATCGACGTCAAAAGACGCCAAATGGGCAGTGCCAGCCATCACCCGGTTGTCGCACCACATGGCCAGTTCCATGCCCCACACAACCGTCAGCCTCTCAATTGCACCTCAAACAGCCGGTCAGCGCAGTAGGTGTAAAACCCGCGAACCTAGGTTTGGGCCCACCCCATCGGTGCTTTTTGCTTTCGTTACCTGCGTGACCCCATGTGCGTTCAAAGGTTCCAGGGATTCAGCCAGCAGTGCACCACAAAGATCATACTTGCCGTCGAACATGGAATAGATCGCGCCGAAGGTCACACCTGCTGCCCTGGCAATCGCGCGCCTCGAACTCGGCCATTGCGGCATCCAGAACGATACACCGTTTGAGTTCGGCAAAAGCCTGAGGTTTCCCGGTCTTCATGGCTTTGACCTTTGGCCTTGGGGTCAGATGCAGGTAAATGAGGGCCGCATCGGCTTGGCCTTGCGCGCACGACAGATTAAGCTGTGCTTACAGGCAAGACAGGGCGCAGGAATGGACCTTCTCGACGATCCCACACCGGGGCAGAACATGCCCGAATACAGCGTTTCCGAGCTCTCCGGCGAGGTAAAGCGTACGCTCGAGGGCACATTCGGGCGGATTCGCGTGCGTGGCGAAGTGGGGCGCGTGTTCAAGGCGCGCTCGGGCCACCTGTACTATGACGTCAAGGACGATCGCAGCGTGCTCGCCTGCACCACCTGGAAGGGTCAGATCAGTGGCCTGTCGGTGGTGCCCGAAGAAGGGCTCGAGGTCGTGGTAACCGGGCGGCTTACGGCCTTTGGTGCGCAATCGAAATACAACATGAACGTGGATGAGGTCGCAGTGGCCGGCCAAGGCGCGCTGATGGCGCTCTTGGAAAAGCGCAAGAAACAGCTTGAGGCTGAAGGGCTCTTTGCGTCTGAGCGCAAAAAGCCGCTGCCATATCTGCCGCAAATCATCGGCGTCGTGACCTCGCCCTCGGGGGCTGTGATCCGGGACATCCTGCACCGATTGCGTGACCGCTTTCCGCGCAAGGTGCTGATCTGGCCTGTCGCCGTGCAAGGTGCGAACTGCGCCCCCGAAGTCGCCCGCGCCATCGATGGTTTCAACCAGCTGACCCCCGGCGGTTCTCTGCCCCGACCCGATCTTTTGATCGTGGCGCGCGGCGGTGGCTCGGTCGAAGATCTGTGGGGCTTCAATGAAGAGGTGGTCGCGCGCGCCGCCGCCGCCAGCGACATCCCCCTGATTTCTGCCGTGGGACACGAGACAGACACCACGCTCATCGACTATGTCTCGGATCGGCGGGCCCCCACGCCGACAGCAGCCGCCGAGCTTGCCGTGCCGGTGCGCCTGGAACTCGCTGCCTGGATCGAAGAACAAGGCGCCCGCCTGTCGCGCGCCACCACGGACGGCGTGCAGCGTCGCTCGCAACGCCTGCGCGATCTGTCCCGCGCCCTGCCCCGCGCAGAGACCCTGTTGGACACACCACGGCAACGGTTGGATCAGGCTGCTGAACGCCTGCCCAATGCGCTGATCCGGGGGGTGCAGAACCGGCGGGTGAAACTGCTGGATGCCTCGGCGCACCTGCGCCCGTCCACATTGCGCGCGTTAGTCGAAGGACGCCGGGATCGCTGTCACAACCTGTCCTCTCGCCTGTCGTTGCGGCCCATTCAGCGGGAGCTTACAGTTCGGAAAGATCAGCTGACACGTCTGACCGAGCGTATGAACACAACCCAAACCGCGCGCCTGGACCGGTTGCGTCAACAGATCGAGGCCACAGATCGGCTGCGCGAGACACTCAGCTACAAGGCAACGCTCAAACGCGGCTATGCCGTGGTGCGCGGCGATGGGCAGGTGGTAACAACCAAGGCGCAGGCCGAACAACACAGCGCGCTGGAGATCGAGTTCGCAGATGGGGTTTTGAGTACCGGCGCCTCCGCGACAAACGATGTTAAACCAACGCCGAAACCCGCGTCGAAAAAGGCAAAACCCACCCCGCCCAACCAGGGTTCCCTGTTCTGAGATGCTGACGATCTGGGGCCGCAAGACGTCGTCGAATGTACAGGCCCTGATGTGGTGCGTCGGAGAGTTGGGCCTGCCTTATACGCGTCACGACGCGGGCCTTATCCACGGCGGGTTGGACACGGATGCTTTTGGCGCGCTCAACCCCAACCGCACGGTTCCGGTGCTGCAGGACGGGGACGGCGCGCCGATCTGGGAAACCGGCGCAATTCTGCGGTATCTGGCGGCGACCTACGGCGACGACGGCTTTTGGCCGCAAGATTCGCACCCGCGCGCACAGGTCGACAAATGGGCCGAGTGGGCCAAGATCAACATCGCGATGGAGTTCACCGTTCCGGTGTTCTGGCGCGTGATCAGAACCGCGCCGCAGGATCAGGACACCGACGCAATTCGGACAGCGGTTCGAGAATTGGAACACAAGCTGATGATTGCGGACAGACAGCTTTCGCATGCACCCTTCTTGGCAGGTCCCGAGCTTACACTGGCCGATATTCAGCTGGGTCATGTCCTGCATCGCTACTACGACATCGAGATTGTGCGCGCTGATTTCATGCACCTGCGCCAATATTACGACGACCTGTGCCAACGTCCGGCTTACCGGGAACACGTGATGGTGTCATACGACTCACTGCGTATCCGTTAAAAAGATCCAAGACGGGGGCACTCCCGCCCGTCGTCGATGCCCCTTGCGGGACACCTCCTCCCGTTGGGCCGGGCCGCGCTGCGCGCGGCGGGGCGGTTGGCGCTTGTGGTTGAACGACTGCCACACGCGGGACCGCGCCGAGCGACAAGCGAGGCGCGCGGCCCAAGGCCGCTAGCGGTGCTGGCGAAGCCAGGACCGCTCGGGCGCGGGAGCACCCCGAGATATGTATCCCCTACACAGAAATGAGATCGCTTTTGCGCCGCACCTGACCATCGGACCTCTCGGGACCTTTGTGTTTGATCCGAGGGTTGCATAGTCTGATTTTTTGGTTGGAATGGAAGGGAGCACCATGGGACTGGTTCGTCATGGCAGTACCACGTCCTGTTCCCCGGCAGTTGATTTGCATAGCAAACCTGCCCAGAGGGCACGCACGCAGTCAGAGCAGCAATGCAGCGATCCATGGCCTTGCAGGCGATAGCAGAGTTGAGCCAGGAACTTGGCATCAATCCCAAGACCGTTGCCAAATTGCCCAAGCGACAATGTCCACTGGATGTCTCGTCTTCCAGACATGACCGCACGATCAAGGGCGCGACAGGAAAGCGGTACGACATCGACAACCACCTTCGCCTGCGCTGGCATCTCGCTGACGTTCTGAACGCCAACAATCGCGCGTGACGTTTGAAGTTGCTCAACCGTCCCATTCCTTGCGAATGCATCCACAAAACCCGGACGCCAGAGCCGGAACGCATCATCCCGCATCCAATCCACCAGATCCCGCGAGCGAACGCCTAGACCCCGACGTCCGGCCCATAACAGATCATCTCTTCGTCGAGGTCTTCTGCCTCATAGAGCTCGGTGCCCTCTGGGTCATCCTCGAACCGGGCGATCAGGCCGCGGGATGTCTGCTCAAAGCTCCAGCATTGTGGATCAAGGCGTTCCTCGTAGATGAAACATATCTGCCCGCCTTGTTCATACCAGACGCCTTCCTTGCAATCTCCATCCAGAAAGGACCAGACCACCCGGCGCCCCGCCATATAGCGTTCGACGCCATAGACCTCACCTCCGTTACCGTAAAACAGTGTCTTGCCTTGGGTGTAGGCATCGAACTCTTCGGCCGTCATAAGGCCTTGGGCCGCGACCGGGGCCGCACACAGCGACAGGAGAATCATCAGGCGCATCATCATGAGCACAAGTCTCGCAAATTGCGTCAGCTCTTGCCACGCCCCGCAGACCATTGATCCACGCGTGGATCCATGATCCGGCGCCAAAGGGGCGGCACCAGCGCCAGTACGGCCATCACAGGCATGGCATGGGGCCAGGTCGGCATGTCCTCTTGCAGCTCGAGCGTCGCAAAAATGCGACCGGGGTGCATGTGGTGATCAGAATGGCGTGGCGCGTTCAGCATCATCGCGCCCGAATACCACTGTGGCGCGTTCCACGAATGCGCAGGCCCCGCAGGTTCCAGTCGGCCGCCGGGCCGTTGGACACGACGCAGACCATAGTGCTGGATGTAGTCCGCAAGCAACAGCTGCGTCTGCGCGAACCCCGCCAATCCCACCCAGATCAAAACGCCCTTGTGGCCCCACAACAGCGCAGCCAGCGCCAGACAGAACAACGCCCCACCAACATAGACCCGATAAGGATGCCCACCCCGCCCTTGCCGGGCAACGGTTTCAGCTTCGTATCCGGCCAGAAACGAACCGACCCAGGCCCGCGGCCAGAACCGATAGAACCCCTGGCCTCGCCGCGCCGAATTTGGGTCCTGATCCGTGGCCACATGCACATGGTGGACCCGCCGGTGCGCGGATACGTGGTGACCAAACAAGAGCGACACATAGACCGCCGTCCCCAACGCCCGCTCAAACCGGCCCGCGCGGTGGATCAGCTCATGCGCGTTGGAATTGGACACCTGTCCCAGAAACAGCCCGGCGGCCGCGGCCAAGCCGATCTTGCTGCCCAGCGTCAACTCTGCCGAGGTCAAAGCCTGCACCGCCCCAATCAGCACCGCAAAATGCGCGATCCCCAGGGCAACGCTCAACAGACGGGCAGTGCCCGCGTTGTCACCCTCGCTCGGCAGCGGTCTGGACGTCAGGCGATCCATCAAAACCACAAACACCGTCATGTGCAGCAACGCCAGAAAGCTCCACCCGCCACCCCATTGGGCGGCGAGCCCTAATGTCACAACAGGGGAAAGGCTGGCAAAGGCAAACCAGAACATGAATCACGGTCCATTTTGCGCCACGAGCAGTGCAGCGGTCTGGCGATAACTTGGCGTCAGCCATGCGGAATTGTCAAACGCCAGAGGTTGCGCCCAACTGTGATTTCAGTGCCTTCTTGTCGAAACGTTTCACCACCCCGAGGCCCCATGACCCAAGTTCTGTTCTGGTTTGCCGCCGCAAACGCCCTAGCCTACCTGTTCCTGACGGCCCGACATGCAAGCACCCTGAGAACGGTCACCAAAACCCTGTCGGTGGCGGCTCTTGCCGTGATCGCCGGGCTGGCTGGCCTTTGGGTTCTGTGTTTGGCGCTCGCACTTTGTGCGGCGGGCGATGCGCTTTTGTCTCGGGAAACGGACCAGACGTTCATGGCCGGGATCGGAGCTTTTGCCCTAGGGCATCTGGCCTACATCGCCGTGTTCCTGTCGCATCCGGCAAGCGATCTGGCTCTGATCAGTGCGCAGATCCTGCCATTGGTTATGTTGATCGGCCTTGGCGTCGTGATGGCGATCCTGCTCCCGCCCCGAGCAGGTGAGTTGAAGGGGCCTGTCCTGGCCTATATCCCCATCATCCTGGGGATGGGCATCGCCGCGCTTGCGCTGCCCCAGAGCGGCGCGCTGATCTGGGTGTTCCCGGCCGCGATGTCGTTTGTCGCCTCGGACCTGATCCTGGCGACCGAGAAATTCCTGCTGCGCCCGGGCCACCCCCTGTTGCGGGCAACGCCTTATGCGGTGTGGCCTCTTTACTGGGGTGCGCAGGCCGGGTTTGTCATTGCGTTCGTGTGACCCTTTGCAACCGGCTTGAATAGGCATTAGGTGGGGACAGCACTTTGCGGAGACCACGATGGCGTTTTTTTCCAAGCTCAAAGACCGGTTGTTCAAATCCTCGTCCAAGCTCGAACAGGGGCTGGATGCGATTGTCGAGGATGGCGGCGAAGAAGAGACGCTGACGCCCGACCCTCAGCCCGCTCCGGAAGCGGAAGCACCAGCGCCAACCCCTGCGGCAACGACACCTGAACCCGAGGTCACACCTGCACCTGCGCCGCAGCCCAAGGAACCGGAAGCAACCCCGGTTGAACCCGCAAAACCAGTTGCCGCACCAAGCCCAGAACCCGTAGCCCAAGCGCAAGAAACCAAGGGCATCCTGGGTCGCCTCTTCAAACGTGACGAAGCCCGCACCGTCACCCGCCGGGTGCTGGATGACGACATGATCGAACAGCTCGAAGAGCTGCTGATCGCCTCGGACATGGGCGTCGACACGGCGCTTCGCGTGACCTCGAACATGGCCGAGGGGCGCTTTGGCAAGAAGCTGTCGACAGATGAGATCAAGCAGATGCTGGCCGACGAGGTCACTCGCGTGATGGAGCCCGTGGCCAAACCGCTACCGCTTTATTCCAAGCGCCCGCAGGTGGTGCTGGTGGTGGGTGTAAACGGCTCGGGCAAGACCACGACCATCGGCAAACTGGCAAGCCAGTTCAAATCCGCAGGCAAAAAGGTGGTGATCGCCGCAGGCGACACATTCCGCGCAGCGGCTGTGGAACAGTTGCAGGTCTGGGGCGAACGCGCGGGCGTCCCCGTGCTCACCGCCCCCGAAGGATCCGACCCCGCCAGCCTGGCGTTCGACGCCATGACACGCGCACAAGAGGACGGTGCTGACCTCTTGATGATCGACACCGCAGGCCGCTTGCAGAACCGCGCCGACCTGATGGAGGAACTGGCCAAAATCGTTCGCGTCATCCGCAAAAAGGACGAGACCGCGCCGCATAACACGCTACTGGTTCTGGACGCCACAACCGGCCAGAACGCGCTGAACCAGGTCGAGGTGTTCCGCAATATCTCGGACGTTTCGGGCCTGGTGATGACCAAGCTCGACGGCACCGCCAAGGGCGGCGTTCTGGTGGCGCTGGCCGACAAGTTTGGCCTGCCGATCCATGCCATCGGCGTCGGCGAACAGATCGACGACCTGGCCCCGTTTGACCCCAAAGACTTTGCCAAGGCCCTGACCGGGGTGGGGTCCTCCTGACCTCCTTTTTCTTTTTGTCTCAAATGCGGTCAGGGGCCTTGGGGCAGACAGCCCCCAGCCGCTCAACTGAGAAAGACCCCTCACCTTGAGCGACTGGCTGATCTCACTGGAAGGCACCGAAGCCGGTCATCAGATGGCCCTGGCGTTGGCCCTGCTTGCGGCCTTTCTGCATGCGGTCTTTGGCGCCCTGCAAAAAGGCCGTCACGATCCTTGGCTGACACGCGGGGCGATTGATTTCTCGTACTGCCTGATGGCTGCGCCTTTTGCCCTGTTTGTGGTGCCCTGGCCCGAGCCGCATATGTGGGTGATCTTTGCCACCGTCTGGGCCATCCACATCGCCTATAAGGTGCTGCAATCCATGGCCTACACCCGTGGTGCCTATACTGTGGTCTATCCGGTGGTGCGCGGCACCGGGCCGTTGTTCACGGTGATCGGTGCCTATCTGCTGTTTGGCGAGACCTTCACGATCGCCCAATGGACGGGTGTTGCGGTCCTATTGGGCGGCATCTTCGGGCTGGCGATCTACAATCTACGAAACCTGGATACTGACCGCGCCACCCTGAAAGCCGCCCTTGGACTGGCCTTCTTCACCGGCCTTTTTGTGGCGCTTTATACGACCTATGACGCCTATGGCATCCGCGCCACTGCCGACCCGTTCACTTTTCTGGCGTGGTTTTTCATGATCGACGGGGCGACCTTTCCCTTCATCGCCTACGCCCGCTGGCGCAAGATGCCCGACCGCCCAACGCCCGGCCCTCTGATGCTGCGCGGGTTTGTAGGCGGGCTGGTGGCCTTCATGTCTTTCGGCTCGGTGATGCTGGCGACGCGCCTGGACAAAGTGGGGGAGGCCGCCGTTTTGCGCGAAACCTCCACCGTTTTCGCTGCCCTGATTGGCTGGCTGGTGCTGAAAGAAACCGTTGGTCCGCGTCGCATCGCACTTATGGCGTTGATTGCGCTCGGGGCCGTGATAGTTGAGGTGGGCGGATAAATGACGGAACACACGAGCATGGCCGAAAAAATGGACATCAACCCGATCCTGAAACAGGTGCTGGAACTGGGCCCGACAGTGGCGTTTTTCCTGATTTATCTGCGGATCCGGGATGAGAGTTATCAGATCGCGGGCACAGAGTATTCGGGCTTCATCGTCGCCACGCTGATCTTTGTGCCGATCCTGCTTGCTGCCATGGGCGTGCTGTGGTTCCTGACAGGCAAACTCAGCCGGATGCAGATTTTCACCGCCTTCATGGTGATCTTCTTTGGCGGGTTGACGGCCTGGTTCAACGACGAGCGTTTCTTCAAGATGAAAACCACGCTTGTATATGGCTGTTTCTCGGTCATCCTGGGGATCGGTCTGTTGCAGGGGCGCAGCTATCTGGCGTTCATCCTGAACGAGATGCTGCCCATGCGCGACGAGGGTTGGATGATCCTAACCCGACGGCTCTGTGCCGCCTTCGCCCTTTTGGCCGTCGCCAACGAATTCGTCTGGCGCACAATGTCCACCGACCTGTGGGTCAAGATCGAGACCTTTGGTTTTCCCATCGCGCTGATGGCGTTCCTGATGATGCAGTTCAGCCTGTTGCAACAGTATCTGATCGAACCCGATCAAGACGAAGACGCCTGAGAAACAGCTCCGAGGGCGCTCCCGCCAGTCGTCGCGGTTCCTGACGGAACCTCTCCTCCTGTTGGGCGTGGCACCTTGTGGGCCTCGCCCACAAGGTGCCACGCCCCCCGCCGTCCGCAGGACGCGCAGCCCAAAGGCTGTGCAATCAACACCCGCCTAAAGCGTTGCATTGAAAATTTACTGCCCCTAGACCTGAAACAGGGGGGCATTGCATGACATCACTACCTGAGACCGGCTTTCTGGCGCAGGCGTCCGATCGCCTCAAGGCCATGCTGTCCTCGCAAGCGACCGAAATCGACCTGGAGCGCGGCGCCGTGCTGTTCGAGCAAGGCGATGACGGGGATGCGCTTTATGCCATCACGCAAGGGTCGCTCGAGTTTTCGATCCTGTCCCAGAACGGGCGCAAGCTGTCGCTCGACCTGATGGGGCCTGGAGCCATCTTTGGCGAGATCGCCCTGTTCGATCCCGGCCCCCGCACAGCGACCGTCACCGCCATCGACCCCGCAAAGGTCCTGCGTGTGCGCAGTTCGGATGTTCTGGCCCAGATCCAGGAGCACCCCGAGCTGGCAGGTGATCTGATCCGGCTGGCCGGGCAGCGCATGCGATGGATGGGGCAACAGCACAACGAACAGGTTTTCCTGTCCGTTCCCACCCGCCTGGCCCGCAAACTGCTCCACCTCGCCTCGGTCGATGCGGCTTGCCCCGAGACGATCAACCTGTCGCAGACCGAACTGGCCGAATATGTGGGCGCCACGCGCGAGGCGGTGTCAAAGACCATTTCCGGCTGGAAGCGCATGGGCGTGCTCGAGGCCACACGCGGCGCGTTGATCATCCGCGATTTTGATGCGCTGCGAGATCTGGCCGAGCCCGAGCAGATCTGAAACGGTTCCCCGCCGTGTGACATGGTTCACAGACGCCCATGCCCATCCGTGCAAGGCTGTCCTTGGTAACCGTACCAGGGGGGCGCAGGAACATCCCCAGTGTTCTGTCCCAATGCACCCCGCACCACATGAGAAGCCATGCGCCCTCGAGATGCATGGCTTCTTTTTTTGCCGCAGACATGAAAAAAGGCCGCAACCGTCCCCGGCTGCGACCTTCAATGAAACATCCCATCTGGGGTGCGGTCTGTTTACTCGTCCAGTGTCAACGCCACGAACCGTGGCTCCCCTGCCCGGCGCACCAGCAGCAGCAGCGACTTGCGCCCTGCCTCGGTGGCCTCTTCGATGCGGTCATCCAGATCCGCCAGCGAGGTGACTTTCTGCTGACCGGCTTCGGTGATCAGATCCCCGGCGCGCAGACCTTTCTCAAAGGCCTCTGACGTCTCGTCGATGTCCATCACCACCAAGCCTGTGGCATCATCATCAAGCCCCAGCTCGGACCGCAGATCAGAGGTCAGGGCACCAAGGGACAGGCCCAGGACGTCCTTCTGAGCAGCTTCGGGTTCGGACGTGCCTTCCTCCTCACCATCGGATGCACGCTCGGCATCTTCGCGGCGACCCAAGGTCACCAGTACAGTCTGGGTGCCACCGTCGCGATAGACAACGACACGTACAGCCTTGCCGACGGTGGTTTCACCGACCTGACGCACCAGCGCGCGGGTGTCTTTCACATCCACCCCGTCAAAGGTGACGATCACGTCGCCCGACAACAGGCCCGCCTCTTTCGCGGGACCATCCGGCACATCGGTGATCAATGCGCCTGTGGCTTTGCTCAGTCCCATGGCCTCGGCCACATCATCGGTCACGTCCTGAATGCGCACGCCCAGCCAGCCGCGGCGCGTCTCGCCGAACTCCTTGAGCTGATCGACCACCTTGGTCACCACGTTTGAGGCCATCGAGAAGCCGATCCCGATCGAGCCGCCATTGGGCGAAAGAATCGCGGTGTTCACGCCAACGACCTGGCCGTCCATGTTAAAGAGCGGGCCACCCGAGTTGCCCCGGTTGATGGCCGCGTCAGTCTGGATGTAGTCGTCATACGAGCCGCTGAGCGCCCGGTTGCGGGCTGAAACGATGCCGGCACTGACCGAAAAGCCCTGTCCCAGCGGGTTGCCCATGGCAATCACCCAATCGCCCACGCGGGCGGTGTCACTGTCGCCGAACTTGACGAATTTCAGCGGGCCATTGGCCTCGACCTTCAACAGCGCAATGTCGGTTTTCTCGTCGGTGCCGATCACCTTGGCGACCAGTTCCTTGGCAGGTTGGCCTTCGCCTGGGAAGAACTCGATCAGGATCTCATCGGCTTCGGCAATCACGTGATTGTTGGTGACGATGAACCCATCCTCGGAAATCACAAAGCCCGACCCCAGGGCCGAGCTGCGACGCGGACGGTCACCGTTGCCGTTGTTGTTGCGGTCCTGGAACTCGCGAAAGAAATCTTCGAACGGCGAGCCTTCGGGCACGATGCCTTGCGGGCCTGCGCGCCCCTCGACCAGGGTCGAGGTGGTGATGTTGACTACCGCCGGGCTGATCTTCTGGGCCAATGGCGCCAGGCTCTCGGGACGGGCTTGGGCCACAAGGGCCTGCGCCAGCACGAACAGCGCCGACAGGGCCACAAGCCACATCAGGCGCACCTGCGACATCCATGTGTCACGGGCCTTTGTGATGGAAATTGCACGTGCTTTGGACTGCACTGGAAGCCTCCTTGGAACAAATCTGTATTGGGCGCCCGTTTGGTCGGACACCTGCATTTGCATCTAATGTAGTCAGAAAGTGCGCCCCCGCAACGTCAGATCGCAGTCAATTCAACCGCTCGTGACCTCAGACGCCCAATTGATGGGCCAACCAGACCAGAATAAGCCCGCTGACCAGCGCCAGAAGACCCACTTGCCGCCGTGCGACTTCAGGGATTTGTCGGAGCGCTTCGAGCATACGCTCGATAAGCGAAGGGGCCAGCGCGTACGCCAGCCCCTCGACAATCAGTACCAGCCCAAGGGCCAGAAGGATCGTTGCCATCATTCAGACGCCGCCGCGCCTTCGGACGACTTGAGATAGTTGAAGAACTCGGAATCCGGGCTCATCACCAAGGAGCTGTTTTCGCCTTTCAAAGCACGCGCATAAGCGGTCAGTGAACGGTAGAATTCAAAGAACTCCGCATCCTTGCCATAAGCTTCGGCGAAAATGCCGTTCCGCTCGGCGTCAGCCTCACCGCGAGTGACCTCGGCTTCACGCTTCGCCTCGGACACCAGCTCTACCACGGTCCGGTCGGCTTGCGCGCGAACGCGCTGCGCCGCCTCGTTACCGCGGGCGCGTTCGTCCGTCGCTTCACGCTCACGTTCGGCACGCATCCGGTCGAATGTCGCCTCAAGGTTCTGGCTCGGCAGGTCGGTGGCTTTCAAACGCACGTCGATGACTTCAAGGCCCAGAGCCATAGCCTCGGCAATGGCCGCATTACGGATGCGCAGCATCAGCGCGGCACGGTCCGAACTCAGGATGTCCTTGGAGCTGACAGAACCCAGAACTTCGCGCGTTTCAGCACGCAAGATGCTGTCCAGGCGATCCTCGGCCGTGGCCAATCCGCCAACACCAACAGCCTGACGGAACTGTTTGACGTCGCGGATCCGGTACCGGGCAAAGGCGTCAACCACGAGACGGCGATCATCCAGCGGTGTCACTTCGAGCGGCTGAACGTCGATCGAAAGAATACGGCTGTCATAGCGCACGACCTCTTGGATCAGCGGGATCTTGAACGCCAGACCCGGTTCTTCCTTGACGTCGATCACACGACCAAATTGCAGAACCAGCGCTTTTTCACGCTCGTCCACGATGAAAAGTGCCGACAGGGCCACCACAACGGCGACCACGATTACTGGCAGAACAAAAGTTGTTTTCCGCATCAGTTCGACCCCTCGCTGGATTTGCGCTGCAGTTCGTTAAGCGGCAGGTATGGGACAACACCTTGACCGTCGCCACCGGTGTTGGGATCGAGAATGACTTTGTTCACGTCACCCAAAACCTGTTCCATGGTTTCCAGATACAGACGCTTGCGGGTTACTTCGGGTGCCTTGGAATATTCTTCCAAAACGGCCGAGAAACGGCTGGCTTCACCTTCGGCCTCGTTCACGACGCGAGCGCGATACCCTTCGGCTTCTTCCAGCAGCTGCGCGGCTTCACCGCGTGCTTCGGCGAGAACCCGGTTGGCGTAAGCATCCGCCACGTTTTGCAGACGGTCACGTTCCTGTGCGGCGGCCTGAACGTCGCGGAAAGCGTCGATCACGGTTGGGGGCGGGTCGGCCTTGTCAAAGTTGACGCGGATGATGTTCACACCTGAATCGTAACTGTCCAATGTCGACTGGATCAGATCCTGCAGACGATCACCGATAACACCACGATCCCTGTTCAAGATCGGCGCCAGATCAGATTGAGCAATAATTTCACGCATCGCTGATTCCGATACCGCACGGATGGTCGGACGCGGGTCGCGCAGGTTGAACAGATATTTGGCCGGGTCGTTGATGTTCCAAACCACCTGATAGTCGATGTCGACGACGTTCTCGTCGCCGGTCAGCATCAGGCCGTCATTGCCACCACGGGCGCCGCCCATGTCCTCGGTCTGTTCGCGGGTGACCGGGATAACCTCGGCAGTGACCAGCGGCCACGGTGCGAAGTTCAGGCCCGGTTCACCGATGGCCGAGAACTTGCCAAGAAACAGCTCGACCGATTGTTCTTCAGGCTTGACGGTATAGATGCTGGCAAAGCCCCACAGGACCGCCGCCGCAACAAGGCCCAAGCCAATGGTACCGCGGGTAAAAAGCGGACCGCCGCCCCCACCTTGGCCAGAACCGCCGCTGCCGCCACGGTTGTCGCCACGACCACCCATCAGCACGCGCAGCTGTTCCTGACCTTTTTTCATCAGGTCATCGATCTCGGGGATCTGGGGTTTGTCACCTTCGGGAGGGCGTTGCCCGTTCCCATTGTTCCCGCCATTGCCCCGGTTGCCGCCGCCACCGGAAGAGCCTCCGCCCCCCCAGGGGCCACCGTTATTGCCCGCCATATGTTGTTATCCCTTCGTCAGACCGCACATTGCGGCGTCAACCTAAACCTGTGTGTTCCTGCTTGCAAATCAAGCGCTGCGCACAGGCTGCTTCATTGTGACCAGTTCTTCGGACATGGTCGGGTGCACCGCCACTGTCCGGTCGAAATCTTCTTTGGTCGCGCCCATTTTGACCGCGATACCGGCCAACTGGATCATCTCGCCCGCGCCGGGGGCAACGATGTGACAGCCCAGCACCTTGCGCGTGGCCTTAGACACGATCAGCTTCATCAAAACCCGGGCCGACCGGCCAGCAAAACTCTGCTGCATCGGCTTGAACGAGGTTGCGTAAACTTCGACCGGCTCCTGTTCGGCGGCCTCTTCTTCGCTCAGGCCCACGGTGCCCATCTCGGGCTGGGTGAAGATCGCGGTCGGGATCAGGTCATGATCGGGCGATGTCGGATTGCCCTTGAACACGGTTTCCACAAAGGCCATGCCTTCGCGGATCGCAACCGGCGTCAGGTTCACCCGGTCGGTGACATCACCGATGGCATAGATCGATGGCACGCCCGTTTGGCTGTGTTGATCGACCTTGACTTCACCCTTACGGCCCAGCTCAACGCCCAGCGCCTCAAGCCCCAGACCGGTGGAGTTCGGGTTGCGGCCGGTGGCGTACATCACCTGATCAAAGAGGTTTTCGTCGCCATTGGTCGCCTTGACCCGGATCTGTTCGCCCTCTTTGCGCATCTCCAGCACGTTGGTGCCCAGATGCAGATCGATGCCGTTCTGGCACATCTCTTCGCTGACCAGACCACGCGCCTCGTCATCGAAACCGCGCAGGATCTGCGCCCCGCGATAGTACTGCGTCACCTCGACACCCAGGCCGTTCATGATGCCCGCAAACTCGCAAGCGATGTAGCCGCCACCGACGATCAGCATCTTTTGGGGCAGCTCATCGAGATGGAAAATCTCGTTCGAGGTAATCGCCAGATCGGAACCCGGAAAATCAGGAACCGTCGGCCAGCCGCCCGTTGCGACCAGGATATGTTTCGCGGTCTTGCGGGTGCCATCAGCCAGTTCAACCGTGTGTGGATCAACCACGATGGCGCGCTGATCAAAGCTCTCGACGCCGTTGTTCTTCAGGATGTTGCGATAGATGCCTTCCAGACGGTCCAGTTCGGCGTGCAGTTTGCCCTTGAACGCGTCCCAGTTGAAGGCGCCCGGCTGGATGTCCCAACCATAGCTTTGCGCGTCTTCGACCATGCCGGAATACTCGCTGGCAAAAACCATCAGCTTTTTGGGCACACAGCCCCGGATCACGCAGGTGCCGCCATAGCGGTCCTCTTCGGCCAGCGCCACCTTGGCCCCGGTGTCGCCCGCAGCCACCCGCGCCGCGCGCACGCCGCCCGAACCGCCGCCAATCACGAAGAGATCATAGTCAAAGCTCATGAGTTTCCGCCTCATCTGTCTACCTGCACCGCTTTCGCGGCTCAGAAGGGGTGTACCTTATCCCGCGCTGCTGTCCAGCCTGTTCAAACCGCCCACATGATAGGCCAATTGCTGTTGCCAGGGTGCGGTCACATCCAAACGATACGTCTGAATAGCGGCGATGAGTTGGTCACATATGTCCGGATCAAGCGATTGCAACGGGATGCGCAAGCTGTGGCGGCCTTTGTCCGGGTCATCAAGATTGATCCAACTTTTGCCAAACACCGAACTCTTGTTGCGCCGATTCAATTCAAAAGACCGCACCAATGACCAAAATACATTCACCCGAGTCCCATCTGGTGCCTGAAACCTTATCCCTTCAGGCCCGACTGTGAAAATCAAAGGCCGGCGGGACAGGTTACGCAAGAGATCGAGAACGCCCCAACCCGCCAGAATGATCAGAAGAACCAGATTGGGGTTCGGCAAGGTATACAGCCAAGCAGACATCCCCACCATTGCCGCGCTCTTGAGAGCCGACTGCAACAAACGGAGCGCCCGACGTGATTTGCTCTCATAATAAAGCGTTCGGCCTTTATGCCTATGCATCAATCCGCCAGGTCCGTGAACAGGTTATCGCTTTCGACAAAATCCAACCGGTCGTGTTCCACCGTGCCCTGATTGATGTCGCGCAGTTCTACCCTTCCGTCGCCAAAGCCGATCACCACCGTATCGCAGATGTCGATAAAGAGACCATTTTCCACAACACCCGGCATCTGGTTGATCACCAACGCCAGTTGGCGCGCATTGCCGATCCTGTTGAGGTGCAGATCCAGGATGTGATTGCCCTCGTCCGTGATGAACGGCGTGTCGCCATTCATGCGCAGGGTTGAGGTGCGGCCAAGAACATCCATCGAGATCAGGGTCTCCTCGATCAGCGCCTGAGTGGTCTGCCAACCAAAGGGGATCACCTCAACCGGCAGTGGGAAATTGCCAAGGGTTTCGACCTCTTTGCCCACATCCGCAATCACGACCATTTGATCCGACGCGGTCGCCACGATCTTTTCCTGCAGCAAAGCACCACCGCCGCCCTTGATCAGGTTCAGATCACCGTCGAATTCATCTGCGCCATCAATCGTCAGGTCCAACCAGCGCGCCTCGTCCAGGCTGATTACCTCGATCCCAACGTCACGGGCCAGTTCCGCCGTGCGGGTCGACGTGGGCACGCCCTTGATCTTGAGCCCCTCGTCGCGCACCATCTCTCCTAGACAGCGCACCAGCCAGGCAGCGGTCGAACCGGTGCCCAAACCCACGCGCATCCCGTCCTCGACAAAATCTGCAGCCCGTTTAGCAGCCACGAATTTGGCCTTGTCGATCGGCGACAATTCTCCGGTCATGGCAGCTCTCCCCCTCATAGTTGGGAACTGGTATAGGTCAGTTCCGCCGCCGGTGCGAGGTTCTTTTGTCTGCAAATGTTCCTGCATCCTCCTGCCGGTTTCGCGGCAGTTTTTGCCCAGCAAGCCAGAACAGCGAAACTGTGGTAGGATCATCCATCCCCACCCTTAACGGAAGGAGGCATCTGGATGCTGGTTTTCGACGAGGAAACAACCCGGGTATTGGACAATGCCTATCGCGGCCGCGAAATCACAACCCGGCGGTTGGCCAATCTGGATGCGCTTGCGCCTGCCCCCGGTGACAAGATCCTTGATCTGGGCTGTGGCAACGGGTTGATGACGTCCGAGCTGTCGAGGGCCGTAGGTCCAAGGGGCCATGTCACCGGCCTGGATCCAAGCACAGACATGCGCACATCTGCCGCAAAACATTGCGCTGGTCAGACAAATGTCACCTTCGTCGAAGGTATGGCCGATGACATGCCGTTCGAGGATCAGAGCTTTGACGGGGCGGTTTCGGTCCAGGTATTCGAATATATTCCAGACATCCCGGCCGCGCTTGCCGAAGTGCAGCGCGTTCTGAAACCCGGCGGACGTCTGGTGATCGGTGATATGCATTGGGACACGCTGGCGTGGTACAGCCCTCATCGCGAACGAATGCAACATGTTCTGGGCATCTGGGACGGCCATCTGGCCCATCGCGAAACCCCGGCGCATTTACCGCAAATGATGCGGGATGCGGGTTTCACCTTTGACGGCGTGCATCAAATTCCATTCTGGGACACGCGGCTGAAACCCGATGGCACCACAATGATGCTGCTGAATCTGATCGAAGCCTTTGTAGGGCAAACCGGCGCGCTGACGGAACAAGAAGCTCACGACTGGGCGCAGGAGCAACATGACCTTGCAGAGCAGGGGCGTTTCTTTTTCAGCATCAGCCACTTTATCTGTATCGCGCATAAACCTTAGTCTTGGACACAACATTGCGCGTTTCTTATTGGAAACGTCGCAATCGAACCCACCTGTTTGGCCCGTCAACGATAGGACAAAGTCATGTCACAGGACCTGCGCCTTCATTACGCCCCTGACAACGCCTCGCTGGTGATCCGGCTGGCGTTGCTTGAGATGGGTGTGCCGTTTGACGCCGTGTTGGTGGATCGCAAAGCCCGCGCACAGGACAGCACGGCCTATCGCGCGCTCAATCCCAACGGATTGATCCCGGTTCTGGAAACGCCGCAGGGGCCACTGTTTGAAACCGCAGCGATCCTGTTGTGGCTGGTCGAAACATTCGACCAGTTGAAACCTGCAGACGCAGAGCGCGGCGCGTTCCTCAAATGGCTGTTCTTTGCTTCGAACACCTTGCATGCCGATTTGCGCATCCTGTTCTACGCGGAAAAATACATCGACGCGTCCCAGGCCGAAACCTTGCGCGCAGGCATTCGCCCGCGCCTGCGGCAGCATCTTGGTCTGCTGGATGCGATCGCCCAACAGTCGCCATCCTGGTTCAGCGCGGACAAGCCGTCGGTGATGACCTTCTATGTCGCATGCATGATGCGGTGGATGGCGCTCTACCCCGCGCGCAGTGATCGCAGTTGGTACAACATCAGCGATACACCCCATTTGCAGCGTATCCTGCAAGCGCTGGAAACCCGCCCCGCCGTACGCGCCGCCGTTGAGGCCGAAGGTCTGGGCGCCACGCCGTTCACGTCACCCATCTACGCCAATCCTCCAGAAGGCTCAGCTCAGTAATATGTTTCTCTCTGTCTTCGACATTTTCAAAGTGGGCGTTGGCCCGTCGTCCTCTCATACAATGGGTCCGATGGTGGCCGCCGCGCGGTTCCTTGACTTGATGCGCGCCTCACCGTTTGAATTCCACGGGCTCAAGGGGTCGCTGCATGGCTCGCTGGCCTTTACCGGCGTGGGTCACGCCACCGACCGCGCCACCATTCTGGGTCTCGCGGGGTTCCTGCCTGACAGTTATGATCACGACAAGGCCGAGGCGGCGCTTGCCGCAATTGTCGAGACGCACACGGTATCGCCCGAGGGGCTGCCTGAGCTGCACTTTGACCCAAAGACCGATCTGATCTTTGACTACGACAACACCCTGCCCGGCCACGCCAACGGCATGGCGCTGATGGCGACGGACGCGCAGGGCGACGTGATCCTGCGACAGGTCTACTACTCCATCGGTGGTGGTTTTGTCCTGACCGAAGAGGAACTGGCCGAGGGCAAGGCCACGGACGAGGGTGATCCGGTGCCCTACCCGTTCAAATCCGCCGCCGAGATGCTGGAGATGGCCGGCGAAAGCGGCAAGTCGATTGCCGAGATGAAGCGCGAGAACGAGATTTCGCGCGGCTGCGCCGTCAGCTTTGCCAAAGGCTCTGCCCGGATTTGGGAGGTCATGAATGGCTGTATCGAGCGTGGGCTGGTCACCGACGGGATCCTGCCCGGCGGGCTGAGCGTGCGCCGTCGCGCCAAGGGCATCCATGATGCGTTGCAGGCCGAACGGGGCATGAACCTGAATGCGCCGCACACCATCAATGACTGGATGAGCGTCTACGCCATGGCAGTGAACGAGGAAAACGCCGCCGGTGGTCAGGTTGTCACCGCGCCCACCAATGGCGCGGCCGGCACACTGCCCGCTGTGATCCGCTATTACCTCGACCATGTGCCCGGCGCGTCTGAGTCCCACATCGAGGATTTCCTGCTCACCGCTGCCGCCATCGGTGGTCTGGTCAAGTTCAACGCCTCGATCTCTGGCGCCGAGGCGGGATGCCAGGCCGAGGTCGGCAGTGCTGCTGCGATGGCGGCGGCTGGCCTGTGTGCCGTGATGGGCGGAACACCGCAGCAAGTGGAAAACGCCGCCGAGATTGCGCTGGAGCATCATCTGGGCATGACCTGCGACCCGGTTAAAGGGCTGGTCCAGGTCCCGTGCATCGAACGCAACGGACTGGCCGCGATCAAGGCGGTCTCGGCCGCCTCGCTTGCCTTGCGCGGCGACGGGCAGCATTTCGTGCCGTTGGACGCCTGTATCGAGACCATGCGCCAGACCGGCCATGACATGCACGAGAAGTACAAAGAAACCTCGCTCGGCGGGTTGGCGGTCAACGTTCCGAACTGCTGATCACGGGTGCTGACCCTAGGTCAGCTCTAGGGTGGGTTGATCCCCGTTCTACCATTCCCTAGCGTGGCGGCATGTCGCATGATCGCCCCGTTCTGGGTATCCTTTTGATGTTGGGATTTTGTGTCGTCGCCCCCATGGGCGACGCAGTGGCCAAGCTATTGAGCGGCGCAATTCCACTGGGAGAACTGTTGTTGGTACGCTTTGCCGTTCAGGCGGCGGTCCTGATCCCGCTGGTGATCGTGACGCGGCGCCCCTGGCGCATCCGTGGTCGGCTGTTGCGACTGACGGCCCTGCGCACGGTTCTGCACATCGTCGGCATCGGCGCAATGTTCACGGCGCTGCAATACCTGCCGCTGGCCGATGCCGTGGCGATTGCCTTTGTCATGCCTTTCATCATGTTGCTTCTGGGTAAATACGTCCTGGACGAAGAAGTGGGCGCGCGGCGCCTTGGGGCTTGCATCGTTGGCTTCATCGGCACGCTTCTGGTGATCCAGCCCAGCTTTGTCGAGGTTGGCTGGCCTGCCCTGCTGCCTCTGGTGGTGGCCGTCGTCTTTTCGCTCTTCATGTTGGTGACCCGCCAATTGGCCAAAGACACCGATCCCGTTGGCCTGCAGGCGGTTTCCGGAGTGATGGCCTCGGTCGTGCTCTTGCCCGCTCTGCTAGTCGGTCAGAACATGGGGGTCGAGCCGCTGACGCTGGTGATGCCAGACGTGACAACCAGTTGGCTGATGCTGGCGATCGGGCTTCTGGGCACGCTGGCGCATCTGCTGATGACCTGGTCGCTGCGCTATGCGCCCTCGGCCACATTGGCCCCGATGCAGTATCTCGAAATCCCTGTGGCTACGGTCATCGGCTGGCTGATTTTCAGCGATCTGCCCAATGGCCTGGCCAGTGTCGGCATCTGCATCACGATTGCAGCCGGCCTTTACATCATCCTGCGTGAGCGGGCCACGGCACGTGCCGAGTTGAACGAAACGCCTGCATGACCAGATCAAAGGCGCCGCGTGGCACCATGACCAAAAGCCCCGGCTGGTCCATTTCCAACGTCACCGGCCCTGTGCTGCGGTTCGACGTGCCGATCTGCCCCGAGGGGTCAAACGTCAGCTGATCAATCGACCATTCCAGCCCTGCCGACCTCCCCTTTACGCGCGCCAAAGGAAACAATGACACCACGCCGCCGGGCTCCAATGCCAGCTCGATCCGGGGTGGAGCATGAAACAGAACCTCATGCGCTCCCAACAGGACACAAGGCGTCGCAGCCTTGCGCACCAATGTGTTGAGCACCGCCAACTGATGGTCAACACGCCCGCCCAAGAACCCCACCCCCACCACGAGCGGGGCACGAACGTAACGCAACGCCTTGTCGAAATCGGTGGTTTCTTGTTCTCGCACCGGAAACAGCCGCTCGGATGGGATCTGACGCCGAACGTCGTCCGAGATGGAGTCGAAATCCCCGATCACGGCCTGAGGCATATGTCCCCGGGCCAAGGCCTGATCAGCCCCACCATCGGCTGCCACAAGCGTCGGGGCGACCGGTAAAACAAGGTTAAGGTCGTTTTCCCCGACATCTCCGCCGCCAATCAGCGTGATTGGTTCAGATTGCTCAACAATGGGGGGTTTCATATGTCGATTTAGCCTTATTTAGGAAACGAGACACAATCTGGTCACAAAATGATACGCTCAATTGCACAGATTCGGGCCGAAATTGACGCCTCGGGAATGGTAAACGGGTTGCCATAAGTATGTAGAGGACGAGCATCCCATGGTACAGAACAACAAGGTATTGACCGTCTCATACGGGACATTTTCCTGCACGTTGGAGGGGTTTGACGACTCTTTCGACACCATGAAAGCCATTGCCGAGTACTTTAGGGATTTGGCTGCAGACGATCGCTATTTCGGGGCGGAACCACCCCAGCCCGACGCTGACATGCTGGCGCGGATCGCCCAGCGCGAGATTTCTCGACAAGTTGAGGCTCACACCGACGCCAAGGGGATTGTCCTGCGCGCCGCCGAAGCCGCACCCGTTACTGCCCCAGCCGCAGCCGCACCCGTTGCTCCCCCAGCCGCAGCCGCAGTGGTCGAGGCCCAGCCCGAGCCCACACCAGCCCCCGTTGTCGAGCCCGAAGTGGCCCCGGTCGAGGCGGCCCCTGTTGCCGAAGCCGAGCCCGAGGAAGCTCCAGCCGTTGCCGAGAAAAGCCCCGATGACGCGCCTGCCGCGGAAGCTGTTGAAGAGGTTGTGGAAGAGGTTTCTGCCGAAGAACCTACCGAGGCACCACGTTCAGAAGAGACCCCTGTCGAAGCACCGGTTGCAGGTATCAACGCCGAAGCATCGGTTGCTGAGATTGCCGAGGACACAGTCCAGGACGACGACGCAGAGGAAATGGACGACCAGCGCGAGGAAGAGCCTGTTGCTGAAGCCCAGCCCGAGGCAGATGACCAGCAAGACGACGTGGAGCTCGAAGCTGTTGCTGATGAGGCCCCGATCACTGCTGAGGTTGAAGACGCACCCAAGGTCGAGATCGAAGACGCGGCTGACGAAGATACCGCAGATGAGGTCGCCGAAGCCGTCACCGATACGGCAGATGACAACGACGAAGACGCCGCCCTGGCTGCGATTGCCGCCCGCGTGGCCGACCCCGAGGCCGACGTTCCCGTAGTCGAAGCCGAGCCGGTTGAAAAAGACGACACCGTCCCGGCCGCCGACAGCATCGCCGCAAAACTTCAGCGGATCCGCGCCGTGGTGTCCCGCAACGAAAAAGCCGCCAAAACCGAGACCTACGCCGAAGATGAGCACGCCGAAGACGTGGTCACTGCCGCAGCGTCCGGTTTGAATGCTGCGCTGCAGGCAGACGACGAAGCCAAGGCCGAAGAGGAGGAGGAAGACGATGTTTCCGCCATCTTGGGCAAGCTGGATGCCGAAGAGGAGGTCGAAGCCGATGGGGCAGCGCAAGAGGACGCCCTGTTCTCCGATCTGGACGATGACGCTGATGACGCCGAGGACGAGCTGGACAATATCCTGAGCTCGGACGAACCCGCTGAAAAGCCTGCGCACCCCAAGGCCCGCGTGCTGAAGGTCAAGCGCAGCGATCTTGAGGCGGCGATTGCCGCAGGCGAGTTGCAGGCTGCAGACGATGACAGCGATGCAGACGACGTAGAGGTCGAAGCCGCACAAGATGACGCGGCAAGCGGCAGTTCGCTTTTGCCCGAAGACGAGGCCGACCTGATGCGGGAACTGGCTGCAGTCGAAGCAGAGCTGAACGCGCAATCCAAAGACGAGGAAGATGAGCTTCCTTCGATGGAAGCTGCGCCCGAAAAGATGGCCCAGGATGCGACCGAAGCACAGGAAGCAGAGTTCGACGACGGGGACGATAACGCCGAAGACCCTGCCATCGTGCCTGTTGCCGTTTCGCAGGACGACGCGCCCAAGCTGGAGGCCGACGACGATGACCTGTCCCGCCTGATGGCAACCGCTGACGAAAAACTGGACGATCCCGACACGTCATCCTCGCGCGAAGCTTACACGCATCTGCGTGCTGCCGTTGCGGCTGCCCATGCGGAACGCTCTGCTGGCGGTACCGTTGGCACCCACACCAGCGACGATGACTATCGCGAAGATCTGGCGAGTGTCGTGCGCCCCCGTCGTCCCACGGCCAAGGCATCCAGCCCCCGCCCGCGCGCAGGTGGCGAACGTCCGGCACCGCTCAAACTTGTGGCCGAACAGCGGATTGACGTTCCGAGCGAGAGCCAGAATCGTGGTGCTGTTCGCCCGCGCCGCGTGGCTTCGGTAGTCGCAGATGAGACGACAGGAGAGACCGGCAAAGGATTTGCTGAATACGCATCGGAAAAAGGCGCCGTGACCCTGCCCGATCTGTTGGAGGCGGCGGCCGCCTACATGTCGTTTGTCGAAGGTCGCGAGCAGTTTTCGCGCCCGCAGCTGATGAACAAGGTGCGGCAGTTGGACAATCAAAGCTTCAACCGCGAAGACGGCCTGCGGTCGTTTGGTCAGCTGCTCCGTGACGGCAAGATCGAGAAAGCAGGCGGGGGGCGCTTTGTGGCCTCGGGTGACATCGGGTTCCATCCAAACAAACGCGCTGCTGGGTAAACCCCTGAAATTTGCAAAAAAGAGCCGCTCCATTGAGCGGCTCTTTTTGCATTTTTTCACGCACAATCGGCGCCACGCCGGTCTTTCATCAAGGTCGGCCATGTGTTTTTAGCGCCATCCCCTCCAAAACCACAAAACACAGAAACCAAGGAAATCAACGTGTCCACGCCTCTTGGGACGGTACAATCGCCACAAGCCCTCCCGCCCGTCGTCGATGCCCCTTGCGGGGCACCTCCTCCCGTTGGGCCGGGCCTCGCTTCGCTCGGCAGGTATTTCTGGGCGCGACCGTCACTCGCCGCATCCGACGAAAGCGTGCGTCTTGAAGGGACCGCGCCGCGCGCAGCGCGGCGCCTGGCCCAAAGCCGTTCGCTGAGCTGACGCAGTCAGGTTGGCCCGGGTGCGGGAGCGCCCCCGGAGCGTCGCCTGACCGCTGGGTGGGAGCGCATCTATTCACACAAAAAAGGCACCAGATAATCAGGGGCCTTTTGGGATCAACGCGCCAAAGTCACGTTTTGTGATCATCCTGTGCGTCCGGATCAGCTTGCCCTACCCCACGGAACACCGCCTTGAAGGGCAACACCCATGCAATCCCCAAGCCAATGTAGACCAACAACTCCAACCAGATCGGCGGACGGTTCAGCAAGCTCAGGACAAACACCACCATGATGATGTAGATCGGCATCCCAAGCAAAAGGATCACAAGGGCCCACCGACGGCGGGCCTTGTAGCTTAGTCCGGGTTTCTTTTGATCAGCCATCAGTCTGCAAAGGGGTCCGTGACAAGAATGGTGTCCTCACGTTCGGGCGAGGTAGAGAGTAGCGCAACAGGGCAGTCGATCAACTCTTCGACCCTGCGCACATACTTGATCGCGTTCGCAGGCAGCTCGGCCCAGCTGCGTGCCCCTTCGGTGGATTCGCTCCATCCTGGCATCTCTTCGTAGATGGGCGTGCAGCGCGCTTGCTGATCCGCAGCGGTCGGCAGATAGTCCAGACGCTCACCGTCCAGATCATAGCCCACGCAGATTTTCAGTGTCTCGAACCCGTCGAGCACGTCCAGCTTGGTCAGGGCAATACCGCTCACACCGCTGGTGGCGCAGGTTTGGCGCAGCAGAGCTGCGTCGAACCAGCCACAGCGACGCTTGCGGCCCGTGGTGGTGCCAAACTCATGTCCGCGCTCGCCCAACCGCTGACCGTCGTCATCATGCAGCTCGGTCGGAAACGGGCCTTCCCCCACGCGGGTGGTATAGGCTTTGACGATGCCCAGAACAAAGTCGATCGAATTCGGGCCAATGCCCACACCCGTGGCGGCCTGACCCGAGATCACATTGGACGAGGTGACAAACGGATAAGTGCCAAAGTCGATGTCCAGCAAAGCACCCTGCGCGCCTTCGAACAGGATCCGCTTGCCTGCTTTGCGTTTATCATTCAGCACCTTCCAGACAGGTGCAGCAAAGGGCAGGATTTTCGGCGCGATTTCCATGAGTTGCGCGATCAGCGCATCGCGATCCACCGCTTCGATGCCCAGGCCCTTGCGCAGCGGGTCGTGGTGCTGCAGCGCGCGGTCGACGCGCGCCTCAAGTGTTGCCTCGTCCGCCAGGTCGGCAACGCGTATCGCACGACGCCCGACCTTGTCCTCGTAGCACGGGCCGATACCGCGACCGGTGGTGCCGATCTTGGTGCCCTTGCTGGCAGCTTCTTCCCGCGCGCGATCAAGCTCGCCATGGATCGGCAGAATCAGCGGCGTGTTCTCGGCAATCATCAGCGTCTCGGGCGTGATCTCGACACCCTGCGCCTGCACGGTTTCGATTTCCTTGATCAGGTGCCAGGGATCAAGCACCACACCGTTGCCGATCACGCTCAGCTTGCCGCCACGCACGACGCCGGACGGCAAAGCGTGCAGCTTGTAGACCTTGCTGTCGATCACAAGGGTATGACCGGCGTTGTGACCGCCCTGGAACCGCGCAATCACATCAGCACGTTCGCTGAGCCAATCCACGATCTTGCCCTTACCCTCGTCGCCCCACTGGGCGCCGACTACTACGACATTGGCCATATCCGGTCCTTTGCTGCGAAGTATCAAACCCGCGTTCATATACATAGGCGCATGCAACAGTGAAACCGCAAATTCGCCGCAGGGTCGCCGAAACACTGGACAGCTGCGTCCATTTCAGCGATTCTGCGCGACAAAAAAGATGTGGCGGTGATTTTTTATGGGCATGTTTCTGCGATGGCTGTTTGCGTTCGCGCTGCTGACGCTGACCTATAATCCGACGGACTGGAACTATGTCCGCTGGACCATCGAGAATTATCAGGCGCATTTGTCCGTGGCGGTCCTGCTCGGGCTGATCCTGACAATCGGTTACATCATATACATCCGGGCCACCCTGCGCTCGATCGGCGGGTTTGGCATGGTTCTTGTCACTGCCGTTGTCGCAGCCCTGCTTTGGGTGCTCTACGATTTCGGTCTGCTGCAGCTGGATAACAAGAATGTGCAGGTCTGGCTGGGCATCCTGGCCCTGTCCATCGTTCTGGGAATCGGTCTAAGCTGGAGCCACGTCCGGCGCCAACTGGCCGGGCAGAGCGATGTGGATGATGTGGATGAGTAAGTCTGAGCAAAACTTCGAACAGTTCTACTACACCAAGGTCGGCCTAGGCGAAGGCTGCGGCTGTGCTGAAAAGATCATCGACGTGCACGAGTTCAACCGGCTGGCAGGCAAACCCCGGCTGCGCGCGCCGCGCCTGGCCTTGCCCACCCGCGCCGGTTTGCGCCGGTTCCTGCAAAAGGCAGGGCTGACCTCACGGCCCCGTTCCCGCGACTGAACCCGGCGGATGACACGTATCATCAAGGCAGCTGATCTTGTGCCAACGCCGTGGAAGAACGGCGGCGGCATCACGCACGAGATCGCCAGCCATGCTAGCAGTGGTGACGTGCACTGGCGCCTGAGCATTGCTGACGTGGATCGGGACGGTCCCTTTTCGTCTTTTCCGGGCCTGTCGCGCATCCTGACCGTGATTGAAGGGCGTGGTATGACGCTCCACGCGGCCAAGACGACGCTGCACGCCCTGCCCCACCAACCACTAGCCTTCGCCGGGGATCTACCGGTCGAGGGGCGCCTGAACGATGGCCCGGTCCGAAACTTCAACCTCATCTTCAACTCGCAGCAGGTCACACCGTCCGTAAGGCTTCACCAAGGGCCGCAAACACTGGCGCTGGCGCCAACAGATCATGCCATTCACGGACTCACCGGGGCGGTCGATTTGAACGGATCCACCCTTCACCCCGGAGATACCGCATTGATCACGGGTGGCGACATGCACCTCACTTACCAAACCCAAATCATCTGCGTGACGTTCTGAGCACGCCCGCGTGGCCGCTGGCCACGCCGCGGTGTTCGCCCCTCGATGGGGCGGACAGCGCGCCCGCCTAACGGCCCAGCGACACCGGTGCGCCGTGCGGCGTGGTCAGATAGGCCTCTTCCCAGGCGTCCTTGACCGGGGAAACCTCGCCCCTCAACGCCCCGCCATCTTCGTCCAGAACCGCCTCCAGCGTTTCAAGCCAGGCGTAAAAGTAATCATCGCCCCCATCCAACTCGCGCGACAATCCGTGCCGTTTCAAGGTGGCAGAAAACCGTTCCGCCCAGTCGGGCCAGGCAAACCTCCCGGTCTCGTTCAGATGTACTGTCAGAGCAAAGACCTGCGCATGCCAGGGCTCAGCAAAAACCGGCTCGGGTGCACTGTGTGTCACGCAGTCACTCATACCGGCTCCAGATAGCTTTGCCACAAATCCAGCACCACCTCGTCATCCGGGCTTTCCGCATCGGCCCAAAGCTCGGTTGCCGGAAACACCACCGCATAAAGCGGTTCAGGGGCCTCTCCCAGTCCATGCGCATTGCTGTCGGGCAAAACATGAGCGCCATGCCTCAGCAACACGCGCCCCAATGCCCCTTGGGCATACGCAGGCAACCGCGTGTGCCCACCATCTACAAATCTGTTCGCCGCAGGCCGCGTGGTTCGAACCTCCTGCCCTACGACAAAGGCCGGAGCCACATTCGACGGACGATCCGCCGGGCCGCCCTTGGCCAGGACACTCGGCACGGCCTCTGCCGTCATCGCCTTATGCGCCAGGGGGTGTGGGGCATCTCCACCCTCTCCCTTCAAGTCCTCCAGTGTCAGAACTCCGGTTTCCACCAGCAGATCCGCAAGCCCCGAGATCCATTTCTCGTAATAACTAAAGCGCGTGTAATCCTTGGGCGACAGCCGCTCTCGCGCATGGCGCGAAACATCGATGTTCCACTTGCCCAACGCGCCCGAAGCCAGCGTCACCGCCAACGCCCGTGCGTGCCAGTCCTTTTCGAACACCGGATCACCTTTGGCATCCGGCACCACAGGTCCATCGCCGAACCGTCCACCCATGTCATGCACGCGAGTCATGACGGGCCCCCTGCCAAGCCTGTGCCGATCATGCTGTCGCGGGTCACCAGTTCGGCAAGCTCGTCCTCCGACAGGCCCTCCGTGCCGTCTGGGCGCATAGGCAGCACCAGATACCGCACCTCGGCCGTTGAATCCCACACCCGCACGGATGTGCCCTTGGGCAGGGTCACCCCAAAATCCGCCAACACCTTGCGCGGCTCGCGCACCGCGCGGGCGCGGTAGGCGTCGGATTTGTACCAGCCCGGCGGGATGCCCAGCAAAGGCCACGGGTAACAACTGCACAAGGTACACACGACCATGTTGTGCTGCTCAGGCGTGTTTTCGACCACCACCATGTGTTCGCCCTGACGCCCATAATACCCTAGGTCGGCCACCACCGGCGTGGCATCTGCCAGCAACGCGGCCTTGAACTCCGGGTCCGTCCAGGCTCGCGCAACAACGCGTGCACCGTTCTTGGGACCGATGCGATTTTCGTAAGTATCGATCAACTCATCCAAAGCAGCCGGGTCAATGAGCCCTTTGCGGGTGAGAATCGTTTCCAGCGCCTTGACCCGCAGGGCGGGCTCGGGCGGCAACAGGGCGTGCGGGTGGTCGTGATCATCATGTGGCATACGTCGCATGATTGAACCACCATCGCCCCAAGTCCAGTGTCAAATCCGTGATAGGGTTGATCACGCCACGTGATGGCAAACTCCTCCCTTGCCCCTGACCGCAAACTTGCCTACATACCGCGCGGTACATACCACGCTCTGCAGGGTCTCCATGGAAAACGTCGTCCTCATCATTCACCTTCTCCTGGCTCTTGGCCTGATCGCCGTCGTTTTGATGCAGCGGTCCGAGGGCGGGGGTCTGGGCATGGGCGGCGGTGGCGGCGGTGCCGTTTCGGGTCGCGCAGCGGCCACGGCGCTTGGAAAGTTGACCTGGATTCTGGCAGCGGCCTTCATCGTGACTTCGATCACGCTGACCATCCTGGCCGCGCAGAAGTCCGCAGGCTCGTCGGTTATCGACCGTCTGGGCGTTCCCGCACCTGCATCCGAGCAGAGCACACCTGACGTTCCGGCAGGGTCCGACCTGTTGCCGCCCACACAAGGCGACAACGCACCGCTGGTTCCCAAAGCCGACTGAACCACTACACCTTGAATTATGGATGAGAACCGCAACAGCATCTTGCGGTTCTCTTGCGTTAGGCGCGCGAATCCTTTATGTGTGAAGTCCCGTGATGCAGTGGTTTTTGAGCATGTGTTCGAGGCCACCGGGCACCTGAATTTTGACCACTCACGGGGGCAGCCGAAAACTCATGGCGCGTTTTATCTTCATCACTGGCGGTGTTGTTTCTTCGCTTGGCAAGGGTCTGGCGTCAGCCGCCCTGGGATCGCTGCTGCAAGCACGTGGCTATTCAGTCCGCCTGCGCAAGCTGGACCCCTATCTGAACGTTGACCCTGGCACGATGTCGCCCTTTGAGCATGGCGAAGTGTTCGTGACCGACGATGGCGCGGAAACCGACCTGGACCTGGGCCATTACGAGCGTTTCACCGGTGTGCCTGCCCGCAAGACCGACTCGGTGTCGTCGGGTCGGATCTATTCCAACGTGCTCGAGAAAGAGCGCCGCGGTGATTACCTGGGCAAGACGATCCAGGTGGTTCCGCATGTCACCAACGAGATCAAGGACTTCATCTCGATCGGCGAGGATGAGGTCGATTTCATGCTGTGCGAGATCGGCGGCACCGTTGGCGATATCGAAGGCCTGCCGTTTTTCGAAGCCATCCGTCAGTTCAGCCACGACAAACCGCGCGGCCAGTGCATTTTCATGCACCTGACCCTGCTGCCCTATTTGGCAGCCTCGGGTGAGTTGAAAACAAAACCCACCCAGCACTCGGTCAAGGAACTGCAATCCATCGGTATCGCGCCCGACATTCTGGTCTGCCGCTCGGAACAGCCGATCCCGGACAAGGAGCGTGAGAAAATCGCGCTCTTCTGTAACGTTCGGAAAGAAGCCGTAGTGGCGGCCTATGACTTGGGTTCGATCTATGAAGCGCCGCTGGCCTATCATGAGCAGGGATTGGATCAGGCGGTCTTGGACGCCTTCAACATCTCGCCCGCACCCAAGCCCGATCTGGCCACCTGGAACGACGTCAAGGACCGCATCCACAACACCGATGGTGAAGTGAACGTTGCCATCGTCGGCAAATACACGCAGCTCGAAGATGCCTATAAGTCGATCAAAGAGGCGCTGACCCATGGTGGGATGGCCAACCGGGTCAAGGTGAACGTGTCCTGGGTGGATGCCGAAGTGTTCGACCAAAGCGACGCGGCACCCCATCTGGAAGGGTTCCATGCAATCCTGGTGCCCGGTGGTTTTGGCGAACGTGGCACCGAAGGCAAGATCAAAGCGGCCGAGTTTGCCCGCAGCCGAAAGATCCCCTACCTGGGCATCTGCCTGGGCATGCAGATGGCCGTTATCGAGGCCGCGCGCAATGTGGCGGGAATCAAGACCGCAGGGTCCGAGGAATTCGACCACGAAGCGGGCGAGAAACGATTCGAGCCCGTGGTTTATCACCTGAAGGAATGGGTACAGGGCAACCACACCGTTCAGCGCAAGGCCAATGACGACAAGGGCGGGACCATGCGCCTTGGGGCCTATGACGCGGCCCTGTCCGAAAGCTCGAAAGTGGCCGAAGTTTACGGGACCACCAGCATCGAGGAGCGTCACCGCCACCGCTATGAGGTGGACATCAAATACCGCGAGAAGCTGGAAGCTGCCGGCCTGAAATTCTCGGGGATGTCCCCCGACGGTCGCCTGCCCGAGATTGTGGAATGGGCAGACCATCCGTGGTTCATCGGGGTGCAGTTCCACCCCGAGCTGAAATCCAAACCCTTTGCGCCTCATCCTCTGTTTGCGGATTTTGTACGCGCAGCCAAGGACACCTCGCGTCTGGTTTGATCTGTTGACGGGGCGCGCGCGCCCCATCGCATCGGCCTTCCCCAGGGGATGTTCGAAAGAGCGAACCGCCTTGTCCCGTGGGACAAGAGCGGTTGCCATTTGACCACCCTCACGCCACTCTGCGCCTGATTGCATCAGGGAGCTTGAGATGGCCAAAGGGTATTGGGTGGCGCATGTCGATGTGGACGACATGGAGACTTACAAGAATTATATCGCGGCAAACGCCGCGCCGTTTGCGGAATATGGCGCCAGATTTCTGGTGCGTGGCGGCGACCAGCAAGTCCGCGAAGGTCACGCACGCGCGCGCACCGTCGTGTTGGAATTCGAAAGCTATGAAAAGGCGATCGAGTGTTATGAGAGTATCGGTTATCAAGCCGCCAAGGACATTCGCGATCCGGTTTCAACGGGCGATCTTGTCATCATCAAAGGCTACACCGGGTAGTTCACGCTTGGCGAGACGCAAAATATGGGGTAATTTCAGATCATGCTGAAGAAGTTTTTCCAGGCGTTTCGCCCATCTGACCCTGCCCCGTTGCCCGACCCGGATGCCGAGTTGGCCTTGGGGGCCTTGCTTGTGCGCGTGGCGCAGTCCGACCGGGATTACCAGCTCGAAGAGATCAGCCTGATCGACCGCATTCTGGCCCGTCTTTATCAGCACAACGCGATCGAGGCCGCAAAAGTGCGTGCCACTTGCGAAAAACTGCATGCCGCAGCCCCCGAAACCGACACCTTTGGCCGCCTGATCCGCGAGACCACGGGACTTGAGGAACGTATGGCCGCACTGGACGCCCTGTGGGAGGTTGTTCTGGCCGACGGGGAGCAGCAGGAAGGCGAGATCAAGATCGTCGAAGAGGCGCGAATCGCCATGGGGTTGAGCTTCAAGGACAGCGAAGCAGCCCGCCGCCGCGCGATGGAAAAAGTCTGAGCGCGAACCACGGTCCCTCTTGGCGCAGCGCAATAGCGCACCTATACCTTTCAACATGTTTCGTGATTTTCTGACGCGGCTGACGCAGCCGGAGCCCGCCCAACTTCCTGACGAAGATGCCCGCCTTGCGCTGACCGCGCTTTTGGTGCGCATTGCCAAGTCGGACAATGATTACGCCCCCGAAGAGATGGCCCGCATCGACCGCATCACCGCGGCGCGCTATGGCATGTCTCCGTTCGAGGCGGCAGGTCTGCGCTCGCAGGCCGAAGGGTTGGAGTCCGAAGCCCCTGACACCGTGCGATTTACCCGCGCGATCAAGGATGCAGTGGCTTATGAGGACCGTCGCGCCGTGGTCGAGGCGCTGTGGTCAGTGGTTCTGGCCGATGGCGAACGAGCCGAGGAAGAAGACGCGCTGCTACGCCTGGTGGCCAACCTGCTGGGTGTGAATGACCGCGATTCGGCGCTTGCCCGGCAAAAAGCGGCCCGTTCATGACCGCGATGCTCGGCATGTATGACATGCCCGCCCTGCAAGACGCCAATGACACCTTTTGGGCCGCGATCCGCGCGCATTTGGGGGACGGCCCCGAGACCCTGGACCGGAACCGGGACTTCTGGGACATCTGGCATGACCCAAGCATGGTGTTTTCACAGACCTGCGGTATGCCCTATCGCACCAAGCTGCATGGCACGGTTACCTTGATCGGTACGCCGGATTATGGCCTGCCCGACTGCCCACCCGGCTACTACTACTCGACCTTTGTGGCGCGCTCGGATGATCCCCGTCCGCTGGACGAATTGGTGACCGGCACATTCGCCTATAACGAGCCGTTGTCGCAATCGGGATGGGCGGCGCCAACGACACATCTGCACTCTCTGGGATTGACGGTGGACACTCTACTGCAATCAGGTGGCCATGCCCTGTCGGCTCAGGCGGTGGCCGATGAGCGCGCGGACCTTGCCGCCTTGGATGCGCTGACATGGGTTCTGCTAACCGAACATCAACCGGATCTGGCGGGCAAACTGCGCGTTGTGACCAGCACGGACCCCACGCCAACCTTGCCTTACGTCACCGCCCAATCCCGCGATCCGGCCCCGATCGCGGCCGCCGTTCGGGCCGCGATTGCCGCGATGGATGAGGACACGCGGCAGTTGCTGCACATCCGGGGGCTGATCGACATACCCGCAGAGGTGTATTTGGCTGTCCCAACACCGCCTTCGCCCGACTAAAAAGACAGTTCCGTATGGTCAATTCGGCGCTTTCCGGGGCGAAACATTCGTTTTGCAAGTTGCATTGCGACAAAAATTCAGCCCTATTAGCCCATCAAAACCGGTACAAACCTTCGGATTCCACGTGTCAGACACACCTCCTGTCATCCAGATCAAGAACCTGCACAAAAGCTTTGGCCAGCTCGAAGTGCTCAAAGGTGTCGATATCACGGCCCACCGGGGCGACGTTGTTTCACTGATCGGATCGTCAGGCTCGGGAAAGTCCACACTGCTGCGCTGCTGCAACCTGTTGGAAGACAGCCAACAGGGCGAGATCCTGTTCAAGGGCGAGCCGGTCGCATGGAAGGGTGAACACCACGGGCGTCGCCCTGCCGATCCCAAACAGGTTCTGCGCATCCGCACAAACCTGTCGATGGTGTTCCAGCAGTTCAACCTGTGGGCTCATATGACCATCCTGCAAAACGTGATGGAGGCGCCGGTCACAGTACTGGGCCGCGACAAAGCCGAGGTCGAGGAAAGCGCGCGCAAGTACCTGCATCAGGTGGGCATTGGCGACAAATGCGACGTCTATCCGGCACAGCTGTCGGGTGGCCAGCAACAGCGTGCCGCCATCGCGCGCGGCTTGTGCATGGAGCCAGAGGCGCTGCTCTTTGACGAGCCCACATCGGCGCTTGACCCCGAGCTGGAACAGGAAGTGATCAAGGTTATCAAGGATCTGGCGGCCGAGGGGCGCACGATGATCATCGTGACCCATGACATGAAAATGGCCGCTGATATTTCCAGCCACGTGGTGTTCCTGCACCAGGGGCTGATCGAAGAAGAGGGCACGCCGGACGAGTTGTTCGGCGCACCCAAATCCGAACGCCTGCAGGGCTTTCTTTCCGCCACGCAGGCTGCATAAACTGTAAAAACAACCACCAACGGGGAGCTACAGATGAAAAAACTGATCCTGACCACGGCTGCACTGGCACTGACTGCCGGTATGGCGATGGCCGACACCGTCCGCATGGGCACCGAAGGCGCCTACCCTCCGTACAACTTCATCAATGACGCCGGCGAGATCGACGGCTTTGAGCGTGAGTTGGGCGATGAGATGTGCAAACGCGCCGGTCTGACCTGCGAGTGGGTCAAGAACGACTGGGATTCGATCATTCCGAACCTGGTCTCGGGCAACTACGACACCATCATCGCCGGCATGTCGATCACCGCCGAGCGTGACGAAGTCATCGACTTCACTCAGAACTATCAGCCCCCCGCGGCGTCGGCCTATGTTGCCGCGGCCGAAGGTGCTGACGTGACCGGTGGCGTTGTGGCTGCTCAGACCGCAACCATCCAGGCGGGTCACGTGGCCGAATCCGGTGCAACTCTGGTTGAGTTTGCAACTCCGGAAGAAACAATCGCAGCCGTACGCAACGGCGAAGCAGATGCCGTTCTGGCCGACCGTGACTATCTGACCCCGTTGGTCGAAGAATCGAACGGCGAGCTGGTCTTTGTTGGCGACCCGGTTCCGCTGGGCGGTGGCGTTGGCATGGGCCTGCGTGAATCCGACGGCGAACTGCGCGGCAAGTTTGACGCAGCCATCACCTCGATGAAAGAGGACGGCTCGCTGAACGCATTGCTGATCAAGTGGTTCGGCGAAGACACCCGCACCTACTGATCTTTGCGTCTTGCGGTCCCGCACATCATGTGCGGGACCGTTTCTTTGGCTGATCGTGCCCGATCGCCAAACCTGCCCCGCCCAAGGCTGACTTGATGTTTTCCTACTGCGCCGATCCTGACACGCTTGGCACCTTTCGTTGGTTCTCGTGCTATCTGACCAACGGCGTGCACATGTCGTTCTACCTGTCCTTCATCAAGGTTCTGGCCCTTCTGGCCATCACCGCGCCCGTGGCGCTGGCCTTTGGCTTTGCGGGGGCCATGTCGGCCCGGTCGCATATTCCGCCCGTAAGCTGGCTGGGCAAGGGGTACATCGCCATCGTGCGCGGTGTGCCGGACATTGCGTTTTTCCTGTTCTTTGTCATCGCATTGGATCAGGCATTCGAATGGACGCGGCACCAAATCCTCTGCCCCGATTGGACTGACCCGATCCGGCAAGGCAACGATTTTCTGGTCTGCGCGCAGGCCAAACTGCCCCTGGGCACCTCGCCCGAATGGGTCCATGAAACATACGGCTTTTTCCTCGCCGTCATCACCTTTGCCATCGTCTTTGGCGCCTTTGCTGCCAACGTGCTCTTTGGCGGCATGCGTGCCGTGCCCCATGCCCAACTGGAAACGGCTGAGGCTTACGGCATGTCCCGCCGCCAGACGTTCTGGCGCGTTCTGGTACCACAGATGTGGGTCTATGCCCTGCCCGGTCTGTCGAACCTCTGGATGGTGTTGATCAAAGCCACGCCGCTGTTGTTCCTGCTGGGCGTCGAAGACATCGTCTATTGGGCGCGCGAGCTGGGTGGCACCAAGACATCCAAGTTCACCGCGTACCCGCATGGTGACTGGCGCATGTGGTACTTCTTGTTCCTGCTGGTGTTCTACCTGGCCTTCACCCGTGTGTCCGAGATCGCGCTGGAGCGTCTGATGCAAAAGCTCAGCCACGGACAGGCCACCACAGGCGGAGAAGCGCAACGCAAGGAGGCCGTGGCATGAGCTGTCTTCAGACCATCCAGGACTATGGCCTGCGTTCCCTTGGCTATGGCGAGCGCCTGCTGCCCAAGACCGACTTTACCTTATGCGAACAGTTCACCCTGATCGGGTCAGGCATGATCTGGAACGTCTATTTCGGCGTGATGGCACTGGTGACCGGGTTTTTCTTTGCCACCGCCCTGGCGCTTGGCAAGGCATCGAGCAACATCTGGCTGCGTAAACCGTCGGAATGGTTCATCTTCATCTTCCGAGGCTCGCCGCTCTTTATTCAGTTCTTCTTTGCCTACTTCTTCTTCCTGTCTCTGAAGAAGGCTTATCCGATGTTTGACGCCTTCACCTCGGCCTGGCTGGGGGCGCTGATTGTGCTGTTCTTCAACACTGCTGCCTATTCGGGTGAGATCTTTTACGGCGCGCTGCGCTCGATCCCCAAGGGCGACGTCGAGGCGGCGGATGCCTATGGCATGTCGGGCTGGGCGCGGTTCCGCCGCATCATCTGGCCCACCATGCTGCGTCTGGCCTGGCCTGCCTACACGAACGAGGCGATCTTTCTGTTCCACGCCACGACGCTCGTGTTCTTTTCGGCTTTCCCGGCCTGGCGGCAAAAGGGCGATGCGCTGTATTACGCCAGCTATTTTGCGGACAAGACGTTCAACCCGTTTGTGCCCTACCCTATTCTCGCCTTCTACTTCATCCTGCTCACGCTGGTGATCGTGGGCATCTTTGGCATGATCAACACGCGGCTGAACCGGCATCTGCCCAAAGCCAGGAAGGCCAAGATGCGCTTTCGCCCCAACCTGGCGCGCTAAGAGGTCAGCGTGACCTCAGCGGCGAACTCTGCCCGCACAACGTCGCGGATCAGATCTGCAAAGCGCGCAAAAGCTGGTGGTTCGCCGCTGGCTGCGCGCCAGGCCAACCCAATCTGCCGATAAAGCGGCGGGCGCAGATCCAAGACCGAGACATCGGGATCACGCAGGTTGACCTCGGACCGCACGTAGAGCGCAGGCAGCAGCGTCACCCCCATGCCCAACGACACCATCTGGCGCAGCGCATCTAGGCTCGTGCCCTCGAAATCATTCCGCAAGGTGGCGCCGGTATCGACGCCCAACCCCGTGACCTGAGTATGCAGCGCAAACGCCGGACTGAGGCTGAGCAGGCTCTCCCCCGACAGATCCGCCCGCACCGCCTGTTTGCGCTCGGCCAACGGATGCTCTCGCGCCACTGCCAGGCTGAGCGGTTCGCGAAAAAGGGTGCGCAGCCGAAGGTTATCACCGGGCACCGGCAGCTGTGTCAGAATCATGTCGTGACGCCCTGCGATCAGATCCTCAACCAATTCCTTGGGGGTGCTGTCGCGGATCACCAGCTTGAGGTCAGGATAGCTCTGATGCAACTGCCGCAGCACCCGCGGCAGCAGGTAAGGCCCGATCGTTGGTGACGACCCCAAACGAAGCGTGCCCGACATCTCGGACCGCGACGGGCCCGCGACATGCACCAACCTGTCGACCTCGCGCAGGACCCGTTCGGCCTGCGCCGCCGCCTCTCGACCGGTGGGGGTCAGGATCAAACCGCTGCGCTTGCGCTCGATCAATCTGGCGCCAAGGGCCTCTTCCAGCGCAGCGATCTGCAGGCTGAGCGACGGTTGACTGATCCCCAGCTGTTGCGCCGCGCGACGGTATTGGAGCGTGGAACTGAGCACGGCAAAGTACCGGATCTGGCGCAGGGTGATGTTGGACACGCGAATTCCCCCTCTCCCCATAGATAGATATTTCCTATCTTACTTTCCATTATCATTGCCTTCATCCCGCATGAAACAAACCCATCTTTGTCTTGTGATCTTCACCGGTCACACCGTTTCATGCAGTAAGGAGGCTTTCATGAAGACCAGTCCAAAGGTCAGCAAGTTCTCACTCGGGATCAACGTGGCGCGGTTGCGCAAAAGCCACCGAGACCTGAAATCCCAGATCGCCCGAGAACTGCGCCGACCCGCGCCGTGTACCTTGGCCCTGCAGCAACTCAAACGTCGACGCCTGCAGATCAAGGACGAGATCGCGCGCTGCCTCGACCGTTTGCGCCGCCTCGAAGCGTCCTCGACCCTCCCGCCACATATGGCATAAGGAACCAAAGATGTTCTTTCCCTTCGTTTACCGCCGCTCCGGCCTCAACCCGATGCACAGCCCGGACCTGACCGACATGCGCCGCGCCATTCTGGAAGAGGATGATGATGGGCCCGACGGTGGCTTCTACCTGTCCCAGCATGCAGACCCAAAAAACGCGAATGCGACACAGGCGGACCTGCGCCGTCCGATGTAACGCCAAGTCGGTCCCAGGGCGCGCGCCGGGACCGGTTTTTAGCTAGGCGTCGTGTATCGGAACCTGCCATACTGCTGTGGCACTATCGAGCAGGGACGAGAAAGACATGGATCGCCGAACCTTTATCGCGCAGGCCTGCGCGACAGCTCTTGCCGGGTTCACACCGCTTGCCGGGACTGCGGCCGAGGGCCGCCGCCCAAACGGGTTTATCCGCACCAATTGGAGCCGCGATCCCTATAGCCGGGGGGCCTATTCCTTTTTTGCCAAGGGATCGAAGCGACGCCATACAAGGGACCTCGCAGAGCCCGTGGGCGCCCGTGTCTTCTTTGCCGGAGAGGCCGCGCATCCGGACTACAACAGCACCGTTCACGCGGCTTTGGAATCAGGACAATTGGCCGCGCGGGCTGTGCGACGCGCCAAGCACAAACGCGTCATTGTCATTGGGGCCGGCATCAGCGGCCTTGCGGCAGCACGGCAGCTTGCCGACGCCGGTTTCGATGTCGTGGTGCTTGAGGCTCGGGGCCGCATAGGCGGACGGATCTGGACCGACAGGCGATTGCGGCAGCCCCTTGATCTGGGGGCCAGCTGGCTGCACGGCACGCGCGGCAATCCATTGACCGGTCTCACCCGGTCTCAGGGCATGCCCCACCGCGTCACTGGCGACAGCTATGTCATCCGGGGCAAGGATGGGCGCCGTATGCGGGACGCCGACGCACCCGATTGGCTGGACCAGGTGGCTGAGGTGCAGCACGACGCCGGGGCCAGCCTGAACGAATTGAACCTGAGCGCCTATCTGACAGATAACGACTATGACGGCGACGAGTGGATTTTCCCCAAAGGCTATGACGCAGTGTTGCGCGCCTTTAACCGCGGTCTCGACATCCGCCTGAAAACGGATGTGCGCCAGATCCAGATGACATCAACCGGTGTGCAGCTGCGGGATGCCGCAGGCACAGAGTTCGCAGCGGACGCGGTCATCGTTTCGGTCCCCTTGGGCGTTCTGAAAACCGATCACATCCGCTTTGAGCCCGCCCTGCCCAAGCCAAAGAGGCAGGCGATCGCCAAGCTTGGCATGGGACTGTTGGACAAGGTCTATCTGCGCTATGACGCCGTGTTCTGGGACGCTGACACCACTTGGATCATGACGCCCGAGAACGGCCTGCCAAAGGGGCAATTCAACCAATGGCTTAACCTAGCGCCTTACATCGGCGCGCCCCTTCTTGTGGCCTTCAACGGAGCACAGCCTGCCCGCGACCTTGCTCGCGCATCGGACAAGCAGATCCTGAATATGGCGCAACAGACCCTGGATCGGGCCTATCCGGGATGAGGTTGAAAAACGACCGCTCGCAAAATTTGATCAAATCTAGTGACAAGACCCCATCGGCTCGGCTATCTCTCGGGAAACGAGATTGGAGCGTCCCATGGACCTTGCACAGTTTGACACCTTTCGCGTCGCCGCCGTTGACCTGAACGGGCAACTTCGGGGCAAACGTGTTCCCGCAATTTACGCCGGAAAGCTGGACAAAGGCGCCGTACGCATCCCGTTCTCGGCGCTGAATGTGGACCTGTGGGGGGCGGATATCGAAAACAGCCCCCTGGTCTTTGAAAGCGGTGATGCCGACGGCGTTCTGCGCCCGACCGAACGGGGAGCCGTGCCGACGCCCTGGCTGGCGCAGCCTTCGGCGATGGTGCCGATGGCGCTCTATCACGATGACGGCGCGCGCTTTGACGGTGACCCGCGCCATGCTTTGGCCGATGTGCTGGATCGCTACGCCGCGCGCGGGTGGACCGTGATCGCGGCAACCGAGTTGGAATTCACCCTGATCGACGACAGTGGTGATACCCCGCAACCACCCCACAGCCCAGTGACGGGACGCGCGCTTGAAGATATGGCGGTGCTGTCCATGGCCGAGCTTGACGCTTTTGACGAGTTCTTTTCCGACCTCTACGCAGGGTGCGCCGATATGGGCATCCCGGCGCAGACCGCGATATCCGAATCCGGGATCGGCCAGTTCGAGGTCAACCTGAACCATCAGGACGCGATGCGATGCGCCGATGATACCCTGTTGTTCAAGGTTTTGGTGCGCGGCTTGGCCCGCAAACACGGGTTTGCCGCCACCTTCATGGCCAAACCCTATGACGACGATGCGGGCAACGGAATGCATGTGCATTACTCCGTTGTTGATGCGGATGGCGTGAATGTCTTTGACAATGGCGGCCCTGACGGCACCGACCTGCTGCGCCAAGCCGTGGCTGGATGTCTGGCCGCAATGCCCGATTGTACGCTGATCTTTGCGCCCCATGGCAATTCCTACACGCGGCTGGTTCCTGGCGCGCATGCCCCAACCGGGGCGTGCTGGGCCTATGAAAACCGCACCGCAGCCCTGCGCATTCCCGGCGGCCCGTCTGCTGCACGTCGGATCGAGCACCGCGTCGCAGGCGGTGACACCAACCCCTATCTGATGCTGGCCGCCGTGTTGGGGGCCGCGATGGTCGGGATTGAGGACGCAATGGAGCCCCCCACCCCAATCTCTGGCAATGCCTATGCCCTGGATGGCGTGCCACAATTGGCTCCTGACTGGCCCTCGGCGGTTTCGCGCTTTGAGGACAGCGATTTAGTGGCACGCATCTTTTCCGCCGACCTGATCCGCAACTTGGCGATGACCAAACGGCAAGAGATCACGCTCTTTGCCGAACGTCCGACGGAACGTCACTGGCTCAGCTACCTGGAAACCGTCTGACGCCCTTGCGAGCAATGCCTTGCTCGGGTAACGTAGAATTTGATCAAATTTGGTGACCCATGAAAATCGGTATTCTGATAACCGGCCACGCCCCGGATGCCCTGATCGGCAAAACGGGCGACTATGACAAGATCTTTGCCCGGCTTCTGAGCGGTCACGGACATGACTTCGACTTTGCCGCCTATGCGGTTGTCGACAATGAATTCCCCGATGGCGCCGAGGATTGCGACGGGTGGCTGCTGACTGGTTCAAAACATGGCGCCTACGAAGACCACGACTGGATCCCGCCGCTGGAACAGCTGATCCGCGACATCCACGCCCGCGGACTGCCCATGATCGGCGTCTGTTTTGGCCATCAGATCATTGCCCAGGCACTAGGTGGCAAAGTCGAGAAGTTCAGCGGCGGATGGGCCATCGGCCCCACCGAGTATGACTATGGCGACCGTCAGATGACCATGAACGCCTGGCATCAGGATCAGGTGACCGAATTGCCCGACGGGGCAAAGGTGCTTGCAGGCAACGATTTTTGCAAGAACGCGGTGCTGGCCTATGGCGACACCACCTGGACCGTGCAGCCGCACCCTGAGTTCGACAACGGATTTGTCGACGGCCTGATCAAGGCGCGCGGGCGCGGGCTGGTTCCCGACACCATTCTCAACGCCGCCGAAACCCGGTTGGCAGATACCATCGACAGCCCGCAGATCGCGCGCGAGATGGCCGTTTTTTTTGCAAAAGCAGGTGCAGCATGACCGATTGGAAAGACAATCTCCCCGAAGCCGCAAAAACCTATCTGGACGGGAGGCGCCTAGATGAGGTCGAATGCGTGATCTCGGACTTGCCCGGCATCGCGCGTGGCAAAGCGGTGCCTGCCAGCAAATTTGCCAAACAGGACTATTTCCACCTGCCCGACAGCATCTTCTACCAGACCATCACTGGCGACTGGGGAGAGGCCGCTGGCGACGACGGCTTCATTGAAAAAGACATGATCCTGAAGCCCGACATGTCTACTGCAACCGCTGCGCCCTGGACCGGCGATTGGACGTTGCAAGTGATCCACGATGCCTATGATCGCGACGGCGAGGCGATCCCGTACTCGCCGCGCAACGTGCTCAAACGCGTCGTGCAGCTCTATCGGGACCAAGGATGGGAGCCGATCGTGGCCCCTGAGATGGAGTTCTTCCTGGTCGCCCGCAACGTGGATCCGGCCAAAGAGATCGAGCCGATGATGGGCCGTTCGGGTCGCCCGGCGGCGGCGCGACAGGCCTATTCGATGACGGCCGTGGACGAGTTTGGTCCGGTGATCGACGACATCTATGACTTTGCCGAACACCAGGGGTTTGAGATTGACGGCATCACACAGGAAGGCGGCGCCGGTCAGCTGGAGATCAACCTGCTGCACGGCGATCCGGTCAAGCTGGCGGATGAGGTGTTCTATTTCAAGCGCCTGATCCGCGAGGCAGCCTTGCGCCACGACTGCTTTGCCACATTCATGGCCAAACCGATCGAGGATGAGCCCGGCAGCGCCATGCACATTCACCATTCGATCCTGGACATTGAAACGGGCCAGAACATCTTTGTCGGGCCACAATGTGGCGAGACCGACGCCTTTTATCATTTCATCGCCGGGCTGCAGAACCACCTGCCCTCTGGCCTTGCGGTCATGGCGCCATATGTGAACTCTTACCGTCGCTACGTGAAAGACCATGCCGCGCCGATCAACCTGGAATGGGCGCGTGACAACCGCACAACCGGCATTCGAGTGCCCTTGTCCGGCCCGGCAGCGCGCCGGGTCGAAAACCGGATCGCGGGCATGGACTGCAACCCTTACCTGGGCATCGCGGTCTCGCTGGCGTGCGGTTATCTAGGCCTGACCGAGCAACTGCGCCCGCGTCGGCAATTCTATGGCGATGCCTATGAGGGCGAAGGCGACATCCCACAGGTTCTTGGCCAAGCTCTGGACATGTTCGACGGCGCCAAGGCCCTGCATGAGGTGCTGGGCCCTGAATTTGCGCGGGTCTTTTCCATCGTCAAACGCGCCGAATACGAAGAGTTTTTGCAAGTGATCTCGCCCTGGGAGCGCGAACACTTGCTGCTGAACGTCTGATCCCGATCAGCCTTTGATGGCTGTTGGTATCGAACTGACCCGCCCCGGATCGCTCCGGTGGCGGGTTTCTTTTTGCGGTGTCATAGAACTTTGGCTTGGCAGGGGGAGGGCTTTGTTTTAGATTTCCCAAAGGGAACCTGTAGGAATTTGAAATATGAAGACTCCCCCAAACGTCCATGCGGCTGAACCCATTCCCGCCGCAGCCCGCGAAGCCATCGACACATTGCTGACCTCTGGCGACCTGTTTCGCTATACCGCGCCCCAAGACGCGCCCGTTGCGTTGCTGGAACGTGAGTTTGCCGATCTTTTGGGGTCCAGATACGCGCTTGCCGTGTCGTCCTGCTCGGCTGCGCTGTTCCTGTCCCTCAAGGCTCTGGATCTGCCGCGTGACGCCCGTGTTCTGATCCCTGGCTTCACCTTTGCCGCTGTGCCATCATCGGTCGTGCATGCCGATTGCGTGCCTGTCCTATGCGAAGTGGGCGACAACTATCGCATCGACTTGGATGATTTTGCAGCCAAGCTCGACAGTGTTCAGGCGGTGATCATCAGCCACATGCGTGGCCATACCTCAGACATGGACGCGATCATGGACCTGTGCCAGGCACGCGATATCCCGGTGATCGAGGATGCTGCCCATTCGCTGGGGACCACCTGGAACGGGCGGAACATCGGGACCATCGGCAAGATCGGTTGCTTCAGCTTTCAATCCTACAAGATGATCAACGCAGGCGAAGGTGGCATCCTGATCACCGACGACGCCGATCTAGTGGCGCGTGCCATCATCATGTCTGGCGCTTACGAGCACAATTGGAAAAAACACCCCGTTCTGCAAGACAGCTTTGCCAAATGGCAGAACCAGTTGCCGCTCTATAACCTGCGGATGAGCAACCTGAGTGCCGCTGTGATCCGCCCGCAGCTGCCCGAACTGGCGCGCCGGGTGCGCGACGGGCTGACCAATCACGACTACGTCGCCGCGCGGCTCACCACCTCAGCCTACATCGACGTGCCCGCACCGCTGCCCGCAGAACGCCGCGCCCCGGATTCGATCCAGTTCAACCTGCAAGGATTGGACGAGGCCGAAATCCGGCAATTTGCCCAAGCTGCCGAAGCGCGTGGGGTCAAGGTGCAGGTGTTCGGGCTGAGCGATGACAACGCCCGCGCCTTTTGGAACTGGCAATTCATCCCCGACCTACCCGAGCTGCCGCAGACCCGCGCCATGCTGATGCGCGCCTGCGACGTCCGCTTGCCAGTGGCACTGACACGCGACGATCTCGATGCCGTCGCCGATATCCTGCTCGAGGCAATGGCCGAGGCCGTCGGCCCCGTGCGCAGCTACGGCACCTGAGAGTCCGACACATCAGCACGATCGGTGCCGCGCCGGGCGCAGCCCGGCGCCCGGCCCAACGGGAGGCGGAGTTTCGTCAGAAACTCTGCCGACGGGCGGGAGCACCCCGAGCAGCAAAAAGCCGCGCTTGTTCATCAAGCGCGACTGGCAATATCTCTATATATCGATGGGGTTGTCAGCTCAGCTTGGAGAGCTTGTTCTGCAAATCGGCCAGCTGTTTCTTGATCTCGTCCAGATCTTCACCGCCCTCATCCGACTTGGCGCTCTCAGACGGGTCTGGGGCTGACCAGTTCGAGGACAACCCACCGGTCATCGCCTTCAGAAACGCCTCTTGCTGCGCCTGCATGGCCTCAAAGCCCGGGATCTGGGCCATCGGGTTCATGGCGTTCATGTTTTCCATCATCTTCGACTGGCTTTCGCGCAGCATCTCAAACGAGGATTGCAGGAACTGGGGCATCATGCCCCCGCCAGGCACCATATAGCTGCGGACCAGATCGTTGAGCACATTCACTGGCAGCACGTTCTCGCCACGGCTTTCATGTTCAGCGATGATCTGCAGCAGATATTGCCGGGTCAAATCATCACCTGTCTTCAAGTCCACGATCTGAACCTCGCGGCCATCCCGGATGAACCCGGCGATATCCTCAAGCGTCACGTAATCGCTGGTTTCGGTGTTATAGAGCCGTCGGCTGGCATAGCGCTTGATCAGCAGTGGTTTTTCTTGTTCTGCCACCGAGTTTCCTCCCCAGGAATGATGCATTGCAGCAGCGAGACTATGCGAGCGCAGAACAAAAGAAAAGAGGTCAGGTCTTGACCAGGACTTCGACACCTTGGGCTTAGGCAAAAAGAAAGGGCAGGTCGTTTGACCTGCCCTGCACGGGATGCACCAAAAAGATGGGAGGAGAGGGTTCGGTGCGACCCGCTCTGTCGCTTACTTGGCAGCTGCTTTTTTGGCTGCGGCGGTCACGTCGTTGGTGGCCTTTTTCACAGCGGCAGTTGCGTCTTCGGTGATGTCTTTGCCGGCAGCCATGAACAGCTCAACGGTGTCCATCTGAACTTTTTTCGCGATTTCAGCAAAAGCAGCCATGTTTTCAGCAGCAACTTCGGCCGAAGCGGATGCGAAATCGGTTGCCGCTTTGGCATAGTCGGCCGGGTCGGTTTTTGCTTTCGAAACTTCGGTCAGCTTGGCCAGGGTGTCCTTGGTCCATTTGTTCGAAATCTCGGCCGATTTCTCAGCGGCTTCCAGAGCAACGTTCGACAGCTTTTCGTTCAGGGTCGCGGTCGACTTGAACGCGTCTTCCATTGCGGTGGTGTCGACGGGGAATGCGCCCATGACGTCTTTCATGATCGCGGTAAAGTCTTGGGTCTTTGCCATTGTACTAATCCTCTTTGCTGTCCGGGCCCACCCCGGTGTTCGTCAGCTTGAGAGGAATATGCTTTCTGCATTGCAGCATTTCAAGAATTTTCTTGCTGCAATGCAGAAAAAACTTCACTTACACAATAAAATCAACCACTTGCCTTCACGGAAACATAAGTTCCAGGCGCAGGCGACAGTGGGGGATGCTTCGAATCGCCCGGTTCACGCGCCGGGACCTGCTTGCCCGAGCGCTTCTTCAACCAAGCCTCCCACATCGGCCACCAGGATCCTGCGTGGTAATCTGCTTCGTTCATCCAGGTCTCGGCATCCCCTTTCAGATCGGGGTTCAGGTAGTGACCGTATTTTTTCTTGCTGGGCGGGTTCACGATGCCCGCGATGTGACCCGACTCTGAAACCACGAAGGTCTTGGACCGCGACCCCGCTTTCTGAACGCCGCGATAACAGTCCTTCCAAGCGGCGATGTGGTCGGTCTGACAGGTGATCGCCACTAACGGCACATCCACGTCACTGATATGCAGCTTGTGCCCCATCAGCTCATAGCCATCGGTCACAAACTCGTTGCGTTGGCACAGGCCACGCAGATATTGCATCGCCATCTTCGCCGGCAGGTTCGACCCATCCCCATTCCAATAAAGCAGATCAAAGGCGGGCGGTGTCTCGCCCAACATGTAGCTGCGAATGGCCGGCGTATAGATCAGGTCATTGGACCGCAGGAACGACATGGTGCGCCCGATCACCCAGGACCGCAGTATGCCATCCTTGCCCACCTGTTCCTCGATCCCGTCGATAAAATCATCCTGCAGGAAGGGCGTGAATTCCCCCTGCTCCGAGAAATCGGTCAAAGTGGTGAAGAACGTTGCCGACTTGATCGACTTGTCTCCGCGCTGTTTCAACAAAGAAAGCGTCAGGTTCAGCGTTGTGCCCGCGATGCAGTACCCTACGGCGTTGACCTGCTTGACCTTGCAGATCTCCTTTGCTGTTTCGATGGCTGTCAGGAAACCGTCCTGGATGTAGTCTTCCATTCCAACATCAGCCAGCTCTGCCTTGGGATTGACCCAGCTGACCACAAACAGGGTATACCCCTGCTCGGTCACCCATTTGATCAGGCTGTTCTGGGCCTTGAGGTCGAGAATATAGAATTTGTTGATCCAGGGCGGGAACAGAACGATGGGGGTTTCATGAACCGTCTCGGTAACCGGGCTGTATTGGATCAGCTCCATCATCCGGTTGCGGTACACTACCTCGCCCGGCGTCGTTGCGACATTGCTCCCCAATTCAAACGCGCTTTCATCCGCAAGGCGCACAACCAGTTCACCATCATTGGCCTCAAGATCGGCGACAAGGTTCTCCAACCCTTTGACCAGAGACTGGCCTTCGGTTTCAACCGCACGCTCCAACGCGTCGGGGTTGGTCGCCAGGAAATTCGTGGGCGCCATCATGTCGATGATCTGTTGCGAGAAATAGGCCAGACGGCGCTGATCATTGGGCTCCAAATCGTGTTTGGCCGTTTCGACCGCCTGCGCGATGGCCTTGGCGTTGGTCTGGTACTGCTGCTTGACGAAATGGAAATACGGGTTGTTGTCCCACATGGGGTTGGAAAAGCGGCGATCCCTCGGGGTGTCTTCGTCTGCCTCGACGCCGCCCTTGGCGAGCGCTTGCTGCGCTTCGGCAAAATTCATCACCGATTTGCCCCAAAACTCGATCTGCTGCTCCCACAGCTTGGCGGGGTTATGAATGGCGTCATTCCAATAGGCCGTTGCTGCTCTTGCAAAAAGCTCTTGATTCGGACCATCCAAAGCAGGCGAATGAGGCGTCTTATGCGCCATGACCTCGACCAGGCGTTTCGACAGGATTTCGACTTTGGCCATATTTTCCTTAAGCCGATCAATGTGTTCGCCGGTCAATTCCGGTGCGGTGTCTTGGCTAGTTGTCATTTTAAGGAAACCCTCTTAATCTCGCTGCTATGCAGAATAACGTCGTGGGTTTGCGGGGACAAAGCGACGAATGGTCCGAACTGTTCGGTGCTATCAATTAGGAGACCCATTTATGCGCTATATGATGACCTACGACTTCATGGAAACCATGCGCAACACCAACCAATGGCTTGGCGCATCGGCAAATTCTCTGGCATCGTACCCGGTCTTTTCCATGATGCCAAACCCTGCGTTGAGTTGGATGGCAGCCTGGGGCGAAGTGACGGAACGCACTTACCAGCGTATGGTCGTCAAGCCCGATTGGGGCATCCGCACCTTTACCTGCGAAGACGGCAAGGACCACCTGGTCGACATTTCTACCGTGGTGGAACGCCCCTTTGGCGATCTGGTGCATTTCAAGGTGAACGGGCGCGAAGAACAGCCCCGCAAGGTCTTGCTGGTGGCACCGATGTCCGGGCACTATGCCACGCTGCTGCGATCCACGGTCAAGAGCCTGATCGTCAACTGCGAAGTTTACGTCACCGACTGGCACAACGCGCGTGACATCCCAGTCTCGGCCGGCAAATTCGACGTCGAAGACTACACCCAGTACCTGGTTGATTTCATGCGCGAAATGGGCCCAGACACCCATGTGATCGCCGTTTGCCAGCCCGCGCCGCTGACACTGGCGGCAACCGCATTTCTGGCCGAACAGGACCCCGATGCACAGCCCCTGTCCCTGACCCTGATCGGCGGCCCAGTCGACCCGGACGCAACGCCCACCGAGGTGACCGATTTTGGCCGCCGCGTGACCATGGGGCAGCTCGAAGAGACGATGATCCAGCGCGTCGGGTTCAAATACAAAGGTGTGGGGCGCATGGTCTATCCCGGCCTGTTGCAGCTGACCTCGTTCATGTCGATGAATGCCGAGCGCCATTCCAAAGCGTTCTCGGACCAGATCCAGCGCGTGATGCGCGGCGAAGCGTCGGATCACGATGCCCACAACCGTTTCTATGACGAGTATCTGGCCGTCATGGACATGCCCGCAGAATTCTATCTGTCGACCGTCGAGCGTGTCTTCAAGAACCGCGAGATCGCCAAGAACGAATTTGTGGTGAACGGCCACAAGGTCGACATGAGCAAGATCACCAAGGTCGCGGTGAAGACCGTCGAAGGGGCAAATGACGACATCTCGGCTCCCGGTCAGTGCATTGCAGCATTGGACCTGTGCACCGGCCTGCCGGACAGCAAAAAGGCAAGCCATGTTGAGCCCGGCGCGGGTCACTATGGCATTTTCGCAGGCCGCAGCTGGCGCGACAACATCCGCCCTCTGGTCATCGACTTCATGAACGCCAATGCCAAGCGCACCCCAGCGCGCAAACCGGCGCAAAAGGCTGCCAACAAGAACACGGCGGCCTGATTGTGGCCCGGGGGATGGATCCCTTGGGCTTTTCCTGCGGCTGTGGCGCGCTCAAGGGGCACGTCACGGCCGAGGGTGTGCGCTCTGGCAGCCATGTTCTCTGCTACTGTCCCGACTGCCGGGCGGGTGAGCTTTATTTTCAGCAACCAGACCCCGCTCCTGGCCCGGTCGACATCTTTCAGCTGAGCCCTGATACGGTGGTCATCGATCAAGGGGCCGAGCATCTGGCCGCGATCCGGCTCAGCCCCAACGGCATGTTTCGCTGGTATGCCAAGTGTTGTGACACGCCGCTGTGCACCACGATGAAATCTGCCAAGACGCCCTTTGCCGGGATGAGCGTCGACCGCTTTGACGATCCAGACCGTTTGGGACCGGTTGTGTCCAAAGGGTTTGTCCCTGCCCCGGACGGCAGCCGGAAACACGAAACCGCCTATCGGGCGGCGTGGCCTTTGATCAAGCGAATGGCTGTTGCGCGCCTGTCTGGGCGCTGGAAGCAAACCCCGTTCTTTGACGCGAAGACGAATGCGCCGGTTGTAGAACCGCGCGTCATCGACAAATCGGAACGCGCCCCACTCTATCGCTGACCTCATTTCATGCGCGGCCTGTCAGCCTTGCGTCCTGCGGACGGACCAGTTGCAAGGCAGGGGCCAGGCTCAGGCGGGCTGTGCCCGCCTGAGCCTGGCCCAACGGGAGGAGATGTTTCGCCAGAAACATTGACGACGGGCGGGAGTGCTTGGTCCTTATGCGGTGCGCGCCAGCCAGTCGACCAAGGCTTGTGTGACAGCATCCGGCGCTTCCAGAGTTGGCAGATGCCCTGCATTGTCCAGAACTTGAAGCTCGGCCCCCGGGATCAATCCGGCCATGAACGTGTGTCGCTTTACCGGGGTCAACCCGTCGTGCGCGCCGCATAATACCAAGGTTGGAACCTTGATCTTGCGCAGCGTGCCCTGCTGATCCGGCCGCCGCTGCAACGCGCGCGACTGGCGCACGAACACATCGCTGCCCATGTCCCGCGCCATGGCATAGACCTGATCCAGGATCTGCATGCGGTTGGGGTTGGGCGCCAGAAACTCGGGCCGCATCGCCTGGCGCATCACCTCATCCAACCGCCCTGCCTTGGCACCCACGATCATCGGCTCACGCGCGGCCGCAACCTGGGGCGTATCTGCCTGCACATCCGTATCCATCAGACACAGCCGCGTGACACGCTCCGGGGCGCGGCGAAAGATCTCCATCGCGACGATGCCACCCATGCTGAGCCCGGCCAGGGCAAACCGCTGCGGCAACTGATCCAGCAGGCCTGATGCGATCTCTTCGATTCTTTCGCCGATGTGGATGGGCGCCACCATGACCGCTCGATCTCGGCCCAGCTTCAGCAGCTGATGCGCATACAGCCGGGCATCACTCATCATGCCCGGCAACAGGACCAAAGGTTCAACCAAGACTTTCCCCTTTGCCCAAATCCCACTTTGTCGACTGGCTCACTGCATACCCTCATGCGTTTGATTTGTCGGCAGAATGCCCAACCTTTACCCCTCGGGCAAGGGTGACATCACGGATAGCGGATACCGCGAAACGGCGGAAAATCCACATAGCGCGCCTTACGTTTTGCCAATGGCTCCTCAGGCTCGGTTCCCGCGATCAGCAACCGGCCGCGCGGCGCGATATAACTGTCGATCCGACGCAGCGGCTTGGGTCGCCACACCAGGTTGAAGGCGCAGAGCTTTGGAAAGAACCAGATCTCGGAATAATCAAGATGGTCATGCATCCACCACGCCAGATCGCGCCAATCCCGACCTTGATCATACTCATCGGTAAACCAGGGAATTACGACCGAAGCGCCTGCGATCCTGTCGTCGCCCAGCCCCCGATCCCAGATGTGGCATTCCAAAGGATGCGTGTTGCGCGCGCAGTTGAGCTTGTTGTCGTTGCCAAACTGGTTGAGCGAGGGCGAGCGATAGCCCGACCGCACCGCAACCCGTCCAAATGTCTCCTCGAGCGGGTCCATCAGTGTCTGACAGAACGCCTGCCCTGTCTCGATCGCCAGATCGGGGTTTTCCGGGATGTTTTGCATCGCGTGAAAATTTCCAATCTCGGAGTACAGAAAATCCCGCATGTAGAAATGCCGAGACAACCGCACGCGCCCCAGCGTTTCAAGGCTCCACATGCTGCCGGGTTTACGCATCGCTTAGTACCCGTTCCAACAGAACGCGCCGTCTTCGCGCAGGGTCGAGAACGGGTTATGCGCGACCTCCCATATGGTTCCGTCAGGCGCACGGAAATACCCATGATGCCCGCCCCAGAACACGTCTTGCGCAGGTTTGAGTACCTCGGCGCCAGCACTTTGGGCCGCAGTCAGCACCTCGGCCACCTCGCCTTTGGTCCGGCAGTTGTAGCTGAGCGTGATTGCCCCCTGCCCCAAGGCCTCGGCATCCAACCCCATCTCATCCGCCAAAGCTTCGAGCTGGTACAAACCCAACACCTGTCCGATCAGGTCAAAGGCGATGACGCCATCGGGGCTGTCGACCCGTGTCCACCCCATCGCCTCATAAAACACAGCCGCACGGGCCGGGTTGCGCACGCCAAGGGTGATCAGGCTGACCCGCTGTTCCATCACTCGACCCCTTGCGATTTGAGCCAGGCCAGAACGTCCCGCACGGTGCCCTCGGTCTGCCCTGGAGACATGATGTCCCCCGTGATCACATGCGAGGACGGGTCATCGCCCGGCCCCATGGTCACCGGCTGCAGCTCGACCGGGCCACCCCACCCAGCGGCAATCTGGCGGGTGATGTCCGCGCGCACGACCCGGTCATCATCCGAGAAGCGGAACAAGGCAGGGATTGATGTGGTGCCAAAATCCTGGGCCACGACCGCCTGGACCAGCGCCGTCAACGGTACGATTGCTTCCCAGGAATAGTCGACGCTCCAATAGGCGTCCTTGTCCGGGTTGCCGCTGGCAGTTTCACGATTTCCACCCATCAATGGTGGGAACCAGATGCGCGCTGCCGGCAAGCCCGGGATCCAAGCCGCCGACGCATTGACGCCAAAGTTCGGCGAGACAAAGACCATCGCCGCCACATCCTGAGCCATCTCTGGGTTCACTGCGGCTGCTGCCGCCAGTGTTCCTCCGGTTGAGGTGCTGATGACCACCACCTTGTCCCCTACCGCGCGTGCTGCCGCCAGCCCTTCGGCCGCGTCCTGCATCCAGCCCGAGGCGGTCCCTTCGGCCATGGCGTCGCTGCCGCGTCCATGCCCCTGCAAGCGGGTGTAAACCAGATTGGCCCCCAAGGCATCGGCAATCCTGTCGGGCACCGGGCGGATTTCCTCGGACGACGCGGAAAAGCCATGAATGTAAAGTACCGAATAGGGCGTGCGCTGTTCTTTGGCGCCATCCTGCCAAATCACCCGCTTTTCCGTTCCGGATACGATGTCATCGAACCGGGATTCGATACTTTCGAAATAGACCTGTACGCCCTCACCGAATTTGCGCGGCTCAAACGTGGGGTTCAGGTTCACCTCTTCGCGCGGACCAAAGATCCACAGGCCTGCCCCCAGAACCACCAGGACCAGCAGCAGACGCCCCAGGAGCTTACCAAGCGTCCTCATGCTGCGGTCTCCATGACATCCGATACGGCCTGCTCGATCAGACCGAGGCACGGCCCGTCCGAGAACCGATGGTCCGCGTCCTTGACCAGCAGCAACCGCATGTCGTCACACGTGGCATGTTCCAACAGCTGCACGGCGGTTTCGGTCGTTACCGCCGTGTCCGCCGTCCCTTGCAAGCAGCGGACCGGGAAGGGCAGCGACAGGGGGGCGCGCAGCACCAACCGGTTGCGACCATCCTCGATCATGCGTTTGGTCACGATGTAGGGCTCCATGTAGTCCGACGGCAAAGCCACCTGCCCCTCGGCCTCGAGCATCCTACGCTGTGCGTCGTCAAACCCAGCCCACCACCCGTCTTCGGTGAAATCGGGTGCTGCGGCGATGGTCACCATCCCGGCAATCCGTTCGGCCCTTTCACGGGCCAGCAGCAGTGCTTGCCAGCCACCCATGGACGAGCCGACAACAATCAGTGGCCCATCGGTCAGCGCGTCAATCGCGGCCAGCGTATCCTCGTGCCAATCTCCGATGCTACCCTCATCAAATACGCCAGAGCTTTCGCCGTGCCCGGAGTAGTCGAACCGCAGAAACGCCTGCCCGCGTGCGCGGCACCAGGCCTCAAGATGTACCGCCTTGGTGCCTTCCATGTCGGATTTCAGTCCGCCCAGAAACACCACTGTCGGCCCCTGCCCATCGGATTTGTGATAGGCCAACGACCGGCCTTGCGCTGTCTTCAGAAAATCTGTTGCTGGCACGTCGGCCTCCCAATCTTTTGCCCGATCATGCAAAGCCACGGCAGCGGCTGCAATCAGCTTTTATAGGTGACCACCTTGTCACGTGACTATTTAATCACGTATAACTGATTCCATGGACATGATCTTCAAGGCTCTTGCTGATCCGACCCGGCGCGAATTGCTGGATCGGTTACGCGCCCAGGACGGACAAAGCCTGCAACAACTGCAGGACGATCTGGACATGACCCGCTTCGGCGTCATGAAACATCTGGGTGTGTTGGAAGAGGCCGGGCTGATCGTGACCCGCAAGCAGGGACGGTTCAAACATCATTACCTGAACGCCGTGCCCCTGCAGGAAGCCATAGACCGGTGGATCGAACCTTTGATCGTCAAATCGGCAGCGCGAGCAGTGATCGACTTGAAAGCGAAACTGGAAGGACACGGCCCAATGGCAAAACCCGATTTCATGATGCAGACCTTTATCGAAACAACCCATGACCAGCTGTGGGACGCGCTGACGAAAGGCGAGCTTGCAGCGCAGTATCACTTCGCCTGCCAAAACGTTGACGGCGACCTGGCACCGGGCGGCGGGCAAAAATACATTCTGCCGGATGGCAACCCGATGCTGGAACTTGATGTGCTCGACATCTCTCCCAAGGATCGGATTGAAATGACCTTTACACCTCATTTCTTTGGCCCGGATGCTCCGACCTCGCGGTGCGTCTATCTTCTGGAACCTTCGGGCAGCGCTATGAAGCTGACGATCGAACATTATGATGTTCCGGCCGGTCACGAAGGGGTCGGCGAAGGATGGGCACGACTGGCATCAGCGCTCAAATCCTTCCTCGAGGTTGGACCATCCGACACCAAACGCTTTGGTTTTGCGTAAGGAGGTCACGTCATGAGCACCGAACTTGGTATTCTCACCTGCCTGATGATCCTCGCCGCCTCGATGTGGATTCCATATGTCGTCGGCATCAGTTCTGATCCGTCCAAGGAAGACGCCTTTGACAGCCCCGCGGACATCAAGCGCCTGCGACCTTGGGTTCAACGGGCGCATCGCGCACATCTGAACCTGCTGGAACAAGCCATTCCTTTTGCCATCCTAGTTCTTATCATCGACCGGGTTGGCGGCTACAGCAGCCTGACATATTGGGCCGCCATCGACTTTTTCTGGATTCGGGTCGCCCACGCTTTGGGCATGATTAGCGGTTATGCCAAGACGCCGCTGCGCCCAATCCTGTTTACGGCAGGATGGATCTGTACCTTGCTGATGGCCTACGCCGTATTCAGCGCAGCGTGATCCGAAATAGTGTCGCTGAAGTTTCGCAGCACGCGCGAGGGGGCGCCCCCCCCTCGCCAGACACTTGACACTGCGCGCACTCCTTGCCATGTGAGCCCTACACCATAACCCGCAACCGGGCGTTCTGTGGGCGCCAAACCGACGAGGAGAGCCAAATCATGGCCTTGGATTCAAAATCCGTCTCTCTCACCTTTCCCGATGGCAATGCACGTTCCTACGACGCAGGCGTAACCCCTGCACAGGTGGCTGCCGATATCTCCACCTCTCTGGCGAAAAAGGCCATCTCGGCCACTGTCGACGGCCAGCATTGGGACCTGCAATGGCCCATCAACGCCGACGCGCAGATCGCCATTCACACCATGAAGGATGAGGCGCAGGCCAACGAGCTGATCCGCCACGATCTGGCGCACATCATGGCGCGCGCGGTGCAGGAAATCTGGCCAGACACCAAGGTCACCATCGGCCCGGTGATCGATAACGGCTGGTATTACGACTTTGACCGCGCCGAGCCGTTCACCCCCGAAGACCTGGGTGCGATCGAAAAAAAGATGAAAGAAATCATCAACAAGCGTGACGCCGTGACCACCGAGGTCTGGGACCGTCAGCGCGCGATTGATTTCTACACTGAAAACAACGAGCCCTATAAGGTCGAGCTGATTGACGCCATTCCGGGTGATGAGCCGCTGCGCATGTACTGGCACGGCGACTGGCAGGACCTGTGCCGCGGGCCGCACCTGCAGCACACCGGCCAGGTGCCGGGTGACGCCTTCAAGCTGATGAGCATTGCAGGCGCCTATTGGCGTGGTGACAGTGATCGCGCCATGTTGCAGCGCATCTATGGTGTGGCCTTCACCGGCAAGGAAAAGCTCAAGGCGCACCTGCATATGCTGGAAGAGGCCGCCAAACGCGATCACCGCAAGCTGGGCCGCGAGATGAACCTGTATCACATGCAGGAAGAGGCGCCCGGTCAGGTGTTTTGGCACCCCAACGGCTGGAAGATCTATACCACCCTGCAGGACTACATGCGTCGGATGCAGGAGCGTGACGACTATGTCGAAGTGAACACTCCGCAAGTTGTGGATCGCAAACTGTGGGAGGCCTCGGGCCACTGGGACAAGTACCAGGAAAACATGTTCATCGTCGAAGTGGACGAGGATCATGCCCGCGAAAAGGCAATCAATGCGCTGAAGCCAATGAACTGCCCCTGCCACGTTCAGGTGTTCAACCAGGGTCTGAAATCCTATCGTGATCTGCCGTTGCGCATGGCCGAGTTCGGGTCCTGCGCCCGGTATGAACCATCGGGCGCCCTGCACGGCATCATGCGGGTGCGCGGCTTCACTCAGGACGATGGACACATCTTCTGTGCAGAGGATCAGATCGAACCGGAAACTGCCAAGTTCATCGCTTTCCTGTCCAAGGTCTATGCTGATCTGGGCTTTCACGACTGGACCATCAAGCTGTCCACGCGCCCTGAAAAGCGGATCGGCAGCGATGAAAGCTGGGACTTCTTGGAGAAAGCACTGGGTGAGGCTTGTAAGGCTGCGGGCTATGAGTACGAGATCCTCGAAGGCGAAGGCGCGTTTTATGGCCCCAAGCTCGAATTCACTCTGACCGACGCGATTGGTCGGACCTGGCAGTGCGGCACCCTGCAAGTTGATTCCAACCTGCCTGAACGGCTGGACGCGAATTTCATCGGGGCAGACGGATCGAAACACCGACCTTATATGCTGCACCGCGCTTGCCTGGGATCGTTCGAGCGTTTCATCGGCATCCTGATCGAAGAGCACGCAGGCAAGCTGCCGTTCTGGCTGGCGCCGCGCCAGGTCGTTGTCGCCTCGATCACGTCCGAAGCGGATGATTATGTGAACGAAGTTGTTGAAACTCTACGCTCGGCTGGTGTCCGCGCCGAAGCAGACATCCGCAACGAAAAGATCAATTACAAGGTTCGCGAACATTCGGTTGGCAAGGTTCCGGTCATTCTGGCCGTGGGTCACCGCGAAGTTGAAGAGCGCACCGTGTCGGTTCGTCGCCTGGGCGATAAGCGCACCAGCGTCGAAGGCTTGAGCGATGTAACAAAAGCCCTCGCGACCGAGGCAACACCGCCCGATCTTCTGTAACAATCGGCGCAAAAACTTATGCAATCCGGCCCTGATTTGAGGGCCGGATTGTAACATTTCAAAAATTCCCTTATAAAAACATGATATTAACAGGTGCGCTGCCATGACATGGGCTGACGGGCGCGTGAGACACGGGCTCGTGAATTCAAACCCGGCTGACGAGGGGCTACCTTGTCAGTGTCAACAACAGACACACCGAAATCACCAAGAGGATTTACCGAGATGTCGAACACCGTCAAAACCCTTGCCGTTGCAGGCGCCGTTGCCGCAGCTCTGACCGCGACCACCACCACCGTGAGCGCTCAGGCCAAAGAGAAATGCTATGGCGTTTCGCTGGCTGGCGAGAATGACTGCGCCGCAGGCCCCGGCACCACTTGCGCGGGCACCTCGACTGTCGACTATCAGGGCAACGCATGGACCCTGGTTGACGCAGGCACCTGTGAAACCATGGACCTGCCTACAAAGGCCGACGGCTCTGCCCGCAAAGGGTCGCTGGAAGCACAAGAGCGTGACCTGCCGGCATAAGCCGCACAGCTTACCAAGACGAATTCTGGGGGCGGGTGGCGCGAATCGCCCGCCCCTTTACCAATCTTTTCAAGCCTTTCCCTGAGGTCCTGACATGCTGGACGATACCCGCAAATCAAACCACCTGCCCCTGACGGCCGGGGTCGGGTACAAGCCGCAGCATTTCTCGGACATCCTTGAAAATGCCGGTCCCGTGGGCTGGCTGGAAATTCACGCGGAAAACTACATGGGGGATGGCGGACGCCCGCTGGCGCAATTGCGCCACATGGCGGAGCGGTTCCCGATCTCGGTCCACGGCGTGGGCCTGTCCATCGGTGGAGAAGGGCCGCTGGATGCCGACCATCTGGATCGGCTCAAGCAACTGATCGGCTGGTTGAACCCGGCAAGTTTCTCGGAACACCTGGCTTGGTCCACTCACGGAGCAGAGTTTCTGAACGATCTGTTGCCCCTTCCTTATACCGACGCCTCGCTTGCCCGGATCTGCGACCACATTGATCAGGTCCAGACCCACGTCGGGCGGCAGATGCTGTTGGAAAACCCGTCAAGCTATCTGGCCTTTGCCGAAAGCACCTGGTCCGAACCCGGTTTCCTGCACGAAGTTGCGCAGCGCACCGGCTGTGGTTTGCTGCTGGATGTGAACAACGTCTTTGTCTCGGCCACCAATCTCGAGTTTTCACCCCAAGGCTACATCGACGCCTACCCGCTTGACCTGGTTGGGGAAATCCACCTGGGCGGGCATGACGAGGATGAAGACGACCATGGCAAGCCTCTGCTGATCGACAGCCACGGGCGCGAAGTGGTTGATCCGGTCTGGTCCCTGCTCGATTATGTGCTGGAACGCTCGGGCCCCAAACCATTGCTCATCGAATGGGACACCGATGTCCCCGACTGGCCGATCTTGCGAGCCGAGGCCGAGCGCGGTCAGGCTGCGCTGGAACGGGTACCGGCATGACAGTCACCCAGGATCAATTCCGCGCGGCGCTGCTGGATTCAGCGCAGGCTGTACCGGAAGGATTGTTGGATGCAAATCATGGCCCGGCCGGTCGCCGGTTCAACGTCTATCGTAACAACGTCGCCGTCTCGCTGACCGAGGCGATGCATCAGGCCTTTCCGGTGGTCACCAAGCTTCTGGGTGCCCAAAACATGGACGGCTTGGCGGGCATCTTCCTGCGCCAGCATCCACCATCGTCGCCGCTGATGATGCACTACGGCGAAGCGTTTCCCGAATTTCTGACCGGCATGCAGCAGCTGTCGCATCTGGGCTATCTGCCGGATGTCGCCCGGTTGGAGCTAGCCCTGCGCCGCTCATACCACGCCGCCGACAGCACCCCGATTTCACCTGAGGCGCTGGCCATCGACCCTGAGATGCTCATGGAGGCCACGATCGAATTTGCGCCCGCGATGCAGTTGGTCCGCTCTGAGTGGCCGATCGCCAGCATCTGGACGTTCAACACCCAAGACGGCAGCCCCAAGCCGCAGGCGGTGACCGAAGATGTACTGATTACCCGGGTCGAGTTTGACCCCGAGCCCCATGTCCTCCCCTCCGGCGGTGCCGAATGGATAGACGCGCTGATGGCAGGCAAAACCATTGGCGAAGCTCATGAAATTGCTGAAGGTCTCTCTCCTGGTTTCGACCTTGGCGCAACGCTGGCCTTGCTGTTGCAGGGCGGTGCAATCATCACACTCACGACCAAAGGATAAGGCCATGCACGCACTTGTCTCGCGCTACACAACAGCGCTCAACTCATTGGACCGCATGTCAGATTTCATGGTGCCGACCCTGGCCCGGCTGACATTCGTCGCCGTTTTGCTGTTCTACTACTGGAACTCGGCCATGCTGAAAATTGACGGGTCGATCTTTTCGGCCTCGGCGGGCGCATTTGGCCAGATCTTTCCCAAAGCCGCCGAAGAGGTTCTGTGGGACGTGAGCCAGATGAACATCTTTCAGCGTCTGGTGATCTTCTTTGGCACCGTGGCCGAATTTGTTCTACCCGCCCTGATCCTTGTTGGGTTGCTCACCCGCCTGGCCGCATTGGGCATGATCGGTTTCATTTGGGTTCAGACAATCGTCGACATCACGGGTCACGGCGTGAAGCTGGGCAGCCTGTTCGACAACACGCTGACACTGGTCGATCAACGCGTGATGTGGACCTTCCTGATGCTGGTCCTGGTCTTCAAGGGCGCTGGCGCCCTGTCCGTGGACGCCCTGTTCCGCAAGCGCGCGGAACCTGCGATCGCCTGATCCGTACATCGCTTTTGAGTAATGAGTGGTATGCACCGCCCCCATGGGGCGGTGTTTTTTGTTCAGAAATGGGCCTTTGGTTCGTCCGGCTTGCCCGCGCCAACGGCCAGCAGGCCACCCACAGCTGCAAAAGCAACCGGAAACATGGTGAACACGTTGAATCCAAAGGCATAGTACATGCCACCCGCCGAAATCAGCAGCAGGACCCCACCCCATAAGGCCCGCGACCGGGCCATGGCCCCGCCTGCAATTGCCAGCATCGGCGCAATGATCGAAGTGATCTGAACGAGGTCCGAGTTTTCGACCTGCTCAAAATACCCGTCCACTTCGCCGTAATATTGGATGGCTTCGATGTAACCGAAGCTGAAAAACCCGACGATCATACCGATCAGACCGGCGATGATTCCCAAAACAAGGGCTGCGTTGCGCATCTGTTGCTCCTCGCTTTTTGTAGCTCAGGCCAAACCCAGAGCGGTCCGCGTCGCCGCGGTCCAGCCAAGGTACAGCTGCCCATCCGCCTCGATCAGCGGTCGTTTCATCAGCGTTGGGTGATCTGCCAACAGCTCGACCGGAGGGCGCGCGCGCTCTGATTCATCCAGCCCGCGCCACGTTGTCGAGCGCGTGTTGAGCAAACTGTCGCCAAACTGCGTCAGAGCACTATCTCGGACGTCATTGGGCAACCCCTCGACTCGAACATCAACAAATTCAATATTGTTTATCTCTTTCAATGCCTTACGGCATGTATCGCAGGTTTTGATCCCAAAAAGTCGCATTTTCACTCCATCTTTGGATGCTGAAATATCTATCAATCGACAGAATTTCACCCCCTTGAGCTTGATTTTTGAACGCACCGTGCGATCTTGTCGTCGGTGTAACAGCCCATCAGACTTCCGCCTTGACGTGTATGAGCCGGTCGCCTGTCGGTCGGTTATGCTGTTCGCACCCCCGAGAAATTAGGGGAAACGTGGAAAGTAGAAGGAGACACGGGAGATGCCTACCGGCACCGTGAAATGGTTTAATACGACTAAAGGGTACGGCTTTATCGCACCTGACGAAGGCGGAAAGGATGTTTTTGTCCATATTTCCGCTGTTGAACGTTCGGGCCTGACGGGCCTCGCAGACAACCAAAAGGTTGCTTACGAGCTGCAGGATGGACGCGACGGACGCCAGATGGCATCTGATTTGAAGCCATTGTAAGTTTCACGCAAGACGCGCCTTCCCGGACGATGCGGGGCGGCGCACAAACCGGCGGCTGAGGTGTGCGGCCGCCGGTAGACTGCACCAAGCGATTTGCTGTCCATTTTGCAGCCCGACTTGAGTTCAGTCGCCTTAAACCCGGTTCAAACCGCTGCCCCGACCCCAGATTGATTGCGGGATCGGAACAGATATTGTGTTCTGGGCTTCCGGATCACTCGGCCCTGATCACATCCTCGAACTCGCGCCATTCGCGAGCGGACATGCCGGAGTTTTCCTGGTTGACCTGCTCGCCCTTCACCATCCGGCGAACGCAATCCACCATCTGTGCCGACATGGACACCGACCCCAACCGATAGTCTTCGAACGCCTTGTAAGCCGCTGGCACCCAATCCGCGACAATGTCGCAGATCGCATCGGCATAAACCCGGATTTCATACTGAGCATGGGAATCTGCGCGCAACCGCAGGAAATGGAACAGGTTGTGCAGGTCCACCTTCCAGTACCATTGGGTGTAAATGTTCGCAGGCAGGTTCATCCGCGCCAGTTCACGCGCCAGCCCCTGCTGACCGTCCTGGCTGATCATTTCTTCATAGTGATCATAGGCGCGCATGGAATCCCCCTTGAGAATGTCCAGCACTCGTGCGGCCTCTTCTCCTTGCAGCGCCTCGCCGCGGCCCTGGTTGTTGATAACCGATTGCGCCGCCATTTGATCTGGTGCCGGGATATAGAACTCGCGATCCAGGATCGAGTAGCGCGCCGAATACTCGTTGACGTTGGCCGTGCGATGGCGAATCCACTGTCGCGCCACAAAGACCGGAAGTTTGACGTGCAGCTTCAGTTCGCACATCTCGAACGGAGTCGAATGCCAGTGGCGCATCAGATAGCGGATCAACCCTTCATCGTTCTGGACCGACTTGGTGCCCTTGCCATAAGACACACGCGCCGCCTGGCAGATCGCGGCATCATCGCCCATATAGTCGATGACCCGGACAAACCCGTGATCCAGAACCGGCTTTGCCGAATAAAGATGCTGCTCGATCCCCGGTGCAACAGTGCGCAACGTTGTCTGAGACTGCGTGCGCTGCTCTTCGATTTCGGCAAGTTGCTCGGGCGATAGAGGCATGAGGGGGAACTCCTTGGTGGGCTCAGAGAATCTGTTTGTTCAAACTATATATGGGCGCGTGTTCGGCGTGAACCGCAATATCAAGGTCACACATAGGTCACGCTTTACAATCATCAGGCGCAGAAAGATTGACTTCTTCCCGCAAAAGACGGACGTTGCAGAAAAACCTACAAAAAACAGAGGTTGAGGCAGATGAAGCGGTTTTGGCTTGGTATCGCGGCGGTCGTCGCGGTGTCGGCGTGTGGTGGCGATGTATTCACTGAAACGGGCACGCCCGTGCAGCCAGTTGAGCCCACCCCGACAGTCCCCGAAGCGATTGCTGGCAACGTGACCAGTGTGGAATACAACCAGGCAAACCAGACCCTGACGGTGACGGGCAGCCAGTTGGACAACACCCCATTCGAGGCGGTCTACACACGGAACGCTGCCCTGGATGTGCCAGGATACGAAGCCTACACATCGCAAGCCAGTTCACTCGATCGTCACTTTACAGCCTTTGTTCAAGAGCGAGACGGCGTCTATGCAGCCGTCGTCGGTGGTGGACCGCAGTTCAATTCGGTCATCATGGGGTCAACCTATGGCCGCGACGGGACCTTTACGGCGCCGGACACAACTCCGGCCGGTTCGGGCCTTGTGAGCTATGGGGGCAACTACGTCGGCGTCTTGAACGCTTCAGGCGATGGCAACGATCTGCTCCCCGTGACCCCGGGCACCGCAACCGAAATTCGCCCCACACAAACTGCCGAAGTCACCGGATTGGTATTTATCAACGCTGACTTTGCCGACAATGCGATCAACGGCATCGTCTATGACCGAGTGCTCGCCGATGACCCCGGCTCTCTCACTCTGACTGATCTATCGCTATTCCCGGGCACAATTGACAGCAACGGGGCATTCAACGGTGAAGTGCGGAGAGGGTCCACACAGACCGTCGGAACCTATGCCGGTCTCTTCGGCGGAACGGATGCCACGGCTGTAGCAGGGGCTTTGACCGCGTCGAACCACATCGACGGGTCGGGCGGTGATGCGCTGGAGTATGGTGTATTCGTCTTGGCGCAATGCGGAACCGCAAATGCCGATCCAATCTGCAACCAACCGCGGCCGTAACAGGCTGGTGCTGGCTCCGCTCCAGGCGGTTTTGGCCTCTGCCGCTCTGGCTCTTGGTCTGGCGAACGCTGGTCAGGCCGAGGAAACGTCGCACAACCTAACTCTCGATCAGGCATATCGGGCGGCCATCGAAGCGCTCCGTATCGGTCAACCTGACGTGACCGTTGCCCTGACGTACGGGCTTTTGCAGGCCGATCCCAAGAACCCTGTGTTTCACTACATGCAAGCCGCAGCATATGCCCGCATGAACGAACCCGAAGAAGGGCGGCAGGCGGCAGCCTTGGCCTATCGAAATTCGAGCGAGCAAGGACTGCAGTTTCAATCTGCGCAACTTGCCGCGCGATTGTCGTTGCAGGCCGGGCGCCCAACCATGGCGCAGTTTTGGCTAAGACGTACAGCCATTCATGCCCCAGATGAAAAGACGGAAGAGCAGATTGCAAGAGACTACAAGCAGCTCCGCCGGATCAACCCCTGGGCCTTTCGCATACGCGCCGAAATCAAGCCAACCGACAACGTCAACAACGGGGCAGACACTGCCTTGCAGATCATCGATGGCGTGCCCGTCGTCGGTCAACTCAGCGGGTCTGCCCAGGCCTTGTCGGGCGCATATGGCATCCTGGATATCACAACCGCCCATCGATTGAGACAATCAGCCGACAGCATGACCTCGGTTGGCGGGCGCCTGTATGTGCAACGCGTTTCGCTGTCGTCCGAGGCCAAGGCGCAGGCACCCAACGTCACCGGATCGCAATTTGCCTCCACCTATGGCGAAGTGTCGATCCGGCACGCCATGATTGTGGGCCCTGCTGAAAACCTCGGCTCGGCGGCTGTGGAGGCCGCCACGGGCACCTCTTGGTTTGGCGGCGAGCGAAGCTACAATTTCGCGCGGCTTGGAGGTGAACGCACCTGGCGCATGGCTGCAGGCGCACAATTGCGGATAAACGCCACGTTCGAAACACGGTTTGCCGAACGTTATGGCACAAATGATGCCAACATCGTGGGCTTTGGCGCATTGTATCATCGCCCTGTGGGCAACGGTGACCGGATTTCGGTCTCGATGGCATATCGCGACGCCCGCGCCCGTTGGTTCACTGGCACCTATCGTTCTGCTTCGGTTCGGGTCAGCTATGATCTGGGCCGGGCAATCGGCCCTGCAAAGCTCAGTGCGGGTCTGGTTCTTGGGTATTCCGACTACCCCGAATACGCCGTAAGCATTTTCAATGTTCCCGGGGGGCGGCAGGACAAGTCGATCTATGGCGACCTCAGCCTGTTTTTCGACGAATACGACTATGCCGGTTTTGCCCCGATGCTAAGGGTGCGCACGGGCAAGAAGGACTCGAATGTCAGCCGCTTCGACATTCGCGAGTTCTCGGTCTCGCTGGGGATTGAATCAAAATTCTGAAATCACGCATCGCGCCACTGGCGCTTGGCTGACTTACAGCTAGAGTCTGTCTCGGAGACAACGGAGACTGACATGAGCTTGAAATACCTGCACGTCATGGTGCGCGTGAAAGACCTGGAAAAATCCATGGCATTTTATGAACTGCTGGGCCTGCGCGAAATCCGCCGTTACGAGAGTGAACAGGGCCGATTCACCCTGCTCTACCTCGCCGCGCCTGGTCAGGACGAAACCCCGCTCGAGCTGACCTACAACTGGGATGGTGACGACGAACTGCCCGCCGACAGCCGCCACTTTGGTCATCTGGCCTATGGCGTCGACGACATCTATGGCATGTGCCAGATGCTGCAGGACAACGGCGTGGTCATCAACCGGCCGCCGCGCGATGGTCGCATGGCCTTTGTCCGCTCCCCTGACAATATCTCGATCGAGCTGCTGCAAAACGGCGAAGCCCTGGCCCCGGCCGAACCCTGGGTCAGCATGGACAGCACCGGTCACTGGTGATCAAGCACCTGCGCCTAGCCCTTACTCTTGCGGTGTCGCTGTGCAGCAGCATCGCAGGACCTGGCGAGGCGTCCGCCTGCAGGCAAGCGCTGGCTTTGGGTCTAGACGTTTCAGGTTCGGTAAGTCGGCAAGAATATCGCCTGCAAATCGAGGGACTCGCAGGCGCCTTGCAGGATTCAGAGGTCAAACGCGCCCTGCTTTCAACACCTGAACTGCCTGTTCACCTGATGGTCTTTGAGTGGAGTGCCCCTGAATTTCAGCGGGTTTTGCTGAACTGGACCCCTGTAGATTCCCCTCAAACCCTAGAACGGATCACACAAACCCTGGCCTTAACACGGCGCGCGCCTGCCCCACCGGGAACAGCTGTTGGCACCGCCATGCAATTTGGGGTTGCTCAATTTGCGCAAGTGCCCAGTTGTTGGAAGCACACCCTGGATCTGTCAGGGGACGGCCTGCACAACATGGGCCCGTCCCCGCACATCATCAAAGCCGGGCTTGATCAGTCCGCGATCACGATCAACGGGCTTGTCATCGGCGCAGATACTCAGGACAGCACCGACACGCGCATGGCCCAGATCGGCGAACTGGTCGCCTATTTCCAAGCCCGCGTGATCCACGGCGCTGACGCCTTTGTGGAAACCGCATTGGGTTTCGAGGATTTTCAAGCCGCGATGACCCGCAAACTGTTGCGAGAATTGGCGGTTGTTGTGCTCTCCCAAAACCCGCCAAGCCATCGCAAACCAGCTCAATAGATGTATCGGATCTGATCGGTCCAATACCGCTCGACCCGCTTCAACGACCGGGTGATGTCCTCGATGCCCTCCGCGTCGATCACCGACCGCTCTTCCAGCCCCTCGGCATGGCGCAGGAACAGGTCCGTCACCACATCACGCACATCACGTCCCTTGGCCGTCAGACGCACCCGCACCGAGCGGCGGTCGATCTCGCACCGTTGGTGGTGCATATAGCCCATTTCGACCAACTTTTTCAGGTTATAGCTGACGTTGCTGCCTTGGTAATAGCCACGGCTTTTCAGCTCGCCTGCCGTCACCTCATTGTCGCCGATATTGAAAAGCAACAGGGCCTGAACCGCATTGATTTCCAGCACGCCGACACGCTCGAATTCATCCTTGATGACGTCCAGCAGCAGACGGTGCAGACGTTCAACAAGCGCCAGCGTCTCAAGATAGCTGGTCATGAACCCTTTGGTGCCGGTCGGGGTAACTTGCATTTCCATACTCATCCGTCTCTCCGACTCGCTTTTCTTCAGTAGAAAATGCGCCCAAAAGCCGAAGAATCAGTTAAGCAGAAAACTGTGTTATTTTTGAAACGTTTGCGCGATATCCGCAATCAGGGTGCCATAGGGATCAGGCGTTTCGACCTGACCCGTGACCCATTGATAGAGATCCTGATCGTTTTCATGCAGCAGCGCCTCGTACAGATCCAGGCCTGCTGCATCCATGTCGTGCAGATTGTGATCCGCATAGGCTGTCAGGATGATGTCCATCTCTTTGATGCCCCGACGCATCGACCGCATCTTAAGCCGTTTGAGACGGTGTTCCAAAAGTTCAGCCATCAAGGTTGCCCCAGCATCTGGCGCAGACGTTTTTCCAGACGTGCGGCGCGTTCTGCATTGGCGCGCATATCTGCCCGGATGGCGCGCAGTTCCATCACAACATCAGACAGACCCTCAATCGGCGTAACCTCTCCAGCGGGTTCTTCCATCCCCTCGCCTTCACCGGTCAACAGCCACATGATCGAGACATTGAGCAGCCCCGCCATCATCGACAGCTTGTTGGCGCGCGGCTCGGACAGATCCTGCTCCCAACCGGACACGGTGGCTTTTTTGACGCCCAAGCGGCGGGCCAGCTGCGCCTGCGTCATTCCTGCGGCTTCGCGAGCCCCTGCAACGCGGTCTCCAAAGGTTGCCGATTCCGGTCCAAACCAATCGTTGTCACTGCTCATCTGGGCTCTCCTGCCGCTCTATCTGTATATCACTTGATCGTCATTCGGGCGCACCCTATGACAGGTTTGATCAACATACAAACCGAGGCCGCCCATGAGTTTCCTGTCTGCGACATTGTCCCGCGTCAAACCTTCGCCCACAATCGCAATGACAGCCAAGGCCGCCGAGTTGAAGGCCGCCGGGCGCGACGTTATTGGCCTGAGCGCGGGCGAGCCGGATTTTGACACGCCCCAGAACATCAAGGACGCCGCCGTCGCCGCGATTGCCGCGGGTAAGACGAAATACACCGCCCCTGATGGCATCCCTGAATTGAAGCAGGCTGTCTGCGCCAAGATGAAGCGCGATCACGGGCTGGAGTACACTCCCGCGCAGGTTTCGGTCGGAACGGGTGGCAAGCAGACGCTCTATAACGCGCTGATGGCGACGCTTAACGAAGGCGACGAGGTGGTCATCCCTGCGCCCTATTGGGTCAGCTACCCGGATATGGTGCTGCTGGCGGGTGGTACGCCAGTCGTGGCCGAAACCTCGATCCAGACGAACTTCAAACTGACCGCCGATCAGCTTGAGGCCGCGATCACCCCTAAGACCAAATGGTTCATCTTCAATTCGCCCTCGAACCCGACGGGCGCGGGATACAGCCGGGAAGAGCTGAAAGAGCTGACCGATGTGCTGCTACGCCATCCGCATGTCTGGATCATGACCGACGACATGTATGAACACCTGGCTTACGACGGGTTCGAATTCTGCACCCCGGCCCAGATCGAGCCGCAGCTTTATGACCGTACGCTGACCTGCAACGGCGTCTCCAAAGCCTATGCCATGACCGGTTGGCGCATTGGTTATGCAGCGGGCCCGGTTGAGCTGATTGCGGCGATGCGTAAGGTGCAATCACAATCCACTTCGAACCCCTGTTCGGTCAGCCAATGGGCGGCGGTCGAGGCGCTTAACGGCACGCAGGACTTCTTGGCCCCCAACAACGAAAAATTCGTGCGGCGCCGGGATCTGGTGGTGCGCATGCTCAACGAAATCGACGGTATTTCCTGCCCGACGCCCGAAGGCGCGTTCTATGTCTACCCCTCGATCGCCGGTCTGATGGGCAAGACCACGCCCCAGGGCACTGTCATCGACAGTGACGAGGCTTTTGCCATCGCTTTGCTGGAAGAGGCTGATGTGGCGGTTGTTTTTGGCGCGGCCTTCGGGCTTTCGCCAAACTTCCGGGTAAGCTACGCTACGTCTGACGAGGCCCTGAAAGAGGCCTGCACGCGCATTCAACGGTTCTGTGCGTCGCTGACATAGAAGACAAAGGAACAGGCATGGCCCCCGAGTTGCCCGAATACTACTTTCGCGTCCGCGACAACGGCGCCTTTGTCTTTCGCGTGGACACCGAAAACCGGCAACGCCGGATCGAGATGGAGCAGATTGCCGTCGTCAACATCCGCAACGGCGAGATCAAGCCGCATGGCGGGCGTAAGCTGACCAAGGCGGACATGCGCGAGATCGAGCATTGGATGGAACATCGTATCGCGCTTTTGGCAGAGCGCGATATCGACGACATCTTTCGGGCTGTTGATTACCTGAACCAGGTGACGCACTGGTCGCACTCCAAGGCCAGCGACAAGCAATTGGAAGAGGTGACGGACGACCTGCTGCTGGCCATGCATGACCTCCGCTCGGTTCTGGTGCGCAAAAAGGCGGATCGACTTCTCAAGAAGTAGGCGAATTTGGGCGTGCTATGCGCCCCGCCCGACCAACCGTACACAGTTGCGGCCCGCCGCCTTGGCGTCATAAAGCGCGCGGTCGGCGGCATTCAACAGATCCTGCGGCAGGTTGCCGTGATCCGGATAGACGGCGACCCCGATCGAGATTGTCACGCGCGGCAGCTCTTCTGCGCCGTAGCGGATGCGGGTGTCTTCGATACCTGCGCGCAACACCTCGGCCACCCCCATGGCAATGTCCGCGTCAACACATGGCAGAAGAACGGAAAACTCCTCTCCTCCGAAACGGCAGGGCGTCTCGCCATGCTGGAACAGCTCGTGCATTCGGTCTCCGATGGCGCGCAGCACCATATCGCCTGCATCATGTCCGTGATTGTCGTTGAACGCCTTGAATTTATCCGCATCAAACGACAGCACCGCAAAGCGTTGATCCTTGCGCGCGGCTGTCGCGTGCTCAGCGCGCATCGCTTCCAGAAAGTAACGCCGATTGTAGAGCCGCGTGAGCGGATCGCGTGTGCTCTGATCGTGCAGCTCGTCCCGTAACTTGACGTTGGCGATGGCCAGGCTGATGTGTTCGCCGCATTGCAGGGCGAAGTCGTATCCATCCTTGGCAACCTGCGCGTCCGTTCCCGGCGGATAGGTCACATGCAACAAGCCCACCGTGTCGCCGTGGGCCACGATGGGAATGCACATGGCATCCTCTACGTCCGCCGTTGTCGGGTGGTCGTTTACATGGCCACAGCGGAAGCTGATGCCGCGCGCATCGAACCGATAACCGCGTCCCCGCCGCAATGCCCAACAACTGTCCGGCGCGATATGGTCATGGGCCTGCCCCCCGCCCCACGCGCAGGCCCCATCCAGCACATCGCGGGAATTGGAGTAGATATAAAGCTCTCCCTGCGTTTCCGGCAGCATGCTGGTCATGAATTTGGCCACAACGTCAAAGACGTTCCGACAAGGTCTTGCAGCTTTGCAGCCATTCATCGAGATCCGCGAGCAACTTGGCCTCGGCCCGCCAGGCCTGCTCCTTGGCCAACATCGACTTGGCCTTGGATTCCGCGATTTCCGCCTGTTGCTTGGCCACCGCCAGATCAGCTGCATCGCGGCGAAATTGCGTGACATCAGTAAACGTGACGACGTAGCCATCATGGCGCAAGGGACGCGCAAAGGACGAGATCACCTTGCCTGATGGCATGTCCCGGTCAAAATGGAACGGTTGCCCGGTTTCAAACAACTCAAGCACCTCGGCCTTTCGCTCGGCCGTAATGACACCCTGGGCCACCGTGATGCTCAGAAACGTTTCACGCGTCATCCCCACCTGCAAGTCCCGAGGCCCCAGTTCAAGCACTTCGAAGATGCGTTCATTGTGCAGAACGCACACACCATCAGGGGACCAGACCAGGATACCCTGCTCCATCTGGTTGATCACATCCAGCATCTGCTCTTGTTCGGTTGGCTCATAAGCCAGGGACCGGTCGACGGCTTGCCCTGCCTTCAGCTGTTTGTTGATCTCGCCCACGCGGCATCCCCCAAAACTCCTGTTGGGAGCCTAGCGGCAAAACTTGTCCAAATGTTAAAGTCGCTGCACCCAAGTGCTTAAATCACTTGGCGTTTTTTCACTGTATTTTCTGAAGAATTGCCGTGAACGGGCGCGCTTTACCCCGTATGTGCCGCCCCGACCCGTTTGATCGAACGCCCCCAGAACCGCGCCATCAAAAGCACCGCGGCACAGGCAAGTCCAAGCACAAGTCCCAGCCACACGCCGATCCCTTCAAGCCCGAACACAAAGCCAAAGACATAGGATGCCGGGATCCCCACCGCCCAATAGCTGAGTGCGGCCATCACCATCGGAACTGCGGTATCCTGAACGCCGCGCAGCACGCCAAGCGCAATGGCCTGAACCCCGTCTACCAGCTGGAACAACGCGGCCATGCCAAGCAGCCCTGTGCCAATGGCCAGAATCGCCACCAGATCGGGCTCATCATCTTCGACGAACAATCCGATAAGTGGCTCGGCAAAGGTCAGGAACACCACCATCGAAATTGCCGATACGGCCAGCGACATCACGGTCACAACCACGGCCCCTTTGGCCATATGCGGCCGGTCCTGCCGACCAAATGCGTTGCCCGCCCGGATGGTCGCAGCGCTGCTTAGCCCCAGATGCACCATGAAGGTGGCCGAGGCGAGTTGCACTGCAATTCCGTGCGCGGCCAGCGGTACCGTGCCCAGCCAACCCATCATCATGGCCGAGGCGCCGAACATCGACACCTCGGACAGGTTGGTCAGACCGATGGGCACGCCGATCTTGTACACCCTGCCGAACATCTCCCAATCGGGACGCCAAAAGCGTTGGAACAAGGCATGCTGCGGCAGCACCTTGAGCGCATAGACAATCACCGCGATCAACGACACCACTTGTGTCACGACCGAGGCGATGCCCGCGCCGATGATTCCCAACTCAGGCGCGCCCCAGTTGCCGAAAATCAGGGCGTAATTCCCGATGGCGTTCACGATGGCGGCCAGAACGGTGATCCACAGCACGATCTGTGTGCGCTCCAACCCCGCCAGATACGACTTGAGCACCATGACCCAAAGCGCCGGGAACATGCCCCAGCCCGCGACCCGCAGATACTCTGCCGCCAACCCTGCCACGTCAGGCTTTTGTCCCAGCAGCAACAGGATTGGTTCGGACCACCACAGCATTCCCATGGCCATCAGGCCAAACATGGCAGTCTGCCACAACCCCATGCGAGTCACTCGGCGGATCGACGTGTCATCGCCTTGGGCATCAGACGCCGCGACCAGTGGCATGATCGCCATGGCCAAGCCACCGCCGACCATGAAGAGGATGAAGAAATAACTGCCCGCGAGCGTGACGGCCGCCAACTCCTCGACGCCGTACCAGCCCAACATGACGGTATCCGTCAGACCAATGGCAAACTGCGCCAGATGCCCACCAATGAGTGGCAAGCCCAGGATCGCGATCGCGCGGGCATGCCCGCCATATGTCATCATTTTGCTCACCAGACAGGCTTAGGGTTCGGGAATTGCACACGCAAGAGGCAGTCCGCACCTTTCCCGAAAATATCGTTGTGATACCTTGATCGCGACAGCAGGAGGTCGCTTATGTCTGATCCGTTTTCCCAACTTATTCCCGAGGCACGTGCATTCCTGACAGACCTGTCGCAAAACAACTCTCGCGACTGGTTCAACGACAACAAACCCCGGTACGAGGCGCAGCTGAAAAAACCAGCGCTGCATCTGCTGGATCAGATCGCGGCGCAGGTGGGCGGCGGTGTCACCACCAAGCTCTTTCGCCCGCAACGCGACGTGCGGTTTTCCAAAGACAAGACACCCTACAACACCCACCTGCACATGCTGTGGATGATGCCCGGCAAAGGCACTCGGCCTGCGCTCTTTTTTGGGATCGGGCTTGACTATGTCAGTGTCGGTGGCGGGATCATGGGGTTCGACAAAACGACACTCACAGATTGGCGCAGCAGCGTTGATGGGCCCACGGGGTCTGAATTGGCAGGTGTTATCAATGCATTGGTCGCACAAGGGTTTCGCCTGTCCGAACCCGAGCTGAATCGCGTTCCGACCCCATATGACAAAGAGCATCCACATGGGGATCTGCTGCGACGAAAGTCACTGACCCTGTGGAATGACCTGCCTGACACCCGGTTCGATGCCCCTACAGACGCAATCACCGAAACACTGAACAACCTTCGGCCTTTGTTCGACGTCTTGAACCGCGCGGTATAGCCAAACAGGCGACCGAAGCCGCCTGTTTCGAGGGTCCTATCACTTCTGCCGCTGATCCGGATGCAGCGCGGTGCCCAGGATGTGGTCCGAGCGTTGGATGACGTGATGCGCCTGCCCCACGATCAAGGGATCGGGCTGACCAACAACGTCGAGATCCTTGTCCGGATAATCCAACGTTGACAGGAAATGGCGCATGCAGTTCAGCCGCGCGCGTTTCTTGTCGTTCGATTTGATGATGGTCCAGGGCGCGTCGGCGGTGTCGGTGTAAAAGAACATCGCTTCTTTCGCCTCGGTATAGTCATCCCATTTGTCCAGCGACGCCTTGTCGATCGGGCTGAGCTTCCATTGCTTGAGCGGGTCGGTGGCGCGGGAATCAAAGCGACGTCGCTGCTCGGGCCGGGTGACCGAGAACCAATATTTGTAGAACCGGATACCCGACCGCACCAGCATCCGTTCGAGCTCGGGTGCCTGGCGCATGAACTCCAGATACTCGGTCGGCTCGCAGAACCCCATCACCCGCTCGACACCCGCGCGGTTGTACCAGGAGCGGTCGTAGAACACCATTTCACCGGTCGTTGGCAGCTCTTGCACATAGCGCTGGAAGTACCATTGGCCCTTCTCCTCCCAAGAGGGTTTGTTCAACGCGACGACACGCGCCTGACGCGGGTTGAGGTGCTCCATAAACCGTTTGATGGTGCCACCTTTGCCTGCGGCATCACGACCTTCGAAGAGCAGAACAAAACGTTCCCCGGTTTCCTGCGCCCAATGCTGCACCTTGAGCAGCTCTGCCTGAAGCTTGGCCTTTTCAGCCTCATACGCGCGGCGTGGCATCTTGCGCGCATAGGGATAATGGCCGCTTTCGAACGCCTTGCGGATCTTTTCCGCCTCGGACTCGACCGGCTTTTTGGGCGGTGTCTTCACCGTTTCCTGCGCCTTTGCGGTGATGGGTTCTGGGGTCTGTTTTGTTGTTTCAATCGAAGTCACTGTCGCCATAATTCGGTCCTTTGTTTTGTCCCCTTTCGCCTAGCAGACCGCCCTGATTTCTGCCTTGATCGGTGTCAAAGTTTGATCAATCCCGCATGTTTTGCAGACAGGTATGTCGAGTAACCAGACGGATACGCACTGCAATTGACGAAAGGTCATTGCAAAGTATCGTTCCAAAGCTGTGCCAAGCCTGTTTCACTGGGTCATGAGCACCTGAAGGGAGGCCCCAATGCGCAGCGAGTTCGCGGACCTGAACGGACAGACATTCTTTGTGCGCAGCTGGGGTGATCCGTCCTTGCCGACATTGTTGATGCTGCATGGGTTTCCCGAATACGGCGGGGCCTGGGGGGATCTGGCGCCGCATCTATTGCAGCATTTTCACTGTGTTGCCCCGGATCAGCGTGGCTATGGTCAAAGCTGGGTGCCCGAGGGAGTCGAGAACTATGTGACCTCGGCCTTGATCAGCGACATGGTTGCCCTGATCGAACGCCTCGGCGCACCGGTGACGGTCATGGGGCATGACTGGGGCGCGGCGGTGGCTTATGGGCTGGCGATGTTCAAGCCCAAGCTGGTCGACCGGCTGATCATTGCCAATGGTGTACACCCGGTTCCGTTCCAGCGCGAGATGGCGGCAGGTGGCGCGCAATCGGAAGCGTCGCAGTACATCAACATGCTGCGCGCGCCAGAGTCCGCGGACGTCATGAGCGCCAATGATTATGCCGGGATCGAAAAGTTCTTTCGCCGTCATCTGGGCCAGGATTGGCTGGATGAGGCGACGCTGACCAAATACAAGACCGAATGGGCGCGTCCCGGCCGGTTGAACGCCATGTTGAACTGGTACCGCGCCTCGCCCCTGCAAGTGGCCGCCCCGGGAAAACCGATAACGGACCTGCCCGCCCTGCCCCTGGACCGTCTGCGCGTGCACTGCCCGCATCTGCTGCTTTGGGGGCCGGACGACAAGGCGTTGCTGCCACAATCGACCGAAGGGTTGGAAGACTTTGCCGCTGACCTGACACGGGTTACCATTCCAGACACAGACCATTGGCTGATCCATCAGGATCCGCAGGCGGTGGCGCAGGCCATTCTCGACTGGATGCCCAACACTGGAGAGACATCATGATCAAGGTTCATCATCTCAACCGTTCACGCTCGCTGCGCATCCTGTGGCTGCTCGAAGAGCTGGGGGTTGATTATGAGGTCATCCGCTATGAACGGGACGCCAAAACCAACCTGGCCCCACCTGAGTTGCTGACAGTACATCCTTTGGGCAAATCGCCGGTGGTGGAGATCGACGGGCAGATGGTGTCGGAATCGGCGGCCATCGTTGAAGTGCTCTGCGCGCTTTATGGCCCCCATCTGATACCGGATGCAGGCTCGCCGGAGCATTGGCATCATCTGGAGCTGATGCATTTCGCCGAAGGCTCGGTGATGACCCCGATCCTGTTGAATTTGTATGTCGGGATGCTGGGGGATGCGGGCGCTCCGCTGCACCCGCGCATCCAGAACGAGCTGACCAACCACTTCGACTACATGGAAAGCGTCCTGCGCCCCTCGGGCCATTTTGTGCTGGATGATCTGTCAGCCGCCGACATCATGTTGAGCTTTCCCGCCAGTATCGTTGGGCGCCTGGGTCGCAGCAGCGAATACCCGGGTCTCACAAGCTTTGCCCAGATGATCGAAGCCCGCCCGGCCTATGTTCGCGCATTGGAAGCAGGCGGCGGATCCTGATCCGGAAGCGCTCCCGCCCCCGCTGCATGCCCTGACGGGCCCTGGCGGCGTTGGGCCAGGCGCCTCGCCTGCGGCGAGGCGCGGCACCGCAGAACGAGGGCGAGAGCTTTGTTGCAGCCATGGCGACAGGCCGCTGGTGACCATCACCCATGTGCCACCCAGCTTAGGTGTGCCCCCAATCGTCCGGGTCATCCGAGTTGTTCGGCGACAGCCCCAGCACATCGCCCTTGGTCGAGCATCCCAGTCCCAGAACCGTCCGGTTGGCGTAAGAAAAATACGAGCTGACCTGGTTGATCTCGAGAATACAGCCGTCGTCCCAGCTCACATTGCGCAGAGCGATCACATCCGCCTCGACCATTTCGGCCGGAGCCTCTGTCAGCTTGCGGGCATAGAGCATCGCCGCCACTTGTGCCTCATCCAGTGGGACGTCGGTCAGGTCACGCGCCTCAATCCCTGCGCGGATCGCCAAGCCGCGCGTTTCATCCCCCAGCAGGCGTTGCATCCCCTGAAAGTGATGTTCGACGCAATATGCACAGCCATTCAGCGAACTGACCCAGACCCCAAGCGTTTCCAGAAACCACTTCGGGATCTTGTTGCCCGTGTGGTGCAGCACGTTCTTGTAGAGCACCATGTGCCCTTCCATCGAGTGGGGCCGCAGGGAATGGGACATCATGATGTTGTCCACGTTGTTGTCTGGGCCCGTCACCCGCTGATAGAGCTTTTTCAGCTTGCCTGTTGCCTGCTCGAACGGAACGGTTTCAATCCAGCTCATGTCGCCTCCTCACCTGACAGAATTCTGATTGGGCGAACCCTAGCGGCATATCCTGCGGGCTGCGAGGCGCAATTTCCGGACCCTGCCTCAGGCCGCCCCGGTCAGGTCCTGCGCCAACATCAACGCATTGCCGTCAGGGTCATAGAACGTGGCAGTCTTGACCATGCCCTCGATCACATCCGTCGGACCGTCAAAGATTACATTCGCGCCTTCCAACGCCTGCCGCGCACTGTCCATGTCAGCGACACCAAACACAGGCACGCAATTGCCCGGCGCCGGTTCGGCCTGCTCGCCAAAGCCGATTGTCACGCCCGTGGTCTTGGTCTGGATCTCTGACCACCCAGCCTCATCGGCATGATAGATCACCTCAAACCCCAGCATGTCGTGATACCAACGGGCGCTTACGTGGCGGTCCCTGACTGACATGGCGAGGGTAATGGTGTTTTCCAATGAAACGAGCGACATCAACTTTCCTTTCGACGCAAAATATACTAACTATATTTTATGGACATAAAGTTACTTGTCAACATCACCTCTCGGGCTTGGGCATTGCCCATTCTGGCGCATCTTCACGACGGTGTTCCGGGGCGCCAAGCGCCGCTGCTGTCTGCAACTGGCGCCAGCAGGACTGCTTTTGCGCAAAGCCTGGCCCACCTGATCGAAATCGCGTTGCTGGAGCGGAACCCAGGGCACGGCCACCCATTGCGACCTGAGTTCCGATTGACGCCAGAGGGAGAAATAGCAGCGCAGCTGGCGCATAGGGTTCATGCGGTGCCTGGTGAGCACAAGGCGCTGCTGCGCCGATCGTGGACCTTGCCGATCTTGACGACGCTGAACCGACCCAGCCGCTTTAACGTCGTCAAACATCAGCTCGGGAGGATAACGGATCGTGCGTTGTCACAGTCGTTGCAAACGCTGGAAGAGCATGACTGGATCAGCCGAACCGTGGACGGCACCAGCAGGCCACCGCATTCGATCTATCACGCGATCAACACCGGGCATGCGATCAGCGAGATGGCCTGTCCGCTTATCACGCTGCGCTGACATGCGGCCAAACGCTTCAGAACTCGTACGTGCCGGTTCGCCACCAGGTTTTGACGCGGCCCACGCTTGTGACATCGACGCATCCGCAGGCCTCGAAAGTGTTGTACGGCCTCATCTTTTCCAAACGACCCGGCCATTCAATCGTTCAAACCCTGCATCGCCTGTTTCAGCTCGTTGCGTGCGCGTTTCTTTTCCAAAGACGCCATCCGCGAGGGATCTTTTACGAATGTGACTGCGGCGCTGTGATCTGAAAGGGCATGGGCTTCTCTTGTGCCAAGAACGCTGTATGTTTCGAGAGGGCGGACGAACCCTTTTACCGTCACAGCTCCAGCAGGTTCGGTCAAAATCGCGCCTTTGACCAAGGCATTTGTTTCATGAGCCAAAAGGAGTCCCCCGGCGTCAGCGGATGCTTCCATCCTCGCGGCCAAGTTCACCTCGCTCCCAATGATCGTAAAATCCATGCGCTGATCGGAACCGAAATTGCCTACTGTGCAAAACCCCGTGTTGATTCCGATGCGTAGATCGATGGATGCGTCCAACCCTTGCTCTCGCCACGACTCCCGCAACTTCGACATGCGCGCGCGCATCGCCAGTGCCATCTGAACACAACTGATTGCGCTTTCTTGCGCGCTTGCCCCGTCTGCGGCATCCCCAAAATGAACGACCACCGCGTCGCCGATGAACTTGTCCAGAATTCCGCCATACCGCAACACAATCTCGGACATCTCGGTAAGATACTGATTGAGCAGCGAAGTCAGTTCCTCGCTTTCCAACCGCTCGGTCATGGTGGTGAACTCCACGATGTCCGAAAACAGCACCGTCAGCTTCTTGCACTGAGAGGCCACCTCGACCTTTTGCGTTCTGGCGAAAATCGATTGATACAGCTGCGGAGAGATGTATTTCCCAAGTCGGGCTGACCATGAAGGTCAGGCAACAGCTGGCCTAGTTGGAAAAGACCGTGGCAGGAATGTTGCGTACCGTTTCCACGAACTTCTCGACGCTCAATTCGCGGATGGCGTCAGCCTCATTGACTGGAGTCGCGGCAAAGTCGGGATCGGGTTGTGACATGAGCGAGAGCGTGCGTGTTTCTGATCACCCCGGCAAGGACGGCGCGCGCAACAGAACAGCCACGTAATAGCTCCAGCTCTTCGCCCGACAGCCTTGGCATTCAATACAAAACACGGACAAATAGGCAGCTCCCCGGCACCGCTGACGCGCCAAGTTATACACAACACCCTGCGTCCCCCCTTCCCCCCAACCACATCACCTGCCATAATACCTGCCAAACAAGAGCCCAAGAATATGAGCAGCGACATGCCCGAAGATCTGTTGAGCGGAGCCCCCTCCGCAACTTATGACGCCTCCTCGATCGAGGTGCTCGAAGGGCTGGAACCGGTCCGCAAACGCCCCGGCATGTACATCGGCGGCACCGACGAGCGCGCGCTGCACCATCTGGTGGCCGAAGTGCTCGACAATTCGATGGACGAGGCGGTTGCTGGCCACGCCAACCGGATCGAGGTTGAGCTGCACGCAGATTACGCCATCACCATCCGCGACAACGGGCGCGGCATCCCGATTGATCCCCACCCCAAGTTCCCGGACAAATCCGCGTTAGAGGTCATCCTGTGTACCCTGCACGCGGGCGGCAAGTTCTCGGGTGAAGCTTATGAAACCTCGGGCGGTCTGCACGGGGTGGGCGCATCGGTCGTGAACGCGCTGTCCGATTCCATGGTCGTGCAGGTGGCGCGCGACAAGCAACTGTTCGAACAGCGCTTCTCACGCGGCATCCCACAAGGTCCCGTCGAAAAAATCGGCGCGGCCCCCAACCGGCGCGGCACCACCGTGACGTTCCACGCGGACGAGGAAATCTTTGGCCACCACAGGTTCAAACCCGCGCGCCTGTTCAAATCCATCCGCTCCAAGGCGTACCTCTTCTCGGGCGTGGAAATCCGTTGGAAGTCCGAGATTGATGACGGCGAGACACCGACCAGCGCCACGTTCCACTTCCCCGGAGGTCTGTCGGATTACCTGACCGAGACATTGGGCAGCGCGTCGACTTATGCCGACGTGCCCTTTGGCGGCACTGTGGATTTCAAGGAAAAGTTCGGCACGCCGGGCAAGGTGGAATGGGCGATCAACTGGACGCCCTCGCGCGATGGCTTCATCCAGTCCTATTGTAACACCGTCCCCACGCCCGAAGGCGGCACCCATGTCGCCGGGTTCTGGGCCGCGATCGTCAAGGGAATCAAGGCTTATGGCGAGCTGGTCAACAACAAGAAGGCCGCTCAGATCACCCGCGAAGACCTGATCACCGGCGGTTGCGCGCTGGTCAGCTGTTTCATCCGAGAGCCGGAATTCGTGGGCCAGACCAAGGACCGTCTCGCCACGGTCGAAGCACAGCGGCTGGTGGAAAACTCGGTCCGGGATCATTTCGACAACTGGCTGGCGGCGGACACGAAATCCGCCGGTGCGATCCTCGACTTCCTGATCCTGCGCGCCGAAGAGCGGCTGAAGCGGCGTCAGGAAAAAGAAACCGCGCGCAAATCGGCCACCAAGAAGCTACGACTGCCCGGCAAGCTGACCGACTGTTCGTCGAACACTCGCGAAGGCACCGAGCTATTCATCGTCGAGGGCGACTCGGCCGGTGGGTCGGCCAAGATGGCGCGCAACCGCAAGACCCAAGCGCTGTTGCCCCTGCGTGGTAAAATCCTGAACGTTCTGGGCGCCGCCAGTTCGAAACTCAGCTCCAACGCCGAGATCAGCGACCTGACGCAGGCGCTTGGCGTCGGCTTGGGGACCAAGTTCAACGTTGATGATCTGCGCTATGACAAGGTCATCATCATGACCGATGCGGACGTCGACGGTGCGCATATCGCGGCGCTGTTGATGACGTTCTTCTTCACCCAGATGCGCCCGATGATTGACGCGGGCCACCTGTATCTGGCCTGCCCGCCCCTCTTCCGCCTGACCCAAGGCGCCAAGCGTGTGTACTGCGTGGATGAGCCGGAACGGGACGCGTGGCTGGAGAAGGGTCTGGGCGGCAAGGGCAAGATCGACGTCTCGCGCTTCAAGGGTCTGGGCGAAATGGACGCCAAGGACCTGAAAGAGACCACGATGGACCCGAATTCCCGCACCTTGATCCGGGTGACGATTGACGAGGACGAACCGGGCGAAACCGGAGATCTGGTCGAACGCCTGATGGGCAAGAAACCCGAACTGCGGTTCCAGTATATTCAAGAGAACGCGCGGTTTGTGGAGGAGTTGGATGTTTAAGACACCAGCTCACTCTGGTGACCACTGCCAATTTCTGTGATCTAAGAGGCTATGCACCCTCCAAAGGAATACGTTGGAGACATTCAACTTTCGTTGCCACCTAGCGGTTTCGCCTGTGCCGTTGTCGACAAGATAAGCAGGCTTTTCGCGTGTCACTATTTCAACGGGCTTGTCTCGAAAGTAACGTCCGATAAGGCTGTTTAAGTGCAAGTCTTCACCGCCATAGCCGAACAAAACAACTGCATCAGACTCGTTCATGGCCTCTTCCAACTTCATCCAATAGGTTCGAAGTAGTGGACTTGACGCAATAACTGCCGCTTTGTGTGCGACATGGGTCAACACCAGATGTGTCGATGAATGGCCAATTAAAGCATTCACCCCTGCAAGGTTTGTCTTTCTGATAAGGCCCTGACCGTCAGTAAAGTAGAGCGGACTCCCATGAAGGTGCAAATAGTACCCCTGGTAGGTCGGACGATGTCTTTCCAGGTTTCCTTCTGCAAATTGATGCTGGAAGCCGTCAATAGGATAATGGTTTGGGCGAAATAGCTGACTTCCAATAAATGATCGATACAATAACTCATCATAGTTCAACGTCGCAATGTGGCTCCCAGTACCAGCCACGCTATCGATCAGAGTTGTTACAAAATCAATTGGCAGAGTGTGCTCTAGCCGATGAAAATATACAGCAGCTCGAAGAAAGTAACTTCTAATTGCATTTGGAAACGCTCTTCCAGTTTCGTTCAACCACCCCGCACCACCAGCGACTTCAACTTTTGATATCTCATCACACGCAGCGAGAACTCGTTGAAGCTTGTCAAGTTGCTCTTCGCCCTGAGGAGCCGCAGTTATGTCACCTTCGATTACTTCTTCTGGTAGACACTGATGAATCAACTGTTTTTGTTCGCCAGAAAGGACCGTACTATCGTCCCACGCCGATTGCAGTGCCATTGATAAACTGTAGTCCTCATTAGAAATCGCTCGTCCGAGACCATTTCCAAAAATGTACATTTTTCTCAAAATACAAACCTTTGCAACTTCGCCAAACCCAAAACAACTTCTGGTTATATTTCGCGGGAAATATCGTCAATAGAAGTTCATCACCGTAGGAAGGCTTGAAGCTATTTCCCGGGGGGAAGGTCAGGCGCAGCAAAATGCTCTGCATTTTGCTTGGGGGTGTTAGAGAGAGCGACACTAACCCTACAAATGCGTGAGGGCTGTTGCGTCACCCCACCAGCCGCCTAAACTCACCCCATGAACTTCATCGCTGACAACCAACTCCCCCTGCTCATTGCCTTTTTCCTGGCGGGCTGCATCGGCACCGGGTTCCTGTTCCGCAAACCCGCAGGCCACCGGGCGTGGAAGCTGGCGGATCTGGTCTGGGTCGTTTTGGGCGGCATCGGGGCCTTGGTGGCGGTGCTGGCGGGGCTCTACAAGGCCGACAGCTCGCGTCTGGATCGGCAGATCGACATCGCCTATGCCGCCACATCCGCATTCGACCGCGACGCCGCGCGGTTCCGGTTGCGGTTCTGCGACCCCGCCTATGACAGCGATATTGCGGTGCTGTGTGACAAGGTCGAGTTCCTCTCGGCCTCAACCGCGTCCAACGCCGAACTGCCCCTGTTCATCGCCGTGACGAATGAGGTTGCGCCTTTGGCGGGGTTGAGCTTTCTCTTTGGCTGGGGAGGCGATGACATGGACGAGATGGACGAGATGCGCCAACAGGCCAACGCATTCGATCCTGATCAGTTCCTTGTCTTCACTACGCTCGATGAGCCCACCAAAGCAGCCGTCGACAACATGCGCCGCAAGGTGCCGACGATTGCGGGCGATTACCTGATCCTGGCGATGGCCTATGACGATCTGGTCGAGCAGGTCGGCAAGCTGAAAGACGAGTGGGAGTATCTGCAGGACAACGCCCATATCCTGATCCTGCAGGTGATCGCGCTGTGTTTGGTGAGTTTCGCCGCGCCCTTTCGATTGGGCAAATCGGTGGTCGAGTTGGTGGATCAGCGGCGATAGCTGTCGGCCAGCGTCTCGGGCGACGTTCCGGCAAAGTACCGCATCAGCGTCCACAGGTTCCGGCTGCCCCGCTTGAGCCATCCGGCGCGCTGATACCGCTCGGCACTGGTGATCGCGCGCACGGGCAGGCCGGTGAGGCATGGGAGGGCGCGGACAATCGCCACATCCTCCATCAACGGCTGATCGGGATAACCGCCCGCCTTGTCATAGTCGATGCGCCGCACCAGAAGCCCCTGATCACCGTAGGGCAGCCCAAAGAGCCGCGACCGCAGATTGGCCCAACCTGCGACCCAAGCGGGCATGATCCCCCGCGCGCGGAATGCCAGTTGGAACCAGGCGGGCGCGCGGTTGGTCTGGATGTGGTCGGCGACAGCTTCGCTCCATCCTGTGTCCAGCACCGTGTCGGCGTGCAGCACCAGCAGCCATTCGCCCTTGGCCTGCGCGCAGCCGCGCCGCAATTGCCCACCACGAGACGGCGCGCCGGTGACGATCTCGGCCCCGGCCTCCTCGGCGATCTTGAGCGTTGCGTCGGTTGAACCCCCGTCCGAGATGATGAGCTCACGGATCAGCCCCTGCCCCAGCCCCTCCATCAGCGCCTCAAGCGTGCGGGCCAGATTGGCCTCGGCGTTCAGCGTGGGGATTATGATGCTGATTTTGGCGGGCATGTCCGTCCCCTCTGGTCACTGGCTTGGGTTCTCCTATATCACTGGCGCGTGGATTTGAAACGAGGGACCGCCATGACCGCCCGCCGTATCCTGCGCCTGAGCGGCGCGGACACTGTCACTTTCCTGCAAGGGTTGGTGACCAATGACGTGGACAAGCTGGATCAGGGGCTGGTCTATGCTGCGATCCTGACGCCGCAGGGCAAATATCTGGCCGATTTCTTTCTGGCACGCGATGGCGATGACGTGCTGCTGGACGTGGCCGAGGAGCTGGCCGATGGGCTGGTGAAACGGCTGAGCATGTACAAGCTGCGCGCAGACGTGCAGATCACCGACAGCGGGTTGAACCTGCAACGTGGCAGCGGTGAGGCCCCCGAAGGTGCTCTGCCCGACCCGCGCCATGGCGAGATGGGTTGGCGTGCCTATTCCACCGCCCCGGCCAGCGATGATGGCACGGATTGGGATGCAATTCGGGTGGCGCATTGTATCCCCGAGACGGGCATCGAACTGACCCCAGACAGCTATATCCTGGAAAGCAGGTTTGAGGTGTTGCAGGGCGTCGACTTCAAGAAAGGCTGCTATGTTGGCCAAGAGGTCACGGCGCGGATGAAACACAAGACCGAGCTGCGCAAGGGATTGCGCCAGGTCGTGGTCGAGGGTGACGCACCGGAGGGCACCGAGATTGTGGCCAATGGCAAATCGGTCGGTACTCTGTTCACCCAATCGGCCGGCAAGGGGATCGCCTACCTGCGCTTTGACCGGGCCAAGGGAGATATGCAAGCCGGAGAAGCCACGGTTCGTCTTGATTAACCCAAGGGTTTGAATTTCAAACCAAAGACCGGCACAGTGTCGACCAGGCAAGGGTCTTGGGGACACATCGCATGCTTCAGCTATACGCAGCCATTTGGCGGGTCAGTTCGGGTCGGCAGATCGTTCTGATCATCCTGTCGCTGGCCATCGCTTTTCTGGCTGCCGTCCCGCTGGAGTTCCAAAAGGACATCGTCAACCTGCTGACCGAGAACGAGATCAACGAAGAGGATCTGTTCTGGTACTGCTCATTCATGATGCTGGCGATCCTGCTGAGCCTGGGGTTGAAATGGCTGATGGGGTATCGCTCGGGCCTGCTGGGCGAGGACATCATCCGCTTGATCCGAAGCCGCCTGGTCGACGGGGCGATCTCTGCCGATAGCCAAGGCACCAGCCTGCGCAAAGGCACCCTGTCCACCGCTGTCTCGGCCGAAGCCGAAGAGTTGGGCAAGTTTGCAGGTGCCGCCATCTCGGAACCCGTGGTGCAGATCGGCACATTGGTCAGCGTGATCGGCTTTATCGCGACTTCACAGCCGGGGCTTGGGACGATCGCCCTGCTGATGATACTGCCGCAGGTGGTCATCGTTCTGGTGACGCAGCGCAAGGTGAACCAATACGTGGCCGAGCGGGTGCGCGTCCTGCGCAAGGCCACGGATCAACTGACGGCCCGCGACGTGCAAGAGGCCGAGGCTGCTGTCAAAACCCATTTTGACGAGATCTATGAAGCCCGGCGGCACATGTTCATCTGGAAGCTGTCGACCAAGTTCCTGCTCAGCACGATCAACGGCGCTGGAACCGTGGCCGTACTGTTGCTGGGTGGCTGGCTTGTGATCGAGGGGAAGACAGACATCGGAACTGTGGTTGCCGCCACCATCGGCCTGGGTCGCATTCAGGCACCGACCGCCTTTTTGATCGCTTTTTACCGTCAAGTCAGTGCCAACCGGATCAAATACGAGCTTCTGCGGGAGCTGTTTGAAGGTATCCCTACCCAACAGACGCAACGGGCCTAAGGCCCATGGCACACGCAAACACTGTCATTCGATCCATAAACCTGGCTGGGGAGACCATCTGTGTGGACATCTTTCGCCGCCCCAATGCAGCTACGGATTTGACGAATTTCGCCGCGACCCCGAGGACGCGCGCGGTTGGTACAGCATCGGGTATTTTGGAAACCAGACGTTTGAAAGCTTCGACGCAGCCCTCACTGCGGCCTGTGATGCGGTGCACTGGCTTGGCGACGCTTTGACCAACTAAACTGTCACAAAAAATGGCCGCCTCCCTCGGAGACGGCCATTTGTAATTCTCAAACGCTTCGGATCAGGCGCGTTCCGAGTATTCCATGGTCTCGGTGTTCACCACGATCATCTCGTCCTGGCCAACAAACGGAGGCACCATGACCTTGACACCGTTGTCCAGGATCGCAGGCTTGAACGAATTGGCAGCGGTCTGCCCCTTCACAACCGGCTCGGTTTCGACGATCTGGCATGTGACTTTTTGCGGCACCGTGGCGTTCAGCGCCTCGGAATCATAAAATTCGACAACAATTGTCATGCCGTCCTGCAGAAACGGGCGGCGATCCCCCAGCAATTCTGCGGGCAATTCGATCTGCTCATAGGTCTCGGTATCCATGAACACGAGCATGCCATCGCTCTCGTACAGGAACTGCTGATCTTTCTGTTCCAGGCGCACGCGCTCGACCTTGTCTGCCGAACGGAAGCGTTCGTTCAACTTGGATCCGTTGCGCAAGTTGCGCAGCTCGACCTGGGCAAAAGCGCCGCCTTTACCCGGCTTTACGTGATCGACCTTGACCGCGGCCCACAGACCGTCATTGTGCTCCAGAACATTGCCTGGACGAATTTCGTTCCCATTGATCTTGGGCATGACATATTTCCTTCACACATGCTTGATGCAGAGTTTGCAGACCCTATATCTGGCGGGACGTTACCTGGCAAGACAACGATACCTAGTGCTGCGGTTGCAGCGAGCCATGCAAATGACGCAACGGCGCTATGCAGAAACGGGGTACCCGAATCAAACCTGATCCGTCATAAGGAACGCCACGCCGGAAATTGCAAGAGCAAGAACAACAAGGAAGACGAGATGAGAGATTTCGTTGACGGCACTGCCTTTAATAATGAACAGGGCAATCGTGCACGTAAACTATTCGCAGCCGTTGTGTTGGCTGCACTGGATGACGCCATCGCCGATGACAAGAAATACGGCAATGGTCCTGAACAGATCGCCCGTTGGGCACGGTCGCGCGACGGCCGTGAAGTCCTGAGCTGCGCGGGCATCGACCCGAACGAACGCGTTGTCTCGGGCCTGATGGATTTTGTTGGCCGCGGTGTGCGCACCTCGGTTGCGCTGTCGCGCGAAGAAAGTGAGCGTCGAAACGCCGCTCAGCAGGCTGAAGCTGCCTAAACACAAAGCACTGCTGCATGAAAAAGCGTGCTCCTGGGGGAGCACGCTTTTCCTTTTTCTAGAAGTGCGACAGCCATTGGCTGGCCACCCATAGCTCGGCCGCCAACAGGCTGCCAAACCCCACCCGACCCCATGCGCTGATCCCCCCGCGCCACAGGTGCAAATAGGCCAGAACACAGGCTGACACCGCGATTGGAACGATCCAATGGGCGTGATGACTGCTGTCCCAATAGCTTACGGGGCTGTGAAACACCCAATCGTTCAGCGGCCAGAAATGCGCCCGGCCATCGCCCGAGTGCAACACGAAATCAGTCCCCAAATGCAACAACCCTGCGCTGGCAAAGGCCGTCATGGGTCGCCATCCCAACCGCAACGCCAGAGCCATAATCACACCCCAGATCAAAAACGAATTGTCGATTGCAAACACTGTCTGCCAGGCAGAAGAAAAGTAGAGCTCGCCAAACACCACATCTTCGGGGATGCCCAAGACAAACAGGGACACGCCGGCCAGCACATAGAGCGACACATCAGGCATCACCGCACCCAGCAGCGCGGCCCCCATGATCCGGCCATGACCGGGGACGCCGAAAGCAGCGGCCCCGATCAGAAGGTGCGCGGGTGTATTCATTTCGTCGCTTCCGGGCTTTCCCTTTGAGCACAAATCAGGTCATCTGCCCCCAGCATAGGAGGCACGCATGGTTCAGACCATCATGATTCAGGGCACCGGCAGCAATGTCGGAAAATCGATGTTGGTGGCGGGTCTTGCGCGTGCTTATACCCGTCGTGGCCTGCGCGTGGCCCCGTTCAAACCACAGAATATGTCCAATAACGCCGCCGTGGCCGAAGGCGGCGAGATCGGTCGGGCGCAGGCGCTTCAAGCCCGCGCGGCAGGGCGTGAGCCGCACACGGATATGAACCCGATCCTGCTGAAGCCCGAGACCGACACCGGTGCACAGATCATTGTGCAAGGCCAGCGACGCGGCACCATGCGCGCGGGGGATTATCGCAAGAGCAAGACACAGCTACTCGAGGCGGCGTTGGAGAGCTTTGGGCGCCTGTGTTCTGATGCCGATCTGGTGCTGATCGAAGGGGCTGGCAGTCCGGCCGAGACCAACCTGCGCGCAGGGGACATCGCCAACATGGGTTTTGCCTGTGCTGCTGACGTGCCTGTCATTCTGGTTGGCGACATTCATCGCGGCGGCGTGATCGCTCAGATCGTGGGCACTCAGGCCGTGCTCGACGACACCGATCTGGCACAGGTCGCAGGTTTTGCGGTAAATCGGTTCAAGGGCGACATCACACTCTTTGATGAGGGACGCGATGACATTGCCGCGCGCACCGGCTGGCCTTGTCTGGGCGTGGTGCCCTGGTTCGACGATGCCTGGAAGCTACCGGCCGAGGACATGATGGACATCCGCTCGCACATGGGCGGGGCCTGCAAGGTGGTTGTACCGCAACTTGCGCGAATGGCAAATTTCGACGATCTCGATCCCCTGTCGGGCGAGCCCAATGTCTCGGTCGAGGTTATCCCGGCAGGTCGCCCCCTGCCCGGCGACGCTGATCTGGTTCTTCTACCTGGCAGCAAATCCACCATTGGCGATTTGAATTTCTTCCGCGCTCAGGGGTGGGACATTGACCTACACGCACATGTGCGGCGCGGGGGGCATGTGGTGGGACTGTGTGGCGGCTATCAGATGCTGGGCCAGACCATAGCCGACCCCGAAGGGATCGAAGGCTTCTCCGGCGAGGTCGAGGGGTTGGGCCTGCTAGATGTACACACGGTCATGGTCGGCCAAAAGAAAGTGACCCGGACGCAAGCCTCTGATGCCCAGACCGGCCTGCCCGTCTATGGCTATGAGATCCATATCGGCCGCACCGAAGGCCCCGATTGCACCCGTCCCTGGCTTACGGTCGGCGATCGCCCCGAAGGCGCGATTTCAGCATCTGGTCGGGTGCGCGGCAGCTATCTGCACGGGATGTTTGCATCCGACAGCTATCGCGCGGCATTCCTGCAAGAGCTGGGGCACAATTCGGGTTTGACCTACGAAGAGAGCGTCGAAGACACACTCGACGCTCTGGCTGATCATCTGGAGCGCCACATGGATCTGGATCAATTGCTGGGCCTTGCGCGAGCGCCCAAGCGCGCTTGACCGTTACTCAAGCTCCTGCGCGGTCAACGCGCGATGGATTTCCCGGCGGACAAGCTTGCGCACATTGCGGGTGATCCGCTCACCCAATGCGCCCTGCAGCTCCTCGCGCACGATGTCAGCCACCAGTTCGCGCAGGCTTTCCTCGTCCAGAACCGCCTCGTCCGAAGTAAAGACTGACGCGTCCTCCTCGGCGTCCTCGGGTGCGAATTGAACATCCTCAACACGCGCCTGCACTTTTGGAGCGACCTCTTCCACAATGTCTTCGACGATTTCTTCGGCGTCCAAGACGTCGCCCGCTTCGGCATGATCTTCCCATGACATGGCAGCGACCCGGGTTCCGGAATAGGCATCATGACCGTCGCCATCGGGCTCCCATTGATCCTGCGTCCGAGCGATCACAGCCTCAAGTGCCTCGATTTTCGAGGTCAGCGGCTCAGCCTCAACCTCTGGGTGGTCGACTTCATCATCGACGATGTCTTCGACGGTCATTTCGGCGAAAACTTCGTCGTCCAGATCGCTCTCTTCGGCCGGATCAAACGGAAGTTCTTCGGCTTCGGCTTCGGCTTCGGCTTCGGCTTCGGCTTCGGCTTCGGCTTCGGCTTCGGCTTCGGCTTCGGCTTCGGCTTCGGCTTCGGCTTCGGCAGAGAAATCTTCCTCGGGCTCTAAGACAACCTCGTATTGCTCGTCCAGCACCATGGCTGCCGGAGCTTCCTCGGTCTCGGCGGTGTCCTCCTCCGGGAAATACTCCTCGACGGCCTCACCCAGTTCATGAGCCGCCCCATACAAGGTTGCATCCGGATCGGTCCACGGTGCCGCGTCATCGACTTCGACCTGAGTCTCTTGCGGTTCGGCATCAGCGTTCTCAAGTTCGACGACGTCGATGTCGTTCACTTCCGGTGCATCATCGATGGGTTCGGCGACACGCAAGGCCGGGGTCAGAACAAGGCGATCCGCGGCAGGTGCTGGCTTTGCTGCCTCCTGCCGCGCTTCTGTTCTGCTTTCTTCACTGACCAACCGTCTGATCGAGGACAGGACATCTTCGATCTGAACGTTCGCTACAGGATCAGACATGTGCTTTCACCGCTCTTAATCTCAAGTCGCAAGTGTAGCCGCACACATGGATTCTCACAACAGATAGCGAGAATTCTCACTTCTTACCTAGTGCTTCCAGGACACGGTCCAGATCCTTGCTCCGCTTAGAGACTTGGGCGGGCGCCCCTTTGACCAGATTGTAGTAGAGCGTCGGGTCATAGATCTGCACTGCCAGTCCCAGCCGCTCTGCCGTCAGCAGACCTTGTGCCGACAACAGCTGATAGGCTGCCAATGACCGCTCGGCGCGCGCTTGGATCTGCGAAGTCTGCGCATCCAGCAGTTCCTGTTCCGAGGTCAGAACGTCAAGCGTGGTCCGTGCACCCAACGTGGCCTCTTCGCGGATACCATCAAATGCGACCTGTGCCGCACGCACGCGTTCGTCTGTCGCGCGCAGGTTGGCCTGAGCGGTTTCGAACCGGACATAAGCCTGGTTGACCGCCTGGATGACGTCCTTTTGCGTGTTCAGCAAGCTGGCCTTGACCGAGTCGCGGGTTGCCATCGCCCGGCGTATAGTGGCAGCCAGGCGACCACCGGCATAGACCGGTTGACGGAAAACCAATCCGGCGCTGGCGGTGTTGTTGTAGTTGGAGTTTCCGAACGTGTTCGTAATCCCGACGTCCGCCCGAATACTGGCAGTTGGGCCAAGTGCCGCGCGCTGACGATCCACAGTCAAATCAGCTGCTTTGACCTGGTGCTGAACGGACAGAATGCTGGGATGGTTGCGCACCGCAATCGCGACAGCGTCGCTGATCGATGCGGGGTGCCGCGGCAAACGAGGCTGGCCAGCCGTGCGACCAGGGTCCCGGCCCACCGCATTGACATACTCCGCCTTGGCCGTGGTCAGCGCACCCTGCGCATCCGCCAGGTTGGCACGAGCAGCTGCAACGCGCGATTCGGACAACGCCACGTCGGTGCGTGTGACTTCACCCACCTCGAACCGATCCTGCGACGCCCGCAGTTCTTCGCCCAGAACCCGTACGTTGTTCTGACGCAGGACAACGTTTTCTTCCTGAAGCAAAACGTCCATGTAGGCGGAAACCGCACGCAACAAAATCGATTGCTCGACCTGAAGAAGGCTCTGGCGGGTCGCAAGAACGGTTTCCTGCGCGGCCTGTTTCGCCAGGATGCTGGCGCCACCATCGTACAGCAGCTGAGTGAGCTCAAAACCGCTGAAAAAGGTCGAGGTACGGGTTTCCGTGACCAGATTGTTGGATTGATTGTTGACCAAGGCCCGCTGTACGCGAACCGTGAAATCGATGATCGGGCGCAGGGCCGAAACAGCGATGGCCACATCCTCGTCCGCGGCCCGGAGGAGCGCGCGGTTCTGTTCCAACAGGCCACTGGTGTTGTACGCGCCGATGAGCGCATCCGCCAGATTGTCTGCATGTCCCTGTTTCGGCATCATGCCTGCCAGGACAACTCCGGCTGACAGTACCGCGACCTTTGCAAGTCTACGTGCCACTGCTCTGCGCATCGCTTGCTTCTCCATCGCATTACAAATGTTCAATTCAGATTGCTCTTTATTCCGCCAACAGGCAAGGTCGCACCCTACGGAACCGGCGAAAAATCACAGTTGAAAGGCGCGGGCCTTCTCAAAACCCGGCAAAATCGGCGCTGTGGCATTAAATGCAAAGCGCCAGGTCACGCGATCACCGGATTTATGTCCGATACGCACAGTGCCCAAATCGCCCTCCATGAAGATGCACCCGATGCGGCCCCCATCCTTCAGCTGATCCAGCAACGTCTGCGGCACCTCTTCGACACCGCCCTGGATCACGATGACATCATAGGGTCCGTGGTCTGCGGCACCTGCGGTCAGAGGTCCGGTATGAACCACCGCGTTGTCCGCACCCGTCTCCATCAAGATGGTTTGCGCCTCGCTGGCCAGTGTCTCGTCTTCTTCGACTGCGACCACCAGTTCGGCCATGCGGGCCGCAACAGCGGTCGAGTAGCCAAAGGTCGCGGCCACATCCAGGACCACTTCATCGTTCCCGATGTTCAACCCATCCAGCATCTTGGCCAAGGTCCGTGGCTCCAAAAGGCTGCGGCCAGCGCCCAAATCAATCAGATCTTCGGCATAGGCTGCTTCGCGCTGTGCATCTGGCACAAAGTGCTCGCGTGGGACGGCCAACATGGCGTCGATGATGGGAAACTTGGTCACATCCGAGGGTCGAACTTGGGTGTCGACCATCATGCGGCGGCGGGCGGCAAAATCTGTCATGGCATGCTCTTGTATCGAACGGTTGCAAGCGCTTGTGCCACATCCCTGCCCAACCGGCAACGCCTCCTACGCATTTGAGCCAAAGCGCCACACACATCTGTGTCGCGCGCCACGACAGGGTAAAACGCCAACGTCCCCCATACGGCACCCCCAGGCAGATGTGACCCGGAAATACTGTCTCATCCTTCCCCTGAAAACACCTGACCAAACATGCAACTCAGTTCCAAGCTATGAGATCCGTTGTTCACGCCGGGCTCAGGAACAGGAGGCCATTCAAGACAAATTCGCACGGCCCAGATGTTCGATCAGGAAATCCATGAACACGCGCACTTTGACAGAAACGACATTGCTCTTTGGGTAGATCAACCAAAGCGCCGGTTTGTTTTCAAGCTCATAGTCCGGCAGCACACGCGTCAACGTACCGCCTGCAATCTCCTCGTGCACAGCCCAGAGAGAGTTGATGGAAATGCCTGCACCATCAAGCGTCGTCAGTTTCTGGGTCAGCCCGTCGTTCAAGATCAGGTAATGGGCCGCAGTCTTTGGGTTGAACTGTGCTTGTGCCCCTTCGCTGGAAACCAGGGTTCTTGGTTCAGCATCCTTGAATGCAATCAATCGATGGTTCGCAAGATCGCCTGGGTCTTTCGGGGTTCCATGGCGCTCCAGATAAGAGGGCGAGGCACATAGAATGCGCGTGTCATCAGCCAACTTGCGTGCGGTGAGGCTACTGTCTGCAAGAGCCGAGTTGCGGAGCGCAAGATCAAAGCTCCCCTCGATGAGATCAAACTGCGCGTCCGACAGGTGCAGGTCGAGCCGTAGGTCAGGGTATTTGTCCATGAACTTTGGCAACAGCGGCGAAATGTAAAGCTGTGCAAAGGTGCTAGGCGCAGCAAAGCGAAGGGTTCCGCTGACCTTTGTGCGCCCCTTGCCCAGGGCGGCAAGCGCGGCTTCTTCCTGGGCGATCATTTCCCGCGCATAGGGAAGAAAGTCCTGCCCTTCGAGAGACAGGGATACTTTGCGCGTTGATCGGTGCAACAGATCCGCACCAACGAGACGCTCCAACTTTGCGATGCGTGTACTTGCGACAGCGGGCGCCATGCCAAGCGTGCGGCCTGCCGCGCTGATGTTCAGTGTCTCGCAGGCGAGAACAAAAAGGCGCAGGGTCTGAGTGTCCATATCATTTACTTTTTCGGAATAGTGAAATCAAATATGCCATCTTTATATACATTTCGAAAGTTATAATTCTGTTCGCGAGACGACAACAGGAGCACCCAATGGCCCAGATCGCGACCGTAAACTACCATGTGCACAAGCCGGAACGGCAGGCATTTGAACTGGACGCTGGCGGGACTGTCGGTAACTTGGTTTCGCCCGAGCTGGTACCAAAGCAGGTGGCCGTGCGCGATGTGCGCGTGTCAGATGCAAACCTGTCGTTCGAAGGTAACTCCGTAGCTTTCAAGACTTTTCCAACGGATGTGCAGTCCTTTGACGCAGGAATGGACTGGCAGGACACCTACAACCACGAACTATCCAAACTGCTGACCTCAGAACTCGGTGGGCAGGAAGTCATCATTTTTGACCACACTGTGCGTGTGGACGACCCAAAGGCAGACCGCGCACCGGCCCGCAATGTACACAGCGACTACAGCGTAGATGGGGCCAAAAAGCGCTTGATCGACATCTTGGGGGAAGACAAAGCCACCGAATGGTCCAAGGGTCATTATGCCTTTATCAACATCTGGCGGCCCATCGGTGCCCCGATCAACTCTGCTCCACTGGGGTTTATCCGCCCATCCAGTGTGGCCGATAAGGATTGGATCCTGCTTGATCTGATATATCCGGATCGCAGGGGACAGATCATGGGGATTGCGGCAAACCCGGATCATGATTGGCTCTATATGTCCAAAATGACCCCTGATGACGTGGCATTCTTCAACATTTTCGACAATCGCGGCCTGCCTTCGATCGCCCATAGTGCGTTGGACATGATCGAGGACCCGAAAATTCACACCATCCGGCGCAGCATCGAAAGCCGAACTTTGGTTCGTTACGCGGCCTAATCCCCAAAGCCGGGACCAGCAAAAAGAGAGATCAACCAATGACCAAGACCATTCTCATCACAGGCGCGACCGATGGTATCGGCCTTTTGACCGCACAAGCCCTTGCCGCTGAAGGGCACAAGATTCTCTTGCACGGCCGCAACGCGGCAAAGCTTGAGGCAGCAGCGAAAACTGTGGGCGGCACGACAGAGCAATACCTGGCGGACCTGTTCAATATGGCCGATGTGCGTGCGCTGACTGCCAGCATTCGAGCAAAGCACAGCCAGGTCGATGTGATCATCAACAACGCTGGTATTTTGAAGACTCCGAACACCGAAACACCGGATGCCCATGACATCAGGTTTGTGGTGAACACCTTTGCGCCCTATGCGCTGACGCGTGACCTTTTGCCGATCATTCCGACAGATGGCCGTGTCGTGAACCTGTCCTCGGCCGCGCAGGCGCCGATTGATCTGGACGCCATGCTTGGGCGAAAAAAGCTGGATGACATGGGAGCCTATGCGCAAAGCAAGCTGGCCATCACAATCTGGTCCCGCGAGATGGCAAAGGAACTGCCAGAGGGGCCTGTGATTGTCGCGGTGAACCCTGGATCACTGCTGGCATCCAAGATGGTCAAAGAGGGATTTGGCATTGCCGGAAACGATCTGAGCATCGGCGTGAATATTCTGCGCGAGGCGGCACTTGGGGCCTCTTTTGCAGATGCCAGCGGCAAGTATTTTGACAACGACAGCGGGCAGTTCGCACAGCCACATGCGGCGGCACTGGATACGGCGCACAGCGCTGATGTGATGAAGGCCATCCAGGATGTACTGGCCCCTCAGCCCTAAACAGAACCCGCCCGACTGACACGCGGCCTCAGCCCCCCCCCTTCGAAACCGAAGCAACCCGCCAGAGACTTCTGCGCGGCTCCAAGAAAGGCAGTCCAATGAAATACGAGAACTTCACCACATTCGATGTCAAAATCGAAAACGCAATCGCCACCGTCACCTTTGATTTTGGAACTGTGAACGTACAGGGCCAGGAAATGCTGGCCGATCTCAACAGTCTTGCCATGCGACTGGAACGTGACCGCGAGACAAAAGTGGTGATCTTTCAATCGGCCAACCCGGAAATCTGGGTTTGCCACTATGACACCGAACTGCTGAAAGACATGTCGACCGAGGCCGTGTCGCGCGAAGAGGCGCAACTGCTTGATCTTCAATCCGTTTGCGAGCGCATCAGCAGGGTTCCCCAGGCCACGATCGCCAAACTGGAAGGCTTTGCACGCGGCGGCGGGCACGAGTTGGCCCTGGCGCTCGACATGCGCTTTGCTGTGCGTGGCAAGTACAAATTCATGCAGATGGAAGTTGGCATGGGCATTCTACCTTGTGGCGGCGGCGCCTCGCGCATGGCCCGCCAAACCGGCCTGGGTCGCGCCTTGGAGATCATCCTCAGCGCACGCGATTTCAGCGCGGATGAAGCCGAAGCAATGGGTACGATCAACAAAGCCTTTGAGGCGGACGAGATTGACGACTACGTCACGACCTTGGCCAATCGCATTGCCAAGTTCCCGGCTGAATCGATCAATGCCTGCAAGCAAATGGTTTATGAATCGATCGACAAACCAATTGAGGACGCGCTGAAGGCCGAGGCCTATTGGCTGTATCAAGCGACCAGTAAAACGCCAGCCGTCAAACGCTTTGCCATCGCCGATGAGCAAGGGTTGGAACACGATCTGGAGAACCAGCGCAACTGGAACACCCTGGTCATGGATGTCCAGGACATCCAATAAAACCTTCCCTGACAGGGCGTCCCAAGCCGCGTTTGGGGCGCCCGACAAATCCATCCCCAAAGGCCAGGGACCAGCCCAGATGGTCCGGTTTTTTCCGCTAAACGAGCAGCCCACAAAGGTTGCATGACAGTCACGAGGAGTGACATGAAATGACACAGCCTTCACTTGAACGCGCGCGTTCAATCACGCGCCCCACCCGCGAAGAGATGCTCAATCGGGCACCCGCCTCGCAGCAGTTTTGGACCCAAAACAAGGGATTGCTGGCGGATGCGTGGAAAGAATGGGAAGACACCGATCTGAAACCCATCCTCGACAGCAGCCTGTTTGATCCCAAACTGCGCGCAACCGTCGAGCAAGCCTGGGACGACCCCAGCAAAGAGATCGCCGTAAAAGATCTGTGGGAAGAGGTCTTTCCGGGTGTCTATGAGGCGCAATTCTTTGATCCGACACAGCTCTCGGTCTTGCGCGACTACCTTGAACGCGCCGCCTCTGCGAATATCCCTTTGCGCCCACCTTACGGGATTTCGCTGAACCGAGGGGGCGCGATGCTGGACAGCCGTTCAGAGGGCTACCTTGCCGCGCCGCAGTTTCAGCGGTTCTACCGCAATCTGATGGATGCCTACATGCGGCCAATCTCGCGGTTGCTGTTTCCGGATATTGTTGGGTACGACACCCAGACCTTTGGGTTTTCCATTCAATGGCAGGCGGATGCCGATACTTCATTGCGGGCCCATACGGATGCATCTTCGGTCACGCTGAACCTCAACCTGAATCTGCCCGGAGAAGTGTTTTCCGGATCCGGCGTACGGTTCTTTGACCGAGAAACCCGTAAGGTGGCGGAACTGAATTTTGCCCCTGGCAAGGCCCTGATCCATCACGGCAGCGTGCCCCATGAATCCATGCCGATCACCAAAGGCGAGCGATCCAACCTGGTGCTCTGGCTGTACGGAGACCACGGACAGGTGCCCCGCTTTGGCGGCCATCAGGCAGAGGTTGATGCGAAACAACGCTGGAGCGTGCCGACGACACCAAATGACGGTTTCGCCCCGTTCTAGGGCCAACCACGCACCATTTTTGACTGTTTGCGAGGGTCCCCGAGGCGGGTGGCCCTCGTATTTCTGTCAGAGATACCGCACCTCATTATATCCAAAATCGGAAAACTGAACTTATTTTTGGGTCAATTTACGCAACTTCAGAATACTATATCTCCTGCGCATCACTTATTCTTCAGGATGTGCACAATGAAAGCCACGACCCTCACCGCCTACGGCGAAACCGCAAAGTTCGAAGCCGCCGACCTGCCCAAACCAGAGCCAACCTCTGGTCATGTTGTTGTGCGCATTGCGGCCAGCAGCGTGAACACGGTTGATACTATGATCCGCGCAATGGGTAATGATTTGCCGCTCTCTCCTGCTCTGCCTGCCGTTTTGGGTATGGATTTTGCCGGGGTCGTCGAGGCCGTTGGCGAAGGCGTGAGTCAGTTTTCCGTAGGTGATGAGGTCTACGGCTGCGCCGGCGGTTTGGCTGATCTGCCGGGCGCATTGGCTGAATTCATGCTCGCCGATGCGCGACTGATCGCGCACAAACCCAAATCCATCTCGATGCGCGAAGCTGCGGCCATGCCCTTGGTCGGTATCACCGCCTACGAGGGACTTGAGCGCGCAGGCATCGCGGCTGGCCAGAAGGTTCTGGTTCAGGGGGGCGCCGGCGGCGTTGGTCACGTTGCGCTGCAGCTGGCCAAATACTTTGGCACCGATGTCTATGCCACCGGCACCGGCGACAAACAGATGGAGGTGATCAAGGGCTATGGCGCGACGCCGATCGATTTCGCTGCTGAAAAGATCGCGGACTATGTGTCCGAGTACACGGATGGTGCGGGTTTTGACCTGATCTTCGATTCCGTTGGTGGTGCCAACATGACAAATTCATTCGAGGCCGCCGCGCTCAATGCCAATATCGCCACAACCGTCGGGCTGCTGGAACTTGACCTGTCGCCCGCACACTTCAAGGGCCTGTCGCTGCACATCGTATTCATGTTGTTGCCGATGCTGAGCAATCAGGGCCGTGAAAAGCATTGCGCCATCCTGACCGAATTGGCGAGCATTGTGGACGCGGGCGCGTTGAAGCCCTTGCTGGATGACACCGCCTTTGACCTCGACACTGTCGGCGACGCCTATGATCGTCTGACAAGCGGACAGGCCATCGGCAAAGTGGTCATCGACGTCTAGCCCACAGGGACACCTGCAAGAGTGGTTGCCGAACGAGCGCTGATGGCAACCACTCGAAACCTTTTGATCCACATATAACGGGACAAAAGGTGATGAGTCGACTTGGTATTTTCAGCCTTGTTTGCCTGAAGCGAGGTCCACTGCGCTCAGCCAGCAACCTCTGGGTTGATCACATGGATCGGCGCCCCGCGCGCAAAGGCGTTCACCTGGTCGTAGATGTCTGCGAATTGCAGATCAAACTCGTCTTCGGTGACGAAACCGATGTGCGGCGTAGCGATTAAGTTGGGATGAGACAGCAGCGGATCGGTCGGGTCGATCAGCGGTTCGGTGTCGAACACATCAATGGCGGCCTTGCCTGGGCGGCCTGCGTTCAGCGCTTGCAACAGCGCGCCCGGTGCAATCAACCCTGCGCGAGAGGTGTTCACGAGCAGCGCATCGGGCTGCATAGCGGTCAAGTCCTGCGCGGTGATGATCCCTCGCGTGACCGGTTTCAGACGCAGGTGCAGGCTGACCACATCGGATTCGGCGAAAAAGGCCTGCCGACTTTGAGCAGTTACCTCACCCTCCGCTTGCGCACGGGCTCGCCCATCCTCCGAGGCCCACCAGGTCACCTCCATTCCAAAGGCGCGCGCATAACCGGCCACCAACCGTGCAATGCGACCATAGCCGTAAAGCCCCAGACGCCGCCCCTTCAGCGTCTTGCCGGCGCCTGACTGCCAACGCCCCGCCTTTACACTGGCCATCTGCCCAGGCAAATCGCGCATCCCGGCCAGGATCAGAGCCCAGGTCAACTCGGCTGCGGCATGGTTGGGAGCGCCGCCGCTGGGTATCTTCGAACAGAAGGCAACTCCGTGATCAGTACAGGCCGTGACGTCCACATGCGGATAGACCCCGCGTTGCGAGATCAGGCGCAGGTTCGGAAGTCGCTCCAACAGGGCACGCGTGACTTGGGTGCGTTCCCGAAACAGCACCATCGCTTCGGCGTCGGCCAGCCGTTTGGCCAGACGGTCGATATCCTCGACATGGTCGGTCCAGACGGTCACCTCATGCCCGTCGAGTTTGGCAAAACTGGGCAAGCCGCGCAGTGTATCGAACCAGTCATCCAGGATATGAACGCGCATCATTGCCCCTTGTGGTAAGCCGCCACGGCGTTCGCGGCGCGATCGTGCAGAACCGACAGGCGCTGAACCTCGGGATCTTTCAAATCCGGCATCGAGGTCAGCTCGGCCCCGATGGTGTCGCGCACCTCGCGCAAGCTGTCGATGGCGGCGTTGATGCGGTTTATTGCTTCTTGGGATGTCATGGTCTTCCTCAGTGAGACAGCAGAACGGGGATAGGTGCGGACCGAAGGACCCGGGCCGTGACACCACCCAGAAAGTCCTCGCGAAATTTGGAATGCTCATAGGCGCCCATGACCAGCAGACAGGGATCATGTTCGGCGCACCAGGCCAGCAAAGCCCGTGCCACGCCGGGGGTGTCGGCGATATGTTCGTGAGTGGCCGCAACACCATGACGAGACAGGTGCAGGGTGACATCCCCGACCGGGCGCGGCATGGCCTCGTCTCCGATGGTCAAAACGGTCACCTGCCCCTGATCCTCCAACAGGCCAAGCCCGTCCGACAGGGCCCGCGCCACCGCGCGCCCGCCGTCCCAGGCCAGCGTGGCATGCGCATGACGGGCCGTGGCATCGTGACCTTCGGGAACGATCAGGATCGGGCGGCCGCTCATCAGGGCGATGCGGTCGGGATGCAAGGTGACATGTTCGTCCACCCCGGCCTGATCCTGTCCGACAACCAACAGATCGAAGCTGCGCGCATGTTCGGCCAGAACAGCGTCGACACGCCCCGCAGCACGGGTGAAATGCAAACGATCGTCCAAACCCAGGCCATCGCTGACAACGGTAAACTGCCTCTCGATTTCATTCAGAATGTCGGCATTGGCCTCCGCGATGATCTCGCGCGCACGGGCCGGAACCCAGGCGGAATTGGGGTCCACCACCTCATGGGTGGAATGGGCCAGCAGCGCGGTGACATGGCCACGGTCACCTGCCAGTTGGGCCGCGTATTTCAGCGCCGTGATCGAGGCCTGCCCACCATTGAACGCCACCAGAATGTTGTACAGGTTCATGCGGTTTCCTCCTGCCCTGCCCAGGTATCGGCAGGGACATAGACGTGGCCGTCGGCCAGCTTGCGTGCAGTGCGCACCAGGCCCGCCGCGTTCAGGGCAAAGCCATCCTTGGCGCTGAAATCGACCAGCACGTCGATGGTGCCTGACGCATGTTCCAACACGACCTCGGCGGGGCTGGTGGTGGGGCGCGTCAGCATGCCGTCCGACACCGTACCCGGCGTCAACGCGCAAGAGGCCAGGCATTGTGCCCCTGTCACGGCCATGGTCGGATGGGTTTTCCACGGCATGAAGTAACGCGTGGCGATGGTGCCGCCGTCGCGCGCGGGGGCCAGCAGGCCGAACTTGGGCGTGACCGATTGGGTGACATCGCCCATGCCCATCAGCTTACCCGCCTCAAGGCGCATGGCCTCCATCCGGTCGAAAAAAGCGCGGTTGGCATCCAGCTCTTCGGCGCTTTCGTATCCCGTCAGGCCGAAATCCGCGGCTCGGGCGATGACAACCGGCATGGCGACATCCATGCAGGTCACTTCGATTCCGTCCACTGTGTCGCGCAGATTGCCCGTGGGAAGGAACGCCCCGGTGGACGAGCCCACCACGCCCATAAAGCTGAGCTGTACCGGCGCCGACGTGCCGGGCACGCCTGCGATCTCGGCGTCGCCCTCGTAGGCAAGCTTGCCGCCGGGGGTTTGCACCTTGGCGACGACCTGAGCATCGGTGTTCACGGCGCGAATGCGGATCTCGGTCACATCGCCCCTGGGTTCGATCAGCCCCATTTCAATCGCCGCAGGCCCAACACCCGACAGGATATTGCCACAGGTCGGTTTGAAATCGACCAGTTGCTCCTCGACCGAAACCTGAGCAAAGAAGTAGTCCACATCCGCCCAATTGTTGGTGCTCTTGGACAGCATGGCGACCTTGGTCGTCACGGCAGCGCCGCCGCCGATGCCGTCGATGTTCAACCCGTGCCCCGAACCCACGGCGGCAATCAGTACGCGCGCCAGGGTGTCCAGATCTTCGGGCAGATCCGCGCGCTGGAAATATGGCCCCTTCGAGGTACCTCCGCGCATATGAATATAGGGAATGGCGATCTGGGTCATGTCATCCTCCTCACTTCAGCGGCCAGGGCAGATCAACAGCGTCCTGCAACAGGCCCGGCGGGAAATCGCGGTTCAGGGCGCCCGCCATCAGGCACATGAAACCGATGCCGCAGGCGGTCAGCAGCAGCGTCTTGCCCCAGCTGGAACCGGCCCGAACCCGCAGGAAACTGATCAGAAAACCCACCAGGGCCAGGATGAAACCAACCACCCAGGTCGCGGCGATCAGTGCGGCGAACCAGGCCAGTGTGGACCACAAGCCATAGGGGGCATCGGCGTCTTCACCCGCCACCTCTTTGTCCGCAAAGATCGGGTCTCCTTCGGGGCGGCGTATCATCTGCACCAGCAAGATCGTGCAGCACAGCAAGGCAAAGCTGCCCACGACCAGCGGGATGATCTTGTCGGTCATGTTGTAGTCGGGGATCATGTTGGCGTTCACCAGCGCAACGATCAGATAGCCCGCCAGCACCAGGAGGAAGACCATCGGCGCGCGTTTGGCACCAGACTGCACCTCCCCCTCGGCCATGATCGACTTGGCCTGGCGAATGCCAAGAACAACCGAGACCACAGTGATAATGATCAACACGATCACGATGGGGCTGAAGACATATTCCATGCCCACGTCGAACCCCTTGCGGAACCGGAAAGAAGCGATCTGAAACGCCTGGTTGGTGAATTTCTCGACCGGGTTGGACAGGACAAAGCCGATCAGAAAGGCGGGTCGCGACCAATCAAACCGACGCAGGAAAATGCCGATGAGACCGATGGCAAACAGTGCCAGAAGATCCTCGAAGTTCTGACCCGACTGGAAAGCGGCAAAGCTGATCAGCATGAACAGGAACGGCGCCAGATATGTGAACCGGATCGTGGTCAGCTTGGCGATCCCACCCGAGGCGGCGATGCACAGCACCGTGCCAACGACATTGGCAAGCGCCAACAGCCAGACGATCGAATAGGTGATGTCCAGGTTGTCCTTCAACATGCCCGGGCCAACTTCGATATCGCCCGAGCCGAGCAAAGCCACGGCACCGATGAAGATCGCCATCGATCCGGATCCGGGAATGCCAAACAAGAGCGTCGGGACAAGCCCCCCGCCCTCTTTTGCGTTGTTCGAGCTTTCCGGCCCGATCACGCCACGGACTTCGCCCTTGCCGAAGTTGGACTTGTCCTTGGTGGTCTGTACCGAATGGCCATAGGCGATCCAGTCGACCACGCTGCCGCCCAGGCCGGGAATGATGCCCACAACGACGCCGATGACCGAACAGCGCACCGACAACCAGATATTGGCGAACCAGTCCTTTACGCCATCCAGCCAACCTGCGCCCAGGCTTGCGCCCTTGGCGATAGAGCGGTCCTGGCGCAGCAGGGATACGATTTCGGGAATGGCAAAAATGCCCAGGCCGACGATGACCAGTTTCAGCCCGTCGGTCAGATATGGAATGTCATAGGACGCCATGCGCAGGCTGCCGCCTGCATCCGCCTCGCCTATGGTGCCGATCATCAGACCCAGACCAGCCGCGGCCAGACCCTTGAGCGGGAAACGCCCCGCCAGAACGGCGACCATGGAGAGGCCGAGGATAGTGATCATCAACATCTCGGGCAGACCAAAGGCCAGGACGATGGGCCGAGCGACCAGGATGAACAGGGTCAGGAAACAGGCGCCAACAAGCCCACCAAAGAGCGAGCTGGAGAACGCCGCAGACAGGGCCCGGGCCGCCTGCCCGTTCTTGGCCATGGGAAACCCGTCCAGCACCGTGGCCTGCGAGGCCGAGCTGCCAGGGATCCCCATCAAAACAGAGGCGAATGTGTCTGAGGTCGGCACCACGGCGACCATGCCGATCATCAAAGCCAGACCCAGAACCGGGTCCATGCCAAACATGAACGGCAAAAGCAGGGACAGGCCTGCGATGCCGCCCAGGCCCGGAAAGACCCCCACGGCCAGGCCCATCACGACCCCCAGGACCAGGTATCCCAGAACAACAGGTTGCAGGATCAAACCCCACGCTTCTCCAAGCGCAGGAAGAGCGGTGGCGAAAGCCTCCATGGGAGCCGCCTTTCAGTAGAATTTTTGGGAAAAGTGGCGCGTGTAAGACCCACGCGCCAAGGTGGGAGTGATCAGTTCAGCGAGACGCCATAGGCCTCTTGCAGCCAGTTGGTCACAAAGGCCTTGGCCTCATCCGGGACCGAGGTCGCGGTGCCCAATGCACTCTGTGCGTCCGTGCCGGTGAACACCTGATACTTGCCAACCCGCTTGGACGAAATGTCTGCAAAATCAGCGCGCGCCACGACGGCCTGGAAAGCGGTGGTATAGGTGTCGATGACCTCTTGCGGCGTGCCAGCAGGCAGGAAGGCAAGCTTCTGCACCGGGAAGCCTGCGACGAAGAAGGCACGCCACGCATCCCAGGCCTCACCGTTGGTTTCACAGCCGTCGGTGGCCTCGCAGACCTCCTTGAAGGTCGGAATGTCAGGGAAGGTCGGATCGCGTACGATATTGCCATCCGCATCCAGCGCGCCCCAGGACATCATCGCCACGGCGTCGCCTGCCACCACCATCTCGGCCGACCCCTTCAGGTAGCCTGACGAGGTCTGGTAGTCGATTGTCGCTTCGCCCCGTTCAAACATCAGGCGGCCGTCACCGCGCCCCTTGATGCCGAACACTGGCTCCACGTTCATGCCCAGCATCTGCCAAGCCAGGAGCGGCACCAGATCCAGACGTGTGGCGCCTTGCGACCCATAGATGAAATCCACATCCTTAAGTCCGTTGGCCGAACCATCGAATTTGGCCCCGTCTTCGGCATTCAGATAGGCGACACCGCCCGTGCCCGAAGCCATAACCGGGTTCCAGTCCTTGTATTCATAGCGCACACGCGGATCGCCCAGCAGATAGGGAAACTGGGTCGAGCCCGAGGTACCAAACAACAGCGTGCCGTCATCATGGTCTTGTTCCTGGAACCAGTTGGCCCCCTTGGTGGACCCGGCACCCGGCATGAACTTTACCACCACCGTGGGATTGCCCGGCAGCTCTTCGGCCAGCAGCGGGGCAAAGAAGTTAGCCCATTTGGCCGAGCCCCCGGTTTCAGAGAACGGAATGACCCATTCGATCGTCTTGCCGGAAAAGTCGACCTCGGCGGCCGCAGGCGCGGCGATACCCGCGGCGGCGATCAGGCCGACAACGGCGCGGCGGGTGAAAGTGGAAACGGTCATTGGTTCCTCCCTGTTGACCAGACAAGCACGGAAGCCTCCTCAGCACCACCATGATTGCCAAACTGTACGGGGTTGATTCCCCTGTTGATCTGCTGATCATGGGGGATCAACCTTGCGCCAAGCTTGCGGACCCGGACATGCGGATTGCGATCGTCGAAGACAACGAAACCCTTGCCAATGCGATTGCCTATCGCCTGCGCGACCGCGGTCACGCGGTGGATGTGCTGCATGATGGAGAGCACGCCGATGACTTTCTGGCCCAGGATGGTGCCGACTTGGTGGTGTTGGATATCAACCTGCCGCGGCGATCAGGCTTGGAAATCCTGTCAGCCCTGCGCGCTAGGGGGGATGGCACGCCAGTCATCCTGCTGACGGCTCGGTCGGAAACCTCGGACCGGGTGGCCGGGCTGGACACCGGAGCCGATGACTATCTGGTCAAACCCTTCGAGATGGACGAGCTGGAGGCCCGCATTCGCGCCCTGTCTCGCCGCAAGGACCTGGACTATGGCGCGCAGGAGGTTCTGGGGTCCGTGACCTTTGACCGCTCGACACGCCAGGTCAGTGTAGCTGGCGCGGCACTGGATATTCCGCGCAGGGAACTGGCCGTGCTGGAATGTCTGGCGGAACGACGCGGGCGCATCGTGTCCAAGGCGCAGCTGATCGAGCATGTCTATGGTGTGGGCGCCGATGTCGAAGACAGCGCGATCGAGCCGCATGTCTCACGCCTGCGCAAAAGGCTGGCGCCGCATGGTGTCGGCATCAAGACCGCGCGCGGATTGGGATATCTGCTTGAGGTCACCGGCTGATGCGCCGCGCGTCGCTCCGTCTACGCCTCTTTGCGGTGATCCTTTCCCCACTTTTGATCATGGCGCTGATCGTGGGGTTCTGGCGGGTGACGGTCGCACAGCAAACTGCGCAAGAGTTGTTCGACCGCTCGCTTCTGTCCGCGGCCCTGGCCATTTCCCGAGATGTGGCCGTGTCCGAGGGGGACGTGCTGTCCGTTACCACCCGCGACCTGATCGGCGATGCCGCCGGGGGCGAGGTGTTTTACCACGCGACAGGCCCCGGGGGTATCTATGTTACCGGATACGCCTATCCACCGACCGGCGCAGACAAACCACGCCCCGCCTTGAACACGCCGCATCTGTTTCAGGCGATCTATCGCGGCGAAGAGGTGCGGGTGTTGCAGGTGACCGAGCGGTTGACCATCGACACTATGACCGGGGACACCACGGTCACTGTCTGGCAACGCCTGACAGACCGAAACCAGCTTGCAACTCAACTCGCGATCCGCGCCGCCGCCTTGATTGGTGTGCTGCTTGCAACGTTGGCCCTGGTGGTTTGGTTTGGCGTCGGGCTTGGCCTGCGACCGCTGCTGGATCTTGAGGAAGCAATTGCCGTACGGTCCCCCCACGATCTGAGCCGGATCAAGCGCCCTGTCCCGATCGAGGCACACGGCATTGTCCGTACACTCAACCGCCTGCTGGGCCAGGTCGAAGCCAGCATTGACGCACATCAGGCCTTCATTTCAGACGCTGCTCATCAACTGCGCAACCCGGCCGCCGCCGTGCAATCCATGGCAGAAAGCGTTCGGGATGCACGCTCGGAAACGGACCGCAATCAGCGCGTTTCCGAGCTGATTGCAGCAGCGCGCTCCTCTGCCCGTGTCGCGGACCAACTGTTGTCCCTAGATCGCCTTCAGCACCCTCTTCAACCTGCAGCACAACAGGAGCTCGATCTGGCGGCCCTTGTCCGGCAGACCTGTGCGGATATGGGGCCAATCGTTTTGAATGCCGGTACCGACTTCGATGTCGGGGTGCCGGATACCCCAGTGTACGTCCAGGGAGATCCGGTGTTTGTGACAGAGGCCATCAAGAACCTGATCGACAACGCGCTAAAGCATGGGGGTCGCAGTCTGAGCCTGGTGAAGGTTTCCCTGAACTGTGATGAAGGGGCTGCGCGAATTACCGTTGAAGATGATGGCAAGGGGCTGATCCCTGAACAGGCGGACACCGCTTTCCGACGATTTTCACAGATCGAACCGTCAGAAGGCAGCGGCCTGGGGTTGACGATCGTCTCTTCGGTGGCTGATCGACATGGTGGGCACCTGTCAATCAACAAGGTGGAGCGTGGAGCCAGTTTGACGCTGTCCCTGCCGCTTTCCACAACGCGGCCATGACGGTGCCCTACACCTGAACCGGCTCGCTGGAAGTCGTGCAGAAGAACGCCAGTGTTGCAAGCCACAGCTGTGCGATTGCCCGCCTTGAATTCAGCACTACCCCCACATGTGTTTACAAGCGCCAACACCCTGCGCTCATCCGGGCATTGCGTGGACGGTCAATCGATTACTGGAAACACGTTGGTCTTCTTGACCGTGGAATAGACGAAGCTGGTGTCGATCGAAGCAATTCCTCCGATGGGATGGATGCGATGGCGGATGAAATCTTCATAGGCGTCCAATCCGGGCACCACCACCCGCAGCTGGTAATCCGAGGCTCCGGTCAGGACATGGCATTCAAGCACTTCGTCAATCGCATGGATTCGGCTTTCGAAGCGGCGCACATCGTCTTCGTTGTGGCGCTCTAACCGGATGCGCACAAAGACCGTGATGGGCAACCCATAGGCCTTTGCGTCAACCTCGGCGCTGTACCCCCGCAGCGTCCCGCTGTCCTCGAGGTTGCGCAAGCGGCGCAGACACGGCGACGGCGACAAGTTGACCTCGGCGGCAAGATCCTGATTGGTCATGCGCCCATTGGCTTGCAGGGCGCGGATGATCTGTCGGTCTTTGGCGTCCATTTTACCCCCATATTGGCAGATAATGCCAAAATTTCAATTCAGTGAAGCATAACTCGCAATCATTCCCTCGCCAAGACATCGCATCCTGCCTCAAACACCATGAGAGAGGTTGCCATGAATTCATCCAAAGGCTTCGCCACCCGTGCCATCCACCACGCCTATGATCCTCAGCAGAACGAAGGTGCGCTGACGCCGCCCCTGCACCTGACATCCACCTTCGCGTTCGAGACCACCGAAGCCGGGGGCGAGATGTTCGCGGGCGAACGTCAGGGGCATATTTACAGCCGTATCTCGAACCCGACCTGTGATCTGCTGGAACAGCGCATCGCCACGCTCGAAGGGGCCGAGGCCGGGTTGGCCCTGTCCAGCGGCATGGGGGCGATCACCGCAGTGCTGTGGACCTTGCTTTCGCCCGGCGACGAGGTGATCGTGGACAAGACGCTTTATGGCTGCACCTTCGCCTTCATGCGGCATGGGCTGGCGAAATGGGGGGTGACGATCACCCACGTGGATATGACCGACGCAGAAAACCTGCGCGCCGCAATCTCGGAGCGGACCAGGGTCGTCTATTTCGAAACCCCGGCCAATCCGAACATGAGATTGGTGGACATTGCCGCCACCGCGGCCATCACGCATGAAGCCGGGGCACAGGTGGTCGTCGACAACACCTATGCCACGCCCTTTTTGACACGACCAATTGAACTGGGCGCTGACATCGTGCTGCATTCCGCCACCAAGTATCTCGGTGGACACGGCGACGTGGTCGCCGGGCTGGTTGCCGGTACAGCCGAACAGATCGCCGAGATCCGTCTTGTTGGCATGAAGGACATGACCGGCGCGGTCATGGCACCGTTCAACGCGATGTTGATCCTGCGCGGTCTGAAAACCCTGGCACTGCGCATGGAGCGTCATTGCGCTTCGGCTTGGGTTGTGGCCGAACATCTTCAGCAGCATCCGTCCGTTCGCGCCGTGCATTTTCCGGGGCTGGACAGTTTTGCCCAACACGAACTTGCAACGCGCCAAATGTCCAAACCCGGCGCGATGATCGCGTTTGAAGTTGACGGCGGCATGGTGGGCGGCATCCAATTCATGAACAGTTTGAAAATGATCCAACGGGCCGTGTCCCTGGGCGATGCCGAAACATTGATTCAGCATCCTGCTTCGATGACACACTCGACCTATACCCCCGAGGAGCGTGCCGAGCATGACATCACGGACGGGTTGATCCGCCTGTCGGTTGGGTTGGAAGATGTCGATGACATCATCGCTGATCTTGATCAGGCATTGCCCCAACCCGTCCATCACGCTGCCGAGTAAGGAGAGCCCCATGCCCACCGACATCGACCACATGAAGACCATCGAGCAACGGCTTTTGTGGCTGTCGCACTGGATGATCCACCACGCCAATCACGTGCGCCCCAAGGTGGACGGGATCAAGATCGGTGGGCATCAGGCCTCGTCGGCCTCAATGGTGTCGATCATGACTGCGCTCTATTTCTCGGCCCTGAAACCCGAGGACCGGGTTGCGGTCAAACCCCATGCCTCGCCGATCTTTCACGCAATGCAGTATCTGATGGGCAACCAGACACGCGAGAAGATGGAGAATTTCCGGGGCTTTGGTGGGGTGCAGTCCTATCCCAGCCGGACCAAGGATATTGATGACGTGGATTTCTCCACCGGCTCGGTGGGCCTTGGCGTCGCGATCACCTCGTTCGCGTCGATCATTCAGGATTACATCAAGGCCAAAAGCTGGGGCGATGACGCCCCAATGGGCCGAATGGTGGCGCTTGTTGGCGATGCCGAATTGGACGAGGGCAATATCTATGAAGCCCTGCAAGAGGGGTGGAAGAACGACCTGCGCAAGACGTGGTGGATCATCGATTACAACCGTCAATCGCTGGACGGGATCGTGCGCGAAGGGCTTTTTGAGCGGATCGAGAAGATTTTCGATGCCTTCGGCTGGGATGTGGTGCGCGTAAAGCACGGCGTGTTGCAGCGCGCCGCCTTTGAGGAACCCGGAGGCCACAAGCTGCGGGACTGGATCGACGCATGTCCCAACCAGGACTATTCGGCGTTGACCTTCATGGGCGGCGCGGTCTGGCGCAAGCGGTTGATGGATGATCTTGGGGATCAGGGCGATGTCTCAGCCCTGATTGACCGGCGCAGTGACGAAGAGCTCGCCGCGCTCATGGAAAACCTTGGCGGCAACTGCGTGGAAACCATGGCAGACAGTTTTGAGGCCATCACCCACGACCGACCCACCTGTTTTCTGGCCTATACGGTCAAGGGCTGGGGCACGCCCATTGCAGGTCACAAGGACAACCACGGCGGGCTGATGAACAACAGCCAGTTTGCGCAGTGGCAAGCCCATATGGGTGTCGCCGAGGGCGAGGAGTGGGACCCGATGGCCACGGTCGAAAATCCGGGCGCATTGCGGGAGTTCCTGTCCAAGGTGACATTTTTTGCCAAGGGCCCCCGGCGCTATCAGGATGGCAAGTTGGACGTGCCCTCCATCGCCATCGACACCTCTCGTGAAATCTCGACCCAGATGGCGTTCGGCAAGATCCTCGACGATCTCTCCAAGGGTGACAGCGATCTGGCCGAGCGGATCGTCACAACTTCACCGGATGTCACGGGAACCACAAACCTCGGCCCCTGGGTGAACCGCCGAAAGCTCTTTGCCCGTTCAGAGCAAACCGATGCCTTTATCGAGAACCGCATACCCTCTACCGCGAAGTGGGAGTTCACGCCCGAAGGTCAGCATATCGAGTTGGGCATTGCCGAGATGAACCTGATGCTGCTTCTGGGGGCGGCCGGTCTATCGCATTCCCTGTTTGGCAAGCGGCTCATTCCCATCGGCACAGTCTATGACCCCTTTGTTGCCCGTGGCCTCGATGCGCTGAACTATGCCTGCTACCAGGATGCGCGTTTTATCCTGGTCGGAACGCCCTCTGGCGTGACGCTGGCGCCGGAAGGCGGGGCGCATCAATCCGTTGGGTCGCCGCTCATCGGCATGAGCCAAGACGGGCTCGCAAGCTTTGAGCCCGCGTTCGCGGACGAATTGGCGGTGATCATGGGATGGGCATTCGACTACGTCCAGCGCGACGGCGAAGGTGACCCGAATGAGCGGACTTGGCTGCGCGATGAAACAGGCGGGTCAGTCTATCTGCGTCTGACAACCAATCCCATCGAGCAACCCGGAAAGCGTGTAGATGGGGATTTTCGCCAAGGGGCCATTGACGGGGCGTACTGGCTGCGCAAGCCGGGTCCGAATTGCGATGTGGTCATTGCCTATCAAGGCGCGGTTGCCCCCGAAGCGATCAAGGCTGCCGGAATGATTGGAGAAAACCGACGGGACATCGGCGTGCTCGCCGTGACCTCAGCCGACCGGCTCAACGCGGGCTGGACCGCAGCCCAGCGCGCGCGCTCGCGCGGCAACAAGGCCGCCCGCTCCCATATTGAGGTTCTGATGGCTCAGCTGCCACCGCATTGCAAAGTCGTCACCGTCATTGATGGGCACCCCGCGACGCTATCCTGGCTCGGCTCCGTCGCTGGCCATCAAACCATCCCCTTGGGGGTCGAACACTTTGGTCAAACGGGTACCATCGGCGACCTCTACCGCCATCACGGCATAGATGCCGCTGCCCTGGTCGAAAAAGTGAATGGTTTGACGGACGGGAAAGACGTGCGCCGCGGAGCCTTGGCCTCAATGACCACCGACTGAACACCAGCAAAGAGAAGCACGATGCGCCCCTCTGCAGCGAAGGTCTGTTTCTTGTCCTTCCTTTATATGGGGCGCTCGTCTATATGGGGCGCTCGTCGTTACGCAGGAAAGGCCGGGATCAGACCAATACACGAGTGAACCGAACAACCCGGGTTGATCAACTCGTCACGTCGTAAGTCCTTTTAACATTGGGTCGGCTACCGCCCATGCATCCGCTTCTTGCGCGCACGTGTGTCTTGGGTGGCCGTCTCACTGCCGTCATGGAAAGACCCAAAGATCACATCCCAAGGCATCTCTGCCGTCCCGTACGCGACGCCCAATCGCCTTCACAAGATTAGATCCCCGTCCGCAAACCGCAGGATCTCCGAGTGGATGACGATGTTTGTTCCGTCTCCTGTCCCTGGCCCGATGTAATCAACAGTGGTTCTGAAACCGTCATTGGTGATGGTGTATTCACGACGATCATAGGCAAAAAGAACGATGTCGGTTCCAAAGCCGCCGTCTAGCGTATCGTTCCCACCCGCGCCAATCAGGAAATCGTCGCCGTAGCCACCATTTAGATGGTTGTCCCCGTGATCTCCGGTCAGGCTATCATCGCCCCAGCCAGAGCTGACGTTCTCGATACCGCTATAGTGATCTCCCTTGGCCGCACCCGTCCAACCGCGCCCCGCCAGCAATGACAGGCTGATATCAGCAGCATTCTCGTAAAACCCGCCTGCAGTCAACAGATCGATGCCTGCGCCGCCCTCAATCGTATCTGCACCGATATCTGTGTAAAAGGTGTCGGCACCACCAAGCCCGCGCAGCTTGTTGTCATTGTCATCGCCACGTAGTTCATCAACGTAGCTGGACCCGGTGATGCCCTCGATGGATTCCAGAACAATCGAGCGTCCGAGCTCGCTGACGAATACAGTTTTGTCGGCCAAGTTGCCCGTAACGCCATCATTCGCATCCTGAAAAGAAAAGGTGTCAAATCCAGCCAAACCGTCGACGTTTCTCAGCGTTTGATGGGCGGGATCCCAGGTCATCATATCGTCGCCTGGTGTACCGAACAGGTTATAGGGATCGACGTCGCCATCAGCGAAACGAAAAACTTCGGCGTGAATGACAACATTAGGTCCGTCAAATGCACCGGGTTTATCGATATAGTCGACAATCGTCTGATCCCCGTTCTGCGTGATCAGATACTTGTCGCGATCATAGGCGAACTGCACGACATCAATGCCGTGACCTCCATCCAGCGTATCTCTCCCGCCGTTGCCCATCAGCGTGTCGTTTCCGTAGCCGCCATTCAGATGGTTATCCTCATGATCTCCGGTCAGTTCATCATTGCCCCAGCCCGAGCTGACATTCTCAATACCGCTGTAATGATCACCTTCCGCGGCACCAGTCCAACCGCGTCCCGCGATCAGTGACAGCCTGATATCGGCGGCACCACTAACAAAGTCCCCTGCGATCAGCAGGTCCGTGCCTGCACCGCCTTCGATGGTATCCGCCCCGCCATCTGTGAAAACGTATCCGCTCCACCAAGTCCTCGCAGCTTGTTGTCGCCATCATCGCCACGCAGTGCGTCCGCATAGCCGGAACCGGTGATGCCTTCGACATTGACAAGGGCGTTTACCTGATCGCCCGCAACAGTCACCCCGTCCTTCAAAGACGCATTGATCCCGGCTGCTGCAGTGTCAAAGAAAATCTGGTCAAACCCGTCGCCCCCATCGACGGTGTCAAGCCCAGCCATGGGCATGATCCAGTCCGAACCGCCCAGCCCAAATATTCTTTCGCTATTCTCGGTACCCGCAATGGTGTCATTTCCGTCTGTGCCGATGATGTCCGAGGAAATAGTGCTTCGCCCAAAGATCACATAACTCTCACCTGCGGAAGTTGTGCCTCCCGGGCTGGCCTGTATAGCTCCGATAATTAGATCATCGATACCGTCGCCATTGACATCCCCAGCGGAAGAGACGGACCTTCCGCTCTTGTCCAAACGTTCACTTCCCTCAATCACAAAGCCATTTCTGCCATTCAGAGAGGACAATGGCAGAGTGGCCTCAAAGCCAACGTTGCTGCCGAAAACGACATAGCTTTCGCCCGCACTCTCTATCCCACTGGGACTAGCGTTTTCAGCTCCTATAATCAGATCATCGATGCCGTCGCCGTTCACATCCCCAGCGGAGGAGACAGAGATTCCACTAATGTCGCGTTCGTTAGCACCTTGGATCGCAAATCCATTGCTGCCATCCAAAGAGGATACAGGCAGAGTAGCAGCAAAACCCGCAGTGCTGCCAAAAACCACATAACTTTCGCCTGCGTTGTACAAGCCACCCGGTTCAGCAAATATAGCTCCGACAATCAGATCATCGATCCCGTCGCCATTGACATCCCCAGCGGAAGAGACAGACGTACCAAAGTCGTCTCCAACTTCAGCGCCTTGGATGACAAAGCCATTGCTGCCGTCCAGAGAGGACAATGGCAAATTGGCCGCAAAACCCGCGGTGCTGCCAAAAACCACATAGCTTTCGCCTGCACTGGTTGGGACGCCCGCAACGTCATGAACTGCTCCGATGATCAGATCATCGATACCATCGCCGTTTACATCCCCCGCGGAAGAGACAGAGTTACCAGCAGTGTCATCTGAGTTAGCTCCCTCGATCACAAAGCCATTGCTTCCATCCAAAGAGGACGCGTACAACACAGTCGGGAAAGCCGAAGTACTACCGAAGACCACATAGCTTTCGCCTACTTCCCTTTGTCCGCCCACTTCAGCCTCTGGCGCACCAATGATGAGATCATCGATCCCATCGCCATTGACATCCCCAGCGGAAGAGACAGACGCTCCACTATTGCCGTTCAGTTGACCTTGGATCTCAAAGCCATTTCTGACCTGCCACAGATCGGAAAGTGGCAGGGTGGCCCCGAAACCTGCGGTGCTACCAAAAACGACATAGCTTTCACCTTCACGACTAGAACCAGCGCCTGATGCCCCAATGATCAAGTCACCTATACCGTCACCATTGACATCCCCAGCAGAAGAGACGGACCCACCACTGAAGTCGTAGGAAGCAATACCTTGGACCACAAAGCCATTGGCGCCATTCAGAGAGGACAGTGGGAGAGTGGCCCCAAATCCCGCTGTGCTGCCAAAAACCACGTAGCTTTCGCCTGCTTGGGATGTGGCGCCCCCTGCAGCACCATATGCTCCGATGATCAAATCATCGATCCCGTCGCCATTGACATCCCCAGCGGAAGACACGGATCCACCACTATAGTCGTACGGATCAATGCCTTGGATCACAAAGCCATTGCTGCCATCGATATCCGAAAGTCGGAAAACACCATCTGTTGTCACGTCAAATTTCCTCTTTTCTGAATAGTCGAAAAACGAACTCATACAGAGGCAGGATTCAGCCTCAGGGCACTGAAAAGGGAGAGAATAACTGACAATGCCCTCCATTTCGCTCTGTGTCCAGAAACAGGTGATTTACTGTTCCTTACGGATCAGCTGACATCCCCAAGGCTGAGCGTGATGCAGGCAAAATTCATACACTCGCTGGATTAGTAGCTACCGCACAATGCGCCGGATCATCAGGTGCGCAGTCAAAGCTCTCAACGCGGCATGCACCCCGTCCCAAAATGCGCAACCCAAGCATGGCTTTGCCGCGCTGGCTCCATCATCAGGTCCGCCGCATCACCCAACGCCTGCGTCAGCAACTTGACCAGGTAGCTGGGGTCGCACTAGGCGTTAACCGCGAACGCGCAAGGTTCGCTTTAATCCCAACCACCTCACAAGATCAAATCTCCATCCGCAAACCGCAGGATCTCTGAGTGGATGACGATGTTAGTTCCGTCGTCTGCCCCCGGCCCGGTGTAGTCGACAGTGGTTCTGAAACCGTCATTGGTGACAGTGTAATCCCGGCGAAAACCGGAGAACAAAACAATGTCGGTTCCATGCCCCCCGTCCAGTGTATCGTCTCCGCCTGCGCCGATCAGAAAATCATCACCGTAGCCGCCATTCAGGTGGTTGTCCCCGTGATCCCCGGTCAGGTTGTCATCGCCCCAGCCAGAGCTGACATTCTCGATACCGGTGTACTGATCCGCCAAAGCATCGCCAGACCAACCGCGCCCTGCCAACAGGGACAGGTGGATGTCAGCGGCCCCGGCAGCAAACTCGCCAGCAACCAAACGATCCGTGCCATCGCCGCCCTGGATGGTATCCGCACCAGCGTCGGTGTAGAATACATCCGGACCACCAAGCCCACTCAGCTTGTTGTTGCCTTCATCGCCACGCAGTTCATCCGCATAGCTGGAACCGGTGATGCCCTCGATAGACTCCAGAACAATCTCGCGCCCAAGCTCACTGACAAACACCATTTGGTCGTCCAAATCAGCCGAAACACCACCATTGGCATCGCCGAAGGAAAGCATGTCGAAACCCGCCAAACCATCCACCGTCCGCAAGGTGGTATCCGCCGGGTTCCAGGCCAGCCAGTCGTCGCCCGGCGTACCCCTCAAAGTGAAGGGGTCAAAATCACCATCCGCAAACCGAAGTATCTCGGTGTTGATGACAACATTGGGTCCATCAAAATCGCCAGGCCGGTCTATGTAGTCCACAATCGTCTGGTCCCCGTTCTGGGTGATCAGGTATTTGTCACGATCATAGGCAAACAGCGCCACATCAATACCGTGACCACCATCCAGCGTGTCTCGCCCACCATTTCCCTCCAGCGTGTCGTTCCCATAGCCGCCACTGAGGTGGTTGTCCCCATGATCACCGGTCAGTTGGTCGTTGCCCCAGCCAGAGCTGACATTTTCGATGCCGGTGTATTGGTCACCGTTTGCACCCCCCGTCCAGCCGCGTCCTGCCAGCAGCGACAGCCGGATATCAGCGGCGTTTTCATAGAATCCGCCAGCGATCAGCAGGTCCATGCCTGCGCCACCTTCGATCGTGTCTGCCCCAATATCGGTGTAAAACGTATCCGCGCCACCAAGCCCCCGTAGCTTGTTGTTGCCATCATCGCCACGCAACACATCCGCATAGCTGGATCCGGTGATCGCCTCGATGGATACCAGATCAATCGATCTCCCAAGCTCACTGACAAACACAGTTTGGTCGTCCAGATCAGCCGAAACACCACCATTGGCATCGCCGAAGGAAAGCATGTCGAAACCCGCCAAACCATCCACGGTTCTCACCGCAGTATCCGCCGGGTCCCAGGCCAGCCAGTCGTCGCCTGGCGTGCCCTTCAAAGTGAAGGGGTCGAAATCACCGTCCGCAAACCGAAAAATCTCGGTGTTGATGACAACATTGGGTCCATCAAACGCGCCGGGCCTGTCGATATAGTCGACAATCGTCTGATCCCCGTTCTGGGTGATCAGATACTTGTCACGATCATAGGCAAACAGCGCCACGTCCACACCGTGACCACCATCCAGCGTGTCTCGCCCGCCATTGCCTTCCAGCGTGTCGTTCCCATAGCCGCCACTTAGGTAGTTGTCCCCATGATCACCGGTCAGATGGTCATTGCCCCAACCAGAGCTGACATTCTCAATGCCGCTGTACTGGTCATTCTCGGCGGCTCCCGTCCAGCCACGCCCCGCCAGCAACGACAGCCGGATATCGTCGGCCCCGCTGGAAAACTCGCCAGCAATCAGCCAGTCAGTGCCTGCGCCGCCTTCGATGGTATCCTCACCAGCATCAGTGTAGAACGTATCAGCTCCACCAAGCCCGCGCAGCTTGTTGTTGCCAACATCTCCACGCAGTCGATCGCTAAAGCTGGATCCAGTCACGCCTTCGACATTGATGAGGGTGTTTGTCTCTCCTCCTGCGACAGCTCGTCCATCGGCAAGAGACGCGTCGATCCCCCCCGTTGCCGTGTCAAAGGAGGCTTGATCAAACCCATCGCCCCCATCGATGGTATCTATTCCGGCATTGGGCGTGATCCAGTCCGCACCGCCCAGCCCAAATATCCGATCGTTACTGTCTGTTCCAGACAGAACATCATCGCCTTCTGTGCCAACAATGGTATTTATCACCGACCATTCGGTTGTCCCGAAAACCGCATTAACGCGGCCATAGGGCGGATTAAATGAGTCCGGCTCAATTACAACTAGGTCGTCCAACCCGTCCCCGTTGAAGTCCCCCGCATTCGCGGCCCCTGTAATTGGATCCCAGATTTCGCGTGTTGCAATTATGAAGCCGTTACTTCCATCTAGGTCATCAAAATTCAGAGATGCATCGAAGCCCCCGCTGTTCCCGAATACGACGTATGCTTCAACGGAACCAACGGGATCGTACATACGACCGCTTACGACTACTTCGCTAAACCCGTCGCCGTTCAAGTCACCAGCCGATGAAACCACGTGACCACTGCGGTCCAAACGGTCACCCCGCTCATTGAATTTTCTGCCAATCAGTTCGAATCCATTCTGGCCGTTCAATCCCGCGAGAGAAAAGGTGGCGCTAAAATCATCGGCGCGTCCAAATACAACATAGCTTTCTCCATCACGTACATGGGAGTCTCTAGGATCTTGATTGGCGGACGGCGCACCTATGATCACGTCACCGAAACCATCACCGTTCACATCCCCCGCAGCAGAGACGGAGCTGCCGCTACTGTCCCCCTCCTCTATCCCCTCGATCACAAAGCCGTTGCTCCCATTCAACGAAGACAACGACAGGGTGGGCGCAAAACCTGCGGTGCTGCCAAAAACCACATAGCTTTCGCCTGCACCATCTCGCCCACCCGGATCAGCATTTCGCGCCCCGATGATCAGATCATCAATCCCGTCTCCATTGACATCCCCGGCAGAAGAGACGGACCCGCCACTATTGTCCCCCTCCTCTATCCCCTCGATCACAAAGCCGTTGCTCCCATTCAACGAAGACAACGATAGGGTGGGCGCAAAACCGGCGGTGCTGCCAAAAACCACATAGCTTTTACCTGCACTCTCTCGTCCACCTGCGGCACCGATGATCACGTCATCGATCCCATCGCCGTTCACATCACCGGCATAAGAGACGGACCCGCTGCTTCCATCGATCACAAAGCCGTTGCTGCCATCAATCGAAGACAACGGCAGGGTCGGCGCAAAACCTGCAGTGCTGCCAAAAACCACATAACCCTCGCGTGAAGCTCCGATGATCACGTCATCGATCCCGTCACCGTTCACATCCCCCGCAAAAGAGACGGACCTACCACTACCGTCCCGCTCATCTATCCCCTCGAACACAACGCCGTTGGTTCCATCTAGTTCAGAGATCGGGGTGGGTGCGTCAAAACCGCTTGCCTTACCAAAAACAACATAACTTTCACCAACATAGAATTTAGCATCGGTAGGAACGCCAGGGCTTCCAACAATTACATCGTCAAACCCGTCACCATTAAAGTCCCCTGCAAATGACGGCTTGATGCTGAAACGGTAATCTGAGTAATGCAGCAAGCCACCGTTTGTACCGTCCAGGTCTTCAAGTTTAAGAATTCGATCGGTCATGGTGAAATTTCTCCAAGGCTCATATGTTGACAAAGAAAGTGATTTACAGACGCGAAACTCTCAAAAAGGATATTGACCTAAGAAACCTACTTGGCTCGGCCTTCAACGGCAACCTTGGTGCACACACCAGATTGCCCGCAATTCACCGCTGTCAAAATGCAAACCTGAATGATCAGAAGCTGATCAGAGGCGAGCAGTCAAAAAGCCGCCGTTCTGCAGTGGCCCCATCATCCGGTCCAGCGCATCCGCCAGAGCGTGGGCAAGCGACTTCACCAGTTCGCCCTTGAAGACGCCACCCGAGAAAAAGCAACCTCACATCCCCTGGCCTGATTGGACCGTCGAAAAGTTCCGCAGCGAAGCAAATCAGATGGCACGGCTGATCTTTGAGCCGGGGATCGGAAGCGTCCAACGTCCAGATGACTGGACCCAGTTTCGCTGGAACGACTTTGACGCAACCGGCCTGCGCGTGGTGCAGCAGAAAACAGGTCGGGAACTCTACATCCCATGCACTGGCTATCTGATCCAAACACTGGAAACAGAGCCCAAAAACGGGCTGACCATCTTGACCAAACAAGACGGCACACCCCTGCCACATCGCCGTATGGCCCAAATCATGCGCGATGAACGTAAGCGGCTTGGGGTCGAAGCCTATGACCTTTATGCGTCCGCTATCGCGGCATCCACGAACTAGTCTTACACGGCTGCACAGACGATGAAATCACCAGCCACTCAAGGCACACCACCAAAGCAATGATTGAAAAATATGCTGGTGCAGCAAGGCAGCGAATTCGGGCTGGACAAGCTCACAAAAAGCGGCAATAAGGCCCCCGAACGGAACGAGCCCCGAACAAGAACGTGATAACTCTTGTGATAACTCGACAATCCGTTCCGCCCCGAAATCCTGCTCATAGCTTGATTTCACACCACAAAGGCGAGTTGGCGGAGTGGTGACGCAGCGGATTGCAAATCCAAAAACATTTCCAAATAAATCAGTACCTTAGCCCTGTTCAGTTATCAGGACAAAGGAAGAACGGGTCGAGAACCTGATAACTGCAATTCTACCCGGCCCTAGGCTGCTCCGGCCTCATCGGTAGACCCTCAGGCGCTTCGACTTCATGAGCGATCAACCGTAAGCGGATCCGCGCCCGCCTGTCCGAATTCTTGAGAGTCGCGCGCCATTCGTCTAGCTCAAGTAAGCGCCAGGGGAGATTAGGCCACCATTGCGGCTTGCTTCGAAGGCCGCGGCGCTTTGCCTAGGCACGTAGCGATCTATGAAAAGTCGCTCTGAACGCTGCCAGGCACACGATGCAAGCGGCCCTTACCGGCCACTCGAACAAAACCTGTCTAACGGCAGCTTCCAGCCCGAAGCTGACATTGACGTCCGCCACACACAAAGGGCCGCGATGCGGAGATAGTGTTGAAGAAGTCGACATTGGATCTGCCGATGGGCTCAGCCCAAAGCAGCCGGGCCGCTCCTCTCAGCCTGTTGGTTCTGGTTGCGGAACCAACTTGGCGAGTTTTCTGAGGTTTTGGGCCGTGGCTGCGAGTTGGAACTGTTCATATGCGCCTTTGGGCCCTCGAAGTCGCATCATTGGCACGCCGATGTATCGCTTCAGATGAGCGAAGAGCGCCATGCTCATCCATTAGGCTCACGGCATTGATACACGCGATGATGCCGTCAATCTTGGCGTAGCCTTGCCCAGACAGGCGGTTGTCTCGTTTCTTGAGGCGGCGGTTGCCGCTGGGCGTATCATCAACCAGCAGGCTGGCCACGTTGTAGCTCACCAGCGGTCAGTGATTGTGCCGTATCGCGTCATCAAGCAGGCGGCTTGCCGAGCAGCTTGAGACCATGGAGAAAGCCAATGAAGCCCAACGAAGGATTCTGGAGGCGGCGGCTCGCCGCCCTCGTAATCGCGACGAGCTGGTTGACCGGCTGCGCCACGGCGGGTTTTGAACCTGGCGGCGTGGCAGCATGTCCGCCAGTCGTGGAATACAGCAGGGAGTTCCAAGCGCAGGCGGCCGAGGAATTGGCGACACTGCCGGATGGGGCGGCGGTCGCGGAGATGCTCAGCGACTATGCAATGATGCGGGAACAGTTGCGCGCATCGTACCCGTAGAGGCCGGTTCAGAGCCCCCAGATGTTCAGCGTGGTGTCGTCGAAGATGAAGTATTCCACGTCGATCAGGCTGTCGGTGCCGTCGGAACCGACCACGGTGACGGTGTTCGAGGACGTCTTGGTGAGCGTGTATTCCGACCGGTTCCCATCGAAGAGCGCAAAGTCGGACGAGCCGCCGCCGTTGATCGTGTCGTCGCCCGCGCCGCCGCGCATCCGGTCGTTGCCGCCATAGCCAAAGATCAGGTCGTCGCCGCCCAGACCGTTGAGCTGGTTGACCAGGTTGTTGCCCGTCAGGCTGTCATCCTGGGCGGTGCCCACAAGGTTCTCGATCGAGAAATACAGGTCCCGCGTCGCGTCGCCCCGCGTGCCATAGCCCGAGGGCTCGCCATCGATCAGCGGACCGTTGCGCAGGCTCGCCGTGACCCCGCCCGCCGACAGGACATAGCTGACAGTGTCGATCCCCGCGCCACCGAAATAGCGCTCGCGCCCGCCGGACGAGCCGACGAACATGTCATAGCCGCCGAGACCCCGGAAATCGTTCTGGTTGGCATCGCCGATGAACAGGTCCTGATGGGACGAGCCGGTGATCCGCTCGATCGAGCTCAGCGTCTGGCTGGCGGCCAGCCCTGCGTTGTTGGCCGCATTGCTCAGGTCCAGCACGACACCGCCCAACTGGGCCCCGCCCGGCAGCGCGCCATCGGCGCTGAGCACGTCCTGGATGACCAACGTGCCGCGATCCTCGGCCAGCAGAAAGCTGAGCATATCCAGACCGTTACCCCCTTCGAGCGTGTCATTACCCTCGGTCGCGATGAACCAGTCATAGTCGCCCTGGCCGCGCAGCTGGTTGGCATTAGCATCGCCCTTGAGCATGTCGGCATAGATCGTGCCGGTGACCCGCTCGATGTTGATCAACTGGTTCATGTCGCCGCCAAAGATATTGGCGGTGCCCGCCGCCAGGTCGAGCGTCAGCGTGAAATCGAGGTTGGTGCGCGCCGGGTTGAAGGGCGTGCCGAGGAAGTCGGCCATGTCGTTGCCCGCACCCCCGTCGATCGTGTCATTGCCCGTGCCCGGACGGATCCAGTCATTGCCGCCAAGACCATTGATCCGCTCGGACGCGTTGGTGCCCTCGATGGTCTCGCCGTCATCTGTGCCATTGCGTATCTCCACGCCTGCCATGGCCAACAGCTGCGAAAAGCTGAGCGTTGTGTCGGTAAACACGATTGCCTCTACATCGCTTGCGACAAAATCACGTCCTTCGCCGGATTGAACGTACAAACCGTCAACTGCTTGCGAGACAGTCACATTGGTCTCGGATGGCGAGATGTAGGCGGCATCTTCGATGGCAACCGTGTCTTGGCCGCTGCCGCCCCAAAACACGTCATTCCCACCGCCCCCGCGCAGAAAATCATCCCCGTCGCCGCCCCGGAAAACCTCGTCCCGGTCGGAGCCGACGAGGGTATTCGCCAGGGCGTTCCCGACAACGGTCAATGCCGGGAAGGCAGATGGCAAAACCCAAGCCTCGGTGAAAACAGGCATGGGAAGGGCCAGTTGCGTACCGTCGACAACGACGTTGTCATGGTTCCGACCCAGATCGAATTGAGTCTCGCTTCCAGGACGCCAGATGATGGTTTCCTTGACCTCCGGATCGCCTTCGCCGAGGTCCTCGTTGCCCTCGGACCAGATTACATGGCCGTCGGTATCAAGCTCGATGATTATCGTGCCACCCAGGCTGTTGAAGTAGTCCTCGTTCTCTTTCTCGATGCTCAGCATTGCATTTGCGAAAATCGCCTTGATGATGCCCTCACCGACACCAACAATTGCAGATGGAACCTTGAACGGGGCCAAAAGGAGCTTGCCGGCCTCTGCCGCCACGCTTTGGGGGGGCTCGGGGCAATAGTCTCCCATCAACGCGTCGATGCCATTGGACGCAAACACACCGGCGATATGTGAGGCGTACTGCGAAAGTGCATTGTCCAGATAGACATCAATCGCCTGTCGAAACCGATCTGTGAGCTCCTGCTTCAATGGGTCGTTCAGGCCGAGTTCCGGACTTTCCGGGAACAGCCGCTCCAGGAAAACCTCCCAAGGGTCCTCTGGTGCGCCGGGGAGCCCAAGAAAACCGCTCACGCCCTGATCAATGTGTTTGTCGATATTGGTTTTCACCGATCGGAGCGCCATGAGTGCCTCGATCACGGGGCGCCCGACACAGACGGCTTGCCGGACCAGGTGGGCGGTATCGCGTTCCCATTGGGCGTCGTCGAAATTCTCTTCAACGGTGTTGATGCGCACGCCGGGTCTGCCCAGGATTTCCTCGGGGTGCAGGGTTACTTCGTCGTTGATCTCTGTAAACGGGTTCCGTTCGAACTCCACGACACCAATGTTGGTAAGCTGGGGCGTGGTGAACTTGAGAATAGCGGTGGAGGACGAAAAGTGATCCCTGTAATAGAAACTCATCTGGCTGGCGTCGGAAATGTCTCCCATGAAGTAAAGCGGCTCGTCAACCGGGTTCCAGTCAACGATGATGTCGCGGGACGGCGTATCGACGCTTGCGCCAGTGCCCACAAGGAATGTGTCGTCCGCGCCGTATCCCCGCAGGCTGTCATCGCCCGACCCGTCCCAGATCAGGTCAACGCCGCCACCCCCATGTATGGAATCGTTGCCACCGTTGCCGAGCAGAAAGTTGTAGTCCCACCCGTCCCAATCAAAGAGACCGCCCCAGATGGAATCGTTGGCGCTGCTGCCAATGATCAGATCACTCTCTCCGCCGCCATCTGCAAACTGATCGCCGGGCAACATGATGATCACGTCGTCTCCACTGTTCCCGTCGAGCGTGCCGTTTTGCCCCCCGCCGATCAGGACGTCGGAATAGCGCGACCCTTGCGCACCTTCCAGGTTGGTGAACGTGTCCAGGACCTCTCCGGTTTCAACGCTGAGCACCGTTTGCGATGGCGCGGTTCCCCCCGCCGAAATGACCGAGAAATAGGACCCTAGATCAAGCTCGTTGTCCGGGTCGATCCCCTGAAGGATTCCGCCGAGGTCGAAGGTGCTCGTGCCCAGGTTAACGACCGCACCGGCCGTGGAATGGCCGGATAGGAACCTCCCCGACCAGGAGTCCATGCCGTCACCGCCGTCAAGCTGATCCGATCCGCGTCCGCCAGCCAGTGAATCGTCGCCTGCGCCGCCCAGCAGGGTGTCGTCGCCGTCACCGCCAAAGAGTTCGTCGTCGTCTGCCCCTCCATCCAGGGAATCCGCATCCCCCTCACCAAAGAGATCGTCGCGACCATCCCCGCCGAGCAACGTATCTTCGCCAAAACTGCCAAAGAGTTCGTCACTCCCACCACGACCTTCGAGCAGGTCATTTCCATCCAGGGTGCTATCGCGACGGGTCAGCTGCGGATTGCCAAACCTGTTTCCAGTGTAGCTGGGGTCCCAGGTTGCGTGGCCCCCGCTCAGGTAGTCGCTGCCATCGCCACCGATAAGGGTATCGTTGCCGAGACCCCCGTGTATGATCTCTCCGGCCGAAGACCCGTCGGGGCTTGCCGAAACGTGATCATTGCCGTCGCCCGCAAAGAACGGGATCCACGCGGAATAAGAGGGTTGATAGGGGCCGAACATGATTTCAAGGGCAGCATCTTCGCCCGCCAGAACAACAATGTCGTTTCCGGCCCCGGATGACATCAGCTCGGATTTGAACCGCCCGATGCTGTACCCGTCTTTGAACTCTCGGAGCCCGGTAAAAGCATTGGGGTCATTCCCGTAGTCAAACGTGTCGTCGCTTTCGGTAAAGGGCAGGGACGTGGCCCAGAACTGTACGGTGATACCCGGGGCAGACGACTCGTCTTCATTTCGCGGGCGACCTTCGGTGAAAGCCCGGATGGTCGTTCCATTTCCGCCAGTGACTGCGACGCCCCTCAACGGAACGCCCATCTCGCCGTTGGAATAACGTTCGAAATCCGGGTCCCACGTTCCGAAGCCCAAGCCAATGGAATAGTAGTCATCGGTGGATTGGATGTAGGCGGCCCTTTCAAAGTAGGTGCGCCCGCCGTCTTCGGTGTTTATGAAACCGGCGCTTATGGCGCGCCCGGGTTGGAATGTTTTATACGAGATTGCGTATTCGTGACGTACGACGGTATACATTGCTGGCCTCGTCTTCCGGAAAGGTTGACCTTAGGTTAGTGCAACGCAGCCTGTTCAGGCAACAAGTTGGTCTTCCCCCACTGAAGTGGTCCTCCGCTATGTTTAGGAAAACGGAGGAACGCCATGGCAAACAAGCGCCCGAAGCCCGAAGAGATTGTCACTAAGTTACGGCAGGTTGAGGTTCTGACGGGGCAAGGGATGCCGCGTCTGGATGCGATCAAACAGATTGGTGTGACTGAACAAACCTATTATCGCTGGAAGAAGAAGTACGGCGGGATGGGCGCGGACCAATTGAAGGAACTGAAACGGCTACAGAAAGAAAACGAACGACTGAGAAAGGCCGTATCTGATCTGACGCTGGACAAGCTCATTCTGGCGGAAGCTGCGAAGGGAAACTTCTGAGCCCCGCTCGCCGCCGAGCTTGCATTGACCGTGTTCGTGCTGAGCTGAATGTCTCGGAACGTGGTGCTTGCCGCGTTCTGAGACAGCACCGATCCACGCAACGCAAAGTGCCAGTTGGTCGCCCAGACGAAGGACGGTTGGTTGCCGATTTGATCGAGCTGACGGACAATATGGTCGATATGGCTATCGCCGGATTGCAGCGCTGCTGCGAGAGGCGGGCTGGCTTGTGAATGACACGCGCGTGGAACGGTTATGGCGGCGAGAGGGGCTGAAAGTGCCAATGAGACAACCAAAGAAGGGGCGGCTCTGGCTCAATGATGGGTCGTGCGTTCGGTTGCGACCTGAATACCGTGATCATGTTTGGTCCTACGACTTCGTGCATTGCCGGACAGATGACGGAAAGGCTTTCCGAATGCTCAACATCATCGACGAGTACAGCCGAGAATGTTTGGCCATCCGTGTAGATCGCAAGCTGAACTCAGGCAACGTCATCGACGTCCTGAGTGACCTGTTTATCCTGCGCGGCGTACCGTCGTTCATACGTTCCGATAACGGTTCAGAGTTCGTTGCCCAGGCCGTGCAGGATTGGATCAAGGCCGTCGGTGCAAAGACGGCGTACATCGAACCAGGCAGCCCTTGGGAGAACGGATACTGCGAGAGCTTCAACGCCCGGCTCAGGGATGAGTTCCTGAACGGCGAAATCTTCTACAGCCTGCGAGAAGCTCAAATCTTGATCGAAGAATGGAGAAAACACTACAACACCAAACGACCACACAGCGTTCTGGGCTACCGCCCACCCGCTCCGGAAACCATCGTGCAGATGGACCAAAGGCCGATCATGCACTAACAATCAAATTGGACCACTCAGATGGGGCTGACCACATCTACTTCGCTGTAACAAGAAACTTTAGAGTTTTCCGTCTCTACAATGACTCGATCGGCTATGCATTGTCGATTGGCCTTCTTTCAGATTTGCTCTCAGGGCGTCGCTCTTTGCCCCTTACTTTTTTAGATTAAAGAAATCAACGTTCACTTCCTACTTTCAGGGGATAACGCATTGGTCAGAACTCACTCTGGTGCGCACTACTGTTGGGGCTTTCCGTATAACCCATACTATCTATTGCCGGACGATAGATGACGAAGATGCCCCCCCGCCAGCTCTCGCCAGCGGGGGGGCTTACTTTGAGTCTCCGGCGATAGGTTGGACGTGTGACAGGCCGGAGCTTAGATGCCAATGCTCTTGGTCGCCTTCACGCGGCCATAGATCGCCAACAGGCCACCTGCAGCTGTGATCACGCTGTTGACGTGCTGCGATGCCTCGGATGCGTCGGCACCCGTCACAGTCAGGCCGAACATCCCAGCGACTGGCGGCGCAATGGCGATCACCGCGCCCCAGATGGTCTTGGACATAAGGAAGCTTTTGATATCCTCCATGGTATTTTCCCTTTCGGATGATTGAGGCTCAGGCCTCGTTGGTGGAAAGAATTTGACCCGCCGAATTCATGATCGGCAGCGGGCGTTGGTGCGCCGCTGGCCAGGTCGACGGCCAGCGCAAGGCCAGCAACCGGCTGCCCGCCAGCCAACTGTCGCGGACCATATTCGACTGGTTGCCGCCCCGAATGCGGTAGCGATGGGTTTTAGGGTCATAGCCAACCGCGAAACCGACATGCCCGCCCTTGCCGCGCGTGAACGACGCGACCGCGCCATAGACCCGCCCGCATTTGACGCCGTAGTCCGCAAAGTTGCGCGCCCAATAGGGGTTGCGCTCGATGCTAGGCGGCAGGGGTTCATCAGACAGCGCCAGTTCCAGCGCCGTGATCGCGGCATCGCCGCACCAGGGAAACCGGGCCGGATCCCCCAAGGTCGAGCCGTCAGAGGCCAGCCAGGCGCGCAGCTCTGCATTGTCGCGGACTTCATGCAACCCCATGACTTTGCCGATCTCGACCAGCCATGGCGGTTCAGGGGCCGTCTCTGGCCCAAATTTCACGGGCTCGGCTTCGGACACGGCATCCCGCAACCGGGCCAAAGTAATCGGCCCGACATAGGCGCGCGGGCGCAACCCCTCTGACCGCTTGAAAGCAATCACAGCCCGATCGGTCGCCGGGCCTTTGATCCCGTCGATCAGACCAGGATCGAGGCCAAGCGTTTGAAGCGCGCGCTGCAACCAGCGCACGTCATAGGAAAGCGTCGTCATTGGTCCCTCCAATGCAAAAGACCCCGCAGGCGGGGCCGGTTTGGTCTTTGGTTCTTCGGGGGCCCGCCGGTTAGCGGGTTGGGATCATCTGGGCTCGCTGCAAAAGCTCCCGCAGCAGCCGATTGTTTTCGCTGAGCTGGGTTTGCACATCCTGCATACGCTTGGAAAAATGCGAATAGTTGGCATCGCGCGCCGCGTTCTTGTTCTCCAGATTGCGCACCCGGATCGCGAGCTGGTCACGCTTGCCCGCTTCGCTGCTGATCTGAAGGGATAGTTTATCGAGTTCATCGCTCAAATCATCGATACCGCTCGACATTGTGGCGGTTTGCGTTCCAACCCAAACACCGGCGGCAACCAGCGCTGTCACGATGGTCCAAGCCAACCCCTTGTTGATGGTCAGACCCCGGTCGCTGTTCTCTATCACTTTGCCCATAAAAAACTGCCTCTTTGTTCAGAACTGCTCGATCAGCTCGGCCACGCCTTCGGGCAGATCCGGCCATGCGCCGTCGTGTGTGACGTCAGCCTGCGGATCTTCGATCAGCGGCAGGCAGGCCGCGCGCATGGCTTGAACCCATCCCAGAGCAGCCACCCAGGCTGCCTTCTGCTGAGCATCCAACAGATCCGCGGAGCTTGCGGCAGTGATGTTGGTTTGGGCCGTGTCCGATGCGGCTGCAAAGATCCGGCGACGGCATTCAGCCTTGACCAGCGTTGTGCGCCGGGCGCGAAGCTTGGACTGTTTGGCGTCGGCGGTGATGATTTGGCTCAGGTCGATGTTGCTCATGTGTCATCCTCCTCGGCTGGCAGATCATCCCCTGCGACCACACTGTGAACCGGGATTGGGACGTTACCGCCCGAGACGATGAGTGACGCCGGAAAGCGCGTCTCGTCAGGCGCGTTTGGGCCATGGGGCAAGAGCAAGGTCAGGTGGATTTGCCCCTCGATGCGTTCGACATCAGAGGCCAGCCAATCGCAGGACACGGCAGCGCGCGGCAGGGTTGCCCCTTCGGGCAGGGCGGCAAAATCGAAGGCCTCCCCATTGAGGGTAAGGACATCTCCCGCAACAGCAGCCGTCAGCGGTATATCGTGGCGGATCGGGGTAAAGGCTATGTGCATCTCAGTCCTTTCTTAGTACCAGCGGCCAACGGCCAAAACCTGATGAGATTCAGACGTGTTTGCAGGCCAGACCGCGTTCATGGAAACGCTCAGGCTGCGAGACAATGCCCCGCTGCCGGTCCAATAGCTGCGTTCACGGGTGCCCGACGTCGGCGGGACCTTTGCTGTCATGTGCACGACAGGATCACCGGTGAAGCCTGCGGGGAAAGTCCAGTTGGCTGATATCGTGACATCCCCACCGCCCACGAGATCCAGCACATGCCAGCAAATCTGAGTTCCGTCTGCAAAGCGCACATATTCGCCATTGGCATTGCCGCCCCGCTCGATCACGGCACCGGTGATTGCCCCTCCTGCCTGGCTGACAGCTCCAACGACATCATCGGTGCCAAACATGGCGTTGGGTCCGCTCCAGGTCGCGCCGCTGTCGCCGCTGCCCATAACCAAAATGCGGTTCTGCGAAAAAAACAGTCGGCGGATCGTAAAACTGTCGTCACCGATGCGCCGGGTGGCGTTGATGATCGGACTGTATCGCGAGGTACTGTCTGGAAACGTTGCAATATCTGACGAACCACCTGCCCCAGCGTAGAACCCTGATGCCAAAGGCACCTGGCCATCTATCAGGCGCACCTCGACGCTGTCCGTCGCGCCAAGCCCGAACGAGCCGACACGCAACAGACGGCCCGGCGTCTGATCCAGGCCGTTTTCGACAACCTGAAAGAACTCGCTGGCCGACAACCCGTTGAACTGCCCCGGCAGGCCCAACAGCCATTCCAGCAGATCCCGCATCCGGTTGTTGAACTCAGGATCATTTTCATCCGGCAAAACGCCGCCAAACGCATTGATGATGCTCACTCGACCACCCCTCTCATTTCCAATTGCCCGTCCGAAAAGACCGCCTCACCGGGCAGTTCCAGATCATTGATCAAACCGTAAACAAGCGTCCCGTAGCGCTCGGTGCCGAGCGCCTGATAGGCAACTACCAGCCGCCCGCTGTTCCTCATGACACGCCGCAAAATCCGCTCGGTGTTCTCGGTCTCGTAGCTGAAGCGATAGTTCACCAGGCGTATCTTTTGCCGCGCCACCGGTGCGATGTTTCCGTATTGGTCTTCGTTGAGTTCGGAGAAATCCCGGAAGTCCACCGTGGTGCCAGGCCGGGTGATGCCCAGGTTCGCCTGCGTGCCCAACACCATCGCGCCGATTTCCGCTGTTCCGGTTCCTGCATCAACGGTGACATGCACAAACCGGTTCCCGCCACGCGGCAATCCGGTCACAAGATAGACCCGCGCGAACTCCCGTTCTGCAAACCAGAAATCAAACTGGTTGCTGACCTCGATCGGATCGAACAGAGAAAACGTCTTGTCCCAGATCAGCGCGTCCTGACTGGTGTACACACGCACCCGTACCGTCCCGCCCCGCAACCCAAAGAAAGCAAGCGCATCGCAGGTGCGATCCGTCTGAACCTTGAACTCCACCGACCCCGCGTGGCTTGTTCCGGATCCGATTGTGCCATCAAAGGCGCGCAAACGGTTTGTGGGTCCGATGACCAGCCAATTCGACCCATCATCGGCTGATGGATCATTGCCCTGATTGTTGTCCTGCAACGATTCAAACACATGCTGTCCAACCAGATCGACAACCCCGACCTTGTAGGGCTTGGCAGCGCAGATCCGATCCCCTTTGGCGTAGGATACCCCGGCGGCATAAGCGGGATGATCCAAGGCAGGCAGGTTGCTGTAGGTTATGCTCGCCTCGGACACGACCATGGCTTCGATGATATTCATGATGCAGCGTCTCTCTGCTTGACCCCATCCAGATCCAGCTTTTGCAGTGTCTTGTCGCTTGACCGCACACGGTCATTGATCTGGCCCAGACGGGCGATTGCCTGAGCAAAATCGCGCCGCAGCAGATCCAACACGCTGACCACGTTTCGCTGATCGAGCATGGCCGAGGCGTCCGAATTGCTGATCACGCGGCTGGGGCCGGTGTGCTCCAACTCCCACCCAGTTTCACCGACGATACGCCAGCCGCCCTGGTGCGCCCCGCCCGCCGCATGGCCGGGCACATTCAGCCCAATCGATGACCAATCAAGCGCCCCAGGCTTGAACACACGCCGCCCACTGGCAATCTCGTCCTGCCCGTACTGATCAAAGTGCCTCTGCGCGCCAACGCCTGCGCGCTGCACGTCGCCATAGGCATTCAGATACGCTTCTGGCTTGACCTTGAGACCGGCCGAGCCGACCAGCCCCAAAAGCGCCCGGCGTGTCTGATAGCCCGAGCGGTCCACGTAGATGTCATCCAGCTTGTCGCTGGCACTGAACGATTTGACCCGATAGGCCAACTGGTTTGCCGTTCCGTTGGTATTGACACCCGCCAGCTCTGCCAGCTTGTTGAGCTGCTGCTCGGTCGCGATGTACTGCCCCTTGTCATTGCGCAGCATCCCGGCTGCATAGCCGTCCAGCGCAGCTTGCTTTGGCTGATCCGTGATCGCCTTGCGCAACGCACCAAGAGCACCGGTCAGGTCAGTCATCGGTGCCGCAATGCCCGACTGCAACGTCGTGCCAAACCAGCTCGAAAACCCCGCAGACGGGTCAAACCGAAACGACCCGCCCAGGGTAATCGTCCCCGAACTGGCACCACTGATCGAGGCCAGCAAGGCCTTTTGTTCGGACGTCAATGATCCGGTGTCCACCAGACCCTTGATCACCCTCTGCACCGTTCCGGTCCCGAGATTGAGCTGCCGAAGAAGAGCGGTCTCTGTGGTGGTGAATTCCGGGCTGTTGAGCTGTGCGTTGATGACGCGCTTGGCGGTGCTGCTGGTCTCTCGCAACAGCTCCAGATCGGCGCTGTTCAGTGAGGCACCATAAACTGCATCAATCGTGACCGCCCGCAAGGCCGCCGTGTTCGACTTGAGCAGCAACGCGCGCACGGGTTCCGGCACCCCGGCATTCAAAATCGCTTCGATGTTCAGAGCCAACCGACCTTGCTCGGACAGCAGGGCGCGCTGCAAGCCGGATGGCACCCCTTCAGACAGAGCCGCCAGGACGGAAACAGAGAACGTCTGGACACCCCCTAACACCAACTTGCGCACATCCCATCCGACAGAATGGCTCAGCGCCGCCCGAACGGCGACATCAAAGGTCCCGACATTCTGCAACGCGAGGCGCACGGCGCGCGGATCTGCGCCGGATGACAGCGCAGCATTGACCGTGCGCACAAGCTCGGAATTGCCGACCAAAGCGAGGCGACGTGTCTGGTCATCCAGATCCGCGCCAACCACAAATTGAAGGGTTCGGCGCAGATCGCCGCCGGTCGCCAACGCCAGGTCACGCGTTTCCGGCGCGATGTCGTTGCCATCCAGCACAAAGCTGATGGCCTTGATGTGTTCCGAGGCTGTATTCAGCGCCAACCATTTGTCTGGCGCAGGCAGATCCGAGCGCACGACAAAATCAATGGTCGAGGTCAGCCCCGTTTCGGCGCTACGGATCAGGGCTTTGAGATAGTCCGGGATGTCCACTTGGGGCAGCAGATCCACCGCGACCTGCAAACGCTGTTTGAGCGCATCATAGGAAAACGCCTCGGCCTCCTTGATGGCTCCTTCCAGCCCTGCCAGCGAGTCCTGAAAGTCTGCCAGGGTCCCATCGAAGTCGCGGGCCAGGTCCTGAATGGAGACATCAAGCTTGCCGATCTGCTCATTCGTCAGCCCTTCGAGTTGCAGGAAATTGCTCAATCCGGTCAGCACATCCACCTGCTGCTGATAGAGACCCTGCAGAACATCCTGATTGGCCCCTTCCAGTTCTGCCAGACCAGCCAGAAACTTGACCTCTCCCTGCAACTGCCCCGCAAGTCGGCGGTATTCCAGATCGCTGCGCGAGGTTGCCCGTGCATTGGCCAAATAGGCGTTCACCAACCCCGGAACATCGCGCGCGGCCTCGGCGTCCCCGCCGCGTGCCTTTTGCAAGACGGCATCCAAGGACGCCCGATTGGCCGCTGCGGCCTGATCCCGACCTGCGCCGCCAAGGTTCGAACCAACCAACTGGCGCAGAAAGTCCCGCAGGGATTCCGACACGCGGTACCACAAGGAAGCCGCCGATTTGCTCTCGGTCACCATTTTGCGCGCATCATCCAACTGCGCCCCGAGCGCGCCCCCGATCTGATCGACCAGCCCCGTCACGGAAATCGCCAGCGCCCCGACCTTGGGCAGAACACTGTCCAGGGCACCCGACAGCTTGATGACTTCGGCATAGGCGTTGCGCCCGGATTCCGTGGTGGTGTCAAAGCCCTCAACCATTGCCCGCAACTGCGCCCGGCTTTCAGGCATGACGAGACCGAGATCTCCGAAGGTATCCCGCAACCGTCGCAGCGTGATCTCGCTGCGCTCGCTCTCGGAATAGACCGCCTGTAGATAGGCCGAGGTCGCCGCGCTCATGGCCTCGATCCCGCCGAACACATCAGAAAGATGCGATGCTGCATCTGCGCCTGCCAAAGAAACAGCGAAGGCGCGATGGCCCAGGAGATCAGCCATATCATTGGCCGCACTCAGGCTGTCCGACAGCCGCTTGAGCGTTTCCTGCGCACTCTCCCCCGTTCGAGAAAAGGCATCGGTGCCCAGAACCAACGCGGCCATCTTCTCGGATGCGACGTCGATGTGTCCGCTCAGTTCCTCCTGTATCTGCGCCTGCGTCTTCCCGTTCGTCCAGAGCGTGAACTGTTCATCGTTGAACTCCGCCAGCGCGGACGAGCTGAGCCCCAGGGTCAAGGCCATGGCCTTCAAACCCGTGGTGACACCACGCATGGTCGTGTCCAGGCTCGCCTGGATCTCATCCGGGACCGGCTTGTAAACGGCCTTGTTGCTGCGGAACGCACCCCCCTTGTAGAAGTCGAATTGGGTACCGTCGAAACCATCGACGCCGAGGGTTCCACGCAAAGCGGTGCCCGCATATTTGCGAGAAAAGGCTTTCGAAAGAGCGTAAACCCCGGCCAGCAACGCCCCGACAGCAGGCAGAGCTGCACCAATCGCCCCAAGCCCCCCGACAGAGCCGGAGACCAACCCGCCAAGGTTGGCGAAAGAGGCACCCAGACCACCGCCAGACAACACACCGCCCAGCCCGCTGCCAATACCCCCCAGAAGGCCACCGCCGCCCAGGAAACCACCGCCGCCCAGCAAACCACTGGCCTGCGATCCCAACAGCCCGCCCAGCAAGCCACCGCCACCGCCGCCCTCGCCAAGGACGGCCCCAGCCGTACCGCCCAACGCCAAGCGATCCAAACCCAGAAAGCCGGTGACCGAGGCAATGATCGGAAGGGTGAACCTGGTATTTGCGAACTGAAAGGCGATGTCTTTCAGCATGCCTTTGACGGTATCGCCCAGGCTACCACCCTCAAAGGCCGTGCGCGTGATGTTGTCGGCCCACCGGGACTGCTGATCAGCCACGCGCCGTGTCGCGGCCTCGGCATCATCCAGCGCCACCACCTGACCGGCCAGCGCCTTGATCTGTGCCTGCGAGTATTTGCCCGCCTCGGTTCCGAGACGCTGCTGCACCGACAAGACCGCCTGATACATCTGGCGTTCTTTGCCAGCCAGTCCCAACAGGGTGCGGCGTTGAGTGATCTCCCTCGTCAACTGGCTCTCGACCTTTTTGGCCCCGCCACTGCCGCCGCTGGCTGTGTTCAGCTTGTTGAGCGCCGCTGTGCGGTCCTGGTATTCCTTCGTCAGTTGCTGTTCCAGCTCATACTGCTGGACGCGCTGATCAATGCCCGCCTGCACCTGCCGTCGCTGCCCGTCATGCATACTGTCGAGCGCAGGCAGTGAGGCCTCCAACTCGGCACGGTATTTGGCGACATTGGCGCTCAGCTCACCACCACCCGACGCCAGCGCCGAGATCCCCGCCCGCAAGCCCGCAATCTTGGCATCGGCGCTCGCCAGTGCGCCCGGCAGGCCAGACAGGAAGCTCTTGAGGTTTGCCGCCTGCCCCGCGGCTTGGCCGATGTTGCCCGCAAGGTTGCCAGCCGCCACCACATTGCGTTCGGTCAGATCCACGTTCTCCGAGGTGATCCCCTTGAGCGTGTTCCAGCGCCGTTGCAACTCCGCGATATTTGCCGAGATCTGTTCGAGGTTGGCCTGCTCTTCCTTGGTCAGATGGGTTTGACTACGCACCCCGTCCAACAGCCGCCGCTGCTCGGTCAACGCTCGCACCAATGCCTGTTCTGTTTCCTCATAGGCCGCGCGCAGCTTGACCGGCATTTGTTCGAGATCATCACCCGGCGCTCGCATGCTTGTCAGAGCGGCCTGATATTGCCCTATCGCCTCCAACACCTGGTAATATCCAAGCGCCTCAAGCTCTTTTTCCTGTCGCTCGCGCACCAGTGCTGCCGTCACTGCCTGGCGCGCCTCAGCCTCGGCCATCTTGGCCTCGATAGTGGCCAGCGTGACAGGCCCCCCTTCGCGCAGGGCGTCTGCCAGACGGGCCGTCGCCCGATACTGATCCCCCATGGCATAGGTCACATTATCCATTGCCAGAGCATGCGCTTCGGCAAAAGACGTCGTGTCTCGCATCGATCCGGCAAATGCAGTCCCAACCGTCGCCGCCAATGCCAGGCCCGCGACCACCACCCCAACCGGCGTTGCCAAAGACGCGACGACCCCAACCAGAGGAGCCGCCACCTTCAGAATGGCACCAAGACCGAGCGCCAACGGGCCGACCGTCGCCGTCAAAGTCCCCGCGATGGCGATGGATTGCTTGGCCTTGTCATTCAACCCCGCAAACCATTCCCCTGCCAGGGCGATGCGATCTGAAATCCCTTCAATCGCCGGGGCCAACGCCACGGTGATCTGATTGGCAACGCCACGCCCGACCAGTCCAAGGCGCGAGACTGCATCATTGGTCCGTTCGATCTGGTCAGCATCCACCTCGGAAACGGCCACGCCGAACCGGGAAACATCCTGCGCCGCCACCCGCAAAGCGCTAGCATCGATCCGGCTGAACACAACTCCTGCCCGGCTCCCGAACAGCTCAGAAGCAATCGCTGCGCGTTCGGCTTCGGGAACATAACGGCTCATTGCCGTCTGGATGGCCTCCAGACGTTCATCGAGCGGCAATCGGTGCAGATCCTGTGCAGTCAGATGCAGCCGCTCCAACGCCTTGGCTGCACCTTTGGCCCCGCCGCTCTCGACCTGGCTCAATCGCTTGGTCAGTTGGATCGTGGCCTGCTCAACTTCACCAATCGAGACGCCCGACAGATCCGCAGCGCGATCCAGCACCTGCATGGATTTGACCGTGGTCCCGAGCGATTGGGCCATCTTGGCCTGAGAATCCACAACCGAGAGGCTCGATTTGAGGGCCACCGCCGCCATCGCCGCCATGGGCGCGGTGAAGCCGAGCGACAAACGCCGCCCGGCTCCTTCCATCTTTCCAGCAAACCGCACCATGCGGCGTTCGACAGTGCCCATGGTTGCCATCGAGCGCTTCGCGCCGGTTTCAAAGGCAGCAGAGTCGAGAGAGAGAACGCCCCGCAGAGCGCCAATGACGGCTGACATCGCTCAGTTCACCTGTTCGAAAGTTGGGAATTTGCCTGTGCAGCAACGCTGCTGAAATAGGCGTGAAGTTTGGCCCGAGCCTCCTGATTGCTCATAGGCTTGGACCGAGGCCCAGTCTCACCAGCCTTGGCAAAATCGGGCATGTTCTTTGGATCGTGAAACGCGAACTGGATCAAAGTCCCCAGCTCCTGGTTCAACACTCTTTGCGCCTGAACCTCGGCATCCTTGGCCTTTCGGCGGGCCCCGATGATCAGGCTGTATTCGCGGATGGTGATGTCCCAGAAATCGCTGTGGTGCAGGCCAAACTCGACCCACACCGCGACCAACTCATCCCAGCTCAGTCGCTCGGACTGGCCGTTCCGTTTCCCTCATCACCCCCTTCATCAGAGGTGTCAGATTGCGGGAATGCTGCCGCCACAGCCTTGCTCAGAACCGGGACGACAGCACTGGGACCGCCTGCGTTTTCCACCAGGTCAAGAGCCTGGTCTTCGGCGCTTGGTCCATCGTCGTCCACCTCGGACGGATCATGAAACCCTGCACCATCATTGGCGCAGGCCTTGACCATCGCAAGAACCATGCCGACGCCTTTGGAACCATCCAGAAACGCTTGCAACACTTTGTCGATCGGTTGACCGTCAAACTCCTGCTCCAGGCGATATTGGGCCCGCGTTGAAAGTTTCAGCTTGTGGGTCTTGTTGCGGCCCAGCTTCAGGGGAACAGAACCGATCATCAGGCGGCTCCCTTCGTCCAGGCGATCTCACCTGTCGGACGCAGCTTGAGATCTGTCATCAGATCACCGTCATAGTCCGTAGTCGGCAGCGATGGCGTGACAAAGGCCTTGTATTCGAACTTGTCGCCCGTGCCCGAGCCGGTTTCCGGTGGCAGTTGCACCTCGAAGAAAACCGGTTTGCGGCTCGCTTTGAACGCGGCTGCTTCTTCATAGAGCGCCTGTGAATAGTAGCAGCTCAGCGTCAGTTCGGACGTGTCCTCCAGGCCCGGACCATACTCCTTGGAACGACCAGGACTGTCCAGCGAAGTGCGGTCGCGATACTCCGGCGTAACTTCGGGAATGCCGACCGTCTTGCACCCTTTGATTGTCGTGTACGGGCCACCCTCGGTTGCGGACCATTTGACCGTAACGAGATCGCCGGGAATGACATTTTCTGCCATACCTTGTTCCTTTCATGATGTTAAGAAAGCCGGTCCCCCGGCCAGTGGTCAGGCGCGGTACCGCACCTTGAAGTCCAGCGAGAACCGCCGGATTACGTCACCGTCAGCCGCCGAATGCGCCGCCCGCCGGTTAAGTTCATAACAGCGGACAATTCCGCCAGTGTTGCGGATGGCCTCCAGGGCCAGCGCGATCTGAGCCGCCGTGTCGCGCGCATCCAGATATGTCTCGGCATCCACGTTGATCTGCACCCGCGCGGTCTCGATCCCTCCACGCCCGGTCAGCGTGTGGTTTCCCGGCCCGCTGATCTGCTGCAACGAGATCTGGGGATATGGCTGTTCCTCGTCAAACACCCCCCAAACCACTGGATGACCCAGCGGCGACAGGACTTGAAAAAGCGTCTCTTCCATCAGCTCGCCGCCTTCGCCGCCCGGCGCGCCGCCCGCGCCAGGGTCTTTTCAATCTCTGACCAGACCTCTGCGCGCAGGATCTTCAACATGCGCGCCCGGTTCTTGTCCCAGGCGGGCCGCATGAAAGGGTCAGCCATGACCGCCCCCGTGAACTTGCCCGATTTGTGATAACGAGGCCCGGTGCCAAACTCGATCAAATGGGCATGCGGTGCCCCGCGTCCCTCATCATCCATCGGCCCGACATAGAGCGCGACTTTGGTGCGCCCCTGATCCCTGCGCGCCTGCGCCTTCTGGCGTGGCGTCAACTTGCTGGCGATCGCGATCTCAAAGGGGGACGCCGCTGCATCATGTGCCACGGGCCGCAAGGATTTCTTCATCGCCCGGCGCACCACCCCCTTGGCGGTGCCCCGCTTCATACCGGCCAGCGCGCGTTCGATGTCGCCCGCGCCCTCGATCTTCATCTTGACTGACATAGGCCCTCACTTCGTCCAGGCGGAAATCTCGATCCAGCGACGACGCCCAAGGGTTTTCACCCCTGTGATCTGCCATTCGCGACCGTCGAACATCAGCCGATCATCGCCCGTGATCGCAGCCATGCTCGCGCTGTATCGCACCACAAACCGCGCGGCGCTGACCCCTTCGACATGCCCGCCCCGCATCCGTTCACCATCGCTGACAGGCGAGTATGCCGCCCATACCTTGGGACCATCATCGAACCCTTTGAGCGGTTCGCCCAAAGCGTTCTTGCCTGCCTGCCGTGTTCGCAGAACAATCAGGCTGTCCAGATTTCCGATGTTCATAAATACAGCCCTAAAAGCGCCAAACTAGACGGCAAATCTACGGTATCGAGCGGTCAACCGGTCGACCCCCAGCTGAAGTTCTGAAGTGACTGCACCCTCAATTTCCGCCTGACGGTTCTCAAAGAAATGCGCCAACAACAGCTTTGCAGCCTGCTTGATGTCCGCGGGCACAGAAGCAACGTCGACCCATCCTGCAGTAAACAGAACCTCGACGGCATCGGGTCGATCAGCCAACGGTGGACACTCAAATGAAGCCAGCAGCACCACTTGAGAAAGCCGTCCTGCGCGCCTCACCACGTAGTGTTCGGCCGGAACAACCTGGGCCCCGCCGACCATGGGCAGGTAGCGCATCTCATCGACGGAAGAGATGCGCGGGAACGGCAGACGCAGAAGCTTGGGAGTGAACCCGCTGGCCTTCACAGACCAGTGCTGTGCCACCATTGGAAAGCCCAATCCGCCAAACCCATCCTCGTCCACATCGAGGAATGAAGAGGCCGCAGCGATGGCTTGCTGAATGTCGGCGTCATGATCCCCACCGATGATCCGCAGATGATCGCGGGCCTCATCGAGGCTCACCAGATCCAAAGTCGCGCCGCTCTGCCGTTTTAACCACATCGCTCAGCCCCGCTTAAGTCGCCTTGGCGTTTTCAGGCTTCTGCGCCTTGTTGGACGCAGGCGTGTCGGATTTGTTCTCGACCGTGGGTTCGGACTTCTCGCCCTCGGACTGAGCTGCGCCATCATTGTCGGACGGATCGACCAAAGTGCCGCTTGCGACCAGATGCGCAACACTGTTCGGCTTTGCGTCGCGGGTGTCGCCCACGTCGTACCACTTGTCACCCTGATGCGGGCGCATGACTTTGTATTCCATCGGATTGTCCTCTCTCAAAGAAAAAGGGGCGCGAACGCCCCTCGTTTGGTTACTGCGTCGGCGGATCAGGCCACGCGGTCGAAGTCGCCGTAGATGAAGGTCTCAGGACGATAAACCGCCAGCGCCAATCGTTCTTCTGCGAGGATGGTCACCTTGTTCCGGGTGAAGTCATCATTCTGGAAACCGGTCTCGATGCGGGAAGCCCACTGGTCAAAAATCTGAGCCCCCATGTCAAACGCACCAACCAGCACCTTGTCCACGGTCATTGCGGGCGTGGCCACAACAGGCAGGCCCCAAAGCGTAGGTGCAAGACTTCCCTGCGGATTGCCGATGATGTAGCGGCCTTCGCTGTCTTTCAGGGTTTCGATAAACGCCCAATCGGTTGGGTGCAGGACAATGCCCGTAGCCGGGTACTCGGCCAGAACCGCCTGAAGCGCCATATAGCGGATCCGATCGATCGATGTGCCGGCCGGGAAACCAGCCGGAGCCGCATAGGCCGTAGCCTGCGGAACAATGCCATTCAGGTTTTCGCCGGTCCCGTCACCAAAGAGCAACTGCAGTTCTTCTTTGAAAGCCAAACCATAAAGCAGGCGATTGTCGATGATGGACCGGATCTGCGCCACATCGGACAGGGTTTGCTTCGAGGTGCGCATCCAATGCGCGATTACTTTGGTACGGGTCTGCACTTCTTCGATGGAGAAGTCAGATTGCGGTTTCAAACCGCCCTCAGCCACCATATCGGCGTTGTTCGCAAAACCGGTCTCACGGTCATAGTCGATCAGCGAACTATCGGTTTGACCCGGCATCAGAAGACCACGGATGGTCATCCGACGCTGTGGCAGCGGCTGAATACCTGGCAGATGTGTCGAATGCACAGCGGCACCAAGTCCACCCGCACCGCCAGTTGTGGTTGTCAGATCCGCCTTGACTTCCAGCGACGCGCTGTCGCCTTTGCGCGGATTGTCCTGGAAGGTTTTGAATTCGTCGCATTCGACAAACTGGGCGCCGACCGACTTCTGCTGATCCGCACCATCATCGCCGCCGCGATCCAGCTTCTGCTCCAACTCTTCGAGCTTGGCTTTGACGCCGTTCATTCCGGTCAATGCCTCGTCCGCGTCATTCTTCGCCTTCTGGCTCAGTTTCTCGCCAGACTCAGCCTTGCCACGCGCGTCCTCGGCAATCTCTTTCAGCTTGTCGAACTGCTTGTCGAACGCAGCTTTGGTTTCCGCTGCCAGCTCGGCAGCCGATTTCGTTTCACCCGACATGGGATCTCTCCTGATTTCTGTTCAGATTGGAGGGCTTTTCACCCGTTGAGAGCAGTGAAGAACGCCACCGCCTCAGTCTCCGCAACGGCAGGATCCCCCTGCCCTTTCAGGTGGATGCGCGCGGCACGCTCCGCCTGTGAGTTCGAAAGGCCAACTCCCTTGACCAGTTTTCCGAACTCCCGCTCAGTCAGCCGATCCCCGGCCTTGAGCTTGTTCAACACCTCTTCCGGCACGTCCGTCTTGGCCGACACACGCGCGCTCGTCAGCATCGGGAACGTCACCAGCGAGACCTCCCACAGGTCCAGCTCGGTCAACACCCGGACGCCATTGTCTTCCTTGTGGGCCTTTATCGTCCGGTACCCAATCGAAAGACCATCCACCGATCCCGCCTTGATCAGGGCAATCGCTTCGCGCCCTTTGGTGACTTCGTTCAGGATCCGGCCCTTGACCCAGAGGCCCCTGTCATCTTCGCGCACCTCTTCCCAGACGCCAATCGGGTGGCCGGGATCATGCTGCCACAGCATTTTGACCTTCCGCTCGTCAGAGGCCAACTTTACCAGGCTCGCCTTGTACGCCCCGCTGGCGACCATATCACCGCCACCGTCCACTTCCCCGAACAGGCTCGCATAGCCTTCGATTGCACCGTTCTCAGAAACGGTTTTCAAGTCTACGGCCAGCTCCTTGGTTTCGAGCGTCATCACGCTTCTCCTGTTTCAGTGATTGGAATGTTCTGCATCTGCAAGCGCACCACATCGCCACCCTCGACCGGCGGCTGGTTTTCCAAAGCCCGAACCTCATTGATGGTCAGGCCACCGATCTGGCTCATGATCTGGTAGTATGCCGCCCGGCTGGCGGGATCTCCGCGCAATAGACCGTCCATGTTGATACGCGCTGAGAACCCCGCCGCCCGGTCCTCTGGCGTGAGAAGCTGTTTGCGCACGGCCTGTTCAATCCGCTTCACGCGCCGCCGCAGATAGAACTTGGTGAACATCAGAACCTGCTGGTCAACGCTGGTTGGCCAGGCCGTTGAAGAACCAGCATGACCAATCAAGGCAGGTGGCACCTGAAAGAACCGGCAAATCTCTTCGACTGAAAACTGCCGCGTTTCCAGCATTTGTGCATCTTCGGGCGAAACGCTGATTGGCGAAAACTCCATGCCTCCCTCAGCAATGAAGGGCTTTCCGCTGTTCGCAGCACCAATGTACTTGTCCGCAATGCCATCAACGACGGCACGCTCAGTTTCACTCAACCAGTCGCTGAAAGTGAGCACCCCACCAGGACGCATCCCATTCTCAAACGTACTGGCAGCGGCCTGCTCTGCAGCGAGCGCCGCCGTAAACGTTCGGCTGCCAAATTGCAGAGTGGACATTCCGCCAAGAGCGTTGCCGCCCGGTCCACGAACATGGAACACGTCGCGATCCAACCGGGTGAACGCCTTGCCATCGCTGGTCCAACGATACTCGATCCGGCCATTGCTCAAACGCCGCACTGACATTGCATCCGGTTGAATCGGATAGAGCGCTTTGATCACGCCGCGACTGTCCCGCGACACATCCGCATAGCAGTTTCCGCGCAACTCAAGCGACAGGTTCATGAAGTCCCAGAAATCCAAAGCTGTCTGGTCGAAGTTCGGGCTTTCATAGATCACCTTGTGCAGCGGATGCGCGCCCGCCACTTTCGGGAACCCGGCATCATCCCGCTGTACAATTTCAAACGGCAGCGACGACAAGGTGCCGCTGATCAGGTTCGAGCAGGCCCAGACCGCCGAAAGCCCCATGCTGGATCGTGGCGTGACGCGCTCGGCTGACGCGTCCGAATGGCCGCGCCTGTCCGTCCATTTCACCGAGTCAGACAACTTCACCTGCAGACCAAAAGCAGACAGCGCCTTGTGCAAAATTCCCATCAAGTTGCTCCTAGCGATGCAAAGAAGCTGCTGCGACGCTCTTTGCTGTCATCGTCTTCCTCTGCCTGGCACAGCGGCCAAAGCGCGTTGATCGCAGCATCGATCCCGTCGATCTTGTCTTCCGGTGCCAGCTTGGTCGGAAATATGTAGTCCCCGCCCGGCACCTGCTTCAGCAGCGTGTTGCCCGCCATCCAGGTCAGCACCTGATTGCCATCGTGCAGAAACCTGTGATCATCCACTGCGGCAATCAGCTTGTTGAACGGCTCATTTGTGTTTGCCGCGCGTTTGCGCAGCTCCACCGCCAAAATTCCGGCCGCATCCCACGTCGCCGCCATCTGTTGCGCAAACTGCGCGTCATAGACCACCATTTCCACGTCGAAGGCGGGCAGATCGCCCCAGCCCCATTCGTTTCGCGGATCATGGTCCGCACCATGGCCACAGAGCTGCATCACCAGCGCTTCGACCAACCGCAGATCCAGTTCCGCGCCCGGCGTTGTCGTGATCAGGCCCTTGCTGGCCCACCCCCACAGGTGCTCATTGCCCGGCGCATCCACGACTTTCTGCGGCAAACAATGCCAACTGAAGGCGGTCATCGGCCCCTTTGCCGGGTCACTTTCGTCTGGAAAGACCACCACCACGCTTGAAGGGTCATGGCGGGTCGCCAGGTCAACGCCGATGTAACAGCGCCGCCCGGCAAAATGTTCGATCCTCAGCGACGTGTCTTCACCAGCGCGCCACCCTTCCATGTCGATGGCGGACGCACCCACGCTGGTCCAGATGTCCAGATGTTTGCGCAGGAATTCACCCATCGCCGCCGGGCTGGCCGCTGCTTTTTTCCATTCGTCCTGCATGTATTGCAACGATTTGGCTGCATGCAGGGACGGGTTGGCTTTTTCCCAGGCGATAGGATCGCCCGGATCATCACCCTCATCGGCCTCAAAAATCAGCCCGAAATAGCTGTCATCCTCGAAAGTGCCATCCAAAATTCGCTGCAGATACTTCCGCTGCTCATAGCAGATCCCCGCAGTGTTATAGCCCGCCGTGGTGATCGCAATCAGCAGCGGCTGTTCGCGGGCCCCCAGGGCGCTGGCCATTGAATCCCAAACGTCGCGCTTTTCGTGCTCATGCAATTCATCGACAATCGCACAATGCGGGTTCTTGCCATCCTTCGACTTGGTTTGGCTGGCGACCGCCTGGAACAGCGCCGCCGGATCTCCGGTCTTGATCTTGTGTTCTTCGACATGCAGCCCCAGAACCTCGTCCAAGGCCATACCGCCAACCTGCCCCGACAGGGCCATGACCCGCGCCGCGTCAAAGACAATCCGCGCCTGATGGGTCGAAGCGGCTGCGGAATAGACCTTTGCCCCCGGCTCGCCATCCACGGTCAGGAAATAGAGACCAACGCCAGCCAGCAAGGTTGATTTGCCGTTCTTTCGAGGCACTTCGACATAGGCGGTACGGAACCGGCGAACGCCCGTGACCATGTGACGCCAACCTCCGATCTGACTGATCAGAAACGCCTGCCACCCCAGAAGAGTGATGGTTTCGCCGCGCGCCGCCCAAGCGCCTTCGATGTGCGGCAACGCCTCCATGAACGCGCACATGTGTTCCGCCGCCTCCATGTCAAAGACATAAGGGAACTGGTCTGTGCCGGCGCGTTTCAGATCGGCCCGGAACCGCTTGCAGGCCTGCTTTGCCCGTTTGCAGCTTGGCCGCTTGTTCGACAGAACGTCCTCGACCCAATCGAGCGCGCGATCCACAATGGGTGTCTCGACCTGCACTGCTGCCGCCGCGCTCATTGACCGCCGCTACCTCTACGCTGGAAGGTCTGAAACGGTGTGACGTTACCTTTCGGCTGGGTGTCGCCACCGCCGAACAAATCGTCCAGGAAGCTGGTCTGCGCCCCGTTGCCATTCTTGGAACGGGCATAGGGTGTCGCCAGCAGCTCACGCTGTAGACCCATGATCTTGTTTTCGTGAAACGCCCGGCGCTGTTCGTCGCCGGACAGGTACTTGTCCTTGGTCGCGGTGAAGTCGGCCTTGTCAATCTTGCGCGACAGGCGATCATGCGCCGCCATATGCAGGCCCCAAAGGCAGACCAGTCGGAAAACCGGCTCATCGATCACCTTCTCGCGCTTTGTCGCGGTCAACATCGCCAACGCGTGTTTTTCCTCTTCAGCGCCGAAGTGTTCAGGCCAACCACCCAAGAGGGCAATCAACTGCTCAAGACTGTTCAGATCGGGCATACCCCCCCCTCTAAAATTACACGCGGAAAAATCTGATTACCCCCGCCGGTCCCGGGCATTCAGGCTGTGGACTTTTGATCCCCCCCACCTGCGCGCCGCTCGGCCCGTTGTTTCTTGGTGTCGTGGCAGGACTTGCACAACGACTGCAATTCACCGAACCAGAACAAGCCGTGATCACCATTGTGCGGGACAACATGGTCCGCGATGGTGGCCAACCGCTTCGAATGCTCCGGGCACATCACACACAACGGTTCCGCTGCGAGCTGCCGAGCCCGCCGCCCGTTCGGGCCGCACCATGCTTTGCGTTTGTACCACTTGCGATAGGGAATACTGGCCCGCTTTGCGTCCGCAGGCCGATCCCGGTCCCTCTTGTTCTGCACCGCGTGGGCTTCACAGTAAGCCGACCCAAGGTCGACCAGCCGGGAACAGCCTGGGTGCGCGCAGGGTTTCTTCGGCATCGCACCCTCTTGGACGTTAGCAGGTCACCAACGCAAAAGCGCCCGACAGGGTTTCCTGCGGGCGCAATTCGGTCGAGGGCAAGATGTCAACAGAGTGACTTTCAAGTCAAGCCTTATTTCAGCAGTCAGCCCAAAGCGGTCATGTCTGTCTTGCACGTCGGGCGGGGAGCCGACGTTCGCTGTTAGAGCAAAGGAGCAGCTATCGTTTACCACAAGCGGACTTTCTTCTTACTCTTCTGAAAATTGATAACTACGGCTTTAGTTCTCGGTGAAACTGAGCCACTATCCCTTTATTGGAAGACGAAATGGGTTTGGAGTACTTGATGGATAACGGATGTTTAGACCTTACTAGTAGCGCGTTTCATATTTTGAAAGCAGGCTACGACGCGGATAGGTCAGACATCGCCGACTTAGTTGAAGATGCCGAGTTTGATGAGGTTTTCGAGCCCCAAAAAATCCAACGCGCACAGCAAAGCCTATTGGCCCCAAATGCTCGGCTCGAACAAGAAATTTCTTGGCTACCAGAGTTGAGCCAAGCTCAAACGTCCAATGTATTGAGTCTTGTCGCTTCCAGTGATCTTGAAGCGCTTATTGAAACATCAAAGCACGCCCCTGAACTGGCCAAAGCCAACATCCTTGCGCATTTTGCGGGCTCAGGAAACGTCAACGAAAATCTTTTTCATGCTCTGGTGGCCGCTTGGGATGAGATTGATGAAGCAACCATCCTCATTTTCATTAACGAAAACCGTCAACGCGCAGGATTTCCGCGTGTTGAGCCGGAGCAGTTGCATAATGTGTTAATGGAGCTTGAAAAGAAGCATGCCAGATCGGCGGCGGTGGGGATTTGGAGCTTGGACCGCCCTGGTGCGGCCATGGACAGGATCGTTGAAGCCGAGCTGAGAAGGCGCCCTTCGAGCTCGTTCTTGGAGCAGTTTGTTCGCAGTTATGATACGTTAAGTGAACCTGACCTGGTCTGCATAAGCGATGAGATCGACGAGGTCATATCGGACGCAGAAAATACCGACGCCGATCTAGCAGCGCTTGTAACAAGAGCATCTGACCTTCTGGTTCGTTGGGATGACGTGAATCAGCCGGTTCAGGTCTATGAACAGCATCAAGGCCATGAAGAAGGGCGATCAAAGCGGATCTACGAAAAATTGAGATCGCTTTGCTTGGACCTTGCCAACAATCGCAGCGAATTTACTGAAGCACGTAGGCTTTCTGAGGCTTTGTTGCGGACCTTCCCTGAGCTTGAATCCGTCGCCGAAGTCTTGAAAGGGGATGTGGCGGCACTTGAAAACTTGGACGAACAACAAAAACTACACGAGGAATACAAGCCGCTTATTGATGCGTGCGAGGCGGCTAAAACAAAGCTGCCGACACCGATTTCCACTGTCCTCAAGATATTCAAGGATACGGTATCCAAGGGGGAAGATGAACCCATTGCCTTTAACATCCTGCGCGACCTTGCATTGCACATCAACAACGATTGCAATGACCCACAGACCGCTTTCAAACTGCTTGACGGGGCTCTGACATTTGCTGGCGCTCGACCGCCTCAGGAACTTAAAAAAACGCTTGAAGAAGAGCGGGCGGTTTTGCATCGAAATTGGAAAATGAACGAGCTTGAAAAGAATTCGGGCAATTTGACCGCGATGTCGCAAACTGTGGAGGATTTGCTGAAATATGCACGTGGATCGGAGCGTGCCGAACTTCAGCAGCTAAAGACCAAACTGGATCGAAAGAGGCTCGGCAAAAAGGTGAAGTGGGGAATTTATGCCTCAATCGCAGCAGCCATAGGGTTCTTTGTGATTGCAGATGAGATGGACAGACCATCTAACCGTTCAACCTATCAGCCATCCGCTCCACGTGTCGCGACGCCAACCCCAAAGCCCGCGCCAGCGACAAGTGCGGCGGTTGAGACTATCCCGCCGGTCGGGCAGGGCCTAACACTCAATCGCTCTCAAATCCGCTACTGTGTTTTTCAGGGGCAACGGCTTGATATCATCAGAACACTGACCACAACGGACTATCAAATTGACCGTTTCAATGCGCTGATTGGCGACTTCAATTCACGATGTTCAAGTTTTCGATATAGAAGCGGTGATCTAAGCGCTGCTGAGCGCGAGGCCCGTGAAAATGCCGCTGATTTGCGAGCAGATGCAAGAAGGATCGTTTCTTCATGGTAAGCTCACCCCCTATGTCCATGAACGCTGAAAGTGTTGCGCAGTTGTGCGTTGAGTTTTGGAAATTATCAAACGCAACCAAGAAGGCTATCGAGCGCCTTCCCGAAAGTGAAAGCCGCCGATTGAAGGGCCAGTTGAACTTCTCAGATCGCCAGTTGGCTATGCTTGTCGATCAGCTCGGTTTAAAGCTGATCGATTTCGAAACGGAGGGGTTCCATGCTGGATTGGCCACTTCCGCCGATAATGCCGGAGACTATCCCGATGAAACTGATCTCTTCGTCTCAAAAACACTGGAGCCGACCGTAATGGCGGATATGAAAGTAATAAGGCTAGGACGCGTTCTCGTTGAGCCAGCCAATGGTGAAAAGGAATAAGAATTGTATCTTGGTATTGATCTCGGAACTTCGAACTCAGCAGTCGTCGGCCATATCGATGGTGCGACGCGTCTCTTCAAGACATCGGACGGCACGGATGTGTTGCCCAGTGTTATCTATCTGGACAAGCGCGGGCACAGGTTCATCGGGAAATCGGCCTATGACCGCTTGCTTTCAGCTCCGCAGAATGTCGCCCAAGGCTTCAAGCGCTCGATGGGGACCAAGAATCCGATCTCCTTTGCTGGGCAAACTTGGACGCCGGTCGAGTGTAGTGCCGAAATAATCAAAGCGCTGGTTGGTCAAGCGATGACCGAGGCTGGCAACCAGGAAGTTGAGGGCGTGGTTATCACGACCCCCGCCGCATTTAACCAAATGCAGAGCGAGGACACGATTGCCGCCGCGCGATTGGCCGGTTTGGAGAAAGTAAGCCTGTTGCAGGAACCAGTTGCCGCTGCTTTGGCCGCAATCGCACACAGCAAACAAAAGGACGGTGTTTTCTTGGTCTACGATCTCGGAGGCGGGACGTTTGACTTGGCATTGGTTATGAGCACCGCGGGCGTGGTCAACGTGATCGCTCATGAGGGCATAAACATGCTTGGTGGTCGTGACTTTGACAGAATCATTTTCGACAGCATTGTGCGGCCTTGGCTCTCACAGACCTTCAACCTTCCAGCGGATTTTCAGCGCAACGAAAAGTACAAACACCTGTCGGACGTCTGCCGCCATGCCGCAGAAAAAGCGAAGATCCAGCTTTCGGCGTCTTCGACGGCTTCGATTTTCGCGACCGAAGACGAAGTACGCGCGCCTGATGAGGACGGTGAGGAAATCTATATTTCAATCGATTTGACGAGAGAACAGATGACCCACTTGATCAAGGACCGGATTGATGACTCGATTGCTCTTTGCCGCAAGATCATCACGGCCAACGGTTTTAAGAATGACGATATCTCAAAAATCGTCCCGATTGGCGGCCCTTCAAAGATGCCTATCATCCGCGATATGTTGGAGGCAGGCCTCGCCATAGAGGTGGAAACAGGTCTTGACCCGATGACCGCTGTAGCCACCGGCGCTGCAATTTTCGCTGAAAGCCGGGAATGGACCGGTGAAAACTCTACGCAGAAAAGCGGTAAACAAAAAGAAGCGGTCACTGGTAGTGTCTCTTTGGCTCTGGCTTTCAGTTCACGCGTCGCTAGCGAAACGACCAAGGTTCGGCTGAAACCAGCGTCAGACATGCCAACTGGTCATGAGGTGGAAATCCTTGATGAAGAAGGGTCTTCGACTGGTAGGATTCCAATTGATGGGCCGCTCAGTATCAACGTGAATGTTCGCAAGAACGGCGAAAACCGTTTCAAAGTGACCGTGTTCGACCAACAGGGCAAGACCGTCGAGGATGCGTCACGCGAAATCATCATCACCCGAGCGGAAGCAAGTGCTGCAAGTGTCCCGATGACCTACACTCTGGCGGTCAAAATTCAGCATGGCTTTGTCGGATATGAGCGGAACAAATTGGAGGTTCTTGTCAAGAAGGGGACGGCGTTGCCTGCTCAGGGTAAGCAAACCTTCCGAACTGGTAAGACACTCGTCGGAGGTGAAGATGACTTCATCGCAGTCGAATTTTATGAGATGGCAGATGACATCGACACCCCAGAACACAATCTGCATATTGGTAATTTTCGCCTGAACAGTCGAGATGAATTGGAGCGCGGTGAACGGATCAATCGAGGTGATGATTTTGTCATCGATTGGAAAATGAGCGACAATGGTACGCTCAGCTTTTCGGTCGAACTGCCCTCATTGGGGCGTGTAATCGATGCTACCAACCTTTACCGATCCGAAGATGGCGGCATCAACTATGACGGCCAGCGCGGGGCAGAGGTTGCCACAACTATGCTCGCCCGCGTTGAGAGTGATTTAGACGAGCTCGAAGCGACGCTCGATGAAGATGTCGACCCAAGTGGCGATATTCGAACACGGATTGAACGCCAGCACTCGGCGCTTTCTACTTCTGTCGATGCAGACACGCATCGCTCGGTAGCCGAAGAAGCGCGTAAACTTCGACAAGAGGTGGCGTTGCTGAAGATGTCACCTGAGAACGAAGAGCGAGTGCTGGACGACGAAGTCGCAAAGGCTGAAACCTCATTCGACGAATTGCGGGACATTGCCCAGCCGGTAGATACTGAGCGGCACGACAAGCTTTTGGTGACGACCCGTCGTTCGATTCGGGAAAAGAACTATGATGCCGCGCGCAGGTCACTTGATGAGATGCAAGGCATTCGCATGAAGGTGCTCGCTGAAAGCCCTGATTTCTTGATCGAAATCTTCCGGCGCTTGGCAGAAGAGCATCACTTGGCAGTCGATGAAGCGCTTCATGCGCAATTGGTTGAAGCAGGTGTCGAGGCCGCAAAATCAGGCGACGTGGAAAGGCTACGGATGATCATAGGGCAGATGTTTGGTAATAGGGTCTCTACCGGAGCTGATGCGACTGAAATCGTAGAGCTTGCCCATCTCTTGGGGTCCTAAAATTGCGTGGTTCAAATTTAATATTGCGGCCTCACCGAACTTCCGCTTCGACGAGCCGCACCGCAGCATGATAGAAGGCCTGTTAATGTCCGGTTTGGGCCGTTCGGGCGACTTTGCAAAGATCGCTTTCTGCGCATCTCCACCGTTCGTTGGTGTTGCGCCCAACGGGAGCGGCGACAACTCAGCTGCCCCGCCCCCCAAGCCACCACGAAACAAGGTGATGCAACTTAAAGACTCCACCGGATTGGTTATTCGAGGTCGTTTCCCCACGGACGCAGAGCAGGTAAAGTTTCCGTCACGATAAACACAGTTAGATTACCCAGTATCTGAAAAGTGTTACGCAGCTCCATCAAAGCCAATCGCCATGCCAGATATTCCCGGCGACAGGCCGCAATCTCACGCGCTGTATTGGTAAAGGTGACCGGGCACCAATACCCCCAATCCTTGCCCTTAACGGAATCGGCTGGCCAACGACCACCGAGGTCGCGACAAAATTCACGGTGCGCAAACCGCCCATGCTTGGACTGCCGCCAATCCAACGGCTCACAACGCGGCTCGGCGTCGCGACGCCAATCGGGGCACTGACCAGCCCGCGCCAGCTCGGCAATCCGGATAGCCATCCGCCGACCGCCAACGCCCTCAGGCAAGACCGCCAACGCCGAGGCAACAAGCTCGGCATCATGGTGAGGGTCTGAATGACCGCCGCCGTCAACACGACACCCCAACCGGGCCCGCTCGATCATGATCCATTCCATACCGATACCAGGGCGCGCGCCGGTTTCGCGCTCGATCTCATCGAAGTCGAGGCTGGCCAGCTCCCGCTGAAACGCCCACTCGATCAACCCACGGATACTGACCTGTTGTTTGACACCGCGCTGCACCAACGAGGCCGAAGCGAGCCCAACACTCATATGCCTGCTCACGCTGCTTTCTCCCCAGCCTTGCCCTTAGCTGCAATCTGACAGCAAGTGTCGATCTGGGCTTTGCGGTTCGCCAGGAAGCGGCGGTCGGCCGGCGAAATCTCCTGATCTCTGTTTTCTCGCAACAACAGATCCTCAAATCGCACATAGGCGGGCCGCGCCTGGTTGCGCAACTTCTCAAGGGTAAGCGACTGTGGCCACTTTCCCGGGTTGGCACGAACGTAGGCCAACAACTCAGGCGCAAATCCATGCTTGAACGCTTCGTCACCCGCAGGCGAGGCCATCACCCGTCGCGCAAATGGTCCCGCATCCGTCTTGTCAGGTGGTCGGATGGTCTTCGCCGCTGCCAGCATATGAGCCGCAATTGGAAACCGATCCCGATTTGGCCCGCCCGGGTTCTTCAAGGCCCAAGCCTTCAACACAGCCAATTCCGCCTCACTCATACGGGCCAACATCTGCGCCAGGGTTCGCAGCATCGTTTCAAACGCCGCCTTTGTCAGCGTCGTTGGCCGCGCCAACCCCAACGCCAACAGCGGCTCGATCAGATGTTCCCGAACCCGCTTTTCGCCTTCTGCCTGCTCTTTGTCATCCATCGCCCTGTCCTTTTCTCAGCAATTCCGACTTATCCACACCCACTCCGCCTGATTTGGAGCGCGACCTTGCCTGTCATTTCATTTCATCTTCTTTCGTTTCCTCTCTTATGTCTGGAACTGTTCCATTCTGTGCGGAACTGTTCTGAACTGTTCCATTCTGTTCCATCTACAAACGCAGCAGATTTCCCTTTGAAATCAGATGCCCCCGCGACGTCCGCCCAAAACACCCTCGGCAGAGGCCGCTTTCAGAGCGCGCTTGATCGAATGCTCGAACTGCGGCAGACGACGCTGGCCGTTGTGGTTCTCGATCAACCACTGGTCCAACCAGGCAACAGCCCGGTCATCTGCGCAAAGCCCATCACTGCAGCCAACGGCCTTGAGTGAGGCCTTGAGACGCGTCCGACGCGCCCAGACGGCCTTGTCTTCGTTGCTGGCCTTGTGCTCCAGATGACCGCGCAGCGCGGCCTCCATCACCTCTTGCACCACGGGGTGCGCCAGGCGCACCTCCCCGTTATCACAACGCACCTTGTGCCAGTTGTAGAGGGGGTTGAACGACCGCTCGACCAACCCCATCCAGCGCTCCAATGGAAGCCCCAAGAGAAACGCCAAGTCATCGTGCTCAATCGGCAAAGTGCCCAACGGTGCCTCGCCGTGCGACTTGAAAAACAGCTCCATGCCAAAGAACCCAACCTCGGGATCTCGATAAGCCCTCTTGCGAAATCCACTGCGGTCGAACCGGTTCACATTGAACTGCAGGAAATAGTGCGAATCCAACCGCGCGGTGGACGGGATGGGATATTCCGGAAGGTCATCGACATCGACGGGCGACACAGCAACCAGGCTCATACTCCGATCCCCCGCTGCAAGCGCCCGCGACGACTGGCAAACGGCTTGCCGTGCGCGTGATTGTGACGAACAAATGCAGGGCCATCCCGGCAGACCTTTTCACGCAGCGCATTCACCTGCCGGCGGATTTCTTCATCCGCAGCCGCCTTTTCCTCGACCCTCTCGACACCGCGTTTGACCGTGGTGTGATCGCGGCCACCGAACAAGCGCCCGATGGCAGGCAAGCTCATCTTGGTATGCGCCCGCACCAGCCAATAGGCCACCTGACGCGGCCAACTGATATGGGCCGTCCGAAGCGGTCCTGACAAATCCTCGCGCGTCACCCTGAAATGAGCACACACAACCGTCAGGATCTCGTCAGCGCTCACCTGAGGCGGGTTCGCCCCCTGTATCTGGTCAGCTTCGCTCATTCTGAACCCCCTCGATATGATCAGCCATCGCCCGCAACTGCGCAGGCAAGTCATCCGGCACCGGCCCCGAGGCCAGCGGGCCGCGATCCTTGGGCCGTTGCGCCTGCGGAAACGACAATCCAAACCAAACCCCATCCTGTTCGGTGGACCGGAACGTCAGCTCGAAATGCGCCAGGGGAAGGGACGTCACATCAGCCATGCGCCACCCCCGCCCCGCGCGGCACGGGAACCGGATCTATCGGCTCAAAGCGCCAACGTTCCTCGATTCCCAAAAAGCCCGCGTAATCAACGATCAGCTCATATCCGTCCGGAGCAGGCGCAGGGCGCACATAGAACTTGGGATAGATCCAACCGCGACCGATCATCCGGCCCTCCGGATCTGCCAAACCGGCACGTTGCTTTGCAGGGCCCAACACACGTCCGCCCAAACCTCGCGCGACAAGCGCCAGCCCGGCATGGGTGGCACCACCACCGCACCCGCCGCAAACAAAAACGGGCGGGAAAACTCCGCCCAGAACGCACCGTCCAATGGGCGCAATTCATTCTCCATGTCCGCCGTCAGCATCTGACACCGCATCGCCGCGGGACAGGCCGCCGGAACATTCAACACGGCTAGCAACTTCACCCACCGCGCGGCGCGCACCTCAAAATCCAGCACCGCCAAACGGTCGAATTGGTCAAGATCGTCGCGATTGCTGCGCGCAAAGGGACAGCTCAGATAGACCAACTGGCCTTTCAGATGGTGCGCAGCGGCAGCCGTGGACGCGTCCAATCGGGCCGAGATCTGGCCGCGCTTCACAGCGCGTTCCAAGGCAGGCCAGTCAGGGGCTCGAGGAAGGTCAACCGACATGCCGAGCCTCCTTTTCTTGATCCTGGCGGATCTTTCCGAAAAGCTTGGTCAACAGACCTCGGCTGCAACCGAAACGCTCACAAATCTGGGCCTGTGTCAGGCCTTCGTCCTTGGCTTTCAGGATCCGCAGATCTCGGGTGTAGCGCTCACGCTGGGTCATTCGGCAGCCTTCGTGGTTTCAAGCACAGTCAGCTTGGGACACTCGATTACAGCCTCTCCGTCACCATTGCTCTTTAGCTGCTTACGGTGCTTGGCGTGAGCGTCGTGCCATTCGTCCAGGTTGCAACGCGTAACAAGGAACCCCCTCTGCAGCGCCGCCTGAACAAACTTGGCATCATAACTTTTGGGAACTTCGCCCCGCCACACCCACGCAGCCGCACACGGATAATCAACGCCGAAGTCCTCTGCGATGTCTCCGATAGTCTTCCAGATTTCAAAATACTTGCGCATAGCGCATAAATTATGCATTTTGTGTTGCGTTGCAACCCGCTTTGAATAAATGTTTTCACTATGTATTCCGACATGGATATTTCGAACCGCCTCAAGCAAGCCCGAATGGAAGCCGGTTTTCGTTCAGCTCAAGAAGCTGCGGACAGGTTTGGCTGGACTGCATCAACCTATGCCGCACATGAGAACGGGACGCGCGGAATGAAGCCTGACGCAATCGAGCGTTACGCAAAGGCATTTCGCTCCGATCCGTGTTTCATCGCCTTTGGAACCCAGAATTCGAAGCCTTCGATTGCAGGCGTATCAGATCGAGTTCTGCGCGAAGTAATTCAACTCATTATGGAACATGACGGCGCGCGTGACGCCGCACCATCGGAAATAGCAGACCTGATTATTGACCTTTGCCACTACGCAAAGCAATCGGGCGGAACCGGTCTTTCGAATATTGTTGATTTCGCGTTTGCACGTCACGCCGGGAAAGCCGGTTAAGGCTCTTCGATAGCCTTTCATTCAGCACGGGCAAATCTTGGCACAGATACCCCACTTCCGGCGCACAGAAATCCCCTATCGTCCGATCACGCCTAACCACAGGCTTGAAACCTAAAGCCCCATATGTGCGCCGAACCGGATTTTTTGACCAGGCCCAAAGACAGCAACTCAACCATCCCTGAGATAAAACCATCCCTACCATACGTTGCAACATTTGCGGCCCCGCCAATGAGCGCCGGTATTCGGGTAGGAAATAGCATGCATGCAGCTCGATATCCGCTTCCGGTATATCCCTGTCATTGTTGGGCTGAACGTGTGAGAAACCCACGACACGGTCACCATCGAGCAATACGAGGGTTCCGCCCACCCCACCAGTGCTCAGCTCTGCCCCCCACTGCTGCTGTCGATATCCCAAACCCCGCATCTCATGCAGCCCTAGCGGCAGGTAGGGGTAGCATTCCCCCCAACAGGCCACATGAATTCGAGCGATTGAATCTACATCTTGAATAGCTGCAGGTCTGATATTATACATTTTGCCGATTCCTTCCGTTTTATGTACAAAAGAATACACACAACTTTTGGATTAGGAGCATTCCGGTATGTCAGACCTCACTGAGGAAGAAATGATCGACCGTATTCGAGTGCTGGGAACGCACTCCAATCCGGCCAAAGGCAAGGCACGACGCCGAATCAAAACGGGCTATTTGACCGCAGCACTGGTCGCCTTCGCATCGTTTGCGGCAGGTTTTGGGTCTCAGTTCTGGGTGGTTCGAGACACATCCGCGAACTGGCAAATTGACCCAGCCGCGCAGGAGTGGCTCGTATTCGACTACGCTGATCGCCTCGGCGTTACGCCTACAGCCGCCCGCGAGATCCTGATGGATCGGCTACACATCCAAAAAAAATGACGCCACTTGGCGTCATTTTGAGGTTTCGATTTCAAGACGGGTTAATCAGGACTTATCGGTCTTGCTTGATAGAACAAATAGACCACGCCCGTTGCGTCTGATCTACGCCAGTGAACCCTTACCGGCATGCCCCTAACCCGAATCTCGGTGGCCCCGTATGGCCCATCGAATTCTAACCTGGAAGCGACCGCTTCATTCACGTCTGACATCGGACGATTTGAAGCGATAACCTCATCACCTGCCAGCATTGAAACACCGCAGAAGCTGCAAAGGTGAATGTTGGGCATAAACGCAGCCGGTGGAGCGGTCAGCATCACCACCTTTTGACCACGTCCCAAGCCGTTTGGCACAGCCATAGCAAGCGGCATGAACAACTCGCCAGATTGTTTCCCGACAACCGCCCTATTGATCACCAGTTCTTTCGGGGCGTTGTTAGTTGTTCTTTCGAAGTATCGACGCTGCGAAAGATCCGCCCCCCCCAGGAACGGTAGCGGATTGTAACTGTCATACATCAACTCGCCGTCCCCACTAATCGCCAGGATAGAGCGAAACTGCTTGCTGCCATTCAGTACGCTCTTTAGAGCCAAGTGCCCCTGACGCGAACTCACGTCAGAATTTGTTGCAACGTAGTCGGAAGATGCGCGCAGAATATACTCTGCAAGCTGAAATCGGGTTTCACCCAATTCGTAAATCAGATCGATTGTCGCTCTTTCGTCCGCGCCTGACACAGACGGCAACAAAGCTAACACCAACCCGCACAAGCGTTTGGAAAAACTGGTCATAACTACCTCAAATTTGTTGCCGAATACTACTCTAGGTTTAGCGTTCTTCATAGTCCCACGCTCCAATCGTTACCCGTTTTGCAAGTTCTATACATTTTGTATTGACTATACAACCCGTTTTGAATAGTTACCAGATCACCCAAAGTGACGAGGTTGACAGATGAGTACCGAAAATATTGAAGAGCGCCGCCGCCACATCTCCCCAGATATGGGGAGTAACCCTACAAAGCGAATAACCCATCAGGTAAAAGCGCCACTCACCAGCATCAACGGCAACCCTGACAATTTCTTTCATCCCGCGATCAACGCCGACGCCTGGGAAGCCGCGAAAGAGGAACAGGGCCACCCCATCACCGATGACCGCAAGGCCCGCATTGGCACACCGCAACATCTGATCGAGGCACCCAAGGTCAACCCGCTGGGCACCATCCGGGCCCGCATTCATGCCCGCGCGGTCGAGCTGGGCAAAACCCGCCCCGACCCGCTGATCCTGTCCAAGGCCGCAATCGGCCATCGGGTGCTGCCGTGATGCAGATCACCCGCACGAAACACTCCCTCGGTGGCTCGCCTCGTGCCACCGCACTTGCCGGTGGTGTGCTGTCCGCCGCCGCCGGCATCTTTTCCCGAATGACACGAGGGGGCCACAGGCACCCCCTGAACGGGGCGCGCGCGACAAAGCCCACCACTCACACCAACGAACCGCGCGCGCCCAAGGCCTTTGAATGCCCCGAGTGGCCCCGCTGCGCCTGCCCCGGCGGAACTGTTCGCCCGGAGTGCCCCGGCCTGGAAACCCCGCAGGTGCAGACATGAGCGCCCGCACCCCGTTCAACGATCTACCCGCACAATCGCAGGCGGGGATCCTCTGCAACACGACGCAGTTCCAAGACTTCGCAGCGAAGGAAAGCGGCTTTCCCAAGGGAACATTCGGCCACAGTGCCACCGCTGAATACCTGCGCAAGTTCTGCGGCATCGATAGCCGCCGCGAGTTCGAAACCAACGAGACCGCCTGCGAAAAGCTGGCGGTTCTGCGCACCGAATACGACGCCTGGCGCGGCGCCATCCCAACCGCAAGGGAGTTTTGACAATGACCGACAACGCCCTGAACTCTAACGGTGACGCCCTGTTTTACCGCGCCGCCGCAATTGTCGTCCAAGACCAGAAGGCAGCAACGTCCTACATCCAGCGGAAACTGGCCATCGGCTACAACAAAGCCGCGCGATTGATCGAGCGCATGGAAGAGCTGGGAATTGTCTCTGCTCCCAATGGCGTTGGAAAACGCGAGATTGCCTCAATCGGGACGATCCGAAAGGCGATTGCGGTGACAGCGGCTATTCCCGAAACCGCAGATCGCGACACCATCATCAAGATGCTGACCGAAGCATCAGACGACATCGCCGCAAAAGCCATGAAGGCCAAGCACGAGGAACAACGCCAGAAATCTGGCAAGCCTCCGATGAAACCCGACCCCACATTCGATCAAGCTGCCGACAATTCATATCGCGTCACAGCAGGGGAATTGCGTCAATTCGTTGAACGAATGGAACGTCTCGAAGCCGAGAAAAAGGACATCGCCGACCAGCAGAAAGAGGTGATGGCCGAGGCCAAGGCGCGCGGATACGACACCAAAGTCATGCGCAAGGTGATCACCCTGCGCAAGCGCGACAAGGATGACATCGCCGAGGAAGAGGCAGTCCTTGAAATGTACAAGGAAGCGCTCGGCATGTGACCCCCATTCCGCGCCACCTCCCATTTTCGGCGCGGATAACCAGGCGGGGCCTCTCCCCACTTGCGCCCCGCCTGACCCTCAAACACCCGGCCCCCATCAACGCCCCCGAGGCCAGCGCACAGGGCCATGCGCGCACTCTCGGTCACAACACAAGGCCCTGACGGAAGAGCGCACCCTGGACCATGGGCAAGTCGCAGGGAACCACCAACACCTGATTTCTCTCCTTGCCCGATCCGGGCAAGCGACGGACACCAGGACCACCCAGAGGACACGATATGCAAAACCGCCCCCTTCGCGCCCTTGTCGCCTGTGAGACCTCTGGCATTGCCCGCCGTGCCCTTGAGGCTCACGGCTTTGACACCTGGTCCTGCGACCTGGAGCCCGCCGAGGACGGATCGAACCGCCACATCGTCTGCGATGTTCGGGACGGCATCCTGCACGAAGGCTGGGATTTGCTTGCTGTGATGCACCCACCCTGCACCCGCCTTTGCAGATCCGGGCGACAGTGGATGAGCGGCCCAGGCAAATGGACCCCACCCAAGCGCCTCCCCAAGGGCAAGACGGTCGAGATCCTGCGGGCCGAGTTCGAATTGGGCGTCGACATCTTCACCACCTGCTGGAACGCTCCGATTGAGCGTGTCGCCATCGAAAACCCGGTGATGAATGACCTCGCCAAGGACCGCATGCCGGCGGATCTTCCCAAGCCCCAATTGGTGCAGCCTTTCTGGTTCGGAGAACCGGCCTACAAGGAAACCGGCTGGTATCTGCGCGGCCTGCCCGAGCTGGCCGAGACCAACCGACTGCAAGAGCCCGCGCGCGGCTCCGACGAATGGAATCGCTGGAACCGCGTCCATCGCATGCCCCCAGGACCAGAGCGCGCCCGCCTGCGCAGCCGCTCCTTCCCCGGAATGATGAACGCCGCAGCCGAGCAGTGGGCCAACCCCGCAAAAAGAGCCGTAGTATGATGCTTCCTCAACTGCCCGGATTTGAACGCCCCAAAAGAAAGCCGCCGCGCGTGATGGCCAAGCTATATGACGCGGGCGGCGAGGTTGGCAAATGGATCTGCTACCGCTGCAACAGGTGCGGCTGGGATAGTGGTTGGATCGATCAAACTCACAAGTCGGATACAGAAATCAAGCGGGGTCACCCCTGCCCAGAATGCAATATGGTGAGCGACGGATGACAAAACACACGCCCCTTTTTGCTACCGCCAAGACAGCCGCCAGCCTTCTGGAGATGAAGGAAACCGAATTTCTGGCCCTGGTGAAAGATGGGGCGTTGCCGCAAGCGGCCAAATTTGACCGATGGGACGTCGAGCAACTACAAAAGGCGATGCGCGGCGATCTAATCGACGGGCTGGAAGGTACTGTATGGTGAAGAAACCCAAAGTCTGGATACACCCAAAGGGGTATCACTACGTTCGCAAAGATGGGCGCTATGTGCGCATCCATGCTGAACCCGGCACCCAAGCTTATGATGCGGAATACTGGCAGATCCTGACCGGGCGTAAGGCCGCATCCAAAACCAGTTTCGAGATCCTGATCAACAGCTATCGAAAATCTGACCGGTGGACCGACCTTTCTGCCAGGTCACGCAAGGACTATGAGCGCGTCCATAACTACTTTCTGGAAAAAGTGGGAAAGAAGGACGCAACCAGGACCAAGCGGGCCGACATCATTGCGGCGATGGATGCAAACCGTCACCGCATACGCTTTGCCAACTACATCCAACAGATCATGAATGTTCTGTTCGAGCATGCGATTGACCTGGGCTGGATGGAACAGAACCCTGCAAAGGGCATCCGGCACTTGAAGACGCCGCCTGAAAAGAAACAACCACACATCCCTTGGCCTGATTGGGCCGTCGAAAAGTTCCGCAATGAAGCAAATCAGATGGCACGGCTGATCTTTGAGCTGGGGATCGGAAGCGTCCAACGTCCAGATGACTGGACCCGGTTTCGCTGGAACGACTTTGACGGGACTGGCCTGCGCGTGGTGCAGCAGAAAACAGGCCGGGAACTCTACATCCCATGCACTGGATATCTGATTCAAACACTGGAAACAGCGCCCAAAAACGGGCTGACCATCTTGACCAAACAAGACGGCACCCCCCTGCCATATCGCCGTATGGCCCAAATCATGCGCGATGAGCGCAAGCGGCTTGGGGTCGAAGCCTATGACCTTCATGCGCTCCGCTATCGCGGCATTCACGAGCTGGCCTTGCACGGCTGCACAGACGATGAAATCGCCAGCTACTCAGGGCACACCACCAAAGCAATGATTGAAAAATATGCTGGTGCAGCAAGGCAGCGAATTCGGGCTGGACAAGCTCACAAAAAGCGGCAATAAGGCCCCCGAACGGAACGAGCCCAGAACAAGAACCTGATAACTCTTGTGATAACTCGACAATCTGTTCGGCCCCGAAGTCCTGCTAAGAGCTTGATTTCACACCACAAAGGCGAGTTGGCGGAGTGGTGACGCAGCGGATTGCAAATCCGTGTACACCGGTTCGATTCCGGTACTCGCCTCCATTTAAAAACAATCACTTACATCACTCCTTGCCGTGTTTGAGGCCCCGCGTTTACAGGGGCGTTTACATTTTTGTGTCTTGAGACAGTGATTTTGCTCGATTGAGCTTGCGCAAAACCGCATCGCTTTCGTCCGGGCTAACCTGCGCATAATGCTCGATTACCTGCGCCGCGTAGCGAACCGACCACCCCATCAACACCGCAATCTGGCGCAAAGACAGATCGGCATTTAGCAATCTTGTCGCCGCCGTCCCGCGCGTGTCAGACAGAGTCTTCTCCCTGCCGTCGATCCACGGCGGAATCTGAGCTTCGCGACGCCACTTGGTAATCTGGTTTGATGCCCAACGGGCCGTCAAAGGCCTGCCAAGCTCTGATACCAGCAGCACCTCTTGGGCTTCCGGCGTCTCTGCGATCAGTTTCTCAAGGGCTGATGTGGCCGGGATATATGCGATCTGGCCGCGCTTACTGGTCCTGAAACGAAGGCGCTTGCCGTGCGGCGTATCTTCGAATTGGTCCATTTTGACCTGAACCAGATCAGCTGCTCGCAAACCGGTTTCGCATCCCGCGGTCAGGATCCTTTGAACCCACTTGGGTGCATGTTTGTTGAACTGTGCGATGTCGCCGCTCGTCCAGATGATCTCTGTGCGGTTCGATTGGTAGAGCTTCTTGAGCTTGTGGCAGTGATGCTCTTTCAGCTTCCCCTCTTCCACCGCCCAATTGAGGACGCGCGTCGCATGGGTGCCTGCCATGTCGTGCTGCTTGGGCGAATGGAGCCACTTCTTGCGCCAATTGTTGACCTCGCCCCGCGAGGCACGCTCTTCGAACATCGCGACGGGATCTGCACCAAACTCCTCACGAAACAGTTCCAGCCACTTGCGGATATCGGCCTTCGAACGCTCAGCCTTGGGCAGTGACGCACTGGACAGAAAATCGTCGACCAAGTGAGTCGTCAGATATTCAGCCGGGCCCACCGGCGTACCGCACTGGGAAAACGCATGGAAAAACTCGGGTTCTTTCGGGTTCGGGGCCGTCCCTTCCCAAAATTTGGGGCCGCCCCGCCAGGCATAGAAATGGTAGCGAACCCCCGACACAACCTTGCGCCGGACACGGTGGACACCCTTGGGAAGATTACTTCTGGGCACGGCGCGCTCTCCGCTGTGCGACAAGGCTCGGTTGCGAAGTGGCCTCGCGTTCTGCCGCGCTGATGCCCTGAACAGCATCCAATCGCGCGCGAATGAGCTTCGGGTCATACCACCCGCGCCGCCCCGGCACCGGAGCGATGCCAGTCCTGCGGCAAAAGTCGTAGAAGGACGCGCTCGGTTCATTGTAACCGAAGAGAAGCGCGAGCTCTGGGGTTGGAATCAACTGGATATGGCTTGGGCTCATTTTTCAGCCCTCTCACCCACGGCTTCTTGCCGCGACATCGCTGCCCGCAAACAAGACACCACCTGCGCGCCCTGTGAGCGCAAGTTCCGCACGGCCTCTTCTTCAAGCCAGGCTTTCACGTCCGCTGGTAGGTTCAGTTTGAATTGGGTTGTCTTCATATTTACACCTCAACAAAAGGACATTAAATGTCCATATCATTGAGGACAAATATTGTCCATCATGGAATCATGAAAGATGAAGCCTTGGTCCAATTCAAACTCTTGCTTCCTGCCGCGCTGAAGAAGCGTCTGGAAACACATGCCACCCTGAACCGGCGCAGCCTGTCGCAGGAAATCGTCGTCGCCCTAGAGGATAAGTATCCGGCCACAGAACCGGATGCGACGTCTGATCCAGCAGCCCGGCTGCTCTTCTGGCTTGCCAAACGCATCCGCCGAAGGAACCCGAAGCCTGGCTCTCCTAGGGACAAGCAAGCCGCTCTGTATGAGCGCATTGCGGGCGACATTGCTGAGCGCATGAAGGACATCGGCGAAAAACCTTAGTAGGCCACCCACTCATATCCGTGGTTGCCCTCGTGATCTTCCCATTCGACACCGACACCGCGCCGCCAACTTGATGACGAACAGCGTCGCGATGGCAGCACCCAAAGCGGGGCTGCCGCTGGTGTCGTACTTTGCCAGCCGAATTCGCCCTGCGTGCCGTAGGTTCCGAGGCGCATATTGTAACTCTCAGAGCAATCATCGTCGCGGCCACGTTCGCGATGACTATAGTACCGCACATCCCAGACGCGGATTGAGCGCACGAAATCGAACTCCAGGCCACTGATGTCGATATCGGCACCGCCTTCAGCCACCTGAGCCAGAATGACTTCGCCGAGTGCCTGACCATTTCGGTAGCTGGCCTCCCAGATTTTAGGGGCCGTAATTTGCAACGGCGCGGGCTCAGAAACACCCATCGGGCAGCGCCAGATTTGCAACGGCGGCTCAATCGGCCAGGGCGTAATCCTGCGGATAAACACGGCACGGGCATGGGCGCATTCTGCTGACGCGGGCCACCCACCGGCCAGGCAAAGCAGAATGGCGCAGTCCACCTGATAGGCTTTCGCCGCTTGTGGAGCCACGGTTGAAAGCAAAGCCATAGCGACCCCGCCGAGCCAATTCCTGATGAATCTGCACCGCATATCAATTCATGCCTTTTGATTACATTATTGCACTATTGTTACCCTACCGCCACTCTCTGCCTTTACACCATATGCGAGCATGCTCTTTGTGAGGCTCGCGCGCGTTTTGTGGAATATATTCCGTAGAGCGGTTCTTGTGATCTGGCCGAATACAGGCCATGAAATTTCGAGAACGAGTAGGGTTAAATATCCGGAATCTAAGAAATTCCAGAGGATTGAGCCAAGAACAACTAGGCTTAGCTGCGGAAGTCGATCGCAGCTATATCAGCGAGATCGAACTCGCTAGGAATTCAGCATCGCTCGATGTTCTGGAGAGGATCGCAGATGCTCTCGGCGTCGATCCCAAGGAATTGTGTAACGAGAGGGGCTAGTTATGCCCGAACATGAAAGTGTTCGCTTAACGGCCGAAGCCATCGGCCGCATTACGTGTATAAAGACAGGCGAAGAAATTGGCCTGCTATACCAGTGGGACAACGGCGAGACTCAGGCAGCGATCTATGAGAACGGCTCGATCGAGTTGCCGGACTACCAAAATCAGGTCAGGGAACCAAGCCTTTCCGCAAAGCGCAGCTAACGGCCGGTAGACCCATTTCGACCGTTTCTGCGCTTGGCATGAGTGGGTGAGAACCACAGCGCATTGCTGACATTGGCCGTGGCAAGGACGGCCCACAGCCGCCGTCCGCCGACCGGCCGGGATGCTGCGGTAGCAGCGCGCGTTGCTGACATTGGCGGCGTGCGCAAAATCGAGGCGATGGCGAACAGGTGGTATGCGGACGAACCTGCCGTTCTCATAGGGCACGGGAATGACTGGTCCCAGCCCAAAGCAGACCCGCCAATTGCCGCCCAGGTGCGAAGGCTGCTCATGTAGGTCGGGAGGGAAGCGGTCATTCGCACGGCAGAAACGTATGGTTTTTCTAAGCAGTGCGGACATCCGAGGCGGACGACGAACACGCCGCTGTAAGCTGGCAGGTTCAATCAAGATATGCCATGTTTGACGGGAACTTTTCAGTCGGTTAGGTGAAGCGTGTCTGAGCCCGAAGAACAAACGGTGGAAGGGAAACCTTACCTTTTGGCCATGGGCTCGTTCCTTGTGGCCCTGATCGGCCTATCGTCTCTATTTGTTGTTGGCTACACCAGCGGCATGCCGCGCGAAGCTTTTCTTGTGTTTGGGCGACACTTGTCTTTAGCAATTGGACTCGAAGCGGGGTTTGGCGCGGCTTTTTCACTGATAACGGCAAAAGTGATATTGATCCTGATTTCAGTGATGATCGCATTGATCGGAGGTATTCTGTCCGGCCTCAAAACCCAGAAGTTGAAGCATGCGGCCGAAAAAACGGACGACATTGCTATCAAGATCGCAGCGGCCCCGCTTCACATCGTTCTTCTTATGGCTGTCTGGGTGTTTTGGGCGAGATTCCTCCACTTTTCATTTGATGGTTTCATGATGGCCGGTGGATGGGTTCTGTTTTGGTTAATCCTGTTTGAAACCAGTGATCGGGTCTTGCTTCGAAAATTGACAAAGGCAGAAAATGAAAACGTAACCGCGGATATCGGGAACTATCGATCTGTGCGATTGCTTTTACTCGCAACCATGATTTCAATATTTGCATATTCCGCGGGAATCGCGGCAGAACGCAAAGCTAAACGCCAAGAAACAAGGATGATATCTGAGAATCTCGACAGGCCTGGAATTGTGTTTGGTGCAGGAGACATTGGTCTATTGATTTATGTCCCCGGCGAATTAAAAGAAACTCGAGCTGGAGGTCTCCTAGAATACCACGAGCGGAGCTCTTGGTATCTGTTGCCATTCAATGGTGATCCGCTGGAGCTTCGGTAGCTGACGCTACTTTATGACCGATGACTGTGATGAATGTCGAATCAGGGCCGGTCGCGCCTTGCTGACCCCTCGCATTTGGACAACTTTGCAAAGCCCGCTCTCTGCGCAAAGCCGCCGCTCATAACTGATGCAGCATCGGGGACTATGGGCTTTATCCTGCCGTTAGATCTACCGCAGAATCTCTCTGAGTGGAGGGTCTGTCTACCGCCAGCCATACGAGCATTCTCCCGAGGATATTTTTGGAGAAACAAAACCAATTATATACTATTGATAACCGGGGTACATTCTAGCATAGAAGTGTAAGTCCCGTTTCGTGAAGATCATCCGATGACCAGACCAACCGACCTTGAACCAAACGTGATCACTGAACAGGGCCTACGCGAGCTTGCGGAGAAGGGGCATGGGGTCGAAGTGCTGTGTCAGACCGACCCGGAACGCAAAGGACCAAGCTGGTATGGCCTTTGGATTATGCGGACTGTAGGGGCTGACGGTAAGGAAAAGCTCCTTGTAACTGCAAGAACGCGCTTGACGCAGAACGCGATCAAGGTGCGAGAGTTCAAGACGGCGACAGGCGTGATTTCCTTCTTGATTGGCATTGGATTCGCTCACGCAGACATCCCGCTCCGAGAAGGTGAAACGACCCTGCACAAGCTAGGCAACAGCTAATGGCTGTGACCCGGTCCCCGGTCGATGTCGCGATCCTTCTCGACCTCCTGTTCGCGCTCGCCTTCGATATCCATCCAATGGCGCATTTCAAAACTATCGGCCCTGAGCCGCCGCTGGCTGATGTGTTGAATGCTTTGCAGCAGCGTCACCAGAACGGCCATTCGCACACAACGCAGCATTCTTGGTTAGGCAAGACCGCGCCCAGCATTCTGCGCCAATGTCGCATATGAGTAATACAAACTCTGGCTGAGAAGCTAACTTGCCTGGAGTGACCACTTCGATTGGCCCGAAATGAAATCTATCTCACCCTCCTCTTCTCATGCGGACGCCCACAAGTACGGTGTGCTCTTCGTCTTTGCGGCGGGGGTCTTGTGGTCGACCGTCGGCCTTGGCATTCGCCTGATCGAAGATGCTGTCGTGTGGCAGATTCTGCTCTATCGGTCGATCAGCATGTCGCTGTTTCTTTACGTGCTTATCCGCGTGCGGTCTGGCGAAAGCCCGTTTGTTCAGATCCGCCGTATCGGCGCCCCTGCCATCATCGCAGGGCTTTCACTGGTCGCGGCCTATTCCGGCGGCATCTACGCGATCCAGAACACCTCGGTCGCGAATGCGATGCTCTTGTTCGCGACAGCACCGTTTATGGCTGCAGTACTCGGATGGATCGTGTTGCGAGAACCCGTTCGCGCGGCAACCTGGATAGCGATCGCCGTCGCAATCGGCGGGATCGCGATCATGGTCGCCGACAAGTCCGGAGGCGTCGCCCTGAAAGGCAGCCTTGCCGCGCTCGGTTCGGCATTCGGTTTTGCAGTCTTCACCGTGGCCCTGCGATGGGGGCGAACCGGTGAGATGCTGCCAGCGGTCTTTCTTTCGGGTCTCTTCGCGATCGTAATTACTTTGGCCATATGCCTAGGCCTCGGGCTCTCAATCGTATTGAGCCCCAGTGATGGCGGCATTGCGATGGGTATGGGGGTATTCCAGGTCGGCGCCGGTCTGATCCTCTACACGCTGGGCTCGCGCAGCCTCCCGGCAGCAGAGCTCGCTCTGCTGTCTCTGGCCGAAGTCCTGCTCGGCCCACTCTGGGTGTGGCTGTTTCTGGGGGAAACCGCGACCGAAAATACCCTGATCGGCGGCGCAGTTCTGCTCGCGGCGATTGCGGGCAATGCGCTGTCGGGCAAGAGAAGAAAGCCACCTCCCATTACCGCACCGTAGAATAGGAGCCAACGGCCCACACCAGTCATTGGTCATGTTTCTCGCCGCTGCGGTGCAGCTTTCGCATTGCGGACATTCACACTGCGTGCGGCATCTCCGTTTGGTTGCAATCAATGACGCTAGCATCACAGTTCCAGACTTCAGTCCGGCATCAAAGCCTTTTGAACCGCCTCATCCCAGCCGAGATACAACATATTCCGATCCCGTATTACCGGGCGAGTCATTACCTTGGGCTTGGCCAAGATTTGCGCTTCCGCTTCCGAAGCTTTCAGCCATTCGTTAAGCCCTCTGTAGTCATTCGACTTTCGATCCACTAACCGATCTCCGAACTCTGCGATCAACTCCGCCAATTCAGCCTCACTCAGAGGTTCTGCTCGTACATCGCGAAAACTGACTTCTTTGCCTTCGTCTTCCAACGACTTGCGGGCCCTCTGGCAAATCGAGCAGGTATTCAATCCATAGATCATCATGTCGCAATCTCCTTGGGTGATGGTCATGCAACCTCATGCATCAGCCCTTCCAACGCAACCACTCGATGTGGCGTATCAACTAGAACGGCCCTTAGCAGTCATTCATCGGCCGAGATCACGCCGCAGCGCAGCTTCTCTGAGTCGGTCATTCGCTGCGAGCGCAAAAACGGTGCGTCGACTAAGGTCGGGAGTGCGGACAAATCCGACCATGGATTCGTGGACTTCGCTGACGCAGTACCTTGTTGCTGTTGCGGCATACTCATCGCTGCGTTGCGGTCGATGTCATCAAGCCGATCCTTGAGAGACAATCTGCGGGACGCAGTTCAAACCGTCACCTCGCTGTAATCGAGACCAATCAGCGCAACTCGGAACAAAACGCCTTTCTGTTGTAACTTGTCAAATTTCCGCCATCCAAGTCCGGGGCGCCTGGCGCAGACTTACATGCATTACTGTCCGAAACGCCCAAAAGCTCTGGCCGCGAAACATACCACCAAGCACCTAACCAGCAGGTCTGATTTCACCAGTATCCAGCACTGGCGACGCATCCATATCTTCTGCGTCCAACATGGTGGCCACGCGTTCAAGGCTGGCCACCAGCATGGCCTGTTCCCAATCTTCCATGGCATCGAATTTGCGCACGAAACGCTGTTGGAGCGGGTCCGGCGCCTCTTGAAGGATTTTGCCACCTTCGTCGGTGAGCAGGATGTTTATCTGGCGTCGGTCCAGGTTGGATTTTTCCCTTATGACCAGTCTGTCGCGGACCAGTTTATCTACCAAGGATGTGACGGTTCCCTGCGAAACGCGCATGCGCAACGAGATGGCTTTGGCGGTGGCGTATCCCTGCTCCGAGACGATTTGCAGAACGCGAAACTGGGTGGGGGTGACGCCCGTGGACTGGCGAATCTCGCGCCCGAACAGTTCAGTCGCGCGGACAATTCGTCTTAAGGCAATCAAGCTGCTGTCGATCCGGTCCAATTCGCCCCCATTGATTTGATTATCAAAGCATACGTGGTTTGATATTTGCGCGCAAATTCAAAATTATTTCGAATGGCGAAGTTGTATCTGGCGACTCTCAGGCAAAAACCCTACAAAACTATCGCAAAAAAGCTACTTTTTGCCACGCTACGTCGCCTTACTGTTTTGACTGTTGAACTTTCTGCTTCTCCTTGATACTTCGACCCCTGAAGCGAAAGGAGCTCACAATGCAACACCCCGCTCACCCCATGCGCGTCGATCTACCGTCTTTGCGCAAGCCCACCGCCAGAGATGGCGCCGATATCTGGAAACTTGTCCGAGCCTGTCGCCCGCTTGATGAGAACTCCATGTATTGCAACCTGCTGCAGTGCGATCACTTTGCCGACACCTGTGTTCTGGCCGAAATGTCAGGCGAGCTAGCGGGTTGGGTGTCCGCCTATGTCATGCCGAACGAGCCTGATACCTTGTTCGTCTGGCAGGTCGCGGTCTCGGAAATCGCGCGTGGTCAGGGATTGAGCGGCTTGATGCTGCAAAACATCGTGAACCGTCCGCAGTGCAAAGACGTGACCCGACTGCAGACCACCATCACCGTCGATAACGACGCATCCTGGGCCCTGTTCCGCAAATTCGCGCGCCTTCAGGACAGCAAGCTGGATATCACGCCCTATTACACGCAAGCGCTGCATTTTCACGAGCGTCACAAGACCGAGTATATGGTCACGATTCCGCTGGCGAACCGGGCGCAACTGGCCGCCTGAGCCATGCGACCTTCTATACTCAGCAGCTTATTTTTCATTCATCCCCCAAAACCCAAGAGAGGTCGTATGTCTACGAACCCCGCCGATATTGCCATTTTCAAACGTCGCGAGTCCGAGGCGCGCAGCTATTGCCGGGGATTTGACGCTGTGTTCACTTCGGCAAAAGGGTCCGAGATGATCACACGCGATGGCACGCGCTACATCGATTTCCTGGCCGGGTGTTCGTCACTGAACTACGGACATAACGATCCGGACTTGAAAGAGGCGTTGATTGATCATCTGCAGTCGGATGGTCTGGCCCACGGACTGGATCTGCACACGGATGCCAAGGCCGCATTTCTGGACGCGTTTGACCAACACATCCTTAAGCCGCGCAAAATGGATCACAAGGTGATGTTCACCGGCCCCACCGGGGCCAACGCAGTGGAAGCGGCGCTGAAACTGGCGCGCAAGGTTACCGGACGCACCAATGTGATCGCCTTCACCAACGGGTTTCACGGTGTCACCCTGGGGGCGCTGTCAGCGACAGGCAACAGCTATCACCGGGGCGGTGCGGGCACCACGCTGAACGGCGTGACGCGCATGCCTTATGACGGCTATTTCCCCGGCAACACGGACACAGCCGATTTCCTTGAAGCCATGCTCAAGGACCGCTCGTCCGGGATTGATGCACCGGCTGCGATCCTTTTGGAGACGGTGCAAGGCGAAGGCGGGCTGAACGCCGCCCGCCCCGAATGGATCCACCGCGTGGCCGCATTGGCGAAGGAACATGGCGCGCTTCTCATCGTTGATGACATCCAAGCGGGCTGTGGTCGTACCGGCGGCTTTTTCTCTTTTGAGGATATGGGCATCACCCCGGATATCATCACGCTGGCAAAATCCGTTTCAGGCTTTGGTCTGCCCATGGCGCTCTTGCTGGTGCGCCCTGAGCATGACGTCTTTGGCCCTGCTGAGCACAACGGCACCTTCCGGGGCAACACCCACGCCTTTGTCACCGCCCGCGTGGCTGTGACAAAATTCTGGGTCGATGATCGGTTCCAGAAAGAGGTCGCGGCCAGGGCGCGCATGTTGACCACGGCGCTGGAAGAAATGGCCGAGTTTCTACCGGGCGCCAAGCTTAAGGGGCGCGGCATGATGCAGGGGCTGGATGTCGGATCAGGCGACCTGGCGGCGGCTATCTGCGCCCGCGCCTTCAAAGACGGGCTGATCATCGAAACCTCGGGAAACGAGGATCAAGTGGTCAAGGTTCTGGCACCCTTGACCACCGATAACGATACCTTCCTGAAAGGTCTCAAAATCCTGCGGAATGCCATGCGCATCGCCACCGATTCAAGCAAATTTGCAGCGGAGTAAGACATGATTGTACGCGATTTCAACGAGATTATCACAAAAGAACGCGACCGGGTCGTGTCGGATGCGCAATGGAGCAGCGTGCGCATGTTGCTGGCTGATGACGGGATGGGCTTTTCCTTCCACATCACCTTTCTTGAACCGGGCTCAGAACACACGTTCGAATACAAGAACCATTTCGAAAGCGTCTATTGCATGCAGGGCACCGGGTCGATCACTGACGTGGCCACTGGAGAAACACACTATATCAAGCCCGGCGTGATGTATGCGCTGGACAAGCACGACCGCCACATTCTGCGCGCAGAAGAAGAGCTGATCATGGCCTGCTGCTTCAATCCGCCGGTCACCGGCACCGAAGTGCACCGCGAAGATGGCTCGTATGCGGCGGCAGACGACCTGGAAACAGCTTAAGAGGCTCTGGCATCAGCCGGATGACACATCGTGACCTTCCCTGCACATACCGTCGAGAAGATCGGCGGCACCTCCATGTCGCGCATCCACGAGCTGCGCGATACCTTGATCGTTGGCGATCGGAAGGCGGACGCCCTGTTCCACCGTGTTTTCGTGGTTTCTGCCTTTGGCGGGATCACAAACCTGCTTCTGGAGCACAAGAAAACCGGCGAACCCGGCGTCTATGCTCTGTTTGCCAATGACGACAATGATCACAGCTGGCTGGATGCGCTGACCCGCGTAGCCGAAGCAATGGGCGCGTGTCACAACAAGGTGCTGCACAATGCCGCCGACCGCACCCTGGCCGAAGATTTCGTCCGTGACCGGATCGAAGGCGCGCGCAATTGTCTTTATGACTTGCGCCGCCTGTGCTCTTACGGGCATTTCCGGTTGTCGAGCCAGATGATGATCGTGCGCGAGCTTCTGTCCGGCCTGGGCGAGGCGCATTCCGCCTATGTCACGACGCTCATGTTGCAGCGTGCCGGGATCAATGCCCGCTTTGTCGACCTCAGCGGTTGGCGCGATGAAACCGAATGCAATTTGCAGGCTCGTATCGCAGGCGCCTTTCAAGACATAGACTTGGCCACAGAACTGCCCATCGTGACAGGCTACGCGCAATGTCGTGAAGGCTTGATGCGCGAGTACGACCGTGGCTATTCGGAAGTTACATTTTCGAACATCGCCGCCTTCACCGGGGCAAAAGAGGCAATCATTCATAAGGAATTTCATCTGTCCTCTGCCGATCCTGCTCTGTTTGGCGCGGAGCAGGTCCGCAAGTTGGGGCATACCAACTATGATGTCGCCGACCAGCTCTCGAACATGGGGATGGAGGCCATTCACCCCAACGCCGCCAAAATCCTGCGTCAATCGAAGGTGGCGTTGCGGGTCACCAATGCGTTTGAGCCCGCTGACCCGGGTACGCTTATCGATGAACAGGCTGCAAGCGCACCGGGCGTGGAAATAATCACTGGGCTGAATGTTGTCGCCTTGGAGCTGTTCGAACAGGACATGGTGGGCGTGAAAGGCTGCGACGCAGCCGCTCTGGACGCGCTCAGGCGTCACAACGTGCGTATCGCCTCGAAAACGTCGAACGCCAATTCGATCACCCACTATGTCGAGGCCCCGCTGAAAATCGTGCGTCGCGTGGTGTCTGATCTGGAAGACGCGTACCCCTCAGCAAAGATCAGTGCTCGCAATGTGGCGATTGTCTCGGCGATCGGGCGTGACCTCAGTGGGCTGAAAGCCTTTAGTCGAGGTCTGATGTCTTTGGAAACGGCGGAGATCGACCTGATTGCCGCCCACCAGACACCACGCAATGTGGACATTCAATTCGTTGTCCCGCGTGAAGCGGCTGATGCTGCGGTGATGGCTTTGCATGCGGCTCTGGTCGAGGCGTCACGCGAAGACCATCTTCAGCAGGTGGCGTCGGCCAACAATTTGCAAACGCGCCACAGGTTGGTTCAATACCAAAAACAAGTTTGATGGTTTGTACTCCCGGGCGAACGTTTCCGCACCCAACTGAACAGGGCCGACATAAGCCGACCCTGTTTGTGAGAATTGCGTGCGAACTAGCCCAGTACCGCTTTCACCGCTTCGACCGTCCCTGCCACTACCTGATCGGCCTCTTCGCGGGTCAGGCAGAAGGGTGGCGCAAAGCCCAGGATGTCGCCTTGCGGCATGGCGCGGGCGATGATTTTGGATTGCTCCAACAGTTTGGCTGAGATTTGAGGGCCGATTTTGTCGGCGGCGTCAAAGAAGGTGCGGCTGTCCTTGTCCTTCACAAATTCCACGGCACAGAGCATCCCTTCGCCGCGGACATCCCCGACTTTGGCATGATCGGCCAGTGCAGCGGCCATGGTCTCATTGAGGTAGGTGCCGACCTCGCCTGCGTTCTGCACCAGGTTCAACTCGTCGATCAGTTTCAGGTTGGCCACGCCGGCTGCCGCCCCGATCGGATGCGCCGAATAGGTCCAGCCATGGCCGATGGGGCCGTTTTCATCGGTGCCCTGTTCCAGCACCTTCCAGACCCTGTCAGACACGATGGACCCGGACAGCGGCGCATAGGCCGAGGTCAGACCCTTGGCGATGGTGATAATATCGGCCTCAAGCCCATAGTGATCTGAGCCCATCATCGTGCCCAGGCGACCGAAACCGGTGACGACCTCGTCAACCACCAGCAGGATATCGTGCTTTTTCAGCACCGCCTGAATGGCTTCCCAATAGCCTGCGGGCGGGGGAACGATGCCGCCCGTGCCCAACACCGGCTCGCCGATGAAGGCGGCGATGGTATCGGCGCCTTCCCGTTCGATCAGCGCCTCCAGCTCCGCCGCACAATGGGCCACAAATTGCTCTTCGCTCTGGTCCAGATCGGCGCGGCGATAGTAGTAGGGCGCTTCGGTGTGGATCACCTGCTCCACCGGCAGGTCGAATTTCTTGTGGAACAGCTCGAGCCCCGTCAGCGAACCGGTGACCAGGCCAGAGCCGTGATAGCCGCGCCAGCGCGAGATGATCTTCTTCTTCTCGGGACGGCCCAGGATGTTGTTGTAGTACCAGATCAGCTTGACGTTGGTCTCGTTCGCGTCCGAGCCGCCAAGGCCGAAATAGACCTTGGACATGTTTTTCGGCGCGCGGTCCAGGATCATCTTCGACAGCGTGATCGAGGCCTCTGTGCCATGACCCACGTAGGAGTGATAATAGGCCAGTTCTTTGGCCTGTTCGCCGATCGCCTCAGCAATCTCCTGACGACCATAACCGACATTCACGCAGTAGAGGCCCGCGAATGCGTCCAGCAGCTTGTTACCGTCACGATCCTCGATAAAGACACCAGATGCGGTCTTGATCACCCGGCTCGGGCTTTCACCACGGGCGTGTTGGGCCAAGTGGGTCGAGGGGTGGAAAAAATTCTCGCGATCCCACTGGTCGAGTTGGTCGTTCTTCAGCATTTGAGTTCCTTTCTAGTCCCGCGTGGGATCACGCCCAGTCACGGCAGACGTATTTGATTTCGGTGAATTCTTCCATGCCCAGACGCGCCCCTTCGCGGCCCAGACCAGATTGTTTGGTGCCCCCAAAGGGGATCGGCGCGCCGGTGACCTTCGTGCGGTTCACCGCGACCATGCCGTATTGCAGCGCGCGGCTGAGCCGATAGATGCGATGCGGGTCGTGGCTGTGCAGATAGGCGACCAGACCGTATTCGCTGTCATTGGCGCGGGCGACGACCTCGTCCTCGGTGTCAAATGGGGCGATCGGGGCAACCGGACCAAAGGTCTCTTCCGACATGATGCAGGCATCTGCGGGCACATCGACCAGCACGGTGGGTTCGTAAAACAGCGGCCCCAGCGGGTGGCGTTTGCCGCCGCAGGCCAGCTTCGCGCCTTTTTCCAGCGCGTCGGCCACATGTTCTTCCTGTTTCTGTACCGCACTCGCATTCATCAGCGGACCGATATCCGGGTCGTCCATGCCGATGCCTACCGTCAAGGATTTGGTGGCGTCGATGAACTTGGCGCAGAATTCGTCGTAAATCGGACGTTCCACGAAGATGCGATTGGCCCCCAAACAGTCCTGTCCGGAGGTGGCGAATTTCGCTTTGATGGTCTCGGCCACGGCCACGTCCAGATCCGCGCCCTTGAAGACGATGACCGGCGCATGGCCGCCAAGTTCCATCACCAGCCGCTTCACTGTATCCGCAGATTGCCGATAGAGCAGCTTGCCCACATTGGTCGAGCCGGTGAAGGACAACGCACGTACTCGCGGATCGCGAGTCCAAGGTTCCACTACGGTCGGGGCGACGCCGGTGACAACATTGAAGACGCCCGCCGGGATGCCGGCGCGTTCGGCCAGTTCGGCCAGAGCCAGCGCACTATAGGGCGTTTCACCCGACGGGTGCGCAACCACTGTGCAGCCCGCCGCCAGAGCCGCCGCCGCCTTGCGGGTCAGCATGGCCGAGGGGAAGTTCCACGGTGTGATCAGCGCGGCCACCCCCACAGGTTCGCGCCACAGCTCAACCTCCGCGTCCGGCAAATGGCTGGTCACACCTTCAATATTGGGACGCTTGGCCTCTTCTGAATAGAACTCTACAAAGGCCGCGCCATAGTCGATTTCGCCACGCGCCTCGGAAATCGGCTTGCCTTGCTCCAGCACCATGATGCGCGCAAGGTCTTCCCTGTGCTCCAGTTGCAGTTCGAACCAGCGGCGCAGGATGGCGGCGCGTTCCTGCGGCAGCAGCCCAGCCCAAGCGGGAAATGCAGCCTGCGCGGCATCAACCGCGGCAGATGATTCCTCTGCCGACATAGCCGTTACATCACCCAGATGGTCACCGTTGGCGGGATCAGTCACAGCAAAGCTGTCGCCGGACGCTGCAGCCACCCATCTTCCATTTACATAAGAAAAAGAACGCACAAGCGCCTTGTCCTCGATATCCGTACGCGCGGAGAGCGCCGTTTCCGACATCGTGTTTCCTCCTCTTGTTGCAGAGGAAACTAGGCGTTGTTGGCAGAAGATGTGACTTAAGTTCAAAGCGACGGTAGATGATTCAACTGCCACTCTGTTCTCCCAGAAGTACATCGAATGGCAGTCCCGCCTGCCCCTTTACCGGCTTGGTCACAATGTAGGTGAAATAGCGGGACAGGCCGATGCGGGCGTCCAACATCTCGTCGATCAGCCGCTGATAGGCGTCGATGTCGCGGGTCACGATCTGCAACAGATAGTCGAACCCGCCGCCGAGCGCCCAGCAGGCCACGACCTCGTCATAGCGGCTCATCGCCGCCTCGAAGGCGCGGAAACTGGCGGCTGTGTGATCAGCGATTTCGGCTGCGACAAAGACCGTCACATGTGGCGCGAGTTTCTTTAGGTTGATGCGGGCGCCGTAGCCGTCGATCAGACCCGCTTTTTCCAGTTTTTTCAGGCGCTCCCAGCATGGTGTGGGGGACAGCCCGATCCTTTCGGCCAGCGCCGCCTTGGTGATCCGCCCCTCTTGCGTGAGAACAGACAGGATCTGGATATCGCGCTTGTCCAAAATCATCCCGTCAGGCCTGAATGACAGTTCCGGCGCTGCCAAAATGTTTGCGGACATGAGTGGCGATGGCAGTGTCCTGGGCGCCAGTACCGGTCAGGTCGCAGATGGTGATCGCGTCAGGTGATATGCGACCGGGTCTTGCCCCGGTGATCACTTCACCCAGTTCGGCTGGTGTGCCTTTATTCCAGAGCCCGGCAGCCATGGCCGCTTCCAGTTCCCCGGACACCTCGCACTGTTTGACGCTGTCGCAGATATACGCATCTGCCGCGACCAGGGCGGAGGGATCGATTTCGTTCTTGCCCGCCTGGTCCGAACCCATGGCCGTGATGTGCAGCCCGGGATGCAACCACTCAGACTTGAGCACAGGTTCGCGCGCGGGTGTTGTTGTGACGACCAGCTGAGATTGCGCGACCAGTTCGGCGGCATCCGTCATGACCTCAGCCTCGATTCCCAAGGCCTTGGCCAGATCGGCGGCGCAGGCGGCGGCTTTCTCTGGGTCGCGGCCATGTACCAATACCTGTTTGAACGGGCGCACCAGATGGGCGGCGATCATTTGCAGGCGGGCCTGCACGCCGGTGCCGATCACACCGGCGGTCTCTACAGTCTTTGGCGCCAGATGACGTGCGGCCACGGCACCGGCCGCGGCTGTGCGCACGTCGGTCAGGTAGCCGTTGTCCAGAAACAGGCTTTCCACCAATCCGGTCTTGGCTGAGAACAGGATCATCAATCCATTCAAGCTTGGAAGGCCCAGTTTCGGATTGTCAAAGAAGCCGGGGCTGACCTTGATCGCGAATCCGTCAAAGCCCGGAATATAGGCGGTTTTCACGTCGACCTCGCCATTGGCCTCGTGCAGGTCCATCGACAAGATTGGGGGCATCACCACTTTGCCAGAGGCCAGGGCGACGAAGGCTTGCTCCACCACGTCGACGACGGTCAGGTCAAGCTTCACGGCCTCTTTCAGTTCGGCTTCGGTGACGATTTGAATGTCATGCGTCATAGGTTTTGCCTTTCACTTCAAGATCTCCGATCATCACGTCCTGTCCGGTCATGAGTTTTGCAAATGTTGGCATGTCCAGATTGCGCCCTGTAATCACCGTGCCAACGGGGCCGTTCGGTTGTGGCAGTTTACCCGCCAGCATCGCCGCCTGCCCCACGACCGAGGCACCCTCGGCCACGATGCGATCCTCGTAAAACACCACCTGCATGGCGTGGAGAATCTCCTCTTCTGTCACCAGGATGGTGTCGTCCAGCAGATCGCGGCAGATCGGATAACTCAGGCGGTTCTCCAACCCGATGCCGCCGCCCAGAGAATCCGCCAACGAGGCGTATTCCGGAACTTCGACCGGCTTGCCCGCGTGGATCGATTCATACATCGCCGCACCGCGATCCATGGTGATGCCGATCACCTTGATGCCTGGATTGATTGCTTTGGCCGCAGTGGCGATACCGGCCGCCAGGCCTCCGCCCGAAAGCGGCACCAGGAGCATATCCAAATCAGGTCGTGTCTCCAGCATCTCGAACCCTATGGTGCCCTGACCTGCAATCACATGCGGATCGTCGAATGGAGAGATTTCTACCAATCCTTCAACCTCACACAGCCGCTGACTTTCGTACATTGCTTCGTCCTGGGTGGTGCCAATGATACGCACATCCGCACCAAGGGCTCTGATCCCATCCACCTTGGCCTGTGGAACCAGTTCGGACATGCAGATCACCGCCTTCATCCCGCGCCGGTTGGCAGCAAAAGTCACGCCACGCCCATGATTGCCTGTCGAGCAACAGGTCACACCCTGCACATCATCCGGCAATGCCATCACCGCCGACATCGCACCGCGTAGCTTGAACGCTCCGACGGGCTGCATGTTCTCCATCTTCATCACGAAGTCATGGCCCGCCACCTTCGACATGAACGGGGACGGGATTAGGGGCGTGTTGTCCGCCACGCCGCGAATGCGATTTCGCGCATCGAGGATATGATGAAGTTCAAGGGTCATTGCAGCCATCAAAGGTTGTCGTCTTCCACGTTTGTCGAGCTAACAAGCAACAGCCGGAGCCAATGCAAGTCATATGGACCACCGCTAGTTGTGTACAACATTATAGAAAGCTCATCTGGATCAATGTGAAAATGCGACCATCAAGCGCCGTTTTTTTACAACTTTCCCACCTTTTCTTGCGGTTAGCTTGGGCAAGAGAGTGCCGCCCCCATCGGCAGATCAACCCAAATTGTACACAACCTTCCACATCTCAACTATGAGGTCGCAATGCCCATCGAACATGCTCCGTTCAGTCAGGTCGAATATGATCGCCGAATTGCCAAGACCCGTCAGGCAATGGATAAAGCAGGGCTGGACCTGCTGTTTGTCACCGACCCGTCGAATCAGGCGTGGCTGACCGGCTATGATGGTTGGTCCTTCTATGTTCATCAGGGCGTCCTTCTAGGCCTTGAGGGCGAACCCATCTGGTGGGGCCGCTATATGGATGCTCTTGGCGGACGGCGGACGTGTTGGATGTCAGAGGGCAATATCCACGGATACGCGGACAACTATGTGCAATCCACCGTGCGCCACCCGATGCAGGATCTGGCCGGACATATCCGCAGGCTGGGCTTGGACACTGCCCGCATCGGTGTTGAGATGGAGAACTATTACTACTCGGCCAAGGCCCATGCCGTGCTGGTCGAAGAGCTGCCAAACGCCGCCATCCAAGACGCGACCGCCTTGGTGAACTGGCAGCGGCTGGTGAAATCCGACGAGGAAATCATCTTTATCCGCAAGGCCGCGCGCATTTCCGAAAAGGTCATCCAGACCGCTATCGACCGCGCCGCGCCGGGTGTGCGCAAGAATGATCTGGTGGCCGACATCTTCCATGCCGGGATCACGGGCGTCGATGATGATTGGGGAGACTACCCGGCGATCGTTCCGCTGACGCCCTCGGGGCTGGACGCAACGGCCGCCCACCTGACATGGAACGGCGCCCCCATGCGTGAAGGCGAAGCCACATTCTTTGAGCTGTCGGGCTGTTACCGGCGCTATCACGCGCCGCTGTGCCGGACGGTCTATCTTGGTACGCCACCGCCCGAAATGCGGGCTGCGGAACAGGCCCAAATCGAAGGGATCGCCGCTGGGTTGGACGCCGCCCGCGCAGGCAACCGGACCTGCGACATCGCCAACGCCTTCCTTGATGTGCTGGCAAAACATGGCCTCTCGCGCGAAGGCCGCATGGGGTACCCGATCGGGCTCAGCTATCCGCCGGACTGGGGCGAGCGCACCGCCTCAATCCGGACCGAGGACGAAACTGCTCTGGAACCGGGCATGGTGTTTCACTTCATGCCCGCGCTTTGGATGGAGAGCTGGGGGCTGGAAACAACCGAAACCATCCTGATCACTGAAAACGGACCGGCCGAGGCATTGTGCAATATGGACCGGAAACTCTTTGTGAAGGACTGATCGTGAACGCACTTGCAGACACAAAGACCCTGCTGGGGGAGCTCATTGGCTTCCCCAGCGTGTCTTCGGACAGCAATCTGGACATGATCCAGCATTTGGCTGAGCGCCTGGCCGACTGCGGGGCCGAAGTCGAAATCTGGCATGATGAGACCGGGACCAAGGCGAACCTCTTTGCCACCCTTGGCCCAAAACGCGATGGCGGTATCGTGTTGTCGGGGCATTCGGATGTTGTGCCCGTGACCGATCAGGATTGGGCCTCTGATCCATTTTCGATGACAGAGCAGGACGGCAAATGGTTTGGGCGTGGCACCTGTGACATGAAGGGCTTCATTGCCGCCGCCGTTGCCATGGCCCCCCGCTATGCGGAGCTGGACTTGCAGCGCCCGGTTCACTTTGCCTTCACCTATGATGAGGAAATCGGCTGTTTCGGTGCCCGCGCGCTCGCAAACACCTTGCGTGAAAAGGGCATCAAACCTGCGGTGGCCATCATTGGAGAGCCGACTTCAATGCGGATCATCGAGGGCCACAAGGGCTGCTATGAATACACCACCCACTTCACGGGGCTTGAAGGGCATGGGTCCGGCCCAGATCGGGGCGTGAACGCTGTAGAATATGCCGTGCGCTATGTGTCCAAGCTTATAGAGCTGAAAACGGATTTGCGCAGCCGCGCACCAGAGGGCAGCCGATTTGAACCGCCCTGGACCACCATCAACACCGGCGCATTGGTGGGCGGCGTTGCCCACAACGTGATTCCCGGCAAAGCCCGTGTGGAATGGGAAATGCGACCAGTCCAGAAATCTGATGCCGATTATGTGAAAGAAGAATTGCACCAGTTTTGTGCGCACACGCTCATCCCTGCGATGCAAGCCGTACATCCGAAAGCCGGGATCGAGACCGAGGTGATCGGCGAGGTCGATGGGCTTGAGCCTATGACGGAGAATGAAGCACGCGATCTGGTGATGGAGCTGACCGGCGCCAATGGCGCTGATGTCGTGCCTTTTGGCACCGAAGCTGGTATCTTTCAGGGGCTTGGCATGTCTGTAGTCGTCTGCGGCCCCGGGTCCATTGATCAGGCGCACAAACCGGATGAATTTGTCTCGGTCGATCAGATGGAGCAATGCCTGGACATGCTCACCCGCCTTTCGGCCAAGCTGATCTAATGCGGCCCTCGGGTTCTCCTAAGCTTCTTGAGAGCATAATTTAGCCGCCCATAGGAGCCTCAACTACCGTGACCTCAGCCATTTTGGAAAACAACGACTTCAAAGCCCGCGATCGCTTTGTGATCCTGCACCAAGAACTGCGCAATCGCATCTGTTTGCTGGATTACGCACCCGGCACTCGGCTCTCGGAAACGGAATTGGCTGAAGAGTTTGGCGTGTCTCGCACGCCGCTCAGACGCGTTTTGGCCCGCCTGGAAGATGAAGGTCTGGTCAAGTCGGTCCAAGGCGTCGGAACATTCGTAACCGATGTAAACATCGATGAACTTGCACAGACCTATCAACTGCGCATGGAGCTGGCGGAAATGGTGGGCAAGCTATCCCCGAAACAGCCGGACGCACAGCTTTCGGCTCATTTGACCGAACTATCGCGCCGCGCCAAGACGTTGGTCCAAAACCCTGAGCCACGCGCCTTTGCCCAGCTCAACATGGAGTTTTTTCTTGCGCGCCTCGCCTTGACTGACAACGCGCCGCTACAGGAAGTTTCCCAGCGACTTTATGTGCAGACCGCCCGGATCTGGTTGAAATCCTTCTTCGCCTCAATCATTGACCTCAACGAAGAAATCCGCGTTTTCGCGCGCGAGGTCGATGAAGTGACCGCCGCGATTGAACTGGGAGATCTTCAGGCGGCCGCGCTCATACAGCGGGCCCATATCTCGATGAGCTATAGCCGTATGAAGCGGTGAAACCGGGCAGGACGGATTGACCAACGACAACTCGATTATCGATCCAGATTGCTGCGTATTTTCAAACTTTCGATGACGCAGGACGGCAACTTGAACTGATCTTGCGGCACTCCAAATGTAGCGGCAACTTCAGGCTTCTCAAAATCAGTCCAGACCATAGGTGCGTTCTTCGATATCTATGGCATCCAGTTCGGCCTTGCACACCGACAGGAACTCGGCCTCGGCATCTGACTGGCGGCGCGTCGGGTTGGTGACAAGATAGATGTTCACCATGGGCAGCTCATCATAGGGCGGCAACTGCCGGATATTGCCGGCAAGAACGTCCTGTTTTGCAACGTGAAGCGGCAGGGCGCCAATGCCGATATTCGCCATGATCAGGCGGCGGATTTCATTGAGGCTTGAGGATACACCGCGCCAGTCGGTGGCCAAACCCAGACGTGCACGAAGTCGAGAGATGGCATGTAGCGGCCCGCCCTCGGCCTCTGTCTGGAAGGCGACAAAGGGCTCGCCTTCCAGATCTTTTGTATTGATTTCCTTTACGCCAAACAGAGGGTGGCGCTCACCGCAGTACAGGCCGAAAAACTCTCGGTACAAGACAACGCAGTTCAAGTTCCGCGGCATTTTTGAAAGCAGGCAAATTCCGAAACTGGCCCGGTTCTGGTTCACCATCGTTTCCACATCTTCGCTTTCGTGGACCGAGAAGGAATAGGTGACATGCGGGTGCATCTTGGAGAAATTACTTAGGATCGCATCGAAATGCTCAGAGATCACCGAGCTCGTGATGGCGATCGACAAATGCCCTCTGAGTTCGGCACGGTCGTCATCCAGCAGAGAGGGAAGCTGTGAAATGGTGCCAAAGATATTGGCGCATTCGGTATACAGCGTCTGTCCGGGTCGTGTGATGGTGAACTCGTTGGGCTTGCGGATAACAAGCTGCTTGCCCGTCGATTGTTCAAGGCGTTTGAGGGCTGCTGAAACGGTGGGCTGTTTAAGACCCAGAAAGTCGGCGGCCTTGGATATGCCACCCTGTTCGACCACAACCATGAAGGTGCGCAGAAGGTTCCAGTCCAGTTTCCATGGAAAGCGTTGATGCTGCGGAAGGCTCATAGATCAAATCTATACTGAATGTAGCTAATATCTGTTTGCGCAATATTGACGAGTCATGCAAGTTTTTTCGCAAGCGGGTCCGCTCGCAGGCATTGATCGGGAAACACCCCGGCATGATTCTCACAGGGAGAGAGAAATGACTTTTCGCCGTACCATCTTGAAATCCGCAATTGCCGCCGCGGGCCTTGCGGTGTTTGGCTTGAATACCGCTGTCGCAGAAGAGCTCGACACGCTGAAAGAAAAAGGCGTGATCCGCATTGCGATGTCGGGCGCCTACCCTCCGTTCAACTTCGTGAACGATCAGAACGAAGTTGTTGGCTTTGACCCGGCCATCGGCGCCGAGATTGCCAAGCGTATGGGCATGGAAGTGGAAATTGTAACCACCGCATGGGACGGCATCATTGGTGGTCTTCTGGCCAACAAGTATGACGCCATCGTCGGGTCGATGACCATCACCGCAGAGCGTGACGAAGTGGTCGATTTCGTTGGTCCCTACTACTCGGACAAGCGCGCTATTTTCACCAAGCCGGGCTCGGGCATTTCCAGCCTCGAGGATCTGGAAGGCAAGAAAGTTGGCCTGACCCTGGGCGAAACCCACGAGGATTGGGCGCGCGAAAAGGGCTATGACATCAACACATACAAGGGTCTGCCCGAACTGCTGCTGGAACTGGACAACGGCCGTGTGGACGCCATTGTAAACGACTCGATCGCGGCCATCCTAGCGATGGGCGAAAAGGGTCAGGAGTTTGAGATGTTCGGCGATCCGACCACCGATCCCTTTGGCGCAGGTATCGCCATCCGCGAGGGCAACCCGCAGCTTGCCGCAGAAATGCAGGCGGCGCTGCAATCCATGATGGATGATGGCACCTATCTGACCATTGCTGAAGAATGGATTGGCGCGGACATTCGCTAAGACATCTTTCCCTGCCGCCCAACAGCGGCGGGGACCTTCATAGTGGTGGCGGTAAAAAGACCGATGGTCCTTTACTGACCCTCCCTCGGGCGCCAATGATATCCGACACTTACAACACTACGTGCCGAGGCGGCGACCGCGCCGTCCGGACAATTTTGGGTTGGATATCCAAGAGGAGCGACGCATGGACATTGATCTGATGTTGAAGGTCTACCCCTTCTTCCTGGAGGCCGCGTGGGTCACCATCTTACTGTCAGTGCTGACGGCGATACTGGGGTTGATCTGCGGCACGCTTGGCGCCGCCGCCCGGCTCTCACGCTTTGCGGTACTCCGGTTTCTGGGCGCAGCTTATGTCAGCGTGTTTCGCGGCACGCCTGCGTTGATCCAGCTCTTCATTCTCTACTTCGGCGGACCGCAGATCGGCATTCAGCTTGACGCGTTCGAGGCCGGTGTGATTGGCTTGGGCATCAATGCGGGCGCCTATATGACCGAAACGATCCGCGGTGCCATCATCGCCATCGACAAAGGACAGCGCGAAGCCGCCCGCACATTGGGGCTCAGCGGCTGGCAGGCCACCTACAGGGTGATCCTGCCTCAGGCCGCGCGCCTGATGGTGCGTCCACTGGGTGTGAACCTGAACATGCTGATCAAGGCCACCGCGCTGGTGGCCGCGATTGCGGTGGTCGAGCTCACCTACACCGCGCAGCGGTACATCGGATCAACTTACAAGCCCTTCGAAATGTTCCTGCTCGCGGGGGTTCTCTACATGATCATCATCTACGTGGTCGGCCGTGGCGTTGCCTGGCTGGATCGCAAAGTACAGATCACCTGATCGGAAAAGGACAGACAGATGGGCCTCGATTTTTCGATTATTCCCAAATACATGGACATCATACTGCTGGGTGTTGGCTGGACGGTCGGGATCACGGTTGCAGCCGCTTTGCTGAGCTTTGTCGGTGGCATCATCTTTGCCGTGATCGCCCTCTACGCCCCTTGGCTCGTTCGCCAGCCTTTCCGGCTGATCGAGTGGGTGTTCATGGGCACGCCGCTCTTGTTGCAACTGTTCCTGATCTACTTCGGGCTGGTGCAGATCGGCATTGATTTGCCCGCTTTTGTGGCTGGGATCATCGGGTTGGGGCTGCACTTTGCCGTCTATAACTCGGAACTGATCCAGACAGCGATCCTTGCCGTGGACAAGGGACAGATGGAAGCCGCACGCACATTGGGATGCAGCCGCGCGCAGGCCTTGCGCAAGGTCGTGATCCCGCAAGCGGTGCGCGCCGTCATCCCCCCGATCGGCAACAACATGATCGCGCTTTTGAAAGACAGCGCGCTGGTATCAGTCATCGGGGTCAGCGAGCTTACATTGTCGGCACAGCGGGTGATCGGCAAAACCTATCGCCCGTTCGAGTTCTACATCCTCGCCGCCGCTTTCTACTATGTCATCAACCTTTGCATGGAATGGGTGCAGCGTAAGATCGAACGCCGCATTTCCATCTCGCGCTGACCAAAGAGGCCAACCATGACCGAACAGACACATTTTGTGGAAATCCGTCACGCGCAGAAATCCTTTGGCACGCTCGAGGTGCTCAAGGACATCAGCCTGAACGTCGAGCGCGGCCAGATTGTCGGGATTATCGGATCGTCCGGATCGGGCAAATCCACGCTGCTGCGCGCCATCAATGATCTCGACCCGCTGACCGGTGGGGAAATCTGGCTGGACGGTGTGCAGGTGAATAAGACCCTGCCACATCGCCAATATGAAAAGCACATCAACGAGCTGCGCCAGCACGTCGGCATGGTGTTTCAGCACTTCAACCTTTTTCCGCATATGACCGCGCGCGAAAACGTCACCATGGCGCCAAAAATGCTCAAGGGCCTGTCCCAGGCCGACGCCGATAGGCTGGCCGAGGAGCAGTTGGACAAGGTCGGGATGCTGGAAAGGATCGACTATTACCCTTCGCAGCTTTCCGGTGGCCAGAAACAACGCGTCGCGATTGCCCGCGCACTTGCGATGAAACCCAAGCTGATGCTGTTTGACGAGGCCACCTCGGCGCTCGACCCCGAGCTGGTGGAAGAGGTCAATCTGGTGATGAAAAAACTCGCCGAAGAACACATGACCATGATCATTGTCACCCATGAAATGGACTTTGCGGCCTCGGTCTGTGATCGCGTGCTGTTCATGGACAAGGGCGTTGTGGTCGAGGAAGGCCCGCCAAGCGTTCTGTTCAAAAACCCGACCCAGAACAGAACCCGCGAATTCCTACGCAAACACATCGAAGGTGCGTCGTGAGCGAAGAATCCTATCTGTTCTATCAGTCCCGCAACCCGCGTCCGTTTCTGAACCGGGGCGAAGGCATCTATCTGTTTGACGAAAGCGGCAAGCCCTATATTGACGGCTCTTCCGGGGCGATGGTGTCCAATATCGGGCATTCAAACCCGCGCGTGCTGGACAAGATCAAAGCACAGATGGATCGCGCGACCTTTGGCTATCGGCTGCATTTCCGCACGCATCCGTCCGAGGATCTGGCCGCCAAAACCGTTGCCATGACGCCTGAGGGGCTGGACCGGGTGTTCTTTGTCTCGGGTGGTTCCGAGGCGGTGGAAAGCGCGGTGAAATTGGCGCGGCAATATGCGATCACACAGGGGCATCAGAAACGCATCAAAGTGATTTCGCGCTTTCCGTCCTATCACGGCTGCACGTTCGGGGCGCTGGATCTGACCGGGTATGATCCGCTGCGCGACCCGTTTGCGCCGATGCTGGCGGGCATGCCCAAGATCGCCGCCCCGGCAACCTATCTGGACCGTGACAACCTGAGCGAAGACGAACGTGGTTTGAAATACGCCGAGCTTCTGCGCGACAAGATCCTCGCCGAAGGGCCGGACACTGTGTTGGCATTTCTGATGGAACCTGTCGGAGGGGCTTCGACCGGCGCTCTGGTGGCCCCTGACAGTTATTACGGCCGCATCCGCGAGATCTGCGATGAATTCGACGTGCTGCTGATCTATGACGAGGTGATGACCGGTGCGGGCCGCACGGGCAAGTTTCTGGCCGCGGAACACTGGGGGATCACTCCGGACATCGCGGCGCTCTCCAAGGGGTTTGGTGCGGGTTATGCCCCCCTGGGCGCCGTTGTTGCCGGTGCACGTCTTGTCGAACCGATCCTGGATGCCGGGGGATTTGCACATGGGTTCACCTATGCGGGCAACCCCCTGGCTTGTGCGGCGGGGCTGGCGGTGCTGGAGGAGTTGGAAGACCAGAACCTGATCGCCAATGCGGCCGCCATGGGCGAGGTTCTGATGAATGAACTGCGCGCGCTGATGGAGCGCTATCCCTTCATCGGCGACGTGCGCGGCAAGGGGTTGCTGACCGCGTTCGAACTCGTTTCGGACCGTGATACCATGGAGCCACTAGATCCGGCTTTGAACGCCTATGACCGTCTGGTCGAGTTGGCCTATGAACGGGGGCTAATCATCTATTCCCGCCGCACCCGTGGCGGGACGGCAGGCGATCACTTCTTGGTTGCGCCGCCCCTGATCATTACCGAAGCGCAGATCGCTGAGATGATGACGATCCTGCGCGACGCGCTGGATGCGTTTGCTACCGAGGTTGGCCTCCCTCTGGAGGTGTCCGCATGAAGCTGCCCGACAAACGCTGTGACATGGCCGCAGCCGTGGCCCGGATCAAAGACGGGGCCACGGTAATGGTGGGCGGCTTTGGTGTGCCCGGTACGCCGATGGCCTTGATCCATGCACTGGTCGATCATGGCGCCCGCGATCTGACACTGATCAAGAATGACGCAAACGAACCGGGCATGGGGCTGGACCACTTGCTGCAAAGCGGTCAGGTGACGCGCCTGATCACCACCCATCTTGGGTTGAACAGCCATGCCATCGACTTGATGAACAGCGGCCGGATCAAGGTGGAGTTCAACGCTCAAGGTATGCTGGCTGAACGCATCCGCGCAGGCGGGGCCGGGATCGGAGCTGTGCTGAGCGATATCGGCATCGGCACTGAACTGGCCGAGGGCAAGCAGGTGGTCGAGGTGGACGGCAAACCGCACCTTGTCGAAACGGCGTTGCGCGCTGATTTTGCTCTTATCCATGCCGACCGGGCCGATACCTTTGGCAACTTGGCCTATGTCGCGACCGCGCGGAACTTCAATCCGCTGATGGCCATGGCTGCGACCCACGTGATTGTCGAGGCTGAAACCGTCACACCATTGGGCGCGCTGGATGCCGACGCCGTTCACACAAGCGGTGTGTTTGTTGATCACGTCACCGAATTGGGTGCGCTTTCCAAGGAATACGCCGTTGTCCAGCGCTAAGGCCCGCATGATCGCTCGCGCTTCACGCGAGATTGCTTCCGGCATGGTTGTTAACCTTGGCATCGGACTACCGACCAAGGTTATTGACCACCTCCCGGCTGATTTCCCCGTCTGTCTGCATACGGAAAACGGATTGACCGGCATCGGCCCAACACTGCCACCCGATCAGGCGGACCGGAACCTGATAGATGCCGGCGGCGCCTATGTCTCGACCGTACCCGGCTCAGCCTTTTTTGACAGCGCGACCAGCTTTGCGATGGTGCGCTCGGGTCGTCTGGATCTGACCATGCTTGGCGCGTTTGAGGTCAGCAGCCAAGGCGATCTGGCCAATTGGAAGATCCCCGGCAAATTCAGCCCTGGCGTCGGCGGCGGCATCGAACTGGCGCAAAAGGCGCGCCGGGTTGTGGTCCTGACCACCCATACCGATCGGGCGGGCAACCCCAAGCTCAAGGATGAATGCACCCTGCCGCTGACGGCGCGGGGCTGTGTGTCGCGCATATTTACCGAGATGGCGGTCATTGATGTCACGCCCAAAGGTTATGCGCTCGTCGAGATCGCCGAAGGGATCAGCCTTGCCGAGGTCCGTGAGGCCACCGGCGCCCCGCTGACCATACCCGATACAACTCGTCCCGTTTTCTGAGGTCATTTATGCAAAGCGAACTCAACACCCGTTTGTGCGATGCCGTGGATGCCGCGTTTGACCGGCAGGTCGCTTTTCTGTCCGACCTCACCGCGCATCCGTCGACCCGGGGCAATGAACAATCCGCTCAGGCGTTCATGGCCAGGGAACTGGCGGATCGGAAGTATGAGCTGGATCAGTGGCAGATCGATGTTGCCGAGATCCAGCACCTGCCCGGATTCTCTCCGGTACTTGGGCCTTATGAAGACGCCGTAAACGTCGTAGGCACGCACCGTTCCAAAACCGGGACGGGCCGTTCACTGATCCTGAACGGGCATATCGACGTGGTGCCTGCCGGGCCGCTGGACATGTGGGATACACCGCCCTTCGAACCTCGGGTCGAGGATGGCTGGCTTTATGGCCGGGGGGGTGGCGATATGAAGGCCGGGCTGGCCTCGAACCTCTTTGCACTGGATGCGCTGACAGCCTGTGGGCTCGCCCCGGCTGCGGACGTCTTTTTCCAATCCGTCGTCGAAGAGGAATGCACCGGCAATGGCGCGCTGGCCTGCCTGGCGCGTGGTTATACAGCTGACGCCGCCCTGATCCCCGAGCCGTTTTCGGAACATCTGGTCGCGGCTCAGCTGGGTGTCCTGTGGTTCCAGGTGCACCTGAAAGGGCTGCCGACGCATGTGGCCTATGCCGGCAGCGGCGCCAATGCGATTGAAGCGGCTGTTCCACTGATCACGGCGCTGCATGAGATGGAACACCGCTGGAACGCGGCGGAAAACCGGACCCGCGACTATGCCCATATGGAACACGCGCTGAACCTGAACGTCGGCAAGATCGAAGGTGGCGACTGGACCAGCTCGGTTCCGGCCTGGTGCGTGTTTGACGTGCGTATGGGGCTGTTTCCGGGTCAGTCCATCGAGACCGCAAAGGCCGAGATCGAGCAGGTCATTCTGGATGCGGCACGGCAGAACGATTTCCTGCGCAACGCCCTGCCCGAGATCGTCTATCACGGGTTTCATGCCGAAGGGTATGCCCTGTCACAGGACAGTTCCGCCATGGCCACCTCTGCCATTAGTGCACTCGAAAGCGCGCACCGTTCTGCCACTGGCGAAGACCTCGTGCGCGAAGCGATCACGGCCACAACTGACGCAAGGTTCTTTGGCCTTTATGCAGATACGCCCGCACTGGTCTATGGCCCGCGCGCCGAGGCGATCCACGGTTTCAACGAACGCGTTGAACTGGAAAGTATGCGCCGCGTGACCAAGGCCACCGCCATGTTCATCGCCGACTGGTGCGGCGTTGAGAAACTCTGAGGTAGCGCTGATGCAATCCTTGTCTCCCAATCAGCTTAAGTATCTGGTGGCCCTGCGCCACGAACTGCACCAGACGCCCGAAATTTCCGGTGAAGAGATTCGGACAGCAGAGCGCATCGCTGCGGAATTGACCACGTTGGGGGCAGACCGGCTTTGGCGTGGGCTGGGCGGGCATGGTGTTGCTGCCGAGTTTGCCGGGCGCGAGGATGGCCCGACGGTTCTTTTGCGGTGTGAACTGGACGGATTGCCCATCCGCGAGATTTCGGACCTGCCGTATAAGTCGACCATACCGGGCAAGGGACACCTGTGCGGCCATGATGGCCATATGGTGTCGATGCTGGGCGTCGCGACACGGTTGGCCACACGTCCGCAAAAGGGGCGCGTCATTCTGTTGTTCCAGCCCGCCGAGGAAACCGGCGCGGGGGCTCAGGCGGTGATTGACGATCCGCGGTGGCCAGACATCCGCCCCGACTTTGCCTTTGCCTATCACAACGTCCCCGGCCGCCCGTTGGGAGAGGTTGGCCTGCGCGAAGGACCCGGCAATTGTGCCTCACGCGGCATGCAGATTGTGCTTGAAGGCAAAAGCTCCCACGCCGCTGCACCCGAGGACGGTGTGTCTCCGGGGCCAGCCATGGCGGCTCTGATGACAAGCCTACCCGAACTGAGCGGCGGGACCATCGGGGATGAGGCGTTCTCGCTGGCGACCTTGACCCATGCGAGCTTGGGTGAACCAACCTTTGGCATCGCCCCCGCGGATGGCGAATTGCGCGCGACCCTGAGGTCGATGACCAACGAGCGTATGGATGCGCTCATGCAAGAGGCACTGCGCAGAGTTGAGAAACACGCTCAGGGGCTTTCTGTTGATATCTTGTGGCATGATGTGTTTCGTGCCGTGGTGAATGATGTTGAGGCCACGGGCATTGCCCGCACTGCAGCAGGGGCCTTGGGGCAGAATTGCCTTGAAATGCCGTCTCCCATGCGCTGGTCCGAGGACTTCGGGCGATTTGGGGACGATGGAGCGCAAACTGCCTTGCTCTATCTTGGGGCTGGCGAAAGTCATCCCCAACTTCACAACCCCGACTATGATTTCCCCGATGCCCTCATCCCTGTGGCGGTGGACCTGTTCTTCCAGATCCTGCGGGACATCCTGAGCCCTGAGGCGCAGTGAAGATGCGAAACGGGAGCGCAACATCCTGGTGCACCATTCACCGCGACCGGATCTCGCGAAATCTGGACCTCGCGCGGGGTCTTGTCCCTGACGGCCGCACGTTTTGTGCCGTGTTAAAGGCCGATGCCTATGGGCATGGCATTGCGCAAGTCGTGCCCTTGATCCGGGAACAGGGGGTCGAGACTGTCGGCATCACATCAAACGCCGAAGCGCACGCTGTTCGCGACGCAGGGTTCGACGGCACGCTGATCCGATTGCGCGCGGCTACACTGCAGGAAATCGAAGGCGCGCTGGATGATCGTGTCGAAGAACAGGTCACCTCGGTCACCACCGCGCGGCAGCTTCGCGCCCTAATGGACGCGGGAAAACTGCGAACCGGTGTCCATCTGGCGTTGAATGCAGCGGGCATGTCGCGCGATGCACTAGAGATTTCGTCGGCGGACGGGCAGAACACATGCCATAAAATCCTTGCCACTCTGGGGACTGAGATCCATGGGATCTGTTCGCATTTTCCATCCAATGAACCCGCGCATCTCAGGCAAAGCGCGGATCAGTTTCAGCGACATACCGCGTGGGTCTTTGAAAACAGTGATCTTAAACGCAGTGAAACGTTGGTGCATGTCGGCAGCTCTCTGACTCTGATCTCGGACGTGGACGTCGCGACCGACATGTATCGCTGTGGCGCAATCCTTTACGGGATCTTGAGGCCTGACCTGGGTTTTCGACCGACAATGGACCTTGAGGCCCGCATCGTCAGTCTGCAGGACTATCCGCAAGGGATGACAGTCGGTTATGACCGCGCCTGCCGTCTGGATAGGAATTGTCGTCTGGCTTGCATTTCGATCGGCTACGAGAATGGGTTCAGGCGCGTTGCTCATGAAAGCAGTGCTGTCGCGATCCGGGATACACTGGCGCCAGTACTGGGAAAGATCTCAATGAATGCGATCGTGGCGGATGTGACCGGCATCAAAGATATCGCTGTTGGTGATACCGTCGGGGTGTTCGGAGAAGGCGATGTCACATCCATCCTGCCGGAAACGGCTGAAACCCAGTTCCGAACCATCATGGCAGACCTCTACACGGACTGGGGGCAGCGCAACCATCGGGTCTATCGCTGAACCGCGCGCCTCACTCTTTGAATGGGGTTTGGTTGTGGGATGCGCCCCTTACGTTGCAGCCAGCGGCCGTTTCACTTCGCCAATAAGAACGTCTCAAGTTTTGTTCAGTTCGCCCGTCGTCAGTACAGCACCTGCTGGCAGATCTTCGGCATCAAGCATTGACGCAATCCGTTCCAGCGATGCGACAAGCATTGCTTGCTCCCAGTCTTCGAGGTCCTTGAAGCGCCGAACAAACCGTTGCTGAAGCGGATCGGGGGCATTTTCGATAGTGTGCCGCCCAAATTCAGTAATGACGATATTGGTCTGACGCCGATCTTCCAGTGACTTTTCACGCGCGACACACTCGCGCGCGACCAGCCTGTCGACCAATGCGGTTACAGTTGCCTGACTTACATGCATCCGGGTCGCAATGGCTTTGGCCGTGGTTTGACCGGTTTCTCCGACCATTTGCAGGGCCCGGAATTGTACCGACGTCAGCCCGGCCTGTAACGCCAGTTCGCGCCCTGCAATTTCCGTGGCTCGAAGGATCTGGCGCAATGCAACCAGGCTACTGTCGATACGATCCATATAAAGCTCCACACCGAGGATGGATCGAGAGTGTCAATTTTGCATTGGAATCTCAAGTGATTTCACTTTTGAAAGCTTCATCACGCAAAGCAAAATGAACCCAAGAACCTCAAAGTTTCGCCTTACACAAGGAAATTTACTTAGCAAATTGAATTTTTTTCTTCGGTATGATAGTTAGTCAATCAAAGCTTAGGAGAAACGATGAAACACTCACTTGAATTGTTTGAGCAACCAATTCCGACGTTGCGCGCACCTCAGCCAGAAGATGGAGAGCGCGTTGCATTGCTGGCGAAAGATGATCGCAAGCAGGCCTTTGGAGAACTGCTTGGTGAACTCTCAGACTTTGAGCAGTTCATGAATACTTCGATCGTTGCCGAGGTGGATGGAGAAGTCGTTGGGGCCGTTTTGGCCTATGTCCCACCCTACGCCCCCAACACCCTGAACATCCTGCAAGTGGTGATCCACGAGAACGAAGAAAACAAGGGGCTTGGCTCTCTGATGTTGGGGCAATTGATGCGCCGAAAGGTCTGTGCCGAGATCACCCAGGTGGAAACCACGATAAGCGCATGTGACGATGTCACCTGGGCCCTCTTTCGCCGCTTTGCACGATGGCAGCGCAGCCGCATGGAAATCACACCCTTCTTCACCCAAGCGCTACAGCCACGCCGTCGGCACGAAAATGACAACCAAGTCACAATTCAACTCGCTGGCGAAACGAACAACCCCGTCTAAGTCCGAAACGCGCGTCAATCAATAAGTGTAGTGCAAACCCAAGGCACCTGAAACGAAAGCAGATTGACCCATATGACGATTGACAATGACACCGCCTATTGCGCTGAGGAAGCCACCACATTGGGAGATCGCGTCGTTGCTGCGCGTGAAGCAACGGGGTTGACCCAAAAGGATCTCGCCCGGCAGTTGGGCGTCAAGCTCAAAACCGTACAGGCCTGGGAGGGCGACCGGACCGAGCCACGCGCAAACAAGGCGCAAATGATGTCAGGCGTTCTCGGAGTCTCATTGACTTGGTTTCTGAGTGGAGAAGGTGACGGTGTGCCAGAAACAGTCGAAACGCCTGAACTCGGCGCGGATTTGTCTTCGTCCCTGCACGACATTCGCAAATTGAAGGCAGAACTCTCGCAATCTTTGCGCAAACTTGGCGCGATTGAGAAGCAGCTGCAGAGGGCTCTCTAAACAGCGGGAAACTTTGCTGCTTTGTCCGGCAGTTCACCACAAACAAAAAACGAAAGAGCAGGAACCATGACCAATCCCGAACTCCAGCAGGCCACCGGTAATCATCCTAAAGATGACAATGAAACCTCTGATAATCGGCAAGACCTCTTGCCGAGGATTGTTCGGAAGAAATTGGGACTCAGCAGCCCAGACATGGCCGAGCTATTTGGCATGAGCGAAGTCGGTTATCGCAGCTGGGAAGTGGGTAGTCGTCGTCCTGGTGGCCCCGCACTCAAACTGTTGGCGCTTCTCGACTTGCAGCCCAAAAAGGTTCTTTTCTGGCTGAATGCACTATAAGCGACGTGCCGAAAGCAGCTGCGTTTTTCTGGGCTCCCAACGGCGCAAACCGAGAAGCTGCAGCATTACGCGTCGCGCTTGATGGGCGCGTAGAACCAGAAGCGGTCACTGACAACTTGATGTCCGATGGCAGTTTTGTCCGCACTTGACCCTTGCTCGCCCCATTTGTGCTGCGGCAAGAATGAGTGACCTGTTTCGCCGACGCCCAGCAACGTCCGTAGCCTAGCAAGTGCAGCGATTTTCGCGCCGCGTGCGTGCGCAGCAAAAAAGTCAATTCACAGGTTGGGCTCTCACCTGACCTTCTCGGCAGATGCACGCGAGTTTGTTATCCTGAGTTGCCAACGTCTGGTTGGCGCTGTGGTGGATCGTGGTGGATGGGAGGAACCATCATGACCATTGCAAACTTACCTGCCATCCGTGCGTGCCGACCAGCATGGAACAAAGGCCGCGTCGTTGGGCAAAAACGCCCTCTGATGCCAAAACCTCTGATGCCAAAACATGTTTGGGCCATCCGAGTGCGGCTGGAAATCGCCGAGAACCACCGTGATCTGGCTTTGTTCAATCTTGCAATTGACAGCAAGCTTCGCGGTTGTGATCTGGTGAAACTGAAGGTCGCGGACATCTACGCCTCGGGTCAGATCAAAGAGCGTGCATCAATCATTCAAAGTAAAACGCAGCGACCTGTGCGGTTTGAAATTACCGAAGGCACGCGCAAGTCAATTCTGCGATGGATGCAGGAGCCGCTGATGGTTGGTTCGGAATATCTGTGGCCCGGACGGTTTCACGAACGGTTGCATATTTCGACCCGTCAATACGCACGCTTGGTTCGCGATTGGGTCATATCCATCGGGCTCGATCCTACATCATTTGGCACGCATTCGATGCGGAGAACCAAGGTCGCGCACATCTATCGCAAGACTGGAAATTTGCGAGCGGTGCAGCTTTTGCTCGGCCACACGAAGATGGATAGCACCGTTCGATATCTTGGTGTCGAGCTCGAAGATGCGTTGGCTATATCGGAAGCCGTTGAAATCTAACCACAAGGGCCGTCCTAGCGGACGGCCCAGAGACGCCGTCTGCTGCCCCGTGGATTGCTGCGTTGCGGCCCGTCGAACCAGCCACTCGCTGCGGGCGCGAAATCAAACCGTAGGCGAACTGGTGGTGTGCGGGACGATGCGGTAGATTGCGGCGAGCCAAGGGGATATTCCAGTTACTTGTTGGACGGGATGGCTGGATCTTGCAGTCGAAACCATCAAACTGGAAAGGTTTGTCGAATTCTGACATTCTCAAATAGATTGCAGGCGTGAACCCACTAATGCAGAACTTGGAAAACGGTCCCAGTATGAATCAAGTCCTCGTTTCTGATGCAGTTAAACGTCGTTTGGTCGAAAGAGAGATCCGCATCCAGCAATCGGTCGAGGTTCAGCGGTTCAACCCCAGTATTGTCCTCGGCAACATCACCCTGGCACTGATCTTTTTTGTTATCGACCCAAATTTGGTCATTTCTAGCGGTGCGGTATTCGTCTATGCGCTAACGGCGATATTGGTCGCCCAATCAATCCGCAGTTACTTACGGCTTCGTCATCGTGAGAGGCCTACTGACGTCGGCTCGCGCCGCATTCAAAAAATCAATTTTTACGCGGGCCTCATCGGTCTCAATTGGACGATCTTCTCCTTGCTGGCGTTAAGGCTTGCAGATCCGGTCACATCGATGGTGATCGTGCTTGGTACGTCTTCATTCGCTCTTGCGTCTTTGGTTTCAATGGCTTCATCGCCTATCGCAGGCTCGCTGGCCGCATTTCCGGTTATCTTCGCAAACGGCTTCGGGATGGCCTTTTTCGGACATCTTCCGGTTTCTACTGCACTTTTGGTTTCTGCATCTCTGGCGACAATCACGTTCTTCGTCGTAGCCGCGAATTGGCAAAAAACCAAAATGAACGTTCTGACACAAGTCGACAGCATGTTGGCCAAGGCTGATCGCGCAGAAACAATGGAGAGACTGTCTCACCGCTTAGCCAAGTACCTTTCCCCACAACTATACTTGTCGATTCTGACAGGAGAGCAAACCGAAGAAATTGTTTCAAAACGCAAAAAGCTGACCGTTTTCTTTTCGGATATAGTCGGCTTTTCCGAGATCACGGACAGATTGGAAAGTGAAGAGCTGTCGACGTTACTCAACCGATATTTGACTGAAATGTCTCTAATTGCCGAAAGCCATGGTGGCACAATCGACAAGTTCATCGGTGATGCAATTGTGGTCTATTTTGGGGATCCTGAAAGCAAGGGTGCGAAGAAGGATGCACTTGCATGCGTACGCATGGCGATTGAAATGCAAGAGCGTGTCCGTAAGTTGAAACAAGAATGGTTAAACCTGGGGTTGGAAGAAACTTTCGATCTGCGCATCGGCATCAATACAGGTTATTGCACGGTGGGAAATTTCGGCTCAGATCAAAGAGTTGATTACACGATTATCGGTAGCGAAGTGAATCTGGCGGCGCGTCTGGAATCTGCGGCTGATATTGGCTGCATCCTTTTGGCTAACGAGACTTATGCCCTTGTAAAGGATTGGATTGCTGCAGATGAGCAGGAGCCGATGCGCGTAAAGGGGTTTGAGCGCCCTATCAGGACCTTTCAGGTGCGCAGAACTGCGGAGCTAGACACCGCAGAAGCACTAACTTTCCATCGCAGGGAAGCGAACCTTTCCCTGAAGATGAACCACGCCCTCATGAACGACACCGAGCGTGAGCTGTCAGCATCCATTTTGCGTGAGGCGCTTGAGAAACTCGATGGACGACCTGCGAGCTAGTACGTAATCCGAAAAAGTTGAACCGGTATTAGGGCTCAGTTGCAGCGAAAGCAAAAATCAGGGCGCTATTTAAGACACAGAACTCATGGATGACGCTGTCGGGTGCAGCTCTCTTCTTTTCGGTTTAACGCCCAGATTGGGATATTCAGCTTTGGGCTCCTTGCGGTCATCTGACGACTTTTGTCGGGCTTTTCAGGCTGAATGTCTGCTTTCTTCGACTGCGAGAGTTTGTTTTGCGACTGCAGAGAATGACCGGTTTCCGCCCTTGGTGTTTTTCGCTGCGGTCGCAATACTCAGAAAGCGGTTGTTGAGGCTGGCGCGGCGAATTCACACTTTACCCCGCATGGGAGACCTTCGCCGCAGCTTTGTTGAGCGCCAGCTTTCCCTACTCGAGGACCGGTGTCATTTCCTCACGCCGTCCAGAAGCTCCAAAACGCGCGCGTAGTCTTCGGTGAAGTCCCTAACCTGCTCAAAAACCTCCCGTCGCTCCTGATCCAGGCAACGGAAGTACCGCTCGACATCGGTAAAATACGTCTCCGCATCACGCTGCAACAGATCTGCATAGGCCTGCACGTCATGTGCATTGGTCGGCATCCAGGGCGGCACAGGCGGCAGACAACTGCCCGCGATCGAGGCAGAACTCCAGCTCAGAACGATCATAACCGCCAATGTTTGTTTCAAAAGCGCCATATTATCTTGGCTCAGCCACTCCGTTGCAGTAAATTCGTTTCAACGCATGAATGGCGCAAAAACTCAAAATGCACCTATTGATTGCATGATTATAATACTGTATCGGTTCGGTAGTCCATGAGGGACTGCCGGGCTCATGCGAAATTCTGCAAGGCTCAATCCTATGAATTTGATGCAAGACGCCCCAAATGTTGTCAGCGAAGAAGGGCTGCGCACACTGCTCGCCGAAGGACATTCGGCGGATGTCGTGTGCCGAGTTACGCCCAAACGTACAGGTGCTCAGTGGTCCGGAGTTTGGACCGTGCATTGCGTCTCGCCAGATGGCGAGACGCGTCGCCTGCTCGTCACTGCGCGCAACAACATGGCAGCCCGAGAGTTCAAGACGATCAACGGCTTATCCAGCTTCCTTGCGGGCCTTGGTGTTTCGATCGTCTCGATCCCGATGCTTGAAGGCAAGATCGCCTCACACAAGCTGGACGACGCGGGCTAAGCCACTTGCCGTCCTCGCAGCATTACTTGCTGCACCCGCCTATTCTGAAGGCTTCGTGCTTTCCATGCGGGCCGATGGCCAGCTGGAGACCAAAGCTCCCCAATCAGGTTTTGCTCAAAACTATGTCGACGGGATTGGTGCAAACCCACCAGAGCTGATCGTTTTTGCAGCGCCAGAGCCTGTAGATCCCCCTCCTGCACCCGCCCGCGCAGTTCCCCGACCTGAAATCCTCGCAGCTCTTGAAAGCACGGCGCATCGCTATGGCGGGCACCCGGCTTTGCGCCGCGCCGGTCTGTCGGTGACCGAGTGGCAGGCACTCTTCCAAGCCAATATCGAGATCGAAAGCGCCTATCGCTCGAATGCACGCAGTTCCGCAGGCGCGATTGGCCTCGGACAGCTGATGCCCGCGACGGCCGCGCAGCTTGGTGTGGATCCGCATGATTGGCAGGCCAATCTTGATGGCTCTGCCCGTTACCTTCTCATGATGCTGGCGCAGTTCGGCACGCCTGAGCTTGCGCTTGCCGCCTATAATGCAGGGCCGAACGCGGTCGCGCGCTATGGCGGCATCCCTCCCTACCGAGAAACCCAAAATCACGTGCGCCGCGTCATAGCCGTGCGTGACCGACTGACTGGAGCCTCCTGATGCACACACAAATCCGCATAATCCTGTCGCTGGCTATGGCCAGTTTGATGTTAGCCAACCCCGCCTTTGCACAGAGCATCGACCTCTCGCCGGTGCAGAACCTTCTCCAAGGCATCGTCGACACGATCACCGGCCCCTTGGGTATTGTCATCGGCACGCTGGCTTTGATCGGTGTGTTCCTGTCCTGGCTCTTCGGAATCCTCGACTTCCGCCAAGCCCTCTGGGTGCTGGTCGCTATCGCAGGCATCGCAGCTGCACCGACCATCGTGACCGCCATCTGGGGCGCGTAAATCTGAAATGGCAACGCAAACCCGCCTCTTCCTGGGCCTGATCCGGCCGCCAAAGCTCATCGGCTTGCCGATCATGTATGCCATGGTTTGGCTCTTCGGGTTTGTGTTGCTGTTTCTGTGGGTCCAGAGCTGGCCGGTGATCATCATCGCCGCTCTGGCCTATCCTGTGCTGTGGAAAGCCGCTGACTGGGACCCGGCCTTTCTTGAGGTGATGGTCACCGCGCTGCAGGAAACGCCCCCGACGCCAAATCGCAAGATCCATTCGGGGGACAGCTATGCTGCGTGACCCCTCAGATGATCTTGCGATGCTGCCAGACTGGGCGCGCAAAGAGCGTCCAATGGCCAGCATGCTGCCCTATGTCAGCCTCGTGAATGACGTGACGGTCCGCACGCGCGGCAATGCTCTGTTCCAGTGCATCCGCCTTGACGGCGTCAACAGCATGACAAGCGATGACGCGCACCTGGAAAAGATCCGCGCGCTCTTTGCTGCAATCATCGCCCAGATCGGGCCGGAGTACAGTTTCTACGTGCACAAGGTCTCAAAAGCGATCGAGACTGCTTTGCCACCGGTTCGAGAGGAAGGGTTTGCGCAAGAGTTGGATACCCGCTGGCAAACGGCCATGGCGCGGGCCGGTCTGCGGGACAAGACGCTTACGCTTACGGTACTGAAACGTCCTCCCCTCAACGCACGGCTGCGCCTGAAGCGCTCAGCCTCAATCGCACACCTGAAAGACCAGACTACCAAGCAGTTGCGCAAGCTCGAGGAAGTCGTTGGGTTTCTGCGTTCATCGTTTGCAGAGATGAACCCTCGCCTTCTTGGAACCGAAAGCGGCGAACTGCTGGGTTTCCTTGGGGCACTCAATGTCGGTCAGGAACTGCCGCTCTTCGCAAAATCCCGCTTTGGCGTCATTGCCGAAGATGTAGCCAACACCCGCGTCACGTTTCAGGGGCGAGGTTTTGCGCTCGACGATGGGACGGCGGGCAAGCGGTTTGGTACGAGCTTTGCGATCAAGACCTACCCGGTCAAAACCAGCTGCACCATGTTCGATGAGCTGAACCTGCCCGTCGACATGGTCGTCACGCATTCCTTCACGCCGATCAACAGCAACATCATGGCCAGTCGGATCAAGCGCCAACAACGCCTGATGAAGGCCAGTGATGATGGCGCAATTTCTCTCGCAGAAGAACTGGTCGACGCGCTGGACGATCTGGAGTCGAAGCGCCTCAGCTTTGGCGATCATCACATGACGGTCACAGTTTTCGCCGAGACCGAGGAAAAGCTGGAAGCAATCGCCGCCGAGGTGCGCAACATCGCGGCCAGTGAAGGCGTTAATCTGGTGAATGAGAGCTTTGCGGCTCGGACCCATTATTTCGCGCAGCATCCGGGCAATGGGCAGATGCGCAGCCGCAAGGCCGCCATCACAAATACGAACTTTGTTGACCTCGCAGCACTGCATCGCGGCCAGCTGGGCAAACCAGGCGGTAGAGTGCCTTGGGGCAAGCCGATTACCCTGTTCCCGACACCTGAACGCTCGGGGTTCCTGTTCAACTACCATGAGACAGGTCAGCCGGACAAAGAACCGACAGGCGGGCACACCTTGATCCTCGGCCGCCCTGGCTCTGGCAAGTCGGTCTTGTCAGCCTTTCTCATGACCCAAGCCCGGCGCTGCGACGCGCGCGTCTTTGTCTTCGACTATCGCGCTGGCATGGAAATGGCGGTGCGGGCCAATGGCGGGCGTTACAGCGCAATCAAGGCGGGTGAAGCCACCGGTCTCAACCCCCTGCGCACGGAAATCGACGGGCGCGGGCAAGCCTGGCTCTCCGATTGGCTGGCAACGCTGCTGCATCGCACCGACAAGCCCCTGAGCCCGGTCCAGATCAACCGCATTCAGGAAGTGGTGCGCCAGAATGCCGGGGCGAGCGATGCCGACCTGCGCAACTGGCAGGATTTGGCCTCCCTCTTTGTGGCGGGGGCAGATGAAGGGGATCTGTTCGAGCGGATCCAGGAATGGACCGCTGATGGCCGCTACGGTTGGATCTTCGGGCAAAGCGCGGAGGACTCCTTCTCGCTCGATGGTGATGTCGTGGGGTTCGACCTCACCGGCATTCTCGACAGCGAAAGCGAGAAGGAACGCATGGCGGTCCTGTCCTACCTGTTTCGGCGGGTGGAGCGTGTGATCGAGGATCGCAAACCGACGCTGATCATCATCGACGAGGCCTGGAAGGCGCTCGACAACCCGTATTTTGCGGACCGGCTCAGTAACTGGCTTGTGACCGCCCGTAAACAGAACGCGGTCGTCGTCATGATGACGCAATACGCAAGCCAGCTCGAGAAAACCCGCACCGGAAAGACGATTGTCGAGGCTGTACCGACGCAGCTCCTGCTTCCCAACATCCGCGCTTCGGCCAGCGATTACACCATGTTGGGCCTCACTGAAAAAGAGCTCAGCGTTTTGCTCGGCACAGGCAGCAATTCCCGTCTGGCGCTGGTGCGCGATGATCAAGGCTCGGTCGTGATCGACGCTGATTTAAGCGCCCTTGGCCCCTACCTCACGATCCTTGGCGGCATGGAAAAAGGCGAAGCGCTGGTCGGCGCAGATTACCGCCAGAATCCAGAATTTTGGAGACAAATTGATGCGTAGACTTTGCGTGCTGACCCTCACCCTTTTGACCCTGACAGCCTGCGCGGAATACCGGCCATCCGAAGCTGAATGCTTCAACTCTTTTGCCGAAGTCAGCCGCAGCAATTGCAATTTCGAGCTGCTCGGGCCGATTGGTTCGCTGCATGAATAGCCTCCGCCCGCATATCCTTGCGGGTCTGGTGTGGCTCAACGCGCCATTGGCCTATGCCCAAGGCGTGCCGACCTTTGATGCGGGCATGTTCCTGCAGCGCGAGCGCGTGTTGCAGCAAAGCGAACAAGATCTGGCGCTGCAACGGGATCGGTTAACCAAAGAGGAAGAGCTTGAAGAGCTCGAGCAAGAACAACTCCAGGCGCTGGAAGACATCCTCGATGCCGCGACGTTGGCCAGCGGGAATTCCGGCGCACTGGTCGCGAGTTTGGAAGCTGGTTTATCACCTGAAAGCGCCGCAGAAACGCTTTACGGTCCGGTCGACCCAAACCCCGGCGCAGCCCAGATGTTCGGCGATGCCTCTGGCTCAATCGAAGAGCTGATCATTCGCGCTTCTCAGGAAACGCACCATATGTCCGGCGTGCGCGCTGCCGGTCTGTCGCCCAAGCAATGGCGCTGCCTATTGCAGGCGATGATCTGGCAAGAAAGCCGCTTCACCATCGGTGCGCGTTCCCCTGTCGGCGCATTCGGCCTGACCCAGATTATGCCCGGCACGGCGCAGGATCTGGGGATTTACCCGGCCTACTATGAAAACCCCTACATCCAGGTCACCGGCGGCGCGCGCTATCTGGCGCAGATGTTGGCCATGTTTGATGGCAACATCATTCACGGGCTGGCGGCCTACAATGCCGGTCCGGGCAACGTGCAGCGCTACGGTGGAGTGCCGCCGTTTGCCGAGACCCAGCATTACGTTCAGGTCATCCCCGAGCGCTACAATCTCTACCTTGCCCGCGTCGGTGGCGTCGATGCGCTTGGCACGATTGATCCGGTTCTGCTTGCTAACTCGACCATGAGCCTCACCTCCTTCGGCGCAGGGGTCTATGGCGATTATTCCATGGTCTCGGTGCGCGCGGCCGCGCAGCGCGTCCAAGACATCATCACGCGTATTGGGGAGACCGACGACATTCACGCGGCCATGTCGCTCAACACCTATGCGCGCGCCGAACTCGCTCGACTGATCGCAATTCGCACGCGCCTCAAGGCCGCCCATACCCGCCCGCTCAGCGCGGCTGAGCTGGCCATGGCGGCCGCACAGGCCCGCGAACAAGACTTCATGCAATTCGATCTGGAGGCACTTCAATGATCCGTTTTCTTTCCACCGTTGCCACTTGCGCGTTGCTGGTTGCCTCACCCGTAGCTGCTCAAGGTGTGCCGACGGTCGACACACGCAACATCGCTCAGGAAATTCGCCAACTGCAGCAGATGCTGGAGGATTTTGGGATCCAGACCGACCAGCTCGACACGCTTCTCGAACAACTCGACCTGGTGCAGCAGCAACTCGATACGCTCAACGAGACTTACGCCGCGCTGACCGGCGCGACGGACATCATTGAGATGGCCATGGGTGGTGATCTCGACGGGCTTCTCGATCAGGAATTCGGTGATCTCCTTGGCACCATCCGGCAAATCCAAAGCGGTGACTTCAGTGGCCTGATCGGCAATGCGGCCCCACAAATGGAAGGGCGCATGACGCAAGCCTTGGAGGATGCAGGGTTTGACCAAGAAACCCTCTCTGACATGGCCAGCAGCGGCAATCCGGGGGCGGAGCGCATTGCCAGCCAGGCGGGCACTGGGGCCGTTATGTCAGCTGCCGCTGAGAACAGCTATGAAGAGGCCGCGCAATCCCTCGAACGGGTCGAACAGCTGGTCTCGCTGATCCCGGACATGGAAACGCTCAAGGAAGCGGTTGATCACAACACCCGCGTCACGGCCGAGCTGGCCATCGCCATGACGCGCATGTGGGAGCTCGAAGCCATTCAGACCGTCGGCGCGGGCCAATCCGGCGTGGTGGATGCCGCCACGCTGGCCGAAGAGCGCCGCTACATGGACTTCACCCTGCCAGACCTGCGTGCGGACTGATCCCATGAGCAGCGAGGCAGAAATCATCGAGGAAGAGCTCGTCTACGGCGCACGACGACGCGAGCTCGTGTGGCAGAAACTGGGGCTGACAGGCATGGCGTTTGGCATGGCAGGTTGCCTGGCCGCTGCCCTTGTTGCCCTGTTAGACGTGGACCCGCCGCCCATGATCGTACCCTTTGATAGCGAAACCGGCATGGCCCTCCCCAATGCCATGGTTGAAGCGGTCTCACTCACGGAACGCCCCGCTATCATCGAGGCACAGGTCTACCGCTATGTGATTGATCGAGAGACATATAATCAACTCGACAATGACGTGCGTGTGCGGCGGGTCCTGGACCTGTCGGATGGTGCGGCCGCTGCAGGACTGCGGGCGCTTTGGACCAGTGGTCATGAGGCCTATCCGCCGGACAGCTATGGCACAGATGCCCGCCTTGATGTCGAGGTTTTGTCGATCACCCATATCAGCGCCAATCGTGCCCAGGTGCGCCTGCGTAAGCGGCTAAATTCACCGCGCGGCTCTCAAAATGGGCTCTTCTCCGCAACCCTGATGTTTGAGTTTCGGCCCGAGAATAGCCGGTCGATCGATGATGTCTGGCAGAACCCTTTCGGCTTCACCGTCACCGAATACGCGATCCGCTCGGATCGTCTGGAGTAACACATGCGCCGCCTGTTCTTGATCCTCGCCCTCATTGTTCCGCTTGCTGGCACCGCCTATGCGGAGACCCAGCCGCGACAAGGCCCCTATGATGCCCGCGTCAGGCTGGCCACCTATCAGGATGGGCAGGTCTACCGCATCCGCACCAGCCTGACCCATGTGACCAGTATTGAATTCGGCCAAGGCGAGACCATTCGCTCAATCATTGCGGGCGATACTGAAGGCTTTCTTCTGGACGGCGTGCCCGGCGGCCAGGCCTTTGCTATCAAGCCAGTCTCGCGCGGCGCGCATACCAACATCACCGTCTACACCAACCGGCGTAGCTATTATTTCAACGTGACCGAGGCGAGTTCGCCGACGTTCTATGTCATCCGCTTCACATATCCCGATTCTGCCCCACGACAGTCTCGAGTTGCCGCAAGCGAGCCCGCAAACCATGCTTACGGGGTCAGCGCGCGATCAGAGATCACGCCGCGCGAAATCTGGGACGACGGCACCTTCACCTATTTCCGCTTCGCCGCAAACGCGCCGCTGCCCGCGATCTTTCGCTGGTCCGGCGGCAATGAGCGCAGCGTGAATACGCTTGCCCAGACAGACGGCGTCATCCGCGTTTCAGGTGTCAGTGATCGGTGGGTTCTACGGCTCGGCGAGGACGAGATCTGCGTCCAAGAGATGAGCGAGGCAAATCAGGATGAGTGAAACAACCGAGCTTAAGAAGCGCCTTGAAGCGCTTGAAGGAAAACCACAAAACCAAAAGGCGCGGCCGTCCGCGGTCGCTATTGCCTTGGGCATTGTGGTAATCGCAGCTCTTGGTGGTCTCATGTTGTTGTTCTCTGGCGACTCAGAACCCGACAGCCTGGAAACCGCCTCCCCGGATGAGTTCCAGGCGGCGGGACCGGGCTTTGGTGCGCTCGAGCCCACGCCTGCACCGATAGACACAACCCCGCCGCCGGAGCCGGAACCAGACAGCGAAACCGAAGAGCTGCGCGCGCAAATGGACGCCATGCGGTCCCAGCTCGAAGCCCTGCGCAATGCACCAGCGCCCGAAGCCCCAACCGTCGATACAGATGCGCTCCACAACCTGAGCGCAGAAATCGACGCCCTGCGCAGCGAGGCAGCAGCAACGCAAGCCGCCTTGCGCGAAGAGTTGGAAGAACGCGCACGACAAATCCAGCGACTGCAGAACGATCTGGAACTTGCACGACTGGAAACCCCGCGCACGCCTTCACCGACCGGCCCCACGGCCGAGGAGCTGCGCCTTCAGGAGCTAGAACGGCGGCGGCAAGCCGAACTTGAGGAACTGCAAGCCCGTATCGCCAGCCCGATCATCGCCTTTGGCGGCACCGGAAACGGCAACAATGAAACCGCCGCCGAGCAGCGTCGACTTGATGGCGACACAGACTTCGTCCGCAATGGTGCTGAACCTGCCGAGGTGACACAAGCCCAAGTGATCGTGAACCCGTCAAACACGGTTGTTCAGGGCACGATGATCCAGGCCGTGCTGGAGACCGCGATAGACAGCTCGCTTGCCGGTCAGGTCCGGGCAATGGTGTCTGAAGATGTCCACGCCTATGACGGCTCTCGGATCCTGATCCCGCGCGGTGCGCGCCTTATCGGACGCTATCAGTCTGGCCTCGATATCGCACAGCAACGCGTGACGATCGCCTGGGACAGGATAATTCTCCCTAGCAACCAAACCGTTGAAATCAGCGCCTTCGGAGGCGATGAACTGGGGCGCTCCGGAACAACCGGCTTTGTCGATAGCCGCTTTGGCACGCGGTTCGGGTCAGCCGCCCTGATATCACTGATCGGAGCATTGCCTGCAGTGGCAGCTCAGAACACCGAAGACGAGATCACCTCTGATTTGCTCGAGGGCATTGGCGATGACCTGCAAGACAGCGCCCAAAGCGTGATCGGCGAATACCTCTCCCTCTCGCCCGTGATCTACGTCGATCAAGGTGCCCGCGTCACAGTGATGGTCGACCGTGATCTGGAGATATTCTGATCATGGCGGCCAGCTATCTGCAAAGCTCGATGGACAAGGTCCCCGAGGCGCGTGATCCAAAGCTGATCGAGCTTTGCATCAATCCTGACGGCACGCTGTGGGCCGAGTTTCAGGGGGATCACTTCATGCGGTCCGCAAATCGACGGCTTTCACAGAACGATATCAAGGATCTGGGCAATCAGATTGCTTCGGCCGCGAACACGACGCTCAGCCGGACCAAGCCGATTGTCTCGGTCAGCATCACCTACCGTGGCCGCCCCATCCGCGCGCAAGTCATCCAGCCTCCGGCCGTTGATGGCGGATACGCGATTTCTCTGCGGTTCTTCGCTGACCTGCCATTGGAAAAGATCAAGCTGTCCTATCTCTTCGGAAAAGAGCGCAGCAACGAGGGCGCAAGGCGCAAGCGCAATGCCGAGCTGCGCAATGTCGTAGCCACCGGCGACATCGACGCCGCGATCAAGTTCTGTGTCACGCACAAGCTCAACATGATCGTCTCTGGCGGCACCTCGACCGGCAAGACCGTTACGGCGCGCAAAATCCTTTCCTTCGTGCCCACCGACGAACGCATCATCACGATCGAAGAGGCCGCTGAACTGCGCCCGACGCAGCCCAATGTGGTCACGCTTATATCTGATCGCGACGAAGCCACCCGCAGCGCTGATGTCCTGCTAACCTCCACGCTCCGCATGCGGCCGGACCGGATTGTCCTAGGCGAAGTACGCGGCAAAGAGGCCATGACCTTCCTCGAGGCGATCAACACAGGCCACGGTGGCTCACTCACCACGCTGCACGCTGAAACGCCTCAGCTGGCGGTCCAGCGCCTAGCTATCGCCGCCCTGAAAACCGATGTGCCCATGACCTACCAGGACATGAACGACTACATCACGCGCTCGATCGATGTGATCATCCAAGCCGGTCGCCATGAGGGCGCACGCGGCATCACCGAATTCTACCTGCCGGTTGATCCGGCCCATTCAAAGGAAACAGCCCATGTTTGAATACAAGATTGAACAGATCAACACCGCCAAGATCAAGCCTCCGAAGATCGAAGCGCAGCTGACAGCTCTTGGCCAAGACGGCTGGGAGCTGGTCTCAGTAGTGCCGGATTTTGACGGCGAGCATATCCTGAAGGCCTTCTTGAAGCGTCGCACTGGTGACAGCGCCTAAATCCAAACGAGGAGGAACTGATGGGCGTTGTCACCTGGATGGTTGAGACAACCGACAACTTTCTGGACGACGCGGCCCAAACCACCTTTGGAAACGTCGCCGGTCAGCTGGGCGGCGTCATTGCCGTGGCTTCGACGCTCGCCGTGATCGGCGTCTTCCTCAACATGGTGTTTCAGTACAAATCCATGGATGGGCGGACTGCCTTCTGGTTCACCCTCAAGCTCATGCTGATCTCCATCTTTGCGATGAACTGGGTCCAATTCAACGCGGTGGCCAGCGCCCTGATTGATGGCCTAGACCAACTTGCGGGCGGCATGGTGGCAGGGCTTGGCGGCGGCGGCGCAGGTGCATCCTACTTTGCCAAGGCCTTTGACGATCTTATCGAAGAATTTAGCAACTACCTGAACGCGGCCGGTGACAACATGCATTGGATGGCCGGAGCTCTCATCGGCGCGATCGGCGCATTCCTTCTGGGCGTAATCGGCGCGCTCTGCGGCCTAGTTCTGATCTTCGCTAAGATCATGCTGGCGTTCATGATCGGCATCGCCCCCATCATGATCGCGCTTTCGCTGTTTGATGTCAGCAAGGACTATTTCCACCGTTGGCTGTCCAGCACCGTATCCTACGCGCTCTACCCCCTCGTGATCGCAGGCGTGTTTTCCACCGTTGTCGGCATGTCACGCTCACTGATGACCGAGCTCGGCGATCCCTCTGGCGCGAGCAACATCGGCGCGCTGGTGCCCTTCTTCATGATGATGTTCCTCGCAGGCGGCATGATTGTCGCCACCCCACTGATCGTCCGCTCCATCTCAGGCAACTTCATGATGGCCGGACCACCAAGCATTCCCGGCCCTGGTGGGTTCGCAAAGGGCTTGATCGGAACCAAGGGCTCACGTGCGCGGGCAAGGTTTGGGACCAGGTCGAATGCTGAGATCGCCGGGGCCGGAATACGGCTAGCTAGTGGTGCAGGTGTTTCGATGGTTCAGAGAGTAGCGGAACGGACCAAGCGGTTGGAGTGAACCGCCCACTCCTACCGTTCGTCACGTGCTACCAATACCGCGGTGTGGCCCGTTATAGGAGACATTCGCCGCGAGCACATAATGCTTAGGTTTGAGCTTCAACAAATCAAAATCGCGACATGCCTGGCAGCGCCCAAAACAAGCTTTCAGCGGCGTCTTGGCTCCCCCAGAAAAACTCGCCACCGAGGCTTTCAAGTATCTGCCTGGCCCGCTCTTTGAAAAGCGCCTCCAACTCTTCGGCTCCCGCTTTGTTGGGGAAAAGCTGAGACGTCATCAATGGTCCCCACTTTCCGATCGCGGCCGGAGGCAAGCCAGAATTGAGTTCGGAAAGTCGGCGTTTGGGATCATTCGTCACGCCGATCTTCAGCGCGACCGATTTGTCCGAAAATGATCTTTTTCGTCCAAGCAGTGCATGGCTGTCGCCCTGGAATACCGACAAATAGACAAAGGTCTCGCCATCTTCATAGGTTGAAGTCCGCTCTCCAAAGCTCCCCGGAAACGCGCGCGACGGCTTGAAAATCTCGGCGAAGGGCTTAACGGTCGTGCGCTCTTCAGAAACTGGTGTCTCTCCAAAAACGTCCACCTCACTCACACGGATCTTCAGCGCCTGCGCGATCTCGTCATCATCCAAGGCCGCGCCGTGGACGGCCAGAGCTTGACCAGCCTCCGCGCGGTAGGAATTGAACGCGATCCGGCTGATCATCATCTTTTCTTCGGCCCGCCAAGCGCGGCGGACGGGCATGGCATAGCTCCACTTGTCGTCCCAACCGGCCTCCCGCTTGCGGGCCATTCCAAGGTCAGAAGCTTTGTCGACGTCGCGGATCGGAGTGGCGTCTATCTGAACAAAGCCGAGAACGTAGGAGCGCAAAGCAGCCTCGGTCTCAGCACTGGACGCGCCGTAGATCATCAGCAGATCGCCATCATTCAACTGTTCAAGCTTGCGATTGCGGGCAGATTCCTGCGTCCAGCCGACATAACCGTCTTCTTCAGGGGAGAAGCCATAGAAGGAGCGCAGCCAGATTTGAGTTCCTTTGGGCAAATCAGACATCAGTTCTCCTTAAACAGTTTGTTCAGGTTACTCTCAAACGGGCGCTTGGCGTTTCATCGACAGCCTCATTGGTTCGGCGACAGTTGCGTCAAGTTTGACCAGCCGACTAAGCGAGATTGGTCGCTGACCGTTCTTTTGCATCTTGCCTGCCGCCTCCCAAGCCGAACCACCGGGGCCGTTATACACCGTGCGGATCGGGCCGCCTTTGGGTCTTTGCAGAACGATCAGGTGTTCTGGTTCATGGCGTATGGCCACGCTTTTTCCTTGGGTCAGTTTGATCTCGACATTACGGCCATCGGCAGCGGTCGCATCGTGGCCCAAGGTTGAAGCGGGATTGAGGTCCAGATCGAACATATAGGCCGCGACGACCTCACCGATGCTGCCGAGCAAGTGACCATCAAGGGTGAATTTGCGACCCGGGAAAATCCGTTCCAACCCATCCGACGCGGAATAGAGATCGTCGAGATGCTGCGCGACGCAGGTCCAATCTACATCCTCGCTCATTCGGCAGCCTCGGGAGTGGTATAAGCCGGTCCTAAAGTGATCCGGTCGCAACGGATTGCACGGACACCAACTTGCGCCAAGACACGGCATTTTTCAGCGATTGATAGACCAAAAATCATTGTTCGGGCCCTTCAATGCCCCGGACCACATTCAGCAGGCGTCTGAACTCGCCATCGTCGGATGCTTGTTTCCAGAAGTTGATAAAACGGCAAACGATTTGCAGGTTGTCACGTTCATAGTGTCCGTTGCTGTCGATCCTATCGAGAGAAGGCAGCATGTTCTCATCTGAGTGCGCCCCGCGAAATTGCAGCGGTAAACCTGTGATGGCGCAACGGTCACCTTGGATTTGCAACAGGTCTTGCAGCAGCTTTTTCAGCTCTGCGTCGGACATGCGGAGCTCTTTGTTTTTGACTTTTGTCGGGATCAACTGGCCGTTCGAATTGAAAACTGTCTTGCCGACCGAGTAGTGCATATCCGCAATCGATTTGTCCCGAGCCCCGAGGTATCGCTCACTGGCTTTGGCCCCGCCCGAGAGTTCGCCCTTCGCTTCCATCTTCAACAAGGTTGAAAACAGCCACAACAGGGAATGCGCATCGATAAGCCGAACGTTTTCCAATCCAGCCGCTTGCGCTATCGGCTCGCGAAGAGCATCCAGCAGGGCGTTAAACTCCGAATAGTTGGACCAAGTGCAGTTTCTCAGGGTTCGAAATTCCAATCCGATCTCTGCAAAGACACGGTCGAACCCGGTCGGCTGGATCGGCATGAACCGGCCCATGTCCTTGAGAAAGAAAAGGTAGGCCATCAAAGGATATTTCGCACCGGTCGCCTCGCTCAGCTGGTCAAAGACTTTTCCCTCCGGTCGGTCGCCTCTGTAGAGGTCAAACAGCAGCTGTTCGATCGACGCGAGGCCCGTTCCGGTTGTTGCAGCTTCAAGCAGAGTGCGGTGGTCCCGGTTCGCATGACCAAATCGGTTTTGCCAAAATACCATGTTGTTGGTGAGATCGCCATGGGTCGCCTGGATCTCAATGGCGTCGATGACCTTGGCGACAATATTGCCGGAACCAATCTGGTCCGGTGTCCAGTTGTCCGCTTGCAAACGTGACAGAGCGACATCGCGGACCTTTGGCTTGTAGCTCTCCCACGCGGCAATCAGTCCCTCGTCGAAACGCGTGAAAGGCTGGTCATAGCGCGTGATGAGGTCCTGAAAGCGGGCAAAGGCACCGGGGAAGTCGATGCCGTCCGCTATGTTGGTTTGGTCGGTGTTATCACTCACAGATAAAGCTCCCCGATTTTGCGCACTTGCACAGCGAGGTTTTCCCATGAGGGGAGTGGCCGCGGCAAGGTCTCAACATAGGCCGCAAGTGGCCCATATGGCTTGTGGAAAGCCCCATCCCTTAGAATGTCGAACGACCGCTCAGCGACGACAATCCAATAAAGAGCACGCAGTTTGGTTCTCTCTTCCGGGTCAGAAGTGACGTGGTGATCCTCAATATCAACATACAGCCCACTCTGGCGCTCCATCTCCGCTTTGCCACTAGCTGCGGCAAGAAAGATCTTGTTCACCCAACGGGACTCGATGCGCAGTAGCAAGCGGTCGTCATCCGACAAACGATCAATGCCCGGCATGAGTTGATCCACAAACATAGATCGCATCTCAGGAGGAACTGGCTTTTCAAGCAACTCTTCAAGGCTGTTGTTTCCAGAACCTCTTTCCTCGAAGTGTTGCCTCGTCGTAGCGTCCAGCGTTGGTAAAGAGAGGCCGTATTTTTGAAAAAGCGACGCGAACAATGAAAAACTCGCAATTTCTTGACGGAAGACGTGCCAGCTTGGTGAACCTTTTCCTCTCGGCTTATCCAATCCCAAAGAGAGGCGTTCGCCCTTTCCCGCTTCTTCAAAAGCAAGAATGGCAGTCGCCAGTGCTGTTCCGGGACTACCCTTTTCAACAAGTAGCTTCGCATCCGCCAAAAGCCTCTGGACATTCGCAACGATCGCGAGATGGCGTTCGTCTTTAGAAAAGTCGACGGTTACCGTCATTCCGCAGCCTCCGGGATGGGGGCGGCGGGGGTGAGGGCTTCGTGGAGCAGCGCGTTGATGAGGCGGGTGCGGGTGGTGCCCGCCGTGGTCACCCGCAGCATTTTGGCGTAAGTGATGGCCTGCTGGGTACAGCCTCCCACGACGTGATTGTTGTCTTTTGCTTCAACTATCGCGATCGGAATGTTGGGCTTTGCGAACAGCACATAGTCAGCGCGCTTGTTGTTGCCGCGGGCAACCATCTTGCCACGAACAATAATGCGCCTTGCCGTCAGGTGCCGCTCTTCCTCTATTTGCGTTTGGAGGTCCCAACCGCTGCCTTGTAAGGCTGGCGTAATAAATTTGCTGCGAATATCTTGCTCAGAAAGAGATTTTTTATCCAAACTACCAACACCCCCGTTCAAAGAACTTTACGGGATACTGCGTCGAGGGCAATCTCATTCATTGTCGTGGCAAGCGGCGAACCTGATCAGACAAACTTCCAACCAACACCTACCGCTGCAGCGGTCACCCAAAGTCCATCATACCCTTTTTTCGCTTTCATAGGCCGCTGCTTGGCCGCCAACGCAGCTGGGGCCGGGAATGGCCGATATCATCTTCAAGTGAACTCTTTTCGCATTCGCCGCGAAAGTCCGGTTCAACCGCCCTTCATCCCTGTGTCGCGTCTTTCATAAATCTCTCCACTCGATCTTTTCCTGCCTGATACTCATCCAAACTTGCCTTTTCGCCTGACACAGCACCCCTTTCTTCGTTTGCCAAACCGTCGATCTCTTCGCGCCGCTTCCCGCCGCCGTCAGAGCCCTCATTTGAAACTGCTCTCGGCACCTCAAGCGCTCCAATCTTAGCCTCCAGCGCCTTGATCTGCCCTTGCAGCCCGCGCATCTGATCACCAGCTGACGGATATGGTAGATCGCCGGTCTGCTTGTCGAAGATTTGCTTAAAGAACCGGTCATCATAGTATTTGATGCGCTTGGCGCGCACGGGCATTTGCGCGTCAATTACCAGAACGATGTCATCAAGGTCCATGCGCCGCGCTTCATCCTCGGGCAGCAACGCAGTTTCTTCGGTCCGCTCGGACATGCTGCGCCCGGCAAATGGGTTGCGACCGACTGATCGTGAACGGGTCACGACGCGCTTGGTTGTTTTGCCGACGGCCTTGCTGAGTTCTTCGGTGGTCTTTTCATCTGAAGGGGTCAGATAGAGCTTGATACCCGCGTTGCCCTGCAGGGCACGGCGGGCGTTTTCACCGTAGATTTCGTCCAGCGCCGGGATCGTCTGTGTGACGATCGCGAGATTGGCCCGGTAAGATCGCAGGGTTTCGATGCTGTCTAGGACAATCGGCATTTTGCCCAGACGATTGAACTCATCGAGCATGATCATCACTGGCCAGGGCTCGTCCTTGCCGGGTTCATGGTCTTGCAGCGAGGCCAGCAAGTCAGAGAAAAACAATCGGATCAGCGGAGCGAGCGGTTTCACCATGAGCGGTTCAACCACAAGATAGACCGAAAACGGCGTCTTTCGGATGTCGCGGAAATCGAAGTCTGACGTTGCGGTTGCGCGGTCGATTGCGGGGTTTGACCATTGCTTGAGGCCCGAGGTCATGAGAAGCGACAGGTAGGAGGTCAGGGTATCGTTGTTGGTCGAGGCCATGCGCATGAAAATCAGCTTGGCGGCTGGATTGACCACTTCGTCGGCGCGGCGGCGATATTCCTTCTGCTTGTCTCCGCCAGATGCGGTGATGCGGTAGATCTCGCCCAGGGTTGGCCGCTTACGCTCGAACGCCAAAAGCCCTGCCGCCACGAATAGATCGATACCGCCATCAAGGAGACCTTGGACCCGGTCGTTATCAGCTTGCAGGAACAATGAAGCCAAGAGCTGCAGCTCCATCTGCTGGCGGTCGACGTTGTCCAGTGCTGATATGCGTAGCAGAGGATTGTACCGGTGCGAGCGGCCGTCCTTCCAATCTGTGGGCGCGAACCGGAACACCTTGTCACCCTGCGCGGCCCTGTGGCGCGCCGTCGCCTCGAAGTTCTCGCCCTTCACGTCCAGCACCACGGCACTGCCCTGATAGGTCAGAAGGTTCGGGATGACGAACCCAGTTGTCTTGCCACGTCCGGTCGGGGCCACGATTAAGGCATGGGGAAAAACCTTGGACATCACGAAAGGTCTGCGGCTCTTGGGCGTGCCCATTTTACCGAGAACAAAGCCGTGGCCGGGCTTGCCGAAAAAGCCGTTCCGTTTCATCTCGGAGATGTGCTGCCAGTGGGTTTCACCGAATTTGGTCAGCGCGTCGTTCATCAACACAGCGCTGAGCAAAACACCCGCGCAGGTGAATATCCCGACGATCAGGTGAACGATCTGCATATCGTCCGGCTGGGCTTCCCGAAAACCCACATAGCTGCGCGCCAGCATCAAGAAATCGATATCCGCCCCGACCCCGAACCAGCGGAACGTCAGAAAGGCCGACGCCAGGACATACCCAAGAACCGCGCCAAGAAGGGCAAAGCTCATGACGCCAAGTGCGATCCGCGCCTTACCCATGCGTCACACCCTTCTCGCCGTCGGCATCGACATGCCGCTCGCGTTGAACATCAATTTCTTCATTGGCGATCTCGTCGAGGACATGTTCCATCGCCACACTGTTTGCCAGAGCGGCATCGCTCTGCAGATAGGCCTTGGCCGCATAGAGCCGGTCCAGGCGGTCTTCGATATGTTCCTCCAGCGCGGCCTCATCGCCAATCGCCAAGTCCGGGGCATGCTCTTCACCGGCCAGATCCTCCAGTTCGGCCCTCAAGGTCTCGCGCTCCAGATCGTTTCGGAATGGATCTGCGGTCGGATCATCTCTCAAACGGCTCAGGATGTCAGAGGTGGTCGGCGGCAACCCGTCGACTATGGCTTCCTCCCGGTCGGCCTCCACCGCTCCACTGTCCTTAAGAACTTCAGCATCTGCCAACATACGGCCCAGATCACTGTGCACCTGGTCAAGACGGTCGATCGCTTTCTCAAGCTCGTCGGCGCGCGCCAAGTCAAAGCCTTCCTTGTCGGCAATCGCCTTCAGATCCTGTCCAAGCCATTGCCGTTCCAGCGCGGCATTGCCCGCGCCAATCTCGACGCGGCGCGTCACCTCTTGCGCGTCAATGCCGGTGCCTTTCAAAGCCTGCTGAAGACGTTCGGTAAGAGCCGTATCCCGCAATGCACTTTGGGCGTCGGCGCGTATATTCGCGGCAGAATAGATCCCACTCTTAGACGCATCTTCGAGCAAGGTGTGAGACTGCGTTCCCATTGGGCTCAGATGTGACAGTGAACGATAGATGTCGTTCAGCTCATGCTCGAGCGCCGCGCGCCGCTCCACCGGGGCGTCCGCCACAATGCGTTCGGCTTGGTTGATCTTGTCGTGAAAGGCATCCACGACCTCATCAAACGAATGCTGTTCTTCGGCCATGCCATATACCCTTCCATCTGCTTCAATCGGTTTGCCCTGCGCCAAAAGCGTCGCGGCCTTGTCCAAGGCTGCTGCAATGTCATGCTGGTTCCCGCGCGAGGCCTCGGCCGCAAGGCCGCGATAAAGCCGCGCGTTCTGCGCCACGTCCGCCAAGGCGCGGTCTAGCTCGGGGCCCACGCGCTCGCGCTCGGTCAGCTTCTGGCCCTTGGCTTCCGCGCGACGCTGGTCTGCATCGCTTGGCCTCTTCGTCGTGATCCCACGCTCGAGTTTTCGTGTCGCCTCAAGGCGCAACCCATAGCGGTCCGACACCTCCACCATCGCTTCGCGAAAACTGTCGTAGTTGAAATGGTGCCCTTCTTTCAGAAAGAAGAATTCGCCGTCCTTGCTGCGACGGTTGAGAACGATGTGGGCGTGCGGGTGATCCCGGTCCTCATGCACGGCGGCGATGTAGTCAAAATGGCTGCCTTCGCCCTGAAAGAACCGCTCGCAAATCTCGCGCGTAATGTCGGCAACATCCTCGCCGCGCGTGCCAATTGGGAAGGCCATCAAAAGGTGCGAGGTATGTCCCAGCTTGGGATGAAACCCCTCATTCCATTGCGCTGAAAATCGGCGCGTGACCTGCTCGATCTCTTTGGCTGACAAAACGCTTTGGCCGTCATAGGTGCCACGGCTGTCGATGATGAAGCTCGACTTGGTGGTCAGGTATTCCAGCTGGTTGCGCAGCTGAGTTTTGTTGTGTGTGCCGCCGTCGCGAATGGCTTTGAAGATCGCGGGGGAATGCCCCATGGCGGCGCGCGCCATCTGCTTGGCACGGGCGCGTGGAACGCTGCCGCGAATGCGGCTCCAGTCGCGATCAAAGAAGGCCTCCTGCGCGGCGGCAACGGCGCTATTCCGGGCCATCGGCAAAGCCTCCCAGTACGCGGGCAACCTCGCCGGACAGCGCGCTGCGGCGGCGCTGCGCCATGTCCTGAACCTGGTCGGCGATGTCGAAGATCAGCCCGGCCAATGCGCGGACCTGGCCATGGGCAGAATTGCCGTAGGGCGGTGTCTTGCCCTGGCGCTTTGCCTCGTTCAGGCGCTGCGCAATTTGGTTGATGTTGTTGCCGGTGCGATTGAGCGAAGCCGATAACCCCTGCATCTGGTTGGCCAGTTCATCGTCGGGAACAAAGAGATCGTTTGAGGCATGGATTAGCCGCCGCAGCCCCTCGGCGCGGCTGGTGATATCATGTCGCGTCAGCACCGTATCGAAGCTCGCCAGCTCCTTTGGCGTGAGCCGGACATTCACCAGTTCTGAACGCACGCGTGCATCCAACTTGCGGCTTTGATCGGCCTTCAACGTGTAGAAGATGCTGCGGGGCGTGACGCCGAATTCACGGGCCAAATCCTCGATTGGGACGCCCTCTGCACGCTTGCGCACGATAGCAAAACGCTGGTTTTGCGTCAGTCGTTTGTGCCGTGGTGCGCGCGGTCGGACCATGTGAAGTAATCACCCCTATTTCTTGCCAGCATCATACAGGCAGCCCTGTTATGGCACTTCGCCATAATTGAATCAATATTATAATATTGCATCAACTGCCTGTATTCCGTTTGGAGCAGCCATCGGCTGCGATCGCCGGGCAAAGCCCAGCAACATGCGCAATCACGTTTGCTTACCGAGCCAAATCAAAAAGGCCGCCAAGACTGGCGGCTCATTCCTTTTCATTCTGCAGAGTTAAGTGGTGCGTTGCCTTTAGCCGCGATCAGCTAATCTGCTGGCAACTGCCTGTTTGGCTCGACCAATTGCCCACAGAACCAACCAGACCGCGGATAACAGGGCAAAAGTTAAGACCATGCCAACAAGGGATTCCATTTCATTCGCCCCGTAGCCGTCGGGCCCGGAACTAATCAAACCGTAGAACTTGAAGCCTATTGCCAATAGGGCTGCGATCCAAAGCCACTTGATTGTTTTCATTTACTTCAGCTCTCTCAAGCCATCGTAGATGTCAAAAAACTCTTCAAGAAGCTCTCGGAGTTCGTTCGTGAAGTCTTCATCTGAAACGCCCTCATCTTGCGAAAACTGGAACAGCTGGACATAGTTCCTTCCCTTTCGATCACGCTCGATTCCGTCAAAACCATCGATCTTTCTGACGGCCAGATCATGCGCAGCTTGAAGAAGGATATCGGGATGTTTGCAAGCCTCAAGTCCGAGGTCATTTTCGCCCGCCGTTGCGGTCATTACACGGTAGTCCGTGCCATCTCCAGCCAAACGTAAAAAAGCTTCCCCTGCTCGAGATACAACAAGCTCTTGCTCCCAATCTCGGTCAAGTTCTCTGCTGAGTTGCCGTGTTTCATGAATTTCAAACTGTGAATTTTCCAATTTCCCACATTCCGCCCAAGATAAATTCTTCAAACCTCAATTGTTTGAGCAACATTGCTCGACCAACCAACTGGTTTCAACCCAAAGATGCGCTTCCATCTCAAGAGTTCATGAACGCGGTTGCCCGCGTCCACTGCTGTTTTGATCTCCTCCAAGGTCATCGCAACGCCTCCTCAAGGATTGCGAGAGCCCCAAGGCAATCGTCGATATAGGGCTGCTCCTCGCCGTCCAGATCGTTCAGCTCCAGCCTGTTCAACACCGCGTAAAGCGTGGCGCGCGCCTCGCGGGCGGCGCTTCGCAAGCTGACGGTATCTTCCAGACGTGCGGTCGAAAAATCATCGCTGTGATAGTCAGGGGTCATGCTGCCACCTCCTTGCTTTGACCTGCTGCTTGCAAAGCAAAGTCGGCAGCTTTCTGCGCTTCAGATGCCGCACGAAAAATCGCCCGCTTGTCCTCTTTGAGCGCTTTCAACCACCCTTCGACA
>NZ_ONZG01000008.1 GCF_900302455.1 Falsiruegeria mediterranea M17
TACAAATCCACGTGCTTCAATCCCGCCCTCCGTCAAAACGAAGAGCCTAACAGGACAGGCCAATCAGCCCATCTGCAGCAAGACAATCTCGCCGCTTACGTGGTGCAGTATTCCACCGGCGTTCTCAACGGCCTTTGAACTGGATTTCAACAGTAGGGTTTGGGTGTGTTTTGCCCTTGCAAGGGGCTGTAGTGGCGCTGGTCTCGACCTATGTCGAGACCAGCAGAGGAGATGACTTGATGTTGGAATTTCGGATCAAGAAACACCGCAACGGGACCTTTGAAGTGGACGGCCAGACCTTTCCAGACGAGGCCACAGCAGTGAACATGTGCATCCGGATGGCCCAGGACCTGGATAAGCCGTACCGCATCTACTACCCCCTCTGAAGCTCAGCCTTCAGCTCATTGAACGCGCGCGCTGCAGCCAGTGGCATCACCCCGTTAACGGCCGCAGCGGATCGGTCCAACCCGAAGGCCAACCCATCAACAGGTCGGTAAAGCGAGGGTTTAAGGACAGGCCATCGGTCGAGTGTTTCGCCCCACAGCTCACATTCACCCAGGCCCGGTGCGAAGGGCAGGGTGCGACGTGGTTGCTCAGGTGGCGCTTCCGGGCGTTATCGCATTGACGCGGGCGGCGGGGGATGGTCACCCTGCGGGCATGACCACACCGCTGCATATCTCCCGCACGCCCCGACCTTTTGACCCTGACCTTGGCACCGAGACGCTCGACCGGTTTCCTGCATTATCGTCTGAACGCGCGGCGCTTATATCGGGCACTGCGGGCAGCAGCCCGTATCTGAAAGGTGTGCTGGAACAAGAGGCCGAATGGCTGGCCGAGGCGCTGGATGACCCAGAGGGCGCGGTGGCGCGGGTTTTTGCGGACTGTCGGGCGTTGCCCTTCGATCAGCTCAAGCCGGGGCTGCGGCGGGCCAAACGGCGGATCGCGGGGCTGACTGCCCTGGCCGATCTGTCCGGCGGCTGGCCATTGGAGCGGGTGACAGGCGTTCTGACCGACTTTGGCGCCTTGGCGGCGGATGTGGCAGCCAAGGCCGAGATTGCCAATCTGATCCGGCGCAAGAAACTGCCGGGGCAGACCGAGGACGACATCGAGACGGCGGGCGGCATGGTTATTCTGGCCATGGGCAAGATGGGGGCGCATGAGCTGAACTACAGCTCGGACATCGACCTGATCGTGCTCTTTGACGAGACCCGCTATGACCCCGATGATTTCTATGAGGCGCGGCAGGGGATGGTGCGGGCGACGCGGAATTTTTGCGCCGCGCTCAGCGACCGGACGGCGGATGGCTATGTGTTCCGCACCGACCTGCGCCTGCGCCCCGATCCGGCGGTGACGCCTGTGTGCCTGGCGACCGAAGCCGCCGAGCGGTATTACGAGAGCCTGGGCCGCACCTGGGAGCGGGCGGCTTATATCAAGGCGCGGGCCTGCGCCGGTGACATCGCGGCGGGGGAGCAATTCCTGAAGACGTTGACACCCTTTGTCTGGCGGCGGCATCTGGATTTCGCCGCTATTCAGGACGCCCATGACATGCGCCTGCGGATCCGCGAGAACAAAGGCACTGGCGGGCCGATTACCGTGCCGGGTCACGACATGAAGCTGGGTCGGGGCGGCATACGCGAGATCGAGTTTTTCACGCAGACTCGTCAGCTGATCGCCGGTGGGCGTGATCGGGACCTGCGCGTGCGAGGAACTGTGCCGGGGTTGGCGGCATTGGCAGCCAAGGGGTGGATCCCGCAGGATGTGGCCGAAAAGCTAACCGATCACTATCGCGCGCATCGCGACGTCGAGCACCGCATTCAGATGGTCCACGACGCGCAAACCCACCGTGTGCCTAAGTCTCAGGACGGGATGGAGCGGGTGGCCTGTCTGATGGATCTGGACCTTGCTGGCCTTCAAACCGACCTCAAGGAACGCCTGACCGAGGTGCATGACCTGACCGAAGGGTTCTTTGCGCCTGACGCGGCGCCAGCCCCCGCACATGACCCCGCGCCGGTGGAGTTTGACACCGATGTCATTGCCCGCTGGCCGACGTATCCCGCACTCCGGTCCCAACGCGGCGCGCAGATTTTCGAACGAATCAAGCCCGAGTTGCTGTCGCGCCTGTCGCGCACGGCCAAACCGGACGAGGCGCTGATGGCTTTGGACGGGTTCCTGGCGGGGTTGCCTGCCGGGGTGCAGCTTTTTTCCCTGTTCGAGGCCAACACACAGCTCATCGACCTGCTGGTCGACATTGTCGGCACCTCTCATACTTTGGCCAGTCACCTGTCGCGCAACGCATCCGTGTTCGACGCGGTCATTGGCGGGTCGTTCTTTGATGACTGGCCGGGGGAGCAGCTGTTGCAGGCCGAGCTGTCTGACGCATTGGGCGCAGAGGGAGACTATGAACGCCAACTCGACATGGCGCGGCGCTGGACCAAGGAATGGCATTTCCGCGTCGGTGTGCATCATCTACGCGGGCTGATCGACGGAGCTACGGCAGGGCGGCAGTATTCGGACCTGGCGAGTGCCGTGATCGCTGCGATCCTACCGATCGTCACGGCCCAGTTCGAGGCCAAGCATGGGCCCGCACCGGGGCGGGGCATGGCAGTTCTGGGCATGGGATCGCTGGGGGCCGAACGGCTCAACTCGACATCCGATCTGGATTTGATCGTGATCTATGACCCGCAAGGGGTGGAAATGTCCGACGGCAAGCGTCCGCTGTCGACACGGCCCTATTTTGCGCGCTTCACCCAGGCGTTGATCACGGCGCTGACGGCGCCGATGGCGCAGGGCAGGCTCTATGAGGTGGACATGCGCCTGCGCCCCTCGGGCAGTCAGGGGCCGGTCGCGACCAGTTGGAGCAGCTTTACCAACTATCAGCAGAACGAGGCCTGGGTGTGGGAGCATCTGGCCCTGACCCGCGCGCGCGCGGTGGCCGGTGACGCAAGCCTTGGCGAAGATATCGAGGCGTTCCGCCAAGAGGTGCTGAAAGAGCCACGTGACCGCACGAAAGTTCTGACCGAAGTGATTGAGATGCGCGCGCGTCTGGCCGCTGCCAAGCATCCCACGGGTATCTGGGACGCCAAAACCGGGCCAGGACGGATGCTGGACATCGAACTGATGGCCCAAACCGGCAGTCTGCTGGCGGGCAATTCGGCGCGGGACGTGCATTCCGGTTTGGACGCGGCGGTCGCTGTTGGGGCGCTGAATGTCGCGGATGCCCAAACCCTCAAAGACACCTATGACCTATGCTGGTCGGTGCAAACGGCGGCGCGGCTGCTATCGGGGCAAGGCATCGAGGTCGAAAAGATCGGCGAAGGCGGCGGCGCATTCCTGTGCCGCAGTGCCGGGTTTGATCAGATCACGGATCTTGAGGCGGCGCTGGCCGATGGGTACGCAAAAGCGGACGCCGCGATCACTGCGACATTGGAGAAGGGGCAGGGATGACAGGTGAACGGGACATGCTGGACCCCAAGGGGTTGATCCGAGAGTCTTATCGGATCGAGGGTATCGTGGCATCGCAATGTCGCAGTATCTTTCTGGATTGGGCGCTGAGCCTGCCAGACGGTCAGGATTCCCGCGATGCCATCGCTGCGCTTCTGGATCGCTATGCAGACCAGCCCGAGGACCATCCGATGTCCGTCGTTCTGCGTCAGGGGCTGGCTGAAATGAAATCTCCTAAGCGTCGAGGCGGGTGGCGTTCTCGACCAAGAGACAATGTTTGAGTTTGTTTATCACTCCGGAAACAATCCTTTAGAAGGTCCGAAATTGTTCCAAAACCTCTAAATCGGTCGGAAATTGTCTCAAAGTTGCCTCAATTGAGGACGAAACCTTGATGCATCAAAGGTGCAAAGAGTCTCAGTGAGGGGCTCGTTCAAGGAGAAGAGACAATGAAATCCATGCGACTGATTATGCTGATGGGTTTGGGACTGACTGTCTCGGCATGTGCTGCTGTCGACGTGCCGACGCGCAACGCCCCTTACGAGCAACTGCCCGATGGCGCCGTTGCGGCCCCCGCAGGCTATGAACTCACACAAGTTGAACGCCAGCCCATTCCCACCGCTGCCGTAGGGCAGGTGGCCATCGCCGCATCGCGGGCTGCAACCGATGATGCCTCGACCGGTCTGGCCAATGCGCTTACCATCGTACCGGGCCAGGCTCCGGTGTCCGTCAATACCGTGACCGTGCTGGTCCCGCGCGCGCTGAAAGTGTCCGAAGCAAACCGGTATCTGCCGCGTGGCGACATCGTATGGCGCGAAGATCCCATTGGTGACCGTCACGCTCAGGTCCAGAAAATCGTGCAGGCTGCCATCGTTCAGGGTGTGACCCCGCTGAACGGTCCCGCGTCGGTTGACGTTGTCATTCAAGTCAAGCGTTTCCACGCGCTGACAGAAAAGGCCCGTTACACCACCGGCGGTGTCCACTCGATCACATTCGATCTGGTGCTGAAGAACCCTAAAACCGGCGAGAATGTCGTGCCGGTCCGCGAAGTGCGCGCCGATCTGGACGCATTCGGCGGTCAGCAGGCCCTGCAGGCCGAAGCCCGTGGTCTGACCCAAAAGGTCCGTATCACCAACCACCTGGCCGAAGTGATCCGCCAAGAGCTGACCAACCCCGAAGGTTACAAGAACGCTTCGCTTGGCTTCTTCCAGGTGCTCAACAACATCTGAGCCTTTCACAGCCAGACCAATCTTAGTAAGAGGGCGCCATGACAGCGCCCTCTTTTGCATCTCAAAGCCCCGCAGATCGCCCAACCGTCCGCATGAAGCCCAAGACCAACGCCCGCGCCGTGCGGCATGGTTTCCCTTGGGTTTATGCCAACGAGATAGTCACTGACCGCCGGACCAAGAAACTGGCCCCTGGGACGCTGGCCGTTCTCGAGGATGAGACGCGCCAACCTCTGGGGCTGGTCTCGGTCAATCCGAACTCTAAAATTTTCGCGCGGATGCTGGACCGCGATCCAGCTGCCGAGCTGACCGCCGCCTGGTTCGAGGCGCGTTTGAGCAAGGCACTGAACCTGCGCGAACAGCTCTACGATGCACCGTTCTATCGTCTGGTTCACGCCGAGGCCGATGGGTTGCCGGGCGTGATCATCGACCGCTTCGGCGATGCCTGCGTTCTGCAACCCAATGCCGCCTGGGCTGACGTACATCTCGATCTGCTGTCTGAGGCACTGGCCAAGGTCACCGGGGTCACCACCATCCTGAAGAACGCTTCGGGTCGTACACGTGGTTTGGAAGGGTTGGATGATGTGAATGCGGTGCTCAAGGGCGCCGCGCCGGACGCGCCGGTACATGTGCCGATGAACGGGGCGACTTATATGGCGGACCTTACTGGCGGTCAGAAGACAGGTCTTTTCTTTGATCAGCGCGAAAACCACGCCTTTGCAGCGCGGTTGGTACATCCTGGCGCCAAGGTGCTGGATGTCTTTTCGCATGTGGGCGGTTTTGGCCTGGCCATGCTTGCCGGTGGAGCAGGCGAGGCGCTGTCGGTTGATGGTTCGGCAGCAGCCTTGAGCTTGGCAGAGCAGGGCGCTGAGGCGAGCGGGGTGGGTGATCGTTTCACCACGCGCAAGGGGGATGCCTTTGACGTGCTGACTGCGCTAGCGGATGAAGGGCGAAGCTATGACGTCGTGATCTGCGACCCGCCTGCCTTTGCACCGTCGAAACAGGCGTTGGAGGCCGGACTGCGCGCCTATGAACGTGTGGCCCGACTGGCCGCGCCTCTGGTGCGAGAGGGGGGATATCTGGGCCTTTGCTCCTGTTCCCACGCTGCTGACCTGGGCAAGTTCCGCACCGCATCGGCGCGCGGCATCGGACGAACCGGGCGCAGCGCTCAGCTGCTTCACACTGGATACGCTGGCCCGGATCACCCGCAACTGCCGCAACTGGCCGAAAGCGGATATCTCAAGGCGGTCTTCTTCCGCCTATGAAGGCTGTTCTGGACACCTGCGTCATCTACCCCACTGTGATGCGCGAGATGCTGTTGGGCGCGGCCAAGGCGGGGTTCTACACCCCGTTGTGGTCGGCCCGGATCCTGGAGGAATGGGCACGCGCCAGCATCAAGCTGGGTCCCACGGGTGAAGCGCAGGCCCGGTCCGAGATTGCGCTTGCCCGCGCGAATTGGCCAGGGGCCGAAGTTGCGCCGGCACCGGGCATTGAACAACGCCTCTGGTTGCCTGATGCGGCGGATGTCCACGTGTTGGCCGCAGCGGTTGCTGGATCCGCAGATCTGATCGTTACCGTCAATCGCCGCGACTTTCCGCGTCACCTGTTGGCGGAAGAGGGGCTGGACCGCATCGACCCCGATACATTGCTTATGCAGTTTTGGCAGGACCAGCCCGATCAGATCGCCTTGGTCGCGGCAAAAGTGCTGGACGAGGCCAATCGCCTGTCCGGGGACGCATGGGAAATGCGCCCGTTGTTGAAAAAGGCGTGCCTGCCGCGATTGGCAAAAGCTCTGTCGATCTGATCGCAGTTTCCGGGCCTTTGGGTGCCTCATTCGCCAATTGGCGGAAAACTGGTTAAGGTGTCACTATTTGACACTTTGTTAGTCAGGGGGACTCCATGTCTACCAACGCAGCCAATTTTGTCGGAGATATCCCACACCACTATGATACGGGTTTGGGACCAGCGATTTTTCACGACTATGCGGATCGCTTGGTCGAGAGATGCACCGCAACAGGGGCCACTGATGTTATCGAGATGGCGGCCGGCACCGGAATTGTTAGCCGCAAGCTTCGCGATCACCTTGACCCGGACGCAGCACTGACAGTTACCGATCTGAATGCGCCCATGTTGGACATTGCGCAATCCAAGTTTTCAGAGGGCGAGAATGTTCTGTTCCAAACGGCCGATGCGATGCAACTGCCATTTGACGACGACAGCTTTGATTTAATGCTGTGCCAATTCGGCGTGATGTTTTTTCCTGACAAGCCCGCGTCCTTCCGTGAGGCAAAGCGTGTTCTAAGACCCGGTGGACGCTATGTGTTCAACGTTTGGAGCGCGATGTCTGAAAACCCGTTTTCCGAGGTCGCGCATACGGTTGCAGCCAGCTTTTTTCCTGATGATCCGCCAGGCTTCTACAAGGTTCCGTTCCATTATGGTGACCCGGATGTCGTTCGTGCGGATTTGGCTATTGCAGGCTGGTTGGACGTGGAGCATTTGACCACGAGGATAGACAAGGTGGTGGCAGACCCCCAGGGTTTTGCGACCGCTTTGGTCTATGGCAATCCCCTGATCGAACAGATCAGGGAGCGGGGCGGCGTTGATCCGGATGAGGTGGCAGATGCAATGTTGAGCGCGCTTCAGGGCCAGTTCGGCATGGGCGAAATGACGATGCCCTTGTCCGCAACCTTGTTTGACTGCCGTATGCCCTGACCGCAGCAGTCGCACAAAATACGACACCCGCGCCAAGGCTGGCGCGGGTGTACGAGCGTTGGGGGGCTGTTTTACGACCCTGCGCCCGGTTGGCAGGGGGTGAATTCGATCATCCGGCGACCTTCGTTGGCCTGGGCCATCGCGTCGGCGCAGACCTGACCGCCGTTCAGTTCATGGGCGATCTTGGCATCGGTGATCGAGTAGCTGATCTCGGCTGCAGTCGAGAAGTCGCGCACCGTCACCACATCATCACCCAGGATCGTCCGGCTGGTCTGCCAAGTGGTGTAGGTGTCCCCGATCGTGGGGTCGATGACCTGCGCCGGGACACTCGCGCCGCTGTCGTACATGGTCTGCACCGTGCCAAGCGCTTCGGCCTTGGACATGCCCTCGAGCGTGATGTTCTGGTTCAACCAGGCCAGACGCAAGTGACGGCTGGGCGAGGAGATATCTGCGGGCACATTGGCGGCCGTCTTGCCATCTTCGGCGTTGAACTGGGCGATGTTTGCGCGGTGCTCTTGCAGCAGCGGGGCGTTGGCTTTGACGCCAAGGTCGCTGTCTTGAACATTGCCGGTGTAGACCATGACCTTGCCGCCCTCGTTCACCTGGAACAGGGTGACGTCGCCGTTGGCATCAACTGCCGAAACGTGAACGCCGTGCTGTCCGGCTGCGCCCAGATCTGCGGACCACGCAAGCTGGAACTCTCCGGCCTCATAAGCGGCGGCGATCTGCGGGGCGGTGTCGTACATCGCAACAAGATAGCCGGGGGCGTCGGCCAGGTTCACAGCAGGGGCGTCCGTATCTTCATACGCGCCGATGAAGTCTGCACTGACGCTCATGTAAAGCGTGTCGGCCACCATCCCCTTGTCGTTGAAGGCCTGCGCCTGCACCCCGTAGAAAGCATTGTTTTCTACCCAGGCTACGGTGAAGTTGCGGGCGTTTCCGTCCGCCTGTGCCGTGTAGCCGTCGGCCGTGTAGGTGGTGACATCGTCGCCCACGCCAAAGGTTACAAGGTCCATTCCGGTTTTCTTGCCCCAGTCGACCGAGCGTACATAAGCGACGCCGTGGTCCGAGGGTTTGGCCAGACGCGAGCAGGCGCCAGCGGCAGTGGCGAGAGCGGTCGAGGTCATCAAGGTGGCCATCATCAGTTTCGAAAGGAAGGTCATGGCGGTTCTCCGTCTATCTTGGTGGATTGATCATCGTTCTGATGCTCAGATAGACGGTTGATCATCGCCTTGCAACGGTTTGGCGTGCGATTTGATTGCATGGCTGCTATGCATCATTTGGTCGATGAGGTTGAAAACCGAAATGTTCGGCGTTAGGTCGAGGACGTTAAATCATCGCCACTTGAGGAAATGACGTGCATTTCAAGGATGACGCCGAACTTGGCAAACATATCGCAAGCAAGATCGCAGCCCTGATCGAAGAGCAGGGAACCAACCCCGGTGCCGTGGCGCGCGAGGCGGGGCTAGGGGTTACGTCCGTGCGCGATATCCTGAGTGGTCGGGCCAAAACGCCTAACGTGGCCACTTTGGTGAAGATTGCGCATGTCTTGCATGCCGACCCCGGCGATCTGATCACGCCGATGCAAAGCGACCCGCAGGCCAATGCGCTCTACTTTGCGTTGGACGAGGACAATCAGCGCCGCGTGCGCGCGATCATGCGGGCGCTGCTCAGCGATCAAGAGGCGCGCGGCTAGGCCTGATCCCAGCGGGTTTCCAGCACCTCGAGCGCGGCGATGCGCTCGTGGGTCTTGGGGTGGCTCATCAGCCAAGCAGGCGTGACGCCTGCGCGCTGGCCGGTCAACTCTTCGAGCTTGTGGAACAGGGATTTCTGCGGGCCGATGCCGATGCCCGCCTTGGTCAGCAAGGCGGCTGCGTATTCATCAGCTTCGTATTCATCCGAACGGGACAGGCGTGCGGCCAAAAGGGACGTCAGACCGCCTGCGATCCAGGCTCCGATGAAGGGGATAAACCGGCTCAGAATAACGGCCAAAGCAGTGCGCATGGCGTTCTGACCGGAAAAGTCGATCATCCGGCGGCGCGAATGCCCAAGCGCCACATGCCCCATCTCATGTGCAATGACCGACGCCATTTCCGGCCCCGTGATCTCGCCGTTCTTGTACTTGCGGTAAAACCCGCGCGTGATGAAAATGCGACCGTCCGGGGCGGCCAGCCCGTTCACCGGATCGATCTCATAAATGTAGACCGGAATGCGATGCAGATCGAGCGCTGCTGCCAGCCGGTCGGTCAGTGCCTTTAGGCCAGGATCGGCCAACTCGGTCGATCGTGCGTCAAGCTCGCGGTTGGTGCGCCACACGGAAAACCGGTACATGGCCAGCGCATACAAAATGGCCAGCAGGATTGGGGTGAACCTGATCATGTCTCAAAGATGGGGCCAACGGGCGGGCAGGGCAAGGGACCTGCCCGCATTGTGATCACCCTTCGGGTGCGTACCAGATGGGCGAAGTATAGGCGCGCTCTTGTCCAATGCGGACCGCATCAGCGGGAACCTCGGCGCCCAGGCGCACCTGATCATAGAGCACCCAACGGGGTGTGGGGATCTCCAGAACGCGCGCGTAGTAGAACGCCTGCTGGCCTGCATCGAAATCAGGATCGGTCCAGACGGTGGCCAGCTCTGATGCGCCGATGGTGTTGGTCCAGCTTGCGGCTTGCTCATCGACTGTGTTGCCGACGGGCGGAACCTGTCCGTTGGCGTCCGGTTCGCGATCGTCGGACCAGGCAACGTCATAAACCTTTTCGTGCAGCGCACCGTCTGAATCCATCCAACCCTTGACGATCTGCACCCGGTCCAGATTGGCTCCGATGGGGTCGCGCAGGGCATAGACCATGAATGTGGGCGCGTCCGAGGTTGCCGCGCGCAGGTCACCACCCATGGGCACGCCCTTGTCATAGCCAACAAAGGCGGGGTTGCGGGTGCGCAGGTCCGCATCCGAGAACTTCCACCCGCCAAAGAAGCGCACCGCCATGCGGGGGCCGGTGGTGGCGTAAACCTCGCGCCGGACCATAGCGTCCCAGATAGAGGCGCGGGTGTTTTCCTCAGCCCAGACCCCGGTGTAGCCCGAGGCGACCAGCGACCAGCCCGGGAACTCGCCCTGATCGGTCTCGGTGAACGGATGCGCCATGCGGGTGGGCGACGGTTCGGCGTTGGTGGCCTTGCCGAAATAGTTGTCGCTGTCGGCAGTCGCGAGCGATGTGTGGCTGTCGGTGGCGCCCGAAAAGCCAAAGCGATAGGGGTTGATGCCGAACTTTTGCTCCAGCGCAAAGCCCTGCTTCAATGCCTCGCGGGCGTATTCACCGCGCAACATCTCTGGGGTCTTGGCCTCGCTCAGGTCCAGATTGCCGGCATCCCAGGTTTCGTAATCGGCAAATTCGTCATCCGGGCTCAGAACCGGATGGGTCTCGCCATCGCCCTTGATCTGGGTGATCTCGTACAGCGGTTCCCATTTTGCGCGGGCGGTGACATAGGCCTCGTCGACCATATCGCCGGTAAAGCGCTCGTCAGTGGGAAACATGATCCCGTTGGATAGGTTGCCGTTGTGGGCCAGGGCAAAGGCCTGACCGCCGGTTTTGGCCTCATAATCCTCTAGCCAGGCATATAGCCCCATGGGGTCCGTCGTACCGCCCGGTCCTTGGGTGACCATCGGCTCGACCTGCTGCGCCTTGTTGGCACCATCGCGCAGGATGACGTTGCGGTGGAGGTTGTTGCCCTTGTCGAGCGACGTCCATTCAAAGCCATGAAAGGCAGTGAACCGACCGGGCTCGTTATAGGTCTCGGCTGTCTGAATCAGATCTTCCCAGACTGAGGCATAGATGGGGGAGCCCGGCGAATAATCCGCAATCAGTTTGGGGTCCATCTCGCCTTGGGAAAAAGTGGTGATCAGGTCGAGTGTGGCTTTGACCGACGCCTCTCCGCCCTCATTGATGGCCTCGCTCCAGCGTCGGCCCTGATCGGTGGCCAGAACGTTTGGCGCGCCGTCTTTGAGGTCAAAGATCATGCCCATGCCATCGGAGTGTTCGGTCACGACCAGCCAATCCAGTGGGCGGGCCAGCTTGACCGGTTGGCCCGAGGCGGCGGTGACTTCCTCGCCACGCGCGAACTTATAGGCAGTATCTGGGCCGGTGGTGTTGCCAAAGAGGCCCGCATCCATCGAATAGCCGGTGTGCAGATGCGTATCCCCCCAGAATACGCGACTGGGGAATGAGCGCTTGGCGTAGGGCGAATAGGCCTTGCCGGGATATAGCCCCTGAAGCGATTCCTGTGACGGGACAAATTGTGCAGCGGCGGGGCCGGTCAGGGCCACGGCGGCGGCGGAAAGAAGTAAAATACGTCTCATGAATACCCCCATGAGTCTGAAACAAAGTCATAGCAGTGATGGCCACAGCTTTGCACGTAAGGGGCAAGATACGAAGGAGAATTTTCCGCGAAGCGGGTTAGCGCGTCAACTCGCGCATGCCCTGTTCCAGACCGGAGAGGGTCATTGGCACCATGTTGTCGGCAAAAATCTCGCGGATCATGCCGATGGAATGGGTGTAGTCCCAGTATTTCTTGGGCACCGGGTTGATCCAGAGGTTGGAATTCCACTGATCGCGCGCGCGTTCCAACCAGACCTGACCGGCTTCGGGGTTCCAATGCTCGTTGGCACCACCGGGATAGGCGATCTCATAAGGTGACATGCTGGCGTCGCCGACAAAGATGCACTTGTAGTCCGGCCCATAGGTGCGCAGCACCTCATGCGTGGGCATCTGCTCGTCCCAGCGGCGGCGGTTGTCGCGCCAGACGCCCTCGTACAGGCAATTGTGGAAGTAGAAGTACTCCAGATGCTTGAACTCGGTCCGAGCGGCGGAAAACAGCTCTTCCACCACCTTGATATGGGGATCCATCGAGCCACCAACATCGAGAAACAGCAATACCTTGACCGCGTTGTGACGCTCGGGGCGGGTTTTGACGTCCAGATAACCGTGCTCGGCCGTGGCGCGAATGGTGCCGTCCAGGTCCAGCTCTTCATGCGCGCCTTCGCGGGCCCATCGGCGCAAGCGTTTCAGGGCCACTTTGATGTTGCGGGTGCCCAATTCGACGGTGTCGTCCAGGTTTTTGAATTCGCGCTTGTCCCAGACCTTGACCGCGCGCTTGTGGCGGCTTTCCTTCTGGCCGATGCGCACGCCCTCGGGGTTGTAGCCATAAGCGCCAAAGGGCGAAGTACCGGCCGTGCCGATCCACTTGTTGCCGCCCTGATGGCGACCCTGTTGTTCCTTTAGCCGCTCTTGCAGCGTCTCCATCAGTTTTTCAAAGCCACCCATGGCCTCGATCTCGGCCATCTCTTCGGCGCTCAGGTGCTTTTCGGCCATCTTTTCCAACCAGTCGCTGGGAATATCGACCGCCTCGATCACCTGCTGAAAGCTGATCTCTTCCAAACCCTTGAAGCTGTGTGCAAACGCCTGATCGAACTTGTCGATGTTGCGCTCGTCTTTCACCATCGACACGCGAGCGAGGTAATAGAACGCCTCGACATCGTATGTGGCCAGACCCCGTTTCATCCCCTCCAGAAAGGTCAGGTATTCGCGCAAGGAAACGGGAATGCCAGCTTTGCGGAGGTTTTCGAAAAAGGGCAGGAACATGAGATCAGAGCGCCAGTCGGTGAAGGATAAGTGTTGCTACCACCCCAACAAGCGCAAAAGCAATTCCGTAACCGGCGGCATACTGGGCTATATCGGCCCGTGTGCCGTTACGTTTTTTGGCGGTCATCCCGCCCAGAACCGCCCCCACAAGGGCAAATCCGATAATGATCATCTGCGTTTAGCCGCCCGCTCGATTGTTGGGGTTCAACGCCGAGATTTCACGCATCCGGGCGCGAACCGCGTGGTCCGAGCCAAAGCCGTATCGTGCCCAACCCAGACTGTCCAGTCTGACGGCGCGTGCCTCGCTGCCGCGGCCCTGCATTTCAAGCGCTTCGGCCTTGAGCAGCATCAGCATCGACATGAGCGAGGCATTTTCAGCCCGAGCCGCGGTGGCGATGGCCGGATTGATCTGACGCAAAGCCCCATCGGCGTTTCCGCGCGAGATTTCATAGGCCGAGGTATAGGTGGCGATGTTGGCGGTGTGCAGCTCTGTCCCCGGCGTGCGGGCCAGGAACTGTTGTGCTGTGCCGAAATACTGCTGGGCCTTGACCGGATCGGTGGCCTGCGTCACGCGGCCGAGATTGAACAGGCTGAACGCGTGGCGGTGATCCTGCCAGCCTTCACGCTGGGCAATGGCGACCGACTTTGTGGCCGCTGATTTTCGCTGTGCAGGTGACGACCCGGGGCCGAATGTCTTTTGCACGGTGTCGATCCAGGCGCGCGGCGTCGGCGTGATCGGCTGTGCCGGGATCGAAATTCCGCGCGGGTTCATCTGGGCCAGTATGTCGGGCAGGATACGGGCCACCTGTTCGCGGCTCATGCCAGTGCGCAGCTCGGGCGCGTATGTGGCGCGCAAGATCAACATGTCGAAACCGGTCAGGACGGTGTGGATGTTGTCGTCGTTGAACACCGAATCCGGCAGGCGATACAGGTCATTCAGCGGTCCGATGGCCTGTGCCAGCTCTTCATGGAGGCAATCGCGGATTTCCTGCGGGCTGGCGTTGTAGGGCAGGAAGATCCCCAATCGTTCGCGCGATGTGATCTGCAACCAGTTGGTGCGGGGCTTGCGGCGATCCCGGCGGAATTCGGCAAGGCTCGAGACGTTTGGCACCACAAAACAGGCCGCCTGAGGCAGGGCGCGGCGGATTTCATCGCGGCTGATCGCCTCGATCGTGATGTTGGCGGGCTGATCCGAACGGACGTGAGTGATGTTGATTCCGGCCTCGTGGCGCAAACGACCAAGCAAACGCCCAAGATCGCCGTTCAAGGTCGACGACGGCTGACCGGTCACGCGCACGGTGATCGGCGTCTCGAACCGGGTGAACATCGGCAACGCGCGCCCGCTTTCAAGCTGGAAATGAAGCGACAGGAAATCCTGGGCGATGTTGCTGTTGGATCGGATCGGGGCTGTGGGGTGTGGGGTCACAAAGGCTTTGATCGGCGGCAGTGAGCTGTCGGCAATCTGGGCGCGTGTGGGCGTGTCTTCGAGGGGCACAGTGTTGCAGCCGGCTAGAAATACAGCCATGGCCAGCGCGGATTTGCGGATCATCAAGTTACCCCCAAGCATCAGACGGACGTTGCCGTCGTCCGGTCACAATAAAATTGTTCAAACACGTAAAATAGCGCACATGGCCGCAAGGCCAGCCTTTTCCGGTCAAAAGCGCCCAAGGCGCGGGATTTGTGCAATCTGATCACTCTGGGTCCGGTCCAATTGGCGTGAAGTACGAATTTGCTTAACCTGTAGCGCCTTCGCGTCAGCAGTATGGTCGCATTCTGACACTGTTAAGGCAAGGCGCCGCCAGATTGCAACGCATGATGCAAACACGCGGGGCAGACACAAAAAAGCCCGCAACCTGTGGTGCGGGCTTTGATGAATGATTGCCGGGATTTAGCGCTGGCCGCGCGCCATGAACGCGAGGCGTTCGAACAGATGCACGTCCTGCTCGTTTTTCAGCAGTGCGCCGTGCAATTTGGGCAGGGCACTGGCGCCATCGCGCTTCAGATCCTCGGCTGTCAGATCTTCGGCCAGAAGCAGCTTGAGCCAATCCAGCACTTCTGAGGTCGAGGGCTTTTTCTTCAACCCCGAGGTTTCGCGGATCTCATAGAACTGCGTCAGCGCCGTGGTCAGCAAGCCCTCTTTGATGCCGGGGTGGTGGACCTCGACGATCTTGCGCATCGTGGTCTCATCGGGGAAGCGGATGTAGTGAAAGAAACAGCGGCGCAAAAAGGCGTCGGGGAGCTCTTTTTCGTTGTTCGAGGTGATGATCACAATCGGGCGCTGTTTCGCCTTGATGGTGTCGCCGGTCTCGTAGACGTGGAACTCCATCTTGTCGAGTTCCTGCAACAGGTCGTTGGGAAATTCGATGTCGGCTTTGTCGATCTCGTCAATCAACAACACGACCTTTTCATCCGCCTCAAAGGCCTGCCAGAGCTTGCCCTTCTTGATGTAGTTGCTGACGTCGTGGACCTTTTCCTCGCCCAACTGACTGTCGCGCAGACGGCTGACTGCGTCATATTCGTAAAGACCCTGCTGCGCGCGGGTGGTCGATTTGATGTTCCATTCAATCATGCGCAGACCCAAGGCACCTGCGACCTGTTTGGCCAGTTCGGTCTTGCCGGTCCCCGGTTCGCCCTTGACCAGCAAGGGACGTTCCAGCGTCACGGCGGCGTTCACGGCAATCGTCAGATCATCTGTCGCCACATATTCGGCGGTTCCCTGGAAGCGTGCGGTCATATTTGGCCCTCTTTCACTCGGATATCGTGGCGCAGTGCGCGTTGCCCCATTGGGTAGTTTGGTCGGGGTGGTTTGACAAGGTGCGCCGCTGCGTCCCCTTGTCGGTATTTCTGCGGAGAATTTCAGCTCTGGGGCAAATTACGGGCTCTTTGGTGTTTCCGTTTGAGGCTGAGTCGCAAAGTGATAGTTTATTCCGGCCAATTCTGTCGGAATTCCGGTCAGGGGCGGACCCGACCGGTAACTGTTGGGTAAACAATAGGGGGCACAATGGCCAAATTAAATTGGGGTTTGGCCCGCTTTTGCCACAGGTCGGGCGTTCCCGGTTCCGTGATTGTGTTTGTGTAGTGACATTCTTAAGAGCGTCAGATAAATGCAGCGGCAGAAGGGGGAGCCAAATGTCTGGAGAAGCAAGATGACGGACGTTGTGGGCCATACCGAGGGAGCCAAGATGAAGCAGGAAGTTTTTCTGCCGGAGGACTACCGTCCGGCCGAAGATGAACCTTTTATGAATGATCGGCAGCTTGAGTATTTCCGCCGCAAGCTGTTGAACTGGAAAAACGAACTTCTGGCGGGAAGCCGTGACACCATCGAAGGTCTGCAGGACAGCACGCGCAACATCCCTGATGTTGCCGACCGCGCGAGCGAAGAAACCGACCGCGCACTTGAGCTGCGCACCCGGGACCGTCAGCGCAAGCTGGTTGCCAAGATCGACAGCGCCCTACGCCGGATCGACGAGGGCGAATATGGTTACTGCGACGTAACGGGCGAGCCCATCTCGCTCAAACGTCTGGACGCCCGTCCGATTGCCACCATGAGCCTGGAAGCTCAGGAACGGCACGAGCGGCGCGAAAAAGTTCACCGCGACGACTAAGGTCGTTTCGCGGGTTGCAAGATCAAACGCCGGGGCTTGTCGCTCCGGCGTTTTTCGGTTCAAGAGGCCCGTATGGAACTGAACGGTCAAAAGATCATCGTTGTTGGGGCGGGCGTCGGCGGTCTGGCCGCGGCTCTGGCCTTTAGACAACGCGGCGCGGATGTCACCGTGCTGGAGCAGGCCGAAGCCATCACCGAGGTTGGCGCGGGTCTGCAGATCAGCCCAAATGGCGGCGTGGTTTTGGACGCGCTTGGTCTGACCGACGATCTGGCGCAGCGATCGGTCAAGGCCGAGACCGTTCAATTGCGTGACTATCGGCGGGGCGCGCCTGTGGTCGCATTGGATCTGGCCAGCCATGCAGCCGATCAAACCTATCTGTTTGTGCATCGGGCCGATTTGATCGACGTGCTGGCCACAGCCGTGCGCAAGGCGGGCGTACATGTGCGGCTGTTGCAAAAGGTTGATCAACTCGTGCCAGGGCGCGTGCCTGTCGTGTCGCTGGCCAACGGGGCGCAGATGCAGGCGGATCTGGTCGTGGGCGCGGATGGGCTGCATTCCAAGGCCCGCGTGGCTCTGAATGGTGAGGCCGAGCCGCAGTTCACCGGCCAAGTTGCTTGGCGCGCAACCGTGCCCAACGACCTGGAACTTGGATCGCAGGCCCAGGTCTTCATGGCGCCGCACCGGCATCTGGTGTGTTACCCGCTGCGGGGCGGTGATCTGGTCAACATCGTTGCGGTACAAGAGCGTGCCGCCTGGGTCGCCGAAGGGTGGAACCATCAGGATGACCCAGAGGTGATGCGCGAGGTGTTCCGGGACTTTGGCGGGCAGGCGAAACACCTGCTCGGCCGCGTTGAACAAGTGCATTTGTGGGGGTTGTTCCGCCATCCAGTGGCCGAGCAGTGGCATGGGGACGGCCTGGCCATCCTGGGGGACGCTGCGCATCCGACGCTGCCGTTTCTGGCACAGGGCGCCAATCTTGCGTTCGAAGATGCCTGGACGCTGGTCGACAGCCTTGTCCGGGCCGGATCACAGGGTGAGGGGCTGAAGCTCTACCAAAGCCGCCGCCGAGATCGCGCCGTCCGCGTGATCGAGGCCGCCAATGGCAACGCGTGGAAATATCATCTGAGCTTTCCGCTCCTTCGCTTTGCCGCCCATACGGCCATGCGCTTGATGGGGCGGTTTGCCCCCGAAAAGATGGTCAAACAGTTTGACTGGCTCTATCGCCACGATGTGACGGATCAGAGATCCAACTCGACCCAGACCGGCACGTGATCTGACGGTTTCTCGCGCCCCCGCACTTCGGCGTCGATCTGGCAGTCTTGCAGCAGGTCGGCCGCTGTGGGTGTCAGCAGGAGATGATCGATGCGGATGCCGTCGTTGCGGTTCCAGGCTCCGGCCTGATAGTCCCAGAACGAATAATGCCCTGGACCTTGTGTGCGGGCGCGGAATGCCTCGGTAAAACCCAGGTTGACGATCCGACGATAGGCCGCGCGGCTTTCAGGTCGATGGAGCGCATCTTCCAACCAGGCTTGGGGGCGTTTGGCATCCTCGGCCTGTGGGATGATGTTGTAATCGCCCGCCATCAGGGCAGGGGTCTCATCCGCGAGCAGTTCTTGCGCGCGAGCGTGCAGCCTGTCCATCCAGCGCAGTTTGTAGTCGTATTTGCCACCGGGCACCGGTGTGCCATCGTCCTGCAGCTCGACCGGGTTGCCGTTGGGCAGGTACAGTCCACAAATCCGCAGCGCCTGCTTGCCGACCACGGTCGCCTCGATCCAGCGGGCCTGTTCGTCGCTGTCATCGCGGGGCAACCCGCGAGAGACATCCTCGAGCGGCAATTTCGACAGGATCGCCACCCCATTGAAACTCTTTTGCCCGTGGGTCTCGACGTTGTAGCCGCGCTCTTCGAACAGCTCACGCGGGAAGGCCTCGTCCACGGATTTGATCTCTTGCAGCAGCACGACGTCCGGCTGCGCTTCGTCCAGCCAAGCGGGCAGGGCCTGGGCCCGGGCTTTGATGCCGTTGATGTTGTACGTGGCGATTTTCATGGGACGATCTCCGGCTGACTGCAGTTTGATCTATCGCCGATGTAGGGGGGCAGGGCAAGCGTGGGATTGGGGGGAATCGGATCCGGGGATTCGGCGGAAATGGGGCGGAAATATGGCCATAGTATTATGTGATTCGTTTTCAATCAGGGGTAGATACGTGTAAAAACACCTAAAAATCAGGCCTGTGGATAAGAAATTGTGTTCGATCCCAGATTTTTCAAGAGTCGAGGTTTGCCATATTCCTGCCCAATTTTCTTAATGTGGATAACTTCAGTTACTCACACCCCTGAATTGAAAAACCAGTTTTAGACTCTCGGTTAAGCTGCAAGCGTGAAAGGGCATTCAACTTCGCAAAATGAGGAATTGACCATGTCTGCTCAGCACAAGATCACCGCCACCACCGAAGCTCTGATCACTGGCCGTAATAGCCTGTTTGATGGCGAAGGCACTGCCATGTTTTCGTCCGGCTCTGCCCCCACAATGACCACCGATGCCTTTGGCGGTGACGCAACCGAAATGTTCTCGTCCGGCTCCGCACCGACCCTGACAACCGAAGCTATCACAGGCGACGCGGTCGAGATGTTCTCGTCGGGTTCCGCGCCTGTCACCACCTCTGCCACAGCTGGTGATCTGGTGCAAATGTTCTCGTCAGGGTCGGCACCTGCCGCCAGCGCCGATGTCATCACCGGCGAAGGAACTCAGATGTTCTCGTCCGGTTCCGCGCCGTCGGCCAGCGCTGATGCGACTACTGGTGAAGGTACTCAGATGTTCTCGTCCGGCTCGGCTCCGTCGGCCACCGCCAATGCCACCTCTGGTGAAGGCACTCAGATGTTCTCGTCGGGCTCCGCTCCGGTGGCCAAAGCCGACACAACCGCAGGCGATGGCACCCACATGTTCTCGTCGGGCAGCTGATCTGACGCGCACGTGCGTCTGAAGTTGAAACGGGGGCGTTCAGGAAACGCCATTTGAAACGGAGACTACCCCATGACAAATGTCATCCACCTGAACGCGCCTGTTCAACGTCTGGACCCAAAAGTGCGCAATGCCAATCTGGTGGCCGGGTTCGCCCGCCACCGGAGGGTCGGCGACGATGTGTTCTGGCTGAAAGAGAACGCAGAGCTGCTGAACATTCTGGAATGCACCGGCCTTTCACTTTCCGATGACGCCCTGGCCCCACATCATGGCTTCTACGACCGGATCGAACAGCGGTTGGGATTTTTCCCGCAATATTACCGCTTCTTGCTGTCGATCTGCCTGGATCTGGAGGATCTTGGCATTGCTGGCACAAAGGGTGAAGCTTTATGCCATTGGATCGCCCGTGAACGTTTGGCCGAGGCCGAACTGTCGGATCTGCAACGCGCCGAAGCCCGGCGTTTGTTGGCGCGACGGGGGGTGGACAGTGGTGCAGACGACGGGTTGACCGAGCGCCTTCATGCCTTTGTTAACCGTTCTGTAACTTTTGCGCTGCCCAATAAGAAGGCGGCGTACGAACTGACCCACATCCTGTTCTACCTGAGCGAATACGGCCGCCGCGACCCACAGGTGTCAGAGCAGGCGATTACCAGCTTGGAGTATGCCGGATTATTGGCCTATCTCGATCAAAATGCCGATCTGCTGGCCGAGGTCTGTGTCGCCCTGCGGTATGCCGGGGCCACGCCTTCGCCGATTTGGGAGGGATGGATCGCGCGCGAGGTTGCGCGTTTTGCCGTCCAAACCGAAGATCACGCAGATCCGCAGGATGATTACCACGACTATTTCGTCTGCAACTGGTTGTTGGCCATGTCCGGAAAAGAGGCATTCAAACACACCGCAGATGACACGCGGATGAGCTTTCATCGCGCCAGCCACTGGCCGGGTCCGCTGAGAGACATCTCCGAATGCCTGTTCCAACTGGATGACCACCGCTGTGATGACTGGCAGGTGATGCGTCTGAGGATTGAGCCGTCTCTCAGCGAGATGGGCCACGACATCCTGGCCGAGGCTGAAGAGAGCTCTGATAAATTTGACAGCTTTTTCAGGGCCTTCTCGCGGACCGGCCTGCGTGGAGCTGCTCTATGAGGGCCTCACTAATTGGCGCGGCTCTGGTCGCGCTTTACACAATTCTGATTTCATCCGCCGACGCGATCACCAAACTGATCGCGGGTGGCTATGCGGCGCCTCAGCTGTTTTGCCTGTCCGGGCTGATCGTTGTGGCGCTGAGCCTGTTGATGGATCGCTTGCCCTCACAACAACAAGGTCTGCGAACCCGCAGTCCCCGGGCGATGGCAGTGCGATCTGGGGCCACGGTGTTGGCGGCGGTCTGTTTCTTCAACGCTTTTGGGGCGCTGCCCTTGGCCGATGTCTTTCTGTTCATCGGGTTGATGCCGCTGTTGTCGGGGTTGATGTCAGGCCTGATCCTGCGCGAGCAAGTGCGCCCCTCGGCCTGGTTTGCGCTGACGGCGGGGTTCATCGGGGTGCTTAGCCTTTTCCCAGGCGGTTTGCAGGCGGTGACGACTGGCCATCTGTTTGGCCTGGGCGCTGCCGTGTTCGGAACGCTGTCGATTGTGATGTCGCGTTACATCGGCCGACATGAGTCGAACGTGTTGGCGCAGGTGTTTTACCCGAACCTCGCGCTTTTTGTGGCGATGGGGGCGGTGTTGCCTTTTGTCTGGGTGCCTATGCCGCTGTTTGATCTGGCGTGGGTGGTGGTCTACGCCGCCGTGCTGTTTTCGGCCCGTTGGGTCCTGGTCTTGTCGTTGCGCAAACTTGCGGTCTATGTGGTGACGCCGCTGATGAACCTGCAATTTGTCTGGATGGTGATCCTGGGGGCGGTGTTTTTTGGCGAACTGCCGACAACCGCGACCCTTCTGGGCGTGGCCATTGTCATGGTCTCGGGCCTCTATCTGGTGTGGGAGCAATTCGCCCCGGAACAGGCAGAGGATACCTTGGTGCGAAACTTTAAGACAGATCCGTAACGGTCTGGTTTACATCGAGAATGATGTTCCGCAACCACAAGAAGATGTGGCGTTGGGGTTTTCGATCACAAAGCGCGCGCCGATCAATTCTTCGGTGAAATCGATCACTGCGTTTTCCAGAAACGGCAGCGATACGGCATCGACGACAACCTTTTCGCCCTGACCCTCAAGGATCAGATCGTCGGTGCCGGGTGCGTCCAGCGCAATCTCGTACTGAAAGCCCGAACATCCGCCACCTTCGACGGCCACGCGCAGGGCTTGACCCTGATCGGACGCGCCGATTTCGGCAAGGCGGGCAAAGGCGCGGTCTGTGACTTTGGGAGGCAGATTCATGCCGGACTCCAACGGTTTCTTTATGCTGCGTTGTGCAATATAGAAGTCTCAAGGACAGGCGACAAGGACGAGGCTGCACATGAGGGCAGGTTTTGCCTCGGATCCGGACCGGGCGCGGGGGCGTTTGGTTCCTGAGGAGGAGAGCAGTTTTCGCTCCTGCTTTATGCGGGACCGGGACCGTATCATTCATGCAAGCGCGTTTCGGCGGCTCAAGCACAAGACGCAGGTCTTTGTCGAACATGAGGGCGACAATTACCGCACGCGGCTGACGCATTCGATCGAGGTGGCACAGGTGGCGCGCACAATCGCGGGCGCTTTGGGGTTGAACCCCGAACTGACCGAGGCGGTGGCGCTGGCCCATGATCTGGGCCACACGCCCTTTGGCCACACCGGTGAGGATGCGCTTCACGAGATGATGCTGCCGTATGGCGGGTTTGATCACAATGCGCAGGCCATCCGCATCGTCACCAACCTGGAACGGCACTATGCCGAGTTCGATGGTCTGAACCTGACGTGGGAAACCCTTGAAGCGATTGCTAAACACAACGGACCAGTGACGGGGGAACTGCCCTGGGCTCTGGCCGAATGCAATACCGGGTTCGACCTAGAGCTGCACACCCATGCCAGTGCCGAGGCGCAGGTGGCGGCGCTGTCAGATGACATCGCTTACAACAATCACGACCTGCACGATGGGCTGCGGGCGGGGTTGTTCACAGATGACGAGATCGCCGAACTGCCCATTGTCGGCGCGTGTTACGCCGAAGTCGACCGGATGTATCCCGACACTGACGCCTACCGCAGGCGGCACGAGGCGCTGCGGCGGGTGTTTGGTGTGATGGTGAGCGATGTGATCGACACCTCTCGGGCGCTACTGGCAGGTTCCGGTGCTGAAAGCGTCGAAGATGTGCGCCTGCTGGGGTATCCGGTGGTGCAGTTCTCACCTCAGCTTTGGGCGCAGCTCAAGGTGATCCGCAAATTCCTGTTTACACGCATGTATCGCGCGCCATCGGTCATGGTGAAACGGGCCGAAGTGTCCAAGGTCGTTGAAGAGCTGTTCCCGATTTATCTGAATGATCCCAAGCAGATGCCCGCACGCTGGCATGCCGACATCGAGGCTGCCGGTGATGAGACGGCATTGGCGCGGATTGTCTCGGATTACATCGCGGGCATGACCGATCGCTTTGCGCTGCAGGACCACGCTCGTCTGACCGGGAGCGATCCTGCGCGGGTCTGATCACTCGATCCCGATATAGGCGATGGCCCAGACCTGCTTTGCGGGAATGGCCTCTGCGTCTTCGGCATTGTCGGTGGGTGGAAAGACCACCATTGTCGGACCATAGCTGCCAATCCCCATCGGCGCGCCGTCCGCATGCGTGGCCAGGATCGGGTTCAGACGCTGGATCATGTCCCAGGGGATCTCGGTCTGATAGCCATCCATGGCCATCGGCAGGGCCGATTTGCCGCTTGCCCCGGCCAGGGCCATTACATCCGCCAAAGAAGGCCCGGAAAACGCGTACTCCCGCTGACTGTCTTCAGGGCCATAAAGGATTGAGATTGTGTGCTGTGGCAAGCTGCCCAGCATGGCCGTATCCAGACCAACAGCTGTGTCAAATGCGACCTCGAGAAATCCGAACAACCCGCCATCATCCACACCGCGCGCGGGCAGGTTGCTTTCGCCAACCGCACCGCCCAGTGTCACCAGAACGGGACCAGAAGGCGCAGCAATCTCGGCCACAATGTGCAGGGGGGACAGCAAGGCGACGCAGAGGGCTGCCGTTCGTGCAAATGTCATGAAACGCTCCATTCGGTTGACTGGTCCTGACCCTAACCGGGAAATGGCACAGGCCAAGTGAAACCTTATGCGCGCTGACATTGACCTTGGCGCTTTGCGTGGTAAACCGCCATCCAAGCAAAAGGACATCGCAATGAACCTGTTTTCCGAGATCCGCAGCCTCGTGCTGGACGCGCTTGCGCAAATGCAGGCCGAAGGGACCCTGCCTGAGGGGCTGAGCTTTGACAATGTCGCGGTGGAGCCGCCGCGCGATGCCGCCCATGGCGACATGGCGACCAATGCCGCCATGGTGCTGGCCAAGCCTGCCAAGATGAAACCGCGCGACATAGCGGATGCTCTGGCCGCCAAACTGGCTGATGATGCGCGCGTGACTTCAGCCGAGGTTGCTGGCCCGGGCTTCCTGAACCTGCGTCTGGCCGACAGCGCCTGGCATGGTGTTCTGTCCGCGATCCTGGAGCAGGGCATGGCTTATGGTCGCTCAGGCATGGGGCAGGGCAAAAAGGTTAACGTCGAATATGTCTCGGCCAACCCCACCGGTCCGTTGCACGTGGGCCACACCCGTGGCGCGGTGTTTGGTGATGCTCTGGCGAGCCTGCTGGATTACGCAGGCTACGACGTGACCCGCGAATACTACATCAATGACGGTGGCGCGCAGGTCGATGTCCTCGCGCGGTCTGTGTACCTGCGGTATCTGGAGGCGCACGGTGAAGCGGTCGAATTCCCCGATGGCACCTATCCGGGTGAGTATCTGGTCGAAGTTGGTCAGACGCTTAAGGACAAGGTGGGCGATGCCTATGTCGGCCAGGGCGAAGAGGTTTGGCTCGAAGAGATCCGCAATTTTGCCACCGACGCGATGATGGATCTGATCCGCTCGGATCTGGCGCAGCTTGGCATCGAGATGGATGTCTTCTTCTCGGAAAAATCGCTTTATGGCACGGGCCGGATTGAGGCTGCGTTGGAAAGCCTAGACAGCAAGGGTCTGATCTATGAAGGCGTGCTGGAGCCGCCAAAGGGCAAAAAGCCCGAGGATTGGGAACCGCGCGAGCAGACGCTGTTCAAATCTACCGAACATGGCGATGACGTCGACCGTCCGGTTAAGAAATCCGACGGCAGCTGGACCTATTTTGCGCCAGACATTGCGTACCATTTTGACAAGGTTTCCCGTGGGTTCGACGAACTTATTGATGTGTTCGGGGCTGATCATGGCGGTTACGTCAAGCGGATGAAAGCGGCTGTTTCGGCGCTGTCGGATGGCAAGGTGCCGCTGGACATCAAGCTGACGCAACTGGTGAAGCTTTGGAAAAACGGCGTGCCGTTCAAGATGTCCAAGCGTGCTGGCAACTTTGTCACCCTGCGCGATGTGGTCGATCAGGTCGGCTCGGATGTGACGCGGTTCGTGATGCTCACTCGCAAGAATGACGCGTCGCTCGATTTCGATTTCGACAAGGTGCTGGAGCAAAGCCGAGAGAACCCGGTGTTCTACGTGCAATATGCGCATGCCCGGATCCAAAGCGTTCTGCGTCGTGCCGCCGAGGCCGGAATAGCAACGGATGAGGCGACTTTGAAAGCGACCGATCTGGCCAAGGTGGGGCATGAGGCCGAGCTGGCCGTGGCCAAGAAGCTGGCCGAATGGCCACGCCTGGTCGAGATTGCTGCCCGCACCAACGAACCGCATCGCGTTGCCTTCTACCTCTATGAATTGGCTGGCGATTTCCACGCGCTTTGGAACCGTGGCAACGGATTGCACGAGCTGCGATTCATCCAGGATGGCGATGCCGCCACAAGTCAGTCAAAAATTGCGTTGGCACAGACAGTTGCCGTTGTGATTTCGGCTGGCCTTGGTATTCTTGGGGTGAAACCGGCGCAAGAAATGCGATAAAAAACTCGCCAAGCCGCCGGTCTGAGGCAGACGACAAGAGAACCTGAGCACGGCAACGTCCGTGCAATCGGGGCAGTGAGGCGGACATGGCTAGTTTTGATTACTCGGGGCAGGTGCCCCCGCAACAGGTGAATTACACCTATCAGATGCCCCAATTGGAGGCGTCGGAGTATGTTGAGGACATCTATCCCGAACCCGAGGGTGAATCAGGGAAATTCGGCCAGATCGCCGCGTTGATGGGGGCGGTCGCCTCTGTGGCGTTGGTGGTCGGCGTGGGCATCTGGGGGTACAAACTGGTCAGCCGCGATGTAAGTGGCGTACCGGTTGTTCGTGCCATCGAAGGGCCGATGCGAGTACAACCTGCCAGCCCCGGCGGCACGCCTGCCGATCATCAGGGCCTGGCCGTCAATACCGTCGCAGCCCAAGGCACAGCCGCCCCGCCGCCAGACCGCCTGGTTCTGGCCCCCAAACCTGTCTCGCTTAGCGAAGATGACACCCCAATGGGCGATCTGGAGCCGACACCGGTCGCGCTGCAGGACCCAGGTCAGCCCGTTTCTCAGCCTGTTTCTCTGTCCGAAGAGGCTGTCACATCGTTCCAGAATGGCGCCGTTGATGCGCTGGTCGCTGAGCTGACCCAAGGGGTCGAGCCGCTGGTCGAAAGCAGCGATCCTGCACCGACCGAGGAGACGCAATTGGCCGCCATCGAGCAGCCCAACCCGGTCTCTCTGACCGATGTGATCGAAAATGATGTAGCCATTGATCCGGTCGATTTGGCCGCGTTGCAGCCTGATCCGGCCGTTGTGAATGCGCCGGGTCTACGTCAATCTCTGCGCCCGCAAGTGCGCCCGGCCCGCGCTGTGCCGTCTACAGCGACGGAAACCGCGACCCTGAATGCGGCCATCAATGCGGCCGTGGAAACCGCAGCCGGTCTGGATGTAGACCCCGAAAGCTTGCCGGTCGGCACCCGCCTGGCCCAGCTTGGCGCCTATGACACGCCCGAAGTGGCCCGTGCTGAGTGGGACCACCTGAATACCCGATTTGGCGACTACATGGACGGCAAGAAGCGCGTGATCCAAAAGGCCAGCAGCGGCGGACGCACCTTCTATCGCCTGCGCGCTATGGGGTTTGATGACCTGAGCGACGCACGCCGGTTCTGTTCGGCCCTGGTTGCGGACCGCGCCGACTGTATCCCGGTCACCACCCGATGAGGTTTGGCGCCTCGATCCTCGGGGCCGAGGGGCTGCGCCTCACGGACGAGGAGAAAGCCCTGTATCGCGCGGTGAACCCCTTTGGGTTCATCCTGTTTGCCCGAAACATCGACACTGCCGACCAAATCCGCGCGCTCTGTGATGAGTTGCGCGAAACGGTGGGTTACAACTGTCCGATCACCATTGATCAAGAGGGTGGACGCGTGCAGCGCCTGCGCCCGCCGTTGGCCCGCCAATGGTTGCCGCCGCTGGACCACGCACAGATCGCCGGAGGTCACGCCGTGCGGGCCATGTATCTGCGGTATCGTCTGATCGCGCATGAACTTTTTTCGATGGGCATCGACAGCAATTGCGCGCCGATGGTCGACATCGCGGTCGATGAAACTCACGAATTTCTGCGCAACCGCTGTTACGGCGAAACACCCGCTGACGTATCCAATTTGGGCCGCGCGGTTGCCGACGCGCATCTGGACGGGGGCGTTCTGCCCATCGTCAAACACATTCCTGGTCACGGTCGGGCGACGCTCGACAGCCACTATGATCTGCCGCGCGTGGATCAGGAACCTGAAGAGCTATTCGATACCGATTTTGAGCCGTTCCGTGTGCTCAACGATCTGCCTCTGGGTATGACAGCGCACCTCGTGTACGGCCGCATCGACCCGCAACCGGCCACGATCTCGAACCGCATGATGCAGCTGATCCGCGAAGACATCGGTTTTGATGGGCTGATCATGACTGATGACATCTCGATGCAGGCGCTTGAGGGGACGCTGGCCGAACGCGCGCGCGCCTCAATTGCCGCGGGCTGCGATGTGGTTCTGCATTGCAACGGTCCGTTGTCGGATCGCACTGAGGCGGCAGAGGCCGCCGGAGAGATGACGGATGCCGCGCAAATCCGCGCTGACCGCGCCCTGGCCGCGCGTCGAAAGCCCGATGAGCTTGACATAGAGGCCGCCGAGGCGGAACTATCTCAGCTCATGAACGGGCAGGTGTATGACGGATAACCTTTTCACCGAAGATCAGACATCGGTGGCCGAACGGCTTGCAGCCGAGGCGCTGATTGTCGACGTGGACGGGTTCGAAGGGCCCCTGGATGTGCTGCTGACACTGTCACGCACGCAAAAAGTAGACCTGCGCAAAATTTCCGTTCTGGAGCTGGCACGGCAGTACTTGGCCTTTGTGGAAAAGGCCAAGGAGTTGAGGATCGAACTGGCAGCGGATTACTTGGTGATGGCAGCTTGGCTGGCGTTCCTCAAATCCCGGCTGCTGCTGCCACCTGATCCCACCGAAGAGGGACCAACGGGAGAGGAGCTGGCGGCTCATCTGGCGTTTCAGCTGGAGCGACTGCAAGCCATGCGCGATGCGGCCGCCCGATTGATGGGGCAAGATCGACTCGGGCGCGACTTTTTTGCCCGCGGGCAGGGCGAGGATGTGACCCGAATTCGTACCGTGACCTATTCCGCGACCCTACTGGACTTGATGCAGGGCTACGCGCGCATCCGTACCCGGGATGAATTCCGCCCGTTTGTGATGGATCGCGACTCGGTCTTCACGATGGAGCAGGCGCTGGACCGGATGCGGGGTCTGATCGGATTTGCGGGCAGTTGGACGGATATGGTCAGCTACCTGCCCGAAGGTTGGGGCGCGGATCCGATGCGCCGACGCTCGGCCACGGCGGCAACCTTTGCGGCCTCGCTGGAGTTGGTCAAGGAAGGACACCTGGAGATCAAGCAATCGGACAGCTTTGCCCCGATCCACTTGCGGAAAAGGAAAGACCAAGCGTGACGGACAAGACCGAAGGCGAAATTGACAGCCTGTTCGAAGCCCCACCTATGGCCGAGCAGGAACGGATGGTCGAGGCGGTGCTGTTTGCCAGCGCCGAACCGGTGACCGTGCGAGATCTAGAGCACCGAATGCCGCATGGCTGCGATGCAGGGCAGGCGCTGGAGCATTTGCGAAACCGCTATGAAGGGCGCGGCGTCCGGGTTGTCCGCGTGGGCGAGGCTTGGGCCGTGCGCACCGCGCCGGATCTGGGCTTTTTGATGCAGAAAGAGACGGTCGAGACCCGCAAGCTCAGCCGGGCCGCGATCGAGACGCTGGCAATCATCGCCTATCATCAACCCTGCACCCGTGCCGAAATCGAAGAGATTCGTGGCGTGTCAGTGTCACGCGGTACGATCGACCAATTGATCGAGATGGAGTGGGTCCGCCTGGGGCGTCGCCGTATGACACCGGGCCGACCGGTGACCTTTGTCGTGACGCCTGTGTTTCTGGATCATTTCGGTTTGGAGAGCGCCCGCGACCTGCCTGGGCTCAAGGAATTGCGTGCTGCGGGTCTGCTCGAAAATCGTCCCCCGCCCGGGTCCATGCCGTTGGGTGAGGATAGAAACGAGGATGACGCTGATGATGGTCAGCCGGAGCTCTTCGAAGAAGAGTGATCGGTTCTGCATGGAAAATCGGCCGGATCCGTGTAGATTGAACGTGAGCAGACATCAAAGGCAAATGCCATGAACACGAACCAGATCATCAATATGATCATGCGAACGGTGATGCGTCGTTTGATCAATTCCGGCGTGAATGCCGGGTTCGATGCCGCCGCAAAGATCGGCAAACCCAAAGCACCCAAACAGGCGAAACCCGGCGGTGAGACCGAACTGACACCAGAACAGCAAGAACGCGAACGCATTCGCGCCATCCGTCAAGCCCGGCGCGCGGCGCGGAACAACTCGCAAGGATGAAGGCCACGTTAGGGTGTTCCGGGGGCGCTCCCGCCCGTCGTCATTGTTTCTGACGAAACATCTCCTCCCGTTGGGCCGGGCCTCGCTGCGCTCGGAGGTTGGTGTCTCTGGCCATTGGGGTCGCGTCTTGAGCTCCAATTTTTGCTTGGAAGTGAGGGTGTTATCCAGCGCTTTTGAAGTGCTTGGACAGTTTCAACCCCTGGCCCTGATAGTTCGACGCGATCCCTGCACCATAGAGCTGTGTGGGTAGCTCTGACATCCGTTCATAGACCAAACGTCCAACGACCTGACCGTGTTCCAGCACAAACGGTGCCTCATGGCAGCGGACTTCGAGCACGCCACGCGACCCGGTGCCACCGGCTGCAGCGTGCCCGAAGCCGGGGTCGAAGAACCCTGCGTAGTGCACCCGAAACTCACCAACCATCGCCAGATAGGGTGCCATTTCTGCGGCGTACTGCGGCGGGATATGCACCGCCTCGCGGCTGACCAGAATGTAGAACGCGCCGGGGTCCAGGATGATACGGCCGTCGCTGCTGCGCACCTCTTCCCAATATTCGGCCGGATCGTATTGACCAATCCGATCCAGGTCGATGACACCGGTATGAGGCTTGGCGCGGTAACCCACCAGATCGGTGTCTTGCAGGCGCAGGTCGACCGAAAAGCCCAACCCGTCCTGAATCACAGCCTCGCCATCCACCAGTGGTGTGTCTGCGTGCAGCGCGGTCAGCTCGGCGTCCGACAACACGGCCTGACCCTGGCGGAACCTGATCTGATTGAGACGCATGCCGGGGCGCACCAGCACAGAAAAGGAGCGGGGGCAGATTTCGGCATAGAGCGGCCCTGTATAGCCTGCTGGCACCCGGTCGAACTCGGTCCCGCCATCGGTGATGGTCCGCGTCAGCAGGTCCAATCGTCCGGTTGAGCTTTTGGCATTTGCCACAGCGCTCATGTCATTTGGTAGGGCCAGAGATTCGAGCAGCGGCACCAGATAGACGCAGCCCTTTTCCAGAACCGCGCCTTGGGTCAAATCAATGCGGTGCATCTCAAACTCACGCAGGCGGTCCGCGACGGTGTTGCCGTCACCGGCCAGGAATGAGGCGCGCACGCGGTAAGCCACTGTACCCAAACGCAGATCCAGGCTTGCGGGTTGGATCTGTTCAGGCAGAACGGCAACCTCGGCACCGATGGCACCACTCGCAATCATGGTTTCGATTTGCTGATTTGGACACACGCCTGTCATCCGGCCTCTCCCCCTTGGCAGAGGCCCCGGCACCCGGTCCGGCTCCCCATTCGGGGTCGCCTCAGATTGTATCGTCGGTGTGATTTGGTCGGGCTAGCAGGACTCGAACCTGCGACCTTCCGTCCCCCAGACGGACGCGCTACCAGGCTGCGCCATAGCCCGACGATGTGAGCTTCATAATGGTTTTCACGGCAGGGGCAAGAGGAAAACATTGCCTTTTTTCATCCAGCCGAAATTGCCTCTTGCCGCTCGATCCAGGCGCGCAACTCAATCGCCAGGGGCTTGAGCTCACCTGCTTGTTGGGGCGTCAGTGTTTCGAGAGCTACAAGATTGGAAAGCAGACCTGGGTCGGCCTCAATCGCGTCATCAGCGGGAACGTTAGCCACCTGAACGATGAGGGGCCTGGGCTGAGGAGCAGGAGAGGGCACTGCAAGGTCATCGACCGATTCTTCGATCGCCGGGATTGCAGATTCGGCTTCGACCACCTCCTCGGCCGGTGCAGGCTCTGATGTCGCATCGACCACCGGGTCGATTTCAAGCGAAGCCTGCTTAGGCTCTGCTGCGGGTTCAGACGGCAATTCGGTCTTGATTCGGGACGGTTTGGTCAGGAACGAAGGCAGCTCTTGTTCCAGAGGCTCGACCGCGGTGTCCGGGGCAGGAAGGTCCATGCCCATCTGACCGTTTGTCGCCTCCTCTGGCACGCCTCTGGCGTGCAGTTGCACAACGGTGTCGTCTGCAACCTGGATCGGTTCGGGCGCGGCGGTCTCGTCCAAGCCTTGCGACAGCTCGGACACATGGCCCACGCCCTGTTCACGCAAGATCTTCTGGACGCCCTTGATGGTCAGCCCGTCATCATGGAGCAGCCGTTTGATGCCACCAAGCAGCAGCATGTCGGCTGGGCGATAATACCTGCGCCCGCCTGCACGTTTGACAGGTTTGACCTGGGTGAACTTGCTTTCCCAAAATCGCAACACATGGGCCTGAATCCCCAGCCACTCCGCAACTTCGCTGATGGTGCGAAAGGCATCAGGTGATTTGCTCATGTGTACGAATTCCTAAAGCTATTTTCGATTTCCGGCCGCGACCCGGTCTTTCATCAAATGCGAAGGCCGAAAGGTCAGAACGCGGCGGGGCTGAATTGGCACCTCTTCGCCCGTTTTCGGGTTCCGACCGATGCGGGCCGATTTGTCCCGTACGCTAAAGGTACCGAATGAAGAAATCTTTACCTGTTCGCCACGGACCAGAGCGTCCGACATATGTTCGAGCATGCTCTCGACCAGTTGTGCGCTTTCGTTGCGCGACAGGCCAACTTCGCGGAAAACCGCTTCGCTCAGATCCATCCGTGTGAGAGTTTTTTCACCCATACCATCCCCCATGTTCTTGCCAGAGCATAGGGGGTCGGGAATTTCCCTGTCAATATCAATGAATTGCGTCGGGCGCTTTGCGCTGCATCGCGCCACGTTTCCGCAAGGTCATCTGTGCTGGATCACCAGCGCAGAACAACCGCGCCCCAGGCCAGACCGCCGCCGATGGCTTCGGTAACAATCAGATCGCCGGATTTGATCTGACCGCGCGATTTGCCAACCGACAAGGCAAGCGGGATCGAAGCAGCCGACGTGTTGCCGTGGTCCTGAACCGTGACGACCACCTTGTCCATGGGCAGGCCCATCTTCTTGGCGGTGCCCTGGATGATGCGAATATTGGCCTGATGCGGTACGATCCAATCGACGTCGGTGCTGTTCAGGCCTGCCTTATCCAATGCCGATTCGGCAGTTTTGGCCAGTTTTTCAACGGCATGCCGGAATACTTGATTGCCTTGCATCCGCAGGTGACCGGTGGTGTGGGTCGAAACACCACCGTCGACGTAGAGCAGATCTTTGTAGCGCCCGTCAGAATTCAGGTCGACTGACAGGATACCGCGATCTTCGTTGGTACCGGGGCTGTCTTGCTTTTCCAACACCAGCGCACCGGCGCCGTCGCCAAACAGGACACAGGTCGAACGATCGGTCCAATCCATGATGCGAGAAAAGGTTTCGGCCCCGATGACAAGCACCCGATCCGCCTGACCGGACACGATCAACGCGTTGGCGTTGCTGAGCGCATAGACAAAGCCCGCGCAAACCGCTTGGACGTCAAAGGCAAAACCACGGGTCATGCCAAGCGCTGACTGCACCATGGTGGCCGCAGAAGGGAAGGTCAGGTCAGCCGTCGATGTGGCCACCACGATGGCGTCGATGTCGTCGGCCTCAAGCCCTGCGTCGGCCAAAGCCGCGCGGGCCGCGTTGGCCGCCAATTGCGACGTGGTCTCGCCTTCGGCTGCGAAATGCCGCCGCTCGATGCCGGAACGGGCGCGAATCCATTCATCGGACGTATCTAGGGTCGCCTCGAACTCGGAATTGGGAACGATGCGTTCGGGCAAATAGTGCCCGACTCCTGTGACGACTGCACGGCCTGTCATGGGTTGTTATTGCCCTTCTTGTCCTTTTGCGTCTGCTGACGCTGGGTGAGCTTCATCTTGGGTAAGCTCGACGGTGGATGCAACCCGTGCAGCCAGTTTTTCGGCGAATCCCGATTGCGCCAGCGTAAACGCCAGCTTGACGGCAGAGGACACGCCGGTGGCGTCCGCGCTGCCGTGGGATTTCACCACAGTTCCGTTGAGGCCCAAAAAGACCCCTCCATTGACCCGGCGCGGATCAATACGTTTTTTCAAGCGGTTGAGCGAAGTAATAGCCAGTACCGAAGCCAGGCGTGACAGAGGTGAATACTTGAATGCTTGGCGCAGCAGTTGTCCGATCAGGCTGGCGGTGCCTTCGCCTGTCTTGATCGCAACATTTCCGGTGAAACCGTCAGTCACGATGACGTCAGCCTTGTCGCCGGGAATGTCTCCGCCTTCGACAAAGCCCACGAATTCGAAATTTGCCGCTTCGGCAAACTCCGAGATCATGGCGTGCGCCTCTTTCAACTCGGGTCGCCCCTTGTGCTCTTCGGTGCCCACATTCAGCAGGCCGATGCGCGGGCGCATCAACTCCAGCCCATTGCGGGCGTAAGACGCACCCATCAGCGCATATTGCAATAAATCCTTGGCGTCGGCCCGAATATCCGCGCCCACATCCAGCATCACATTGAACCCCTGCGGGTTGGTCGAAGGCCACAAAACCGCGATGGCAGGACGGTTCACGCCTGGCAGCTTGCGCAGACGCATCATGCTCAACGCCATCAGGGCGCCCGTGTTGCCACAAGAGACCGCGCCGGCGGCTTCGCCGCTGCGCACCGATTCCAGCGTCGACCACATCGAGGTGCCCTTGCCATGGCGTACAACCTGACTCGGCTTGTCCTCCATTGTGACAACGTCCTGAGAATCGCGAAAAGCGACGCGTCCATCTAGGATGCGTCGCTTGGCGACCAATGGGCGCAATGTGTCCTCGGGGCCGTGCAGGATGAACCCGATGTCAGGGTTCTTGTCTGCAGACTGTGCAATACCTGCCACCACGACCGACGGACCGGCGTCTCCGCCCATTGCGTCAACCGAGATAATGATGCGCCCGGCGGGAGTGCCGATCTGATCGGGCTGAGCAGTCATTAATGCGTGGCCTGTACCTGCAAGGACTTAGGCTGCGTCGTCTTCCAGATCGATCTCGTCGGCCTGTGCAACGACTTCACGGTCGTCGTAGTGGCCGCACGATGCGCAAACGTGGTGGGGGCGTTTCAGCTCACCACAGTTGGGGCATTCGTTCGGGTTAGCAGCAACCAGCGCATCGTGCGCACGACGGTTGTTGCGGCGCGACTTGGATACTTTGTTCTGTTGGACAGCCATTGTCTCAACCTTTGTCTCAGAGGGCCTGGGAAACACTTCCTTGGGCCGAGTTTCAGTGTTCGTTCTCTTGGTGTGACGCGCGTTTAGGCCTGAGCCGCGGCAATGTCCAACCGTAAATCCGATGAGCGCGCGAAAATACTGCGATTCTCGATTTGCGCAAGGGTGTTTTTCTGCAGGCCTGCTATGACAGCTTTCACAGGCCCTGTCATTCCTCTTTTTTCAGCTTATCGCGCAAATCTGCAAGACCCGCAAAGGGTTTGACGTCCTCGTCGGTGAGCGCCGCCTTGCCGGGTTCGGTGACATTCAACTGCCCCAACTCGGCCCCATCCGCGCGTGGATATTCAGGTAGACTTAGCGCCAGAGCCTCGACCATCATTGCAAAGACGTCGATTTCCGTGCCCAATTGATCGGCTTCGTCATCTTCGGCCATTTCGACCTCGGCCTCTTCGGGGGCGTCCCATTCGGCCAGAAGAATACGCCGCACGAGCGTGTCCAGACGCGTGGTCACAGGCTCTAGCGTGACGACACAAGGTTGCACGACAGTGGCGCCCAGATCCGCGCGAATTTCCCAGTCTTTCTTGCCGCTGGCGGTGATCTTGCCTGCAAAGCTGAGTTTGCGCAGCCCCAGCAGCCCCAGCTGGTCCTGGATCTGGCGCAGGGTGTCGGCGTCAGGGCGCACAGCAAAAGAAGTTGGGGCGTTCTGCGGCAGATCCGCGACCCGCCACACGGTTTTGTCGGTCATGAAACAACTTTCGTTGGTTGAACCAGAGGCTCGGTTTCTATAATCGGGATAAAAGGCGCACTTAGCCAAGGCAAGAGGGCAGATATGTTCAAGACCGCAGACCTGCTGAAACCGGCGTACCGTATTGCAATTCTGGGTGCAACGGTGGGGGTCCTGACAGCCTGTACCTCGATTTATCGCAACCATGGCTATGTTCCATCCGAAGAGGATCTGGCGCAGGTGCAGGTTGGCGTCGACACCCGCGACAGCGTGATTCAGGCCGTAGGGGCTCCGAGTTCTGCGGGCATTCTTGAAGAGAGCGGCTACTATTATGTCTCGACCCGGATGCGCCACTATGGCCCTCGCAAGCCGGAAGTGGTTTCGCGCCAGTTGGTCGCGATCAGCTTTGATCAACGCGGCGTGGTGCGCAACATCGAACGGTTCAGCCTGGCTGATGGCCGCGTGGTTCCACTGGAACGCCGCGTGACGGATTCGAGCATCGAGGACAAGACATTCCTGCGTCAGCTGCTTGGCAACCTGGGCAACTTCAACCCGGGCTCGGTCCTGAACCAGTAACCCCAAAGGTCGTCACCACGGTGTCACATCTTGTATGCTAGGCGAGGCTTGGCTACGGTTTTGACGTGATCGTGCGGAGGAACGGGATCTTGGCATCTGGGACACTTCTGAGCGGAGGTCGGTACCGCGCCCGTGTTGGCCATGGGGCTGACGATGTTCTGGCGGCACAACGGCTGCGCACAGGGGCCTTTGGTACGGATGCGCTGGACCGGGACGATTTCGACGACATTTGTGCGCACATCCTGATCGAGGATACCGAAACAGGCCAGTTGGTGTGTTGCTTCCGTATGCTCACCATGGCGGGCGGGCATGAGGTTGCCCGCAGCTATTCTGCCCAATTCTATGACCTCTCTGCGCTTGGCGGCTTTCAGGGCCGTATGGTTGAAATGGGGCGGTTTTGCATCGACCCCACACTCAACGATCCCGATATCCTGCGTGTGGCCTGGGGTGCGATGACAACCTTTGTCGATGACAACGGAATCGAGATGCTGTTTGGCTGCTCGTCCTTTGCAGGCACCGCGACAGAGGAGTATCTGGACGCCTTTGCGATGCTCAAGCACCGCCACCTGGCCCCCAAACGCTGGTTGCCACGGGTCAAGGCGCCCAACGTGTTCCGCTATGCCGCCCGGCTGCGGCGCAAGCCGGACGCCAAAAAGGCGATGCTTCGGATGCCACCCTTGCTGCGCACTTATCTTATGATGGGCGGCTGGGTCAGCGATCATGCGGTTGTCGACAATCAGATGAACACGCTGCACGTCTTTACCGGGGTTGAAATCCAGGCGATTCCACCAGCCCGCAAGAAACTGCTGCGCGGTGTAGCGGGCAGCGCCACCTGATCTTGTTGCAACGGGCCTTCTGCTGACATAGTCAGCAGTCATGTCTACGATACCTCTTTTGCAGATGTCCGGAATTTCGCTGACTTTCGGCGGCAACCCGGTGTTTTCCGAACTCGATCTGGTTGTTCAGCCGGGCGACCGCGTGGCTCTTGTGGGCCGCAACGGCTCGGGCAAATCCACCCTGATGAAGGTCATGGCCAGCTTGGTGGAACCGGATGAGGGCACCATCGTTGTGCCGCCCGGTAAATCCGTCGGTTACATGGAGCAGGACCCCACGATGGAGGGGTTTGCCACCTTGGGTGACTACGCCACCAGCGCACTGGAACCGGGTGAACTTTATAAGGTGGAACGCGCGGGTGAAGGGCTGAAATTCGACCCCGCACGCGCGGTCGAAACGGCCTCGGGTGGCGAACGCCGCCGTGCGGCCCTGGCCAAGCTGATGGCCGAAGCGCCCGATCTGATGCTGCTGGACGAACCCACCAACCATCTGGACATCGAAGCGATCGCCTGGCTCGAGCGCGAAATGGGCGCGACGCGGGCGGGCTATGTCCTGATCTCGCACGACCGCGCGTTCCTGCGAGCGCTGACCCGCGCGACTCTGTGGATTGATCGGGGACAGGTACGGCGGCAGGAGAAAGGGTTCGAAGCCTTCGAGGCCTGGCGCGATCAGGTCTGGGAAGAAGAGGACATGCAGCGCCACAAGCTGAACCGCCTGATCAAATCCGAGGCCCGTTGGGCCGTCGAGGGCATCAGTGCACGCCGCAAACGCAACCAGGGTCGGGTGCGGGCCTTACAAAATCTGCGCGCAGAACGAGCCAGTCAGATCAAAAGGCAGGGTACTGCGGATTTTGCGCTGGATTCAGGCCCCAAATCGGGTCGCAAGGTGATCGAGGTTGAGGGCATCGCCAAATCTTATGGCGAAAAGCAGATCGCACGCGACTTTGACCTCAAGGTGCAGCGTGGCGACCGGATCGCATTTGTTGGTCCTAACGGCGTCGGCAAGACCACGTTGCTCAAGGTTTTGTTGGGGCAGGAACCCCCCGACGAAGGCACGGTCAAGCAGGGCACCAACCTGGAGATTGCGGTCTTTGATCAGGCCCGCGCGCAGCTCGACCCGGACATGAGCCTGTGGGACAGCCTGACGGGCGATCCGGACATGCGGGTGTCGGGCAAGGCCGATCAGGTCATGGTGCGTGGTACGCCGAAACACGTTGTGGGCTATCTCAAGGACTTTTTGTTCGACGAACGTCAGGCCCGCGCGCCTGTTCGGTCATTGTCGGGCGGTGAAAAGGCACGGCTTCTGCTGGCCAAGCTGATGGCTCAAAGCTCGAACCTGTTGGTGCTTGATGAACCGACGAACGACCTGGACGTCGAAACGCTCGACCTGCTGCAAGAGTTGCTAGATGACTATGACGGGACCGTCCTGTTGGTCAGCCACGATCGTGATTTTCTGGACCGCGTTGCGACAACCACAATCGCGATGGAGGGCAATGGCCGTGCCACCGTGTATGCAGGTGGCTGGAGTGATTATATCGCACAACGTGGTCCATTGGAGGGCGAAAAACCTGCAAAGTCAAAAGCTAACAAGCCGAAGACCAAGCAAGAGGCCAAGCCGAAATCGGGCCTGTCCTACACCGAAAAACACCGCCTTGAAAAACTGCCTGCCGAGATCGAGCGCCTGGAGGCCGAGATCGCCAAGCTCGAAGAGCTGATGGCTGATCCTGAGCTGTTCACCCGCGAACCGGTCAAGTTCCAAAAAGCGACCGATGCTTTGGTGCAGCGGCAGGAAAAGCTCGCCGCCGCCGAAGAGGAATGGCTGGAACTGGAAGAAAAGGCCGAAACATGACGCAACCGACCCGACTGGCCACACAAGACGACGCCCCGGCGTGCGCCGAGATCGTGAACAGTTGGATCGACGCAACGCCCTGGATCGAGCGGTTTCACAGTGCTCAAGCCATCGAGGATATGATCCACGCTGGCATCCCATTGCGCGAGTTCTGGGTCGCGGGCGATCCGGTCGCGGGCTATCTGTCCTTCAACGTGGAGGAGGGCTGCGTCATGGGGCTCTATACCGCTGCGCCCGGATCGGGCGTTGGCAAGGCGCTGTTGGATCAGGTGAAACAGGGGCGGGACCGCGTGACGCTCTGGTCGCATTTGCCCAACACCGGAGCGCATCGGTTTTATCGGCGCGAAGGGTTCGCGCCGACCGGCGCTCGGCGGGATGGGGACGACGGGTTGGTCGAGATCGAATTAGCCTGGGAGCGGTAAGTGGCGCAGGTCATCCTTTTGAACGGTCCTTCCAGCAGCGGCAAATCCACCTTGGCGCGGGCTGTGCAAGCAAAAGCTGACCCGCCGTTCTGGCACATCTCGCTCGATCATCTGCGCGACGGTGGCATCCTGCCAATGGATCGGTTCCGGTCAGGTGATCTGGATTGGAAAGCGCATCGGGCCCGCGTGTTCGACGGGCTGCATGCAATGGCCTCTGCCGCAGCAGATGCAGATAACAATCTGATTTTCTATCATATTTTGGAAGAGCAAGTGTGGATCGACACGCTTAAGACCAGCCTTGCGGGGCATGATGTGCTCTTTGTTGGCGTTTACTGCGATCTGGATGTGCTCAATACGCGTGAGCGCGAGCGGGGAGACCGTCCGATTGGCAGCGCGGCGCTGGATCATGCATTGATCCATGTCGGTCGAACCTATGACATCAAGGTGGACGGGACGGCTCCAGTTCAAACGAATGTCGATGCCATCCTGAAGGGCTTGAACGGTGGGCGGCGCGTATCCGAGCTTCACACCGCCCGCTGACATCACCGCATCCGCAGCGCGCCGTCCAGGCGGATCACTTCGCCGTTCAGATAACCCATCTCGACCATGAACCCGGCCAGACGCCCGTATTCCGCCGGATCGCCCAGGCGGGCAGGGTTCGGCACATCTGCGGCAAGCGATGCCTGAATCTCTTCGGGCAGACCTGCCAGCATCGGCGTCATGAATATGCCCGGCGCGATGGTGTTCACGCGAATGCCGGTCGAGGCCAGATCGCGGGCCATCGGCAGGGTCATGCCCACGACACCCCCTTTGGAGGCGGAATAGGCAGCTTGGCCCTTTTGGCCGTCAAACGCGGCGATCGAGGCGGTGTTGATGATCACGCCGCGCGCGCCATCGGGCTCCGGTTCGTTCCGGCCCATTTCCATCGCGGCCAGACGCGCGACGTTGAATGTGCCCACCAGGTTGATGTCGATGGTGCGCTGAAAGGCATCCAATGGGTGTGGGCCATCCTTGCCGACTGTCTTGATGCCGTAGGCAATGCCGGCGCAGTTCACACAGGCGGTGATCTTGCCCATCTTGTCCATCGCATGTGCGATGGCTGCTGCCACGGATTCTTCGTCGGTGACGTCAGTTGCGGCGAAATAGCCACCAATCTCTTCGGCGACCTTGGGGCCGCGTTCGGCGTCGCGGTCCAGGATGGTGACCAGCGCGCCCTTGCTGGCAAAGTGGCGGGCGGTGGCTTCGCCCAGGCCCGAAGCGCCGCCAGTTACTACTGCGGCCGTAGTGGACAGTTCCATTTTGGGTTCCTCTCCCCGTGATATGAACATGTGTTCAAATAATCACGCGGATGTCAGCCTGTCCAGCCATCACGCATCAGCTTGGCGTCCCACGCGGCGAGGGGACGCAGCGTTTTGCCCAGTGGCGGCCACCATATCCAGGTCCCGCCAAGTTTGCGGGGTTTGGCCCCGGTGCCCAGTTTGAACCGCACCAGCCCCGGCGCGTCCTCGGTCGAGATCAGGCCCAGGTCAAACCGCTGCGCACCTTTGCGCGCAGCCCAGGTCATCGCCGTCCACAAGAGCAGGTTCTGCGCCGAATGGTGTCGCCCGCGCGCCGTCGTATGGGACACGTGATAGGTGACCACCGGGCCGTGCCGCAGCAGCAGAAGCCCCGCAATCGGGGTCTTGTCGGCGAAGGCCGTGAACAGCTTGGCCTTGCCAGGGTTCGTTTCGGCAAACGCACAGGTCAGCGCAACAGGCCAATTGCGATAGCGACGCTGACGTTGCCGGGTGGCATCTTCGCGCAGCAGCCAGTGGTCCTGCTCGATGAGCATGTTCTGGCGGGTCACTCGCAGATTTTGCTGTTCCGCTTGCTTCAACCGATTGCGCCATTTCTGATGCAAGCCTGCGCGCAGATCGCCCGTCAGGTCCAATTCGGCGCAGGTCGCGGGGCTGACAATGGGCAATGCCCCGATCTGCGATAGATCTGGACCCGAGTAGTCTGGGTTCAACAAGATCGGTAGGTGTACACCCGCCAGCTGCGTCGGCAAGTCCTGGACAGCTGTCTGAAACCGCGACAACATCAAACACGGGCCACGCTTCAGAGCCAGTGTCCCATCGTCTAGCCGCAGCGGAGACCTGCCAAACCGCGTGAGCACTGCGGCGAACTCTGGGCTTTGTTGCAATGCGGGCAGGGGGGCAGAGACAGCGAAATCGAACATGGCCCCGATTAACGCATCAGAAACCTAAATCGCGGTTAATGACCTACATGATACGCGTGTATGGCAAATCGGCCCCCAGTCCCCGAATGACCAAGGTTGCAGCCCTGTTGTTGGCGATCGGACTGTCGGTACCTGTCTTTGTGGTGCTGAGCCTGATCGATTGGCTTTGGCTTTAACCAAAGAAAAACCGCCGCCCGTGAAAGAGCGGCGGTTTTGCGCTTGTCGAGTTTTGGTCAGCCCAGCTGCACCAGCGCGTGACGTTTCTTGCCCGCGCTCAGCTTGATCGGCGAGGACAGCGCGCCCGCGTCAATCATCAACCCGCCATCGGTCAAGGGGGCATCGTCCAGCTTGGCACCGTTTTCGGCGATCAGGCGCTTGGCCTCTTTGCCCGACTTGGCCAGACCGGATTTGACGATCAACTGAACGATCGAAACAGGCAAATCGCCCTCGGCAAGGGTCAGGGTGGGCAGGTCGTCGCCAACACCGCCCTTTTCGAACACTTCGCGCGCAGTTGCCTCGGCCGTAGCTGCCGCATCCGCACCATGACACAGCTTGGTGACTTCGTTCGCCAAGACGATCTTGGCATCGTTGATCTCGGACCCGGCCAACGCCCCCAGACGCTCGCATTCATCGATGGGCAACTCGGTATAAAGCTTGAGGAAGCGGCCCACGTCAGCGTCCGTGGTGTTGCGCCAGAATTGCCAGAATTCGTAAGGCGAGCGCATGTCGGCGTTCAGCCAGACCGCGCCATCCTGGCTTTTGCCCATCTTTTTGCCGTCGCTGGTGGTCAGCAGCGGCGACGTCAGGCCAAAAACCTCTCCTTCGATGGTGCGGCGGGTCAGGTCGATGCCGTTGACGATGTTACCCCACTGATCCGATCCGCCCATCTGCAGGATACAGCCATAGCGCCGGTTCAGCTCCATGAAGTCATAGGCCTGCAGGATCATGTAGTTGAATTCCAGGAACGACAGCGATTGCTCGCGATCCAGGCGGGATTTCACGCTTTCAAACGACAGCATCCGGTTGACCGAGAAATGCCGCCCGATGTCGCGCAGAAACTCAAGGTAGTTCAGATCGTCCAGCCACTCCGCATTGTTCAGCATCAGGGCCGCGTTTTCTGCGCCGCTGTCATAGTCGATGTAGGCCGAGAACACCTTTTTGATGCCCGCGATATTGTCGTCGATCTGCGCTTCGGTCAGCAGCGGGCGTTCGTCAGCCCGGAATGACGGATCGCCAACCTTGGTGGTGCCGCCGCCCATGAGCGTAATTGGCTTATGGCCGGTCTTTTGCAGCCACCGCAGCATCATGATCTGGATGAGAGAACCCACATGCAGCGACTTGGCCGTTGCATCAAAGCCGATATAACCCGGTTGCACACCCTTGATCAGTGCCTCATCAAGGCCCTGATAATCGGTGCAGTCAGCCAAAAAGCCGCGCTCGATCATCACAGCGATGAAATCCGATTTGGGATGGTAGGTCATGTCTTGCCTCGGGTTTGTGTTGCGGGGCAGTGTATAGAGCGCAAAGGCACGAGAGGGAAACCATTTTCCGTCTGTTTTTGTGGGGTGGGACAACAAAGGATAAGGCCATGAGCAGGGCCATCAGACAAGGCGGGCCGATCCGGGCCTTGGGGGCGATGTCGGGTACCTCACTCGATGGGGTGGACGCAGCCGTGGTCGAGACCGACGGCGCGCGCATTTTCGGATTTGGGCCAAGCGGTTATCAGGGCTACACCCCTGAACAGCGCGAGGTTCTGCGGGCAGGTCTGGGGCAATGGACCGGCGACGCAGTCGATGCGGCCGGAGAGTTGGTGACGCAAGCGCATGCCAAGGCCTTGTCGGACTTCGACGACGTAGAGCTCGTGGGCTTTCATGGTCAGACCCTGGCGCACGATCCACAGGGGCGGCGCACCCTGCAGGTCGGCAACGGGGCAGAGCTGGCGCAGGCTCTGGGTCGTTCGGTTGTCTGGGATTTTCGGTCCGATGATGTTGCCATGGGCGGCGAGGGTGCGCCGCTGGCGCCATTCTTTCACTTTGCCTGTGCCAAGTGGATTGGGGCGGACGCTCCGCTGTGTTTCCTGAACCTTGGCGGGGTTGGCAACCTAACTTATGTCGACCCCTCTTTTGACAAGCCGGAGCAGCCCGGTGCCTTGCTGGCGTTTGATACCGGCCCGGCGAACGCACCTATCAATGATTTGGTGCAAGCGCGTCTTGGATTGCCGATGGACAAGGACGGCGCCGTTGCTGCGGGCGGCGAAGTGGAAACGGGCGCGCTGGAACTGTTTCTGGCAGAGCCATATTTCTCAAGAATGCCGCCGAAGTCATTGGACAGGAACGATTTTGCCGAAATGATTGGTTTGGTGGCCGAGTTGGGAGACGCCGACGCCGTGGCCACTTTGACAGGTATGTGCGCCGCTGGCGTGGTTCAGGGGATGGAGCATTGCCCCAAACCGCCCACCCGTGTTCTGGTCACCGGAGGCGGCCGTCAAAACCCCGTGCTGATGGAAATGCTGCGCGTTTCGCTGGATTGCCCAATTGAACCGGTCGAGGCTGTGGGGCTGGATGGCGACATGCTCGAGGCGCAGGCCTTTGCCTTTCTCGCGGTGCGCGTGGCGCGAGGCATGCCGACGTCCTGTCCCGGCACCACAGGCGTTGGTGCTTTGGTTGGTGGCGGGATCGTCAGTGTTCCGGAGTTTGGATAGCAAGTAAGGAGCGCTGCCCCCGTCGCTTTGAGACTCCCCCGGAGTGTTTTTGAAAAGGTGAAAAAGGTAGATCAGCGCGTCAGCGCGCGGGCGTAATCTGCCGTGAACTCGGCATAGCCGTTTGAGGTGGATTTCAGATGCTCTTGGGTCCAGCGGTGAAAGGCCGGGAGTTGGTGGAACGGCACGTTGGGAAAGCTGTGATGTTCCGCATGATAGGGCATGTTCCACGCCAGAAACCGAACGATCCGGTTGGTGAAGGTGGTGCGTGAGTTTTCCAGCATGTTGGCCACGGGCGGGCAGAGCCCGTGTTCGGCCAGCAGATAGAGCCGCAGAACCGGCTGGCCCACGATCAGCGGCAAGAGCCAGGCCCAAAACAGCACCGGTGACCAGATCAGGCTGAGGGCACCAAGCGCATACAGGCCGAGCAGAACGCGCGCTTCGCGTCGCATCGCACCGTGCTGACGTTCCGGCAGATAGGGGGCATCCAGCTCTCCCCGTGCGTTGGCGACAAGTGTTTTTGCCATTCCGGTCCAATAGAACCAGCCGCTGAGGTAGACCAGCATATCGGGCCAGTTGCCCGGGCGCGGTTTGCCCGCCAATTCCGGGTCACGGTCCGGGTCGTTGGTCCATTTGTGATGGGCCAGGTGAAAATAACGGAACCAGACAAAGGGCAGGGCGATCAGAAGACCGACGACGTGGCCCACCACCTCGTTCAGCCAACGGCTTTTGAACGGGGTTTGGTGGGTGCACTCGTGGCTGAGCGTGAAAAGGAACACCAGCAAGATGCCCTGCGGCAGAATCAGCAAGCCCCAGAGCGGGACCTGCGTTGCGATGCCAAGGGTGCAAAGTCCCAGGGAGACGGCATACAGACCCAGGTGTTTCAATCCGGCCCAATCAGACCGTTCGGTCAGCTTGGCTTTGGCCTCGGGTGGCAGGCTGGAAATAAGCGCGCGGTGATCCATGAAGGCACCCTGTCAGCGGCTTTTGGGTTTGGCAAGCACCTCATGCGCGGGGAATGTCGAACCCTTTGTCCGCCAATTCGAACCCCTCGAATTGGAACCCTGGAGAGACGGTGCAACTGACCAGCGTGTAATCGCCAGTTGTACGCGCAGCCTGCCAATGGCCTTCGGGCACGATAAGCTGCGGCGCCCCCTGGTTCAGATCGGGGGTCAGCAGGTGATCCTGCGCTGGACCCTCATCCCTGGCGCTCAACGACAGGATCAGCGGGGCGCCCGCGTGATAAAGCCAGATCTCGGTGGCGTCGACCCGGTGCCAATGGCTGCTTTCCCCCGCCTTCAGCAGAAAATAGATGCATGTGCCCGTGGCGCGGCCTTCATTTTCTGCCACCCAGGTCTGACGGTACCAGCCGCCTTCGGGGTGGGGGGACAGGTTCAGGTGGTTGATGATCTGCTCGGGTGTCATGGGGCCCTCGGGTGTTGGTTTGGTGCGACTATGCCGGGGACGGACGGAATGTGCTATGGCAATCGTGGGTTCAGGACTTATGTTGCGGCGCATGACACTGATGATCCCCTTCGACAACTCATATGCTCGCCTACCGGGCGTGTTTTACTCCAAACAAACGCCGGTCCCAGTGCGCGCGCCGAGGCTGGTGGCATTCAATACCGATCTGGCTGCCGTGATGGGCATCACCCCCGGCGAGGTCGAAGAGATGGCACAGGTCTTTGCCGGCAACCAGGTGCCCGAGGGCGCCGACCCGATCGCACAGCTTTATGCGGGGCATCAGTTCGGCCATTACAATCCACAGCTTGGTGACGGCCGCGCGGTTCTGCTGGGCGAAACCGTGGGGTCGGATGGCCTGCGGCGTGATCTTCAGCTTAAGGGATCGGGCCGCACGCCCTATTCGCGGCAGGGCGACGGGCGCGCCTGGCTCGGGCCGGTGCTGCGCGAATATGTGGTGTCCGAGGCGATGCATGCGCTTGGCATTCCAACGACCCGCGCCTTGGCAGCTGCCGAGACCGGTGAGACGGTTCTGCGAGAGGCGCCGTTGCCGGGTGCCGTACTGGCGCGCGTGGCCTCCAGCCACTTGCGGGTGGGCACGTTTCAGGTCTTTGCCGCGCGCGGCGAGATGGGCAGCCTCAAGCAACTGACTGACTATGCCATTGCCCGGCATTACCCGCTCGCGGATGGCCCCATGGGCCTGCTACGCGGGGTAAGGGATGCGCAGGTTAAGCTGATCGCGCAGTGGATGGGGGTGGGTTTCATTCACGGGGTTATGAACACGGACAACAGCTCGATTGCCGGGGAAACCATCGACTACGGTCCATGCGCCTTCATGGACAGCTATCACCCGAACACGGTCTACAGCTCGATCGACCGTATGGGGCGTTATGCCTATTCCAACCAGCCCGATATCGCCGTGTGGAACATGGCGCAGCTGGCTACCTCGCTGATCCAACAGATGCCCGACCGCGAGGCCGCCGTGGAAGAGGCGACCGAGATCGTTCACGCCATGCCCGATCTGCTGCAAGAGGCCTGGCAGGCGCAGTTCCGGCGCAAGCTGGGGCTGACTGAGGCGCAGGAGGGCGATGCCGAACTGATCGCGGACCTGCTGCAACGCATGGCGCAGAACCAGGCGGATTTCACCAACACCTTTCGGAATTTGGGACGGGCTGAAGCACGAGATCAGTTCCTTGATCCGGTGGCCTATGATGATTGGCTGGTGAAATGGCAGGCAAGAGCAGAGGCTGACGCCCTGGAGGTGATCGCTGCGACAAACCCGGCCTTCATCCCCCGCAACCACCGGGTGGAGCAGATGATCCAGGCGGCGGTTGATGGGGATTATGCGCCCTTCCAAAGACTGCAAAAGGTTTTGGTTGCGCCCTACAAAGATCAGCCAGATCATGCAGATCTGCAAAGCCCACCGGCTGAGACTGAGGTCGTGCAGGCGACGTTCTGCGGAACCTGATCCTTGCTTGCCGCGTGTCACAAGCCTCTCGTTCTGCAGTGACGCGCCTCGCCACAGGCGAGGCGCCCGGCCCAACGGAGCAAGGGCCCGTCAGGGCATGATGCGAGGGCGGGAGCGCTTCGAGTATTCAAGGACGGTTGATCAGATAAATACCGGCGGCAACCAGCGCGAGTGCAGCCCAAATCTGCAACCCGATTTCTTCGCCAAGCAAGGCCCAGCCAAGCAGAACCGCCAGGATCGGCGACAGAAAACTGAACGATGCGACGCCACTGGCCTGATAGATCGCCAGCAGGCGGAACCAAGCCATAAAGCCAAGCCCCACCACTCCAATGGCCTGAAACGCCAGACCCGCCAGGTGAAGAGGCTGCACATCGCGCACCAACTCGCCAAACAAAGGGGCAGCTAGCAGTAACAGCGGCGCCGAAACCACCAACTGACACATCAGCTGCATCTCGGCGCTGGCCTTCGACAGGTCGGTCATTCGCACCACCAATGCGATCCCGGCCCAGCACATGGCGCCAAGTAGCGAATAGAGATCTCCTGCAAGACTCACTTGCCCGCTGTCGCGCTCAGCAAAGGCCACGACGATGCCACCCATGGCCAGCACCAGCCCCAAAATCCGCACTGAGCTGAGTTTCTCACCCGGCAACAGCAGATGCCCCGCCAGCGTCAGCCAGACAGGCATCGAATAGAACAGGATCGAGGTGCGGGACACGGTTGTCACATCCAACGCGGAATACAGGCTGATGAACTCGATCGTGAACAGCAACCCAGTCACCAATCCACCCCAAAGGGCCGTCCGTGGCAATTCGATACGTTTGCGAAACACCCACATCCAGCCAAGCAGAAACACCAAGGCGATGGCTGAGCGCAGCCCGGCTTGGAACACTGGGCCAAACCCGGTGCCAGTGACCTTGATCACCACCTGGTTGAAGGCAAGCAACAGCGCGATCCCGATCAGGGCGGCTGCACCAGTGGCATCGATGGGGCGTCTTTGATCCATGTGCCCACAGGATGTGCAATGTGTTGTTGTGTCAACAGGAAACGAACCCCTGCCATGGGTGAGACCTTGCGTCCCTTGAACCTATCCCGCAACATCGCACAGATTGCGGACATTCTCATTTCGGACCCTTCTTCATGCTTCGATTGGCCAGTTACAATATCCAGAAATGCGTCGGTCTCGACTTTCGGCGATTGCCGCGCCGCATTCTGCAGGTTCTGGACCGGATCGGTGCGCAGATCGTGGTGCTGCAAGAGGCGGACAAACGCTTGCCACCACGCCCTGCAGCGCTGCCGCATTTCGTCTTGGATGAAGCAGGCTGGAACATTGTCGATCTGGGCGGAGCCGGCAGTCTGGGGTGGCACGGCAATGCCGTCATTTGGCGGGGCGAGGGGCTGCGCGAGCTTGAAACCGGGCAAATGTCCTTGCCCGGGATGGAGCCGCGCGGCGCGGTTTGGGTGTCGTTTAGCACGCCCATCGGTCCGCTGCGGGTTGTGGGGGCACATCTGGGCCTTTTGTCCCATTCCCGCCAGCAACAGGTGATGCACATCAGCCGTCACATTCAGAACCTGCCCGAAATGCCCACCGTCTGGGCCGGAGATTTCAACGAATGGTCGCGCCAGCCGGTGCTGGACCATCTTGCGCCCAAGATGCGGTTCCTGCCGCCGCTTCCCAGCTTTCCTTCGCCTCAGCCCATCGGTCCGCTAGATCGGATCGCGCTTGGGCCGGGGCTTAAAGCGACTGGACATGGGGTGCACTCGGACCGTCCCGCACATATCGCTTCGGATCATCTCCCGATCTGGGCCGATCTACTGGCGAGTTGACGGTTGTCTGTAACAGGGTTCTTCTTTGTTTCCTGCGCTACACCTCGTTGTCCGAGCCTTGTTCCGCGCAAATAGCCTCTTCCTACAACAAGACGGTCAAAAGTCTCGACCCTTCCCAATCAACAAAACTGATTGTGCCAGCGCATCTTGTCCTTTTGAGTTCGGTGTCAGCCGACTATCCGCTTTGGGTTGAGCGGCTCGAACGCAGTAAGGATCAAACGTTGCACGTCGCGGCGTCGAACAGCACATATCAGACACCTCTCGTCGTCGGTTCGCAGAGAACGCGCGGGAGACAAAGTTACTGAAAAATGGCATTTTGCGTCCTCCAGAAAGCATCTTTTGCTAGGGTCTCATTGCTGAAAGGCTTGCGATAGTAACACCCCGACATCAGCTCGCTACGCTTTTGGGACTGGACTGGAAAACCTAGAGGGGGCTAGCCTTGCGGCAGGGGGATGTGATGACATCAGCAAAGCCATATGGCCTTCTTTGTCCTGTATCCAAAGCCTGCGACGTGCTTGGAGCGCGTTGGACGCTGCCGATCCTTTGTGAAATGTGGGCCGGAGAAACGCGGTTCAATGACATTTGGCGGGCTGTTGGCGGCGTCTCTCCAACCGTTTTGTCACGACGTTTGACTGAAATGGAGCAAGCTGGTTTGGTTGTACGTGTCAAAGACCCGGCATCAGGGACGATTGACTATATGCGAACCCAAAAGGCAATTGACCTTGAACCGGCGTTGGTTGCGTTGGGGCGCTGGTCTCAGCGCAACATCGACGCTGAAATGGCGTTGTCCTATGATCTGTCGACGCTCATGTGGGCCATGCGTCGACTGGACACCAGCAGTTTTCCAAACAGACGGATCGTGATCCGTTTCAAGTTCAACGAAAGCTCGGGAGCGCATGACAAATACTGGCTTTTGTTTCGCCCGGGATTTCCACTGGAAATCTGCGTCGATGTTCCCGGCTTTGATGTCGATGTGTTTGTTGAAACAACCGAGCATTCGTTTGCCGCCGTCATATTGGGACGGTCCACGATTGAAAGAGAAATTGGTGATGAGCGGCTATTCATAACCGGTGATGCGTTCATGATGGAGAATCTGTCTGACTGGTTCCCGCGCTCAAACTACGCAAATACAGGCGATGTTTTGCAAACTCGGGGTGCAACACACACCGTCGGCTCTTGTTGAGCGGTTGGGCTTGCTCATCAGGCTGAGTGTAGAAACGGGATGAAAAAAGCGCGCCCGAAAAGGAGCGCGCTTTGTTTCGGGCATTATGCAGCTGAGCGAGGTCCGCTTTTGGCACCGCGCTTTGGACCGCGACGCCGACGGTTGTTGCCACCAGCAGGCTTGGCGCCGGCACCACCTTGCGGGCCGCCACGGTTGCCACCCCGGTTGCCGCCGCGGCGCGGAGCTTTGCCGCGCGCAGGTTTGGCCTCTTCTTCGACCGGCTGCCACGGACGGCCCGACGCGACCGGGATCTGCTGGCCGATCACCTTCTGGATGGCCCGGAACTCGTCCATCTCATCCGGGGCGCAGAACGCAATCGCCGCACCGTCCTTACCGGCACGCGCGGTGCGGCCAATCCGGTGCACATATGCGTCTGGCACATTGGGCAGATCATAGTTGTAGACGTGTTTGACGTCAGGAATGTCCAATCCGCGCGCCGCTACATCTGTTGCCACCAACACTTTGACTTCGCCTGACTTAAACGCGGCAATGGCGCGCTCGCGCTGGCCCTGACTTTTGTTGCCGTGCACTGCTGCGGTTGCGTATCCGGCTTTTTCCAGCAGGCGAGACAGCTTGTCCGACCCATGTTTGGTGCGGCCAAAGACAATTGCGCGTTCTTCACGATGGCCATCCAGCAGCTCGATCAACAGCTTGGACTTTTCGGCCTTGGCGATGAAATGGATTGCCTGCGTGACCTTATCGGCGGTTTTGCCGGGGGGCGAAACCTCGATCCGCTTGGGGTTGCTCAGATAGCTTTGCGCGATCTCGTTCATCTGTTTGGGCATGGTGGCCGAGAACAGCATGGTCTGGCGATCCTTGGGCAGCACGCCGGCAATCTTGCGCAGCGCGTGGATAAAGCCCAGGTCCAGCATCTGGTCGGCCTCGTCCAGCACCAGGAAAGAACATTCTTCCAGGTCCACCGCCTTGCGGTCCATCAGGTCCAGCAGACGGCCAGGCGTGGCCACCAGAATATCGACGCCGCGTTCCAGGCGCTTGATCTGCGGGTTGATCGAAACACCACCCACAACGATCGCAACCTTGATCGGCGTGTTTTCGGTGAGTGCTTTCAGCGTCTCGGCAATTTGCTGGGCCAGTTCGCGCGTCGGGGCCAGGATCAGGCTGCGTACGACTCCATGCGCGGGCTTGCGCCCGTATTTTAGCATCAAAGTGACCAACGGCAGGCCAAAGGCTGCCGTCTTGCCGGTGCCGGTTTGGGCCAGCCCCATCACGTCTTCGCCGTTCAGAGCGTGCGGAATGGCACGTTTCTGGATCGGGGTAGGGTCGGTGATGCCCATATCGGTCAGGCGGTTCACCAGGACCTTGGGCAGGTCCATCATGTCAAAATCGCTCACTTCATATCCTTTCACGCCTGCCAACACGGCAAACGCAACATGGCCGCCCCTTATGGGCGACCTCTTGGGGCGCGCGGAGCCTCGGGCTTGCGGGGCCGAATGCCCTTCAAGCCGGTCCGGCGCTTTGCCCCACGCGTGATTTTGGGAACAGCAGGTTCAGGTCCATGACTGCGATCCGGGTCTTGGATCGGGCGGTTCAGCCGCTCTTTGGTCTTATCTGCTCACGCGGCAGAGGACAAAAACCTGTGGCTCACATGGAGGGCCCAGTGGGTTTTGTCAAGCCATGGGTGGCAGAACGCATTTGACCTGAGGCGCGAAGCACCCACCGCCGCATGGCAGGGAGAGGGCGTTCAAAAACAGCGGCAAAGGCATAGCAGATTAACACCGTGGTTGTGAAAAGCGCCAGATTGCTCAAGCCAGGCAGGCTCGCATCAAGCCACTGCAGCACAGGGTAATGCACCAGATACAGTGAGAAACTCCCACCAGCGCACCAATTCGCAAAGCCTGCAAGGCGCGACAGATCGGCTTGACGTGCCAATCCGGCTGCGCCCAACAAATGCATTGTGGTCAGCGCTCCCAACAATGCGTTCCACAGGTATTCATCAGAGAACCGCAGATCATGCGCACCAAACATGGGTTGCACGGTGCTTTGCACAATCCCCGACACGTCGATCGCCAGGCACAAGGCATAGGTTGCGACGGGTCCAAGGGTCATAAGCATCAGAGCCTGCGCGGACAGCCCATTGATCAGATACAGCTTACGGTAAAGCCACACACCCATCAGCCAGGCGGGCATCAGCAGCAGCACGTTCAGGCCAAAGAGCAGGCAGAACAGCACCAGCAACGCCGCGCGGCGCAACCCATTCAGATAGAAGCAGACAGCAAAAAGGACATAATAGGCAGCCTCATAGCTCAAGGACCAGAAGGGGCCGTTGCTACCCAGCCGCGCGCTGAGGCCCGACCATTCGTTGGAAAAGCTCAATCCCCGTGCCAGCATTTCCCACAGGGGCAGGGGCGCGTAGTAAGGTGCGAAATAGCTGGCCGGGTCAGCGGTGCTGCCCATGCGGTCCAGCACCAAGGTCAGCACCAAAGCAGGAACAGCGACCGAGATCAGGCGGGACAGGCGCGAAAATGCAAAACGTCCCATCGTGTCGTCTTTGCGCTCGGCCGTCAGTGCAATAACAAAGCCTGATAGCACAAAGAATATGACAACCGCGTCCGAGCCCAGGTTCAGCTCGCGCACCCACATCCAATCTCCGCCCGAAAATCGTGGATAGGCAAAGTGGGACAGCAGCACAACCATCGCCGCGCCAAAGCGCAGCAGGTTGAGGTATGTGGAAAAGCCTGGGGTCATGTGTTCACTCGGCCGGGGTAACAGTGGGCTTGGCGTCCTTGCGGCGCAGCTTTTTGCGGATTTGGCGCAGGCTGTCACGGATGGGCACAACCAGGGCCGCTGTCAGGCTGTCGTGGCGTTGTGTCAGGCGGTTGCCCTGGGCATCACCCAGACCAAATTCCAGCTTCTCGGCCGTCTGCGGGACGTAAAGCGTGCCGAACATCCAGTCCCAGATCGCCAGAACTTCGCCATAATTGGTGTTGTGATGGGCAGGATCGATGGAATGGTGGATCTGGTGCTGCGCGGGCGAGATCAGGATGTGTTCCATCACCCGGCCATAGCTGAGCCAGATGTGCGTGTGGCGGAAATTGGCTCCCAGCATGTTGAAGAGCAGATAGCCTGCATTCACACCCAACAACATGCCCATGGTCACGCCACCGGGGAACATCGCCAGCAGGACACCTTGGGTCAGGCCGATCATGGCGCCGTGGATCACGGATTTGGTCAGGTCATAAATCGGGTGTTTGCGGTACACAGTCACCGGCGTCATCACCTCGGCCGAATGGTGCAGCGAGTGAAATGGCCAGAGGATGTGAACCTCATGATGCAGGCGGTGAACCCAATAGGTCGCGAAATCACTGACCACCAGCAAAAGTGCGGCAATAACAAAAGGGTGGGGCGTTGTCTCGGCCACTTGCGGCAGGGGCAGATGTGCCGCCACAAAGGGCGCCACTATCGTGCCGAGCGCGATTACGTTGAATGCACCAGCCACCGTTAAAAGCCGAGACAGCGCAAAGACCTTTAGGTCAACGATATGCGAGGGGTGCAGCCAGACGGCTTTGGGCATCAGCCATTGCAGAAACGGCTGGCGTTCGCTCCGCAGTCGGTAAAGCGCCGCGGCAATCACCAGCGTCGCGATCAGATAGAGCGGCCAAAGCCGACTTTTGTTGCCAAAACTGGCATCCCACAGATCCACCCCGATCCCAGATAGATATTCCATATCACCACGTCCGACTGCTCTTTTGTTATGCACACAGACTAGATGGCGTTTTCGTCAGCAATATGGCGCGATTTCCGGTTTTCCTGTGACCTGTTATGGCTTAAACCGGAAAGCCACTTGACCTCTGGGGGCCGCATACATGCCGGACACAATCATTTCGCGCTGCGAAGCCAAAGGGCTGCGCATGACCGGTCAGCGGCGTGTGATCGCCAAGGTCCTGCAGGAAAGCGACGATCATCCGGACGTCGAAGAGCTTTATGCTCGTGCCAGCGCGCTTGATTCCGCGATCTCGATCGCAACGGTCTATCGTACGGTCAAACTGTTCGAAGAAGCGGGCATTCTCGAGCGGCTGGAATTCGGCGATGGCCGCGCCCGGTATGAGGATGCTGAACGCGATCATCATGACCACCTGATCGACATGAACTCGGGCGAGGTGATCGAGTTTTGCGACCCCGAGATCGAGGCATTGCAGGAAAAGATCGCAGCAAAGCTGGGGTATGAGCTGCGCGGTCACAAGCTGGAACTCTACGGCGTGCCGCGCAACAAGGATTAATCCTTGATCGTTCTGTCGTAGCAGTACGCCCGCGCCTGAGCCGAGCTGAGGACGTTACCCACCAGATCAACCGTGTTCGAAGCCGAGGTGACTGCGCCCTGTTGTGGCGGTGTCAGGCTGAATTGCACGGATGTTTTGCCAGGCTCGCCAACGCTGGCGCCGCGACCCCTCCAGACAAAGATGCGGTCACTGGAGGATCTTGACAGCTGCGAGATCACATAGACCCCGGCACCACACCAATAGTCGCCGGGGGCGCGGCCACTTTTAACCACCACTTCGAACACGTTTGCAGCGACGGGATAGACGTTGAAGTTGTTGGCGTACCCGGCCTGGGCCATGTGGCCCGGCACCATGAGACCTGCCAGTAGGGCGGCTTTGATCATGTTCATGTTCTCTCTCCCTTTTGGTGTGCTTGTTACGCATCACGGCGGGGGACGGATCACTTGCGCGCGCGGTTCACGGCCTCGCGGTGAAAGATGTAGAGCGATGAGGCGATGATGATTGCGGCCCCGAGCAGGGTCATCGCATCCGGTATTTCGGCAAAGAAAAAGAACCCAAAAGCTGAGGCATAGATCAGCTTCATGTATTGAACATTGCCGATGATGCTGGCCTCTCCCAACCGCAACGCCTGCACGCCCAGCCATTGCGCCACGGTTGCGATCACGCCAAGGGCGATCATGAACAGCAGATCATCCATGTCCGGTGTCTGCCAGAGCCAGATCAGGGGAATTCCTGCCAAAAGCCCCACAAAAAACGACTGATAGATCAGCAAGGTCGCGGTATCCTCGGTTTGTGACAACTTGCGGATGCACACGCCCGCGGTTGCTGCTCCCAAGGCGCCCACGACGGGGATCAGGGCATAAGGATCGATGAACCCATCCAGCCCGGGTCGCATGGCCACGAGAACACCCAGGAAACCCACCCCAATGGCGGCGATACGATGTCGGCCAACGTTTTCGCCCAAGAAAAATGCGGCCAACAGCGCCAGAAAGAACACCTGAGCAAAGGTCAGCGTCACGGCGGTTGCCAGCGGCAGCACCGCGACCGCCCAGATCCCGGCGGTCAGGGCCACAAAGGCGCCTGCGATGCGGATTGCATGAATGCCGGGGCGACGGGTGCGCAAGCTGTTCGGGAAATTGCGGATCACCTGAGGGGTGGCCGACATAAACACTACGATCTGCCGTATGAACAGGATTTGCAACACGTGGTATTCCGTGACCGCCACCTTGGCCATCGCCGCCGTGGTGGAAAAGAGCGCCACCGACACCATCGACCACAGGACACCCTGCAGGTTCTTTGACATGCGCTACTCTCTCCCCCTTCGCGTTGCCTTTTCCTAAGTATCCGTTAGTAACCGATCAATGAAAAGAACAACCGTTTGCCGCTTGCACAAGTGGTGCGGATTCGTCATGGCTTGCGCAGTACACGACCTTTTTGTGTGGGACCCCTGACAATGGAAAATCTGCGCGGCGCCGGATTGATGACGCTGGCCATGCTTGGCTTTGCGTTCGAAGACATGTTCATCAAGCTGATGGCAGACGCCATGGCGACCTGGCAGATCATCTTTGTGCTGGGGACAGGCGGGGCGTTTGTGTTTGCGGTTCTGACCTTGATGAAGCGCCAGCCGCTCTTTACCCGCGCCTACCTGAGCGCGCCGGTAATGCTGCGCAATCTGGGCGAACTGATCGGCACGCTGGGGTTTGTCACCGCCATCGCGCTGACGCCGATCTCGCAGGCGTCGGCGATCTTGCAGGCGACACCATTGGCCGTGACCCTGGGTGCGGCTCTGTTTCTGCATGAGCCTGTTGGCTGGCGGCGTTGGTCAGCGATCCTGGTGGGCTTTGCCGGGGTCATGCTGGTTATCCGTCCGGGGACCGAAGGGTTCGACATCCGTTCGCTTTTTGCGGTGCAGGGTGTTGTTGGGCTGGCGATCCGCGATCTGGCCACTCGCAAGGTTCCTAAAGAGACGTCGTCGTTCCAGCTGAGCTTTCTGGCGTTCCTGATGCTGATCCCGGCGGCTTTCATTCTGTCGCAGTTCAGTGATCAGGCATGGGTTGCACCTACACCCAAGATCTGGGGCCTGTTTGTGGGCGTCGTGGGGCTGGGTGTGGCCGCTTACTATGCCATCGTGGCTGCCATGCGGATCGGTGAAGTGTCCTTTGTGACCCCGTTTCGCTACTCGCGCATGATCTTTGCACTGGTCGTGGGTTTTGTGGTCTTCGACGAACGCCCCGACGCGCTGATGCTGGCAGGGGCGGCGGTGATCGTGGGTTCGGGCATCTATACGATCTGGCGTGAGCGCAAACATCGCCCTGCGGCTTAAGAGCCCCTTTTATCATGGGCTTTTGCCCGGTATGAGGCGCGCAAAGCATCTCTACTGGGACGATATCATGAGCACCATTATCGACATTCACGCGCGCGAAATTCTGGATAGCCGGGGCAATCCGACGGTTGAGGTGGACGTGATCCTGGAAGACGGCACCCTGGGCCGCGCAGCCGTGCCCTCGGGCGCGTCGACCGGCGCACATGAGGCAGTGGAAAAGCGCGATGGCGACAAGGATCGTTATCTGGGCAAGGGCGTGCTGGACGCGGTGGCGTCGGTGAATGGCGAAATCGCCGAGGCGCTGGTTGGCTTTGACGCGACCGAGCAGGTGGCAATTGACGCCACCATGATCGAACTGGACGGCACCCCAAACAAAGCCCGCCTGGGCGCCAACGCGATCCTGGGCGTGTCAATGGCCGTGGCCAAAGCCGCAGCCGAGTTTACCGGTCAGCCGCTGTTCCGTTACGTGGGCGGCACCTCGGCCCGCGTTCTGCCGGTGCCGATGATGAACATCATCAACGGCGGCGAGCATGCCGACAACCCGATCGACATCCAGGAATTCATGATCATGCCCGTTTCGGCCGCGAACATCCGCGAAGCCGTACGCATGGGCGCCGAAGTGTTCCACACCCTGAAAAAAGAGCTTTCCGCCGCGGGCCTGTCGACCGGCATCGGTGACGAGGGTGGCTTTGCCCCCAACATCGCCTCGACCCGCGATGCGTTGGATTTCATCAAAACTTCGGTTGAAAAAGCGGGCTACAAGCTGGGCGAAGACATTTACCTGGCACTCGATTGCGCGTCCTCCGAGTACTACAAGGATGGCAAGTACGAGCTGAAGGGCGAAGGCAAATCGCTGACCTCGGAAGAGAACGCGCAATATCTGGCGGACCTCTGCGCCGACTACCCGATCATTTCGATCGAGGACGGCATGGACGAGGATGACTGGGCAGGCTGGAAGCTGCTGACCGACAAGATCGGCGACAAGGTACAACTGGTGGGCGACGACCTGTTCGTAACCAACCCCACGCGTCTGGCGGATGGCATCGCGCAGGGCGTTGCCAACTCGATGCTGGTCAAGGTGAACCAGATCGGTTCGCTGACCGAAACGCTCAAGGCCGTCGAAATGGCCCACCGCGCGCGCTACACCAACGTGATGTCGCACCGCTCGGGCGAAACCGAGGATGCCACCATCGCCGACCTCGCCGTGGCCACCAACTGCGGCCAGATCAAAACCGGCTCGCTGGCGCGCTCGGACCGGTTGGCGAAATACAACCAGCTGATCCGCATCGAGGAACTGCTGGGTGAAACCGCAGAATACGCGGGTCGGTCGATTTTGAAATAAGCCCACCTTGGTGGTTTGAAGTCCATACGCCCCGGCCAATGGTTCGGGGCGTTTCTTTTGAGAAGAGCGGCAGGACAACAATTCCATGGTTAAGAAACAGTTGGCCGAACCAGCGCTGGGCAATAACTACCAGCCCGATCATGCTCAATTTCTTGTCGGGACCTTTGCCAGGATCACTGGGCGACCGCTACTTGCCGTCGAAGATGCACGGGTGCTTTATCACGCGCCGTTTCCGATCCTGTCGCACGATACGGACGAAGATCCGGTTCTTACCTATGGCAATCTGGCGGCGCAAAAGCTGTGGGAGATGGATTGGGATGCGCTCACGGCGTTACCCTCGCGCCTGACGGCGGAACCGGCAGAGCGGGGGCAGCGGGACGCGATGTTTGCCGAAATGCGCGCCAAGGGGTTCATTGAAAACTACGCTGGCATACGCGTTTCGGCGACCGGCAAACGGTTCGAGATCCGCAACGCCATCATCTGGCCGTTGCTGGCAGAGGACGGCACCAAGCTGGGCGAGGCGGCCACGTTCAAGGACTACACATTCCTCTGAGGTCAGACGCCGTCGACCAGCATCAGGTCCGTTTCAGCCGCCATTTCGCGCACCAATCGGGCGGCCGTGTATTCCTGTGATTCATAAAACTGGCGGGCCCCATCCATGTCGTCGAACTCGATCACGATGCTCAACCCGCGCAGATCGCCTTCGCGGTGATCGGGGGCAGGGTTACGGACCAGAACGCGGCCGCCGTATTGCTGGATGGCGGGGCCGGACATGGCTTTGAACTCTTCGAATTTCTCGGGATCGTGTACCCGGATGTGGGCGATCAGATAGGCTTTGGGCATGGCAATGACCTTTCGAATACAAGGTCGATCATAGCCCGGATTTCCAAGATTTTGAATACGCGCGGTGTTCGCGGGATTTTCAGCAGCCCGGCACGAGGTAATTCGCCGGGCTGCTGATATGCGGGGGACGGGTAACCCGTCAGCCGCGCATTTTCTTGACGATCATGCCGACGACAACCTGCACCACCAGGCCCGCGACACCGCCACCCACCAGATTGGCGGCCATGGCGCCCAGATCGACACCACCAGCGGCCGCCGCTCCGCCTGCGCCCATGAGGCCGCTGATCAGCTGGCCGCCGCCGACGCCACCTACGGCGCCTGCAAGCATGTTGCCCAACCCCCCCATGTCCGAGCCGGGCATCGCCTTGGCCCCGCCCACGCCGCCAAGGCCGCCGCCCACGATCTGTGCCAGAAGCTGTTCCATCTCTCCACTCCCTGTTCTTACTCGTTACCAAACGTGACGGGGACCTAGCCGGGACGCCGGCAGGGCGTCACGGGGAAAGCGCGGGAAAAATTGTCCGAATTGAACGCGTCAGAGCGTCTTGCTCATCAGCATGTAACGCTCGCGCGGTCGAAACCCGGTGCGGGTATAGAGCCGCTGCGCGGTCTCGTTCTCGCGTTCGACCTCCAGATGCAGCGCGGTCAGGCCAGCAGTGGCAAGCGCCTTGGGGAGTTGGATCAGGACTTCGGTCGCAATTCCGCGTCCGCGCACGGCGGGGCGGATGTAGATCTCGTCGACGAACCCGTCCATGCCGCCAAACTCGACCGACCAGCCAAAGGTGACGATGACATAACCCAAAGGCGCGCGGGCCGGGCCGATCAGATAGATACAGCCATGCGGTATGCCTTCGAGCAGGGGGATCAGCGCGGCGTAACGGGCCTCGTCGGTGCTCTCCAACCCTTCCTCTTTGTGAAATGCGGCCACCAAACCCAGCAGACGTTCGATGTCTTCAGGGCGGGCGAGGTGCAGGGCTGCGCTCATGAATAGTGCTCCAGGGCCTTGGTTTCCGCCTTGTCGATCCAGTCTGCCTTGCAGGCGCCATAGGCCTGGTGATCGCCGGGGTGCAAAGCTGCACATCGGGCTTTGACAGAGGTATAGGCCGCACGCAAGGGCGCATTGTCCCTGAGCACATCGCGCAAGGCCAGATGCCGGGTGATTTCGGCAGAGCCTTGCGCATAGCAATGAGCGTGAAACAGACGTTTGCCCGTGTCCGGGTCGATCAGGCGGACATAGCGCCGACCGGGCAGGCCAAACTCGCCAAGCCATTCATAGCCAATGCTCTCGATCCGGGTCTGAACAGCGTCGCAGGCGTCTGTCGTTTCGAAAACGGGCAGCAGGTCGATGATCGGTTTGGCAGGCAGGCCGGGAACCGAGGTCGAACCAATATGATGGATTGTCACCAGCCCCGGCAATTCCAGCGCCCGCCAACGATCAGCCTCGGCCTGGGCTTGAACCGGCCATTTGGGGTCAGGGGCGACAATCAAGCTCACAATCGGGCCAGACGTTCGGTCAGCAGGTTGAAAAAGCCATCAGCATCCAGATCGCCCATGAACATGGCATTGGGCGCGCGATCCGTGACGCGCCACCAATCGGCCACTGTCATGCCGAGGGTCAGCCCAGACCCGGTTTCAACCTCGACGTTGATATGTCGACCTGTGAACAGCTCTGGTTTGATAAGGTAGGCGGTGACACAGGGGTCATGCAGCGGGGCGCCTACGGAGCCATATTTTTCCTTGTCGAAGCGCTCGAAGAAATCGGTCATTTCGGCCACGGCGATGCCCGGTTCGGTGCCAAGAGCACGGAAGGCGTCGTTGCGGGGTTTGGTGACCAGCGCCTTGTGCGTTACATCAAGCGGCATGACCACAATCGGCGCGCCAGATTTGAACACGATATCAGCGGCTTCGGGGTCGACGTATATGTTGAATTCAGCTGCGGGGGTGATGTTTCCGACCTCGAAATAAGCCCCCCCCATCAGCACGATTTCCTGCACCTTTTCGACGATGTCGGGGGCTTTTTGAAAGGCCGTCGCGATGTTGGTGAGTGGCCCCAAGGGGCACAGCGTGACGGTGCCTGCATCATGGCCGCGCAATGTGTCGATTATGAAATCCACCGCGTGCCCCTCGGTCAGAGGCATCTGCGGGTCTGGCAGAGTGGGACCGTCCAGACCGGTTTTGCCATGAACATGTTCGGCAGTGACCAGTTTGCGGTTAAGCGGCGCGTCACAGCCTGCATAGACGGGCACGTCGGTTTTCCCGGCCAGTTCACAGACGATGCGCGCGTTTTTCTGGGTCAGTGGCAGGGGTACGTTGCCGGCCACGGCAGTGATGCCCAGAACGTCAATCTCTTCGGGGCTGGCCAGTGCCAGAAGGATGGCCACCGCGTCGTCCTGGCCGGGGTCGGTGTCGATGATGATTTTGCGGGCGGTCATGGGTGGCTCCGATGTTGGTCAGGGTGGGGGCTCTGCCCCCGTCGCTTTGCGACTCCCCGGGAGTATTTGAAAAAGGGTGAAGGGATCATCGAGCGTTGTTTTCGCGGGCCTTGGCCAGATCCCAAAGGGCGTCCATCTCTTCGAGTGTTGAGGTTTGCGGGGTTTTACCGCGATTGGTCAATTCGGCCTCGACCGTTTCGAACCGCCGGGTGAACTTGGCATTGGTGCGGCGCAGGGCGGTCTCCGGCTCAACCCCCAGATGGCGGCCGAGGTTGACCATGACAAACAAGAGATCGCCAAACTCATCTTCCATCGCGTCTGCGTCCAGGTTGTCGCGCGCCTCGACCAGTTCGGCGGCCTCTTCGGTGATCTTGGCCAGCACGTTACTGGCATCGGGCCAATCGAACCCAACGCGGGCGGCGCGTTTTTGCAGTTTCAGCGCGCGCAGCAGGGCGGGCAGATTGGGAGCCACGCCATCAAGTGCGCCTTTCTGTTCTTTGCCGGCACGTTCGGCTGCTTTGATCTGTTCCCAATCGGCGGTTTGCTGGTCGGCGGATTTGGCGTTGGATTCGTCGCCGAAGACATGAGGGTGGCGGCTGACCATCTTGTCGGACATGGTGCGCACCACGTCTTGAAAGGTGAAATGCCCTGCCTCTTGCGCCATCTGCGCGTGAAACACCGATTGGAACAGCAAATCGCCCAACTCACCCTTGAGCTCATCCCAGGCCTCTCGTTCGATGGCGTCGGCGACCTCATAGGCCTCTTCGATTGTATAGGGTGCGATGGTTGCAAAATTCTGCTCGACGTCCCACGGACAGCCCGTTTCCGGGTCGCGCAGACGGCGCATGATTTCCAACAGGCGCTCTATCCCTGCGTCAGAGTCGTGGATCAGAGGGGTTTCGGGCATTGCGGCGGCTTTCATTCCGGTGTCAGATGCATCCATTCCGCACCTTTCCACAGGAGTCCAGACCATATGCCCATCGTGAACCGCATCGCCGACTTTGCCGCTGACATGGCAACCTGGCGTCAGCATCTGCATACCATCCCCGAATTGGAGCTGGAATGCCACCAGACCGCGGGTTTTGTCGCCGAGCGTCTGCGGGAGTTCGGAGTGGACGAGTTACACGAAGGAATTGCCCAAACAGGGATCGTGGCGATCATCAATGGACGCGAGCCGGGGGCGACGATTGGGTTGCGCGCGGACATGGATGCCTTGCCGATCACAGAAGAAACGGGATTGGACTATGCCTCGACCCACCCGGGCAAGATGCACGCCTGTGGTCATGACGGGCACACCACGATGCTGCTGGGTGCGGCGCGGTACCTGGCTGAGACGCGAAATTTTGCGGGTCGCGTGGCGCTGATCTTTCAGCCGGGCGAAGAAGCAGGCGGTGGTGCCGACGTGATGGTGCAAGAGGGCATCATGGAACGGTTTTCGATCACTCAGGTCTATGCGCTGCACAACGCGCCCGGCACCGATGAGGGGACGTTCTTTACCACGCCTGGGCCGATCATGGCGGCCGTTGACACGTTTGACATTCACATCCAGGGCAAGGGCGGGCATGGGGCGATGCCGCATGAAACCCGCGATCCGGTGATGGCGGCCTGTGGCATTGCCCAGGCGATCCAGACCATCGTGAGCCGGAACCACTATGCGCTCGATGATCTGGTGGTGTCGGTGACGCAGATACACACCGGGACGGTCGACAACGTCATTCCCGATACCGCCTATATCAATGGCACCGTGCGGACATTCGATCCTGCGGTGCAGAAGATGGTCATGGAGCGGATGGAGCAGATCGTGGCCGGGCAGGCGGTGAGTTACGGTGTCGAGGCCGAGTTGGTCTATGACGTGGGTTACCCCGCGACGATCAACGATGCCTCCAAGGCGGGGTTTGCCGCAGGGGTTGCTCGTGAAGTCGTTGGTGAAGGCAAGGTTGTGGCCGATGCCGGCCGCGAGATGGGGGCCGAGGATTTTTCCTATATGCTGAATGCGCGTCCTGGGGCCTATCTGTTCCTGGGGCAGGGCGAGAGCGCCGGGCTGCATCATCCCAAATACAACTTCAACGACGAGGTAGCGCCCATCGGGGCGTCGTTTTTTGCTCGGATCGTGGAAACGGCACAGCCGGTTTCCCAGTAAGAGATGTGGGAAGACGCCCTTTTGAGCGTCGCCCACCCACCCACCCCGACACTCAAAAGGGCGTCAGATCATGGCTTTGGAAGATGCAAAAACCCAAGTGGACGAGGCGTTCACCAACCCGGACCTCAAGGGCCTGTCCTTTGAGAACACGTTTGGAGGGGCGACCTCTTTCCTGCGACGGCTGTATACCAAGGATCTGACCGGGGTGGACATTGCCGTCACCGGCGTGCCGTTTGATCAGGCCGTGACCAACCGCCCCGGCACCCGTTTGGGTCCGCGCGCGATCCGCGAGGCGAGTGCGCTGCAATCCCCCGACGCGCCTTATGGCTGGCCCTTTGATGCGCTCAGCGAGCTGGCCATCGTGGATTATGGCGACATGGCTTATGACTATGCCAATGTGCCTGCCTTTCCCGCTACGCTGACAGATCATATTCGGGAGATCCTGAAGGAAGACGTCGCCTCGGTCACCTTGGGCGGCGATCACTACATCAGCTTTCCGATACTGAAAGCCTATGCCGAGAAATACGGGCCGATGTCGCTGTTGCAATTTGATGCCCACACCGACACCTGGGCCGATGACGACATGGACCGCGTCGATCATGGCACCATGTTCTACAAGGCGGTGAAGTCGGGGATCGTGGACCCCGAACGCTCGGTCCAGGTGGGCATTCGCACCCACAATGAGGACACGCTTGGCGTCAACATCATCGACGCGCGCGAGGTCTATGAGAGCGGCCCGGCCGCCGTGGCACAAAAGATCAAGGGCATTCTGGGCAACAATCCGGTTTACCTGAGCTTTGACATCGACGGGCTGGACCCGGCCTTTGCCCCGGGCACTGGCACGCCGGTTTGGGGTGGGATCACGTCCATTCAGGCGGCGATCATTCTGCGCGATATTGCCGGGATCAATATCAAGGGTGGTGATGTGGTCGAAGTCTCGCCGCCCTATGACACATCCGGGGCGACGGCGATCGCCGGGGCTCATGTGGCGACCCAGATCATCTGTCTGCTGGGTTGGAACAAATTGACCAAATAGGCGCGCATAAACCGCTGGTACAGCACGCATAGGTTGCGCTACTGAAAAGGCAAAGCACAGGTGAAACGATGAGCAATTTCAACCAACCCATCAGCGGCAACGATCTGGCGCGGTTTTCCGGGCCGAACACTTTCATGCGCTTGCCGCAGGCAGACAGCCTGGACGGGTTGGATGTGGCGGTTCTGGGCATTCCGCAGGATGTGGGCACCTCGTGGCGGTCTGGCACCCGGTTCGGACCCAAACAGATACGCGCTGAGAGTGCGATGATCCGGCCCTATAACATGGCCACGGGTGCCGCGCCGTTCGACAGTTTGCAGATTGCGGACATCGGCGATCTGGCGATCAACACCTTTTCGCTGGCGGAAAGCCTGAAGATCATCAAGGACAGCTATGACGGTATCCTGACCCACGATCTGATCCCGGTGGCGATGGGGGGCGATCATTCGATTACCTTGCCGATCCTGCGCGCGATTGCGGGCAAACATGGCCCCGTGGCCCTGGTCCATGTGGACGCCCATGCCGATGTGAACGACGAGATGTTTGGCGAGCGCGAAACCCATGGCACCGTGTTCCGCCGCGCTTATGAAGAAGGGCTCATTCAGGCCGACAAGACCTATCAGATCGGTATCCGCGGCTCGGGCTATGCCGCCAGCGATTTCACCGAGGCGCAGGGGTGGGGGTTCCAGCATTTCCCGGCGCATGAGCTTTGGCATCGCTCTTTGGCACCCCTTGGGGCGGAAATTCGCCGCGACATCGGTGACCGCCCGGTTTATGTGACCTATGACATCGACAGTCTGGACCCGGCCTATGCCCCTGGTACGGGAACGCCCGAAATTGGTGGGCTGACAACGCCGCAGGCGTTGGAATTGATCCATGCTCTGAAAGGTCTCAACATCGTCGGCTGCGACCTTGTCGAGGTTTCGCCGCCTTATGACACATCGGGAAATACGGCACTGACGGCAGCCAATCTGTTGTACGAATTGCTCTGTATGCTGCCGGGGGTGACGTCACGATAGGCGTGTTTTGACGTCGATTGTGCCCTAGTGTCCTGGGAACCTGTTGATCTGGACCATAGATGAGACGCGCGATGACTGTTGTTTGGGTACTGCTGGCACTGATGATCCTTGGCATGGCGTTCATTCGTCTTGCCCCCAGCGATCCGGCTCGTTGGCATGTCGCGCCCAAGGGTGACGCCGACAAGGACCTGAAAGGCGGCGTCGTGCGTGTTGTTCAGGCAGGCCAGCTTGGATTGAAAAAGTTCAACGCGATTGTTCAGGCAGATGCGACAACCCGCGTTCTGGCAGGGTCGGTTGACGAGGGGATGGTCACCTATATCTCGCGCAGCAAAGTCATGGGCTTTCCCGACTACACCACTGCGCAACAGGATGGTGACACCCTGCGCATCTATGGTCGCCTGCGCTTTGGTCGCTCGGACATGGGGGTAAATCGCAAGCGGGTTGACGGCTGGTTGCAGCTGTTGCCAAGCACCGCGAACTAGGTCAGTTTTCAGCCGTAGACTCAAGAAGGTGGCACTGGTTGAAAACGCCTTATCAGCAGAAACTGGATAGGTCCCAACAGGAATTGCGTGTCAGAGGGGCTGAAAGACACGCTAGATTGCCCTGGCTGTTTCGGCTGTTTCAAAAGCTTGGGTTTGAACCCATTCCGCCTCTTTATCGTTCGTTTCTGCGGAATTTCGTGGGCACTGCTGCCTATTTCAGCCCGGTTTGGGGTGGTTTGATGTATTTCGCGGCCTGGCGCTACACTGGCCTGCATCCGCACATCATGATCGCAACCAGTCTTTTTGCTGGTGTTCTGTTTGGCCTTATGATGGCCGGGTATTTCTACATGAAACAGAGAAAGCTCAACCTGACGGCCTGGGATCGCCTTTGATCAACCGGCTTTGGCCCAGGGGGCGGGTGACATCTGTGGTGGCTTGGCCTGCGACGAAAGACAGCCCTCTTGCACTTCGCGCCACATCGGTACGTTTAGCGACATCTGGCATTGGGCCATGAACATGCGACCATCGACCTGCAGGCAGATGGTTTCCCCCAGTTCGATGCGCGTGCCGGATGTGTCGGTGCAATAGCAGTCCTGCACCTTGCCGCCTGGCCCGACAACATCGGCGGCGACAGGTGAGCTTAGGGCGAAGAACAACATCAAAATTCGGGTCATGGCCCAAGTCTAGCACAGGCTTGCCTCTTGACCAACGCGCTGTGATATCGGACACCCGCCAAATGGTTCCTGAAGATCGCCTAGAACAAATCACGCAACGGTTTCAATTTCTTGAGGCCGCGATGGCCGATGGCGCTGCAGGTGGTGATATCGCCGCGCTGGCCAAGGAGTATTCCGACCTTAAGCCCGTGGTTGAACAGATCGCCGCCTGGCGTCAGTTGAACGCCGATCTGGCCGAGGCCGAGGCGATGCTGGATGACCCTGACATGCGTGAACTGGCCGAGGAAGAGATCCCGGCGCTGAAAGAGCAACTGCCCGTCGCGGAACACGCCTTGCAGTTGACGCTCTTGCCCAAGGATGCCGCTGATGCACGCCCAGCCATGCTGGAAATCCGCCCTGGCACGGGTGGGGATGAGGCAGCCTTGTTCGCCGGGGATCTGCTGCGAATGTATCAGCGTCACGCCGAGGCGCGCGGATGGAAGTTCGAGATCATCGAAGAGCAGGCCACCGAATTGGGTGGCATCAAAGAAGTGGTGGCCCACATCAAGGGTGAGGGCGTCTTTGCCCGGATGAAATACGAATCCGGTGTGCACCGTGTGCAGCGGGTGCCCACAACCGAAAGCGGCGGGCGCATTCACACCTCAGCGGCAACGGTGGCGGTCCTGCCCGAGGCCGAAGATGTGGATATTCAGATCGACGCAAATGACATCCGGATCGACACCATGCGCAGCTCGGGCGCAGGGGGGCAGCACGTCAACACCACCGATTCGGCGGTGCGGATCACCCATATCCCGTCGGGTATCGTCGTCACCAGTTCCGAGAAGTCCCAACATCGCAACCGCGAGATTGCGATGCAGGTGCTGAAAACACGGCTCTATGATCAGGAGCGTCAGCGGATCGACAGCGAACGCTCGGCGGATCGCGCCAGCCAGGTTGGCTCGGGCGATCGCTCGGAACGCATCCGTACATACAACTTCCCGCAGGGTCGCATGACCGATCACCGGATCAACCTGACGCTCTACAAGCTGGATCAGGTGATGCAGGGGGATCTGGACGAGGTGATCGACGCGCTGACCGCCGACGATCAGGCCCGCATGCTGGCCGAGATGGGACAGTGACCGAAGCGCCGACAGCTGCCCAGGCCATGGTCGCCGCAACTGCCCGCCTTAGGGCGGCAGGGGTTCCGGACCCGGCCCGCGACGCGCGTGTCTTGTTGGCACACGCGGCCCGCATAGAGGCGAGCCGCGTGACCCTGATCGCGCCCGAGGAATTGGACCCGGACATCGGCGAACGCTATGACCAGCTGATTGCCTTGCGCGCCATCCGGGTGCCGGTTTCACATCTGTTGGGCGAGCGCGAATTTTATGGCCGCCGCTTCAAGGTTAGCGGTGATGTGCTTGATCCCAGACCGGAAACCGAAACTCTGATCGAAGCCGCTCTGTCGCAGCCCTTTGACCAGGTACTGGATTTGGGCGTGGGGTCGGGCTGTATCCTGGTGACCTTGCTGGCGGAAATGCCCAATGCCTGCGGGGTTGGGGCAGATCTGAGCGAGGCGGCCTGTTTGCAAGCCAGCGCCAATGCGGTGCTGCACCGGGTCGAGGCGCGGGCGCAGATCGTCCGCTCCAACTGGTTCGAAGCTATCACCGGCCACTATGACCTGATCGTGTCCAACCCGCCTTATATCGCGATGGACGAAATGCCGGGTCTGGCGGTTGAGGTGCGTGAGCATGAGCCGGAAATGGCATTGACGGATTATGGCGACGGGCTCGAAGCGTATCGCAGGATCTCGGCCCGGGTGTGCGATTTTCTGACGCCTGGGGGCCGTGTCCTGGTTGAAATCGGACCGACGCAAGGTCGAGCCGTGGCCGATATGTTCCGCCAGGTCGGCCTGATCGATGTCACAGTGATGCAGGATCTGGACGGTCGTGACAGGGTCGTTGGTGGACGATCAATCGCTTGAAGTCGGAACATGCGGCTGAAATGTGCCAATCGACGTGAAAAACCCGCAAAAAATGCCAGCAACCCCTTGTGTGAACCGGCAGGACATGTTTACTCAGAGGTGTCTTGGCGGTTGATGCTTTGCAGCTCACGCCGGACACCAAGCCCAAAAAAGTCGATCACCCGGCGGTAAATGAACGCAAGAGGCGTCAAACGGGACAATCGACAGGTAATGACAAGGCTGACGTAAAGTAAGATGAGATCTTCCAAATCCCGTTCGCGGTCCAAGAACAACCGCAACCGGCCCTCTGGTGGCAACGTCGTCAACCGTGTGTTTGACAGCTCTGGCCCTGAAGGCAAGGTGCGCGGCACGCCGCAGCAGATTATCGACAAATACAACCAGTTGGCGCGCGATGCGCAGCTGAGCAACGATCGGGTTGCGACCGAAAACTTCCAACAGCACGCAGAACATTACTTGCGTATGCTGAGCGAAGCGCAACGCGAGCAAGAGGCCCGTCGCGAAGAGCAGGAGCGCCAGAACCGTGAGCGTCAGGCCGAGCGGGACCGCGAGCGCGCCGAACGCCAGGAGCGTGAAACCGTCGCAGCGGAGGCACCCAAAGACCCGGCCGAAGCGCCGCAACCGGATGTCCTGGACATGGGCGACACGGGCAAGGACGACGACAACGGTCTGGTTGAAACGCCCGAAAGCAAATCCCAAGCCGAACCGGCGGAGGCCAAGCCAAAGAAACCACGCCGCCCCCGTGCGCCACGCAAACCCAAGGCAGAGGCCGCTCCCGAAGCGCCTGCAGATCCGGCCCCATCCGGGGATGCGCCCGAGGCCGCCGAGTAAGCGTCTGGCTTCCAGTGACAGTGAATGACCTGACGCTCCAAGGCCGGTGGCTTTGGAGCGTCAGTCGTTTGTTGGGCTGGGGTTTGGATTAGTGTTCGGAGCACTCCCGCCCATCGTCGATGTCCCTTGCGGGACAACTCCTCTGGTTGGGCCGGGCGCCGCGCTGCGCGCGGCGCGTCACCGCAGCACGCGGGCGAGGCGTGGGCGGAGTTAAGGGGGTGGATGGCGCGATACGGCCCGCATGAGCGTGTTCAAACGATCTCGTCGAGCATCTGCGACCATTCATCAAACGAGGCTCCCATGCGTCCCATGGCGTGCGAGCCAAGATAGAGCCGCTGCAGGGCAGTTGCCTTACGCTTGATCGGGGCGGGATCGCCCTCGGGCATCATCTCATACAGCACAGACATCAACGCCTGATGCAGACGTGTCGAGATATCTGCGCAGCGTGTCGCACAGGTCGTGTCGAACGGGGCCATTTCAACAAGCGCGTTGCAGAGGAAACACCCCACTTTGCGGGCCGGTTTGGCCGGGTGGTATTCGGTGCGCAGAAAAAACGCCAGCAACCGGTCGCGGGCCGTTCCGTTCCGCTTATCACCCATTTCAGAAAGGGCCCGCGCCATGCGAGTCTGATCATAGTGATCCAAGGCCCGCAAGTAGACCGAATGCTTGTCTTCGAATGCCTTGTAAAAAGACCCGCGTGTCAGGGACATCGCATCCAACAGGTCGGGCATGTTGGTTCCGGCAAAGCCCCGTTTCCAAAAGATGATCATCGCGCCTTCGATGGCTTCGGTTTCATCGAATTGTCTGGGTCGGCTCATAAGTGGTCTCGTTGTTCATAGGAGCGCCCGACCACTGGGATCGGGCGCTGATCGGGGCGAGCTTAGGTGCGTTCGGGAGCGCAGGCAATCACCCCATCATCTTAGCTTTCGGGCAATTGCTGCGGGTGGATGAAGCCCAGGTTGGGGCGTTGTGAATGGGCCACGAATTTGACAGACCCGTCCTGCAGGCCAGCGTGAACGTTGTCCCAATTGGCCTGGGATTGGGCCAACAAGGCGTCTTTGTCTTTCAGGAAACGCTCTTTCACATCCGCCGACCAGGTCACGTAAAGCTTGTCCTCGGCGATGAACCAGCCGTCTATGAAATCAACCTCTGCCGCATAGCCATGTGCAACAGCCCAAGCGCACCAGCCGTTGTTTTGCGGGGCATAGCTGTCGGGCGCCGCCAGAAAGGTGTTGCGGTTTTTCGTGCTGGCAAACAACCAGGTCCGTCCCTTGTGATCGGCGCGGAAGGCCTGATTGCCCTTGGCGGGTTTGCCTTCGACGAAATAGGCGACGGGGTCAAAACCGTCCATTGCCAAACCCCGACTGGTCGAGTTGACCACATGGTCGGTGTAGTCATCGGCGGCTTGCACAGTTGTCGAGCCAAATGCCATGGCCAGGGCGCAGACCGCGCCCAATATCAGATGTTTCATGTGTTCCTCCCTTAGTGAACCAATCAGTTCCTTAATTGGTGGACCAATTGGTTCACGAAAGGGCGATCACACTCAACTCACGTCTTCGTGTGTTGGTTCAAGTCGTTTCTTTATCTTTGTTTTGCAGGATGTAGTGGTGCAAAATTAAAGTGAATTCTTGTTCAGGAATTCTCAATTTCGCGGGCCAAAGCACAGAATGCCTCCAGCGAAATCTGTTCGGCACGCTCTGTGGGTTTGATGCCAGCGGCGACCAAATGGTCTTCGATCCCTGGCGTTACCCCCTTGAGCGCAGCCCGCAGCATCTTGCGGCGTTGATTGAAGGCGGCAGCGACGACACGGCTTAGGATGGCTGCGTCAGCAGGGAAACGGGGTTCGGGCAGTGCGGTCAGATGCACAACTGCGCTCGACACTTTGGGGGGCGGGGTAAAGGCACCCGGTGGCAGCGACAGCGCGATGCGGGCGTCAGCGCGCCATTGCGACAGGATCGCCAGCCGCCCGTAGGCCTTGGAGCCCGGCTGCGCCACGATCCGTTCGGCAACCTCACGCTGAAACATCAGCGTCAAGCTTTGCCAGAACGGTGGCCAGTTCGGCGGCGTCAGCCAGCGCACCAGCAACTCGGTGCCCACGTTGTAGGGCAGGTTGGCTGCGATCCGCACGGGTGGCGTCAGGTGTTCGAGCGGGTTGATCTCCAGCGCATCGCCGTTGATCACCTCAAGTCGGCCGGGATAGGCCTCGGCGATCTCTTGCAGGGCGGGCATGCAGCGCGTGTCTTTTTCCAACGCCAGAACCTTGCGCGCCCCCTCGGACAAAAGACCCCGTGTCAGACCGCCGGGGCCGGGGCCGATTTCCAGCACGTCACATCCCGTGAGATCACCCGCCTGGCGCGCGATTTTGGCGGTCAGGTTCAAATCCAGCAGAAAGTTCTGCCCCAAAGATTTGCGGGCAGACAGCTGATGGGTCGCGATGACCTCGCGCAGCGGGGGAAGAGTGTCGATGGCGCTCATGAGGATGATGTAGTGCCTTGGCCGGGGGAAAGGCCAGCGCTTTTGCGACTCTGGCGCAAATTTGGCGCGATCAGGCGCTGTCCGCCATGCGTTGCGCCATCTTCAGCGCCTCGATCAGCGAGGTTGGATTGGCAAGACCTTGGCCCGCGATGTCAAATGCGGTGCCGTGATCAGGCGAGGTGCGGATGAACGGCAGGCCCAGTGTCACATTCACCCCACGGTCGAAATCCAGCGTCTTGATCGGGATCAGGGCCTGATCGTGATACATGCAGATCGCGGCGTCATAACGGGCGCGGGCTGCGGCGTGAAACAGGGTGTCGGCCGGGTGAGGGCCCGTCAGGGTCACGGTATCATCCTGGGCCAGTTTCTCGATCAGGGCGGCGATCCAGTCGCCTTCCTCATGCCCCATGGCGCCGCCTTCACCTGCATGGGGGTTCAACCCGGCGATGGCGATCCGGGGATGGGTGATGCCGAATTGGCGGCGCAGTCCATGTGCTGTAATCGCAATGGTCCGGCTCAGCAGCTCGGGCGTCAGCGCCTGTGGGACATCGCTGAGCGCGATGTGAATGGTGGCGGGAACCACGCGCAGCTGTTCGCTGGCCAGCATCATGACCACGCGGTCAACCCCGGCCAAGGCGGCCAGAAACTCGGTATGGCCAGGGTAGGCAAACCCGGCGCCGTCAATCAGCGCCTTTTTGTGGATCGGGGCGGTGCAGAGGGCAGAGGCTTGGCCTGAGATCACAAGCTGCACGCCGGCCTCGATGGATGCAATGACGCCAGCGGCATTCTCTGGCGCCGGTGACCCCGCGGTTGCTGGGGCTGCAAAAGGGATCTCCAACACCGGAAGGGCGGTCGCAGCAACGTCGTGTGCGTCAGCAGGGTCGGAGAGGACCTGAAAAGTGGTGCCCAAGGGCAGGTGGCGTGGATCGCCGAGCCAAACAAAGGGGCAGTCCTGACGCAGCCGCGCCCAGGCTGCAACGGCGATCTCGGGACCTATGCCCGACGGATCGCCGCAGCTAAGCGCGATGGGTCGGGTCATTTCTCGGTAATCTGCGCGTCGGCCTTGAGCTGAGCCAACAGGCTTTCTGCGAAGGATTGCAGACGCTGTTGGGTCAATGCATTGGCAATCTCTTCGCGGCTGGCATCCTGAGCCAGATCAGCGGTGCGGTTGCACAGCATCAACAGCACTAGCGTCTGACCATTGTTGCGGGTCAGCGCTGTTGATGTTTCACCCGGGTCCAATTTTGCCAGTTCAAGCGCAATGTCCTGCGGAATTTCAGACGGCTTGGCGGTCACCCTGTCCAATACGGTTTCAGGCTGACCTTTGGCGACACCGTACAGGTCGTCACAGGTGTCGATGGAACGCGCAATCTGTCCCGCAGCGGACAGTGCTTCAGCCGAACGGCCGCCTGCCAGAAAATACGTGGCGTATTCGATGCTGCTGTAGCGCGGTGTACCGGTCGCAATCTCTTGGATGCCGCGCATTTGAAACAGTGCAACCGCATTGGGCAGAGCGATTGGGTCTGTGATCTCGCCAGGGTTCAGAGCCAGAATCAAGGGCTGCAAGGCTGGGGGCAGGCTGCTGATAGCCAGCCAGTTCATCCGTCCACCATTGTTGCGGGTGTCTGACGCAGAAAACTGGGCTGCCGCCTGTGAAAAGTCATCATACGTTTTCAGCGATGCGATCTGCTGGGCAACTTCATCCACCTGATCGACCGTTTGCGGGGTTACGGGAATGATCACCTCAGAAAGCAACACGCGAATACCGCCGCCGCTGCCGCGTCCAAGAGCACGGTCGATTTCGGCATCGGTCGGACGCGCGCGCGACAGGAAACGGGCCGAGATATAGTCGCGCCAGCCCAATTGCACCTCAATGAAGTCTCTGACGGTTTCTTCGGATATGCCTGCCTGGCCCAGGGCCTGAATGAACTCTTCGGGCGACATGTTGCCTTGAGAGGCAAATTGATCGATGCCCTGTTGAATACCTTCGGGCGGCACCTCAAACCCTGCTTCTTTCATGGCCTGTTGGCGCAAACGATCCTCAATCAGCCCCTTTCGGGCCACTTCGGTCGGGTTTCCAGGAAAGCGCAGGACTTCCAGAAACAATTCGCGCTGTTGCAGCTCGAAGCGGGTAATGACCTCTTGGTTGATCTGAATCGCAGGCGCAAACAGATTTTGCGATGAAGCAGGTTCCGACGCCAGTCCGAGCAGGCCCACCGTTGCCATCAGGCAAATCGGTTTCGACCAGTGTCGAAGAACTCTTCTCAGTGGGTTCATTCGGGGGGTCAGGAATTTCTGCATGATCGCCTGTATTCTTTATTTCCGCTCGCAACCGCGAACCCGTTCAACGCAATGCTAAAGCCGAAATCAGTCGACGGTTCAACACTTGTCGATGAGGTATAGCGCCTGTTGAGCGTGAGGTTAACCGTTACGCATTCATTTTGATAGACCAGCCCGACACCCGCACGCGTGGCACGGCTGTCTTCGATATCATACCGCAGGTTGGCCGAAGCGGTCCAATTCGGATTGACCTTATAGTTGCCGTCAAACCAGAACTCGGACACGGCCAATGTGCGGTTCTCGGCTGGATCGCGACCCAACCAAAGGTACGATCCGGCAATGGACGTGCGCTGGCTCGACCAATCACCGCGCAGCTCGGCCTTGGAAAAGTTGAGCGAGTTGTTGAGAAGCCCGCGTGCGGTCAATGCCAGGCCTTGGTCCAACTTGAACTGCCCCGCCAACAAGATGTCGGACGACGTGCCGCTCAATCCCGAGGTCTTCGAGAAATTGGGATCAGCGGATTCGCGGAATACCTGACCTACGGTGGCCGAGGCCTGCCACCCCGCCGGGGCGTAGCGCGCCCAGTTCAGGCCAACCACAGCTGATGCGCCATTTTCGCGCCTGTCAGGCGCGGGAAAACGGGACAGTTCCAACAGGTTGCCCTGGTCAAATTCGACAAAGCCGCTTTCATCATTGGGCACCGTTGGGCCGGACACTTTGGACCAGCTGACTTGCGCAATCGGCTCCAGAAAATGCGTCGACCCGTCGCCCATGGCACGTGTCATCGGATAGCGCAGGGTCAGAGCTGCCCGTGGTGTGGTGATGGTTGCACGGGACGGAAAGCTGGAGTCGTTGTAGGTATTGAAGCCATCGGCCGAGGCGCCCATGCGCCAATCTGCACGCAGACCTTGCGCAAACGTCCAGCTGCGCATCCATTCCACATCGGCCGTTGCCCGGCCGACATCACGGCCCACCATGTCGGCATTTGATGTCCGCTGATGCGCGTGACCATCAAAGCTCAGCCGAACTTCACCCCCGATCAGCGAAGGAAAGTACCTTTTTTGATAATTTATATCAACGATCTCCGAGGGAATCTCGTCCTCGGGTTCGCTGTCACGCAGGGTTTCGTAATGGATGTACCCCAACCGCAGCGCACTATCGCGCTTGATCTGGCTGAGCGAAATCTCACTGCGCAAACGGTCAAGATCTGGCAGCCCATAGTCTGCCAGATAGGCGTTGTCTGACGCGGTTTTGACGTCGAACTCCAGTTTGAAGTCGTCCTTGAGGTCAAACTGACCAAAGGCAAAAACATAGCCGCGGTCCTCGCTCGGAACCAGATCGTCACGGGTAAAGGCGCCTTCGATCTCGATCCGGCCGCGTTTGAATGCCTGGCGATACCGCAGATCCAGGGTGTTGGTCTTGGACGAGATATAGGGCGACAACGTCAGGTCGGCATGATCGCCCAGCTTGAAGAAATAGGGCACCTTGACTCCGGTCCCCAACTGCGACGTCGTGCGAACCGATGGGATCAAAAACCCAGTGGCTCGTTTCAGGTTCGGATCGGGCAAGCGAATGCCAGGGAAATAGAATATCGGCACATCCAGAACCCGGAACTGCGCCTCTTCAAAGTACAGCTGCTGTTCCAATTGGTCGTGCGTGACCTTCTTGGCCCGGATTTGCCACAGGGGCGGCTTGCCATTTTCGCATACATGGCAGGATGTTACAGCGGTTTTGTAAAGCTGTGTGTAGCGACCCCCAACGCGGGTCATCTGCAATGCAGCAAGCTGCAACTGCTGATCAAACACCAGCCGTGCGCCGGACAACAAGCCGTTTTGCAACCCTTCATCCAGCTCGCCGGAGTTGGCCAGCACGGTCGCCTGACCGCCTTGATCGATGCGAATGGGCCCTTCGACAGTCAATTTGCCGCTTTCGCGGTCAAAGGTGATCTTGCGGGCACGCAAGCGCATGTCTCCCTGGAACGCCTCGACGTTGCCTTCGGCGATCAACTGGCGATCGGGGGTGATGAACACCGAATCTGCCACCAGGATTGCGGGTTTAACTTCTTCCTGGGTCTGGTCTGTTGGCGCGGTTTGGGCTTTGGCAATACCTGGCGCGATCAGTGCAACGCTTGTCATTAGTGCTGGCAGAAGACGGCGCATCATCCGTCCTCCGCATGCAAGAGCAGGCCAAGCGTCAGCATGATCGCGGCAATCGGTGGGGCCCATGCGGCCAGGGCCACCGGGATCTGACCGTTTTCACCCAGAATCTGAGCAAAATTGCGAATGAAGTAGAGCGAAAACCCCAGCAGAACCGCGGCCAGCACGGCCACGCCGGTGCCGCCAAAACGTGCATGCCGCATGGTGAACGCAGCCCCGACCAGCACCATCGCGACCAGAAATAGCGGCCGTGCCAGCTCGACCTGGAGCCAGACCTCATGCTGCTTGGTGGAAAACCCGGCCTGTTCCAATTGCGTTATCATGTCAGGCAGATCGTAGATCGAGATGCTTTCCCGACGACCCAGGCTGTCACGGATGCGGTCTTGGGTGAGGGTCGTGGGCAGTTTGATCGTTTCATAGTCTTCAGCATTGGTTTCGGGGTTCACGCCCCCGGTCAGTGGCCAGATCTTCACCTTGTTCAGCAGCCATACATCGTCCTGCAACTGGGCGCTCTCGGCTATGATCTGCTGGGTTGGGCCGCCATCTTTGGCATAGCTCAGGATGGTGACCCCAAACAATGTGACGCCATCGCCGCCAAAACCGGTGGCGTGAATGACCGATTGCCCATCAGCGCTGCCCTGGCGCAGCCACAAACCTTCACCGCTCAGGGACAGGACCGAAGGGCCACCCGTGCGATAGGTGTCGGCCAACCGCTGATAGCGTTCCGCCGTGGCGGCCACGATCGGGTTCAAGGTGGTGACGGCAAGCCCTCCAATCACCAGGGCCACCGCAACAGGGGCCACCAGCGCGCGAATGCCCGACCGCCCAATGGCACGGGTCACCACCAGCTCGGAACTGCGGGCCAGCCCTACAAACAGCACGATGGTCGACAGAATCATCAGCAGGGGCAGGATCTCACTGATCGCGGCAGGGGCGTTCAGCAACGTCAGGCTGACGAGCTGGCCAAAGCTGACATCCACACCTTCGAACCGGCGCAGCTGCTCGATCAGGTCAATGAGCAGGATCAACGTCAGGAATACCGCCCCAATGACCAGGAAGCTTTGCACGAAACGGCGGGCGAAATAGCGATCCAGGATCATGTTGCCGCCTCTGTGTTGGGGGAGCGCCTGAACAGAAGCGACAAGGGGCGAGAGGCGAATTGCATGAACAGGCAGGCGATCCCGAGGCCCACCAACGTGGGCAGATAGATCAGCGGCCAGAGGTCTGCATTCTTCAGCACCGGGTCAGACATGACCCCGCGCAGCACCTCGAGGAACACCAACATGACAAAGGCCAACAAGGCCTGTCGCCAGACGCCGAACCGTGAAAACCCGCCCAGCATCAATGATGAATAGCCGATCAACGTCACGGCAACGCAAATCAAAGCGCGGGCAAAGCGCAGGTGCAACTCCTCGGACAGCTGACCGGGGGTATAGCCCTCTTCCTCGGTGATTTGGCCAGGGGCCCGGATCAGTTCGAGCGTGGGGATGGCGCGGATGTTGCGTTTGCGGGTGGTGTCCTGCTTGATCAAAGAGCTGATGTCATAGGAAAAATCGGCAAAGACCGTGGTCGACAGCTGATTGCTTTTCATGTCCATCCGCTGCGCCAGGCCATCCACCATGATCAGATTGCTCTGCTCGCCATTGCGCACCAGAAAGGCCCGAGCGCCAGTATAGATGACGGTTTGTTCCGGGTCGCGCCGGTCCGACAGAAAGACATCATTCAGGGTTCCATCTGCGTCGATCTGGCGAATGTAGAAGGTCACGCCGGGGGCAGGGTGCAAAAAGCTCCCTTCGCTCAGCAGGCGCGCGGTGACGTTGCGCGCCACCTCGGCCTCGCGCACGGCCAATTGGTTGATCGACGCGGGCAACAGAACATGGGTCAGGATGCTCATCATCGTGGCCGAGATCAGACCAAAGACAAGCGCCGGACGCGCCAGTCGCCAGGGACTCGATCCGGTGGCCTGCATTACCGTCAGTTCGCTGTCATTGTTCAGCCGGTTGGTGACATAGACCGAGGCCGCAAAAGCCGCCATCGGCAGCACCATGCGGATCAGGTTGGGTAGGGTGAGCGCGGTGAATTCCAGAAACACAAACGCCGATTGTCCGTCGCCAATCAACTTGTCGAACAGGACAACGGCCCGGTTGATCCAGAACACGGCAACAAGAATCAGTGCAAAGAAGCCGAAGAACAGCAGAAATTGCGACAGGACGTATCTGTCGTATCGTGACACTGCGATCCCCCCGGAGCCTGCCAAGTTGTTTTCACGAGACTGTAAGGGATTCGGTGGCCGGGGAAAACTGCTATCTGGTCAAGATGCAGTGGGCAGGCTACCTGTTGCCTAACCACATGTTGAGAGGAGCCCCAAATGAGCAGCCTGACCGATATCCGTTTTCAGCCCGTCGACTTGGACACCATTGCCACGGCAGAGGGGCGCGTGGCCATCATTCTCCCGCCCGAGGGCAAATTGGACCCGGCTGCGCGCCGTGCCAACCGCCTGACCAAGGGTGCGGTGGCGCGCCTGGTTGAAAGCGAACAGTTCGAGAAGGCAAAGCCGGGGCAGGTGATCTCGTTGGCCTGGCCTGCTGGCATGGCAGCCGAGGCGCTGGACGTACTGGTGCTGCCGCGCCGCGCGGATGCCACTCAGGCACGCAAGGCAGGCGCGGCTTTGGCTAAAACGGTCGGAACAGCATCATTGACATTGATGGCTGGTAGCCAAGTTCGCGCGCAGGAAGTCGCCATGGGCCTGACCCTGCGGGCCTACAGCTTTGACGCGCATAAATCGGCCGATGCCGATCCGGTGGGAACAGTGACGATCGCCCATACCAAACACGACGAGGTTGAGACCGCATACGCTCCGCTGCGCGCTGTAGCTGAGGGCGTGCACATGACCCGCGATCTGGTCAACGAGCCTGCAAACGTGCTGACCACCAGTGAATTTGCCGACCGTCTGAAAGAGATGGAGGCGATTGGGCTGGAGGTCGAGGTGCTGGAGGAGGACAAGCTGGCCGAACTGGGCATGCGCACGCTGCTGAGCGTTGGGCAGGGCTCGGACAGCCCGTCCAAAGTGGTCGTCATGCACTGGAAAGGCGGCGAAAAGGACGCCGCGCCGCTGGCTCTGGTTGGCAAGGGCGTGGTGTTTGACACCGGTGGCATCTCGCTGAAACCAGCGGGCGGAATGGAAGATATGACCATGGACATGGGCGGTGCGGGCGTTGTTGCAGGCGCTATGCGCGCGCTGGCTCTGCGCAAGGCTAAGGCCAATGTGGTGGGCCTGGTCGGGCTCGTGGAGAACATGCCCTCGGGCAACGCCACCCGTCCGGGCGATGTGGTCAAATCGATGAAGGGCGACACGGTCGAGATCATCAATACCGACGCCGAGGGGCGTTTGGTTCTGTGCGACGTAATGTGGTATGCGCAGGACCGGTTCAAGCCAGCGGGCATGATTGACCTGGCCACCCTGACGGGGGCCATCATCATCGGCTTGGGCCATGAAAATGCTGGCGTTTTCTCGAATGACGACGCGCTCTGCAACGCTTTCCTCAAGGCCGCAGGCAACGAGAACGAAGGCGCCTGGCGGATGCCTTTGGGGCAAGCCTATGACGATCAACTCAAGTCGCGCATTGCCGATATGAAAAACGTGGGCGGACGGCCCGCAGGATCAATCACCGCGGCACAGTTCCTGCAACGGTTCGTCAAGGATGACATGCCCTGGATTCACCTGGACATCGCCGGCGTTGCCTCGGTCAAATCCGACACCGACTATGCACCGAAAGGTGCAACCGGCTGGGGTGTGATGGCGCTCAGCCGTCTGGTGCAGGACCATTTCGAGTAAAGCGCATGGGAGCCGCCTATTTCTATCATCTGACGCGCAACCCGCTTGAGGTGACCTTGCCCGTTTTATTGGGTAAGGCACGTCAGGCGGGGTGGAAGATTGCCGTACGGGGCGGTGATCCCGGGCTGCTGGAATGGCTGGACGAAAAACTTTGGCTGGGCCCCGATGACGGGTTCCTGCCACACGGGCTGGCGGGCGGCGCGCATGACGCGCTGCAGCCGATCCTGCTGACGACGGTTGCAGATGCGCCCAATGAAGCATCGTGTGTGATGGCGGTCGATGGCGCGCAGGTCGCGGCAGAAGAGGTGGAGGCACTTGACCGAGTGTGCATCCTGTTCGACGGCACAGACCCTGAAGCGGTGCAGCACGCGCGCGGCCAGTGGAAGGCGCTGACCGGTGCGGGCTGCAAGGCGCAATACTGGTCCGAAGAGTCGGGCAGGTGGGAGAAAAAGGCCGAAGCCTAGGGTTTTTGGGGAACCGGGGGTGCTCCCGCCCTCGCTACATGCCCTGGCGGGCTCTTGCTCCGTTGGGCCGGGCGCCTCGCTTGTCGCTCGGCGCGGCATCGCAGAACGCGACTGTCGGTCAGGGCGCGAGGGGGTGTTTCAGCGCGCGAGCGTCAGGGATTGCGGGCTGATCTGGAGTGTCGAGAAACGCTGCAGGTATTCCATTCCCAGCAGGGATTGATCCATCTCGCCTTCGTTGACCCAGGCCGTCAGGTTGCGATCTTCGAAGGGGCCCAGCACAACATTGTCCAATTTGATGGGCGCTGTGCGAACTTCTCCGTTCGCCGTAAGTGCCCGTCCGAAGTAGTTGAGATCATTCATAACTATGCCAATCTTTTCGGAGTCTTCCTGGCTTAGAACGATCTGACTTGCGCCGGTGTCGACAAGGAAATCCACGGGTTTGCCGTTCACCAACAGTTGCAGGTAATAGTGCCCGTCGCGGGCGCGGGGGACGATGATGCTGTTGTCGGTTGTTGTCATGCGACCATAGGGTGCGGTGGTGGTACGTATGTCCTCCCACAGGCCAACCACTGCGATCACGCCCATGAAGATGAACACCCAGATCAGCGCCTGTTGCAGTGTTTTGCCCAACGATCCGCGGTTGTAGGTCACGAACCACATCAGAACCGCCGCACCCAGCAGGCCCAGATACCCCAGTCTTGCGATGTTGTCTGCGTCGAAATCCATGATCGTCCCTCAGATACAAGTGGATATGGGGCCTTATCCTGCGAAGCCAAAGTCCTTGAGGCCACTCAGGATAAACTGTACGGACAGCGCCGCCAGCAGCATGCCCAACAAACGGGTCACAACGTTCAGCCCTGTCTTGCCCAACAACCGCGCCAAAGGCCCGGACAGCAAATAGAGCGCCAGAACCACCGCCATCACCACCAGCATCACGGCGATCACCATGGCGAGACCCTGAATGCCCGGGTGTTGTCCGGCCAACAAGATCATGGTGGCGATCGAGCCGGGGCCTGCGATCAGTGGGATGCCCAGGGGAAAGACCGAAGGGTCGGCGTGGTCTTCCTCTTCGGCGCGGTCTTCGCGGCGTTTGGTACGGCGTTCGAACAGCATGTCCATCGCCGTTAGGAACAGCAGTACGCCGCCTGCGACGCGGAAGGCGGGCATCGAGATGCCGACAAAGCCCAGCACCGCCTCGCCAAAGGCCGCAAACATTGCCAGGATGCCAGCCGCCGTCAGGCATGCACGGATCGCGATGCCCCGGCGGGTGCGGGCGTCCATGTCTTGCGTCAGCGCCATGAAGATCGGTGCCTGCCCGGGCGGGTCGATAACCACAAAGAGCGTGGTGAAGGCGGTGATCAGAAAGGCCATGTCGATCATTGCGCGGCCTCTTTCTGTAGTTGGCGCAGGATGCCCATCGCCAGATCGGCCTTGTCGGCGGGCAGATAGACGTGGTCGTGATGATACCCCGCGACCACGTTGGCGGGAATGCCGCTTGCGGCCAATCCAGCCGAGACGGCAGCGGTCAGCCCGACCCCTTCGAGAGAGGAGTGCACTTGCAAGGTGATGCAACGCATGGGCAATGCATCGTGAGGCGCTGCATCGATAGGAATGATCAGCGAAAGGCCCTCATCTTCGACACAGCTCGCGCGTGTGCCTTCAGGCCAAGCGTCGCCGACCGGCCAGGGAACAAAGGCAAATGTCCCGTCGACCAACAGAGGCTCCATTCCTGCGATCATGGCGCTCGTGTCCTTGACGGGTGTCGTCATTGTGCTGTCTCCGCTGCGTCCAGTTTCTCCTGCGCGGCCACCCAGAGCGTCTCGGCCCGATCCATTGCATCCACCACCTCGGCGAACTTGCGGTTCCAAGTTTCAAGATCGTTGATCTTGTCGTCGTCATAGAGGGTGGGATCTGCCAGTTTGGCCGACAGCTTGTCGTGCATGTCGGTCAGCTTCTCCACCCGCTCTTCGCACTTGCGCACCTCGGCGCGCAGAGCAAGGATCGCATCGCGCGATGGTCGCTTTGGTTTGGACTTTTCGATTTTGGGTTTGGGTTTGTCGCGGGCCAGCAGAAGCGAGCGATAAGCTTCGAGATCGTCGTCAAACGGTTTGACCGTTCCATTCGACACCAGCCACAATCGGTCTGCCACCAGGCTCAGCAGGTGCATGTCGTGTGTCACCAGGATCACGGCGCCCGAATATTGCGTCAGCGCCTCGACCAGCGCCTCGCGGCTTTCGATGTCGAGGTGGTTGGTGGGCTCATCCAGGATCAGCATGTGTGGCGCGTCGATTGTGGCAATCAACAGGCTAAGCCGCGCTTTTTGCCCACCTGACAGACGCCCCACCACGGTGTCGGCCTGATCCGCATTCAGGCCAAACCCGGCCAAGCGTGCGCGCCATTTCGCGGGGGTTTCAGCGGGTCGCAGGCGACGCAGGTGGTCGAGCGGGGATTCGTCAACATAGAGCTCATCAACTTGATGCTGGGCAAAGAAGCCGATGCGCAGCTTGGACGATTTCGTCATCTTGCCCGCCATCAGGGGCAAACGATCCGACAGCAACTTCGAAAGCGTCGACTTGCCCTGGCCGTTCTTGCCCAGCAGGGCGATCCGGTCGTCTTGGTCAATGCGCAGGTTCAGCTTGCGCAGCACCTCGACCTCGCCATAGCCTGTCACGCCGCCTTCAAGGTTGATGATGGGGGGCGACAGCTCCTCGGGATTGGGGAAAGTGAACGACCGCAGCGCGGCCTCTTGCGGGCTGGTGATCGGCTGCATCCGCGCCAGTGCCTTGAGCCGTGATTGCGCCTGTTTTGCTTTGTCGGCCTTATACCGGAAACGGTCCACATATGACTGCAGATGCGCGCGCCGGGCGTCCTGCTTCTTGGCCATCGCTTCGGCTTGGGCCAACTTCTCAGCGCGTTGACGGGCGAATTGGTCGTAGGGGCCCTGGTAGAGCGTCAGCTTGCGATCCTCGAGGTGCAGGATCGCCCCTACCGCGCGGTTCAAAAGCCCGCGGTCGTGGCTGATGATGATCACCGTGTGGGGGTATTTCGCCAGATAGCTTTCCAGCCACAGCGCGCCCTCAAGGTCGAGGTAGTTGGTCGGCTCGTCCAAGAGCAGCAGGTCAGGCTGTGAGAACAGCACCGCCGCCAGAGCCACCCGCATCCGCCATCCACCCGAGAAAGCGGCGCAGGGGCGTTTTTGATCCTCGTCGTCAAATCCAAGCCCTTTGAGGATGGAGGAGGCTCGCGCCTCGGCCGACCAGGCGTCGATATCGGCCAGGCGGGTCTGAATTTCGGCAATCCGGGCGGGGTCCTGGGCGGTCTCGGCCTCGACCATCAACGCTGTGCGTTCGGTGTCGGCGGCCAGAACCGTATCTACCAGCGACACGTCCGAGGCAGGCGCTTCCTGAGCAACGCCCCCAATGCGGGCGCGTTTGGGCAGGGCGATATCGCCCGATTCCAGTGCCAATTCGCCCCGGATCAGACGAAACAGCGTCGTCTTGCCGGTGCCATTGCGCCCCACAAGTCCCACCTTGTGCCCATCGGGAATAGTGGCGCTTGCGCCGTCGAACAAGGGGCGGCCCTCGACCGCGTAGACGATATCCTGAATCCGTAACATATGCCGCTCATAACAGAGGGTTGAACTTGCCGCTAGCGCGTAAGTCGCCGGGCAGGGTGGTCAGTGCAGTCTCAGGGTGATAGCGGTCGTGAGACCCCAATCGGAAAGCCTGTGACATGCGACCTGCGCAAACTCCTCCGCATATTGTGACGTTGGTCTTTGCATCGGCGTTGGCGGTGGTGTCGTTGAATATGTTCCTGCCGTCGCTGACACAGATGGCGGTGGATTTTGAGGCTGATTATGCCGTCATCAACCTGTCCATTGCGGGCTATCTGATCGTCTCTGGCATGTTGCAACTGATCATGGGTCCGTTGTCGGACCTCTACGGGCGGCGGCCGCTGATGCTGATTTCCATGGCGATCTTTGCCTTGGCCTCGGTCGGGTGTGTGCTGGCGGAAAACGTCTGGGTGTTCCTGGGATGGCGCATGCTGCAAGGTGCGGTGATTGCCGGGCAGGTGATCTCACGCGCGGTGATCCGAGATATGCACCCACCCAATGAGGCCGCGAGCAAGCTGGGCTATGTCACCATGACCATGGCGCTGGCGCCGATGCTGGGGCCCATGCTGGGCGGGGCGCTGGACATGGCGTTTGGCTGGCGGTCGGGGTTTGTTCTTTATGCGGTGATGGGCTTTGGGATGTTGGCGCTCTTGTGGGGTGATCTGGGCGAGACCAATACCGAGCCGTCAGACACCTTGGGCGCGCAATTTCGGCAATACCCGCATCTTTTCGCCTCGCGCCGGTTCTGGGGCTATGCGCTCTGTGCCGCGTTTTCCATTGGCGGGTTCTACGCCTTCATCACCGGTGCGCCCCTAGTGGCTGCGACCTGGTTTGACCTGAGCCCGGCGATGCTGGGCCTTGGGATCGGCATCATCACCGGTGGGTTCATGGCCGGCAACTTTGTGACCGGGCGGTTGGCTGCGCGCACGCAACTGACCACGATGATCCTGATCGGGCGGATCGTGGCCACAGTGGGCCCGTTGATCGGGTTGCTGTTGTTCGCAACTGGGGCCGGGTCGGTCTGGGTGTTCTTCGGATCGGCGATCTTCGTGGGCTTCGGGAACGGCTTGACCGTGGCCAATGCCACCGTTGGCTTGATGTCGGTGCGGCCCAAACTGGCGGGCAGCGCCTCGGGTCTTTCGGGCGCGATGACGGTGGCCTTGGGGGCAGCGCTGACCATGGCTACGGGCGGTTTGGTGACCGAGGCCAACGCGCCTTACCTGGTGTTGTCTATGATGATGGTGGCCAGTGGTTTGGGGCTGGTTTCGGTGCTCTACGTCCGCTGGGTCGACCGGGTCGAGCCACTTCCGGACGCGGTCTGAGTCCACAAAGCCCGGATATCCCCATCAAGGCACTTTTCTTGCGTGCCAGACCGTGTTAGGCGGCGCGCAGATTATTCGGCGCATTGGCGCCAGAGCAAGGAGAGGCCAACATGGCACTGGAACGCACGTTTTCGATCATCAAACCCGATGCAACCCGCCGCAACCTGACCGGCGCAATCAACGCCAAGTTCGAAGAAGCTGGCCTGCGCATCGTTGCACAAAAGCGCATCCACCTGACCAAAGCGCAAGCGGGTGAGTTCTATGCCGTGCACAAAGAGCGCCCCTTTTACGACGAACTGTGCGAGTTCATGGCGTCGGCTCCGATCGTTGCTCAGGTTCTCGAAGGTGAAGGCGCCATCGCCAAGAACCGCGAAGTCATGGGTGCAACCAACCCCGCAGACGCAGCGGCCGGCACCATCCGCGCCGAATTTGCTGAATCGGTTGGCGAAAACTCGGTCCACGGTTCGGATGCTCCCGAAACCGCAGCAGTTGAGATCGCGTACTTCTTCTCGGGTCTCGAGCTGGTCGGCTAACTAACGCCGCTTCTCGATCACACCGATCGCATCAAGGGCCGCTTCGAATTCGGAGCGGCCCTTGTCGTAGGATGCGGCCACAATCGCGTCGAATCGGATGCGCAGGGCCTTTTTCTCTTCGCCCTTGCAGTCGTTCCAAGGGCGGCCCTGTAGCGCCATCACCAGCACATAGTAACCTATGAAGTGTGGCCTGCTGCCGGTTTGCAGCAGTCGACCATAAACCTCATCCGCGCCCAGATCTCGCAGCTCCTGCGCCGAATGGATGCCTGCACGCGCGCAGCTCTCCTCGTAAGCGGGACCAAGGTTGCGGATCGAAGAAACCGGGTCTGACATGGCGCGTCCTGCTGACTTGGGCGATGGTGGAACAGACCACAGAGCACAGCTGGTTTGGAAATGCCACCCAATCCAGGGAGGCACGTGTCGAAGTGTCTTGATCCGGTTGCAGGCGCCTCGCAAAGATGACGGGGAGCTCCCGCGCCCGCGCGGTCCTGACTGCGTCAGCACCACGAACGGCCTTGGGCCCGGCGCCGCGCACTGCGCGGCGCGGTCTCTCCCCACGGCTTCCGGTCTACCCATCGGTGTCGTCGCAAGAGCCACTGGTTCGAGTTTTCGAGATGGTCGCGACATACGCCAACCGCCGAGCGCAGCGAGGCCCGGCCCAACGGGAGGAGGGCATCTTTGATGCACGAACGACGGGCGGGAGCGTCCCCGGCGCCATTCGCGTTACCGTCAAAAGAGGCTGCGACTTTCCTGACCTTGTGGTCGGTTAATTTCTTGTCCTATGCATGAGATCAGGAGAGAGGGAGGATTGATGACCAACGCAATGTCACCCGAGGCCGTGATCTCGCTGGATTTGACCAACCCGCCGCCCGGGTTTCTGGATGATCCGTTTCCCTTCTACGATGCGCTGCTGGGCCATGCACCGGTGTTGCCGCAACCAGATGGGTCCATATTGCTCAGCCGTCACACAGATCTGGACCGGATCTATCGCGACACCAAGCTTTATTCTTCGGACAAAAAGGTCGCCTTTGGTCCCAAGTTTGGCGTTGGCTCACCGCTTTTTGAGCATCACACAACCTCGCTGGTGTTTTCCGACCCGCCACTCCACACCCGTGTCCGCAAAATCATGACCTCTGCCTTGACCCCCCGTGCGATTGCAAAAATGGAACCGGGCTTGATTGCCACGGTTGATCACCTGTTGGACGGATTGGCGCGCACGGATCAGGTGGACCTGATCGAGGATTTTGCCTCGACCATCCCGATCCAGATCATAGGCAACCTGCTCGACGTGCCAATGGACGAGCGGGGGCCACTGCGGGATTGGTCGCTTGCGATCCTTGGAGCGTTGGAGCCGTCGCTGACCGACGAACAACTGGCGACAGGGCACAAGGCTGTTGAAGAGTTCAAAGCCTATCTCGAAGATCTGGTCGCCCGCAGACGGGCGTCTCCAGGTGACATCGAGACGGACGTGTTGACCCGCCTGATCACTGGAGAGGGCGCAGATGGGCAGCTGTCGGAGATCGAGCTTTTGCAGAATTGCATCTTCATTCTGAACGCGGGCCACGAAACGACCACAAACCTGATCGGCAATGGCCTGGCGCTGCTCGACGATCATCCGGATCAACGCCAACGCTTGCTTGACGACCCTGCGTTGCTGAACACAGCAGTTGAAGAGATTCTGCGCGTCCGCTCACCCAACCAATTGGGAAACCGCGAAACCACCGACGATGTCGAGCTGGATGGCCGCACCATTCCTGCTGGCACCAATTTGCACCTGTGCATCGGGGCAGCCAACCGCGATCCGGCCGTCTTTGACGACCCGACCCGGTTCGACATCGCGCGCAAACCGAACCGGCACCTTGCCTTTGCAGGCGGGCCGCATGTTTGCGTCGGACTTACCCTTGCGCGGATGGAAGGGCGCATTGCCATCGGTCGGCTTTTGCAGCGGTTTCCAAACTACCGCCTGCTTCCCGGACGCATTTCGGGTGGGCGTATCCGGTTTCGTGGTTTTGCAGCCTTGCCCGCCAAAATGAGCTGACGGGCAAGCCGACTTCAGTCGTCGCCTTTGTAATACCCGATGACGTCGTTTTCCGTCGTGGCACCCAACCCGTTCAGCAGTCGGTTGGAATAGTTGAAATAGGCACAGACCTGATTGACTTCGAGGACTTCCTCATCGCTTGCGCCCCCGATCTTGAGCGCCTCGAAGTCGGATTTGACCATCTTGCCCACATCTATGGTCAGCTTGCCTGCATAACGCAGCAAGGCAAGCTCCTTGCCCTCGAACTCATCCTCTGGTCTGTGTGCTTTCAACGCCAGAAAGATGCGGTCGCTGCGCGGCTGATCCCGCAGCAGGTTGCGCACATTCATGAAATGGTGCGTCAGCGAATACGTGCAATCGTTCAGGATCGAGGTGTAGCTGGCGATCACCTCGAGGAACCAGAACGGCAGCGTGTTGTCGTCGGAATGCAGGACCGAACGATAAAGCGTGACATGGCCGTTCATCGTCTCGGGCCGCAGGGAATGCACGCGCATAACCGTGTCCACGGTGCCGTGGGGGGTGCGCGCCTTGTCCAACAGCTCTTTGAGCCGTCCGTCGGCCTCGGCATCTTCGATCATGCGAATCCATGCACTCATCTCGGTCTCCGTCAAATGGATGGTTTGGGTCAGCTTATCGCAGGTGTACCCATCAGGGTCAGTAGAAAATTCTACTGAGAGTAAAAAATTTTCTGGCACGGAATTTACATCTCACGTAGATGTGAGGTCAGCCAACGGGGCGTGGTCCCCGCTTGCCAATCGGGATTTTGGACATGAACACGGATCTGCAAAAGGGTGCGGATAATCTGCTGCTGACCTGCGCGGGGCTGCTGCCGGGGGATCGGTTGCTGGTGCTGCACGAAGGGGTGGAAGAGACCTACTACCACGTTGATATTCTTGATGTTGTCTTGGAGCGCGCCCAGGCTTTGGGGATCGAGGTCGCCACGCAAGAGGTGCCGTTCAGTCCCGATGGCGCCACCCCTGGCGAGGATCTTGTCACGCAGATGAAGGGGGCAACGCGGTCCCTGTTTTTGGCGCGCTTTGGTGACCAGATTCGGTTTAATTCCGATATGGCCGGTATCCGCCCAATCATGAGCTACGCGTTGGATGCGGGCATGCTGGCGTCAGGGTTCGGGCAGGGGCATTACCATGGGTTTGTTGCCATCAAGGATGCGGTCAACCGCATGGTGGCGCGGGCCGAGGATATTCATGTGACTTGCCCCTTGGGGACCAATTTTCGCGGGGATGGGGCCAAGTTCCCGACCCAGATCGCGGATGTGGCCGTGACACGGTTTCCGATGTCGGTGTTTGCGCCGGTGCCTGCGGGTAATTTTTGCGGGCAGGTGGTGCAGCATGGGTTCTTGGTCGGGACGGGATCACGGTTCTACGAGCCCTATGCCTGCGCGTTGGCGGGCCCTGTGACATTTACCGTGCATCAGGGCCGCATCACGGCGCTGGATGGGGACGATGGGGATGTCTCGGTAGCGCGGCAGCATTATGATTGGGTGTCGGCGCGTTATGGAATTGATCCCTGGTGCATCCATTCCTGGCACGCCGGCATCCACCCCGGATGCAGCTACGACCGTCCCGTGGCCGAAGATTTCGCCCGTTGGAGCGGGGCTGCCTTTGGCAACCCGCGCCTGTTGCACGCTCATACCTGCGGCAGCTACGCGCCGGGCGAGATTTCGCTGAACGTGCTGGACCCCACGATTCGTCTGGATGGGGTTGCGGTCTGGAACAATGGCCGATTTGACGCGCATCTTGTGCCGGGCGTGGCAGAGATCCTTGATGAACACCCCGACATCGCGGCGATCTTCGCGCAACCGGCGCGCGGCGTGGGTCAATGCCCGGAAGAAACCTTGTCCGGCACCTGGGCCTGAAACGGTTTCCAAATCATCCCGGGATGCTCCCGCGCCCGCGTGGTCCTGACTGCGTCAGCACCACGAACGGCCTTGGGCCCGGCGCCGCGCACTGCGCGGCGCCGGGCCCACCCATTGGCTTTTGTTCCGTATTGAGCAAACATCAATGGTTTGCTGGCTTGGTGCCGACACAGGCCAACCGCCGCGCGAAGCGCGGCCCGGCCCAACGGGAGGAGGTGTTTCGTCAGAAACATCGACGACGGGCGGGAGTGCCCCCGTCTATCAGCCCCTTATGTTTATGCAGAAAATGTATCAAAGGCTTTGAGCGCTTTGGCCGAGTAGGCCAGTGACGGCCCGCCGCCCATGTATGTTGCCATCGCCAGTGCCTCGCACATCTCATCCCGGGTCAGGCCAAGGCGCACCAGGGACCGCACGTGAAACCCGATGCAACTGTCACAGCGGGTGGCAATCGCAATGCCGAGCGCCATGATTTCCTTGGTTTTCTCATCCAGCGCGCCACTTTTCTTGGCCGCTGCGCCCATCGCCCCGAACCCTTTCATCGTGTCGGGGATTTCCTTGGCATAAGTGCCGATATCGCTCTCGATCTCGGCCATGAATGCGTTCCAATCCATCTGTCAGCTCTCCTAATTCAACGTTCGTCCGACCCCATGCGACGTTCCAGCCAACGCACGCCTGCGCTGATGATCAGCACCAGCACCAGGTATTCCAGGATCAGAAGGGTATAGATTTCCAGCGGGCGGTATTCTGTCACCACCAGTTCATTGGCGCGGCGGGTCAGTTCCTGCATCCCGATGACAGAGGCAAAGGCGCTCATCTTCACGATGTAGATGAACTGGTTCGCCAAAGGAGGCAGGATGCGGCGGATCGCCTGCGGCAGGATCACGTAACGCATTGATTGCCCGTAGTTGAGGCCGATGGTCTGTGCCGCCTCACTCTGACCCTTGGGGATTGATTGGATGCCCGCGCGATAGATTTCGGCCGTAAATGCACTGTCCGAGATCGCCAATGTGATGATCGCACCCCAGAAGGGATCAATGGGGATGTTCAAACCCATCGATTGGAACACGATGGGAAGGCCGTAAAACACCCAAAACAACATCGGCAGAAGCGGGATCGAGCGGACAAATTCCACATAGACCCGATTGATCATGCGAACCGGCCAGCGGTTCGACAGGGCAGGCAACGCAACCAATAGTCCAAGCACAATCGAGATCACGGCCGCAATGACCGATATCAGGATGGTGTCGCCCATGCCCGAGATCAGGAATTTGATGTTGATCCATCCAGTGTTGGTGCGTGGATCGATCACATACCAGCCCCAGGTCGACGAGCTGCCACAGCCCGACAGGATCAGAAAGGGCAGGGAAAACGCTAGTATCTTCTTCATGGTACGCCCCGTTCTTAATGTTGCAGGATCTGGCTGAGAAACTTTTGGCACCGCTCGGATCGGGGCGCGCCAAAAAATTCTTCTGGCGGGCCGTGTTCGACAATCTCGCCCGCGTCCATGAAGATCATGTTGTCCGCCACCTTGCGGGCAAAGCCCATCTCATGGGTCACCACCACCATAGTCATGCCCTCGTTGGCCAAATCGACCATCACGTCGAGCACCTCGGAGATCATTTCGGGATCAAGCGCCGAGGTGGGTTCATCAAAGAGCAGAACCTTGGGTTCCATGCACAGGGATCGGGCAATCGCCACCCGCTGCTGCTGCCCACCGGACAGCTGGCCGGGGCGCTTTTCGGCCTGATCGGGGATGTGAACCCGCTCAAGATAGTGGCGCGCACGCTCTTCTGCCTCTTTTTTGGTCAAGCCGCGGGCCTTGACCGGACCAAGGGTCAGATTGTCCAAAACAGTGAGGTGCGGGAAGAGGTTGAATTGCTGAAACACCATGCCGACTTCGGACCGGATCCGGTTGACGGATGCTGCGTCATTCGTAAGCTCAACGCCGTCGACCAAAATTTGACCTTTCTGGTGTTCTTCCAATCGGTTAATGCATCTTACGACGGTGGATTTTCCCGACCCTGAGGGGCCGCAAATCACAACCTTTTGACCTGTTTCGACGGTCAGGTTGATGTCCTTGAGCACATGGAACGTGCCATACCACTTGTTGACTCCAACAAGCTCGATTGCGGTCTCAGTCACGGCGCTCTCCCTGGGTCTAATTTTCCTGGGGGGAAAATTTTTTCTTGAGACTATGAGTTATCTTTGCCTTAAATCAAGCAGCAATCCGGCTATCATGCCCAGAACAAAAGCCACCAACGGGAGAAATTCATGAAACACCTTCTCAAGGCCGCTGCTGTTGCTGCTGTCAGCCTCGCGCTGGCCGGCGCGGCGCAGGCGCAATCAGCTTTGAACGAAATTCTGGACGGCGGGGTGCTCAAGGTGGGCACAACCGGTGACTGGAATCCGATGACCCTGCGCGATCCGGCGACCAACAGCTACAAGGGGTTCGACATCGACGTCATGAACCAATTGGCTGCTGACCTTGGGGTCGAAGTGGAATTCGTCCCTACCGACTGGAAAACGTTGGTCAACGGCGTGGTTGCGGGCAAGTATCATATGACAGGCTCGGCCTCGATCTCGCCGCCCAGGATGAAGGTTGCAGGTTTCTCGGAAAGCTATATCTCGGTTGAGCTGTATCCGTACACGCTCAAGGACAAGGCCGGAAATTTTGACGGCTATGATTCGATCAACCAGCCGGGTGTCAAAGTGGCCACAACGCTTGGCACCACCTTTGAAAAACGCGTGCGCGAATGGTTCCCGAATGCCGACATCAAAGTGGTCGAAGCCCCCGCGCGCGGCTTCCAAGAGGTTCTGGCCGGTCGTGCGGACGTCTTTATCACGTCGAACATCGAAGGTTCGACGCTGGAGCAAAAGTTCCCTGTGGTGCGTGTTCCCGGAACTGGTCCGCGTTCGCCATCGCCTATTGCCATGTTGCTGCCGCAGGCCGATCAGGTCTGGATCAACTACGTGAACAACTGGGTCAAGGTGAAACAGGCACAGGGGTTCTTTGAAACAACAAAGGCCAAATGGGGTCTGTAATTTTAACTGCCACTCATGGTTTGAAGGGGGGCGCTGTCATGGCGGCCCCTTTTTTACGTTTGCCCGTTTTCCGCCCTTGAGATTACGGTGATGAACCGCACTTTGTCGGTCAGCAGCTTCTCGGGGCAGTGGGCTGAATTGCTGTCGAATGACAGGCTGTCACCGGGGCACATGTGGTATTTGGCATCCCCACAGCGAAAGATCATCTCGCCCTCGACCATGTGGATGAATTCAACCCCGCGATGGATATAGACCGGCCGCGAGGACAGCGGGTTCTCCAGCGTGACGTCAAAGCTTTCGAAACTGACGTGATCGGCATTGGCGCGACCGATCATCTTGTAAACATGGCCAAAATCGCTGCCCAAACGTTGCACAGTCATACCTTCGCCCGCTTTGACAAAGGACATGTCGGACCAGCGCACGGTACCAGCAAAGAAGTTTATCAGTGGCACGTCGATGCCCGTCGCCAGCGCCTCGAGCGTTGCAAGAGAGGCCGAGACCTGACCACGCTCGATCTTGGAGATCATCGCGGTCGACACATTCGCCTGTCGCGACAGTTCGGCCAAGGTCAGGCCCGCCAGCATGCGATGGTGCTTTACGGCGGCGCCAACGGTTTGGTCCAGGGTTGGTGCCGAATGGGGGCCGGGTGCTGAGTCTTCCATGACCGAACCGTAGTATGCATAGATGCAAACCGAAAGAGCGCAAAAAAGGGGCAGGGCGATGCAACTGTCAGAAATGACATGGCCAGAGGTCGGCAAGTGGATAGAACACGGCGCCTGTGTGATGCTGCCTGTGGGGTCGACCGAACAGCACGGCCCCATGGGGCGGATCGGCACTGACACCATCTGCGCCGAGGCTGTGGCGCAACAGGCGGCCGATTTGTGTGATGCCATCGTGGCGCCTGCGCTGGCCTATACCCCTGCACCCTTCAACACCAGTTTCCCCGGAACGGTGTCGGTGTCTGAGGAGGTCTTCGCTGCCCATGCAGGCGAGGTGATCCGGGGGCTTCTGACGCAGGGGTTCAAGGGCGTCTTTGTCGTCAACGGCCACGGCGCCAACATCGCGCCGCTCAAACGGGTCGGTGAACCCTTGGATCCCGGCGCGTTGACGTTGCTGAGCTGGTGGGAACCTGCCGAGGTCAACGCGTTGCGACAGTCACTTTATGGCGCGTGGGAGGGGATGCACGCCACCCCGTCCGAGGTCGCCATTACCCAGACGCTGATGGGCGAGCTGCCCGCGGGCGACGCCGAAAACCCGCCCGAAGCCCTGAGCACCGAATACATCAACGCTCACAAAGGCGACAAACACGGCCCCCCCGACGAACACCGTGCCATGTTCCCGGATGGCCGGGTGGGATCGCATTCCGCTTTGGCCACTCCAGAAGATGGCGCGCGCTTGTTGGAACTGGCAGCTCAGGGCATCTCGGATGCTTTTGTCAGCTATGCCGAAAGTCGGCTGGGGTTGACGCAAGATCGGTGAGCTGGAGCTGCGAACAAAAAAGTGCGCGCAGGAAACGTCTGCGTTGAGCCCAATTTGTGCAATTCAGCGCGACGCGTGAATGTCCGGTACTGGGCATCTACTCCATGGTCAGTTGATAAGTCCCAGCTCTTGGTCGGTGGCTTTCGCCGCATACTTTTCCCTTGGGGGCATCGGTCTTGATTGCCAAGGCGGTTCGAAGGTGAAACTTGAAACGCTACGGCCGTCAGGCAAGGCACCGTTTCCAGCCCCGAGTGCGTAGTCGTAGTAAAGCTTGACGATCTCTTCTTCGGTCACCTGCGCTGTTTTTGGATGCGCTATGCACGCATCACGCCACGCCCGTACCCGGTCATAGTCTTTGCCCATGGGAAGTTTGAAGTCTTCATAGTAGTCAAGGAACCAAAAACGCTTGAACATAGGGGTGAAAACAGCCTCTGCCAAACCGAAGTCCTCGAACAAGAATGGGCCAGTCGGATTGTGATGCAACAGGAAATCATCAAGGTCTCGATAAAGCGCCAGGAGTTTATTCAAATGCTCATCTCGGCACGCCTGATCCTGATTCATGACGAAGAGATAGCCTGCCATTGTGAAAGGTCCTTCGCGGGCAATCAGCATCGATTCAATGGCGTGCTCAACAGGGTCACTGCGGCGCAATGGTGCCCCCGGTAGAGCCTCGTCGAGATAGCGCAGGATCACGAGGCTTTCTTTCAATATAAGGCCGTCGCTGGTTTCCAGCACGGGCAAGGCTGTCGTCCCCCGTGTCTTGGCTAGCAATTCGGGATCGCGCGGCCTGGTGATATCCACCACACGAAATTCTACGGCATCCTTCAGTCCCCGCAACGCCAGCAGGATTTCCAGTCGCTGCGAGAAGGGACAGACGGGGATATGATAGACGATGGGCTTTTCTGTCATGATATCAATCCAAAGGGGGGCCAGTGAAAGTCATGTTGTGGCGCTTGGCGCTCTCTTCGATCGCGGGCATGTCCTCTGGGATACGGCATTGACCGGCAGCCATGTCGGCAAAGAAGCCTTCGAAGCCGCCGGGCGTCAGGATCACCAGGTGGCGGCAAGGATCGTCATCAGTCACCTTGAATGTGTGTTCTGTGCCGCGCGGGATGAAGACGCTTTCGCCCGCGCTTGCAGTGAACTCCTGGCCTTCCAGCCAGATCCTGCAGGTGCCGGTCAGGATCACAAAGGTCTCGTCTTCGTTTTGATGCACGTGACGCGGGGGGCCGCTACCCGCAGGGGACCAACTGTCCACGATGGACATAGCGCCGCCCGTCTGATCTGGGGCGAGGATGGTTTTGTATTTTACGCCGAGCCATTCGATGGCTCCGTCGATTTGGGCCAGGTCCTTCATCGTTTCTCTCCTTTAGCATCGGATTGAAACGAAAGCGCTTCCGTTGACAGGAGCCTATCCTAAGGTCAACCTATCAGGCAAACCGCAATATCTTATATGGGATATCGGCCAAGTGAATTTCGCTACACTGGACCTCAATCTTCTGCGCGTGTTGGACGCCCTCTTTAGCGAAGGCTCAACCGTCAAAGCGGCCCGCAGGCTGGCGATGTCGCAATCGGCGGTCTCCGGTGCATTGTCGCGTCTTCGTCATGCCTTGGACGATCCCCTTTTTGTCCGGCAGGGAAACCGTTTGGTCGCTACCGATTATGCATCCGGGATTGAATCCGGTTTGCGCGAAGAATTCGAACGTCTTGAGGCCTTGTTAGCTCCACCCGCTACCTTTGATCCAAGAACCGCTGAAGGCACTTTCCGGATCGCCGCCAGCGATTTTTTTGCGGAACTCCTGATGCCACCTCTGGGTGATCGTCTGCAAAAGTCGGCGCCCAAACTGCGAGCGCAGCTGGTTGATCTGGTTCCGAATGACTATGTGGCCAGTCTTGAACGACGCAATGCTGACATTGCGCTGATCCCGGATTTGAAACTGCCGGACTGGGTCAATCGAGAGCCACTCTTCCATTCGCCGTTCCACGTCATAGCACGTAAGGGACATCCAAAGCTTGGGGGGCTTCAGGAAGGGATGCAGATGCACATGGATACCTTCTGTGCACTCCACCACGTCTTGTTCTCCCCCGAAGGCAATTTGGCTGCGATGGGCGATGCTGCGCTTCGTCGCGTCGGAAGACAGCGACAGGTTGCGATGACGGTGCCTGTCTTTAGTGGCGTTTGCCGCGCGGTTAGCGAAAGCGACCTCATCGCGCTTGTACCCGCGCAGCTTGCAAAGAAAGTGGCCAAGACATTCGGTTTGCGTGTGTTTGAGCCCCCGATGAGTATCGAACCGGCACTTATCATCGGCATCTGGCACAAGCGTTCCGACAGCGCCCCGATGCCGACTTGGATGCGTCGCCAAGTGTTCGAATTGATGAAGGGTCTGGACTTAGACAGCTAGTCAAACTGTTCTTCGCAGCGCTCGTTGGTCAAATACAAGTTTATGTTTCGAATAACAGAATCGAATTTGCTTCAACCAACCAATGCAGACATTCGCGTAGCCGGATCGAACGACAACACTGTTCCGCCGTGTAGAAATAGGCCCAGAACTCCAAAGTATTGTACAACCCGCAACAGCCACGAGCGGGATCATCTCGCGAGGGTGATCGCCGCCTCAAGTCCCGGTTTGCGGTTGCGTGCTTCGAACCGTCCGCCATGCATCCGCGCAATGGCCGCGACCAATGCCAGCCCCAGTCCCGAGCTTTGGTCGGTGCGGGCCGGGTCGAGCGTGACAAAGGGTTGGGCCAGCCGGTCAAGTTTTTCGTCGGGTACACCGGGCCCCTGATCGAGAACACTCAAGGTCAAACCCTCATCCACGTTGGCCAAGGCAACCGTAAGGGTGCTGCCTGCCGGGGCATAACGCAGGGCGTTTTCTAACAGGTTCGATAGCGCCTGCGCCAAAAGCGGTTTATGCCCCGGGCCTCGTCCCGCGGTGCCTTCGATAACGATTTGCACGTCCTGATCTGCGGCGACGGGTTCATAGAACTCGGTCACGTCACGCACCAAGGCGTCGACATCCACATCTTCGAACTCATCGCGCCCCAAACCTGCTTCGGCCCGCGAAATTTCGGTCAGTTGCGAGAACACGCGCAGCAGGTGGTCAACCTCGGCCAATGCGCGGGCGGCATCCGCCTCGCGGTCTGACGCTGCGCTGGCCGGATCAGTCAAGCTTTCGACCCGTTGCCGCAACCGGCTGAGCGGGCTGCGCAGGTCGTGGGCGATGGAATTTGTGGTCATGCGCAGGTTGCCGATCAGCTCTTCGATTTTGTCGAGCATGTCGTTGAGCGTCTGCGCCATCTGGTCGAATTCATCACCGCTGCCGCGCACCGGGATGCGCCGGGACAGATCGCCTGAAACGATATCGTCGGCGGTTTGTGCAATGTCTGACAGGCGCGAAAACACCAACCGCGTGAGCAACCATCCGGTAAGCAGGCTGAGCGCCAGGGCAGCCAACAGCGCCAGCCCGACCGAGCGCAGCAGCACCCGGTCTAATTGTTGCCGGGCCGAAGCATCGCGCCCGACCAGCAAACGTTCGTAAAGGGGCAGGCGGATCGAGGCGGCCGAGATCGAGACATCCTCGCCTGACGACATCTTGGTCAGGTCCAGATCGACCCAGCCCGAACCGGGCTCGATCCCTTCGGGCCACCGCGCCAGATTGCCTGCCAGCACGTTGCCCTGCGCATCTGTCAGCAGATAGAGCGCGTCGCGATCAGCAGCGTCCTTTACCCGACGGTCGATGGCAGCCATCAGGCCGATGGTGCCCAGACGTTCGTATTCATCACGCAGGCCCGCCAGCTCGGCAGTCACCACGCTGCGGGTCTCGTTCTCGATGGTGCGGTTGGCGGTGACGTAGACCAAGCCAAGCACAAGCGCGGTCAGGGCTGTGCTCAAGACCATGCTGGCCAACACCAGCCGGGTGCGGGCGTTGCGCCATAAGATCAGGGGCTTAGCCATCGGACATCATGTAACCTGCGCCGCGCACGGTTTCGATGAGCGGGGCATCAGCCCCTTCATCCACCGCGCGGCGGAGTTTCGAGATATGAACGTCGACGATGTTCGTGTTGGGGTCGAAATGGTATTCCCATACGCCCTCAAGCAGCATGGTCCGGGAAATGACACGGTTCTTGCGACGCAGGAAAAATTCGAGGATCTGAAACTCGCGCGGGGTCAGTGTAAGTTCGCGTCCAGCCCGAGTGACGCGGCGCTTGAGCAGGTCCATTTCAAGATCACGGCAAGTGAGTAGCGCGCTTTCTTCGGTGTCCTGAGGGCGGCGCAATAGGGCTTCGATCCGCGCGTGCAGTTCTTGGAAGGAAAACGGTTTGACCAGATAATCGTCGGCGCCAGCGCGCAGACCTTTGACCCTTTCGTCCACCGCGCTCATCGCCGTCAACATCAGAACCGGGGTCTTCAGCCCGGCCGCCCGGATGGATTTGATCAGCGCCAGCCCATCCAGCCCCGGCAGCATACGGTCCAGAACGATTGCGTCAAAACCGCCGTCCGTGGCGTGATACAACCCCTCACGACCGTCCGGAGCGGTCTCGACCGTGAACCCTTCCTCGGTAAACCCTTTGGCCAGGAATTCGCGGGTGTCGGTGTCGTCTTCAACGATGAGGAGGCGGCGGCTCATGCGCGGATTATCCTTGTTCTGTCGGTATATACGCGGGCTTTTTTCGGGCGGCGTCAAGAGGGCTAACCGGGCGCGGATGGGCGCGCCCGGTCGGTTCAGCAACCAGGGGACAGGTCACGGTCACTGAACGATGGGGCGCGCGGTGAACTTCCCGTACATCACGCGCGCCCGTCTGTGGTGAGGTTGGATCAGGCGATCTCGACCGCGACAAACAACTGATTGCCACCCCGATTGATCAGCACCAGTGCCGGGTCGGTCTTTTCGCTCTTCAGGGCCGCTTTCAGCTCTTTGGGCGTTAGGGTGTCCTGGCTGCCCAGTTTCACGATCACATCGCCCACGCGAAGACCAGCTTTAGCCGCAGCACCCTCTTGGTTCAGCGAAGTGACGACCACGCCCGAGACATCCTTGCTGATGCCGATTTCGGCCCGTGCGGTGTCGGTCAGCGGTGCAACGGTGACACCCAGTTGCTTGCCCGACGTCTCGTCAACCTGCGGCTCGATCTGGGCCGAAGCCATCTGATGCGTGCCGATGGTCACGGTCACCTGTTCCGGTTCGCCATTGCGGAGCACCTCGATGGTGCTGTCGGTGCCGGTTTTGGTCGCGCCGACCAGGCGGGGCAGATCGGCACTGGATTTCACCGGTTTGCCGTCAAAGCTCAGGATCACGTCACCCGATTTCAGCGCGCCGTCTGCGGGGCTGTCGGTTACCACGTCCGAGACCAGCGCGCCGGTTGCGCCATCCAGGCCCATGGCTGCCGCGATGTCGGGGCTGACATTCTGGATCGACACGCCCAGCCAGCCGCGATCCACCTGACCGTCGTCGATCAGATCGGCCACGATGGTTTCGGCAATATTGGAAGTCACCGCAAAGCCCAAACCGACCGAGCCGCCGGTGGGTGAATAAATGGCCGAGTTCACGCCGATCACTTCGCCGTCCATGTTGAACAGCGGCCCGCCAGAGTTGCCCTTGTTGATTGCCGCATCCGTCTGGATGAACTCGGCATAGGGCCCTTCAGAGATGTTGCGTCCCTTGGCCGAAACGATGCCGGTGGTGACGGTTGAGCTGAGGCCGAACGGGTTGCCCACGGCCACCACATCTTCGCCCACGCGGATCACATCGCTGTCGCCCAGTTCGACTGCGGGCAGGGGGCCGCCCGCGTCGATCTGCAGCACGGCCAGGTCGGTCAGCGGGTCGGCGCCCACAACTGTGGCTTCGAACTCGCGATCATCGGCCAGGCGCACTGTGACGGTGTCGGCCCCGTCGATCACGTGGTGGTTGGTGACGATCAGGCCATCCTCTTCCAGGATGAAACCAGACCCCAAACCTTGGCTCGGACCACGGGGGCCGGGTTTCATGCCTTCGGGCATGCCGAACTGGCGAAAGAACTCGCCGAACGGATGGTTTTCCATACCACGGCCTTTCATGCTGGCCGGCTCGGTCATGGCCTCCTGAGTGGCAAGGATTGTCACGACCGAGGGGCCGACCTCTTCGACCAGATCGGCCAGCGCTTCGTCGGCTGCTGCAGGCAGCGCGGTCGTGGCCAGCAACAAGGCCGAGAGGGCAGAGGCGCCCGCCCATCCGGGCAGGCCAGCGGTGAGGCGGGTGGTGTTGCGAATGCTCATTAGGTTCTCCTGTCATTGACCCGAGGGTTTCCCCGGGGTTGAGACAAGGAATATTCCTGCCACCTGTGGATTGCCTGTTCGCAGGATTAAGGTTTCTTAATGTTGCGATTATTTTGGCGGATGGGGTGTTTCGGCATCGCCAAGGTCCCAAAACACCCCTGTCATCACCTGTCCGGCCTGCTGGCAGGTCGAGGCGAGGACGTGTTCGTTAGGAGCGTGCTGATTGCAACCGCGATAGGAATGCGGCATCCAGATTGTGGGCAGGCCAAGCACCTCGGCGAAACATTCATTTGGCAGCGAACCGCCCAGGTTCGGAAGCACATGCGGCGGCGCGCCGGTCGTGGCCTCGATCGAGCGGATGGCAAATTGCGCCCAGGGGTGGCTGGGGTCCAGGCGTGTGGCCGGAAATGCGCCGCCGTCCATAGGCACGACCTCGACTTGTTGGAACCCATGGGCGTCAAGGTGTTTTCGCAGACTTGGAAGGATGTTGTCGGCGCCCGTTCCCACCACATAGCGCAGTTGGCAGGTAGCTGACGCATGGCCTGAAATGGCGTTGACAGGGGCGTCGGGCTTGCCCGATTGCATGGCCAGAACGGCAAAGGAGTTCCAGCCAAATACGCGCTCGGCGGGGGTCAGGTCTGCCTCACCCCAATCGGGATCAATCGCGGGGTCCGACCCATCGAACGAGGGCAAGGACGCCAGAGTTTCCCGGATTGCAGGCGTCAGGCTGGTTGGGCGCCAATCGGGGATGCGGATCTGTCCGCGCGCGTCCGTGATGGTCGACAAAGCCTGCGCCAGGATCATCGCCGGATCTGCCAGCAGGCCACCCCAATTGCCTGAATGATGCGCACCGTCGCGCAGATCGACACGCAGCTCGAAACTCAGTCCTCCGCGTGCGCCCATGAAAACGGTGGGCACATCTGGCTGCAGGCGCGGCCCGTCGGATGCGATCAGCACGTCTGCCTGAAGCATCTCTCTGTTGGCCGCGCAAAAGGCGTGCAATCCTGGCGAACCGATCTCTTCGCCCATCTCAATGAGCAGCTTTACGTTGAACCCCAAGTTTCCACGCGCCTCGATCACGCAAGCCAGGGCATGCAAGTTGATCAGATGCTGCCCCTTGTTGTCGGCGCTGCCGCGGCCATAGACCCGGTCGCCCACGGGGGTCAGCGCGAAAGGCTCCAGACCCTCTTGCCAGTCCTGACGCTGGCCATGAGTGACGTCGCCATGACCATAGGACAACACGGTGGGCAGGGCGTGGTTTTCGATCCGTTCGGCCACCAGAAAGGCGCAGCCCGCCGGATCTGGATTGTCGTGCAGCGACCACGTGAACCCCAGGCCTTGCAACAGAGGCGGCAGAGCCTCGGTCAGATAGGGCATCAGCGCGTCCACATTGTCCGGCTTCTGGCTTTCGGTCTCCATCGACACCAGCTGCTCCAGATCGGCCCAGAACCGGCCATCGGTGAATAGGGTGTCACAAATGGACAGGGCGGCGGTGCGGGACATGGGAACCTCGATGATGTGACCGATGGGGCCAGATCAGCGGCCGGACCACCAATTGTCAATCTGCTGAACGGTCAAGCGGTCTGACAGGCCCAGGGCGACCAGGGCAGGGGTCGTTGCGGTCGACGCACGGACGTCGACGTGTTTGCCCACGACATGCACCTCATGCATACCATCAGGGCCAGCTACAAACCCCTTCACGCGGTAGAGCCCCTCTGGTCGGGCAGCCAAGCGATCGCGTAGCTCTGAGCGGGCAAAATCACCGGGCGTCTCTGTATTCCACTGCACATAGAGCGGATGTGGTTCTGTCGGGCGCCCCTTGGGCAGGGGCACGACATCGGTCAGAAGCGGCGCAATTGGGGCATTCCCCTGCAAGGCATCGGGATTGCGCAGACCATGGTCGGCCAACGCTTGGGTCAAGTTGGCAGACGGTGCTTCTGATTTGGTCATCAGCACCACATCCGCCGCCTTGATCTGTTGTGCGACCTGTTGCGCGATCAGTTGATCGCGCAACAGATCGGCCCCGTTCAGCCCATCAAGCAGCGTGATGATCCCGGCATAGGACAAGTCCGGCTCGGCAATGGCCGCATTGGAAATGGCGGCGGGATCGGCGATGCCGCTGGCCTCGACAATCAGGTGATCGGGGCGCGGGGTCCGGTCCAGCGCGTCGCCCAGCGCCATATAAAGATCCGCCCCCATGGTGCAGCAGACACAGCCGTTGGACAGCGAGATCGTGTCGTCCTGACGGGATTCGATCAGGGCAGCGTCAATGTTGATGGCCCCAAAGTCATTGACCAGGATCATCAGGCGCAGCCCGTGATCCTCGGCCAGCAGGCGGTTGATAAGCGTCGTCTTACCAGCGCCTAAATAGCCGCTGATCACAGTCAGGGGCAGGCGCATCAGTTCATCTGCACCTTGCCGCCAAAGACGATGCCATTGACCGGCACATCCTTGAGCGCCATGGGATCGACAGCTGTGGGATCACTCCCAAGGATGGCAAAATCGGCGCGCTTGCCGGTCTCGATACTGCCGATCTCGGCATCGAGTTTCAGGGTATACGCCGCTCCGAGGGTGATTGCGTAAAGCGCCTCATCTACCGTGATCCGCTGTTCTTCGCCCAGGGTGCGCCCGCTCATGGTTTGCCGGTTCACCGCGCACCATGCGGTAAAGAGCGGCCCCAAAGGTGTCACCGGTGCGTCCGAGTGCAGAGCCACGTTGACCCCTTCGTCCAAAGCCGAGCGGGCGGCATTCATGCGCGTGGCGCGATCCTCGCCAATGGTCAAGGCGGCGTGCTGGTCGCCAAAGTACCAGAGGTGGTTGGAAAAGATGTTGGTGCAGACGTTCATCTCGGCACAGCGACGAAATTGATCGGGGCCCATCATTTGACAGTGTTGCAGCACGTGCCGGGCCGAGGGCCAGGGATGCTTGCGCGAGGCCTCTTCCAAGGCATCTAGCGAGACAGACGAGGCCTCATCGCCATTCACGTGAATATGCATCTGTACGCCATTGGCCTGCATCGCCTCACACAGGGCATAGATCTGCTCGGGTGGGGTGTTCCACAGCCCGTTTGGATGCCCACCCACGTAACCGGGCCATTTGACCCGCGCGGTCCAGCCCTGGATCGAGCCGTCGGTCATCAGTTTGACCGCACCCATGCGCAGCTTGTCGGTGGATTGTTTGCCAAGGGCATTGGCCTTGTCTGCAATTTCTTGCGGCGTGGCTCCAACGGCGGCCAGAACGGGCACCAGACGCAGGCCAAAGTCATCCTGCCCTGTGACCGCTGTCAGAACCTCTAGATCCTCTTCCTCCATATGCGAAAACAGGTCGGTGATCGTGGTCACTCCGGCCAGACGGCACACATCGGCATAGGTCTTTACCGCTTCGGGCGTCTGCGACAGGCCGCGGAAATCCAGCCCCGTTCTGCGCATCACCGGGAACATGGCCGCCATTTCCTGCAACTCGCCCGTCGGTTCGCCACCTGCGTCCTTGAGGACCCCTTCGACGTTGGTTTCACGGGAATAACCTACCATCTCGAGGCAGGCCGAATTCACGCACATAAGGTGAAAGTTGGAGAACATCACCATCACGGGACGATCCGCGGCGATGCTGTCCAGATGGGTTCGGTTCAACCGCTCGGATTGCAGAAAAATCGGATCGAACCCCCAAGCCACGACAGGCTCGCCAGCGGGGAGCGTGGTCGCATAGTCACGCAGCCGGGACACCACGGCATCGATATCGGTCATACCCTTGTGCAGCTTGCCGGTCGGGTCGATCCGGTCGTGGTATCCGGCATAGGCGAACTGCCACATGGAACCCGCCATCATATGCGCGTGACCCTCGACAAATCCGGGCATCAGCACATGATCGGCCAGGCTGTTGTCGTGGTTCACAGTGCCCCAGGCATCGGCGCAATCAGCTCCACCGACCGCCAGAATTTTCCCGTCCTGAACCGCCACATGCGTCGCATGTGGTTTGCTGGGATCCATCGTGATGATTTTTTGTGCAGCAAAAACAGTGATTTCCGACATAGTGTCCCTCCCGATTGGATTTAGGCGTAGCGGGGGATTGATCCGCTGTAAAATAGAATTACTGTCAACCATTGAGGGAGAAAATGAGGGAAGCGGATGAATTTCACGCTGAAGCAGCTGCGCTACTTCGATGCGGCGCTGCGCAACGGGTCTATTGCCCGAGCCGCAGTCGAGATGAATATTTCACAGTCGTCCATCACTGCAGCGATCGATATGATCGAGCAATGTGTGGGGGCCGAGCTGTTTCGCCGGGTGCCCGCCAAAGGGATAGTCGCCACACAAGTGGGCAAACGGGTGGGGGACCGGGTGTCGGCCTTTCTGGACACCGCGCGAGTGTTCGAATCCGATCTGATGTCCTTGACCGGTGATCCTACTGGCACGTTGCGACTGGGATGTTATGCGCCCACAGCGCCCTACGTGCTGCCGCCAATTTTGTCTCGGCTTGCCCAGCGCTATCCCGGGATCCGTATCGAATTGGCTGAAGGCGATATGACGACCATGGCCGACTTACTGCATTCTGGCGGGGTCGATCTGGCGCTGACCTATCAAAAGGATCCGGTGAAGGGGTTGCCGTTTGACCAACTGTTCGAGGCACACCCGTGGGCTTTGCTGCCCAACAGTTCACCTTTGGCCAGCAAGCCATCGGTGAGCTTGCATGATCTGGCTGAACTGCCGATGATTTTGCTCGATCTGCCGTTGACCGAAGAGTACTTTTGTTCGCTGTTCGAGGAACTCGGACTGGAGCCAAACGTTGTGCATTCCACCAAATCCAGTTCGGTTCTGCGCGGCTTGGTCGCCAGCGAGTTCGGATATTCGATCCTGAATATCTGCGGACCAAACGACCGCGATGGACGGAATGGCTATCGGGCTTTGCCGATCTCGGATTCGTTCTTTTCGCCGGCGCTTGGGCTTGCCTACGTTGAGGGTTTGAAGGGATCTGCAATCGTAAGTGCAGTGCGCAATATCACTCGGGAATTAAAGGCTGAATGTGCTTTTGATCACCTGATTATGCAGCCCGAATTTCGGAAAACAGCATAAAATGCGGTTTTCCTCTACAGAAAGAACTGTTTTCTGTGACTACGGCCTTGGCTAGCCTCTGACATGTAAGGTTCACAAAGGGCCTGCAAGGGAGGAGAAAACCATGAAGCATATGACACGCCTTTTAGGCGCTGTGTCCCTTGCCGTCACCAGTCTGGCGGCTCCAGTATTTGCGGATGGCGGAACGCTTGTGATCGCCTCGACACAGGTGCCGCGTCACCTGAACGGTGCGGTGCAATCGGGGATCGCGACGGCCGTCCCGTCCACTCAGATCTTTGCGTCGCCCCTGCGGTACGACGAAAACTGGGAACCGCAGCCGTATCTGGCCGAAAGCTGGGAAGTCAGCGAAGATGGACTGTCGGTGACGCTGAACCTTGTCCAGAACGCCACCTTCCACGATGGCAAACCGGTCACATCCGAGGATGTCGCATTCTCGATCATGACGACCAAGGAAAACCACCCCTTCAAGTCGATGTTTGCCCCGGTTGATACGATCGAGACACCGGATGCGCACACGGCGGTCATCAAGCTGAGCCAGCCGCACCCTGCGCTGTTGCTCGCTCTGTCGCCTGCGTTGGCGCCAGTTTTGCCCAAGCACGTGTTTGGTGACGGCCAAGATGCGAAATCGCATCCTGCAAACTCGGCGCCCGTCGGGTCCGGCCCCTTTATGTTGGAAGAGTTCACACCGGGCGAAGCCGTGGTGATGAAGAAGAACCCGAATTTCTTCATTGATGGCCGCCCCAAGCTGGACGAAATCATCATCCGCATCATCAAGGACCCGTCGGCCCTGTTGATCGCGATGGAGAACGGTGAGGCGGACATGTATCCGTTCATGGCCGGCAGTCAGGAAATCAAACGCCTTGAAAAGGCCGAGCATCTGGGTGTCACCACGGATGGCTACGCTGCTGTTGGTCCAATCAACTGGCTGGCTTTCAACACCGCGTCCGAAAAGCTGAGCGATGTGCGTGTGCGCCAGGCGATTGCCTATGCTGTAGATCGCGAGTTCATCACCAAGGCGCTACATCGCGGTGTGTCTGCCCCGCAGCGTGGCCCGATCATCGAAAGCTCGCCTTTCTTTGACGAGAGTATCCCGTCTTATGACGTCGATCTGGACAAGGCCAAGGCCTTGATGGCCGAGGCAGGTTTTGCTGATGGCATGGATCTGACCATCGACTATATTCCCGGTCCCAAGGAACAGCAGCAATCCCTTGCGGAATACATGAAGTCGCAACTGAAAAAGATCGGCATCAACGTGACCGTGCGTGCGGCCCCGGATTTCCCAACTTGGGCGGGCCGTGTCGGTGGGCATGACTTTGAACTGTCCATGGACGTGGTGTTCAACTGGGGTGACCCGGTGATCGGTGTACACCGCACCTATCTGTCGTCCAACATCCGTCAGGGCGTGATCTGGTCGAACACCCAGCAGTACGCCAACGAAAAGGTCGACGAGATCCTGAACGCCGCAGCGGTCGAGGCCGATCCGGCCAAACGCAAGGCGCTGTATGCCGAGTTCCAGCAGATGGTGGCGGCTGATCTGCCGATCTACTGGATCAATGCGCTGCCGTATCACACGGCCTACGACAAGAAGCTTCAGAACGTGCCGACAGGCATCTGGGGAACCATGCATCCGATGGATCAGGTCAGCTGGTCCGAGTGATCCTCTAACCCATCAATCCAGGGCAGCTGAGCTGCTGCCCTGGTTGTTGAGAGGCAAATTATGAACACGTCATACATATTGCGGCGCCTGTTTTACGGCCTGCTGCTGATGCTGGGTGTGGTGGTGCTGAACTTCCTCCTCATTCGGCTGGCCCCCGGCGACCCTGCGGTTGTGATCGCGGGCGAAATGGGCGGCGCGACCGAAGAGATGCTGGAAAGCATCCGCGAGGAATACGGGCTCAACAAGCCGGTCCTGACCCAGCTGGGGATCTACATTGCCAATGTGGCGCAGTTTGATCTGGGCGAGAGCTTTTTCTTCAACCAACCGGTCACGACACTGATCGGGCACCGGATCGGGCCGACCATCCTGTTGGTGATCACCGCGCAGCTGTTGTCGATTGTCCTGGGTGTTTTCCTGGGCGTGATTGCGGCGCGCAAACCCAACGGACCGATGAGCGCCTTTGTCTCGGTCTTTGCCACCATCGGCTATGCGGTGCCGGTGTTCTGGACCGGGATCATGCTGATCATCCTCTTTGCCAGCGTCGTGCCGATCTTTCCTGTCGAGGGGATGCAATCGGTCAAGCTGCGCGATGCGGGGTTCTTTGTGAAGGCCTTGGACGTGTTGCATCACCTGATCCTGCCAGCCTTTACCTTGGCGATCATCTATCTGGCCCAATACGCGCGCCTCTCGCGGGCTTCGATGCTCGAAGTTCTGGGCTCTGACTATATCCGCACCGCACGGGCCAAGGGCGCGTCCGAGGGGTCGGTTCTGTTCAAACACGCCCTGCGCAACGCGGCGCTGCCGATCCTGACGGTTGCGGGGCTGCAGTTCGGCAACCTGATTTCCGGCGCGCTGCTGGTCGAGACGGTGTTCAACTGGCCCGGCATGGGGAGGCTGGCCTTCGACAGCATTCTGCGACGTGACTATCCGACCATCATGGGGGTTCTGTTCTTTGCCTCCTTCATGGTCGTGGTCGCCAATATTCTGACGGATCTGAGCTATCGCCTTGCTGATCCAAGATTGAGGGGGCGGTGATGTCTGATCAATCCGTAACCGAGTTCAAGGCCGAAAGCCCCGCGCTTGAAGCGTGGCGGATGTTCCGGCGCAACATTCCTGCGGTCATCGGGGTCATCATGCTGATGGTAATCGTCGGCGCGACGCTCTACGGCACATTCCTGTACGGAGGTGACCCGTTCGAGATCGTCTGGGCCCCGCATGAGCCGCCCGGCGTCACACCCGAGTTTCCCCTGGGCACCGACTATCTGGGCCGCAATATCGTGGCGGGCATGCTGACCGGGGGTGGCCCAACGCTGGCTGTGGGGTTGGCTGCGGCTGCGCTGACCATGGTGATCGGCATCTCTCTGGGTGCTTTGGCAGGGTATTACGGCGGCTGGGTCGACAACCTGTTGATGCGCATCACCGAGTTCTTTCAGGTGCTGCCCGCGCTTTTGTTTGCCATGGTGCTGGTGACGCTGTTGTCACCGTCGCTCTGGACCATTGCGCTGGCCATCGGCGTTGTCAGCTGGCCCCAGACCGCGCGTCTGACACGGGCCGAGTTCCTGAAAATCAAGGAGCTGGAGTATGTCACCGCTGCCCGCGCCATTGGTGCGCGCAACAAGCGGATCATCTGGAAAGTGATCCTACCAAACGCAGCGCCGCCGCTGATCGTATCGGCGACGCTGACCATTGGGGTCGCCATCCTGTTCGAGGCGGGCCTGTCCTTCCTGGGCCTGGGCGATCCCAATGTGATGAGCTGGGGCCTGATGATCGGGGCCAACCGCGAATACATTCTGGACGCCTGGTGGCCAGTGACCTTCCCAGGGCTTGCGATCTTCTTCACCGTTTTCGCGGTCAGTCTGATCGGCGATGGTCTGAACGATGCCTTTAATCCGAAGTTGAGGGAAAGATGAGCGCGCTACTTGAAATCGAAGACCTGCGCGTGACCTTTCGGACGCGCTATGGCGAGGTGACGGCACTGGATTCCGTGTCGATGCATGTGAACGAGGGTGAGACGCTTGGCGTTGTCGGCGAATCCGGCTGCGGCAAATCGATCACGGCGCTGTCGGTGATGGGGCTGATCCCATCACCGCCGGGCAAGATCGCGGGTGGTTCGATCCGCCTGAACGGAGAGGAACTGACCACTGCAAGCCCGGCGCGCCTGCGGGCGATGCGGGGACCGGATGCGGCGATGATCTTTCAAGAGCCGATGACCTCGCTCAATCCGGTGTTCACCGTTGGCGACCAGATCGCCGAGGCGATCATGCTGCATCAAAAAGTCGACAAGGCGCAGGCATTGAAAGACGCAGTTGCCTTGCTGGACCGGGTTGGAATCCCCAGCCCCGAAACACGGGCTAAGGATTATCCGCACCAATTGTCGGGCGGGATGCGTCAGCGGGTGATGATTGCCATGGCGGTCAGCTGCCGTCCCAAGGTTCTGATCGCGGATGAGCCGACCACGGCTCTGGACGTGACGGTGCAGGCGCAGATCTTTGACCTGCTGAACGAGATCCAACGCGACTTTGGCGTGGCCATCATCCTGATCACCCACGACATGGGCGCCATCAGCGAGATGGCCGACCGGGTTGCGGTGATGTACGCGGGCCGGGTGATCGAGGACGCTAGCGCAGATGATGTGCTGGACTACCCGCAGCACCCTTATGCCCGTGGCCTTATCGACTGTATCCCCGCGTTGGGGCGGGATGATCACCGCCTGGCTGAAATCCCCGGCGTGGTGCCGCCGCTGCATCTGTTGGGGCAGGGGTGTGCCTTTGCTGACCGCTGCGCGTTCAAACAGGACCGCTGCACCCGTGAAAAACCCCTGCTGGGCAGTCACGGGCACCACCCGGTCGCCTGCCACGGGATCGAGGAGGCGCGGCTATGAGTGTTTTGATGGATGTGCGCGACCTGACCGTGCGCTTTGCTCTGCCGAAACCTTCGTTCTTTGCCGAACGCCCGCATCTTGAAGCCGTTCGTCAGGTGTCGTTCCAGCTTGAGGCGGGAAAGGCTCTTGGCATCGTGGGCGAAAGCGGTTCGGGCAAGACCACAACAGCGATGGCCGCAATCCGGCTGACCAAGGCGGCAGGCGGGCAGGTGCTGTTCGAGGGTGATGATCTGCTGGAACTGGATGACGAAGCCATGCGTCAGCGTCGCCGCGACGTGCAGCTGATCTTTCAGGATCCCTATTCCTCGCTCAATCCGAGGGCGCGAGTGGTGGACATCGTGCGCGAACCGATGGACCTGATGGAGATCGGCACGCCCGAAGAACGTCATGCCAAGGTCGAAGAGCTGTTTGCCCTGGTGGGGTTGCGGCCCGACCAGCTGAACCTCTTTCCGCATCAGTTCTCGGGCGGGCAGCGGCAACGTATCTCGATTGCACGGGCGCTGACCACCAATCCCAAACTGCTGGTCTGTGACGAGCCGGTGAGTGCGCTGGACGTCGCCATTCAGGCGCAGATCCTGAACCTGTTGGCCGAGCTGAAAGAGAAGCTTGGGCTAAGCTACCTGTTCATCAGCCACGACCTGGGCGTGGTGCGCCATGTCTGCGATGAGGTGGCGGTGATGTATCTGGGCAAGATTGTGGAAAGCGGGCCGACCTCGGCTCTGTTCGAGGCGCCCCAGCATCCCTACACGCAGGCGCTTTTGTCGGCCGCACCGTCGCTGGCGCGGCGCAAATCCAAGGGCTACGTGCGCCCGCTCAAGGTTTCGGGCGATCCACCCAGTCCGATCAACCCGCCGCCGGGCTGCGCCTTTGCTGAACGCTGCCCCCGTGCACAGGACGTTTGCCGGAAAACCCCGCCAGACCTTGTGCCAGGCGCCGGAACGGCAGTTGCATGCCACTATCCCGGGCCTGCTGACACGATATAGGCAAACGATACATAAACGGTCCCTTAGGGGGCCGTTTTGCGTACGAATCCCCCTTGTCTAACTTCCGACCTATTTGAGTTTGATTCGAGTGATTTCGTGGCGAATTGTTCGCCGTTTTGCAAAAATCAGCCTATGATCCGGGGAATTGGTTCCACTATTAAGGTTAACTTGGGCAAAAAGATGGCACAGTTGGGCGCTTGTCCTGTGGGTTGTGCCTGTCACCTGACTGTTTTCGTTAAGGAAACAAAAAACGGGCAATCGCGCCTGTGCGTTCGGTTCAACGCTGTTTGGCCCCCTCAGGTGGTCTGTTTGGCAAAATTGGGTTGGCTCATCGGAAACAATCATCAACCCAGGGTAGAAATTCAGCCAGCGTTACGTATGGTTAACGATGGTTCTGCCCAGGAAACCTGCTGTTTCTAAAATTTTTTTCACTTTGACCGCTTTCTGGCGTCCGGTATTCATGAGTTAGCCCAACTGGGGGGCGATGTCTGTAGGTCACGGGGGCGACCGCACTAATATTGCATCTGACCGGATGCGAGGGGATGTGTGTTCGCGCAGCGGCTGCCACGCTGTATGTGACGGTAACGCACCGTGATTGCCTGTAAGGGCGGTCGCGTGCCTGTCTGTTCAAAGACAGGGGTCTCTCTCTCTATTTGGTCATGGTGCTGTTGGTGCAGTCGCCTGTGAACGCTTCGGTCATCGGCCTTTGGTTCACTTGGAGGTTTCCGCAGGTAAGCGGTTTGGTGTCGTGAGCACCGCAAAGGAGAATGTGATGGCAACGAATTTTGACAATCCGTATCTGGCCAACGTAATCGGTCTGTGGGACTTTCGCCCGACTGCTGAAACCAACGACACCGGCTTGGGGGACGGTATCGCACAGGACGGCACACCGGTCGGGGATCCGGACTTCACAGCCGGTTGGATGTTCACCAACGACTCCGACACTCAGCGGTTTGATGTAGATGATGGCGACGATGCTCCGTTCGATTTGAACAAGGGTACAATCATCACCGAATTCCGCAGCTTTGACACCACCGATGCCGGATCGGAAACCGTGGTCAGCCGCGGCGTCGAAGATTCAAACGAAGAGAGCGACGGAGGCGAAGGCACACAGACCGACAGCGGTTTCTTTGAAGTGCGCGTCACGGAAGACGGGGCTGTCGAGGTCTATCATCGCTCCGGGGGCACTGAATCCCTGTTGAGCTCCTCGGACGGTTTTGTTGGCGGCGGCGATGTCATCAAAGTGTCCTACTCCTGGTCGGAAGACGGCGTGGCGGTTCAGGTCGAAAACCTTACTCAAGGCACATCCGAGACGATCACCGGCGACACCCCGGGTCTGACGCTCGATGTGACCACTGGTGAGGAACAGTCCTTTACCATCGGTGCGCGCGAGACTGTCGAGGACAGCTTTGATCAGCATTTCTACGGCGGCATCGACTATGTGGCGGTTCTGGATGAACCGGTCATTGGCGGTGTTGACGGCAACGGCATTGTCGAAGGCACCAATGGTGACGACATCATCGACGCCGACTATAACGGTGACCCGGATGGCGATGTTGTGGACGGCGGCGATGCGCCGGCCCCCTTTGACAACCCGAACGAAGACGTCATCAACGGCGGTCCGGGCAATGATAGTATCGACGCGGGCGAAGGCGATGACACCGTCTATGCCGGTGCAGGCGATGATACGGTCAACGGTGAAGAAGGCGACGACCTGCTGATCGGTGATGGCGATGCGCCCGGTCTGACAGGACCGGCGACACGCGAAACATTCGAATGGCACCTGGCACCCGACCCGGATGACGGCGGCCAGGTCGATGACGGCGACGATTTGAGCGGTGGTTTCACCCAGAACACCGGCTCTGTCGATGTCACGTTCTCGGTCACACAGTCATCCACCGGCGTCGACACCGAGTTCCAGACCCAGGAACAGTTTGTCGGCAATATCGACACCAACGGTCCTGATGCCTCTGATACCAGCGCGATGGAATCCGAGCTGAATGGTCAAGCCAACACGGCGAGCTACGAGCTCGATTTCTCGGAAGACGTTCAAAACGTCTCGTTCCGGATCAACGACATCGACGGTGACGGCCAGGTGCAGGTCATGGCCTATGGCCCTGACGGCAGCCAGATCCCGGTCGTTGTTTCGGGTGGCCTGGGTGTGGCTATCACGGACGAGGACAGCGTCGCGGGCGGTGACACGGCAACCGGCGACGGTGGCTATGCCAACCCCGACAATTCGAACTACTCGGTTCTGGTGACCATTCCGGGTCCGGTTTCGCGATTGACAGTCAGCCACAGCCAGGACGGCCCGAATCCCTCTGAGATCGACGTGACGGATGTCTATTTTGACGTTCCGCTCGATGATGGCTCGGGTGGCGGCGGCGGTCCTGTGGACGACGGCGACGACAGCCTGACCGGCGGCGAAGGTGACGACACTCTGATCGGACAAGGCGGCGACGACACTCTGACTGGTGGTGACGGCAACGACAGCGTTGACGGCGGTGACGGCGATGACGAGATCGACACAGGTGGCGGCGATGCCGCTAACCTGCCAGATCGCGGTTTCCCATCCTATCAGGGTCTTCCTGAAGTTCCGGCAGATCCTGACGTCTTCAACGACCGTGACACCGTCGATGGCGGTGACGGCAACGATGACATCTCGACCGGTGACGACAACGACCTCATCATGGGTGGTGCCGGATCTGATACGATCGACGGTGGCCTTGACGACGACACCATCTCGGGTGGTGCGGACGATGACCTGATCATTGGTAGCGAAGGCTCGGATGAAATCACCGGCGACGGTGGCAACGACACAATCTATGGCGGTCTGGATCCGGTCTTCCCTGATTTGCTGAACATCACGGACGACGGCTCTGACGGACGTGACCCGGATCCCGAAGTCACCAACGGCATGGACACGCTGTCGGGTGGCGAAGGCAATGACTTGATCATGGGTCAGGACGACGACGACGTCCTGATGGGAGACGAAGGCGACGATACGCTGGATGGCGGCATCGACGAAGACAGCATCATGGGTGGCGTCGGCAACGACGAGATCATTGGTGGTCACGGCGATGACACGCTGAGCGGCGGCGATGACCGCGACACTTTCCTGGGTGGCGAAGGTTTTGACCAGATCGACGGTGGTTCGGGTGGCGATGACTTTGACACACTCGACCTGCGCGGTCTGGGACCGGTCGGCATTGTCTACAGCTCCGAAGACCGTGAGGACGGTGTGGCCGTCGTTGGCGCGACAGGTGACGTGCTGGTCTTTGAAGAGATCGAAAACATCCTGATTGATGAGCCTCTGAACCCCGATGGGATCGTCGAAGGCACGTTTGGCGACGATGCCATCGACGTCAACTACGATGGCGATCCCAATGGTGATTTTGTCGACAACGACGACGCACTGCTGCCCGGTCAGGTCGGTGATCAGGACATCATTGTCGGCAAGACCGGTGATGACACCATCGATGCAGGTGCAGACAGCGACTATGTCTTTGCAGGTGACGGTGCCGACGCAGTCAGCGGCGACGGTGGCAACGACACCATCCTTGGTCAGGACGGCGACGACCTGCTCGAAGGCGACGCCGGCGATGACGTGGTCCAAGGCGGACGTGGCAACGACACGCTGGATGCGGGCCGTGGTAACGACACGATGCGTGGCGGCGAAGGCGACGACAACCTGACCGGCAATCCGGGCGACGATCTGCTTTATGGCGACGAAGGTGACGACACCGTCATCGGCAACGATGGCACGGACACCCTGTATGGTGGTTCGGGCAATGACACGATCTCGACCGGTCCGGGCAACGACGAGGCCTTTGGTGGCGATGACCGCGACACCATCATTGTGGTGGGACAGGACAACCAGTTCGTCGACGGCAACGAAGGTGGCGACGACTTTGATACGCTGCGTGTCTTTGGCCGCGCCGAGGTCGAATATGACCCGGACAATGGGGAAAATGGGGTTGTCTACTATCTGGACGCTTCAAATGCCCGCACCGGTGTGACCACGACCTTTGTCAACATCGAGAATGTTGAGATCGTTGACCCGCAGCTTGACGGTGTTGTCGAAGGCGGCAGCGGCGACGATTTGATCGACGCGAGTTATCTGGGCGACCCCGAGGGCGACCGGATCGACAATTTCGACAGCTTCGAGAACTTCCTGGACGAACCCATTGCCAGCCTGACCCCTTCGGACTTCTTCGAAGATCTGGGGGGCACGCCGCGCGGCGACCAGCGTGACGCGGTCGATGCGGGCGCAGGCAACGACACCGTCTACTCGGGTGCTGGCGATGACATCGTCAAAGGCCGTGAAGGTGACGACCTGATTTTTGCAGGCATCGGTTTCGATGATGTCGAAGGCGGCGAAGGCAACGATACGATTGATGGCGGTGCCGGCAGCGACAAGCTCTATGGCAGCGAAGGTGACGACTCGCTAATCGGTGGTTTGGGTGGTGACACCCTGGTCGGTGGCGATGGCAGCGACACGCTGGATGGGGGCCTGGGTAACAACTTTGTCGAAGCGGGTGCCGGGGATGACCTTGTAATCGGCGCAGACGGCGATGACATTCTGAATGGCGGCGACGGTGCCGATACCATCCTTGCTGGTGGCGGGGACGACGTTGTTGTTGCTTATGATCCGGCCTTTACCGGTCTTGCTTCGATCGGCCGTTCACCGGACTCGATTGATGGTGGCGCGGGCAATGACCAGCTCGCTGGTGGTTCCGGTAACGACACCATTTTGGGCGGCACGGGTGACGATACGCTCTTTGGCGGCATCGGCTCGGACCAGCTCGAAGGTCAGGAAGGCAACGACGTCGTTTATGGCGACAGCGACATCAGCATGGTCAAACCATCAGATTTCGCTGCAGCTTTGGCCATCGAACCGGGCAATGACACCATTCTTGGCGGTGCAGGTGAAGACACCCTGTATGGCGAAGAAGGCAATGATGTCATCCTAGGTGGCGAAGATGCCGACGTTGTCTTTGGTGGCGACGATCGCGACGTCATCGGCGCGGGCATCGGCGACACGATCGAAGGTGGCGAAGGCGGCGACGACTTTGACGTCCTGCTGGCACGCGGCCTGGCCGTTGTCGACTATGACGAAACTGACCCAACCGGCGAATCCGGTACCGTCACCTACTACAACGAGGATCTGACGGTCGCAGGTACTGCCGAGTTCTCGGAAATCGAAAACGTCTATGTCATCGGTGCGCCGACAACGACATCGGCAACATCCGGCGATGGTCCGGTGGTGACAGGTGTCGACGGTGTTGTCGAAGGCACAGCAGGCGATGATATCATCGACCTGGCCTATACCGGCGATCCCGAAGGCGACCGTGTGGATGGTGACGATGCTGTTCCGCCCCTGGTGGGTGAGGAGGATGTGATCCTCGCTGGCGGCGGCAACGACAGCGTTCGCGGCGAAGAAGACACCGACGTCATCTTTGGCGGAACTGGCGACGATACCGTCTTTGGCAACGGCGGCGGCGATGCCATCGACGGTGGCGAAGGCAACGACGTGCTGGATGGCGGCGAAGGTCGTGACATCGTTGTCGGCGGCGACGGAGACGACACTCTGTCCGGCAGCAACGACGTTGCAGGCGACGGTGGCGACATTCTGTCGGGTCAGTTTGGTAACGACAGCTTTGTCAACGTTGGTCAGGGCGAAGTCATCATCGGTGGCGAAGACGCTGACGGTCTGGACAACGACATCCTGGATCTGACGGGGGCGGCTGAGGCCGTGAACCCAGGCGGGTCGCTGACGGTCGAGTTCGACCCGACGGATGGCGAGGCCGGTACAGTTCGGTTCTTCGACGCAGCTGGCGATGAGACGGGCACGACCGAGTTCCGCGAGATCGAACAGGTTATCGTACCCTGCTTCACACCGGGCACCTTGATCGCCACGCCGAAAGGCGAGCGTCGAGTCGAAGATCTGAAGATCGGTGATCGTGTCATCACGCGCGACAACGGCATCCAGGAAATCAAGTGGCTGGGCACCAAAACCATGACCGGTCAGGAATTGGTCCGTGCCGAGCACCTGAACCCGATCCTGATCCGCGAAGGCGCATTGGGGGGGGATCTGCCCGAGCGGGACATGATGGTCAGCCCGAACCACCGCGTTCTGGTCGCCAATGACAAGACGGCGCTCTACTTCGAGGACCGCGAGGTTCTGGTGGCGGCCAAGTATCTGACCGGCCTGGAAGGGGTTGAAGTGGTCGAGGTTTCTTCGGTGACCTACATCCACTTCATGTTCGACCAGCACGAAGTTGTTCTGTCGGACGGCACTTGGACCGAAAGCTTCCAGCCTGGCGACCACACTTTGGCCGGTTTGGGCAATGCGCAGCGCAACGAAATCTTTGAGCTCTTCCCCGAGCTGAAAGAGCGCGAAGGTCTCGAAGGCTATGCGGCGGCACGTCGCTCGCTGAAGAAGCATGAGGCGCATCTGCTGACGCACTGACGCCGAAAATGGGGGCGCGTCCCGGCCGATCCGGGACGGCAGCCGCTCGCGTAGGTAGGGGGACGCGAGTGAGAGGACAGGGCGCTTTGCGCCCTGTCTTTGTCTGTTCAGGTTTGTTTTATTGCGCGCCAGTCGGCCCAAGCCTCGGGCGTGTCCAGATCCAGTCGGGCGCGGTCTCCTTCGAGCGGGATTAGTCTGACCGTGTCGTTGTGGCGTCTGACGATGACTTGCGCGCCTTCATCGCCACTTAGGCCGCGCAGTTCTTCGAACAAACTGCGATCAAAGGCGACCGGATGGCCAGGTTTTCCATCTTGTGTGGCGCCGCGATGAATCTTGAAGTCTTTTTTGTTTTCAACGGAATGCACGATTTTCTTGATGTCATCCGCCGTCAGTTCCGGCAGATCGGCAAGCAACACGATCACCGCAGGAGCGTCCTGTGGCAGGTTTTGCAGGGCCGTGCGCAGGCTGGTGTTCATCCCTTCTGCGGCGTCTGGCACTGGGACCATTTGAACATCCAAACCGTCCAACGCGGTATATCGTTCGTGCGGCTCGGGTGGCAGCGCCACAATCACTGGTCCGGCACCAAGCGCAATCTGGGCGGCACGCCGCAACAGGGGCATGCCGTCTACCTGTTGCAACAGCTTGTCGGTGCCGCGCATCCGGCGGGACTGGCCCGCGGCCAAAAGGATGATGGGTATGGTGCTCATCCCGCCACAATGGCGCGGGATGAGCGGCTTGTCATCCGCGCATCCGCGCGCCGTCCGCGTCAAAAAGCGGTTCGGTGATCACGCGCGCCTTGCGCATATGGCCCAAGATTTCGATCTCGACCTCCAGCCCGTCGGCCACCCGTTTCGAGGGGAGGAAGCCTTGCGCGATCGACTTTTGCGCGTGGTGCGAATAGCCGCCGGACGTGCAGAAGCCGACAACCGCACCGTCCAGCCAGATTGGTTCGTATGCGTTGACGTCCGCGTCGTCGGCATCGACCTCAAACGCCACCAGTTTGCGCTCGGTGCCACCCGCGCGATCCGCCTCAGCGGCAGCACGACCGATGAAGTCCACGTTTTTCTTGAAGCTGATGAAGCGGTCCAGCCCGGTCTCGGCGGCGGTGTAGTCGGGCGAGAACTCGGACATCCACGAGCCAAAGAACTTGTCCAGCCGCAAGGACATCATCGCGCGCATGCCAAAGGGCGTCATGCCATGGGGCTGACCGGCCTCCCATAGGGTCCACCACAGTTGCCGCTGGGACAGAAGATCACAGTAGATCTCATACCCCAGATCGCCGGTGTAGCTGACGCGCTGCACGATGCAATCGGTCATCCCGATGGTGAACTTGCGCACATCCATGAACCTCATAGAGGCAACGTCATCTCGGGTGCAGGTCTGCAGAACCTCCAACGCCTTGGGGCCTGCGACCTGAAAGCCGTTTCGTTTATCGCTTATATTTTCAATGGTTACCGCGTGTTCCTTATGTTGTAGGAACCACCGCATGTGGAACGCTTGGCTACCGTAGGATGCAGTGAGCTGAAATTCTTCCTCGCTCAGGCACGAGACGGTGAAATCTCCGATCAACTTGCCCTTGGGCGACAGCATCGGTGTAAGGGACAGACGGCCAGGCAGCGGAATGCGACCGGCCATGATCTTGTCGAGCCAGCCGCGCGCATTCTTGCCTTTGATCAGGTATTTGCCAAAGTTGTGCACCTCGTTGATACCGACGCCTTGGCGCACGGCACGCACCTCGCGCCCGGTTGCCTCAAACGCGTCCGAGCGGCGGAAGGACGGAGTTTCGTAGCCAGGTTCGTCCCCTTGAGCAAAGTAGTTCGGCACCTCAAGCCCGAATTGCTGGCCCCAGACCGCGCCCAGATCGGTGAAGATGTCATACATCGGCGTGGTGCGGTTCGGTCTTGCGGCAGGCAGTTCCTCGTTGGGGTAGGCGACAGAGAAACGTTTTTGATAATTCTCGATTACCTTGGGGCGGGTGTAGCCAGGGCTGATCCAATCGCCAAAGCGGGCCACGTCCATGGCAAAGACATCGCGTTCCGGTTCGCCCTCGATCATCCACTGCGCCAGCGTCAGGCCAACACCGCCACCCTGGCTGAAGCCCGCCATGACACCGCAGGCGGACCAATAGTTCTGCACACCGGGCACCGGGCCGACCAACGGGTTGCCATCCGGGGCAAAGGTGAACGGGCCGTGAATGACCGATTTCACACCGGCCTGGGCCAACACGGGGAAGCGTTGATAAGCAAACTCGATGCTGTCGGTGATCTTGTCAAAGTCATCGGGCAACAACTCGTGGCCAAAGTTCCAAGGCGTGCCGTCTACAGCCCAGGGTTTGCAGGGTTGTTCATAAAAGCCAATGCAAAGCCCGCGCCCCTCTTGTCGAAGATAGCTTTCGCCGGCGGGGTCCATCACATGGGGATGCTCGCCACCAGCGTCGATGATCGCCTCAATCTCGGGGATGTTGTCGGTCACCAGATACTGGTGTTCCATCGGGTGCAGCGGGAAATAGATGCCCGCCATCGCGCCCACTTCACGCGCCCACAGGCCGCCGGCGTTGACGATGTGTTCGGCGTGGATGGTGCCCTTGTCGGTAACCACGTCCCAGGTGCCGTCAGCGCGCTGGTTGGTTTCCTTGACCATGCAATGCGTTTCGATCGTGGCGCCACCCATGCGCGCGGCCTTGGCATAGGCATGCGTTGTGCCGGAGGGGTCCAGGTGACCGTCTAGCGGGTCATACAATGCGCCGATGATGCCATCCGTATTGGTGACGGGGGCGATCTTCTTGATCTCGTCAGGACCGACAATCTCGGTCTCCAGACCCATGAACCGGTGCTTTGCGCGTTCAGCCAGCAGCATGTCGAACCGGTCCTGATTGTCCGCCAACGTCACGCCACCGACGTGATGCAACCCGCAGGACATGCCCGTGATCTCTTCCAGCTCTTTGTAAAGGCGAATGGTATAGCCTTGCAGCGCCGCCATGTTGGTATCGCCGTTCAGAGTGTGAAAGCCACCCGCCGCGTGCCAGGTGGAGCCCGAGGTCAGCTCTGAGCGCTCCAGCAGCATCACATCGGACCAGCCCAGCTTGGTCAGGTGATAAAGCACGGAACAGCCGACAACGCCGCCCCCGATGACGGCCACACGGGTGGTGGTTTTCATGAAAATCCTCCTTGATCTCGCGACCAGCCTTTCCTGAAATGGAGGGAGTCTCAAATCCAAATCCGACAAGATGTGTCGCTAAAGGTCTTTGTAAGGTCGTGGGCTGATCCAGTTTGAAAACAAACAGGCCCCGGGGGCAAATCGTGGTGCGCCCGGGGCCGTCTTCCCATCCAGTAGGAGGTGGGTGGGAATTCTTCGGTCAGAGTCCCATTGAAGAGGGGGACAAGAACACACTAAGTACCAAGTCTGACCGCCCCAGAGGGCTGATTGTCTAATGCTACGAAAACAAACTGCTCTGAGGTGATCCAATTCCACCTTGAGAGCCGAGATGAAGAAAGACGAGAATCGCGAATACCGAGTTTTGCTCACGAATGGGAAGGTTGTGTATTTCACGTTCCGTGAACTGCGAGCCTTTGTTCTAAGCCCAAACGTCCTTTGTTTGTGCGCCATCTTACTCGTGGTCATGACATCAGGGCATCCCTACTTGTTTCCGACACTGCCTGACGTCACCTCGCGTCTGTTTTATTGGATATTGGGTATCTTCTTGTATCTGCTGTTGATTTTGCCCTGGGGCGAACGGGTGCTGAAGATGTGGCAGAGCCGTTTTGCAGCGCCCATGCCCTTGGTGATCGCGTCCGCGCCGCTCATCGGCATGCTCAGTGTGCTGATGGACCTTATGCCAGATGTCTTTGGGTCGGTTGTACCTGCGCGCGGCGAGTCGTTGAATGTGTTGGGAATGGTCAGAAACATCGTCGTCGCACATGTGTGCGAGATGATTGCATTCCTCTGGCTGTTGCCTTTGTCCCGAAATGCAGAGCCAGTTGCTGATGTGCCCAACGTCGCAGATGACGCAGCCCAGTTTATTCGCATCGCGGGGCGGAGCCTGCCACTGGACAGCGTGCGTTGCGTGCGAAACGAAGAGCATTACCTGGTGGTCAAGACGACCATGGGAACTTTGCGCTTGCGGGCGCGGATGAACGATCTGCTGATGCAGGTGTCGGACGATGACGGCATTCAGGCACATCGCTCGTTCTGGGTTTCGACCGAAGAGGCGCTGGAGCTGCGTGGCACAACAATCATGACACGCTCGGGCTGCGTCATTCCGGTGTCACGTTACCGGATGAAAGCCGTGCGCGCCTGGTGCGAGCGGCACGGCAAACCACATTAAAGCGGGCGGATCTTCAGCCCTGTGAGCCGGTTGCCTTCGCGCGCTGTCACCTCGAACCGGAAGCCGTGGAACGAAAACACCTGGCCCACGGTTGGTATCATCTGCGCCTCGTGGATCACCAGACCAGCCACGGTGTTGGCTTCGTCATCGGGCAGGCTCCAGTCCGTCGCTCGGTTCAGATCACGGATCGTCATGGCGCCTTCGACCAGATACTGGCCGTCCGAGGTGGTTTCAATCTGCTCTTCTTCGGCAATGTCGAATTCGTCGGCAATCTCGCCCACGATCTCTTCCAGAATATCTTCGAGCGTGATCAGACCCTGAAGTGAGCCGTATTCGTCCACCACCAGGGCAAAGTGGCCGCGCATGCGCAGGAACTCTCGCATCTGATCATCAAGCGTGGTGGTTTCCGGCACGAAATAGGGCGGGTTGGCAACAGCTGCGATGTCGAAATCCCTGAGCCGGCTGGCGGCCCCTTCGGCACCGCCCACTTGTGCGTACATGGACCGGAACAGGTCTTTGGCATGCACAAGGCCGATGATGTTTTCGGGCTCATTGCGGTAAACGGGCAGGCGGGTGTGCGGGCTTTCCAGACATTGCTGCAAGATGTCTTCGGGCGCGGCATCTGCATCGATCATTTCGATCTTGGAACGGTGCAACATGATCTCTTCGACCGTGCGGTCGCTCAGGTCCAGTGCGCCAAGGATGCGATCGCGATCCTCTTTTTCAACCACCCCTTCAGAATGGCCCAATTGCAAAGCCCCCGCGATCTCTTCTCGTACGGCCAGCATATGACTGTCCGGATCGACCTTGACCCCAAAAAGTGCAAGCACACCACGCACCAGCACGCGCACAATGCCCACGATGGGCGAAAACAGGGTGACAAGAACGCTGATAACCGGCGCCACGGCGGCAGCGGCTTTTTCGGCATTGATGATGGCATAGGTCTTGGGCAGCACCTCGGCAAAGACCAGAACCAGCAGGGTCATGACCAACGTCGCCAGGGCCACACCGCTTTCCCCGAAGAGACGGGTAAAGAGTGCCGTGGCGAGCGAGGCGGCGAGGATGTTGACCAAGTTGTTGCCCAGCAGGACCGAGCCGATAAGGCGTTCGTTATCCTCGGTAATGTCCAGGGCCTTTTGCGCCCCGCGCGAGCCCTTGTCGGCCTGCGCACGCAGCTTCCCACGGGATGAGGCTGTTAGAGCCGTTTCCGAGCCAGAGAAAAAGCCTGACAAGACAAGCAGTAAGAGGATCGAGCCTGCGCTGATCCAGAATGCGCTGTCGATCACGATAGGGGTCGGGTCCATTGGTCCTTTGGGTATCCTTGATGCTCATCCCGTTATGGGGATGGTAGGATGCGCAATCAAGGGGTTAGTCCAGCTTCTTCTTGTCGCTGTCGGTCGCCAGCGGATGGTGTTCCAGCACCAGTTCGGCCAGCCTCTCGTCCAATACATGAGTGTAGATTTCGGTTGTGGCCACGTCTGCGTGGCCCAGCAGCGTCTGGATCGAGCGCAGATCGGCGCCATTGGCGAGCAGATGCGTAGCAAAGGCGTGGCGCAGGGTGTGGGGAGTGACCTTGTCGGGTGAAACACCACCGTGAACTGCAAATTCCTTGATCAGCAAATAGAACCGGTGCCGGGTCAAATGCCCCAGCTTGCCGCGTGACGGAAACAGGAACCGTGACCGTTTGGCGCCCTTGGCGACGGCCTTGTCCTCTGCCTCGTCCCGCGCCGCAAGCCACAGGGTCAGTGCGTTTCGGGCCGGGGGCGACAGCGGCACCATCCGCTCCTTGCCGCCCTTGCCCAGAATGAGCAGCATCCGAGGATCGCCGCGCGCCGATGAGACGGGCAGGGACACCAATTCGGTCACGCGCATGCCGGTGGCATAGAGCAACTCCATCAGGCAGACGTTGCGCAAACGGTCGTGCAAGGTGCGACCCGAGTTACGCGCGGCGTCCAACAGGCGGTCAACCTCGACCACTTCGAGCGTTTTGGGCAATCGTTTCTCGCGTCCCGGTCCCTTGATCTGGATCGCAGGATTGTCGGCGCGCCAGCCTTCTTCAAAGGCAAAGCGATAGATCTGCTTGATCGCCGACAGGCGCCGCGCGCGAGTCGATTTGGCCAGGCCTTGCGCGTCGCAGTCGATCAGATAGGCCTCGACCAGGTCCCGGTCGGCTGATGAAAAGTCGTGTTTACGGTGCGCGATCCAGCCTGCAAAATCCTTGAGATCGCGGCCATAGGCCAGTTGTGTGTTGGTTGCAGCGCCCAGTTCGGCGGCCTGCGCTTCAAGAAAACTGGAAATCCATTGATCGGATGTGGCGGGGGCGGGCATGGCTCAACCCCGTCCCAATAGCATTAGCTGCAACGCCGCGCGGCGCGCCGTGTCTTCGAGGCCCACAGAGCGGAACGTTGCCAGGGCCGCAGTCAGATCCGCCGGATTGCCACGCGCGCCGCGTGTGAACAGGTCCATCGCCATCAGGATCGCCTCGCCCAATTTGCCGTCGTCGACGGTGTGCTTCACGTCCATCGGCAGCTCGGGGTCGTTGGCGAACCCGTCTGATATCGCCTGCGCCTGGGTGTTGGGCGCAAAGGCGCGTCCCGGATCGCCCTGAGCCAAGGCGGCCAGGAAGGTGTGCATCTGCGAGTTGCTGGGCGGCTTGCGCGCAGCATCCTCATAGGTTCCGGCCAGCAGGCGGACGCGCCACGCTAGGCTGGCAGCGTCAGGATCGCTTAGCTTTTGGATGGCCAATTGGTCGGCAAACAGCTCGGCAAAGGCAACCTCGAGCTGGACGTCCTTCATTGCTTTCCAGACCGTGCTGAGCGCCTTGCCGACGGCGGCCTCGTTGCCGGTGCTCAGTGCGGTTTCAAAACGCTGCACCGCGCGGACCCGGTCCCAGACCCCGCCTGAGGCGGCGGCTTGCCTGTCGGTGTAAAGCCCCAGCAGGTGGTTGGGCGTCAGGGCCCCGATGCGTGTCAGACGCTCGGCGGCTTCAAGCTGTGCTTTCCAGCCTGCCACATCGCGCAGATCAGCGGTGGCAAAGGCCCGCGGCAAAGAGGCTGTCGGCAGACGCTCGCCAATTGTTTCGAACAGGCGGAACGTCAATGGATCGGGCCGCTGCGGTTGCGGCAGGGGCGGTGCGCCCTCAAAAATATCAGGGCTCAGGAACCGGTCGAGCAGCGCCAGTTGCTCGGGCGGTAGCAGTTCCAAAGCGTGGGCGGTTTCCAGCGTCAGGGCTGCCGATTGCCAATCGCCCAGACGGGCCTTGCAAAAGATCTGATCGCCGTAATCGCCGGACAGGTAGGGTGCCGCAATCAATGCCCCGCAGGCCCGATCTTCATCCCCGGTCAACAAGGTGGCATCGAACCAGCGCTGAAACCTATCCTTGGTGTCGGTGGGACCGGCCAGTTGCACCAGCGCCTGCGTCGGGTCGACAGCGCCCAGTTGCATCAATCGGTCCAGACGGGCCAGCAACATGGCCTCGCCAGCCTCGGCCTCTTGCGGCGTTCGGGTCTCGGACAGCAATAGTGTGAACAATAGTGTTTGCATCGCCGGGCTGCCGCGCACATTGATGCGGTCGATCATCTCGGCCAGCCGCTCTGGGTCGCTGCCCGTCCACAGGTCAACCGGCAGGCCGGTGACGTTCGAGGCGACAAGCCCCAAAGGTGGCGTCAGAGCCTCGAGTGGTGTGGATACGATCTCGGGGCCCAGGCCGGTCTTGGACACGGGCGGCTCAAGCAACACAGTGCCAGGCAGATTCACGGCGGGCGTCTGGTTCAGCCAGTCGATCGCAGAAAGCGGTTGTTGGGCCAAACCGACGGCCGGAACGCAAAAAAGAAAAAGAAAAACGCTAGTCCGCATTCAGTATCACCGGTTGCGTAACCTCGGATTGAGGCGCAGAAAAGTCGACGCCAAAGAACGGGCCGACATACGCATATCCCACCAATCCGATCACACACAGACACAGGACATACACCAGAAATTTGATCAAGCGACCCATCACGCCTCACAGCCTCAATTTGCTCTTTTGACCAAGTTATAACTGGCCTTTTTCCCAAGATCACGTCATTCACTGAAGAATGAGTGAAATTGAGCATAACACGGCCCATACCCGCGTAGGCAGCGACCTGAAAGTCAGGAAAACCATAGTCATGGTAGGCATGATGGGGGCGGGAAAGACCGCCGTGGGGCGTGCTTTGGCCGCGCGGTTGGGGGTTCCGTTCCTCGACAGCGATGCCGAGATCGAATCAGCGGCCAACATGTCCATCCCCGAGATTTTCGAACGCGATGGCGAGCCGTTCTTTCGCGCCAAGGAAAGCCAGGTGATCGGGCGGCTGTTGGACGAGGAGCGCTGTGTTCTGTCGACCGGGGGCGGGGCGTTTCTGTCGCCGGACAACCGCGCGATGATTTCGGAACGTGGCGCGTCGGTCTGGCTCAAGGCGGATCTGGACGTGCTTTGGAATCGCGTACGGCACAAGGACACGCGCCCGCTTCTGCGCACACCTGACCCTCGTGCGACGTTGCGCGCCTTGTACGAGGCCCGCGTGCCGCTTTATGCGCAGGCTGACCTGACCGCCGTCTCGGATGGCGAGGCGTCGATCGAGGAAATGGTGGATCGGGTGATCACGGTTCTGAAAACCCGTCCCGATGTTGTCGAGCAAGGATAAGGGCAAATGCAGCAAGTGGTTCATGTCGATCTGGGTGAACGGTCCTATGATGTGCAGATCGGGCCGGGCCTGATTGATCAAGCGGGCGATTGGATCGCGCCGCTTTTGGCGCGCCCGCGTGTTGCTGTTCTGACGGACGAAACGGTGGCCGAACTGCACCTGGATGCCTTGCGCGCAGGTCTGGCCAAGGCCGGGATCGACATGGTGTCTCTGGCCTTACCTGCGGGCGAAAGCACCAAAGGGTGGCCACAGTTCACCCGCGCGGTTGAATGGCTGTTGGAACAGAAGGTCGAGCGCAATGACATCGTTGTGGCGTTTGGCGGTGGTGTCATTGGCGATTTGGCGGGCTTTGCCGCCGCTGTTCTGCGGCGCGGGGTGCGGTTCGTGCAGATCCCGACTTCGCTGCTGGCGCAGGTCGACAGTTCGGTGGGCGGCAAGACCGGCATCAATTCCCCTGTGGGCAAGAACTTGATCGGCGCGTTTCACCAGCCGTCGCTGGTTTTGGCCGATACGGCAGTGCTTGGCACCCTGACAGCGCGCGATTTCCTGGCCGGATATGGCGAGGTCGTGAAATACGGGCTGCTTGGCGATGCCAACTTCTTTGACTGGTTGGAACAGAAAGGCCCGGTCTTGGCTGGGGGCTATATGGCGGCACGGGTCGAGGCGGTCACGCGCTCGGTCCAGATGAAGGCCGACATCGTCTCGCGTGACGAAACAGAGCAGGGCGACCGCGCATTGCTGAACCTCGGGCACACGTTCTGTCACGCGCTTGAGGCGGCGACAGGCTATTCTGATCGGCTGCTGCACGGCGAAGGCGTTGCCATCGGCTGTGCCCTGGCGTTTGAGCTGTCGTCTCGCCTTGGGCTTTGCTCGCAAGAGGATCCGAGCCGTGTGCGTGCGCATCTGAAGGCGATGGGAATGAAGACCGATCTGGCTGACATCCCCGGAGAGTTGCCTGGCGCGCAGGCGCTGGTTGATCTGATGGGGCAGGACAAGAAAGTTGTCGACGGACAACTGCGCTTTATCCTGGCGCGCGGCATAGGTGAGGCGTTTGTGACAGGTGATGTGCCCCCCTCGACCGTGGTCGAGGTGCTTGAGGATGCGCTGGCAACCGTTTGATTTATAAAAGGGTCAACGACCTTTGATGATCATCAGTTCACCGACGTTTTCGCGGGTGATGTAACCGATCAGCTGCCCCTCAGCCGTGCAAACGGCCACGGCTGCGGCGCCTTTGTGCAGCGAATCCAGTACGGCCTCCAGCCCGGTGGTCAAGGGCACGCGCGGGATGTTGGTGTCGATGATCTCGCGTACGGACGTGCTGCGCGGGGTATCTTCGGCAAGTACTTGAAACAGCCTCTCGCGGGTGACAAACCCCAACAGATAGCCCTGGGTATCGACAACCGGAAACTCGTGCTGCGTTGTTCGGATCACTGCTTCTGCGGTGGTGGTCAGCGTGTCGTCCGGGCTCAGCCGTTCAAAGCTGGTGATCATGGCGTCCCGTGCGAGCAAGCGGCGCGAGACGGACCGCATGGTAACATCCTGATTTTCGGCATTAGCCGCGACAAAGACAAAGACCGCGATCAGTACCAGCACCGGATTGCCGGTCATCAGCCCGCCAAACCCAAGCAGTACGGCCACCACCTGACCCGCGATCGAGGCGATGCGCGTGGCGCGCACCCGGTCCATTGTCAGGCACAAGGCAGCGCGAAACACCCGGCCGCCGTCCATCGGAAAGGCGGGGATCATGTTGAAGATTGCCAGAAACAGGTTCACGAGCGCCAGCCGCGTCATGAAATCCGCAACCGGCGTGTCGATGGTGTCCAGCGTGTCGAAATTCGGCCAGGCACCCAGCAGAACCAGAACGCCCCAGATCACCACATTCACCGCCGGGCCTGCGAGGGCGACAGCAATCTCTTGTGCGGGTTTTTCGGGCATCCGTTCGAGCCGGGCCAGCCCGCCGATGGGCAGCAGCGTGATGTCTGGGGTCTTGATCCCATAGCGTCGCGCCATCAGGGCATGGCCGAATTCATGCGCCAGAACACATGCAAAAAGGGCCAGCACAAAAGCGATGTTTTCAATCGCCCCTGGCCAGCCCTGATCTGAATAGGCCCTCAGGCCAACCCATGCGAGCAAAAGGAAGAAGGTGACATGGATCCTGAGGTCCGAACCGAGCAGGCGGCCGACGGAAAAGGACCATGTCATGGTGTTCCTCCTAGAAGTTCATCAGAACGGGATCTCGTCGTCGTCGATGCCACCCGATGCCGGTCCGCGACCGCCGCCGCCATCTTGGGAGCCGCCGCCGCCGTAGGGATCACCGCCGCCCGCGGGGCCGCTGTCATAGCCGCCACCATAGCCGCCGCCCTGGCCACCACCGCCGCCATAGCCGCCGCCACCGCTGCCGCCGCCATCGCGACCGTCCAGCATGGTCAGGGTCGAGCCGAAGCCCTGCAGCACCACCTCGGTCGAATAGCGATCTTGGCCGGATTGGTCCTGCCATTTGCGGGTTTGCAGCTGCCCTTCGACATAAACCTTGGAGCCTTTGCGCAAATACTGCTCGGCGACGCGCACCAGACCTTCGTTGAAGATCGCGACCGAGTGCCACTCGGTCCGTTCACGGCGTTCGCCGGTGTTGCGGTCTTTCCAGGTTTCCGAGGTCGCGATGCGCAGGTTGCACACCTTGCCGCCGTTCTGGAACGACCGCACCTCGGGGTCGCGGCCCAGGTTGCCGATGAGAATGACTTTGTTGACTGAGCCAGCCATGGTTTTCCCCGTGTTGTTTTTGTCTGGGTGAATCGAATCTGTATCCGATTGGTCAACTGACCCTATACGCCCTGCATCGTGGTTAAAACATCAGATCACCCGGCAAAAGCCGTGCAGAATCCCGCCAACGGATCACGACCCTAAAGGCAGTACTTTCAATCGCGTTAAAACAAAGTATATTCCCGGTCGAGGTTGAACGATCAGGACAACACAAAGATGCGCAGGCTTGGCCTTGGGATAGTGATTGCTTCGATGGGACTGACTTCGGTTCCGGTCCATGCGGATATGTTCTCGAACAAGAACCGGCGCGATATATTTCGCAACCAAGCCAAGCTTTTGGATACCCGCGGCGCCTCGCAATACGAAAACTCCACCCGGCTGAAACCGCCAAGCGCTTATGGCACCTTCGACAAGCGCTATACCGGCAAGTATCGCGGTGAATACATGGACATGGCACGCAAGGCGGCGCGCCGTCACAATGTCCCCGAAGAGCTGTTCCTGCGTCTGGTGCAGCAGGAAAGCAACTGGAACCCCCACGCCAAATCGCACAAAGGCGCCTTGGGTCTGGCCCAGCTGATGCCCGCCACGGCGCGCTCGCTTGGGGTGAACCCCAAGGATCCTTATGAGAACTTGGACGGTGGGGCGCGGTATCTGTCGCGCCAGTATCGCAAGTTCAAATCCTGGCGTCTGGCCTTGGCTGCCTATAACGCAGGCCCCGAGGCGGTCCAACGCTATGGTGGTGTGCCACCCTATAAAGAAACCAAGAACTACGTGAAAAAGATCTGGGGCAGCTGAGGCGGCACGGGTATTTCCTGACAAAAACACATGGGAATTGCGCTGGATCAAATTCCGGCGTAGTGGCTTTGGGCTAACTGACTTGGCCTGACCCTTCGGAGCCCTTTGCATGTTCTTGACCCGTTTCCGTTTTGCCACTGTTCTTACTGTGGCTGTCCTGCCATTGCAGGTGTCTGCCGCACCCCTCGATAGTGTCGAGACCTTGGGCGAGGCGCTGTTCTTCGACACCAACCTGTCGGCCAACCGCACCCTGTCTTGCGCCAGTTGTCACAACGCCGAAGCCGGGTTCGCCGATCCGCGCGAAACGGAAGCGGGCGGGGCGGTGTCGCTAGGCGATGACGGTGTGTCCTTAGGTGACCGCAACGCCCCGACGGCGAGTTACGCGGCGCTGACGCCTGCGTTCCATCTGAACGATGAGGGCGAATGGGTCGGGGGCATGTTCTGGGACGGGCGTGAACCCGATCTGGCCGGGCAGGCGGGTGGCCCGCCGCTCAACCCGATTGAGATGGGGATGGCGGACAAGCCAGCCGTTGTAGCGCGTCTGGCCGAGGACGCGGGGTATGTCACCGCTTTCCAAACGCTGTTTGATGTGGATGTCACTACCCAACCCGATCAGGCCTACATCGCCATGACCCAAGCCATTGCCGCCTTTGAAGCAACCGAACAATTTGCGCCCTTCGATAGCAAATACGACAGGTACCTGCGCGGCGAGGTGGAACTGACGCGGGATGAAGAGCTGGGCCGTGTTCTGTACTTCTCCGAGCAATTCACCAACTGCAACCAATGTCACCAGTTGAAGACCAGCCCGCTTGACCCGACCGAGACGTTCACCGATTACACCTATCACAACATCGGCGTGCCCCCGAACCTGAAAGCGCGGGCTGTAAACGGCGTTGCGGCGGACACGCAGGACCTGGGGCTGCTCGCAAACCCATTGGTGGATGATCCCGCTCAAGGCGGCAAATTCAAGGTGCCCACGTTGCGCAACGTGGCAGTCACCAGCCCTTACATGCACAATGGGGTGTTCAACGACCTGCGCACGGTGGTCCTGTTCTACAACAAGTACAACACCAAGGCCAAAGCGCGTCAGATCAACCCCGAGACCGGCGAAGCCTGGCGCTGGCCCGAAGTGCCACAGAACCTGGCGGTCAAGGAACTGACCCATGGACCCGCGTTGGACGACCAGCGGATTGACGCGCTGGTGGCGTTTTTGAAAACGCTGACGGATGAGAGATACGAACTGCTGCTGGAAGACGAATAGGCCATGCCGCAGAGCGGCGTAAGCCGCGCTTGATTGCTGCGTTTGCGCGGTCCTAGGCTGTTGGGGAAAGAAAACCCAACGCCCGCAGGTCCGCCAATGTCCCATGATGTGCCCCATATCCCGCCCGAGACACTTAAGAACTGGCAGCGTCTGGTCGACCTGGTGGCCCGTCTGGCGGATGTCCCCGCCAGCCTGATCATGAAGACGGACGACCCCGAACACTCGGTCCTGGTCACCAGCGAACACCCCGACAATCCCTATCCGGTGGGGATGGAGTTTCGGCTCAATCCCAAGCTCTATTGCCAGGGGGTGTTCGAAAACGATGGCGAGCTGGTGGTCGAGGATGCCACGTGTGATCCCCGCTGGCAGGACAACGAGGATCTGGAGCACGGCATGTCGTTCTACATCGGCTTGCCCTTGAAATGGCCTGATGGGGCGATTTTCGGCACCATCTGTGTGCTGGACCGCGACCGCAACCGCCGGGCGTTGCTTTTTCGCGAGGGACTGGCCCAGTTCGCACGGTTGGTCGAGCAGGATTTGGCTTTGCTGCAAGAGGTTTACCTGCGCCGCGCGCTGGAGGTGAAGCTGACCGAGACGATGGAACATCTGGAGCAACGCGTCGACGATCGCACCCGTGCCTTGCAAGAGGCAAACACAGCCTTGCGCGTTCTGCTGAGCAGTGTTGAGGACGAGCGCCGCGCGCGGGACGAGGAAATCCTGTCCCAGGTACGGTCGATGGTCTGGCCTTATTTCGAACGGCTGCGCGACCGGATCGGGCAGGCAGAGCCGCAGCGGTCATATCTGGATCTGGCAGAACAAAACCTGGCGCAGATCACCTCGGCCATGACCGATCAACTGTCCGAGGCATTTGCAATAATGACTCCGACCGAGATCGAAGTGGCGCAGATGGTGATGGCAGGAAAGACAACCAAAGACATCGCCAAGACGCTGTCGCGTGAGACGTCGACCATTGATTTTCACCGCAACAACATCCGCCGGAAACTGGGGTTGGAGGGGCGAGGGTCGAACCTGCGCAGCCATCTCCTCGCGATTTCGTGATCACCGAATAAGGGGATCGCCCCCACATTCCCCCGTGATTTTTCTAATCTGATCCTGTGTCTTCAGAGGGACTAGCCTGTTCTCAGCATCCCGCTTTGGGATGGTTGAGAACAGGGAGACAAGACTATGGATCGCAAGGATCTGAAACCCACCATCCTGAACGGCCAGAAAGATGAGATGGCCCCGGGCCTGTCTCGGCGCTCGTTCTTCATGGCCGCAGGGGCGGCGGGCGTGGGCGCCTCAGCCGGGCTGATTGGGGCCAAACCGGCGCAGGCGCAATCGCTGGCCTGGCAACAACCCGGCAACAACAACCACGTGGTTGATCTGCAGGGCTCGACCGGTCAGGCCTCAACCGGAGTTGTGGGCATCGATTACTACGGGCACTGCGCGATCAAGATCACCTCACCCAATGGGGCGACAGTGCTGTTCGATCCCTGGCGTGACGATCCGTCGGGGGCTTGGGGGCTGTGGTTCAAGAACGAGTTTCCGCAGATCCCGGTCGACATCACCATGTCCACGCACGCGCATTTCGACCACGATGCCATCGAACGCCCGGTATCGACCATGGTGCTGGACCGGATGGCGGGACAGTTCGAGTTTGCCGACCTGAAGATCACCGGATTTGCCGACAAACACGCCTGCGTTGCGCCGGGCTGGTACAACTGGACCAATGCCTTGGCCGAGTTCGGGGTCGAGGCCTGTCCACCCAACAACGTGGGCCACATGGATATGGTGGTCTATCTGGTTGAGACGGGTGGCATCCGCACGCTGATCTGGGGCGACAATCGCCACAACCCACCGCAGGAATTCTGGGACGCCATCGGCCAGGTCGATGTGCTGACTTTGCCAGTGGACGGATCACAGCACATCCTGAGCTACGGTCAGGGCGACGATATCGTGTCCAAGCTGAAACCCAAGGTGATCATTCCAACCCATTACCTGAGCGAGACCACATCCTACACGCTCACAACCCTGCAAGACGCGGATGAATGGGTGAAGGCACAAAAGAGCTACAAGATGCTCGACAGCGCCTCACTGAAGCTGGAGGCGGGAGAGGTCGCAGGCATGAACGCGGAATTCATGTACTTTGGCAATCACGCGCTGACGGTCTAACCACGAGAAAAACGCGCCCTTTATGCAAGGGCGTGCTTTCCTAAGCTTCCAACGGACCTGTCTACTATGCCAGTCAGTGGAAGGGGCGCTCCCGCCCGTCGTCGACTTTTCTGACGAAAAACCTCCTCCCGTTGGGCCGGGCCTCGCTTCGCTCGGCAGTCGGCGCTTGCGGCGAACCAGGTGCCGCAAGCGGGACCGCGCCGAGCGGCGAGCGAGGCGCTCGGCCCAAGGCCGCCAGCGATGCCGACGAAGTCGGGATCGTGCGGGCGCGGGAGCCCCCGTTCTATGTCGAGATTTCTTTTGGCCAACGGTGCGACAAAAAACGGCCCGTCTGGAACAGACGGGCCGCATGTTATTGGGATGTCACGAGGGCGTCACTCGGCCGCGATCTTGATCACCGGTTGCATCTTCTCGAGCGTTTCGTCGCTAAGGTGGCATTTGACCTGATGCCCTTCGGCCAGTGTCCGTACCGGTGGCACCTCTTTCTCGCACAGGCCACTGCCCACTTCGGACTTCCAGCGGCAGCGCGTCTGGAACGGGCAACCCGGCGGCGGGTTCATGGCCGATGGGATATCGCCTTCGAGAACGATGTGTTCCTTTTCGACGGATGTATCGGCGATCGGAACCGCGGAAAGCAGCGCCTCGGTATAGGGGTGATAGGGCGGGCTGAACACCTGATCGGTGGTGCCCAGCTCGACCACATGGCCCAGGTACATCACCATGACCCTGTCCGACAGGTAGCGGACGATCGACAGGTCATGAGAGATAAACAGCAGCGTCGTTTTCTGCTCGCGCTGGATCTCCATCAACAGGTCGGTCACCGCGGCCTGCACGGACACATCCAGCGCCGAGACGGGTTCATCCGCCACAACGATGCGCGCGTCACCTGCAAAGGCACGGGCGATACCAACGCGCTGTTTCTGACCACCTGACAGCTGCCGCGGCATCCGCTCTGCAAAGGCGCGCGGCAGTTTCACGAGATCCAGCAGTTCCAGCATCCGCTTCCTGCGCTCGGCCTCGGAATTGCCGATGCCAAAGATTTCCAGCGCACGAATGATCTGCCGCCCCACAGTCATCGACGGGTTCAGCGTGTCAAACGGGTTCTGGAACACCATCTGAACCTCACCCACCGTCTTGGCGTCACGTTCTTCGATGGGCAGGTCTTCAATGTTGCGATTGTCCAGCAGGATTTGGCCATCGGTGGCCGTCTCTAGCCCCATCAGAACCTTGGCAAAGGTCGACTTGCCGCAACCGGATTCGCCCACGATGGCCAACGTCTCGGATTCGCGCGCCTCGAAGGACAAGGTCTCGTTGGCCTTGACCACCTTCTTCTCGCCGCCCCCAAAGAGCGCGTTGGCCGCGACCTCATAGTATTTCTTGAGGTTGTCCATCTTCAGGACGACCTTGCCGATCTCGCCCTTTTCTTTCTGATCGGCCAGCTCAAGCGGCGCGTTCCAATCGATCTCCTTGAACTTCAGACAGCGCGTGTGGTGTCGGTCGTTGCCGGGCACCGGCTCCATCAGGATGTCCGTTGCGTCACAGCGACCTTCTTCGAAGTAATCGCAGCGTGGGCCAAAGTTACAGCCGGGCGGGCGCTCGTGGGGCAGGGGGAAGTTGCCCGGAATAGCGATCAGCGGGCGCGCGTTCTTGTCAGCCCCGGGCAGCGGGATCGAGCGGAACAGGGCCTGTGTATAAGGATGCTGCATCTCGTCAAAGACATCCTTGATCGAGCCGCGCTCGACCGCTTCGCCCGAATACATCACGCACAGCCGGTCACAGGTCTCCAGAACCAGACCAAGGTTGTGCGAAATGAACAGCATCGAGGTGCCGTATTTCTTGCCCAGATCCTTGACCAGCTCGACCACGGCGGCTTCAACCGTCACGTCGAGCGCGGTTGTGGGTTCGTCCAGGATCAACAACGCTGGTTTAGACATCAGCGCCATGGCGATGACGATCCGCTGCTGTTGGCCACCCGACAGCTGGTGTGGAAAGGAATTCAGCATCCGCTCGGGATCAGGAAGACGCACATCCGTGACCACTTCCAAGGCGCGGGCATAGGCTTCTTCCTTGCTTACGCCCTCGTGGATCATCGGCACTTCCATCAGCTGTCTGCCGATCTTCATCGCCGGGTTCAGCGAGGCCATCGGCTCCTGATAGATCATTGCGATCTCGTTGCCGCGAATGTCGCGCAGCTCTTCAGCGCTCATCTCGGCCAGATCACGACCCTTGAACTTGATCGAGCCACCAACGACACGACCATTCTTGCCAAGGTCCTGCATGACACCCAGGGCCACGGTGGATTTGCCGCAACCGGATTCGCCCACAAGACCAACGGCCTCGCCGGGTTGCACCGCGACCGAGAAATCCATCACGGCGGGGATCTCCCGCAGGCGGGTAAAGAATGAAATGGACAGCTTGTCGATCTCAAGGATCGGGCCGTCATAGTCCGCCATTTTGTTCATTTTGCTTCTCCCAGACAAAGGTGGACCAACCCATCTTCGTCTTTTCGAAAATATTCCGGGGGTCCGGGGGCAGTGCCCCCGGCCTCGATCACATCAGTCCTTCAGACTTTCTTCGCGCAGACCATCGGCCAGCAGGTTCAGACCCAGCACCAGGCTGAGCAGCGCCAATGCAGGCGGCAGAGCGGGGTGCAGATAGATCGACAAGAGCTTGCGGCCCTCGTTGATGGTCGATCCCCAGTCCGGGCTTTCCGGCGGCAGGCCGAGGCCAAAGAAGCCCAAGGTCCCCAGAAGGATGGTGGTATAGCCGATACGCAGGCAGAAATCGACGATCAACGGGCCACGTGCGTTGGGCAGGATCTCCCACAACATGATGTACCACGGACCTTCGCCCCGGGTTTGGGCTGCCGCTACGTAGTCGCGGGTTTTGATGTCCAGCGCCAGGCCGCGCACGATGCGGAACACCGTGGGCGAGTTCACGAAGACCACCGACACGAACACCACCAGGATGCCACCCGGAATGTCGAACGGGTCGAGCACCGAAGGCAGGCCCGGTATCGCCACGTCGCCATTGTTGACCACGTAACCGCTGGTCGAGATCAGCGCCAGGTACAGCCAGATCGCAACACCCAGCACACCGATCAGCAACGGTGTGCGGAAGTTGGGGCGGGTGTAGTAGCGCGAGTTCAGCAGGACGCCGATGAACACGATCGGGAAGATGAACAAGACGGCGGCCATATAGTTCGGCACACCGGTTGCCACGATCTCGGGCGTGACCAGCAGGTAGAACAGCAAGATCACCGGGAAGGCCAGGATCAGGTTCGCCAGGAACGACAAGAAGGTGTCCAGACGCCCACCGTAATACCCCGCAGGTAGGCCCAAGGTGATCCCAACCATGAAGGCAAAGAGCGTCGCCAGCGGTGCAATCTGCACCACGATCCAGGCCCCACTGACCATGCGGCTGAACACATCGCGCGCCAGGTTGTCACCACCCAGCAGATACCAGGCATATTCGCCTTCTTCAGCGCCGCGAACCGGGGTGCCGGGTACTTTGTTCTTCATGCCCGAGACCTGGCTGAGCGGGTCATGGGTCACGATCAGATCCATCGCGCCAAAGATGCCGACAAAGACCCAGAACATGACAAGACCAAAGCCGATCATGCCGATGGGGCTGTCAAACAGTTTGCCATAAAGACCCAGTCGACGCTTGAACGCGACGGACAAGGAGAAGAGCAGGATCAGTGCGACCCATACGGACGAGAACTGATACAGTACGCGCCCGATGATTTCCCAAGTTGTAAGGGGTTCCATAATTCTTATCCTCCCTTACGAAATGCGGATGCGCGGGTTGAGGTAGACATAGCCGATGTCCGAGATGAGCTGTGTGAACAGCACCACAAAGACCGACACGACCGAAATCGCCAGCAACAGCTGGATGTCGTTGTTGCCCGCGGCCTGAACCAGAGCCCAGCCGAAGCCCTTGTAGTTGAACAGGGTCTCGACGATCACCACGCCGTTCAGCAGCCATGGGAACTGCAGCATGATGACGGTAAAGGGCGCGATCAGCGCGTTGCGCAGGGCGTGTTTCATCACGATGTTGGGGAAGGAAACACCCTTGAGCCGCGCGGTCCGGATGTATTGCGCCGTCATGACCTCGGTCATCGACGCGCGCGTCATCCGGGCGATGTAGCCCATGCCATAAAGCGAGATGGTCAGCACCGGCAGGAAGAAGTTTTCAAACGTTGGATTGTCCATCGCCGAAGTCGCCGTGCCCTTGAACCATTTCAGGCCCACGGTGGACGAGGTGAAGATTGCAATGAAGATAACGCCTGACACATATTCCGGCGTTGCCGTTGTGATGATCGAGAAGGTCGACAGCGACCTGTCCAGGAATGAGCCTTCTTTCATCCCGGCCAAGACGCCAACAATCAGCGCCGAAGGGATCATCAGCACCAGAACCCAGAACATCAGGTAGCCAGTGTTGCCCAAACGTTTCGAAACAATGGCGCCCACATCGTCCTTGAAGACAGTGGATTGGCCCCATTCGCCTTGTAACACACCACAGAAGGTTGGGATGTTTTCGGGATCGACCCCGGGGCGGATACAGCTACCGACCACTTGGCCGTCACTCAACGTGTTGGTAAATCCAGGTGCAACACCCAGCCACTGGCCATATTTTACCAGCAAGGGCTGCGAATAGCCGCGATTTTCCAGCCAGTTGGCGACTTGCTCGTCGCTCATGCGCTGGTTGCCCTGGGTTTTGGCGAGTTTTTCTAGGTTTGGGTAGAGGTTGGTCAAAAAGAAGACCACGAAAGTAAGGCAAAGCGCTGTTAACAGCATAACGCCAAACCGTCGGAGAATGAACAGTCCCATGATGGCCCCTGTCGGTCAGGTCTATCCGCAGCACATTTTTGGACCATTGTCTGGCCTCTGACACCGGCGCTTAGCGCTCGGCTGTCTGCGGCTGGATAGGGGGGCCGAAACCGGCCCCCCAATTGGGGGATTTTTCAGGCGGTCAGCTTAGGCTGCCCATCCATATTTATAGAGGTGCATCTCGAACGAGACGTGCATTTCGGTGTTCACCAGACCCTCTTTCATGTGACGATAGAGCGAACGCCAGTACGGCTGAACGGTCACGCCCTCTTCCTGGATCAGCGCCTCGCCGCGCGCGGCAACTTCGCGGCGCTTGTCCGCGTCGGCAATGGCCAGAGCTTCGGTCAGGATGCCGTCGAACTCTTCGTTGGCCCAGCCAAACTCGTTCCAGGCTTCGCCAGACTTATAGGCCAGCGCCCAGATCTGCACGCCAAGCGGACGGTGGTTCCAGTTGGTCGAGCTGTAGGGGTATTTGGCCCAGTCGTTCCAGAAGGTGTTGCCCGGCAGAACGGTCCGCTTGACCTTGATGCCTGCATCCCGCAGCTGTGCGGCGACGGCGTCGGTGGTGTTGCGGCGCCAGTCGTCGTCGATCGACAGCAGCTCGTGCTCGAAATCGGCCATTCCGGCCTCTTCCATCAGCTTGCGTGCGCCTTCGGGGTCGACCTTTTGCGGCGGCAGTTCTGCGTATTCGGGGTGAATCGGACCGACGTGGTGGTTTTCGGCGGGTTCGCCACGTCCACCAAAGCCCAGCTCCAGACAGATCGCGTTGTCGACGGCCATCTGCAGCGCCTGGCGAACGCGCTTGTCCGCATAAGGCTTCATACCGTCCACTTCGGCCAGCTGGTTCGGGCGGATCACGATCGAGTTCATGGTGACAACTTCGGACTTCACATAGCCAAGGCCGTCCATCACGTCGACAAATTCACCGACCGATTCGTACAGCATGTCCACTTCGTCGGATTCCAGCGCCGCCAGCCATGCCGACGGGTCGGTGCCGTAGTCGATGAATTCGATCCGGTCGAGCGGGGGCGTGCCAAAGACATCGTTGCCCCACCAGGTGTGGCCTTCGTTGCGCACGAGAATCGACTTCACGCCAACTTCGAGCGATTCCATCGTGTAGGGGCCGGTGCCCACATTGTTCAGCAGATCGTTTTCGCTGAAGCTTTTGTGAACGATGGCAGCGGGATAGTCGGCCATGCCTGGGATCAACGAGATGTCGGATGCGGGCAGGTTCAGCTTGACGGTGTGGCTGTCGACAACTTCGATGCCGCCTTCGATGGCCTGACCAGTCTCGGTGTCGACCAGGGTGGCGAAACGGCCCGCCATCGAGTTGGTTTCCGAACTCTTGTCACACCAGCGGGCCACGTTGAAGGCCACGTCTTCGGCGGTAAAGTCGTCGCCGTTGTTCCACTTGACGCCTTTGCGGATGTTCAGAGTGTAGACGGTGGCGTCTTCGTTGACTTCCCAGCTTTCCAGCAGCATGCCGTTGAACGTACCGTCCGAGTTGTACTGGACGAGATATTCCAGCGAACCACGGCTGAAGTTGGCGATCTGCGACCAGTCATAGGTGCGCGGATCCTTGAGCGCGCGCACTTCCATCTGGATGCGCATGGTGCCGCCCTGCTTGGCCTCTGCCGCTGCAACCGGTGTTGACAGGCCGATCATGCCATAGGCAGCGGCGGCGGTCACACCGAGGCCGGTTGCACGGGTGAGAAACTCACGACGGTTCAGTTTGCCGTCGCGGAACTCCTGCGCGTGCATTTCGGCGGCCCAATGTACGGGTGCACCTGTGAGTGTTTTATGTGTCATCTAATTCTCCCTGTGACGCATTTTTGTTATTGGAAGTTCACGCGACGCGGACCGGCAGACGGCGCTGTTCTGCGTCGCGGATGTATCTGTTGTGGAAGTGACAATTCCCCATGCGCATCATTCCGCACCAGATTTTGGAATACGTCAATGTTCTCTTTCGTCATTCCAGAATAAAAAAACGACATTTCGCCGGTAAAAAAACGACTTGTATCGCGTTGCGATTCTTCAACCGGACGCCGGGTCAATTTGGATCGTACGTCGCAGTGCAGTGGGGGACTGTCCCGTGTGCTGTTGGACAAAGCGGGTGAAATAGGCCGCACTGCCAAATCCCAGATGACGCGCAATGTCCTGTATAGGAACCTCTGTCGCTCCCAATAGCTGATGTGCCGCGTGCAGAATGCGCCCCGTCAGCAGAGATGCGGCGGTTTCACCTGTTTCCAACTTGCAGACGCGGGTCAGATGGGTGGGGGTCACACCCAAGGCAGCCGCGTGATCGGCCATGGTGCCGCCGTTACCGAAGGTCTTTGTGAGCTGTGCGAAATACGCCCGCGTCAACCGCCGCGATGCAGGCTCGCGGCGGGGTGGTGGCGTGGTTTCGATGTTGCGGCGCAGCCAGATGCCAACCAGATCGCAAAACGCCTGCAACGCACTTTGCGACAAAGGCCTTTGCGATGTTTGCTCGCGTGAAATCGCCTCGAACAGGCCGGTCAGCTCTGCTTGAGCCGCACCGTCGCGGACCCGTAGAAGCAGTGGTGTTTCCGGCAGTGTGAGCGAGGTGCCGGGCGGGATCAGCAGGACGTGGCCAAGCGCCTGACGTCCAGTTGTGACAGCCATCAGATTGCGCGATGGAACAAACAGAGCATTGTGCGCGCCCAGGCCAACCTTGGCCCCATCCAAGACCGCGGTGCCCTGGCCACGGGTGATCCAGACAAGCGTGTTTTCGGACCGGTCGTGCGGCAGCTCAAGCTGCCAACGCCCGGCTTGGGTCATCTGCGCCAAAGACCGCAAACGGATCAAAGGCGACTCGATCGGATCAAATGTTTTCACTCGGGATGTTCTAAAATTCTGCCCCACTCATTAACCATGAACTACATCACGGAAAATGTGGGGAATCAATGATTTCCGGCCATTGATTGACAGGATCACAACCGCGTGATCTTGGGGCCGGACCCTAAGGCGAAATGCGAATCCAATCCCTCATCCGTGCCCGAAACCAGGTGCGCTGACGTTTGGCGAACTGCCGCGTGGCGATGGTTGCACGCTCGCGGGCTTCGTCCAGCGTCATGTCTCCTGTCAGATAGGCCATCAATTCTGGGACGCCGATCGCCTTGCAGGATGGCAGCGTCGGATCATATCGGTCGCGCATCGCCTCGACCTCGTCCAGTGCGCCCATGTCCAGCATCAGATCAAAGCGTCGGGCAATGCGTTCATTCAGCCACGCCTTGTCGACGTCAAACACGACCGGAACGGTCTGTTCCAGCGGCAACAGGGGTGGTGGCGTTTCGTCCTGCCACGCAGCGAGCGAGCGCCCGGTCGCAGTCAGCACCTCCCATGCGCGCTGAACCCGCGCCCTGTTAAGCGTGTCGATGCGCGTGGTCGTTTCCGGGTCAAGTTCGGCCAAGAGCGCCTCGCGGGTCATTTGGTCTGCACGTTGGCGCACCTCAGGCGGGGTCGCCGGGATCTGAGCCATGCCCTGGATCAGTGTGTTGAAGTAAAGACCGGTGCCGCCCACGATGATCGGCCGCTCGGGACCGGTAAGATAGGGTGTGACCTCGCGCAGCCAATGTCCGGCTGAATAGCGTGCATCGTAAGGGATGTGGCGATACAGGCGGTGGGGCGCCTGCGCTTCTTCCTCGGCCGAGGGACAGGCGGTGATAATGCGCCAGCAATCATAGATTTGACTGGCATCGGCGTTGATGATGACGCCGCCGTGTCGCACGGCGATCTCCAACGCCAGTGCCGACTTGCCGGACGCGGTTGGACCCGCAATCAGGATGGGCCGATTGTCCGGGATCGGGGGCAGTTGACCTAGCAGCGACATGTGTTTTTCCGATGACCCATGAATTTCCTGCTCCGTCCTGTGTCATGCCGCATTGAACCTGACGGCCTTTTCCTTCATTTTGCGCGGGAAATTAACCCCGTGTGAGCCCGGAGCGCAACATGACCTCATCCTCCTCTTCCGAGATCGAGCAGACCGAAACAACTTATAATCGCGTTATGCTGAAAATATCGGGGGAGGCATTGATGGGAGACCAGGGCTTTGGCCTGCACCCGCCCACCGTTCAACGCATCGCCGAAGAGGTCAAGACTGTTCACGAGCTGGGGGTCGAGATCTGCATGGTCATCGGTGGCGGCAACATTTTCCGTGGCCTCAGCGGCTCGGCTCAGGGGATGGAACGAACGACCGCTGACTACATGGGCATGCTTGCCACGGTGATGAACGCGCTGGCGATGCAGTCCGCGCTTGAAGGCTTGGGCGTCTTTACCCGTGTCATAAGCGCGATCCGAATGGATGAGGTGGCCGAGCCCTACATCCGCCGCCGCGCAGTGCGGCACCTTGAAAAGAAGCGGGTCTGTATCTTTGCCGCCGGTACCGGCAACCCGTATTTCACCACAGACACGGCAGCGACCCTGCGTGCCAATGAAATGGCCTGCGAGGCAATCTTCATGGGCAAGAACGGTGTCGACGGTGTTTATGACAAGGACCCGGCGACCAATGACGACGCAGTGCGCTATGATGCAGTGAGCTATGATGACGTTCTGGCCAAGCGCCTCAAGGTCATGGATGCCTCGGCGATTGCCCTGGCGCGGGACAACAATCTGCCCCTTATCGTCTTTGGGCTGGACGAACCGGGTGGGTTCCGTGGCATTCTGGCGGGCAAGGGCACCTATACAAAGGTATCCGGCTAGGGCTATAGGCTTTGGCAACCGATAATCCTGTTAAGGGGAGTGGGCAGCATGTCTGACGAATTTATGCTTGATACAGACGACCTTGAGCGCCGCATGGAAGGCGCGATGGCCAATCTGAGAACCGAATTTGCATCACTGCGGACGGGCCGCGCGTCCGGCTCGATGCTGGAACCGGTGATGGTTGACGCCTATGGCTCGATGACGCCGATCAACCAGGTGGGCACCGTGAACGTGCCCGAGCCGCGCATGGTGACCATCAACGTCTGGGACAAGTCGCTGGTGGGCAAGGTGGAAAAGGCCATCCGCGAAAGCGGGTTGGGCATCAACCCGCAGCTCAATGGCACCATTATCATGCTGCCCATCCCCGAGCTGAACGAAGAGCGCCGTCGCGAGCTGACCAAGGTGGCCGGGCATTACGCCGAGCACGCGCGCGTCTCGATCCGCAACGTGCGCCGCGACGGCATGGATCAGATCAAGAAGGCCAAATCCGACGGTGACGTGTCCGAGGACGACCAGAAGTTCTGGGAGGCCGAGGTTCAAGAGCTGACCGACAAGATGATCAAGGTCGTCGACGAGGCACTGGAAAACAAACAATCCGAAATCATGCAGGTCTGAGCGGACAGTCGATGCCGAAAGACCCACATTCCGACCTTCCCGCAGGTCCGCGTCACGTTGCCATCATCATGGACGGCAACGGACGTTGGGCGCAGGCGCGGGGGCGTCCGCGTCTGTTCGGCCACCACGCCGGTGCCAAACGCGTTCGCGAAGTGGTCGAGGCATGCCCCGACTACGGCGTGAAATATTTGACCATTTTTGCCTTTTCGACAGAAAATTGGAAACGAACACAGGTCGAAGTTGCAGGTCTCATGAGCCTGTTTCGCCGCTACATTTCGAAAGAGGCGCGGGCGTTGGACGAAGAGGGCGTGCGCGTCCGTTTCATTGGTGATCGAGTGCGTTTGGACCCGAAGCTGATCAAATTGATGGACAACCTGGAAGAGTTGACCAAGACCAACGAAAAGGTTCACCTGACAATCGCGTTGAATTATGGCGGCCGGGACGAGGTTGCCCGCGCCACCAAGCGGCTGGCGCAGGATGTGGCTGACGGCAAATTGCGACCCGAAGACGTGGACGAAGAAACGCTGCCCAAATACCTGGACACACAGGTGCTGCCTGACCCTGATCTGGTTATTCGTACCAGCGGCGAAGCCCGCATTTCCAACTTTCTTCTCTGGCAATCGGCATATTCCGAGTACGAATTCATCGATACATTGTGGCCGGATTTCACCGCCGAGGAATTGGGCCGCCTGTGCCAGGGATTTGGCAATCGCGACCGCAGGTTCGGAGCCGTGAAGATATGAAAGACGGAAGGTGGGCCGACCTTACGGCACGTGTTGGATCGGCCATCGTGCTGGTCGCCATTGGCGCAATCGAGGTCTGGCTGGGCGGTTTGTGGTTCGAAGCCTTCATCGCCGTGGCCTGCGGAATCATGATCTGGGAACTGACCCGGATGGTTGATCCTGACAAACCGCAGGTGGCCATTCAACTGGCGATTCTGACAGCGGCGGCCGTGGTGCTCAGCTTCCACATTCCGCCACTCTTTGTGTTGCCGGTGTTGTTGGCGCCCGCTCTGGTCGGTGTCGGGCAAGTCGGGGCGCGCAAGGGGCTTTTCGCCCTTTTTGCCATCTGGATCACCTGTGCCGGCCTTGGCTTCATCTCTATCCGCGAGAACATGGGCTTTGAATGGATGCTCTGGCTGATCGTGGTGGTCGTGGCTACAGACGTGGCCGGGTATTTTGTTGGCAAAGCAATCGGTGGCCCCAAGTTCTGGCCTGCGATTAGCCCGAAAAAGACCTGGTCAGGCACTGCAGGCGGCTGGATTGCCGCTGCTTTGGTCGGCGTGGCCTTTGCGCTTTATGGCGGCTACGGCATCCGCCTTGTGATCATCTCGGTCTTGGCATCGATGTTTTCGCAAGCTGGCGATATTGCCGAAAGCGCGCTGAAGCGCCGGGTGGGGATCAAGGACAGCTCGAACCTGATCCCTGGGCATGGTGGTTTCCTGGATCGCTTTGACGGCATGATGGGGGCCGCCTTGTTTGTCCTGCTGGCCGGTCTAGTTTACGCACCCGGAGATTTGTGATGCGGAAAGTCTCGATTTTCGGGGCGACCGGATCTGTCGGACAAAACACCGTCGATCTGATCGCCCGCGATCCAGACAGCTATGACGTCGTGGCGCTTACGGGTGGGGCCAACATCGCGCTGCTGGCGCAGGACGCCAAGCGTATGAACGCCGACATTGCGATCACTGCCTATGATTCTCGACTTGAAGAGCTGCGCGCCGCTTTGGCCGGAACCGGGATCGAGGCTGCCGCGGGGCAGGCGGCCCTGGTCGAGGCAGGTGCCCGGCCTGTCAATTGGGTCATGTCGGCGATTGTGGGTGCGGCGGGGCTGGCCCCGGGGCTGGAAGCGTTGAAACAAGGTGCAACTCTGGCACTTGCCAACAAGGAAACATTGGTCTGTGCGGGCAAACTGGTGCTGGACACCGCCCGTCAGCACAACGCGCGGCTGCTCCCGGTGGACAGCGAGCATTCGGCAATCTTTCAGGCGCTCGTGGGCGAGGATATGGCGGCTGTCGAACGGATCATCATCACCGCCAGCGGCGGTGCGTTCCGCGACTGGCCGTTGGATGCGCTGGAACATGCAAGCCTGGCCGAGGCCTCGAGCCACCCCAACTGGGATATGGGGCAGCGGATCACCATCGACAGTGCGTCCATGTTCAACAAGGCGCTCGAAGTCATTGAAACGCGAGAGTTCTTTGGCGTCGACCCGTCACAGATCGAGGTCATCATTCACCCCGAATCCATGGTGCATTCGCTGGTGGGTTTCCGGGATGGTGCTCTGATGGCCCACCTGGGCGCGCCCGACATGCGCCATGCAATCGGCTATGCACTGCATTGGCCCGACCGGCGCGATCTGCCGGTTGCGCGGTTGGATCTGGCGCAGCTGGGGCAGCTCAATTTCAAGGCGCCAGAGGATGCCCGGTACCCGGCGCTGCGTCTGGCGTATGACGTGATGGACCGTGGAGGGCTGTCGGGTGCGGTTTTCAACGCGGCCAAGGAACGTGCGCTGGACGCTTTCATCGCGGAGCGTATCGGATTTCTGGACATGGCGCGGGTGGTTGAGCAGGTATTGGACCGATTTGAGGCCAATCCGGGTCTTATTGATGCCCAAATGACCCTTGATAACGTGACCCAAACAGACCATCTGGCTCGTCAATGGGCCGACGAGGCAATGGCACAGCGAGCAGGTAGGTAACGTGGATATTCTTGGTTTGATTCCCCAATTCGGCGGCGCAGTTTATACCGTTGCGGCCTTCGTGCTGGCGCTGTCGGTCATCGTTTTTGTGCACGAATACGGGCATTATATCGTAGGCCGCTGGTCGGGAATTCACCCCGAGGTCTTCTCGCTTGGCTTTGGGCCGGTGATCTGGAGCCGCGTGGACAAGCGTGGCACCCGCTGGCAGGTGGCACTGCTGCCGCTTGGCGGCTACGTCAAGTTCATGGGCGACGCCAACGCCGCGTCCGGCAAGGATGCCGACGCGATGGAGGCAATCGAAGACCCCGAAACCCTGCGCCGTACCATGCACGGCGCACCCCTGTGGGCCCGCTCGGCCACTGTGGCTGCGGGACCGGTATTCAACTTCATCATGTCGATCCTAGTCTTTGCCGCGATTTTCATGTTCCGGGGTGAGGCGACGGATCCGCTGACCGTTGGTGAGCTCAAGTCGCTGCCCAATACGGTGCAGGAACTGCGCATTGGGGATGAGATCACGTCGATCAATGGGGTGAACACACCCAGTTTTGACGCGCCCGACGAATGGGATGCTTTTGTTGACGCACTCGAGCCACAGCCGCAGTTGAGCTATGGGATCGTGCGCGATGGTCAGGCAATGACCGTGACCGGGCCTTGGTTGTTTCCCCCCTACATTCAGCAGGTGGCGCCGCGCAGTGCGGCCTATGACATCGAGCTGAAGTCCGGCGATGTAATCACCGCGGTGGAAGGCGAGCCGATTTACGCCTTCTCACAGCTGAAGGATCATGTGGAAACCTCTGACGGCCGTGTGCTGCTGCTGGATGTATGGCGTGATGGTGCGATGTTGGAGTTCGCCCTGGCCCCGCGTCGCACGGACGAACCACAGGCCGCAGGCGGATTCAAAACCCATTGGCGCATCGGCATCGTGGGCGGCATGGCTCTGGAGCCCGCCACCCAGGCCGCCGGTCCCATCGACGCCCTGACAGGTGGAGTCTCACAGACCCTGCGGATCATCGAAGGGTCGCTTTCGGGCGTCTGGCACATGATCACGGGCGCGATCAGCACTTGCAACATTTCGGGACCCATCGGAATTGCCGAAACTTCGGGCGCATTGGCCAGCCAAGGCGCACAAAGCTTTATCTGGTTCATTGCCGTGCTGTCGACTGCGGTGGGGTTGATCAACCTCTTCCCGGTGCCGGTGCTGGATGGTGGCCATCTGGTGTTCTATGCCTACGAAGCCGTATCGGGAAAACCCCCAAGCGATCGGGCGTTGCGTATCCTGATGACCATCGGAATCACGCTGGTGCTGTCCTTGATGGTGTTTTCGGTGGGCAACGACCTGTTTTGCTGATGCAGGCGCAGGCACAGTTCTGCCCCGCAGCTGCCCAAGTCTCGACACATTTGCGGGGTAACCTCATGGTTAAGATGAACACCAGAGGATCGGGACCATGCAAACCCTGCAGCATTCGTATCGCGGATTGAGCCTATTGTTCGAATTGAACTGGGACAGGTTGCTCTATCTCGGCACAATCGGATTCGCCCTCATGCTCGGGGCGTATCTCGGAAGCCTTTGATTCTCAAAATTTTGGTATGACAACGACACGCGGTCCTCTGGGCCGCGTGTCTTTTTGTGCTTTTGACATCGTGCTTCAATCCGGCTAGTGAACTTGCCAAGTCTGCTAAAAAATTCGGGTTGATAATAAGATGAATAACGGGAGAGACGTAGGAACATCCTGCGGTTGTCAGATTACAGGCTCCTACATGTTGTATCGAGCACTGTTTGCATTTTTCTTTGTTTTTGCAGCGGCCTTCACGGTTTTTCCGTCTCAGGCATTGGCCCAGAATTACACCTTCAATTCGGTTCAGGTTGAGGGCAATCAACGCATCGAAACCTCGACGATTGTCACACGTGCGGGAATCGCTCGGGGGCAAACGGTCTCGGCTGGTCAATTGAACGACGCCTACAAGCGCATTCTTGACAGTGGCGTTTTTGAGACAGTCGAGATCATCCCGCGCGGCAGCACACTTGTGATCAAGGTTGTCGAATATCCGACGATCAACAAAATCAACTTTGAAGGCAATCGCCGGATCAAGGATGAAAACCTGGCTGACGCCGTCACCTCGGAATCGCGGCGCGTGTTCACGCCCGAGCAGGCCGAGCGGGATGCGCAGCTGATTGCCGAGATCTACTCGTCCCAAGGCCGCGTTGCCGCGACAGTCGTGCCGCGCATCATCCGGCGCGATGGCAACCGCGTCGATCTGGTGTTCGAAATCAGTGAAGGTGACACCATCGAGATCGAGCGGGTCAGCTTTGTTGGCAACCGTGCATACTCCGACCGCCGTCTGCGCCGGGTTCTGGAAACCAAGCAGGCAGGCTTCTTGCGCGCGTTCATTCGCTCGGACACGTTCATCGCGGACCGGATCGAATTTGACAAACAGGTGCTGCGCGATTTCTACCTGTCTCGCGGGTATGTTGATTTCCGCGTCAACAGTGCAAACGTCGAATTCACCCGTGAGCGCGACGCCTTCTTCCTGGTCATGGACCTGCAGGAAGGACAGCAGTTCTCGTTTGGCAACATTACGACAGTCAGCGAGATCCCTGGCGTTGATGCCGCCGAGTATCAAGGTGCGCTGAAGGTCAAACCCGGTGTGATCTATTCGCCTTCGTTGGTGGAAAACTCCATTGCCCGCCAAGAGCGTCTGGGTTTGCGAAACGGCGTTGATTTCCTGCGGGTGGAACCGCGCATCACGCGCAACAATCGCGATTTGACGCTGGATGTGGAATTCGCCCTGGTCAAAGGCCCTCGCATTTTTGTTGAACGTATCGACATCGAAGGCAACACGACGACATTGGACCGCGTGATCCGTCAGCAGTTCCGCTCGGTCGAGGGCGATCCGTTCAACCCGCGTGAAATCCGCGAAAGCGCGGAACGCATCCGCGCTTTGGGGTTCTTTGCGGAATCAAACGTAGAGACCCGCGAGGGAACGTCGCCAGATCGCGTGTTTGTCGACGTTGATGTCGAAGAACAACCCACCGGCTCGCTGAGCTTGGGTGGTAGCTACTCGGTCAACGACGGTTTTGGTGTCGCCATTGGACTGAGCGAAAGCAATTTTCTGGGACGTGGCCAGACATTGGGGATTACGCTTTCAACAGCGCAGGACGCGGAACAGTATGTCCTTGGATTCTCCGAGCCACATCTACTGGGTCGCGATCTGAGGTTTGACCTAGATCTTGGGATCTCCGAGAGAAACTCAAGCTTCGCCAACTACGATACATCTCGCAAGTTCTTCAATCCTGGGCTGACGTTCAGAACCGGCGAGTTGTCGACCCTTCAGTTGCGTTACCGCTGGGAGGCCAGCGAGATGCTTGCCAGAACAAATGCGGCGACGGGTGCTGTAATCACCTCGGAAATTGCACAGGGTGAACGTTCGTCCAGTCTTCTGGGGGTTTCCTATGTCTATGACAGCCGGTTGGGGGGGCTTAATCCCAATGCCGGCGTTCGTTTCGAAGTTGGCCTGGACGCTGCAGGTTTGGGTGGCGACAACGAGTACTTCAAGACCACGGCCAAAACCATCGCTCAAACGCGGGTTTGGCACGAAGAGGTTACGCTGCGCGCGACCCTCGAAGCTGGCGCGTTCAGCTGGCGCGGGGCAGGCTCAAGCCGGACCATTGATCGCTTTATCTTTGGACCGGATGTGTTCCGTGGTTTCGAACCAGCGGGCATCGGTCCGCGCGACTTGTCGGGTGGGCAGGATGATGCCTTGGGCGGCAACTACTACGCTGTAGCGCGGTTTGAGGCGGAGTTCCCGCTGGGTCTGCCCGAGGAATTGGGCATTCGGGGCGGTTTGTTCTATGACGTTGGCAACCTTTGGGATCTGTCGAATGTGAACACCGCGGGTGGCACGATTGTTGGCGCAGGTGGTTCGTTCCGTCACGTTGTCGGCTTCTCCGTGCTCTGGACCACCGCTTTTGGTCCGTTGCGGTTCAACTTTACCAAAGCGTTGAAGAAGGAAACTTTCGACAAGGAACAGAGCTTTGATCTGACCATTCAGGCCCGGTTCTGAACTCAGGATGCTATCGAAATCCAACTTTTCAAAAACACGGGGCCAACTGTTGGCCCTGTGTTTTCTTTTTTCTGCTTCATTGATGATTCCGGCAGCGCAAGCTCAGCAATTGGGCGTCACGCAAAGTCAGATTCTGACCATCTCGATCGAGCGCCTGTTTGCGGAATCTGAGTTTGGTCAGCGCATCGCAAACGAGATCGACGCGGAAAGCGCCGTCCTCGCTGCAGAAAACCGTCGGATCGAGGGGGAACTGGAGCAGGAAGAACGCGATCTGACCGAGCGGCGCAAGTCGCTTGATGCCAATGCGTTTCGGGTTTTGGCCGATGCCTTTGATCAAAAGGTTCAGTCGCACCGCACAACACAGAAGAGCAAGTACGAAGCGCTCAATCAAAAGGGTGATATTGCGCGCGCAGAGTTTCTGCAGGTCATCGTGCCCATTCTCGAAGACTTGAGACGCGAGGCAGGAGCCGCCGTGCTGATCGAAAAGTCGACTGTCATATTGGCAGATCCAACGTTTGACATCACGGCCATCGCGATCTCGCGCGTCAACGTGGCATTGGGCGACGGGGCGCGGATCACAACCGACCCGCAGCAATAGCAAAGCTTGCTCTGGCTGGCCGGGGTTGTTAGTCAAACATCAACAAAAAAGCCAAGACAGGACACCTGCGTCATGACCACAGAAACTCAGAGCGCCGACATCCAACTGATCCAGCGCATTCTTCCGCACCGCTATCCGTTTCTGCTGGTTGACCGGGTCGAGGACATCGACGGCATTACCTCGGCGCGCGGCATCAAGAATGTGACAATGAACGAGCCGCATTTTCAAGGTCACTTCCCGGGAACCCCGATCATGCCGGGGGTCACCATCGTCGAGGCTATGGCGCAGACCGCTGGCGTGATGTTGGGTGTGGGCATGGATATGATCGACACTGAGTTGCTGATCTATTTCATGAACATCGACAAGTGCAAATTCCGCCGCAAGGTGGTGCCCGGTGACGTGCTGGAAATGCATGTGACAAAGGTTCGCGGCAAGCCCGGTGGCAAGATCTTCAAGTTTCATGGCAAAGCGGTTGTGGGGGACGAGGTTGCGGCCGAGGCCGAGTTTACCGCAATGGTCGACCGGCAAGAGGGCTGAGGCATGGCCCAAATTCACCCAACCGCGCTGATCGAAGAGGGCGCTCAGCTGGGGGCCGACTGCGTCATTGGTCCGTTCTGTGTAATTGGTCCCAACGTGCGTCTTGGCGACCGGGTCGAGCTTAAATCGCATGTCGTGGTCACCGGAGACACCGAGATCGGCGACGAAACGGTGATTTTTTCTTTTGCAGTTATCGGTGAGATCCCGCAGGACCTGAAATTCAAGGGTGAGAAATGCGCGCTGGTGATCGGCAAGCGCAATCGCATCCGCGAACATGTCACGATGAATGCCGGCACCGAAGGCGGTGGCGGGCTGACACGCATCGGCGATGACGGCTTGTTCATGGCGGGCTGCCATATTGCCCATGACGCCCAGATTGGAAACCGGGTCATCGTGGTGAATTCAGCCGCTGTCGCGGGACATTGCGTGCTCGAGGATGACGTGATCATCGGCGGCCTGTCGGGCATCCACCAATGGGTTCGCATCGGCAAAGGCGCCATCATCGGTGCTGTGACCATGGTCACCAACGACGTGATTCCTTATGGCCTGGTTCAAGCCCCGCGCGGCGAGCTGCACGGGTTGAACCTGGTGGGACTGAAACGGCGGGGCGTGCCGCGGGCTGACATCACCGCGCTCCGCGCTGCGTTCCAGATGATGGCACAGGGCGAGGGCACGTTCCAGAATCGCATTCAGCGCATGGGCGACGAGTTCGACAGCGACTATGTGAAGGAAATCGTCGATTTTGTTGTTGGCGACACGGATCGGTCCTTTCTGACACCTGGAGGGTGAACATGTTGGCATTGATTGCAGGCGGCGGGAACCTCCCGTCGGAACTGGTCGCGCGGCTGTCGGATCGCCCGGTGATCTGCGCGCTCGAAGAGTTCGGGCCGGACACGCTCGACGTGGATCTTCCCTTTCGATTGGAAACCCTTGGTACTTTGCTTGCGGCATTGTCCGAGCGTGGCGTGACCCAAATTTGCATGGCTGGCTCAGTTGGTCGCCCAGCCGTTGATCCGGCGCGGATCGACGCGGCCACGATGCCTTTGGTGCCGATCTTGCAACAGGCTTTGGTGTCCGGAGATGACGGGGCCCTGCGCGCCGTGATCGGCATTTTCGAACAAGCGGGGTTGGACGTTCTGGCCGCGCATGAGCTTGCGCCGGACCTGTTGCCCCAGGTGGGTGTTCTGACCGAGGCGAGCCCATCCGAAAGCGATGAAAAAGACGCTGATCGCGGCGTTGGCATCGTGCGCGCCATGGCTGCCGCCGACATCGGCCAGGCCTGTGTCGTGCTCAGGGGACAGGCATTGGCGATCGAGGGTGTCTATGGCACCAACTGGATGCTGCAATCTCTCACACAGCGCCCTGATGCGGGCGGAGGTGTGATGATCAAGCTGCCCAAACCGGGCCAGGATCGTCGTGTTGACCTGCCCACCATCGGGCCGGACACGGTTACTGCTGCGGTGGCAGCGGGACTGTCTGGCCTCGTGATCGAAAAGGGCGGTGTCATGGTTCTGGACCGCGACGCCGTAGTGGCGGAGTGCAACCGTCTGGGCCTGTTCCTGTGGGTGCGGGAGCGCGCGTCCTGATGCGCGTCTTTGTCCTTGCCGGTGAACCCTCGGGTGACCGGCTGGGCGGTGCTCTGATGGCGGGGTTGCGGGAATTGCAACCAGAAGTGCAGTTCGACGGCATCGGCGGCCCTCTGATGGAGGCGCAAGGCCTGAGCAGCCAGTTCCCGATGCAGGAGCTTAGCGTCATGGGCCTGACCGAGGTTCTGCCCAAGTATTTTCACCTCAAACGTCGCATTGCCGAGACGGCCCAGGCCATTCTGGATCTGCGCCCGGATGTGGTGATCACCATCGACAGCCCCGATTTCAGCCTGCGGGTCGCGAAACTGGTGAAAGAGGCCAGTGATATCCGCACCGTGCATTACGTGGCCCCCAGTGTCTGGGCCTGGCGCCCCAAGCGCGCCGACAAGATGGCAAAGGTCATTGACCATGTGCTGGCGCTGTTGCCGTTCGAGCCGCCCTATATGGAACGCGCCGGGATGGAGTGCGATTTTGTCGGTCACCCGGTCGTGGGAGAGCCCAAGGCAACGGAGGTCGAGATTGTACAGCTGCGCGCGGAACACGATATGGGCGATGCGCCGGTGCTGCTGGCCTTGCCGGGTTCGCGCCGCAGCGAGGTTGAGCGGCTCTCGGACGTCTTTGGCGCGGCTTTGCAGGATTTCCTGATCAAACACCCCGATATGCGTGTCGTCATTCCAACCGCGCCGCATGTTGCGGATCTGGTGCGCGAAAAGACTGCATCTTGGCCGGGAAATCCGGTGGTTCTGGCGCATGAAGACGCGGAGACAGCGGCTTCCCACAAACGCGCGGCTTTTGCCACGGCGGAATTGGCACTGGCGGCTTCGGGCACCGTGTCGTTGGAACTGGCCGCAAGCGAGACGCCCATGGTGATCGCCTACAAGTTCAGCTGGCTCACCTACAAGATCATGGAAAGCATGGCGCTGATCGACACTGCCACACTGGTCAATCTGGTCAGCGAGACGCGCGTGATCCCCGAATGCCTGGGCCCCGCCTGCCTGCCGGGCAACATCGCGCAGGCGCTGTCGGATGTGCGCGCCAACCCAGAAGCTCAGGCAGACGCCATGCGCGTCACCATGGAGCGACTGGGGCAGGGCGGAGAGGCGCCGGGCCTGCGCGCAGCGCGTGCGGTGCTGAGCCGACTGACCGCGGGCTAGGGCGATGGACTTGATCGCCTTTGGCCTGTCGGCTGCTGTGGCCCAGGTCCTGACCAACATCGATAATCTGGCCGCGCTTCTGGCCTTGTCGCTGGTCGTAGGCAAATGGCGCGCCATCGCGGGCTATGTTGCCGCCCAAGCGGTGATCCTGACCCTCGCCCTGGCGGTTGCCGTCGGGGCCGAGCAGCTAGCGCCGAGCAATGTGGGCTTGCTTGGGTTTATCCCGATCGGGTTGGGGGTCCGCGGGGTTTGGCAGCAGTTTCGCAATGCGGACGAAGAGCAAGCCGAGGCCTTTTCACGCAGCAGTTCGTTGCTGATGACAAGCCTGTTGTTCCTCAGCTTGTCGATGGACAGCTTTGCGGTCATGGCACCACTCTTGGCCGACTCCGGGCCTCTCTACAGGTTTGCCGCCCTTGTGGGGGCTGTGGTGGCGGTACTGGCGCTTGGAGCTGTCGGTCTGGCTTTTGCCCTGACCGCGTGCGCCACGGGGCCTTGGACCCGCCGGTTCGAACGCCTTGCGCCTTTTGTGATGATTGCCGCCGGGATTTACGTTCTGCTCGACAGCGGCACCGACCTGCTGTGATCAAATTCCCGGCGGTCAAGCGCGCGAAAGCGTGATTTCAACCTCAGGCTTCGGTCGCCTAAACCCATCGGCGCAAATCTCGAACAACGTGAGCCCCTGATGAGCCGCATTCCTCCCACCCCTATAGATGCCATGAGTTCCCGGACCCGGGCAGACTGCGCCGCCTTGGCTGCCTATGGTCCGTTTCAGAATTGGGCGGGGATCGCCGCGCAAAGCCCGGTGGTTCTGCACCATGTGACCGAGATGCTGGTGAACATGCGCGCCGAAACCGCGCTGCCACGCCGGGTGATCGAGCTGGCCATGGTCACGGTTTCACAGCTTAACGCCTGTGACTATTGTTTGTCTCATCACGTGCCGTCGCTGAAAGTGACCGGTCTCAGCCCCGAAGGCGTCGAAAGACTGCTTGAGGCGGAAAACACAGAGCTGGAAGCACGTGACAAGTCGGTGGTGCGCTATGCACGCGCCGTGACCGAGCGGTCAGGCCGTATGCGCGATGCCGAGGTGTCGGATCTGCGCCAGTGGTTCGACGAAGGTCAAATCGTCGAGCTGACCTGGCGCATCGCCTTGGGCGGTGCGTTCAACCGGTTCAACGATGCGCTTCAGATCGAAGCGGAAGAGCCGCTTGCAACGGACGTCGCTTAGTACCCGCGCCAGATCCAGCCACCGCCAAAGATGCGGCTGCCGCCAGTTTCATAGAACACGCAAGCCTGCCCCGGTGAGACGCCTTCTTCGGGGCTCAGCAGCTCGACCTCGGCGGTGGTGTCACTGAGCGGTCGGATGATCGCCTCGCGCGGGGGGCGGGTTGAGCGCACCTTGACCGAGACGTGCCATTCCTTTTGCGAGGTAAACGGCTCATCCCCCAGCCAGTTGATCTCGCGCACGGGGATGGTTCGGGTCGACAGCAGCTCTTTGGGGCCGACAACGACCTGTTTGTTGTCGACGTCCAGTTTCACCACATAAAGCGGCTCGCTGAGGCCGCCGATGCCCAGACCCCGGCGCTGGCCGATGGTGTAATGGATGACGCCGTTGTGCTCGCCCAGGACCCGCCCGTCGGCATGGACGATTTGGCCGGGTTCGGCCGCGCCGGGGCGCAGTTTTTCGATCACGCTGGCGTAGTTGCCGTTCGGCACAAAGCAGATGTCCTGGCTGTCGGGCTTGTCGGCCACCGACAGGCCATATTCGGCCGCCATTTCGCGGGTGGCATCCTTGGAGGGCAGGTGGCCCAGTGGGAAGCGCAGGTAATCAAGCTGTTCCGGCGTGGTTGAGAACAGGAAATACGACTGATCGCGGTTGGCATCCTCGGCCGAATGCAGCTCGGGCCCGTTTTCACCCATCATGCGCTGGATGTAATGACCGGTCGCCATGCAATCAGCCTCAAGATCCTTGGCGGTTTCCAAGAGGTCCTTGAACTTGACCCGCTCGTTGCAGCGAATGCACGGCACCGGCGTGGCGCCCGCCAGATAGCTGTCGGCGAACTCGTCGATCACGGCGTCTTTGAAGATGTTTTCGTAATCCAGCACATAATGCGGAAAGCCGCGCTCTTCGGCCACGCGGCGCGCATCATGGATGTCGATGCCCGCGCAGCAGGCGCCTTTCTTGGCCAGCGCAGCGCCATGGTCGTAAAGCTGAAGCGTCACGCCCACCACGTCATAGCCCTGATCGGACAGGTAAGCGGCCACGACCGAGCTGTCGACACCCCCTGACATGGCAACAACGACCCGCGTTTCCGACGGGGGTTTCGCAAATCCAAGCGAGTTCAGCGGTGTGTCTGTGTCCAGCGCCATTGGGCGGCTCCTGTGCGATCGGGAAAGACCAGCGGAATATAAGAAAATCCTACACACTCTCAAGGGGCGGTTTCACACCCCATTAAGTAGGCTGGGTCAAGGTTGGTGTACCAGTAGAAGGGACAGGTGATGTTTTTGCGAAAAGTGGAAGGGCCCAGATCAGTGACTTTACCGGATGGCTCCATCATGACACGGGCCGATCTTCCGCCTCCGGACACTCAACGATGGGTTGCTTCCCGCAAGATTGCGGTGGTGCGGGGCGTGCTCTACGGGCTGATCACATTGCCCGACGCGATGAAGCTTTATGGACTCAGTGAAGAGGAATTTAACGGGTGGGTGTCAGCAGTTGCCGACCATGGCACCGATGCGTTGAAGGTGACTGCGCTAAAAAAATATAGACAACTTTAGGTTGATCTTTCATAACTGCATTAACGGTAACGGGAGGTTAACCTTTATTCGTCACGGTTGATCACAATCACGGGACCTGACTTAGGCGGAGACATTCAATGCGCGTACTTCTTGTTGAAGACGATCCAACGACATCCAAGAGCATCGAGTTGATGCTGACGCATGCCAACTTGAACGTATATGCAACGGACCTGGGCGAAGAGGGGATCGATCTGGCCAAGTTGTATGACTATGACCTGATCCTTTTGGACCTGAATCTGCCGGATATGAACGGACATGAGGTGCTGCGCCAGCTGCGTATGGCGCGAATCGAAACGCCGATTCTGATCCTGTCGGGCGCCGATGACACCGAAAGCAAGATCAAGGGGTTCGGCTTTGGGGCGGATGATTACCTGACCAAACCCTTCCATCGCGAAGAACTGGTGGCCCGCATTCACGCGATCATCCGCCGCTCTAAGGGGCATTCGCAATCGATCATCAAGACCGGCAAGATCTCGGTTAACCTGGATGCCAAGACGGTCGAGGTGGGCGGGCAAACCGTGCATCTGACCGGCAAGGAATACCAGATGCTCGAGCTGCTGAGCCTGCGTAAGGGGACAACGCTCACCAAAGAGATGTTCCTTAACCATCTCTACGGGGGCATGGATGAACCGGAGCTCAAGATCATCGACGTGTTTATCTGCAAGCTGCGCAAAAAGCTCAGCAATGCAACCGACGGCGAAAACTATATCGAGACAGTCTGGGGCCGCGGTTATGTGCTGCGGGACCCGCAACCCAATGAAATGAGTGATCCGCGCCTCGCCGTTGGTGCGTGATCGGCACAGGCAAGTCCAGGCTGCTGGTCCAGGCAGCCACCACCACTCACGATGAAGACATCTGGACCTGATCGTGGCCTCGCCCTATCACTTGGAGCTACTATCAAGTTTGGGGCGAGGCCGTGACAGACACCACCGACATCAAAGCCATGACCGAGGAACAAGCCAGCGCTGAACTGGCCCGGCTGGCGGATCTTTTGGGGCAGGCAAATGCCGCCTATCACAGCGCTGACGATCCGGTGATGTCAGATGCAGATTATGATGCGCTGAAACGGCGCAATACTGCGATCGAAGCACGGTTTCCGCAACTCAAGCGCGACGACAGCCCAACCGATCAGGTGGGAGCTGGGCCTGCTGAGGCGTTCTCCAAGATCACCCATGTGGTGCGGATGCTGTCGCTGGGCAACGCTTTTGATGACGAAGACGTCGATGGATTCGATACATCGATTCGTAAATACTTGGGACTTGGGGGCAAAGATCCGCTGGCCTATACGGCTGAACCCAAGATCGACGGTCTGTCCCTGTCCCTGCGGTATGAGCAGGGTGTATTGGTGCAGGCCGCCACCCGGGGGGATGGCGAGACGGGCGAAAACGTCACTGCCAATGCCCGCACCATCACGGATATTCCGCAACAATTGCAGGGCGCGCCGGATGTGCTTGAAGTGCGGGGTGAGGTCTATATGTCCCATCCGGATTTCGAGGCGCTGAATGCGCGTCAGACCGAGCGGGGCGGAAAAACCTTTGCCAATCCGCGCAACGCCGCCGCGGGTTCCTTGCGGCAATTGGATGCGGAAATCACCAAATCCCGCCCTTTGCGGTTCTTCGCGTATGCCTGGGGGGATCTGTCCGCACCGCTTGCGCAAACGCAGATGGGGGCCATTGAAAAGTTGGCCGATTTGGGGTTCCAGACCAATCCGCTCACCAAACTCTGCGCGACACCTGCCGCGTTGATCGCGCATTACCACGACATCGAAGAGCAGCGCGCGACGCTCGGCTATGATATCGACGGCGTCGTCTACAAGGTCAACGATCTGGACCTGCAAGCGCGGCTTGGTTTTCGGTCGACCACGCCCCGTTGGGCGATTGCCCATAAATTCCCCGCGGAACTCGCCTGGACCCGGCTTGAGGCGATCGACATTCAGGTGGGCCGCACCGGCGCGATCAGCCCGGTGGCGCGTCTGGCCCCGGTCACCGTGGGCGGCGTTGTCGTCTCGAACGCGACGCTGCACAACGAAGATTACATCCAGGGCCGCGATGCCTCGGGCAATGAGATACGGGGCGGCAAGGACATTCGGGTCGGCGATTGGGTGCAGGTCTACCGCGCCGGTGACGTGATCCCCAAAGTGGCCGATGTGGACTTGTCTAAACGGTCCCACAACGCGCAGCCTTACGTCTTTCCTACGACATGCCCCGAATGCGGCAGCCCTGCCATCCGTGAAGAAGGCGATGCCGTACGCCGATGCACCGGTGGGATTATTTGTCCTGCGCAGGCTGTTGAAAAGCTGAAACATTTCGTCTCTCGCAAGGCGTTCGACATCGAAGGTCTGGGCGCCAAACAGATTGAGATGTTTCATGGCGATGAGGTGCTGCCGATCCGCACGCCCGAAGATATCTTTACACTGCAAGCTCGCGATGCAGCCACTCTGGCGCGGCTCAAGAACCGCGATGGCTGGGGCGATACATCAGCTAGCAACCTGTTCGCGGCCATTGACGAAAAGCGTACTATTCCTTTGATTCGGCTGATCTTTGCCCTTGGTATCCGCCACGTGGGTGAGGTCGGGGCGCGTGACCTTGCGCTGCATTACGGTGATTGGGACGCCATGGCGCAGGCCGTCGACACGGCCCGTCCGGCAGCCTTGGCGCATCGCGCAGCGGATGAAGCAGAAGAGGCTGAGCGGATCGCAGCCAATTCCGAAGGTCGCCGGGCCCGTGTGAAAGAGGCCCGCGACAAGGTCCTGACCCTGGCTGACATCCCGGCCGAGGCCACCGCCGCCTGGGCCGATTTGACCGGCATCGACGGCATCGGTGCCACTTTGGGCTTGTCGTTGTCGGACGCCTTTGCCAACGCTGATGAGCGCGCCGCGTTCGACGCTTTGCGCGCCCATCTGACCATTGTGCCGCCAGAGGCACCCACGCAAGACAGTCCCGTCGCGGGCAAAACCGTCGTCTTCACCGGCACGCTTGAAAAAATGACCCGGGCCGAGGCCAAGGCCCGCGCAGAGTCGCTGGGTGCCAAGGTCTCCGGCTCGGTCAGCAAGAAGACCGACCTGCTGGTAGCGGGGCCTGGCGCAGGGTCCAAAGCCAAGAAGGCCGCAGATTTGGGGATCGAGACGCTGGACGAAGACGGCTGGTTAGAGCTGATCGAGGGGCTATGAGCGGTCGTCCTGAGCCCCTGTTCCCGCTGTTTGCGGGGCTTGAAACGCTGGATGGCGTTGGTCCGAAAACGGCCAACCTGCTGGGCGCGCTTGAGATCGAGACGCCCCGTGATGTGCTCTATTCGCTGCCTTACGCGGTAGTTGACCGCCGTCGCCGTGACACGATCAAGGGTGCTGATCTGCCCAGCACGCTGACGGTCACGGTGACCGTCCACAGCCACCGCCCGTCCCGCAATCGCGGTGGGGCCTATCGCATCCATGTGCATGACGCGCAGATGGATTTCCAGCTGGTGTTTTTTCATGCGCGTTCGGATTACCTCAATCGTCTTCTGCCGCAGGGGGCAGAGCGGGTGGTGTCGGGCAAGCTGGAACTGTTTGATGGTATGGCCCAGATGGTTCACCCCGATCATATCCTGCCGGTGGCCGAGGCAGGCGACATCCCCGAGTTCGAGCCGGTCTATCACCTGACCCAAGGTGTTACACAAAAGACGGCGTACAAGGCGGCGCAAAGTGCCTTGGCCCGCGCACCAGAACTGGCAGAATGGATTGACCCCGCGCATCTGGAGCGCGAGGGCTGGCCCGATTGGGCCACTGCGATGGATGCGGCGCATCACCCGCAAGGCCTGGATGATGTCAGCCCGTTTTCGCTTGCACGCATGCGGCTGGCGTATGACGAGTTGATGGCGCATCAGATGACGCTGGCCCTTGCGCGACAACGCGAGCGCAAGACCCGCGGCGTGATCAGCGTCGCCACGGGCGAGTTGCAATCAGGGGTTCTGAGCAAGCTGCCCTATCGTCCGACTGGAGCCCAGGCCCGTGCGATCGAAGAGATTGCCGCAGATATGGCCTCAAACCAGCGGATGAACCGACTGCTGCAGGGTGACGTGGGCGCAGGCAAAACGTTGGTGGCCTTCATGGCGCTGCTGGTCGCGGTCGAGGCCGGCGGGCAGGGTGTGATGATGGCGCCTACTGAAATCCTGGCGCGTCAGCATCTGGAGGCATTGCAGCCTCTGGCCGAGGACGCGGGCGTGGTGCTGGAACTGCTCACGGGGCGCGACAAGGGCGCAGAACGGCGAGCCAAGCTGGCGGCGTTGGAACGGGGTGACATTCAGATCCTGGTCGGCACCCATGCGGTGTTTCAGGCCGATGTGGCCTTTGATGACCTGCGGCTGGCCATCATCGATGAACAGCACCGGTTCGGTGTGCGCCAGCGAATGGAGCTGGCCAAAAAGGGCGTCGGCGCGGATGTGCTGGTGATGACCGCCACGCCGATTCCACGCAGCCTGTCGCTGGCGCAATACGGCGATATGGATGTCTCGATCCTGGATGAGAAGCCACCGGGGCGAAAGCCGATCAAGACCGCTGTGATCAGTACGGACCGGATGGATGCGGTCGTCGACAGGCTACGGCAGGCCATTGACGAGGGGCGGCAATGCTATTGGGTTTGCCCGTTGGTGGACGAGTCCGAACTGGTCGACCTGACTGCGGCCGAAGACCGGTTCAAACGCCTGCGCGCGATTTTGGGTGAGGGCGTCGTGGGGCTGGTGCATGGCCAGATGCCGCCTGCGGACAAAGACGCCGCCATGGCGGCGTTTCAGGCGGGCGAAACCAAGGTTCTGGTCGCCACCACGGTGATCGAGGTGGGGGTGAACGTGCCCAATGCCACCATCATGGTGATCGAACGGGCCGAGATATTCGGCCTGGCACAGCTGCACCAGCTACGCGGCAGGGTGGGGCGCGGTGACGCGGAATCGACCTGTCTGTTGATGTACCAAGCACCGCTCAGCGAAACGGGGCGCAAACGGCTTGAGGTGCTGCGCGAGACCGAGGACGGGTTCCGTATCGCCGAAACCGACCTGCAGATGAGGGGCGCGGGCGATCTGATCGGGACGGCTCAATCGGGGCTGCCCAGGTTCCAGATCGCAGACCTTGAACGCCAAGCCTCACTGATGGCGGTGGCGCAGTCAGATGCACGGGCCCTGCTGGCTGCTGATCCCGACCTTTCGACGGAACGGGGACAGGCGGCGCGTGTTCTTCTGTGGCTGATGAAGCAGGATCAGGCAATCCGATTGATCTCGGTCGGGTAAGTCACTGTTATCCGGTGTCTTTGTGGAACGTTGCGCCCTCATGTTCTCCTTGTGAAAACAAGAAAGTTCACAAATGTTCTCAAAAAGTTCTTTACACGCGCACCGGAAAATGAGAACAAAAGGTCAACAAAGACTTAACGCTGACATTGACCATTAACCCGGAGACGCCAGATGCTGAGCCAGATCAAAACCGCCCTGACCCGATCCCAGAACACGTTGCTGCAAGATGCGGCGGGGGCTGCGTCTCTGGTGGTGATGCTTGTGGTGGCGTTGCATCTTCCCAACCTCTGATACCCGAATTTCTGCCTGCGATCTCATGCCCGGACCCATTCGCATCCTGTCCCATTGATGAAAGGGTGACCTGCCTATCCTTACCCTGAACGGGCCCTGCCTCGGCCCCTGAATGGCCCCCGGACCCCACATGAGACCCGCAATACCTGCCGCCGCTCTTTCCCGCCCGAAAGAGCGGCGGATTTTTCTTTAGAGTTGGCCGGTTTTAACGATTTCCAAGATCGCTGACAGCACAGCGTTGGCGGCGACCGAGGCCAAGATCATTCCCATCACACGGCTGACAATTGCGGATCCTGCGTGACCGATCAGACGAATGATCGGATCAGCAAACAGCATGAACAAAAAGGCAGCGGCAATGACCACCAGCATGACACCTGCTGTCAAAGCCTGATCCGCAATTCCCACCTGATTGTTGTCCGTGAGCATAACGATTGCCAGCATGGCGCCGGGTGACGCAAGCGATGGCACAGCCAGCGGAAAGATGGCCGGATTGGGTTTCTCAGTGTCTGCGGCGTTGTATTGTTCGGACTGTTTTTGATCTGTTTCCGGTTTGCTTTCGCCGAAAATCATTGTCAGGGCAAACAGAAACAAAACGATGCCGCCCGCGACCTGAAAGGAGTTCAGACCGATATCCAGCGCGTCAATGAGCAATTGACCGAACACCAGAAAGAACAGCAGGACACCGGCACTGACCAGCGCGGCCTGAAAAGCCGTCTTGCGCCGCGCTGCTGCGTCCAGTCCGGCGGTGACGGCAATGAAAACCGGAACAGTCCCAATCGGATCAATGACAACCCAAAGGGTCACAAAACTATCAATCACTTCCTGCAACTCAACTCTCCCCTGAAAACAGGGGGGAGCCTAGCGGCATGAGTGCACGTTGGCCAGCGTCAGGCGCAGTTGGCCTGTTCTGCCTGATCCATCGCTTCGAGTGTTGCTTCTAGCGCAAGAAGGATCGAGGCATGGCGGTTCTTGTAGTCGCGCGCGGGGATCAACACTTCGAGCCCGTCAAAGGGCGCATCGGGAACAGGACCGTCGGTCTTGAGCATGGCTTTGAGCTGATCGCGTGCGGTTTCTACTTGCGCTCGCGTGGCGCCGATGATGGCACTGCCGACGACCGAAGCCGAGGCCTGGCCAAGCGCGCAGGCCTTTACGTCCTGCCCGTATTCGGCGATCTTGCCGTCCTTCATGGTCACGTCCACGGTCACGGTTGAACCACACAGCGGCGAACGTCGTTTGACGGTAGCGCCGGGGTTCTCCAGCCGGTCTAGATGCGGAATATCAGCTGCCAGCGCTAGAATTTTCGCCGAATAAAGCTTGATCAGATCGGTTTCGCCGGACATGGCTTTCCCTCGTTGTTCGTTCCCCATACATAGTGGGCCAACGCTCCGATGCAAAAGGTTTTTGCCATGACTTTCGATCCTTCGACACTGACCTATAATGACGCCGGCCTGATCCCGGCAATTGCACAGGACGCGACCTCGGGTGAGGTGCTGATGATGGCCTGGATGAACGCCGAAGCCGTGGCAAAGACGCTTGAGACGGGGCGGGTCACCTATTGGTCGCGCTCACGGCAGTCGTTCTGGATCAAGGGCGAAAGCTCGGGCCACGTTCAGGAACTGGTGGATTTTCGGGTTGATTGCGACCGAGATTGCCTGCTGGTGACCGTGAACCAGACGGGGGCTGCGTGCCACACCAATCGCCGGACGTGTTTCTATACTGCGGTGCGTCAGGGCGACGAGGTCGAGTTGATGAAGCCGATGGAGTAATGGCGCAGATGCGTCATGGCCTCCGGCGGTCGTGTTTTTGATAAGAAGAAGCAAGGGGTTGCGGTAAACCCACAAGAACGCGCAGGTCCGAAGGTGTGGCACCCTCTTTGCGGTATCTGGCGATCGCCTTGGAATCGTCGCGTTTGGCCAGGCGTTTGCCCGCGTCGTCGCGGATCAGCCGGTGGTGGTGGTAGATGGGGGTGGGCAGGTCTAGCAGGTGTTGCAGCAACACTTGCAGAAATGATGTCTGATACAGGTCTTCACCGCGCACCACATGGGTGATCTCTTGTACTGCGTCGTCGATGACGGCGGCCAGCACGTAGGATGGGGTTTCGATTTCTTTGCGGCCCAAAACCGGATCGCCGATTTCGTTGATCAGTTGCGCAGGGTTCACCATATGGGTGCCCGCGTGTTTCAGCCCGGTTTCGATCAGGCGCATCTCAGGCACCTGCTGCAAAGCCTTGGCCATGTCCAGGCGCAGCGCATCGCCGGGTTGGCGGCTGTCCATACCCCGCCCACGACAGGTGCCGGGATAGACGCCAGGGGCCAGTGGCGCGCCTTCTTGCGGGGCCGACAGGGCGGTGCGGATGTCGCTGCGGCGGCACGAACAAGGGTAGATCAACCCGCGATCCGCCATCTGCATCAGGGACGCGTTGTAACGCTCTAAATGCTCGGATTGGCGCAGGACGGGTGTTTCCCAGCTCAGTCCAAGCCAGTACAGGTCATCGTAGATCTGCGCCTCCCAATGGTCGCGGGCGCGGGCCGTATCCGTGTCTTCGATCCTGAGCAGGAACTGGCCGTGCTCGGCCTGTGCCATATCATAGGCCAGCAAAGCCGAATAGGAATGCCCAAGGTGCAGCGGTCCCGTCGGGGACGGGGCAAAGCGAGTTCTGAACATTACGCTTTTTCAACAACGTAGACGTTGGATTTCATGTCCATGCCCGGGAGGTGATCGCCGTAGTCTTTGCTCAACAGGTGTGCGGCCCCCATGTCCAGCCATTCCATAAGGCGCCCCTCGAATTGAGGATCGCTTAGCGCGTGATCGTTGAATGAAAAGGCCAGCAAGCCGCGCCGCGGCAGCGCATTCATCAGCAGGTCAAAGGTTTCGGGCGGCGCCGCCCCGATGCCGATGACACCCGTCGCGGTGATGGCGGAATATGCCCCTTGGGTCACCGGGGCGGGGTCCGCGATGTCGAACCCCGTCAGGGTGCGATAGGCGGCTTTGGTGCGCGCACCGTCCAGCATTTCGGACGATGGGTCCATCCCGTCCACGGTCGTGAACCCCGCTCGTCGCAGCGCCAGACCGGACAGCCCGGTGCCACATCCAAAATCCAAAACGGGCGTGTCCAGATCCGCGATATGTGCCTTCAACGCCTCGGCCACACGACCAGGCGTGGCATAGCCGTTCTCGGCGATCTCGGCATCGTATGAGGCGGCCCATTTGTCGTAGTGATCACGGGTCGCTTCGGGGGTGTCTAGGCTATAGGCGTCGGCCAGGAATTTCTCACTCATGGCCTGTATGTTAAGCGCGGGTTTCAGGCCGCGTCCAGAGTGGAATGCCCCAGCCAGTCGCTCCAGGCGGCCTTGGCGCGATCGGTATAGGCCTTGTAGCGGTCCTTGCGCCCGCGGCGTCCGCCTTTCAGGCCATCGACAGGACGGAACAAGCCAAAGTTGACGTTCATCGGCTGAAACGTCTTGGCTTCGGCCCCGCCGGTAATGTGGTGGATCAGGGCGCCCATGGCGCTGTCCTGCGGTACCTGTGGCAGTGTGATCCCCAGAATCTCGGCGGCGGCCATCCGCCCCGCGAGAAGGCCCATGGCCGCGCTTTCGACATAACCTTCAACGCCAGTGATCTGACCGGCAAACCGCAGATTGGGCCGTGATTTCAACCGCATCTGATCGTCGAGCAGGGTGGGTGAATTCAAGAACGTGTTGCGGTGAATGCCGCCCAGGCGTGCAAAGCTGGCGTTTTCCAGGCCGGGGATCATGCGCAGCACTTCGGTCTGGGCGCCGTATTTCATCTTGGTTTGGAAGCCCACGATGTTGAACAGCGTGCCAAGCGCGTTGTCGCGGCGCAGCTGCACCACCGCATGGGCCTTGACGTCTGGCTGATGCGGATTGGTCAGACCAACGGGTTTCATCGGCCCATGGCGCAAGGTTTCACGACCGCGCTCGGCCATCACCTCGATCGGCAGGCAGCCGTCGAAATAGCCAGCGGTTTCGCCTTCGTGGAACTCGGTCTTGTCAGCAGCCAGCAGCGCGTCGATGAACGCCTCGTATTGGTCCTTGTCCATCGGGCAGTTCAGATAAGCGGTGCGTTCTTCTTCGGTCTCGCCCTTGTCATATCGTGACTGCATCCATGCTTTGGACATGTCGATGCTCTCGGCATAGATGATCGGCGCAATGGCGTCGAAAAAGGCCAGCGCTTCGGCACCAGTTTCCGCCTGAATCGCCGCGCCCAGATCAGGCGAGGTCAGCGGGCCGGTGGCAAAGATCCAATGGCCGTCGTCTGGCAGCGTAGTGATCTCATCATAGGACACGGTCACACGGGGATGCGCCTTGAGTTTGGCCGTGACGGTCTCGGCAAAAGGCTCGCGGTCGACGGCAAGTGCGCCACCCGCGGGGAGCTTGTGCTTGTCGGCGGTTGTCATGATCAGGCCATTGGCGGCGCGCATTTCCCAATGCAGCAGGCCAACGGCGTTTTGTTCGTCATCGTCCGAACGGAAGGAGTTCGAACACACCATCTCGCCCAAGTTGCCGGTCTGGTGGGCAAAGGTTTCGACCTTGGGGCGCATTTCGTGCAGCACCACGTCTACGCCCATTTCCGCCGCCTGCCAGGCGGCCTCGGACCCGGCCATGCCGCCGCCCACGATATGCAAAACTTGTGTCATGGGGTGCCATTTAGGGCAGGGCGCGCGTGCACGCAACGCCCGACAACACCGGTCAAGGGGTAAACCGACCCTGAGTGCCCTGTTGTCCAATTGTGACGGGGGTTGTTTTTGGGGTCGCCGCTGCGGGAATGTCGGTGTCAGAGAGAGGCTGACAAGGAGGGACCTTCCGCCCACGGCGACCCAAAAATCGCTTAAGTGCCCAGCCTTTACCGGGCCCTTGCCCAATGTTTGCCACAGTGTTGCCCAGATTGAAAGTTCAAATTTGGAAACAATTTTACCAGTTTCGGGAAACGATCAAATTACTGGGTCCAATCGGGGTCCCGTTTTTCGATGAAGGCGGCGATTCCCTCTTCGGTGTCTCGGTAAAGCATGTTTTCGACCATGACATCGCCGGTATAGGCATAGGCCTGATCCAGCGGCATCTGCATCTGCTGATAAAACGCTTGTTTGCCGACTTTGACGGCAGCACCAAGTTTGCCTGCAAGTGTTTCGGCCAAGGCGGCGGTTTGTGTTACCAGATCTTCGGCTGGAACGGCCCGATTGATCAGGCCCAACTCTTCAGCGCGTGCCGCGTCGATGAACTGCCCGGTGGTCAGCATTTCGAACGCCTGCTTGCGCGGAATGTTACGCGACAGGGCCACCATCGGGGTCGAGCAGAAAAGGCCGATGTTCACCCCGTTGACCCCGAACTTTGTGCCTTCGGCGGCGATGGCCAGATCGCAGGTGGCAACCAGTTGACAGCCCGCAGCGGTGGCAATGCCATGCACCTGGGCAATCACAGGCTGCGGCAGTTGCTGCACGGTCATCATCATCCGGGCGCAGCGATCAAACAGATCCTTAAAATAGGCCTTGCCGCCATCTTCGGCCTGACGCCCGGCTGTCATCTGTTTCAGATCGTGACCGGCGCAGAATGCCTTGCCCGAACCTGACAGAATCACGGCGCGGACGGATTGGTCATTTTTCAGTTGGTCGAACTCATCCTGCAACGCCGCCAGCATTTCGTCGCTCAGCGCATTCAGCCGCTCGGGCGCATTCATGTGCAGATGCGCCACTGCACCTTTGTCGTTACGTTCCAGAATTGCCATCTTGCTCTCCACCCAAATCTGCGGGCAACTCTAGGGGCAACACGGGAAGAGGGAAAGCCGCATGTCACTGGCACTGAATATCGAAGAACTGATGGGGTACATGGCCAGTGTGTTTCCACAGGTTTCCGACGATTTCGCCATCGAAGAGCTTAGCGAAGATCGCCTGATCATGCGCCTGAAGGTGGCGCATCGGCACCTGCGTCCGGGCGGCACCGTTTCGGGGCCGTCGATGTTTGCCCTGGCCGACTGCGGCGTTTATGCGATGGTTTTGGCGCGGGTCGGGCGGCAGGGGCTGGCTGTGACCACAAGCTGTTCGATGGATTTCATGCGCAAACCCGAGGGTGGCGTCGACATGCTGGCCGAAGTGCGGTTGCTGAAGCTGGGTAAGCTGCTGGCCGTGGGTGACGTGTTGATGCGGTCCGAAGGGTCGGACAAGATCGTGGCGCGGGCGACGATGACCTATTCCATTCCGCCTGCGGGCTCGGTCGCTGCCAAGGCCGGATAACAAAAAAGGCCGGAGCAAGCTCCGGCCAGTGAAGAGGTCCCAAATGAAAGATGGGACGGGGATCTCAGTCAAATTTGCCAGAACCGGCGTTTGACCTCGCGTGTGCGCTGTTTTGGGGTCAATCCCACATCAGCCAGTAGATGATCATCCAGATAGCTCAGATTGACGCGGGTTCGGCGCCGTTGCTCCCATGTCGTGACGATCGCCGCAAAGCGTACGGCCAAATCCGCGATCAGCGGCAGCCGGGGGCTGGCGTTCAGCAGGGTCAGGGCGGGGCTATGCATCAGACGTGTCATGACAGGGTCCTTTCCAAATTGTATTGACACAATAGTACGCTACTTGGTACATTGACTTGATACATTCTGCATTGTGTCAATTAAAAGGAAGAATTGTAATGGGTACAATTTGGCCGAGCGCTTTACCTGACGCAAAAGGTCCGAAATACAAGATGGTGGCGGCGACGATCCGAAAAGCCATCGAAAACAAGGATCTGGAGGTTGGCGCGAAGCTGCCGCCCGTGCGTGAGCTGGCCTATACATTGTCCATTACACCGGGCACCGTGGCGCGGGCCTATACCATCCTGACCGACGAAGGGCTGCTCGAAGCGGGGGTTGGACGGGGTACATTTGTTGCGGATCCGCAGACTCAGAACGATGGTTTCGCCCCGATCGAGGTGGACGTGATCGCGCACAACAGCAATGCCAATAACGGCTATGCGGTCAATATGTTCTCACCCCATCTGCCCAGTGTCGGGCAGGCACAGCTGATCCGACGGCTTTTGGCTCAAATCGCCCAGGATCCGCCCTCGGGTCTGATGCATTACCCAAGTCGGGCAGGGGCGTTGCCCGCGCGACAGGCCGCTCTCAAATGGTTGTCGCAGGCGCCTTTAGGGCGCGTGAGCGAAGAAGAAATCGTGCTGACCAACGGTGGCCAGAACGCGATCTCGATGATCTTGCAGGCCATTTTGCGCGGCCGTCGCCCCGTGGTTCTGGTCGAGGAACTGTCATACCCCGGTTTCCGCCGCGCAGCCGAACTGCTGCGGGCCGAGGTTGTGCCGGTACCCATGGACGATCACGGTGTGATCCCCGAAGCCTTGGACGCATTGGCCCGTCAACACGAGGCGCAGGTGTTCTGTACCTCACCCGAGGTGCACAACCCGACCACGTTGTTCACTCCGCTGGACCGGCGCGAAGCCGTGGTCGCCATTGCACGTAAGCGTGGTTTTTTCCTGCTCGAGGATGATTGCTATCGCCACATGCCTGCGCAGGCTCCGGGTTATCGGATGCTGGCACCGGATCGGACGTGGTTCGTGACCTCGATCTCCAAGTCCATCACACCCGCATTGCGCATCGGTATCGCCGTCGCGCCCGAAGGGCAGGTGGCTGATTTGCGCCGCGCCGTTGAACACGGGTTCTTTGGTCTGGCGACGCCACTGCTGGATTTGAGCGCCGTGTTGCTGGGACATCCTCAATTGCCGCAAATGCTGGATGCGTTACAGCAAGTGACAGGTGACTATATCAAGGCCGCGGTGAACATCCTTGGCTCATATTCACTCAACTGGCGCCATCCGGTGCCATTTCTGTGGCTGACCCTGCCACCCGGTTGGCGTGCGGCATCATTCTGTCAGGCGGCCGAGGCGCAGGGCATCCAGATCCGTTCGGCCGAGGAATACGCCTGCCGCACCTCGCGCACGCCCCATGCGGTACGATTGGCGGTGAACGCGGGTGTGACCTTGGCGACGTATGAGGCGGCGCTGATGCGCCTTCGTCATCTGCTGGACAACCCGCCAGAGCGTCTTAGCGTTTGAACAAACCAAAAAGGCTCTTTTTGCCGCCAATTGGTTCCGGGTCTCCAAAAAAGCCCACCAACTGTTTGATGCGGCCATCGGCGTCCAGCGTGGCAAAATCATGCCCCTTGAGAAGGGGGATGCCGCCGACAGCCTTCATCGCCCAGGTGAAATGCACCATCTCGTGATGGTGCACTGCGGCACTGGTCACCACGATCTGTGATCCCTTTGCTTGAGCATGAAAGGCGTCCATGTAGTCCGCCAGCCCGTCGCGCCCGGTAACATCACCATTGGGATCGACATAGCGCCCATCCTCGGCCCAGGCGATGTTCAGATGTTCCAATCGCTTGGCCGGGTCTTTTTCGACCCACAATGCGCCGTAGGCAGCGACAACGTCGTCCAATGGTGCCACCATGTCGTCTGATCCCCATGTTGTTTCGTCGGTACACTGGCATAGTCCAACCGGTTCGATCCACAAGTTTATTGTCATAGGTGATTGAAAATACGTTTCTGGGTCGAGATTTGTGGGGTAAAATAATACCTATTTTTTATGCTATTGAAATTGCTGTATAAAATAAGGTTTCCGGTTCTTGACGTGATCATCGGGTGCACATAGAACCCATCCATCGAATTCGGGGCGGTCATTTGGGCCGCTCTTTCACATCAAACAGGACTATCCTGCCATGAAAACCTTTTCTGCAACACCTGCAGACATCGACAAGAAGTGGATCCTGATCGACGCCGAGGGCGTTGTTCTGGGCCGTCTTGCTTCGATCGTCGCCATGCGCCTGCGTGGCAAGCACAAAGCGTCGTTCACCCCGAACATGGACATGGGCGACAATGTCATCGTGATCAACGCTGACAAGATCCAGATGACCGGCAAGAAGCGCGAAGAGAACTTCTACTGGCACACTGGTCACCCGGGCGGCATCAAGTCGCGCACCAAGCAGCAGATCCTCGAGGGTGCACATCCCGAGCGCGTCGTGACCCAGGCGGTCAAGCGCATGCTGCCGGGCAACCGTCTGGCCCGTACCCAGATGACCAACCTGCGCGTTTATGCCGGTGCCGAGCACCCGCATGAAGCCCAGTCGCCCGAAGTTCTGGATGTTGCATCCATGAACAAGAAAAACACCCGGAGCTAATGACCGATGGCTGATCAGATCAATACTCTCGAAGAGCTGAGCGCCGTTGCAGGCGTTGAAACCGTGGCCGAAGAAATCGTCCTGCGCGAACCCGTGCGTGACGACCTGGGCCGCTCGTACGCCACCGGCAAGCGTAAAGACGCTGTTGCTCGCGTTTGGATCAAGCCGGGTTCCGGCAAGGTCACCGTGAACGGCAAGGACCAGGACATCTATTTTGCACGTCCCGTTCTGCAGCTGATCCTGCGCCAGCCGTTCCAGGTTGCTGGTGTCGAAGGCGAATTCGACGTTGTCGCAACCGTCAAGGGCGGTGGCCTGACCGGTCAGGCCGGTGCGGTCAAGCACGGCATCTCGAAGGCGCTGCAGCTTTATGATCCCGCTCTGCGTGGTGCACTGAAAGCCGCCGGCTTCCTGACCCGCGACAGCCGCGTTGTGGAACGTAAGAAATACGGTAAGCGCAAAGCGCGTCGTTCGTTCCAGTTCTCCAAGCGTTAAGCTCTGGAATTTTCGAACAGATTGGGGCCACGCAAGCGCGTGGCCCTTTTTCGTTTCAGTGCCCGGTTGGGTCTCAATTTGATTTGAGGGCCCGTTCGGCCTAATGTGCATGCATATTGCATGAATATTGGCGGAATTTGTTATGGGCACAACGGTGTACGAGAAGTACGGCGGTTTCAAAACCATCAGCCGCATCGTCATGAGCTTTTACGAGATGGCGCTCGATTCAGATGAGATCGGCGATTATTTCGCCGACGTCGACATGCCGCGCCTGATGGATCATCAGACCAAGTTCATTTCCTCTTTGGTGGGGGGGCCGGTGTCCTTTTCCGATGACCGGCTGCGGGCGGTTCATGCACAACTGAATATCTCGCACTCGGATTTTGACGAGATGGGGCGGCTGTTGTCCGAGGCGCTTAGCGATCACGGCATGAAGCCTGCGGATGTGGATTATGTGTTGCACGAGATCGAAAGCAAACGCGCGATCATTGTCACGGCAGATGCCGGATGACCATTGCCGCCATCAATGAAAAACTGTTGCGGTCCATCGGGGTCGGTGTGGCCATCCTGGATGGTGTCAGTCACGAGATCATCTTTGCAAACAAGCCGTTCTGCGATTGGTTTGGGACACCGGATCAAATGACCAGGATGAGCGAACTGGTCGAGGAACTCTCGCCCGAAGACCTGGGTGAAGACGAAGCCGAGGGTCGTGTGTTTACCGGAGAGGTCGAACTCAAGCGCAAACGCAGGACGTTGGTCATTGCGGTGTCCATCTCGGCCACGCGATCGGGGGATCAGCGTCTTCTGGTGGTGGAATGTCAGAACATCACCCGTATCCGCGAGTTGGAATCGATGATCGACAGCTATTCCACAATGGTCGAGCGGAACACGCGCGAGTTGGAGCGCGAAAAGGAGCGGGTGGAAAAGCTGCTCCTGAACCTGATGCCGCGTTCCGTCTATGAGGAATTCAAGACCTTTGGCGTGGTCACACCGCAGCTGTACACGCAGGTTTCGGTGGTGATGCTGGATTTTGTCGACTTCACCGAGTTTGCCACCAAGACGGACCCGACGGTGACTCTGGCCGAACTCAACGACATCTTCACCGCCTTTGACCGCATCGTCGAGCAATACGGCTGCGAGCGGATCAAGACCATCGGTGACGCCTATCTGGCCGTTAGTGGTATGCCCGATCCCGCCCCCGAGCATGCTTCGGCTGTGGCACATTGCGCGGTCCGGTTTCTGCGCTATCTCGAGCGGCGCAATGAAAGCCATCAGCACACGTGGCGCGCACGGATCGGGCTTGGAACGGGGGCCGCTGTGGGGTCTGTCGTGGGGATACAGAAGTACGTCTATGACGTCTTTGGCCCGGCGGTGAACATGGCCTCACGGTTGCAGATGATGGCAGATCCGATGGGTATCGTGGCACCCGAAGAGATGAAATTCGACCTGATCGACGAGTTCCAGATCAGCGATTTTGGCGAACATCAGATCAAGGGCCTGGGCGAAATGGACCTGATCACGGTCGAGGCAAATCTCAGACCTGCCCATATCCGCTAGGGGGTTTCCGCCACTTTTGTCAGGAATGGTTGTTGCCCTGGTGCGTTCCGTGTAACGCCTTGATACAAGAGGTTTGATAATCGCAGGCAGCGGGAGAGACATTTTGAAGGCAGTCATTCTTGCAGGGGGACTGGGGACACGCATCAGTGAAGAATCCCACCTGCGGCCCAAACCGATGATCGAAATCGGTGGCCGTCCGATCCTGTGGCACATCATGAAACTGTACGGGCACCACGGCATCAATGAGTTCGTGATCTGCTGTGGTTACAAGGGCTACATGATCAAGGAGTATTTTGCGAACTACTTCCTGCATATGTCGGATGTGACCATAGATTTGTCGGACAACTCGATGGAGGTTCATAACCAGACGGCTGAACCGTGGAAAATCACGCTCATCGATACCGGAGAGTTGACCCAGACCGGGGGACGGATCAAGCGAGTGGCGCCCTATCTGGACGGAACCTTTTGCCTGACATATGGCGACGGCGTGTCGAATGTGGATGTGTCCGCTCTGGTTGATTTCCACCGCGCTCAGGGGACCGAAGCTACCGTGACCGCAATTCAGCCAGCGGGGCGGTTCGGCGCGCTTGGGATCGATGGCGACCGTGTGACCTCGTTCCAGGAAAAACCGCAAGGCGACAACCGCTGGATCAACGGCGGCTTTATGGTTTGCGAACCTTCTATCTTGAATCGACTGGATGGGGACGAGATGGTTTTCGAAAAAGAACCTCTTGAAGGGTTGGCTAAAGATCGGCAGTTAAGCCTTTGGAAGCATTCTGGATTTTGGATGGCAATGGATACGTTGCGCGATAAGAACCAGCTCGAAGAACTCTGGGCGTCCGGCAAAGCGCCCTGGAAGATCTGGGAGCCGTTGCGCTCATGAGTTTCTGGGCCGGAAAACGGGTTTTAGTCACGGGGCACACCGGGTTCAAAGGCTCGTGGCTGTCGCTGTGGCTGCATGATCTGGGAGCGCAGGTTTTCGGACTGGCGCTCGAGCCTGACACCACGCCCGCGCTGTTTGAGCAACTGAGTTTGGCCGACAAACTCGATCACCGGATCGGGGACATCCGCGACGCGAAATTGGTGCGCGACCGAGTGGCCGAGGCGCGCCCGGACGTGGTGTTTCACCTGGCGGCTCAACCGCTGGTACTCGCGTCTTATGACGATCCGGTGGCCAATTGGGATAGCAACGTGATGGGCACGGTGCATGTGCTGGACGCTTTGCGTCAGTTGGATGACCCTTGCGCGGCTGTGATGATCACCACCGACAAGGTGTATGAAAACCGCGAATGGCTGCACCCCTACCGCGAAGGTGACCGGTTGGGCGGCCATGATCCGTATTCCGCATCGAAATCGGCATGTGAAATCGCAATTGCCAGCTACCGCAAGTCGTTCTTTATGGATCATCCTGTTCAAGTGGTTTCTGCGCGCGCCGGAAATGTTATTGGCGGCGGTGATTGGGCCGCGGACCGCATTCTGCCGGATATTGTCCGCGCGCTGTCAGCAGGCCAGCCGATCCCGGTGCGCAACCCATATGCACGGCGCCCCTGGCAGCATGTGCTGGAGCCGCTCGCAGGGTATATGCGGCTGGCCGAACGCATGTCCGCCGCCGAACAAGTGGCCGATGCTTACAATTTTGGGCCCGAAACACATGATGTCAAAGCGGTGGGTGATCTTGTGCAAGGAGCCTTGGCGCTCTGGCCCGGGGAATGGCTGGATCAATCCGATCCAAATGCGCGCCATGAGGCCTCGTTGCTTAGCCTGGGCATCGAACAGGCGCGGGTCGATCTTGCGTATGCCCCGCGATGGGATTTTGCCTGTGGCTTGGCCAAATCGGTGGAATGGTATCATGCTGTGCACGAGGGAGCTGATCCTCTGTCCGTGACGCGCGCCCAGATTGCAGAGTTTGGTGCACCATGAAGTTCGAACCTCTTCCCCTGAAAGGGGCCTATGAAATTCATTTGGAGCGCCGCGAGGACGACCGCGGGTTCTTTGCCCGGATGTATTGTGATGACGAATTCGCGGCCCAGGGTCTGAACACCACTTGGGTGCAGATGAATGTCTCACTCAGCCGCGAGGCCGGAACCCTTCGGGGCATGCACTTTCAGCGCGAACCGGCCGCCGAGATCAAGCTGGTGCGTTGCCTGCGCGGGGAGGCCTTTGACGTGATCGTGGATTTGCGCGCCGGATCGGACACCTATGGCCAACACTGCCATGTGTTGCTGGATCAGGACGCGCTAAACGCAATCTATGTGCCCAAAGGGTTTGCACATGGGTTTCAGACTCTGAGTGACGACACCGAATTGCAATACTGCCATTCGACAGCCTATGCGCCAGGGCACGAAGGCGGGGTGAACCCGCTGGATCCCGATTTGGGCATCGCTTGGCGCCGTCCGGTGACGGTCTTGTCGGACCGTGACCAAAACCTACCACCACTGGCGGAGTGCACAGCGCTATGACCCAAACCTGCCGACATTGTAACACCCCGCTGACGCTGGAATTTCTGGACCTGGGCCATGCGCCGCCGTCCAACGCCTATGTCTCGTCCGAAGGGTTGTCGCAGCCTGAGCTGACCTTTCCCCTGCGGATCAAGGCCTGTCCCAAGTGCCGTTTGGTTCAGACCGAGGATTTTGCCGAGGCCGATCAGCTTTTCACCCACGATTACGCCTATTTCTCGTCCACGTCGCGCAGCTGGTTGGATCATGCCGCGCTCTATGTGGACATGATCACCAAGCGGTTGGGATTGAATGCGGATAGTCACGTGATCGAGGTTGCCTCGAACGATGGTTATCTACTCAAGAACTTTGTCGCGGCTGGCATTCCGTGTCTGGGGGTCGAGCCCACGGAAAGCACCGCCAAGGCCGCCGAAGAGTTGGGCGTGCCGGTGTTGCAGGCCTTTTTTGGGGAAGATATGGCGCGGGATCTGCCCAAGGCCGATTTGGTTCTGGGCAACAATGTCTATGCCCATGTCCCTGATATCAATGACTTTACCCGTGGTCTGCGCGAGGTTCTGAAACCACAGGGCGTGATCACCCTGGAATTTCCGCACCTCATGCGTCTGGTCGAATTCAATCAGTTCGACACAGTGTATCACGAGCATTTCTCGTACCTGTCGCTGCTGGCGGTCGAACGCATAATGACCGCTGCGGGCTGCCGGGTCTTTGACGTCGAAGAGTTGCCGACCCATGGGGGCAGCTTGCGCATCTATGCCTGCCGGGCCGAGGCGGATCATCAAGATACCCCGGCCGTCGCCGCGCTGCGGGCCGAGGAAGAAGCGCGAGGCATGGACACCGATGCCTATTACTCCGCGTTTCAGGCCAAGGCCGAACAGGTCAAGAACGACTTTTTGCGGTTCCTGTTGCAGGCCAGGGCCGAGGGCAAATCCGTGGCCGCTTATGGTGCTGCGGCCAAGGGCAACACGTTGATGAACTTTGGCGGGGTAAAGCCCGATCTGGTGCCGTTTGTCTGTGACGCTGCGCCGTCGAAACAGGGCATGTTGATGCCGGGCAGTCATGTCCCGATCCTGGCCCCCGATGCGCTAAGGGCGAACCGTCCCGATTACCTGGTGATCTTTCCATGGAACATCGGGCCCGAGATCATGGCGCAAAACCAGGCGCTGGCTGATGCGGGCACCAAGTTTGTAACCGCCGTACCCGAGCTTAGGGTACTGGGATGAGCTGCGTTCTGCTGACCGGCGCCACCGGCTTTGTCGGGCAGGCGGTGATGCGGGGGCTGGGGGCGCGTGGCATCGCACCGATCTGTGTGATCCGCCCGGGACGGATGGTGAAGGGTGCTTCGCAAGTTGTTGAAATAGAAGACATCTTTTCTCAATCCGCCGACTGGTGGGCAGAAGTCTGTCAAGATGTCGACATGGTGCTGCACGTGGCGTGGTATGCCGAGCCTGGCAAGTATCTGACCTCGGACAAGAACCTGGATTGCCTTGCGGGGACCTTGGCCCTGGCCAAAGGTGCGGCACGGGCCGGTGTGCGGCGCTTTGTGGGCGTGGGCACCTGTTTCGAATATGACCTGACAGGCGGAGAGCTGAGTACCGACACGGCGCTTGACCCGCTCACACCTTATGCGGCTGCCAAGGCCGCTGTCTTTGTCGCCTTGAACAAGCTGGCGCCGCAGATGGGGATGGACTTCCTTTGGGCGCGGCTTTTCTACCTGTATGGACAGGGCGAAGACCCGCGCCGGTTGGTGCCCTATCTGCATCAGCAGATGCAGGCGAGCGAACGGGCCGATCTGACCAGCGGGACCCAGCTGCGCGATTTCATGGATGTGGATGCCGCCGCCGCGCTCTTGCTCGACGATGCATTCAGCGACCGGACCGGTGCCAGCAATATCGCCAGCGGACAAGGGATCACCGTGCGCGCTCTGGCGGAACAGATCGCGGATCAGTATGGTCGGCGTGATCTCTTGAACTTCGGCGCACGGCCCGACAACCTGACCGATCCACCGGTCGTGATTGGCGTGCGTCAGCCAAAGGACCCCGTATGACCCAGCGTGTATTATATGAAGCAGCGGATTTTCCGATCTTTCAGAACCGCATGTACGACACGGCCCAGGATGCGCTGGCCTGTCCGCGTGGGCAAATACGAATTGTCGAGGATCTGAACACAGGGCTGGTCTACAACGCTGCCTTTGACCCGGATTTGATGGAATACGACGCGGCCTATCAGAACGAGCAGGCCAATTCGGCCCCGTTCAAATCACATCTTGATTGGGCCGCTGATCTGATCCGATCGGAAATGGGTGATCGACTGATCGAGGTGGGGTGCGGCAAGGGCACGTTCCTCGAGATGCTCGCAGATCGCGGGGCTGAAATTACTGGTTTTGACCCGACCTATGAAGGTGACGACCCACGTATCGAAAAGGTTTATTTCGGGCCCGAGGTCGGCATGAACGGCGACGGACTGGTGTTGCGCCATGTGCTCGAACACATACAGGACCCGGTCGATTTTCTGATGCAGTTGGCCGAGGCCAATGGTGGGCAGGGGCTGATCTATATCGAGGTGCCGTGCCTCGACTGGATTGGTGAAAACAAGGCCTGGTTCGACTTCTTTTATGAGCACGTCAACTATTTCCGGCTCAGCGACTTTCACAAGATCTTTGGCCGGGTCGTGGCCGCCGGGAATTGCTTTGGCGGTCAGTACCTGTATGTGATCGGCGATCTTGCCAGCCTGCGTTACCCATCTTACGACCCGGATGCTCCGGTGCGCTTTCCGGCTGATTTCACCGACAGCCTTGAGGCCGGAAATACCACCGACCGCGATGTCGTCTGGGGCGGCGCGTCCAAGGGGCTGATTTATTCCATGTTGCGGGCGCGGGCAGGGCGCCCCGTGGCAGGTATCATCGACATCAACCCGGCCAAACAGGGCAAACATCTGGCTGGCACCGGCTTGCGGGTCAGTGCCCCGGACGAGTTGCTGCCGCAGCTCTCTGGTGATGCCCGTATCCTGGTCATGAACCCGAACTACACCGAGGAAATCAAATCCATGTCCAACAACGCTTATACATATGTTGAGGTGGGCGCATGAGCGACTTCAAATCTGACATTCCCGAACGCATCGCCGTGATGCGCCAGAACGAGGCCTTGACCAAACCGGGTCTCGATTTCTTGCGAGCGTCGGCGGTTGCCGAATACTCCTATAACTATCATTGGATGGATCGTCCGATCATTCAGTACCCGCAAGACATCGTGGCGATGCAGGAGCTGATCTGGGAGATCAAACCGGACCTGATTGTCGAGATGGGGATCGCGCATGGCGGGTCGCTGATTTTCTCAGCCTCGATGCTTGCGCTGATGGACATGGAAGAAGCGATCCAAGAGGGGAAAACCCTGGATCCGGCCAAATCGAAACGAAAGGTTTTGGGGGTCGATGTCGATATTCGCGCCCATAACCGGGCGGCGATCGATGCGCACTCGATGCGATCCCGCATCGAGATGATCGAGGGGTCGTCGATCGACCCTGAAATCATTGCCCGCGTTCAGGAATTTGCCAAGGATTACAGCCGTATTCTGGTCTGTCTGGATAGCAATCACACCCATGATCACGTCCGTGCCGAGCTGGAAGCCTATGCACCACTGACGTCCGTGGGCAGCTATTGCGTGGTCTTTGACACGTTGATCGAGGATATGGCCGAAGATACCTATCCCGACCGTCCTTGGGGCAAAGGTGACAATCCCAAAACCGCCGTCTGGGACTACCTCAAATCCCACCCTGAATTCGAGATCGACAAAGACATCCCCGACAAGTTGCAGATTACCGTCGCGCACGATGGGTTCCTCAAGCGGGTATCATAGCTGTCGTTTGAAGTTCTTGGAACGGCGCTTGGCTTTGGCCCAGGCGCCGTTTTTCGTTTCACCGCCATCAAGAATTGTGCCGTAGTCATCGCTTAGAACTGCATCCATCACGCGGGTTGCGGAATGCACGGTGTTCACACCGTCCATCTCGGCGGACAAGCGAAAGGACTGGAACTGTGATTGCACGCGTGCCCATCGTTCCGCCAACGTGCGTTTCGAACGAACCGGCATGGCGCGTGCAGTCAACAACTGTGCCTGGGTGCCGGTTTGGTCGGCATAGTCCGCAAGGATCTTGTCGATCCGTTCGGCCTCGGCAGGTTTCGAACGTGCTGCGTTCAGAGCGTAATTGTACCAACGTGCGTAATCAGGGGCAGGCGTGTCGTACCCGCCGCGCGTTCGCAAGGTCTCCAATGTTGAAAAGAACACCAACTGGATTGTAAGCGCGTGGTCGATGATGTCGTCGTAGGGGTCGGCCTTGTTTTCCGCCGCAAAGCTTTTGCCGATCTTGTCACCTTCGCTGCCTTCCTTGGGGTTGGAATGCGCGGTGCCGGTCGAGGCCGGGCTGTATCCGTTAATCGTAAACGGGTGGCGCAAGTGCAAAAAGTGTCCCCCATTGTAGATACTGCGATATTGAAAATTCACATCCGGGATTGTGCTGTCGAACAAGACCCCGTCTGACGGTTTGTGTGCCTCAAAATAAGCTCGAGAGACACAGCCGTGGTAGGTGTTTGGTGTTGGATTCAACTGTGCAAGTTCGCAGCGCAGCAGATTGTTCAGATAATCCTTTGGATCATAGGGTTGGGGGGCGCCAAAACAGTCGTCTCGATAAAAACGGATGCCGCCTGTCTTGTCTCCGAACCCTTCGATCGGCCAGCCATAGGTGGCCTTGAACCAACTCACTCCATCTGGACGGTGTTCTTCAAGCAGTCGGCGCAGGTAGGGAAACTGCCGAGGCAGGATCGCGTCGTCGTCACCAAAAACGATGACATAGTCGCCGGTACTGGCCAGAACGGATCGGTTGAAATTTTCACGCATGGAAACGCGCGCGTTTGACGGCAGATAGATCAAACGCGGGTCATCAAAGCCCGCAACAACCTGATCGGTGCCGTCGACAGAGGCGTTGTCTGCGACGATCAACTCGATGTTGGGGTCATCTATGTCCAGCACGGTCTGGATCGACGCTCCCAGATAGCGTGCCCGTTCTCGGGACGGAATAATGATGCTGATCTTCATGTCATTGCCTGCCGTGGCTTGTTTGCGCGGCTTTTACCCGGTTTCTGGTCAAAGGAAAATCAGTTGGCTAGGATATACCAATCGTCAAACATCGACAGCTCGGTCAACACACGCCTGTATCCCTTGGCGCTAAGCAAGGCGTGGATGTCGTCCTGCTGTGGCAGATGGGCATGTTCGACCGTCAGCACCCCAAACGACCAGCGGTCGAAATCCAGCGCCTGCAGGATGTCGAACTCGCTGCCTTCGGTATCGACCGACATATAGTCGATGTGTTCGGGCGCGCCATGTTCACTCAGCAGATCGTTGAGCGAAATCGTGTCCACCTCATAGCTCGACCCGCGCAGCTTGTCTTTGGCCGAGGCAAATTCACTAATTGCCGAGTTCACTTCACGTCGCGCTTGGGTGAATTGAACAGTCGAACCGGTTTCCTTCCAGACACAGCGGGTGTCGATGGTGGCAGTGCGGTTTTGGCGGAGCTCTTCATGCCAGCCCCGGCTGGGTTCGGCCAGGATGCCGGTCCAGCCAAATTCCCGCTCCATAAGGCAGGTGTTGCTTAGGGAAACTCCATTAGTTGCCCCAAATTCAACGAAGTATCCGTCCATCTTAAAGTCAAGTTGCGCCAGTGCGAACAAGTCTTGGCGGATCTGGGAATGGCCATGATCCAGCAGGTCGATGCAACGGCTTCGGTGTTTTGGGGCGATGGCCTTGATGAATTGCAGATCATGCCACCCGCTTTCCCTTTCCTTCAATTGACGAAGACGATCGCGTCGTATCAGAGTGGTATTGGTAATCAGTCGGCTCACGATCTGGCTTCCTCTCCCATGAGTCAGTTCACAAACACGTTAGAAGGTCAAAGGAGTGGCCACAAGCGCAGGTCTCAATCATGAGGGATCAAACCAAGCCCGCGCAAATAGATGCCAATGCCGGTTTCCAACAGGTCCTCGGGGGGAAAGGGCGAAGCCGTCCCAGTGTTGCGGGCATAGAGCTCAACCACGCCGTGGCTCATCGCCCAGATATGGGCACTGAACATCGATGCGGGCGGGCGTTTCTCGGCCGGGATGTGCTCCGACAGTTCCCCGGCCGCGCGTTCCAGAACCGCTTTGGCCCGGTTGGCAGCGGCGGCCAGTTCGGGCGTGCGGTTTACCGAAATGCCACTTTCGAACATGGAAATGTAATGCCCTGGATGGCGCCGGGCAAAGGCCAGGTATGCGCGACCCGTCGCCTCGAAGGCGGCCAGGGCAGAGGGTTGCCCTTTATCGTAAGCGTATTGCATCAGCTCCGCGAACATATCGAACCCCTGACGCGCAGCTTCGGCGATCAGGTCCTCTCGGCCTTCGAAATGACGATAGACGGCAGCCGGGGTCACGCCCGCGGTCTTGGCGGCCTCGGACAGGGTGAAGCCGGTGGGCCCTTTTTCTTCGATCAGCTTCAACGCCGCCTCGATCAGGGCCTGGCGCAGATTGCCGTGATGATAACCGCGTTTAGGCATCCCAGATGTCCGGCCCGCCGCAGATGGTCTTATCGGGTTCACCTACGGCGTCCAAGTCCTTGCCGTCATAATCCAGCTGGCTCAGCACCGTCTGGATCGCCGCAATGCGCGCGCGCTTTTTGTCGTCCGAGCGCACGATGGTCCAGGGGTTGCTGTCGGAATGCGATCGCAGCAGGGTTTCCTGGATTGCGCTGGTGTAGTCGTCCCATTTGTGCAGGCCTTGCACGTCAATCGAGCTGAGCTTCCATTGTTTGAGTGGATCGCCCTCGCGATCCCGGAACCGGCGCAATTGCTCGGCGCGGCCCACGTTGAGCCAGAATTTGAACATCCTTATCCCGTCGTTCGCCAGCCCATGTTCGATAGGCAATACCTGACGGAAAAAACGCTCGCGCTCTTCGTCGGTGCAAAAGCCAAACACCTTTTCCACCACGCCGCGATTGTACCAGCTGCGATCATAGAACACGATTTCCCCGGCCGAGGGCAGGTGTTCGACATAGCGCTGAAAATACCACTGGCTGCGTTCCGCATCCGACGGTTTGGCCAGGGCCACGACACGCGCGCCGCGCGGGTTCAGGTTTTCGCGAAACCGTTTGATCGTGCCGCCTTTGCCAGCCGCATCGCGCCCTTCGAACAAGATGGCGATGCGCTCGCCGGTCTGTTTGGTCCAGGCCTGTAGCTTGACCAGTTCGATCTGCAGCGCATCCATCCGCTTCTGATAGTCCTTGCGGTCCATCCGGTCGTCGTAGGGATAACTTGTGGTCAGGATGTCACCTTTGCCCGCGTCCAGCACAAGCTTGCGGATATCCTGCGGAGCGTCATCGTTGAGGTAGCTGGTGATCTCACCGTGGGTTGGGCGGGCCATCGGGGGTGCCTCCGGGATTATTGCTTTTGTTTCCGCCCACTATGTAATGTTAATCGACTTAACGCAAACCCGCACGCGCGGCGGCGCGGTCGATCGCGGCGACGACGTCGGGTACGGCGACATGTTGCGGCATATGGCCCAGGCCCGGCAGCAGGGTTAATACCGCTCCGGGTATCTGCGTAACCAGGTTTTCTGAATGCAGCGAGGGACTTACGATGTCATCCGCATCCCCGTGCAGGATTTCGGTTGGCACCGAGATGTCAGGATATCGGGGGTAGAGCGCCGTCACTTCATCCAACAAGTTCGCCCTTTGCCGCGCATTGGCGCGGGTGGCGCTGCGGCGCAGGCTCAGGCGTGGATTGAAGTGATCCAGATACCCTTCGGGCACGGCTTGGGGGGCAAAGACCTCGGTCATTGTCGCCTCGACCCGGGTATCGGGGACAAAGGCGGTGATCAGCGGCACCGCCAAAAGGTTGCCAAAGGTCGAGGTGACGAGTTGATAATAGGGGTCCAAGGGCGTCGTCCAAGGGGTGGACGGGGTCGAAACCGGAACCAACGCCGAAAGCCGGTCAGGGAATTGCACCGCCCAGGCCAAAGCAACCGCGCCGCCATAACTTTGGCCCATCACGATTGGCTGCTTGGCGCCCAACTGCGCTGCCGCAGCACTTAGGAAACGGGCCTGATCGTTGATCGTTTCACGCCCCCTGGGCAGCGGGTCAGAGAACCCGTGCCCCGGCCGGTCGAACAGGATCACGCGGTAGCGCTCGGTCAAGGCGGGCGCCAGGGCAAAGCTCATGTCGCGGGTGGATCCGCTAGACCCGTGGATCATCACCAGATCAGGGCCGTTGCCGGTCACCAAGGCGTGTATCTTGATCCCGTCGACGTCGATGAACTGCCCCGGCGGCGGATGGCTGGCCTCGGCCCTGGCTTCGTTCCGGGCCGCCTTCCATTGGGTGATCGCGACGCCCGCGACCACCAGGATCAGAAGGGATATCAGTGCCTTAAGAACCAATTTGATCCATGTCGAACGGTGTCGACTGGTAAATCTCGTTGATCCAGTTGCCATAGAGCAGATGCGCGTGGCTGCGCCAACGGTTCTGCGGGGCGCGGCTGGGATCGTCATCGGGGTAATAGTTGATCGGCACGTTGATCGACGTGCCATTGGCCACGTCGCGGTCGTATTCCTGCTTCAGCGTGTCACTGTCATATTCGAAATGGTTGAAAATATAGAGCGCCCGGTGATCCGGGTCTTCGACCAGACAAGGGCCGACCTCGTCACTGCCCAACAGCGTCTTCAGGCCCGGAGCCGCGTCGATTTCTGCCTGTTTCATTTCAGTCCAGCGGCTGACCGGGATGACGCAATCATCGGAAAACCCGCGTAGGAAAGGAGAGGCCTGATCAAGGTTCTGATGCCGGAAACAGCCAAACGCCTTGGCATCCAGCATGTGTTTCTTGACGCCGTGGAAATGGTTGATCATCGCCATCCCACCCCAACAGACGCCAAAGGTGGACTGAACGTTGGTCTGCGTCCAATCCATCACCTCACGCAGCTCGTCCCAATAGGTGACGGCGTCGAACTCCAGATGTTCGATTGGCGCGCCGGTGATGATCAGCCCGTCGAACTTCTGATCCTTGATCTCCTGGAAGGGATGATAGAATTCGACCATATGCTCCGCAGCCGTGTTGCGGGTGCGGTGCTCCGACATGCGGATCAAGCTCAGGTCGATCTGCAAGGGCGTGGCGCCGATCAGACGCGCGAACTGGTTTTCGGTCTGGATCTTCTTGGGCATCAGGTTGAGCAGGCCGATGCGCAGCGGGCGAATGTCCTGACGCGCCGCCTGATCCGGCGACATGACCATGACACCCTCTTTGGTGAGGACATCATAGGCGGGCAGGTCGGAAGGGATCTTGATGGGCATCGTTTCAGCTTTTTTCGTTGCGGATGAATGGGGGAACCTAGGGGGTCTGGTCTTTGGCCTCAAGTGCTTGCGCAATCACATCCTCGAAATCGGATGCATCGCGCACTGCGCTGATCTGGTCGGCGGTTACCGTGACGCCCCAGTTGCGGGCCATGGCCTCGTACCTGGGTTGGCGATGCGCCAGCGCCTGAGCGTAGGTCCAGCGGATGAAGGCATCGGGATCAACCTCGTCGGGGCCACAGTCCTGCTCGACCAGGTATTGATCCCAGACGCGGGTCAAAAAGGCGGGCTGATACGACATGGGCTTGGGCGCCTTGTCGAACCGGCGGATCAATTCCTCGGTGTGGGCCTCGTCGCCCTTGATCCAGATCATCAGTGTGTGTCTCGACAGTTCGGACAGCAGCGGGTCGTCGGGGTTATCGGCATCCACCCATTCACAGATCGACCCGCCGGTGTCGCAGATGAAATGCGGATAGCCATAGAGACGCTCGGCCCTGTCGCTGAAGTATTCGGTGTCCAACAGGGCATGGGTTTCGGCCAGGCGGAACTGCTCTTGGCGTCGGTGATATTCACTGATCTCCAACCCGCCCTTCGCGGGGTCACCGGGTTTTCCCAGATAGGTCGCCACAGGCGTCAGGTTCTCGAAAGAGATGTTTGACCCGATATAGATCGAATCGGACAGAAGCAGGTCGCGCAAAAATGGCACCTTCATCGCCTCGGCCTTGGCGTTGTCGGTGATGTATTCACCCATGTAGCGGGTGCCGATGCGGTAATCGATCGAGTAGTGGAACCAGTCGCCCGTATCGCGCAGGATGTTCGAGACATAGGTCTTGCCCAGCCCCGACATGCCAAAAAACAGCACCTTTTTGCGCGCCGCCGCGCGCCAGTCCTGAGCCGAGCCGTAAATCATGTCCCGCCGTCCATCGTCCTAAGTCGTTGCGCCCTTGCTAGAGTGCAGGGCAGGCGGGGTCAATTGCGTGGGCGTCCAATCGTGCCATTCAGGATCAACAGACCCACCGCCAGCAGGGCAAACCCCACATAGGCCTGTGGCATCAGCGTCTCGCCCCGCACATATGCGCCCAGAACGATGGCCACGGGCGGGATTACGAGTGTAACCAGCATCAGGTTGCCGCTGCCCGCCATCGCCAACACACGGTAATAGAGCAGATAGGCCCCGGCTGTGGCGATGATCGCGTAGTATCCGATGGCGGCCCAAGTGTCGGCTTGCAGCGACATGGAAACCGGGCCGTCTATCAGCAACGCGGCTGGCAGCAAGACGATGGTTGATCCGGTTAACATACCTGCTGCGGCCACCTGTGGGGGCAGATCGCCCAATTTGGCGCGGGCCCATGCGCTGGCCAATGCGTAAGAAAAAGTGCCTGCGATAATAGCGATTTGCGCGATGCTTTGAATGTTGAAGGTGGTAAAGTTCTGCAAGCCGATGGCCACGGCGACCCCCAGAAAACCCAACCCCACACCGATGATCTTGCGCGCGGTCAACCGCTCGTCGGCAAAGATCGCAGCCGCCACCAGAACGCCAAAAATCGCCGTGGCCGCATTCAGGATCGAGGTCAGCCCGGTTTCGATGTAAAGCTGCCCCCAGGCCATCAGGCCAAAGGGTATGACGTTGTTCAAAAGCCCCATCACCAGAAACGCACCCCAGATGCGCGGCGCGCGCGGGATGGGCAGCCGCATGGCAAAAATCACACCCCACAGCACCAGCATTGCCCACCCTGTGCGATGCAGCACCGAGGTGATCACAGGCACCTCGTCCAGAGCAACGCGGATGGCTAAAAAGGAGCCGCCCCAGATCAGGGCCAGCAGGAACAACTCGGCCCAGGCGCGGGCGGACATGGATTTTTGCTCGGTCATATCCGGCACATTGACCTTTCGCAAGCTCCGGTGCGACCCGAAACTTGCGCTTTTGGATGGCGACGTTGAGATTAACGCATAAGTCATTTGCAACCCGACACACCACGCGCTGTTGCCAGTGAAGCGCGCGCCGTTGTTGGTGATTGCGTCGCCCAGATCGGTGTAGCACACGCCGCCCGTGATTTTGGCCTTCTCCAGCGAATAGGTGCCGCCCAGGCCCACGCTCCAGAACCCGTCCGTCGTACCCAGATCCGATTGGGTCGACCCGGTCGAGGATTCATATCCAAGGGTCAAGGCACCGGAAAATGCCTCGCTGAATTTGCGCCCAATGCCAAGGGTATAGGTGAAGGTGTCGTCGTCGTAATCCACCAGGTTGTTGGCCGAGGGAAAGTTTGGCGGGTGGTAGACCAATTGCGGCCAGTCCGCTCAACGCACACTACCAAACAGCAACGTGTCGGGGGCGATACCGGTTTGAAAGTCCAGGTTGACCGACTGCGGCGTTTCGATGGTCGAAGATGCCGGCACTGTCACCAGGGTACCTGCCGGAACAGGGGGCGGCCGGTTCAGGCTTTCACTTTCTGAGAGGGTGTGTTCGATAGCCGAGTTATAGGTCAGCGATATACGGGCCGCGATGTCCGGCCGCTCCCATGCGACGCCCAGAACATAGCCGAAATCCACCGGTGCATCCGTGGTCACGTCTCACAGCTGTGAGAAGCCGTTACCGGGGGCGACGGGTCTCGCCATAGATGTTCAGATAGTTGCCGCCAAAGATCACCACGGCCCCCACCAGCACCCACATGTCCAGTGGCTCGCCATACATCAGCATCCCGATGATGGCGATGACCGGCAGGCGGACAAAATCGAACGGGACAACCACCGTGGCAGGGGCAATCGCCAGCGCATTGGTGATGCAGAAGTGCGCCAACAACCCGGCAAGGCCAATGACCACCAGCCAGGGGGCGGTCTGGGCGTCGGGCAGCGCGATGTCACCATCAAAGCCTGAAGCGACAAGGCCCAATCCAAGCTGGATCACCGTGAGCCAGAACAGGATGCAGCCAATGGCCTCGGTCTTGGTCAGGTGTTTGGTGGTCATGATGGTGAAGGCAAAGAAGATGGCCGAGCTTGCGGCGGCGATCAGGCCGGGGCTGATGGTCTCGGGGCTGGGGCGCGCCACGATCAGGATGCCCGCAAAGCCCAGGATGGCAGCCCAAACCCGGATCTGCGTCAGCCGTTCCCCCAGAACCAGCGGCGACAGCACGATCACCCACAGCGGCGTTGTGAACTCCAACGCAAAGACCTGCGCCAGCGGGATCACGGTGACCGCATAAAACCACAGGTTCTGACCAGTGAAATGCGCCGCGTTGCGAAACAGCTGCAACCCCATCGACCTGGTGGTGACCTGTGCCCAGTTGCGCGTGACGGTCAGCACCAGAATGACGATCACCACACCCACCAGGCTGCGGTACATCATCGTCTCAAACGTATCGAGCGCGATGGACACCTCGCGCCCGGCAACAGCCATGGCCGAGAACGATCCGATGGCGCCGGTCATCCAAAGTGCTGCTTTGGCGATCTGAGTGGGGGGCTGCTCCATGCGCACACGAACGCCGAATGCGTCCGCCCCGTCAACCCGGATTGTTCACTTATCAACCACTTGTTTCAGTCCCCGGCTTGGATACAGTCAGGGTAGTTGACGATTAATTTGTTGGAGAACCCATGTACAAAGCTCTTTTTGGCGCTGCCATGGCGGCATTCCTTTCCACGCCCGCAGCAGCCGAGTTTAAGTTTTCATTCGATTGGTCGGGGCTCAAGCTCTGCACCACGGGCAGTCCCAACACGGTGGCCAATCCGCGGTTCAAGGTTTCTGGCCTGCCTGCGGGAACCACGGCGGTGTAATTCAAGCTCAAGGATCTGGATGTGCCTGGCTACAACCACGGCGGCGGCTGGGTCAAGATCAGCCAGGACGGCACGGTCCCGGCCAACAGCTTCAAATACAAAAGCCCGTGCCCGCCAAATGGCAAGCACACCTATGAATGGACCGCCACGGCGCGCACCAAGAAGGGCGGCAAAAAACTTGCCGTGGCCAAGGCGCGCCGCAAGTATCCGGAATAACCGGTCACCTTTCTACTCCACATTTGGGGCACCGGTGACCGGTTTGCCGAGAGGAGGGAAGAGAATGAGGTCGATCGAACAACGCTGGAAACAGGTGGTTTTCCCGGCGCAGGGGATGGCCCTGTCCTTGCTGATTGCGTCGGGATCGGGTGTCGTCGCACAGGATGTGTCCAACCGTGACCTGGCCGACATCACACCCAATATCGGCCTGCCAAGGTCATCGGACGGGGTGACGGCTGAGTTGCTGTCCGCATTCCACGGTCTCGACTCACTTCCCTTGATCGCCAACGTGATTTGTCGCGGTGGATGGGGCAAAGGCGGTATGCCCGTCATCTTTGCCACCGAGGTCGATCTGGACACCCTTCAGGCCGGTGATTTTCAAGTCACGCGGCAATCTGGCGAAACCAGACCCTTGCACTGCGTCTCTGTCCTGCCTGCGGTTGATCCGGGTGAGTTGCGGACTGTGCTGTTGATCGGTGATCTGGGCCCCTCTGATAGCGATCCGCCTGTCACGGTCGAGGTGATCGGACATCTGCATTCGATAGACGGAACCTTGGACTACCAAGGGGCGCAGGTCGCAGTGACGCCGCTTGCGGACGGCCCATCGTTGGTGCTGGCCCAATCGGTCAAGGATTGGACACTGGTGGGCGAACTTGGACCCCGCCGTGTGCGTGGCAGCCTGTGCCCCAAGGACACCGTGTTGGCGGTTCGTGTGACGTGGGCCGGGGGCGTGACCCTGGCCAATGGGGATGAGCCGGGCGAGGCCGAGCGTCAACTTTATCGTGTGACCGTAGAAGACGACGCAGGAGCGCAGCGCGACATCACGCCAGCCGCCCTTGCCGATCTGGGAGACGGCGATAACAATCACATGCTGTGCCTGGATACGACCAATCGCGTGCTGTCAGTCAGTTTTCCGGCTGGAATTCTTGTGGATCCAAACAAGGATTTGAACCCGGCAACAACAGTAGAAGTGGACGCCCCCAATTGAAAAAGCCGGACCACCCTGGTGATCCGGCTTTGATATCAATGCAGATTGATCCGCATTATTCCCATTCGATCGTGCCCGGAGGTTTCGAGGTGATGTCATAGGTGCAGCGGTTGATGCCCTTGACTTCGTTGATGATCCGGGTGGCGGTCTCGCCCAGGAATTCGTGGCTGAATGGATAATAATCCGCTGTCATGCCGTCGACCGAGGTGACCGCGCGCAGGGCGCAGGCAAAATCATAGGTCCGGCCATCCCCCATCACACCGACGGTGCGCACGGGCAGGATCGCAACAAAAGCCTGCCAGATATCGTCATACAGGCCATGTTTGCGGATCTGGTCGATGTAGACAGCATCCGCCTCGCGCAGGATCTCTAGCTTTTCGCGGGTGATCTCGCCGGGGCAACGGATCGCCAGACCCGGTCCGGGGAAGGGATGGCGGCCGATGAACGATTGCGGCAGACCCAGCTCGCGGCCTAGCGCGCGGACCTCATCCTTGAACAGCTCGCGCAGCGGCTCGACCAGTTTCAGGCCCATTTTCTCTGGCAGACCGCCCACATTGTGGTGCGATTTGATGGTGACCGAAGGGCCACCGCTGAAGGACACCGATTCGATGACGTCCGGGTAGAGCGTCCCTTGCGCCAGGAATTCGGCGCCGTCGATGGTGTCGGCGTGTTTCTGGAACACGTCTATGAACAGTTTGCCGATGATCTTACGCTTGGTTTCCGGGTCGGATTGCCCATCCAGCTCGCCTAGGAATAGGTCCGACTCATCCGCATGAATCAGCTGAATGTTGTAATTGTCTCGGAACATGCCGACGACTTCTTCGGCCTCGTTCTTGCGCAGCAAACCGTGATCGACAAACACGCAAGTCAGCTGATCGCCAATCGCTTCGTGAATCAAGATTGCCGCGACCGAACTGTCGACTCCGCCCGACAGACCACAGATGACCTTTTTGTCGCCCACCTGATCGCGGATCGCCTGGATCATCTGCTCGCGATAAGCACCCATGGTCCAATCGCCCGAGAAACCGGCCAGTTTCACAAAGTTCTCATAGAGCTTTGCGCCGTTGGGCGTGTGGTGCACCTCGGGGTGGAACTGAACCGCATAGAAATGGCGGCTGGTGTCCGCGGTGATCGCAAAGGGCGCATTGGGCGAGGTGCCGTAAACCTCAAATCCCGGAGCGATTTCAGAGACATGATCGCCGTGGCTCATCCAGACCTGCTCGTCGCCGTCTGCAAACCAGCCGTCCAGAATGTCCAACTTGCTGCTCGGCGTGACATAGGCGCGGCCAAACTCGGCGGTGCCGTGGCCGCTTTCGACCTTGCCGCCCAGTTGGGTCATCATCGTCTGCTGACCATAGCAAATGCCCAGGATCGGTACGCCATAGTCGAAAATCTCTTGCGGCGCGCGCGGGGACCCCTCGCGGGTCACGCTGTCGGGGCCACCCGAAAAGATCACGGCCTTCGGCGCCATCTCGCGCACAAAGTCCATCGTCACTTTCTGATAGGGGTGGATTTCGCAATAGACGTTCAGCTCGCGCAGGCGGCGCGCAATAAGCTGCGTGACCTGGCTGCCAAAGTCGATGATCAAAAGGCGGTCGTGGGATGTCTGGCTCATGCGATGGCTCTTAGGTTGCAGCGGTGTTTTGTGCAAGGGTATTCAGGGGGCCTTGGGGTGAAATGAACACTGCAGAAGGGTTTCGAAATGATCATGTTGCGCCCAGCAAAGCCAGAAGATGTCGTTGCAATAGAATCCTGCCTGTCCGCGGCCTATGCCACGGCGCGCGCCGAGTTGTCGGACCTGCCGGATGTGACCGGCGGCATAGCCAGCGATGTCGCGGACAACCTGGTGTTTGCAGCTGAACAAGGCACCGCGCTGGTTGGGGTCATTGTATTGGTGGAGCGCGGAGATGTGTTGTTGATCGCAAACCTTGGCGTCGATCCAAGCCATGGGGGGCAGGGGATTGGTGGACGGTTGTTGGACTTGGCAGAAGATGAGGCGCGCAAATTGGACTGCCGTGAGTTGCAACTGCGCACGCACGCCGGGTTGACGGCCACCCGTTCGATGTACCTGCACCTGGGTTGGACCGAGATCGAGCAGTCCGGCAACGTGGTTTCGATGCGCAAACCGCTTTGATTGGTTCGGCCTGTCGCTTTGCTGTTCAAAACATGTCGCTTTTACCTCTTAAGCGACGCTCCAGACAATCGGACGACACTTCATGTACGGTAACAAGTGTACCAACGTGAACACTATCTATCCCGGGGATATTCCTATGGCAGAGGCAAACACACGGCGCAGATCTCGTGGTGGCGGTGGGGCCGCCCGTCGCGCCGAGCGTACAGCGGTCAAAATCGAAACCGCCAAATACATCGAGCGCAACATCCCGAACTTCGAGGTTCTCTCCGAGGAAGCGCTGGATATCATCGAGGCCAACGCCGAAACCATCCTGGAAGAGGTCGGCGTCAACTTTGTCGACAATCCGCCCGCGCTGGAACGCTGGCGCGCAGCTGGTGCCGACATCGACGGCGAACGTGTGCGCATCCCACGTGGTCTGGCCCGCGAGTTGATCAAAACCGCACCCAGCCAATTCACCCAGCACGCCCGCAACCCGGAAAAATCCGTGGTCATCGGCGGTAAGAACATGGTTCTGGCCCCAGTCTATGGTCCGCCCTTTGTGCGCGATGCCCAAGGTGGCCGTCGTTATGCGACCATGGATGATTTCCAGAAGTTCGTGAAGCTGGGCTACATGTCGAAATGGCTGCACCATTCGGGCGGTACCGTATGTGAACCCACGGATATTCCGGTGAACAAACGTCACCTGGATATGCTGCTGGCCCACATGACCCTGTCGGACAAGCCGTTCATGGGTTCGGTGACCGAACCCAGCCGGGCGCAGGATTCGGTTGAAATGTGCGAGATTCTGTTCGGTAAAGAGTTCGTTCAGGAAAACACCGTGATGACCTCGCTCATCAACATCAACTCGCCAATGACCTTCGACGACGTGATGATGGGCGCGATGGAGGTGTACGCCAAAAACAATCAAGCCTGTATCGTTTCGCCCTTTATCGTGGGCGGCGCCATGGCGCCAGTCTCAGTCGCTGGAACGCTGACACAGGTGATGGCGGAATGTCTGGCGGGTATCGCGTACAACCAACTGTGCCGCCCCGGTGCGCCGGTGATCATGGGCGCGATGGTGACCTCGATCGACATGAACTCAGGCGCGCCGACCTTTGGCACACCTGAGGCGTCGCACATCACCTATGGCGCAGGCCAACTGGCCCGTCGTCTGGGGCTGCCATACCGCTCGGCCGGATCGTTCTGCGGCTCGAAACTGCCGGACGCGCAGGCGGCGTATGAAACCTCGAACTCGCTTAACATGGGGCTGCTGTCCGGTGTGAACTTCATGCTGCATTCCTGCGGCTGGCTCGAAGGTGGTCTGGTGTCTGACTTCGAGAAGTTTGTGATGGACGCCGATCAATTGGGTGTGCTGCACGGCTTGGCCAAAGGTGTCGAGATCGACGAGAACGCGCAGGCGATGGACGCCATCCGCGAAGTTGGTCCCGGTGGTCACTATTTGGGGTGCGCACACACGCAAGCCAACTTTAAGGACGCGTTCTGGAAAACCGAGGTGCTCGATTACAAACCGTTCGAGACCTGGGAAGAAGAGGGCGCGCGCGACACCCGTACCCTGGCCACGCAACGCGTTGAACATTTGTTGGCCAACTACCAGCAGCCGCACCTTGACCCGGAAATCGCGGGCAAACTGGCGGCTTACGTGGCCGAGAAAAAGGCTTCGATGCCCGACGCCTTCATCTAACGGTGTAATGCGGGGCTTTGCCCCCGCTCTCAAGCAACAGGCGTTGCGCGGTTGGCCTGGACCAGCTGCGCCTCGCCCATCATGGCGATCAGCACGTCCAGATGCCGAGATAGGGAATATCCGGCATCATCCTCGCGACGTTGCTCATCCAGTGCGCGCTCTACCTCCATCAACCGCATCAGTGCTGCCGCCGGGCGCGGAAGGGATCCATAGCCCAAGATCCGCTGCAGGTGACGGTTGCGATTGTATTCCTGTGCCCCATGGCGAGCGGCCCGGATCAACAGTCGTGGGCGGCGGATGGTAGAAATCATCGTCATCAGATCTTGCATAATCATCCTCATGCGTTCGGATTGTTTCTGCCACAGTGTTGCCACAACTTTAGGAGGTGTTGCATCGCTGTGCGTTCCACCGTGCGTTGGGTTTATCAGTGTTTATCATTTGGAAACAATATTGGTAGACGAGGCGGATTTTAACGAACAAGTAACCAATGCACCCTTAGGTTGTGTGGGTAACTCGTAGGATAACCGTTGGATAACAGGGTCAGCGATTTTGCCATTGAGGATGCAGTGAGATGAACGATACCTCTGCTTTACCGGTACCGCGTTGGGTTCCCGAGGGTGCTCGGCGATATCTGGCGCATACCGAGGCGGGGCGGTCGATACGAGATCTGGCGCGTGGGGCAGGGTGCCACGCCTCGACCGTACTGCGTCAGATCCGCAAGGTCGAACTGCGGCGGGATGACCCGCTGGTTGATGCGGCATTGCAGACGCTGGCCCAGACGCATTTCCCTCCGATTGATGCTCGCAAAGGCACGGCTCGGAGGGGCAGCTCGAGGGACATTGCCAAAATGGCAGCTGAAAACACGCAAAAATCGGATCTGCTGGACACAGCAACACTAGACGCCGAGGCCATCCGCGTGCTTCGCCGTTTGTGCGAAAGCGGCGCGGTATTGGCCGTGGCCGAGGATATGGACAAGGCTGTGGTTGTGCGCGATGACGGCCAAACCGGTAGCACCCGGACAGCCGTAGTGGATTGCACCATCGCGCAGGCTCTGGCGCTCAAGGATTGGATTTCCTGCGACAACCCAGGTCGGATCAGCCGCTACAGGATCACAGCAACGGGGCGGGCAGCCTTGGGCCAGCTATTGGCCGAGGCCGAGAACCGCGCGCGGTCACAAAAAGACAATGGCTTTGCCGAGGCGCAGATGCCCTTTTCCGGGGCCAGAACGGATGACGAGGCCGCGAACGAGCCGCTCGGACGCCCCCGCCGCATGCGTTACAACATGACGGAAAGCCCGCTGGTGGCATTGGCGCGGCGAAAGGATCGTGATGGGCAGCCTTTCCTCGTCGAGGGGCTGGTTCGCGCCGGAGAACGCCTGCGTGAGGACTTTGAACTGGCTCAGATGGGCCCCAATGTTGCGCAAAATTGGGATCGCTTCCTCACCGGTGGCGGACGAAACGGGTTCGCGCCAGAAAGTGATGCGGGGCATGGATCCATGGATGCGCGCAACCGGGTGTCACGTGCGTTGTCCGACCTGGGGCCGGGGCTTAGCGATGTGGTGCTGCGGTGCTGCTGCTATCTGGAAGGATTGGAAACGGCCGAGAAACAATTGGGCTGGTCCGCTCGGTCCGGTAAAATCGTCTTGCGCATTGCCCTGCAAAGGTTGAAGCGGCATTATGATGAGCTGTCCAGCAGCGACCAGATGATCGGTTGAACGGCCGGGGGCACTCCCGCCCGTCGTCGATGTTTCTGAAGAAACACCTCCTCTCGTTGGGCCGGGCGCCGGGCAAAGCCCGGCGCGGCCTCGCCTGACGCACAGGAGATTGACCATGTTCAAGCGTCCGGCATCGCGCAAATGAATAACCATGACCTTGCATTTGGGCGTCAGATCCATAAGTTCCCATTATGAACTTCACACTCCGTCAATTGCAGTATTTCAAGGCTCTGGTTCAACAGCGCAACTTTGGGCGGGCCGCTCAGATCTGCCATGTTTCGCAACCTGCGTTGTCGGTCCAGATCAAACAGCTTGAGGAGTTGATGGGCGGTGCGCTGGTCGAACGTCATGCCCGCGACGTGGTTCCGACCCCTTTGGGACGTGATGTGCTGTCCCTTGTCGAAGATGTGCTTGGTGCCGCCTCTCGACTGGACCGGTTGGCCCGCGATCAGAGCGACGGGCGGAGGTCGCTTTCGCTGGGGATCATTCCAACCATGGCGCCCTATCTGTTGCCCGGTGTTCTGGCCGCCTTGCGCGCGGGGGATCTGTCGCTGCAAGTGCAGATCCGCGAGGCCCGGACCGAGCGCCTGATCGCCTCACTCAAAGCGGGAGAGATCGACGCCGCCGTTCTGGCCTTGCCCACAGCCACCAAGGGGCTCAGCGAATTGCCGCTGTTTGAGGATCGCTTTCTGTTGGCGGGGTCCGAAGGGCGTTTGCGCAGCTTGCCGCAAGGGGCGGATGCGGTGCGGCCAACCGACCTTAAATCCTCGCACCTCATGCTGCTCGAGGACGGGCATTGCCTGACCGACCAGGCGCTTGAGGTCTGTGGCCATGACCGCAACAGCGCCCAAATCAACATGGGCGCTTCCTCCTTGCCGACCCTGTCCCGGCTGGTGGCCGAGGGGTTTGGCCTGACGCTCATGCCTGAGCTTGCAGCGCAATCTGAACTGGCGGCGGTTCCGGGGTTGAACCTGATCCGTTTTCCCGAACCCGAGCCTGCCCGCACTGTGGGTCTGGTGCGCCGAGACACTACCAGCGGGGACGGCTGGTTTGACGATCTGGCCACCTTGATCCGGCAGGTCGGCGAGAGCATTGTTAAGGACAGCCGCACATTTGGCCAATGAAACCGGAACCCGCAGGCACGGTGACCGTGGCTTTGTCAATCAGGTCGTGCCCGCGGTAGCCACCAATAGGCCTAGGGTGTCAGACGCTGCATCTGTTGCCTATGGCCGCGATGGCGAGCCCGCAACTTTTGTGAAGCCTGGCGAGCATGTCGGTTTGGCGGGGCAGTGTTGTTGTTTTCTGTGCTGCGCATCCATGGTGGATCAAGGCCGACTGGGACGTCCACTCCGAACAACGTGTTAGGCAGATATGGATTTTTAATATACGTTAACCCGCAACCTGACCTAGGCGCGTTCGTTTCCGGCCAGGTGTAGCTTGATTTTATTGCGTTGCCTTCGGTCCCATAGCGGAATTTTCTGACCAACGACACATTGCAAACCAACATATTTTGGAGGCGTTCTTGTCCGATCTATCTGAAAAAGAATTCGAAGCCTTTCTGGACGTGATGCTGCAGAAAGTCGACCTGTTCAGCCCGATCAGCTTTGCTGACAAGGGCGATGAAGACAACGAAAGCAACGAGAACGACGAAGGCGATGATGGCAACGAAATCTCGGCCTCGACCTTCGACGACGATCACAACGAAGGCAACGAGGGTGACGAGGGGAATGAGGACGACGAAATTGCCTAAGTCCAGTTGTTTTCACCTGGCGGGATTGCAGGCCTCGTAGAAAAACGCACAGAAGCATTCGATCTCTGCGGGCAATCAATCCTGTCCTTGGCTTGTACGTCAGTCTTGCCTGCGCATCGGCGTCTCAAGTGTGCAGCCTGAGCCCGCGATGGGTGGCAACTGGGGGATGGGCGCAATGCGGGCCGATCTAAACTCGGCTGACGAATACTTGCGTCGGGCTGGTTGCTGCCATCTGCGCCGATGTCAGATACCGGTGCCTCAGAAACCATTAGTCTCAAACGAAAACGACCAGCAGGCTGGCTGCTGGTCGTGCGGTCGTCAGAATTTGCACACAGTGGCTTGTCCTGAACGATCCTTTTTTTCAGGAAAACCAGCTTCGGCTTATGCCGGTTCTGCTGTTTTGGCTTTGACCAGATGGTTGAGCACAGTCTCGGGCGAAGAGACGCCGTAGGGGTCTTCGGGGCAGTTGTCCATCAGGCCGGGCTCTTCGAACCATGCCTCGACCACGCCGTTGTTGACGATGGCCGCATAGCGCCACGAACGCATGCCAAAACCCAGGTTGTCCTTGTCGACCAGCATGCCCATCTTGCGGGTGAACTCGCCCGAACCATCAGGGATCACCTTGACGTTCTTCAGGCCCTGACCTTCGGCCCATTTGTTCATCACAAAGCTGTCGTTGACGGACATGCAATAGATCTCGTCGATACCCTGTGCCGCGAAATCAGCGTGGCCGTTTTCGAAACCCGGCAGCTGGTAGGTCGAGCAGGTGGGGGTGAAGGCACCCGGCAGCGAGAACAGGACGACGCGCTTGCCTGCAAAGTAGTCAGCGGTGGTCTTGTCTTCCCAGCGGAAGGGGTTGTCGCCGCCTACGGCCTCGTCGCGGACACGGGTGTGAAAGGTCACGTCGGGCAGTTTTGCACCAGCTTTCATCGTTCAAGCTCCTGTGATTTGGTGTGTTTCTCAGGTGAATTAAAACGATTCTAAACCGGCTTCAATGGGCGAATTTGCTGCATGTGCAACTTGTATGTTTTACGTTGCGAAACATATATTTGTGTCGCAAATTTAAGGTTAAGGTGCCGCATTTGCACCAACCCATGCATAGCGGCCATGCGAAGCTGGTACTTTTTGTGACGCGGCGTTATGATACAAGGGAATGAATGCTGACCCAAGCCTCACCCCCAGCCAAGGGACCCTGACGTGCGCGACCTGAAAATACCCGAGCAACGCCACCCGGAAAAAGCCCATCGCCCGGACAATGCCCAGCCCAAGAAACCCAGCTGGATCCGCGTCAAGGCACCCGGCGGCAAGGGCTATGCCGACACCCACAAGATCATGCGCGAGAACAATCTGGTCACCGTGTGTGAAGAGGCAGGCTGCCCGAACGTCGGCGAATGCTGGTCCCAGGGCCACGCCACCATGATGATCATGGGCGAGGTCTGTACCCGCGCCTGCACCTTCTGCAACATCGCCACCGGCAAACCGCCCGAGGATCTGGATGCGTTCGAGCCGGGCAGAGTTGCCCATGCGGTCGAAAAGCTGGGCCTGAACCACGTGGTCATCACCTCTGTGGACCGTGACGACATCAAGGACGGCGGCGCCGAGCATTTTGCCCAAACCATCCGCGCCGTGCGCCACCGTTCGCCCAAGACCACGATCGAGATCCTGACACCCGATTTCATCAAATGTGACCCATCGGTGCTTGAGGTCGTGGTCGAAGCGCGCCCTGACGTGTTCAACCACAACCTGGAAACCGTGCCGGGCCTTTACCCTGAGGTCCGTCCGGGCGCCCGCTATTTCCACTCCCTGCGCCTGCTGCAGCGGGTCAAGGAACTTGATCCGTCAATGTTCACCAAATCCGGCATCATGGTCGGCCTGGGCGAAGACGAACAATCTGTCCGCCAGGTCATGGACGACATGCGCGCCGCCGACATCGATTTCCTGACCATCGGCCAATACCTGCAACCCACGCCCAAACACCACGGCGTCGACCGCTTTGTCACGCCCGAAGAGTTCGCAAGCTACGAAAAAGCCGCCTATGGCAAGGGCTTCCTGATGGTCTCGGCCACACCGCTGACGCGCTCGTCCTACCACGCGGGTGACGACTTTGCCCGCCTGCGCGACGCACGCCAGGCCAAACTCGGCCAGCAATGACGCCCGAGCAGCTGGCGCGTCTGACCGCGCTGCGCCACGATCTGCACCGCACCCCCGAGATTTCGGGGGAAGAGGCGCAAACCGCTGCCAAAGTAACGCAGATCATGCGCGATCTGGGGGCTGATCACGTGCTCACGGACATCGGGGGCCACGGTGTCGCCGCCATCTTTGACAGTGGGCAGACCGGGCCCACAGTCGCCGTCCGCTGCGAGCTTGACGCGTTGCCCATTCCTGAAGAAACCGGCGCGCCCTATGCGTCCGAAACACCAGGCAAAGGCCATCTTTGCGGGCACGACGGCCATATGACCATAGTGGTTGCCGTCGCCGAGGCGCTCGCTGCCAAACGGCCCGCCAAAGGCCGCGCCGTTCTGATCTTTCAACCCGCCGAGGAAACCGGCAAGGGCGCACCCGTCTTTCGCGCCGATCCGCAGTTCACCCAATTCGCCCCCGACACGATCTTCTCTTTGCACAATCTTCCGGGGCTGGCCCTGGGCCATGTCGAGCTTTGCACATCTGCCGCCAACTGCGCCTCGCGCGGCATGCGCGTGGTGCTGAGCGGCAAAACCTCGCACGCCGCGGCACCGCAAGATGGCCTGTCTCCAGCAGCAGCCATGGCGGATCTCATGCCAAAACTGGCCGCTCTGGGACAGGGCGGCGCGCTGGACGCAGACTTTGCCCTGACCACACTGACCCATGCCACATTGGGCGAACCCACTTTTGGTGTCGCCCCGGGCCACGGCGAGCTCTGGGTCACGCTGCGCACCGTCACCGACGCAAAAATGGCTGCATTGGTGGATGAGGCTGAAACCCTCGTCCAAACCGCCGCCAATGACGCAGGGCTAACGGTCACCATCAGCTACGATGACATATTCGAGGCCTGCACAAACGCAGCTGAAGCCACACACCACCTGCACCAAGCCTGCCTGTCGCTGGCGGTCCCCGTGCAGCTCACCGACACGCCGCAAAAATTCTCTGAAGATTTCGGTCAATTCGGCAAATCGGCTGATGCCGCCATGTTCTGGCTTGGCTCAGGCGAAGACCACCCCCAACTTCACAATCCTGACTACTTCTTCCCTGATGCATTGATCCCGGTGGGCGCAGGCATCTTCCTGCACGCCTTACGCGCCACACTGAGCTGATCCGCTTACTTCAGCAGGTCGCCCACAATACCCACGGCATCAACCACAGTCTTGGTGTCGTCCGAGATCGACAGGATTTCATCCCCGACCTTGACGTAACGCTGGCCCTTGGGCAGCGGTTTGAGTTTCCATTTGCTCAGGTCATCAATGTAATCCAGTTTCAGATCGCCGGGCAGTTTGGCCCCACGGGTATAGCGTTTGATCTGACCGGGAGGCACCTTGACCCCCTTGTTGCCCTTGTCAACTTTGACCTTGGCGCCGCCCTTGTTGCCGCCTTTGTTCGCTTTGTCCTTGGCCTCGGCCATATCGGCCCCAAGCACCAGGGATGACACCGCCAACGCGCTGAGCAGAGCGCCTGGAAAAAGTCTGGTAAGTTTCATAATCGACCTCCTGAATGTGTTCAAACTAGCGCCTAATACCTGTTCCGTCCACGCTGTTGTCTTTCCAATCATTTTTCCGCTTTTAGGTGTCCGAAGGTGTCTGTCTTGCCCATCTGAGATCGGCCCATTTGGCGAGATTGGATCTGTGCAAGCCGACCGGAACCCGAAAAACACTATCCTGGGCAGGGCGGCTCAAGCCCGACGGATTTGACGTAAGCGCATCAAGCGCTAGGCTTACCGCACCATCCAATTGACCTGAAATTCAGTGAAAGGACGCGCTTATGCTTTACCCAATTGCCACCCTCGCATCCGACAAGCTCCAGGCTGTGAAAGACCTTGAGGCGGAAATCGGCAGCCCGATCGTCGCGTTGGCCGCTGTCGAAACGGCGAGCGCCGACCTGTCGCAAGACAAACTGGACAAACTTAAGTCGCTTGAAGATGAACTCGACGTCGTTCTGGTGGCTGTTCGGCCCAGTTGACGTCGGCCGTGCTGGGCTTGGGAAAGGCGATAGATGTTTCAGACCAAAATAAATGAACTTGCCCAATGCAGCGAGCATCAAGCACCCTCAACTTAGAACTGCTTCAGTTCACTCGGAATGTTGAAATTGCTCAACCTGTAAGGTGACCGGAAACCCAAGAAACTTGGCATCGATTAGGAATTACTCGATCAAGATCAAAATTAGGTAGGCCTCAATCGAATTCAAAAGAGTGAGGGTGCCCGATTGGAGATGGTTTTCAGTGTAGTCATTTTGATCGTTGTGTTGTTCCTAATAGTCCGTTCTGGGAACGGTGATGTTGATGATGTAATTGATCGCAATGACACATCGCCACGCAAGACCAAGCCCAAGAAACCGCCAAGCTCGACAAATCGCCCCCCGCGCAAAGTTCGCCGGTTCGATGGTCGTAGTGCGAAACATCTGCGCGAACCACGGATCCTAACCGGAGCCGCATGGATTACCGATGGCGACACGGTTACAATCAAGAAAACCCAAATACGTTTGTTTGGAATTGACGCTCCAGAACTGAACCATCCTTATGGCGTCAAAGCCAAATGGGCGCTGCACCAACTTTGCAAGGGGCAAGAAATTCGGGCCGAGATCGTTGATGTAGACGAATATGAGCGAACCGTTGCTAAGTGCTATCTACCTGACGGCCGCGACTTGTCAGCCGAAATGGTAAAGCAGGGTTTGGCGATCGATTGGCCCAAGTACTCTGGTAAGAAATATTCTCATCTCGAATTAGCAGGTATCCGCAAAAAGCTTTTCTTTGCTGATGCTCGGCAGAAAGGTCGGATGCACGTCTGGACGCAGTTCGAAGCGCGAAAAGAGAAGCGCCCTTAGCGTTTGTGATTAAACGGGGGGGTGAAACCGTAGTTGCACGGTGACGTATTCTAAATTGGGAAAAACGAACTTTGCTGCGTTGGTTTTGACATTAGGGTTTCAGCGAGTTCACTGTCGCCCACTCCGGCCAGAACCCAAAAAACTCAATCCCGAACAACAGCAGACACACGCCCAACACCGCCAAAAACCGCAGCACTTGTTTTTCTGAAGGCGGGTTGCGGGCGATGCGGGACATGCGCAGGAAATGGCGGATGTTCATTCTCAGTCCCTTGGGTTAAATCTTGCTGCATTGCCGCGCATCGGGCGGTGCACGCTTGGTGCACGGGTAGTGCACGCATGGTGCATCGCCGATTTTGGCCGTTATTCTGCATCTGCAACAAAGCGCACCTTGCCGATGTAGGGCAGGTTGCGGTTGCGCTGTGCATAGTCGATGCCATAGCCCACCACGAACTCATCAGGGATCTCGAATCCGATCCAATCCGAGCGGAAATCCACCTCGCGCCGCGAGGGTTTGTCCAGCAAAGCGATGGATTTCAACCGCTTGGGGCTGCGGCTTTCCAGCAGATGGGTGACGTGGTTCAGTGTGTGGCCTGTGTCGACGATGTCCTCGACCACCAGTACATCGCGCCCTTCAATTGCGCCGCGCAAGTCTTTGAGAATGCGGACTTCTCGGCTGCTCTCCATCGCGTCACCATACGAAGACGCCTCCAGGAAATCCACCTCGATCGGCAGGTCCAGCTCACGCACAAGATCGGCGATGAACACAAACGAGCCACGCAACAGTCCTACGACAACCAGCTTGTCGGTGCCCTGAAATTCGGTCTGAATCTCACGACACAACTCCTCGATCCGGGCCGCAATGGCCTTGGCCGAGATCATTGTATCAATCACATATGCGCTGTCGCTCATCACTGCCCCCTTGATCTTTCGCGCGCAACATACGACATGAGCCGCCATTGTCACCCAATAATGCAGGCCCCAATGCCCACCCACTCGGAAACCCGCCATCTGCCGTACACCGCGCAACAGATGTATGATCTGGTGGCGGATGTGGGTCAGTACCCCAAGTTCCTGCCGTGGTGTTCCGCTGCCCGCATCCGGAGCACGCATGAGGTGGATCAGGCCGTGGTGATGGACGCCGACCTGGTGATTTCATTCAAGGTGTTCCGCGAGCGGTTTGGCAGCCGGGTCACACTGTTTCCCGGCGAGCACAAGATTGATACCGAATACCTGGATGGCCCCTTTAGCCATATGAAATCGACCTGGGCATTCGCTGATCACCCTGATGGCGGTTGCGAGGTGTCGTTCTTTGTGGATTTCGAGTTCAAGAACGCGATCCTGCAAGGGGTGATCGGGGTGGTCTTCAACGAGGCGATGCAACGGATCGTGCGCGCCTTCGAGCGTCGCGCTGCCGAGCTGTACACTTAGTCTTTACCCCCATCTGCGGCGCGCTAAACTGCGCCCATGACTCAGCTGACCACGCATTTGGCGGATTTTGCCGCTGGCCCCGTGACCACCACCGCCTCGGCGCGGTTGGTGACCTCTCTTTCCGCGCTCGATTGGTTCGCCGTGGGGCGTGCGGGCCGGGCCGAACCCGTGTCCGAGATCGTCCGGGACATGGTGTTTGTCGAACAGGGGGCGGGCCAGGCGCATGTCTTTGGCGGCGGCGCAGCGCCAGCACGCTCTGCCGTTCTGGCCAATGGCACTATCAGTCACGCGCTCGACTATGATGACACCCATTTCGCTCACATCGGCCATCCATCTGTCGCCGTCTTCCCCGCGGCTCTCGCGATGGCCGAGATGCGGGACTTGCCGCTGGTCGAGGTGCTCGAAGCGGCTCTTGTGGGTGTGGAGGTTTCGGTCCGTGTGGGCCTGTGGCTGGGGCGCAGCCACTATCAGACCGGGTTTCATCAGACTGCGACGGCCGGGGCCTTTGGGGCCGCCGTGGCCGCTGGTCGACTGGTGGGGCTGCAGGCAGACGGCATGGCGCAGGTCCTGGGCCTGACCGCCACACGCGCGGCGGGGCTCAAGGCGCAGTTCGGAACCATGGGCAAGCCGTACAACGCAGGCCTTGCAGCCGCAGCAGGGGTCGAGACCGTGCAACTGGTTCAACGTGGATTTATGGCCAATCCGGACGCGCTCGAAGGGGACTTTGGCTTTGGCGCCACCCATCACGGAGAGGGTAACCTGAACGAGGCGCTGGAGGGGCTCGGTGCCGAATGGCTGTTCGAGTCCGTGAGCCACAAGTTTCACGCCTGCTGTCACGGCCTCCACGCCGCGCTTGAGGCCGCGCGCACGCTGGATATCGCCGAGCCCGAGGTTGCCGAGATGACGGTGCGCACCCATCCACGCTGGATGAGCGTGTGCAATCAGCCGGAACCGACAACGGGCCTTGGCGCCAAGTTTTCGTATCGCACGGTGTTGGCCATGCATGCGCTTGGCCACGACACCGCGCGGCTCGACAGCTATTCCGAAGCGGTCTGCGCCAACCCACGCCTGATCGCGCTGCGAGACCGGATCAAGGTTGAGGCAGATGAAACCCTGACCGAAACGCAAGCCCATCTGTCGATCCTGCGTCGCGATGGCAGCAGGGATGAGGCGACGCATGATTTGCAAGCGCCGCTGCCGCTGGCCACGCGAGAGGAACGGGTGCGCACCAAGGCTGCTAAACTGATCGGTGGTGCGCTGACAGATGAGGTCTGGTCACTCCTGCGCACCGGTGGGCGAGCAGCGGATCTTGCGGAACGGCTTTGAACCGAGTGTGATCTTATCAAGGCGGTAAGGCGGAGGGGCTCCCGCGCCCGCGCCAACCTGACTTCGTCAGCTCAGCGAACGGCCTTGGGCCGGGCGCCTCGCCTTCGGCTCGGCGCGGTTGCGTCCAGACGCACCCGATGCGTCAAATTCTAAAGCTCGTCGTTGGGCGCCAACCGCCGCGCATAGCGCGGCGCACGATTTCTTTATGGCCAACGGGAGGAAGGCATCTTTGATGCCTGATCGACGGGCGGGAGCCCTCCTGAGGTGGAAGCCAGCCACAAAAAACTAAAAAAGCGGGCCTCCCAAGAGACCCGCTTTTCGCTGCCCTTGCGGGCATAAGTCAGCCAAGGTGGGCTCAGCTGCTTATGTCATAGGCCCGTTCGCCGTGTACGCTCAGGTCAAGACCATTTGTTTCGGTCTCGGCGTCTACGCGAAGCGGGGTGACAAGTGCAACCAGTTTCACCAGGATCACGGTCACAACTGCCGTGAAGACACCCACAATCACAAGGCCTCCCAGCTGTGCCGCCCAGCTTCCCAGGCCAAAAACGGCGATCATGACGGTGCCAAAGATGCCGCCCACGCCATGCACGGCAAAGACGTCCAGCGTGTCGTCGATCTTCAACAGGTTCCGCACGACGTTCACGGCTTCTTGGCAGAGAATGCCAGCAACTGCACCGATGACCAGCGCTTGTACCGGATCAACGAAACCGGACGCAGGTGTGATCGAAGCCAGCCCTGCAATGGTGCCGGTGACCAGACCCACCATGGATGCTTTGCCGTATTTGATCTTTTCCCACAGCGCCCATGTCAGCGAGGCGGTCGCGGCCGAGATATGGGTCACGGTCAGCGCCATGGCCGCACCGCCGTCCGCGGCCAGCTGCGAGCCGCCATTGAAGCCGAACCAGCCAACCCACAGCATCGCGGCACCGATCATTACAAAGCCAGGGCTGTGCGGCGGGGTGGTGCGGTGACGGCGTGGCCCCAGGAACACCGCAATGATCAGTGCGGCCAAACCAGCGGTTTCGTGGACCACGATACCGCCCGCAAAGTCCTTGACGCCCGTCTCACCAAAGATACCGCCATCGGCCAGGAACCCGCCGCCCCAGATCCAGTGAACCACCGGCGCATAACACAGCAGCATCCAGAGGCCCGAGAAGGTCAGGACAAAGCCAAAGCCCACACGCTCGACATAGGCGCCCACGATCAGGGCGGGTGTGATGATGGCGAATGTCATCTGGAAGGCAAAGAACAGGATCTCGGGCAGGGTGCCCGACAGGGTGTCCGGCGTGATGCCCAGCAAGAACATCTTGTCCAGCCCGCCCCAGTAGCCCGAGGTGCCGCCGCCAAAGGCGATGGAGTATCCTGCGACCAGCCACAGGATGCTCATCAAACAGGCAATTGCAAAGCAGTGCATGAACACGCTGAGTACATTTCGGGCACGCACCAGACCGCCGTAAAACAGCGCAAGGCCCGGCAGTGTCATGAAAAGGACCAGGGCGGTTGCCACGATGATCCATGCTGTATCGGCTCCATTCATGGGGCCTCTCCTTTTCGGTAAGCGAGTGGTTCTGAAGCGTTGAACCCAATGCCGCTTGGGGAAAAAAGAGGCACCTGCCGCAAAACCCGCCTGTTTTTGACGCTTTTTGCGATGTGGTGAAAAATTGGGCGGTGTTTTTGTCAGCCGCCCTGATTTTCAGCGGTGCGCGAAAGTCCTGTCTGCAAGAGCTTTAGTGCATGATCCCGTGCCGCCAACCGGACCTGATCGCGGCCAAGGGCGCCAAATTCGATGGTTTCGGTGAAGGTGGACAGGCTCGTTCCTGCCAGTCCGAAACACACACGCCCTTCGGGCTTGAACTCGGACCCGCCGGGGCCTGCGATGCCGGTGATCGAGACGGTCAATTGAACTGGGGCATGGTCCAATGCGCCCTCTGCCATCTCAAGCGCCACCTCTTCGGACACGGCGCCGACCGCATCTAAGGTTGAAGCCTTCACACCCAACATCTCTTGCTTGGCGCGGTTGGTATAGGTGACAAAGCTGCGTTCAACCACGGCGGAACTGCCGGGAATGTCGGTGAGCGCGGCGGCCACCATGCCGCCTGTGCAGCTTTCTGCAGTGGCGATCATGACGCCCAGACGTTTCGCCTCATCCAAAAGGTCAGTTACGTTCATAGCCCCAGCACCCCATGTGAAAAGCCTGCGAGCAGCGACACGCCGATGGCGGCAAAGACACCCGCGATCAGGTCATCCAGCATCACACCAAGCGCATCGCCGCGCCGGTCGGCCCAACCAATGGGGCCGGGTTTGGTGATGTCGAACAGTCGGAACAGCAGGAACCCGGCAACCCAACCGGGCCAAAGCGCCGTGATCTCGATCCCATGCGACCATGCCGGATAGGAAATCGCCATAAGCGCGATGAACTGGCCCGCCACCTCATCAATCACGATCTCGGACGGGTCGTGATCGTCTTGTCCGGCAGTCATCACGCCAGTGGCCCAAATGCCCGCGACGATGGCCACAACGGTGGCAATTGCCAGCAGGGGAAAGCCACCCAATTGGTGCAACACATAGGTCAAGGGCAGGGCAGCAAACGACCCCCAAGTGCCCGGTGCGGGGCGCAGGTAACCGACGCCACCGACCGTGGCAATCGCCTTTGCCAGCCCCATCATGCCGACACCAGACAAGCAGTGGCCAGCGAGGCAATGCCTTCGCTGCGACCGGTAAAGCCCAGACGTTCGGAGGTGGTGGCCTTGACCGAAACCTGCCCCTCGCTCAGCCCCATGATCTGCGCCATTTCACTTCGCATGGCGGCCGAATGTGGCCCGATCTTTGGATACTCGCAGACCAACGTGCAGTCGACGTTGGAAATGCGATACCCCATCGAGGCCGCCAACTCGACCGCGTGACGCAAGAAGATCTCGCTCGCAGCGCCCTTCCACTGTGGATCGGACGGGGGGAAGTGCTGGCCGATGTCGCCCTGCGCCAAGGCGCCATAGATCGCGTCGGTAACGGCGTGCATGCCCACATCCGCATCCGAATGCCCCTGCAGTCCGCGGTCATGCGGCACCTTCACACCACACAGCACCACGTGATCGCCGTCACCGAAGCGGTGCACGTCGTAACCATTGCCCAGCCTGATATCCATATCTGTCCTCAAGATCCGTTCCGCCCGGGCAAAATCCTCGGGCCGGGTTATTTTCAAGTTGTCTGCGTCACCCGGCACAATCTTCACCGGCAGGCCCACATCCCGCGTCACCTGCACATCATCCGCTGCGCCGCCGGGGTGCGCGGCATGTGCCGCAACGATGGCGTCATAGTGGAACCCTTGCGGCGTTTGCGCTGCATAGAGGCCGGCGCGATCTCGTGTGCCTGTGACCTGACCCTCACCTCCGACCCAAAGCGCGTCTGTCACCGCAAGGCCCGGCGCGGCGGCAGGGCAGGCCTCCAGGGCGGTCAGCACGTCCGAGATGATCCGCGTGCTGACGCATGGCCGTGCCACGTCGTGGATCAGAACTTTGGTCACGCCCCGATTTTCCAGTGCAGCTAATCCGTTTCGCACCGATTCTGCACGATCTGTCCCGCCTGAGGCGAGAATGTAGCGGCCGCTTTCAAACTCTGCCCACGCGTCTTTGTCGTCGGCAGACAGAACCAGGACGATATGGTCCAATCCGGCAGCTTCGAACTGCGACAACGTCCAATCCGCCACGCGCCGCCCGGCAAGCGGCCGCCACTGCTTCGGCACACCTCCACCTGCACGCTGGCCGCGCCCTGCGGCGACGATAATGGCGGCTATGGTCATGGTATGTCTGCTCCTGATCTGCTGCGCCTTGTTTATGAGGTGCTGCGCGCTTCGGCAATCACCCGCGTCAACTTGCTTAAAAAATAGGCAGGTGCCATTTTGATACGCCTTGAAACAGTCCGTTTCATTGTGCCATTGGGGGCGCTTCGTTACCAAAGTGGCACTTGCACAAGGATTAGGCATTTTGACCTTACGTCTTGCCAACAAAGAGCTGACCCCGCCTGTGGTCCTCGCCCCGATGGCCGGAATCACAGACCGCCCGTTCCGCGATCTGGTTTCCAGTTTCGGCGCAGGCCTGGTGGTGAGCGAGATGGTCGCCAGTCAGGAAATGGTTCAAGCCAAGCCGGGCGTACGTGAACGCGCCGAGCTAAGCGCGGACGTGGAAAACACCGCCGTGCAACTTGCGGGCCGCGAGGCAACCTGGATGGCCGAGGCAGCACGGCAAGTGGCTGATCAAGGCGCGCGGATCATCGACATCAACATGGGGTGCCCCGCCAAAAAGGTGACCAACGGGTATTCCGGCTCGGCGCTGCTCAAGACCCCCGATCATGCGCTGACGCTGATCGAGGCGGTGGTCGAAGCGGTGGATGTTCCCGTCACGCTCAAGACGCGGCTTGGTTGGGACGACAAACTGCTCAATGCGGCGGATGTGGCACGTCGTGCACAGGATGCTGGTGTACAGATGGTCACAATCCACGGGCGCACCCGCTGCCAGTTCTACAAGGGCCACGCCGATTGGGCAGCGATCCGGTCGGTGACCGAGGCGGTGGATGTGCCGGTTGTGGCCAATGGCGACATCACCAGCACCGAGGCCGCCCAACGGGCGTTGGAGTTGTCCGGTGCGGCGGGCGTCATGATCGGGCGGGGCGCACAGGGCAAACCCTGGCTGCTGGCGCAGGTCTCGCACGACCTCTATGGAACGCCTGCACCTGTTATTCCGCAAGGCGCTGACCTGATCGACATGGTGCAGCGCCATTACCACGCAATGCTGTCTTTCTACGGCGCCGAACTGGGTCTGCGCGTCGCGCGCAAACATCTGGGCTGGTACATGGATGAGGCGGGCACGGCAGCGCCGCTGCGCCGTGCAGTGCTGACATCCCGCGATACGGATGAGGTGACGCGGCTGCTGACGGATGCGCTCACCCCAACGCAAGAGGTGGCGGCATGACCTCGGACCAATCCATCTGGGCCTCGCTGCCGGTTCCGGCTTTCCTGATCGACCCAGAGGACAGGATCGCGGACGTGAACTCTGCCGGCGAAGGGTTTCTGAACGCGTCAAAAAAAGCGGTCGAGGGCACGCCGGTTTGGGATCAGATCGCCATTGATGCCCCGATTGAAGAAGCATTCGAGCGCGCCCGCACCAACGGCACACCGCTTTTTGTCAACGACATCGATGTCGGCTCGGGCAGTCGCGCGCCACTGCAATGCGCCCTGCAGATTGCACCGTTGCTCGGCCACCCCGGCACGATGATCATGATCATTTCGCCGCGGGAATTGGCGGGGCGGATGACGCAGAACCATTCGGTGAAATCGGCGGCGCAGTCGGCTATTGGCATGGCTGAAATGCTGGCGCATGAGATCAAGAACCCGCTGGCCGGGATCACCGGGGCGGCGCAGCTTCTGAGCATGAATCTTGGCGCCGAAGACCTTGAACTTACAGACCTAATCGTGGCCGAAAGCCGCCGGATCGTGAAGCTGTTGGAGCAGGTCGAACAGTTCGGCAACCTCAGCACGCCGGATTTCAAGCCGGTCAATATTCACGACGTTCTGGACCGCGCCCGTCGCTCGGCGCAGTTGGGGTTTGGGGCCCATATGACCATTATCGAGGACTACGACCCCTCGCTTCCCATGGCCTTGGGTGACCCTGACCAGCTGTTGCAGGTGATATTGAATCTGCTGCGCAACGCGTCAGAGGCCGCAGACCCACAAGGCGGCACCATCCGCCTGCGGAGTTACTTTGAACACAGCTTTCGCCTGCGCCGCTCGGACGGCACAGGCCAATCGCTGCCCTTGCAGATCGAGATCATCGATGATGGCCCCGGTCTGCCGGACAAGATCAAGGCCGACATCTTTGATCCCTTTGTGTCTGGGCGCGAGAACGGCACCGGGTTGGGGTTGGCCTTGGTGAGCAAGATCATTTCGGATCACAACGGGTGGGTCTCGGTCACGTCTGTGCCCGGGCGCACGGTGTTCCGCCTGTCGCTGCCGCGGGTTCCGCGCGGACATATGGATAAGGAGTAAACTGGCATGGATGGCACGGTTCTGGTTGCCGACGACGACCGCACAATTCGCACGGTTCTGACCCAGGCGCTGACGCGGGCAGGGTGCAAGGTGCATGCCACCAGCTCGCTGACGACGCTGATGCGTTGGGTGAGCGAGGGGAAGGGCGACGTGGTGATCTCTGACGTGGTCATGCCGGACGGAAACGGGTTGGAAATGCTGCCCAAGATCAACGAAGACCGCCCCGGTCTGCCGGTGATCGTGATCTCGGCCCAAAACACCATCATGACGGCCATTCAGGCGGCCGAGGCCGAGGCGTATGATTATCTGCCCAAGCCCTTTGACCTGCCGGATCTGATGAAGCGGACCGCCCGAGCGCTTGATCAAAAGCGAAAGGCGCCGCAGCCATCAGTGAATGATTCTGGCGAGCGCCCGGACGAGCTACCGTTGGTGGGGCGTACGCCGGTGATGCAGGCGCTCTATCGTTTGGTGGCCAAGGTGATGAACACCGACCTGCCGGTGATGATCTCGGGCGAAAGCGGGACCGGAAAGTCACTGATCGCAAAGGCAATCCACGACTTCTCCGACCGACGCACCTTGCCCTTTGTGACTGTGACAGGGGCGGACTTGCAGGAGCTGGAAGGGCCTGCGCGTGTCTTGGCAAGGGTCAAGGGCGGTACACTGCTGATCGACGAAATCACCGACATTGACGATGAGATTCAAGCACGGATCGTACGGATGATGGACGCGCCGGGCGATCACGTGCCGCGCTTCATGGCGACCAGCCAGGGCGACCTGTCCAAGGCGATGGAGCAGGGGCGTGTGCGTCAGGACTTGTACTATCGCTTGTGCGGCGCGCCGATCCATGTGCCTGCTTTGCGTGAACGCGTGGATGACATCCCGCTGCTGACCGAGCACTTTTTGGCCCGCGCCGAGCGTGATGGTGCCCCGAAACGCTGGTTGAGTGATGACGCCAAGGAACTGTTCCGCGTCTACAGCTGGCCTGGCAATGTGCGACAGTTGGAACATGCTGTGCGTCGCCTGGGCCTGACCAGTCGCGCGGACGAGATTTCGCGCACCGAAGTCGAATTGGTTTTGGGCAGCCAGCCCGAGGTCGAGCCGGTGCTTGGTGGCGGCGATCACGAGAAACTCTCGGCCTCGGTCGAGCGGCACTTGCGACGCTATTTCGATCTGCATGGGAACATGCTACCTCCGCCCGGTCTGTATCAGCGGATCCTGCGCGAAATCGAAGCGCCCCTGATCGAGATTGCCCTGGATGCAACCGGCGGAAATCAGGCCAAATGCGCCGATCTGCTGGGCATCAACCGGAATACGCTGCGGAAAAAGATCACGGATCTGGATATTCAGGTGACACGGCGCCGCAAACTGATGTAATATCGCCACACAAACCGTGGCATCTGGGTTTCGACCTAGGATAGATCACGAAATATGGCGGTTCGTTGCGCAAGCAACACATCAGTATGAGGGCAGCAGGTGGCATCTCGGTCACAGAACGGGCCAATCCTAACGATTAGCCGTTGGCGAAGAACCCGAAAAGCCCGCAATATCGGGACCTTGGGCCTTGTGGTTCTGGGCCCTGTCTTGACGCTTGCAACCTATCTGGCGATCGGCCCGTTCGATCAGGGCGCGTCGTCACTGTCACTGCGACTCATCCTGCTTGCGGACTTTGTCTATATTCTGGTTCTCGCCGCTTTGGTTTTGGGGCAGGTTGCCCGTCTGATCGCTGCGCGGCGCGCCAAATCGGCGGGTTCCCGCTTGCATTTGCGTCTCATCGGGGTCTTCTCTCTTTTGGCGCTGATCCCGGCCGTAACGGTGGCCATTTTTGCAGGGCTTACATTGAACGTCGGCCTCGAAGGGTGGTTTTCAGACCGCGTGCGAGCGGTGGTCGGATCGTCGCTTACCGCTGCCGAAGCCTATGAGAGTGAACAGCGCCTTGATTTGTCCGAGGACGCCATGGCCTTGGCCCAATTCCTTGATCAAAGCCGTGGGGTCAATTTCTTCATCAACGATGGGGAATTCCGGCAACTGTTGGCGCGGGGCCAGTCGCAAATTCAACGCGGCTTGCGCGAGGCCTATGTGATTGATGGAACAGGAGAGATTCTGTTCCGGGGTGATCGATCCTATCTGTTTGATTTCGAGCGCCCAAGCAATGAACAGATCTCTGAGGCGCAAGAGCGCGGCCTGTTGATCATTCAGGACTGGGACAACAATGAGTTTCGCGCGCTGGTGCCGCTCAATGCGTATCTCAACCGCTATCTCTATGTCAGCCGCGAAGTTGACGGACATTTGCTGAACCTGCTGGATGAGACCAAGGAAACGGCAAAATTCTATCAACAACTTGAAAGCGAACGGGGTCGTGTGCTGTTTCAGTTCGGTCTGCTCTATCTGGGATTCGCGGTGATCCTGCTGCTGGCCGCTGTTTGGCTGGGCCTGTGGTTTGCCGAGCGTCTGTCGCGCCCGGTCGGGCGCTTGACCACTGCGGCGCAGCGCGTGGGTGGTGGTGATCTGGCCGTGCAGGTGGTCGAGGATGGCGGTGATGATGAGATTGCCATGCTGGGGCGTTACTTCAACCAGATGACCCGACAGCTCAAGGGGCAGCGCGATGCCCTGTTGGAGAATACCCGTCAGATTGAACAGCGGCGGCGGCTCTTTGATTCTGTTCTGTCTTCGGTCACGTCCGGCGTTGTTGGGCTGGATCCTGATGGGCGTGTGACCTTTGTGAACCGGTCGGCAGAACGACTGCTGGACTGGTCTGGTGGTGAACAGAGCCTGGCGCTCGGCATTGCTGTGCCCGAATTCCTGCCGCTTTTCGAAACCATGCAATCAACCGGCTCTGAAACAGCGCAGGGCGAGATCAAGGTGAGCCGCCAGGGGCAACAGGAAAACCTGCTGGTGCGCATGTCGACCCGGAGGGGCGAAGACGGCGGGCTTGAAGGGTATGTGGTGGCCTTTGATGATGTGACCGATCTGGTCAGCGCGCAGCGCATGGCCGCGTGGGGCGATGTCGCGCGCCGGATCGCGCACGAGATCAAGAACCCGCTGACACCCATTCAGTTGAGCGCCGAACGGATCAAACGCAAGTTCACGGGCGCTTTGCCAGAAGAGGACGCCGAAAAGCTTGAAGCGATGACAGACGTGATCGTACGTCAAACGAATGATTTGCGGCGTATCGTCGACGAGTTTTCAAAATTCGCCCGCATGCCGGAACCTGATCGGCGCAATGAGGATCTGACGCAATTGGTGCGGGACGCGGTGTTGTTGCAGCAAACGGGTCAGCCCGATCTGCGCATCGTTGCGGACCTGCCGGATGATCCAATCACCACGGATGTCGATGGCACGATGTTGTCTCAAGCGCTGACCAACCTGATCAAGAATGCAGGCGAAGCGATTGAAACACTGAAAGAAAAGGGTGCTCCGGACAACCTGGAGCCACAGATCCACGTGAGCCTGACCGACAGCGGCGCCGGGGTCATCATCACAATCGCGGACAACGGTGTCGGCCTGCCCGAAGACCGGGCACGGCTGTTTGAACCCTATGTGACAACCCGGGACGAGGGCACAGGTCTGGGCCTGCCCATCGTCAAGAAAATCATCGAGGAACACGGCGGCACCCTCACGCTTGAGGACGCGCCGGTATTTGACGGACAGGACCATTTTGGCGCGATGGCCGTAATTCGTCTGCTGCGGGACGATCCGCACAAACCCAAAGCGCCGATTGAACAGGCGGCAAAAACACTAGTGAAAGCAGGACAATATGAGTGATATTCTGATCGTTGACGACGAACGCGATATTCGCGAACTGGTGTCCGACATTTTGGAGGACGAGGGGTTCTCGACACGGCTTGCGGGCAATTCTGATGATTGCATGGCCGAGATCAATGCAGAACCTCCGGGGCTGCTCATTCTGGACATTTGGCTGAAAGACAGCCGTATGGACGGCATCGACATCCTCAAGGCGGTGAAACGCGACAATCCGGACGTACCGGTGGTGATCATTTCGGGTCACGGCAACATCGAAATCGCTGTGGCCGCGATCAAGCAAGGTGCCTATGACTTCATCGAAAAACCATTCAACATCGATCAGCTGATGGTGGTGATCCGCCGCGCGATGGAGGCCTCGCGCCTACGCCGCGAAAACAGCGCGCTAAAGCGGCGCGAGGTGACAAACTCGGACATGATCGGCAGCTCGGCGGCCTACCGCACGATGATCGGGCAGCTGGACAAAGTAACGAAGTCGAATGGGCGCGTGATGCTGAAAGGGCCGGCCGGGTCAGGCAAGGAAATTGCCGCGCGCTATATTCATGCTCACTCCAATCGCGCAAATGCACCGTTTGTGACGGTGAACTGCGCCGGGATCGAACCCGAGCGAGTCGAAGAAGTGCTTTTTGGCCGTGAATCCACCGAACGCGGTGTCGAATCCGGCCTGTTGGAACAGGCGCACGGTGGGGTCGTCTATTTCGACGAAGTGGCGGACATGCCTTTGGGCACGCAGTCCAAAATCCTGAGAGTGTTGGTCGATCAGCAGTTTCAGCGAGTGGGTGGCAGTGACAAGGTGCGCGTCGATCTGCGCGTGATCTCTTCGACCAACAAGGATCTGGATTCCGAAATTCGGGCTGACCGGTTTCGCGAAGAGCTTTATCACCGCCTGAACGTGGTTCCGATCGCGGTGCCCTCGCTTGAAGAACGGCGCGAGGATATTCCGGTGCTGGCAGATCACTTCATCGAGGTATGCAATTCGACCCAGGGTCTGCCGCAACGAGAACTCAGCGACGAGGCTGTCGCCTTGATGCAGACAATGCAATGGCCGGGCAACGTACGCCAACTCAAGAACCTGGTTGAGCGGGTGTTGATCCTGGGCGACAGTAATGGACCGATTGAGGCGCGCGAACTGCCCAATGAGGAAGAAAAGCAAAGCGACGATGGCCGCGTGGTGCTGTCGGGTGCCTTGGCGACTCTGCCGCTGCGCGAAGCGCGCGAGGCGTTTGAACGTGAATATCTTCTGACCCAGATCAATCGGTTCGGTGGCAATATCAGCCGCACGGCCAGCTTTGTTGGGATGGAACGCAGCGCGCTGCACCGCAAGCTGAAATCGCTGGGTGTTGTGACCTCGACCAAAGCCGGTGCGCGCGTCGCCCATGTCGATGACGAAGCAACCGAGGCCGCAGAGTAATCTGCGGTCTTATCCCTGTTTGCTGGCGATGGTGGGTGTGATGATCTGGAAGGATCCGTCTTCGAATTGGACGAAGCATGATGCCGATGACAGCGGCGGCAATTTGGTTGTGCGCTGCTGTGGCACTTGGGATTTCACGTTCTGTTTGCACGGTTCCAGCGTGACCGGTTGATAGCCACGGCGCGCCATGCATTGTGCTTCGACCTGGTTCCGCAGGCCCTCGTTCGCATCGACGGTGTAGATGCGGCCGGGCTCCCAATAGCCCGGTGTCTGATAGCATTGCCCGGCCGAGTTGCAGATGGTCCGTCCCGGAAAGAAGATAGGTGGGCTTTGCCGAACCTGGTTGGCCACTGGCGCGTCCTTGAGCGCCGCCACCTGACAGTCGGTCGTGTCAGATTGCATTCGCGATACAGACGCCCCCTCTCGGTAATAGATCGACAGGGAACTGCAGGCCGCGAGGGGTACTGACAAAACAATCATTCGAAACAATGTCTTCATGCCTGCATTCTGCCCCAAGTTGCGCAACGTGACAATTGAATTGACCCTCAACCAGCCATCTGTCATTCAAAAACACCAGACATCCAGAGGTCAGGGACATGAAGGTCATAATTTGCGGTGCCGGTCAGGTTGGCTGGCAGATCGCGCGTCACCTGTCAGGCGAGCTGAATGACGTCACGGTCGTGGACAACAACCCCGACCTGGTCCGGCGCGCCACGGACACGCTTGATGTTCAGGGCATCGCAGGGTTCGCGAGCTACCCGGACGTTCTGGACCGGGCAGGGGCGCGGGATGCGGACATGATCATCGCGGCCACCCATTCGGACGAGGTGAACATGGTCACCTGTCAGGTGGCGCATTCCGTCTTTGGCATCCAGCGCAAGATCGCTCGACTGCGGTCGCAAAGCTATCTGACCGCGATCTATTCTGATCTCTACCGCCGCGATCACCTGCCCATCGACGTTGTAATCAGCCCCGAGCGCGAAGTCGCGGCCGCTGCTATGCGTCGGCTGTCTGCCCCGGCGGCGTTTGACACTGAAACTTTCATGAACGGGCAGGCGCAGTTGTTGGGGATCATGATCCACGAGGATTGCCCCATCATCAACACGCCCTTGCGGCAGTTGACCGACCTGTTTTCGACTTTGCGGTCGATCGTCGTCGGAGTGCGTCGCGAGGGGACGCTGTTTGCACCGGAACCCGGTGATCAGCTGTTTGTTGGCGATCAGTGTTATGTCTTTTCGCACGTCGAAGACGTGAGCCGAACGATGGATGTATTTGGCAAGACCCAGAAAAAGCAGGATCGCGTGGTGATCGTGGGCGGCGGCAATGTCGGGTTGGAGGTTGCCAAGACGCTGGAGGAACAGAAAGAACGCATTCGATCAAAGGTCATCGAACGGGATCGCGCTTCGGCCGAACGTGCGGCTGAAGAGTTGGAGCGGACGATTGTTCTGAATGGTGACGGATTGGATGCAGCTTTGTTGAAAGAGGCGGGCATCGAGCGGGCGGATGCAATGCTGGCCGTGACTGACGATGACAAAACCAACATGCTGGCCGCGGTGCGGGCCAAGGCCGAAGGTTGCCCGCTGGCGATTGCGCTGATCAACGATCCAACTCTGGTGCCACTGATGCAACCCATGGGCATCGACGCCTACATCAACCCGCGTGCCACCACCGTAAGCTCGATCCTGCGTCACATTCGTCATGGTCGGGTGCGGCAGGTCTATTCCATTGGCGACGCCGAGGCCGAGGTGATCGAGGCCGAGGTTTTGTCAACCTCCCCCATGGCGGGCGCGCGCCTGCGCGACATCGACTTTCCCGAAGGTGTGCTCGTCGGAGCCGTGCGCAAGGGCGACGAGGTTCTGCGCCCCACTGGCGGTCTGCGGATTGAAGAGGGTGATGTGGTCGCGATCTTTTCGATGGCCGATGATGTTCCAGAGGTCGAGCGGCTCATGCAGGTCTCGATCGACTTTTTCTGATGCAACGGGTTCAGAAAACACAGGTTGGATTGCTGCGGCGCTTGCCGCTGTTTCTGCTGATCTGGGGGTTTGTGTCGCTGTCGATGTGGATCCCGGCAGGCTATGGGCTCTATCTGGATGACCACCCCGTATCGCGGTCGTTTTTCTATTCCGGCATTCTGGGTCTGTTCGGGGTGTCGATGATCGCCATCGCCGTCAGTGGTCATACGCCGAAACGCGGCGCCTTGGGGCAACTGCTTGTTTTGTTGGCGACCTTTGCAATCTTGCCGGTGTTTCTGGCCATTCCGTTTCACGACGCGCTGCAGACCACCAGCTTTCTGAACGCCTATTTCGACATGGTCAGCGCCATCACCACCACCGGAGCAGACCTGTTCAATGATCCCGGTCGCTTGGCCGCCCCATTGCACCTTTGGCGCGCGCAAGTGGGCTGGATCGGAGGGCTGATGATGTGGATCGCGGCATCGGCCATTCTGGCGCCGCTGTCACTCGGCGGGTTCGAGGTCACCGCGCGGGGCCAGCCGGGGCGCACGGTACGAGGGTTCAATCAGGCCGAGCTTAGCGATCCGCGTGGACGTTTGATCCGCATCACCCGGACGCTGGCACCGATCTATGCCGGTTTGACACTGGTGATGACCATCCTGCTGATGATCGCGGGCGAGCAGGGGCTGACCGCTATCTGCCACGCAATGTCGGTGATGGCGACCTCGGGTATCTCTCCGGTCGGTGGCATTGGCGGGTCGACCGCTGGCCTGACCGGCGAGGCGATTCTGTTTCTGTTCATGTTCTTTGCCCTTTCGCGCCTGACGTTTTCCACCGACACCGCAAATCAGGGATACGCGCGCCTCGACAAGGACCCCGAGTTTCGCATCGGCCTGATGATCGTCATCGGCCTGCCGGTCCTGCTGTTTCTGCGTCACTGGCTGGCGGCCTATGACGTGGACATGGTGGGCGATCCGCTTCTGGCGCTGCGCTCGTTATGGGGCGGCATGTTCACGGTTCTGTCGTTCCTGACCACCACAGGCTTTGAAAGCACCGATTGGGAAGAGGCCCGAACCTGGTCCGGTTTGGGTACGCCCGGATTGATTTTGATGGGGCTGGCGCTGATTGGCGGTGGCGTGGCCACCACGGCGGGCGGTGTGAAATTGCTGCGGGTCTTTGCCCTTTATCTTAACGGGCTGCGCGAAATGGAGCGTCTGGTGCACCCGTCATCCGTAAGTGGCGAAGGAGGCGGCAACCGGCGTATCCAAAAGGACGGTGCTTTTATAGCCTGGATATTCTTCATGCTCTTTGCCCTGTCGCTGGCCACGGTCGCGGTGGTTCTGGCGGCCCTCGGGTCCAGCTTTGAAGAGGCGCTGGTGCTGAGCATCGCGGCGCTGTCGACCACTGGTCCGCTGATCAATTTTGCGGCCGAGGCCCCCATCCGGATCAACGAACTGGGCGACGCATCCAAAATTGTTCTGTGTTTCGCCATGGTTCTGGGACGTTTGGAAACCCTTGCGATCATTGCTTTGCTGACGCCGTCGCTTTGGCGAAATTAAGCATTTTTGGTTAACGTTAGGTCAGTCAGGTGTTTTTTATGGCTGGAATCTCATTTCACCTCACTCCATACTCCCTGCAGAGGGACGTGCTGGTCCGCAGTACGTAGCAAGAACAAAGGCGAGAATTTAAGAAAATGGCTTCGGACAGACAGAATCTTCAGGATGCGTTCCTGAACCATGTGCGGAAAACCAAAGTTCCGGTTACTATTTTTCTGATCAACGGCGTGAAATTGCAGGGTGTCATCACCTGGTTCGACAATTTCTGTGTGCTGCTGCGCCGCGACGGACAGTCGCAGTTGGTGTACAAGCACGCGATCTCGACCATCATGCCGGCCCAGCCGATCAGCCTGTATGAGGGCGAAGACGCCTCTTGATGGAACATGAAAGGGAGCTGACCCGCGCGTGGGTTCTGCATCCCGAGATAAAATCAGACGAAAACCGCCGCGTTCCCGAACCGGCGCTGCAAGAAGCCGTTTCTCTTGCCGCGGCTTTGCCCGATCTGGATGTGATCGGCTCTAACATCGTGCGCCTGCCAAAGCCCCAGCCGGGATATCTGTTTGGCTCGGGCAAGATCGAAGAGCTTGGGGCGCCGTTCAAGGCCAATGAGGTCGAGCTGGTCCTGATCGACGGGCCGGTCACCCCGGTGCAGCAGCGCAATCTGGAAAAGGCGTGGAAGGTCAAGATCCTCGATCGGACCGGCCTGATCCTCGAAATCTTCAGCGACCGTGCCCGCACCCGCGAGGGGGTGTTGCAGGTCGAGATGGCCGCGCTCAGCTATCAGCGTACGCGCCTCGTGCGGGCCTGGACCCACCTGGAACGCCAGCGGGGTGGATTGGGCTTTGTCGGCGGACCCGGCGAAACCCAGATCGAGGCCGACCGCCGTGCCATTGACGATCAACTTGTGCGGTTGCGCCGTCAGCTGGACAAGGTCGTCAAGACCCGCACATTGCACCGCGCCGCGCGCGCCAAGGTGCCGTATCCGATCGTTGCACTTGTGGGCTATACCAACGCAGGCAAGTCGACGCTGTTCAACCGGCTGACGGGTGCGGATGTGATGGCCAAGGACATGCTCTTTGCCACGCTGGATCCGACCATGCGCCGCGTTGTGCTGCCAGATGGGCCCGAGGTGATCCTGTCCGACACCGTGGGTTTCATCTCAAGCTTGCCGACCGAGTTGGTTGCTGCCTTCCGCGCCACTTTGGAAGAGGTGCTGGGGGCCAATCTGGTCGTCCATGTGCGCGACATCAGCCACGATGATACCGAGGCCCAGGCTCAGGATGTCGAGACTATTCTGGGTTCGCTTGGTCTGGATGATGAACGTCCCCGGATCGAGGTTTGGAACAAGCTGGATCAGCTGGAACCAGACGACCGCGAAGCCGTGATTGCGCGCGCCGAGCGCGAAGATGACATCTATGCCATCTCGGCGCTGACCGGGCAGGGGCTGGATGACTTGCTCGAAGCCGTCGCGGTCAAACTGCAAGGCGCGCGGCATTTGTCCGAGTTGGAGCTTGGCTTTGCCCAAGGGCGCCAACGTGCGTGGCTGTTTCAGCAGGATATCGTGCAGGACGAAGAGCAGACCGAAACTGGTTTCAAGGTCACGGTCCTGTGGACCGACAAGCAAGAGGCGCAGTATAACGCTATGGGGGCCTAGGCACGCCGGTTAAAGAATGGACCGCCCGTTTTGCAGGGCGGTCTGCGCGTCCCGATACAGTTCATCGACAATCTCAGCCGCACTCATGACCTGCCGCACCTGTGAAACCCCTTGGCCGGACCACAGCGACATGGCATCCACGTCCCCCGTGGTGCCGGAAAACGGCGTGTAACTTTGATAGCGCTCGACTGGGTCGCCGTTTGGTCGATGGCCGATGACTTGCCCCTCGTTCGGTCGTTGACCGGGTTTGGGTGCTCCGGCCTGGTGCCAGCCTTGGGAAGTCGAGTTTTTCAGCGCGCGATGTGGGGCGTCGGGCCAAGAGATGTCGTACAGCTCGTGATACCACTCGGTCTGATCTTCGCGGGCGTCCAGGATGCGTTGGCGATAGGTTTCATGGATCGTGGCCTCTGTGCTGGCCAAAAAGCGCGTGCCGACCCAAACACCAGAGGCGCCAAGCATCATGGCTGCCGCCATGGCGCGCCCATCCGCGATGCCGCCCGCCGCCACGACCGGAATGTTGACGGCATCCACCACTGCTGGGATCAAGGCCAAGCTGGAAACACGACCCCAGACATGACCGCCGGCCTCCCACCCTTGGGCGACGATAACGTCGGCGCCAGCCGCTTCGGCGGCTTTGGCTTCTTGAGAGGTGCCAACGCTGTATAAAACCTTGAGACCTCCATCCTTGGCCATATCGATGGCATCCGTGTCCATGCCCCAGAACAAGGATACGGCGTGCACCTTGTGATCAATGCAGGCTTGCAGCTGGTCCTTGTAGGGGTTTGCCACGTTGATGTTGACCGCGAAATTTTGCTGCGTGGCTGCTTGGGCCTGAGCCAGATCGGCAACAAACCCATCCATGGGCTTGTGCCAAAGGGGCAGAACACCATAGCCACCCGCGTTGCACACAGCAGCCACCAGATCAGGCCCGGCAGCGCCGGCCATAGGCGCGGAAAGAATCGGAATTCTGGTGTCGAGTACGCTGGACAGCGGGGCGGTCATGCGCCGTCGATCTGCCTTTGGTAATCGTCGGCGTCGAACCAGCCCTTCGAAGACACGACCTGCAGCTCGTCGTTCAGGTCCCATTCTTCCCAACCGCCAACAACGACAAGGTTCTTGGTCTCGGCGTGGTGCCCCTCGAGCGTCCAGATGAAAACGGCATGTGACCCGGCCTTGCGCATCAGATCGCAGCGCACCTCCAAGTCCGGGAACTCGGCATAGAACCCAGCGGCCATTTCGGCCACGGCTGCACGGCCCTTGATTGGATCACCACGGTTGATCACGATTTCGCCGTCGACGGCAAAGAACGAGGCCACAGCCTCGGGTTCGCCGGAACTCCAGGCCAGCGCATAATCCCGCGCCAGCTTTTGTAAGATGTCTTGCGCAGTCGCCATCGTGTCTCTCTCCCGTTTCAGGAACCCTACGCGAAATGACAGCGTTGCGTCTATGGCGCAGGTTGCAGAACCGTGACCCCAACGGCGGCGGCCCGCGCAAGTTCGGCGTCCAGCGACATCGGAATGTACTCTCCGCGCCGCCACAGCTGTGCCATGTCGTCATAGTGGCGCGACAGGAAATGGCCGGATTGACCGGTCGAGGTTATGAAGACCGAACTGTCGGGGTCGGCAAAGTCGTAGACGCCGCGATAACCTGCACCGTGCACGTTGTAGAACGGGTTCGGGTCCTCGCCGGACGTCCGCCCCCGTTGCAGCGTGTTGTCACCGCCGCTGGTGGATTGGCGGATGTTCACAAAAAAGCGCAAGACGGGCACCTTGCCCAAGGTCGGGTGATCATGGGTGGCCTGATGCGCATCGCCCCAACGCAGCGATTCCAGGGCCGAGCCATAACGCTCCTCGATCCAGACCAGCGCGTCATCCAGCGCCAGCTGCGCCATTTCGGTGCAGGTCTCGACCGGAGCACTCTGCCGGACGTCACACCAGACCGAGGCACCGTTCACATTCCTATAGACACGCTCGATAAAGAGCGGCTCGACATGTTTGAATTCCTTGGCAAGTGGCCCCAACTCGTCCGTGATCAGGCGTTTTTGCAATGCCCGCAACCAGGCGGCATAGATCAGAGGTTCGGGCAGATGCTCGTTCATCTCGCCGTTCCATTCAGCCAGAAGGGCCAGTGCGATCTGCCGCTGACGTGCAGGGGTACCATCGGGCGCAGCCTGTCCGGTGAACCACAGATCCGCGCCGATAAGCGGCAACAACGTGCGCGCCGTGGGGCTGACGGGGTCCAGTTGGGCTTCGATGAAGCTGTCGCGGGTGTGGACCTGGCGCGACTGCATCAGCCGTTGCCAGCGGTTCACCCGCTGGGTGTCGCCCCAGATGTACGAGACATGGTTCGGAAATGGACGTTCCAGCAGCTTGTTGTTGGTGTTGCCCAACAGGCCACCACGGGGGCTGACGAACTGCGGGTTGGCGGCATAAGGCGCGCGCCCCAGCCAGCGGTTTTCGGCTCGCCATCCCTGCGACGGCAAACGCCCCTTGCTCTGGTGGCGCGGGTCACGGCGCGGGACAGCGCCGATCATCTTGAGGCCAACCGCGTCGCTGTCTGCCACGGTCAGGTTGAGCGATGGCGCAACAAAGGTTTCGGCCGCGCGGATCGCCTCGCGTACGGTGTTCGATCGCATCAAGTCCATTGATGCCGTCAGAGAGCTGTCGCGTGGGCTGAGTGCGGTCCAGCCGAGCGAGACCACATGGCCCGGCGGTGTCACGGTGGCCAGATCATACATGCTGCCCGGAAGGACCGGGCCATTTTCCGTCCAACGCAGGGTCAGCGTGATCGGCGCGGCATCCATGATCTCGATGATCGAGGGGCGGGTTTCAAACGTTTTGAACCCGTCGGGGGTCAGATACTCTTCGGGGTTTTGCGGGTTGAGCTGTTCGATGAACAGGTCCTGGTCGTCCGCGTAGGATGCTGTCAGGCCCCAACCCATGTTGTTGCTCCGTCCAATCAGGATGGATGGAACGCCGGGAATGCCGGCTCCGATGATGCCGCCGTCCTGCAACTCGAGCCGGGCCAGATACCAGGTCGAAGGCGCGGCAAAGCCCAAATGCGGATCATTGGCCAGCAAGGTGCCACCCGCGGCAGATCGCGAGGGATCAGCGGCCCAGGCGTTCGAGGCCCCGGAAAGTCCGCGCTTTGGAAAGGGCGACAGCGGAGAGGTTGGCATCGGCGTGCCTTGGGCATAACGCGGCAAATCCGGGAACAGGCTGGCGTACTCGGGCAGGGCGGCAATGCCGGTGCCGGGAATGTCGGGCAGTATGTCCCGCAGGCGGTCGGAATTGTTGAGCATCAAAGAGGTGCGGGCGCGCAGAACCTCTTCTTCCAGATGGCCGGTCAGTTGCAGTGCCATCAGCTTGATGATCGCCAGGCTGTCGCCGGGTTGCCAGGGCGCAATTGGGGCGTTGAACAGGAACATCTCGGGTGCACCGCGTCCCAGAGCCTCTTCGTTGATCTCAGCCAGACGTGCATTCACGCCCGCAGCATAGGCGCGCAAAGCTGTCTTGGTGTAGTCGGATTGTACGTCGACCGATTGCAAGGCCAAGGAATACAGGTCCAAGCGCCGCATCAGGCGGTCGATGCGCACAGTGCGCTCGCCAAACACCTCGGATAGCCGACCTTGGGCGGTGCGACGAAAGATCGTCATCTGCCACAGGCGGTCCTGGGCATGGGCGTATCCCATGCCAAAGAACACATCGGGGTCGGATTGGCCAAAGATATGCGGCACATTGGCGTTGTCGCGCACGATCTCAACCGGCGCATCAAGGCCTTGAACCTCGACCGTCTGGTCGTATTCGGGAAGCGATTGGCTGGCTAGGAAATAGACCAGCACCACACCGGCGACGACCAGGCCGATCAAACCGGCGGCAATGCGCAGAAGCCAACGAAACAGAAGAGCCATTCGGGTCCCGTCCATAAGAGAAATGTGGGCGTTAGTTGGGCACCCTAAATCATGGTGAAGACAGCGAAAAGGCCTGCCGTGACAGCAGGCCTTTGCAATTTTGCGTCAAGGCGTTCAAGCCATGCACCGATCAGGGAATGATGCGGGTGTATTTGGTCCCTTCCAGCGTTGCACCAACGCGCAGACCGGCCCGGCCAAATACGGCTGCCAGAACAGGCGAGCGCAGGGTGTTGGTGTCGGCGGCAAGTGAATCACCCTGGTCGCTGACCACATATTCCAGGTCGGCACCGGCGGACCAGCCGCTGGATTGGCGGAACTCGTTCAGCGCGTCCTGGGTCATGAAAAACAGCACGTGGGCATATTGTTGGGCACCGATCTGGAACCCGGCACTGCCTTTGACGGCCGAGTAATAGTCGACCGTCACGCCATTGATGCGCAGTGCGCCTTGGCCGTATCCGGCCCCAACGACGAAACCGGCCTCGGTCAGAAGCGGCATGACCAGCATACCGGAAGCCTTGTTGGCGATTTCGATGGTGTTGGGGAACTGGCTGTACATTTCGTTCAGCGTCGAATCCACGCGTGCGTCGATGGTTGCGCCATTGTTGTTGCCGACGCCATTGCCGCAGGCTGCGGTCAGGGTAAGCCCGGCCAGACCAAGGCCAAAACCGCGACGCGAGACGCGCGGGGTCGCGCGGGATGTGATGGGACTGCTCATGATGTTTTCTCTGTATTCGTGCCTGAGTAAGCCGGTTTTTTCCGGTCTTCGCGCGACTTTACGCCGATAATGACGCTCTGTCACGGGGGCAGAGCGCTGCTTAGGCGGGTTGCCGCCATGAAATTTGCGTCAGATTGCCCCTTAGCCTTGCAAAATCTTGGCTACAGCCGGGGCAAAATAGGTCAGCACCCCGTCACAGCCTGCGCGTTTGAACGCCATGAGGCTTTCGAGCATGACCTTTTCGCCATCGATCCAGCCGTTTTGCGCCGCCGCCTGCACCATCGCGTATTCGCCCGACACCTGATAGGCGTAGGTTGGTACGCCAAAGCCGTCTTTCACGCGGCGGCAGATGTCTAGGTAGGGCATGCCGGGTTTCACCATGACCATATCCGCGCCCTCGGTCAGATCGCGTTCGATCATTCGCAGCGCCTCGTTCCCGTTGGCGGGATCCATCTGGTACGTCTTCTTGTCCCCCGTCAAAGCGCCCGAAGCCCCGACCGCATCGCGGAACGGTCCGTAAAACGCACTGGCATATTTGGCCGCATAGCTCAGGATCATAACGTTGTGGTGGCCGGCCCCTTCAAGCGCCTGCCGCATGGATCCGATCCGCCCGTCCATCATGTCCGACGGTCCGATAATGTCTGCGCCCGCATCAGCCTGTGCCAGGGTCATCTTGACCAGGGCCTCGATCGTGCGGTCGTTCACGATCTCGCCATCTTCGACATACCCATCGTGCCCGTTGATGTTGTAGGGGTCCAACGCCACATCGGTCATCACCGCAATATCGGGGGCGGCGGCCTTGATCGCGCGTATAGCGCGGTTCGACAGGTTGTCCGGGTTCCAGGCCTCGGCACAATCCTCGGTCTTCAGGCTGGCATCGGTGTAGGGAAAGATGCAGATGGCCGGAATGCCAAGGGCCTGCGCCTCGACCGCCGCCTTGGCAATCAGATCGACAGAGCGCCGCACAACACCTGGCATCGACGGCACCGGCTCTTCGATGCCTTCGCCGTCGCGTACAAAGACGGGCCAGATCATGTCATTGACGGTCAACACGTTCTCACGCACGAGGCCGCGAATGGCCTCGGATTGGCGGGTTCTGCGGGCGCGGGCTGCCGGATAGGGGGCAATCGTCGGTTTCATGGCGCGGACTCCTTGCACAATTGCCCATTGGGTGGCATGGAATTGCTTCGGTCTTCAAGAGTACCAATGGCCGCGTTTGGCCGGTATGAGACGAAAAAGGACCGCGAGCACAGGGGCAAGGTAAGTGAACTGGTATTCCTCGATTTTCGAGCTGATCGACATGCGGAGTTTTTCGAACCTGTGGTTCTGGATCGCTTTGGCGGTGGTTTGGTCTTCGGCAAGTCATTGGGTTCTGGGGGTTCCGTTCGACATGGTCGTGCGGGCGCGTCGGGTTGGGGGGCAGGCCGCGGTGGATCTGCACGACATCACCCGGGTGAATGTCAATCGCGTCCTCTATGTGACGGATGTGTCGGGCATTTGGATTTTGGGGTTTGTCTGCTTCGCCTTGTCGACGCTGGCGGTGCTGGGGTTCTATTATTGGGTCGAATTCGCCCAGGCTCTGTTTCTGATCGGGTTTCCGATGTCCTTGGTGGGTTTGATCAATCTGTCGACCGCACGCCGTATCCGTCGCGAAGACCTGCAGGATGCGGATTTGTCCAAGCGGTTGACGCGCTGTCGGATCTATACCCAGATCATCGGCATGATCTCGATCTTTGTGACCGCGCTATTTGGAATGTATCAGAACTTGTCCATCGGTGTTCTGGGGTGATCCGCAACAGGGGTCCAAGGTTATGACAGCACAGAACCATATCACCGTGGGCGGTGCGCCCGAAGGGTTCGACGCGCAGTTGATCCTGAACGAGGTGGCACGCAGCGGCGGTCCCGTTTTGCATGTCGCACGTGACGACAAGCGGATGGAGGCGACCCGCGCCGCACTGTCATTCTTTGCCCCTGACATGCCGGTCTTTGTGTTTCCCGGCTGGGATTGTCTTCCTTATGATCGGGTGTCGCCCAATGCTGACATCTCGGCGGCACGGATGGCGACACTGGCTGCGCTGGTGCACCAGATGCCCGAGCGCTTTGTGCTTCTCACCACATTGAACGCCGCAACACAGAGGGTCCCCGCGCGCGATGTGCTGCGCGAGGCAGCCTTTACCGCGCGTGTGAATTATCAAGTGGACGAAGAGGCGCTGCGCAACTTCCTGGTGCGCATGGGGTTCAGCCAAAGCCCGACGGTGATGGAACCTGGTGACTATGCGATCCGGGGCGGTATCATCGACATCTTTCCACCGGGCGAAGGTGGTCCGGTTCGGCTTGATTTCTTTGGCGATGTTCTGGATGGCGCGCGTCGCTTTGATCCGGTCAGCCAGCGCACAACCGAGAAGCTAGACATCATCGAACTGGCCCCGGTGAGCGAGGTCATTCTGGATGACGCCGCAATCACCCGGTTCCGCCAGAACTATCGCATCGAATTTGGCGCCGCAGGCACCGACGATCCGCTTTATGAAGCGGTGAGTGCTGGTCGCAAGCATCAGGGTATCGAGCATTGGCTGCCCTTCTTCCATGAAAAACTGGAAACGCTGTTTGATTACCTGCCGCAGGCGTCGATAACGCTGGATGATCAACTGACACCTGCGCGTCTGGCCCGTTGGGACAGCATCGCCGATCAGTATGAGACGCGCCAACATGCGCTGCAGACCAAGTCGCGGATGGACAGCGTTTATAAACCAACGCCGCCCGATCTGCTCTATCTGGATGACGGTGCTTGGGAACAGGTGGTTGCTGACCGACGCGTGCTGCAGTTCAACCCGCTGCCGCAAGCCTCTGGTCCTGGTGTCATCGACGCGGGCGGGCGCATTGGGCGCAACTTCTCACCTGAGCGGCAACAGGAAAACATCAGCCTGTTCGGGGCTTTGGCCGATCACATCAAGGCCCGCATGGCGGAGGGGCCGGTGGTTGTCGCCTCTTACTCTGAAGGGGCGCGCGAACGCCTGACGGGGTTGATCGAGGATGAAGGCCTGGCCGAAGCGATCCCGATCCTGGACGGAACGCGCCTTGGTAAGCGCGGTCTGCATCTGGCGGTCTGGGCACTCGAGCATGGCTTCACCACACCCGATGTGACGGTGATTGCCGAACAGGACGTGTTGGGCGACCGGTTGATCCGCGCACCCAAGAAACGGCGCAAGGCCGAGAACTTCCTGACTGAGACGCAGTCGCTTTCGCCCGGTGATCTGGTGGTGCATGTGGATCACGGCATTGGCCGCTACAGGGGGCTCGAGGTGATTACGGCGGCTGGGGCGGCGCATGAGTGCATCTTGCTGGAGTATGCCGAACAGGCGAAACTCTATCTGCCAGTCGAAAACATCGAACTGCTGTCGAAGTATGGCCACGACGAGGGGCTGCTCGACCGGTTGGGCGGCGGCGCATGGCAGGCGAAGAAAGCTAAGCTCAAAGAGCGCATCCGCGAGATGGCGGATCGGCTCATCCGCATTGCAGCCGAACGTGCCTTGCGCAAAGCGCCCATCATGGACCCGCCGTCGCATGCTTGGGAGGAGTTCAGCGCGCGGTTCCCTTATCAGGAAACCGACGACCAGTTGCGCGCCATTGGCGAGGTGATGGACGACATGCACTCGGGTCAGCCGATGGATCGTCTGATCTGCGGCGACGTGGGCTTTGGTAAAACCGAGGTCGCCATGCGGGCGGCTTTTGTGGCCGCCATGTCCGGGGTGCAGGTGGCGGTCGTCGCGCCAACGACGCTGCTCGCGCGCCAACACGCCGCCAGCTTTGCCGAACGGTTCCGGGGCTTCCCGCTCGAAGTGCGCCAGCTCAGTCGGTTTGTGTCCGGCAAACAGGCGCAACAAACCCGCGACGGCATGGCGCGTGGCACGGTGGACATTGTGGTGGGCACCCATGCGCTGCTGGCCAAGGGCGTGCGGTTCAACAATCTCGGGCTTTTGATCATCGATGAGGAACAGCATTTCGGTGTGGCGCACAAAGAGCGCCTGAAACAGCTGCGCAGCGACATCCACGTGCTGACCCTGACCGCAACGCCGATCCCACGCACCCTGCAACTGTCGCTGACCGGGGTACGAGATCTGTCGATCATTGGCACACCGCCGGTCGATCGTCTGGCGATCCGCACCTACGTCAGCGAATTCGATGCCGTCACCATCCGCGAGGCGCTGCTGCGGGAACATTACCGCGGCGGGCAGAGCTTTTATGTGGTGCCACGCATCAGTGACCTGCCCGACATCGAGGCGTTCCTGAAGGAACAACTGCCAGAGCTGACCTATATGGTCGCTCATGGCCAGATGGCGGCGGGTGAGCTGGATGATCGGATGAACGCTTTTTACGACGGCAAGTATGACGTGCTGTTGGCCACGACGATTGTCGAAAGCGGGTTGGACATTCCAACGGCCAACACGATGGTCGTGCATCGTGCCGACATGTTTGGTCTTGCGCAACTCTATCAGATCCGGGGCCGTGTGGGCCGTTCTAAAACCCGTGCTTATGCCTATCTGACCACAAAACCGCGCATGAAACTGACGCCAGCTGCTGAAAAACGTCTGCGGGTTCTGGGGTCGCTCGATACGCTCGGGGCAGGGTTCACGCTGGCGTCACAGGACCTGGATATTCGGGGTGCCGGAAATCTGCTGGGCGAGGAACAGTCGGGCCAGATGCGCGATGTGGGGTATGAACTGTACCAGTCGATGCTGGAAGAGGCGATTGCCAAGATCAAGGCAGGCGAGATGGAGGGGCTGTCGGACAGTGACGACCAATGGGCGCCGCAGATCAATCTGGGCGTGCCTGTGCTGATCCCTGACGCTTATGTCCCTGACCTGGACGTGCGCCTCGGGCTTTATCGCCGTCTCTCGTCGCTCTCGACCAAGGTCGAACTGGAGGGTTTTGCCGCCGAGTTGATCGACCGCTTCGGCAAGCTGCCGAAAGAGGTCAACACGTTGTTGCTGGTGGTACGTATCAAGGCCATGTGCAAACGCGCGGGCATCTCGAAACTTGATGGCGGCCCAAAGGGCGCGACAATCCAGTTCCACAACGACAAATACGGCTCGCCCCAAGGGCTGGTGGAATTCATCCAAGGTCAGAACGGGCTGGCCAAGGTCAAGGACAACAAGATCGTCGTGCGCCGGGATTGGAAAAAAGACAGCGACAAGATCAAAGGTGCCTTTGCCATCGCCCGCGACCTGGCAGAAAAGCTGATCGCCGAAAAGAAAAAGGCCAAAGCAAAAGGCTGATTTGCAAAGGTTTTTGTGCTAACCTCGATCACAGCTGTTTAGGTGATTGATATGCGGTTGGGTCTGTTTTCACTGGTGTTTGCAGTTTCTATCCCGTCTTTCGTGCTCTCGGATGCGGGACAGTCTTTGGACGTGCGCGGTCAATTCGATGAATATGCCAAGGATGATCCTGTTCCTTTCGCCGCGCAGAACCTGAGCGCGGCGCATTGCCCGTCGGTGGATATCTGTTTCACCGCCTCGGACGAGGTGCGGTATATCCAGAGTTTCCGGGTTGATGAGGATGAGATTGAAACCGGTGGACGGCTCTATCTGTGGGACACGCCCAAAAGGCGCGACACGGATGAGTTGGATGTCGAGGGGATCACCTCGGTCAATGGTCATCTGATCGCAGTCGGCTCGCATTCCGTGTCACGGCAAAAATGCAAGGTTCGCGAGCACAACGAACAGATCTATGTCGGGTCGCCTGACGTGTTGGGCACGCAAACGCCCCTGACGACACAGCCGATCTCTCTCCAGCCGGTCTTTGCAAAATTCGATGTGCTGCGCGCGTCGTTTCATCAACCATTGCAACAAAATGGTCTGAACATCGAAGGCGTGGCCGCGATCGGGGATCAGGTCTTTTTTGGCTTTCGCGCGCCTTATCCTGATGGGTCACCGAGTGTGTTGATCCTGCAGATCGATTTTGATGCGCTGCAGGCGCAAGATTGGGACGCAGCGGAACTGCACCGCATTGCTCTAGACACCCCCACGGTGGTCGTGGCATTCGCGGGATGGAGCAATGGGGCGACAGCCTGCTGTTGTTGGTGGGCGATGCAGGGGCCAAGGCGCCCAGGAAAAAGAAGCAGGAAAAGAAATGTGGCGGCGACAGCCCGCATCTGACCGACGACTATGCCATTCATCGTTGGACACCGGGTTCGGACGCGGTCGACCTTCTGTCCCAGATCGAGCCCAAGAAACGCAAGTGGAAGGCTGAGGGCTTGATGCGCGACCCGACCCGCAGCGACGGGTCGGTGCTGGTGTTTTTTGACGGGCCGGACAATGGCGGCCCGCGCCGATTTACTTTTCCCGCTCTGGCTGACTGATCACGACGCTGCCTTCATGGCGGCCTGCGCGCAGAAACAGGACGCCGCCACGCTGGTATCGGCCCGAGCCAGTGCGAAATCCAGTCGCTGTTTGATTTGGATGATTTCGACCGTCTCGCCGCGTTCTTTAAGACAGTCGTGTAAGCCCTTCAAACTCCACACGTTATCAGGATGGATGCTGGCGCGGCTGAGCGATCCGCCAAGACCCAGATCCGCGCGGTAAACCGCTTCGGCCTCGGTCATATGGCCCTGTTCGAACAGCAGTGCGCCAAGAGCATGGCGGGCGGGCTGCATCCAGCCCCAGGGTTCATCGTAGGGCAGATCATCGTCCAACTCGACCGAGCGGCGCAAGTGGGCAAAGGCAGCGTCATAGTTCTCTTTGCGATACTCGATCTCTCCCCGCAGCATTTCGTGTGCGATTTCAAGCAGATCAATGACCCGGTTGTTGTGCAGCAGCCGGGTTTCAGGCACCCGCTCCTTGGCGGCCAGAAACAGCTGCTCTTCGGCCTCGGCATTGGCGATCTGTCCGGTTGCAGCATAGGCCACGGCGCGCGCGTAATGGGTGTTGGCGGTCAATGTGAGGAACAGCTCCTGATCCTCGGGCAGTTCCATCTCGATCGCCTCTTGCCAGCGGCCAAAGCGGATCAGGATATGCGGCTTCATCGCCATATAACTTTCAAAAAAATCGGCCATCGGCGGAGAGGGCATACGCAACATGTCCTCGGGCACCGTGTCGATCATGCCTTGCACCGCGTCCAAGGCGGGCTGCATCTGTCCCACGAACAGCGCGCCATAGATGACAAAGTGGTAATCGTGCTGGCGATAGCCGGTGTAGATGTTGAACGCGCCTTCGCGCTCGTAATATTTCAGATCGGCCTCGACCGCCTTTTGGTTCCAATGGACCACATTCTGATAGTGCCCGCACAGCACGTCGATATGGGTCGGCATATGCACCAAATGGCCCGCATCCGGCACCAGTGTACGCAGGACGTCACCGGCCTTCAGCGCCTTTTCGGGGGTCGGCGACATCTCCATCAAGTGGACGTACAGATGCAGCAGGCCGGGGTGCACCATCGCAGCCGGATCATCGCGCATGGCGGTTTCCAGCACCTCCTGCGCCTCAAGCGTTGCGGCCCCTTCCGCGGGAAGGCCGGATTTCAGGTCCCACATCTTCCACGGCGTCAGGTTCAGCAGTGATTCCACATAGATCGAGCGCAGGTCCAGGTGATCAGGATTAGACGCAAAGGCTGCGCGCATGGCATCGGCGTAGTTTTGATCCCAGACCTGCATGTCTTCGCCGGGATCGCGCTGAGGGTAGCGCGCGGGCAAGGCGCGGATCAGGGCCTGCTCGACGGGGGTGCAGCCCGCGATGGCCGCAAGTGCAGCTTGGGTCGCGTCATAGGCATCGGCTAGGGCGTCCTTACGGCCTTTGTCATCCAGCAGGTCCCACGGCAGGTTGTAGTTCGGCCCCGCGGCATAGGCCACGCCCCAGTGCGCCATGGCGCAGTCGGGGTCATGCTCCAACGCACGGCGATAGCAGGTGACGGCCTCTTGATGGTTGAACCCGTAGGTCCAGTTCAAGCCGCGATCGAACCACACCTGCGCCTGATCACTGTTGGTCGTGATCGGGCAGGTATGGTGCCCGAGGTCGTAATAATCGCTCATAAAATCTCTCCCCAAAAAATCTGGCGAGAGTGTAGCGCGTTTTGACGTGTCAGAACACCTTAGGCAGGCAGGCGATTTTCCACACGGCCCATGTGCAGCATCAGGCCGAACCCCACGATGCACATCACCAGCAAGGCAACGGTCAGTGGCACCAGAGAGCCGTCAAAGAGCAGGCCCACCGGGGCTGCAATGGCCGCTGCAATAACCGTGGAGATTGCACCAATGACCGAGGCCGCCATGCCTGCGATATGGCCCATCGGCTCCATCGCGATGGCCTGAAGGTTGCCCATGGTCAAACCTGCCATGAAGAACACCGTACATTGCCAGAAGACAAAGACTGCAAACCCGGTTTCGAGCGGCAGATCAACGGTGGTCAGCGCCACCATGATGCCCGACAGCACAATCTGCGAGCCCAAGGTCCAGGTCACCAGGCGCCGCATGCCAACGCGCACCACCAGTACCGCATTCAGCAGGCTGGCACTGCCCGAGACGAAAGCGACCGCGCCGAACCAGAACGGAAAGCTGTCGGCCCGGTCATAGATCACATCATAGACGGGCTGCACCATCGTCAGCATGGTGAACAGGATGCTGAGCGCCAGGGTTTGCACCAGGATCGACAGGCGTACGGTGGGATGGCGGAACATCTCGCCAACGGCTTCGATCATCAGTGACAGACGAAAGGCGCGGCGTTCTGGCTTGGGCAGGGTTTCAGGCAACCGGTTGCCGGTCCAGAAAATGATCACCAAGCCAAAAACGGCAAAGGCCGCAAAGATGCCGCGCCAGCCGACGAAATATATGATACCAGCCCCCAGCATGGGCGCAAAGGCAGGAAACAGGGTAAAGATCATCATCGCAATCGACATGATCCGTGCCATTTCACGGCCCGAATAGAGGTCTCGCACGATGGCGACGCCCACAATGCGTGGGGCTGCCGCGGCAATGCCCTGCAGCACACGCGCGGCCAAAACCAGTTCGAGCGAGCTGGCCGCCCAGGCCAACCCCGAGGCCAGCACATAAAGTGCGGCCCCGATTAGAAGTACGGGTTTGCGGCCAAAGGTGTCCGACAGCGGGCCGGTAAAGAAGGTACCGATGCCCATGCCCAACACAAATGATGTCAGGATCAGCTGTGCGCGGTTGATGTCGTCAGGGCTTAGCTCTGCCCCGATTTCGGGCAGGGCTGGCAGCATCGCGTCGATGGAAAAGGCAATGGTGGCAAACATCACCGCGATCAGTGCGATGAACTCAACCTTGGATAAACGTTCGGCCATGAGCGGACTCCTTACCCACCCGCGCTATCATGCAAGCGGGCGCGGGGCCACTCGACAGAAATGCACAGAACCCTGTGTGAAAATGTGGATTAAGTCTCGATCTGAGACATGATGTCAGCGATCACCTTTTGCCACAACTCTGGGGGTTGGGCACCGGGAACAGCGTGCTGATTGGCAACGATGAAGGTGGGAACTGAGTTCACACCCATCTGCCGCGAGTGGCTGTCACGTTCTTTCATGAGGTCGCGATCCGCGTCTGATTTCAGCAGCTTACGCACCACAGCTGCATCCATTCCGATGCCATCTGCAATGTCGGCCAGCACGTCATGATCACCGATGTCGCGGGTTTCGACAAAATAGGCGTTGAACAGGGCATCAACGGCTGCTGTCTGTTTGCCTTCTGTCCCGGCCCAATGGATCAGCCGGTGCGCGTCCAATGTGTTGGGGGTGCGCTGCATCCCTTCGAAATTGATCGACAGGCCTGCATTTTCAGCGTGCTCAACCACGGGAGCATACGCGCGTACGGCGCCTTCTTTGCCGCCAAACTTGGTTTCAAGGTATTCGCGCCGGTCCATGCCGCCTTCGGGCATGTCGGGGTTCAGCTGAAAGGGGTGCCATTCGATGACAAAGGGGTGCCCGGGCACCGATGCCAGGGCCTTGTCCAGATGCGTCTTTCCGATATAGCACCAGGGGCAGATCGGGTCGGACAGGATGTCGAGCTTGACGGTTTTGTCGGTCATGGTCACTGGGCCTTGAAATAAGCGGGCAGGGCGCGGCGCAACAGCTTGCCGTTGCCGCCTGCGGGCAGGGTTTCGAGATGGACAAAGGCGCGGGGTTGTTTGTACCGCGCCAGGTTGGCTTCGACATAGGCGCGCAGCTCGGCTACGTCCAGCGTTTCAGGGCCGGTATAGAAGGCAGCTATCACAAATGTGTTCTCTTTGACCTCGACCTGGGCGGCGCCCACTTGCGTGATGCCGGGATGTTTGGCCAGGGCGTCCTCGACCTCGACCGGGGACACGCGATAGCCGCCGGCGTTCATCATGTCATCGTCGCGCCCCAGATAGGTGATCTGACCATCGACCGCCATGGCGCCCTGATCGCCGGTCAGGAACCAGTCGCCTTGCATTTTGGCGTCTGCTTCGTCCGGGGCGTTGAGGTAGGTGAGCATCAGGCCCGGATCTGAGCTGTGTACGGCAATGGTGCCTTCGTCGCCCTGCGGCACCGGGCCATCGGGTCCAAGGATCGCGATCTTGCGGCCTGGTTGCGGTTGGCCCAAAGCCTCTCCCCGGGCCGGATGTGCGGGGCTGGACGAGATGAAGGTCGAGCATTCAGACATGCCATAGGCCTCAAAAAGCGCGGTCCCGGTGGCGGTGGTCCACCGAGCGTGCAGTTCGCGCGGCAGTTTCTCTCCGGCACTCAGGCCGTGGCGCAGATGGGGCAGGTCAAGGGGGGAGGATGAGCCGAGGAACTTGCGATAAACGCCTGGTGCCGCAGCAAAAATAGTCGCTTTGTGTGCCTTTAGTAGCGTTGGGATATCACCCAGATCGGTCCCGGGCTCGGGGATCAGGGCCGTGGCACCGATGGCCCAAGGGTCCATCAGCCCGGTGCCCAGGGTGTAGGTCCAATTAAACGCGCCTGCGTGACACAGGCGGTCGTCGGGTGTCAGCCCGTACCAGCCATCGACCATCATCTGCCGCGCCCAGATCGCTCGGTGTGCATGGGCCACGGCGCGGGGTTTGCCCGAGGTGCCAGAGGTATAGACCACATAGGCCATCCGGTTCGGGTCGCCCATGTCGTACTCGGCAGGCGGCAGGTCCCGCATGGCGGTCAGCTGCGCGATGTCGATCTGCAACGGATGATCGGCACAGGCCACTTCCGGATCGCGTAGGATGGCGGCGGGCGACAGCTCGTCAATCATCTTTTGCGTCTCGGGTGCGGTCAGCTGGGATGAGGTCGGAACCGGAACGATCCCGGCGGCAATTGCGCCCAGATAGGCCAGCGGGAAATCGACCGTATTGCCAAGGCGCATGAGCACGATCTGGCCCGGGGCAATGCCTGCCTGCTGCAAACCCGTTGCGGTGCCACGAATGGCGGCTTCGAGCGCGCGGTATGTCCAATCGTCCGAGCCATCCCGGCGCAAAACCGACAGGGCCACCTTGTCAGGTTGCGAAGCGGCATGGCGCGTCACATGGGCGGCCAGGTTGAACGGGGTCGGGCAGGGCGTGAACGCCCCCTGGTCAAAGATCGAAAGCATGGCCAATCGCTAGCCCGACGGGCCGCGCGTTGCAAGCAGAGGCTTGGCACCGTATAGAGCACGCATGACTGGCCGAGATCCAAAATCCATCATCCGCATCGCCCGTGATTCAGGCGCCGAGGATACCGCAGAACCCTTGGACTTGGGCGCGCGCGTGCGCGAATTGCGCAAGGCCCGCGACTGGACGTTGGAACAGGCAGCGACGCAGGCAGGGCTTGCACGCTCGACATTGTCCAAGATCGAAAATGGTCAGATGTCGCCCACATATGATGCGTTGAAAAAACTGGCGGTTGGCTTGCAGATTTCGGTGCCGCAGCTGTTTACCCCGCCCGAGCGGGATCAGATCAACGGGCGCATGGCGGTGACCAAGTTCGGCGATGGCGCTGCGCATGCAACGGCCACCTACGAGCATGAACTGCTGGCCGATACGCTGACAAAGAAGACCATGCTGCCCTATCGCGCCCGGGTGCGGGCACGCAATATGGAAGAGTTCGACGGTTGGGTTCGCCACGATGGCGAAGAGTTTCTGTATGTGCTGACCGGTGTTGTGCGGCTCTACACAGAATTCTACGAACCGGTCGAAATGCGCAGGGGTGACAGCGCCTATTACGACGCCGCCATGGGCCACAACGTGATCTCGGTCAGTGACGAGGATGCGACGATCTTATGGGTCACGTCACTGGCGTGACCGGTTAATCTGCGATCTCGCGGCCCAAGGATTCCACAAACAAGAAGTCCTCGAACTCCTCGCGGGCCTCGGTCAGGGTCAGTTGGTGCTTTTCAGCCAGATAAGCCTCGAACCGGGATCGGTCGAGTTTCAAAAACGGCGCGTCGGCCTCGTCGAGCTGCGGAAACCGCGATTTGACGCGAGGAAACGCTTGCGCCCAGTTCTGGGTTAGCTCGGACCAATTCATCATCATTGAGCATTCCTTGATAGAGTGACAGAAACGCTCCTCCCGTTGATCAGCCTAGAAATGTAACAGCTCTATGATGATCGGGCAAAATGTCGCACGAAAAATGGGCTTGTTGACCAAAAAGTAATCGCCCCATGCGTGTGCAAGGGGGCGATTGTCGGTTTGGGGTTGACTGTTGGGTCAGTCGTCGGTCTCGGCAAACAGCCAGTTCAGCACCACATGGCCAATGAAGACCGCGATGATCTGCATCACGATGAACATCGCGATATGGCCAGGATAGATGCCCGCGAAGGTGTCGCTGAAGCCGCGTGCGATGGTCACGGCGGGGTTCGCAAAGCTGGTCGATGACGTGTACCAATAGGCGCCTGTGATATAGAGGCCGACCAGTGGTGGCACGGCGTCTGGCCTGTGACGGATACCCCCAAAGATCACGAACAAAAGGCCAAGCGTGGCGATAATCTCGGAAAACCACTGCGCGCCTCCGGTCCGGTGCATGGTGGTCGAGGTCTGCAGAATGCTCTGATCGAACATCATGTGCGTGGCCCAAACCCCGATGATACCGCCCGCGATCTGGACAATCATGTAGGGGGCAACCGCGCTCCAGGGGTGTTCACCGCGCAGGGCGAAGGCGAGTGTCACGGCAGGGTTGAAATGCGCGCCTGACACCGGGCCAAGCGTGGTGATGATGGCATAGAGCATACAGCCCGTGGCGATCGCATTGGCCAGCAACGCCAGGGCGATGTTCCCATCCGACAGAGTCTGCGCCATGATGCCCGAGCCGACAACTCCGATCAGTAGAAATGCGGTGCCCAGGAATTCGGCAAATAGCTTGCGGGGGTTCATGTCAGGGTTCCAATGCGCTTGAGCTGTGTCGACAGCTCGGTCTGGTTCATGGTTTCGATGGGCAATTCCAGAAGCGCCGCAGCACGCTTGCCCAAGGTGTTATAGGCGGTGCGGAATGCCGTGTCCCAATCGGGTTCCTCGGCGGCTGCCGGGTCTTCGACACCCCAATGGGCGCGCACGGGGGCGCCGGGCCAGATGGGGCAGGTTTCTTCTGCGGCGGACCCGCAGACAGTGATCACTATGTCCATCTCGGGCGCGTCCTCGGCGCCGAACTCGTCCCAGCTTTTGGAACGGGCGTTAGACGTATCGTGACCTTCTTTGCCCAACAGCACCAGCGATTGCGGGTGCACCTTGCCGGATGGCTGAGAGCCGGCAGAAAAAGCGCGGACGCGACCGGCCCCTTCGGTGTTGAAAATCGATTCCAGCAGAATCGAGCGCGCGGAATTGCCCGTGCAGAGTACCAGGATGTTCATGTCACACGTCCCATGTTTTGGTTATTCAGGCTCGGACGCATCGGTCTGGCGTCCGATGTCGTCGATTTGATGTTGCAGGCTGATCCGGTCGAGGGTTTCGAACGGCAGGCTGACAAAGGCGGTGATGCGGTTGCGCAAAAGACCATAGGCCTGTTGGAACGCCAGGTTCCGTTGCGCATCTGTCCCACCGGCCTTGACCGGGTCGGGCAGGCCCCAATGGGCGCTCATCGGCTGACCGGGCCAAGTGGGGCATTCCTCGTTCGCGGCGTGGTCACACACGGTAAAGACGAAATCCATCTTCGGGGCTTCATCACTATTGAATTCGTCCACCGATTTAGATCGCAACTGGCCAATGTCGTGACCTTTCGACCCCAAAAGCTCGATCACCTTTGGATGCGGCTGGCCCGAGGGCATTGTTCCCGCAGAGAAGGCGTTGAACCGGCCCAGTCCTTCGGTGCGCAGGATCGATTCCGCCATCAGCGAGCGGGCAGAATTTCCGGTGCAGATAAAGAGGGCATTCAGCCGACGTGTGGTGTCCGTCATGATCGGTGTCTCCGGGAGCGTGGTCGGAACGCAAAGATCGGGGCGGCTTTGGCAGCAGCCGCCAAGCAAGCCGTCAAACAGCCCCCGAACTTCGCCCAGGTTGGTGGTGTACTGCAACGACGTGCCGGTGCGGGTCTGTTCGATCAGCCCCGCTTTTTTCAGCGCCGACAGATAGACCGACGCCGTATTGGGTTTCAGATCCAGCGCCTGCGCAATTTGCCCGGCCGGCACCGCATCAGGGTATCGGCGCATGAGCAGGCGAAACACCTCAAGCCGGTTGGGGTGCGCCAGAGCAGATAGTTTGTCGTGAATCGCTATTTCCATATTTCATGAAATATGGAAATAGAAAGATCAGGTCAATCCTGATACCACCAGACCTCGGGCATGTAGCTGGGGCCGTCGCCGTAGATCGGGAACGTGTCGGGATACTTGAGCTCTTTGATGTGCGCGATGCGGCCCACATCAAAGCTCCAGATCGGGATGACATAGCGCCCAGCAGTCAGCACCCGGTCCAATGCGCGGGTGGCTGCAACAAAATCCTCGCGCGTTTGCGAGTTCAGCATGGCGTCGATCATAGCATCCACAGCCGGGTCATCGATGCCCATCAAGTTGCGGGTGCCCGGCGTATCGGTCACGGCGCTGCCCCAATAGAGCCGCTGTTCATTGCCCGGAGACAGCGACAGCGCGCGACGGAACGGCGTCATGTCGAAATCCAGCTCAGCCAGTCGACCCGTGTATTGCGCGTTGTCAACTTTTGCTTCAGTCACCTTAATGCCCAGACGAGCAAGCGCCTGGCTGTAGATCTCGGTCACGGTCAGGTTGCCACTGTCGCCCTGACGCATGAGGATGGTGAAGTCGAACGGCTCACCCTGGTCATTGCGCAGCACGCCGTCTTGCACGGTCCATCCCGCCTCAGCCAGTAGTTTGATCGCCTTGCGCAGGTTCTTGCGGTTGCGGCTGCTGCCGTCGCTTTGGGGCAGGGTGTAGCCTTCGATCGTGCCTGCGGGCAGGATGTCGGCAAAGGGGGTCAGCAGCTCTTGAACACGACCCTCGGCCGTACCCGGCAGCATCGCCAGATCGGAGCCCGAGAAATAAGACGTGATGCGCGGCTGTGCGCCGCCTGTCATCGTGTCGTTGATGAACTCGAAATTGAACGCCAGCGTCAGCGCCTCGCGTACGCGCCAATCCTGAAACAGGGGGCGTCGTGTGTTCATCACGAAACCCGTCATGCCCGAGGGTTTTTCATGCGGTATCTCGGTCTTGACCACATCACCCCGTTGGGCAGCGGGGAAGTTGTACTTGGTAGCCCAGTTCTCGGCGTTGAATTCACGCACCGCGCTCAGCTCGCCCGCGGTGAAGGCTTCGAACAGAACCGCCTGATCGCCGTAAAAGTCGATCCGCATCTCATCAAGGTTACGCGTGCCGCGGCGCAGGGGCAGGTCCTGAGCCCAATAGTCGGGGTTGCGCTTGAAACTCACATAGCGCCCGGCCTCGTAATCATCGACCACATAGGCCCCGGTGCCGATGGGAATGTCTTGCAACTTGCCGTCGGCAAAACTCTTACCTTCCCATTGTGCCTTTTTCAGGATCGGACGCAGCCCCGCTACCAGGGCCAGCTCGCGATCCGGGTCCGAAAATGTCAGACGAAGCGAGCGCTGTCCGGTCTGTTCGATGTTGGCGATTTTGCCCCACAACCCGCGATAGCGCAGGTGCCCTTGGGTGCCCAAGGTCTCATACGACCAGATCACATCCTCGACCGTGACCGGGCTGCCGTCCGAGAATCGGGCCTCGGGCCTAAGTGAGAATTCAACCCATGATCGGTCCGGCGCGGTCTCAACCGATTCGGCCAGAAGCCCGTAAAGCGAGAAGGGTTCGTCCTGAGATCGGCCCATCAGCCCCTCGTAGCCCCAAAACCGCATCTGCCAGGGCACGGTGCCTTTCTGAATGAACGGGTTCAGGCTGTCGAAGCCGCCGGTGTTGCCGAACACCACCCGGCCGCCTTTGGGCGCTTCGGGGTTCACGTAAGGCAGAGACACAAAATCCGGTGGAAGAGCGGGCTCTCCATACATAGCTATGCCATGGGCCGATTCTGCGGACGCTATTTCAGCGGCAAAAACGGTTGCGATTCCCGCCAGCACAGGGCGGAAGTATTGGAAAAAAACTGGACGCACTTTGGCAACAATCCTGCTCAGGCCTTATTTTATTAACGTTTAACCTATCTAGGGTTTCGCGTCTTTTCAAACTTTTAGCTTGGACGTAGCGGCGGAATTGCGTATAAAGGTTGCACTGCTCGATAGGTTTCTTGCCTGTATGAAACCTGCCTCAATAACTTAACGCCCGCTTCGTGCGGGCGTTTTTTTTTGGTTCTGCCTCGAATGTCAAAGGCGGATTCAGATCACCCCGGCAAGCGGCGGTGTTTTGCCGGTTGGTTTTTCCCCGTTTTCTTTGCACCTGCAGCATGGCAGGGTGCGCGCGACATTTGATCAGCAGGGGAATACCGCCATGTCTCTCAAAGGGAAAACCGCCATTATCACCGGATCGAACTCGGGCATCGGCCTGGGCGTGGCGTGGGAGATCGCGCGGTCGGGCGCAAATGTGGTTCTGAACTCTTTCACCGATCGAGACGAGGATCACGCGCTGGCGGCCGAGATCGCCAAAGAGACCGGTGTCGAGGCGCGGTACATCAAGGCGGACATGTCCAAGGGTGACGAATGCCGCGCGCTGATCGAACAGGCGGGCGTTTGCGATGTGCTGGTGAACAACGCTGGCATTCAGCACGTGGCGCCGATTGACGAATTTCCGGTCGACAAATGGGACGCGATCATCGCGATCAACATGAACTCTGCCTTTCACACTACAGCCGCTGCGCTGCCGATGATGCGCAAAGCGGGTTGGGGCCGGGTGGTGAACATCGCCTCAGCTCATGGTCTGACCGCTTCTCCGTTCAAGGCGGCGTATGTGGCCGCGAAACACGGCGTGGTGGGCATGACCAAGACCGTGGCGCTGGAAACCGCCGAAGAGCCTATCACCTGCAACGCCATTTGCCCCGGTTACGTGCTGACCCCGCTGGTCGAGGCGCAGATCCCCGACACGATGGAGAAATACAACATGGGCCGCGAAGAGGTGATCAAGAAGGTCATGCTCGAACGTCAGCCCTCGCGCGAGTTTGCCACTGTTGAGCAACTGGGCGGCACCGTTGCCTTTCTGTGTTCGGATGCAGCCAAGCAGATCACCGGGACCACGATTTCGGTCGACGGCGGCTGGACCGCACTTTGATGTGAAACCGCGATTGGGGGCGCTGCCCCCGTCGCTGCGCGGCTCCCCCGGGATATTTGACGCAAGAGGATCAACATGGCCGTGAAACGGATCAATCTTGCCCTTCAGGGTGGGGGCGCGCATGGTGCTTTTACTTGGGGCGTGCTTGACCGGCTGCTAGACGAGACGGATGTCGAGGTGGCTGCAATCACCGGTACGTCGGCGGGTGCGCTGAATGGCGCGGCCTTCAAGTCCGGGATGGTCAAAGGTGGGCGCGATGGCGCGCGCGAGACGTTGAACTGGCTCTGGGGCAAGATGGGCGCTGTCGGCGACATGCGCCTCGCCAATTGGATGCGCGGGTTCGAACCGGCGCAGATGGCGCAGGCTTTGGAATATTCGCTGCCGTTTTCCATGGCCGACACGCTGTCGCGCATGGTGTCGCCATATGCTTATGGCCCGTTCTACGTGAACCCATTGAAATCCGTGGTCGACGCCTTTGATTTCGACAACATTTGCGTGAATGAAGGGCCCGAGCTATTCATCTGTGCCACACGTGTTCGAACCGGAAAGATCCGCATCTTCGAGGGGGAAGAGATCAGCAGCGACGCGATCCTGGCCTCGGCCTGTTTGCCGACGCTGTTCAAGGCGGTGGAGATCGACGATCCCGAAACCGGGCGGCGCGAGGCCTATTGGGATGGCGGCTATACCGGCAACCCGGCGCTGTTTCCGCTGTTCAACACCGGGCTGCCCGATGACGTGGTGGTGGTGAACATCAATCCGCTGGAACGTGACGAGTTGCCGGTAACGCCGCAGCAGATCCACAACCGGGTGAACGAGATCAGCTTTAACTCGTCATTGTTGCGCGAACTGCGCGCGATCAATTTTGTTCAGCGATTGCTCGAAGATGGCACATTGCAAAAAGGCACGATGAGCCGCGTTCTGGTGCATATGATTGCCGATGATGAGCTGATGACCGAACTGTCTGTGGCGACCAAGATGGTGCCGACGCCGATGGTTCTGAACAAGCTCAAACAAGCAGGGCGCGCGGCGGCTGACGGGTTTCTGTTGGCACATAAATCCGACCTGGGGCAGCGCAGCACCGTCGATCTGTCGGACATGTTCGGCTAGTTCACTCTTCGTCGGGCGGCGACAGCGGGTCTTTGTCGTTGGGGTAAACCAAGCCTGCCGAGATAACCAGTTTGGCGGCATCTTCGATGCTCATGTCCAGATAGATGATGTCTTCTTCGGGGAAGAAGAGCAGAAAACCGGATGTCGGGTTGGGTGTGGTGGGGACAAAAACGCTGACCAGATTGCCACCGGTTTCAGCGCGGTCCGCGACCTCGCCTTTGGCATCGGTCGAGACAAAGCCGATGGCCCAGATCCCGCGACGCGGGTATTGAATCAGACAGGCCTTTTCAAAACTGCGCTCGGTTTGCGCAAATACTGTTTCCGAGATCTGTTTGATACCGGAATAGATCGAACGCACAACCGGCATCCGATCGACCAGACCTTCGGCAAAGTGTATCAGTGAGCGCCCGATCAGACCCTTGGCGATCCAACCCACGATAATCGTGAAGATCAGGAAAAAGATGACACCGACGCCGCGCAGGTTGATCCCGATGTATTCCTCGGGCTGGAATTGGTGCGGAACCAACGGCAGGACAAAGCTGTCGAACCAGCCAACAACCGTCCACAACAACCACAGCGTCAGCCCGACCGGTGCAATGACAACGATCCCTGTCAGGAATGACGCACGCAGTCCGGCAAAAAGGCCGGGGCGGCGATGGTGATGAGGTTCCTCGTCAAAAGGCGTGTTCATTGAGTCTTCCGTCCGTTCCGCCGCTGAACCTATGCACGAATTGGCCCGCCGACAATGGGGCGGTGGGCCAATCTTGGTGTCACGAGGAAATCTTGATCAATTCCTGTGCAATCGATGCCGCCAGACGGGCATTGTTGCGCACCAGTGCGATGTTGGCGGTCAGTGAGCGGCCTTCGGTCAACTCAAAGATGCGTTGCAGCAAATACGGGGTAACGCCCTTGCCGGTGATGCCATGTGTGTCGGCGTCTGCTTGGGCCGCCTCGATGATGGGCGTCAACTCTTCGGCGGGGATCTGGTCACCTGCAGGTATCGGGTTGGCCACAAGTTGACCGCCGGGCAGGCCAAGGGCGCTGCGCGTGGCGTGGGCTTGGGCGATCTGCGCGGCGTCATCCATGCGCAGCGGGGCGGACAGGGGCGATTGCGCAGACCAGAAGGCAGGAAAGGCGTCCTGACCATATGCGATAACCGGCACGCCGAGTGTTTCAAGAACCTCGAGCGTTTTGGGCACGTCGAGGATTGCCTTCGCACCGGCGGCCACGACAGTGACGCGGGTTTGAGCCAGTTCGTGCAGGTCAGCCGAGATGTCGAATGTGGTCTCGGCCCCTTTGTGAACGCCGCCGATACCGCCGGTGGCAAAAACCTCAATCGCGGCATACTGCGCCGCAATCATGGTGGCGGCCACAGTGGTGGCCCCGGTGCCGCCCGTGGCGAGGCAGGCGGCCATGTCAGCGCGCGACAGTTTGGCGACGCCTTTGGCCTGACCCAGCGATTGCAGCTGATCAGCTTCCAGCCCCACGTGCAGCTTGCCGTTGATCACGGCAATGGTGGCCGGGGTGGCGCCTGCGTCGCGGATGTCCTGTTCCACCTGTGCCGCAACTTCAACGTTCTGGGGGTAGGGCATGCCGTGGGTGATGATGGTGCTTTCCAGTGCCACGATGGCGTGGCCCGCGTCTTTGGCGGCGCGGACTTCGGATGACAGAACAAGGTCGATCACAGTGGGGTGTCTCCTGAAACATAGGTGGCCGCGGCTTGCAGCGCGCGGGCAAGGGCGTCGGCACGGGATGCGCCGCTGGCCTCGGCCGCGATATGGGCGGCCATGAAAGTGTCGCCAGCACCGGTCACGCGGGTGACCAGCACTTCGGGCGGGGTTTGACTGAAAAGATCGTTGGCGTCGGCTTCGGTTGCGGCGTTGCCACCATCGGTGACCAACACGCGCAAGGCGCCGCGGGCCAACAGGCCACGTGCGGCGTCGGCAGAGGTGTCGAACTGCGTCTGACAGAGCAGCCCGGCCTCTTCGAGGTTCACATAAAGCGTGCCGTGGCCCGAATTGACAATAGGCAACAACCGTTCGGCCTTGCCGGGCGAGGCGGGGGCAACGCGCAGGTCGGCGGCAGCGAAGGCTGGGCTATGCGCGATATCTTTGAGAAGAGCGGCGGTCAGATTGCCGTCCAATGCGACAAGGCCGTCGAACGGTGTATCAGGGGCACCAAGTGCGCCGTCTTCCAGCGGACCAAGAATTTTGGCTCCTGCCGCTTCAAGCGAATGCGCATCGGCAATCGCCGCGATCAGACCATTGGCCCCCTCAACAGCCATATAGCGATCCGTTGGCAGATCGTCGGAGCGGTAGACCAAATCGGTCCGCATGCCCATTTGCTGGCAGGCATTGATCAATTCGTCGCCCTCGGGGTCGCGACCTATGGCAGTCAGCAGGGTCGGGGTCATGCCGAACCGGGCCAGCGTCATGGCAATATTCAAGGCCACGCCACCCGGCAGGCGGGTGATGCGGCCCGGCACGTCCGAGCCCTGGCGCATGTGGCTGGCGGATCGTCCGATGATGTCCCACAGGACGGATCCGATACACAGGATGTCTTTACGCTCTGTCATTTGCTGTACATGCCGCAGCGCGCAAGGCAGCGCAAGAGTTGGGCGTCAGCGGTCCGGCACAAAGAAAGTGAGCGCCGCCCAATGGGTGTCCCAGACCACTTTACTGTCGTCGGGCGCAGGGCGCAGTACCACGGCATCGAGTAGATAAGTGTGGCCGGGACGGGTGGGGATCTGGGCCTGGCCCATGTCATCGGTGTGTAGGGTCTTGATGTGTACACCGCCGGTCGGGGCGCGTTCGAAAATGGTGATCTGTGTCTGGGTCAGGGGTTCGTCCTGATAGAGGAGCTGCACTGGAAGCCCTTTCGAAAGGTCGTCCGTGTATGGGTTTGCACCCGCAATGAGTTCAACCTCCATCCCCGTCACAAGATCCGCGCCAGAACCATCACCCACAGCGATCAGGGCCTTGGCGTATCGCGTGTAGCTTTCATAAAATCCATCCTTGGGCAGGCCGCGCGCAAGATGGCGAGACAGGACGTCTCCAAACCCTTTTTCGTCGACGAAGGCCTGGAACTTGGGCCACTCGTGATACTTGAGTGTCGATGGTTGGGTTTGATGCACGATGACCAATAGTCCCGGATCCTCGAGTGTCGTTTCCAGTGCGGGGATGTCCCCCATCCGACCCACATACGGCGCGACCTTTCCGCTCTTGTGCAACTCGAACCGGTCGATGCGGGTATCGAAAAACATCTGCGGGCTGCCCTCAAACCCTTGACCGATCACAAGATCGGCAATCAGGGGTGTGCCGGTTTCAACTTGATATTTTTCTGGTTCGATCCAAAACTCGTGTCCAAGGGCCAGCCTTGGCAGGGGCAGGCAAAGAGCAATTAGCAAAAGCAGACGGGGCAACATGCGAAAAACCTATGTTGGGCTGATCAACAAGCTGCGGTTCTGGGCCGTGCTGTCAACCCTGTGGCTGCTGATCATAGAGGTCACCGGGGCCGCTGCGCATGAAGTGACGCCCACCATCGGTGATCTGAGCGTTCAGGATGACCAGTTGCGGCTGGAGTTGCGCTTGAACGTCGAGGCCTTTGTAGCCGGGATCGATCTGGACGGTATGGCGGACACGAATGCATCAGACCTGTCGGAACGCTACGACGAGCTGCGCGAGATGGATTCAGTGACGCTGGAGCGTCTGGTGCGCGAGTTTGCGCCCATCTGGGTTGCCACGATCTGGGCCGAGGCCGGTGCGCCGATTGTCTGGAACTATGAGGGGATCAGTATTCCCGTGGTCGGCAATCCCGAGCTGCCACGCGCGTCCGAGCTTTTGTTGGTTGGGGACTTGCCCGATGGCGCGCGCGCCGTAACGCTGACGTGGCCGGACGGGGCTGGCGCTTTGGTGCTGCGCCAGCAGGGCGTCGAACAACCCTATACCGGCTATCTGCAAGGAGGGGAGACCAGCCCGCCGATCGCCTTGGACGGAGGTGCCTCGCGCAGCGCGTGGGAGGCATTTGCGGCCTATGTCCCGGTTGGCTTTGACCACATTCTGCCGCGTGGCACCGATCACATCCTGTTTGTGCTGGGGCTCTTTTTCCTCAGTGCACGTCTGCGTCCGCTGCTGTGGCAGATCACGGCCTTTACGCTGGCCCACACCGTCACGCTGGCGCTTGGCACGCTGGAAGTGATCACCATCAGCCCCGCCATTGTCGAGCCTCTCATTGCGCTGTCCATCGTCTTTGTCGCGGTCGAGAACGTCTTTACGCGCGCTCTGAACCCCTGGCGACCTTTAGTGGTCTTTGGCTTTGGTCTGTTGCATGGACTTGGCTTTGCCAGCGTGTTGGGAGAGTTCGGCCTGCCGCAGGATCAGTTCTTTGCCGCGCTTTTGGGGTTCAACGTCGGGGTTGAACTGGGGCAGCTGGCGGTCATCGTCGCCGCGTTCCTGACTGTGGGTCTGTGGTTTCGCAACAAATATTGGTACCGAGGCCGGATCGCGATCCCGGCCTCGATCGTGATTGCCTTGATCGGGGCATACTGGTTCGTCGAACGGGTGGTTTAACTCATCGCCGCGATGAGGGTGTTCAGAGCGGCCAGCGGGTCCTCGGCGCTCCAGATCTCGTCCCCGATGCCAAAGAAATCGGTGCAGGGGGTCAAGGTGCGGATCAACTCGGGCGTCAACCCGCCTTCGGCCACGATCGGTACCTCGACCACATCGGACCACCATTGAAACAGATCGGTCGCAGCGGTCGTACCGTCCCCCAGGGCAGAGCTCCCCACGGGACCGAAGCTGACGTAATCCACACCGGCCTCACCTGCGTTCAATCCGTCATGGCGCGAAGTACCACAGAAACTGCCGACGATGGCATCAGCGCCCAATTCCTTGCGCGCGGCGCGCACCGATTTGGCGGCATCGGTCAGGTGGACCCCATCCAGGCCAAGGCGTTGCGCCATCAAAACGTGATCCGAAATGACAATGGCGATGTCCCGGGCATGGGCCACTTCGCGCACTGCATCAGCTGCACGGGCAACGTGATCCTCGTCGGTGCTGGCCAGTGACAGGCGCAGGCAGGCAATCTCGGCCCCGTCGAGAACGCGGGCGAGCGTGTCGGGGTAGACATCAAGATCCAGGCTTGTTGGCGTGGAAAGATAGATCTGCGGCAGCTCGGGCGTGTCCATGGGCGTTGGTCCTTATCCGTGTTTGGCGCGGTTTAGCGGATTGCGCGGGGGAAGGAAACTTTGAAGGAAACTTTATTGCCCGCATCTTGCCGCGAAAACAGCGCCGTCTCTTGCCCTGCGGCCCACACGGCAGTAGAGCAGGCAGGATTTTTCGAAAGGTGAGACAATGCCAAGCGAGACCGCGCAGCCCTCATTCGTGCTGGTTCGGCCCCAGATGGGGGAAAACATTGGTGCCGCCGCGCGGGCGATGTGGAACTTTGGCTTGGACCGGATGCGCATTGTGGGCCCACGTGATGGCTGGCCCAACCCCAAGGCGGTTGCGATGTCGAGCGGGGCCGGGCGGCTGCTGGACGAGGCGCAGATCTATGACGATCTGGCGGGCGCTTTGTCGGACCGGACATTTGTTTTTGCCACCACTGCACGGCCACGTGACCTGACCAAACCGGTTTACAGCCCGGAACATGCGATGAAGATGGCGGCTGAAATGGTTGCGGCTGGCGAACAGGTCGCGGTTCTTTTTGGTCCCGAACGGGCGGGTTTGGAGAACGATGATATCGCCAAGGCCAATGCCATCATCTCGGTCCCAGTGAACCCGGAATATGCCTCGCTCAACCTGGGCCAATGCGTGCTGCTGACGGCCTATGAATGGATGCGCCAAGCTGGCGACGTGACCCATGTGTCCGAGGTGCCGGGCAACAAGGGCGATTGGGCCACCGGTGTCGAGATCGAGAAACTGGTCGATCATTACGAAGAGCGGCTGGAGGAGGCCGGGTTCTTTTATCCCGCTGCCAAGGCCGACAACATGAAGCTGAACCTGCGCAACCTCTGGAGCCGCATGCGCCTGACCCGCGCGGACGTGCAGCTGCTCCATGGGATCATGCGGCAAATGGTGCGCTGGAAAGAACGCGGCTAGAACTGGACGCCGAGGGGCCTCCGACATAGCTTGCCCAACAAGACAACACCCGAGGTAGCGATGAGCCAGAAGCGCAATATCTTTGAGGAGGTCTCGGACGAGGCCCGCGACGAGCAGACCGTGCAGCCCGGCATGATTGACCGGGGCCGCGGCGGCGCGCGCAAGGCGATCCGGGCGTGGTTGATGGTGCTCTTTGGGCTCGTGGTGGCGATGATCGTTGTGGGTGGGCTGACGCGGCTGACCGACAGCGGGTTGTCGATCACCGAATGGCGCCCCGTGACCGGGGCGCTGCCACCGATGTCCGAGGCCGAATGGCAGTCGGAGTTCGACAAATACAAGCAAATCGACCAATGGCGTATTCAGAACCAGTGGATGGAACTGGCTGATTTCAAAGAAATTTACTGGTGGGAATGGGGGCATCGCCAACTTGGGCGTCTGATCGGTGTCGTTTGGGCTTTGGGCTTTTTCGGGTTCATGGCCGCGCGCAAGATCCCAACCGGTTGGACCGGACGGTTGTTCCTGTTGGGTGTTCTGGGCGGCGCTCAGGGCGCAATCGGTTGGTGGATGGTGGCGTCCGGCGTGACGCAGGGCGAGGGGATGACCGCGGTTGCGAGCTATCGCTTGGCGACGCATCTGGGGCTGGCCTTTGTGATCCTGGGCTTCATCGCCTGGTACGCTTACATGCTAGGCCGCGACGAGCGTGACTTGATGCAGGCGCGGCGTGCGAAAGAGGCCAAGTTGTTTTCGCTGTCTACCGGGTTGATGCATTTTGCCTTTTTGCAGATCTTAATCGGTGCTTTTGTCGCGGGCATCGACGCGGGCCGGTCGTTCACAGACTGGCCGCTGATCGGCGGGCAGCTGTTGCCGCCTGACATGTCGGTTCTGGACCCATGGTGGCGCAACCTGTTCGAAAGCCCCGGTCTGGTGCAGTTCATCCATCGCTGTGCGGGCTATCTGCTCTTTGCATTTGGCGTCGTCGTCTGGATGCGAGGCCGTCAGAGCGCCCATCCCCAAACGCGCTTTGCCTTTAACGCGGTCTTTGCGGCCCTGTCGCTGCAAGTCGTTCTGGGCATCACCACCGTTGTTTACGCCGCGCCGTGGCACATCGCGATTGTGCACCAACTGCTGGCTGTGATCCTTTGGGCGCTGATCCTGCGCGCCCGCTTCCTGAGCGCTTACCCAGTTGCAACATCTGTTCGAGGATAATCACATATGACTGCTTTTGACCAATTGATGGCCTTTCAACGCGACACCTCTGCCCTGGGGCAGATCGCCGGGCGTCTGGGCTGGGATCAAGAAACAGTCATGCCCAGGGGGGCTGCGGGTCAACGCGGCCAGGAAATGGCTGCGATCGAGGCCGTTCTTCACGCGCGTAAATCCGATCCTCGCGTAGCGGACTGGTTGGAGGCCGCCGAGGCCCCGGACGAGGCGGGAACTGCGCAGTTGCGCGAGATCCGACGGGCGTATGAGCGTGCTCAGAAAGTGCCTGCCGATCTGGCCAAAAAGCTGGCGCAGGTGACGTCCGAGGCGCAAGGAAAATGGGCCCAAGCCCGCGCCGATGAAGATGTGGCTGCCTTTCTGCCGGTTCTAGAAGAGGTGGTGGCGCTGAGGCGCGAAGAAGGGGCGGCCCTGGCCAATGGCGGTGACATCTATGACGCGATGGTCGAGGATTATGAGCCTTACACCACCAGCGACGAGATCGCCGCGATCTTTGACGCCATGCGCCCCCGCCTGGTGGCCCTGCGCGCCGCCATTCTGGACCAGCCAATGCCCAAGGGCGTCAGCGGTACTTTTGATGAGGCCACGCAAATGCAACTGTCGGAAAAGCTGGCGCAGGCGTTTGGCTATGACATGAGCCGGGGTCGTGTGGACAAGGCGGTGCACCCGTTCAGCTCGGGCAGTGGGTCCGACGTGCGCATCACCACGCGCACCAGCCCCACCGACCCGTTCAACTGTTTCTATTCCACCATTCATGAGGTCGGCCACGCCGCCTATGAGCAAGGCATCGACCAGTCATTTCAACTCACCCCGCTGGGACGTGGCGTTTCGATGGGGGTGCATGAAAGCCAAAGCCGGATCTATGAAAACCAGCTTGGCCGCTCGCGCGCCTTTACCGGCTGGCTGTTTGAACAGATGAAAGACGCATTTGGCGACTTTGGCTTGCACACGCCGGATGAATTCTATGCCGCCGTCAACAGGGTCCAGAACGGCTATATCCGGACCGAAGCTGATGAGGTGCAGTACAACCTGCATATCATGCTGCGGTTTGATCTGGAACGCGCCTTGATGCGTGGCGATCTGAAGGTGGCGGACATCGAAGCCGCCTGGAATGATCGCTTCAAGGCGGATTTCGGCTATGACGTCGACCGGCCTTCGAATGGGTGCTTGCAGGATGTGCATTGGTCGGTTGGCCTGTTTGGGTACTTCCCAACCTATTCGCTTGGCAACGTCTATGCGGGCTGCCTTTACGAGGCGCTGCGCGACGCCGTTCCAAATCTGGACGACCAACTGGCCCAAGGCGACACATCAGGGGCTACGGGTTGGCTGCGCGAAAACCTGCAGCGTCACGGCAGCCTCTATGCGCCGCGCGACGTGATCGAGCAGGCCAGTGGAAAGGCCCCCGGACCAGATGCGTTGCTGGGCTACGTCGAACGGAAATTTGGCGGTATCTACAGGCTGTAACGTCGAAAACGGGTCTCAATCGTGCCCCAATGATGTGCTTGTCTGCGCTGGATCCTAAACGGAACAGCCGCAGGCAATCATGGGCCACGCGATAGATAGATTTGAGGCACAAACCCTGTTCCGGCTCGACACGGGCCGGGCGTTCGATCATATTCTCCCGATTTTCGAACGAGTGCATGCCGCCGATGATGATGCCGGGGTGCATCTGAGCTGGCCTTGGCTGCGGAGCTTGTTTCATGATTACCCTGGCCGCTGTCGGATCTATGCCTTGTCGCTAACGGGCAGGATCTGGGATGCGCGTGCCTTTCTTCCCCTGCGTCGCGATCTGCATTGGAGTGAGACGCGGCAGGAATTTGTCACCCGTTACGCCGCCATGGGAATGCTCAACATCGCGGATTACACCGGCTTTGTGTGTTCCGATGACGCGGTGATCGGTGGCTTTGCACAGGCCCTTCTATCCGAACCCTGGGCGCGTTTGTCGTTGAGGTTCGAGGCCACCGGCCGCCGTGCGCGCAGCTTTGCAGCGGGTTTCGATCCGGCGGAGGTCGCTGTCAAATGGTCGGGTGGCCGGTCCTCCAACGGCACCATTGACAATCTGTTGTGCCCGCGGATTGCGGTGCCCGACACGCCCGAGGGTTACATTGCGCAACTGAGCAAGAAGATGCGCAAGAAGTACCGCCGCGCCCAATGGCAGGCCGACGCCATGGCGGCCAAGATGCACCTCTCTGCGCCGCATCAGCAGGCCGCGCATCTGGACCTGATCCTGTAGCGTTGGTCAAAGTTCTGGAACGGAAAGAAACCTGCCTAGGGAATAGCCCGACTAAGGACGCGGTATCATCAGCATCTAACCCGTGCCATGCAGATGGGAAACCTGCAGCTGATCACCCTGTGGGCCGGGGATCGTTTCCTCGGCGGAACCGCCAATTTGATCGACCGCCAATTGGCGGTCCTCCACAGCGTTGCCGAAGGGCGTGATGATGATGCAGGTGTGGACGTTGGTATCCTTTTGAGTGTCGAGATGGTGTCGCGTGCCGCCCAAATGAGGGTGTCGTGGGTTGACCTGGATCACGGCGACTACGATTACAAATATCGCTTGGGTGCTCAGGACCGCAGCGTAAGCTACCTGACCCTGCGACGCCGTAGCCGATCTCGGGCCATGCAATTTGATCCGGCCATGGCACCCTTTGCGGTCAAAGCCACGCGAGAGTTCATTCGTGCCCAAGACCCGGACAAGGCGCGCACGGCGATGGCGCAATTGCGGCGACACGCTCTGGAATAACAACTTTCCTGCAACGAGATGCCTGCGTTCCGCGGTGCCGCGCCGAGCGACAAGCGAGGCGCCCGGCCCAACGGGAGGAGGTGTCCCGTCTGGGGCACCGTCGACGGGCGGGAGCACCCCGTTCAACTGTGAAATCAACCACTCTGTGGGGGTAGGTGTCTCCTACAAAGCAAAGAACCCGCCCTTGCAATGTACAGGGGCGGGTTCAACTCTATCGGTAACGGACGGTTCAGGCCTCGCCGTCGTCCTCATCACCTTGATCCGCGATCCAGGCCACGCTTACCACGCTTTCGCCCTTGCCGGTGTTGAACACCTTGACGCCACCGGCGCTTCGGGACCGGAAAGAGATGCCGTCAACGGGCACCCGGATCGACTGGCCTTTGGATGTCGCCAGCATGATCTGGTCGTCGATCTCGACCGGGAAGGACGCGATCAGCTCGCCGCCGCGCATCGCCTTGTCCATCGCCGCAACACCCATGCCACCACGGCCCCGGACGGGGTAATCATGGCTGGAGCTGAGCTTGCCCGAGCCGCCTTCTGTGATGGTCAGGATCAGGTTTTCAGCTGCCGACATTTCGGCATAACGCTCCTGGCTGATTGTGGCCATGGCATTGCCTTCCTCATCCGAACCTTCAGCATCGTCGGCCAGTCCGGCCACGGCACGGCGCATCTTCAGGTAGGCGGCCCGCTCGTCCGAGGTCGCCTCGAAGTGACGGATCACCGACATCGACACAACGTAGTCATCCCCGTTCAGCTTGATGCCACGCACACCGGTCGACTTGCGGCCCTTGAACACGCGCACATCGGTGGTCTGGAACCGGATCGCGCGGCCTGAGTTGGTGACCAGCATCACATCGTCATCTTCGGAACAGATGCGCGCGTTGACCAGTTCGACCTCTTCGGGCAGGTCCATGGCAATCTTGCCGTTGCGTTTGACGTTGGTGAAATCACTCAGCGCATTACGGCGCACGTCACCGGCGCTGGTGGCAAAGAAGATCTGCAGGTTCTCCCACTCATCCTCGGGCACATCGACCGGCATGATCGCCGCGATGGAGACACCCGTGGGGATCGGCAGGATGTTGACGATGGCCTTGCCCTTGCCGGTGCGTCCCGATTGGGGCAGGCGCCATGTCTTGAGCTTGTAGACCATACCCTCAGTGGTGAAGAACAAAAGCTGCGTGTGGGTGTTCGCAACAAAGAGCGTGGTGACTACATCCTCTTCCTTGGTCTGCATCCCCGACAGCCCCTTGCCACCGCGTTTTTGCGCGCGGAAATCGGCCAGCGGGGTCCGTTTGATGTACCCGCCCGAGGTCACGGTCACGACCATGTCCTCACGCTCGATCAGGTCCTCGTCTTCCATGTCACCGGACCAGTCGACGATTTCGGTACGACGATCGACAGCAAATTTCTCGCGGACTTCGCGCAGTTCATCGCCGATGATCGACATGATCCGCTCGCGCGACGACAGAATATCCAGGTATTCCTGAATCTTGGCAGCCAGTTCTTCCAGCTCGTCGGTGACCTCTTTGACGCCGATTTGCGTCAGGCGCTGAAGGCGCAGCTCCAAAATGGCGCGGGCCTGAACCTCGGTCAGGTTGTAGGTGCCATCGTCGTTCATTTTCGACAGCGGATCATCGATCAGGCGCAGATAGCTTTCGATCTCGGCCGCAGGCCAGCGGCGGGTCATCAACTTTTCACGCGCCTCGGCTGCGTCAGCCGAGCTGCGGATGGTGGCGACGACTTCGTCCACGTTGGATACGGCGACAGCCAAACCACACAGGATGTGGCTGCGTTCGCGCGCCTTGCGCAAATCATAGGCGGTGCGACGGGCCACGACATCCTCGCGGAAGTCGATGAACGAGGTCAGGAACCGGCGCAGGGTCAATTGCTCGGGGCGTCCGCCGTTCAGCGCCAGCATGTTGCAGCCAAAGGAGGTTTGCATCGGCGAGAAGCGATAGAGTTGGTTCAGTACTACTTCGGGCGTTGCATCGCGTTTCAGTTCGACCACCACGCGCACACCGTTGCGATCGGATTCGTCCTGCACATGCGACACGCCTTCGATGCGCTTTTCACGCACCGCTTCGGCGATCTTTTCGATCATCGAGGCCTTGTTCACCTGATAGGGGATCTCGTCGACGACGATAGCATAGCGGTCGCGGCGGATCTCTTCGACACGGGTCTTGGCGCGGATAATGACGCTGCCGCGCCCTTCGAGATACGCTTTACGCGCACCTGACCGGCCCAGCATGACGCCACCAGTGGGGAAGTCGGGGCCAGGGATATAATCGATCAGCTGTTCGGACGTCAGGTCCGGGTCATCGATCAGGGCCAGCGTGGCATCGACGACCTCGCCCAGGTTGTGGGGCGGGATGTTGGTGGCCATGCCCACGGCAATACCACCGGCGCCATTGACCAGCATGTTGGGGAACCGGGCGGGCAGGACCGTCGGTTCCTTGTCCTTGCCATCATAGTTGTCCTGGAAATCGACCGTCTCTTTTTCGATATCGGCCAGCAGCGCCGCGGCGGGTTTGTCCATGCGCACTTCGGTGTAACGCATCGCCGCCGGATTATCGCCGTCCATCGAGCCAAAGTTGCCCTGACCATCGAGAAGAGGTAGCGACATCGAGAAATCTTGCGCCATCCGCACAAGCGCGTCGTAGATCGCGCTGTCCCCGTGGGGGTGGTATTTACCCATTACATCGCCGACCGGACGCGCCGACTTGCGATAGGACTTGTCGTGGGTGTTTCCAGTCTCGTGCATCGCGTAAAGGATGCGTCGGTGCACCGGTTTCAGACCGTCGCGCAGGTCGGGAATGGCCCGAGAAACGATCACCGACATCGCATAGTCGAGATACGAGGTCTTCATCTCGGATTCGATGGATACCGTCGGCCCGTCGTACACGGGGCGCTCAGGTGGGGTTTCGTCCATGTTTTCAGGAGTTTCTGGCGTATCGCTCACGTATGCTGCCCGATCTTTGTCCAGGGTCTATATATTGTGGATGCACCTTATCAGAAGGGGCATATGGGGTGCAAGCAAGCTGCTCACCGGATTGTCAGAAATCCGTCACGAAACGATAACGCATTGTTTTTGGACGCCATTAACCATTCCTGTGCTAGGGTGAAGAGACCGAACCAGAAATGGAGGTCAAGAATGGAGCAGAGCGAAACAGAACTGATGCTCAAAGGGTATGGGCTGACGACAGCGGAATTTTTCTATCACATGCCCGATTACATACACGTCCTGAATACATTCGTCTGGCAGGACTACGATCTGGCACCGGACCACCCGAAACTGTTCAAATTTGTCGAATTCTGGCAGCGCGAGATCGAAGGCCCGCTGCATTCCGTGCGCTTCACCCACCGCAAAATGATTTCTCCGGGAGAATGGCGCAATGTCGTTGGAGAGTTTCGGTTGAATTGATCGGCGACAAGCCAAGATTGTTTTGATCAAAGTATCGGGGCATAGTCCAATCGCGCTTTGGGTTGGGGGGTAGCCATGCTGCGAATTGGACTTGTTACGGTTCTGGTCTTTCTGGCTGGCACGGCGACGGCTGAGAAACTGTGGGACAAGGTGAAAAAGGGCGCGGAAAGCGCCGCAGAAACCGTTGGTGAAGGCGCTCAATCTGTCGGAAGCGCGGTGGAGCAGGGCGCCAAGGTGGTTGGTGAAACCGTGAATTCAACGACCGAGTTGGTCAGTAACGAAGATACGCCAGAAGCGACGCGGGCCAGACTGGACGCCATGTCAGAGCAAATCCTGGCTCAATTGCTGGCGGAAAACGCTGATGCGCGTCAGCTGTTTGACCAAAGTGCGGGTTATGCTGCGTTTGATAGCCGAAAGGTGACCGTGTTCCCAGTAAGCGCCGGGTATGGGCGTGGGGTTGCGGTGTCCGGTTCCAATGGCGCACGTACTTATATGAACATGGGTACGGGCGGCGTAGGGGCTGCATTCGGGATTGGTGGTTTTGTAAGCAAGTTCGTGATCATGTTCGAAACGCAGGCTGACTTTGATGGCTTTGTCACCAATGGGTATGACGCGACTGCCGAAGCAGGCACCATGCAGGGGCAGGAAAGCAGCAATGAAACCGTGCGTTTTATCGAAGGGCGCTCATTTTTTGTACTGGGCAAAACAGGCTGGCGGGTAAACGCAAACGCCAGCGGCACGAAATACTGGCCATCTCCGGAACTAAATTAGGCTAGGCTGAACAACTTGCCCCGCCCAAGACACAAAACTTGGCGCAATGGGGGTGGTTCAATTGCACATCGGCTTCGGCCTGTTCAAGAGTTTGACCCATCTCGAATTCAGGCGAATAGGGCAGGAGGGTACACGCCAGAACTGCCGGTTTGTCGGCGCCCTTGCGTTTGACCACCATCCGAGAATTCGAGCACATCACGGAACCCGGGCTTTTTCCCAGGATGCCCCAGCACGCGGTGGTGATTTCGGGCACTTCAACCGTTTCGTCCATTTCCGGGAACAGCACGGTTTGTCCAGGGTTCTGTGCGTCGATGTCGAACTCATGTTGGGCAAAGAAAGCCGCATAACCTGCGCGGCTTTGAACCTCGTCATGGTCCCAAAGGGTACGGCCTGCAATGGCCATTTTGAACCCGTGATCGCGCAGCCACCGCATGCCTTCAAGTGTCTTGGCAAAGCTGCCTGTGCCGCGTTCTTCATCGTGCAGGTCGGGGCGATAGTGATCGACCGAGATCCGCAGCGTGAGCTTGTCGGCGTAATCCCGTTGCAATTCCAACAACCCCTCGCGCATGGATTTGCGCATCATCGGACGCATGGCGTTCGTCAGGATCAGTACCTCGAATCCGCGTTCAAGCGAGACCCGCGCCATGTCGATCATCTCGGGGTTCATGAACGGCTCGCCACCGGTAAAGCCGATCTCGCGGATGGGCCATTTGCGTTCGGCAATCTGATCAAGATAATCGCGCACCTCGTCCGCCGTGATGTAGACAAGCGCGTCATTGGTCGGGCTGCTGTCGATATAGCAATTGACGCACTGGATGTTGCACAGGGTGCCCGTATTGAACCACAGCGTTTCCGGGTCGACCAGCGCGACCGAGGCGCGAGTTTCTCCTTTGGCTGTCACAAAACTGTCTTCGAACTTGCCGACATTTGCGATCTGCGATCCGAGGTCTTTCATGAACTTTCACCTTGCTGCCCGAGGTTTGATCTAGCCTATTTCGGGAAAGAAGTTAAAGTCGCCGATGATCGTCTGACAGACTTGTGAAGCATTGGGATTGAATAATTGTTTGCGCTAACATTGGACTTTGCCAGTAAGAGAGCTTAAGGACGGATCATGGTTTCACGTGTCATCCCGGTCGATCCCTTCGACCTGATCATATTTGGCGGCACAGGCGATCTTGCACGGCGCAAGATCTTGCCCGCATTGTTCCGCCGGTATTGTGCGGGGCAGATTCCGCAGGAGGCGCGGATCATCGGGGCTGCGCGTCGAACGCAGGATGCGGATGCCTATCGTGCGTTTGTCGCTGATGCGATCAAGGAATTTACGACGCCGCGCCACTGCGAAGATGGCACGCTGGACGGGTTCCTGTCCTGTCTGGATTACGTGGCGGTTGACGCCCTCGGTGCCGCAGGGTGGCAGGAATTGTCGGCCAAGATCACGGGCGACCGGGTGCGGGCCTATTACTTTTCGGTCGGGCCGCGTCTGTTCGGTCCCTTGGCCAAGCGCACCAAGGCGCATGGGATGGTCAATGACCAGACCCGGATCGTGGTCGAAAAACCGTTTGGTCATGATCTGGACAGCGCCAAGGCTCTGAATGCGACGCTGGCTGATCATTTCCACGAAAGCCAGATTTATCGCATCGACCACTATCTGGGCAAAGAGACGGTGCAGAACCTGATGGCCGTCCGGTTCGGCAATATGCTGTTCGAACCGCTCTGGAATAGCCAATACGTCGATCACATCCAGATTACGGTGGCCGAAAGCGTGGGTGTGGGTGGCCGCGGCGAATATTATGATCGCGCAGGCGCCATGCGCGATATGATGCAGAACCATCTGATGCAGCTGTTGTGTCTGATCGCGATGGAACCGCCGGCCAAGTTCGACCCGGATGCCGTACGCGACGAAAAGCTCAAGGTGATCCGAGCTCTTGATCCGGTTGAGCCGCATCACATCGTACGCGGACAGTATCTGGCGCGCGATGGCGAGGCCGAGGAGCATCCAAGCTATCGTGAGGCGGTGGGAAATCCGCGCAGCACCACCGAAAGCTACATCGCGCTGCGGACCCACATCAGCAACTGGCGATGGGCCGGTACGCCGTTTTACCTGCGCACGGGCAAACGGCTCAAGGCGCGGTCGTCCGTGATCAACGTCATGTTCAAGGACGCACCGCATTCCATCTTTGGCGCCGATGCCGGACGCCATGCCAACGTCTTGTCGATCCGCTTGCAACCGAACGAGGGCATCACCCTCAAGGTGACGATCAAGGAACCGGGGCAAGGTGGCATGCGTCTGGTGGATGTGCCGCTGGACATGTCCTTTGCCGAAGCCTTGGGGCCTGAGGGGCAGGATCCGCCTGACGCATATGAGCGGCTGATCATGGACGTGGTGCGCGGCAACCAGACACTGTTCATGCGCGGGGACGAGGTCGAGGCCGCCTGGGCTTGGACTGATCCGGTGATTGCCGGATGGGAGGCGCGCGGTGACGTGCCCAAACCTTATGAAAGTGGCAGCACGGGACCCGGCGACGCCGAGCTGTTGATCAAACGTGATGGTCGCCATTGGCAGGGGATTAACCCCTGAGAGTGATGCTATGAGATTGGTGGAATACGCAGATCGCGACATGCTGGCCATTGATGTGGCCAATGTTTTGGCGGGCGCTTTGGAAACGGCGCTTTTGCGTCATGAGACGGTGTCCTTTGCGGTGCCGGGCGGTACCACGCCGGGGCCGATTTTCGACGCGCTCTGTGCGGCCAATCTGGAATGGGATCGGGTGCATGTGCTGCCCACAGATGAGCGCTGTGTTGACGAGGGCGATGAACGCTCGAATGCAAGGCTGATCAAGGAACGGCTTTTGACCAACAGGGCGTCTTCCGCTGTATTCCTGCCGCTCTTTGGCGGCGGCACAGCCGAGCAGAACCTGGCCGAAACCGAGGCGATGCTGGCCCCGCATTTGCCGCTGTCAGTGCTGTTGTTGGGCATGGGCAATGATATGCACACCGCTTCGTTGTTCCCGGGGATGGAGGGGCTGGATGCCGCACTGGCCTCGGACGCGCCGGTGCTGACTGTTGCCCGACCTGAAACGCAACCCGAGGCCCGCGTGTCGTTGACCGGGCCTGTGCTGGACGGGGCGTTGTCCAAGCATCTGGTGATCTTCGGGCCGGAAAAACGCGATGCACTGGACCGTGCCATGACCATGCCCCCCGAAGAGGCACCAATCTCGGCCGTGTTGAACAACACCAATGTGTATTGGGCAAAATAGGTAGACTGATGTGGGATGAGCTGAACCGCCTGCGTGACGAAGATAAAGATCGTCGCATCATGGATCTGTTTGAGCGCGATGAGGGGCGGGCCGATGGGTACTCGGTCGAAACCGGTGATCTACGGTTCGACTATTCCAAGACATTGATTGATGAAGCCGTGCGCGCGGCGCTGATCGACTTGTGTGACCAGATCGATCTGGGCGGTCGCCGCGATGCGATGTTTGCAGGCGCAGCCATCAACGAAACCGAAGGGCGTGCGGTTCTGCATACGGCGCTGCGCAATCTGGACGGTGGGCCGGTTCTGGTGGACGGTCAGGACGTGATGCCCGGCGTGCTGGACATGCTGGCGCGCATGCGTGCCTTTGCCGAGGATGTGCGCCAAGGCGTGTTTGCCGGTGCAGGCGGCGCGATCACGGATGTGGTCAACATCGGCATTGGCGGTTCGGATCTGGGCCCGGCCATGGCGACACTGGCCTTGGCGCCCTATCACGACGGGCCTGCGTGCCATTTTGTGTCGAATGTGGACGGGGCTCATATTGCCGATGTTCTGGGTTCGCTAGACCCGACGCGCACCTTGGTGATCGTTGCATCCAAAACCTTCACCACCATCGAAACCATGACCAACGCACGTACCGCACGCGCTTGGATGTCGGATGGTGGCGGTGATCCGGGGCAGCAGTTTGCGGCCGTGTCAACCGCGCTGGACAAGACCAACGCATTCGGCATCCCGCCCGAGCGCGTGTTCGGTTTTGAGGATTGGGTTGGCGGGCGCTATTCGGTCTGGGGGCCAATCGGGTTGCCGGTGATGCTGGCGATCGGGCCGCAGGCCTTTGACGCCTTCTTGCGGGGCGGGCAGGCGATGGATTTGCATTTCCGGTCCGCCGAATGGATCGAGAATATGCCCGTCTTGCTGGCTTTGACTGGTCTTTGGCACCATCAGATCTGCGGCTATCCAACCCGCGCGGTGCTGCCCTATGATCAACGCCTGTCCCGTTTGCCTGCTTATTTCCAACAGCTTGAGATGGAATCAAATGGCAAGTCGGTCGCAATGAATGGATCCGCGCTGACCGTGCCTTCTGGTCCGGTCGTCTGGGGGGAACCAGGCACCAACGGCCAGCATGCGTTCTATCAGTTGATCCACCAGGGCACCGGCATTGTGCCTTGCGAATTCATGGTGGCCGCCGAAGGTCACGAACCCGATTTGGCGCATCATCACCGCCTGCTGGTGGCCAATTGCCTGGCCCAGTCCGAGGCCTTGATGCGTGGCCGAACACTCGACGAGGCGCGCGCGCTGATGGCAGCGGGTGGGATGACGGGGGATGAACTGGAGCGACAAGCGCGCCATCGTGTGTTTGCGGGCAACCGCCCCTCGACCACGTTGGTTTATCCGCAGCTGACACCCTTTGTTCTGGGGCAGATCATCGCGCTTTATGAACACCGCGTGTTTGTCGAGGGGGTGATCCTGGGTATCAACTCTTTCGATCAATGGGGCGTCGAATTGGGCAAGGAACTGGCCACGTCACTTGCCCCCATCGTTGACGGTGATCAAAGTGCGGATGGAAAAGACGGATCAACTGCGGCCTTGGTCGATTTTGTTCTGAAACACCGCTCCTAAATTACCCCTCAGGCGTTGCACCATCGCGTTTGACAAAAACCTCGCGCAGCGTTTGCGGCAGCGGGTAGCGTCCCGACCCGTCGGGGCGTAACACGACCATCACGCCGGTCAGCGTGGCCCGCAAATCGCCAGACCACAGTTGTTGTTCAATCGTAAAAGACGTGTTGCGGAACCGCGTGACCCGGGCGGTGGTCACATAGATCTCATCCATTACCATTTCGCGGATGTAGTGAATGTTGGCGCTGCGGATCACCAGGCGCGGCGTTTCCAGACCCTCGTAACAAAAGGCGCAAAGATTATCGAAATACGACACTCTCAGGGTCTCGAACCATTCGATATAGGCCTTGTTGTTGACGTGGTTCAGCGGGTCGAGTTCGGCAAACCGCACCTTGTCCGCCAACGCCAGCGGTTGTGGGGCGTCCAGGCCAAAGTCCAATTGTTCTTTTGCGGTCAACGGTGTGTGAAAACGAATATCCATACCCGCATGGCTAGAGATCGCACCTCAGCAGCGCAAGCCGCGTTTTTCGAAGACGTTGCGGTACGGTTATGACTTGACATATCGAGCTCGGATCAATTGTCTGACATTTGATTGTGGAATGCCTGAAACAGGTGAGGATCGGCCGGGAACAGGGCCGAACATATGGGAGGATTTTGGGATGCTCGGACAGATGATGACGCAACCCTTGCTGATTTCGTCACTCATTGATCACGCCGCGCGGTATCATGGACAGACCGAGATTTGGTCTGCGAAAACCGGCGGGGGGATCGAACAGACCAATTGGGCTGGGATCGCAGAAAATGCCCGTTGTTTGGGGGCAGCTTTGACGAACTTGGGTTTGGAGCCACAGACCCGCTGTGCGACCTTGGCCTGGAACAACCGACGCCATCTTGAGATCTACTATGGCACATCGGGGGCAGGGTTTGTCTGCCACACCATCAACCCGCGTCTGTTCCCCGAACAGCTTGTCTACATCGTCAATCATGCGCAGGATAAAGTCCTGTTTCTGGACGAAACTTTTGTGCCGCTGATCGCACCTCTGTTGGATCAGCTTGAAACACTGGAACATGTCGTTCTGATGGGGCCGCGCAACGAGGCGGCGGCCGAAAAGATCCCGGGGTTGAAGTTTTACGACGAACTGGTGGCCCAAGGTGATCGTGACTTCCAGTGGCCGGATTTGGATGAAAATACGGCCTCAAGCCTTTGTTATACATCTGGAACGACCGGAAACCCCAAGGGTGTTCTCTATTCCCATCGGTCGACGGTTCTGCACAGTTTTGCGTCAAATACGCTTGACTGCGTGGGGTATTCTGCGCGGGACGTTGTGATGCCGGTGGTGCCCATGTTCCACGTCAATGCTTGGGGTTCACCCTATGCCAGTGCCATGTCAGGCGCGCGAATGGTACTGCCTGGGGCCGATCTGCAAGGTAAAGCACTTGTCGAGCTGATCGACAGCTACGGCGTTACGCTTGCCCTTGGTGTGCCGACGATCTGGGCGGGATTGCTGGCCTATGCGCGTGAGAATGACACGACGCTTGCAAGCCTGACCCGCACGGTGATCGGCGGCTCGGCCTGTCCGCCGTCGATGATGGATGAATTCCGGGATGTTTATGGCGTCGAGACCATCCACGCCTGGGGCATGTCCGAGATGAGCCCGCTGGGGTCCACCAACACCCTTCTGGCCAAGCATCTGGACCTGCCAGAAGCAGAGCAGCACAAATTGCGAGAAAACCAGGGGCGGCCGCCGTTTGGGGTCGAGCTCAAGATCGTGGACGATGAGGGCAAAGACCTGCCGAATGATGGGGAAACCCAAGGCGACCTGATGGTGCGCGGGCATTGGGTGCTCGACAGCTATTTCCTGAAACAGGGAGAAGAGCTGTTGCAGGACGGCTGGTTCGCGACCGGAGACGTGGCCACGTTGGATGCTGACGGATACATGACGATCCGCGACCGGTCCAAGGACATCATCAAATCGGGCGGTGAATGGATCAGCTCGGTCGAGCTTGAAAACATCGCTGTCGGGCATCCGCAGCTGGCCAGTGCGGCGGCCATCGGCCTGCCTCATCCCAAATGGGACGAACGCCCCGTGATCGTTGCCGTTCGGGCCCCGGATCAGGATGTAAGCGAAGCGCAGATTCTAAGCTGGTTCGATGACAAGGTGGCGAAATGGCAGATCCCGGATCGGGCTGTCTTTGTTGATGCCTTGCCCCTGGGTGCAACAGGCAAGGTGCTGAAGCGCGAGTTGAAAGAGCAGTTCCGCGACTTGCTATCCGAATGATTGGGAAGGGCCGGTCGCTGGGACCGGCCCAAACCTTAAGCGTCATCTGTCGACGAATGAGCCAGTTTCCCGTCCCAGGGCGCTTCGGGAATTTTGGGCACCTCGGGGTCCGAGATATATGACGGCGTCATGATCTGGGTCCCGTTTTCATTGAACACATCCACGATGTTTTCATGCAGGTCCGAGCGGATCTTTGGCAGACTGGAGCCCCTTGAGGTAAAAGCGTTGACCTCATAGTTGATCGCATAGTCCGCCAGCTGCGTCCAAAGCACAAACGGGGCAGGGTTCTTCTTGAGACCCTGGGTCCGGTGCGCCGCCTCGATCAGCATGGCCTTGATCTTTTTCGGGGGCTCCTCGTACCCGATGCCGACGGTGGTATGAACCAGAATGCCGCGTCCATCGACCTTGCGCGAGAAATTGACGACCTCGGAATTCAGCAGCTGAGCGTTGGGTATACTGATCATCTCGTTCTTGATCGACTTGATGACGGTTTCCATCAGCTTGATTTCGACCACATCCCCAATCTTGTCGCCCACCTGAATGCGGTCGCCCACGTTGGTGCTGCGCCGGTAGATGACAAAAAGGCCGGCCATCATGTTGGAAACGACCGTGTTCGAACCCAACGACACCATAACACCCGCCAGAATGGTCAGCCCCTGAAAGGCCCGCGAACCCGAGCCGGGGATATAGGGATAGGCAAAGACCAATGCGATCACGATGATCAGGATCTTGGTCAAAAAGAACGTGGGACCGATCCAGTGCTTTTCGAAATCGGCGATCTCGAACACACCTTGTTCCAGGTTGTCAAAGAAGATCCCGATGCCTTGGATCAGATACCGCGCGATCAGGGCGATGATGCCCAGCATGATCAGGTTTGGTAGGTATGCAATGATAGCGCGCATCACGCTCAAGAGGGGTTCACTGACGTATTTCAGCAAAAGCTCTGCCACCGGTCGGGTTTCGGCAAATGCCAGCAAAACAAAGCTCAGATAGTAGTAGAACAGGATCAGATAGCAGGTCCACATAAAGATCATGACAAAGAAATTGACCAGGCTGGTCAGGGCTTTGCGTTGTAGAATAGACTTGGTTGCTGCCTCGACCTGGGCTGTCCGTTTCCGGGCCAGCTTTTCGACAAAATCCGACACTTTCCTGCGGCGTGTGAAAAACAGAAAACTCACGATCAGGAACCCGGCCGACCAGGCCACGGCGCTCAGGGCGCTGTCAATTCGAGCCGATTGAGATCGGTTTTCGCGGTACTTCAGAATGGCGGCTTCGATCGCCTGGGCCTGAAGGCCTGCAAGCACGTCAATTTCCATCTGCTCGAATTCCGCGTCCGCCACGGTGGTGACCGAAATCATCCTATCATTCACCAGGATGTCTTCGCCGAACTCGCCTCTTTGGATCGTGATCTCGAACCTGTCCGAGGCCATCGCGTTTGCAGCTTCGATTATGCGGTCCTGAATGCGTTCTGCCCGTTTTTCTGCAGGCAGGGCGCTCGACCCGCGGATTACAAACAATTCGTCGCCGTCTATGATCACGGGGGCCAGAAAGGAAGGATCGTCGCGAGTTGTTTCCTTTGATGTCGGACGTTCCGATTGGGCCGAAACCGAGGCGGCGGTTAGGATGCAAATGAATAGAGCACAAAGGAAGATTCTCACCGCGCGGCTCCTTCGACTGGGATCAGATGAACATCGCGCTGCGGGAATGGGATTGAAATGCCATTGGCATCGAATTCGATTTTGGCCTGACCGGTGAGATCCCAAAACACCGTCCAATAGTCGTCGTTCTTGGCCCAGGGGCGGCAGAAGATGTTGACGGAACTTTCTCCAAGCTCGCCGACAAAGATCTCGGGTGCTGGATCCTTGAGGCAAAGCTCATGTTGCGCAACCAGTTTCGTGAGCACTTCGATGGCCAATGCCGCGTCGTCAGAGTACCCGATGCCAAACACCAGATCGACGCGCCGGGTTTCGGAGGCGCTGACATTGGTGATGATATCGCCCCAGATCTTGGAGTTGGGAACAACAATGATTTGGTTGTCGAAGGTTCTGATCTTGGTCGACACAACGGACATTTCATCAACAAACCCTGACGAGCTCCCGACCTGAATGTAATCGCCCGTGTCGAACGGTTTCAGCACCATGATCATCAACCCGCTGGCCAGGTTGCCCAATGTCTCTTGCAGTGCAAAGCCCAGGATAAAGGACAACCCGCCAAAGACGGCAAAGAGCGGTGTGACATTGACCCCGAACAGCCCCAGAACCACCAGAACGCCCAAAACCATCACGGCCCAGAATACGGCCGTCGAGATGAAGGATTTGAGTAGTTTCGACAGCGTCGGCACTCGTGTCAGGCCCCGAATTGTCATCCGGCGTGCCAAGCGTGCGACCAACATCAGCGCCCAAATCGCGACCATGATCGTTAAGACACTGATCAGAAAACCCAAACCCCCATCTGTGTCGGTTAACCAATCCAAAGCGGCGTTCATCAGGGTTTTGGGGTCTGTCGTTCGCAGTGCACCCGCAGTCGCCGCATAGGCGTAGTCTTGATAGGGCTTGATCTCTTCCGGTGAGGCACCTTTTCCTTGCCAAGCTGTTATTGCGGTTTGAAAATTGTCTAAGTAGGACTTGTTCGTTTGTTGCACCAGCGTCAATTGCTTTCGCAAGTCTTCTGCTGCGGTATCCGAGGAAACTTTGATATCCAGGTTCAAGTTGGACAACAGCTCAAGGTGTGATCGCAAATGCGCCTGCCAGCCCTCGACAACTTGCGCCATTTCCGACGCTGTCAGCGGAACCAAAAGGATATTCAGATCCTCCAGCGACACGTTTGCCTCAAGCGCACGCGTAACCAGTTCTGAAACCTCTGAAGAGGTGTTATCCTGGAGTTCTTCTTGAGGTGTTTCTTGGGCTAGGGCCGGTGAATGTGCTGTAGGTCCTGCTATGAAAATCGCGACAACAAAAACTCTCAAAACCGCAAATAGTCGAGTAAGGCAATTCATGTTCTCTCCCTCTGAACAGTTTTATTGTCTATTTCTCTGAACCTTACTGTGCTGCAATTATGAGTTTCAGGCAATGCGGGTGCAATTGCGTCGGTCTTTGGGAACTCGACTAGCCCGTATGTGAGGGGTGAAACCAGCGCGTCGGCGGGCTGAAACATATCCAGCACGGACCGTGTCGTAAGCGACGTCTGAGCCAAAAAACTTTTTGAAGACGCTGGAGCGGGTAACGGGAATCGAACCCGTAACTTAAGCTTGGGAAGCTCGCGACGTATCTCTCAATGTCCCCTGTTTTATGGGGTCTGGCGCGGTGAAGCGCAAGGGTTTCTCCAGAATTTCTCTGAATTGAAGTGGTCTGAAGCGTATTCAGGCGGTGTCTCTGGGCGCTCTCTTGCGGGCCAGTTCGGCGGTGGCGAGCTGGTTGCCGTGGGCGTCGAGGGTGATCAACGCTTCTTTGGACAGCAGGGTGTAGTCTTCGATAAAGAACGGGGGGCTGAATTGCGGTGCGCATTGCGGCAGTCCCGGCCAGCTCTATCAGCCGGGCTTGGACACTCAGATCTTCGAACGGCCTCAGGATGTCTTGATTGAGAAAGTGGTCTTCCCCCACTGAAGTGGTCCTCCGCTATGTTTAGGAAAACGGAGGAAACACATGGCCAACAAGCGACCAAAGCCTGAGGAGATTGTCACGAAGTTGCGGCAGGTTGAGGTTCTGACGGGGCA
>NZ_ONZG01000020.1 GCF_900302455.1 Falsiruegeria mediterranea M17
TCGAGATCGAAAACCTGGTCGGCACCAACTTCGACGACAGCCTGACGGGCAACAACGAGCGCAACCAGCTGTCGGGCCTGGACGGGGATGACTTCCTGTTCGGCTACGGCGGCACCGACTACATGAAGGGTGGCGCGGGCAACGATACGATCAACGGCGGCGCCGGGTCGGATTATGCGATCTTTAATGGCAACCGGGCGGATTACACGATCACCCGGAGCTCGGCGACGGATGTGACGGTGACCGGCGCGGACGGCACCGACAGCCTGATCTCGGTCGAGTACTTCCAGTTCGACGACGAGACCGCGAATATCTGGCAATTCGCGATCGCGTAAGGCGGCACTCAGAACAAGAAACCCCGGTCCGTATTTTGCGGGTCGGGGTTTTTTGGTTGTGCAGGGAATCGTACCCTATCTAATGGGTTGTGAGGCCAACAGAATGACCCGGTACCTGGGAGCTCACCCACTCAATCTGCAATATATTTGTTTCATGTAAGTCCCGGCGTACGTGAAACTAATCAGAAAGATATTCTTGTCGTTATAAAAAGCGACAAATCAAGGGGATAGGCAGTGAAACAAGGTAGAGGCAGAGCAGGAAAGCGATAAGTTAAACTGAAGGTTTGCGAGGAAGTGAATTCAGTGTTGTCGCGCCTGCCAACAGCCTCCCAAAGCCGGTTCCTTCGTTCTACCGACATACGGATCATTGAAGGTGATACGATTGAAGTTCGGGGCCTGACCGCAAATATACGTCTTGTCGGATTTAACACCCCTGAGACATGGAAACCGGCCTGCACGGCAGAGCGACAGCTCGGAGAACGTGCCACGGCGCGTCTTGGTCAATTGGTGCGGAATGCGGCGTCGATTGAGTTTGAACGCATGACCTGTGCCTGTCGGCCCGGGACGTGGGACACACGCTCATTGTCGAAGGTCTGGCCGCACCAGTTTGTCCTCCACGTCCGGAACCCTGGTGCTGGTGACAGCGACAGCCACTGGACGCTGCCGACGGATTTGTACATACGGCTCAGAACGGGCCTGCAATCTGTCGGGCGCGGCGGATCATTTTACAGCTGCGATGAAGCAGAACGGCCCAAGCCATTTCCCATCTCGATCCACGGGAACGAAGGCGACTGCAAAGTGGCGGCGCAGATTTGGGTCACCCCTTTTTTGCTTATGCATGTGGATCGCACAGGGGCGGCCCGGCCGTGCCCTCCGCTTCGCTCCGGCAAGCACAAATACGGTTTCCACGCGCGGGGCGCGAGGACCCTCCGTATTTGCGCTTGCAGCCGGTCCTGACGCCCCCGTGCCGGGTGATCCCCATCGCAAAAAGGAGTAACCCAAATGACCAACCACTACGTCGCCACCGTCCCCGTCAAATTCACCGATAACGATGGCCAGGAACGCACCCGCTTCCAACGCGTCGGCGCTATGTTCCGCAACACCCGCAACGGGGACGGATCGGAGTTCTTCAACCTCAAGCTCGACTTCCCGGTCGCCGTCTCGGAACTGGTGATGTTCCCGCCAAGCTCCAAAGAACCTCAGGAGTAAATCCCCTGGCGAGGATGGGCCGCCGCGAGGCGGCCCTTTCCCCGTTCCGGGGAGCGCTTCGCGTGGACCTGTTTCCCGTCCCGGAGAGGTGCCGAGAACAGATCCGCCAACCAGCCTCAAGGGGGCCATCCAAAAATCCTCGGGGCGGTGCCGGTCGGTTTTTTGGTAGAGATTTGGGCAAGCCAAATCTGGCCGCCCTTGACCCTGCCTGTCGGCCCTGTTGGCAGAGGTGTTACGCCCACCCCCTCGCTTCCGTCCGAACACATGTGTGTGTTCGGTCAGAGCTTCGGGCGGGGCGTTTCCTATCGGATGGATTTGCGGGCTGAGAAGGTTGGGGGATGGATACGCCCTGTCGGGCGGCCGCGCGCCTTCGGCGCTCGGCGTGAAACGGTATACAAGGCTGCTGAAGCATCAATCAACGATAGTATAATATTGACTGTTATATATAGTTTTGTATGATGGTGGAGCAGCCTTGCATGAAGGTGGCAGGAAATAGGGGGGCTTTCTTCCGCATGTCCCAAGCGAAGCGACTGACCGAGACCCAGAGGATGGAGATCGTCCGCGAGGCAACAGACGGTATCTCGACATCGGAGCTGGCCGCACGCTTCGGGGTTACCGCCCGGGCCGTTCGGTACATCCTGAAAGCCGATGCCGAGCGTCAATCGGATGCGGCCATTCCCGTGGCGGCCGTTAGCGTGAAGGTGACGGTTGAGGAGCTTGCGGGTTTTGACGAGGTGCTGGCCGCCGCCGGGATCGAGAGTCGGGCCGAGGGGCTGCGGCGGCTCATTCAGATGGCCGGTGGGGTGTTTGTTCCTGATACCAATCTGGCGCGTGAGATGGCCCGCTACCGGGCCTCTCTGCATGAGGTCGGCAACGGGGTCGCCCAGATCTCCAAGCAGATGCAATACGCCAACCGGATGGGGCAGGGGGCTGATGGCGGAGCGGGCGCGGAGTTTTCCGACTTGCGCCTGGCGCAGATGCGTGGGCTGGCGCGGTTCATCCTTGATACCGCTGATGAGATCGATCTCCTGTTGCGTCGTCGTCGGGACACGATGCAGCTCGAGGTCTCCGCCGTTCTGAGGGAGTTTGCTCATGCGGCTGAATGATGCGGTCCATGATGTCACCGGCGAGATCTTCCGGGATGGCTGGAGCCGGATCCGGGGATCGATGCAAGGGCTGCAAGCCGCCCGGCAGAGGCAACTGGTGCGCGCCGCCGCGGGCCATAGGGCGGCTGTGTTCAAGGCCATCCGCAGCGGCGGCACACACACCAAGTCGCAGCTGATGAACCAGCTCGATTACCTCACCACCAAGTCCACCCATATCGTCGATTCAAGCGGGTTCCTGGACGGGAAGACAAAGCTTGAAGCGGGCGAGATCAATGATCTCTCCGAGCGCTTTGCCAAGCGCTGGGGCGCCGGGCTCAAGCCGAAGCTCGGGCAGACCACCCATATGCTCATGTCCTATCCTATCGGCACACGCGGGGAGGATGTGCGGGACATAACGGCAAATGTCGCTGAGCGGTTCTTCCAGAGCGAAGAGGGGCATTTCGACTATATCATAGCCGTTCACGAGGATCGGGATCATCCCCACGCACATATAGTATTGAACCGCAGGTCACAGGAGGGGGAGTTCTTCTTCCTGGGTCGGGATCATCGGTTCAACTACGATAGTTTCCGCCTCGCCATGGTCGAGGAGGCCGAGAGGTTCGGCGTGCGCCTGGAAGCCACCCGGCGTCTGGATCGAGGTGTTGTCCACTATCCGCCAAGGACGCGCGAGATCTACGCGGCGAAGGCGGAAGGACGGCTCGCAGAATTCCGCCCGCGTGTGGGGGCGGATCTCGACCGGGCACTCGAAGAGATCGCCAATACACGGATCATATACCACTCGCTCGCCGCCGAGGCCTCGTCCGACAATCGGGAAGACATTGCGCAGGCGCTGTTCCGGTCCGGAGAGCTGTTGGCGAAGGGTGGCAAGCTTACCTCAGAAGGAGGGGTTTACATGGCAGAGGACTATTCGTTTGAAGATCTGAAAACCCGCTACGCCGAACAGGTCGAGCGCGTCCATGGTATGATCGCGGAAAAGCCCGAGGCCGAGCGACCGCGCTTTGAACGCAGCCTCAATGAAATCCAGTCGCGCCTGTCTCATATGCAACCGCTCGGGTTGCGCTCCGTGACGCTGACTGAGCAACCCTCGGAGGGCGGGATCTATTCCGAAGCCAACATCGACCGCGATCAATTGGAGAGGCTGCACGACCCCGAGGTTCGGGCACAGGTAGATACCGCGCTCCGAGGGACCGGGATCAGCACATCGGTTGTTGTCGCGCGGATGGAGACAGGGGCGCAGAACGCCGCCCTGGAGCGCCAGTGGATCGCTGATGATCTGGCGCGGGTGGCCGATAAGGAAGACCTCAATCTCGAGCGTCGCACAGATCAGGAGGTGGCGCGCGAGGCGGTAAACCGGGCGCATGTCCAGCTGGGGGAGACGCTCGAGAGCGCAGGTGTCTTGCGCGTAGACGGTGCCAGGGAGCAAGAACCTGTCACAGAGCGGTTCCACTATCATCCCGAAGCCGTCGAAGCGGCGGCAAGGGTGGTCCGGGCCGAGATGTGCGCGGATGGGCTGACGGATCAGCAGATCAAGGATCGGGACGAGCAGGTCGTCAGCCGGGCGGAACACGGGGTTGAGGTGGAGCAGCGCGCATACCTTCAGGCGCATCCCGAATTGCTGATACGCCCCGGAGATATCATCGACCGATCCCAGCCGTTCTGCGATCGTATCACGGATGAGGGCCTGGCCAGAGACATTGCCCGAGACGTTGATCGCATCATGGAGGGGCGGGATGTCCGAACATTTGTTGCGGACGCCGTCGCGGATGATTTCCGCGCGCGGTATCCTGATATGCCCGGCCATCTCGCCCGTGGCCTGGGGGCGACCTACGCGGCTGTGACAGAGGCGCGGGACACAGATGTCATCGCCCAGGTTCGCCGCGAAAACAACCTGCGCGAAGCGCTCTCGAACAAAACGAGCGTGGGCAACCATGCTGACCTCCAGTCTGGCGAGATTCTCCGTGTGGTCGAGCACGAGCGCGCAGGCAACCTTCACGCGCCCTTCCCGGATGACAGTCAGCGTCAGGCGTATCGCGCCGAGGTCGAGCGGCACCTCGATGACGCGCAGATTGAGCGGCTTCGGGGCGGCGATGCGGATGTGTTGAAATACCGGCTCGAGGATCGCCTCGACCGACTTTATGTCGCCAAGACCTATCTGCAATCGGATGCGGTCACCGCCAACAGTGAGGCGACGCGCACCGTGGTCGAAGAGATCGCGGACCGGGAATATGACCTCCACCGCGCCGATCTGGTCGATGGTGAGAGCGAGCGCGGGGAAACACATTAATGGGAAAGGGGCACCTTGTAGTTGGCGTGATGCTGGTCACCCTGGTTGCCATCGCGATCGGTTATGTCATCGCATCGGCCGTGGTGACGTTCCGGGACCAAGGGTTCCAGGCGGAGATCGACTTTTTCTACATTGCGCAGAACTACCAGGCGATTGGTGCGGTGCAGCCCGATGAGTTCCGTCTGATCAATCTGATCATGGGTGCAGCAGGGGCAGCGGGCCTTTTAATGAGCCTTGCGATTTCCGGCTCGGCCCTCACGCGGTTTGGCTATACCCATTGGCAGACCCGCCGGGAGATGAAGCGCAACGGGTTCTTTGGCACTCCCGGCACCGGGTTTGTGATCGGAAAGCTGGGAAAACCGGCCGCGCGAGCGCCGTTTCTGTGTTCCAAGACCTTCCCCCACGCATTGATCGTGGCGCCAACCGGGCGTGGTAAGACCACCGGCTTTGTGATCCCAAACCTGCTGACCTGGCAGGGATCGGCGGTTGTGCTCGATGTTAAGGGCGAGTGTTTTGAGGCCTCGGCCCGCCACCGGGCGGTGCAGGGCGACAAGGTCTATCGGTTCGCCCCGACGGATTGGGAGGACAAGCGGACCCATCGCTACAACCCGCTTCTCAGAATCTACGAGCTCGAAGACCCGGCCCGCCAACAGATGGAGTTGCAGCTTCTGGCGACACTCTTCCTGCAGAACGACAACGATCGGGTGCAAGGGCTGCTCAAGGGCGGGATCGATCTCTTTGTTGCGGCGGGTCTGCTGGCCTTCCAACGCAAACGGCCGACCTTGGGTGAGATTTACCGCATCTCGGCCTCGGGTGGAAACAAACAGAAGGAGTATCTGGCGAGGTCCCACGAGGTGCACAACCCAGCGGCGCGGTTGATCTTCACGCGCCTGGCCTCGACCAACAACGACACGCTGACCTCCTATGTATCGCTCCTGATGACCTCCGGTCTGGATCAATGGCAAAACCCGGCGATTGACGATGCCACGGCGGTGTCGGATTTTGATTTCCGTACGATCCGCAAAACGCCCTTCAGCGTCTATCTTGTCGTCCAGCCTCTGATGGTGAAGCCTCTGGCCCCGTTGATCCGGCTCTTCTTCTCGGATTTGCTCTCTGCCCTTCAGGACAGGGAACCGGGGCCGGATGAGCCCTGGCCGGTGATGATCATGCTCGATGAGTTCAACAGGCTGGGAAAGATGCCGATCGTGGCCGAGAGCATCGAGGTGTTGCGGGCCTATCGCGGGCATCTGGCCGTGGTCACTCAGACCATCCCCGCCATAGATGAAATCTATGGAGAGAACACGCGGCGGGCGTTGCAGGGAAACGCCGGCATCAAACTCTATCTGACCCCCTCAGACGAGAAGACCGTCGAGGAGTTGAGCAAGGCCGTGGGCAAGACGACCAAAACGGTGGTTACGCGGTCGCGGGCGGTCGGCAAAAACCCCTTTGAGGGGCGCAGCCAGTCGGAGCGCACCGAGGAGGTGTCGCTCTTGCCCGAAGACGAGGCACGGCGCTTGCCGCTCGACGAAATCGTCGTCGTTGTCGATGCGCAGATGCCGATCCGGGCAAAACGCGCGGTCTACTTCGAAGATCCGTTCTTCAAGAGTATTCATGCGGCGCAGGAGGGCGACTTTCCGTTTCCAGAAGGCCCGGTCGGGCCGATGGGGGAATTGCCGCTGAGCGTTCGGGCAATGCCAGATTCGCCCCGGGGCAGGGGTGGTTCTGATGCTGAAACCAGCAATACAGCGGTTGCGCGTGGCGAACACGACGGGCGGCAGAGGACCTGGGTGCAAGAGCAGCAGTTTGAGATGAACTTCGAGGGTCAGACAGATCTCACGGTTGGTGCGCCGAGCGAAGGTGACGTGGTTCAGGTGCAAGATGCACTAAGCGATCTTGAGCGGTTGGAGGGGGAAATTACCGGGGAGGCGAGGAGTTCTGAAAGGGCGGTTGCAAGGTAAGCTACTGTTAGACCCGCATGCAGGGATTATCTAAGAAAGATCCGAAATCGCCATTACTAAGCGGCTTGATTACTGTGAGCGAATTCAGCGGCAACCAGCCCAATGAAGGCATCGCCCTTGTGGTATCTCGGGCGGGAAGCCGATTTGTCACGAGCAAGCCGTAGCTTAAAAGAGCGGAAATCTCCCGACCAAGCGGTAACGATGCGACTTGGCTTAAGTGGTGGATGTCCACCTAGGAAAAGTTGCATCGCAGCACTTGGCTTCAGCACCAGCGGAAGTTTTGGGCCGTTTGCGTCGTGTGCTTGGCAGCCGTCTCAGAGACTTTGCAAAGGTCGTTATCGGCGAAAAATTGCCGCTCAGGCGGATCGACAATGCAAATGAGGCGAGCGGCAACAAGGTCCGGTACTGGACCGGTTATGATACAGCAAAACGAAGTACAACTTTCCGTTTACTTACCGCCGTCCCAATCTGCTCAATCTAGCGAGTTGGGTGAGCATACGAGCGCCGGTTCCGGTGGATGCATTTGACGGGCTTGGTTGCGCTCCGCCCGTTGCATTTGGGCGAGCAGGAAGTGCTTGAACCCCAAAGAGTTGTCGTGTTCGAAGTGCGGCGTATTCTGCCCCTGTCGCGCCTCCAATTGCGTAGCGGTTGTAAACCTGCTGGCTACCGGCCAATCCCCTCGAGAAGGCGTAGCCCCCACCGAACCCTGCCGAAAGTGCGGGCATCATGATGTTGCCAGAGACCGAGCGAACGATGAACGGTGTTGCAATGATGAACCCTTTGGCCATCAGCACCATCATGAAGAACGGAATGAGGGCGCCAATGTTGGATGCACCCTCAGGATCGCCCAATTCTGCAAGGAGCGCTCGCGATACCCCGGTGATTGTTGCAAATACGCCCGCGACAACAATCGGATACATCGCAAACGAGATAAGCGCAGAGAGCCAGCGGGCGAAATAGTCTTTTGTCACCTCAAACAGAGTCAGAAAAATCATAATCGGTGCGACCCCGATAAGAAGCGCGATCATCAGTCGAGATGCGACGACGATGAAAGCAGCCAATCCCCCAAGGATTGAAAGCAGTAAAACGCCGAGAGTGTCCAAGAGTGCGCCCGCCATCCAATTCAACTCGGACCCGGCGGCGTTCAGGTAGTCTCCGAGCGCCGCAATCAGCTGATCGAATTCCTCTGCAAAGGTTCCCGAAGGGCCTGGCGTTCCGCCGCCAACCGAAGCAACAAGCGAACCGGCGATACTGTCAATGCCGATCAGAACTGCGGAGGCTAGCGTATTGAACTGGACCCAGTTGGTCGCAAAAACCCCTATCAACCCTACCTTCACAGCGAGCCAGAAAGCGGTTTGACCGTCCATGGCTCGATATTGGTAGATCATGTTGAAGCACACCAGAATGACCACGAGCGTTGTGCCGAGAACGAGCATCGTTCCAACCGTCGCTGCCACCGCTCCAAACTGTGTTTCCGCCGTGGTATCCAGATAGCTCTCTGCGGTTTCCACAAAGTATGTGACGACGCTCATTCCCGTTCCCTATCTCACCAGTTCCCGGCCGCTTCACAGATCGGCATCGCCTCTTTCCGGAGCTCATTTGCCTGCCTGCCGTATGCTGACGTGGCTTCGACAATGTCCCAGTAATCCGCCGCACCATAGTTTTTGACGAACGTGCTTTCGGCGGACGTCCATGAGGGATAGCGTACGTCGCATTCGCAGTTCTGCGCATCGACGATGCGCTGCATGCTGTCTGCACGGTAGATTTGCTGTACCAAAAGCCGTTTGTAGGACTCGCGCGTCTCAATGTTCTGCATCCACTCCGGCTCGGGAGGCTGTTCCGGACAGACATCTGGTTGGTTATTCAGAGACGGGATCAGGTTGCGCTCGGCAATAGAACCCTTTGCAAAGCAAAACACGAACAACACTGCATACGCGAGGGCTCCCTTCATTTCGCAAGCTCGCGTTTCACAAAGGTTGTGTAGCCGTTGTCACCTGCGTCGGCTGTGATGACTTCCCAGCCTTCCGCATCACGCTCATTCAAAAGGCGCCGCATGGCGTCATAGTCTCTTTGCTTCTTCACGTGGAAGAAGAGGGCATCGTACTCAAACTGTTTCATCGGATAGTCCTCCGTTGTTTCGTGTTCCGGGAAGATAGAACTCTGTGATGCCGCGCTCGCCGTTTTCGCGACCGGCCTGGATGATGACATCGATCGAGCTTTCGATGTATTGCACCATGTCCTGATAGGTCATGGGGATCTCGGTTTTGAGCGCGGCGATGGCGAGGCGCTGGACAGCAAGCTGGGGTGTCTCGGCATGCAATGTGGTCATGGAGCCGCCGTGGCCGGTGTTGATGGCCTCGATGAAGGTCATGGCCTCCTTGCCACGAACCTCACCAAGGATGATGCGGTCGGGGCGCATCCGGAGGGTTGCGGTCAGGAGCACGTCGGCGGATTGGAATTCCGCGTCCCGGTTGGCGATCAGGGTGACCGCATTGGGCTGGGAGGGCAGAAGCTCTGCGGCCTCTTCGATGGTGATGATCCGCTCTTCACCTGGAATGTAGGACAGGATCTTGCGCGCGGCGACGGTCTTCCCGGTTGAGGTGCCGCCAGAGACGATCATGTTGAGCTTGTTTTCAACGCAGAAGCCAATGGCCTCATTGATGTCGCCAGCGGCCACGACATCGCGCAGGGCTCTGTTCTTCTCCTGACGCAACGCCTCAAGCTTGCGCTCTTCACCGTACAAGAATTGAAGCTCAATCTGATCAAGGGGCAGGTTTGGGAAGAATCGCAATGATATCGACATACCTGACAGAACCGCAGGCGGGGTTACGACTTGGGTGCGGATCGGGCGGTCGCGATAGGTGATTGACACCGAAACAATCGGCTTGTCCTTGCTGAGCGTCGTGTTGGCGGCGGATGCGATCTGGTTGCCGAGATCGCGCACTTCGGTGACGGTCAGGTGCTGGTCCAGCGCCCGCATGAAATGATCCCCCTGAAACTCTCCCCAGCAGGATCCATCGGGGTTGATGCAGATCTCGATCACATCGTCACGCGCCGCGTCTGTCAGCTTGTCGAGTGAGGCCTGGAGGTAGGAGAGCGTCATCTCAGAAGATCTCCAGATCGCGATCCACCATAACGGTGACGCGCGCGCCCTGATCGAGATAGATGACAGGTCCGATGGAGAGATATTCGCCGATCACGCTGTCGGTGGCATTTGCCAGATCATCCCCGATGTCCCTCAGGACGTCCGCGGCTGTTTCATCGTCGACACTTGCGGATGCGACATTTGGCGCTGCCGAGATGATCGAAATCAGTGCCGCGGATCCAAAGCGTTGCGCAAAGCGAGTGTCGACAAAGCCGGTGACACCGGATCTCCCCAACGCGTCTCCCCCGAAGGAACTGATCTGAACGGTTTGACTGTTTGGCAGGATGATCCGGTCCCAGGCGATAGTGACACGCTTCTGCGCGATCTCGACACCTGAGCGGTAGCGTCCGATGAGGCGGGATCCGCGTGGGATCAGAAGCCGCGATCCATCATAGCTGAACACGTCTTCCGAGATGATGGCACGGGTCTGGCCGGGCAGAGAACTGTCGAGGGCGGTTTCCATCACGGCCTGGATCATTGTGCCCTGGATGACGGTGTTCGAGGGATTGGCGATGACCTGGGCCTGGGTGACCGTGCTGGGCAGCGCGCCGTTCAATACAAAATCCGTCACCTCGCCAAAATCGCGCTTCGTCAGCTCGGTCTCTCCGGCTCCAGCGTTGCCGCCAAAGGCGATCACAGGCGACGCGATCCGACGCTGTTGAAACGCGCGTTCTTCCTCGGACCGCCGCTGCAGCTCTGCCAGCCGTCTGGCTTCTTCCTCCCGTGCCCGCAACTCCTCATCACTGGGGCCGAGTGGGGCAGGGGTCGGCGTGTTTGCCTGCAGCTTTGCGAGATCCAGATCCATGCGCAGCTGTTGAAGCTTGCGATCCCGCGCCGTGAGTTCTTCCTGGAACTGTGTCTGCGCAACCTCTGACGCGTCCCGCAAGGCCGCCACTTGAGCCGTCAGCGCATCGATTGCCTCCGCCGCAGCCGTGTCTTCCTCTGAAACAGGTTCAGGGGCGTTTTGTAAGTCCGCGATCTGGGCCTGCAGCGCTTCGAGTTGGGCCAGGAGTTCGGCATTGGGTTCGACCGGATCGGGTGTGACCACAACGATCTCCGGTTCCGGGGCAGGGGGTGGGATAAAGGGCTCGATTTCTCCGAAGCCGTCGCCCTCGGCCTGGAACTCATCTGGTGTCGCCGTCGGTAAGGTGGCCTCGTTCTGAGGCTCTGACAAGAAGTAGAGGGCAAGCCCACCTGCCAGGATCAAGCCGACCACGAGAAGGGCGAGGAGCGGCGGGCGGCGCTTCGGCGCCGACCCGTGACGTGGGTTGCCTTCTTCGAGTGCGGCCAGGCGCCGTTCGAGCTCTGCGTTGGTGTCACTCATGAGGTGGCCCCCGCGGGCATTGTCGCCTCGATACACACGACCTCTTCGCCGAGCCTGAACACCCATTGGCGATTGACGCCGGAGACGCGGATTACGCCGTCTTCGACAGCACCCGTGTTCACCGTGCGTTCACGCCCGCCCGTGTAGCGGAATATGGCGGGAACAGGGGCGTTCTTGGGAAAGGCGAAATAGGTAAAGGTGCCGTCATCCCAAACCCGTGAGGGCGTGAACTCGGTGCGTGCGCTGGCCCTGTAGTTGGTATTGGGAGCGGAGCGTGCGATGGCATTTGCGGGACGGCGATTGGTCTGAGGATATTGGAATTGGACCACATAGAATGTCGGGCGCGCGACCTCGCTCACGTTGAAGTAATAGCTCCGTCGATTGGTGTAGACTGTGACATTGGTGTGGACGCCACGTGCCATGGGTTTGATCGCAAAGGCTCGCCCGCCGGGCACGCCGTCGATTTCAAAACCTTCCGTATCCCCGGCGATAATCGACCGGATGCTCTCGCCCTCACCAAACTCGATGGTGGTCACATGGGTGAGCGAAACGTTGACCCGATAGACCTGACCATCCTGATAGGTGGCGATCCGTACACGGTGATCTTTTGGGCCGCCACGTGGGATCGCTTCAGCCTGAGCCAGGGCAGGGATCAGGGCAATGCAGATCACGGCAGCGAGACATGTAAATGCGTTTCGGGAGGGACAAGCGGTGACATTCCCCTGTCGCGCTTTGCGGTCTGGGGACAGTGGCAAAGGAGCTCGTTGTTTTGGTTCGCACAAGCGCATCATGACGTTTTGAGCAAAACATGCATCTCGTGTTCGCTGCCTCTCCCTGCGGTCGAACGCGAACAGAGATGGTCGTTTCTTCTTGCTGAGCTCAAAACGCATTAATTTTCCAATCTGTCAGAGCTGATCGCATATTCGACGACGGTGAAGCCAAAGGGATTGGTCCAGACCTGGTCGATCGATCGGCTTTCCTCGGGTCGGAACTGAAACAGCAGAGTTGCGGTGAAGAGACCTGCCTGAACCCCTTGGATTGAGGTGAGACGCTTTCGCAGCCGCACCGTGGCCCGGTTGGTTCCGATCCTGTTGATGCTTAGGATCTCGACGTCGAGCCGGGCGTTGGGTCCGTAGACAGTCGGCGGATACTCCGCATTGGCGGAGTTCCAGATCTGACGCAGTGAGGCCCGCGCGGCGCGGTCCGAGCGGCGCAGGACGCTCCTGATGCGCACATCATTGTCGAGTTGATTGTAGACCTCGCGATCACTCACATAGCGAAAGACTTCCGCCTCGATGATGGCGCGGTTTTCGGTGACCGTGGTGGCACCGACCGAGGCTTCCGGCAACGCAAAACCTGTTTCCGGATCGTATGGAACAACCACGGGCGGGGGATCGACGTCCAGAATGGCAACGGCGGCGGCGCTGAGACATCCACATACACCGAAGATCAGGCCAAGAACGCCGAGACGCTGCCAGAGCCGTTCTCGCCTCAAGGCGCCGTAGACCAGTTCCTCTTCGATGATGGCTGTCTCTTCGTCCACGGCTCCCCGCTCCTTAGGCGTTTCGAATTAAGTTGAATTGGTTCTTCGCTGCCTCTCGCTTCGCTCGAACGCGAAAACCGATATCTGATTTCATTGGCCAAATTCGAAACGCCCTAATCTGCTCTCAAATCGGGGAGGGTGAACTCCATGAAGCGTTGTTCCTCGGCGATGGTGGCGGCATCGATGACGCCGCCGGTGCCGTCGCCCACGGTCTGGATCGCTTCGAGCTGCCACATGGCAACAAGGGCGATGGCCAGCTCTGCGGTGACGCGGGTATTGAGATCGACGCTTTCTTTCAGCTCATCCATATCATCGATGAGCCCGACAAGCCGGTCGACCCGTTCCAGGGATTGTCCGGCATCGTCGTAACTGTTCTGAGCCGCAGCCGAGACCAGCGCGCCTGTTGTGGCTTGTGTCGCCACCCGTTCGGCACCGGGATTGCCGCTGCGCGCCATCTCCGAGAGTGTGTCCTCGTCAAAGCCGAGACCTGCGAGCACCCGGTCCATCTGGGTTTCGATCTCGCTGGCACCTGAGCCGGAGAGTCCCGAGAAGTCCCCCGTTTTGATCGCCTCGATAGTTGCGATGATGTCGCCGAACTCCTGATCGAGGAGACCGTTCAGCTCCTCTTCCATCCGGGTCTGGATGATCTCGGGGAGTTCGGCGAGACGCGTCAGCGCCTCATATGTCCGCTGCAATTCGGCGAGTTGCTCCGTGAGTGTGGAAAGCTGCTCGCGCAGTTGAACCAGCTGCTCGTTCTGCAAAATCTCGTCTTCGATCATCTGCCGGAGCTGCTGGATGTTCTGGGCAATATTCTGGGTGTCGACCACCGGTACGCCCTGTGCCAGAGCGGGGGGCGCACTCAGAAACGACGAACAAACTGCCAGCGTGGCGGCGATCGTCAACGCGCGCAACCGCTTTCTGGGGATGAGAATGCAAGGCATCAATCCAGCTCCTCCAGTGTGAAATCCATGAACTCCTGTTCGGCCATGCGCGCAGCCGCCTGCGCCAGTTGGGTGGCGCTCAAGGCTTTTGTACGGGCGGCCTTGAGCCGAAGGCGGGCCACCATGAGACGAACCAGTTCTGCGCGGGCATAGGTGTTGAGGGCCATGCTCTCCTGGATATCTTCGGCAGCACCGATCTGGGTGACGATATCCTGGAGGCGCAGCGCGGCCTGACGGATCGCTGCGGGGGCATTGTTCCCGTAGGTGGTCGCGCCATGTCCGGCAAATGAAAGCTGTGCGTTGGCGAGCAGTGCGGGATCGATTGTGCCACGCGCTTCGATGCCGCCGATGCGGGTAAGATACAGATTGTAGCGTTCGGGGATGACCTGGACGTAGTGTTGGGTTTCTTTGAAGGGTGGGACGCCACCATATTCAAAGACACGGCCCGGACCCGCATTATAGGCCGCGAGCGCATTGAGGATGTTGCCATCAAAGGTTTTGAGTTGGGCCGCGAGATAGCGCGCACCGCCCTCAACCTGCAGATAGGGGCTGTCGTAGTATGCCGGGTTGATGCCGAGATCACTGGCCGTGCCCGGCATGATCTGGGTGAGGCCGAAGGCCCCCACAGGCGAGCGCGCGCCGATGGAAAAGCGGCTCTCCTGCCAGATCAGGGCCTGAAGGAGCGCGCGCCACTGCACGACCGAAAACCCGGCGTGACCGATCCCGGGTCGCCCATGGGTTTCCCGGGCGACCCGGATGATTAACTGCTCGATGTTCTCTGCCGCATCGCCGAACATACCGGCCCCGCCAGGATTGGGATCGATATCGCCTGCCCCATAGACCTCTGCAGCAGACCGAGCAGAATCACCACCGCCCGCCTCCAGGTTGGACACCATGTCCGGCAGGCCCTGCCCACCAAAGCTTGTTTGCGCGTCCAGGATGTTGCGCAGCACGGCGAGTTGCTCCCGTTCGATCTCTGTCAGGAGTTCTTCGACGGTGAGTTTTTCCCGCTGAACAGTCAGATCAGCCTCCCGGTCGCCGGTTTCGGCGATATCCCGAGCGGTCAATCCGGAATCGTTGACCGGCACGCCTTGGGCGGCCGCCATCAAAGGCAGACAGATTACCAGAGGGATATGGGCAACCCTAGATCTCAACGCCGTCCTCCTGCGATCCAAGTGGTGTGAACACACAGCTCGGGTCAGCGGGGCCAGCTGAGGCACGGAAGGCGAAACAATTTGCCTTGGGTTCTTGGTACTCTGCGCAGGACATGAGCGCGCTGAGCGCAAGCAACAGGAGAGGCAGGCGGGTCATGTCGGCCTCCAGAATTCGGGGTGATCGCGGTAATCGGCACCGACGAGCGCCTCGCCCTTTTCCATGCCACCAAGGATCGTGAGCAGCGGACCAAGCGCCGAGAGATCGGCATCGACCACGACCGAGCCGCTATCGTCCCGGATCAGGGCGAGACGGCTGTCACTGCCCGTGTTCAGAAGCACGTCGAGTTCTTTTTCAGAAAGGTTCAGCATCGCATAATCAGCAGGCTGGGCGCGAATGTTGGGGAGCAGGATCTGCGTTGGCACGGCCTCGACGATGGTCTTGCCCGTGCGCGTGCGCTCAAGCTGGGTCGCGTATTGGGTCATCATCACCGCAACTGTGTTCTGCTTTCGGGCGGTCACCAGCCAGTTGGACAGCCGCTCAGCAAAATATGCGTTGTCCAGCGCCTTCCAGGCTTCATCGATGACAATGATTGTTGGGCGACGGTCTTCGATCTCCCGTTCGATGCGCCGAAACAGGTAAGAGAGCACGGCCATGCGTTCCTTCTCGCTCTCGCTGTCAAGAATGCCGGTGAGGTCGAAACCGACGACATCGCCTTCCAGCGAGAAGGTGTCCTCAAGGCTTTGGCCGAAGATCCAGCCGTACCGCCCGTCCTCGGTCCATTCCAGGAGCCGCTGGTGCAAATCACCGTTGTCATCGGTTGAGACGAAGAGCGACGCAAAATCCTTCCAGTTCCGCAAGGCCGGGTTGGCCGCCGTGGCATTCTGACGGACCACCTCCTGAATGCGGTTGGTCTGAACCGGTGTGAGTGGTTTGTCGGATCGATGGAGGAGAGAGGCCAGCCAATCCGAGAGCCATGCGGTTCCTCGCTCGTCGGTCTCGGTCCAGAGCGGATTGAGACCGGTGACCTGCCCGGCTTTGATCGAGGCGTAGCGACCGCCATTGGCGCGAACGGCCATTTCCATCCCGAGGCGGTAGTCAAAGACGAAGATGCGGGCGCCTATTCGGCGCGACTGGGTCATCAGAAAGGCGGACAGGACGGATTTGCCGGAGCCGGGACGGCCCAAAATGAGGGTATGACCGCTGCTCGGCTCTTTGTCGGGTGATCCTTGTTCGTGGTAGGAAAAGCGATAGGCGCTTTGCTCCGGTGTCGGAAAGAGCGTGATCTCTTGCCCCCAGGGCAATTGGTGTTTTTCCTTGCCGAGCTGGGTGCGATGCAGCGCCGCAAAATCTGCAAAATTGCGGTTGGTGACGGCACTGGCGCGAATCCGTTTGGGCTGGTTGCCCGGGTGCTGGCTGAAGTAATGCGTTCTGGCTGCCATCTTCTCGCCGATCATCTTCACGCCTTCCGCCGCGGCTGCATTGACGATCTCGGCTCCAAGGGTCTGCAATTCGTCGAGACTGTCACAGAAAACGGTCACGACCATATGGTGGTCCCCAAAGCTTTGGCGTTTGGCCTCGAGGTCATCGAGTGCGATGTCGAGGGCTTCCAGCAGCGAGAGGGCGGCGTCCTGGGAGGCCCGCATCTGGCGTTTTTGCCGCTTGATGCGTCCGGCCATCAGGTTTGAATTGATCGGCGTGAAGGAATGGGTGACGATCATATCGACGGGCAGGTTCAGCATATCGAACATGGTGCAGGTCGTGGCCTCGGGATATTCGCCGATGGCGAAGCTCTTTCCGAAGCGACGGCCAACGACGCCGTCCGAGAGCTCGAAGTGATCCTCAAAGAACGTCGTCCGCGTGTTAGCCACGTTGTAAGCCAGGAACCCGAAGCGGTTGGCGGGATAAAGCGGCAGTTCGCAACCCGTGTTCAACGCGCCGAGGAAGCCGACCAATTCGCCTGAGGCCGCTGAAAGGACATGGGGGTTCAGCTCGGCAAGACCGGATATGAACACGCCGACTGCTTCTCTGAGGCGGCGTACACGTTTTTGGGTCTCTTCCTGGAACCGCTCTGGAGCGCTGCGGTTCACGAAACCAAGGAAGCTTTTTAGCGGCGGACGGTGGATGATGGTCAGCGTCAGGGTCTTATCCCGCAGGCCTGCGGAGACGAGCTTTGCGCGCCAGGTCCTATCCACCGCTGCCGCGAAACCCTCTCCTTTGACGGGAAGTAGATCTGGTATGATCGACTTCGACACCTTGTGAACGTAGTAGCTGAACTCCGGACCAAGCTGCGCGATGATGCGGGCAAAGAGTGCGGTCACCTTATCGAGATAGGCATCATCGGTGGTGTAACTGTTGATGCCGCTCAGCCGGACGCACTGGAAAAGCTCATTGACCCGGGTTCGAACTGTCGTGTCGTCGACCAGGCTAACATAGGGCAGCATATGCGCCAGGTGTGTCTCGCGGGCATACCAATCGGACATGAGGGTGCGCGCGTCGATGGTCGTATCACGGGGCATAGCTGTCACCCCCGTGGATCGAACGGTTCCGCGTTGGAGGTGTTTCCTGGAGTGCGGTCATCATGACGTCAAAAAACCGCGGATCCCAATCTGCCGCTTTCCAAAGCACTGGATACAGGATTGCCGCGACCCCGAGCACCAGGAAATGTTGGACCCAAACAAAGAGCAGCACCGATCCGAACAGCCAGACCATGGCATACATGATCGGCAAGCCGAGCAGCTTTGGTGGGCGGACCAGGCCCAGAAAGAGAGGAGATCGCTCGGCCATGTCTCTCATCTCCTAGGGGGCGGTTCCGCCACTAAAGACGGCTGCAACGATGGTCGGTGCGGCGGCAACCCCGGCGATGCCGACCAGAACCCAGAGCGCCTGACGCAGATCAATGATGTTGAAGAACCAGCTCAGGAACACGCCCAGCACGGCGAGGGTGGCGATCACCACGCCCAGGGGTCCTGTGAGCGCATCCACAATGCCCTGAAGGAGGCTCTGGATCGGGGACAGATCGATGCTCTGTGCGAGTGCCGGGTCGGCCAGGACCACAAAGAGGGAGATGCAGGCAGTTAGTATCTGGGTCCGACCGGAGCCCCGCGACCGAACAGCAGCGTTCCGCGCCTTTGTGGTGTTGGCATTGATTGATCTGAGCTTTGATCGCCAAAAAACGCGTGACCTCATTGGGTTGCTCCTTCAAGCCGGTTGAAGACGGCCAGCACCCGCTGGACGTGGTTCTGGGTTTCTCGAAAGGGGGGAATGCCGGAATGCTGGCGCACCGTGTCCGGGCCGGCATTGTAGGCGGCAAGGGCGAGACGCACGTCGCTGAACTCGGCCAGCATCAGGGCGAGATAGCGGGCTGAGCCATCAAGGTTCTGTCGCCAGTTATGTGGATCAACATTCAGTGCTTTGGCTGTTTCCGGCATGAGTTGCCCAAGCCCGATCGCCCCGGCCTGGGAGACGGCGCGCGGATCATAAGCGCTCTCGATCTCTATGTTGGCCTGGTAGAGGTTGAGCCAATCCGTGACGGTTATGTCGGCGGCGCGAAGTCCGTGGTGGCGCGCGTACCGCAACCCGGTTTGTTCGATCGCGTCCAGAACATCCGGGCGAGGGGCTGCGGTGCGAGGTGCAGCAGATGCAATTTTAAGGGTAGCATCATCTTCGGCGTTGGCCTCTCCACCGATGATGAGAAGACTGTTTGATGCCGGGGTTTGACCAATCCCAGCATTGTAGTTGCGAGCGAATTTGATCTGAGCCTGCGATGGAAAAAGCGAGCCATCGCTGTCCATCACCAGCACCATGTCGGCTGATGCGGGCAGGCTCAGGAAGGAGAGGAGAAGGCCGCTAAGTCCGACCGGCCGCCAGCTCTTCGCTGGAGAGCTTGTGAACCGTTCGCTTGCCTTCCTCGAGCGGAATATCTGCGTGTGAGAAACCGACCCCCTGAAGGAAGGAAATGACCCCTGTGACCGTTCTGATCTCGCGGATCTTGATATCGTTGCGGGACGTTCGGGTCCGGGCTGTGACGAGAAGCTTCTCGACGCCTGCATCGCTGACGGTGCGCATGATCCAGACCCCGTGCCAGTTGGGGCCTTTCTTATAAGCGTCTTCCTTGCAGATGACTTCCACACGATGGCCGCTCTCGACGAGCGCGCGGAAGCCGGATTCGGTAACCACATTCGGTGCTTCTTGTTCTAGGTCCATCACCCGGATCACGCTTTCTTCTCATAGGCGGATGACCGGGTTTTCATATTGAAGCCCAGGCATACGATAGTATAGCAATAATTCGCAAGATATAGTTGTTGCGAGGCAAGCAGATTTTTGCTCATTTAACGAATAGACCGGGGTCGTGCACGTGTTCAAGAAAATAAGGATAATGTGCAAAATCCGGCCGCAATGGGGGATTGGGCTCCAAGCTATACTTTTGCTGATCTGTTTGACCGGTGGCGCATCAGCTTCGTCATGTCGCCCACCACCCAGACCATTTGTGCCAAACGATCCTCGGGCCGTGCGGGATTATGTCGATATCATCAAGGGCGACTTCGAGCTCTACATTCGGGACATCCAGAGCTATTTCCGATGCCTTGAAGAGGAACGTGTCCGGGCTTTTGAAGAGGCGCGTGAGGTGAGCCAGGAGTATGGGCGGTTCCTGGAGGACCTCGGAGAGTGATCTGCTCTGGGTAGGGGGCGTTTTGTTTCAAGTTCAGGCTGGGAACCGATGCCTGTTGCGTTTTGCTCGCCTCGCGTTCTGGAAATCGCGCATGGTCAGATCTTCCAGTGTAGCTACTTCGCAGGATACGTGCAGCTGGGGCCATGTCATTCAGTCGAACGCGGACTTGGGGATGTTGGGGCTTAGTAATCTACCTGCTCGTAGCCGTAACTGCCTTCAAAATCCCGCCAATCCACGAAGACTGAACGGTGGTAGATACTCGGGCAGTCCTCGCCCCAGCGGTCTAGTCCGCTAAGGGCCTCAGGCAACGCTGCTACAGATGACGGTGCCCATGAGAAGTCGCCTTGGGTCCCATAGGTGCCCAGAACGACCGCTGCGCTCCGATAGCACCACCCATCACGGTCTTCCACGTTTTGTCGTGCATATCGCACGTCGAAAACACGGATAGAGCGTACGAAGTTGAACTCGGGCCCGCTGATATCGATGTCAGCGCGCTCCTGTGCAAGGTGCAGGGCGTAGTCTCCCAGGGGCACCTTGATTGTAGGTCTGTTGAAATGAAGCACGGTTGTAGTCGGCGTGAACCCGGCGTTTCCCTCATCTGCAGGAAGGCTCTGAAGAAGCGGAATGGGAGCATCCATGAGTGCATCGAAGATGCGTGGTAGGTAGAGGTGATCATTGCCAGGATCAAAAGATGCACCCATGGGGCAGCGCCAGATCTGAAGTGGTGGTTCAACGGGCCAGGGTGTGATCCGTCGGATGAATTCTGCCCGCGCGCGGGCGCATGGAGCCGAGGCTGGCCATCCGCCAGAGAGACACAGAAGAATGGCGCAATCGATCGGATAGGTTTGGGCCTCGGCCTCCTGGGAAAAGCTCGTCAGAGTTCCCAATCCAAGGGCAGCAGTGAATGTGAAATACGTCAGTTTGCGCGGCATGGGGTGAACTCTGAGCAATCACAAGGTCGAATCAAGATTTCCACAATAGTATACTATTGTGAACTGAAATCATATAACTTGAAGGAATATCTTGCCCGACATTGCTAGATCTCGCCTTCACTCTTTGCTGACAAGGTTTCAAGTAGATCTGTTATCGCATCGGTGGTGACGGCCTTGGCGGCCTTGATCGTTCTGGATGGCAAAGGTGGATCAATCTGCTTTGCTTTTCGGTCACCACCGAGCCAGAGAGCAGACAACTCGGAATTGTCCCACAAGATGACCCAGCCTATGGTCCGGCCTGCAGCGTTTGTTAGCTTAGCGATCGATGATCCGCTTGTTCTATACTTGGTCACTCGTTCTGCTCTCGAAACTCATTAACGCGGGTGTTTTGCGGCCTCTTTTGGTCCTCGTCTAAGGTCAGGGCGTGATAAATGTACTTGTACTCTCAACTTGTTGGCTGAAGTGCTGGTTGGGACTTCCTCAACGCTGGATTGGTTGCCGCTGGTTGTGTTCTGTCAGCGATAAAACGGATTAAGTTGGATAACACCTACAATGTGACGCCGATTGGCATCGAATGTATTGGGAACGTCCCAATACATCTAATGTATTTTTTATGAAGCCTTCTGTCGGCGTCTTCTAGCCGAGGCAATCTTTGGTTGAGTGTCCGAGGGAACCCAAAGGTGTTCACTCGTTGGTTTCCGTAGTTTGAAAAAGCGTAACAATGTGTACTGTTGCAGCCTGTGGGGAATTTGGGGGTTGCGCAGCTCATTTCGTATAGGATCGAAATTATTTAACATAAAACGGATTAATCGCTTTTGATTCCCGTAAAGGGCACATTCTAAACTGGGTTGCGACAAATCCCCTTTCTTGCTGACCAGCAAGGAGAACGGACTTGGCCCAGGCAGAGCTGGATCAGCCCCGGAACCGGTCCTGATTGTCGAGGAACCATTGATAGGTTTCGGTGACGCCTTGTTGCAGCGGGATCTGCGCCCGCCACCCCATCCCGGCCAGCCGACCCACATCCATCAGCTTGCGCGGGGTGCCGTCCGGTTTGTCCGGATCGGTTGTGATCCGGCCTGTGAAGCCGGTGATCTTGGCCACCATCTGCGCCAGTTCCAGGATGGCAATGTCGCTGCCGGTGCCGACGTTGATATGGCTCAGCATCGGATCGGTGTTGGCGGCATAGGTGTCCGCAGGCAGATCCAGCACAAACAGCGAGGCCTCGGCCATGTCATCCACATGCAGAAACTCGCGGCGCGGTGTGCCCGTGCCCCAGATCACAACCTCTTCTGCGCCGCTGTGTGCCGCCTCGTGAAAGCGGCGGATCAGGGCGGGCAGAACATGGCTGTTTTCGGGGTGAAAGTTGTCGCCTGGACCATAGAGATTGGTCGGCATGACAGATCGATAATCGACCCCATGCTGGCGGTTGTAGCTTTCGCACAGCTTGATGCCCGCGATCTTGGCCACCGCATAGGGTTCGTTGGTGGGCTCCAGCACGCCGGTCAGCAGCGCATCCTCGCGCATGGGCTGGGGTACGGCGCGCGGATAGATGCAGGATGATCCCAGCTGCAGCAGACGCTGCACCCCGGCGCCAAAGGCCTGATGGATCACGTTGCATTCGATCATCAGGTTTTCATAGATGAAATCGGCCGGATAGGTGTTGTTGGCGTGAATGCCGCCAACACGCGCGGCGGCCAGGATCACCACGTCCGGTGTTTCCATCGCCATGAAATCGCGCACGGCGGCCTGATCGGTCAGATCCAGCTCGCTGTGGGTGCGGGTGATCAGATCCAGCGCTTCGCCCGCCGTTTGGCGTGCCTGCAATTGGCGCAAAATGGCCCCGCCCACCATACCGCGATGTCCGGCGACATAGATCTTCTGCATCAGATCAGCCCTCGTGTGCCACCGGCACATCCATGCCGTGCTGCGTCAGCAGCGCATGGCGGCGCGCGGTCTTGAGGTCCTCGCGCACCATCTCGGCGCACATTTCCTGCACGGTGATCTCAGGCGTCCAGCCCAGTTCCGCCTTGGCCTTGGCCGGATCGCCCAGCAGGGTCTCGACCTCGGCGGGGCGGAAATAGCGCGTATCGATGCGCATCACCACATCGCCGACCTTGAGCGCGGGGGCCATGTCGCCCTCGATCGCGGCCACGGTGGCGATCTCTTCGGTGCCTGTGCCTGAGAACTCGAGCGTGATCCCCAATTCCTGGGCCGACCATTCGATGAATTGGCGCACCGAATATTGCACGCCGGTGGCGATGACAAAATCCTGGGGCGCGTCCTGCTGCAGCATCATCCACTGCATGCGCACATAGTCCTTGGCGTGGCCCCAATCGCGCAGCGCGTCGATGTTGCCCATGTAAAGACAGTCTTCGAGCCCTTGCGCGATATTGGCCAGACCGCGGGTGATCTTGCGGGTCACGAATGTCTCGCCCCGGCGCGGGCTCTCGTGATTGAACAGGATGCCGTTGCAGGCATACATGCCGTAAGCCTCGCGGTAATTCACCGTGATCCAATAGGCATACATCTTGGCCACCGCATAAGGGCTGCGCGGGTGGAACGGGGTTTTCTCGGTCTGCGGGGTTTCCACCACCTGACCATACAGCTCTGACGTCGAGGCCTGATAGAACCGCGTCTTCTTCTCCAGCCCCAGAAAGCGGATCGCCTCGAGCAGGCGCAACGTGCCCATGGCATCCACATCCGCCGTGTATTCCGGGCTTTCAAAGCTGACAGCTACGTGGCTCTGCGCGCCCAGGTTATAAACCTCGTCAGGCTGCACTTCCTGGATGATCCGGGTCAGGTTCGAACTGTCGGTCAGATCGCCATAGTGCAATTTGAACCGGCCGCTTCCGGCATGCGGATCCTCATAGATGTGATCCACCCGCTGCGTGTTGAACGACGAAGCCCGGCGTTTGATACCGTGGACTTCATAGCCTTTTTCCAGCAGGAATTCGGCCAGATACGATCCATCCTGTCCGGTGATCCCCGTGATGAGTGCTGATTTCATGTGAAGTTCCAGATGCAGTTGTCACGTCAGAGCGGCTGACCCCCTCGATATTCTGTTTCGGGCTGTAAAGTCCACCACCGAGGTATCAGATCGGCGGCATTTGCCCCGGTCTGCCCCCGGTCTGCCCCAGGGTTGGCGCGGCTTTTGCCAAACCCTTCGTTACAATGCTTGTGTCTGGGCCGGAGCGGGATAAAACACTCGGACCCCGTGGCCCAGGCAGGAGACAGAGATGAGGACATCACAGGCACAGCTGTCTGAAAACGATGGTGTCTGCATCCTTTTGGGCCTGTATCAGGGCGCCCGCTTCCTGCAGGAGCAGCTTGACAGTTTTGCGGCGCAAAGCTGGCCGCATTGGTCGTTGATCGTGTCCGATGACGGATCACGCGATCAGGGCCCCGAAATCGTGGCCGACTTTGCGGCCGCCCATCCGGATCGGCAGATCACCTGCCGGAACGGACCACAGCAGGGATTTGTCCGAAACTTCCAGTCACTGTTGCAAGCCGTCCCGCCTGACGTGCCTTATGCGGCCCTGTCGGATCAGGATGATGTCTGGTTTCCCGACAAGATCGAACGCGCCCTGACCCAATTGGCGGCCCTGCCTGCAGAGGTGCCTGCGCTCTATTGTGCCCGGACCCTGATCTGTGACGAGGACCTGACCCCGATGGGGCCGTCCCCGCATTTCCCGCGGACACCGGGGTTTCGCAATGCGCTGGTGCAATCCATTGGCGGTGGCAACACCATGGTGCTGAACCGGGCTGCGTTGGATCTGGTTGCAACCTGCATCCACGAGGAGGCTATCCCGGTGGCACATGACTGGTGGCTCTATCAGGTGGTCAGCGGCTGTGGTGGCACCATTGTGCGCGATCCGGACCCCGTGCTGTCCTACCGGCAGCACGATCACAACCAGATTGGTGCAAACCTTTCGGCACGGGCGCAGATGGCGCGTCTGGTTGCGCTTTTGGGGGGGCAGTTCCGATCGTGGAGCGCGACCAATCTGGCCGCCTTGGCCGGGCTTGAACCGCAGATGACCCCCGACGCCCACAGGGTTCTGCAGCACTTCGCCCAGGCCCGCAGAGGAGGGGTCGTGCGACGGCTTTCGTCGTTGCGCCAGTCCGGGGTCTATCGGCAAGGGCGACTGGGGGATATCGCCCTGTACATGGCCTGTGTGCTCAACCGGCTTTGACACCATGAGCAGGTAAGTGCTGTGCGCCCTTCCCCCAAAAGGCAGGCGCGCGTCTCAGCGCAGCTGCGAGATGCTTTGGGCGATGTCTGCGACCACCGATTGCAGCAGGGCGGAATCCTCGCATTCGCCCATGACCCGGATCAGGGGTTCGGTGCCCGATTTGCGCACCAAGAGCCGGCCTTTTGTGCCCAGACGGGCCTCACCTTCGCGGATCGCCTCGACCACGATGGGGTTTTCCAGCGGCGCGATGCCTTCGAGAAAGGACACATTTTCCAGGATCTGCGGCACGGTTTCAAACACGCGGGTCAGTTCGCTGGCCGGACGCCCGCTTTCCTGTAGCAGGGACAGGACTTGCAAGGCCGCAACCAGACCATCCCCGGTGGTGGCATAATCGGTCATGACGATATGACCCGATTGCTCACCGCCCAGATTGTAGCCGTTCTTGCGCATGACCTCGACCACATAGCGATCACCCACCGGCGTGCGCTGCAGCTTGATCCCCCGGTCCGTCATGTGGCGTTCCAGCCCCAGGTTCGACATCACCGTGGCCACCAGGGTGTTGTGGCGCAGCTTCTGGGCTGCGGCCCATTTTTCGGCCAGCAGAGCCATCAGCTGGTCCCCATCCACCACCGCACCGGTTTCGTCGATGATCACGATGCGATCCGCATCTCCGTCCAGGCAGATCCCGATATCGGCCTTGTTTTCCAGCACCGCAATGGCCGCCAGATCAGGTTGGGTCGATCCGCACCCTGCGTTGATGTTGTATCCGTTTGGATTGATCCCCATCGGGATCACCTCGGCGCCCAGTTCCCACAACACGGTGGGGGCCACCCGATAGGCGGCACCATTGGCGCAATCCAACACCACTTTGAGCCCCGTCAGCCGGCCGCGATCGGCAACGGTTGTCTTGGCATATTCCACATATCGCCCGCCCGCGTCGTTGAGACGATCGACCCGGCCGATTTTCAATGCATCGACGGGCGGAATGGCCTGCTGCATCAGGGCCTCGATTTCGGCCTCGGCAGCATCGTCGAGCTTGTATCCGTCAGGACCGAAGAATTTGATCCCGTTGTCATAATGCGGGTTGTGCGAGGCGGAAATCATCACCCCGAGATCGGCTTGCATCGAATGGGTCAGCCGCCCGACCGCCGGGGTCGGAATGGGCCCCAGTGCAAACACATCCATCCCCGCTGCGGTAAATCCCGCAGCCAGGGCATTTTCCAGCATGTAGCAGGATCGGCGTGTGTCCTTGCCGATCACCACCCGGTGGCGCTGTTTGTCCCGGTTGAAATATTGCCCGACGGCCGAGGCCAGGCTGACAACAGTGGGAACAACCAGAGGGTAGCTGTTTGCACGCCCCCTTACGCCGTCTGTTCCAAAAAGTTTTCGCGTCATATCTTTGGTTTTCTAGCAATAATGGTCAAATTTTCCTGAGGCCCGGAAATTGCGATATTGCGCATTTTCATCCCAAGGGCGCGGGCCTCTTGGTCATTTGTAACATAAAGTCCCTCGGGAATGGCAGGGCGAACCGGTGCGGCGCTGGCATAGACAACTTCCAGGCCAAGGGTGGTCAGGATTTCCTGAATGATCGGGGCGCTGATATAGACCACCAGATTGGTCACGAAATCCGCATGATCTGTCTTGCCCAGACCTTCGAGATAGGCTGCGGCAAACTCACGGGGCATATAGGCGGGCCAAGGCGCCAGCGCGTGACCTTCCCACAGGTTGCGCACATCTTCGGCGTGAATGTGCAGGGTCCCACCGGGTTTCAGGACACGGGCGATTTCGCGCAGAGAGGTCTGCGGATCGGGGACATGCTCGAACACGAACCAGGAATAGATGCCGTCAAAATGGTTCGACGGATAGGGCATCAACCGCCCGGGATAGAGATAGAATCGATCACGCCACTGCGGAAAATTGCGTTCGGTGATGTTGTCGAACTGGCGCTCACGCTCTTCATCGACCTCAATCCCCCAGGCATCCAGCCCGTCCTGCAAGGCGCCAAGGACAAAGCCCCCCGCCCCACAGCCGAAATCCAGGACCCGCCCGGTCTGCGGCGCGCCAAAATACTTGCGATGCTGCACCTGGTAACGGGTATAACGCTCCTGGCCTTTATTGAGAATTTTGGCCTGAAACTTGGTCGGAGCCATCACTTATTTCCTTTCCAATACGATCAAAGCGCTCGAGCGAGCGAAAGTACGACGTGCGGTCCACAGCCTCAGCTGTTGTCGGCCTCATGCACCAACATCACGTCGTTGTACATCATTGGTTCCAGCGCTAGATAGCGGAACCGCCAAGGGTTTTCCAAACAGAATTCATGCACGGCCCGGGCAACCCCACAGTGATACATGGTGACGGCCGACCAGGTCGTATAGGAATGAAAAATCATCGCGCCGCCGGGTTTGATCTTGGGCAGGATGCGTTCGATATCCGCCTTGACCGCGTCATAGGCGTGATCGCCGTTGATGTAGAACACATCGAAATGCGCATCAGGCAGCCGGGACAGCGTGTCGCCGACACCCCCGACATGGGGTTTGAGGCGGCATTCCTCCGAGGCCAGTTCGGCACGGATGTCCGGGTTGACCATGCGAGACAGATCTTCGTCGAACAAGTGCAACATGGCAGGCTTGCTGCGATAGAGGATCTGTGCCGCCAGATCGCCGGTGGCAACGCCCAGCAGTCCCAGGGTCTGATCGGGTTCCAACTTGTCGAGCAGGGCAAGCCGCCCCGGCAGCACCTGACACTCTTCCAGGATATGTGCCGGCAATTCCGGAGCAGGGTTGTGATAACGCCCCTTTGCAGCCCGGAACTGGCGTAGAACCTGTGACAACTCTCTGCGCTTGCGCTCTACCTGTTCAAAAGTGACTTTCTTCACCCCTATTCCCTCTCGGTTATAACTTCATGAAATTCTGTGCAAAATTTTCAACATCATGACAGGCCACGCTGGAGGCCAGAGTCTCGCGGGTCTGCCCTGTTTCCGGATCATCGGCAAATGCGATCACGGCGGGAATGGCCTTGGCCATATCTGCATAAACATGTGGATCGAACAGGGACCTGGCCCCGGGCCAGTCATGTACGACTGGCAAGCACCCAGAGGCCAAACCCTCGATCACCGAGGTATGGCATCCTTCGCTGTCAGAGCTGGACAGGATCACGCCAATCCCGCGATACCATTCCTCCATGTCCTGGCCGGCCGGATCGAACCGGATGCTGGAGGCCAGATCCGGGTCGGTGAAAATGCGTTGGAACGTTTCCTCGAATTTTGCACGGGTGTCATCCTGGCGATCCCAGACCCATTGGATCTCCCATGGCATGGAACTGCGCACGGCCAGCTGAAACCGCGAGTCGCGCTGGCGCAGGGCCTTGAAGAAATCAATGGCCCGATCAAACCGCTTATGTTCGAACGGGTTGATACCCACCAGCCCCAGAGTAAAGCGCGCCTCGGGCAGTTTCGGGCGCTGCAGCCCGTGCCAGTCGATATATTGCGGCATGACGTGAACACGCTCGGGCGCGATCCCATAGCGTTCGATCGCCCGGTCGCGGAACCAATCCGAGACGACGATCAGGGCATCCACATTGTCCCACTGCACCAGGGCGGGGAATTCCCGGAACGCCTCAAAGCGGTGCAGCCGTACGATCAACCGGGTGCCAGGGCGTTTGTTGTTGGAATGCCAGACCGCGTTCTGACAGCACCATTCGCACAGTACCGTGTCCACATCGTCTGGCACATGCGGGCGGTTCAGCGGCTTGATCGTGCTCTTCCAGGTCTCCCAGGTGATCTCGACATTGCTGTCCCCGCGGACGCGGTCCAGGAACTGGCGCAGGAACTTGCGTTCATGGGTGGCGATCATGATCTTGCGCGGCGTATCGGTCAGCACAGGCGCATTGGCAAGATAGCCACGGATGGCATGACTGAGGCTGTCGGACAGGCTTTCGGCCGAGAATTGCCGGGCAATCTCGGCGATCCGCTCCTGTGCCCGAGCATAGTCGGCGCTGTCCGTATTGCGCAGAAAGCCCAGAACCTTGGGGGCGATCTCATCTTGGGCGATATCGACCAGATAAGGATAGTCGTCGCCAAACAGAGCACGGTTCAGGGCGTTGTCGTTCAGGATCGGTGGCACGCCCAGGGTGCAGAATTCGACAATCTTGGTCGAAATCTCGATCACATCGTCATAGCGGTCATGACGCAGGCAATAGGCCAGGCTGGCCTGCCGCATCAGATCCTTGGCCTCGGCGTGGGGGATATTCGACAGCAGCGATATCCCCGGCAGCGCCCCGTCGGCCAGACGGGCGCGGAAGCTGTCCATCACCTTGAAGAACGGGCGATAGCGGGGACGGTGCGTGTCCTTGCCGGCAATCCACTGCACGTTCAGCTGCGGATCTTCGGCGACCTCTTCGCAGAGGTCGATCAACCAGTCGAGCCCATAGTGCAAGTCGATCTTGCCCGAGTAGCACAGGGTTGCCGGACCCTCCCAGGCCTGCGGGGCAGTGTCGGGCTGGAACACGATGGGCGGCACCACATGGACAACATATGCCGGGTAATCCAGCAGGGCTTCCATGGCGTGTTTGGCGGTGTCGCTCTGCACCACGACCCGAGTGCGGGTGGCGCGCGCCAGGCGCACCCATTCCGGTTCCGGCGCGCCGAGATCAGGAATGGCACTGGGGGCATAGGCCACGATCCGGTCCCGCAGTTCGGGCGTGTTCAGCAACCGGGTCAGATAGTCGGCACCGCGCACAAAAATACGATCGTAGGGCCCGGTTTGCGCCTCCCAGGCGCGCATCACATCAACAACGGTCTCGGGACGCAGCTGCGCGTCGGCAATGCCGGCGGTTTCCAGCAGAACGTCGGCGCTGTAGACCCGGATCGTGTCCGGCAATTCCTGGGCCAGAACCCGATTGTCCAACCGATGCGTCAGAACCAGGTCAATCGTCAGGTCAGGCTGCAGAGCCAGCAGCTTGCACACATTCAGCAGCCAGATCGTGGATCCGTCTATCAGATTGAAATTCTGCTCGGCGAGAATCGCGACCCTCATGCGCTTGCTTCCTGTCGTTGTGCGTCCTGATCGGCCTCAGCCTGTTGCAGCATCGGTTGCGATGGCTGAATTTCCTCGAAAACGTCGGCAACGGTCCGGAACAGAGGCGCCCTGGAGCGCAACACCGGGCCAATCACCTGCAACCGCCATCCTTGATCCAATGCAATGCGGCAGGCATCCATGATCTGGCGATTGAGGCGCATGTTTGCGATCGACCACAGGCCCGACCACTCGCCGGGATCCTCCTGCAGACCGGCCCAGTCGATGATGAAACAGCCCACATCGCCAAGCGCCAGCTCCGAGAGCAGATTGGCGCGGGTCAAGCGGGTGATCTGTGTGTCCTCGGACAGATGCGCACAGGGGCCGATCGCCGCAACAGGATCGGCGCCGGTGTTGCCGCGCAGTGCAACCCGCGGCAGGATATGGGCATCAAACCGGGCTTTGGGCGCTTCGGCATCACCGGCATGGGGCGAAGCAGTCGAGCCGAAGATATCAGACAGGGGCTTGGCGGCCTGTTCGGCCTGCTGCAACGCCCGGACCATCGGATCCACCCGCTTGTCCCAGTAGACCTCGGGTTTCAGAGTGTTCAGCACCGCAAGGTGGCCGCCATGTTCCAACGTGTGGCGCACCATCCGAGCCAGTTCGGGGATGTTGCCCTCGGGAAAGATCGAGGCATGGATGTCCGGCGCCATCTCGACCAGCGGGGCCAGATCGCTGAGGAACATCGGCACGCCATAGGCCGCGGCGGTATACGGTTTGAGCGCGGGCACCAGATCCGTAACCGGCGTGCTGTGCCGGGGCATGATCATTGCATCCATCAGGCTGTAATAGGGGCCGACCTGGCTCTGCTCGACCTGTGCGATCAAATGCACCGCATCCCGCAGCCCGAGCCGTTCGATTTCAGCCCGCAGTTCCTGTTCGGCCTTGCTGACATGCGAGGTGCCGACCAACCCCTTGGGCGCGCCGGATCCAACGACCATGAGATCCACGTCCAGTCCATCTTTGCGCAAGGTCGACACCAGACGCAAAAGATCCTGTGTGCCCTCGTAGTCCTTGAGCGAGCCGACATATCCCAGCAGATACCGGGACGTGCAGCCGATGTCCTTGCGGTCAAGCCGGACGCGGGTCGGATTGGGGCGCGACACCCCGTTGGGCACCAGCAGGATCTTGTTGCGGTCCACCCCGCGGGCCACCAACTCGTCCCGCATCGCACCGCTCAGGGTAAAGACCAGCTTGGCGGCCTTGGCGATCTGCAACTCGTTCGTACGGTCCCGCTGATATTCCTCGCTGTCCTCGTAGCCAGGATTGCAGGTCGCATGGGTCATCTCCCAAAACCCGCGCTGTTCATAATGGAACGCCGCCCCAAACCGGCGGGCTGCATATTGTGCGGGCTCTGCGTTTTCCCAGTTCGACACCGCGATGACCGCATTGGGGCGAAAGATTTCAAAGGCCTCCAACAGGGTGCGTTCGGCCTGACGCAGACGCGCGCGGCGGTTCATACCGACCTGTTTGTCACTGGGGAGGAACACATAGCGCACCCCATCTATAACCTGCTCTGGGGCGACCTTCTGGTCCGAGGGAAAATCGTCTGCATCCCAGGGGTGGCCGGGACGATTGAACACGATCACATCGTGGCCACGCTTGACCAGGGCGCGCGCGATTTCATGGGTGCGCACGGCATAGCCGTCACTGCTGTAGGGATAGCTGTGGTTCACGACATATGCGACACGACGCGGTAGTCGCCAGCCCTGCACAGATGAAGACGGGGATTGAGACATGATCAAACGTTTCTTTTGTCCTGGGCGGGGTCCGGGATGACCGGCATGTTCGGCCGGATGGAGCGTTTCTCGTTAAACCCGGCAATCATGTAGTGAAAGAGCGGGTTCATCTTGTTGTCTCGGATATCCGGATAGAGTGTGAGGTAATGCTCGGTGTCGAAATACGGCCCGGGATTGCGCAGATCGCTGGCGCCGTTGAGCAGATAGTGCAGCGCGGGATCCATGCCTGCGGTGCGCACATCTTCATAGGTCTTGAGATACCAGACGGCATCGAACAATTCGCTTTGGCGGATGATATCCAGACAATGGCGCTGCCGCAGGCGCTTGCTGATGCGCATCAGGATTCGAACCAGAAGTGAGGGGCGCGGCGGACGGGTCAGCATCAGCGGCTGTGTTGCGCGCAACTCCTGCAGCTCGCGTTCCAGTTCGGATCTGGACAAATAGAGCCTTTCAAGTTGTCTTTGCAAAACACGGACAGCTTCAGGAAGTTGGGCAAAACCGGCATTCTGCCCCGAAATTCCAGTCATTATCTTCAATCCCAAAAAAACGTCAAACGGATGGCGCCAAATACAGACGTGCACTAAATGACCTTGATTTTTTCCTTTGTAAAGTGACACTCTTACCCGGGTCAATTCTGCGGTGCCCCCTGCCCGACCGCTTCGTCTGTTTTATCTTCCCATGCTGCACCATCTCAAATTTCTTCGGCGCACAAGGTGCCGACCGCTGTTTTTTGACGCACAGTGGTACCTGGACAGATATGGAGATGTGGCCGCTGCGGGGCTGGATCCGTTGCAGCATTACCTGCGGTGGGGTCGGGACGAGGGGCGCCTGCCTTGTCTCATGATGGCGGCCTGGCGAGAGCGCGATGTGCGCTGGGGCCTGTCGGAAGCAGACCACGACACACTTGACGCTCTGGCCCGCAACACCGCCGGAGACATTCCCCGCGCCGATCAGGTTTGGGCCACGCTTGCCTGTGCCCGTCTGCAGGCGCGCAACGGCAACTGGGGGGATGCTCAAGCACTTTTGCGCGGCCTCGATCCGGACCGCGAGATCCTGCGCGGGTTCTGTCTGCCGGATCCGGCGCTTTTGAGCATCGAGGCTGACGTCATGGCCGGGGATCTTGCCGCGGCGCGCCAGATGCTGACGCAGGCGCGGGCGCTGTTCGGCCTCCTGCCCGATCTGACCCTGGCCGAGGCCAACATTCTGGCCATAGGCGCCGGGCATGGTACGGCCTGGACACAGGTGCTGGCCCCGCTTTACCGGCGTGCGGGCAAGATCAGTGTTGCCGTGGACCCCGCCCACCCGGATCAACCCGCTTTTGATGGGTTGCGCCCCGCAGGATCGGTGCGCCCCAATCGCCGGGGCCCCCTGGTCAGTGTCATCGTGCCCGCCTACAATGCCGAAACCACCCTGGCCACCACCCTGCGCAGCCTGCGCGATCAAAGCTGGGGCAATCTTGAAATTCTGGTGGTCGACAATGGGTCGACCGACAGAACCGCCGAAATCGCCCGGATCGCCACGCGGCAAGATCCCCGTATCCGCCTGTTGGACGGACATGCCGAACCGGGCACCTATGGCGCCCGCAATCTGGGCATGGCACAGGCCAGCGGTGCCTTTGTCACGGTTCTGGATGCGGATGACTGGGCCCATCCGGACCGGATCGCGCAGCAGGCCCGCGCGCTGACGGGCGCGCGCGCGCCCGTCGCCAGCCTGGCCCATTGGGTGCGCACCACCCCCGATCTGCGCTTTACCCGTTGGTGGCGCGAAGAGGGGCTGACCCATCCTGACATCTCGTCGCTGATGATCCGCGCCGAGGCCCGGGAAGCGCTCGGGTTCTGGGACCGGGCCCGCGCTGCCGCTGATACCGAATATCATCTGCGCCTGCAGGCGCGCTTTGGCCCCAAGTCCTTGATCGAGGTGCTGCCCGGTATCCCGCTATCCTTTGGCCGGGTGCGCCCGCAGTCCCTGACACAGGCGCGCGAAACCGGGATCGGGTCGCATCTGTTCGGGGCGCGGCGGGATTATCAGCTGGCGGGGCAACGCTGGCATCTTCGCATGCAGGACCGGGGCGATCTGCCCTTGCCGCAATACCCCAAAGAGCGCCCTTACCAGATCCCCGCCGCCTTGGCCCTGCCCGCCACAAATGACCCGCCGCCGCGCGCGGATGATGCGGAATGGCTAGCCACATCCGGGATCTATGAGGACAGCTGGTACATGCAGAACTATCCGGATCTGCGCATCCGCGAAACGGACGGTCATCTGCACTATGCAACAACCGGCGAGGCCGAGGATCGCGATCCGGGGCCAGGGTTCTCCACCTCGGGCTACCGTATGGCTTATGGGCCGTTTTCCGGGTCCCCTTTGCGCCACTATCTGCAAGAAGGGCGTGCACAGGGCCTGTCGCCTCTGCCGATCTTTGAGGGCGCCCTGCCCCCACCCGCCGCGGGGCGGCATGTTCTGGTGTTCGGGCATCAGGCGCGCTCTCATGTATTTGGGGCTGAACGCTGCCTGATCGACCTGCTTGAGCGCCTGTATGCGGCAGGCATGACGCCCTCGGTGGTGCTGCCACAAATCCAGAACCCTGATTATCTGGAGACGCTCAAAGCCCGCGCATATCAGGTGCATGTGCGACCCTATGGCTGGATCTTTGGCAACGTCCCCCCACACCCTGCAACCGTTGCCGGGCTGGCCGAGCTGATCCGCAGCAGCAAAGCTGTGGAAATACACCAGAACACCGCGGTTATGGATGCCCCGCTGCGGGCCGCAAGACAGGTTGGCATTCCAAGCATGGTGCATGTGCACGAGCTCCCCGCGCAGGATCCACGCCTGTGCATGGATCTGGGATGCAGCGCCGAAGAACTGCGCCACCATCTGCTGCGCCACGCCGACCGGTTCAGCGCCAATTCACAAGCTGTGGCAGAGTGGCTGGGTCTGCCTGCTGGTCAGATCGCCCTGCTGCCCAACAGGATCAACCCGGACCTGCAGACCCTGCCCTTTGCCCCCGCCGATCCGCCGCGCGTGGCGCTCATCGGCAGCCTGATCGCCAAGAAGGGGGTTCGGGATTTCGCCGAGGTGGCCCGGCAGTTTGCCCGGATGGGCGGAGAGGCTCAGTTCCTGCTGATTGGCCCAGAGACACCGGATCTGAAACGGTTGGGAGATTTGCCGGCAAACATACGCCATGCGGGGTATGTCCCGGATCCGGTGGCCGCCATGCGCCAGGCGGATATCGTCCTGTCGCTGTCCCATTTTGCCGAGAGCTTTGGTTTGACCGTGCTCGAAGCCATGGCCGCCGGGCGCCCTGTGATCTGCTATGACCGGGGGACCCCGCCGACCCTGCTGGGTGAGGCGGGTGCGGGGTTTGTGACAGCAGCCGACGATACCGCTGCAGTGGCCAAGGCGCTGTGTGCGCTTATCGCGGACGATCGTCGGCTGGAGGCAGCGTCAAAAGCGGCCCGTGCCCGCGCAGCAATGCTGATCGACGGTGCCGAAACCGCGTCCCTGGCTGCGCTCGAACCGCCCTCGATCACCTGACCGGGTGATGTGCTTCCGCGTTACCTGCGGTCTTATCCAATCAATTTGCCGGAAGTGACGTACGTCTCAACACACGCAGTTTGCGCCGTAGCGTTGTGATCTCGGACCGCATCAAAACAAACCCGGTATCGTTGAGAGCAGATACCATCTGGCTGTAAGGGGGCAGTATGTCTTTCATATGCCCCAAGAAATCTGGACGGCAAAAGATCAGATTCCCATCATCCAGCTTGTGAGCCGCGGCCAGGGCAACTTCGAGACTTGATCTGTCTTTTGGTGGGAGGTGTCCGTGCAGAGCTGTTTTGACATAACGCGCCCATATCAGATCAGCATCATGGTCGGGCCTGAGAAGATCTTGGCAGGCCCTTATGTTGTCTTGCCCGATCAAACGTTCCCAATCTCGCTGTAGTGCTTGAACGGATATGTTTGATTGCCCTTCACCAGTAAAATTGCTGAAGCGCGTGCGCTCAATAAGTGAGGGCGAGCTTAGCCCGATCACCCCGTCACGATGACAGATCAAGCAGGGGCGGCCCGCCGCCATTGTTTCTAGAAACACGCGCTCCCCATGACAGGCAATGCCATCAAACTCCGCGAGCCGTTCAGAGATATTCTCGACAAAACCGTGAAATTCGACAGCCGGGTTGTCGGCGGTCATGGCTCTGGCGCGTTCGGACTCTGCCCCGTCTCCAAACACATGCAAGCTGGAAATCGGCAGAGATGGCATAGCCGCCACAAGATGCCGCAAGGCATCCACATGTTCCTTTTCATGTCGGGCGACAAAAGCCCATTTGCCATGGTCCGGGGGTGCGGGTGGGGACCGCTGCCAATTGCCGACTGCATTCATCATGACGGTTTGATCCTGCTGCGGCACACCATGGGTTGCCACTATGCAATCGCGCGCCGCCGATGAGACTGGGTACACGGCTGCGGCGCAGGGGAACACCATCTTTGAAATAAGAAGCCCCAATGTCTGGTTCACCTTTCGGGCTGCCTGGAACATGCCGTGAATCGTCAGGAAATATGGGATATTACAGCGCACCGACACACAGGCGCCCAGCACCCCGACAAACGGGCAGTGACAGTGAATGTGAGTGACCTGCTCCGTTTGGCAGAATGCTGTTAAACGTGCCACTTCAGCCAGAAACCGGCTGGCCGGAATGTCCTTGGCCAGATCCAGCCGCTGGAAGTCTGGCGGGGCCATATCGGATAGGCGTGCGCCCATACAGGTGACCCGCGCGCCCAAACGGCGCAATGCATCAACCTTCCCGAGGAGGTGTGTCTCCAGACCGCCTGCGGTAAACTGGTCTATGAGTATTAAAACATGCATCTTCTAATCCAATGAATTGATCCGTGCTCTCTGAAACGGGCTGCGCTCCACATGTGGGGCATCCAGGTCATGGCTTTCGCGAATGTCCATCTGGGCCGCCCGGCTCAGATAGCCAAGGGTGCGCTCGACCGCATGGGCGGTGGTGCCATCGACCAGGGCCTGCTCGGGCTCGAAATCGGATGCCGTCAGGCGCAGAGATGCAAGCTGGGCCAGAACAGCGGGTTTCACCCAATAGATCGCCCCGGCCGGAAAATTCAGGGGCCCGGTGGCCGGGTCAAGTCCCGCGCGCGCCAGGATGTCCCGGGTCAGGTCGCGATTGCAGCCCCACCAGTCCTCTCCGTGATAATGCTGGCCATCCGCAACCCAGATCCCGGCCTGCGGATCGTTCAGAAAGGCATCTAACCGAGTCTGTGTCCGGTCAGGAGGGCCAAGCACGCCGGCAACCAGATTCTGCCGCCAAACCGCGCCGTCCGCGCGGTGGGGAGATTTCTTGCTGTGCAGCTTGCAGATGGCCCGGTAGGGGGCAAAAAGGCCAGCCGACAAGAGGTGAAGAAAGGGAAAGATATCGCGCCCATGATTGGGCATGGCCCAGACGCTGGCCTGGGGAAACCGGGCTTGAACCTGCGCGCGCAGGGGCGCGACCTCGGCCTCGGCACCGGTTGCCGTGACATAGAGATCGAAGGCAAAGCTCTGCTGCTCGAGTGCTGTGGCAAATTCGGGCCACATGTCGTGATAATAAAGATGCAGGGCCACGGCCACCGGCGCAGGGGGGGATGAATGCATGGACGGCGGGTGGATCACCGGCAAGGGGAGCTCGGCCACCGCCCCCGTATCCAACACGGTGCGGGCTTCGTGCTGTCCGCATTCAATGTAATGCAGAAACGGGTGACGTGCGGCGCCTCCTTGCAGATCCGGATTGTTGTAGAGATAGGCCCGGGGGGAAAATGACGGGTTCGGGCACAGGCCCGCTGGTTCGCCGAAAAGAGCATAATGTCTTTCTGGTGCCAGGCGGAACAGTCTGCGCAGCCGGGGATTGGAGCGGATGTAGAAGCCGCGATCAAACAGGCCGCTTTCTTTCAGCAGCCGGACATGGCGCCGGGTCTGTGTGTTTGGCGTCAGAAAGCGAAGGACAACGCGGATCTGGTGCAGCAGTCGTGACATCATCGCTGTAGAATGAACTGATAGTTTTTCAGCAGGAACAGCATTCCGAAAATACCCAGCACACAGGATATCACGAAGACATAGACTGGCTGGACGTAGACCGCATCATACGTGACGAAGAACCCTTTGCGGATTTGGCTGGTAATATGAGCCACCGGGTTCAGCATGAACCAGTCCCGAAACCGGGCCGGGACGTTTTCGGGAATGAACAGGATACCGGACAGAATGAACATGGGCCGGTTCAGAACGGCCCAGATCTGACCCCAGATTGGAAAGCGGGACGTCAGATAACAATTCATCACCCCGACAGAGGCGGTGAGCGCCAGCAACATGGCCAGGCCCAGGAAAAGGCTTGGCCAGTCGATGATCGGGCGCAGGTTGTAGAAAAGGATGATGCCCACGATCACCAGCAACATGACCAGCAGCTGTGTCACCGAATTGAGCAGGAAGCGGGCCAGCAGCGCATCGGTAAAGGTCAGCGCGGGATAGGCCAGAAGCGGTCGGGAAAACTGGATGGATTGCGCCATCTTGGCGCTGACCCCAGTATAAAGCATGAACGGCAGGATGCCGGTGGCAAAGAAATAGGCAAAATTGGTCCCCAAGGCCGGGCTTCGCAACACCAGGCTGAACACGATGCTCAGCAGGGCGATCCCGGCCGCCGGTTCCAATATGGTCCACAGATAGCCCCCGGGCGATTGGCCATAGGTGCTTTCCATTTCCCGGAGGGTCAGGGCCGAGACGGCACGAAAGGTCTTGAAGCGTCGCCGACCTGGTGGGGGCGCTGTCGGAGATGTCATCTGGCGCGCAATCCTTTGTGATATATGGCTCAAAGAAGGGTGTTGAATTGAGTTGGCCTCGGTCCGGGAGTTAGGGTAAAGACTTGTACAGATATTGAAAAGAATGGATTGACTGTGGCCGAGACCCCGTCCGAATTACCCTCCGCCTACAGCGTCCCCCCCCCGGTCCGCCCTGCGTTCATGCGCCCCCGGCACTGGATGCTGATCATCACCTTTGTGATCTGTGTAATCGTGCCCACCGTGCTGGCTGGTGTGTATCTCTACACCCGTGCGGCCGATCAATATGCTTCGCGGGTCGGGTTTTCCGTGCGCAGCGAGGAAACCGGGTCCGCTTTTGAGTTCCTGGGCAGTTTGACCAATGTCTCGGGATCGTCATCGTCGGATACCGATATTCTTTACAAGTTCATCCAAAGCCAGGAACTGGTGGAGGCCGTGGATACGGCACTGGATCTGCATACGATCTGGGGGAAACCGACCGATGATCCTTATTTCACGCTTGCGCCCGACAGCTCGCTTGAGGATCTGCTGGACTATTGGGAAGACATGGTGCGGGTGATTTATGACCCCGGCACCGGATTGATCGAGGTCGAGGTCCGCGCCTTTGACCCCCAGGATGCTCGGCGGATCGCACAGGATTTGTTGGAGCGCTCCAGCGCGATGATCAACGAACTGTCCACCGTGGCACGGACGGATGTGACCCGCTACGCCCGTGAAGAGCTCGATCAGGCAATCCAGCGCCTGAAAGAGGCCCGTCAGGCGATGACCCTGTTTCGCAATGAAACTCAGATCGTCGATCCCGGTGCAGATATCCAAGGGCAAATGGGTTTGCTCAGCTCTCTGCAGTTGAAGCTGGCGGAAACATTGATCGAACTGGATATCCTGACGCAAACCGTACGCCCCAATGACCCGCGTATCGAACAGACCCGCCGCGAAACGTTGGTGATCCAGAAGCGGATCGACCAGGAGCGGCGCAAGCTGGGCGTGTCAGGCGATGATGACGTCAAGGTTTTTGCCGATCTGGTCGGCCAGTTCGAAGTCCTGTCCGTGGATCTGAAATTTGCCGAACAGGCTTATATTTCGGCCTTGTCTGCTTATGACACAGCCGTTGCCGAGGCGCGGCGGCAAAGCCGGTATCTGGCGGCATATCTGCACCCGACCTTGGCCGAGACGCCGGAATATCCGCAGCGCGAAATCCTGCTGGCGGTTCTGTCGCTCATCCTGTTTGGCAGTTGGTCCATTCTGATGTTGGTGATCTACAGCCTCAAGGACAGGAAGTGATCCATGATCCGGCTGGAAAATGTCTGCAAATCCTTTCGGGTCGGTACGGGATACAAGGTGGTGGCCAACAATGTATCCTTTGAAATACCCAAGGGGCGGGCGGTTGGCTTGCTCGGGCGCAATGGGTCCGGAAAATCGACACTCATGCAGATGCTGGCAGGAAGCATGAAACCGGATTCCGGGCGCATCGTGACCACCGGCAGCGTGTCCTGGCCGGTGGGGTTTCAGGGCAGTTTCCACCGAGATCTGAGCGGAGCGCAAAATGCGCGTTTCCTGGCTCGGGTCTATGGCGTGGATACCCAGGAGCTTTTGGATTTCGTCCAGGATTTTTCGGAGCTGGGAAAGCACTTCTTCGAGCCGGTGCGCAATTATTCCTCAGGGATGCGCTCTCGTTTGGGGTTTTCCTGCTCGATGGGGATCAAGTTCGACACCTATCTGATCGACGAGGTGACAGCTGTGGGTGACGCGGCCTTCAAGCGAAAATGCGAGGAGATGCTGCTCGATCGGCTCAAGGACAGCGGTGCGTTGTTTGTCTCGCACAACATGTCTGATGTACGTAAGATCTGCTACTCGGGGGCTGTGCTGGAGGGAGGCTCGTTCAGCTTTTATACACATGTGGAAAAAGCTATCCGACTGCATGAAAACAACCTCAAATATCGTTCTCCGCCTGAATAACTTGCTGGACCTTTGAGTCACGCAAGAGCGCACAAAATGGGACATACTCCAGCATGGGTCGCACTGCGCGGAACTCTTTGTCAGCTGTTGACCGGGTCGCGCCCCGGACGCAGCAGAAGTGTTTGACCCCCTTCTGAAATCAACGTGTGTTGCGCCAGTGCAGGACGGTACGTTTGGTAGATTTTGACATGTATCGGTGAGATTTCTCGTCAATGTCATCATCACGGGATGCAGCTTCATGGCGACTTCATCACCCCGGTTGGATCTACCCTACATCCAGCCCTCGCAAGCTCAGAAACATGTAACGCATAACGAGGCGCTGCAACGTCTCGATATTCTGACACAGCTGGTCGTGCTGGAGGTTGGCGCGCAAACGTCGCCCGCTGAGCCAGAGACCGGTGAAACCCACGCGCTTGGCAGCGCCCCCACCGGGACTTGGGCCGGACAAGCGGGGAGATTGGCTTATTGGACCGGCAATGCATGGCTTTTTGTCACCCCGCACCAGGGGTGGCGGGCCTTTGATCGGTCCAGCGGTCGGGCGTTTGTGCATGATGGCACCGAGTGGAAACCCGAACTCTCGGATCTGAACAATCTGGGCGAGGTGGGCATCGGCACCGGGGCGGATGCCACAAACCGCCTGGCTGTGGCCTCACCCGCGAGCTTGTTTTCCCATGCCGGGGCTGGACACCAGATCAAAATCAATAAGGCCGATGACGGTGACACCGCAAGCGTCTTGTTTCAATCGAACTGGACTGGCCATGCCGAGATGGGTTTGGCTGGTGACACGACGTTTGCCATCAAGACCAGCGCAGATGGCAGCAACTGGCAGGATATGCTGCGCCTCAATCCGACCAGCCAGCAGATCGAGATGGCCCCCGATGGCACCACCCGTGTCCGGCTCAGCGCCGCCGAGCTGGAGATCGACACACCCGTAACGGGCTCGGCCGTTCAATCCGGAACCACCGATGTCACGGATGGGCGGTTGGTCCGGGTCGAGGGTGCCCATGCTGCGGCCCTGTCCCATCACACAAGCTATTATTCAGCCAATGGGACCACCGCGAACATCGATACTTGCGATGCCGGCTTTGCCGGGTTGATCAGGGATGCCAACGCCGGGACCTGGCCTCTGACCCCGCATGGGGCGTTTGTATATGTCACAACGCAGGCCATCTATACTGGGGCCGCCGTCCTGCAAACCGCGACCTATGGCTATCACAGCAGCACACCAACGCTGCTGCGGGAATTCCGTCGGGTGCGGGCCAACTCCGGAGGCAACTGGTCGCCTTGGTATGAGATCTATAACAGTAATTCGTTGGTTGGACCGGTCTCGCAGCTGGCCGGCGTGCCGACCGGCGCAGTGGTCGAACAGGGCAGCAATGCCAGCGGCCAATATGTGCGATGGGCTGACGGGACACAGATCTGCACCAACGACGATACCGCAATCACCACACCTGCCGCCGCATTCACAGGCACAATTACCAAGATCGACGGCGACAAGCTATGGATCGGACGTTGGTTCTGAGGAGACTGCCCATGCGTATTTCATTTGTACCTGTCCGTCGGGATGATCGTCTCAAGATGTCATGTGTCGGGGACGTGCTGACCCTCAATGGGGATATCCTCGATTTCTCGTCTCTGCCCGATGGGGCCATTCTGCCCCGCAGTGCAATCAGCAATGACTGGATTGCCGGGGACGTTGAGCGCCTGCAAGGGCAACTCCATCTTTCGGTGATGTTGCCCCATGGGGCCAAAGCACCTGCTGAAACCCTGTTTCCAATCCCGGTCGAGACCACAGACGGTGAGGTTCCCGTGCCGCCCTTTGACCTTGAACCCACTGAAATTGCAGAGGAACAGGCATGAGTCAGATTGATTTTTCACAGGTGATCACCGCTGAAGCACGCACAACCAAAGTCGCCGAAGCCCGCCATATGCAACGCAAACAGGCGTGCCGCGACCAGATCTACGCGGTGATTGACGCCACCGCACAGATCAATCTGGCCGCCGCCGCAGCAGCAGGCGTGCTGAGCCCCGAGCAGATGGCCGTTTATCGGTTGGGGCTGAACTGGATACATGCCATGCGCGAGGCCTGTGGCGAAGATCACGGGGATGATGATTGGCCGCCCCTGCCTGCAGAGGTGGCTGATCTGGCCCGGCGGTTCTAAGACCCAGGTCCCGAAACAAAAAAAGCCCCCGGCGCATAGCGACCGGGGGCTCTTTTTGTCAGGTTTTGAGTGTCGCCGCTCAGAGGCCGACAACATCCACCAATGCTGTGCCTTCGGGCAATATCTTGTGCAGATCTTCAAAGGCGGAATGTTTGACCAGAACACAGATCACATCAGCCTCTTCCAGGGCTTGATCCAGAGGTGTCAAAGTAATCGGCAGACCATCCAGCTTGGCCGGCAGAGCGTCAATATTGGGCTCGACTGCCAGAACCTGACAACCCACCTCGCCAAAGTTGCGGGTGATTTCCAACGCCGGGCTTTCGCGCAGATCGTCGATATCAGGTTTGAACGCCAGACCCAGGCACGCGACCTTGATGTCGGACATCGACCGGGATGGATTGTCCGACAGAACGTCCATGACCGCAGATTTGCCCTTGGCCAGCACCCAGTCGGGCTTGGCGTCATTGCCCAGACGAGCGGCATGGATCAGCTTGGCTTCTTCGGGGGCCGACGCAACGATGAACCAAGGGTCCACCGCGATGCAGTGGCCGCCGACACCGGCGCCGGGCTGCAGGATGTTCACCCGGGGGTGGCGATTGGCCAGGCTGATCAGTTCCCAGACATTGATGTCGAACTTGTCGCAGATGATGCTGAGCTCGTTGGCAAAGGCGATCTGTACATCGCGCGAGCTGTTTTCCACCAGCTTGCACATCTCGGCGGTCTTGGCGTCGGTCGCGATACAATCGCCCTGAACCACCAGCTTGTACATGGCGGTGGCCATTTCGGTGGCCTTGGCGCTCATACCGCCGATGATGCGGTCGTTTTCCACCAGTTCGCGCACCACATGGCCGGGCAGGACCCGCTCGGGACAATGGGCAACCTGGATGTCGGCGTCATCTCCGGCGCTCTGCGGAAAGCTCAGATCCGGGCGCGCTTCGGCCAGCCATTCGGCCATCTGCTGGGTGGCCCCAATGGGCGACGTGCTTTCCAGGATCACCAGATTGCCCTTTTTCAGCACCGGCGCGATCATGTTGGCAGCAGACTGAATATAGCTCAGATCGGGCTGATAGTCGCCCTTGAAGGGGGTCGGAACCGCAATGATGAAGGCGTCTGCCGGCTCTGCTTCCAGCGTGGCATGCAGCATGCCATCAGCCACGGCCTTGTGCACGATCCCATCCAGCTCAGGCTCGACGATGTGGATTTTGCCGGCATTGATCGTGTCAACCACATGGGGGGTCACGTCAACGCCGATCACACGGTTGCCGTGCGCGGCAAACAGAGCGGCGGTCGGCAGGCCGATATAGCCCAATCCGATCATGGAAATGCGTTCAAACATCTAATTAGTTCCTCAAGTGTTGTGGATCAATTCTGAGCGGCGAGCATTTCTGCAATCCGCAGAGCCGCCTTACCATCGCCATAGGGGTTCAGGGCCCGGGCCATCTCGGCATAGGCGGTATCATCTTCCAGCAGGCGCAGGGCTTCGGATTTAATCTTTTCGGGGTCGGTCCCCACCAGGCGCACGGTGCCGGCATCAACGGCCTCGGGACGTTCGGTGGTTTCGCGCATCACCAGCACCGGTTTGCCCAGGCTCGGGGCTTCTTCCTGTACCCCGCCGGAGTCGGTGATGATGATGTGGGCCCGGCTCATCAGCCAGACAAAGGGTTGGTAATCCTGCGGGTCGATCAGATGCACGTCACCCGCATCGCCCAACACACGTTTGACCGGGGCCTGCACGTTCGGATTCAGGTGCACCGGATACACGATCTGGGCATCGCTCTCTTCGCTGATTTCCTTCAGCGCACGGCAGATGTTTTCAAACCCGGTCCCAAAGTTCTCGCGCCGGTGGCCGGTGACCAGGATCATCCGCTTGTCTGCATCGAGGAAGGGGAACCGGGCCTGCATCTGGGCATTCAGCGTTTCGTCATTTTCAAAACGTGCGACAACGTCCTGCAATGCATCGATGACCGTGTTTCCGGTGACCAGGATCTGATCGTCCGGCACGTTTTCCGCCAACAGCGCCTGACGCGCGGTTTCGGTCGGCGCCCAGTGGATCTGGGCGATGCGCCCGACCAGAGAACGGTTCATCTCTTCGGGCCAGGGGGCGTAGATATTGCCAGTGCGCAACCCCGCCTCAACATGGCCCACGGTGACCTGTGCGTAAAAGGCCGCCAGCGAGGCGGCCATGGTGGTGGTGGTATCCCCATGCACCAACAGTCGATCATAACCGCCGTCTTTCAGGATGTCGCGCAGCGCCAGGATGATGTTGGCGGTGATATCCGTCAGGTCCTGACCCGGCTTCATAATGTTCAGATCGAAATCGGGTTGGATATCAAAAAGATTGAGCACCTGATCCAGCATTTCACGATGCTGCGCGGTGACGCATACATGTGTTTCCAGGCCGGGGGTTTCTTTCAGACGGTGCACGACCGGCGCCATTTTGATGGCTTCGGGACGAGTTCCAAATACTACAAGAATTTTCAAGACGAATAGCTCTTCTGAACGATATAGCGATTGCGATTGTGGTTACTGTTTTCGGATGGAATTGCAACTGAAAACCCACCGCAGGCCAAAGACCAGCCGTACTCTTGCCACCCCGAACCCCCGACCCGCATGACGCGGGCCGGGGGGGGTGTTTGTTATCAATGCGATCGCCGCCTTAGGCGATCGCGAATTGCCAGATGTTCGCGGTCTCGTCGTCGAACTGGAAATACTCGACCGAGATCAGGCTGTCGGTGCCGTCGGCCCCCGTCACCGTCACATCCGTCGCCGAGCTCCGGGTGATCGTGTAATCGCCGCGGTTGCCGTCAAACACCG
>NZ_ONZG01000007.1 GCF_900302455.1 Falsiruegeria mediterranea M17
TCACCTTGGCCTTGTCGTGGCCGTAGGGCAGCAGATCATCCGAGGAAATGCCGATCTTGGCACCAATCTCCTGAATGGGTTTCTTGTTCGCCTCACGGGCGATTTCAATGTCGGATTTGTAGCTCATTGGCTTTCGGGTTCCCTGAAAAAGATCAAGATTCTCCGCACTCAACGGCACAAGCAATCAAGAGCAGAATCAAAAACTTTCTCAAGGGTAAATAAATATTCCCATGGGTCAACCATGGATTCTCACCTAATCAAGGGAAACCGCGAACTGAAACTATAAGGCCCAAAGCTTCAGTTTAGGGTTCAGATTCTCGCATAGCGTTTTCGCCCTGCGCTTAATCCCAAAAGCCAGTCTTCAACGATGCGGCGTTCTGGGAACGTCTTATGGGACGGGGTTTGAAGAAGATAGTAGCCAGACTGCGTCCTTACAGAAGCATCAGGAATGGGACGAACCAAAGCGCCACTCTCCAGCAGTGGATCAACAAGATGAGCCCAGCCCAACGCAATCCCCAACCCGTCAACAGCGGCTTGCACCGACAGAGGATACGTATTGAACGCGACAGCCCGCTCCGTCACTGCAGTGGTAACACCATTTCCGTCAAGCCACGTCCTCCAAGTCATCCATTCCGCATGGCTACTTGTGACTTCGATCAGATCCAACTTCGGCAAATTTTCGAGGTTTGACGCATCCGGGTTGTTCTTCAAATACTCTGGGCTGCATACGGGGAAAACGGTTTCACCAAAGAGAAGGCGCGCCTCGTAGCCGGGCCAATCGCCCTCTCCGCGCAAGATCGTTAAATCCATGGCTTCTGACAAACACTCCGCATCGCTATCTGACGAAACCAATGAGATCCGAATGCGCCCGTTTGATTTGTTGAACTTACGAAGCTGTGGCATCAACCAAAGCGAAGCAACCGAATTCGTCGCTGAGATGGACACGGTATTGGCCTGATGCTTGGCCAACATATCGCGACTGACCTCCCGCATAAGATCCAAAGACCGTTCCACGGTAGCCAACAGGATAGCCCCCTGTTGAGTCAGAGACACTGACCTGTGGCCTCTTACAAACAGAGGGACATCGTAGTGCTGCTCTAGCAGGCGAACTTTGCGGCTAATTGCCGTTTCCGAAATGTTAAGCACCTTGCTCGCCTGAGCGAAACTCTGCGCCTTGGCCGCTGCTTCGAAGGCCACTAGATAGTCGAGAGGCGGAAGAATTTTTCCTGTAACAGGGGCTTTCCTAGGCATTTAGGAGCGATTTCCTGAGCTTGTTGAGTTTGCCATCAAAAACAATTGCCCGAGCCAATCGACATCCAATCAGGCAACGCCCTGTAAAGATAACGAAAAAATGCATTTGCCTCAAGAAATTTTAGGCAAAGCCCCCAAAATCTCTGTTCTGCATATTCAGTGATTCTGGGCAATATGCCGGAATTGAGGACCGGAAGAGTTCTATGATCAAAAGTGTACGCCACTCAGGGAGAAACCATGAAACTGAAAAACCTACTTTCTGCTGCAACCATGGCAGCAGTAGCGGGATCTGGGGCGATTGCCGAAGACAGCAGCGATCCTATCGTCATCCCAATTCACAACTGGTCCAGCCAGATCGTCATGTCGAACGTTGTTGGCCTGATCTTTGAAGAGATGGGTAACAATGTCGAATATGTCACCACCGACAGCCAAGCCGTTTATGAATCGGTTCGGTTGGGCGACGTGGCGCTAGAGATGGAAGTCTGGGAAGGTGCGTTTGGCGCCTCCTACCGTGCGGCACTGGAAAAGGGTGGTCTGCATGACGCGGGTGACCATGACGCAGTAACCCGTGAGGACTGGTGGTACCCGATGTGGACCAAGGAATCCTGCCCCGGTCTGCCAGATTGGAAAGCCCTGAACGATTGTGCTCATCTTTTTGCCACCCCCGAGACGGGCGACAAGGGCCGGTATCTGGATGGTCCGGTTGACTGGCTCAAGCACGGTAAAGAACGCGCCGAAGCGCTGGATCTGAACTTTACCGTGATCAACGCGGGTTCGGCCGCGGCTCTGTGGGCTGAAATCGGCGCTGCCGAGGCTGACAAGAAGCCGGTTCTGGTCTTCAACTGGACACCGAACTTTGCCGAAGCGGTCTGGCCCGGTGAATTTGTTGAATTCCCGGTGTGGGAAGATGGCTGTGACAAGGATCCTGCCAAAGGCCCGAACAAGGATGCGTTGTATGATTGTGGAAACCCGGCCAAGGGCTATCTGAAAAAGGCGGCGTGGGACGGTATGAAAGACAAGTGGCCAGCGGCATACTGCACCCTGACCAATATCTCTTTCACCAACCCGCAGATCGCCGAAATGGCCAAGCTGGTCGACACCGACGAGCTGGAGCCGGAAGATGCGGCAGCCGAGTGGCTGGACAACAACCGTAGCGTCGTCGAGCCATGGATGAGCGCCTGCAGCTGATAAGCTTGCGTTAAACAATGAAACTGGTGCGGCCTTGTTCATCCCTGGGATGCAAGGCCGTGCTCAACTGGAAAGAAAGATACTGATGTCAGCCACTCCGCCAGTCATCTCGGCCCAAAACGTTTGGAAGTTGTTCGGTGCTTCGCCAGAAAGCTATCTGAAATCCATGCCTGCCGGGCGCAGTTTCGACGACATTCGGGCGGACGGATACATTGCCGGGGTCGCGGACGTCTCGATCGAGGTCGCCCGTGGCGAGATGCTGGTTATTATGGGGTTGTCCGGATCTGGCAAGTCCACTCTGGTGCGGTGTTTTTCACGCCTGCACGACATCACAGGCGGCACGATCAAAGTCGATGGTCAGGACATTATGGGCCTGAACGAACGCGAGCTGATCGAACTGCGCCGCAACAAGATGGGGATGGTGTTTCAGTCCTTTGGGCTACTGCCGCATCGCACCGTGCTGGACAATGTGGCCTTTCCGCTGGAAATGCGCGGCCAAGATCGCCACGACCGGCGCGAACGTGCGCTGGAGGTGATAAAACTCGTCGGTCTGGAAGGCCGCGAAGAGTATTTTCCACGTGAATTGAGCGGTGGTCAGCAGCAGCGTGTCGGCATTGCTCGGTCCCTTGCGATCGAACCCGACATCTGGTTTCTGGACGAGCCGTTCTCGGCGCTGGATCCGCTTATTCGGCGCGAGATGCAGGACGAATTCCTGCGCCTGCAAGAGATGCTGGGCAAAACCATCGTCTTCATTACCCACGACTTTGACGAGGCTCTGCGCCTGGCGGATCGCATTGCGATCATGCGCAATGGCGCGGTCGAACAATGTGACACGCCCGACAAGATCGTGATGAACCCGGCCACCGAATATGTGGCCAAGTTTACAGAAGAAGTCGACAAGGCCCGCGTTGTGCACGCCAAGGGTCTTGCAAAGCCGGTCAATGGTCATGCGCTGGAAGGGGCCCCGATTGATGGCGGCGCCACGATTCATGAATTGGCGCGGGTGCTGGTCAACGACAATCGCATTCTTCTGCCCGTCGCAAACGATCAGGGCGTCGTAACGGGTGTTCTGGAACGCGAGGCTGCGTTGAACATTCTGCTCGGGGCCGACTGATGGCGACCCTGTCCACCGACATTCCGGACACCTCATCCAAGACCTGGAGCCGAGGCAGGATTTTGACCGTTCTGCTTGTTACAGCCTTTGCTCTGATCCTGGCCAAGGCTGTGGGCATATTGCCGGATTGGTTGAACCGCATTCCCGAAACGATGATCCCGCCAACGGCGCAAGTTCTGGATGCTGTCTTTAGCTTTATCCAAAATGACCTGGGCCTGATCCATGTCACCCGTTTCATCGCCGAAGGCCCGTTGGAGTTTCTTTTGGATACATCGGCCAACCTTCTCGAAGGCAAGCGCCGCTGGCCGCATTTGGGCCCGATCCCATGGTCGGCCATTGCTGCCGTTGCCGGGGTTGTTGGCTACGCCGTCGGAGGGTGGAGGCTGGCCGCATTGGGCGCGGGTACCTTCATCTGGACAGCCGCAATCGGTCAGTGGAAAATCGCAATGCAGACAATGTCCGTCATCGTGGTTGCCGCACCGTTGGCCTTTTTGCTGGGTTTGGTTCTTGGCATCGCCGCCTGGAAGCATCGCGGGTTTGAGCGGATGCTGAAGCCCATCCTGTCGGTGCTGCAAACCCTGCCCTTCTTCACCTACCTTTTGCCGGCCGTGATCTTTTTCAAGGTCGGGCCGACGGCCGGGGCCGTCGCAACCATCACCTTTGCGATCCCGCCGATGATCCTTATGACCACCCTGGGTCTGAAAAAAGTCAGCCCCGAGGTCGTCGAGGCCGGACAGATGTCAGGCTGTACCCGCTGGCAGATGTTGCGCCATGTCTATGTGCCGGCCGCACGCACCGAAATTCTGGTTGGGGTCAATCAGGTGATCATGCTGTGTCTGGCCATGGTTGTTCTGACCGCCTTTATCGGGATGCCCGGTCTTGGGGCCAAACTGCTTGCCATGATGGGCAGCTTTAAACTGGGCCGGTCGTTCGAAATTGGCGTCACGATTGTTTTGCTGGCCGTGACGCTGGACCGGATGTCCAAGGCTTGGGTTGTCAAACAGCCCGTGCATTTTGAACGGGGCACGCCGTGGTGGAAGCGCCATCAGATCTCATTGATCGGGTTGGGCTTGTTTGTTGGCTTTATCCTGATCGCGCAGATCTTCCCGATCTTGGCCGAGGTTGGACGAAAACAGCACCTTAGCCAGGGCAAGGAAATCGATGTCGCGATCAAGTCGGTCCTAGCCATCGACGCCATCAAAGGCACAACTGAATGGTTGCGCTGGTTCCTGAACGTCAAGGTTCTGATCCCGTTCCGCAACACGCTGCTGGCAATTCCAACGCCTGCGTTCATCCTGATGGTCGTTGCCTTTGCCTATTGGGTCGGCGGTCGCAAACCCGGTATCTATGCTGCGATCTTTTTCACCATCGTTGCCTTTTCTGGCTGGTGGGACCGCTCGGTGATCACGCTGTATACGGTGATCTCCGCTGTGGCACTGGCCACGATGATTGGCATTCCGCTCGGTGTCGTCGCCGCCCGGTCCTCGCGCTGGTCCAAGAATATTCTGTTGGCCTGCGACACAGCCCAGACCTTTCCCAGCTTCATCTACCTGATCCCCGCAATCATGCTGTTTGGGGTCAACGATGTGGCGGTTGTTTTCTCGATCCTGATCTTCGCCGCCGTCCCGCTGATCCGCTACACGATCATCGGCCTGAGCAGCGTTCCACCCGAGATGACCGAAGCTGCCGACATGTCCGGCTCAACCCGCCGACAAAAGCTCTTTTCGGTGCAGTTCCCGCTAGCCCTGCCGACAATGGCAGTTGGATTCAACCAGGCCATCATGTTCGCTTTCTTCATGGTCATCATCGCTGCCTTTATCGGTACCCAGGACCTAGGGCAGGAATTGCAGCGCACGCTTGCGGGCACCGAACTTGGTAAGAACTTTGTCCTTGGCCTCAACGTCTCGCTGATGGCGTTGACCTTTGACATGGCGATCAGCAGTTGGGCCGAGCAGCGCAAAAAACGTCTGGGGCTTGATTGATATGGGTCAGCTCGACGCCGCACGCACTGTTGCCCGATTTGACGACCCTGGCTTTATCCGGACTGAGATGGATGGTCTGTCAGACGCGCAAGTCTGGTGGAAAAACATCAGCTTTGACAAGACCACTGGGCGGGGCAGCTATCTGATGAAAATGGCACCGGGAACTAGATCCAACCCGCATACCCATACCGGAACTGAAGAATTCTTTGTCCTCGAAGAGGATCTGACTGATCATGACGGGTTCAGTTATCGCAGCGGTGACTTCGTCAGCCTAGCTGCCGGATCCAGCCATTTCTCCCGTACCAAAACGGGCTGTCTTTTGGTGGTCACCCACCACGGTGCAACCAAAGCCATCGACGAGAGTGAACTATGACTGTGAAACCGGTTTTCGAGGTTCCGTTTGAGCGCAGCGGCGTTCTGGCCCCGGGTCTGCCAATCCTGCCCCACGGGACAGAGCGCCACCCTGTGCCCGGAGCAGGGTCGCGCGCGGTTCCCATTTCCAAGGGCGATACAATCTCGCTGCTGGATCGGGATGGCATGCAGCCGGCCGAGATGGTGTTTTTTGCCCCCGACCGCAGTTCCGATGCGGCCATGTTGGGTGCGCAGGGACATGGGCGCCCCGATGGGCTGATTGCCACGTTGGCGAACGGGTCACCGTCCGGTAAAAAGGTTCTGCGCGCACTGGAGGTTTCCGGATTCGATATCGGTCAGGGCGACGCGATCCGTGCTTTCACAGATGGATCGCGCCCCGGCGATATGGTCAGCTTTGTTGCTGAAAGCGACGGCCTTCTTCTTGTCGCTGCACCAGGTGAAGCGATGCGCCCGGAAAACAACAACCCGCCGACCGACATAATTCTATACATACAACGTTTCGCACCGGGTCTGGAAAAGCCTAATGTCGGCCCTCCGGATCCGCTTGCCGACCCCCTAAAGGACATCAATGTCCAACCTGGGAATGCCCGCTCCTACGAAGTGAAGGCCGGAGAATTCATTCAGATCGTGGACGTCAAGGGACGCGAAAGTTCAGACTTTCAGGCTTTCAGCCGTCGCGCCTTGGACAAGGGGATCGAACGCGAGATCGATCCGACAACCACCCGCAGCCTGATGGGCAACCTTTATCCGCAGCCTGGAATATTCTCGAAATACTGGTCGGTTGATCAGGAACCACTGGTTGAGATCATTCAGGACACCTGCGGACGCCATGACACCTTTGGATTGGCCTGTACCGCACGGTACTACGAGGATCTTGGATATCCAGGTCATGTGAACTGCTCGGACAATATCAACAAGGATCTGGATCAGTACGGTATCAACCCGCGTGGTGGCTGGCAGGCGATCAACTTCTTTTTCAACACGATGCTGGACGACACCAATGCCATCGGCATGGACGATCCGTGGTCGCGGCCGGGCGATTTTGTCTTGTTGCGCGCGTTGACCGATCTGGTCTGCGTCAGCACCGGATGCCCCTGTGACATTGACCCGGCCAACGGCTGGAACCCGACCGACATTCAGGTGCGCACCTACAAAGCGACCGAGGATTTCAAACGATCCTACGGCTATAGAAAATCTGCGGAGGCGGATGTGGAAGAAACCAAGAAAACAGCATTTCACGACTGCTTTGCACGTCACACCCGGGATTTCATCGAATACAACGGCTATTGGCTGCCCAACACGATGACCAACCACGGTGCGATTGCCGAGTACTGGGCCTGCCGGGACAAGGTCGCCGTGATGGATCTGAGCCCGCTGCGCAAGTATGAGGTCGTGGGGCCGGACGCCGAAGAGCTGATACAGCTTTGTGTCACTCGTAACATGAAAAAGCTGAGTGTGGGTCAGGTCGTCTATACCGCCATGTGTTACGAGCACGGCGGAATGATTGACGACGGCACAGTCTATCGCTTGGGCGAGACGAATTTCCGTTGGATTGGCGGCAACGACACCAGCGGGTTGTGGCTGCAGGAACAGGCGCAAAGACGCAATCTGAATGCTTGGGTGCGCAATTCGACCGATCAGCTGCACAACATCGCGGTTCAGGGACGGTTCAGCCGCGAAATCCTGTCCAAAATCTTCTGGACCCCTCCGCAGCAGCCGACCATCGACGAATTGCCCTGGTTCCGACTGACCATTGCGCGTGTCGGGGATGTGGCGGGCACGTCCGTCGTTATCTCGCGCACCGGATACTCAGGTGAACTGGGATACGAAATATTCTGTCATCCGAAGGACGCCGTCGAAATCTTTGATCGTGTTTGGGAAGTCGGCCAAGACTATGGAATCACGCCGCTTGGCCTGGCAGCCTTGGACATGCTGCGGATCGAGGGGGGATTGATCTTTGCTGGCTCCGAATTTGACGATCAGACCGACCCCTATGAGGCCGGTATCGGCTTTACCGTGCCGCTGAAGTCAAAGACGGACGACTTTACCGGGCGAACCGCAATCGAAGAGCGCAAGGCCCACCCTCACCGCAAGCTTGTCGGGTTTGAGATCCAAGGAGGAACAATCCCTTCTGCAGGGGATTGCGTTCGTATTGGCAAGGCACAAGTTGGAGAAATCACCAGTGCAATGAAATCTCCCATACTGGGCAAAGTCATTGCTTTGGGGCGGGTTGCAACCACCCATGCTGTTGTTGGCACGGACATCGAGATTGGACAGTTGGACGGCCAGCAAAAACGACTGAAGGCCAAGATTGTGGCATTCCCGCACTTTGATCCCACGAAGGAGCGCGTAAAGGGAAAATATCCTGACGCAAACGTTCCAAACGCAGCGGAATAAAAGCCGCAATCGGCTTCCGCATGGGGCGTTTTCTACATGCCAAAAATACGACTGAAATTGCTGCTTTTGACTCTGCTTTCGAGCGTTCTTGCGACCTACTCTCAAGAAGTAATTGCTGCGGATTGCAGCCGTGTCCAAGAGGTTGAACGCTACTTAGTTTCAGATCGAGCTCCGACTGGGTCGCATTGTGAACGATACACAGGTCTTCAAAGCTCGGTCGGAGTATCGTGCTTTTGGGAATATCAGTTCAGAAGTGTAGAAGCGGACGAGTTTTTTGAACGAGCTTGGTTTGAGGTAACAAACTGCCGACACGGTGAAGCCTTTCTCGGGCAAAAAGGGGTGAATCATCCAGACAGCTATCAACAACGGAAGTTGCTGACAGACCTTGGAACCTATCGAGTGACAAGAAAAGACAAAGGCTCGGAAAATCGCACTTTGATCTTCTTGAGTTACGAGAAAGCTGGCACTTAAAATAGTTCAAAACTGCAATTAAACCTCAAGTCTCAGCCATTCGTTGGACGAGGAAGAGGAAAACTAATTGGCAAGCGCCAAACCTATTTCAAAAAATCAATTAATTTCCAGATGACAACTAGCTGAGCCTACTAGCTAACAAAAAAACGGCGTCCGCATGCCGAGATGTCGGGAACAAGCCAACATGCTTCTGGAGAAGGCAAATTGGCCGAATGGAGTGCGCCCAACTTAACCATGCTGGTCCGCAACTTACCCCTTTGGGTCCTTTCCGGGATCTGCTGCACTGGGGTAATTCGCGCCCCGATCAGTTTGGGCCTGATTTTTGCTTTGGGGGTTTCTGTTTCGGTTGTTGTTGGTCTTCTCGTTTGCAGAGCCGGTCGGGAAGGCTAACCCCACCTTCCCTACACGAGCTCTGACCTACGCGTCGTTCAATGATGGCGTGTATCTCAAAAATCGAGCACCCTCACTGCAAACCGCGTGGGGAACCTTCTTTTTCACAGCTGTCGAATTGGAGAAAAAAACCACCTTGAAAGAAGGAATCTGTAGCAAATCTCAGGGAATAACGCACCTCGAAGAAGCAGTGGTTACAAAGCCAATATCTGCCTTGCGCAGATAGTGTCCTTTGCAAAGTTGCTGCGACTGCAACCAGGCGCACCACGCAAACGGCCCTAAGCGGACCTTCGACCTTGGCGAAGCTAAGCTCTGTTCCGAGCCCTTAGCTGCCGATTGAGATCGGCCCTCGCGAATGCTTCTTTAGGTGGTGAAGCAGACGTCAGGTATCTGATCTGGGAAGGTTAGCCTTCTCATTTTGGCTTTCCAGTGTTTTAGTCAGCTTCGAGCCATTCTGGAGCAGCCTATGACGAGAAAAGAAACCGCCCTTTCTTTGTTAGTTATGTCTTTGGCAATCGCAATACCGTCGACCTCGATGGCGAACCAGTGCGAGAGCGCCAGTTTTTCACCCATGCCTAACGTTGCTCTTATGGTCGTCGCCCTTGAAGAAACGCCGAAGCCACACTGCCGGGTCGTTGGGGTCATCGGTACTGAAACAGAGTTCGAGCTGCTTCTGCCAGATGACTGGAACGGAAAGTTCATAATGGGCGGCAGCGGAGGTTTTGCGGGAAACTTTGACAACGCTGCCGAGGGATACTGGGGGGTTGTCGAAAACGGATGGGCGACTGTTTCGACCGATACAGGGCACAAAGGAAGCAACGTGAGCGCTGTCTGGGCGCTCAACAATCTCGAACGGCAGGTGTCGTTCGGGTTCCAAGCTGTGCACCGAACGGCAGTAACAGCTAAGGCGTTGATTTCAGAATATTACGGGTCCGAAAGCCAGCGCGACCTCTTCTTTGGGTGCTCTCGTGGCGGCGGACAGGCATTGATGGCAGCACAGCGGTCACCTGATGTGTTCGACGGCATTTACGCTGGGGCCCCAGCCTATTCCTGGACGAAGGAAATGGCTGGCCGATGGACCCACGACGCCCAGATAATGTACCCCGATCCGAACCAGATCACGACGCCAGTGATAGATGCCGATGCCCTTGTTGTCCTTGGGGGTGCGATCATGGATCATTGTGATGCACTGGACGGGCTTGAAGACGGGATTCTGAATGATCCAAGACAGTGTGACTTCGATGTCTCGACACTGACCTGCGGCGAAGGTCAAACCAACCAATGCCTCAGCCTGGAACAGGTAGCAGCAGCCAAAGCCATATACGGCGACGCGGAATTCGGCGGCTCCTTCTGGCCCGGGACGCCAATGGGAGCGGAATTGCCGGGCAATCCGCTTGGCTGGGCGACATGGATCACCGGAGGCTACGTGGATGGCGCCGACATCGATTTCCATCCGGGTTCGGAGGAGAGTGCGTTTGAAAGCCCAAAGATCCCGAACGCGCGTTGGGGATTTGCGACGGAGTTGATGAAATATTTCTTCTACGGCAACCCGGACTGGACCTACGAAGGTTACGATTTCTCGGAATTCGCGCACCACGCGGCACGCCTCAGTCCGACAATCGACGCGGACAATCCCGACCTTTCTGAATTCCGGGCCAACGGCGGCAAACTCATCATCGACAACGGCTGGATGGACGGTTCGCTCACAGCCTACGGCACAATCGCCTACTACGAGAGCGTGCTGGAATTCGACCCGACCGCCCTTGATGACGTGCGGTTGTTTGTCCGTCCCGGCGTCACTCATTGTCGTGGCGGTCCAGGTCCGGACGGCACCGACTATATTGCTGCGCTGGAAGACTGGCTGGACACGGGCGTGGCACCCGACCAGCTTGACGCGCCTTACGCCTCGCCTGCGCCGGGTCGCCCTCCCACCGGACAAGGCGGACGGATCATCTGCGCGCACCCCGGTGTCGTGACCTACAATGGCAGCGGTGCCCCGAACGACCCGATGAGCTTCAGTTGCCGAGTTCCGCAATAGGCATTCAACTGGTAGGCTCAAAATGCACCGTAATCGTGCCAGAAACCCACTGCCCAACGTTTGGGATGAACGTCGTTGATGAATGAGTTTTCCGCGAGATTGCTGACGCTGCGATCGCTCTTTCTGGCGATGGCATCGGTGCAGCTTGTGACCGCCGCGTCGGGAACTCTGGTGGCGCTATACTTCGCCGAAACCGGCGCGTCACAGGAAGTTGCAGCACTCGCTCCGGCAGCTTATTCGCTCGGGTTCCTTATTGGGTGTTTTTACATCGCGGGGTGGATAACCAAGGTCGGCCACATCCGCTCCTTCGCCGCAGGCGCGGCCATCTGCATCGGCTCGACCCTGATCTTCGCGCTCAGCGAGCCCGTTCCGGTTCTGCTGTTCGTCAGGTTCGCGACCGGTGTTGCTACGGCCGGATTGTTCGCTCTGGGCGACGCGTGGATCAGCGTCTCTGCCGAGAAGGCCAGTCGCGGGCGGCTTCTGGCGGTTTATGCGACCGTGCTCGGCGTGATGTCCGTCGGCAGCCAACTTATGATCCAAGTTTTGCCCGCAGACTTGAACGAAGCCTTCATCGTGGTTTCGCTGCTCTATTGCGTTGCAATTGTCGTGCTGACCGCCGCGCGATCTGACCCTCCTACCGTCCAGTCCAGCGCCAACGTGCGGATCCGGGGGTTGTTCAAGGACTCGCCCACTGCTTGGGTCGGAGCCTTCACGGTCGGAATGGTCGCAACGACATTGCTCAACGTTACACCCTACAGAGCCGCCACTTTCGGGATCAGCACCAAGGAAATCGCTCTCCTGATTGGAGCACTGTATCTCGGACGGATTCTCTTCATGTACCCTCTCGGGTGGGCATCCGACCGCCACGACCGGCGGGTCATCATTCTGATCAACGGAGTGATCGCCTCAGCCCTGCTTTTATATTTCTCGATAGTTGGCAGCGGTGACGGGTCGGCTTATCACGCGATTTTCGGAACAATCTGGCATTCGGTATTCCTCGGCCTCATGGTGATCCTGGGTGCAGCCTTGCTGACAATGTATTCGCTTCTCGTCGCACACGCGATGGACCGAACGCCCCCCGTCTATGTCGCTGCAGCCTCAGTGACGATGCTTTTTGTCACGACTGCCGGAGGTATTGCAGGCCCGTTAGTTGCCAGCCTTGTTTCAGTGGTCTTCGAGGATTCTGCGTTGCACTGGGCGCTGTTCCTCATGATGGCTGGCTTCACGGTGTTCGTGAGCATCAGATTCGCAAAACGCGACGCCACTTCGCCAGCCGAGAAAACCAGTCACGTTGTGGCGGGAACGACCAGTACCGAGGTCGCGCCAGACAACAAAAGGTAGGGGAAGATACATGGCGCATGGGGAAGAAAACGGGCTGCTCTTGGATTGACCGATAGCGCTGAGTTGGCTGACGTTGGGCATCGGTCGGCTTGCAACTCTATTTGAAGCGGATCTTGCTTGAGCTACCGTGGATTACGGCTAGCCGACGCTGGTTGAGAGAAATCAAAGACTGGAGGCAGTCCGCAGCACAGGATCTGTTTGCTTGGATCTTGTGGGTCGGCGTTTCAACATTTTCGGCATGGACCCGCTGAAAGGAATAGGGCCTTTGCCGCTTCTAGGCATGTAGGGAACTGCTGAGCAGCATCGGCAGTTTTACGTGGCAAGCCACTCTTGCATCACAACGACATCACAACGGTTTATCACAACATAAAATCGGGTCGTTAAGAACCGGATAACCTATTGAAAAGATAGTGGTGCCCAAGGAGAGACTCGAACTCTCACGCCCGTGAAGGCGGGGGATTTTGAATCCCCTGCGTCTACCATTCCGCCACTTGGGCCACTTCGCATTGAATTAGCCGTGTTGTTCGGGAAGGTCCAGAGGCAAAAAGCTGCAAACCGCCAAGAAGTTCCAATCGCTACCGCTTGACCCCGCAGTGCGATCATGTTCTCCCAACACTCGGACACAGAGCAAGAGTTGACGACCATCATGCTGCAACGCCTGTACGACAAGACGATTGCTCTGGCGGAACATCCGCAGGCCCTGTGGGTGCTGGCCGGTGTGGCCTTTATCGAAAGCTCGTTTTTTCCGATCCCGCCCGATGTGCTGATGATCCCGATGATTCTGGCCCGTCCCAATCGGGCGTTTCTGATCGCGACCGTGGCCCTGGTGGCTTCGGTTCTGGGGGGTATGCTGGGCTATGCCATCGGTGCGTTGTTTTATGAGAGTATTGGGCAGCCCATCCTGGCCGCCATGGGCAAGGCCGAAGCAATGGAAGCTTTCAACACCAAGTTCAACGATTTCGGGTTCTGGGCTGTTCTGACGGCAGGTGTCACTCCGTTTCCTTACAAGGTCATCACCATCATGTCGGGCTGGACCGGCATGCCGATTGGCACTTTCATTGCCACCTCGATCCTGGCGCGCGCGCTGCGGTTCTTTCTTGTCGCGGGCCTTTTGTGGGCCTTTGGCGCCCCGATCCGCGAATTCATCGAAAAGCGGTTGGGGCTGATGTTCACCCTTTTCATCGTCCTCCTGATCGGAGGCTTTGCCGTGGTAAAATTCCTATGAGCACACGCACAAACCTGATCCTGACCGCCGCCGCCGGGTCGGCCGCCATGCTGCTTGGCGCCTGGGGGTTCCAATACATCGGTGAGATGGCGCCCTGCAAAATGTGCTACTGGCAGCGCTACCCGCACGCCGCCGCGTTTGTGATCGGCATTCTGGCCATATTCACGCCGGGCCGGTGGTTGCCTTTGCTCGGTGGACTTGCTGCGCTTGCGACCTCGGGCATTGGGTTCTATCACACCGGCGTCGAGCGCGGCTGGTGGGAAGGTCCGTCAACCTGCACATCTGGTCCCATCGGCGGGCTGACCCCCGAACAGTTGATGGAACAGATCATGACCGCCCCCCTCACCCGCTGTGACGAGGTTCCGTGGGAGCTGTTCACCCTGTCCATGGCCAGCTGGAACGCGCTGATCTCGCTGGGTCTGGCGGCGATCTGGTTCGCGGCGGCGCGCGCGTCGCGCTAAGTCGATTTCTTGGTCGACAGCAGCAGATTGGTTTCGCTGGTCTGCACGCCTTCGAACATGCGAATCTTGGCCAGCGCCTGATCCAGCTCTTCCAGCGTTTCGGTGCCCAGTTCCACGATCAGGTCCCAGCGACCATTGGTCGAATGAACCGCCCGCACCTCTTTCAATCCCTGAAGCGCGCGGGTGATCCGGTTGGTTCCGCGCCCCTCGATCCCGATCATCATCAGGCCGCGCACCGGGTCGCGCAGCACATCCTCTTTCAGGACCACGGTGAACCCCAACACATCGCCACGCTGAATCAGCCGTTCGATGCGCGCCCGGACGGTTGTACGGGACAGGTTGAGCTGCAGCGCCAAATCCGACAAAGAGGCCCGCGCATCATGACGCAGGGCCGCAACCAACCGCTCATCCGTTTTGTCCATTTAGGAACTCCATTTCGACCATATTGACGTCACTTTGATCAAATTTACCTCTGTATTTCAACCCATTTCGATCAGAAATTGGAAGAAACACTGATTTTCGAGGTTTCTCATGAACGCCAAACACTGCATTCTGATCGGGGCACCGGTCGACAGCGGCAAGCGTCGTGCGGGGTGCCTGATGGGCCCTGATGCCTATCGCACTGCTGGCCTGGCCGAGGCGCTGACCGATCTGGGTCACACGGTCGAGGATCTGGGCAATCTGACGCCTGCGTCCCATCCGACAGAACCGGGTGACTCCCATCTGCACCAGCCCAGCAAGACCGTCGGCTGGACGCATCGCCTGATCCGCACCGCCGAAGAAACCATGCCGCGCGGCCTGCCCATCTTTCTGGGCGGCGATCACGCGCTCGCCCTGGGCAGTGTCGCAGGTGTAGCCAATCACGCGGCCAAAGAAGAGCGCCCCCTGTTCGTGCTCTGGCTGGACGCGCACAGCGACTTTCACACCCCGGAAACCTCAGGCTCAGGCAATCTGCATGGAACACCCCTGGGGTATGTGACCGGTCGAGGCGGTTTCGCCGGCTTCCCGGTGGTCACCAATCCGGTGCCACAGGAAAACATCTGCATCATCGGCTTGCGCTCGGTCGACAACGCTGAACGCGACGCGTTGCAGAACAGTCAGATCCGGTTCCACGACATGCGCGAGATCGACGAAAGCGGCATTGCCAAGCCCCTCGCGGCCTTTTTGGAAACCGTGGCCGAACACAATGGCCTTCTGCATGTCTCGCTGGACGTGGATTTCCTGGACCCCTCGATCGCGCCTGCCGTTGGCACCACGGTTCCGGGCGGCGCGACCATCCGCGAGGGGCACCTGGCGATGGAGATGATTTGTGACAGCGGGCTGATGACCTCTCTGGATCTGGTTGAATTGAACCCATTCCTGGACGAGCGCGGCCGCACCGCGCAAGTCATGGTCGATCTGGCTGCGTCTTCGCTGGGACGTCGGGTCTTTGACCGCCCCACCCGGAGCTTTCTATGAACCTGCTGCAAGCCCCCCAATCGGTCGTCATGATCCGGCCTCATGCGTTCTGTTCGAACCCGGAATCCCAAGGGGACAACGCGTTTCAGACCGCAACACCCAAGGATGTCTCACAAAAGGCGCGCGACGAGTTTGACACCGCCGTAAGCACCCTGCGCAGCCACGGCGTCGACGTGAACGTGTTCGAAGATTTCGGAACCCGACACACGCCCGACAGCGTGTTCCCGAACAACTGGTTCTCCACCCATGCGGGTGGCCATGTGGCGCTCTATCCCATGTTTGCCAAAAACCGCCAACGCGAGCGGCGTTCGGATGTGATCGACATGCTGAAGCGCGATTTTCGCGTTTCGGACGTGATCGATTACAGCGGGTTGGAACACGATGGCCTGGCGCTTGAGGGGACCGGCGCCATGGTGCTGGACCACAGCGGCCGTATCGCCTTTGTCGCCAAGTCCAACCGCGCCGACCCGGTGGTGCTGGAGCGGTTCTGTACCCATTTCAACTATGAACCCATCGCATTCGACGCGCTGGATGCCACTGGGCGGGCGGTCTATCACACCAACGTTCTGATGGGCATCGGCACTGAATTTGCCCTGGTCGGCCTTGATCTGATCCCAGACGCGGACCGCAGACAGACCGTTGTCGATCGGTTGGCGGAAACCGGACGCGAGGTTATTGCCCTGACGCCTTGGCAGATCGAAAACTTTGCAGGCAACGCCATCGAACTGACCGGGAACAGCCGCATTCTGGCGCTGTCGTCACGCGCGCTGGATGCGCTGCGCCCCGAGCAGATCGACGTCATCGAACGCTCGGCAACGCCTGTGCCCCTGTCCATCCCAACACTCGAGAGCGCCGGCGGCTCGGTCCGTTGCATGATCGCTGGCATCCACCTGACCCGCCGCCCCGAAAGGAACGCCGCATGACCCCCTCTGAGAAAGCCCTGGTGCCCTTCGTCTCGGTCGACCACATGATGCAACTGATCCACCAGATCGGACTGGAGCCGATGCTGCGTGGCATCGCCGACTATATCGAGGCCGACTTTCATCGCTGGGAACTGTTCGACAAGACCCCCCGCGTTGCCAGCCATTCGACCGAAGGCGTGATCGAGTTGATGCCAACCTCGGACGGTGAGGTCTATGGGTTCAAATACGTCAACGGTCACCCCAAGAACACCAAGGAAGGCTTGCAGACGGTCACCGCCTTTGGACTTTTGGCTGACGTTGCAACAGGTTATCCGGTGCTCTTGAGCGAAATGACCATGCTGACGGCGCTGCGCACGGCGGCGACCTCGGCCATGGTGGCCAAGCATCTGGCGCCCAAAGGGTCGGACACAATGGCGATGATCGGCAACGGCGCGCAATCCGAATTTCAGACGTTGGCGATGAAAGCCATCTGTGGTCTGAAATCCGTCCGCCTTTACGACGTCGACCCAGCTGCAACCCGCAAATGCGCCGCCAATCTGGCCGCGCATGGGATCGAGGTGGTTTCTTGCACCTCCCCCGAAGAGGCCATTCAGAGCGCTCAGATCCTGACAACCTGCACCGCCGACAAGCAATATGCCACGATCCTCAGCGACAACATGGTCGGCAGTGGTGTGCACATCAACGCCATTGGCGGCGATTGCCCGGGCAAGACAGAACTGGCCGCAGGTATCCTGCAACGCTCGGACATTTTCGTCGAATACCCGCCTCAGACGCGGATCGAGGGCGAGATTCAACAATTGGACGACGATCACCCCGTGATCGAATTCTGGCAGGTCGTCACCGGCCAGCACCAGGGCCGCACATCCGACCGTCAGATCACCCTCTTCGACAGCGTGGGTTTCGCGATCGAGGATTTCAGCGCCCTGCGCTACGTCCGCGACCAACTGGAACAAACCGGTCTGTACCATGCGCTTGATTTGTTGGCCGATCCGGACGATCCGCGTGATCTGTTTGGCATGCTTCAACGCGCCGCGCCAAACTGAGGCATCACCAAGTTCTTCTTGGTGAAACTACGGTGGCGGGGGCAGCGCCCCCTAGCCCTGCTCAGGCATCCAGCTCCGTGTCCCAATACAGGAAATCCATCCAACTGTCGTGCAGATGGTTGGGTGGGAACTTACGGCCCACGTTGCGCAGTTCCTCGGCTTGGGGCTGACGCGGTGGCTTGCGCAGAGACATGCCCGCACGACGCAGCGACTTGGACCCTTTGCGCAAATTGCACGGGCTGCAGGCCGCAACCACGTTTTCCCAGCTGGTCACACCGCCCGATGCCCGCGGCACCACGTGATCGAACGTCAGATCCCCGCGCGCGCCACAGTATTGGCAGCTGAATTCATCCCTCAGAAACAAATTAAAGCGCGTGAAGGCCACGCGCTTTCTGGGTTTGACATAGTCTTTCAGTACAACAACCGAGGGTATCCTGATTTCGGTCGACGGACTTCGCACAACCTCATCATATTCGGCCACGATATCGACCCGATCCAGCCAGGCCGCCTTGATCGCATCCTGCCAGGGCCACAGCGAGAGCGGATAATAGGACAAGGGCCGGTAGTCCGCGTTCAGAACCAACGCCGGATGCTGTTTCAACGCGCCCGGTTCGCGTACAAATTCTGTCCTGAAGTCACCGTCCATCAAAGACTCTCTCCTCGCCTTGCACTGCCCGTTTTCGCGGCACCAAGGCGGGGATCCCCGCCCCAGCTTGCTCATAACTATATATCGTGGCAAAGCTCTGACAAGCCCCGAATTTCCACAATATATCGCGGATGGTTACTGTGATTCCGTGACGGGCATATGACATTTATCCACAGCTTGCACAGCCCACCATCCGCGCGGTATGCAAGGCCCCATGACCCGCCTGATCCGCTTCAACAAACCCTTTGACGTGCTGCCCCAGTTCACCGATCGGGACAATGCCGACAGCCCCCGGGCGACCCTGTCGGATTTCGTCGACGTACCTCGCGTTTACCCTGCCGGGCGTTTGGACCGCGACAGCGAGGGGCTGATGCTGTTGACCGACAACGGCAAGTTGCAGGCGCAGATCTCCGACCCCAAGCACAAGATGCCCAAAACCTACTGGGTTCAAGTCGAAGGTAGCCCAGACCGTGACGCACTCAAGGCCCTGCGCGAGGGTGTCAAGCTCAAGGATGGTCTGACCCGTCCGGCCAAGGCGCGGGTGATGGCTGAACCGCCAGAGTTGTGGGCTCGAACACCACCGATCCGGGCACGCAAATCCATCCCCGATACCTGGATCGAACTGACGATCCGCGAAGGCCGCAATCGGCAAGTCCGGCGCATGACCGCAGCCGTCGGACACCCGACGCTAAGGCTGATCCGCTATGGGATCGGGGCCTGGACCTTGGACGGTTTGAGCAGCGGTGCCTGGGACGAACTCCAGGTCCCCGTGATCGACACCCCCTCGCGCCCAAGCGGCAAGGACCGTCGCAACACGCCCCGTCGTCGCTGACCCCCACGTCTCGCCTACGTTCTGCAGTGCCGCGCCGGGCGCAGCCCGGCGCCCGGCCCAACTGAGCAAGGGCCCGCAAGGGCATGACGCGAGGGCGGGAGCGCTACGAGCGCTGCATAGCCCCCTACTGGCGGTTCAGAATAAAACGCTTCGAAATTCGATCAACGGGAGTCCCGTCCTTCAATGGGCGGCTGTGGGACACGGAATGATGCTGAAATCCCATCTTGGCATAATAGGCCAGCCCTGGAACATTGTCGGCGCGGATCGTGGCGTTGATCTCGGCAAACCCCAAGTTGAGCGCCACCTGCGCCGTCTCGGCAAACAAGGCTCGCCCAACACCCCTAATGGCCCTGTCCTGTCGGGCAAAGGTTGCGATGTCAGCGCAGTCCGGGGGCAGATCCTGGGAAATGCCCAGCCACTGAAACCCGGCAATCTCTCGGCCCGCATCAAACGCCACATGGCAACACACCAGGTCCACCCCGGTCAGAAAGCTCTCGCGAAACAGTGCCTCAGAGAACGGGATCTCATGCGCGGTGGTCCCGCCCGCCTCAATGATGTCGTTCAGAATTCGGCAGCTTGCGGCCACATCCTCGGGCATCATCGGGCGAACGGTTGACACCATGGTCAGAGGCTCAGCTTGTCGCGCATGAAGGCCAGCGCAACACTCAATCCATCGGGGGCAATACCGTGGCCAGTGCCCTTCATGATGTGGGCGTAAACCTCTTTGAATTCCGCTGCCTGCAGCGCCTCTGCCGCCTGCGGCAGCGATTGGGGCGGCACAACGTCGTCGGCATCCCCATGCACAAGCAGGACCGGCATCCGGCTGACCACCTCATCCTCCAGCGTCTCAGGGCTCAGCAACCGGCCCGAGAAGGCGACGATGCCCGCCACCGGATCTTCTCGACGCGGCGCCACGTGCAGGCTCATCATCGTGCCCTGGCTGAAGCCAAACAGAACAACCTGCTCGGGTAGAACATCCTCGTCCACCATCAGCGCATCGAGAAAAGCATTGAAATCATCAACCGCCGCCGCCATGCCGCGCATCGCCTCTTCTTCGGACGAGCCGTCGATCCACGGTATCGGGAACCACTGAAACCCATTTGGCATGCCCGGAATTTGCTCGGGCGCATCAGGGGATACAAACAGCGTGTCAGGCAGATGCTCGGCCAGAGGATCGGCCAGCCCCAACAGGTCGGCACCATTGGCCCCGTAGCCGTGCACGAACACCACAACCGAGCGTGTGCTGCCCGAAACCGGCTCCTTGCGGAGCGCATTCAAAACTCTGGTCATCTGATACCTTCCCTGTCTTTGGCAACGCGGTAATAGGCCCACAACACCCGCGCCGCAACCGAACGCCAGGGCGACCACGCGTTTGCAATCTCGCGCATTTCCTTTTCCGTCGGTCGTTTTGGCAGGTCATATAGGATGCGCGCGGCCTCTTGCAGGGCCAGATCACCATGGGCAAAGACGTCTGCCCGCCCCAGCGAGAACATCGCATAGATCTCGGCCGTCCAGACACCGATGCCTGAAACCTCGGTCAGGACAGAAATGACTTCTGCATCAGAAGCGTCTCGCAAGGCCTTGAAATCAATACGCGCATCGGCCAGAGCGCGGGCATAGCGCATCTTCTGGCGACTGAGGCCAGCGGCGCGCAAATCATCATCCGTCGCCCACATGATCTTGCGCGGTCCGGTGAGGCGCGCGTCTTTCATGCGCTTCCAGATGGCATTGGCCGATGCAACGCTGACTTGTTGGCTAACGATGGCACTAAGCAGCTGCTCGAACCCGTCCGGCCTGCGACGTAAGGGTAACGGCCCCGTCTGATCCATTGCATAGGCCATGCGTGGGCAAGCCCCGCGCAGCCAATCCGCGCCCTCTATGACGCACTCTGGTGTCTCAATGATGCGTCCGATGTCGGTCATGCGCGCCCCTGTATTCTCGCCCTGCACCCTACCTGCATCACATCTCGTTTCAACCCGCTTGTGCGCGAACAATTTCAAGGATACGCATGCGTCATGACCATGACCGCTGCCCCCCTTCCATCTCCTGCAGATGACAGCCGCGCCAAGCGCAATGTTGCCGTTCTTGTGGCTGCCCAGGCTCTGCTGGGCGCTCAGATGCCGATGATTTTCACCATCGGCGGTCTGGCAGGTCAGTCGCTGGCCACAAACGTCTGCCTCGCCACCTTGCCAATCTCGCTGATCGTTCTGGGGTCGATGCTGACCGCGACACCGATTTCGGCAATCATGCAGAAATGGGGTCGTCGCGCGGGCTTTCTTATTGGCAGCGCCGGGGGCGCTGCAGGCGGTCTGATCGGCGCCTATGGCCTTTATCTGGGGTCGTTCCCGATCTTCCTGCTCGGCAGTTTCCTGACCGGCATCTACATGAGCGCGCAAGGGTTTTACCGCTTTGCCGCCGCCGACACCGCATCCGAGGCATTCCGACCCAAGGCGATTTCTTATGTCATGGCAGGCGGGCTGATTTCCGCCGTCATTGGCCCTCAGTTGGTCAAGGCCACCAGCCAGGCCTTTGTGGTGCCCTTCATGGGGACTTACCTGGCGGTGATCGCGATCAACGTGATTGGCTCGCTGCTGTTTTTCTTCATCGACATCCCGAAACCCGAAGCCCCCGCCGCAGACGCCCCCAAGGGCCGCACCCGGTGGGAGTTGATCACAACGCCACGCATCGCCGTGGCTGTGATCTGTGCCATGGTATCTTATGCTCTGATGAACCTGGTCATGACCTCAACCCCGCTGGCGGTTGTGGGTTGCGGTTATACCGAAGGCGACGCGGCGGACGTGGTGACCAGCCACGTTCTGGCGATGTTTGCCCCCAGCTTTTTCACCGGTCACCTGATCGCGCGCTTTGGGGTGGAAAAGATCGTGGCCACCGGATTGGTCATCCTGGCCGGTGCGGGCGCTGTGGCGCTGCAAGGCGTGGACATCGGCAACTTCTTCATTGCTCTGATCCTGCTGGGGCTTGGCTGGAACTTTGGCTTCATCGGCGCCACCACCATGCTGGCCGGTGCGCATGAACCGCATGAACGCGGGCGGATGCAGGGGCTCAACGACCTCTTGGTCTTTGGCGGTGTGACCGTCGCCTCGCTGGCCTCGGGCGGATTGATGAACTGTTCGGGTGGATCGCCAATCGAAGGGTGGACGGCCGTAAACCTGGCGATGGGTCCTTTCCTGGTTTTGGCCGGTGGCGCGCTGATCTGGCTGGTTCTGCGCCCGAAAGAGGCCTGAACCCAGTTCTCGGAGCGCTCCCGCCCTCGCTGCATGCCCTGACGGGCCACAATGATACATCGGGCTCGGTTGGGCCGCGCGCCTCGCCTATGGCGAGGCGCGGTACCGAAATACGGAACCGGATGAGATGTATCGGACTGCCCGTCTGCGTCAGCGCTGACGAGACACAACCCCGACATCTTCGAGACTTCCAGCCTCAATCGCCGATTGCATGCCTGTATCAATGTGCGAGCGGTAGATGACCCACATCCGGGCGCGTATATCGCGCCCTTTATCCGTGATCCGCAGCACCTTGCCCCGCTTGTCATCTGCTGCCGGTTCGCGGGTCAACAGCCCCTCTTCTGCCATGCGCATGACCTGGCGCGAGAAACTGGATTGATCAAACAGAAGCAAGTCTTGCAATCGAACCGGTCGCAGCCCGTCCGGATATTGCTCCAGCTCCCACAGAACGTCATACCAATTGAGCTTGGGTAGCCCTGCGGCAACCAAGGCCCGTTCTGCATTGCGGTAGATACGGGTCCGCACCCGGTTGAGCGCAATCCACGCGCGTTCTCGCGTCTTGAAATCTGTCACCTGACCCTCATTACGCTCTACCGCATCGCTTCAAAGCAAATACATCCATATTCAACGTGCATGAACAAGCCCCAACGCGACAGACGAGCCTACCACTGACCGCTTAGCGCAACCCAAGCCAGCCGAAGGCGGCCGCGGACGTCATCAAAGACCATATCGCCTGCCGCAACCCGTTGCGGGGCGGCCACGATCCGGTTTAACACCCGCTCGGTTTGCCATCCGGCCAAGAGAGCGGCACGCGCCGGGCTGGACACAGCCGACCGGTTGCGGCGAGCGCGGTGCAAGCGCGCCAAGGCCTGTTGCGCCAAGGCCTGTACACCATCCGGCGTGCCATCAAGCAGCGGTATCCGGCCGCGCGCTTCAAGCTCGGGTATGGCCCGCAGCCACCCAGCAATGCCCGCAGCAAATGCGAAATCCTGCACGACCTCTTGTTCGGCCGGACCAAGCACCTGTGCGGCGGCCACCATCAAATGGCCCGAACTGCAGGTGATGTAGCGGTCAAAATGCTCCTGATCTTCGAACGGGTCTTTGTAGATATCCCAGCGTCTTACAGCGACATATTCATCTAGACTTGCCGCCAGATGCGGAGACAGGACACCGGCCAATGGCGTCACCACTTCGTGCCGCCGTACGGGGCCTCCATCGGCGATTTCCTGAAAGGCATCGCGCCACCATTGCAGTCGCATCTCGGCAATCATCGGTTCTTGCGTGACCCAAGGCGCGCGGGAGACTTCAACATTCAGGGCATAGAGCGGGAACAGCACGGCCCGCGCCTCAACGGGTGCAGCCATCGCCGCGCGAAACCGGTCCGGGTCGGCTTTTTCGACCAGGGCTGCGCAGGCTGTGAGATCCGCGTCAAACTGCATCCGCCTGTTACTTCGCCCCTGCGCAGTCACGGATAAGCTTCCACTGGATCGCGTCCAACAACGCCTCGAAGGAGGCATCCACGATGTTCGCGCTGACGCCCACGGTCGACCAATGCCGCCCCTGCCCGTCTTCGCTGTCGATGATGACCCGGGTCACCGCCTCGGTCCCGCCTTGGGTGATCCGCACCTTGAAGTCGACCAACTTCATGTCGCTCAAGATCGCGGAATATTGCCCCAGATCCTTGGCCAACGCCTTGGCCAGCGCGTTCACCGGGCCCCGGTCGCTGCCGGTATCATCCATGCTTTCGCTGACCGAAAGCTTCTTCTCGCCGTCGACCTTTACTACGACAACCGCCTCCGACAGGCTCACCATCTTGTTGTACTTGTTCTTGCGCCGCTCGACCGTGACCTTGTAGCGCTTGACCTCAAAGAACTGTGGCAACTGTCCCAGTTCCTCGCGCGCCAGCAGCTCAAAACTCGCCTGCGCGGTGTCATAGGAATAGCCCTCGCCCTCGCGCGCCTTGATCCGTTCCAGAATGCGGCCCAACGCCGGATCGCCCTTTTCCACACTCATGCCCGCATCGGACAGACGCTTGCGCAGGTTCGACTGCCCCGCCTGGTTCGACATCGGGATGATGCGCGTATTGCCAACCACGCTGGGGTCAACATGCTCATAGGTCGAGGGATCCTTCAGGATCGCGCTCGCGTGCAGCCCCGCCTTATGCGCAAAGGCCGAGGCGCCCACGTAGGCCGCCTGTTTCGACGGCACGCGGTTGAGGATGTCATCCAGCATCCGGCTGATCCGGGTCAGATCGGCCAGCCCCTCACGGCTCACCCCGGTTTCAAAGCGGCTGGCATAGGGTTCTTTCAGCAGCAGCGTCGGAATCAACGCGGTCAGGTTGGCGTTGCCGCAACGCTCACCCAATCCATTGAGCGTGCCCTGGATCTGCCGCGCGCCTGCGTCAACAGCGGCCAGCGAACAGGCCACCGCCTGTTCGGTGTCGTTGTGGGTGTGAATGCCCATCCGGTCACCAGGGATACCCGCTGCGATCACCTCGGACACGATCCGGCCCACTTCGGCGGGCAATGCGCCACCGTTGGTGTCACACAGAACGATCCAGCGCGCGCCTGCGTCCAGCGCTGCCTTGCAGACCGAGATCGCATAGGCGGGGTTGTCCTTGTAACCGTCAAAGAAATGCTCGGCGTCATAAAGCGCCTCGCGCCCCTGCGCCACGATATGTGCCATCGAGGCGGCGACGTTTTCGGTGTTTTCCTCCAGCGGAATACCAAGCGCCTCCGTCACGTGATAGTCATGCGCCTTGCCGACCAGACAGACCGCCCCGGTGCCCGCATTCAGCACCGCCGCCAACACATCATCGTTGGCCGCCGACCGGCCCGAGCGTTTGGTCATGCCAAAGGCGGTGAGCTGTGCGCGGGTCTTAGGCGCCTCGGTGAAAAAGGCGCTGTCGGTGGGGTTCGCCCCGGGCCAACCGCCTTCGATGTAATCGATGCCAAGGGAATCGAGCGCCTGAGTAATCTGCACCTTCTCGGCGGTCGAGAACTGCACGCCCTGGGTCTGCTGCCCGTCGCGCAAGGTGGTGTCATAGAGGTAGAGGCGTTCCTTGGTCATATTCTTGCTCTCTGGCTTCTGGCTCTCTGGCTAGCTCGGGCAGCGCCCGACCGCGGGTGGGTGCGAAGCGCCCGAACCACTTCGGGCGCGTTCTAGTTCAGGCTCTTGGCAATCTGGCCGCGTCAAAACCGGCGGTTGGCACCAACTCGACCCCAGCCTTGCTCATACGGACTTCCAATCCGGCCGCGATGAAGGCTGATTTCAACCGATCCACTTCGCTGAAATCCTTGGTTTCCATCGCAGTTTCACGCGCCGAAGCCAGTTGATCGACAAAGGCCGACAGATCCACATCGTCGGCTTCCGCCCAAGCGCCCAACTCATCGGTCAGCAACCCCATCATTTGCGCCGACGCCAAAAGCGCCGACGCGTCACCAGCAGCAGCTAGCTTGTGCAGCTCTGCCATCGCACCAGCGGTGTTCAGATCTTCCGACAGTGCTTCCAAGACCGCGGCAGCAGCGGTGGACGCGGGCTCGATGCCCGCGGTCAGCGCCCGCCACTTGCGCAGCACGCCCTCGGCCTCTTTGGCTTTCTTTTCGGTCCAATCCATGGGCTTGCGATAATGCGTCGACAAAAACACGAACCGCACCACCTCGCCCGGCACGCCCTGATCCAACAGATCGCGGACGGTGAAGAAGTTGCCCAAGGATTTGGACATCTTCTTGCCCTCGACCTGCAACATCTCGTTGTGCAGCCAGTATCGGGCGAAATCGCCTTCAGGGTTGGCGCAGCAGCTTTGCGCGATCTCATTCTCGTGGTGCGGGAACATCAGGTCGTTGCCACCGCCGTGGATATCGAAACTCACACCCAGCAGTTCTTTGGCCATGGCCGAGCATTCGATGTGCCAGCCCGGGCGCCCCCGGCCCCAAGGCGACTCCCACCCAGGCAGGTCATCCGACGAGGGTTTCCACATCACAAAATCCATCGGGTTCTTCTTGTACGGCGCAACCTCGACCCGCGCACCCGCGATCATGTCGTCGACCGACCGTCCCGAGAGCTTGCCATAACCCTCTTTCCAGCTGTCGACGGCAAAGAGCACATGCCCCTCGGCCGCATAAGCGTGGCCCTTTTCGATCAGCACCTCGCACATGGCGATCATCTGGTTGATGTATTGCGTCGCACGCGGCGCGGCGTCAGGCTCCAGCGCGCCTAGCTGGCCCATGTCGTCCAGGAACCAGCCGATGGTCTCTTCGGTGATGTCACTGATCAGGCGTCCACTTTCCGCAGCGCGCGCGTTGATCTTATCATCCACGTCCGTGAAGTTGCGCACGTATGTGACGTGATCCACCCCATAGACATGGCGCAACAGACGATAGAGCACGTCGAACACCACCACGGGACGCGCGTTGCCCAAGTGCGCCCGGTCATAAACGGTGGGTCCACAGACATACATCCGCACGTTGTTCTCATCGATCGGAACAAAGTCTTCCTTTGTCCGTGTTCGTGTGTTGTGCAGTTTGATCGTTGTCATGTCTTTGGTCCTCAAGAACGGGCACAGGTCACCACTTGCCACTTCTGGCCGCGGGCTTAGCAAGTTGTCTTGTAAATGAAAACGAAAGAAACCAGCCCGCGACGATGTCAGCAGGGAATGCAGCAGATAATGATGCAAATGGTCTGGTTCATGGGTCCCGCATAACACGGGCAGATCAATCCGCCAAGCCTTGAGTGATGAGATTATCCGGGTCAGACTGCCCCCATGAGCCGAGAGACCGTCAATGCCATCTGCGAAACCTTTCCCGGGGCCGAATTGTCGGACCCTTGGGGCGGTGGCCATGACGCGTGGAAGGTGGGCGGCAAGATGTTTGCCTGCGTGGGGTCGATGGGCGACGGGGTATCGGTCAAGACACCCGACATAGAAACAGCGCAAATGCTGATCGAGGCGGGCGTCGGCATCAAAGCCCCCTATTTCCATCGCAGCTGGATCAGGTTGCCTTGGGACACGGACGCGGACGAAATGCAGCACAGGCTTGAGGCAAGCTATGACATCGTCCGGTCCAGCCTGACCAAAAAGCTGCAGGCGACGCTCGATCCAAGGACCTGAAACGGGACCCTTTTTTCGGTGCTCACGAACGACGAACCAGGGGCATGACCTGCGTCACACCACGCGTACACTCCTCGCGGAATCCTGAAGGCCCACGCATGTCCTGCGCCCCGACATTTCCCTATTGACCTAAACCCAACTTGAGACCGCAAGCTCCCTTCACCCGGCCCAAAACCATCACCAAGGAGCTAACATGAATTTCACCACTGCCGGCGTGATCCTCTTTACCCAAAACTACGAGGCCTGCGTCGACTTCTATGGCCATCTACTGGGTCTTGAGATGTTGCACCGCATCGACCGGCCTGGCGAACGTCTCACGACATTCAAGCTGGGGGACACTTATCTGATGGTCGAAACGGGCGGCGTAAGTTCAGACCAGCCAAAGACGGTTGCGCAGAATCCGACGAAACTCCGCTTTAACGTTCGGGATGTTGCAGCAACCGCGAAAGAACTGAAAACCCGAGGGATAACAGCAATGATCCATCAACACAGCTGGGGCACCACCGCAGAATTCACAGATCCGGACGGAAACCCCTGTGCCTTACGGTCACACGATGGGTTCGGAAATTGAGCATGTCCCAAACAGAAGCGGAATTGACAAATCAGCGCGGCTCTGTCCCTCTCCGCCGGTGATCTGCTTAGGGAGGCTAACATGCAGTTGTCGCGTCGTATCACGCATCTGACCGGTGGCGGTTCGGATGGTTGGGACGTCTTTTACCGCGCCCGTCGGATGAAGGCCGAGGGCGTTCCGGTGTCGGAATTGACCATCGGGGAACATGACATTCGAACGCACGCCTCGATTCTGGCGGCGATGGATGCTTCGGCCCGCGGCGGGCATACAGGCTATGCCATGGTGCCGGGCGTGGCCTCGTTGCGCGAAACCGTGGCGAAACGGATCCAAGAGCAGACAGGCGTGCCGACAACGGCCGACAATGTACTGATCACCCCCGGTGGTCAGGCAGCGCTGTTTGCCGCCCATGCCGCGACCTGCAATTCTGGCGATACCGCGCTGTATCTTGATCCTTACTACGCGACCTACCCCGGCACGATCCGGGGTGTCGGGGCTGTTGCCAAGGCTGTGCAAACCCATGCCGAAGATGCGTTCCAACCCCGCGCGGCCGAGATTGACGCCGCCGCCGAGGGGGCCGTGTCACTGCTGATCAACTCGCCCAACAACCCCACGGGTGTGGTTTATTCCCGCGAAACGCTCGAAGGCATCGCCGAGGTTTGCAAAAAACGCGATCTGTGGCTGATCTCGGACGAGGTCTATGACACGCAAGTGTGGGAGGGCGAGCACATTTCGCCCCGCGCCCTGCCCGGCATGGCCGAACGGACGCTGGTGGTGGGGTCGATGTCGAAATCCCACGCCATGACCGGCTCGCGCTGCGGTTGGATCGTGGGCCCGGCCGAGGTGATCAACCATCTGATCAACCTGGCAACCCACACGACCTATGGTGTTCCCGGGTTCGTTCAGGATGCGGCCGATTTTGCGCTGAATGCAGGCGCCGAGTTGGAAGAAGAAATCGCCGCCCCTTTCCGTCGTCGCAGACAGCTGGCCAAAGAGATCCTAGCGGGGCAGAACACCCTTGGCCTGGTGCCCGCCCAAGGGGCGATGTACCTGATGCTGGATGTTCGTGCGACGGGAATGAGCGGCGAAGACTTTGCCAACGCCCTGCTGGACACGCATCATATCGCCGTCATGCCGGGCGAAAGCTTTGGCCAGGCCGCCGCCGGTCATATCCGGGTGGCCATGACGATCGCGGATGACGAGTTTGCCCAGGCGCTGCAAACGCTCTGCACCTTTGCGACCGAGCGCGCCAACGCCGTGGCCGCTCAGTAATTGAAAACCGGCGCGGTGGACATCGCCGCGCCGGACACTCGTTACACTGAAAAACCTAGAAGCGGAACGAAGCGCGCAGGTTGACGGATGTCGAATCGTAGTCCGACGTCGTGGTTCCGACATTGTCGAACTTGTGCTGCAGAACTTCACCACTGACGGTGAATTGCTCGTTCACCTGATACGCAACACCCAGGCCGTAGACAAAACCGGTGTCATTGCCGAGCGAGGTAAAGGCCCGCGACCCACCGACCACAGCATACCCAAGCGCGGGGCCGAAGTCGTAACCGCCTTTCAGCTTGAGGTTGGCCACATTGTCGATGGTACCACCGCCTGCAGGCAAGGCTAGGTCAACACGGTTGACCTCCAACTCGCCACCAACGACGAAATCGCCAAAATCATAGTCATAGCCGATGTGACCGCCAAATGTGGTTTCTTTGCCATCGGCCGCGCCCGGGCCGTCAACATCGGCATGTCCGATGCCGAAACCGGCATAGGGGCCGGTCCAATCTGCGGCCATCGCGGCAGGTGCGCCAAGCAGCGCGATAGAGGTTACTGCGGGAACCAAGAGTTTCATGTTGCACTCCAATCTTCATTGCACACCGCGCAGAGATTACCGTTTAACAGCAAACCTTTGCACCTATCCCCGCGCCGTGTGACAGTGAAATGGACACCTGCCCTGATCGCTTCAAGGCACCTGCAGGAAACCGCGCGGAGACCCGCGCATGTCCCGCAAGTTTTCGCGCATCAGGCGAAAACCTGCCCAAAATCACCACTTTCAGCGTCGCAAATGGAACAGACCTGCCATGCACCTCTTGAAAAAATCGGACGCAGTTGAGGGAGAGAGCCATGCAAGCAGAGCAGAGTAAAATCTGTTTGGTGAGCCGCACAATTGGTGCGGATCGTGGCCGCGCGGCCCGGGGGCGCCCTGCCTCAAGTTGATCTGAAGCTACTTCCAGTCAACTCACATCGGACCAAACGACATGAACGACCAATCCCGATCCACCTCGCGCAGCGGCGGACGCGCTGCGCGCCGTGCTGCCCGTGCAGCCGCCCTGCCCGATCACCTGCGCCCGGTGCGCCACGGCATGGAAAGCCGCGCGCTGAACTTGCTCAGCCAACAGGACATGGAACGCATCCATTCCGCCGCGCTCGATGCGCTGGAAACCATCGGCCTTGCCGACGCGCCACAAAGCGGCATTGATTACCTGGTGGGTGCCGGCTGTACCCTGGGCGACGATGGCCGCATCCGGTTCCCGCGCGCATTGGTCGAAGATACGCTGGCCAAGGCAAACCGCGAGGTCACGCTCTACAGCCGCGATGGCAAAACCGATCTGGACCTGACCGGGGCCAAGGTCCACTACGGAACAGCGGGTGCCGCCGTTTCGATGGTGGATGTGGATGGCCGCAATTATCGCGATTCAACCGTGCAGGACCTTCACGATGCGGCGCGGATATGTCAGCAGCTCGACAACATTCACTTTGTCCAGCGCCCCATGGTCTGCCGCGACATCCCCGACAACCGCGAGATGGACCTGAACACCATCTACGCCTGCACATCCGGCACCTACAAACACATCGGCACATCGTTCACCGAGCCATCTTATGTGAAGCCCGCGCTGGAAATGCTGCACATGATCGCCGGTGGCGAGGACAAGTGGCGTGAAAAGCCGTTCATGTCGAACTCGAACTGTTTCGTTGTCCCTCCGATGAAATTTGCCACCGAATCCTGCGAAGTGATGGAGGAATGCATCAAGGGCGGCATGCCCGTGCTGCTGCTCTCCGCCGGTATGGCCGGGGCTACGGCGCCATCGACAGTGGCGGGTGCCATTGTGCAGGCCACCGCTGAATGTCTGGCCGGTTTGGTCTATGTCAACGCAGTGAAACCGGGGCACCCCGCAATCATGGGCACCTGGCCCTTCGGTCTGGACCTGCGCACTGGTGCGATGACCGTCGGCTCGGGCGAGCAAGCGCTGCTGAGCGCGGGCTGCGCTCAGATGCACCGGTTCTATGACCTTCCGGGGGGTGCCGCCGCCGGGGCCGCCGATTCCAAACTGCCCGACATGCAGGCCGGATGGGAACAGATGTGTTCCGCCGTTATGACCGGTCTGTCGGGGCTGAACATGGTGTACGAGGCCGCCGGCATGCACGCCTCGCTGCTGGGGTTCTGCTTTGAAAGCCTGATCCTGAGTGATGACTTGCTGGGGCAAGCGTTGCGCTGTGTACGCGGGATCGAGGTGACGGATGAAACCATGGCCCTGGATCAGATCGCTGAGGTCTGCCTGGGCGGTACGGGCCACTATCTGGGCACTGATGCGACACTCAGCCGGATGCAGCAGGACTTTGTCTATCCCACCTTGGGTGATCGCACTTCGCCCAAGGAATGGGCCGAATTGGGCAAACCCGACCTGATTCAAAAGGCGATCGAAAAGAAAGAGATGATCCTGGGAGAGCGATCACCAGCCCGGTTCGATGCGGAACTCGATCAGAAAATTCGTGGAGCCTTCAACATTCACTTGCCCGCGTAAATCTTTGAAATGGGGCGGGAAAATCTCGCCCCACACCATCATTCGGATGTCTTTCGGGCAATCACATATCAGCCGAGACATTGTTACTCCGAACTGTTGCGCGCTATGCGACCACCATCTGCTGCAGCAATCAGACGAAGGTTTAGTGGCGTCATCACCAACAAAAGTCACGCGATCTGTTCGCGAAAACCGGGGGTTACATGGGCCGTCCCCAGCCCCCACATCCAAAAAGCTGGCGCCATCAGTCTGGGCTTTGAACCTCTTTCCGATCCATTGATCGTGGGCGGCGTGGTTGATGGACCGGGGCACGGGCGGTCCCCGCAACTCGGGTCTGTCCCGTCTTGGAACACTCAGGCACCACTCAGGAAGTGGGAACGCGCAAGCAGCAGCCCCTACCGCCTGCGCGTCCCTCCCGTGACCCCCTCGTGGTGATCGATTAGCTGTCGGTATCGGGCAGCAACCCTGCGGTCTGTGCGGCCGACACCTCATCAACATCCAGCACGCCATCGGCGTTCTGATCCATGGCGACAAAGCTGTCGGCATCCAATTCCGGGAAAGCGGCCTGAACCTCTTCCAATGTAAGCACGCCATCAGCGTTGGCATCGACTTGCCCCGCGGCCCAAAGCGGAGTTGCAAAGAGAGCAGCGACAAGCGGCAGAGTTTTAAACAGTTTCATTAGGGTCTCCTGTGGTTTTGATCGTCCAAAGGTTGGACGCACTCAGAAACCGCGAAACCGGCAATCCCGTCACCCCATGGAGGAAACATGACGAAAATTCAGCCAACTCGCGCCGGTTTTGTCCGCTTGCCTGCGCAAGGAATGGCGGGGCAAAATCCCGCGCATCGCCACCGGCGGAACTCGCCGCAGCGTACATCCGGAAACAAGCATCCCTTTGCCGAAAAGCGCCCCAGTCCTAAGTCGGCGCCTTTTGGCCGGTTGATCTGAGTCGCAAAAAAAGGGGGCCATCGGCCCCCTTTGAGTTTCGCTATCCAAGCTCATCTAGTTTACCGCCCGGTGTTTTTTTGCCTGCGGCCTGGACTGCGTCTGGGGCGAGCGCACCCGCCCCGTGATAGAGTGGGAAGGACTGGTCTTCCGCCCACCCTGTCTCGTCGGGGCCAGGATCACCGAGGGTGGATCCTTTTGTGGCCCCTACGCATCCCCCAGGGGACGCGATCTTTGTTACCGGGGACTTACGAGCAGCCGCTCGTCGCCCCGCAAGTGTTGCACTTCATGCAGGTGCCGTTGCGCACCAGCGTGTAGTTTCCGCATTCACCGCAGGCCTCGCCCTCGTAGCCTTGCATCTTGGCCTTGGTGCGAGCGTCCATGCCGACGGCCGCAGTGGTTTCGGTTGAGGTTTCAGGCACGATGGTCTGCAGCGCGCTGACCGGATCAGCGGCGCCGTTCAGTGCGGTGGCGCCGGATTGGCCGCCATTCAGCACCACCAGATCCTGCGGCAGACGCTTGCGCAGATAGCCCGTCGAGCTGATTTGTTTCAACACTTCCAATGACTTGGACGCCGCAGTTTCGCTAATCTCGTTGATGTTCGACACGCCCTCTTCCTCGCCACGACCGATGTCGTCGAATGTGGCGCCCTCGGGCTTCACATGCGCCAGATCGGTGCGGTCCAGATAGCTGACAGCCAGTTCCCGGAAGATGTAGTCGAGGATCGAGGTCGCGTTCTTGATCGAGTCGTTGCCCTGCACCATCCCCGCCGGTTCGAACTTGGTGAAGGTGAAAGCGTCAACGAACTCCTCGAGCGGCACGCCATATTGCAGACCGACCGACACGGCGATGGCAAAGTTGTTCATCATCGCGCGGAAACCTGCACCCTCTTTGTGCATGTCGATGAAAATCTCGCCCAACTTGCCGTCTTCGAACTCGCCGGTGCGCAGGTAAACCTTATGCCCGCCAACGACGGCCTTTTGGGTGTATCCCTTGCGGCGATGGGGCAGCTTCTCGCGGTGGCTGCGGATGATCTCTTTCACCACAACCTTTTCGATCACTTTCTCGGCCAGCACAGCGGCCTTTTCCTGGATCGAACCGCTTTCCAGAACCTCAGCCGCCTCATCGTCGTCTTCGACCAACGCAGCCGCCAACGGTTGGCTGAGCTTCGAGCCGTCACGATAGAGCGCGTTGGCTTTGACACCCAGCGACCAGCTGAGTTCGTAAGCCTTCTGACAGTCCTCGATGGTCGCATCGTTGGGCATGTTGATTGTTTTGGAAATCGCGCCCGAGATGAACGACTGTGCCGCGGCCATCATGGTGATGTGGCTGTCAACCGACAGGAAGCGCTTGCCTTTCTTGCCGCATGGGTTTGCACAATCAAAGATGTGATAGTGCTCTTCCTTAAGGTGCGGCGCCCCTTCCAGGGTCATGGTCCCGCAAACATGGTCGTTCGCTGCGTCGATATCGGCCTTGGTAAAGCCAAGGTGACGCAGCAGGTCGAACGTCGGGTCATTCAGTTTGTCAGCCGGGATGCCCAGAACGCCGGTGCAGAACTCTTCGCCCAGGGTCCACTGGTTGAACACAAACCGGATGTCGAATGCGCTTTCCAGCGCCTCGTCAACCTTGCGCAACTCGTTGGGGCCAAACCCGTGACCCGTCAGCGAGGTGTGGTTGATCCCGGGTGCGTTGCCGATGGAACCGTGACCCACGGCGTAAGATACGATCTCTTCGATCTGGGCCGAGCTGTAGCCTTGGAATTCCAAAGCAGCAGGAACCGAGCGGTTGATGATCTTGAAATAACCGCCACCGGCCAGTTTCTTGAACTTGACCAGCGCAAAGTCGGGCTCAATCCCGGTGGTGTCGCAATCCATTACCAGACCAATGGTGCCGGTGGGCGCAATCACAGTGGCCTGCGCATTGCGATAGCCGTTCTTTTCACCCAAGGACAATGCCTCGTCCCAGGCGGACATGGCCAGATCAACCAGGCGCGCGTCAGGGCAGTTGGCATGATCCAGCGGCACTGGTTTCACCGCGAGCTTCTCATACCCATGCACAGCACCGTGCGCTGCGTTGCGGTGGTTGCGCATAACGCGCAGCATGTGCTTGGCGTTGCGCTCGTAGCCTGCAAACGGACCCAGCTCGCCTGCAATCTCGGCCGAGGTTGCATAAGCCACACCGGTCATGATCGCGGTCAGAGCACCGCAAAGCGCCCGGCCCTCGTCGCTGTCATAGCCGTGGCCCATGTTCATCAGCAAGCCGCCGATGTTGGCATAGCCCAGACCCAAGGTGCGGAAGTCATAGGAAAGCTGCGCGATTTCCTTGGACGGGAACTGCGCCATGGTCACGCTGATTTCCAGCGTCAGGGTCCACAGACGCGCGGTGTGCATGTAATCATCGGCCTGGAACTTGCCATCCTCAAGGAAGGTCAGCAGGTTCATCGACGCCAGGTTACAAGCGGTGTCGTCCAGGAACATGTATTCCGAACAGGGGTTTGACCCGCGAATTTCACCGTCTTCGGGGCAGGTATGCCATTCGTTGACGGTGTCGTGGTACTGGATGCCCGGATCAGCACAGGCCCAGGCCGCATGGCCCACTTGCGCCCAGAGGTCACGCGCCTTGATGGTGCGAGAGACCTTGCCGTCGGTGCGGTTGATCAGCTCCCAATCGGCGTCCTTTTCGATCGCCTTGAGGAAAGCGTTGGTCACACGGATCGAGTTGTTCGAGTTTTGGCCCGAAACCGAGCTGTAAGCCTCGGAGTCCCAATCGGTGTCATAGGTCGGGAATTCGATGCTGGTGTGGCCCTGCTTGGCGTAATCCAGCACGCGTTTGACATAAGTCTCGGGGATCGCGACTTTTTTGGCTTCGCGGATCGACTTTTTCAGCGCGTCGTTGTGGTTCGGGTCATATGCATCTTCGGCCTTGCCATCCCAGGTGCGCAGCGCCTCGAAAATACCGTTGAGCTTGGCCTCGTGCATCTTAGAGCCCGCAACGATGCTCGCCACCTTCTGCTCTTCGATGACTTTCCAGTTGATGAAATCCTCAATATCCGGGTGATCAGCGTCGACGATGACCATCTTGGCCGCACGCCGGGTGGTGCCGCCGGATTTGATCGCGCCTGCTGCCCGGTCACCGATTTTCAGGAAGCCCATAAGGCCGCTCGACTTGCCACCACCGGACAGGGGCTCACCCTCGCCGCGCAGGTGGCTGAAGTTGGTGCCAGTGCCCGAACCATATTTGAACAGGCGCGCCTCGCGCACCCACAGGTCCATGATGCCGCCTTCGTTGACCAGATCATCTTCGACGCCCTGAATGAAACACGCGTGGGGCTGCGGATGCTCGTAGGACGATTTCGATTTGGTCAGCTTGCCGGTCTTATAGTCGACATAGTGGTGGCCCTGTGCCGGGCCGTCTATGCCATAGGCCCAATGCAGGCCGGTGTTGAACCACTGGGGCGAGTTCGGCGCGGCGCGCTGCGTGGCCAGCATATAGCGCATCTCGTCAAAGTAAGCGCGCGCGTCATCCTCGGTCGAGAAATAGCCGCCTTTCCAGCCCCAATAAGCCCAGGCACCTGCAAGACGGTCGAACACCTGCTTTGAGGAGATTTCGCCACCCAGCTCGACGTCCCCGTCGGGCACCGAGCGCCACAGGAATTCGGGAACATCCTTTTCCCGGACCTTCTTCAAGCGCGAGGGCACACCTGCTTTGCGGAAATACTTTTGGGCAATAACGTCGCTGGCGACCTGGCTCCAGCTCGAGGGCACTTCGATGTCGTCGAGTTTGAATACGATTGTCCCGTCGGGATTGCGAATCTCAGACGTGGCCGACACAAAATCCAGCTCTGCATAGGCATCCTGTCCTGCCTTGGTGAATTTCCGTTCTATCTTCATCCCGCTGCCCCTAAATTCCAGCTTTCAACGTGTGGCCCCATCAGCCCATGATCGCGCCCCGGACCAGTCCCAGGGCAATGACAGAAGGAAAAAACATCCCGCCGCAGCCGAAGCCGCGTGAAAAAACAGCGCTGTCGCGCCCGTTGTCCGAGAGTTACCCCATTGTCGTGCCGCGCTGCTGCCCCTCTGGTCATACCTACCAGATTTAGTGGCAATGCGTCCGGCCCCCACAATCTGGCGTATTGGGGCCTAGGAGGTCAACGCTCTTTTTACCAACGTTTCGGAAAGATTTATATTGACGCGCGCCCGGGTTCGGGCCGGTCATCGCCAGGTCCGATTCCTCCACAAGTTATGCCCAAGGCGCAGCATCGGGGATGCCTCAAGCAAGACTGGGATTTCTCGATTTTTACGGCACACTTACCAGATTTTATTAACAATTCTTAACGCAAATCTCTGCGATGCAGCACGAAAATCGAGCGAGCATTTTCCTGTGACAAAATTATCAGATCAGATGCGAGCTGCGGTGCCGAGTCGCGAAATTTCCCACCCAACCGACACAGAATCGGGGGAAGAAATGGCCCTCTGCCCCAATTTCAGGCGGCCACCAGATGTCGTAGTGTGGCCCTTAAACACACCAAGGGCAGAGCCAATCCCTCGGCCCTGCCCCTGTTGATACCTACCAGATTTAGTGTTGCGCGTGCCGGTTCAGATAGTCGTGCAGATCGTCAGAGGCCGCAGCTTGCGCGCTGGACAACACTAGGCTGCCCTCCAGCATCGCCTCTTTCATGTTGGGCAACTCGTGCGCGATGCCCTTGTGGCAATCGATGCAGGTCTTTTCACCAGTGAACAAAAGCCGCTCATGAAAATCCGCCGCGCGCGGGCTTTGCCGGGTGATATCCATTGACTCGGCCGAGTGGCAGTTACGGCATTCCAGCGAGTCGTTGGCCTTGAGCCGTGCCCATTCGTGTTGCGCCAGTTCCAATCGTTTCTCGACAAACTTTTCACGCGTGTTGATGGTGCCGAAAATCTTGCCCCACACCTCTTTGCTGGCTTGCATCTTGCGCGCGATCTTGGGCGTCCATTCATGCGGAACGTGGCAATCAGGGCACGTGGCCCGCACGCCCGAGCGGTTGGAATAGTGAATGGTTGTCTTCAGCTCGGCAAAAACGTTGTCGCGCATCTCGTGACAGCCGGTACAGAAGGTTTCGGTATTGGTCAGCTCGAGCGCAGTGTTGAAACCGCCCCAAAAGATGATCCCCATAAGGAAGCCGCCCATCGTCAGCCCGCCCAGGCTGTAATGGACGCTGGGGCGTCTTATCGTGCCCCAGAGTTTGCGAAGGAAACCCAACATCAGTCGCTGCTCCCCTGGTTCTGTTTGACGTATTCAAGCACGCTGTCGATGTCGACAAAGCCGTTTTCCACCAGCGCGCGCGCCTCGACCTGAACCACGTGGCATTGATTGCAGAAATACCGACGTGGTGTCACCGAGGCCAGGAACTGATTGTCTCGGCTCATGAAATGCGTGATCGAGATCATCGGCGCCTGGCTCACCTCGACCGCGGTGCGGCTGTGGCATTGCATGCATTGGTTGGCGTTCAGGTCGATCTGGTAGCCGTCGATCTTGTGCGGGATCAGCGGCGGCTGCTCGGGGTAGTTGCGCACCTGGCGCAGGTCCGAATTCACCACCTTGGCAATCGCCGGTGGTTCAGCGTTGTCCGCCAAAGGCGTGCCTGATCGCAGGGTGGCCACATGCTCTTGGGCAAAAGCGGCTCCGGCAAAACTGATGACTGCTGCGGTAATCCATATGTTGCGTGTCATGATCAGGCCCCCACTGGTACGACTTTGACCGCACACTTTTTAAAGTCGGTCTGTTTCGACAGCGGATCGGTGGCATCCAACGTGACCTTGTTGATCAACTGTCGTGCATCAAACCAAGGCACAAAGATCAGACCTTTTGGCGGCTTGTTGCGTCCGCGCGTTTCAACCCGGCTGAGGATATGACCGCGCCGCGATTCCACCTTGACGGACGAACCCCGTCTAACCCCCATCGCCTCTGCATCATCGGGATGCATGTAAACCAGCGCATCCGGGATCGCCTTGTGCAGTTCGGGGACCCGTTGGGTCATCGAACCGGAATGCCAATGCTCAAGAACCCGGCCTGTGGCCAACCAGAACGGGTACTCTTCGTCTGGCCGTTCCGGGGCCGGTTCGAACGGCAGCGCAAAGATGATCGCCTTGCCGTCCTTGTGACCATAGAACTCAAAATCGCTGCCAGCGGTGACATAAGGATCGGACCCCTCCTTGAACCGCCACTTGGTTTCTTTCCCGTCAACGACCGGCCAACGCAGGCCGCGCACTTCGTGATAAGTATCAAAGGGCGCCAGATCGTGGGCCTTGCCGCGTCCAAACTCGGCATACTCTTCGAACAGGCCCTTCTGGATGTAGAACCCAAAGTCCTGCGCCTCGTGGTTGGCATAGTCGTCCGAGGTTTGATCCAGCGGATAGGAATCCACTTTGCCGTTGGCATAGAGCACCTCGTAAAGCGTCTTGCCCTTGTAGTCTGGGTTGGCATCCAGCAACTCGGCAGGCCAAACCTCATCCGTGGTGAAGCGTTTCGAAAACTCGACCAGCTGCCACAGGTCCGATTTGGATTCGCCGGGTGCATCGACCAGCTGATGCCAGAACTGCGTCCGACGTTCGGCGTTGCCGTATGCGCCCTCTTTCTCAACCCACATGGCGGCGGGCAGGATCAGGTCGGCGGCTTCGGCCGTCACGGTTGGATAGGCGTCAGACACCACGATGAAGTTGTCGGGGTTGCGATAACCCGGCAGCCCCTCTTCCATCATGTTGGGTGCGGCCTGCATGTTGTTGTTCACCTGCACCCAATAGCAGTTGATGTTGCCATCCTTCAGGTCGCGGTTCTGTTTCACGGCGTGCGAGCCCACCCAATCCGGCACGCCACCTTCGGGCAGCTTCCAGATCTTTTCCGCCTTCTTGCGGTGCTCGGGGTTGTTCACAACCATATCGGCAGGCAGACGGTGCGAGAAGGTTCCGACCTCGCGCGCCGTGCCACAGGCCGAGGGCTGCCCCGTCAGCGAGAACGGCGAGTTACCGGGGGTCGAGATCTTGCCCGTCAGCAGGTGCAGGTTATAGATCATGTTGTTGACCCAAACCCCGCGCGTGTGCTGGTTTACGCCCATGGTCCACAGCGACATGACCTTGGTGTCCGGATCGGCATATAGCTTGGCGATCTTTTCCAGTGCGTCCTTGGACACGCCCGACATCTCATGCGCCTTGTCGAGCGTATAGGGCTTCACAAACTCGGCGAACTCTTCGAACGTGATCGGATCCGACTTGCCGCTGTCGGGGTTGGCGGCGGCCTGTTGCAGCGGATTTTCCGGGCGCAAGCCATAACCGATGTCTTGCGCGCCCTTTTTGAAGTTCACGTGCTTGGCGACAAAATCTTTGTTCACCGCGTCGTTTTCGATGATGTAGTTGGCGATGTAGTTGAGGATTGCCAGGTCGGTCTGCGGCTCAAAGATCGCGGGGATGTCGGCCAGATCAAAGCTGCGGTGCGTGAACGTCGACAGAACCGCGACCTGGACATGCGGATGACCAAACCGGCGGTCGGCGATGCGGGTCCACAAGATCGGGTGCATCTCGGCCATGTTCGAGCCCCAGAGCACAAAGGCGTCCGCGTTCTCGAAATCATCGTAACACCCCATCGGCTCATCAATGCCAAAGGTCCGCATAAAGCCGACAACCGCGCTCGCCATGCAGTGGCGCGCGTTAGGGTCGATGTTGTTCGACCTGAACCCGGCCTTCATCAGCTTGGACGCGGCGTACCCTTCCCACACGGTCCACTGGCCCGACCCGAACATGCCGATGCCCTTGGGCCCCTTCTCTTTCAAAGTGGCCTTCCACTTCTCGGCCATAATGTCGAACGCCTCATCCCAGCTGACCGGTTCAAACGCGCCATCCTTGTGGAAGACGCCGTCTTTCTTGCGCAGCAAGGGCTGTGTCAAGCGGTCCGAGCCGTACATGATCTTGGACAGGAAGTAGCCTTTGACACAGTTGAGGCCCCGGTTCACCTCGGACTTGGCGTCACCATGGCTGGCCACCACGCGGCCCGCTTTGGTTGCGACCATGATCGAGCAACCCGTACCACAGAATCTGCAAGGTGCCTTGGACCATTTCAGGTCGGTAAGCTGTGCATCCGTGACAAGGTTTTGCGCCGCTGCCGGTATCGGTAGCCCGGCCGCCGCAGCCGCGGCCGCCACGGCCTGGGCTTTGATGACATCGCGTCTGGACAAGTTAGGCATTTCAATCTCCCCGATTTAAAGACCTTGTTCTTTTTGGTGATAGACCAGAGCCACGCTGACCACGCCGTCGAGCAGGCTCAGTGAATTCATGTGTTCGACGATCACCGCTTCGCTGTCCGTCTCCAGCGTGACGATGATCTTGCCGGTGTCGTCGGTCATGGCGACCTCGGCCCCGTCATGTGTAAGAACCCGAGCACAAACCGCATCCAGGTTTGCCGGGTCGGCCCGGAGCAACAGGCTTGAGATATGGATCTCATCCTTCATGACCGGCCTCCTCGATGTGTTCGCCAAGTGTGATGGCATCCGTTGGGCAAAGCGGCAGGCAGGCACCGCAGCCGGTGCAAGCGTCTTGGTTGATTGCGATACGTCCCACGGGCCGCACCCGCAGGTCCAGACGCAAGGCCGATCGATCGCAAATGTCGGTGCACAGCTGGCAACCGATCCCCATCGACAGCATGCACCCGTCCGAAATCTGCGCAACCAACGCCCATGGAGGATCGGATATGTCGGAAAAAACCGGTTCGGGACAGGCCTGCGCGCAAGCCCTGCAGAAGGTGCAGGCCCCAACGTTGAAATCCACCACGGGCGTGTTGCCAGGCCCCGGCTTCAGGATCGCCTCGGGGCAGGCATCAATGCAGCGGCTGCAGCTGGTGCAGTCCGATTTGATCGAGGTCTCGCTGGACCATGGCGGTCGAAAGTCTGCCGACCGACCCGTTAGTGCCTTGCGAAAGCTGGGGGAACGAGCCTGAATGGACATTTCTTCTTTCTAGCCGGTGGGCGGCCCATAAAACATTTGCAGGATCCAAACGAAAAAGCCCCACCCGCCCACGATGGCGACGGCAAGTGCGGGGGCAAGAACAACAGCAAGTATCAGGAACGCCGTGCGCTCATCCGATTTGTTCGAGCGCGCTGGATCATCTTGGAAGTCCGGAGTATCTGACATAACACCTTAACCTCTTCAAATATGATGGATCGAGGTTACAACGAGTCCGGTAGATGTCAAAGCTTTTGACAACCGACGATACCGAACTGATGAGCGCCCAACCTACGATGCGTTCCAAGGATATTTCGACCTGACAGAGATCGTTCTGTTTCGTTTGCTTGAGAAACGCACAGATGCGGGCCACGCGAATTGACACAGATCAAGTGTTCGAATTTAGGGCAACACATTCATTTTAATGAAGGAAACTGCAGATACCCCCGTCGTTTCAGACGAGGGATGCAGCTCAGAACTTGCGTATGTGAGAAAAGTGGTCGGGGCGGCGAGATTCGAACTCACGACCCCCTGTACCCAAAACAGGTGCGCTACCAGACTGCGCCACGCCCCGGACCGTGCGCCTTCCTAGCGGGGTTGATCTGATTTGAAAACCCCTAACAAGGCCATGCAGCGGGTCCATTTGAAAAAACTTCGTGACGCAGAACAGTTCCGTTGGAAATTCCGTAGCGCGCGGCCAATCCGGCGTTGATTTCCAAGACGGAATAGACCTGATCGCCGCCGGGAATAGGCGTCTCATCCCCCGGAATCGCGCCCTGATGGACCCTGGTCACGGTGCCGGTTTTGTCGACAAAGATCATGTCGAGAGGAATCAGCGTATTCTTCATCCAGAAAGCCACGCGCTGCGGCTGCTCAAAAACAAAGAGCATCCCAGCTCGCGACGCCAGATGGTCGCGGAACATCAACCCGCGCGACCGCTCTTCCGGTGTCTGCGCAAGCTCGATGTTGAACCGGATTTCGGCTTGATCGTTCTTGAGGGTGACGACGTTCGCCTGACAGGCGGCTGTCACCGAAGAAACGGCGCCGACAAACAGAAACATCACCAGCACCATAACTCGGTAAAACAACACTTAGTCCTCGTCTTGGGTGACTGCCGCTTCCCATGCCAGCACTTCGGCGGCCATCCGGCCCCGTTTGCCGTCAATAACACGCATGGCCAACGCTTCGCCCGGCTGCAAGTCTGCCAAACCGGATTGGCGCAATACTTCGATATGAAGGAACACATCCTCGGACCGGCCAAAGACATTGGCAAAGCCGAACCCCTTGCCCTTGTCGAACCACTTTACGCGCGCAGGCTCCAGTTCGGCACTTTCCATTGCCTCGGCGTCGAGTTCAGCAAAATCCGCAAGGACGGCCGCTTCCCCACGCTCGGGCGGTGCAATCGAAATCACCTCTACGGCTTGGACACCACGTTCTGTGCGGTGGGTCACAATCTCGATCTGGGCACCGTCGGCGACCGAGCTTTGCCCGAAATTTCGCAGCACGTTCACATGTAACAGAATGTCGGGGCCACCATCGTTTGACACGACAAATCCGTACCCTTTTGCGGGGTCGAACCATTTCACGTGGCCATTCACGTGGTACATACTGCTTAGATCTTCAGCCACTGCTCTTCCATTGCGGAGTGTTAGTTAACAATATTTCAGGCCCTTGATGTGCCGGATTTTGCATCCGGAATTCAAGCGAAAAAACATGTTTCATATCAACATGTTGCATTTCACGACACGTGAACATCATGGATTTAGACGCTGCACTGACCATCTTCCCCCCGAATTTTCCCTCGTCCAGGCGAACCTGTCATGTAGTCTAAACGCACCGTCGGCCCAGAGCTCAATGTGGCTCGGCTTCAGGCGGTATCCCCCCCAAAATGGCGGCCGCGACGGATTGGTCCCATGTCTGGCAGTCACCTTGGCCACTTCAGCCACAAGCGAAGCCCGGCTGCTGAGCGGTCGTGACTGCTGCGACGCCCAAGCGCCCAAACGGCTTTTCAGCGAGCGGGACGCATAATAGGCATCCGCTTGCGGGCCATCTTCGCGTGTAATCTCGCCCCGCACCCGAACCTGGCGCCGGAGCGATTTCCAGTGCATCACAAAGCCCGCTTTGCCAGCGGCATCCAACTCGACGCCTTTTGCACTTTCGTAGTTAGTGTAAAACACAAAAGCGTCATCTTCAATTTCCTTGAGCAACACCATGCGCACATTGGGCAGCCCGTTGGCGTCCACGGTGGCAAGCGCGATTGCATTGGGATCATTGGGTTCCGTGCCTTCAGCCTCAGACAGCCAACGGCGTGCGATTACAAACGGGTCATCACCCGCAAAGATGCCTTCGCGATCAGTCATTCCATCCCCATAGTCCATCCAAGAATGACACTAGGCTTAACCCTATCGCCCGGCAAGCCCTGCTCGCACCCTTGAAGCTGACAAATCAATCGCCTAAACCAAACGGCACACAACGCGACGTTAGGCGGAGAACCGAACATGTCAAATCAGCTGATGGCCGGAAAACGCGGCCTCATCATGGGACTGGCGAATGACAAATCAATCGCGTGGGGCATCGCAAAAGCGCTCGCCGACGCGGGGGCAGACCTGGCATTCTCATACCAGGGTGACGCGCTCAAGAAACGTGTCGACCCATTGGCGGCTCAATTGGGCAGCGAGATCGTTCTGCCCTGTGACGTCGGCGACGAGGCCTCGATTGACGGCCTGTTCAACGCGCTTGAGGAAAAATGGGGCAAACTGGATTTCATCGTCCATGCTATCGGCTTTTCCGACAAGAACGAGTTGCGCGGACGCTATGTCGACACCAGCCGGGCTAATTTCCAGCTCACCATGGATATCTCGGTCTATTCCTTCACCGCCGTTGCAGCACGGGCCGAAAAGATGATGGACGCGGGCGGCTCGATGCTGACGCTGACATATTACGGCGCCGAACAGGTGATGCCGCATTACAACGTCATGGGCGTGGCCAAGGCGGCACTGGAGGCTTCGGTGAAGTACCTGGCCGAGGATCTGGGCAAGGACGGCATCCGCGTCAACGCCATTTCCGCCGGTCCGATCAAGACCTTGGCCGCAAGCGGCATCGGCGATTTCCGCTATATCATGAAGTGGAACGAATACAACTCGCCCCTGCGTCGCAACGTGACCATCGATGACGTCGGCAATTCGGCGCTTTACCTGCTGTCGGATCTGAGTGCCGGTGTCACCGGTGAAAATCTGCACGTCGATGCGGGGTATCATGTGGTCGGCATGAAGGCGGTCGACGCCCCCGACATCTCAAAGTAAGCGCGACATGACTCTCGCTGCGTTTCTGGCAACTTGGGCCGTTTGCTTGCTGGCGGCGGTCAGCCCCGGCCCTGCCGTCCTGATGGCTGCCCGCGTCGGTCTGGCCGAAGGGTTCAGAACAGGGTTCGCCCTGGCCGCAGGCATTGGCGTAGGTGCCGTGGCCTGGGCCGCTGCAGCGCTCTTTGGGCTGTCTCTGTTGTTCGAATACGCGCCAATGCTGCTGACGGCCCTCAAGATCGGAGGGGCTGCCTTTCTGATCTGGCTGGCCATCTCGATGTGGCGTCATGCGGATGAACCAATTGCCGAGCCTGATCCCACAGCGACGCCCCGTTCGGTCTGGTCGGCCTTTCGGCTGGGTGTGCTGACGCAGTTTGCCAATCCAAAACCGGCGGTGTTCTTCGGTGCTGTCTTTGTCGGCATGGTTCCAGCCGAAACGCCCACCTGGACACTTGCCGCCCTTCTCTTTTGCATTTTCCTGGGCGAAACGCTCTGGAATGCACTTGTGGCCCGGCTTTTCGCCCTTGAGAAAACGCGCCGCTTCTATATGACCCTCAAACACCTGATCGATCGCACCTTTGGTGGGCTTCTGGCCCTGCTCGCAGCAAAGGTTGCGGCCACCTGACGCCACTATCCAGCGGGGAGCAAGAACCATGACCGACCGTCTGCCACACGAAAAAGGGTTCCACATCAGCTGGGACCAAATCCACCGCGACAGCCGCGCCCTGGCCTGGCGCCTGGACGGTCAAGGCCCGGACGAGGGTGGTTGGCGCGCGATTGTTGCCATCACACGCGGCGGTCTGGCCCCAGCCATGATCATCGCGCGCGAGCTGGATATCCGCACTGTCGACACCATCAGCGTCAAATCCTATCACCATCAGGATCAAGGCATGGCGGAGGTGCTGAAATCTCCCGACGCCGATCTGATGGGTGACGGTGAGGGTATTCTGATCATCGACGATCTGGTCGACAGCGGCAAAACCCTTGAACTGGTACGCGAGCTGTTTCCCAAGGCCCATTTCGCCACGGTCTATGCCAAACCCAAAGGCCGCCCGATGGTCGATACCTTCATTACCGAGGTGAGCCAGGACACCTGGATCTTTTTCCCGTGGGACATGGCGCTGCAGTACGTCGAACCCTATCGTGGCACTGATTGATCCAAACCGCCGCTTTGGTGAACCCAAGCCGCATACCCAAGAATAAATCAAAGCGCGCTGCAGTTTCCCGTATTAGCGGTGCGAAATTGGACAACAGGATCACCAATATGACCCAGAGCCGTACCGCCACCACCTTTGCCCCTCCGGTGATGGAGGCGCGCCGGTGGCTCGAAGGTGTCACGTTCCCGGCAGACCACCCGCTGATCAACGTCAGCCAGGCGGCCCCGGTCGATCCGCCGCCACAGCCCCTGCGGCAAGCGATGGCCGACTTTGCCCTGACCGAAGACAGCGCACATCTTTACGGACCTGTGTTGGGCAACGATGACCTGCGAACGGGGCTGGCGCGCGAAATCTCTGATCATTACGCCGCGTCGGTGCGCGCCAATCAGGTCGCGATCACTTCGGGGTGCAATCAGGCCTTTGCCTGCACCATCTCGGCCCTGACCACGGAAGGGGATGAGGTTATCCTGCCAACCCCCTGGTATTTCAATCATAAAATGTGGCTCGATATGGCGGGTGTGACCGCCGTGCCGTTGACCACAGGCCCCGATTTGTTGCCTGACCCGGTCAAAGCTGAGGCGTTGATCACCCCGCGAACCCGAGCAATTTCGCTGGTCACACCAAACAACCCTGGTGGTGTTGAATACCCCGCGGACTTGGTCAAAGCCTTCTTTGACCTGGCCCGCAAGCACGGTATCCGCCTGCTGTTGGACGAGACCTACCGCGACTTTGACAGCCGCGAAGGTGCGCCACATCCGCTGTTTTCCCAACCCGGTTGGGATGACACGCTGGTCCATCTTTATTCGTTTTCGAAGGCCTACCGGCTGACCGGCCACCGGGTCGGCGCGCTGGCGACCAGCCCCGCACTGCTGTCCGAGATCGAAAAGTTTCTGGACACCGTCGCCATCTGCCCCGGCCAGATCGGCCAGCATGCCGCCCTGTGGGGGATGGAAAACTTGGGCGAGTGGCTGGCGGGGGAACGCCGTGAGATCCTGGACCGCCGCGCCGCCATTGCTGACGGGATGCCCATGCTCGAGGCAAAGGGATGGAAGCTTTTGGGTCTTGGCGCATATTTTGCCTATCTGGAACATCCCTTTGATCTGCCATCAGACGAATTGGCCCGCAAACTGGTGCCCGAAGCAGGCATTCTGCTGCTGCCCGGCACCATGTTCATGCCTGCCGGAGACGCGGCCGGAACACGTCAGGTTCGGGTGGCGTTTGCCAATCTCGATCGCAACGGGATTGGACAACTCTTCGAGCGCCTGGGCGGCCTGACACTCTGAACCCGTTCGGCCCTTGCCCACCGGCACGGGCCATCGTAGACAAGGCGTCGATCAACACGGCGGAAAAAGCCGAAACAGGGGGCAAACCATGGCCGCAGGCGTCAAAAGTCTATCGAAAACCTTTGTCTGGATCCTGATGGGCCTGCTGATGCTGGGTCTTGCGGGTTTTGGCGCGACCAACCTGACCGGCACCGTGCGCACCGTCGCCACAGTTGGCACCCAAACCGTCAGCGTCGATGATTATGCCCGCGAGCTGCAGCGCGAAATCCGCGCTGTCGAGGCGCAAACCGGTCAAACCCTGCCGATGGCGCAGGCGCGCGAACTGGGCATCGACCGGATTGCGCTTGCCAACCTTGTGAACCTTGCGTCGCTCGACAACGAAGTGGCCGAACTGGGCGTGTCGATTGGCGACACGAACCTGCAGCAGGAAATCCTCGAAGTGCCTGCATTTCAGGGTGTTGACGGCACCTTTGATCGCGAAGGGTATCGCTTTGCGCTTGAACAGGCAGGCCTGAGCGAGGCTGATTTCGAAGAAGATCTGCGCCGCGAATCCGCCCGCACCCTGGTGCAAGGCGCGATCATGGAAGGCGTCGAAATGCCCAGCACCATGACCGATCTGATCATCGACTATGTCTATGCCCGCCGCAGCTTTACCGTGGCCACCGTTTCGGCCGATGCCCTGGCCACCCCGGTTCCGGCCCCGACAGACACGCAGTTGCAGACCTATTATGACGAGAACACCGACCGCTTCACTCTGCCCGAAACCAAGCGTCTGACCTATGCCCTGCTCTCGCCCGAGATGTTGCTTGATCAGGTCGAACTGGATGATGCATCCGTCCGCCGCCTGTTCGAAGAGCGTGAAGCACAATACAACCAGCCCGAACGCCGTCTGGTCGAACAACTGGCGTTTACCGACGAGGCCGCCGCCCTGGATGCCAAGGCACAGCTTGAAGTCGGTGGCACCACCTTTGAGCGTTTGGTTGAGGATCGCGAACTGTCGCTGGCCGATGTGGACCTGGGCGACATGGCCATCGAAGAATTGGGCGCAGCTGGCGAGGCGATCTTTGCCGCCGAAATTGGCGAAGTCGTCGGCCCCCTTCCCTCGTCACTTGGGCCCGCGCTTTACCGTGTGAATGGCACACTGGCCGCGCGCATCACCCCGTTCGAAGAGGTCGAGGCCGAACTGCGCGATGAGCTGGCCGCCGAGCGCGCCCGCCGCCTGATCGAAGCACAGGCCGAAGACATCAATGACCTGTTGGCCGGTGGCGCTACGCTTGAGGAACTGACCGGCGAGACCGAGATGACCGTGGGTGAGATTGACTGGACCAGTGAAAGCTCGGATGGCGTGGCCGCCTATGCCGGTTTCCGCGAAGCCGCTCAGGCCGTGCGCGATGGCGATTTCCCCGAGATCGGGTTTCTTGAGGACGGCTCGATCTTTGCCCTGCGCCTGAACGAGGTTCTGCCGCCCCGTCCCGAACCGCTGGACAGCGCCCGCGCGCGTGTGGCCGCAGCGTGGACCGCAGCCGAGACAAATACCGCGCTGCAATCTCAGGCCGACAGTGTACTGGCAACGCTGGTGACTGAAGGCGACTTTGCCGCGACCGGACTGCCCACAAGGGTTGAAAACGGCCTGACCCGCACCGCCTTTCTGGACGGCGTTCCAGTCGACTTCATGAACCAGGTGTTCGAGATGGAGCCCGGTGAACTGCGCGTCATCGGGGGCCAAGGTCGCGCCTTTGTTGTGCGTCTGGATGACATCCTGCCGCCCGAAGAGACGGCCGAGTTGCAGCAGACCCAAGCGGCCGTGGCCGCTCAGATGAACCAGGCGCTGTCCCGCAACCTATTTGATGTCTACGTCCGCGACGCTCAGACCCGTGCCCAGCCTACGCTGGATCAGCGCGCTCTGAATGCGGTGCAGGCCAACTTTCAATAAGAGCTAGAGCATGGCGCTGACCCCCGATTATGACAGTTTTGCCCGCGCCTATGAGGCCGGGGAAAATCAGGTCGTCTATACCCGACTGGCCGCCGACCTCGACACGCCGGTGTCCCTGATGCTCAAGCTGACCGGCGCCCAAAAAGACGCCTTCATGCTGGAATCGGTGACTGGTGGTGAAGTGCGCGGGCGCTACTCCATCATCGGGATGAAACCAGACCTGATCTGGCGCTGTCACGGGGAGCAATCGGCGCTCAATCGCTCGGCCCGCTTTGATGCGGATGATTTCTCGCCGCAAGACGGCGACCCGATGGCGAACCTGCGGGCGCTGCTGGCCGAAAGCCGCATTGATCTGCCCGATGATCTGCCGCAGGCCGCTGCCGGTCTGTTCGGCTATCTGGGGTATGACATGGTACGGCTGGTGGAACATCTGCCGAACGTGAACCCAGACCCGCTTGGCCTGCCCGATGCGGTGATGATGCGCCCTTCGGTCGTGGCGGTCCTAGACGGGGTCAAGGGTGAAGTAACCGTTGTTTCACCCGCTTGGGTCAGCGACGGACAGTCGGCCAAGGCGGCTTATGCCCAGGCGGCTGAGCGCGTGATGGATGCGGTGCGCGATCTGGAACGCGCCATGCCAGCCGAAACCCGCGATCTGGGTGATGCGCGCGAAGTGGCCGAACCGGTCAGCAACTTCACCAAATCCGGCTATATGGAAGCGGTCGAAAAGGCCAAGGACTACATCCGCGCGGGCGACATCTTTCAGGTGGTCCCGGCGCAGCGCTGGACGCAGGAATTTCCACTGCCGCCCTTTGCGCTGTACCGCTCGCTGCGGCGGACAAACCCGTCGCCCTTCATGTTCTATTTCAACTTCGGCGGTTTTCAGGTCGTGGGTGCCAGCCCCGAGATTCTGGTCCGCGTCTTTGGCGACGAGGTCACGATCCGCCCGATCGCGGGCACCCGTCCGCGTGGCGCGACGCCAGAGGAAGATCGCGCGTTAGAGGCAGATCTGCTCGCGGACAAGAAAGAACTGGCCGAACACCTGATGCTGCTCGATTTGGGCCGCAACGACACCGGCCGGGTCGCCAAGATCGGCACCGTGCGCCCGACTGAGCAGTTCATCATCGAACGCTACAGCCACGTGATGCACATCGTGTCGAATGTAGTGGGTGAACTGGCCGAGGGCAAGGACGCGCTTGATGCCTTTTTTGCCGGGATGCCCGCAGGCACCGTCTCTGGCGCGCCCAAGGTCCGCGCGATGGAGATCATCGACGAGCTGGAGCCGGAAAAGCGCGGCGTCTACGGCGGCGGCGTGGGTTATTTCAGTGCCGGTGGAGACATGGACATGTGCATCGCCCTGCGCACGGCAGTGGTGCAGGACCAAAAGCTCTACATCCAGGCGGGCGGCGGCGTTGTCTATGACAGCGACCCCGAGGCCGAGTACATGGAAACGGTCCACAAATCCAACGCCATCCGACGCGCAGCCGCAGATGCGGCGCGGTTTACCGGAAACGGGAACCGCTAACGCCGTCACGGACCTAAAAAAGAGCGCAGCCTGCCCGCCAACCCCTAGCGATAAGTGATGGAGCGTCGGACCGAATGCACTGCAGGCACGCCGCCATGTAAAAAACACCTTTCGAAGATACCTTCGGGAGCTATCTGCACCAGATGTCGGCTTGGCGGAGCGAGCGGACACAATACGGAAGTCTGCTTTCGCGTCACAAACGATCAAGCCAGTCACGAACTAACGCGTGAAACACCTCGGGTCTCTCCCAGGCTAAAGCATGGCCTGCAGAATCCAAGACAGCAAAAGTTGCCCGCGGAAATCGGTGCATGATATCGACGCCATCGAGATAGCCGCTGATGCTGTCTTGTCGGCCGACAACGACCAAGCTTGGCACATTGACCGTTGTCGCCTCTTCCTCTGCCGCAAAACTGAACTCAAACGCATTAACGATACGCGCTTCCTGGTCCTCATCGAATAGGGCACGGGCAGGAGCGATGATTTGTCGCCTTTTCTCTACGATATCCCATCGCTGGATCACCGACATGTTCTCATGCGCCCAAATTTCCGCCTCGGATAATTCCGGTTGAATGGTTTTGTCTTCAACGATGACTTGCGGATCGGGAATTCTTTTTGGATCAGAGGACGGGTTTCCTCCCGGTACGATTAGAGCGACCCCAGAGATGCGTTCCGGCATAGTGTGCACAAGCCCGCGCGCAATATAGCTGCCACGAGATAAGCCCGCGACGGCGAACCGCTCGGCCGGAAGTTTTGCTTCAATGAACTCTTGCATGGCGCTGAGCAGATCATCCTGCGACTGGATGTCATTGCGCGCCGGGCTGAGCCCATGTCCAGGCATGTCGACATAAATGCGCCGCCATGCTCCGGCACCGCGAAAGCAGGGTTCCATGACATCCATCATGTGGCGATGATCAACCGTAACCCCGTGCAGCAGGACAATGGGGGTGCCGGTTCCAATTTCCCGGTGATGCAGCATGCTTTGAAGGTCTCCCATCGCTTGATGAGTTCCTATCACAAACGCTATCCTCGACGAAGGCGACATTCGCCGCGCATTGACGAATGAGCAAGTTGGGCTCTCACATGCACCATTTACCGCAAAGTGCCGGACCCGCCCGGGATTTCCCCCCTTCTATTGGCGCGAATCCGCCAATCACAGGACAACCGTTACAATAGATCGCTATACTCTCAGCATGACACCCGGCTCATCCCGAGTCGGGTTTTTCGTTTCAAAAGACCATTCGCTGAAAGAGGTTCGCCATGTCACGTTTCACGCTGTCGCGTCGTCAATTCCTGGGCACCACTGCTGGCTTCATTGCCCTTCACCCCTTCTCGGCCCGCGCTGCCTCGAACCAGGCGCATCTGCGGATCATGGAGACGACCGACCTGCATGTGCATGTCTTTCCCTATGACTATTACGCTGACAAACCGCGCGACACGGTCGGATTGGCCCGCACCGCGTCGATCATCAAGGAGATCCGGGATGAGGCGACGAACTCGGTTCTGATCGACAATGGCGACTTTCTGCAGGGCAACCCGATGGGCGATTACATTGCTTATGAGCGAGGGATGAAAGAAGGTGACATGCACCCGGTGATCACCGCGATGAACACCGTAGGCTTTGACGCCTCGACCCTAGGCAATCACGAATTCAACTACGGCCTCGATTTCCTGATGAAATCACTGGCGGGCGCAGATTTCCCGGTTGTCAGCGCAAATGTCGCGCTGGAACAGGGCAGCGACGCGACCAAGGACAAGACGCTGATCAAGCCTTATGTGATCCTGGACCGCGAGGTGACCGATGGTGCCGGCACTGCGCATCCGATCAAGATCGGTCTTATTGGGTTTGTACCGCCGCAGATCATGAACTGGGACCGCCGCCATCTGGAAGGGAACGTTCAGGCGCGTGATATTGTCGATACTGCGCAGGCCTTTGTGCCCGAGATGAATGAACAGGGCTGCGACCTGATCATCGCACTCAGCCATTCCGGGATTGGCGAAGCTGATCACAGCGACGGTATGGAGAACGCCAGTGTGCCGCTGGCCGCCATCGACGGGATCGACGCGGTTCTGACCGGCCACCATCACCGCGTCTTCCCCTCATCCGCCTATGACGGCATGGCGGCTGTTGATACCGTCAAAGGCACCATCCACGGCAAACCGGCGGCCATGGGCGGCTTCTGGGGCTCGCACCTGGGGCTGATCGACTTGATGCTGGAACGCTCGGGCAACGAATGGAAGATCGTGAGCCATTCGGCTGAGGCGCGTCCAATTTCAAAACGCAACGAGGATCGCTCGATCACCGCGTTGGTCGACAGCCAGCAAGATGTGCTGGATTCCGTGCAGGCCGATCATGATGCCACGCTGGCCTATGTGCGCCGCGCTGTCGGCAAGACTGATGCGCCGCTGCATTCCTATTTTGCGCTGGTGGCCGATGATCCGTCGGTGCAGATCGTGTCGATCGCACAGCTTTGGTACATCGAACAGATGCTCAACGGCACCGAATACGAAGGCCTGCCAATCCTGTCGGCCGCCGCGCCCTTCAAGGCTGGTGGACGTGGTGGGCCAGAGTATTTCACTGACGTGCCTAAGGGCGATGTGGCGATCAAGAACGTCTCGGACCTCTACCTTTATCCCAACACGGCACGCGCAGTGCTGGTGACGGGGCAGCAGGTCAAAGATTGGTTGGAACGCTCGGCAGGCATGTTCAACCAGGTGGAGCCCGGCAAGGCAGATCAAGTGCTGCTGAACCCCAAATTCCCCAGCTACAACTTTGACGTGATCGACGGGGTGACCTATGAAATCGACCTGAGCCAACCGTCGATGTTCACCCCCAAAGGTGAAATGGCCAACCCCGATGCCAACCGCATCGTCAACTTACAGTTCAACGGACAGCCCCTTGATCTGGCAGCAAAGTTCGTGATTGCGACCAACAATTACCGTGCCAGCGGCGGCGGCAAGTTCCCGGGCGCTTTGGGCGATACGATCATTTTTGAAGGCCCCGACACCAACCGCGACGTCATTGTGCGTTACATCGTCGAGAAAGGCACCATCAGCCCGAAGGCGGATGCCAACTGGTCGTTTGCACCGCTGGCCGATACGTCGGTTCTGTTCGACACTGGCCCCAAGGCGGCGGAATACGCAGACGACGTCAAAGGCGTCATCATTGAGCCCGCAGGTGAAGGGCCAGATGGTTTCGCACGTTTCCGCATTCAGTTGTAATTCGGATGGTGATGAACCGGTTTTGATGGAGGGTTCAAACACCCAACTCCAAAAGGTTCATGGCCCGCCATTTAATAGGCGGGCCATTTTTTCTTCGGATGGTCCAAGGGAATTGGACGAGGCGGTCGTAAATTGGCGGTAAACTTATCTGCATTTCCGCTGTTCGACCGGCTCCAAGACTGTTGTTTTGCTTCAATCAAAAGGCCGACCTATTGGTCCGCTTCTCGTTTGAGGCGTGCCGCCTTGAGCCGTTTGGTCTTTTCTTCGCGAGCCACCTTTTCATCGTGCAGGATCTCTCGTGCCGCGTGATCGGTTTGCTCGTCTTTGGACAGCTTTTTGCCCGGAAGGTAGGGGACTTTCTTTTGTATCATTTGACACAACCTTCGCTGCCAGTGTTCGAGTGCATAGGTGGGAACGGCCCCAAAGGCCGTCCCATGATCTCTCACTTAGGCAAGTGCGATGTTTGTCGCGCTGCTGCGGCCGTCACGACCGTCTTCGATGTCGAACGTCACTTTTTGATCGTCAGCCAGGCCGGTCAGACCTGCACGTTCGACGGCCGAGATGTGTACGAATACATCCTTGCCGCCATCTTCTGGGGCAATAAAGCCGAAACCTTTGGTGGTGTTGAACCATTTCACGGTGCCATTGGCCATTCCGTGGTCTCCTTTGAATAGTGCCACCTGCGTGGTGCGGTGGCCTTGGCGTCAGTCAGAGCAATCGAGACTGAAGCCGAAACTGGAGACAGTTGGTCGAGGTGCGGTAACAGTCGCACGTGCTATATGGCTGCACAAGCAGGAAAAGACAAGTGCTGCGCGCATTTGGCCCGTGTTCGGACTGTATTCCCCCCGGGGCAAGGAGAAGCACTTTCAACGTGTTTCAAAGTGCCTAACCCGCCGTGCGCTGCAGCCCCCAGCCAATCCACACATCCAATGCATCACCGCCTAATTCAGTGACAGACCCGCCAATGTCGAGCGTTGAACTCACTGCCCCTGATCCAACGTCAGAACGGCCGAAATCGGCGCAAGGGCCACGCGGCTGGCGCGGTCTTGCAAACCCCAAAGCAGCAGCGCGGACATCGTGTCGGGACGCACGCGACCCAGCATGATCACGGCGCCTTCTTGTCCCGCACGAAACGCCGCCTGATCCAGGAACCGGCGCATCACTGTCGGCGTCTGCCCCGCCCCATCAAAATCGCGGAATACCACAGCTGATGGCACACCAGCGCGAGCCGCCAGTTTTTGCGCCGTGTTCAGGCCATTGTCCTGCGTTACCAGACCCCGGCCTGTGCCTCCGGCGATGGCGGCGACTTGATCCGACAGCGCACGGTTGCCTTGAATGCCTGATCCGGTGCCCTCGATGATGGCAACGGTTTCCGGCAAAGTTTCGAGCCAGACTGACATCGAAACCTCGGCGTCCTGTGCGGTGGCGGCGGCCGGCAGGTCGGTCATGGCCAACACCTCGAACCCGGCATCGCGATAGGTTTTCATCTTCTCAGCCGCGCCCGGCCCGGACGGGTCGATGGCAAAGGACAGCGGATAGGGAAATTCCTGCAGCGCCTCGAGTCCCAGTGAATCTGCGTCATCAATCAGCACAATCGCCATCAGCGGCTTGTCTTCAGTGTTCTCGAACGGGGCGGCGTAAGCTTCGATCGGGGGGATCGCATCCGGATCGGCCTGGGCAGTGGCGACGTTGTCACGTTCGGTCAGCGGCACAACAGGCGTTCCGATGTTGGGGCTTGGCGCGGTTCCCGCCAAGCTACCCTCGCTGGGGGCCTCGGCCTGTTGCGGCGGCTCAGCCTCTGCCTCGGGCGTCGGGGCCTCGGGCTCGGGCTGTTCGGCTGTTTGCGTATCCGGGTTTGGCGCGTCTTCGGTCGTGGGGGCCTGCGTTTCCGGTGCAGCAGTCGCCGTTTCAGGCTCGGACTGTTCCGGTGCTGGTGTGGCCGGAGCAGTATCCTCGGCCGTTTGTGAGGTTCCAAACCCTGTAGTGCTGTCCTCGACACTTGGGGCCGTGGGCTGGCTGGGTTGTTCCACAACGCTCGGGGCCTGAGCCTGATCATCCGGCGCGGGCAATTCGGTGGTGGAGGAGGATGGTGCCACAGGGTCGTCGGTGTTCACCGCGACATCGGTCTCGCCAGCAGTTTGCGGCGTATCCAAGCCACCCGTAGCCTCTCCAACCGATGGCTTGTCGCCGGGTTGCGTGTCGCTGTCGGCCATGGCGTCCAGATCATCACCAGAGGTCTGACCGGCATCCGGCGCGCGCGGGGCCAATTCGACCAGATCCGCATCCTTGCCCGCCGGGGCCTGACCGCTGCCTTCTTCGGTCGGCGCCGGATCGCTGCCCGCTTTGGGCGTGTTGGCCACCAGTTCGGGCCGCTGAGGCAATGGGAACGACAAAGACAAAATTGCCGCCGCGCCAGTCACCACGACGCCCCCGACCAGAAGTCCTCCGAAAAATCCACGCATCGCTGCCGCGCCCCTTTTGCCCGTTGCATTCCTGTCACCGTCTAAGCGGCGTTGATGATCGATACCAATTGCCCTGACAAGCGCCCTTGACGCTGCCGTGCAAGCCTGAACATGTATACGCCAACACTATACTGCGGCTGAGGCTTTTGGCACCAGCCCTTAATGGACGGATCATCATGCTGCTGCTGATCGACAACTACGACAGTTTTACCTACAACCTTGTGCACTATCTGGGCGAGCTTGGGGCCGAGGTCGAAATTCACCGCAACGATGCCATCGACGTGCAACAGGCGATGGCGATGAACCCCGCCGGTATCCTGCTAAGCCCCGGACCCTGCGACCCCGATCAGGCGGGCATCTGCCTGGCCTTGACCAAGGCAGCGGCTGAGACGCGTACCCCACTGATGGGCGTTTGCCTGGGTCATCAGACCATCGGTCAAGCGTTCGGCGGTGATGTGGTGCGCTGCCATGAGATCGTGCATGGCAAGATGGGCACCATGTCCCACACTGGCAAAGGACTGTTTGCAGGGCTGCCGTCACCGTTTCAGGCGACGCGCTACCACTCGTTGGTCGTGGACCGCGACACCCTGCCCGACTGCCTTGAAATCACGGCAGAATTGGAAGACGGCACCATCATGGGCCTGCAGCACAAGGAGCTGCCCATTCACGGTGTGCAGTTCCACCCGGAATCGATTGCATCCGAGCATGGTCACGCCTTGCTGCAAAACTTCCTCAATGAGATGAAAGTCCCGGCATGAGTGACGCTCTGAAACCGCTCATCGGCGCGGCAGCCGAGCGCGCCCTGACCCGTGACGAGGCCGAGACCGCCTTTGGAATTCTTTTCAATGGCGAGGCAACGCCGTCCCAAATCGGCGGTCTGCTGATGGCCCTGCGCACACGCGGCGAGACGGTGGATGAATACGCCGCTGCCGCTGCCGTCATGCGCGCCAAATGCAACGCCGTGCGCGCGCCCAAAGGGGCGATGGACATTGTCGGCACTGGGGGCGATGGCAAAAACACGCTCAACATCTCGACCGCAACCGCTTTTGTGGTGGCTGGCGCCGGTGTGGTCGTGGCCAAGCATGGCAACCGCAACCTGAGTTCGAAATCGGGCACCGCAGATCTGCAATCGCAGATGGGGATCAACGTGATGGTTGGCCCGGATGTGGTGGAACGGGCGCTGTCCGAGGCCGGGATCGGGTTCATGATGGCCCCAATGCATCACCCGGCGACTGCCCATGTAATGCCCACGCGGGCTGAGCTGGGGACGCGCACGATCTTCAACATCCTGGGGCCGCTGACCAATCCAGCAGGCGTAAAACGCCAGCTGACCGGCGCCTTTACCCGCGACCTAATCCGCCCCATGGCGGAAACCTTGGGTCTGCTGGGATCCGACAAAGCATGGCTGGTCCATGGCTCGGACGGCACCGACGAGCTGACCATCACAGGCATCAGCTGGGTTGCCGCTTTGGAAGACGGCGCCGTGAAAGAGGTGGAACTGCACCCCGAGGACGCGGGCCTGCCGGTTCACCCGTTTGCAGACATCGTCGGCGGCACACCTGAAGAAAACGCTGTCGCCTTCCGCGCGCTGCTGGACGGCGCGCCCTCAGCTTATCGCGATGCTGTGCTGCTGAACTCTGCCGCAGCTTTGGTGGTGGCCGAGGCCGTTTCGGACCTGCGCGAGGGTGTCGCGATGGCAGCCGAGAGCATCGACAGCGGCAAGGCCAAAGACAAGATCACCGCCCTGGCGCGTATTACACAAGGCACGACATGACCGACACTATCCTGGACAAAATCAAGGCCTACAAGCTGGAAGAAGTGGCCGCTGACAAGGCCAAAAAATCACTGGACGAGCTTGAGGCCGAGGCCCGCGATGCTGGCCCTGTGCGCCCCTTTTCCAAGGCTCTCTTCGACGCCAGCCGCGACGGCTATGGCCTGATCGCCGAAATCAAGAAAGCCAGCCCTTCCAAAGGCTTGATCCGCCCCGAGTTCGACCCGCCAGCCCTGGCGCAGGCTTATGAGGCGGGTGGCGCAGCCTGTCTATCCGTGCTGACCGACACGCCCAGTTTTCAGGGCGACAAATCCTTTCTGACTGAAGCAAGGGCCGCCTGTAGCCTGCCCGCATTGCGCAAGGATTTCATGTATGATCCCTATCAGGTGGTCGAGGCCCGCGCGCTTGGCGGCGACTGCATCCTGATCATCATGGCCTCGGTCGAGGATGGCCAAGCCGCCGAGCTGGAACAGACCGCTTTTGACTGGGGCATGGACGTGTTGATCGAAGTGCACGACGAGGCCGAGCTGGAGCGCGCCGAGCAGTTGAAAAGCCCGCTTATCGGCATCAACAACCGCAACCTCAAGACCTTTGAAACCTCGCTGGACACCACCAAGCGTCTGTCAAAGCTGGTTTCGATCGACCGTACGATCGTCTGCGAGAGTGGCCTGAACAGTGCCGCCGACCTCACCGACATCGCCCGGTATGGCGCACGCTGTTTCCTGATCGGCGAAAGCCTGATGCGTCAGAACGACGTGACCGCAGCGACGCGCGAGATTCTGGCCAATCCCCTGGTTCCGGGGGCGATGTAATGGCGCTCACGCATTTTGACGGCAAGGGCGACGCGCATATGGTGGATGTGTCCGACAAGGACGTGACGTCCCGCATCGCCGTGGCCCGAGGTTACATCAAGATGCAGCGCGAAACCTTTGATATCATTTCAGAAGGTCGCGCAAAGAAGGGCGATGTTCTGGGTGTGGCGCGTCTTGCGGGCATCATGGGCGCCAAGAAAACCGCCGACCTGATCCCGTTGTGTCACCCGCTGCCGATCACCAAGGTTTCGGTCGAGATGGAGTTGGACGCGGATCTGCCGGGCGTCCGGATCGAGGCGACGGTTAAGACCACCGGCCAAACCGGCGTCGAGATGGAGGCACTGACTGCGGTGTCGACCACTGCGCTCACGATCTATGACATGTCCAAGGCCGTCGACAAATCCATGGAAATCGGTGGCATTCACGTTCAGCTGAAAGACGGTGGAAAGTCAGGCCGTTACGAGGCAAAATGATCACCGTAGACGAAGCCCGCGCGCTGCTTTTGGATCTGGTTCAAACCGGCGAGATAGAAGAGGTTCCGCTGGCCCAGGCCTCCACCCGGGTGTTGGCCAGTGACGTGGCCGCTACGCGCGATCAGCCCCCTTTCGCGGCCTCTTCCATGGACGGTTATGCCATCAAGGCTGCCGAAGTCGAGCAGCACGCCATGTTCAAACTCATCGGCGAAGCAGCGGCCGGGCATGGATTTGACGGCACCGTTGGGGCCGGTCAGGCGGTCCGCATATTTACCGGCGCGCCGATCCCGCAAGGGGCTGACTTTGTTGTCATCCAGGAAGATGTCGATCGCAAAGGCGACCTCATCACGATCTCGGACGATCCAGGATCCAAGGACAATATCCGCCCCGCTGGCGTCGACTTCCGGGTTGGCGACACGATCTCGGCCCCGCGCCCTCTCCGGCCTGAGGATGTGGCGCTGATGGCCTCGATGAACATCCCCCGCGTGCCGGTGCGCCGCAAGCCGGTGATTGCCTTGATCTCGACCGGTGATGAACTGGTCATGCCCGGCGAGGTTCCGGGTCCCGATCAGATCATCGCGTCGAATACATTTGGGCTTAAGGCCTTGTTCGAACGCCACGGCGCCCATGTGCGTGTTTTGCCCATTGCCCGAGACACCGTCGCCTCGCTCGAGACCACCTTTGGGTTGGCACAAGGCGCTGATCTGGTGGTGACCATTGGCGGCGCTTCGGTCGGGGATCACGATCTGGTGGCGCAGACCACGCAGCAACTGGGGATGGAGCGGTCGTTCTACAAGGTCCGGATGCGCCCCGGCAAACCGTTGATGGCGGGCCGTTTGGCGGGTGCCGCAATGGTTGGACTGCCTGGAAATCCCGTTTCTGCAATGGTTTGCGGCTATGTCTTCATCTTGCCGATGCTGCGCAAGATGCTGGGACAAAGCGAAGAGGCTGACGCCTTGGTGACCGCGACCCTGAGCCATGATATCGCGCAAAACGGCCCCAGGCAGCACTACATGCGCGCCCGCGTCGAAGGTGGCAAAATCAGTGTGTTCGACAATCAGGACAGCTCGCTCTTGTCGGTTCTTTCTAAGTCAAATGCACTGGCAGTCCGCGCTTCGGATGATCCTGCACGCAGCGCCGGAGAGACATTGCACTACCTGCCGTTGTAAGGTGGCTCAAGAACAAGCGTTGACACAAAACAGGAACATGCGTAGAACAAATGTAAACGCATAGATCCTGAGGTGACGTAATGCTGACCAAGAAGCAACTGGATTTGTTGGAGTTTATTCACAAACGGCTCCAAGCGGACGGCGTGCCCCCCAGTTTCGACGAAATGAAGGTTGCGTTGGACCTGCGCAGCAAATCCGGCATTCACCGTTTGATCACCGCCCTGGAAGAACGCGGGTTCATCCGGCGGTTGGCCCATAGGGCCCGCGCGATCGAGATCGTGAAGCTGCCCGAAAGTCTGGGTGGCGAGCCCTCGGTCGGCTTTACCCCCCGCGTGATCGAAGGCGACCGCCCCGAAGCGGGACGCCTCGCCAATTCCGAGCCCATCACCATTCACGCGGTCGAATTGCCTGTCATGGGCCGCATCGCGGCCGGTGTGCCGATCGAAGCAATCAACCAGCAATCGCACCAGGTTGCGGTCCCCGGGCAGATGCTTTCGGGCAACGGCGAGCACTATGCCCTTGAAGTTAAGGGCGATTCCATGATCGACGCGGGTATCAACGATGGCGATGTCGTGGTCATTCGTGAAACCTCGACCGCTGAAAACGGGGACATCGTTGTTGCTCTGGTTGAGGATCAAGAAGCCACGCTGAAGCGGTTCTTCCGCCGTGGCAATGTCATCGCGCTAGAGGCGGCGAACCCCGCGTATGAGACACGCATGTTCCCTGACAACAAGGTCAAGGTGCAGGGGCGTCTGGTCGGTCTGATCCGCACTTATTGAACGTCACTCTCGCGTATTCCACAAGCGGCGGCCCGTAATCTGGGCCGCCGTTTTCATGCCCGCGTCCGAGATTGCGAGGCTCCCCGTTTCGCGCAGTCGCTGCGGATCAAACGAGTGGCACCCGCCCGGGATCGTTGCCGGAACCGAGGTGACGACAATCTGGTTCGCTTTGCAGCGATCGAACCCGGCAACTGCACGCTTGCCCAACAGATGGATGATTTCCAAGTCACCGACGGTCATTCGGCGTTGCTTGTCTTCACCATCGGTCCAGCGCAAGGCCGCGTGCTGCTGATCCGCTGCATCCCCGTCGTTTTCCAGCCAAACCGTTGCGATGAACCCTGCCCCTTTGGGCTTACTCAACGCTCGGCCATTCTGAGTCAGTACGCCGACCAACCCGCCGGTATCCGCAATCAGAACACCGGGCCGTTCTGCCTGGGTCCAAAGCGCCAGCGCCGCGGCCGCTGGAACCACGCCCATCCAACGCAGCCCCCCACGCCACAGCATGAGCCAAAGAAACCCGATCGATAGCAGCGGCAGCGTCAGTTCTGTCGGAGACATGATGCGCCGCTGTGCGCCCTCCATATCCGACACCCAATGTGCGACCCATAGAATCCACCGCAATCCGGCCCCCATCAGCTCCAACCCGATCCATTCCAGCCCCAAGGGCGCAAGGCACGCCGCCAAAACGGCCGCGGGGATGACAAGGATCCCCATCAGTGGCACCGACAACAAGTTGGCGATCAGCCCATAGCTGGCAACGGTGTTGAAATGCGCCGCCCCAAAGGGCGCAGTGGCCAACCCCGCCACGGCAGAACTGATGACAACGCCCAGGATGGGTTTGAGCCAATTGGGCCCCATGGACCATGCCATGTCCCGGATCGTGCCAAACACCGCGATCAACGCTGCGGTTGCAGCAAAAGACATCTGGAACCCGGGCCCCAGCAAGCTTTCGGGACGCAGTACGAGAACGATCATCGCCGCCACAGCAACGGCCCTGAGCGACAGCGCGCGGCGATCCACCAACACAGCACAGAGCATCACGGCGACCATGACAAAGGCGCGCTCGGTTGCGACGTTGCCGCCTGACAGGGCCAGATAGACCGCAGCGGCGGCCAAAGCGCCGAGGGCTGCGATCTTTTTGACAGGCATCCGCAGGGCCAGCGACGGGATCAACGACAACGCTGTGCGCAAAGCTCCAAACACAAAAGCTGTGAGCAAACCCATGTGCAGGCCCGAGATCGCCAACAGATGTGCCAGGTTGCTTGTGCGCAGATCCCGCAACGTCTCTTGGCTTACGGCACTGCGGTCGCCCGTGGTGATGGCGGCAGCGAAGCCCCCAACTTCTCCGGGCAGGATCGATTGGATGTGGCGCGAGGTCGACAAACGCAGCCGGTAGATCCAGACACCCCAGTCGCCATAGTCCGGCGCTCCGGTCCTTAGGACCGGGGTTCGCGTATATCCGACGGCGCCAAGCCCCAGAAACCAGGCATGACGCCGGAAATCGAAACCGCCCGGCTCGACCGGGCCTTGTGGTGGCGACAGGTGACCGGTCGCCATGATGACATCGCCAGGTGTCAGCACAGGTGATGCGCCATGCAAGGACAGGCGAACCTTGTGGGGCACCTCATCTGGCGACACCCGAGTCAGGCGCACATGGTCCAGCGTGATCCGCACCGCGTCCGAGGCAGAGCGGTCGATGGCGATGACGCGCCCCTCGACCGGGCCGTAATAGCGCCACTCCAAGACCGGCCCTGAAACACTGTGTGCCCGAACCCCGGCCAGCACAAAGCCCAAGGAGATCAGAGAGATACAGGCAATCAGCGGGGTCCAGACATCCGGGTATCGCAAGGCCCGAAAGAAACCCGCTCCGGCAGTGACCGACAAGAGCCCGTAGGCCCACCAATCGGGTTCGGATTTGAGCAGAAAATACAAACCGATCCCGATGCCCAGGCAGACAGGCGACCAGGGGAACAAATACCCGCGCTGTTCTTGCAGGGCGGCCTCGGTCCGTACCAGAACGCGCATGCTTGCTCCTATCCGTCCGTCTGGTTAGACAGGCGGAAACGTTACCGCCACCATAGTTACCAAAAGGTAAATGCCGCATATGTCCGATCAGGTCGTCACCCGTTTCGCCCCGTCCCCCACCGGTTTTCTGCACATCGGCGGGGCCCGTACGGCCCTGTTCAACTGGCTGTATGCCCGTGGCCGGGGTGGCAAATTCCTGCTGCGGATCGAAGACACCGATCGCGAACGCTCGACCCCCGAAGCGACCGCAGCCATCCTGCAAGGCATGGAATGGCTCGGCCTGGATCACGATGGCGAGGTTGTGAGCCAGTTCGAAAGCGCTGCGCGTCATGCTGAGGTCGCCCATCAACTGCTGTCCGAGGGCAAGGCATACAAATGTTTCTCGCCCCAGGAAGAGATCGCCGCCTTCCGCGACGCAGCCCGGGCCGAGGGCAAATCGACCCTGTTCCGCAGCCCCTGGCGCGAGGCGGATGCGGCTACCCACCCCGACGCGCCCTTTGTGATCCGCATCAAGGCCCCGCAGGATGGGTCCACCGTAATCCGCGATCAGGTACAGGGCGACGTGACCATTCGCAACGATCAGCTCGATGATATGATCCTGCTGCGCTCGGACGGGACGCCTGTGTATATGCTGGCCGTGGTTGTTGACGACCACGACATGGGCGTGACCCATGTGATCCGGGGCGACGACCACCTGAACAACGCCGCCCGCCAAATGATGATCTACGAGGCGATGGGCTGGGACGTACCGGTCTGGGCGCATATCCCACTGATCCACGGACCCGATGGCAAGAAGCTGTCGAAACGCCACGGCGCGCTTGGGGCGCAAGAATATCAGGCCATGGGATATCCGGCGGCTGGCATGCGCAACTATCTGGCCCGTCTGGGATGGAGCCACGGCGATGACGAGTTCTTTACCGACGCCCAAGCCAAAGAGTGGTTCGATCTGGACGGAATCGGAAAAAGCCCGGCGCGCTTTGACACCAAAAAGCTGGAAAACCTGTGCGGCCAGCACATTGCAATTGCAGAGGATGCCGCACTGCAGAAAGAGATTCAGGGTTATCTGGCAGCGGCAAATCAGCCTGCTCTCACGGAAACACAATCTGGTGATTTGGAGCGTGCGATGTATTGCCTCAAGGATCGGGCGCGCACATTCCCGGAACTCATTGAAAAGGCTCACTTTGCCCTGACGTCCCGCCCAATTGAGCAGGATGCGAAAGCCGAGAAAGCGCTTGCATCGGTATCCAATGGTATACTGAGTGAATTGACGCCGCATCTGCAAAATGTTAGCTGGACCCGAGACGATCTGGAGGCCTCTCTGAACGGCTTTGCCGAAGCACGAGAGACAAAGTTCGGAAAACTGGCCGGCCCCTTGCGGGCTGCGTTGGCAGGACGAGCAGTAACACCTTCGGTTTTTGATATGATGCTGGTGTTGGGCAAGGACGAAAGCCTGGCACGGCTTCAGGACGCAGCGGAGAAAGCCCAGTCTTCATAAACGGGTAACGCTGCACAGATACGACGGACCTGCGCGACAGCCGCGCAGGCGCTGCCCGCACGACTGTGGCGCCGGGATTTGCCCATTGGCGCACGTTGTGCAAGTACAGAGGAAGGGACATCTATGACCGAGAGCAAGAAATCAGCCACCCTCAGCCTGAATGGCGAATCCTACGAGCTGCCCATTTTTTCTCCGACCACCGGTCCGGACGTCATCGACATTCGCAAGCTTTATGGCACTGCGGGTGTGTTCACCTATGACCCCGGCTTCACCTCAACCGCAAGCTGCGACAGCACCATCACCTATATCGACGGTGAAAAAGGTGAACTGTTGCACCGCGGCTATCCGATTGATCAGCTGGCTGGCAAATCGCACTTCCTCGAAGTGTGTTACCTGCTGCTCTATGGTGAACTGCCTGCCGCTGCAGAACTTGAAAAATTCGAAAGCACCATCACGCGCCACACGATGCTGCATGAACAGATGCACAACTTCTTCCGCGGGTTCCGCCGCGATGCGCATCCTATGGCCATCATGGTGGGCGTGGTTGGCGCCATGTCAGCGTTCTATCACGATTCGACCGACATCGCCGACCCGCGCCAGCGCGAGATCGCTTCGCATCGCTTGATCGCCAAGATGCCGACCATTGCGGCCATGGCGTACAAATATTCGATCGGTCAGCCGTTCATCTATCCGCGCAACGATCTGGATTATGCCTCGAACTTCTTGCGCATGTGTTTTGCCGTGCCGGCCGAAGACTATGAGGTGAACCCGATCCTGAGCCGCGCGATGGACCGCATCTTTACCCTGCATGCGGACCACGAGCAGAACGCCTCGACCTCGACCGTGCGTCTGGCATCGTCCTCGGGTGCCAATCCGTTTGCCTGCATCGCGGCCGGTATTGCCTGCCTCTGGGGCCCTGCCCACGGCGGCGCCAACCAGGCGTGCCTGGAGATGCTCAAGGAAATCGGGACCCCGGATCGCATCCCCGAGTTCATCGCCCGCGCCAAGGACAAGAACGATCCGTTCCGCCTGATGGGCTTTGGTCACCGCGTCTACAAGAACTTCGACCCGCGTGCGACCGTGATGAAACAGTCGGCGGACGAGGTTCTGGATCTGCTGGGTGTAGAAAACAACCCGCTGCTGCAAGTTGCCAAAGAGCTGGAGCAAGTCGCGCTGAACGACCCCTACTTCGCTGACAAGAAACTGTTCCCGAATGTCGACTTCTACTCGGGCATCATCCTCGAGGCGATGGGTTTCCCGACCTCGATGTTCACCCCGATCTTTGCGCTGTCGCGCACCGTGGGCTGGATTTCGCAGTGGAAAGAGATGATCGGCGATCCACAGAACAAAATCGGTCGCCCGCGTCAGCTGTATCTGGGTTCGACCGAACGCGACTACGTCGACATCGAAAAACGCTGATCGGCGGCCCTATTTCACAAGAACGCGGACCCGGCCTTGCAAAAGGCCGGGTTTTTCTTTTCCGCCTTCGACTTTTTTGCCACCTACTGTTCTCGTTTCGGTGACAATCGACGTGTTTGTATCTGTTACTTCGTGTCATAGATCGCCAGATGAATCCACCTATGCGTGTGGATTGAATTGTGCCCAAAGCAACTTCACCATGTCTGGCACAAAATCGATAGTTGTCGGTAGGTGAGCCTGAAGAACCGCCGCTCTGTCCGTTTGTCGCTGAATTCTGAAATCACAGCCGATCAACGGCGCTCAATCTGATCGGTTCTCGACGTGGGAACCGTCATCCCCAGTCAGCCCCGACTTCCCTCGCTTGAGTTCACCCTTTGCGTGTATCCCTTGCATCTTCTTTGTCTTCCGACAGGAAACGACGAAATATACAAACATTGACGCATTTACGCTTTGATATATGTTTTTATTAAGTTTTTTACTTTGGGGGAAGTGATTATGCTGCCGATTTATCTGATGGGCCTTCTGGGTGCCCTGGCAATCTATGGCGTCTACGAATGGGGTCGTGAAGACGGCCAGAACGAGACTGTCGATGCGGTAACAGGGGATCCGGATGAGCCGACCCCTCCGGATGATCCGCTGCAGGGAACGGACGAGTCTCAATCCATCTTGGCCTTTGTTGGAAACGACAGCATCAACGCAGCGGGTGGAGATGACACGGTCGATGGCGCCGGAGGCGACGACACCATCGATGGCGGCACCGGCAATGATGAGCTGTTGGGAAACGACGGCAATGACAGCCTTTTGGGCGGCGACGGCAATGACACCCTGAACGGCATGGACGGCGATGACACGCTGTCAGGTGCTTTGGGTGATGACAGCCTGTCGGGCGCCGCTGGAAATGACAGCTTGGACGGCGGAGAAGGAGATGACTCTCTGGATGACGGCGAAGGGGATGACATCATCCTCGCGGGCGCGGGCGACGATACGGTCTTCGGCCAAGCGGGGGACGATATCACCTCAGGTGGAGCTGGGGACGACCTTCTGCGGCACGCAGGCGGAATTGACCTGGTGCAGGCTGGTGAGGGCAACGACGATGTTCTGCCGTTTTCTTTTGATGATCCGAACAGCACGGTCTGGATCGAAGGGAATGCGGGAAATGACGACATCGAAGGCAGCGGAGGCAACGACACCCTGCTGGGCGGTGACGGCTCTGATACGCTCGCAGGCGATTCTGGCGACGATCTGTTGTTCTCGGGCGACTACATATCGCGCAGCCTGACCCTGGATGAATTGATCGCAACCCGCGCCACATTGCAGGCTGGCGACCCGATTGTCTTGCCGGCTGGTGTAGCGCTCGCTGTGAACGACGACGGTGTTGCCGATGTGCTGAATGGCGGTGCAGGTAATGATGACCTCTATCTCGGTGACAACGACTCCGGCACCGGTGGAAGTGGTCAGGACGATTTTGTGCTTCTCGATGGCGCACTGGCAGATCTTGCGCAAATTCTCGACTATGACGAGACAGAAGATTCAATCGTCTACGTCTACGACGAAGGAGAGACCGAGCCCATGATCAGCGTGACGGACAACGGCGATGGCACGCACACCATCCTGGCGGATGGCGCAGCTGTTGCAATGGTGACCGCATCGTCTTTGTCGGCCAGCAACGTGGTCTTGATTGAACGCGGATCGGACAGCGCATTCGCCGTCTGATCATGCGTCAGAACAGCGAAAGCTGGTCGCCCGATTGTTTAGGAACGGCAAACAGATCGGTCCTGAGAGGGGCTGTTTTGCTAGCCAGTCCCAACCGTCGGGTGGCACTCTCAAAGCGCTGCGCAACGATCTCGGCGTAATGCCCTTCGCCCCGCATCCGGTGCCCCCATCGCGGATCGTAGTCCCGCCCGCCGTGCATCTCGCGCAAGCGCGCCATGACGCGATCGAACCGGGTGGGTTCGTGTTCGGCCAACCACTCCTGCCACAAGGCCGACACCTCACGTGGCAGGCGCAACATGATCCAGCTTGCGGCATCGGCGCCAGCGTCGTTGCCGGCCGCCAGCAGTGCCTCGAGCTCGTGATCGGTTAGGCCCGGCACCAAAGGTGAGGTCATGACCCGCACTGGCACCCCTGCCCCGGTCAACGCCCGAATGACCCGCAAACGCTGGATCGGTCCGGGTGCACGCGGCTCCATCCGCCGAGACAGCCCCGGGTCCAAAGTGGTAAGCGATATGCCAACACGCACAAGCCCACGTGCGGCCATTGGTGCCAGAACATCGATGTCCCGCTCGATCAGTGTTCCCTTTGTGACGATGGCAACAGGATGGTTGAACTCGGCCAACACCTGCAGGCATTCACGCACGATCCCCCTGTCCCGCTCAATCGGTTGATAGGGATCTGTGTTGGTTCCGATCGCGATCGGAGCGACCTTATATCGACGCGCACTCAGTTCCTTGCGCAAAACTTCGGCCGCATTGGGGCGCGCGATCAGCTTTGTTTCAAAGTCCAACCCAGGCGACAGTCCCAGATAGGCATGCGTTGGACGGGCAAAACAGTAGCTGCATCCATGCTCGCACCCCCTGTAGGGGTTGATCGAGCGGTCGAATGGCAGATCCGGGGATCGGTTGTATGTGATCAGGCTCCGCGCCACTTCCTCTGACACCTCGGTGCGCAGCGGCGGCAAACCATCGTCCGTGGCCCAGCCGTCGTCGAAACCCGCACGGGTTGTTGCTTCGTATCGACCCGCCGCATTCGACGCCACGCCGCGCCCGCGCACTTGTCGACCTATCAGCTTTTCTGTGTCCAAACGTTTCATCGCACCAAATTGGAACAAAATGCGAACATTCACAACCCACAATTCTAACAGGCATTCTGCGCCGCAGCAATAACCTGCTGATTCCTTGGGTATTTCACGATCCCGCGTACATGGAGCCGGAAACAACAGATTCGCGGATTTGGTGTATGCAAAAGCGGTTCCAAGCGCCCGGACATGCATCATTTCAAAGATCATTCTGCGAATTTCTCATTATCAATCGCTCAAATTCACCCCTATAGGTCGGTTGCAGAACCGTCTGTGTCGCAACTGACGCAGTCGAAACGCGGCCAAACGGCAAAAACAGAAAAAACGGCCATCAGTCGGGGCGCGCCCCGCACAGCTTAAGGAATCGCACCATGTCGGAAGAAGAAGACATCATCCTGTCGGAACTCGACGACGAAGAACTGGTCCAACAGATGTTCGACGACCTCTACGACGGTCTCAAAGAAGAGATCGAAGAAGGCGTCAACATTCTTCTCGAGCGCAAATGGATGCCCTATGACATCCTGACCAAGGCCCTGGTTGGTGGCATGACCATCGTGGGCGCCGACTTCCGCGACGGTATCCTCTTTGTTCCCGAGGTTCTGCTGGCTGCCAACGCGATGAAGGGTGGCATGCACATCCTGAAACCGCTGCTGGCCGAAACCGGTGCGCCGCGCGTTGGCAAGATGGTTATCGGCACCGTCAAGGGCGACATCCACGACATCGGCAAGAACCTTGTCTCGATGATGATGGAAGGCGCCGGTTTCGAGGTGGTCGATCTGGGCATCAACAACCCGGTGGAAAACTACCTGGAAGCGCTGGAAAACGAAGAGCCCGACATTCTTGGCATGTCCGCTCTGCTGACCACCACCATGCCGTACATGAAGGTCGTGATCGACACGATGGTCGAACAGGGCATTCGCGACGATTACATCGTTCTGGTCGGCGGTGCGCCGCTGAACGAAGAGTTCGGCAAGGCGATCGGCGCAGACGCCTATTGCCGCGACGCTGCTGTTGCCGTGGAAACCGCCAAGGATTTCGTCGGTCGCAAGCACAACCAACTCAGCGCCTGAGCCGATGGTCAGACGCAGCAGAACGGCTCGCCCTGAAAGGCGGGCCGTTTTGCGTGCAACGGGTCGCTCGTTGCAGGACCAAAGCCTGACAGACAAGGGGCTGGCCCCGCCCGAGCGCAAGACCGATCGCATCCTGTTGATCGCCTGCGGCGCCTTGGCGCGCGAAATCCTTGCGGTGAAAGAACGCAACGGCTGGGACCATATGGACCTGACTTGTTTGCCCGCAATCCTGCACGTTCACCCCGAACGCATCACTGACGCGGTCGAAGACGCCGTGACCCGTCACCGCAAGGTGTATGACCAGATCTTTGTGGTCTACGCCGACTGTGGCACCGGTGGACATCTACAGGCGGCTTGCGAGCGTTTGGGCGTCGAGATGGTCAAAGGCCCCCACTGTTATTCCTTCTTCGAAGGCAACGATGCATTCGACGCCCGCAAAGAGGATGAGACTACGGCCTTTTACCTGACGGATTTCCTGGCCCGGCAGTTTGATGCCTTTATCTGGAAACCCATGGGCTTGGATCGCCACCCCGAGTTGCTGGAAATGTATTTCGGCAATTATACCAAAGTCGTCTACCAGGCACAGATCGACGATCCCACGCTGACCGAACGCGCCCGTGAGATTGCAGAACGCATGGGACTGGAATTCGAGCGACGCTTTACCGGCTATGGCGATCTGGAGACCACCATGTCGGCCTGGGCCAAACGCCCCCCGACTTAAGCCGCGGCCAGCGCTACCTCGTTGATCCGCTCGATCATTGACCGAACCCCGTTTGACCGCTGCGCCGACAGATGTTCGTTCAAACCCAGGCGCTCCAACTCGGCCCGTGCGTCCACCTGCCCGACCTGAGACACCGGCACACCGTTGTACAGGGCGCGCAGAACTGCGATCAGGCCACGCACAATCAGCGCATCGCTGTCACCGTCAAACTGGAACACGCCATTTTCGATGCTGGGTTGCAACCAGACCTGGCTGGCGCATCCGTGCACCTTGGTGGCGGGCACCTTGAACGCCTCGTCCAGAGGCTCCATAGCCTTGCCCTGTTCGATCACATGGCGATAGCGGTCTTCCCAGTCGTCCAGGAATTCAAAATCTTCCACCAACTCTTCGAACGCCGCCGTGGCCATGTTCCGTATCCTTCCATCTGTCCAGCTGTGACCTAAGCCGCCCTGTGGTCTCTGTCCAGACCTGCCATGGCTTTTCAAGCGGTTCCAGATGCGGTAACCGAAGGATACGAAAAGACTTGCAACAAAGACGTCAGTACGGGGCCGGTATGATGAACAAACCTCTCGCAGTTCTATTGATCGCGGGGCTGACCCTGTCGGCATGCAACAGCTGGCGCAACTCGCGTGTCAATCCGACCAACTGGTTTGGCGGCAGCACCTCGACCCCGGTCGAAACCACAGAGACGGTCAACACCAACCCGCTGGTCCCCGAGTCCCGCCGCGGCATCTTTGCGCGTCCTGAAGAAGAAGATCGCGGTGTCGCGATCACCAAGGTGACCGAGTTGCAAATCGACCCCACCAACAGCGGTGCAATCATCCAAGTTGTTGGCGTGGCAAATCGCCAAGGGGCCTTTAACGCCGAGCTGCGTCTGACCCCGTCCGAAGAAGATGCGGAAAAAGGTGTTTTGACCTACACTTTCTTTGTGACCTACCCCGAGAACGCAACACCGCAAGGTTCGGAACGCACACGCACCATCCGTCAAGCCATCAGCCTGTCGCGACAGGACCTGCAGAACGTGCGTGTGATCCGTGTGATCGGTCAGGAAAACGTACGTGAGTCACGGCGGCGCGGCTAACCACGCCGGACCCGTTTAGCCCAGTGAAACAACTTTCACGGCCTGACCTTTGGCCGTGAGCGCTATCTCGCCTTCGCACAGGCGCATCGCATCCTCGCCAAAGACCTCATACCGCCACCCGCTGAGCGCGGGCACATCGCGCATGCCGGCCGCAATCGCATCCAGATCCGAACTGGGGGCGATAAGCTTGGCTGCGACGCCTGCGCTTTCTGTCTTGGATTTCAAGAGCACCCGCAGCAAGTCGGCCAACGCCGGGTTAACCTGCATCTTGTCACGGCTTTTGTCGATCTTGGGGTGGTCTTCAGGCGGGCAATCGACACCGCGTTTCACCGCCGCCAGGATCCCTTCGGAAATCGCGCCCTTGCGCGCCTCGCGCAGCAAAAGGCGCGAATTGCCAAGGTCCGAGCCGCTGCGTGGTTTGGTCGACGCCAGTTCAACCAGCGCGTCGTCCTTGAACACCCGGTTGCGTGGGACGTTGTTGGCCTGGGCATATTCCTCGCGGAATTGCGCCAGTTCCCGGACGACGGCCAGAAACTTGCCCGACGTCGTGCGTGTCTTCACGCGCTTCCAGGCATCTTGGGGGCGGATATCATAGGTCGCCGGAGATGTCAGGATGGTGAGCTCTTCGGTGACCCAACGGCTGCGGCCCGACTTTTCCAGCTCGGCCGCAAGATATTCGTAGATCTTGCGCAGATGGGTGACGTCGGCCAAGGCATAGGTCTGCTGCGCCTTGCTCAGCGGGCGGCGCGACCAATCGGTAAAGCGCGATGTCTTGTCGAGCCCCTGCTTGCAGATCTTGCGCACCAGCGTCTCGTAGCCCACCTGTTCACCAAAGCCGCAAACCATGGCGGCGACCTGCGTGTCAAACAGCGGTTCGGGAAACACTTGCGCGTCGATCCAGAAGATTTCCAGATCCTGACGCGCGGCATGGAACACCTTGACCACATCCGTGTTGCGAAACAGTTCGTGCAGCGGTTCCAGCGACATCCCTTCGGCCAGCGGATCCACCAGAACGGCATTCTCATCGCCCTCGCCCGGATATGCCAGTTGTACCAAGCATAACTTGGAATAATACGTCCGCTCCCGCAGGAACTCGGTATCTACAGTGACATAGGGGTGCTGTGCTGCCGCCGTACAAAAGTCGGCAAGGTCTTGCGTCGTTGTTAGGGTTTTCATCCGGCCAGTATGTTTTTTCTTCTTGTTTCTACGCCTTCACCCCGGCGTTTCAGGGTCATTGTTACAATCTTATGACTATTCACAAGACTGTGTAAATCCGCTGACCCGAGATTGGTGAAAATCTCACCCCAAGTGAACCGGAGTGCTGTTTTTTTCAGCAAAACGGCGCAAAACCGCCGGGTAAAGGAGGTGTTCTTGCGTCAGAACCCGAGCAGCCAGCGTCTCTGGCGTGTCTTCATCCAGAACTGGCACCCGCGCCTGACCCAGGATTGGGCCATCATCCAATGCCGCCGTCACCTCATGCACACTGCATCCGTGCTCGGCATCTCCCGCTTCCAGGGCGCGGGCATGGGTGTTGAGGCCTTTGTATTTCGGCAAAAGTGAGGGGTGGATGTTCAGCATCCGGCCTTGGAAGTGCGAGACGAAGTCCCCGGTCAGCACCCGCATGAACCCTGCCAGGCAAACAATGTCCGGCTTGGCCTCAAGAATGGGTTTGATCAGTTCGGCCTCAAACGCGGTCCGATTGCCCTTGAACGGGCGATGGTCGACCCAAGCCGTTGCAACGCCACGCTCGGCCGCCTTTTTCAAACCACCGGCGTGCTCGTCATTGGACAGCACCAGGCAAGGCCGCGCCGGGTGGTCACCCACCATACTGTCGAGCAGGGCCACCATGTTGGAGCCCCCACCCGAGATCAGGATCGCGACGCGTTTGTGGCTCACAGCAACTGGCCCGAATAGGCCACGCCCGGAGTGCCCGTGACGGTGCCCAGGCGCGAGACGCTCTCGCCCGCCTCACCCAGCAATGCGGTCAGCGCATCAGCCTGCTCTGCATCGCAGACAACGATCATGCCAATGCCGCAGTTGAAGGTCTTGAGCATCTCGCTCTCAACGATACCGCCGGTCTCGGCCATCCATTTGAACACGGGCGGCAGGTCCCAGGCGTTCAGGTCGATCTCGGCACCCATGTCGTCAGGCAGAACACGCGGCAGGTTTTCGGTCAGACCACCGCCGGTGATATGGGCCAGCGCGTGAACACCGCCTGCGCGGATCGCGTCCAGCACGGATTTCACATAGAGCCGCGTGGGGGTCAGCAGAACCTCACCCACGGTGCCTTCGCCAAAGGGGCAGTCCGAATCCCATGTCAGGCCCGAAACCTCGACCAGCTTGCGCACCAGCGAATAGCCGTTGGAGTGCACGCCATCGGACGCCAGCCCCAGCAGCACGTCGCCCTCGGCGACACCAGCAGGCAACGTCGCGCCGCGTTCCATCGCGCCGACCGAAAATCCAGCGAGGTCAAAATCACCTTCGGGGTACATGCCAGGCATCTCAGCTGTTTCGCCCCCGATCAGCGCACAGTTCGAACGCACGCAGCCCTCGGCAATGCCTTCGATGATGCGGGCAGCGGTTTCGGTTTCCAGCTTGCCGGTGGCGAAATAATCTAGGAAAAACAGAGGCTCGGCGCCTTGGCAGACCAGGTCATTGACGCACATGGCCACCAGGTCAATGCCCACACCGTCCACCACGCCGGTGTCGATGGCAATCCGCAGCTTGGTGCCAACACCGTCAGTTGCCCCCACCAGGATCGGGTCGCTATAGCCTGCATCCTTGAGATCGAACAGGGCGCCAAAACCGCCCAAACCGCTCATCACGCCCGAACGATTGGTACGTTTGGCGGCGGGCTTGATCCGGTCGACCAGCGCGTTGCCTGCATCAATATCCACGCCTGCCTCGGCATAGGTCATCCCGTTCTTGCCCGCTGTCATCGGTCCATCCTCGTGAGTTGCTTGCGCGCGGGTTAGTCGATTGTGGCCTTGCATGCAACGGTCAGGGGTGACCCCGGGGGGAAATAGCCGGTTTTCCGCAACCACGGAGGGCGGAAAATTTTTGCCGATGGCGCCGCGATAAACCTTGGCGGCGCAAAGACTTTGTTGTAACCACCGCCTGTTCCTGGGGGATTAGCTCAATTGGTTAGAGCAGAGCGCTCATAACGCTTTGGCTGGGGGTTCAAGTCCCTCATCCCCTAGGATAATCCCCTCTCCATCACATTGCCTTGCCATCGCTGGGCCCTTTGACCCATGACATTTGTGGCAAAATCGGCCATAATCGCGGCATTTCAGCAAGGCGATTTGAGATGAAGCAGGCGATTGTCATAATACACGGCATGGGCGAACAAATCCCCATGCAGACCCTCAACACTTTTGTCGATGCAGTCTGGACCACGGACACATCACTGGTGAATCAAAGCAAACCGGACCCCAATACGGGCGCTGCGCGATCCGAGAATGCATTCTGGGCCAAACCGGACAACCGCAACACATCGAGCGAGCTGCGCAGGATCACCACCGAACGGGATGACGCGGGCAACTATACCGATTTTTATGAATACTATTGGGCGCATCTGATGCATGGCACGACGTGGGAACATGTTCAGAGCTGGATCATGGATCTTTTGCTCCGCAACCCCCTTAAGCGGGTGCCAAGGCGGGTCTTTCATGCCTGGGTGGTTCTTTGGATCATTGCTGCGGTCACAGTGTATTTCACGCTCAAGGGGATGTTGCCGTCGGACGGCGTGCCCCCCACCGCCACGCAGGCAATCCTGTCCGGGATCGCCGGGCTGATCGTGGCCAGTTTTGTGTCGAACGTGCTGATCAAACGGTTCGGCGACGTGGCCCGCTATGTCAAGGCGCTGCCTCCCAACGTGGACCGACGGCAAGAGATCCGCAAAAACGGGGTGGACCTGCTGCAACGGCTGATCAAGTCCGGGGAATATGACCGGATCGTTGTTGTCGCGCATTCACTGGGCACGATTGTGGCCTATGACATTCTGTCGATGCTCTTTGCCGAACACAACGAGCTAGAGACCCTGAGCACCATCGCCAAGGGCGCCCAACCCGAGCGCGAAAAGCTCGAAGACATGATCCGCGATGCCGCTGGGCTGCCCCTGTCGACCGGAGCCGATGGTTCAGGGCGCCCAATGGACGTCGACGCCTATCAGGTGCAACAGGCAAAGGCATTGGCCGAGCTCCGGGCGCAAGGTGGCTCTTGGATCATCTCAGACTTCGTCACGCTGGGGTCGCCCCTGACACACGCCGAGTTCCTGATGTCCGAAAGCCACGCGGATCTGCGCAAACGGCAGGCGCATCGCCTCATGCCGACCTGCCCGCCGATGCCCGAACATGACGGAACAACCAAACTGCGACACGTTTCATACGACCCTGACTACACCTCAAAGCGCACCCCGGCACATCCACGACAACCGCATCACGCGGCGCTGTTTGCCTACACGCGCTGGACCAACCTCTATTCGGACGAGCTGCTTTTGCTGACAGGCGATTTGATTTCAGGCCCCGTCGGCCAAGCCTTTGGCGCTGATGTTGATGGCACCGTTGTCAGCGGCATTCGCGACATCGGCGTTTTGCCTGCACTGACCAAGGACGGCAAAAAAGCGGACAAACACCACCGCACCTTCTTTTCGCACAACAACTATTGGAACCCGAAAAAGGGCAGCGACACGGGTCACCCCGACGTGCCCCATCACATCGCCGAGCTGCGCCGCGCACTGGCGATCCTGCAACCCTGACCCAAAAGGTGAAACATGCGCTTTGTCGAACGAGATCGAGTGGCCCCACCCAAATGGTTCGCAATGGAAGAGGCCCGCAACAACCGGTTCATGCTGGTCGACTATTTCGGGATGGACGAAAAGAGCCTGAGCCAAACCCGCAGCTTTGAACCCGTCGAGTTTTCCTACACAAAGGACAGCTCGCAACTGGAAGTCGCCGAAGCTCTTCACTCTCTCTTCGAAGGGTGTTGTGCATTCTGTGAAAGCGAACTCTCCGCCGGGCTAAGCGTGCATCGTTTCCGCCCTTCTTCAAGCGCCACGCCAGTAATGGATACCAGTTCTGCTCACCTCTATTACGCGTGGCTGGCCGAAGCATGGCAGAACCTTTACCCGATTTGTGAGAATTGCCGCCCCAAAGACCCGTTTCACTTTCCGGTAACATCGAACCGGCGCGCTCCGTTGCCCCAGCACGAGGATCTGGTGGCCTTTGCCGAGCGAGACGATGGCCGTTGGCCCAGCTTTCCACTGGATGAAAACCCGGTGCTGGTCGATCCCTGCTATGACCGCAAGCTGTGGCGGCATTTCAGATTGTTCCCCCACGGACTGCTGGATGGCCGCGACCGGCGCGGTCGCGAAACGATCGAACACTTCGACCTGAACCGCGCTGACTTGCAGGCCGCGAGAGAGGCAACATTCGAATGGGGCACCGAACGCGTCAAGGAATACCTGACGAACGCCAACGCCACGGCACCAACGGCGTTGCTGGACCCCGGCCGACTACCGCATTTCGGCGGTTGGCGGATCGCCCTGCGTGAACTTCTGGGCAATGCCCTTGGCCGCGCCCGCCCGTCCGACAACCTTGGGCGTGAGTTGAACCGCCTCAAGGATCTGCCAGACGCCATGGACAGGTTCAACGATGCGATCGGGCAGCTGTCGGCAGCGGAACACCAGTGGTACGTGGATGATGCGATCAACCCCGAAGAGCAATTGCGCGCAGGCATGGGCATCCGGGACCGAACCTATGACTTGCCCAGCAAGGTTGAGATCCACAACTACAAATCCCTGGAAAAGATCGAAGTGTCCCTGCCAGATCCCCCCAAAGACAAGCCGCGCGCGGCCCCGTCCCTGTTGATCCTGGGCGAAAATGCCGCCGGCAAGAGCACGATCCTCGAAGCGATGGCCCTGGCCCTCATGGATCCGGGCACACGGCGGGCCTTGCGGGGGTTGGACCCGAACAAGATGGTTCTGGACCCCAAGTATCTGGGTGGCGACGCCGATCCATTGGAACTGGCGCAGGTTCTCGTTTCTTATGGGGATACGGACGACAAGACCCTGACCATTCGTCGCGCGCAAGACAACACGCTTGCCGGGTTCCGGGACGATGGGATCAAGAACGCCCTGCCCGTCTTTGCCTATGGGGCGTTCAGGCAATATCTAACCTCGGAGCGGCGCCATGTACGTCATCGCCATGTGCGTTCCTTGTTTGAGCCGGACGAACTGTTGTCGAACCCGGAAAAATGGCTGGTGCGGCTGAGCAACGATGATTTCGAAATGGTCGCGCGCGCGCTGCGCGATGTGTTCAGTATCGAGGGCGGGTTCGACGTGCTCGAACGCGACGAAAAGGAGGTCTATATCGTGGGCGCCATCGGCTCGCAGCCCGATGGACCCAAGACCCGAACACCCTTGTCCTTGGTGTCATCGGGGTTCCGGTCGGTGCTGGCGATGCTCTGCGATGTGATGCACGGACTGATGAACAAGAAGATCAACCCGTCGTTTCAGACGCTGGACACCGCGCGCGGGCTGGTGCTGATCGACGAGATCGAGGCGCATCTGCACCCGCGTTGGAAGGTGTCGATCATGTCCGGGTTGCGCAGCGCCCTGCCCGGTGTCTGCTTCATCGCCACCTCGCACGATCCGCTCTGCCTGCGTGGTATGGGCAAGGACGAGGTTCTGGTGCTGGAACGGGTACGCGAGGTCAGCGAACAGGGGTTGCCGGTGCACACGCAAACATTGGTGAACCTGCCGGACAACAAGGATTGGACCATTCAGCAGCTTCTGACGGCAGACTTTTTTCAATTGCAGTCCACCGAAAGCGGCGAGGCCCGCAAGGCGCAGGCCGAGGTCGAGGACAAGCTGGCCCGAGGGGTGCGCCCCGAGGACGATCAGGCAGTGCGTGACTATCTGTCCGAGATGAGCGCCGCCCTCCCCATCGGCGACACCGAAGTGCACCGCCTTGTGCAACAGGCCATCGCCGAATTCCTGGCCCGGCGGCGAACGGTCACACAGAACCGGTTGCGTGATCTGCGTGACGAGACCAAGAAGCGCATCCTTGCAGCGCTTGAGGGGGTGTGATGCGATTCGTTCAACGCAGCGATGAGGTGCCTGAGGATTTTGAAGGCCGCGCAAAGGATGAATTTGACGACGTCCTGGCCCATCGAAATGACCCGACCAAGACCAAGAGCTTTACCTTCAAGACCTACAAGCGGCCCGAGATCAAACAGCTCTTGCAGGACATGTTCCACGGCAAATGCGCCTATTGCGAGACCTTTTATTCCGCCTCCCAGCCGATGGATGTCGAACACTACCGTCCCAAGGGCGCGGTATCCGAGGATGACGACCATGATGGCTACTGGTGGCTGGCGATGAAGTGGGACAACCTGCTGCCGTCCTGCATCGACTGTAACCGCAAGCGCAAGCAGATCACCCCTGTGGGGGACGTGCGCCAAGTGGCGCTGATCCAAAACGGAACACCGGAGTTCAGCCAATCCAAAGTGCTGGCCTCGGGCAAAAAGGACAGCTTTCCGATCACAGAAACCGGCGAGCGGATCTTTGACGCTCCGACCGGGGCCAAGGACAACCTGATCGCCCTGTCCAGCCCGGGGTTGCTGAAGGAAGAACCGCTGTTACTGAACCCCTGCAACGACCGGCCCGCGGCGCATCTGACGCATCATTTCACCTCGGTCACGGACGGCGTGGATGGCGCGCGCCCTGCGCCGGTGTCCTTTATGCTGCCCGCAAAACTGGCTGACGGCGAAGGGGATATATATCGCGGCGACGACGACCTGAGCCTGAAGGGCGCGGTATCGATCCATGTCTACGGCCTCAATCGCCTGAATCTGGTACAGGCAAGAACCGAACTGTTGCGGCGGCTGGAGTTCCTGAAATCCGTCATCGTCCAATTGCACGCCCTAGCCGACGAAATTGAAGAGGCCACAACAACTGAGGCGCATATTTCCACCCTGCTCGCCAAAAGCACGCAAAAGATTCGTGCCTTGGCCGATCAGATCACCGAGGAAATTGCGGTCATGGCCCGGGACGACGCGCCTTATGCCAGCATGGTCCAAGCCTGGCGCGCGACATTCAAGAGCGAGTTGGCAGGCTAAGCAGTGCTTGAAAGCGCAGGCGCAAACGTCAGCACATGTGGACAGCCTGCACTTGCCTGCGCCAGACAAGTCACGCATTCCTGCCACGGTGGCATCAGCGTCCGATCACGATGTCGGCGCAAAGACCGCCGAGGTCCTCGCTTTGGCCCAAACGCAACGTGCCGCCATGCGCGCGCGCGATGTCTGCCACAATCGCGAGGCCCAACCCGACGCCCGAGCCCTGGTTCTGATTGCGGGCGGGATCCAGGCGCGAAAAGGGTTTGATCGCCTCATACTGCATCTCGACCGGGATGCCCGGCCCGTCATCTTCGACCCTGAGCCTGAGAGATTTCGGGGTCATCACGACGCTGACCCGCGCCCGCGTGCCATAGCGGACGGCGTTGCCAATCAAGTTCTCGACAGCACGCCGCATCGCCAGTGGTCGCAACAGGATCTCGCCTTCTACTTGGCATTCACCTAGTGAAACATCGCGTCCGGCCCGTTTCGCATCCTCAACGATCCTGCGGATCAGATCAGACGGATCGATCAATTCGGGCGTCGCCTCGGTCGTGCCCCGTGAGAACTCCAGGAACGCGTCCAGCAGTTGCTGCATTTCATCCACATCCTTGAGCAGCAATTCTGCATCGTCCTCGTCCAGCATCGACAACCCCAGCTTGAGCCGGGTCAATGGCGTGCGCAGATCATGGCTGACACCGGAAAGCATCATCGTGCGTTGCTCGATCTGCCGCTCGATTCGGGCACGCATGTCCAGAAACGCACTGCCGGCAGCACGAACCTCGATCGCGCCCGAAGGCCAATAAGGCACGTTTCGCCCCCGGCCAAATGCCTGGGCTGCATTGGCCAACCGCGTGATCGGACGTAGTTGGTTTCGCATGTAAAGGAACGATATCGTCGTCATCAAAACTCCGAAGAACACCATCGTGACGATCAACTGATGCGGCGCTGCGGGGGACAAGCGACGGCGGTCGAACGACACTTCGACCGGCCCCAGATCGCTGTCGATGTAGACCTGCGCCAACCGGCTGTTACTGAGCGCAACAGCCAGTGTCCCTTCTAGCCGGGTATGAAACGTCTGCGTCACGATCCGCCCGGTATAGTCGTACCAACGGCGCGTATCCCTGTCGGGTGCTGCCTCGTCATTGAGGAACCGAACCTGCATGTGCAACGCTGCCAAAAACGGGCGCATCGCGCTTAGCATCTCGTTTTGGGTTTCGGCGCGCGCGGCCTGATCCCCGATCATCTCGATCTCTCGCACGATGGTCAGCGTCATCTGCTTGGTCACGTCCTCCAGGTTGCGCTGGATGAACGCGACCGAAACCACCAACTGCAGCACAACAACCGGCAGAACCAGGATCAGCGCAGCCCGGCCATACAGGCTGCGCGGCATATAGTGTTTGAGCCAACCGAAAGACATGCGCTAAGCCTAGCGGGCAGCCAAGCCAAGAGAAAGACCAGATGATTCAAGCACCAGACGATTTTGATCCCCCCGTTGGTCAGCCGATACAACTGGCCCCCGGCGTCCGCCGCATTCTGGCGCCGAACCCCTCGCCGATGACTTATCGTGGTACCAACACCTACCTCATCGGGGATCGAGAGCTGGCGGTGATCGACCCCGGCCCGACCTCGCAAGAACACCTCGAAGCGACCTTGGCCGCGCTGGAACCGGGCCAGAGCATCAGCCACATCATCGTGACCCACACCCACGTCGATCATTCCCCCCTCGCCGCCCCTTTGGCTGCACGCACCGGTGCCAGGATCTGGGCTTTTGGCGGGGCCGAGGACGGGCGCAGTGCAGTCATGTCCGAACTGGCACAAGCCGGGCTGGCTGGCGGCGGCGAAGGGATCGATAAAGGGTTCCACCCTGACGTCACCGTTGCAGATGGCGAGGTGATCGAAGGTGACGGCTGGGAACTTGAGGTGATCCACACGCCGGGCCACTTGGGCAATCACATCGCTCTGGCCCTCGGGGACGCCTGCTTTACCGCCGATCACGTGATGGGATGGGCCAGTTCACTGGTCTCGCCCCCAGACGGGGACCTGACCGACTTCATGAACGCCTGCACCCGCCTGCGCGCCCGCTCCTGGTCGGTGTTCCACCCCGGCCACGGCGCCCCCATCGACGATCCTGCGGGACGTTTGGACTGGCTGATCGAGCACCGCCTGATGCGCGAGGCGCAAATCCTGACCGCACTCGACCAAGGGCCTGCCACGGCACGCGGGTTGGCAGAACACATCTACACGGAAACGCCGCCCGCCTTGCTGCCCGCGGCCGAGCGGAACGTCTTTGCCCATTTGGTGGATCTGTTCGGAAAATCCCGGGTGAAACCAGCGGGCCAGCTAGCGGCCACAGCCGAGTTTTCAAAGCTCTGATGAGCCTTTCCAAGGGTGCGTAAAAAAAGTTCTCGAATTCGGTGAAAATTTTCTGGACGGTCGAAAGTCCCATTGCTATACGGCGCGAACCGTTCCGGCGTAGCTCAGCGGTAGAGCAGTTGACTGTTAATCAATTGGTCGTAGGTTCGATCCCTACCGCCGGAGCCAAATCACCCGCAAGGGCTTGATTTCAAATAAAAAAGCGACCCAACCCGGGTCGCTTTTCTCGTTTCGGGCACATCGAATGGCACTCCGCGTGGCACATGCTGGCACAAAGGGAGTCACACCATGCCTCGGAGTCGAAGAATCCCCCACCTCGAATACCGGAAATCCGGTTACGTCTGGCGCCGCCGCCTGCCGCGGAGTCTGACCTGCCGCGAGGCAGAATCCATCCCCGCGCACCGCGCCGAATCCGTGTCCGAATCCCAGCAGAAATGCCTCTCCGATTCGACGAAAATCCTGTTTCGCAGCTGTCGCCAAAAAGCATCAGATGTGCCGCAAGAGGCTGGAAATCTGCGGGAAATACTCAATTTCGGCCCTTTTTCAGAGGATTCAAACCTAAGGAAATCGGCCAATCGCAAATTTCTTTTGCTTTCCCTGAAAACCCATGGCTATGCCGCCGCCCGGGAATTGGCCGAGCGCCTTACCTCCCTCGCATCCCTCGCTTTTCACTACGCATCGATCGACATGACCCTGACGGCTTCACAAGTCTCCGACATCCTGACGACGCTCGCCCGCTTCGAAATCGAAGCGACCGATCGCATCCGGGCATTGGAGGATCAACGCACCCCCGAAGCGGCGGACTTCGTCCTTCGCCGGGAGCGCGCGATCCAGAATACGCTCAGGGAAGCGCTCCTCCTGAGAAATCGGGAGGTGGCGCGCCTGCCCTTGCAGCATGTCGCGGAGCAACTCGGCATCGAGCTGCCCGAGGATGGAGAGGATTGGAAACTCCTGGCCTACGAGGCCACGCGGGTTCTTCTCAATCTCAGCGAAGAGCGGGAACGCAGGGAGCGAGGCCTGTTCAACGGACCAAGCCCGTTTTTCACCCAGGCCATCGCGCCGCAACCTGTTGAAACCATGCACTGTTCCCTGGGCATGGCGTCGGTGGGTGGCATAGCGATGACACCAACCCCATCCACAGTACAGGATCCACATATGACCCTATCCCCAAGCGCACTCTGGCAAGGCGCGTCCTCCTTCTTCCGTGCAGCCACGTCCGAACACCACGTCCCGGAGCCGAAGCAGGAACCGGCCGCAGAGCCCGAGGCTGTGGTCGCGAAGCCATCGCCACCTGGCACGCCGAAACTCGAAACCAAGGCCAAGCCCGAAGAAAACGATCCCCTTGCCGTAGCTGCCGAGCGCGTTGTCCTGAAAAACTGCAAATCCGAGACCATTGCCGCCCTGAAGAAGGGTTCCAACATCACCATCTCCGAGGCATTCGACGCCTACTTTGATCTCAAGTCCCAAGGTTATGGCGAAGAGTGGGAGAAGTTCCAAAAGCGCAACCCGGATGCCGGAAAAAGATGGACCAAGTCCACCTTGCCGGGCATGCGAACCGGGAAAAAGATCTGGGTCGATCTCCAGGCAAACAAACGCTTTTGCAAGGCGCGCAAAGACGACGTGGTAGATTGCATCACGGTGATCCAGGGCATTCCCAAGCTCCATGGCAAATCCAAGGAGCTTTCTCCATCAGGTGGTTACCGCGACCTCGTAGAGCGTGTCCCGTTCATCGAGCAAAAGAATATGAATGACGCCGAGCTGGACTTGAAACGAAAGGGCGTGACCGATCAGGCCGCGGTCGAGGCGGCCCGGCGGAAAAAAGCTATTCCTCCCTTGCGGGGTGAAACCTTCTTCAAACATGTTCGGGCGATAAACAGGGTTGCCAAGATGTTGATCGGGCTGGGCATCGTCCAGGAAAACCCGTTTTCAAGCTGCACGTTCACCAACGCAGAGGAAAAGAGCTACAAGGCTGGTGAAGCAAAAATGGCCCGGCAGAGCTGGGATGATAGGGCCGAAAAGCTCTTTGACACTCCCGTTTTCCATGGAGACACCCGCGACGAGGGAGATCCCCTGTTCTGGTCTCCCCTGCTCGGGTTTCTCCAAGGGCTGCGCGGCGAAGAAGGCCTGCAGCTCGGCCCTGATGATTTCGGGGAGAAGAACGGGATCCACTACATGCGCATCCACAACGGCCCGGGGAATTCCGTCAAATCGGAAGCTGGCGAGCGCGTCCTCCCGGTCCACCCGGCCCTGATCGAACTCGGGTTGATAGATCTCGTCGAATTGCGCCGCAAGCAGGGCAAACGTCGCCTCTTCAGCAACCTCCGGCGCGGTCAGACCAAGGAAACTTTCACCGAGATCTTCACCAAGGAGTTCACGCGCTACCGGCAGGCTCACGATGTCTACTGGCACGGTCTGGACCTGCACGCCACGCGGACAACCTTTCACCACGACCTGATGGATCTCAGCACACCTGGTTACATCCGGCGCAAGCTCATGGGTCACGAGCCGCTCGACGAAGGCGAACGCTCCTACGCCCAGAACGGGATTTCCCTGGCGACCCTCCACGAGACCGTTTCCCGGATCCGTTTCAACGCTGCGGCCATCCAGAGCCCGATCCGCAAGGGTGCGAAATCCGGGACCCAGAAACGGGCCCAGGAACTCGGTCTTCGGGCCATCTGACCTTTGGGTGGCCCTGTTTCGGGCAGGGCACCCCAAGCCTCACCACTCAAACACACGACAACCACAAACCTACCGACGTGCGGGTGATCTCTCACCACGCAACACTCAGGCCTTTGCCTGGTCAAACCTCAATCCAGGAGATCAAAATGAACGAAATGAAAATCCGTGCAGACGCGAGTGACTGCAAACTCAAGAATATCTTTGCCGAAGTCATGTTAGACGACGGTGTGCGCTTGAAGCTGGCGCTCTACTACAAGGGTGGGGAAATGACGCTCTCGGTCACCAGGTGCTTCAAAAGGCCACTCGCTGACTTCCAGACGTTGAAGCTCCCTCTGTTCGAAGACAACAACTTCTTTGACGAATTGCTTCGACTTCAAAATTTTATCGGTCAGTGTGAAGCGGTTTTGCCGGAGATATTTCTGTTCATGAGATCATCGGCAGAACAACTACAACTGCCAGAAGTTCAACGAGGTGAACTCGTGGCCAACATCAGTCTCCTGGAAAAGCTTAGCGGCGACGATTTTGCTCTCAAACATCTTCGGCGTGAGCAGAATGTAGCTTGGAGGATCGAGGCTCTTCAGTCAGAAAAGGACAACTTTTTGAAATCAGCCATTGGAACAATGACCAGCTTGTTTCTGCTCGACGCCACTAAACTGGACGAGTCTCCGGAAATTCCAGACCTCCGCACCGTCGGCAGGTTGGTTTTCGACGTACGAAATTTTGAAGCCTTGGTTCACGAGTTGGAGAGACGAAAAAATCTGCCCCCTCAGGACGGAAATGGAGACTCTGCCGGGTGTCCAACGGGCTTACCGTTCAAGGAAGTTGGAGTTTCATCGATGTAACCTCCGCCCTGGCTGCGGCCAAGCACTTCGAGAACATGAACAAGGCGCCGGGAATTTCGGATCTCCGGCGCCATTTTCGTTTCGACAAGGGTTCTATCAGGTTTCACCAACTCGTCCGGATATTACCCCTGCACCTTGTTTACAGCGTGCTTTCACCGGACACTCAAGGCAAGTTGGCTGTCGTGCGCGGCACACGAGGGCCGCGAAATCAAGGACTGCCCAGTTTACTTCGCACGGGTCACCGGCTTGGACCAACCACTGACCGGCGGCCTGGAGCCAAGGATCGTGACGAATGTCCGCCAATCGCCGCGGCCGAACAAACCGTTCCAAGACGCGCGCCATGTTGACGTCAACAAGAGGACGGGCTTGTCCATGCTGGAACATTAGAATTGCGTTTCCCACGTATTGGCCAACCGCGGGAACACCCCGAAGCTCACTCTCGACCGAAGGAAACACCCCGTCGTGTTCAGCAGCATAGGTAGCCAACGACTTAATTGATTGGGCCCGGCGTCGCCAGAGACCCAGCGGTCGAAGGACTTCTTCGAGTTCTGAAATCTCACTTCCCGCAAGGGAATTCCACGTGGGGTAGCGTTGAAAAAAGCTGGTATAAATCGTTGCTACAACCTCGGCGCGCGTTCTCTGCAGGAGAACCTCGACACAAATTTTCTCATATTCTTTTGCCGCATCTCGACGCCAAGGAAGATCGCGACCGTGAACCTGGTACCAGCGCACGAGGTCCTTTCGAAGTCGCGATATTTTTCTCTTTTGCCCAGTTGTGAGCTGGTCGCGCCTGTTTCCACTCTTCTTGGCCATAGCGATACCTTAGCCGTCATGACGTAGCGTAGTCGAGGTAACCTCGCCGATCAGCGGCCTCCAGGATGAATGCCATTCGCCAGAAAATGTCCTTGACACCTTGGCTTAACACTGGCGTTCGAGTATTGCCTGCTTACTGGCGTAGGACGTCTTGCTTGGAGAAATTTGAATGAACAAGACGCCCGAGAAGTTGCGGAGCGTAGATCTTTTTGCTGGATGCGGCGGTCTATCTCTTGGCTTAAAGCAAGCGGGCTTCTCGCACGTGCTCGCCGTGGAAAAATCCGAAATGGCCGCGGAAACGTTTTTTCACAATCTCGTAAAGCGATTGGAAACAGAAGACGAATGGCCGGGATACGTATCAGATTCTATCGACGACCAATTCGTCAGGGGTTTAGTTGTAGGCGAACTCCAGAAAGTTTTAGACAGCGATAGGATCTTCGAAAGCCTTCGTGAAAAGGAAATAGACCTTGTTGCTGGTGGTCCACCCTGCCAAGGATTCTCACTTGCTGGGCGAAGAGATCCCTCTGACAAACGGAATGACCTTCCCTGGCAATTCCTCGAATTCGTTGAACGTGTACAACCAAAGACGGTCGTCATGGAAAACGTCGCGGGAATGCGGCAGGCCTTTCGAAAACACGGGAAGGCTTCTCCATTTGAAGAATTGCAACGCGCCCTCGAGGAAACTGGCCGCGGTTACAAAGTACAGCCGATGGCACTTAACGCGAAGCACTTCGGTGTCGCTCAAAACCGGCCTCGAGTATTCTTGGTTGGCTTGAGAGCGGATCTCGCTACCGACAACATGGTCTTCACTGCCGAAGCCTGGGACTCACATCGTGACTTGGACCCCGCCAGCGGCGAAGATATGCGACCAACCTTAGCTCCATGGGCAACGCATGGCTTGCCCGAAGGAACAGAGCTTATACCCTCGTGGGACGCGATTTCTGATCTGGCGTTTCACAAGAACACGAACTCCGCATTTGTCTCCCCGTATGTCAAGGATTTGAATGGGCGAGTTTTGGTCCCTGCATCCCAAGCCCTCGCGGGCGCGACGGCCAAGGTGCTTCGTAATCACGTTAGGCGAAAGCACGGGGAAAGGGTTCAGGATCGCTTTCGCCTCTACCACCAGTTCTCGGAATACAAGATCGACCCCCTGATTTTGACGGTGTCAGCTGACACCGAGATGAGCGCTACGCAGAAACGGGAATTCGTAACGTTGAAAATTTCACAAGCCCAAGAAAAGTTTGGGTTTGATAAGAAGACCGCGCGAAAGCTGATTGAAGACAGCCTTCGCCTCGGAACCAAGAAGCACAGCCAAAGAGCCCTGAACCCAAAACAGCCAGCCCCGACAGTTGTTAGCCTTCCAGATGACTTCGTACATCCCTTCGAAGCTCGTACTTTGACCGTGCGAGAACTGGCCAGGTTCCAGTCATTTCCGGATACTTTCGAGTTCCGATCAAAAGAAACGACTGGCGGTCCTCGGCGAAAATTCGAGGTTCCTCAATACACGCAGGTTGGAAACGCCGTACCTCCACTCCTCGCAAAGGCAATTGGCAACCACCTTCGGGCGATCCTGAGCCAAAACCAATGCAACACGGAACAGGACAATCAACTCGCCCAAAGTGCGTGAAGCGAGTATCCCGCTAACCTTCTTGCAAGAACTCGAAGAACGGCTTTCCTTTCATCAGCAATCCATCGTTGTATCCGTTGGCACATCGGAAATAGGCCATGTGGGGTTTCAAGCCAGCTACATCTACGGCCATGCTTGCAAGGTTTCCTCGAAAGCCGATGCGCTCGAACTGCTTGGCAGTTGCGAATCTGACCCCATGGACTACCCAGGTTGAAAGAGCTTCGGACCAATCGTGCTTTCCAGCGTCAAAATGCGATAGGAACTGAGAAGATAGCACGACCCCCATCCCAAATTCTCGCCCTTCGAGCATAAGATTCATAAGCACATCGAAATCGCGGTTCATGGCGTGGTGCGCCTCGTCGATCAGCACGAAGGAATCGACCTGTCTCCGGGTGACGCCATCTTCCCCCTTAAGGAAAGGCGACTTAGGTCGAGTTTTCATGTAATCTGCATAGAGATGATCAAGAAACATAGTGGCCACGATATCGACGATATCCTGACCAGCGTCAGCAAGGTCACCCAGTGTGAGCACTGTTGTCCGATCAAAAACTTCGACGAAGCTCGCTGTCTTCGAACTATCCTTTTCAAAAACTTCCAAGTCCTTCAACAACGTTAGGACAGATATCACAGAGTCACTCTTTCCATGAGTGGAATATTGGTTGAAAACGTCATCTATGGTGGGGAAAATGCCCTCTGGGCAGTCATCATAAGCCTGCATGATCGACGCGTAGAGGTCATTGCGTTGCACGTGGCCAATCTTTGCCACTCGTCTCAGCAGGTCAGCGAAAAAATTCGCACGTCTGACTTTGTCCCGTGAAACTGAGCGCGCATCCGACAACGCGGGAGGAATGGCAAAGAAATTCACTGGTAAACGGTGAGTATCAAGGATCTTACCTCCGACCGCCTCAATGAACCCAGGTTTCTGATAGTCTTCTTTATAATCGAAGATGAAGAATTTTGGGGGCACGTTTCTGTTCGACGCACCTGAATTTGCAATCTGGAAGACAAAAGATTGGAGAAACTGGGTTTTCCCCATCCCCAGATCGCCCACCACGCCGACATTGAGTTGGTTCAACCGCGTCTCACTTGGTTTGAACCATACGCTCCCTACTTTGCTTCCGCGCTCGTCAGAGCCGACGAGCACTTCGATGCCCTGCGAAACTACCTCGCCTCGGCCTGGGAGCTGGGCGCTCGGCACCGCAACACCCTCGGTCACTGAGCTTGTTTCATCAGAGATTTTAGCACCTTCTGACTCGGCAACTACTTCGTCTTTCGACTCCTCGACTCCCGGTTCCTCCGCAGATTGTCGTTCTCCCCCTTTTTCTGGTCTTGGATCCTGATTTTCTTTCAGGGTCTTTTCAACCAGCGGCGACAATTCTTGGCACACGGAAGTTTCGATTTCTGTTCTCAGCGCCGCGAGTTTGTCAGGGTCATCAACAACTATCGGGTTTGCAAAGAATTGGTCCGGGGCACCCGTCGCCCCGCTTCGTACCTCGTAAAGATCCCCTCCTCCAGCGGATGCGCCCGTTTGGAACCACAACAAGGTGCCCGGAGAAGTGTGCAATACCGCCTGGCCGTTCCCGATTGCCTCCAACGCCTTGACATCCTGTTCGACGTTTTTAGCCGCGCCCTTAGGTCGCAATGCGAAGGCAACCTCGACGAGGCTGGCGATTGCGGCATTGACCAATTGGAGACCGCCCTCAGTTGCCTCGTAATTCGTGCAAACCCGCCTCAATACATCGGCTGAGGACGAGAGTTGATCCAACGGATCGCTCAGACTATCTGTCCCCACCCCGGGGAAACTGTTCCCATTGTCGCCTCCTCGCATCTTGATTTCCACAGGGTGCAGAAAGACCTGAGTCTTGTCGCCGCCAGATTTCAAAGACAACAGGAGAAGGTCGGCCCTTCTTTGTTCGTCAGCCTTTTTCGCACCGTGTCCAATTAGGTCCAGCAACGGGTAAACCGCGTCTACGGGAACGACGCATCGGGCCTCGCCTTCCGGCGCATTTTTCTCCCAGGACATCAACGTCAAGAACGCCAACCAAAATCCCAGGGCGCCTTGGCTTTGCGTGTGTCCCATGGTCAGCAACGACGAAAGCCCGATGCCACGTGTGCCCAGCGAGGCTACAAGTTGGGCAACCTCGTCTGTTGACCGAGCCATTCCCGCCTTGTCCAGAATTCCACCAACTTCCTCGGCAAGCGCGTGAGACGGCTTAGCCAAGACCGTGTATGGATGCGTCGAGGAGATCGACGATATCGCACCACTTTGGTTTTCGCGCGATAGGAAAGCTGGCCTCCATTCCCACAGGTAAAGACCTGCAGCAAGGTTTCGCAGCTGGAGAGATAGAGCTGAGGGGTCAAGATGCCGGTTCCCGGTTATCGTCCAACGCGCAGTGCCAGAAAGAAGGTTATCGCCGATAGATACGCCAGCCATGAACCGTGGGTGTCCACCCGTTAGCCCCAAGCTTTCAAAACCGGACAATGCTGAGGCAAACCCCTGAAGTCCAACGAACGACTTTTCCCCGAGGGAAACATCAAAACTGGATTGATTGGCGCTTAGCCCCTTGTTGCTCCAAATGCGTTGCCGAGAAATTGGCAAACCTCCACCCGAGGTTCCAATCGTTTCCCCGTCGTCCATAACCTCGGGCGCAGAAAGCGTGACGATGGAGTCCTCTATGAACTGGACGTCCACTTGTTTGCGCGCCGCTGAGCCTGGCAAAGAGGTCCATTCGAACGGGACATTTCCACCACGTGATCGAACAGAGAGAGCATCTGGATCAATGCGACCAAGAACAGACGAGGCGGAGGGAGGGAGCCCCTTTCTCCGGTTATCGTCCAAAATTCTGATCCCACCTGGGAGCGTACTGGTATTTCGAACTAACAGTTGGCTCGCCGCGGCGACGATCGCCTCGTCTGTCTCAGCATAGCGCTCTCCATTGGCAGGCGCGGTTAGGGAAATTCGAAGCTGCGGAGAGGCGGGGAAAACCCTGAGGAAGTCCCTCAAGGCAGCCTCAACGCCCCCTTGGTCCAAACCAGATGGCGTTCCAAAAGGCAGGTCACGACCCACGAGGTGTATCGCGCGCCCTCGGTGGTTTACGTGGAACTCGGTTCCAACCAGCAGGGACCAACCCGCGAAGAACTCTTGAGGTCCCGCTGCCAAGCCCATCGAGATCCATCGTGTTGCATCGCGAACGGAAGGCCCGATGACAGGTAACATCTCACCGTCAATGAAACGCAAGAAGGACCCGGAGACCTTTCCATAGATATCGCTTCGAGCGATCTCATCGGTTGCATTCTGGATGCTCCAAAGCCAAGCAAAACGGAGTGGATGCAAAGGGGAAAGCAACGCTCCCTCTGGGTCACCGCGCCCCCTGTCAAAGAGTATGGCGGAGAACGGGTAGGCATGCATCCTACTTGCCGCGGTCCCATCGGATGCGCCAAGAAGATCATCGTATGCTGCAAGGTAGGCTTCGACGCATTCGATCTCGATATTTCTCAAGTCGAGCGCACTCGGCCACTGGGAAATGTCGGTTGTCCCGCCAATGGCCCCAAGTCCCAGGTTGGCGAATGCACTCCAAAACTTATTGTAATCTGTAACTTGTGGGTACCGGACGTTCACGATCCCTGGGAAATCTGCAAAGGCACTTACCTGCTCATTCCAGGCAATCGTGTCTCCATTCTGGGAATTCGAATCCAATACAACTGTGCCAAGACACGATTTCACCTGTTCACTTGGCTCCGTGGCGAGAACTTGCTCCTGGTACCAAGCTTCCAGGTATCCCCTCGGATCAAAAAGTAGTTCCCTCCTTAGATCATCTCCTGCTGGAACGACACTGTCACCCAGTACCGCAGCGTATACCGGGTTTACTTGGCCATGTTCGATTTGGGGCGCTGAAATCTGGAATACGTCTTGGTCGATTGAAAGCTCTCGATCGCCCCCGATGTTTCCCAGCCTATACCTGTTTTTCTCCTCGGGAGACGCCACACGCAGCGAAGATCCTTCGCTCCAAGAGGGAACTGACTTGTTCCCAACAACGATGAGATCGGAATTCGAACGCGGCTCAGTTAGCTGTAGCTTGACCTCGCCAGCTGTTTCTCGATCAATCGTTACAACAGACGTGTTTTCGTCAAAATTGAACGGTGTTTCATCGCAGAAAACTGCACTCGGGTTTCCTCGTGCACCTTTTTCTTCGATCGCGATAATGGATACCCGCCCTGGGTGAGGCACAAAAAGCTTGAGTTGAACTGGTTTCCACTGGCTTGCGTCGGTGGGCTCAACGACGAGGACGATCGGCTTCTCGCGCCATTTTTCGCCCTGCTTCTTGACGGTTCGATGCAACTCGAACTCGACCTCAATTCCATCCTCGGCTTTAAGTGTTTTAAGCAACTTTGCCTTGGTTTTCGAATGCAGCTTCGTGCTGACTTTGCAGGGATCCGTAACACCTTCAGGGAAGTTCACCCCCCGAATTTCCAAGACGAAACGACCCAAGGAAACTTGCTTGTCATTGACCTTCGCGCCGGATTTTCGAGGTAATACGTAATCTATTCCCCGAACGTCCACTTGCTTCATGCGCTGCTTTGCATCTTCTGCGTCCAATTCGTAGAAGACATGATCCGGTGTATCAGGAACACTCGCGGAGAAGAACGCTTTTTCCGACGTGCCTTGCCATGCTTTCAACCTTGTTTCATCGTTTCCAAGGAAACACGAGGCCAACACGGGGTGGCCGAAATTCGCACGAACGCTGGGATATTCTTCGATCGGCAGCTCACAAATTGGATGTCCGTCCGCGCCACCTTCCAATTGGTCGATCAGGTCGATACTAAGCTCAATTTCATCACGCTTGGTCCAACCATCCCGAATACGCTTACCATATCGCTCTGGGCTATTTTTGTCCGCGTATTTAACATCCCCACCATCCGGCCTCGGCAATCCTGCTGCCATGAATACAGCGTTCCGAGCCTTATGAGGGAAACCTTCGGGAATGACCGACAAGGCAGCGGGTAGCGCACTGCAAAGTCTATCGATGTGGTCCCAGAATGAAGAAGTCCACCTAAGACCGTCGTTCCCAACTTCCTCGTGCGCTTTCGCCAAGAACTTGAAAACAAACTCGAGCGTCTTGGCCAAACCATTGCTGTCTAACCCTGGGTAGGTGGAACTTGCGATCCTTTCGGCGAGCGCACTTACCGTCACGATCGCGGGTCCTCGGTTTGCTCCACCTGGAAGCCCATCAGCCAATACGTCACGATAGGCCTCGAGTGATTTTATCTCGCTCACCCGACCTTCCGTCGCGATTAGGACGACAGCCTTATTTTTCGCGCCGTCATCAACAGTTCGCTTCGCGATCGCTTCCCCAATGGCGGTGGGCCCCGAAACCTCGTCGACGACTACAGGGATCCCGCCAAGCTCCGCCAAGCTTCCGGCAACTACGCGCTTAAACGCCTCATCAAAAGACACGGGGAGGATAATCCTGTAAAGCCCAGGTGTGCTGGACAACAATGTTCCCAAGGCATGCGCCAGGATGTTCTCTCTCATACTCAGAACCCCGCCCTTATTTCCAAAGCCTCATCCGCATCGTGACTGCTCCTGGTTAGACCAAATCGCTCGAGGCGAGCCACGAGCGTAGATTGGGCAACTTCCATTCCAAGTGCTCTTAGGGACTTCTGCAGATCCGCCATTCGAGCAATGCGCCCGGGTTTGGACGCGCACATGCTCGCCACTGCCACCAGCCATTCTTGCCCGGGTTCAACAACCGTGAAACGGCCCGCACCACGTAGTAATGCATACAAGTCAGATTTCTTGTTCTCGCTCCGATCAAGAAGAGAATACCGGATCGTTTCCTTTAGGTTTTTGCCCCCCCCGGAGATATCCGCCTCGAGCGCTTCGGCGACATCTTGCGCGATGTTTTGCCCGGACTCCTCAATTGCACCACGCGCGGCTCGCAGCCATTCAACGAGACCGTTCTCAACGTCATCAAAATCACAAGGAGGCCTGATTACGGGTGGCTTTTCTACCCCGTCTTCGACAGACGGTTTCGCCAGCCTATCCAAGAGCTCCAAGCAAGCAGATCCTTCCGCCACGAGCCTGTTAATAGTTGGGCCAACATCTGCTTCCGATGTGCCGTGCCTGTCATCCCAGGCCAGGAGGCGATTTCCCTCGTCCATAGCTATGGACACGGTTTTCTCCGGGTTTCGTTCTGCCACCAGACCAGCGACCATTCTCCTCGCCAAGTGCATCTCGAAGAGAAAACCAGCCCCGATGGCTGTACGTGCAATACATGAAGCCCAATCCGTCCAACGTCTTCTCGGCATGGCGTCAATCCACCCGGATGAACAAAGGTTTCCCCAACTCTCGGCAAACCAATGGAACGGTGTGCTTGGGTATTGTTCGAGCCATCTCGGAACCCGAATTCCTGTTTTGAGTGATTGCGTGCTTTTCTCGACGATCGCTGCTGGCGCGTCTTTCAAGTCTGTGGGCAAGAGCACTTTGATGGCCTCAACAGCCCAGGCCGGAATTCCTCCTTGGCCAGCACCATTGACGGCCCCTACCCATTGGGACGCCGCCGATCTCGAACCTCCACCCAGTGCATACATCTGCTCCACGATCCGAGCGATATTTGCAGGGTTGTCTTTGCCCGTTACACCGCGTCTTTCTTGAAGCAACGCGGCTTCTATCATGAGTGGGGTTGCAGTTGTGCGCGCCGAATTTCGGGAAGTGGGTGCCTCAATATCATCAAGAAGACACCTTACCGCGACATCTCGGTCTTCGGCCTTCCTGATACCCAACTGTTGCTCCAGCACCGAAGCTACTTCCAAAAACCTTTCATCGCCCATCTTTGGTCGCGTTTGAAAAGGGTCAACTCGGTTCCCTGGCTTGGTTACATTTCGAACAGAATAAACAATTCCTTTTGTTCCTCCCCCTTCATCCAACTTCGAAGCGCAATGGGGTGGTGCAAGGGACCACGCCAACTCAGACATGAAAAGTTCTCGCGAAGGGATATATTCCGGGCGGTTCAAACCAAGGAATGAGGTGTCTTTCGCCATGCTAATTCTTTCTACTATCGCGACGAGACTACGTGGCGGCCGCGGATAAACTGGTATCGTCTCGAATTGTCTCGATCCGCGAGCTGCCCGGCAACAAGACCTGCTCGCATGCGCTCAATTCGTGGTTCGATCAATGACAGAGAATCCGTAAATCCATGCCCACCTTTGCGAGCAACCGCTTCCCTCAGGAGGTGAAAATCAAGCACTGCTTCGACAACCGGTTTCGGTTCTCTGCCACGCATGGTTTTTTCAAAAGTAAGCTCAATACGGTCTCCTGCTGTCGATGCTCTCAAGTCAAAATCCCTGCGCGACAATTCAATGTAGGAACCGGCTGCGGCCCCATTGGCAGGTTCAACACGAGGGCCGAGTATCGAGAAATATGTTTCACCCCGCTGGCCATCACCTGGCATGACAATCTCAAACAATGCATTCTCGAGAGCCGATGACAGGGACCCTCGTTTGTTAGCGTCAAGCCAAGATTCTTGCCATTCGGAAATCAAACTGAAATGTGCAGGCCAACCACGCGCGAGACCGACCATCCTGTAGAAGTACCGACCATACCAACCCAGGAGCCAATTACGTCTTTTCATCGTCGCCTTGTCTCGCCCTGGCTTGGTTTCTTGTAGGACCGCTCGTTCGATTTCTGCATCAAGAGGAGTCCAGATAGCAGCAAACCTGGGATCCTTCGCCGCGAGCATTTCTCCCGGCTTTCGCCCTTCTTCGATTTCCGAAACAAGTTCTGCGATTTCGCGATAGCCTTCGCCATCGCTTGGGCCAAAATCACGAAGCGGGTCAGCCAGCGTCATGGCCGCGAGCGCTTCGTTCGAGGTCAATGGCCAATCAAAGTCGTCTACCGGCACAAGATCGTCATCGGCATCGCTTGGCTTTCCGGCATCAAAGAGCAACATGTGAGCTCTCAATCGACCGAGCCCCAACAAGGCCGAAAGTCTCTTATCCTTATCTGTTGACCTCGCTTTACCAATCAAGCGTTCCACATGGCTCGAAAGCTTGGCAAGAGTTTCAGGGGCGGCAGGACCAACGATCGAATGGACATACAGCGCCCACAATTCGCGATAGGTAAAATGGGTGCCCGAGACAACTTCGGCCCCCCTGGCCACGGCGCACCAGCCCCTGGCCACCAATGAAGACGAAAGAACCTTGGCATTGGCCAATATTGGATCGAGCTCATCGTCACCATGGGCATCCAAGAAATTTCCACTTGTCCCAGATACGCACACCCCAAATGCCAGCTTGGTTTCCGTGCCACTTTCGGCATCGAGAGGCCTTACATCAATCGGGTCTAAACAAACCGGGCCTTGAAGGTTTCCCGCTTTCTCTCGCACTGAGGGCCATTCTTCCAAGAGCGAGGCATGGTCCATGAAAACCACGTGGACTTCGGCTACCGTGTCTTGTTCCGTCTTGATAACCCCATAGGAGTAATGGTCCGTTTGTGCCATTTCCTGCACCTCTAAATGCAATTCACAGCTTTTCTCAAATTCTTGACCAAGCAACCACGCGATGATAGCCCCGGCGGCAGCCTCGTAGCCCTTATACGCGATCGAACTTAGACCTCTCATTTCATTGATTAGAACGCCCCTGTTGACGCATGCGAGCATGTGATCTCCCCGCTCCATCGAGCGGACCAGATCATTCACCAGCGGGGATGTAGATTTGCCTTCGGGCTGAATAGTGGCGTCGTTCAAGACATTGAGGCGCTTTCCACACTCGAGCTCGTATTCGTAAAGTCTCTGAACACCTCCAGCGTGGCCAATCAACTTGGCTGTCTCAAGCCTCTGAATGGTGTCGGCGGCCAGTTTAGATTTGCCGTTACCTGCTCCGCCAACCAACAACACTATGGTCGAAACCGAGTCCGAAGAATCTTTACGAGTTGCACTGAGTACAAGGCGATTACACGCTTCCAAAGCACCGGGTGCCGATGGGCCATCGACCCATCCATCGACCGAGGCTGCCACGCCAGGCGCAGCGGCAGTTCCAAGGCCCCCAAATGAACGTTCAAGTATCCAGTCTGAGTATGACATTAGCCTCAACACAACTCTTGCGAATATTCCACGAGATCTTTCTCGCACGGTTTCGGCGGTTATCCAAGCTCGTTGAAGGCATGCTGATAATCCAATTCGCCAAGGCCATGAATACGCCCAGAGCTCCTCGTAACTACTTGAAACTCAATTGCTCTCGAGAACAGATTAAAGGTAACCGGTGCGCTGGTCACACGGGTTTGGGGTAGTTCCAGGGTAGCAACTCGTTGATGTCCGTTTGTTTGTGACCTTTGGCGATGGCGGTCAGGACACCTGACAGATAGCCATGGGGCTCGAGCCCGTTGAGTTTACAGGTCTCGATCAGGGACGCGATGACGGCCCAGTTTTGTGCGCCAGTATCGTGACCGGCGAAGAGCGCGTTTTTGCGGTTCAGGGCGATGGGACGAATGGTGCGCTCGACTGCGTTGTTGTCGAGCTCGATGCGGCCATCGGCGAGGAACAGGATCAACCCGTCCCAATATTTGGTGATGTATTTCAGGGCTTCTCCGGTTGGCGATTTGACCGAGACGCGGGCGCGGTTTTGGGCGAGCCAAAGCTCGAAGTCATCGATGATGGGTTTTGAGCGTTCTTGTCGTGCAGCATAGCGTTGGTCGGCGCTCAGGCCTCGCAGGTCTTTTTCGATGCGGTAGAGCGCCTGGATTTGCGCCAAGCCTTCCTGCGCGATTGGAGCCTCGCTGGACTGGGTGACATCGTGCAATTTACGCCGCGCGTGTGCCCAGCAATAGGCCAGTGTCACATCCTGCGTAGGGCGTTTGAGCAGGCGGTTGTAACCAGCATACCCATCCACCTGCAGGATGCCGCTGAAGCCGTTCAAAATCTTGTCCGCATGCTGACCGGATCGCCCCGGCGCATAGGTGAAGGCGACACCGGGCGGGTCCTCGCCGCCCCATGGCCTGTCATCGCGGGCCAAGGCCCAAAAGTATCCGGTTTTGGTGCGTTTGCGTCCTGGGGCAAGGACTGGGGCAGGCGTTTCATCCATGAAGAGTTTGGTGGAACGCTTCAGATCGACCATCAGGGCGTCATAGACCGGGGTCAGTTCGAACGCCGATTTGCCGACCCAAGCAGCCAAGGTCGAGCGATCCAGGTCAATGCCCTGGCGGCTGTAAATTTGGGCCTGCCGATAAAGTGGTAAGTGATCCGCATACTTCGAGACGAGCACATGGGCCAAAGTGGCCTCGGTTGGCATGCCGCCTGCAATGATATGGGCGGGTGCCGGGGCTTGGGCAATCCCAACCTCGCAGGACCGGCAGGCGTATTTTGGGCGGCGGGTGACAATGACCCGGAACTGGGCGGGGACAATATCCAGCCGTTCACTGACATCCTCGCCGATAACATGACGCTCGGCCCCGCAGGGGCAGGAAAGCTCAGGCTCAATGACTACTTCCACCCGCTCCAGATGCCTGGGCAGTGATCCCCGGTTGGTCTGGCGCGGCTTCGGTGGTCGAACGGGTGCGGTGCGTTCGTCCGCATCAATCTCAGCTTCGACCTGAGCGATGGCCGTCTCGATATCTTCGAGTTCCAGTTCGTATTGGGCTGGATCTACTTTCTCGGATTTGCTCCCAAAGAGTGCCTTCTTGAAGGAGGCGACCAAGGCCTCAAGCCGCGCATTCTGGTCCTGTTGCGCACGGATGATCGCCTTCAGTTCGGCAATGTCATCGGGCAATTCGTCAGGCATATTCATGCCCGCTTCCATAACAAAACAAGAGGATAATGACCCGCGCAAACACCTCCGTGAGTCACTCCGCCGCAGCAGGTTCTGCCACCTCCAAGGGCTGCACCCGCCGCCAATCCAAACCCGCAAAGAGCGCTTCAAACTGGGCCGCTTCCAGGCGCATCACCCCGTTCTTGATCGCGGGCCATTTGAAGCTGTTATCCTCAAGCCGCTTGTACGCCATCACCAGCCCGCTGCCGTCCCAATAGATCAGCTTCAGCCGATCCGCCCGCTTGGCGCGGAACACATAGACGGACCCGTCGAATGGCTTCTGGCGCAGGTGGCTTTGCACCAGAGCGGCCAGCCCGTCATGGCCCTTGCGGAAATCCACCGGATCGCTGGCCACAAAGATCCGCACCTTATGAGTTGGTGTGATCACGTGGACAGGGCCCTTGCGATCTCGGCAATCCGTGTCGCGGGTGTTGTGGCATCAAGACGAACGGTGACATTGCCTTTGATCACATCAATCGTCCTGGACGACGTGGTGGGAAAAGGCTCGGCTACAGGCGCAGGCGTCTCGATCTCAACAGGAACAAAATCCATCCCCTCCAAATTTGGAAGAACCAGCTTGCCTTGCCGCGCCATCCGTCGCCAATCAGACACAGTGCTTGGGATCAGCTCATATCGCTTAGCAACCGCGTTGACCGTCTCGCCCTCAATCAACGTCTCCGCCACGATCCGCGCTTTCAGCTCCGGAGGCCAATCTCGCTTACCGTCCGAACGCCGCGGCACCCTTGCCAGAAACTCGCTTGTAGCTCCCATCGAGAAACTCTCCACAATTCAAAGAAGCCCATGAATCGCAGATCAGCCGCTATGCCGTAAGTGTGGGAACACGACACCGGTTACGATTAAAGTGGCTGAAATGCGAAAGTCGATAAGCAACGCCCATCATCTCAGGAGAACAAGGAATTCCGTTTGGTTTGTGAATCTCGATGCCGGGATTTGTTAGCATTTCACGAGTTCGAATGTTTTCAAGTCACCCCACAGGCGCTCTGCGTCACCCCTGATGTCACCACTAAGGCGCAACAATAGTGCGCTTTCCCTGCGCGCATGCCGAACATTCCGCCTTAGGGAGGCAAATTGCAGTCGGTCTCCTAAGAATTTCCCGTTATCACTATCACATGCAAACGAGAACCGAACTTCGTTCCGTTTCAAATATGTGCGAGCAGCCTCCTGTGTCGGGAAAACATTCGGAGCGGCCTTCGCCAGGCCATCCGGCGACAATCTAACTCCACCTGATCCGAGCAAACCGTCGATAGCCGCAGCTTCAATTCGACGCGGAGATAATTCTTGCCACGAAATCAAATCATCAACCGGCATTCCCGGGATCGGAATGTTGCATCCAATGATCACCCGTTTTGGATAGGACGATCGGGCCAGACGAAGGCGTTCAATCAACTGACGAGTTGAGAATTCGCGCGACTGCAACTGCAAACGGCGGACGCGCTGGTCGGGGTGACAAGGTGCCTGTACCGCCTTGGCTGATCCATTCGTCATTTCGTAAGGCACCGTGGCGGTAGGCATCCGAAGCATACCGGTCTCATCAGGCTCGATTAGTTCAAGCGGCTTCCCTGGAGTATCTCCCCAAAGCGCCCGTGCCTGATCCTCCAGCGCTGTTACCGGCAATTCCTCTCGTCCCATGACGACGACGCTCGAGCAGTCCTTGTACCTGTTCGAACCGAGCGCACGACCTCCAAACCACAACCATTGGGCTCCGTGCAACTTTGTCTCGAGCATGAATTCGGAAACCTGTTCTTCGGTCATTCCATCGAAGGAGTGCCCGGCATCCTTGAAGAATGCACGGACGACCTTGCGTGTCGCGCCGACCAGCACACCACTACCCTGTCCCAACTTGTCGATGAGCACTTCCCGGGCGATGATCTGCCGCCAAGTTTCCCGAATGCCAGGCTTGGTCAGCAGGCTCCCATTCGTCATGCGACGGTCATGAAGCTGTGTGATTTTTGCATTGGGACGAAGCGCGACTTCGTGCTTTGCCCGTACATCACAGCCGAGGGCAGAAAGGATGTCGTCGTCGGCATCCGCATCAAGCACCAGCATCGGTTCGGAATGTAAAAGCTCCTTGCGGCGCAGTATCCGGATGAAATGCCTGTCACCATCCGTGCGCAGGCGAAGCCGCTCTGTCTCTGAAAGGCCGGCCTCCTTTGCATCAGCCAAGACAGACCAAATCGCCGAAAACTTGGAGACCTGACGAAAGCAAAACTCGGCATGTTTCAGGAGATGGTCTTGAAGAACACCGCTCTGATCAGGGGCCAGATCGGGGTCTGGTGCCTTTCCCTGCCATTCCAAGGCGGAAAACTTGGAATAATCCTCGGATGTAAACGGAAGAGATAACGGAGACGAGCCGTCAATCAACGCCGCCACGACCTGCTTGGCGGCATCCAGTAGGCCCGCATGGTCGCTGGCCATTGACCTTGGAAAAAAGGTGCGAGGCTCGATGAAAGCTACAGTCGAAACATCCCTGATCGACAGGAACTGCTGCCAAAAAGTTTCGTCAACGATCCGCAGATCGCATTTCTCGACCGGATCTGGCAGTGAAAGGTAGTTTGTAGCGAGGAAAGCGTGCTCCGCCTCGGTGCGGAATTGTTGCAGATATGCGCAATGGGAAAAGTGCAGGCACCGTTGCTCGTTCCCATCCTCATCAACGCGCCTACAAAAACTGTCACGAACACCGATCCCCAAACGGCTGGCGCGTTCAACAAGATCGACTTTAGCACACATCGTTCCCGAGCCATCTGGGCGCTTAGCGGAACGGCCACGTATTGCTTGCGCCTTCAGGCCAAGATCGCGAGCCTCGTTGGCGGCTTCCTCGGCAAGATCCAAGGTTGGCAAGTGGAATGACACGCGGCATTCCTCGTCCCGGCGCGCCTTTTCCGCCATCAATAGCCTTGCCAGTCGGCTTTTCCCTGCCCCAGGGCTTGCGCGACATACAACGGTGGCAACGCCGCAGGTTGTTTCTGCACAGCTTGCGAGAACCTCATCGGCACCTTCCAATGCTTCGCGCAGATCGCCGTCCACCTCCGTAAGTGTGGTGAATTTGGTTTTTGGCGTTGGCAAGTCCGTGTCGAATGCACCCTGCCCAGTAAACCTTCCAGATCCGTCCCTCAAAACACCAGTCGAGGAGAAATTCATATTCATCGTCAGTTTTCCGTTTCATTTCAACTGACGGGGAAGTCGGTCTGTTGCGGAAACCACGGAAACAGCGGTTTGATCCGGAAGATTTGGGGCAGACAGGAAATAGATTTCTTATTACTGGCGTGACCCATTTTTCGGTCACGACAAAGCTCCGACAAACAAATATCGGCGACCAAGAACACAAACAAAGGACCGCAATTATTATTTCTTAGAAAATTTCCGCTCGGCGCTTCAGGGAACCATTTCCTCTCCAGAAAAAGGGAGGAAACCAATGAAAACGCCAAAGTACTACTCAACCAACGAAATCGCCGAAATATTCAAGCGCGACCCGCACACGATCCGGGACTGGATCAACCACGGCTGCCCGACACCGAACGGGCTGGTCAAGCTGCAGGCAGCAAAACTGGGAAAATCCTGGACAGTCAAAGACGAGTGGCTCGCGGTCTTCGAGCTTCGAGTCCGGCCTGAGATCGGAAGGCCGGATCTCGACCTCGATTAACCAATCACCCTTTGAGCTGGAGCAAGCAAGATGACACTTGTGCAAACCCTGAATGACTATCTCGAAACCAGCGGTGAATCTCGGCGATCGCTCTCGCTACGTGCGGGGCTGAACGCAAAAGCCGTGGCCGACATTCTAAACATCCCCGGGCTTCAACCCCGCCACACGACTCTCGTTGCCCTATCAGATGCCATAGGCCAGGATCTTTCAAAGCTTGGAGCCGAGCCTCCCCGGACCTATTCGGACCTGATCGCGGAAGCCAGGGACGCCGGGAACAAATCACTGAGTTCGCGGTTGGGGTGGCTTTGCCGGAATGCCGACTGGGTGCCTGAGCTGAAGGTTGTCTGCAAGCAGGACGTGATCGACTTTTTTGACCGCCATACTCCTGCAAGCTTCAATCTTAGCAAGGGAAGCATGTCTACCTACCGTTCCATGTTAGTGGCTGCCGTAGGAAGCGGGCAGTCTCGGCAACGCAGTCGTAGGATCGACGACATCTGCGGAGTGTACAAAGAGGCCCACGAAGCGATCCGGGAAAGCGATCTGCCTGTATCCGCTCGACTGATTTCCGGTTCCTTTCTCCTCTTCCTGCATGACGAGGGCATTCAACCCGGCCAGATTTCAGCAGATACATTGGCGGAATACTATCGCCATCGGATCGAGGTCTCTGCCAAGGGCGAAGCACAATGTGAAAAACACGTCCGGGAGATTGCAAGCCTGCTGCGCACCATGTCCAAGCACCCCGAATTCTCGAGGTTCGGATTTACCTCCCCTTCGCACCCTTTCGAAGATGGCCGCGACAAGTTTGGCGTCTGCGTTTCCGAACTCGTATCGTTGCTCGAAGAGTTCGACAATCGGGTTGCGCCGTGGGCCACGGGCCAAATGTCCCGAGACGGGCTGTCACGAACCGAATTCATCGCTTCTCTCGATGCAATGGAAAAGCCGGCTTCTGAGAAGATGGCGCGCCTTAGGGCCGCAAAGAAAAAACGGCATGCCCGCTCTGGAAAACCAAAAGAAATAGGCGCGCCTGAACTCATGGCTTCGAAGGGGTTTTTGACCGGCAAAAGCCGGTGGGCCGACAAGACTTTGGCTTGCCGCCGGGGCTATGTCATCTCCATGGCAAAGGCCATTGTCGCCGCAACAGACGTTGTCCCGGAAACAATCGACGAGCTCACAGACCCTGAGTTTCTCGAAGTCGGTGCGGCAACGCTCGCGGACGGTAACAAGAGCGACTATCCGAGCGGCTATGTTTCAAGTGTCCTGAAGGCAATACGTAAGATTGCGTCAGATTTCATAGGGCGCTCGGCTAAGGATCTGGCAGAGATTTCCGATCTCATCGCGCTTCACAATCCCGGCTTCAAAGGAATTTCTCCAAGAAATCGGGCAAAACTCCATCAGTTCACCGAGGAAAAGATCTTCCAGACGATGAACCTTACGGACACCGTGATCATGAACGTGAACACGGAGATCGACAGGCGCCGGCGTCTGCAAGGAAGGAAGACAGGCACGCTTCCTGCCAAGGTCGATGTCATGGATAGTGACCTGATCCGCGACGTGATGGCGGCATTGGCACACGACATCCTGATGAGCCGAGCACCCCGAAGCGACAACGTTTTGCGTGCTCGGCTGGATTGGGTCTCCTGGCAAGGCGACCGGGCCCGGCTTACCATCCCGGCCATCGAGGTGAAAATGCGCGGTAAAGGCGATGCAGACCTGCCTATTCCGCTGAGTGAGCGAACCAGTCGCCTGTTGAGGAACTATCTCGAAGTTCTTCGCCCACGCATCCTCCGACCAGAAGACAAGCAAAACCCCTACCTGTTTCCATCTCAAGGCGAGAAAGCGCAGAGCAAACACTTCAGCACGCTGCTGAAGCGAGTGACCCGTCTTTTGGAGAGGCATGTCGGGGTGAGCATTCACCCCCATCTTTACCGTCACCTAATCGGATGGATCTGGCTGAAAGACAGCCCGGATAACCTGCCAAAAGTGCAGCGATTGTTGGGCCATAAAAGCCTGCAAACCACCCTCGACTACTACGCCGAGCTCGATGAAACGCTCGTTCTGGATGAGTGGCAAGAAAAGCTGAACGTGAATTTCGACGCCACCTCGCCAAGGAGGGGCTCAACAAGGAGCAAAAAATGACCGACAACCAGCATCTTCAGCTCATCGAGGACATCCGTTCTGCAACCCTGGAAGATCCAGTCCCCGGGAGGGCCGAACTGTCGGCCCACCTGCAACAGCGCGTTGATGAAGTCGGCGCAACAGCCCTGGCCGAATTCGCTCATGTTCAACGCTTGGCGAGTGAAAAATGGGGGCCAAGTCCGACCACGCATTTCGGGCAGATCCTGCGCAGCCATCGTGTCACGCCGAAACCGACCCCCAAATCTGCATGGGAAAAGGTCGAGGAAGCCATCTGGCACCTACCCGCAACGTGGCGGCAACCCATGGCCGAACACATGGTTTTGTCCAGGAAGGGAAAGCGGGTCAAAGGGAGCAAAATCTGGAGCGCCAGCTATTTCATATCGGTCATCTACGCGATGAGGAGATGGAAAGACTTCTGTTCTCATTCCGGTCTCGACCTGTCGCCTACCGGTGCAAAGCTCGAAGCTTTCGGAAACCGCCTACTCGAAAGCGATGAAACGCGTGGGCAGGCCGCGACCATTCGTTCGGTTTCAGACTACATGTTGCGTATCCTGGGTGGCGTTTCACTTGTAGAGCCAAGCTTCTCATCCCCTGCCTGCGAATTCGTTGCCAACGACTGGCGCGAGCGTGCAAAAACCGAAGGTCCGAGCACCAAGACGGGTGCGCAACTCGTCGGCGCATCTGCAATCTATGCTCTCGGATTTCATCACATCGAGGAAGCCAGATCGCGCTCAATGCGGGGTCTGCACGCAGCCCTGCAATTCCGGAACGGTTTGATCCTTGCAACTGGCACGGCGGTGCCACAGCGCGCTCGAGCCCTATCATGCTTCGAGCTCGACAGCACAATCAGGCTGCTCGACAGCGAGACGATCCAGGTCTGCATCCCCGCTTCGATGCTGAAACTCCCGGAAGACCGAAAACAAGGTGAACCTTTCATTCGGACATTCCGAAACGCCCAATTGGCAGCGGCGCTCCGGGAGTACCGCCAATCGTTTCGCCCAATCTTCGACGACGGTTTGGTACTGTTCCCATCCGTCAAATCTCGGAACGCGGCAATCAGCGAAAAGCAAATTGGCAGGCTGACCGGCAACATGACCGAGAAGGCCTTTGGGGTCAGGATCCCCATTCAGCGCTTGCGAGACAATGCTGCGACCGAAGCCAGCGAAACATTGGCTGGAGGTGGGCGGGCTGCCACGTCTTTGCTCGACCACAAGTCGGCGGCAACGACGGCCCGCCACTACGACCATTCCGAAGGTATTGGAGCTGCCCAGGAATTCGGTAGCTTCCTCGCATCCTGCCGCGGAACCGGCGTGGACCTGGATATCTAACGGCGGTCAGCGGAACCCGTTGGCCTCCACAAACCCCTGTAATTTCTGTATTTTCCGCGTCATGTTGAAAAAGGGGCATCATCACCCGCACGGGGTGATCAGCGACCGTTTTCAACAAAATCCACCCATCGCCGGAACTTCCTCAACATGCCGCACTAAATCCAGACCCGGCTCAACATCCTAAAAACGACCGACGAAATGCCTTTGGGCAACGCGCAATGCGCCTTCGCGAACCGACTGGCGACCGATGAATTCATGGGCAGGATTGAGGGATCTGGAATTTCCCTGCGTCCCTTCCGTGAGACACAGGGAAATCCCCGAACCTCAACCAGCCTCATCAGGAAAAAGGAGAACCACAGAACACATCAAGTGAAGCGGGCCCAACCACTCCAGGAAATCTTGAGTCGTCCATTCCGGGCGGCGCCCACCCCGAAACCACTGGAGGTAATGCCCATGAATACCAAACTCTCGCCGGCCACCCGTGCCCTGTTGGAGTTTCTATTTGCACACGATGAAGCCCTGCAAAACGCAGCGCTCCTGCTCGGCGGTGCTCCCGCGCTCCGACGCGTTCAGTCGCTCCTCGACAGCCTGTCGAGGGCGCGTCACCTGACGCGCAAGGTCAAGCTCGACCTCGTCGCGCTCTATCAAGTGCTGTCTCTCGAAAACGTCGGTTATCCGGACACGCTCGAAACCGCGCTTTTCGCGGACCTCGACCCGTCCGAGCCAATGGTCGAAGACATCTGCCTTCTGACCGATGGTCTTCGCGATCGCATGGAATCCATCGACAAGGAGGCCGTCATCCCGGTCTTCGATTTCGAACTGGCAGCATGAGGAGAACGTCATGACAAGAGACCAGGAAGCTCTGCCCGACCTCGAATTCCTCGCCCTCCAGGCCATCCAATCCGGCCGGGCGCTCGCCAAGAATTGGCGGGAAATCCTGCCCAAAGTGGACGGGATGACCCATGCCAAGATTGGCGAAACTCTTATCCGGTTGGATGAGGGCGAGGTTTTCTCGATCCATGATGAGCACATTTGGCCAAAGATGAAAAAGGCGCTCGTCAAAGATCTCAACGAGCATCGGGACGGATACGGGTCCTACGCGCTGGAAACGGATACCAGCTACGACGACCTGTGGGATCGCGAGTTGGAAAAGAAGCGCTGGCTGATGGAATGCTGGAAAGCTTTCATGTCGGCACGGCAGATGCTTATCGACAGGCGTCGTGCCGCCCAAATCGCGGCGTTCTTTGCTGGGTAAATCAAGAAAGAAGCCGGCATCCTCTCGGGTGCCGGCTTCTTTCATTGTTTTAGTCTTCGATCGATGTCACGCGACCTTTTCTTGGGCCTCACAAAGCGGCTTCGACTTGAAGGAGGTCAACAACCAGCCCAGCTCATCGTCCTTGGTGTAGAGCTTCTCAGGCGACAGACGCTCTCGAAGCACATCGTAGACATCGACCATATTGTCTGACGGTTGCGGTACGGTCGTTCTGGATTCTCCCTCAATCAGAACCACTTCGTCGATTACGGGCATCAACCCCGGACGACCGCGTTCATCTGACCAGTCAGGGCGGCTACACAGAAGCCCGGACACCGAGCATTCTTCTGTGAAGAGCCGGAAGCGCACCATCCGCCTCTCCTCTTCGAGAAGCAGATATCCGTTTGAAATGGTCTCAAGCATGAGATCGGACAAGAAATTCTGGAACGGCATTTCGTTCTCCTTTGTTCCATTGCTATTGATGGACAGGAGATGTGTTCATTGCGGAATTTGAGAAATCGTTTTGTTTGATCCATCGGGTGAACGCCCCGGCCCGCACCCAACAAGTTCGGTTTTTTCCTCTCAGGCTGCCTCGGCCCGTCCCGGTTTGATGCTGCTCATGTTGCTCAGTTAAGCGACCTTTCTTTCGAAGGCCAAGGATCGAAAGTGTGGTTTGAAGATTCAGCAAGGAGCGCCTTTTGCGGTTGAAAGGCGCTGCGAGGTGCACAAGACCCTTCCGCGAGCAATGCGACCTCGGCAGCTGCGCGCGCGCCAGGAAATACGCTGACAGCGGATTGATTTCTTTAGGCGGGAATCGACAAAGACGCATTTTTACCGTTTTGGTGGATCTTGATCGAGCACCTTTGCAAGTCCGGCGCTGTTGGCTTTCATCCAGTCGATCATGTCACGGATCGCGCGCAGAGATTCCTCGACTTTATGGCGCTCGGTGTGGAAGGGTTTCGTCTCATCAATCCCTGGCGTTATCACCCTGATTGCAAGCGATTTGTTGGCCTTCTCAGCTTTGTACGTCGTTCCTTCCAGAAGCCCGCTTGCCCGGACAGCCGAAAGGGCATCAGCCCTTCCGGACACCTGGATATTGGCGTATTTCCAAGCTTCCTGCTTTCCAAATTCGTGCCGGAGTTTGAGCGCCGGGAGGCCGGGCACCTCCAAACCTTCGAATATCCTGGTGGTGGCCTTCTTACTGTTTACTGAAGGCCGCACCCTGAGTTCAGGTAGAATCCTGCGGGCCATTTCTTCATAGGGCGTCGCAAAATCGCGCTTCTCCTCAATTGTCTCGCCTCCGCTCCATCTGCCCACGGCACGCTTCCCAGAGAGGGCGTCGAGCAATTCAATCCGCGCCTCCAGCCGCAACGCCAGCTCATTGCCGGGCAAATGCGCGCGCCGCTGTTGGAGAAATTCGGCAATCTCCTCGATCGAGAGCTCGGCGTCGAACGCTCCATCATGGACAAGGGCCGAGAAACGCGCAGCGGGAGCGACCAGCAAGCCCGCTGCCGCGGTCGCTCCGAGCCGGTCGCGCGCGGCCTCGATCTCTTGGGCATATGCTTCGGCTTGGCCCGGGGTGAAACCGGAGCCTACCTTGCTCTCGATCAGAACGCAGGCGCGCAATTCGCTCCGTTCGAACCATCCGATCTGAACGTCGGTCTGACGGCCGTCCGCGCTTGCGCGCAGCGGAGATTTTCTCAGCTTGATTTCACCTTCTCCGGGCGGAATGAAGGCTCCGTCCAGACGGGACAGCACCCAGTCTCGAAACTCTTTCGACGCGAAAAGCTCCTCGACGAGGAAATTGTCGAGATCGCGCTCACGCACGCTGTCGCGGTAGACATTATCGATACCGGCCATCACAAATCCAACGCCTTCATGCAGTGAGGTGTCGTGATGCTAAGCGACAATCTTCCCTATGCAAGCAGGAATCCAACGGCGCACGTTTTTCCCGAGCAGCCAGCCAACAGGATCAAATTTTTCAACATTTGCCGTCAGGCGTTGGCCAGAGGGTGGCGTTTTTTCTCCAGCGGAGAAAAAAGGTTAGTGGGTTAACCATTTTAATAAATAACCGCACAGTGGACCTACCGGCATTGTATGACAAACAAAAAAGGAAATGTTGGTGCGATCCGACAAGCAACTTTGAAATGGCCGGACTTTGTGGCCATGGTAGGGCATGGCAAGAAAACAGGTCGGTGGACCTGTCACGGTTTGATGCCGCTCCTGTAGCTCACTTAAGCGACTTTTCCTTCGAAGGCCAAGAATCGCAATTGTGGTTTGAAGATTCCGCAAGGAGCGCCTTTGTGGTTGAAAGGCGCCCCACCACAACCACCGATTGACTCCCCCTTCCGCACAATTCAATACTCTGTCCGAAACCATTATTTTTCGGAAAATCAATGTCCTACTCAAAAGCTATTGATTTGTTGCGTCTTGCGGATTTCGCTGCAGCCAGGCATCGGGGTGTTACCCTGCAAGAGATCGAAGATGAATTCCAGGTAGCGAGACGTACTGCACAACGCATGACTAACGCCTTGGAACAAGCCTTTCCCATCGCCGTTGAAATCTTGATTGATCCAGATCGCACAAAACGATGGACCCTTCGCGAATCCCCGCTGGCCCGACTGAAAATGCACGGAGACGAAGAACTCGAAGCCCTCGACTACTCAATTGAAAGGCTGTCAGAGAACGGAGACCTTCGACAAAGGAATGCGCTTGCCGCGCTCCGGGATCGGTTGATGGCAGCGCTGCCCACCCGGGAGGCACGTCGCCTGGAAGCCGATGCTGAGTGGATGCTGGAAGCTTACGGTGTGGCAGCCAGGCCAGGACCCTCAACGCAAATTTCGAAGGAAATCAGTGAAACCATTTCGGATGCCATCCGAGGTCCCTATCTGCTGCACTTTTCCTACAAAGGCACGGTACGACTGGTTGAACCATACGGCGTCCTCCTCGGTGCCCGCCGATACCTGGTCGCGAAAAGCCCGGGCGAACAGACCATGAAACATTTCCGGCTCGATTTGATCGATTCAGCTGAAGTGATCGACGAGTTTTTCGACCGCGATCCGAATTTTGATCTCAACGACCACGCAGCCCATGCTTTCGGATCATTTCAGAGCGCCGATGAATATGGCCCGGTTCTTTGGAGGTTCACTCCAGATGCAGCCCAACGTGCGGCGGAGTGGCATTTCCATCCGGCCCAACAGGCTGAACTCCAAGAAGATGGGTCACTCGACGTTCGATTTGCAGCCTCTGGCTGGTTGGAAATGGCGTGGCATCTGTACCAGTGGGGAGACAGCGTAGAAGTCCTCCACCCACCGCAACTGGCCAAATTGGTGAAGGGATTCCAACGCGGCGATTTCAACGCACTACCCTGAACATGTTCACATTACGTTCCACACCTCAAGAATTTTTCCCATACACCCACCGAAGACCATGACAGGTTTTGACACCCCCGCATGACATGTTGGCCTCAACACACCCGCTGGGTTTCCATTCGCCACGAAAGGCTTGCACGATGACAGGAATTCGTTTCCTCCACACCTCTGACCTTCATCTGGGCAAAGCCTATGGACGATTTGATGAGGATGTGACCGCAGATCTTCGCCAGGCACATGCCGAGATCATTCCTGCATTGATCAAGGCCGCGGATGAACACGGTGTTGAACACATCCTTCTTGCCGGCGACACATTCGACCAGGAAACTCCTTCGCCCCGCCTCATTCGGCAAACCATTACGGCGATGGCAGAGGCGGATCAGCTGAGCTGGTGGATCATTCCGGGCAACCACGACAGCCTGACGGCCGATCTGATCTGGCAGACCTTCGCGGAACATGCCCCTGAAAACGTGAAGGTGCTGCGCGACAATACGCCAGTCGCCATCACCGAAGGGGCCTATCTTCTGCCCGCCCCCTGCCCGCGCCGAAAATCGGGGTATGATCTGACCGAGGCCATGATGCATCAAGAAACACCTGATGGGGCTTTGCGCATCGGCCTTGCGCACGGTGGTGTCGTGGATTTCCGCCCAGACGAACCCAGTGCAGAGACCATCCCGCCCGATCGTGCCGAACGCGCCAACCTGGACTACCTGGCTCTGGGTGATTGGCACGGCGCCCTGGAGATCACGCCGCGCACACATTATTCGGGCGCGCCGGAACGGGACCGGTTCAAGCACACTGGGCGCGGCACCTGCCTTTTGGTCTCGCTCGACGCCGCGGGCAATGTTCCGGTGGTCACGGATATCCCGATGGGAAAATATGACTGGCAGGAACTGGAGCTGCCGCTGTCGCCCGGGCTTGATGCGGTATCCAATCTCATGGAACTCCTGCCAGACGACAGCAGCAATTGGCGCAACACGCTCGTCAAGTTGCACCTTCAGGGGTACGTCCACCTTGATCAGAGGATGGCTTTGATGGAGCAGATCCAAAGGATCGCCCCGGAATTTTGCCATTTCGAATGGAGCGACCACCAGCTTCACACTGAATACCAACCCGATGATCTGGATCAGATTGCCCGCGGTGGGGCCCTTCGCATCGCTGCTGAGGCCTTGAAGGAAGAAGCAGATGACGGCGACCTTGCCCGATCAGACAGGGACATCGCCGACGCGGCGCTGACGCGACTCTACAGCCTTGTGAAGGAGGCCGCGGAATGAAACTCCTGTCGATCCGTATGAACAACGTCCGTCGCTTCACGCAACCCGTTGAAATAACTGATATTGGTCCGGGTCTGAATGTGCTCGCAGCACCGAATGAACAGGGGAAATCGACCCTCTTCGACGCCATGCATGCGCTGTTTTTCTTCGAGGCCAAATCCTGGAAGCAGAAAGAGGCGGCCAGCCTTGCACCACATGCAGGTGGCAACCCTGAAATTTCTGCCGACATCGAAGTGGATGGACAATCCTACCGGGTTTCGAAGGTGTTCTCGTCAAAGAAAGGTCAACAGAGTGTCACGGTTCATCGAGATGGTCACCTGATCAAGCAGGCCGAAGACGCCGAGGAGTGGATCCGCTCCCTGATCAAACCACCCAAGGATGGTGGCCCGGCCGGCCTGCTTTGGGTGCGTCAGGGGCTGACATCACTCCATTCCGGGAAGGATGACGACACGCTGGCCGCGCGGCGCGATCTGCTGTCCTCCGTGGCAGGCGAGATCGAAGACATCACCGGTGGCCGCCAGATGGAGAAGATTCGCGCCAGGTTGAAAAGCGATCTTGAGACCTATCTGACCAAGTCAGGCGCCATCAAAAAACACGGGCCTCTCTGGGAAGCAGAGCAAACCGTCGCAAACTTGGACGACCAGAGGGTGGATTTGCGGAGCAAGGTCGAACAGCTGCGCGCCAAGCTGGTGGAACGGCGCGCGTTACAGGACGAAAAAACCGCGCTTGTTGATCCCGTTGCCATGAAGGAAAGAGTGGACGCGTTGGAGGCTGCTCGAGCTGCATTGAAGGCATCTGAGGCCCACCAGGAAAACCAGGCAAAAGCGGACGAAGCCCAGCAAACAGCTCGGCTTGTACTGGAGGCCCATCAGGGCCGGATCAAAACGGCTGAAGAACAGTTGTCGGAGTTCCGCGACGCGAAGAAAGCACTGGATGAACTCCAGCAGAGCGTTGCCGGGGCCGAGGATCAACTGGACGCGGCAACACAGGGTTTGGAAAGGGCCAAGATCGCAGAGCAGGAGGCACGAAAAAACCAAATCTCTGCAGAAGAAACCCGTGATGCGGCACAGGCTGCTGAGGCCGACCGAAAAGGGGCGGACCGTCGGCAGGAGTTGGTAAAGCGCCTGGAAGAGGCCCAAGGCCATTCCTCCGAGGCCGCAGCCGCCAGAAAAACGATCGGCGGGTCCCCTGATGCCGGCCAGATGGAGCGACTGGAAGAGGCTTGGCAGGAGCTCGACCTTTTGAAGCGTTCCCGCGAAGCCTCGGCCGCTGCCATCACTTGGACGGCAGATGCCGGTCAACAGGATCGGGTGTCCTTGGATGGCAATCCTTTGGCCCCCGGGCATCGTGTGGCCCTGCCCGATGGCGGAGACATCGCTGTCGCCGGAGTTGGGTCCATCCGCGTGCACCCGGCTGAACAACGTGAGGAAGCCGCATTGGATGAGGCGCAGGCAGAATTCGACGCTGCGCTCGAAGCGGCTGGTTGCTCGACGCTGCAGGCAGCCCGGCAGTCTGAAAAAGAACGCAAATCTGCTGAAGACACCCTGCGAGATGCGAACGCAAAACTGAGGATTGTGGCACCTGAGGGGATGCAGGCCCTGATGGACGAGATCGCCAGCTTGCCCGAAACCGTCGCAGAAGATGCATCCCTTCCCTCTGCCGCAGATGCAGACGCCGCCTTCCGCACCGCAAGAGATAAGCACAACCAACTCCTGGCTGATTTGGAAGGGGTTCGCACCGATCATGATGCCAAACGCGGGGATGCGCGGGAACTTCGGGCCCGTCGAGACGAAGGACAAAACCGGATCGATCGGGCGACAAGCACCATCGGAGATCCGGTAGAAGCAGACCGTGAGTTGGAGGCGCTGCGAGAAAAATCACCTGAGTTTGAGGGAGCCCTGGAGAAGGCCAAGCAAAATGTTCAGGAGCTTGCGGCAAATGCGCCGGACCTTGCGCTCGCCCAAGCCGGGGCGACCCGCGCGCAGAATGTGGTCGATCAGGCCGACAAACGCTCGGGTGAGGTCAATATTCAGCTGGCAAAGCTCGAGACCGAAATCTCAATCGAAGCGGATCTGTCTGTCGAGGAAAAACTTCGGGAAGTCGAAGGAAAACTGGAAACCGCACGATCCCATGCCGAACAGGTTCAGGCCGAAGTGAAGGTACTTCAACGGCTCGATGCGGCCCTATCCGAGGCCCAGAAACAGGCGCATGACGCCTACATCGGCCCGATCCGCAATGAACTGCGTCCGCTCCTGAGCATGGTGTTGCCCGGCGCAGAATTGACCCTGGACGCCGACAGTGTGCTGCCGACCGGGCTGTCTCGTCCGCAGGGCGAGGATAGCTACGACCAATTGTCCGGCGGCACCCAAGAGCAGATCGCATTGCTGGTTCGTCTGGCATTTGCGCGTCTTCTGACCAAATCCGGAACCCCTGCCCCGATCATCCTGGATGATGCGATTGTCTATACCGATGACGACCGCATTGAACGCATGTTCAACGCCCTGACCCAGCAAGCCGGTGACATGCAGATTATTGTTCTGTCGTGTCGCCAGAAAGTGTTCCGTGGTTTGGGAGGCCAGACGCTGGCGATCCGGCAGGCCACAAGAGAGGTCAGCGCATGAAACGTGACGACGGCGCCCTCCGGCTTTCGGCATCCGATCTGATGCAATTCATGGCGTGTCCACACGCGACGAAACTGGATCTGTTGCGCCTGAACGGTATCGGCCCCAAGGACGTCGAGGACAGCGAAGATGCCGCTTTGCTGCAAAAACGCGGCGATGCCCATGAGGCAGCTTACCTGGCTATTCTGAAGGATCAGGGAAAGTCTGTTATCGGCATCGATACAGACGGTATCCCTTTCGCCCAGTCAGTCACCAAAACCTTGGAAGCGCTCGCAGAAGGACCCGAGATCGTTTTTCAAGGCGCCCTCGAAGGCGGTATGTGGGGCGGCTATTCCGATTTTCTGGAACGTGTCGAACGCCCGTCAAATCTCGGCGCCTATTCCTACGAAGTGGCCGATACCAAATTGAAGCGCAAGCCCGCCCCCGGGCATATTCTGCAACTGGTTCTCTACTCCGACCTTTTGGAACAAATCCAAGGCCTGGCACCTGAACACGCCCATGTCGTGCTGGGGAGCGGCGAACGGTTCACCTTTCGTCTGGCCGAATACGCGGCGTATGCGCGGGGAGCGCGGGCTCGTCTCGAAGAGTTCGTCTCCGACCCAGCCCAAACGCGCCCGATCCCATGCGCCACCTGTGACCTTTGCCGCTGGCGCGAGCATTGTGCGGAGACATGGCGCGACGAAGACAGCCTCTTCGAGGTTGCAGGGATCAGCAAGTCGCAAGTGAGCAAGCTGGAAGCTCATGGGATCACAACCCTCCAAGCCCTTTCCGAATTCGGAGGCACTGTGCCGCGCATGGCCCCCGAAACACTTGGTAAACTGACGTCACAGGCACGGCTTCAACAAGCCCGCAAATCCGGCCCTCCATCCCACGAATTGCGCCCACGCCAACCGGGCAAGGGGTTTGACCTTTTGCCGCGTCCTGCCGAAGGAGACCTATTCTACGACATCGAAGGGGATCCGCATTACGAAGAGGCCGGAGCGGATGGTCTGGAATACCTACACGGACTCTGGGACGGAGAGAATTTCACGGCTTTCTGGTCGCATAATCGTGCCCAGGAAAAGCAGGCCCTGATAGAACTGTTTGCCTTCTTCGAAGAGCGCATCCGTCGCCACCCGAAAGCCCGCATCTATCACTACGCTCCTTACGAAATCACGGCCCTTCGCCGCCTGACGACACAGCATGGCATGGGCGAAGCTCAATTGGATGGCTGGCTGAGGGAACACCGGTTTATTGATCTATACAGCGTTGTGCGTGGTGGTGTTGTCGCCTCGGAACGGTCCTATTCGATCAAATATCTCGAAGCCTTCTATGACGTTGAACGCGAGGGAGAAGTGACCACCGCCGGCGGCTCTGTTGTGGCCTACGAGAACTGGCGCGAAGCCGGGGGACAGGACATCCTCGACGAGATCGAGGATTACAACCGCATCGACTGTGTTTCGACCGAACTGCTGCGCGACTGGCTGCTGTCGATCCGGCCCGATGACATGGAAACCTGGCACGACCTCGTCGAGCCCGATTCCGAGAAGGTCCAAGTTCAGGAAGAGGCCGCACAAGAATTGAAAGAAATGCTGGAGGCCTCGGACCTGCCCTCCGAACGCCAGCAACTTCTATACGATCTCGGTATATTCCACTGGCGTGAGGGAAAGCCGGCGGCATGGGCCGTATTTGACGCAGCTCAGAAGTCTTTTGAAGAGCTATGTGACGACTTGGATTGCCTGGCAGGTCTGCGCGCGGTCGGCCCTCAGATGACAGACAAGAAATCTTGGGCCCGAGACTATACCTACCCCTTGCAGGAGACCAAGCTCCGTGCCGGAAAGTCAGCCGTGCACATTCTTCCAGATGGACAGCCTGTTAACTTGAGTGTTGGAAGGATTGATCGAGGAAATCATTCGCTAACCTTGCGCATTGGAAAGGCCCAGGGTGTCGATCTTCCCGACCGTCTTAATTTGCTGCCTAACTTCGCCATTAAGTCCGACCCGATCCCTGATGCGATCGCAGCAGTAGCGTCCGATCAATGCGGTGCTAAGGCAAACCGCGCCGCGGATGACCTTCTGTCCCGAAATCCCCCCAGGTTTCAGAACGGCTTCGCGTTGCAAGACGACCCTAACGGGGATCCCGTAGAAACCCTGAAGACCGCGGTAGGCGCCATGGACGAGACCGTTTTGCCGGTCCAGGGCCCTCCTGGCACCGGTAAGACCTATGTGACAGTCCGGGCCATCCTGGCCCTTGTCAGGGACGGCAAGCGTGTCGGGGTCGCCTCAAACAGCCATGCTGCGATCCGAAATGTTCTGATGGGCTGTGTCGATGCCTTGGAAGACGATGATTTGGACATCACTCTTGAAGATGTGGAGATTGCGCACAAGGAAGGTCAGGGTATGGACCCCTTGCCCGATGGGTACGAGAGCATCGCAGCCATCAAGGGCAATCAGGATCAGCGCCTGACAGGCGCGCATGTGGTTGGCGGAACCGCCTGGCTCTTTTCCCGCCCGGAATTGGCCGATACTTTCGACTACCTGTTTGTTGATGAGGCAGGCCAAGTGTCTTTGGCAAACCTGATCGGCATGTCAAACGCCGCACGAAACCTGGTGCTGATCGGCGACCCCCGTCAGCTCCCCCAGGTTGTTCAGGGCTCACATCCCCCACCCGCGGATCTTTCCTGCCTGGACTGGATGCTGGGGGAACATGCGATCGTGCCCCCGGACCGAGGAATTTTCTTGTCCACGACACGACGGATGCACCCGGACCTGTGCACCTACATTTCTGAACAATTCTATGAAGGCAGGCTTCATTCCCATGAAAGCACCGAGACCCAGCGGGTCGTGGCAACCACCCTCCCGCAAACCGGGGCGTGGATGGTGCCAGTCGATCATGACGGATGTGCACAGGAATGCCCGGCAGAAATCGATGCAATCGTTCAAACCGTCGAAACTTTGCTCGAAGGAACATGGCGCGACAAGGAAGGGGTCGAGCGAGAGATACGCCCCAACGACATCATCGTTGTTGCCCCCTATAACGCGCAGGTAAACGCCTTGTCCGACGCCCTCCCCGGCATCCGCGTGGGCACCGTTGATCGCTTCCAGGGACAGGAAGCGCCGGTGGCCCTTGTCTCGATGACGGCATCATCTGCCGAAGAAACGACCCGCGGCCTCGAGTTTCTGCTCTCCAGGGAGAGGCTGAATGTTGCCGTGTCGCGCGGCAAGGCTCTCAGTTTTGTTTTCGCATCCCCTCGTCTTACGTCAACGCCCTGCGCAACCGTGGATCAAATGCGATTGGTCAACACACTCTGCGCCCTACCCCACTGGCCCACCGAAGGAACCGCGTCATGAGGAACATGCCCACGGACCTGACCTTTCAGGAGTTGAAGGACAAACAACGCGAAATTCGCGATGGGTTCCCGGACGGCTTTGGCCTTCGAATTCACCGGGCCATCAGTTGGGTTGGGCGCGCGGAAAAGGCGGGTGACGATCTCGACGCCGCCTTCCTGTTCTATTGGATTTCCTTCAACGCAGCCTATGCGGATGAACGCGATGTGCAGACTGAGCGCGACATGTTCAACTGGTTGTTCACCCGCCTGACCGAGCTCGATCCAGAAAACCGCCTCTACACAGCAGTCTGGAACAGGTTCACAGGCCCGATCAGGCTCTTCCTTGAAAACCAGTATGTGTTTTCGCCATTCTGGTCCCATCACAACGGTCACCCCGGTTTTGAGGACTGGCAGGACCGCTTCGACAGAGCCCGCAGCGCCTTTCATCGAGCTCTCGCGGAACAAAGAACTGTCGACATCCTGTCGATGCTGTTCGACCGGCTATATGTCCTGCGCAATCAGTTGATTCATGGCGGCGCGACCTGGAATTCGAGCGTGAACCGCGATCAGCTTCGGAACGGTGTTGCCATTCTGTCGGTCCAGATGCCGCTCATGATCGACATCATGATGGACAACGCCAATGAGGAATGGGGTAAGCCTTTCTATCCGGTTGTTGATAGTTGAGCTTGCTTCAAACAGCCATGATATTGGAAAGCGTAGCCCACCCAACAACTGCCAGCAGTGTATTGCAGTCAGAATACACGCTGCTAAGGTGGCTGAACATTTGACTTTTTTCGGAGTTTCTCTTGGAAAACAACGCACTGAATCAAGCCGGGGATTTGATATCGCACATTGGCTACGAAGTGGTCGATCTTGTTATTTCCTTTGCAGAGACGCTTACCAAATCTGAGAGTTCACCTGGTATTGTTGCGCTGCTTCTGGCAGCCGCACTGGTCATCACAAGCGTGACTTACTCCGTTCGGTGCTCTCGGCGTCTCAAGGCGATCCGCGAGATGCAAAGTATTGTAAGAGAATACGAGGGAATATCCGAATTCGCAGAGAGTTTCGAGAGTTTCAGAAGCAGATTGGATGAGAAGAAGGAAACCAGCAAAACATGGTTTACTCTTTGGCAGTCATGGGATGAATTTCGAGAAACAATTGTTCCTGACGACCTCGACGGACCAGTCATCCTCAGGAATTCCATTCGCCCGACGTCCTTTTTGAATGTGGAAGACCTTGGCTTTGGGCCGGGGCTTTATCGGATACTACCCAATACCTTTGTCTCGCTCGGTCTGTTCCTCACGTTCCTCGGACTGGTTGCCGCCCTAAATCAATTTGCTGGAACGATGGGAAAAGAAGGAACTTCAGGAGGGATGGACCAAGCCATGCAGAGCTTCATGATGATTGCGTCTGCCAAATTCATCATGTCCTTGGTCGGTCTTCTTTGTTCAATTTTGTTTACAGTACTCCTGAGAAACCGAATTGGGGCGATCGATCGGGAACTCCACCAATTATGTTTGCTCATCGAAAGGCGCTTGGTATTCGTCAGCCTTGAGGATCTTGGTTTTCGTCAGCTTCGCGCCGCGACAGAGCAAAGAGAACACCTGCGTGAGATCGGTTTTGGCATGGTCGCGGAATTGAAGAAGCCACTTGATGCACTGCCTGAGCATATCACGAATTCTATCTCGGAGCGCATTGATCCCATCTTTGAAAAAGTTTCATCCATGGGAACCTCCAACATGGAAGGCCTGGTAGGTGACTTGTCCACGCAACTTTCTCATTCTGTGGGCAACGCCCTCAATCGAGCCAGCGAGTCTCTTGGGGAAGCATCTGATCGCATCGGATTGATGGTAGACAGAATGAACTCCTCTAATGCGCAAGCGGGTGAAGGACTTCAGAGCGCTTTGGGTGAGATGGCTAAGGCTCTTGGAGACATACGCACGCAAGTAGCCGCAGCCGGAGAAACTGCTTCTTCGGCAATGACCGAAGGTGCCGAGAAGTTGCTCGGTGTAATGAATGAAACCCTTACAGGCATCCGCGACAACACTTCCCAAGGAGCAGACGCAATGCGGGTGGCGGCGGAAGACATGCGAAAGGCTTCGGAAGGTTTCCGCGAACAGCTTTCAGCAGCGACAGCGGAGAGCGTGACTGCCGTAGAGGCCCGTATGGAAGAAAGTTCTCAGAGTGCTGGAAAAGCGATCGAGGGCGCCGGTCAGGCCTTACTGACGGCTTTTGACGCAACCAGTCAGGACATCGCGCGTCTTGGCCACGAAATGGGCGAGACCATCGGCGACGACCTTATTGCTCGCATCGGTACGGTTGGGGAGCGACTGGAAAGTATGGCGGCAGCCATCCAGAATGGTGCGGATGGAGCCCGGAGCGCCGCGACAGGTCTTAAGGATGGTGCGAACGCAATCGCTGGCGCCTCCACAACTTTCAACACCGCAAGTCGAGATCTTATCGCTGCGTCAGAACCTATTCGATCCTCCCATGATCGAATAGAAGCAGGTCTGCGGAAACTTGGGACAACCGTTGAAAACGTTTCCGACACCTTGATGAAGAATTCTTCTCAGATCGCTCAAAATGCCAGCCACGTGCTTGAAACCGCACAATCTGCTCTTGGGAGCGAACGTGAGGGAATTCGGGGATCACTGGAAGCGACCCGAGCGGCACTGGCTCAACTTTCCGAAGAGGCCGAAAAGCTCGATCAGATTGACGAGATGCTGGGTAGAGCCCTTCTACAGTACAACACCCAACTCGAGGCTGCGTTGGGCTCTGCCCAGGACCACGTATCCCAGATGCGTGATACGCTGGCACCCGGCATCGACACCTTGAAGAGCGTGGTCGACCAAGCCGAAAGCTTTATGCCTGCTCAAACACGGAGAGCCTGATGCGCGCGCAAGCAAGACGGGTCTCTCATGAAGAGGAAGAAGAAAGCGCGTTCGTGTCGATGACCGATATGACGGTTGGGTTTCTATTTATCATCATGATCTTGCTGGCATTTTTCGCCAGTCAAATGCGAGATTCCGATACTGTTTCTCGATCAGTTTTCGAAAAGGTTTTGGCCGAGCGTGATATATGGCGTGAACGGGCCGAAACCCGAGCTGAACGAATTTCACAACTTGAAGAACAAGTCTCTCAGCTCGAAAAAGAGCGCGACGAGTTGAAGCTTCAGCGTGATGATCTTCAAGAAAAGCTGAGGCTCGCACACGAGAAGATTGACGAGCAAGACGCAAAAATCGCGGACCTCAAAGCGCACATAGCGGAACTTGAACAGCTAATTAAGAAATTGAAGACACAGCTTTCTGAGAAGGAGCAAAAAATCCAAGAACTCCAAAAGCGCTTGGAAGAATTGGAAGCGGCAGACCCCCTCGAAGTTTACCTGGCCCAAGTAGCTCAAACCCGGCGAGAGGTTCTCGTGCGTCTGAAGGATGCGATCCAATTGGATTTCCCCACTCTGCAGGTTGAACTAAGCGAAGAGAGTGATGCACTGCGTTTCCAAGGCGAAGGATTATTTGCGTCTGGTCGCTCAGCCTTCACCTCGGACAAGCGTCGCATCGTCGAAAAACTCGCACAGCGCCTTGACCAGGTGCTGCCCTGTTACACGATCGGGGAAAAGTCCAAATTCAACACCACCTGCAATCCGGGTTTCGTCATGATCGAAGCTGTGCAGATCGAAGGTCATACCGATATTACTGGCTCGGACAGACGAAACCGCGAACTTTCGACGAACCGTGCAAACAATACCTTCTTTGCCATGACCAATGCAGCTCCAACGGTCATGGAACACCGAAACCTCAAGGCACAACCCGTCTTGTCTGTCGCCGCCTATGGGCCTGACCGCCCAGTGGCGACCAATGAAACACCAGCCGGAAGGGCCACGAACCGTCGCATCGATTTGCGCTTCATTATGGTAACTCCTCAACGCTTGGAGGGTATTGAGACAATTCGGGCGGCACTTGAAGGCCTTAGTGGGGACGAACAATGAAAGGCAGCGACGTTCTGAGTAATCGTCCTGCAATGACCGTGCACGCCATGCCGGCGCTCGACCCAATCCGAAGCGCAGTTGGACGTGTCCTGAAACGTTGGCCCGACGCGGTCAAAGTTCCTCAAGACCACAACAGAGAGCGCATGGCGATGGAGATGCTAAACCGTGTGCAGCGCTGGTCCTGGGATGGTGTGAAAACGTCTTTCATCAATTCCGCTGCCGTCGCGGTGTTCGACAGCCAAAGACGCGAGCGGGCCGACCTTGCCCAAGTGCGAGACTTCTATCTGGCAGAAATTAACGCGCGGCCTGCCGGCGCCTTTCTGAATGCGATGGTCTGGGTATATATCGACAGTTTTTCCCCTAAGGCATCCCATACGCGGGATTTGGCCAAAGCCCTGAACGCCAGGAAAGATTCACTTGGCGCACGAGCACAATCCCTTGTCGGCGAGATCCCAGACTTCTTCTCTCCCTCTCGCACCGCCAGCGCACTTGGGAAAGTCATGCAGGAATCTTCCGATCCTTTCGTTCACCTAAAAAAAATCGGCTTCCGGACACCCCACGGTACTGGGCTATGTCAGCATGCACATCAAGATTTCATAGAACGGATTACTCCCAAGCTCCGAGACAAAGACGCTCGGGATCAACTGTACCGATGGCTCATGCCAAACGAGGGATCGGTGCTTCAAACCGGTGCGACAAAGGCCGTTGAATCCCTACTCTCGGTTTGGCGAGACAAAATGCCCTCTGACGACGTCAGACACGAAATCAGTGAAGCCATAATTGGCGCCTACAACGATCCTCGCATCCACCATGGTGGGATCTGGCCAGGCTTCGACCCTGACCTTCGCGAGGTCTTGATGCGCTGGTTGACCAAGCAGGATATGAAATTCTTCTGCGATACGGTCACGGCCACCCAATCAAGCCACCATTGGCCTCCGAGGCGCGATTTCTGGCTGAACCTTTATGATGATGGAATGATAGACGAAGCCTGGGTGGCGTTCGGGTCAAGCGCCAGGCGATACGCCCAGACAAATCTGGTGAAATCAGGGACCACCGATCTGAAACACCGTTTCGGGCGGCAGTTGGATCGAGGCGGAAGCACATCGCTTCTCATCATGCGCATTGGGAGAAAAATTGTCGTAGATGGGTGCCACAGTTACAAAACCCATATTTTCGACAAAGACGACCCCAAAGCCCCGAAACTCTATGGTACTTACTACTACTGCGATGACATCATGCGTAGTTCCAGGCGGTCAAAGCCTCACAACTCCATCCCGAGCTGGAAGAATTGGGTGATGCAATATGTCTGACTCCTGCCCTGTCGCCAAAGTCTCTGAAGACGGTGTTGAGATTAGTTTTCCGAAAGAAAAGCGTGGCTTCCTGAACCGCTTCTTATCTTCTCGTGATGACACAAATTCCTTCCTACACCTTCCTGATGATCAGCGTGATCTACTCTTCGCCATTGCCGATCTCAGAAACTGGGGCGACTTGCACGAGAACGAGGTTCAAATTGAAAATGACTTTCTGCGCATTTCACACAATGCTGCGGCCAACCTTTCTTCGAATGCAGCCCAAACCCTTGGACTACCGGTAGACGTTGACCTAACTCTCAAAACGGACGTAACCGGCGTGTTAGGACACCCTGATTTTCGCCTCCACTACGAGTGGCACAGGCAAGGACAGCGGGAAATGCCACGACGAACTGGAGCATTTCTCGAAACCGCTCGTGGGATACGCAGGATCCCGCTCTGGATGAAGCGTGCACTGGACCTTGCGGACGGATTTGATCCCAACCGTCCGCTTGAAGAGCATTGGTCGGCATTGGCAGAATTCCGGCGTGCGCTGGAGCCCGATGAGATCATTCCAGACAGTCTGCCCGAAAACCAGCGGATGGCCGGGTTGGCCATGACGGCGTTTCTTCGCGGATTGCAGGTTCGCATTGCCAACCGGTTTTCAATTTCACCAGATCGCACTTTAGGGCACTTTGACATTATCCCCTACTCATCCGACAGCCTTGAGAACAATGCCATTTCCGAAGACGATATCTCCGAAAGCGACGCCGAACTGGAAGGTGAACCGCTCGCGGCATTTCAGTACAGAGTACAAGCCATCGGGGTTCGCCCAGCCTATCAACTCGGGAACAATTCCTACCTCGTAATTGACCGATCCAGCACCCCGGTCCTTGAGGAAATGGTACGCGTACAGAATTCTGATCGAAACGAACGCAAGGCGTTCATCGAGAATCCGCGTACGTTCATCACAGAGGCTGTCAGTCGGCATCTAAAGGAAAACGGGGCTCTCGACGACCTCGACGAGGCCGAACAGCAGGAAGTGATTGAGGCAACTGCTGGCCCCGCGTTCATCGAAAGCGTTGAATACTCAGAGCGTGTGACTGGCGTTGTCATTTATGAGAAACCAACAGGCGACCGAGAGGGTAGCGGCACAGCCTGGCTTCCCGAAGTATTCCCGGAACACATAGTTGACGCCATTGCCGAAATGCCCACTGCAGATCTCAAAACTCTGCGCGACCGAATGGCTGCAAGCCTCGAGACCAGCAACCAACCCATTGCTGCTATTGCGGGCCAAGAGGTAGAGGTGACGGCGGCCAGGCTATCAGCCGTATCTGGCGAGCTAAATCGACGTGAGGCAGAGGATTCCGATCAAGAAATATCTTCTGATATTGAGGGTGAAGAGGACCTACATCCTGGTCCAATCATTCTCGATACACTGGACAATTTCGAAGAATTGTCGTGGCATGCCAAGCTGCATCCAAGGCATTCCGCCTTACCGATTTCTATCCCCGAAACCATCACGACTAAGCTTCGTCAGCACCAAATCGAGAGTTTCAACTGGGCAGCACAAGCTTGGTCAAGTGGACTACCCGGGATACTCAACGCAGATGAACAAGGGCTCGGCAAAACACTACAATCGATAGCTTTCCTGAACTGGCTTCAGGCTCACATGCAATCATCCGACGCTGAAGATCGAGGCCCGATCCTGATCGTTGCCCCCACATCTCTACTCCGAAACTGGGAAGAAGAAGTGGAAAGGCACGTGGCACCTCGAAAGTTCGGCCACCTCGTTCGACTTTATGGCTCGTCTCTCTCCGGACACAAGCAGTCCGGGGCGCAAGGGACCGAAACCGGCAGTGGAATTCCCCTACTGGATTTCGAGTGGTTAACCGAAGCGATCGAGGAAGCGCGGGCTCACCGTTACTGGTTCCTAACCACCTATACTACGCTGGCAAACTATCAGCACTCTCTCGGTCGCATTCGCTTCTCAGCGCTTGTCATGGATGAGATCCAGAACATAAAGAATAAGGACACCATTGCCTCAAAAGCCGCTGAGGCAATGAACGCCGATTTTCGGATTGGTCTTACGGGTACCCCGATCGAAAACTCCGCGATGGACCTATGGACAATCATGGATCGCATTGCCCCCGGAGCGCTCGGTTCGGGGACGGATTTCAAATCAAGGTACAGAGATCCCGACGAAAGCAACATGGCCGAGTTGCACGACAGAGTTTTCAAGGGGCATGGTGGGCATCCCCCCTTGGGCCTTCGACGCCTGAAGGATGAAGTTGCCCGTGATCTACCCGCTAAGCAACGACTGCTTCATCCCCGGATCATGCCCAAGGTCCAATCTCAGGTATATGACGAAGCACGAGAGAAGCTTGCTGAAGGGAGCCGTGGAGCAGCATTGAAAATGTTGCACCACATCCGCTCAGTGTCAGTCCACCCAGGGCTTGCCAAGACGGTTCACCCCGAAGACTTTGTGAAAATGAGCGCGCGCTTATCGGCAACTATGGATATCTTGAAAGGAATTGCCGGAAGAGGCGAAAAGGTACTGGTGTTCATTGAACATCGCGAGATGCAATTCCGCTTTGCTGAACTTGTACGGCACTTCTTCGGACTTGAACAAATAGACATCATTAACGGTGACACCCCAATCCCGAAACGCCAAGCAATTGTGAACCGTTTCCAGAGCAACTTGGATCACGACACTGGCTTCGATCTTCTTGTCCTCGGACCGAAAGCTGCGGGAACAGGCCTTACGTTAACAGCGGCAACACACGTCATTCATCTTTCTCGTTGGTGGAACCCGGCCGTGGAAGAACAGTGCAACGATCGAATCCATCGAATTGGTCAGACGCACCCTGTAGAAGTCCATGTACCCTTGGCCATACACCCAGAATACGGCGAGCATTCATTTGACTGCCTGCTCCAAAGTCTCATGCAAAAAAAGCGAAAACTGGCTTCACAAGCACTATGGCCCATGGGCGACACAAGGGGCGACCTTTCCGGGCTCCAATCAGGATTGGAAGCATTACGAGACGCTCGAACCGGGAACGTTATCTCGACCAGCATGCAGGCAATGTTTCAACGGGATGGTCTCTCGCAGCCTACTCAAAACGAACAAGGAGCCTACTTGATGTTGTGAAGAATTCTGCCTGCCTTCCGAACAACCAGATGAACGAAACTCTTGATAACACTCCCTACATAGATGGCTGGAAGCGGAAAGTTCGCTGTTGATAGAGCTGCCCAAGCCCTGTTGTTTCGCTCGTAATGTCGACTGTTAGAGACGAAAATATTTTCTTTGGATCTCCATTTCAGGTGAAACTGATCAAGGCAACCAAGGGACGCGCCGCAAACACCATGAATATCAAAGACTTTTCCTAAACTCCGTGACAACGTATCAAGGATGGAGCATTGTGCGACGAACTGACGATACCAGGCGATGACAATTCAAACTGCTGAAACCCTGTTGTCCGAACAAGAAATTCTGTCTTGGTGGTCCTCGGAACGTGGACGCGTAGACAGGGAATGTCGCGCGGCGGCAGAGCGTTTCATCAAGAAAGCCTGCGATCAGATAGAAGAGCTGACCCTCAAACAGGTGCTACTCCCGTCCGAGCAGAGGAAGCATATTGAGCGCGGACTTCAATCGGACATCAACATGTTCAACCGTCGCATGGAGCGCTCTTTGCAAGACGCCCTGTCGGATTCAATCGAGAAAATCGAAGGACTTGAACAGTTTTCGAGCAACTCCCTTCGGGATAACGCCACTTTGGCAGCAGGCGGCGCGGTCGGCTTTGGCGCCATTGCGATCGCGGCTGCGGCGCCTGTCATCGCTACGACGACAACGGCGACAACCTTTCTTGGTTTTTTTGCAACGGGCACGTTGGTGACCTTTTCGTGGCCTGTTTTCGCGATTGTCGGCGTTACCGCGGGAGCGGCGGCCCTAACTTCTCCGACACTGGTTTCAAAGGGGCGAAGGGGGATTCAGGCGCGTTTCAAGGCGCATATCAAGAAAACTGTGGAACAGAGCTTGATGTCTTCGGGTGGGAAAGAACCAACCGGAGGAACGCGGACGATCTTGTTCCACGAACTGGACAGGGCGAGAGATCTTCGCCTTGAACGCCTCATAACAAAATAGGTTCTTCATGCAGCACATCCTCGCGCGCATCCCCCCAGAATTGATCGAAAAAGTCGCCGAAGGCTCGGCAGAGCGCATCGGCATGGTGGTCAGGGACGCCACGACAAAGAAAATCATGGCGCATCTTCAGGAAACGAGCGCAACTCAATCGATCGTAAAGACGGTGATGGAACAAGCCGGCGGCGTATTGCAAAGCACGATCCCCGATCCACTGGCTGCCGCCTCGGGGTTGGTGACCGTAGTCCAGAACGAGCAGATCAAGGGCCGCATTGATGCGCTGCAAACGATGATGGGGGGTATGCAAGCCCTGCAAACCGCGACCATGGTGTCTTCGGTCGTCGGTCTCGGCGTGACCGCCGCCAGCACCGCGCTCATTCTGTCGCGTCTCAAGAAGATCAATCAAAAGCTCTCGCATATCGAAGACAAGATTGATGCCGCACGCGCACTTCACGAGGATTGGGATCTCCATCGGACGCTTAGATCGGTCGAGGTTCAATTGGAACGTTTGGCCGAGGCCGAATTGAGTGGCAAACCGAACGCGGTGCTGTCGACAACGGAACATGAACTGCACAAGGGGTTCGGTGAACTGCATCGCGGCACGATCCACATTCTGAACCGTGAGCAGGTAGACCCAGATTTCCTTACCTTGCTACTTTCGGCCCTTGCTCTTTCGGGTTCCGCGCAGTTCCAGGCCCTGTTGCGGCTGGACGAGCTTCCGCGGGCGCATACACGCGCAACCGTGCAGGCAAGTCATCTTCGAGAAATCGCTTTCGCCATGCCCCAGGACAAGCTTGCCGAAAAATTCGGACAACAAGCTGGCGCATCTGAAAATGTCGACGCCCTCGTCGGAGAAATACGCCTGCGTATAGCGTCACTACCGGGTTTGGCCGAAACACTGACGCTTCAGCGTATTCGCGGCCCGGAGTATCTCGAGGTCGCACAAGACGAAGAGGTCGAACCGCTTTTGGTCCTTGCGGCCCCAGGCACGGGCGATAGCCGCTGATCCGGGCAACCCGTGCCAAGCATCCTCGGCGGATACTTGCGTTGGGCTGAGCCTGCCGCAACTTCGTGACAATCTCTTCGGGCTTCAGTCGCTTGTTTGCCATTCTTGGTCCTCCGTTTCCTAAACATAGCGGTGGACCAGTTCAGTTGGGGAGGCTCAAAGGAAGGAACGTAAGATCAAACCGTGGGATCGCACACCTACACGAGGTGTCAGATTTAGCTTTGAAGTCTCTTGCGGGCGGGGAGGCTATGGGTCGCACAGCCAAATACCAGCCGGACCCAATGAAAAGGGGCGGTCCAGACTTGCGCGACGACGCCTGATTGAATAGTGGTCAAACGAGGGGCAGCTGACGGGAATTTCATGCAGCGTAGGCTTTCAATTGCCTTGGTGGTTACCCTTCTGCCTACGGCGTTCCTTTGGCTCTGGAAGTTGACCTATGGCTTTTCCGACTGGGCCGCTATCTGGCTGCTCTTTATAGCAGCCATGATATTTCTGGGGAATTGGTCGATCACCATTGATCGTTGGAAGGCCGAACGCGGAATATTTCTAAGGTCTGGGTCGTGGCTTGCAGGGTGGCTCACCGGACGGACGGGAGCATTTCTCTCCTCAACGCTGTTGGTTTTTCTGCTCGTGCCGGCGTTGGCCTGGAATGCGTTGACGATGTCAGGAGCTGAGGTTGTCGTTTCTCTTGCCCTGGTTTTCGCATCGGCCTGGCTTTTCCTTTGGATGCAGAGTTTTCTGATCAGGCATTTCATCCCTCCCTTCGACAGGATTGTCGCAACCGGACCGAGCGCATGGATGGTTGGATTGCCTTTCTCGATCATCCTCTTTTTCGTCACATGGTATGCCCAGAGCATTCCTGCAGAAATGCTCACTGCGGACTTTTCCGTTACGCTGCGGTCCAGGTTGGGCGAACTTCCGGAAAGACGCGGCTGGATTTCTGAGATGCTTGCCTTTGGCTACGCCTTTGAAGCATCAAAAATGTGGCTGGTGGTGCAGATGAGGGACTATCCCCTTATCGCGATTTTGTTCAATCTGGACATGGCGTTGTTCGGCTTTTTTGCTGCAAGGGCAAGCGTGGTCATGACGCATTTTGTTGAAACACATTACCACGGAACGCCGAATGCCCCAGTCTGAAGAAGCCCCAAAAGACAACAGCAATACCGAAGGCCACAAAAGACCAAATCTGTCACGCTGGTTCTGGGGAACCATTGTTCTTTTGCTTGTGACTACGGTCAGCCTTGAGCTTTTTGCAGCCTGGCAAGCTGGTCGACAAGGCGTTGAAAATGGCAGTGGCAGCTCTGTCGATCAGACAGGGAAGAACGCTAAGCAGGTGGAACAGTGGTTCAATACGGCGAATGAGGAAGCAAGAAAGGTCAGGGAGCAGATACCTGGCCTCTTGGAAGAGGCCTATGCGCCAGTCTATGCAGGCATCCCGAAGTATATGGATTTTCACTATTCTCTGACAGGCGAGTGGCTGGAATTGGGCGCGGCTGCGATAGGGAACCTGGGAGGCGGTCTGGAGGAACATCTCTTCGACGGTTTTGATACGCGTTTAGGCGCTGTGTCAGAACACCTCGCGCTGGAATTTGACCAAATATTTCAGAAGGCGCTGGATGAGGCTATGGCCGCTGAGCCGGGCGGGGCAGAGGCATTCGGGCCTGTGGCAACCAGAGCCTTGCGAGATTCCCAAAATCGGATGAAGAAAACGACGGGAACCGTCGGCGTCGTCCTGGTGGGGGGGGCGACTTTGAAGGTATTCACCACAGCGTTCGCGAAGAAGCTTGCCATAAAGCTCGCAGCAAAGGTGGGAACAAAAACCGGAATGAAATGGGCTGCCACTGTCACTGGCGGCGCGGCTTCTTCTGCTGCCTGTTCATGGACAGGGCCGGGGGCTGTGGCCTGTGCCGTGGTCGGAGCTGCTATCACATGGGTTGTCACGGACGTGGCAATGATAAATCTGGATGAATATGTTACGCGCGACGATTTCGAGCGTGATTTGCGCGCGCTTATCGACGATCACAAAAAAGAGACCCAACATGCGATGGAGCAAATGCTGGCCAGCAAGATCCTTGCTGTCGAAACTGAGCGCAAGGTCGTCGTCAGAGACATCTCCCTGTCTGAGTTGAAGGATGCGGATCGATTGATGGTTTGCGAGGCGGCGGCCAGCATTCTTGGTCGCTACGTTGAAATTCGTGGCAATCTGCAAGCGCGCTCGTCGACGAATATCGCGTCCTTCCAAGCCGATTTGAGGGCGCAGGAGACCAGCTATCTTCTGGCCCCCTGGATTGACACGATGAAGGCCGCAATCACCGATCAGGACCTTCGCCCCTGGATCTTCGGTCCGGTAATCTTGAATGTCGATTTTCCAGACGAGTTGCATGAAGGGCGCAAGATATGGGGTGAACTTCGTCTCGCAGAAACGGTTATTGAATTCGTCAAAACGGAAAGCGATTCGGACGGAAAATACAGCCTGAGAGCGGACGTTGGAGAGAAAATCGTTCTTGAGGGAAAGCGGCGGCTTGAACTGGAACTGGTTCAGGATCGAGGCTGGACCTCATGGAACCGGGACTTTGAGGGCATTGCCTGGCTTGATGTCTCTGAAAATTTTTCCAAAGGCTCGGGCATTGCTCCGAAAGCGGCGATCTCGCTGACTATGGCCTCGGTGAATAAAGGGGGGCCGGCTCCACGGGTTGAGGTCGTGCTGATCCCGGGCGGGGCGATATTGCCCGGTCGTGAACTGCCGAAGTTTTGCACGCAATAGTCTTTTGAGCAGCCCCATTTGAGTGGTCCAAATTGAAAGTTAGTGCATGGTTGGCCTGGGCTGCTACCCTTGTTCGGACCACCCGGCTGGAGATTTTCCGGGGTTTGTGCTCAGGGCGTTTGCTGCATCTCTGAGCCATTCATCAGCGTGATCGGTGGGTTGTTCCCGATTGCGCTGTGTGGACGAACTTCGTTGTAGTCTCTACGCCACTCCTCCATTTTTGATCGGGCGTCGTCAAGGCTCATTGATCAGCCAGCGCAATCACTTCCTGCTCCAGGCGAGCAATGTCCAACGCGTCTGCCAAGGGCACCCAGACTGCCTTGCAATACTCGGCGACAAATTCATTACGCAGTTTCTTCGCGATATCACCGTCGGCCTTGGTCGCGGGGTCGTTCCGCTGTCGCCACATCCTGCCGGTTTTGTACATGCGCGAGAAGTAGTGGCTGGTTGTCTCGGAACCCGTGCGATGACGCTGGTGGATCCGCTTGTAGAAGGTTTCACTCTCTGACGTCGTGGACCCGATGTAGCGGAGGTCGCCGAAATGGTCGACGAGGCCATAGATCCCCCGACAATCCCTGGGCGCCATCGCGGTCGGCTGAGGCGTAGCCTCGAGAAGTTGCTCCAAGATTTCCTTTGCATCGGGCGTGTCCGATCCGCGGCTGAGGAAATTCATCATGTTTCAAAACCCGTGCGTCCTGCCGCGACTTTCTTGTCGCGGGAAATTCCGGGCCAAGGGAAGCTTCAATCCAACGGAAGATCAACAGCCGAAAGTGTCCATGGCGATATATTCCAGCCCCATCCCTTTCAACCTTCTCAATTTGAACTGCGATGGCACAGTACCTGTTGCACGCGACTCCACATTATGGCACCGTCAGTGGCACACGTAGAGTCCACGATGATATCGGTCGAGATTTTTCGTTTGAAATCATAAGGTTTTACGGCGAGGATGATGTCCCTACCGCCGGAGCCATAAAAAGCCCTCAAGTTGTAGTGACTTGAGGGCTTTTTTGCTGACTTGTCAACGGCCTCTTCAGTCAAGATCATGGCCAGCACAGAGATGACTACGCTTCTATCAGCGGCCCTGTTCTTTGCTTCTTCTTAGCGGGCTCCGCAGCGCAGCCACGCACGAAACACGCCCTTTTTTCAGACCAGAGGCCATACGGCGGAAAACTCCACACTGCTCTTGATTCAGCCCGGACCGAAGGCGGTCGGGAAGTCCAGAGAATGAAGAAATGAGCCGAAAACCCACGCCCGTGCGCAACACGCGCAATACGTTGAAATATCGTGGTATTTTGGGATATGGCTCCGGCGGTAGGGATCGAACCTACGACCAATTGATTAACAGTCAACTGCTCTACCGCTGAGCTACGCCGGAACGGTGCACGCCGTATAGCAACCGCATTTGGGGACGTCCAGAGGCGAAAGAAAAAAATTTGCGAGTTGAAGGCCTGTCCAAGTGAACCGCGGAAATCGATGTCCCAAGCCGCATAAATGAGCCCCTCCTCGAGCACACAGGAAACTCGAGATTACTCTCTTTTGACCGGGTTTATTTTGGCCAAGCCCACGGTCATCGAAATCCCGCGCCCGCTGCTCCAAGTACGGCGAGCCGAACCACTTCCGAACGGAGCTTTCGCATTCTGCCGGGGCAACTCTAAGTTCTTGGCGCGGGTGCGTTCAGCGACCAGCAACACGCCTGTCACCTACAATGGATGAAGAACGAGTTGCTGCAGCAATCTGTGTCTCATCGCAGCGCACTCGGCAATTTTCGCGTTTCTTCGGCGGCTGCCCATCTTCCGAGCTGACTTTGGCCGTGGAATTTGTGTTGACTAGGTGACCGACAACCTAAAGGGTCGATGTAAGTTTCATTTAATAAATTCAGGAAATTCAATTATGTTAGACAATTCCGTTTTCCAACTTTCCCATCTCAACGGCACCAACGGGTTTCGCCTCGATGGGATTGATGCGCTAGACTTCAGCGGTATCTCTGTTGCCTCTGCCGGCGATGTGAATGGGGACGGGTTTGATGATATCCTCATTGGTGCGGAGAATGGCGACCCAAACGGAGAAAGTAGCGCTGGGGAAAGTTATGTGGTGTTTGGCGCGGCAACTGGATTTGGCCCTTCGCTATCGCTGGCCGATCTGGATGGCACCAACGGCTTTCGCCTCGACGGGATCGACGCAATTGACTGGAGCGGTAGTTCTGTTGCGTCTGCCGGGGATGTAAACGGTGACGGGTTCGATGACATAATCATCGGTGCACGACTTGCTGACCCAGGCGGACAAATTAACGCGGGAGAGAGCTATGTGGTCTTTGGTGCAGCCTCTGGTTTTTCTGCCTCGTTGTCCCTGTCGGATCTGGATGGCAGCAACGGCTTTCGTCTCGATGGGGTCGATTACGGTGATTTCAGTGGTAAATCTGTTGCGTCTGCCGGGGATGTGAATGGCGACGGCTTTGATGATGTTCTTGTCGGAGCAATTGGAGCCGATCCAAACGGACAAATTAACGCGGGAGAGAGCTATGTGGTTTTTGGCACGAACGCGGGCTTTGCGCCTTCCCTGTCGTTGAGCGATTTGGATGGCAGCAACGGCTTTCGCATTTCTGGAAAAGAGGTGAATGACCGCATCGGTGACTCCGTCTCCTCTGCCGGGGATGTGAACGGCGACGGGTTTGATGATATCCTCATTGGTGCGCCCTATGCCGACCCAAGCGGAGAAAGTAGCGCTGGGGAAAGTTATGTGGTGTTTGGCGCGGCAACTGGATTTGGCCCTTCACTATCGCTGGCCGATCTGGATGGCAACAACGGGTTTCGCCTAGACGGGATTGATCACAATGACTTCAGCGGCCTCACGGCTGCCTCTGCCGGGGATGTGAACGGCGACGGGTTTGATGATATCCTCATTGGTGCGTCCCATGCCGACCCAAACGGAAAAGGTAGCGCTGGGGAAAGTTATGTGGTGTTTGGCGCGGCAACTGGATTTGGCCCTTCGCTATCGCTGGCCGATTTGGATGGCCGCAACGGGTTTCGCCTAGACGGGATTGATCACAATGACTTCAGCGGCCTCACGGCTGCCTCTGCCGGGGATGTGAACGGCGACGGGTTTGATGATATCCTCATTGGTGCGTCCCATGCCGACCCAAACGGAAAAGGTAGCGCTGGGGAAAGTTATGTGGTGTTTGGCGCGGCAACTGGATTTGGCCCTTCGCTATCGCTGGCCGATTTGGATGGCCGCAACGGGTTTCGCCTAGACGGGATTGATCCGGGTGACCGCAGCGGCCTCACGGCTGCCTCTGCAGGGGATGTGAACGGCGACGGGTTTGATGATATCCTCATTGGGGCACGCTATGCTGATCCAAATGGTCAAGATCAGGCCGGAGAAAGCTATGTCGTGTTTGGCTCCGCAAACGGCTTTGGTGGGGCGACCCCCGTTCTGGGCACCGCCGCCAATGACTGGCTGACCCTGCCCGCGGACTGGCGATTGGGTCTGCGCCAAATCGACGGCGGCGATGGCACCGACATGATGTCCTTTGCCGGACTTGATGCAGGCATCTATGCCAACACCACGACCGGTCAGGCCAACAGCGGTTTCGCCAGCGCGCCTTTCGATCTCATCATGACGTCCATCGAAAACGTCTCCGGCACCAGCCACGCGGACATCTTCAACGGCTCGGACCGGGCCGAGGTCTTTCGCGGGTTGGGCGGTCAGGACACCTTCTATGGCAGCCACGCCGGGGTCGACACCTATCAGGGCGGCGGCAGCAGCGACACGCTCACTTACATTCAGTCCGGCGAAGGCGTGTCCGCCTCTCTGTTTCGGGGCCGAGGCTGGAGCGGTGACGCCCAGGGCGACCTGATCTTAGAAATCGAGAATCTGACCGGCACCAACCACGATGATTTCCTGTGGGGCGATCATGGCGACAACAAACTGACGGGCGGCCATGGCGATGACGAGATCGTGGGCGCAGGTGGCGATGATTACATCCTTGCCGGCCACGGCACCGATACGATCATCTATTCGGGCAACAGATCGGACTACACCATCCTCCAGAACGGCATCCGCACCGAGGTGATCGACACATTGGGCCGCGACGGCCACGACGTGATCGGCCACGCCGAGGTGCTGCAATTCGCCGACGGGGATTTCATTCTGTAAGGCGCAGGTCCAATCACACCTGAACACGAGGCACTGCAGCGCTCTGTGTTTCGCCGTGCGACGTTCTGCGTCGCGCTAAACGCTGACTTATGACCTTTCTGAGCTTGCAATAGTTCTGTAAGAATCGCGAAATAGAACAGCCGTTCAATTCATATTCACTTGGATCGTCACTGGGGAGGAGGCACCACATGGATTTCGCGCTTACCGAGGAACAGACCGCCATTTTCGACATGGCCCATCAGTTCGGACAAGAGCACATCGCACCTTTTGCCCGCCAGTGGGAGGCCGAGGGCACCATCCCGAAGGAGCTGTGGCCCCAAGTAGGCGAGCTGGGGTTTGGCGGGCTCTATGTCTCGGAAGAGGCCGGCGGCTCGGGCCTGACCCGGCTGGACGCGACCCTGGTGTTCGAGGCGCTCAGCATGGCCTGCCCCTCGGTCGCGGCCTTCCTGTCGATCCACAACATGTGCGCCAAGATGCTCGACAGCTTTGGCGATGAGGCGCTGAAGGCACGGATCATGCCGGATGTGCTGAGCCTGAACACGGTGCTCAGCTATTGCTTGACCGAACCCGGCTCGGGCTCGGACGCCGCCGCGCTCAAAACCCGCGCGGAACGCACCAATGAAGGCTATACGCTCAACGGGACAAAGGCATTCATCTCGGGTGGCGGCTATTCCGACGCCTATGTTTGCATGGTGCGCACGGGTGAAGATGGGCCAAAAGGCGTTTCGACCGTTTATGTCGAGGATGGCACCGCAGGCCTGAGTTTTGGTGGGCTCGAGGACAAGATGGGCTGGAAAAGCCAGCCAACCGCGCAGGTGCAATTCGATGACTGCAAGGTGCCTGCGGGCAACCTGGTTGGGACCGAGGGCGACGGGTTCAAATACGCGATGATGGGTCTGGATGGTGGGCGTCTGAACATCGCGTCGTGTTCGTTGGGGGCGGCGCAAACCGCGATGAACCTGACGCTGCAATACATGTCCGAGCGCAAGGCATTCGGCAAATCCATCGACCAGTTCCAGGGCCTGCAATTCCGTCTCGCGGATATGGAGATCGAGCTGCAAGCCGCCCGTGTCTTCCTGCGCCAAGCGGCGTGGAAGCTGGACCAAGGCGCGCCGGATGCGTCCAAACACTGCGCCATGGCAAAGAAATTCGTAACCGAGGCCGGATCAAAGATCGTCGATCAATGCCTGCAACTGCATGGCGGCTATGGCTATCTGGCCGACTATGGCATCGAAAAGCTGGTGCGCGATCTGCGGGTGCATCAGATCCTGGAAGGCACCAACGAGATCATGCGCGTGATCACCGCCCGCCACCTGCTGGCCAACCGCTGAAAGAGCTGACATGAGCGACATCGACATCCGCGTCACCGGCCGTGCGGGCCGCATCACTCTGACCCGGCCTCAGGCCCTGAATGCCATGAGCTATGACATGTGCATGGCCATTGATGCCGCCCTGCGCAATTGGCGCGAGGATGACGCGGTTGATCTGGTGATCTTTGACGCCGAGGGCGACAAGGCGTTCTGTGCCGGCGGCGACATTGCCGAGCTTTATGACACCGGCACCAAGGGCAATTTCGAGTATGGCCGCACCTTCTGGCGCGACGAATACCGGATGAACGCGCTGCTGTTCGAATACCCCAAACCCGTGATCAGTTTTTTGCAGGGCTTCACCATGGGCGGCGGGGTTGGCATCGGCTGCCATGGCTCGCACAGGGTGGTCTGCGAAAGCTCCAAGATTGCCATGCCGGAAAATGGCATCGGTCTGGTCCCGGACGTGGGCGGCACCTTGATGCTGGCCCTGGCACCGGGTCGGTTGGGCGAATACCTCGGGCTCACGGCAGGGCGCATGGGCCCCGGCGATGCGATTTTTACCGGGTTCGCCGATCACTTTATCCCGCGTGACAGCTGGGGCGATCTGATCGCCATGCTCGAGGCGTCGGGCGACGCGTCGCACGTGGAAACCCACGCGCAGCCCGCCCCCGAGAGCGTGCTAGAGGCGCAGATGCCCCAGATTGACGAGGCGTTTGGCGGCGAGAGCCTGGGTGACATCCTGAACACGCTGCGCACGCTGGATAGCGATTTCGCCGCCGACACGCTCAAGACGATGTCGCGCATTTCGCCCCTGTCGATGGCCTGCACCATCGAGATGCTGCGCCGCCTGCGTGGCCCGTCGTTGACCATTCGCAAGGCGTTGGAGCTGGAGTACCGCTTTACATATCGTGCGATGGAGCATGGCGATTTCCTGGAAGGCATCCGCGCACAAATCATCGACAAAGACCGCAACCCGGCCTGGCAGTTTGCCGACCAAAACGTGCCCGTTGCAGCGGTGTCGAAAATGCTGCAGCCATTAGGCAAAGACGCATTGTCATTCGAGGAGGAGAAACAGGGTATGAAGATCGGGTTCATTGGACTTGGAAACATGGGCGGCCCCATGGCCGCCAACCTGGCCAAGGCCGGCCACGAGGTCACCGGCTTTGACATGGCAGACGTCGCCATCGACGGCGTGAGCATGGCCGATAGCGCCGCTGCAGCGGCGGCGGGCGCGGATGTTGTCATCACCATGCTGCCCAACGGTCAGATCCTGCGCGCAGTGGCCGCAGATGTGATCCCGGCGATGGCGGCGGGCGCGGCCCTGGTCGATTGCTCGACCGTGGACGTCGACAGCGCCCGTGCGGTGGATGCCGATGCGGCGGCGGCTGGCCTTTTGTTCGTCGATGCACCGGTATCGGGCGGCATTGGCGGCGCTGCTGGCGGCACGCTCACCTTCATGGCGGGCGGCAGTGCGGATGCCTTCGCCAAGGCCGAGCCTCTGTTCGATATCATGGGCCAGAAGGCCGTGCATTGCGGTGACGCAGGGGCCGGTCAGGCCGCCAAGATCTGCAACAACATGATCCTTGGCGTCACCATGATCGCCACGTGTGAGGCCTTTGCTCTGGCCGACAAGCTGGGTCTGGATCGGCAAAAGATGTTCGATGTGGTGTCGACCTCGTCGGGCTACAGCTGGACCATGAACGCCTATTGCCCGGCACCCGGCGTTGGCCCGCAAAGCCCGGCCGACAATGACTATGCCCCTGGGTTTGCCGCCGACCTGATGCTCAAGGACCTGCGCTTGTCACAGCAAGCGGCGGAAAGCGCCGATGCAGACACGCCGATGGGTCAGCTGGCACAGGCGCTTTATGCGCAGTTTGTCGAGGGCGAGGATGGCGCAGGCAAAGATTTCAGCGCCATGCTGCCCCGGTTCGAAAAGCGCGGGCGCGAATAACACGCGCCTGCGATGGTGCGCGCCGACCCTTGGCGCGCACCAAACAACTTTCTGTCGCAAACAGACAACGCATCTGCTGGCGCCGCCTCTAGGCTCGGGTCAAACGACCGGAGTTCCAGATGCCCACATTCGACCGTTTCACCGCTGACCTGACCTGTGCCGACCTGCCTGAACCGGTCTTGAAGGTCCTGCGTCGCAGCTTTCTCGACACCATGGGCGTCGCGGCGGTCGGGTCCACCACACAGCTTGCCGACATCGCCCGCAAAGGCGCCGCCGCGCTCTTTGGCGTGACCGAAGCAGGCCCGGCCCGGATGATGATGAACGGAACCGCAGTCAGCCCCGCAGGTGCAGCCATGGCCGGGGCCCTTACCATCGACAGCATCGACGCGCACGACGGCACCTCGCCCTGCAAAGGCCATGCCGGATCGGCGATCTTCCCTGCCCTCATGGCCGTCGCAGACGCGCAGGAGCAACCCGCTACGGGGGCCGAGTTGGCCACCCTCCTCGCGATCGCTTATGAGGTCAGCTATCGCGCGGGATTGGCGCAGCACGCCACCTGCGCCGACTACCACACCTCGGGCGCCTGGACGGCTGTCGGGGTCGCCGCCGCCGTGGCCCGTCAATTGGGCGGCGATGCCAATGTCATCCGTCACGCGGCGGGCATCGGCGAATACCACGGCCCCCGCAGCCAGATGATGCGTTGCATCGACCACCCCACCATGGTCCGCGACGGTGTGGGTTGGGGCGCGCCGTCGGGTGTGACAGCCGCCTATCTGGCGACCATGGGGTTCACCGGGGCCCCTGCCCTGACCTGCGAAGGTGACGATGCCGCCGAATTCTGGACCGACTTGGGGGATGGTTGGAGGTTGGTCGAAGACACCCACTACAAACCCTACCCCTGTTGCCGATGGGCGCACCCGGCGCTGGACGCCGTGGCCGAATTGATGTCTGGTTACAATCTGACCCACAACCAGGTGGCCGAGGTCGAAATCCGCACTTTTCACAACGCCACCCGATTGGCGGGTCACGAACCGGCCACGCCGGACGAGTTTGCCTATTCCATCGCTTTCCCGGTCGCGACGCAGATCGTGCGCGGTCAGGTCGGCGTGCCGGAACTGGCCCCGGAAACCCTGACCGACCCAGACATTCTGCGCCTGAGCCGGGCAACAACGCTGATCGATGATCCCCACTTCACCAAAATCAGCGTCGGCAAACGGTGGGCGCAAGTGACGCTTGTTCTACAGGATGGCACACGGTTGACGTCCGAGCCCCGCACGCCGCGTGGCGACACCGACCTACCGCTCAGCGATCAGGAGATCTCGGACAAGTTCCACCTGTTTGCCGATCCGGTTCTGGGCCGGACCCGCGCAGATGAGATCGAAGATCTGAGCACGCGTTTCGACAGCCTTTCTGCGCAAGAGGTCTCGCGCCTGTTCGACCTGTGTCTAAACGCCCCCGGTTAACGCCAAACGCGTCGCGTCATCCGCTGGGAACATCAGCTCCACCTTCAACTCGGACATCGCCAGATCGCCGGTTGTACCAAACTGCGCGATGGTCGAAAAGAACGATAAAACTTGATCCCCAAGCCGATAGCGCGCCGGGATGACAGCAGGCAGAACCGCATCATCCCTGGACACTCGCGCCTGCAACGCCTCGACCGCCCGTTCAATCGCCGGATCACGGCCAAAATGCGTAAGTTCCGTTCTGAGCCGTGCCAGCGTATGCCGCTCAACCTCTTCCAGATTGTCCAAAGCGCCCCGCAAAGCTTCATTGCTCACCAAAGCCTCGATCAGACTGTCCCCAAGCTGCAAACCCGACGCGCTCAACATCATCGCCGCCGGGCCATTCATCGCCTCCAGCTGCCAATGTCGGTTCAACGCCATCGCCGGGTATGGCGCATGGTTGTCCAGCATCCATGCCACCGCTTCTTTCAACGGTTTCAGATCCTCGGCGTCGGAGGCGCGAGAGGCATAGGCCGGGGCCATACCCGCCGCTGTCAGCAGTTGGTTGCGACCCGCATTGGGCACGCTCAACTCATCACACAGCCGCAACACCATACCCCGGCTGGGCCGCGCGCGCCCGGTTTCCAGAAACGACAAATGCCGTGCAGACACGCCTGCCGACAGGGCAAGGTCCATCTGGCTCATCCGCCGCGTTGTCCGCCATTCTTTCAGCGCAGGACCAAAATCAGCCATAAAACACCTCCGTGGGTCAGTCTACCGGGACCGCGCCGAAATGCACTTACCTCAGAGGTAATTGTTTTACCTATGTGATACCAGCAAGGGTTGAGGGGACCAAACAGGAGACCCTGACATGACCGACACCAAAACTGCCCACAACACCACCCAGTGGCTCAAATCCACAGCCGTGTTCTGCATCGCGATCGGTTTGGCCATGGCGATGGCCCCGTTCACCTTTCTTGCCCCCGCTCTGAGCTTCTTTGTGGACCTGGCCCATCTGCCGCTTGACGGCGCACAACAGATCAATACCGACACAGAGGCGCTGCTGAGCGCCATCAGTGGTGGATTGCTGTGTGGATTGGGTGCGGCCGTCTGGCTGATCACCGACCAGCTTTATGCGCGCGATTCCGCCTTGGCGCGGCGCATGATCACTCTCACTCTGCTGGCGTGGTACGTTCCCGACAGCCTGGGCTCACTCGCGGCTGGGGCCTGGTTCAATGTGGTGATGAATTCGGGATTTTTGGCGCTTTTCCTTGTGCCGATCCTGATGACACGCACAAGCCAAGAGGCGGTCGCTTGAACCGCCCCTTCGTTTTTTCAGAAATGCCAGGGAAAGAGGGGCTAAGCCCCTCATCCAATCATTCCGCCGCGACCCGTTCCGGATTCAGCATCGGTTTCAGGTAGTGCCCGGTGTGGCTGCCTTCACATTCCGCAACCTCCTCGGGCGTGCCTTTGGCCACGATCCGACCACCGCCATCACCGCCCTCGGGGCCGATGTCGATGATGTGGTCAGCGGTTTTCACCACGTCCAGATTGTGTTCGATCACCACCACCGTGTTGCCCTGGTCGACCAATTCATGCAGCACTTCCAAAAGCTTGCGAACGTCTTCGAAATGCAGACCTGTTGTTGGTTCGTCCAGTATGTAAAGCGTGCGCCCAGTTGAGCGTTTCGACAACTCCTTGGACAGCTTCACCCGCTGCGCCTCGCCACCTGACAGGGTCGTAGCCTGCTGGCCCACCTTGATATAGCCAAGCCCCACACGGGCCAATGCATCCATCTTGTCCCTGATCGAGGGCACCGCCTTGAAGAAGTCTTGCGCGTCTTCGACCGTCATATCCAATACGTCGGCAATGGACTTGCCCTTGAACTTGATCTCAAGCGTTTCACGGTTGTAGCGCGCGCCCTTGCAGGTCTCGCAGGTGACGTAGACGTCTGGCAGAAAGTGCATCTCGATCTTGATGACACCGTCACCCTGACACGCCTCACACCGGCCGCCCTTGACGTTAAAGCTGAAGCGGCCGGGTTTGTAGCCGCGCGCCTTGGCTTCGGGCAATCCCGCAAACCAGTCGCGGATCGGGGTGAAGGCTCCGGTGTAAGTCGCTGGATTTGAACGTGGTGTTCGCCCGATGGGACGCTGATCGATGTCGATCACCTTGTCCAAATGCTCCAGTCCCTTGATCGTCTCGCAGGGCGCCGGTGTCTGCCGCGCGCCGTTCAGGCGCATCGAGGCGGTCTTGAACAGCGTTTCGATCGTCAGCGTGGACTTGCCACCACCCGACACGCCCGTCACGCAGACAAATTTGCCCAGCGGGAAATCCGCCGTGACCTTTTTCAGGTTGTTGCCAGTGGCTTTGACCACCGTAAGTGTCTTGCCATTGCCAGACCGTCGCTCAATCGGGACCGAAATTTCGCGCACGCCAGACAGGTACTGCCCGGTGATCGAAGCTGCGTCATTTGTTATGTCTGCCGGTGTCCCGTGGCTGACCACTTGCCCGCCATGGACACCCGCCCCCGGGCCGATATCAAAAACATAGTCGGCCTCGCGAATGGCCTCTTCGTCGTGTTCGACGACGATCACCGTGTTGCCCTGATCGCGCAGGTTCTTGAGCGTGCCAAGCAGCCGGTCATTGTCGCGCTGGTGCAGGCCAATGGACGGCTCGTCCAGCACGTACAGAACCCCGGTCAAACCCGAACCGATCTGGCTGGCCAGACGGATGCGCTGGCTTTCACCACCCGACAGCGTACCACTTGAACGTGACAGCGTAAGGTATTCCAAACCAACGTTATTCAGAAACCCAAGACGTTCGCGGATTTCTTTCAGAATAGCGCGGGCAATCTCGTTTTTCTGCTGACTCATATGCTCGGGCGCGCTTTCGACCCAGGCCAGAGCCTCGCGGATCGACATCTGAACCACCTGCCCCACATGCAGGCCCGCGATCTTGACCGCCAGGGCCTCGGGCCGCAGACGAAACCCTTCGCAGGTGCCGCAGGGACGGTTGTTCTGGTAGCGTTCGAACTCCTCGCGGATCCAGTTTGAATCCGTCTCGCGATAGCGGCGTTCCATGTTGGGAATGACACCTTCGAATACGCGCGTCACCTGATAGACACGGCCGCCTTCATCATAGCGGAACTCGATCTCTTCCTCACCGGACCCATAGAGAAACACCTGCTGCACTTTCTTGGGCAGATCTTTCCACGGCGTGTTCTTGTCAAACTCGAAATGCTTGGCGATGGCCTCGATGGTCTGCAGGAAGTACGGCGACTTTCCTTTGCGCCAGGGCGCCAAAGCCCCGTCGTAGACCTTCAACGTCTGATCCGGCACCACGAGCCGTTCGTCAAAAAACAGCTCAACCCCCAAGCCATCGCAGCTGGGGCACGCCCCAAAGGGTGCGTTGAACGAGAACAGGCGCGGCTCGATCTCGGGGATGGTGAACCCGCTGACAGGACAGGCAAAATTCTCGGAGAACGTGATCCGCTCGGGGTCACCTTCTTTCGGCGCGGTCTCAAGGATCGCGATGCCATCGGCAAGATCAAGTGCGGTACGCAAGCTGTCGGCCAGACGGGTTTCCATCCCCTCACGCACAACCAGACGGTCGACTACAACGTCGATGTCATGGCGGAATTTCTTGTCCAGCGTGGGCGGTTCATCGAGTTCATAGAACTCACCGTCGACCTTCACCCGCTGAAACCCCTGTTTGCGCAGTTCCAGGAATTCCTTTTTGTACTCGCCCTTGCGGTCGCGCACGATGGGGGCCAGCAGATAGCCGCGCGTGCCATCCTCCATGCTGATGATCCGGTCGACCATATCCTGCACCTGCTGCGCCTCGATGGGCTTGCCGGTGGCCGGGCTGTACGGCGTACCCGCGCGCGCAAACAGCAAGCGCATGTAGTCGTAGATTTCGGTCACGGTACCGACGGTCGAGCGGGGGTTTTTCGACGTCGTTTTCTGCTCGATCGAGATCGCAGGGCTCAACCCGCTGATGTGATCCACATCGGGTTTTTCCATCATATCAAGGAACTGGCGCGCATAGGCCGACAGGCTTTCGACATAGCGCCGCTGCCCTTCGGCATAGATCGTATCAAACGCCAACGAGGACTTGCCAGACCCCGACAGACCGGTGATCACCACCAGCTGATCCCGAGGGATATCAACGTCAATGCCTTTGAGGTTGTGTTCACGCGCGCCGCGCACCTCGATGTTCTTCAGCTCAGCCATTCGGGCCCCCTGCACTCAAGTGGTTAAGAGATAGTTGAGCGCAGCCGAGTCTCCAACCGAAAAGTTAGAACAAAGTGAGAACTTGCATTTTTTCGCCGCACAGAGGGGTCAGATTTTTTGCGCCATCGCCCACGAGCAGATGGGCATGTTGGGATCATTTTCCAGCGAATCCGTTTCAGGATCATATTGTGGGGGCCAACGATCTTCGAGATTGCGCAAGGCAGCCTGTTTGTTCCCCCATTGCTCGGCCCGGATGGCATCAGGCGCAAAACCGCATTCGACCAGAAAATTTTTGAGACCCCGAGCCGACCACCGGCTGCAATCCATGGGCGCCGCGTGGAAGGGAACAAAGAAAGGCACCGCCAGCCAGAAGTACCCGCCCGGGCGCAACATCTCATGCACGTTGAGCGTGGCCTCATACGGTCGATCCAAGTGTTCCCACACCTGATTGGCCAGGATGAGGTCAAATTGCCGGATCTTGCCCTCATTATCCAGAAAGGGCGCGGCGCATACATCATACTCAGGGTAATTGAACTGTTCATAGCTGCCAAAGTCGAACATCTTGCCCCACCATCCGGAAATCTCGGCCACCTTCAGTTTCGGTGGATCAAGCTCTCGGATCATGGCGCGGCTGGATCGAGCCATGACAATGCGATTTAGACTGGGCATGACGTGTCCTTTTCTGGGTCACCTGCCCGTTATACAACCTGGCATTGACGGGTCTAGGCACCTTTCATCGCAATGCGACGGTCGTCAGAAATTTTCAAGCATACCCCCTAAGAACCCAAGAATACCGCGCCAAATGTTGCCAGGATGCCGGGTACACCGCTTCGAGTACAGAAAAACCAGGACCATCCGTTTCTCATTGACGGTCTCCAATTTTTGGCGCCTCTCGCGGCCCGGCACTTTTCCCTTCGATTTTTTGAAAACGCCGGTAAACTGTCCCGACAGATCATTTTTGACATTGGCATTTTAATATCAAGACGTTTGGAGGTATGCATGCGCTTGCCCTTTTTGATCACCTGTATGTTGGCTGTGGGAGCAACACCTCTGCTCGCCCAAGAGCGCCAATCAGCCATTCTCGTTCTGGATGGATCGGGCTCCATGTGGGGGCAGATCGACGGCACCGCAAAGATCACGATCGCCCAGGACGTTGTGCAGGAATTGCTGACCACTTTGCCCGGTGAACAAGCCTTGGGGCTGACTGTCTATGGCCATCGACGCAAGGGGGATTGCTCGGACATCGAAACGCTGGTGACGCCGGGGGCCGGCACCCGTGATCAGATCGCAGGCGCAGTGCGCGGCATCAAACCCAAGGGAAAGACGCCAATGGCCGATGCGGTGGTGGCCGCCGCCCAGGCCCTGCGCCACACCGAAGAAGCCGCAACAGTCATTCTTGTTTCAGACGGGATCGAAACCTGCGTCCCCGATGTCTGCGCCGTGGCCCGAACGCTCGAAGAAACTGGGGTGAACTTCACTGCGCATGTGGTTGGTTTTGATGTAAAAGACCCCGAAGCCTTGGCGCAGATGCAATGCCTGGCGGATGAGACCGGCGGCACATTTCGCAGCGCAGCCAATGCGTCGGAATTGGCCGCGGCCCTGACCACTGTTGCCGCTGCCCCGCCTGAACCTGAACCTGAACCCGAACCTGTACCAATCCCGACCACGTTCCGCGCGGTTGAAGGGGACGCGAGCACAGCCTTTGACGACCCGGTTCTGTGGTCCCTCAACGGCAATGGATCAGCCGTGTTCGACGCGGTGCAGGGCAATCCTGTTACGCAGGATTTGACCGAAGGTTCCTATACCGCCACAGCCTATCGCTTGATTACGGAAACCGAGGTCAGCCGACAGTTTGTGGCTGTCGGCGCAGGCCCGATCGAAGTGGTGCTTACCTTTCCGCAAGCCCTGCCCAAAGCACGGATCATCGCCCCCGACAGTGCCATCGCGGGGTCGACATTGTCTGTGGGATGGGACGGCCCGAACGAGGCTGGCGATAACATTCAAATCGGCCTGGTGGGTGATACCAGCTACCTGAGCTACACCTACACCAAGGACGGCAACCCGCTGACCCTGATCCTGCCGCCTCACCCCGGCAGCTATGAACTGCGCTATGTGCTGAACGACCGCGAGACCATCGCGACCTACCCGATTGCCCTGACCGAGCCAGAGCTGGCGCTATCCCACCCGGATACGGTCGAAGCCGGGTCAAGCTTTCAGGTCACATGGGCTGGACCCAACCAAGGGGGCGACAACATCCAGATCGGTCCACGCGGATCAGACAGCTACACGGGGTATCAATACACCAACAAGGGTAATCCGGTCACTCTGATCGCGCCTGCCGAGCCTGGTGACTATGAAATCCGATACAGCTTCCGCGACCGCGAAAACATCCTGCGGCTGCCCATCACGGTGACGGCCATGACTGTGACCCTGGAGTTTCCGGCAACTGTCGAAGGGGGTCAGGTCATTCCGGTGACCTGGATCGGTCCGAACCAGGGCGGCGACAATATTCAAATCGGTCCGGCGGGATCGGACACATACACCCACTATGTCTATACGCGCGAGGGCAGCACCGTGAACCTGGTGGCCCCCATCCAACCCGGCAACTACGAAGTCCGCTACAGTTTTCGCGACCGCGAAAACATTCTGCGGATGCCACTGACCGTGACGGCTCCGGAAATCTCTCTGATCGCGCCGGAAAGCGTCGCGGCGGGCAGTCAGTTTCAGGTCGGATGGAAAGGCCCTGATCAGGGGGGAGACAACATCCAGATCGGGCCGGTCGATTCTGACAGCTACACCAACTATGCCTATACGCGCGGCAAGAACCCGGTGACGCTGACGGCCCCCGATACCCCCGGCACCTACGAGTTGCGCTACAAATTCCGAGACCGCGAAACGGCAATGCGGCAGACCATCGAAGTGAAATAAAAAAGGGGGCCGCACAGGCCCCCTTTTTTTTCATCTCAGTTCACGGGATCACATGTGAATGACACGGTCATAGGCGTCCAGGACGCTTTCGTGCATCATCTCGGACAGGGTCGGGTGCGGGAAGACCGTGTTCATCAGGTCCTCTTCGGTGGTCTCCAACTGGCGGCCAACGACATAGCCCTGGATCATCTCGGTCACCTCGGCGCCGACCATATGGGCGCCCAAAAGCTCGCCGGTCTTGGCATCGAAGATAGTCTTGACCATGCCTTCGGCCTCGCCCAGTGCAATCGCCTTACCGTTGCCAATAAAGGGGAAGCGGCCGATCTTGATATCATAGCCCAGTTCCTTGGCCTTGGCCTCGGTATAGCCGACCGATGCGACCTGCGGGTGGCAATAGGTGCAGCCCGCGATGCTTTCGGGTTTCACCGGATGCGCATGTTTGCCCGCGATCAGATCGGCAACCATGACGCCCTCGTGCGAGGCCTTGTGCGCCAGCCAGGGCGCGCCCGCGATATCGCCAATGGCATAGAGACCATCAACGCCGGTGCGGCAGAACTCGTCCGTCACGACGTGGGTGCGGTCGATCTTGACGCCAAGCGCCTCAAGCCCCAGCCCCTCGACATTGCCGACGATCCCCACGGCAGAAATCACCGTGTCAAAGTCGTGCTTCTCGATCTTGCCGCTCACTTCGATATGCGCGGTAACCTTGCCCTTGCCACGGTCCAGCTGCTTGACCATGGCCTTTTCCATGATCGTCATGCCCTGTTTGGTGAACGCCTTCTTGGCGAAGGCGCTGATCTCGGCATCTTCGACCGGCAGCACGCGATCCATCACCTCGACCACTGTCGTGTCAGCACCCAACGTATTGTAGAAGCTAGCAAATTCGATGCCGATGGCACCCGAGCCGATGACCAGAAGTTTCTTGGGCATCCGGACCGGATCAAGCGCGTGCTTGTAGGTCCAGACCAGATCACCGTCCGCCTCAAGCCCCGGAAGTTCGCGTGCCCGAGCGCCGGTGGCCAGGATGATGTTCTTGGCTGTCAGCTCTTCGGTGCCCTTGTCCGTCTTGACCGACACTTTGCCCTTGGCAGGGATCGTCGCCTCGCCCATCACCACGGTGACCTTGTTCTTTTTCAGCAGGTGGCCGATGCCGCCCGACAGTTGCGCCGCAACCCCGCGCGAGCGTTTGACGACCGCGCTCAGGTCATAGCCGATGTTTTCCGCCTTGAGGCCAAAGTCCTTGGCACGCTCCATCAGGTGGAACACCTCGGACGAGCGCAGCAGCGCCTTGGTTGGGATGCAACCCCAGTTCAAACAGATGCCGCCCAGGTGTTCGCGTTCAACCACAGCCACCTTCAGGCCCAGTTGCGCACCACGAATAGCCGCAACATAGCCGCCGGGACCGGCACCAATAACAATCAGATCAAAGGATTTCGCAGCCATGGTCACTCCTCGCCGCAGGCGTTTTCGAAAACTAGTTTACCGTTAAACTATTTTTTCACACACATCAATCCCTGCCCCCTGCGACATGTGTGACGCAGGGGAAGATGACAAATGTATGCGCTGGAATCAGCCTATACCCCTCACTTGCAAAACGCTAGAAATGCTCCAACGGCGCCGTTTTGCAGGCGTTAAAGATTTGTTTTTGAATTCAAACATTGGATGCATCATGGCCAAAACCCTCAAGGACCTCGCCCTCGCCCTGCTCAACGCCACACTGATCCTGCTGGCGCTGTGCCTATTTCTGGCCTGGAAGGTGGTTGCAACCGCCGACGGGCTGACAGCCACATTTTCAGAGAACCTGATCAAAGTGACCCCGCTACGCGACGAGGTGGCCGGGTTGCGCAGCGATCTGTCGGGCATTCGCGACGACCTGGCGTCGCTCAAGGCACAAACGGGCACCTTCAGCACTGCGACGCTGAACAGCTTGCAGCAAAAGGTTCAAACCTTGGAGGCGAATGTACAGGGGGTTCAGACCCGGGTGCGCCAATTGGTCGACACGCCTGAGATGCTGATCGATCATTCGATCGAAACGGCTGCGGATGCCCTCACCCGCAGCATATCGGATGTCAAAGGATGCGTTCCCGCATCCTGAGGCAGGTCGCTAGCCCGCAGCCTGCATCTGACGCACAGTCTGACCGTATCCACCATCCGAGACATATACAGCCTCTTGCGCGGTTGGTGTCCGGTGCAGCGCATCATTGCGATACGGGAACCGTCCGAACTGGCGGATCACTTCGCGATGCGCGCGGGCGTGCAGCATGTTGCTGGCGCCACTTTCTGGCATGCGTTCGCACAGCAGACGCACACAGCGCTCCTGATCACACAGGTTCTCTGAATGCATCATCGGCAGATAAAAGAACTGCCGCGCCGGTTCATCGATGCGTATGTCCCACTTCTTATCGACCGCGCATTTGGCTGCCGCCAGAGCCGCCTTGTCGGTCTTGAAAGCACGGGCATCGCCGCGGAACATGTTTCTGGGAAACTGATCCGTCAGGATGATGTAAGCCAAAGCACCACTTGGATAGGTCAACCACATCGAGAAGCGACCCTCACAGGCGGCCTCCCACGTCGATTTGAACTTTTCGGTGATTTGGGCATCAAGCGCGTCGTCTTGTAAATACCACCCAGCCGGACCAACTTCATCCAGCCAGAAACTCAGAATATCTTCGGGACCAACCATTGGCCTCACCCCACTTCTAATTTCCCCCAGGGAACATAGGTATTAAAAAATGTTTTACACAATTGTTACAGTAACATATTGCAACATCCGCGACATATTTTGAAGCAAAAAGCGACTTATTGCGCTTCTTGCTCCTCCAATTCGGCCTCGATGGCGACTTCTTGCGCAAATTCAACGGCTACCGGGGTCGAAGTCGGCGTCATGACGGTAAAGGAGCCTGTTTCCTCGACCGGGATCGCGGCGCGCTGTGTGGTGCGGTAAAGCGCATAGACGGCCATCGCTGCCAGCAAAGCGGCCATAAAGGCGAAAAAGCCCGGCGGACCAAGCAGGGCGTCGCCCATCAGCCAACCTGTGATCATCGGGCCAGCAATGGCACCCAGACCGTTGATGAACACCAGCCCGCCCGAGGCTGCGGCCATGTCATCGTGTTCCAGATAGTCGTTGGTATAAGCGATGAGCAGCGAATAGAGCGGGTTCGACATGCCGCCAATCAGGAAGGCAGACACCAACAGCATCGAGAACTGGTCGCCAAACATCATGCCCACAACTGCCGCAACACCTCCGACGGCAGCGACAAGCATGATCAAGACGCGGCGATCCATTCTGTCACTGACCCAGCCCAACGGGTACTGCAGGAACAACGCGCCAATATAGAAGGTCGCAATAAACAGCGACAGGTTGGTCAGGGACAGCCCAATTGTGGCACCATAGACGGCGCTCATGCCGAATTGTGCCGAAAAGATACCGCCCAACAGAAACATGCCGACACAGCCTAAGGGCGAGATCTTCATGATCTCGCGCAGGGTCATCGGCTTGGTGGTGTCAAATGCAGGTGTGGGCGAGATCGACAGCAAAATAGGACCAAAAGAGATCGAAACCAGGATCGAGGCGATGATGAAAGCGTCATACCCGGCGGGGTCACCCACCTGGATCAAACCCTGGGCCGAGATGATCCCGATCATCTGCACGATCATGTAAAGCGACAGCGCCTTGCCCCGGTTCGAGTTGTCGGCAGCATTGTTCAGCCAGCTTTCGGCCGTCACGTACACGCCAGAAAAGCAGAAACCGATGATGACACGACCCAGAATCCAAACCCACATGTTCGGCAGAAAGGGATACAGGATCATCACCGCCGAAATGAACGACGCCAGCGCCGCAAAGACCCGCACGTGACCCACACGACGGATCATGTTGGGGGCCATCCGGGAACCGCCGAGGAAGCCGATGAAATAGGCCGACATGACGATCGACATCTCAAAGGTCGAAAACCCCTCGATGTCGCCGCGCACACCCAGCATGGTGCCTTGAAGCCCGTTGCCAACGAGCAACAGACAAATACCCAGAAGCAGCGCCCATGCGCTGGAAAGAACCTGAAGCATCGGGCGTCCTCGCTCGTATCCGACTGAATTGGCTTCGGTATCTCATCAGACACCAGCACAGGGCCGCTTGTCTACGACATTTGCCGAGTCGGGTTTGGCGTTTTCGCCTAAGCCGGGATCAAAAGCGACGCGTCGCCGTAAGAGAAGAAGCGGTATTCGGATTTCACCGCATGCTCGTACACTTGCGCCATCCGCTCCTGCCCCATCAACGCTGACACCAGCATGAGCAGGGTGGACTTGGGCAGGTGAAAGTTGGTCATCAGCGCGTCAGTGACGTGGAAATCGAACCCGGGGTAGATGAAGATGTCCGTGTCACCGTCCCAGGGTTTCAGCCTGCCGGTTTGGGCGGCACTTTCGATCAGACGAAGCGCCGTGGTGCCCACCGGGATCACACGGCCACCTGCGGCCTTTGTCGCCTCGATCTCGGCCACGGCCTGTTCGCTGACGCGGCCCCACTCAGAATGCATCTTGTGGGTTGTCACATCATCGACCTTGACGGGCAGGAAGGTTCCCGCGCCCACATGAAGCGTGACATAGGTGAACCCCACGCCCATATCCCGCAGCGCCTGCAACAGGTCGTCGTCAAAATGCAGTGAGGCCGTTGGCGCGGCTACAGCCCCCGCGTTTTTGGCCCAGACAGTTTGATAGTCGGTCTTGTCCTGCTCGTCCGCGGGTCGTTTGGCCGCGATGTACGGCGGCAGCGGCATGGCACCGGCCTGCGCCAGCGCCGCGTCAAAGTCATCACCCGACAGGTTGAACTGCAGCCGCCCCTGCCCGTCCTCGACACCGGTCAGCTCGGCCGACAGGTCATCCGAGAAAACGATGGTCTCGCCCGGCTTCACCTTCTTGAGCGGTTTGATCAGCGCCGACCAGCTACCGTCCGCCGCCGGGTCAAGCAATGTGACCTCGATCTTGGCCGACACCGGCCCTTGGGCGCTGTCGCGATGGCGGCGTCCGCTCAGGCGCGCGGGAATCACACGGGTGTCGTTCAGCACCAGCCGGTCGCCGGGGCGCAGCCAATCCGTCAGGTCGCGCACCACCGCGTCGGTGATGACCTCACCTTCGGCCACCAGCATGCGAGCCGAGGTGCGGGGTTGCGCCGGGCGGGTGGCGATCAGCGTCTCTGGCAGGTCGAAATCAAAATCACTCAGTTTCATGCCCGCGCTATACGTCGCCCGCGCGCGCTTGGCCACACCCCTCAGCGGTCTCCGGCACCACTGTCCTGGGTTGGATCCTTTTGCACCTGGGGTGGTTGCCCCCGTGTCGCAGGCGCTTGTGGTGCAGGCTCGCGCAGAAAGTCGCGCAGAAACCCGGGCGCCAGTCCCGACAACGGGTTCACCCAAACCTGCGGCGAAGTCATCGCCCCAGTGAGCGTATAGTTGAACCCCACCAACCCTTCCCCGCGGCGGGTGGACAGCACGCTGCCGATCACGTTGAGCAGATAGACCGGAGAGATCACGCCGCGCAGGTTCAACAACCGCCGCTCGGTGTCGACGGTGCCATCCACCGACAACCCCATCGACGGGCCAACGGCGCTGCCCTCATAGACGGTCACCTGTTCGGGATCCAATCGGAACCGGCCGTCGATGGCCGAGAATTGAATCCCCGCACCGGCCATTTCATCCAAAAGGCCCACAACACTGATCGCATTGAGCAACGCGGCCATCGCGGGCGCATCCTTGATCCGTGTATTGCGCACCTTGAGAGATCCGTCATACGAACCCGGCCCATCGATTGGCGAGAGCGAGAGCTGAAATGACCCGCCGCGTGCCTGGTTGAGCAGCTGCGCTGAGCGGAACACACCTCCCGCGTCATTGGATTGCACAAAGAACCCGCTGCGCCCGCCCTTGGGCAGCACCTGACCGTTCACAGGCGTTTGGCCGTTGATCCGTCCTGCAAAGTTGCCCGACATTCCCCCTGCCTGCGCGAACTTGCCCTGAAACCCCGTCAGCGCAATGCTGTCAGTGATCTGAAGCCTGTCGAGGGTCGCGGTCACGCTTTGCCCCGAATCCGCGCCCGAGGCCCCTGCCGCCGCGCTGCCGCCGCCGAGGTTTGCGCCACGCATGTCGACTGTACCGCCCCGAATGATCATGTCCGGTGCCTGACTGCCACGGCCGATCATGTCCATCTGCACGTTCAGCCAATTGCCAACACGCAAGGTATCAAACCGGGCATTTTCCATCGTGCCGGTTGTGTTGAACCTCATGCTGCCAACCGCTGTCAGCCCGGCCACCTGCAGGCTAAAGTCTTCGATCGCGTCGCTCTCGCCGAACTCGGCCGCCAGTGACAGCTCTCCGGTTGCGGACGGTGGTTTGCTCCATCCCAGCTCGGCCACGCTCAACCCCACGTCTGCCAGATCCGATCGCGCCGTCAGGCGGGGCGGCTGCCCCTGTTGCAGATCCAGCGTGTATTCCGCTTGCCCCTTGCCGCTGAGCGCGCGGATGGCAAAGGCAGAGTCGAATTCTTGCATCAAGGCCTTGGACAGTTCGATGGTGCCCACAACCTGACTGTCTTTTGCCGTATCCTTGTCGCCGATGGGTTGGGTCCAGGTTGCCGTCATCGGAACCTGCCCCAGAAAGCCGTTCCCCGACAGGACGATCTGCGTCTGATCCCCCACCGCCGTCAGGCGCGGCGCTCTCAGCTCCAGCCCCGGGACCAGAACGGTGCTGTGAACATCCGCCACTTCTCCGGTCAGGTGGAACTCCATATCGTGGATCTTGACCTTGTCCTTGAGTGGTAGGGACAGTGTGCCCTGCACCGAAACCAGGCCCTCTGCCAGTTCGATGGGCAGTTTCGATTTTGACATCAGGTTCAAAGGTGGCCGATCCAACAGAGACAGCACCGCCGGAACGCTTCCCGTTCCGATGATGCGCGCGATGCCGGGGGCGGCCTTTTTGATCGAGATGTCGGGGATGATAAACGACGTGCCTGCAGCGTCGATGATGTCGCCATGGTCGGTCACAACCTGACCTGCATGAGCCAGCACCGCAAAGCGTTGGCCGGTCAGGCTGGCCTGTCCTCGGGCATCCGTCGCGGGCGGCAGGGTTTTGGCAAATCGGATCGTGGTCCGGTCGAAATCAAAATCGGCATAAAGATCGGGCCGCTGTCCCGGTTTCAGCCGCACCGCAAAGTCACCATTGGTGAAATTGCCCTGCGTCAGGTTCTCTTCAACCCATTTTCGCGGTTTGGGTGCCACAGCGCGGGGCCAATAGCCCAGCAACTCGCCGGGCGTCATCCGGTCCAAGGCACCATCGAGCGATACGCGCCAGCCCTGGGGGTCAGCGGCCAGCCGTCCCCAGGCGTTCAGCAATTTGTCGTCATCCGACACCGTCAGGCGACCCACCTGCACGCGAAACGGATTCAATTCCAGCTTCAGATCGATCTCGGCGCTGTCCAGGACAACGGGCTGCGTCATCACCTGAGCGGGGTTGAGCGACATGGCGGTGAACCGCAACTGCCCCACCAAGCTCTCCAGCACACCAGTTTCTACGCCGTTGACCACCGCCTGCCCCTCGGCGGTGACCGAACCCCAAGAGCTGTTTACTGAAAACTCGTTGAAATCCAGCAACTGCTCGGTCGGGTCATATGTGAAATAGGTCCGGGCGCCGGTGAACCGAATGGGGCGCGTTTCGGCGTTCGGCTGCACCGCCCCCTCTCCGATCTGCAGCGTGGCCGAGATCTGGCTGGGCGCGCCTTGGGCATCAATGCCACCGCGCACCGCACCCGAGATTGGCGCCTCAAGCACCTCGAGCCATGAGACGGCGGCGTTCTGCAAGGCGATGTCTTCGGCTGCGATATCGCTGACGGAAATGCCGAACTTGGCCTCGGGCGAGCCAAGCGTACTGGTGTAGTTCGCCTCGATCGAACTGGCATAGTCGCGGCCCGAAAGCAGCGAGAACCCGGTGGCGATGCGCATGTCCTGATCATGGCGCGTGAGTTGGATATGCCCCCCATCCAATGTCCAGACGCGCCCTTTGCCCAAATCCTCAAGGCTCAGGGTGATGCCTTGAACTTCGACCGCGGCCAGAGCCGACAGCTGATCCGACAGGAACACCTTGTCCGCAGCTTCGATCATCTGCGGCAGGCTGGCCGCCTGTCTCACGGGGGCCGCCCCCTCGCCCAGCGACACCGACAGATTGCCCAGCGCGTCGCGTTGCATTGTGACAAAAGCCCCACTGAGCACGATCCGCTTGGGTTTGACCTGCCCCTGCAACAAGGGCCGCATCGCCAGGCTGGCCTCGGCATCGGCCAGCTGTGCGATCATCTGCCCTTCTGTGTCCCTGAGCGCCACGTTTTGCAGGCTGATCCGCGGGCGCCAGCCGTCGAGAATGATGAATTTCAGCTGCCCGAACTCAAGCTGCAGGCCATTCAGGTTCCGCTCGATCCGGTCGGCGACTCGATCGCGCAGCCAATCGGGTGCGCTGAACGTCTGACCAATGGCCATGACGGCGGTGACCGAGGCAAGGCAGACCAGGATCAGAACACCACGAAACGTCCAACGCCCCACCTTGGCCCGTCGACGCGGTGCCGTGGCCTTGGTGATCTTTTGATCCTTGGTCACGTCAGATCCCTGGGAATTTCCGTCTGTGCCTTTCAACTTCTTTCTCGACACCTATTATCCAAGCGAACACTTTTGAAACCCTTACCGGAGTTGCCTGATGCCCGAAGTTTCCGATACCGCACCTGATTTCACCTTGCCCCGGGATGGTGGTGGTACGGTCAGCCTGTCTGATTTGCGGGGCGATCTTGTTGTCCTGTTCTTCTATCCCCGCGATGATACCCCGGGGTGCACCAAGGAATCCATTGGCTTTTCTGAACAGTTGCAAGCCTTTGCCGACGCGGGTGCTCAAGTTTTCGGCATTTCCAAGGACAGCGTGGCAAAACACGACAAGTTTGTTGCCAAGCATGAGCTGACGACGCCGCTCTTGTCCGATGAGCACGGCACCATGTGCGAGGACTACGGCGTGTGGAAGGAAAAGAGCATGTACGGCAAGAAATTCCTTGGCATTGAGCGGTCCACCTTTGTCGTGGATCGCGAGGGCAAGATCGCGCACGTCTGGCGCAAGGTCAAAGTGCCCGGTCACGTGGATGAGGTTCTGGAGGCCGTCCAAGCGCTTTGACCGTTTCCGGACGACTGACAGGGCGCGGTTCAAAAACAAACCTCTTACCAGAAGTGTTGCAAGGCCAATAACAACGCACGGCGCAACAGGCTCTTACGATAGTACACCGTCGCAGATCTCTGCGGGGTTCTGTAGTGTGGAACGACGGCTATGCGGACAAAGCCGCCTGATGCTGATGCAGAGAAATTCCACTCAAAGTGTCGGCCAATTTACTGAACATGTCACGGCAGTGCTGCACACTTCCCCGAACCAGACATTAAGAACGATCAAATGGGTCGCGCCTCAAATCGACCTCTCGGAGTCTCACTTTCGGGCTCGGTTGCTGTTGCTTTTCATCCAATTCGCTAGCTGCGACTCAATCTATTCATCCAGCAAGAACTCGGAGACCCAATCGCCTGTCTTTCTCACGGCAACTCTTGACTCAGGCGATTCCGGCAATGCCGCCATAAAGACGTGCGGCATCCCCTCATAAAGATCGAGTTTCACTGTCTGCCCGGCCTGATCCAATGCCTGATAGAGCCTTACAAAATTGCTGAGGAAAATCTCTTTGATGCCTCCTTGGATGAGAGTTGGCGGGAAGCCCTTTGTAAAGTCGCCGTAAACCGGAGAGACGTAAGGGTGCCGGTGGTCCGTTTCATCGGCATAAGCCAGAGCCGAAGGACCGAGGACGTCCTGGTACGTGAAGAACGGCTCGGCATCCTGGAGCGTCACATAGCTATCCCCAGTCTCAGAGATATCGGTCCAAGGCGACCAGAGAACCAATGCTGCGGGCATTTCCATGCCCTGATCACGCATCTTCAAGGTACTGCCGGCCGAGAGGCCACCGCCTGCAGAGTCACCGTAGAGCACGATATCTGAAGCCGCGAAGTCTTGCTCACCAAGAGCGGCGAAGACGGATAGGACCTCATCTGTGGTTTCTTGCCACTTGGCATGTGGCGCCAGAGTGTAGTCGACGGCCATGACAGTAAGACCCGTTTCATCTGCAAGTAGGATCGCCGAGGTAATCGCACCTCTGGCGGAGTTGAAGACATAGGCACCGCCATGTAGGTAAACTGCTATTTTGTCATCACGTGCCAGTTTGTCAGGCATGACTTCGACCACTGGGACGCCGCCAAGCGTGATATCCCGAAACGTACCGTTGAACGCCTCAACGAACGGTGCCGCTGCTTTGATCTTAGCAGTGCTGTCGGCGTCCTGCAGTGCTTGCCACGCTTGCACATCATCCGGGGAAGGAACCGCTGCGTCCCGCCCTTGGCCGAGTGCGGAAAGCACTGCGCTCCATTCAGACGAGATTGTCTCCGGCGCGTGCGCCCAAAGCGGTTCGGCACCTTGCGCTGGAGCTTGGGTTGCGATTTGTGCAACGGCGACGACACTTGCTATAAGCCAGATCGGACGGTTGCGATGCTTCATAGCGGATACACTCCTGAGCTGCCGTAGTTCTGTGCGATGATAACTGATTTTCTCAAGTTTAAATTGACTCAGGTCATCTTGCGCTTTGCCGGTCGTGCATTGAATTTCTCACTTGGGCTCTGGCCCACATTATAACCTATCCCTCCCGGAAACGCTGTCGCGCCATTTCGTCAACCAAATTTTGCCACAGTCCAAGCTTGATCTGAGTCATTGAAAGACCATAGCTATCACCGTAGCGTGTACGTTATGCTCTATGTACGTTTTTTCTCAAGCTTGGCGGCAGCAATACTGATGGTGGCGTGTTCGCCGCCTCCGGAACTCATCGGAATAGACAACCCCAAGACACCTGTTGCTTCCGTTGAATCAGCAGTGAAGCAAAAAGTTTTTCTTATGACAACGCGCCAACCAACAGAAACCGTTGGCGCACTCTACTCCGACCAGCGGGCTCCAGAACTGGGCTTGGCGTCTGTGCAGGTTTCAATACCACCAACGCACGTCGTGGGCGAGTTGGAGCGCCCTAAAAGGTTGCCGCCTGATCCAAGAACTGAGTTTGCCGTTGTCGAGCCGACAATCTACGCAAATGAGGAAGCCTTTATTGCTTCTGTGAACCGAGAGCTGCACAACATCCCTCCGGGTAAAAGGGATATTCTCTTCTTTGTTCATGGCTACAACAATACTACCAGCGACGCAGTGTTAAGGTTGGCGCAATTTGTTGAGGACAGCGGATTTCAGGGTGTGCCCGTACTATTTGATTGGGCGTCAGCCGCACGTCTTACACGCTACGTCTACGACTTGAACAGTGCCCTAATAGCAAGGCCAAGACTTCCGGAAATAAGTGAAATTGTAGCCCGAACAAATGCGGATGGAATCGACATCTTCGCGCACTCCATGGGCGCGTTCCTCACCATGGAAGCCATGAAGGATGCGGTCCAGACAGGTAGGTTCAATGCCACCGGAAAACTTCAAACCATCATCCTGGCCGCACCCGATATCGATATGGACTTATTCCGCTCCCAACTCGAGCAAATTGACACAAAATTCGACCGGTTTTTCGTTCTGTTATCTGGAGATGACAGCGCCTTGAGCGTTTCTCGAAAAATAGCTGGGGGAGTGCCACGAGTCGGTGCGTCCGATATCGACGAACTTGCCACGCTTGGGGTTATCGCCATTGATCTAACAAAGGTCAGTAACTCCAGTTCCGGCAGTCATTCAAAGTTTGCTGGCTCTCCCGAAGTAGTCAAGCTGATCGGAAATGGACTGAATGACAACAGTCGGTTTGATCGCAGCCAACGAGCGACACGACTTGACGAAGTCATTGGCGGTATCCCAATCACAATAGCATTTGAATGAATAACAATACTTCGGATCTGCGTCGACGTTGACCTTCATTTTTCACTGAACCGGCCGTTCGAACCAATCATCAGAAACAACCGATCCGTCCTGCAACTCGGACGCCTGGCACCCTAAACTCGCGGCAGTTCAACCGAACGTCGGTTTTTCTTGTTGCATCGCAGCCCAAAGCTTCAGCTAAATCATCGCTGCGACTGCGAGATTAAAGGACAGAGCACTTCCGGTTTGGGCTCGATCCGGACATTAACGTGCCGCCGATCGCGCCCCCGCTCGCACATGATCAGCAACACTTCTGGTAAGAGGCTTGGTTCAAAGACCCCCCCTTTTTCATGTCTGCTCCGCCGGGCACAGAGCCTGTGCATTAACAGAGATAGGATAGGCCCCTCTCCAGTCCCACCTTCTGTGGCGAAAGGAGCGAGATCATGACCCAAACCACTTTTGACATCAGAACCCACAACATGCCGGACGAGATGCGTGTCTTGCTCGACACCTATCCGCGCGACAGTTGGGATGCTCACCCCGGCTTCCACGAGAAGACCCGCCATTGGTTGGGGGCCCATCAGATGTTCCGCCGCTTGGCCGAGCTGCTGCGCACGGATGCCCAGACCTATCTGGGCAAGGACATGTCGGACGAAGATTACGCCGGGCGGCTGTCCTACTATGGAAACGCCCTCGTCGGGAACCTGCACGGTCATCACGGGTGGGAGGACCACAGCTATTTCCCTGAGCTGTCTGAAGCCGATCCGCGCTTTGATCAGGGGCTGGAGGTGTTGGAACAGGACCATGCCGATCTGGACAAGGTACTGGACAGCTACACCAAAACGGCAAATCGTGTGATCAAACTGATGCAGCTTGATCCCGGTCAGGTCCGCGACGAAGTGGGCGCCCTGCATCGCACCTCGGAAACAATCGAGGCGTTCCTGCAGCGTCACCTGAGCGATGAAGAGGAACTGGCAGTTCCAATCATCCTGCATCACCGGCTGAGAGGATAAGCCCATGGGCGATCGTTCTACCCAAGAAGACCAGACCGGTGCCACAACGCGCCGCGCACAAGGTGAATTTGTGCGCGGCGTCAGCGGGTTCCGCCATGCCATTGGCGATCCCGAGTTTCCAGTAGAACCCGGGCGCTATCATCTGTTTGTGGCGTTGAACTGCCCCTGGTGCCACCGCGTGACCCTAGCCCGCAATGTGCTGGGGCTACAGGACAGCATCACCCTGAACGTGGCCTTTCCCAATCGGACGGATGAGAATGACACAGACGGCCCCAACAACTGGCAGTTCGCGCCGGATATGGTGGCCACTCTCACAGGGGCTCCTCTATCGGAATGCACCCTTGAAACCGGCACCGGGCAAGGGTTTCGCCTGGTCAAACAGATCTATGAGGCCGAAGGGGCTTCCGAGCGCTCTGTCCCTATCCTCTACGACAAACTGCAAAAGCGCATCGTGAACAACGAAAGCGCCGAGATCATTCGGATGTTGGGGGAACATGCGCAGGCCCTTGGCGGCGACGGCGGCATTGACCTTTACCCGGTGGACGCGCGCGCCGAGGTCGACGCGTTGAACGAGCAAATCTATGTCACCATCAACAACGGGGCCTACAAAGCAGGGTTTTCTTCAGACCAGTCGGTCTATGCCAGCGCTTATGCCGCCTACTTCCATACCCTCGACGAATTGGAGCACCGCCTGAGCGATGACCGTCCCTACCTCACGGGCGACCGCTTTACCGAGGCTGACCTGCGCCTCTTCCCCACGCTCTATCGTCATGATCCGGTCTATTACCTGCGCATGAAACTGAACGGGGCCAAGATCCTGGACTATCCGCGTCTGTGGCAATGGCTGTGCCGGGTGTCGCGGACAGTTGCTCTCTGGAGCATTGCCGTCAGGGATACTTCGGGCGCAGTTGGAATGGTGTTGTCCCCTTGGGGCCAGACAAGCCACTGCCCTACCCCCAAGCCTATGACCATCCAGAGCTGGCGCGCGATCCATAGCGGTTGGATCAGCGGTGAAACCTGATATGCAGCGCGTGAAACCAGAGACACAACAGGCAAGCCGATGGATCAAAGCACATCACAAACCCCCAAGACCCTGGCCGCCATGGCCGTCGATGTGCTGACCACCGCAGATGGCCGCGCCAAAACCGCCAAATCTCGCGCCTATGCCGCACGGTGGAAGGCCGCGCGCGCAGCCGGTGAGGCCATCGAGATTGGTGAAGCCACGCCGCCCGAGCATCCAGCCCGTCCCGAGAAGCCCGATCTGCTCAGCCCCCGTGACGTGCCAAAGCGCAAACCCGGATCGCCTGCGGGCCGTATCGCTCTGCTGCATGCGGTGGCCCATATCGAGCTGAACGCGGTGGACCTGCACTGGGACATCATCGCGCGGTTTACCGATGTGCCGATGCCCATGGGGTTCTATGATGACTGGGTGCAGGCCGCGGATGAGGAATCGAACCATTTCAACATGATGTGCGCTTGCCTTGAGGCGATGGACAGCCATTATGGCGCGCTGCCCGCGCATGCAGGTATGTGGCGTGCAGCTATCGACACCGCCGGGGATCTGCTGGGACGGTTGGCGATTGTTCCCATGGTCCTCGAAGCGCGTGGTCTGGATGTGACCCCCGGCATGATCGACATCTTCAAGAAAGCAGGCGAGGCACAAGCCGTTGGATGCCTTGAAACGATCTATGCCGAAGAGGTGAGCCATGTGGCCTATGGCTCGAAATGGTTCAATTTCCTGTGCGGGCGCGACAACATCGACCCCAAGGAAGAGTTTCACAAACTGGTGCGTCATTACTTCAAAGGCGGGCTAAAGCCCCCTTTCAACGAAGAGAAGCGCGCAGCTGCGGGCCTGCCACCTGATTTCTACTGGCCCCTGGCGGATCAGTATCCGGCGCATGTTCGGTGATATGCCCCTGTGCGTGCTGACGGTTTTCTGATGCGGATCAGGGACAACCCCCTGAACGTCCGCATAAAAAACCGCGCCATCGGCAGAAATCCGCTCACGTTCGGCACGAAACCCCGTCAGTTTCGACCAACAGGTTAACAAACTTGCCCAAACGGCCCTGTCTGGTTATTCAATCGCCCCAAGGCTGACGGTCACTCACCGAAAACGCCGTCAGAGGGGTAAGACAAGGAAAGACGCGTGCGAACACGTCTGGCAATCAAGATACACGCGTTTCTGGAAAGTGTCTTTCCCGAACGCCGCCTGTTTCTCAAATCCGACACCGACACCAGGTTCATCCGGCTTAGGCCGGAAACACAGCTGATCGCCTATGCCGGCGTTACCGTAGTTGTGGCCTGGGCCATTGTGGCCACCGCGATCCTGCTGATGGACAGCATTGGGTCGGGCAACTTTCGCGAGCAGGCGAAACGCGATCAGATGACCTATCAGGACCGTCTCAACGCCCTTTCGGATGAACGCGACGCCCGCGCTGTAGAGGCCATCGCAGCCCAGGAGCGGTTCAATGCAGCCCTGGCACAGATCTCGGTCATGCAGTCTGAACTGCTTGAGTCCGAAACGCGCCGTCGCGAGCTGGAGACCGGCATCGACGTGATCCAAAGCACGCTGCGCAACACGATGAAAGACCGCGAAGCGGCCCGTGACGCGCTGGCACAGCTTGAGGCGCAGAACGAGGACGAGACAACGGTCCACCACGTGGCAGCCACTGCCCCTGTTCAGATGACCTTTATGGCAGATGCACTGGAACGCACGGCACAGCAGCGCGATCAGGTCATCACCGACGCTCAGGACGCTCTGGATCAGCGCGATGAGTTGGAATTGGAAATCCGCCTGATGCGGGAACAGAACGACCAGATCTTCCGTCAGTTGGAAGAGGCAATGACCATCTCGGTCGAGCCGCTGGACAAGATGTTCCGCAGTGCAGGCATGCCCACCGACCGCATCATCGAGCAGGTCCGGCGGGGTTACAGCGGTCAGGGCGGTCCGCTGACCCCTTTATCCCTGAGTACGCGCGGTGAAGAGCCCTCGGCTGACGAGGCCCGCGCGAACCAACTGCTACAGCAGATGGATCAGTTGAACCTCTATCGCATTGCGGCCGAAAAGGCGCCCTTTGCCAGCCCGGTGCGCACCGCCGTGCGCTATACCAGCGGCTTTGGCTTCCGCCGAGACCCCAAGACCGGCGGTCGGCGCATGCACAACGGCTCGGACTTTGCCGGCCCCCACGGCACCGACATCTTTGCCACCGCCGATGGCGTGGTGACACACGCCGGGTGGCAGTCGGGGTTCGGACGGATGATCAAAATCCAACATGCCTTTGGAATTGAGACACTTTATGCCCACAACACGCGGATTCGCGTGAAGAAGGGTCAAAGGGTCTCGCGCGGGGATCATATTGCTGATATGGGTAGCACCGGACGGTCGACTGGAACCCACCTGCATTATGAGGTACGCGTGAACGGGAGACCCGTAAACCCCATGATCTACATCAAGGCTGCACGAAATGTTTTCTAAGAGCAAAATCAACGAGCCGGGTGCCAAGGCCCCCGAAGCCGCCGCCAAGCCGGCGGCCCCGACGTCTGCGCCCACAGCGCCTGCCCAAAGCGATTTCAAAGCCAGTGCCCCCAAAGCCAAGCCGCCCGCATCGGTGCTCTCGTCGGACCTGCACATCACCGGCAACCTGAAGACAACCGGTGACATCCAGGTCGAAGGTACCGTCGAAGGCGATATCCGCGCTCATCTGCTGACCATCGGCGAAAGCGCAACAATCAAAGGCGAAGTGACCGCTGATGACGTGGTGATCAATGGCCGCATCGTGGGCCGCGTGCGTGGCCTCAAGGTGCGCCTGACCTCGACCGCGCGTGTCGAAGGCGACATCATCCACAAGACCATCGCGATCGAAAGCGGCGCCCACTTCGAAGGTTCCGTACAGCGTCAGGACGACCCGCTGAACCCCGGCCGCTCTGCCAAGCCCGCTGCCAACCCGGCAGCAGCGCCTGCAGCGGCCCCGGCTGAAGGCAAGTAATCTCGCGACAATTTCGCAGACGAAACAGAACGCGCCGATACGGGGACTCCGTGTCGGCGATTTTTGTGCCTGGCGTCCCAGATTCGCGGAAGTTGAACGTAACCCCTTCCCTCTTCGGCGGAATTCCGCACAATAGCGATCATGCAGCCCCTGCAAATCGCATGAGTTGCAGCATTCACATGTAGGGGATCATCATGAAACGCATTCTGCTTGGGGCAACATTGGCCGCACTCACCTTTGGTTCGGCGGCTGTAGCCGAAGATCTGGAGTTCTTTTTGATCAATGAGTCCAGCGCGGACCTGATCGGCTTCAACGTCAGCGCGGCCACCTCTGATGCTTGGGAAGGCAACCTGCTCGAAGGCGGCTACCTCGCTCCGGGCTATGAGATCGGCGTCGTGATTGCTGATGGTCTGAGCACCTGCGTCTATGACATCCGCGGCCAATTTTCGGACGGGGCCGAGTTCGAGGACTATGGCCTCGATCTGTGTGACCTGGGGTCCTACACCTTCACTGACGGCTAAGCCGTTCAGAAGCAGGCGTACCGCTCGAGATCAACAGTCTGGCCGGACAGCGGGCAAGAGGCCCGGTTCGGCCAGTCGTTCGACAGGGTGCAGCTTTGTCGCTCGCCCAATGGGTCAATGCGGAAGCGTCCGTTCTGACCGATCGTCATGCGAAACCGGAACGGCTCTGGCGCAGGGGCTGCAAAAGCCGGGATCTCGCTCAGCGGTAGATCGTGTTCACCACAGACGGTTTCAACGGCCTCGACACCAGTGGCCTTGTAGAGCTGAGCGCTGCGCTCATACTGCATCGCGTTTTCCACCCAATCGTTGGTTTCCGTAACTTGCATCGGCAACTCTCCGTCCGCGGACAGGGTCAGGGCCAGCAAGGCAATTTTCAGCATGTTCATTCGCCATCAAACAGGGGCAGGAGTGCGCCGTGCGCGTCCTTGATTGCTAGCTGACGAAAAGCTGGGTGTTTGGTGCCGCGGTTAGTGCATTCCGGGGTCGATGGCGAGGGCTACTTCAACATCCACTGACCATTGGGCCAGAACGCATGATAGGCAAAGGCAAACATGACGTCGTGGGGCAGATCACGCCCCTGCCCGTCTGTCACGCGAATGCTGCCCACGTCCTTGCCCCGCGCAATGCGACCCGTGTCCAGCGCCGAAGCCTGACCGGCAGTCCAGGACAGTACAACTCCGGCCTCGCGCAGTTCGGGGGTATCGCGCAACCTGGACACCGGCCAAGCACGATCGCCCACCCGCACCACCCGCGCCAGCGGTGGAATGCCATGGGGCGGCAGCTCGCCGTTGTACAGGAACGGTTTGCTCAGGCTGTCGTAGCCCTCGTAAGGGTTGCGGCCATAGGACCGGTTGTAGCTGGGTTGCGCCATGACAAGGCCTTGGGGATTGCGGGCCTTATACTCAGCCCAGCTTTCCATCCAGGTCGGCAGCGCCCTCAATTGGGTTCCATTCAGCTCTCCGACAATAGCGGTGCCAATGGCCTGCTGCCACCAGCTTTGGGTTTCGCGATCATACATCACCATGTCAGAGTTACGCAGCTTGCCCGAAACGCCAAAAGTCAGCACTTGTCCCCTGACCCGCCTGTCAAACGTGATCCCGGAATTGCACAGCGGGCAGAAGGTCACCGCCACCGGGACGCCGCCCACGCTGTCGTTCACGATCTCATGCCACATGAGGTAGCGGATCGGATAGGCGCGCGGCTCGGCCCCGTCGACTTCCACCGTGATCACCGGCTCGCGGCCCTTGATCCGGCGTTCATCGCCCACGCGCAGGAAGCTGGGGTCGCTCAAGGCCGGAATGCCATCCTTGGGCGGGCCGCCTGATAGGATCTCTCCCCAGTTCTTGACGCTGCTGCGGGAAAAGTCGGTATCCGGCCATTCGCTGCGCCAGAACTCGGGGCTGGCAAGAACGGTGGTGGCGATCAGAGAAAAGAGTAAGAAAAGCAGTCCGCGCATGGGTCACACCTGTTCAGTGATACGACGCGCAAAGTCTGCGGGCACAAGGCACTGCTGAACAGCCCCCAACACGCAGATTTGACCAAAGGTGCGGTGCCCCAATTGCTTGGGACACCGCCAAAAGCATCACTCGGTCACGGTGACCTTTTTCATTACGTCCGGCTGACCGACGACGGAGCCGTTTTGGCCTTTGCCGCGCTTGATCTGGTCGACAACGTCCATGCCGCCGGTGACCTTGCCCACTACGGTGTATTGACCGTTCAGGAAATGGCCTGGGTCGAACATGATGAAGAACTGAGAGTTGGCGCTGTTGGGGTTTTGCGCGCGCGCCATTCCCACGACACCACGATCAAACGGGATGTCCGAGAATTCGGCCGGCAGGTCCGGGCGGCTGGAGCCGCCGCGACCAGCAGCTGCCATGTTGCCCCCAAGCTTGCCGAACTCGACATCGCCCGTCTGCGCCATGAAACCGTCGATCACGCGGTGAAACACCACGCCGTCATACTGACCCTCAGCCGCCAGAGCTGCGATCTGTTCCACGTGCTTGGGTGCCACGTCTTCCAGCAGGTCGACAGTGATCGTGCCATTGGCGCCTTCGCCTTCGACCTCGATCTGCAAACCAGTGGCCAGCGCAGGGCTGGCCATCAGCGCAAAGGCAGCGGCCAGCTTACGCATCTGCGGCCACCTTGACACTGATCATGCGGTCGGGGCTTGCAGGCGGCTCGCCACGCACGATTGCGTCGACATGTTCCATGCCTTCGATGACGCGGCCGTAAACGGTGTATTGGCCGTTCAGAAAGTGGTTGTCCTTGAAGTTGATGAAGAACTGCGAGTTGGCGCTGTCGGGGTTCGCGGAACGCGCCGCGCCCAGGGTGCCACGGTCATGCGGCAGTTTCGAGAACTCGGCCGGAACGTTGGGCAGCGATGACCCACCGGTGCCCGCCATGCGAAGGTTGAACCCGTCTTCCATGTCGCCGTGCTGTACGTCGCCGGTTTGCGCCATGAAGCCGTCGATCACACGGTGAAAGGCCACGTTGTCATATTCGCCCGCGCGTGCCAGCTCTTTCATGCGTTCGGCATGTTTGGGTGCCACATCCGGCAGCAGCTCGATGACGACATTGCCGCCCTTCAGCTCGACGATGACGGTGTTTTCTGGATCCTTGATCTCGGCCATTGGGCCCTCCTGTAGCAAGTTGTTGGGCGAATACCTAAGCGCCCCCCGACCGAATGCCAAGTCGCGCATTGACCTGAGAGCGGATTCCGGGGAAAGAGCACGCAGATTTGTTGATTTTACGCGGAGCACATGATGGCCTGGAAAACACTCGACGACATGGATCTGAACGGCAAGCGCGTTTTGGTGCGCGTGGACATCAACGTGCCGATCGTGGATGGCGTCGTGACCGACTCGACCCGCATCCGCCGCATCGCCCCCACCGTGCGCGATATCCTGGCCGCCGGGGGCCGTCCGATCCTGCTGGCGCACTTTGGTCGTCCGGGTGGTGAACGCCGCGAGAACCTGTCGCTGAACCAACTGGTGCCAACGCTCGAGCGCGCGTTTGAAACCAAAGTGCTGTTTGCCGCCGATTGTGTGGGCACCGAGGCCGAGCTGGCCGCCGAATTGCTTCAGCCCGGCGAAGTTCTGCTGTTGGAAAATACCCGTTTTCACGCATTGGAAACCAAAAACGACCCCGACCTGGCTGCTGGCATGGCGCGCCTGGGTGATGTGTATTGCAACGACGCCTTTTCGGCAGCGCACCGCGCGCATTCCTCGACCGAGGCGCTTGCCCGCCTGTTGCCCGCTTGCGCCGGCCGACTGATGCAGGCCGAGCTTGAGGCTCTGGAAAGCGCGCTTGGTCAGCCCGAGCGCCCGGTGACAGCCGTTGTGGGCGGGGCCAAGGTCTCGACCAAGCTGGAACTGCTGAGCAACCTGATCGAAAAGGTGGATTACCTGGTGATCGGTGGCGGCATGGCCAACACTTTTCTGGTCGCCAAAGGCATGGGTGTCGGCAAATCGCTGGCCGAGCGCATCATGAAGGACACCGCCGCCGAGATCATCAAGAAAGCCGAAGGTCTGGGTTGCCAGATCATCCTGCCAACCGACATCGTCGTCGCCGAGACCTTTAAAAGCCACGCCCCGCATCAGGTGCTGCCCGCCGATCAATGCCCCGAAGAGGGCATGATCCTGGACGCGGGTCCCGACAGCGTTGCGCGCATCACCGAAATCTTCGGTCAGAGCAAGACCGTGATCTGGAACGGCCCCCTGGGCGCGTTCGAGTTGGAGCCCTTTGACGCGGCGACCAATGCAGCTGCCCTCAAGGCGGCCGCAATGACCCGCGCCGGGCAGCTGACATCGGTCGCGGGTGGTGGCGACACAGTGGCAGCCCTGAATGCCTCGGGTGCGGCCGGCGACTTCTCGTATATTTCAACCGCAGGCGGCGCTTTCCTGGAATGGATGGAAGGCAAGACTCTGCCAGGTGTTGCCGCTTTGGATCAAGCAGGCTGAGCCACACAACCTTAACGGCTGAAATCATTGTGAATTCCCTGCATTTTGGGGATTCACAAGGTGATTCGCCTGTGCCATACTGCACAACAGACGCCCGCAAAGGGTGCGAGCAGAATAAATCCAGAGGCAGGACAACGGCGTGCCCCGTTCCAACAGACCCAGTTTTGGTGCATTGATCTTTTTCGCAGTGGCGTTTGCCCTGGGCACCTATTTCACCTTTGCCGCCGTGCAGGGGGATTTCGGGCTGTTCCGTCGGGCCGAGATTGCAGCCGAGGCCGACGCCTTGTCGCGCGATCTGGATCGGCTGAATGCCGAGATTGATCAGATGAGCAACCTGACCCTGCGCCTGTCGGACAGCTATTTGGATCTTGATCTTCTCGACCAACAGGCTCGCTCGGTTCTGGGCCTGCTTCGGGCCGACGAGATCGTCATTCGCTAGAGCTTTCGCACATCTCCCAAGCAGATATCAGCGCGACTTTCCCCCGCGTCACAATTTCGCTCGCCTTGTCGTGGGAAATACTCTATTAGATAGTTTAACGCTAAACTATCTTGCCGGAAGGGGGAGATCGCCACGATGGCCGCGCGAAAAAGTACAAAGAAACCAAACGTTTCTGCTGAAGAGCTTTTGAATTATTACAAAGAGATGTTGCTGATCCGCCGATTCGAAGAAAAGGCCGGTCAACTTTATGGCATGGGCCTGATCGGTGGGTTCTGCCACCTCTACATCGGACAAGAAGCCGTTGTTGTCGGCCTTGAGGCTGCTGCCGAAGAAGGCGACAAACGCATCACATCTTACCGCGATCACGGCCACATGCTGGCCTGTGGCATGGACCCGGGCGGCGTCATGGCCGAGCTGACAGGCCGCGAAGGTGGACTGTCCAAAGGCAAGGGCGGCTCGATGCACATGTTCTCGAAAGAGAAGCATTTCTACGGTGGTCACGGTATCGTGGGCGCGCAGGTACCCCTGGGCGCCGGTTTGGCGTTCGCTGACAAGTACAAGGGCAATGGGCGCGTGACCTTCACCTATTTCGGTGATGGAGCCGCAAACCAGGGCCAGGTGTACGAGGCGTTCAACATGGCCGCCCTCTGGGATCTGCCGGTGGTCTTCGTGATTGAGAACAACCAATACGCCATGGGTACGGCGCAAGCGCGTTCGACCTCGACACCCGACATCTACACCCGTGGCGAGGCGTTCGGCATCCCCGGCGAGGCGGTCGACGGCATGAACGTGCTGGCAGTCAAGGAAGCTGGCGAAAAGGCGGTGGCGCACTGCCGCTCGGGCAAGGGCCCTTACATCCTGGAAATCAAGACCTACCGCTACCGCGGCCACTCGATGTCGGACCCGGCCAAATACCGGACCCGCGAAGAGGTGCAGCGCATGCGCGAAGAGCGTGATCCCATTGAACAGGTCCGCTCGATGCTGCTCACCGGTAAGCACGCCAGCGAAGATGACCTCAAGGCCATCGACAAGGAAATCAAGGACGTGGTGAACGCGGCCGCCGATTTCGCCAAGGAAAGCCCCGAGCCCGCTGTTGAAGAGCTCTGGACAGACATTTACGCCTGAGGGGAAAGATTGACATGGCAACCGAAATTCTCATGCCCGCCCTGTCGCCGACCATGGAGGAAGGCACGCTGGCCAAATGGCTGGTCAAAGAGGGCGATACCGTATCCTCGGGCGATATCATGGCCGAGATCGAAACCGACAAGGCCACGATGGAGTTCGAGGCTGTTGACGAAGGGACCATCGGCAAGATCCTGGTGGCCGAGGGCACCGAAGGGGTCAAGGTGAACACTCCCATCGCGGTGCTGCTCGAAGAAGGCGAAAGCGCCGATGCCATCGTCAGCGCGCCAACAGCCGCCGCCGCGGGCAACGAGGCGGCCCCCGCAGGAGGCTCCGAGGCGCCCGCCCCTGCCCCTGCCGCAGCGGCCCCCGCCGCTCCGCAGGTTGATCTGACACCGGATTGGCCTGAAGGCACCGAAATGAAGCAGCAAACGGTCCGCGAAGCCCTGCGCGACGCCATGGCCGAAGAAATGCGCCGCGACGAAGACGTCTACCTGATGGGAGAAGAAGTCGCCGAATACCAAGGCGCCTACAAAGTCTCACAAGGGATGCTGGACGAGTTCGGATCCAAGCGCGTCATCGACACACCGATCACCGAGCACGGCTTTGCCGGCATTGCCACGGGTTCGGCCATGGCCGGTCTGCGCCCGATCGTCGAATTCATGACATTCAACTTCGCCATGCAGGCGATCGACCACATTCTCAACTCGGCCGCCAAGACGCTTTATATGTCCGGTGGTCAGATGGGCGCGCCCATGGTTTTCCGCGGTCCCAACGGCGCCGCCGCCCGTGTTGGTGCGCAGCACAGCCAGGACTACGCCGCCTGGTACATGCAGATCCCCGGTTTGAAGGTGGTCATGCCCTATTCGGCCTCGGACGCCAAGGGCCTGATGAAAACCGCCATCCGCGACAACAACCCGGTGGTCTTCCTGGAAAACGAGATCCTCTATGGTCGCTCGTTTGACGTGCCGGTGATGGATGATTTCACCGTGCCGTTTGGCAAGGCCCGCATCTGGCGCGAAGGTACGGATGTTACCATCGTCTCCTTCGGCATCGGTATGCAATATGCTCTGGAAGCAGCCGACAAACTGGCCGAAGAGGGCATTTCAGCCGAGGTCATCGACTTGCGCACGCTGCGTCCGATGGACACCGGCTCGATCATCAAATCGGTGATGAAAACCAACCGCTTGGTGACAGTTGAAGAAGGCTGGCCGCAAGGCTCCGTTGGCAGCTACATCAGCTCGGTCGTGATGCAGGAAGCCTTCGATTACCTCGACGCGCCCGTCATCAACCTGACCGGCAAGGATGTCCCGATGCCCTACGCCGCCAACCTGGAAAAACTGGCGCTGGTGACCACGGACGAGGTGATCGCCGCGGTCAAGCAAGTGACCTACCGCTGATCGGATGGAGGTTCGGGGTCGTGATCCAGGAACCGAATGTTACCGTGTCACCCATGATGTGGATGGGCACACTGTGACAGCTCTGGTTCCTGAACGACTGGCCGCCGACCTTCGCCTTTTCGGCTCCAGGCCCTCACATCAGATGGCATACGTCTGGATGACCGAGAACAAAGACAAGATCGAAGCCGCAATCGCCAAACTGGCGCGCGGCAAGGGGGCTCCCCGGCCCCCATTTGACCAAATCACATTGATTGAGGAGCGCTGACATGCCCACCGAAATCCTGATGCCTGCCCTCTCCCCCACGATGGAGGAAGGCACCCTGGCCAAATGGCTCGTCAAGGAAGGCGACACCGTTGCCTCGGGCGACCTGCTGGCCGAGATTGAAACCGACAAGGCCACGATGGAGTTCGAAGCCGTCGACGAAGGCACCGTCGGCAAAATCCTGGTCGCCGAAGGCACCGAAGGCGTCAAGGTCAACACCCTTATCGCTATCCTGCTCGAAGACGGCGAAAGTTCTGACGACATCGGCGCCTCGCCAGCGGCTGCCCCCGCAGCCGCCGCGGGCAACGAGGCGGCCCCCACAGGGGGCTCCGAGGCGCCCGCCCCTGTGGCCAGTCCGGCCCCGGCCGCTCCGGTCAAAGCTGACGGTGGCCGCATCTTCGCCTCACCGCTTGCCCGCCGCATCGCAGGTCAAAAGGGCCTCGATCTGACACAGATCACCGGCTCCGGCCCGCATGGTCGCATCGTCAAGGCAGACGTCGAAGGCGCCACCGCAACGGCTCCCGCCCCGACGCCAGCCGCTGCTGCGCCTTCGGCCGCTCCAGCCGCAGCTCCTGCAACAGGCCCCTCGGCCGATATGGTCGCCCGGATGTACGAAGGTCGGGAGTACGAAGAAATCTCGCTCGACGGCATGCGCAAGACCATTGCAGCGCGCCTGTCCGAAGCCAAGCAGACCATCCCGCATTTCTACCTGCGCCGCGACATTCAGCTGGATGCACTGCTCAAATTCCGCAGCCAGCTCAACAAGCAGCTCGAAGGGCGCGGCGTCAAACTGAGCGTCAACGACTTCATCATCAAGGCCGTGGCCAACGCTTTGCAGCAGGTCCCCGAATGCAATGCCGTTTGGGCTGGTGACCGCGTGTTGCAACTGAAGCCCTCTGACGTGGCAGTTGCCGTTGCGATCGAAGGCGGCCTCTTTACCCCAGTCCTGCAAGATGCCGATACCAAATCCTTGTCAGCACTTTCGACCGAGATGAAAGACCTGGCAGGACGCGCCCGCGACCGCAAATTGGCGCCGCATGAATACCAAGGCGGCACATTTGCGATCTCGAACCTGGGCATGTTCGGCATCGACAATTTCGATGCCATCGTGAACCCGCCACACGCCGGTATCCTGGCCGTCGGCACCGGCGTCAAAAAGCCGGTTGTCGGCGCGGATGGCGAGCTGACCGTCGCAACAGTCATGTCGGTCACCATGTCAGTTGACCACCGCGTCATCGACGGCGCGCTTGGGGCAAACCTGCTCAAAGCCATCGTCGAAAACCTGGAAAACCCGATGATGATGCTGGCCTGAACTGCATTCGCGTCCCCGTCTCAAAGGCGGTCTGAATCCACAGGCCGCCTTTATTCGTGCCGGAACACACAGCGGCATCCAGGAAACGCCAAAAAGAACAAAAGCGGGGGTGCGCTCCCGCGCCCGAGCCGACCTGACTGCGTCAGCTCGACTATGGCCTTGGGCCGAGCGCCGTGCCTATGGCTCGGCGCGGGCGCTTGGGATCCATGTCGCGCATCGTCTTGAGCTGATAGGCTTCCATTGTCTTTGCCGCGCTGACCAGATGGACCTGATCGCCAGCGGCCGACCGCAGCGATGCATTACCCAACGGGGTGGCGGTTTTTCATCAGAAAAGACAACGACGCCGGGAGCATTCCCTTGACGGGTCATACCCAAATAGAACCTACCGGAAGTTTCAGCCAGCAACAGGTCCCAACATGTGGTCCATGCTCACGGACGGTTGTTCACAACCCGCTTCGCCCACGATCTTGGCTGGAATGCCCGCCACGGTCTTGCAGGGCGGCACTTCGGAAAGCACCACCGAACCGGCGGCAATGCGGCTGCAATGCCCCACGCGGATGTTACCCAGAACCTTGGCTCCGGCCCCGATCAACACGCCGTCCTCGATCTTGGGATGACGGTCTTCTTCTTCCTTGCCGGTCCCGCCAAGCGTCACCGAATGCAACATCGAGACATTGTCGCCCACCACCGCCGTTTCACCGATGACGATGGAATGGGCATGGTCGATCATGATCCCTCGCCCGATGCGTGCGCCCGGGTGAATGTCGATGCCGAAAATCTCGGAAATCCGCATCTGGAAGAAGTAGGCCAAATCTCGTTTGCCCTGGCTCCACAGCCAATGACCAACGCGATACCCCTGCATCGCCTGGTACCCTTTGAAGTACAGAATTGGCTGCAACAGACGATAGCAGGCCGGATCGCGTTCATAGACCGCCACCAGGTCCGCGCGCGCCGCTTCGACCAGATCAGGGTTCTCTTGATACGCTGTATCCGCAATTTCGCGCAGGACAACCATCGACATCTCGTTCGAGGCCAGCTTGGCCGCAATACGATACGACAGTGCCTTTTCCAGCGATTTGTGATGGAGGATACAAGCATGGACCAACCCGCCCATCAGGGGCTCGGAACGAACTGCTTCCTGAGCTTCGGTGGTAATCTGATCCCAAACCGGATCAACCGTCGAAATCTTAGCGCGTGTTTCTACCATGGCTCGATGTCCTAGAGTTGTGCGAGATACCTTATGTAACGCACAATACCATCCCCGCAAAGGGATGGGTCATGAAATAAATTGACCCAAGCGATCACAGTTTGAAAAGGTTTCCGAAAATCAACAGGGCGGGCGCCAAGCGAAAAAGGCGCCCGCCTTGGATTTGCGCCAGCTCTATGCAGGCAAGTCGACCCGGGTTATCGGCCCAGCCCCATAGCGCGACGAAACCTGCGCCACCTCAATGGCCAGCGGCGCGCCAGAAGCATCCGAGGCTTGCTGCGCCGCGGTATAGGTCCACTCTGATGAGCCGACCGTGGTTTCGCGCACCACCGTGGCGCCCTCCATCACACGCACCAGATAGCTTTCGCTTTCCTCACCCAACGGAACATCCAGCCCCGACCAGTCGTCCCCTTCGATCCGGGTGCGGCGAATCCAACTGACGCCAATACCGCCCGAGCTGTCCTTGACCGCGCGCAGGTGCGTTGGTGCATAGGGCCGCAATCCGTTGCCGTCAAAGGCCTCGATCCGATGCAGATAGGACGGGTCGTCATAACCGCGCCGGGCCGGACCAATGCGATAGTGCCGCGCGATACGCCGCTGTGCACTTTTCAACGGGATCTGGTCCACGCGCCCATCAAGCAGTACGAATACCGATCCTTCCGGCCACACATCAGGCATCAGGGCATCTGTGCCCGCCTGCCCCCGCAACCTATCTTTCAGGACATAGGTCTTGGGTCCGACCAGTTCAGCGGTTTGGAACTGAAACAATTCCCAATTGTCACTCGAACCATCACCGATGGCACAAAGGTTGGCACCACCCAGAACAGCCTCGAGCGTTTTGCTTTCCAGATCACCCGAGATAAGTTTCACCTGCAACCCGTCGCCCTGATCCCAAAGCCCTGGGGCGGCTTTGCGTAAAGCCGTCTGGGTCGTGCCGACCACGGCCCGCGCCGCAACAACCTCGTCCAGCACATAATCCGCATCGCTGCCTGACGAATAAATTGCCGCCGTCCCCGGCCACGGATCTGCCGTGACTGCGATATGCGGGGTGTGAGGTTCCTCATCGCCGCTGAGCAGGGGCAAATCCAGGAAGTACGGCAAAACCGGCAACGGCGGCACAAACTCACGCAAGGTGGGTTGATCGTCGGCCATTTCGAACGGCTCATAAAGCTTGGACTCGGTGCGCACCGCATCGATCAACTGGCTGTCCGACTGCTCGACCCGATCAATCCGGTACAGACCAGGTTCGACAACCTGTGTGCCATCCAACTCGACGACATCGCCCGCGCCCAAATCCAGCTTCGACAATGGCAAGGCAAAGCGTACCTTGTCGCGCGATACCCGCGCTTCGGCCAGCCAACGCTCAACAGTCTGACGCCCGTCGGCGCGCGACATGGCCAGGGGAAACTCGCTGGTCGACACAGCGTGTGTCGCGTCGTCGGCCAAGACCGCCTCTTCCGAGACCACATCGTGATCCGCCCCGGCCTGCACAAAGCGCAAACGCACGCGACCACTCATTTCGGCCTCTGCATCCCGGCTGTGTTCGACCGAAGCCGAGAGATCACCTGAGACGGCAAAGTCATCGTCTGCGATCTTGACTGATTGGCGCAAGCCACGCGGCACGAATTGCAATTTGCCGTCCCGGTCAATCGCATCAAAGCCGTATTTCAGCATAAGAGGTTGCAGCGCCGACCGCGCATCCCCCACCGCGTCCAGGGTATAGCCTATGACGATGCCGTGCAGCTCGCTGACGTCAAAGGCTGTCAGCCCGGATCGGCGACAAATCTCGGACACAACCGAGGCCAAAGTCCGGCTGCCGCTGCGTCCGTTGAGCCAATGCCCACGCGAGTAGTTTTCCCCATCGCTCCAAAGTTTGGCATTGTTTGGAAACGCCGGATAGGGTCGCGCGTCCCAAGACCAAACAAAGGCATTGCTCATGTCGATCATCGAACCATCGTATGCGCTGGACGACGGATTGTTGGCAGCGTCGGACCAATACCTCAGCATGACCCGCAGATATTGATGTTGGATCAGATCGTCGCGGAAGCCGTTCGAGAAGTGCGGCAAGCTCGATTCAGACGACTTCGGATCAAGGAACTTGTTGGGCTGGTTGGTGCCCTTGTCCACAGCCGCGCATCCCAACTCTGTGAACCAGATCGGTTTTGATTGCGGCACCCAATCGGTCGCTTGGGCCTGACGCACCCCGTCTATACGCTCGTGGTGGGTATTCGACCACCAACCGCGCAAGTCCTTGTAACGCCAGATCCAGGGCTCCTGATGGGCCTGATCTTCGATCGTGGTGCGGATCTGGGCCGCACGTGCCTCGGGCGAGTGATAGTACCAATCGAACCCCTCGCCGCCTTCGATGTTGGCGGCCAGATAGCCCTCGTCATAGATGCTTTTCCAACCTGCTTGAGCATCGCGATGATCCTCATCATCGCGCCAATCCGACAGCGGCATGTAGTTGTCGATGCCGATGAAATCGATGTTGTCATCGGCCCACAGCGGGTCCAGGTTGAAGTATCGGCTGCCCGGCTCTGAAGCGGGCTGATAGCCGAAGTATTCGGACCAATCCGCTGCGTATCCGATTTTGGTCTCAGCCCCCAGCAAGGCACGGGCCTGCGCGGCCAGGTTCTTCAACGCCGCAACCATTGGAAAGCCACTCGCGCCCCGGATCTGGGTCAGTCCACGCAGCTCGGAACCGATGCAAAAGGACGCAACGCCGCCTGCCGCCGCGCAGAGTGCGGCATAATGAAGGATGAACCGGCTAAAGGTCCACTCGTTCGGCCCGACATAGTTCACAACGCCATCGCCAACGGTGAAATCGGCCGCCGAGGCCGTGCCCACAAAGGCGGCGACCTGCGCATCAGCATCAGCGGTCTTGTCGGGGCTGCCGTCTTGTCCCGGAGCCTTGCTCAGGGTGATCCGGCCGCGCCAGGGCAATTTCGCTTGGTTGTCCGCCGTGCTCCAGGGATCGGGCAGACCGTTGTCTTCCAATTGATCCATCAGGATGAACGGGTAGAACATCACCCGCTTGCCACCGTCGTTGAGGTGACGGATCGCCTCGACCACCGAGGCATCCGCAGGCGTCGCACCATAGACCGGGCGGTCGTCGACCCGCGCGACTTCCTTGGCGTTCCCTCGCGCCAGGCCGGCGACCGTCCAGGGCATGTTGATCCCTTCGATGGTCTTCTTCCCAACCTTGGGTTCCAGCTCACAAGACCCGCACCGCAGGTCGCCCCCGAACCAGGACACGACCAGAGAGGCCGCCTGACATCCCGGCAGTTCATCCGACAGCGCATCCATCGAGGTCACAAAATCGCTTTTACCCGAGGGGGAGTTCACATTGGCCGCCCAAGTGCTGCCAGGACCGTCAGAATAATTCACCTGCGAGGTCGCCAACGCATATTCACCCGTGCCCGGAATGATCGCAACGCCCTGCACTGCTCGCGCAACCCCATCTGCAAACGCCAGATCATCCCGCTGCTCTTGCCGGACCACCTCGAAGGAAAACTGAGGCACTCGGTTGCCAAACTGATCAAGCGGCAAATCTTCGAGGACCACATAAGCCGTGCCGCGATAAGCCGGAACCTGCCCCTCGCCCTCGACGGCCTCGATCACAGGGTCTGGCAGTTGATCCATCGAACCGGGATAGACCCGCATGTTCAGATCGTCGACGGCCACCTCTTCACCATCCGCCCAGACCCGACCAATCGACGCGATCTCGCCTTCGCAGATGGCAACCGCCAGCGAAACGCTATAGCTGAAGGTGGTCGTCTTTGGTTGCGGGCGCGAGCCTTTGCCCCCGCCACCGGTTGTGGTCGAAGTCTCTTTGAAATCCGAGGCCCAGATCACTTGACCACCGGCGCGCACGCGCCCAAAAACCCGCGCGACCGAGGCCCCCTCGCCGGTTTGCGTCAGGCGAAAACGATCGACGCGACCGGTTTCAACAGCCGCGCCGCCGCTCCCCAGCAAACGCTGATCGATCACACGGCCAACCGTCGCACCAACGGCGCGCCCGACAATGCCGGTGGCAATGCCCGCGACCGTGCCGCCAACCGAACCGCCAAGTGCGGCCCCTGCCGCAGAAAGAAGAATGGTCGCCATCAGTTACCCTCCAGTGGAAATTTGAAACGCGTGACCAGCCGCTTGGACCACGGCAGGCTCAAGCGGCTTTCGACCACGCCGTGGCCGGAATAGGCATGCACAAATCGGGCGTTCTCGGCCTCGGTGACGATGCCCACATGTTTGGCAACCGATCCCTGTCGCATGCGAAAAAGCAGGACATCGCCCGCCTCGATCCCACCCGTGCGAACCTCGGTCAAATGCTTACAGGCCGCGGCCCACATCAGTTCCTCGCCCTGTGGCTCGGACCAGTCCATCGAATAGGCCGGAACCTGCTCGGGCTCTTGCCCGAACAGTTCCCGCCAAACCCCGCGCACCAACCCCAGGCAATCGCTGCCGGCCCCCTTGGTCGAGGCCTGGTGCACATACGGCGTGCCGATCCAGGATCTGGCGACCGAGACGATCTTGTTTTGCTCAGGTGTCACCGCAGGCTCCCCCCGGTGTTGCGACCGGTTTGCTTGGGAACAGCCATCACCCAGTCTTCGGTCGGGATATCGGGAAAGCCCTGAAAGTTCAGCAAGTTGTTGAATTTCAACCGGCAAGTTTCCATCCGCTTGTCGCAGCCTGCTAAAAGTTTGACGCTATCGCCCGCTTGCAAGCCACCACGCATCGGCTCCCACAGGTGAATGACACGGGTTGCCCCATCTGTCACATCGCGTTTTATTAGACCCCATAGCCCCTTGGCCGAGCCCGACAGAACACTCAATCGGCCGCGCTCGAACCAGCAAGGCTCGAACCCAGGCAGTTCATTCCAGCGTAGAACCAAACCATTTTCGATGACCTCAACCTCACGTTCGACCGTGTAACCGGGTGCGCTGGTATCAAACTGGCAAGACCCATCGCCCAAAACCGCAGTACAGGGTTTCTGAAAGATCCGACCCGTTGGCTGGTTCAAGGCCTCAGTCAAGCCACGCAACTCGGCCTGAAATGCATTGCCCGACCGCCGCAACTCGCCAATCGTGCCGCGAAACTGCAGCCAGCGCATATCCGTGTCGTCCCAGTTGACCAACCAGGCCTTGACCTCGGCCCCGTCGAAACGCCCCGCCTCGATATCCTCGGCCTTGACCGAGATATCACTGATCGCGCCCAAGGCTTCGGTATTGTCCACCGACAAGCCGGTGCTTTGCTCGACCGCCAGAGCGGTCAGGCCCGTATCAGCCTTGAAATCCAAACCGTCAAAACTCAATGTCCGGTCGTGATCTGTGAACCCGTATTCCTGCCCATCCGTCCGACGAATGGCCCAGCATCGCGCCAGAGTCGTCAACCCGGTCTGCAGATGTGATTTGAAACGTTCATCCATTGGTCTGCTCACACCCTTACTTCGACGACGGGCACATTCGGCACATCACCGGCTTGAAAGCTCGCAACGCTCGTCTGGATACGGTCGGTGTCAAACCGCACGGGCACGTCAAATTCAAAGCCCGCCACGATCGGCAGTTCCTCGGCCGGCGGGTGGACAAAGATCACCTCACCCGTGTTCAGATCCAGGGTGTAATCCACAGCCTCTTTCAACTCATCCTGTTCGACGCCCACCTTCACGGAACCCAGAACCGGTTTGGCAATCGGCCGCTGATAGATGTATTCGCCCGACCGATAGCTCTTGATCAGCTGAAAGCGTGTGGTCTCACCGTCGCCTGTGGCAATCACTTGATCGTCAAACGCCACCTCACTTGTCGCCCGCGAGGTCTTGTAGTCGGACCAATCCTTCCAACGGAACCCGAACATCTGCCCCTGACGCGCCTCATAGAAGGCAATCAGCGTCTCGATATCATCCAATGACCGCATTCCCAGGCCCGCGTCATAACGGCGTCGCGAATGCGCCCAAGGTGTGTTTCGCTCTTCGAACCCGTTGGCCAGGGTCACGACCTCGGTTCGACGCTCCGGCCCACCAACCGACCCAAAGCTCAGGTTGGCGGGAAATCTCACCTCATGAAAGTTCATGTCTCTCTCCCCGATTTAGCGGTTGCGGTTGCCGCGGTTCAGCGCGCGCGTCATCTGCGCGGCGATCTGCCCCTGCGAGCGCTGAAAGCTCTGCGCGTCCGGTGTCGAAATGTTCATGACCACGCTCACAGGCCGCCCCCCGCCCGCGCTGCGCACGCCCAGCTTGCCGTCGGCACCTCGGGTTAGTGGCATGATCGCTTCCGGCCCAGCTTCTCCCATCAGGCCAGTACCGCCGCGCATGGGAAAGGTCACTGGCCCATTGACGACGCCACCGTTGGTAAACGGCATGACCCGACCCTGAGAAAAGCTGCCACCCTTGGCAAACCCAAACAGCCCGCCAACAAAGTCGCCAATGCCGCTGGAAATCGAGCCCGAGATGCCATCAATGACCGGGTTCACCGCCGCATTGTAAGTCGAGCGCACAACAGAATTGGCTGCATCCTTCAGCACATCCGACAGCTTGCCGCCCTCGAACACCAAATCCTCAAACGCGCCTTTAAGACCCGACCGCATGCCGCGCTCGAGCCCGGACATGTCCTTGACCAAACCGGCCAGCGCCTTGTCGGTCGTCTCGGATGCGCGACCCAGTTCGGCCAAGCTCATATTGGTGCCACGCACCGCCTGGGATGCGCTCTCGCTGGCTTCTTCCAGCTCGATAAAGCTCTCACTCTCCGCCATCACATTCTCCATCTCTCTGGCCGTTCTTCTGGTCGGGATAGGCCTCAAGCAGCGCATCCAGACCGGCCCGGTTCAGCGGGGCGTTCGCCCCGTCCTGGCCCAGCATCAACCGCAGTTCAGCAGGTGTCAGACGCCAGAATTGCTCTGGCGTCAGTTTCAATCCGTACAGCCCGGCCCGCATAAGGGCGGGCCAATCGAACTTGCTCATGCCTTGTCCGGCAAAACAAAAGACCGCGCCAACAGCGTTCCCGCGGCACGCGCGGCAGCCATCGGCCCACCTTCGATCTCGGCCTGCAGCAGGTCGGCGCGCTCAAGATCAGCGCCGCCGCCCCGCAATCCCGCCAGGATCAACGCCAGCACATCGCGGCTTGAAAACTCTGCCTCTTCAAACCGCTGCACCAACTCGATGAGCGAGCCGCACTCCAGGCTGTCTTCCAATTCGGCCAATGCGCCCAGCGTCAGCTTGAGCACCCGCCGCTCTCCATCGATGGTCAAAGCCACCTCTCCCGTCCACGGATTGGCCATCGGATCAAAGCGCCGTAAAGTTCAGCGCGCCTGCGCTTGCCAGGCTCAGTTCATACGTCGCCTCGCCATTGTGCGAACCGGCGTATTCGATCGCAGTCACCTGGAACGGCCCCTCCACGGTGCCAAAGTCCGGGATGATCACCTGAAAGGCCGGTGTCACACCGTCAAAGAACAGCTGACGCGTGCGTTCATCGGTACTTTCATCCTTGAACACCCCCGAGCCCGAGATCGAGGCCGACTTCACTCCCGCGCCAGAAAGAAGCTCGCGCCAACCACCCTGGCTCTCCAGGCTGGTCACATCCACGCTTTCCGCATTGAAGCTCACCCGCGTGGCCCGCAGACCGGCAACTGTCTCGAACTGGCCTGCGCCGTTCATGTCCACCTTGATCAGCAGGTCTTTTCCGTTTTGAGCACCCATATCGTTTCTCCAATGATAGGTTGATTAGTTGTCTTCCACGCGGGCGTGGAACCTCAGGTCGATCTGGCGAAACTGACCGGTCGAACCGGTTTTCTTGGCCGTGGCCCGCTCGAACCACAGGCCAACCACACGGCCCCTCGTCAACGTCAGCGAGGCGTTGCGCAGCGCATCCCCGATCGCCACCGCCAACTGCTTGGCGGACGCAAAGCCGGATGCCTCGGACATCACCGTGACGGTAAACCGATGCCGCGCACCTTGCCCGGTCTGATCAGAGGCATCGCGCACATCCTCCGGCCCCAGCAGCACATAGGTTTGCGGCAAGGTTCCCGCAGGAAGCGCGTCATAGATCGCGTCCCCAACCAGGGCTTCAATTGCCGTATCGGCCTGTAAAAGGTCATAAACCGCGCTTTGCAGCGCTGCCGCCGCTCCATAGCTCATACCGCCACCTCTTCATCTGCAAAACACGTCAGGTACATCCGCGCGGGATCACGCTCTGCTACTGCGCGGATGACAAACACTCGGTCGCCTTCCCGAAACCGCTGATCAGGCGACGGCCGACTGTCGGCCCCCATCGGCGTGTTGCGCACGACGATCTTGAACCGCATCTGCGAGCGGGCAGCACCGCCAACACGGCGCTCGGACCCTGTTCGGGCCGAGACTTCCGCCCAAAGCTGACCGGCCGCAGTCCAGGTCTCGTTGAACCCTCCAGCGCCATCGGCCACACGCTCGGGGCGCTCCAACGTCAAACGACGGTTCAGATGCGGCCGCTTCATTGCGCTGCTCCCAAGCCAAAGCGCACCGTGCGATATCGCTGTATCAAGCTGGTCACGCCAAAGGGCATGCATCCGTCGCTCAACGCGGTCTCATCACGGTATTCGTAGTAGTGCGCCGCAAGCAGCAGCACCGCGTGGCCCAGATCCGCAGGTAACCCGCCCCAATCCGAAGCCATCCCGGCGCTGAATGTGATCTTGGCCGAACCACCCGTCGCAATCACAGACAACAAGGCTCCAGCCGGGCGCAAGCGCGGGTGTTGGCTGTCTTTCTCCAAGCGATAGTCCTCGGGGGCAACAACCGCCTCCACTCCCGCCGCATTTGACACCAACAAGGCCGATATTTCGCGCACTGGTGACACCGGTAGCACTTCGCCCGCACGGTCGCGCCAGCTGTTCACACTCCAGGAAAAATCCCGCGTGATCAGCACCTTGCCTATGCGGGCCTCGATGGCGGCAATCGCGGCCACCAGAAACCCACGCAGCGCGGCATCCTGAACCGTGTCATCGGCAAAGCCGCTGCCCAACCGCATATGCGCCTTGAATTGTTCCACCGGCAACGCCGCCACCGGGATCGTGGTTTCTTCGATCAACATCATCGCGTCTCTCCGCAAGCTCGGGGCCCAAACGGGCCAAATCCTTTGGCTATCTGCGGGCACACGCCACCTCACGTTGCTCGGACGGAGGGGAGCAGCTAGACAACGCAAGGACCCATTCCCGGCGCATGCCCGCCCCGGGACCGGCGAACCGGCCCCGGTATCAGCACTGCTTAGGCAGTGCCGAATTTCAGCAGCTTGATCGCAGCAAAGTCGCTCACGTCGCCGCCCACGCGCTTGGTGGCATAGAACAGGACATGCGGCTTGGCGCTAAACGGATCACGCAGCACACGCAGATCCGGACGCTCGGCGACGGTGTAACCCGCAGCAAAATCACCAAAGGCAATGGAATAACTGTCAGTCGCCGCATCTGGCATATCCTCGGCGATGACCACCGGATAGCCCATCAGACGTGCAGGCTCACCCGCCGCCAGACCATCCGACCACAGGAAACGACCGTCAGCGTCCTTCAGCTTGCGGATCAAACCGGCAGTCTTCGAGTTCATCACAAAGGCACCGTTGGCGCGGTATTGCGCACCCAGGGCATAGACCAGGTCAACGATGTCATCGGCATCCACGCCACCGGCAACGCCCGAGGCGACATAGCCGATATTGCCCCAGCTCCAGGTGTCGTTTTCAACTGTGGTGTGGTTCAGGAAGCCGCGCGGTTTGTCTGCGCCGTCACCATTAATAAATGCATCCGCCTCGGCCCGAGCGAACTTGTCCGCGATGCGACCGGCCAGCCAGCCTTCGATGTCGAATGCGCTGTCATCCAGCAGTCGCTGCGATGCCTTGGGCAACGCCGACAGCTCGTGCAGCGGGATCGAGATGCGGTCGATCGACGGCGTGCCAGTCTCAACAGTCGCAGTCGCCTCATCAGCCCAGCCTGCGCCCACATCGGTGTGGTCGATCAGAACGTCGAAAGAGTTCGCCTCGACGTTCACGACATTGGCGATAGAACGGATCGACGCGGTCGATTTCAGAACCGATTTGACGGTGTCCGCGGTTTGCGGATCAACCAGATAGCCACCATCGCTGTTGACGGCAGTCGACAGCGACTTGCCTTCCATGTCCAGGCCGCGCAGGGCGTCATCGTCACCCGAACGCACATAGGCGTTGAACGCTTTTTGATGGGGCGCACCTTCGTCGATCGAGGCGGCAAGATGCGGACGTGCCGCGAATTGAGATTTACGATCCAGCATGGTAAGTCGCTCTTCTGTCTGTTTCAGTTTGGTTTGAACTTCGTCTTGAAAGCCCCTGAATTCACTTACGAAGCCGGTCACTGCCTGCTTCACATCATGAACCAGGGGCGCACCCTCTCCGGCCAAGGCCGCGATATCGGTCTTGCTCATCAGCACGTCCTTTTGTTGGGTGGGATTGCGGCGCCGTTACCTGCGCGCCATTTCCTGCCGGGCGCTGTCAAACACCTCGGCAATGCTGCGCCAGGCGTCTTCGGCATCCAGGGTTGTCCCCTTTGCCGCTACCCGCGCACTGGGAAGCATCGGGAACGTCACCAATGACACTTCCCACAGCTCCAGTTCCGTCAAGAGCCGCTGGCCCTTGTCATTCTTGCTGGCCCGCTTGGTGCGATAGCCAATCGACAGCCCATCAATCGCACCCGCCTGGATCAACGCCGCCGCCTCACGCCCCTTTTGCGTAGTCTCCAGCAGCCGCCCCTTGACCCACAGACCCTTGTCATCCTCGCGCACCTCGTCCCAGACCCCGATGGGTTGTGCCGGATCATGCTGCCACAGCATCTTGACCCGTTGTCCTGTCTCGAACAGCGCCTTGAGAGAGGCGCGATAAGCGCCCTTTTGCACGTTGTCGCCGCCCTGGTCGGTCTGCCCAAAGAGGCTCGCATAGCCTTCGATCACAGCATCATCCGTGACGGTCAACCCGTCGCCGAACCGCGCGAATTTGTGCTCAAGTCCAGTATCAATTTCCATGAGGTACTCCTCGTAACCCATTGATGTTTCAGTTCGCCGCAGCAGTAAGAACCGATTGAAAGGCCTGCGCCAGGATCACCGCGACAACGCCGTAAACCGTCAACCAAAGCCGCTTTTCCAACCGCTCCATCATCTCTTCCAACTGATCCAAACGACGGTTGATGTGCTCAAGCTGGATCGTCACCACCCGCTCATGCGCCGCCAGCTTCAGCCCCGGCGCACATTCAAACGGTGGATGCCCATCAGCCATCCGTGTCACCGGTCACCGCTGGCAACCCCAACAGGGCTCGCTTTTCGGCATTCGTCAGGAAATCCGCACCGGTCACCCGCGCCCATTGCGCGTCGCGCTCGGAGGCCAGGGCTGGCACTTGATCCAGATCCGGTTTCAACATCAGATCCTCGCCATTGAACCCTGAAAGCCACTCGGCCAGCGCCGCCGCCACCCGCGTCACCAGAGGCAGAACGGTCAGGCGATAGAACGCTCTATTGGCCTCCTGATAGTTCGAATAGGTCGCGTCACCCTGGATGCCCAGCAACATAGGCGGCACCCCAAAGGCCAGCGCGATCTCGCGGGCGGCGGCTTCCTTGGTCTTCTGAAACTCCATGTCGGAGGGCGAAAAGCCCATCGGCTTCCAATCCAGGCCACCCTCCAGCACCATCGGACGTCCCGCATTGCGCGCGCCCTGATAGTTGGCCTCAATCTCATCGCTCAAACGACGGAACTGATCCTCGGCCATGACACCCTGCCCGTCGCCACCGTTCCAAACCAACGCACCAGACGGCCGCGCAGCATTGTCCAGCAGCGACTTGGACCAGCGCGAGGCGCTGTTGTGCACATCCACCGCCATCGCCGCCGCCTGCATTGGCGCAAAGCCGTAATGATCATCTTGCGGATGGAACGACTTGATGTGGCAAATGGCCTGCGCATCAAACCGGTGCTTCTTGGCACCGACGGTGTAGTCAAATGCCACCGGCCATCCATCGGCCCCCGGCACAACCGCCATCCGGTCCGAACGCAGCACATGCAGCTCCAGCGGCAGACCATCCTCGGCCTGTACCGCCTCGACATAGGCATTGCCCGAGAGCAGCAACTGCCCAAACAGCGCCTCCATCAGTTCGGCCCGTCCCTGTGCCCCGTTGGGCCGCTTGATCAGCGACAACATCGGATGCACGTCATAACGCTGTTCGCGATCCTGCAACACCAACGGCAGCGCCGCCGCCGCCTCGGCGATCAGCTTGACCGACCGGAACCCAACCGGGTTGCCCGAAAAGCCGGTCCGCGTCAGCGAAGCCGTGTCCCGCGGGCTCCACGCCACGCGGCCACCGGTCTGCCAGGCCACAATCGGACCCGCCGCGCTTGCCTTGCTCTCAGGCGCTTTGCCCCCGGCCCCATTCCCGGCACCACGTCGCAAGAAATCGAAAACCATATCTGATGCTCCTATCTGCTCACCGCTGCGCCGGACGCGCCGCTCGGCCTGTTGAGGAGAGTTATCGCTGAAGATTGTTGAAGGCTTGGAAACAGTGCGAACGCTGCTGCCGCAACACGCTAGATTTCGATGTCAGCAGGGAAACAAAGGGCTGTCATACCCGACGGTCAACCTTAGTTTCCAAACGTGTTGGTGCGCGACACAGCCTAAGCAAACAGCCACCGCGCAAACCTCAACCGCTCACAACACCCGCACACGTGGCCGCCGAAACTGCGCCGCCGGTGCAATCATCAGCTCATGCATCGCCCACACCAACGCATCCACGCGGTCCGGCGATCCTTGTCCCTCAAACCCATGCGCTGTCATCTGGCACATCTGTTCCTCCAATTCGGACAGATCCCCCACATGCCGCACCTTGCCCTGCTCGTACAAAGCCGCCACCGGCTCTGCCCGTGCCACCTTGCCGCGTGACGCATGAACTGCCTTGAACGGCACCAAAGGATCGATCTGGCGAACAACTTCCTCGACCAATTGCCCGCCCTGGTTAACCTCGGCCACCAACCGCTCAGCCCCGAACTCATCCATCGCCGCAATCGCCGCCGCGGCCCACCCTGACGGCCCCTTGCCGCGCACTGTTCGGTCTGCCAGCACATAACCGCGCCAATCCTGCGGTGGCCCCTTCATCTGCACGCCAGCCACCACGATCCCGCACTCATCCGCTTGCGCGCCGGACGTCACAGACGGGTCAATCGCCACCACAACCCGATCCAACGTCGGCGCTTCAGCCTTGCGCGCTCGTTCCAACTGTTCCGATGACCACAAAGCACCCTCAGCATCCTGCAACAGAACGCCGTCCAGTTCCTGCCGCCCCAACCGCGTCCCCGCATAGCGCGCGCGGACCTCCTCCAGAAACGACGCCGCAAGATTGGCGCGGTTCGCCTCAGTCGGCGCATGAGTCGTCACGGTGGACGGAGACTCCAGCAGCTGCTTCAAAACGCCAACATTTCGCGGCGTTGTCGTCACGCAAACCTGCGGTCGCTCTCCCAACCGCAGCGCAAACTGCAACATGTCCCAAGTTTCCCCCGCCTTTTTCCATTTCGCCAACTCATCGACCCAAGCCCCATCAAATTGCGGCCCCCGCAGCCCCTCGGGGTCATGCGCCGAAAACGCCTGCGCCTCGGCCCCGTTGGGCCAGATCAATTTGCGCTCGCTTGCCTTCCATGTCGGGCGGCGGTCCGGGGGCGAACACTGCAATATCCCGCTGTCGCCAAAGATCATCACGTCCCGCACCTGATCGAACGTCTCACCGATCAGCGCCACGCGTTTGCACTGGCCCTTATCCAGCGGCTTGCTCCCCTCAATGATCGAACGCACCCACTCCGCACCCGCACGCGTCTTGCCCGCACCGCGTCCGCCCATGATCACCCAGGATCGCCAATCTCCATCGGGTGGCAGCTGATGCGGCATCGCCCAGAACTCAAAAAGGAAAGGGAGGGCGCAAAGCCCTCCCTCCCCAATCTCACTCAGAAATGTCTCGCGTGTCGCAGCAGGTGCGGAGGCGAGCCAACCTGCACCCGACCTCAAACCGAGCTCGGTCAAGGTCGAGCGCATAGCCTCCTTGAGCAATTCCGGCCTGTCTGTTGTGTTGTTCGACAAAACTCGTCTCCACTTTCTGACAATTGTTGATCAGCGTATTGACCGATCCCAACTGCTTGCTGGTTCCAGCAAGATCTGCATCCTCCCCGGTCTCGATCTGCTTGCGCAGGTCTTCCGCCGCTTGCCGCAAATCGCGAATGGATCTCTCCAGGGACTGCAAAAGTTCAGCCGTCTGCGAAATCCGCTCCTCCGGGGTAATCAAAGTCATGTGTGCTTTGGACCTCATGCGTGAGTGATCTCCGCACGAGAGAAACGAAAAAACGGCCTCCGGATCATCTCCGGGGCCGTCTGCCCACTTCTTCTAGCATGACACAACCTATAGCTGATACAGGGCGCTCTGTCAAGGTTTCACGCAACAGCCGCAACACCTAAGCGTTCGATATCATTAATGAATTCTTAAGTTTAACGGAAAAGGGCGGCCTAAGCCGCCCGTTTCAATTGTTGTTTCTTTCGGCTTCGATCTCGCGCCATTTGGCCACGTTCCGATTGTGCTCTTGCAGCGTTTCGGCAAAGGCATGACCGCCAGTACCGTCCGCGACAAAGAAGATGTAATCCGTCTCATCCGGAGCAACCGCAGCCTCCAGGCTTGCCAGTCCCGGGTTGGCAATCGGAGTCGGCGGCAAACCGTCAATCAGATAGGTATTCCAAGGTGTTATACGGCGAAGCTCACTGCGACGCAGACCGCGCCCCAACACGCCTTGCCCCTTGGTGATGCCATAGATCACCGTCGGGTCCGTTTGTAGCTTCATGCCCTGGTTCAGACGGTTGGTGAACACACTTGCCACCTGCCCACGCTCCTCGGCAACACCGGTTTCCTTCTCGATGATCGAGGCCAGGATCAACATCTCTTCCGGGCTATCCAACGGCAACCCATCCTGGCGGCTTTCCCACACGGCATTGATGCGCAGTTCCTGCTTTTCCTGCATTTGAGCCAGAACTGCGCCCCGTTGGGTACCGGGAGACACCTCATAGCTATCTGGCGCCAGCAACCCTTCACGTGGAATTTCGCTCACATTGCCTTCCAGCAGATCCAGCGCTTTCAGACCCTCAACGATCTGCCAACTGGTCACCCCTTCGGCAACAGCGATACGGTATCGTGTGTCCCGCTCGGCGCGCTTCTCACCATAGACTGCAGGAATATCTTCGGCCTTGGGGTCAAAAGAGGCCAACTCAACAAAGCGCTCCGTGCCTGGGTCCAGCTCACGGATCTGGGTTTGCAAGCGCGTCACACCGATGCGATAGACGATCTCGGTGCCACATGTGCTCGCACCGCCTTTGGTAATCTCCTCCACGATCTGCTCCATGCTGGAGCCTTCGTTGATCAGGAAACTTCCTGCTTTCAACTGGCTGGCCTTGTCAGCATAGTCCGCGCCCAGACGGAAAATCGTACCGTTCGACACCGCACCGGTACGCTCCAACTCGCGGCTTACCTGCCCCATGTTCGAGCCCGTCTTGACCCGCAAACAGATCGCCTGATCCAACGGCCCCTGGGCCGTATACTGCGACTGTCCCCACAGGATCACACCCGCAGCCAGAAACATGCCAACCACCAGAATGGTCAGCATGTTCGAGGCAAGAGACCGCCACATTAGTCAGGTTTCCCGAAGATCACGCTTGCGTTGGTGCCGCCAAACCCGAACGAGTTCGACAGGGCCACATCAATCTTGCGTTCACGCTTTGCATTTGGCGCCAGATCCAGCGGCGTTTCAACGGCCGGATTGTCCAGGTTGATCGTGGGTGGTGCCACCTGATCACGGATCGCGAGGATCGAGAAGATCGCCTCGATCGCGCCAGCTGCCCCCAACAGGTGCCCTGTAGCGGATTTGGTCGAGGTCATGGTGGCCTCGGCCGCATGCTCACCCAACAGCCGCTCTACCGCGCCCAACTCGATGGTATCAGCCATGGTCGAGGTGCCGTGCGCGTTGATGTAATCCAAATCCGACGGCTCCAGACCGGCGCTGCGCAAGGCTGCCCGCATCGAACGCTCGGCTCCATCGCCATCCTCGGACGGCGCGGTGATGTGATAGGCATCGCCCGACATGCCATAGCCCAGCACCTCGGCGTAGATCTTGGCACCACGCGCCTTGGCGTGTTCATAATCTTCCAGAACCACGATGCCTGCGCCCTCACCCATGACGAAGCCATCACGGTCATTGTCATAGGGGCGGCTCGCGGCTTGCGGGTTGTCCGCATATTTCGTCGACAACGCCTTGCACGCGTTGAAACCCGCGATCCCGATCTCGCAGATGCAGCCCTCGCCACCACCTGCAATCATCACGTCCGCATCACCTGCGCGAATGATCCGGCTTGCATCCCCGATGGCATGTGCACCGGTCGAACAGGCGGTCACAACCGAATGGTTCGGACCTTTGAACCCGTGACGGATCGACACCTGGCCTGAGGCCAGGTTGATCAGCGCACCCGGAATAAAGAACGGCGACACCCGACGCGGGCCCTTGTCGCGGATCAGGTTCGCGGTATTTGCGATCGATCCCAGACCACCGATGCCCGAGCCGATCAGAACACCGGTGCGCAGCTTGTCTTCTTCGTCCTCAGGCGTCCAGCCCGCATCCTGAACGGCCATATCGGCAGCCGCGATGGAATACAGGATAAAATCCTCAATCTTGCGCTGTTCTTTCGGCGGCATCCAATCATTGGGGTTGAACGTCCCGTCGGTGCCATCACCACGCGGCACTTCGCAGGCATAGGTTGTGGTCACACCCGATGCCTCTGCATCGAACAAGGTGATCGGACCCGCGCCCGATTGCCCATCCAGCAATCGCGACCAGGTTTCCTCGACTCCGCTGGCCAACGGTGTGACCAACCCCAAACCGGTTACAACGACTCTGCGCATGAACTGCCCTCTTGCCTGCTTGCCTTTGAAAACCGCTCATACCCCGCCCAAGGGTATGGGGGCAAGAGCAAGGGCCGAATTGACACAAGCGCAATTCGGCCCAACCGCCCAAATTGGGCCAAAATTCGCGCCCTCAAGGGGTGCGGTGCATTTTTTGCCGTGTTATTGGAACTCGGCCACCGGTTCTGGCCCCGGTTGCGACACCGACAGGGCCTCGGCCAAATCTACGGTCTTGCGGAACAGCGCCCGCCCGACCAACGTGCCCGAGATGTTGGGCAGATAGGTCAGCCGCGCGATATCATCGACGCTGCGCACGACACCGCTGGCAATCACCGGAGTCCGCGATTTCTCGGCCAGACCGGCAATCAGACCCAGCTGTGCCTCGACATCTTCCATGTCGCTGTCGATATCCGTCACCACGATGCCCGCAAAAGGCGTATCACCAAAAGCTTCGACAAAGCCCTCGGGCGTAAACGCGCTCGAACTGCGCCAGCCTTCGGTCATCACCTGCCCTTGCCAAACATCCACCGCCAGCACGATCTGGTCCGGGTGATGCTTGGCCATTTCCTTGACCAATTCAGGGTCCCGCGCAGCCAAGGTACCAACAACAATGCGCCCCGCGCCCTTGTCGATCCAATGCTCGATGGAATCGCGTGTACGCATGCCACCGCCCAGTTGAACCGGGATGCCGGCCGAGCGAATGATCTCTTCGACCAACTCGGAATTGGCATCGCTGCCATCAATGGCATCAAAATCCGTCAGGTGCATCCATTCGGCCCCGGCCGCAGCCCAGGCACGCGCAGTTTCCACCGGATCGACATGCCACAGCATAGCCGAATCCAAACGCCCCTTGTCCAGGGTCACGCATTTCCCCTGCTGGAGCTCCATGGTTGGGTAAATCATCATGAGCTTATTCCTCCGCTCAATGTGGCCACGCTCTAATCGAGTGTACCATACCGCGGAGAAACTGCGGACTATGCCCCAGTTTCGGCATCGTCCGTTCTGTTTGCGGCGTCAGAAGCTATTGGAGTTTCAAGACCGCGACGGGGGCCCGTTTCGCCGAAACAGTTCAACCTCGGTCCCCAGGAACTCGGCCGTGCGCAACGAGGTATACCCCAGTTTGCGCGCCAGCTTCACGGACGGCTGGTTGCGCGTATCCACCATTGCGACCAGAACACCGGGAATCACCCGGTCGAACCAATCATGCGCCGCCTGCACCGCTTCATAGCCGATGCCCTGGCCTTGTGCCTCGGGCAGCAGCACCCATCCAGCCTCGGGGAAAACGTCAAAATCTTCGCCCAAGGCCCGATCCTTGAAGAAAAAACCGGCCTGTCCGACCATCTTGCGTGTGCTTTGCAAGACGATGGCCCACTGCCCGAACCCGGTCATCTGCCAATGTCCTGCATTTCGCAGGAATGCGTCCCAGGCTTCGCCGCGCGTCTTGGCCTCGCCACCAATAAAGCGCACGACGTCAGGATCGGTCCAGATCTCGACAAACCGTTCGAAATCCTCGGGCCTGATACCGCTCAGGGTCACCCTGGCGGTGTTGATCATGGGAATATTGCGATTCATTGCGCGTGTGGTCTTGGTTGTTCTGCCTCACCACCACCGTGCATTTCCCGCAGGCTCAGGGCAAGCCGAATTCAACCACCCCAAATAAAAACGGCGCCTCCCCGCCGGGGAAGCGCCGTTTTTTTTGCTCACGACGAAGCTTAGGAGGCTTCGGTGATGAATTTGACTGCGTCGCCAAAGGTCTGGATGGTCTCGGCTGCGTCATCGGGGATCTCGATGCCGAACTCTTCTTCGAACGCCATGACCAGCTCGACAGTGTCCAGGCTGTCTGCGCCCAGATCGTCGATGAACGAGGCGCTCTCGGTCACTTTGTCTTCTTCAACACCCAGGTGCTCTACAACGATCTTCTTCACGCGATCTGCGACGTCGCTCATGTCAATTCCTCATTCATTCAGGGCACATGTGCCCGGTTCTGCCCTTGCCCGCTCGGGGTGGCTTGGTTTTGCCCGGTGCGGGCGGTTAAGGTCCCGGGGTTCCGGGCAACTGCGGAAACAGACCCCATCGCCCGTCCCCATCAAAGATGCGCCGCCTATAGCATAGACGGACGCAGAGGCAAACGATTTCGCCGTTTGCCCCTGCGTTGCGCTTACAACATGGCCATACCGCCGTTCACATGCAAGGTCGAGCCTGTGACATAAGCCGCTTCCGGGCTGGCAAGGTACAAAACAGCAGCCGCAATTTCACTTGCCTCACCCATGCGACCGGCCGGAACCTTGGTCAAAAGGCCCGCTTTTTGATCGTCGGTCAGCTTATCGGTCATGGCGGTGGTGATGAAACCAGGTGCCACGGTGTTAACTGTGATTCCCCGGCTGGCAACTTCGTGCGCGATGGATTTGGCCATACCAACCATGCCCGCCTTGGACGCTGCATAGTTCACCTGGCCCGGGTTGCCGATCGCTCCCACAACCGAAGAAATATTCACGATCCGTCCCCAACGCGCCTTCATCATGGGACGCATGACGCCACGGCACAGACGCATTGTGGCGCTCAGGTTGACGTCAATGACGCTCTGCCATTCGTCATCCGACATCCGCATGAACAGATTATCGCGCGTGATGCCGGCATTGTTCACCAGAATATCAACCGAACCCATCGCCTCGACCGCCTGTTTCGGCAGCGCCGAAACCGCTTCGGCATCGCTCAGGTTGCATGGCAGCACATGCGCGCGCTCGCCCAACTCATCGGCCAGTGCCTGCAGCGGCTCAACCCGTGTGCCCGACAGGCCCACGGTTGCGCCGGCGCCATGCAGGACACGGGCAATCTCGCCACCAATGCCACCAGACGCCCCGGTGATCAGGGCGTTCTTTCCGGTCAAATCAAACATAGTCATATCCTTCCTGCACCCCCGGCGTTAACCATGCCCCCAGGGGTGTGAATATTGCAAACATTCAAGAGTCGTTTTGAACGACCTTTTGCACATCTTCGGGTGTTCCAACCGCTTTCGAAGCGATCGAACGGTCAATTTTGCGGATCATGCCAGACAAGGCCTTGCCTGCGCCAATCTCCCACGCCTCGGTCACGCCTTGGGTAGCCATGTACTGCACGCTTTCGCGCCAGCGGACCGAACCTGTGACCTGTTCGACCAGCAACTGACGAATGGTGTCCGGGTCAGTCACGGCCTCGGCCAGCACGTTGGCGATCACCGGCACGGCGGGCGCGTTGATGGTGACACCTGCCAAGGCTTCGGCCATCGCATCCGCCGCAGGCTGCATCAGGGCACAATGGAACGGCGCGCTCACCGGCAGCATCACGGCGCGCTTGGCACCTTTTTCCTTGGCGATCTCAGCGGCGCGTTCAACCGCGGCCTTGGCGCCTGAAACCACAACCTGCGTCGGGTCGTTGTCGTTGGCGGCCTGACAGACCTCGCCCTGTGCGGCTTCTTCTGCAACAGCGCGCACAGCTTCCAGGTCGAGCCCCAGAATTGCAGCCATCGCACCCTCACCCACTGGCACAGCGCTTTGCATCGCCAGTCCACGGGTGCGCAACAAACGTGCGGTGTCCGCGACCGAAATCGCACCAGCCGCCGCCAGCGCCGAATATTCACCCAGCGAGTGACCGGCCACAAAGGACGCGGCACTTATTGTGACACCCTCGGCCTCCAGCGCGCGCATTGCCGCCATGGATGTGGCCATCAGCGCGGGCTGCGCGTTCTGCGTCAGCGTCAGTTCGGCAATGTCGCCTTCCCAGATCAGCGCGCTCAGCTTTTCCCCAAGCGCCTCATCCACCTCATCAAAGATGGCCTGCGCTGCAGGATAGGCCTCGGCCAGGGCCTTGCCCATGCCGGTGGTCTGGGCCCCCTGACCGGGGAAAACAAAAGCTGTGGTCATCGCGATCTTGTCCTGAACTGTCCAAAGTTGACGCACGGTTTAGACTGCCAAGCCCGGCCGCACAAGCAAATGCACAAGAACGCCTGCGGCCTGCACACAAGCACCGCATCTGTGCAGCATTGCATATTGTACGCCGCGTCATCACAAGTAGGGTGGCCACAAGGATTACACAGGAGCACTCCCCCATGTCCCTCTCCAACTCCTTCCAAAGCTACGGAGGTGTGGCCAAGACGTTTCACTGGCTCACCGCACTGCTGATCCTGACGGCCCTGCCCCTTGGCCTGATCGCCGACAACCTGGCCGAAGCAGTCATTGATCCCGCCATCCCCAGCACTGATGCGGATGTGGCACGTGCAGCGCTTCTTTTCTCACTACACAAGACCGTGGGTGTCACTGTCTTCTTCGTGGCGCTCCTGCGCATCCTCTGGGCGCTGACGCAGCCGAAACCCGGTCTTCTGAACGCCGACCACAAACTTGAGGCGTTGGCTGCAGAAACCGTGCACTGGCTGCTTTATGGTTCGCTGGTCCTCGTTCCGCTCACCGGCTGGATTCACCATGCCGCCACCACAGGCTTTGCACCGATCTGGTGGCCCTTTGGTCAGAACCTGCCGTTTGTGCCCAAGGACAGCCATGTCGCCGAGCTGTTTGCCGGGCTGCACTATGTCCTGCAATGGGTTCTGATTGTGGCCCTGGTTCTGCATATCGCAGGCGCGGCCAAGCACCACGTGATCGACCGCGACATGACCCTGCGCCGGATGCTGCCCGGTTCAGCAGACCTGCCACAGCCGCCCGCACAGAAACACTCACTCCTGCCGCTCCTATGCGCCCTGATCCTGTGGGGCGGTGCTTTGCTGGGTGGGTCCATGATCGGTGCCTATTCCCATACAACAGACCAGGCCGAAGTGGCCGAGCTTGAGGCCGTGCAATCCGACTGGCAAGTGACTGAGGGAATTCTGGCCATCACGGTGCAACAATTCGGCAGCCCCGTGTCGGGTGCCTTCGCTGACTGGACCGCCGCCATCACCTTTGACGAACCCAGCACACCAGGACCGGCCGGTACGGTCGATGTCACGATCGCGATCGGTTCGCTGACATTGGGGTCGGTCACAGATCAGGCCATGGGCGCGGACTTTTTCAACGCCGAGGCCTTCCCCACCGCAACGTTCAAAGGTGAGATCACCAAGACCGAAACCGGGTACGAGGCAACCGGCCCGCTCACCATCCGGGATCAATCGGTGCCGATCACCCTGCCCTTTGCGCTCGACCTGCAGGACAACTCCGCCACCATGACGGGCACGCTGCAGCTCAATCGCCTGGATTTTGCTGTGGGCGCTCACATGCCAGACGAAGGATCGCTTGGATTTGGCGTAGACGTGGACATCAACCTGACCGCAACACGCGGTCAGTAACCACCGGCACAAAAGAAAAGGGCCGCCAGATCCTCTCTGGCGGCCCTTTCTTGTTTCTGACGAGAGGCGCTTAGTCAGCCTTCATCGCTTCGATCGAAATCTTCAGGTTTACTTCATCACCGACGAAGGGCGCGAATTTGCCCAAGTTGAAGTCGGACCGAACCAACGTGGTGGTGGCATCAAAACCGGCCCAGGGCTTGCCTGCCATCGGGTGCTCACCAACCTGGTTCAGCTTCGCGTCCAGAACAACCGGCTTGGTCACGTCGTTCAGGGTCAGATCACCGGTGATCTTGGCCGTGCCATCGCCGGTTACTTCGATACCGGTTGACGTGAAAGTCACCAGATCACCCTCTTTGGCGCCAAAGAAATCTTCGGACATGAAATGGCCGTCACGCTGTTCCCAGCCGGTGAACATCGACATCACGGGCATCGACACCGAAACTGAAGAGTTTACCGGATCTTCCTGATCGAACATGATCTCGCCTTCGAACCCCGAGAACATGCCGTAGGTGGTCGAGAACCCAAGGTGGTTGTAGTCGAACAGGATCTGGCTGTGGCTGGAGTCCAGTACATACTTCTCAGGGGCCGCAAGGCCCGCGGTTGCAGCAGTTGCCAAGGCGGCGGCCAGCAGGGTGGTTTTCATTGGAAAGGCTCCATGCATTGAATACGCAAAAATCAAGCGGCCGCTTCACGACCACGTGAAAAGAGATGTGCCGCCCAAGGGCGGCATACAAGTCTCAATTATCCAACAGAGTCTGTTCCCAGATGAACAACCCGTGATCTGGGCCAAATTCAGCTGGCGATATTCACCATACCGCTCAGTTGCGTGCGCAGAGCCTGACGCACCTCTGTCGAGGCCAGCGGCAATCTCATCAGGATAGAGCCATCGACATCATAGAGGTCCATCTGGCGCTCGTGGAACTTGACGCTGCCCAGGCTTTCATAGCTGCGGCGCAGGACTGTTTGCGGACGGCCACGGTTGTTCTTTTGCAGAACGCGCACCTCGCGGCGGATCGGGTCGAAATAGGCGTCAGGCTGATTGTCCACATGATGCATCATCAGCAGAACCATGCCACAAAGCAGCAGAAAGAACGACAATCCCAGCTTCATCACGATCAGGTCTGGATCAACGGACGTACCGGGCATGACCCACATGCCTGCCGACCCAAGGATCATCGCGGTTCCGAAGATACGGAAGATCACGGTCCGAATGGGCCAGTTGGGTGCAAAGGTGATCATCAAGGGGACGGTTTCCTCAAACGAGGGCATCGCCAAAGGCTGTTGAAGTACTTGCTGTTGAACCGCAGTCATGTCTGTCGTGTCCTGTCGCACTATGCTCCTGAGACGGGCCAATCCCGCCTGCTTTGGTTAACCATGGGTAAACAAGATGACGGGATTGGGGCAAATACACGGCCAAATGGGGCAATGCGGGGGTATTACATAGGCATGTCTTCCAGGGGATTGGTGGCGAGTGGTTCGGCACGGATTTTATTGACCCTCAGCGTTCAAACCAAATTCGACCACAGTTCAGAGGCCAAGCTTTTCTAGGAAATGCGCAGTTGGGAGAGCAATGGGCAGGAAACATTTCCGCTGTCACAATTGACCGTAAGCTCGCTCAACGCTGCTTCCAAGCGGCCCAGTTCGTCGATCTTTGCACGGATATTGGTGATATGAATTTCGGCAAGTTCCTTGACGGATCGGCAATCTTCTCTGTCGCACTCAGACAGGTTTAAGAGCGTTTTTGCGTCGGCAAGCGGAAACCCTAGGTCGCGGCACTTCTTTAAGAACCGAAGCCGTCCAACATCATGTTCTGAATACAGTCGTCGATTGTTCGATGCCCTTTCAGGTTTCGGCACAATGCCTTCGCGTTCGTAGTAGCGGATCGCTTCAATGCCGACGCCGCTTCGGCGCGATGCTTCGCCAATCGCAATCATGTGAACTTTCCCGACTTGCTCCTGTAGTCACTACAGAAGTTATACGAGGGGGCGTTGCAGGGACAACTCCGTTCGGTCAGGGAAACACAATGCAGAAATATATTAACCTCAGCTATCTTGCGTCGCTTTCAGCGTTTGGTGTTGCGACTTGCTGTGTGCTGCCAATGACGATGATGGTCTTTGGACTGGGCGGCAGTTGGCTGGCAATCTTTGGAAAGATTGCGTCAGCGAGCCTTTATGTGCTGGCGATATCGACGGTTTTGGTAATGGCCTCATGGCTGGTATCCTATCGGCGCAGATCGCTGCTAAAGTTGAAATGGTGGCTTTGCGGAACAACCGCGATCACCGGATTCGCTTGGATCGTTTTTTTCAACGAAGCTCGGATCAACGATTACTTGATTATGCAGATGTGAGATGATGACAGATCAAACAGTGGTGCTTGAAAGTACATTGACCTGCCCAAAATGCGGTCACAGTGAAACGGAAACCATGCCGACAGATGCGTGCCAATGGTTCTATGAATGCAAGTCATGCAAAACGGTACTGAAACCCTTGCAAGGCGACTGCTGCGTCTACTGCTCGTATGCCACCGTTCCGTGCCCACCAATCCAGCTGGGCGATAGCTGTTGCGGATGAAAAGAATGATGGCTTTGACCGCCAAGCCGCCGTGGCCACAGAAGCGGTTCTTTGTTCAGCATATGAACCGCTACAATCCCCCCTTGCCCACAGCGCACAGCCGTGTATATGGGGCCATCCTTTCACAAAACGGATAACCGCGCAGCCTCTCGTGGCAGGGTCGTGAAAGGAAACTGGCCCCGCCTTTGAAATGCGCCTTGATAGAAACAGGAGTTCACATGCCGCTGTATGAGCATGTAATGATTGCGCGTCAGGACCTGTCCAACACGCAAGCCGAAGGTCTCATCGAACACTTTGGTGCCGTTCTGTCCGACAATGGTGGTAACCTGGTCGACAGCGAGTACTGGGGCGTCAAGACGATGGCCTACAAGATCAACAAGAACCGCAAGGGCCACTATGCCTTCCTGCGTTCGGACGCACCTGCTCCGGCCGTTCAGGAAATGGAACGCCTGATGCGCCTGCATGACGACGTGATGCGCGTTTTGACCATCAAGGTCGACGAGCACAAAGAGGGCCCCTCGGTCCAGATGCAGAAGCGCGACGAGCGCGAAGGTCGCCGCGAGCGCCGCTGATCTTAGCTTGAGAAAAGGACACTAAACCATGGCCGCAAAACCATTTTTCCGCCGTCGTAAGGTCTGCCCCTTCTCGGGCGACAATGCACCGGCAATCGACTACAAGGACACTCGTCTGCTGCAGCGCTACATCTCTGAGCGCGGCAAGATTGTCCCCAGCCGTATCACCGCCGTATCGGCGAAAAAGCAGCGTGAACTGGCCCGTGCTATCAAGCGCGCCCGCTTCCTCGCCCTGCTGCCCTACGCCGTGAAGTAAGGAGAGACTGACATGCAAGTTATCCTTCTCGAACGCGTTGCGAAACTGGGTCAAATGGGCGACGTCGTTGACGTCCGCCCTGGTTACGCCCGCAACTTCCTGCTGCCCCAGGGCAAAGCCCTGAGCGCATCGGACGCCAACATCGCGTCGTTCGAGGCCCAGAAAGCGCAGCTGGAAGCACGCAACCTGGAAACCAAGAAAGAAGCTGAAGCACTGGCTGAAAAGCTGGACGGCCAGCAGTTCATCGTGATTCGCTCGGCATCGGACGCTGGTGCCCTCTACGGTTCGGTCACCCCGCGTGACGCCGCAGACGCCGCAACCGAGGCAGGCTTCACCGTCGACAAGAAACAGATCGCCCTGATCGCTCCGATCAAGGACCTGGGTCTGCACGCCGTCGCCGTGAAACTGCACCCCGAAGTTGAAGTTACGATCAACATGAACGTTGCTCGTTCGGAAGAAGAAGCCGAACTGCAGGCATCGGGCAAGTCGATCCAGGAACTGGCCGCTGAAGAAGAAGCAGCCGCAGAATTCGAAATCGCCGAGCTGTTCGACGATATCGGTTCGGCTGCCTCCGAAGATGATGATCTGGCCCCCGCCGAAGAAGCACCGGCCGAGGACGACACCACCGCCTAAGGTGTCTTCATCAATGAACAATAAAAGCCGCGCAGCTCACTGCGCGGCTTTTTTCGTGGTGGCCATGTTCAAAAAGCAAAACTGATCCTTCTCGTGTCTTGGTCCGTATCCAATAATGACCGGTCCAGATCACCCAAGGAGGTTTAAATGCCCGAACCACGTTCCATTTCGCTTATCCTCGCCGCAAGTGTTTGCGCGCTACTCCAAGCCCCAACGGCCCAAGCGGGTCTGAGTATCCGCTTTATCGAAGGCGCGCCAAAAGACCGGTTCCAGATAGAAAACACAGGCGGTTGCGACATCACCGGAGCCATGCTGCGCCTTGATTTGTCATCGTCCCAAGGGGCGTTGATCTTTGACGTCACAAGCACTGGAGCGGGCGTCGAGGTGTTTCAACCCTTCGTGCTGGTCGAGGGACAAGAGGCTTTGGCAAGCGTGCCCGCGGTCGTAGACGGTCAAGACACTCTGGATCTGGCCGTTGACCGACTAGAACCGGGCGCGGCCATCGGGTTCACCATCGATGTCGATGACACAATTGGCACCCGACAAATTACTGTGACCGGATCAGAAATCGAAGGCGCAACAGTATCCATTACCCAAGGCGCTGAGGTAAGGGCGACAACGTTCAACGTTTCGGCGCGAGCCGAGTTGCCAACATCCAGCTGCTGACACAGGTTGGTCAACATGCCCACTGCGAAACTCGATCCTGCACGCATAACTTGGCCCGCGCGGGCCGTCTTTCTTGCCCTTGTTATCGGCGGCGGTCTGACCATCGGCGCGGTCACCGCTCCGGGGGATTGGTACGCGGCTCTCAACAAGCCTTGGTTCAACCCACCAGGCTGGCTCTTTGCTCCGGTTTGGACCGTGCTGTACGTTCTTATCGCCATGATGGGATGGCGCGCCTATGCGGCAGGTCTTTCATCACGGCGCATGCGCCTGTGGTGGGGGCAGTTGGCGCTGAACTTTTTCTGGTCGCCGGTGTTCTTTTCGCTTCAACGTCCTGACTTGGCGCTGCTGGTTATCTTGGGCCTTCTGGTGACCCTTGTGATGCTGTTGCGCACCTGCTGGAGCCAAGACCGCCCCTCGGCACTGGCACTTCTCCCATACCTTGCCTGGGTGTCCTTTGCCTCGCTCTTGAACCTGTCAATTTTCATCTTGAACCCATGAGGGCACCCATGTGGACCAAAGCACTTATCCTGACTGCGACCCAAACTCTGTTGCTTGGAGGAGTGATGGCCACCGCCGAACCGTTTGAAACCTTTGAAACTGCACCCGAAACCCGCTGGAGCTATGTGGCGGATACGGTGATGGGTGGCGTGTCCACCGGCAATGTTCAGTTCATACGAGAGGGCCAAACCACCTTTGCCCGACTTGAGGGCACAGTCAGCACCGAAAACAACGGCGGCTTCATCCAATTCCGGCGCGCCCTACCCGATGCGGCTGACGCTGATGCGCAAGGTCTGCGCTTGCGAGTTCGAGGTAATGGCCAGACCTATTTCGTGCACCTACGGACCACAGGAACCCGCCTGCCCTGGCAATACTACCAAGCCCGTTTTGAAACCTCCGGCGAGTGGCGTGAAATCCGCATCCCGTTTGCCGCGTTTGAACGCTCAGGCCGACTGCTGCGCAAGACCGTCAGGTCCGAGGCGCTCACATCGGTTGGCATCGTCGCCTATGGGCGCGATCACAGCGCGCAGGTTGATGTCAGCGAGATCGCCTTCTACTGACACCCGTCTCGGCGACTTTTGGCACATAGATTGCATTCAAGTTTCCGCCTTCATTCAGGTCGGATAGGGTGAACTCATGACCGAGCGGAGACATTCATGAGACACTTGACACGCCGATCTGCCCTTGTTTTGGCCTTGGGGTTCGCGTCGGCTGCTTGCAGCCGGGAAGAGCCCACGCCACCCGTTTTTGACCCGCCGCTCTACCCAAATGAAACGCCTGAGTTGCGCGCGTCGATCAACAAGTGGGCAGATCACTATGATTTGCCGCGCGAGATGGTGCACAAGCTGGCCATCCGGGAAAGCACGCACCGCCCGTGGGCTGTAAACCGGCCCTACTACGGCCTGCTACAGATCCTGCCTGCCACGGCGCGGTCCATGGGCTTCAAGGGTCAGCCTAAGGATCTGCTGGACGCGGACACCAATCTGGAGTTTGCGTTGAAATATCTCAGGGGCGCTTGGCTGCTGGCAGATGGTGATCAATCGCGGGCCATCCGACTTTATGCGACCGGCTATTACTACGAGGCCAAGCGCCGTGGGATGCTGGTCGAAACGGGCTTGGTCAAGCCCAAGGGGTGATCACCTGCCCGCCCCTTTTCTGGGGGCGAGCAGTCTGTTTGTATCGCGGTTCAGTCGTCCGACGACAGGACCTTCCAGATAATGGCGCCCAAGGCTGCACCAATCAGCGGAGCAACCCAGAACATCCAAAGCTGCGCCATGGCCGGACCGTCGGCAAAGAGCGCCACGCCGGTCGATCGCGCAGGGTTCACGGATGTGTTTGTGACGGGGATCGAGATCAGGTGGATCAGCGTCAGGCCAAGACCAATCGCGATCGGGGCGAAACCCGCAGGCGCACCCTTGGACGTGGCGCCCAGGATGATGATCAGGAAGACCGCCGTCATGACCACCTCGGTCACGAAGCCGGAGACCATCGCATAGCCCTGCGGCGACGCCTCGCCATAGCCGTTCGAGGCAAAGCCCCCGACGCCTTCGAACCCGCTCTGCCCGGAAACGATGATGTACAGAACAACTGCGGCGACGATGGCACCAACGACCTGAGCCACCCAATACGGCAACAGCTCTTTGGCATCGTGCCGCCCGCCGATGACCAGGCCAAGTGTTACCGCGGGGTTGAAATGTCCACCCGAGATATGTCCAACCGCGAAGGCCATCGTAAGAACAGTCAGACCAAAGGCTAAGGAAACCCCAAGCCACCCGATCCCCACGTCTGCAACGCCTGCGGCCAAAACGGCGCTGCCACAGCCGCCCAGCACCAGCCAAAAGGTTCCGACGAATTCCGCCATAAGTTTGTTCATCATGTCGCGCACTCCAATTCACTGCGGGCGCCTGTCGGCTGCCCTTGTCCCTGTTGTCCTTCTTGTCTTGTTGCTCGGCTCGAAAACTTCGCGAGCAGAGCGTCTTTCGTGGCTAGCTCAAAGTCGCATGCCCACGTTAACTTTCACGTCAAACACATGTATCTAGGACCTTTTTTTCAATCTTTTCAAGAAAGCCGTTTGTTACCCAACGAAATTTTCAACCCAGGGAGGAATTAGTGTTGCCTGACACACTCAGGTCGGGCACTGTTTCAGAACAGATGTGCATCCAGTGATCACGGAACAACGCCTCCGGTTCAGGCGGCGACCTTACTGCGTGTGATCTCTGGTGAGTTACGGGTGATCAACGCATGAATTCGATAGACAGCCTAGTCGGCTCAAAAATCCGCGCGCGGCGGATATCATTGGGAAAAAGCCAGGTGGAACTTGGTCGCGCCATCGGGGTGCGCTTTCAACAGGTTCAAAAATATGAATCCGGTGTGAACCGTGTCAGCGCGTCGCGTCTGTGGATGATCGCCGAAGCGCTCGACCTTCACATCAGCCATTTTTTCGAAGAACAGTCATTGGATTCAGTGCCGCATTGCAAGCAATTCGCCCCCCCTAGGCGGCTCAATCAACCCAGAGACGAACAGGCAACACAGGAGCTGGTTGACCTCTTTACGGACTTGTCAGCCGAGCAAAAGCATGCTGTTCTTACCATAATCAAGAACATGTCGGCCCCCTCCCATCCGTCTCTGTCCAAATTAGACGTCGAAGGTTAGGTACCGGCACCTTAACGGTCCAGGCTGATGTCTAAAATGGATATTGTGGATCTTGGCGCGCTGCCAAAAACAGAAAGTCACTACAGTGGCTTTCTCGATCAGGTGCGCGAGAAATTTGAACTGGACAATGTGGCCTATGCCGGAATCAACCCGGTCAGCGGAACAATTCACGGTCACGTGACCTATGATGATGCCTGGAAGGCGCACTACACCGAGCATAATTTTCAGCTCATTGATCCGACCTTGCATATGCCTCAGCGCAGCATCGCCCCCGTGGATTGGAGCAGGCTCGAGCGCAGCGACCAGTTCCGCAAGGTGTTCCGCGACGCCAATGATTTTGGCATTGGTGATCAAGGTCTGACGATACCTGTACGTGGGCCTTACGGCGATGTCGGCTTGCTGAGCGTCACCCGCGATTGCAGCAAGACCGAATGGAGCAAATTGGTCAGCCACGTGATCAGCGATTTGCAATCCATGGCCGTCCACATTCATGATTCTGTCATGAGCTCGGATGCCCTCACCCGTGTTTTGCTGCATCCATCGCTTTCAAAACGCGAGGTTGAGATCCTGCAATGGGTGGCTGCGGGCAAGTCACAACAGGATATCGGCGATATTTTGTCGATTTCCCATCGCACCGTCGAAGTTCATTTGCGTTCAAGCCGCGAAAAGTTGTATGCCCTGACCACAGCCCAAGCCGTAGGACGCGCCATTGGGCTGGGCCTCATCTTCCCCGGCTAAATCGTCATCTCCGCCAGACTACGGGAATCCCCCAATGGTCCCCCCGGACCAGATAGGTAACGATTGGTTTACCGTTAACCACTTGATGGGGGAAAAGATGATTGTTGTGATTGATGCTCTTAACAAGCACCTGTTCAGTTCTGTTCTTGAGGACATGTTTCGTCTTCGCGGTAGGGTCTTTGGTGGACGTCTGGGATGGGACGTGACGATCGAAGACGGCAAGGAAATAGACAACTTCGACAAACTGGATCCGGCCTATGTTGTAGGTTTGGATGATGACGGCAACGTCATCTCGGCAGTTCGGGCGCTGCAAACGACCGGGCCACATATGCTGTCGGATGTGTTTCACGCCATTCTGGACGGCGAGGCACCGTTGCGCAGCGCAACCATGTGGGAATCCACCCGCTTTTGTGTCGACACGCAGCGCCTGACGCGGGGCAAAGACCGAAATTCGGTTTCGTACGCCACATGCGAACTGATGATCGGCTCGTTGGAGTTCGCCCGGCGTTCAGGCATCCAGGACATCGTCACAGTCATGGATCCGGTCATGGACCGCGTCCTCAAACGGTCCAACAACGCGCCCTATGGCTATGTTGGCAAGACCGTTCCAATGGGCAAGGTACCTGCGCTCGCCGCCCTGCTCGACTGCACCGAAGAGCGAATCAACAATGTTCGTGAATTTGCAGGCATCGAACATGACGTTTTCCTCACTGAGGAAGAGGCACTGAAACTTTTAATCCACTCAAAGAGCACCGAAAAAATGCCATTGGATACCGCGACGAACAGCACTCCCGCCAACCGTGACCACAAGCCGCTCAGCTCGCTTGAAAAGTACTTTGTCGAGCAGATGCGCGCGGCCAAGACCGAAGATGAGGTCAAATCGGTCCTTGAACTGATCGAGGCACTCAGCGACAGCTTTTCGCCCGAGCAGCGTCGAACCTTGCGTCAGACCCCCTGGGCCCTCGCAAACGAAGCATGATCCTGGCCCAGACGGGCCTGACAATAATGCTCTCCTCAAACGAAAAGAGCCGCCCATTGGGCGGCTCCTTCTATTTGGACCTGTGAAAGGCTCAGGGAAGATTACTCGTCCTCCAGCGCCTCAACAGCTTTTTCCAGATCGTCTTTCGAGACCTCTTTCTCGGTCACTTCAGCCAGCTCGAACACATAGTCGACAACTTTGTCTTCAAAGATCGGCGCGCGCAGCTGCTGCTGCATCTGAGCGTTCTGCTGGATGAATTCAAAGAACTGACGTTCCTGACCCGGATACTGACGCGCCTGCGCCATGATCGCTTGGGTCATCTCGGCGTCGGTCACTTCAACCTCGGCTTTCTGGCCCAACTCGGCCAGCAGCAGGCCAAGACGCACGCGACGCGCCGCCAGCTTGGTGTGCTCTTCGGTCGCTTCGATCTCGGCGTGATCGTGACCTTCAACCTCAGGATTTTCCTCGTGCCACAGCTGGTGTGCGATCTGCTTGGCCTCTGCGTCCAGCAGCGACGGCGGCAGGTCGAACGACACTTTGCCGTCCAGCGCGTCCAGCAGAGCGCGCTTCTGCACGGCACGGGCAGCGCCTGCATATTCGGCTTCCAGACGCTCGCTGATCTGACCTTTCAGAGCGGCCAGGTCTTCGGCACCGAACTTCTGCGCCAACTCGTCGTTGATCTCGGCCGCAACCGGCTCTTTGACCTCTTTGACGTTGCACGAGAAGACGGCTTCTTTGCCGGCCAGGTGCTCGGCCTGATAATCTGCGGGGAAGGTGACGGTGACGTCTTTTTCTTCGCCGCCTTTCACGCCAACCAGCTGATCCTCGAAACCGGGGATGAAGCTGTTGGAACCCAGAACCAGCGGATAATCTTCGGCCGAACCACCTTCGAACGCTTCGCCGTCAACCTTGCCGACGAAATCGAACACGACCTGGTCGCCATCAGCGGCTTCGCCGTCTTTGGTGTTAAAGTCCTGCGCGGTCTCGGCCAGGTTGCCCAGGGCCTCTTCCACGGCGGCATCGTCTGCCTTGACGACCATCTTCTCCAGCGAGATCGACTTCAGGTCAACTTCGGGGATCTCGGGCAGCGCTTCGTATGCCATCTCGACGTGGACGTCGTCGCCCTCTTTCCAGTCTTCGTTGGTCATCTTGACTTCGGGCTGCAGCGCCGGACGGTCGCCGCTGTCTTCAAAGTGCTGGTTCATGGCACCATCGATGCTTTCCTGCATCGCTTCGCCCAGCAGACGCTGACCAAACTGCTTTTTCAGCAGGGCCATGGGCACCTTGCCCTTGCGAAAGCCCTTCATTTCGATCTCGGGCTGCGCCTCGACCAGCTTTTCGTTGACCTTCTCGTCCAGCTCGGCCGCAGTCACGACGATGTTGTAGCCGCGCTTCAGACCTTCGTTCAGCGTCTCGGTAACCTGCATTCTTAGTCCCCATAGGATTTGGGGCGCGCAAAACGGGCGCGCCGGGAAATTTGACGCCTTCTATTTGCCCTGCCCCGCCGGTGCAAGAGGCTTTGCACAAGAACAGGCCGGGACTCGCCGTCAAACCAAAAAAAAACACGCCGCACGAGGGAATGCGGCGTGTTCTCTTTGACTGTCTGATGGAAGGATCAGAACTTCCAGCGGGCGCCCAGGATCATGGACGTGTTGTCCTGATAGTTTGCTGCAACCGCATCATGCTCATGCTGCTGGTAGCCAAAGTACACGTCGGCGTTGATCGGGTCGACACGCTGCGCAACACCAATACCGATCACTTTGGTTTTCGAACCATTGGTGTCAAAGTCACTACCGTCTTTGTAGTGAATGCCGATACCGGTGGTGCCGATCGAGAACCAGTCCTGCTCGTAGGCGATTTTGCCGTAGACATAGCTGGGGTCGGTTGCACCGGCTGCGTCATCGCTGCGGTTACCGGCTGCCATGGTGAAGCTCAGGCCGTTCTGCAGCTTGACCGAGGCCGAACCAACGGTGTCCGAACGCTTGGCCCCGTTTGCACGGTCACGTACCAGGTGCGCGATGGTCGCTTGGAATTCGGCTGCGCCAAAGTCGTTGGCATAGTTCAGGGCAATGTCATAGTAATCGTCGTCGTCGGTGCGCGACAGCGTGTTCTGACCATAGGCAATCGCCGCCGAGAAGCCGTTGAACTCGGGCGTGTCATAGCGCAGACGGGTCCGGCGCGGGCCGTCCAGATCGCTGACGGTGTCACCAACGGTCGGGCCGCTCAGGGCACCAGCAGTGTCCCGGAACAGGAAGCTGTCGTTGTAGTCGGTTGTGGCCGAGTTCAAAACGGTCCCGACATAGGACAGGTCAACACCCGCCGCGCCGTCAGAGGCCATGCTGCCCTGACCCGCCGAAAACTTGCCGTAGTTGCCGCTCAACGCAAAATCGATGTGACGGATATCTTCGCGCGACCAACCGCTGGTGTTGCGGCCAAATTGGTCGATGTCAGCGGAACCCGGCAGGCTCAGACCGGTTTCGAAACGGAAGGTGAAGGTGTTCGCGCCGAACTCCTGACCACCGCGCACACCGATCCGGCTATTCGAAATCGAGCTGTCCGTGACGTTGGTCTCGCTCTGCTGACCGTCGTCGACCGACGTGATCGCCGGGTTGAACTGACCATAGAGCTGGACCCAACCGCCACTGCCGTTCTCATAGCGAAATTCGGCAGCAGCCGGAGCGGTAATGCTTGTCGCAACCAGCGCGGCAGCAGATGTAAGTTTAAGTTTTTGTGACATTTTTTCACCACGGTGTGTTTCTGATAGTAACGCTCAGGAACATGGCGTCGGATCGACGAACTTGAAGGGATATCCCCCCCAGATCGACCCTCTATTGCAATTGAGACACAGTGAATTTGAGTCGGAAATGCCACTTCACCAACATAGCAAGGGATTTGCGGAACAAGGGGCTGTTTCAGAAAAACTGTCACAAGAGAAAATCGGACAAACACTCATGCCCTGACCACATAGCCGCCTTGCAGACGAGCAATGACAGCGGCGGCGAACCGCTCATCCTGACTTGCACCCTTGCAGCATTCCGCTCAAAACCGCTCACTACAGCAAGTGCCTGACAGAGCTGCAAAAAACTTTTCAAATTCAATTCTGGAAGAACAAGAAAAAAACGCCGCGCAATCGCGCGGCGTTCCACAGTCTTGTTGATCTGATGTTGGTTCAGAAGCGCCAGCGCGCACCAAAGAGGACCGCATTCACGTCCTGATAGGCCACACCGGGATCCGACAATTCATGCTTTCGGTAGCCCAGGTAGACCTGCGTGCTGATGCTATCGATGTTCTGGTTCAAACCGACACCCATGCTCTTGGATTTGCGCCCGGCAAGCCCAAAGTCGCTCCCGTCGTAATAGTCCACCGCGATCGACGTTGTACCACCCTGCCACCAGTCCGCTTCGTACCCGGCCAGGAAATACGTATAGTCGCCACTGTTCTTGCGGCTACCAGTCGAGAAGGCAAAGTTCAGACCGTTCTGCAGTTTGACGGCAAGCGATCCAAACGTGTCATCGCGGTCGACGCCATTGCGATCCCTGCGCGAGAAACCAATGCCACCTGCAACCTTGGTTCCGCCGAACTCCCGCGCGTATTTCAGGGCGACGTCATAGTATTTGTCGTTGTTGTTGGGCGTCAGAACATCCTGGCCAGCGGACAGCGCGATCTGGAACCCGTTGAACGAAGGCGAGTCGTAGCGAATACGACCCTGACGTCCACCATCCAGACTTGGGGTCACGCTGCTGATGCTGACGCCGGACAATGCGCCACCTGCAGTGCGGAACTGAAAGCTGCCCGCAAAGTCGCCGACGCCATTGTAGGTGGTCATGGCATTGTTGTTGAGCGACTTGTCAGCGACGCCGTCCGTCGCCATCGAACCCTGCCCCAGATATACCGTACCCCAATCCGCCTTATAGGCGAAATCGATCTTACGAATGTCGGTTCGGTCCCAATCAATGCCTTTGGGCGTGGTCGTCTGGCTGACACCGCCCGAACTGCGCAAACCAAGCGCGGTTTCAAGGTTGAAACTGAATTCGCCACCCGACATCGGTTGGCGCACCCACATGCCGACACGGGTGTTGGAATGCGCGTTGTCCACCAGGTTGTCGGTTGTTTGCACCCCGTCATCGACGGATTGGAAGGCCGGAGAGAATTGGCCGTAGAGCCTTACATATCCGCCCGAGGCATTGTCCCATTTGAGTTCAGCAGCTGCAGGAGCCGCGATACCTGCCACCAGCAGCGCTGCTGCCGAGGTTCGTTTAAGCGTCTGTGTCATAGTCATCACCACTGGGAGTTCTGAATTTGAGGTATGAAACATGTGGCACCCCATCTTGAATGTTGAAGAGGCCGTCCCATTTGACCCGATTGATATTGCATTAATGTAACAGTAATTTTGAGACACCAAGCAAAAAACCCAAGCAAAAAAGGGGGTTGGCACCTCAGGCGGTCATCGATGAAAATTCTGACAAGCAAAATGCAAACCGAGACCCATGAGATCACATCATACCCGACATGCGTTGAATATCATACCCTTGGCTTGGGTTTGGGCAAAAACCGGCGAAACCCAACATAGCGATGGCAAGCCATCTCGGCGAAGAACCCATCCTCCGGGTAAAGCTCCTGGATTTCGTTGCGGACACAGGCAGGCACCCTCTGCACCCAAGCTCAATTCCAGGACGTCGCGGCCCGCCAAGAGCGGCGTTCCAAGTGGCTTCTTTGGAGAGAGAGCGGCAGCTGAGTACCTCTGCCAGTTCTGCGAGATAGACAGATGACTTCGCCCGACAACAGATGGAACGTGCCATTATCGCACTTAAAACGTCAGGTTGACTGGATGGAAAACCGCTTTTGGTTCCGAAGAGCGCGCAACGAAACCGAGAGGAGTAAACCTCTTCAGAATGGGCACTTTCTGTCGAGGCGCACATTTCTATTGCGAAAGCCTGCTTGGGGGTATCCTTAGGGTAGCAGTAACAGTGTGCTTAAAGGCTGCGGCGCGCAGACAAGCCGAAACGGTCTACCAACCTCAAGGACCAACGTCATCAATCGCCGACGTGACAGGTTGCGCCGTATTGAAACAAACTGCATGGCTCGCAAGACCAACTCAGCGTGCCGGTTGCGATCCACTTGCCGAACCAAATTCAGCAAGGGTGCACGCGGAAAATGGCACACACACTGGATTGGTCCCGCCTGCCCCCTTACAGGCCTTCTTGCACGCATCCCAACGCCCCTGGCGCGAGCGACAGGTGAGACGCATCAAGCGGTTCCTGATCAAGCGATGCTCAGCTCCCAGATGTTGGCTGTCTGATCGTCGAACTGGAAGTACTCCACGTTCACAAGGCTGTCGGTGCCGTCTGCGCCGGTGATCATCACTTCTGTCGAAGACGTGCGCGTCAGGGTGTAATCTGCGCGGTTGCCATTGAACAAAGCGAAGTCCGAGCTCGCGCCACCGTCGAGCGTGTCATTGCCAGCCCCCCCTTTGAGGTAGTCAATGCCGCCATAGCCCAGCAAGTAGTCGTCGCCATCAAGCCCGGACAGCTGGTTGCGTTCGCGGTTGCCTTCCAGGCGATCATCGAAGTGCGTGCCGACAAGGTTCTCAATTTCGAAATAGAGATCCCGGATTGCATCACCGGCAGAGCCAAAGCCCGTCTCCTGGCCGTTGAATTCGCCCGCGCCGTTGCGCAGGGACGCGATCACGCCGGAAGTCGATTGGAAATACGTCACCGTGTCCAGACCATCACCGCCGAAATACCGTTCACGCCCGCCAGTCGAGCCCACGAACCAGTCATAGCCGCCCAGCCCGCGGAAATCGTTCTGCTGCGCGTCACCATAGAACACATCTTGATGGCTCGACCCCGTGACGCGTTCAACCGAGATCAGCGTCAGCCCCTGGGCCAGTCCTGTGCTCTGCGAAGGATCGGACAGGTCGAGCGTCACGCCGCCCACCGCTGCACCCATCGGGGGCGCGCCATCGAACAAAAAGACATCCTCTACAACCGGCGCACCCGAGGATTGGGCCTCGAGGAAGGTGATCATGTCGAGCCCGTTCCCGCCGTTGAGCGTGTCATTGCCGGGCGTGGCTATGAACCAGTCATAGTCCCCCAGTCCGCGCAGCTCATCATCGCCGTCTGATCCGCGCAGCACATCTGTGAAAATCGAGCCGGTTCCCCGTTCGATCGAAGTGAGGGTATCGACCTCTCCACCAAAGATCCGGGCCCGACCTGCGCCCAGGTCCAGATCCAGCAGAAAGTTCGTTCCGCGGCCAGGAACCTCTACGAGGTCCGAGTAAGAGATCATGTCTCGGCCCGGTCCCCCATCGACCGTGTCATTTCCCCGGCCCGGTATGATCCAGTCAAACCCTTCCTCTGCAAAGAACTGCTGGGGCTCGTCAGTCCCTTCCAACGTCTCGGACGCAGCAGTTCCGGTAATTGCGTTCAGGCGAAAGGCATCGGCAAAGCTGAGTCTGATATCGTTGAATTGCAGGAACTCAACATCGGTATCGACGGTGTCGTTGCCCTCTGCCGATGTAATCAACAGGCCGTTCCGGACGCTCGAGTCGATTGGTGAAACCAACTCGATACTGGCCACGGTCACATCGGTGCTGGCGATGTTGAAATGCGCCGTGTCCGACCCGTTGCCACCGCCCAGAAAATCATCGCCAACGCCGCCATCCAACGTGTCGTCGCCCGACGCCCCGATCAGACGGTCGTTGCCCGCGCCGCCGTACATTTCATCGTTGCCGTCACCACCATCCAGGGTGTCATCGCCGCCGCGCCCGACCAAAATGTCGTCACCGCCTTCGCCCCTGAGCGAATTGTCGGCTTCCGACCCGCTGATAACTTCTGTTCCGATGGAGCCGAACACATTTTCAATGTTGTCCAGCGTGGTGAAATCAGCCCCCTGGTAAGTTGCGCCATTCGCGATGTCGATGATCAGTTCGCCCTCAACAAAACTGGCAAACGACTGGACATAGGTGTCGATCCCATCACCACCATCGATCCTGTTTCTTGAACCGTAGAGGTCCTGGAAGACATCGTTACCCGCGCCCCCATCCAATGTGTCGGTATCGCCCCATCCGACAAGGGTGTCATTGCCACTGCCGCCGAACAGCATGTCAAATCCGTCGCCACCATGAAGGAAATCGTTTCCGGCAAAGCCGGACAATGTGTCCTGACCGTCGAGGCCAAAGAGACGATCCCGTACCGAGGCATCGTCACGCCCGTTCATGCGGTTGTTGTCCGCGTTTCCGGTTCCGCGGAGGTCAGCGAGCGTGCTGCTGCCCAGGGTCAGGTGCTCAAGGTTATCACCCAAAGTGTAGTTGATTGTTGTTATGACAGAATCCAGGTCGATCGTATCGCCTTCGACGATCACGTCACCGATGTTGTCCACATAGTAGATATCGTTGCCGTCCCCGCCGACCATAGTGTCTGCGCCCGCGCCACCGTTAAGGCGGTCGATGACAAATCCGCTGCCACCAATCAGGCTGTCGTTGCCACCAAAGCCAAACAGAGTGTTGGATTGCGCATTACCGGTCAAAACGTTGTTGCCGTTGTTGCCTGCCCCAACCACGGCAGAGCCAATCAGCGTCAGGTTCTCAACATTGGCATAGTTCGACGTCGACAGGTTTGCAGACACAGAGGACACAAGCAGGTCGATCCCACCTCCGACGTCTTCAACAATGACATCCAGAAGATCATCTACGCGCAGCGTGTCATTCCCGCCACCGCCAAAAAGCGTGTCGGCACCACCACGTCCATCCAGATCGTCATTGCCGGTAAAGCCAAAGAGCTGGTTTGCTGCACCATCGCCCACAAGGGTGTCGTCGCCCGCGTTTCCGCGGACACCTTCAACACTCGTCAGGCTGAGCAAACCGTTCGTTAGTGAAAACGTACCACCGCCAAGATCGCGTTCGATGCTGTAGTCACCTGTCGTGAGATTAAGGCTGAAGTCCGCGTTGCCGATAAGATCAACAAGATCAAAACCGGTCCCGCCATTGAATGATCCGGCGAACAAGGTGTTCGACGCACCGTTGAGCGCCAGCCAGTCATCACCGGCATTTCCGAAAATGGTGTTGTTTCCGGCGCCCGCGTTCAGGGTGTCATTGCCAAGGCCGCCATCCAAATAGTCGTCGCCAGCACCGTCATTGATGACATCGTTTCCACCCTGCCCCAGCAGCGTGTCATTTCCGTCGCCACCGTTCAGCGTATCGTCCCCGCCGCCGCCGGTGATGTAGTTGTTCAATGCATTGCCTGTGGCCACGGCAGAGCCACCGATCAAGGTCAAATTCTCGATCGCATCCGTTCCAGCATTCGGCTGGCTGAGGTCAAAGCTGAACCTGGAAACGACCAGGTCAACGCCGGACCCGTTGTTCTCAATGACATCGTTTACGCTGTCCACAAAGAACGTGTCGTCGCCATCCGAGCTGATCAGGGTGTCGTCACCAGTTCCGCCGTTCAGTATGCCCGTACCGATAAGCCGGTCATTGCCAGCCTCACCCAGCAGCGTATCTCGTCCTGCGCCACCGGAAAGCGTATCGTCACCGGCGCCGCCCAGAAGGCTGTCATTGCCATCCCCCCCGTCGATGCTGTCGTTGCCGTCGCCGCCATCAAGCGTGTCATCGCCGCCGCGACCAACAAGGGTGTCATCGCCGCCGCGACCTTCTAGGATCTGTTCTGAACTCGACCCCAGCAAATAGTTGCCGCCCAGAGAGCCGCGCAATATGCCGCCCGCCTGGAAAATATACCCGTTTTCAACGCCTTCAATGGTGCTCAGCCCGGCCATCCCATCAAACCGGATGGTACCGGCAGTTTCGGTCGCGCTCGCCCCGGTTCCGGTGATCGTCGACAGTTCCACCACCAGGTTGGCAAGCGAACCCGTTACCAGGTTGTCGATACCAGTGCCGCCGAGGATGCTGGCGTTTCCGTCGAAATCCGGCCGCAGCCTGATTTCATCGTCGTCACTGTCGCCGCGAAACTCACCGCCACCTGCGCCCGCTTCGAGCGTATCGTTCCCGGCACCGCCTTCCAGGCTGTCCCGCCCTGCGCCGGATTTCAGCAGGTCGTTATCATTGTTACCTGACAGCACATCGTTGCCGTCGCCGCCGATTAGAGTGTCGTCACCATTGCTGCCTGTTATGAAATCGTCGCCTGCACCACCATCGATAGAATTGTCCTGCAGGTTGCCTTCGATTCTGTTGTCGAGGTCGTTGCCGACACCGTCGATCTCCTGGTCGCCCTCGAGTTCGAGCCTCTCAATCCCAGCAGCGAGCGTGTAGCTCACGGTGGTGGAAACAACGTCGAGATCGCCGCCTGTATCGACCACACGATCCCGTACGTCGTCTACAACGTAGGTGTCGTTGCCTTCGCCGCCTTCCATACTGTCTTCGCCGCTGTTCCCATCCAACCGATCATCGCCGGCACCGCCGATCAGCGTGTCGTTACCACTTCCCCCAAGAAGCGTATCATCCCCATCACGCCCCTCAAGACGGTCTGATCCACCTTCACCTCTGAAAATGTTGTCGCGCTCGTTCCCGATCATCACATTGTTCAGACCGTTGCCCGATCCGGATCGTCCGCCCGTCAACAGGGTTAGGTTTTCGACCCCTCCGTTGTTCGGCGCCACACTGCCAAGCGTGCCCTGATTGAGGTCAAAGGTGTCCAGACTGCTGCGAACTTCGTCGATACCTGATCCGGAATTCTGGACGACATCGCCCGTGTTATCGACGATGAACACATCGCCGGACCCTCTGCCGATCAACGTGTCCGCACCGGTGCCCCCATCCAGAGTGTCACTGCCGAACCCACCGACCAGGCTGTCGTCGCCGCCCAGGCCAAAAAGGGCGTTCCCATCATCATTGGCGGTGATGACGTTGTCGTATGCGTTGCCCGTGCCGCTGGTTGCGCCGCTCAGCAATGTCAGGTTTTCGATCGGTCGCGTAGATTGATTGTAGCGGCTGTCATCCAGGCTGAAGGTGGCTAGGCTGGTCCGTATCTCGTCTACGCCAGATGTGCCCTCGCTTTGGATAACGTCGTTGACATTGTCGACATAGAAGATGTCGCTGCCCGAGCCGCCATCCATCGTGTCAACGCCGGTGCCGCCGTCCAGGACGTCGTCGCCAACACCACCTGAAAGACTATCGTCGCCTTCATTGCCTTCGAGCGTATCAGCCCCGTTCCCCGATAGAAGCGTATCGTTCCCCAGGCCACCGACAATCGAGTTATCCCCCTCACCTGCGTCGATGCTGTCATTATCATCGCCGCCGTTGATCGTGTCGTTACCGCCGCCTGCGAATATTCTGTCGTCTCCAGCGTCGCCGTCGATCGTGTTGTCACCCGCGCCTGCGCTGAGGGTGTCCGCTCCGGCACCACCGGTTATGGTGTCATCACCGCTTCCACTGATTACGTTGTCATTGCCAGTTCCGCCGGAAAACACATGGCTGCCGGATCCCGTCGAAACCAGCCTGTCGTTCCCACCGCCGCCTTCCAGCGTGTTGTTGCCAAAACTGGCTTCCAGCGTGTCGTTGCCTTCGCCACCGACAAGGCTGTCATCATGGTCACCGCCGATCAGGCTGTCGTCACCGGCGCCGCCATCCAGAGTATCTTCGTCAATTCCACCGTTCAGCGTGTCGTTGCCTTCTCCGCCTTCCAGCAGATCGTTACCGCGGCTGCCAAAGAGACTGTCATTTCCGATCCCGCCGCGCAGCGTGTCGTTCTGGTTTGCGCCAATTAGCGTGTCATCGCCTTCGGCACCGCTCAAATCGCTTGCCGTGGCTGAACCTTGCAGGACGTTGTTCAAGGCGTTGCCGACACCCGTGGTCGAGCCTGTCAGCAGTGTAAGGTTCTCAATACCGCCGTCAGCACCTTCCCATTCCACCCGATCGAGGGAAAATGACGCCAGCGTTGTCTGAATTTCATCGATATCGGTACCGGTTTCGACAATCTGGTCCCCGGCGTTGTCGACCACATACCGGTCAGACCCAAGGCCCCCGATCATGGAATCCGCATCAGCTCCCCCGTCGAGCGTGTCATTGCCCGAACCACCTTCCAAGGTGTCCTCGCCAGCATCGCCAGTCAGGCTGACATTCCCGTTCGATCCAGACAAGCTGTCGTCGCCAACACCGCCACTGAGGCTGTCATCGCCACCGCCACCGATCACGGTGTCATTCCCAGCCTGACCGAAAAGCGCGTTGGCAGCTGCGTTGCCGCGCAAAACATTGTCAATACTGCTGCCGACACCGCTGACAGCACCCGTCAACAACGTCAGGTTTTCAACAGGCGATCCCAATGCTCCACCGCTGTATGGCGTTGCTTGCAGATTCAACGTGGTCAGCGTTGTCCGGATCTCGTCGATACCCGAACCGGTTTCGGAAATGACATCCGATGTGCTGTCGATGATGTAGACGTCATTGCCTTCGCCACCTTCCATCGTGTCGGCGCCTGGTCCGCCATCCAGGGTGTCGTCGCCGGTGCCCCCCACAAGGCTGTCGTTGCCGGCATCCCCCTGCAACAGGTTGTTACCTGCGGTCGATGTCAGGGTGTCTGCGCCATCCCCGCCGATCAGCGTATCATTACCTGCACCTGCGAACAGGCTGTCGTCTCCGGCACCGCCGTCCAGCGTATTGTCGCCATCGTCGGCAAGCGGATCAAAACGCCCGTCGGTGATAAAATACCCGCCGCGAATTGTGTCATTCCCGCCACCGCCCGACAGGCTGTCATCGAAATCGATATTGTTGGTGTTACGGTCACTGTCACCACCTGCGATCGTATCGTTGCCGCTTCCGCCAACCACGGTATCCGACCCCGTGCCGCCCCAAACCCGGTAGTTCCCGCTGACCAATGTGATCAGGTCATTCCCTGCTTCACCATCCATTTGACCGGTCATACCCGCCGCAGCTTCAAGCGTGTCATTGCCGCCGCCCGCAAAAATGAAGCTGGAGTCGAAAATGTAATCGTTGCTGTCAAAGATGATGGTGTTTGTCGTTCCGGGAACAGACATGCTTTCACTAATGAACGTCAGTGCATTGCCTGTTACGGACGCCCCACCATCAATGACATTGTCAAGTTGATTGCCAGTCAGGTTGCCGCCATTGGATCCGCGATATTCCAAACGCTCGACAAAATCCGGTAACGTGTAATCGCCGACGGAATAGATAACGAGGTCATCGCCTTCGTTGTTTTGCTCAATGATCGTAACGCCTGCCTCATCGACGATATAAACATCGTCGCCAGCCAGCCCAATCAGCGTGTCAGCGCCCCCGAGGCCATTGATGGTGTCCTCAATCGCGGTCCCTGTCAGCGTTTCTGCAGCAGGTGTTCCAGTCCGTAACGGCATACTGTGGCCCCCCCAGTATTATTTCAGGTCTCTGTCCCGCGATAATTCGCTTTTGGTTTCAGAGCCTAACGCCTCTAGTAGCGGAAACAGCCTCATCCGTCCAACTTATCGCTTCCTGAACAACGCAACATTTTTTGTGGTGGCCGGTAAAAGCTGGCCACTGCGAGCCGAGAATGTTTCTTTACAGAGGGTTGAAGTCCTTGAAAGCAAGGATGTCACTTCACTTGGGAAACTCGGAGAATTCCTCTGGATTGCTTTCGGCCAAACCCACCAAACCTCTCACGTGCATGCTCATGAAAAGGCCAAAGCAGACCGTTTGCCGAGACTTGCAGACGTGTAACCGCCGTTGCCGTCGTTCATCAACGTGAACAAAGATACATCCAAGTTTCCAACGAACGGTTTCAGCCCGAAGCGGACACAACAACCACCATCGCTAGATCAGGGCTTCGGCGTCAATTTGGGCCGGATGCGGACAATCGCTGCGGGTTCGAAGCAAGCGAGCTGACTGTTGGAAAGCGGACCTTAGGTTCTCACCCGACACGCCAAAGAAACCTGCGTCAAGTTCGCTGAGATGCGATCGAATAATGGACCCGGTAGCAGCAAAGCTTTGTGCAGATAAGCCAAAGGCCAGTCACGAACCCGCAATGAATTTGGGCCCCTCAAGTGGGGCTTACCAGGCTACCGTGACCTCGAGGTCGGGTTTGGAGATCAACCAGCGTGATCCCGCTGAGGCCAGCGCCGCGAACGCGAAAATACGGATGGATGCAAGCCGCGCACAATCGATCGCGTCCGCCTCGCCTTGTTAAATGACGATGTCGTCACCATCCACAAAAAGCGGACGAATGAGTCGATAGAGACAGCTCTGATTGTCCCGCGGCGATCTGTTGCGATCATTGCGAACATAACAAAACAAGGGGCTCGACAATTTGGGTTACAGAATAAAATCTCCGTCCGCGAATTGCAGCACCTCGGCATGGGTGACGATATTTGTGCCATCGCCTGTGCCGGGGCCGATGTAGTCCACCTGCCAGCTAATCCCGGCCTCGGTGGTGAAGGCATCTCTCGAGGTGATCGCGTACTGGTTGCGGTCAAAACCAAACACCACCCGATCAAAGCCAAAGCCGGTGTCGATGATGTCATCGCCTGCAAGGCCAGTGACCACATCATCCCCGCCGCGGCTGACGATGACATTGTCGCCATGATCCCCGGCGATGGTATCGTTGCCGCCGAAGGTAAAGACATCCTCGATATCGATCAGGCGGTCGCCATCCGTCTCTCCGGCCCAGCCACGCCCGGCCAGCAGCGACAGGTGCACTGCAGCGCCGTCATTGCCAGCCTGAAGCGTATCGCGACCTGCCCCGCCATCAACCTTGTCCGGTCCGGCGCTGGCCATCATGACGTCGTCGCCCGCGAAGCCCCACATCAGATCAAGGTATTGCGTAGCCGCCAGCGTATCGTCACCAGCCGTGCCGTTGATGAGGATGCCGGTTTCGGTGAACTGGTCCGCGGCAACATCATAGGTGCCGTTTCGGAACTGAAAATACTCGACCCCGGTGACCAGGTCCCGGCCAAAGCCAAATCCGGAGTCGCTGTGTTCGACAAAGTAGTCGCTTTCGCTGAGGATCCCTTGGCCAACAGAGCGTGGTGTAATGATCGCGTCATCATAGACGTAGTCGAAGATGGCCGTATCCACGCCGCCATCGCCGACCAGCGTATCATCGCCATTCAATCCGCGCAGCGTGTCGTCTCCTCCACCACCTTGCAGGTGGTTTGCGGCGGAGTCGCCTTCGAAATGCATATCGGTCGTACCGAACGGATCATCGGTATAGATGTGTTCTATGCCGGTATAGACGTCCCCCTCTGCTTCGCCGCCATAGCCGCGCCCGAGCGCTAGAGACAAGAAGCTGTTTTCGGAGACATGGCGGACGACAACGCTATCCGTCGTCCCAGCTCCGCCATCATATTTGTCGGCACCGGGGGACGTGTAGAACGAATCCCTTCCGCCGAGGCCCCTTTGGACGTCGCGGCCGACCGTGCCAAAGAAGCGGTCATCGAAACTGGTGCCGGTGATCGCCTCGATCCCGAACAGGGTCTGGTCCGCGCCATCCGCAGCGTTGAACGCCGTTAGCTCCATTCGATATGGCGTGTCATCAAGGTCAACTTCGCGCATCAGGATACCCTGGATGCCGCCGCTTATGGCGAAGGTAACAAGGTCATAGCCCAACCCGCCGTCGAGCCTATCATTGCCCACAGAGCCATAGAGCGTATCGTTCCCGGCAAGCCCGCGATAAAACTCGTCAGCATTTGTGCCGTAAAGCCGGTCAGGCTCGTTCGTGCCAATGATCTCAGGTTCCTGGACCAGGGTTGCGAGGTCCCGGTCGCGAAAATCGGCGAAGCGTACAACCTCTACATCGCGTAGGAGTGCCGTTTTGAAGTCACGATGGTCGCCACCGACATAGCGTACCTGAACTGTGTCCGCATCCGTCTGGGTGATTTCTGCTTCTTGCAGCGAAAAGCCGAAGGCGACTGTGTCTTGGCCGTCCCCGCCGATCACCGTATCGATGGCGCTGACCGGATCGGCGCCGCCCAAAAGCCGGAAGATGTCGTCTCCGGCGCTGCCGTCAAAGCGGTTCGCGACATCGTCGCGTGTGTTCGTAACGTCAAACGACGCGCCCGGCGCGTCCGAGATCATCTTGATATTCTCAATCCCGAAGTACCGGTCCCCCGTCGCATCCCCGGTCCAGCCGCGCTGTAGCAGCAGGTTGACAATTATCACCGGATCGTCCGCATGCCGAGTGATCACCACAGTGTCGCTACCTTGCCCGCCCCAATATCTGTCCGCTCCGGGGCTGTCGTAGAATGTATCGTTGCGGCTGAGGCCCGACAGGATGTCGTTGCCGACCGTCCCACGCAGTGTGTCTTCCCATACCGTGCCGATCACACCTTCAACGTTGTAAATGTACTGAAGATCCCCCCGAAGCGAGACCTGTTGTACATAAGGCCGGGTCTCAAGATCGACATCTCGCATCACTATGCCTTGGGACAGCCCTGATATTTCGGCGTAGGTGAGTGTGTCTGAACCCGGCCCGCCATTGATCGTGTCATTGCCAAGGGTTGCAATCAGTGTGTCGTTGCCGCCCAGACCTTCGTAAAGGTCATCGCGGGCGTCGCTGCCTTCAAGGGAGTCGTTGCTATTCGTGGGGAAACCTACGCTCATACTGAAACCTCTCTGTAAATAATATGATGACCCGACATTCCCAATATGGACGGCGGTATGATCGCAGCTTCGCTTGAATCTGCATGCCGATCAAGGGTTGTACTCGGTCGGGTGTCTGCAACCGAAAATCCGCTCCCGTTGAAGCACGGCAGACCTGAGTTCATCAGGTCCGACAACGGACCAGAGTTCATTGCGGCGGATCTGCAGAGCTGGTTAAGAAAGATCAGCATCCAGCCAATGCAAATCTATCCGGACAGTCCACGTGAAACGGCTACAAAGAGCGTTTCAACGGAAGGCTAAGACAAGATTTCCTTAAAACAGAATGGCTCCCACCACTAAGCACGCGCAGGTCGCGATCAATTTTCAGCTGAGGCAGGGCCTTGTTGCACAAATCGGCTGATGTGCGAGCTTCCCCCTTCCCCGGAGGGACTTATCCGAACGGAAATCGGCGCAGTCGAATTTGTGATCTATGGTTGGCGATACAATGCTGCGGTCGAGCTGGCGGACGCAGGATGCAGCGACACTGAAATTCAGTCGGTCACTGGTCACAAAACCTTGGCGATGGCGCAGAAGTATCGCGCTCAAGCAAACCAAAAGCGTTTGAGCAAGTCGGCGCAGGCCAAAAGAACAGAACAAAAACGAAACGAGAAACAGTGAAACTCTGTGTGAAACTCTGTCTTCGTCAGAGAAAGCAGAACGCCAAGCAATCAGAATTTTTCGTTTATTTTCAATGTGGTGCGGGTGGGGAGACTCGAACTCCCACACCTTGCGGCGCCAGAACCTAAATCTGGTGCGTCTACCAATTCCGCCACACCCGCATCCAAAGCTCATCGCAGCACCCATCAGGGCCGCCTCGACGAGACTCGGCGACTGATACACATCCGCAGAACCAGGGGCAAGAGCCGCCATCACAGTTTTCGTTCCTTTCCCGGAACCCCAACCGCGTGTTCGACACGGTCTGCATGCGCCTTTGTCAAAAAAAGTCGCGACTTGTGCACGATTTTGCCATATTCTGAGTGGCAAAATAATGAGGCAACCGAGCGAGAAACGCCATGAAACCGAATACGGTCGGGCGTGCAGGTGGGCAAACCCCGCTATCGCACCCCTTCTCCACTCCGATGGATGACATCGGATTTCTGTCTGGAACCATCCTGTTGACCCAGGACGGTGAGATGCCGGTCGAGTTCATCTCGGCGGGGGACAAGATCATCACCCGCGACGCGGGCTTTGTGAAAGTTCTGGGCGTCACCCGCAGTCGGCAAACCACGCGAGCCATTTCCTTTGCTGCAGGATCGCTGGGCGACACCCGCCCCGATCAGGACCTGATCCTGCCCGCAGGCCAGCCCGTTCTGATCCGCGACTGGCGCGCGAAAGCCATGTTCGGCGCGCCACAAGCCATGGTGCGGGCCGACGCCCTGCTCGATGGCGAATTCATTCGCGATCTGGGTGAGCAAGAGATGGAGCTGTTCCAGCTACATTTCGACAGCTCTCACATCCTCTATGCCGGAGGATTGGAGTTGGGCGCACAAACGCTGGCCGCAGAAATTCGCCCCGCCGCTTAAACCCCAAGCTTTCGGAACACCGCCGGAAGCTGCTCGGGCAGATCCTCGGCAATCAGGCCAGGACCGAATTCCAATGCGCATTCCACGTGCAACCAGGCGGCTGTCTCGGCCGCTTGCATTGGCGCAAACCCGCGCGCCAACAGCCCGGTGATGAACCCCGCCAGCACATCCCCTGACCCAGCGGTCGCCAGCCAAGGCGCCGCGCGGTCATAATGCGCCGAGTTGACCGAACAGCGCCCCTTAGGGTCCGCGATCACGGTATCCGGCCCCTTGAACAGCACCACACACCCTGCCCGCTTGGCGGCCTCGCGTGTGGCGTCCACTTTGGAATAAGCCGGGCCTTTGGTTGGAACTTCGTTCAGTTTGGCGGCAATATCCGGGAACAGGCGCACAAATTCGCCCCCGTGCGGGGTCAAAACGCACTGCTCATGCAACTGCGCAAACAAAGCCTCTGGCTCATCCGAAAAAGCCGACAAAGCATCTGCATCTAATACTGTCGCCCGCTTGGCCGCCAGTGCCACTGGCACCAACTCTCGCGCCCGCTCCTGTCCCATCCCCGGCCCAAGACAAAGCGCATTAAGGCGCACGTCTTCCAGAACGGCCTTCAGCCCTTCGGCCCCCTCGACGCGCGTCATCATCGGAGCTGTGATATGGCTGGCCATCTCCATCTGTGCAGAGGGCGGCACACCCAAGGTCACCAACCCCGCCCCGACCCGCAACGCACCGCGCGCCGACAAACGCGCCGCGCCGGTTTTGCCGAACCCACCGGTCAGGATCAAGGCATGACCATTGGCGAATTTGTGTCCTGTCGACGACTTCCGCAACCATGGTGCAAGCGGCTCGCCAATTGCGCGGCAGATACCTGGTGCTGCAGGTACCCGCGGTAACCCAATGTCTTTGACGACCACTTTTCCGCATAAGGCAGGACCAACGGCGATGTGGTGACCAAGCTTTGCTCGATGAAACGTGACGGTCAGCTCCGCCTGGAATGCAAATAAGCCCTCATCGACACCAGTGGCACGACAATCGATGTCCAATGTCTCTCCACTGTCGGAACACACGCCACTTGGCACATCAACGGCCACAAGCCGACAGATCGCCCCCGTATCCAGGTCGAAAGCGGACCAGACATCGGCGTGAACACTGCCGAGGTCGCGCGACAACCCGGTTCCGAATACCGCATCGATGGTCAAGTCAGCAGAGAACAACTTGCCACGCAGATCTCCATCATTGTCATAAATGGTCGAGAGCCAAGGATGACAAATCCCTCCCAGACCCGACCACCGCTCATAGTTCACTCGCGCATCTGGCGGCAGTTTCTCGGCGTTTCCATAGAGAAACACCTCAACCGCCCACCCCCGCTCTTTCAACACACGCGCCACAACAAACCCGTCGCCGCCATTGTTGCCAGGGCCACAGAGTACAACAGCCCGCAACGGTCGTGGCTCCGCATTAAAAGCCTCCAACGGCTCGGGTGTTGGACCCCAATCCGTTGCCAAATCGGGTGTCAGCCCATGGTGTTCTTCTGCCAGCTCTGGCCATTCCTCAAAAATCGCCTCGACCACACCGCGTCCGGCCCGCTCCATCAGTTCCAGGCCGGTAACCTCACCCGAGTCGATAGCGGCCTGTTCGATGACCCGCATCTGGGCCGCTGTCAGCAATTCTGTCATGGCTCAAACCCCGTCCGATTCAATTCTGCGCATTTTTTGTGCAACATGCTCAAAATTTGACACACCCCGCAAATTTGCTGCACCGCAACAGCCGCCAAAGCGCAATCCGATTGTGAGCAAAACTTAGACGTGATCTGAGAGCCGATGACAAGCATGCGAGGTACCGCCATGAAGAAGATCGAAGCCATCATCAAACCGTTCAAACTGGACGAGGTGAAGGAAGCGCTGCAGGACGTTGGCGTTCAGGGCCTCAGCGTGATCGAGGTCAAGGGATTTGGCCGTCAGAAGGGGCACACGGAATTGTATCGTGGCGCCGAATATGTCGTCGACTTTCTGCCCAAAGTGAAGGTCGAGGTGGTGCTGGACGACGATCAGGTCGATGCCGCCATCGACGCCATCGTGGGCGCAGCCAAGACTGACAAGATCGGCGACGGCAAGATCTTTGTCAGCCCTGTGGAACAGACAATCCGCATCCGCACCGGCGAGACCGGCTCGGACGCGCTGTAATTCAACAAAGCAAACAGACACACTTATCAGAAGGACAAAGGGAATGAGCGTAGACGCAGTTCTCCAGATGATCCGCGACGAAGACGCGGCTTATGTCGATATCCGTTTCACCGATACGCGCGGCAAGCTGCAGCACGTCACCGTGGACGTTGATCTGGTTGACGAAGACTTCCTCGAAGAAGGCTTCATGTTCGACGGATCGTCCATCGCAGGCTGGAAGTCGATCGAAAACTCGGACATGAAACTGATCCCCGACACCACGTCGGCCTATGTGGATCCGTTCTATGCGGAAAAGACCATCTGCATTCACTGCTCGATCGTAGAACCCGACACCGGCGAAGCCTATGAGCGTGACCCGCGCGGCACAGCCGAAAAAGCCGAAGCCTATCTGAAGGCATCGGGCATCGGTGATGTGGCCTATATGGGCCCTGAGGCAGAGTTCTTCCTGTTTGACGATGTGCGCTTTTCGAACACCATCAACAAGGTGTCGTTCGAAGTGGACGCAACCGACGCGTCCTGGAACACCGACACCGAGTACGAAATGGGCAACATGGGCCACCGTCCGGGCGTCAAGGGCGGCTATTTCCCGGTGAACCCGATCGACGAAGCCCAGGACCTGCGTTCGGAAATGCTGTCGACCATGAAGCGTCTGGGCATGAAAGTGGACAAGCACCACCACGAGGTTGCGTCCTGTCAGCACGAGCTGGGTCTGATCTTTGACAGCCTGACCAAACAGGCCGATGAGCTGCAGAAGTACAAATACGTGATCCACAACGTGGCGCACGCCTATGGCAAATCGGCAACCTTCATGCCCAAGCCGATCTACGGCGACAACGGCACCGGCATGCACGTGAACATGTCGATCTGGAAAGACGGCAAACCGCTCTTTGCAGGCGACAAGTATGCGGATCTGTCGAGCGAAGCGCTGTATTTCATCGGCGGCATCCTGAAGCACGCCAAAACGCTGAACGCCTTCACCAACCCGTCGACCAACAGCTACAAGCGTCTGATCCCCGGTTTCGAAGCCCCCGTTCTGCGCGCCTACTCGGCCCGCAACCGTTCGGGTTGTGTGCGTATTCCGTGGACTGAATCGCCCAAAGCCAAGCGCGTCGAAGCCCGCTTCCCCGATCCGGCCGCAAACCCCTATCTGGCGTTTGCCGCTCTGCTGATGGCCGGTCTGGACGGGATCAAGAACAAGATCGATCCGGGCGAAGCCATGGACAAGAACCTGTACGACCTGCCCGCCGAAGAGCTGGCCGGCATCCCGACCGTCTGCGGCAGCTTGCGTGAAGCACTGGAAGCCCTGGCATCCGATCACGACTTCCTGCTGCAGGGCGACGTGTTCACCAAGGACCAGATTGAAGGCTACATCGAGCTGAAGATGGAAGAGGTCGAAACCTACGAGCACACGCCGCACCCCGTTGAATACGGCATGTACTACAGCTGCTGATCCTTACCGGATCACCACGATCAAGGGCGCCTTTTGGGGCGCCCTTTTTCTTTGATCTCCGAGATGCTCCCGCCCGTCGTCGATGCCCCTTGCGGGACACCTCCTCCCGTTGGGCCCGGCAGGCGCGGGCTGCGCCCGCGCCTGCCGGGCGCCCCTGGTTCCTGTTGAGCAAAGGAGGCGTAGGTTGGCGCCCCTTGAGGCGAAGTGAACCCGTCGTGAATTGACATGGCCGTACCTCACATTCTCCTTTGTGTTCCCGGTCTATCCCGCTACGCTTGGATGAGTTTGAACGCAAAGGAAGTTTTTCATGCGCCTGTTTTCCCTCGCTTTGGCGACCGCCACATTGGTCGCCGGGGCAGCCTCGGCCCAGACGTTGGACCGCATCAAAGAAACCAAACAATTCAACATCGGGTTCCGCACCGATGCCGCCCCGCTGTCTTATCTGGACAACAACGACAAGCCTGCTGGCTATTCGCCAATCATCTGTGATCAGATCGCCCAGGCCATCGCCGACAAGCTGGAGCTGGATGAGATGAATGCCACCTTCATCCCGGTCGATTCCAAGAACAGGTTCGACAAGGTTGCCAGTGGTGAGATCGATCTGCTGTGTGGTGCGGCCACCATCACGCTCAGCCGCCGTGAGCAGGTGGATTTTTCGATCCCAACCTACATCGACGGCACCGACGTTTTGCTGCCCCGTGATGCAAGCGGTGATCTGCGGCAGCTGGCAGGCAAAAAAATTGGCATGCGCAGCGCCACCACAACCGAAACGGCGGTGAAAAATTCGTTCAGCGCTGCCGGGGTCGAGGCGCAGATGGTCCGCTTTGACACGCATCCTGCTGGAATCACCGCGCTGAAGAACGGCGAGATTTCGGCTTATTTCGCGGATCAATCCATCTTGCTGGTGAACTTTATCGCTGCCGGAATGGGCAATGACTTCAAGATCTCGGGCGAGATCATGACCGTCGAGAAACACGGGCTTGCCATGGCGCGCGGGGATGCGGATTTCCGCCTGCTGGTCGACTCCGTCCTGTCCGATCTTTACGGCACCGGCGCAATGGCGGACATTTTCCAAACCGCCCTGCCCGGGGTCGAGCCCGGCTTTGCCCTGGATGCCTTGCACATGGTGGCGCCAACGCTGCCTTGATTTCGCTGCCAGGGGTCACCCCCTGGCGCACCTATCTGAAGAATTGAGAGTTACACCATGCCACGATCCATTTTGATCCCCGCCCTCGTCGCCCTTGGATTTCTGGGGCAGCCCTTGCTGGCCGCGCCCTGCGGCAATACGGGCTCAGGGTTTGAGGCCTGGAAAAAAGACTTTGCCAAAGAGGCGCGCAAGGCAGGCGTGCGCAAGCGCGGCTTGCAGGCGCTAAGCCAAGCCCGCTATGCGACACGCACCATCGCTGCCGACCGCAATCAAAAGAGCTTTCGCTATTCGTTGGACAAGTTCATGCAGATCCGCGGTGCAGATACGATCGTGGCTCAGGGACGCAAACGCAAAGCCCGCAATGCACAATTCTACGCAACGCTGGAACGGCAGTACGGTGTCCCGGCCGGCGTTCTGATTGCCATTCACGGGATGGAAACCGGATTTGGCAATTTCATGGGCGACAGTCAGGTTGTCTCGGCCATCACCACGCTGGCCTATGACTGCCGCAGGTCGGATTTCTTCGTCCCGCACGCCATCGGCGCGCTCAAGCTGGTGGACCAGGGAGCGATCACGGGCGCAACCAAAGGCGCCAAACATGGCGAGTTGGGGCACACGCAATTTCTGCCGGGCAACGCTCTGACCTATGGGGTCGATGCAACCGGAGATGGCAGGGTCGATTTCTACAACCTGACGGATGCACTCGCCTCTACGGCGAACTTCCTGCGTCAGAAGGGATGGAAGCCCGGCAAAGGGTATCAGCCCGGTGAGCCCAATTTTGCTGTGATAAAGCAATGGAATGCTGCCACTGTGTACCAAAAGGCGATTGCGATCATGGGAGCCCGGATAGACAACTAGAGGTCGCATCGCAGCCTAGCGTTCGCCCTATGGTCGCCTCAATTCCGTCAAATTTCAACGAATTTTCCATAAAAACACTGGTTTCCGATCTGTCATCAATCTTTGACAAAATCCAAGATTGCCCCGTGATCTGTCTGTTTGGGACAAAATTTCTCCCTGATCGGTGAGTAGATTTGATCTCGAGAACACACACAACGGAGGATTCTCACTGTGACACAGACAGGCAAGTATCACGGTGGACTAGTATTCCTGGGTAACCAAGACGGCTCTTTGGACCGGTTCAGTCGCATTGTTACGGCGACGCTCGAGGACTACGGCCACTCAGTCGAACGTCAAACTCTTTCTGGCCCGCACGAGGCCCGGATCGTCACCAGCCAGTTTCACGTAAAACTGTCGCTCGATCCAAACCCCGTGTGCGTCGATCATACCGCGCGTCTGGACGATGCCGCCGGGTTGAACCGCGGCAAAAAAGAAACCCGCCAACGCGTGCACAACCGTTTGGTGATCGCGCTCACCCCCGTGTCCGAGCAGCACGATGACCGCGATGTCACCGAGTTGATGCTGGTCGTCATGCTCTATCGCATGGTTGACCTTTATGCATCCGAGCACATCGAATGGCTGGACCCCAACGTCTCGCTTACAATCGAGCAGTTCTTGGGGGCCTTCGCAAATGTCTCGCCCCGGCGCGTTCGCGGACGTCAGGAAATCATCTATGAAAACGGAGATCGTTTTGCACCAATCGATGAAACGGCGCCTGATCTGGCAATGCGCTACGACACGATTGCAGGTCAAACGCCCCACGGTGGTGAATTCGGCTTGATCGAATTGACGGACGAAGAGGCCCTGGCCCTGGCTTTCCGCAGCGACCCGCATCCAGACGAGCTGGACGGCATGTCGCCCGAAGAACGAGCACAGAGCGACATCCGCCGTCTGACCAGCTGGGCGATGACCGGCACGCTGGCTTTTGTCTCGGCTCCGGTGGCGTTGTCCCTGGCGGCGGTCAATCTGGCCCGCGGCGAAGACTTCCGCCTGAACACACAGGTGCTGTCGTTGACCGGAGCACTGGTGTTCCTGCAAAGCTCCGGCGCCATGGCAAGCGTTATGTCGATCTTGCCGATGTGACCAGAGCCCTGGAATTGCAAAACTCCGCACCCTAAGGGGTCGCGGAGTTTTCGTCGTTTGGCACGTCCCTCCTTGCCAGAATGTAGGTGTGGATTGAAAACACCACCGCGTTGCTTTGCGGCAATCGCAGGATGCACTGACGCTCGGATCGAAAGTAATCAGCTTTGGCCGGATCGGGTTTGTTCCGCCGGTCGTGTATGCTCCGCGGCTGATGCAGATCGGGATCCACATACCACAGCGCGTTGAACCGCCACATCGGGCGGCCGGACTTGACGCCATCGAACAGACGCTGCACTCGTTTGGCGATACCCGCGTCGTATGAATCGACGGTGTCGTGAATGCCGATCAACGGACGCATGAATTTCTCGGATAGGGTCCAGCTAGCCGGAAAACACAAAACGGCGCCAGTCATGACATGTTCGTCGCCGATTTTTTGCAAAATACAAAAGTCTTCCTGAACGATACGCCCCAAAGTGCCCAAGGGATCATCGCGGTCGATGTGTACGGTCACGCCATCAGGGCGATCGACCTGACTCACCTGCCCTGGATAGGTTTGAGCCAGCACCTCGTCCAACAACTCTTGGGCGGCAGGTACCGCCTGGGCATCCAATGCAAGCACCCTGCCCCGCTTTTGGGTCAGAAGCTCATCGCGACAAGCCATCTGCCCGGCAAAGGCCTCATCCTGATGCAACCACCCCTCCTGGCCGATGGGTGCAATCCCCGGCAAGGGTTTGGCGGTTTGAAAATCGTAAGGAATCGATGTCTGCAGGATCTCTCTCATGCCTTTGCCCTAGCACCTGCTGACAAAAAACGACACATGTGTCGGTCGCTTTCCGATAGGACACGGCGTCACCCCGAATGGCACAGTGATCGCCAAGAGACAGGGAGCCAGTCAGTGAACCAGCATTACCGAGACCGACGCAAGATCGACCCCAACAAGGGCACGACCCTGGGCGATGGAACCCCCAACGACAACGACCGGGTCGAGATTGGCCCGACGCAATTGGCCTTTGGTGAATGGGAGGCCGCCGGGCTGATCCTGCCCAACCTCGAGCGGATGCGCGAACACCGCTGGAAGCGGCTGACCCAGCATGTGGTCGACCGGGGCTATGGCGGCGTGCTGCTGTTTGACCCGCTCAACATCCGCTATGCCACCGACAGCACCAACATGCAGCTGTGGAACACGCACAACCCGTTCCGCGCGTTGCTGCTCTGTGCCGATGGTTACATGGTGATCTGGGACTACAAGCAGTCGCCGTTCCTGAGCACCTTCAACCCGCTTGTTCGGGAACAACGCTCAGGCGCGGATCTGTTTTATTTCGACCGTGGCGACAAGGTCGATGTCGCCGCCGACAAACTGTCGAACGAAGTGCGCGAACTGATTCAGGAACACGGCGGTGGCAACATGCGGCTGGCCGTGGACAAGATCATGCTGCACGGCCTGCGCGCTTTAGAGGCGCAAGGGTTCGAGATCATGGAGGGCGAAGAGCTCACCGAAAAGGCCCGCGCCGTCAAAGGCCCGGACGAGATCTTGGCCATGCGCTGCGCCAACCACGCCTGCGAGACATCGGTGCGCGCGATGGAAGACTTTGCCCGTGCCAATGTGGGCGACGGCAAGACCAGCGAAGATGACATTTGGGCTGTGTTGCACGCCGAAAACATTCGCCGCGGCGGCGAATGGATCGAAACCCGCTTGCTGGCGTCCGGTCAGCGCACCAACCCGTGGTTCCAGGAATGCGGCCCCCGCATCACGCAACAGAACGAGATCATATCGTTCGACACAGACCTTGTTGGTTCCTACGGCATTTGCATCGACATTTCGCGCAGCTGGTGGATCGGCGACGAAAAACCGCCCGCCGAAATGGTCTATGCAATGCAGCACGCTCATGAGCACATCATGACCAACATGGAAATGCTCAAACCCGGTGTGATGATCCCTGAACTCACGGCAAATGCGCATGTTCTGGACGACCAGTTCCAGGCACAGAAATATGGCTGCCTGATGCATGGCGTGGGTCTGTGCGATGAATGGCCGTTAGTCGCCTACCCCGACGCGGCCGTCGAAGGCGCCTATGACTACCCGCTGGAACCCGGCATGGTCCTGTGCGTCGAGGCCTGTGTGGGGGCCGTTGGCGGCGCCTTCTCGATCAAGCTTGAGGATCAGGTTCTCATCACCGAAGACGGCTATGAAAACCTGACCAAATACCCCTTTGATCCGGTTCTGATGGGCCAGTAAGCGATCAAAGCGCCATCATGGCCCTGATTTCCGTGGGTTTCAGGGCCATGCGATAAAGCGGACCAAACGATCCAAGGTCAGTGGCCAGTTCGGGGAAGATCGCACAAATCTCGGTCCGGGCTTCGGCAGGCAAGGCGTTCTGTGCCATTTCTGCCGGCATCAGTGTCTCACACTCGATCCCGTTGGCAAAGACGGTCTGATGTCCGTCCAGCAGCAGATGAAAATACTCAACCTGCGTACACTCCATATCCGGCCGGATGGTGCTGTCATTGATCAAAGACGATGCGGTTGCCAACACCTCATCCTCACCAAACAACAGCTCGGCCCGCCAGTCGCGCAACAACACGCGATGCTGGGGTGACAGATACAGATCACGGGCGGGATAGCCCGGTTCCAACGCGCCCGTCTTGATCTGCACCGGGCGCAATTCGGGGTGCAAGTCCAAGGTCTGCTGATCAATGGCACGGCTGCCGATCCAGCGGATGGGCCGCTGCATTCCGTCGCCGCAATGGACCATGTCGCCGACCTGCAAATCCTCGATCGCCATTTGCCCCGCTGGCACACGGATCTTGGTGCCCTTGGCAAAGCAGACCACAATACAGGCCACACCGGTGCCATTGGTGGATTCCGCGTCTATCGAAACCGTATGTGGTTGCCCATCAGAGCCGGTATAGTCGAACGTCCAGACGTTGCCGACCACACTGTAGCTGTCAAAGTTGGTGAAGATGAAACAATCGCCTTCGTCAAAGCTCTTGATCTCTATATCGAAATCATCATCGAACCCGGAAAGGTCAAATGAAAATTGGTCATCCCCACCCGGCCCGGCTCCGGGTTCCGTCGGAGTGTCCTTGCCCCAGAACTCGAACACATATGGATCGTCATCGTCCAGATCACCGCCATCCAAAACCGTCACGATCTGATTGTCGTCACGATCCCCAGTGATGTAGTCGTCGCCTTTGACCTTTTCCTGGTCCTCGGTCAGGGAAATCGTCAGAACCTCTACAGCCATGCTAATGCCTCACGATCCTTGCGACCTGCCACCGCCTCGGCACAGAACAGAATGCGCGCCACAACGTTCAGCTCATCTGCGATCAACGCACCTTTGTGCTCGGCGGCGTAACCGTCGGCAAAGGCCTCAACCGCATCAGCCGCGCGGTCGGCAAAACGCAAGATCAGCGCACGATAAAGCTGCAGGTAATCCCAGCCCCGCGGGCGCATGGTTGCCGCCTCAAAATCACAAGCGATGATGTCGCCCTTGTGGGTCAGCATGAAATTGCCAAGCGCCGCATCGTTGCGTGCCAGTGAACGGCCGCACAGCGGAATTTCCAACAACAGATCTTGCGCAGTCTCAACGGCCTGCAAATCGATCTCGGCACCAAAACGGTTCAGATAGGAATACCAGTTACCACAGGCCGATTCCGCTGGGCTGACGGCGTCATAGCGCGCCAACCAACGGCCCAGCTTGTCGCCCGTGTCTTCGGCGCTCAGCCGCTCCAGGCGATCCCGCACCTGCCCCTTGCCGATCCATTCGGTGATGATGAATTGCCCCGGATCGCTGAACGCCAGCAGGCGCGGCACCAACGCACTGTCCCGCAAGGTCAACAAGCTGATCTTTTCGCGCTTGTAGGCCAATTGATCCGCCTGCTCGGCTCCGTCAAACAGCTTGAGAAACGCGCTTCGTTCGCCAACGTCCACCTGTGCACAGACGGATCGGGCAGACTGTTTGATCAGCGAGACGGTCATCTCGCGCGCATCCGTATCACGGGCAATCGCCCGCGCAATCAATTCCGTTTTCCCCTTTAGACCCAAATTCACCCGATCACGCCAGGGAGGCGCCACAATTACATGTTCATTCGCTAGGTCCAGCATGGCTGGCACCTCCGCTTGTCAGGACAAGCACGCAGCCCCCAAGCCGCACAGTCGGTTACATGTCGATATTTGCTACATTTCAGGTATTCGATTGAGACTTGATATAGTCAGAACAGTTTGAGGAGAATTTGAGCAGATTGCGGATTGTTTGCGATCAATTGTGAGGAAACTGTGGCTCCGCTTCCCTCACCATGCCGTGACCGGGCTGTCACAGACCTTGTCGCGGGGGGCTACGCTGGCCCATCTTGTGGCCAACCCTTCCGCATGAAACAAAGAGCCTGACATGCCAACTGAACGTATCAACTTTCCCGGTCACGATGGCAATCAACTGGCCGCCCGGCTTGATCTGCCGGATGGGCCCGTCCTGGCGACGGCGCTGTTTGCCCATTGCTTCACCTGCTCCAAGGACATTCCCGCCGCCCGCCGCATAGCTGCGCGCCTGTCGGCCATGGGGATCGCAGTGTTGCGGTTCGACTTTACCGGCCTGGGGCATTCCGAAGGTGAATTTGCCAACACCACCTTTACCTCGAACGTGCAGGATCTGATTGCAGCGGCGCAATATCTGGCGTCGCGCCGGATGGCGCCTGCCTTGCTCATCGGGCATTCCCTGGGTGGGGCTGCGGTACTGCGGGCCCGTGCGGGCATCCCTTCGATCAAAGGTGTGGTCACACTGGGCGCACCTTCAGATCCGGGCCACGTCTCGCATCATTTCGATGCCGCCCTGCCCGAGATCGAAGAGCAGGGATCGGCCGAGGTGTGCCTGGCCGGTCGCCCGTTCCGCATTGGGCGCGACTTTGTGCATGACATTTCAGGCGCCGAGCTGAAACCAGCCATTGCAGAGTTGCATGCCGCCCTGTTGGTGCTGCACGCCCCGCTTGATGACACCGTCAGCATCGACAACGCGGCCGAGATCTTTCTGGCCGCCAAACACCCCAAAAGCTTTGTCACACTTGACGATGCCGACCACCTGATCACGCGGGCCGCAGATGCCGAATATGCCGCCGATGTCATTTCAGCCTGGGCGGCGCGCTATGTTGATCTGACGCCACCTGCCCCGCCCCCCGGTGCCCCCGAAGGCATCGTTCGCGTGTCCGAGGCAGACCCGAACGGTTTTCGCCAGGACGTACAATCCGGCCCTGATCACCACACGGTGGCGGACGAGCCGCTGTCGTACGGCGGCACCAATCAGGGCATGACACCGTACGGGTTCGTCTCGGCCGGTCTGGGGGCCTGTACATCCATGACCATCCGCATGTACGCCCGCCGCAAAGGCTGGCCACTGGACAGCGTAAGTGTAGACGTCAGCCACAACAAGGTGCACGCCCAAGACGCCGACACCGCTGCGGCGGGCAAAATCGATCGGTTCACCCGCCTCATTCACCTGAAGGGACCTTTGAGCGCAGATCAGCAGGCCCGGTTGCTGGAGATCGCCGACAAATGCCCGGTGCACCGCACGCTTGAGGCAAGCAGCGAGGTCGAAACGATCCTGGATCGGGTCAAAGAACCCTCTTGAGCACGCGCTTACCTGATTTGCAGTTTGTCCAGGTTGGTGAGGCCCGCCCCATAGAAACTGAGCATTTCCATGACTTGGTGCGGAGGGACATCCAACCGGGTCACGCGATCAATGTCATATGCGGCAACGATACCCGTGCTGGCGGCAGGGGCGTTTGGCAGAAAAACCACGACCTTGCCTGAGTCAGAGCGCTCAATCTCGAACCCGATCCGGGTGCTGTCCACGGTGTCGACCAAGACCGGGCGAAACCCCTCTGTCAGGCTGTCTTCGGCAACCACCCCACCAATGAACCCTTTGATCATTGTGTAGCCGGGCACCAGCAGAACCAACAGCCGATCCAGGCGACTGACACGGTCTTGGACAGATTGCAATTCAGCCGCATAGCCCAGCAGATACACGATGAAGAAGGCCGCGATGGCAGCCAAAACATGTTCGATTATGGAATCGATCGGTGTTCCGGTCCCAATGAGACCAAACAGAGGGTCACCGATGATCTGGATGACCTCGAACAGCGTGTAGAGCGCGATCCCCAGGATCACGATGGGGAACGCAATCAACAGGCCAGCAACGAAACGGCGCATCAGGGTGGATTTCATGCGTTCCTCAATCGTGGATCAGCGGGGCCGCGCCGGTAATGGCCGCGCCACGGGCGGGCGGTGGATCGGTGGGCGCGCGACAGGCGGACGGGCCACCGGTGGGCGCGCAATCGGATGCTCGGGTTTGGGACGCTCGGGCCGTGGCGGCCGCGGGTGACCGTAGTAGTAGTCGTTCCACATCATGCTGTCGTAGTAGACCGAGCCACCCACGGAGGTCGCATTGGGATCGCACGCAGCCAGCAGAAACCCGGACACTGTCAGTGCCGTTCCAAGGAAGAGTTTTCTTATCGTCATTTTCTTCTCCCTCACCGTGCCGCACGAAATGAATCGTAGATCGCATTGACGTCGCCGATCAGCTCGGCATTGGCTCCCGCTTCGGAGATGGCCAGAGAAATCGCCACGCGATTGCCAGGAAGGTCGATCAGAACCGCCGTGAAATTGACGGACTTTCCGCCCCTGCGCCCGTGACCGGCGTATTTTTGGGCAGCCAGACCGCCAATACGGGTTGGTTTGCTGTTGTCCAGGATCGGATCTTCTACGATCGACTGGCCGATATTGCGCAAATACTCGACCGCGCCTTCAAAGGTCGAAACGCCATTGGGGGACATGAACCCCACCCAGACCCCCTTTTCCGACACGGGTTCAAACCCAATCACCCGGTTGATCAAACGCGCCTCATCCGAACCCGGTGGCGTGATGGCACGCGGCCCCCCTGCGCGCACCTGCCAGAAATCCGGTGCGTTGACATGAAACAGGGCGCGGTTGTCCTCGACATAAGTGACCGGCATATCGGCCTTGGCCACTGTCGCGGACAAGGCGGTGGCAAGGACCAGGCCCGTAGCTCGCAACCGGCCAAAAATTCCTTTGGGCATGAAACAATCTCCCACTGTTCAATCAAAACGAGTGTCGGGTTCGGGTCACGAAATGTAAACAATGAAAGTAACCTGGTCGTGGGGTCGTTTGGCCACCAAGTGGGACTGACCATTGGCGGGCTCAAGCGAGCCTTTGGCTCAGATCATGCATGTCCGGACAAAAGTCCGCGCTGCTCAAAAAGATGACGGTGTGCAGGCGCTGATCACTTTGCAGGGGATATCGCCGACGTTTCGGAAACGGTGCGGCAACATGCTTGAAAAGTAATAGGCGTCGCCCGGGCTGAGGACACGGGACTGCCCATCCACGGTCCCTTCAAGGCGACCTTCGATCACCACCGCACATTCTTCGCCTTCATGGGACAGGGCAGACCGGCCTGAGTCTGCACCCACATCGTACTCTTCGATCAGCATCTGCAGCTTTCTGTTCCTGCGTTCACCCGCAACCAGCAAATAAGAGACGCCTGAAGACCCAAGATCCCTCATGCTGCTACGCGGAAAATAAAAGCTGTCCTCATTTTTCAGTTCGAAGCTGAAGAAGAACCCCAGATTAACATCAACGCCGGCCAGGATCTTTTTTAGCAAGGCGACAGAGGGTTGCGTTGAACCGCTTTCAATCTGGGAAATCGTCCCGCTGCCAACGCCTGCACGCTTGGCCATATCGCGTTGGCTAATCCCCTTTGACGTACGAATCAAACGCAACCGCCGTGCCGTTTCCAAGTCGGTTGTCTGAGATTGGCCCATTGTGATTTCCTGCTTCTGATCGAAAGCACTTTAGGCACGGCGGGACTGTATTTCAATGACTTACAGATTTCCACAAAACCGACTGTGCGCGCCAAACCTTTGCTGCAAGTATCCGGCATCAAATGAAAATATCCATCACGAGGTATCGCCGTGCTCGATAAACCCAACACAATGTCATCGTTCTGGATGCCCTTCACGGCCAACCGTGATTTCCTTCGCGAGCCCCGGATGATCCACTCGGCCGAGTGGATGTATTACACCAGCTCGGATGGTCGCCAGATCATGGACGGGACAGCCGGGCTGTGGTGTGTCAATGCAGGGCACCGTGATCCGCTGATCGTTGAAGCGGTACAGAAACAGGTACACGAACTGGACTATGCTCCAAACTTCCAGTTCGCCCACCCCCAGGCATTTGAGCTGTCGGGCAAGCTGACCGCGATGATGCCCGAGGGGATGAGCCACGCATTCTTCACCAACTCAGGCTCGGAATCTGTCGACACCGCGCTGAAAATCGCGCTGCACTATCACCGGATGCGCGGCGACAGTGCCCGCACCCGTTTGATCGGGCGGGAACGCGGCTATCACGGCACCGGGTTTGGTGGCATTTCGGTCGGGGGCATCGTCAAGAACCGCATGCACTTCGGCACGCTTCTTACCGGCGTCGATCACATGCGCCATACCCATGACCTGGACAGGAACGCCTTTTCACGCGGTTGCCCCGCTCATGGCGCTGAACTGGCGGACGATCTGGAACGCATCGTCGCGTTGCATGATGCCTCGACCATTGCAGCCGTCATCGTCGAGCCTATGGCCGGATCCACCGGCGTGCTGCTGCCGCCCAATGGCTATCTGCAGCGCCTGCGCGAGATCTGTGACCACCATGGCATCCTGCTGATCTTTGACGAGGTCATCACCGCATTCGGACGACTGGGTGCTGCGACGGCGGCAGAGTATTTCGGCGTCAAACCCGACATCATCACCACCGCCAAGGGCCTGACCAACGGCGTTATCCCCATGGGCGCGGTGATCGTGTCTGACGACATCTACAACTCGGCCATGGAGAACGCCGACGCGCCGATCGAGCTATTCCACGGCTACACCTATTCGGCCAACCCGGTGTCCTGCGCGGCTGCCTTGGCGGCGCTGGAAAGCTATGAGCAGAACGACCTGTTCCGCCGCGCCGCCCTGCTGTCGCAACCGTGGGAGGATCAGCTCCATAGCCTCAAAGGCCTGCCCAATGTCATCGACATCCGCAACCTCGGACTGGTCGGCGCCATTGAGCTAGCCCCGCGTGAAGGCGCCCCCGGCGCACGCGCCTATGAGGCGATGAAACGCGCCTGGGACGCGGGCATCATGATCCGAGTGACCGGCGACATCATCGCACTGTCCCCGCCGCTGATCATCTCGGAGCCCGAAATAATTAAGCTTGTTCAGACACTTGGAGAAGTTCTGGCCGAGCTTCCCTGACCCCTCTCTCCTAAATCCAAAGGACTGCAATCATGAAAGATGCTGCCCCGATCGTTTCGATCGGCCACTACATCTGTGGCCAAATCACAGCTCCAGACGGCGAAGTCACCCAAGCCGTCCATAACCCCGCAACCGGCGAGCACACCGGCAATGTGTCGCTCGCTACGGTCGAAACCGTGGACGCGGCTGTCGCTGCGGCCAAGGCGGCGTTCCCCAAGTGGTCGAACACACCACCGATCCGCCGGGCGCGGCTGATGAACAATTTCCTGGCGCTGGTGCGTCAGCACAAGGATGATCTGGCCCGCGCCATCACCGTCGAACATGGCAAGGTGTTCACCGACGCCCAGGGCGAGGTCGAGCGCGGCATAGATATCATCGAGTTTGCCTGCGGCATCCCGCAACTCCTCAAAGGCGATTACACGGAACAGGTGTCCACCTGCATGGACGACTGGACGACGCGTCAAGCTCTGGGTGTCGTGGCTGGGATCACTCCCTTCAACTTCCCGGTCATGGTGCCGATGTGGATGTTCCCGATCGCCATCGCCGCAGGCAATACCTTTATCCTGAAACCCTCGCCGACCGACCCTTCGGCCTCGCTGCTCTATGCGGATCTGATGAAACAGGCGGGGTTCCCTGACGGGGTTTTCAACGTGGTGCAAGGCGACAAGGTCGCCGTGGATGAGTTGTTGGAAAACGACGACGTCAAGGCTGTGTCCTTTGTCGGCTCGACCCCCATCGCCAATTACATCTACGAGATCGGCGCGCGGCACGGTAAACGGGTTCAGGCCCTGGGCGGCGCCAAGAACCACATGCTGGTGATGCCCGACGCCGATATGAACAAGACAGCCGACGCGCTGATCGGGGCCGCCTATGGATCGGCTGGCGAACGCTGCATGGCAATCTCGGTGGCGCTCTTGGTGGGCGATGCCGCCGACAAGCTGATGCCTGTTCTGAAAGAACGCGCCGAGACGCTGAAAATCAAGAACGGGCTTGAGCTCGACGCTGAAATGGGCCCGATCGTCACTGCCGCCGCGCGGGACCGGATCAAAGGCTACATCGACAGCGGCATCGAAGAGGGCGCCGACCTGCTGGTCGATGGCCGCGACTACACCGTCGAAGGTCACGAAGGCGGCTATTTCCTGGGCGGCACCCTGTTCGACAACGTCACCCCGGACATGAAGATCTATCGCGAAGAGATCTTTGGCCCGGTGCTGGCCTGTGTCCGCGTGGCGAGCTTTGCCGAGGGTCTGCAACTGATCAACGATCATGAATTCGGCAACGGTGTGTCGCTGTTCACCCGCGACGGCAACGTCGCACGTGAATTCGGCAAGCAGGTTCAGGTCGGCATGGTCGGCGTCAACGTTCCGATCCCTGTACCCATGGCCTGGCATGGCTTTGGCGGCTGGAAGAAGAGCCTTTTCGGCGACATGCACGCCTATGGCGAAGAAGGCGTTCGTTTCTACACCAAGCAGAAATCCATCATGCAGCGCTGGCCCGAAAGCATCTCGGACGGTGCCGAGTTCGTCATGCCAACCGCAAAATGATCATCCGAGCCAAGGAGTGAAGAACATGTTCATTGGTGTTCCCAAGGAAATCAAGAACCACGAATACCGGGTCGGCCTGACCCCTGAAAGCGTCGCGGAACTGGTGTCGCACGGGCACAGCGTCGTCATCGGCACCAATGCCGGTATCGGCATTGGTGCCGATGACGATGCCTATCGTGCTGCTGGCGCGGAAATTGCCGCCACCGCGCCAGAAATCTTTGCCAACGCCGAGATGATCGTGAAGGTCAAGGAACCTCAGGCCGTTGAGCGCGCCATGCTGCGCGAGGGTCAGATCCTTTACACCTATCTGCATCTGGCCTCTGATCCGGAACAGACCAGGGATCTGGTCGGATCGGGCGCGGTTTGCATCGCGTATGAGACGGTAACGGACGACAACGGCGGCCTGCCCCTTCTCAAACCGATGAGCCAGGTTGCCGGTCGCATGTCGATCCAGGCCGGCGCAAGCGCGTTGGAAAAGGCCAAGGGTGGTCTGGGCGTATTGCTGGGCGGTGTGCCCGGTGTAAAGCCCGGCAAGGTTGTGGTCATCGGCGGCGGCGTCGTGGGCTTCAACGCCGCTCAGATGGCGGTTGGCCTGCACGCGGACGTGACCATTCTGGACCGCAGCCCCGCTGTTCTGGAAAAGCTGGAAAACCATTTCGAGGCGTCGGCCAAGGTTGTCTATTCAACCAAGGCTGCACTGGAAGAAGAAGTCATCAACGCAGATCTGGTTGTTGGTGCGGTTCTGATCCCGGGTGCTGCCGCGCCCAAACTGGTCAACCGTGATCTGATCGCAAGGATGAAGCCCGGCGCGGTGGTTGTCGATGTTGCGATCGATCAGGGCGGGTGCTTTGAAACGTCCAAGGCGACGACCCACGCCGACCCCACCTACGCGGTCGATGAGGTCGTTCATTATTGCGTTGCCAATATGCCGGGCGCCGTGGCGCGGACTTCGACCTACGCCTTGAACAACGTCACCCTGCCCCATGCCCTGGCTATTGCGAACAACGGCTGGAAACAGGCGCTTGCGGATAACCGTCACCTGATGAATGGCCTGAACGTGGCCTTTGGCAAGGTGACCTACAAGGCTGTGGCCGATGATCTCGGATACGAGTTTCAGGCCCCGGAAGATTTGCTGGACTGAAGCAAATCAACGCCCGCCCAAGCATTTGCGAGGCGGGCGTTACTCGTCAACAAGGAGGAAAATCTCGATGAGTACCAAGACGATTGCCAAAGGAATACTGTGTGGCGCCATCGGTGCGCTCATGTCGACGGCCGCGATCGCGGATGACATGAAACTGCGGTTTGCAGGTGTGTTCCCGATCGACCACCAGGGCACCAAGATGATGCAGCAGGTCGCAGCCGATGTCGCAGCAGCAGATGTGGGCCTCAAGATCGAAGTGTTCCCGGCCAACCAGTTGGGATCCGGTGAGGCCCTGTTCGAAGACGTGGCCCGTGGCAACATCGATCTTGCGTCGGCCTTCATCTATGCAGACACCGATCCGCGCCTTGAATTCCTGTCGATGCCGTTCCTGCTGAGCGGTTGGGACGACATGGAAAACACCCTTCTCAACATAGAGTCCGAATTCAACACTATCCTTCAGGAAATCACCGACGAATACGGTGTTCGCGTGATGGCGCAGAACCCTGAAGGGTTCATCGGCATAGTCGCCTCGCAAGAACCCGAGAACTGGAACACCTTTGACGACAAAGGCATGAACATTCGTGTCTGGTCCTCAAGCGTGGTGAAATCCATGGTTGAAACGCTGGGTTATCAGGCAACGACCATGGCTTGGGGTGACATCTTCCCGGCCCTGCAGTCAGGTATCGTTGATGGAGCCATCTGCTGCACCAAGACGGCGACCTACTCGATCTTCGCGCAATCTGATGTTGGCACGCATTTCGTCGAGTACAACTCCATTTCCGAATTGACGACATTCTACGCGTCCCAGCGGACATTGGACAAACTGAACGACGAACAGCGTGACGCGTTGCAGGCCGCACTGACCAAGGCCTCTGAAGATTTCTTTGCTTACAACCGCGAGAATGACGACGTCTTTGGCCAGAAGTTGCTCGACAAGGGCTACACGATCCTGAGCCTGTCGGATGAAGAGCAGGCAGCCATGGCCAAGCATGTTCAGGAAACCGTTTGGCCCGAAATGGCCAAGAAAGTCGGGCAGGACGTTATCGACCGCCTTCTGGCCGCCAAGAGCCAGTGAATTTGGAATGGGCCGGTTCGGAACCGGCCCTTTTCGTTTCGCCAAACGAAAGGGAGGGAGAAAGATGACGTATTCTGAAGCTGGGCATGCGCCGACTATCGAAGATGAAACCCCAAAGATACGACCGAAGATCACGGATGAATTGCCGCCGCTCTTTGGCTATCCACTCAAGGGCGTCGCCTTTGTCATGCGCCAGATCGCCATGTTCTGTGGGTTCTTGATGGCATTCACATTTGGTGCGGTTGTGGTCATCAGATATGGATTTGGTGGCGATCTGTTTGCCTATGAAGAGTGGCTTTTGGGCTTCAGCATCGTCGGCTTTTTCGCGGGCGCGGTGCTGGCCTCTGCCCGGAACCTTCATATCAATGCCGATATCCTGGGGATTGTCATCCAGGACCCCCGCCTGATCTGGTGGCGCGGCTTTGTGGTTCTTTTGGTCGAACTGCTCGTGATCCTCTTTCTTGTCTATGCGTGCTACGTCTCGCTGCTGGACGATTTTTCCTTCCCCCGGCTCAGGGCGACCCCGGTTCTGCGCATTCCGTTTGTGTCGTGGCGCATCGCGATCATGTGCGCGTTCGGTTTCATGGCCATGTTCACGGCCGCCTATCTGTACGTCCACATCCGCAAAGGCCTGGGTTTGCCGCTGCGCTCAGAGACCATGAAGGGAGCATCCAAGTGATTATCGCGGGAAGTCTCTTTATTGTCTGCCTGATGCTCTTGCTGGGTGTGAGCGTCTTCGTCGCATTCGGTGCCGTTTTGATCTTCATTGCGATGGTCGGCGACCAATCCATCACGGGGTATCTTCCAACCGGTTCAACTGGCATTCGAACCTTGGTCCTGTTGGCAATTCCGCTGTTCATGATTGCGGGCGCAATTATGGAAAAGGGTAAAATCGCCGCTCCGTTGGTGGCGCTGGCAGAAATGTTTGTCGGGCACATCAAAGGTGGTTTAAGCGCCGCTGGCGTCATTGCATGCGGGGTTTTCGGCTCGATTTCAGGGAGCGCCAACGCAACGCTGACCTGCATCGGTGGCATCATGATGCCGCACCTGAAACGCGCCAATTATCCGGGCGGGCAATCCGCCGCCCTGATCGTCGCCGCAAGCCCACTGGGCCTGCTGATCCCACCAAGCTCGTCGCACATCCTGTACGGATGGGTTGCACAACAGCACGTGTTGAAGTGCTTCCTTTCAACCGTCATTCCGGCACTTATTCTGATTACGCTGCTGATTGTGGTGAACCAGTTTCTGCTGCGCAAATACGATGACATCAACCTGACGGATCGACCCAAACCGTTTCTCCCGACCTTTGGTGTTCAAGCGCGTCTGGCAGGACCTGCATTGATGATGCCGCTCATCATCTTGGGCGGGATCTATGGGGGCATTATGACCCCGACCGAAGCTGCCGGAATTGCAGTGGTCTATTCGATCCCGATCGCGATCTACTTCTACCGGGGCCTGACCTGGAAAACCCTGGCGCAAACGATCCAGAACTCTGGCGTGACGGTCGGTGTGGTCATGGTCATGATCTTCATGGTGCTGATCGTGTCAGACAATCTGATCTCTCAGGGCGCGCCGCAATTGGCCAAGAATCTGGTTTATTCGGTTTCGGACAACCCGATCGTGATCTTGCTGATGATCAACATCGTGATGATCCTGATCGGGATGTTAATGGATGATATTTCGGGACTGCTTCTGGCGACGCCGATCCTGTTGCCCATCGCCCAAAGCACCGGGATGGACCCGATCCATTTCGCAGCCGTGATCGGGGTGAACCTGGGCATGGCGAACATCACTCCGCCGACCGCGCCGCTTCTCTACCTGGGTGCTCAGGTCTGTGATGAACCGGTGTCGCGCATGTTGTGGCCGACGCTGATCTTCATCGTCTTCGCCTGGTTGCCCACACTGATGCTGACGACATTTGTGCCCGAGTTGGCGCTGTTTCTGCCGGATCTTCTGCTCGGCAAATGAAGAACTGCCCACTTGCCCTAACAAGAGCGCATCCCCTTTCCGGGGGTGCGTGGCAACCACAAGATCAGAACGCGAGAAAATCAACATGTATAACAACGTACTTGTAGCGCTTTCTTTGGAACATGGCATCAGCGAACAGGCCCTGTCCGCGGCACGCGCACTTTTGTCCAAAGGTGGCAAGATCACCGCAGCCCATATTCACGAACCACCCAACAAGCAGATCATGTATTACATGGAGCAGAACGTGGTCGAAAAATCCTATCAAAAGGCCGAGGCCGGCCTGGCCGATAGGCTCCAGTCCGAAACGGGCGTCAGTGCGGTCATTCTGGAAAGCCAATCGGCGGGCCGCGCAATCACGGAATACGCCAACACGCAAGCGATCGACTGCATCGTCATCGCGTCGCACAAGCCCGGTATGAAGGAGTTCTTTTTGGGTTCGACCGCTGCACTTGTTGTGCGCCACGCGCTCTGTTCGGTTCATGTGCTACGGGTGTGATGGCAGCAAAACCCTTGGGCTGACCAAGCAGAGTTGGACCTTCCTTTTGGTCGCCACACCGGGCGTTTCCCCGTCACTTGATTTGTGGAGGCCAAACAGAAGTTAAGTCTGTGACGGTCATGGCCACGCTGTTTGCAACCACACAGCCAATCGGTCAGACCTTAGTCAACGTAAACGCCTGTCGAGGTGTCACCCTTCTCCCCCACGAACCGAACACCGTTCTCGGTCAGCTCGATGTCATAGCAGGCCCAAAGGCTGGACGGTGGCCATTGGGAACAATATTGGCCATCACGCACAGCCCAGTATCCCCAGCTGGGTCGCCCTGAGTGATAAAGCGTCTTCATTGACGGGCGAAAATCCTGCCAGACGCCCTCGCCGTAATCGAGTTTCTTGCCCATCAGCGCATCCAGCACGCGCGTGTCTTCGGGCTTTTCGCCGGCATTTGCCGCCGCTGCAGCCGCCAAAGCCACCAAAATCAGGGCAAACCGTCTCATGTACCCGCTCCTGCCTTGTTCATTCGTCGCCGCGAGTTTAAGACGCGCGCGATCCCCCGTGCCAATCACAATAAGGTGCCGCTGCCAATGATTCCCCGCTATTCCCGCCCTGACATGGTCGCTATCTGGTCGCCCCAGACCAAATTCCGCATCTGGTACGAGATCGAGGCCCACGCCTGTGATGCCATGGCCGATCTGGGCGTGATCCCGAAAGAGAACGCCGAAGCGGTGTGGAAAGCCAAGGACGTCGAGTTTGACGTCGCCCGTATTGACGAAATCGAAGCCGTCACCAAACACGACGTCATCGCGTTTCTGACGCACCTGGCCGAACACGTGGGCTCCGAAGAGGCCCGTTTTGTACACCAGGGCATGACCAGCTCGGACGTGCTGGACACCTGCCTGAACGTACAACTCGTGCGCGCCGCCGACATTCTGCTCGAAGGGGTGGACCGGGTGCTGGCCGCGCTGAAGACCCGTGCGCATGAGCACAAGGACACCGTCCGCGTGGGCCGCAGCCACGGCATCCACGCCGAGCCCACCACCATGGGCCTGACATTCGCGCGTTTCTACGCCGAGATGGACCGCAACAAGGCACGCCTGATCGCGGCACGTGAGGAAATCGCCACTGGTGCCATTTCTGGCGCCGTTGGAACATTTGCCAACATAGACCCGGCAGTCGAGGAACACGTCTGCGAGAAGCTGGGTCTGAGCCCCGAGCCGATCTCGACCCAGGTGATCCCGCGCGACCGCCACGCGATGTTCTTTGCCACCCTCGGCGTCATCGCCTCGTCGATCGAAAACATCGCTGTGGAAATCCGCCACATGCAGCGCACCGAAGTGCTGGAAGGCGCCGAGTTCTTCTCGATGGGCCAGAAAGGCTCGTCCGCGATGCCGCATAAGAAGAACCCGGTTCTGACCGAAAACCTGACCGGCCTCGCTCGTCTGGTGCGCATGGCCGTTGTTCCGGCGATGGAAAACGTGGCGCTCTGGCACGAGCGCGACATCTCGCACAGCTCAGTCGAGCGCGCGATTGGTCCCGACGCCACCATCACGCTGGACTTTGCCCTGCACCGTCTGGCCGGTGTGGTCGAAAAGATGCTGATCTTCCCCGACAACATGCTGGACAACATGAACAAGTTCCCTGGCCTGGTGATGTCGCAGCGCGTGCTGCTGGCCCTGACCCAAGCCGGTGTCAGCCGCGAGGACGCCTATTCCATGGTACAGCGCAACGCGCTGAAGGTCTGGGAACACCGCGTCGATTTCCGCGAACAGCTGCTAGCCGACGCCGAGGTCGTGGTCGCCCTGGGCGAAGATGGCATCAACGAAAAGTTCGACATGGGGTATCACACCAAACATGTCGACACGATTTTCAAGCGTGTTTTCAAAGACTAAACGCCCCAAGCTCATGCAACTCAAAGACCGGCCCCTGTGCCGGTCTTTTTCGTTTGTACGCTCAACAGGAACTTTCCCTTTGGAAATGACCCGTCTCGGCGTATTCTGTGGCCACAAAATGGGAGGACGGATCATGAAAGTCGGAACTCTTGTGCTGACCGCGGCGCTGTTGCTGCCCTCCATTGCTGCGGCGATGGGCTGCTCGGGCCGCGAACATCAGGCGCAATCCTGTGCGACAGGCACCACTTGGGATGCAAACAGCCAAAGCTGCGTCAAAATCGTCAACAGCTGACACACATCTCACAGGTTTTTTATTGCGGGCGCTCCGATTTGAGGGGCGTCCGTCTTTTTTTGCACTAAACTCTGCTCAAGTGATCAATCGGAGTGACTGTAATGCGTGTTCTTCTTGCCTTGACCATCGCCCTGCCCGGATATGCCTTTGCCGCTGGCGGCAATGGCGACGGAGGCACCACTTGGACCAACCCGCCAGAGCCGTCTGAGACCACCAAGACCTGCAAAGGGGTGCGCGTCTGGGACGAGAAAAAGAAACGTTGTGTGAAACCCAAAAAGTCGTCGCTGGATACCGATACGCTTTATGGTGCGGTGCGCGAATTGGCCTATGCGGGGCGGTATGACGACGCACAGGGCGTGTTGTCGGCAATGGCTGATCAAAACGACGACCGCGTGTTGACCTATTGGGGCTTTACCCACCGCAAACTGGGCCAGATCGAATTGGCAAATGCCTATTACGACAAGGCCATCAGCACCAACCCCGACAACATCCTTGCGCGCAGCTACATGGGCCAAGGCTTTGTCGAGCAAGGCAAACTTGACCTGGCCATTGAACAGTGGCGAGAAATCAAGGCGCGCGGTGGCGAAGGATCCTGGGCCGAAGCATCGCTGCGCGAAGCCATTCGTACAGGAACCACATACAGCTACTGATTTTCAGTCTTTCTTTACCGCCTGTGGGCTAGCGTCACCTTGATGATGACGGACCCACAGGCAGGCAGATGCAAGACGACAAAGCATTGATGCAATTGGCCCCATTGGCAACGCCGATGACCGACAGCGTGATCGCAGTGAATACGGCCCCCTCGGTCGAGGAGGTGCGCGTTGCCCGGCATCTCAGCGGGCGGGCAAAAGCGGCGATAGTTGTGCGGCTTTTGCTGAACGATGGCGCAGACATCCCGTTGGAAGAGTTGCCGGAAGAGCTGCAAACCAAGTTGACAGAACAGATGGGTGAGATTGGTCTGGTCGACCGTGTAACCTTGGGTGCCGTAGCGCATGAATTTGTCGAAGCGCTCGAAGGGATCGGCCTGTCGATGCCCCATGACCTGGCCGGAGCGTTGAATGTGCTGGATGGCAAGATCGGGGCGCGCACAGCTGCCAAGCTGCGCAAGCAGGCCGGTGTCAAACAATCCGGCGACCCTTGGGTCAGGCTCAAGGCGCTGCCCGCCGCGGAACTGGCGGAACTGGCCGAGGCTGAAAGCACCGAAGTTGCCGCCGTTCTACTGTCGAAACTGGACACCCCAAAAGCCGCCGAAATGCTGGGGCAACTGCCTGGACCGATGGCGCGCCAGATCACCTATGCGGTATCAAAAACCGGGAAAGTCACACCCGAAGCTGTTGATAGAATTGGTTTTTCTCTTGTTGCACAGATGGATCAGCGCCCGATCTCGGCCTTTGACGATGACCCGGAAAAACGGGTCGGCGCCATCCTGAACCAATCCGCCGCGAACACACGCGACGACATGCTGACCTCGCTTGATGCCGAGGATGAGGCCTTTGCCACCTCCGTCCGCAAGATGATCTTTACCTTTGCCCACATCCCCGAACGGGTGACGGAACGCGACGTGCCCGCAGTGGTGCGCGCCGTGGATCAGGACGAATTTGTGATCGCCCTGGCCGCCGCCACAGACGAAAAGAACGCCCCCGTTGTCGAGTTTTTATTGGGCAACATGTCTGCCCGCATGGCCGACAACCTGCGCGAAGAAGTACAGGAACGCGGCACCATAAAGCGCGCCGAGGGCGAGAGGGCGATGAACGCTGTTGTCAACGCAATCCGGGGGCTCGAGGATGAAGGCACCATAACCCTGGTTGTCGAAGAAGAAGAGGACGAGTAAGCCTCGCTCACCGTGACTTCGAATGCTCAGGAAATGCAACGAGCCGGTGTGTCCGCGCGCCGTTGCCGCATGCGGGTACCCTGACCATGCCCGCTGCTGCGCGTCACGCCCCCATCCGGAACCCACGTGCTCTGGAGCGGCGCACTTCACCGCTGTCCCGAACGACGAGGGACGCAACGGCGGTGGGACCACCTTGAATTTCCCGCATGGACAGCACCACGGGGCCCGCCTATGACGTTCGCATGCTCACAATTTTCGAGCGATGCAAAGCCGCAGGCCCCAGGATGATTTCATTGAACTGTTCCAGCACATGACTGACGGGCCAGACACCCAAGGCAAAGCCATCATGCTCATGGTCAGCGCAATCCTGTTCTTTACGCTAATGGACGCTTCGGTCAAAGCTCTGACCCCACGTTTTGGCGTCATCCCCAGCCTTTGGGCACGGTACGGCGGGCAAATGCTGCTTGTCTTTGTTCTGGTTCTGCCGCGCCTGCATCGGGTCGTTCGCACGAAATACCCTGTCCTGCAGTTCCTGCGCTCTCTGTTGTTGATGGGTGCTACGGGCTTCTTCTTTCTGGCTCTGTCCCTCATCCCCCTGACCGATGCCACGGCATTGATGTCGGTCAACCCGGTTCTGATCACCTTGGGTGCGGCCCTGTTCCTGCACGAACCTCTTGGCCCGCGCCGGATCGTTGGCATCGTCGTGGCGATGTGCGGCGCGTTGATCATCATCCGCCCTGGCAGCAGCGTCTTTTCGCTGGCCTCGCTCTACCCGCTGGCGGCGGCCTGCTGCTACACGGGGTATGCGCTGCTCACCCGCAAGGTCGGCCCTGACGAAGATGTCTGGACCTCGCTGTTTTATACCGGTCTGGTTGGCACCGTGATCATGAGCCTGGTCGCGCCGCCCTACGCGCAGATGCCGGATGCCATCAGTTGGGGCCTGATCGCCATGGTCGCGGGTTTTGGTACCATCGCTCAAATGCTGCTGATCCGGGCGTTTACGATGGGCCAGGCTTCGATGCTGGCGCCATACGCCTATTGCGGTCTGGGCTTTGCCGCTGTCTGGGGCGCGGTGTTCTTTGGCGAACTTCCAGACATCTGGACCATCTGCGGCGCGCTTGTGATCGCCGGGGCGGGCCTATATGTGTGGCATCGCGAAACAAAAACGTCGTGAGGCGCAGTCATGCCCGTTGAAAAGTCAGAACTCTCCCGGTTTGAACGGGCGAAATACCGTGCGTCCTTTTTCTTTCTACGCGCCTTTATCGGCGGCATGCGCAAGCTGCCGTATGACACGCGGATCGCGGCCATGGGGTCGATTGTCAGCGCCATTTCGCCGCTTGTGGGCTTCCGCAAACGCGTGCGCAGGAACCTGAAACTGGCGCGCCCAGACCTGCCCGAGACCGAGGCGAAGCGGCTGACCAAAGCGGTGCCCAATACGGCGGGACGCGCTTTGATGGAGCATTTTTCACCCGAGGATTTCACCGAGCGCCAGAAAAACGCCAAGGTCTCAGGCCCTGGTATCGAAGCCTTTGAACAGGCCTGTGCCGAAGGTCGCCCGGTGATGTTCATCACCGCGCATTTCGGCCACTATCTGGCTGCCCGCGTGGCCCTGCAGCATCAGTTTCAAAAGCCCATCGGCTGTCTCTATCGCCGCATGGCAAACCCCTATTTCAACGAGATCTACGTCGACGCCTTTCACAAAACCGGCGAGCCGATGTTCGAACAGGGCCGCCGCGGCATGATGGAAATGGTGCGCTCGCTCAAAAAAGGCGGCATCATTGCGATCGTGTCCGACCTGCACGCCCATGGCGGTGAAGAGCTGCAGTTCTTTGGTCAGCCAGCGGTGACATCCGTACTGAACGCGGAATTGGCGATCAAATACAAGGCTGTAACCATCCCCTGCTATGCAGTGCGAGAGCCCAATGGCCTGGACTTCGAGATCGTGCTGCACGAGCCGCTGGAGCACACCGATCCGATAACCATGACCCAACAGATGAACGACGATCTAGAGGTGATAGTCCGCAAACACATGGATCAGTGGTTCTGGATTCACCGCCGCTGGAAGATGTGGAACGGTCTGGGATCGGCCAACGGTTAATCCAGTTTGGCCGCTGCCACGATCGGACCATAGCCGGGCACCTGCACCAGCACGGCGGTTTTCAATCCGTCCGCCAGGTGCACGGTGAACTTCGCGTCCTCTGCCCCATCCCAGCGACCCAACAGGTTCAAGCTGTCGACCACATTGGCATAGTCCAGATCATGACCTGCCAGCTCTCCTCGCTTGATGCTGGCATGGCGCATCGGGGCATAGCGGACCACTTGCACGCCATAGCTGCCCTTGGGCAGTTTTTCCGAGGCCACAATGCTGACCTCGACCTCACCCCCGGATTTGGTGGTTTCGACCGTCGCAAGGGGCGTGCGGTCACGGTGCTGGGCGATCAGCTCCATCAGCTCCATGCCACGCGCGCCAACCACGCTTTCGTTGCCGTTGATCACCATCTGCGGCGTGTAGATCATCGTGCGCCCGCCCGCATGCGCATAGCCCTGCTGGCGCGTGGTGTGGGACGGTTTGGCGTATTCGTCCTTCCACCCGATGTAGTCCCAATAATCCACGTGCAGCGCCAGCCCCAGCACGTCATCCCGCTCGGCCAGTTTTTGCATCAAGGCATCAGCCGGCGGGCAGGATGAGCACCCCTGTGACGTATACAGCTCGACTACGACCGGATTGCTGTCTTCGGCGATGGTTACGCTGGCCGACAACACGGTCAGAGCGACTGAAAAAAGGGCGCGTTTCATGGCGGGCACTATCCTGCTTGGGTTAAGTCAGGTCTAAGCCGCAGCGCTTTCAAACGCCAATCAAGGTTTCTTGAGAGGCTGGTGAATTATCCGAAACGCGGACGTTGAAAAATGTATACAATTGCATACATGACGCTTGACGCGCGGCCATTCCCCTTGAAACAGGGGACCGGGTCATGCACAAAACCAACAGCAAAACCTCATTCTCACATCTCATTAGAGGGAAGCCATCTTATGCCCATCACCGTTGGACAGGACACCGCCAGAACACGCCGCGAGTTGAGCGTCAACGGCAAGACCATCTCGTATTTCTCGATCCCCGCCGCGACCGAGGCTGGGCTCGGCGATTTTTCCAAACTGCCCGCTGCGCTCAAGGTCGTGTTGGAAAACATGCTGCGGTTCGAAGATGGCGATTTCTCTGTCTCGGTCGATGACATCAAGGCTTTTGCCGAATGGGGCGCAAACGGTGGCCAGAACCCGCGCGAGATTGCCTACCGGCCTGCCCGTGTGTTGATGCAGGATTTCACCGGGGTTCCGGCCGTTGTTGACCTCGCGGCGATGCGCGACGGCATTGTTGGCCTCAAGGGCTCGGCATCGAAAATCAACCCGCAGGTGCCAGTGGATCTGGTCATCGACCATTCAGTCATGATTGATGAGTTCGGAAATCCGCGCGCGTTCCAGATGAACGTGGACCGCGAGTATGAACGCAACATGGAGCGCTACACCTTCCTCAAATGGGGTCAGAACGCGTTTGACAACTTTCGCGTGGTCCCACCCGGCACCGGCATCTGCCATCAGGTGAACCTGGAATATCTGGCACAAACCATTTGGACCGACACGGACCAGAACGGGGTCGACGTTGCCTACCCGGATACCCTTGTGGGCACCGACAGCCACACCACCATGGTCAACGGCGTGGCCGTTCTGGGCTGGGGCGTTGGCGGGATCGAGGCGGAGGCCGCGATGCTGGGTCAGCCGATTTCGATGCTGATCCCCGAAGTGATCGGGTTCGAACTGACCGGCGCCATGGTCGAAGGCACCACCGGCACCGACCTTGTGCTCAAGGTGGTCGAAATGCTGCGCGAAAAAGGTGTCGTGGGCAAATTTGTCGAATTCTATGGCGACGGTCTGGACCGCCTGCCGCTGGCGGATCGCGCCACCATCGCCAACATGGCCCCCGAATATGGCGCCACCTGTGGCTTTTTCCCGATCGACGGCGAAACCATCCGCTATCTGACCAACACCGGCCGTGATGAGGACCGGATCGCATTGGTCGAAGCCTATGCCAAGGCCAACGGGCTGTGGCGCGATGCGGACTATGCGCCGATCTACACCGATACCCTGCATCTGGACATGGGCACCATCGTCCCCGCGATCTCCGGCCCCAAGCGCCCGCAGGATTATGTGGCACTGAGCGACGGCAAAACCGCCTTCCTTCGTGAGATGGAAGAGACCTTCAAACGCCCCATGGGCAAAGAGGTCGCCGTTGCGGGCGAAGATTACACCATGGAAAGCGGCAAGGTCGTCATCGCCTCGATCACGTCCTGCACCAACACCTCGAACCCCTACGTCATGATCGGCGCCGGATTGGTGGCCCGCAAGGCCGCCGAACTGGGCCTGAACCGTAAGCCGTGGGTCAAGACCTCGCTCGCGCCCGGGTCTCAGGTCGTCAGCGCCTACCTTGAGGCGGCCGGGTTGCAGGATGATCTGGACGCCATCGGGTTCAACCTGGTTGGCTATGGCTGCACAACTTGCATCGGCAACTCGGGTCCGATTCAGAAAGAGATCAGCGACGCCATCGCCGAGGGCGATCTGGTGGCCACATCCGTCCTGTCGGGCAACCGCAACTTTGAGGGGCGGATCAGCCCGGACGTGCGCGCAAACTACCTTGCCTCACCGCCGCTGGTGGTGGCCTATGCACTGGCCGGGACCATGGACATTGACCTGTCTTCGGACGTGATCGCGCAGGACAAGAACGGCAATGACGTCTATTTGAAAGACCTCTGGCCCTCGACTGAAGAGATCGCCGATCTGGTACAAAAGACCGTCACGCGTGACGCGTTCCAGTCAAAATATGCCGACGTCTTCAAAGGGGACGAGAAATGGCGCGGGGTCGACGTGCCGCAGCAAGAGACCTATGACTGGCCTGCGAATTCGACCTACATCCAGAACCCGCCCTATTTCCAGGGCATGGGGCCAGAGCCGGGCACCATCGAGAACATCAAAGGGGCCAAGGTGCTGTTGATGTTGGGCGATATGATCACCACCGACCACATCTCGCCCGCCGGATCGTTTGCCGCCTCGTCACCTGCCGGTCAGTATCTGATTGAGCGCCAGGTTCAGCCGCGCGAATTCAACTCTTACGGTTCGCGCCGGGGCAACCACGAGATCATGATGCGCGGCACTTTCGCCAACATCCGCATCAAGAACGAGATGCTGGATGGGGTCGAGGGCGGCTATACCACGGGGCCAGACGGCGAACAGACCAGCGTCTATGATGCCTCGATGGCGCATCAGGCCAATGGCACGCCACTGGTGGTCTTTGGTGGTGAGCAATATGGTGCAGGCTCGTCGCGGGACTGGGCGGCCAAAGGCACTGCGCTGTTGGGCGTCAAGGCCGTGATCGCCGAAAGCTTTGAGCGCATCCACCGATCGAACCTGGTTGGCATGGGGGTCATCCCGCTGGAATTCACCGGTGGGGACACCCGCAAATCGCTGGGTCTGACCGGAGAAGAGACCGTCACGATCACCGGCCTGGACAGCGTCGAGCCGCTGCAAGAGGTGCCCTGCTCGATCACCATGGCGGACGGCACGGTGAAGGAGATCATGCTGAAATGCCGGATCGATACTGCGCCCGAGATCGAATACATCGAACACGGCGGCGTGCTGCACTTTGTGCTGCGCAACCTTGCCAAGGCCTGATTGGATTGCGCCTAGAATCGGCCTCGGCCTCAGTTCCCAGCCCGCGCTGCAAGCTTTGAAAGGCGGGCTGGACAGAACGGGGGTTTGCTCGCAAAGCGCATATGCGGTGCAAGCTTCCCCTCTTCACCAAATTGGACGACAAGCAATCCCACCTTACATCCTGAGTGAATACGCACCGAAGCACTGAGGAGCACTGGTCTTGCGGTTTGTGGTGGCAGTTTTGTTGGTTTGGATTTTGGGATCTTGCGCGCAACAAACCTCGCAGCGCGGCGATATTCTTATCATTGGGGATTCGGTGCTGGCCTGGAACCGCACCGAGGGCCGCGACGTTGGAAGCGCTTTGGCATCAGAACTTGGCCGTGACGTCGTAAACCGAGCCGCTTTTGGCGCCCAGATCGGAGCTACTGATCTGGCTCGCATCGTCGGTTTGAGCATCCCCGGCCAGATGCCGCCGGGACGATGGAACTGGGTCATCGCCAATGGTGCAGCAAATGATTTGGGGTTCACGTGCGGATGCACCCGCTGTGGCCAAGTGATCGATCAACTGATCTCGACAGACAGCCAGTCCGGCGCCATTCCCGACTTGGTATCCAAGGCTCAGGCGCAGGGCGCGCGCGTCTTGTGGCTGGGCTATTACAAAGCTCCGGAAACAACTTCATTCACGGGGTGCCGTCCCGGCTTGGTCGAGATCGAACGACGCATCGAAGTCTTGGCCCGGTCAAACACGGGTCTCTATTTTCTCGATGCCGAAGATGTGTTTGACCCACCTGTGAGGGACCTGTTTGACACAGACAGAACCCACCCTTCGGCCAAAGGATCAGCGTTGATAGGCACAGAGATTGCCAGAGTAATCGAAAGAGCAAGCTGACAGGTGTTTTGCTGCAGATTGCGTCAACAACACAGACAACGCGGGCAGGCACCCCAAACCGTCGACATGAGGGTGTTGCAAACCCCATGGCATGCGCCGCGCCGAGTGCCGAGTGCCGAGGTTTTTTTCATATTTTCTGGACCTTTGCCAATCGCTTCGGCAGTCTGCACTGCATCACCCTGGGACCGGAGCCTGCCAATGGGCAAACCAAATGCACTGCTGTTGTGTTCGCTGATCGTCATTGCCACCGTCGGCATATGGGGCATCGTGGACATCGCTGGACTGGTCGAATGGGCCAGCGGCGTTGTCCATCAGACCTTTCACAGCCGCGGCTGGTTCGTGATGCTTGCGGCCAGCGGCATGTTGATCAGTTGCCTGTATCTGGCGTTTTCCAGATACGGCAACATCCGACTGGGCAAGGATGACGACCGACCCGAGTTTTCAACCGCCTCATGGATCGCCATGCTGTTTTCGGCTGGAATGGGTGTGGGTCTGTTGTTCTGGGCCGTGGCCGAACCGCTGACCCATTACCACTTCATCGACGAGTTCGAAGGCTCGCCCGAGGCCGCGCGCCAAGCCATGCTCGCGACCAATTTCCACTGGGGTTTGCACGCCTGGGCCATTTATGGTTCGACCGCGTTGACCATTGCCTATTTCAGCTTTCGGCGCGGTACCGGCATGATGGTCGGCGCGCCGCTGATGTCCCTGTTTCCCGGCGAAAAATGGGCCAAAGTCGTGGGGTGGTTTTCCGATTTTTCTGCGATCATCGCCATTGCCATCGGGGTTGGCGGGTCGATGGCCATGGGCGTGTTTCAGGTGGCTGATGGCGTGTCCGTCCTCACCGATTGGCCGGTCACCTCTTACCTCATCGGGGGCGTTCTGGTGGCGATGGTTGCCGCCTATATCCCTGCCCTGATGATCGACCTGGGTCAGGGCATGGCCAAGCTATCAAACACCGCCATGCTGATCGCAATCGCACTGGTGCTCTACACCATCATCCTAGGCCCGACCGAATATCTCCTGAACACCGTGGTGCAGAGCTTTGGCGATTATGTCTCACACGTCATTCCACGCGGGTTCCAAACCTTCACCTTTTATGGTGACTCGGTAAGCCAATGGTTCAGCGACTGGACCCTGACCTATATGGTCTGGTGGATCGCCTGGGGGCCGTTCGTCGGCGTCTTTGTCGCCCGCATTTCGCGTGGCCGCACAATTCGCGAATTCGTTCTGGGCGTGCTCTTTGCTCCGACGCTGTTTTCGATCTTCTGGTTCAGCGCCTTTGGCGGCATCGGCCTTTACGAGGCATTGAACGGCGCCGGAGAGTTGCTGTCGATGACTGAAACAAATGTCGAGCGTGTGACCTTTGGCCTGTTGGATCGCCTGCCCTTGACCCGCGTAACAACGCTGGCCACGGTTCTGGCAGCCTTTTTGTTCATCGTCACCAGCGTGGTTAGCGCGGCCTTTGTGCTGGGGACCTTCTCATCGGGGGGCGACGCGAACCCGGCCCCGCGTATCCGCCTGATCTGGGGCGTGCTGCTGGGACTGCTGAGTGTGGCGATGATCCTGTCCGGCTCGGTCAATTCAGTGAAGATATTGATCTCGGTCGGGGCCCTGCCGTTTGTCTTTATTTCGGTCCTGCTGCTGGTCTGTCTGTTCCGCGGCCTGCGGGACGAGGAGGTGTAAGCGATGCTGATCGGAGATCTGACAGACACGCTCATGAACCTGACCACCTTTGCCTTTATCGGCGCGATGGTCTGGATTCTTGTGCGGAAATAGCTAGTTGCCAGCCGCTTTTTCAAGCGCCGGGCGGATCGTACTGTCGATCACCCGCTGTGTGATCGGCCCGGCAAAACGCAACACGATGGTGCCGTCACCCGCGATCACATAGGTCTCGGGCACGCCGTAGACGCCCCAATCCAGCGCCATGCGCCCCTGTTCGTCGCGACCAATCCCGGCGTAGGGATCACCCAGTTCTTCCAGAAAGGCCGAGGCGTTGTTTTGGCTGTCCTTGTAGTTTACGCCGTAGACCGGAATGCCCTGTTCTGACAATGCCTCAAGGCTTGGGTGTTCGGCCCGGCAGGGTGCGCACCAGCTGGCCCAGTAGTTGACCAGTTTGACCTGACCATCGCGCAGCGTGGCGTCGTCAAACCCGGTCTTGCCCGGAAACTCGGTCATCACCACGGGTGGGGCCGGTTGCCCCTCGCGCGCGGATGGCAGGCTGTCAGGATCTTCGCGGAACATGCCGACGGCAGCCAGCAGGACGAAGCCGGCAAAAATCATCGGCGGGGCAATCATCAAAGGCGAAAACTTAGCCATCCCGGCGCACCCTTTTTTCGATCTCTTCCATCTCGGCCCGCACCTTGCGGCCGCGCAGGACGGACATCACCACCAAGGCCACCAGCAGCACCAGAGAGGCCGCATACGCCGACAGAACGGTGTCAGCGTATTTTCCCAGATCGGGCATCATGCGCTCATCCTTTCGCGGGCTTGCAGGGCCTTGATGCGGCGGGCCCGGATCTCGGTCCCCGTGCGGTAGAACACCAGCGCAACAAAGAGCAGAACAAAGCCGATCATGCAGATCAGCAGTGGATAGAAATAGATGTTGCTCACCTTCTCGGCCGTGTCGGTCCCGGTCACGGCACCAGCACGGAACACGGACGCCCCTTGATGCAGCCCCTGGTTCCAGAAGTTCACGGCATAGCGGCTGAGGATCGCAAACACCGACCCCACCAGACACAAGACCGACGTCAGATCAGCGGCGGTGTCGGGGTCTTCGATGGCCTCCCACAAGGCAATGTAGCCAAGATAGAACAGGAACAGGATCAGGAACGACGTCAGTCGCGGGTCCCATTCCCACCAGGTGCCCCACATCGGTTGACCCCAGATCGCCCCAGTTACCAGCGCGATCAGGGTAAATACTGCGCCCACCGGTGCCGCGGCGCGTGCTGCCAACGCGCTCACATGGTGGCGGCGCACCACCCAGATCAGCGAGGTTACAAGCATCATCAGCCAGGCATTGATTGCCATCAGGGCAGCAGGCACATGCAGATAGATGATCTTGACGGTTGAGCCCTGTTTGTAGTCATCGCCCGTGAAAAAGAACCCCCAGATCAGCCCAACTGCCAGGCAAAGGGCCGTGACGATCCACAGGCCGGGCAGAAACCGCTCGGTCGTGGAAAGGAACTTCTTCGGGTTGGCGTATTCCCACAGGGAATTGAGCTTGGACGTCTGTGTCATGTCTTGGTATCTAGCCCGGATTTCATGCGGCCTCAATTCACATCCCTGCTTTCGTGCTAGCGCAGATTGACGCGCAGCACAGCAGCACTGGCAAAGGGTAGAAGCGCGATGACCGCCGCCGTGATCCCGGCCAGCAGCAACAGCGGCGTTGATGTCGCCATCCCCTCGGCCCCACGTCGCGCGACCTCGGCCCCAAAGATCAGCGTGGGCACATACATCGGCAGAACCAACAGCGACAGCAGCAAGCCGCCGCGTTTGAGGCCAACGGTCAGCGCCGCACCAAAAGTGCCGATGACCGACAGCGCAGGCGTGCCCACCAGCAGCGACACCACCAGCCAGACATAGCCCGGCGTGGGTAGGTTCAACAGGATACCCAGGACGGGCGCAACCAGCACCAGCGGCAGGCCCGTGGTCAGCCAATGGGCCAGCGCCTTGATGGTCACGACGGATTCCAGCGGCAAGGGCGCGGTGGCCAACAAATCAAGCGTCCCGTCCTCCCAATCCAATGCCAGCAGGCGATCCAGGGACAACAGGCAGGCCAGCAAAGCCCCCAGCCACAAGACGCCCGGGGCGATCACGGCCAGCAGGGCCGATTGCGGGCCGACCGAGAACGGCACCAACACTGTCAGGATCAGAAAGAACGCGAGGCCCAGACCAAAACCACCCCCGGCACGTAAGGCAAGGCGCAGATCGCGTGTCAGCAGCGCAATCACAGAAAGCCCCCGTCAAAGTCATCGAGCGCAGGCAGCTTGGCGCGAAACGGCCCCACATCCAGCACTTGCGCCTCGAGCCCCAGGTCGATGTGGGTGGCGATCATCGCCGACCCGCCCTGACCCAGATGCGCACGCACCGCATCGGCAAACATCTGCACCGCGCGAGTATCGAGCGATACGGTCGGTTCATCCAAGACCCAGATCGGGCGCCCTGTCACCAACAAGCGCGCAAGGCCCAGGCGACGCTTTTGTCCCGCCGACAGGTTGCCGGCGTGACGCGCGGCAAGCTCATTCAGATCAAAGGCGTCCAAAGCGGGTTGGATGGAGCCCAAGCCAAAAACCGAGGCCCAGAAAGTCAGGTTCTCGGTCACTGTCAGCGTGGGTTTCAACCCGTCGGAATGTCCAGCATAAGCGATGGTCTCTTCGGCACCCTGAACGGAGCCGCTGACCGCAGGTTGCAACCCCGCAATGGTGCGCAAAAGCGTGGTTTTGCCAATCCCGTTGGGGCCACGGATCACCAGCGCCTGCCCTGGCGCAAGCGTCAGGTTCAGCCCTTCGAGCACGGGCACGCCACCGCGGGCAATGGTCAGGTCTGAGACGGTCAGTGTCATGAAACCCGCTTAGCCGATTGATGCATCACGCAAAAGGGGCGTTGTTGCCGCAAAGGTGGGCGCTCAGACAGGAAGAGCCGCCAGTGCAATGCGGCGCCCCTCGGACAGGAGCACGTTATAGGTGCGGCAGGCGGCGGGAGAGTTCATCACCTCGACGCCCAGACCCGCAGCTTCAAGGCTCTGTCGGAGAACGCCGGGAATATGGGCGATTTCGGCCCCGGTGCCGACAAAGAGCACGTCGACCTCACCGGCCAACGCCAACAGGGCCTGCGCGTCTTCATAGCCGCCCCATGTTGTCGTGCCCGTTGCACCTGTCAGAACCGCGCCCTCAATCACCTCACCCCCGATGCGAAAGAAACCGGGGCCATAGCCGTCCACGGGAACCGAACCCGCGAATGAGATTTCGTTCAACTGCATCAATGCGCTCCGGTGTTCCAGAATGGCAGCCCCGAGATCGCCGAGGCCGCGATGATGATATAGGCCGCAGTGCGATAAAGCCGTTCGCGGTCTGGATTGAAAATAGCAGTTCCTATGAGATTGCCAATGAAAGTTGGCACAACCATGAACAGGCCGATCCACGCGGCAATGCCGACAAAGCCCCCCTGCAGGATCAGGGCGGTGAAGAAAAGGATGTCAAAAGCCCAGAGGTAGAGCAGCGTGTTGGCGCGGATCACCTCGGGGCCGTGACGGCTGGCCATGTAGAACAGGATCACCACCGGTCCGGGCAGGCCCGCGACGCCGCCCATGAAGCCGGCACCGCCGCCGATTCCGTAAACCATCGGGCGCGAGACATCGCCTGAATAACGGAACCCCGACAGCAGGATGGCCAGCATCAAAAGTGCCAGGGTCGAAATGCCATAACGATAGATGTCCGGATCGGTGTGGCGCAGGATAAGTACACCGATGGGCACGGTAATCACGGTACCAATGAGCAGGCGACGCAGGTCATTGCGGTGGCAAGCGCGCCAGGCGCGTGGAAGGATCGGCAGCGGGCCGAAGGCGTCCATCACCGTCAGCACGATCACGGCCCAAACCGGCGGCAGCACTTGGGCTGCGGCCGGAAGGAACACCAGGGCCGTGCCAAAGCCGGAAAATCCACGCACAACGGCGGCCACAAAAGAGGCCGCCGCCAGCCACCAGAGACCCGGCGTCTCAAGTGCCGCCAGAAGGGTTTCAGGCATCAGGCATCAATGTCGGCGTATTGGTTGCCAGCTGTGTTCGACGGCTTGGACCAGTCGCGCTTGACCCCCAGGTAGAGCAGGATCGCCGAGGCCACAAAGACCGACGAATAGGTGCCCACAATCACACCCCAGATCATCGCAAAGACGAACCCGCGGATCACGTCCCCACCCAACACGTAGAGCGAGATCAGCGCCAACAGGGTCGTGACCGAGGTCATGACCGTCCGGCTCAGCGTCTCGTTGATCGAGATGTTGAGAACGTCCTTGAGGTCTTTCTTCTTGTACTTGCGCAGGTTCTCGCGAACGCGGTCGAACACAACCACGGTATCGTTCAGCGAATAGCCCACGATAGTCAGAAGCGCCGCGATGATCGCCAGGTCGAACTTGATCTGAAGTTCCGAGAAGATGCCGATGGTCAGCGCCACGTCGTGGACCAGCGCGGCCACAGCACCAAGCGCAAATTGCCATTCGAACCGCAGCCAGATGTAGACAAGCACCGCGCCGATGGCCAACACCACGGCCAAAACCGCCGTCTGCACCAGCTCACCCGAGACTTTGGGGCCCACGGATTCAACCGAGATGAACTTGATCTCGGGGTCGTGCCCCTGAAGGGCGGCTTGCACATCGTTGACCACCTGAGCCGTGACAGATTCAGCGCCCTCTTGGGCCTGAATGCGGATCATGGCGACGTTTTCGTCGTCCCCAAAGGTCGGATCAAAGACTTCGGTGATCGACACGTCGCCCAAGCCCAGGGGGTCCATAGCGGCGCGATAGGCCGCAACGTCAACGGGCTGAGGGCTCTCGGTTCGGACGGTCGTGCCTCCACGAAAGTCGATGCCAAAGTTCAGACCCTGATAGGCAAAGGATGCCATACCAACGATGATCATCAGCGCTGAAAGGCCCAGCCACAGTTTCCAGCGGCTGAAGAAGTCGAACGAGGTATTTTGGGGGACAAGTTTCAGTCGCATATCAAACCTCGATCGTCTTTGGGCGGCGGCGTTCGAACCAGATGACAATCATCAGGCGCGTCACGAAGATGGCGGTAAAGACCGAGGTTAGAATACCCAGCCCAAGAGTGATGGCAAAGCCGCGCACAGGGCCCGAGCCCATGGCAAACAGGATTACAGCGGTGATGAAGGTGGTGATGTTGGCGTCCAGAATGGCCGACAGCGCCTTTTCATAGCCCAGCTCGATGGCACGCGCCGGACCCTTGGCCGTTTTCAACTCTTCACGGATACGCTCAAAGATCAGCACGTTGGCGTCTACCGCCATACCAACCGTCAGGACGATGCCCGCAATGCCCGGAAGGGTCAGTGTGGCACCGATTGTGGACAACAGTCCAAAGATCAGGCCGACGTTGATGATCAGGGCCACGTTTGCGAATAGCCCGAATAGACCATAGCTGAGCGCCATGAATACTAGTACGGCAACAAAGGCCACGATGGTTGCAACCTTACCGGCGTCGATGCTGTCCTGCCCCAACTCGGGGCCGATGGTACGCTCTTCCAGGAATTCGAGCCCTGCTGGCAGAGCACCCGCGCGCAGCAGCACGGCCAAATTGGTGCTTTCCTCGACGGTGAAGTTTCCGGTGATGATGCCCGAACCGCCCGGGATGTGGCTCTGGATCACCGGGGCGCTGATCACCTCGTTGTCCAGAACGATGGCAAAGGGCGAACCGATGTTGTCACGAGTATAGTCGCCGAACTTGCGCGCACCGGAGGTGTTGAACCGGAAGCTGACTGCGGGGCGGCCGTTCTGGTCAAAGCTGGGCTGCGCATCGACCAGCTCTTCGCCGGTGACGACCGGAGCCGCTTCGATGACATAGAAAACGCCGGTTTCATCAATCGACGGGATGAGTTCGTTTCCAACACCTGCAACGGCATTGGCATCAGTGCCACGCGACACAACCGGGTTGAACGTCAGCTGAGCGGTCGTACCAATGATAGCTTTCAGCTCGGACGCGCTGCCTATGCCCGGTACTTGGATCAGAATGCGGTCTGCACCCTGTCGTTGGATCGTGGGTTCACGGGTGCCGACCTCGTCGATCCGGCGACGGATGATCTCCAGTGCCTGACGCACGGTCCGGTCATCGCTTGCCAGTTTTTCTGCATCAGACAGACGCACCGTCAGGATATCACCCTGCCCGCTGACCTCGATATCGGTGGAACCGGCACCGGTCAGTGTCTGGATCGGGCGGGCCAGTCCGCGCACAACCTCGACCGCGCGAGACATGCCCTCGGGTTGCGAGATACGAACGCGAATCTCATCCGCAGGCGACTGTTGCAAGCGAATGGTGCCGACGGTGGCCCGTTCGGGACGCAGCGCATCGCGGATTTCCGGCCACATGGCCTCCATCCGGCTGGCATAGACATCCTCGACCTTGACCTCGGCCAGCAGATGCGCACCGCCGCGCAGATCCAGGCCAAGGTTCACCAGAGAGGACGGCATCCAAGCGGGCCATTGTTCGGCCAGGATCAGCCGTTCAGGCGTCTCGCCCTTCAGCTCGATCTCGGCAATTGCGTCGTTGCTTTGCTCGACGCGTGTGTAGAACGCATTCGGCAGGGCCATGAGCAAGCCGGTCACACAGACCAGCCAGATCAGAACCCGCTTCCAGGTATCAATTTGCAGCATTACCCTGCCTTTTGAATGTGTTAGAGGTCGCGGTTACTTTGCCGGTTCGGTCTTGTTCAGAACCTGAGCAATGGTGGCCTTGACCACGCGCACCTTGACGTTCTCGGCCAGCTCAACCTCGATCTCGCCGTCGTCCTTGACCTTAACAACCTTGCCGATCAGGCCGCCTTGGGTGATCACCTGATCGCCACGACGCACAGCGTCGACCATCGCCTGATGTTCCTTGACCTTCTTCTGCTGCGGGCGGATCAGCAAGAAGTACATGATGGCAAAGATCAGGATGAGCGGCAGAAACTGACCGAGTGCACCAGCGTCCATGGGATATTCCTTTGTGTCAGGGGCAAGGGGTTGCTCCCCTCGCAAATTTGGCCGGAACCTATGCGTTGGCTGGGGGGTTTGCAAGAGAACCTGACGCCGCGCATCTCATCCCGGTTGCCCGCGCGCCGCTCTTTGTCACGCACCGTTGCAGATAAGTCCTAGGCAGGCCCGCTCTCGCGGATATAGTCAAGGCATGGGGAAAGCATCATGACATCGATTATCGGCGTGGTTAGAACAGGCCTTAGGACGTTGCTCCTGATGTGTAGCCTGGCGTTGCTTACCCTACCAACCCTTGCCCAAACCGAAGACCCGGCCGTTTCCCTGCCGATCGACCAGGATGCGCAGGATGACACGTTTCAGGCCCCCGTTATCGTGGATGGGCATGAGCTGTTCGTGTTGCGCGGCTCCAGCGCCCTGCCCGCCATCGAACGCGTGACGCACGTTCAGGACCGTATCATCGAAATCGCAGCCGGTTCAAAAAGCAAGACAGTCGAAATCACTTACGAAGATACCGATCTGGGCATCAAGATCCTGGCCGACGGGACAGAGATCAGCCTTGTGACCCAGGCGGATGCCGAACTGGATCAGATGGACATTTCCGTGCTTGCCGCGCTGCAAGGAGACGCCATTCGGGACGCAGTTCTGGCCTATCGCAGCGAACGCACGGACGAGGCCCGTGTCACCGGCGCGATCGAAGCCGGTATGTGGACCATTGGCTTTGCCGTATTCTCTGTCCTGATCATCTGGCTGCGTCGCCGGTTCAAGCTGGGCATCAATGCCATCGTACGCCGCAACTTTGCCGAAGTCGAAACCGCGACCAACGCCCAGGTGCAGGCGGACGCCATCGCCGCATTGATCCGGTTCGGGGTAAATTTCATCCTCTTGGTGCTCTTTTTCCTGGGCGCCTACTACTACTTGTCGTTCATCCTGCTCGCCTTTGCCGAGACCCGCTATGTGGCGCAGATCCTGTTGACTTATGTCACGGAACCCGTGCTCAACATCATTCTGGGCTTTGTCGCCTACCTGCCCAACCTGATCACTCTCCTCATAATTGGTCTGCTGACCCAATATGTCATCAAGGGGATGCGCGTGTTCTTTGACGCGGTCGAAGCCGAAACTTTCCGGCTGCGTGATTTTGAAAAACACTGGATCAACCCGACCTTCAACATCGCCCGCACCATCATCATCCTGATCGCGCTTGTCTTCTCTTTTCCTTACATCCCGGGCTCGGATTCGGCGGCGTTCCAGGGGCTGACCATCCTGATCGGGGCGATGCTGTCGTTGGGATCGAATTCGGTCGTGGGCAATGTCCTGGCGGGGCTCTTCGTGATCTACCGCCGCTCGACGTCCATGGGCGATCGTATCCAGGTGGGGGAACACATCGGCGACGTGGTGCAGATCAAGCTGATGGAGACGCACATCAAGTCGATCAAGAATGAGCTCATCTCGATCCCCAACGCGCAGCTGATGAACTCCGAGGTGATCAACTACTCCAAAAAGATCGACGGCTCGGGGCTGTTGCTGCACACCACCGTCGGCATCGGGTATGAGGAACCGCCCGAAAAGGTCGAGGCGATGCTGATCGAGGCTGCGCACCGCACCAAGGACCTCAAGGCGCGTCCTGTCCCGTTTGTGTTGTGGACCGCGTTGGCCGATTACGCGATCAACTATCAGATCAACGCCTACACCACCCGAGGCGCCTCGATCCCCCGCATCAAATCCGACCTGCACCGCAACATCATGGCCGTGTTCACCGAAAACGACGTCCAGATCATGACGCCCAGCTACATTGCCGACCCGCCCGAAGCCAAAATCCCCCCCAAAGCCTGGGACGGCCAACTGGCCCATATGGACGACACCTGAACAACGACCTAGATGCTGCCCGGTTTGAAAAGATCATTGTTCCAGCCGATGTGCCTGCGACGCTCGCCAGATACCGGCTCATGCCGCCGGATTGTCCTCTACATCCCTGGCCAGCCACCGATAGGATGCACTGCCTGAACGATGTGTTCCAATCACAGTACCCTTTCGACTATGATACCCTCGGTTGATCATCATAAATGATCAGATTTAAAACTGGGTGCACCAATCAATGCTTCTAAGGTCGCGCTGCTGGTACGACGAACCAACTGATTAGGAACAACATATGCATGCATTTCTCAGAGCTTTGGAAAAGCAGGTTTTACGCGGTCTTGGCAAAGGTCATGGAACCAAATCCATCTCGACCGAGGTGAATTGCATTCGAAAACTTCTGGGCAAGGATAGGGTTGGCACCTGTGTTGATATCGGCGCCAATGTCGGGCTCTACACCTCTGCACTTCTACGTCAATTTCCAGACGCAACCGTCTACTCCTTTGAACCGTCACAATTCAACGTCGAAAAATTGAAAGCGCGCTTTGAAGGTGACACCCGAGTGCACATCATACCGTTCGCCGTCAGCGATTGCGAAGGCGAAGCCAACCTCTATTCGAATGCGCCCGGCTCAGGACTTGGGAGCTTGCTGCAACGGGATCTGGACTACTTGAACATTTCTTTTGATCAGACAGAAATGGTCCGCACCATACGATTTGACGATTTTTGGACCAACGAAATGGGCGGGCGGGCAATTGACATCCTGAAGCTGGATATCGAAGGCATGGAACTTTCGGCATTGAAGGGAGCTGAAAAAGCCCTGAGAAACACCCGCGCAGTGCAGTTCGAATTTGGTGGAACGAACATAGACTCCCGAACCTATTTCAAGGATTTCTGGTCCTTCTTCACGGAGCGCGAGTTTAGCTTGCACCGCATAACACCGTTCGGTTCACTGGAAATCAAACGATATTCTGAACGTGACGAGGTCTTTACAACTACCAACTATATCGCGATCGCCAAATCGGAAGCAGGTTAATCCTGCAATCCAGTAGAGAACCGGACATCAGCAGCATCACTCCTGAAGCATTCCGTTGTCTGGACAGTCTCAACAGGTTTCATCCCACCTTCGACCAAGGTTCATTTCCTAGTGCAAACAATAAGAACGCTGCCCTCTACCCCCTGCCCTGCACATCAGGCATAAGGCTGATATCGACTCACATTACTTCTCAAGGGAAACAGACCCATGCACGACATCCGCGCTATTCGCGAAAATCCCGCCGCTTTTGATGCCGCTCTGGCTCGCCGTGGGGATGATGCGATGTCGTCGTCGCTCCTGGAACTCGACGAGGCGCGCCGGGCCAAGATACTGGCCGCCGAGACCGCTCAGGCCGAGCAGAACAAGGCCGCCAAGGCCATTGGTGCGGCAAAGGCCAAGGGTGACGAGGCCGAGTTTGAGCGGCTGCGCGCCGAAGTTTCGGCCAAAAAGGCCGAAGTGGCCGCGATGCAGACCGAGGCTAAAGAACTTGACGCCAAGCTAACCGATCAACTGGCCCGCATCGCCAACCTGCCCGCAGACGACGTGCCGCAGGGCGCAGATGAGGACGACAATGTCGAGGTGAACCGCTGGGGCACCCCGCGTGCGTTTGCCTTTGCGCCGAAAGAGCATTTCGAGATCCCCGCTGTGGCAGCTGCGATGGACTTTGAAACCGCCGTCAAGACATCCGGCAGCCGATTTGTTAACCTGACCAAGGGCGTCGCGCGCATTCACCGTGCCTTGGCACAGTTTATGTTGGACACGCACGTCGACAAGAACGGGCTGACCGAGACGCAGACCCCGGTTCTGGTGCGTGACGAGGCGATGTATGGCACGGATAAACTGCCCAAGTTCGGCGATGACAGCTATCAGACCACCAATGGCTGGTGGCTGATCCCCACATCCGAGGTCACGCTGACCTATTCGGTTGCGGGCGACATTCTGGACGAGGGCGAGCTGCCCCGCCGCATGACTGCACACACCGCCTGTTTTCGCTCGGAAGCGGGAAGTGCCGGCAAGGACACATCCGGTATGCTGCGTCAGCACCAGTTCGAAAAGGTCGAGATGGTGTCGGTGACCCACCCCGACAATTCGGACGACGAGCAAAAGCGCATGCTGCGCTGCGCCGAGGATTTGTTGGAACAGCTGGGCATCCCCTATCGCACCGTGGTGCTCTGCACCGGCGACATGGGCTTTGGTGCGCGCCGCACGTTCGACATCGAGGCCTGGTTGCCCGGTCAGGACACCTATCGCGAGATCTCGTCGGTTTCGACCACCGGTGACTTCCAGGCTCGCCGCATGAACGCGCGGTTCAAACCTGCCGATGGCGGCAAGCCACAGTTTGTGCACACGCTGAACGGCTCGGGACTGGCCGTGGGGCGCTGCCTGATCGCGGTGCTGGAGAACGGTCAGAACGAAGACGGTACCGTGACCCTGCCAGAGGTTCTGGTGCCCTATACGGGCGGCAAAACCACATTGCAGCTGGACGGCACCCTGGGCTGACCGCACACCAAAAACAAAACAGATAAGGCGAGGAAGGTTACTTCTTCGCCTTTTTCTTGTCCTTCTTCTTGGACTTTTTGTCCTTTGGCTTGCCCTTGGATTTGTCTTTGTCTTTGTCTTTGTCTTTGGACTTGGCCTTTTTGTCCTTTTTGGCCCAAGCGTTCGATTTCGCCTTTTCCTTGGCCTTCTGGATCTTGGCCTCAAGCTCTTCGATCTTCTTGGCAGCTTTTTCCGCCTTGGCCTTGGTTTTGGCTTTCTTCTTGGCCTTTTCCGCTTCCTTGCGAGCCTTTTCGTCCTTGCGCGCTTTCTCTGCCTCTTTGCGCGCCTTTTCAGCGGCTTGCGCCTTGGCCTTCGCCGCTGCAGCCTTGGTGTCGTCGGATGAGACTGCCGGTTTGGTCGCCTTGGCGGGAGCCTTGCGCGCAGCGGTGGCAGGGGCTGCAGGCTTGCGGGCCGCGGGTTTGCGGGTCGCAGGTTTGCGGACGCGCTTTGCCGCAGGTGGCGTCCCACCGGTCGCCCCTGATTTGGCCGCAGCCAAAAGCGTCTTGGCCCGTGCGGCACCGACGCGCGGGACCTGCCTCAACTGTTCCTCAGTCGCGCCAGCGATATCTTCAACCGTTTTGAAACCGGCCGCCGTCAACGCTAGTTCCAGTGCTTTACCAACACCTCGCAAAGAGGAAATAGATGTCATTGCAGGTCCTTTCTGTTGTTATCGTCAATCAATCACAAAATGTATATACACGGGATATACAAATTGCAAATGGCGTGAAACCTGGGGCCTGTTACTGTGCAAGTGCCCTTTCATCTCGATCTGCCGCTTTTTCCTTTGGGAAAGGAACGAGGCGCTTGTTGTCCTCGTCCCAGAGCTTGAGATTGAGCGCGGCCACCGCCTCGGGGAACTTGATGCGGCGAGGCGCAAACTCGGGCGGCAGGCTGTAGTGGCAGGCCCGCAGGCGATACGAGGGGATGCGCGCGTTGAAGTGGTGGATGTCGTGCAACGTGATGCAAGCCACAATCAGGTCGAAAAACCAACCGAAATCCAGCGCAGAAGATCCTTGCAGCGCTGCGACCTGTGGATCGAGGTCGGGGCGGCGGTCCCAATAGGTGTCTTCGAAATTGTGCTGCAGGTAGACGAGAAAGACGCCGATCATGCCGCCCAGGAAAGAAAATGCCAGCCAGACCAGAACGCCGGTGGTGCCTGCAAGGGCGTAAAGGATCCCGAGATAGACCAGGATCGAGAGATTGTGGAGCAAGACGCCCATCACGCCGAAGCGCATGGTATTTTTGGGCCAGCGATACCGGATAAAGTAAGTAAAGGCGGAGCCCAAGGGCACGAGAACAAAGGGGTTGCGGTAAAGGCGATAGACCAGACGCTGCCAGAAACCAGCCTCGGTCCATTCGCGCAGGGTCATGGTGTGGATCTCGCCGGTTTCGCGGTGTTCCAGGTTGCCGATGCCGCCGTGGTGAAGGTTGTGATTCTGCTTCATCACCTCGAACGGGGCAAAGGTGAAAGGCGACAGGCCATGGCCTGCCAATTCATTCTGATGGCGGGTTTCGAACAGAGAATGGTGGCCGCAATCGTGTTGCAGCACGTAAAGGCGCACGGCCGAAAAAGCGTGCACGATGCCCGCAGGCAGCATCACATACCATAAGCTCATATGCGCAACGGCAAGATACAGCGACAAGAAATAGATCGCGAAGGTGCCAAAATAGCTGAGCCCCGCCAAGCGGTTGTCTTTCTTGCAATAGGCCCGCGTGTGTTCCCTTAGATCCATGCCCTTCCTCTCCCTGGATGGCCCGGTTCATTTCAACTTGATAAGTCTACAACATGCCCCAACCCGCGCGATTGGGTAAAAACTTGTGCGTTAACAACATGCTTAGCGGGATTTCTTTCGCGCGTCACCCGTATTGATGGCAACTTGGGTGAAATCTTGCTGACGAATGCACGCAATCCGGGGGTGCTCCCGCCCGTCGTCGACGCCCCTTGCGGGACGTCTCCTCCCGTTGGGCCAGGCTCAGGTGGGCTTTGCCCGCCTGAGCCTGGCCTTCCCCCTCTTCGTGCCGTCCGCAGGACGCAAGGCCGATAGGCCGCGCAGATGACGCAGCGCCCTGGTTCAGGAACTGGGACGTCCCTTGAGGTGTTTGCTCAGCTTGCTGGGCTGTTTCTTGCGCTTGCCCTTGTAGGGGTTCTTGTCCCCCTGCCCGCGCAACACCAGGCGAATCGGCGTGCCCGGCATGTCGAAATCTTCGCGCAGTCCGTTCACCAGATAGCGCGAGTAGCTGTCTGGTGTCTTGTCGGGATGCGAGCACATCACCACGAAATGCGGTGGACGCGTCTTGGCCTGCGTCATGTAGCGCAGTTTGATCCGCTTGCCTTGTGGGGCTGGCGGGGGGTGTTGCTCAAGCATGCCAATCAACCAGCGGTTCAACGCTGCTGTCGGCACCCGACGGTTCCACACATCATGGGCGCGCAAGATCGCATCATGCAGACGTTCCAGACCTCGTCCTGTTTTGGCCGAAACCGTAATCAGCGGCGCCCCACGCAGCTGCGGCAGCAGCCGGTTGAACGCCTCCTTCAGATCGCGCAGTTTTTCTTGCTTGTTCTCTTCGACGTCCCATTTGTTGACCGCCACAACAACCGCACGCCCTTCGCGTTCCGCCAGATCGGCGATCCGTAGATCTTGCTGTTCAAAAGGAATTTCCGCATCCAACAGCACCACAACAACTTCGGCGAATTTCACCGCGCGCAGCCCGTCCGATACGGACAGCTTTTCAAGCTTTTCCTGGACCTTGGCCTTTTTGCGCATGCCTGCGGTGTCAAAGATCCGCATCGGCGTACCAGACCATTCGGTGCGCAGCGAGATGGCATCGCGGGTGATCCCGGCCTCGGGGCCCGTCAGCAGGCGGTCGTCACCCAGGATCTTGTTGATCAGCGTCGACTTGCCCGCGTTGGGACGACCCACAACCGCGACCTGCAACGGTTTGTCGGCGGTGATGGCGGGCGCCTTGAGGTCGTCTTCGTCATCATCGTCTGACAATTCGATGTCGGTAACAGGCGCGTGTTCCTCAGCCTGTTTGGCCATCTTGTCCGCCAGCGGCATCAAATGGGTGTAGAGGTCGTTCATCCCCTCGCCGTGCTCGGCCGAAAGGCGAATGGGTTCACCCAGACCCAGGGCAAACGCCTCGAGCACGCCCGCATCGGCAGCAGAGCCTTCGCCCTTGTTCGCGGCCAAGATCACATGATCGGCGCGTTTGCGCAGGATATCGGCAAAAATCTCGTCGGTCGGCGTCACGCCAACCCGGGCGTCGATCATGAACAGGCACACGTCCGCCATGTCCACCGCGCGTTCGGTCAGGCGCCGCATACGACCCTGCAGGCTGTCGTCGTTTGCGTCCTCCAGACCGGCGGTGTCGATCACGGTAAAGCGCAGATCGCCCAGGCGTGCTTCGCCTTCGCGCAGGTCACGCGTCACCCCCGGCTGGTCGTCGACCAGGGCCAGGCGTTTGCCCACAAGGCGGTTGAACAGAGTGGATTTGCCCACATTGGGGCGCCCCACGATGGCGAGGGTCATCGACATGGTTTCAAACTTTGCAAAGGACTCAAGATGCGCCCTTTAGCGCATCTGATCGTCAACGGAAAGCGTGCAATTGCCCTTTGGCACCGACAACGTAAAGCGTATTGCCGGCCACCACGGGCCCTGTGGTGGCGCCACCAGGGACCTCAACCTGCCCCAACAGGGCGCCATCAGTGGGGTTATACAGGCGCAAATAGCCATCGTTCGAGGCCAAAACAATGCGCCCTCCGGCCAGGATCGGACCATAATGAGCAAAGACCGCGCCGCGCTTGCGAGGCTTGTCCTTGACGAATCCGGGCAGATCACGTGCCCAGATCACGGAACCGTCCGACGCGCTCAGGCGCATCAGCTGGCTTCGGTCGCTGACCAGGAACACGCTATCGCCCACTGGCCAGACCGGGCCAACTGCGCCTTCGGTCGCGGTCCACTTGCGTTCACCTGTTTCGGCGGAAAAGGCCACCGTGCGACCCGAATGGTTGCCCGCGTAGATGGTACTGCCCGAGATGACCGGGCTACCGGTCACATCGCCGATGCGTGAAGCAGCGCGGCCCTTGCGCTCGCCGGTGACCGAGGCGAACCAGCGTCGAATGCCGCCCTTGCGGAACGAGGCGATGAGGTCGCCCGACCCGAAGGCAAAGATGACCAGATCCGACGTCAGTGCCGGAGCGGGCGCACCCAGAACATTGCCGACGCTCGGCGTTCCACTCAGCTGCCAGGCAATGCGGCCGTCTTTGGTATTGATGGCCCAAGCGGTTTCATCGCCCGCCACCAGATACAACAACCCGTCGCGGATCGTCGGTGTCCCGCTGCCGGTGGCACTCAACTTTTGACGCCAGCGCACGGCGCCCGTTTTGGCGTCCAGAGCCGTCAGGCGGCCAAACCCGGAGGAGACATAGAGAATGCCTCCGTCATAGGCCATACCACCACCGGTGGCTTGCCCGGCGTCGTCACCGTCAGGCACCAGATCTGTCGACCAGACCACGCCCCCGTTGGGCGCAACACCGGTCACGGTGGCACCGGAATCCAACGTATAGATCAGCCCCCCCGCGACAACAGGATCGGCGGTGATCCGGCGGCGCCGTTCATCCCCATCCCCGATCGGCGTAGACCAGATCAGCTGAGGCGTGGCTCGCATCGCGGCATTGTTGATGCGAAAGGCCGGTGTGCCATAGTTCTGTGCCCAGCTGGCATTGCTGACCTGTTTCGGCAGGCTGATGGGGGTGGACTGGTTCTCGACCGCGACGGTTTCATCGGCACCGCGAATATCCTCGCGCTCGCCAGGCAGAATAAGCTCAGGCTCGGCACAGGCCGACAAAAGCAGCAATGACCCGCCCAAAAACGCGGCCCCGGCACGGGAAACGGAAAACTTTGCAATCATCGCTCTGGCCTGTTGTCCTGTTCAATTCCTGTTGTTCCCGGGCTCTGAAGCGGCCCGGCTCAGCCTTGCTGTCCCGGCAGGAGCTCGGGTGTTGCGCCCAAGGCCACAATCAACTGGCTTGCACGCTGTTGCAAGTCTGTGGTTGCTTCGGAGTCCTGCAAGATCGCCTGCAAACGGTCAATGCCCGCCTGCGCATCGCCCTCGGACACGTCAATCAAGGCAAGCTGTTCTTCAGCCAGCAAACGCAATGGGGCACCCGGAGCGGCCAAGGCGCTGAACTGCTGGCGCCGGTCGGCCACGGGCAAAGTGTCGGTTTGCAGGGTCAGCGCCTTGAACGTGGCGATGTGGCGGTAGATTTCGGGCAGATCCCTATTGGTGGCGACCTTGTTCAACCCATCGACTGCAGCAGCAACCTGATCCGAGTTGGCCTGCGCGGCAGACGCCAACATCTCAACCACGGCCTGCCCGCTTGGGGACCCCGCTTCGATCGCGGCCAGATTGGTGGCGCGGTCCGCAGCGTCATTGACGGCCAATGCCGCAATGATGTCGTCGCCCAACTCCTGCGCGCTGGCCGTGGCCTGCGATTTGCGGATTTCGTTGTACGCAGCACCACCAACCACGCCGATGACAACCACAGCGGCGATCCAGCCATAGCGGCGCAGCAACAGATACATGCGGTCGCGGCGAACCTCTTCGGTTACCTCGTCAATGAAACTGTCGGTATCGCTCATCCCTGCCCCCTGGTGCATGTTGTTGATGCCCCTCATACCGTGCCGTTTGCATCAAGCCAAGTGTTGGAAATGCGTCATTTGCCTGCCTCAAGTGTGCCAAAGTTAAAAAAAGTGATCTGAACTGTTCGGTTTAGTGTAGACAATACAAATTCGAGACCCCATGTGGTCTCCAAGTGTCGACTGAGGCGCGAAGGACAGAACCAAGTAAAACTAGGAAAGCGCGATATGCGATTGATCCCTTTCATCACTGCAATTCTGGTTACGGCCGGGCTTTATCTGGCGGTGTTCGAGCGTGAGAAGCTGCTCGCATTCGCAAAAGGCAACGCGGCCCAGGCGCAAGAGGCCACAGCGTCGGATATGCCGGACGAGACCGTCGAAGCGGTTGCACAGGCCACCGAAAGCGCCGTTGGCGTGGTCGCGCTGAAATCTGTAGCCCGTCAGATCGACAGCGCCGTGGTCCTGCGTGGCCAGACCCGCGCCATCCGCCAGGTCGAGGTGCGCGCCGAGACATCCGCCGTCGTGGTTTCCGAACCCAAACGCAAAGGGGCCTTTGTCGAGGCAGGCGATTTGCTCTGTCAGTTGGACACCGGCACCCGTGACGCCGTGCTGGCCGAAATGAACGCCCGCAAGCTTGAAGCGGAAAGCCGTGTCCCAGAGGCCGAAGCTCGCCTGGAAGAGGCCAAAGCCCGCCTGCTGGAAGCAGAAATCAACAACAACGCGGCGCAGAAACTGTCCGAAGGTGGCTACGCCTCGGAAACCCGCCGCGTTGCGACCGAAGCCGCCGTCAGCTCGGCCGAAGCCGGGATCGAAAGCGCGAAATCCGGGCTTGAGGCAACCAAAGCGGGTATCGAGGCCGCCACCGCCGCCGTGGCCGCCGCCGAGCGCGAGATCGCACGTCTGTCCATCACTGCCCCCTTCCGTGGCCTGCTGGAAAGCGACACAGCCGAGATCGGCAGCCTGATGCAGCCCGGTACCCTGTGCGCGACCGTGATCCAGTTGAACCCCATCAAACTGGTGGGTTTTGTTCCCGAAACCGAAGTGAACCGTGTGACCGTGGGATCGCCTGCCGGCGCCCGTCTGGCCACCGGGCTTGAGGTCCGGGGTCGCGTGACCTTCCTCAGCCGCTCCGCCGACCCCACCACCCGCACATTCGAGGTCGAGATCACCGTTCCAAACGACGAATTGTTGATCCGTGATGGCCAGACCGCCACCATCGGCATCGCCTCGGACGGCACGTTGGCACATCTGCTGCCGCAATCGTCGCTGACGTTGAACAATGATGGCCAACTGGGCGTCCGCGTCGTAGGCGCAGACAACATCGTTCAATTCCACCCAGTCGGCCTGATCAAGGACCAGTCCGATGGTGTATGGGTAAGCGGTTTGGCCGAACGGGCTGACGTGATCGTCGTGGGCCAGGAGTTCGTGACCCAAGGCGTCCGTGTTGCGCCCACCTATGAGGAGGCCGCGCAATGACCGGCATCGTCGACTGGGCCGCGTCCCGGGCGCGGATGGTCATCGCCTTCATCATCATCTCGCTGGTGATCGGAGGCTATTCCTATGTGAACCTGCCCAAAGAAGGCGAGCCGGACATCGATATCCCGATGCTCTTCATCTCGACCCAGTTTCCGGGCATTTCGGCAGAGGACAGTGAAAACCTGCTGATCAAGCCGATGGAAACCGAGATGGTGGACATCGACGGCCTGGACAAGATGACCGCCACGGCGGCTGAAAACTATGCCGGTGTGCTGCTGGAGTTCGAATTCGGCTGGGACAAATCCGCGACCATTGCCGATGTGCGCGACGCGATGAACACCGCGCAGGCAAACTTTCCCGATGGCGCCGAACAATACTCGATCACCGAGATCAACTTCTCGGAATTCCCGATCGTCATCATCAGCCTGACCGGCGATGTCCCGGAACGGACCATGGCGCGCATCGCCAAGGACCTTCAGGATGACATTGAAACATTGGATTCCGTTCTCGAGGCCGGGATTGCAGGCAACCGTGACGAGATGCTCGAAGTGGTCATCGATCCCCTGCGGCTTGAGGCGTACAATGTCACTGCTGCCGAGCTGATCAATGTGGTGAACAACAACAACCAGCTGATCGCCGCTGGTGAAGTCGAAAGCGATCAGGGCACGTTTTCGGTCAAGATCCCGTCGTCGTTCAAGACGGCCGAGGATGTCTATGACCTGCCCGTCAAGGTCAACGGCGACCGTGTCGTAACCTTGGGTGAGCTGGCGCAGATCAATTACACGTTTGAGGATCGCGCAGGCACCGCGCGGTTCGATGGGGAATCCACCGTCGCCCTGCAGGTGGTCAAGCGCAAGGGGTATAACCTGATCGACACGGTCGAGCAGGTCAAAGTGGTTCTGGCACAATCCCGCTCGGAATGGCCCGAAGAGCTGAAAACCGCGATCCGTGTTGACACCTCGAACGACCAGAGCCGCGTTGTCGGCTCGATGGTGAGCCAGCTTGAGGGCTCGGTTCTGACGGCTGTGGCACTGGTGATGATCGTGGTTCTGGCCAGCCTTGGCAGCCGTGCCGCGCTGCTCGTCGGTTTTGCCATCCCGACCTCTTTCCTGCTCTGTTTTGCCTTTCTCGCACTCATGGGTGTCAGCATTTCAAACATCGTGATGTTTGGTCTGATCCTCGCCGTGGGGATGCTGGTCGATGGCGCCATCGTTGTGGTGGAATACGCTGACAAACGCATCAAGGACGGCATCGGCCCGATGCATGCTTACGTCGAGGCCGCCAAGCGCATGTTCTGGCCGGTCATCTCGTCCACGGCGACGACACTCTGTGCCTTTCTTCCGATGCTGTTCTGGCCAGGCGTTCCGGGTGAGTTCATGGGCATGCTGCCCGTGACCCTGATCTTTGTTCTGTCGGCGTCGCTGGTGGTTGCATTGGTCTATCTGCCTGTTGTGGGCGGTGTCTCGGGTCGCATCAGCCGGACCTTTACCACTGCGTCGAACTGGCTGCGGTCACGCACCCCTTGGATTGTACGCGCAGTGCTTGTTCCCCCTGCCCTTTACGGGATGTTCCTGGGCGCGATGCAGATGCTGAACCCGGACTATCTGCTGCCCGGAGGATCGATTGCGGGTGCCCTGTTCTTTGTTCTGTCGGCCTTTGCGGCGTCGATCACACTGAGCGCGGCCAAGGTAACGTTCGAAGCGCGTGAAGTTCGCACCCAGACCGGACATACCCCGTTCGGCCATGTGGTAAAATTCCTCGTTGGCAACCCAATCATGCCGATTGTGTCTATCGCGGTTGTGTTTGGCGCGGTCTTCTACGTGGTGGCAATCCTCTTCCCGGCCAATTCGCGCGGGGTCGAGTTCTTTGTCGAAAACGAACCTGAACAGGCCACGACCTATGTCCGTGCACGGGGCAACCTGTCCCTGACCGAGAAAGACGAGATGGTCCGTCAGGTCGAGGACATCATCGCCGAGCATCCGGCGGTCATCAACGTGTTCTCCTTCGCGGGCGAAGGTGGTCTGGACACCGGCGGCCCAGGGGGCGGCCAATCGCCTGCCGATACGGTTGGTCAGGTTCAGTTCGAGATGATTCCGTGGGAAAACCGCCCCACCGAAACCGAGACCTGGTTCTACGGGCTACTGTCCCGCGAAGTGACCGCGACCGACTATGACGGCAACACGGTGATTGACGAGATCAACGTCGAGCTGGCGAAACTGCCCGGCATCGTGGCCGAGATCGAGGCATTGGAGCAAGGCCCCGGATCAGCCAAGCCCATTCACCTGCGCATCAAGGGTGATGATTGGGAGCAACTGGTGGCAAGCACCGCCGAGGCGCGCGCGCATTTCGATACGGTCCCCGGTCTGATCAAGATCGAAGACACCCTGCCTCTGCCCGGCATCGACTGGGAAATCTCGGTCGACGTGGCCAAGGCCGGTCGCTATGGCGCCGATGTGGCCACCGTGGGCGCGATGGTGCAGCTGGTGACACGCGGCATCCTGCTGGGTGAAATGCGCCCCAACGACAGCGACGAAGAGATCGAGATCCGCGTCCGCCTGCCCGACAGCGACCGGGTTCTGTCGACGCTCGACACCCTGCGGGTGCGCACGCCGGACGGGCTGGTACCGCTGGCAAACTTCATCACCCGCAAACCGGTGGCGAAACTGTCGGAAATCAAACGCGTCGATCAGAAACGGTACTTTGACGTCAAATCGGATGTGGAACCTGGGTTGGTTAGCCTTGAATTGGCCGCTGGCGATGACAGTAAAACTCGCCTTGCGGTCCTGCGCGCAGTACCCGAAGGCGCATCAGCTCAAGGCCCCGCTGTCACCAATGCCGCAGGGGCAGAGTTTGATGTGGTGACGTTCTTGGACGACGCAGATATCGACACGCTGACGACCGCCATCGTCGACGGCGCGCAGTTTGTGCCGATCAACCCCAACGAACGCATCGGCGTGCTGACCGAGTGGCTGGAGGCCAACCCCCTGCCCGCGGGTCTGGAATGGGAATGGACCGGGGATCAGGAAGAACAGGCCGAAAGCCAGGCATTCCTGTCCAGCGCCTTCCTTGCCGCGCTCGGGTTGATGTTCGTGATCCTGTTGGCGCAGTTCAACAGTTTCTACAACTCGGTCCTGGTTCTGCTGGCGGTGATCCTGTCCACGACCGGCGTTCTGATCGGGATGATGGTCATGCAACAGCCGTTCTCGATCATCATGACCGGCACCGGTATCGTGGCTTTGGCGGGGATCGTGGTGAACAACAACATCGTTCTGATCGACACCTATCAGGAATACAGCCGCTATATGCCCCGGATCGAGGCGATCATTCGCACCGCCGAGGCGCGTATCCGTCCGGTTCTGCTGACAACCATCACCACGATGGCCGGTCTGACGCCGATGATGTTCGGCCTCAGCCTGGACTTCATCGGTGGCGGCTATTCCATCGACAGCCCCACGGCATTGTGGTGGAAGCAGCTGGCAACAGCGGTGGTCTTTGGTCTGGGCATCGCAACGGTGCTGACACTGATCGTGACGCCCTCGTTCCTGGCATTGCGGGTCTGGTTCACGACCTATGCGGTCTGGATCGGTCGCATGCTGGCCCGCGCCACCCGTGGCCGGTCCAGCCGGATCGCCCGCGACATGCGCCTGAACAAGTCGGCGAAAAAGCTGCAAGCAACCGAGATCATCTGGGAAGATGCCCCGGTCTCAAAGCCCAAGCCCGAGGCCGAAGAGGATCTGCCCAAGATTGGGGGGCCTTTGCAGGCCGCCGAATAATCAAAGCGTTTCGACAAAAGAGGTATCGCAAATACCTTGCCGCGCTTCGCCCTGTCAGGACACTTGCGATCCTCTTATCGCTTGGTTGTTATCGAAACGCTCAAAGCATCCACTGAATGGGCAACAGCCCCATGATCCAAACCACCGCGCGGCTCAGCGCGGTGGTTTTTGGTTCCCGGGGATAGATGCGCTCGCCCCCCTCGCGGTCCGTCTCGATCCAGTGCAGGTCCCCACTGGCGCCCCTCTCGACCAGATATGCCCGCTCCGGCAGTTGGCGGTCGAGACCGCGGGCCATTGCGCTGGCCAGGTCGGCGCTGTCGATCAGGAACCCCATTTCGGTGTTCAAACGTGCCGAACGGGGGTCAAAGTTGAACGAGCCCACAAAGATGAGCCTGCCGTCGATTTCGAACGTCTTGGCGTGCAGGCTGGTGTTCGATGAACCGACCAGCCCGAATTGCTCCAGCAGGTCCGGTTTGACCTGATCTGATTTCAGCTCATAGACCTCGACCCCACCGTCAATCAGCCGGTCGCGATAGGGCACATAGCCCGAATGCACCGGCAGCACATCGGTGGCCTCTTGCGCGTTGGTCAGCGTGCGCACGCGGATCCCTTCGCCCGCCCAGGTGGTCAGCACCTCGGTAAACCGGTTGCCGGGCACAAAATAGGCCGAGATCACGCTCACCTCGACTTGCGGTTTTGGCAGCAGCTTGATCAGCCGCGTCATCATCAGGTCGTCATCCTGCGCCGCCCCCTGCCCCTTGACCGGGCTGTCGCTGACCATCTGCATCGGCACCCAGTCAAAGCCGCGCGCATCGTCCAGCAACTCCTCCATCAGATGTGAGGCGCGCACGCTATCGGCATAGGTTGCGCCGCCGGGCCGCGCCTTGATCTGCGCGACCGAGGCCTCAAGGATACCGCCCCCCGCAGGTCTGGGCGTCAGCACATCGCCAACCGGAACCGCCGAAGGGCTGGTCCAGTATAGATCGAAGTCTTCCGACACATCCGCCGCCGCATCCCCAATGGCCACGACATCCATGTCGAAATAGTTCACCCCTTCGCTGCGCGAAAAATAGATGTCCCCGACATTGCGCCCACCGACCACGGTTGCCACCCCGTCCACGGTCAAGCTTTTGTTGTGCATCCGGCGGTTGATGCGACCGAAATCCAGCAGGTATGACACCATGCGCGGGCTGCGTAGCATGAAGGGGTTGAACAGGCGCACCTCGATGTTGTCATGCGCGTCCATCTCGGCCAGTTCGGGGTCCAGATCGGGCGTCCCATTGTCATCCAGCAGCAATCGCACCCGCACGCCGCGCTCTGCCGCGCGCTGAACCGCGTCCAGCAGCAGCAGACCGGTGATGTCCTTTTGCCAGATGTAATACCGCACATCGAGGCTCTGCTCGGCGGCATCGATCAACAAGAGCCGCGCGGCAAAAGCAGCGGCCCCATCCTGCAACCCCGCCACGCCCGAAGTGCCCGGATGTTGTCCCATCAACGGCAGCACAACCGCGCCCAGAGTCGTCTGTTCACTGGCAGGCAAAGCGGTTGAATTCGCACGATCCGGATCATGGGGCACCGGGAACAGCCATTGAAAGCCAAAGCTGGCAACGACGTAGCAGAGCGCCGCAATGATCAGAAATCGCAGGGTTTTCAGCATTCAGGCCTCCGGGCTGCACGGTGCAATCCGAACCAGCCTAGCCGTGCGGACCCCTACCGCGCAACAGGCCTCAGGCCACGTCAGCGTCGGCCTGTTGCCGGTTCCACAACTGCGCATAGCGGCCCCTGGCCGTCAGCAGCGCGTCATGGGTGCCCTGTTCAGCGATCTTGCCCTGGTCCAAAACCACGATCAGATCGGCCTCGGCGATGGTGCTCAGGCGGTGAGCGATGGTGATCACCGAACGCCCCTTACCTGCGCGCGCAAGCGCCTCTTTGATCTCTTGTTCAGTCTCGGTGTCAAGCGCACTGGTCGCCTCGTCCAACAGCAGGATCGGCGGGTTCTTGAGCAAGGTGCGCGCAATGCCTACCCGCTGTTTTTCGCCGCCCGACAGCTTGAGCCCCCGCTCGCCCACCTTGGTGTCGTACCCTTCGGGCAAACCTTCGATGAAGTCGTGGATCTGCGCCGCGCGCGCGGCCTCTTCGACCTCGTCCTGCGTGGCATTTTCCCGGCCATAGGCGATGTTGTAGCGGATCGTGTCATTGAACAGCACCGTGTCCTGCGGCACCACGCCGATGGCGTCATGCAGGCTGGAAAGTGTCACGTCGCGCACATCCTGCCCGTCGATCTTCAGCGCGCCGCCGGTCACGTCATAGAACCGGAACAACAGCCGCCCGATGGTGGACTTGCCAGACCCGGTAGAGCCCACAACCGCCACGGTCTTGCCCGCAGGCACGGTCAACGACACACCCTTCAGGATCTCGCGGTCTGCGTCATAGCCAAACTGCACGTTATCCAGCGTGATCTCTCCGCCGTTGACCTGCAGGGCCTTGGCATTGGTTTTGTTGGACACCTCGGACGGTTGTTCGAGCAGGTCGAACATCTCGCCCATATCCACCAGCGACTGCCGAATTTCGCGATAGACGGTGCCCAGGAAATTCAACGGCACTGTAATCTGGATCATATAGGCGTTGACCATGACGAAATCGCCCACCGTCAGGCTGCCGTTTTGCACGCCAACCGCAGCCAACACCATGACGCCCACCAGACCGGCGGTGATCAGCAGCGACTGGCCAAAGTTCAGGAACGCCAGCGAATACGACGTCTTGAGCGCGGCCCGCGCATAGGCCCGCATCGAAGCGTCATACCGCAGCGCCTCGCGCTCTTCGGCGCCAAAGTATTTGACCGTTTCAAAATTCAGCAGGCTGTCGATCGCCTTTTGGTTGGCATCGGTGTCCTGATCATTCATCTCGCGCCGCAGCTTTACCCGCCATTCGGTGACGGCAAAGGTGAACCAGATGTAGAACGCAATGGTGACGGCAACGATCACCAGATACCAGACGTCAAACAACCACAGCAGAACCACGGCGATCATCATCAATTCCAGGATCAGTGGCCCGATGGAAAAGAGCATGAACCGCAGCAGAAACTCGACGCCCTTGACCCCCCGCTCGATGATGCGGCTGAGGCCCCCGGTCTTGCGCGTGATGTGATAGCGCATCGACAAGCGGTGAATGTGGCGGAAGGTTTCCAAGGCCAAAGCCCTGAGCGCGCGCTGGCCCACGGGGGCGAAAATCGCATCGCGCAGCTGCTGAAAGCCCACCGTCATCATCCGCGCCACGCCATAGGCAACGGTCAGTCCAACAGCCCCCAAGGCCAAAGGCGGCACACCTTCACCAGCCAGACCGTCGACCGCGCCTTTGTAGAGGATCGGCGTGTAAACGGCGATGATCTTTGCGAAAATCAGCATCACCATCGCAAAGACGACCCGGCGCTTTACCCAGGCTTCTCCGTCAGGCCAGAGATACGGTGCCACCTTGCGTAGCGTGCGCCAGCCCGAGCGGCGCTCGGTGTCCGATACGGTGTCGTCAGAATGGGTGGGCGCGCTGCGTCGCATGGCCTGCCTTTGTTTTGTTCACGCCTGACATGATGGTTCTATGGGGCCGGAATGCAACGCTATTCCGGGATATTGAACACCTGTCCGGGATAAATCAGATCCGGGTTGCGAATGGCGCGCCGGTTGGCCTCGAACACTTTGACATAGAGCACACCGTCACCATAGCGCTCGCGCGAGATGGCCCACAGGGTGTCGCCCTTTTGCACCGTGACGGCCCGGATCGCGGGCGTTTCCGGGGCAATCCCGGGTTCCGGCTCTTTGGGTTGCAATACCTCGGGAGCCTCGCGTTTGAACGGGGTTTCCAAGCGGCTGAGCACCACATCACCAGGCCCCAGCTCATCGACGCGCAGCGTATAAATACCGGGGGTCACGTCATCCAGCTCTCCGCGCCAACGGCCCTCGGTGTCGGTGACAACGTCCGAGACCGCCAAATTGTTCAGATAGACCCGTACAAGCGCGCCTTGAGTGGCTCGGCCCGTCAGTTGCACGTCACCTGCATCGGAATAGCCGATCGTATCCAAAGCGACCTGCGTTTCGACATCTGGTTCAGAAGGCGTTGGGGCCTGAACCAGTTCCACACCCTTTTCGTCCGACTTCAGGATGGCCACCGCACGCGGCTCTTCCTGGACTGGCTCTTCAGGCTCGGGGGTCTTTTCATTCGCCGCAGTTTCCGTAGTGTCCGGCGCTTTTGCAGGCGCATCGGGTGCGGCCTGTGCAACAGCTTCTTCCGCCGCCTCCTCGGTCGGCGCCTCTGTGCTGGCCACCTGTTCTGTCTGTTGCACGGGCTCAGGGACAGCCGCCGGTTCGGCCTCTGTCACCTGAACCGGTTCAGGCGCAGTCTCTTGCGCGTCGGCAACCGTTGTCTCCACCTCTTCGGCAACAGGTGCCGGATCGGCGGGCGCCTCAGTTTCCGCCACTTGCGGGGCTTCGGGTTCGACCGTGTCCTTGGTCGGTGTCGGCTGAGGCTCTTGCGATGTTGTTTCAGCCTCGGGCTGAGGGTCAGCCTGCGGTGCCTCGGATGCAGGGGCCTCTTCCTCTGGCTCGACCACGGCTTCGGCCACTTGCACCGGTTGCGGCTTCGGCAAAGCCGCCAACAGGTAATCGTCGGACTGTGCGGTCTGACCGTCCAATTCGGCGATGAGGCTCAGGCCACGCGGTGCGTCGCTGAACGGCAAGGTCAGGAACAGGGCAAATGCGCCGCTGCGGTCAACCTGGGCGCGTTCGATTTCGGTCCCGTTCAAACGGATAGACAATTCGCTGCCTGGCGCCGCTTTACCTGCAAGAATGGCCGATCCATCGGGTTCGATACGGATCGTATCAAGCGACGGTGCCGCCAATGCAGGAACACCCGGTTCAGGAGCCGCTTGGGGTTCTTCTTCCGCGACTGGCTCTGCCACCGGCTCGGGGTTCGCAGCCTCTTCGGGCTCTGCCTCAACAGTCTGTTCCGGCTCAGGCGCGGCCTGGGACGTCTCCGTAGCTTCGGCAACGTCTTCAGATTCGGGAGCAGTGTCGTCAGGCAGGGCCTGCGTTTCTGCCATTTCTTCAGTCGCCTCGACCGGGTCGGGATCGGCGCTTTCAGTGGATACGGGCGCCGCTGGTTCGGTTTTTACCGGTTCGGTGGCTTGCACGGGCGCAGGGTCCGGCTTGGGCTCGGCCACAGCCACCTGCTCAACTTCGGGTTCTGGCGTCAAAACCCCTGAAAAATATAGGCCTGCGGCCCCAACAACGGCAACGCCGCCTGCCACAACGACCCATCCAAGGGCACTCAGCCCTCCAGCTCCGGCACTCGCTGCCATGTTCTTCCTTCCCCATCCACGGCGCATGATCCGGGCCCCATCCCAGATCACCAACCGCGCAGTTGAGCCAGCCACACAATCCCGCTATCAGGGGTCAAAACGCTTGTTTATTCCACCTGAAAGGCTTGCCCATGACTGTCAAATCCGTCTGTGTGTATTGCGGATCGCGCTTCGGAGCAATGCCTGCATATTCACAGGCTGCTGAAACCTTTGGGACAATGCTTGCCAACGAGGGCTGGCGACTGGTCTATGGCGCGGGTGATGTGGGGCTGATGGGGGCCGTTGCGCGCGCGGCCCAGGCCGCAGGTGGTGACACCTTCGGCGTCATCCCAACGCATCTTTTGAACCGCGAAGTGGGCAAGACCGACCTCACCAGTTTTGTCGTGACCGAGACGATGCACGAGCGCAAGAAGGTGATGATCATGAACGCTGATGCGGTCGTTGTGCTGCCCGGTGGTCCCGGCTCGCTGGACGAGTATTTCGAGGCGCTGACCTGGCGCCAATTGGGCCTGCACGACAAACCGATCCTGGTGATGAACGTTGATGGCTATTGGGACAAGCTGCGTGATCTGATGGAACACACCATGGATCAGGGGTTTGCCGATGCATCGCTTGGGGATTTTGTCACCTGGGTAGATACCCCCGAGGCCACCATGACAGCCTTGCGCGAGGCCCTGTCCTGACGCAAGGCCGAGACCGAAAACACTGCGAGCGCCACCCAGATCAAGGGAAAGGCAATGGCGTGCCATTGTGAAAACGGCTCGCCAAAAATCATCACCGCACACAGGAATTGCAGCGTGGGGTTGATGTATTGCAGCAACCCAAGGGTCGACAACGCCACTCGGCGGGCGGCGTAGCTGAACAGGATCAGCGGCACCGCCGTCAGTGGCCCCGACACCATCAACAGTAGACTAATGGTCAGGTCCGTTCCAAAACTGCCCTGCCCTTGCAGGTGATACCAGCCCATCACCATCAGCCACAGCGGCAGGACCAGCAGGATTTCAGCCGTGACCGAGATCACTGGCCCCAAAGGCAGCCCCTTTTTGATCGCCCCGTAGAGCGCAAAGGTGGTCGAGATGAACAGAGCGATCCAAGGCGCCACGCCCAGCCCCCAAGTCAGGATCACCACCGCCAAAGTCGCCAAGACCACCGCCAGCCACTGCCCCATGGCTAGCTGTTCGGCAAACCAGAACCGCGCGATCAGCACGGCCATCAACGGAAAGATATAGTATCCCAACGAGGCCTCGGTCGTCTTGCCGATCTGGATGGACAGGATGAAGCAGAACCAGTTCGTCGCCACCATGAGCGAGGCGACGAACAAAAGCAGCACCTGTTTGCGACCACGCAAGGCTTGGCGCAACTCGCCCATCCGGCCCTGCAAAACCAGAAGCACTGCAAAGAAAACCACGGCCCACAGGGTGCGATGCGACAGCAACTCGGCCGGGGGCACGTGATCGAGCAGCTTGTAGTAGATCGGCGACAGCCCCCAAACCACGCATGAGGTGATCATGGCCAAAACGCCACTCAATGTCTGGCTCATCTGCAATCCCCTCTCTGCCGGTCAGATGTGACCGGGCTTTGCGGGGATGGCAAGGGCCTCAGCCGCTCCAATCGAACCGCCTTCGGGCGGGGTCCATGAAATGCTCGACCATGACCGGGGTGGCCAGATCATAGGCCTCTCGCAGCGGCAGATCGAGGTGTTGGTGCAACGTCTGTTTGCCCTTGCTGACCGGACCCGGCGCACGGGTTGCCAACGTCTTTGCAAGGTCATGAACGTGCTGGGACAGTTGGTCGGATGGCAGAACCCGGTTGATCAACCCGTTGGCCAAGGCCCAATCGGCGTCATAGACTGCGCCGGTCAGGGCCATCTCCATCACCGCCTTGCGCCCGATGACGCGAGAGACAGCGACCGCAGGCGTGGTGCAGAACCCACCATTTTGAACGCCCGGCAGGCAGAATGTTGCATCAGCCGAGGCATAGGCCAGATCGCATGCCGCCACCATTTGCAGACCAGCAGCGGTGGCGATGCCTTCGACCATGGCAATCGTCGGCTTGGGGCTTTGGGTGATGTCCAGCATCATCTGGGAGCAGGCTTGAAACAGATCTTCGACATATGCCCGCCCCTCGTCTGCATCTGCGCGGTGGCGCGCAATCTCTTTCAAGTCATGCCCCGCGCAGAAAATCCGCCCCGGCCCGTGGATCACGATCACCCGAACCGCATCATCCTGCCCGGCCCGCAGGATTGCGCCGTGAAGCGCTCCGATCATCTCTCGCGAGAGCGGGTGCGCAGGCGCCCGTCCCAGAGTGAGGGTTAGCACGCCTTGTTCCAGGGTTTCCGCCACAAAGGGCGCCGCCGTCATCTGGTTCATTAATGGTATCCTCCTGACGTTCAGAATGCCTTGTTCCTGAGTGGCAGGATAGCCCCAGGTGGGCACCGGCCTGCGTCAGACGGGCTTCATTTTCTGCCATCCGGGCAAATAGTGGTCCATTACGGCAAAAACACGGACGCGTTCATCCTGATCAAAAATCCACGGAGCGATGACCGCTGATCCGATGCCGCCTTCTTTTTTCACTTGCAGAAAGTACATTCCCTCACGCTCGTCGACGGACAAGATTGCATGCCATGCAATATGTCCCGTAACACCTTGAGAGATATGAAAGATACCAGAACTGTCGACCACCACTTCGACTTGCTCCAGTGGCGGCAACAGCTGCCCGCGTTGGCGGCGCAAGAGTTCCTTGAAGATGATCCAAACGCCGGCCACCAAGCAGAGTGGCGACAAGCAGACAAATACCAGAGTAACTCCTCCCGCTATCGTTTCTGGCCATGTCAGGGGCCATGACGGCCAGATCAAATAGAGGTTCGAAACCAACGTAATCATGGAAAAGACGATCCACCCTAGGGGCCGTCTTTGTCCAAACACATGCTCAAATCGTTCGATGGGCGGAAGTGTTGTCCTGGAATACTCGGTCATTGCAGTATCTCTAGGCCATTCACACAACTAACGCTTGCAGACAAAAATGCCAAAGCGACGTGCTTTGTCCAGAAGAAGATCAAGCTCCTGCGCTTTGATCTGACGAAACCTCGATCACCGTAATCTCTGGCACCACACCGAACCGCACTGGCATGATCGAACAGCCAATGCCGCCGGAAACCACCAGATCGCGCCCCGTTTCGCGCACATGTCCGTAGGCATACCGGTTGCCAAATCGCGACGGCACGACGGGGGACCAGCCCAACAGGCGTACTTGTCCGCCGTGGGTGTGCCCCGACAGGGTCAGCGCCACACGATCCGGCACGCGGGTAAAGATATCCGGCTCATGCGCCATCAGGACGACTGGCGCTTCATCGGTGATCTGGACCATGGTGCCCGGCAGATCATCCAATCCGGCCCATCGACCATTGCGCCAAATGGCGAGTTGATCCTCGAGCCCGGCCAGCCAGATGCCCGCCCCCTCCAGTCGGGTCGCCTGGTTCGACAGCACGCGAATGCCCTGCGCCTTAAGCGCTTGGGCATATAGGTTCGGCCCGCCCCCGCGGCGTTGCGCGCCCAGATCATCCCACCAATCGTGATTGCCCAACACCGCATAAACCCCGTGTCGGGCTCGGCATTCGGCCAGAATGGGGGCGAGGTCTGCGATCTTGACGGGTTCGGTGACGAACTTATGCCCGGCGGCATAGTCCCCCAGAAGCAACACCAGATCAGCATCCAGGGCATTGACGCGCTTGACGATTTGGCGAATGCGCTTGAGGCCGACAAAGGGCTCGCCCACGTGAAAGTCAAACAGCACAACGATCTTGAGCGGTCGGGCCGTCCAGTTCGCTCGCCTGATCCGCCATCGTCTGACCCGCAGCTGCAGCGCCGGTTCGATGAAGAACCCGTAAAAGGCAGCAAAAAGGCCTGCCAGCGTCACCGCCAGCAGGCCCCGAAGAAAACCTCTTCGCGTCATCCGAGATTACATGCGCGAGGCTACGTTTTCCCAGTTCACCAGGTTGTCGAGGAAGTTCGACAGGTACACCGGGCGCTTGTTGCGGAAGTCGATGTAGTAGGAGTGCTCCCACACGTCGCAGCCCAGCAGCGCGGTCTGGTTAAAGCACAGCGGGTTCACGCCGTTTTCGGTCTTGGTCACGGCCAGCGAACCGTCCGCGTTCTTGACCAGCCAGCACCAGCCCGAACCGAACTGACCAGCACCTGCGGCGGCGAACTGCGATTTGAAATCATCAATCGAGCCAAAGTTCTCGACCAGAGCCTTTTCCAGCTCTCCGGGCATCGCGCTTTCGCCCGGGCCCATCATTTCCCAGAACTGGTTGTGGTTCCACAGCTGGCTGATGTTGTTGAAGATGCCGTTTTGCGCAACTGCATTGGCGTCATAGGTGCCGACGATGATCTCTTCCAGCGACTTGCCGTCCCACTCGGTGCCAGCAATTGCGGCGTTGCCGTTGGTGACATAAGCGTTGTGGTGCAGGTCGTGGTGATATTCCAGAGTTTCCGCCGACATGCCCTTGGCAGCCAGAGCGTCGTGTGCGTAAGGAAGATCAGGAAGTTCAAAAGCCATGGTGGCCCCCTGTAAATATTAATGTTGCGGTTCCCAAGGTTACATGCTTTGACCACGCCCGCAGGTCAAGGGCCGAGACAAGAAAACAACCCCCGGAGGCAGGGCAATGCTGACAAAGTTCCGCAAAATGGTCTATCGCGCCCGTGGGTTTTATGCGGGCACCCTGAACGGTGAATCCTTTCGCCTGGACCCCTATCATTCCAAATTCTGGCGTAAGGCCTCGGCTGGCACATGGGAGCCTGAGACCTTTGCCATCCTCGACCAGCACCTGAACACCGACAGCGATTACCTGGACATCGGTGCCTGGATCGGGCCCACCGTTCTCTATGGTGCCCGCAAAGCCCGCCGGGTGATGTGTTTTGAACCGGATCCCGTCGCCTTACGCCATCTGCTGTGGAACCTGGAACTGAACGACATCCGCAACGTGTCGGCCTTTGGCGTGGCGCTGTCAGACAGCTTTGGCGTGACCCGCATGGCGTCCATGCATGGCGAGGCGGGCGATTCCACTTCCTCCCTGCTCAACGACGGCACCCATGGGACGGACGCGCTAGCCATCAGCTGGGATCAGTTCGCCGGGGCCAACGACCTGTCGAAAGTCTCATTGGTCAAGATGGACATCGAAGGCGCGGAATACAGCGTTTTGCCCACCCTGCTTCCCTGGCTGAAAGAGCACCGCCCTGCCTTTTACCTATCGACCCACGCGCCTTACCTTGACCCCGAGGAGCGCAAGCAGAAAATGTGTGCTCTAGCAGACATGCTGTCCTTTTATCCTTCCTGCCAAGACGACAAGGGAAACACCGGACACGACGCATTTTCGTCTCAATATGCTCTGGATCAGTTTCCGACCTTCATTCTGAACTGATCCAAACGAACTCCTATTTGACCAGCTTACAGGAACCCTTTCCATTGATCGTATCCGTGGTTCGCCCAACGCTGACCCTCATTTTCACAGCCATTGTCTTTGGATTAAGCCAAGCCTGATAGTGCGCATCGATTGTTGTTTCGTAATCGTTAAGCACCATGCCTTCGACAGTTCTTTTCCGACGCGATGGCATTGATTTCAAGTTCCAAGCAAGTTTATATTCACCATTCGTCCTTTGACGGAATTTGGCCTGCATGGGCGTTTCATTGGAAAATTTGATATGGCTGTCAAAGGCAACAGCTTTCTTTTCATCAAGATCAATGACATAAACGGCTTCTTCCGGCACCCAGCCAGATTTGGATCTGACCCCATACTTGCAATGATATTCCTGTTCTGCTGCGAAACTTTCGATCGGCATAAACAAGGAAATTGAAGTTAAAAACGCAATGCCCGCAAAACGATTATTAATCAAAGATAGACTCCTTAAAGCATATTTATCGACAATAGATCAACAGTTGAGAGCCACAACCCAAAAAAGGCTTCCCAGATTGGGAAGCCTTAGAAGTCTCGGTTCAAATCAAGTGGCTGACTAGGCTCAGAACACCCCAACCTCACTGCCCGGCTGCGCCGCAACGCTCAGCAGTTTGAAAACATAATCCGCGGTCGAGCGGAAGCAGATCACGCGGAACGCCCCGTCTTCTTCCATCCAGAACGCACCGGCCACCTGGGCCAAGCGGGTGCGGCGGATTTCGCCGGGCTCGAACGCACCGGGCGACAGGTCGACGGGCGCAAGCTTGGCCATGACCTCACGCGTGGGGCCGTCCGAGATGCGGAACACGGCGCGGGCGTCCGAAACGTTGACGGCCAAAGCCTGTTCGCCCTTGAGCGCCTCGTTCAGCTCTGCCAGCTTGGCCTCGACCTTTGCATAGGGCACCAGCAGCAGCAGCTCGTCCGGTGACATCCAGCACGCACCGCTGTCGCCATCTACCGCAACACGGCGGACGTCCGGAACATCCTGACCGGTGGCGGCTTTCACGGCCTTGCCCAAGGCGGCCGAGGACAGATCACCGCGCAGGGTGATCATGCCTTGCAGGCCGGTTTCCTCGACGCGGGTAATGCCGACATACGAGACGTGGTTGAGTGCGCTTACGGGATCAGACATTCTGCTTCTTCCCTTCCTTGTCGTAGAACACGGGGTCCACGATTTTTGCTTTGTAGATCTTGCCGTCGGTTCCCGGGAACTCGATCACCTCGCCCATGCGGTCTGGGCCGTGCAGCACCAGACCCATAGCGATGCCGCGATCCAAATTGGCCGAGTAATAGGTCGAGGTCACCCGACCGATCACGTTGCGCTGGCCGTTGGCATTGACGCCCTCGCCCGCTGCATAAGCGCCATCCGGCAGGACCGAACCATCGACGGTTTCCAGGCCCACCAGCTTCCAGCGGTTGCGGTCGGTCATGTGGCTGCGCTGTTGCGCGCGCTTGCCCAGGAAGTCCTCTTTCTTTTTCGAGATCGCCCAGTTCAGGCCCAAGTCTTGTGGGATGATAGTCCCGTCAGTCTCGTCCCCGATCATGATAAAGCCCTTCTCGGCCCGCAGGATGTGCAGACATTCGGTGCCATAAGGCATCACCCCGAATTCCTTGCCTGCTTCCAGCAATGCTTCCCAGAAGGCCAGTCCCTGGCTGGCGGGAACCGCGATTTCGCAGGACAGTTCGCCCGAGAACGAGATGCGGAACATGCGGCAGTCAAACCCGCCGATCTTACCATCGGCCCAGCCCATGAAGGGGATCGCCGCGTCGCTGACATCCATGCCGCCCAGCTTTTCCAGAACCTTGCGGGCGTTGGGGCCTACGACTGCGATCTGAGCATATTGCTCGGTCACATTGGCGACATAGACGTTCCAGTCCCACCATTCGGTCTGCAGCCATTCTTCCATGTGGCCATGGATCCGCTCGGCCCCGCCGGTGGTGGTGTGGCACAGCCATGTGTCGTCATCGATACGGGCAACAACGCCGTCGTCGATGAGGAAGCCGTTTTCCGAGCACATCAGGCCATAGCGGCATTTGCCCGGTTTCAGGTTCGACATCATGTTGGTGTACATCATGTCCAGGAATTTGCCCGCGTCGGCGCCCTTGACGATGATCTTACCCAGGGTCGAGGCATCAAGCAGACCAAGGTTTTCCCGTGCGTTCTTGACCTCGCGGTTGACCGCATCGTGCACACCTTCGCCCGGACGGACATAGGCATAGGGACGGCGCCAGTGGCCTACCGGTTCCCAATCCGCACCGTTGGCGTCGTTCCACTCGTGAATCGGCGTCTTGCGGATTGGCTGGAACACTTCACCACGCGCCTCGCCACCGATGGCGCCCATCGAGATCGGGGTGTACGGCGGACGGAACGTGGTGGTACCAACCTGCGGAATATCTTCACCCAATGCTTTCGCAAGCGTCGCCAGGCCATTGATATTACTCAATTTACCTTGATCAGTCGCCATGCCCAATGTGGTATAGCGCTTGGTGTGTTCAACGCTTTCATATCCCTCGCGCGCAGCCAGCTGCACGTCAGAGACCTTGACGTCGTTCTGGAAGTCTAGCCAGGCCTTCATGCGCAGAGGCGTGTCGGCGTTGGCGGGCATCAGCCAGACCGGTTCCATCGGCAGTTCCACCTCGACCTCACCCCTCGGTGCATCCGCGGTCTTGGGCGTAAATCCTGCTGCATTCGCTGCCGCTTCACCGGCGGTCTGCGCGTCGGCCAGAACCTCACCCAGCGAAACCGGTCCGTTGGCAGCACCTGCGGGAACCACGAACCCGTTGCCATCCGCACCCAGAGGCGGACGTGCGGGATCGGGGCGGAAATGCGCCTGCGCGTCATCCCAGATCAGCTTGCCGCCGCAGTGCGACCACAGGTGCACAACCGGCGACCAACCGCCCGACATGGCGACTGCATCGCAAGCAACCTCTTCGCGCGCGCCGCCAATGCCGTCCTGATTGCAGATCGCAACCTTCTTGACCCGCTTGCCGCCTTTGACCTTGGCGATTGCTTTGCCCGGATCAACGCGGATGCCAAGACCACGCGCCTCATCCGCCAAAGCGCCGCCGCCCGAAGTGCGGGCGTCGATCACGCGCAGCACGTCAACGCCGGCCTTTTTTAGGGAAATCGCCGTGCGGTAAGCATCGTCGTTGTTGGTCGCCACGATCACGCGCTGGCCCGGAGTCACGCCCCAGTTCACCACATAATCGCGCATGGCCGAGGCCAGCATGACACCCGGAACATCGTTGCCTGCGAACGACAGCGGACGTTCGATGGCGCCGGTTGCAGTCACGATCTGCTTGGCACGGATGCGCCACAGACGATGACGGGGGCCTTGAGCACCCGGAGTGTGATCGGTCAGACGCTCATACGCCAAGGCATAACCATGGTCATAGACGCCCGAGCCCATGGTGCGGGTGCGAATGGTAACGTTGTCCATCGCCTGCAGCTCGGCCAGGGTCTGCTTGACCCAAGCGTCGGGTGTCAGGCCATCAATGGTGCCGCCATCAACCGGTGCACGACCGCCCCAGTGGCTGGTTTGTTCGACCAGCAGAACTTTGGCACCCGATTGCGCCGCTGCTTTAGCGGCTTGCAGACCGGCAACACCGCCGCCCACAACCAAAACATCCGCAAAGGCATAGAAATGCTCATAGGTGTCGGCGTCCTTGGTTTCCTTGTCCGGCGCCTTGCCCAGACCTGCCGAGCGGCGAATGATCGGCTCGTACACGTGCTTCCAGAACGGCTGCGGGTGGATGAACATCTTGTAATAGAAACCGGCAGGCAGAAACCGCGCTAAGGCCGTGTTCACTGCGCCCACGTCAAACTCGAGGTTCGGCCAGTGGTTCTGCGAGGCGGATGTCAGCCCCTCGAACAGCTCGGTGGTGGTGGCGCGCTGGTTGGGTTCGAACCGCGCCCCCTCGCCCAGGCCAACCAGGGCGTTGGGTTCTTCGGCGCCGCTGGCCACCACGCCGCGCGGGCGGTGGTATTTGAACGAGCGGCCCATCATCATCTGGTCGTTGGCCATCAGAGCCGAGGCCAGCGTGTCGCCCTCGAACCCACGCATGGTGGTTCCGTTGAACTTGAAGGTGATCTGTTTCGACCGGTCAATCAGACGGCCTTGTTTTGCGAGACGGGTGCTCATTTATCGGACCTTTCGCAATTGGAGGTCAGGACTTGCATAGGGGCGGATCGGCGTATCACGAGAACTCTCTCCACGACCAGCCGGGGCGTTTGGCGGTGATGGCGTCCTTGATATCCTGCGGCGGCTCGTAGACCTGCGCGGAATAGGTGCCAAAAACCTCAAGCGTGGCGGTGCAACGGGCCGCGTGGAACCACTTGCCGCAGCCCGCGACGTGACGCCAGCGTTCCAGATGGACGCCTTTGGGGTTCTCGCGGGTGAAGAGGTAGTCGTGAAACTGATCGTCATCCGAACCGGGGCCATGGCGCTTCAGGTGCGCCTCGCCACCAGCGGCCAGTTCAGTTTCGTCGGCATCTACGCCGCAATAGGGGCAACGCAAGGTCAGCATGTGATCATCCTTACATATTCATTTCGGTGGCAGGCTGGCCGCATTGGCCAGCGACAATTCAGTGAGTGTGGCGCGCAGGGTCGCGTCTTCGAACGCGCCTGCGTCAACCTCGACCATGCCGCCCATCGGGCGACCGGTGAACGACAGTGGCTCGGCCCCTGCTTCCAAAGCCCGGGCTTCGCGCTCCTTGCCGGGGCGGTACATCGCCCCGTCTTTGGTCACGCCGCAAACCATGTTGCCGTGGAGCAGAAAGCACAGGCCGCCGAACATCTTCTTCTCAGAGAGGCCCGGCTCAACCCCAAGGTCGGCACGCATGGTTTCAGCCAAGGCTTCGGAGTAAGCCATCAAAGCCCCTCCACTTGACGCGAAACAACGTCACCGCCATATTTGAAGGCATGGACATTGTTTTCTACATCGCCATCGCCGTGCTTGTGGCCGGTGTTGGCCTTGCCCGCTACGAACGTAGGCGCAGGCGCGTTCTGCTCAAGCACGATCTGGGACAGGCCAAACCCGTCAGCTCGCATCTGCAAACCGAGCAGATCCGCGCAAGGGATCATTTTGGCGCACATTACGGGCTTGATGGGTTCAGCGACCATTAGTGAGCCACCCCGGCGGCAACGCTTTCGTCGATGAAGCGGCCCTCTTTGAAGCGGTCAAGCGAGAAGGCTTCGGTCAGCGGCGAATGACCCGTGGCCATCAGCTGTGCCATGCCCCAGCCCGAGCCGGGGATCGCCTTGAAGCCACCCGTGCCCCAGCCGCCGTTGATGAAACAGCCTCCCAGCGGGGTTTTCGTGATCAGCGGCGAACGGTCGCCGGTCATGTCCACGATGCCGCCCCACTGACGGAGCATCTTCAGGCGCGAGATCATCGGGAACGTTTCGACCAGCGCGCGCACGGTTTCCTCAATATGGTGGAACGAGCCGCGTTGGGTGTAGTTGTTGAACCCGTCGGTGCCGCCGCCAATGACCATCTCGCCCTTGTCGGATTGCGACATGTAGCCGTGCACGGTGTTGGCCATCACGACCACGTCCATGCAAGGTTTGATCGGCTCGCTGACCAACGCCTGCAGCGCGATGCCTTCAAGCGGCAGACGGAAACCCGCCATCTCGGCCAACTGGCCCGAGTGACCCGCAACCACGATGCCCAGCTTGTCACAGTCGATAGCACCCTTGGTGGTATCGACGCCCACAACATGGCCGTTTTCCGAGCGCACGCCGGTGACTTCGCATTGCTGGATGATGTCCATGCCCATGGCCGAACACGCACGCGCATAGCCCCAGGCCACCGCATCGTGACGCGCAGTGCCGCCGCGTTCCTGCCAGAGCGCGCCCAGAACCGGGTAACGCGGACCGTCCAGATTGATGATCGGCACCAGCTCTTTTACGCGTTCGGGCGTGATCCACTCGGTCTTGACGCCTTGCAGGGCGTTGGCATGTGCCGTGCGCTGATACCCGCGGATTTCGTGCTGGGTCTGGGCCAGCATCATGACGCCGCGCGGACTGAACATGACGTTATAGTTCAGGTCCTGGCTGAGACCCTCGTAAAGCGAGCGTGCTTTCTCATAGATCGCTGCCGACGGATCCTGCAGGTAGTTCGAGCGGATGATGGTGGTGTTTCGACCTGTGTTGCCACCGCCGAGCCAGCCTTTTTCGATGATGGCAACATTCTGGATGCCATAGTTCTTGCCCAGGTAATACGCCGTGGCCAGACCATGACCACCCGCACCGACGATAATCACGTCATAGCGTTTCTTGGGCTCCGGCGAGCGCCAGGCGCGCTCCCATCCGGTGTGATAGCGCAAGGCCTCTCGCGCCACAGCAAAGGCTGAGTAATGTTTCATGAGCGAATCCATCCGGTTCGTAGGTTGTCGCAGATATGCCGCGCGTGACCATTTCACCCACGCCGCGTTCCGCCGCAATAATGCGCAGTTGCGACATGGTCGCCGACATTGCGACACACAGCGGCCATTTGCCCCTTTTTCCCCGGGGCTGACAGGGATAGATGAAAGGCAGGTGACATCGGAGACCCCATGACGTTCTGGATCCTCATTGCCGTAATGGCGCTGGCCGTGACCGGCTTGCTGCTTTTGGCGTTGCTGCGTGGGCGCAGCGGACAGACCCCGGCGGCGGCTTTTGATTTGCAGGTTTACCGCGATCAGCTCAAGGGCGTGGATCGGGATCTGGCGCGCGGCGTGATTGCCGAAGGCGATGCCGAGCGTATCCGGACCGAAATCTCGCGCCGCATTCTGGCCGCAGATACGCAGATGCAGGCCGAAGTTGAGGGCGGCGGGCAGCCCCGCACCCTGACAACTGTGGTTGCAGGCAGTGTTGCGACAATTATCGTCGTAGGTGCCTTTTTCATCTACCGCGATCTGGGGGCTCCGGGCTACGGCGACCTGCCCCTGTCGCTGCGCGTCGAACTGGCACAAGAGGCGCGCGAAAACCGCCCTGATCAAACCCGCGCCGAAGAGCGTATGCCCGCGACCCCGAAACCCGAGATTGATCCCGGCTATGCCAAGCTGATCGAGCAGCTGCGCGAAACCGTCAAAAAACGCCCCGACGATCTGCAAGGTCAGATCCTGCTGGCCCAACACGAGGCCAACAGCGGCAACCACAAGGCCGCGTATGAGGCCAAGGCGCGCGTGATCGAGATTTTGGGGGCCCAAGCCAGCGCCCAAGACTATGCCGAACAGGCCGAGATGATGATCCTGGCGGCGGGCGGATATGTCTCGCCGCAGGCCGAGGCGGTGCTGGAAACCGCTCTGGAGCGCGACCCCAGGCATGGGCCCGCGCGCTATTACTATGGCCTCAGCCTGTCGCAAACCGGTCGTCCCGACATCGCCTTTCGCATCTGGGAAGAGACCCTGCGCGAAAGCCCGAGCGATTCGCCATGGGTGCCCGCGATCCGGTCGCAGATCGTTGATCTGGCGTTCCGCGCCGGGGTCGACTACCGCTTGCCTGAAACTGCCGGTCTGGCTGGCCCAAGCGCCGAGGACATCCAAGCCGCTGGCGACATGAACGCCGAAGAGGTGCAGGATATGGCGCGCGGCATGGTCGAGCGCCTGTCAGAACGGCTGGCAAACGAAGGCGGCTCGCCGCCCGAATGGGCCCGCCTGATCCAGGCGCTTGGTGTCTTGGGCGACACGGACCGCGCCCGTGCGATTTATGAAGAGGCGCAGCAGGTTTTTGGCAATGACGCCAATGCGGTGGCCCTTTTGCAAGCCGCGGCCAAAGCCGCAGGGATCGACGGATGATTTTTGACGCGTTCGAAGACTTCGCCGCCGCGGTGCCCAAGATGTCTGCACTGACCGGGCTGGATCTGGGCGACAAGACCATTGGCGTTGCCGTGTCTGATCGAATGTTGACCGTGGCGACCCCGCTGGAGACCATCCGGCGTAAGAAATTTGGTGTGGATGCGGAAAAGCTCCTCAAGATCGTGACCGACCGCGAGATTGGCGGCATCCTGTTGGGTCTGCCCCGCAACATGGATGGAACCGAAGGCCCCCGCTGCCAATCCACCCGCGCCTTTGCCCGCAACCTAAGCCGCTTGACCGAACTGCCGATTGGCTTCTGGGACGAGCGTTTGAGCACAGTTGCGGCCGAAAAAGCACTTCTTGAGGCGGATACGACACGAAAACGTCGCGCAGAGGTGATTGATCACGTCGCAGCCGGGTATATCTTGCAGGGAGCGCTCGATCGGATGCGCTTTTTGACTTAGCCCTTGCCGGAGCCTGACGCAGATATGACTGACATGGTCTGGAAACGCGACGAGATTGAGTCGCCCTGCATTCAGATTTGCGTGGTGCATCCCACCGAACGCATATGTACCGGTTGCTATCGCACCATTGACGAGATCACGCGCTGGTCCAAGATGGACAGCGACGAACGCGCCGAGATCATGCAAGACCTGCCCGAACGCGCACCGCGCCTGAACAAACGCCGCGGTGGACGTGCTGCGCGGGTGAAACGCTGACCGGGACGCACGACCTAAACAGACGAGTGGAGGTTTGAACCGAGACGCTCTTCTCGAGCGTTGACATTTTCGGTGTCTTCGGAACGTTGGTGACGTTGAAACACCAAGGCCCCAAAAAACGCTTCATGTTCCGGATTACCCTGCACGCCTTTACCGTCATTGTCCTGACCTTGTTGACCCAGATCGGCGGTCTGGCCTGGATCGTTGCCCTGTTTTTCCGGTGGCGTTTGCTGGCCTTTACGCTGATCTATGTCACGCTCAGCGCTTTGACCGTATGGATCGCCCCACAGTTCGGGCGCGTTGCCGTCAGCTGCCTAGATGACGGGCCGCTGCAGGTTCAAGGCTGGATGTACTGTGCGCTCAACCGCACATATGTGACGCCTGAAATGGCACAGGTGCTCCAAGACACCGCCAATGAGATGAATAACCGCTTTCCTGGAACCACGACGCTGTTGCTTGATGGCAATTTCCCCTTTGTCACCGGCTTTCCGCTGTTGCCGCATCGGTCCCATGACGATGGGAAAAAGGCCGATCTGGCGTTCTACTACCGGGATGGGAAAGGAGGATACCTACCGGGACAAACCCGCTCTCCCATCGGGTATTTTGCCTTTGAAGATGGCCCCACACAATGCGAGCCGACCTGGCCGAGCCTGCGATGGGATTTGAATGGCTTGCAGCCGCTGTGGCGCAGCTACGCTCTGGATGTGGAAAGGACACGCCTTGCCGTCCAGACCCTGGCCCGTGACCCGCGCGTCGACAAGATCTTTGTCGAGCCGCACCTGGTGGACCACCTGCAGCTGTCACACCCCAAGATCAGGTTTCAGGGCTGCCGGGCTGCGCGCCACGACGACCATATCCATTTCCAGTTGTAGTAAGGCAAGCACCGCAACGATCAGATCGCGGTGCTGCTTGACGCTTTACCCAGCCGCCAGCCAGGATTTTGCGTTGTCCATGTCTTCTTCCGGAAAATACTGGATGTCGGCTTTGATCAGCTGATTGCCGATCCGCTGTGCCATGTGTTGCCAGCCCTTGTTGCCGACAATCGCGGCGCGGTCCAACAGAGGCGCGTGGGTGCGGCCCAGATGGAAATGGGCATCGAGCGCCGACAACCCTTGCCAACCGTCAAACTCGGTCAGGTCGATGAGCAGCCGGAACCCTTGCTTGCCCCGGATCATGGCATCCAGATCGCCAGTGGCCTGCGCATATTCGCCCGGATCCACCTGCCCCAGCAGCCTTACCTGCACGCAGGGACCACCCAGGTCGATCACATGGATCGCCCCCAACGACTCTCGCAGCCAACGGCGTGCCTCTTCAATGCCTGCCAGCGAGAACACCTGCATCGGGCACGGCATCATCGGCGACGCCAACCGGGCGGATGTCTGCACCCAGCCGGTGTCAGTGACCAGTGCGATCCGGTCGAACCCACGCCAGTGGCTGACACCCAGTTTCGTGTCCGCCCAAACAGCAGACATGTCAAAGCCTGCAAACTCCTCGCCCACCAGGATCAACAGCCGGATCTGATCATGATCCGCCAGGGCCGCTTCGATGGCCGGAACCAGGGTTGCTTCATAATCGGAACTGGAAATTGTCCCCGAAGCGGTCACTTCCAGAATTGCGCCATCACTTTGAGTTTCTACGGAAATCATCGAAAAATAACCCTCTCACACAATGATGCGCCAAGGTTATGGGAATTCGATCCATCCCGCCACACCGCTTTGCATGTCCGGGCGGAAGTAGGCAATCATCCGACCATCCGGCCCGGCTGTGGCATCATCTCCCCAGGGCGCAACCCCGTGCAGGCAGTGACGATGCAGCACATATGCCTCGCCCGGCTGCGCAAACACCTCGATCCGGGGGCAGGTTTCGAACACTTCGCGGCGGGCGGACTGATAGGCCTCGGTCACGTCCACCTGATGCATCAAAGCGGGATCGTGCCCCGCCAATACCGTTCCAAACGCATCCGCCATGATCGTGTGGCTGCCCTCCCACACAACCATGGGCGCCGCGGTGGGGCTGGCCTCGGTCAAGGGCAAGCCCAGAATCCAGCTGTGCGGTTCATCCACATGGCGGCGGCGATCGGGGCCAGAGGGTTTCAGCCCATCCACATGTGCTGCATCCCGGTTGCGGCGATAGCGCAGCGCTGCCTCATTCTCTCCCCGGCGGGCCTTTGGATAGCCGGGATAGATGACCGAGACCTGGCCACGGTGCAGCGGCTGCATCCCGTACTCCTGCTCGATGAAATCAATTGCCGCCCCCGCCAGCGGGGTCTGCCCGTCGACGCAACCCGAAGGATCATTCGGCAAGGCATCCACACCGATGAACCAGGTCCCTTCGCAATCCAGCCATTGCGCATGCGCCGGATCGGTCACGGATGTCCGCGCCGCCGGAAGCGCGCTCTGAACCCAAGCCAGCGTTGCGGGATCGACGGGGAACCGAACCCAGCCCCGATCGTGAAAGCCCGTTACCACCCAATCGCCTTTCGCAGCATATTGAGCGCAACTAGTGTCAGGAACACCGCAAAGACCCGTTTCAGCGGCTTTGGGTCCATCGCATGTGCCAATTTCACGCCCCAGGGCGTCGTGATCAGCGTCATGCAGATGACGATACCAAAAGCCACCAGATTGACCGCGCCGACGGTCAGAGGCGGCCGTTGGCTGGGGTCGATCTCAATAAACAGAAAACCCAAAACCCCTGGTACCGCGATGATAACGCCAAAGCCCGCAGCCGTGGCCACGGCCCGGTGAATGGGCGTGTTGTAAAGGCTCATGAGTGGCACGCCAAAGCTGCCTCCGCCGATGCCCATCAGCACCGACAGGAACCCGACCATAGGCGACAGCGCCGCGCGGCGTAAACCGCCCGGCATCGCCTGCCCCAGACGCCATTCGGCCTTGCCGAGGCCCAGATAGGCACCGATCACGATCCCCAGCACGCCAAAGAGCGCCTGCAACGCCACCGATTTCAACGAGGCCGCCACCAGAACACCCAGAACTGCCCCAACGGCGATCCCTGGCCCCCAGCCGCGCAGGATCGACCAATCGACCGCGCCCTTCTTGTTGTGGCTGAGCACCGAGCGCACCGAGGTCACGATAATCGTCGCCAACGAGGTTGCCAAACACATCTGCATCAGCTGCGGGCCATCATATCCAAGCGTCTGAAACGCATAGAAAAACGCAGGCACCAGGACAATTCCACCGCCCACGCCCAATAACCCTGCCAAAACCCCGGCAAACCCGCCAATCACCAACAACATGACCAGCATCTGCATCAGCAGCATCGTATCCGGCATGGACCTCTTCCCCTCGTCGTTTCGCCCTGCCTAGCCCGATCAGCCCGCCTGCGCCAGAGGGGTCACGCTTGCTAGCGCCTGATGGAGCACGTCCGTCCCGGCATCCTTGCGCGCGGCCCCTTCAGACAGCGTCCGGCGCCATTGTCGTGCACCGGGGCGGCCCGCAAAGAGGCCCAGCATGTGACGCGTGATCTGGTGCAATCGCCCCCCGTCGGCAAGATGCGCCTCGATGTAAGGCACCATCTCGTGAACAACCTCGACCGGATCCGTTGCGGTACCGGTGCCATAAATCTCAGGGTCTGCGGAACACAGGATGTCCGACGGCTGGTGATAGGCCGAGCGCCCGATCATCACCCCGTCCAGGCCCGCATCCAGATGCGCCTTGGCTTGGTCCAGCGAAGTGACACCGCCGTTGATCGAGATGTGTAGCGCTGGGAATTGTGCCTTCATCCGGTGCACCAGATCATAGTCCAGCGGGGGAATGTCCCGGTTTTCCTTGGGGCTGAGCCCCTGAAGCCAGGCCTTGCGCGCATGGATCGTAACGCGGTTGCAGCCTGCATTGGCGATCTCCCCCAAGAAATCCGGTAACACGATCTCGGGGTCCTGATCATCCACCCCGATACGACATTTGACGGTTACCTCCACATCGACCGCATCCCGCATCGCAGCAACACACTCGGCCACCAGCCTGGGGCGCTGCATGAGCACGGCCCCAAAGGTCCCCGATTGCACGCGGTCCGAGGGGCAGCCACAGTTCAGGTTGATCTCATCATAACCCGCTTCCGCGCCAAGCTTGGCCGCCTTGGCCAATTCCACCGGGTCGGACCCGCCAAGCTGCAAGGCCAAAGGGTGCTCTTCGGGGCTGAAGTCCAACAAATGCAAAGCCCCACCCCGCACCAAAGCGGGCGCCGTGACCATCTCGGTATAGAGCAACGCTTCGCGGCTCAGCAGACGATGCAGATAGCGGCAATGGCGATCAGTCCAATCCATCATCGGCGCAATACTCAAGCGCGAAGCGGCATAAGCATCTGTTTTCATTGTATCATCTCTCAATCGTTCGAAAGAACCATTAGCTTTAACACCGCATTTTTTTGGCTGTTTTCGCCTATTTCTTGCTATTGGAACAACAAGTGTTGTCCCACAATTCGAAAAGTTGTCCCGAATGACCCAAATCATAGAACGCAAGCGTGCTGACGGCTCCACCGCCTATCTGGCACAGATAGCCGTCAAAAGAAAAGGGCAATGGCTTCATCGGGAATCGCGGACGTTCGACAGGAAATCGACAGCAGAGGCTTGGCACATAAAGCGAATGAAGGAGATCAAAGCGCTCGGCGACGACCTATCTACTCTAAGGCGCAAAAACCGAACACTTTCCACTGCAATAGACAAGTATCTAGCCGACACCAACGAGCGGATAGGTAAGACGAAGAAGCAGGTTCTAGAGACAATTCGCGACGAATATGACATCTCGGAAATGAACGCCAACGACATTCAGAGCGCAGACATTGTCGACTTCTTACGCTTGGTCAGTGCCCGCGACGGCGTAGGCTCACCTGCAACGGTTCTGAACTATGCATCACATCTCGCCGCAGTTTTTCGGATTGCAAAACCTGCTTGGGGCATCCCACTGAATCGGTTGGCGATGACCGAGGCGATGGAAGCAACTAAACGGCTGGGCATCACTCGCAAATCGAAATCCCGCAACAGGCGCCCGACGCTGGATGAGCTGGACGCCCTGCTGACCCTTTTTGAAGACAAGCACGTCCGCAGGCCCAGTTCACTGCCCATGCACAGAGTTGTGGGTTTCGCGCTATTCTCAACCCGGCGACAAGAAGAAATCACTCGGGTTGCATGGGACGGGTGAGACATGGAGAACAGCCAGGTGTTCATCACTGACATGAAGCACCCCGGCGACGAGATCGGCAACGATGTCTGGTGTGACCTACCAAAACACGCGCTAAAGATCGCACTGTCGATGACGCGCAACGAGGACATGGTCTTTCCGTATAACAGCGACACCATAAGCTCATCATTTACGCAGGCATGTAAGTTATTGGGTATAGAAGACCTGCGCTTCCATGATCTGCGCCATGAAGGAGTATCGCGGCTATTCGAAACAGGGCTTTCGATCCCGCAGGTCGCCGCTGTGTCAGGGCCTCGCTCATGGTCTTCACTCCAGCGATACAATCACATCAAACAGACAGGCGACAAGTATGAAGGATGGGGGTGGCTGGACCGGCTCACCGCACCACAAATGAGGCAAAACACGCAGCGGATTGCAACTCCAAAAACATTCCCAAATAAATCAGAAACTTAGCTGTCATCAGCTATCTGAACAAAAGAAGAGCTGAATGAGAACCTGATATCTGCTATATCACCTTTCGCTGGGCTGCTTATTCTTTGTAGTTCGTATTTCTGCGGCGCATCATCGATGCCAAACAAACGCGTTTGAACCAACTCTACTGGCACTGGAGACCCTAGACTCTTCAAAAACCGGGGTAGCGCCTTGCATTTTGATACCCAGTGCCACGTCAAAGTACTTTTCGACATTTCCAATGTCTGAATATTCCCGTACTGTTTCTCTCAAAACGTCGGGAGCAAAGGTTACTTTACCTGATAGGATTGATGAGACTTTTTCGACAGGCTGCTCAATGCTGCCGACAGGAAACAAAAATCCGTTCCTTCCGTCTTCCACCAACTCTGACAGCGCCCCTACATCGCTCGCGACGACTGGTACACCGCTATTCATTGCTTCGCACACGACCAAACCAAAAGACTCCGCAAGGCTGGTAATCAACATACAGCCGCCGCTTTCCCGCGTTTGACTTAGAAGTTCTCCAATCTCCTCGCGATCTAATGACATTCTTAGAGAAACCTTGTCTTCAATTCGCAAAAACTGCAGTTCGTTAAAGAACTGGTCAAGGGTGTTTGCATTGTTCACGCCACCGTTGACCATCACCAGCTTCGCGTCTATTTCCTTTGCGATAACACGAAAAACTCGCAAAGCATCAATCCAGTTTTTCCCGTGGTAGAGCTTACCGACCCAAACTAGTAGTGGCTTTGTTTCCCTATCTTTTTGTATCTTCTTCGCGACAGGAAATGGACGCACGAAGTTTGGAACGACATGCACCTTCTTTTGGTTTTCACGCAAGTTTAGCTTACTTAGGACGCGGCTTTTCGACCATTGGGACGGAACAACAATGGCATTGACTATGCTTGCCCGGTCATCATTGACTTGATCAAAAAATTTGGCCGTTGATGAGTGCAACTCAAGATTGATTCTCCCATCTATTGTCTCAAATACTTGTTCAATGTGTTGGGCTTCGTCAATCAGGTTAAAGTGGTTAACTTCTTCCCTGTTCGCAATATCAATGGACTTCTTAATGTAGTCGCGATCGATCGTGGTCGCAATACCGTGATCTTCCAAGTCCTGCAAACCATTCGCGTCCTGGGACATACAGGCAAAAACAGAAGCCTCCTTCATTCGAGTAAACGATTGTCGGTTTTTGATGACCGAGCAGACGCCTCCCATATTGCTGTACAGGTAAGAATAGAGAATTTTCATTTTCTTACAGCCTCAAAAATCTCAATCATCAAACTTGCGCGATCTGCCCAGGAGGAATGCCCCACAAATTTAGTGTTAGCTCTTCGATCAAACTTTGCTTCCAAAGTTTCCAGTAATCGAGAGGAAAAATCGCTGTCGTTGCGATAACACCAGACCTTGGGAACGTCCTTAATTTGCTCCATGTACACGGACAAAACTGGGAGTTCCAAACACAGGTATTCGTAGATTTTTATCGGATCGACAGCGTTCGCCAGTCGCCCAGACACAAAGGGAATAATACCTAAAGACCAGTGAGATCCAACGGATATAATGGCGTCGTGATTCATCGGGCCAAGCAGCTTCACATTGTCTGGCAAGTCTGTGGGTGAATAGCCATGACCTATTATTTCGATCTGATGGTTTGGAAAATTTCTTGCATGGTTTAGCACAACAGGCCAGTTGAACCATTTATCGGTAAGGTGTCCGAAATATCCAATCTTTGGCTGAGTCCCCTTCGCCTTTTTGGGACTGGAAGCACTCAAATCAACTGAATTCGTCTCGATTGCCTTCGCGTGCCTAATGAACGCGCTACCAGCGGCATTTGGAACGATGTAATTCTTGTTGGGATCTGCGCCAAATAGACCCATCTTGGACCGCAAAGCGGGGCTCACGCTGACGGCAGCGTCGCAGTTCTGAGCAAGATATCTTTCGACATTCGGCTTGTACCAGCGAGCCGCTCCCACTTCGAAGAACTCTTCCCAATCGTCACGCGCTTCAAATTTTTGTGTCCAACCGTTTCGCCCAAACACGTCCAGAACTTGAATGCTCGTACTATCTGGAAAGCTTTGGAGAACCAGCTTGTTACTGGCTTTTAGCTTGGACAATCGCGACAGATATAGTTCAACCATGTCATTTGGGATTTGAATGATGCTATTGGTTTCAGTGACCACCTGTTGCTGCATGATAGAACCATTCAGGTCAGACCTCACATAGACGTAGATCACGCCCCAACCAAGTTTTTCAAATTCCTTAGCCAACATCATCGATCGATTGGCACGATTGTCTTTCCCGATTTCCGTAGTGCCAGTATAGACCAAGACGACATTTTCAAACCCACGCGATTCAAAAGTCGATAGTTCGATTGAGATCTTCTCGACTTGCTGATCATACAGCAGGCCAATCAACTCACATCTGCCCTGAATACTTATCCGTTCAACGTCATCGACCCACCTCAGGAACGACAAATCAATTTCGGAGTGCGCTTCGTTTGAAACGAAGGAATGCGTGTTCGGCCCGGACTTAGCGTACTTATAATAACCGTATTTTGGCGAAAAGTGTAGCGCCCCAAGCGGAGTGTCGGAGTACTTTGAACTTGCATATGCAGGCTGAAAGAGTGCAACTTTTTGGCTGTCAGCCATGGTCTCCGAAGAGGGAACCGTGTCGAACTTGACGCTGTAGTTCCCGATAGGTCCAAGGTGAATTTTGCAAGTATCCTTCGTTTTTTTTGCTGAAAGCTCCATGGAAAATTCTCGAAGGTAATTCATGTCTTGCGGAGATGGTCCCGCATGGTTTGGCGCATTCCCACATTGCTCAACAGTTTCGACTCTACGGTGACGAGCCTGCGCCACCACCGGCATGGAAATAGATTTGACAACAAACCCTTTGTCGTTCCTGGGTAACCAGTTTACGAGAATGAGCTGAATCGCCTTTACGGGAGGCAAGACACGAACACGGATTGATGACACCCCATCACCTAAGTACTTGTAATAAGCTCCTATGTCTGAAAAAGGTAGATGCCCAAAAGCTCTTGACACAATAACCGGTGAAGTAATTTTCTCCCCATCACGATCTAAGCATTCAAAGAAACATACGACTTTGTCGTTGCCAAAGGTCTCTAAGTTAAATTCCAACGTCAACTGTCCAGAAAAGTCGTGCGTGCTAATGGTCGAAGTAAAACACTTACCGTCCTTCACCCTCTTTTCATCAGTGATTTTTTGTTGTGACATTTCAGTATCCCTAAAAGAACTCTCGCAGTGCAGGCTTTCCAAGATGAGAAAAAAGGTAAGTCGGTGTGTGGTTGAATCGGCGGATTAGTCTGTAATCTCGCGCGTTCATCCAACCGACAACCTCCCTTAGGTTCTCTCTTTCGGCTTCTACATAGATATGGGGCTTGAAGTTCAAAATTGTCCTAGCGGCACCTTTCAAGACTTCAACTTCCGCCCCTTCGACGTCAATTTTGACTAGGGAGACATCCTTGATGTCGAAGTCATCTAGAGCATAAACCTTATACGAGTTCTTAGTTTTTTCCCTTAAAAATTCAACCGAAGTTGCCCCGGGGTTCCCTTCATGAAGTTGATTCAGAGTCGCATACTTTGTGTCATATGAACCGACAACAGATCGAAATGCCTTGATGTCTTCCGGTCTCAAATCGTTAATTGAGATGTTCCTCAACAACTTCTCATATGTTCCAGGCTGCGCTTCAAATGACAGTACCCTGTCAGGTTTAACGACCTTTGAAAAGAAGAGACTATGGTTTCCAATATGGGCACCAACGTCGATGAATGTGCCCCCATTTAAAAATCGCGACCAAATATCGTGAAGAAGCTCAAGCTCGTAAAATGATCCAGTGCGTTCGACTTCTGCTTCAATGTAGTCCAGAGAACCGTCCTTTTCGAACAGCACGGTATTGCCCATGTAGTTTGCGGTAATGATCGCGGGATTCTCGAGGCTTTTCGCTTCAGGCTTCCCTTTGACCATCTACTTTTTAACACCGTAACTAAATGAAGGGACTGTGACATCTTTGGCCTCAAAGTCCGCTGCAGATACCTCAATTTGCGCAACTCCGCGTGGAATACGGAAAAAAACATTCACAGCACCAAAGAGTGACGCCCCATCGCCTTGGGACGAAGCCTCTTCAAACTCTATGTACTTGAAATACTTACCCGAATTAGTTGGAGTTAGCCCGGGCACATTGACCTCTTTGGATTGTCCATCAACGCCGCGGAACTCGACCTGTAGTAAACCTCTAAGCTTAGATTCACTATAGTTTTCGGGTGCACATGCAGATGCCTCCATGCAAAGCTCGACGGTCTCGCCGGGCTTAGTCCAAATCTGTGATTTCACTTCAAGTCTCCCTGCCTAAAAAATGGGCTTTCCAAGAATTATCCACGTGATCACTTAAAAATAATACTCCATTAACCTTTTGTTTCATTTCGAGACTTGATGCAAAAAAAAACTCGCATGTGTTGTCAGATGGAAATACAATTCGACATGCACAGACAGTGCATTTTCGAACCGGTACTGATAGAGGTAAGCATCTGAACGGCAACACTATTCGCAGTTCCTCACTGAACGAATTCGAGCGCGAAATTTCGGGGTTTGACGGCTCATTTCATTCGCAAGATCGCGGCAGTCTTGTCCTTGGATGACTGAGACGATCCAAAGTAGAAGTTGATGATTCCGATCACGGCGGTGGTCAGTGCGCCTACGACGGCCATGATCGCCTCTTTCGAACCTCCAGGGATTGGTACAAAGATTAGGCTCAGGACTCATAACCAGAAAATGACGATTGCAGCGAGAGCGATTGCCGACAGGAAGACTTTCGGGCACCGGTCATATCGTGTTGCTACTCGCCGCCAATCCTTCAGCCTCCCGAACATGAT
>NZ_ONZG01000012.1 GCF_900302455.1 Falsiruegeria mediterranea M17
GGTTGCGAACCGCGTGATCTTTATGGATGCCGGTCAGATCGTGGAACAGAACGAACCCGAAGAGTTCTTCAACAACCCGCAATCGGACCGGACCAAGCTGTTCCTCAGCCAGATCTTGGGCCACTGAGGTAGAGCTCACTTGCCGTTGCTGTGTCTTCTCAATGTAGGAGAGTTTGGCTTCTATTCTCAGGGTTTTGTCGGTGACATTCTTCCGCGGCAAACCCTTCGCTTCAAGCGTACGTGCGCAAAAAAAAGGAGCGCTCCGGCTTTCCGGAGCGCTCCCAATTTCTTGTTTCGGAGTGAAGGTTGAGCCTTAGCCCCCAAAGTCGTCCAGCATGATGTCTTCGCGATCAACACCCAGGTCAAGCAGCATATTGATCACCGATTGGTTCATGATTGGCGGGCCACACATGTAGTATTCGCAATCCTCAGGCGCCGGGTGGTTCTTGAGGTATTCGTCAAACAGAACATTGTGGATGAACCCAGTGTAACCGCCCCAATCATCCTCGGGCAGCGCGTCAGACAGGGCCACGTGCCAGGTGAAGTTCGGGAACTCCTTGGCCAGCTCGTCAAAGTCCTCGACAAAGAACATCTCACGCTTCGAGCGGGCACCGTACCAGAAGGTGATCTTGCGATCCTTGTTCTTCAGGCGCTTGAGCTGGTCAAAGATGTGGCTACGCATGGGAGCCATGCCGGCACCACCACCGATGAACACCATCTCTTTTTCTGTCTCGCGGGCAAAGAACTCGCCAAACGGACCCGAGATCGTAACCTTGTCGCCCGGTTTCAGGTTGAAAATGTACGACGACATCTGACCCGGCGGGATGCCTTGCGAGCCCGGAGGCGGCGAGGCAACACGGACGTTGAGCATGATCATGCCCTTTTCGTTCGGGTAGTTTGCCATCGAATAGGCGCGCTCGATCGGCTCAGACACAACGGATTCATACTGCCACAGATTGAATTTGTCCCAATCCTCGCGGTACTCCTCTTCGACGTCGAATTCGGTGTACTTGAGCTGGTGCTGGGGTGCTTCGATCTGGATGTAGCCACCGGCGCGGAAGTTCACGTCTTCGCCTTCGGGCAGGTCCAGCGTCAGTGCCTTGATGAAGGTTGCGACGTTCTCGTTGGAGCGCACGGTGCACTCCCACTTCTTGACGCCGAACACCTCTTCAGGAACTTCCACTTCCATGTCCTGCTTGACCGCGACCTGACAGGACAGGCGGTCGCCACAGGCGGCTTCACGCTTGGTGATGTGGCTTTCTTCGGTCGGCAGGATCGACCCGCCGCCCGAATGGATTTTCACACGGCATTGCGCACAAGTGCCACCACCGCCACAGGCGGACGGCACGAACAGTTTCTGCTCGGCCAGCGTTTGCAGCAATTTGCCACCCGCCGGAACCGAGATCGTTTTTTCGCCGTTAATGGTGATGTTGACGTTGCCGGTCGACACCAGCCGCGAACGCGCAGCCAGAATGATCGTGACCAACGCCAGAACGATCAGGGTAAAGAGGACGATGCCTAGGCCAAAAGTTTCCATCTATTCAGCCTCCCTTACAGTTTCACGCCAGAGAAGGACATGAAGGCCATCGCCATCAGACCTGCGGTGATGAATGTGATCCCCAGACCCTGCAGACCATCGGGAATGTCCGAGTACTTGAGCTTCTCGCGCACGCCCGCCATCGCGGTGATAGCTAGCGCCCAACCAAAGCCCGAAGACAGGCCGTAAGTCACCGATTCCGAGAAGTCATAGCCGCGTTCCACCATGAACAGCGAACCACCCAGGATGGCGCAGTTCACCGTGATCAGCGGCAGAAAGACGCCAAGCGCGTTGTAGAGCGGCGGGAAGTACTTATCGAGCACCATTTCCAGGATCTGGACCAGGGCCGCGATTACCCCGATGTAGGAGATCAGACCAAGGAAGGTCAGATCCACATCCGGAAAACCCGCCCATGCCAGCGCGCCAGGCGCCAGCAGGTAGTTCAAGATCAGGTTGTTGGCCGGCACGGTGATCGCCTGCACGATCATGACCGAGATGCCCAGACCAATCGCGGTCGAGATCTTTTTCGACACGGCGATAAAGGTACACATACCCAGGAAGAACGAGAGGGCCAGGTTTTCAACAAAGATCGCCTTGACCGCGAGTGAGAGAAGACCTTCCATCAGTGCGCCTCGACCACTTGGATTTTGTATTCACGCTCTTCGACCTGTTCGGGCTTCCAAGCACGGAAGGCCCAGATGATCAAACCGATGATAAAGAACGCCGACGGGGGCAGCAGCAGCAGGCCGTTGGGCACATACCAGCCACCGTTGTTGACAGTTTCCAGGATGGTGACGCCAAACAGACTGCCCGAGCCAAAGAGTTCGCGAACAAAGCCGACCAGCATCAGGATCAAACCATAACCCAGGCCGTTGCCGATACCGTCGATGAAACTGTCAATCGGCGGGTTCTTCATCGCAAACGCTTCGGCGCGGCCCATCACGATACAGTTGGTGATGATCAGGCCCACAAAGACCGAGAGCGTTTTCGAAATCTCAAACGCATAGGCCTTGAGCATCTGGTCCACCAGGATCACGAGCGAAGCGATGATGACCATCTGCACGATGATCCGGATCGAACCTGGGATCTGGTTGCGGATCATCGAGATGAACATCGACGAGAACCCGGTCACCAGGGTCACAGCGACGGTCATCACAAACGCCACCTGCAGCGACGAGGTCACCGCCAGTGCCGAACAAAGGCCCAGAACCTGCAACGTGATCGGGTTGTTGTCGACCAGCGGGTCGATCAGCATTTCTCTGCGTTTTTGCGCCATTACAGGTTCCCCGCTTTAAGGTTGTCCAGGAACGGTTTATACCCGGCTTCCCCCATCCAGAAGTTCACAAGGTTGTGGACACCCACCGTGGTCAGCGTCGCACCCGACAGAGCGTCGATGTGGTAGTCAGCACCGGCCGCCGGAGCCGCCTTGCTCACGCTGATCTGCAGGTCCCCGTTTTCGTCGGCCAGTCGTTTTCCACTCCACAGAGCCTTCCAACGTGGGTTGTCCACCTCGGCGCCCAGACCCGGCGTTTCGCCATGTTCATAGAACTGCAGGCCAAAGATGTCGTTGCCGTTCTCTTCCAGAGCAATAAAGCCATAGAGCGTCGACCACAGGCCATAACCGTGGATCGGCAGGATCACCTTGTCGATATCGCCCGCATCATCGCGCAGCAGATAGACGGTGGCGTATTTGCCCTGACGGGCAATACCGGCCGGATCGTCAGTCAGGGCAACCGACAGCTCAGGATCACTGGCGGCGGCACGATCATCGAAGGTCGCCGCGTCGAATTTGTCTGTGAATGTACCCGTCGCCAGTTCAAGCACCTGCGGCTCAAACGCGGCAAAAGCTTCGACCACGTCTTCGCTTGGGTCATAGATACCTGCGACCTGCAGAATGTTGATCTGCTTGTCCTTCAGCGCGTTGACCTCTTGCAGCGGACGCAGCGCCACGGCGGCGGCCGACACGATCATCGACGCCACAAGACACAAGGTTACAGCAACAAAGACGGTCTTTGGCACGGAATCCGGCGGCAAAGCCAGAAAGCGGCCAATGGGTCCCTTAGCGGGGGTTTGGTTCTGGTTTTCCTCAGGCATTTCGCTTTGCCCTACGTTTGATGTTGGCCTGCACGACGAAGTAGTCGATCAGCGGTGCAAAAACATTTCCGAACAGGATGGCAAGCATCATGCCCTCGGGGAAGGCCGGGTTGATCACACGGATCATCACAACCATGAAACCAATCAGCGCGCCATAGATGTAGCGACCCATGTTGGTGTGCGCGCCCGACACGGGCTCGGTCACCATGAACACCAGGCCAAAGGCGTAGCCACCCAGCACCAGGTGCCAGTACCACGGCATTGCAAACATCGGGTTTGTGTCGGAACCGATCCAGTTCAACAACAATGAGAAGCCGATCATGCCTGCCATACAGCCCACCACCATTCGGTAGTTCGCGATTTTCGTAAAGAGCAGGAAGGCAAGGCCGATCAGACACGCCAGGGTCGAGGTTTCCCCCATCGAGCCCGGGATGAAGCCATAGAAACTGTCCCACCAGCTCATGCCGCGTGCAGCCAATTCCTGGAACCCGTCCGAGGCCGATACGGCCAGTGCGGTCGCCCCCGTGAACCCGTCAACCGGAACCCAGACACTGTCACCTGACAGCTGCGCGGGATAGGCAAAGTACAGGAACGCGCGTCCGGTGAGGGCCGGGTTGAGAAAGTTCTTGCCGGTGCCGCCAAAGACTTCTTTACCGATCACCACTCCAAAGATGATGCCCAGGGCCACCTGCCACAGTGGCGTGGTCGCCGGAACGATCAACGCATAGAGCATCGACGAAACCAGGAAACCTTCGTTCACTTCGTGCCCGCGTACCGTGGCAAAGACCACTTCAAAGATACCACCCGCAACCAGTGTCACGATGTAGATCGGCAGGAAGTAGAGCAGCCCGTGCATCATGTTGGCAAAGGGATTGGCCGGGTTGAACCCGATGCCCAAAGTCTCGATGATCCAAGCACGCCAGCCCGATGCACCAAACTCGGCAATAGCCAGATTGGTCTGATAGCCGGTGTTATAGAGCGCCATCAGGATACAGGGGATTGTCGCGATCACGACGTAGGTCATGATCCGCTTCATATCCACGTAAGACCGCGCATGAGGTGCCGCGGTTGTTACGGTTTTCGGAGTATAGATGAAACTTTCCACCATCTCGTAGATGGGGAAATACTTCTCATACCTGCCACCCTTTACAAAGTGCGGCTCGATCCGATCGAAAAAGCTACGCAAGCCCACGGTTCACCCCTCTTTCTCGATCTTCGTCAGGCAGTCGCGCAGCGCCATGCCGTATTCGTACTTGGCCGGGCAGGCAAAGCCCACAAGACCCAGATCTTCTTCATCCAGTTCCATCGCACCAAGCAGCTGTGCCTGATCGGTGTCCATCACCAGCATCGCACGCAGCAGCTGCGTCGGCAGGTAATCCTGTGGCATCAACTCTTCAAAGGTGCCCAGTGGCACCATAGCGCGGCGACCACCGTTCAGGTTGGTCGTCAGCGGGAACTTGGCCCGCGACAAAGCCGAACCCAGTACGGGCTGAATTGCATATTTGGCAAACATTGGCCGGATCCAACCCATGGGGATCTGCTTGTGATCCTCTTCCATCAGGGTGATCTGGCGGGCATAACGGCCCAGATAGCCGTCTGCCCCCTCCCCTGCTCGACCGCTGAGAACCGAGCCCGAGATCATGCGCACCGGCAGATCCTGCGGCAGATCTCCTTGAGCAACATCGGCCATCGAGGCGCCAGCAACCGTGCGCACAAGGCGCGGGTTGGAACAAACCGGTCCGGCCAGAGCGATGACGCATGAGGCGTCATAAGTGCCGGTCATCAACAGGCGACCAATGACGATCACGTCCTGATAGCCAACGGTCCAGACAACCTTGTCACCCACCGGAGGTTCAAGGAAATGCATATGCGTCCCGGCCAGGCCAGCGGGGTGCGGACCTGCAAAAGCCACAGCCTCAACCCCTTGGGCCTCGCCACCCGGCAAGGACGCGCCGTCAGCCTGACAGAGGTACGTCTTGCCCTCAGACAGCTTGGCAACCGCAGCCAGACCTGTGGCAAATGCCTCAGCCTCGGCATTGATGATCTGTGCGGGGTCGGCCGAAAGCGGCTCGGTATCCAGCGCAGTCACATAAATTGCAGCGGGCCGTGTCTCGGGCGCAGGCACCTTGGAGTAGGGACGCGTGCGGAAGGCGGTCCACAGACCAGCCGCTGACAGGCGCTCGACCAGACCTTCGGTTGTCGACAGATCGCCTACGTTCGAAAAATCGACCGCGTCTGCCCCATCGCCCACTTCGATTTCGACGCTGACCAGCTTGCGGCGCGCACCCCGGTTGATCGCCTTGACCCGACCGGCCACGGGGGACACCACCTGAACGCTCGGCATGTCCTTGCTGATAAGAACCGGAGTGCCGGGTCCAACCAAGTCACCCTCTGCCACCGCGATCCGAGGTTTCCATCCAATGTAGTCGTCGCCAAGAACACCGACTGTCCGAACCTCTGGCCCGTCTTCGATGTTTTGACTTGGGGCACCCGTGATCGGGATGTTTAAGCCCTTGCGTAGCGAGAAGCGCTGCACGGTACTTACCTCTTTGTCAAAGTTTGGCTAGCTTATGCATGGAGTCAGCGACGGGTGAAAGTGTTCATTTGCTACTTTGTGTGTACTTTTTTGGTTGAAGTATCGGCCAATGTCGCACAAAAGCCCGGAGTTGAAACGCACTTCGATGTGTCGGATATACAGTGTCGACCCGTCGATTCCCAAAAGAGGTGTCTCTCGTGCCCGATTTGACCAAGTTTTCGCGCCGTACGTTCATTCTGTCATCGCTGGCCCTGGCGGCTGCGTGTAAGCCTGGCACTGCCGCGCTGGAAATCACCGGCAAGACAATGGGCACCACCTATAACGTCGTCGCCCTGGACGCATCCGGTCAGGTCAAGGACGCCGATCTGCGTGCTGCCATCGACGGCGCGCTGGCCGAAGTGAACCAGCAGATGTCGAACTGGGACCCGCGCTCGGAAATCTCGCGCTTCAACGCACAAACCGGCACCGACACTGTCCCCGTGTCCGACAATCTCGCAAACGTGATGCAGGCCGCCGAGGCCGTGAACATCGCCAGCGAAGGCCGTTTCGACACCACCATGGGCCCGCTGATCGAGCTTTGGGGTTTTGGCGCCAAAGGCTCCGCACCGGTTCCGGGTGATGCAGACATTCGCGCCACTCAAGCGCGTTCCGGCCACGGCAACACGCTGAAAGTTGGCGGTTCGACCCTGCAAAAAACCCAAGGCGACGCACAAGTTTACCTGGCCGCGATCGGCAAGGGTTACGGCGCTGACCACGTGGGCCGTGCCATCGAAGCCCTTGGTATCAAAGATTATATGGTCGAGATTGGCGGCGACCTCTACGCCTCGGGCAAGAACGCAAGCGACCTGCCCTGGCAGATCGGTATCGAAAAGCCCGCAGCCCTGTCGGGCGGCGTGATGGACGTTGTTGGCATCTCGGGTCTGGGCATGGCCTCCTCGGGTGACTACCGCAACTATTTCGAGAAAGATGGTCAGCGTTATTCGCACATCATCGACCCCGCAACGGGCCGTCCGATCACGCACAAGACCGCCTCGGCGACCGTGCTGGCCGAGAACTCGATGCTTGCGGACGCATGGGCCACAGCTATGTTGATCCTGGGTCGTGAACGCGGCCTGGAAATCGCCGAAGCTCAAAACCTGGCCGTCCTGTTCATCGAACGCGACGCCGAGGCGTCCGAACTGCGGTTCAACACCAAGGCAAGCTCGCGGTTCCAAGCACTGACCGCGTAATAGCCGAAGACAAAGGAACGTAGCACATGGCCACGTTTGCCCTGACCTTTGGTATTTTGATGGTGATCATGCTGGGGATGGCCCTTGGTGTGATCCTGATGGGGCGCACGATCAAGGGCAGCTGCGGCGGCTTGAACGCCATCGGCGATTCCGACCAATGTCTTGTATGTTCGAAAGAAATCGACCCCAACAGCCCCCTGCGTGAACGTCTTCAATGCCCCCGCGCCAAGAAGATGCTGGAACGCGCTCAGATCGACAGCGAAGTGGTCTGAGCTTCAAACCGTCAGCGGCTTGAACCCCAAAAGCAGCAACCCGGCTGCGGCCAACAGGCCGTAAACCCACAGCTGCCATTTTGGCCCTTCATTCTTCCACACCCGCCGGTATTGGTATCCTGACAGACATGCCAGGACAAAAATCACCGTTGCGATCGCTGGAGTTAGGGTGAAATCGGTCACGTTTTTTTCCCGCATCAAGAATTTCTTGGGTTATGCTGATTCATGAGGAGAACAGCAACACCCGAGGGAGGACAGCTATTCCATGCCAACATCGTACCAGGCCCCTATGCGCAAAGATCAGGCAAAATCACGCACGCACAGCCAGGATCAAAGCACCAACCTTCAGCCCGAATCGGCCACGGTTGGCACGGTTCTAGGCCAGAAGGGCGGCGAGGTGTTCACCATTGCACCGGGGGAAACACTGGGTCACGCGGTCGAGATTCTGCGCGATCGGCGGATCGGCGCCTTGATGGTGGCCGACGAATCGGGCGCGCTGTGCGGCATCCTGTCGGAACGCGATATCGTGCGAAAGTTGGCGGACACGCCTGGCCAGACCCTGCCCAAACTGGTGTCCGAGGTGATGACCAGCACCGTTGAAACCTGTGCGCCGGATGATGCGCTGGTGTCGGTGCTCAAACGCATGACCGAAGGGCGCTTTCGCCACATGCCGGTTGTGGACACGGACAAGCTGGTCGGCATGATCACCATCGGCGATGTGGTGAATTTCCGCCTGAACGAGCTGGAATACGAAGCACTTCAGATGAAACAGCTGATCGTCGGTTGAACCCTTGATCGGGGTCTGTTAGGGCCCCGACCCGTCACAACCACCACTGGTCGATGGCTGCAATGTCGTCGTCGCTCCATCCAAAATGATGCGCAAATTCGTGCACCACGACATGCGCGATCAGATCGTCCAATTCGACCCCGTCCCGCACGCGCCATTCGTCAAGAATCGGCTCGCGGAAAATCCAGACAAAATCCGGTGGTGGCGCCATATCGAGCACTGATTTTTGGGTCATCGGAATGCCCTCATACAATCCTGTCAATTCGACGGGAGAGTGCAAATCCAGTTCCTCAACCATGTCCGCTGGGGGCCATTCGACGACACGCAGAACAACGTTACTGGCACCCTCACGAAAGGCGGGCGGAAAGCCGGACACCGTTTCCTGTGCGACCCGTTCAAAATGGGCCAAATCCGGGGGATTGTGGATCATGGTTGTGTGCTCTCCCGTCTGTCTGAGTTCAGATATATCGTAATGACCTCAAGCAATTAACCAAGCCTTCCCTTGTCTTTCGCGATATCACCTGCTGTAACTCAACAAACAAACCAAAGTGCCTTGCAGTATGCCGACAATCAATTTCCATGGCGAAGACATTGAATATCTGGACCAGGGTCAAGGTCCAGCTTTGGTGTTGATTCCTGGGCTTGGCGGTCAGCTTGCATTTTGGCGGGGAATTGCGCCGAAACTGTCGGCCTCTTTTCGCGTGTTGTCGCTGGATCATCCCATGACCGCCACGGGACGCAACGCCATTCAGAGCATGGCTGATCTGGTCTTGATGCTGCTGGATCACGTGAACATCCCAAGTTGCAGCATTGTGGGGCAATCCATGGGTGGACCGGTTGTTCAGCAGTTGGCGTTGTCGCACCCCAACCGGATCGATCGTATCGTCTTTGGGTCAACCTGGGCCGGACCAGACGACTATTTCCGTCGCGCCTTTGGCCTGCGACTCGAGATTTTGAGTAACCTCGGGATTGAGGGCTATGCCAAGGCACAAATCCTGTCGACGTTCTCGGCCGAAGACATCGCCGACAACCCCGAACGCGCCAGAGAATGGGAGGAGCGCACCATCTCCTCCTCCGATCCTGCCGTGCTGGCGCATCGTATGCGCGCCATACTGACCCACGACGCCAAGAACCAAATCCCCGACATCAACCACCCTTGTCTGGTGATCTCCGTCGAAGGCGATCAGGTTGTCCCCCCGCACATGTCCCGCCGCTTGGCCGAACTGCTCCCCAACTCGGAGCTGAAAGAACTGTCGGGTGGTGGACATTTCAAGGCGATGCTGGACCCACTGGGTTATCTGGCCGCCTTAGAGCCCTTTTTGAAATCCTGAGACCGGAGCCTGTCCATGCCCCATCTGTCACATGACGCCCAATCATTGGAAACTTGGCGCCCCGGCGTCGAAACGCGCATGCGGGTTTCTGCCCTGACCGGCTCGCACACCTTGTGCATTTTCGAGCAGTATTGCGACCCCGGCCTGGGAGCCCCACTACATCAACATGCCGTCGAAGAGGTGCTTGAGGTCATTTCAGGCACGGCAGAAATCTGGCTCAACGACGAGATTATCCAGGCCAGCGCCAACATGTCGGTTCTGATTCCGGCCGGAAACATGCATGGATTCCGCAACACTGGGCAGGATACGCTGCACGTCCGGGCCACCTTGGCCAGCCCGGTGTTCGAGGCTTCTTATGCCGACGACCGCGAACAATCGCGCCGCTGGTCACCTGCGGGTTAGCGGCGTCCTGACTTTGGACCATCGGGCGTGATCATTGTCATCGACAACGTGTGATCGGCATTGCGCATCCGGTGCCGCAGCATGGTGCGGGTCAAACGGGCAAGGTCCGCCTGATAGTCTGGATGCTCTGCGACATTTTCAAACTCGCCCTTTCCTTGATGATCAAACAGCACCGGGGGCAGGTCGGCAGCAAATTCCACCAGCGTGAACCGCGTGCCCCGCAAGACAGCAAGGCTGGCGTTACTGGGACCAACACCAAGCGCCTTTTCCCAATGCGTCGGGGCGACGGGGTCGGCGACGTCCAACTCGGAATAGGTGTAGCTTCGCCAGCCGCCCGGCACGTCGCCCGCAAGCATCGGCAGCAATGAGCGACCGTCCATCGCGTTCGGAACCTCTTGGCCAACCCAGTCCAGAATGGTGGGCGTGATGTCGATGGATTCGGTGGGCTCCGTCACCTCGGCCCCGGCGCGGGATGCATTTCCCGGCTGACGGATGATCAGCGGCACATGGTACGAAGCATCGTAGAAGCTCGACTTGCCCCAGCAATGCCGGTCACCCAACATCTCGCCGTGATCAGCGGTCACGATCAGCAGCGTGTCGTCATACTGTCCGCTTTGCTTGAGAAATTCGATGACACGCCCGATGTGCGCATCCACTTCGGTGGCCAGCCCCAAATAGATCGCGCGCAGCGTTTGAATGGTCTCGTCCGTCGCCTCAAGCTCGGGGAAACCCTGCACAAATGTGGCTGGTGACGCATTGGCCATGGATGGGGTACAGAACGGATGCACTCCCGCCTCGTCGTCCGGTGTCTCAAGTCGCGATGGCAACGGCAAAGACGCGGGATCATACATCCGGTTATAGGGCGCAGGCGCAACCAACGGCGGATGCGGGCGGATATAAGTCAGATGCGCGAACCAGCTGTGATCGTCATAGCCCGGCATCGTGGCCAAAAAGCGATCCGTCAGAAAAGCGGTGTCGCTGTCCTCGGCCTGATAAAGCGCCGGATCGTCAATTCGGGAGGCCTCATCGGTGGGTGACACCGGCTTGTACACATCCTCGTACCGATCGAACTGATAACCCTTGTTTTTTAGATGAGACCGCCAAGGGTAAGACATTTCCAGACGCATCTCGACCATCTCTTGGAACCCGGCCATCTGGTATTCATATGTGTGCACTGCCGGGTCGTTGGGATGGTAGGCGCGCGGGTCTTGCGAGGTGTCGGTATAGCCAAACAGCATTGGCACATACCCGGCCTTGCGCATCTCAGAGGCGATGGTGGGCGTATCGTGACGCAGCGGTGTGCCATTGCGGATCGAGCGATGGTTCATCGCATACTGTCCGGTCAGCAGCGACGCCCGTGACGGCCCGCAGGGGTTCACAACCGAGTAGTGCTTCCGAAAGGTAACGGCCTCGTTCATCAAACCGCGCAGATTCGGCAGATCGACATACTGAGCCAAAGGACCAAACACACAGTCTGCGCGTAGCTGGTCAATGACAATGAATAGGACATTCTTTCGGTTCTGCATCTCGATCTCGTGCGTCATACCAGAGTTGCCTCACATAACCGCCTAATCCGGCCCATGGAAAGAGGGGGAATTCGCGAGAATGCAAGATTCACAGCAATTTCATGATGCCATTTGACCATATCACTTGAAAAAGCGTGGGTTTTTGTGGATTATTGTGGGCGCCATGACAAAAACACAAACCCATTCCCACCGCGAGCTTGAGCTGTTAGAGGCCTTGCGCCAACTTGGCGGTTCGGCCCGTAGCGCCGAACTGGCCCGCGTGCTGGATGTATCCGAAGAGACCGTTCGCCGCACGATCAAGGCTCTGGCCAAGGCAGACGCATTGGAACGTGTGCATGGCGGAGCTTATTTGCCGGACACACAGGCCGGGCTCAGCTTTTTTAGTCGGATGACGCAATATCCCGACGAAAAGCGAGCAATTGCCAGATGCGCAGCGAGGCACATCGACGACGGGATGACCCTGTTTCTGGATGTGGGATCAACCACCGCCTTTGTCAGCGAAGAACTGCGGGCGCGCCACAATCTGACCGTGGTGACGAACTCTATCGGGGTGGCGCAGACGCTCGTCAATCACAACAACAATCGGGTGCATTTCCTGGGCGGCGAGATGCAGGGCAACGAGCGCGGAACCTTTGGCTTTGTCACCGAAAACCAGATCCGGCGCTTTGTTTTCGACATGGCTGTCCTTAGCGCGGACGCCCTGTCGCCCAAGCAGGGCGTGCTGTTCACCAATGCGATCGAAGCAAACCTGGCAATAGTCGCCTCTGAGAGCGCCGATCAGGTGGCCTTTGCGATCGATCATCACAAATTTGACGGAACCGCCCCCCATTGCGGACCTGACATGCGCCAGGTCGACATGGTGTTCACCGACGCCGCACCCAACAAGCGGCTACGAGCGGCGTTCAAGGAATGGGGCGTGGCGGTACATGTCGCGGGACAAACGGAAGACACAAATGACGATGAATGAGTGCGTAGAGCACGCCCAGACAGTGGCCGAATTGGCCTGCGAATCCGCGCGCGGATTCTTCCGCGGCAAGCTAGGGGTTGAATTCAAGGCCGACAGCAGCCCCGTAACCCAAGCCGATAAGGGGATCGAGGCCGAGGTGCGCGCTTATCTGAGCGAACATTTTCCCGATCATGGGATTTTTGGCGAAGAACATGGGGCCAACGGCGTCGACAAGGACAACCTGTGGATCGTCGATCCCATCGACGGCACCCGCTCGTTTCTGTCAGGCAATCCACTCTTTGGCTTTCTGCTGGCCCATCTTCAGCACGGAACGCCGCAGATCGGTGTCGTCGGCATGCCCGTGTTGGGAGAGATCTTTGTCGGCGTCAAAGACAAAGGCGCCAAGATGAACGGTGAAGCCATCCAAGCCTCGGACGTGCAAGACCTGAATCGCGCGATCCTCTATGTAAACGAAGGTGACAAGATTTACCGCGACCACCCGAATGTCTTTGCGCGATTGATGCAATCGGGGCAAACGCGACGCATGTCCTATGACTGCTACCCCCACGCGCTGTTGGCCGCGGGGCATGTGGACGCGGTCGTGGATTATGATCTGCAACCTTACGACTACCTGCCCGTATCGGCCCTGGTCGAGGCGGCGGGTGGCCTCATGACAGATTGGCAAGGCAACGCATTGTCTCTGGGCTCGGACGGCCGCGTGATTTCCGCCGCCACGCCTCAGCTGCATGCCGAGTTGCTTGATCTGGTGAACGGATAGGCACATGGCGATCGTCAGTTTTCTCATAAGCCTTGCCGGAGCAACCATGTTGCTGCTTTTTGCTGTGCGCATGGTCCGTACCGGCATCGAACGCAGCTATGGCGCGTCGTTTCAGCGGGTGATGACCCGACAAAACTCAATGATCCAAGCCAGTATTGTGGGCCTCACGATGGCCTTGGTGCTACAAAGCTCGGCCGCAGTTGCGCTGCTCACGTCAGGCTTTGCGGCCAGCGGGTTGTTGAGCTTCGGATCGGGCCTTGCGATTGTTTTGGGCGGCGATCTGGGATCGGCACTCATCATTCAGATCCTGTCGTTCAAACTGGATTGGCTGGTGCCCCTGCTGCTTGCCATCGGTGGCTGGCTGTTCGTCAAAACCGAGCAGAAGAAACTGCGCCAGATGGGCCGCATCCTGATGGGGATCGCCTTCATTCTCATTTCGCTCAGGTTCCTGCGCGAGGCGATGGACCCGATCCGCGACAGCGCCTTTTTGCCCGCCATCGCTGACTATCTGGCCCGCGACTATATCACCGCCTTCCTTGTGGGCGCAGCACTTGCCTTTGTCATGCACAGCTCGGTTGCGGCGATCCTGATGTGTGTGACGTTGGTGCAAATTGGCGCCATCCCCTTTACCGCAGGCTTGTCGCTGGTGCTGGGGGCGAACCTGGGCAGCGCGTTCATTCCGGTGTGGTTGACGCGTGGCATGGACACCGCGGCCAGGCGCATCCCCTTTGCAAATCTCGGCTTGCGCGGGGCTTGGGCCGTGATCAGCCTATTTGCCATCAACCTCGCACTTCCTGCCGACCTGCTTGGGGCGGGTCATGGCGGACAAATGCTGGTCAACGCGCATCTGGCCTTTAACGCATCGCTTCTGGTGTTGGCGCTGCCTTTCTGCCGGATGCTGCAAGGACCGATGGAGCAGTTGATGCCGGACACTTCAGCTGAGCGCGATAGCGAACCAGTCGCAAAACCATCAAGCGCACTGGACCCTGGCAACGTGGGTTCATCTGCACAGGCGATCTCGAGCCTCAAGCGCGAACTGCTGCGCATGGCCGATCTGGTCGAGGCGATGTTTCGTCCCACCCTGCGCCTGTATAAATCCGGTGAAAAGGACCAAATCCGCGCGGTTCAAGCGGTCGACGCCGAGGTCAACGAGTGCCTATCCGGCATCCGCGCCTTTGTTGCCGCTTTGCCCGCAGACACCATGAGCAACCAAGATGCAGGCATCGCACGCGATATGCTGGAATACGCCGTTCGCCTCGAGACCGCGGGCGATGTGGTTGCCAAGCGCCTGACCGTATTGGCTGGTGATCTGCGCAAGACAGGCAAACAGTTCTCGAAAGAGGGGTGGAGCGAGCTGCAGCAGATGCACGAGACCATTCTGGTGAACATGCAATTGGCGTCGAACGTCCTGATATCGGACGATCTGGAAAGCGCGCGTTTGTTGAATGCTGAAAAGACCGAGGTAAAACGTGCTGAGCGAAACAGCCGCAAGCGGCACTTTCGACGGTTGCAGATCGGCAAGGTGCAGAGCTTCGAGACAAGCGATATCCACCTGGAGACCCTGCGCGCATTTCGCGATTTCAACAGCCATATCGCCGCCGTTGCGACCCCAATCCTGTATCAAAGCGGGCAATTGCTGGAAACGCGCCTGATCGAAGACATGCCCAATTCTGTCACCGAGAGCTGATCGCCGATGTCCGCCTCTGTCGTTGTTATCATCCTGTCTGCCGCGTTGCTGCATGCCATCTGGAATGCGATCGTGAAAACGGCTGCAGACCGCACGACCACGCTGGGTCTAGTGGCTTTTGGTCATGTGCTGGTGGGTGGGGTGATGGTCATTTTCCTGCCCCTCCCAACCACTGAAAGCTTTGTTTACATCTTGCTCTCGACCGTGGTGCATTTCGGCTATTACTACATGCTGGCACGCGCCTATCAGCATGGGGATCTCAGCGTCGTCTATCCCATCGCGCGCGGTATCGTCCCTGCCCTGGTCTCTCTGTGGGCTATGATCCTGGTGGGCGAGGTCCTGCCTTTGCAAGCTTGGGTCGGCATCGCGGTGATCGCCCTTGGCATTCAGCTCAGCAGTTGGCGGGCATTGCGATCGGGCGTCGGCCGCGCGGCCCTTGGGTTTGCAGTTGGCACCGGGTTCTGCATCTCGATCTATTCCGTGGTAGACGGGATCGGCGTCCGGCTGTCCGGAAATACACTGTCCTATTGGGCCTGGGGCGCGTTTTTGCACATCTTCATCGCGGGCTTTGTCGGCTTCCGCAAACGATCCACTCTGGCTGCCCTGCCCCCACGGGTGTGGGCGCTTGGCCTTGCCGGGGGATTGGTGTCGATGACCGCTTATGGACTTGTGCTCTACGCCAAGAACTTTGCCCATTTGGGCGCAGTATCCGCCTTGCGTGAAACCTCTGTCATCTTCGCCGCTCTCATCGGGTTTCTCCTGCTCGGCGAAGGCAATTGGAAACGCCGTCTGGGCGCGGCCGTGCTGATGGCGGTTGGTGTGGCTTTGATCGGGATGAGTGGGTAATCTTGATCCGTACGGCCTTGCGGTATATCTTTACGGTATATCATAGGAGACGCCCAGATGGGAGCCATCGCAAAGCGTAAAACCTCTCTGACTCTGGACGCAGAGGCCTTGGATCACGCCAAGGAACTGGGAATCAACGTTTCCGCCGTTGCTGAGACGGCGCTTCAACAGGCGGTTTCCGAAGCCCGGCAGAAACAATGGCTGGAGGATAACGCGGATGCTTTTCAGGCCCAATCCGAATGGCATGAAGCAAACGGCCACCCGTTGGCTGACATCATGACCTCTCCGGCAGGCGCCACGTGGAAACGCTGACACGCCATGACGTGGCCGAATATGGTGGCGTATTCATGGTTGTGGTCGAAAGCGACCTCTTGCCGCCTGACCCTTCGGTAGTTGTGATCCCGCTTTTGTCGAACTACCCGGCCGTCCGATACCTGAACCCAGAAATACAGCATGCTGAGACGTCTCTGATCCTGGCAACACGTCTGATCACCGCTGTCCGGCGATCCAGCCTGCGCCATGTCGGAAACGTGTCGGATCAAGCCGACCGCATCACGCGTGCGGTCGATGTGCTGATGGCTGGGGTTTGAGCAAAAAATGGGCGCCCGTCCATGGGGAAACGGGCGCCAACTGACGGCATTGGACCTTTGCGCGCGTCACCCCACCGCGGGTGCGCGCGACTTTTGATCCGGGTCCAGCGATGGGATCGCCGCCAGCAAGTTTCGTGTGTATTCCTGTTGCGGATTGGCAAAAAGCTCGCGCGTGGGGGCGCTTTCAACGATCTTGCCGTGGTACATGACCACCACGTGGTCGCAGGTATGAGCCACCACCGACAGGTCGTGGCTGATGAACATGAAGGTCAGCCCTAGGTCCTTTTGCAGCGACTTGAGCAGGTTCAGAATGTCCGCCTGAATCGAAACGTCCAAGGCCGCCACACATTCATCCGCGATCACGAACCGAGGGTTGCTGGCCAGTGCCCGCGCAATGGATATCCGCTGCCGCTGACCACCCGAAAACGCATGCGGATAGCGCCGCAGATGCTCCAGGTTCAGACGGCACTTTCCGGCAATCTCGCGCACCCGCGCATCGGTTTCCTCGCGCGATTTGGTCAGGCCCATCACCTCGAGCGGTTCGGCGATGATGTCACGTACCGTCATGCGCGGGCTAAGCGCGGCGTAAGGGTCTTGAAAGATCAGCTGCGCCCGGCGGCGGTATTCTTTCAGATCGCCGGGCGACATGTTGGTCAGATCAAACTGCACCTCGCCATCGTCATATTCGGCCTCACCCCCGGTGATATCGACCGCGTTGAGCAGCGCGCGACCGAGGGTCGTCTTGCCCGATCCACTTTCCCCCACAACGCCCACAAAGGCCCCGCGCGGGATTTCGAACGACACATCGTTGACCGCCTTGAGCGTTTTTTTGTTGAAGATCTTGCCGCCGATGGAGAACTCGACCGACAGATCCTTGGTTCTGATCAGGGGTTTGGTCATGGCAGGCTCGGTACGTCTTCGGGGAACAGAGCCGCGAAATGACCGGGGCTGACCTCGGTCAAGGGCGGGCGTTCGGTTTCATAGCGGGATCCCGGTTGTAGTTCCGGGTTGCGGGGGTGGAACACGCAGCCGTTGGGACGTTCCAACGGCGAGGGGATGTCACCAGGGATGGGCGTCAATGGCGCGTCCAGATCATCAAGCCTGGGCAACGCGTTTAGCAACCCGCGCGTATAAGCATGAGCCGGAGTGCGGATCACATCGCGCACAGGGCCACTTTCCAGGATACGGCCAAGATACATCACCGCCACCTTGTCGGCGGTCTGGGCCACCACGCTCAGATCATGAGTGATGAAAATGATGCCCATACCAAATTCGGACACCAGATCGCGCATCAGGTCCAGCACCTGCGCCTGGATGGTAACATCAAGCGCCGTAGTTGGCTCGTCCGCGATCAGCAGCTTGGGTTTTGTCGACAGCGCCATGGCGATCATCGCCCGTTGGCGCATACCACCCGACAGTTCAAACGCGTATTGGCCGAACCGGATCGCAGGGTCGAGAATGCCGACCCGATCCAGCATCTCGATCGACAGGTCCTTGGCCTGCTTCTTGTTCATGTTGGTATGGATCAACAGCTGCTCGACCATCTGGCTGCCGATGGTCATGGCCGGCGCAAAGCTGGCCATGGGTTCCTGAAAGATCATGCTGACCGCTCCGCCGCGCACGACCTGCATATCACGAGGCCGCTTCAGCCCCATCACATCAACGGGTCCATCGTCCAGATGCAGAGTGATCCGACTGTCGGATCCATAGACAGTGTTGCGCGCGTTCAGCTTCATCAATGACTTGGCCGTCACCGACTTGCCCGAACCGCTTTCGCCCACCAGCCCCATCACCTCACCCGGTTTCAGCGAGAACGAGACGTCATCGACCGCAGTCACCAGCCCCTCGTCGGTCTTGAACTGAACCGTCAGGTTTTTAACGTCGATCAGGCTCATTTGCGGGTCTCCGAATAGGGATCGGCGGCGTCGCGCAGGCCGTCACCCACGAATACAAACGCCATGACCAGCGCGATGAAGAAGATGACCGGAATGAAGTACCATTGATAGTTCAACAGCACGTCCGCCTTGGTCACGTTCTGCAGCATCACGCCAAGGGAGTTCACGGGATCCTTGAGGCCCAAACCGATGAACGACAAGGCCGTCTCGCTCAGCACCATGTAAGGGAAAGAGATCACCAGATCGACAATGATGTAACTGGTGAAACTGGGCAGCAGATGACGGCGGATAATGTGGCTGGGTGAGGCTCCGCACAACCGGGCCGCAAGCACATACTCCTGATTGCGCTCTGTCAGCAGATGGGTCCGCACACGGCGCGCCAGCGTCGGCCAACCGATGAGGCCAAGGATCATCGAGATGAAGAAGAACCGCGTTTCTGCCGACCATTCCGGCGGGATAAAGGCCGCAATCGCCATGAACAGCGGGATCGCAGGCACTGTTCGGATGGCATCGGTCACCATCTGTATCACGCTATCGAGCCAGCCACCGTAGTAGCCAGAAATACCGCCGATCACGAGCGCCAGCACGAATGAGATGACAACCCCCATCGTCCCCACCTGCAACGAGGTCCAGATCGCATGAAGGGTGCGACTGAAGATATCTTTGCCTGCGCTGTCTGTGCCGAACAGATGGACATACCCCTCATCCATTCCAAAAAGATGGATGTTGCCCGGAATGAAGCCAAAGAGCTTGTAGTCGTCGCCCTTCACAAAGAACTGCATGTATCGGCGTTCGTCTTTGTTGATCTTTTCAACCCAGCGAAAGTTCGTCGCCAAGGACCGTTCGCGCGTGACGGTGTATAGGAACGGGCGCATGGAACAGCCGTTTTCATCGCAGAACTTTGGGATCTGCGGGGCGCCATTCAGGTAATCCTTATCGCGGCCCGCAACGGTCGGGTCATAGGGCGACAGGAAGGGCGCAAACATGCCCGACAGGATCAGCGCCAGCAAAACACATGCGGCAATCATCGCCGCCTTCTGCTTTTTGAAGCGGGCCCAGATCAGCTGCCCTTGCGAGGCGGTGAAATAGGCTTCTTTTGCTTTTTGATTTGTGGCTGTGGTCATCGGCCTACCTCAGGATGCTTTTGCGGACGCGCGGGTCGATGACCGCAAGCAGCATGTCCGTGAGAAAGTTCAGCGTCACAATCGATGCCGTGAGCAGGAAGATGATCGCGCCGGCAAGCTGTTGATCGTTTGACCGCGCCAGGGATTCCAACAGCAACGAACCAGCTTCGGTCAGCGTCAGGATCAGCGCGACGATGGGCAGCTCGTTGAAGATCCGGTTCAGGTCGAACCCCAGCGAGTTCACAATCGGCCCCAGGGAATGGCGCGCCGGATAACGCCACAGCAACCGGACACCGTGAATGCCGCGCGCCTCGGCGGCGGTGACATAGAGCTTGCCAATCTCATCAGACATCAGGGCGCGCACGGTTTGCAGGGCAAAGGCAGTGGCAGACCAACCCAAAATGAAAATCGGCAACCAGGCGTGGCTGAGCAAGTCAACGAACTTGTCCCACGACCACGGCGCGTCCTTGTATTCGGGTGAAAACAGCCCGGTCAGCGTCTCACCAAAGTAGACGGTTGAAACCAGCATGATCATCAGAGCCAGCAGAAAGTTCGGCATCGCCAGACCCAGATAGCTGACGATCCGCAGCGAGTTGTTCAGCAGCGCATTGCGCGACGCAGCCGAGATGATGCCCACGGGAATGGCAATCGCATAAGCCAAAATCAGCGAACCCAGACAAATCCAGAGCGAGATCCAGAACTTGTCACCCAACAGCTGCGCGATGTTCACCCGCAGGATACAGCTGTCACCGAACTCACCGCGGAAAGCACCGCTTAGCCAACTGGCCCACCGGGTCAGGAATGGACGATCCAATCCCAATCGGACGCGCTCGGCTTCGATGTCGGCAAGCGTGATCGCCGAACCTTGGGTGTTTTTGTAGGCCAGATACCGTTCGGCACAGTCGCCGGGCACCAGCTCCATCAGCGAAAACACCACGAGTGACACGATCATCAACGTGATCAATGCCATCACCGCACGGGTTGCCGCAAATCGGGCGAATTGGAACATCTTTATCCCTCGGGGTATTGGAAAACGGGCGCGAACGCCCGCTTTCGTAGCTTGTTGTCAGAACCCGGTTACTCGGTCAGGAACCACTGCGCCGGACGGTACGGATAAGTCCGGTAGAATTCATAAGACTGCGTCTTGAACTCTTCGAAGTTCTGCAAGTTGTTCGAGTGATAGATCGGCGCAGGTGCGTTGACGGTACCGATGAACAGGATCTGGCTGGTCATGATCTCGACCATCTGCTGTGCAGCCGCGACCGAGGCGTCTGTGCCCGGTTGAGATGACTGGTACGTATCCAGGGCGCCCTTCAGGTCGGCAACCCATGCGGGCGGCTCGACACCGTTTTCACCGTTCGAGCTGATGTATTCAGCCCACAACATCGCTGTGCGCACGTCAAAGTAGCCATCAAACGGCGGCACCCAGATTTCACCATCGCCCAGGATGGAACCGGCCGGCTGGCCTTTGCCCCACATGGTGATGTCCAGCTGGTTCGACGACTGCGCCGAGCGGAACTCGTCCGAGGTCACTTCTTTGATAGTGGTTTTGACACCAACATCGGTCCAGTTCTGCGCGATCAATTCGACGAACTGGGCCGAGCTGGCCTGGGTCGAGAACTGCCAATCCACCACAAAGGGCGAGCCATCGGGCAGATCACGTGCGCCATCGCCGTCCTTGTCGACCAGACCCATCTCATCCAGCAGGGCGTTGGCGCGATCCGGATCAAAACCGGCCTCGTGATCCGACCACTTGGCGTCGATGAAACCGGGACGCGGCGAGAAGCCGATGTATTGCGTCGGCGTACCCAGACCAAAGGCCGTGACCTCGTTCAACTCGTCGCGGTTCATCGCAACCGACATGGCGGTGCGGAAACGGATGTCGTTGAAGATCGCGCGGCGTGCTTCATCCTCGGCAGTCACGTTGAACGCAATTGTCGGGCTTGCAATGCCCGGCTTGACGTCAACGGTGTAGTTGCCCTTTTCCTGGCCTTCCAGCAGCACCGGAGCCGAGGTCAGGTTGATCGCCTGCGATTTATAATCGACTTCGCCGTTCAACAGTTTCAGCGTGCGAACCTCTTCGTCGCCCACATAGATCTCGTCCATTTCCGAGATATAGGGCAGCTGGTTGCCTGCGGTGTCGACCTGGAAGAAGTAGGGGTTGGCGACATAGTGACGGCCTTCGGTCGTCTCTTTCACCAGGATGTGGCTTTCCAGGGTCGGCATGGTGTCACGCGGCAGGCCGGCCAGCTTGTCACCGGCGGTCAGCATCGGCGACGGCGTGTCCATCCAGTCCGAGTTGCCGTAGTAGGCTTTGATCAGGTCATAGCCGCCTTCATACCCAAGCGCCTTGGCATTTGCATCCGCCTGATCATTCAGGGCCGGGTGGAACTGCTCAAAGAAGTGCTTGGGCTGGAACGGCTGCACATAGGTGAACGAGAAGGTCTCGATCAAACCAGGCTTGGGCGCTTCGAGGGTGAAGGTGACGGTAACGTCATCGACGGCTTCGACCTTCATCGGCTTGCCGCCGGCCAGGGCATAATCCTTCGCCTCGGCAATGACATTGGTGTCCATCATCAGGTTGTTATACCAGAACGCGACATCTGCTGCGGTGAACGGAGCACCGTCCGACCATTTGTGACCCGCGCGCAATGTCACGGTAAGCTGGGTGAAATCATCGTTCCACGCCCAGGATTTGGCGACGTTGGGCACAACAGTCTGCAGGTCGTCGGAATAGCGAAACAGGTTCACGTGGCGCACCGACAGGAAGTCCGAAGTGCCGGATTCCGTGGCGTTCGACAGCGCGTCCAACTGGCCGCCATAAGAGCCGATTGCGTCGTAAGGTGCGACAACCAGCGGCTCGGACGGCAGACGGTCCGCCAGCGCGGGCAATTCGCCGTTGCCACGGATGCGGGTGTTCAGATCACCAATCGCCGGGTTGGCCGCAAAGGCCAGCTCGCACGACGCAGCGCCCTGGAATTCGGCCAGTTCGAATTGCTGCGGGAACGCGCCTGAGGCGACCCCCTGCATGTCCGCCACGGTGACGGCCGGGCAGCTTGCAGCCGCGGCCATGCCCGGCAGGGCAAAGGCGGCGACGCCGGATAGAAGAAGCTTTTTCATGTTACCTCCTGTTGAGAGTTGAGGGGGAGCGGTTGACCCGCGACTTGCCCCGGTTATTGGCGTTATGTTTCACTTTTTTGACAGGCTCTGAGCGATCCGAACCTCGATCCCCCAACCATCAAGCGCCTCAAGCAGCCCGACGTCGGGGGATTGGTCCGTCACTAGGTGAGTGACGTTTTTGGGATCACAGGCCACCATCGGGGCCCGTGTGCTGAACTTCCGGCTGTCGGCCGTGACCACGGCCTTTTCGCTTTGGTTGGTCAACACGCGAGTCAACGACGCCTCGTCCGGATTGGACGCCAGAAACCCGTGCTTGGCCGAGATCGCATCCGATCCGAAGATCACCAAATCATAGTTGAACTGGCGCGCGAACTCTTCCGTCGCACTGCCAAAGGTGCCGCGCTCGGATGGCAGGATTTCACCCCCGGCCATGAACACGCGGTTGTTATTGTGATCTGCGAGCGCCGCGACCGCGGCAATGGAATTTGTCACCACAATCAGAGATTTACGCTCGCGTAGCTGTTCGGCGACATAGGTCGTGGTCGACCCGACATTGATGAAAACGGTCATCCCATCCTCAACCAGATCAAGCGCCGCACGTGCGATTTCGGTCTTTTCAGAGGAGTTCTGTTCCAGCGCGCCAGAGTACATCGGCGTGTCCGGAGAACCGCGCAGATAGGTGCCACCATGAACCCGCTCGACCCGCCCGGCCTGGGCCAATCCCTTGACCAGACGACGCACGGTTTCCTCGGACACGCCCATCACCTGGGCGATCTGGGCGTTGCGTGCGGACCCGCCAAGACGAGCCAGAACATTCAACAGTTCGTGCCCCCTATGTGGGATTTTGTCGGCATCACTTTCCATGGCAGCAATGAAACACACAAAACCATTCGAAAAGCCATAAAAATCCATATGAATTTTTTATGACGCCGGTTTTCAAGGGAAATCCCGGCGCTTTCGTGTGGATTTCCCCCACATTCGGCGAATCAAAAGCACGAAAAAACCCGCCGTTAGACGGCGGGCTTTCATTTGCACACGGACGGGTGCAGACTATTTGTAGGTGATCGTCTTCTCGACGACTTCGGGCGGCAATTCCCGCTCGTCATAGACGCCAATGAAGATCCCCACCGATGATGACGATCCCGTACGCTTGCCTTCCAGGTACTCCGAACTGACGGTCGTTCGCTGCGACGGGCGGCGGGCCCATTCGGACAGGCGGTCCATGAACATCCCAACGATTTCAGCGTAATCCGGGTCAGCCCCCAGATCGTTCAGCTCGTCCGGGTCGTTTTTCAGATCGAATAGAAGCGGTCGGAAGCCACCGTCGGCAAAGACGAACTTCCAATCCTTGTTCGCCAGCATGAACAAGCGAGCCTTTTTCGGATCAAGATCCAAGGCTGCTGCTTCGGGCGTGGCCGAGTAGTCGTATTCGCTTACCGCAAATTCGCGCCATTTGTCCGGGGTCTGACCATACAAGTATGGCAGCAGAGAACGTCCTTCGAGCACATGGTCAGGCACGTCCCCGCCCGCCAGATCAACAAATGTCGCCGCCAGATCGATGCTTTCAACAAGCGCATCGCAAACCGTGCCACGGGTCGCTTCCGCCTGCTCGGAAGGGTCATAGACGATCAACGGCACCCGAACAGAAGGATCGTGGAACAGGTCCTTTTCTCCCAACCAATGGTCGCCCAGATAATCGCCATGGTCCGAGGTCACGACGATCATGGTGTCGTTAATATGCCCGGTCTCTTCCAGCCATTGGAACAGGCGTCCCATCTGATCGTCGGCTTGCTTGATCAGCCCCATGTAAGCTGGGATCACCTTTTCCCTCACACCGGGTTTGCTGAATGTCTGCCCGATCTCGTTCTGCATGAACTGCTCGTAAACCGGGTGCGTGTCTTGCAATTCGGCCTCAGACCGTACGACCGGCAAGACCTGATTGGCGCCGTACATGTCGTGGTAGGGCGCGGGCACGATATAGGGCCAATGCGGTTTGATGTAGGAGAGGTGGCACATCCAAGGGCCTGCGCCCTTTGCATCCTGTGTTTTGATGAACTCCATTGCCTGCGAAGTCAGCCAAGGCGTTTCACTGTCTTCCTCGCAGATGTTGGCTGCCTTGTCTGCATGGCGCATGAACCAGCCCGAGGCGACATTGCCATCCTCATCGACGCCCGCATTGGCATTGTGTTGCCACGGGTTTTCGGCCTCGTATCCCTGCCCCTTGAGGTATTCGTTATATGGCGAGCGCTTCTTGTCATAGAATCCCTTGGGCCCCTCGCCCCACAGCCCGTCATCGCGCAGGAACACGTCGAACCCGCATTCAGCCACCCGCGCACCGATAATCCCATCACGCGAGATACCAAGGCGGTCCATGCCCTCGTGGTCCACACTCATGTGGGTTTTTCCGATCAGCCAGCTGTCCATGCCGCGCGCGCGCAGATGGTCGCCCAACGTGACCTCGCCAACCTTGAGCGGAAAGTTGTTCCAGGCTGCGCCGTGGCTGTGCACATAGCGCCCGGTGTAAAAGCTCATCCGCGAAGCGCCGCAGATGGGCGATTGCACGTAGCAATGCGAAAACCGCACGCCCTTGGCGGCCAGTGCATCCAGATGCGGGGTTTCAAGGGTCGGGTGTCCGGCGCAACCGAGGTAATCATACCGCAGCTGGTCGAACATGATGAACAGGATGTTCTTGGCCTTTCGGCTCATGATGGTGTCTCCACGATGCCAAGCACGCGCCACAGGGCACGCACAGATAAGGCAAGGTCGTCACCAATTTTGCAACCGTCAAGCTTAACTTGCTAACTAGTCGCGGGCATAGACGTCCTCGTACCGGATAATGTCATCCTCACCCAGATAGGACCCGGTTTGGATCTCGATCAACACCATTGGCACCTTGCCCGGGTTTTCCATCCGGTGCACGGCCCCCAGGGGCACATAGATCGACTGATTTTCAGAAACCAACGTCACAGTGTCATCGACAGTCACCTTGGCCGTGCCTTCGACCACGATCCAGTGTTCCGAACGGTGGTGATGGCTTTGCAGGCTGAGCGCGGCACCGGGGTGCACCATGATGCGCTTGACCTGAAACCGCTCGCCAATCACCAGACTTTCAAACCAGCCCCAGGGGCGATGATCCTTGCGGAACAGCTCGGCCTGTTTGGCCTCTTTTTTCTTGAGCGCGGTTACCGCCTTTTTCACGTCTTGTGCGCGGTTGGCATCCGCCACCAGAACCGCATCGGCCATGGCAACGGTCACAATATCCTTGAGCCCGATGCCCACAACCTCGATGCTGCTGTCTTCGGATCTGAGCATGGTGTTTTCGCAGTCGATCGCTGTTGCGGCCCCCGATAAGGCCACGCCACCTTCGGCTTGCTCCATCTCGCGCCAAACCGCATCCCAGCCGCCCAAGTCGGACCAACCATGGTTGAATGGTACGGCCCCGATATTGTCGGCCTTTTCCATCACCGCATAATCGATCGAGATATCCTCGAGGTTCTTCCAAGGCTCCCCCGCCAATCGGAAAAAGCCCAAGTCGGTCTTGCCCTCGACAAGCGACTGGCGGACATGGTCCACCATGTCGGGCATGTGCTGTTCAAAGGCCGCAATGATGGTTTCAGGCGCAAACAGGAACAGGCCCGCGTTCCAAAGATGCTGGCCCGAGGCCAACATGCGCGCCGCGTTGTCTGCATCCGGCTTTTCCACAAACTTGCTGAGCGGGATGAACCCACCCTCGCCTTCATCCGGCTTGCGCGAGAGCTCCAGATAGCCATAGCCCGTCTCGGCCCGGTCCGGCACCACGCCAAAGGTGATCAACTGTCCGTTGCGCGCCGCCTCGGCCCCGCGCGCCACCATGGCACGAAACGCCTCGTTGTCCGGGATGGCATGATCCGATGGCGCGACAAGCATCAATCCACCCTGATCCTGCTTCTGCATCCAAAGCGCTGCCGCCAGGATCGCAGGCGCGGTGTTGCGCCCTTCCGGCTCTAGCAGGATGGCACCAGGATCGATCCCGATCTCCATCAACTGTTCGGTGACAATGAACCGGAAATCCGAATTTGTCAGAACGATGGGGGCATTGAAATTCTGGCCGCTCATCCGCTCCGCCGTGCCCTGAAACAGCGACCGGTCGCCGATCAGGTTGGCAAATTGCTTGGGATAGCTTTTGCGCGACAAAGGCCACAGTCGTGTTCCAGACCCCCCGCACAGAATGACCGGAGTGATTTTGTCACTGAAATCAATGGCACTCATGCGGATCTATGACCTCTGATTGTTCTACACATATTCTTATCGGTCGGACCTTGGCTTCACAACACGTGACCTACCCTTACCGATCATAGTGTCCGGTCTGGTGCCAACGCCAGGCATCTGCAATCATTTGCTGCATGGTCGAACGTGTCGGCGTCCAGCCCAGCTCGGTCGTGGCGCGGTTGCTCCCCGAGACCAGCTTGGTACAGTCGCCAGCCCGACGTGGGCCAATCGAATAAGGCACCTCACGATTGGTGACCGTACGGCTTTGTTCAATCACCTCCATCACGGAAAACCCGGTGCCCGTGCCCAGATTGAACACTTCGCTTCCTTTGCCCTCTTCCAGCCACTTCAGACCCAGAACGTGAGCATCCACCAGATCACAAACGTGAACATAGTCGCGGATGCATGTCCCGTCCGGCGTATCGTAGTCCGTTCCAAAAACGGTCAGCGCGTCACGCTTGCCATCGATTGCATCCAGCATCAGCGGCACCAGATGTGTTTCGGGTTGATGAAACTCGCCCACTTCTGCTTCGGGGTCGGCGCCGGCAACGTTGAAGTAGCGGAAAATGACAGAGCGCAACCCATACGCCATCTCGAAATCGCGCAGGATGTTTTCAACGCCGCGCTTCGAAGCCCCATAGGCGTTCAGCGGCAATTGGGTCGTGTTTTCGTCCAGCACGACGTTGTCGTGTTCGCCGTAGGTCGCGCATGTTGACGAGAAGACAAAGTCCAGACATCCCGCTGCCACGGCCGCCTCGATCAACGTCAGAGACCCGCCAACGTTGTTCGCCCAATAGCGGCCGGGCTGGCTCATCGCTTCGCCGACCTGACTGAGAGCCGCGAAATGCATCACTGCGGCGGGTTGGTATTTGGCAAACACCTCATCCAGCCGCGAGCGATCGTTCAAATCGCCTTGCTCGAACGGACCGAACTTGACCGCATCCTGCCAACCGGTGACCAAATTGTCATACGTAACAGGAATGTAGCCTGCACGTTCAAGCGCTTTGCAGGCATGTGAACCAATATAACCTGCGCCTCCAGTCACCAAAATATGGGCCACGCGAACAATCTCCGAAATTGACTAACACCGGTCTGTTAACATTGCGATTGCAATGTCGCCAATGCCAAATTCAAACTGATCAAATGTTCCTCGTCAGTCCTGGCCTTTGGCACTGTCAAGATCGCCCAATCAACCTAGAGTTTGACAACGCACCTTACCCACGCTTAACTGGCGAAACTCTTCCCAATGCAAGGACTTACCTCGGCTTTCGCGTGTCGAACACGCCGCACCGAGGCTAAAACAACTGTGTCAAACGGGGACGGAATATTCATGGGTGCGCTCAAAAGTATTTTTCGCGGGATCAATTTGGCGTTCAGAGATGGGCGCGTGAAAGCCATTCTGGTGGTGACCTTCGGCATGATCCTATGGGCCTCTGTTTTTTATCGCCTTGTCGAAGGCTGGAGCTGGCTTGATTCCATCTATTTCTCTGTCGTGACCATATCGACCGTCGGGTTCGGAGATTTCTCGCCGGAAACGGCAGCGGGAAAGATCTTCACGATGTTCTACATCCTGATCGGCTTGGGGATCTTTGTTGCCGCTGCAACGACCATCGCAAACACGATTCTTACCCAATCTGGTGACAGCGATGGCAACGGGGACGTTTGACGAAAGTTGACGCCCAAATACCCAAACAAATGTTCATATGATGATTTTTGAGTGTAACATCTAAAAAACAAACTTCGTGGAGTGATGGAATGGAAAAGACTCAGGACGCAAAGATCATCGATCTCGCAATACGCTTATTGTTTCTTGGGTTATTCCTCTACAGCGCCCTTGTCATGATCGCGCCATTGGCCAGTGTGGTCATCTGGGCCGCCATTTTGTGTGTGGCGCTCTATCCGGCCTTTGATTGGTTGCAATCCAAACTGGGCGGTCGCAAGGGGTTGGCATCGACAGTTCTGGTTCTGGTCGGCTTGGGGCTGACGCTGGGGCCAGTGGCAACCGCCGTGTCCGGCGCGGCCGAACTTGGTTCCGAGTTTTCCGAGCAAGCCGCCAGCGGTCAACTTAAGATCCCCCCCGCACCTGAGGGGCTAAAGGATCTGCCTGTGGTTGGGAGCAAGCTGGCAGACGTCTGGTCATTGTTCGAACGCAACCTTGATGCGGCGATGGCGAAATACGGACCCCAAATCCTGGATGTCACCAAAACCCTGTTCAGCAAGGTTCTGGGTATCGGCATCGGGCTTTTGGCCTTGGCCCTGTCCGTGATCATAATGGGTGCACTGTTTGGGCCCGGCCCGCAGGTGGTGCAAGGTTTGCAGCGTTTTGCCAATCGCGTTTTTGCCCCCCGCGGCGGAGAGTTTGTGACCCTGGCCGGTGCGACCATCCGCAATGTGACCAAAGGGGTGATCGGGGTTGCGGCCATTCAGGCCTTTGTCATTTGGGTTCTCTTGACAGTATTCGGGATCTCTTCCGCCGCAACGCTGGCCTTTATCTGCTTGATCTTGTCGATCATCCAGATCGGGCCCGGCCTCGTCCTGTTGCCACTGATCATTTACGCGTGGAGCTCGATGTCAGGTGGGTCCGCCCTGATCTTTACCGTCCTGGCCATTCCCGCAATGATCATGGACAGCTTCCTGCGGCCTGTCTTTATCTCAAAGGGTTTGGAAACCCCGATGCTGGTCATCCTGATCGGTGTTCTCGGCGGTATGATGGCATATGGCCTGGTTGGCGTCTTCATGGGGCCGGTGTTGTTTGCAGTTTTCTATGAGTTGTTCAAAGTCTGGATTGAAGCACCAGCACCTGAGGATGCCGAAGAAGGTGTCACAGAATGAGAAAGACGATCTGGAGCACCCTTGCGGTCATTTTGATCTTTCTGATCTGGTACCTGGCCGCTGATCGCCAAACACCGTTCACCGGCAACGCACGGGTCAAGGCAATCGCAACCCAAATCGTGCCGCAAGTCACCGGCACCGTGACCGAGGTTCTGGTCGAGAACGGTCAAATCGTCGAAGCTGGCGATGTCTTGGTCCGCATTGACCGCAGACCTTATGAAATCGCCAAATCAAAGGCCGAGGCCGATCTGGAATCCGCGACGCAAGACGTTGGTGCCTCGTCCGCCGAAGTCAGCGCCGCGCAAGCAAAACTTGCACGCGCGCAAAGCGATCTGGACACGATCCGCATTCAAAGCGAGCGGGTGTTTGCACTTGAGAAGAAAGGCCTGGTGCCGATTTCGCAGGCTGACAATGCGCGCGGGCAACTGGCTGAATCGGTGGCTAATTTCGAAAACGCCCAAGCCGATCTGGAAAAGGCCAAGCAACGTCTGGGCAGTGAAGGATCCGAAAACCCCAAGATCCAGCGCGCCCTTGCCGCCTTGGCCGAAGCTGAACTGGACTTGGAATGGACTGAACTGCGAGCACCCGCAACCGGGGTGGTTTCCAACCTTCTGATCGCTCCGGGCACCTATGCGCGATCCGGCCAGGACCTGCTGACCTTTTTGGACGCCACCGACATCTGGATCGAGGCCTACTTCACCGAAAACAATCTGGGTCGAACCAAAATCGGTTCGACGGTCGAAGTGGTGCTGGATATGCACCCAGGTCGGGTCCTTCCTGGCGTCATCGAAAGCTTTAGCGCTGCAGTCTCTGTCAGCGGGGGTGACGTCGCTGGCGATCTGGCATCTGCCCCAAGCACCAAGGGTTTCCTGCGCGAACCCGAGCGTTTCCCTGTGCGCATCGTTCTACCCGGCTATGAAGCCGGAAATGCCGAGGATGATTTGAGATTTCAACTGAATGGCCAAGCTGACGTGATCATGTACCTGGGCGACAATGGCCTACTGAACATGGTCGGACGCGCCTATATCCGCTTGGTTTCGATCATGACCTATGCGTACTGACGACCGAAGTTCGATCCTGCGTCTGTCCTATGGCGTGACGCTGGCCTTTGGGCTTGGCTTGTTGCTGGACTGGCCGCTGGCCTACATCGGGGCGGTGTTTGCTGCCCTGTTCCTGCAGGCCCCGGTTGGGTTGCCGCTTGCGGCCTTTGGCAAGCTCTTCGTTTTCTCGATCGGCTTGATGTTCATTTCCTTCGTGCTGTCTGCGATCTTTGCCCCCTATTCGGTGGTCTTTCTGATCCTGGTCGCCATCGGAATCATATTGTCCTTTGTTTGGTCCGTTTCCGGGGCGGGGGTATTGCCCGGCGTCATCGCCTTGATGGGTGCGTTGATGATCCCGAACCTGATTTTACAGTCTCAAGATCTGGCATTTGTCCTGGTGATCTGGATCCCCCTGAACCTGTTTTTTGCGGGCTGCGTGGCCACATTGATGTTCACGCTCATCCCCGCCACGCCCCCTTCAGAGGCCGCCCGAAAACAGGCTCAGGCCGCGGCGGACTTTGACTCGGCACGGCGCATCTTCAGGATGTCGATGGTTACCGTGCCCTTTGCCATGGTGTTCTTCCTGTCCGGCTCATCAGCGCTGTTGGTACTGTTCTTTGTGGCCCTGCTCAGCCAGCAGTTGGCCGCGATGCCCTCGGCGGGCAAAGCGGTGGCCAAGGCGATGTTGACGGCCAACCTGTTGGGCGCTGCTGTGGCCATCATCTGCTACGAGATCAATGTGATCGCCCCGGTGCTTGTGACCCCCATCCTTCTATGCCTGTTTTTCTGCCTTACCTTGGGCACACTGGGAAAAACCGGCACTCCTCTGGCTGCGGCCGCCGGGTCTGCCATCACAACGGCACTTGTCGTCTATGGCGGAACGATCGCCCCCTATTCCGATGACGCCGATGTCAAAAGCATTGTCCGGGTCGCCCAAGTTGCCACGGCAGCCATATTCGTGATCCTAGCCTATGTGGTTGTTGACGAATTTTGGCCTGAGCAGAAGCAGAAAAAAGCCCAAGCGACCTGAGAAAACCCCAGCTTAGTCCACCAATCGCTTGCGACAATGGTCCACAAAAGCGGCATGAGTGCTGCTGCTGGTGGCGCCGGGCACCCCCAGCACGCCCATGACGATGTACCTCAACTCGCCGACCAGCGGGATGAATCTGAGCGGTTTTCCATCCGGCGACGTGTCGTTCAGCGGACGAGAATTGACGATCGAAAACCCGTACCCATTGGCAACAAGGCTGCGCATCACCGCCATGTCCCGCGTCCGTTCACTGATCACCGGGCGCAACCCCTCGCGCGAAAAAAAGGATTGGAAGTATTCGGAACTGATCGGCAGATCCAGCAGCACCATCGGATGGGGCGCCAGATCATGTATCGTCAGGCTCTCACTGTCAGCCAAAGGGTGCTCGGGCGCCAAAAGGACATATGGAGGCAATTCCTTGATGGCGTGAAACTCCAGATCAGGTGGCAGGTTCAGATCATAGGTGACGGCCATGTCGATCTCGCCCCGGCGCAACGCCGCAAAGATTTCGGTTTGGGTCATCTCGATCTGCGAGGTTTGAACCGCCGGAAACTGCTCTTCGAAACTGCGGCGCAACCCTGACAACACGATCTGGGCAAAAGATACCAGACAGCCCAATCGCAAAGGCCCCTGCACGGTGCTGGACACAGACCCCGCCAGACGTGTCATTTCTGTCGCTTCGGTCAGCACCTTGAGGGCCTGCGCGGCCAACGTGCGCCCTGCTTCTGTCATCTTCAGCCCCTGCGCGCGATTTCGAACAAAAAGCGGCAAGCCAAGCTCAGACTCGAGCTGAGATATCGCGGTTGAAATCGACGGCGGCGAGACGTTCATCTTCTGGCTTGCCGCGGCAATGCTGCCGCATTCTCCGGCAGCGACAAAATACTCCAGCTGGCGCAAGGTGAATCGGATTGGCATGATCGAGCTTTCAAAAGGCCCGGTCATGGTGGCGCAAGCATCCTGCGCCGTCCAGACCACATCGCATGGAATCAATCGTCTCCAGGCACGCCGTAAGACGGGGCTTCGCGCGGGTCCAGGGCACGTTGCACATAGGCGTCGATCTGGGGTTTGTAGACCTCCCAGGCTGTTGCAATATTCTCGATTGGACAGTCTTCGGACCAGTCGCAACGCAAATCAACGATCGGCCAATCCACGCGATCCACAATTTTCATCCCTGCCGAATGCACCGGCCCAGCCTCGCCGCCTGCCGCAAGTCCGGCCCGCATGGCGGCAATCAAACGGTCACCCAGATGACCTGCGGCGCCTTCGAATCCGTCAACGATGGCTTGACAGATGCCGTCATTGGCCAAGAGGTTGCCGCCCGACGCCACATCGCGCCCCTGGGCTTGCGTCCAGATACCCAAAGAATTCGGGCCCGAATGGATCGCGGTGTTTCCCTGTTTGTCGACGGCCAACACTTGCCGGTATTCGATGAAGCGCCCCTGCTCTTGAACGCTTGCGATGGCCTCTTCCGCGGTCGCACCCGCCTCCATCAGGTCCAAGGCCAATGGGCCAAGCGCCGGGTCGGTGACATTCTGTGACGCAACCGCCCCAACCCCGGCGCGCGCAAAGGCACAGCGTGCGGCAACCGCCGGAGACGAAGACGAGATCGCCATGCCAAACATGCCTGTTTCGGCACATCGCGCCACCAGAGAAAACGTCATACTCGCCTCATCCTTCTTCAATTGTCTTTACGACCGGGAACAAATTGCCCCATGTTCCGATCAGTCCGGGATCACGGCGGTCCCGTCAATCTCGACCAGCCAGTCAGGCCGCGCAAGCGCCTGCACCACCAGGCCGGTCGATACCGGGTGCACGCCTTTGATGTATTCGCCCATGGTGCGGTACACCGCCTCGCGGTGTCGCACATCTGTGATGTAGACGACGACCTTGACCAGATGGCTCATGTCGCCGCCGCACTCTTCGATCAATTGCTTGATGTTCTGCATCACCTTGTGTGTCTGCTCGACCGGGTCGTGGCTGTCGATATTGACGGCATCATCCAGGTTTTGCGGGCACTGGCCACGCAGATAGACGGTCTTGCCACCCTGGGTGACAACGGCCTGACACAGGTCGTTGTCCAGGTTCTGCTCGGGGTAGGTGTCCGAGGTATTGAACTTGCGGATGCGTGTATGGGCCATCTTTTTTCCTTGTTAGGCGACGCATTGCGCGCGATCTTGTTTGGCCAGCCACAACTGAAAGTCGCGGATCGTGCCTTCGTAGTTGTCTTCGGCCAGTGGCCCGGACAAAGCGTGCGCAGAATTCAGGGCGACCTGCATCCGCTCCAGCTTCTCCCGGTCCTCGCGGTTCACGTTTTCCCAAAGCGCGATGCGGCTGGCGATGGTTTCATCATCCAGATCATCCCCATAAGCCGACATCGTCCATTTCACCCGTATCTGACCCGCATTGAGGGGGAAGATACTGATCGACACCAGCAGGCTGGCAGCCTGGCTGGCCACCTGGGTCGGGAACACCGAAAACAGGGTCGAGCGCAGACGTTCGTCGTCGGTAAGGCCCGGCGCACCATAGCCTCGGGACGGAATATTTTTGGGATAGTTTGCCGCGTAAGAGGTGAACCCATCGCCCCCCAGCAGCTTGCGTGCCAGACCGGTTGGCGTATAGCCATGCAGGGTTTCAGGATGCACGACTGACAGGTGGTACCCTTCCATGAAGTTCTCAACGAGACACTTCCAATTGGTGTTCCATATCTCTTCGGCGACGTGCACCAAACGGAACGACTCGCTTTCATAGTTCGCCAACAGGGCGTCGAGTTCCGGATATTCAAAGGGAGCCGCATCAGCGTCCAGATTGACGTAGATGAAGCCGTTCCAGATATGAACATTGTGCCGGTGCAGGCCGCATTTCTTGGCGTCAAAGCCTGCGTTTTTCATCCGCGCCGCACGCATCAGAGCCCCATCCAGATCATAGGCCCAGGCGTGATAAGAACAGACAAAGCGTTTTGTCTGACCGCGCCCCTCAGCCAGGGGCATGCCACGATGGCGGCAGACGTTGGCCAGCACCGCGACCTCGCCATTGGATTCACGCACAACAATCAGCGGCTCGTTCAAAAGCTGTGTGGCAAAGTAATCGCCAGGTTCCGGCACCTCATCCACCCGGCCCAGGCAGTGCCACCCGCGACGCAAGACCGTTGCGGCTTCATGCTGAAACTGGGACGAGTCGCTGTAGAACGCGCCAGGCATGCACATCGGGCGGTCGGCTGGCAGGGCGGCTAGCTCCTGCAACTGCTTGCTTAGTTCGCTGTACATCTTCAGGCCCCCTCCTTGGCGTCAGAATTTGCGATCTTGGGTTCAAAGCTGGGATCGACCCGGCTCATCAGGTATTGCGCAAAGTCGAAGTTCGGCCGCTCCAGATGCGACAGGTGGCCGGGCTCGGCCCCATCTGCACACAAGCCGCGATAGACCTTTTCGGTGCAGCCGCGATCCTCGACGTTCACTTCGTCCAACAGCGTCTTCAGCTCGGTCAGGTTCTGCTGCGCCTCGGCATCGTCGGCATAATCGTCGGACATGCCGCCGCCAAAGCGGATCTGAACCTGCGACGGGCCTTTGGGGTGCAGGCTGAGGTACCAGAAATAGCCCGGCGTCAGCGTGATCAGCAGGCTGGGATAGATCGCCAGCAGGAATGTCGTGCGCCGCTCATCCCCCTGCAAGCGGTCATTGCTGGGGTGCGCCATGGCAATCCGCAGCGTCTCATCCTTTAGGATGGTGTGATAGTTGAACGCTTTGCGACCCGGTGGGCAGATCATCTCGTCCAGCCGCGACAGCCCGCCGATGGTACCAGCGTGACAGACCGGCAGGTGATAGCTTTCCATGAAGTTCTCGGCCAGCACCTTCCAGTTGGTGTCCCAAAGATGCTCTTCGAAAAAGGTCTCGGTGTAGTTGGTCATGTCGTAGCCTTTGACCAGCTCCTCAACCTCGCTCAGTTGCTCTGCCACGGGCTCAGCATCCGGGTTCAAGGTGATGAACACCCAACCCAGCCACTCCTGACATGCGATCGAAGGCAGGGCATAGTCATCCTTGCAGAACCCTTTGTTCCCGTTCATTGCAGGCGCACCGCGCAAAGAGCCGTCGAGGTTGTAGGTCCAGGCGTGATAGGGGCAGACGATTGACTTGGTCTTGCCGCGCCCATGCAGCAGCGTCGACATCCGGTGGCGGCAGACGTTGGAATAGGCCCGCAATTCGCCATCTTTGTCCCGCAGGACGATGATGGGCTGATCCGCCAGTTCACAGGTCACATAATCGCCAACTTCGGCCAGAGAACTGGCGCGACCAACGCAAAACCAGTCTTTCTTGAAGATGTGCTCGATCTCTTCGGCCAGGAATTCGTCAGTATAGTAAACCGACGGCGGCATGGCGCGGGCTTGATCAAAGGGCGCCGACACATTCTTGCGCAGCGCATCAACGGGGTTTTCGATGGGGTCAAAGACGGTCATCTCAATTCTCCTCTCTTGGCGCGTTATTCGGCGGCTGCTGGGATGGTGTCAGGGGAATAATCGCGATAGTTTTTCTGGATGGCTATCTGATCTGCGACATAGGCGGCGTCGTGCCAGACCCCCCAGATAAAGGTTGAACCGCGACGCGATTGCCACGGAAGCCCAAGAAAATAGATACCCGGCTCGGGCGAGACGCCGCGCTGATGCAGCGGCGCGCCGGAGCCGTCAAACGCATCGACCTGCATCCAGCCGAAGTCCTGACGGAACCCCGTGGCCCAGATGATCGTGGTGATTCCCTCAGCCTCGAGATCCAGCTCGCGGATCGGGTTTGTCATGCTGTCCGGGTCCGACAGCATGGTACGCGCCTCGGGCTCCAGAGGCAGATCCAGACCCATCTTTTCGGCATAGGCGTCCGCCTGATCCAGCATGTCGATGTAATTGGCATCGCCTGCCGCAATATTCTCGCAAAGATCGCTGTCGATCGTCAGCTTGCCGTCCGCATAGCCGCTTGCTCGTCCCAGCAGCGTCATGCCGTCATGCGCCAAGCGACGGAAGTCCACAGTCTTGCCTCCCTGCGCGCCGCTGACAGAAATGGTCACGTGCTCGGTTCCCGGCTCTTTGGCCGGAATGTCCCACAGGCCCAAAACGCCCAGCCACCAGCAATAATCGCGATCGCGGTAGGCGCGCGGCGGGCGGTCATGCGGACCAACGCACAGGTATGTCTTGCGCCCGGCGCGCTGCAGCTCGTCCGCGATCTGACCGCCAGAGGACCCCGCCCCCACAACCAGCACCGCGCCATCAGGCAGGTCATTCGGGTTGCGATAGGTCGAGGAATGCATCTGGGTCAGGTCCGCGCTTTCCGGCACCAGAGGGGGGATGACTGCGTGCTGGAAGGCGCCAGTGGCCGCGATGACCGAGTTCGCCTCGATCACACCGTCCGACGTTTCGACAGTGAAACCCGCCCGCCCCTCGTTCCGTTTCAGTGACGTGACCTCGACCCCGGTGCGGATCGGTGCCTTGATCATTTCGGCATAGGAATTCAGGTAATCCGCCACCTCTTCTTTGGGTGGAAAGGCGTCTGCGCCCGAGGTGGTGAAATACAGGTTCGGAAAACGGTCATGCCATGCGGGACCATTGGCCACCAGCGAGTCCCAACGGCGCGACCGCCAGGCTTCGGCCACACGATGTTTCTCTAGCACCAGATGAGAGATCGAGTTGCGGCTCAGGTGTTCGCTCATTGCGATCCCGGCCTGACCGGCACCTACGACCAGGGTATCGACAAATTCCACCATCTCGCTTGGCTCCTCTAGCTATGACAGAGGCGACCCTGCCACGTCATGAAGAAGCTCAAAAGAATAGTCTCTCTTGGTGGGAATTAGGCGTTGCCTAATTTGAACATCGCCTATTGCTAATGGCTGGAAATTTGTGCGTCCATTTCACCAGAGCGTGACACAGCAATTGACCAATGGCGCAGGCGTTCAACCCGGCCAAGGCAGAGAGTAAGTCTTGACGTTGGTGAAGAACTTCATTGCTTCGATAACGCCCTCTTTGACGCCATTTCCACTGTCCTTGATGCCCCCAAAGGGGGACATTTCGATGCGATAGCCGGGTTGCTCCCAGATGTTGCAGGTGCCCACGTCCAAACCGTTGATGTAGGCAATTGCGCGGTTCAGATCGTTGGTGCAAACGCCGGATGACAGGCCAAAAGCCGTGCCATTCGAAATGTGCATCACCTCTGCATCGTCATCCGGCACGCGTACGATGGGGATGACGGGACCAAAGGTCTCTTCCATCACCAGCTCGCTCTTGTGTGGCACATGGTCGACCACGATGGGCGGCAGCAGCGCCCCTGCACGCTTGGGGTGGTAAAGGATGTTCGCGCCCATCTCGGCTGCGGCCAACACCCGATCTTCGAACAGTTTTGCGGCGTCCGCATGGATCACACAGCCCAGCTGCGTTTCGGGGTCTCGCGGGTCACCAAAGCGAATGGCTTTGGCCTGTTCCACAACAAGGGACACAAATCGATCCGCGACGCTTTCCTGCACCAGAATACGTTTGATCGCGGTGCAGCGTTGACCCGAGTTGCCGGTCGCCCCCGCGACGGCCAGTATGGCCGCCTTGCGCAGATCATCCTCGTCCAGGTCATTGCAGACGATCAGGGGATCATTACCGCCCAGCTCCAGCGCCTGACGTTTATAACCCGCCTTCTGCGCGATCAGCTTTCCAACTGGCACACCGCCGGTAAAGGTAATTACGTCGATGTGGTCGTTCGTCACCATCTCGTCCCCGATATCACCGGGCCACCCAGTGACCACCTGAAACATCTCGGGCGGCAGCCCGGCCTCATACAGGATGTCGGCAAGTGCAATTGCCGTCAGCGGCGTCAACTCGGTCGGTTTGCACACCATGCAATTGTTGGTGGCAATGGACGGCGCGATCTTATGACTGACCATATTGAGCGGATGGTTGAATGGCGTGATCGCCGAGATCGCCCGAACCGGTTCACGCATCGTGTAAATCTTGCGCGCCTTGCCGTTGTGGGTCAGATCGCAAGAGAACACCTCGCCATCGTCGTTCAGCGCCTGGGCAGCCGCGAATTGAAACACATCCTGCGCGCGCTTGGTTTCATAGATCGAATGCTGGTGGCAAATGCCCAGTTCCAGTGTCAGCCATTTCGCCAGATCGTCCCGCTTTTCCCCGATCAACTCGGCCGTACGACGCAGGATCTGGCTGCGCTCGTGGCGGGTCAGCCCGGGCTTGTAATTTGCCGCAATTTCAAAGGCCCGTGCAGCATGATCCGCCTGCCCTGCCGGAACGGTGCCCACGACTTCATCCGTGTAGGGGAAATGCACCGGTATCGTGTCTTGGGTAAACACCACCTCGCCACCGATCCGCATCCCCTCGTGTCGCAGGTCCGCCATGCTGTCCGCTCCGTCTTTTCTTGTTGGCCCATCATGACACTAGCTGTGACGTCACGCACACATAAGAGCCAAGGCAGAGCCGCCTATAGCGCCAAACTTGTAACGGTTTTGTTTAACCCGCCCACTCCAACCAGTGCTCGGGCGAGCTGCGAAAGACGTTGATGTCCACATTGCCTTCGATCCCCGGAACAACGCCTGTGCCGGTGTATTGCCAGAACGTCCAGTTCTGACGGGGATAGACCTCGCGCGGGTGCCCCGCCACCGAACGCAGCCAGAACTGCGTTGCACGCAACTTGCCAATGCCAGTGTCGCGGTAGAAATCGACGGTCGTGTACACGATGGGACGCTTCCCATAGTGACGCTCAAGGATGCTCAGAAACTTCAACGCCTCGGACCGGACGGTCGCCCCATCAGGGCGCTTGGTGCAGGTGCGTGAATGTGGGGTCCACTCCATATCCAGCACATGTGGCAGGGCATTTGGGTCTTTGGGCACATTGCGAATGAACCAGCGCGCCTGCTCCTCGGCAGTGCGGCAGAAATAGTAATAATGATAGGCGCCATACCGCACGCCGGCCCGTTTGGCCCCATCTCTGTGCAGTTCGAACTTGGGATCAGCAACGTCGCCGCCTTCGGTCGCCTTGATAAAGGCAAAGCTCACGCCGGAATTGCGCGCGGTGCGCCAGTCGATCGCGCCCTGCCAACGGGAAATGTCGATGCCATGGACAGGATAGGCGCGCGGCGACCGGCCCTCCCATTCATGCGGGTCGCTGTCGCCGAACTTGGGATATGTCACCACAGGCCCGCCAACTGGGGTCACCCGGGCGGTTTGAGGTTCCGGCGCACGCTGTCGAGACCCGCAGGACATCAGTGAAATCGCCAACAGACACAAACCAAGATACTTGAACATCAATCCCTCCGGCCCTTGGGCAAATCGGCCCGCCTGACCACATAAGATGACGTGTGTCGCGGGATTGACCACCTCTTTTTCGCGCACCGCTAACTTTTGGTTGGTTCCTGCCGGTGCTGTCATGTGTTTGCCTTCGGGGCCACATGCCCGCATAACCCTTTGGAACTTTCGAACTCAGCTTCAGGACAGTCCCATGACCCGCACCGTTTTCGTCAATGGCAGCTTTGTGCCCGAGGATCAGGCCACCGTTTCGATCTTTGATCGCGGCTTCCTGATGGGGGATGCGATTTATGAGGTTACGACCGTCATCGACGGCAAGCTGATCGAGTTTCCGGCTCATATGGCCCGGCTCGCCCGATCGCTGGCCGAAATCGAAATGCCGTTTGAGGTCGACGAAGACGCGCTGCTGGCGATGCACCACGAGTTGATCGCGCGCAATGATCTGGACCAGGGCATGATCTACATGCAGGTCAGCCGCGGCCCGGCAGATCGCGATTTTGTCTATCCTGCGGATCCGAAACCCACGCGGATCGCGTTCACCCAGTCGATCCCGTGGCTGTCGATGCCCTTCATCGAGACCGGGTTCAAGGTCGTATCCTGCCCCGACAAACGCTGGGGTCGCCGCGACATCAAGACGGTACAGATCCTGTGGACCTGCATGAGCAAGGTCGACGCACAGCGCAAGGGCGCCGATGACGTCTGGTTTGTCGAGGATGGGCTGGTGACCGAAGGGTCATCCTGCAACGCCTTCATCATCAAGAACAACCGGATCATCACCCGCGCCCTGTCCCACGACATCCTGCACGGCGTCACCCGCGCGGTCATCCTGAAGTTCGCCAAAGAGCAAGGACTGGAAGTCGAGGTACGCGGTTTCTCTGTCGAGGAGGCGCAGCAGGCCGACGAGGCCTTTGTCACCGCCTCCCCCCTCTTTGCAACCGGGGTGGTCGAGCTGGACGGGGTTACAATCGGATCTGGCAAACCCGGCCCAATGACGATGCAATTGCGCGAAGCTCACATTCGGGAAAGCCTAAAAGACGGACTCTGAGCCGCTTTCTGTTTGCCAAAGAAAACGCCCGGGGACATCCCCGGGCGTTTCAAATTTCAGAACCGAAACCGGATCAGTCGATGATCGCGTTCAAGGTCGCGCTTGGGCGCATAACCTTGGCCGTTTTCGCCGGGTCGGTGTGGTAGTAACCACCTAGATCTACAGGCTGGCCTTGAACGGCGGCCAGCTCGGCCAGGATCGTCGCTTCGCCATCGGCCAAAGCCTTGGCAACACCAGCGAACTCCGCTGCCAGATCGGCGTCGTCCGATTGTGCCGCCAGAGCTTCGGCCCAGTAACGCGCAAACCAGTAGTGGCTGTCGCGGTTGTCAGGCTCACCCACCTTGCGGCTGGGGCTGCGGTTGTGGTCCAGGATGCCTTGGGTCGCAACCTCGGCCGCGTTGCCCAGAACACCTGCTTTGGCGTTACCCTGTGCATCGGCCAGGAAGTTCAGCGATTCACCCAGAGCACAGAACTCTCCCATCGAATCCCACCGTAGGTGGTTTTCTTCGACCAGCTGTTGCACGTGCTTGGGGGCCGAACCACCAGCACCGGTCTCAAAAAGACCGCCGCCCTGCATCAGCTTGACGATCGACAGCATCTTGGCCGAGGTGCCCAGTTCAAGGATCGGGAACAGGTCCGTCAGATAGTCACGCAGCACGTTGCCGGTAATCGCGATGCTGTCGTTGCCAGCCGTGATGGTTTTCAGCGACTGAGCGGTTGCTTCACGCGGCGCCATGATCTGGAACTTGTCGGCAACGCCAGCAGTCTCAAGCGCAGGTTTCACGTATTCGATCAGCTGCGCGTCGTGGGCACGGTTTTCGTCCAGCCAGAAAATCGCCTCGGATCCGGTCAGGCGCTGACGGTCCATCGCCAGTTGGATCCAGTTCTCGATCGGCGCCTTCTTGACGGTGCACGAGCGCCAAATGTCGCCACCTTCAACCTCGTGGCTGTGCAGCGTCTCACCGTTGGCCAGAACGATGCGGATGGTGCCGTCAGCGGGGGCCTCAAACGTGGTCGGGTGCGAGCCGTATTCTTCGGCTTTCTGCGCCATCAGGCCAACGTTGGCCACAGCACCGGCGGTGGTCACATCCAGCGCACCGTTGGCTTTGAAGAAGTTGATGGTCTCGTCATAGACGGTCGAATAGCAGCGGTCGGGAATGACACAGTTGGTGTCACCTTTCTTGCCTTCGCCATCCCAGCCCTTGCCGCCAGCGCGGATCACGGCCGGCATCGAGGCGTCGATGATCACATCCGACGGAACGTGCAGGTTGGTGATGCCTTTGTCGCTGTCGACCATGTACATCGCCGGACGGTCTGCGGTTACGGCTTCGATGGCAGCCATGATCTCGGCGTCGTCTTTGACGCGGTCCAGCAGATCACCCATGCCAGAGTTCGGGTTCACACCCAAAGCGTCCAGCTTGTCGCCAAACTGTTCGAACACCGGGGCCAGCCATGCCTTGACCGCGTGGCCAAAGATGATCGGGTCGGACACTTTCATCATGGTCGCTTTCATGTGAAGCGAAAACATGGTGCCGTCTTTTTTGGTGTCTTCGATGGCTTCAGCCAGGAAGGCGCTCAGGGCTTTCGCAGACATGAAGGTCGCGTCGGCGACGGTGCCCTCGTCAAGCGGCCAGGCGTCTTTCAGAACGGTCAAGGCGCCGTCTTTGCCAACGAATTCGATCTTGGCAACACCGGCCTGCGCGGCGGTGATGGTGGCCGAAACTTCGTTGGCGTAGAAATCGTTGCCGGGCATCGACGACACTTTGGTTTGGCTCGACGCGTCCCAGGCACCCATCGAATGCGGGTTCTTCTGAGCGTAGTTCTTGACGGCGCGGGCAGAGCGGCGGTCCGAGTTGCCTTCGCGCAGAACCGGGTTCACGGCCGAGCCCTTGATGGCGTCATACCGCGTGCGGACATCTTTCTCCGCATCGGTCTGCGGCTCTTCGGGGTAGTCGGGCAGCGCATAGCCTTGGCGTTGCAGCTCTTCGACGGCAGCAACCAGCTGCGGCACCGAGGCTGAGACGTTGGGCAGCTTGATGACGTTGGCGGCGGGTATCTTCACCAGCTCACCCAGGGCGGCCAGATCGTTCGACTGGCGCTGCTCGTCGGTCAAGCTTTCGGGAAAGGCCGAAATGATGCGCGCAGCGAGCGAAATATCCGGCGTGCCAACGGTGATTCCAGCCGAGGAAACGAACTTGCGGATGATCGGCAGGAACGAGGCGCTGGCCAGTTCGGGCGCTTCGTCTACAATGGTATACAATAGATCTTGGGTTGAGTTTTCGACCATTTTTCTTACCTTCTCGCCCTTCCTGGGGCGCGCGACTAAGATGAAACTCATGCAGCGGGCTGCTGCGGCTGGTGTGGGGCGGTCGCCCCGGCCCCGAAACCCGGGGCGCGCACGACCCTCTCAAGGGCGTGCGAATGCCACCCATTTAGAGGACTTCCTTGCGGCAATCAATCGACCAAAGGGGGGACAAAGGCGCGCAATTTGACCCAGTTTGCAAGTTTTTCTGTCTTGCAGCATGGATCGCCCTATTTTCGAACAGGTTTCAGCGCATCACAAAGGGATCGGGAATCGGGTCATCCGAGGTTCTGAGCCAAACCGCTTTGACCTTGGTGTAGTCCAACGCGGCCTGAATTCCGCCTTCACGCCCATGTCCGCTCAGGCCGTGCCCCCCAAAGGGCGCGATGGGGGACACCGCGCGATAGGTGTTGACCCAAACGATCCCGGCCCGAATGCCCCGGATCATCCGATGCGCGCGGGTCAGGCTGTTAGTGAACACGCCCGAAGCTAGACCAAAGGCGGTGTTGTTTGCGATCTTCAGCGCCTCTTCTTCGGTGTCAAAGGACAGAACCGACAGGACCGGGCCAAAGAACTCGTTGGTGATGCAGTCGGCTTCGGGTGCGTTCGAACAGTCGATGATCGTGGGTGGGAAGAAGTAGCCATCACCTTCCAACGCCGCGCCACCTGTGATCACTTTGGCCCCTTGCTGTTCCGAGGCTTTGATCAAGGCAATCGCCCGCTCACGTTGGCGCAGGGTGCAGAGCGGGCCGACCTCGGTCGCCATGTCATCCGGCGCACCGATCACCACCTCTTGGGCTTTGACCTTGAGGCGCTCAAGGAACACGTCTTTGATCTTGTTTGAAATCACCAGACGCGATCCCGCTACACAGCTTTGCCCTGTAGCCGCAAAAATCCCCGACACCTGCGCATTCACTGCGCTTTCGATGTCAGCGTCCTCAAAGACGATGAACGGCGACTTGCCGCCAAGTTCCAGAGAGGTCGAGGCCAGGTTCTCGGCCGAGTTGCGCACGATATGGCGGGCCGTTTCCGGTCCGCCGGTAAAGGCGACATGATCGACCTTTGCGTGGCTGGTAAGCGCAGCACCCGCCTCGGCCCCGCCGGTGATGACGTTCAGCACACCTTTGGGAAAACCCGCCTGATCAAAGATGCGGGCAAATTCCAGCATCGGCGCGGGGCCATCTTCGCTGGCTTTCAGCACCACAGTGCAGCCGGCCGCCAAAGCAGGCCCGATCTTGACCGCCGACAAAAACAGCTGCGAGTTCCACGGCACAACAGCTGCCACAACACCGACCGGTTCGCGGCGCAACCAGACCTCCATGTCCGGTTTGTCGATGGGCAGATGTGCGCCCTCGATCTTATCCGCCAACCCGGCATAATAGCGATAGTATTCCGCGACATAAGCGATCTGCGCGCTGGTCTCGCGGATGATCTTGCCGGTGTCCCGGGTCTCCAGCTCGGCCAATCGCGGCGCATTCTCAGCCACCAGATCCGCCAGTTTCAGCAGTAGCTTGCCCCGCTGCGTCGCGGTCATCAGCGCCCAGCCAGACGACAAGAATGCCCGCTCCGCCGCCTCAACCGCGCGGTTCACATCGGCAACACTCGCCTCGGGCATCCGCGCCCAGGGTGCGCCGGTCGCCGGATCAAGGCTGTCAAACTGCGTGGCCCCATCGTCAAACCTGCCGTCAATATACTGCTGAAACTGTTGCATCATCTGTCCTTATTGAAACGCAGGCATCACGTCCGAGATGAACCGCTCGAGCGAGGCTTTCTTGCGCTCGAAACTCATGCTTGAGTCGATCCAGAACGAATATTCATCGTAACCCAAGGCTTCATACTTTTTCAGCCGCTCAATCACCGCCGCAGGCTCGCCGATCACCAGATCACGTTCCATGGCTTCGGGCGAATAAAACGGATGATCCGCCATTTCCTCGTCGCTCAACGTCTTGATCAAGCCCTGATCCACAGGGCGTTCGTTTTTGAACCACGCGCCAAAGTAGTTGTAGAAACGGTTCAGTTCTTCAGCGCCCAGCTTCACATCTTCGGGGCTGTCAGCGACATAGGTGTGCAAGAGCAGCATGATCTTGGGGCGCGGGCGTTCGGGAAATTTGGCACAGGCGTCGTTGAATTTGACCATTAGGCTTTCGATCTCGCCATCGCCCTGCCACAGCGGCGTCACTTGCACATTGCAACCGTTGGACACCGCAAACTCGTGGCTGTTCGGATCGCGCGCGGCAACCCAGATCGGCGGTCCGTTTTCCTGCACCGGCAGCGGCGAGGACGTGGTGGAGGGGAAGGAATGAAACTCGCCCTCTTGGGTATAGTCGCCCTCCCACAGCTTTTGCACGGCCGGGATCAGCTCGCGCATGCGTTGACCCGCTTCCCAGGCGTCCATACCCGGCATCATGCGTTCGTATTCATAGGAATAAGCGCCGCGTGCGATGCCCAGATCCAGGCGACCGTTGGTGATGATATCTGTCATCGCCGCCTCACCCGCCAACCGGATCGGATGCCAGAACGGGGCAATCACGGTGCCGGTGCCAAGACGCACGTTTTCGGTATGCCGCGCTACGTCGATCAGGTTCAGGAACGGATTGGGTGAGATGGTGAAATTCATCCCATGATGTTCACCCGTCCAAACCGCATGCATCCCGCCCTGATCGGCGATTTTGCACAGTTCGATGAACTCGTCATAGAGCTGCTTTTGGTCCTCCTCCGGAGAGATCCGCTCCATATGCGCAAACAGTGAAAACTTCATGCCTCAACTCCCTGACATGATCGGGCGGACCTTGCCGCTCTTTTGATCGCCAAAATAGATCCCGTAGACGCCAATGCGGTTTTCATCGACAAACCGCTCAAGCATGGTGTTCAGAGCAGGGTCTGCCACATCCATCAGGGTCGATTTACTCAAGTTGGTAAAGCTGCCCGTCTTGGGCTTGCCTTCCCCCGCCTGACATAGAAACGAGATATGCTGGTGTTCGCGCCCACCATCTTCGAAAACAGAATAGATAAAGCCGGGATCGGCGGGAACGCCCGTTTCCGCAATCAACCGATTCAGGGCAGCCGTAGCTCCTTCGGATCCGACTTGCATCTGGGGCAGCGTGACGCCGCCCAACCCGTCGTCCATCATCAAGACCTCTTCACCGCGAGAAATCAGGGCACTCACAATCAACTTGGCCCCACGGCGCAGCGCTTCGGCCTCGGCCGCCGGGGTGACATAGGCGCCACGAGAGTAACCCAAACCCGGCGCGGTACTGGTCTCGAACGCTTCGACCTTGCCGATCAGGATGACATGGTCGCCTGCAGGCACTGTCTGATGCATCGAGCAATCGAACCAGGCCGACACATCGTCAAACACGGGTGAGCCGTGCGGGCCATTGGCCCAAGCCACGGCCTCAAAGCGGTCCTCAACCGGGCGGGCGAATGTGTTGGACACGTCCTTCTGCCCCTCGGACAGCACGTTGACCGCAAACCCGTTGGCCTGCGTCAGCGCGTCATAGTTGGTCGAGGAGTTGGCCAGACACACCAGCACCAGCGGCGGGTCAAGCGAGACCGAGGTGAATGAATTGGCCGTGAAACCCAGCGGGTTTCCGTCGGCGTCATGCGAGGTCACCACCGTCACACCGGTCATGAAGGTGCCAAAGGCGTTGCGCAAGGCGCGCGGGTCAATCGTGGTCATTCCGGGCTCCTTTCCGTGGCTGGACGGGCCAGCCATGCTTGCAGGATATCAGTAACAACATCAGGCGCGGTTAGATTTACCATGTGCCGGTGATCTTCAATGATCACCGCCTCGCCGTCCTGTGCGGCATCCGCCATCGCCTGCGACATCTCAGGCGTGGAATTCGGATCGCCGTCGCCGGTCAGCGCCAGCATCGGACAAGCCACTTTTTGCCACCCATCAGCATAGGTGTCATCACCACGTGCAAAAGCGCCGTACGCTGTGGCGTAACCGCTTGGGTCCACCGCCCCCAGCCACCGCGCAACTTGATCACGCGCTGCACAGTCGTTCGGTGTGAACCAACGGTTCAAAGGCGTTTCAAGGTCGATCGCGCCTTTGCGGATTTCCTGCGCGCGCGCTTCGACCGCTTGTCGGGCCCCTGCAGATCGACGGTGGACTCCATTCACCACGGCCACCCTTCTGATCTGCTCTGGATGCTCGATGGCCATACCGCCAGCGATCAAAGCCCCCATCGAATGACCCGCCAGATTGACCGGTCCGACACCCATAGCCGTCAGAACCTCACTCGCCCAGGCCACAAAGTCCGGCAGTTCCGCCGCCTCGGGCAAAGGGTCGCTGCCCCCATGCCCAGGCATATCCACGGCAATCACGTGATGGGTCGCCGACAGCGCGTCGATCTGCGGTCCCCAAGCTGCTGATTGCATGCCGACCCCATGGATCAGCACCACCGGCTCGCCCTGCCCCGCCTCGCGAAAGGCGACCTGGCCGTATGGCTCAGACAGCTGCAGGATTGTCAACGTCATGGCCCAAATCCTTGAGATCCTGATAGCGGTCGCCGATACGGTGATGCGGGCGGCCCCCGATGCTGGCCCCAAGCGCGATAACGATCTCATCCGGCCCTGGCGCATCCGCGACCGAGGTTTGGATGGTCAGGTAGTGCGAGCGGCGACCCGCATCGTTCTTGTCCATCAGCGGGATGAGCAGCGGTGCGTTGGCTGGGCCGCGCGTGTTACAGAAGGACAGATAGCTTTTCGCCCCCACAGCCTCACGGAAGTGATTGCCGAACCGCAGCGTGTGGATCAAGCCCGAGACATGCTCGACCTCGCCGTTCACACCGACAATGCCGGATTTTCCGTAGCCTTCGATTTTGTCGCCACCGCCAGCCGCATCAATCACCATTTCGGTGAGCAATTCGCCCAGTCCTGGCGCGCAATCCAGGATGCCGGGCTTCAAATCCTCGACAAAGCCCTGCCCTCCCCAAGGGTTCCGCAAAACCGCAATGGCCGCGATCATCTTGAGCGGCGTTGCGGCCGCCTTGCCGCCCTCGATCAGGGTGTTTTCGACGAACAGCTGTGTCTTGCGGATTTCTGCGGGCATTGGGTCACCTGAATCAAAGAGTGAGTCGTTGGCAAGAATATGGTATACCATTATACCATACGTCAAGATGACCTTGTTCCACGTCCTGCAGATTGTTAGACATTCGCCATGACCCAGACCGGCTTTCCCGACCTCAAGATCGAACACACCCCAGTCACCTTGCGCGAAATCGTGCAGGAGAAGATGCGCGAAGCAATCATCGAAGGGCACTTCGAGCCAGGCCAACGCTTGGTCGAGCGACCGTTGTGCGATCAGTTGGGTGTCAGCCGGACGGTGGTTCGGGAAACCATTCGCTATCTCGAAGCCGAAGGGTTGGTTGAGATCCTGCCCAACAAGGGCCCCATCGTGGCCAATCTTGATTGGGACGACGCGCGCCAGATCTATGACATTCGCCGGATGCTGGAATCTGCGGCGGCCATGGCCTGCGCAGAACTGGGAGACAAGAAAACCCGCAAGGCATTGAAAGCGGCATTGGCTGACCTGGAGAAGGCCTTTGATGACGGCTCCCCCCGGGCATTGTTCAAGGCCACGGCGCAGTTCTACGAGGTCATCTTTGTCGGCGCCGGACATGCCATTGCATGGGAGGTGGTCAACCGCTTGAACGGGCGCATCAGCCGGTTGCGGGTCATGACATTGTCAACCGCAGACCGTAAGAAGCCCGGTTTGGGGCACATGACGGCGATCTACTCTGCCATAGCCGATGGTAACCCAAAAACTGCTCGCGACGCGGTTCATGCCCATATTGACGATGCGTCTGCAGTCGCCAAACGCCTGTTGGACCAGGAAGAGGAATAATCTGATGCCCAAAGCCTATTGGATCGCCCAAGTGACTGTAACCGACCCGGACCGTTACGCCGGGTATCAGGCGGTGGCGCCAGCCGCATTTCAAAAGCACGGGGCGCGATTTCTGGCTCGAGGCGGCCGAACTGAAACAGTCGAAGGCCTGCAATGGGCGCGGCATGTGGTGATCGAGTTTGACAGCATGGAACAAGCGCTGGCCTGCTACCACTCAGACGACTACACCGCCGCGCGGGAACGGCGCGACGGTGCCTGCGAGGCTCAGATTTTCATCACCGAGGGGACGGATTAATCCCCATCCGACACCCCAGCCTACGGCACCCTTGGCTACGTCGCCGGCAAAAGCACCAGGATCACCGTTCCAAAGATCTGCGGCCCGACACTCACCAGACGCGGGCCGAAAACGTTCTGACAGGCCTGATACCGAAATCAGTGGTGACGTCCGCCCTGACGTTCCAGCTCCTTCTGGATCAGCAACGGGTCCACCTGTGCCAGGGGCTGGTTCTGTTGTTTGATCGAGATTGCGGCCGCAATCCCCGCCGCCTGACCGGTCACAGCGCAACATGCCATGTTGCGCGTTGCGGCATGGCTGTCGCGATCGCCGCCAGTGGCACGACCCGCCACGAGCAGGTTTTCGACTTTTTTGGGTAAGAGATTGCGATATGGGATCTGGAAATAACGCCCCGTGGTGGGCAGGATCAGTATGCCGTAACCGTCAATGAATTCGGGGAAAATCCCTACCGAATCTTCGAACCGGCCCTGTTCACGTACGTCCAAACTGGTCATGTTGTAGGCGCAGTCGACCTTGCGTGTATCGCGAACGCCCAGGGACATGCCGAAATTGCGTAGGCGGATGCCTTCGCAACCGGGTGTGTAGCGGCGCAGAGCCTCAATCGCGAGCATGGCCTGACGGCGGCCTTCGATCTCAAATTTGGTCAAGCTGTCGGGATCGGTACCGTCGCAATCATCCATGTGGATGAGGTTCATATAAGTCAGCTCGCCTGTGTCATGCACCGCGCCCCAAGTGCCGGCGATCGTGTTCAGGTGCGGTGGGATGAGGCCGTCCTTGATCGCCTGCTCAAACGGCTTTTTCAGAAACGGAGAGAACATCTCGTCCTCTTTGCCCGACGTCTCGATGTTCCATTCGCCGCCGCCGCCCCAATCGGCATAGGTCTGTGGATCGGATTTGATACCATCCATGAACTTTTGCTTGTCGACGCCTGCGACGTGGAACATGACCGAAGCCGCCATCATCTGTTCCGGGGGCGTTTTGTAGGTCGGCGCCCCTGCCCGTTCGATAACATCCGCATCGCCCGTGGCGTCGATCACGCGTTTGGCCAGGATCGCCTCACGCCCGGCTTTGGATTCGGTGATGATGCCAACAATCGCATTGCCATCCATGATCGGAGCCACGAATTGGCGGTGCAGCATGGGGCGAATGTTGGGTTCGTCCTGCACCATCTTGTCGGCCACCAGCTTGAACCCTTCGCTGTCGATTTCATAGCTAAGCGATTGGCTTTCGGGGACGGCGGCACCCATCTCTTTGGCGCGCTCTTCAAACTCGCGCGCGATGCCGTTGGATTCCACGGTATCTTCATGACGGTACCAATGCATCCCCTCGACACCCACAACGGTCAAGTTGCCGCCGAAACACCCAAAACGCTCGACCAGGCAGACCTCGACCCCGGCGCGCGCGGCAGCCAGAGCAGCAGGAAGCCCGCCGGGGCCGGACCCCACGACCAGAACGTCGGTTTCGTGAATGACTTCGACCTCGCGGGCCGGTTCTGTGATGGTGTGTTTCATGTGACCCTCGCGCCAGAATTTGCGGGCACCTTTCCCGAACCTTTCGGATTCAGCAAGTCATCAGCGAACCGAAATTGTCCGAAAGCGTCAGATCGCAGAGGACAGGCTGTTCAAGATCGCCCGTTCATAGAATGTAGGCCCACGGACAGCATCAAAAAACCCGTTGTGGCCGCCGAAAGGGGACATGATGACCTCCATGTCCCGGCCTGCCATTGCCGCGATATCTGAGCCGCTCACCACCGGATCATCGAAAGCGCCAAACAAAGTCAGTTTCGCAGGGCAACCTTCAAATTCCTCTGGCATCAGACGATAAGCACGAAAGTAATCGTCCAACGTCTCAAACTCGGTCCACCCACAAATGATATCGTGTGACATGCCAAGAACACTGTTCTTCTTCGCGATGGCCCCGGCCTGATAAAGATCTGGAAAGGCTTCGGTCTTTTCGCGCAGCCACCGCCGCAGTTTGCGCGTGAAATATGCCCGCATAAGTGGGTGCGCGTCGATCATCGGGCTCGACGTGACGGGATCGATCACTGGACTGATCGCAAAGACATGACGCAACTTGGGAATAGGTTGTGTTCGCAAACGACGCGCAACGCGCAGGGCAAAGTTGCCCCCAAGCGAATAACCGATCAGTGACACCGTTTCATCGTCGGTCAGGCCTGTGGCCGCTGCAATGGCGTCGAACAGATCTGCGTCTTCGGCTGCGTGATGAAAACCCGGGTTCAGCGTGACGGAATCCCCATGTTCCAACAAGTTCACGCGGCAGACACTGAATCCTTGTCGAAACAGAAACTTGGCGGTCGAGACAACATAGGCCGATTGCACTGACCCCAGCCATCCATGCAGGATCACAACCAGCCCGCGTGACTGCGGGTGACAGGACAACAGGCAGGATGTTCGCGCTCCTGATCCGCCGGTCAGCAGGTGGTACTGGGCGGCACCTTCCAGATCTGTTGCCCCGCGTTTGCGGAACTTTGCGCTGGCGAGCGCGGACTGGACGACGGGTGAACGCAGCCAGACGGGTGGAACGAATCCTTGGATGTCAGTGGTCTCGGTCAATTCAACCTCATATGGGCGAGCGCCAGAACGGTTGGCATAACATTTGGTTTTGAAACCCGACCAAGACAAGCGCAATCAAAGCTGCCTGCCGTATCGTCACATTCACAGACGGTCTTTGGTGTCGCTGATGTAGGGGCCAAGGCTGTCCATGAAGGTGTCAACAAAATCCAAGGACAACAGTGACCGGCTGCCCGATGCGGGCTTCAGGATCGAGAGCCAGTGATGGATTTCCGGCTCAAACCGGCGGATTTCGATGTTGCTGTTGCGGTATTGTTCGGCATCCAGCGCGCTGACGATGGTAACGCCTTGCCCCTGCCCCACCATAATACAAGCGGTTGAGAACTGTCGCACTTCGACCCAAGTGTTCATCAGCACGCCGTAATCCGCAAATGTGTTGGACAGGCGGGTGTAAAACGGGCTGTCGCGGCGGGCGTGGATTAAACGTTCGTTCTTCAGATCCAGCGGCGAAAGGCAGCCCAATTCAGTCAGTGGGTGCCCTTTGGGCAAAACGCAGGCGGTCTTGATCGGGACATTTGTGTGCTCAACCGCAGGATGACCAGTGAATTCATCCGTGATCCCACAATCGTATTGCTCGCCGATCATCCATTCCAGAATACGCTCGGGTCGATCCGGTTCCAATGTCAGGCTGACGCCGGGTCGCTCTTTGAGAAATTCGGCCAGCAGTTCGGGCAACAGGGTTGTCGCAAACCCCGGCAAACAGGCGATGCGCAGATGCCCGGCGGTACGGTCTGTCAGGTCGCGGTTCAGCTCTTCAAGGTGTTGCAGGCTGTCGAACACACGCCCGACCTCGGACAGCAGATAGCGCGCCTCGCTGGTTGGAATCAGAACGCCCCCTTCGCGCCGGAACAGATCAATCGCAACGGTTTTAGAGAAATCCGACAACAGTCGACTCGTTGCCGGTTGAGATATCCCCAACGATTTTGCAGCCCGTGTCACCGACCCTGTCTTGGCTACGGCTTGAAAAGCCTCGAGTTGTCTGAGCTTGAATTTCAATGACTTACCGCCTGTAGCACCGTTTCAACTTTCAACGATATAATATTGTGTTATGGTTCTTGTCAAAAAACTTTTGCTTGCATTATGGGCAGGCTTGCACACTCTTTGCGCATCCAACGTACGGGGAGACAAAAAATGTCTGTTAAATCCATTCTCTGCTCGACGGCTGTTCTGGCCTCGTTTGCAACAACAACATTCGCCGAAACCGAAGTTCAGTGGTGGCACGCCATGGGCGGCACCAACGGCGAGCGCGTCAACAAGATCGCCGAAGATTTCAATGCCACGCAGGACGAGTACAAGGTCGTTCCAGTCTACAAAGGCAACTATACCGAAACCATGACCGCCGCGATTGCTGCATTCCGTGCCAAAGAGCACCCGCAGATCGTTCAGGTGTTCGAGGTCGGCACCGCGACCATGATGGCCGCCAAGGGCGCAATCGTTCCGGTTGAGCAGATGATGAAGGACGCAGGCGAGCCGTTTGATGGAGATGCGTTCCTGCCAGCGGTTGTGTCGTACTATCAGACGCCCGAAGGTGAACTGCTGTCGATGCCCTTCAACAGCTCGACCCCGGTTCTGTGGTACAACAAAGACGCGCTGGACGCGGCTGGTGCCAAGGTTCCGGAAACTTGGGCTGATGTAAAAGAAACAGCCCAGAAACTGGTCGACAACGGCATGGAATGCGGCGTTTCGTTTGGCTGGCAGTCCTGGGTCATGATCGAAAACTTCTCGGCGTGGCACAATCTGGAACTGGGCACCAAGGAAAACGGTTTCTCTGGCTTTGACACCGAGTTCACGTTCAACAACGAACAGGTCGCGGCCCGTCTGGATGACATCGCGTCCATGTCCGAAGGCAACCTGTTCAAATACGGTGGTCGTCGTGGTGACAGCCTGCCAATGTTCACCAACGGCGAATGCGGCATGTGGCTGAACTCTTCGGCCTACTACGGTTCGATGGTAAGCCAGGCGAAGTTCAACTTTGGCCAAACCATGCTGCCACTGGACACCTCGGTCGCTGACGCGCCGCAGAACTCGATCATCGGGGGCGCGACCTTGTGGGTTCTGGGCGGTCACGATGCCGAGGAATACAAAGGCACGGCCAAGTTCATGACCTACCTGTCCTCGCCCGAAGTTCAGGCGTGGTGGCACCAGGAGACCGGCTATGTTCCGATCACCACCGCCGCTTATGAGCTGTCGAAAGAGCAAGGTTTCTATGACAGCAACCCGGGCACCGACACCGCGATCAAACAGCTGAGCCTGAACACCCCAACCGCCAACTCTCGCGGTCTGCGGTTCGGCAACTTTGTTCAGGTCCGCGACGTGATCAACGAAGAGATGGAAGCGGTCTGGAGCGGTGAAAAGAACGCAACCGACGCCCTGAACGCAGCCGTCGAGCGTGGCAACACCTTGCTGCGCAAGTTCGAGCGCTCGGCCAATTAAGACTAAGACACGACCGTGCCGCCCTGACCTGGGCGGCACGGTTTTTGCATTTGAACAGGCAAAAGCATGCTGAAACGCGTTCACTTTCCTTCGTCCCCCCTGCCTTATCTGCTGGTGGCGCCCCAGTTGGCCATCACGCTGATCTTTTTTATCTGGCCCGCAAGCCAAGCGATGTATCAGTCTTTCCTGATCGAAGACGCCTTTGGCCTGGGGTCCGAATTTGTCTGGTTCGAGAACTTCCAGATCCTTTGGGAGGACAGCCACTATCACGCCGCGTTCTGGCGCACGGCTGTGTTTTCCGTGCTCGTCGCGGCCCTGTCGATGGGGTTTGCACTGATCCTTGCCGGATTTGCACAGCGAGTTGTGCGCGGGGCGATGTTCTATCGCACGCTGCTGATCTGGCCTTATGCGATTGCCCCGGTTCTGGCCGGCGCGCTCTGGGTTTTCATGTTCAACCCAACGCTTGGCATCTTGCCCTATTTCCTTGAATTCGTGGGCGTCACCTGGAACCACTATTTGAATGGTGGTCAGGCGATGGCATTGGTCATTCTGGCCGCCGCGTGGAAGCAGGTGGCTTATAATTTCCTGTTCTATCTGGCCGCGATGCAGTCGATCCCGAATTCAGTGATCGAGGCCGCCGCCATCGACGGGGCCGGACCGGGTCGCCGGTTCTGGACGATCATCTTTCCGCTGATCTCGCCCACCACGTTCTTCTTGCTGGTGATCAACATGGTCTATGCCTTTTTTGAAACCTTCGGGATCATCCATGCGGTGACCCAGGGTGGGCCCGGCTCCTCGACCACGATCCTGGTCTACAAGGTGTTCAATGACGGTTTTGTCGGCCTCGATCTAGGTGGGTCAGCCGCCCAATCCGTAATCCTGATGGTGCTGGTCATCGCGATGACCGTTGTTCAATTCCGCTATGTCGAACGAAAGGTGGAATACTGATGGTTGAGAACCGCCCCCTTGCCGACTTCATCACCCACCTCGTGCTGGTGCTTGGCGTTGTCGCCATCGCGCTGCCGATCTGGATCACTTTTGTTGCGGCATCTCATGACGAGATCCGCATGGCCCAGGCCCCGCTGCCGCTCTGGCCCGGCGATCAGCTGTGGGTCAACCTGAAACAGACCTTGTTTGGAGAGGGGCTGAGCGGCACCGAAACGGCGCCCGTATGGCTGATGCTGTTCAACAGCCTGTTCATGGCGCTGATGATCTCGCTTGGCAAAATCGGCATTTCGCTGCTGTCGGCCTTTGCCATCGTCTATTTCAAGTTCCCGTTCCGCATGGCGTGTTTCTGGATGATCTTCATCACCCTGATGCTGCCGGTCGAGGTGCGCATTCTGCCCACGTTTGAAGTGGTCGCGAACCTTGGCATGCTCAACAGTTACTGGGGCCTTTCCATCCCGCTGATCGCATCTGCCACCGCAACCTTCATGTTCCGTCAGGTGTTCCTGACCGTGCCCGATGAGATGCTGGAAAGCGCGCGGATCGACGGTGCAGGCCCGATGCGCTTCTTCTGGGATATCCTGCTGCCGCTGAGCCGGACAAATATTGCAGCGCTCTTTGTGATCCTCTTCATCTTTGGCTGGAACCAATACCTCTGGCCGCTCTTGATCACCACCGACACGTCGATGACCACCATCGTGATGTCGATCAAGCAGATGCTGGAGGCGGCAGAACAAAGCCCGCAGTGGAACATCATCATGATGACCGCTCTACTGGCGATGATCCCCCCGATCTTCGTCGTGATCTCGATGCAAAAGCTCTTTGTGCAGGGCTTGACCGAAACCGACAAATAGGACGCCCAAGACATGGCTGACATCACACTGACCGATCTGACCAAATCTTATGGCCCGACCGAAGTCCTGCACCACATCGAGGGCGACATAAATGATGGCGAGTTCATCGTCATCGTCGGCCCCTCGGGCTGTGGCAAGTCGACCCTGCTGCGCATGGTGGCAGGGCTGGAAACCGTGACTTCTGGCGAAATCCAGATCGGCGGAAAGCGGGTGAACGAGCTGGAACCTTCGGCCCGCGACATCGCGATGGTGTTCCAGAACTACGCTCTGTACCCGCATATGAGCGTTCGAGAAAACATGGCCTACGGCCTGAAGATCCGCAAACTATCCAAAGACGAGATCAACCGGCGTGTTGAAGAGGCCGCGGACATTCTGGAAATCCGCCAGTATCTGGACCGCAAACCCCGGCAACTGTCAGGCGGGCAGCGTCAGCGTGTTGCCATGGGCCGTGCCATCGTGCGTGACCCCCAGGTGTTCCTGTTTGATGAACCCCTGTCCAACCTCGATGCCAAGCTGCGGGTGCAGATGCGGCTAGAGATCCGCAAGTTGCAGCAACGCCTTGGCGTGACGTCGATCTATGTGACCCACGACCAGGTCGAGGCGATGACACTCGGCGACCGGCTGATGGTGTTGAACGGCGGTTATGTCGAACAATTTGGTACGCCAATTGAGCTTTACGACCGTCCTGCGTCGGTCTTTGTGGCCGGTTTCATTGGCAGCCCTGCGATGAATCTTATCCCGTCGCAAGCATCGGGTGGCGCCATCTCCCTGCCCGGTGGTGCGCAGGTGAACAGCGCAACGGATGCGAATGGCGATGTTCTGTTGGGCCTGCGCCCCGAGCATTTGACACCGGACGAAAACGGACCGGTGTCCATCGACGTCGAGATGGTTGAGCAATTGGGTGCCAACACGTTGCTTCACGGTACCCTCAGTGGGACCAACCATGAAATGGTGGCCTCGGTCGCCGGTCATGACGCAGCGGCCAGCGGGACTCAGCGTCGTTTCTCGATCTCGCCTGACCTGGTCCACCTGTTTGATCCGCAGACCGAGAAACGGCTGAACCCATGACCACCTTTCCCCAGCTTGACGCCTTTCGGCGCAGCCCGGGCCTGATCCGATTGGTGGGGCATCGCGGCGCACGCGGGGTCATGCCCGAGAACACCATGGAGGGGTTCAAGTTTACGCTGGCCTGCGATGTCACGTTGTTGGAATTCGACGTCGCCATCACACGCGATGGCGTGCCGGTCATCACCCACAACCACCACCTGACACGCTCAGTCGCGCGGGATGCGTCAGGCGCCTGGTTGCGGGGAGACGAGCCGAAACTATCAGCTCTGACTTGGGACGAATTGGCCCAATACGATGTCGGCGGGCTGGACGGGCAGAGCGCCTATGGCCAGCGGTTTCCCGATCAGGCCTACCTGAACGGCGTGCGCATCCCGCGTCTGCGTGACCTGTGTGATCTGGTGGCGCAGCCGCAACACAAAGACGTGCAACTGATGCTGGAAATCAAATCAGATCCCGAGCGCCTGCAAGATGCCCTAGCCCGCGCCGAGATCGTCACCGCCGTCGTTGCGGACGTGCGCAGCGCCGGTCTGACCCAGCGGACGTTGATGCACAGCTTTGACTGGAACTTGCTGGGCGAATGTGCGCGTCAAGCGCCAGAAATGCCCACCTCATACCTGACGCAACTGCCCGAGAATGACGCAGATGTTGGCGAGGACGAGGCGACGCAAGCCGGACCGGACATCAGCCGTGACACCTATCACACCCTACCGGGACTTGTATCCGAGGCTGGCGGGCGCCTGTGGTGCCCCTATTATCTGGATGTCACCACCGAAACAGTTGCCCGTGCCCAAGAACTGGGGCTGATCGTGGCCGTTTGGACAGTGAACGAAGCGGACGAGATCGACCAGATGATCGACCTGGGCGTGGATGCAATCGTCACCGACTATCCGGGCCGGGTGCAGCGCAAGCTGTTGGATCGCGGGCTGGATTGGCTGGACCGGGATCAGCCTCGCGCCAAGATCGCCTGAGACAGGACACACATCAGCTCGAACATCAACGAAATGCCAAGCCAGGCCGTGCCCCCGCCCTGATCAAAAGGGGGCGACACCTCGACCAGATCCGCGCCGATCAGATTTACGCCTGCAAGCTCGCGAATAACCTGCTGCGCCTGAAAACTGTTCGGACCGCCAATCTCGGGCGTGCCGGTCCCCGGCGCATAGGTCGGGTCGACAAAATCGATGTCATAAGTGCAATAAGCGGGCTGATCGCCCAGGATCTGGCGTGCCTCGTGCATCACATCCGGGATGCCGCGGTCAAACAGTTCCTCGATCCGAATGATCCGTACCCCCTGATCCATGCCCCATTCCACGTCTTCGGTGTTATAGGCCGTGCCCCTGATGCCGATCTGGACAAAGCGTTTCGGGTCTACCAGCCCCTCTTCGATCGCGCGGCGGAACGGGGTGCCGTGTGTGAATTTGTTGCCACCGAAGTAGCTGTCGAACAGATCCGTGTGGCTGTCGAATTGGATCAATCCAAGGGGGCCGTCAGACGCCAAGGCCCGCAAGATCGGCAGAGTCGACAAGTGATCTCCACCCGCCGTCATCGGGACAATGCCGTTGTTTTTCAGGCCGGTATAGAATTCTGTAATCCTGTTCAGACTGTCGTGAATGTCGATCGGGTTCGGCGGCACATCGCCCAGATCGGCACAATTCACCGACGCAAAGGGGTTTACCCCAGTCGCTGCATTCATCGCCCGGATCATCGAGGAATAGTCGCGCAGCTGTCGCGGACCATGCCGCGCACCGGCCCTATTGGTCGTGCCCCCATCCCAAGGGACGCCCACCAATCCCATCTGAACATCCGCGTATCTTTCGTGACCCGGCATCAGATGCGGCAAGCGCATGAACGTGGGCACCCCCGCAAACCTTGGCAAATCCATAGCGGACACAGGTTGAAAGAAAGGATCACCGCTGCCGACCATGTAGCACCTCCTAGGCTTCGCTTTGGGTCACTATGCAGAGTGGCTGGCGCGTTTCAAAGCGTAAAACACCGGTGCCCGATTGAGTTTCGGGCACCGGCATGTGTCGGTTAAGCGCCTGAAATCTGGCGTGCTTTTTCGACCAGAACTTCGGCCTGCCGGATTGAGGCGTAATCGATCAAACGACCGTCCAGAGATACCGCACCTTTGCCCGCAGCCTCGGCATCGGCCATCGCCTCGAGAATGCGCTGCGCTTTGGTGACTTCGGCGTCGCTCGGTGACATGACCTGGTTGGCTAGCTCGATCTGGCTGGGGTGGATGGCCCATTTACCTTCGCATCCCAGAACGGCGGCGCGTTTGGCAGCCGCCTTGTACCCTTCGGGATCCTGGAAATCACCGAACGGACCGTCGATCGGGCGCAGCCCGTTTGCCCGTGCCGCAACCACCATACGCGCCAACGCATAGTGCCACATGTCACCCCAGTGGGTCATGCGCGCGCCGTCATCCATCGGGTCCGTCAGGACCGAATAATCAGGGTTCACACCGCCGATGATCGTGGTCCGCGCGCGGGTGCTGGCGGCATAGTCAGCAACCCCGAAATGCAGGCTCTCATTCCGCTTGGATGCGGCCGCAATTTCGCTGACATTTTGCATGCCCAAAGCCGTCTCTATGATGTGCTCGAAACCGATCCGTTTCTTGAGGCCCTTGGCGTCCTCGATCTGGGTCACCAGCATGTCCACGGCATAGACATCTGCCGCGGTTCCGACCTTGGGGATCATGATCAGATCGAGCCGTTCGCCGGCCTGTTCAACCAAGTCCACCACATCGCGGTACATGTAATGCGTGTCCAATCCGTTGATGCGCACCGACATCGTCTTGGTGCCCCAATCAATGTCGTTGAGGGCCGCAATGATGTTCTTGCGCGCCTGTTCCTTTTCATCCGGTGCAACCGCATCTTCGAGGTCGAGGAAGATCACATCGACGTCGGTTTTTGCTGCTTTTTCAAACATTTGCGGCTGCGAGCCAGGAATGGCCAATTCGCTGCGATTAAGCCGTGCCGGGGCTTGTTCGATGGGGAGAAAACTCATCTGTGACCGCTCCTTTTCAATCTGGTCAGTGGACGTGACGGCCACAAAAGGAGCGAGAATCGCGCGCTGTCAAGAAATTTTATTGCGCACAATTGCATACATTTGAAACATGATTCACCCTGTCATTCGGGGTCGGAACTCTCCCCCGGAAGGCGCGAGGAATAGTAGAATGCGATGGCTTGTGCCCGGTTCTTGACCGAGAGCTTTTCGAAGAGGTTGGAGAGGTGAAATTTGACCGTGTTGATGGTGATCCCCAGCTCCTTGGACAGCTCGCGATTTGTCAGGCCTTTGGACAGCGCCTCGAGCATTGCGCGCTCGCGTCGTGACAGGCTGTGAATCGGGTCTTTTTGCAGCTCGCGGACGTCGATGTAGGGGAACACCATCTTGCCTGCGGCAACGTCGGCGCAAGTGGCCAAAAGCCTCTCGACATCGCCGGCCTTGTCGGCAAACCCCGCCGCCCCCGCTGTCATTGCCAAACGGGGTAGATCGCCGTTGCCATCGCCGTAAACCACCAGCCGGGGCGCGTTGACCTGATCGCGCAGCACTTCGATCAGCTTGGCGGCCCCCAAAACCGGTAGATCCCAGTCGATGATGCCAACCTGAACCGGCACCCGCATCACCGTGCCCAGGAACCCTTCGGCCGTCGCAGATGTCGCCACCAGCGAGAATCGCGGATCACGGTCAAAAATCTCGGACATGGCCGACAGAACCAGAGGATTGCTGTTGGCGAGCATGACGTCGATTGGCTTTGCAGGTGCAGCAAGATCTTGCATTTTCAGCTCATTTTCCCAAAAACTACCCACTCGGGTAGGCTGTGATTTAGTATACCTTCGTATCCTTACACTAAAGTATAGGTAATTCCCTATCCATTTAGCTACCCAAAAGCAGGAGTAACGGGCGTTGTGAGAAATCTCAATCGGGTTTTTTCTCTGTTGAACGATCAAACAGCCCTGATCTGGGGCCCAAACTCAAATCGCAACCTGAGGTCAGTTGATGAACGCGCTAACCGCCTTTCCCCCTCTCGACATCCCCGAGACGATTGCCGCAGGTCCCGGCCCCGGCCAGACAGACACCCGTGTCCTTGCCCGGTTTGCCGGTGTCGGTCTGGCCGACCACATGCAGGCCGACGTGCTGCGGGGTATGATCGAATGCAAGCATATGCTGCGCTCCCTTTGGGGCACTACAAACACCTACACCTTCGGCGTTGCCGGCACCGGATGGAGCGGGCTGGACGCGATGTTCAGCGCTGTTCAGCCAGGTGATACGGTTGTGGTCTTCGTCAACGGCACCTTCTCGGGCATCGATGGCCAAACCCTGCGGATGAAAGCTGCATCCGCCGAAGAACTGGCCGCCGATCCGCTGAACCCGCAGGCTGCATCGGTCGTGACCATCGACGTGCCACACGGGACATCCGTGACCCGCGACGTGATCGAGGCTGCGCTGACCCAACACAAACCGAAATGGGCCTTTATGGCGCATTGGGAAACAGGATCAGGCCGGATCAATGACATCCGTGCGCTGTCGGATGTTTGCGAAGCAACTGGTGCCATGGGGTTGGTCGACGCGGTGTCGTCGTTGGGTGTCTCGGACTTTGCCATCGACGACTTCCCCGGCATCGTCGGCTGGGCGTCATGCCCGCAAAAAGGCGTGGCCTGTCTGCCGCTGACTTATGCTCCGGTGAGCTTTTCAGATCGCTACATCGACGTGTTAAAAGCAACCGGCGCGCGTACCTATGCGCACCATCCGATCCTGGAAGCACGTCATTGGGCGATCATTGACGGTCGGGATGCGGAAAAAGGCACCTACCACCGTACACACTCGGGCTATGCCGTCGCAGCATTCCACGAAGCCTTGCGGATCGCGCTAGAGGACGGTGTTGCCAATCGCGCCGCTGAATACACCCGGCACGAGGCGATCCTGCGCGAAGCCGTCACCGTGATGGGTTGTGACGTGACATCGGACATGACGAGCCTTTTGGTTCTGGACCTGCCACCTGCCTTCAAGGGGCGTGAAATGGAGCTGGTGCAAGCCTGCCGCGCGCAAAGGTTCGGTATCTGGCCCACCCTGTCGGAACCGGTTCAGGTTCGTATCGGCATTCTGAACCTGCTGTCCGAAAAGGCGATCACAGATATTGCTCTGCGGTTTGGTCAGGCCCTGAACGATTTGGGTGCGCATGTTGATTTAACCGAAATCGAAACCCTTCTTCGCAATCGCTACTCCGAAGCACTCGCAGCGTGAGGTGAGACAATGGACATTCACGAATATCAAGCCAAGGACATCTTGTCCGGTTTCGGCGTCGAGGTACCGCCCGGTGCCATCGCCTATAGCCCCGAACAGGCCGCATACCGTGCCCGCGAATTGGGTGGCGAGAAATGGGTCGTCAAGGCGCAGGTTCATGCCGGTGGTCGCGGCAAGGCGGGCGGCGTCAAGCTGTGCTCGTCCGACACCGAGATCCAAGCTGCCTGCGAAGAGATGTTTGGCCGCAAGCTGGTGACGCATCAGACGGGCCCCGAAGGCAAAGGCATCTACCGTGTCTATGTCGAGGCCGGCGTGCCGATAGATCGCGAGATTTATCTGGGTTTTGTGCTGGACCGCTCCAGCCAGCGGGTGATGATCGTAGCATCCGGCGAAGGCGGGATGGAGATCGAGGACATCTCGGCTGAGAAACCCGACAGCATCGTGCGCTCGACCGTTGAACCCGCCGTGGGTCTGCAAGAGTTTCAGGCACGAGAGATTGCGTTCGCCCTTGGCATCGACCCTGCGCTGACCGCGCAAATGGTGCGCACGCTTCAGGGCTGCTATCGCGCGTTCACAGAGCTGGATGCGACGATGGTGGAAATCAATCCGCTGGTGATCACAGGCGACAACCGCATTCTGGCGCTGGATGCCAAGATGACGTTCGACGACAACGCCCTGTTCCGTCATCCGCAAATCTCAGAGTTTCGGGACAAAAGCCAGGAAGATCCCCGGGAAAGCCGCGCGGCGGATCGGGGCCTGTCTTATGTGGGTCTGGACGGCAACATCGGCTGCATCGTCAACGGTGCCGGCCTGGCGATGGCGACGATGGACACCATCAAGCTGGCCGGGGGCGAGCCTGCGAACTTCCTCGACATTGGTGGCGGCGCCACGCCTGAACGTGTGGCCAAGGCTTTCCGGCTGGTGATGTCGGACGACAATGTGCAGGCCGTTCTGGTTAACATCTTTGCTGGGATCAACCGCTGCGACTGGGTCGCCGAAGGGGTGGTTCAAGCACTGAAAGAGGTGCAGGTCGACGTGCCCGTTATCGTCCGCCTTGCCGGAACCAATGTGGAAGAAGGGCAAAAGATCCTGGCCAAGTCCGGCCTGCCCATCATCCGCGCCACAACACTGATGGAAGCTGCCGAACGTTCTGTTGGCGCATGGAAAAACGACCTGTCTCAGGCCACCAGAGTAAGGGCTGTCAAATGAGCATTCTTCTTGATCGCGATACCAAGGTCATCGTTCAGGGCATTACCGGACGCATGGCGCAGTTCCACACGCGGGACATGATGAACTACGGCACCAATGTTGTCGGCGGCGTGGTCCCCGGCAAAGGTGGCGAAACGGTCGAAGGCGTGCCGGTTTTCAACACTGTGAAAGAGGCGATCGCCGCCACCGGGGCCGAAGCAAGCCTGGTGTTCGTGCCGCCCCCATTTGCTGCGGATTCGATCATGGAGGCTGCGGATGCGGGCATCCGCTATTGCGTTTGCATCACTGACGGCATCCCGGCGCAGGACATGATCCGGGTCAAGCGCTACATGTACCGCTATCCCAAGAACAAGCGTATGGTCCTGACCGGCCCCAACTGTGCTGGCACCATCAGCCCGGGCAAGGCGTTGCTGGGGATCATGCCGGGTCACATCTATCTGCCGGGCAACGTCGGCATCGTGGGCCGCTCGGGTACCTTGGGGTACGAAGCTGCCGCGCAGCTCAAAGAGCTTGGCATTGGTGTTTCAACCTCTGTTGGCATCGGTGGTGATCCGATCAACGGCTCGTCGTTCAAAGATATTCTGGAACGCTTCGAGAAGGACGATGAAACCCACGTAATCGCCCTCATCGGCGAGATCGGCGGCCCGCAAGAGGCGGAGGCAGCGGAGTACATCCGTGACCACATCACCAAACCGGTCATTGCTTATGTTGCGGGCATGACTGCGCCCAAGGGTCGAACCATGGGTCATGCGGGTGCGATCATCTCGGCCTTTGGCGAAAGTGCCAGCGAGAAGGTGGAAATCCTGTCCGCCGCCGGTGTGACAGTCGCCGAGAACCCTGCCGTCATCGGTGAAACAATCGCAAACGTCATAAGAAAGGCCGCGTGATGGTGAAGCCCAGCGTTTTTGTAACCCGCCGCTGGCCTGCCGCTGTCGAAGCGCGCTTGGCCGAAGATTATGACGTTGTGCTCAACACCGGGGACAAGCCGCTGGCGGCCCCCGAACTGCGCGACGCGCTCAAAACTTATGATGCAGTGCTGCCCACGGTGACCGACAAACTGGGGGCTGAGGCGCTGGATGTGCCACAGGCGCGGGCACGCATCTTGGCGAACTATGGTGTCGGCTATAGCCATATCGACGAGGGTTGCGCGCGCGATCTGGGTCTGACCGTGACCAACACTCCGGACGTGCTGAGCGAATGCACCGCCGATATTGCCATGACGCTGATGCTGATGGCAGCGCGCCGTGCCTCCGAAGGGGAACGCGAGCTGCGCAATGGTCAATGGAGCGGTTGGCGCCCAACCCATCTGATCGGCACCAAGGTCAGTGGCAAGACGTTGGGAATCATCGGCTTTGGTCGTATCGGTCAGGAAATGGCGAAACGCGCGCATCACGGGTTCGGTATGAAGATCCTGGTTCAGAACCGCTCAGCCGTTGATCCGAAAGTGTTGGCACAGTTCAACGCCACCCAGGTCGAAAGCGTCGACGCGTTGCTGCCGCAGTGCGACTTCGTCTCGCTGCATTGCCCCGGCGGACCAGCCAACCGGCATCTGATCAACGGGCGGCGGTTGGACCTGATGAAACAAGACGCGTTTCTGATCAACACCGCCCGTGGTGAGGTTGTGGACGAGCATGCACTGGGCCAAGCGCTGTGGTTCGATGTCATCGCTGGCGCAGGTTTGGATGTTTATGACGGCGAACCCCGGATCAACCCGGACCTGGCGGGTTGTGACAATCTGGTGATGTTGCCCCATCTGGGCAGCGCCACCCGCGAAGCACGTGAGGCCATGGGGTTCCGGGTGCTGGACAATCTGGATGACTTCTTTGCCGGGCGCACGCCCCGCGATCGGGTCATTTAAGCCTTTGGGCCTGCCAGTTTCCCGATCGGCAGGCCCCTACCCTTCGCCGATGCTGTCGTGATCCGTCAGGCATTCGGAATGATCGCTGAGCACCTTCAACACGTTGCAATCCTGCCCGGAGCCGCCGTCGCAATTGGCGATCATCCGCTCCAATTCGGCCTCTAACGCCCGGAGGCGCAGCATGCGTTGACGCACCTGCACCAACTGCCGCTGTGCTATGGAATCCACATGGCTGCAGGATTGATCCGGATTGTCGGACAGATCCAGAAACTCGCAGATCGCATCGAGCGAAAACCCCAGCTGTCGCCCATGCCGGATAAAGGCCAAACGATCCAGATCCGACACATGATACCGCCGCTGCCCCCCTTCTGTCCGGCCGGGTTCATTCATCAGTCCGATCTGCTCATAATACCGAATAGTTTGAACCTTGGTCCCGGTCTGGCGAGACAATGCACCGATCGACAGCATGACATACCTATAGTTTATGTAGCTTTTCTCAGAGCTAAGCCTTAACCCATTGGCCTGCAAGCCACACCTGTTGATTTTCGATAAGCAATTTATTTGCGACTCGCGTTTACCTTCGTAAACAGACTGTCCAACTACGGGGAACGCGTGTGCAGATTCGGCTGGAAAGAATCAATCATGTCAAACGGCAGAGCCGGTATTACGTCTTGAGCGTATCCGAGACGCTGTTTGGTGAGTGGTGCCTGACCCAGGAATCCGGCTCCATCGGGGCAAATGCGGGCATCAAGCGGACAGACTACATGCCATCCCGCGCGGATGCTGTTCAAGCTCTATTGACGATGAAAGACGCCAAAACGCGATCCGGTTACGCACCTATTCCGGTGCAGTTGCCGCTGTTGTAAGGCGTTACATCGCGTCGCGGAACCTGTACCACGCAAAGGCGGGCGGCAGGGACGCGCGACGAAACGGTCCCAATTCAAACCGGCGAGGCGCGCGTTTCATCAGATCTGGATGCGGTCTGCGGGATTTAGATTTACCCAAGGCCATATCAGCGATCAGTGCCCCGGCATAATTCGCCATCGTTACCCCGCCGCCGTGGTAGCCAAAGGCGGCAAAGGCGCCTTCCATCCCCGGCAGTTCGCCAGCAAAGGGCACCAGGTTCCGGGTCATGCAAATGAGGCCCGACCAGAAATAGGGTGTTTCTACATGGCGCCATTCAGGGAACATGCGATCGAAATCAGCGCGTGCGATGGCGCGGGTTGCGGCCATGTTCTGCTCGGTCACACGTACCGAACCACGTAACCCCAGCAACATCCGGTTGTCCGGTAACAGGCGGAAATAATGCAGCAAAGTGCGGGAATCGACCAGCATCTGGCGGCTCCACCACCCCTGCGCCTGTATCTCATCCTCGTTCAGCGGACGCGACACCAAGATGTTGGACTGCACCGGCAGATACCGCGCCGACAAGGCGCCTGGCAAATCATCGCTGGAATATCCGTTTGTCCCAACCAGCAGTTTCTTGGCCCGGACGCGGCCCTTGGGCGTATGCAAAACATACCCGCCCGATTGCTCGATCTTTGTCACTGGCGTTTTGCTGAAAATCCGCACCCCGCGTTGATGAGCAGCCCCGTACAAGCCAAAGACAAATTTCATCGGATTGAGCGCAAAACCAATGGGCAAATGCACCGCGCCGTGAAAGTCCGGGCTGTTTAGTCCATGCGCCGCCATCTCCTCTTTCGGGACGAACTCAAACGGCAGTCCATAGCGCTTGGTGTATTCCTCGCCATACTCTTTGACGGCAGGCACCGCACCGGGTTTGTGTGCCACAAAAGTGTAGCCTTTGGAGTGGCGATCCACGTTCAGGCCAAACTCGGTCAGATACTCTTCAACCAAATCGACCGAGGCGCGTTCGGCGTCAAAGAACACCTGAGCATCCGACGGGCCATATTTGCGAACGACGTCCTCGTCATCCTTCTTGGCGCTACCGACGGACACAAGGCCACCATTGCGACCCGATGCGCCCCAGCCCGGAACATTAGCATCCAAAAGGACAACATCCGCCCCTTCAGCGGCCAAAGTCAGCGCCGCCGACAAGCCAGTGTAACCGCCACCGATAATGGCAAAATCACATCGCCGCTCGCCGTCGAGTTCGGGATATTCAGGCGGCGGCGTATCGATGGTCGACGGCCAGTACCGTTCCTGAATAGGACGGTCACCATAGGCCATGTCTTCGTAGATGCGTTTCATCACACCCCTTACAGCTTGTCGCGGAAACTGTACCAGAGCATCGCAAGAACCAGCAGCGGAGATCGCAATGCCGCCCCACCCGGGAAACGGGGCGTGGGAACCGAGGCCATCAGATCGAACCGCTCGGCCTGACCCGCAATCGCCTCGGCCGCGATTTGCCCGGCAAGCGAAGCCATGGCCACACCGTGGCCTGAGAACCCCGAAAGGCTCAGGATATTGCCGCGCAGACGCTCGAAATGCGGCATACGGTTCATGGTGATCCCCAGCGTTCCGCCCCAGGCGTGGTCAATGCGTACATCGCTCAGCTGCGGAAAGATTTCGAGCATCGGAATCCGGACCGCGCCCGCAATGTCATCGGGGAACTTGTAGCGATAGCTCTCGGTGCCCCCAAACAGCAAACGGTGATCGTCCGAGAAGCGGAAATAATTCACCACGAACTTGCTGTCCGCCACAGCGTGGTTGTTGCGAATGAGCTCTTCCTGCCGGTCCGGCCCCAAAGGTTCCGTTGCCACCACGTAATTGTTGATCGGCATGACACGCGCGGCAACGTGCCCGTTCAGCTTGCCAAGATAGCCGTTGCAGCCCAACACAACATGATCAGCCGTGACGCGCGCCGCATCGGTGCTGACCACGGCAGGAGAGGTCTCTTGCAGCGATGTCACGCGCGACTGTTCAAATATACGCACACCTGCCGCCTCGGCCATCCGCCCGAGGCCCAGAACATATTGCAGCGGATCGATGTGACCTGCGTCCTCATAGATGAGGCCCCCGTGATACGCAGGTGAGTTCACCAGCGACCGCAACTCTTCGCGGTCGAGCGCTCGGATGTTGGTGTATCCGTACTTGTCCTGCAGGTGTTTGACATAGTCGTGGCTGTGTTTGACATATCGCGCCCGGTGATCCGCATGGATGATGCCGGGGTGGAAATCGGCGTGCACCAGATCGGATTTGGACAGATCACGCACCAGATCCACCGATTGCCGCGCGATCTGCCACAAAGCCTGAGCGCGGTCGTGCCCAACCATATCCTCAAGCTCGTCCTGTTCGACCCGCTGCCCCTGCCCCACCTGGCCGCCATTGCGCCCCGAGGCGCCAAAGCCCACTCGCTGTGCTTCGAGCAAGATCACGTCGTACCCGCGTTGCGCCAGATGCAGCGCGCTGCTCAACCCGGTGAAACCGCCGCCCACAACGCAAACATCACACCGCAGATCTCCCTTGGCCGCCGGGCGTGCCTCCGCCTCGTTTGCTTGCGCATTGGCCGCATAGTAAGAACCGGGATAACGCCCGGGTTGGTCATTGATCGTCAACAGATCCATTTGCACTCTGTTCCATATCTGGGCGGGTGTGTTTCCTGGTCAGCCTACGCCTCTACACCCCCTGAATCCAGATATGATCAAAATAATTTTTCCTGTCGTATACTGTTTTTCTTACGTTTCGATATTTTTGATCACTTTTAACCAATCAATCACACGAAGCACGGGTCAAAATCCCGCATTGCGCCGTGAAAGAATGCAAGTCAGAGCTCAATAAGAACAAGGGCACGCCATATGAACATAGACAGATCCCCCAAGGCTGACATCACTCGGGCAGATATTCAGGCTTTATTGGTCGAGTTTTACACGCGTGTCCGTGCTAACGAAGCTATTGGCCCGATCTTTCATCATCACATCGGAGAGGATGATGCCGTTTGGGCCATTCACCTCGCCAAGATCGAAGATTTCTGGGCCAATGTCATGCTGCGCGACCGGGCCTATAAGGGCAACCCGATGCAAACTCATCTGGCCATGCCCGAGATCACGCCGAGCCATTTCGACATCTGGCTGAACCTGTTCAAAACGACAGCCCACGAAGTTTTGTCGCCCGACAAAGCCGACCTTTTTGACTTGATGGCGCGGCGTATTGGCCAAAGCCTGATGATGGGAATGCAACGGGCGCATTCCAATCAGGTTCCCAACCTGGGTTAGATGCGTCGAAAATTGCGGCCAGCCGCCGGCAAAACGTGATCTTTCATTTCACGCGTCGATTTCGATGATCCCATCGGGTTCCGCCGCGCGTGACTGACAGGTGATGATCGCGGTTTCGCGCTGTTTGTTCGACAAGACAAAATCGCGGTGCTCCACCTCGCCCGAGATCAGCCCGCATTTGCACACGCCGCAAATCCCGTCCGAGCATTTGATGTCCACCGACAACCCATGTTCGACCATGACATCCGCCGCCGTCTTTTCTGCGGGCACATCCAGCACCCGACCAGATCGCGCAAGTTTCAGTTTGAAGGGATGGTTTTCATAGTCGGGCTGTTCTGGAACACTGAAATACTCCAGATGTCGCGCCTCTTCCGGAAAACCCTGCCGTTCCGCGGCCTGCATCACGCCATCCATATAGCGATCGGGGCCACAGGTGTAGACATGCCAGCCGGGCTGATACCCAGACAGCACCTGATCCAGATCCGCGCGCGTTCCCTGATCGGAGAAGTGCAAAGACACCCGATCCGCCCAGGGCATGGTGGCCAAATCATCCAGATACCCTGCCCCGTCCTTGCGGCTGGCTGAATAATGCAACTCAAAATCTGCGCCCAAGGCATGCAGCCTGTGGGCAAAGGCAATCATGGGCGTGATGCCAATGCCACCGCCCATCAGAAAGGTCTTGCTGGCGGCCTCATCCAATTCGAAATGGTTGATCGGCTTCGAGATGAAAACCTTGCGCCCTTCGGTAAAGATCCGATGCAACAACGACGAACCACCCCGCCCTTCATCTTCGCGCAGGACGCCGATTTGATAGGTCCCCGTCTCGGCCGGGTTGCCGGACATAGAATACTGGCGCAGGAACTCAGGTGCCACGACGATGTCCAAATGCGCACCGGCTTTCCAATCGGGCAGCGGCGATCCGTCCAGCGTCGAAAACTCATACTTGGTCACATCGGCGGTCATCTGATCAACCTTGCTGATCGACACCTGTATCACCGGTGCATCACCGTCATTGGTATAGCGATGCACCATCGACCCGTCCCCGCGCGACAGCCGATCCTGATACTCCTTGGCTGAGATCATCGCCTCATAGGCCGCGATCCCCGCCTCTCGGTCCATTGGGAAGGGATACGGATACGGCGGCGGAGCCAGCGGCGCGGGATATACCGCAAGTGTCTGATCCTCATACTTCAGGTCCAGATCAAGTTGCAGGTCGCGGCGGTTCACCGGATGCTTGGCCTGGCGGTATCCACCGCTTTCGTCAAGCTCTACGTCCCACCACCATTTCTTGACCTCATTGAGACCGCCATTGCCGACCGCATCGTCCAGCTTGGCCAGAATCGGTGCCGAGGTTGGAATGTTTGTTGCCGCCCACCGGAACGGCGCCTGTGAAAACAGCCCTTCCAGGTTCCACGGGCAGGTCTTCATGCAGCGCCCGCACATCGCACCGCCTTGCTGGGTGATGCGATAAGTGGTGCATTTCTGGCTGTCGGATTTCCAGATCTCATAGCCGTTGAACATCAGCTTGGGACCTGCGGTGATCGCCCCAGACGGGCATTCCCGAGCGCATTTGTTGCACGAATTGCAAAAGTTCTGCAGGCCAAAGTCGATCGGTTTGTCATGCGCCATCGGCATATCGGTGGTCACCGCCCCGGATTTCAGGCGCGGACCCAAATAGGGGTTCAAAATGACCTCACCGATCCGGCTGACCTCTCCCAAACCAGCCAGCAACAAGAGTGGTGGCTGCAACACCTCGCCATCCATCACAGTATGCGCCTTGGCCTTGTAGCCCAGGTTGCGGATTTGTTGAGCGATCACTCCGCCCAACAGAGAGAACCGCAAGTAGGCGCGCATTGATTGGCTCACGGCGATCCAGTCGTCGCCGCTTGCGCCTTCCATCGTCTCAAACCCCTGGTCGATGATCATGCTCACCGCATTGTCATGCGTAGGCTCGATCGGCTGGCCTGCAGCGTCGTGGCTGTACCAGCTCCATGTCGGGCATCGGCTGGTGCCGACCGCATCGACACCTAGAAAATAGCTCGCCGCCTTGAGGTTGTCTGCATTGCGCTGTTCCTGCGTGGGGCGTGTGCCGTGCGGGTTGGCATCGCCATCCTGCAACAGGACAAAGGCACCTAGGGCGCGGCGTTGGGCAAAGCTGGGCGCGGATTTACGAACGTAGTGACCCCCGCGCGCAGCTTCCTGATTGCCTTTGCCCATGTCGCCGAACAGCGATCGCGCGAACATGTCGGCGCGTTTGGGAACACGCGCGACGTTGGCCTCATCAATATAGGTCGTGGGCTTGTCCACCCGCTTGAGCCGTTCGAACGGATGCCCTCCATCAACATAGTTTCGCCGCGCAAATGGGTCTCGGTTGAACGCGGATTTTGCAAACCCTTTACCCAGCCACCAGGCTGGGCCTTGGGTCTTGAACCAGGGTTGCTGCGACATCGGCGCCAAGGGCTGGTCCGGGGCCAGTTCCATCTCGGTCGTGATCGCGGCCAAACCAAATCGAGTGCCCAGCCAGGGCGCCACCAAGGCCCCCTGCTCGGCGCTCACCAAACCGGCGGCAACCGCAAGCCGACCCAGATCGACCTCGCTTGTCGTCAGGGTGTGGGCCCGGGCATCATACCCCAGCAGTCGGATGTAGTTTGCAATCACAACCGCTGTTTCGGTTCCACGCAGACAGGCGCGATGATCCTGCGCATCCAAAATCCAATCGCTGCCGGGCTCGTCCGGACGCGGGTCGCGGGTGTGCTCATACAGGAAAACGATCGCGTTTTTGTGCCCATCCACGGGCGTCACCGGCGCCTCGATGCTTTCCTTGAGATCGGCCATGATCATGTCGATGCCCGAGGCGAAAGTTTTGGTCTGGCGCGTCTTGAGCGCATGAGCCAATCGGTCCACGTCAGGGTTTCGGCGCGGAACCTCAAGGATCGCATCGGAGGTCAACCGCCCTACCCCAACCATGGAGGCGTCATTGTAATAGCCAAACGCTTTGAGGTGGTTCGACCTCTCTTGCGGGTCATCAGGAATGTCGGACTGCGCAGAGTTGACGAACCCATCCCGGATCGCGTCCATCATCGCTTGGAACTCTCCCATCGCATTGACGATGCTTTCGGGATGCTCGGGGCGATGAAAACTGAGCGTCGGCATCGCCGGGACGCCTGACAGGTTTGGCGCGGGCGTCAACCGAGACAGACGCTCAAGCGGATATGATCCCATATGAACCGGTCTGTTCCGGTCCGAAAAGAATCGAATCCCCATGCGTCATACCCTCCTCGCTTGATGACAAAAGCCTCTGGCTTCGGGCCGAACAAGCCGCAGTTTTGTTGCCATGTCAACTCCAGTGACTTGAATAGGCCACAACACACCAGGAATACGGTTCAAAATCGCAAGCCAAATCACCGTATTCGAAAAATTTCGAAAGTAATTCGAAAACCCGGTAATGACATTCAGTCAACGGACGCATAAATAGCGGTCAGTGACACATCAAAGGCTGCCGACCATGGATGCCGAAGAGCGCCAAAGCGAAATCCTGAACCTTCTGCGCGAGCACGAACGCGTCACAGTCGACGATCTGTCGACGCGATTTGGAGTATCGAACCAAACCATCCGCACCGACCTGCGAGACCTGAGCAATCGCGGCCTGGCCACGCGCACCCATGGTGGCGCGGTGCGGGTCGATCAGGTGTCGAACCGGGAATATGCGGAACGACGCAAGCTGAAGGGCCAAGAAAAAGAGGCAATGGGAGGGCTGACCGCGTCCCTGATCCCTGACAGCTGCTCGGTCAGCCTGAACATCGGTACGTCGACCGAACAAGTGGCCAAGGCGCTCAGCCACCACAAGGACCTGACGGTTCTGTCCAACAACATAAACATCATCAACATCCTGATCGGAACGCAGTCCAAAGAGTTGATCCTGGTGGGCGGCGCAGTGCGCCAAAGTGACGGAGCAATTGTCGGCGAAGACGCTGTCGAGTTCATCGAGCGCTACAAGGTTGATTACGCGGTCATAGGGGCCTCTGCTTTGGACGCGGATGGCTCGGTTTTGGATTATGATGCGCGTGAGGTGTCGGTCGCCCGCGCCATCCTGCGCAATTCGCGCATCAAGATCCTGGTATGTGACAGTTCGAAATTCGAACGCTCTGCCCCGATCCGCATCTGCGCACTGCAGGACCTGGACTATGTCGTGACCGATCAGGTCCCCCCGATCGAATTCATTGAAGCCGCCCGCGCCGGGCAAACCGAAATTTTGGTATTGGACGAATTAAATGCAAGCTGACGCCTTGACCCAAACGGGCAACGACCCGCTGGACATCTTTATCATCGGTGGCGGCATCAACGGCTGTGGTATTGCACGTGACGCTGCTGGTCGCGGGTTTTCGGTTGCCCTGGCCGAGATGAACGATCTGGCCTCGGCGACCTCATCCGCCTCGACCAAGCTGTTTCATGGTGGTCTGCGGTATTTGGAATTTCTGGAATTCCGACTTGTACGCGAAGCCCTGATTGAGCGTGAGGTTCTGCTCAAGGCGATGCCGCACATCAGCTGGCCCATGCGTTTTGTCCTGCCCTATCACCCGGACATGCGGTTCGAAAGTGATACGCCGGTGTCGCGCATGTTGGGTACCGTGATGCCCTGGATGAAAGGTCGCCGTCCCAGTTGGTTGGTGCGGCTTGGACTGTTTATGTATGACACAATGGGCGGGCGCGAGATCCTGCCTGCAACGCGTACGCTGGATCTGGAAACGGACCCTGCGGGACGACCCTTGCAGGACAAGTTTCGCAAAGCCTTTGAATACTCTGATTGTTGGATTCAGGACGCGCGACTGGTGATTCTGAACGCGCGTGATGCGCAGGCCCGAGGCGCGCAGATCATGACCCGTACCAAGGTTGTGAGTGCTGAACGCGGCGGGGGTCTGTGGACCATAACGACCGAGGACACCGCATCCGGTCAACGCCAATCGGTGCAGGCCAAGATGCTGATCAACGCAGGTGGGCCCTGGGTCGGCGACATCATCCAGAACACACTGCGCAGCAATTCATCCGACGGTGTGCGCCTGGTGCGCGGCAGCCATATCGTAACCCGCAAACTGTTTGACCACGACAAGGCGTACTTCTTTCAAGGCACCGATGGGCGGATCATCTTTGCCATCCCCTACGAAGGTGACTTTACACTAATCGGCACAACGGACGCAGATCACACCGACGCCGACACCAAACCCGAATGCACAGAGGCCGAGCGTGATTATCTGCTCAACTTTGCGTCGCAGTACTTCGCCACGCCTTTGACCACCGACGATGTGGTTTGGACGTACTCCGGTGTTCGGCCATTGTTCGACGACGGGGCCAAATCCGCCACCGCCGCGACCCGTGAATATGTGCTGAAGCTGGAGCATTCGGAAGGCGCGGCGCTGCTGAACGTGTTTGGTGGCAAGATCACCACCTATCGCAAGCTGGCCGAAGCGGCGTTGGAAAAGGTGGCTGAGGTCTTTCCCGGCACCAAACCCGATTGGACCGCAGGCGTCCCCTTGCCCGGCGGGGATTTCCCGGTTGATGGGTTAGAGAGCCTGATCGCCTCGACCCGCGCGCAATATCCGTTTCTGGATCAGGATTGGGCGACGCGATTGGTACGCGCCTATGGAACCGAAGTGGCCGACGTTTTGGGCAATGCGGCCACGATCGACGCCTTGGGAACCGATTTCGGCGCGACCATCACAGAACCCGAACTGGACTGGTGTATCCGCAAAGAATGGGTGCGCAGCGGGGATGACTTTCTGTGGCGCCGGTCCAAGCTGGGGCTGCGTTTGACCGCGGATCAGGCCAGCGCAGTTGATGCTTACATCACAGCCGCCCTGCAATCGGGATCAGCGAAAGCCAGCTGAGGTTTCATTCCCCCTTGGCGCGCCCAAGTCGTCTGAGTAAGAAGGATGTCCGACCAAACCCGAGGGAGGCCGCATTGGACACCGGACACCGCATCGCCCAGACTATCGCAACCGAAATCAGTGCCCGCCCCGAACAGGTGCGCTCCGCTGTTGCCCTGCTGGACGAAGGCTCAACCGTGCCGTTCATCGCACGCTACCGCAAAGAGGCGACCGGGGGTCTGGACGACACGCAACTGCGACAGCTGTCCGATCGGCTGACCTATCTGCGCGAGCTGGATGCGCGACGGGACACCATCTTGGCCTCGATCAAGGATCAGGGCAAACTGACCGACGATCTGACAAAATCGATCACCCTGGCCGGTACCAAAGCCGAGCTGGAAGACATCTATCTGCCCTACAAACCCAAGCGCCGCACCAAAGCGATGATCGCGCGCGAAAACGGGTTGGAACCGCTGGCCGAGGCAATCCTTGCGGATCGCAGCCAAGTGCCCGAGACTGTTGCAGAAGGTTATGTGTCCGAGGCTGTTCCAACGGTGCGGGACGCCCTGAACGGTGCGCGCGACATCATCGCCGAAGAGTTGACCGAAAACGCGGGCCTTCTGCGAGAGTTGCGCAAGTTCATGCAGGCCGACGCATTCCTGACCTCCAGGCTCATCGACGGGCAAGAGGCCAACGGGGCCAAGTTTTCAGATTATTTCGATCACCGTGAACGATGGGCCGATGTGCCATCCCACCGGGCTCTGGCGATGTTGCGCGCCTCAAAAGAAGGGGTCGTGACACTGGACGTCGCCCCCGACCCCGAAACCGGAGCTGAGCGCGCCGAGGGGATCGTCGCCGCGCAGTTGCAGACCCGCAGCGACGCACCTGGTGACAAATGGCTGCGAAAGGTGGCCGGTTGGACCTGGCGGGTGAAACTGTCGCTGTCGATGATGGTCGAGTTGATGGCCGATCTGCGCAGCCGCGCACAAGAGGATGCGATCACTGTCTTTGCACGCAACCTCAAGGACCTGCTTTTCGCCGCGCCGGCCGGCGCGCGACCCACGTTGGGGTTGGATCCGGGCATTCGGACGGGAGTGAAAGCCGCCGTTGTGGATGCGACTGGCAAACTGGTGGCGACGGATACGCTCTATCCCTTCCAGCCGAAGAACGATCTGCGCGGGGCCGAGGCCGCGATCCTGAAACTGATTTCAACACATGGCATCGAGTTGATCGCAATCGGAAATGGCACCGCAAGCCGGGAAACGGAACGGTTGGTGGCAGACACGCTGAACCTGTTGCCCAAGGGGATCAAAGCCCCAACCAAGGTTGTGGTTTCCGAGGCAGGCGCTTCGGTTTATTCCGCATCGGAACTGGCTGCACGTGAGTTTCCGGATCTGGATGTGTCGCTGCGTGGTGCTGTTTCGATTGCACGCCGCCTGCAGGACCCGTTGGCGGAGTTGGTCAAAATCGAACCCAAGTCCATCGGCGTTGGCCAGTACCAGCACGATGTGGACCAGTACCGTCTGAGCAAATCGTTGGAAGCGGTGATCGAGGATGTGGTGAACGCCGTTGGTGTGGACCTGAACATGGCCTCTGCCCCGCTGCTGGCGCATGTGTCCGGCTTGGGTCCGGGACTGGCCGAAGCGATTGTGGCGCATCGGGATTTGAATGGCGCCTTCGGGTCCCGCAAGGATCTGTTGAAGGTGGCCCGCCTGGGTCCGCGCGCATTTGAGCAATGTGCTGGCTTCTTGCGTATTCGGGACGGGGCAGAACCGCTTGATGCCTCTTCAGTTCACCCAGAAGCCTATGGAATCGCTCGGAAAATCGTGCAGGCCTGCGAGCGTGACATTCGCCAGATCATGGGCAGTGACGGGGCGTTGAAATCCCTGCGCGCCGAACAGTTTGTCGATGATAGTTTTGGCCTTCCAACCGTGCGCGACATCTTTGAAGAGCTTGAAAAACCAGGCCGTGACCCCCGCCCCAGCTTTGTTACAGCTTCTTTTGTGGATGGGATTGAGGACATCAAGGACCTCAAACCCGGCATGTCATTGGAAGGAACGGTGACCAATGTTGCCGCCTTTGGCGCCTTTGTCGACATCGGGGTGCATCAGGATGGTTTGGTGCATGTCAGCCAACTGGCCGACCGTTTCGTCAAGGACCCGCATGAGGTGGTCAAAACCGGTCAGGTCGTCAAAGTGCGTGTCACCGAAGTGGATGTTGCCCGCAAACGCATCGGCTTAAGCATGCGCAAGGATGGCGGCGCGTCATCCCGTGACGACCGAGGCAAGCATGGATCCGCACCGCGCGGCAAACCTCAGGCCAAGGGGCCACGGACGCAGAACGTCAACCATTCGTCGAAGCCCAAATCGAAAGGAACTGACACCGGCGCATTGGGTGCCGCCTTGATGGATGCATTCAAGAAACGTTGACGTTTGCGGGACATCCAAATGGCGTCGTGTTACTGAATCCTATCTGAAAGCCGTCAAGCTTTACTGACATACCCGGCTTTGCCATAGCACCGCCGGATATATGTACTGCACCGCTTACGCGGTGCAGTCCGTTGTTTCGTGAAAAAAACGTCAAAATCTCTTTCGGGTCTAACATCAAGTTGACGTTGTTGGCCCAAATACGAACGGTTGGCCAACCTGCGAAATCGTCACATCAGCAGAAATCAGCGCCTTTAGGCGTTTGTGAAAACAGGTACGCGTTGAGTGGCCGTTGTGCCTGTTCAAGTCCCGGGTCCCCAACTCGGGCAAAAGCGAGGGCCTGACCAGATTCCCGTCAGGTCCTCGCTCATTTCTTTGGTCTCCAATCTGGAAATCGTCACTTTGTGCGACAGGAATTGAACCACAAAAGCATCATCGCGTTTTGTGACCACCCCCGGCCTTTAGCGGTAGAGCGTATATTCCTGACTGCGCATCCGTCGCACTTTTCTCTTCGGCCACCGTTGACACATCAGCTGTCTGACCCTCTTCAGGCGCCTGCAACGTGGCATTCGACAAGGACGTCGAACTCGTGTCGAGAACATCAGAGCAATCCGCCAAATGGACGTCTGTCGAATTGCCGCCCGCTCGAAGGGACAACGTACCCAGGCGGGTCACCGGGCCAACTGTCCACAATGGCCGTGCTCGAACGTCGGTTTCCACGTAAGTCGCTTCATCCTGATGTGTGCTCTGGCGAGCCCCTTGAACATCCCGCGGGAATGCAAGCGGCTCGTCATCTCTTTGGACGTTGATCGATGCACACAGGGTCGCGCCAGCCGCGTTCGTCAGGTGTAAACTGTAGTCTCCGTTTTGCACTGACTGCCCACGGTTCTTCTTGTTCAGACCCGGAGCGAATGCCAGAACTATGCGAGTCCTGGACGTGTTTTCAAACCGACGCACATAGGCGCGCGCAACCAGAAAGTCCCATCGCCCGGTGATCCGACGCTTTGCATCCCTGGTGTAGGACGGAAGGACAACGTCACCTTTTTCATCAAGGAATTCACTGCGGCTCAGTTTCAATTCAACCGCATCCCCGACAGGCCCCTTCAGGGTCAATGTGGCTCGGTTCAACTGGTCCAGCCAAACTTCGACAAAAGAAATGGACTGATCATCTGATGCTATCTTCCAGTCGATGTGATCTTGTTCGCCCCGGGGTAACCTCATCAAGACCTGGCTGTGCTGTCGCGACTTGTTGCTGTCAGGCAGGACAACGGCAGTCGCCACGCCTTCAGCGCTTCGTTGACGGGCCAGGCGTTCAATCTCAGACCGCAGAAAACCGACACCGTTTGGCGCGTCGGCAAAAACCTCGTGATTGATGCAAACAACAACCGGGACACGAGTTACTTTCCCATCTAAACCCCTCCAGTTGTCAGACCATTGAAACGCCCGGATCAAGCCGCTGAGAATGAAGAACTCCACCCGCCCACCCCAAGTTTCGGCTTTGGTCAATGGCGGCAACTGCACAAGCATGGCTGGCTCTGCGACATCAGCCCGTTCGCTGGGTAGATGGTCAATGAGACCATCCAACTGAGTTACATTGTAGTCGTTGACCTGCACAGCACGCGCGGTCGTAACGGCATTCGGTTTGCTGTCTGCCTGAAAAATCCGGCGCCCGTTCGACCTCAAACAACGGTACAACTGGATCTCATCCACGGTGCCATCGTAAACGACGTCATTATAGTCTGCGCTGACGTCTGTACTGTTCAGGCTGCGACCAAATTCCAATTCAGATCCATTGCGGGAGGCCACTTTTGCTTGCGTCCAACAACGTGCAAACCTGGACGAAAGGTGTGCCGTGTGATCGTCACCCTGACGAAAGACATGGTTGTTCCCGACTGTGTCCTGTTTGCCGATGAAACCCGACACGATCTTTTCACCCAAAGGGCGGTCGAATACAAAGTGATGCCAAACCTCCGGAGGCATTGTTCCGGTCATCGAATTGCGTGCGTAGCTCTTTGCGGCCCGAAAAACCCTGTCCAATGCGCACAGTTTTGTAGCAGCAATGGATTTGGAAAGCGGAAACCCGACGCCGATCTGCAGGGTTTCACATTCAGGCACCGCGTCATAGGCTTTTGCCTCGGGGCGGTAGAGGAAGAACCGCGTGAAACGTTCAACGTTCTCGCCAACCATTTCACCAACAATGATGTTCACAACGACAGGTAGGAAATCGGCATCATGCTGGATTGATCTCCCCTGATCTGTCTTGATCATGAACTTTACCAGCGATTTGATCGAAGACGTGAAATCGCCCTGCTCACCCCTGCACAGATCAACAAATACCGGCTTCCAGATCTGTGCATCATCAGCAAGTTTCGGTGATCGCGTTGCCTGTTCCCAGTCTTCATAGGGCTCGACGAAATGTGCCGGTTTGTGACCGGATACCACCGTCTTCGGCTCATCCCAGGTGATGTTCATCTACTGACCTCCCACTTGCCGTGGCAAGGTGACATAACTGTTGGTCAAGTACAGTTCAGCGAGTGGGATTCACGGTTTTTTTGCGATTTACCGAGATTATTCTCATTTTCTCCGAGCTTGGGCTTTTGCTCTCTCTTTCCTTAAAGAGCTGCGAGAAAACGGAAGATTTCAAAGGGCGTGCCCCTATCATCTAATCTATTAGAGCCTAGGCAGGTCGTAGATGTTCTTACGTCGAACATAGGCTGCTAGCTGTCTTCGAGTTCGTCAAAAGCGCCAGGGTTCATTTCCGCCCAGAACGCAAAGATGGCATTGGCGTTCAACGCTGATTGCCATCCATGGGTGCGGAACTCCATCCGCTCAAGATCATCTTCCAGACCAGCCAAGAACAACCGTTTGTCCGCATCTCGCTGCGTGGGGTTTCGTCGCGAAACCAAGTTGGAAACGATTTCAAACTTGCGGGCTCTTCTTGCGCGTTCGGCCAGCCGCATGTCCAACTCCGCATCTGCCTTGCGTTCTTGATCAAGACGTTCTTGGGCGCGTTGCATTGCTTCTGGACTCGGAGGTTTGACTTTGACCTCTTTCATCGAAAAGTCGTCCTTTAATGCAGCATTGAGGTATCCCGCAGCTGACTTGACGTCCGGCTGGCGCCGAACATAGTCCAGTTTCTGCGCAACGTAGTCTTCGCCATGTTCGGAAATCCACTGACGCGCCAAACGATCTGACACACCTTGGTCGATCAGCTTTTTGTAAACATCAAGGTTACGTATCCCCTCATCATCACCGATTTGAAACATGGCTAGCTGAGGGTTCTCCTTGATCAGGAACCGAATGTCCGCAACTGCCCTGCCCTTCTTCTTGAACTCGGGCGTGATTTCTATGTCTGAGTTCCGGTTCACTTCCGCCACCGCCGGTTTGATGATCTTGGCGTTAAGATGTTTGAAGCTCTCGTAGTAGTTCGATCCATCCACCCCCATCAACTTGCGAAAGATCTCAAGCGACCACCACCCCGTCGATCCGGTGCGCACGAACCGATAGCAGTTTTCATACAAGGCTAGACCGTGGCCTGAGGTAAAATTCCTTTGAATGTGGACATTGATCAACGCATAGATTTTGGGGTCGTGCAGCTTTTGTGCCAAGGCGGGAGAGTAAGCGTATTCACAAACACCACTCTTGAGTTTGGCAAAAGATAGCAGCGAAGAGACACCCCATTCCTGTCGACCTTCCTCGTCCAACATGTCCCATTCCGCGACTGTCTCGGCCAAAGCTCGAAGGCTTGCCCTCAGCGTGTCCATGTCGTTGGAATTGTAACCGACCATGGTCGCCAAGGTGCGCGCATCAATGGTGTGGGTTTGGGCCGTGGTCAACGCGTCATAAGCATTTAGCAATAGAACGTTGGACAGCTTTCTCTGTAACAAGCTGAGCTTGCCGCTGATGTGTATGGCTGCCACATTCTTTTTGACAGTTTCGCGGCGCAATGCGCCGGTTAACTGATCCATATCTATCTGTGCGCTGGTCATTTTTTTCTTTCTGCTCTGGATGAGTCGTCGCACAAAAGGTACCTTAGATCAAGTATCCATGGGTTCTTAACAGTCGTCCCGTATCCGGGTACCATCCGGGTTGGATGCCGTGAAGACGTGGTGAATTTCCGCCAATGAACCCTCTCGCAACTCGCTAAAAAACAAAGAATTGGACCAAAACAGGCTCTATTTAGCGGTTTTTGATGATACCGAGAATCGGTACCTCAGCTCACGCATTCCGGTACCCTTCCGCCTGTAGATGGGTACCTATTGAACCGAAGAAAGGTACCCGTCAGCCTGTTTATTGGTACCTGGGTCGTTGTACTATGTTGAAATAACGAAATTTTCCCGTTCGAAAGATTCTAAAGTACTAAAAGAAATTAAACAGTTTGTTGTGTGGATAACTTGATAATTTTGGGGGTTTCGTCACGAAACCCAGCTAAGATCATTAATTCAGCTCATGCAGAACCAATTCTGGGTAGTCTAACTACATGATGTTCGCTATTGTCCTCTACATACGCCGAAAAGGCGAACATACCGTGAGGCAATGAAATTGAGCAAACAACCAACACAAACAGTGCCCCCATATTTGAACCTCAACCCCGAAGCTGCTGCAGCCCGTCTTCCTGATCCTATAGATACAACAAGATTCGCCAAAGCCGCAGCTTTCTGTGCCAAAGGCCGCGAAGATTTGGCTCGCCGAGGGTATGCACCAGATGGTCAAAAGCGACTGCGCAAGTTCTCGACCTGGGAAATTACAAAATACCTTATTCCAGTCGCCCCAGCTCATCTTCGTCGGGTTCTAAAGGCTAACCCCGAGTTGCCTCAGGGCGAAGGTGATGGAGGGTCAAAATGGTTCACTCTTGAAGAGGTCTTAACCCTACGCCAACACTTTGCAAGTGAGGGTGTGAGCACCAAGGAATACCTGCCCTATCGCCCGAAGGAGGCCCAGGCCAAGGTTGTTTCAGTTGCGAACTTCAAGGGCGGTGTCGGTAAGACCAGTACTGCAGCTCATTTGGCAATGTCAGCCGCCTTGGATGGCTACAAAGTGTTGGTCATTGACCTGGATAGTCAGGGGTCGATGACGTCAATTCTTGGCGGTTCCGTCCCTGACGAGTGGTCCACTGTATTTCCGTTGATTGCCAAGGATTTTGCCAAATCGGTGACAGCAGAGAACGAAGTCCGACGCGCTGGAGGTCAGGCCGAGATTCCGTTGGACGAAACTTTGCAGGAAGCCCTGCAGGTTTCGTCGCGAAACGTTATTCAGAAAACCCATTGGCCAAACATTGATCTGATCGGGGCTCAGTTGAATTTGTACTGGGCCGAGTTTCAGATACCGGTCTGGCGAATGGGGTTGCGGTCCTGGCCTTTGTGGGATGGACTGACCAACTTTCTTGAGGATGAGGGAGTGTTGGATGACTATGACATCATCTTTCTGGATACGCCCCCTGCCCTTGGCTATCTGACGATCAACGCGTTGGCCGCTGCTGATATCTTGTTGGTTCCACTTGGCGCTTCGTTCCTGGAGTTCGATTCAACGGGGCGTTTTTTTGACATGCTCTATTCGACATTTGCATCCATCGAAGATGGTGAAAACGCGTCCAGACGTGCAGCCAGTTTGCCAGAGATGAAATTTGAGTGGGATGTGGTGCGTGCCATTGTCACCAGGTTTGACGCCTCACAACAGACGGACATGGCAAACGTGATCCAAGCCTATTTCGGAGATTTCATGAATGCTTACCGCCAAGACTATACCGCATTGGTTGGTCAGGCAGGTGAGCAGGTCAACGGGATTTATGAAGCGGACTATCGTGAGTTCAATCGCGAAACCTATGTCCGAGGACGCGAGACATTTGATCGGACTTACGCCGAATTCAAAGAACTGTTGATTGGGTGTTGGTGGAGAGACGTGAACCTGGAGGGCAATGACTGATGGCAAAACGTAGACGTTTGACGGCCCCAGACGCTGACACCCTGCGAGAGTTGGACGAAGGTTTCGCGGCGAAACCGGTGGACGCACTTTCGTTGACGCCGCCAATTGCCCAGGTCGCAGGAGAGGCTGCGGCGCTTGCCGGCATGACTTCGGTCACGGATCGAGCGGAGCAGGCGCGAGACGCAGCAGATGCACAGCAGTTCCGGCAAGCCAAATCTGCAGGGCTTGTGGCGCAACCTATTGCACTGGATCTGATCGAAGCAGACTTTATCCGCCGGGATCGTCTGAACGAAGACCCGGAAGCAATGGAAGAGCTTTTGACCTCGATCCGATCGTCGGGACTGCGGAGCCCAATCGAGGTTGCCGCACTTCCTGACGGGTTTGGTTTGATCTCGGGGTATCGTCGCCTCAAGGCGTTTCAGGTACTTGCGACCGAAGATCCCAAATTCGGGATGATTCCGGCTTATGTACGCGACGCAGATGCGGGGCAGGACGCCTATGTGTCCATGGTTGAAGAGAACGAGGTGCGCGCGAACCTGACGCCGTACGAACGGGGACGGATCGCGGTTCTGTCGACAGGGCAGGGTGTATTTTCGACGGTGTCGGATGCGGTGGATGTATTGTTTGCGTCTGTTTCAAAAGCCAAACGTTCAAAGGTTCGCAGTTTTGCACTGGTGCATGAATGCTTGGGTGATCTGCTGCGCTATCCCTCAACGCTCACCGAAAAGGCGGGGTTACAACTGGCCGCTGCTTTGCGAGAGGGCGCACAAGCGGATCTAAGAGTGGCATTGGACAGTTCTGATTGTACATCGTCCGCAGAAGAATGGACCGTTTTGAGCAAGGTTCTGGCGAACCGGGGCAGGGCGGAAAAGGACCCCAGCAAAGGTGGTCGTCCAAGCAGCAATGTGCGGTTGCCCCTGGTTCAGGTGGAAGATGGCGCCGAGCTGCGTGGCGAGCTTTCAGCGAATGGTTTCCGGATCGAATTGTTTGGCCGCAAGGTAGATCCAACAACAGGAGAGATCATTTTGCGAGAAATTCGGCGTATTCTTGAAGACAAGGATTAAGAGCCGTATCGGCAAACACGAAGTAGCGATCAAAATAATAAAATTTTGATCGCTAAAATCAAAAGATCATAAGCTAAAAAGAAAATGCTCAAGACCTCGCTGAACCCTTGCTGGGCTTCGTCAACAGTTCTGTTGAGGACGACCAAGCTGACAAATAGTGCAGGGTTATGAACCCGTCGTTCCGCTTGCTTTGAGTTCCTTCGCCAGTTCGCTCATAGCCAAATAAATTTGCCCTGCAGCTGGATGCCATTTTGAAACATCCTCACCCTGTTTGGTTACGACAAATGTATCACCCCGTGCTGCCGGGCCAGTCAGCGAATTGCGCGGGCCTTCGGCGATCACGTTCTCGACTGTTCCTTGCAGCAGCGTCTTGTTCAGATGGCGTGCGATCTCGGCGGGTACACCAGCTTGGGCCCAGGCCTCGTTGGCTATTGCCTGCAGCACGACCGTGAAATTATTCGAAAAGACAGCTGCTGCGTGATAGAGGCTCTTTGTGTCCGAGTTGATTGGGAAACAATCGGCCCCCAATCGTTCGATCAATGGACGGACAGTTATGACTGCATCCTCATCCCCCTCCAGCCCACATAGAGCCCCTTTGAATTGTTGCTGGGCGGCGACGGGATCTGCAAATGACAAAACAGGGTGCATACTTGCCAGGTGCCAATGCAGCTTTTTGAGGGGGGCCATTTCGTCTGCGGGAAAAAAACCACTGCAGTGCACGGCAACGGGTGAATTCTCACTGAGGGCATCAACGTCGAAGGTTTCGGACAGTTTTTGAGCCACAGAAGAAATCTGCGTGTCCGGGACGGTCAGCAGCCACAGATCTGCAGGTTTCAGTTGCGCGTAATCTTGAACCGCGCGACCAGCTCCGACTAATTGTGTTGCCTCTTGCGCCGTTCGAAATTGTGAGCTCAAGACGTCTTGGATTGAATACTCAGAGGTCTCTTTCAAAAGGTGCATCAAAGTCCTGCCAACTTGGCCAGCGCCAATGACATTCACTCTTGCTTTGGGCATGTTCGTGACCTCCGATTTTCATCCGTTGTAACTGCACAGGTTATATCTTGTTGGTCCAAGGCCGTGAAACATATGGGGCAGGTTTCAGTACCATTAGATGACAGTTGCTGCGAGCGTGATGACTGAAAGCAGTAGCCTGGACAGTGGTCAAAGAATGTCGTCACGCGCCTTTAGCCCCGCAAGCATGTCACGCATACTCTTGCGTTAGCTTCTGCTTGGGATGCCGACGTGTTCAACGTCGGGTGCCGGGCTGAGCTATCCGCGCGAAAATTCTGATGAATTGATGTAGCCAAGTGCCAAAAGTCTCCACAGTCAGCGCAGATTGTTCCTTCTGTGGCAATGTAGTAGAGTTGTTTTGCCGGTCGTTGCGCGCCGGAGTACGGCGGGCTGTATCGCAGACATCCAGATCACAGAGCACGGACCGTTCACGATACAGGAGTTTACGTGCCTACTGGATTAGCCCCTGCGGAATTGATCGCCGTTCTTGCTGCTGTGACTGACGATCAGCCTCGCGTCATGACTTTGCGTGGCGGCGAAGCTTTGCCATCCGGCCCCTTTGAAACATCGCACCGCAGTTTGCAACAGAGCCTGCGGGCTTGGATCGAACGTCAGACAGGTCATCCTGTGGGGTACCTTGAGCAGCTTTATACCTTTGCCGACAAGGATCGAGATCCAAGGTCAGGGGAATTGACCGAAGAGGCCGGTCGGATCTCGATCAGCTATCTTGGTCTTGTGCGGGAACAGGATGCAGCCGGGATCGGACGCCCTGCGTGGTACAGTTGGTACAGTTTTTTCCCTTGGGAAGACCACCGCGATCGCGTGCCCGATGAATTGGTCGAAATCACGGATCGACTGGGGGTTTGGGCCCAAGATGATCCGGTGCGGCACCAGCGGGTTGATTACTTGTTCGGGGTAGGGGACAAGGCTTGGAACGAAGAACTGGTTCTGCAACGGTATGAGCTGATGTATGAGGCGGGCTTGGTTGACGCGCCACAGTTCGGTCGCCCGATGCAGGGCGACAACCGCCGTATTCTGGCCACCGGCATTTCCCGCCTGCGCGCCAAGATAAAGTACTCGCCGGTTGTGTTCGAACTCATGCCCGAGAGCTTTACGTTGCTGCAATTGCAGCGCACGGTTGAGGCGTTGTCAGGATTACGTTTGCACAAGCCCAACTTCCGCCGTCAGATCGACCAGCAAAACCTGATTGAGGATACGGGCGAAATGTCGAGTGGAACAGGCGGTCGCCCGGCTCGCTTGTTTCGGTTCCGCACCGCAATTCTCGAAGCTCGAATGCTGTCGGGTGCTCGGCTGCCGCTTTCCCGCTCTTAGTTCAAAACTTCGATTTCGGATCGCCTGCGCTTGACATAATCTCGAATCGAGAATAACTAACATCTCCGATGTACTCATTCCGAGTATAAACTGGAGAAGCCATGAAAGATCTTCGTCTTCCCGACCTGTATGACCGGGTCAGCCAAATCATTCCTGCGCCCGAATGGATGCAGTACGAAGAGGATGTAGAGGCCATCTTGAAGCTCAAGCGTGAGAAGAACGCGGTCATACTTGCGCACAATTACCAGACGCCAGAGATTTTTCATGGTGTCGCGGACATCGTGGGCGACAGTCTGGCGTTGGCCCGTGAGGCAGTCGAGGTCGACGCCGATGTCATCGTGTTGGCTGGTGTGCATTTCATGGCTGAAACGGCAAAGCTGTTGAACCCGGGAAAAACGGTGTTGATCCCGGATTTGGGGGCAGGGTGCTCGCTTGCGGATTCTATCACACCCGATGACATAGCTCTGCTGCGTGAGGCCCATCCCGACGTGCCAGTGATCACCTACGTCAACACATCAGCTGCGGTGAAGGCAGCGTCCGACATCTGCTGTACTTCGGGGAATGCTGTCAAAGTGGTCGAGTCTTTGGGCGTGCCCAAGGTTCTGATGATCCCGGACGAATACCTGGCCCGCAATGTTGCCAAGGAAACGGATGTGGAACTGATCGCATGGCATGGGCATTGCGAAGTGCACGAGCTGTTCACGCCAGAAGACGTGCGCGCCATGCGCGAGGCCTGGCCGGGGGTAACCGTGTTGGCGCACCCCGAATGCCCACCCGAAGTTGTGGCCGAGGCCGATTTTTCGGGCTCGACGGCCGTGATGTCGGACTTTGTGGGCGATCGGAAACCAGCGCGGGTGTGTCTGCTGACCGAATGCTCGATGAGCGACAATGTGGCTCTGAACCACCCCGAAGTGGAATTCGTCCGCCCCTGCAACCTTTGCCCGCATATGAAACGCATCAGCCTGCGCAACATCCGCGAGGCGTTGGAGCTGGGTCATCATGAAGTCACCGTAGACCCGGCCATTGCTGATGACGCGCGCCGGTCTGTGGAACGGATGTTGGCCGTAAAATGACCAGACTCGACGGGCTTCACGGCCAGGTTGCCATCATCGGCAGCGGCATCGCCGGGTTGATGGCAGCGCTGGAGTTGGCGCCGCGTCCGGTTGTGCTGATCACCCGCTCAGGGTTGGGGCAGGAAAGCTCGAGCGCCTGGGCGCAGGGGGGCATAGCGGCGGCATTGGGTGCGGATGATGATGTGGCCCTGCATCTGGCGGATACGCTGGCGGCGGGTGATGGGCTGTGCGACGACGCCATAGCTGCCGAGATCTTGTCGGAAACGAGCGAGGCGATCGCGACCCTTGAGCACCATGGCGTTGCCTTTGATCGAACCCCAAGCGGTGCATTTGATTTCGGACGTGAGGCGGCTCATTCGCGCCGCCGCATTTTGCACATCGATGGTGACGGCACAGGGGCCGGGATAACCTCGACCCTGGTTCGGGCGGTGCAGAACTGTTCGTCTGTCACCTGTCTGACTGGAGCTGATGCACGCCGCCTGATGGTGCGCAACGGCCGTATCGTTGGGGTGCATCTGCAAGACGATGATGGTGCCGCGATTCTGCGCACGGGGCTGGTCATTTTGGCAACCGGGGGCTGTGCCGGTTTGTTTGATGCCAGCACCAACCCATCGGGCAATTTTGGCGCCGGGCTGGCCATGGCGCTTGTTGCCGGTGCAGCTGTGCGGGACATGGAATTCATGCAGTTCCATCCCACCGCTCTTGCCACCACGCGCGCGCCTCTGGCGTTGATCAGCGAAGCGGTCAGGGGCGAGGGCGCGATATTGATCGACCAGAGTGGCCGCCGCTTCATGTTGCAGACGCCAGGTGCCGAACTGGCCCCGCGAGATGTGGTCGCGCGGGCGGTGCATGAGGTGATTACTGACGGCGGGCGTGCATACCTGGACGCCCGTAAACCCTTGGGTGCGCGGTTCAAGACGCGGTTTCCAGGCATCCATGCCTTGTGCCAATCAGATGGCATCGACCCGGCGGTGGACCCGATCCCGGTGCGTCCAGTCGCGCATTATCACATGGGCGGGGTCGCTGTGGACAGACAGGGGCGCAGCACTGTGCCCGGCCTTTGGGCCATTGGGGAATGTGCGGCCACCGGCCTGCATGGTGGCAATCGGCTGGCCAGTAATTCACTGCTCGAGGCCGTGGTGATGGGACGCCGCGCAGCTCGTGATGTCGCCAGGCAAGAGGGTTTCACTCCTCTTGTGGAAACAGACCCACCTGTGTTGCAAAAGGCGAACCCCTCAACACTCCATCCCGTTATTTCACAAGAACTGGGCGTGACCCGTGACGGCGCGGGTTTGGGCCGGGCCATGTCTTGGCTTGAACCTTATGTCCAAACGGGTGATGCCGCCGCCGACCCCGCTCTGGTGGCCCTGTCTGTCGCGGTCTTTGCCGACCTGCGCCGCGAATCCCGTGGCGGTCACTATCGAAGCGACCACCCGGATCCCGCGCCTAATCCCCGGTCGAACACGATGACTCTGACCGAAATTCTGGCCCATGCCCAAAGCGCAAACGCGCACCCCCAGTTGAAGAGACAAGCCTGACCAATGCACCTTATGCCCCTTACCCCACTGCCAAAAACGATCATCGAACCCGCAGTTCGCCGCACCCTTGCCGAAGACCTGGGCGAGGTTGGCGACATCACCTCGAACGCTGTCATCCCGCCCGGTCACACCGCCCAGGTTGTGGCCAGTGCACGTCAGCCCGGAATCATTGCCGGGCTGGATTGCGCCGAGTTGGCCTGCGCTTTGGTGGACCCCGCCATTACCATGACCCGCCATGTTGAGGATGGGAATGCCGTCACCCCCGGCGCGCGTGTTGCCACGTTTCACGGACCGTCGCGCAGTCTGATGGTGGCCGAACGGACGGCCCTGAACTTTCTCGGTCACTTGTCCGGTATCGCAACGGCCACCGCTGGACTGGTGCGGGCCATTGATGGCACAAGGGCGGCGATTGCCTGTACTCGCAAAACAACCCCGGGCCTGCGCGCGCTAGAAAAATATGCGGTTCGCGCGGGGGGCGGTGTCAACCATCGCTACTCGTTGGCGGATGCAGTGCTGATCAAGGACAATCATATCGCCATTGCGGGTGGCGTGACCCCGGCTTTGACAAGCGCCAGGGCAAACGTCGGTCACATGGTCAAGATCGAGATTGAGGTCGATACGTTGGAGCAGCTGGCCGAGGTGCTCGAGATTGGCGCGGATGCGGTTCTGCTGGACAATATGAGCCCGGCAACTCTGCGTGAGGCCGTTGCAATGATTGACGGGCGCGCCATCGCCGAGGCTTCGGGTGGCATTACACCAAGCAGTGTTCGAGCGGTCGCCGAAGCTGGTGTCGATCTAATCTCGTCTGGCTGGATCACACACAGCGCGTCGTGCCTGGACATAGGCCTGGATTTTGTGCCGTTTGGAAGCTGAGTTATCCGTCAACCTGAACGACACCGTTCAAGTGCGACGGACGCAGCAGTCAGCGAAACGACCGGATCGAGATCATGTTCGCGCGTAACATCCCGCTATGATCTTTGCCCATTGGCCTTTCTCCCAGAAACCGTTTTCGCGGCACCCGTCTTCTACTTGTTATGAATCCTGATCCCCGGGAATTGGAAGTGTGCTGCAAGCACATCGCTTGCAGCGCGGATGCCTTCAAGATGAGCTCCGCTTACGGAGCATTGTTGGCTTTCGTGGGATGCTTCGCCTGCAAAAAACACCCGCTCGGTATGTGGGCGGCGCAGCGCCGTACGCGCCGAGTAGCCCCCCGGATTGGCGCCCGCATATGAGCCGCGCACGTATGGTTCTTTACGCCAAGCCGTCGCGTGTCCTTTGATGAAGTTCCGTTTGACGGAAGTGCCGAAGAAGCCGGTCAGTGTTTCGAGCGCGTGTTCTATTGCACTGTCTGCGCCCAACTCCTGCAGATCTCGGGAAAAACTGCCCGAGCTTTCAAAGCTGGTCAAACCAGTTCCCGAGACGTTGCACAGAAAGCCACCTCCGCGCGCCACGCCATGTCCGTCGGGTTCAAGGTGATAGGTCAGCCAGGTGTCCGAGGGCACCGGCAGTGTTCCAGGCTGGAAAAGCAGGCCCGCGTGGTTGTAGTCCCCCATAGTGATCAGTTCGAACGCAGAGCGCCGCTCGGCGTCGAGCGGGGGATCAAAGCGGATCACATCTTCGGCCAGGACGCCAACTGAGGCGGTTACGATCACCGCCTGAGCATAGGTTTTTCCTGCGGTGGTCGTGACCTGAATGCCGTCTGCCTTGGCTTCGATGTCTGTTACGGGGGTGGAGAGCTTTATGGGCAATCCTGTGGCGGTTCGGGCGACCAGATGGCCGAACCCCTCGCGGCAAAACCAGTCATCCCCGCCTTCCCACGCAGCCATGTCACGCAAAGACGTATCAGGCAGATCTCGCGCAAGCGACAGCGCAAAGGTCATTGCGGCGGTGAAGGACCATGGGCCCTTGTTTACAAAGATGTCTGCCAGAGATCGGTCCGTAGGAGTGCCGGAGTTCTTCTCGGTTTCACGATCGACTTGAGCCTGTTTTGTGACTGAAGCTTGGATTTCATCCACCTCGTCCCAGAGAACGGCGTCATCATCCAGCCCGTATGTCATGCCGTTGTCGGGGGCAGGGTACAGATCAAGACCAAGGGCAATTCCGGGCGCTTTGAGGGCATTGGCGTGTTCTGCGTGCAGCCAGTGCGCGCCCATGTCAAAGGGGACGCCAAAGATGTTGGTGTCTGTATGAGTACGACCACCAATGCGGTCCGATGCTTCGATGCAGATGACCGAAAGCCCGGCGGATACAAGCGTTTGCGTGGCTGCCAGACCTGCTGCGCCTGCGCCGACGACGATAACGTCATAGTCCGTGGTCATCCGATGGCTCTCCGGTGTTCTTGATTGTGTTGGCTTTGTTGCGGCGGTTTGATCCGGGTCGATTGTTTGCGCGTCAGATAAAGCCAAGTGCAAACTCTGAAACATCGATGCCTTCATATTTGGCAACGTCAATTGGATCTTCGGCGTCGAACTTGCTGCATCTGCGATAGATCTCCAGCAGTTCGGCCGACATCATGTTGGCCTGATAGAAGAACATTGCAGCAGCATAGCGCGTTGACCCGGACCCGGGTTCGCCGTCTTTCGCCAATAGGAGTTTTCTTTGGTGTTCCTGTTCCGAGTTTTGCATCGAGGCTTTGGTCACGTATCAGGCGCATCCGTCATGGAAGCGTTCAGTGCGGCCAGCCCATCCTCATCCGGTGCGGTTTCAACATTGTATATCGGTAGGATCCGCCGCAGGTGATCGTGATGAGAGCGCACGCCATATTCCAGATCGGAAAGGTAGAACCCCTCGAACGCCTCTGATTGCATGGATTCATTTGACCAGATTGTCAGTTGGATATCCTCTTCCACGGTTTCCCGGTCAATGCGTGAAGCGAGGTATCGCGCTGCTCTTTGTTGGCGATCTTCTACGGGATTGCGATACGTCGCGCTGCGTAGGATAGACTTGCCGGTAGAAACTGGAAATTCCTGATAAAACAACGACGTCTCTGGCGTTACGGCAATCACAGCGTTCGGGAAAATCCCATAGTACAGCCAGGTTTTGTGCAGGTGCTCGGGTAAATGCGGTTGGGGTTTGGTGAATTTTTTGTAGTTGCGAACAGCCCATCTTCGGCCCTTGGTGGGGGTAAAGCGCCCGTCTGAGCGCGAAACGCCGTCAACATAGGGTTCATCGGCGTAGGTAGAGCCATAAAGGTCCTGAAGTGCGGGGTGCGCCAGTGGAACATGGTATCCTTCGTTGTCCACATCTCTGATAGATTTCCAGTTCACGGGCGTTTCTTCGGTCCAAATGCCGTCCGTTGGTACGTGTTCGGCCATCCTGTAGGCGGATAGCTCTTGCTCCATTGGGGCCAACAGCTCTGCGACTGACGGTTGAAGGCCTGGCTTGAAACGAACAAAGACGAACCCGTGCCAGACCTCCATTTCAAGGGATTTCAGGCCGAACTCGTGCTTGTCCAGTTGCGGGAAAGACTCTGGGCGTGCTGCACCTCGAAGAGTGCCATCAAGGTTGTAGACCCAGCCATGAAACGGACAGACCAGAGCGTTAGTGCATTTTCCCTGTTCCTTTGCGACAAGGCGCGAGCCGCGATGGCGACAAATGTTGAGGTATGCGCGCACTTCGGATGTGTTGTCTCGAAGAATGATTGCACGCTCACCACACATGTCGAAGCACAAAAAGCTGCCAACCTCGGGTACGTCCGAGACATGGCATGCGATTTGCCAATGTGTCTTGAACAACTCGCTCTGCTCTAGATCCAAAAGGGCCGGGCTGTGATAGCACCAGCCCGGCAATCCGCGTCGATCCCAATCCGCGGGGATTTCGATGTTTCGTGTATGATCACGCATTTACAGAGTCCGTTTTGGTTTGGTTTTCGATCGGTCTGGCTTGAAGGAGCGAGTGAAATTGGCCTGGTGTGCCAAGAGCTTTTTGACGAGACTCGCTGCCCTTCAGTTGGGTCTAGATGTCTCTCAATTTTTCGGCTCAGTCAACCTATTCTGACTGAACGCCTATTCAGAACAGGTGATTCTAGCGGCCAATCGGTCGGCGACTGAAGCGCTAGGAATCAGGCGATATTCCCCAAACCCACCGTCAAAACTAACTGTATTTACCAGAATGGTTGATTTGATCACACCTTTCATTGACACGTGCAAATTCATGCGACTACCGTTCTGAATGGTCAGTCAGATAAAAATGAAAGACGGAGCGCTCGACGCAAGACCACTCGAAGGGGAGCTCTCAGGTCGTTCAACGATCAGAACAAATGCACTTACCGTAGTCATCGCTCAGGGAGAGGAAGCGAAGCCATGAACTCAGTCAAAAAAGCCATTGGGATTTCCATGTTGGCCGTAACGTCCACGGCAATTTCGGGTGCAGCAATTGCACAAGAACGCGTGTTGAAGGTTACGAATTGGGGGGAATACATCGCAGAAGATACAATCGCGAATTTTGAAAAGGAGTACGGGATCAAGGTCATCTATGACCCATATGACTCGGCCGAAGCGATTGATGCAAAGCTGCTTGCAGGCAACAGCGGCTATGACGTTGTAAGCCACGCCGGCAGCGACACCGCACGGCTGATCAAGGCGGGTATCGTTGCGCCGCTGGACGTGTCCAAACTGGACAACCTGGCGAATATTGATCCCGCGATCATGGGGCAGTTGGCGAGCGAGTGGGACCCCGGCAACAAGCATTTCATCCCGTATATGTGGGGGACGCACGGTGTCACCTATAATGAAGAACTGGTGAAGGCGACTTACCCGGATGCGCCGATCGGAACGATGGATATGGTGTTCGATCCTGCGCACATGAAAGAGCTGGCGAAATGCGGCGTGTCCTTCTTGGATTCGCCCGGTGACATCATTCCAATGGCCTTGGCGCATATGGGGCTGGATCCGAACTCCACCAACAAGGAAGATTACGAGAAGGTCGGCGCGATGCTGGCCGAGGTGCGTCCGTACATCAAAACCTTTGACAACTACGCGTACCAGCGGATGCCACAGAAAGAGTTTTGCGTATCCACCACTTGGGGCCCCGACGGCTTGCTGGCCATGTCCGGCGCAGAGGAAGCTGATACAGGCGTGGTTCTGGACTTCTTCCTGCCAGAAGGTGAGCGACGCGCGCAGCTTTGGATCGATGGCTGGCTGATCCCGGCGGATGCGGCCAACAAGGAAGATGCGCATTTGTTCCTGAACTACATGATGCGCCCCGAAGTGGCGGCCAACGACAGCAACTTTACCTGGTATGCAACGGCCAATCTGACGGCCAAGCCAATGGTTGACGAGGCGGTGACATCCAGCCCTGCGGCGTTCCCTACGTCGGATCAGGTGGCCAAGATGTACACCACCGCAGTTCTGCCCCCAAAGGTCGAGCGTTTGCAGACCCGGACCTGGACGGACTTCAAAGCCGGAAACTAACTCACTCACAGTAAAGCTGGCAGCAGCGCTCAAATTCGGGGTGCCGCTGCCGGCCCGACCATTTTCAGGCAGACTGCGAGGCCCACATTGACCGTTTCTTCACCTTCCGGTGCAGCGCCCTGGCTTGACCAGAATGAACAACAGCCTCTGGTTCAAATCAAAGGCGTCACCAAGAAGTACGGCGAGGTTACAGCCGTGGATAATGTCGATCTGGACATCTATCAGGGCGAACTGTTTTGCCTATTGGGGGGATCGGGCTGCGGCAAATCCACCTTGTTGCGAATGCTTGCTGGGTTCGAGGATTTGAACTCAGGTTCGATCACTATCGACGGTGTCGATATGGCGAATGTTCCCGCCTATGAGCGACCGACAAACATGATGTTTCAAAGCTATGCGTTGTTCCCACATATGACCGTGGAAAAGAACGTGGCCTTTGGTCTGGAACAAGACGAGGTTCCCAAGTTCGACATTGCAGACCGGGTACATGACATTCTCAAGCTTGTGGAGCTGGAAGACTTCAAAAAACGAAAGCCCAAGCAATTGTCGGGGGGGCAGCGGCAGCGAGTCGCCTTGGCGCGGGCCCTGGTCAAACGCCCAAAGCTGTTGCTGCTGGACGAGCCTTTGGCCGCCTTGGACAAGAAGCTGCGCAAACAAACGCAGTTCGAGCTGGCCAATATTCAAGAGAAAGTGGGCGTCACCTTCATCGTTGTGACCCATGATCAGGAAGAGGCGATGACCCTGTCGTCACGCATGGCGGTCATGGATGCAGGGCGGTTTCAGCAGATCGGAACTCCGACCGAGATTTATGAATTTCCCGAGTCCCGCTTTGTTGCGGATTTCATTGGGTCCGCCAATATATTCGAGGGGCGCGTGACCGAAGACGGCGCCGATCACGTGCGGGTGCAAACCGAGTTTTGCGAGGTCTACATAGATCACGGCCATTCGGTGAAGGTCGGAAGTAAGATCTGGGTCGCATTGCGGCCCGAGAAGATCCGCATCACCAAATCCGAAGAGGCGGTCACAGGTCCCAATCAGGTCTCGGCCGTAATTGATGATATCGGGTATCTCGGAGAAACGTCGATTTACAAGGTCGCGCTACCCAACGGGGACATCTTCGATGTGACACGGCCTAATCAGACGCGTCCCACGCATGCCATGCAGCAGATCACCTGGGAGGACAAGGTGAGCATCAGCTGGGATTCGTCCAGCGCCATGTTGCTGAACAAATGACGGATGTTTCCAACAAACCCCCGTCGGTCAGTCAGGGATCATTTGGGTCCCAGATGATGCGACGCATCCAGAGCCACTGGCGCCAGATCATCACTGTAATCCCGTTCTTCTGGTTGCTGTTCTTCTTTCTGGCTCCGTTCTTTATCGTGGCCAAGATCAGTTTGGCGGAACTTGCCATTGCCAGCCCTCCGTTCACAAAACTGGTCGAATGGACCGACAGCGGGATCGTCACGATCCGGCTGGTTTTTGATAACTTCGTCTACATCTGGGAGGACAGCCTTTACTTTGACACCTACGTCAACTCGCTCAAGATCTCGGTGACGTCGACCATTCTGTGCCTCTTGTTTGGCTACCCGATTGCTTATGCGATTGTACGCTCGGGGCCGGTGGCGAAACCGCTTTTGCTGTTTGCGATCATCTTGCCGTTCTGGACCTCATTCCTGCTGCGTGTCTATTCGTGGATGGGTCTGCTGGCCGACCAGGGGACGATCAACAACCTGTTGATCGCGCTTGGAATAATAGATGAACCGATCCGGATGCTATATACCGAATTCGCGGTCTACATCGGGATTGTCTATACCTATATGCCGTTCATGATCCTGCCGCTTTACGCGACCATGGAAAAGCTGGACAACAGCTTGAACGAAGCCGCGGCAGACCTTGGGTCGCGTCCCACAAACACGTTCTTCAGGATTACGCTGCCCTTGACGATGCCAGGGATCATTGCTGGCTCTCTGCTGGTCTTCATTCCGGCGACGGGGGAGTACGTCATTCCCGATTTGTTGGGCGGTGGAAACGTGCAGATGATCGGGCGCGTGCTGTTCAACGAGTTCTCGAGAAACAGCGATTGGCCTGTGGCTGCGGCCGTCGCCATCGTCCTGCTGTTCATTCTGGTCTTGCCCATCATGGTGTTTCAGTACTTCCAGGGCAAAGCGTCGGAGGAGCGTTAGATGTACGGTAATCGCTCACGCTTTTTGACGATCATGCTGACCCTGGGATTGGCGTTCTTCTATATCCCTATGATCCTGCTGGTGATCTATTCGTTCAACCACTCCAAGCTTGTGCCGGTGTGGGGTGGTTGGTCTCTGCGGTGGTATTCCGAGCTGTTTCAGTCGCCTGAGGTTTGGCAGGCCGTGTCCCTGAGCCTTCAGATTGCTGTGGTTAACGCGACCTTTGCAACGGCCCTTGGGACACTGGCTGGATTGGCGATGGTTCGGTTTGGCAGGTTCAGGGGGCGGACATTGTTTGGCGGGATGTTGGTTGCGCCCTTGGTGATGCCTGAGGTGATCACTGGGCTTTCACTGCTCGTCTTCTTCATCTCACTCAATCAACTGATCGGCTGGCCTGCGGAACGCGGGTTTGCCACGATCACCATCGCGCACATCACCTTTTCCATGGCTTATGTGGCTGTCACCATACAGGCGCGTTTGACCGGTATGGGGCAAACCTTGGAAGAGGCGGCCGCCGATCTGGGGGCGAAGCCATTCAAGGTTCTGACCGCGATCACCATCCCGCAATTGACGCCCGCGTTGATCTCGGGCTGGCTTCTTGCTTTCACATTGTCGTTGGATGACCTGGTGATTGCCAGTTTCGTGACCGGCCCCGGCGCAAACACCTTGCCAATTCTGATCTTTTCACGCATTCGACTAGGCCTCAGGCCGGACATCAATGCGCTTGCGACCATCATGATCCTGGTGATCGCCATCTGTGTCGCAATCGCTGCTATCGTGATGTTCCGGCAGCAAAGAGCAGATATGTTGGATCGGCAGATGGCCGAGCGAGAGGAGGGGTAAAGTGGAGGCCAAAGAGCTTCAGAAGAAACGTCGAACCGAGCCCCCCGAAGTCCGCCGGTTGCAACTGATCATGGCTGCGATTGATTCAATCGCGAAACGCGGGTTTTCGGACACGACGCTTAAACATGTGACAGAGGCTGCCAACCTTTCGCACGGTGTGGTCAACTATCACTTTGCCAGCAAAGAGGCGCTTTATGATGCGGCCTTGGGGTTTCTCGCACAGGAGCACTATGAAAACTGGTTAAAGTACTACGACGAGGCTGAGCCAACACCAGCGCATCGTCTGGTGGCGATCGTCAACGCGGACTTTGACAAAAGCATCTGCACGCACAAGCGGCTGGCCGTGTGGTTCGCATTCTGGGGACAGGCCAAGTATCGCCCGAACTACCTGAAGATTCACAACAAGTACGACAACGAACGGTATGATCGTATCCTGCAATTGTGCGGCGAGCTGATTGCCGAGGGCGGTTATGACGACCTTGATGCAGACAAGACGGCCCGCGCAGTCGAGGCGATGTCGGACGGTGCCTGGCTGAGTTTGGTGCTGTACCCCAAAGTGGCAGATCGGCGGGAATTCAGAGATGTCTGCCAGCTATCACTGTCGCGGTTCTTTCCCAAGCACTTCCCGCTGTAAGAGCTGCACCAGATCAGCATTTGATCTTTTTCATTTCGGGATCATAGAGCGGCTTGAGAGAGGCAATGGCCTCGAACTTCTCATCCGCAATCTCGATCTGCCAATGTCCAGATGCGACGACGTCCGCCGTCAGTGGCGCATTGGTTTCCGCAAACCCGATGCCGACAGCGCCGCCCAATGAATGCCCGTATCCGCCGACCTGAACATAGCCGACTTCCTGACCGTTGAGATAAATCATCTCGTTGCCGTACAGCAGTGGCTCGGGGTCTTTCAGCAGGAATTGCAGCATCCGGGTGTGCGGTACACCCTTGGCCTTGATCTGTGCCAAGGACTCCCGACCAATGAAACCGCCCGGCTTGTCCAGCTTGACGGCAAACCCTAGCCCGGCTTCGATAGGGTTGTCGGTGTTGTCCACGTCGATCCCAAAATCACGATAAGCCTTTTCAAGGCGCAGCGAGTTCAGAGTTTGCATCCCGGCATTGCGGACGCCCAGGTCGCGGCCAGCCTCCATGATCAGATCATAGGTTTGAACCGCTTGGGTGGCCGGGACATGAAGCTCCCACCCCAATTCACCAATGAAAGTCACGCGATAGGCCATAACAACGGCATAGCCGACATCGACCTCGCGTGCGATCATGAATGGGAACCCATCATCCGATAGATCCGCGCCCGAGATCCTGCTCAGCAGCTCTCGGGATTTTGGGCCATGCACATTGATCTGGCAGCGCCCTGCAGTGACATCCGTGATGACCACGTTTTCGCCGACTTGGATGTGGCGTCGCATACGCATTTCCGTGTGGCCGGCAGAGTTCTCTCCAACGACCACCCAAAACTTGTGATCTGACAATCGGGTCACGGTCAAATCGGCCTCGAACCCGCCGTGTTCATTGACCCACGGCGTATAGACTACGCGACCGGGATCGACGTCGACCTCGTTACAGGACAGACGAGAGAGGAGGGCGCAGGCGTCCGGCCCTTCGACGCTGAAACAGGCCATGGAGGTCATGTCCATAACGACCACATCCTCGCGGGCGGCGCGATGCTCTTCTGCGTGCCAATCAAACCAGTTCTGGCGATACCAGCTATATGTTTCGATCTTGGCCTGTTCGGGCGTTGGTGCAAACCAATCCGGCTGTTCCCAGGCGTTGCCTTCGGTGAAGTAGGCGCCCGCGTCCTTGAGCCGGTCAAATAGAACGGACCGCTTTACGTTGCGGGCGGTATTGAAGCCTTCGTTGTGGAAATGCTGGCCAAAGAGTTTCCCCAACAGCTCGGGCGTTCGGTCGCGCCTGAAGGCAGGTGTCGCCATTTCGCGTGAGAAGCGGTTCACGTTGATTTCAGTGACATCGATCGGGGGTACGCCGTCGACCATCCAATGCGCCAGCACCATACCTGTGCCCGCGCCATTCAGGATGCCCAGTGAATTCATGCCGCAGGCCACCCACAAGTTGCGTAGTTCCGATGTAGGACCGACCAGAGGGGCCAGATCAGGCGTAAAGCTTTCGGGGCCGCAGAACAGTTTCTTTACTCCGTATTTCAGGGTGTCGGGCACCCGAGAATATGCCTTTTCAAGATCAGGACCGACGCGTTCCCAATCCGGTTCGATCTCGCCAAATTGCCATTCGTCCGGAACGCCATCCAGTTTCCAGGCTGCGGCGCCGGGTTCGAACAGGCCCAGCATCAACCCGCCAACTTCCTCGCGGTAATAGGTATAGGTTGAGGGGTCTTCCAGCACGGGCAGATCGCGGGGCAGGCCCGGAATGCTCTCGGTTATGAGGTAGTAGTGTTCAGCCGCTTGAAGGGGCAGGTTCACGCCGTGTTTCGCACCCAACTGGCGCGACCACATTCCACCACAGATCACGACATTTTCGGCGGTGATGGTCTGCCCGCTTGCAGTGCGCACTCCCGTCGCGGTTCCATTCTTTTCCAGGATTTCGTCGACACGTACTCCTTCGAAAATCCGCGCGCCCCGGTTTCGGGCGCCTTTGGCTAGCGACATGGTGACGTCCACTGGGTTGGCGCGCCCGTCTTCGGGGATCAGAAAGGCACCGACAACATCTGACAAGTCACCGATGGGGAACATCTGCTGCGCTTCGGTGACTGAGATTTCGTGATTGTTGATTCCGAACCTGCGCATAAAGGCTGCGACACGGCGCATTTCGTGAAGGCGTTCTTGATTGGTTGCGATCTGCAAATAGCCGACATCGCGAAATCCGGTTGGAATACCAGTTTCTTGCTCAAGGTTGGCGTAAAGGTCCCGGCCATGCGTGTAGATTGCGCATTCCGCCTCTGATTTCAGAAGGCCCGCCACAATAAGCCCGGCTGCGTGCCATGTCGTTCCAGAGGTCAATTGCCCCTGTTCCAGAACGACCACATCCGTATGGCCAAGCTTCGTCAGGTGGTAGGTCGTGTTTGTCCCAATTGAGCCACCTCCGATGATGACGGTTTGCGCATGTGTTGGAAGCATGTCGGCCATTTTGATCGGGCTCCGCTGTAACGGTTGTTTCTCGATACCAATCAAGCATGTGAAAGTCTACTGATTGAATGGCCATTCAGAATGAGGTACTCAGTAAGTGTACAATGGATGCTTTGTTGCCTGCTGGGGTTCTATCTTTGGTGTGGTGAGTGAAGTTTGCAAAGCGTTGGCTCGATAGGGGAGAAGCATGTCGGACGAAATCCTTTATGACCGTCAGGTCATCGACTTTTTGGAAGAGCTTTGGGGTGAGGGGTTCTTGTCCCCCGGTGGTGTGGAAGAAGTGGCTCGAGTGGTCGAAGGGGTGGACCTGAAAGGCAAGCATATCCTTGATATCGGGTGCGGCTCGGGCGCCATCGCTGTGCTTTTGGCAGGTGAGATGGAGGCCGGAAAGGTCACAGGTATAGACGTCGAGGCACCAGTTTGCGAAGCGGCGCGGCAAAGGGTCAGGGACGCTGGCCTGGAGGGAAGGGTTGAGATCATCGAAGTCTCTCCTGGGCCAATGCCATTTGATGCTGAAATGTTTGATGTCGTGTTCTCAAAGGATTCCATTATCCATATCCCGGATAAGGCAACCCTGGCCGCAGAGGTGCTTCGGGTGCTGAAACCAGGTGGGGTGTTTGCTGCGTCTGACTGGTTGACCAATCACGATGGCGATATGTCGCCTGAGATGGCCCACTATGTGAAGATGGAGGACCTGGAGTTCCAGATGGCCTCACCCGCAAAGTACCGCGTCGCGATGGAAGAGGCCGGGTTTGAGGCTGTCGAGCTGGTCAACCGCAACCCTTGGTACGCCCAGGTGTCGGCAGCAGAGCTTGCCGAGTTGACCGGCCCGAACCGTGCCAAATGGGAAGCGCGGCACGGTGCGGACTTCATCAAACATCAGATCGAAATCTGGGATGCGATGCAGCCGGTGCTGAAGTCGGGGGAACACTGCCCTCACCATATCCGCGGACGAAAGCCCGAGTGATCAAGCTGCGAGGGCTACGACTTCTCGTAGCCTTCGCTGACCCGCGTCATTCCGGCCTCCATGATGTCGAACATGTCGTCGATCTGATCAGGCGTGATGATCAACGGTGGCGAAAAAACGGCCATGTTCCCGAAGGGGCGGAGCAATAGCCCCAGTTCTTCGCAGGCATCATCCAGCTTTTGTCCAAACTTCACATCGGCCTCATAGCTTTGGTCGTTCAGGTCTGGGCGGCACTCGATACAGCCCAGCAAGCCATCGCCGCGTACGTCTCCGACGATCGGAAACCGATCCTTGATCTGCTGCAGTCTGGCCCGGAAATGCGGCGTGACGCGCTGCACATGTCCAAGAATGTCTTCGCTTTCCATGATCTCGATGTTCTTGATCGCCGCCGCGCAACTGACGGGGTGCCCTGTGTAGGTGTAGCCGTTGTAGAAAACGTCATCGCCCGGCGCGTCAGAAATACGTTTGATCACGGCATCCGATATGATGCACGCCCCTAGCGGCAGGTAGCCCGAGGTCAGACCCTTTGCACATGTGATGATGTCGGGAACGATGCCAAAGACGTCTTCTGACGCAAACCAGTGCCCCAACCGCCCAAAGCCGGTGACCACCTCGTCCGAGATGTACAGGATGTCATGTGCGCGGCAGATCTCGAGCGTGCGTTTGTGGTAGCCGGGCGGGGGAACGATGACGCCACCCGAGCACAAGATCGGCTCGGCGATAAAAGCCGCGATCTTGTCGGCGCCAACCTCGGCAATCAGGTTTTCCAGATCAGCGATTTTGGCGTTGCACCAGTCCTCCAGGCTCATGTCGTTCGGCCGGTGATAGGGGTTCACGTCCGGCAGAAAGCGTACAAGATCCTGTGCCTTGTCAAAGCTGGTTTCAAACCGTTCTTTGCCTGTGACCGTGGCGGCCAGAAAGGTCGAACCGTGGTACCCTTTTTCGCGCCCAATGATGATTTTCTTGTTCGGGCGCCCAAGCCGCTTGTTCATAAACAAGGCGGTGCGCAGCGCTGTATCAACGGCTGTCGATCCCCCAGTGGTGAAATGCACCGTATTCAGGTCGCCGGGTGTGCGTTCGGCAATCATGCGGGCCAAAACGGCCGCAGGTTCAGTGGTGAATGACCATGGGGACGCATAAGGCATCTGCATGACCTGAGCGGAAATCGCGTCGGCCATATCCTGACGGCCATAACCGATTTGGGTGCACCACATTCCACCGGGTCCATCGATGTACCGCTTTCCGGACGCATCCCACAAATAGATGCCGTCTGCGGTGTTCACACGCATGTATTCCGTGGCCCCGAAACCAGCGGTGTCCGCCCAGGGGTGCAGGTTGTGATCGCGATCCCAATCAACAAGATCGCCATCGGTTGGTGTATTTCCTAGTGTATTCACGTCTGCTCCTCCGTCAGGTGCGGGCCGGGGGGGTTGCGCGGGCGCGCGGTGGTGCAAAGAAGGCGCCCTGAACGGGTGTAAGACGTGCCATTCTGGTGTCCCACTTGCCTTCTTCCAATGTGTAGATCTCTGCCATCAGCCTGGACGCGCGCTGCGCATCGGGCATGCGAACATGTGCAAGGGCTACGTTCTTTTTGGCCGTCGGCGACCAGATGCCCGAGGTGATGTGGCCAACCTCGCGTTTGCGCCCATTGTAGATCAGCGCGCCTTGAGCGGGTTTGAACCCTTCGACATCACAGCGCAGCAGAAGGCTCCTTTGGGCGTGTTGCTTGCTCAACAACGCTCGTCGGCCATTGAAGTGACCCTTTTCAAAGTCGACCAACCACCCGAGGCCAAGCTCGAACGGCGTTTGGCCGCGATGCAGGCGTTCGGTGGCATGAACCGGTTGAAAGTCGACACCGGCAGTCAGAAACCCAGCCTCGATCCGGGCGATGTTCAAGGCGTCGTAGCCGATGGCGCGCAACCCTTGGTGTGTGCCCGCTTGCCAGATTCGGTCCCACAGTGCCTCGGCCTTATCCCAAGCACACCAGAGCTCATAGCCCAGATCGCCCGTGAACCCGGTACGAGAGATCATGAGGTCAGGCTCAATTTTGACCAGGTCGAACGGCTTTAGGTGCGCAACGTCCAGCCCGGCGGCCTCTAGCACAGCAAATGAGGTCGGGCCTTGCAGGGACAGCCCGGCGACATCGTGCGTCTCGTCTTTGACGACGACGTCAAAACCCCACGCCGCATCCAGAAGCCAGGTCAGCATGGGTTCTTGGCAGCACAGCCGCCAATCGTCGTCGCCCAGATGAAACAAGGTGCCGTCGTCGATGACCATCCCTTCTTCATCACACCAGACCGCATATCCAACGCGGCCTGTTTTGATCTTGCGGATGTCACGGGTGACCAGCCGATTGAGCATTTGCGCGGCGTCAGGGCCAGCGATCCGATACTTGTGCATCGGTGAGATGTCGAACAGCGACGACTGGTTGCGCAGGGCGAAATACTCGAACTCCATGCTGTCCAAAACGCTCGGGGCTGCGTATCCGGCCCAGTCGTACCAACTGTGTGCGCGGTTCTGTTCTGCAAGACTGGCGTGGAACGGGCTCGGGATCAGACCCAGTTTGGGATCAACAAAGATGCTCATTTTTGCACCTCCAATGCCATAAGCGCTGCGTTGCGTCCGGCAAGGCCCATGACATCACCGCCAGGGTGCGTGGCGGCTCCACACAGGAACAGTCCTTTGGGGCCAAAGGCATAGCGGCTTATCCCATTCGCAGGGCGTAGGGTCAGCAGTTGATCGAGCGACATTTCCGCGTGGTGCCAATGCCCGCCAGGCGCTCCGGTTGCGGTTGCAATCTGATCCGGCGTGATGACCTGAGTGTCTGTGATCTGCTCGCGCAGTCCGGGAAGGGCGCAGTCCAACGTGTCGACGGTAATCTGGGCCAGCCGATCTTGCGCCTCTTGGGTCCATCCGCCGTCAAGGTCGGACGGGGCGTATTGGACAATGGCAGACACCCAATGTGATCCGTCCGGCTGCTCAGTCCTGAGTGCCTCGATGACAGGCGCCTTGGACATCTCGCGATACTTGGCGGGATTGAAGGCGGCTTCGACATAGTCTGCAGAAGGCGCATAAATCAGGCGCGCGTCTTTTTGTTCGCTCTTCAATCCAGGGAGTGGAGAGGCATCCTTTAGTCGCAGGTTCACTTTGGCTGCGGTGCCGCGTGCACGGATGTTTCTTATTCGGCGTGTGGCCTCGATGTCGAACAGGCTTGGACCAGTCAGTTGGGATGTCAGCGGCGACGCCAGGTTGCTCAGAACCAAGGGCGCGCGCAGGGTTTGGCCATCAGCGGTTTGCACGCCGGTTACCGCATCCAGATCGACAAGAATGCGAGATACTTCGGTTCCGGGTAGCAGCGTGCAGTCGGCCGCTTTCGCCCCGTCAACCAATGTGTCCACCACAGCTGTCATGCCGCCTGTGGGCTGGGTGATGGTGCCACCGTGCCCCAACCGATAGATCAGATTGAACACTGTACCCGGTGACCTTGGACCGGTGGCCGCCCCCCTGATTGCATCTGCCGCAAGCATGCCGGCCACCGGTCCGTCTGGCAGGTCATCCAGTACGATGTCGTAGACATTGGACAGGACAACCTGCAAGAAACGCCGCATTTCTGATTTGCCGAGCATTTTCAGCCCGATCCCCACCTTTGCCAGACGCAGCATCTCGGCCAATCTGGCCCGTGACAGGGACGCGCTGTGACCACCCGGAGGCGGGGCTTCCGCCAATTGCCGCAACAGCCCGCCATAGGTCTTGAATCTTTGGATCAGTTCACACCAAGCCTTTGACTGAGGGTGCTGTGAACCATCATTCCAATAAACACCGTTTGCCTTGAAGACGATGTGGTTTCCGTCATCGGCAAGCGAAACGGTGTCGATCTGCTGTCCAGTAAACGTCGCGCGATCGACATCGATGCCCGCGTCCTTCAGGGCGCGTGGGCTGAGATTGTAGAGCGCATGCGCCAGCGACGGCCCCCCGTCAACGGCGTAGGAGGCCATACCTCCGAAACGGTCGGCTCTTTCAATAATGCAAACCTTCTTGCCTTTGCGTCCAAGCACAGCACCAGCAACCAGGCCGTTTATGCCGCCGCCCACGACAATCGCATCGAAATTGCTCATGCCGCGTACCCCTTCATGCGTCCGTGCCGGGTTTCGTGTCGCAGGATGGCGCGGGCTGCGTTTGCGCCGGGCGCACCCATGACACCGCCACCGGGGTGGGCGGACGATCCACACAGATAGAGGCCTTTGATCGGCAGGCTGTATTGCGACCAGCCGGGAACAGGCCGATTAAAGAACAGCTGATCAAACGTCAGCTCGCCCTGAAAGATGTTGCCTTCGGTCAGGCCAACTTCGCGCTCGATTTCCAGCGGCGAGCGGACCTCCATATGAACCACGCGATCGCGAATATCCGGGCAGGCAACTGAAATCTGGTTCAGCACGGTGTCGGCCATCGCGTTGCGCTGCGCGTCGGTCCAATTGTCAGCTGACCTGGTGCCGTCAACGTTCAGGTCATAAGGGGCATATTGCACAAAGACCGTCATCATGTGAGCGCCTGTCGGGGCCATGGTCGGGTCGATCTGGCTGGGGATCAGCATGTCGATATATGGTTTTTCGGACCAGCGACCGTCTTTCCAATCGTCATAAGCCCTTTCCAGTTCGAACAGGCTTTCAGAAACATGCATGTCGCCGCGCAAAAAGCTGGTGTGTTCCGGCGCGGCGGGAAAATCGGGGAACTGATCAAGCGAGATGTTCAGCTTGGCTGACGATCCGCGAATTTTGAAGTTGTTCACCGCTTTGGTGAAGTCGTGGGGAAGGTCGGTCGTATCCACGTGGTGCTGGATGGTACGTTTGATGTCCATATTGGACGCAACCACAGGGGCGTAGAAAACCTTGCCGTCTTCCAATGCCACGCCTTGCACCCGGCCGTCTTTGCTCAGGATTTTCTCGACCCCGGCACCGGTGTGGATCGTCCCGCCATGATCTTTGAAGCTGGCCGCAATCGCATTGGAAATGGCCCCCATTCCCCCGCGCGCAAACCCCCAGGCGCCGATGCCGCCGTCGATGTCGCCCATATAATGATGCAACAGAACATAGGCGGTGCCGGGCGAATAAACTCCAAGGCCAGTACCGATAATCCCGGACCCCGCCAAATGGGCCTTGATCAGGCCGTTTTCAAAATGCTCGTCCAGAAAGTCGCCAATCGACATGGTCCAGAACTTGAGCGTTTCGCCGAGTTCACGGCTGCCCAAACCATGCGCCTTCTTGACTAGATACGCCAGTTCTCCCAGATCGCGCGGACGCAGAGAGGCCGGATCTGGCGCATCGCGCAGCAGAAATGGGCGAATGAACCGGCACTGCCGCATGATCGCTTGGGAATAGGCGCGATACGCATCTGCATCGCGTGCAGAGTGGCGCGCCATTTCACGCCTTAACGCATTGTGGTCCGAATAGTAAGCAAAGTGGTCGCCATCGCGGGTAAAGCTTGCACCACCTTCGTAGGGGATGACCTGAAGGCCATATTTCGGCAGGTCCAGGTCCCGCGCGATCTCGCGCCGTAGCAGCGAGCAGACATACGAGCAGTTCGAATAGGTCCAGCCTTCGTGCAGCGATCTGCTGACAGCTGCCCCGCCGATCCAGCCGTTCTTTTCAACCACCAGAACATTCATCCCCGCGCGTGCCATATAGGCCGCGGCTGTCAGGCCGTTGTGACCTGCACCGGCCACGATCGCGTCATATCTGCTCTCAAGTGCCAAAATTCTCTCCCCTTGCACTTTGTTTACAGAGGCAGTTCGATTCCGTAAAGTTTATTTGAGCGATCAAATAAACTTTAGATCATTGACGCCTGTTTTTCAGGCGCTGTAGATGTCCGCACGTGCAGGAGGATTGGCAGTTGGCCCAAGCAGAACAAAAGCGCCCCCGCAAAGAGCGGAAGGAAAACGCAGACCGTCGGCGTCGGCAGCTGTTGGATGCCGCGTGCCGCTCGATCCTGGTGCATGGATTGGCGAAAACCACACTGGCGACGGTTGCGTCCGAGGCGGATCTTTCGCAGGGGGTCGCCGCGTTTTACTTCAAATCAAAGGCGGGGCTGCTGACAGAAGCACTGCGCGATTTGTATCAGCGCTACGAAGATCACTGGACCAAGGCGCTGGACCAAGCCGGCGTAGAACCTGCAGAACGTTTGCGTGCCCTGATACGGGCTGATTTTCATCCTGACGCCTGTGGTGCGATGGTGCTTCCACTTTGGTACGCGTTCTGGGGAGAGCTCCGGTCCCAGCAGGAATACGACGAGGTAGCCGGTCATTTCGAGGCGCGGCGTCGTGAGACGCTGTGCGCGATCTGGCAGGACTTGCTGGCAGGGCAGGGCACCTTGTCCGCTGTTCAAATGGCTGAATGGATGGAAACACTTACCGACGGCTACTGGCAGCGCCTGCATTTGGCCCCGGACAGTCTGAGCCCTGAGGAAGCAGAGCGGGCGGCCTGGGCCTGTCTTGTGCGGTTGGCGCCGGATCTACTTGATCACGATGCCTAAGGCCGCCTGACTGGAAAGTAGAATATCATGACCGCAGAGCAGACACCCCGGCCAACGCGGTCGCCCACTGGCCGTCTTATGCGCGAAGCGCAGCATATCGCGCGCCTCGCCTTTCCGATCGTCGTCTCCCTTGCGGCGGCGGCGTTGATCGGGGTTGTGGACACCGTGATGGTGGCCCCTTTGGGAACGCTTCCATTGGCGGCTGTGTCGATCACCACATCTGCGCTGATCATCTTCTATTCCGCATTGTTTGGGTTCGTATCCGCCATAGGCGTTCGCATGGCCGAGGCATTTGGCAAGTCTAATGACCAAGAGCTCATCACAACCACATGGATCGCGCTTGTCGTGGCATTGGGCGTTGGAACTCTGGGCACTTTGATGATGCTCGCTGTACGGCCTGCTCTGGCTTGGCTCGGACAACCGATCGAGGTTCTTGAATTGCTCGGCGGCTACTGGGTTTCGATGAGCCTTTTGCTGGTTCCCTTCACGATCTTCTATGCTCTGAAGGCCCTGTTCGACGCGATTGACCGTCCCTGGATCGGGGTCGGCCTGGCGTTCTTTGCCGTCGCCTGCAACGTCCCGGCAAACTATGTACTGATACATGGGATATGGGGGTGGCCTGGCCTGGGGCTGGTCGGGGCAGGTATCGCGAGCTTGGTCTCTCAGAGCGCGTCACTTGTCTTGGCGTTTGTGATCCTGAGCAGATGGAAAACACGGTGGAACGCGCCTCCATACTCTGGCTTTGACTGGCGCGAATTGCAGCTCCAGCTCAAAGAGGGGTCCGTGTTCTCGCTTGGTTACCTGGGGGAGGGCGCAGCATATGCGGTCGCGGGGCTGATGCTCGGATGGTTCGGTGCCGCAGCGCTGGCAGCGCATCAGATCGTGTCTGCCGTGAGTGACGTCATCTACATGGTGCCATTGGGCATTTCGATTGCGATCTCGATCCGGGTGGCGCAGGCGATTGGCGCGAATGAGAGAGAACGACTTAGGCCAATTGTGCTGGCGTCGTTGTTTGTGGTCGTCAGTTGGATGAGCCTGGTCATCATCGGCATTCTTTTGGGGCGCGCACCCTTGGCGCAGGGCTTGTCGGATGACCCCGAGGTTGTGGCGCTTGCGATTTCGATGTTCCTGGTGATTGCGGCAATGCAGATCGCAGATGGGGTGCAGGGAACGATGTTGGGCGTGTTCCGGGGGATGACAGACAATCATGTCCCGGTTGTCATCACCTTGGTTTCCTATTGGATCATCGCCTTGCCAGTTGGCTATGTCCTGGGGTTTGTTTTGGACTGGGGGCCGAATGGCGTGTGGATCGGATATGGCTCTGGCTTGGGATTGGCGGCTGTTGCTCTGAGCTATCGCTTTTTCTCTCGGGTGTAAGCGGTGCGCTTACCTCGCTACAGGCCCAGTTTGTCCAACAGCTTAAGGCGCAGGATCTCGGCCTCGACCAGCGTTTCACGAGCAAATGAAAGCAGCAGAGGTTTGAGTGGCGTGACGGGAAAGTCGAGATCTTCGGTAGGTTCTCCGGCAGCCCAACGCGCCAGCACGCGCCCCATCGCCGTGGCAATGGCAACGCCGCGCCCGTTGTACCCAAGCCCCGCGTAGATGCCTGGGGCCAGCTCATGCAGGTGCGGATAATGGTCCCTAGTCAGCGCGACGAAACCGCCCCACGCGTAGTCCCATTTAACGTCGGATAGTTGCGGATACAGCTCGACCGAGACGCGCTTGAGGCGTTCAATCTGTCGGCGTGTTGATCCGTCGTTGTAGGTTCCGCGCCCTCCCATCAGAAATCTACCTTCAGCGTCTTGTCGGAAATACAGCAACAGACGACGGGCGTCAGATAGCGCGTTTCCTTCGGGCAGGATTGATCGGCGAATGTTGTCCGAAAGCGGAGGCGTCGCCACCTGCACCGATCTCACGGGCAAGACAGATTTGGCGACCTTGGGATCCAGATCGCCTGAATAGGCGTTGGTGCACATCAAGACCTTGTCCGTCATGATGGCACCGTTTGGCGTTTTTACCCGATATCGACCGCCTTCTGTCTGGATGTGATTGGCCGGAGTGCCACCATAAATCGCGACACCATTGCGATGCGCAGCATCTGCCAGGCCAAGGGCATAGTTCAGCGGATGCAACACGCCGCCACGGCGGTCCAATACGCCCCCGTTGTAAGCTTCTGTTCCTGTCAGGCGTTGCATTTCGGCTTGGTCGAGCTTCTTCATGCCGCCGCCATGTCGGTCCCAATCTTCGGCCAGCTCATGTAGCTGTTGCAGCGTCTTGGGCGTATGCGCGGCCCGCAGCCAGCCAGGACGTTTGGCGTCGCAATTGATCTGGTGGCGCTCGATCAGATCAAACACCAGATCGCCCGCGTCGCCTGCCATTCGGATCATCCGTTCACCCCAATGGTCCCCGAACTTTGCCCTTATCCCCGTTGGCCCATCCTTGAGTCCGACATTGATCTGACCGCCGTTGCGACCAGAAGCGCCCCAACCGGGATGTTGGCTGTCAATCAGGGTGACGCTGGCACCTGCTTCGGCCAGGTGCAAGGCCGCGGACAACCCGGTAAATCCGGCGCCTATGATGGCGACGTCAGCCTGTTGTTCCCCAGATAGTGCGGGGTAGGTGTCAGTATACTTGGCTGTGGCCGACCACAGGCTGTTGGCAATGACGGGGTTCTCGTTTCGGATCATTTATGAACCTCTGGCGCTTGCTTTGACACAGGATAGGCATAGCTTGGGTTTCGTGAAATCACCAAGGCGGACACCACACCATGCCCAGGCTTTTGAACCAGTTTGATTTGAAGCCGTCCGTCGAACTGGAAGTGTTTGAGCAAGCCTGGAACAGCTTTGTCGATGTCTTGATCAACAGCGGATTGGCCGAAAAGGGTGCGCCGTTGTGTCAACGCATATCGAACAGCGGATATGATACGGACGAAGAACGCCAGCATACTCTGATGGCAGTGATCGAGTTTCGGGATCAGGCCCAGGCGAATCTTGCTTGGGCGGCCATCGAGGACCGAGTTGAACCTCTGGGTCGGTCTCATCGGAAAGTCATCTCGTTGGTGCATGATCCCGTTTTCACCTTCTGGGCAGAGCTTTAAAACTCAAGTCATGGTGGCTTTGGTCTTGTGATGAAAAGTTTTTCCTCTCATTATTGAATGAGTATTCAATCAATGCAATATACTTGAAGCGAGTTCGTTTCGGCGGCGTCAGATCGCTGAGAGAATTGTTCCAAGCGGTGAATGAGCTGCGTGCAGGAAAGTTGAGAGGGGCCAGTATGAGCCAATCTGTTGAAGCCAATCCAAAGACCAACACGCGTCGCCGCACCGCGTCGAAAGAGGTGCGGCGGCAGCAGTTGATCAATGCAACCATCGATTCAATTTCCAGGAACGGAATTGGTGGCACCACCATGTCTACGGTGACCGAAAGCGCGGGCCTTTCGATGGGGATCGTCAATTTCCACTTCAAGTCCAAGCAAAACCTGCTGGAAGAAACGCTTTTGTATCTGGCCAAAGAGCATCACGAACAGTGGATGGCCGCGTTTGAAAGCGCAGGCTTGTCCGCATCCGACAAACTGTTGGCCATCGTGGATGCGCATTTTCACCCGCGGATTTGCACGCCCAAAAAACTGGCGGTCTGGTATGCGTTCTTCGGGGAAGCAGGACGGCGCAAAGTCTATCGCAAGCTGATCGAAGATATCGATCGCGAACGCTACACCATCGCCCTGGACCTATGTCAGGAGATTGAGGAGGAAGGCGCATATCGCGGTCTCCCACCACGACAGGTCGCCAACATTCTCGAGGCGCTTTACGACGGGATTTGGCTTGAGTTGTTGGCGTATCCAGAAAACTACGGACGCTTAGAAGCCCGCGATCACATCACGGCCTTCTTGTCCAAAGTCTATCCCAATCACTTTAAAATGCCGGAGTTCAAGCAAGACGTGTAACCCAGGCAGGCACTGTGTTTCCAGCCTTCTGGGCCGTTCATTGCCCTGAACGAAGACAAGCAAGGACCAGACACAATGGGTCGAGATCCCCGTTACGACATTCTCTTTGAACCGATCCAGATTGGTCCGGTCACAGCACCGAACCGTTTTTTCCAAGTACCTCATTGCACCGGTATGGGGTGGCAATATCCACGAACGCTTGCGGCGATGCGCAAGGTCAAGGCGCAAGGCGGCTGGGGAGTGGTCTGCACGGAATACAACTCGATCCATCCGTCTTCGGATGACCTGCCACACCCTTATGCGTCCCTTTGGGATGACAGCGATGTCCGCGCCCATACTCTCATGACGGACGCCGTGCACGAATACGGAAGCCTGGCAGGGGCTGAGCTTTGGTATGGCGGTGCGAACGCGAACAACTTGTTTTCGCGATTGCCGGGTATGGACGTCGACAGCTTTCCAAACGCTAAGGGGCACCCTTATCAAACCCGCGCGATGGACAAGCAGGACATCAAGGACCTGCGCCGGTGGCATCGCAAAGCGGCGCTCAGGGCGCGAGAGGCGGGTTTTGATGTGGTTTATGTCTACGCAACACACGGCTACCTGATTTCGAATTTTCTGAACCCGCGCGTGAACACACGTAGCGACGAATACGGCGGCAGCCTGGAAAACCGGGTGCGTCTGACGCGCGAATTGATCGAAGAGACCAAGGAAGCAGTGGGCGATCGCTGCGCGGTTGCAGTGCGGTTTTCGGCGGATGAAGAGATTGGCGAGGACGGCCAGCCGATTTTCGGTGAACGCCGCGAGATGTTTGAAAGGCTCGCGGACCTCCCGGACCTCTGGGACGTCAACATTGCTGATTATTCGCTTGAAATGGGTGTGTCGCGCTTCGTCAAAGAAGGCGCGCTGGAGCCCTATATGCAGTGGGTCAAATCGGTGACGGACAAGCCGGTGGTCACTGTGGGTCGCTTTACCTCGCCCGATACGATGGTCAGCCAGGTTCGCCGAGGCATCACCGACTTCATCGGCGCGGCGCGGCCCTCGATTGCTGATCCTTACTTGCCAAAGAAAATCGAACAGGGTCGACTGTCCGCCATACGTGAGTGCATTGGTTGCAATTTGTGCTACGCCAGTGACTCCATCGGTGTGCCACTGCGCTGTACGCAGAACCCAACGATGGGAGAGGAGTGGCGCAAGGATTGGCACCCCGAGATCATCAAGAAAAAAACTTCGGAAGCCCGTGTTTTGATTGTTGGCGCAGGTGCAGCCGGTTTGGAAGCTGCCCGCGCCCTTGGTGAACGCGGGTATGAAGTTATGTTGGCCGAAGCCTCTCGTGAGATCGGTGGACGTATTGCACGCGAAGCATCTTTGCCTGGGATGAGCGAATACATCCGGGTCAAGGATTACCGCGAGCAGCAACTGCTCGAAATGCCCAACGTTGAAATCTTCCGCGAAAGTCGCCTAACCGTTGATGACGTGATCTCGGTCGAGGCAGACCATGTTGCAATTGCAACGGGCGCGAGGTGGCGAAAAGAATACTACGATGACGAATGCTTTCGCCCGATCGCGCGTGGCGAGGCTCTGACCCGCGTGTTCACGCCTGACGACATCATGGATGGAAACCTGCCAAACGGGCCCACCTTGATTTTCGATGGTGATGGCTACTACATGGCAAGTGTCATCGCAGAACGGATACGTGCTGATGGGCATGCCGTCACCTTGGTTACACCATCCGATAGCGTGTCGGATTGGGCCGGAAAGACATCCGAAAGGTGGCGTATTCGAACGCAATTGCACCGACTCGGCATCGACATTCTTCCCTCACACAGTTTGACACATTTTTTGGGCGATGAGGCCTCTTTGAACTGCATCTACAGTGGTCGCGAAACAAAGCTGCCAGTCCAGAACATTGTGATGGTCACAGCCCGAAAGCCAAATGAGGGTTTGTACAAGGCGCTCTGTCTTCGCTTAGAAAACGAGAAACGACCCTTCAGCCTGACACGGATTGGGGATTGTGAGGCGCCTGGGATCATCGCAGCGGCTGTCTATGCTGGCCACCGATACGCCCAAGAGTTGGAATGCGAAGTGGATCTGGACATTCCACTTGTGCACGATCGTATCGATGTCGGTTCCAAGGGATAGCCGGTTTGGACCACAGCCCGCCTACCGCTCGGTTGTTAGTTTTCGACACCAAAAGTGACTTTGCACCGGTGGCCGGCGGGGATCTTCAAATCCGGATTGTCTAGCCGCAATTGCAATCCAAAGGTTCCGCTGGCAACATCAAAGACCCGGTCAATACGAGAAACTTTAGCCGGGTAAGCCCCATCTACCGGAGCAGCCGGTTCTACCTGGGCGATTTCACCCAAAGAGACAGAGTTGTATTCCCGTACGGGCAAAAAGGAGACGACTTCCAAAGGGTCAAGTTGAACGATTGTCGCGATGCTGCCTTCCAAAGGAAGGTATTCGCCATTGTCAAAGTACCGTTTCAGAATGACCCCATCTATCGGACTGCGAATTTCCAACAGGGAAAGGCTCGCCTTGGCTCGGGTCAGTTCTTCCTGTGCCACTCGACGTGCCAACTCGGCCCGGGCCAGAAGTGATCTGTTTGCGTCCACTGAAGATTGGATTTCTTCCAGCACTCCGTGAGACACGACTCCCCGGTCCAGCAAGGTTTGGGTGCGTTCCAGGCGCCCCTCCAGAAACTCCAATTGGGCTCGCTGGGCTTCGATTTCCGATGTGTCGCCAGCTCGGAGTTCCAGCATCTGTACGGTCGCGCGTTGAATCGTTGACTCGAGCCGCGCGAGAACCTGGCCTTTTTCAACCTGTTCACCGGGTTCAAAAAACACCTCTGAAACGACGCCGCCGGTGGGGCCGGCGACATCCACTGTTTCAGACGGGTCGATCACGCAATCATAGACCTTGGCGGCCAGGGGCGCGCTGGCCAGTGCGGCCATAATTGACAGTGCGGCCCCTGCTATTGTCCGGAAAGTCAGTTGATTGCCGCCGCTTCGGGGTCGTCCGCAGGCTCGCCCGTCTGTTCCACGGCATCGCCGTCCAGCTCCGCAGTTTCGATTGAGGTCGCCTTGTTCAACATGTCTCGGAAATGACGCAGTGACGCCAGATGTAAGTAAATGCACTCGAGCTCATCCTTGCTGCACAATTCCGAGAGCGTATCGCCAGGAAGGGCCTTGAGTTTTTCCCGGTCGATCACTTGAAAACCCCCGAGGGTACGGCTCTCTCCCTCAGGCAGCGTAAATTGAGCCTGCATTGGTGTCAGCAGATCCAATTCTACCAGCCGTTTGCAAAACGACTGCGTGCGCGCAAATCCAGCCTGATAATCTTGTAGGAACTTGAGCAGGGACTTCAGATATACGGTTTGCTCACCCTCGGAATCGAATAGCCGCTCGCCGCGCCCTTCGCGGTTCGCACCTTCATATTCTTCGTCCAGCAACAGTGTGAATTGGTTCTTTTCCTCATCAAGGGAAAAGATGAACGGATAGCGTCGTGCGAATGCCGGGATATAGGTGCCGCTCCACTGCCCATCTTGGTCGACTGCCAGGTTCTCGTCATTGCGGGTGCCGACGATAATGGCGGGAACCGTATCATCTCCGACGCCTGCAAAAACGATCGGATGATCGCTGGCAGCGGGGCCAAATTCCAGCGCGGTGACAGGGATCGAGTTGGTCTTGCTGGCAAAAGAATACGACTTTCCCGTGCTGATTGACAGGTCGCCGTGCCGCTGCGCGCTGACTGGAACAGCCGTAGAATAGAACAGTTGTTGAACAGGCATAGATAGTCGCCCTCTCCTAGCAAATATTGTTTCCAAATTTCAGGCTTTTGGGGCCCTTTTAATAAAGAGTAGCCAAAAGGCAGTGAACTGTCTAAGCTTTATAAAAGTTTACGCAAAAAGACTATTCATCCAGAGAACTTAACCGCACCCGTTGAGCAGAGGGCGCGCTAGCTCACTCTTAAAAGGGGGGGGTCACAACGTGTCATTTCCGTTTTTTCCGGGGCGAAGATTTTCGTCTTCCGATCGGGGCCGTTTGTCCAGAAAATCTCGTCTAGCGGGTGCGCACAAGAGAAAGGCTGTTGTTGAGCAACTTGAGCCCAGACTTCTGCTGGCCGCTGATTTTGCCATCTCAATGGCCGACGCCCTACAGGCGGACGAAGGCACCCTGAGGATCGAAGCCTTTGAACATGAAAACGAGAGCGCCCTGCGTGCCCTCAATTCCAGCGGGTCGCAAATCGCCCAAGCGTTCAGTGGTTCGCACACAGCGCCACTGAAATCCGAGATACACATAGATGCGCGATCTGGTCCAATGGCAACGAGACCTGATGTTGATCATGTCCAGATCGATGCGGTTTCGTTCTTTGACTTGGTCAAGGAGTCCGAGGACCTTCCGGCATTTACGATTGCAGGCGGTGAGGGGGAAGACCTTCTTGAAATTTTCGGCGGCGCCGACGGCGACGTTCTAAGCACGTCGACAGAGTGGCTCGTTACAGAAGTTAATGACGATGGGGCAACCGGACGCGCTACGGTTAGTCTGGAGGATGATAGCGGTCAGGAGACTGCGTACTTCACAATTGATTTCACAGGTTTTGAAAGCCTCGTGGGGACGCAGGGTAATGATACCTTTACCCTGGCAGCTGATGAAATGGCCAAGTCGATCGAGATCGACGGCGGAGATGGCGAATTCGACAGTTTGATCATCGACGGCTCGTTCTCCAGCACAACCTATGTTGCCGAGAACGCCAATGATGGCCGGGTCACCCTGGATGGCACAGATTTGGTTTATCGCGGATTGGAACCGATCACCCAGAACGGTGCCACCGATGATCTTGTGATCGATCTGTCAGGGGCGGCCGATACAGCAGAACTACGCGCATCGGGTGCGGACAACATGTACATCGGAACAACCGGTGGTTTGATTCCGACGTTTGAAAATATCACATTTGCCAACCCGACATCTTCACTGACGATCAACCTGCGCTCGGGGTCGGATACGCTTGATGTTCAGAGCCTCTCGGCAAATTGGGATGCTTCGCTGAATATCTATGGCGAATACGATGGGGCCGAAACATTCGGTGCCGACGGTGGCGAAGATACGGTTGTTTTCTCTGGCAGCATTGACCTTGGCGACAGTGGGTCGATGCAGGTGATCGCGGAAACGATCACGGTGAACGATTCCGTTTCCATCGAAGGGGACACTTCGGAAGAGGGGTTCATCGAATTCCGCAGCCGTCGCATTGGCACGGCCGAACTGGAAAATCTTGCGCCCATCTTTCCTTCGAGCAAGGAAGCCACGATTGACATCGGTGATGACGCCAGCATCGAAGCGGGCGGCGTCTATCTGATTGCCCAGGCCGAGGAACGGACTTTTGCTGAACAGCTGGAAATTTCGTCAGCATTGAACAACAACCTTGTTGGGCCGCTGCTGGATCAGGTTTCCGACATATTGACGTTCCCGTTCCAGGTCCTGGTCAAGAAAACGGACGCCAGTGTGACCGTGGGGCAGCGGGTCGAAATCACCGGGTATAGCGGCGTTGGCATCTATGCCAATTCTGTGACAAACGCCTCGGGTTCGGCCGGGTTTGCGTTGGCAAGTCTGGGTTGGGCGGATTCCACTGCGACAGCAACCGTGGATATTGGCGAATACGCGGACATCTATTCCGATGGCTTTGTTGTTATCACGTCTGACGCGTCTTCGACCGCGAATATGTCTGCTGAAACGGATACCGGTCTTGGGGATGTACCCACGGGCCCCAACTCCCAGGTTTCCCTATCGCTCGCCGTTGCGCGCTCCACTTTGTCTTCCACGCTGACCTTGGCCGAGAATGCGGTGGTCGAAGCGGGATTGACCGCAAATCTGTTGGCAGGTGGTGCGGTTGACTCTCAGGCGTCGGCCTCTTCAGGCCTGTTTTCATCCGGCGCGGCCGGTGCGGCCCTGTCGATTGAGCTGTCGGACGCGGATGTTCACACCGACATCCACGGAACAGTCATCAGCCGGGGCGAACCGGGTGCGGTGGTCAAGTTGGAGTTTGATCCGCGCGCAAGTGCCGGAGAACGCGGTTATGTCGATCTAGTCAATGACAAGATCTATGTTGGCCCCAACGCTCTGGTGACCGAAGATGTGGTAACTTACACGTCTAGCCGGGGCGCGAACATTGGCGGCCTTATTGATGGTAAATCCTACTTCGTTCTCAAGGACCCGTCCGACCCGAACTATATCCAGCTCGCCTTGTTCGAAGACAGCGTGTTCCGCGGCGAAGCCGTTGATCTTGTCGCCTTCAATGGCACCGCCACCAGCCCGATCTACCCGGATACAAACAACAAATCCTTTTCATCCACGGATGTCTCAGGCAATGAAATTACTCTGCCAAACGGAGCGCTTACAGGGAGCGGCGTAGGCTTTTCGCTGGTGGATCAGACCTATCCGCTTGGTCAGTCGGTCATTTACCAGGCTGGGGCCGGGTCTTCGATCGAAGGGCTCATCGATGGCAACATGTACTATGTCATCATGGGCACCAACGAGTTCAATCTTGACGGTGGCGCCCGGACGGGTTTTGGAGCGGATGGTCAAACCATCATGCTGGCTGACACCGAAAACGAAGCACTTGCCGGCGTTGCCATCGATCTTGGCACGGTAATAGGGGATGATTTCACTCTTAGCGCTGCGCACATTTTGGATCCTGGCTTTGCCACTGGGATTGGGGTAGGGGCCAATCTTGAAGTTGAAACCACTACCGAAGCCGGTGCGGGTCTAAGTTCGGCAGACTCCGACGGGTCCAACTCTCCTGATGGCTATAACGTCAACGACTCCATACTGGGCAATGTTTTTTCAAGCCTAATGGGGCGTATCTCGGACGAGGCTTCGACCAATCAAGCGATGTCGGCGGCAGGAGCTGACCCGAACAGTCTGAATGCAGCTGTTGCGCTTGCTTTTGCGTATAATGATCACGACGTGACGACGGACGTTCATTCCACGGCAGTTCTCACGTCGGGCGAAGACCTTGAGGTCAAAGCCGAGATTGAGCACCTGAGCAAATCGTTTGCGCAGTCCAGCACAGAGCCACAAGAAGAGAACAGTACAGGACAGACGAGCGCGCCGAACACGGTCAGCGCCGCAGTCATCCTGAATATTACAGACAACCACGCAGAAGCCATTGTCCACGGTAATTCCGAGTTGAACGCCAAACGTGCGACGCGCGTGATTGGTGGTGTCACTTATCCATTTGCCCAGACCCTGGATCAATTCCTGCCGACAACGGCGGGCGAAGTTGTCGATCTGTTCAAGACTGAAGGCTATGGTGCCATCACGCAGTATGTCGACAGCACCTTTGGTCTGTCGGGTTTCCTTAACAGCTGGTCTTCTTCAACGGCTAAAGGCGACAATGTTTCTGTCGCCGGATCAATCAATTTTCAGGTTCAGAACACAACAGCCAAGGCGACCGTAAAAGACGGCGCATTGATCAATCAGGATGCATCGTTCAACGCAGATATAACTGATCCCTATTACGGGCAGGAAACCGTCTCGGTTGAAGCCACGTCTTACATGCAGCAGATCGACATGGCCGGTATTTTTGGCTGGACGCTGGGGTCCGTGGGTCTGAATGACCTGTATGTGTCATCCAGCGGTGCATCGTTTGACGGGGGTGAAGCCTTCGACACCGAAAAACCAAGTGTTGCAGGTAACAGTGGCGGCAAGGGCGGTATCGGTGCCACGCTATATGTGAAACTGGTTGATAACACGACCCAATCTGTCGTCGAGGACAACGCAAGGATCTTTACCGGTCGTTCGGGCGGCTTCAACATGAAGGCCGAAGAGGCGCTGTTCAACCTGGGCTTTGCTCAGTCCGGCGCGGCGTCGTCATCGGGTTTTGCCGTTGGCGGAACCGTCTCGGTGATCTACCAGGATAGTGACACGCTGGTGCAACTGGGCAACCGGGCACATGTGACGGGCGAGGATGCACGGCTCTATGCGGGGTCTCTGGACACTCATATTGGAATAACCGGCGGCCTGTTCCTGGCTGAATCCGTTGGTGTCGGCGTATCTATCGCGGTCAATGATATCACGCGAAACACCCGGGCCGTCATTGGACCTGAAATCCCGAATGCAGACGGTTCGTATGTCGCCAGTTCCACGAATTACCTGGATCTTGATGGCGCGCTTTCCGTTCGTGCGATAAACGACGGTGCGATATGGGGATTCTCCATCGCGGGGGCGATCCAATCCAACGAACAGCACCCCGACAAGTCTGATACCGCACTGGATGGAGAATCTCTTGGTATTCTGTTCGGCGACAAACCCCTTGAAAATCAGGTCTCGACAGGCGTTGGGATTTCGGGATCGGTAGTCCTGAACTTCGTGGACGATACAACCCGCGCCTCCATCACAGACGCAGGGACAGTCAACGCGGGATCTTTGGAAGTTACATCGAACAACGAAACCCAAATCGTTGCCGTATCTGGCTCCTTTGCGATTGCAATATCACGTGGACAAACCGGTGCAAGCGGTGGCCAAACTGGGGTCGGCATTGCGGGTGCAGTCAGTGTCAACGATGTCAGCGGTGATACCGACGCGCTTGTTCTTGGGACCAACTTTGATATCGCCGAAGATCCGTTCCCGAACGATCCGAGCAGGAATGCCACCGGCGATGGCGGTATGATCATTGATGCCTTCCGTGTCGGTGATATCTTTTCGCTGGCAGGTAGCTTGGGCGGCGCGGTCACGACCTCGCAAAGCAACAGCACGACTTCTGTGGGCGTTGCCATTTCGGTGGGCGTCAACCTGTTGGCGGGCAAGGTCCGCTCGTATGTTTCTGACTCCAAAATCACCCTCTACCAGGGTTCATCCCAAGTTCTGGCGACTGCAGAGCCTGATATTTTGTCGATCTCGGGGGCGCTTTCATTCTCTATTGCCAGCGGCACGGGGACGAGCACCGCGGCGGCCGTGGGTGTTGCAATCAGCGTTAACGAAATCGGCACCGACGATGACCCGTTCGAGGTGATCGCTCGCGTCAGCGATACCGACCTCGAAGTCATGGGTGGTTCCATCACGATCAAGGCTGACGATCTGTCCGAGATTGAAAACTATACCTATGGAATCGCGCTGGCGGTTTCCAACAGCTCGGGCGGAAGCTCCTACGCCTTCAGTGGCGTGGGTTCTGTATCGGTCAACAACCTGAACACAGTGGTTCATGCCATAGCGACCGAAGATGATGGCAGCACGAAACTCACCGCAACAAGGGGCGCGGTTTCAGTCATCGCCAAGGAGAATGCGACCATTGACGCTGACGCGGGCGGGTTCGCCTTGGCGCTGGCATTGGCGGGCAGCGGCGGCGGCGGATTTGCTGGCGGCCTCGGCCTCTCGGTTGGGATCAACAACCTCACCACAGACACGATAGCAATCGTGAACGGGGCCGAAATCACAGCGGGCACTGTCTCGAACAGCGGGGACAGTGATGTTGTAATCCAAGCTGATCTGACAGCTGAAATCACAGCGCTGACCATCGCAGGGGCGGGCACGGCGTCTCAAGGTGATGCAGCCTTGGCGCTTGCTGGTACGGGCTCTGGCAACAAGTTGCGGATACGCGCGCTGGCAGATGTTGATGGCGCCACAATCACCGGCGGTAACAAGGGAATACGGATCGAAGGCGGCCTTGGGGATGATACAAAGATCAAAGCGGACGCCGGTGGTGTCGGCATTGCGATCGGCCTGAGCTCCACGGCCTCGGTTTCGCTCGGCATTGCGGTTGCCGTAAATGACATCAAGGGATTGGAAGGCGTCCTCACGCCCGATGTAGGTGCCACTGTCAACACTTCGACTCTCCGGGCGAGTGACGGTGGATTGTCGGTCGGGGCGATTTCGGGTGCCGATATTGACACGTTCGTTCTGGGTGTGTCGATATCGGCAGACGTCGGCATTACGGACAGCAACGCCATTGGGTTTTCTGGCTCTGGCAGCGTAGCAATCAGCAGGATTGGTTTCGACACCGAAGCCTCGATGACGGATTCCACGTTTACCAGCACCGGGGGAGGCGATGTCTCTCTATTGGCGCAGGATGGTTCGACCATCGACACGTTCGCCTTGGCCGGATCGTTTACATTGTCTTTGGCTAACGGTGGCACGGCTGTCGCTGCAAGTATCGCGGCCTCGGTTTCAGTGAACGAGATCGAAAACAGCATAATTGCCCGGGTTCAGAATTCCGACATTTACACCACTGGCGGTGACGTCCTGGTCAAAGCCAGCACTGTTCCAACCACATCTGCGAACGCGCAGCAACAACTCGCAGGTGTCGCGCAGTTCGATTATGTCGCTACCGAAGACGCCACGATCAATGCCATTGCAATCGGTGTCGCCGGTGCCGTTGCCATCTCGCCCGGCAACCCATCTATCACCGCCAGCCTGGCGGGTGGCTTTGCCTTTAACGATATCGACAACACGATCACCGCTGAAATCACCATGGACAGTAACATCGCAGGCGTGGGTGATGGTGAAAAAGCTGGCCAGATCGACGTGCTGGCCTTTGACCAGGCCAACATGTTCGCCAGTGCGGATGGTGCCGCGATCAGCCTGTCGTTTGGTGATCCAGCAGTTTCCATTGCGCTTGCTGCTTTTGTATCGATCAACGAAATCTCGAATGAAGTGACCGCCCGAATTTCGGATTCGTCGGTTCAGGCCGATGACATCATTTCGGTGCACGCCAAGGCAACCTCCTCTATCGAAACGATTTCAGTTGGCGCTGCTGCCTCAATCTCGATCGGTCAGAATACGGCTGTCGCTATCAGCGGTGCTGGGGGTTATGTCGACAACTCCATCGGCAACACAATTGTTGCTGAAATCGTGGATGCCAACGACACTTCTGATGATCCACGCATCGTGGGTGGCGGAATCGACGTTTATGCCGAAGACATGTCCAGCATTGACGGTATCGGGGTTGCGGCTTCGCTTGCCTTTAGCCTTGCCCTCAACCTGAAAGAGGGTGTGTCGGTTTCTGTTTCCGGTGCAGGGGCTGGCGTCTACAACACGCTTACCTCGACGCTGGACGCCAACATCACCAGATCCCATGTCGTAGCGACAGGGTTTGACTCGTCTGATATTTCTGATCCATCGGGTGATGTGCGCGTGCAGGCTTCTTCTGACGTGGACTTTGATGACACGACCGTTGCTGTCTCACTTTCGATTGCGGTGTCGTTGATCTCAATCACACTCAACGCGGCTGTGGTCGTCGTCGAAAACCACGCGCTTGGCACTGTTGACGCAACGATCAATGACAGCACAGTGGTCGCCACGGGTGACGTTATTGTTGATGCCGAAGACCAGACTGTGCTCGACAGTGAAGCCATTGGCGTGGCGGTCTCGATCAGCATGGCCGGGCTTGCCGGCGCGGGTGTGGCAATCGAGAACAAGATTGACCGCGATATAAAGGCCGAGATCATTGGCAGCAGCGTGGTGACAGCTGCTGATGACGTTTCGGTCATGGCAAGTGCCACGCATAATATTCTCAAATCTACGGGCACTGCTGCCTCTATTGCCGTTTCGCCGATCTCGATCTCTGGCGCGGGTGTGGCGGCCGAAGCATTGGTCTTGAGCAATGTGACATCCAAAATCCAGGACTCGACGGTTACGGCAGCCAGTGGCGATGTCGTGGTTGATGCACAAATCGACACCTTGGCCAATGCGACGGCACAGGGTGGTTCTTTTGGTGCTGTTTCAATTTCCGTCATGCTGGCCGGCGCCGAAGTATCGGGACGGGTTCGCAGTTTGATCCGTGGGACATCCACGGTGACTGGCCAGAACGTTCGCGTCACGTCAGGCAGTACTGCCACCGTCGATTCAGAGCTGATTTCTGTAGGGGTCGGGCTTGTGACGGGTGCCGGGATCGGCGTCGCATCCGACGTTGACGATGGTACAGCCGGCGGGACCATTCGGATCACTCGGGATGTCGAGGCGCTCATTGGGCTCGAAGGGAACAGCAGCCGTCAGACGGTGACCGCAACAGGAACATCCGAAGGGTCGGGTCAGGTCGAAGTGAATGCCGACGCGGATCACAGGGCCGATGTTGACTCAACCGCTGTGACCGTTGGCGGTGTTTCGGTTTCGGCTGCGGTTTCGGGCGCTCAGATCACCGGCAACACCAGGGCGATCATTGACGAGGGTGCTATCATCAACGCGCGCGAGTTGAACGTCGAGGCGACGTTATTTTTGGAAGCCTCTACCGAAATCACAGGTGCGTCAGTTGGGGTGTACACGGGCGCGGGTTCCAACGCCACGGTCACGATTGGTGGTGAAACGCGTGCCACAATTGGTTCGGACCGCGATCGTGGGGTTTCTGCCTCTCCGACCAGCCTGACGATTGGGGCTGGTGGAACGACGGTTCTGGCTGATGCCGACGTATTCGCCGAAACGCTTGCAGATGGCGGTTCTGGTGGCGGATTGGCGATTACGGCACTGTTGGCGAGCTCGACAATCCAGAACGATGTCATTGCCAATGTTGGTCAAAGTACCCAAATCAATGGCGGTGATCTGTCTGTCACGGCGGATGCGTACCGCGATGCCGACAGCGAAATTCTTGCCGCAGGCGTGGCCGCTATCACCGGTACAGGCGGTTCCGCAGACAGTCATATTTCCGGTGAGACCTCTGCCAGTTTCGGTTTGGGTGACGGAACCACACTGAGTAGCGGTGCTGCCACGACATCGATGATCAACGGGGGCGACGTCACGGTCACCGCCATCGAAAACAGCGACAGCTACGCTTATACTCACGGTGGGGCAGGTGGGGCCATCGCCATAGCGGCCTTGATCCCAACCGCAACTGTCACCACGACGATGGAAGCCTACATCGGCGCGGGGACCAGCATCGCAGCTGACAACGTTACGGTTTGGGCAGATGCGGAAAAACGCAAGGCGGACGTGGATCTGCTGGTCGTAGCCGTCAGCATCGCTGGTGGCGCCGGTAGTACCGGAACAGCCTATGTCGGCTCTGCGGATGGCAGTTCCTATTCGACGGCCCAAGCCTGGGTTGGGGATGGCTCTGTCATCGATCTGACGGGTGATCTGGTCGTTCAGAGCAATACAGATTTCGATTATGCTTCGGTCGATGGTGATGTTGGCTCGGGTGGGGGGCTGGCGATTTCGGTTCTGCTCTCGGATTCCGACCTGAGAACAACCTCGATGGCCTGGCTTGGTGATAATGTCGAAGTAACCGGCCGCAATGTGACCGTTGATGCCACCAGTCAGGCAGGCACCTTCTCGGATGTTCTGGTGGGAACTGGGGCATTGATCGCGGGTGGTGGTTCTCAGACTGATGCGCATACCTATACTGATACGGCTGCATACGCAGGCGATGGTGTGGATATGGATCTGACTGGCGACTTGATCGTCACCGCCAGAAACATTGTCGGCGAAGCCAAGGGCAAGGCCAGTGCGTATGGTGGCGGCGCCATTTCTGTCGGGGCTTCGGTTGCGGATGCTTACGCCAACAATGATGTCGAAGCTTTCATAAGTGAAAACAGTACTGTACGCGCCGACGATGTGACCGTGGGTGCGGTGGTCGATGACGGGGACACCAATCCGCCATCGGATGCACTGACCATGGACGGCATTACCGACACGATCAACTTTGAGCGACATGGGTTGCAGGAAGGTGATGGTATCGTTCTGACAGGTGCGGGCTCAGCCAATGGCACCTATACCGTGCTTGACTATCAGGACAATGCGCTCGACCCTACCAATACCTTCCGGTTTGGTGTCGCACTTTCGGTCGATACATCGCTGATTTTTGACAGCAGCGGAGTCATTTTGCCGGTGAAGGGTGTGACAGCGCCCATTTCGGAAATAAACACGACTGATGATCAGATCAGTTTTGGTGCCCGGCACGGTTTTGCCACGGGCGACTCGGTCTCTAGTGACGTGGCCCCCGGCGGAACCGCTTATGTCCGAGCAATCAATGACTTTATCGTGGAACTCTACACGACACAGGCTCAAGCCGAAGATACGGCGTCACAAAATGGTCTGTTGGATGTTGACGTTCCAATCGGGGTTGATGCGCTTGAGGACCGGATTTATCTAGGCCCGACTTCGGATCTCTATACCGGCCAATTGGTCGGATATGATCCCGGGGTCGACATTCCGATCGCACCGACCGGACAAAACTATTACGTCCGCGTCGTTGATGCGAATTTGAATGCAATCGAACTGTATACCAATCAAACGGATGCCGAGAATGGGACAGGGACCCCTGTTGATCTCATGGCATCGTCGGGGACACATCGGATCTATCAGGCGGCGCCTGAGGGGGCTGCACAAGTCGACGCAATCAGCGACACAATACGTTTTGCCAGTGCGCATAATTTTGAGAATGATGCAGAGGTCATCTATCAGCCGACCGGAGATCCGATATCGGGTCTGACCGCAGGCGATCCATATCAGGTGCGTGTGGTCGACGATTTTACCATTCGCCTTGCGACATCGGATTTCAACGCGACAACTGACCGGCTTACCTTTGATGGCACCGCCATCAGTGCCGGCGTCATTGATCCCGTTACCATGCCCTTTGCGGCAGGGGACAAGGTGACCTATTCCAACACCGGATCCCCGCGCAGTTTTGAGGCCGCGTTCGTTGATTTGCAGGGAAGCGGTCAGACACCAGATGTATCTGGTTCAGGAGCTTTGCTCGTTGACGACAACGACACAATCTATTTGGGCACCGATGTCGATCGGAACGGCGTTTATGAAGGACATGGTTTTAGCAGCGGTGATCTGGTGCTGTACACAATCGATTCCGGTGGAACAGCGATTCCCGAACTGACGCCGGATCGGGGCTATTATGTCATTCGAATTGACGCTTATCGGATTCAATTGGCCGAAACCTACTATGAGGCGGTTGGGTTCACAGATCCGAGCGATCCAAGCAACGATATTCCGATTACCGAGATTTCGCTTACACGGTCGTCCAGTGACGAAACGATTCATACCCTGACCAAAGCTTCGGACCTGCCCATTGCCGGATTGGACGTGGGCCCGACCTATACAGTCACCAGCAATGGAGTTCCGGTCGCAGATGGCTTCCTGCTTGTGGATGAAACAGGGAACACTGCGTCATTCTCAGGCGTTGTCCCGATCACATTGTCCAATGGCACAGTGGTTAACCAAACCCTTGGCAATACTCACCGACTTGAGCGAGTAGAAGTTGATCTTGGCGCACCAACCGAGGGTCGTCACGAATTCCGTATCAACTTGGATGCGCTTGCTGGCGATCCGACGGACGCCACGGGAATGGGGTTGCAAACGACGGAAGGCCGCAATATTCGCGAGGCCGTATTCGTGGCCTTTGACGGTCAGACCAAAGCCGAAGCCCGGGGCGGCGGCGGCGGTCTTGGCTCGTTCCAGTTCCCGACCGGGGATTCCGGAGCAGATGTAAAAGCGCAGGCTTTCATCAACGCGGATCTCATTCAGGCCGGCGGAGATGTCACACTCTATTCGCTGACCGACACCAATCTTGATCTTGTGGTCAACAATGTTTCTGGTGGGGTTCTCAGCGTTCAGAATTCGGACGGTGATCAAATTGCCAGCAGCTATTCGACAACCGCATTGGGTAAACTGTCCAGCATCACCGGGGTGACAACGGGTGGAACAAACGCCACGATATTGAGCAGCGACAGCGCGATCAGTGAAACAACAGAGGTTCAGGCACTGGATGTCACGATCGAGGCGGCAGGTAATTACCGCCAGTATTCGCAGCTTGATTTCAATCACACGGCCGAAGTCATTGCAGATGGTGGTGGGTTGATTGCCGGGGCCGGTGCCTATGTCGAGAATGATCTGACGGCCCGTTCGAATTCGGTCATTGGCGACGGCGCGATAGTTGACGCTGAAACGGTCGATGTCAGTGCCAACATGGGCATCCTCGCCAGCCCGACCTCCAGTTCGTTGTCGGGCAATCTGACCATGAACAGCTATGCCCGGGCAGAAGCCGGAGGCCTGTTTGGCGGCACACGTGCTGAATCCCACAGTGACTTTGACTACGATTCCGCGGTGTTGATCGAAGGTAGTCTTGCTGTTGGTAAAAACCATTTGACCGATGGCACCCTAATTCAGGGTCGCCGTGGGGTCGATTTTGAAGCCAACCGGGCAAGCTATTCCTACAGTAGCAGTTATCGGGCCGTATTTTGGGGGATCGGTGCCGGAACCGGAGACACTTATGGGTCTGCAAGCACACGCGTCCTGGTCGATGGCGATGCAGGGGCGACAATCTTTGCCGCGCCACGACTGATTGGAGGTGTGAACGTTCATGCCAATGATCTGCCGCCAAGCGCGTTGAACACCTATCTGAATTATGACGACCTTGCGGTGTATGTGAACGTTGCAGGCGGTTCCTCTTCCTTGATCGAGTGGGATTCCGACATCGAAATCAGCGCCGGACCGTCACCAGAGCTTGTCGTTGACGAAAACGGTGACGTGGCACGGGCTTATAACGTCAAGCTGATGAACGACAGTGGCGTATTTGTACTGCCCGAAGTCGGATCGGATGCGTTCAATGATTTTACTGGAAGCGATCAGATCGAGGTTGAGGACATTATTGCCTCGAACCTTGGGTCGGTTGTATTCAATGCACCTGTTGGCAGCATTACTCAAGAGAACAGTATATTCGACGAAAAGCACTGGACCGAATTGCGTGTTCAGCGTGGGTTTGGAGAGGTTCGGCTGACGAACCTTTCGAACTACGATCTGGTCGTGAACCGGATCGACATGATTGGTCAGACCGGTCAGGCTCGCGTCAAGCTGGTAGATCTGGATTCTTCTGACAGCGTCATGCAGTTCTCGATCAAGGAAACGCTGAGTGGCGGCTTGATTGACATCCGCAACCTGGGTACCGGGGACATCGTTCTTGCCGGCAGCAACGTAAATGGCGCGTCGCTTGAAAACCCACTAGGTGAGACCCGTCTTCTCAACACCGGTGGCGATATCTTGACCGAGGGTGCGGTAATTCGGACAAACACAGTTGGGGATGCTGTGTACGATCGCAGCTATCGCGATACCGAATTCATGACCCACGCAGTGGCCGAGCTTGAAATCACGTCTCGGATCGGGGCATCCGGCACTGTCGAACTTGTGCGATCAGACGGCGAAAACTGGTCCGATCTTGGCGTTGCAGTTCGAGGCCTGATCCGTGTTGGCGATACGGTACATCAGGTCGCCGCGTTGGACGGTGATGTCTTGACCCTGACGCGCGCATCCACGGTTCCAGTCGGAACGACAACCCAGATCGTTTCCCTGTTCCACGGGATCGAGGCCACTTCGGGTGATATTGGTACGGCATCCAATGCGATCAGGGTTGATCTGACCCGTCTGGCCGATTCCAACGAGTCTCTTTATGGCGCGTCCGGCGACGATATTTGGCTGGATCTTGGCATGCGTCTTCGCACCGGAACCACAACTGCAACGACGGCCACAGTTGCCATCGGTGTTGTGGCAGCCGCGACCGAAGCGACGCTCTCGCTCAGGTCCGCAGTTCGTGAAAACGTCAACGGCCAAGGAATGGGGGTTCTCGTTGACGGTGATTCAGGTGACGACGGAACTTACCATGAATTCTTCTACGACGATCCGACCACGCCAGATCGCAATCTTGGCCCGGGTGCAGGCTACGACACAAATGCGACCGAACTGACGACCACCACCTGGGATATCGATCTGGTCGAAGCCTCAAGCCGGATCACGATAAACGGTGTGGACCCTGATGGAGCCACAGTGCGCAGTTCCAGCGACAACGCAGTTCGCATCGTGTCCAACACAAACATCCTGTTGGGCGACTCGGATGGGAATAGCGCGCATTACATTGATGCGGCGACAAATGACGACATCACTTTGACGGAAATTGATGCTGTTCTCGGTGGTGATCTGGATGATCTGCGGGTCGGCCGTATCGATTCCTCGGCGGGCCATGTCACTCTTGAAGCGCCGCGCAGTATTCTGGACTCTGATCCGACTGACGGCGCGCCGGATCCCTGGGATGTGGGCGGTGTAGACATCACGCTGACAGCCATGTCCGGCGGCATCGGCACCGATGCCGATTTCCTTGAGACCAACCTTGTCGACAATGTTCTGGGAGCGGCCCAGTCGGGTGTTCTGACGGCCACCGCCGAACAAACCGCTCGGATTACGGAAACCGCCGGCAATCTGCGGGTAAATAACGTCGCGTCGGCTCTGGGAGATGTCACGTTGACCGCTCGGGTCGGCTCGATCCTGGATTCGAATTCCGGTGCGAACGAGGGCGACAATGTTAGTGGCCGGAATGTTCATCTGCTTGCCGATTCTGGTACGATTGGCCTGTCTACGGATGATTTCGATATTGATTCCGGTATCTTGGGTGATTTCTCCGGGGTTGTTACCGCTGATGCAGATGTCGGTGTCTTCCTGACTGAAACAGCCAATGAACTGAACCTGCTTTATGCCCTTTCGACCGGTGGGGCCGTGCGGCTGACCGTTCCGGATACACCTGCCACGCCGACCTTGCCGACGTCGCCGCATACGCACGCCGAAGTACCGCGAATTTTGCCCCGTGACATCGCTTCGCCTGCCGAAGATCTCTACTTGTTGCCGAACGGCTCGCGTCTTGTGGTGCAGGACTCTGTTCAGACCTTCGCGAGTACAACGGTTGATGCCAGCACTTCGGTAGAGCTGTGGGTTGGCGATAACTTGTCGATGGAATCCAACAGCCTGATCATCGCGGGGACGACAATCACCGCCCAGATGGATACGACACGCAGCGGCTCTTCCAGATCGGGAACTGACGATGATCCGAACTTTGGCAGCAGCGTTGAACTGACCGGCCGCATTGCAACACGCGGTGACCAGGTCGGCGACCAGTTCCTGCTGCAATCTGGTGATGATGTTGATCTGATTACTGTAAACTCTCTCCAGCTTGATACTCAGGGGATTATCCGAACGGCCGGGCAGGAAGACGAGATTACCGTCAATACGTTGATGACGATGGACACCTATCGTGACAGCGGTGTGCGGGATACTCTGGATCTTGATGGCGCCGAAGACACGGACGTCTATGTCATCAACACGACGGGCACCTATGGCGCACAACGCGATTACGTAATCAATGTGCTCGACACCGGCGCTCGTGATGACGGAACCGACACGCTGGCAATCACTGGTTCCGACGGAGCGGATATCTTCCTGATGCGGGAAATCACATCGGTCGAGAATCGCACCACTGACAGGCCATCTTTTGTCACTCTGCTTCACGCGGATGCCAACGGGACCGACGCTTCACTGGACAATGCCATAGCGCAGGCTCAAACGACCACGGATAGGCCTTCTGATGTGCAGCGGATCAACTACGACCGTGCAATCAATGGCCGTCTGTCAGTCTTTGGTCTTGGCGGGGACGACCTGTTTGCGGTTGACGGTAACAGCACGATTACCACGCTGGACGCCGGACCAGGTGCCGACCGGTTCCAGATTGGTCAATTCCACGGGGTTCTTGACGCGGACAACACCGCGGGCGCTGCCTTTCATCTTGGGTCTGCTCCGGGTGATGAACCGTCAAACATCATTCGTACAACTCGTGGTTACCTTACCGCTGGTCCGTCTCAGGCCCTGGTGGCCAAAGGTGGCGATGGTGGCGACACGTTTACTGTCTATTCCAACAAAGCTGAAATCCGACTCGAAGGCGATGCGGGTAACGATCTTTTCGTGGTTCGCGCATTTGCTCTTGCCGATGAGAATTTCAATCCGATCATCGATCGGTATTCGGTGGCTGGTCGCAACATCATCAACACCGGGACTGGCGAAGATCAGGTCTCTTACAACCTGAACGCGCCGGTATCGATTGATGGTGGCGCCGGCTATGACAAAGTCGTGGTTCTGGGAACCGAATTCGGCGATGCATTTGTTATCCGCGAAGATGGCATTTTCGGCGGCGGTTTGAACGTGAACTTTGAAAACATTGAAGTGCTGGAAGTTGACGGGCTCGAAGGTGACGACGAGTTCTTTGTTCTGTCCACACCGATTGGCGTTGCCGTGCGGATTATCGGCAATCTGGGCAGCGACGTGATCAATGTCGCCGGTGATGTGACAAAATCGATAAGCAGCGCAGGTTTGGAAGGGCAAAGCTCGGTCATCAACCACAGCATCCTCAGTGACGGGCGTTTTGCCGGTCTTGCGGTTGAAGGTGTGGAGATGACTGTCGCCGGGGATAGCAGCGGTCCTGTTCGTATTCGCGAGGTTGCGGATGATGGAACAGAGGACGGATATTCCGTCGTGCGCGAAGGTGGTTTTGGGGACCGCTATGAGATTTCGTTGAATGAAGCGATCGCTGCGGGCACCCGTGTCTACATAACGGTTTCTGCGGCGCGCTCTTCGGATGACGAAGACGCATGGGACGCAACCGAAGCACCACGAATTTTCCTGGATCGCAACGGTGATGGAGTGCCGGACGGCGGAGATTCGGTCCTGCTTGGCACGTCGGATGGAGATTTTGATGACACTATTCCGGTGAACGGTGTCAATGAAACTGTGCCGACCCGCGATACGGTTCTGGTCTTTGACTCAACCAATTGGTCTGACGCACAGACAATCTGGTTGGCAGCGTCTGACGACTCTCTGGCCGAGGGCGAACGCAAAGTCGTCGTCAGCCATTCGGTGCAAGCCGTGAACGACAGCGGCAGCGACCAGGATGCGGTAGATTTGTACGACGGTCTGGCAGTTCGAAATGTCCAGGTTACCGTTCAAGATAATGACCGGGCTGATGTGATCCTGTCGCATGATGGGTTCGATACCCGGGTTCTGGAAGGGCCCGAAGGGTTCACCGATCGGGTTGGTGTGGTGCTTAGCCGTGCGCCAGATGCCGGAGAAACCGTCACCGTCTCCTTGGCCGAGATATTTGCACCAGAAACGGACGCTCAACTGTCCTTTGATACGCCCACCATTACTTTCAACGCGTCGGATTGGGACACGGTGAAATATGTGACGCTCACCGCGATTGATGACACCAAACCCGAGGATCCACGCGGCCTGCAGATCGAAGCAAGCGTATCGTCCACCGGTGGCACCTTTGATAGTGTTGTAAGCCAGCGGTTGGCGGTCAAAGTACTGGACAACGACACACCCGGTGTTGTGGTGACGGAAAGCGCGGGCAATACCCTCGTGACCCCGCTCGAGACTGATGATTACACCATCCGTTTGACCTCGGCTCCCGATGCGGGTGAAGTTGTCACAATACCACTGTTGACGGATGGTCAGGCCGTGATCGTGAGCGCAATTGACACGTCAGACAACAGCGACCGTCGTATCGAAAACGTTGACGTTGGCAAATTCAAAGTCGCGGAGTTCTTCGACGGGCCGGTAGCCTTCCTGGGTGACACCATCACCCGCACCGATCTTGGCTCTTTCGTCGATGCATTGATCACCGTGGGTGATCGTATTGCGATCACGGGCAGTACATCGAATGATACCGGTTTCGAAGAATCCTATGAGGTTACAGCTGTTTCCGACACGACAATCACTTTTGCAGGTGTAAGTTTTGTTGCTGCCGATGACACAGGGGTTTCGCTGGGCCGGGCAACGGTTGACGCGCTGTTCAACGGTCAGGTGATCTTTGGTGACGAAACCATCACCGAAGACGGCGTTACGATTGATGGAGATACCATCACCCGAACTGACGGAGGCAGCTGGTTTGCTGACGGGTTCCTGCCCGGTCACGAAATCCGGATCACCGGAGGAGCGAACGCAGGTCTGTACCAGATCGCATTGCTTGAACTAGACACTCTCGATCGCGAGTTCCTGCGCCTCACCCCGTCGGCCTCGTTGACGGTCGGCAGTGATACGGTTCGTGTTGTCCGGGTGGCAGACGCTATCCAATTTGATGAAACCAATTGGGCAACAGAGGTCGAGATTACCGTTGATTTCAATGACGACTACACGTTGCCACCAGATCTGCGGAACAAAATGTCGTTCTCGTCGGTTCACCGCCTCACGAATATTCAGGGACCACTTTCCGTTGAGGGCGGAGCAACAGGCGCAGACCGGACTTTGATCCAGGCCATCATCCTGCCCGGAGAGACCCCGGGCGAAGCCGTTGACATCGGTCCGCAGCCTGATGAAGAAGCGCAGATAGATGTTCTAAACATCTTCGATGATGCGTCGCAGGAAGACAAAAATGGCGTTTTGACCTCGACCGGGTTTACCGGATTTGGCATGGCGACCAACTTGACCTTCCCCGAGACCGATTTTGGTGAACCAGCGACAGTGCCGGGTGGCATATCTTTTGGGACCCAGATCGTCGATGCCGATGGCAATTTCAGCACAGACTCGGAGTTGTCCAGCATAGAAATACTCAACATCATGATGGGTAAGGGCAACGACACTCTGCGGATTGACGGAACACTTCAGCCAACGACATCAGGTCAGGGTGGGGAAACCGCAATTTATGGCGGGCTGACCATGATCCATGGCGGTGGCAATCGCACCTCTGCCGGTGGTGATTCAATTTACGTAGATGGCGGCGGTGGTTCAGAGTCTCTTCTCGTTGTCTACGGTGACACCTCTCAGGATGGATTGTTCTATTCAGGCGAAGGTGACGACAATTACGGGTACAATTTCGGTGAAAAACCGTTCCCGCCGTTCACAAACGCTGAACTCGCAGACATCCGGTCAAATTTCATAATGCCACTGGCGGACCCATTCTTGGTCGCCGGGCAGGACGAGATCCTTGTCTATGCTGAACAAGAGGGACAGTTCAGACTTGATGGCGTGGCCCGGACCATAGCGTCGTCATCCAGTTGGATTGAAGCAGGCTTTCGTGCCGGGCGAGCCATCGAACTGGATATCCCCAACATAGTGTCCGGAAGTTTCCGGATTGCGTCGATATCTGCGGATGGCCTGACCTTAACATTGGAAGCTGGTTCAGCTCTGTCGAGCGGAATGTATGATGGTGTTGTTACTGCCGGTGGAAACGCTGGCAAGGTAACGGCCTATGGTGGCGCCAATGATGACCTTATCATGGGTAGCCTTGAGGGGGATCACCTTGCAGGCGGTGGGGGCAATGACGCCATATTTGGCCAGGCCGGGATTGATCAGATCTGGGGCGACAGCGGCTTTAACGTAGACATCTTTGGCGACATAACGGTGTTCAGTGACGATACGTTGACCATCGATCAGAAACGCGCGCTTGCAGGACCGGTTCTGACGGTTCCCGTTGCAGGGGCGTTGTTGTCCGATGCTGGTGACAGGATGATAGTCGGGGACGACCAAATTCGGGCCGGTGCCGACGATGACATCGTCTTTGGTGATCACGGCCGCGTCGATGTGATTGAACCGCCGCTGCGTATCCGTACCACCGCCTACGACGTCATTGTCCAGATCGCGTCGTCGGAAATCGACAATGGTGGGGACGACCTGATATTCGGGAACACCGGACGGGACATTCTGATCGGTGGTGCCAACCGCGTTGTCGGCGGGACACCCGGCACTGATCGTATCGATGGTGGTGACCAGCAGGATCTGATTTTCGGGGACAACGTGACACTGGTTCAGCGTCCGGTCGGCCCGGTCCAATCGCAGGATATCCGGATCGTTCAGCTGACCCAGCCGACAATCTACAACCGTGATGGATCGGCAAATGTCGATAACGTGACGTTGTTCTCTGACTCACGTCACGCCGGAGCGCCCTGGTCAAACTTTGAAATCACTGAGCTGTACCACAGCTTTGCATACGAAGCCCGCAATGATGGTCAGTTCGGCAACGACGACATTGCAGGCGGTGCGTCGCATGACAAGATTTTTGCGCAGCTTGGGGATGATTCCGTTCAAGGTGACGGTGCGATCTTGCCTGTGCCGGTCTCTGCCGTGCGCAGCCCCGTCGGTACACTTATCCTTGTCCCGTCTTTCGAAGAAGAAGCAGACGGAGATGATTACATCGAAGGCGGTGGTGGCAATGACTTGGTCTTTGGTGGCCTAGGGCAGGATGATCTGATCGGCGGCAGCTCGTCGCTTTATTCACTCAGCCTGTCAGAACAGCGGCCTGATGGTGAAGACATTATCTTTGGCGGCGCGGGAACGCAGATTGCCATCGACATTCTGGGAACTGATGCCGACAGCCGCCTGGGAGAGCCGTCGAACCACGGTCGTGATGCAGACGTTATTCTGGGCGACAATGGCAACATCTTTGATTTGGTGGACGCTGCCAATGCCTGGCTCACCTATGCTTATGATACAACACCGGACATCGGAAATGACACCACAGATGCGTCGTTGCTGCATCCACGAGGCGACATTCGACTGATCCCGCGCGCAACTGTTCTTCTGGACTACACGCCTGGCACTGATGTTGGCAGCCTGGGCGCCAGCGACCTCATCTTTGGCGAGGACGGTGACGATGTGATCCACGCCATGACCGGGAATGATGTTGTCTATGGCAACGGGCACGACGACCAGATCCAAGGCGGTACTGGCGATGATCGCATCTTTGGTGGCTCCGGCGAAGACGGGTTGGTTGGTGATGACGGTGTGATCCGTGTCAGCAGAAATGGAATAGCTGAACCGCTGAATGGTATCGCTGCAGAGGCGCAGCAAACCCTCTCGATCCCGGGTCCATGGATCGGTGCCGAAGTTGATCTGACTGGTTATTTGAAGATCACTGTCGATGCGATCCTACCCGAAGAAGGCGGTGCAGACATCGTCTATGGCGGCTTGGGTGATGATTTCATTCACACGGGCGCCGGGGACGATGCGGCCTCGGGCGCAGAAGCTTTGGCAATATTCCACCAGGATACACGCGCCATTGCCAACACGCCGATGCTGTATGACGGCTCGACGGGTATCCTTACCGATTTTTATGATCGGGTGACTGGCACCTACAGGACGTTTTATGATCCCGATGACCCGCGTCCGATCATTGAGAACTATTTCCTCAATTTCCTGACGTTTGATACTAACGGCGACCTGATCGAAGACGGCAAGGACGCGATCTTTGGCGGTTACGGCAACGATGTGCTGTTTGGTGGCACGGGTCACGACCGGATGTTCGGCGGGTGGGGTGATGACTACCATCAGTTGGATGACAATCTTGGTACAAACGGCGGCTTGAACGACACCTCTGACAGTGCGGTTACACCGGAAACCACCGGCGGGGCGGCTGACTTTGCCTATGGCGGCGGTGGACGAGATGTGCTGATCGCAAACTCGGGTACGGACCGGATGTTCGACTGGACCGGTGAATTCAACAGCTTCATTGTGCCGTTCTCACGGTTCGGAGCGCCAACGGTGAACCGACTGCCGTCGCCGCATGTGGTTGAATTTCTTCTGGACCTTGCAGAGGCCACAGGTGCTGCGACCAGCCGGGTTGAAGCCTACGATGTGATCGCAATGGTCACGCCGCAGGATCCTGCCTGGAATGATCAACACGGCGCACCGCGCGATCCGCAACCCGGCAATGGCCGTGGCGCTTATGACAGTGCCGGTGGCCCTGAAGATGATACCGTTCGTGTTCCGCTTCAGACCGCCGCGGGCTCGACCCCGACCGGCCCGGCCGAACCCAGTGGCGGAAATCCCGGAGGAGATACACCTGCAATTGGCGTCGAAAAGGCAATCAATGCCGTCGACCCCTGGTTCCCTTCGGTTGCCGAAGACGCGGACTCACCGCTCGTGGCAGTTGAACTTGCCGTGGGTACCGATGTGGTTTGGACCTACCTGGTTTCCAACTCGGGTGATGAAGCTCTGAGTCGCGTTTCACTGAGCGACACCTCGGCCAACGGTTCCAGCTTTTCCCCTGTCTATGTTGAGGGTGACTTCAATGGTGACGGTTTGCTCGATCCGGGCGAAATCTGGCTCTATACTTCGGAAGGCGTTGCAGATTACACAGTGACTGCGGGTGCATATTCCAATACCGCCACGGTCACGGCCCGTGGGTCCCGTGGCCCAGCCATCAGTGCCACAGACGAAAACCACCATTTCGGACTGGTCATTGTCGATCCGGAGCCATCCGTGACCATTGAAAAGGCGATCAATGCAGCAGATCCGTTGAACCCCACAACCGCCGAGGATGCCGATACTGGATCTGGCCCACTGTTGAACATCGGGTCGACGGTCCGTTGGACCTATCTCATCACCAATGATGGTGCTGTTTCAGTCAACCTGGATGCCCTAACCGATGATGCAGGGACACCGAGCAACACAGCCGATGACGCAACTCCGATCTACCTGTTCGGTGACAACGGAAACGGTCTTCTTGATCCGGGCGAAACCTGGTTGGCCGAACTGTTTGGCACAGTCGAGGAAGGCGCCTATGTCAACGAAGTCACGGTGACCGTCAGTGACATCTATGGAAGAACTGCACAGGATAGCGATCTCAATCATCACACGGGTGTTTCGGCCATACAGGGTATCTCCCTGGTCAAGGCGATCAACGCCGCTGACCCGCTGAACCCGACTGATGCCGAAGATGCCAATGCACCTGGTGGTCCGTTGGTCGTCGCGGGCGACACAGTGGTTTGGACTTATCTTGTTGAGAACACAGGGGACACGGACCTGAGGAATGTTGTCCTAATCGATGATGCAGGCACTCCGCTCGATCCCAGTGATGATTTCAACCCCGTGTTCGTTTCGGGCGATACCAACAATGACTCTGTACTGGACGTGAACGAAACATGGTTGTTCAACGCATCGGGCACCGCGACGCCAGGTGGATATGTCAACACGGCCGTGGTTGCGGCAATTGGTACGGACAGCACCCCGGTCACTGATAACGATCTGGCGCACTACACAGGCATTGATGACCCCGAGGCTCCTGTCGTGACGCTTGTCAAAGCAATTGACGCGGTTGATCCATTCAATCCGACAGTTGCTGAAGACGCCAATATAGTGCCGGTGGATGTCACTGTGGGCGATACGGTCACCTGGACGTATCTGGTTTCAAATGTTCACGATGTTCCGGTTACGATCGATAGTCTGACGGACGACGCAGGCACACCTGCCGACCCATCGGACGACTTTGCTCCCATTTATGTTGCGGGTGATGATGGCAATGGAATTCTCGACGGGGGAGAAACTTGGCTGTTCTCGGCCACCGGGGTCGCCATTGGCGGAGATTATGTCAACACGGCCACTGTTGTTGCGTCGGATGTAGACGGTCAACAAGCAACAGATAGCGATCTGGCCCGATATCAGGGGACACCGCCCGAAGAGCGGATTTCGGTAACACTGGAGAAAGCCGTCAACGCAATTGACCCGCTGGCACCGACAGACGCCGAAGACGCTGACGTTAACCCGGTCCGAGTAAGTGCGGGTTCGACTGTTACATGGACCTACCTAGTGTCCAACACTGGTGATGTGCCGGTTACGATCAGCACGTTGCGTGATGATGCAGGTACGCCAGGCGATACATCGGATGATTTCACGCCGACCTATATGAGTGGTGATGACAATGGCAATAGCCAGCTCGATCCTGGCGAGACCTGGTTGTATTTCGATGAAGGGGTTGCACCAGAAGGTGACTATGAAAACATCGCGACGGTTGTCGCGGTCGATGAACTGACACGAGAGGCGTCGGCCAGCGACAATGCCCGGATCACAGGACACATTGATCGGGTTTCTGTGGTCAAGGCGGTCAATGCGGTCGATGTCTACGCGCCGACCGAGCTGGAAGATGCCAACTCTGCTCCGGGGCCGATTTTTGTCGAGGGTACTCCGCTGGTTTGGACCTATCTGGTCAGCAACGACGGATCTCGCGAGGTGTACCTGGACAAGGTAACCGGGGTGATCGACGATGCCGGGACACCTGACGACACCAGCGATGACTTCGCTGCAATTTATGTCGACGGAGATACCAACAACGATGGTCTCCTGGATGTGGATGAAACCTGGCTCTTTACATCCGAAGGTGCTGTTGATGCACAGGTTACTTCGGGCGCTTATGGCAATGCTGCCGCCGTGTTTGCAGGAGAAGATCGCTCGCTTATCGATACTGATCTGGCCCATCATCATGGTGTTGATGCAGGGCAGGGTGGCGGTCTTACGCCGGGCTTCTGGAAAAACAATGCGACCCATCACGATGCTTCGGCGTGGCCAGCAACTTCGGACGGTGAACTGATTTATTCACCGGATCAGCTACTGGGGACGGTTTTCGATATTCCTGAAGAATTTTCGGATTTGGCCGATGTGACACTGGTTGATGCATTGGATCTCAACGGGGGTGGCGAAAATGCATTGATCCGTCATGCCGTTGCGGCTCTTCTGAATGCCACCAGCACGCAAGTCGCCTATTCTGGCAGCGCGCCTCAGGTCGTCGCCTGGACAAATGATGCCTTGGCCGATGGCGACAGGAAAACACTCAACGCGCAAAAGAACGTGTTCGTTCAATGGAACGAATTGGGTGCGGATCTGGACCAGCATGGCCGCAGCGCCAGCTATCTGGCTATTGTGACTCAGTCTGAGATCTATGTGCCTTGGCTCCTGGATGACCGGTCTGACGATGATCCAAGCACCTTCTTGGTTTATGACGAAGTAACCGGAGAATTCGTCCAGTCCGCATCGAGCAGCGGCACATCCTTTACCCTGTGATCATGTCCACGGCTTCATGCCGTGGGCCATTTCCCACTACTGTTGAGCTTCCACCCGTCCTTGAATGAACGGAGCGGTGTCGTGCATCTGCATCAAGACCGGGTAAGCATCGAAAAACAGGCATAATTCGTTGACTTGACAAAGCATCGGGGAAATCCTGCCTCAAGGGAGACAGTGGTGGACACGCGATCAGATTTGGAACTGACAGGCGAGCCGGTTGGTGGCGCAAGCGACACAGCGCACGTGTTTGCCGCCGATGCCGAAGAGGGTTTGGCATGGACAACTTGGTCAGGCCATCTTCAAGAACGCCTTGGAGCAGATGTCGTTATCTTGGCGTTGGGTCCGCGTGATACTGGCCCTTACAAACTTGCAGCTCGTGCGCCAAACGATTCAGAACCCGGCGAAGGTCTTGTCGCAGCAGTAGATTTGACGATTGCTCAACGAAAACCGATCGTAAAAAGCGGGTATCAAGAACGCGGAGCGACCTGCTGTGCGATCGGTGTTCCAATACTTCGCGATGGCGCTCTGTACGGGGTTGTTGCAGTTCAGTTGCCTGTCAAAGCTGATCTTGACCTGCGCAGCGTTGTTGAAGACGTGAAGTGGGCACTGCCAGCTATCGAACTCGGGTTGATGGCCCGTGACTTGCGTGAGGGGGCACTTACCCAGGCGAGAGCGCGGGCAGCCGTTGAACTTTTGGCCGACACTTTGGATGAACCGCGTTGGTCTGTTGCTGCGTCTACAGCAATTACTGATTTTTGCGACCGTCTTGGATGCGATCGGGTTGCCTTGGGTCGCAGGCGTTTTCGACGATCCAAGGTCGTTTCTTTGTCGCACAGTGGCAGCTTTTCCGCCTCTTCCGAACTGGTTCAGAGGATCGCGGACTGTATGGACGAAGCAATCGACCAGGGCAGCCTCATCCGAATGCCCCAGGACGGCGACGACTCGCTGACGCTAACGGCTGCGCATCAAGAACTGATATGGTCAGGGGCACCTCGCGCGATCATGACCGTCCCGCTTCGTCGCAGTGGGCAGGTGACCGGGGCCATCGTCCTGGAGCGCGGCGGCAATAGCCCATTTCGCGATGAAGAAGTTGAATTGGTAACCGCAGTCACCGGGATCCTTGGTCCGGTCCTTGAAGAAAAAAGACTGAACGATCGCGCCCTTCCAATCAAGATTGCGGCTGCGATTGGTCGTGGCGTTGTTGCGGTTCTTGGCCCCCGAAAGGCAGGTTTAAAAGCCGCCATCCTGCTTGCCGTGGCTGCAGGAGTTCTGGCCTGGAACACGACGGCAACCTTTCACATAACCGCAGATGCCCGGGTCGAGGGTGAAATTCGTCGGGTTGTTGCCTCTCCGCTGGACGGTTACGTCGCCTCTGCGGCTGCGATACCCGGGGATGTTGTCGCGTCAGGGGATATCCTGGCGACGTTAGATGACCGCGACCTTCGTTTGGAAATTGCACGCTGGAATACAGTTCGGGCCCAAAGACAGCGTGAATACGAAACAGCCCTGGCTGAAAGAGACCGAGCTGCGATTGGTATCTCTGCGACCCAGATCAGCCAGACCGAAGCTGAAATTGCGTTGCTGGAAGAACGCCTTGACCGGACACAAATGCGCGCGCCCTTTGACGGGGTTGTGCTGTCAGGTGATCTAGGCCAATCCGTTGGCGCTCCCGTTTCGCGCGGTCAGGTTCTCTACGAGATCGCACCCTTGGATTCCTATCGGTTGATATTGTCCGTGGATGAACGCGATTTGGCGCTGGCGACCGAAGGACTGTCTGGCGAAGTGGTTCTGACTGCCTTGCCTGGCCAGACATTCGGGATGGAAACCGGGCGCGTGACCTCTGTTGCCGGCGTCGAAGATGGACGCAACGTGTTCCGCGTGGACGCTCAGCTTACCGAAAAGACAGAGCTTTTGCGCCCGGGCATGGAGGGGATTGCGAAGATTACCATCGATGAAAGACCGATCCCGGCGATTTGGACTCATGATATTCGCAATTGGGCGCGTATGACATTCTGGCGTTGGATTCCGTGACTGCTGGGCTTCATAGCCCCTCCTGGTATCGGGTTGCAGATCTGAAACCCAGGCTACGGACACATGCAGAGGTCCATAGGTCGGTCTTTCGCGGGCAAGTCTGGTACGTCATCGAAGATCACGCCAGCGGAGCCTACATGCGTGCTTCTGAAACCGCGTGGCGTATCATCGGGTTGATGAATGGTCGCCGGACCCTGGACGAAATCTGGCGAGCAACGGCAGACGCCTTGGGGGACGATCTTCCGACACAGCATGACGTGATCCAACTTTTGATCAGGCTGCACAGAGCTGATGTTTTGCATGCCGCCATTCCGCCTGACATGGAGCGCATTCAGCAACGCGGTCGTGAGGCAGACCGCAAAAAACGTCTTGCTGGCTTTCGCAACCCGCTTGCGATCCGGGTTCCGGTCATCGATCCAGACAATTTCATCCAGGCCACATCATGGTTGGTCCGACCGCTGTTTTCATGGTTCGGGGTCCTGCTTTGGTTGGCGGTCGTCGGCGGCGGGATCTTTGTCGCGCTCCAGAACTTTGAAGCTCTTCAGAGCAATGTTGCCGACAGGGCGCTGACAGCCGGTAACATCCTGATAATTATTGCCATTTACCCTCTCGTAAAAACCATCCACGAGTTGGGCCATGCCTATGCGGTCCGACATTGGGGCGGAGAGGTGCATGAGATCGGGATAATGTTTCTTGTCTTCATGCCGGTCCCCTATGTTGATGCCTCGGCGTCTTCTGCCTTTCGTTCCAAATGGCAGCGCGCCGCGGTTGCTGCAGCCGGCATTGTCGTCGAGCTTTTCCTGGCTGGGGCAGCCGTAATCCTTTGGGTGCAGATTGAACCCGGTCTTCTGCGGGCCGTTGTCATGAACGTCATGCTTCTGGCTGGGATTTCGACGCTGTTTTTCAACGGCAACCCGCTCTTGCGATTTGACGGGTATTACGTGCTGGCGGATCTGGTTGAAATTCCGAATTTGGGCACTCGCTCTACCCAATACCTTCAGTACCTTGCACAGCGATATCTGTTTGGCATGAAAACTGCGGTTTCGCCCGTCATGGCCCGAGGCGAGGCCGCCTGGTTCTTGGCCTATGGAACCCTGTCGCTGATATATCGCTATCTTATCATGCTCACGATCATGCTGCTTGTCGCCGGAATGTTCTTTGAGGTGGGTCTGCTTTTGGCGTTTTGGGCGGGTGTCCTGCTGCTGGTCGTTCCCGCAGTAAAGGGCGTTCGCTTTGTTTTAGGCAGCCCTCGACTCGAGGGTCACCGTACTCGGGCGCTGTTGGTAACCGGCGTTTTGGCGGGCGGTATTTTCTGGGCGCTGTTTGTACAACCAGTTCCATCGGCCACAATCGCACGTGGAGTGGTTCGGGCTCCGGAAGAGTCTCGTGCGGTCAGTGGAGCAGACGGCTTCGTCGAAGAGCTTCTTACCCAGCCGGGTCAGATTCTGGCCCAGGGCGATCCCATTCTTCGTATCACCGACCCACTTCTTGACGCTCGTGTTCAACAGCTTGAAGCGCGTATCGAGGAACTGAGGCTCCGTCGATTTGACGCTTTGGTTAGCGACAGGGTCCAGGCGGATTTGATCGCGCAAGAACTGGGGTTGGCAGAAGAAGAGCGCGATCTGGCCATTGAACGGCGTGGTCAACAGATCGTAACTGCACCTGTTGCCGGGCAGTTGCTGCTACCGGCGGGCGACGACCTGGTCGGGCGTTTTGTCCAAAAGGGAGAGGCACTGGCCTGGGTTATTGGTGACGAACCCGGTACTGTGCGTGTCGTCATTCCTGAGGCGAACATCGATCTGTTGCGCCGTAGTATCGACAACGTCCAAATGCGCCGATCCAGCGCCCCCCTGGACGCCATTCCGGCGCGTCTGAGCCGTGGAACACCTGCGGCTGTGCCGGTTCTACCAAGCGCTGCTTTGGCAACCGAAGCCGGTGGCCCCATTCCAATCGACCCAACAGCTGACAAACCACTGACCCCAGTTGGCACAGTGTTTGTGATTGATGTGCTGCCTGCTGATGGGCGTCCACTCAGGGCATTGGGTGAACGGGTCTCGGTTCGCTTTGATCATGGCTCGACGCCTTTGGGCTCACAGCTTTTGCGCGCAGTGCGTCAGGTTTTCTTGCGGGATCTCAATGTCTGACACATTTCCAACCCACTCTGGCGGGGCTTTTTATCCGCGGGCAGCAGTCCAGCCCAAAAAGTCCAAACTCGACCTGTGGGTCGAGTCGTTTACCACATTGCCGCGTCGCCGTCTTCAGGCCAGACCTTCGCGTATTTTTGCCTGGAGAGTTCTTTCTCGTGGGCGCAAGTTCGCAGATCTTACCGACGATCAGCTCGACGCTGAAATCAAGAAGGTCGCGCATCGTTTGCGTGCGGCGCGCGCGAAACCGCGAGAGGCGCTTCTGGTCCAGTGCTTTGCTTTGGTTCGTGAATGCGCCGGACGTGAGCTTGGCCTACGGCACTATGCCACCCAGATTCTGGGTGCACGCGCCGTATTGAATGGTGCGGTTGCCGAAATGCAGACAGGTGAAGGTAAGACGCTTGCCATTACACTTGCGGCAGGAACTGCTGCATTGGCGGGACGGCGTGTGCATGTGATCACGGCAAACGACTATCTCGCAGGACGTGATGCCGAGACAATGAGAGTGCTCTACACGCGTTTGGGTCTTACGTGCGAAGCGGTGGTACCAGATTGTTCAAACGATGAACGTCGCGATGTCTTTGACGCTGATATTGTTTATGCGTCGGGCAAAGAGGTTGCCTTTTCTTTTCTGCGTGATCGCGTTGCAATGGGTGGGCGCACTGGCGACATTGGTCTGGGCGCACGCGCCTATTTCGAGAATACACAACTCCTGCTTCCTGGCCTGCAATTTGCCATCGTGGACGAAGTGGATAGCGTAATGATCGACGAGGCCCGCACACCGCTTATCCTTTCGGTTCCGCCTTCGGATGCCGAGGTTGAAGCAGAAGCGTCCCGTTCTGCCTACGCCATCGCATCGCAGATGCGAGAAGGTAAAGATTTTCGCCTGGACAGGCTTCGCCGCCAAATCGAACTGACGCCTGCGGGTCACGATCATCTTGATGAAAGCACAGATATGATGCCCGAGCGCTGGCGGCCGACGCCGATCCTGGACGATACCATTCGAACCGCCCTAAGTGCCATTCACCTGCACAACCTGGACGAACATTACATCCTTCGAGACGGCAAGGTCGAAATTGTTGATGAGTATACCGGTCGGGTGATGCCAGATCGCTCATGGTCAGCCGGGCTTCATCAGGCCGTCGAAGCAAAAGAGCAAGTGGACATCACCACGCGTCGCGTCACACTTGCGCAGATCACGTTTCAACGCTTTTTTCAAAGGTACCTCCACATTGGTGGAATGACGGGTACAGCGACCGAAGCTGCAGGAGAATTCTGGACCGTTTACGGATTGCCGGTTGTTTCTATCCCCACGCACAAACGGTCACGCCGTCGAACATATCCCCCCCAGGTTTTTGCCCGCGCCGCAACTAAATGGGCGCGCGTTGCAAAACGGGCAAAAGAGCTTTCAACCAAAGGCCGCCCCGTCTTGATCGGGACCCGTACAGTTGCAGCATCCGAAGCCGCCAGCGCAGTGTTGACCGCACATGGTGTGACCCACCGTGTCCTGAGCGCAGCCCAGGATGCGGATGAGGCTGCAATCATTGCAGATGCGGGGCGAAGCGGAGCTGTGACTGTTGCAACCAACATGGCTGGACGTGGTACAGATATCCTGTTGGATGATCAGGCTCGGGCGGCAGGCGGACTGCACGTCATCATGACGGAATGTCATAGCGCACGGCGCATCGACCGGCAGCTTGCTGGACGTGCGGGGCGCCAGGGAGACCCCGGAAGTAGCGAAGCAATTCTTTCGGCCGAGGATTCCCTGCTTTCTGAATTTGGCGGTTCGTTTACCAATTCTCTTTCCCGGTTTGGCGGACGGGCCACCCTCTCTGTTTTGACCAAAGCCCAGTCGAGGGCCGAACGTGAACATGTTCGAGCGCGTAAGAAACTCTTGGAACTGGACGAACAACTGGCCGAGAACCTCGCATTCACAGGCACCCCGGAATAGTCGACGCCATCATGGGCTGGTTGAGATGTTCAATACCAGTCCATCTGTCGACGTTACTTCGCCAAGCGGGTTCAGTCGCCAAATTCGCCGCATCTGTCAGGGCGAGTGCGCTTTTGGCAGCGCCCACCGGAGTGCATTCAGCCCGCTGCGGTTCGGCCTGCTTGAAAAGACAAAGCAATTTAACTCTGCCCACTTCCTGCTTGATCCATGCCAATTGCATGAGGATTGGCCTTCACGCTTTCCAACCGCGCTAACACCTCGGCTTTCCAGCCCGCTTTGATTTTCAAAGCCAGTTGAGATGGCGGTCGGTGGTCGGGCTCAAGAAGTGCGTATTCGTATCTTAGCGGTTTCTCGAATGGTAAAAACGCGACCTTTCCGTTTGACAGGTTTAGTTCACGTTCTGTCGCCACGGTCAACGGATCCACGATTGAGTAGCACTGACCGGAACTTACAAAGGGTATCAAAGGCAGAAAGTACTGACAGGTCACCGTTGGGTTGTAGTCAGCGGATACATCCTCAAATTCTTGTCGAATTTTGCGTTGGAATGGATGCGTGGGGTGCAGCCCTCCCATAGGGCACCCGTCAAGGTCGGAAACGTTTATCTTCTTGTGGGAAGCAAGCGGACTGTCTCTATCTACGGCACAAAAACAATCTGCCCGGATCAGTTCTGTTGAGTATTGAGGCTTTTTCCCGTCTGAATGCTCGAAGTCTGCGAAGCCGAAATCAATGTTCTGCGTGCCTGCAAGCTCCATGATCTGCGGCGAACTGCGCGTAGACAATGTGATACGTATTTCGGGGTTCTCGCCGACCGATTGGCTGATATAGCGCGGGAACAAGAAGGCGGATGGACCTGGCATTGTAGCAATGTTGAGGCTGCCGGAATGCCCTTTTATAAGCCCCTCCATTGTGCTGGAGATCGCTGCGAGGCGATCGAGAATACCTGTGGTCTCAGCCAAAAGGTAATGGGCTTCGGGTACAGGTACCAATCGCCGCCCCTTTCGCTCGAACAGTGGTAGCCCCAGCGTCTTTTCAAGGTTCTTTAACGCAAGGCTGATGGCGGGTTGAGTACGGTTTAGTTTCTTCGCGGTTTGCGAGATGGAGCCGGTTTCCATCACTTCACGGAATACAGTGAGTTGTGTCAGGTTCATGCAAAGATGTATAAGGTAAAGTTTAGTTTTGTGAAATATAACAAATTTGTATTTATGCGTAGTTTCTCTAGGCTTCAAAGATCGAAAATTCGGCGGAACCGAATCCAACGATCCAACAAGGGAGACTAAGATGAAATTTGTGAAAAGCCTGGCTGGCCTTGCGTTGGCAGGTGCTCTGGCAGCCCCCGCTCTGGCGCAGAACCCGACCTTTTTCCGCATTGGCACCGGTGGTGCAGGCGGCACCTATTTCCCCATCGGCGGGACCATCGCAAACGGTATTTCGGCCCCTCCGGGTTCGCGCCCCTGTGATCAGGGTGGTCAGTGTGGCGTTCCCGGTCTGATTGCCATCGCGCAGTCAACCACCGCCTCGGTCTTCAACAACGCCGCCGTGCAGAATGGCGAGCTTGAGGCCGGCCTGGCAGCTGCTGACGTCACCCGCTCTATGTATCTGGGTGAGGGTAAGTTCGAAGGTAAACCGCACCCCAAATTGCGCATTGTGGCCAACCTGTTTCCTGAAGACCTGCACCTGGTGCTGCCAGCCGGATCGACGATCAACGATCTGGGTGATCTGGAAGGCAAGCGCGTCGGCATCGCTCAGGCTGGGTCGGGCACACAGGTTGCCGTGCTGCAGATGCTGGATGCCTGGGGCGTCAACCGTGATAACATGGACGAAGCCGAGTTGAACAACAGCCAAAGCGCCGAGCGCCTGGCCGACGGTCAGCTGGACGCCTATTTCTATGCCGCAGGCTGGCCGGTTGCCGCAATGGTCCAACTGTCCTCGACCAAGGGTATGAACCTGCATTCCTTTACCGACGAAGACATGGCAAAGATCAACGAGATCATCCCGGCCTATATCCCATCGGCCATTCCAGGCGGGGTTTATGAAGGTATCGACGCGGAGACCAAGACCCCTGCGGTCAGCGCCATGCTTGTTGTGTCCTCGGATCTGTCAGAGGATCTGGTGTATCAGTTGACCAAGGCGATGTGGAACGACAACACCCGCAAGCTGCTGGACAACGGCCATGCCAAAGGCAAGCAGATTACCGCTGAAACAGCGTTGGACGGTGTCGAAGCATTGGGTGTCCCGCTGCATCCAGGTGCCGAGAAGTTCTACAAGGAAGCTGGTCTGCTTCAGTAATCGCAACCGACTGAAACCTGTTGCCGGTGCCCCTCATGCGGGGCACCGCACTCTTGAATTATGCGAAATCAGGGGCACATCATGTCCGAGACCCAGAAACTTGATGACCACGAACTGACGGCCGAAGAGTTGGCCGCCATCGAGGAACAGTTCGACGAAGGCGCCGCTGTCCGGCAAGTCACACCAACCACTGGCAAGGTCCTCCGCGTCGTTGCCCTGATCCTGGCATTTTACGAATTCTTCACAGCCGGGTTTGGCCTGCCTGCAGACCACTGGCACATGGGCATCTACCTGGCTCTGCTTTTCATTCTGGTTTACGCGACCATTCCGATCATCGGATCGCAAAGCCTTTATGCGCTGAAAGTCAGCCGGTTCCGCATCGGCAACATCCCCCTCTATGATCTGGTCTTCATGGCGCTTGGCATCGTTGCAGCGCTGTATGTGGGCATGGCCTGGCGCGGTATCCCGGCCCTTGGGATCGAGGAACAGACGTTCCGAATGGGCAACCCCAACACCTACGACGTAGTGCTGGGGGTTATCATCATCCTGTTGGTGCTGGACATCGCGCGTCGCACTTTGGGCTGGGTACTGCCGCTGATCATCTGTGTCTTCATCTCTTACGCCTTGCTGGGTCCGTATTTCCCCGGCTTGCTGCAGCATCCCGGTGTGAACTTCAAAACCTTCGTGTCGTCGATGTACTTTCCACAAGAGGGAATCTACGGCGTCACGTTGTGGGTTGTTTCGACCATCGTCTTTCACTTTGTGCTGTTTGGTGTGATCGCGCAGCGCACCGGTCTGGGGCAATTGTTCATCGACAACGCCACCATCCTTGCCGGACGCTATACCGGAGGCCCGGCAAAGGTGTCGGTGGTTTCCTCGGCCTTCTTCGGTACGATCTCGGGCTCTTCGGTGGCCAACACCGTCTCAACCGGGGCACTGACCATTCCCAACATGAAACGCCTGGGCTATCCGGGCCACTTTGCTGGCGGGGTTGAGGCCGCGTCATCGGCGGGGGGACAGATCACGCCGCCGATCATGGGGGCTGCGGCCTTTATAATGGCCGAGTTTCTTGAGGTTCCTTATACCACCATCGTGATTGCCGCGATCTTTCCGGCCATCCTGCACTATGTCGGGGTCTTCGCTGTGGTGCACCTGATGGCTCGCAAGCTGAACCTGCAGGGGCTGGCGAAAGAGCAATTGCCGCAACTCAAGGCTGTCTGGGCCGAAGGCTGGGCCAATATCGTGCCACTGATCGGCCTGCTGGTCGTGCTGTTCACAGGCTACACCCCATTCATGTCCGCTTTCTGCGGTATTTCGTTGGCGGTGATTGCCGGCATGTCCCGGATCAAACAACCGCCGACACTGATCTACGCGGCCGCGTTCCTGGCATTTGTGCTTTGGAAATTCTCGGACGGTGGTTTTGACCTGACCATGACGGCCATTCTGTGCGGCCTGTCGTTGATTGCGACCCTGAATCCGCAAAAGCGCATCGAGGTGCCTGAGATGCTGCAGGCGGTTGAACTGGGTGTGAAATATTCGCTGGCCGTGGGTGCCGCAGCCGCTGCCGTTGGCATCGTGGTGGGCGTGATCAATACCACCGGCATCGGCTTCCGCATCGGTTTTATGGTAACGCAAGGCGCAGGCAATCTGGCTGCTGATCTCTACAACATGATTTCGTTCGGCAGTTTCCAACTGTTTGCGATGGAAGACCTGCAACTGTTCATTTCGCTGGTGTTCATTGCCGTGGTTTGCATCCTGATGGGGGCGGGTATCCCGACCACCGCGCTGTACATCATGCTGGTTTCTGTCGCGCAGCCTGCGCTCGCACAGCTCGGCGTTCCACCGATCGCAAGCCATTTGTTTGTTCTCTACTATGGCGTGGTGTCCGAGATCACGCCTCCGGTCTGTACATCCGCCTACGCGGCTGCGGCCATTGCAAACTCCAACCCCTTCAGGACAGGCTTGTCCGCCTTTACCCTGGGGTTGGGCAAGGTGATCGCGCCAATGGCTTTTGTCTATGCGCCGGTTCTGCTGTTCGTGTCCTCAACAGGCTTCAACCTGTGGGAGTTCACCTACACTGCGACCAGCTGTATCGCTGGGGTCATCGCTCTCTCTGCGGCCGTGGTAGGGTACTGGCTGAAGCCGCTGAACGTGATGTCGCGTATCCTGTTGGCCATCTCGGGTGTGATCTTTGTCGCGCCTAGCCTGACCGCCGATCTGATTGCATTGGCGGTGGCTTCGCCTGTCATCGTCACTCAGTTGATCGCACGCAATCGCAGCCAATCTCCGGCCTGATGTGATGACCGAACAAGTTACAATCATCGGCGCAGGGATCGTTGGCATATGCTGCGCATTGTCCCTGCAAGAAAGGGGCATCCCGGTCCGACTTGTGGACCGAGGCGACCCGGGGCAGGAAACGTCGTTCGGCAATGCCGGAGTGGTGTCGCCGTGGTCGATCATTCCTCAAGCCGTTCCGGGCATTTGGAAGAAACTCCCCAAAATGCTGCTGGATCCCAAAAGCGCATTGTCGGTTCGAGCGTCATTTTGGCCCAAGATGATCCCTTGGGGGATGCGCTTTCTGGGCAAGTCCGACGAGAAGTCCGTGCGCGAAGTGTCCGATGCGATGGAGATCCTGTGTCGCCCATCCATTGATCTGTATCGTCGACACCTACACGGAACCGGACATGAAAGCCTGATCGCCGACAGCTACTATATCCACGCTTTCCGCCACGTGAAAGAGGCTGATCTGGGCGGACTGGGTTATCTGATCCGCCGGGAAAAAGGTGGTGATCTCGAACGTGTCGACGGCGCGGAATTGCGGCACCTGGAACCTGCCTTGTCCGAGGATTTTAAGGCCGCAATCGTGATCAAAGGCCAAGCACGTGCAACCTCTCCGGGACGTGTCGGTGCGGTTCTGGCTGAAAAAGCACGTGCTCAAGGTGCCGAGATTGTGCGAACCGAAGTCACAAAGCTGACCCGAGCCCCGGATGGTTGCTGGCATCTTGCCACGCCGCAAGCGACCCTGCATGCGCATCATGTCATCCTTGCCGCCGGGGTGTGGTCTGCGGATCTGTTGAAACCATTGGGCTTGCCCGTTCCGCTTGTGGCCGAGCGGGGGTATCACGTAGAATTCCCATGCGCTTCAGCCGTTCTGAATAACTCGGTCATGGATGTGGATGCCAAGGTTGTTGCAAGTTCGATGCACAGCGGTCTGCGAGTTGCCGGTACCGCCGAATTCGCCAGCATCGATGCCCCCGCGGATCCGCGCAAGGAACAGATCCTGACCGAACAGGCAAAAGCCATGGTCCCCGACCTCGATACTGACAAAGCGCAGTTCTGGATGGGGCGACGCCCGTCGTTCCCAGACAGCTTACCAGCGATTGGGCCGATCGACGGCATGGACGGGCTCTACGCCGCTTTTGGGCATTCTCACTACGGCCTGATGATGGCTCCGAAAACCGGAGAGCTTGTGGCGGACATCGTGTCTGACCGCAGCCCAAATATCAGCCTGGATGCATTCTCGCTGGCCCGCTTCTAAATCTTCAATTCGAAAGGATCCAAGCACCATGCCAATCTACGAAGGCGGTCAGAACATCTGCGGGGCTTCGATCGGGGTTCTGTGCCTTGAAAGCTATTTCCCGAAACCACCGGGGCATATCAAGAACCCATCCAGCCTGCCGTTTCCGGTGCTCTATGAAATGATCGACGGCATCACCGTCCCGACCCTGCTGAACAACCCTACGCCCGAGTTGCTCGCTCCTTTCATAGAAGGTGCAAAAAGGCTTGAAGCTGAGGGCGTTCGGGCCATCACAGGAAGTTGTGGTTTTCTGGCCCTGTTTCAAAAGGAACTTGCCGCAGCTGTGTCCGTGCCCGTCTTTGCGTCCAGCCTGATCCAGGTGCCCCTGGCCTTTCACATGACCGGAGCAAACGCGCCAGTTGGTGTGCTGACCGCTGATGCATCGGCACTGACACCGAGGCATTTCGAAGGTGTCGGAGCGGCAGGTATTCCCGTTGCGGTACAAGGGCTGGAGGACACCAGCGAATTCGCAGAGGTGATCTTGCGGAACACACGGACCCGCATGGACACAGATCTGATCGAAGCCGAGGTTCTTGGGGCCGCTCGGCGACTGAAAAACCAAGCTCTGGACATCCGATCATTGGTACTGGAATGTACCGATTTGCCGCCATATGCCGCGCGACTTCAGCAAGAACTGCAACTTCCAGTCTTCGATTTGACGACACTGGCGCAGATGGCCCATACCGTTGCGACGCGCGAACCCTATGCTGGCAACATGCCTTGGACATAAGGTTTCAGCCGTAACACACGCGACATGGGGAAACTGAGTGTCCGTTGACCTTGCCATCCAGATGGTCGCCATAGGCCTTGGCGCAATGCTGCAAGTCGGCGTTGGAATCGGGTTCAGCATAATTGCGGGCCCGCCAATGATGATACTGCTCGGCACGTCGACGGCCGTTCCCGTTTTGCTGCTGCTGAACACCGTTGTTTCGGTGGTCGCGACGAATCGACATGTGCTGAACACCGACCGTCAGACCATTCGAACGGCAATCATCGGTTGCCTCGCCGGAGTGGTCGTCGGTCTCGCTGTCTATCCCTGGTTGACCGAAGCGTTTGTCCTTGCCCTGACGGCCAGCCTGTTGCTGATCGGGCTTCTTACGACCTTGCTGCCCCTGCGCCGCTCTGTTGGCACGGCCGGGTTCCTAACCATTTCCTGTTTGTCAGGGTTGGCGACCGTTTGGGCCGCGACACCCGGCCCACTTATGATCTTTGGATTGATTGCCAAAGGCCGCGGCGCCAAAGACGTCGCAAAGCTGGTCCAACCTATCGCCTTGGTGGGCTATGGTACCGCATTCCTGTTGCACAGCCTGTCAACGCCGCAAGCATTCGGCTATGGCCTGCAAATCTGGGGCTTCGTTGCGCTGACATTGATCAGTAGCCTGATTGGCCGACGTGTGAGGCCGGTTTTGCCGCAGACGCTCGTTACCACCGCTATTAGAGTGGTTTCTTTTCTAGCCTGCGGTGTTCTCTTTCATCGCGCATTTACGATCGCATAAAGTCGAGAGGCAGAAGATGACGCAAAAGAGCATTCTGGACAGGTTTCCAAGAGCCCAACTCATGTCAGGTCCTACACCCTTGGATCGGTTGGACAGGCTGTCGTCGGAGCTGGGCATAGACCTCTGGTTGAAACGCGATGATCTCACCGGTCTTGGGTTCGGTGGCAACAAGACACGGCAGCTAGAGTTCTACTTGGGAGATGCCGTGGAACAAGGGGCCGATACTATTCTGATCACCGGCGCTGTTCAGTCCAACTTTGTTCGATCTGCTGCTGCCGCTGCCGCCAAATTGGGCATGCAATCCGTCTTGCAACTGGAAGAACGTGTGCCGGATATGGGCGAAGAGTATTACAGCTCTGGCAATGTGCTGTTGGCAAAGATCTTGGGCGCCGAACACATGAGTTATCCCGAAGGTGAAGACGAAGCCGGAGCAGACGCTGCGCTGCACGCGCGCGCCGACGAACTGAAATCTGAGGGGCGCAAACCTTATGTCATTCATCTGGGATTGAACCATCCACCCTTGGGCGCCTTGGGCTATGTCGCCGCCGGACAGGAATTGTGTCGGCAGATGCCAGATGCGGAAGCGGTCATCGTCCCGTCGGGGAGTGGAGCCACGCATGGTGGGGTGTTGACGGGAATGGCCGTGGAAGAAAATGCAGCCTCTGTATTCGGCGTCTGCGTGCGCCGCGATCGAGAAAAACAAACGGCCCGAATGGGCACCGTACTTCGGAAACTGGCCGATTTGCTGGATATCGACGCAGTGCCGTTACAGGACAAGATCAACGTATTGGATGACGCACTCTCCCCCGGCTATGGCAAAATGAGTGGAATGACCCGTGCGGCCTTGGAAAAAATGGCGCGCACCGAAGGAATCTTCCTTGATCCCGTCTATTCAGCCAAAACCTTCGCAGGGCTATTGCATTTGGTGAGTACAGGAGAAATTCAACCCGGACAGAAAGTTGTAATGCTTCATACAGGTGGGTTGCCTGCGCTTTTCGGTTACCAGAGCGCGTTGCTAGACGACCCAACCTAGATCCGGTTCTGTTACTCGCCTTTGACCGCCGACGCGCTCGAATGCAGAGGGTGAAAAATCGCGCGTGTTTCCAGTCGGGATCACGCCCCGCTGGACCGTTGGATTGCTGGGCGACTTCCATATTTATCGCAACCTATCCAAAACCAGAGACCTAGGTTTGATTTGTCAGAAATTGCTTCACTTTCGGTGGCACGATTTGACTGTGAAGCTCGTATATCCCGCAGTCTTGAAACAAATTTCGCACAGGCGTCGTAGCGCGCACTTTGGCCCAAACAACAGCGGATGACGTCGGCTGCCGTCCGGCCAGCGAAGCCAGATACGACATCGTGCCAAACAGATTCCCAGAGCGATCTCGGTGCTGCTTGTTCAGGATGTATAAGCTGAGCGGCGCATCGGTGCCGCGTTCCTTGTCGACGATAAACAGTTGTCCCGCCGTGAAAGACGCCTTGCCGTCACAGCGTGTCCAGCGACGCGCCGATGAACGGGAATCAACAAGCGTTTCAACAACACGGCTAAAGACCAGGCCATCGCGCTCATCCAGAAAAGCTGCATTTACGACAACCTTGGACGGGTCGTTAGGGGCGCAAAAGAACACGCGATAAGATCCCAAAAACGCGCGTAACCGGGAAAAATCCCCTGGAAACGCGTCAATCAGTGGGTCGCGCCGGAGCTCGGTTCTGGACCGTGCGGTCCGCGCGGTTTGTCTGCGCAATTCGGGGTGAGGGCCCAACAACACTGTCTCTTCGACACCAAAGAACCTTGCTATTCTGCGAAGGTTGTTGGGCGAAGGTTGGCTACGCCCCGAAAGATACTTGCTGAACTGTTGGTGATTGATGCCAATTTCCCGACATACCGCCGCGACGGACGGGTGGTTGGCACACAGGTGCTGTAGGTTGAAGGGCAGATCGGTCGTCATCAGGACTCGCTTAAACTAGCTAAATTTAGCATAACTTAGCGCAATTGTTAACGAAGCGTCGATTCGTAAGTTTCTCTCAAAGCTTTGGACCCGAGGGAGGCAACGGATGGACAAGTTTCAATATCTGCGGCAGCTGGAACAGCGCCTACAAACTCGCCAACTGGATCGACGTCAGTTCATGCGCGGCGTTCTGGCCACTGGCATGACGGTCACTGCTGCGACGATGCTGGCCGACCGGGTCGAGGCGGCAACACCCAAGCGTGGCGGCCAGCTGGCCGCAGGCATCGGTCATGGCTCGACCACCGAAAAGCTGGACCCGGGCCAGATTTCGGCCGGGTTCCTGATCCCGCTGAGCTTGGGCATGAACGGGTTTCTGACCGTCATCGACGCCAACAGCACGGTCCAGTCGTCGATTGCCCAATCGTGGGAGGCTTCACCTGACGCCTCGGTCTGGACCTTTGAATTGCGCGATGGGGTCGAGTTCCACAACGGTCGCAGCGTGACCGCCGAGGATGTCATTGCCTCGATCAACTATCATCGGGGAGAGGGGACAACCTCGACTGGGGCGCCCTTGCTGGCTGGCGTCAAAGCCCTGCGCGCGGATGGTCCGCGCACAGTTGTGTTCGAGCTGGAGGGTGGTAACGCAGATTTCCCCGCCATCCTGAGCGACTATCGCTTTGCGATCCTACCTGCCGAGGGCGACAGCATTGACTGGCAATCGGGCATCGGCTGTGGCGCCTACCAGCTCAAGGATTTCCAGCCCGGTGTGTCCGCTGATCTGGTACGCCACGCCAACCATTGGAACGATGCAGCGGGCTATGTTGATGAATGGAAGCTCTTTGTGCTCCTCGATGCCACTACCCGCATCGCGGCGTTAACAGCAGGTACTGTTGATGTGGCTGACAAGATCGACCCCAAAACCGCAAAGTTCATCACCCGAAACCCGGCGATCAACCTGCATTCGGTGGCAGGGACACAGCACTATTCCTTCCCAATGCTGACCAATGCCGCGCCGTTTAATGACAACAACGTGCGCCAGGCGGTCAAATGGGGCATCGACCGGAAGGAACTGGTCGACAAGATTCTGTTAGGCTATGGCGAGGTCGGCAACGACCATCCCATCGGATCCGGCCAGCGGTATTTCAACAGCGCGTTGGAGCAAAAGAGCTTTGATCCCGACAAGGCGAAATTCTACCTCAAACAAGCAGGTCTATCGTCGCTGGATGTTGAACTGTCGTCATCGGATGCGGCCTTTGCCGGGGCGGTGGATGCGGCGACCCTGATCTCGAACTCGCAAGCGAAATGCGGGATCAATGTCTCGGTCAAGCGTGAACCCAATGACGGTTACTGGTCCGAGGTCTGGACCAAGAAGCCGTGGTGCGCCAGCTATTGGGCAGGTCGTCCGGTTGAGGATCTGATGTTCTCACTGGCGTTCCAGTCGGGTGTGGCCTGGAATGAATCCTTCTGGTCGCACGAGACATTCGACAAGATTCTGGTCGAAGCCCGCGCAGAACTGGACACCGACAAGCGCCGCGAGATGTATGGCGAACTGCAGGACATCGTGGCCAATCAAGGTGGCGTCGCGTTCCCGATGTTTGCCTCTTATGTCTTTGGCACGCGCCCAACTGTCGGCACGCCTGAGAAGTTCGGCTCGAACCTGGACTTGGATGGCAGCAGCTTTATGGAACGTTGGTGGAAAGCGGGCTAAGCCCGATCTAGGCTTGTATTCAACTCTTTCATATGGGGTGACCTTTGGGTCATCCCACCTTGTGTTCAGGACCTAGACTCTGTGAAACTGTTCATTGCGACCCTGTCGACCGAAACCAACACGTTCTGCACCATGCCAACGGCAATGTCGGGGTTCGAGGAGTATTTTCTACGCCACGGCACGGCCACGCAGGACCCCCCGAACCTGATGACCGAGGCGCTGCACATATGGCGCGCGCGTGCCGAAGATTTGGGTTGGGAGGTGGTTGAGAGCCTGGCTGCCATTGCAGAACCTGCAGGACTAACAACGCGTGCCTGTTACGACGCACTCAGCGGAGAGATTCTTGCGGATCTGGCTGCCTGTGGCGGGGCAGATATCATCCTGTTGCAGCTGCATGGCGCAATGGTGGCCGAGCACATTGAGGATTGCGAAGGTGACATTCTGGCCCGCGTACGGGCGCAATGTCCGCAGGCCACCATCGGGGTGAGTTTGGATCTTCACTGTCACCTGACCGAAAAGATGTTGGATGCCAGCGATCTTGCGATCTTGTTCAAGGAGTACCCCCACGACGATGCAGGACCATGCGCCGTCGCGCTGTTTGATCTGGCCCACAAGGCGCATCAGGGGCTGATCAGCCCGCGCATGGCGATGTACGACACCCGGATGGTGAACCTTTATTTGACCAAAACGGGAGCGATGCAGGATTTCGTCTCGGATATGACCGCGCTAGAGGCGCAGCCCGGGGTTTTGTCCGTCTCGTTGAGCCACGGCTTTCCGTGGGCTGATGTCGCTGATGTGGGTGCCCGCATGCTCGTTGTGACGGATGGAAATCAAGCCTTGGCCGAGGGGCTGGCCCAGCAGATGGGCCAACGTTTCTTTGATCTGCGGAACGCGGTGACAACGCGGTATGTGCCGATCACCGAGGCGTTGACAGCGATTGATCAGACGGCGGGATTGTCGGTGCTGGCAGACATGGGGGATAATTCGGGGGGCGGGGCGCCGGGCGATGCGACCCATCTGCTTTCAGCCATGCTCGACCGTGGCATGACCAATTTCGCCAGCGGGATCATCTGGGATCCAGGCGTGGTTCGGATTTGTCAGGATGCAGGGATAGGCAGTCAACTGGTCATAAGGCTTGGTGGCAAGACCGGAGTTGTTTCTGGAACCCCTTTGGATGTGGCAGCCAAGGTGATGAATATTTGTGTAGGTATGGGTCAACATTTGGGCGAGGGTGAAGAACCACTTGGCACGTTGGTCTGGTTAAGATTGGCAAATGATATCGACCTTTTGGTCAATGACCTGCGGGTTCAAGTTTACCACCCGGAAGCCTTTGAACAGGTCGGCATCCGATTGTCGGAAAAGTCAGCCGTCGCGGTCAAATCCCTGTTTCACTTCTACGGACCATTCAGCCAGATTTCGAACCACATCGTTCAAGTGGCGAGCCCCGGCGGAACACAGCCAGAGTTCCGAAACATCCAGTTGAAGAAACGCAGAGTGCCGTTCTGGCCGGCCGTCGATCAGCCGTTTGACGAAGAACCCGCAGCCTGTCTTACTTGATCAGGTTTCGTGGTTGGTTTCTGGGGTTCAGCGCGGTTCGGGTGGCAGGTGCGGGATCAAAAGTTGCATCGCACCTCGCGCTGAAAGTTTGGAGTACGCAGGGCGAGTTTTGGGTGCAATTCGCAACCTGCGTTGCCGGTGTCGGGTCACGTGCGACGTCGTTGGCATCGCAGACGCGACCCACAGGCAAGCTGCCGCCGATCTGAGTGTACATCCTTTCGCGCGCCTCTTCGGAATGGCGGCATAGGCTTTGGTTGCGCCTGTCTGTCGTCAGAGTTTTTGGAACCAAGAGCGGCGTAAACTAAGAGTGTGTTCGGCTCATCTGTTTGGTTTGATTATGCGGCGCGTTGGCTGTGATGCCAGCGTCGCATTCCGAGCGTCTTCTGCTTGATCTTTTCCCTTTGTTCCAAAATGGTTTTGTCACGCCCGAAGTAGACATCAGCGGGTGTGACGTTGTTCAGGCTCTCGTGGTATCGCTGGTGATTGTCGTAATCTCTTAAGCTAGCAAGGAACCTTGCAACACAACCCTTCGACAGACGCGGATCTTTGCCGGATCGCTGCGAGAACCAAATGTGTATCGCGGTTTGAGTTCTCTTGTGTAAAACCGGTGAGCGGCAAAAACTGTAGGGGGTGGGGTCAGGCAGTAAGAATCTTCCAAACACAGGCGAGAATCCGTTGGTTATCGCTTGGAACAGGGCTTTGGGGTCTTTAAGGGTTCTTCGGACATAATTCTGAAAGAGGGGCTCTAGCTGTGCCGCAATACCGCTCTCGTAGATCTACCCACGGCCGCAACATGGCAGGCGCTCGCAGCTTGTGGCGTGCAACAGGCGTCGGCGAAGGGGATTTTGGAAAACCGATCATCGCTGTGGTGAATTCTTTCACACAGTTCGTGCCCGGCCACGTCCATCTCAAAGACCTCGGCCAGATGGTCGCGCGCGAGATCGAATCCGCTGGCGGTATCGCCAAAGAGTTCAACACCATTGCCGTTGATGACGGGATCGCCATGGGCCACGACGGGATGCTCTATTCGCTGCCCTCGCGTGAGCTGATTGCGGACTCGGTCGAATATATGGTCAACGCGCATTGTGCGGACGCGATGGTTTGTATTTCGAACTGTGATAAGATCACGCCGGGTATGCTGATGGCCGCCATGCGCCTGAACATCCCGGTCATCTTTGTCTCGGGTGGCCCGATGGAGGCCGGTAAGATCGACATCGCTGATCTGGATATGAACAAGGTTGACCTTGTGGATGCGATGGTCGCGGCGGCAGACGAAAACTTCACTGACGAACAAGTCAAGCACATCGAAGAGAACGCGTGCCCGACCTGCGGTTCGTGCTCGGGGATGTTCACAGCGAACTCGATGAACTGCCTGGCCGAAGCTCTGGGTTTGGCGCTGCCGGGCAATGGCTCAACCCTGGCCACGCACTCGGATCGCAAGAACCTGTTCCTGGAGGCCGGCCGCAAGATCGTCGACATCACCAAGCGCCACTACGAGGGCGACGAGGCCGGGCTGCTTCCGCGTGAGGTTGCATCGTTTGCGGCCTTTGAAAACGCCATGAGCCTGGACATCGCCATGGGCGGATCGACCAATACGGTCCTGCACCTGCTGGCCATCGCCCAAGAGGGTGAGGTTGATTTCACCATGGACGATATTGACCGGCTTAGCCGCGAGGTGCCGTGCCTGTGCAAGGTTGCGCCCAACATCCACAACGTCCACATGGAAGACGTGCACCGCGCCGGCGGGATTTTCTCGATCCTGGGTGAGCTGCACCGCGGCGGGTTGATCAACGACGATGTACCAACTGTGCATACCGCGTCCATGGGCGAAGCCATCGCCAAATGGGACATCAAAGTCGCCAATAACCCGCAAGCCGAAGAGCTGTTCAAGGCCGCGCCGGGTGGTGTGCGCACCACGCAGGCGTTCAGCCAGTCGAACCGGTTCAAGGAATTGGACACCGATCGCGAAGGCGGCGTGATCCGCTCGGTTGAGGCGGCGTTTTCGAAAGATGGTGGTCTGGCCGTTCTGTTCGGCAACATCGCTCTGGAAGGCTGCATCGTGAAAACGGCCGGTGTCGATGAAAGCATCCTCAAGTTCTCTGGTCCTGCACGCGTGTTCGAAAGCCAGGACGCAGCCGTCGAAGGCATCCTGACCCGCAAGGTTCAGGCAGGTGAGGTGGTGATCATCCGCTACGAAGGTCCACAAGGTGGCCCCGGAATGCAGGAAATGCTCTATCCGACCTCCTACCTGAAATCCAAAGGCTTGGGCAAGAAATGCGCCCTGTTGACCGATGGTCGTTTCTCGGGCGGTACATCCGGTTTGTCGATTGGTCACGCCAGCCCCGAAGCGGCTGAAGGAGGCACAATTGGTCTGGTAGAAACCGGCGACCTCATCGAAATCGACATTCCGAACCGGACCATCAACCTGGCTGTGTCCGATGATGTGCTAGCGCAACGCCGCGAGGCCATGGGGCCTTTGCCCTGGGGCCCGGCCGAGCCGCGCCAGCGGGCGGTGTCCACCGCGCTCAAAGCTTATGCGGCTTTGACCACCAGTGCCGCCAAGGGTGCTGTGCGCCGGTTGAAGTAAGGTCACGCCATTTGCGTATCGCGGCCCTGCCAATTGGCGGGGCCGTTTTCATTTGATACCACTAAGGCGCCGATGTGGCGCGCTGACCTTGAGGGATCGAACCTTTTGCAATCGCCTTACGATCCAGATGAAGACCCCTCGGACGAGGATCTGTGGTTCCTGCCCGGACCGCCGGACGAAGACGATGCATCCGATACACCCTGGCCCATAGCCCCCAGGTCAATGAGTCTGGACCCGACGGTCTGGCTTGAGGCTGAACGTGCTCAATACCGCGCGCTGTTGGCGACTGCGCAAGCGGTCGAACGATATGCCGAGCGGTTGCGCCATTTTCCTCAGCAGGTAAAGGAACGGTTTGCGCTTGCAACGGTTTCAGCGGTTCTGCGAAGCGAAGGCGTTTGGCTGGGGCCGGAACGCATCGCACTCTATCAGGCGTTGCGGATCGCCACCGGCGACACGGCCCGCGATCTGTCCCGAGCCAGTTGGGCGATGCGCCGCCTTATGGCGCGCCCGGTACAAGGTGGGGGGCCTACGGATGGAGCCCATCACTTTCTGGGCCGCACCCATCAAACCGACGCGCAAGATCTGCCTGGTGAGGGGCGCCCAACCGGGTTCGAGCTTGAAGCGATTGGTCAGGATTGGTCTGATACCGTTGCTTCGCTTCACACGGCGCATCCGCTGACACGCGCGGCCTATGCCTTTGCCCAGTGGCGTGCTCATGACATCACGCCCTGGGACGAACTGCTCGAGCCGACCATCGCCGCCGTCATTCTGGGACGCGAAGGGTTGGGCGACGTTGCCACTTTCCTGCCGCTGGCGGACAGCCACCGTTTTGACCGCCATGGTTTGACCGATAACGCAGGCGGGGCCCAGGCGCGGCTGGAGGTCTTTTTCACCGCCATTCGGCAGGGGGCCTTGAATGCAAATATGGAACTGGAGCGTCTGGCAGATTGGCGCGCCCGGGCCGAGCGGGTCACTAGCCACTTGTCTGGGCGCACGCCGGGTGCGTTGATCGAAACGATGACGAAGTACCCGATCGCATCCGTCGAGCTGGTATCCGAGGATACGGAGTGTTCGCGGCCCTCGGCGCGGCGGAACCTCAACATCTTTGCGGATCTTGACCTTGTCCGCGAAGTCACGGGTCAGGATCGGTATCGGTTCTGGGCGGCGCAGCTCTAGGCACCGCTCGGGGCGACAACCCCCTGACGTCACAGCCTGAAAGTGGCCAAAGCCGCTTGCCCTTTGGGCCCCTGGTTTCTATCAGTATCGACATGACATCGGCCACCAAACAGACCATTTCCGACCAGATCGTTCAGTCGCTGACCGACCAGATCGTGCGCGGTGAATTGCAGGCCGACACCAAGCTGCGCCAAGATCACATCGCGCGCACATTCGAAACCAGCCATGTTCCCGTCCGCGAAGCTCTGTTGCGGCTTGAAGCTCGTGGGCTGGCGGTCAGCCAATCCCGCCGCGGAGTACGTGTGGCGCCTTTTGATCCGGCTGACATGCGCGAAATCCGCGAAATGCGTCTGGCGCTGGAGCCGTTGGCACTTGGTCATTCCGTCGCGCACCTGACCCTGGAGCAGCGGCAAGAGGCCGAAGCGGCGCGCATTGCCTGTGATGAGGCGAAGGATCTGTTCACATGGGAGGCGCAGAACCGGCGTTTTCACATGGCGATCATCGCAGGCTGCGCCATGCCGCGTCTGAAAGCCGAGATCACGGATTTGCAGATGCTCAGCGCGCGGCATTTGTTGGCGACGTATTCCAACGCCTGGTCACAGCGCGAGGACCGCGATCACCGTGCGATCATGACGGCGATCAACCGTCGCGACGTGGAAACCGCAGTTGCAGTGCTGCGTCGTCACTTGTCGCGTTTGGGTTAACCTTTTCGCGCGATCATCCAGACAGGATCGTAGGTCAGGGGCAGTTTGCCGTCTTTCCCGAATTGCTCGGCATAGCGACGCTCAAAATCGGTCAGTTTCGCGCGTGACCATTGTTCCCGTGATTGCCCGTTCACCCCGGTTTTGCGCAAATGTTTGAGCAGGGGGAAGGCGCCGTCAAACCACATGACAATCGGCTCTTGCACCAGGTGGAGGATGTCCAGCGAGGCGGGGACCTTGGCCGCCCAATCTTCGGCGTTGCAATATCCAGGAGCCGCCGCGGAAGAGCCCAACGCTTGCAATTCGTGAAACTGCGCTGTCCCAAAGCCGCTAAGCGCCAGCATGCCGCCTGGGGCCAGATGGTCGCTGAGCCGTTGCAACAGCTGAGTTTGGTCCGGGATCCATTGTACTGTCGAGGCCGAGCAGATGAGATTCAGTTCAGTCGGAATGGACAGCGTTTCAATCGGACCGGCAACAAAGGCATCGACAGTGTCCCGCACAGCATTGCCGCATTCGGGCACCAGATCGTTGGCCAGCATCCAGTCGATGGCCGTTCGCCCACGCAGTGCCGCGGTCAGATGGCCCGTGCCACAGCCAAATTCGAACGCGCGTTTAACTGGCGTTGTGATGTGAGTTTCAAGAGCCGACACCAACTCTTGCGCAATGCTGGCCTGTGCCTCGGCATTGTCGTGATAGCTGGCCAATCCCCGGCGAAAGCTCTGCCGGACGCGGCGCTGATCAGGGTCGAGTACAATGGACTTCATAGGCCGATGACCTCTTGCCAGGTGGACCAGCGTGCAAATGGCACATGGGGGGCGTCGATCCGTGTGACGTGCTCGGATTGCCCCTGCCACCCGCGCAGTTGATTGGCAGTGGGCATGATCTTGTCTTTGGTCGAGATCCAAATGTGGTCAAACTGCACCGCTGGCGCGTCACCCCGTTCGCCAATGGCGATCAGTTCCGATTTGCGTGCTTCGACGTCGATCTCGGCACGATCCTGCTTGCCGTCAAAGCAGCGGGCAAGGAAGACTTGGTAGGCCTGCGGCGACAGTGTCTCGATGGTTTTTTCCATTGCCACGGGTGGGATGCCGGTTGTCCGATTGACCGGGGTGAACGTGCCATTCACGGCGATCTTGATGTCAAACGGATCAGGGTTGCTGGCCTGCCAATGCGCGTATGAGGCCACGCCAAAGGAATACGCGAGCAGCGTGGTGCGTGCATAGCAGCCCAAGTCAGGCAGGGTGGTTGAGAGGTCCCGATAGTCCTGAACAAACAGCACGTCCTGCGGCCCTTGCAGATGCGCAAACGGCGTAGGCCCCAAAGCCCAACCGCCAAAGATCACGGTCACCTCATCCGCCGTGCCGGAATGTTGTAGCCACTCGACCTGCATCAAAGCTCTCGCGCCAAACGCAGCATACCGTCACATATGGATGTCAGTTCTTCGTCTGAGGTGACAAAGGGCGGCATGCAATAAATGTTGTGCCCAAATGGACGCAGGAACACACCCATGTCATGTGCCAGGCCATGGGCCTGATCGGCGCTGACGCGGTGATCCATTTCGATCACACCAATCGCACCCAGCACGCGCACATCGGCTACGTTTGGCAAATCGCGGGACGAGGCCAGCTGTTCCGTCAGACCGGCCTCTATCCGGCTGACATTGGCGTGCCAGTCGGACTGATCCAGCAAGTCGAGGCTGGCTTTGGCCGCGACACAGGCCAGCGGGTTTGCCATGAAGGTCGGCCCGTGCATAAACACGCCTGGTTCACCGTTCCCGATCCCTGTCGCCACGCGGTCGTTGGTCATAGTGGTGGCAAAGCTGATGTGTCCACCGGTCAATGCCTTACCCATGCACAGGATGTCGGGCTCGATCTTGGTGAAATCGGTGGCAAACAGACGTCCGGTGCGACCAAAGCCGGTGGCAATCTCGTCAAAGATCAGCAGCACGCCGTATTCGTCACACAAGGTGCGCGCTTGGTTCAGGTACTCGGGATGGTAAAAGTACATGCCCCCTGTGCCCTGCACGACCGGCTCAAGGATGAAAGCGGCAATCTGCTTGTGATGCTCTTCCAGAACGGCTCGCAGCTCGGCGGTGCCGTTCAAGGCGGGGTCTTCCGGCCAATTCTGATCTATCGCGATTGGGGGCTGGGGGACAAAATGCTGCACGCTCAGTGCACCCTGAAACAGGTGGTGCATGCCTGTGACGGGGTCACAGACACTCATCGCCTTCCACGTGTCGCCGTGATAGCCCGAGCGCGTTGTGACAAACTGGCTGCGGCCCGGATGGCCAACGGCGTGCTGATATTGCACCGCCATCTTCATCGCCACCTCGACCGAGACCGAGCCGCTGTCGCAGTAAAAGATCCGTTGCAACGATGGGGGCGTGATCTCGAGCAGCTTTTGCCCCAATTCAATCGCCGGATCGTGTGTCATGCCGCCAAACATCACATGCGGCAGGCAGTCGAGCTGCTCATGAATAGCTTGCGTGATCGCCGGGTTGCGGTGACCGTGCAACATGCACCACCACGACGACATAGCATCAATCAGGCGGGTGCCGTCGTCCAGTGTGATCCAAACGCCCTCGGCCTCTTTCGCGACAAAAGTCGGCCCGGGCTTTTCAACGTTGGTGTAAGGGTGCCAGAGATGTTTCTGGTCGAATTCAAGCGGGGTCATGCGGCCAATCCTTGTCGGATGGTGTCCATGTCGATGTCGGCGAAGGCTTGGTTCAGCGATTGGGGCGTGACCTCATCCATGACGGGTAGGCGGCCCAGGGGCGCACATTTGCCAAAGTCGATGATGGTCTGTTGGACCAGCGGCTCGGCTTCGCCAATGAAAGCCACGCCAAGAACCGTGCAGTCTCGCGCGCGCAGCGCTTCGAGCGACAGAAGCGTGTGGTTGATCGTGCCCAGTTTGGTGCGCGCGCACAGGATCACGGGTGCCCGCCAACCCGCAAAGAGGTCGGCATAGAGCATCTGACGGTTCAGCGGCACCAGCAACCCCCCGGCACCTTCGACCACCAAGGGCCCATCAATCTTTGGCAAGTGCAGGGTGGCCGGATCAATCTCGACCCCCTCGGCCTCGGCCGACAGGTGCGGTGAGGCTGGCAGGTTCAGCAGATATCCCTCGGGCAGAACGGGCTGGCCGGATAGGCGAGCGACGATCTGGCTGTCGGTTTCCGCCTCGGTGCCCGATTGCACCGGCTTCCAGTATGCGGCTTTCAGTGCGCGGGTCAGGCCGGCGGAGAACACGGTTTTACCGATTTCGGTATCGGTTCCGGTGACGATAACGGGTTGGGTCATGGGGCGGTGGCCTCCTTCGCCCGGGCCAGATCGCGGAACATCTCCGAAATCACGGGGGCGGGGGTGTTTAGCGTGATGGAAATCCGCAGGCGCGAAGTGCCGCGTGGGACGGTCGGGGGGCGGATACCGCGAATGTCATAGCCTCTGTCTTGCAGGGATTGCGCCAGCGTCATTGTTGGTTTGTCCGCACCGATGACGATCGGCATGATCTGGCTTTGAAAACCGGCCAATCCAAGACGCTCTCGGGCCTCTTTGTGTGCGTGGTTCATCAGGTCCTGCGCTGCCACTTGTCGGGCCGGGTTGTCGCGCAATTCGTTCAGCGCGGCTCGAACAAGTGCGGCGTTCAGCGGCGAAGGTGCGGTGGCAAAGATGAACCCGCGCGCCTTGTTGATCAGGGTGTCGATCAACACTCGAGCGCCGCAAATCAGGGCGCCCGAGACACCCAAGCCCTTGCCGCAGGTGTGAAGGGTCAACAGGTTCTCGCGATCCGCAAAAGCATGACTCAGACCCCGCCCCATATCGCCGAAGACGCCGGTTGCATGGGCCTCGTCCACGACAAGAACGGCTCCATGAGTGTCGGCAAGTTTCATCAACTCGGCCACAGGGGCCAGATCGCCATCCATGGAATACAGGCTCTCGATTGCAATCCAGATCTGGCCAGTGCCGCCTTCGGTGCGCCAGCTTTTAATAGTTTCTTTGGCTGCTTTGACATCGTTGTGGGCAAAGGCGCGGGTTTCAGCCCGCCCCAGTCGCATCCCGTCGTGCGTGCTTGCATGGATCAGTGCGTCATACAGCACCAGATCTTCATGCCCCGGGAGCGTGGAAAAGATTGCGGTGTTGGCTTGAAACCCGCCGCCCATAAATAGGGCCGCCTGGGTGCCAAAGAACGCAGCAGCCTCCTGCTCGAGCAGTACGTGTTCATCCGCATTGCCGCGCAGCAGGCGCGAGCCGCCGGCCCCGACAGGAACGCCGCGCTCCAAGGCGCTCCGCGCCGCGGTGTTGAGAACCTCGGACTCAGCGAGCCCGAGATAGTCATTTGACGCAAAGTCATGCCCGGTCCGCGCGATCAACGCGCGGTAGCGGCCCCTTGTCTGCAACGCAGCCAGGGCGCGGTCTTGCCGGGCAAAGAACGTCATTTCGAGGCGTCACACCCTACGGCCATGGCTTGAATGCCGAGCTTGGCGAACAGTTGACCGTCTTTGTCTTCTTCAGGGTTGTCAGCGGTCAGCAAGGTGTCGCCCACAAAGATCGAATTGGCGCCAACGAAGAAACACATCGCCTGCATTTCCTCGGTCATGTCAGTGCGGCCTGCGGACAGGCGCACATGCGACTTTGGCATCAGAATGCGTGCCAGCGCACAGGTGCGGACAAATTCAATCGGGTCGAGCTTTTCCACATCTGCCAGCGGCGTGTCGGCGATCGGGATCAGCATGTTGACCGGTACCGAATCCGGGTGCTCTTCCAGTGTGGCGAGCGAGACCAGCATGTCGATGCGGTCCATCTGCTGTTCGCCCATGCCAACGATGCCACCGGCGCAGACCTTCATGCCGGCCTCGCGCACGCGGTTCAGCGTGTCGATGCGGTCGGCAAAGGTGCGGGTGGAGATGATTTCCGAGTAATACCGCTCGGAGGTGTCGATGTTGTGGTTGTAGTAATCCAGACCGGCGTCGCGCAGGCGGAACACCTGGTTGTCGTCCAGCATGCCCAGGGTCATACAGGTTTCCATCCCCAGATCCTTGACGCCTTGGATCATCGCCTCAAGTGCGGCCATGTCGCGGTCTTTGGGCGAACGCCAGGCCGCGCCCATGCAATAGCGGGTCGCGCCGCCTTCTTTGGCCTTGCGGGCCTCGGCGATCACGCGTTCAACCTCGATCAGTTTCGAGGCCGACAGCTTGGCGCCATTGCGGGCGGACTGTGAACAGTATGCGCAATCTTCAGCGCAGCCGCCTGTCTTGATCGACAGAAGCTTTGAGCGTTGAACCTGGTTCGGGTCGAAGTGGGTGCGATGCACCGTGTGGGCCTGATAGAGCAGATCCATGAAGGGTTGGTTATAGATCTTTTCCGCCTCTTCACGGGTCCAATCCGTGCGAAGCGTTGTTGTATCCAGCACGTCGGTGCTCCTTTTATAGATAAAAATTCCCTGCCTGACGCATAAGATGGTTTTTTATCTACAAAGCGGTTTGGCGCAAGTGGAAATGCTGCCGTGCAGCGAATTGACGCTAGTTTCGCAGCGTCGCCAAGTCCCGAAGTTGAGAGTAGAAAGAGAGAAACCGGCAACGCCGGATCGATAGCGACCCGGCGTTTGATAGGTGTTCGAAAAGACAGTTATTTCAGCAAGTTGGGTACAAAAAGTGCCTGGTCGATCCCGGCCAATGCTTCGTACCGCGCCTCGCGTGGGTGGGCGAGGTTGAAGGTGCCGACGCGTTTGTACCATGTCCGACCCAAGCGACCTGAGACACACTCCAGAACCCGGTGGCCTTCGGCATCGCTGCCAAATCCCAATGCATCAGGCAGCGATGTCCGGGTCAGATTCGGGTCAGCGACCAGCGCATCGGCCATTGCCAACACCATCAGATCCCATTGCAGATAGCTGACGCCAAGCTGTGCTTCGTCCCCTGCGCTGATGCCCAATCCATCGGTGGGCGTTGCGCGCCAGGTCTTTTCGGGCACGCCAATCTCGCGCGCCATCCACGGCACTTCCCAGGATTTCAGCAGCGATTGGATCGGCGCCACATCCCCCACGTCACCGTTCAGCGTCCAGAACCCCGCTGCCAATTCCGAAAAGTTGTCGGTGCTGGCCACGATCCCGCCATAGCGGTGCGCCTGATCATAAAGCGTGATCATCCGCAGACGTGCCCGCATGTTGCCGCGTCGGATGCGTAGGCCCGCGTCGTCACCGTTGGACAGGGCCGGATCCAATGTGGTCAGCCCCTCGACCATTGAATGAAACTGAGGCGTCAGGTCGATATTGTGATGTTCGATGCCAAGCGCATGACACGCTTCCTCACCACGTGCGGTTTCTTCGGGGTTTTGTTCGATGGGCATGGTGTGACCGACCACCCGCCAACCGGCTGCTTTGAACAGTGCTGCTGTCAGGGCACTGTCCACGCCGCCGGACATTCCGATGACCGCGGCGCCGATGCCGTTTTGTTCGCGATAGGCGGCCAGATCGTCCAGAATTCGAGCCATGTCTTCGCGCAGGGTCTCTTCCTGTGCAAAGGCACCGCTTTCGATGTGCGCGTTCAATTGGGTTTCGAACCAAGGGGTCAGTGCGCCTATGTTGGATTGGCGGGACAGGTCCAGGATTTCAGATTTCAGTGACATGCGGCCTCCGACACCAGCGTGTGCAAACAAGGGTTGCGGTCTTCTTAGCCGAGGCAGGCGATTGATTGAAACCGATTTCGGGTTAGCCGATCAGGTGGAGGCTTGCGTGCGCTCAAAAAAACGGCACGCGATGTTCAGCAGCCGGGCATCCTGCCTCTGACGCCCGATAAACTGCACTCCGCCGGGAAGGGTCACGCAGGGGTTGTTCATCGACGTCCAATGAGATTGTTGGAAGGGAGCCAGCAAGATGTCTGCCTCCCTAAGCATATCATCGATGTGGTCATGTGCCTTGATCCACTTTTCCAGTGCCTGAACATACATGACATCGCCGATCCCGGTCCCAGTCGTCACCAGATCGCACAGAGGCTGGCCGACGCGAGCCGGGCCAAGAGCGGCTTCAGCGGCACGGGATCGGGCAACCTCAAAGGCCAGGATTGTATCAAGGGCTTGGGGTAGGGTGTTCAACTGCGGCGAATTGGCAATTTCTTGAGGCACGCACCCGGCGGTTGCGAGCATATCGGACATCTCATGGGGCAATGATCCTGACAGGAAACCGATGCGGGGCTCATCTACATCGGAATTCTGACCTTCATCGTCGTTCAATAAGGGCATCAAGGCCTGAAAGTCGTGTAGGTGACGGGCCAGAAAACTGAGCCCATCAAGGCTGTCAGATAACCCGATGATCCCACGCAGATCGCAATTCCCCCGTGTGGGTTTGAACGAAATGGCGTTGGTTGACAGTGGAGACCCGGAACACAACGCAAACGCTGCCACACGTTGGGCCACCGCAGTTGCCGCACCATTGGGTATCTCACCGATTGCGAAAGCCGGTGTTGTTGTTTTGCCAATCGGAATGGCGCCGGCTGACAACAGAGCATCAACACAGGATGCATTCCGTTCGGGTACGCGGTTTCTGTAAAGCTGCGCGCCCCAGCTTGTGGGCATGCTGCGGGTGTCGATGGTGTCCATGATTGCAAAGGGCACACCATGAAGCGGCCCGGTGGCAGGCATCACATCAGCCAGTTGCGCCTGCGCCATCGCGAGCGACGGATCGATGAACTGGAATACCTCGTCCTGCGCCCCCAATTGCGCGGCCCGGGTCAGGTGGGCCGACATCACCTTGGACGGTTTGACCTGTCCAGCGCGGATGCGTGCGGTCAGATCACAAACGCCAAGGTGGGTCAGGTCGGTCATGCGTCTCCGGGTTGTTCCACCGTGCTGAGTTGCGCGACCTTGTGTCGGAACCGCATCGCGCCTGCGTCCAGACCAAGGTTCAGATAAGGAGTTTTGCGGTTTGCCATCCCGATCTGTACCTCCTCCAGCACCTCTTTGTCCTCGTTGAATGCCATTATGGCGCCGGCAAACATCTTTTCGTCAATGCTTGAGTCATCCGCAAACATGTTGCGATGCTGGAACCAGAAATAGAGAGAGGTTTCTTCGTCCACTGGAGTGATGAAGTTGTACGAGATGTTGATGAACGCATTCTCGGACACCGGCTTGTCCGCTCCCCCTTCGCCCGGAGGGGTGTAGATGGACATGTTGATCGCGGTCGATGGGGTCCGGCATTCATAGTGTTGCTTGCGGTCGCAATTGTCGCCAAAGGGCAGCATTTGAGCGTAATAGGGAGGGGCGGGTTCCTCGGCGATCCAACGGGAAATGACCACGAAATCATCGCCTTCTTCCAGATCAAGCGGGCGGTTGTCTGTGCCGGCCCCTGCAAAAGACGTCAGATGGACCCAAGCCACATGGCTGGGGTCCAGCAGGTTGTCGGTGATGTAAAGGTAGTGGCACTTCATCTCCATCGCGCCGCGCTTGGTCTTGCCCCATGTCGGGTTGTCAAAGTTCGGGATGTCAATGATGTCGGTTGGATCGGCATCGTTTGCCTCACCCATCCAGATCCACAGGAAGCCATAACGATCTTCGACCGGATAGCTGCGGACCACGGCACGTTTGGGGACGGCGTTATCCTGCGTCGGGGCGGCAACACAGCTGCCGGTGCAATCAAAAGTCAACCCGTGATAGCCGCAGACGACAGTGCTGCCTTGGATGCTGCCCTTGGACAGCGGTAACTTGCGGTGGGGGCAGGCGTCTTCGAGGGCGATGGGTTCGCCCGCCTCGCCGCGAAACAGAACGATGCGGTCGGCCAACAAGGTCATTGCCTTGAGCGAACGGTCAAAATCATCACTGCGGCCGGCCACATACCAGCAATTGCGCACAAATGCGCCGGTTCCTGTCAGATCTTTCTGCATCATGGGCCCCCGTTTGCCTGGTTGAGTCTGGATACTCAGGGAGACGATTGATCGGATCAGGTCCGACGTGTCCAAATTTTCGTACCAAGAAAAAAATTGACTGACAAGAACAAAGCGTGGGGGACTCGCTAAGCTCGGGTTATTGGTCTCAATTGCAATTTGACGGGTGTGGTCAACAGCGGTGAACCGGATTTTCGATTTAATGGCGCGAGGCTCTGTCAGATGCCGTGACCCGAAACGGGTTCATGTTGCGACGATCTTCCTGCGGGGACAGGCCGAAACATCGGCGATAGTTGCGGATCATCGTAGCCGAGGTTTCATACCCCACCGCGTGGGCGATGCGGCTGATCGGGTCGTTGGAATAAAGCACCATCTGCCGTGCGGCCCGCATCCGCAGATCACGATAATGCTTGCCGGGGCTTTCCCCCATTGTCGCCTTGAAGCTGCGTTCCAGATGGCGGGCCGAGACACCAAGTTGATCGGCGATCTCGCTCATTGGCAGGGGATAAGCCAGGTTCTGGTCGAACAGCTCGACGGCCTTGGACACGATGGGTGGCAACCCGTCCGCAGTGCTATCGCAGGCAAAGGCGGGTGTTTTCTGGCGAACGCCTTCGCTGCGGATCACCGGATGCTGGAACCAGCAGGCGACCTCGGTCATCAGGGTGGCGCCTAAGGTGTCTTCGATCACATGCAGCATGAGGTCAAACATCGCTCCCGCCCCCGAAGCAGTATAGCGGCGCTTGTCCATCTGGATCAGGCTGTCGCTCAGTTGCAGGTGGGGAAAGGCCTCGGAAAACGCGGCGCTATAGCACCAATGCGCGGAGCAGGAGTATCCGTCCAGCAATCCGGCATGAGCCAGCGGAAAAATACCGCCGCTCACGGCGCCGACGATGGCCCCATGGCGGGCGATCTTGCGCAGGTGCCCGTTTGACGATTTGGGCGTCGCGAAGGTACCCGACGGGCTCGACATCAGAAACAGCATGTCCAGATCTGGGGCATCAGCCAGGGCGCGGTTGGCCTGAAACGGAATGTCAGCGCTGGATTGCACGACATCACCATCTTCGGTCAGCAGGGCCCAGGAGAAGGTTTGTGTTCCGGTGATGTCGTTGGCGGCGCGCAAAGGTTCGATTGCCGACGTCAGGCAGGACATTGGAAAACCAGGAAACAGTAGAAACCCGACTGTGATCCGGGGGTTTTGGTTCTGGTTGGTTGGATCGGACATGATCAACTCTCTGGAACGGGTCTGCGCAAGCAGTCGCAAAAGGGTAATCAAATCCTTCGCCCGGGAAAAGAGTAGAGATCAATCGCTTCCCTAGACGTCCCAGGCAACGGGCATGGTCAACGGCCCACGAAAAGCCCACCCGCCAAATGGGACCTCGTCTGCCAGTCGCAGATTTCCAAGTCGCTCAAAGATCATCGGCAAAGCTACATCAGCAATCAGGCATCGGGCAGCCCAGGCCCCGGCACAGAAATGGGGACCGGCGCCAAAAGCGATCGAGGGGCCGTGATCCTGGGTCAGGTCAAACTCATCTGGCCGTTCGAACACATGTTCATCGCGATTGCCCGACCCGAACATGAAGAACACCCGATCGCCCGGAGCAAGCGCTACACCGTGCAGATCATGCGGCTTCGCAATCTCGCGTGGGGACATGCCGATTGGCGACATCCAGCGGGCGTATTCTTCGAACACGTCCATCCAAGAGGCATTGCCCTGTTGAACAAGCGCAAGCTGATCGGGATGTGTTAGCAAGGCCCAGATCGCCCCGGCGATCACGTCGCGCGGTTCATTCTGCCCGCCAGAGATTGCAAGCTTGATATTGGCGCTGATCTGCTCGTCCGACAGACCTGCTTGCATCTGTACAGACAACAGCGAGGTATCAGGGTTCGCCTCAAGCTCTGGTTTCCGCGCGGCGATATGTTCATCGATGGATGCCGTGCAATCATGGCAACGGGCTTCAATTTCGGGGTCGCCTGTATAGTTGGCACAGCCGTCGATCATGCCCTGACTGGTGCGGTCCATTTCCTGCCAACTCATATTGGTCAGCCCGGTCATGACGCGCAGCGCGTCCCCCGATATCCGCTTGGCGATGTCCAGAACCATGTCGGCGCGGCCTTTGGGGTGCAACTCGGTCAGCGCGGCCTCGGTCATGTCAACGAATTGCGCTTTCCAGGTGTTCTTGACCGTTTTGGGCGAAACCGTCGGAAAGATTGCCTTGCGTTCAGCCATGTGCGCGTCGCCGTCCTTGCGCATCATGTTCTGACCCATGAGGCGGGTCATCAACCCATCGGGCTGAGTTGATGAGAAGATGTCGATCTTTTTCTCGTTCACAAAGATGTCGTCGCGGCGGGTGACAAGCACCGCCCCCAATTGCGGAACAAAGGCAACGGGGGCGTTCGCGCGCAAATGTTTGAGATCCGGATAGGGGTCTTTCCAGAACGCCTGTGGATCGATCTCATAGACTGGCACATTGGACATTTGGCGGGTCTCCCATGTGGTATGTTGTCATGTCAACACGTTGGATGTTGTTGAGTCAATCCGATTTCGCTAGGGTCGCGACAAAGCGAGGTTTTGATGACGGAAAAAGATGATCTGCCGGACGAGATGTTCCTGACCGATTTGGAACAGGATGGTCGACAGACCTTGAGCTTTTCACGCTCTCCAACGGTATTGTTGAACTTTGCCGCCAACCGGTTCACCCGCAATGCTTCGCGCCACTACCAGAACGCTTTTGGTATCGGGGCAATGGACTGGCGGATGCTGGTCAGCCTGACTCGCGACCCTGGCAGCAGCGTGTCGCACGCCAGCGCCACGATCGGTATCGACAAGGGCGCGGTGAGCCGCAGTCTGGCCCGCCTGGAAAAGGCGGGCTTGGCCAGCGCGCAATGCAACAGTCCAGATGAACGCCGTAAGGAATGGTTTTTGACCGATGCAGGGCAACAGCTGCACGATGATGTTCTGGTGACCGCACTTGAACGACAGAAACATCTGTTACGCGGGTTTTCACGTCAGGATGTGGCCGAGTTAAATCGGCTCTTGAGCAAGCTCTTGGAGAATCTCGACGGGAGCGAGGCAGAAAACTGAACGGCTCTGCTATATTCAGGGTTGCTCTTTTGACCGCGAGTTGGTGAGTAAGCCCAACAGCTTTCCCATGGTCAGAATTGGAGATACCCCGTGATCGAACGCTTTCACACCACCGAGCGCGCCAGCAAGATCGTCAAGCACAATGGGGTTGTCTACCTCAGTGGTCAGGTTGCCGAGGGCGATACCGTGACCGAACAAACACGCGATTGCCTGGCCAAGGTGGATGCTTTGCTGGCCGAGGCAGGAACTGACAAGGAACATCTGCTGCAGACCACGATCTGGTTGGCAGATATGGCGGATTTTGCCGAAATGAACCTGGTTTGGAACGATTGGGTGCCGACGGGGTTCGCCCCGGCACGTGCTTGCGGCGAGGCAAAACTGGCCCGCGAAATCCTGAAGGTCGAAATCCTTGTGATTGCGGCGATGCCCTGAGCCGACAGGCTCAGAGCTGTATCCAGGTTGCCTTGAGGTTCTCGTATTTCTCAAGCGCATGTAGCGAACGATCCGAACCATTTCCGGATTGCTTCACACCCCCCAGCGGCGAGGTCACATCCGCGCCGCTGAAACAGTTCACCTGAACCGTTCCCGACTTGATGCGTCGTGACATCCGGTGCGCGCGCGAGATATCGCGCGACCAAACCACCGATGACAGGCCGTAGATGGTTTCGTTGGCGATCGCCACGGCCTCATCTTCGGTGTCAAAACTGCGCGCGGCAAGCACCGGGCCGAATACTTCGTTCTGGGCGATATCCATGGCCGAAGTCACACCGGTAAGCACAGTTGGCTCGTGGTAGAACCCACCACTGTCGGCGTGCAATTGATGACCTCCGGTCCAAAGCGAGGCTCCCTCTTCCAGCGCGCGGGATACGGCGGACTGGGTTTTGTCCAGCTGTGCGGCGTTGGCCAATGCGCCGGTTGAGAGGCTTAGGTCCAAGGGGTCGCCGATTTTCATTGCCTGCGCGTGTTCCCGCACATTGGCCAGAAAATCATCGTGAATGTCGCGATGCACAATCAGGCGCGAGGCCGCGACGCAGACCTGCCCATTGTTGCGAAAGATCGAGGCCGCTGTTTCCGCCGCTGCGCGGTCCAGATCGGGCGCATCGGGAAAGACGATGTTGGGGGACTTGCCGCCAAGCTCCAGATAGACCCGTTTCAAATTCGACTGGGCGGAATACTCCATCAGCCGCCGGCCCACTCCACCCGATCCGGTAAAGGCCAGAACGTCGATGTCCATGTGCAATCCCATGGCGGCGCCCACGTCGATGCCGCGTCCGGTGACGGCGTTCAACACTCCGGGCGGCACCCCCGCCTCATGCGCCAGTTGCACGATGCGCAGGGTAGACAGGCTGGCCTCTTCAGATGGTTTGATCACTACCGAGTTGCCTGCCGCCAAGGCGGGCGCCAGTTTCCAGGCGCCGATCATCAGCGGAAAGTTCCATGGCGTGATCACGCCCACCACGCCCACTGGTTCGCGGTCGATGAGCGACAGCACATCGCTGCGGGTTGGCGTGATTTCTCCGTTCCGCTTGTCAATCGCCTCGGCATAAAAGCGGATCGTTTGGGCCGCAGACAGCGGCTCGCCTTTGAGGGCCGAGCGGATGTCAGTGCCATTGTCGCGCGCGCCCAAGACAGCCAGCTCCAGCGCTTGCGCCTCGATCAGGTCCGCCCACCGTTGCAGGATGCGCTTGCGCTCGACCGGCGCCAATTCGGACCAATGGCCGGCATCAAACGCATGTCGGGCTGAGGCCACGGCGCGGTCCACGTCGGCGGCACCAGACGCTGCCAGTTCGGTCAGCTTCGTGCCGTCGATCGGAGAGATCACAGGCATCACCGCGCCATCACCTGCTGCACAGGGTTGACCGTCGATGAAGTTCTGCCCGGGTGCCACGGGTTGGGCACGCAGTTCATCAATGCGAGATTGGTCCAGGGTCATGTGTTGTCCTTTGTCGGGATCAGCGCCCGCAGCATGTCAATAATCATACCAGCGCTCGACCACCGGGCCGACGCTGTCGCCTGGGAACAGTCCTTGAAGCTTGCCATAGCTCTGATCGATTTCTTCGGCGCTTGCCGTCAGCTCTTGTACCGGGACGGCGCGTTCATAAGCCGACCCTTTGGTTTCGAATGTCCGGTCGATATCGAGGATCTGCAAATTGCGGTGCCGCATCAGGCGATCATAAACGTGGCGATAAATCTTGGCGTCATAGACATGAGCATTGGCCTGATCGCTTTGCGTGTCAGCCCACAGGTCATGCACGCGGCGGATGTCGAGCCAATCGTTCTGCACGATTTCGGGCGGGGCGTCCTTAGTTTCCTGCTCGTTGCGCGGGTTGGCGAATGTATCGGCCCGGAACCCTTCGATGGCCCGGCGGATTTCGGCGCGCGGGATCGGGACAAAGAAAACCGCATGGTCCGAGCCGAGCAGAACCTCGGCCTCATCATCCAACTGGTGCAGTAACTCGGTAAATCGTCCACCAACAACGGGCAGTTCGGCAACCAAAAGCTCGGCCGGGTCACTGTTCCGCGCGTGCCAATTCATCACGCCATCGCGCACCCAAAGACCGACGGCCTTGCGGATGCCCGGGTGGGTCAGGTTGTCGACCTCGGGGTATTTTTCCAGCCACTGCGGCGTTTCAAACGGACGGCGTGCGGCATCCCACTGCATGGTGTGAACCCGGCGCCCGGCCTGATCCGCCAGCAGGATGATTTGCTGCAGCATCAAGCTTTTGCCGGTGCCCGGCAGGCCCGCGACAAAGATCATGCGGCGGGTAGACACCGCATGCTCCAGCTGCGCTCTGATGGGGCTGTCTTTAGGTATGATGATCTGTGTATCGCTCATGTCGCCCCCTTTACCGGAATTGATCAACGCTTGGCATTTCGGTGAACGGTACTTCGATCACCGTGGGCACATCCGTGGTGCGCTTGCCTTGCTGGATGGCGGTACGTACCTCTTCCGGCGTGGTGGCCCGCAGGGCTTGCGCGCCAAAACTGTCGACCATGCGCAAGAAGTCGGGGTTGTGCAGGTCGGTTGCGATCACCCGGCCGCCATAGTTGTTCTTTTGCATCTGCTGTACGTTGCCATACTGGTTGTTGTTGAACAGCAGTACAATCAGCGGGATCTTGTGTTGCACGGCAGTGGCCAGTTCCTGCACCCCGAACATGAAGCCCCCATCGCCGCAGACCGAGATCACCGGCACATCCGGGCGGGCCAGCTTGACGCCAAGCGCGGTAGGGAAACCATAGCCAAGTGTGCCCTGATACCCGGTCGAGATAAAGGTGCGCGGGTTGTAGACAGGATAGGTGATCCGGCTGGCAAACCCGACCTGTGTCAGCTCGTCAACAAAGACTCCGTCTTCTCCCAACTCTTCGCGGATCACCTTGAGGTAGCTGAGTTGCGGCTCCAACACCGCTGACCGTTCGGCCCATTTGGCCTTGGCTTCCAGCAGTTCGTCCTTGCGCGAGGCGCGAATGTGGTTGTGGCGTTCCAACCGGGTCATCAGAACCGGCAATGCACGTTCAGCGCGGGCCGTGATCGCACAAGCGGGGGTAAAGAACTTCTCATGCGTGTCGGGGTCGACGTCGATGCGGATGATCTGCGGAGCGTGGCCTTTGATCCATTTGCGGGCGGGAACGCGCATGTTCGACCCAATGGCCAGCACCACATCCGCTTTGTCCCACAACGCCTTGGCTGCCGGTTGGTGCAGCGACAGATAGCTGCGCGCGTCGACCACGCCCATGCCGGTGCGATAGCCCACCACCGGCGCTTGCAGGGTTTCGGCCAGCTCTCGGACCAAGGCGCTCGATGATTGCGCGCCGCTGCCCACGAAGATCATCGGCGTTTTGGCCTGACCCAGCAGCTTGGCGGCTGCTTCGATTGCATCTTCGTCCAGTTCAGGTTCATCGCCATGAACGTCGCCGGACAACAGATCGATCTGCGCTTTGGCTGCCAAAACATCCATCGGGATTTCCAGGCCCACGGGACGTGGTCGCCCAGACAGCATCTGGCGGAATCCCTCGTGGATCAACCCAGGCACATCAGACGGCGCATTGGCCCGATCCGCCCATTTTGTCAGTCCACGGATGACACCCAACTGGTCGTTGATCTCATGCAGCTCACCCCAATCCTTGCCAATGGCGCGCGAACTGATCTGGCCGGTCAGGCAGAACAGCTTGGCGTTCAACGCGTAGGCTGTCGACATGGCCGCAGTTGCGTTGAGCAGCCCTGGACCGGGCACCACGTTGAATACAGTCGGTTCATCCTTGGCCAGCGCATAGCCCAGACCCATATAGGCGGCGCCCTGTTCGTGGCGGGTGTGGATTATGCGGAACTTCTCGCGATGATCATAGAAGGCGTTATAAAGCCAATCGTTCTGGACGCCGGGCAGGCCAAAGATGGTGTCTATGCCGTGATTGTGGAGCGATAGGACGGCCGCTTCGCCGCCGGTCATTTCCTGGGTCATGGGTTTGCCTTGTCTTGTAGCGATTTGAGCGCGTTCAACAGTCGGGTGTTTTCATCCGGCAGGCCAACGGTGGCGCGGATGTGGTTGGGCAGGTCGAATGCAGGGCGGACCATGACACCATGGGTCACCAGCTCATTCGTCAACGTTTTGGCATCTTTGCCTTCGGGGCAGCGGAACATCACGAAGTTGGCCTGGCTCCTGGCGACTTCAAAGCCCATGTCATTCAGCGCCTCGGACAAACGCGCGCGCTCGGCGGTGTTGTTTGTCACGGTCCGATCCAGGTGCGCGGTATCATCCAGCGCCGCGATGGCAGCGGCCATGCCCATCGAGTTCAAGTGAAAGCTGCGCTTGCGCTTGCGGATTTGCGCCGCGATCCGTTCGGGCGCGATTCCATAACCGACACGCATGCCTGCCAACCCGTAGGCTTTGGAGAAACTATGGACGATGACGATGTTTCGACCGTCGCGCACATGGCGCAGCGCGTCGGGCAGGTCGAACTCGGTCGCGAATTGGAAATAGACCTCGTCATAGATCAACGTCACATGATCCGGCAACCCGTCCAGAACCGCGTCAAGCACGTCCGCACCAAAGTAGGTCCCGGTTGGGTTGTTTGGATTGCATAGATACACCAACCGTGTGTCTGGGGTTACTGCGTTCAGGATTCCATCGACATGCACGTCAAATCCCGTGCCGATCAGATCTACCTTGTCTACGATAACGCCCTTTTTCAAAAGCGAGCCTGTGTAAGCGCCAAAACAGGGCGGGCAGATGATGGCGCGCTGACCGGGTTCGGTCAGCGCCTCTTCGATCAGGGACAAAACCTCGACCCCGCTGTTGGCGGAAAAGAACTGTTCGGGCTGCATACCTTGGCCGTGAAACTCTGCCAGTTTCTGGCACAGCGCTGCGTCGGTGCGCTCGGGGTAGATGTTGGCGCCCTCCAGAGCGTCGCGCGCGGCTGCGATGGCGGCAGGAGAGGGGCCAAATGGGTTTTCATTTGAACTGAGTTTGGTGATGGGCTGGTCGGCAGCAAGGTTTTGAACTTCGGCCACGGACAGGCCAGCCTGATATCCACTGGTGTCTGATTGGGTCATGTCTGGGGGCATCCACGATTTCGGTTGCGTTGCGGCCTGTCTATCCCAGAGCGCAGTTTTCGTCTGTCCTTATTCAGGGGGGACAAGGGCGTCGTTGCGTTTGCCGACCCGACTGCGCATTGTGCCTCCATGTCCTTGGAAGACTTCTTTAGCGGCCCAGGTGCGCCCGACTTTTTGCACATCTTTTCGACGTGCTTGCAGTCGATTGGCACGCCCGGGTTCAACGCGCAGTTTCTGGAACTGATCGAACAGGTCATCAAGGCCGATCAATGCATGGTCTTTTCCTACAAGACCCCAAGGCCGCAGTGTTATCTGACCTACAACGAGCGTCACGCCAAAGGCGTGCAAAACATGGTGCAAACCTATCTGCGCGACGGGTTCAAAAGCGACCCCTCTCGCGTGGCGATTGAGCAGGTGCGCCAATCCGGAAAGACGCTGATCACAACGATGGCTGAAGCAGGCGGGGACGAGCCCTTTGCAGCCGCTGGAATTGGTGATCGCCTGACGATCATTGCCTGCCGAGACGAGGATGTCATCGCCATGAACTTTTTCCGGTTCAAGGAAAATGGGCGTTTCTCGATCAGTGAGAACCGGCTGCGGCTGGATTTCTGGAACGCGATTGCGCAGATCGTGTTGCTCCATTTCTCGGAACGCAGCGGGGCCAAGGTTCGAAGCCCGTTGAATTCTTTGTCGGCACGAGAAAAGGAGATCTGCGAGGGGATGCTTCGGGGTTTGACTGCGGATGCCATCGCGTGGGAACTGGACGTCGCGCCAAGCACTGTACTGACCTACCGCAAGCGGGCTTATGAAAAGCTGGGGATAAATTCCAAATCGGCTCTGTTCATGTTGTGCAACACCGGGTCTTAGGCCGGCTCATCTTTCCAGACCACATTGCGAAGGGCCTCAAACTCCTCATCCGAGGGTTTCACACCAGTGATGCAATAAAGGTAATCCCACCCGCGCGCCGCCCGCGTTTCCATGGTTTCGCGCTGGTCTAGCGCGTCATAGCCGATTTGCGTGAAATAGGTGATCCGAGCCCGAGTCTCTGCCTCGGATTTTGGATAACCGTAGCGCTGGAACATATCCGTCAAGGCGTCGAGCCTTGCGGTGTCGGACATGTCCAACGCCCGGCGGACACTTCCAGACCGACGGGCCCAATCGCGAATGGCAAAATCCAATTGCGTATCAAACGACCCATCGGCGACCCAGATGCCATAGACCTGAACCAGGGCATGGTTGATGGTATCTGCGGGGCGTTTTGTGCTGTCGACCAAAGCCTTGGTGTTGGTCGATTGCCAGTGATCCAGCAGGGCGTTCAAAAGATCGGTCCGGTTTTTGAAGAACCAATAAAAGCTCGACCGCGCGCATTCCAGTTTTTCGGCCAGTGTCAGAACCTTGACGCTGTCCACCCCGTCTGAAATCAGCGTGTCCAAAGCGGTTTGTATCCAGTCTTCGCGACTGGTGCGGCTCGGCCCGCGGCCGCGGGGTTTGGAGTTATCGGACTTTTCAGTGTTTGCCATAGTGTCGTGAAAGTACATTTCTGTACAGAATTGGCAAGCCTTCCTTCGCTGATCCTTGCTGAAGCCGACCTCAAAGTTCATCGCCAGTTCCCAACAGATTTTGTCGTTCGGGCAAAATAGCACTCAGTTCAAATGAAAAAGCATGCTCACGATGCCGAGAGGTCGGGAGAATCGGGTTGCTTTCATCACAGCAAGAACGAAAGATGCAAATGCATTTAAATTGCATCCTGTCGATACGGCGAACCAAAGGGTTATGACAATGTTCCGTTCCTTCCAATCTCTCCTCTCTGTCAGTGCTGCTGCCGCGTTGTTTGCTGCAAGTGGCGCAACCGCAGCGCAGTACAAAACCGATCAAGGCCACACCGAAGTGAACTTTGGTTGGAGCCACGCCGGCGTCTCGATGCAGTCGGCCGAGTTTACCGTTGCCGATGGCACGCTGGACCTTGACCCCGAGAACCCGGGCGATGCCAAGCTGAACGTGACAATCAAGACCGAAAGCCTGAACTCGGGCTTTGGTCCGCTGGACGATCACCTGAAAAGCAAGGATTTTCTTGAGGTTGCGACATATCCAGAGATCACGTTCACCAGCACCTCTGTTGAGGCGACCGGCGACAAAACCGCCAACGTGACGGGTGATCTGACCATTCACGGCACGACACAGCCGGTGACACTGGCGACGGAACTGACCCACGTGGGGCCGCATCCATTGGGCGGTGTGATTGACTACTACAAGGGCGAATGGGTGGCTTTCACCGCTCAGACGGAAATTGATCACATGGCGTTTGGCGTCGGTGGGTTTTCGACTGGCCCGATCTCGATCTCGATCGTGACCGAGATGAAGGCCGCTGAATAACCCGCTCGATTGTTGACCACCAAAGAAAGCGGCGCCAAATGGCGCCGCTTTTTACCGTTACTGCCGCAACGCGGCGGCCTTGAGCCGCAGGTAAAATGGCATGTGATGTTCCAGATAGGTCAGTATTTTGGGTTCGACCTCGGCGGCGGCAAAAAACGCCTCTTCTTGCCGGGTCAGATCCTCAAGCGTCAGGGGGCGGATGGACTTTGACGTGCCTGCGTCTGCATGCCAGCCATCGACCTGTGCCCAGTCGGCAGGGCGCTCGTTCTGCCAGTCAAAAGCGGCCTCGACAAAGGGCAGGCCGATCTTGTCCCACATGGCCGATAAAGCTGCACGATCATCGCGGCGCACAGCTTCGGCTTCGATCACGATAGGGGTTTGGCCCGCGTCCACCAGCGCCTGATAGTGGCGCCATTGTTGCTCGATCCCGATCTCGTCGCAGGACACGTCCGGATCAAGCTTGAAGTAGGATTTGATCGACGCCATCGGATTGCGGATCAAAAAGCAGTTCACCAGCCGATCCCGGAATTCTGTGTCTTCCAGGATATTGGGTACGACGTAGTAGCTCATGTCCTTGAAGAACACCGGCTGAGCCTCGGCGCGGGTCAGCAGCATGTCCCGAATCGCTTCATACGTTTGCGGATGGTCATCTTGCACATCGAAATGCGGCATCTCGCGAACCGAGCGGTTGACGTAGTAGTCGTACATGAACGGCTCATGCGCGCAGTCCAGATCGCCGCGTTCCCGCATGATCCGTTCCATCGCGGTAGACATCGAACGGGGGTGCGACCAAAGCGCAATGATCTTGTGCATGAAAACCTCGGGCGTCGTCTGTATTCGCTGCAACCCAACGCCCGAAATCGCGTTCTGTCAACGCTTCAGATCACGAGATCTTGCCGCGCTGAAGCATGGGTGTGACACCATAGGCCGCGCGGTAAACCCGGCTGAAGTGTCCGGGGCTTTCGAACCCGCAGGCAAAGGCGACCTCGGTCACGGAGGACTCGGTCTGGATCAGCAGGTTTCGGGCCCGTTCCAGGCGCATTTCCATAAAGTACTTCTTGGGCGACGCGTTCAGGTATTTGCCAAAAAGCCGCTCAAGCTGGCGGGTCGAAATGCCCACGTTTTCAGCGATGATTGTGGGTGAGATCGGATCGGAGATTTGATCCTGCATGATCTGGATCGCCTTGGTCAGATGGGCATTGCGCATCCCGTTGCGGGATTGCAGTGATACCTTCTGTTCGGCGGTGGAGTTGCGGACAGCATTATAAACCATCTGATCAGCCACAGCGACGGCAAGGTCCTGACCGTGATCTCGCTCGATCAGATGCAGGATCAGATCAGCAGTGGCCGTGCCACCTGATGCCGTCATGTACTTCTCATCCGCGACAAAGACACTGCGCACCAGGTTCACCTCGGGAAAGGCCTCCATGAAGCTGTCGTGGTACTCCCAATGAATCGCTGCCTGCATGTCTTCCAGAAATCCGGCCTGGGCCAGAACCCAAGCGCCTGAACACAACGCCCCAATGGGGGTGCCTCGGGCCCGTTCACGGCGCAGGGTGGCCAGCAAGGGTTTGGTGACGTGATCGCGCATGTGAATGCCGGACAGGACAAATAGCTGATCGCAACGGGGCAGGCCGCTGAACCCGGAATGCACCAAGGTCACGGATTCGTTCGAACAGGTCGCCGTCTCGCCATTCTCAGACGCAAAGGACCAACGATAGAGCTGCTCACCGCTGACAAGGTTGGCAATGCGCAGCGGCTCGACCGCGCAGGAAAACGCAAGGTGCGAGAATTCTTCGACCAGAAGAAAGACAAAGTGCTGTGTCTTGGACATGGCGTGACCCAATTCAAAGTTACCGGGGCGTGGCATTTGGTTGTCCTGCGGGCGCATCTTTCAGGCTAAGCCAAGATTCGCATGCGCGGCAAGATAATGCGGGGTACGCTACTTATTTTTTGCACACAACAATTTTTTACTGTGTACACAATATGTATTTTATGCGATAGAGCACCCGACAACCGGGCAACTGATTCAAGGAGGTGCTGGTGAAGGACGCCGCGAAGAACCGCAAAGCCGAACTTTATGATTGGCTCAAGACCGCGATCATGACCTTGGATCTGCGGCCCGGTGCCGATCTGGATGAAAGTCGGCTGTCGGACGAATTTCAGCTGTCGCGCACGCCCTTGCGCGAAGTGCTGCGCCAGCTTGCGGGCGAGGGGTACGTTGATCTGCGTGAAAACCGCGGTGCGCGGGTAAGCGAGATGTCCCACATGACCCTGCGCGACTTCTTTCTGGCCGCACCGATGATCTACGGCGCGGTGCTGCAACTGGCGGCGCAGAACGCGCGTCCCGAACAGGTCGACGACCTGAAGGCGGCGCAAGAGGTATTCAAGGCTGCACTGCGTTCGGGGTCTGGCGCAGAGCGCGCCATGGCCAACAACCGCTTTCACGAGGTGACCGGAGAGATGGCAGACAACATCTATCTGCTCCCCTCATTCCAACGCCTGCTGATCGATCACGCGCGCATTTCGATGACTTTCTATCGCCCGCAAGACGCGCAGATGGTTGAAAACGTGTCCGAGGCCAGCGCCCAACACGACGCCATCATCGCCGCCATCGAGGCGCGCGATGAGGTGGCTGCCGCGCAACTGGCCATCGACCATTGGAATCTGTCCCGAGACCAGATTGAACTGTTCGTCATGCCTGCAGGGCTGGACGTGCAACTGGGCTCGGTCACCCGAAAAACACCTGCTTGAGGACCATCATGACACCCTTGTTCAAATTCGAAGGGATCTACACGCCTGTTGTGACCCCTTATCACGCAGATGGCAGCGTCCATTGGGACGGCCTGGCGAACGTGATTGAATATCTGATCGAAAACGGCGTGCACGGCCTGATCTCGGGCGGCTCGACCGGCGAAAACTATGCTCAGACCGTCGAAGAGCGTCTGGAGCTGGCAAAGTTCACGCACCAGCAGCTAAAAGGACGTCTGCCGCTGGTTGTGGGCACCGGAGCCATGCTGACGTCGGATTCGATTGCTCTGGCGACTGGTGCACGTGAGATTGGCGCGGAGTCGATCCTGCTCGCCAGCCCGCCATATTCGGTTCCAACTGATCGCGAGAACGCGTTGAACGCTTTGGCCATCGACAAGGCCGCTGACCTGCCGATCATGCTGTACAACTATCCCCATCGCACCGGCACGATGATGGGAGAGGAGTTTCTGGACCGTATCGGCCGGTCGCGCAATTTCTGCGGCATCAAGGAAAGCTCGGGCGATATCAACCGAGTGCATCTGTTGGCACGCGATTACCCACATATCCAGCTGGGCTGCGGCATGGACGATCAGGCGCTGGAATTCTTTGCCTGGGGCGCACCCTTTTGGGTCTGTGGCGGGTCGAACTTCCTGCCGCGTGAACATGTGGCGCTCTACAATGCCTGCGTGATCGAAGGCAACTTTGCAAAGGGTCGCCGGATCATGTCGGCCATGATGCCGCTGATGCGGGTGTTGGAGCAGGGCGGCAAGTTCATCCAGACCATCAAACACGGCGTCACCATGAACGGGATCGAGGCCAGCGTCGTGCGCCCGCCGCTCAAAGGGCTGAACAAGGACGACAAGCGCGCGCTGGAACAGGTCACGCGCGTGTTGAAACAGAAAATCGCAGATATCGAGGCGGAGGGATAAATCATGTCGCTGCTCACTCAGGACGAATACAAATCCATCGCCGCAAACCTGACCCTGGCAACAGGGGCCTTCATCGACGGTGCCTATCGCCCGGCGATCTCGGGTAAGACGTTTGAGACGTCGAACCCCGCCACGGGCGAGAAACTTGCCGACATTGCCGCCTGCGGGGCCGAGGATGTGGACTTTGCCGTCGAAAAGGCGCGCGAGGCGTTTGAGGACGGTCGTTGGTCTCGGATGCATCCGTCGGATCGCAAGGATGTGCTGATCCGCCTGTGCAAGTTGATGACCCGCAATGCGCGGGAACTGGCGGTGATGGAAAGCATCGACAGCGGCAAGACGATCTATGATTGCGAAACGGTGGATGTGCCCGAGACTATTCACTGCATCAAATGGCATGCCGAGGCGATCGACAAGATTTATGACCAGGTCTCGCCCGCGTCTGACGATCACATCGCCATGGTCGTGCGCGAGCCGATTGGCGTCGTGGGTCTGGTGCTGCCGTGGAATTTCCCTCTGTTGATGCTGGGGTGGAAGATCGGCCCGGCGCTTGCGGCTGGTTGCTCGGTCGTGGTGAAACCAGCGACCGAGACCACGCTGACCGCTCTGCGACTGGCGGAACTGGCGATGGAGGCGGGCCTGCCGCGCGGTGTTCTGAACATCGTACCCGGCGGCGGTGCCGACGTAGGTGAACCAATCGGTCGCCACATGGACATCGACATGGTGTCCTTCACCGGCTCGACCGTGACCGGCAAGCGGTTCCTGGGTTATTCCGCTGAAAGCAACGCCAAAGAGGTGGTGCTGGAAATGGGCGGCAAGAACCCGGCCATCGTGATGGATGACGCCGAGAATCTGGACCGCGTCGCGGCGCATGTGGTCAACGGCGCGTTCTGGAACATGGGCGAAAATTGTTCGGCCTCTTCGCGCCTGATCGTGCACAAGGACGTAAAAGCAGAACTGCTGGAGCGGATCGCGCATCACGCCAAACACTGGAACATCGGCGATCCCCTTGATCCCGAAACCCGGATGGGCGCGCTGGTGAGCGAGGGGCACTACACCAAAGTGTGCGGTTATCTCGAGCAGGCCGAGAACGTCGTGATTGGCGGTAGCGCCAAGGATGGCTTTGTCGAAGCGACGGTGGTCGAGGTTCCCGGCAACGACGCGGTTCTGGCACGTGAAGAGATCTTTGGCCCGGTTCTGTCGGTGATCGAGGTGTCCAGCTTTGACGAGGCGATCAACATCGCCAACGACACTGATTATGGCCTCTGCGCCTCGATCTTTACCGCCAACGCCAAGCGCGCCATCCGGGGTGCGCGGGCAATCCGGGCTGGCACGGTGACAGTCAACAGCTTTGGTGAAGGGGACATCACCACGCCCTTTGGCGGATACAAGCAGTCTGGATTTGGTGGCCGCGACAATTCGGTCCATGCGCATGATCAGTACACCCAGTTGAAAACCATCTGGATCGATCTGGCAGATGACGAAGACGAGGCGGTGGATTGACCAAGTACACCGCCAAACGGTTGCCACGGCAAACCGGCCCGGCAGGATGGAACACCATCCTGCCTGAGCAACCGGTCCTGCCGGTGCTGGAGCAGGACCTGACCGTCGACATCACTGTGATCGGCGGTGGCTTTGCAGGCCTGAGCGCGGCGCGGCGACTGCATCAGTTGGACCCCAGCCTTAAGATCGCGGTGGTTGAGGCGGGGCGCTATGCAGATAGTTCGGCTGGGCGAAATTCGGGTTTCATGATCGACCTGCCACATGATCTGTCATCAGACAATTATGCTGGCGACGGGTTGGAAGCGGACCGGGCGGCGATCGCGCAGAACCGGCGTGCCATTGGCTTTGCCAACGAGGTCGCCGCCGAGAGCCAGATGCCGGACGAGATCTTTGATCCTTGCGGAAAATACAATGCGGCAGCTACCCGTGCTGGCGACAAGCACAACCGTGACTATGTCGAGCATCTGAAGCGTTTGGGGGAGCCTTGCGCGTTTCTTGACAAGACCCAGATTCACGAAATCACAGGCAGCCCGCACTACACCTCGGGCGTGTTTTGCCCTGGTACCGTGATGCTCCAACCAGCGGGCTACATTCGGGGATTGTCCCAGCTGTTGGCGGGGCAGATCGACGTTTTTGAAAACACGCCGGCCACCGGGTTTGAGCGGCAAGGCAACGGCTGGCAGGTGATGACTCCAAAGGGCAAGATCGCCACTGGCACTGTCGTTCTGGCAAACAACGGGCATCTCGAGAGTTTCGGGTTCTACCAGCGGCAGTTGATGCATATCTGTCTCTATGCCTCGATCACCGAACGCTTGACTGACCAGCAGATCAAGACGCTTGGCGGGCAACCGCGTTGGGGCGTCACACCTGCCGATCCGATGGGCACATCCGTGCGACGCATCTCGGGAAGCTACGGCGACCGCATCCTGATCAGAACCTGTGCCAGTTTTCATCCCACCATCGAAACCAGCCCTATGCGGGTGCGCAATGCAGGCTGGGTGCATGACCGCAAGTTCGCCGAGCGGTTCCCGCACCTGAATGGCGTGCGGATGGAACATCGGTGGGCGGGCATGCTGTGCCTAAGCCGCAATGGCTCGGCTGCGTTTGGTGAACTTGATCAAGGCGTTTTTTCAGCCTGCTGCCAGAACGGGTTGGGAACGGCGCGCGGCACCTTGCAAGGCATGGGAATTGCCGAATTGATTGTGCAAGGCAAGTCGGACATCGCCGATCACTTCCTTGCCCAACCCGAAATGCCCAAGCTGCCGCCCGAGCCATTCGCGGCCTTGGGGGCCAACACCTATCTCATGTGGAAGGAATGGCGCTCGGGCAAGGAGTAGGGGTTAGGGCAGGCTGAGTTGAGCCATGCGCCCGCCGTCGACGGTGTAGACCTGCCCGGTGACAAAACCTGCTTCAGCCGAGGCGAGGAAGGCCACGAGGGCGGCGACCTCTTCGGGTTTGCCGGTGCGAGCGACGGGGTGGATGCCCGCGATATCGCGGCGAAATGCCTGCGGGTCCGGCATGCTATCGATGAAGTCTTCGTTCAACTCGGTGTCGATCCAGCCGGGGGCCACGGCATTGCAGCGGATGCCTTCGGGACCGTGATCCACCGCGACCGCACGTGTAAGCCCGTGCAATCCCGCTTTGGAGGCGCAATAGGCGGCGTGGCCCGGATTGCTCCCCAACCCTTCGATGGAACCCACGTTGACGATACTTCCCTTCGTGTCTCGCAGGTGGGGCAGTGCAGCCTGGATCATCAGAAATGGCGCGGTGAGGTTGATGGTGAGCGTCCTGTTCCAATCAGAAAGGTTCATCTCCTCGACGCGCGCCTCTTGCATCATGCCTGCGTTGTTCACGAGGATGTCGAGACGCCCTGTTTTGCCAATCACATCAGCGATCACTTTGCTGGGCGTGGTCGGGTCCGAGAAATCAGCCGTGACGCAGTCGAACTCGGGGTCGGTGCCACGCTGCGCTGTGAAGACCTGTGCGCCCTCATCTCGCAGGCGCCGGGCGATGGCCTGCCCAATGCCACTGCGACCGCCGGTGACCAAGGCAACTTGTCCGTCGAACCGTTTCATGAAACCGGCTTGCCTCCGTTTACTTCGACCAGTGCCCCACATATGTAGCGCGCGGCGTCCGAGGCCAGAAACAGCGCCACATCGGCGATGTCTTCGGGCTCGGCTATGCGACCCAGAGGCACGGATTTACCCAGCTCTGCAACGGCTGTGTCAGGATCAAATCCGCGTTTTTCGAACCCGCTGCGCAGCATGGGTGTATTCACCTCGTTCGGGCAGACCGCGTTGATGCGGATGCCCTGATGCGCATGATCCATTCCCATACATTGGGTCAGTGATGCTATTGCCGCCTTGGTCATGCAGTAAAGCGCGTGGTTTGGCCCCGGCGCCTTGCCGCCCCAGCACGAGGCGGTGTTGACGATTGCACCCCCACCGGTTTCCGCCATTAGTGGGATCGCAGCGCGACAGATGCGAAAAGGGGCCTCGACGTTGACGCCCATCGACAACGTCCAATCGTCATCCGAGGTGTCTGTCACCGGCCCCCGCGTGATGACGCCTGCGTTGTTGATCACGATATCCAGACCGCCAAGCGCCTCGACCGCTGCGGCAGGCAGGCCGTCGGCATATTTCCCATCCAGCAGATCGCCGGGCAGGTGGGCGTCTGCGTCAAGGCTATCTGTCACGCGGTCTGCCACCGCGACCTGAGCCCCGGCTGCGCGTAAACGCTTGACGAGTGCGCCTCCGATGCCGCCTGCAGCGCCGGTAACGAGGGCGCGTTTTCCTTGAAAATCCATGCTCGACCTCTTGTAGTCAGAATTCTGCGACCGGCGCCCCGAACAGGGTTTCATCCGGTATGATCCCCAAACCCGGTCCGGTTGGAACCGAGATGTGGCCCCCTTCGATGCGGATGCCGATTTCGGGGTCATAGTGACCTTCGATATAGGGCGCGGCCAGCCAAACCCCTTCAAGAAGGTCGGGGCGGACGGTGGCACCGATATGGGTACAAGCGGCGGCGATGATATCCCCGCCCCAACTGTCATCGCAGGTATGCGGCAGGTTGCGCGCCTCGCATATGTCGCGGAATGCGCGCATCGGGTGCAGGCCGCCAATGCGCGTGACCTTCATCCCGAACCCGTCCACCAGTCCGGTTCCAGCGGCGGTGATGACAGTGTCCAGCGAGGTGCTGCTTTCGTCCATGTAAAGACCATGTGTGATCTGTGGGCGGATCTTTTGCAGATCCTCGATCGTGTTGCAGGGCTGTTCCATGATGAAGGGAACATCGGGGCATTCCCGACTGACCCGCAACGCATCGCGCGTTGTCCAACCCCGGTTGCCATCTACCGCCAGACGCATGCCTGAGCCTTGGACGACCTCCCAAACCTTTCGGATGACCTCGATGTCGATCTCGACCGGGCGGCCGCCGACCTTGATCTGCAGTCGAGGGTAACCTTCGGCCATCTTTTCACGTGCGAGCCGAGCGATTTCATCCGGCGCGCCGACACCTGTGGCGTAGTAGGACGGCACACGGTTGGTCGAGGCACCGCCGATCAGTTCGGAAACGCTGACACCCAGGTGCTTGCCCAGCAGATCATGCGCCGCGATGTCGATGGCCGCCTTGGCGTAGTTGTGCCCATTAAGCAGACCATCCATCGTGCGATGCAGGGTCAGCGGAGCGACCTCAGTCCCGATCAAACCCGGAGCCATTTGCACAAGGGCCGCACGTGCGCCCCCTGCGTGGGATTCAGCGTAGGTTGGACCAACAGGGCATGTTTCACCCCAGCCGACCAGACCTGTGTCCGAGACCAGTTTGACAAGCGTCGTGTCCAGCGCCCAAACCTGTGCCTTGGCCATTGTGTAGGGGCCGTCTTTGACTGGCAGGTCGTGTTGATAGACGTGAATTTCGGCGATTTTCAAAGGGGGCCCTCACGGAAAAAAGGCCCGCCCAAAAGTGGGGCGAGCCAGTAGGGGAGTGAATTAGTAGTCTTGGTTCAGTTCGTCGGCGGCCGGGATCTCTCGTTCCCGTCTTGCGATGTAGTCCAACAGTTCTTCGTTCTTGGCGATGTCGAGCGTTGGTTCCTGATACTCAGACAGCAGCTTGCGGGCGCGGTTCAGCGCGCGTTCGGTGATCTCGACACTGCCCTCGGCCACCCATTGCTCGATCGAGTTGTTATCGAACATGTCGGGCATGAAGAACGCTTCTTGGAAGTTCTCTTGCGTGTGGGGATGCCCCAGATAGTGACCGCCCGGACCCACGTCCGGCACGGCAGAAACGGCAGTGTCAAAGTCACCCCATTTCGGGCCCTCGGCCATGCGATAGGCCATCGCGCATTGCTCGGCATCGACGATGAACTTGGCAGTGGAACAATGCATCCCGGCCTCGTTCCAGCCGGCGCTGTGCCAGATGTAGTTGGCACCGGCATGCATGACGGCTTGCAATGTCGTCGCCGATTCATACCCGGCCTGAGCGTCGAACGTCTTGGCCCCACCAAGCGTGTTCGAGGTGCGCCATGGAACACCATAGTACCGCGCCATCTGGCCGATCATGAAGTTCATCAGCGAAATCTCTGGCGTACCGGCCATCGGCGCGCCGGACTTCATCGACACGGTGGACAGGTAATGGCCATAGATCGCTGGCGCGCCTTTGCGGATCACCTGGGTGTAAGCCAGCGCGCTCAGTGCTTCGGCGTTCAGCTGAGCAACCGTTGCAGGAACCGACGCGGGCGTGTTGGCGCCGCCCAGAACAAAGGGCGAGCAGAGCACCGGCTGGTTGCGGCGACAGAAGGCACGCATTGCGCCCAACATGGTTTCGTCCCACACCAGCGGCGAGTTGCCGTTGCAGTTGCCGGTGGTGACGGGGTGCGTCTCCATGAACTCATCACCAAATAGGATCGCGCACATGTCCATCACGTCCTCGGCGTTCTTGGGCGAGGTGGTCATGCCCATGAACGTTTTGTCCGAATGCTTCATCGATGAATAGGTGATGCGCAAATGCCGCTGGCTGATCGGGTGATCGTAAGGTTCCACGATGTGGTGTGCCGAGGAATGCAGCGCGGGCATCATGTGCGACAACTTGTGGAACATCGCAAGATCATCCAGCGTCGGATTGCGGCGCACGTCATCCAGATCGCGCAGGAAGGGCGCGCCTGTCATCGGAACAAAGATTGAATGCCGACCGCCAAGACGCACATTCTTTTTTGGATCGCGCGCGTGATAGGTGAAGTCCGACGGGATCGTTTTGATCAGCTCGCGGACCAATCCGCGGTCCAGAAACACCAGCTCACCTTCGACCTTGGCACCAGCCTTCTTCCAATCTTCCAAAGCGATGGGATCACGGAACTGGACACCCACATTTTCCAGGATGTCCATCGAGGCATTGTCAATGCGCTCGACCTGGGCCCCGTCCATCACCTCGCACAAAGGAATGGTGCCTGTCAGGCCGGGCAGCATGTCGAATTTCGGGGCCGTGCGCAGGGCGCGGCGGGCTTGCCTGCCACCCGAACGGGCGCGCGGCGCAGTGGCGAGTTGGGTCATGGCGACGATCTCCTGTTTGAATGCAGGATGCCTGTCGTAGAGGCCGTTTGACGTGCAGGTTTCCGAAATGTGGATGCAGAAACCGACATGTCATCGAACGGGACCGGCAAAAACCGCCGTTCCCGTGTCGTGTTTGTACAACTAGCGTTTCCCGGCCACGATCCGGTCGAGAATCAGCGCGCAGAAGAGGATCGCGAGACCGGCCAGAATGCCCTGCCCTGCGGCAGCATATTGCAAGGCTTCCAGAACGTCTTCGCCCAGACCCTTGGCGCCGATAAGCGAGGCGACAACCACCATGGCCAGCGACAGAAGAATGGTCTGGTTCACGCCGGCCATGATCGTTTTGTGCGCCAGCGGCAGATCCACGCGCCAAAGCAGGTAGCGGGGTGTCGCGCCAAAGGCCATCGCCGCTTCGCGCACGGTTTCAGGTACCTGCTGCAGGCCCAGAACGGTAAAGCGAATGACCGGTGGGCTGCCAAAGATCATGGTTGCAACTACGCCAGCCGGTTTACCGGACCCGATGAAAGCGACAACCGGGATGAGGTAGACGAAGGACGGCATGGACTGCATGAAGTCCAGGATCGGACGAACCACGGCAAAAACCTTGGGCCTGCGTGCGCAATAGATGCCAAGCGGGATGCCAAGTGTGATCGAGATCAGGGCGGCCGCGCCGAGCAGCGCGATGGTAGTCATCGCCTTTTCCCAGAAATCGAGCAGGCCCAGATAGGCCAGAGCCGCGCCGGTAAAGATCGCCACACGCGGACCGGCAGACAGCCAGGCCAGCATGACAATGACGAGGGCGACGACTGGCCAGGGGGTGTCGACCAAAACAACCTCGATCCAGTCCAGCAGCGTGCGCATGCCATAGGTCAGCCCGTCAAAGAACCCGCGACCGGCGGTTTTGGTCCAGTCAAACGCGACCTGAATGCCATCGCCCACGTTCAAGCGCCAATCGCGATTGGTGGGGAACTGTTTGAGCAGACCAATGGCATCCGGTTGGGCGAACTTGATGGTCGACAGGATTGTGACCGCGCCAAATACGGCAATGGACAACCCCATCCGGGGTATTGACCAGCCGCTGGCCACCGACCGATCCGAACGCCAGCGGGCGAATTGCCCCTCAAGCGTCCAATTGGCGAGCGAAGCGGCGAGCGCTTTGACTGCGAGCAGCAGCACAATCCCAACGACAAGGTAGACCGTGCCGCTGGCGTCAGCTGCGGCGGCCGTGGCCTGAGCCTCGGCCATTGCGTTTTCCAGCGAGGTCGCGGCGCGTTTCAGCGCATCAAGCGAGCCAGAGCCGGAGGCTTCGGCCGCTTCGATCTGTTGGCGGCGCAATTCCAGCGTCTGTGCGATCTGATCGGCGCGGGTGCGCGCCTCGCGCCCCAGGTCGCCAAACAGGCCTTGACCGATTTGAATCCAGGCCAGCGTTTCCAGCACCATGAAGCTAAGAAACCAGGACCACAGCCCGCGCGCCCCGAACCAGATCGGACCGAGCAAACCGGCGGCAATGTTAAAGGTAAACCGAAACCCGGGTGCCTCCATCATGTAGGCAAAGACCTGGCGGTAGTAGTCCTGCCCTTGTCCAACAAACTCTCCGACCAGACCGGACAGGCGTTGGGCAGTTTCAGGTTGGATGTCTTTCACGTCCGCATGTTTCATGTCCGCCCCCCTTAGGCCTGGTTGTCCTGGATGGACTGGATCAATCGCGTTCGATCGATGATGCCCAGAATGTTGCCGTCCTGTTTTACCGCGATCACCCCGTGCCCCTTGACGCTCAGCTCCATCAGGTCGGACAGGTCCATGTCGGGGTGCGCTTCATGGCAATCATCGGGCAACGAGCCATTTGCAGCCTCGTGTTCTGCGACCGGCACCATGATGGCGTGGGCAAAAATCATGTGAAGCTTGGAGATGCCTGCCACAAAGTCGGCGACATAATCGTCGGCAGGGTTCAGGATGATATCTTCGGGTGTACCGACCTGCACGATGCGCCCGTCCTTCATGATCGCGATCCGGTGGCCGATGCGAATGGCCTCATCCAAATCATGGGTGATGAACATCGTGGTCTTCTTCAGCTCACGTGACAGCGCCATGAACTGATCCTGCAACTGTTTGCGGATCAGCGGGTCAAGGGCTGAAAACGGCTCGTCCATCAGTAAGATCTCGGGGTCGGCCGCAATGGCGCGGGCAAGGCCCACACGCTGTTGCATACCGCCTGACAGCTCGTGCGCGTATTTGTCTTCCCAACCTGATAGCTCGACCAGATCGAGCACGCGGTCGGCCTCTTCCCAGCGGCGCGCCTTACCGGTGCCGCGAATTTCCAAGGGCATCGCAACGTTGTCGCGCACGGTGCGGTGTGGCATCAGGCCAAAGTTCTGAAATACCATCGCCACACGACGGTTGCGCAGATCTCGTAGCCCGTCATCACTCAGCCCCATGACATCATCGCCGCCTATATAGATGTGCCCATCGGTGGGCTCCAACAGGCGGTTCACGTGCCGGACGAGGGTCGATTTGCCAGAACCTGACAGGCCCATGACGCAGAACAGCTCGCCGGTTTCGATCTCTAAACTGGCATTCGCCACACCGACGACGCAGTTGAACCGCTCCAGCACTTCGGCCTTGCTCAGGCCCTCGGCATGGATGGCGTTCAGCGCCTCATCTGCATTGGCGCCGAACACTTTCCAAACGCCGCGTGCATCGATTGCGATTTCAGCTGTCATCGTCCTCTCCTGATCTTGGTGCGTGGAATTGGCCGATCCCCAAGGGCGGGAACCGGCCGGAGTTTGGCTCAGTTCAGGCCCAACCAGCCATCAACAGTATCGCCGTTGGCAGCGAGCCAATCGGACACAGCCACGTCGATGTCCTTGCCCTGGATAACGACCTGATAGGTCAGCTGCGACAGCTCGTCCGCGTCCATATCGATCTGACCCAGGAACGAGGCCGCAGCCGGGTTCCGCTCTTCGAGCGATTTGGAATAGGCCACGGTCACGGTCTTGACCTGATCGCCAGTGGTGATCGACGATTTATTGTACCAATCGGCGTCCTGATCAGGCTGCACGATCTTGTAGGTCGCCGGATCATGCTCGGGCTCTTCGATCATGGTCACGTCGTACAAAGCATGCACGTAGTGCGGGCTGTAGCAGTAGAACACCACGCCCTGTTCCTGATCCACGGCATCCTTGAGGCGCGAATAAAAGACTGTCTCGTCCTCTGTCGATGGCTCCAGGAAGGTTTCGATCCCATAATCGCGCACCTTGACCTTGTGCACGTTGGTCGAGGCCCAGCCCGATGCACCAACCCAGATCTCGCCCTTGCCGTCGCCGTTGGTGTCATACAGCTCCTGCGCCATGGGGGTGGCCAGATCAAAGATCGACTTCATGTTGTGCTTGTCGGCCATGTAGGTGGGCGTACAGAACCCGGCCCGCCCCTCGTAGCTGCCCGACGACAGGGCAACAGTGCCTTTCTGGTCGACGTATTCGTCGGTGAACGACGACTGGTTCGGCAGCCAGACATCAGGGTGCACGTCGATATCACCGCGACCACCATCCATCGCGGCAAAGATGACGGCGTTGGCGCCCGGAGCGTATCCAGCCTCGCCACCCAAGCGTGTTTCGATGATCTGACCGATAACCCGGCTCATGATTTTTGCGCCGGGCCAGCTGGGTTCACCAACCATGACCTTTTCCTGTGCCATGGCGCCGGTCGCGCCCAGGGTCAGGGCCAGCGATGCGGCAAGTGTTGTGAGTGTCTTCATGTGTCTTCTCCTCCTATTGGGTTCCCGGTTTCAGGTCCGGGCGCGTTTTCTTTGTGGGTCGATGAATGGGATGCCGGTGACGGTGCCGGTCAGACGCTTCATGCGCCCGTCCAGCTGGCCAATCTCCAATTCGGTGCCGTCCTCGGCGTGCTCTACGGCCAGCCGCACGATGGCGATGGCTCGTTCCAAACTGGGGGACCGTGTGGCCGAAGTGACCTGACCAACCTGACGCTCGCCTGCAAAGACCGGAGCGCCGTGGGCAGGCACGTCATCGCAATTGATCAGCAAGCCCTTTAGAACGCGTCGCGGATCGCGGATGTTGCGTTCCAGCGCAGCCTTGCCTGTGAAGTCCGTTTTGGTCATGTCGACGGCAAAGCCAAGTCCAGCTTCGAAAGCATCGACACCGGGTGCAAACTCGGCATTGGCGGCGGCCAGGCCGGCTTCGATCCGGATGATTTCCAGGGCCGCAGAGCCCATCGGGGTCACGCCAAATTCGGCCCCGGCGTCGATGATAGCGTCCCAGATGCGGGTGGCGTCGGCTTTGGCGCAAAAAATCTCGTAGCCCAGCTCGCCGGTATAGCCCGAGCGGGACAGCATAAAGGGCGCACCTTCGCGGTCGTTCAGCCGGGCGACGGTTACCCCGAACCATTTCAACTGATCCAGGGACGGTACATGTGGCTGGGTAAAGGCGATCTTTCGGATCAGGTCGCGGGATTTCGGCCCTTGGATGGCCAGGTTGGGAAGGGCGCTGCGCATGGCATGGATGCGCACCTGCAGGCCCATCTCAGTGGCAAGTGCCTCAAGCACGCGGCCGCTTTCCTCGGACCCGCAGCACCAGCGGAATAACTCGGGGCCCATGCGGAACAAGGTGCCGTCGTCGATCACCGTGCCGCTGTCATCGCAGAGCAGGCTGTAGGTCCCGCGCCAAACCGCCAGCTTTGCGATGTTGCGCGTCATGGCCTGTTGCAACAGGCGTTCGGCATCGGGGCCGACGATGTCGAACTTGCGCAACCCGCTCATGTCCTGAACCGTGACCGCCTCGCGGCAGGCCCAGTATTCGCCCAAAGTGCCATGGCTGGGGAAACTGACGGGCGTCCACAGGTCGCGGGCAGGGGCGAAATGCTCGGTCAACGGGGCAAGCCGGTCGTGAAAGGCCGATTCCTGGCTGATGGTCATCGGGGCGTCTTCCTTTTCGCGATATGCAACCGCGCGCCGGATTGGGGCGTCTGGGCGGTAGATGCGGACGTGAATGTCTGTGGGGTTCCAGCCGTTGATCGGGTCCAGATCGTCAGGGCAGGCCGTCGAGACACAGATCAGATCGTCCAGCGCCCGCATCGCCACATAGTCGCCCGGACGCGAGCGGCTTTCCTCGGTCTGAATGTGGTGGCTGTGAGGATCGATCCAGGTGCTCCAGAAAAAATTGATGGCCGGCCAGGCAGCGCGACGACCCACTCCAAACGGATCAAGCGCGTTCGTAATGTTGTCCGAGCAATTGACGTGACCGGGAAAACCGCGCTCTTCGTAGCCGCGTGCGGTGCAGGCCAGTCCAAAGGTGTCATGCTGGCCGCATGTGTCCTGTATGACGTTCAGCATCGGACGCATGTCGCGGTCAAAGAACTTGTCCAGCAGGCCGGGGCCGGGGTACGCGCGCCGCACCATCGAGCGGGTCGCGGTGCTGTCGATCATCCACTCCTGACCCTTGTCCAAACCATCCGCGCGCAGGGCCATGAAGTCGGAACACTGCTGCCCTTCGATGTCGATGATCTGGATGATGTCGCCCTTGCGCACTTCATAGGCCTGCCCGGTGCCCCGGGCGACGGTGAATTCGTCACGTATATCACCAAGCGGGGCGGGCAGGATCGGACCAGTGCGGGGTGCAGGTTGATGCAGCAACGACACTGTGTTGGTGTCGTGGCCCGTTATCAAATGGTGACGCGACATTGGGCAAAAGGCCCAGACCGTCAGGGTGTCAGAGGCCTTGAGGACAAGGGGTTCGGTTAGCTCCCGCACCGTGAACACAGGAGTTTTTTGTGTTGGATCCCCGCCATGTGCGGCCACCCACCCCAAAAATGCGTCGGCATCGATGAGCGCGCGATCCAAGGTGTCTTGTTCAGTCAGGCCGATTGCGGACAGAGCGTCGTGGCCTTTGTCGTCGAAACCAGCCAGCCAAACCTGATTGTCCTTTGACAGGCCATGCACAGACAGCAAGTCGCCTGCCTGCATTTCAACCCGCAGGGCATCGCGCGGCGCAAGTTCAATAGCCCTTGCGCTCGCGGGGATCTGGAAGCCAGGAAAGCTCCGCCCCGGGCTCGAAAACCCGATGTTCGAAAACTCTCTTAGGACCGTGGGAGCGGGCATCGAATCCGACCTTCATTCAAAATGTAACTAGTTACATAGGTTGATGTAACTAGTTACATGTGTCAAGAATTTATCTTGCAAGAGCGTTCCGAGGCGGTATTTGGTTGGGTATGAAAGATCAAAGTGGCAAGAAACGTGTAAACCTGCGCGACGTGGCAAAAGCGGCAGGTGTATCCGTTGCAACAGTCTCGCGAGTGCTGAATTCGCCTGAGGCCGTAACCGAAAAGACGCGGGTCCGTGTTCAGGACGTGATCGACCAACTGAATTTTGTGCCAAGTGCCGCGGCCCGCGCGATCAACTCGGGCCGGACGCGGTTTGTAGGTGCGCTGGTGCCGACGCTCGACAATGCGATTTTTGCGCGATTTCTGGCTTCGCTTGAACGCGCGTTGGGTGACCGACAACTGTCTCTCGTTGTGGCGACCACCAATTCCAAGCCAGAGCTGGAAGCCGAGAAGGCCAAGGGGCTGCTCGATATCGGCGCCGAAGGATTAATCATCTCGGGCGTCACGCACAGTGACGAGTTCACGGCCTTGATCGAACGCACCCGAGTTCCCACGATTGCGACCTCGTATTTCGATCCAACCTACGCGCTACCGACCATCGGCTATGACAATGCGGCCGCGGCTCAAACCGCGCTGAGGCACCTGCATGAATTGGGTCATAGACGTGTTGCCGTGGTCCACGGTCCGACACGTAACAATGATCGAACTCAGGATCGCATCACCGGTTTGACGTCGTTTGGACAGGGTATGGACTTGGCGTGGTTCGAGGCACCCATTGGACTTCATGGTGGAGCAGAGGCGGCCCGCGCCGTTTTCACGGATGGGCGGGCGACGGACGCCATATTGTGTCTCTCGGACGTATTGGCCATGGGCGTGCAGTTCGGACTTCAAGGTCAGGGCATCAAGGTACCCAAGGATGTCTCTCTCATGGGTATTGATGATTTGCCAGGATCTGCGGTTTCCGTGCCCTCGCTGTCGACGGTTCACCTACCTGTGCAACGCATGGGTGAACAAGCGGCGAGCGCTTTGGCGGATTGGGTCGAGCATGAGAAACGCCCCGAAAATCAATTGCTCGAGGCGCATCTGATTGTCCGGGCTTCGACGGTGCCAAACGAGCGGACGCAATAGGAAATGCGGCGTATTGGGTCACGCACATGGCTCAGCAGCGCGTGACCAGCTTCAAACTCAGGCCTGCACCGCCTTCATGAACCTGTCTCTGATGACGACGGGATCCATTGTTATGACGGGCATTTTTGCGTTGCCGCTTTCGCATTTGCTGACGATCACGGTCATCTTGCCACCGTCCAGCGCCGCCTGCAGCACGG
>NZ_ONZG01000016.1 GCF_900302455.1 Falsiruegeria mediterranea M17
GCTGGATCTCGGGGCGTTTGTCGACCTCGTCGATCACCCCGGCCAGTTGTTTACACGGAACGGTCGTCACGAATTCGATCCCGTTCGAGATCAGATCATCCGTGATCCTCTTGTCTATGGTCATTGGCAATTTGCCTTTTCTTTTGTGGATGGATTTCAGGTTCTTCGATAGACGTGAACCGCGCATGGCGCATGGCGCACGACGCGTGCGGCGGTCGAGCCCAGCAGGTAATCGCTGAACCCCGGACGATGCGATCCGATCACGATGCAATCGATGTCGTTGGCCATGGAATAGTCGATGATCGATCGGTAGGTGTGCCCCTTGACGATCTCGGGCGTCACACCCTCCAGGCCATTGGTCTTGTCCTTGAGTAGCTGAACTGCCCGTTCAAACCCTTCGCGGACAGCGTCCTTGTCCAGATACGTGGCTACGGATCCTTGGGGGGCTTCGTGAACGTGCAATGCGGTGATCTGACCGCCCGTCGCAAGAAGGGCCTGTGCCACCTGCAAAGTGTCCGGTGACAGGCCGTGGTCCAGGGCCATGGGAACCAGAATACTATTATACATCGGTGGTCTCCTATTTCGTGGTCAATTCCAGGGGTCCAGCACGATCTTTGGAGCGGCCACGATCCCTTGTCTCAGATCGCGGAAGGCCTGTGCTCCCTGCGACAGCGGGCGTTCTTCGATCCAGTTCAGATCGCCAAGCTTATCATCAAAAATGGCTTGGGCCGTGTCACGGAAATCTTGCGCGGTGTAGGTGTAGGTGCCGATAAAGGTGATCTCCTGCAGGGTTAGTCTACGGACGTCCAATCCGCCTGTGTCCTCTCCCAGTCCAACATGGGCGATCACACCTCCGGGTTCTGCCAGAGCCGAGGCGAGCTCGCGTGTTTTGGCATAGCCCACGGCGTCAATCACCAATGGGGCAGGGTGGCGCGTGACGGTTTCTGCGGTCTGGCCACACCGCTCGCGCAGAAAGGCGCGGCGGCTGTCATTGGGTTCCACGATGGTCACGCTTTCGACCCCCATGGCTTGCAAGGCCAAGGCGGCGGCCAGCCCGATGGCGCCGCCGCCAATCACGATGGCGCGTCGTTCCATGGACGGATGCAGGGCCTCAAGTGCCAGGCGTGCGGCGTGCCAACTCACCGCCAAGGGCTCTGCCAGTGCCGCCTTGTTCAGGGGCACGCTGGCGGGCACGGTCACCAGGTTGCTTTCCGGCATCGAGACATACTGCGCAAAGGCCCCCTCGCGCGGCGGCATCGAGATGATCTGCCGCTCGGTGCACAGGTTTTCGCGTCCTGCAACGCAGGCCGCGCAGACCCCGCAATTCACCAACGGGTTGATTGTCACGCGTCGCCCGCTTTGCGGCCCGCCTTCGATCACCCCGGCCGCCTCGTGTCCCAGGATCAGCGGGGCGGGGCGGCGGGCGTCGTGGCCCAAATAGGCATGCATGTCCGAACCGCAGATGCCGACCGCCGCCACCCGAACCAGATGCTCGCCCACGTTTGAGATCGGGCCGGTCGTGTCGCGATAAGCCAGCGTTTCAACGCCTTCATAGATCAGAGCCTTCATTTCGCTGTGAATCCTCCATCCACCATCAAGGTTTGCCCCGTCACGTAGCCAGACGCGTCAGAGCATAGAAACAGCAGCGGGCCGTCCATGTCGCTGAGCAGCCCATTGCGTCCGATACAAGTTTGCGCTGCGTTGCGAGCGGCGCGGGCATCGTCGGCAAAAACGGCTTGGGTCAATTCGGTTGGAAAGAAACCGGGTCCGATGGCGTTTGCTGTGATGCCGTGTGGTGACCAGGCTTCGGCCATGGCGCGCGTCAGCTGTGATATGCCGCCCTTGCTGGCCCCGTACGCAATGCCGCCGGGAAAGGCGCGGGTGCTTTGCAGCGAGGCGAAATTGACGATCCGACCCCAGCCTTTGGCCTTCATTTCGGGCACAAAAGCCTGGCTTAGGAAGAAGGGCGCAGACAGATTGAGCGCAAGCGTCATGTCCCACCCGTCATCTGTCACGTCATCCGCTGCCTGCCGCGTGTTGACGCCTGCAGCATGGACCAGGATGTCGGGTGCCCCAAAAGGCGCACTAATAGCGTCGCAGGTCGACGGTAACGCGTCCCGATCCGCAACATCGGCGACCACATAGGTCGAGCAGTCGCCGATCTCTCCACAGGTCTCGCGCAGCGCCTCTTCACGCCGCGCCACAACCACGACCTTGGCTCCGGCCGCGGCCAAAGTGCGCGCGGCTTGTCGCCCCAGACCCGAGCTGGCACCGGTGATGGAAGCAACCTTGCCGCTCAGGTCAAAGAGATGTCTTGGGTCAGCCATTTGCAGTCAGATCAAAGGTTTCGTCCGGGAAATACTTGGCCAAACGCACATCAGCTGCGCGAGCATGCCCCTCCATCCCTTCGAGGCGCGAGATGCGGGCCGTGGCCTCGGCCACGGCTTTCGATCCTTCGCGGGTGGCGCGCTGCCAGGTGACGATTTTCATGTATTTGTGTACGCTGAGACCGCCGGTATAGCTGGCCGCGCGCGAGGTGGGCAGCACGTGGTTGGTACCGGTTGCCTTGTCGCCATAGGATACGGTGGTTTCTTCGCCAAGGAACAGCGAGCCATAGCAGGTCAATCGGGCCAGCCACCAATCCAGATCTTCGGCCTGTACGGTCAAATGCTCGGGCGCATACTCATCGGAACAGGCAGCCATCGCCTCACGGTCGGAACACAGGATTACCTCGGCATAGTCGCGCCAAGCGGCCGAGGCGTTGTCGCGGTTCACATCCGGCAGATCATCAATCAGGCCCGGAACCAATTCCATCACCTCTTCGGCCAACTTACGGTCATCCGTGACCAACCAGACGGGTGAGTTGTAGCCATGCTCGGCCTGGCTCACCAGGTCGGTGGCGACGATATGGGCGTCCGCCGTTGAATCGGCCAGGATCAGGCTGTCGGTGGGGCCTGCAATCATGTCGATGCCGACACGACCAAAAAGGATGCGCTTGGCTTCGGCCACGAACTGGTTGCCGGGGCCGACAAGAATGTTGGCTTTGGGCAGGCCAAACAGACCGAATGTCATTGCCGCGACTCCCTGCACACCGCCCATGGCCATGATCTTGTCCGCGCCACAGATGTGGGCGGCATAAACAATAGCCGGGGCCACACCAACGCCAGGGCGGGGGGGCGAGCAGGCGGTGATGTGCTTGCAGCCTGCCACCTTGGCGGTGGTCACGGTCATGATCGCGCTTGCGATGTGGCTGTAGCGTCCGCCTGGCACATAACATCCCGCCGCATCCACGGGGATCGCTTTTTGACCTGTGACGAAGCCCGGCGCGATCTCGGTCTCGACATCGCTGACAGTGCTTTTTTGCAGCTCGGCAAAGCGGCGGACATTGTCATGGGCAAAGCGGATGTCAGCCTTGAGCTTTTCTGGCACCAGGTCACAGGCGGCCTCGATCTCTTCGGCAGTCAAAAGAACGTTGCCCTCGTACTGGTCGAATTTGGCGGCGTATTTCATCGCAACCGCATCTCCACCCGCTTCGATCTCGTCGAGGATCTCCTTGACGATCAGATGGGTCTCGGCGGCGTTCGATTTAGGGGTCAACGTTGCCTGCTTGAGGTATTCGCGTGTCATTGCAGGGAAATCCTATTTGTAGATATCAGGGAGAAGGGTTGTCGAAATCGCAGGTACATATGCGATCAAGAGTACCACGATCAGCATGGTCAGAACAAAGGGCACAGCGCGCGCCGCGATCTTGAGGATCGATTCACCGGTGATGCCAGAGACCACAAAGAGGTTGAGGCCAAGCGGCGGCGTGATGAAGCCAACACCAAGCGCGGTGATCATCATGATGCAGAACTGAATCTCGTTCATGCCTATGTTGTCCGCCAGCGGCTTCAGGATCGGTGCGAGGATCACGATGTTCGGCGTTGTTTCCATTACGCAACCAGCGGCGATCAGGATGCCGATCATCAGCAGGATCAGCACGGCCGGGTCATCGGTCAGGCCGGTCACGGCTGTGACAAATCCTTGCGGAACGCCCATGATCGCCAGAGCTTCGGCCAGGGGGGCTGAGAAGGCGATGATCGGCAGGATGACACCATTGACCTTGGCCGAGCTCACCAGCATGGCCGGAAAGTCCGACAACTTCAGGGTCTTCAAAATGAAGCCCATGATGATGGTGACGACCACGGCGGTCGCGCCTGCCTCGGTCGGGGTCAGACGACCCGAGAAGATGCCATAGAAGATGATGCCGGGAACGATGAAGGCGTACCAACCGGATTTCAGTGATTTGACCAGGTTGGCGGACCATTCACCCATGCTCATGTTGCCGCCGCTTTCATAGCTGTAGAGGCGGTTCATGATGATGTTGGTGACCAGGATCGAAATCAGAATAGCCAAGCCAGGTATGAGGGCGGCGAGGAAAAGCGTCGAAGCGGAAATGCCCAAGACAAGGCCAATGATGATATAGGCGATCGAGGGCGGGATCAGGATGCCAGTACAGGCACCCGCCGCGACCAGCGCGCAGGCATAGGGGCGGGGATAGCCGCTTTCGACCAAGCGGTTGATGGTCATCCGACCAACCGCTGCAGCACCCGCTGCGTCCGAGCCAGAGATGGCCGCGAACATGCCGCAAACCAGAACCGTAGCCGAGCCAAAGCCGCCCTTGGTCCAGCAGGTCAGCGCCTCGGCCACGTCCAGAAACTTGCGACTGAGACCGGTACGCACCAGCACGTCGCCAGTCAGGATAAAGAGCGGAACGGCGGTCAGGGCAAAGGCGTCGATGCCGGTGAACAGGCTCTCGCCAACTGCGCTTAGCGGCAAGTCACCTGACATGATAAGCATGGTGATCGCAGCGGCACCGATGGCGGCCCAGACAGGCACGGCCATGGCGATGAGACCCACGAACATGAGAACGGGCAGATAGAAATCCCAGCCAAGTTCAACGGTTTGATTGACTTGTTGCCAAAGCATGTCGCGTCCCCTCAATCAAACATTTTTTCGCCTTCGAACACGGGGCGACCGGTTCGAAAGTCATTGATATCGCGCCACAAAGACTGCAGCAGACGCCAGGTCATCAGGCCAAAGCCAAGCGGGACGGCCATTAGGAACCACACCATCGAGATGCGCAGGCCGTGGCTCACCGAGCCGAATTTGGCCGAGACATGCACCGTCTCATACGACCAATAGAGGGCGACCAAGGCCACCAAGAGCATCACGAGATCGCCAAAGATGTAGAACACTGCCTTCATCCGCGGCCCGAAGTAATGCAGGATCACGTCGATGCGGATGTGCGCGCGATCTTTGACCGCTGCTGCCGCTCCGATCCAGGCGAGGTAGATGAAGGAATAGCGCACGATCTCTTCACCCCAGATCGAGGAATAGGCAAAAAGCTCGCGTCGGATGACCTCGATCGCCATCGTGGCCACCAACATCACGTAAAACGTCAGAAGCAGCCAGCGCTCTGCGTTTTGATCGATTGATCGCAGGATACTCATTGTAAATCCTTGGCATTCGACATGTCTTGAGATCCGCCATGCGGCGGCAGTCACAAGTCATGTCGTGAAAGGGGTAGGGCAGGCACCGGGGCGGGTGCCTGCAAGATTTGGCGTCAGGCGTCGTGCACGAAGTACTTGCCTTGTGTGCCGGCGGCCTCTTCCATCTTGGCAAAGTTGTCCATCGACCCTGCCAGTTCTTTCTTGAAGTCGTCCCATTCGGACCGCTGATAACCACCGGCCTCTTTCCATTCGCCAAGCTGATCGTCGCTGAGCGAGTGGAATTGCACGCCTGCTTTGGTCAGTTCTGACATCGCAAAAGCGCGCGCAGATGGGACCTTGGACAGGTTCTGGTGCCCGGTCATTTCCGAACCCCACATCACACCCTCTTGCACGTCCGACGGCAGCGAGTTGAACCATTCCAGGTTACAAGAATAGACCTGACTGTCCGGCACGGCTTGGGTAAAGGTCACATGGCTCAGGATATCCTTGAAACCAAAGACATAAAGCGCGCCGACGGACGGATCGAGCGCATCGGCCACGCCCTGTTTGATTGCCGACGGTGTCTCACCCCACGCGACGGGGGTCGGGTTGGCACCGACCATGCGATAGTATTGCTGCAGCATCTTTGAGCCCGGGACGCGGAATTTGACGCCGGACATGTCGCCGGGGCTCATCACCTTGTTGCCACCTTTGCGGACCGCGACGACGCGGGGGTCGATGTTGACGTAAAACAGCGCCTTGAAGCCGTTTGCTTCGACCTTGGGTTCCACTTCGGATTTCCAGAACCCGGACGTGACCAGATTAGTGAAACGCTGGTTAGAGCCACAAAGATAAGGCATGTTGATCAGGTCAACGGTCGAGGCAAACGGCGCAAAGTTCGACAGCGAATGCTGTGCCGCCTGGATGGTGCCGCCCTGAACCTTTTGCACAAGTGCGCCGCCCGCGCCCAACTGCCCGCCCGGGGCCAGCTTGACGTAGACCTTGCCGTTGGTGGCATTCTGGATGTTTTCCTTAAGGTCCAGCTGCATGATCGGATAGCTGCGCGATGCGCCCAGAACATAGGCCGTGGCCACGGTCATGATGTGCTCGGCCGCGGCCTCGCGCTCTTTTTCTTCTTTCGCGGTTTGCGCAGCCGCTTCGGATGACCAAAGAACCCCACCAGCCCCTGCCACCAGGGCCGCAGTAAAGCCGCCGCTGGCGCTGAGTTTCAGAAAATTGCGACGCTCTGCGGATTTCAATCCGTCCTTCTTGATTGTCATGGTGTCTCCTCCCTTTGAATGTGTCAGCTGCCGTTCTTCTTCTCAGATGCGTCAGCTTCTTGTTTCAGAATTGCGACGACGAACAGGATCGCCGCCGCAAACAGAACCAGCATTTCCCCAACGTCGCCAAGGAACGCCCTGTTTGCAAAAGCCCCCAGGGCAACATTTGCGAAAAAGCAGACAAATATGGCGATTGAAGCAGCCAGAAACATCAAACCCTCCCCGGAATGAATCGGTTCTGAATAACGTTGTAAGCGCTTACATAGAAAATGCAAGCGCTTACATGAAGGAATGGCATTTTACCGTATTTGTGCTACACACGACAAAACTGATAGAGCAGATGGCACAATGGGAAAAAGCCGTACCGCACCAACACTTAACGATGTCGCGAAAGAGGCAGGGGTCTCCACGGCCACCGTGTCGCGGTGTCTGAATTCTCCGGCGCGGGTCGTTGATGAAACCCGCAAGCGGGTGCTCAAGGCCGTCGACAAGCTGGGTTACACGCCCAACATCGCGGCCCGGATCATGGCGGCCAATCGCAGTTACAGCATCGGTGCGATCATCCCGACCATGGATAATGCCATCTTTGCGCGCGGACTTCAGGCGTTTCAGGATCAGCTGCGCGAAAAAGGGTATTCCCTGCTGGTGGCCAGCTCGGCCTATCGTCCCGAGATCGAAAAGGACCAGATCCGGACCTTGGTTGCACGCGGGGTTGACGGCCTTTTGCTCATCGGACATGAGCGCAAGCACGAGATTTACGACTATCTTGAACAGCATCAGGTGCCTGCTTTGGTTGCCTGGTCCTACATGCCCGAGGCCAGGCAACCGTCGGTCGGGTTCGACAATCGGGGGGCCATGTGCGATCTGGCCCGCCGCGTATTGGCGGCCGGTCATCGGCACATTGGGTTGATCTCGGGCGTGACCGAAGGCAACGATCGCGCGCTCAGCCGAGTCGAGGGTGTTCGTGATGCGCTGGCCAAAGCGGGCCATGGCGCAGAGACGATGACGCTGATTGAAACACCCTATGGCATCGACAATGGCGCCCGGGCCTTTGCCGAGATGATGCAGCGAAATCCACGCCCTACTGCTGTGATGTGCGGCAACGATGTGCTGGCGGTGGGCGCACTGCGTGAGGCGCAGAGTCTGGGGATTTCGGTGCCGGGTGAGGTCGCAATAACCGGGTTCGACGACATCGAATTGGCGGAGATCATTTCGCCGTCGCTGACTACTGTACACGTGCCCCATCGCGAAATGGGCCGCAAAGCCGCATCCGAGCTGATCGACATGGTCGAGGGACGCTCTGCGGGTCAATCGACCTGTATAAGCACGCACATTGTCTCACGCCATTCCCTGGTCGCGCCCAAGAACTGAGGTGCCGAACCGATGCTCGGTGGGCTCCCGCCCGTCGTCGATGTTTCTTGCGAAACACCTCCTCCCGTTGGGCCGGGCGCCGCGCTGACGCGCGGCGCGGCACCGCAGAACGCTGGCGATCATGTCGGGTCTATTTCGTGCCTACCGCAGGGTCCGGTGATGGCCGGGCCAATGCCGGTGCAGGTCGTCGATCACATAAGGATGGCTGTGCCCGCCCTGCAGGTGAGGGTGGTCGGGCGGCAGGTCCGGGTGGCTGTGGGCGATGATGTCCGGATCACGGCTAGGCCAGAGCACAAGTGCAATCATCAGGGACGCAGCCCCGCCGACCCCCAAGACAACCAAGGTTGGCGTTGCCCCAAACGCGGACATCAGCCAACCGGACAGCGGGTAGGAGATCAGCCAGCAGGCGTGGCTGAGCGTGAACTGCGCAGCAAAGAGCGCAGGGCGATCCTCGGGCTGAGACGACCGTCGCAGCAAGCGACCCGATGGGGTCAGAACAGCAGAATATCCCAGGCCGATCACGAACCAAGCCAACAACACGGCGGGCAGGGTCAGGCCCAACAGATACGACCAGGCGGCCAGGACCAGGGCTACGACCGACATCAGTGCTGCCCCGAAAACCATCACAGGGCGGTCCGGTATGGTCCGCAACACGCGGGGCAACAACAGGGCGGTCACCATGGAACCTGCTCCGAAGCTGCCCAGGACAAAGGCTACGGCCGTTTCGCCCAAGCTCAGATTGCCGCGGATCACCACGACCGTGTTGACCAGCACCATGGCGGCGACCAGGGACAGGGTCATGCAGAGGGCCAACAGCCCGCGCAGGCGCGGGGTGGCCAGATAAATCCGCAAACCGCGCGTGGTCCGGTCCCAGATCCCACGCCGATTGCTTGGCTGGGGCGAGGGCAGGGCGATGGTGACGATCAGCAGCGCCGAGCCCACAAACCCCACGGATGTGCCGACAAACAACGTGTCAAACGCCACCAGGGTCAACAGGACTGCTGCCAGCATTGGGCTGAGCAGGCTTTCCAGGTCATAAGCCAACCGCGACAGCGACAGGGCGTTGGTGTATTCCTCTTCATCGGGGAGCAGGTCGGGGATCGTTGCCTGAAATGTTGGTGAAAACCCGGCCGACGCCGCCTGCATCAGAAAGATCAGAGCATAGATCTGCCAGATCTCGGTCACGAAGGGCAGGCAGATCGCGACGCCGGCCCGCACGACGTCCAGCAGGACCAGCATCGTGCGCCTGTTGATCTGCTCGGCAAAGGCAGCGGCGATTGGGGCCAGGGTCACATAGGCGACCATCTTGATCGTTAGCGCGGTGCCCAGAACCAATCCGGCCTGATCCCCGGCCAGATCGAAGGCCAAGAGCCCAAGCGCCACGGTGGCAAGACCCGTACCCATCAGGGCGACCACTTGGGCCAGAAACATGTGGCGATAGCTGCGGTGTTTCAGAACGCTGAGCATGGGTTACAGATACCGTGTGATTTCTTTGAAATCGGCTGTGCTCTCGGCGCTGCCTTCATCCAGGCAGTGGTCGATGTGATCGTGGATCAGGGCGCGCTTGGCGTTGGTTATCGCCTTTTCCACCGCATGCAGCTGCTGGGCGATGTCGGTGCAGGGGCGCCCTTCTTCGATCATCGCAATGACGCTGTCGAGGTGCCCGCGCGCGCGTTTGAGCCGGGCCGAAATCTTGGGATGCGAGCTGTGGAGATGTGATTTGTCCATGCAGGGAAGGTATCCCCCTGGGGGGGATGTGTCAATCGTGCGGAACCGTGATCAATTCCGGCTAGGGCACTGGGCGCCGCATGATCAGGTTTGTCGGGCGGTCATAGCCTTCGTGACAACCTTGGGAGATCACTGAAAACCCCAGTCTCTCAAATGTCTCGTGGTTCTCGGTCAGCTCGATCCGGGTCTTCAGTTCCAGCGTGGGCAATCCCAAAGTATGCGCTCTGTCAGTGGCAAGCTTGACCAGTCTGCGCGCCAGCCCTTGTCGTTGCATGTCCGTATCCACCGCAAGCTTGCCTAGATACAGGCAATCCGCCTTTGGGCTGAGAAAGACACAGGCCTTTGGTGGCGTCCCGATCACCCAGACCTCTCCCACCTCGCACTGTTTGGCGATTGCGGCAGGGGTGCGCCGTTGAACAGACGAGGGCGGATCAATGCGCCCCTCCATATAGGCAAAGCTGCGTTGGATCAGGTCCAACACCATTGGCACCCTTGGATCATCTGGGGCCAGTCGCGTAGCATCGTCCATTTCGCCGGTCATGGGTCTGATCCATTTCAGCGGGCTGAGCTTGTACAAAGGCATACCCCGCAAACAAACAACCCCGCCGGTTGGGGCGGGGTTGTTCGGTCATTTACTCGGCCGGTGTGGCGGCATCGTTGGGTGGTTCTGGGTCGCTCCCCTTGGAGCCTTTGACCCATTCCCGCGCGCCCTGCATCACCGCATAGAGCACCGGGACCACAACGACACCCACGACCGTTGCCGCCAGCATGCCGCCAAAGACGGCCACACCGATGGCTTTCTGGCTGGCCGCGCCCGCGCCACTGGCTGCAAGCAGCGGCACAACACCCAGCAGGAAGGACAGGGCCGTCATCATCACCGCGCGGAAACGCTGGTGCGCGGCCTCGGCTGCGGCCTCGCGGATACTCAACCCTGCGGCCCGTTGCTCCATTGCGAACTCGACAATCAGAATGCCGTTCTTGGCCGCCATCCCAATCAGCATGATCATTCCGATCTGGGTGTAGAGGTTGATGTCACTGCCCACCACCGCCACAGCGGCCACAGCCCCGAACAGGGCCACAATTACCGACAGCAGGATCGACACCGGCATTGTCCAGCTTTCGTATTGCGCCACAAGGAACAGATATCCGAACAGGACTGCCAGCATCAGGATCACCTGCACAAGGCCAGCCGAATCCAGCTGCTGCTGCGCCGTTCCTGTCCATTCATAGGCATAGCCCGGGGGCAGCGCGGTTTGAGAGGTTTCGGTCATCACCCGGATCGCATCACCTGTCGACAGACCAGCGGCCGGGACGGCTGTCACCGTGGCCGAGCGGAACAGGTTGTGCCGTTTGAGCAGAACCGGCCCCAGCACGTTTTCCACATCGATCAGCGTGCCGAGCGGCACCATCTCGCCTTTGGTGGAGCGCACATAAAGGTTGCCGATGTCATCCACCTTGTTCCGGTACGAGCCGTCTGCTTGGATCATCACGCGGTAGACCCGGCCAAACAGGTTGAAGTCGTTGACATAATACGACCCCAGATGCGCCTGCATGGTCTGGAACACCTCGGCAACGGACACCTGCAGCGTCTTGGCCTTTTCGCGGTCCAGATCCACAAAGAGTTGCGGAACGTTGGCGCGGAAAGTGGTATAGGCCTGCGCGATCTCATCGCTCTGGTTGGCGGCATATACAAATGACCCCACAGCTGCGGCCAGATCCTGGGCTGAGCCACCTGCGGTTTGTTGCACCTCCATCTCGACCCCGGCGGACATGCCAAGGCCCTGAATGGGGGGCGGGTTGAAGGCCACGATTGACGCTGCAGCCTCGCCATAAGCCACGCCAAGCACCTGTTCCAGGATGCCATTGGCGCTCAGCTCATCCGTCTGACGTTCGTCCCAATTCTCGAGGTTGACGATGATCATCGCACCATTGGTGATCAGCCCGTTGAGCAACGAGAAGCCATTCACCAGAACCGTGTTGGCCACGCCCGGGATCTCGCGCAACTGCTCGTTGACGCGGGCGGTGACCTCTTCGGTCCGGCCCAGGGTCGCCGCATCAGGCAATTGGACGTCGACAAAAAGATAGCCGTTGTCCTCGAGCGGGATGAACCCCTTGGAGGTGCTCGAGAACAGTACACCGGTGCCGACGCCAAAGGCCGCGATGATCGCGAGACCAATCAGCGGCACCCGCAGCAGGCGACGCACGATGCCGACATAGCCGGTACGCATCCCGCCGATAAAGCCCTCGAACATCGCCAGCAGTCCCGTGGGGGGGCCTGAACGGGCCTTGAGCACTAGAGCACACATGGCAGGCGAAAGTGTCAGCGCGTTGATCGACGAGATCACAACAGCGGTCGAGATGGTTACGGCAAACTGCGAATAGAGCCGCCCGGTGATGCCCGGCATGAAGGTTACAGGCACAAACACAGCCAACAGAACCAGGGTCGTCGCAATGACTGGGCCAGTGATCTGTCCCATCGCCTTGCGCGTCGCCTCGGCAGGCTCCAAACCTTCTTCGGCGATGATGCGTTCGACGTTTTCCACCACAACAATCGCGTCATCCACAACGATGCCGATGGCCAGCACCAACGCAAAAAGCGAGATGGTGTTCAGCGACATGCCAAAGGCCAGCAAAAAGGCAAATGTACCGATTAGCGATACGGGGATTGCCACGGCGGGGATTAGGGTGGCCCGGAACGACCCCAGGAAGATGAACACCACCGAGATCACCAACGCAAATGTCAGCATCAGGGTCGAGACCACGTCATTCAGCGATTGTTCGACAAAGTCGGTGGAGTTGAAAGGGATCTCATACTGCACATCATCCGGGAAGGTGCGCGACAGGCGCTCCAGCTCGGCTGTGACACGATCGGATACGGCCAGCGCGTTGGCGCCGGGTGCCTGATAGATACCCAATACGGTCGCTGGCTGACCTTCATAAAAACCCGAGGCGGAGTAGAACTGCGCGCCCAGTTCAACCTTGGCGATGTCTCTGATCCGCACCACTGAACCGGCATCACCGGTCCGAACGACGATGTCTTCGAACTCTTTAGCGGTGGTCAGGCGGCCCTTGGTCTTGATCGTGTACTGAAAGGTCTGATCGTTGGGCACCGGGGGCGAGCCGATGGCGCCTGCCGAAACTTCGGTGTTTTGTTCACGGATGGCGTTAATGACATCGCCGGGTGTGATCTTCAGTCCCGCCATCTGATCGGGGTCCATCCAGACCCGCATGGCATAGCTCAGGTCGGTCAGCACGTCCGCCTTACCAACCCCTGCAACCCGCGCCAGCGCGTCCTTGAGGTTAATCGAGGCATAGTTCGACAGGAACACGTCATCATAGGTGCCGCCGGGCGAAGTCAGCGTGATCACCATAAGCATGTTTGTCGACGACTTTTGCGTCACCACGCCCGATGATGTCACCTCGGACGGGAGCGAGGCCATCGCCTGCGCCACGCGGTTTTGCACGTTCACCGATGCGATGTCGGGATCTGTGCCCACCTCAAACGTGACGTTGAGCGAGTAGGACCCGTTGTCGGCCGAGGTGGACGTCATGTAGATCATGTCGTCCACACCGTTGACCTGCGCCTCGATCGGGGCGGCAACCGCGTTTTCGACGGTTTCGGCGTTGGCGCCGGTATAGTTGGCGGTCACGCCAACAACCGGCGGCGTGATGTCCGGGAATTGGGCCACCGGAAGGGCGAAATAGCCGATGCCGCCCAAGATGGTCAGTACCAGCGAAATCACGAGGGCCGTCTTGGGACGGCGGATGAAAATGGCTGAGAACATCGATCAGTCTCCGATGCTTTCAGAGGCCGTCACCGCGTCCACGGCCACGCCCGGACGCACGCGCTGCAACCCTTCTACAATCACGCTTTCACCTGCTTGCAACCCGTCCAGAACGATGATGGCGGTGTCGACCACTTCGCCGGTGGTGATGTAGCGCTGTTCGGCCATCTGCTGAGAGTTCACCACCAGCACAAAGTCGCCGCGCTGATCGCGCTGCAGGGCCGCTTGGGGCACCAGAACGCGCGGCGTCGGCTCCAACGCCTGGATGCGCACATGTAGGAACGCGCCGTCGACGATCAGGCGGGCTGCGTTCTCGAACTGCGCGCGCAGTGTGATCGAGCCGGTCAGTGGATCGATGCGGTTGTCGACAAAGATGATTTTACCTGCTTCATCCAACGGAGTGCCATTGGGCAGTTCCAGGAACACTTCGGGGCTCTGACCACTCTCGGCAAGCGACGCTGTTGTCTGGTCCAGCTGTTCGAGCACCGTGATCAACTGCTTTTCGTTCAGTGAAAAGGTCACGTAGATCGGGCTTTCGCGCACGATGGTGACCAGCGGCGGGTTCGATGGTCCCACGATATCGCCAATCGAAATCTCGGTCCTGCCAATGCGACCCGCAAATGGGGCGTGGATCTCGGTATAGCTCAGGTCCAAATCGGCTTGTTGGATTGCTGCCTGAGCTGCCTTGACGTCTGCTTCGGCAACCAACTCGTTGGCGCGTGCGATGTCGCGCTCAGACACGGGAACCGCGTCACGCCGGAGCAGTTCCTCTTTCCGGGCCAGCTCCAGCTTGGCCAGTTCCAACTGCGCTTCGGCGCGATCCAGATCGGCATTGCGCGCTTCGAGCGTGGCTTGGTACAGGTCCGGCTCGATCTCGAACAGCAGATCGCCCTGATCAACCGAACTGCCGTCTTCGACCTGCTTGCTTTGCAGAAATCCGCCGACACGGGCCACAATGGACACTTTGTCGATGGCTTCGCCTCGACCGATAAAGGCGGCCTCATCCGTGATATCCTGGGTGTACGCGGCGGCCACGCTGACCTTGGGGGCGGGGGCGGCTGCCTCGTCCTGGGCATAGGCGGGCGCGGTCACCAGACCGATGGCTGCGGCAAAGCCAAAAAGGGTCGGCCGCAACGCCTGGCCTGTGGGTGAGCGGAAGTATTCGGATATGGCGACCATGCGCAAAGCCTCTCGGAATATGTGATGTGCACGAACAACCGCGCTCATCGGACATGCTCCGACAATCGCTGCGAGTCGGCGATTATTTGTTTACAGGATGGCCGCAATCGACGAATTTCTCAACCCGACGTTTTCCATACCTCCGGCGGGCTCTCTATTGATCCAAAAATGTTTTTTCCGTTTGCAGGCCCGGGTTCTCCCAGTACGCTGGACCCGGTTGCAAGGGTTGTGAACACGCAGTGCGAGGGCATCATGTCAGAGTTCCAGAAGATGCGGAATTTTGTCTTTTTCCTGGACGACGGGTTTACCATGCAAGCGTTTTCCTCGGCCGTCGAGGTTCTGCGCCTTGTCCGCAAGCTCCGGCCGGATGCCGGATACAACTATAGTGTGGTGGCCTTGAGCGACAGGCCGGTGGCCGCATCGAATGGCCTGCAATTGATCCCGGATGCCCGAATTGAGGCGGTGCCGCCGCGCGCGGTCGTCGTTGCTGTGTCAGGGGCCCATGCCAATCAGGCCAAGGCCCCCGGCTTTGTTGCGCGTCTGCGGGATTGGGCGCGGCGCGGGCATCCGGTGTGGGGTATTTCGTCAGGCGTGGTGCGGCTGGCGCAGGCGGGGTTGTTGGATGGACGCCGCGTCGCCGCTCATTGGGAGGATGTGCAGTATCTGCGTCAAACCCATGATCAGGTTCAGGTCAGCGCCGCACTATTTGCCAGCGACGGGCGGGTCGCCACATGCGCGGGCGGCGGGGCGGCCACGGACATGATGCTCTGGGTCATCGCGCGCGATCTGGGGGCACAGGTGGCCGACGATATTGCTGCCCGGCTGGTGATCGATGCGGTGCGAGACGGTCGAACCTCGCAACGGCGTGTGTCCGATATGCGGTTCGAAACCGCCAACGGGCCGGTCTATGCCGCGCTGGGCGTGATGCGGGCCAACTTGTTCACGCCGCTGTCAATCGCCCAAGTCGCAGACTCCCAAGGCATCTCGCAACGACAACTGGAACGGTTGTTTGTGCAAGAGTTCAACCGCACCCCGTCGCGTGTTTACACCGAATTGAGGCTGGAGGACGCGCGTCTGGATGTCTTGTCCGCGCGTCGCAGCCTGACCGAGATCGCCATGGACTATGGCTATTCCCCGGCAACATTTGCGCGCAACTATCAGAAAATATTTGGTGTTCTGCCCTCGGATGATCGCCGCGAAAGCGGGGCCGCCATGTCGTGAGGCGAGCGGTTCCATGTCGAAAACTCGAAGGTGGCAAGTGGCGGCGCGGGTTACCTGAGGGCAAACGGACAAGGACCTTATGTCATGAATGCCCCCTTGATCATGGTTGCCCCCAACGGTGCGCGCCGCGGCACGGCCGACCATCCCTCACTGCCCATAGACCTGTATGACACCATTGAAACCGCACGGGCGTGCCATCGTGCGGGGGCGGATGCGCTGCATCTGCACGTGCGTGACTGTGACAGTCGCCATTCCCTGGACGTCGGGCGATACCGAGAAGCTCTGGCTGCTTTGAAGGCTGGGGTTCCCGGGCTTACGCTGCAAATCACTACCGAAGCCGCTGGGATGTACACGCCGCAAGAGCAGTTTGATTGCGTCGAAGGAGTTCGCCCCGAATGGGCCAGCATTTCGCTGCGCGAGATCAACCGTGCACCGGAGTTGGCCGAGCGTCTCTATGCCTTGTGCGCAGATCAAGGTACGCGTGTACAGCACATCGCCTATGACGCCTCGGATCTGAAGTTGCTGCAAGACTGGCGGCAGCGTGGGATCGTCCGCCCGGTTCAGGATGAGGTCATCTGCGTACTGGGCGCATATGCCCCACCGCGTGCGGGAACGCCTAACGATTTGACGCCCTTGCTGCCTTTGCTTGACGGATTGCGCTTTGCTGTCTGCGCCTTTGGCCCGCACGAGGAAGCCTGCCTGCTGGCCGCCGCCGAAAAGGGCGCTGATATCTTGCGGGTCGGGTTCGAAAACAATCTGACCGCCCCTGATGGTACGCTTTGGCGCAGCAACGCCGATGCTGTATCCTCGTTGAAAGCCCGTTTTGAAAGGAACGCCGCATGAGCCATGTTTTCCCTCGTCATTGCCACGCAAGCCTGCCCACAGCTGTGGCTGGCGATGGCTGTTATCTGATCGACAGCAATGGCAAACGCTATTTTGATGCCTCTGGTGGGGCGGCAGTGTCCTGTCTGGGCCATTCGAACGCGCCCGTGCGCGAGGCGATCAAAGCGCAGATCGACGCGTTGGCTTTTGCACACACAGGGTTCTTTACCTCCGATCCCGCCGAACAACTGGCCGATCTTTTGGTGGCCAACGCGCCCAATGGCATTGACCGGGTCTATTTCGTGTCTGGGGGGTCCGAGGCAGTTGAGGCCGCGATCAAGCTGGCGCGGCAGTATTACCTGGAAATCGGTCAACCCGAACGCCGCAACCTGATTGCCCGGCGTCAGAGCTATCACGGCAACACCCTGGGCGCGCTGGCCGCAGGCGGCAACGCCTGGCGGCGGCAACAGTTCGACCCGCTGCTGATCGGGGTGAGCCACATCGCGCCCTGCTATGAATATGCCGAGCGCGGCGCAGAGGAGAGCCTTGCCGACTATGGCCAGCGGGTGGCCAATGAGCTGGAAGAGGAAATCCAGCACCTTGGCCCTGAAACGGTGATGGCCTTTGTCGCCGAACCGGTTGTCGGAGCGACCCTGGGCGCCGTGCCAGCCGTCGAAGGCTATTATGCGCGCATCCGTGAGGTTTGCGACCAATACGGCGTGCTGCTGATCCTGGACGAGGTGATGTGCGGAATGGGTCGAACGGGGCATCTGTTTGCCTGCGATGGCGAAAGGGTGCGCCCCGACATCATCACCATCGCAAAGGGGTTGGGGGCAGGGTATCAACCGGTGGGCGCGATGCTTTGCTCAAGTGCGATTTATGACGCGATCGCAAAGGGTTCAGGGTTCTTTCAACACGGGCATACTTACATCGGGCATCCCACCGCAACTGCTGCGGGTTTGGCCGTGGTCAAGCAACTGCTGGACCCGGCGATGTTGCCGCGCGTTCGGGAATTGGGCAGCCTTGTCGAGACAGCCCTGCACAGCACGTTGGGCCAGTACGCGCATGTGGGCGACATCCGGGGGCGGGGTCTGTTCTGGGGTGTGGAACTGGTCGAGGACCGCGAGACCAAGGCTCCCTTTGATCCGGGCCGGGGTCTGGCGGGCAAGATCAAGAAGACGGCGGTGGCTGAGGGGCTGATTTGTTATCCGATGCCGGGCACGCGGGATGGGCGCGTGGGCGATCATGTGCTGCTGGCACCGCCCTTTATTATGTCGGACGAGGACCCGCAGTTGATTGCGGACCGATTAGCCACCGCGATAAACATAGCCTTGTCCTGAACAGTCTTTCATTGTTTGCGGCATTGTTCTTGAAATGGGGACAATGCCGCACTGAAATGAACCGCTACCGGTCGGCTCCCAAAGGAATCTTTTGGCCTTTTCAAAAAATTGGCGCAGAATAGCGGCAAAATTTTTGGGGGAAGGTCTAATGAAGAAGATCATTTTCATCGCGCTGATTCCGGCGCTTGTGGCCGCGTGTGCCAGCCCGATCCGCAGCATTCCCGCTGGCGTGCAGTCGCAGAAATCGGCGTGTGTCAGCGGCAACTATGACGCTTGCTCGGAAATCGGCCATGCGGTTCGCGATGCCGAAGGCGGCACGACGGCGCAGACACAACAGCAGAATTTTGTACTGTCTCAGCCGATCGTCGACTAAGACAAAGGATCAACGCAAAAGCGCCCGCTGTCGAAAGGACTGCGGGCGCTTTGTCATGCTCAGCTGAGCACATAATCAGTCGCGGGTGCCCGAAAACCGCTCTTGCCAGTCTTCGCGCTGCTCGTCGGTGATCTTGGCAAAAAGCACCTCTGGCACGGTGAACTCATGCCCGGCGGGCAGGGCGTTCAGCGCCGCGTCGACATCGTCGGGCCAGCTGGTATCCAGCGTGTTCATTGCACTTAGCATCTTGGCTGATGCGGTCGGGATGAAGGGCGCGCTCAGCACTGCGTAGAACCGGATCAGGTTCAGACCCATGCGCACCTGACCAGCGGCCTTTTCAGGATCAGTCTTGAACGCGGTCCATGGCGCGGTGTTCTGCAGGTATTCGTTGCCTGCGACCCAGATCGCGCGCAACTCTTGCGCCGACTTGCGAACCTCCATCGCTTCCATGTGCTGCTCATATGCGCGCACCCGGGTGGTCAGGTCAGCAATCAACGCCTTTTCCGCCTCGCCATAAGCACCATCCGGCACCGCTTCGGAGAATTTTGAACGGCAGAACTTGGTGATGCGGCTGACAAAGTTGCCAAGCACATCGGCCAGATCCTTGTTCACCGAGGTCTGGAAGTTCTCCCAGGTGAATTCGCTGTCTGAGTTTTCGGGTGCATGGCTCAAGAGCCACCAGCGCCAGTAATCCGCGGGCAGGATATCCAGCGCCTGATCCATGAACACGCCGCGCCCCTGGCTGGTCGAGAACTGGCCGCCGTCATAGTTCAGGTAGTTGAAGGATTTCAGGTGATCGACCATCTTCCATGGCTCGCCCGAACCCAGAATGGTGGCAGGGAAGCTCAGCGTGTGGAAGGGCACGTTGTCCTTGCCCATGAACTGGACGTACTTCACGTCTTCCGCGCCTTTGTCGGTGCGCCACCAGCGTTCCCAGTCCGCGTCCGACCTGCTGGTCGCCTCGGCCCATTCACCGGCGCAGGCGATGTATTCGATGGGGGCGTCGAACCAGACGTAGAACACTTTGCCCTCCATGCCGGGCCAATCTTCGTCGCCTTTCTTGACCGGAACACCCCAGTCCAGATCGCGAGTGATGCCGCGATCCTGCAACCCGTCACCATCATGCAGCCACTTCTTGGCGATGGACGTGGTCAGCACCGGCCAATCCGCCTTGCTGTCGATCCAGGCGTCCAACTGATCCTTGAGCTGCGATTGGCACAGGTACAGGTGCTTGGTTTCGCGAACCTCCAGATCGGTCGAGCCCGAGATGGCCGAGCGCGGATCAATCAGGTCAGTGGGGTCGAGTTGCTTGGTGCAGTTTTCGCACTGATCGCCGCGTGCTTTTTCATAACCACAGTTGGGGCAGGTGCCTTCGATATAGCGATCCGGCAGGAACCGGCCATCGGCGTTGGAATAAACCTGTTTTTCGCTGACTTCGCGGATCAACCCGGCCTCGGCCAGCTTGCCTGCAAAATGCTGGGTCAACTTGTGGTTCTGCGGGCTGGACGAGCGGCCAAAGTGGTCAAAGCTCAGCCCAAAGCGGTCGGCGATGTCCGACTGCACCCCGTGCATCTCGGCGCAATATTCCGCCACCGGTTTGCCTGCCTTGGCGGCTGCCAGTTCGGCCGGGGTGCCGTGTTCATCGGTGGCACACAGAAACATGACCTCGTTGCCACGGCCGCGGTTGTACCGCGCATACAGGTCTGCAGGCAGCTGCGAGCCGATCAGATTGCCGAGGTGCTTGATCCCGTTGATGTAGGGAATCGCCGAGGTGATGAGAATCCGTGCCATATTCGTATCCGTCTGATGTCTGTGGCCCGTCTATCCCATGTCGCGGGCCAGCAAAAGGGCGGCCTTTGGGTCGGGCGGCTTTCCCTGCGCTGCCCGCCTGTGAAACTGGCGTGAAAAAGCGGTTTGGTGTCAGGTTTTCATTACTCTTGGTTGTTTTGTGTGGTTGTGATGTCTTGAAAAGTTGTGGAGGGTTTCCCATCTTGATTGCATACAAATGTATACCGACGGGGTTTTGATGTTCGATTTTCTGCTTGATGCGGCTTTTGTACCGTTCACCGTGGCGCTGGCATTGCTTGTCGGTTTGCTGGGGCTGGAACTGGTGGCGCTGCTCATGGGTGGAAGCTTGATGGCCGGTGACGGGGAACTCGACATGGATGTCGATATTGCGCCCGAAATCGGTGATCTGGACTTGGATATCGACGTGGATGCGGACGCGTTTGAAATCGCCGAAGTAGAACCTGACGTTGCTCCTGAGATGAGCACTCCGGGTCCGGCCAGCTGGCTGGGTTTGGGTCGGATGCCGTTCATGATCTGGTTGGCCGTGCTGCTCATGGGCTTTGGCCTGAGTGGTATGGGTCTGCAGATTGCCTTGCGCAATCTGATCGGGGCGGACTTGCCCGCAATCTGGGCTGCGATCCCTGCCGGTGCCTTTGGTCTATGGTTTGCGCGTGGCTTTGGCGGCATCTTTGCCCGCCTGCTGCCCAAGACCGAGACCGAGGCCGTGTCCGAGCGCATGTTGGCGCGCCGTCGTGGGATCATCACCCAAGGCACGGCCGCACGCGGTCGACCAGCCGAGGTGCGCGTTGCGGATCGTTATGGCAACTTTCACCACCTGCGGGCCGAACCCTTGCAGGACGGCGAGACGCTGGCCCAAGGCACCGAGGTGCTGGTGCTGCGCAACCGTCGAAGCGGTGCATTTGTTCTGATCGGCCTGTCCGAGTGACGGCACAGGCCTGACCCAACCGGGTCGAACACTATCAAAAAATTCCAAAGTGGAGGATTTAGCATGGAATTTCAGTTCCTGGCGGTTGTTGTCGCCTCGGTCATTGTTGTTTTGCTTTTGATTGGCCTTGTTCTGGGCCGATTGTATCGCCGATCCACCCGCGAGATCAGTCTGGTGAAAACCGGGGCAGGTGGCAAACGCGTGATCATGGACGGGGGTACCATTGTAGTGCCGCTGCTGCATGAGGTGAGCCCCGTAAACATGAAAACCCTGCGCCTTGAGGTGCAGCGTAACGGCGAGGCTGCGCTGATCACACAAGACCGGATGCGTGTAGACGTTGGCGTTGAGTTCTACGTCTCGGTCATGGCCTCAGAAGAGGGGATCGCACGCGCGGCCCAAACCTTGGGCAGCCGGACATTCGATGTCGAGCAACTGCGCGAGATGATCGAAGGCAAACTGATCGACGGTCTGCGCGCCGTGGCCGCCCAGATGACCATGGACGGCCTGCATGAAAACCGCGCTGACTTTGTGCAAGAGGTGCAGAATGCCGTGTCCGAGGATCTGCTGAAAAACGGCCTGTCGCTGGAATCCGTCTCGCTGACCGCGCTGGACCAGACGCCGTTTGAGGCCCTGGATGAAAACAACGCCTTTAATGCCGTTGGTATGCGTAAATTGGCCGAGGTTATTGCGACCTCGAAAAAAGAGCGCGCGCAGATTGATGCGGATGCCGAGGTCGAAGTGCGCCGTGCTGCGATGGAGGCTGCGCGTCAGCGGATGCTGATCGAGCAGGACGAAGAGCAGGCCCGCATCGAACAGGCGCAGCAGGTCGAAACCATGAAAGCCGCGCAAGAGGCTGAGATTGCTGCGAGGATGGAAGATTCGGTACGCGAAACAGAGCGTGCGCGGATCGCACGAGAAGAGGCCATTCGCGCCGCCGAGATCGAACGCGAGCGCAAGATCCGCGATGCCGAGATTTCCAAGGAGCGCGAACTAGAAGTGGCCGAGCAAGAGCGCCAGATCATCATCGCGCAGAAGTCCGAAGAGGAAAGCCGCGCCCGTGCGTCGGCCGACCTGGCCCGGGCCGAGGCGACGAAGGCAACCGAAGCCGTGGCAACCGCGCGCGAAGTGGCCGAGGCCGAGCGTCAGAAGCAGATCGTGCTGATCGAAGCCACGCGTGAAGCCGAGCGTCAGGCAACTGCGATCCGCCTGTCCGCCCAGGCCGAAAAAGAAGCCGCCGCTGACCGTGCCGAGGCGCGCCGCGAAGAGGCGCAGGCCGAGGCCGATGCGCTCAACATCCGGGCCGAAGCCAAGAAGAACGATATGTTGGCCGAAGCAGAAGGTAAGCGCGCAATTGTCGAGGCCGAGAATGTGCTTTCGCCCGAGCTGATCGAGATGAAGATCGACATGGCGCGGATCGAGGCGATGCCGGGGATCGTTGCCGAAATGGTCAAACCGGCCGAAAAGATCGACTCGATCAAGATCCACCAAGTGGGTGGCATTGGAATGCCCAGTGGCAACGGTGGCTCAGGCGGTGACAAGCCGGTGGTGAACCAGGCGCTTGATTCGATCATGGGCATGGCCGTTCAGATGCCCGCGCTCAAGAAACTGGGCGAGGAACTGGGCCTGTCTATGGAACACGGTGTGAGCGGCGTGGCCAACGGTGTGCTGGGGCTGGTAACCGAGGACGTTACCCCGGACATCGAAGCTGAAGACGTCGAATCGACGACGCACTGAACATGCAACGAGCGAAAGAGGGCCGGATCAGACCGGCCCTTTTATTTTGGCTGAACTATCGATCGCGCCAATGATCGTTTGCTTGGGACACTGTATGAAAATTGACCGCGACCACATGAGATGAGGCGATCAGGCTGTCGGCATCGTTGGCATATTCGGGGCGCATACGCGCGCGGGCCTCGTCATCGGGTTGGGTTTTTTTCACTGCCATGCGGGACAGCTTGATTGCCAACTCATACCCCTCTTCCGGGGTGGCGGTTTGCAATGTGGGTAGCCAAGACATCTGGTTTTCCTTCATTTTGTATCGTGCGCGATATAATCTCAGGGTTGACTAGGTTGTCCTTGGTGTCAAGTTGTATCGCGCACGACTTAAATAATGAGGCAGGATGTGAGTGAAACGCAGACTACCGACGTTCCGACGCGGGCAGATGAACTGTTCTGCTATGGCATTTACACGACCTCTCATGCCGTTAGCCGCGCCTACGCCCAGTATCTGAAACGGCTTGGGCTGACCTATCCGCAGTACATTACACTGACGCTTTTGTGGGAAAAGGACCGGCAAAAGGTCAACACGTTGGCCAAGGTGCTGAGAATGGAAACCAGCACGATGACACCCTTGGTCAAAAGGCTCGAGGGCATGGGGCTTGTGTGCCGGGAGCCAAGCCTGAATGATCGGCGTGTGGTCGAAGTTGTGCTGACCGACCATGGGCGGGCACTACAGGCCCAGGCGCCTGCGATCACCGGATGCATGATCGAACAGACCGGCATGACACAATCCGAGTTGCAGGATCTGCAACATCTGTTGTTCAAGCTCAGGGATGGGTTGCTCGAACCCTAACGACCTTCGCGCTGGCGGCGCAGTAGCCGCCCGATGGTGAAAGAGGTGCGCGGCGCATAGACATAGTTTGTGCGCTCTTCCGGCGTTGGACGCGCGCGCATCCGGGTCAGACCAAAGACAATAAGAACGATGTGCCCGGTGGCGACAAAGGCAAAGAGAGCGCCTGGGCCATAGGCGTCGATCAGCGAGGATGACACATAAGGTGATGCGATCGCTCCAAGAGCGAAGAAGAACATCAGCGCGGCCGACAGCTCGACCCGTTGCTCGGACGTGGCAAAGTCATTGGCGTGTGCCGCCGAGACCGAAAAGATGGGGAAGGTGGTGAAGCCAAAAAAGCCCGCGGCCAGCATAACGCCCAACGTGCCCGAACCACTGGCCGCCATGGTGATGCCGCAGCTTACAACGGCCACGGCAGAGAGCCAGATCAGAACCCAGCGACGATCGTATTTGTCGGCGAGCCATCCCATCGGATACTGCGCCAACGCGCCGCCCAGAACAAAGGACGCCAGGAAGAACGCGATCTGGTCGATCTCCAGGCCCACTTCTTGGCCGTATACGGGGCCGACCATCCGGAACGAGGCCGAGCTGAGGGCCGCGACGATCACACCCGCCACAGCCAACGGCGAGCATCGCCAGGCCAACTTGGGACGCAAGCGCGGCGCCTTGGGCGTTTCAGGCTGGCTGGCTTTGGTCAACGTGAGGGGCAGAAGCGCGGCACAGCATAGTATGGCCAGCAGGTTGTAGGAAACGTAAGAGGCGGGCGGCAAGATGGCGATGATCAACTGCGCGCCCAATGATGCGCTCATGTCTACAATGCGATAGGTGCCTGTGGCGCGGCCGCGGTTTTCATTGGTAACCTTTGCGTTCAGCCAGGCCTCGATCACCGTGTAACAGCCTGCCACGCAGGTGCCGGAGGCGATCCGGAGGATGGCCCAGACATAGGGGTTTTCGGTCAGGGTATGCCCGATAAGACCCATGGCGCCGAGGGCGGTGCAGACGGCAAAGGCGCGTGAATGGCCGATGCTACCCATCAGTCGCGGGGCCCACCAGCATCCCACAAAAAAGCCCATGAAATGCGCCGAGCCCAGAAGGCCGATCTGCTCCTTGGAGAATTCGAGCGTCAGGCCCGAGATGGCGTCGAGCGGCCCCACACCACCGGTCGAGAGCTGCAGCAGGATGACAGAGAGAAACAGGGCGGTGAAAGAGATGATCAGGCGCATAATGTTGCACCCTGATCCCGTTCGATCAGAAATGCACGCGCGTATTCGACTTTCGCTTGTCGATTTTGGCGTTTTTTTCTGGAGCGAGGCGCTCCCGCCCTCGCGACATGCCCTGACGGGCCCTTGCTCGGTTGGGCCGGGCGCCTCGCCTTTGGCGAGGCGCGGCACCGCAGAACTCAAACCGTGTTGGGGGCAAGGCCGTCGATGGGCAGTCAGCCGGTCTGGTTGATCGTGGCCTGGATGTCCAGCGTGACGGTGTCGGTCACCAGATCGCTGTACCCGGATGCACCAAAGGCACTGCGGCTGATGTCGCCTCGCAGACGGATGTTGAGCTGGCTGAGGTCATCGGCCCGGCTTCCCGGGCGGCGGTAAAGCGTGGCCTCAAGCGTGATGGGGCGAGTGACGCCCCGGACCGTGAGATCGCCGGTGATGCGCGCGCCTTCGGAAATACGACCGCTGGCACCCAGTTGAACCCGGGTTGAGACAAAGCGGATGTCCGGATAGCGGGCGGCGTTCAGAACGTCGGCCCCCGTCATGGCCTGGGTGGCAAAGAACAGGCCCGTTTTGGCGCGGCTGACGTCAACCAGCACATCGACCGTGCTGGCCGTCAGGTTCTGCGGGTCGATCAGGATGTCAGCGCGTTTGACCGGCATCGTGCCGCGCTGGGCGGTGCCTGACAGCGTGAAGACAAACCCGACCGAGGAGGCGCGGGGGTCCAGCATGTAGCGGGTTGGTTTGGCCAGAGCGGCGTTGGCGCAGGGCAAGCCCAACACGGGCAGGCTGGCCAAGGTGCGCAGAACCGCGCGGCGGGTGAGGGGTGTCGATCGCATCATGTGAATACTCGTCATGTGGGGCACTCGTTTCAGGAGTAGCCTGCCATGACATGTGGCGTTTGTGTGCGAATTCCCGCGGCTTCACCGCATTGTCAGGGGGCTGTGAGCGCGGCAGTCTCCGTTTCCCGCTTGAGGTCCAGCCGTGCGCCGGGGTGGGCTTGTGTCGCGATCCAGGTCATAGGGGGCAGGGCGCGGGCGCGGCGACGCTCCAGGTGCCAGCGACGTTGCGTACCCCTATGAGCGGGCGTCATATGCCATCGGCTTTCGATCCCCTGCGCGCCACCATCGCCAGGGGTCAAGAGCAGCCCCAGCGGCGCTTTGCCCAGGGTGCCGCCGGTTTCCGCCGCCAGATGCATCCGCCGCACCGGCGTCAGGGCAGGGGCGGCGGGCAGATCAGCAATCACCAGCGGAACGGCACCTGCGCGCAAGGCTTCTTCCATGCTCCACAGCAGATCCTCGGTCCGACGGGGGTGCACAAAGAGGAACCGCGCGGGATCGGCAAAATCCAGCATCCCGTCGGGGTTCAACCGGTCCGCCTCCCATGCGGGCGCGATCCACAGCACCGGCCCCTGCATCTGCCCGGCCAGCCACAGGGCAAAGCTGCGCCGTGCGGGGCCACAGGCCTCGTGCACGCGGGCCAGTTGCAAGGAGACCTCGGGATGCAGGGGCAGCGCTGGTCCGGTACGGCGGTTGGTGTGGCGTTTGAGCAGCTGAGTCGACATGAGAGCAGAATAGCATGTTCTCTATTTGTTCTCAACTGAGTGGAGAGGGGACATTCGGTGCCAAACGATGGGCTTCGCAGCCAGTGTTGGCATTACCGGAGGACTCCTCTGCCCATTCCTTCACAAGTCACTTGTTTTCAACGGCATTGATCATGCCGACCTTGCGGGCAGACAGTTTGACCTTCATCTGCAACAGTCGGTCGTACAGATCATCCGACATGAACAATTCTCGCCCAAACCGGTGTTCGCGCCACAAATGCGCTGCCGGATCGAGTTCGGCAGCGTCCATGGTCAGACGCTTACCAAACGGATTAACATACAGTCTTGCGTTTGGTGGTGGACGGTGGACATCCAAATCGGACAGGTCTTTTACAACCGACGTCACGCGAAAATGCACGTTCAGGATATACCATGTGCCCTCCTCGACCTCGCGTTCGCCGCTGTAGCCAGCCAACCGGATCGGGATGAACTGATGGCGCCCCGGATCAAGCGCTTCGATCAGGTCCTTGACCAACTGCTCAACAAACCACCAGCCGTTGACTGACTTAAAAACGGTTTGAGATTAAGAATGCCGTTAAGGGCAAGAGTGGAAGGGGCTTCTGCGGCTTTTGCTTCGCTAAGGCCTTCCGAGAGAGTAGTTGCAAACTCAGACCTTTTCACCAACCACTTTTGTGTGTCTTTTGGCCACCAGTCGCGTAATTCGGCTGGACGCGAATACGGCTTTCCATGCCCGCCGTCGATCAAATATGGCATATTGCCTACTTTTCTGCTGCGATCAGGTCGCCGAAATGCCCTATGTTCTGGAAATAGTTTCGGTCCCAATGCCCCGTCGCTGTGTTTTCGACGAGGCCGGTGATACCCTCCGATTTCAATCGGTGGAAAACGGGGTTGGAGAACGCAACATCGGTCAAACTCGCCGAAAGGCCCCAAAATGGATATTCTGCAGCCATCGCTCTTAGTGCTTGGTTATGTGTTAATTCCCAAGCTGTGTCGATACGTGCAAACGGACCAACAAATGGCATGTCCACGACACGGTCAGATCGCTTGAAGACTTCCGGCTCAAACCAAAGCCTGCGCCGCGGGATCCAGTAATGATATTCGTCGCTGATCAATTCGCCCATGTCGCGATCAAAAACCTTCATGGGAAAGAAATAGTTCATCTCTTTGTCCAGCTCTTCGATCACAGCCTTAACGGCAGGTCGGACCATGAGCTTGTTTCCCTCTGTAATATCCGTCATCCAGTGCCACCTGTCACGGCGCACTCGGATATCAGTAAAAAATGGGGCGAAGCCTTCTGGTTCCGCAGTCAGGATTTCCAGCCGCCATTCGCCGACTTCTTCAGGCAGGTCGTGCCACACGCGGTGAGGGCTATCCTTGCTCCAGCCTTCGTTTCGAGGACCGAATTGAGGATAGTCACGCACCCATTCGATCTCCATAACCGGACCAGTGGTTGATGCGTAATAAACGTAGAACAACGCCTCGCGGATGACCTCGCGGCTGGGCTCTTCAAGGATGAAATCGTGACCATCCAGCTTGATCACGTCATGCCCGTTTTTGTGTTTCTTGATCATGCGTCACCTTTTTGGCTCTTGGTCCCATCCAAGAACCGGTTTTCAATCAGCTCTGCCGAATTGAACGGCGAGACGACGTCAACCACAACCAGAGTGTCGCCCGGCGTCCAGTCCGCCAATTCCAGCGGCTCCCCGGCCTCTACCTTGACCGCGTCCGAAACCGTAGCCCAGGTCAGAAATGCCACAGGCTGCTTGCCTTTAGAACAAAACTTGAACCGCCGCAGCAGGATCGGCAAAGCGACGCGCGCTTTACGATTTTTCCTGCACCGGCCCGTCCTGTTTCAGCCATTCGGTGAACCCGCCCTCAAGGTGCAGAACGGGGGAGAGGCCCATCTCTTGCGCCACTTTGGCGCTGAGGGCCGATCGCCAGGCGCTGGCACAGTAGAAGACATAGGTCTTGTCTTGATTGAACACGTCTTTGTGGTAGGGGCTGTCGGGGTCGATCCAGAATTCCAGCATGCCGCGCGGGCAGGAAAAGGCGCCGGGGATCATGCCTGCACGTTGCAGCTCGCGGATGTCGCGCAGGTCGATAAAGACGTAGGCGTCGTTGTCATAGAGCGTCTTGGCCTCGGCCACGGGCATGGTTTTCACTTGTGCATTGGCCTCGGCCAGAAGCGTTTTGATCCCTTTGGTGATGGTCTGCGGCATGGCTCGGTCTCCCCTTTGATTGTGCGCAGGCTGTCTGAAACTGCGCCGGGCGGCAAGGGGTTGCCTCTGCCTGTGTGCCCGCTAGGGTCTGACCCCAAGCAGTAAAGAGGATTTCCCATGAAGATGAACCCGTTGGGCCGTACCGGCCTGCAGGTGTCCGAGCTATGTTTGGGCACGATGACATTTGGCACTCAGACCGGCGAGGGCGAGGCACATGCGCAGATGGACCTGGCGCTGGCTTCGGGCATCAATTTTGTCGACGCAGCCGAGATGTATCCGGTGAACCCGATTTCGGCGGAAACCGTGGGTTTAACCGAAACGATCATTGGCAATTGGAATGCCGCCCATACGGGGCAGCGGGGCGACTACATCCTAGCCACCAAGCATTCCGGGGCCGGATTTGCCCATGCGCGCGACGGCGCGCCAATCTCGGCGGCGACCATTCCAGATGCCATCGAGGGCTCACTCAAACGGCTGCAGACGGATTACATCGACCTCTATCAGTTCCACTGGCCCAATCGCGGCAGCTACATGTTCCGGCAGAACTGGAGTTTTGACCCGTCGGGGCAGAACCCGGGCGAGGTGCTGGAGAATATGGTCGAGTGCCTCGAGGCACTGCAGGCGCAGGTCGCCAAGGGCAATATCCGCGCCTTTGGCCTGTCGAACGAAAGTGCCTGGGGTACGGCGCAGTGGCTGCGGTTGGCCGAGGCCGGGCATGGCCCGCGGGTGGCATCGATCCAGAACGAATACTCGCTGCTCTGCCGGATGTATGACACCGACCTGGCCGAGTTGAGCGTGAACGAAGACGTTGGGTTGATGGCCTTTTCACCTTTGGGCACTGGGTTGCTGACGGGCAAGTATCAGGGCGGCGTGGTGCCCGAAGGATCGCGCAAGTCCATCGTGCCGGGTCTGGGTGGGCGGCATTCGGACCGCGTTTATGACGCGGTGGATGTTTATCTGGAGATTGCCGCCAAGCATGGGCTTGATCCGGTGCATATGGCGCTGGCCTGGTGCCGGACACGGCCCTTCATGGCCTCGGCCATCTTTGGCGCGACGCGGCTGGAGCAGTTGGAGCACGTTCTGACGTCGGTCGATGTTGTGCTGTCCGATGAGGTTCTGACAGAGATCAACGACGCGCATCGGGCGCATCCGATGCCCTATTGAGTGGATCAGAGAGGGGGGCGCTGCCCCCCACCTGAATTTGAGAACAAATGTGGGTTAGTGATGTGTGGGCTGTCCGTGGTCCTGCCTCAGGTCGCGTGCGGTTAACCCATGGGCGGTGCGAAACGCGCGGGCAAAGCTGGATTGCGAGGTGAAGCCCGTGGCCATCGCCACATCCATCAGAGACATTTCCGTGTCCGTGACCAGGCGGCGCGCCTCGGCCAGGCGCAGGTGCAGGTAGTGATCTTGTGGTGTGGTGTTCAGGCGCAGACGGAACTGCTGTTGCAGGGTACGCGGGCTGGTGCCCAAGGTTGTCGCGATGTCGGACAGCGGCATCGGCTCGTCCAGCGCGGCCTCCATCAGCGCATTGGCCTTGGCCGTCAGCGCGTTGTGGCGATGCGGCAGGCCGGTACGGCTTTGCGGTTTGGTGGGGGCGGGGGCACCATCGTAGAGGAACAGGCCCGAGACGCGCGAGGCAAAACCCGAACCATGGCGCGCAGCAATGATCTGCAGCATCATCTCGATTGCCGGCATTGCGCCACCGGATGTCAGGCGGTTTTCCGACAGGGTGAAGCGGTCGCGCAGCACTTCGATCTCGGGGAAGCGGTTGGCGAAGTTGTCCAGATCTTCCCAATGGGTGGTGGCGGAATGGCCATCCAACAAACCAGCTTCGGCCATCAACCAGGGGCCACCATCGATGCCCGCAATTGTGGCGCCGCTGGCGGCGATACGGCGTAGTCCGGCGAGCAGGCTGGGCGTGGCGTGGCGGGCCAGTTGGAACCCTGCGATGACGATCAGCAGGTCGCAACCCTCTAGCCGGGCCAGCGGGATGCCCGGCACAGCAAGGCCGCTGGTCAGATGTGCGGGCGCATCGGTGGCGGTGACATAGTCCCAATCAAACGCCGGGCGGTCAGCCAGCCGGTTGGCGGCACGCATCGGGTCCACAGCCGCCGCGAAGCTGAGCGTGTTGCAATCATCCAGCACGAGGACGGCGGTTTTCAGGGCGCGGTGCTCGGGCTGCAGTATGTTTTTTGCGGATTTCATCAAGTTCGATTCGCATCATGTGAAGTTTCGATGACAAAGCTGCGCCAGAGTCGGGGATGAACGCAAATTGGAATCCGTGGACAAGCCTGGGGATAAGCACAGGCAAAAGACGGTAAATCGAAGGGAAAACGCAAATGCCTTTGGAAATGAACCGCGAAGTCTTCATCACCTGTGCCGTCACCGGCTCGGGCGGGACGCAAGATCGCAGCCCTCATGTACCTCGTTCACCCAAGCAGATCGCCGACAGTGCGATCGCGGCGGCCAAGGCCGGCGCGGCGGTGGTACACTGCCATGTACGCGATCCGGAAACCGGCGCGCCCTCGCGTGACATGGGCATGTTCCGCGAAGTGACGGACCGCATTCGCGATGCCGAAGTGGACATGGTGTTGAACCTGACTGCGGGCATGGGTGGCGACATGGTATTCGGTGGCGTGGAAAACCCGCTGCCCTTGGCCGATGCAGGGACCGATCTGGTCGGTGCATCCGAGCGCGTGGCGCATGTCGCGGAATGTCTGCCCGAGATCTGCACACTCGACTGTGGCACGATGAACTTTGCCGAAGCCGATTACGTCATGACAAACACCCCCGGCGCATTGCGCGCCATGGGGCAGATGATGACGGATCTGGGCGTGAAGCCCGAGATCGAGGCCTTTGACACCGGCCATCTTTGGTTTGCCAAACAGCTGGTGAAAGAGGGGGTTCTGGAACCCAATGCTCTGGTGCAGCTGTGCATGGGCGTGCCGTGGGGGGCGCCCGATGACCTGAACACATTCATGGCGATGGTGAACAACGTGCCGGATGACTGGACCTTCTCGGCGTTTTCGCTGGGGCGTAACGAGATGGCTTATGTCGCGGCGGCGGTTCTTGCTGGCGGCAATGTGCGGGTTGGGCTTGAGGATAACCTGTGGCTGGAAAAGGGCGTGCTGGCCGAGAACTGGCAGCTGGTGGAGCGCGCAGGTTCGATCATCGAGAATATGGGCGCGCGGGTCATCGGGCCGCAGGAAGTGCGCGAGAAGCTGGGTCTGGTGAAACGGGCGCCAGTGGCGAAATAATCTAATCTTGTGTTTGAAGCTGATCGGGGTGGTGGGCCCGCCCACCCACCCCTTTTTCGCCGCTGCGCGGCAGGTATTCTTTGGAGCTGACAGATGAAAACAGCAGCAATCATCGGTGGTGGTGTAATCGGGGGCGGATGGGCCGCGCGTTTCCTGCTCAATGGCTGGAACGTGCAGGTGTTCGACCCGGACCCCGAGGCCGAGCGCAAAATTGGCGAGGTTCTGGACAACGCGCGTCGTTCGCTGCCGGGGCTGAGCGATGTGCCGTTGCCCGAAGAAGGGGCTTTGACCTTTCACGCTGAAATGGCCGATGCAGTGCAGGGTGCCGATTGGATTCAAGAAAGCGTACCAGAGCGACTGGATCTGAAGCTGAAGGTCTACAAAGGGTTGCAAGAGGCCTGTGATCCGGGTGCTGTCATCGGTTCGTCCACAAGCGGTTTCAAACCGTCGGAGCTGCAAGAAGGCGCTTTGCGTCCCGAGCAGATCGTGGTGACGCATCCGTTCAACCCGGTCTATCTGCTGCCGCTGATCGAGGTTGTGCCGACCGCCGCCAACAGCGCCGAATTTGTAGCCCATGCGCAGGACCTGCTGAAATCGGTTGGGTTCTTCCCACTGCACGTCAAGAAAGAGATCGACGCGCATATCGCGGATCGCTTCCTTGAGGCCGTCTGGCGCGAGGCGCTGTGGCTGGTCAAGGATGGCATCGCCACCACCGAAGAGATCGACGAAGCCATCCGCATGGGGTTTGGCATTCGTTGGGCACAGATGGGTCTGTTCGAAACCTATCGCGTGGCAGGTGGCGAGGCTGGCATGAAGCATTTCATGGCGCAGTTCGGCCCGGCCCTGGAGTGGCCCTGGACCAAGCTGATGGATGTGCCCGAGTTCACCGACGAGTTAGTCGACCTGATTGCAGGGCAATCGGACGCGCAGTCAGGCATGCACTCGATTCGCGAGTTGGAACGTATTCGTGACAACAATCTGGTGGGCATGATGCGGGCGCTCAAGGCGCAGAACTGGGGCGCTGGTGCGGTGCTGAACGCTCATGATGCGGCATTGAAACCGGGGGCTTTGCCATCGCTGGACCAGGCAGATCTGTCTCAGCCGATCCTGACGCTGGCGCGCGCTGTGCCGTTGGATTGGACGGACTACAACGGGCATATGACCGAGTCGAAATATCTGGAGGCTTTTGCCAATTCGACCGATCGCTTCATGGAAATCATCGGCTGTGATGCGGATTATATCGCATCCGGGGGCAGCTATTTCACGGCCGAGACGCACATCCGTCACATCGATGAAACCCATGCAGGGGCCAAGATCGAGGTGCGGACTCAGATGCTCTTGGGTGCGGGCAAGAAACTGCATCTGTTCCATTCCATGTATGAAGGCGACAAGCTGCTGGCGACGGGTGAGAGTTTCCTGTTGCATGTGAGCCTGGAGACGCGGCGGCCTTGCGCACCTTCGACCGAGATCGAGGCCGCGTTGGGAAGGGTCGCAGAAGGTCAGGCAGGCTTGCCGTATCCTGAGGGGGCGGGTAACGCGATCCGCAAACCCGTATGAGCCAGAAGGTCCTGATCACCGCTGGCGCGTCCGGAGTTGGGCGCGCCATCGCCGAAGCCTTTGCCGAAGCTGGCGCACAGGTCTGGGTGGCGGATGTGGATGCGGCTGCTTTGACGGCCTGTCCCGAAGGCTGGCGGCGCAGCGAGGTGAACGTTGCGGACGAGGCCTCGGTCGCGGCCTGGTTTGCCGAGGTCGAGGCGGCCTGGGGCAGCTTGGATGTGCTGTGCGCCAATGCGGGCATTGCGGGTCCAACAGCCTTGATCGAGGACGTGGAGCTGGATGCCTGGCGGGCCTGTCTTGCGGTCAACCTCGAAGGTGCCTTTCTATGCTCGAAATACGCGGCTCCCATGCTGAAACAGCAAGGATCCGGCTGTGTGCTGATCACCTCGTCCACCGCTGGGCAGTACGGCTATCCCAACCGCGCGCCTTATGCTGCGGCCAAGTGGGGGATGGTTGGGCTGGGCAAAACGCTGGCCATGGAGCTTGGACCGCATGGCGTACGATGCAATGTGATTTGCCCCGGTTCGGTCGAAGGTCCACGGATCGAAGGCGTGATGGAACGCGAGGCCGCAGCCAAAGGCATGACCCGCGATCAGGTTTATGCTGGCTATGCCTCGGGCACATCGATGGGGTCTTTCATCGAAGGGCGCGATATCGGGGCGATGGCTGTGTTCCTGGCCTCGGACGCAGCGCGCCTGGTGTCGGGGCAAGTTATTGCCGTCGACGGGCACACGGTGAACCCCGACCCCAAGGCATGAGGGCGCGCCCGGCAAAGCCGGGCGCGGGATTCTCGTAGCTCAGCTTCGCTGAGCCTGAACGGCCCGGCGGGCCGTGGGTCATGTGCCGCCAATGGCCGCGCGCAATTGCCTGAGATGGGTGGGGAAGTGTCGGGCGGTCATATCCGCCTCGCGCACGAGCGTGTCGAAATGGCGCGTGAACGTTTCGATCCGTCCCTTGTCACGGAACGCCATGTAGTGACCACCGGCATAAAAGACGCACATCAACGGGCCAAAGATCGTGACGGGCGCCGAATAGAGCCGTTTGGCATCGAAAAGATAGATTCGCAGGCGGGGATAAAGTTGCTCGGTGAGGGACAGGAAATGGTCGATCTGCTCCAACCGGACCTCTAGCGACAGGCCGTGGTAATAGCCCGTCGCATGGGCAAAGCTGTGGATCTCATAGAGCGGCATGGCGATTTCATAGTCCGACTGCGCGCTGCGCATCCAGGTCAGGCGGTCCTCGGACGCACCGATGGCCTGATCCGCCGTGCGTCCCAGATGCGGGGCATATTCCCATTCCAGCAGCGCGCGGGTCTTGAGCATGTCGGGCAGGGTCGCCGGGACATAACGGATCTTGTAGCCTGCCGCCTCTTGGTGCCAGTCAAAGATGCGTTCATCCACCAACGCACGGGGGGCTTCGGTCAAACTGAGCGAGCCGGCCAGCAGTTCGGCCGCGCTTTCGGGACGGTCTGACAGGCTGAGGAGCCAATCGGCTGACACCCCCAAGGCGCTGGCGCAGGCGCCCACCACATGGGCGTTGGGCAGGCGGGCCCCGTCGTCCGTCAGCAGCTGCGAGATGGTCGAGCGGTCGACACCGACCTGTCGCGCCAAGGCGCTTTGGCTGACCTTGCCGTCCTCCATCGCTTTGGCCATGCGCAGGCGGAATTGGGCGGCACGAATGCGTTTGTCCATTTTTTCAATCATGTGGTGATAAATATCACAAATGCTGAATTTTGTTAATCATATTCAGAATTCTCAACCCACCGCTGTCCACGTAACAAATCCGTGAACACAAAAACACGGCACAGACGGAGGCAGAATGGAAACGCGGCAAAGATCCCTGGTCAAGGCGGTGATCTGGAACTTGATGGGGTTGGGCATGATGACCCTGGTGGGGCTCATCGCCACCGGCTCGGCTGCCATTGGCGGCACTTTGGCCCTGGTCAACACGGCCATCGGCCTGACGATGTACCTGATCTATGAACGCGTTTGGGCCGGTATCCGTTGGGGCCGCAATGTTTGAGGAACTGCGCAAACCCGCCAAGACGTCCGAATGGGGTACATTTGCCCTGATTCTTGCGTGCTACGCCGCCTGGGTTGCTGTCATCTTCTGGTTGGCGCAATGGTCGGTTGTGGGTGCTATTCTTGTGGGAGGCATTGTTGCAGCGATGCATTCGTCGTTGACGCACGAAGCGCTGCATGGACATCCCTTCCGCGCCAAATGGCTCAACGAGGCGCTGATGGCTTTGCCATTGACGCTGTTCATCCCTTACAACCGTTTTCGTGATCAACATCTGGCCCATCACCAGGATTCAAACCTGACCGATCCTTATGACGACCCGGAATCGAATTTTCAGGACCCTGTGGTGTGGAATGCCATGCCGGGGTGGAAACGTGCCCTCTATTCCGTAAACAACACGATGTTGGGCCGGATCGTACTAGGGCCGTTGATCGGGCAGATTTGCTTTACTTTGGAAGAGCTGCGAGGCGCGGCGCGCGGAGATGGGGCGATCTGGTTGGCCTGGGCCCTGCATGTGCCGGGCGTGGCGGTTGTTCTGTGGATCGTCGCGCAATCAGCGATGCCGGTTTGGGCTTGGGTACTGTCAGCCTATATCGGGCTTGGTCTGGTCAAGATCCGCACCTTTCTGGAACACCGTGCGCATGAGAAATCTCGCGCTCGGACCGTGGTGATCGAAGATCGGGGCCTTTTGGCGTTTCTGTTCCTCAACAACAACTTGCACGTGGTTCATCACATGAACCCGCAGGCACCTTGGTATCGCCTCCCGGCACTCTACCGCGCCGAGAAGGACCGGTACCTGAATTGCAATGAGGGCTATGTCTATCGTTCATATGCTGAGGTCTTTCGCCTCTATTTCCTGAAGCCGAAGGACCCGGTGCCGCATCCGCTCTGGCCTGACGCGTAAATCCGGGCCATATGGGGTGGCATGAGTTTATGGATACCTGTCACCCTCGCCGCCGCCGCCTTTCAGACGGTGCGGTTCATGCTGCAAAAGTCGCTCAGCACCGTGAAGCTTTCGGCGGCTGGGGCGACCTTTGCACGCTTTGCCTATTCCGCACCATTGGTTGTCGCCGGGCTGCTGGCCTATCTGCTGATCAGCGGGCGCAGCCTGCCGACGCTTGATCTGACGTTCTGGACCTTTGCGGTTGTCGGCGGGACGGCGCAGATCCTGGCCACCATCTGTGTGGTGGCTCTGTTCAAGCAGCGTAACTTTGCAGTGGGGATCACGTTCAAGAAGACCGAAGTGATCCAGACCGCTCTGGTGGGTCTGATTATCTTGGGCGAGGGGGTGTCGGTTTGGGGTTTTGTCGCCATCCTGATCGGGTTGCTGGCAGTTCTGTTGTTGTCCAAGACACCCGGTGGAGATGGCAAATGGTGGGCGCATCTGACCAACCGCGCCTCACAGCTGGGACTGGGGTCTGGTGTTCTCTTTGCCTTTTCTGCTGTCAGCTATCGCGGGGCCTCGCTGCAACTGGGCGATTTGGAGCCTGCATTCCGGGCGGGGATCACATTGGCGGCTGTGACCAGCTTTCAGATGATCGCGATGGCGGCCTGGCTTGCATGGCGCGACCGGGCCGAGCTGCGCGCGGTGTGGGAGACGCGGAACACGGGCCTGTTTGTCGGTCTGACCAGCATGGGCGGGTCGTTTTGCTGGTTCCTGGCGTTCACGCTGCAAAACGCGGCCTATGTCAAAGCGTTGGGGCAGATCGAGCTGATCTTCAGCCTCATGGCCTCGGTCCTGTTTTTCCGCGAGAAGATCACGGCGCGCGAAATTGCGGGGATCGGGCTTCTTGGGGTGTCAATCCTGGCTCTGGTGATGGCGATCTGATGAACGGGGCACTCCCGCGTCCGAGCAGACCTGACTGCGTCAGCTCTACCAACGGACTTGGGCGTAGCGCCGGGCTGCGCCCGGCGCGGATGTGACCAGTAGCGGTGATGCGCCAAGAGAAATTATCGAGCGCCGACCGCCGAGCGCAGCGAGGCCCGGCCCAACGGGAGGAGGTTTTTCTGTCAAGAAAAATTGACGACGGGCGGGAGGGCCCCGTTTCTCCAAATTGTGTGGCTTGCGGAAGATACGTCGCTGTACCGGTCAGGGATGATCGGGCATTGGAAACCCGCGCAAACGCAAAAACAGACTGGCCTCGTCGTTGTTACGGAAATAGGGGACTGATTCCGGAGGGTCGCGGTCCAGGACGCGACCGGCGACTTCGGCCAGGACCACCTCGGTGATGAACGGTAGGTCGAACTGGCGGGCTTCGGTCAATTTGATCCATTGCAGATGCGACAGCTCGTCCGAGGCGTGCGTGAAGTCATCCAGATCGCCTTGGATGTCATCGGCATCGACCAGGAAGAACCGCGCATCAAACCGGCGCGGGCGGCCCGGAGGCGTCAGCGCGCGGAACACGAATTGCAGGCTTTGCGCCGACGGCAGGTGGCCTGTGGCAGCAAATGTTGTCCAATCCTCTGGCACGTCACCCTCCCACGTACCGGGTGTCCCCAGGACCAACCCGGTCTCTTCCCACAACTCGCGGATTGCAGCCACGGCCAGAGGGTGCTGCAAACCGTCTGGAGAATCATCGCGCAGGCGGCCATCACAGACCGCAGGCAAGGGCGTGGCCAGTGGCACACGCGCGTCCTCGGCATCTACGGCACCGCCGGGAAACACGAATTTGTTTGGCATGAAAGCGGCCTTGGCGCCGCGTTGTCCCATCAGAATGGAAGGCTCGCCCATGCGGTCGCGCAAAACGATGACGGTTGCCGCATTGCGGATGGCGGTTTTATCTATGGTGCCGGTTGTGCTCATGTCCCCTCGCGTGTCCGAAGGGTCAGCCGGATTTTCCGAACCCGTGCATGCGTCTGGCCCATTGATAGGCGACGACCACTCCCTTCAATCTGGGAAGAAGGTAGAGCGACAGCGACAGACAACCAAGGGCAAAGATTGCAAAAAGCGTCAAAGGCTCGGGCCGGTACTGAACATAGGCCACATGCAGCCCCGGTGCCATCAAATGACCCACAAGCAGAATGGTCAGATAGGCAGGGCCATCATCGGCACGATGATGAAACAGTTCTTGCCCGCATTCCGCACAGTGATCGTTTACCTTGAGGTAGCTGTGCAGCATCTTGCCCTTGCCGCAGTTTGGGCACCTGCGCCGAAACCCGTTGATCAGGGCAGGCCAGGTCGGGCGGTCGTCGGGTGTGGCAGCTGCTTGGTCGGTCATACCTTTGTCACTCATTCCTTTGCACCTGAACAATGGATCAAGGTTTTGCGTCCCTTTTGGCGCGTCGAAAAGGGGGCGATGTGCCCTTGCGGCGGCATGTCGCAAAGGGCGAACTGTTACGCATTCTAACGAAACTACGGAGCCTCAATCCAAAAAAATTCAAAAAGTGCGACGGAAAGCAAAGGCCCCTGCGTTTGACTTGCATGATCGGCGACACGGGGTCGCCGTCCGAGCAAAGGAAAATCGGACATGAAACATGCAGGTTTTATCGCGGCAATGGTGATTGCGGCCGCAGGTGTGACGGGTACAGCGGTTCTGGCCAAAGGGTCCCATGCGACGTTTCAAGAGCTGGACGCTGACGGCAACGGCGAAATCACCCAGGCCGAGATGGAAGCACACCGCACTGCGCGCTTTGCCAAGGCCGATACGGATGGCGATGGCAAGTTGAGCCTGGAAGAGGCCACCGCCAAGGGGCAGGAGCGCGCGGCCAAGCGTGCCGAAAAGATGTTCGAGCGCCACGATGCCAACAAAGACGGTTTTTTGGATGCCGAGGAGTTGCCGAAACCGCGTCGTGCGGGCAAGTTCTTTGACCGTATGGATAAGGACGGCAGCGGTGGCATTTCCGAGGCGGAATTTGCCGAGGCCCGCGAGCGCATGAAGGAGCATCGCAAGAAACGTGGTCACCAGGATCAAGACTGATCCGGAGTGGAGGATTTTGCCTCCATACCGCTTGACGGTCATGGCGGGAACACCGCCATGATCCAACCCAGCGATGATGCATTGCTGGTGCTCTTTGCCAATGGTGACGGGCAGGCCGCACGCGAGTTGACCGCGCGTCTGGGTCCGCGGACCTATGCTGTGGCTTTGCGGGTGCTGGGCAACCGGGCCGAGGCCGAGGACGTTGCCCAAGAGGCGATGATGCGCCTGTGGCGGGTGGCGCCCAAATGGGAACAGGGTCGCGCAAAGGTGTCGACCTGGCTCTATAGGGTGACGCTGAACCTGTGCCTGGACATCAAATGCCGCCAGCGGTCGGTTGATCTGGATGCGGTGCCCGAGCCCGAAGATGGCGGGCCAAGTGTTGCGGACCGGTTGCAGGATAGCAGCCGAATGGATGCACTGCAGGGGGCGTTGATGCAACTGCCTGAACGGCAAAGGCAGGCAGTGGTGCTGCGCCACATCGAGGAATTGAGCAACCCCGAGATTGCGGGGATCATGGATATCAGCGTCGAGGCGGTCGAGAGCTTGACCGCCCGAGGTAAACGCGCGTTGACCGCGGCCCTGTCGGGGCGGCGCGCAGAACTGGGGTACGACAATGACTGACGACACAGATCTGGAGCAGATGTTTGCAGCCGCGCGGACGCAGCGGGATCACCTGCCGGACGTACTGTCGGCCCGCATGTTGGCGGATGCGGTGCAGGTTCAGGCCGAAGTTTTGGCACCAGAGCCCGCAGCGCGCGCCGGCCTTTGGTCGCAGCTGCGCGCCGGTCTTGGCGGTTGGAGCGGCCTGAGCGGCCTGGCGACGGCCTGTGCAGCGGGCGTCTGGATCGGCTTGGCGCCGCCGGACTTCCTTCCTGATCCGGTGGGGCTGGTCTATCAGCAAGAGCTGGAAGTGGATCTGATCTTTGGTGTCGATGAGACCGGAATATTGACGGAGGATGGATAAATGGCTGAGCAGAAAGAACGCAAATGGCCCTGGATGCGCATCCTTCTGATCGTTTCATTGGGTTTGAACCTGCTGTTTGTCGGTTTGGTCGTCGGCGCCGCTCTTCGGTTCGGCGGTCCCGACAGCATGCGTCCACCTCCTCGCAGCCTGGGCTCGGCATTGTACCGGGCACTGCCTGAAGACGTACGGCAAGAGATGCGGCAGCACAGCCGCACGGGCCACGACACTCGGCGCAAGGGCGGATTCAAGGATGTCGGGGTTATTGTGGCCTCGCTGCGTGCCGTTCCCTTTGATGCGGAAGGGTTGAAAACGGTGCTCGATCGGCAGTTGGTCCAGCGCGAGGCGTTTCATCGCTCGATCCAAGACAAATGGTTCGACCAGATCACCTCGATGAGCGATGAAGAGCGAGCTTCTTACGCGGATCGCCTTGAAAAGGTCTCACACCGCAAGACGCACAAGAAGTAGGGGTCAGGCGGCTGCCGCGATCAGAGAGACCTGATTGCGGCCCGCGCCCTTGGCCTCATACAGGGCGCGGTCGGCTTGTTCGAGCAGGGTCGGGACGTTCCGGGAGTCGAATGGAGTGGTCAGGCACTGACCATCAATAGCAAACAGCCCAATGCTGGTGGTGATCGGGATCGGCGTTTTCTGACCAGGAATGCGGAACAGCTCGCGGTTGATCCTCTGGCACAGCAGATCGGCCATTTTCAACGCTTGCGTACGGGTGGTGTTGGGCAGAACCATCATGAATTCTTCACCGCCCACACGCGCCAGCACATCCTCGACCCGCAGTTGGGACCGCAGCCTGCGTGCCGTTTCCATCAGAACCGCATCGCCGGCGGGATGGCCAAAGCGGTCGTTGACCTGCTTGAAATGGTCCAGATCGGCCATCATGACGGCAAAACTCTGACCACTGGCGGCGGCCTCGCGCGCGATGCGGGCCAGCTCTGGCAGGGCAAAGCGGCGGTTGTGCAACCCGGTCATCGGATCGATCAAGGCGGCCCGCAGCCCGTCGCGTACGCTATCGCGGAACCGATCGGCACGTGCCTTGCGGCGCAGCTGGGTTTCCAGCCGCAGGGAAAGCTCTTCGACGCAAAAGCCCGCAGGCATCACGTCATCGGCTCCCCGGTCCAGCGCGTCTGCCGCCAGATGCGCATTGGCGGGGTTTGGAATGGCTATGACAGCGGCGTTTCGTGTGGCACTGCGCGCCCGCAGATCTGCCAGCAGGCGCAGGCCCGTGACGCTGTCGCAAAGCTCGACAACGATCGCGTCGGGCACACGGTCGGTCAGCAAATGTTGCATGTCGTCGATTTTGTGCAGATCCAGATGATGCCGCGTGCAGCCCTTGAGCCGCGCGCGCCAAACCGCGCCCGTGCCGGGGCTCTGGGTGATCAGGGCGATGTTGCTGGTGGGCAGCGGACCTTGGAACGGTGGCGAGGCCTCGGCCAGACCAAGCGCCTGCGAACCACCCTGCATGCGCAGCTCCTCTGACCCTGTGTGCGCCCGGATCAGGCTGCGGATGCGCGCGAGCAGGATCACATCGTCATAGGGCTGGCTGAGCACATCATCGATCCCTGCACCGAGGGCTGCGAGCCTGGATGACCGGTCGTTTTCGGCGGTGATGGCGATGATGGGGATGCCTGCGGTGGCCTCGTCCTGTTGCAACAGGTCGCGCACATCGAGCGCGCTGCCATCGGGCAGGGTCATGGCGCAGAGAATCAGGTCAGGCTGCACGCGCCGCACCAGTGCTTCGAGCCCCAGGAGCCTGTCGCCTTGCACAACGTGATACCAGGCCGCAGATAGCTGCACCTTCAACATGATGCGGTTTGTCGAAACCCCATCGAGTATCAAAATCGTTCCTTGCACGGCCTCCGCCTTTCGACAGTTGCTTCCAATTCTTGCTAAAGTGTTTATGAGACTGGTTAACAAACCCTTTCCGCCTCGAAATTGACGGAGCAGATATGCCATTTTCCGCCGATTCCGCTGAAACTCTGGCCCTCAAGGCGTTAAGCTGGCTGATCGGCAATGATGAGTTGCTGCCGGTCTTCCTGGGCTCGACCGGCGCGTCCGAGGCAGACGTCAAAACGCAGATGTCAAACCCTGAGTTCCTGGGCTCGGTCCTCGATTTCCTGATGATGGATGATGCCTGGATCGTTGCATTTTGCGACGCCAATACAATCCCTTATGATCACCCGATGCAGGCGCGGGCCGTTTTGGCCGGACCCGCCGATATGCATTGGACCTGACAGACCACGTGTGACACAAAACGGTCATGCCAAACCTCAAGGCCGGAGAGATTTTCATGCCCATCGACGCTTTGCTATTCGACAAGGACGGCACCCTGTTTGATTTTGCCGCCACGTGGGAGGCTTTTGCCCGCGCGTTCCTGCTGCGCGTCACGGGTGACGATCTGACCCGCGCGACCGAAGTGGGCCATGCCATCGGATTCGACATGGCAACGAACAGCTATTCCCCCGACAGCATCGTGATTGCTGGCACACCGGGTGAGGTGGCCGAGGTGCTGGCCGACTTCTTCCCCGACATGTCGCATGGCGAGTTGGTCGATATGATCAACGATGAAGCCGCGCGCGCACCGCAGGCCGAGGCTGTGCCTTTGGCCGCGTTCCTGGATGATATGAGGTCCAAGGGGCTCAAGTTGGGCGTGGCGACCAACGATGCGGAGCACCCTGCGCGGACGCATCTGACCTCGGCTGGTGTACAGGAGAAGTTCGACTTCATCGCTGGGTTCGACAGTGGCCACGGGGCCAAGCCGGGGCCGGGACAGCTCTTGGCCTTTGCTGCGCATGTTGGTTTGGAGCCTGGGCAGGTCGCAATGGTCGGTGACAGCACACACGACCTGTTGGCTGGCCGAGCTGCGGGCATGACCACCATCGGCGTGCTGACGGGCATGGCGACAGCAGATGACTTGTCACCGCACGCGGACGTGGTGTTGCCGAACATCGGTCACATCGCCGAGTGGCTGGCGCGCTGACCTGTTAACATTCGGGCAGCGTGTTCTTAAGTTGAACTCTGTGATGGCACGGGTTCTGCGCGGCCTGACGCGGAGCAGTGTCTTTGTTATGCTCCCAAAGCGCACAGTCGCAAGCGAAATGCGCCAATCAGCCAAACTCTCCCGCCCGTCGTTGATGCCCCTTGCGGGACATCGCCTCCCGTTGGGCCGGGCCTCGCTGCGCTCGGCGGTTGCGTTATGGCGGAACCGCGCCGAACGATAAGCGAGGCGCCCGGCCCAAGGCCGTTAGCGGTGCTGGCGAAGCCAGGATTGCTCGGGCGCGGGAGCGCTACGAGTCTGGGTCGGCAACCAGATCAAACGCGCAAAGCGCCCCTCCTTGATTGAAATGCGACAAGAATTGTCGCGGATAGAGCGGCGTAGACCTGCGCGGCTGGGGCCTTCTGTTTCCAAAGGCAAAGAGGAGAGGTCCCATGGCAGAGACGTCAGGACGTAAACGACGCGGTGGTGGCCGTGCAGGTGCCGCCGCCAGACGCGGGGGCGCAGTGATCGAGCAGATGCCCTGGCGCCTGCCGGTCAACACCGATCGCCCCACCGAACCCCTTGGCCCCGAGGGCGTCGAGGCCATTCACGAAGGTGCCATGCGCATCCTCGAAGAGATCGGGGTCGCCTTCCTCAACGAAGAGGCGCTGGGCATCCTGCGCGAAGCGGGCTGCAAGATCGATGGCGACATCGTCCGCTTTGACCGTCACTGGATCATGGAGATGATCGCCAAGGCGCCCAGCACCTTTACGATCACCCCGCGCAACCCGGACCGCGAATTGACCGTTGGCGGCGATGTCATGCTGTTTGGCAACGTTTCATCACCGCCAAACTACTGGGATATGGAGATCGGCAAGAAGGTCCCCGGCAACCGCGAGATGTGCCGGAACCTGCTCAAGCTGACGCAGTATTTCAACTGCATCCACTTTGCGGGCGGCTATCCGGTCGAACCGGTCGACATTCATGCCAGTGTTCGTCACCTGGATGTGCTGTATGACAAGCTGACGATCACCGACAAGGCGATGCATGCCTATTCGCTTGGCAAGGAACGGGTCGAGGACGTCATGGAAATGGTGCGCATCGCGGGCGGCCTGACCGAAGAGGAGTTTCAGGCCAAACCGCGGATGTACACCAATATCAATTCGACCTCGCCCCTGAAGCACGACCACCCGATGATCGACGGCTGTTTGCGTCTGGCGCGGCGCGGTCAGGCGATTGTTGTGACGCCGTTTACCCTTGCAGGGGCCATGGCGCCGGTGACCATGGCAGGCGCCGTTGCGCAGTCACTGGCCGAGGCGCTCTGCGCCATTGCCCTGTTCCAATATGTGCGCCCGGGCATTCCTTGTGTCATTGGCACGTTCACCTCGAACGTGGACATGAAATCGGGTGCGCCGGCCTTTGGCACACCCGAATACATGCGGGCCACTCAGATGACCGGGCAGATGGCGCGGTTCTATGGCCTGCCGATGCGGTCGTCCGGGGTCTGCGCGGCCAACGTGCCGGACGGGCAGGCGATGTGGGAGACGTCGAACTCACTCTGGGCTTCGGTGCAGTCCGGCACCAACATGGTCTACCACGCGGCAGGTTGGCTCGAAGGGGGGCTGATTGCCAGCCCCGAGAAATTCATCATGGATTGCGAGATCCTGCAGCAGATCGAGCGGTATTTCGAACCAGAGACTTTTGCGACGACACCTGACGACATCGCGCTCGACGCGATCAAGGCGGTCGGCAACGATGGGCATTTCTTTGGCATCCAGCACACGCAGGATCGCTATACCACGGCGTTCTACCAACCCTTCCTGAGCGATTGGAAAAACTATGAAGGGTGGGAAGCGGCTGGGGGTATCTGGACCCCCGAACGCGCGCATCACATGTTCAAAGAGATTGTCGCCAACTTCGAGGAACCGCCGATGGATGAGGCCATCCGCGAAGAACTGGCCGAATTTGTTGCTCGCCGCAAGGCTGAGGGGGGCGCGCCAACGGATTTCTGATTCACGGTGCCGGCTTATCCATTGATTTTCCAGCATTTAAATTTGTGCGGAACAATATTCCCACGAAGTCGTCCCATGTTGGCGCTTTCTTAAGTTTTCCCGGGTGAAACTGGCTCTGGACTGAACTTGGGGACCCTTGCATGCATGGGCTGATCAACAGGGCAATACAATCATTTGTCTGTAACACCTACGGGCAATCGCGCTGGATTCGCATGACCGAGGCGGCCAACCTTGGGTTGATCGAATTCGAAGCCATGTTGATGTATGACGACAGCATGACCCTGCAAGTGCTGGAGGCCATGGCTGTGGAGCTTGGCCGCCCCTTGCCCGAAGTGCTTGAGGATCTGGGGACTTACCTGGTGTCCAACCCCAATACCGAAGCGCTGCGGCGCCTTTTGCGGTTTGGTGGGGTCAATTATGTCGAATTCCTGCATTCACTAGATGATTTACCTGATCGGGCGCGTCTGGCTGTGTCTGATTTGTCCTTGCCCTCGCTTGAGCTGGATGAACACGCCCAAAACGAATTCACCCTGACCTGCCATCCCGGTTTGCCCGGTTTTGAAAGCGTCATGATCGGGGTTTTGCGGGCCATGGCGGACGACTATGGCGCTTTGGCCATGCTGGAGCACAGCGGCTCCAGGGGTGAGAGCAAGGTGATTTCGATTACGTTGATCGAAACCTCTTTTGCCGAGGGGCGAAGCTTTGATTTGGGGGCAACAGCCAGATGATTTCCAGGGATGATCTTGCGGCCCTGCTCGAACGCTTGTGTCCGATGTTCGTGCTGCTGGACCAAAGCGGCCATGTTCAACAGGTCGGGCCGACCTTGCAAAAGCTGAGGCCCGATCAGCCGATGGCCGGACAGCGGTTTCTGGAGCTGTTCGAACTGAAGCGTCCACGGTCGATTTCGACCATGCCAGGGCTGCTGGCAGAGTCGGGCGCCAAGCTGCACCTACAATTCCGGGATAAGCCGCACACGGCCTTGAAGGGCATTATCGTGCCTTTGCCCGATGACACGGGCGCGGTTGTCAACCTTTCGTTTGGCATTTCGATCCTGGATGCTGTCCGGGACTATGCCCTGACCAGCGCAGACTTTTCCGGTACGGATCTGGCGATTGAGCTGCTCTACCTGGTTGAGGCAAAATCCGCCGCGATGGAGGCATCGCGTACCCTTAACTTGCGCCTGCAGGGGGCCATGATTGCGGCCGAAGAACAGGCCTATACGGACACGCTCACCGGGCTGAAAAATCGCCGTGCGATGGATCACATTCTCGATCGATTGACGGCATCGTCCGCGTGCTTTGCGTTGATGCATCTGGACTTGGATTTTTTTAAGGCTGTGAATGACACTTTGGGTCATGCGGCTGGCGATCACGTGCTGCAACAGGTGGCCCGCGTCATGGTCGAAGAAACCCGGGGGGATGATACGGTGGCACGCATAGGCGGGGACGAATTCGTTCTTATTTTCAACGGCCTGCAGGACATAGTTCGTCTTGACAGTATTGCGAGCCGTCTGATCACAAGGCTCGAAGAACCCATTCCGTTCCAATCTGATATATGCCGGATCTCGGCGAGTATCGGCACGGTGCAGTCGTCGCAATTCGACACGCCGGATCCCGCCGAAGTGTTGCATGCAGCCGACCTTGCGCTGTATTCGGCGAAACGCTCGGGCCGGGCCTGCCATCACTTTTTTGATCGCTCGATGTCTGATCTGATGGGAACAACTGCCCTGTCCGAGGGGGAAACGGAAGATCAGACATAGATCCGAGTGCAGTTTAATCGTCTTGAAGCATCTCTGACGTGTTTCCCAGGTCTTGGGAGGTATTGGCTTGCGATTGATTGTGGCTTGTCCATCCTTGTTCAGTATCTTGGGCGTTCCGCCTAGGCATACTGTACGTCCAAACTTGTGGTAGACGGCGATTTCTCGCGCCCTGAAAACGCTTGAGAAACAAGTGACTTGCAGGCTTCCGCTCACACCGCCTAAGCTTGGGCAAGTGCAAGCTGGGGCTGACTGTCCGACTTTGGGCGCAAGAGCGCACCGTGTCGGGGCCATGTCGGAATGTGAATGCGATTTCTTGTTGCCGTCATGGCGGTTCTTCTGATCGGTGTAACTGGGGCGTCGGCCTATCTGTTGCTGCAGTCCTGCGGCCTGCGGCTGCCGTTCAGCGACCGTGTGATCAGTTTTTGTACCCCGGATGAGGTTCTGGCCACGCGACAGGCGCTGGCAGAGACCGATCAGCAGACAGCGGACCTGACCGCCGACGTGCTGGGGTTGGAGCGGAAATTGGCCTTGCTTCAATGCAAGGCGGAACCGCCACCGCCCCCTCCGCCGCCGCCCCCCCCGCCACCGCCAAAACCCAAGACGCCCAGCGGGTTGGCGCCGGATGCCTTTGACGACAATGACATTTCGGTGATGGAGGGCTGCTGGCAGCTGTCATCCGATTATGCGGTGCGCGAGATCAACACCGGCGCCATCACCCGCTTCCGCTATTGGCGGATCTGTTTCGACAAAAACGGCAACGGGACCGAGGTCATGCGCTCCACCAATGGGGTGCGGTGCCAGGGCAACCTGACGGGCCGGATGCCGGGCAATGGGCGGCTGACCATGCGCGAACCCGGCAATCTGCAGTGTGACAACAACTCGTCGATCTTCCGCCGCGACATCACGTGCCGGTTGGACAATCGCGGCAATGCCAATTGCAGCACGTACCAGCCGGAAACCAACGGGCGCAGCAATGCAACGCTGCGCCGGGCAAGGAGGTAACACCATGGCCGATCAGTTCCTGTCCAAGACCAAACTCACGGCCGACGACCTGGTGACATCCGGCGATCGCCCGGTGCTCGAGCGGTTTCAAGAGCTGCGCGCGCTGCTCACCGACCGCGCAGGCCCCGAAGTCGCGGCGCTATTTGCCGAACCCTTGCTCAGCCGGGGCAATGACACCGCCGCCCCAAGCGTGTCGTGGTATGCGGATGCCAAATCTGAGCCGGTGCCTTTGTCGCGCCTGTCGCCAGCCGAACAGTCGCAAGTCACGGCCTATCTGTCCGACCACCTGCGCCCTTTACGTTCCTTGGCTGAAGAGCCCGCCCACGCTGATCTGGTGTGGGGGGCCCTGTCCACCTATGGCGCCGACGACGTGATGGTGGTCGATGGTCGCCCGGTGATTGTGAACTGGGGTCTGTTGCCCGGCGGGGGCGGTGCCAATGTTTCGGCCCGGATGGCGCATTTCGACGCCACGCTGGGGCGCTACCTGCAAGCCCCTGTTCAGCCCCAGCCCCAGCCCCAGGCGGCACCGGTGGCTTCGGCGCCAACATTCACGCCTCAACCGGTTGAGACACTGATGACACCCGCTCCGGTGCGCCGGATTTCGCGGCTTGCCTGGGTGCCGCTGCTGGTTCTTTTATTGATTTCCGGTGCCGTGCTGTTCTGGCTTTTGCAGCCGGGCACGCGACTGTTCCCGAAACAGGACCCGGTGATCACTGAACAGTCCACGTTGGACGCGCAGCGCGCCCTGAATGACGAGCTTCGCGGGCGGGCCGAGACGCTGCAAGCCGCCCTGGATGGCGCGGTGTGCCGGGCTGATGGGGTGCTGATCCTGCCAAACAGCCAGACGCCCGAGGGGCTTTTGCCGCCGAAACAGGGCGAGGCGTTTCCGCAAACGGCCGAGGCTGCGCCAGACGCTCTGCTGCCCAACACCACCGACCGCATCCTGGTCGAGGATCCAGCCAATCCCGAAACGCCCCAATCACTGCTGCAGATGATCGAGGCGCGCACCGTTCTGGTGCTTGCAGGCACTGCCAATGGTTTGACTGCAGGATCAGGGTTTGTCGTTGGGCCAGGACTGGTCGTGACCAATCAACACGTGCTCGAAGGCGCCGCACCGGGCCAGTTGGCGGTCGCCGGTCAGGCCGTAGGCAATCCCATGCAAGCCTCTGTTGTCAAATCGGCGGGACCTTTGGCAGACACGGGCCAGGACTTTGCTCTGCTTGAGGTTCCGGGTCTTTCCGCGCCTGCGTTCACTTTGCTCCAGGGGGCCGGTTCGCTGAAGCTCAATAACGTGATTGCCGCCGGGTATCCCGGTGACGTCCTTGAAATTGATGGTGATTTTGCCGCCCTTCAGGCCGGAGAGGCTGGGGCGATCCCCGGTCTGACCGTCACCGATGGCATCGTCAACACAGAACAACAGATCGGCCCAGAGACCAACGTTCTGATGCATTCAGCCGCGCTCAGCAGTGGCAATTCGGGCGGCCCATTGGTGGACATGTGCGGACGTGTGGTGGGCGTGAACAGTTTCGTGCGGAAGGGGCCGCTGCAGAACCGTGGCTATGCTTTGGCGATTGGCGATCTGATGGCCTTCCTGGCCGGAACAGCGGCTGCTCCGCAGGTGGTCGACGCCCCTTGCCAACCCGTTGTGCGCCCTTTCACGGCCGCAACCAGCGCTCCGGCCAAGGAGTGATCCAGACATGACCGGCGCGCTTCTTGTCACCACCTCGACCCAAGGGTTGCAGCCCTTGGGCTCGGCCGCGCAGCGGTCGTTCGAGTTGGTGGCGACCACGATCCGCCAGCGGTTGGGCGCCGAACACGCCGCCCTTTTTGCCGAGCCGGTGGTGACCGATCATGGCGATCAGATCGACTGGTACGCACATGTTGGGGGGAAGGCGCAGCGCCTGTCTGACCTGCCGCCACCCGAGCAAGCGGTGGTCAAGGCGACCCTTGGGCGGCTTGTCGGAGAGATCATGGCCCTGGCCGATACCTTGCGAAACAGCGACCAGCCCGATGACCAGCGATTGGGCGAAGCCTGGGCCAACGCGGTCGAAATCCCTGCCGACAGCATGATCCATGTAGTCGAGGGCGAGGGCGGGTTGCAGCCGGTTCTGGTGCACTGGGCCTGGGTGCGGGATGAGCAGCACGGTGTGCGCGGCATCCTGACCGCCATGGTGCCCCGAGCTGTACCATTGACGCCGCACGGTGATGACCGGCCCGGTCGGTTCCGTCTGCTGTGGTGGTGGTTGATCGTGCTGGGATGGCTTCTCTTGGCTGCGATTCTGGCCCTGATCCTGTGGCTGATGCTTGCCCCCTGCGCGCTTGCCCCTTGGGGGCCGGATCATTGTCGCCCCGAGGCATCGGCGCTGTCGGCGGTCTATTCGGAACAGCAGGTGGCGCAAGAGCGCATTGCGCGGCTTGAGCACGAGATTGCCTTGACCGATCGGGCGTGCCGTGCCGAAATTCCGGTGTTGCCTGCAACTCCGGAGCCCCAGACCAAGCCCGAATCCAAACCCGAACCCAAGCCCGAGCAGAAAGGTGCCTTGCCGCCGTCCCCGGATGAAACGCTCCGACGCTTGGCAGGACGGGCTCAGGCGCTCTACACTCGGTTAAACCCATTTTCATCAGCGAATTAAGGGAAACGCATGCAAAGCTCTGAACATCTGGCCCGGCTGGTGGATTGGCGGGATGAGATCACCCTGGTGCCTTATTCCGGGGTGCAGATCCTGGACTTTGGCTTTCAGCTGGACACGCTGGAACTGAAAAGCGCGCGGTTTGTCGAACGTGTCGTGGGCGGCGATGACGCGCAAGAGGAATGGGCGCTCTTGCCGCTGAGCGGGGATGAAGACCGCGATCTGGCGCTGATGGGCGAAGAACGGGCCGATGATGATGCCTATTCGGTGCGGTCAGTCGCAGCCTTGGAGCCGTTTCTGTCAAAATGGGTGCCGGTGCCGGTGCTGCGGATCAAATCCGACCGGGGCGCGGGCGGTGAAGAACGGTTTGATTCCGGGCCGTCAACCTGGGCACGGATGCGGGTGGTTGAGCTGGACGAGCCGGATCGGGATACCGGCCACACCCACCGGGTGCAGCTGTCGTTGGACACCACTCTGGCGGACGGCGAGCAGGCGATGCAGTATCTGGCGCCCGAGCGGGTGGATGCGGAAAAGTCTAGGGATTTCAAATTTGTATCAGATCCCGCGCGGATGGATTGGTTCCTGCGTCGGTTGGAGCCGGATGCCGAGGGCACTCTACTAGACTTGCAAAAATGGGTGTCTGACTGGTTGGATGACCTTTTCATGTCCTACAAACGTGCAGAGCGTCCCGGTCGCCGGATCACCCATGACACCCTGCCGCACAAGTTCGAACATTGGGCGCGGTATCTTGCCTTCTTGCGGCTGGTGGATGCTGCGATCAGCATCCCGCGCCTGCGCCTGACAAATACCGTGTCCAAACGCGAGGGGCTTACTCCGGTCGAGGTTGAGCTGGTGTTGGACGTCGGCAATTCGCGCACCTGCGGTATCCTGATCGAGCGGTTCCCGGGGGAAACCCGGCTGGATCTGGCGCGGTCTTTCCCGCTGGAAATCCGAGACTTGAGCCAACCGGAGCGGATGTATTCGGGCCTTTTCGACAGCCGGGTGGAGTTCTCAGAATTCCGCATGGGCAACGATCGCTTTGCCAGCCGGTCAGGACGGCGCAACGCGTTCATCTGGCCCAGCTTTGTGCGCACAGGCCCCGAAGCGTTGCGGTTGGTGGCAGGCGAAGAAGGGACCGAGACGGCGTCGGGGCTCAGCAGCCCGAAACGCTACCTCTGGGATGACAGCCCTCTGCAACAGGACTGGCGTTTTCATCACCATGCCGACCCCAACAACCTGCCCAAGTCCCTGCGCGCGGGGATGCGGTTCCTTAATGAATCCGGCGATGTGCTGACACAGGTCGAGGCCGATGAACGTGCCAAACTGCGCCCGCGCGGCAAGACTAGCAAGACGCAAGCCATCCGCCCGCGGTTCTCGCGCGCGTCGCTCTTTGGGTTCATGCTGGCCGAAATCATCGCCCATGCGCTGGCCCAAGTGAACGCGCCAGCCTCGCGCGCGCGGCGTCCGCAATCCGAGCTGCCGCGCCGCTTGGATCGGATCATCCTGACTCTGCCCACGGCCACCACTGCGCAGGAACAGGCGATCATCCGATCCAAGGCCAAGGGCGCCTTGGATCTGGTCTGGTCGCTCATGGGGCTGAACGCGGGCGAAAGTGCCATCTCGCGCCCGCCTGAGCTGATCGTGGATTGGGACGAGGCGAGCTGTACGCAGTTGGTCTATCTCTATTCCGAACTAACGCAGAAGTTCGATGGGCGCATTGACCGTTTCCTGAGCCTCAAGGGCACACCACGCCCGCAAACGCCAGGGGCGGCGGCCGAACCCTCACTGCGGCTGGCTTGTATCGACATTGGTGGCGGCACGACCGACCTGATGGTCACGACCTATTGGGGCGAGGCGGGGCGCGTCCTGCATCCGCAGCAAACCTTCCGCGAAGGGTTCCGGGTGGCGGGGGATGAGCTGTTGCAACGAGTGATCGCCGCCATCATTCTGCCGGGCCTGCGCCGCGCAATCGAGGACGCAGGCGGCCGCTATGCCGAGGAAAAGATCCGCGAACTGTTCACCGGCGACACCGGGGGCCTTGATCAGCAGAGCATCCAGAAAAGGCGACAATTTGCACTGCGCGTGCTGATGCCGGTGGCCGTGTCCATCCTTGAAGTCTGCGAAACAGCGGATGAGTTCGAAGGGCTGTCTATTTCTATTGCGGACGTGCTGCCCTTTGCCGACCACGCGGTGCCCGAGGCGCTGACGGCGTATTTGGAGGACGCCGCCGCTGGTTTGGGCGCAGAAGATTTCAAGCTGGCCGATGTCACGCTCTCCTTCAGCCGCGAAGATGTGGACGCCATCGCTCGCGAGGTGTTCCAGAAGGTGTTGAGCAACCTGGCCGAGGTGATCGCGCATTTGGGGGTGGACGTAGTGCTGCTGACCGGTCGCCCCTCGCGCCTGCCGGCGGTGCGGGCGATCCTGCAAGAGATGATGGTGGTTTCACCGCATCGCCTGATCCCGATGCACAGCTACAAGACCGGGCGCTGGTACCCGTTCCGCGATCCAGTGACACAGCGTATCGGTGATCCGAAATCCACCGTGGCCGTGGGGGGCATGCTGATCGCACTCAGCGAGGCGCGCATCCCGAACTTCAAGGTCACCACACAGGCGTTTCGCATGCAGTCCACCGCGCGTTACATTGGTGAAATGGACAGCTCGGGTCAGATCATGTCGGACCGCATCCTCTTTTCCAACGTCGATCTGGACGCGCGCAAATCGGCGCAGGATCTTGAGGCCGAGATCACCATGTACACCCCCGTCTATCTGGGTGCACGGCAGCTGCCTCTGGAGCGTTGGACGACAACGCCGCTCTATCGACTTGATTTCGCGTCACAATCAGCGCAATCGCGCGCACCGCTCCGGGTCACGTTCGAACGCACCGAGTTCGATGAAGACCCCGAGGTCGAAACCTCGGAAACCGTGCTGAGGCGCGAAGCCATGCGCGAGGCGTTCTCCGTGACCGAGGTCGAGGACGCCGAAGGCGACGCAATGAAACCGGCAGAGGTGCAGCTGCGGTTGCATACGCTGGGGTTTGAGGATGAATATTGGATCGACACCGGGCTGTTCCGGTTGTGAGGTTGGGCATGAGTAGTCAAGAACAAGACCAACTGGCACAGGCCTGCGCGCAAGTTGCGCAGCTGACGGGTGAGGCTTTGGCTTGGGTCGAAGACCCGGAAAACGCGGACCTGGTGGGGGCTGAGGCGCGCTCTCTGGTGCAGATGATGCGCAAGTCGACCCGCCGGGCACGCAAACTCAGCAGGGCGGCCCTGACCCGCATGTCGGTCAGCGTCTTTGGGCCAAGCCAGGCGGGTAAGAGCTTTTTGGTCTCGGTTCTGGCCCGACCAGAAACCGGTCCTTTGGTGGCCGATTTTCATGGGGATAGCGGCCAACTTGACTACATCCGTGAAATCAATCCCGAAGGGGAGGGCGAGAGCACCGGCCTTGTCACCCGCTTCACGATGGAAAAGGCAGACACGCCCGCAGGTGCACCAGTCAAGCTGACGCTTTTGTCCGAAGCGGATATCATCCGCACAATCGCCAACTCGTTTTTTATGGACGGCGACCGGTCCGAGCCGGTGCCGGAACCGGCCGAGATCGCCGCTCATCTGGACACCTTCAAGGCCCGCGCGGGGGCCGAGCAATCCGGGCTGAGCTATGATGAGGTTCATGAGATCGGAGAATACATCGAGGCGGCGTTTGGGCGCGAGGCCTATGCCGCCGCGCTGAAACCGCTGTGGGAAGAGGCGGCAGTGATTGCTCCGGGCTTGTCCCTGCCGGACCGGGCGGCGTTCTTTGCGCTGATCTGGGGCGGGCATCAGCCGTTCTCCGATCTCTACATCCGCCTCGCCGGAGCTTTGGGGCAACTGGGCCATGCCGAAGAGGCCTTTGCCGGGCTGGACGCCCTGGTGCCGCGCGAAACCTCGATCATTGATGTAAAGACACTTTCGGGTGCCTCGGACGGCGCACCACTGAGCCTGACGGCCAATGGGCGACAGGTCACGTTGCCCCGGTCGGTGGTCTGTGGGCTGGCGGCGGAATTGGTGCTGCCGATGCGCGATCTGCCGTCGCAGATGTTTGCCGAAACCGATCTGTTGGATTTCCCCGGCGCGCGCAACCGGTTCGAACAGGATCTGAGCCAAGCTTTTGCAGAGCCTGAGAAAATCCTGCCCGAGCTGCTGTTACGCGGCAAGGTGGCTTATCTCTTTGATCGCTATGTGCAGAACCAGGAAATCACCTCGATGCTGCTGTGCATTCCCGACAGCAACATGGAAACGGTGGATTTGCCGGGGCTGGTGCAAAACTGGATCGCAGCCACCCATGGGGCGACGGCCGAGCAGCGTGCAGGGGGCGAATGCGTTCTGTTCATGGTGCTCACCAAGTTCGACAAGCATCTGGGCGACAGCGCGGCCGAGGGTGGGGACGAGACGCGGTTTGAACGGCGGATGCAGGCCTCACTCTTGGAAAAATTTGGCAAGGGCAGCGACCCGTGGGTGGCCGAGTGGCAACCGGAGCGACCCTTTGACAACTGCTATTGGCTGCGCAACCCGAACTACTATGTCGACGGGCTGATTGATTATGGCGAGGCCAAACAAGAGCTGCAGATCCGACCGCAAAAGGCGGGCCGCGTGGGTGAATTGCGCGCCGGGTGCTTGCAGGCACCGTCGGTGCAGCGACACTTCCGCAATCCTGAACAGGCCTGGGATGCCGCGTTATCGCTCAATGACGGTGGGGTCAGCTACCTGACGCAGGCGCTGCAAGCGGTGTGCAAGCCGGACAGCAAACTGCGCCAGATCGCGGCGCAGCTGAGCACCTTGCGGGGGGATCTGGCGCGGGCAATGGCGCCGTTTCATGTGTCGGATGATGTTGAACAGCGCGTGACCGAAAAGCAGGACGCCGCCAATCTGGTCATCGACGATCTGGAGCAGTCGCTCAACCGGCATCGCTTTGGTGCGTTGATGGCGGCGCTGATGGTCGATCAGGAAGAGATCGAGGGCCGGATTTCCCGCGTCCCCAGTTCGGTGCGCATCACAAGCGCCGTCAGTTCGGCTGCGGCAGAGGCGCCGTCCCCGACCCGGCAACGCCCCGGCAGGCAACGTCCGGGACGTCCCGCAAACGAAGACACCAACGCGGACGTGCGGACCATGACATTGGAGCAGTTTCAGGCCGACACGGCGCTGGAGATTTGGATCGACGCGATGAAGGCGTTCCGCGATGATGTCACCCGGCGCGAGGCTTATGGCCTGGGTCTTGATACCTCTGGCAATCTTGTTGCCGAGCTCATCCACGCCGCCCGCCGCACGGGTTTGAGCGCACAGACAGCGGCGCAGTTGGAAGAGGTCAATTTTGGCCTGACCGTCGAGAAACAGGCGCAACCGGCCTCCATCCTTGGGGCCGAAGCGATCAACCGATTTGTCTCCACTTTAGGTATGACCGAACTGCCGGAAAGCCAACGCCCAAAGGTGCAGACCGCGGACGGGAAAAGCCGCGCAATTTTTGCACCGCAAGCGCCTTCGGACACGGTGGATGATCTGCCCGCGCAACCTCGCGCGATGGCCGAAGAGATCTGGACCGATTGGGTCTTTGCAATCGAGGCGATGTTTGTGGCCAATGCCAAGGACGGTTTGGGTGGTCAGATCAACGTCGATCAGAACCTGCGTCTGGGTCGCATCCTGTCTGATCTGGCGGGGCAGGCGCGTTCATGAGCCTTGTGCTGCATCCCGACCCGCAACAGCCCACGGGCGGCTACGGGTTTTTGGAGCTGCCAGGCAGCAGCTTGCCGGACATGGTCACATTGGCAGTGCAGGATGCCTATTCTGAACGCTGGCTGACCCCGGTTGACGAGGCACGTGTCGAGATCGGCAATCCCAATTGGCAACCGCAAAGGGCCAGCTTTGGCCCCTATCAGGTTCTGCGCCACGACGGTGCCGATTGGGTGCGGATCGGGCCGGAAATCGTCAACAAGCTTGAGGAATACACACCGCTCGTGATCGAGGTGGACGGTCGCGCCTTCAACGTGACTTGGCCCGATACCATCCCGCCGCGCGCCGGGCTGGCGGGTTTGGGTGGATTGCAAACCGTGCAGGCCAAACCGGCCCCGGCACCAGAGCCCGAGGTGAAGCGACCACCGGAGCCTGACCCTGTGGTGGAGCCGGACCAAAACATCGAAACCGAACCCCGAAAACGCAGCCTGCTGTGGTTGTGGATCATACTGCTGCTGCTTATTGCGGCTGGGGCGGCCGCCTGGTTCTGGACCCGCGAAGAAAGCGTCAGCCTGCCGATCAACACCACGCCGGTGTCGAACAACGAAAGCTGCGGGTTGCCTGCACTCAGTGCGCTGCCCGGGTTTGCGACACAGCTTGAAGCGCTGCGCACTTGTGGCCGCGATGTCAGCCCGGACACCGCTCTGAAACTGATCGAGGATGCCGCCCAAACAGAGGACCCTTTGGCACTCAGGGTGTTCGGCACGCTTTATGATGGCGACCAGTTGGACCCGCGTATCGAAAACCTGATCGGTCTTAGTTTTGCCGATGATCCTGCGCGCGCGGTTGAATATTATGCCCGCGCGGTTGAAGCCGGGGATACCCAGGCCACGTCACACGTCACGACCAACTGCGACCGGCTCAAAGGCTCGTCGCAGACGTTGGAAAAGGGGGCATATGATGATTTCTGCCGTTAGGACGATCCTGTCCGCTACCGCGCTGGCCCTGTTGCCACATACCACAACACCGGTCATGGCCAACGAGCGCCCCCTGTTGGTCGAAGAGCGGCAGACGGTATATCAACGGGTGCTGACACGGCCCGGCGCGTTGATGTTCTCGGCCCCAGATGGAGATGTTCTGCGCCAGTACCCTGCGTTTCAGCCGCTTTATGTTTATGCCCGCCAAGGCGATTGGCACCAGGTCGGTCCGTCCCTGTCGGCAGGTCCGCAGGGGTGGGTGAAATCTGATCAGGTGGTGGTCTGGAAACAGAACATCGTGGCCGCCTTTACCAATGCCGCGGGCCGCAAACGGCAGATCCTGTTCGAAACCGAGGATCAACTGCGCGCCCTGATGGAGCACGAAGCCCTGCGCGCTCAGCAAGCCAAGCTGTTAGAACAAGCCGCCGGTGACAGCCTGCCCGAGGACAGCGGCGTTGTGGCCGTCGAGCCCGAGGAATACGTCAACATCGTCGAACGCCTCTACCTAATGCCGATCCTGGAATTTGCCCAGGATCTGCACCCGCTGAACTACGAGGACAATCTGCTGATGCAGGTTGCCTCTGTTCCCTTGCAAGAGGGTGGCGTGCAGGCCGGTGCGATTGCCGACAACTTTGATGCGGGTATCGTCTTTGTCTTTGACACCACACAGTCGATGGATCCCTACATCGAACGCACGCAAGAAGCAGTGGAGCAGATCATCGAGGGCATTCGCGGAACCGAAGTGGGCACGCGGGTTCAGTTCGGCGTTGTGGGCTTTCGCGACAACGACAAGGCCGCGCCGGGTTTGGGCTATCGGACCAAGACGCTGCTGCCGCTGGAACGCCGCCGCGATCAGTCGCAGGTGGTCGCCACGATCCGGGCGGCAACGGATGTGGCCAAAGTGAACTCTCCGGGGTTCAACGAGGACAGCCTGGCCGGGGTGGAGGATGCCGTCGAGCTGACCGATTGGGCACCCACCGGCAATGACCCTTTTGATGCGCGTATCGTGATCCTGATCACCGACGCAGGCCCCAAGGACCCGCGCGATCCCAATGCGCGCTCGGACATCGGCCCGGCCGAGCTGCAGCGCGCCGCACAGGACAAGGGCATCGCGGTGATGACCCTGCACCTGCAGACACCCGCAGGCGGGCAGGGGCAACACGCCTGGGCCGCGCAACAGTACAAGGCGCTGTCGCGGTTCAACGACGAAACCTATTACTATGGCATCGACAACGGATCGCCGCAGGCGTTTCAGGCCACGGTGACCCGGCTGGTCACGGCGCTGACGGATGTGATCCGGGTGGCGCGTGACGAGCAGCCGGTGCTCGATCCAGCCGAGGCGGGCAAGGTCGTGAACCTGGGCCTGGCGATGCAATTGGCCTACCTGGGGCGGCTCAAGGACACGCAGGCACCGGATGTGATCCGCGGCTGGGTGTCGGAAAAGGCGGTCGAGGATCCCACGCGCCTGGCCATCGAGCCGCGCCTGCTGGTCACCAAGAACGAGATGGCGACCATGGCCGATCTGTTGTCGCAGCTGTTGGACCTGGGCGAGCAGAGCCGCAATCCCGAAGATGCGGCCACCTTCTTTTCTCAGGTCCGCGATGTGGTGGCGCGGATGGCCAAGAACCCTGACAGGCTGATCAGCACCGATGCGGATACGCTTGGCGGGGCGCTCGAGTTCCTCGAAGATCTGCCCTACGAAAGCCAGCTGATGTTGACCACGGAACAGCGTTGGCAGCAAAGCGCCATGAACCGTCGCAGCATCTTGGACGGGATGCGTCAAAAGCTGGTGCAATACCGCAAATGGCTGCTCGACCCCACGGTCTGGACCGCGCTGTACGAGGGTGCGCCGGATGGCGAATATGTCTTTGCCATGCCGTTCGACGTGCTGCCCTGAGTTGACAAGCGCCGGGCTGCATATGGTGGACGGGCGGATCAGCCTGTCGGGTGGGGGCCGAAGGTTTGAGGTTCACGTGCCAGAGCTGCAACTTGATCCGGGGCAGGCCTTGGCGCTAACCGGGGCCAGTGGATCGGGTAAGACCCTGATTTTGGAAATGCTCGGCCTGCTGCGTGCACCACAGGATGGGACCATCTATGGCGTGGGCAATGCGGACTTGGCCGCGCTCTGGCAGGGCGGGCCGCGCACCCCGAAATTGGCCGAGATGCGCGGACGTCTTTTTGGTTTTGTCCCGCAATCGGGCGGCTTGCTGCCGTTTCTGACCGTGCGCGACAACATCGCCTTGCCGCAACGCGTGTGCGGACAGCCGGATCCGGATTGGTGCGCGTCGCTGATCGATCGTTTGGGCCTTGGCGATCAGGCAGGGCAATACCCGGCCTCTCTGTCTATCGGTCAGCGTCAGCGGACAGCCATTGCGCGCGCCTTGTCCCATCGGCCCCGGATCGTGATCGCGGATGAGCCGACTTCGGCTCTTGACCCGGCCAGTGCCGATCAGGTGCTGGCGCTGTTTCTAGAGACCGCGGCTGAGCAGGGGGCGGGCGTGATCCTGTCGTCGCATGACCTGGACAGGATGGATCGGCACGGCATTGCACGGCGCAGTTTGGCGGTTGAGGCCGGTCCTCCGGTAACAAGCCGGTTGGAGGCGGCGCCATGCTGATCGTTTCGCTCGCCATTCGTGATCTGTTTCGGGACAGGTTCTTCCTGATCTGCAATACCGCGATCCTGGTGGGCGTGCTTGTGCCGTTGCTGCTGCTCTTTGGGGTCAAGAACGGCGTCTATACGGCGTTGCTGGAGGAGATGCTGGCTGATCCGGCCAGCCTTCAGATCGACACGGCCGGCAACACCACCTTTACCGAGGCGGACGTGGCCCCGATCCGGGATTGGCCCGGCGTTGCCTTTGTCACTCCCAAGGTCCGCAGCCAGTTCGACTATGTCAATGTTCGCGCGACCGAAGGCAGGCGGTTGGCGGCGGCGCTGATGATCCCTTCGGGCGCGGGGGATCCGACCCTGCCTGCGGGGGTCACTTTGGCCTCGGATCGTCTGGTGGTCAGCTCCGGTTTGGCGCGGCAGTTGAACCTGTCTGAAGGGGCGCCGTTGCAGCTTATCACCCAAGCCGAGGATCGGCCCCGACAACTGGTGCTGGAGGCACAGGTTGCGCACGTGCTGCCCGAACAGGCCCTTTCTGGGCGGGCGGTTCTGGCGCCGTTTGAGGTGCTCGACCTGATCGAGGCCTTTTATGACGCCTATTCCCTGCCAGACCACGGCATCGATGGAACAAAGCCGCTGGAGCAGCGCGTGCCGCGTTATGGTGGCGTGCGGGTCTATGCAGAGCATCTGGAGGAACTGGCGGGGCTGCAGGCCCGGCTGGAGGAACGCTTGGGCGTCGCAACCCTGGCCCGCACCCGCGAGGTCGAAGGGCTCTTGGGCCTGGGGCGCAATCTGACCCTGGCGCTTGGGCTGACGGCGGCTTTGGCCTCGGTGGGGCTGGGGGCGGCGTTGGGGTTTGCCTTTTGGAGCGACGTTGCGCGCAAAAAGGGCGTGCTGGCTTCGATTGCCTTGGTTGGCGTACCGGGGCGAAGCCTGATGCTCTTTCCCATGGTGCAGGCGATGATTACGGGTCTCATGGGGTTGGTCCTCTCGTGGATGGGGTATCAGCTGGCGGGTCGGATTGCGCAAAACCTGTTCGGCGGCGGGTTGCCCGACGGCGCAGCTTTGACATTGATCACGCCGGGACAGACGATGGGCATTGGGGTGTCAGTCATGGCGCTCTTGCTTTGTGTGTCGGCCATCGCGGGCTGGTCGGTGCAGCGGATCGACCCGGCGACCGTGTTGCGAGAGGTGACGTGATGCGCGCGCTGCTCGTTGCCTTGATGATGGTGCCTGTGCTGGCCACGGCCGAAACGCCCGAGGCGTGGCCCGTAGAGCAGTATGATCCGGCGAAAGAGGCCCCGGCAGATCTGCTGTTGCCGATGCCCTGCGGCGGCCAGATGGCGTTTCAAAAGGTGGTTGTGCCGCTGGATGCCGCTGATCCGCTGGCGGACCGGCGGGTGCGGTTGGGGCAGTCGTTGGACCGGACGGGCTATGCAGAATACCTGCGGGATGAATTCCTGCGCGGGTCGTTTGTCGACGATCAGGCCAACACCACGTTCTATTACATTGGCCGGTACGAGGTGACCCAAGGCCAGTTCCGGGCGCTTCAGGGGGATTGCGCGCCGGTCGCGCGGCAGGATCGGATCGCGCGGGGTGGCCTCAGCTGGTTCGACGCCTTGACCTTGGCGCAGAATTACACCGCTTGGCTTTATGCCAATGCACCCGATGCGCTGCCCACGGTGGATGGGGCCAAGGGCTATGTCCGGCTGCCGACCGAGACAGAATGGGAATACGCCACCCGAGGCGGGGCCGTCATCGACGCCAACAACTTTTCGGATCTGACGTTCTTTGCTGCAGGCGACATGCGGGACTATGCGATCCACCAGGGGGCTGGTGCAGGGCGGGGGCGATTGAACCCGGTGGGCTTGCGGTTGCCAAATCCGCTTGGCCTGTTTGATGTTTATGGCAACGCCGAAGAGCTGATGCTCGAGCCGTTCCGCCTGAACGCTCTGGGGCGGGCGCATGGACAGGTTGGGGGCGTCGTCACGCGCGGCGGGTCGGTGTTGTCGAGCGCGGAGCAGATCTATTCTGCGCAGCGCACCGAGTACCCCCCGTTCGATGTGCGCACGGGGCGGCCCTTGCGTGGCGACAGTTTCGGTGCCCGGTTTGTCATCTCGACCTACATCGCGACGTCCGAGGCGCGGCTGAGCAACATTCGTGACCGCTGGGTTGCACGTGCCGAGGGCGCTCAGGAGGAGGGAGAAGTTGATCCCGGCAAGGTGCTCTCGGACCTGATCGAGGCCGAACCCGACCTGCGCAGACGCAGTGCGCTGACGGATCTGCAGCTGGATTTGCGCCGCAACCGGGATCAGGTCCAGATCGCCTTGCAACAGACGGCGCGATCCACATTGCTGGCCGGGACGGTGTTTGCCGAAGCCTTGGCCCAAAACGCGCGCGCGATCGACAACAAGGCAGCCAACATCCGGATGCTGGTGTCGCTGCAACGGGCCGGGCGAAAGAGTGAGGTGTTTGACCGCCAGGTGCAAAAGCATGTGGCCGAGATTGCCGAGATGCGGCGCCAGCAGCAGGTCTATCTGTTGTCATACCGCACGGCGCTCGACACTTTGGTGGCTGATATCGGGGCAGAGGCCCGACAGATGGCCTTGAACGTGTTGGAGGAAGAACTGACGCTGTCTGGGCAAAGCGGGTTGAGAGAAGGGCTGGATCGGTTCGCCGAAACCTTGGATCAATTCGCAGCCCAGCCAGACATGCAGGCCATCGACCTTCTGAACCTCACCTTGTCGCGGCCCTGACACTGTCCAGCAAGCCGAGCACTCCCGTCCGTCGTCAACGCCCCTTGCGGGGCATCTCCTCCCGTTGGGCCAGGCTCAGGCGGGCAACGCCCGCCTGAGCCTGGCCCCCCGCCGTCCGCAGGACGCAAGGCCGATAGGCCGCGCAGGTTGGACGCCACGAGCTTGATCGGCGTCCTTTTGCTGATCGTGACGCGGGAATTGGCCCAGGAAGGATCTCATAACCTTGTAGTCAATGCTCGGATATGTTCACAATTGCGGTGAAATCGGGGTTTGGGCGGGTCTCAACCTTGACAATGAGGGGGCTGTTTGCTCGGCTTGTTGTATCAAGGGTTCAAATTCCATTAGCAAAGATCCCAACAGGTTCAGCCAATGCACGAGCAATGTCGGGATCCACGAGGTTATTGTTATGTTTACCAAAAGCGTTTGTGCCACCCTTGTGGCAACCAGTCTGGTTCTGGTACCGGCCAAAGAGGCGCGGGCGGATGAAGCTGCGGCCCTGATCGGCGGCGCCATTCTGGGTGGCATCATCATCAACGAAGTCAACAAGAACAAGGCCCGGCAGCGTCAACAGCAACAGCAACAGCAACAGCAACAAACGCGCGCGCGGACGTCCACCCGGTCATCCGGGATTTCCGCCGCGCAGCGCGAGCAGAACCGCAACGTACAATCCGCACTGAACTACTTTGGCTACAACGTTGGCTCGGTCGACGGCTCGATCGGGCGCAAGACACGTGCGGGCATCTCGAATTATCAGTCCGATATGGGCTATGCCATCGACGGACGTCTGGACGATACTGAGCGCAGTTTCCTGCTCAACAGCCATCAACGTTCTTTGGCCAGCGCCCATGTCGCGCCTTACAACCAGATCCTGGCCAGCCAGGGACAGCAGGGCCTGCTGCGGACTTATCGCAATGAACAGCTGGGCATCCCGACGCCGCAGGTTCAGCAACCGCAGGTCCAGCAGGCCACAGCGCCTGCGCCGACCCAAGACACGGTGCCCGCGCGCGCCAACACAGGCGCGTTGCCCGATTTCACCTTTGGTGCGCAGGCCCGTTCCGCCAACGAACACTGCAACGAGATCAACGTTCTGACCGCAGCCAATGGTGGCCTGAGTTCGGGTGGCAACGTGTCGGATGCCGAATTTGCGCTGAACGAGCAATTCTGCCTGGCCCGAACGCAGGCGATGGCCGAAAGCTCGCGGATCGAGGCGACAATTCCCAACATGTCCGGTCCCCAGATCGAAGCGCAATGCAAAGGGTTGACCCAGGCCATGACACCGCACATGGCTGGGATCGACAGCAAATCGCCCAGTCAGGTGATTGCCGATGGCTCGTCTTTCCTGCGAAATTCGGGGAGACCGATGGATCAGCTGGTGTCGGGCGGCAAGGTGTGTCTGGGCATTGGCTATCGCACTGATGACGCCGAAATGGCGATGGCCTCGGGCGTTCTGTTGGCCTCGGCCGGACAGCTTGGGTACGGCGAAATCGTCAGCCACCACCTACGCGAAGGCTTTGGCGCCGCCAAGGGGCAGGGCAATGTGGCCGGCGATTGGATGCGTCTGGCACTGAACGCGGCCCAAAGCGGGGCAACGGTATTGGGGCAAACGCCTGATCGGATTGCGGTCTTGTCCGCTGCACTGACGGGTGTTCCGGCGCAGACCGGTACGGCCGCGCTTCCTGTCTTTCCAACTGTGCCCTCGGGCGACTGAGCTTTAACGGGTTTCCGCCAGGCTGCGATGATCTTGCATCCTGTCCGCGATGAGGCGCGGTACGCCATGAGCCTCGCCCAAGACGGGGAGGAGGACGCCGGTAAATCCGGCCTTTTCAAGCGCCTCGGGGACGTCTTGCGTGGTGTGGAACCCGGGGCAGGCAAAAAGAGGCAGGCAAATCGACCTGGTACCGCATCCCATGGCGGCCTGATCGACAAAAGGGGCCTCTTCGACAAATCCAACACGAATTTCCGCGACCTTCAGGCGGGCGGAAATGGCGTCTGCAAAACCCTGCGCCATCTGGGCGGGTTTCCGACTGCGTCCCGACCCATGCGCTGCCAGCAGAACGGTTGTCTGAGTAAGCGACCAGCCTGCATCCTGTGTTGCTGCTTCCAGGGTCTGTGCCGCCAAATCGGGGAGGGAAGGATCCACTCCCAAAGGGTCGACAACCGTAACAGGGGCCTGTCCAAGCCGTTTGGGTAGGGCCGAGGTGACGAACCACCCATTGGCCATGAACATGGGATAGATCAGCGCGCCAGGTGAAAGAGTGTCCATGACCTCTTCCAGACGACCTTCGGCCGCAAGGGTGGCCGATTGCACGTTCCAGCCCGGCAGATGCGCCGCGACCTTCGATGCCAGAACCTTTAGCGCGGCCTCGGCCGGGGCCGGATCAGAGGGTTGCCCATGCGAGACAATCAGGGCCTGCGGCGGCAAAGAGGACATGTTCGGCTTCTCCAACTGGCGATGTGCCATAAATGTCCTGCACGGCCCACTTGTCAATGTTGCGTGGGACGCACCTGTTGCGTGTCTCGGCGCAAGCGGCAAAACTGAACCCAAAGCGACTTTGGAGTGATCGATTTCATGCCTCGGATATTGCGCGAACCTATTGTGCACTTTGGACTTTTAGCGGTTGCCCTGTTCGTCTATTTTCAGGCGGTGGCAGAACCAGAACCGGAAGTGGTCGATGATAACATCATCGAGGTTTCCATTGCCGATGCCACCTTGCTTGTCGAGCAATACACGCAGGCCTGGCGTAGACCCCCTACTCGGGAAGAACTGGATGGGTTGATCCAGACCCGCATTCGCGAAGAGGCTTTGGTGCGTGAGGCCCAGGCGCTTGGGCTGGAGCGCGGCGACGCGGTGATCCGCAACCGTCTGCGCCAAAAGATGCAGTTCCTGACGGATAGCGCCGCACAGGCCCTGTCGCCGGAGCCTTCTGTCTTGCAGGCGCATCTCGAGGCCAACGTCGATCTGTTCGAAAAGCCCGGAACTTTGGCCTTTGATCAGGTGTTTCTTGGTGAAAACCCTTCGGTTGAGGAGGTGAACGCTGCCTTGAGCGCGTTGCATGGGGGCGCTGATCCATTGTTGATGGGGCAGGTATCGATGTTGCCGCCTCAGGTCCCGGCTTCGGTTCCAGTTCAGATCGATGGCGGATTTGGGCGCGGGTTTGCGGCGACGCTGTCGAGTTTACCGAAGGGCGAGTGGGGCGGTCCAGTGCGGTCCGGGTTTGGCATTCACCTGATCCGGGTGTCCGAAGCAGAGCCGCCCCGGCTCCCCGATCTGGCTGAGGTGGAAGATAAGGTTTTGTTTGATTGGCGCCGACAGCAGGCCTCGGCCTTGTCCGAGGCGCAGGTCAAGGCGCTGTTGACGGCCTATGCGGTTGAAACGCCGTCTGAGGATGAGTTGAACGCGCTGGTAGCACAATGACAAGGGTGTTGGTGACCCTCATGGCCCTATGGGTCTGGGCCGGAATGGCACAAGCACATGCGTTGGATCCCGGGTATCTGCAATTGCAACATCTGGACGACGACGCCTGGCAAGTGTTCTGGCGAAAGCCGACAGTTCAGGGTGAGCCGATGGCGATTGACGCGGTGCTGCCGTCCAATTGCGCGCCTGCGCGTGCCGAGGGTGATCCGCAGTTTGATGGCGCGGCCTGGGTGTCGCAATGGGTGGCGCTCTGTCCCGGTGGACTGGCGGGGCAACTGATCGTGATCGACGGGCTGGAGGCGACGCGGACAGATGTACTGGTGCGCCTGTCCGGGCCAGAGGGGCAGGCCCTGTCGAAGCGGCTGACGGCGGATCAAACCGGGTTTACGGTGCCCATCGACATGACCGAGTGGGCAGTATTCTCCAGTTATGTGGCGCTTGGGTTTGATCACATCCTGGAAGGGTTTGACCATCTGCTCTTTGTCTTTGCCTTGCTGGTTCTGATCCGGCACCCATGGCGGCTGGTTGGGGCCATCACTGCCTTTACCGTGGCGCATTCGATCACGTTGGCGTTGGCGACGCTGGACCTGATCCGGGTGCCGTCACCCCCGGTCGAAGCGGTGATTGCCCTGTCCATCGTATTGCTGGCGGTCGAGATCCTGCGCCGAAGAGAGGGTGGCGATCAACTGACCGAGCGCTATCCGTGGCTCTTGTCCTTTGGTTTCGGCCTGTTGCATGGGCTGGGGTTCGCTGGCGCGCTCGCCGAGATCGGCCTGCCGCAAGGGGATATCCCCTTGGCGCTCCTGGCGTTCAACGTTGGCGTTGAGGCGGGGCAGTTGGCCTTTGTGGCGGTCATCCTTGTAACTTTCGCTGTTCTCCGCTGGGTGGCCCCGAAGGTGACTGCGGTTCTGCGCGATCCAACCTCTGCCGGGACGCTGGTTATGGGCTATGCCATTGGAGGCGTGGCCACCTATTGGCTGGCCGAGCGGGTCGTCGGGTTCTGATCGGCTGAGGTGTCGGGGGGGCTCCCGCCCGTCGTCTATGTCCCTTGCGGGACATCTCCTCCCGTTGGGCCGGGCGCCTCGCCTGCGGCGAGGCGCGGTATCGCGGATCGCAGACCTAGCCCAACACAGTGAGCCAGAGCCACACCGACAGGATCGAGGCCCCCGTGGCCATCAAGACCGACGATGCCGCCACCCGCTTGGCGCGGCCGTACATGTTGGCAAAAATGTAGGCGTTGAATCCCGGGGCCATTGAGGCGTTGAGCACCGCAGAACGGAACAGATCCTGCGGCAGCGCCAGTGTCTTGCCAAACAGCCAGACCAGCGTTGGATGCACCATCAGCGAGATGCAGCACACGAAAAGGATGGTGCGCATGTCACCCTCGGGCCGGTACTGGACCAGTACGCCACCAAGCGCAAAGAGCGCGCCGGGCAGGGCGGCCCGGATCACGAGATCGAGCGCGTCATCCACCACTTGCGGCATAACCAGCCCGGTCAGGTTGGCGATGAACCCCAAGGCGATACCGAGAATCAGCACATTCTTGAACATGGCCGACAGGACCGAGCCAACCATCTTTGTCCCGCCGTTGCCGCGATTGCGGATCACCTCCATCACGGTGATGCCGACGCCGTAGCAAAAGGGTGAATGAAAGGCGATGATTGCGTAGTTGCCGGTCAGATTATCCGACCCATAGGCGCGCTCTGTAATCGGCAGACCCAGCAGGACCGAGTTTGAAAACAGACAACAAAAGCCGATGACGACCGCATCCTCCCAGTCCCGTTTGAAGATCAACCGCGCCCCGGCCATGCCCGCAATGAAACAGAGCGCGGCCCCAGTGTAGAAACTGGCCAGCAGGCGCGGATCAAAGCTCGCCTGCAAATCCAGCGAGGCGATGGCGCGAAACAGCAGGCAAGGGATCGCAAAGCTTTGCGTGAACCGCATCAGCCCGTCGATGTGGCTTTGGTTGAAGAACCCGGCGCGGGTGACCGTGTATCCGGCTCCGATGACCAGGAAAACCGGCAGGATGACGTCGATCAGGCTTTGGAACATGGGGTGCGACGTCTTTTGCGGTTCAGGTTACAAACTGTAGCGGATCACCATGCCGTCATAGGCCGGCGTGATGTGGTCGGGGGTTTCGGCCTCAACCGTGGCATAGTCCAGATCGATGTGCATGTTGGTCAATACGGCGCGTTTTGGCGCCATCTTCTCGATCCATTCCAGTGCGCGGTCCAGATGCACGTGGGTGGGATGCGGAGCGCGGCGCAGGGCGTCCAGGATCCAGCAATCCAGCCCTTCAAGTTCGGCCCAGGCGTCGTCATAAATCTCGGCCACATCCGGCAGATAAGCCAGGTCGCCGATGCGAAAGCCCAGGCTGTCGATTGAGCCATGGCCAACGGTGAAGGGCCGGAACGAGATTGGACCGCCGGGGCCGTTGATTTCAAACGCACCGTCGATAGTCTTGAGGTCGAGGATCGGCGGATAGGGCGAGCCTTCGGGTTGAATGAAAGCATAGCCAAAGCGCGACAACAGGGCGTTCTGCGTGTCCCCATCGGCCCAGACCGGAACGCGGGCGCGCATGTTGTAGACGATCATGCGCAGGTCATCGATGCCGTGCACATGGTCTGCGTGCGAATGGGTGTAAACCACACCATCCAGCCGCCCAGTGCCCGCATCCAACAGTTGGCCCCGCATGTCCGGCGTGGTGTCGATCAGCACCGTTGTGGTGCCTTCGGGTCCGTCGCGCTCGACCAGCATCGAGCAGCGGCGACGCACATTGCGCGGATTGCTGGGGTCGCAATCGCCCCAATGGCCGCCAAGACGCGGCACGCCGCCGGACGAGCCGCAGCCCAAGATGGTGAAACGCAACTCGTTTGTCATGCAGCCGCCTTATGCTGGGCAGCTTTGGAAAACAGCCGGTCGAAATTGGTCTGCGTTTGTGCTGCGAAATCTGCGTAGTCCATTCCAAATACCTCGGCCCCTTTGCGGGCGGTATGGGCGGTGTAGGCTGGCTCATTTCGTTTGCCGCGATAGGGTGGGGGGGCCAGATAGGGCGCGTCGGTTTCCACCAAAACGCGGTCGACAGGCGCCATGGCAAAGATGTCGCGCAACTCCTGACTTTTGGGGAAGGCGGCGATGCCTGACATCGACAGGTAAAAGCCCAGATCAAGGGCCGCCTTGCCCAGTTCGGCAGAGGAGGAGAAGCAATGCATTACACAGGAATAAGGCGCGTTGCGGTGTTCTTCGGCCAAAATGCGCGCCATGTCGTCATCGGCGGCGCGGGCGTGGATGATCAGCGGCAGGCCGGTGCGCTGCGCGGCTTCGATATGGATGCGCAGGCTCTGTTTCTGAACTTCGGCGCTGTCGGCGGTGTAGTGATAGTCGAGACCAGTTTCACCGATGCCCACGAATTTCGGATGCGCTGACAGAGTGACAAGCTGGTCGACGGTGGCCAGCGGCTCTTCGGCGGCGCTCATCGGGTGGGTGCCTGCGGCGTAGAACACCGGCGCGTGGGCTTCGGCAATGGCACGCACGGATGGTTCGTTGCGAAGCCGGGTGCAGATGGTCACCATACGGGTGACGCCAGCCTGGGCCGCGTTTGCAATGATCGTATCCAACTGCCCCTCGAAATCGGGAAAATCGAGGTGACAGTGGCTATCGGTGATTTCCGGTGTGATCTGGTTGTCGCTCATTGGCCCCAACTGGCGGTTTCCTGCATCTTGAAAAGCGTATCTAGGACAAGTGCAGCGGGGTCAAGGTTCACCGCCTGACCATGACGTGCACGGGCTGTGATCGTTGCGGCAATTTCCGCCCATTTTCGGCCCCGGTGGGGACCCGAGGCCAGTTTGAGCAGCACCTCGGCTTCGCCCGGTGCGGCTTGCGGTTCCGGCGGTTGCCCGGTTGCACCTGTGCGGGCCAGCCGGGCCAATGAGATGTCGATGAGGTTGAGGAGCAGTTCGAACTTCTCGGTGGCCCCACGTTCGGCGGCAGCCTCGGCCAGTTTCAGAGCGCGGGAACGATCCAGCCGGGGCATGGTGCCCAGAATGCCGATCAGTTCGGAATAGATCTGCAATCCACCCAGATTGATCAACCTCAGCGCGGCGCCAACAGACCCTGCAGCCAACGCGGCCAAATGATCGGGGTTGGCGGGCGGCTCGGTGCCGGTCTGCGCAAGGGCGGCCTGCATGTCGCCCGCATCCAGCGGCGACAGTCGCAGGGTTCGGCAGCGCGAGCGGATTGTGGGCAACAAGCGCGAAGGTTGATGCGAGACCAGCAAAAGCGTGGTGCGCGCAGGCGGTTCTTCGAGCATTTTGAGCAGTGCATTGGCCGCACTTGTGTTCATTTCGTCGGCACTGTCGACGATGACCACACGACGCCCGCCGTCAGTAGCGGACAAGCCAAAGAACCTGCCCAGCTTGCGGATATCATCCACCACGATTTCGGTCCGAACCTTGCCATTGTCATTCAGTGAGCGGGTGATCGAGGCCAGCCCCGGTTCCGCGCCAGCCAGAATACGATGTGCCACCGGGTGATCCGGGGCAATGTCCAGCGAGGTGGGCGGGGGCGGGGCACCAAACAGTCCGCCGTCATCCGCCGGTGGCGTCGCCAGCAGGAACCGCGCGATGCGCCAGGCCAGCGTTGCCTTGCCGACGCCTTGCGGGCCGGTCAGCAGCCAACCGTGGTGCAGGCGGTCCGAGTTGAAGGCACCCAGAAACGCCGCTTGTGCCGCGTCTTGGCCAAACAGCTGGGCAGTTTCACGCGGGTGGGGCGCACCGGGCGCCTGATCCGGAGAGGGGTGGTCGTCGCTCATGCCCGCTCTATACCAGAGCCTGTTCCACAACGCCCGCAATATCGCGCGCCACGGTATCCATGTCCCGGTTGCCGTCGATCACACGAAAACGGCCCGCGAATTCTTTGGCCAGCCCCAGAAAACCGGCCCGCATCTTGCGCTGCAGCTCGGGTCCGAAGTCTTCGAACCGTTCCTCGGTGCCCTGGCGGCCCTTGGCCCGGCTGAGTCCGGTTTCGGGGTCCATATCAACCAGGATCGTCAGGTCCGGCTCGCGTCCGATCATCAGCCCGTGCAGCTGGTCGACCAGCGCGCGCAGATCACCGCGCGACAGGCCCTGATACATGCGGGTGCTGTCTGCGAACCGGTCGCAGATTACGACTTGACCTGCCTCCAACGCGGGCAGGATCGTCCGTTCCAGGTGGTCGCGACGGGCAGCGGTAAAGAGCAGAATCTCGGTCTCGGCGGACCAGCGATCCGGGTCGCCCTCCAAAACCAGTCGACGAATTTCCTCGGCCCCGGGCGAGCCGCCGGGTTCACGCGTCAGCACGACATCGCGTCCCTGCGCCCGCAGGTGTTCAGCCAAACGGCGCGCTTGGGTGGATTTTCCTGATCCGTCGATGCCCTCGAACGTCAGGAACAGACCTTTGGGTGTTGTCACATCGCCCCCGCAGGACCGTCGGTGAATTGTTTGAGCAGCAGGCTTGCCGCCGTTTTCATTCGCACCACGAAACCTCCAAGAGGCACGTCCTGTGCGGCCACCAACGGACGGCGCATTTCGGGCAAACCTTCGGGTTTGATCACCAGCTCAGCCAGTTGCTGACCTTTGACAATGGGGGCGTTTAACGGCCCGTCATAGACCACTTCGGCCTGAACCTCTTTGCCGCCCAGAACCGGCAACAGCAGGCTCAGGTCTTCGGCCGGGACCAGCCCTACCGATTGTTGACTTCCCATCCAGACTTGGGCTTGGGCGACGGGGGTGTCGGCTTTGGCGATGGTCTTTTGGCTAAAGTGGCGAAACGACCAGTTAACGATGGCTTCCGCCTCCTCTGCGCGTTGCGCCGTGCTGTCGAGGCCCGACACCACAAAGATCACGCGGCGGTCCGCCTGTTTGGCCGAGCCCACAAGGCCATACCCTGCCTCTTGTGTGTGGCCGGTTTTCAGGCCATCCGCGCCGATCCCCAGTCGCAACAAGGGGTTGCGGTTGCGGGTGTTCGAGGGCGCGCGACCGTCGAATTCGAACTCGGTTTCAGCAAAAAGGGGGTAGTACTGCGGGAAGTCAGTGATCAGACGGTTGGCCAGTATAGCCAGATCCTGCACCGACATCCGGTGGCCCGCCGCAGGCCAGCCGTTGGAGTTGGCAAAGGTCGAATTGTCCATTCCCAGTTGCTTGGCCCGTTGCGTCATGTAGCGGGCAAACCCGGCCTCGGATCCATCAGGGCTGAGCGCTTCGGCGATCACGGCGCAGGCATCATTGCCGCTGAGCACGATGATGCCGCGGATCAAATCCTCGACCCGGACCCGGTCCTGAGTGTTCAGGAACATGGTCGAGCCGCCGTAGTTCATCGCATGTTGCGAAACAGGCAGGCGTTCGTCCAACGTCAGACGCCCGTCGCTCAGGGCTTCGAACGCCACATAGAGGGTCATCAGTTTGGACATTGACGCTGGTGGCAGGGGCTCTTCGGCGTTTTTGGCCAGCAGGACCGTGCCGGTGCTTTGATCCAGGACATAGGCCGCTGTGGCCTTGGTATCAAAGGCATGGGCCGGCAGAGCTGCAAGCGCCAGGGCAAAGGCAGCAGCAGTTGTGCGGAGCGACGACAGCACGGGTTCAGCTCTCCTTAGTTGGTGACGGCATAGGCGTCAGAGAATCCGGTTTCCTTGACCTGCTTGAGCAGGGCAGTCCGTTCTGATTTGGTTTGCGCCGGGCCGACGACAACCCGCCAGAAGGGCTTGCCGTTCAGTTTCTGTGCTCGCACGGTCGGAACCATGCCTGCATTGCGCATCTGGTCTGCGGTGCGGTTGGCGTTGGCCTCGACGCTGAAGATGCCGATCTGAATGTATGGCTTGGACAGCGACGATGACTTGGGTTTCGGCGCAGGCGTTGCGGCAGCGGCCGAGGCTTCCACCACAGGGGATTCTACCGCAGCAGGGGCTGTGGCATCAATCGCGGCAGCGGCCCCAGCGATCGGGTCCAGCGTTGTTTCGGTAATCTCGGCTTCGGGTTCGACGGCGGCCACTTCGGTCGGCTCGACCTCAGGAGTTTCCTCAACGGTTTCGCGGCGCAGCGCGGTCACGTGCAGTTCGACCGGGGCGCCGGCCAACATGCCAAGCGCGGCTGCCGCGTCAGACGAGGCCTGAATGCGCGGGCCGGGGATTTCACGCTCGCGGCGGAACAGGGCCCCGATCACGAACTTGCCGTTTGCATTGTTGCGGATGATGACGCGCTCGGGTTCGGTTACATCAGCATGTGCAACCCAGACACCGCCGAGCGAGGGGCGACCGTCCCAAAGACCGGCTTCGGTCACCTCAAAAACTTCGGGCGCTTCGACGTCGCGTTCGATCAGCTGGGTGCTTTGCCCGCTGGCCTCGGTCGTTGTGTCCTTGTCCTTGGGTTGCAAGAAGGACATGTTCGGCCCTTCTTCGCAGCCGGCCAAAATGCCCAGTGTCGCCACAAACAAAACAAGTCGTTTCGGCAACTTGCGTGGTTCTGTCCGTCCTTCAACCCCGTAGGTCATGTCGTGTTCCTTGCCTGTTTTGGGCGTCTTTTGCGCCCCATGCGCCGGTTGTCCGGTCGTTTGCCCGCGTATCAAGCCCTAAGCTTGTTTGCCAAGATCATAACGCGTGAGGCTTTTCATTGAAAGTCCGCAGCGCATCGGTCGGCAAGTTTTCCCCTTTTTCAGCTTGCGTCGCCCAAGTGGACGCCCTAAATCACGTCGCACGCGGGGAGGTGGCAGAGTGGTCGAATGCGGCGGTCTTGAAAACCGTTGGGCGTGAGAGCGTCCCCAGGGTTCGAATCCCTGTCTCCCCGCCACTTATCAATAGGTTAGCGCCTTTTGAGAGCCGCTCCTCATAGAAGCAAATTTTGCGTTTCCCAAAAAGTTTCCCATCTTCACGCTTTGTTTTCGCTCTGTTCTCGCAGGTGGTGAGCCTGTTTGGCGAGGCGCTTTTGATTGGCCCCTTTGCTGTATTTTTGTACCATCGATAGACTTTTGTGCCCTGTGATCGCAGCGATCTGATGATCCGTGCATCCAGCTTCGGCCAATTCACTAGCAGCGCTGTATGCCTACCCCCCCACTACACACTTCATTGAGCAGGTAGGCCAATAACATGTGACATTGAAAAGTCATCCATTTACGCGGACACAAAGTCTAAGAAGGACAACAGAACCGGAGACCGAAGCTGTAGATGTAGAAGTCTGACCCAAACGGGCAGGCGCGAATTGTCCCCGGAGCGGAACTTTAAGAAGAACCCAGAGTGATGCCTTGCAGCTCGCTGAGACGCATCCTGTCATCTCGCCGTGGTGGTTGGTAAGAACGTCTGCTTTGCGCAGGAAGCGGGCTTTGCAAAGTCGCGATGAACGCAGCCAGGCACATAACACAAACGGCCGATTTCGTTGAAAAAGTCGTTGGTTTTTGGCGTTGCGCGTTTAGCTACTGCGCTGATTTTATTGAACGACCGATGCTGAGGCTTGTTGTCAGCCGGTGGTTGTCACCATTGGCTTGAGTTTTGCTAGTTTCCGGAGGTTTTGGGCGATGGC
>NZ_ONZG01000003.1 GCF_900302455.1 Falsiruegeria mediterranea M17
GCTCCGCTATGCGCGACGAAGGACAAACCTAAATACGAAACGGTGGTGTACTTTTGCTCCGGCCAAAACCGAACAAATGGTGCACTATTGTTCCGGCGAATGGTGCAGTTTTAGTCCGGCGTTGACACAATGCAGATGAGGATTGGGAAGACAGGCTTGTTTTACGTCACCACCATATGAAAAAGGCGGGCCAGAAAGAGGCGAGCATTTTTGAAGACGCACACAAGGCCTTTCACATGGCTTTGTTGGATAATGCGAACCTGCCGGTGCTGTTGCGTTACTGCTCGCAGCTTTATGACTTGAACATTCGCTACCGCTACCTGGCAGCCGGCGGGCCGAGCTACAAGAAACGGGACATCGCGGCTGAACATCAGCAGATCCTGGACGCAGCCCTGGACCGCGATGCAGACAGCGCAACCCGGCATTTGATTGATCATTATCGCCGAACAGGTGAATACCTGAGCAGTCAGATGGAGTCCTGACTATGCAACGGAATTGGTTTCCGAGATCTTTTTGAACCAACTGCTGGATCGTCCAAACAACGAGTGCGGAAAGGGTGACAATCGATCTATTTCAAAGTTGTGTGAGGCGTTTTCGTCCGCCGAAGGTGAAGTTTCGGGCTATTTGCTCGCTTCCATGATTCTGGATCGATACCAGACCCTGAATGATCTCGAAAACTAGATTTTTGCTATCTGAACGACCAGCTTGAACTTGATGCGGGCTTCTCGATTGTCGGTATTGGGCCGAAAGCAGTCATTCATTCCAAGCGCAGTGAACGACTGCATCGTGCTCAAAGTTGACTGGCACCACATCTCGTCATTTTCTCAAAGCGGCCAAAATTTCAGGCGTCCGGTCAGTTTCACCATTGCAGCAGGCCCGGTTTTTGGGCCTCGAACCCTTTTGTCGTTGGGAAAAGCGAGCGCATCCGAGCAATAATTTCGATTTCACCATCCAGCATCGTTTGGACGGTGCTCAACCAGTTCTTAAAAGCTTGTGAGTCCCAGTGGCCCTGAACAGCTGCTTCGTCCCGGAACACTTCGTAGAAATAGAACCGATTGGGATTTGCCATGTCCGCCATGATCTGAAACTGGAAAACTTCTGCCTCTTCGCTGACAACACTTTGTGCTTGGAAGATGCTGGCGTTCAAAAAAGACTGCCGGTGCTCAGGTTTGACATTCACTGCGAAGAAACCCCCGCGCATTCCATCGTCCATACTTAGCCTCCTTGGTTGCCCGCAAACACGCCTCATGGCATCAAAACGGTCCGACGCCGCTAGATGGCACGAACCTTCCCCGCTGATTTAGCCAACATTATCCTAGGCGGATTTCATTTTCGCGTCTGCACCATCCCATCCTAGGGCAGATGATAACTCATGCGACATTTCGGTGAGTGCTTGGCCGATCTTAACCCGCATGGGGGGGGTAAAGACCCGAACGGAGGCTGTGGCGCCAATGGACAAGGTCGAACCAATACCTGTTTTGCCCAATGTTGTTGCGACAGAGCTTATACCTCTTTCCAGCTCCTCGACGCATTCGGCGTATCCTTTGGCCCGAATGACATCGAGTTCTTTTGCCAGATCTTCTCCGCTGGTAATGGTGTGCTCGGTGTACCGCTTGAGCTGCCCGTTCAGTTCATCATGAGAAAGCAACTCTGGAGAAAGTGCAGCAATTGCCTTGGCGCAAGAGCACGCGTGCATAGGCCGTTTGCCCACTCCGGGGTGAAGATAAGACACCCCTGTCTTTGGCGTGGCCACGTGAATAATCTCGACCCAGTTGCCGCGCAGTCGAGAAAGAAAAAAAGCAGCCCCGTGCTCTTCGGCCGCCTTGGCGAGGGCCGGAGCAATCACCTCCAGAAGCGCAGGGTCAGAATGATCACTTCGGGTGATACGCTTCAATCTCGCTCCAATAGCAAACTCCCCCCGCGCAGATGACTGCAACAGTCCGGACGAAACGAGATCTTGAACAAGTCTATAGGCAGTTGGCTTGGGAAGATTGGATTGCGCACAAATTTCCGCGACAGTTGCATGCCCTTTTTGGCCTACGACTTCCAATATCAGCGCTAAACGTTCTAGATGCATTTTTCTCACTATACGATAATGGTATTTTCGATATACGATACAGTCATCGTGTTCAAGGGAGGGTGCTACGATGGATGGTGCATGTTGCGGACCGGGCTACGCCAGCCCGCAAGAGGCGATCCAGGCCCCGCGTGAGAAACTTCTTTACACGATTGCGATTTATACAGGCACGGGCATTCAGAAGCCCGACTATCTAGCGACAGTAGATGTGGACCCGGAAAGCCCGACTTATTCTCAAGTGATACACCGACTGGAAATGCCAGGGATTGGGGATGAGCTTCATCATATGGGCTGGAATGCGTGTTCGTCCTGTCACGACGACGGATCCATGTCGCGTAAATACCTGATCCTGCCTGGTGTGCGTTCCAACAAACTACATATCGTTGATACCGCCACCGACCCACGCGCGCCGCGGTTGCACAAGGTTGTCGATGGTGCCGAGATCAAGGCCAAGGCCGATCTGTCAGGGCCGCATACAGTGCATTGTCTGGGTTCGGAGATCATCATTTCCTTCCTTGGAGACGCCAAGGGCGAAGCTCCGGGCGGCTATCTGCATCTCGACAAAGAATTCAACATCGTCGGCCGTTGGGAAAACTCCATGGGTGACATCAAGTTCGGCTATGATTTCTGGTACCAACCGCGCCACAACGTGATGGTGAGTTCCGAATGGGCCGCGCCCAACACCTTTATGCCGGGCTTCGACCTGGAAGAAGTGGGACACCTGAAATACGGGCGCGAACTGCATTTCTGGGATTTCGAAAAACGCGAACCAATCGAAAGCTTTTATCTGGGCGAAGACGGGCTGCTGCCATTGGAGGTCAAGTTTCACCACGACCCCGACAGCACGCACGGGTTCTGCGGGGCCGCGCTGTCGACCAACGTCATTCACTGGTGGAAGGACAGCGACGACGCGTGGAAGTGGGAAAAGATCATCGACGTCGAGAATGAGATGCACCCGGAATGGCCAATCCCGCTACCAGGAGTGATGTCCGCGATCCTGATCTCGATGGACGACAAATATCTCTATCTCAACAATTGGCTACATGGCGACATGCGCCAGTACGACATCAGTGATCCGCATAACCCCAAATTGACCGGCCAGGTGTTCATGGGTGGGCTTTTAGGCAAAGCGCCAATCGTGAATGGGGTTGAGGTCGCCGGTGGGCCGCAGATGTTCCAGCTGTCTCTCGACGGACGCAGACTCTATGTCACTACGTCGCTGTTTTCGACTTGGGACAACCAGTTCTATCCCGAGATCCGAGAAAAAGGCGGTGTGATGGTCATGATTGATTGCGATCCTGAAAACGGCGGCATGAAGATCAACGAAGACTTTATCGTGGACTTTGGGAAAGAGCCAAATGGCCCCTCGCGCTGCCACGAGAGCCGGTATCCGGGCGGTGATTGCACAAGTGACATTTGGCTATGACAACGCATACTGTGACAATCTCCAACAGGGATGGCGCGACATTCGAAGTCGATGCGCGGCGCCCACTTCTGGATACGTTACGCGAACAGGGTGTTGATCTGCCCTTTGGCTGCAAATATGGCGGCTGTATTACCTGTGCCGCGAAATTGAAAACAGGCACGGTGGATCAGCGCCGACAGGTCGCACTCAACAATCGGCAGATCGCCAACGGCTACGTGATCCTTTGCGTGGCGCGGGCGACGTCGGACATCACATTGGATATCGGGGTCGAGAGCCATGACAAGCTCTACCGCAATCCGTTTCTAGACCCTCTCAAACCCCACGAACTCAAGGCAGACATTGCGACGCCGAAGGAAGGTTAACCGATGCCCGAAGCAGATATCGACCATATCTACGATTATGACCCCAATTACCTTGCTGACATCCTGAAGTCGGTCACAACCATTGCAATGGTGGGCGCAAGCGCCGACAAAACAAAATTCAGCTATGGCGTTCTGCGGCAGCTCAGCGAAATTGGCTACGATATTCTGCCGGTGAATCCCAACCCGAACGTCAAGGAGATCAGAGGCCTTAAGGTCTATCATTCACTGGAAGAGATCGACAAACCCGTTGATATGGTGGATGTCTTCCGCCCCAAAGAAGAACTCTATGGCTTTGCCGAGAAGGCCATCGCGATCCGAGCCAAGGTTCTTTGGGGGCAGATCGGCGTCTACGACGACAAAGCAGCACAACTTGCCGAGGATGCCGGCCTCAAAGTTGTGATGAACCGATGTCCGAAGATTGAACTCTTCCGGCCATTTTGGAAGCCCCGCCTCGATCTGAAGATATGACCGATACCAATGGAATGTGGTTTTCTGAGTAGTCAAACAGGCGACGAGCCAAGACCGTTTTCTCCCAGAAGACCCGTCAAAATAATAAAGCTGCCGCGTTGCTGCTCAGGTGGGACGCAATGAAAGGCACTTGGAGTCTTTGTTGCGCACAGTATTTCATCAAGTTCTCATTGGCTTTGATCATCCTGTATCCGTGCTGGCCACTTGCATAAATTGAAACACCCAGGGGTCCTTCAAACCGCAATAATGCGAAGGCACCAACACGAGCATTCTCAGTAACGAACCCGAGGCGCCGACGGGCGACACGGAAACTGCACGATTGACGTAAGGGAAACTAAACCGCATCATATCCAAGAATGCACGGCTATACGTCGGGGGGGCGTTGGTCCTGTTATTGTTTATTCCTATTTATTTCAAACCCTCCTAACCAGAAGGGTATTATTGCATGGTAAACCTCGCATCTCTTCACGGAGCTGGTTATCGTCTTGTGTTGCGGGAGCCACGAGAGAACGGGGACCGCAACCTGGAGGCGGATTTTTTCGGACCGGACGGCATCGCGAATGACGTTGACGCTCCACTGCTGCTTGACTTGGTCGAAACAGGGGCCGGAAATCACCTGCGCATCAACGAAAATGTTGCCGAACAGATCGGCCGCATGATCCTGGAAATGTCACCCCCGGACGAGAGAAACCGGTCGGTAAGAGAAGTGCTGCGTACGTCGCCCGTCCGGACATACGAGCGCGCAATGGCGGCGGCGCCGCCGGTGGATCCGGAAACGTTGGAGCGCCTCGGTCGTCTTGGGGAGGCACTGCTTGTCAGCTACGGATTTGCACCGCCTCCGCCCGTGCCAACACTGATGAAAGACATGCCATCGGCCTATACCTATCTGGGGCAATTCCTGGCGCATGAGATGACCCTCTGGGATCCGGCAGATGCGTCCGGTCCGCCACAGACTGTCGACCTCATCGATAGCGCGATCGATCTTAAGACGATCTTCAAGCGCCCGCTGGGTTTCCCCCGCAACCTTCCAACACATGTTCAAGAGGAAGAGGGTCTGCCGCTCAACCAGACAATTGTGGACTCGGGGCCCGGTTTTCCCGGTAGCGGGCTGGACGATCTGCCTCGCATGGACAGCGGTCGCGCCCTGATACTTGATCCGCGCAACGATCAGAACCTCACGCTGTCGCAGACGCAAGTGGCGATCACGAGGTTCGCGCAGGCCGCAATAAGTATTTTGAAGCCGCTCGTTTTGACCGGCGAAGAGGTCCGCCGGATCGTGCTGAGGCATTTCCAGTCGGTTGTGTTGCAGGACTATCTGGTGCGGCTTGTCGATCCGAAAACCTATGACGATGTGATGGTGAACGGGCGCGTATGGGTGGCGCCGTCGGCCGGGGGCGGGATGCCCGATCCGTTCTATGTCTCGCCGGAGTTTTCCGGCGCGATCTTTCGCTTTGGTCATGCCATGAGGCGGGACAACTACAGCCCCTGGAATACGGTCAACCCGAACAAAACCGTTATGAGTGCGCTGGCGTCAGACCTGCTTGACTTCTCCTTTGACGGAGGAGACCTGACCAATGGGCAATTGTTGCAGACCTGGACAACCGACTGGCGGCACATGTTGGGAACAGAAGGCGTGACATCAATCAAGGCGACCAGTATCGGGACAGCCTGGAAGGATGCGCTTTTCTGCTTGCCCGGCTATCTGTTTCAGCCCAGCGTCCATGACAAACCCTGCAATGGTGCCCAGTCCGGTCGCCTGAACCTCGCCCGGCGGACACTGATCAGCGGCGGCTTGATGGGCCTGCCCAGTGGGCAGGTGCTTGCCGGAGACGTACAAACGGCGTTGGTGAACGCCGGATCGCCCTGCCAGATCCCGATCCTGTCCGCGGCTGAATTGGACATACCGGATAACCCGGCAGCGACGGCAATCATGCAAGAAGGCCCAGTGGGTAGTCGGTTTGTCGATCATACCCCACTTTGGATCTACACCCTGCTCGAAGCGGCAGTAAAGAGCGACGGCGACCGATTGGGCCCGCTTGGTGGCCGCATTGTCGCCGAAACGCTGAGCGCGGCCATCGAGGCCAGCGGCTCGGGCATGATCGTCAATGGTGTGCTGCAGCCCTTCACGCCTGACCCGGCGTTCGGCGGAAAGTCGACAGACAAATTCGTCTACAGTGATTTGGTAAGATTGGCATTTTCCGGCAATCCGTGACGGATTGCCCCCAACCCGAAAGGAATTTCAATGGCTGATATTGTGGTATTCGACCGAAGTAAGATTGGCGACGTCGCGCAACGCCAGTTCGGCATGAAAAAGCTGGGAGAGGTGTTCAACGAGCATTTTATGGATCCGTCCTTGACGCCTGATGAAGTCGTCAACAAGACGATCCAATATATCATCAACAATTGCGATGATTGCGACGTTACATACAAGGGCGACGCCAATGTGATGTCCATCGAGAACGAAAATGCCGGAATCTATCAGTATCAGGCTGGCCCCCCGGCGAAAAAGGTCAAGCTGAATGGCGTGAAAGACAATGACCAAGCGGCCCTTGAGCAGATGAACATCGCCATCTCGGAAGGGAACAACGATTTGCTGGAGCCGAACAACTACTTGTCGACCGTGATTACCGATCTCGGCGCGACTGACAGCGAGGATCGCCGGAAGTACCTGCTGGGTACAATTACCTATCGCCGCTGTCGCTGACCTCTGGCGTGGGTTGCACTTGCATCGCTTGACGCAGGCACTCCGAGACGGCGCGACGGTCTTTTTCTGCGCGGATCGGATAGGCCGAGGTGAACCATTCATGCACGCTCTCCGGTTCGGGCGGGCGCGGGCCAGCCCAGACCGGGGCCAGTTCCACCATTAGCTGGCGAAATGCCTCCTGCGCCGCGGAGGTCTTGCCTTGGCGGGCCAGTGCCGCAGCAAGCCAGCCCTGATTGTCGACGATCTGGTCGCCCGATCGCCGCGCTGCTTCGACCGCCGCCGCATCCTGGCCCCCAAGGAAGTGGATGGCCGCCGCATAGCACCATTGGTGCGGGCGCAACATCGGCGCAAGTGCGATCGCTTCGTCCAGTACATGTGCCGCCCGCCGATGATCGCCCAGGAAAGCATATCCCATCGCGGCGGAAATCGTGGTGGTCGGGCTGTAAGGGTTCAGCGACACTGCCAGATCGAGATGCACCGCCGCCTCGTCAAAGCCGCCTGTCAGGGCAGCGGACCAGGCCAGCGCAAGGTGATTGCGGGCATCCATCGGATCGAGTTCCACAGCAAGAGACGCATTGACCCGCGCCGCCTTGGCGTCTTCGGCCGAGAACGGGCTGCCAGGGAACAAGATATGGCGCACATTGTGTATGCTTGCCAGGCTGGCATGAGCCGGGGCGAAATCCGGGCTTCGCGAGATGATCTCGCTAAAGATATCCTTGGCCTCCGCGTCCGCCTCTGGTGTCCAGCGCAGCAACAGCGACTCGCCGCGCAACCACCCGTCGTAATCCGCGGTATTCGTCGGCGCTGCACTCAGGCTTTGGGCCAGCCGGTCTGCAGAGATATAGACCTCCAACGCTGCGGCGATCCGTCCAACGACCTGGCTTTGGACGCGGCGCCAATCAGGGGCAGAGATGGCGTAGGACGCGCTCCACGCGATCCGGCGGGTCTGGGGATCCACCAGCTGTAGACCGAGATTTGCGCCGTTTCCTACGGTGTCGCACTGTCCGGACAACAAGTAGTTTGCGCCGCCAAAACTGTCATCAGCCAGATCAAGAACTGCCCATGTCCGAAACCGGGACAGGTTGGCCAGCAGGTCGGACCGAAACTTCTCGGCGATTGGTTGTGTCATATCCCCATCATGGGCGATGACACCAACGGCAACCTGCGGCAATTGGGGTGCCTCCGCCGTCTTTTGGCGGTCCGGCTCGGTTGGAGAAGAGCCGCGAAGCGCTGCGGCAAGGGTGCTGAGGTCGGCGCCGGGCACGAGTTGGTAAATCTCATCAAGATGTGCCGACAAACGGCTGAATTCGCGCAGCGCAGCTTCTTTCCGGCCGGTCTCAGCAAAATGGCGCATCAGCGCATGCGATGCCGGCTCATGTCCCGGTTCGAATTGCAAGAGAGCCTCTGCCGCCGCGCGAAGCGCGGGTTGCGCATCCTCGTGCCGTATAAGACAGGCCTCCAATCCCGCAATCAATCGATCACGCCAGAATGCACGTTGAACCCTCAGCCATGTCAGAAAGAGAGGGCTGATCCCGTCCAGTCCCGCGACGAGCCCTTCGATCAACCGATCCGGGCGGCGCAATGCCGGTTCCACGACGCCAGAGATCAGCGACTTTTCGATTTGGTGAAGATCCACCGCGACCAAGCTGGTATTGAGGCGCAGCATGACACCATCAGCCAGGATGATCTCGGGCGCGTTTTGGCCGAAATACGAATTGGCCAGTTTTCGCGTCCGCGCAAGCGCTTCGTGGGCCTTTTTCGGCTCCTTCTGCGGCCATAGCATTGCGGCAATACGGCTGGCCTGGACCGGGCCATCGGGATCAAGCGCAAGTGCTCCGATCAACGCCAAAGCATGTGGCGAACGAATTGACAGCACCTCGCCACCCGGCCTCTTCATCCGCACACCGCCGAGGATGTCGATACGTAGCCTTTCTTCCGGTCTGTCCTGATCCGCCCCTTCAACCAGACGGTAGACGCTTTGATCGTCGCCTATGTTCTTAAGAAGTGGCCGTCCGATCGACTCCAGCTTGTACCCCGAAGCATTTCTCAACAAGGCCGTGACAGGTTGCGATACGGTGATACCCCCCGGTTCAGCGAGGGTCTGCAGGCGGGCGGCGATGTTTACGGCATGCCCGAAAACATCGTCCCCCTCCATCCGGACTTCGCCCAGGTGAAGACCAATACGAAACAGGGATGGTGGTGTTTTCTCTTGCCGGTGGACCTGGCGATGCAACAGGCGGGCGCAATCCACAGCATTGCCTACACTCGGAAAGAGGGAGATCCAGCCATCTCCGGTTGTCTTGACCAGAGTCCCGCCAAACCGCATAGTCGCCCGGCGCGCGCGGGCAAAATTCCGCTCCAGAAAGGCAATCGTGGACACTTCGTCACGCGCCATGTGCCGACTATAAGCCACCAGATCGGCGCACATGATGACAAGAAGTTGTGGGTTGTTCTGCATGCAGCAACCTTGGAACGGACCAGATGCATCCATGATAGACGAACCAGTGCAGAACTGCGAGGATGTCCGCCCAGATCAATGGCGACTTGGTCCTTATGAAGCGTTCTTTGACGTGGTTTCCATGCCGAGCGCAACACCGGTTCATATCTGTGCAGCATTGCCGAATGCGCGCGCACTTCAACGCTGGCCAAGTTTCCCGTCGGCTGCGATGCCTGCTTCCGGGCGGGCCGCCAATGGCTGCGGCCTGACAGAAGCGACCAGTCGGCGCAGTGCCATCGGCGAGGCTGTGGAGTTGCTTAAGAGCTGTGTCTGGGGCGACGAACTTTTGATCCGCGCGGCGGCGAAGGACATTCAGGCTCAGGCTATCCCGCCGGAGGAGCTGTTGGGTTTTTCGTCGGCTCAGATCAAAGCTCGCGATCAGGAAAACCAGCGTTTCGCCGGTCAGGATTGGATCACCAAGGCCAGTGCGGATGACACGCCTCTGGAGTGGATCGAGGCGGAGGACGCGAAAACGGGCAATCGGCTTCTTGTGCCGGCCGATGTCGTGTTGATCGGGCGGCGCGAAGCAGGGGACACGGCAGCCGTTGCAGTGGCTGACAGCAATGGGTGTGCCTGCGGCTCATCTGAGGAAGCGGCCAAACATGCGGCGCTGCTGGAGCTGATCGAACGGGATGCCGTGGGGCGTTGGTGGTATGCTCAAAGGCGACGCCCATGCCTTGACCCCGGCATCCTTGGCGCATCATCTGAATTACGCGACCATCTTGAGGCGCGATCACGTCTCTTTCGAATGTTCCACATCACCTCCGACCTCGAAGTACCTGTCGTCGCGGCAGCATCATACGAGCCGGACGGGGCGGTTGTCGCGCTTGGGTTTGCGGCCAAGCCCAGTTTGCCGGAAGCGGCTCTGGCGGCCACCATAGAGATGCTGGCGACCGAAACCTCTCTTCCGCCTTGGCGTGATGTTGATGACGATGTAGCGGCTAAGATCTGGGTCGATCAGGTCAACGCCTTTGAGCTGCCAGCCTTTTCGAACAAAGCACCAGAAGGGCCATCTTTCCAGACAGATCAGGCATCCTGGACACTTGATGACTGCGTCGCAGCGCTGCTGTCAAAGAACTGCCGACTGCTCTTCGTCGATCTATCGCGCGGCGATAATCTTGCGCCGGTTTTCAGGGCCCTGTCGCCAGAGCTCTGCCACATTCGACCGCGGCTCGGCAAAGCGCGGCTGTATGCCCCTGATGCACGCGATCTCGGGCCGCCGCAGGTGCCGGTCGGCGGCGATATTTCTTGGCCGATCCTGTATTGATGCGAAGATGGGCCTTGGTGCACAAGTTGGTTTGGGGATCCACTGCGTGAATCCAGAATGATAGCTGGGAGGCATGAGCAACTAGGTGCACACATAGTACAAGGCCACGAGCTGATCGGCTTACAATGAAGCGTTGAAGCGACTGGGGTCGCTGATGATCTGGTTTGAGCGATGGCCTGTACCGCGCGCGCCGCCATGCTCCTTGTCTCTCAGCGCGAAAGCGGCTGCCAGCCTACGGAACAGTAGTTAGGATCTTCGGAAAACTGACATTTTCGTCGATGGTATTCAAGCGTTGCAGGATGCCCACTTTGAATGTGGTGCCCCAAGTTTCCGAGACACCCGCCTGCTTCGGTTTGCGCTGTTTGTTCTCATAGTCACCGGGCGACAGCATGCTGTTGTTCGTGTGTTTGCGTTTCGGGTTGTAGAAGAGCTCGATGTAGTCGAACACGTCCCGTCTGGCATTGTCGCGCGTCGGGTATCTTATCATAGAGGTAAGCCAGCCTCGGTGGAGCCGAGCGCATCTGGTGACAGATGTGGTCAGCGCGTGTAGTCACTGCGTGTGTTTCGGCTTTTCCAATCTCACCTAACTCATTGAATTGTGAGGGAATAGCTTTGCCATGAGATTATGGCGGAGACGAAGGGATTCGAACCCTCGAAACCATTCCTGGTTTACTCCCTTAGCAGGGGAGCGCCTTCGACCACTCGGCCACGTCTCCGCTGACCCGTTTATGGTTTTCCGAAACGAAGGACAAGAGCGAAATTGAACGTTTCGCCAACTCGGCTGTCATCAAGTGACGTTCACTTGCGAACGGGGTGCACGGCCATCTGTTCCATTTGCTCCGACACCTGGTCCATGAACTGCCGCCCGATGGCGGAAATCGGGCGGTCGCGGGCAGTTACGATGACGATGTCCAGCAAGATGCGCGGTTCAAACCGGCGCAGGACATAGCCCTGGCCGTCGTCACTGGACAGCGTGAAAGGGTCGATCAGGGTGGCGCCGAACCCGTGTTTCACCAAGTTCAGGGCATTGCGGAACAGATCGGTGTGGCAGGTGATCCGCCATTTCGCATTGTGGGACTGGAACGCCTCGCGGACGCGGCGATTTACCATGTGCTCGGAGCCGATGACGATGAAAGGATAGTCGTCCATGATCTTGGGAGTCAGCACGTCATGCTTTGCCAGAGGGCTGTCTTCGGGCACGGCGCAGAGCGTTTCAAAGTAGTAATTGCGGGCTTCAAGCCCGTCGTGGCGCAGGGGCAGTTCGCAGATCCCAATCTCGAACAGACCAGCCATCACCCATTCTTGGACACGGGTCGAAAACTGTGATTGGAACGAGATGGTCAGGTTGGGGCGGGTTTCGGCAAATTTGCGGAACTGCGACGGCATGAAGCCAAACGCCAACGAATGGTTGGTGGCGATCTGCAGTTGCCCGGCCTGCTGGTTTTGCAGGTCGATCACCGCCTGGTTCACGTGATCCAAACCGCGCACCAACGTGTCGATTTCATCAAACAACAAGGCGGCCTCAGGTGTTGGGACCAGGCGACCCCGGTTGCGTTCAAACAGCTTTAGCCGCGTAGCCCGTTCGAGTTGGTTCAACAGGTTCGAAATGCCGGGCTGCGAGATGCCCAATTGGGCAGCCGCCCCGGTGACGGTGCCGGTCTCGATGACAGCGTGAAAGGCCTGATACTGACGAAATGAAGCGTTCATACGGGAACTATATCATTCTGACTTATGGGTTGGGTAGAAAATAGTATTGGAAATGATGCCTCCGCTTGCCCAAAATTCACGGGCGCGCAAAAGGATGGGGGCTGCATGTCGGATTTGTCGCAAACCATTACGGGGTTTGATGTTTGGCATTTGGCCGTGCCGGTTGTTTCGGCACGTGACCATGGGATCGGTCGGGTCGAGGGATCGTGTGAGATCGTTGTGTTGCGCCTGACCTCGGAAAGTGGTGATCAGGGATTTGGCGAGGCCTCGCCGTGGTCGGTGTTCACAGGCACGCCCGAGGCGACATTTGCAGCGCTTGATCGTTATTTGCGCCCTTTGGTGGTTGGTCAAAAGGTGAGCGATCAGCCGGCAATCATGGCCAAGGCGCAGCGCGCGGTGGCCCATTGCACCGAGGCAAAGGCGGCGCTGGAATCTGCCCTTTTGGACCTTGCGGGGCAAGTCACGGGCCTGCCAGTGTGGGCCTTTCTGGGCGGCAAATGCCGCGACTCCATTCCGCTTAGCTGTTCCATCGCAAATCCGGACTTCGACGCAGATATCGCCCTGATGGAGCGTCTGCGGGCGGATGGCGTTGGCCTCATCAAACTCAAAACCGGGTTCAAGGATCACGCGTTTGACGTGATGCGCCTAGAACGGATCGCTCAGGATTTCCCTGAATTTGGCGTGCGCGTCGATTATAACCAGGGTCTCGAAGTCGAAGAGGCGATCCCGCGGGTTCTGGATGTGGCGCAGTTTCAGCCCGATTTTATCGAACAACCTGTGCGTTTTCACCACTACGATATGATGGCCCAACTGCGTGGGATGACCGATGTGCCCCTATTGGCGGATGAGAGCGTGTTTGGGCCCGAGGACATGGTCCGTGCTGCCCGCGAAGGGATCTGTGATGGCGTCTCGATCAAGATCATGAAGTCGGGCGGCCTCGTTCGGGGTCAGTCGGTCGCCCGGATCGCGGCGGCCAATGGGCTGATGGCTTATGGCGGTGATATGTTTGAGGCTGGTTTGGCACATCTGGCGGGCACCCACATGATTGCGGCTACGCCCGAGATCACGCTGGGGTGCGAATTCTATCAGGCCAGCTATTTCCTGACCGAGGATATCCTGGAAACGCCTTTCCAAGTGGAAAACGGTCAGGTGATCGTGCCGGATACTCCGGGTCTGGGCGCTCGACCTGATCTGGACAAGATAAAGCGATTTGCCGTCAGGGCGTCATCATGAGGCGCAGAGCTTCAGAACGCCGTCGCGGCGCGTGCAGCTTGGTCGTATTGGCCGGACATCAGACGCATCAGCGCGGACAGGCGGCTGAGTTGCTCGGGTTCAAACCCAAGTTCATTCATGGCGCTAAGCAACAGGTTTTCGCGTATCTCGCGGTAGCGGTCGCATACGGCATTGCCCTGATCCGTCGCCTCGACCGTCTTTTCCTTGCCCAGGCGCCCGTCACTGACAAGCCCGGACTTCTTGAGCTTTTTGACCGCATAATTGACGTTGTGCGTGTCTTCGACATTCAGCACCAGGCAAATGTCGGCCAGCTTTTTGGGGCGCCCGCGATGGCGCACCGTGTGCAGGACCAGAACGTCCAGCGCCGACAGCTCGGGATGTCCGGCCGCGGCCATGGCGCGTTCGGTCCAACGCGAAAAGGCGTTGTTGGCGATGATCAGGCCAAATTCGAATTCGGAAACTTCGGGAAAGCTCCCTTCGGCCAGGTGGGCCGAGGAAACAACGGGGCCAAGGGTGTCAGAGGTTTTGGTCATGGGTAGAGAATGGCAAACGATGACAATTTGTCAACAATTTGTTGACGTATCGAAAAAAGGTGACATGCTTACGGCATTGGAATCACCAGACCTAGGTCAATTCACAGCCGGAGGAGGGGTGTGATGCAGGACAGCAAAACCGTTGTTGTGATCGGGGCGGGCATCGTTGGTGTCTCCACCGCGATCTGGCTGCAACGGGAAGGGCACAAGGTGGTCATCATCGACCGCAAGGGGCCGGCCGAGGGGACGTCTTATGGCAACGGCGGTATCCTGGCGTCGTGCTCGATTGTGCCGGTGACGGGGCCGGGCCTGTTGGTCAAGGCACCCAAAATGCTGTTCAGCCCCAACCAGCCGCTGTTCTTGAAGTGGAGCTATTTGCCCAAACTTCTTCCGTGGCTGACCAAATACATGAGCCATGCCAACGCCGATGACACCCGGCGGATCGCCGAGGCTTTGACGCCCATTGTAGGTGACAGCCTGCAGGATCATTTGGCGTTGGCCGAAGGGACGGGGGCCGAGCATTGGATCGTGCCGACCGACTATATCTTTGCCTACAATGACCGTGAACACTATGGCACGGACGCGTTTGGCTGGGGCCTGCGCAAAACGAACGGGTTCCAGTGGGACGAACTCGAAGGGCAGGCGTTCCGCAATTTTGACGACGTTTACTCTCCTGATCTAGGCTTTGCCGCGCGGCTGAAAGACCACGGACGCATTCGCGATCCGGGGCAGTATATCAAGGACCTGGCGGATCACTTCGTGTCTCAGGGTGGCAAGCTGATCATCGCAGATGTCGACGACATTGCGCGTGAGAATGGTCAAGTTACTGGCGTCCGTGCCGGTGGTGAGACTATCCCATGCGATACGGCCGTCGTGGCATTGGGGGCTTGGTCCGGGGCACTAACGAAAAAACTGGGGATCGACGTTCCGCTTGAGGCCGAGCGCGGCTATCATCTGGAATTCTGGGAACCCACCGTGATGCCCAAGACACCTGTCATGGTCGCGGCGTATAAATTCGTGGCCACCCCGATGGAGGGACGCTTGCGTTTGGCCGGCACCGTTGAGTTCGGCGGGCTGGAGGCTGGCCCGTCCGAGGCGCCGCTGGATCTGCTGCGTCGCAATGCCAGCAAAGTGTTTCCGGGGCTGCGGGCGTCGCATGTGACCGAATGGTTGGGCCATCGTCCCGCACCGGCGGATTCGATCCCGGTGATTGGCGAGCTGCCGCACCTAAAAGGGGCCTACACTGGTTTCGGGCACCACCATATCGGCCTGACCGGCGGGCCCAAGACGGGCCGTATCCTGGCGCAACTCATCTCGGGCAAAGCGCCCAACATTGATCTGAGCATCTATTCACCGGCCCGCTATACGAAGGCCGGATAGAACCAAAAAAAGACAGTCCAACCAAGGGAGAAGATAATGAAAACCTTTACCAACCTGATGGCTGCTACAGCGCTGACCGCGGCCAGTGCACTGCCGGCTGTGGCGGAAACCTGGGACATGCCGATGGCCTATTCGGCGTCGAACTTCCACTCGGCGACCGGTGCGGAGTTTGCCCAATGCGTGACCACCGGCACTGGTGGCGAAATTGAAATCGTGACCCACCCGTCGGGTTCATTGTTCAAAGGCGCCGATATCAAGCGCGCGATCCAGACTGGTCAGGCCCCGATTGGCGAGCGACTGCTGTCGGGTCACCAGAACGAAAACGCGCTTTTCGGCTTTGACTCGATCCCGTTCCTGGCCACCTCGTTTGATGACAGTGCGAAGTTGTGGAAAGCGGCCAAGCCGTCGATCGAAAAGCTGCTGGCCGAGCAGAACCTGACACTGCTCTATGCTGTTCCGTGGCCGCCGCAGGGGCTGTACTTCAAGAACGAGGTGAACTCGGTTGCCGAAATGAAAGGTATCAAGTTCCGCAGCTACAACAACGCCACCTCGCGTCTGGCAGAACTGACAGGCATGCTGCCTGTGACCATCGAAGCGGCTGAAATCAGCCAGGCCTTTGCCACTGGTGTGGCGGAATCCATGGTCTCGTCGGGTTCAACCGGTTACGACCGCAAAGTTTGGGAAAGCCTGGGCTTCTTCTACGAAGTGGATGCCTGGCTGCCGCGCAACTATGTGATGGTAAACTCCGAAGTGTGGGCTGAAACCGCCGACGCGCACAAGAATGTCATCAAAGGCTGTGCCGAGTTGGCGGAGTATGCGGGCAACTGGCGCGCCAAGGAATACACCGGTTTCACGCTGCAAGGCCTGCGTGACGGTGGCATGAGCGTTGGTCCGGCGTCTGAACAGATGACCGGCGAGCTGAAGGAAATCGGCGTTACCATGACCAACGAGTGGCTCGAAGCCGCCGGTGACGAGGGCAAAGCCATCGTCGATGCCTTCAAGGCGTCACAGTAACGAACGAAACACCGGGCGGCGCGTCACGTGCCGCCCGAATTCCATCCGACGGGAGGGTGACATCATGGGCGTTCTGCGCGGCCTTAGGGCAGTTCTAGATTACATATACAGACTTGCAGAGATACTCGCGGCGCTCTGCATGATCGCCATCCTGGTTCTGATCCTGCTGCAAATGCTGGCCCGCTGGTCGTCCGAGGTATTCCCCGGTGCGCCGGAATACGCGGCTTATTTCATGGCGGCGGCCTCGTTTCTGGGATTTGCAGCGGCGCTTAATCGCGGCTCGCATATCCGGGTGTCGCTGCTGCTCAATGCGGTTGGACCGGGGATGAAACGTTATGTAGATATCTGGTGCTTTGCCGTCTCCGCTGCTGTGGTCTGGTATTTCTGCTGGCATGCGCGCCAGTTCGTGTTCTGGTCGTGGAAGTTCAATGATGTCAGCCAAGCGCAGGACAAGACCGCGCTGTGGATTCCGCAATCGGTCATGGTGATCGGGGGGGTGATCCTGGCCATCGCGCTGACCGATCACCTGCTGCACCTGATCTTCAAGGGTGAGCACCGCATCCAACACGACAACGTCGAAACGCAGGAGGTCTGAGACAATGGATTATGTCGTACTTGTCGTGATCTTCCTCGCCGTTCTGTTCCTGCTCTTGGGAAGCGGCGTTTGGGTCGGTATCGCCATGATGGGCGTAAGCTGGGTGGCGCTGGAGCTGTTTTCCAACTCGCGCACCATCGGACAGGACATGGTCAGCCAGATCTGGTCGGCCTCGAAATCCTGGGAACTTGCAGCCTTGCCGATGTTCATCTGGATGGGCGAGATCTTATTCCGAACGCGCTTGTCCGAGGACATGTTCAAAGGCCTGTCGCCGTGGATGGCAAAACTGCCGGGTGGTTTGGTGCATGCCAACATCGTCGGCTGTACCGTCTTTGCGGCCGTGTCCGGATCATCCGCCGCGACCCTGACCACCGTGGGCAAGATGTCGATCCCGGAGTTGCGCAAACGTAACTACCCCGAGACGATGACGATCGGCACCTTGGCCGGTGCGGCGACACTTGGCCTGATGATCCCGCCGTCGCTAACCCTGATCGTCTACGGCGTGACCATTGATGGTGTCTCGATCATCAAACTGTTCTTTGCTGGCGTTCTGCCAGGTCTGGTTCTGGCTTCGATGTTCATGATCTATGTGGCGGTCTATTCCAAACTCTCCAAGAGCTGGAACCCGTCGCAAGAAGACGGGATGTCCTTTATGGACAAACTCAAGAACTCACGCTTTCTGATCCCGGTGATCCTGCTGGTTCTGACCGTGATCGGCTCGATGTACCTGGGCTTTGCCACCCCGACCGAGGCTGCGGCCATTGGTGTGGTCGGCGCATGGGTCCTGGCTTTGATCCAAGGGTCGCTGAACTGGCAGACGTTCCGCGACAGCACCATCGGCGCGGTGCGAACTTCGGCCATGATCGCACTGATCCTTGCGGGGTCTGCCTTCCTGAAATTCGCGATGGCCAAGACCGGCCTGCCCAAGGAGTTGGCCGAGCTTATCGCCGGGTGGGAGTTCACCAAGTTCTGGCTGCTGATGGTCCTTTTGGTGTTCTACATCATCCTGGGCTGTTTCCTGGACGGGATTTCGACCGTGGTTCTGACCATGGCCGTGTTGGAACCTGTGGTGCGCGAAGCGGGCATCGACCTGATCTGGTTCGGTATCTTCATCGTGGTTGTGGTTGAGATGGCGCAGATCACGCCGCCCATCGGGTTCAACCTGTTTGTGATGCAAGGGATGACGCAGCATGAGATGGGATTCATTGCCCGTGCGGCGTTCCCGATGTTCATGATCATGGTGTTGATGGTCTTTGTTCTCATCGCCTTCCCCGACCTTGCGACCTGGTTGCCCGACAATCTACGATCCGGGCCAGGCGGCTAAGGCAGAGGACGTGACATGTTCGGCAATGGGCTGGCGTTCATCGCACGGCATGGAAAGTTTGGCCTGATCATCGGATTGATGGCGGGGTTGGCATTGCCCGACCTGGCCATCATCCTCAGGCCCTGGATCCCGGAAATGGTGGCCCTGCTGCTCTTTCTGACGGCGTTCCGGATCGGCCCGCGCGAGGCTATGGGAAATCTGGGTGACCTACGCACCACGGCTGTCACGGCGTTGTGCCTGCAACTGGGGCTGCCGCTGTTGTTCTTGTTCGGGCTATGGGTTTTCGGGGCGCAGTTCACCCCGCTGGCTATGGCCATCGTCCTGATGTTGGCCGCGCCGTCGGTAACAGGTTCGGCAAATTTCTCGATCCTGCTGGGGCATGATCCGGCGCCTGCGTTGCGGCTCTTGATCCTGGGCACGGCGATTTTGCCGCTGACCTGCGTTCCGGTGATGTATCTGTTGCCCGAACTTGGCGGATTGCAGGCGACTCTGCTGGCGGCAGGGCGGTTGTTGGTGGTGATCCTGATCGCGGCGGTGTTGGGGTTTGCTTTACGACACTTCGGGTTCCCGAAGCTGTCGGAGGAGCGTCGCAGCGCCGTAGACGGGCTGACTGTGATTGCCCTGGCCATCATCGTGATTGCACTGATGTCCGCGATCCGCCCGGCCTTTGCCCGAGATCCGGCAGAGCTAGCGTTCTGGCTGGTGGCGGCCTTTGCCATCAACTTTGGCGCGCAGATCGTAACCTATGCGTTGTTGAAGGCCAAAGGACGCACGGACGCCGTTCCGATTTCAATCGTTTCGGGCAACCGGAACTTTGCTCTTTTCTTTGTGGCGCTTTCGCCCGAGATAACCGAACCGTTGTTGATTTTCCTGGGGTGTTACCAGTTTCCCATGTACCTGACCCCAACCCTGTTGCGGAGGCTCTATGACCCACGCTGACCAATTCCCCATGGTGCGCAATGTCGGGCTGGACGGGATGCTTGTGACTTTTGCGGACACGATGACCGAAACATCGAACCGTGCTGCTTTGGCTTTTCGGGGGATGATGGAGGCCGAACGGCCATCGGGTGTCATTGAGACTTCGACCTCTCTGGCATCTGCCTATGTGCGGTTTGATCCGGGACAGTTGAGCCACGTTGAGTGTGAAGGTTGGTTGAACCGGTTGTTGGCAGATCGTGACTGGTACGCGGCGCGCCTGCCAAAGGGGCGCAAGTTCTGGCGTGTTCCCACGGTTTATGGAACAGACCTTGCGCCGCAACTCGAAGATGCGGCTGCGGCCGCGGGCCTGTCGGCCTCGGACGCGGTCGAAAGGCTCGCATCGTCCCGTGTCCGGGTGCTCACCATCGGGTTTGCGCCGGGTCAGCCATACCTTGGGCCGCTGGAGCCTGCGTTTGACATCCCGCGCCTCAAAGAGCTGAACCCCATGGTGCCAGAGGGTGCATTGGTGCTGGCGATCTCGCAGTTTGTGCTGTTTTCGGGGCCTACGCCTACGGGTTGGCGGCATGTGGGGCAGACGGCCTTTCGGTGTTTTCAGCCGGAGCGTACGCCGACGTTTGCACTGAACCCCGGGGACGAGATGCAGTTTGTGTCGATCACGCCTGATGAGTTGGACGAGATCCGCACCCGCAATGAAGATGGCTATGGTGGTGCGCAGATCGAGGAGATCGAGGCATGAGTTTGCATGTTCTTCGCATCGGTCCCGCGTGTACGATCCAGGATCAAGGGCGCTTTGGGTATACCGAACAGGGATTGTCGCGGGCGGGTGCTGCCGATCTGATGGCCTTGCACGAGGGCGCGGCGTTGCTGGGCCAATCGCCGCAGCTTGCCGCGTTGGAGATGGCTGGGATGGGGGGCGAGTTCGAAGCGTCCCAGGACATGCGCATCGCCCTGACTGGGGCGCCGATGGCGTGCAGCATTGATGGAACGCCTGCGGTCTGGAATGCCTCGCATCAGCTGCTCAAGGGGCAGCACCTGAGCCTTGGGGCCGTGTCGCGGGGCAGCTATGGCTACTTGCATGTGGGTGGCGGGATTGCCTCTGACCCGTTCCTTGGATCGCGTGCCGTGCATCTGACAGCCAAGGTGGGGCAAGTGGCGGCAGCGGGCGATGCGCTGCCTGTTGGGCAAGACGATGGGGACGCTGGGCAAAAGATCGCCGTGTCCGACCGGTTTCAGGGCGGCACTCTACATGTTGTGCGCAGTTTCCAGAGCGACCTGTTTGACGACGCGACCCGGGCCCGGTTCGAGCAGACAGAGTTCACACGCGGTCCCCGGGCCAACCGCATGGGAATGCAGCTGGACAGTGCGGGCGAGGGCTTTGCCGCCAAGGGGCAGCTCAATATCCTGTCCGAGGTTATCACGCCAGGCGATATCCAGATGACGGGCACCGGCAACCCTTTCATCCTGCTAAACGAATGTCAGACGACCGGAGGATACCCCCGGATTGCAACCGTGTTGCCGTGTGACTTGCCCCGCGCGGCGCAGACACCGGCAGGGGGGGCGATCCGGTTCAAGTTTGTGACGCTAGAAGAGGCGGCAGATCTGCAAGCGGCTTTCGTGCGCGATCTGGGGCGTTTGCCCAGCAAGACCGAGGCATTGGTACGCAACCCGCATGACATTTCGGACTTGCTGTCCTACCAACTCATCAGTGGTGTGGTCTCGGCCACCGAAAAAGGAGACCCCCAATGACCCAAGTCGATCTGAACGCGGATATGGGCGAGAGCTTTGGCCCCTGGAAGATGGGCGATGATGAGAACCTGTTGCAGGTGATCACCTCGGCCAACATTGCTTGTGGGTTTCACGCGGGGGACCCGGATGTGATGGCCAAGACCATGACAATCGCGGCTGAAAACGATGTCGGTATCGGGGCGCATCCCGGCTTTCCCGACCTGCAAGGGTTTGGTCGCCGCAACATGAAGGTGCCTCATGCCTCTCTGCGCAATCTGGTGCGCTATCAGCTGGGGGCGGCGATTGGCATGGCGCAGGCCGTGGGCACCAAGGTGCGGCATCTGAAATTGCATGGAGCGCTGGCCAACATGTGCTCGGTTGATCTGGACATGGCGCGGGCCTGTTATCAGGGCGCGTTGGACGTGGATCCGGACATCATCGTGATGGTGCTGGCCGTGACCAAGCAGGAAGAGGCCGTGCGGGAACTGGGCTGCAAATGGGTTGGCGAGATATTTGCCGACCGGGCTTATAATGATGACGGCACGCTCGTGGATCGGTCGCTGCCGGGGGCCGTTATCCATGATGCGAACGTGGCAGGGCCGCGTATCCTGGAAATGGTCAAGGAAGGCGCGATCATCACCGAGAGCGGCAAGCGGCTGGAGACCTCGATCGACACCATCTGCCTGCATGGCGATGGGGCGACAGCGTTGCAGATCGCTCGGTCGGTTAAACGCTGCCTGACCGAAGGCGGGGTCGAGGTGACCAAGTTCGTGCGCTGAACGCTGGAAAATGGGGGCCGTTGAACTCACGGCCCCCGCACTCGTTACTCGGCCGGTTCTTTGGCTGGCATGTAGAGATCACCGCCTTCACGGAACTTGGCGGCCATGGCCTCCATCCCTTCTTTTTGCGCCTCGGCCCGGATGTCGTGCGATATCCGCATTGAGCAAAATTTAGGCCCGCACATGGAACAGAAATGTGCGACCTTGTGGGCCTGTTTCGGCAAGGTCTGATCGTGGAATTCGCGCGCGGTTTCCGGGTCGAGTGACAGGTTGAACTGATCTTCCCACCGGAATTCGAACCGAGCCCGCGACAGGGCATCATCGCGGCGTTGCGCCCCCGGCAGACCCTTGGCCAGATCGGCGGCATGGGCGGCGATCTTGTAGGTGATCACCCCTGTTTTGACGTCGTCACGATCCGGTAGGCCGAGGTGCTCCTTGGGCGTCACATAGCAGAGCATCGCACAGCCGAACCAGCCGATCATCGCGGCCCCGATGCCGGATGTGATGTGGTCATAGCCCGGTGCAATGTCCGTGGTGAGCGGCCCAAGCGTATAGAACGGAGCCTCGTGGCAGCACTCCAGTTGTTTGTCCATGTTCTCTTTGATCTTGTGCATGGCAACGTGGCCTGGCCCTTCGATCATGACCTGACAATCCTTGGCCCAGGCGATTTTTGTCAGCTCACCCAGGGTCTCCAACTCGGCAAACTGCGCCTCGTCGTTGGCATCCGCGATGGAACCGGGGCGCAGACCGTCGCCCAAACTGAACGACACGTCATAAGCGCGGCAGATTTCACAGATTTCCTCGAAATGCTCATACAGGAAGCTTTCCTTGTGGTGATGCAGACACCACTTGGCCATGATCGAGCCGCCGCGCGAGACGATGCCCGTCACGCGATTCACGGTCATCGGCACCATGTGAAGGCGCACACCTGCGTGAATGGTGAAGTAGTCGACGCCCTGTTCGGCCTGTTCGATCAGCGTGTCGCGGAACACCTCCCACGTCAGGTCCTCGGCGATGCCGTTCACCTTTTCCAGCGCCTGGTACATGGGGACGGTGCCGATGGGTACGGGGCTGTTGCGGATGATCCATTCGCGGGTGTTGTGGATGTTGCGACCAGTGGACAGGTCCATGACCGTGTCCGCACCCCAGCGGATCGACCAGACCATTTTGTCGACCTCTTCCTCCATGCTGGAGGTAACAGCCGAGGTGCCCATGTTGGCGTTGATCTTGACCAGGAAATTGCGCCCGATGATCATTGGCTCGGCTTCCGGGTGGTTGATGTTGGCAGGAATGATGGCGCGGCCTGCGGCAACCTCGTCCCTTACAAACTCGGGCGTGACGTAGCCGGGGATGTTGGCGCCCCAGTCGTTGCCATCACGTTCTTCAACTACCGCTTCGCGCAATTGGTTCTCGCGGATGGCGATGAACTCCATCTCGGGCGTGACGATGCCCGCGCGGGCATAAGCCAGCTGCGTGACGGCCTTGCCGTCTTTGGCCCGCAGCGGGCGCGGTTTGACGGGAAACTCGGGCGTCAGCCGGTCACCTTCGACAAAGCCGTTGTCCGCGGCGGTGATTTCGCGCCCCTCATAGTCTTCGACATCGCCACGCGCCTCGATCCAGGCGCGGCGGAGAGGGGCAAGTCCCTGCTTGATGTCGATCTGCACATCCGGATCGGTGTAGGGGCCCGAGCTGTCGTAAACGGGGAGAGGGGGCTCTCCGGCGGTTGGGTGAACCGAGATTTCGCGCATCGGCACCCGGATGTCGGGGTGCTGCGTGCCGGATACATAGATCTTGCGCGCGGCAGGCAGGCCACCTGTGGTGATCTTTGGATTGGGGACGTTCATTTCAGTGCTCCTCAAGCGTTTAACTCAAAAAGACACAGATGACGTGGGCTTGGATGCAAAAGAGGGTGTACGGCCCTCTCGTGTCAGGCAAGGCGACGGGTCATGATCCCTGCGTTTGCGATGCCCTAGCTTCCTCCGCCAGTATCAACTGGGTCAGGTTCAAAGGGTCGCGTCGCCGTGCATGGTGCACCGTCAGCCTCTCAGTCCCCTAGGTGGGACCCCCCTGCGTGCGCTTTGGGTAGCCGATATGCACGGCAAAGGCCACGCTCCAGTTTGAACAAGCGGTTAGGGCCAATTCGAAATCAGGGTAAGCATGGCCGCGGCGATGACCCGCGGCCAAGTCCAAGTAGGTAGGTGGTCAGGAGGTTCCGACCGCAAAGCCACATGCACGCAGCGCGTCCACGAGTCCGGCACCTGTGGCCAGATCGTGCCCCGGCGCTGCGGTGTCTCCGGTCGCCGTGGTGCCGTCGGTCACATCCACTGACCGCGCATTCAACACTTGGCGGATTTGCGCTGGGCTCAAACCTTTGGAGATTTGTTTGAGCAGCGCCACCAAACCTGCGGTCTGCGGGCAGGCCGCTGACGTGCCCGAGAATATTCCCCACCCGCTCTGGCTGCGACCCGACGGGAAGTTTTCGCCATCCAGCTCAGAGTCCGGCGGTACGGGCAACATGATGTGCGCGCTTTGCGGCGACATTTCCGAGCGTCCGACGAGACCGCAGAAATCGGGAATGTTCTGTCCCGGATACAGCAGGCTGCGAAATGAGCTCGCGTAGTTGGACGCCTCGATACTGCCGTCTTCGTTCAACGTCACGCCGCCGACCGAGATCACGTCGGGGTGGCTGGCAGGAAAGGCACGATGGCCGTTTCCTGCAGAAAACAGAACCGCGATGTTGCGTTGGATGGCGTCGTTGATCACGGCTTCGACATCCATGACCTCAAAGAACATGTTCGGATCGTTGAGACGCAGTTCATCCTTGGTCATGCGATCGATGTTGTAGCCCCAGGAATTGGTCATCACGTCGGGATTCTGGTCGATGCAGGTTTCAAGAGTCCCTGCCGCGCTGGACCCATGCTTGACCCCGAACACGGTGCAATCTGGTGCAACGGCAAAAATATTGCCCGCCTCACCTGTGCCATGGCCGGAGTTGTCTAGATCAGCAGGGCCAGACCCGGGGGAGGCCGTCGGGATCAGTTTTAGCCCGGACCGGACGTAATAGGGATGGAGCATGAAACCCGTGTCGGCCATGGCAACACGCACGCCCTTTCCGGTCCAGCCGTTCATATGACATCGGGCCGCATTCAAGGCCAGGCGCACATCGGCCAACCGCAGATGGTAGATATTCTCGATTGGCGGAAACGGCAGGGGGGCAAAGAATTCAACCGGACGCGGGACATAGGCGAAAGCGATGGAATCCTGCAGCGCCTCGGGCACGCTAAGTGCCGCAGCGGGGCGGTTGAACGTTTCGTTCAAAGACACAGAGCGGTCGTCACTGGCACGGGTTGGGTGCTGCTCCATGGCGACGTCCCCGAACACGTCCGCCATTTCCTGTTCGTCCAATTGGACGTCCAAACGTTTGAGTGGGCTTGCTTCTTGTGGAATTGCCCGATCATCGAAGGCTTTGATGGCCTTGTTCATGGATCGGCGCTCTGGGGCGACCGAACCACTCAACCGCTCTTGGGGCATGGATACATAGTCTGAAAACGTCACACGCTGAGAGCTGCGCGGAACCAGTCGTACAGTTGTCTTTGTCATTTCAAAATCTCCTTTGGTCAGAAAAAATCAGGTTTCCTTGGAATGTAGGCAGAGACCGGAAAATTCGGTTCTGCCAGTTTCAAATCAGGCCCCTCTACAACAGAGTGACCGTGGCCTTCGTCAGCGATGGTTATTCCCAAAGCCGCTTCCAGTTTTGCCCGTGGTCCACGAACCTCGATCGAGCGATCGGTGCTGGCTTCCACATCAAGATCGAACTCTTGCAAACGAGTTCGAACAGCTTCGATTGTTTGGCGGTTCGGTTTCTCAGTGATCAGCCGAACAGTCAGAACAGTTGTATGATTCCCAGAGGCGGGCATCGTGTCTCCTGCTGCAAACAACCAAATTTGGGCGCTTGCCAAAATTGCAAGCAATGGGCGCGTCAAGGTAAGAACCTGCATCCAGACTATCATGAAACGGGTGCAAAACAAACCGATGCGGTTCAACCGTGAATGCGGACAATTCCTTTCAATCGCCACCTTCACCAAAAAGAAAAAGACCATGGTTTGATCCATGGCCTTTTTACTTACGAGGTAGTGCTGGTGGTAATTTCTAGGATGGGCCAATCATGAAGCAGGTCACGTTGCGTGCCTTCAGGCGGCGACAGGCCAAATCGGCCTGATCGCGGGTCATGCCCTGAAATGTGGCGTCAAAACCTCGGGCGGACTGATCGACTTTGCGCAGCGTTCCGTCGAGCGTGGCCATTTCCGCCAAAGCAGTGCGCAGCAGAACCTTCTCGGCCTGATAACGGTTTGTGTAACGTCCGACGTTGATGCCCCAATGGTGGCCACCGGACGTCGACAGGCGGGTCACAACCTCTTGTTCGGGCTGTGGGGGGGCTGCGGGTTCAGGATCGGTTGATGTCAGTACCAGGTTTTCCGGCCGCAAGGCTGGACGGGTGCCAGGTGCTGTTGCAGGGGTTGAACCGACTTCGGCGATCACTTCGTTGATGCTGGCCTGAATGCTGTCCTCGTTTTGCTTGGCGGCTTCAGCCACCAAGACGGCCGCAGCAGCGGGACGCGATTGCGGACGCAGGCTGGTCTTTGGCGCTCCGGCCAGACGGATCGTCTTGCCGCTGCCACCGGTCGTGGTGTTGCCAACATATGCGGGGCGGTTCGGCTTGCGGATCGGGGCGCGGGATGGGGCGCGGCGGAACCCAAGATCCAGCAACTCGGCCACTTTGGCGTTTCGCGACGAGCTGGATTTGCCGCCAAAGACCGTGGCGATGACGCGTTCATTGCCGCGTTTTGCTGACGCCACCAGGTTGAAGCCTGCCGCGCGGGTGTAGCCCGTCTTGATCCCGTCAGCACCCTGATAGGCGGCCAACAGGCGGCGGTTGGTGTTGTTCACCGATTTGATCCCGGCATTTGTCGATTTGCGCGAGAACAGATTGTAGTACTGCGGATAATCATAAAGCAGATGCCGCCCCAGCGTGGTCATGTCCCGAGCGGTCGACATATGACCGCTTTCGGTCAGGCCATGCGCGTTCTTGAACGTGGTGCGCGTCATTCCGAGTGCCTTGGCCGTGCGGGTCATGCGACGGGCAAATGCGGCCTCGGACCCGCTGATCGCGATGCCGATGGCCGTGGCCGCATCGTTCGCCGATTTTACGGCTGCGGCCCGGATCAGATAGCGGAACGCAATGCGCTGACCGGACCGCAGGCCCAGTTTCGATGGCGGTTCGCTGGCGGCTTTGCTGGTGATGCGCACTTTGGTGTCGAGCGTGATTTCGCCGTTTCGTACCGCTTCGAATGCGATGTAAAGCGTCATCATCTTGGTCAGAGAAGCCGGATGCAATCGGGTGTCGGCATTTCGTGAATGCAAAACCTCGCCCGTGCGGGCATCAATCACCATAGCGGCATAGGGGGCCGCCCGCGCGCTGAGTGGAATCAGTACGCACAGCCAAACGGCTGTGAGAATAATAAGGCCCAAACGGGCCGGCTTTGTACGCCGAACCTGCACGATCATTGCCTCTGTCTGCCTCAGGCCGCCGATTTTTCGGCTGGCTCATTGATTAGTTACACACAGGCTAACACAGGGATTCCTCAAAATAAACCCGGAGGTTGCAAGCCTATGTTGATTTTCCGAACTACGAGAATCCACATTTAGGGGGCGGCGCAACGAAGTCCGCAATACCGGCCATTGTGGCAACAATGAGGCGGCGGGAAGTCGCCGTGTCAGCTCAACCGCTCAACAAGCGCAGGCAGGGTGCCAAGATGCTGCAATTCGTGGAACCGCGGATCTTGCGCAGGAGCTTCGGCGTGTTCGATCTCCCAGGTCAGACCGTGGGGGACATAGACACCCCAACCGCCGGCCTTGATCGCAGGTACAACATCCGAGCGCATGGAGTTGCCCACCATCATCGCCTGTTCGGCCCCATGACCATGCCGAGCAAAAATGGCAGCGTAAGATGCTGGCGTTTTTTCACTGACGATCTCGACTCCATCGAACAGGTCACCCAAACCAGATTGGGCCAGCTTGCGTTCCTGATCGAGTAGATCGCCCTTGGTGATCAACAATACCCGGTGCGTTTCGGCGACAGCCCTAACAGTTTCCTGGGCATGTGGCAGCAGCTCGATTGGGTGGGCCAGCATGTCCTGACCGGCCTCGATCAGCTCACGGATTACAGACGCTGGAACGCGATCCTTGGTTACCTCGATCGCGGTTTCGATCATCGACAACACAAATCCCTTCACGCCATAGCCATAGTGCCCGATGTTACGGCGCTCAGCCTCTAGCAAACGTTCGGCCAGGTGGTCGGGGTCGGCGTGGTCGGTCAATAGTTCTGCAAAGCGATCCTGGGTCAGTCGAAAGAAGCGTTCGTTGTGCCATAGGGTGTCGTCAGCGTCAAAACCGACAGTGGTGAGTTTACGATCCGTCGACACCTGTTCGCTTTCTCTTTTCTAAACCGGATGGAAGGTTATATAAGCCACTATACCAAACCCAACCCCCAACCGGACTGTTCTTCGTGATGTTGCTACAACCCTTGATGATGTCGGACAACCCAGGCGACGACAACGACACCTCGGTGCTTGTTGAAACCCGGCCCAAGACCAAGCGTCCGCCGCTGTACAAGGTGTTGCTGCTCAATGACGACTACACCCCGATGGAGTTTGTGGTCCATGTTTTGGAACGGTTTTTCGGGATGACTCACGCCGAGGCGTTTGAGATCATGCTGACGGTCCACAAGAAAGGCGTCGCCGTGGTTGGCGTGTTCAGCCACGAGATTGCCGAGACCAAGGTGGGTCAGGTGATGGATTTCGCTCGTCGTCATCAGCACCCGTTGCAATGCACCATGGAACGCGAAGAGTAAGGCGCGCCGATGTCTGTCCGCCTGTCCCTGGCGCTCGATTCGGGCGACCTGCTGCCGTGTGATAAAATTTCGGTCGTTATGCCGACCCCGGATCATGATCTGAGCGATCTGCCGAAAACGACCCATATCGTGCAGCCGTTCAAACCTTTTCACGACCATTTCCAATCCCAAGGGTTCGCCTGTACCCCTGTTAGCGACGACCCGTGTGATCTGGCTATCGTCTTTGTGCCTCGGGCCAAGGCGCTGGCGCGGGATCTGGTGGCACGGGCCAGCCGGCAGTGTTCTGGGTGGGTCCTGGTCGACGGAACAAAGACCGACGGTATCGATAGCCTGCTCAAGGACATCCGCAAGCGCGTGGCCGTTTCAGGCCCGATCTCCAAAGCGCATGGCAAGATATTCTGGTTTCCGGCGCAAGAGGCGGATTTTGCCGACTGGTTGGCGCCCGAGGCGCAGGTCGTTGACGGGTTCCAAGTAGCGCCAGGGGTCTTTTCTGCGGATGGGGTCGATCCGGCCTCGGCGCTTTTGGCGCAGGTCTTGCCCGAGAAGCTAGGCTGCCGTGTGGTCGATCTGGGGGCTGGGTGGGGCTATCTGTCGGCGCAGGTTCTGAAAAATGCCAAGGTCGAGCAGCTTGATCTGGTCGAGGCCGATCATACCGCGCTGACATGTGCGCGTGCCAATATCACCGACCCGCGCGCGCGGTTTCACTGGGCGGACGCCCACAATTGGGCCGCCGGAGAACTTGTAGACACGGTCGTGACGAACCCGCCGTTTCACACCTCTCGCGCCGCCGATCCGGCGCTTGGGCGGGGGTTCATCGCAACAGCCGCGCGCATCTTGGCGCCATCGGGTCAGCTATGGTTGGTGGCCAACAGGCATCTGCCGTACGAAACCACGCTGGCCGAGCTGTTTGGACAGGTCAAAGAGGTTGCAGGCGATAATCGGTTCAAAATCTTGCAGGCGACACGACCTGCTCGCACGCGGCGTTGATCGCCGTTAACGTGTGCCCACATCAGGAGGATTCGCATGTCCTTTTCCATCGCAGGTAAAACCGCAATCGTTACAGGCGCAGCCAATGGCATTGGTTTGGCCATCGGGCGTCATTTTGCTGACATGGGGGCAAATGTGATGTTTGCTGACATGGACGAGAAAAGCCTGATCAGTGAGTTGGGCGAGCAGGCCGACGAAGGCAACATTCGTTACTTTGCAGGGGATCTACGCGAGAAGCTGACGATCGCCAACCTGCTCTCGGCCACATTGGACGCCTTTGATCAAATCGATGTGCTGGTGAACGGCGCACGTCAGGTGGCGCCGTCGGACCCGCTGGATGCGGATGATCCGTCGGTCCGGACCTTGCTGGACCAGAACTTGTTTCCTGCCCTGCGACTCAATCAGTTGGTGGCCAGGCGGATGATCAAACAGTCGGAAGATCAGGACGAAGGCACCGCCGGGTCAATCATCAACCTGTCGTCGATTGCCGCGCGGCGGACCCATCCCGAACTGTTGGGGTATTCCGTATCCTCTGCGGCCTTGGATCAAATGACCCGATCGTTGGCCGTGGCGTTGGCGCCCAAACGCATCCGGGTGAATTCCATCGCGCTGGGTTCGGTGATGAGTGCGTCGCTGCAAAGTGCCCTCAAGGACAACCGGGATGCGCGCACCGATATTGAAAACCACACTCCGCTGTCACGGATTGCCTCGCCGACCGAGTTGACTGAAACAGCCCAATTCCTGGCCTCGGACGCGTCCGCGTTCATGACTGGTCAGATCCTGACGCTGGATGGGGGGCGCACCTTGCTCGATCCCGTCGGCGCCGCAGCACATTAAGAAAAAGAGCCGCATGTTCGAGACAGAAAAAACCACCGCCGCTGCATGGTTTCGCAGCCTGCGGGATGAAATCGTCGCCCGGTTCGAAGCGCTGGAAGAGAGCCACACTTCGGGGGCCTTCTCTGAGATGGAACCGGGGCAGTTTGAAGTGACCCCGACCAAACGCACGGCCGAGGATGGATCGGACGCCGGCGGCGGGTTGATGTCCGTCATGCGTGGTGGGCGTGTGTTCGAAAAGGTCGGCGTCAACGTATCCGAGGTGCACGGCACTTTGGGAGAGCGGGCGCAGGCTGCGATGGCTGCGCGCAAGGGCATTCCGGGCATGACCGAAGACCCGCGGTTCTGGGCCAGCGGGATCTCTTTGGTGGCGCATATGCGCAACCCGCATGTACCGGCGGTTCACATGAACACGCGCATGTTCTGGACGCCGCATGCCTGGTGGTTCGGTGGCGGCTCGGACCTGAACCCGTGTCTGGAATATGACGAAGATACCGCGCACTTCCATGCCGAGCAAAAGCGCCATCTAGACCCGCACGGGCTGGCGCACTACCCGCGGCTCAAGGAATGGGCGGATGAGTATTTCTATATTCCGCACCGCAAACGTGCGCGCGGTGTCGGCGGGATCTTCATGGATGATTATTGCACCGGCGATTGGCAAGCCGATTTCGAGCTGACCCAGGACATCGGGCGCGCCTTTTTGCCCGCCTTTGTGCCCCTGGTCGAGCGCCGACGCGAGGCGAACTTCAACGAGGCTGACAAGGATGCGCAGTTGGTGCATCGGGGGCTCTATGCGGAATACAACCTGGTTTATGACCGCGGCACCAAGTTTGGTCTGGAAACCGGCCACGACCCGGATGCCGTATTGATGAGCCTGCCGCCCTTGGCAAAGTGGGTCTAAGCACTTCTAACGCAGTTCTGTGCAGGCGGCGTGCTCCCGCCCGTCGATCGGGCATCAAAGATGCCCGTCTCCCGTTGGGCCGGGCCTCGCTTCGCTCGGCGGTTGGCGCGGATTTGCATCCACCCGAGAGAGATGCGCGAGATGTCGTCTGGACGAAACCGCGCCGAGCGACAAGCGAGGCGCCCGGCCCAAGGCCGTTAGCGGTGCTGACGAAGTCAGGGCCGCTCGGGTGCGGGAGTTCTTCCGAAATCAGAATGGCCAGAGCTCATCTTCGATCCGATCGTAGCAATAGTTCTGCGCCATATGCGCGGGCATGTTGTCGCCGACCTTTTTGACCGTCACTGAGTAGCCGGTCGATGTGTCTGCGCCTTGGGGTGGGTTCAATGCAAACTGAACGCCTTTGCGCCCCTGAACAGTCACCGCAGGTCCAACCGCTTGTACAAGATAGACCCTCTGCGTTGCGCTGGTGCGTAAGACGCGGATGGCATAGTCGCCAGCACCACACCAGAAGTCCTTGGGCGCTGATCCGTGGCGATTGACCACTTCGAACACACCGCTTTTGTTGACGGGATAGACCTCGAACCGATTGATGGCTTGAAACCCGGCGGCCACAGTGGGGAGAGCCACAACGGCGGCCAGCAGCAAGGACAGTCTTACGCGCATGGGTGTTACCTTTCAAAAACTGAGTACATCTTCAGGTTAGCAGGGTAACCCGAAACGACCCTGCCGCCAGCATACCCGCCGTTTCGTGAGCGGAGTTGATCTACTTAGGCGGACCGCCATCCAGCCTCTCGCAGTGCTGCACCATAGTTGGGGGCGGTCTTCATCTGTGATCCCAATCCTTTGCTCAGCAAGGCTTTGTGCATCTTGGGCAAGTTATGGCAAGGCACATGCATGACCATGTGATGCTCGAGATGATAGTTGACCCAATAAGGCGCCACCAGCAACCGCGCCAGCGGTCCGGCCATCGTTGTGCGCACGTTCTGCAAGGGGTTCTCGGATTGCTCGGTCGCACCGTGTTCCGCGATGTTGCGCACGCGCAGGACAAACTGAAACCAGGTCAAGTAAGGCAGTAGCCAAAAGGCCAGCCCCCACCACCAATCACCGATCAGCCCCATAATGACCATGACGCCAATGAACACGGGCATCGATTTCCAAAACTGCGGGGCTTTGAAACTTTGCGCGAAATCCGAGGCTGCAGATTCCATCGCTTCTTTGTCGCCTGCCAATTGGAAAGATCTCATGATCTGACCCAACAGCTGCTTGGACCCGGTGCGACCGGTCAGATCGCGGCTAAACTTGCGTTTGAGTGATGCATGCGAAGTCGGGAACTTGGACGACAACACCAGATCGGGGTCCTTGTCCGTCTGCGTGAACCGGTGATGGGTCAGGTGATAGTGACGGTAAGCGGCCAACTCGGCCAGGATGGGTCGACCGCAAAGCCATTCGCCCACAACGTCGTTCAACCTGCGGCTCTTGAACAGCGCGTTGTGCGCAGCTTCGTGCATCAGGATCGCCAGGCCAAGCTGGCGCGATCCGATCACGATCAAAGCAATCAAGAATGTCACCGGATTGGGCCAGAAGCCAAACAAGGCCACGGCAAGCGCAATCGTACCCCAGCAATGCAAGGTGAGCCAGACACCCATGGCGTCCGACCGCTCGGCCAGAGGGCGAATTTCTTCAGTGCTCAGATAAGCTTTTCCAGGTGTCATGGTGGGTCCTCCTCCGCCCGGTGACGGTCCCAACCCGATGACAGTCTGTCAAATTCAGCGTCGCGTCACAACTCTCGTGACGTCACGACCGCCATTCGAAAAAACCTTGTCCTGCTTGCTCCAACAGTTTGGCCGCCATCGAGCGGCCCAGTTCAGCGCCATCTTCGATCGGGCAGGTTTGGTCGTCTCGGATCACTTCGGTGCCATCAGGTCGCAGCACTTCACCGCGCAGGCGCAGGGTGGGGCCGTCCAGCTCGGCCAGGCCGGCGATAGGTGTTTCGCACGAGCCATCCAAGGCGGCCAAAAAGGCGCGTTCGGCCCTCAGACGCTGTTCGGTCTCTTGGTCATGGATGGCGGCCAGCAAATCGGCGGCGCGGGTGTCGTCGATGCGGCGTTCAATGCTGATCGCGCCTTGGGCAATCGCGGGCAACATATCCTCGGGCGGGATTGCGGTGGCGGGAACACCGTCCATGTCCAAACGGTTGAGGCCCGCGAGCGCAAGGAACGTGCATTCGGCCACGCCATCGGTAAGTTTTTTCAGACGGGTCTGCACGTTACCGCGAAATTCAACGACGTTCAGGTCGGGGCGGCGGTTGAGCAGCTGCGCGCGGCGGCGCAGGGACGAGGTTCCGACAATCGCACCCGTCGCCAGATCGGCAATTGACGTTGCGCCCGCAGAGATGAACGCGTCGCGCACATCTTCGCGCGGCAGAAACGTGTCCAGGATCAGTCCGGCAGGCTGCACGGTTGGCATGTCCTTGGTCGAATGCACGGCGATGTCGATGTCGCTCCGCACCATCGCCTCTTCGATTTCCTTGGTAAACAGCCCCTTGTTGCCGATCTCTTTGAGCGGTCTATCTGCCTCGATCATGGCGCGGTTGTCGCCGGTGGTCGTGATCACCACGATCTCGAACGCGTCATCGGGCAGGTCATGCGCGGCCATCAGCCGATTGCGGGTCTCATAGGCCTGGGCCAAGGCAAGCGGAGAGCCACGGGTGCCGATCTTGAGCGGGGACGCGGGGGTTGGAAGCTGTGCTGTCATCCCCCTGCTTTAGTCGCGTCACATTGCCCTGACAATGGGGGCACTGCTTGACAAATTGCCGCCGAAGGCAGAACCGGTGGTGGAAACGGACATGGGGATGAGCATGGGTGAACAAAAGAAGCTGTTGCGCGCATTGGCAGGCGAGACGCAGGAAGTGCCGCCAATCTGGATGATGCGGCAGGCCGGTCGCTATCTGCCGGAATACCGTGCGACCCGTGCACAAGCGGGTGACTTCCTGTCGCTGTGTTACAACCCCGAGCTTGCTGCCGAGGTTACCCTGCAGCCTATCCGTCGCTATGGGTTTGATGCGGCCATCCTGTTTGCCGATATCCTGCTGGTGCCACAGGCGCTGGGCGCGGATCTGTGGTTTGTCACAGGCGAGGGGCCGCGTCTGTCGACGATTACGTCGCAGGCCGATTTCGACGCGCTGAAACCAGCCACGGATATTCACGAGACGCTGAACCCGATCTATGAAACCGTCCGCATTCTGTCGCGTGAACTGCCATCCGAGACCACGTTGATTGGCTTTGCCGGTGCACCCTGGACCGTTGCGACCTATATGATTGCGGGACGTGGCACCCCAGACCAAGGCCCGGCTCATGCACTGCGTGAAGGCAACACAGCGTTGTTCGAGGCGCTGCTGGCGCGGATCACCGAGGCAACGATTGATTACCTGTCGATGCAGATCAAGGCCGGGGCCGAAGTGGTCAAGATCTTTGACAGCTGGGCCGGGTCGCTCAAGGGCGAGGCGTTTGACAAATACGCGCTGGAACCGGCGCGGGTGATCACGGCGGCTCTGAAAGAGCGTCACCCAAACATCCCCATCATCGGCTTCCCCCGCGAGGCGGGCGACAAGTATGTTGGCTTTGCCAAAGCCACCGGTGTGGATTGTGTGGCGCTGGACAATTCGGTGTCCCCGGATTGGGCGGCGGCGAATGTGCAGGTTGACGGCTGCGTTCAGGGCAACCTGGCCTCGCGTCACATGGTGACTGGCGGTCAGGATTTGGTTGATGAAACGCGAGCCATCGTAAAAGCGTTTTCGGGTGGTCCGCATATCTTCAATCTGGGTCACGGGATCACGCCGGATGCCGATCCCGAGAATGTGCAGTTGATGATCGACACGGTGCGCGAAGGGGCACGCGGGTAGGGGGCTCTGCCCCCGTCGCTTTGCGCCTCCCCCGCCGTATTTACACCAAGAAGAATGAAGGGCGTCAGCCTTTGAGGCTGGCGCGGATCTCCGCATCGTGTTCACCGCGTTCCGGGCTAGGACTGGGCGTCCAGTCATAGGTGGAAAACCGTGGCGCGCCTGCTGCTTGCAGGTTGCCGCCCTGCTCTGTCCAAGTGTTTCGGGCCGCGTTCATTGGATGGGTTTTGGCCTCTTCGGGGCTGAGCACCGGAGCGACGCAGGCGTCGGTGCCAACAAATATCTCGGCCCAATGATCACGGGGATGGCTTGCAAAGATGCCCGTCAGACGATCGGTAAGGGTTTGCCAGAGCTTGGGGTTGTACTGTTGCTGAAAGTCCGGGTCGTCAGATAGACCCAAAAGGTCCAGGAAGAGGGCGTAGAACTTGGGTTCAAGGCATTGCACGGTCATGAACCCTCCGTCGGCACAGCGATAGGTGCGGCTCCAATGTGGGCCGTCCAGCAGGCTGCGGCCGCGATTGTCGGACAGGTTGCCCGTTTGGCGCAGATTCATCAGCAGGTTCATCATATGGGCCGAGCCGTCGTAGATTGCAGCATCCACCACCGTGCCTTGACCCGTTTCGCGCGCGTTCAGAATGCCCGCGAGCAGTCCGGTCACCAGATACATGGCGCCACCGCCGATGTCGCCGACCAACGTGGCAGGGGTTTGTGGCGCGTCGCCAGGGGCGGAGCTGTACCAGAGCGCGCCCGACATCGAGATGTAGTTCAGGTCGTGACCCGCCACCTTCTCCAAAGGGCCGTTTTGACCCCAGCCGGTCATGCGCCCATAGACCAGGCGCGGGTTCAACTGCTGGCAAACCTCCGGTCCGACGCCCAATTTCTCCATCACGCCGGGGCGGAACCCTTCGATCAGGCCATCAGCAGTTGTGATCAGCGCCTTGAGTGTTGCCAGGTCGTCCGCATCCTTGAGGTCCAGCGCAATCGAGCGTTTGCCGCGATCCAGGAGGGAACGGTCTGGCATGCCGGGTGTCACAGCGCCGCCCTTGCGGTGCACAACAATCACATCCGCGCCCAGGTCCGCCAACAGCATGGAGGCAAACGGGCCGGGCCCCAGCCCTTCGATTTCGATGATGCGGACGCCGTTCAGCATGGTTTTGGTTCCCTCTTCCCTCAATGGGTGCAGGGTTTCCGGGACACCGCATGAATGCAAGCGTCCAATGGTGCGACGTGGCGTCTGCTCAATATCGCCCTTTGACCTCGGTCCGGGCCACACGCCGTGCCTTTTGCTTTTCGCGCAGGAAGACGAACAGGCCCGCCCCCATGATCATCGCCATGCCTGCCCAGACCTCGAGCGAGGGGATTTCTGCCCAGAATAACCAGCCCCAGAATACCGCCATCGGCAGGCCGATGTATTCAAAGGGGGCAACTGTCGCCGCGTCGGACAGGCGATAGGCCTGTGCAAGGCAATAGCCAACAATACCGGAATTTAGGCCAAGGCCGATGAAGTAGTACCAATCGGTTGTGCTGGGCCAAACCCAGGCGCGCAGCAGGAAAACCCAGCTGGGGTTTTCCAGCCCCTCAGCATAACGCCCGTCGCCCGCAACAAGGTAGAAGCCGATGGAGACGAGGATAAACATGCCTTGGATGTAGACAGCCAGCGCCGAGGCTTTGGTTGTCGCGCCAAGCTTGCGTGTCATCACCTGGTTGATGGCATAAGTCAGCGCCGCAAGAACCGGAAGCAACAGGACGATACGGTCAGCCGTGGCGCTGTCGCTGCCCTCCCACGGGCGTTGCATCAGGATCACCCCGGCAAAGCCGATGACAACAGCTGTCAGGCGCATCACCCCGACCTTTTCGCCGAGCATGGGAATGGACAGTACGGTGATGAACAAAGGCGCGGCAAAGAACAACGCTGTGACATCCGCCAGGGGAAGCGCGGCGAGGGCCACGAAAAAGCTCATGTTCGAGGCCACGACCATGATGCAGCGGACGCTGTGCAGGACCGGATGCCGGGTTTTCAGCAGCGATACGCCACCCTCGAAATAGACAAACACCATGGACAGGGCGATCCCGATCGACGAGCGCAGGAACACCATCTGATGCAGCGGATAGCCGCCCGACAACTGCTTGATCAGCATATCGTTGATCGAAATCGCGATCATGCCCGCGACAATAAAGGCGATTCCCGCTCCGGGCCGGGAGTGCGTGATATCTGTCATGTGGTGCTCCAAAACGCTGGGGCCGATGAATTGCCTCGCGTCTGTCGCCACCGCTATCACAGATCGGGCGTTTGTCTATCTCTGTTTTTGATAGCTGGCCTTCGCGGGGTTGGCGGTTATGTTTGGCTGGATTAGACAAGGACCATTCAATGACCCGGCCCAAGGAGCACGACCCATGCAAATGAGCGACACGCGCCAGATCAAGGCAGACCCCGCTGCGGTTTATGCGGCCCTCCTGGATCCCGAAGTGCTCAAGGCCTGCGTGCCCGGTGCCCAGGAGCTGAGCGGAAACCCGCAGGATGGATATGAGGCGACCGTGGTGCAAAAGGTCGGTCCGGTCAAAGCGACGTTCAAGGGCGTGGTGAGCATGTCGGATCTGGTCGAGAACCAGAGCCTGACCATCGCGGGCGAAGGAAAGGGCGGTGCCGCTGGTTTTGCCAAGGGTGGCGCAAGTGTCACCATTACCCCCTCTGAGGGTGGTACAGAGCTGGCCTACGACGTCGAGGCCAAGGTGGGCGGCAAGCTGGCGCAACTGGGTAGCCGTTTGATCGACGGGTTTGCCAAAAAGATGGCAGATCAGTTTTTTGCCAATCTGCAAGAGCAGTTGGAAGGCCCAGATGAGGGTGCCGAAGAAGAAGTCACTGAAGAAAAGAAGTCCTGGCTTGGTAAGTTGACTGGCCGCGACTGACCCTGCATTCGCGCGCAGGGGGCTGTGCATGGACGCTCTGTTCCTTTGTTTGTCGGGCGACTAATGTTCCCGCCGAAACAACGGAGCAGACATGTCCAACATCCTGTCCATCACAGACCTGCGCAAATCCTATGCGGGCGGGTTTGAGGCGCTCAAGGGCGTCTCTCTTGACATTCGCGAGGGCGAAATCCTTGCACTTCTGGGGCCAAATGGTGCCGGAAAAACCACTCTGATTTCTACCGTTTGCGGAATTACCACGCCGACCTCCGGCACCGTGACCGTCGGCGGTCATGATATCCAGTCGGACTATCGCGCGGCCCGTCAGATGATCGGGCTGGTGCCGCAAGAGATCAATCTGGAGCCGTTTGAAACCGTTTGGAACACAGTGCGGTTCACTCGTGGGCTATTTGGCAAGCCGCGCAACGATACTCTGCTGGAGCAGATCCTGCGAAAGCTGTCACTTTGGGACAAACGCAAGAACGCAACCAAAGAGCTGTCGGGCGGCATGAAGCGCCGGGTGCTGATCGCCAAGGCTCTGGCGCACGAGCCACGTGTGCTGTTTCTGGATGAACCCACCGCAGGCGTCGACGTCGAGTTGCGCAAGGACATGTGGGAGATCGTGGCCGAACTGAAAAAGGACGGCGTGACGATCATTTTGACCACCCACTACATCGAAGAGGCCGAAGCCATTGCCGACCGTGTTGGCGTGATCAACAGTGGGCAGATCCTGTTGGTCGAGGACAAGGACACGCTGATGGCCCAGATGGGCAAGAAGCAACTCGAGGTCGAGTTGACCGAGGCGATAGCGGAAATTCCCGCCGCGCTGTCACAACATGACCTGACCCTGATCCGGGACGGGCATGCGCTGCTTTACACCTATGACACGCGCGCTGATCGCACCGGGATCACGGCGTTGCTTAACGATGTGGCGCAAGCCGGATTGGTGTTAAACGACGTACAGACCCGCCAAAGCAGCCTTGAAGACATCTTTGTCGATCTGGTGTCAGGAGAACGCGCATGAACTGGACCGCAATCGCATCCATCTATCGGTTCGAAATGGCGCGGTTCTTCCGCACCCTGGCGCAGAGTTTTATCTCGCCGGTGATTTCAACTTCGCTCTATTTCGTGGTGTTTGGTGCCGCCATCGGCAGCCGCATCCAAGAGGTTGAGGGTGTGTCCTATGGCGCATTCATCGTGCCGGGGCTGATCATGCTGTCGGTAATCACGCAATCCATCTCGAACGCATCTTTTGGGATCTATTTCCCGAAATTCATAGGCACGGTGTACGAACTCCTGTCCGCTCCGGTGAATTTCCTTGAAATCGTCTGTGGTTATGTCGGGGCAGCGGCGACCAAGGCGCTGTTCATAGGTGTGGTGATTCTGGCGACGTCGATGCTGTTTGTGGACGTGAGCATTCAGCATCCCTTTGCGATGCTGGCGTTTTTGGTCCTGACGTGTCTGAGTTTCGCTTTGCTGGGCTTCATCATTGGCATCTGGGCCGGGAGCTTTGAGCAGTTGCAATTGGTACCCCTGCTGATCGTGACGCCGCTGATCTTTCTGGGTGGATCATTCTATTCCATCTCGATGCTGCCGCCCATTTGGCAGACCGTCACGCTGTTCAATCCGGTGGTCTATCTGATCTCGGGCTTTCGCTGGTCGTTCTTCGGTATTGCGGACGTGCCGATCGGGCTGAGCCTGTTGGCCATTCTTGGGTTCACGATGTTGTGCCTTGGGGTCATCTGGCTGATTTTCCGAACAGGTTGGCGTATTCGCAGCTGAGTGGCGCGCAAACCCAATAAACCAAGAGAAATTTTGCAGATGACGCCATTCGGCGTCGTTGCAAAATTGCCCTTGGACTGTGGGAATTTTGTTGCCGTCGCGTTTCTGTCCTGTCCGGCGTCTTGTTTGTCGGTGGGTGGCATTCTACATCGGCTTTCATGAAACTGAGCCTGCCGTTTGTAAAAAAGCCGCCACTGGTGGCCGTTGTTCGTCTGTCTGGTGCCATCGGTATGGCCGGACGCGGGGCGTTGAATGATACCTCTTTGGCGCCCGTGTTGGAAAAGGCCTTTCGCAAAGGCAAACCCGCCGCGATTGCGTTGGAGATCAACTCGCCTGGTGGTTCGCCGGTCCAAAGCTCTCTGATTGGTGCGCGCATTCGGCGGCTGTCAGATGAGCTGGACATCCCCGTGTTCGCGTTTGTCGAAGATGTCGCGGCATCAGGCGGCTATTGGCTGGCGGCAGCAGCAGATGAGATTTGGGCCGACGACAGCTCGGTCCTGGGCTCGATTGGTGTTATATCCGCAGGTTTTGGCGCGCATATCTTTCTGGCACGCCAGGGCTTTGAGCGCCGGGTGCACACGGCTGGGCAGTCCAAGTCAATGCTCGACCCGTTCAGCCCGGAAAAGAAAGAAGACGTCGAACGGCTTAAGGGCGTTCTGGACGACATTCATGGCAATTTCATAGACCACGTCAAAACCCGGCGCGGCGACAAGCTGAGCACCGAGACGGACCTGTTCACCGGCGAGATCTGGTTGGCGCGCAAGGCGACCGAACTGGGGCTGATCGACGGGATCGCGCACCTGAAACCCAAGATGCAGGAACGGTACGGCGACAAGGTACGGTTCCGTCGCTATGGATTGCGCAAGCCGTTCTGGTCGCGGTTTGGCGCTTCGGTGGTGCAAGACGCAGTTGCGGGGATAGAGGAACGCGCTGCTTACGCGCGGTTCGGTCTCTGACATGATAATCAAGATCGTCGCGATATTTCTGGTGTTCATGGTCGTGCTGGCCATGTTCGGCAAGTTGCACTGGCTGCCCGGCGGCAAGCGCCTTGCTTCGGCCAAATGTCGCAAATGCGGTCGCTACAAGATCGGCAAGGGCCCCTGCGGCTGCGGCCATGGAGGCAAAAAATGATGCCCTGGATTCTCTCGTCTCTGGGCCTGGTCATCCTGCTTCTGGCCGGTGACGCCTTGGTACGTGGCGCCGTGAACCTTAGCTTGCGTCTGGGTGTTCCTGCATTGATCGTCAGCCTGACCATTGTGGCTTTTGGCACCTCGGCGCCTGAATTGCTGATCGCGATCAAGGCGGTCAAGGAAAACGCGCCGGGCATTGCGCTGGGTAACGTGGTTGGATCGAACACGGCAAACATCCTGTTGGTGCTGGGTATTCCGGCGATTCTGGCAACCTTGCACACCAGCGAATGCAACACGCGGCGCAACTACGTTTTCATGTTGATTGCCACAGTGCTCTTCATCGCGCTGGCGTTTTGCGGAACCTTTACGGTTTGGAGCGGTTTGATTCTTCTTGCCGCATTGGCGCTGGTGCTGCTGAACGCCTTTCGTCAGGCGCGTGCACATCGCAGGCAAGGCTGCGTTGACGAAGACGAAGAAGAACTGGACGGCCTGGAAGATGCAGACCCGAACATGCCCTATTGGCGGATCGGGATTTATCTGATCCTTGGGTTGATTGGTCTACCCATGGGCGCACATCTATTGGTCGACAATGCATCGATCATCGCGCGGACCTATGGCGTCAGCGAGACAGTGATTGGTCTGACGCTGGTTGCGGTGGGGACCTCTTTGCCTGAACTGGCCACCACAGTCATGGCGGCTCTACGCCGGCAGGCCGATGTCGCGCTGGGCAATGTCATTGGCTCGAACATGTTCAATCTGTTGGCGATCGTCGGCCTCACAACCTTGTTTGTGGGGGACATCCCCGTGGACGAGGAATTCCTGGAGTTTGACCTTTGGGTCATGCTGGGTGCATCGCTGCTGTTGGTTCCGTTTGTGTTCTTCGGGCGTGACATCACCCGCATCTGGGGCGTGATCCTGTCGGTCCTCTATTTCACCTATGTGGTCGCCGTACTTGTGTAAGGCGGCTGTCGAAAGGGAACTGTGATGAAACGTTGTTTGGTGACCGGGGCTGGCATTCGGCTGGGCCGCGCAATGGCGCTGTATCTGGCCGATCGCGGTTATGATGTTGCCGTGCACTTTGCGTCATCCGAACAACCTGCGCTCGACACGGTTGCTGAAATCCAGGCTAAGGGGCGTAATGCCGTGGCCCTGCAAGCAGACCTCTTGGATGAGGCGCAAGTGCAGGCTTTGTTACCCCGCGCGATCGACGCCTTGGGTGGGCCCATCACCTGTCTGGTGAACAACGCCTCTATTTTTGAATACGACACGATCTCAAGTGCCACGCGCGCAAACTGGGACCGACATATGGACAGCAACCTGCGGGCCCCGTTTGTGTTGACGCAGGCGATGGCAGATCAAGGGTTGCAGGCGTCGACGGATGAGAATGGTGAGCCTATTGCGACGGGTCTGATCCTGAACATGATCGACATGCGGGTGAACAAGCTGACGCCCGAATTCATGACCTATACGCTGGCCAAGATGGGCCTGTGGGCACTTACGCAGACCTCTGCGCAAGCGTTGACCCCGGCCATACGGGTCAATGCCATAGGGCCTGGCCCGACGATGCAAGGGCACCGCCAAACTGCTGAACATTTCGCTGCACAGAGAGCAAACACGATATCCGGTCGGGGGGCGAATCCAGCCGATATCACCGCTGCCTTGGGCTATTTCCTGGATGCTCCGGCGGTCACCGGGCAGATTCTATGCGTGGATGGCGGGCAGCATCTGGGGTGGAAAACGCCAGACGTTCTAGGCCCAGAATGAGCCTTTGGCGTGCAAGTTTTGCACCGCTCCTAAATCTGTTACCAAAGCGTTACAAAAATGTCTTTGTTTTCATGACCTTGCTACACGACGTGAAAAGTTTAACGTAAAATCAATCGGTTATGAAATTGCCTATTTTTTATGCAAACGCCCGGAGCGCCTAGTTTTAAACGGGTTTTTGCATATCAGCGAAAGATATCTCCATAGTTATCCACAGGAATCGTGGATTTGTTTTCTCTTGATCCAGGCGCGTTGAGATTGCAGCCAGAGCCAGAGAATCATATTTCAGTGACATGACTGATGCGCACGCCCCAACTGACGAAGCCACGCCCACCGGATATGCCTGTATTCAGGGGTATCTCAAGACATTGGACAATTCGCCTGGCGTCTATCGGATGCTCGATACGGAAAGCCGGGTTTTGTACGTGGGCAAGGCCCGCAACCTGAAAGCGCGGGTGTCAAACTATTCGCGCCCGGGTCACTCGGGCCGGATCGAGCGGATGATCCGCGATACCACCTCGATGATGTTTCTGACCACGCGCACGGAAACCGAAGCGTTGCTGCTGGAACAGAACCTGATCAAGCAGCTCAAGCCCAAGTACAACGTGCTGCTGCGCGATGACAAAAGCTTTCCCAATATTCTGGTGGCCAAGGATCATGCCTTTCCGCAGATCAAGAAACACCGAGGCGCCAAAAAGCAGAAGGGGGCCTATTTTGGGCCTTTTGCCAACGCAGGTGCGGTGAACCGAACGCTCAACCAGTTGCAAAAGGCGTTCCTACTGCGCAATTGCTCGGATTCCATGTTCGAGAGCCGGACACGCCCCTGTCTTCTGTATCAGATCAAACGGTGTTCGGGGCCTTGCGTCGGCCTGATTTCGGAAGAGGGGTACCGTGAGAGCGTCAAAGACGCGGAACGGTTTCTGTCTGGCCGGTCGACAAAGGTGCAAGAGGATTTGGCCCAACAGATGATGGTCGCGTCCGAAGCGATGGAATTCGAACGCGCCGCCGGTTTGCGCGATCGCATCCGGGCGCTGACGCAGGTGCAATCGAGCCAGGGCATCAATCCGCGCGGCGTGACCGAGGCGGATGTGATCGGCCTGTACATGGAAAGCGGTCAGGCCTGCGTTCAGGTGTTCTTCATCCGTGCGAACCAGAATTGGGGCAACCGCGACTTTTATCCCCGGGTCGGGCCAGATGTATCGCCGGCCGAAGCGATGGAGGCGTTCCTGGGTCAGTTTTATGACAACAAGGAACCGCCGCGACAGTTGATCCTGTCGGATGCCATCGAAAACGCTGACCTGATGCAAGAGGCGCTGTCCGACAAGGCAGGCCGCAAGGTCGAGATTTTGGTGCCACAGCGGGGTGAAAAGCAAGAGCTGGTGGCCGGCGCGCTGCGCAACGCGCGCGAGTCGCTAGCGCGGCGCATGTCAGAAAGTGCGACGCAGGCCAAATTGCTGCGCGGCGTGGCCGAGGCGTTCGATCTGGATGGTCCTCCGAACCGGATCGAGGTCTACGACAACTCGCACATCCAAGGCACCAATGCGGTGGGCGGAATGATCGTGGCGGGCCCCGAGGGGTGGATGAAAAACGCCTATCGCAAATTCAACATCAAGGGCGATGACCTGACGCCGGGGGATGACTTCGGCATGATGAAAGAGGTGTTGCATCGCCGTTTTACTCGCCTGCTGAAAGAAGACCCGGACCGCGACAAGGGGCTGTGGCCCGATCTACTGCTGATCGACGGTGGGGCCGGGCAGGTGAGTGCGGTACATGAGATCATGGCGCAGCACGGCGTCGAAGACATTCCAATGGTCGGTGTGGCCAAGGGGGTCGACCGGGATCACGGTAAGGAAGAATTTCACCGCACCGGCCAGCATCCTTTTGCGCTCAAACGCAATGACCCGGTTCTTTACTTCATCCAGCGTTTGCGGGATGAGGCGCACCGCTTTGCCATCGGCACCCATCGTGCGAAACGGGCCAAAGCCATCGGGGCGACACCGCTTGACGAAGTGCCGGGTGTGGGTGCCACCCGGAAACGGGCGTTGCTGACGCATTTTGGCAGCGCAAAGGCGGTGAGCCGCGCCAATCTGGCGGATCTTAAAGCGGTTGATGGCATTTCCGACACCCTGGCAGAGACCATTTACGACTTTTTCCACGATCGGTGACTTGTCATTCAACCCGTCCTGCGCTTGGCTGCGCGGAACAGGGAGAGAGACACATGCCAATTATGCAAGGGTTTCCGCCGGACGAGGCGGATCAGGTCACTTTGGCCAACTGGCGTACGCAACCGTATTCATCCTGGGCCTTTCACCACGTTCGCGAGATCGTCCCTTCGGCCGATATCAGCAATGATCCAACGGATGTCTGGGAGCTGCCAGAAGGCGACCCGCTGGTCACAGATACCCAGATCCAGATCACCCTTGCCGAAACGCGCACCGACGCCCTGGTCGTGCTGCACAAGGGACGGGTCGTGCACGAGATGTATCGAAACGGGATGACGGCCGAGGATCCGCACATTCTGATGTCGGTGTCAAAGTCGATGCTGGGCCTGCTTGCCGGATGTCTGAACGACAAAGGGCTGCTGGATCTTGAAGCCGCCCTGACAGATTATGTGCCTGAGTTGGCTGAAACGGCCTATGCGGGTGCCACCGTTCGACAGGCCCTCGACATGCGGGTGGGTGTCGAGTTCTCAGAGGATTACCTGGCGACGTCCGGTCCGATCATCTCTTATCGCAAGGCGGCAAATTGGAATCCGGTCGAGCCGGGAGACAGCGTGCCCGATCTGCGTGGTTTCCAGGGGATGCTGACCGAGACCGATGGCCCTCATGGGGGTCGCTTCCACTATGTTTCGCCGGTGACGGACCTTCTGGCTTGGGTATTCGAACGTGCCGCTGGCAAACGATATGCCGATCTGATGTCCGAACATCTTTGGCGGCCGATGGGTGCAGAAAAGGCAGCCTATATCACGGTTGACCGGATCGGCGGCGCCCGAGCCGCCGGAGGCATGTGTGTCACCGCACGTGATCTGGCGCGCGTGGGAGCGTTGATGTGTCAGGGCGGTGCGCGTGACGGGAAGCAGGTGATTCCCAAGGCCTGGCTCGATGATATCGTCGACAATGGCGACAGGCAGGCTTGGGTGCAGGGTGATTTCCATGAACGCTTTGACACCTACAACATGTGCTATCGGTCGAAATGGTATGTTCATCGGGAAGAAAGGCCCTTGATCCACGGAATGGGCATTCATGGTCAGTTTCTGTTTGCCGATCCCGCACGAGACCTGTCCATTGCGATTTTTTCCTCCGAGGCCGAACCAACAAGCGACCATGCGTTTGCACCCAGAATGGCATTGGTTCGCTTGCTGCAGGCGGCGGTTTGACCCTCATGCCACCGACCCTCTTTCCTCGCGACGCTTGCCGGGATAAACCGGTCGCATGAAATGGAACTTGCCCAATATCCTGACTGTACTTCGCTTGGTTGCCGCGCCCGGCGTTGCGGTGATGTTTCTGTACTTCACGCGCCCCTATGCCGACTGGTTTGCCCTGACGCTTTTTGTGACCGCGGCCATCACCGACTGGTTTGACGGCTACCTTGCACGGGCGTGGAAGCAAGAGACGAAACTGGGTGCAATGCTGGATCCGATTGCCGACAAGGCAATGGTGGTGATCGCCCTGATGGTTATCGTCGGATATTCGTCGATGTCGCCCTGGCTGGTTCTGCCGGCAACACTGATCCTGTTCCGCGAGGTTTTTGTGTCTGGCCTGCGAGAGTATCTGGGGGATACGGCCGGGACGCTGAAGGTCACCAATCTGGCCAAATGGAAAACCACCGCCCAGATGGCTGCGATTGCGGTTCTGTTTGGTCAGGGCGTGTTTGAACACTATCTGGGTATGAGCGCCTGGGGCATGGATCCGCAGATGATCGACGACATCCTGACCGGGCGTGAAGAAGACCTGCTAGGGTTGCGTTGGAAATTGACCGGGATGGAGCTTTGCTGGTGGATTGGCTTGACGCTGTTGTGGATTGCCGCAGGTTTGACTGCGATCACCGGGGTGGATTACTTCCGCAAGGCCCTGCCGCACGTGAGAGAAGGGTAAGCCATGGATATTCTCTATTTCGCCTGGGTGCGTGAGCGCATTGGCTTGCCCAAGGAAAAGGTCGAGACTAGTGCCGAAACCGTATCACAGCTTGTCGACGAACTGCGGGCGCGAGAAGAACGCTACGAGGTTGCCTTTTCCGATCTGAGCGCGTTGCGGGTGGCCTTGGATCAAGAGCTGTCGGATTTCGATGCCTCGCTTGCAGGTGTACGCGAAGTGGCGTTTTTTCCGCCGATGACCGGGGGCTGATCCGGTGAAAATCTCGGTTCAAAAAGAGCCATTTGACTTGGGAGCTGAGGCCAACGCATTTGCCGCTGGCGACACCTCGAATGGGGCCATCGTGACATTCACGGGTGTCGTGCGGGATCTGGTGCAAGGCGATCTCGATATGATGGAGATCGAGCATTACCCCGGCATGACCGAAAAGGCGCTGACCAAGATCGCGAACGAGGCGCAAGAGCGTTGGTCGCTTGGTGATGTGCTGGTGATCCACCGCCATGGGCGTTTGGCTCCAGGGGATCAGATCATGATGGTGGCCACGGCCGCCCCGCACCGCAAAGACGCGTTTGAGGCAGCTGAATATCTTATGGACTACCTCAAATCCCGTGCGCCGTTCTGGAAGAAAGAAATCACCGGCGAAAGCGCGGATTGGGTTGCAGCCAAGGACGAGGACGAAGACGCACTGACGCGGTGGTGAGGGCATTTTCAACCTAATGGGGTCGCATCTGTCTGGTTGGTCTGAACACAGTGTCATCCCAGGGGTGCTCCCGCGCCCGGGCAGTCCTGACTGCGTCAGCCCAACCAACGGCCTTGGGCCGAGCGCCGAGCAAAGCTCGGCGCGGTCCCGCCAAGGCGCACCCTTCCGTCAGACATATTGCTTGACCGCTGCGACCAGGATCAACCGCCGAGCGCAGCGAGGCTTGGCCCAACGGGAGAAGATGCCCTGAAAGGGGCATCGACGACGGGCGGGAGCGTCACGAGTTTCAGAGAACAACGTCAGCCGACGCGGGCGCGCAGTTCTTCGGCCTCTTGCCGGGCGGCGCGCAGGCCGTCCATCGCGGCGCTCAGTTCCGCTTCGGTCTGCGTCAGCTGGTTGGTCAGCTCGGCCTCACGCTGTTGCAGATAGGTGATGGCCTGATCGCGGGTCTCTTCTGCCTCGTGGAGCTCCTGGCTCATCCGGTCGAGATCGGCCACGTCGCTTTGTCTTACGCGGGTGAACCGATGCACGAGCCAATTGGCGAACCACCCCATGGCAAAGGCCACAAAGAGGATGATCGCGGTGGTGATGATGAATTCGGTGCGGTTCATGTCACTGGTCCTCTTCGGTGGCTTGCGAGGCGTCTTCGTCGTCGGTCTCAGATGTCTCGGTCGGCGCCTCTTCGGCGATCGCATCCAGTGTGGATGATCCCTCTTCGGATGCTTCGGGTCGGATCAGGCGGAACTCAATCCGGCGGTTGGCTTCGCGGCCATCCTCGGTCTTGTTGTCCGCAATGGGCTGGCTTTCACCATAGCCTACGGCCACGTAGCTGGAAGTCAAAATGCGGCGCGAGCGCAATTCGTTCAGTACCGATTGGGCACGGGCCTGGCTCAGTTGCTGATTCATCTCTTCGCGGCCTTGGCTGTCGGTGTGTCCCTGGATCTCCAGGCGGATCTGTCCGCAAGCGTCCAGGATGTCCGCGATCTTGTTCATCGTATCCAGAGACGCGGCCGCGATGGTGGCCGAGCCGGGTTCGAAGGCAATCTTGCTTCCTTCCTGTACCAGGGCAATCTCTGCCTCGCAAACCTCGGGGTCGGGTGCCTTGTCCTCGGGTTCGGGCGGGGCATGGTAGGTGACGGACAGGTCATAGGTCTGCGCATTTCCCAACTTGTCGGACAGCAGGCCCGCAATTTGCGCACTGGCGTCTTCCTGCTCGCTCACACCGCTCAACGTCACGTTGTCAGGTGTCACGGTCAGCGCGCCATTGGTCAGCATCGACAACGCCTCGAGCCCGGCCAACACGCGCACCGGCCACGTGGCAGGCAGATCCGGAACAACGCGCGCCGCAGTATAGACCGCATCGGTGCCAAAGGCGGCCTTGGCATAGCTGTCGACCATGTGGCGCAGGTTTTCGTCGTTCAGACGGCCGCGCAGCTGTACCAGACCTTCTGGGCTGAGCGTTGCAGTGAATTCGGGTGGGCCTGCGTCATTGGCAACTTCTGGTTGGGGCAGCACCGCGTACAGGGCAAATACCTCAGGCAACTCGGCCTCAAGTTCACCGACAACACGGTCGAACTGTGTCTGATCGGTACCTTGGGCGGCCACGAGGGTGATGTCAGCGTCGGCGATCGTGACTGTACCCTGACCGAGTTCGGCCAAGGCACCGATGCTCAGTTCTGACGCGCGGGCCCATTTCGGCGAGGGGACGCCCATGCCGATGGTACACGTCGGGGAACCTTCGATTCCGGCCTTACGGGCTGCGGCGACAATCCGGGCTTGCGCGATACGATCCTGGGCGGAACACGCATCGAAACGGCTGCCGGTTTCATCAATCAGGAACCGCATGGTGAACGGCGTGATCACGGGACGAGGCGCGGCGATGTCGACCCCGATTCGCAGCCCCGGAGGTGCGGCACGGTTCAGCGCGTCCTCAAGTTGTCTCTTGGCTTCGGCACTGTCAGAGATCGCAGTGATCGACACCTGACCGGCGGCTACGGATACCTTGGATCTTGGCAGCATCGATAGCGCCTTGAGCGAAAACCCCATGGCATCAATCCAGCCGCCCGGCACGTTGTAGTCCGCGGTTTCCAACAGATCGGTGACGTTGTCCTCGCCGGCCAGGGAATTCAGTTGTGCAATGATCTCGTCCCGGTCCGACTGCGCAGGGATCAGACCGATGATCGAAATTCCGCTGTCATTGCGCAGAATTTCAGCTGAAAATCGCGGCGGCGCGAGATCGGCCGATGGTGCAATCTGCATCTCGTCGATGACGCGCGAGGGGTCGACCTCGTCACCAACAACGGTCAGAGCGTTGAACCGTGTGGCCTCATCCTTTGCAATGCCGGTCATCGTTATTTGCAGGCCGTCGGCCTGCACTTCGGCCCAGTCGTGGCCATTGCGATCCAGTGCTCGGCGCACCACGATTTCCGAATTCTCCTCGACGGTTGTTACTGCAAAACTTGCAGCAACAAGGCACAGCCCAGCGGCCAGGGCGAAGGTCAGGGCGACCACAATCGAGAGGGGAAGGCGCATGTCTTTTGGTCGTTTTCCGTCCGGTCTTTGGCGGATGTCTTACATTCCTGGTGCGTTATGTGCAATCACGCGAGCAGCGCTGCGCAAAAGAAGATGAGCGGAATAAAGCCGGTATCGCGGTTCACGCGGAAGAGTTGCAGCAGTTTCGCGTTGTCTTCTATGTCCAATCCGCGCAGTTGCCAGGCCATGTGCCACCCCATGGCCCAAGGCCCCACAAGAGCGACAAGCATCGCAAGCAGCGGAGCATCGGGCAGACCGGCCTCGATCACGGCAAGCCCCATGAAGCTGACGGTGGCCACCAGAAAATACTTCATCCAGCGCGCGGTATCCGTGCCGAACAGGCGTGCGGTGGATTTCACCCCGATCAGCGCATCGTCTTCGGTGTCCTGATGGGCATAGATGGTGTCATAGAACAGCGTCCAGGCGATTCCGGCCAGATAAAGCAGCACCGCAGGTGCCCCCAAAGAGCCGGAATGGGCGGTCCAAGCCAGCAATGCCCCCCAATTGAATGCCAGTCCCAGAAACACCTGCGGCCACCAAGTGAAACGCTTTGCGTAGGGGTAGACCGCGACAGGCAGCAGCGACAGCACGCCTAACGCGATGGCCGCCTGGTTGAAAGTCAGCAGGATCGCCAGCCCCAAGAGGGCTTGGAGCACCATCCAGAACAATGCCTGTCTAACGCTCACTTGCCCCGAGGGAATGGGCCGCGAGCGGGTACGCTCGACCTGCCCGTCAAAGTCACGGTCGGTTATGTCGTTCCACGTACAGCCCGCACCGCGCATCAAGAAGGCGCCCAGACCACAGCCAACAGCGATCCACAGATCGAACAGGCGCGGGGCTTGATCGTCAAAGATAGCCAGGGCCAACCCCCACCAGCAGGGGATCAGCAACAGCCAGGTGCCGATGGGTCGGTCCGCGCGGCTCAGCCGCAGATAGGGACGGCTCCAGGCTGGGGCGTACAGGTCGACCCAGTTGTCGGAAGGTGCGTCTGAAACCTGACCATCTGGTGTTGGGGCATTGCCTTGCATATGTAGGCTCTCATGAGTGCAAAGATCAGACTGTATGTAGAGCACCCTTTGGGGGATGGGCAATCGGTTCCTTTGGATCGCGATCAGGCGCATTACCTCTTTGGCGTGATGCGGTTGGCCGTGGGTGGGCAGGTGCTGCTGTTCAACGGCCGAGATGGCGAATGGCTGGCGGATGTCGAGCAGGCGGGCAAGCGCGCCGGAGTTTTGGCTTGCGTGCAGCAGACCAAACCGCTGCAAATGCCCCCCGATCTGTGGCTGCTTTTTGCGCCAATCAAAAAGGCGCGTACGGATTTCATCGTTGAAAAAGCAGCGGAAATGGGCGCGGCACGGATCGTGCCCGTGCAGACCGAGTTCACCAATTCGGAACGTATCCGCCAGGATCGGCTCCAGGCGCATGCGGTCGAGGCAGCTGAGCAATGCGGCGGCACCTACGTGCCCGAAGTCGCTGAATTGCAGAAACTTGACCGCCTGCTGGATGATTGGCCCGATGGGCGGCAACTGATGTTCTGCGACGAGGCCGAGGTCGGCGCGGCAAAACGTCTGGCCTCCAATACACCGGGTCAACCCTGGGCCATCCTGATCGGGCCTGAGGGCGGCTTTTCCGACCGCGAACGCGCGCGTCTGTCGGCCTTGCATTTCGCCTATGTGGTCAGCCTTGGCCCCCGCATCCTGCGCGCGGACACGGCGGCGGTGGCGGCGATGACGATTTGGCAACAGGCGTTGGGGGACTGGGAATGATCCGGGAGGCGGAGGTCGAAGATCTGCCTCGGATCAATGCATTTCTAGACCAACACATCGAAACCTCGATGTTTCTCCGCAGCAATCTGGCGACGCACGGATTGGGGTTTTCTGATCATCCCCATTCCACCCGGGCCTTTGTATGGGAGGCTGATGGGCAGTTTGGGGTCTTTGGTTTGTCCAAGGTTGGCTATGTGATGGCACAGATGCCCGACATGCGTCTTGAGGCGGCCGAGGCTTTTGGTCATGCCATCACTGGCCATAACGTTCTTGGAATGACCGGCGAAAAGGCCCAGGTCGACATGACGTTGCGCGGATTGGGGCTTGGTAAGGCAAAGCTCAAGATGCTGGACGACGAACCGCTGTATCAGATGGAACTGGCCGACCTGTCCAAAACCCGCGTGAACAGCCGCGCGTTGCTGGAAAGCGATCTTGGCCCATTGGAGCGGTGGTTCGCACACTACCTTGAGGACACTGGTCAAGAAAACGAAGCCGATGCACGATCCAATGCAGCGGCGCGCGGGCGTGCAGCGTTCGACAACGGGCGGGCCGAAGTTTTGTTGATCGACGGTGTCCCGGTTGCGATGGCTGACATCAATGCCCATGTCGAAGATGTGGTTCAGCTTGGCGGTGTTTTTGTGCCGACAGAACATCGCGGCAAAGGATACGGGGCCTTGGTGACAACAGCGATCTTGCAACGCGAAGCCGCAAGGGGTGCAAAACAGGCGATCCTTTTCGCCAACAACCCGATTGCTGCCCGCGCTTACGAATCCATCGGGTTCAAACAGATCGGTTGGTATCGCATCGCCCTGCTGCAAACCCCCTGCGAGGTCCGGTCATGAGTTTCATTCGTCCAGAAGCCAAAGCCGCCCTGTGGCGTTGGCGCGAGGTGATTGCGGCGGGGCTTTTGGCCTTTGTCGGATCAACCTGGGTGATTGGCCCCGGTGGCTTGCTGGGCGGATTGGGCTGGATCGCCATCGCCGTCAGCCTTGGGCTGGCCGTTGTGGGCTTTCAACGCGCGCGGTTTCGGACCGGATCGGGCGGGCCAGGGGTCGTCCTCGTGGATGAGGGGCAAATCACCTACTATGGTCCGCTGACAGGCGGTGTGGTTGCGACAGATGCCATCGAACGCCTGGCGCTCGATCCGACGGCAAAACCTGCCCATTGGGTGCTGGAACAGCCCGGCCAGCCGCCGTTGCAAGTGCCAGTCAATGCCGAAGGGGCCGAGGCGCTGTTCGATGTCTTTGCCACGTTGCCTGGCTTGCGCACCGAACGCATGCTGAATGAGCTCAGCGGTAAAGGCGTTCACCCGGTCGTGATCTGGGAACGTCGCTCGATGCGACCGCCCGAGCTCAGGCTGCATTGACAGTTCGGTCTTTTCGCCTCACTGCTGACGATCAGACATAGCTAATTCAGGATCGGGAGCGCGTCTCATGTCCATTCCTCAGTCCGGCGGTGGGCCGATCGAACGTCATGAACAACTGGCCGAATATCTGGCCGATGGCTGTAAGCCAAAGGATCAATGGCGGATCGGGACCGAGCATGAAAAGTTCGGCTATTGCAAGGATACGCTGAAACCCCTGCCGTATGACGGCAAGCGCTCGATTCTTGCCGTGCTCGAAGGGCTGCGCGACGGCCATGGCTGGGCCCCTCTGGAAGAGGGCGGCAAGCTGATCGGTCTGGAAAAAGATGGCGCCAATGTTTCGCTGGAACCTGGCGGGCAATTGGAGCTGTCGGGCGCACCGCTTGAGACCATTCACGAGACCTGTGACGAGGTGAATCAGCACCTGCGGGACGTCAAGGACATCGCCGACAAGATCGGCGTGGGGTTCATTGGTCTGGGGGCTGCCCCGATCTGGAGCCACGAGCAGATGCCGGTGATGCCCAAGGGGCGGTATAAGCTGATGACGGACTATATGGACCGCGTCGGCACCATGGGTAAGGTCATGATGTACCGGACCTGCACCGTGCAGGTGAACCTGGATTTCGCGACAGAGGCGGACATGGTGCAGAAACTGCGCGTGGCCTTGGCATTGCAGCCGGTGGCGAATGCGCTGTTCGCGAACTCGCCCTTCCTTGATGGCAAACCCAACGGCGTGAAATCGACCCGAGGTCTGGTCTGGCGTCATCTGGATGACGCGCGCACTGGGATGCTGCCCTTTGTGTTTGACGAAGGGTTCGGGTTCGAAGCCTGGGTGCAATACGCGCTCGATGTGCCGATGTACTTCGTCTATCGCGACGGCAAATACATCGACGCACTGGGCATGTCGTTCCGCGACTTCCTTGAGGGCAAGCTGCCTGCGCTGCCGGGTGAAACACCGACGCTCAGCGATTGGGCGGATCACCTGACCACTGCTTTCCCCGAGGCGCGGATCAAGAAATTCATGGAGATGCGAGGTGCCGATGGTGGCCCATGGCGCAGGCTTTGCGCTCTGCCGGCCTTCTGGGTTGGTCTGATGTACGACCAGTCGTCGCTGGATGCGGCTTGGGATCTCGTCAAAGGTTGGGACGCGGAAACGCGCGAGGCTTTGCGGGTTGCGGCTTCCGAACAGGCGCTGCAGGCGCAGGTTGGCGACATCAATATGCACGATCTGGCGCGCGAAGTTGTGGCGATTTCCGAGGCCGGTTTGAAAGCCCGTGCCAAACCCGGTGCCGGTGGCATGGTCCCGGATGAAACCCACTTCCTGAACGCGCTCAAGGACAGCATCGAAACAGGCAAGACGCCTGCTGACGAACTGCTGGACCGCTACAATGGCGATTGGAACGGTGATCTGACCAAGATCTACGACGAGTTCGCCTATTGAGTCAGCGCATCCCTCCGGTTGCAGATGAGACGCCAGAGCAGGTCGAGGTGCAAAAGCGTGTGGCCCAAATGTGAGGCCGCACGCTGAACATCTCGGATGCGATGGCGCATAACCCGGCGGTGCTGGATGGGTTCCTGTCGTTCTGGGCCGCGCTGGATCAAAGCGGTCTGTCCGCTGAAGACCGCGAGGTCATCTGCATGGATATGGCGGTGCAGAACGGTTGCCACTATTGCGTACCGGCGCACCTTGGGATGGCACAGGCCAGAGGTGTCGACATGGTGATGATCGAGCAGATCGCACAGGGTGCGCTCTTGTCGGGCAACAGTCGGGCTGCGAAGCTACAAGGACTTACCCGGCGTCTGGTCGAAACCGGTGGACAGCTGAGTGATGGCGAATTGGAGCAGGCGCGAGCCGACGGATTCGACAACGCGCAACTGGTGGCCATCGTGGCCGAGATTGCACATTGCCATTTCACCAACAGCTTCAACCGCTTGGCGCGGACCGAACCGGACGCGCATTTTCCCGACTGGCCCTGACGGAGGTATCCAGCCACGGCACAACGGGCTGTCGGCTGTCGGCATAGCCAGGTACCTGAGCATCCAGTCGCTTGGCCAGTTCGGGCAGGCGGCTGACCGGCACTTTGGGAAACAGATGATGCTCGCGGTGATAGAACATCAGATAGGCCACCCGTGCCATCGGGCCGCGCTGGCTGCGCCCTGCCAACCAGGTGTGCGCGGTGCCTTGATGGGTGATCCAGACCGCAAAGAACGCGGTCAGGCATTGCGCCATCGCCATTGCGGCCAGGTGCAACAGCAGAAAGGTCAAACCCGAAGCAAGACTCGCCAGAACAACCAAGACAACGACGACCCCGTCCGTCATCAGGCGCCACCGCCACTTTGGCCCGCCATTGGTCCAGGCTGCGCGGATCAGCTCAATCGGAAAACGCGGGCCATAGAGCAACACCTCGAGCGCGCCCATCTCGCCACATTTCCCCTCGTGGTCCTTGGGGCCCATGGCATGGCGGTGGTGCTGCAAATGGCTCCACGCGACCGAGCAGTTGCAACCGCACATGGCCCCGCTCAGGGCGTGAAGGATCACGATGTCCCACCTACGTGGCAGGCCCAAATTACTATGGATCGCCTCGTGGTTCAGACGCAGGGCGCAGAGGAAATACATGAAGCTGCCAATCGCCCCCAATGGCCAGAATGCCGAGGCATAAAGCCACCAGGACAGCGCAAGCCAAGGCAGGGGAAGTGACAGTTCTATCAGAGTTTGGCTGCGACCCACCGGGGTCAGGTCGCGCCAATTCACGCCCTTCGGTGGGGTTTCCTTGGCATGAGCATCACACATGGCATCCGCTCCTCTGGTTTTGACGGCGATGGATCAGAAAACCCGCGACACAGCCCCAGGCAGGCGCAAAGATGCTGCCCATGAGCAGAAAGAGGTTCATGACGCTGTTCAGGCCGTTCAAACCGAAAGCTGCGGAGAGCAGGACCAAAACCCCAGACAAGATCGTGTTGGTAGCCAGGGCCAAAACGGCAACCACAATCGGATTGGCAGGTCGGCGAACCAGGTAACGCCGCAAGACCCAACCGCCGATCAGGACGAACTGAATGATGCCAAACGGGATTGCAAAGAATGCCAAGAACGCAGCTGAACCAAAGAATTCTGTGGTACCAACCAAGAAGTCCGGAGCGGTGATCGCCCATTCGACAACTGCTGCAAGACACAAGTTGATGCACAACATAACCACCAGGATCAGCCACGTGACAAATGGTGCTGCAACCAATGCGAGCCCGATGTTCGAGTTCAGTTCGTTAATTTTCGTTATTTCTGTCATTTGAGAAGTTACCAGGTAAATTTTTTTGGAGCTACCCCTTTGGCAAGAAGCGGGTCAATTTCGAGCCGAGCTTCAATACTGCCAGGTGCACGCTGCGAGGAAGACGCGAAAAGTCCGTGTACCAATCGTCAAACATCTGCATCACACTCAAGGTCTCAGCCATGCGGGATTTGACAAACTCAGGCGTTCCGTCCTCTGCGGCTTCTTTCTCGACCTGCTTCAAAGCGGCCAAAGTGGGGGCAAATTCACGCTCTCGGCGGCCTTGGATTACAGTGTCGACCAGATCGAACATGTCGCGCACCGATGTGAAATGATCGCGCCGGTCGCCCAGTTGTCGGCTGGATTTCACCAGCTTCCAGGCCTGCAACTCTTTCAACCCGTTCGACACGTTAGAGCGCGCCAGATCGAGCGTCTCGCAAATCTCTTCGGCAGTCATTGGTTCGGGCGCGATGTGCAGCAGCGCGTGGATCTGCGCGACCGAACGATTCACGCCCCACCGCGAGCCCATTTCACCCCAGTGAAGGATAAAGTTCTGCATGGCCGGGGTCAGGTTCATCGTGCGACTCGCATTAAATTTCTGTAATGACAGAAATAACTGACGATCGTGACTCAAGCAAGAAAAAACCGGCAACGCATCGCGCTGCCGGTTTGTCGGGACATCCCTTATTACTGCGCTTGCAGCTCTTCGGGGGTCTTGTCTTCGATATCAGTCCAGTTTGTGTCGGCCGACACGATGAAGCCCGGAACGTCTTCGTTCCAGCGTTCCTGGATCTGAGCCGACAGGTTCAGGTACAGCTTGTCATCAACGATCTTCCAGTAGTTCGGGTCGCCGTCAAACTTGAAGCCCATTGCGGTACCGAACGCACAGAACCCACCGTATGCCGGTGCATATGCTTCGGGGTTTGCTTCGAACGCGGCTTTGTTTTCCTCGGAAGAGAACCAGTAGGTTGCCTCATTGTAGACCGAGGTCAGGCGATAGTCGCCTTTGGTCGGTTCACCCACGGTGAAATAGGCAACCGGGTCGAAACCTTGCAGAGCCAGGCCAGTGTTGCTTGCGTTGACGTCTACGCCAGCGGCCAGAGTTGCGCCAGCCAGAGTTACGGACAGGGCGATGCCGCCGATCAGGGATTTTACTTTGTTCATGAGTCTTTCCTCACAGGTTCAGACCTTTTCACCAAAGGCGGACAAGGTGCTGATATTTCGATGTTGGATGACGTGTAATTCCGTCACGACACCGACATGGGCCAAGCTTTGATCACGTTCAAAGCAACTCAATTTGATTGTGCAGGAGTGAAAACTGACTGTGCGAAAATATATGTTTACAGATCGGTAAATTCACTTTTACGCACATAAATCGGCAAGGAAAGCGACAACTTTCTGCTCGGGCATTTCGCAGGGTTTCAGCAATGGTCCGCGTCGCAGGTCGTAGACGTTTAGGCTGATGTAATCCGGCCCACCCAGCTCGGTCGCGACCAGTTTGACCGACCGCCCTTCGGCGAAGCAGGTTTTGGACACCACATAGCGGCGCCCGCCTGAGGTGCCGTGAACCGTACCCTCGGGCCAGTCCGCAAGGCGGCGCAGCGCTTCGGTCAGATTGCTCAGCTCTTTTGCCCGATCCGGGGTTCGGTCCCGGCCTTGATCCGGGCAATGTTTGCGCGATGGCGCCAATACACCAGCAACGTCAGCAGAACGCCCAGCAACAATGCCGTGCCGTGGCCAAGCAGGATGGCCCAAACCGTGGAGCTGGCCGCTGCAACAAGGGCCGCCATGGATGAGGTTCGAGTGATGGCGGCAGCCGCCAGCCAGGTCAGACAGCACGCAATGCCGACCGGCCAAGCCAATGCCAGCCACAGTCCCAAAAACGTCGCAACCCCCTTGCCGCCTTTGAATGCCAACCAGACCGGATAGCAGTGTCCGACAAAGGCCGCGAGCGCTGCGACCTGCACCGCGTCCTCGCCAGCCATGGCACGGGCCAGAAGCACGGCCACCACGCCTTTGCCGCCGTCAAACAGCAACGTCAACGCTGCCGCCGTCTTGTTTCCGGTGCGCAGAACGTTGGTGGCACCGATGTTGCCCGAGCCGATGTCGCGCAGGTTGCCAAGGCCCATCACACGCGCCCAGATCATGCCAAAGGGGATCGACCCCAGGCCGTAACCGATCGCGGCCCACAAAAGCAGGCCGAACAGCGGGGTATCAATTGGGGGCATCAGTTCCTCCGGAAAACTTCGTGACCACCAACAAAGGTCGCCAGCACCCTACCTTGCATCCGCTGGCCGTCAAACGGTGTGTTCTGCGATTTCGACAACAGTGTCGTGCGGTCCAGAACAAAGGGCACATCCGGGTCAAAGACGACCAGATCGGCAGGCGCGCCCACGCTAAGCCGGCCTGCGTCCAGCCCCAACCGTTTGGCCGGATTCAGGGACATCGCCCGGAATAGGGTCGGCAGGTCCAAATATTCGGCGTGCACCAGGCGCAGGGCGGCAGGCAGGAAGGTTTCCAGAGCAACGGCACCGGCGGCGGCCTCTTCAAACGGAAGGCGTTTGCTTTCTTCGTCCTGTGGCGTGTGCATCGAGCTGATGATGTCGATCAATCCGGTGTGTACGGCCTCGATCACCGCCAGCCGGTCGTCCTCGGACCGCAGTGGCGGCTTGACCTTGAAGAAGGTGCGATAGTCCGCCACGTCCAGTTCGTTCAGCGTCAGATGGTGGACCGAGGTGCCTGCGGTGATGTCCAAACCGTTGGCCTTGGCACGTTCCAGTGCGGGCAGGGCGCGGGCGGTGGTGATCTGATCAGCGTGATATTTGGCGCCGGTCATTTCCAACACGGCGATGTCGCGGTCCAGACCCATGCGCTCGGCCATGGGGGACACGGCGGGCAGGCCATAGAGCGCGGCAAACTTACCGCTGGTCGCTGCCGCTCCGTTGCTCAGGATCGGCTCTTGCGGATGTGCCATGACCAGAGCGCCGCAGGAGCGAGCATAGGTCAGCGCGCGGGCAAAAACCTTGGTGTCGCTGATCACGTGATCGCAATCGGTGAAGGCTACGGCGCCCGCGTCTTGCAGGAACCCGATTTCGGTCATCTCGCGCCCGTCGCGCCCCTTGGTAAGTGCGGCCATGGGCAGCACGTTCACCGGCGTGTCAGCCTGGGCGCGGCGGGTGACGAATTCCAAAGACTCGGGCGTGTCGATGGCGGGCGTTGTGTCGGGGCGTGTGACCATGGTGGTCACACCACCTGCTGCGGCTGCGCGACCTGCGGATTTATAGCTTTCCTTATGCCGCTCACCCGGCTCACAGACCTTGACGCCGATGTCGATGATGCCGGGGGCCAGGCATTTGCCGCCGCAATCCACAGTTTCGACATCCGATGGCTCTGGCGTCCCTTCACCGGTTGCCTCAATTCTCCCGTCGCTCACGTGCAGCCAACCTAGGGTATCCGTGCCTGCTTCGGGGTCGATCAGGCGCGCGTTGGTAAAGAGAGTGTCGCTCATGGAATGGCCCTTTCGATGGCAGCCTTGGTGGTTGCGGGATCGGCTTGGTATTTGATCAGGTGCTTGTCGCCCGTCTTGGTCACGATCTGCACATAGCTGCCCATCGTGTTGACCTTTTCGATGTTGCTCAGGGCCACGCGACGCGGACCCGGGCCGACCAGATCGTCGCCCTCAATGGCCCAGACATAGCCCAGTTCTTCGGACGCCAAGTACCAGCCACGCAAGACAATGGCGGCTAGCCCCGCAGGCGCGCCGGTCCAGACGTAAGGGTTGCCGATCAGCCAAAGCATCAGCATCGCGCCGCCCATGGCGGCAGCGGCCATCCAGGTGTGACTGCGGATATAGGCGCTGCGGTCTGCGGGAAACTCGGTCATCGCAGCACCTTGAGCAGAACCACCGTGATCACCAGTGAGAAGCCCACGACAAATGTCAGAACGATCTGACGGGTACGGCGCGCCTCGGCGTCGCTGGCGGGCGGGGCAGCAGAATAGGGCGCGGCGCTTTCCGTCTGAATCGGTGCAGCAGACCAATCGGTGCCGTCCTCGGTATAGATGCCGATCAGCGAGATACCTTCATCCGGGCTCAGCGTGACCTCTTTGCCTTCAAACGCCTTGCTCCGCAGCAACAGAACCCAGCCTTGAGCCGCATCCAGAACGGGTTTGTCGAGCTGTGCGGGATCGACACTGCACCCCTCGGACAGATAGCCGTAAAGCCCCACCTCTTCGAGGTCGGAGACCGGAAACACCTCGACCTGTTCGTCATCCAACGCGGCAAGCCCCAGGACCTGCGCCACGGCTCCGGGCTCTTGCAGAAACCGCGCCTCTTCGGGACGCATGTCCAAAGAAAACAGGCGCAGAACGCGCTGTTCGCCTTTGCGGATATGCAGCGGATTGCTCATGCGGCGGCGGTCAGGTTGCGGGCCAGCAGCTCCATTGCGGCCATGCGCACGGCGACGCCCATCTCGACCTGCTCTTGAATGACCGAGCGGTTGATGTCGTCCGCCAGGGTGCCGTCGATCTCAACACCGCGGTTCATCGGGCCGGGGTGCATGACGATGGCGTCGGGCTTGGCGAGGCTGAGCTTTTCAGCGTCCAATCCGTAGCGGTGGTAATATTCGCGTTCGGACGGGATAAAGCCGCCATCCATCCGCTCGCGCTGTAGCCGCAGCATCATGACCACGTCGACGTCCCTTAGACCCTCGCGCATGTCATCATAGATCTCGGCGCCAAACTCGGCGAATTGTCCTGGCACCAGCGTCGGTGGGCCGATCAGGCGGATGCGGTTTTCCATCTTGCCCAGCAGGATCAGGTTCGACCGGGCCACGCGCGAATGCGCAACGTCGCCACAGATCGCGATGTTCAGCCGGTGCAGACGCCCCTTGGCCCGGCGGATGGTCAGTGCGTCGAGCAGCGCCTGGGTGGGGTGCTCGTGTTTGCCATCGCCCGCGTTCAACACGGCGCAGTTCACCTTTTGCGCCAGCAGATCGACCGCGCCGGAATGCGGGTGACGCACCACCAGCAGATCGGGGTGCATCGCGTTCAGCGTCATGGCGGTGTCGATCAGTGTCTCGCCCTTTTTGATCGAAGAGGCCTGCATCGCCATGTTCATCACATCCGCACCCAGGCGTTTGCCGGCAATCTCGAAACTCGCCTGTGTGCGGGTCGAGTTTTCAAAGAACATGTTGATCTGCGTCAGCCCGGCGAGCACATCGGCGTGTTTGCTGGATTGCCGGTTCAGATCCACATAGGTCTCGGCCAGGTCCAGGATCGCCGTGATATCACTCTGGGAAAGTTGTTCGATGCCAAGAAGGTGACGGTGCGCAAAACTCATGGGCCGGACTCCGATCTGACATTTTGAGCGCTTATAAGAAGGTCGAGTGCCCGGGGCAATATGCAAGCGGGCGCTATTGGGACGCACATCCGCCTTCGGGCAGACACTGCTCGCCGGGCTTGCACCACTTGCCGTAACCACAGTCGACTGCCTTGATTGGAACGCAGCCGCGCCCCTTGGAGCATTTGAAGCCGGGGCGGCATTCCGAGTCTGTTTCCTTGCATTGATACCAACCCGGCTCCGAGCACCCGCCACCCGGTAAGCAGCCCGTGGTCGGATCTGCACCCGGAACCTCCAGGCGTTCCTGATCGGTGGTTCTGCGGCAGTCACCGTTTGCGGTGCAGGTGGTGCCGGGCGGGCAGACCTTGCCGTTGTTGCATTGGCTGGATCCATGCGCCGAGCAGCGTAGCCCGCCGTCGATGCAAAGCTGCCCACGTGGACAGGACCGTCCGCCGCCGCAATAGGTGCCACCAAGCGGGACGCAATGACCGTCCCAGCTGCAGGTGGTGCCTGCGCGGCAGCAGTTGCGAAAGCCGCATTGCTGCGTGCCGATCGGGCATTCCGATCTGGTGCCCCCCAAGGGGTTGCTCAACTGAGCTTGGGCCGCAGAACCAAGGACCAGAGCCAGACAAAGAAACAGCAAACGCAACATGGCGGGGATGGTCCAACACGGGCGATGCGGTGACAAGTGGTTATCCGCTTTCCCTCGCCATTGTTACGACTAGACTGTGCGCCATGGAATCGGCTTTGGATTATCACACCGCACGGGCGCTGCTGGAATGGCAGATCGAGCTTGGCGTGTCTGAAACCATCGGGGACACCCCGGTGGACCGATATGCCTTGCCGGACAAGACGGCCAAGCCCAAGAAAGCCAAGGCCGAGCAGGTCGCGCCTGTCAAACACAAGGAAGTCGATCCGGCTGACATAGCCCGCCAAGTAGCCAAGGCCGCGACGTCGCTGGAGCAGCTGCAAGCCGCGATGGGGGCGTTTGAACATTGCGAGCTCAAGAAGGGCGCGCGCAATCTGGTCTTTGCCGACGGCAACCCAGAGGCGCGCGTGATGATCATCGGCGAGGCACCAGGGCGGGATGAAGACCGTGAAGGGCGCCCATTTGTCGGACGGGCCGGACAATTGTTGGACCGGATGCTGGACGCCATCGACCTCAGCCGCGAAAATTCGGTCTACATCACCAATGTGCTGCCCTGGCGACCGCCCCAAAACCGCGATCCGCGCCCGGATGAGATCGGCATGCTGAAACCGTTTCTCGAGCGTCATGTGGAGCTGGTGAAGCCCGACGTGCTGGTCCTGATGGGCAACATCAGCTGCCAGGCGGTGCTGGGCAAACGCGGAATCACCCGGCTGCGCGGCAAGTGGGACGCGGCGCTGACCCTGCCGGTGATGCCCATGTTCCACCCCGCTTACCTGCTGCGCCAGCCGCAAGCGAAGCGTCTCGCCTGGGCGGATCTGTTGGAACTCAAGGCAAAGCTGATGGGCAGCTGAGCCCCCGATCACCGAAAGGCCCCCCATGTCGTGCATCGACGAAACCAAAGATTTCATTGCCACCCGGATTGCGGTGCTCACGGTCTCTGACAGCCGTTCACTGGCAGAGGACCGCTCGGGCCAGGTGCTGGTTGATCGCATTGCTGACGCGGGCCATGTGCTGGCTGATCGCAAGATCATGCCAGATGAGCGCGCCGAGATCGCCGATCAACTTCGCGCCTGGGTGGCGAACCCTGAAGTTGACGTTGTGATTTCCACCGGCGGCACCGGCCTGACCGGGCGCGATGTCACTGTCGAAGCGCATCGCGACGTCTACGAAAAGGAAATCGACGCGTTTGGGACCGTGTTCACCATCGTGTCGATGCAAAAGATTGGAACGTCGGCGGTGCAATCGCGCGCCACCGGCGGGGTTGCGGGCGGCACCTATCTGTTTGCTCTGCCTGGCAGTCCTGGCGCCTGCAAGGACGCCTGGGACGAGATTCTGGTCAAACAACTGGATTACCGTCACCGCCCTTGCAACTTTGTCGAAATTTTTCCGCGATTGGACGAACATCAGCGACGGAAGTAGACTGACCCGGCGTTTAACTCCGGATAACTGCCTTGTGGCTTGGCAATGTCTTTGGCGTTGCTAGGTTATAGGCATGGCAGCAACAAGCGACCGAGACAGGGTAAACTAGATGCGTTTTCTGCGACAAAGCCTGGTTGGGGTGTTTCTGGCGTCCATGACGCTGGCGCTGCTGCTTTATGCGGGGCAGTTGGTGATGGGGGCGGTGCAAAGCCGTCTAGAAAACGAAAAAAAACCGCCCCAAGCGCGTGAACGTGTGTTTGCCGTCAATGTTCAACGGGCCGAGTTTGGCACTGTGGTGCCCGAACTTGAGGCCTTTGGTCAGGTGCAAAGCCGCCGAACATTGGAGCTGCGCGCCGCGGCGGCTGGTCGTGTGGTCGAACTTGCCGAGAACGTCGAAGAGGGCGGAGTTGTACACGCGGGCGAGGTTCTGATCCGGATCGATCCGGCGGATGCGCAATCGGCCTTGGATCGTGCGGAATCGGATTTGCTGGACGCACAGGCCGAAGAACGCGATGCGGAACGGACGCTGGATCTGGCGCGCAACGAATTGCAGGCGGCGATCGACCAATCAGAACTGCGGGATCGTGCTTTGAAACGCCAGCAGGACCTGGCCGAACGCGGCGTGGGGACAGCAGCGGCTGTTGAGACGGCCGAACTTGCGGCTGCATCCGCCCGTCAGGCGGTTCTTGCGCGACGCATCTCCGAGGCACAGGCCGAGGCGCGCGTGGATCAGACCGTGACCCGTCTGGCGCGCGCGCAGATTGCATTGGATGCCGCGCAGCGTGATCTGACCGACACCACGATCAAGGCCAGGTTCGATGGGACGCTATCCGAGGTGCATCTGGTCGAGGGGCGCTTGGTGTCGGCAAACGAAAAGCTGGCCGAACTTGTGGACCCGATGGCGCTCGAAGTGGCGTTTCGCGTGTCTACGGCGCAATACGCGCGGCTGCTGAATGACGATGGTCGATTGATCAACGCCACCGTGATTGCCTCTCTGGATGCCGCCGGGTCGAACTTGCTTGCGCGGGGAACGATCAGCCGTGACAGCGCGGCAGCGGGCGAAGGGCAGTCAGGGCGTTTGATCTTTGCCCGGCTCGAGGCCGCACTTGGGTTCAAACCCGGTGATTTTGTCACCGTGTCGGTCGAAGAACCCCCGTTGGACGGGGTCGCGCGCCTCCCTGCGTCGTCCTATGCGGCCGATCGCACAGTTCTGGTTGTCGGTGCTGATGACCGTCTGGAAACGCTCAAGGTGCAACTGGTACGGCGTCAGGGCGATCACGTGCTCTTGCGGGGTGAAGGGCTGGAAGGGCGCGAAGTTGTCGTCGGACGCACCCCGCTTTTGGGGGCCGGTATCCGGGTTCGTCCGCTGCGCGAAGAGGCTGAAGCAGCCCCGGTGGACCCCATGGTGGAGTTGACTGACGAGCGGCGCGCCAAGCTGGTGGCCTTTGTCGAAGGCAATCAGCGCATGCCAGATGAGATGAAGGAACGCGTCTTGGCACGGCTGGCCGAGGTCAAGGTACCAGCCGCCCTGGTGCAACGGATCGAAGCCCGGATGGGGGGATAACCCGTCATGGCCCGCGAAATCCCCGAAGTTGCCAGCGGACTGTTTAGCTATTTCACCCGCCATCGCACGGCGGCCAACCTGTTGTTGGTCGTGCTCTTGGTGCTGGGGGCTGCGGCCATCCCCAACATGCGGGCGCAGTTTTTCCCGGATGTCATCGTTGAGAATGTCAACGTCGACGTCACATGGGAGGGCGCAGGCCCCGAAGATGTCGACAGCGCCATCGTTCAGGTGCTTGAGCCGACATTGTTGGCTGTTGATGGCGTCGAAAGTACAACGTCTACTTCGCGCGAAGGACGTGCCTCGATAAGGTTGGAGTTCGAACCCGGTTGGGACATGCCGCGCGCCCAGGATGATGTGCAATCGGCCGTCGATGCCATTACAACTTTGCCAGACGATGCCGAAGACCCGACTGTGCGCCGGGGCGCCTGGCGCGATCGGGTTACGGATGTGGTCATCACGGGGCCAATTGATCCGAGCCAATTGGGTCTGTTCACCGACGAGTTTGTTGTGCGCCTGTTCGAGGTCGGCGTCACCCGCACCACGATCCGGGGGGTCGCAGCCCCCCGTACGATAGTCGAGGTGCCCTCGGCTCAGCTGATTTCCAACGATGTGAGCATGACTGATATCGCATCGGCGATCTCGTCCGAGGTGGATGCCGACCCAGCAGGCGATGTCGCGGGGGCTAATGCTCGGGTGCGCACGGGTGTGGCGAAACGCACACCCGAGGATATCGAAGGGATCGTATTGCGCTCCAACCCCGACGGCTCGAAATTGACCATCGGAGATGTTGCCACGATCCGTGTCGAAGGTGTGAACCGTATCCGCAGCTACTTCGTGGATGAGCACCCGGCCATGTCGATCCGCATCGACCGTTCCGATGGCGGTGATGCAATCCGCATCCAGGGCGTCGTCGAGGATGTGGTCGACGAAATGCAACTCAGCCTGCCGCAGGGCGTCACCATCGAATTGATCCGCACCCGGGCCGCGGCCATCACCGGGCGACTGAACATTCTGGTCGACAACGGCTTGATGGGTCTGGGTCTTGTGGTCTTGCTGCTTTTCCTCTTCCTCAACGCGCGGATTGCGTTCTGGGTGGCAGCCGGCATTCCGGCGGCGATGTTTGCTGCGATCGCTTTGATGTACATAGGCGGACTGACCATCAACATGGTCTCGCTGTTTGGCCTGATCATCACTTTGGGCATCGTGGTGGATGACGCCATTGTTGTGGGGGAACACGCCGATTTCCGCGCCCGACGGCTGGGCGAACATCCCGTTGTCGCGTCGGAACGGGCGGCGCGGCGAATGGCGATGCCAGTATTTGCCGCGACGCTGACCACGATCATCGCCTTCTTTGGGCTGACAGCTGTGGGCGGGCGCTTTGGCGAATTGATCCGGGATATCCCGTTCACGGTGATTGCTGTCCTTGCGGCCTCGCTTGTTGAATGTTTCCTGATCCTGCCCAACCACATGAGCCACGCGATTGCGCATTCCGCCAAAGAGCATTGGTACGACCTGCCCAATCGGGTGGTGAACCGTGGGTTCCGATGGGTGCGAGACCATGTATTCCGCCCGCTGATGGGCTGGGTTGTTTGGGCGCGGTATGTGGTGCTTGCGGGTGCAGTGGTCATTCTGGCCAGCCAAGTCGCATTGTTCATTCAGGGCGACGTCAAATGGCGATTCTTCAACGCACCTGAACGTGGCTCGGTCACTGGCAACTTTGCCATGGTCGAAGGGGCCACACGCGCGGACACGCTCGAGATGATGCGCGAAATGCAACGTGCGACCGAAGAGTTGGGCAAGCAGTACGAAGAACGCTATGGCCGCAATCCGCTGGACTATGTCCTGGCCGAAATCGGCGGCAATGCGGGGCGGGGACTTTCGGGTGTCGACACCAAGGACAAGGATTTGCTGGGCGGTATCTCGATCGAGTTGATCGACGCCGACCTGCGCCCCTATTCCAGCTTTGCCTTTGTGGGCGAGTTGCAGGACTTTGTGACCAGACATCCCTTGGTCGAAACCGTCAGTTTCCGTGGTTGGCGTTCAGGTCCCGGCGGTGACGCGCTGGATGTGCAATTCTATGGAGCCGAAGTCACGACGTTGAAACAGGCCTCCGAGGATCTTCAAACTGCATTGCTGCGCTACCCCGAGGTGTCGGCGGTCGAGGACAATCTGGCCTATGACAAGGAAGAGGTCGTGCTGGACCTGACCGCGCAGGGACAGGCCTTGGGCTTTACCATCGAAACGCTTGGCCGTGCGCTCAGGTCACGCCTGAACGGGATCGAGGCCGCGACATATCCCGATGGCCCCCGCAGCGCTGAAATCCGGGTTGAATTGCCCGAAGGCGAGCTGACTGCCGATTTCCTGGAGCGCACGCTGATGCGTACCCCGCAGGGTGTCTATGTGCCACTCGCGGATATTGTGAGCGTCGATCAGCGCACCGGTTTTTCCACCGTACGCCGCGAAAATGGCGTTCGGCTGGTGTCGGTGACGGGCGACATTTCTGAGGACGATCCCTCCCGCGCAGAAGAGATCAACCGCGCCTTGAGCGAAGAGATCCTGCCCAAGATCGCCAGCGAACATCAGGTCGAATGGCGCATGTCGGGCCTGAGCGAGCAAGAGGACGAATTCCTCAATGATGCGCGCACCGGCCTGATCCTGTGTCTGACGGGCATCTATCTGGTGCTGGCCTGGGTCTTTGCCAGCTGGACGCGGCCCTTGGTGGTCATGGCAATCATTCCCTTTGGGTTGGTGGGCACCATCTGGGGTCACTACCTGTGGGAGGTTCCGCTGAGCATGTTCACGGTTGTGGGTTTGTTGGGCATGACAGGGATCATCATCAACGACTCGATTGTCCTGGTCACAACCATCGACGAATACGCCAAGGAACGCGGGCTTGTCCCGTCGATCATCGACGGTGCCGCTGACCGGTTGCGCCCGGTGATGCTGACGACGCTGACGACGGTTCTGGGGTTGGCGCCTCTGATGTACGAGCAATCGCAGCAGGCGCAGTTCCTCAAACCCACCGTGATCACCCTGGTCTATGGTCTGGGGTTCGGCATGTTTTTGGTTCTGTTGGTCGTGCCTGCGCTGGTCGCGATCCAGAATGATGTGTCACGCCCTTTGACCGCCATGCGCCGCGCGATGCGTGGGCCGGATCGCCGTGTGCGGGGCGTGGTCTACCTGACGTGGGCGGCAATGCTGGCGTGGCTGGGTACAACGATGGTTTGGCCGCTGGTCAACGGTGCGCTGCCCACGCAACTCAGCGCCATTGCGCCGGCGTTGAGCGGGTTGCCTGTCTTGCAGGCGGGGATTGCTCTGTTCTTCTTGGGGGCCTTGGTCATCTTGGTGGTGGCGATGATCCTTGGGTTCGCGGTTTTTGCGCGCCGCACTACGTCGCGCGCGTAAGGGCCAGGTCCAAAAGATCAGTGACCCGCGCGCTCATCGGCAGCGCTCTGGCCTGAACCACGTCAAAAGGCACCCATCGAACGTCCGCGATTTCGTCAACGACGCGCGGGGTGCCTTCGATGTAGGAACACAACACGCCAACCAGCAGGTAATGCGTGACGGTCTGGCCCGCATCGTCCCGCCGGATCAGGTCGTAGTTTGTCAGGTATTCCAAGGGTTCGGCGACAACGCCGGTTTCTTCTCGCAACTCGCGGCTGGCCGCGGTCAACGCTGTTTCGCCCCATTCCACATGACCACCGGGAAAGCCCCAAAGCCCCGCGTCGGGCTGTTTCTTGCGTTGCGCCAGCAGCACGTGGCCGTCACGGATAACGACGGCCAACGCGCCGAGTTTGGGGATAGGTGAACTCATGGATCAGCCCGGTGTGCAGCCTTTGATATCGACACTATGCGCCCCGCCCAGAACCGTTAGGCGGATTGCGGAACGGTCAATCGCAAAGGCGGTTCCGCTGTCGCTGATCAGCTCGGCGGTAGAGGTCAACACATTGCCCTCGCGTCGGGTTTGCGGCTCGGACGCCCAAAGCGACGGATCGCCCGGTTCGATGATCATCATCTCGGTCCCACCGGTAGCAGGCAGGCGCACCCTGGCCTCGATCTGCATTCCGTCCTTGGTGGGCGACAGACGACATGTGGCGGATTTCACCCCGGCCTCGCGCGCCGAATAGGGACGCGCGGCAAGCGCAGCGGCAATTGTGGGGTTGCGACCGGCAGATGCGTCCAGATCGTGGTCGAATTTCAGCTGGGCAGGAACGCAGACATCACTGCACACGCCAAATGACATCCGCCCTTTCAATTGAACCGGTTTGCCTGCGCGCTTTGGCGTGATCTCGACCGGCAGGATCAACTGGTTTTCATACCCGATGGTGCGCAGGCCGTTCTGGTCAAAAACCTTGGGCGAGGGCCATGTGAACGAAACCTCGCCAACGTTGCGCGACCCGCGCCAATCGAACTGCGGTGGAATGCCCGCATCGCCTGGCGCGCGCCAATAGGTCTTCCACCCGTCGGCCAGCGTCACCTTGACCGCACCGATATAGGTGCCGTGGTCGGTCTGGCCTCCGTCCAGAATTTCAAGCTGAACGATGTCATCCAGCCCACCCACTTGCGCGGCGGTAACAGAGGGAACGGTTAGGCAAACGGCCAAGGCAATAGATCTAAGCATGACCCTTAGATGCGCGTTTCGGCGATGAAATCCAAGTCACGTTCGGGTCAGTCCGGGAATATTTCCCTTGTTTGTGACCTCGGCCCTTGCACCGTCGCCGGGGCGTGTCCATTCTTGGGGTACATGGAGCAAGAGAACACCAAGATGAATCTGACCGGCAAGCTGTTGATAGCCATGCCCGGCATGGGCGATCCCCGCTTTGCCCATTCAGTGGTTTATGTTTGCAGCCATGGCGACGACGGTGCCATGGGGCTGATCGTGAACAAGCCCGCTGATCTGCCCCTCTCGGCGCTGTTGGAGCAATTGGACATCAAATGCCCCTCACGCCGTATCGGCGAGCGTCCTGTGCGATTTGGCGGTCCCGTGGAAACCGGTCGCGGCTTTGTCCTGCACTCGTCGGATTACGAGGCAAACCTTCATTCCCTCGAGATCGGAGGCGGTTTCAGCATGTCTGCAACCCTGGATGTGCTCGAAGATATTGCCAACGGCGACGGGCCCACGCGTGGGTTGCTGATGTTGGGGTATTCTGGTTGGGGACCCGGTCAGTTGGAAGATGAGATCGCGGCAAACGGCTGGCTGACCGCGGACGCCGAGTTGGAGCTGGTGTTCGATCTGGATGACAGCAACAAGTGGGAAGGGGCGCTGAAGTCCCTTGGCATTGATCCACTGACCCTATCGGCCAGCGCCGGTCACGCCTGATCATGCCCCCCGTGGGGCAGCTGCGCGGCGCAAGCGGTCGTTGATCGCCAATCCCAATCCTTTTTCAGGTATTGGAGAGACGGCAATTGGGCGCCCCGTGCTGTCCAGCTGGTGCAGGGCCGAGAACAGATTGGCTGCAGCTTCGGTAAGGTCACCTGCTGCGGACAGGTTCAGATCGCAGGGTACATTGCCGAAACCGAGCACAACTTCGTCGCCAACAGGGGCCTCGACGTTCAACCGAACACTTGATTCCGGCGCGTAATGCGATTGCAGCTGACCGGGGGCGGACAGGGCGTCGCCCTGCTTGTAGATGTCGATGGGTTGGCCCAGGCACGCCTCGATCATTTCGGCAGACAGCCCTCCGGGGCGGAGCAGCGTGGGCGTGCCGGCCAGTCCGACAATGGTGGATTCCAACCCAACGCCGCAAGGGCCGTCATCCAGAACCGCCGCAATGCGCCCGTCCAAACCGGCGCGCACATGCGCCGCAGTTGTCGGGCTGATCCGGCCCGATGGATTGGCCGAAGGCGCCGCGACTGGCCCGTCGAATTCGGCCAGCAATGCGCGAGCCGTGTCATGAGCAGGAACGCGCACCGCCAGTGTATCAAGACCAGCGGTGACCAGGGGAGAGATCCCGTGATCCGGCTTGAGCGGCAGAACCAGCGTCAGCGGTCCGGGCCAAAAGGCTTGCGCCAGGCGGTCGGCCTCATCCGTCCAGACGACATGGCGCTTGGCGGCCTCGGTATTTGGGACATGGGCAATCAATGGGTTGAAGCTGGGCCGTCCTTTGGCCGTATAGATCCCCGCGACGGCATCATTGTTGCGGGCATCCCCGCCAAGGCCGTAGACCGTTTCGGTTGGGAATGCGACGAGCTGGCCCGCGCGCAGCAGATCGGCCGCCGCGACAATGTCGGCGGGGCAGGCCGTCAAATATGATGTGTCCTTACGATTCATGGTCGGTGACGCGGCGTTTTGGTTGCTTGCAAGGGGGCGCTGGATAGGTAATCGTCCAAACCCTGTCTTTACCGATGCCTGCCTTGGATGCCAAGGCCATGCACCGCCCAAACATCCGAGGGAACCAATGCCCTATCGCGCACCAGTCACCGACTACCAGTTCTTGCTCCGCCATGTAGCAGGCTTTGATCAGATTGCGGAGACCGAGACATTCTCGGAAGCTTCGGACGATGTTGTCGATGCGATCCTGACCGAGGCTGGCAAGATGTGCGAAGAGGTGATGTCGCCCTTACAGCGTCCCGGCGACTTGGAGCCTGCGCGCCTGGAGAACGGTGTTGTTCGCACGTCGCCAGGGTATTCAGATGGCTGGAAAGCCATTTCAGAAGGGGGCTGGATCGGGATGAGTGGTGATCCCGAGTATGGCGGCATGGGCCTGCCGATGACCGTGACCACTGCTGTGAACGAAATGATGAGCGCTGCGTGCCTGTCGCTGCAACTTGCGCCGCTGATGAGCCAGGGGCAGATCGAAGCGATGGAACATCATGCCAGCGATGCCATCAAGGAGCTGTTTCTGCCCAAGCTGATGTCGGGTGAATGGTCGGGCACAATGAACCTGACCGAACCTCAGGCCGGGTCGGACGTGGGTGCACTCAGCTCCAAAGCCGTGGACAATGGCGATGGCAGCTATGCGGTGACCGGGCAGAAAATATATATCTCTTGGGGTGATAATGACTTTGCCAGCAACGTCTGCCACCTGGTTCTGGCGCGCCTGCCGGATGGGGTGCCTGGCACCAAGGGCATCAGCCTGTTCATTGTGCCCAAGCACCTACCCGACGACAATGGCGAGGCGGGCGTCGCCAACAGCCTCAAGGTGGTGAGCCTGGAGCACAAGATGGGTCTGCATGGCTCGCCAACCTGCGTTATGCAGTTTGATGGCGCCAAGGGTTGGCTTGTGGGCAAGGAGCACGGCGGCATGGCCGCCATGTTCACCATGATGAACAATGCGCGCCTGGGTGTTGGCGGCCAGGGTGTTGGTGTTGCCGAAGGCGCCTATCAGCACGCGCTAGCCTATGCGCTGGAGCGCAAGCAGGGCAAGACACCGAGCGGGACGATCGTGGACCACGCCGACGTGCGCCGGATGCTGATGAGCATGAAAGCTGACGTCTTTGCCTCGCGGGCAATCCTGCTGAACTGCGCGGCAGCCATCGACATGCAAACCGCCACAGATGATGCGGAGTGGGCGGCGCGTGCGGCGTTCCTGACCCCGATTGCCAAGGCCTTTGGCACAGAGACGGGAATGCGCGTGGCCGAGACAGGTGTGCAGGTGCACGGCGGCATGGGCTTTATCGAAGAAACCGGCGCGGCGCAGTTCTATCGCGACGTGCGCGTGACCGCGATTTATGAGGGCACCAATGGCATCCAAGCCATGGATCTTGTGGCACGCAAGATGATGGACGGGGGAGAGGCTGCGGCCAAGCTGCTGGACGAGATCGAAGATCACGCCGAGCGCGCCCGTGCCACGGTGCCGGAACTCGCCGGTCCGGTATGGGAAGCCACGGAAACCCTGCGCGAGGCAACTGAATGGCTGGTGGCGCAAGGTGATTTGAACGATCGTTTCGCTGGCGCAGTTCCCTATCTGCAAGCCTTTGCGCGTGTTCTGGGTGGCCACTATCATCTGGTGGCCGCTTTGGCCGATCCGGGTGGCCCGCGTGAAAAGCTGGCGCGTTTCTATATCAACGCCCTGTTGCCGGAACACACTGGTCTGCTGGCGCAGGCGCAGAACGGCTCGGCCGATGTTTATGGTTTGACCATCGACGAGCTGGTCGCCTGATGGACGGGGCGCAGACGCTGGCGATGCGATACCCTTGGGACACACCACCGGCACCGGGTGAGGCCATCGAAGTGGCCGAGGGCGTGCTGTGGATGCGGTTGCCGCTGCCGATGAAGCTGGACCATGTCAATGTCTATGCTTTGGACGAGGGTGACAGCTGGACCGTGATCGACACCGGGTTCGCGTCCAAGAAATCGCGCGCCATCTGGGAACAGTTGATGGCTGGACCGCTGGGCGGCAAGCCTGTGTCACGCGTGGTGGTGACCCACCACCACCCCGATCACATGGGGCTGGCGGGCTGGTTTCAGGCCGAGCATGGGGCCGAACTGGTCACAACGCGCACGGCGTGGCTGTTTTCGCGCATGCTGACGCTGGACGTTCAGGAAAACTGGCCGGAAGAGACGCTGGATTATTACCGTTCGGCGGGCATGGATGCCGAAATCCTGGCCAAGCGGATAGCGGATCGTCCGTTCAATTTCTCGGATATGGTCTACCCGATGCCACTGGGGTTCCGGCGGATCAAGCAGGGTGACGTGTTCCGCATGGGCGGGCGCGATTGGGACGTGCATATGGGCAACGGCCACGCGCCTGAACATGCCACATTCTGGAGCCGGGACGACAATCTGGTGATCACCGGCGACCAGATCCTGTCTTCGATCAGTCCCAACATCGGTGTTTATGCAACTGAACCGCTGGCTGATCCGTTGGCCGAATGGCTTGAGGCCTGCGAGCGGCTTGCCCCATTGGCGCGAGAGGATCATCTGGCGCTGGGCGGCCACAAGCTACCCTTTACTGGACTGCCGATGCGGATGCGCCAGTTGATCGACAATCACCATGGCGCGTTGAAACGCCTGCTGAACCATCTGGACACACCAAAAACCGCGTCCGAATGTTTTGCGCCCTTGTTCAAGCGCACCATTGGAGAGGGTGAATATGGCCTGGCCCTGGTCGAGGCCGTTGCGCATGTGAACCACCTCTACCATATCGGAGCGGTGATCCGGACCCGTCGTGAGGATGGGGCCTGGCTGTATCAGCGCAAAGACTAAATTCAGGGACAATAGCATGGACGACAAGATCGAAACGGCGGCAGAAGCGGCAGAAGCAGCGGCTCTGCCGCGCCATCACGAGGTCCATGCAGACCCTGAACGTCAACCCAAGCTGGGCCCGGTGCCTGCTCAGTTGCAAAAACCTGCGGAGGCCAAAAGCCCGTCGCGCTGGGCCTATGAGCGGCTGATCCTTTACATACGCAGCTTTGAAGAGCAGCTGGACGGTGAGCATGAGGTCGCCATGGGATTCACCGGCGGTGACGCTGGGGTGCTGCGGATCGAGGGAATGGGATATTTCGATCCGGATATCATCACCTTCTATGGCAGCGATTCAAACGGTGTCCGCACACAGTTGGTGCAACACGTGAGCCAGTTGAATGTGATGCTGCGGGCCCTGCCCAAACCAAAGGAAGACACGCCCGCCACGCGCATCGGCTTTCGCTTGGCAGCCGACCTGGAAGCCTCGGACGAGGGCTGACACAGGGTTCGCTGGGTTGGTGCGTCTCAGTTCAGGGGCGCTCCCGACCGTCGATCAGGCATCAAAGATGCCCTCCTCCCGTTGGGCCGGGCGCCGCGCTGACGCGCGGCGCGGCACCGCAAAGAGATGGGTTCGCCTCGACAACACCGCGAGACGGGGCGCATTTCAGATGGCGGAGGTTTCTGCAGTCTTTCCCTTGCTTTGGTCGGCTTCCCATCGTTCAATGCCTGCATTGAAGGGGAGATTTTCGTGTCGCGTTATTCCACGGTAACAGAGGCTTATGCACAGGCCTGGGCCAGACGCCGGGTGTTTGTACCACTTTACATGGCGCTGCGCCTGCTGGCCTATGCGTTGATCGCGCCCGGCATGGCGGCGACCATCAACTTGGCAGTCTCGCTCTCGGATCAGCCGGCGTTGACCGATCAGGACATCGCCTATTTCATCCTGACCCCCGTCGGGTTCCTTGCGACGCTGGTCGTTCTGAGCATTCTGCTGACGGTCGAGGTGCTAAGCTTTGCGGTGATGAGCACCAGCCTGCGTTATGATGGGACCGACCGCTGGCGCACATCCTGGGCGGCGTTTGGGTTTGTCGTCAGCCACGTGAAAGAGCTGTTGGTTTTTGGCCTGCTGTTTGTGCTGCGCGTGCTGCTGCTGGTTGCGCCTTTCGCACTGGTCGCTGGCGTGATCATGCTGTGGGCCACCGGGGACTATGACATCAACTACTACCTGACCTACAAGCCGCCCTCATTCCTGGCAGCGGCGGGCATTGTTGCCGTGATCCTGTTGGCGTTAGCGTTCGTCCTGTTGCTGCGCCTGTCGAGCTGGGCGCTTGCGCTGCATCTGGTCCTGTTCGAAGGTATCCGCCCCCGCGATGCTTTTGACGAAAGCCGCATTCGGATGCAGGGCAAGCAAACGCGGCTCAAGATCGAGTTGGTGATTTGGGTCGCCGTGCGATTGGCGATCTCACTGGTGATCGCATTTGTTGCGGGGCTGGCGATCAACCTGATTCCAATAACTGAGGGGCATTTGAAAACGGCGCTGACCTTGTCGATGGCAATTGTGCTGCTTTGGGGGCTAGCTCTGATCGTCCTGTCTGCCGTGGCCCTTGGGGCTCTGGCTGTTCTCCTTGACGGGTTCTTTGAAGGGCAGCGATTGCAAGCTCCGGAAACCACAGATGGCGGGAGCCTGCGGGTGCGGCTGGCATTGACCGTTGGGGTCGGGATCGTTGCGATGGTCGGTGGCATTTGGATGGGCAACGGGCTGCTCAAATCCGTCGAAGCCGACGATGAGGTCGAGATCATCGCCCATCGTGGCGCCGCTGGATCGCGTCCGGAAAACACCATGGCCTCGGTCGTCAAGGCCATCGGGGACGAGGCCGATTGGGTCGAGATCGACGTGCAGGAAACAGCAGACGGCGAAGTGGTTGTCATGCACGACAGCGATTTCATGAAACTGGCAGGCGTCAGCCTGACGATCTGGGACGCGACGATGGCGGACCTGGCCGAGATCGACATCGGCAGCTGGTTCGACCCGGCGTTTTCCAGCGAGCGCACACCCTCGCTGCACGACGTCCTGCAAGCCGCGCGGGGCAAATCCAAGGTGCTGATCGAGTTGAAGTATTACGGTCACGATGTGGATTTGGAAAACCGTGTGATAGCGATCGTAGAAGAGCTGGGGATGCAGGATCAAATCGCGGTCATGTCGCTGAAGTATCCGGCCGTGCTCAAGATGCGCGAACTGCGACCTGAATGGCGGACGGGGGTTCTGGCGGCCACTGGTGTGGGCGATCTGACCGCGCTTGAGGGCGACTTCCTGGCCGTGAATGCGGGGATGGCCAATGTGTCCATGGTTAACGCCACCAATGCAGCGGGCAAGGATTTGTATGTCTGGACCGTGAATGATCCCTTGCAGATGTCCAAGATGATTTCCCTGGGTGTGGACGGGTTGATCACGGATGAACCCGCGCTGGCCCATCAGGTATTGGAGTTCCGCGCGGGCCTGACCCCGACCGAACGTATGCTGTTGTGGATGACCGAGGAGCTCGGGCTGGACCTGACAAGCGGAGATTACCGTGACACCAGCCCGTAGACTTTTGATTGCCGGGTTTATGGCTTTGCCTTTGCCCGTCACAGCAGAAGAGAGCAATGTGACGCGCGCCTTTGAAATGCCTGCGCACCGTGCCCTGATGTCGATTCGCGCGGACTCGGAGTTGGTCGCGTTTGAAACCGACGGCTGCTCGGGTGGCCTGTCGTCCAGTTGGCGCGTGGTGGCGCGTAACTTCCCCGATTTTGCGGATGCCCATGATCAGATCCCACCTTGGGAAAACTGCTGCGTCATTCATGATCGTGCTTATCACAATGCGGGCGCAGCGGAGACTGCGGAAGACAGTTATGACGCCCGTCTGACGGCGGACAAGGCCTTGGAAAGCTGCGTAAAACGTACCGGCTCGCTGCGGGTCGACGAGGTGGCTGAGCATTATGACGTGCAGCCTGAGACTGTCGAGGCGGCTTATGAAACCATCGCCGAGGCAATGTATCTGGCCGTGCGGTTCGGGGGCGGGCCGTGTTCAGGCCTGCCTTGGCGATGGGGGTTCGGGTACTCTCAATGCACGGTTCTGGATGCGATTGGCCCTGCGCGCGAATGACGTGGTGACAGGGGCTTTCAAATCCAGTATCCAACGGAAAATTGAGACGAATAGGAAAAGACCCATGGCTGATCACAAGCACGGCGAAATGGACATCACCGATCAAACCGCAATGTACAACGCGTTCATCAAGTTCTGCACTTGGTCCTGTGTTGTCATCTTCGGTATCCTTCTGTTTCTCGCTGTATTCGCGTCCTGATCTGATCGCGGAGTAAAGCGTGTTTCGTTTCCTTCTGGTCGGCGCGCTTGCGCTTGGGTTGGCTGGCTGCGCCTCGACGCGCGGCCCGCAGGCCACTGATACGCAGATTGCTGCGGTGTCATATCGCGACCCTGGCCCGGCGACGCTGACGCTTTACACCATGATCAACAACCGCACCGGCAGCGGTGGACATACCTCGCTTATGATCAACGCGCGGGAGCGGATCATTTTCGATCCCGCGGGCTCGTTCCAGGCCGATATTGTGCCAGAGCGAAATGATGTTCTTTATGGCATCACCCCAGCGGTGGAGCAGGCTTATCGCGCCTCACACGCGCGCTCGACCCACCACGTTGTGGTGCAAGAGATCGAGGTTACGCCTCAACAGGCCGAAATGGCGTATCAACTGGCCAAGCAGATGGGCCCGGTTCCAGGCGCTTTTTGCGCCAGCGCGACTTCGCAATTGCTGCAACAGGTACCGGGGTTCGCAGGCATCAAGTCGGGGTTCCAGCCAACCGACCTGTCAGACCAATTCGAGCAGATGCCGGGCGTGAAGACTGAGCGGTACTATGAGGACGACGATGCCGATCTGCAGAAGGGCCTGGCCGAGAACAACGCCAAGCTGAACGCCCAAGCGGCGGCAGGTGGTTGATCCGTTCACCTTTTTCGTAACCTGCTGTGTGCTCATGTAGCTACGGGATTCGTAGCGCTCCCGCACCCGAGCGATTCTGACTGCGTCAGCACCGCTAACGGCTTTGGGCCGGGCGCCGGGCAAAGCCCGGCGCGGCCTCGCTTGGGGTGACAGGTTCGCCACTAGCGCCAACAGCCGAGCGCAGCGAGGCTCGGCCCAACGGGAGGCGATGTCCCGCAGGGGCATCAACGACGGGCGGGAGTGGCCCCGAGTCCGGCCTAGCCAATCAGGTATAGCAATCCATACAGCGTTGCCGCACCGGAAAAGATCGCGGCGATCACGTTCTTGGTGAGCAGGCCCACCACCAAAGCCACAGTGGCGGCACTGGTTCGGGGCAGGTCTGGTTGGCCTCCGGTTGCGGCGGGCCACACCACCAGCGGTGCGATCAGCGCAGGCAGAATGGCGACGGCAGTATAGCGCAGATGACGCAGAAGCCAGGGTGGCATTGCTCTATCGCCGACAAAGCCGATAAAGACAAAGCGCAGGACAAAGCTGCCGACCGCCATGCCGACGATCACGATCCACATTGTGGTGGGGTCGATGCTGCTCATGCCTGCACCTTTCTGCGTTCCAGCATGACCTCGGCCTGTGCGCCCGCCATCATGCCGATGCATCCGGCAATCAACAGCCCCAAGTTATAGGGCACCGCCGTGGTCAACAGCGCCACAACAATCGCGACCAGTGCCGCGATCACATGGGGCAGGGTGCGCAGCATCGGCCCCAGCATCGCCAGAAACGTGATCGGCAGCGCAAAATCCAACGCCCAACTGTCGGGGATCTGCGTCCCCAGCACCGCGCCCAGATAGGTGCACAGATACCAAAGCGGCGCGATGGGAGAGATCGAGCCAAAGAAATAAGCCATCCTTTGCGGCACCGTCATGTCCGGTTCTTTCTCGAACTGAACCGTCGAACAGGCATAGGATTGATCCACCACGAAATAGGCTGCTACCGCGCGCTGCCATAGCGGCGCCCCGCCCAGATACGGTGTCAGCGCCGCCGAATACATCGCCACCCGCAGGTTCACTGCGAGGGCCGAGGCCAGGACGATCAGGGTCGGCGTCTCTTCCTGCAACAACTGAAGTGCGGTGAACTGTGCCGCCCCAGCAAAGACCGTGGCCGTAAAGGTCATGGTTTGCACGATGTCCAATCCGGCCTCGGTCGCCAGAACGCCAAACAGGGTGCCAAAGGGGATCGCGACCAGCACAAAGGGCGAACCGTCGCGAAAGCCTTTCCAGTAAAAGGAATTCGATGTGGTGAATGCCATGAGGAAATCCTAAGTTAAGCTCGAAACAGGTAACGGGCTTGGGGAAGGGTTGCAATTGGCTATCTCGGACGATCTGTCGGACTATATCATTGCCCCCGATCCGGGCGCGGCGCGGTTGACCCGCGCGGTCGAAGGGTTCGACCAGAACGGGCAGGCCACACAGATTTCCGTGGTCGAAGAACGCCCCCTGACGATCTTCCTCAACAGTCAGGAAATCGTGACCGCGATGACGATCGGGGATTATCCCGAGTACCTGGCACTTGGGTTTCTTCGCAATCAGGGCATGTTGCTGCCTGATGATGTGATCACCAGCACCGACTATGATGACGACCTCGAAACCGTTGTGATACGCACCGAGCGAGAGACATCCTATGAGGAAAAGCTCAAGAAGAAGACCCGCACCAGTGGTTGCGCTGTTGGGACTGTGTTCGGCGATATGATGGAGGGGCTCGAGGACGTGCGCCTGCCCGCGGTGCAGGTCCGCACTTCGTGGCTCTATGGCCTGTCTGCCAAGATCAACCGCACCCCGTCACTTTACCTGGAGGCAGGAGCGATCCATGGCACCGTGCTGTGTCACGAAAACAAACCCTTGGTTTATATGGAAGACGTTGGCCGCCACAACGCCGTCGACAAGATCGCGGGTTGGATGCTGTCCACGGGTGAGGGGGCGTCAGACAAGATCCTTTATACCACTGGACGGCTGACCTCCGAGATGGTGATCAAGACCGCGATGATGGGTATCCCGGTGCTGGCCTCGCGGTCCGGCTTCACCGCCTGGGGCGTTGAGATCGCGCGCGAGGTCGGCCTGACCCTGATCGGCCGGATGCGCGGACAGCGGTTCGTGTGTCTGTCGGGTGAAGATCGCGTGGTGCGCGACGTCGATCCAGCCAGCGTGCCGGTCGAGGACAAGAAACACCGTAGAAAAAGTGCCGGAGAATAAGTGAATGCAACAACCTCTCGGAGTGATCCTGGCCGGGGGCCAGGCCCGCCGGATGGGCGGTGGCGACAAGGGCGCTTTGGTCCTGGGTGGGCGCAGCCTGCTGGATCGCGTTATTGACCGGCTAGGGCCGCAGGTGGACAGGTTGGTGCTGAATGCCAATGGCGATCCGCAGCGGTTTGTTGAATATGGTCTGCCCGTGGTGCCTGACAGCCTGGCCGACTATCCGGGACCGTTGGCCGGTGTTCTGGCGGGGATGGAATATGCTGCGGATCAGGGTTTCACTCACATCGTAACAGCTGCCGCAGACACGCCGTTTTTTCCCGAAGATCTGACTGAGCGTCTGACCCGTGCCGCTGAGCGCGCCAGTACGCCGATTGCTCTGGCGGCGACCCATGAAGAGGGGCGGATGAATCGGCACCCGACCTTTGGCCTTTGGCCCGTCAACTTGCGGGCCGACTTGCGCGCGGCACTTCAGGATGGGCTGCGCAAGGTGGTGCTGTGGACCGACAAGCACGGCGCGGCCTCGGCCCCCTTTGACGACAACGCATTCTTCAACATCAACACACCCGAAGACCTCGCGCAGGCCGAGACGATGCTATGAAGATTTATGGCGTCACGGGGTGGAAGAACTCGGGTAAGACCGGGTTGATGGAGCGGCTGGTGAGCGAGTTCACCGCGCGCGGGTTGAGCGTCTCGACGATCAAGCACTCGCACCACAGCGCGGATGTGGACCACCCCGGCACCGACAGTCACCGCCACCGGCAAGCAGGTGCGCAAGAGGTGGTTTTGGCCTCAAGAAACCGTGTAGCTATCATGCAAGAGCTGCGCGGTGCGTCCGAACCGCCCCTTGCTGAATTGCTGGGTCGGCTCCACCCGGTCGATCTGGTGCTGATCGAGGGGTACAAGCGTGAAGCTCATCCCAAGATCGAGACCTTTCGCAAGGCGTCGGGCAACGAGTTGATCGCGCCGAACGATCCCAAGATCCGAGCGGTGGCCAGTGACACGGCTCTGGATTTGGAGCGGCCGGTGTTTGATCTGGATGACACCGCCGCGATTGCAGATTTCATCGCGCAAGAGGTTGATTTGTGAGGCCGTTTGATACGGTTCTGATGGTGGATTGGTCAGCAGGGCAACGTCGCCCGGTAAAGCCCACGAAAGACGCGATCTGGATCGGCATCGCGCGGGCAGGGACGTCGGACGAACCGGTATACTGCCGCAACCGGCGAGAGGCCGAGGCGTGGCTGGCCGAGTTCTTTGACGCGGAAACAGCCGCAGGGCGACGCGTGTTTGCGGGTTTTGATTTCCCCTTTGGCTATCCAAAAGGGTTCGCGCGCCGTGTTACCGGATCGAATGATCCCTTTGCGCTGTGGGATTGGCTTGAGACGCGGATAGATGATGACGACAGGGGCAACAACAATCGCTTTGATGTGGCTCAGCAGATCAACCACCTGTTCGATGGGCCGGGGCCGTTCTGGGGTAAACCGCACAAGGATCGCTGGCCGGATATCCCATATGTCAAAAAGGGCATTCCCTTCGATCAGGTGGCCGAGCGCCGCGCGGCCGACCTGGAGGCCAAGGCGGCATCGAGCTGTTTTCAACTGTTCTACAATCCCACGGTGGGCAGTCAGATTCTGATGGGTTTGCCGGTCTTGGCTCGACTGCGCAGGCGCGGTGATGTGGCCGTCTGGCCGTTTGAGGGCTGCCATGACGCCGGGGTGGTGCTGGCCGAGGTTTGGCCAGGTCTGATCGAACCAGCCGTCAAACAGGAGATGCAGGGTGCATCGACGCAGGAAATCCGCGACCGGGTGCAGGTTCGATTGCTCAGCCGGGCGATCTCCTTGCTTGAGATCAAAGAGTTCGACACATTGATGACGCAGGTTCCGGATGTGGCCAAGGAAGAGGCTTGGATCTTTGGAACTGGCTATACGGACCGTTTGATTGAACTGGCGCTGCAAAAATGACTGACCTGAGCCCACCGCCCCTGCGGAATGATTGTTTTGCCTTGCCTGCTGGCGTGAACTGGACGCCGGTGGACGAGGCTTTGGCGTTGTTGCGGGATCGTCTGACCCCGGTGACAGCTGCTGAAGACGTGGCAATTGGCGATGCCTTGGGCCGTATCTTGGCGCAGAATGTGGTCGCACTGCGGTCCAACCCGCCACAGGCAAACTCTGCGGTAGATGGCTATGGTTTTGCTGGGGCTGTGCCCGAAGGTGCTCATGTCCTGCCGCTGATGCAGGGACGCGCGGCGGCGGGTGTGCCTTATGCCGGTGCCGTGCCTGCGGGAACGGCGCTGCGGGTGCTGACAGGCGCGGCTCTTCCCAAGGGGGTAGACACGGTGATCCTGGAAGAAGACGTAAACGCAAATGACGGCCAAATCGCCTTTCGCGGCCCGCTCAAGCAAGGCGCCAACGCCCGCAAGGCGGGCGAGGATGTGGTGGCAGGGGATGTCGCGCTGACTGCCGGACGGGTGCTTACACCTGCTGATCTGGCTCTGCTATCTGCGACCGGCGTGGCCCGAGTCCACGTACGCAAGCCGCTGCGGGTTGCAGTGATTTCGACCGGGGATGAGCTGGTGGACCCCGGGCAGCCTGCGGGCGAGGGGCAGATATTTGATGCCAACCGTCCCATGTTGCTGTCGATGGTTCGGCGATTTGGAGCAGAGACAATCGACATGGGCCGGGTCGCAGACGACAGGGCTGCGCTGCGCGCGGCGCTCGACAGCGCCGCGGCGCAGGCAGACGTCATCCTGACCAGCGGCGGAGCGTCCGCGGGCGATGAGGATCACGTATCAGCCCTGTTGACCGAAGCGGGTGCGATGCAGGAATGGCGGATTGCGGTGAAACCTGGGCGTCCTTTGGCATTGGGGATGTGGCAAGGTCGGCCCGTCTTTGGCTTGCCGGGCAATCCGGTCGCGGCCATGGTCTGTACGCTGGTGTTTGCACGGCCTGCAGTGGCGCTGTTGGCGGGGGCAGGCTGGAACGAACCGCAAGGCTTTTTGCTTCCTGCCGCGTTCGAAAAGCGCAAAAAGCCGGGGAGGCGTGAATACCTGCGCGGCCGTATCCGGGATGGCAAGGTGGAGGCCTTCAAATCAGAAGGATCAGGGCGGATCAGCGGCCTCAGTTGGGCCGAAGGACTGATCGAGATCGAAGACGGCGCGCGGCAAATCCAACCAGGAGATCCCGTGCGTTTCATTCCATTCACTAGCTATGGCCTTTGATCCATGAGCTAGCGGGTTACGTTTCTTCCAAGAAGTGGCAACCGACGGGCTTTTCAGGTTTTTCGACGTTCTCAGGTGTTTGCCGGGGGCACGAAATTCTGCATGGGCAATAGCGGCTTGCAAAACACGGCTGGGGGCCGTCCGCAAAAACGCTCACGTGTTAGTCAAATGTACCGGCCACCCTGCCCAAAAGCATGAAGGCGCGCGCGGTGCGGGTTTCGCTGAGTGCTGAAATCTCAGCATCCTCTGCGACGGCCTCGAAATCCGTAAACATTTGATCGAACTTACGCAGGAAATGATGCGCCGCATCCCGAAAGATCGGATCTTGCTTCATTCTTCCCGCCGTCAAAGCGAGCGAAGATCTATCCCGCACGCCCCCCAAAGCGGCGACAGCTCGTCCACGGGCACCATGTGCAAACTGACGCCACACCTCGGGGCGGGCCATGTCGGGGCGCAGGTCGTCCATGTAGATACCGTCTTGTGACAACAACGTCAGCACGTCTTGCGCGGCCTGGATCAACTGCGCAGCCTTGCGGTCCTTGAGTGCGCGTCGGAGCGCTGCGAACCCTTCAGTGTCTTCTGCGGTTTCGGGGAAGTTGAGAGCACGAATGAAGTCATCCTGCGGCAGGGGCGGCGACAGGGCTTCGGCCGGAGTTCCCAGTTCAAGCGAACCTTGATTTGCGGCATCATCAACCGCAGCAGCGGATTCCGCTTGCGCAGGGCGCACGCCATCACGGCGCTTTGTCGAGAAGGTCGCCAATGTGGTTTCCGTCTTGCGCGCCGTTTCGGCAATCTCATCCAGCTTTTTGGCCACGGACGGTTCTTGTCCAACCGACGCACGCTGCTGCTGTGTCACATAAGCGTGTCGAATCGCATCAATGGCAGTTTGCAAGCGTTGGCTTTCTTCGCGCATCACACGGCTGGACCGCGCCGCGGTGGCTGCAACCCAAATCATCGCCACCGGCATGAACACGGCCAACATTGCCACCAGATAGCCGATCTCGCCCAATTGCTCGCCGATCGGCGGTCCAAACGTAAAGAACGCAATCGCACCGCCCAGCCACAGCACACTCAATGCAATGGCTGCCAGTTCAATTCCCGTGATGGCCGATTGCTTGGGCTTGTCATAAATCCCAAGCGGCGTGGGCTGTGCAGAATTTGGGTCGGGCGAGGGGCCGGACATGGGCGTCAATCCGTTAGGAAAACTCGATATTCAGAACCTCGTAGGATCGTACACCACCTGGGGTGCGAACCTCAACGCTGTCGCCTTCGTCTTTGCCGATCAAAGCACGGGCGATAGGCGATTTTATGTTCAACAGGCCCTTTTCGATGTTGGCTTCATGTTCGCCAACGATCATCCAGGTCTTTTCCTCGTCGGTGTCTTCGTCGACCAGCGTGACCTTGGCGCCGAACTTGATGGTGCCCTTCAGTTTGGCGGGGTCGATGACCTCGGCCAGGGACAAAACGCCTTCTAGCTCTTTGATGCGCCCTTCGATGAAGCCCTGCTTTTCGCGGGCCGAATGGTATTCGGCGTTTTCCTTCAGGTCGCCCAATTCGCGCGCCGAGGCGATGGCCTCGATGATGGCGGGGCGTTCAACGGATTTCAGGTGCTTCAACTCGGTTTCGAGTGCTGCAAACCCCGACGGGGTCATTGGGATCTTTTCCATCTGCAACCGGTCCACTTAAAATATCTGTCGCCCCGCCGCGTAAAAAGCGCCGGGGCGACTGTTTGGGTTGAAGGATACCTGACCTAAACCCGGGGCAGATTGCAAGAGGCAAGCGTGTCGCCACGCAGGCGAAGGCCTATTTGTAGGACACGACTTCGAACTCGATGCCGTTGTCGTCGTCAAAGTAGAACCTTTGTCCTGGCTCATAGTCGGCATGATTGTGCGGCTCAAACCCAGCGTCGCGTACCAATGCCTCGGTCGTCTTGATGTCATTCACCAGCACCCCCACGTGGTTGAGCCCGCCAATCATGTCATAGCTGCTTTCTTGCGAGGTTTGCGGGGCCTTTGGTGCATAGAGGGCGAGATAACTGTCATCCGATCCGACATGCACAGTGTATCCACCCGCCAGCGAGTCACCTTCCCAACGGGTTTTCCACCCAAAAACCTTGTGCATCCAGGCGGCAGTGGCGCGAGGGTCGGCGACGGTGAAGTTTGTGTGTTCCAAAGTGGCTGTCATCTGGCTCAATTCCTTTGCAGCTTTGTTGATCTTGAGGTAGCCTAATTTCTAAACCTAACTTTAGGTCAAGCTATTTTTTGTGAGGTACTATGCCCCCTTCTGACGGACTTCCAATCGGTGCTTTGGCCGAACGAACTGGATTGGCTGTTTCTGCCATTCGGTACTACGAGGATCAGGGTCTAATCGCGCCCTGGCGTAACCCGGGTGGGCAACGACGCTATCAGCGTGCAGATATCCGGCGACTGAGTTTTGTGATGATTGCGCAGCAATTTGGCCTGTCCCTGCCTGAGATCCGTGAGGTGCTGAGCGGACTGCCCGGCAACCGGACACCAACAAAGGCGGATTGGAACCGGATCAGCAAAGGGCTGCGCAAACATCTGGACGAGCGAATCAACACTTTGCTGCGATTGCGTGACAATTTGGACGGATGTATTGGGTGCGGCTGCCTCAGCCTGCCCAATTGCAGGCTGTACAACCCAGAAGATCGGGCAAAAAAGCGCGGAAGCGGCCCAAGGTATCTCATGGGCGACACACCCGAGACCTGATTGCCGCGATGCAGCATGTGACGCTCAGTTTTATTTGACCTTGGGGGCCCCCAAAGGGTAATCACCCACGAAACAAAATTGCGCCCAACGGGGCCACTAGCGAAAAGATAGCCAAGGAGCGCCACCAAATGGCCGAGATTGAACGCGAAGCGATGGAATACGACGTAGTGATCGTCGGTGCAGGCCCTGCGGGTCTGTCGGCGGCCATTCGTCTGAAACAGCTGGATGCAGACCTGAACGTCGTCGTTCTGGAAAAAGGCTCGGAAGTTGGCGCGCACATCCTGTCAGGCGCGGTTCTGGACCCCTGCGGCCTAGATGCGCTGATCCCGGACTGGAAAGAAAAGGGCGCGCCCCTGACCGTTCCGGTCAAAGAAGACAACTTCTACATGCTGGGCGAGGCGGGTCAGATCCGCATCCCGAATTTCCCCATGCCGCCGCTGATGAACAACCACGGCAATTACATCGTATCGATGGGCAACGTCTGCCGCTGGATGGCCGAGCAAGCCGAAGAGCTGGGTGTCGAAATCTTCCCCGGCATGGCGTGTTCAGAGCTGGTTTATGGTGACAACGGCGAAGTCAAAGGCGTCGTCGCCGGTGTCTTTGGTCTGGAACAGGACGGGTCTTACGGCCCCAACACCGAACCGGGGATGGAGCTGCACGGCAAATACGTCTTCCTGTCCGAAGGTGTCCGTGGCTCGCTCGCCAAAGAAGTCATCGCCAAATACGACCTGCAGGCCGGGAAAGAGCCGCAGAAATTTGGCGTTGGCATGAAAGAGATCTGGGAAGTCGACCCGGCCAAGCACAAGGAAGGCACTGTCACCCACACGATGGGCTGGCCTTTGGGCTCGAACGCGGGCGGCGGTTCGTTCATCTACCACCTGGACAACAATCAGGTTTACGTCGGTTTCGTGGTGCACCTGAACTACAAGAACCCGCACTTGTTCCCCTACATGGAATTCCAGCGCTTCAAGCACCACCCCGTCGTCGCGGACCTGCTCAAAGGCGGCAAGCGCGTGGCTTATGGCGCGCGTGCGATCACCGAGGGCGGCTATCAGTCGATGCCCAAGATGGTGGCACCTGGTGTGGCGCTGCTGGGCTGCTCGGTCGGCATGGTCAACGTGCCGCGCATCAAGGGCAACCACAACGCAATGCTGTCCGGTAAGGCCGCGGCCGAAGCCGCCCATGACGCGATCAAGGCCGAGCGTTCGGGCGATGAGCTGTCCGATTACGAAGTCGAAGTGCGCACCGGCCCCATCGGCAGCGATCTGAAAAAGGTCCGCAACGTCAAGCCGATCTGGTCCAAGTGGGGCCTGACCGCATCGCTGATGCTGGGTGGTCTGGACATGTGGACCAACACCTTCGGCTTCTCGCTGTTTGGTACTGTCAGCCACGGCAAAAACGACGCGGATTCGACCGGCAAGGCAGCGGACTACCAGCCGATCGACTACCCGAAACCCGACGGCGTCCTGTCGTTCGACCGCCTGACCAATGTGTCGTTTGCGGCCACCAACCACGAGGAAAGCCAGCCCTGCCACTTGCGCCTGGCCGACCCGAACATCCCCGTCAATGTGAACCTGCCCCAGTTCGACGAACCGGCGCAGCGTTACTGCCCGGCAGGTGTCTACGAAGTGGTCGAAAAGGACGGCAAGCCGGACTTTGTGGTGAACTTCCAGAACTGCGTCCACTGCAAGACCTGCGACATCAAGGACCCCAGCCAGAACATCACTTGGGTCACTCCGCAGGGCGGCGACGGCCCCAACTATCCCAATATGTGATCTGGTCCAGATACAGCAATGCAGACGCCGGGTGCCCCAAAGCGCCCGGCGTTTTTTTTGTCTTGATCTCAAGTGTGCTTGAGGTCGCAAGGTAAGGCCTGCATCTTGATCAAAAAAAGCGGGGGGCGGCCGTGAGCGCGAATATTCTCGGGATATATGAAACGCATCTTCCGGTGCGAGATCTTGAGCGGTCGGTTGCTTTCTATCGCGACAAACTCGGGTTGGAGTTGGCCGAGGTGCTGCCGGACAGGAAGGTTGCGTTCTTTTGGGTTGGGAAGAAGGAAAAGGGGATGTTGGGGCTGTGGCAGTCAGGTTCAGGGCCGTTGAACATGACGCTGCACTTTGCCTTTCGGTGCGACTTGGGCGCGGTGATCTCTGGTTGCGAGACGCTCATGGCCCAAGGCATTCAACCGTTGGGGTTTCACGGCGAACCTGTGACCGAGCCGGTGGTGATAGGATGGATGCCTGCCCTGTCGCTCTACTTCAAGGATCCCGATGGCCATTCGATCGAGATGCTGGCCGTGCTGCCGGACACGCCCGACCCGGAGTTTGGCGTGCAGAGCCATTCGGCCTGGTTGGCGCGCTGAACGCGTGTTTGGGTGGGTCACGGTATCGGGAGTGCTCCCGCCCATCGTCGGTGCCCCTATTGGGACACCTTCTCTGGTTGGGCCGGGCGCCTGGCTCGTCGCTCGGCGCGGTACCGCTGATTGGCGGCGACTTAAGCGGATCGCAGGCGATGTGGGCCTGGTGAATGGGCAAAAACCTGTCGCTGTCTACCATGTGAAGCCGAGCAGCATTGCCTCGGACCGCGGGACGGCCTAGCTTTAGCCCGAGCTCATGAGAAAAAGGCAGGCATTTGGTGTTTCCCCTCGTTCGTACCGCGGCAGCCGTCGCTTTGGCCATATCGCTGACACTCCCGACCGTCGTCCAGGCGGACACCGGGGCCGGATCGTATCTGGCGGGGCGGCAGGCTATCTATGACAGCGATTTTGAGGCCTCGGCGCGGTATTACACCCAAGCCTTGATGAAGGACCCCAAGAATCCTGGCCTGATGGAGAATGTGATCCTGTCGCAATTGGCCTTGGGGCAGGTGGAACGTGCCTTGCCGGTGGCACAAACGCTTGAGGCTTTGGGGTTGGGCAGTCAGATGGCCTCCATGGCCGTTGTCGCGAACCTGATCACGACCGAAGCCTATGACGAGTTGTTGAGCCGCACTGAAGGCGAACAGGCGGTCAGCCTGTTGGTGGATGGCCTGCTGATTGGGTGGGCCCATATGGGTGCGGGCTCGGTCGGCAAGGCGCTGGCCCAGTTCGACAAGCTGGGGGACGAGGCGGGTTTGCGCGGCTTTGCACTGTATCACAAGGCGATGGCCTTGGCTTCGGTCGGTGATTTCGAAGGCGCCGATGCGATCTTCTCGGGCGAAGACGGGCAGCAAGCAACGATGACACGCCGCGCGGTGCTGGCCAATGTCGAGATTCTGTCGCAGCTGGGCCGCAATGACGACGCGCTTGAGGTGATGGCCGATGTCTTTGCAGGTCGGTTCGACCCCGGCCTGACCGACGTCGCCGACAAGTTGGCCCAAGGCGAGACCCTGCCGTTCAGCCAGGTGCGCGGCGTGCGCGACGGGATGGCTGAGGTGTTCTTTACCATCGGAGCCGCGCTGAGTGGTGAGGCCTCTGACGACTATGCGCTGATCTATTCCCGGATGGCGGGTTATCTGCGCCCCGATCACAATGACGCCCTGTTGCTGAGCGCCAGTTTGCTTGAAAATCTCGGCCAGTACGACTTGTCGGTCGATACCTACAAGAGCATCCCCGCGGACAACCCCGACCATTTTGCCGCCGAGCTTGGTCGGGCAGAAGCTTTGCGCCGCGCAGCGAAACCGGATGCCGCGATCGAGGTGCTGGAGCAGCTGACCCGTGAATACCCCGAGCTTCAAGCGGTGCATTCGGCCCTGGGTGATCTGCTGCGTCAGCAAGAGGAATACACCCAAGCGGTCGCGGCCTATGACAAGGCGCTTGAGTTCACGGATGAAGAAGCCGCCAACCGCTGGTTTATCCTTTACGCCCGTGGGATCAGCCATGAGCGTCTGAAGCAATGGCCCCAGGCCGAAGCAGATTTCCGCACCGCGCTGGAACTGGAACCGGATCAGCCGCAGGTGCTCAACTACTTGGGCTATTCGCTGGTCGAGAAGCAGGAAAAGCTGGACGAGGCGTTGTCGATGATCGAACGCGCTGTCGCGGCGCGCCCTGACAGTGGCTATATCGTCGACAGCCTTGGCTGGGTCTTGTTCCGACTGGGTCGGTATGACGAAGCAGTGGGCCACATGGAGCGCGCGGTCGAGCTGATGCCGATCGATCCGGTGGTCAACGACCATCTGGGCGATGTCTATTGGGCCGTCGGCCGCACCCGCGAGGCCGAGTTCCAGTGGAGCCGCGCCCTGTCATTCATTGACCCCGAGGACACCGACAGCGAGGCCGACCCGGAACGCATCCGCCGCAAGCTGGAAGTGGGCTTGGACGAGGTTCTGGCCGAAGAGGGCGCTGCGCCCCTTCAGGTGGCCAATGACGGCTGAGGCGCTGGCGCCAGCCAAGGTCAATCTATCCCTTCACGTGACTGGCCGTCGGGATGATGGCTATCACCTGCTGGATTCTATCGTTGTCTTCGCTGATTTCGGTGATCGCTTGCGATTGACACCGGGCGAGGCGTTGTCTTTGGCCGTGGATGGCCCGTTCTCAGGCGGGGTTCCAACGGATGACCGCAATCTTGTGTGGCGCGCGCTAGAGGGTGCCGGATGGACCGGCCAAGTGGATTTGCACAAAGCTCTGCCGCATGGCGCAGGCATTGGCGGTGGTTCCTCGGACGCGGCTATGGCACTGCGCATTCTTACGGATCAGGGGGGGGGCATCCCTGATGGCTTGCCGCTCTCATTGGGTGCCGATGTTCCCGTTTGCATGTATGCACGTGCCGCGCGGATGCAGGGCATTGGCGAGCGGATCGCACCGCTAAATTTGCCAACGCTTCCAGCGCTGTTGGTCAATCCGGGCGTCGCCGTGCCCACGGGTGCAGTGTTCTCGGGCCTTGAGAGCCGCGACAATGCGCCAATGCCGGATCACGTGCCCGAGTTTGCGGCGGTCGAAGACTGCGCTGATTGGCTGTTGGACCAACGTAACGACCTGGAGCCACCCGCGATGACTGTCGCGCCCGAGATCGAGCGCGTCCTGTCGGACCTGCGCAACACGCGCAATATTCTGATGGCGCGGATGTCAGGGTCGGGGTCAACCTGCGTTGCGCTCTATCCCACAATGAAGGCCGCGCATTTCGCGGCCTATGTCATCGGCGCCGAGCACCCTGATTGGTGGTGCGTCGCGACCCAACTCAGTTGAGGCGCGACACCACGTAGTCGGCCAGATCGCGCAGCATGGTGCGGATTTCATGGTCGGGCAGTGCATCCAACGCTGCCTTGGCCTTGGCCGCCCAGCCGTTGGCGTCATCGCGGGTGGCGTCCAACGTGCCATATTTGGCCATCAGCGCCATCGCGTGTTCCAGGTCGCCCTCTTCCTGGCGACCCTTTTCGATGGTGCGTTCCCAGAAGGCCCGTTCATCAGCAGTGGCCTGAGCCACGGCCTTGATCACTGGCAGCGTCAGCTTGCGCTCGCGGAAATCGTCGCCGACGTTCTTGCCGGTGGCCTTGCTGTCGCCCTGATAATCCAGCAGGTCATCCGCGATCTGAAACGCGATGCCAAGTGCGTCGCCATAGTCGTAGAGCGCCTGCACCTGTTCATCGCTGGCATCCGCAATCACGCCGCCCACCTGAGTTGCGGCCGAAAACAGAGCTGCGGTTTTGCCGCGCACAACCTGCAAATAGATGCTCTCATCCGTCTTCAGATCGGTCGCGGCGGTCATCTGCAGCACTTCACCTTCTGCAATTGTGGCCGATGCGTTGGCAAGGATGTCCAGAACCTGCAACGAGCCGGTTTCGACCATCAGCTGGAAGCTGCGCGAAAACAGATAATCGCCCACCAGAACAGAGCTTTTGTTGTCCCACAGCAAGTTGGCGGTGGGGCGGCCCCGACGTTGCGCGCTTTCGTCTACCACGTCGTCGTGAAGCAGGGTGGCGGTGTGGATGAACTCCACCGTTGCCGCCAGGCGCAGATGATGCTCGCCCTGGTATCCGCAAAGACGCGCCGCTGCGAGCGTCAGCATCGGACGCAGGCGTTTGCCACCGGCGCTGACCAGATGCGCGGTCACTTCGGGGATGCGGGGGGCGTGTTCCGACGCCATCCGGGTCTGGATCAACTCGTTGACCGCAGCCATTTCACCGGCCAGCGTCGCGGCCAGTTGCTCATGAGGTTTCGAGACGGTGCTGATATTCATCACACTCCTGCTACAAGGCTCGACATATGCCCCACCTTGCCCTTACATCCGACGTCATGAAGGAACTATTGCGCAGTACCGATCCGACCATCATGGCCTTTGCCTCCGCCCTTCTTGAGGGCGAGGATATAGACTGCTTTCAGATGGACGTAAATATGAGCATCCTCGAAGGAGGCATCGGAATCTTCCCCCGCCGCATGATGGTGCGCGAAGAAGACTATGACGCGGCGGTGCGGGTGATGCGCGACAACGAAATTCCCTTGGGCAAATAAGTCCGTGTTTTCCGACGATCAGCTGACACAGAACGCCTTTTTGGGTGGGCGTTTGACCCTGTTTCAACCCCGCGATGGGTATCGTGCGGGTGTTGATCCGGTTCTGCTCGCCTCGGTTGTGCCTGCGCGTGCGGGTCAATCGGTGCTGGAGCTGGGATGCGGAGCCGGTGCGGCCATTTTGTCGCTGCTGACACGGGTCGCGGGGATGCAGGGGCACGGGGTGGAGTTGCAGCCTGACTACGCCGATTTGGCGCGTCGGAATGCAGCCCTGAACGAGCTGCCGCTCGACGTCACTTGTGCGGACTTGAGCACGCTCCCCAATGCATTGCGCCAGCAGCGGTTCCATCATGTCATCGCCAATCCCCCATATTATCGCAGCGGCGCCCATAGTCAGGCGCGCGATATGGGGCGCAGTGTCGCCCTGGGAGGGGACACGCCGCTTGCCACGTGGGTCGAGGTTGCCGCGCGTCGCTTGCTCCCCAAGGGGTATCTGCACATCATCCAGCGCACCGACCGTCTGCCCGAGTTGATCACTGCGTGTGAGGGGCGTTTGGGCGCGCTCGAGGTGCTGCCTCTGACCGCTCGACCGGGCCGTGCACCCGATCTTGTGATTCTCCGTGCGCGGAAAGAGGGAAAATCCCCGTTTCGCTTGCATGCGCCACAGATTCTTCACCAAGGCGACCGCCACACGGCTGACGTAGAAAGCTATGTCGCGGAAATCCGGTCGGTTTTGCGGGATGGGGCAGCTCTCAAATGGCCTGACGCTAGGTAAGCGGTTATCAGCCCATACGTCAGATTGATGACAGTTTCATGCACCTGCAGCGTGACAGAGTGATTTTCTTGTGCTCAACTTGTCCGGCATACAATTGAGAAGGAGGATTGCCATGAGCCTGAGCTCGCACCTGACGGAGCTGAAAAAGAAGCACGAGCATCTCAGTCTTGAAGTGGAAGAGGCACAGCGGTCACCCGGCATTGACGGGCTGCATCTGGCAAATCTGAAGAAACAAAAATTAAAGCTGAAAGAAGAAATCGAACGGTTGTCAGTCTAACCTGACATGCTGCTGCGGGCCGCGATCACTGCGCCGCCCGTGATCAACAAGGCCGCGATCGCCAAAGCCCAAGTAGGTGCGGCGATCCCGGCCACCACCAAAACCAGGGTCGACAACAGGGGCGCCGCGTAGGAGCTGGTGCCGAGCATCTGAATGTCCCCGCGTTTCACCCCGATATCCCAGACATAGAATGCCAGCCCGACGGGGCCGAGGCCCAAGCCCAGCGTCGAGGCCCAGCCCCACGTGCCTTGCGGCCAGACGGTTTCTTCGACTGCGAAATGCAGCCCCCAGGACGCGATGGCCGTAGCCACGCAGAACACGGCGACTGAGCTTGTTGGGACTTCTCCCATTCGTCGCGACAGCACCGAGTATCCTGACCACGTCAGTGCGCAAAGCAGGGCCAGCAGATACCCGGCGAGATATTCAGTCTGAAACCCACCACTGCCGCCGCCCAAGATGATCAGCGCCGCGCCGGAAAAGCCGAAACAGGCCCCGATCAGATGGCCCGGCTTCAATTGCTCGCCCGGCAATAGGCCCGAGAACAATACGATCAGCAGGGGCCATAGATAGGCAATCAACCCCGCTTCGGCCGCAGGGGCCAGGCGGAGTGCCGAGAAATAGAGTGCGTGATAGCCAAAGAGACCGATGGTGCCAAAAACATACACCTTGGTCGGAACGGTGCGCAGTTGACCCAGCCCGCCGCTGGTGGCCGTCCAGATCAACCCTAATGTCCCGCCGATGGTGAAACAGATGGCGTTCAGCAGCAGAGGCGGCGTTGGCGCGGACCCGACCGTCAACAGCGCCAGCAACGCCCACAGAAGGACGGCGACAAAGCCGATGGCGGTGGCTTGGGATTTGCTCATGCTGGGGGAACGTCCTCGACCGGAATAATGTCGAATTCGTCGGAGATATGCGCTGTCTTGTCAATCTCGGACACGAACCAATCGCGGAATGCTTTAACCTGTGGCCTTTCCTCGATGCCGGGTAGGCAGAGGAACCGAAAGCGGCCCGTGCTTTCGATGGCGGTTTTGAATGGCGCCACCAATCGCCCCTCTTGCAGGTCTTTGATAATCATAGCTCGCCGCCCAAGAACTGCACCAACCCCTGCTACGGCGGCATCCACGGCATGATCGGCGTTGGAAAAATGCGTGCCGTGTTCGGGGTTGTGCTGCACGCTGACCGCACGAAACCAGGTTGCCCAGTCACAGGGTGGGCGCAGAAAAGCGATGGAATCGTCAAAGATCAACGGGGCTTTTGTCAGGCTTTCCGGGGTTGGAAACTGCTCGGCCATTTCGGGCGACATCACCGGGGTCAGCCACTCTTTGCGCACCTGGACCGAATACAACCCCTCGTCAGGTCCGTATCCAAACCGGATCGCCACATCCACGTCGTCGCGGCGCAGATCGACCATGCGCAGAGTGGCGGAAAAGCTGAGGTCGATATCAGGATGCTGCCGCGCAAAATCATAAAGCCGGGGGGCAAGCCACTTTGCCGTCAGCGCCGGCCCCGCAGTGACAGTTAGTGACGTGTTATCCTGCAATCTGCGCGCGGCGCGCCAGGCGTCGGTCAGGGTTTGAAAGCCATCTGCCGCACCCGGTGCCAGAGCCCGCCCGGCCTCGGTCAGCTCGACCGCGCGGTTGAGGCGCTTGAACAGAGGATGCCCCAGATGTTCCTCCAGCGACTTGATTTGAAAAGACAGCGCGGCGGGCGTGACATTCAGCTCTTTTGCAGCGTGGGCAAAAGACATGTGACGGGCGGCGGCGTCAAAAGCGCGCAAAGCGGTCAAAGGGGGGAGGCGGTCGCTCATAGTCAGGTCAAATATTCTTAACTGAAGTCAGAAAAAGTCTCGTTTGTGCCTTTTCATTCGGTGGCACATATTGGGTGCAAGTCAAGACAAACTGATCTGAGAAAGGGCAAAGAGATGATCGAGATGACAACAAACCCCGCCGCCCAACGTGCATTCCAGCGTGCACACGCAGAGCGGTCCAAGGCCATCAAGTCGGTATTTAACTGGCTGTTCGGTTCCCGCTGAGCGCAGCGCGCGCGTTCTTACGGGATATGAAAAGGGCCGGTCCTGATGGACCGGCCCTTGCTTTTTGTCCGTCGCTAAAGCTTAGACGAAGAACTGCGCGCCGTTGGCCGAAATGGTCGAGCCGTTGACGAAGCCCGCGTCGTCCGCAACCAGGAACGACACGCAGCGTGCGATCTCGTCCGGCTCACCCAGGCGACCCGCCGGGATCTGTGCGATGATCGATTCGCGGACCTTTTCCGGAACGGCCATAACCATGTCGGTGCCGATGTAGCCGGGGCAAATGGCGTTGGCAGTGATGCCTGCGCGCGCGCCTTCTTGGGCCAGCGACTTCACGATGCCCAGATCGCCCGCTTTGGTCGCGGCATAGTTCACCTGAGCGAACTGGCCTTTCTGACCGTTGATCGAGCTGATGACGACAATACGACCGAACTTGCGCTCGCGCATGCCGGGCCAGATTGGGTGCACGGTGTTGAACACGCCGGTCAGGTTGGTGTCGATCACCTGATGCCACTGTTCAGGGGTCATCTTGTGGAACGGTGCATCGCGGGTGATGCCGGCATTGGCGACCACGATGTCGATCGGGCCCACTTCGGCTTCGACCTTGGCGATACCTGCGGCCGATTCCTCGTAGCTGGCAACGTTCCACTTGTAGGTGGCGATGCCGGTTTCTTCGGTGAACTGAGCGGCGGCTTCGTCGTTACCGGCATAGGTCGCGGCGACGTTGTAACCATCGGCCTTCAGGCGCTTGGAAATGGCTGCGCCGATGCCGCGCGAGCCACCGGTGACGAGTGCTGTTCTTGCCATTGAGGAATCCTCCAATTGAATTTGGCGTTGTAATGCTGTTACCCATTACGCTCAGGATGCGCAATATTCTTTCGTGATGAAATTCTCATGACGAGTGGAGAATTTTGTCGCATCCAAGGTAAAGGTTTGATGTTAAAAGAAAAGGGCGCCGCAATGGGCGCCCTTCTTATGATAGATGCGCCAGCGCTTAGTCGCGCTCCACACACAGGGCGACGCCCATGCCGCCACCGATACACAGGGTGGCGAGACCTTTCTTGGCATCGCGGCGCTTCATTTCGAACAGAAGCGTGTTCAGAACGCGACAGCCCGAGGCGCCGATCGGGTGACCGATAGCAATGGCGCCGCCGTTTACGTTCACGATTGCCGGATCCCAGCCCATGTCCTTGTTCACGGCGCAGGCCTGTGCGGCAAAGGCTTCGTTGGCTTCAACCAGGTCCAGATCTTCGGGCTTCCAGCCTGCTTTTTCCAGTGCCTTGCGCGACGCATAGATCGGGCCAACACCCATGATCTGCGGGTCCAGACCGGCAGTGGCGTAGGACACGATGCGGGCCAGCGGCTCGATCCCGCGCTTTTCAGCGTTGTCAGCGGACATCAACAGGGTTGCGGCAGCACCGTCGTTCAGGCCAGACGCGTTGGCGGCAGTGACCGAACCGTCCTTGGTAAACGCAGGACGCAGTTTCTGCATGGCTTCCATCGTGGCGCCGTGACGGATGTATTCGTCCTTGTCCATCACGATGTCGCCCTTGCGGGTCTTGATGGTGAAGGGGGCGATTTCGTCAGCAAACTTGCCAGCCTTCTGCGCAGCTTCGGCCTTGTTCTGCGAGGCGACGGCAAATTCGTCCTGCATCTCGCGGGAGATCTGCCATTTCTCGGCAACATTTTCAGCGGTTTGACCCATGTGATAACCGTTGAAGGCATCCCAAAGACCGTCGCGGATCATGGTGTCGATGTATTTCATGTCACCCATTTTGTGGCCGGCGCGCAGAGTAGCTGCGTGGGGCGACAGGGTCATGTTTTCCTGACCACCGGCGGCGACGATGTCCGCATCACCCAATTGGATGTGCTGAGCACCCAGGGCAACGGCGCGCAGGCCCGAACCACACACCTGGTTGATACCCCATGCCGCGCTTTCCTGTGGTAAACCTGCGTTGATGTGTGCCTGACGAGCCGGGTTTTGACCTTGGGCTGCGGTCAGAACCTGACCCAGGATGGTCTCGCTGACCTCGCCTTTTTCGATACCGGCACGCTCGACGACGGCCTCCAGAACTGCGGCACCCAAGTCGTGTGCGGGTGTGTTCGCGAACGAACCGCCAAAGCTGCCAACACCGGTCCGTGCTGCCGAAGCGATTACTACGTTGGTCATGTGATCCAATCCTTTGCCGTCATATCTCTCGAGAAATGTGACGGCTCAGGCCATCAGAGTCGACCCCATAGAAGCACCGCGCATCTCTCGCTCTCGCATGGGTGACATAACGGAATGCTGCAGTTGCAGCAACAGACAGCTTGTCTCATGTGTCGCGTGAGAGGATGTTAGCGCAATTTTTGAACTCAGGCCGTTGATTTTTCTTGTTCTGGTTGAGCCCAGTCCGGTTTCACAGTTGGAGCACCGAACAGAAAGCCCTGCAAACAGTCGACACCGTGCTCGACCAGGAATTCGGCCTCTTCAACCGTTTCGACCGATTCGGCGATGGTGAACATGTCGAACTCGCGCGCAATGGCGATCAGGGCGCGCACCACGGCCTGATTGTCGGGGTTCTTGTCGATGCCACGAATGAACTGACCGTCGATCTTTGCAGCATCAAAGAAGAATTCGCGAAACAACCGCATCGCGATGTTTCCGGCGCCAAAGTCATCCAACGCAAAGGCGATGCCGTGTTCTTGCAACTGATCCATGAAATCAATCACCAATTCCGGGACTGTCATGACCGAGGTTTCATTGATTTCCAGGATAAGCCTTTCACCCAGAGCCGGATCCTTTTTCAGGAACCGATGCAGGATCTGCGTCCATTTCTTGAACCCGATCGAGCGGGCCGACATGTTTATCGACAATCGGATCGTCGGATTTCGAACCAAGGTTCGCAAGCCGATCTGCAGCGCGTTGCAATCCAACTCGCGCCCGATCTCGGTGTTTTCGACCGCTGGCATGAAATCACGCGCGGGAATCACGCGTCCTGTTTCGTCCAGAACTCGTATGAAACCCTCGTAAAAGGCGCGCTGATGCGGTGATTGTGCTTGCATCACAGGCTGAAACGCCAGCATGCACTGATTGTGTTTGACGGCCTCGGTTGCCATCTGAACCGCCGAGCGGTCCCGTTTCCGGACAGCAGCATCCAGAGGGTTGTCGACGTGCGCTTGGGCACCGGCCATCATCTTTCGGCGTTGCAGCATTTTTGTCCCCTTGTCGCCGGGTGCGGATGAACGGGACAAGACTTCGCCAAATTCGTGAAGCATCGGTTAAATGGGCAATTTGAGGAAACTTGTCAGTGCTCGGGCCCACTCGACGGTCTGTCGCCAAAATCCAAAATGCCCCGGCAGGTCTCGTCGTAATTTCCGCCAAAATTCAAGGCTTTGAAAATTCTCTGAAAGATGCGCGAGTTTTGACGTCCAGGCGGACGGCCAGGGCTGCAACAGTTCCATTCAATTTGCATTTAAAGGTAGCGGCTTTTGATACCGCACCGTTTGACACCAAGCCGCCACTATTGCGTGAACCCGGGCGACCCGCGGTCCTGGGGTTTGCGCTTCAGATGCTTGGCCTTGATGGTTTCCGAGGTGTCGCGGCTGCCATCGTGGCTGTAGCCTGGAGGGCCAAAGGCATAGTTCAAGCGCTGACGCAGTGTCAGGCCGGGTTGGATCACATCTTGGAAAATGCCGATCCATTCATGAAAGGCGACCCTCAGCGGGTTGAAGCTGCCAAGGTTGTGCACCAGGCCATAGTCCACCTTTTCGCTGTCCTGTTCCGGCACAAATGTGCCGAACATCTTGTCCCAGATGATGAAGACCCCGGCATAGTTGCAGTCCAGATAGCGTGGATTGCGGCCGTGATGGACGCGGTGATGGCTGGGCGTGTTCATGATTGCTTCGAACCAGCGAGGCATCTTGCCGATGGCCTCGGTGTGAATCCAAAACTGATAAATCAGGTTCAGGCCGCCGCAGAACAGCACAATTGCCGGGTGGAATCCCAATAGGATCAGGGGCGCCCTTACGATCATCATAAAGGTGAACGTCCCGGTCCAGGTTTGCCGCAGCGCCGTGGTCAGATTGTAATGCTGGCTGGAATGGTGGTTCACATGGCTGGCCCAGACCCAGCGGATGCGATGTCCGAAACGATGCACCCAATAATACCGCAGATCATCCAGCACAAAGCACAAGATGAAGACGCCCACTGACGTACCCAGGTCCAATGGCGTTATGGTCCACAAGACCATGAAGAATCCATACGCGATGAACCCCAAAAGCAGACCAGACGCTACGCTGCCCGCGCCCATGATCAGCGAGGTTACGGCATCGCGTGTCTCGTACCTGCCTCCTTTGCCCTTGACCGCGATCCAGATGAACTCGGCCAGAATGGCTGCGACAAAGAAAGGTACCGCCAGTTGGGTGGGGTCCGGAAAAGAAAGGGTGTCTGTCATGTCGCCTGTATCGTGTTGCGCCAAAGTTGGCGTTCTTCGGGGGCCAATGCAACACGGACGCTGGGGGCCGTGAAATCATGGAACTTGAAACACAGGCCGCGGGCGGTGTCATCCAGTTCGACCTGGGACAGATGGCGCGCCACAGTGTCTGCCCCAAAGGACCAGATGAGGCCCATCCCGGCCGCAGTCGACACCAGCGCCGCATGCCCGTCTTTGGCTGCGATCACGCCCGTCACCTGATCGTCGGGGAAATGCCTGACCCAAGCCACCCGCACGCTGTCTGGCGTCAGATACGCACGTTTGGACCTGCCGCTCAGATGCAGCATGACTGCAATGGATGCGATACCGACGACCACAAGGATCAGAAGAATATCAAGTGGCATGGGTCCTCCTGCACCAAAATGTGCGCAAGCTGGAGGGCGCTGTCAAAGGTGGCGTGGCGTCAGCCGGGTTGCAGCTGCTCCAGAACCATGGGCTGTACCACACGTTCGACAAAAGGCACCAACCCTGCGGGGCCGGATCTTCGATCCTTGAGGTGAATGGACACGTCCGGCCGTCGGTTGGCGATCACACCGATCAGCGCGCCGCGAACGGAATCGTCCAATCCCGCGCCCATCACGACGCAGGTGATCCGAGGTTCGGCATCAAGCTGGTGAATGACTTCGGCCTGATCATGAGCCCCCAGCCATTCGATGGGCAGATGTTGCAGTTGTTGGGCGACGTTGCCAATCACCTGAGGCAGCCGACCAATCAGAAGTACCACGGGTTTCATGGCTCTCTCCTTTGTGTTGTCTGCGTCCCATGACCCTTGCAAGGCAAAGGTCATGGCGCAGTATATCACAAGAAGGCGCGCAAATGCTCAGTTGATGGTATACGTCCCGCCAGACTTACCTTTGCCCTTGTCGCGGGTGAACCGTGTGGACGTGCCGTCGATCTCAACAAGCTGGCAATTGGTGCCCAGCTCCTGACCGCCAAGCTTGCCATTTCGGCACCAGTAACGGCCGTTCCACTTCCAAGCACCGACATATGTTTGGCCGTTGAAGCTTCCGGATTGGGTGCCGTCCGATTTGATGATGGTCCAGTTCCCGTTCGCATCCGTAAGTTTGCGATCCACGATCTGAGATCTGAACTGCTTCTCTTTCTTTACCTGCATGAATTCCGCGGCTGCCAGGGTTGGCAAGGCAAGTGCAATTGTGGCCAGTGTCACGATAGAAAAACGGCGCATAAAGCTATCCTCTCAAAATGTTTTCGGAGCCCGAAATGGAGTGGGCGCCGAAAACAGATTAATCGGAAAGTCTGCGTTCTTCTAACAGTTTTGCCGTTTAGTTCAGTAGAGCAGTGATGATCGCTTTGGCGCTGTCCGAGTTCCATTCGGCATCGCCCAGCATACGGGCGATTTCCTGCCCTTCGGGATTCAAAATGACGGTTACGGGCAAACCCAGCACCCGCATCTCGCGCGACAGTGTCATCCCCAGATCCTGGTGACGTGGCAGGTTGGTGATCTCGATGTCGTCAAAGAATTTCTGAATCCCGGCCGGAGAATTGCGCCCCGTGGCAATGGTCAAAACTTCAAAGTCGTCGCCACCGAACTCGGCCTGCAGTTCCGAGAATTGCGGCATCTCCTTGCGGCAGGGCGCGCACCAGGTGGCCCAGAAGTTCACCAGCACATATTTGCCCTTGTAGTCGGCCAGTGTCCTTTGGCCGCCGTCGTCTTCAAGGTCAAAGGCTTTGTCCGAAACGGGCAGGGGATTGGGCAGGATCACCAGCTTTTTCATGCTCCCTTCGCGCATGGCTTCCAGCGCAGGCCGATCCAGATCGGCGGCGATGACGCTGGATGGATTTGCGCCCACGGCAAGGGCGGTATAGACGAGGGCCAGCAACAGTTTCTTCATATCCCCTCCGAAGGGTTTCCAGATGACCGACAAGACCTCGAACCAGATGTGGGGCGGCCGCTTTGCCGCCGGACCGGACGCGATCATGGAGGCGATCAACGCCTCGATCGGGTACGATCAGCGGATGGCAGCCCAAGACATTGCTGGCTCGCGGGCCCATGCGGCGATGTTGGCCGCAACAGGCGTTATTACGGATAGTGATGCCGAGGCCATTCGTGAAGGCCTCCTCACCGTATTGTCAGAGATCGAGGGCGGGACGTTTGCATTCTCAACGGCGCTCGAAGACATCCACATGAACGTCGAGGCGCGCCTGAAAGAGGTGATTGGCGAGCCTGCAGGACGTTTGCACACGGGCCGAAGCCGAAATGACCAGGTTGCGACCGATTTCAAACTCTGGGTCCGCGATCAACTGGACGCGGCGGAAAGTGGCCTGCTGGCCCTTATCCGTGCGCTTTTGGCGCAGGCCGAGGCCGGTGCCGATTGGGTGATGCCGGGCTTCACCCACCTGCAAACCGCGCAGCCTGTCACATGGGGCCACCACATGATGGCCTATGTCGAGATGTTTGGCCGTGATCTGTCCCGAGTCCGCGATGCGCGCGCCCGGATGAACGAATCGCCCTTGGGCGCAGCAGCGCTTGCAGGGACATCTTTTCCCATCGATCGGCACATGACCGCCGAAGCCTTGGGTTTTGATCGCCCCTCCTCCAACTCATTGGATGCCGTTAGTGACCGTGATTTCGCGCTCGAATTCCTCTCGACCGCGTCGATCTGTGCCGTTCACCTCAGCCGTTTCGCCGAAGAGTTGGTGATCTGGTCCTCTGCCCAGTTCCGTTTCGTGACCCTGTCAGACCGCTTCTCGACCGGTTCGTCGATCATGCCGCAGAAGAAGAACCCCGATGCGGCGGAACTGATCCGCGCCAAAGTGGGCCGCATCTATGGTGCCAACACCGCGCTGATGATGGTGATGAAGGGCCTGCCGCTGGCCTATTCCAAGGACATGCAGGAAGACAAGGAGCAGGTCTTTGACGCTGCCGACAACTGGATGCTGGCACTGGCCGCGATGGAAGGCATGGTCAAGGACATGACCGCCAACCGCGAAAGCCTGGCCGCCGCTGCAGGCTCGGGCTTTTCGACGGCGACCGACCTGGCCGACTGGTTGGTCCGTGTTCTGGGTTTGCCATTTCGCGATGCGCACCATGTCACCGGATCGCTGGTGGCCATGGCCGAGAGCAAGGGCTGTGATCTGCCGGATCTGACGCTGGAAGATATGCAATCCGTGCATGCTGACATCACCGAAGACGTATTTGGTGTTCTTGGCGTCGACAATTCGGTAAACTCGCGCATGTCGTATGGTGGCACCGCGCCGAGACAAGTGCGCGCCCAAATCGAACGTTGGAAAGCGACCCTGTCATGACCCTGATCCGCACCTCACTCGCCCTTATCTGTCTTGTAGTGCTGGCAGGATGCGGTGCGGACGGCGAACCCGTGCAGCCGTCCCTCAATGCCCATGCGGGCGTCGGAGGCGGCAGCAGCTATGTGGGCGGCAGTGTCGGTCTGCACCGCGGTCCGTTCAATTTGTACTTGGGTTTCTAAGGGTTCCTGCTGTGAAGCAGGCTTAGTGCCGAATTTATTAGATTTCATGGGATGCAGGAACTAGCATTCCATGAATGTCCGATCGTGTCCAAAGAAAACTCGCCTCAGTCGTTGCTGCTGACATTGTTGGATACTCGCGTCTTATGGCCGAAAACGAAGCCGGTACCATCGAAGCGGTGCATGAGCTGAAATCTCAACTTGTTGAACCAGTGGTGGCCCAACACGACGGTCGGATCGTCAAGACAATGGGCGACGGCTTTTTGTTAGAGTTCTCATCGGTTCTCGAAAGCATTGAGGCTTCAGTTGCATTGCAAGAACGCTTGAAGACCCATGACTTCAGGTCTCTGGGTGGCCTGAGCATCGAGTTGCGCATTGGAGTTCACGTCGGTGATATTGTGATCCAAGAGGGAGATATTTTCGGTGGGGGAGTTAACATTGCTGCCCGGATCGAACCGCTGGTGGCGCCAGGGGGGATCGGAATATCAGATGAGGCTCACGGCCATATCCGGGACAAATTGGATTTGGACTGGGCTGATGGTGGGGCACATGACCTCAAAAACATACCTCGACCGGTTCGCATTTGGTACTGGAGGGATGGTCCGATCCCGTCATCGCTGGCCCCTGAACCAGACCTGCAGTTGCCTGAATTGCCGTCTGTGGCTGTACTTCCGTTCGACAACATGTCCAGCGACAAGGAGCAGGAGTATTTTGCCGATGGTTTGACCGAAGACCTCATCACTGACTTGTCCAAGATTTCAGGGTTGTTCGTTGTCGCGCGAAATTCCACATTTGTTTTCAAAGGGAAATCGGTCGACATCCCCACCGTTGGGCGGACTCTGGGAGTGGCCAATGTGGTCGAAGGCAGCGTGCGCAGACTGGGCGATCGGGTCCGTATCAACGTGCAGCTGATTGATGCCAAAACAGGCGGGCACATCTGGGCGGACAGATACGATGGCGGCCTCGAGGCGGTGTTCGAGCTTCAGGATCAGGTGTGTCGAGAAGTTGTATCGGCGCTTTCCGTCAACCTCACACAAGTCGAAACCGAGCGATTGAACAAGGTCCACACCACGAACATCGACGCCTACGAAGTGTTTGTGCGCGCAAAATCCACGCCCTATCCTCCGATACCAAGCCGGTTAAAAGCTGCAGGTGCTCTGTTCGAGCAGGTGGTTGAGATGGCTCCCGCGTTTGCTGGCGGTTACGCGGGCTTGTCGTGGATTATCGGGTTTGGTGCCTTATGGGGGCATTCGGACCCGGATGTGCTTGGCACGCGGGCCGAGGCGCTGGCTTACAAGGCGATTGCAGTCGATGAGGGATTTGGGTGGTCGTATACTGTGCTTGGTGTTTCTTTGTTGGCGCAGCGCCGGTTTGACGAAGCAGAGGCAGCAGCAAAACGCGGAGTCGAATTGTTGCCTAACGATGCGGATGCAAACGTTATTTTCGCGGTCCTGAATGCGATGCGCGGAAAGTTTGATGTTGCGATCAAGGCAGCAGAAACTGCTTTTCGGCTAAGTCCAAACTTCGTTAGCGGCCCATATCTGAACGTCATATCGCATGCGAACTTTATGGCGGGTAACTATCAGGCGGCACTTGCTGCATATGAAAGAAATGTAAACCGTGGTGGGCCTGTAGGCCCTCCAGCTTACTGTTGGGCTGCGGCTGCATACCATGCAACGGGACAGGCGGATGCTGCGCGTCAGGCCGTCCAGGAATTGACTGCTCGGTTTCCGGATTTCGGGCAGGCCAAGTGGAATTTTCTACAACTTATTGAGGCTGAAGAACTTCGCCAACGGACCGAAGCCCTTTTTAGGGATGCAGGTATACCTGACTGATTTTCGCGCATTACCCTCTTTGTGGGGCGGCAATCTTCAGGTTTGCAATTGATCCGTTGGCCCGTTTCGGTCTAATCGCGAACCCATGGATCACTTTCTTTACCGCGACGGCGCGCTTTACGCCGAGGATGTTCCGGTTTCCGAAATCGCCGCTGCGGTCGGAACGCCGTTTTATGTCTATTCGACGGCCACGCTGCTGCGCCATTTCCAGCTGTTTGATGATGCGCTGGAAGGCACCGATCACCTTGTATGCTACGCGATGAAAGCAGCCAGCAATCAGGCGATCCTGCGCACGCTGGCACAGGCCGGGGCTGGCATGGATGTTGTGTCTGAAGGTGAATACCGTCGCGCCCGCGCCGCTGGTGTGCCGGGTGACAAGATCGTCTTTTCGGGCGTTGGCAAGACGGCTCGCGAAATCCGCACTGCGCTGACCGATGGCATCCGGCAGTTCAACGTCGAATCCGAGCCAGAGATGGACGTGATCAACGCTGTCGCCCTCGATCTGGGGTTGGTGGCCCCGATCACCATCCGCGTGAACCCGGATGTTGACGCCAAGACCCATGCCAAGATCGCGACCGGAAAGTCCGAGAACAAGTTTGGTATCCCGATTTCGCGCGCGTCCGAGGTTTATGCCCATGCCGCCGCGCTGCCGGGGCTTGAGGTCATTGGCATCGACGTCCACATCGGCTCGCAATTGACCGAGTTGGAACCCTTTCGCCTGGCGTACGAGAAAGTGGCCGAACTGACCGAACAACTGCGCAGCGAGGGGCACAACATCCGTCGGCTCGATCTGGGGGGCGGCTTGGGTATCCCCTATACCCGCTCGAACGAGGCGCCGCCGCTGCCAGTGGAATACGGCAAATTGATCAAGGACACCCTGGGCCATCTGGGCTGCGAGATCGAGATCGAGCCGGGTCGCCTGATCGCGGGCAACGCGGGTTTGTTGGTATCGGACGTAATCTATGTGAAGTCGGGCGAAGGGCGTGACTTTCTGATTGTGGACGCGGCGATGAACGACCTGATCCGCCCTGCGATGTATGAGGCGCATCACGACATCGTCGCCGTGAACGAACCCGCACCGGGGACCGAGATGCAGCCCTATGACATCGTGGGTCCCGTCTGCGAATCTGGCGACACCTTTGCCAAGCAACGCAACATGCCGCCCCTCAAATCGGGTGACCTGATCGCGTTTCGCAGTGCCGGAGCTTATGGTGCGGTCATGTCCAGCGAATACAACACCCGCCCCCTGATCCCCGAAGTTTTGGTGAATGGTGATCAATTCGCGGTTATTCGCCCACGTCCAACCTTTGACGAAATCATAAACCGCGATACCATACCCGAGTGGCTCTGACGCAAACCTGCGCGGGCCGTTAGGAGTGATCTGTTGACCGCCAAACCGCCCGTGCGTCTGCCCATCCCGCGTTTGTCCCTGCTGGCAACGCATGTGGGCATGGTTGCCGAGCAGGTTTTGCGCGCCTTCTGGCCGCTCTTTTCCATCGTCATGACTGCGCTGGCGGCCCTCTTGTTGGGGCTGCACGACATGGTCCCGATCGAAGGTGTCTGGACGGCGGCCTCGGTCACTTTGATCGCGGCCCTGATTGCCTTGATCTGGGGCGCACGCCGGTTCCATTGGCCATCGCGACAGGACGCGCTGGCACGGCTCGACGCCTCGCTGCCAGGGCGGCCCATTCAGGCGCTGACCGATGCGCAGACAATCGGGGCCTCTGACCCTGCCTCGGTCGCGTTGTGGCAGGCGCACCAGAAACGCATGTCCGACCGTGCGGCACAGGCCGAGCCTGTGAAACCGAACCTGAGGTTGGCCGACCGCGATCCCTTTGCGCTGCGCTATGCTGCTTTGTTGTTGGTGACGGTGGGGGCGCTCTTTGGCTCGATCTGGCATGTGAAATCCGTGACCGAACTGACTCCGGGTGGCGACGCCTTGGTCAATGGCCCCTCGTGGGAGGGGTGGGTCGAACCGCCGCGCTATACCGGTCTGCCGTCGCTTTACCTCAATGATCTGAACCAAGAGACACTGCAAGTCCCAGAGGGCAGCAGGATCACCCTGCGCTTTTATGGTGAGGTTGGCGCGCTTGGGTTGACCGAAACGGTGACCGGCGCACCGGTCGAGGACGAAACCCCGGCCGAAACCCAAGCAACATCCCACGACCTGATCGTTATCCAATCCGGCGCTGTGCAGATTGATGGCCCTGGCGGCAATACTTGGACGGTCGACATGGTCCGTGATGAGGCCCCGCAAATCTCGGTTGCGGGCGTGATCGAGGCCGAAGCAGGTGGCCAGATGAGCCTGCCGTTTACGGCGAGCGACGACTACGGCGTGACCTCGGGCACGGCGCGCATAGAGCTGGATCTTGCAGGTGTTGATCGCCGCTATGGCTTGTCCGCCGACCCTGAACCGCGTGAGGCGTTGATTGTAGACCTGCCTATGCCCATTGCGGGCGACAGACGCATGTTTACCGAGGACTTCATCGAAGACTTCTCGACCCATCCCTGGGCCAACCTGCCGGTGAAGATTACGCTGATGGCCGATGATGCCAAGGGCAACACGGGCGAAGCGATGCCCTATGGTGCGTCGCTGCCTGGACGGCGTTTCTTTGATCCGCTGGCGGCGGCGATTATCGAACAGCGTCGCGATCTGCTCTGGACGCGCGACAACGCCAAACGTGTCTCGCAGCTTATACGCGCCATTTCGCACCGGCCCCAAGATGTGTTCCGTTCGGAAACGGTTTACCTTCGCCTGAGGTTCACCTTACGGCGGCTCGAGACATTCACCGAATTTGGCCTGCGCTCTGAGCAGCGCGATGAGATCGCGCAATCCCTGTGGGACGTGGCCGTGATGATCGAGGACGGCACCTTGGGAGATGCGCTGGAGCGTCTGCGCGAGGCCCGTGAGCGGCTTGCCGAAGCGATGAAGAACGGTGCCTCGGATCAGGAAATTGCCGAATTGATGCAAGAGCTGCGCGAGGCGACCGAGGATTACCTGCGGCAGCTTCAGCGCCAGGCTCAAAACGAAGGGCAGCAAAATCAGCAAGGTCAGCAGCAGTCCGAAAACCAGATGACGATGAATCAGGACGACCTGCAGCGCATGATGGACCGGATCCAGGAGCTGATGGAACAGGGCCGTATGGCTGAAGCCGAACAAGCCCTGCGTGAGTTCCAGGAGATGATGGAAAACATGCAGATGGCCCAGGGCCAACAGGGTCAGGGTCAGTCCGAGGGCCAGCAGGCAATGGAAGGCTTGGCTGAAACCCTGCGCAATCAGCAGGGCCTCAGCGATCAGGCCTTCCGCGACTTGCAGGAGCAGTTCAATCAAGGCGGTCAGTCCGGTCAAAGCCAACAGAACGAAGGCCGTAATGGCGGGCAAGGTCGCGGGCAAAGCCACGAAGGCCAGCAAGGTCAGGGCCAGGGCAGTGGCGACCGGCAAGCACAACAGGGACAACCTGGTGCCGGGGACCAGGGTACACTGGCTGATCGTCAGCAAGCGCTGCGCAACGAATTGCAACGCCAGCAGGACAATCTGCCAGGAGCAGGGACACCCGAAGGCGACGCCGCGCGCGAGTCACTGGGCCGTGCGGGCGAGGCAATGGAAAACGCCGAAGACGCGCTGCGCCAGAACGATATGGCCGAGGCCATCGATCAACAATCTGAAGCGATGGAAGCCCTGCGCGAAGGCATGCGTTCGCTGGGGGAGGCCATGGCGCAGCAGAATCAGTCGCAACCGGGCCAGGGAAGTGAAGAGGGCGATATGCGCGCCCAGAACCGTGATCCGCTGGGTCGTCAGCAGGGGTCGAATGGCTCGATTTCCAGCGACGAAAACCTGTTGCAAGGCGACGACGTCTATCGCCGCGCGCGCGAGCTGTTGGACGAAATCCGCCGCCGCGCGGGCGAAGGAGAACGGCCCGAAGCTGAACTGGAATACCTCAAACGTCTGCTCGAGCGGTTTTGAACGGAATTTACTGCTGGGCCGCGAAACCCGCCACTTGCGCGTCCAGCCACACCCGTGCCTGATCCACCAGAGCGACATAGGCGCTGAGCATCGGATCTGCCTGAGGAACGCTTTGGGCGATCTGCGGCGCGTTCACATAGATCAACGCCAACAAGGCTCCGAACAGAATCGCAACGGCCAACCCGCGCATAAAACCGCCTTTGCGCTTTCGTTTGGCGGGTCCCGGTGCCACAGCAGTTGCGGTGCTGTCTGTAGGATCTCCGCCACTACGCAGGGTCGAATTGATCTCTTCGATGTCCGGCAGCAACCCTCGGCGTGAAGACCCTTCCGTCGGGGTGTCGGTCTTGGTCGGATCCTCGCCCTTCATAACGGCCATACGGTCCCGAGCCTCTTTGGCACGACGCGTGGATTCATCTCCGGGTAGGTCATCCAGGCCCAGATCGGGCTGGCTTTCCAAGCCATCGACGTCCCCCGCGCGAAGTTCCGCTTCGCGCGCGGCCTCTTCCTTCAGGATGCTGGCAACCGCTGGATCGACACCGCGCCCTTGCGGTTCATCCATCTCGGGCGCAGGTATGTCGTCATCGAAGGCGTCATCCTGTTCGTCGTCATAGACCTCTTGGGTGTACTCCGGTTCCGGTTCTGGTTCAGACTGCAACTCGGGCTCTGGTTCGGGGCGTTCCTGCCCGGTCAGTGCCGCGCGCAGGTCATCAGGCTCGGGGTCGGGGATCTGCTGTTCGGGTTCGGCCTCGTGCACAGCTTCTGCGTCAGGGTGCGCCTGAAACCAGGTGTCACCACAGTTCGAACACTGCACATCACGCCCTTCCGCAGGGATCACCTCGGCGGGCACCTCGTATTGGGCACCGCAGTTCGGACATGTAAGACGCATGCTGCCTCCCGGACCATGACTGGTCAGTCGTTATTTTTGGAGCGATCATATGCCGTTAAGCTGTTTTCGGAAAGGGCGTTCTGATCAGATGAAACCAAGTGTCACCTTGCGGACTCGGTTGGGGGCATTGAAACTGCTCGGCGGCTGGGGCACAAGAACGCACATAAGCGTCAGGGGGCAGATTTGATCGAGCTGGATAATGTCGGCTACAGCTATGGCGGCGGCGAGTTGCTGGGCGATGTCTCGGTTCAATTGGCACCGGGGTCGTTCCATTTCCTGACCGGCCCATCAGGGGCGGGAAAAACCACCCTTCTCAAGCTGTGTTATGGCGCGCTGCAACCCACTGCGGGTCAAGTGCGTGTCTTTGATGAGGACATGCGCAAGCTGGACCGGGATCAGATGGCCCTCATGCGCCGCCGGATCGGCGTTGTGCATCAGGATTGCCGCTTTCTGGATCACCTGCCGCTGAGCGAAAACATCGCGCTGCCGCTTCTGGTGTCAGGCAAGGACCTGAACGGTGAAGAAGAAAACCTGCGGGAATTGATGAAATGGGTGGGGCTGGCCCCTCGTGCCGATGCGCTGCCGCCTGAGCTGTCGGGTGGGGAGCGCCAACGCGCCGCGCTGGCGCGTGCTGTGATCATGTCGCCGGACGTGGTGATCGCAGACGAGCCCACGGGCAATGTCGATTGGGAGATGTCGCAGCGGCTGCTGCAGCTGCTGGTCGAGTTGAACCGCATGGGCAAGACGGTGCTGATCGCCAGCCATGATCTGGGCCTGATCCGCGCCGCCAAAAGCCAGGTGCAGGCCCGGGTGTTGCGGATCTCGAACCGCCGCCTGCAATTGGCAGGAGCAGACCTATGAGCGCCGGGACCATCCGCAGCCTGTTGATGGGCGACAAACAGGCCGACCGCGTCGTTCCCCCCACTGGCTTTACCGCCCGGCTGACCCTGTTCGTGTCGGGTGCGATGGCGTTCTTGGCGGTCTTTGCGCTGGCCTTGTCGCTGGCCTCGGGTCGCTTGGCCGACAGATGGGCGGATGAGCTTGCGCGCTCGGCGACACTGCGGATCAACGCCCCCGCCGACCAGATGGCCGATCAAACGATGATGGCGCTCGAGATCTTGCGCCAAACCCCCGGCGTGGCCGAGGCGCGTGCCCTGACCGCCGAAGAACAAACTGCACTGTTGTCGCCCTGGTTCGGGCCGAACCTGCCCATCGACACACTGCCGGTGCCGCAGCTGATCGAGGTGAGGGAAACCGACGAGGGCTACGACCAAGCGGGCCTACGCCTGCGTCTGAGCGCCGAGGTCCCCGGCGCAGTCCTGGACGATCACACGCGTTGGCGCGATCCACTGGTGGCAGCGGCAACATCGCTGCGCCGTTTGGCTTTGGTGTCGATCTTGTTGATCGGTGGTGCCACGGCGGCGATGATCACGCTGGCCGCCAATGCAGCTTTGGCCGCCAATGCCCAGGTGATCGAGGTGCTGCGCCTTGTTGGGGCCCGAGACCGGTTTATCGCAAGCGCCTTTGTGCGCCGCTTCACGCTGCGCGCCTTGATCGGGTCCAGTGTTGGCGTCGTGCTCGGGATGGGTGGCGTGTTGCTCTTGCCCGAGGCCTCGCAAGAGGGCGGGTTCCTGACCGGCCTTGGTTTTCGCGGTGTGGGCTGGCTCTTGCCGCTGGCCGTACCAATCATGGGTGCGGCTGTTGCCTTTGCCGCCACCTGGGCCGCGGCCCATAGAACTCTCAAGGAGCTGACTTGATGGCCACAGCGTTTCAATGGCTGCGTTCGCTGATCTTTATGATCGTGATCTACGCGTGGATGGTGATCCTGGGCATTTTGTTTCTGCCCTATGCCATCGTCACAAAGCGCGGTGCGCTCAACGCGTGCAAGACCTATGCCCGAACCACGATCTGGATGGCGCGCTGGATGGTAGGCATCCGATCCGAGGTGCGCGGCACCCCGCCCACCGAGCAGGTCTTGATCGCGGCCAAGCATCAGTCGTTTTTTGACATCTTGCTGATTTTCAACGCCATCCCCCATGGCAAGTTCATCATGAAGCGCGAGCTGCTGTGGACGCCGGTTATCGGCCTATATGCCAAACGCCTGGGTTGTATCCCGGTCAATCGCGGTAAAAAGGGCGCGGCGATTTCCAAGATGGTCAAGGATGTTGCGGCCGAGTTCGAAGAGCCCGGACAGTTGGTGATCTACCCGCAGGGCACCCGCGTCGCCCCAGGCGCGCAGAAACCGTATAAAGTTGGCACTGCCGTCCTTTATGAGGGTCTAGGCGATCCTTGTGTTCCCGTGGCCGCCAATGTGGGTGTCTTTTGGCCCCGCACCGGTATCCTGCGCAAGCCAGGGCTGGCAATCGTTGAATTTCTTGATCCGATCGAACCGGGTGTGGCGAAGAATACCTTCATGAAACACCTGGAAACGTCGATCGAGACCAGATCGAATGAATTGATGCGCGAAGTGGGGTTTGATCCCGATGCAGTACATTGACGACATAAACGAGTTAGAGGCGCATTATGGCACGCCGGGGGCCGCCGCGACGCGCAAGGTGGCCCGGCGGATGACCCCACTTTATCGCAAGTGGATCATGACTTCGAAACTTTGCGTGCTCAGCACCGTTGGACCCGAAGGTACCGATGGCAGCCCGCGCGGGGATGATGGCCCGGCGGTGCTGGAACTGGACCCGGGCACGCTGGCCATGCCTGACTGGCGTGGCAACAACCGCCTCGACAGCCTACGCAACATCGTGCGCGATCCGCGTGTCGCGCTGATGTTTGTCGTCCCCGGATCGAACAATGTGGTTCGCGTGAACGGAAAAGCGCGACTGACTGCGGACGAGGGGCTGCGTCACCGGTTCGAACAAAGGGGTAAACACCCCGCCACCGTCATCGTGATCGAAATCGCCGAAATCTACACGCAGTGTGCCCGCGCCCTGATGCGGGCAGGCACCTGGGCCGATGGCGATCAAAGCGCCGGATTGCCGACCGTCGGCCAGATCCTGGCCGAGGTCAGCAATGGCGAAGAAGGCGGCGAGCGTTATGACGCCGAATGGGGCGCGCGCGCTGCGGCGACGATGTGGTAGAGGCAGCGGTCAAACCGCTGCCGCACCGATCTTTGACACCTGCGATATCCAGCGGTCCACGCGACCGGGTTTCGGCGCGCTTGCGCCTGCAAAATAGGTGAACCGGGTTGGCTTGAAACCGACAAAGCCCAGGATCTGCCCGCGCATCTGTCGGATGAGCGCCTGACGATAGACCAACCGCATGAACCAGCCTGGCGTATCCGACGTCAGGATAACCCGCGCCGTGCGCCCGGTCAGCATCGGGGCAGGCAACCCGGCCAGCGTGGTCTTTCGGGTGTCAAAGGTGCGGCCCGGAATGAACATCCGATCAATCAGACCTTTCAGCTTGGCCGGCAAACCGCCCCACCACATGGGTGTGGTCAGGACCAGATGATCGCTCCACTCGATATCTTGCAGCACCTGTTCCAGCACAGGCTCCAGCGGCTTGAAGTCGTGATAATTGCCCTGACCAAAGTCGTGATCAAAGTCCAAATCGCTCAGATGAACAAAACGAACGTCGTGCCCCTTGTCGCGGGCGGCGTCGCCATAGGTTTGCGCAAAGGTACGCGACAGGCTGCTTTCGGCGGGGTGTCCGTCAAGGACGAGAATTTTCTTGGGTTGCATCGGGAATCTCCAAAAATGACCATGGTCAATAAATTGAACCAGAAAATGACCGCGGTCAATAAAAAATTTGACCGCGGTCAAAAAATGTGCGATTCAGCCTTATGCAGAAGACAATTCAAAAACGAACACTGAAAACCCGCGCCAAGCTGATCGCCGCCTCTGAAGAGGTGATCGCCAAGGGTGGATATGAGGCCCTGAGGGTCGAGGAGGTTGTTCAGGCCGCCGGTGTCGCCAAGGGTACGTTCTTTGCGCATTTCCGCGACAAGGACGCGCTGATGGAAATCCTGATCGGTGAAAAACTGAACGCCTGTTTGAGCCGGGCCGAAGACCACGGCACGCCAAAGACCGTGCCCGACTTGATCGATGCGCTAGAGCCTGTACATCAGTTCATGACGTCAGAACGCTATGTTTTCGATCTGATCATCCGCTATTCCGGCGCCGCTGCCGTCGCCGAGATTGGCCCAATTGCATACTGCTTTGAGAGATATTTCCGCATGGTCGAGGCTTGGATGGAAAACGTCGATACCCGCACGGACATCACGCCCGAGCTGCTGGCCGAAGGCGTGCAGGCCTTTGCGATTCAATCCATGTCATTGAAATACTGCGCCCTGCACAGCGCACAGAACTTTTCAGACAGGCTCGAGGTCTATCTGAACGCGTGGCTGACCCCGGCAGCCTGAAACCGCCGGGGCCAAATAAATCAGGCGTGGATAGGACCGTCGCCACAAGCGAGGGCCGCTTCGCGCACGGCCTCGGAGTAGGTCGGGTGTGCGTGGCAGGTCAGTGCGATATCCTCGGCGGATGCACCAAATTCCATCGCAACACAGATCTCATGGATCATGTCGCCCGCTGCAGGGCCGATGATGGCGGCGCCCAGCACGCGATCAGTTTCCGCGTCCACGATGATCTTGGCAAAGCCTTCGCCCTGATGCACGGCTTTGGCACGCGCGTTGCCCATGAAGTTAAACTTGCCGACCTTCACCTTGCGACCTTCAGCTTTCAGCGCATCCTCGGTCGCGCCGACGGTGGCCACCTCAGGTGTGGTGTAAACGACACCGGGGATCACGCCATAGTTCACGTGGCCATGTTTGCCCGCAATCACCTCGGCGACGGCCATGCCCTCGTCCTCGGCCTTATGCGCCAGCATTGGGCCTTCGATCACGTCGCCGATGGCATAGACGCCCGGCACGTTGGTGCGCCACTGGGCGTCTGTCGCGATCTGCCCACGCTCGGTCATCTTGACGCCAAGCGCATCCAGACCCAGCCCCTCGGCATAGGGTTTGCGGCCGGTGGCGACCAGAACCACATCGGCGTCGATCACCTCTTCGTCGCCACCCTTCTTGGGCTGGTACTTGACCTTGGCTTTGGATTTGGTGGTCTCGACCCCCTGAACAGCGGCGCCCATGATGAACTTGAGGCCCTGCTTTTCCAGGATCCGCTTGAACGTGCGCTGCACATCCTTGTCCATACCGGGGCAGACCGCGTCCATGTATTCCACCACGGTCACCTCGGACCCCAGGCGCGCATAGACCGAACCCAGCTCCAGCCCGATCACGCCAGCACCGATCACGACCATCTTTTTCGGCACTTTCGGCAGCTCCAGCGCCCCGGTCGAGGTCACGACGATCTTTTCGTCAATCTCAACCCCCGGCAGGGACGAGGGCACCGAGCCCGAGGCGATCACAATGTTCTTGGCCTCGTGCATGTCGTCGCCAACCTGCACCTTGCCTGCCGCCGGGATCGACGCCCAGCCCTTGATCCAGTCGATCTTGTTCTTCTTGAACAGAAACTCGATGCCGCCGGTGTTCTGGCCAACCACGTCCGATTTGTAGCTTTTCATCTGTGGCCAATCGACCGACGGGGTCTTACCCTTCAGGCCCATGTCCGCAAAGTTGTGCTCGGCCTCATGCAGCATATGGGTCGCGTGCAGCAGCGCCTTGGACGGGATGCAGCCCACGTTCAGACAAGTGCCGCCTAGGGTCTCGCGCCCTTCGACCACAGCGGTTTTCAGGCCCAGCTGAGCACAGCGGATGGCGCTGACGTAGCCGCCGGGGCCTGCGCCGATGATGATGACGTCATATTGGGACATGGGCTGTTTTCCTTTTTTGGCCCCGGATGTGCCTTGTCAGGCGCGGGTTCAGGGATAGTGGATGGGTGATCAGACCGGGGTCAACAGTTTGATCGAGATATGAGTGACCCCGTCACGTTCAAGATGCATCGCCAGCTCTTCCGAGCCGAAAAACGCACGGGCTTTGTCCAGGTCCGTGATCGCAAACAGCGCCACGGCGTGGTTTTTCTGATCCGGGTCGCTCCAAACGTTCAGATCGGTGATGCCTGCAGCTTTTCGGTTGGGTTTGTCCTGCCGGAATACGGTCAGCCAGGCGTCGAAGTCAGCCACGTCAGCTTGCCAGAGTACATGTGTTGCCATCGTTGTTGTCCCTTTCATCCGTTTCGACAGGGTTTAGCGAAACGACATGAGGGCGCTTTGATCCGGCTCAAGAAACCGAAAAGCGCCGAGGGGCAAGAGTGGGCGCTGCGCCCGGCCCGTTGGGCCTCTCCCGGAGTATTTGGGAAAAGATGAAAGGTCATATCATGGCCGCCACAAGCATGGCCATGGTGGCAAAGAACCCTGCCATCCAGATCAAGGTGCGGCCCGGGGTCCAACCAAAGGCATAGGCCGGGACATAAAGCACCCGCGCGGCCAGATAGACCCAGGCACAGGTGGCGGTGACGGCGGTGGATTGGTCAGTGAGAGTGATCACCCCAGCGGCGATGGCATAGAGCACCAGCCCCTCGGTATGGTTGCTCAGAGCCCGATGCATCCGCGCGCAGATCGTGGGCCGGTCAAACGGCACATCCCGCGGCCCCATGGCAGCATTCAGATCGACCGAGCCGTGACCAGAGGCAAGGTAGAGAAAGAATTGCACGCCCCAAAGCAGGGCAGCGAGAGTGAGAGTGAGGAGTTCGGGGGTCATTGGTCCTTCAACGTGACATACTTTGCCAAATTCATCCCTTTGCGGATTTCAGTAGCGTAGCTTTCAGGAATTTCCGCTGACTTGCAGATGTCTTCGATGCGGTGGTTTGCAAGCTCACTCGCAAATTCGATCCCAAACAGGTGAATCGAAACCGCTGTTTCTTTGTCGGCGGCTTTTTTGTACCGGCGTTCCAACACCGCAGCCAGATCACTCGTCTTCAATGCGCTTCCCAATTTTTGATCTGGTTAGAGGCAGAATGGATCTACCTCTAACCTTTCAAGTTTCAATGATTACAGATCCATCAACAAACGACGCGGATCTTCCAGCGCTTCTTTGACGCGCACCAAAAAGGTCACGGCGCCTTTGCCGTCGACGATGCGGTGGTCATAGCTGAGCGCCAGATACATCATCGGGCGGATCACCACTTCACCATTGATCGCCATCGGACGGTCTTGGATCTTGTGCATGCCCAGGATGCCGGACTGCGGCGGGTTCAGGATCGGTGAGGACATCAGCGAGCCATAGACGCCGCCGTTCGAGATGGTGAAGGTTCCGCCCTGCATTTCTGCCATCGACAGCTTGCCGTCACGGGCGCGTTTACCCTTTTCAGCGATCGCTTTTTCGATAGCTGCAAAGGACATCGCGTCTGCGTCGCGAATGACCGGAACCACCAGGCCGGTCGGGGTGCCGGCGGCCACGCCCATGTGGACAAAGTTCTTGTAGACGATGTCGGTGCCGTCGATCTCGGCGTTGACCTCGGGCACTTCTTTCAGGGCGTGACAGCAGGCCTTGGTGAAGAACGACATAAAGCCCAGACGCACGCCGTGCTTCTTTTCAAATTCACCTTTGTACTGGTTGCGCAGGGCCATCACCTCGGTCATGTCCACCTCGTTATAGGTGGTCAGCATGGCGGCGGTGTTTTGGCTGTCCTTCAGGCGCTTGGCAATGGTCTGACGCAGGCGGGTCATTTTGACCCGCTCCTCGCGTGCGGCATCATCTGCTGATACCGGAGCGCGGGGTGCTTGGGCAGCGGGGGCGGGCACAGCCGCCGCAGGCGCTGGGGCTGTGGCCCCCGCCGCAACGGCACGCGCCACGTCGTCCTTCATGATGCGACCATCGCGGCCAGTGCCGGTCACGGCAGCGGCGCTGATGCCTGCTTCGGCCATCGCCTTTTCAGCCGACGGTGCATTGGCCACATCTTTGCCCGATGCCGCGGCCGGAGCTGCAGCCGGTGCAGACGGAGCCGCAGAAACCGCGCCCGACGAAGAAATCACTCCCAGTTTGGCGGATGCGTCCACGGTGGAACCTTCGGGTGCGGTGATTTCGGCCAAAACTCCTGCTGCAGGCGCGGGCACTTCGACGGACACCTTATCGGTCTCCAGCTCACACAGCATTTCGTCCTGTGCGACAGTATCCCCCACGGCCTTGAACCATGTCGACACGGTTGCTTCGGTCACGGACTCCCCCAGCGTGGGCACCATGACATCGACGCTATCGCCGCCAGATGCAGCAGGCGCTTCGGCTGGAGCAGCTGCCGGGGCCGGGGCAACGCCTTCGCCAGCGGTAATGGTGGCCAAGAGCGCGTTGACGCCAACGGTGTCGCCTTCGGCAGCCACGATCTCACCCATCACACCAGCGGCGGGTGCAGGCACCTCTACGGTAACCTTGTCGGTTTCCAGCTCACAAAGCATCTCGTCCACTGCAACGGCGTCGCCGGGTTTCTTGAACCAGGTGGCCACGGTGGCCTCGGTCACGGATTCGCCAAGCGTGGGGACACGAACTTCGGTTGTCATGCTTTAGTTTCCTTCGATGCTCAGCGCTTCGTTAACGAGCGCTTCTTGTTGGGCTTTGTGTTGGCTGGCCAGGCCTGTCGCAGGCGAGGCCGATGTGGCGCGGCCGACATAACGCGGCCGTGTGTACTTGGCTTTGATCCGGGTCAGCACCCATTCGATGTTGGGCTCGATGAACGACCAGGCGCCCTGGTTCTTGGGCTCTTCCTGGCACCAGATCACCTCGGCACCCTTGAAGCGCTCCAGTTCGTTGATCAGCGAATGCGCCGGGAACGGATAATACTGCTCGATCCGCAGCAGATAGACGTCATCGATGCCACGGGCGTCGCGCTCTTCGAGCAGGTCATAGTAGACCTTGCCCGAGCACATGACGACCCGCTTGATCTTGTCATCCGATACCAGTTTGGTGTCCGAATTGCCCTTTTGTGCGTCATCCCACAGCACCCGGTGAAAGCTAGATCCGGTAGTGAAATCCTCGGCCGTGCTGATCGCCAGCTTGTGGCGCAGCAGCGATTTGGGCGTCACTAGGATCAACGGCTTGCGGAAGGTGCGGTGCAGCTGACGGCGCAGGATGTGGAAGTAGTTCGCAGGCGTCGTACAGTTTGCCACGATCCAGTTGTCCTGACCGCACATCTGCAAGAAGCGTTCCAGACGCGCAGACGAGTGCTCGGGGCCTTGGCCTTCGAACCCATGCGGCAGCAGGGTGACCAGACCGGACATCCGCAGCCATTTGCTCTCGCCCGAGCTGATGAACTGGTCGAACATGATCTGCGCGCCGTTGGCAAAGTCACCAAACTGCGCCTCCCACAGGGTCAGCGCGTTGGGTTCGGCCAGCGAAAAGCCATACTCGAAACCCAGCACCGCATATTCCGACAGCATCGAGTCGATGACTTCGTATTGCGACTGACCGGCGCGGATGTTGTTGAGCGGGTAATAGCGCTCTTCTGTTTCCTGGTTCACGATGCCCGAATGGCGCTGCGAGAAGGTGCCGCGCGTCGCATCCTGTCCCGACAGGCGTACGGGGTAGCCTTCGGTCAAAAGCGAGCCAAAGGCCAGCGCCTCACCGGTTGCCCAGTCGAAGCCTTCACCCGTGTCGAACATCTTCTTTTTGGCATCCAGCAGGCGGCCTACGGTCTTGTGCATTGGGAACCCATCAGGAACGCTGCTCAGCGATGCTCCGACCTCGGCCAGTGTTTCGGGGGAAATCGAAGTTTCGCCACGAACATATTCGTCCTTGTTCTTGTCCAGGTGCGACCAGCGCCCGTCCAGCCAGTCGGCCTTGTTGGGCTTATAGTCCTTCCCGGCCTCGAACTCATCGTTCAGATGCGCCTGGAACGCCGCCTTCATGTCCTCGATCTCACCCTCGGGGATCAGCCCGTCCTTGACCAGACGTTCGGTGTACAGAGACAGCGTGGTCTTATGCGTCTTGATCTTCTTGTACATGATCGGGTTGGTGAACATGGGCTCGTCGCCCTCGTTGTGACCAAACCGGCGGTAGCAGAAGATATCGATGACCACGTCCTTGTGGAACTTCTGGCGGAATTCTGTCGCCACCTTGGCCGCATGCACAACCGCCTCGGGATCGTCGCCGTTCACGTGGAAAATCGGCGCCTCGACCATCAGGGCGATGTCCGTGGGATAAGGGGACGAGCGGCTAAAGTGCGGTGCCGTGGTAAACCCGATCTGGTTGTTGACCACGATGTGCATTGTGCCGCCGGTCTTGTGACCGCGCAGACCCGAAAGGCCGAACCCTTCGGCCACAACACCCTGACCGGCAAAGGCCGCATCGCCATGCAGCAGGATTGCCATGACCTTGGTGCGGTCGGTGTCGTTCAACTGATCCTGCTTGGCACGCACCTTGCCAAGAACCACCGGGTTCACCGCCTCGAGGTGCGAGGGGTTGGCGGTCAGTGACAGGTGCACCGAGTTGCCGTCAAATTCGCGATCCGACGAGGCGCCTAGGTGATATTTCACATCGCCCGACCCATCCACATCCTCTGGCTTGAAGCTGCCGCCCTGGAATTCGTTGAAGATGGCGCGATAGGGCTTGGCCATCACGTTGGCCAGAATGTTCAGGCGACCACGGTGCGGCATGCCGACCACGATGTCTTGCAGGCCCAAAGCACCGCCGCGCTTGATGATCTGCTCCATCGCCGGGATCAGGCTTTCGCCACCGTCCAGGCCAAACCGCTTGGTGCCCATGTATTTCACATGCAGGAACTTCTCGAACCCTTCGGCCTCGACCATCTTGTTCAGGATCGCCTTGCGCCCTTCGCGCGTGAACGAGATTTCCTTGCCAAACCCCTCGATCCGCTCTTTCAGCCAGGCGGCCTCTTCGGGGTTCGAGATGTGCATGTATTGCAGCGCAAAGGTGCCGCAGTATGTCCGTTTCACAATCTCGACGATCTGCCGCATCGAGGCGACCTGAAGCCCCAACACATTGTCGATAAAGATCGGGCGATCCATGTCGGCGTCGGTGAAACCGTATGTCTTGGGGTCCAACTCGGGGTGCGGCGTTCCCGCACGCATGCCAAGCGGGTCCAGATCGGCCACCAGATGGCCCCGGATACGATAGGCACGGATGATCATCAGGGCGCGGATCGAATCCAGCACGGCGCGCTTGATCTGGTCGTCGCTCACCTCGACGCCCGCTTTTTCGGCCTTGTCTTTGATCTTCTTGCCAGCGGCCTGCGTCTCGCCAGCAGGCCATTCCCCAGTCAGCGCACCCATCAGATCACCATCCGGCATCGGCGGCCAATCGGGACGCGCCCAGGACGGGCCAGCGGCCTCGGCCTTTACGTCCAGTTCCGTGTCACCCATCTGACGAAAGAACTCGGCCCAGGCGGCATCCACCGCGTTCGGGTCATTTGCGTATTGAGCATACAGCTGCTCCAGATACTCGGCATTGTGCCCCTGCATAAAGCTTGAGGCGTGGAACACGTCATTGGGTGTATGTTCGGTCATGATTGTACCTCTGTTGGGTTGGGACCGTATTGGTTTGTGCCGGGCTGGCTGGGGCGGGTGAGCCACCACAGAACCAGCAGCGGAGAGACGATGAGCACAAGCATCGTCGGAACCAGCACCAACAGCGTGGCGCGGGTAAAGAGAATGTCGAGAGAGCCGCCTGCGGCAAAACTCGACGCAATGCCAATGCCAAAGAACAGCACGGCAAAGGCGCCCACAATCAGCAGGATCGGGAGCAGGGCGTAAATCCCGCTGCGACCAGTGTCATGCATCCGCCGCCAGGCGACGGCGAGGTGGGGCAAGAAAACGATAAGACCAACCAGGCTTTGCACCGGCTGGCTCGAGGTGGCGGTGACGGTCTTGACGCCATCCACTTCGGTTTCGACGACCTGAGTGAACATCTGCCAGTCGATGATCCCAGCGATCACGTTCCAGATCACGATGAAGAGGAAGAAAAACCAATACTCAGGCCGCGACGCGCGCCCCGAGAACGTGAGGAAATTTGAGAAACACGTTTTGACAGCTTGGTTGAACGTCATGTGCCTCGCCCTTTGGAAAATTCGGCCCCGGCGTAAGCGCCGGAGCCGATAACTTGCTTAGCCGATGGCCTTCAGCACAGCCTCGCCCAGACCGGCAGGGCTGTCGGCGACCACGATGCCAGCCGATTTCATGGCTTCGATCTTGTCTTCGGCACCACCTTTGCCACCGGCAACGATCGCACCGGCGTGACCCATGCGGCGGCCCGGAGGGGCCGTGCGGCCCGCGATAAAACCAGCGGTCGGCTTCCAGCGGCCTTTCTTGCGCTCGCCGGCCAGGAATTCGGCGGCTTCTTCTTCCGCGGAACCACCGATCTCACCGATCATGATTATCGACTGGGTTTCGTCATCGTCCAGGAACATGTCCAGCACGTCGATGTGCTCGGTGCCCTTGATAGGGTCGCCGCCGATGCCAACGGCCGTGGACTGGCCCAGGCCGATGTCCGAGGTCTGTTTCACTGCTTCATACGTCAGGGTACCCGAACGCGACACAACGCCGACCGAGCCACGCTTGTGGATGTGGCCGGGCATGATGCCGATTTTGCAGGCATCCGGCGTGATGACACCGGGGCAGTTCGGGCCGATCAGACGGCTTGCGGACCCTTCGAGGGCGCGCTGCACCTTCATCATGTCCAGAACCGGGATGCCTTCGGTGATGCAGACGATCAGCTCCATCTCGGCATCAATCGCTTCGAGGATCGAGTCCGCTGCGAAGGGGGGCGGAACATAGATCACCGAGGCGTTCGCTTCGGTCACGTGTTTGGCTTCGTGTACCGAGTTGAAGACGGGCAGGCCAAGGTGCTCGGAGCCGCCTTTGCCGGGCGTCACGCCGCCAACCATCTTGGTGCCATAAGCGATGGCCTGTTCAGAGTGGAATGTCCCCTGCGAGCCGGTCAGGCCCTGACAGATGACTTTGGTGTTTTCGTCGATGAGGACTGCCATTTGGCGTTCTCCTTAGAATACTTGCTTTGGGGAAAGGTGGGCTGGCACCCACCCCAAGGATTAGCCTTTGACAGCTTTCACGATCTTTTCGGCGCCGTCCGACAGGTTGTCGGCTGCGATCACGTCCAGGCCAGAGGTGTTGATGATCTCTTTGCCGGCTTCCACGTTGGTGCCTTCAAGGCGCACAACCAGCGGAACCTGCAGGCCGACCTCTTTCACCGCGGCGACAACGCCCTCGGCAATCACATCACAGCGCATGATGCCGCCAAAGATGTTCACCAGGATGCCTTTGACGTTCGGGTCCGAGGTGATGATCTTGAACGCTTCGGTCACTTTCTCTTTGGTTGCACCGCCGCCCACGTCGAGGAAGTTGGCAGGCTCGGCACCGTAGAGTTTGATGATGTCCATGGTGGCCATCGCCAGACCTGCGCCGTTCACCATGCAGCCAATTTCACCGTCCAAGGCGATGTAGTTCAGGTCGTATTTCGACGCTTCCAGCTCTTTGCTGTCTTCTTCGGTCACGTCGCGCAGTTCGGCGATGTCCGAATGACGATACATGGCGTTGCCGTCAAAGCTGACCTTGGCGTCCAGCACTTTCAAATCGCCATTGTCGGTCACGATCAGCGGGTTGATTTCCAGCATCTCCATGTCCTTCTCGACGAAGGCTTGGTACAGCTGACCCATCAGCTTGACGCACTGCTTGACCTGCGCGCCGGTCAGACCCAGCGAGAAGGCAATGCGGCGGCCGTGGTAAGCTTGGAAACCGGTCGCGGGATCAACGCTGAACGACAGGATCTTTTCAGGGGTTGCTGCGGCCACCTCTTCGATGTCCATGCCACCCTCGGTCGAGCAGACAAACGAGATGCGCGAGGTCTGGCGATCCACCAGCAGAGCCAGGTACAGCTCGGTCTCGATGCCGGAGCCGGCTTCGATGTAGATGCGGTTGACCTGCTTGCCCACCGGGCCGGTCTGATGCGTTACCAGGGTGCGGCCCAGCATCTTTTTGGCTTCTTCGGCGGCTTCTTCGACAGATTTGGTCAGGCGCACGCCGCCTTTTTCACCGGCGTCGGCCTCTTTGAAAGAACCCTTGCCGCGGCCACCTGCGTGGATCTGTGCCTTGACGACCCAAAGCGGTCCGTCCAGCTCGCCTGCTGCGGTTTTGGCGTCTTCGGCCTTCAGCACGACGCGGCCGTCCGATACAGGGGCCCCATACGTGCGAAGAAGGGCCTTGGCCTGGTATTCGTGGATGTTCATTTGAAACTGTCCCGTCTGACTACGATTGACACGATATAGGCGTGTGTATGCCCTTTGGTTAAAGGGTTTTTTGACAAGGCACAGGAAATTGATGAAGATTTTCAGCATTTGTGATCACACCCCAGATGAGTGTGATCACAACACTGCGAATCGCTGTGTCTTTCCGTGTCAGGGTTCGAATCCGACCAGTTAACATTCGGTTTCGACAGTGCCGATAAGGTCACAGCGCCACTGAAGCACCAGAGCCCCATTGCCGAGCGCTTGATCCTGAATCGAGCCATAGTTAACCTTCGATTAAGGATTTTCAGTCACGTGCGCGGAGTTTTCGGGTGTTTTTCAAATCCCCCCCAAAAGACAAGGCAAGCTGGGGTGTGGTCTGCACGTGCGCCGAACCGACGCCGTTGATGGTGGCCTTTGTCGCGCACCACCTCGAGATGGGCGCACACCGGGTTTATCTTTTTCTGGATCAGCCGAACCCTGAGCTGTGCGACATCCTGGCCGACGTTCGCAAATGCGAGATCATCGTTTGTGATGCAGCCTATTGGCTAAAGGCCGTTGGCACCGACCGACCGGTGAGTACTGAAAAACGCCAGATCCAAAACGCATTCAACGCTTATGGGCGGGCCGAGGTCGACTGGTTGGCACATGTGGACGCCGACGAGTTTCTGCACAGCGACGTTGATTTGGCTCGATACCTTGGCGCCGTACCCGACGGGGTGGATTATGTCGCCGTGCCCAACGTCGAACGCGTCTTCGATAGCACGGTTGCTCAGCGGCACTTGTTTGATGGCGTCATGCGCCGTCCCTTGCCCCGTGGCTGGATCAAGCAGGAACTGATTTTTAAGGAAGATGTCACACCTTACCTGAGCCGCGGATTGCCCGCACACGGGTCTGGAAAATCCATTATGCGCACCGGAGTGGGGTTGTTGCCCGGTATCCATTCGCCGCGTTCATCAAGCAGCATGGAGCGGCGTGCGACAGCCATCGACGGGGTCGGCGTAAGTGTTTTTCACTACGACGGTCTGACAGGGTTGCATTGGGTCATGAAGCTGCGGCGTCTGTATTTCAACCAGAACCAGAAGGTCAGCAAACACGGTCTGTTTGGCACGCCACGAGGCGAACAGCTGCACTATGTGGTCGAGAACGAAGGTGAATTCGACGCCCTGTTTACGCTGCACCAGATGCTCAAGACCCTGCACCCCAATGATATCGAGCGTCTTGATATGCTTGGCCTGATCTGCCGCGGACAGATCGACCCGTTGGGCGCGATTGAACGACTGGGGCTAAGCGAGAAAGTCGACATGTCATTGTCTGCATTCGACGGGTACTTGGGGAACTGGCAAGAAGATCTGCCGGATCAGCGCAAACGGTGGTATCGCCTGAGCCGCAGGTCGGCAAGAACCGCCGCAGTGGCCACGCCAGATGGGGCGGTTCCCGAGACCTCCAAAAGCCTGGCGGAAACATGAGAAAGGCCGGGTGAATCTCACCCGGCCTCTTGGATTTCGCGATGCTTTGCCGATCAGGCCAGCGAGCTGTCGATGCCTTTGCATGCGTCGATCAGGCCTTTGACGGCGTTGACCGAGTTGTCGAAACCGGCTTGCTCTTCTTTGTTCAGCTTGATGTCGACAATGCGCTCGACGCCGCCAGCACCGATCACGGTTGGCACACCAACATACATGCCTTTGACACCCAACTCGCCGTCGCAATATGCGGCGCAAGGCAGGACGCGTTTCTGATCTTTCAGATACGCTTCGGCCATTTCGATCGCCGAAGTGGCCGGCGCGTAGTAGGCCGAACCGGTTTTCAGCAGGCCAACGATCTCGGCGCCGCCGTCACGGGTGCGCTGCACGATGGCGTCCAGCTTGTCCTGCGTGGTCCAGCCCATTTCGACGAGGTCGGGCAACGGGATACCGGCAACGGTCGAATAACGTACCGACGGCACCATGGTGTCGCCGTGGCCGCCCAGAACAAACGCGGTCACGTCGCGCATCGAAACGCCGAACTCTTCCGACAGGAAGTGAGCGAAGCGCGCCGAATCCAGAACACCGGCCATGCCGCAGACCTTGTTGTGGGGCAGGCCCGAGAATTCGCGCAAAGCCCAGACCATCGCGTCGAGCGGGTTGGTGATGCAGATCACGAAAGCGTCGGGGGCGTGGGCGGCGATGCCTTCACCAACCGACTTCATCACCTTCAGGTTGATGCCCAGCAGGTCGTCGCGGCTCATGCCCGGCTTGCGCGCAACACCGGCGGTCACGATGCAGACGTCGGCGCCTGCGATGTCCGCGTAGTCGCTGGTGCCCGACATTGCGGCGTCAAAGCCTTCCGACGGGCCGGATTCGGCGATATCCAACGCCTTGCCTTGGGGCAGGCCGTCTGCGATGTCAAAGAGGACAACGTCGCCCAATTCCTTGACTGCTGCGAGATGCGCAAGTGTGCCGCCGATGTTCCCTGCACCAATAAGTGCGATTTTGGGTCTGGCCATTGGAAAGTTCTCCGATCCGAATGAAAATCGCGCGTTTGCTAGTCGCTAATGCGTCATCGCGCAAGGGTTCTGCGGCGCGGCATGCTATCGCATACAGGCTGTTGCACCCGGTCTGAGTGCGCTAACGTTCAATGGAATAAGGGTGATCGGGGCCGCAGGAATGTTGGAATTCAATTTGTTGTTTTTCGCAGTCGCGATCCCGGCAACGGTGTTTGCAGGCATTTCCAAGGGCGGCTTTGGCTCGGGCGTTGCCTTTGCATCGTCCTCGATTCTGGCTCTTATCCTGACACCGACCCAAGCGCTTGCGCTGATGCTGCCGCTTTTGATGTTGATTGATGTGGCCACGCTGCGTCCCTATTGGCGACGGTGGAGCTGGCCGGACGCCCGTGTGCTGATCCTTGGTGGCGTGCCTGGGGTGTTGCTGGGAATCTGGCTGTTTCAGGTCACAAATGACGATGTGCTGCGTTTGTTGATCGGGGGTATCTCGCTGGCCTTTGTGGTCTGGCAGGTGATGCGGCGTCAGGGCTGGTTGCCCGAGGCCCAAGGCCGCTTGGCTGCCTCATCCGGAGTTTTGGCCGGGCTCGTGGCGGGGTTCACCAGCTTTGTCAGTCACGCGGGCGGCCCACCGGCGGCCGTCTATCTCCTGTCACAACGCCTGACCAAGACACAGTTTCAGGCCACCACCGTCCTGCTGTTCTGGGTCATCAACATCGCCAAGTTCATCCCCTATGCTTGGCTTGGTCTCTTCACCCTCCAAACCACGCTGGCCAACCTTATGCTCGCCCCCTTTGCGCTGTTGGGGGCCTGGCTGGGCGTCAAAGCGCACCATTTGATCTCGGATCGGTTGTTCTTTGGGCTTACCTATGTCCTGCTAACGGTTACAGGATGCAAACTGATCTGGGATGCCCTTACATGATCCTACGCGCCGCGACCTCATCGGATTTTCAGGCATTGCATGCACTCTACAAAGAGTTGGTTGGGACGATCGAGGTGCTGGATGGAGACATCGGCCGTGACCGACTAAACGAAGTTCTGTCCCATCCCGGGACGCAAGTTGTTGTGGCTGAATCTGAAGGCGTGCCGGTTTCAATGGTCACTCTGCATGTCTTGCCGAACATGACCTTTGGTGGGCGACCATACGCGCTGATCGAAAATGTCGTGACCCTGAAATCGCATCAAGGGCTGGGCATCGGGCGTCAGGTTATGGAGTATGCTGCGGAACAGGCATGGTCGGCAGGGTGCTACAAGATCATGCTGTTGACCGGCACATCTTTTGGTGTGCGGGGGTTCTATGAAAAACTCGGTTATGACCCCGAGAGCAAACAGGCCATGATTCTACGACGTGCTCCGCAACGTCGGCCTCAGGTTTGATTCCTCACCATAAGGTGGGTGGACCACTTCAAACGACAAATAAAGGCCGCTTGCTCTTTGAGGGAAAGAGAGCAAGCGGCCCTTGGCCTGATCCTGCTCGAGAGGTGTCAGGCGTCGTTGCCTTTGGCGGGCAGGGCCTCGGCCAGGGTTTCGAACGACTGCCCCGATGCGACCAGACAGGTCAGCCCGTTTGGCATAGTCACCGTGATCGTCCAGCTGCCGGTGTCGTGCGAGGCGAACACCTCGACCACAGACCCTTGCGCGGCCAATCCAATGCTTTGGCGGGTTTCGCCGTATTTCTCGGCCAGTCGTTCCAGAACCGCCGGACGTGGTGCACAGTTCTGCCCTTGGGCGCTGACGGTTTGGGCGGCCAGAACCATCACACCCAATCCCATCGTGAGTTTGAACATTTGCTTCATCATGGCATTTCCCCTTTGCTGCGAAGTTGACCTTCTCCCGTCGGTGCCGCCGCAAAGCGGCCTTGATTTGACGAGTGTCGGAGGGGGCGCTCTTGTCGTCAGGTGCTCTGATCTGGTGGCGTTTCGTCTCCGATCCAATGCAGGAAATCCTGCGACAACTGTGCTGAAAACAAGTTAACGGACCGTTCGCACCGGGTGTTCCCGCGGTATACGGACGCATACGCTGCGTGATTATGCTGCATCGCGGCGATTCCCTCTTGAACTTTCCGGCCAAAAATGCCCCTTTCCGCGCAACATTATTTCGCATGAGGTTTCCCCCATGGACGCACGCCAACGCCCTTACCGCTCGGTCCTTTACATTCCCGGCTCGAAAGAGCGCGCTTTGGAAAAGGCCAAAACCCTGCCTGTGGACGCGATTATCTTCGACCTCGAAGACGCCGTGTCGGTCGATGAAAAAGAAAATGCCCGCGAAACGCTCAAGGCAGCTCTGGCCGCAGGCGGCTATGGCGACCGGGTCAAGATCGTGCGCATCAACGGTTTCGACACGCCTTGGGGCCGCGACGATGCGGCTGCCGTGGCAGACATGGACGCCGATGTGGTTCTGCTGCCCAAGGTCGGCTCGACCGATGATCTGGATGCATTGGCCGCTGTTACCGGCGATCTGCCGATCTGGGCGATGATGGAAACCCCGCGCGGCATGCTGAACGCGCCGTTGATTGCGGCCCACCCGCGGATGCAGGGCTTTGTCATGGGCACCAACGATCTGGCGAAAGAGCTGCAAACCCGTTTCCGCCTCGATCGCCTGCCATTGCAGACCTCGCTGGGTCTATGCCTGCTGGCAGCCAAAGCCGAAGGGCTGATCATCGTCGATGGCGTCTACAACGCGTTCAAGGACGACGAGGGCCTGCGTGCGGAATGCGAACAGGGCCGCGACATGGGCTTTGACGGTAAAACCCTGATCCACCCGGCCCAGGTCGATGTCACCAACGAAGCCTTCGCGCCCTCTGAAGCAGAAATCGACCTGGCCCGCCGCCAGATTATCGCGTTCGAGGAAACCGAAGCCGCAGGTCAGGGCGTCGCCGTGGTCGACGGCAAGATCGTGGAAAACCTGCACGTTGCCACTGCCCGGGAAATTCTGGCAAAAGCAGAGGCAATCGCAGCCCTGGCATCCTGACAGGGCGCACCAGCTAGCGGGAGAGCGAGCAATGGGTTTCGGATTGTTGATTTTGGGTGTAGCCCTTTGGTGGGCGCCACATCTGTTTAAGCGGGTCATGCCCGCACAGCGCGCGGCCATGGGCAATGCGGGCCGTGGTGTTGTGGCGCTGGCACTGGTCGTCTCTATCGTGCTGATGGTGATTGGCTACCGCGCCACTGACTTCATCTATGTTTGGGCTCCGCCCAGCTTTATGGTGCACATCAACAATCTGCTGGTGCTGATCGCCATCTGGATGATGAGCCCCGCCGGCCAAAAGGGTCTGCTCCTCAACAAGGTCCGCCACCCGATGCTGGCTGGCTTCAAGGCCTGGGCGCTCGCACATCTTCTGGTCAACGGCGATCTGGCCTCCATCGTGCTCTTTGGTGGCTTGCTTGCTTGGGCTGTCGTCGAGGTCATCGTGATCAACAAATCCGAGCCCGACTGGACCCCCGGCGAACCCGGCACACTGGCCAAGGACGCCATGTTTTTTGTCGCCTCTATCGTGCTGCTGGCCATCATCGGCTATATCCACGGGCTGCTCGGCCCCTCCCCATTCCCCGGCTAAGGAGCTGAACCCATGGCCAAACTCTATCGCCTCCTGACCGAGGAGGACACATCCGCCTTCTGCCACAAGGTCAGCGAGGCGCTTTCCAAAGGGTGGGAGCTTTACGGCGATCCCACCTACGCTTTTGACCAGGCAAACAACGTCATGCGCTGCGGTCAGGCCGTCACCAAAGAGGTCGACGCCGAGTATGCGCCCGAGATGAAACTAGGACAGCAATGATGGCAAAAACCAACCCCGGCCGCTTTTTTGAAGACTATTCTGTTGGTCAGATCCTGACCCACGCGGTGCCGCGCACCGTCTCGGGCGGCGAACGCGCGCTCTATCACGCGCTCTATCCGGCGCGCCACGCGCTTTATTCCTCGGATGCCTTTGCCCAGGCCAGCGGTCTGCCCGCCAGTCCCATCGACGATCTGGCTGCGTTCCACGTCGTTTTCGGCAAAACTGTGCCTGATGTCTCGCTGAACGCTGTTGCCAACCTGGGTTATGCCGAGGGTCGTTGGCTGCTGCCGGTCTATCCCGGCGATACGCTGCGCTCGGAATCCGAGGTTATCGGGCTCAAACAGAATTCCAACGGCAAGACCGGTGTTGTCTATGTCCGCACCTGTGGCCTGAACCAGCGCGACGAGGTCGTGATGGAATACGTCCGCTGGGTGATGGTGCGCAAAAACGACCTCGACGCGCCCGCGCCGGAAACGGTTGTGCCGGACTTGAACAAGGTCGTCCCTGCCGACCAGCTTGTGATCCCGACAGGTCTGGACTTCACCAACTACAACTTCGATCTGGCCGGTGAACCCCACCGCTGGGGCGACTACGAAGTTGGCGAAACCATCGACCATGTTGACGGCGTCACCATCGAAGAAGCCGAACACATGATCGCCACGCGCCTGTGGCAGAACACCGCCAAGGTGCATTTCGACCTGACTTTCCGACCCGATGGGCGGTTGATCTACGGCGGGCATGTGATCTCGATGGCGCGCGCACTGTCGTTCAACGGTCTCGCCAACGCGCAGATGATCGTGGGCCTCAACGGCGGTGCGCACGCCAACCCCTGTTTTGCAGGCACCACCGTCAAAGCCTGGACCGAGGTGTTGGACAAGGCCGACACCCCCGCGCCCGGCGTCGGCGCTATCCGCCTGCGACTGGTGGCGACCAAAGGCGGCGAGCCGTTTGAGTTGAAGGATGAGAACGGCAAATACAAGCCAGACGTCCTGCTTGACCTCGACTATTGGGCGCTGATGCCACAATGACCCATACTGGCCGGATCGCGATCTACCTCACCCATCCCGAGGTCATGATTGATCCGGCCATCCCTGTGCCAGATTGGGGGCTGTCCCCTATTGGCGCAGAACGAACTTCGGTCGTTGCGGCTCGACAGCCTCAATTTCCAGTCAGGGTCATCTCCAGTGCCGAACGCAAGGCGCTGGAAACAGCATGGCCCTTGGCTGCACGTTTCGGCACGCCAATCTCTGTTCGCCCGGGCATGCATGAAAACGACCGCTCTGCCACTGGCTACTTAGAAGCGCAGGAATTCGAGGCCACGGCAGACGCCTTTTTTGCGACACCACATCAATCCGTCCGGGGCTGGGAGCGCGCTATTGACGCCCAATCTCGCATCGCGGACGAGGTTCGCCGCGCGGTGAACAGCCATCTGGACGACCGGATCATCTTTTGCGGACACGGCGGCGTCGGAACGTTGCTCTATTGCGATCTGGCGGGTAGACCCATCGACCGCACCTGGGACCAACCCGGTGGCGGGCAATGGTTCGCCTTCGATCCTGATAACTGGACCGCGCTCAGCCACTGGGCGCCCATGGAAACCCTGTCATTCTGATGTGCCTGTGATAGCGTCCGCCCTATGACACGCTTCAAATTCCCTATCCTGGCCACTGCCTTGATGGCCAGCTTGGCGGCACCTGCCACCGCCGAGTTCTCATTCGATGCGGACGAGGCCACGCAAGCCTATGTTGAGGCCAACCTGTTAGGTATTTTCTATCATGAGCTGGGACATGCCCTGATCGACATGCTCGAGCTGCCCATCTTCGGCCAGGAAGAGGACGCCGCTGATGTGCTTTCGGTCTTTCTCATCGATGCGCTTTATGAAGAGGACAGCGCCGTCGATCTTGCCTATGGCACTGCCTTTGGTTTTTTGGGAGAGGTGGAACAGCGCGAGGCTGAGAACGAATTGCCCGCCTATTGGGACGTACACGGCCCCGACCTGCAACGGTATTACAACCTTGTTTGCATCTTCTACGGCGCCAACCCTGATGAGCGTTCAGACGTGGCTGACGAGCTGGGACTACCCGTCGATCGCGCCGAGTATTGCCCCGACGAATACGATCAGGCGAACCACAGCTGGGGCGCGGCTTTGGACGAGATCCTAACAGATCATCCTGCACGGACCATTCGCCTCGGCCAGATCGAAATTGAAACGGACGGCGGCGATTTCACCGCACAGGTGATCGAGGCCGAGGTCGAGGCGCTCAACCAGGATTTCAAACTGCCCGGTAATCTGACGGTCTCGATCCTGCCCTGTGGCGAACCCAATGCCTACTACGACCCCCAGGCCCGAGAGATCACCATGTGCACTGAGTTTGCCGACAACCTGACCGCTTGGGCGCCGGAATGACCTTGCGACCGGCGCGGGCCGAGGACGCGTCCAGCCTCGCGGCCATTGCTGTTGAGGTCTGGGTCGGCACATATCTGCGCGATGGGGTGTCGGGGTTCTTTGCCGACTACGTATTCGAACATCTTACGCCCGACACCTTTGGCGCGCTCATCGCGGACCCAAAAGAACACATCGTGGTTTCGGAACGTGGGCAGGGCATCAACGGGTTCATTCGCATAAGCGAGGACAAACCCGCCGAGGTGTCGGGTTGCTCGGACGTGGAAATCACCACGCTCTATCTTCAACCTCGCCATCACGGGCAAGGGATTGGTCGGACCCTTTTGCGACGCGGGCTCGGGATCTGTGCCAGCTTGGGCGCGCCCAATCCCTGGCTGATGGTGAATGCCGAGAACGTGCAAGCGCGCGCCTTCTATTCCCACCAGGGGTTCGACGAAATTGGCCATACCTTCTTTCGCATTCAGGACGACGCCTATCGCAACGAAATACTGACCTACCGTCCTGACAAAAAATGATGTGTTCGTGACGTGACTTTGCGGCTGCCTCTCGTAAGGTGGTCTCATGTGGCGAACAGGGATCTCTGCTTTGGCCTTTTCGGCCATGACCTTGCCGGCTCAGGCCTGCGATTTGGCCTTGGCGCTGGCCGTGGATGTGTCCGGTTCGGTTGATAGTCGCGAATACGCCATTCAGATGCAGGGTTTAGCCCACGCCCTGCGCGATCCGATCATTTCCGAGGCATTGGTGCGCGGCGACAGCCGCTTGATGTTGGTGCAATGGACCGGCGCCTCGCGTCAGCAGGTGACCATCCCCTGGAGCCGCATCGACAGTTTCGACGCCATTGATGCGTTTGCCGTGTCGGTCGAACAGGACATTCGTGTCTGGCGTAACTTCTCGACTGCGATTGGCGAGGCTTTGCAGGCGACCATGAACACTTTTGACCAGGTGTCCGACTGCAAACGCCACCTGATCGACCTCTCGGGGGATGGGTTTTCCAACGAGGGTCTGGAACCTTCCACCGTTCACCCCGAGCTGCGCGCGGCCGGAATCACGGTGAACGCAATCGCAATCGAGGAAAGCGAACCGGATCTGACGGCGTATTTTTTCGAGAACGTGATCGTGGGCGAGGGCGCCTTTGTTGTTTCGGCCGCAGGATTTCTGGACTACCCCGAGCGGATCCGAAAGAAGCTGTTGCGCGAGGTGACACAACAAACAGCTGTGTTGGATTAATGTCAGGATGGGGCAGGGGGCGCTCCCGCCCTTCGTTGACGTCCCTGACGGGACATCTCCTCCCGTTGGGCCGGGCCTCGCTTCGCTCGGCAAGTGGCGTCTGTTGCAAGACTGGTGTGCCAAGCGGGACCGCGCTGGTCACCACAGGCCAGAATATTAGGCCATTCCACAGTTTCGGGTCGCATTTTGGGATTCGTGATCACAACACTATGCCAACGATATCGTTAACATTCACGTAACTTCCGCACTTTTGTGATCACGCTCTAGTTTGCTGTGATCACATTTTCGAGTTTCTGCCCTGCCGCGCCAAAAAACCGCGCCTTTTTACGACCCTTCTACGTGACAGACCGGCAAAAAACGGTAAAACCAAGCGCAGCCAACCGGAAAGGAGCCACCATGGCCGATGTCAATCGGGGCAACCGCCCGCTCTCGCCACATATTATGATCTACCGCCCACAGATGACTTCCATATCATCAATCATGGTGCGGATGTCCGGCCTTGCTCTTCTGGTGCTCGCCCCCTTGGTGGTGTGGTGGCTGCTGGCTCTTGCCACATCCGAAAGCGCTTTTGCGGTCATCGACGGGCTGCTGCGCAGCTGGTTCGGCAAGTTGGTCCTGACCGGCGCGATCTGGGCGCTATGGTACCACACCCTGGGCCGCCTGCGTCACGTGATCTGGGACTTCGGTTACTGTCTGGACGTCAACACATCCGAAAACATGGGCCGCGCCATGTTCATTGGTGCCACGGTTCTGACCGTGATCACCATCCTGGTCGTATAAGGAGGACATGGCATGCGTTACCTGACAGACCGCAAACGTGCAGTTGGTTTGGGGGCCGGTGGCTCGGGCACCCAAGGACATTGGCAGATGATGGTGCGTTCGATGATCATGGTCGTGATCACGCCGCTCTTCCTGATCACTTTCGGCCTAGGCCTGGGCGGCACCTATGAAGAGGCGCTTGCCTACTACAGCCAGCCGATCCCGGCCATTATCATCGCCCTTTCGCTGATCGTCGGCTTGATCCAGCTGATGTGCGAGGCCAACGAGGCGATCGAGGATTACATCCACGGCGTCAAAGAAAAGTTGACCCTGGTTGCGACCAAGGCGTTTGCCTACACGCTCATCGTTGCGGGGCTCTTTGCTCTCGTAAAGCTGGCCCTCTGAGACGCGCGGTAAGGAACAAGAACAATGACAGCAGCATATGAATATGAAACCCACGATTACGACGTTGTGGTCGTAGGCGCAGGTGGTGCAGGTCTGCGTGCAACTTTGGGCATGGCCGAACAGGGCCTGCGCACCGCATGCGTAACCAAGGTGTTCCCGACCCGCTCGCACACGGTTGCGGCACAGGGCGGTATCGCCGCCTCGCTTTCGAACATGGGGCCCGACCACTGGCAGTGGCACATGTACGACACCGTCAAGGGCTCGGATTGGCTGGGCGACACCGACGCGATGGAATACCTTGCGCGCGAAGCCCCCAAGGCGGTCTATGAGCTGGAACACTACGGCGTGCCGTTTTCGCGCACCGAAGAGGGCAAGATCTATCAGCGTCCTTTCGGGGGCCACACCACCGAGTTTGGCGAAGGCCCTGCCGTACAGCGAACTTGTGCTGCCGCCGATCGCACCGGCCACGCGATTCTGCACACGCTTTACGGTCAATCGCTGAAAAACAACGCCGAGTTCTACATCGAATATTTCGCCATCGACCTGCTGATGAGCGATGACGGCCAATGTCAGGGCGTCGTCTGCTGGAAGCTGGATGACGGCACGATGCATGTCTTCAACGCCAAGATGGTCGTTCTGGCCACCGGCGGCTATGGCCGAGCCTATTTCTCGGCCACCTCGGCCCACACTTGCACCGGCGACGGCGGCGGCATGGTGATGCGCGCGGGCCTGCCGATGCAGGATCTGGAGTTCGTTCAGTTTCACCCCACCGGAATCTACGGCTCGGGCTGCCTGATCACCGAAGGCGCACGCGGCGAGGGCGGTTACCTGACAAACTCCGAAGGTGAGCGGTTCATGGAGCGTTATGCGCCCCAATACAAAGACCTCGCACCGCGTGACTATGTCAGCCGTTCGATGACCATGGAAATCCGCGAAGGTCGCGGTGTGGGCGGCGAAGGGGATCACATCCACCTGAACCTCAGCCACCTGCCGGCCGAAGCTCTGGCCGAACGCCTGCCGGGTATTTCGGAAAGCGCCAAGATCTTTGCAGGTGTCGACGTGACCAAGGAGCCGATCCCGGTTCTGCCGACGGTTCACTACAACATGGGTGGCATCCCGACCAACTATTGGGGGGAGGTTCTGAACCCCACAGCAGAGGATCCGACCGCGATTGTGCCCGGTCTTATGGCCGTGGGTGAAGCGGGCTGTGCCTCGGTTCATGGTGCCAACCGCCTGGGTTCGAACTCGCTCATTGACCTTGTGGTTTTTGGCCGCGCCTCGGCCATCAAAGCCGGCGAAGTGGTCAACCCCAACACCGCTGTGCCTCAGGCTTCGGCTGACAAGGTCGAAAAGGTCTTCGAACGCTTCGACAGCCTGCGCTACACCAAAGGCGCGATCCCGACGGCAGACCTGCGTCTGGAGATGCAGAAAACAATGCAACGCGACGCGGCCGTGTTCCGCACCGCCAAGACCATGGCCGAGGGCGTTGAGGCGATGACCGAAATCGCCGGCAAGATGGGCGACGTTCAGGTGACCGACCAGTCGCTGGTCTGGAATTCGGACCTGATGGAAACGTTGGAGTTGACCAACCTGATGCCATCAGCACTTGCCACCATCGTCAGCGCCGAGGCCCGCAAGGAAAGCCGTGGCGCCCACGCGCACGAGGATCACACCGAGCGTGACGATGAAAACTGGCGCGTGCACACCGTCAGCCGCATCGACGAGACCGGCACTAAATGTGATCTCAGCTATCGCCCGGTGATCACCGATCCGCTGTCGACCGAAGCCGAAGGCGGCATCAGCCTCAAGAAAATCGCGCCCAAGGCGCGGACATTCTAAGGAGAGAGAAATGGTACAACTGACCCTCCCCAAGAATTCGCGCATCACCACGGGCAAGACTTGGCCCAAGCCCGAAGGCGCCACCAACATCCGCAAGTTTCAGATCTACCGCTGGAACCCCGATGATGGTCAGAACCCGCGCGTGGACACCTACTTCTTGGACATGGATCAATGCGGCCCCATGGTTCTGGACGCGCTGATCAAGATCAAGAACGAGATTGACCCGACGCTGACCTTCCGGCGCTCGTGCCGCGAAGGCATCTGCGGGTCCTGTGCGATGAACATCGACGGCATCAACACGCTGGCCTGTATCTATGGCATGGACGAGATCAAGGGCGACGTGAAAATCTATCCGCTGCCGCACATGCCAGTGGTCAAGGACCTGATCCCCGATCTGACACATTTCTATGCGCAGCATGCCTCGATCATGCCGTGGTTGGAAACCAAGACCAACCGCCCGGCGAAAGAGTGGAAGCAGTCGATCGACGACCGCAAAAAGCTCGACGGTCTCTATGAATGCGTCATGTGCGCCAGCTGCTCGACATCTTGCCCCTCCTATTGGTGGAACGGCGATCGCTACTTGGGCCCGGCGGCCCTGCTGCACGCTTATCGCTGGATCATCGACAGCCGTGACGAAGCAACGGGAGAGCGTCTGGACGAGCTTGAAGATCCCTTCAAGCTCTATCGCTGCCATACCATCATGAACTGCGCAAAAACTTGCCCCAAGGGTTTGAACCCGGCAAAGGCAATTGCGGAAATCAAGAAAATGATGGTCGACCGCGCTGTTTGAATTTATTAGGGTCGGCACACCCTTGAGTAGTATAAGTTATATAGATGCCGACCCTAAGTAGATTGAGTTCCGTTTCCATTGCAAAATCTGATAATGTTGTACGGGAAGATGCAAGAGTTGCAGCTTTCAACGATGGTCGTCAGGTTCTGGTATGGCAAGATTCATCTCCGGAAATATTTTTCCGCCTTTTGAATGAAGACGGAAGCCCCGCGGGCGAGGTCGTTCAGGTTGCATCCAGTTCCAGCACACCCAATCGCCCTGACGTCGCGGTTTTGTCCGATGGGAACTTCCTTGTCGTTTATACACATGTGAAAAGCGCCGGCGGTGCTGATGTTCGGGGCGTAAAGTATGATCAGTTCGGACGTCTTGTCGACGACGGACAGGTTCTGATCCCTTCAAGTTCGGAAACGACGATCGTTGCACCTGAGGTTATCGCACTCGTTGATGGTGGCTTTGCTGTGGCGGCCACCGGATTGGGATACGATGGCAGTTTATTTTCAGCTCATTCGCGCAGTTTTGACCACGACGGCACGCCTCGGGGCGAATTGCTCCAACTCAATCAGACAGAACATAGGTTTCAGTCATTTCCAGAAATTGCCCCTCTGGAAGACGGAGGTTTCGCAGCAGTCTGGCGGTCTCATTCAGTAGACGGAAGCTTTTATGCCGTAATGCTGCGCATTCTCGATGACGATGGGACCCCTCTCTCCGGTGAAATTCGACTTAATCAATATTCATACCGGAGCCAGATCGATCCTGTTGTAGCTCAGCTGTCTGATGGCAGTTTGATTGTGGTCTGGAAATCAGATGAACAGGACGGCAGCGGTGAAACAATTGTTGCCCGCCATGTATCTGCTCAAGGGGTGCCCATTGGGAATGAGTTCATCGTCAACCAGACAACGCAAGGAGATCAAACCCAACCCCAGGTCATCGCACTGAATGATGGGGGATTTGTGGTTGCTTGGGTGAATGTCAGTGACAATCCGACCGTGGTCGCCAGAGAGTACAATTCGAACATCGAGGCCGTATCCGGGGAAGTTCAGCTGTCTGAGAGCACAGCTGATTATGACGTCAAACCGTCTCTTGTTGCGCTTCCAGATGGTGGAATAAGCGTCATTTGGCAATCGGTTGATCGCGACAATCCGCTGTCGAATTCAGCGTTGCATGTCAGGGTCTCGTTGCCCGACTTGAATGCTACGGATGGCGATGATGTGATAACAGACGGCTCCGCGTTGAGCCGTATCCTGGCTCTCGACGGGAATGATTGGATTACCCCGGGGGCCGGGTCAGATACAATTGACGGCGGAGCGGGCTTTGACATGGTCAGCTTCATTGATCAACAGCAGGCCGTCCGAGTGGATTTGGCCCAGGGTCGTGCGACTTCGGGGGCGGACACCAACCAAATTCTGAACGTCGAGGGTGTAACGGGATCTTCTTTCGCAGATTACATTGCGGGAGATGATGGCGATAATCGCCTGCGTGGTGCTGGTGACTATGACTGGTTTATCGGTTCAGGTGGCCTTGATTTCTATGATGGCGGATCTGGACGCGACATGGTCAGCTACGTGTCCTCGACCAGGGGCGTGAATGTTGATTTGACCACAGGGCGCGGTAGCGCGGGTCTGGCGAGTGGTGATCGGTATCAGAACGTGGAGCGCGTCACGGGATCGTCCTATTCGGACGTGTTGAAAGGGGATGCGGGCGACAACGATCTTCGCGGGTTGGGTGATTACGATTGGTTCTTGGGCACCGCTGGGCGTGACCGCTATGATGGTGGTTCCGGTCTGGACATGATCAGCTATTCGGACCCTTCATCGGCTGTGTCTGTCGACCTTTCACAGGGTCGCGGTAAGCGCGGGGATGCAGCGCGAGACAGCTACGTGAGCATCGAGCGGGTAACTGGCAGCAGCTATGATGACGATCTCGTCGGGGATGGTGGCAACAACCTTTTGCGTGGGCTTTATGGAGAAGACACCTTGTACGGAGGTGCAGGTGTTGATCGACTGATCGGCGGGGCTTCTGACGATTATCTAGACGGTGGCTTGGGGTGGGACTATGCGATCTTTGACGGTGCGCGCGATGACTATCATGTTAGCCGGAAGGGGAGCCAAGTCTTAGTTGAGAACCTGTCATCGGGCAGAGGGGGAACTGATACGCTGGTTAACATCGAAGTGATCCAGTTCTCGGATGACCTACTTTATCTTTAGATCACTCAGAGCGCCTGCGCCGGGGTGCTGACCGATGAGCACACCTCTCTCTCGGCCTGACATCGCGAAAAAGTTCCGTTCCGGCAGATACTTCGTGTACCTTGAAGGCCTGCTGCTTCATTTCGAGGGCTGATTTCAGATGAGCGATCTCACGTACGCCTTGCTTCTGGCCGCATTTGCCGGTCTGGCCATGCCCCTGGGCGGGCTGTTGGCCCGGTATGAGCATGTGCGCGACACGCGCATCCAGTCGCGGATCGTGCATACAGTGACGGCCTTTGGCGGCGGTGCGCTCTTGTCGGCAGTGGCATTGGTGCTGGTCCCTCGGGGTGCCGAAGCGCTGCCAGTCACTCTAGCGATCCCATTGTTAGTGGCAGGCGGGGTCAGTTTCTACGTCGTCGACAAGATATTGGCCCGTGCCGGTGGCAGTGGTGCGCTGCTCTTGGCGATGTTGCTGGATTTTCTGCCCGAGGCGATGGCCCTTGGCGCGCTTCTGACGACAGAGGCGGCCACAGCGAAATTGCTGGCTGCGATGATCTTTCTGCAGAACCTGCCCGAAGGGTTTTCCGCCTTTCGCGAGATCTGGTCCCGCGGGCAGGCACCTGGGTGGCAAATCCTGTTGAGCTTCATTGGCCTCGCCGCCCTTGGTCCATTGTGCGCTGGCTTTGGATTCCAGTTTCTGTCGACCGACCCCGAGACACTGGGCGCCATCATGATCTTTGCCGCGGGTGGCATTCTGTACCTGCTGTTTCAGGACATCGCGCCCGAAGCGCATGTGTCCGGTGATTGGTCGCCAGCCCTGGGAGCTGTCTGCGGATTTGCCCTCGGACTGGCCGGAGATATGATCATCGGCTGAGCGCTTGCGTTTTCTGCATGGCCAGATTGCGACTTTGGCTGATGAGATCGCGAGACGCAGTGCTATGTTCAGCGGCAGGGAGGGGCAGCTCCAACATGATCGGACAATGCCCATGAACACGTTAACCCTAACCACAACTGGCAAAATTCCAGCGCAAGAGGCACTGAAGCTGCTTGATCAGGCTTGGACTTACTATGTGCCCGAGCCCAAGCGGCTGCCGGAACAAAGGGAACCGGAATTGTTCGAATACGCCAATGCGGCCTGATGACTAAGGTATCGGCGACGGAGGCACTCCCGCCCGTCGTCGATGCCCCTTGCGGGACACCTCCTCCCGTTGGGCCGGGCGCCTCGCCTTCGGCTCGGCGCGGCACTGCAGAACGCCATCAGCGACGACTACGGAAATGTCGTTTAGCAAGCAGTATGGCTGTTCAAGCCCCGTGCGGAATGGGCTAGGCAAGAGCTATGCCCGTGCTCTTGCTCCTGTTTGCCATCTTTGTGCTCGCCTACTTCCTGTGGCGCGCCAAGACCACAAAGCTGACCCGCAATTGCCGTTGGAGGCAGAGCCGGTCCGAGGGCCTCTGGCGCTGTGCGGCCTGCGCTTCAGTGTCAGATGGCAACGATCAACCTCGACATTGCGGTGCAAAACAGCCGCGTTGACATCTTGCATCTGCCTGGCCTCTCGTGCCCATCTGTGCGCAAGAGGAGACGCCATCATGACAAACGCCCCAGCTGACGCCGACGCCCGCCGCGCCATACCCCCTGTCATCTGTTACCCGAACGAGACATTGCCTGAACCACCGCTGGACCTTTACCGCGCGGCGCGGGCCACGGCGGTCAAGACGGATGAGGTCCTGGTGCCTGCTCGCGATGCGCGGTGCTTCACCGTACCGGCCGGACATTTTTTTCGTATCTCCTCGGTCGAGGGGGCGCAGGTAGGGGATCTGAACCTGCACAATCTCAACGATGTGACCGAGCGGTTCTATTCCGGTAAGACCCGCGCCCTGCACGGCACCCACATCACCACTGGGGAGCGGATGTGGAGCAACTTTCCCCACATGCGCCCGATGGCCACGATCATCGCGGATACGCTCGGCTGGTACGGGATTGATGACTTCGGTGGCTCGGTTCACGACGTGATCGGCACCCGCTGCGATCCATACACGGGCAACCTGCTGGCCGACACACAGTATCACCACTGCTGCCACTCGAATCTGACACGCTCGCTTGCGGATCACGTGGGCGTTAACTTGGACGAGGCGGAGCCGTTGGTGCACGATGTGCTCAACGTCTTTATGTGCACGGGCTTCACCCGCGACACTGGGCAATACTTCATGAAGGCCTCGCCCGTGCGGCCCGGCGATTTCCTGGAGTTCTTTGCCGAGATCGATCTGCTGGGCAATCTCAGTGCCTGCCCCGGTGGTGATTGCTCGTCCGAGCATTCTTCGGATGCGGCGTCCTGCCACCCGCTGCTGGTCGAGGTCTTTTCTCCAGCCCAAGGAACGTTGGCGGGATGGAGCAGCCCAAAAATCAACCAATACGATCGTACTCACGGGCGCAGGTGATCGAGTCTCGCGGAGCTGCGGTGTCAAGTTTACCAAATGCCAGCTTTCTGCGGGACCGCTTGTGTCTTGCCGTGGCGCAGTCGGTGTCTTGTCTCGATCTTGGCGCGACAGGTGGTCTAAGCGGACGTAGATGTTTGAGATGCCTTAGTAGGTAGCCTCCAGCTGCCAAGGAAATCAAAAAAAGGGCGAGGGGTTAACCCCTCGCCCGTTTCCTATTGAGTGGCGAATGCATCGGCTTTTGCATGTGGTGCGCACAGTAGTCTTTGCACACATGTCGCACCGTGGGATTTGTCAAATCGCGAACGGTTAACGCACTTCGGCAAAGGCCGCTTCAAGCGCAATTTCGACCATTTCGCCAAAGCTGCGTTCGCGTTGATCACTGGGCAAGGCTTCACCTGTCAGCAGATGATCCGATACAGTCAGAACCGCCAGTGCCCGACAGCCGTGGCGCGCCGCGAGATTGTAAAGTTCCGCCGCTTCCATCTCCACGCCCAAGATGCCGTGACGCACCATCTGTTCATTGAGATCAGGACGTTCGTCATAGAAGACATCCGAGGAATAGATCCCCCCGACATGCGTTGCAGTTCCCTTGGCCTGTGCCGCATCGGCCGCAGCCCGCAGCAGGGACCAATCCGCACAAGGTGCAAAGTTCATCTCTTTGAAGATCCCGCGTGAGGGCGTGCTGAGCGTTGTGGCCGTCATCGCCAGAATGACATCCCTGACCGCAACCTTCTCCTGCATTCCACCGCAGGATCCGATGCGGATCAGGGTCTTGGCGCCATAATCCCTGATCAACTCGTTGACATAGATCGACAGGGACGGCATGCCCATGCCGCTGCCCTGAATAGTGACCCGCTGGCCGTTCCAAGTTCCGGTATACCCCAACATCCCGCGAACTTCGTTGACCAGTTTCACATCCGACAAAAATGTTTCCGCCGCCCATTTCGCCCGATAAGGATCACCCGGCAAAAGGACCGTTTCAGCAATTTCACCGGATTTGGCACCAATATGAATTGTCATTATTGAAAGCCTATTTTCAGATTTCCAAGTCCGAAATATCGGCACCCGAAGTCAATGCCTCGTGGATCCAGTGCGGCTTGCGGCCACGGCCAGACCATGTTTGCTCTGGATTGGCCGGATTGCGGTACTTTGCGGCGGCTTTGCCGGTTTTTCCGCCTTTTTTCGCGTCTGGCGACAATTCAGACAAGGAGAATCCGAATTCGGCAACGGCTTTTTCAGCTGCGGCAAGTGCCTCACGGCGCTCTCTTTCTTCCGCGTCTTTGAGCGCAGTTGCCACATTTGTCTGCAACGCGAGCAGATCTTTTCGCGACATTGAATTTAGGTCGATTCCCATTAATCCTAACTCCTGGTTTCTACGAACGCCAAAAAGGTAGCGCTCAAAGCGCTACCTTAAAGAGTATCGAGACGCATTTCAGCGCCAATATCGTAAAACGCTGCTTTTTATTCCGCAGCAATTTCTGTAGGGTCGGCCAAGGTTACGATATCGGACATGATTGTGTTGAGTTCAAAATCCTTGGGTGTATAGACTTTCGATACCCCCATTGATTTCAATCTTTCCGCATCTTCATCTGGAATAATGCCGCCGACGATCAGCGGGACATTCTGCAAGCCTGCGGCCTTCATCCGAACCAGAACATCCTCGACAAGCGGCAAATGGCTGCCGGACAGGATCGACAAGCCAATCACGTGCGCTTCGTCATCAATTGCGGAGGTGACAATCTCTTCGGGTGTCAGGCGGATGCCTTCGTACGAAATGTCCATGCCACAATCACGCGCGCGGAAGGCGATTTGTTCGGCCCCGTTCGAATGACCGTCGAGGCCCGGCTTGCCGACCAGGAATTTCAGGCGACGCCCCAGTTGATCGCTGACGGCATCCACGCGCGAGCGAATGTCTTCAAGGCCCTCGGTCTTGTTCGACACAGACCCGGACACGCCGGTCGGGCCACGGTAGGTTCCATAGGCCTTGCGCATCTCTTCGGCCCATTCGCCGGTGGTGACACCGGCTTTGGCGGCAGCAATCGATGGCTCCATGACGTTGGCGCCGGATTTCGCGGCCTCGCGCAAGGCGGCCAGAGCACTAGCTACGGCAGCATCATCCCGCCCGCTGCGCCATTCTTCCAGACGCCCGATCTGCTCTTGTTCGACAGCCGGGTCGACAACCATGATGCCGCCGTCTTCGGTCTGCAGGGGCGATGGCTCGCCTTGGGTCCATTTGTTGACGCCCACGACTACTGTCTCGTTGCGCTCGATCCGGTTCAGACGCTCGGCGTTGGAATCCACCAGACGCGATTTCATGTATTCGATCGAGGCCACAGCGCCACCCATCGAATCGAGGTTGGCCAGTTCGGCCCGTGCGCCCTCTTTCAACTCTTCGACCTTGGCGTCGACCGCTGGGTTGCCGTCGAACAGGTCATCAAACTCCAGCAAGTCGGTTTCATAGGCCAGGATCTGCTGCATGCGCATCGACCACTGTTGATCCCATGGACGAGGCAAGCCAAGCGCCTCGTTCCAGGCGGGCAGCTGAACTGCACGGGCCCGCGCCTTTTTCGACAGGGTGACGGCCAGCATCTCGATCAGGATGCGGTAGACGTTGTTTTCCGGCTGCTGCTCGGTCAGGCCAAGCGAGTTTACCTGTACCCCGTAGCGGAAACGACGTGATTTCGGGTCGGTCACGCCATAGCGGTTGACCAGAATCTCATCCCACAGATCCACAAAGGCGCGCATCTTGCACATCTCGGTCACGAACCGGATGCCCGCGTTTACAAAGAACGAGATACGGCCGCAGAGGGCCGGGAAATCTTCGGCCGGAACACGCGGGCGCAGCTCGTCCAGAACTGCAATCGCCGTGGCCAGCGCAAAGGCCAGCTCTTGTTCGGGCGTCGCTCCGGCTTCTTGTAGGTGATAGGAACACACGTTCATCGGGTTCCATTTGGGTACGTTGGTGTAGCAGTACTCTGCCACATCCGCGATCATCTTGAGCGAGGGTTTCGGCGGGCAGACATACGTGCCGCGCGACAGATACTCTTTGATCAGGTCGTTTTGAACGGTGCCCTGGAGCTTGGACACATCCGCGCCCTGTTCCTCGGCCACGGCAATATAGAGAGACAACAACCAAGGCGCGGTCGCGTTGATCGTCATCGAGGTGTTCATCTGTTCCAGCGGGATCTGGTCAAACAGCGTGCGCATGTCGCCCAGGTGCGACACTGGCACACCGACCTTGCCAACCTCGCCACGGGCCAAAACGTGGTCGCTGTCATACCCGGTCTGGGTTGGCAGATCAAAGGCCACGGACAAACCGGTCTGACCTTTGGCCAGATTGCTGCGATACAGCGCATTCGAAGCTTTGGCGGTGGAGTGACCGGCATAGGTGCGGATGAGCCAGGGGCGATCTTTCTGCGTCTGCGTCATGGTGGGCCTCGCGAGTCGGGTGGGCAATAATATTACGTTGATGAGTTCTAAATCGTAATTTTCAGCACATGTCAATTCGCTGCGTTGCGGCGAGGCGTTGCAAAGCGAATGGATTGTGACGTGCCGCAATTAATGGCAGGTTGCCCACATGACGCAGACCGTAGAACTCCCGCTTTGGCTTTTTGTCCTGATCGTGCTGTTCGCTGCGGTTACTTTTGCGTCGCATTTTCTGTTTCCTTCCGTGCGGTGGTTCTTTCGCAGGCGGTTGGAACGCGCAGTGGCGCGTTTGAATAGAAGGTTGGAGCGCCCGATTCAGCCGTTCAAGCTTGCCCGGCGTCACGATATGATCCAGAGCTTGATCTATGACCCGCAAGTTGGGCGCGCGGTGCGCGACCATGCGGAAGCCGAGGGGATCCCCGAGGCGGTGGCTTTCGAAAAGGCACGTGGCTACGCACGCGAGATCGTCCCCTCGTTTTCGGCTTTTACCTATTTCAGCTTTGCAATTCGCCTGGCGCGGTTCCTTAGCAATGCGTTCTATAATGTAAGACTGGACTATCAGAACGAAGCAGCCGTGAAGGCGATCGACCCGAATGCGACGGTGGTCTTTGTGATGAACCATCGCAGCAACATGGACTATGTGCTGATCACCTATCTGGCGGCGCAGCGGTCTGCATTGTCCTATGCGGTTGGAGAATGGGCACGGGTCTGGCCGCTTAGTCGGCTGATCAGGGCCATGGGAGCTTATTTCATTCGTCGCAAATCGGGCAGCGATCTATATCGTCAGGTCTTGGCTTGCTATGTGCGTCACTCGACCGAGGCTGGCGTGACCCAGGCCATGTTCCCCGAAGGCGGGCTCAGCCTGAACGGCACGCTTGGGCGCCCGAAACTGGGATTGTTGAAATACATCATAGATGGCAGCGACCCCGAGAAACGGGATGTTGTTTTTGTCCCGGTGGCGCTGAACTATGACCGCGTGCTCGAAGATACGATCCTGACAGCCGCGGCAAACCGGGCCGAGCGGCGATTTCGCGCCCGGATTGGTGTCATCATGGGCTGGGTGTTGAAACAGATCTGGCGTCGGATCACCGGACGATACAAGCGATTTGGCTATGCAGCTGTGCGTTATGGCGAGCCTCTGTCGCTGCGTGGCTTTCAACGCAGCACCGACGAAGAGCTGACAATCCCGCTTGCGCGTGAACTGATGTCCCGCATCGGACGGGCTGTGCCGGTTCTGCCCATTCCCTTTGTGTCTTGGCAGATCAACAGAAATGGCCCGATGTCACGTGCCAACCTTGAGCAGGCTTTGGTCGAGCGAAACCCGAAGTGGGATCCGTCCGACGTCGTGGCGTTGATTGACGAGGGGCTGACACAGCTTACGGATCGCCGGATATTGGTCGAGCAGGGGGATGCCTTTGCGGTTGGTCCAGAGAGGCCAGATCTGCTGCGCTATTATGCGGCCTCTGTTGATCACTTGTTGCAGCCTGATGGTGCAGGAGATGCTGCAACCGCAGAAACTGATGCTGCGTCTGCAGGGTCATAAAATTACAAAAAACTCCTAAATGGTGTTGCAATGTTGCGTAGCCGTTTGTATTCCATCTTCAAGCCCGCGATTCTGCGTTGCGGCGAGATTTAGGAAAAAGGAGGCCGATATGGCTTTGGACACTAACGGCGGTATCGCGTCGTACGAGGCGCCTGAAAAAGACCTCTACGAAGTGGGTGAAATTCCCCCCATGGGCTATGTGCCCAAGAAAATGTACGCGTGGGCGATCCGTCAGGAACGTGAAGGCGAGCCGAACAAGGCGATGCAGGTTGAAGTCGTCGATGTGCCTGTGCTCGACAGCCACGAAGTGTTGGTCCTGGTGATGGCAGCTGGCGTGAACTACAACGGTGTCTGGGCGTCGCTTGGTATTCCGATCAGCATGTTCAACGTCCACAAGCAGCCCTACCACATTGCTGGTTCCGACGCTGCAGGCATCGTCTGGGCCGTTGGTTCGAAGGTGACCCGCTGGAAAGTTGGCGACGAAGTTGTAATCCACTGCAATCAGGATGACGGCGACGACGAGCATTGTAACGGTGGCGACCCGATGTTCTCGGACAGCCAGCGGATCTGGGGCTATGAGACCCCCGATGGGTCATTTGCGCAGTTCACCAACGTTCAGGCTCAGCAGCTGATGCCGCGTCCCAAGCACCTGACCTGGGAAGAGGCCGCTTGCTACACCCTGACCCTGGCCACTGCATACCGTATGCTGTTCGGCCACGAGCCGCACGATCTGAAGCCAGGCCAGAACGTTCTGGTTTGGGGCGCGTCGGGCGGTCTGGGCTCCTATGCGATCCAGCTGATCAACACCGCAGGTGCCAACGCGATCGGCGTGATCTCGGACGAAAGCAAGCGTGACTTTGTCATGGGCTTGGGTGCCAAGGGCGTTCTGAACCGCAAGGACTTCAACTGCTGGGGGCAGTTGCCCACAGTGAACACCCCGGAATATGCCGAGTGGTTCAAAGAGGCCCGCAAGTTCGGCAAAGCCATCTGGGACATCACCGGCAAGGGCGTGAACGTTGACATGGTCTTCGAACACCCCGGCGAAAGCACCTTCCCGGTTTCGACCTTTGTCGTGAAAAAGGGCGGTATGGTTGTGATCTGCGCCGGCACCACCGGCTACAACCTGACCTTGGACGTGCGTTACATGTGGATGCACCAGAAGCGTCTTCAGGGCTCGCACTTTGCGCACCTCAAGCAGGCCTCTGCCGCGAACCAGCTGATGGTCGAGCGTCGTCTGGACCCGTGCATGTCCGAAGTCTTTACCTGGGACCAACTGCCCGAAGCACACATGAAGATGCGTCGCAACGAACACCTGCCAGGCAACATGTCCGTCTTGGTTCAGTCGCCCAAGACTGGTCTGCGCACTCTGGAAGAGGTTCTGGAAGCGGGAAGTTAACCCTACCTGCAGATTCTAGCTGACAAACTGACCCGCGAATCACCACTGTGGTTCGCGGGTTTCGTTGTGTTGGCAGGTGCTTTTCGTGGTTTCAGTAGGTTAAGAATTCTGACCTCGCTGTTTATGGGGAGTAGAAAGCAGTGAATTTCCTAACACAAACCGCACATGCTATAGTTGTGTTAACCTTTCGTTAACTGTTTCGGAGAGACTCTGATGGCGCACAATGACTGGATTTTGGACGTTCTGGCGGATCTCAAGACTTTCGCTTCCGCGAACGGGTTGGGGAAACTGGCTGAGCAGCTGGATGATACCACGCTGGTTGCCGCCGCTGAGATTGCGTCCCAGAAGGAAGAGGCACGCACGCGCTCGAATGGGGAACACAGCCAATTTGGATCAAGTGCTGGAGGCGTTGGACGCTACCAGCGGGCTTGAAGAATTACAGGCGATATCTGAAGCGTTGAGAGATGCCTTGGGTGTTCGGCACATTGTCTATCACTGGGTGGACAGCGCCGGAGATCAATATGGCTGTGGCACATATTCCGACGCTTGGGTTCAACGGTACTTAGAGCAGAACTATCACCGAATTGACCCCGTTATTTTAGGATGTTTCCAGCGCTTCCACCCCGTGGACTGGAAGCGCGCAGATTGGTCTGGAAAGGCAGCCAAAGCCTTGTTGACCGACGCTCTGGAACATGGCGTGGGAAACCAGGGGTATTCCATTCCCATCCGTGGGCCCAAAGGTCAGTTTGCGCTGTTTACGGCAAACCACAGTTGCGGAGACGAGGAATGGGCGGAGTTCACCGAAACCTATGGGCGGGACCTGCTGCTGATTGCCCACTACTTCAATCGCAAGGCATTGGATTTTGAATCCGACCGGCAACCCGAACAAGCCCGTGCCCTGTCGCCGCGTGAAGTGGACGCCATGACGCTGCTTGCGATGGGATACAACCGGGCCCAGGTGGCGCATAGCCTGTCGATTTCCGAGCATACTTTACGCGTCTACATTGAAAGTGCGCGCTTCAAGTTGGGCGCGCTCAATACAACTCATGCGATAGCGACGGCGATGAGCAGGGGGTTAATCGTGGTTTAAGCCCTCGTTCGGCTTCCTGACCAGATATTAACCCTTTCTCTGTACTCCCTTTGTTCCAGCGAAGGACAAAAGGGGACCACAGATGTTGCGTTACATTTATGCAGACGAATTGAATCGTTTTCCCGAACTTGCCAAATCCATGTTCCGGGATCGGGCGGACCAATTTAAAACCCGTCTTGGTTGGGATGTATCAGTCGACGAAAACGGCGAAGAGCGTGATCAATACGATGATCTCAACCCTCTCTATGTCATTTGGGAAGAAGCCGACGGCCGCCATGGCGGATCCATGCGCTTCCTACCCACTACAGGGCCTGTGATGGTGAATGAGGTGTTTGGCCACCTGACCGGCGGAGCTCCAATTTGCAGCCCGCTGATCTGGGAGTGTACCCGGTTCTGTCTGGCGCGTTACGCCAGCCCGAATGTGGCCGCGGCCTTGATGCTGGGTGGTGGTGAAATCATGACGGGATTCGGTGTGCGCCACTTTGCCGGTGTTTTTGACGCCCGTATGGTGCGGATCTACAAGGCCATCGGGTCGTCGCCTGAGGTCCTGGGCTCAGAGGGGCAGGGCCGAGACAAGATTTCGGTTGGCTTGTGGGAGTTCACGCCGGAAGCGCGCGAACGTGTTGCCAAACGGGCCGGTATCTCGCCTGAACTGTCGCGGCTGTGGTTCACAACTGCATTTGGCGGTGCCAAGACCTCTCGCTTTGCGATGGTCGGATAAATTTCGACAAACTGCACCTCGGGCATCTGGTGGTGTCCGAGGCGTCCCTATAGGGTCGCGATATGACCCAAGCCCCCGTTGTATTTTCCGAAGATCAGGCTGCCGCCTTTGATACTGTGACCGAGCTGCTGCGTAGTTCGGGCGTTGATTTGGAAGACGAGGCGCTTTTGAAGCCGCCGGCCGGGGGCGAGGCAGGCGTCATGGCCGTCATTGGCAAGGCGGGATCAGGCAAGACGCTGCTTTTGTCCGAGCTGTATAAGGCACTTGAGGGCGCCGGTGTTCAGGTGGTGTCGGGTGACTACGAAGGGCGTAAGAACCGCGACAAGCGCACGCTGGCGATCCTGGCCCCCACGAACAAGGCGGCCAGTGTTCTGCGCCTGCGGGGAGTCCCTGCGACAACCATCCACCGCATTCTTTACACGCCGGTCTACGACCCCGAGTACGAGCGCATCGCGGAATGGTTGGCCGGAAACGGTGAAAAGCCTGAGGTCGAGGGGCTGACAGAAGAGGCGCTGGCCCGCGCCGCTGCCTTTTACGAAAGGAACAAATCGATCCCCGGTGCGCTGGCCGCCGCTGGCCTGCGCGGGTCGGATTTCATTACCGGTTGGAAACGGCGGGACGAACCGCTCGACATCGGCTTTGTGGATGAGGCCTCGATGCTGGACGACCGGCAGTTCGAGGATCTGAAAGAGATCTTTCCGACCTTGTTGCTGTTCGGCGATCCGGCGCAATTGGCGCCGGTCAATCAATCGGGGGCCATGGTCTTTGATGGTCTGCCCCAGCCACGCAAGCTCGAACTGCAGCGCATTCACCGGCAAGAGGCAGACAATCCGATCCTTGATCTGGCCCATGCACTGGCCGATCCGCAGTTGGAATTCCACGACTTCGAACGGATGATCGAAGACACCGCCAAGCGCGATGAACGGGTGGTTTGGGGTCAGCGGGTCGAGGTTGACCTGATGGCGCGCAGCCCCGTCCTGGTCTGGCGCAACGCCACCCGCATTCGGCTGATCAACGCGTTCCGCGCGGTGCATGGCGCACCGGAAGAGGAGCTGATCGAGGGGGAGCCGCTTATCTGTGACGGGCTGGAGTTGCCACTGAAGCACCGCAAGAAACGTCTGGACCTTGAGGCGCGCGGCCTGATCAAGGGCGCGCAGGTGATCTATCTGGGGCCGGGCCGTAAGGCGGGGTTCTCGCGTCTGCACGTGATGGGCGCCGAAGACCCGCAGGTCAGCGCGGCCTCGATCGTGAAGATCGAAAAACCAGATGAAGAGGAGCCCTGCATCCCCTTTGCCGCGCGGATGGGCGCCACATTTCTGCACGGGGCTGCGGTAACCATTCACAAGGCGCAGGGTTCGCAATGGGATACGGTTCAGGTCTTTGCCCCTGACATCTACGTTGCGGCCCGTATGGGACGTGTGGAGGCCGGGCAGCCCCTGTGGAAGCGGTTGGCCTATGTGGCGATCACACGGGCGCAAGAGCGGCTAATATGGGTGGTGCGCAATCGCCTATCCAAACCCACCTATCCGCTGCGGGTCGATGATTTGCGTGCAAAACCGGCCGCGGCGCTGACATTGGAGGCTGAGACCACATGAGTTCGATCATCATCACAGGAGCAAGCTCGGGCATTGGCCGGGCGACGGCCGAGTTATTCCTGGCCAAGGGGTGGACCGTAGGATTATTGGCCCGTCGGGGCGACGCGCTGGCCGAAGTTGCCGGACGCAATCCGCAGGCGATCACATTGATCGCCGACGTCACCGACCCAAAGGCCGTGCAACAGGCGTTTGACCGTTTTGTGCAGCAGGCGGGGCGGTTGGATGTGCTGTTCAACAACGCAGGTATCTTTGCGCCCGGCGGAACGATTGACGAGATTGCTTTGGATGATTGGTACCAGACCGTCAACGTGAATCTGAACGGGATGTTCTTGGCTGCGCGAGCGGCATTTGCGGCGATGCGAAACCAGACCCTGCAGGGTGGCCGGATCATCAACAACGGCTCGATTGCGGCACATGTGCCGCGACCAAACTCGGTGCATTACACTGCAACGAAACACGCGATCACCGGCTTAACCCGCAGCCTGTCGCTGGATGGGCGTGATCTGGGCATTGCTTGCGGTCAAATCGACATCGGCAATGCGCGGACACCGATGGTGCAGGGCTTGAACGACGCGGCCGTTGCGGCTGGTCATGAGCCGGACCCATCAATGGCGGTCGAGGATGCTGCAAAATCGGTCCTGCACATGGCCGAATTGCCGCTCGAAGCGAATGTGCAGTTCATGACGGTGATGGCGACCACCATGCCATACATCGGACGCGGCTGAGAGCATCAGCCGCGTGATGATTTACCCGGCGCGGAAGATGCGGAACACAGCCGATGCGCCCCAACCCGCGGCGATGGCAATGGCCAGCGACATCAGGCCATACCAGACGGGTTGTTCACGTGACATGTTGAACAGGAAACGTTCCAGACCAACTTTCTGAACCGCTATCGAGGTCTCATAGTCGCCAACAATCTGGCCGTCGCGGGTCAGGAAGATGCGCGTGGAATAGTCGCCTTCGGTGAGGTCCGCAGGCATGTCGATCGATGTGCGGAACAACGTCTGCTGATCCAGAGCGACCTGACCTTCGAGTGTCTGATACAGACCTTGGCTCTGCTTGATGCGAATGACCGCGTCAGTGAAGCTTTCGGCGTCGGTAATGTTCGCAGGCGCTCCGACCGAGCGAATGGCGTTGTCGATCGTGATCTTCTGGCGCAGGTCTTCTGTATTGGACAGCACCTGATCAATCGGTCCGGTCGTTGCCACGGCATAGAAACTGGGGGCGGCGTCAACCTCGACCGCATCGGTGTTTACCCAGATCCCGAATACGTTTTCCTTGCGGCGGACAACAACGGGTTCAGACGGGCCAGCAACAGTAATGACCACCTCAAGCGGCGAAGATTGATCGATGGGCGCTTCGCGTTTGACAGCGCCAAAGATCAGGATTTCCGAGCCGTCAAAGCTGGTGGTGATGGCGACGTTGTCCTTGCTCAGACCCAGCACGACCTCTTCGGCGGTTGCAAAGGTGGGCAGCAGGAACAGCAGAGTCAGAAAGATGCGGAACATGGCTTAGTGACCTCCGGCTGCGCCGAGCGAGTAAAGCTCGGACGGTTGCAGGAGCAGATCCAGAGCCAGCTTGCCGCAAACCACAAGAACCATCATGGCCAGCAGTACGCGCAGCTGTTCGGCCTTCATCTTGACCCCAATCCGTGTGCCGATCTGTGCGCCGATCACACCGCCAACCAGCAGCAGAACCGCCAGCACCACGTCCACGGTATAGTTCGTGGTGGCGTGCAGCATGGTGGTAAACCCGGTCACAAAGATGATCTGAAACAGCGAAGTTCCAACAACCACCTTGGTCGGCATCCCCAGCAGATAGATCATCGCTGGCACCATGATAAAACCACCGCCAACACCCATGATGGCTGACAGGATACCTACCAAGACACCGACGATCAGCGGTGGTATCACCGAGATATAGAGGCCCGAAGTGCGGAAGCGCATTTTCATTGGAAGCGCGTGAACCCATGTGCGCTGACGGCGTTTTGCAGGAGCACCTCCAGCAGCACCGCGCGCCTTGCGGATTGCGTTGACGCTCTCGACAAACATCAGGCTGCCGATGATGCCAAGGAAGACGACGTAGCAAAGTTTGACCAGCAGATCGACCTGGCCGAGGCTCTTGAGGTAGTTGAAGACCACCACACCAAGCGCGGCCCCGGTAAGGCCCCCGACCAAAAGCACCGTTCCCATTTTCAAGTCCACGGTCTTTCGTCGGAAATGCGCAAGTACGCCCGAGAAAGACGAGGCAACGATTTGGTTGGCTTCGGTGGCAACCGCAACAGCGGGCGGAATACCGATAAAGAACAACAGTGGCGTCATCAGGAACCCGCCGCCGACACCAAACATGCCCGACAGGATTCCGACCATGCCGCCAAGTCCCAACAAGAGGAACGCGTTGACGGACACTTCGGCTATGGGAAGGTATATCTGCATGCGTACTGTTAGACTGCGACATAGGGCGAAATCAACCACCCATGCTGCTTTGCAGAAATCAGGACTGATTTGCCGCAGCCAACTGGACCTATCAGCGTTCCTTTACATAGGGTTCCCCGCCCGCGCGCGGTGGAATGGCCTTGCCGACAAAGCCGGCCAGGATCACCACGGTCAGGATATAGGGCAGGGCGTCCATCACCTGCACGGGAATCACCACGCCGCCCAGGTCGATATTCTGGAACCTCAGAGCGATGGCTTGGAGCAGACCAAATAGCAGACATGCCCACATCGCCTGCCATGGGCGCCACTTGGCAAAAATCAGCGCCGCCAATGCGATAAAGCCACGACCTGCGGTCATGTCCTTGACGAAGCCAGCCTGTAGCGCGGTCGCCAGATAGGCCCCGGCAATGCCACAGAGCACGCCGCAAATCGCCACCGCTGCATAGCGCAAGCCAACAACGGAAACACCTGCTGTGTCTACGGCCGCCGGGTTTTCACCCACAGCGCGCAGGCGCAGACCAAAGCGGGTGCGATACAGAACCCACCACGTGCCAGGCACAGCCAGGAACGCCAGATAGACCAGGATCGAATGCCCCGACAGCAATTCGGAGTAGATGGGACCGAGAATCGGCACACCGCTGAGCGCTTCGGCAAAGGGAAAGTTGATAGGTTCGAACCGGCCACCGGCAAAAAGCGACGGCGTGCGCCCGCCCTGTTTGAACCAATCCTGTGCGATCAGCACGGTCATGCCTGCCGCAAGGAAGTTGATCGCCACACCGGAAATCAGCTGATTGCCGCGGAATGTGATCGAGGCCAGACCATGCAGCCCGCTGAGCACCAGCGACGAGGCGATCCCCGCCAGCAGACCCAGCCAGACAGAGCCGCTGACAGCGGCGACCGCGGCCGAGAAAAACGCGGCCATCAGCATCTTTCCTTCTAGTCCGATGTCAAAAATTCCGGCGCGTTCGGAGTAAAGTCCTGCCAGACAGGCCAGCAACAGGGGCGTGGCCAGGCGAACCGTCGAATCGAGGACTTGGATGATCGTCAGGAAATCCATCACGCTTTGCCTTTCCGCATGGCCAGGAACATCTTCTCAAGCGGCATGCGCACCATATTGTCGAGCGCACCGGTAAACAGGATCACAAGAGCTTGAATCACCACGATCAGCTCGCGCGGGATCGAGGTCCACAAGGCCAACTCTGCACCCCCTTGATAGAGGAAGCCAAACAGGATCGCGGCAAGGAACACGCCAAATGGATGGCTGCGCCCCATCAGGGCTACGGCGATGCCGATAAACCCGGCGCCCTCAGTCGAGTTCAGAACCAGCCGTTCCGCTTCGCCCATGACGTTGTTGGTGGCCATCAAACCCGCCAACGCACCCGAAATCAGCATGGCGATCATGGTGATTTTGACCGGCGAGATGCCTGCGTAAAGCGCGCCGGTTTCCGAATGACCATAAGCGCGGATTTCATAGCCCAGCCTAGTGCGCCAAATCAGTGCCCACACCACGAAGCAGGCCAGGATCGCCACCAAAAGCGTTACGTTCGCAGGGGCAGCTTTGGAAAAGCTGATCCCAATCGGGGCGAGCAATTCGTGCAGCGTCGGCAGGTGAACCGCTTCGGGGAATCGCGCTGACGCCGGGTCCATCGACCCCTGTGGGCGCATCACATTGACCAGCATATAGTTCAGCACCGCAGCCGCGATGAAGTTGAACATGATGGTGGTGATTACGATGTGACTGCCGCGTTTGGCTTGCAGATAAGCCGGGACCGCGGCCCAGGCAGCGCCAAAGATCATCGCGCCCGCACAAGCGGCAAGCAACGCCAGCGACCAATGTGGCCACGGCACGTAAAGACAGACCATGGCCACGCCAAGACCGCCCAGCATTGCCTGACCCTCGCCCCCGATGTTGAACATACGGGCATGAAATGCCACGGCCACGGCCAAGCCTGTGAACATGAAGTTGGTGGCATAATAGAGCGTATAGCCCCAGCCATAGGTCGACCCGAGTGCGCCGGTGACCATCAGGTTTACCGCCTCAACAGGGTCTTCGCCGATCGCAACGATGACGAGGGCCGACAGGATTGCGGCCAGGATCAGGCTGATGACGGGGATAAGGACCACGTCGGCCCATTTGGGCATCTTGTCCATCTTAAGCGGCCTTTCCATCGACGCCTGCCATCAGCAGGCCCAATTCTTTTTCGTCCGTTTCATGGGGCAGGCGCTCGCCCATGATGTGGCCATCAAACATGACGGCGATCCGGTCGGAGAGAGAGAAGATCTCTTCCAGCTCCACCGACACCAGCAGCACCGCCTTGCCTTGATCGCGCAGGGCGACGATCTGTTGGTGAATGAATTCGATGGCGCCGATATCGACGCCCCGGGTTGGTTGCCCAACCAGCAGCAGGTCAGGGTTACGTTCGATTTCGCGCGCGACGACAATCTTTTGCTGGTTGCCACCCGAGAAGTTCTTGGCCGCCAACCAGCCGTCGGCTGGGCGCACGTCGAACTTTTCGATCTTGCGCTCGGTATCCGCGCGCAAGGCGGCGTTGTTCATGAAGATGCCGCTTTGGTAGGCGGGATCGTGGTGATAGCCAAAGGCCACATTTTCCCAAGCGTGGAAATCCATGATCAGGCCTTCGCGCTGACGGTCCTCGGGCACGTGTGCGATGTGCTGATCCCGACGCGCACGCGCGTCCGATCCAGCACCGCTCAACGCCAGCGGCGATCCGTTCAGACGAATGCTGCCGGTGCCGGGGCGCATGCCGCCCAGAACTTCGAGCAGTTCCGACTGTCCGTTCCCGGCCACACCGGCGATGCCCAGAATCTCACCTGCGCGGACCTCAAGGTTGATGCCCTTGACGCGTTCGACACCTTTTTCATCGGTGACATGCAGGTTCTCGATTTCAAGAACCGGAGCGCCAACCTTCGCAGGCACCTTGTCCACCTGCAGCAGAACCTTTCGGCCTACCATCAGCTCGGCCAGATGCTGCGGGTTGGTTTCACTTGTCTTGACTGTTGCCGTCATTTGCCCACGCCGCATGACGCTGACGGTATCGGTTGCTTCCATGATCTCGCGCAGTTTGTGCGTGATCAGGATGATGGTTTTGCCCTCATCCTTAAGGCGATGCAGAATGCGGAACAGCTGATCGGCCTCGGCCGGGGTCAGCACGCCCGTGGGTTCATCCAAGATCAGGATATCCGCTTGGCGGTAGAGCGCTTTCAGGATCTCGACCCGCTGCTGCATGCCCACGCCGATTTCTTCGATGACGGCGTCGGGGTCAACGTTCAGCTCATATTCGGTCGCCAGTTCCTTGAGCGTTTTCCGTGCCTTGGCCAGCGACGGCTTGAGCAGTCCGCCGTCTTCGGCGCCCAGGATGATGTTTTCCAGAACGGTAAAGTTCTCGACCAGTTTAAAGTGCTGGAACACCATGCCGATGCCTGCTGCGATGGCGGCTTGGCTGTCCGGGATCTCGGTCTTTGCACCGTTGATCCAGATCTCGCCTTTGTCGGCTTTGTAGAATCCGTAGAGGATGCTCATCAACGTGGATTTGCCCGCACCGTTTTCACCGATGATCCCATGGATCGTACCGGGGGCGACGCTGATAGAGATGTCCTTGTTTGCCTGGACGGGGCCAAAGGATTTGGAAATCCCTTTAAGCTCGATGGCTGGGACGGTCATGATTTAACCTCGATGGCCGAAGAGGGGCGCATGGTTTGGCGATGTGCCGCCAAAGTTGCGCGGGGGGAGGTGAAAGGTGGGCCGGTGCGGTCACACCGGCCCACGCGGATAAGCGATTAGAAGCTTACAGCAGGGCAGCTGTCGTTTTCGTAATAGCTGACAACGGTGGTCTTGCCGTCGATGATGTCCTGACGCGCTGTTTCAACCGCGCCTTTCATGTCATCGCTGACCAGCGACGCGTTGTTGTCGTCCATGGCAACGCCTACGCCTTCTTCGGCCAGGCCCATGGTGAAGACACCGGTTTCAACGTCCGCGCCTGCCTTCATCGCGTCATAAACGGCCACGTCCACGCGCTTGAGCATCGAGGTCAGGACCTTGCCCGGGTGCAGGTGGTTCTGGTTGCTGTCCACGCCGATCGACAGGATGCCTTCGTCCGCTGCAGTCTGCAGAACACCAACGCCGGTGCCGCCAGCAGCAGCATAGATCACGTCAGCACCTTGTGCGATTTGTGCTTTTGTCAGCTCCGAGCCCTTAACCGGGTCGTTCCACGCCGACGGGGTGGTGCCGGTCATGTTGGCAACGATGTTGACGTCTGGGTTCACCGCCTTGGCGCCTTGGGCATAGCCGCAGCCGAAGTGACGGATCAGCGGGATGTCCATGCCACCGATAAAGCCGACCGTGCCGGATTTAGACGCCATCGCGGCCATCATACCAACCAGGTACGAACCCTCGTGCTCGGCAAAACCGATCTGACGCACGTTCGGAGCATCCAGCCAAGTGACGTCTACCGCAACGAATTTGGTGTCGGGGTAATCAGCCGCAACTGCGCTGAGCGGGTCGGCCATGGCAAAGCCCATGGTGATCACCGGGTTGGAGCCGGCTTCGGCAAAACGGCGCAGGGCCTGCTCGCGCTGGGCTTCGGACTGCAACTCGATCTCGCGGTACTTGCCGCCGGTTTCTTCGGCCCAACGAGACGCACCATTGTGGGCTGCTTCGTTAAAGGATTTGTCAAACTTGCCGCCCAGATCAAAGATCAGCGCGGGCTCGGCCAATGCGGCCCCTGCGGTCAGCGCCAGCGAGGCTGCGGCGCCCATCAGCGATTTCATGAGGGTCATTTGTGTACTCCCGTTGGTTTTTTGTTTCGAGCATCCGGCTTATGCCGACACCCGTGCATGCGAGCAGAACTGCAATAATAACGGCAATTAAGGACGGAGCCAGCCCAAAGAATCAACCGCTTTTTGACCGAATGGTCCAAGAATCGCGGGGATTGCCGTCAGGGCAAGGGCCGTTGCATCACGATGGCGTCGATACTCTCCTGGCCGGAACGCTTGTAATAGCCGGGTCTGCGGCCGTGGGGCGCATATCCGCGCTTCTGGTAAAGCGCAATAGCTGGGCCATTATCGGCCGCGACGTCAAGAAAGGCCCGCTCGGCGCCTTTGGTGACAGCCATATCGTGCCAGGTGGTCATGACCTGTGTGGCCAACCCCCGCCGTTGGTGATCGGGATGGGTTGCGATGGTCAGCAACTCGGCCTCTCCCGCGATCACTTGGATCAGGGCAAAACAGCGTGTGTTCCCGACGGCAAAGGTGAAGCGGTTGGACAGAAGATCGGAAAATTCCGTTTGACTCCAGGGGCGTGACTGGGTGAACGCCGCCTTGTGGGTGGCCGCCATATCCGCCGGAGTCATTCGTCCAACAGAACCGGCGGCACATCCCGCGACGGGGCGGCGTCGGCCGGTCGAATATAGAATGGGGCCGGTGGGGTCACCGTGTTCAAATAGCGTTCAGCCGCAATTCTAGCGATGGCGATGACTGTTTCTGTCCCATCTTCGGCCAGATAGAGCGGAGCAATTTCTGTTGCGTCACTCACCGGAAGAAGCTCGGGAGGCTTCGCAGACCGGCGGATGTAGACATGATCGCGGGGCGCAGGGATGGCGGGCAGGGTGCCGTCAGGTGCGCTCAGCTCAAGCGATTCGAAGCCGGTGACACCCACGGCGGGAATTCCCAGACCCAAAGCCAGCCCGCGCGCGGCGGAAACCGAGATGCGGATACCGGTGAAGTTCCCCGGCCCAATGCCAACGCCAACGGCATCCAGATCGCGCCAGGTTACACCGCATTTTGCCAGAACCTCTTCCAGCAGGGGCATCAGGCGTTCCGCTTGGCCGCGCTTCATTTCTTCGCTTCGAGCCACAAGCACATCGCCATCTCGCAGCAAGGCTGCAGCGCAAAATGGCCCTGATGTATCAAATGCAAGAATGAGAGTGCTCATTGTTCTGTCGGTCCAGTATCCGGTGCGGATTGCGCGTGCAGATAATCCCGACCCGAGCCATTGTCACGCGGCAAACCATCGTCCAGATGCAACCAATCTGGCGCATTGTTCGCATGGCAGTGCAAGTCCGGCGCCAGATCGTCGATCTGATCAATTACGCCTAGGGGCACGTACATCTGGTCTGGCAGGTAGTCGAACCACGCCGCCATGGCCGAGCCACAGGTCTGACAAAACCAGCGTTTAACCCCCGGAGTGAATTCGACCGGATCTGGCCAGGTCGGCAGGATATTGATGACTTCTGGGGCAAAAGCAGCAAAAGCTGCAACTGGCCCGCCGGTTACACGGCGGCAATCGCTGCAATGGCAATACGCGACGACTTGTGCGGGGGCGGAGGTCTGAATGCGAAGGGCGCCGCAATAGCAACGCCCTGACAGTTTTGTTGTTGTTTGCGCCGGGTCAGACATGGGTTAGACGGCGACGGGGCGCACCTCGGTCACTTCGGGGATGTAGTGACGCAGTAGGTTCTCGATGCCCATCTTCAGCGTCAGGGTCGATGAGGGGCAACCGGCGCATGCGCCTTGCATGTGCAGGTAAACGACGCCGCGGTCAAATCCGTGGAATGTGATGTCGCCACCGTCTTGCGCAACCGCAGGACGCACGCGGCTGTCCAACAGTTCCTTGATCTGGTCGACAACCTCACCGTCTTCGCCGGTGTGTTCCGCGTGACCCGAGGCCGCTTGGGCATCATCCGCCATCACGGGCTGGCCGGACTGATAGTGCTCCATCACCGCGCCCAGGATGGCGGGTTTGATGTGGTCCCATTCGACTGCGTCGTCCTTGGTGACGGTGACAAAATCATTGCCAAAGAAAACGCCGGTTACACCGCTGACAGCAAAAATGCGCGCAGCGAGGGGGGATTTGGTGGCTGCCTCGGCCGAGGGGAAGTCTGCAGTGCCCACTTCGAGCACGGTCTGACCGGGCAGGAATTTCAACGTCGCCGGGTTCGGTGTCGATTCTGTCTGAATGAACATGAGCAGCCTCCATGATGCGTGCATCTGATATGCGGGCACAAAGGGTGGAAGTCAATAATTGGAACCGTTCTAAATTGAGGCGGCGTGCATTATCGCCTGCTCTAAACGGTCATCGCCCCAAAAAAGCTCGTCCCCCGCGATGAAACTTGGGGCACCAAACAGGTCCAGCTTTTGCGCGTTTTCAGATTGCCCGTGTAAAGCAGCCTTTGTTTCGGGGGTGCTTGCGCCTTGCATCAGAGTGGCATCCAAACCTGCCTCAAGCCAGCACTTAGACAGAACACCGGCATCCGAAATGGCCAAGCCGCGCCCGAACTGTGCTGCGTAAACAGCACGAACAAAGGGAGCGATCCGACCCTGCTGCTTTGCCACCAACGCCAAACGCGCTGCCATCAGACCGTTTTGCGGAAATGGATCGGGTCGCAGGAACGGCAAATCGCGCGCGTCGCACAGGCGCTCCATATCACGCCACATGTAGCGACCCTTGGCGGGGTAAATGTTGAAGGGAGAGTTGTCCCAGCCCTGCGCCGCAAAGATCGGACCAAGCAAAAAGGGCTGCCAGTCGACGGCAACCCCATGACGCGCGGCGGCGTCTTCGATCCGCATGGCGCTGAGATAGGAATAGGTCGACGCGAATTCGAACCAAAATTGAATGCTCGCCGTCATAGCCCGTCCTCAGGTGATCGCTTCAAGCTTTTCCTTGCTCAGATCGCCGGGAACGATGGTGATCGGGATCGGCAGTGACCCGGACGACCGGCTGAGCTGCGACACCAGCGGGCCAGGGCCTTTTTTGTCGGTGCCCGCGCCCAGAACCAGAACGCCGATTTCTGAGTCTTCCTGAACCTGCGCGATGATCTCGTTCACCGCTTCACCTTCGCGAATGATCAACTCAGGCTCAACATGCTGTTTGTCGCGCATCCATTTGGCGAACACCTCGAAATGCGCGTGAATGCGTTCGCGGGCCTCTTCGCGCATCACTTCGCCGACGCCAATCCAGTGGTTGAACTCGTCTGGCGGAATGATCGACAGAACGGCCACGCCGCCACCAGTGTGCGAGGCGCGCATGGCGGCAAAACGCATGGCATTCAGACATTCACGGCTGTCATCCAGGACGACAAGAAACTTACGCATGGGCAATATCCTCTTTCACCGGATCATGCATTACGGGACGAGGGCTTGCAATAACAGGGTTTCTTATTCGGTCCAGAGGTTTACCCGGCTGACGCGGCCCAATCCCAATAAAGCGCACGTGCTTTGCGGGCGATAGGGCCAATCTGGAATTGCGTATCGTCCAGAGCCGTCACCGGGGTCACTTTGTTCATGTTGCCGGACATGAAAATCTCGTCCGCGTCATGGAAATCCTGGAACGACAGAACGGCCTCGCGAACCTTTACGCCATCGGCCTGCAGATTCTTGATGTGACGCGCACGCGTGATACCGGCCAGGAAGGTGCCATTGGCAATTGGCGTGAACACCTCGCCATCGCGGACCATAAAGATGTTGGCGGTGGCGGTTTCAGCCACATTGCCCATGGCGTCAGCCACAAGCGCGTTGTTGAACCCTTTGGCGCGCGCCTCTTTCAGCATCCGCGCGTTGTTGGGATAAAGGCAGCCCGCCTTGGCGTTGACGACGGCGTCCTCCAGCACGGGGCGACGAAAGCGGGTCGTGGTCAGGGTAACCGAGGCCTCTGGCGCGGCCATGGGGATCTCTTCCAGGCACAGGGCGAAGCCGGTCGAATCCTCTTGCGGAACGATGGCTGTCGGATCACCGTCGATGCCCCAATACATCGGGCGGATGTAGACGGCCTTGTCTTTGCCATAGGCCTTCAAACCCTCGTGGGCAATCTCGACCATCTCCTCGGTCGTGACAGTGGGGGTCAGCATCAGCGCTTGGGCTGAACGATTGGTGCGGGCGCAATGTGCATCCAGATCCGGGGTCAGTCCGTCAAAGAACCGGGCTCCGTCAAACACACCCGACCCCAGCCAGGCGCCGTGATCGGCCGCGCGCATGATCGGGACGTTGCCATCATGCCAGGTGCCTTCGAAATAGGTGCGGATGTTGGTGCCGGTTGCCATGGTACTCTCCCTCTCTCAATTGGAAATCTGGGTGAGAATGGGTCAGAAGTCCAGACCTGTGTGCGCTTGCAATGGAAACGTGATCACGATCAGGCAAAAGAAAACCGGCCGACTTTTTGCAAGTCGACCGGTGCACGTTTTCGGGCGATGGGATCAGACCTGAACGGGTGGAACCATGCCAACGATGTCATAGGTCTGGCGCAGGATCGGGGCCGTGATCTCACGCGCGCGCTCGGCGCCACGGGTCAGAATGCGGTCAATCTCGTCTTGTTCGTTCATCAGACGCGCCATCTCGCTGGAAATCGGGGCCAGCTTGTCGACCGCCAATTCCGCCAGCATCGGCTTGAATTCGCCAAACTGCTTGCCACCCACCTCAGCCAGCACCTGATCGACCGACTGCTCGCTCAGGGCGGCATAGATGTTGACCAGGTTGCGCGCCTCTGGGCGCTCTTCCAGGCCCTTGGCTTCGGACGGCAAGGCGTCAGGGTCGGTCTTGGCCTTGCGAATCTTTTTGGCGATGGCGTCTGCGTCGTCGGTCATATTGATGCGGCTGGCGTCCGACGGATCGGATTTGGACATCTTCTTGGACCCATCGCGCAGGGACATCACGCGCGTTGCTGCGCCTTCGATCACCGGCTCGGCCATGGGGAAGAAGTCGACGCCATAGTCGTGGTTGAACTTGGCCGCGATGTCGCGGGTCAATTCAACGTGCTGTTTCTGGTCTTCGCCCACCGGAACATGGGTGGCGTGATAGATCAGGATGTCGGCGGCCATCAGCGCCGGATAGGCAAAGAGCCCCAGCGATTGATTCTGCGCGTTTTTGCCGGCCTTGTCCTTGAACTGTGTCATCCGCTGCATCCAGCCCATGCGGGCGACGCAGTTGAAGATCCACCCCAGCTGCGCGTGCTCGGGCACCTGGCTCTGGTTGATCAGGATCGATTTTTCCGGGTCGATACCGGAGGCGATGAACCCTGCACACAGCTCGCGGGTGTTCTTGCGCAGCGTTTCGGGCTCCAGAAACTTGGCAGTGATCGCATGCAGGTCGACCATGCAATAGACGGTTTCGAACTCTTCACCCTGCATGTCCACAAAGCGTTTGATCGCACCCAGGTAGTTCCCCAGCGTCAAACCGCCCGAAGGCTGGATGCCGGAAAACACACGCGGCGTGAATTGGGTCTCGGACATGTCAGACAACTCCCGTCTGGAATAATAGGCCCATGTCGCTTACCCATGGGGCCAAAGGACGTCAACAGTCCCTCGTAACGGAGACCCGATCATGAGCAGCAATCCCAACCCCCCGGCGGTCAACCCGCTGCCGCCCGTCGTGGTGGCGCTGTGCCTGTTCATCATGGGGATCGAGCTGGCGTTCTCCTTGGGGTCGCGCGGGATCGTCGGCGGACCCGAAGCGGTCGGATGGCGATTGAACGCGATCCAAACCTATGCGTTTTCCGGCGAGATTTTTGCCTGGATGTGGGACACCGGGCGTTGGCCGATGGATCAGGTGATGCGGTTCGTGACCTATCCATTTGTGCATGGCTCGTCCACGCAGGCGATCTTTGTCTGCGTCTTTGTGCTGGCCATGGGCAAAATGGTGGCCGAGGTGTTTGGCAGCGTCGCTATGCTGTTGATCTTTGTTCTCTCTGGTGTTGGTGGGGCGCTGCTCTATGCAATCTTGTTGACCGAACCCTACCCGCTGGTTGGGGGTTTTCCCGCTGTCTATGGCCTGATCGGGGCGTTCACCTTCTTGCTGTGGGTCAACCTGTCGCTGGTGGGTGAAAACCAAAGCCGCGCCTTCACGCTGATTGCGATGCTGATGGGTATCCAGCTGGTGTTTGGCCTTCTGTTCGGAGGCACCAAGGATTGGGTCGCTGACCTGGGTGGTTTTGCAACCGGTTTTGGCCTGTCGTTTCTGTTTGTCCCGGGTGGATGGGCACGCATTCGGGCCTTGCTCCAGCGCGATTGAGCCTCAGCCGCGCCGCAGGGATTTTCGGAGATCGGACAACCGGAATGCGCCGATCAGCTGGCCCACGCCGAAATAGACCACGGCGCCAAAGATGATCAGGCAAAGCAGCGCCAGATACCGCCAGCCCGGCGTATGCAGGGCCCCGGCGGCCGAAAGGGCGGTGAACCAAAGCGCTACCCCCATTACGGCCGAGGCCGCAATGATCCGCCAGGCCCGCGATCGGAACCGGGCATCAAAGCGGGCCACCAAGCCATAACCGCGTGCGCCCCACATCAGTAACCCGATCATCGTCCAAGCCGACACGGTGGCTGCAATAGCTGCTGACAGCCAGCCCATCCATGGTTGCAAGCCAAAGGCCAGCAACGCGTTCACCACCATGGCGACAACCGCATATCGGAAGGGCGAACGGGTGTCTTCGCGGGCGAAATAAAGAGGTTGCAGCAGTTTTTGCAGGACAAACGCAGGCAACCCAACGCCATAGATCGAAACTGCAACCGCAATGGCGGCGATATCGTCTGACGTGGTTTGGCCACGCTCATACAGCACCGACACAAGCGGTAAGGGGATCACCATAAAGGCCACGGCTGACGGAACGGTCAGCATCATCGCGAACTCTCCAGCCCGCGAATAGGCATTGCGCGCGCCTTCGTCGTCCTGAGCACGTAAGCGGCGGGACAGCTCGGGCAAAAGAACAATACCAACCGCAATGCCAACAACGCCAAGCGGCAACTGGTACAGACGGTCCGCGACAAACAACCAGCTCATCGCCTTTTCGGTGCCCGAAGCCACAAATTGCCCAACCAGCAGGTTCACCTGCACCACGCCCGACGCCAGGGCCGCCGGGATCGCGATCCGGACCAGGTTCGACATCTCGGGTCCCCATTGGGGCATGCTGGGTCGCAGGCGAATGCCCGCCCGTTCTGTCGCGATCCACACAAGGGAAAGCTGCGCAACCCCTGCCACGGGAATTGTCCATATGAGCCAGATTATGACGTTTCCACCGACCACTGCGCCCAGGATCATCGCACCACAGGTGAAAATGTTCAGCAGAACCGGAGCAGCAGCCGCGGCGGCAAAACGGCCAACCGAATTCAGGACGCCCGAGAAAAGCGCCGCCAGCGACATGAAAAAGATATAAGGAAACACGACATAACCGTACCCCACGGCCAGATCGAAACGCTCATCGCCATAGGTGCCATGTGCTGTCAGCCAGACAAAGGCAGGCATGGCCACCATGCCGAGGCCCACAAGGGCCAGAACAGTCAGCCCCAGCACGTTCAGTGTTTGGTTGGCAAACCGCTCTGCATCGTCCCCACCTTCGAATTTCTTGGAAAACATTGGCACAAAAGCCGCGTTGAACGCGCCTTCGGCAAAGAAGCGGCGGAACATGTTGGGCAGGCGAAAGGCCACGACAAAGGCGTCCATCACCGGGCCTGGGCCGACCAGGGAGGTCAGCAAGATTTCCCGCACGAACCCCAGGACGCGACTGGCCAGCGTCCAGAATCCGACCGTCAGGAACCCCAAAGTCAGCCGTGATCCCCTCATGCGTTGGCCCGCTTTGCGCCTTCGGTGATCGCCTCGCGCAGTTTCTTTTCCAACGTGCGCTGTTTGCTTTCCGCGTGGTACTTCAACCCGAACATATCCTTGACGTAGAAGGTATCGACCACCTGCTCGCCATAGGTCGCGATCACGGCATTGGCGATGTAGACGTTGGTGCCGGCAAGAGCCCTTGCCAGATCATAGAGCAGTCCGGGACGATCGCGGGTATCAACCTCGATGATCGTGTAGATCTCGGACCCTTCGTTGTCGAAGGTGATGTGGGTCGGGACGTTGAACGCCTTTTCGCGCTTCTTGATCTTGTCGCGGGATTTCAGCGCATCCCGGGCCACAACCTCGCCCTTGAGGGTCTTGTGGATCATCTGAGTCAATCGAGGTAGGCGATTAGCTTCATAAGGGCGTCCCTCGGCATCCTGGATCCAGAAGGCGTCGGTCACGTAACCGTCTTTGGTGGTGTAGCTGCGTGCGTCAACCACGTTAGCCCCCACCAGGGCCAAGGCCCCGGCCACGCGGGCAAAGATGCCCGGATGATCCCACATCGCAAAACAGGCCCGCGTTGCATCGCGGTCCTCGTCCGGCTGCAGGCGGATTTCGATGTCGCCCGGATCACCGGACGCTTCGAGCGCGCGTAGCATTTCGGCGAACTCGATCTGGGTTTCTGTCTGCAGCCCCTGCCAATAGGGATCATAGTGCCGTCCCGTTTCGGCCTTGAGGTCGGTTTTGCTCCATCCCGATAGCGCCGCGCGCAGGGCCTTTTTGGCCTCGGTCCCGCGGTTCTCGCGGTTCAGGTCCTCCATCCCCGTTTCAAGCGCGCGTTTGGTTTCGCGATGCAGGGCGCGCAGCAGGGTAGCCTTCCAGTTGTTCCAGGTGTCGGGGCCAACACCGCGAATGTCACAGACCGTGAACACCGTCAGCAGATCCAGCCGTTTGACTGTCTGGACCGCCTTGGCGAAATCGCGCACCGTGCGCGGGTCGGAAATGTCGCGTTTCTGAGCCATGTCCGACATCAACAGGTGGTAGCGTACCAGCCATTCAACGGTCTCGCAGTCGGATTTGCTCAACCCCAAACGGGGTGCCACCTTGCGTGCGATCTTGGCCCCCAGGATCGAATGATCCTCGGGGCGCCCCTTGCCGATGTCATGCAAGAGTAGCGCCACATAAAGCACCTTGCGGTTGATCCCTTCCTTGAGAATACCCGAGGCCAACGGTAGCTCTTCGACCAACTCGCTCTTTTCGATCATCGCCAGGTTGGTGATGCACTGGATCGTGTGCTCGTCCACGGTATAGCTGTGATACATGTTGAACTGCATCATCGCCACGATGGGCTCGAATTCAGGGATAAAGGCCGACAGCACGCCCAGTTCGTTCATCCGCCGTAGCGCGCGTTCAGGGTTGCCGTGTTTCAGCATCAAATCCAGAAAAATCCGCTGCGCTTCCTTGTCGCCCCGCATCTCATCGTCAATGAGCGCGAGATTTGCCGTCACCAGCCGCATTGCATCGGGGTGGATCAACATGCCCGTGCGCAGCCCTTCGTCAAAAAGACGCAGCAGGTTCAGCTTGTCGGAAAGAAAGCTTTTGGGGTCGGCAACATCCAACCGTCCACGTACGACCTTATACCCTGATTTGACCCTTGGACGACGGCGGAAAATGCGCTCCAGCAATGGCTCGCTTTTCATATGCGCCGCTTCCAGCTTAGTCAGCAGGATGCGCGTCAACTCGCCAACGCGGGTGGCCTCGCGGAAATACTTCTGCATGAAGACTTCGACCGCTCGTCGACCTGCGCGGTCTTCGTACCCCATGCGCGCGGCCACCTCGACCTGCAGATCAAACGTCAGCTGTTCGGTGGCGCGATTGGTCACCAGATGCAGATGCGAGCGCACAGCCCAGAGGAAGCTTTCCGCCTGAACAAAGGTGTCAAACTCGTCCGGTGTGAACAAACCAAGGGGCACCAGTTCTTCCACGTCTTGCACGCTGTAAAGGTACTTGGCGATCCAGTAGAGCGATTGAAGATCGCGCAGGCCCCCTTTGCCCTCTTTCACGTTGGGCTCAACCATGTACCGCTCGCCCTGCTTGCGGTGGCGCAGGTCGCGTTCGGCCAGCTTGGCCTCGATGAACTCCTGGCCTGAGCCTTTGAACAGCTCGTTCTTCAGGCGTTCATCCAGTTCTTCGGCCAGCGGTGAGTGACCGGCCAGGAAACGTTGTTCCAGCATGGCCGTACGGATGGTGAAATCTTCGGTTCCCAGGCGCAGACAATCCTTGATCGTGCGCGAGGAATGTCCAACCTTGAGCCGCAGATCCCAGAGCATGTAGAGCATCGATTCAATGACGCTCTCGGCCCAGGCGGTAATCTTGTAGGGCGTCAGGAACAGCAGGTCGACGTCCGAAAACGGTGCCATCTCTCCGCGTCCGTATCCGCCAACAGCCAGCACAGCGATGCGTTCGCCTTGGGTCGGGTTTGCCAGCGGGTGCAGCACTTCGCTTGCGACATAGAGTGTCGCGCGCACCAGACCGTCAGTCAAATAGGTATAGGAACGGGTCAAGGGGCGCGCGGCAAAGGGGGCACGTGCAAAGGCTTCGGCAATTTTGGCACGACCTGCTTTCTGCGCATCGCGCAACACGCCCACCACCGCGTTGCGGATGGCTGCGTTGTCGGATGTGTCATCTACGAAGGCATCAATGCGCTGACGAATGTCGTCAGCGTCAAAGATGTCGTTTGGTTCGCAGATCAATGTGCCCGGAGATTGGGGTACCAACGGGTTTGTGGGGGGTATTTCAGAAACCGGCACCGGAGAAGCTCTGTGGCGCAGGGTCGATCACGACAACCTGCTTGTCCTGGATTGTTGCGACCGCCAAGCCGCGCTCATTTGTGCCGTTGGGCAGCAGGCGAAAGATGCCGCCAACGCCCTGGAAACCGGCGCTTTGGGTCAGGGCGGCCCCCGTCAAAGCGTTCGAATTGCCAGAGCCGACAAGCGCCCCAATGGCAGCGATCCCGTCATAGGCCAGGCCACCAATTGGATGCGGAGCGCCTCCGTAGGTCGCGGAATAGCGCGCTTTGAAGTTCTGCGATTTGCTTGGGTCCGGCAGCGCAAACCAGCCACCCTGTACACCGGGCAGTTCCAGAGTTTGCGCCGGGATATCCCAACGGGTCAGGCCGATATATTGCGTGTCCACGGTCGAAACGCCTGCTTCGGGCAGCAATTGCGTAAAGAGTGGTAGTGCGCCGGCAGTGGTTGCGGTGAAAAAGAGCGACTGAGCGCCGCTGCTGTCAACCGTGGCTTTGACTTGCGGGATAGAGTTGATCACGCCTTGCTGCGAGCGTTCGAACGCGACCGATCCGCTTTGGGTGGCCGAGGTTGCGTTGATGGCGTTGGTGATGGCGGCCCGGCCCAGCTGACCAGCTTCGTCGTTGCTGTGCACGACGACGATGTTGCCCTTGCCTGTGGCTGCGGCGTAGCCGGTCAGGCGCTTAGCAGTGTTGTCAAAAGTCGGGCCCAGGACAAAGACGTTGCCGCCTGCGATGTTGGTGTTGTTTGAAAAGGACAGGACGTTGACGTTCTTGTTCAACACCGCCAGGCCCGCTGCATTGGCGGCCTGCGCATAAACCGGGCCGAGGATGATCTTGGCTCCGTCGCCAACGGCCTGCTGCGCCACAGCCGATGCAGTGGCCGCGTCACCTGCCGTGTCGTAGACGCGCAGATCAATCTGCACATTCCCAAGATCACCGATTGCCAGACGGGCTGCATTTTCCAGGCTTTGCGCCAGCACGGCGTCCCCTGATTGCGCCGATCCTTTGGGCACCAGCAGGGCGACCGGCACCGGCTCCGAAGTGTTGATCGATGGTCCGCCGCTGGTGATTCCTCCGGGTTCGCAGGCTGCCAAAAGCGCAGCAGTTGCCAGACCAAGGACCGACAGGGTCACCTTGCGGGTCGACTTCAAAACGGCAAACATCTAAATCAAAACTCCCTCATCCGGCCTTGTTCAGCCGAGTTATGTATAAGCCGCGATAATAAACGTCAGAAAGGTCGGGTCCAGCGTTGAATCACCAAAAGGTCAGATTGCCCTCGGGGCTCTACTTTGTCGGCACGCCGATTGGCACTGCGCGTGACATTACCCTGCGGGCGCTGGATGTGCTGGCCTCGGCGGACATGATCGCGGCCGAGGACACGCGCAGCCTGCGTCGGTTGATGGAAATCCACGGCGTGCCGTTGGACGGGCGGTACATTCTTGCTTATCACGATCACAGCGGCGCAGGCGCACGGGCCAAGGTTTTGGATGCTCTGGAGGCTGGGCAATCCGTTGCCTATGCGTCCGAGGCCGGGATGCCATTGATCGCGGACCCTGGATACGATTTGAGCCGCGCTGCCTCCGAGGCCGGGCATATGGTCACGACGGCACCGGGTGCAACGGCGGTGGTGACGGCGCTGACATTGGCGGGGTTGCCGACGGATGCGTTCTTTTTCGCTGGTTTCCTGCCGAATGCCAAATCCGCGCGCCGCTCTCGGTTGGAGGAGCTGCGCGAAATCCCCGGCACGCTGGCCTTCTACGAATCGCCCAAGCGGGTTGCGGCCAGCCTGTCTGACATGGCGCTGGTTCTGGGCGCAGACCGGCCTGCCGCAATGTGCCGAGAGCTGACCAAGAAGTTCGAAGAGGTGCGGCGCGGTACATTGCAAGAGCTTGCCGATTCCCTGGCTGATGACCCGGTGAAGGGTGAGATCGTGGTGCTCGTCGACCGTGCCTGTTCAGGTCCTGTTAACGAAGAAGACATAGAAACGGCCCTGAAACAGGCGCTGGAAAGTCATTCGGTCAAGGATGCGGCAGATCTGGTGTCCAAGATGTACGGGCTTCCGCGCAGGCCGCTCTATCAAAAGGCGCTGCAGCTCGGGAAAGGGTGATATGTCGGTACAGGTCTGGCGCGGATCGATGGCTCATTACGCAGGTGACGCCGCCGAACAGATCGTGGCACGCACCTATACCGACATGGGGTTGGAGCTTGCCGAAACCCGATGGCGGGGCCAATCCGGTGAGATTGATCTGATCCTTCGCGACGGGGACGCGGTTGTTTTTGTTGAAGTCAAAAAGAGTCGAAATCTCGATCAGGCTGCCTTGCGGCTGGGACGTAGACAGATCGAGCGAATCTATGCAGCAGGTTCCGAATTCCTGGCAAATGAACCAAAGGGTCAACTGACGGATGTGCGCTTTGATGTGGCCCTGGTCGACGCGACAGGACAGGTTCAAATCCTTGAGAATGCGATTGGGATGGGGTGAACCCCATTGAACCCGGCCTGCGCCTGCGCCATGTATCGGGCAGCAGACAACAAGGACGCGCCATGAAAATCGCCTTTCAGATGGACCCGATCGGGAATGTGGACATCAACGCGGACAGCTCGTTCCGCCTCGCCGAAGAGGCGCAGGCACGGGGTCATGAGCTGTTCTACTACAGCCCCGACCACTTGGCCTATCAAGAGGGACGGATCACAGCGCGCGGCTATGATATGACAGTGCAGCGTGTCGCAGGCGACCCGGCCGTTCTGGGCGAGATGCGCGAGGTCGATCTTGCAGATTTCGATGTGGTGTGGCTGCGCCAGGACCCGCCGTTCGACATGCACTATATCACCTCGACCCATCTGCTGGATCGGCTCAAGGGGCAGGCGCTGGTGGTCAATGACCCGTTCTGGGTGCGCAACTATCCCGAAAAGCTGTTGGTTCTGGATTTCCCCGATCTGACGCCGCCGACCACAATTGCGCGCGATCTCGACACCATCAAGGCGTTCAAAGCCAAGCACGGCGACATCATCCTCAAGCCCTTGTATGGCAACGGTGGTGCAGGCGTGTTCCGTCTGGACGCCAACGACCGCAACCTGTCATCCCTGCACGAGCTGTTCACCGGGTTCAGCCGCGAGCCGCTGATCGTGCAGAAATTCCTGCCCGACGTCAGCAACGGCGACAAGCGGGTGATCTTGGTTGATGGCGAGGCGGTAGGAGCGATCAACCGTGTCCCAGCCGCGGGTGAAACGCGCTCGAACATGCACGTTGGTGGACGTCCCGAAAAGATCGGCCTGTCAGAACGTGACCTGGAGATTTGCGCTGCCATCGGGCCTTTGCTGCGCGAAAAGGGCCAAATCTTTGTCGGCATCGACGTCATTGGCGATTACCTGACCGAGATCAACGTGACCTCACCCACAGGCATTCAAGAGCTTGAACGCTTTGACGGCGTCAACATCGCCGAAAAGGTCTGGCAAGCGATCGAGGGCAAGGTTCAGGCATAAGCCTTTGTCGTGATCCGGAAACTCAAGGCTTCGGCTACATGGGGTTTGCGCACGTCGTCGGACCCTTCAAGATCTGCGATCGTGCGCGCCACCCGCAAAATGCGGTGATAGGCGCGCGCTGACAGGCCGAATCTGTCGGCGGCCTTCAAGAGCATCTCTTTGCCCTCTTTGTCCGGTGTGGCGATGGCTTCGAGCACCGACCCCTCGGCATCGGCGTTCTGCGCAGCGTCTGGAGTTTCACGAAACCGCTCGGCCTGCACGGTGCGGGCGGTTGCGACGCGTGCAGCGACGGTTTCCGACGGGTCACCGGATGGCGGCAAATCGAGGTCGGCAAACCCCACTGGCGGCACTTCGATCCGCAGATCGAACCGGTCCATCAACGGGCCCGAGATGCGCCCCAAGTAGTCCTCACCACAAATCGGCGCGCGGGAACAGGCCCGGGCAGGGTCCGTCATGTAGCCGCATTTGCAGGGGTTCGCGGCGGCCACCAGCATGAATTTGCAGGGGTATTTCACATGCGCATTTGCACGGGCGACCATCACCTCTCCGGTCTCGATGGGTTGGCGCAGGGTTTCCAGAACTGTGCGCGAGAACTCTGGAAACTCATCCATAAAAAGCACCCCGTTGTGCGCCAGGGAAATCTCGCCCGGTTTGGCGCCTTTGCCGCCGCCCACGATGGCGGCCATGGACGCGGTGTGATGGGGTTCGCGGAAGGGGCGCGTCATCGAAATCCCGCCCTCATCCAAAAGCCCGCTGAGCGAATGGATCATGGATGTGCTGAGTGCCTCCGCGGCGCTCAGCGGCGGCAGGATGCCGGGAATGCGCGCCGCCAACATGGATTTGCCCGACCCCGGCGTTCCGATCATGATCATGTGGTGGCGACCCGCAGCGGCAATCTCCAGCGCGCGTTTGGCGCGTTCTTGGCCCTTCACGTCGCGCAGGTCCTTGGCAAACGGGTCGGAATGGATCTCACCAGCGGTGGCGGGGGACAGCAGGGCCTGGCCGGTGTAGTGGCGCACAACGGTGGCCAGCGTGTCCGCGCCGAGGACTTGCGCGGCATCGACCCAGGCGGCCTCGGCGCTTGACGCTTGCGGGCAGAGCAGCATCCGGTCGTCTTCGGCCGCGGCCATGGCAGCAGGTAGGGCGCCGACCACAGGGACCAGGGAGCCATCGAGGGACAGCTCTCCTAACGCGACGGTCTGCTCGGCGGTTTCCTTGGGCACGATTTCAAGCGCTGCGAGCAGGGACAGCGCAATCGGCAAGTCGAAATGGCTGCCCTCTTTGGGCAAGTCAGCAGGCGAAAGGTTAATGGTGATCCGTTTCGAAGGCAGTGCGATGGCCATCGAACTCAGCGCCGAGCGCACCCGGTCGCGCGCCTCGGACACGGCCTTGTCCGGCAAACCCACGATAGAAAACGCTGGTAGCCCGGGGGTAACGGCGCATTGCACCTCGACCAGGCGGGCGTCAACGCCTTGAAAGGCAACGGTATAGGCGCGGGCGACCATCTCTGTCCTGTTCATTGGTTAACAAGACATTGCTAGCGCCCGCGTGGTTGAGGAAAGGTTAACGCGCCCCGATCATTTCCACGAAGGCGGGCCAGGCCTCGGGGTCGGCGACGGTTTTGTCGCGACAGAACGAGTTGCACAGGCCCCAGATCTGACCATCGAGTTCCAGGAAATCCTGCACCGGCTTGCCCGAATAGGGGCAATGCGTGTTCTCGCCGGATGTCGCCTCGACCGCCTTGGCCTTGTGGCTTGCAATCGGCCAGGCGGATGTTGGCAGGTCGACCGGGTAGGGAAACGGATCGTAAGTTTTGGTCAGTCCCATCGCCCGCCATTGACGCACCGACAGATCCGACAGCAGCTCAAGGCAATAGGAGCGGTTGGCCTCGGACACGGGCAAGCCATAGCCGATGATACGGGCGGCGACGGGGGTGTAGAACACATCCGCCAGCGAATAGGTGCCGAACAGCGGACCTGTGGTCGCGCCCGAAACGGACCGGGCATGCGCCCAGAGGGTTTCGATCCGTTCAAGATCGATGCGCGTTTCGGGCGAAGGTTCAAACCCCTCGTAGCAATGCAGCAGTTGCATCGGGCATTCCCCGCGCAGGGCCCCAAACCCTGCGACCATTTCGGCACAAAGCCAGCGTGCGGCGGCGCGGGCCGCCGGGTCTGACGGCCACAATCCCGCATCAGGATTCTCTTCGGCCAGCGTCTCTGCCATCGCCAGGCTTTCGCCGACAACGGTTCCGGCTGCTGTGCGCAGGGTCGGTACCAGACGGGCGGGGGCAAGCGGGGCCATGTCTGCGGCCATGGTCCCGGAGTAAAGGCCGATCATGTGGGTTCGGTGGGGGATGCCGAATTTCTCGAGCATCAGCCACCCGCGCATGGACCAGCTGGAAAAAAGCTGGTCACCGATGAAAAGGTCGTAATTCATGCGCGTGAGGGTAAATGCGGTTCGACCGATCAGTAAATCGGATTTTTGTGCGCCTTCACATCACGGAATATGATTGATGCGGTGCACGTCCCATCCTTGTGGATGGTGCGTGAGCTCTGTCACCGACAGGTTGTCGATCTTGTGTCCAAAGGCTTGTTCAGCATCCAGACGCAAGGCGCGCTGCACCTGGGTCAGGATGACCCCGAAATGCGCCACAATGATCAGGTCATGCCCCGTGTGTGAGGCAAGCAGGGTGTCAACGGCTGCATCCACGCGGGCGCAGACCTCGTTCCAGCTTTCTCCGTTTGGCGGGCGCACGTCGCCCGGCGTTTCCCAATAGGCTCGAATGCGGGCGGGGTCTTCGGCATCGATTTCAGCAAAGCGGCGCAGTTCCCAGTCGCCGAAATTGATCTCGCGCAGGTCCGGATGATGCGGCAGGCGGGTGCGGCTGCCCTGAATGGCACTGGCGGTGTCGGCGGCCCGGGACAGATCCGACGAAATCACGATGGCCGGATGCGGCAGGTGATCGGACAGGCGCGCAATGGCTGCAGTATCGCTCAGGTCGGCGGGCAGGTCGGACCAGCCGACCATGGATTTCGCGTGTGTGGGTCCGTGGCGCACCATGTGCAGGCGGGTCGTGGTCATGGCAATTGTCCTTTCAGCACATGAGGTAGGCCAACGGTGACGGAAATCACCAGATCGGCCTTGGCGGCCAAAGCGATGTTCAGCCTGCCTTGCGCCTCGCGAAACTGCCGGGCCAGGGCGTTTTCGGGGACGATCCCATGCCCCACCTCGTTCGAGACCACGACAACCGATGCGGCGGTGTCGGCAATGGCGCCTAAAAGTCGATCTTGAGCCAGGGCCAGATCACTTTCCGCCAACAGATGATTGCTCAGCCACATGGTGGCACAGTCGATCAAACAGACGTCGTCTACGGTCAGCTCAGACAGGGTATCTGCCAACTCCAAAGGGGTCTCGACCGTGTGCCAACCAGCTCCACGCTGCAGAATGTGCCGATCAATTTTGGCCTGCATTTCAGCATCAAATACTTGTGAAGTGGCTAGGTAAACTCGGTTTCTTGTCGATGAAACAACGAGTTGCTCGGCGTAGGCTGATTTGCCCGACGCCGCACCTCCAAAGATAAAGGTGAATTTTGGAAACAAGTTATTACCTTATTTTTGATCCGCCTGACGTTTCCCTGCGTATCCACTGTGAACGCGCAAAACAAGCCACGGCAGGCGTGCCGGACATTTGGGGAGAGATGTATGGCCTTGGACAATGTACGTGACACCTCGATGTCGCGCAAAGCGATGAAGGCAGAGCTGCTGGATGCCGAAACCGAACGGGCACTGGCCTATGCGTGGCGGGACCACCGCGACGAAGAGGCGCTGCACCGATTGATTAACGCATACATGCGGTTAGCTATTTCGATGGCGGCCAAGTTCAAGCGCTATGGCGCGCCGATGAATGATTTGATCCAAGAGGCTGGATTGGGCTTGATGAAGGCCGCAGACAAGTTCGACCCTGACAGGGGCGTGCGCTTTTCGACCTATGCCGTCTGGTGGATCAAGGCGAGTATCCAAGACTATGTGATGCGCAATTGGTCGATGGTGCGTACCGGCTCAACCTCGTCTCAGAAATCACTGTTCTTCAACATGCGCCGGGTTCAAGCCAAGTTCGAGCGAGAAGCTGCCAGCGAAGGCGCCGCCTTGGACCGGCATCAGCTTCATGAGATGATTGCTTTAGAGATTGGGGTGCCCCTCAGAGACGTCGAGATGATGCATGGTCGTTTGGCCGGGTCTGACTTTTCGCTTAACGCCGTGCAATCAGCGGACGAAGATGGGCGCGAATGGATCGACGCGCTCGAGGATGAAAGCGAACAGGCGGCCGAGCATGTCGAGAATGCCCACGACACGGCGCAGCTGCGTGAATGGCTGCTCAAGGCGATGACTGCGCTGAACCCCCGCGAACAGTTCATCATCCGCGAGCGAAAACTGCGCGATACGCCCCGCACGTTGGAAAGCTTGGGACAGGAACTCAGCCTTTCCAAAGAACGGGTTCGGCAGCTTGAAGCCGCCGCTTTTGCCAAGATGCGCAAAAGCCTTGAAGCTGAATCGCACGAGGTGCAACACTTCCTCGCATGAGACATGCTGCGATTCTGATTTGCGCCTGTGTTGCGTTTGTGGCCGCCCCGATCCGGGCGGCCTTGGCGTCTGAGCTGGTGCCCGACGAGATTATGCTGAAGATGGCGGGCGCCGATGTGGTGATCGTCGGCGAGGTGCACGACAATCCGGTACATCACCGCGTTCAGCGCGACGTTGTGGCCGCGCTGGAACCCCGCGCCATGGTGTGGGAAATGCTGACGGCAGAGGGTGCGAATAGGATCAATCGCAAGCTCATTTCTGACCCGGAAAAACTTGCCGCCGCTATCCGTTGGGCCGAATTGGGGTGGCCACCTCTGTCCATGTACCTCCCGATCTTCAATGCAGCGCCCGACGCCCCCATCTATGGCGCCCTTGTTCCGCGTGAGGCGGCGATGGGGGCGATGGATGCGGGCCCAGCCGTGGCGCTTGGCGCAGATGCAGCGCGCTATGGGTTGACCGTTCCCCTCCCAGAGGAGGAAAAGGCCGCGCGCGAAGCGGGACAGATGGCGGCCCACTGCGACGCTCTTCCTGCTGAGATGGCGCCGGTTTTGGTTCAAATCCAACGCCTGCGGGATGCGGTGCTGACCCGCGCCATCCTGACGGCGATAGAGGACACCGGCGGACCGGTTGTTGTGATCACGGGAAACGGCCATGCACGCAAGGATTGGGGCATTCCCAGCTTCTTGGCCCGCATGCAGCCGGGTTTGCGCGTTTTTGTGTTGGGGCAATCCGAAGGGGGCGCGATCCAGGGGACTTTTGACGCCGTTCTGGATGCTCCTGCAGTCGAACGCGATGATCCCTGTGGGGTGTTTCACAAAGCTGCTGATTGAGGGCCGCGAAAATCGGCTGGTGGTTGTGGCGGGCTTTGCCTAAGGTCTGCCGGGCTGAATACGGGGCATCCGAAACGGGAAGGGGGCAGCCATGCTGGCATCCAAGCGCATACTTCTGATCATCGGAGGCGGGATTGCGGCTTATAAATCCCTCGACCTGATCCGCCGCCTGCGCGAACGCGGCGCCGAGGTGACGGCGGTCCTGACCAAGGCGGCCGAAGAGTTTGTAACCCCCCTGTCTGTATCGGCCCTTGCCGGAACCAAGGTTTACCGCGATCTCTTTGATCTGACGGACGAGGCTGAGATGGGCCACATTCAGCTGTCGCGCTCTGCCGATCTGGTGGTGGTTGCGCCAGCGACCGCTGACCTTATGGGCAAGATGGCGGGCGGTTTGGCCAATGATCTGGCCTCGACCCTGTTGATGGCCACAGACACGCCCGTTCTACTCGCCCCTGCCATGAACGTCCGCATGTGGGAGCATGCCGCAACACAGCGCAACCGAGCCACGCTTACGGCTGACGGGATCGCGTTTGTTGGTCCCAACGACGGCGACATGGCCTGCGGTGAATACGGTCCGGGCCGCATGTCGGAACCGCTTGAGATCGTGGCTGCGGTCGAGGCGCATTTTGCTCACGGTCCGTTGCAGGGCAAACGCATTTTGGTGACTTCGGGACCCACCCACGAACCCATCGACCCAGTTCGTTACATCGCCAACCGCTCGTCCGGCGCGCAAGGATCAGCCGTGGCGCGGGCGTTGGCGTCCCTTGGGGCACACGTGGTCTTTGTGACCGGACCTGCCGACGTTCCCCCGCCCGATGGGGTCGAGGTCGCGGCCGTTCAAAGCGCCCGCGAAATGGCCGACGCGGTGCAGGCTGCCTTGCCGGTGGATGCGGGCATTTTTGCCGCTGCCGTGGCCGATTGGCGCGTCTCCAGCGCCTCGGACCGTAAGCTGAAGAAAAGCAAGGATGGCCTGCCGGTGCTGGAGTTTGCCGAAAACCCCGACATCCTGAAAACCGTCTCTCGGATGGAGCAGGGCAGGCCGGGCCTGGTTGTGGGTTTTGCCGCAGAAACCAATGATGTGATCGAGAATGCCACCGCCAAGCGGTTGCGCAAGGGCTGTGACTGGATCGTGGCTAATGACGTCAGCCCGGCGACCGGCATCATGGGGGGCTCTGAAAACGCGGTCATCCTGATCTCGGACACAGGTGCCGAAGAATGGCCCCGCATGAGCAAGTCCGACGTGGCAACGCAATTGGCTGAGCGGATAGCGGCAAAGCTGGCGGGCTAACAAAAGAACATGCAAGCAGGAGGCCAGCAGATGGTAGCCATCCGGGTCATCAGAGACGAAGAAAGCGATCCGCAGATCGCATTGCCCAGCTATGAAACAGCGGGGGCGGCGGGTGCCGACGTGCGTGCCAATTTCCCGGACCGCACTGGTGTGGTTCTGGCCCCCGGTGCACGGGCGCTGATCCCCACCGGTCTGCGGCTTGAGATCCCGGCTGGGTACGAGGTCCAGGTGCGCCCGCGCTCGGGCCTTGCGCTGAAACACGGTATCACGCTGCCCAACACGCCCGGCACTATCGACAGCGACTATCGCGGTCCCCTCGGGGTGATCCTGCTGAACGCAGGCACAGAGCCGTTTGAGGTGGCGCATGGCGAGCGCATTGCGCAGCTGATCGTGGCCCCGGTTCTGCAGGCGCAGTTCGACCTTGTGGACGGTCTGAGTAACACCGATCGCGGCAGCGGCGGCTTCGGCTCGACCGGGCGCGGCTGATGCTTTTGGTTCTGGGCATGGCCGCGATGCTCTGGGGCATCGGCATGGTGATGGGTGTATCCCGACAGGCGCGGTTGACGCTCATGGGCGGATTGTTGGCGCTGGTGCTGTTGCTCCAGTTCGCACTGCCTGACGGTCACCCGGTGCGCGAGGCAACAGGGCAATCCCCGGCTCTGTGGCTGATCCTGACGGGCGCTGTCGTTCTGGTCCTCGGATACTCGCGTTTCATTCGGGCTTTGCGTGCCCGCAGTACGCCTGAGACAGCCAAGCAGACGCCCAAGCCAACAGGCAGTTTCACCGATACCGAGCTTGAACGCTATGCCCGTCACATCGTCTTGCGCGAATTGGGCGGACCAGGGCAGAAACGCCTGAAACAGGCCCGGGTACTGGTGATCGGGGCAGGCGGTCTGGGCGCGCCTGCGTTGCAATACCTCGCGGCGGTTGGTGTCGGCACCATCGGGGTGATCGACGACGACGTGGTTGAAAACGCCAACCTGCAACGGCAGGTAATCCACCGCGATGCAGACATCGGCGTGCCCAAGGTGTTCTCGGCCAAAATGGCGATGGAGGCGCAGAACCCCAACGTTACCGTGCGCCCCTACAACCGACGCCTGACAGCTGACATCGCAGCCGAGCTTTTTGCGGATTATGATCTGATCCTCGATGGCACCGACAATTTTGAAACCCGTTACCTTGCCAATGAAACTGCGGTGAAACTGGGCAAGCCCTTAATTTCGGGCGCTTTGGCCCAATGGGAAGGACAGCTGAGCGTGTTCCATCCGGCTGACACAGGCCCCTGTTATCAATGCATCTTCCCCGAAGCCCCCCCTCCGGGTTTGGCGCCATCGTGTTCCGAGGCCGGGGTGATTGGCCCGCTGCCGGGTGTGGTCGGGTCCATGATGGCGGTCGAGGCGGTCAAGCTGATCACGCAGGCAGGTGCGGTGCTCAAAGGTGAAATGCTGATCTATGACGCGCTTTATGGCGAAAGCCGCAAGATTACGCTGTCCAAACGCGCCGACTGCCCGGTGTGCGGAACAAATGTGGCGTAACGCAACCGCCGCGCGCCGCTAGGTGCGCGGCCCGGCCCAACCCCGCCAGCGGGCATCTTTGATGCCTGCGCGGGGGCGGGAGCTCCCCCGAATTACGTCAGGGCCACATCCAGATCGGCAATCAGATCCTCGGCGTCTTCCAGCCCGACCGACAGACGGAAAATCCCGTCCCCTGCATAGGCGCGATACGCGTCCAACTGGGCGCCTTCCAAGTGGAACGACGTCTCCATCAGACCCGCTGTTTCCATCCAGAAGATCAGCGACCGGTGATGACCCAGCGACACTGCATAGTGGATCACCTGCAACCGGTCGATCATCTTTTGTGCGATCCTCTGGCCCGCTGCCGCATCCCCCACCTGGAACGAGATCATGCCCGAGGTGTTCGACATCTGTTGTGCTGCCAACTCTGCTTGAGGGTGTGAAGCCAAACCAGGATAGATCACGCGGGTGACCGCGGGATGGCTTTCCAACCATTCCGCCACCGCCTCCGCGCCTGCCTGATGCGCCTTCATCCGCAAAGGCAGGGTCGAAGCTCCGCGGGCAATCAGCCAGGCATTGAAAGGCGACAGGATGCCTCCGTGATGGATCGACGCCTCGGCCCGCATCTTGGCGATCAGTTCTGCGCGACCCGCAACCGCCCCGCCAACCGCATCGCCATGTCCACCGATGTATTTTGTGATCGAATGCATCGTCAGATCCACGCCCAAACCAGCGGTGTCCATGCCCAAAGGCGAGGCAAAGGTCGCATCGCAGCTGTGCAAGGCACCCGCCTCCTTCGCCAACTTCGACACTGCCGACAGATCCGTCAGCCGCCCGATTGGGTTCACCGGAGTTTCCGTGTGGATGAGCCGGGTATTGGACCGGATTGCCGCTGCAACCGCCTCCAGATCCGACATGTTGACCGTGCTAACCTCGATCCCCAGGCGGGGCAGGGTCTCGCGTGCCAATTCCGCCACCCCGGCATATGACACGTCCGAGACCACCACATGATCACCCGCCGACAGAAAGGTCAGAAATATCGCCGCCGCCGCCGCCATGCCGGACGCCGTGCACAAACAGGCCTCGGTCCCCTGCATCGCCGCGATCTTCTTTTCCAGCATCGCCACGGTCGGATTGTCCCACCGGGCGTACAAAAATCCCTCGGGACCGCTTTCCAGATCATGCGCGGAAAACCCGGCCACCTGGTCGGTGACAAAGGTCGATGACATATGCAGCGGCGGGGCCGAGGCGCCTGTCGCAGGATCTGGCCCTTCACCTGCATGAATGGCTTGCGTCATGAGCCCCAGGGGGCGGTTTCGTTGTGTCATGATCTTCTCCCGTGTTTCGGCTCACAGTGGGCGGGCAAGGCCCGCCGGGCAAGAAGCTTCCCGACAGAGTTTGCCAAATCGCGACAGGCCCTCTGGACCATTGGCATGGTCGATCCTAGCTTGAGCGCAAAGGAGACTCCCATGACCAACCCGATCCTTGCCGCGTGGCAAACCTCTTTTGAAATCGCCCCGTTCGACGCCATCAGCGATGATGATTTTGCCCCGGCTCTGGATACGGCGCTTACGGCTCATCTCGAGCAGATCGAGGCCATTGCCGACAACACCGAAACACCTGATTTCGACAATACCATCGGCGCGATGGAGGCGGCGGGCGAGGCGCTCGACAAGGTGCTTTCGGTGTTCTTCACCGTTGCGGGCGCCGACAGCAACCCCAAGCGCGAAGAGTTGCAGCGGGATTTCTCGCCAAAGCTGGCGGCGCATTTCTCGGCGATTTCGTCGAATAAGGCGCTGTTCCGCCGGGTGGCGGATCTCTGGGCGCGCAAAGATGAGCTAACCCTGACACCAGAACAGTCCCGTGTCCTGATGCTGACCCACCGCGGCTTTGTCCGCGCCGGTGCCGCGCTCGAGGGCGAAGACGACACCCGCATGCAGGATATCAAGGCTCGGTTGGCCACTCTTGGCACATCATTCACCCAGAACCTGCTGGCGGACGAGCGAGAGTGGTTCATGGAGCTGTCCGATAGTGATCTTGAGGGTCTGCCCGACTTCGTCGTGGGTGCCGCTCGCGCCGCTGGGGCCGAGAAGGATGTCGACGGCCCTGTTGTGACCCTGTCGCGTTCGATCATCGTGCCGTTCCTGCAATTCTCGCCACGCCGCGATCTGCGCGAGTTGGCCTACAAGGCCTGGGCTGCGCGCGGCGCCAACGGTGGCGAGACTGACAACCGCGAGATCGCGGCCGAAACCCTGAAACTGCGTGAGGAACGCGCGCAGCTTTTGGGCTATGACAATTTCGCCGCCTACAAGCTGGAAACCGAAATGGCGCGCACGCCCGAACGGGTGCGCGAGTTGTTGATGCAGGTCTGGGAACCCGCCAGGGCACAGGCGGGTGCGGACGCGGAAACCATGACCCAGATGATGCAGGCTGACGGCATAAACGGCCCGCTCGAAGCTTGGGATTGGCGTTACTACGCGGAAAAACGCCGCAAGGCCGAACACGATCTGGATGAGGCCGAGCTCAAGCCCTATCTGCAGCTCGATCGCATGATCGAGGCGTCTTTTGCTTGCGCAAACCGCCTGTTTGGCTTGGACTTTGCCCCACTCGACATCCCGCTCTATCACGAAGACTGCCGCGCATGGGAGGTCACCCGAAATGGCAAGCATGTCGCGGTATTTATTGGTGACTACTTCGCCCGCGGTTCCAAACGCTCTGGCGCCTGGTGCAGCGCCATGCGCGCGCAGGCCAAGTTCCCGAAAGAGCAGGCCCCCATCGTAATCAACGTCTGCAACTTTGCCAAAGGCGATCCGGCGCTCTTGTCCTATGACGATGCCCGTACATTGTTTCACGAGTTCGGCCACGCTCTGCACCAGATGCTGTCGAATGTGACCTATGAGAGCATTTCGGGCACCTCTGTCGCGCGGGATTTTGTCGAGCTCCCCAGCCAGCTCTATGAACACTGGCTCGAGGTGCCCGAGGTTTTGGCCGAGTTTGCCACACACGCTGAAACTGGCGCACCGATGCCGCAAGAGATGTTGGACAAGGTGCTCAAGGCTGCGAACTTTGATATGGGGTTCCAGACGGTGGAATATGTGGCGTCGGCCTTGGTGGATCTGGAGTTCCACGATGGCGCAGCCCCCGCTGACCCGATGGTAAAACAGGCCGAGGTTCTGGAACAGATCGGCATGCCCCAGGCCATCGGCATGCGCCACGCAACGCCACAATTTGCCCATGTCTTTGCGGGCGACGGCTACAGCTCGGCCTATTACAGCTACATGTGGTCCGAAGTGATGGATGCGGATGCCTTCGCCGCCTTTGAAGAGGCAGGGGGCGCGTTCGACGCGGAGCGGGCCAAGGCGCTTGAGACGCATATCTTGTCCACTGGCGGCTCACGTGAGGCCGAAGAGCTCTATTTGGCGTTCCGGGGCAAATTGCCCGGGGTTGAGGCACTGCTCAAAGGACGTGGGCTCATCGCTGCCTAACTGCGCGGCCTATCGGCTTTGCGTCCTGCGGACGGCAGGGGGCCAGGCTCACACGGGCAAAGCCCGCGTGAGCCTGGCCCAACGGGAGGAGATGTCCCGCAAGGGGCATCGACGACGGGCGGGAGCACTTCCGGATACGTTCAGTATCCCAACGACCGGTCCACGACATGCAACAACGGCTCACCGTCAAGATCGCGACGGATGTTTTCCGCGATGACCTGACTGGCGGTGGAAGCGCGGGTCTCGGATGCGATATGGGGCGTCACAGTCACTTTAGGATGCGCCCAATAGGGGTGTTCAGCGGGCAGGGGTTCGATGCGGAACACATCCAGAGTCGCATGGGCGATCTGGCCGCTGTCCAAGGCTGCGAGCAGGGCGTCGTCGTCGATGAGCGGCCCCCGGCCCGGGTTGATGATGCAGGCGCCACGTGGCATCAGCGCCAGTGTTTCCGCGTTCAACGTATTCTCTGTTGCGGGCGTGTTCGGCAGCAAAAGTACCACGATTTCTGCCTCGGACAGAGCCGCGCGCAATCCCTCCGGTCCGTTTTCACAGCGGACGCTGTCGATCTCTTTGGCGGACCGGCTCCACCCGGTGACATCGAACCCCAACCCGGCCAGGGCCTGCGCCACGGCAGCCCCCAAGGCGCCCAGGCCCAGAACGGTGACCTTGCGATCCTGCGCAAGTGGCGGAGCTTCATTGCGCCAAAGTCCATCCTGGCCGTGAATGTGCCCGTCGATCCCAAGATGATAACGCAGCGTGTGCCCCATCACCCATTCGATCATGCCCTGCGTCAGCCCGTGATCCACCATTCGGGTCAGCGGCACTTTGAGCGTCTCGTTGCCCACGACATCCTCAACCCCGGCCCACAGGTTCAAAACCGCGCGCAGCCGGGTGTAGGGGGTGAAATCCTGCACTTCGCTGTTGGGTGCATAGACGATGTAATCCACCTCCTCTGGCGCAAACTCGGTACGCAGATCAAAGTTGACCTCCGTGTCCGTCAAGGATTTGGCCAAAGGCTGCTCATAGGTCGTCCAGCGTTCCGCCTTGGCGGCGAACAGGATGTTTGTGGTCATGTTGTCAGGATCCCAGGCGAGGTCGGTGAATATGGGCACTTTGCACCAGGCCAAAGGCCACCATCAGTACCAGCATGGCAGACCCGCCATAGCTGACCATCGGCAACGGCACGCCCACAACCGGCGCCAACCCCATGACCATCGACATGTTCACGGCAAAGAATAGGAAGAAGTTGATGGAAATGCCGAGTGTCACCAGGGACGAGAACCGGTCTTTGGTGGCAAGCGCCGTGACGATGCAAAAAAGGATGATCAGGCTGTAGAGGCCAAGCAGGGAAAACCCACCGACAAAGCCGAATTCTTCGGCCAGTGTTGTAAAGATGAAGTCGGTGTGCTTTTCGGGCAGAAAGTTCAGCCGCGACTGCGTGCCTTGCATGAAGCCACGCCCTGTCCAGCCGCCAGAGCCAAGCGCGATCTTGGATTGCGTGATGTGATAACCCGCGCCAAGCGGGTCCGAAGACGGGTCGAGAAACGTGTCAATCCGACGGTATTGATAGTTCTGGAGCAACTGCCAGTCGGTCCCACGGCTCTGGAACACGGCGGTGACCAGGCCAACGCCCGCCGCGATGACCGCCGCGAAATAGGCCCAATGCACGCCTGCCAGAAACATTAACCCGCCGCCGGCGGTCATCAGAAGGATCGAGGTGCCCAGATCCGGTTGCCGCAGCACCAAAAAGGTAGGGAACAGGATCATCACCACAGGCACCAGAACCCAGAACGGGCGCGAGGTCTTGTTGCCGGGCAGCCAGTCGTAATACGCCGCCAACAGCATTACCAAGGTGATCTTCATCAGCTCGGATGGCTGCAGTCGCATGAAGCCGATATCGATCCAGCGCTGCGCACCCATGCCGACGATTCCGAAAAATTCGACTGAAATCAATAGGATGATCGAGATCAGGTAAGCCACCACGGCCATATTGCGCCAAAACCAGATCGGCACCATGGCCACAAACATCATCACGGCCAATCCAAGCGCAAACCGCTTCATCTGCGGCTCGGCCCAGGGGGAGAACGACCCACCTGCCACTGAATAAAGCATCAGGAACCCGACGCCTGCCACGCTGATCAGCAGTACGGTCAGGGCCCAGTTCATGTAGAACACCTTGCGCAGACCGGTAGGCGTGGATTTGACCGTATACTCGAGATAGCTCATGCGCGGTCCTTTCCGTCGGTCCGGGCGCGGGGACGGCGTTCGCGTTTCATGCGCTCCTGCTGGGCTTCGATGCGGCCACGATCCTTGCGAGGATACGCCTCGAGTGGGGGCGTGCCGCCAAAGAGCGCTTGCAACATGATGTCCCGCGCGACGGGGGCGGCTGCCTTGGACCCTCCGCCGCCGTGTTCAACCACGACCGAGACGGCGTATTTTGGGTTGTCGTAGGGTGCAAAGCAAACAAACAGCGCGTGGTCACGGCGCTCCCACGGCAGGTCTGCGTTGCGAATCACGCCGGCTGCGCGCTCGGCGGCAGTGATGTTTCGGACCTGGCTGGTGCCGGTTTTGCCCGCCAAACGAAAAGCATCTTCGATGATACGGCTGCCATATGCGGTGCCGCGACGGTCGTTGCTGACCGAGAACATGGCGCGGCGCAATTTCCGCAGGTTGTTTTCGTTGACGTCGATGGTCTCACCCGCGCCCGACGTCTGTTCGACCCCGTTGATGGACTTGACCAGACGCGGCGACACGCTGCGCCCGGTGGCAAGTCGTGCAGTCATGACGGCGAGTTGCAAGGGCGAGGCCAACATGTATCCCTGACCGATTGAGGCATTGGCGGTGTCCCCCACCAGCCAATCCTGCCCATGCACGCGGGATTTCCAATCGCGATTGGGGGCCAATCCGCTGGCCACAGCAGACATTGGCAGATCGTGTCGCACACCTAGGCCGAACTTCCTGGCCATCTCGGAAATCCGGTCGATCCCAACTTTCAAAGCCACATCGTAATAGTAGACGTCACAACTCCGCTTGAGCGAATTGAGCAAGTCCACATGCCCGTGACCGCCACGCTTCCAACAGTGGAATCTGCGGCTGCTGACCTCCAGATAGCCTCGGCAATAAACGGTATCATCGGGGCCGACGATCCCGGCCTCTAGAGCGGCCAAAGCGGTGATCATCTTGAAGGTCGAACCGGGCGGATAGGTGCCCTGAACCGTCTTGTTGGCCAATGGGCGATACTTGTCCTCGGTCAAGGCGCGATAGTCCGCGACCGAGATACCGCGCACGAACAGGTTGGGGTCGAAGGTCGGCGCAGAAGAGATCGCGCGCAGATCGCCTGTTTCACAGTCGATCACCACGGCGCTGGCGCTTTCGTCGCCAAGGCGGGCCTGCACGTATTCCTGCAATTCGGCGTCGACGGACAGTTGCAGGTCGGCGCCTTGTTGACCCTCGCGGCGGTCCAGCTCGCGCATGACGCGGCCGGTGGCGTTCACCTCGACCCGCTTGGCGCCGGCCTTGCCTCGCAGCTGTCGTTCGCGCTTGGCTTCGACGCCAACCTTGCCTATCTGAAAACGCGGGATGCGCAGCACCGGTTCGGGGTCTTCGATCTGGCTTAGGTCGTAATCACTGACTGGTCCGACATAGCCCAGGACATGCGCGAAATCAGGACCTTGCGGGTAGACGCGCGTCAGGCCGACCTCGGGCGTGATACCCGGCAGGGCCGGGGCGTTGACCGCGACCTTGGAGATATCGTCCCATGTTACACGTTCGGCCAAGGTGACGGGCAGGAATGGCGGCGAGCGGCGCATTTCGGCGCGGGCGCGTTCAACCTCTTCAGGGTCTAGTGCCACCAGCTTGGACAGATCGCTGATCACCTTGTCCACGTCACCCGCATCCTCGCGCACGATGATAATGCGGTAGAGCGGTATGTTCTGGCCCAGGATCGCGCCGTTGCGGTCAAAGACCTCGCCCCGTGTGGGCGGGATCAGGCGGATGTTGACGCGGTTTTCCTCCGCCAGCAGACGGAACTGATCAGCCTGATCGACTTGCATATACCGCATACGCATGGCCAGCCCGCCGATGAACGCGGCCTGCATCCCTCCAAGCAGCAAGGCCCTGCGAGAGAGCTTACGGTGCGTACCTTCCACATCGCGAGGGGGGCGTTTCATGAGCGACCTCCCAAGATGTCCACATCGGCCGGCGTCAGCTTGCGAACGCCAAGAAGGTTCTGACTGATGAAGGCGACCAGCGGGTAGATCGCAATTGTCAGAACAAGCTGGATCAGCACCAGCCAAAGGGGCGCCTGTTCAACGGCTGTCAGGCCCAGGATCATGCGGTTCAGCACCATGATCGACACCAGGACCAATCCGACCGAGGCCCATTCGCCAAGGAAACTAGCGTCGCTTAAACCTGCAGACCAGTTGCGCAGATAGGCAACCCCAGCCACGACCAAAGCCGATAGCAGCCCCGGCGGACGCTGCAGCATGAAGTCCATGACCAGCATAACACCGGCGATCAGCAGGACCGGTACATAGTCCGGGCGTCTGAGCGTCCAGGCAAAGGTGAAGGCGATCAGCAGGTCGGGTGGGGCCCACCGACTGGGAAGGGTGTTCAGGGGCAACAGGTGAAAGAACAGGATGACCAACGCCAGGCCCAAATACACCAGGCGCATGGTCCAGATGCGAGAGGTCGACAGGTTATCCATCAACGACCTCCTCATCCTCGACCACTTGGGCGGCGCCGTTGTCAACCGGATCTGTGGTCACGATGTTCCCGGGCGTGTCGATCTGTTCATTTCCCAAGTGCCTGATTACACGTAGGAATTCCAGCCGCTCATAGTCGGCTGACAGACGCACTCGCAACCGGCCTGACGGGTCCTGGGCGATTTGCCCGATCAAGAGGCCTGCCGGAAATACGCCGCCATCGCCCGAGGTGATCACGCGGTCACCGGCCCGCACCAGTTCGCGGTTTTCCAGAAAATCCAGCACGGGCGCGGCGGTGTTGTCGCCCGCAATCAGCGCGGTCTGGCCCGAGGGTTGAATCGTCGCTGGAATCGAGCTGGCCGCATCGGTCAGCAGGATGACGCGCGCCGTGTTTTGACCCACGCCTGAAATTCTGCCTACAAGTCCGATGCCGTCCATTGCAGCCCAGCCATCAACGATGCCGTCGCGGGCACCGACATTCAGCAGCACCGACTGCCGGAAGGGCGATCCGCTGTCGGCCATCACGACACCGGTGACATAGGTCAGTTGCGGGTCAAGGCGCACGTTATTGAGGTCCAACAGGCGGGCGTTTTCCTGTTCCAATTGCAGCGCTGCCTCTTTCCAGGCACGCATCTGGCGCAACTCACTGCGCAGTTCGCGGTTCTGCTCGCTCAGGCGCTGATAGCTTTGGAAATCGCGGAACAGGTTGATCGTGGCCGTGACAGGGACCATGGCCCATTCCATCGACGGCACGACCTTGTCGGTGACTTGAGCACGGAACCGTTCAACACGTGGGCTGTCGATTCGCCAGACCAGGAAAATACCCAGCAAACACAACAACAAAGCCCCAAGCAGCAGCCTGCGTAGTGGGGCAGTGTAGTCTTCGCGCTGTGAACGGTCCTTGGCCACGAGACTCCCTTTCGGCGCGCGTTTGGTCCTGAGTTAGGGCCGATGCACCATACCGTGCCCTAAAGGGTGCGCCCCTTAGCTGTCGTAGTCAATTGCGTGGCGCAATTGCTTTTCGTACTCCAGCGCCTTGCCGGTTCCCAGTGCCACGCAGTTCAAGCTTTCGTCAGCGATCGACACGGCCAAGCCGGTCTGCTCGCGCAGGGCAAGATCCAGATCTCCCAACAGCGCGCCACCACCGGTCAGCATGACGCCTCGGTCGACGATGTCGGCGGCCAGATCGGGCGGAGTTGTCTCCAACGCAGTCATTACCGCTTCACAGATCTGCTGTACCGGTTCGGCCAAGGCTTCGGCAACCTGGGCCTGGCTGATTTCGATTTCCTTGGGCACGCCGTTGAGCAGGTCGCGGCCGCGGATGTGCATCGACTGACCGCGCCCGTCGTCGGGCATGCGCGCAGTGCCGATGGATGTCTTGATCCGTTCCGCCGTGGCTTCGCCCACGAACAGGTTCTGCTGGCGGCGCAGGTAGCTGATGATCGCCTCATCCATGCGGTCACCACCAACGCGGACCGAGCGGGCGTAAACGATGTCACCCAGCGACAGAACAGCCACCTCGGTGGTGCCGCCGCCGATGTCGACAACCATATTGCCGGTCGGGTCGGTGATTGGCATGCCGGCCCCAATGGCCGCAGCGATAGGTTCCGAGATCAGGCCCGCGCGACGCGCACCCGCCGAAAGAACCGACTGACGGATCGCGCGTTTTTCGACTGGCGTCGCACCGTGGGGGACGCAGACGATGATTTTCGGCTTCGAGAAAGTCGAGCGCTTGTGCACCTTGCGGATGAAGTGCTTGATCATCTCTTCGGCGGTGTCAAAGTCCGCGATCACACCTTCGCGCATGGGGCGAATCGCCTCGATGCTGCCCGGTGTCCGGCCCAGCATCAGCTTGGCGTCTTCGCCTACGGCCAGCACCTTTTTCACGCCATCCTTGACGTGATAGGCCACCACCGACGGTTCCGACAGGATGACACCGCGCCCTTTGACATAGACCAGTGTGTTTGCAGTGCCGAGGTCAATCGCCATGTCCGATGTGAACAAGCCGCCGAGATTTCCAAACACTGACATATACGTGTGATCCTGCTGAGAGCTGCCGATTGGACCCGCGACTCTGACAGTGCGGGACGTTGGTCTTATAGGCGTCCCAAGGTGAGGGTGAAAGTCCAGAATGAACGGAAACAGCGCGTTTCCGCCAATTCCGAGCGTGTTTCGTCACGTTGCCTGCAATTTGTGAAAAACCTGACCCACGAACTGAGTCTGCGGGCGCCCTCCGAAAAGGTGATTGGGTGGTTTTTATTTTTTTTGTTCATCTTTGCTATTGCAAATCAGGTAGCGTTCACTAACTAACCTGTCGAAAGTGACAAAAAACTCCCTCCACATGAACGAGGCACTCCATGGACTTCCTTAGCCAATATGTCAGCGACTTTCAGTTGACGCATTTGGAAACCCTGATTGATGAATGGTTCCTGGTTTTCGCGCTGGCCTTTCTGGCGTTTGAGCTGATCCGCTATGCAGTGGTCAAACGGCTGAACTGGGAAATGGTTGGTGACACAGTGACCAACTTCATTACCTTGGCGTTTTTCATCGGTATCACCTTTCTGGGCATGGCTGCGTTCTATGTCGGCGCCTATTTCTATGCCGCGCAGTTTGCGGTGTTCAATATCCCGACCACCTGGGCCTCGTTCGTGATTGCCTTGGTGCTGGCGGATTTGGCGTATTATTGGGAGCACCGGATCCTGCATCGGATCAACTTCCTGTGGGCCACACATTCGGTGCACCACAGCTCGCCCTTCTTCAACATCTCGGTGGCTTACCGCCACGGGCCGCTTGATGGTTTCTGGCCACTGTTCTTCCATCTGCCGCTGGTTCTGCTGGGCTTCAACCCGATCCTGATCCTGGTGGTCGAGCTGCTGGTGCAGCTGTACCAGACGGCACTGCACACCGAGGTGATCGGCAAGCTGTGGAAACCGGTCGAGATGATCATGAACACGCCGTCGCATCACCGTGTCCACCATGGATCTAACCCCAAATATCTGGACAAGAACTATGCTGGGATCTTCATCATCTGGGACCGCATGTTCGGCACCTTTGAAGAGGAAGAAGAAGAGGTGGTTTATGGCCTGGTGAAACCCATCGACTCCATCAATCCCTTTGTGGCCTTTTTCCACGGGTTCACGCGACTTGCGACGGATGTGTGGAACATGCCGGGGTTCATGAACAAGTTGGGCGTTTTCCTTGGCCCGCCGGGCTGGCAGCCCAAAAACCGCGAAGACACTCCGCCTGCAGAATAAGCCACAAGGACAGCACAGATGCCATCCAACGTACAACGCATCACCGCCGCCATGGCCACGGCCGCCCTGTTTGTGGGCGGCGCATGGCTCGCCGCCGGGTTTTCGGTTGAACTGCCGGACGCTTCCGTTTCGACCTCGGGCGCGACCTCGGACGCAGGCCTGACCGTTAACCTGCATGGTGCGCGCAATGACACCGGCAACCTGATCGTCATGGTATTTGATCGGGCCGAGCCTTTTGCCAACATGGATTACCAGAACGCGGTCGGCTATCTGGAGGTGCCTGCCAGCACCTATCCACAGCGGTTGGATTTTCCGGATCTCAACAACAACTACTACGCCATCGTCGCCATCCATGATGATAACGGTGACTATGATTTGAACTATGACCAGACCTATTTGCCGACCGAAGGTTATGCGATTTCGGGGTCAAATGACCTCTACAGCGATCCGGTGTTCGAATACTCGTTGGTCGAACCAGGCAAGGTCGACCTGACGTTCTACTACTGGCAGTAAGTCAACCTGCAATGAGAAAGGGCGGCCCAAGCGGGCCGCCCTTTTTTTGTTTGCCTGGTCGTCCCGCCTCAGGTCACGTCCTTGTACGAGATTTCGCGGGCATCCACGCCCGGGCCGGATTTTTCGCGGCGCACGATTAGACGGTTGAGCGCGTTGATGTAGGCGCGGGCGCTCGCGACCACGGTATCTGTGTTGGCGGATTCGCCCGTAGCGATCACGCCATCTTCCTCCAGGCGCACGGTCACGGTGGCCTGCGCGTCGGTGCCCGCCGTCACGGCGTGTACCTGATAAAGCTGCAGGCGCGCCGTGTTGGGATAGAGGGTGCGAACGGCCTTGAAAGAAGCGTCAACCGGGCCGTCGCCATGCTCGGTTGCACTGACGTCCTTGCCGTCGATCTCCATCTCGACGGTAGATTCCGCCGGACCACCAGTGCCGCAGACCACTTTCATGGACACCAGTTGCAAGTGATCGTTTTCCGCATCCTCGCCCGAGCGCATCAGCGCGACGACATCGTCGTCAAACACTTCTTTCTTGCGGTCGGCCAGTTCCTTGAAGCGGACAAAAATGTCCTTGAGCTGGTTGTCGCCCACCTCGAACCCAAGCGTTTCCAGCTTGTCGCGCAGCGCAGCCCGGCCCGAGTGTTTGCCAAGCGGCAGCGAAGTGCCCGCGAGACCCACATCCTCGGGGCGCATGATTTCGAACGTTTCCTTGTTCTTGAGCATGCCGTCCTGGTGGATGCCGGATTCATGCGCGAAGGCGTTCTTGCCGACGATGGCTTTGTTGAACTGCACCGGAAAGCCCGAGACGGTCGCGACGCGGCGCGAGATATGCATGAGCTTTTTTGTGTCGATACCCGTGTGCCAGGGCATGATGTCATTGCGCACTTTCAGGGCCATCACGACCTCTTCCAGCGCAGTGTTGCCCGCGCGTTCGCCCAGACCGTTGATGGTGCATTCGATCTGACGTGCACCACCTGCAACAGCGGCCAGCGAATTCGCGGTCGCCATGCCGAGGTCGTTGTGACAGTGGGTGGCAAAGATCACCTCATCTGCGCCGGGCACGGTCTCGATCAGGTTGCGGATCAGGTCGGCACTTTCGACAGGCGCGGTGTAACCCACCGTGTCGGGGATGTTGATAGTCGTGGCGCCGGCCTTGATCGCAATCTCGACCACGCGGCAGAGGTAGTCCCATTCCGTGCGGGTGGCATCCATCGGTGACCACTGTACGTTTTCGCACAGGTTTCGCGCGTGTGTCACCGTCTCGTGGATCTTGTCGGCCATCTCGTCCATGGTCAGGTTCGGGATGGCGCGATGCAGGGGCGAAGTACCGATAAAGGTGTGAATGCGGTTCTTTTCCGCGTGTTTCACCGCCTCCCAGCAGCGGTCGATGTCGGCGAAGTTCGCGCGGGCCAGGCCGCAGATGCGGCTGTTCTTGGAATTCATCGCGATCTCGGACACGGCCTTGAAATCGCCCTCGGATGCGATGGGGAACCCCGCCTCGATGATGTCGACACCCATCTCATCCAGCAGCCCTGCAATCTCGAGCTTTTCGGAATGGGTCATGGTCGCGCCGGGGCTTTGCTCGCCGTCACGAAGCGTGGTGTCAAAGATCACGACGCGATCTTGGTCAGGAATATTGGTCATGTTGGTATCTCTCGTATCTGTCCTAAAGCCATTTGGCGCGCGGGCTACCTCCTCTGAGCGGGCGCGCCGGATGGCACGCTCAGAGGCGGATTAGGATCAGTAGGCCACGCAGCGACGCACCGCATTCAGCGGTCAGGGTCGAGTTATGTGCGCGGTTGATCATGGGGAAAGTTTATACAGTCCGATTTTGGAATGGAAAGGGTAAAATGCGTGGGCCGCGTGGGCGCGGCAAATGCTGTGCAGTTTCCGCGTTCGGACCAAGAAGAAATTTGAAGTCCCGAGATGATCCGCTAGTTCCGCCAGTATGGATAAAGCATTGATCATTGGGTCCTCTGGCGGGATCGGGTGTGCCTTCGTCGCTGGGTTGCAAGCGGATGGCGTGGCCGTCGAGGGACTATCGCGTTCGGCCGATGGGCTGGACCTGACTGATCCCGGGGCCGTCGAGCGTGTGCTGGGCGATGTCAAAGGGCCGTTTGATCTGATCCTGGTGACGTCGGGCGCTCTCGAGATTGCGGGCGCGCCGCCCGAAAAGTCAATCAAATCCGTTTCAGCGCAGGCAATGATGGATCAGTTCGCGGTGAATGCGGTTGGCCCTGCTCTGGTTCTGCGTCATGCCGCACGTCTGTTGCCGCGGGACCGGCGCGCCGTGGTGGCGGTTCTCTCGGCGCGGGTGGGATCGATCGGTGACAACCGCCTGGGCGGCTGGGTCAGCTACCGCGCGGCCAAGGCGGCGGTGAACCAGATTGTGCGCACCACAGCCATCGAACTGACCCGCACGCACAAACAGTCGATTTGCGTGTCCTTGCACCCGGGCACCGTGGCCACGGCCTTCACTCGGAAATACCTGGGCCGTCATACTGCGGTTCAGCCGTCCGAGGCCGCGATGAACTTGATTAACGTGATCGAGGGGCTGACGCCCGAAGACACTGGCCAGTTTTTTGACTGGGCAGGCAAGGCGGTCCCCTGGTGACGCGTCTGGTTCTGGTGCTTGGCGATCAGCTGTCGCTTGGCCTGTCGGCCTTGGCGCAGGCTGACAAGGCCGACGACGTCATTGTGATGGCCGAGGTTGCGGACGAGGCAGCTTATGTCCCCCATCACCCCAAGAAAATCGCGCTGATTTTGTCGGCTATGCGCAAGTTTGCGGCCCGGCTGGAGAGCGAAGGGTGGACCGTCGCTTACACTCGACTAGACCACCCGGACAACGCGGGCTCTATCCCTGGCGAGCTGCTACGCCGTGCTGCAGAAGTGGGCGCGTCAGAGGTTCTGGTCACCACACCAGGCGAATGGCGGCTGATAAACGTGCTGAGCGACTGCCCGCTGCAGGTGCAGTTTCTGGCGGATGACCGTTTCGTGGCCACCCGTGCCGATTTCGAAGGTTGGGCCGAGGGGCGCAAGCAGCTGCGGATGGAGTTTTTCTATCGCGAGATGCGGCGTAAGACCGGGTTGATGATGGAGGGGGACAAACCTGCGGGTGGCAAGTGGAACTATGACGCCGAGAATCGCAAATCGCCACCCAAGGACCTGCGCCCGCCAGAGCCGCCAAAATTCGAACCGGATGCGATCACCAGCGAGGTGCTGGAGTTGGTCGAGGCTCGTTTCAGTGGTAACTTTGGCAGGCTTCGCCCGTTCTGGTTTGCCACTGACGCAGAACAGGCTGAGGCGGCGCTGGATCATTTCATCGACCACGCCTTGCCGAACTTTGGCGATTATCAGGATGCAATGCTCAGCGGTCAGCGGTTTCTTTTCCATGCGGTGATCTCTCCCTGTCTGAACATCGGGCTGCTGGACCCGCTCACCGTCTGTCAGCGGGTCCAGGCGGCATGGAAGGCGGGTCACGTGCCGATCAACGCCGCAGAAGGGTTCATTCGCCAGATCATCGGCTGGCGCGAGTTTGTGCGGGGGATCTATTTTCTGGAAGGCCCGGATTATGTGAACCGCAATGCCCTTGGCCACGACCGTGCGTTGCCAGCGCTATACTGGGGCGGCGAGACGCGAATGAACTGCCTGTCGGAGGCGGTGGAGCAGACGCGCGACGAAGCCTATGCGCACCACATCCAGCGTCTGATGGTGACCGGAAACTTCGCGCTGTTGGCAGGCATTGATCCGCATCAGGTGCATGAATGGTATCTGGCGGTCTACGCGGATGCGTTCGAATGGGTCGAGGCACCCAATACTGTGGGGATGAGTCAGTTTGCTGACGGCGGTGTAGTGGGGTCAAAGCCCTATGTCTCAAGCGGCGCCTACATCAACCGCATGTCGGATTATTGCAAGTCTTGCGCCTATTCGGTCACTGCCAAGACCGGCGAGGGGGCCTGTCCGTTCAACCTGCTGTACTGGCATTTTCTTGAGCGGCACCGGGATCGGTTCAAGGACAACCCACGCATGGGCAACATGTACCGCACTTGGGACCGCATGGATGATGGCAAGCGCGCCACCATCGTGAAGGAGGCTCAGATCTTTCTGGATCGGATGTCCGACGGCGCGCTGGTTTGACGGCTAGAACCGCGTATCAACCGTCCGAGGCGTTGTCGGTCTTGAGCGCGCCGTTTTCCCAGTCACCCTGTTCCTCTTGCCCGCTGGCGTAGCGCATGGTGCCCTTGCCTTGACGTTTGCCGTTCAGGAAGTTGCCTTCGTAAATATCGCCATTGGCATATGTCGCAACGCCATAGCCGCTGATCTTGCCGCCAGACCAGGCGCCACTATATTTGAAACCGCTGGCCATCACGATTTCTCCGGTGCCTTCGCGCTGACCATTGAAGAACTGTCCGGTGTAGACAGAACCGTCAGGATAGGTGGCCTTGCCTTGGCCATGACGAACGCCGTCTTTCCAATCGCCGTCATAGCGATACCCGTCGGCATAAGTCATTATGCCTTTGCCGTCGTTCTTGGCGTTCTTGAATTCGCCCTTGTAGACAATGCCATTTGCATAGGTGGCCGTGCCATTGCCCTCGATCACGCCGGCAACCCAGTCGCCCTCGTAGCTGGAGCCGTTGGTGTATGTGATCTTGCCCACGCCGTCCGCCAGATCGGCGCGGAAGTTACCCTCATACATTGACCCGTCGGGGTAGGTGACCTGTCCTTGGCCCTCGATCTGGCCTGCGATCCAATTGCCGGTATAGACATAGCCATCCGTGCCGGTGAACGTCCCGGTCCCTTCGCGCCGATCATCGGCGAACTGACCTTCGTAAACGTCGCCGTTGGCATAGGTCACCCTGCCGTTGCCCTCGCGGCGACCGGCGATCAAATCGCCTTCGTACACATCACCGTTAGGCTGTGTCAGCTTACCTTGGCCGCTGATCTGCCCATCGGCCCACAAGCCAACGTAGATTAGCCCGTCCGGCAACGTCAGAGTGCCTTGACCGTGCCGCTGGCCATTCAGGATTTCGCCCTCATACGCCCCGCCATCGGGGTAGGTGACTTTGCCCACGCCCTGTTTTTGTCCATCGACCCAATCGCCGTCATAGACATAGCCACCTGGGCTTTGCATCACGCCCTTGCCGTGGTGTTGTGCGTTCAGAAAGCTGCCCTCGTAGCGGACACCGTTGGCGTAAACCGCCACGCCCTGTCCGTTGATCACACCGTCTTTCCACTCGCCTTCATAAGTGCCGCCGTCCGAGAATGTGATGCGACCTAACCCCTCCGGCTTGCCCTTGGAAAACTCGCCCTCATAGACCGAGCCATTGGGGAACCGCGCAACGCCTTCGCCCTTGATCTCGCCATCGACCCATTGGCCGGTGTATTCGTATCCATTGGGCAGGCGGTATGACCCGGTGCCGTGCTGCAAGCCACCTCGGAACGTTCCCTCGTACACGCCGCCGATGGCGTCCTGAGTGGTCAGAACCTGAGCCTCTTGAGCCCAGACAGCGGTGGTCACGGTCAACGCGGAAACAACGACTGTCGCGATGCGGATCTGGTTCATGAGTGTTTTGCCTGCCCTATCTGTGGCCAGCCTTGTGGCTGACAACGTAAAATTAAGTCAGGTCGCGCCCATGAGCAACGCCTTTTGCCGCAGATGGGTTTCCATGCGCCCGTGATCTGCTACATCGCTGGAAACATCAGCGAAAATGAGAGCCCGATGACTGACCGCTTCCGCATTACTCTGGCGCAACTCAACCCCACCGTTGGCGATTTGATCGGCAACGCCGAGCAGGCAAAACGGGCGTGGGACGTGGCGCGTGAGGCCGGGGCGAACCTGCTGGCACTGCCCGAGATGTTCATTGCCGGTTACAACCCGCAAGATCTGGTTCTGAAGCCCGCGTTTCAGCAGGCGGCGATGGAACAGGTGCGTGAACTGGCCAAGGCCTGCGCAGATGGTCCGGCGATGGCCATTGGTGCGCCTTGGGTGATCGATGGCAAGCTCTACAACGCGTATGTGGTTCTGCAAAATGGCAAGGTGAGTGCCGTCGTGCAGAAACACCATCTGCCAAACGAGGCTGTGTTCGACGAAAAACGCGTTTTCGAACCCGGCCCGGTGGCGGGGCCGTTTTCGGTCGATGGTGTGCGCATCGGATCGCCCATTTGCGAAGATGCCTGGCACGAAGATGTGGCGGAGACGCTGGAAGAGACCGGTGCCGAGTTCCTGCTGGTGCCCAATGGCTCGCCCTATTACCGCGGCAAGCATGACATCCGGCTCAGCCATATGGTGTCCCGTGTTGTCGAAACCGGGTTGCCACTGATCTATTTGAACATGGTGGGCGGGCAAGACGATCAAGTCTTTGACGGTGGCAGTTTTGCGCTGAACCCAGGCGGTGCACTGGCCCTGCAACTGCCAGTGTTTGACGAAGAGATTTCGCATATCGAACTGGAGCGCCTGGATTATGGTTGGCGGGTTGTCGACGCCGCCAAGGCGAGCCACCCGTCCGAGATCGAGCAGGACTATCGCGTGATGGTCGAAGCGTTGCGCGACTACATGCGCAAGACTGGGTTTTCCAAGGTGGTATTGGGTCTCTCGGGTGGGGTCGACTCGGCGTTGGTCGCGGCCATCGCGGTCGACGCCTTGGGGGCGGATAATGTGCGCTGTGTGATGCTGCCGTCAGAGTACACCAGCCAAACCTCGCTGTCAGATGCGCGGGCCGTGGTGGATGCCTTGGGCGTGCGTTACGACACGGTGCCGATTGCTGACAGCCGGGCCGCTGTGACGGATACACTCGCGCCGCTGTTTGCAGGCACCGAACCCGGATTGACCGAGGAAAACATTCAGTCCCGTCTGCGGGGGCTGTTGCTCATGGCGATCTCGAACAAGTTCGGCGAGATGCTGCTGACCACCGGCAACAAATCCGAGGTCGCAGTCGGCTATGCCACGATTTATGGCGACATGAACGGCGGCTATAACCCGATCAAGGATCTCTACAAGACGCGCGCGTTCGAAACCTGCCGTTGGCGTAATGAACATCACCGCGCCTGGATGCGCGGGCCTGCGGGTCAAGTGATTGCGCCGTCCATCATCGATAAACCCCCAAGTGCCGAGCTTCGTGAAGATCAGAAAGACAGCGACAGCCTGCCGGATTATCCGGTGCTGGATGCGATACTGGACATACTGGTCGATCAGGATGGCTCTATTGCCGACTGTGTTGCGGCGGGGTTCGACGCAGATGTGGCTCGCAAGGTCGAGCATCTGCTGTTGATCAGCGAGTACAAGCGGTTTCAATCAGCCCCGGGGGCGCGCCTAAGTCGTCGTGCGTTCTGGTTGGACCGACGCTATCCAATCGCAAACCGGTGGCGCGACACAACTTAACTCTCAGACTGAGTCCTTGAGACCACAGTGGAGTGAAAGATGTGCAGAGGCCTTGTCTCGGACGTATTGCGCATTCCATATCACCTGAGTTGCCAGAAGTGATTTTCCAGCCATGCCCGGACCTCGCCTAACAGAATTCTATTCGGACCTCGCGTTGCCGAAAAAGGTCGACGTCGTTGTGATCGGCGGAGGGATCATCGGTGTGTCGACGGCGTTGGAATTGGCCGACCGGGGCGTTTCGGTTCTGCTGTGTGAAAAGGGTCAGATCGGGGCCGAGCAGAGCTCGCGCAACTGGGGCTGGGTGCGACTGGGGATGCGCGACCCGCGTGAGATCCCCCTGATGGTCGAGGCCATTCGGATGTGGCATGGGCTGGACGAGCGGTTGGGTCGCAAGACCGGCTATACTCAATCAGGTATCATGTTCGGCGCGTCGGGAAAGCGCGACCTTGCCGGGTTGGACCGGTGGGCCGAGCATGTGGCAGGCCTGCAAGAGGGCGACCGGATTGCGCAGGGCGTTGATCTGGACGATGTGCTGGCCGGTCATCAGATGCGCTTGGCGGGGGGTCTCTACATGCCCGGTGATGGCCGCGCCGAGCCGCAATGGGCGGCGCCTGCAATCGCCGAAGGCGCCCGCGACCGCGGGGCGTCGATCCTGACCGGTTGCGCCGTTCGGTCCATTGATGTGCAAGGCGGCCAGGTTGCTGGCGTGATCACCGAGCGTGGTCGCGTGGCGTGTGATCAAGTGGTGCTGGCGAGCGGGGCATGGTCGCGCCTTTTTGCCGGGAATGCGGGGATTGATCTACCGCAGCTCAAGGTGCTGAACACGGTTATGCGCACATCACCGGTCAAAGATGGCCCAGAGGTTGCGCTGTGGTCGGACAAGTTTGCCATCCGCAAACGGGCGGATGGGGGATACACCATTGCCTCGGGCCACGAAAACACCGTTGACCTGGTGCCGGACAGCCTGCGGTTGGCCTGGTCGTTCCTGCCCGCGTTCCGTCAGGAATGGCGCTCGCTGAGGTTCCGTTTGTCCAAACGCTGGCTGGAGGAGGCGCGACAGGATCGAAGGTGGTTGCCAACGGATGTAACCCCGTTCGAGCAATGCCGCATCCTGGATCCTGAACCCTCGGACAAGATTCTGCGCAAGGCTTGGGGCAGCGCGCGCAAAGCGTTTCCCGCCCTTGAGAAAGCCGAGATCGTGCAAAGCTGGGCCGGGATGATCGACGTGACACCGGACGCGATCCCGGTGATGTCCAAGGTCACCGACCTGCCGGGCATGCATATCGCCACCGGATTTTCTGGCCATGGCTTTGGCATCGGTCCCGGCGCCGGGCGCTTGATGGCCGATCTGGTGACGGGGGCGACCCCGCTGGTGGACACTTGGGAGTTCCGGTTGTCGCGGTTCAAAGATGGCACGCGCGTGGCCCCTGACCCTGGTTATTGAAGGCATGTCCCAGACATTGACGGGGCAACCAATCACATTGATCTGACACGCCGTCCATTGCTACGAACAAGGGTATTACGGTTCAAAAGATTAGAGGTCACCCGTCCGCCATGCAGCCTTCACATCCCTTTGTTTTTGATGGTCACAACGATGTTCTAAGCCGAATGTTGTCGCGGTTTCCGTCAAACTATGCCGAAACGTTTGAAGCCGGTTGGGATGGCCATATCGATATCCCGAAGGCCAAAGCAGGTGGTTTGGGCGCGGGGTTTTTCGCGGTCTATATCTCCTCCGGAGGGGACGGGCCCAATATCCTCGAACTCATGCAGGGTCATGGCTATGATCTCCCTTTGCCTGCGCCGTTACAGCTCAGCGATGCGGGCCCTGTGGCGTGGCAGCAGATCGAAATCCTGAAAACGTTTGAAAAACACGGTCTCGTCCGGATTTGCACAAGCGTTTCACAGATCAATGAGAGCGTGGAAGACGGGGTGATTGCCGCCGTCCTTCACATGGAAGGCGCCGAGGCGATTGGGCCTGATCTGGCTGAGTTGGATGATTTCCACGCGGCGGGATTGCGATCTTTGGGCCCGGTCTGGAGCCGCCCGACCATATTTGCCGAGGGGGTACCGTTTCGGTTTCCCTCTACGCCGGACATTGGCGGTGGCCTGACAGAGGCTGGGCTCAGATTGGTGCGCCGCTGCAATGAGCTGGGGATAATGCTGGATGTATCGCATCTGAATGAAGCGGGGTTTTGGGATTTGGCGTCTACAACCGACGCGCCGATTGTGGCCACCCATTCCAACGTACACGCCATCTGCCCCCATTCCCGCAACCTGACCGACAAACAGCTTGTGGCGATTGCGGAAAGCGGCGGGGTGGTCGGCTTGAACTATGCCACCGCCATGATGCGGACGGACGGGCGAATGGTGGCAGATACACCCGTGGCTGAAATGATCCGGCATCTGGAACACATGCTGGGCATCCTGGGCGAAGGCGGCGTGGCACTTGGGTCGGATTTTGACGGCGCCATGGTGCCGGAAGCTATCGGTGATGCCAGCGGGCTGGGTGTTCTGAGGTCAGCGATGGGTGAGGCCGGGTTTGGTGCAGAGCTGATCGAGAAGATCTGTCACCGCAACTGGCTGGATGTTCTGGCCCGCACGTGGCGCACGTAAGGGGGCGGTGGCCCAACTGGCAGGCCACCGCGTGAGTATCAGCCCATCAACTGATAGCTGACCGGCACATAGCGGAAGCCATCGTCGCGGGTTTCTACATAGCCAGCGGCGGGGAAGGGCATGTGATAGCCGATCATCGGGATCTTGTCGGCCGCCAGCATGCCCAGAACACGACGGCGCGATGCGGCGGCATCCTCGGGCGAGGCATCAAAGCTGAAGGCCCAGTCGGGGCGTGCAAAGCTCCAGACATAATGGTTGGCCAGATCCGCCGTCAGCACCAGCTGCCGCCCGCCGCTTTCCAGCATATAGCAGGTGTGGCCGGGCGTGTGGCCATGGCTGGCCACCGCAGTCACGCCGGACACGACGCTGTCACCGTCGTTAAGGAACGTCATCTTTTCAGCCAGCGGCGTGACCAGTTTGGCGACCATGTCACCCACGCGGTTCCCGGCCTCCATCTTGGACCAGAAGTTGTATTCAGCTGCTGCCGTCACATAGCGGGCGTTGGGGAAGGTCGGCGCGCCGTCGGTCATCATGCCGCCGATGTGGTCGGGGTGCATGTGAGTGATCACAACTACGTCGATGGCGTCTGCCGAGACGCCCGCCTGGGCCATCGCTTTGGCAATACCGCCCTGGCCCAGGCCGGTATCGAACAGAACAATTTCGCTTCCAGTGTCGATCACGGTCGGGGTGAAATAGAATTGTACACTGTCCGAGGGAACGAAATTCTCGGCAGACAGCTGTGCGAATTCCTCATCCGATGCGGCTTTGCCGAACAGGTCCTTTGGACCTTCGCGCATGGCGCTGCCGTCCAGCAAGGTCGTCACGGACATGTCGCCCAATTTGAAACTATGCGCCAGCGGGGCTGGGGCCTTGCCACCATGTCCACCTGCTAACAAGGGCGACGCAGCGGCAGCAAGCGGAAGGGCGGCAGCACCGGTCAGCGCGGCGCGGCGGGTCATGTTCAGGGTCATCGGGTCACTCCTTGTTGGTCTTTCAACATGCGTTCGAACATCATCAAAGCTAGTCCAGTTCCGTGGCAAGACCATCACCTTCGCGTGTGCTTGTTCTGGTGTGGCGGTTTGATGCCGCTTAGAGTGGCGAGATGAGCGCCAACAAGACCCAACCCACAGATGCGGATGTCGCCAAGTACCTTGCCGGGGTGCTGCCCGCGTCAAAAGCGGCAGACGCCGTGCGATTGGATCAGATGTTTCGCCAGATCACCGGGTTTCAGCCGGTGATGTGGGGCGAGGCCATCGTGGGGTACGGGCGGTATCACTATCGCTACAAGTCAGGTCGCGAAGGCGATTTTCTGGCCACCGGATTTGCGCCGCGCAAAGCGGCCCTGTCGATCTATATCATGCCGGGTTATGCGGATTTCGGGGATATCCTGGCGCGTCTTGGGAAGCACAAGATCGGCAAATCCTGCCTCTACGTGAACAAGTTGGCCGACATTGACCTGGATGTTCTGGGTGAACTCATTCACGTAGGGTTGCGCGATTTGGCAACCCATTGGCCGGTCGAGCCGACCTGAGCCTTCTTCTTGGTCCAAATACGGCCGCCGCAGGCACAGTCACCGCGCCCTGTACTGGACAAAACCGCGGGCCTGTGACAAGGGACGCGGCAACAGGAGATGCTGATGACCACCACCCGTTTCGCCCCGTCGCCCACCGGTTACATTCACGTGGGCAACCTGCGCACCGCGCTGATGAACTACTTGATCGCCCGCAAGGCAGGCGGCACGTTCATCCTGCGCATCGACGACACCGACCCTGAGCGGTCGAAAGAGGAATATGTCGACGGCATCAAGCAGGATCTGGAATGGCTGGGCCTGCAATGGGACCGAGTCGAGCGGCAGTCCGAGCGGCTGGATCGCTATAACGCTGCGGCTGACAAGCTGCGCGATTTGGGTCGGTTTTACGAGGCATTCGAGACGCCGACCGAGCTGGACCTGAAGCGCAAGAAGCAACTGAACATGGGTAAGCCGCCGGTCTATGACCGTGCCGCGCTGAACCTGTCGGATGCCGAAAAGGACGCCCTGCGTGCCGAGCGTGGCAATGGTGTCTGGCGCTTCAAGCTGGATCACGAGCGGATCGAATGGACCGATGGCATTCTGGGCGACATCTCAATCGATGCCTCCAGCGTGTCGGACCCTGTTCTGATCCGCGGTGATGGTCAGCTGCTCTACACTCTGGCTTCGGTTGTCGATGACACCGAAATGGGCGTGACGGATGTTGTGCGTGGGTCTGATCACGTGACCAACACCGCAACTCAGATCCAGATCATCAAGGCGCTTGGTGGCGATTGCCCGCGCTTTGCGCATCATTCGCTGCTCACTGGCCCGCAGGGTGAGGCTCTGTCGAAACGTCTGGGTACCTTGGCTCTGCGTGATCTGCGCGAGGCGGGTGTGCAGCCGATGGCTCTGCTGTCGCTGATGGCGCGTCTGGGGTCGTCTGACCCGGTGGAACTGCGCACTGAGATGGCTGAACTGATCGACGGGTTCGACATCAATCGCTTTGGTGCGGCTCCGACCAAGTTCGACGAGCAGGACCTGTACCCGCTGACCGCACATTACCTTCAGACACTGTCGTTGGATGCCGTGGCAGACACCGTCGCAGGCGTTGGTGTGCCGGGCGATCTGGCCGAGGCATTCTGGCTAATGGCGCGTGGCAATATCACCACGCTGGCGGACCTGGGCCCCTGGTGGGATTTGTGCCGCGACGGGGCCGAACCGCTGATTGACGACGAAGATCGCGACTTCATTGCCGAAGCTATGGCGCTGTTGCCCGTAGAGGTGGACGGCGACACGTGGGGCAGCTGGACCAAAGCCGTGAAAGATGCCACTGGCCGCAAAGGCAAGGGTCTGTTCATGCCACTGCGCAAAGCGTTGACCGGGCAAGAGCGCGGGCCGGAGATGGCCGTGTTGCTGCCGCTGTTGCAGGTGATCAAGGCGCGCGGGTAAATCCGCCTCTGGCGGCCGTATTCGGAACGAGAAGAACAAGGGCGGCTCTGGACCAGGGCCGCCTTTTTCTTATGCCGGTTGGATGGGTTTGACGTTTAGGTCAGAGAGGTGGTGATCCACCAACCCAGTCTCATCCGCGGTCAGCGTCTGATGACGCGGATAACGCGGTTCAGAGCGATCATCCAAGATCGGCGCGTCCCAGCCGTCAGTGGTGGCAAAGAAGTCGGCAACACCATCAAGGCCGAACATCTGGTGATAGCCCTGCACAACCACGTCCAGATAGCTCAGTAAAATCGGGTGGCGCGTGTCCGGGGGTGATTGGCGTTCTATAGGCACGGCATAGACGGCGATGTCGGCCGGGTGGGTCAGGCCGTGGGTGATGGAGTAGGTCGCCGAATGGCGGTCATAGGCCCATTCGCGCTCATCCAAGGCGGCCCAATCGTTGCCCGGGACATGGGCGATCAGCCCGTCGATCTCGGACGCCTCACACGGAACAGCCGTCAGAAAGGCCACCGGGCGCAGGTCGGTGTGCCGCCAGGCCCGCCGCCAGCCCCGCAACCGTGCTGGTTGCGGGTCGAGGTAGTCGTGCGTGGCGCGATTCACCAGGCTGCCATAGCCAAAGAAATAGGGGGCGCTCATCGTTCTCCTGCCGCAAAGCTCCATTGATGTATGTCAAACCGCTTTTTTGCGGGATGTGCAATACAGGACGCAGCCAAGGACCGAGGAGGCGTTGCCATGCGTATCACCAAAAGAACCAACATTGCTGTGCGGTTGCTGATGTATTGCGCCGCGCATACCGACCGGCTGGTGACAAAATCCGAGATCGCCGAGGTCTGCAACATCTCGGAAAACCATCTGGCACAAGTCATCAACCAACTTAGCCAGTTGAACTTCCTGAGCACGCAGCGGGGCCGCAACGGTGGCATGAGCCTGGCGCGCACAGCCGATCAGATCCGCATTGGCGAGGTGTTCCGCCACATCGAGGGCAACCTGCCAATTGCCGAGTGTTTTGCGGATGTCGACAACACCTGCCCGCTGACGGATGCATGCCGCCTGCGCGTGGCGCTGAGTGACGCGGCACAGGCGTTTTATGCCTCGCTGGATGAGATCACACTGGACGCTTTGGTTTGTGACAATGTCGATCTGCTCAAAATCCTGCAGCCGGTCACCTGCGGGCGCTGATTACTCGCGCGCCCGCAAATTCTGTGCCGGGCTTGCCGATAGAGGCCGCCAGGCAAAGGCAAGCCCTGCAAGCAAGGTGGCTAACACGCCGCCCGATACGATGGCTATGGCCGAGGGCCAGATTACGGTGAAGTCGGTCTCGAGTACATAATTGCTTACGGCCCATCCCCCCAACACACCTGCCAAAAGCGCGATGCAGCCCGCTGCAGCCCCTAAGAATGCGGAACGCAGCGCAAAGCTGGACAAGACCCTCGCGCGAGTCGCACCCAGTGTTTTCAGGATCGACGCCTCATAGGTGCGCGCAGCTTCGCCTGCGGCGGCGGCCCCGATCAGCACAAGGAAACCGGTTAACAGGGATGCACCTGCGCCGTACGATGTTGCCGCGGCCAAGCCGGCCAGAACATCTGATACCCGGTCGATGGCGTCTTTGACACGGATTGCGGTGATGTTGGGATAGGCTTCGGCCAGGTCGCGCAGGATCTGCGTTTCGGCTTCTTCCTCGGCGTAGACGGTCGAGATGAAGCTATGCGGAGCACCGGCAACGGCCGCGGGGTTCATCGTCATCACAAAGCCGATCCCAGCGGTCGAGAAATCAACTTCGCGGAACGAGGTGATCGTCGCCTCGATATCGCGGCCGAGGATGTTGACGGTCAACTTGTCGCCCAATGACAGACCAAGTTCTTCGCCTTCTTCAGCGGCAAAGCTGATCTGGGGCGGGCCAGCGTAATTCTCGGGCCACCATTCGCCTTCCAGTAGGCGGGTATTGTCGGGCATGTCGGCAGCATAGGTGATGCCCCGGTCGCCTTCGATGACCCAGTGATCGCCTGCAACCTCGATAGCGGATTCGCCGTTGATCTGGGTGATCACGCCGCGCAGCATCGGGGCGCTTTCGATCTTGCTGACGGCCGGGTCATTTTCCAACCGTTCCATGTAACCCGGCATCTGATCTTTCTGGATGTCGACAAAGAAATACGACGGCGCGATGTCGGGCAGGTTGCCGGAAATGGCATTACGCAGGTTGCCGTCGATCTGCCCGACAGCGGCCAGAACCGACAGACCCAGACCCAGCGACAGCACAACCGAGGCCGCCCCTTCGCGCGGGTCCGAGATGGCGGCAAACGCCCACCTGAGCGCGGGTTTGCCACGGGCAGGGCGCGCGCTGATGCGGGCCAGTTTGCGCAATCCAACGGCAGAGAGAGACAGCAACAGCAGGGTGCCGATCAAACCGCCTGCGGTCCAGAGCGTCAATTCAGCTGAGCCACTGAACCAGGCCGCAAGACCGACGAGCAGACCCAAACCGCCCAGAGTGGCCAGCACATATCCAAAGCGGGGCAGCAGGCGCGCACGGCTCAACGCATCACGGTAAAGCGCGGCAGGGCCGATCTCGGCCGTGCGGGACAGGGGCCATAGGGTGAAGACAAAGGCAGTCAACATGCCGTACAGCGCGGCCTCGGCCAGCGGGCCCGGATAGATAGCAAAGGCTGCGGGGATGGGCAGGCGCGCCTCGATGATGGGGGCGAGCAGGACCGGGACAAGGCCACCAAGCAAAAGGCCCATGGCGATGCCCAGGATCGACAGCGCACCAATTTGCAGGAAATAGGTTTGAAAGATCGTGGCCCGGTCCGCGCCAAGAGTTCGGAAAGTGGCGATCGTGCTGGTCTTGCCTGCTAGATATGATCGCACAGCCGCGGAAACACCGACGCCGCCGACGGCCAGACCAGCCAGGCCAACCAGGATGAGAAACGCACCCAACCGGTTCACAAACTCAGCCACGCCGGGCGCACCATTGCGGGCGTCCGTCCAACGCATGCCCGAGGTGGTAAAAGCGTCCTTGGCCTGTTCGGACAAGGCAATCAGATCGGCCTCATCCGGCAGGTCCATGCGGTATTTGGTCGAATAGAGCGATCCGGGCGCCAGCAGCCCTGAATTTTGCAGGTCCGCGGTGCGCAGCAAGGTTCTGGGTCCCAGGCCAAAACCATCTGCGGCCCCATCGGGCTCGCGGGTCAATTCGGCCATCAGGACAAAGTCCTGCGTACCCAGACGGAAGGAGTCACCAGGGGTCAGCCCCAAACGGTCCATCAGGACACGGTCCATGACAGCGCCAGGAAGCCCTTTGGCCCCTTCAAAGGCAGTGGCCAGCGGCATTTCGGGGGAAAGCTGTACAGCACCCACCAGCGGATAAAGCTCATCGACTGACTTAACCTGCGTCAGCCCGCGTTCGGTCACACCGTTGTTGTCAACCACGGCCATGGACCGGAAATCGGTAACCTCGGACACTTGGGTGGCGTTTTCGCCCATCCAGGCCCGTTCGAGCTCTGATGCAAAGCGATAGGTAAATTCCATTTGGGCATCGCCACCCAGAATGGCAGACCCTTCGCGGGTTAGCCCTTCGGTGATGCCTGCGCGGATCGACCCAACGGCGGCGATGGCTGCAACCCCCAGGGCGAGGCAGGCCAGGAAGATGCGAAAGCCGCGCAGACCGCCACGCAATTCTCGGGCCGCAAAGCGGGACGCGAGACGCAGGCTCATTCCGCGGCCTCTTGGGCCGCTGTTTCATCAATGCGCCCGTCGCGCAGGCGGATCACCCGGTCACACCGCGCCGCAAGGGCGCGTGAGTGGGTGACTAGGACAAGCGTTGCCCCATGGCGGTCACGCAAATCAAACAGCAGGTCCATGATAGCATTGCCATTGGTGCCGTCCAGATTGCCGGTCGGTTCATCCGCCAGAAGGATGTCGGGTCGGGGTGCGATTGCGCGGGCGAGTGCCACGCGTTGTTGTTCACCACCCGACATCTGGGTCGGGTAGTGATGGGTTCGATGGGCAAGCCCCACGGCCTCCAGCTCGGCTTCGGCCCGGTCGAACGCGTCGCGGTGACCGGCAATCTCGAGCGGTGTTGCGACGTTTTCCAAAGCGGTCATCGTCGGGATCAGGTGAAAGTTCTGAAACACCACGCCCATGTGTGCCCGACGAAAAGTGGCCAGCTGGTCCTCGGACATGTCAGTCAATGTCTTGCCCAAGGCGGTGATTTTGCCGCCTGTCGCCTGCTCCAGCCCGCCGATCAGCATCAGAAGCGAGGATTTACCCGACCCGGACGGCCCGATCATGCCCAAAGTCTCGCCCTTTGCCACCTCAAGCGAGATCGAGTGCAGAATATCCACCCGTCCGGCATTGCCATCCAGCGACAAACACGCATCTTGGAGGGTGAGAATGGGCTGTGTCATGTGGGCTGTCCTGTTTTCGTTGTTCATTGGGATATGGAGTGTACTGCGAAATGCGCAAGGTTCTGATTGCTGGGCTTTTTGTCTTGTGCGGTTTTCCGGCAACGGCAGAACCGGTGGTGATCGCCGCTTTGGGGGACAGCCTGACCCAAGGGTACGGCCTGCCGCAGGGGCAGGGGTTTGTGCCACAGATGCAGGAATGGTTGGACAAGCAAGGGGTCGAAGTAGAACTGGTGAACGCAGGCGTTTCAGGCGATACAACCGCCGGCGGGGCCGCGCGCGTCGCCTGGACCCTGACGCCCGAGGTGGACGCGATGATCGTGACGCTAGGCGGCAACGACATGCTCCGCGGGATCGACCCGGCTGCTGTTCGCCAAAACCTGACAACGATCCTGACTGCTGCGCGCGATGCGGATGTGCAGGTGCTGCTGGTTGGTATGCAGGCGCCGGGTAACTACGGACCTGAATACAAAGCGGAGTTTGACAACGCTTACATTGAATTGGCGGACGAGTTCGAGGTTTTGCTGGCCGAGAGCTTTTTCCAGGGCTTTCCAGTGAACGACGATCCATCTGCGGTGCAGCAATGGATGCAGGCAGACGGCATTCATCCGAATCCTGAAGGTGTGAACTTGATAGTCGAAGGATTGGGACCCCAGGTGCTGGAACTTGCGAAGGCCGCAAACTGACTTGCCATAAGGTGATGCGATCCGTCAGGCTTGCCCCAACATCAAAAGGGGGGATCGGATGCCAGGACGATTTTTTCTGACCAGGCCGATGGCCGAGGTTGCTGAACGGTTGGATGAACCGGTGGGCGATCTGACGGATGAACCGCCTCGCCAGAATATTCAGCCGGGGCAAGAAATCGTAGTGCTTACCATGCAAGGATTGACCCGCATGCGGTGGGGGATGATCCCCGTTGGTCGGGTCAATGCACGGGGGCGTCCGGTGATGGAGACGATCATCAATGCGCGTTCGGAAACCGTGTTCGATAAATCAGCCTTTGACGGAGTCGGGCGGGCCGTCATTCCGGTCGATGGTTGGTACGAGTGGACCGGTGAGAAGCGGCGCAAAACGCCATGGCGTTTGTCGGCCAAGGATGGGCAGATGCTGTACTTTGCTGCCATCACCGATGTCTGGACTGCACCTGGTGGGCTGCAGGTCCCGCAAGTTGCGGCCGTCACTTGCGAACCAAATGCAGATGTCGAACCTATTCATCACCGGATGGGGGTCATCCTGCATGTCGATGACGTGCAAACATGGCTGTCGGAGGATGAGGGCGTTGTCCGCAATCTGATGCGGCCCTTGCCCAACGGCTTGCTGGAGATCCGCGAAGCCGTGGATGTGGACTGGTCAGGTCCGTAAAGGACGGGTCATTAAGTGACCCGCCCTTTAAGTTCAGAGCTTAAACAACTGCGATGTTTACAGCTGCTTCGCGGCCGTCACGGCCGGGCTCGATGTCAAAGGTGACTTTCTGGTTGTCGGCCAGGCCGGTCAGGCCGGCGCGCTCAACAGCCGAAATGTGCACGAACACATCCCGTCCGCCGCCTTCGGGCGCAATAAAGCCGTAGCCTTTGGTGGTGTTGAACCATTTGACGGTGCCATTTGCCATCGTCGTATTCTCCTGTTTTGTGCTGCCCACGGAATGCGGCAACCCGGCTAAGTCAGTGCAAGATCGAAGACTGTGCCGGTGTAGGAGCAGTGGGGTCGATAGCGTAACGTCGCACCGAGAATGTGGAGCGATTGGGGGCCAGTTTCAAGAAAAAACTATCTTTTGCAACGCGTTCAGAAGATTGCAGCGGAGCAAGCTGCGGACCGGTTTTCAGGCGGCGACTTCAGAGGACCGTCACAACTGTTCCCAAGGGCACTCGTGTATACAGATCCTTGACGTGCTCGTTCATCATTCGGATGCACCCATTTGAGGCCGCCTGACCGATGGTTTCAGGCTGAGTTGTACCGTGAATGCGGAAATAGGTGTCGACGCCGTTCTGGAACAGATAGAGTGCCCGCGCGCCCAACGGATTGTCCGGGCCGCCGGGCTGCACATATTTGTTGTTGGCAAACTTGGCATAGGTCTGGGGCGAGCGCTCGATCATCTCTTGGGTCGGGCGCCAGGTGGGCCACTCTTTCTTGACGTCGATCGTGGCGGTCCCGGTGAATTCCAACCCGGCCTTGCCAACGCCGCAGCCATAGCGGATCGCCTTGCGATCGTCGGTCACGAAATACAAGTAGAAGGACCGCGGCAGGATCAGCAGCCGACCGGGTTCATAGCCTTTCTTGATCCGAACCTCTTGCGGCGTGGGATCAAAGACCGCGGCGCTCTGGGACAAGGCAACCTGAGGCAGGGCGCCTGCTGCGGTAGTTGCGGCAAGAAAGCTGCGTCGTGAAAACATGACCGACCTCATTCAATATTCATGTATATCCAATTTTGAAGGTCTGACCGGGCAGGTCAACGGTTTTGCTGCCAATATCGGAAAAGTGATAGCAAAGCTGCGGCAGTAAAGGCGCAGGTTGCGATCCAACCAAAGTACCACATCTGCCCTGCAATCGCGTCCTCGGCATAGGACGCGGCGAAGCGTGTTTTCCCAAGCGTGGCAACGGCATAGCTTGCAATCGTCAGAACGGAGAACCCAACTGATGTGACGCGCCCCGAGAGCTTGAGCGCGGCTCCGATAGCGAAAATACCCAAACCGATGGTCAAACCGATCCAGATCACCTTGACCGACCACCAGGGGTGCGCGCCCAGCATCTTGGGCAGGTCCAGGGCTGTTGCCACCCCTGCAAGCAGGAGCAACAGGACAAAGGGCAGGATCATCTGTCTGGCGTGTGTCATGGTCCAGACCTAGGCGGCAAGCACCGGCAGTGAAACCCGTGTTACGGTTTCGTGAACTCCGTTGCAGTTGGGCGGGTTTCCCGGTCTACTGTGCGTGCCGCAGCGCAGAAGGAGCAAGATATGACCGACCGGACAGAGCCAAAGGGTGACCTGACCCTCAGGACCCTTGCCATGCCCAAGGACGTGAATGTGAACGGGGACATCTTTGGCGGATGGGTGCTCAGCCAGATGGACATCGCCGCAGGGATCATGGCGGGCGACAAGGCGCATGGGCGGGTTGCGACCGTTGCGGTGGACGCGATGAAATTCATCCGGCCTGTGCATGTGGGCGATGTGCTGTGCATCTATTGCCATCTGGCGCGGGTGGGGCGCACGTCCCTTGGGATAGAGATCGAGGCCTGGGTACTGCGTGACCGTTACGGTGATCGGGAAAAGGTGACCGAGGCGGTGTTCACGTTCGTGGCCATCGACGAGGAAGGGCGGCCGCGCCCGGTTGAGGGCTGATCCATGGGCGACAAGACACTCACCTGCCTGAGCTGCGGGCAACTCAACCGCGTGCCCGAGGCAAAGCTACGGGCCGGGGCGAAATGCGGCAAATGTTCTAAGGCTCTGGTGCCTGCGGACGCGGTTGAGGTCTCACCCGCGATCCTGGAGAAGGCCAGCAAGAACGACGATCTGCCGCTGGTGGTGGATTTCTGGGCGCCGTGGTGTGGCCCGTGCAAGATGATGGCGCCCGAGTTTTCCAAGGCTGCAAAGAAACTCAGCGGGCGGGCGCGGCTGGTCAAGGTAAACACGCAAAAGCACCAATCGACCGGAGGGCGCTATCGGATCAAGGGCATCCCGACGATGGTGGCGTTCGAGCGCGGCAAAGAGCGCAAGCGACAAGCAGGCGCGCTGCGGGCGGGTCAGATCGAAGGATGGGTCAGGGGGCGCTAAAGAGTTAGGGATGAGCGCTCAGGCGGTTTCCAGCTCGGCGGTCAGAACGGCCGGGGGCTGCGGCGGGTCGGTGCGTCCACGCATCAAAAGCACGCCGATTGTGGCAAAGAGCGCGAGCGACCCGACCAGCGGATAAAGCGCCAGCGACAGCCACAGCGGCAGGGCAAAGACGGTATAGCCCAGGACAGCGGCCAACAGCCCGCCAAAGAACCCCGAGATCAAACCAACCCAAGCCAAAACGCTTACCTCCTGCTGCGCATGTCGGCACACATGTTGAGTACAGTGTGCACGATTCACCGTATGGTACAATCATAGGTTATCTAGAATTGTGTTCAAACTGGGGCAAACCCGTAGGTTCGGCGCATTTTCGCTAAATTTGTTAAACCCACCAGCGAGCGACCGCCCACCTAGGGTTGTGGTGGATGGGCTGGTTTTGTGTTGCGAAGCAAAGGGTTCTGAGGATGGGGCTTTTCTCGGTTCTACGATCTAGCAGGTTTCCGCTCGGATGAGCGTTAACGATCTGTCCCAAAAGGTCGTGTCACAAGGTGGCACGACCCGCGTCTGACCTTCCCCCTGGGAAGGCGCGGGTCTCTTGTTGATCACTTGCCCTGTAGTATGACTTAGTCTTGTAACAGCGCCTCTTTCCATTCTCCGTAGTTCATCGTGTTTCCTTGAACGTACCATGTAGTTCGCCCATTTCGCGAGGAACCAAACAAAAAAACTGCGGCAGCGCTGGGGCTAGAAAATGCAATGTCTTCGATTAGCCTAAAGGTATTTTCGCCAACTTTAGAGATTTTTCCTACAGCTAGACTTTGATTCCTCAAGTTTTTCAACCTTTCAGAAAATGATGCAGCTTCCTTGAGGTCGCCTGTCGAGCCAGCAAGAACAACGAACTCCCCGTCGACTTCCCTTGCAGTGGCTGAAATGCCCTTCCTTTTGTTCTCAATTGCAAAAGTTGGGGTTTCAACGGAATCTGCGGCAAGGCCTGTAGTGGAGGAGGAAACGACCTTCCTGAAAAAATCTACGCCAACGACTGGTAAAACTAGCTTCAGTTGCTCAAGAAACGATTCCATATCGGAGATATCAGCCTCTGGTAGCTTATCAAAGCTAGGGTCAGTTCGATTTGTGACTTGGGACTTTTTAGCCTCTTTTAACAACGTAATGAGGCGACCTTCGAGATATTTCACATGGGCTTTTGTAAGGTTCATGTCTTTGTTGGTAACAGCGATGAAGCGTTCCCAAAAATCTTTGTCATCGTCTCTTGAGTGGCTGGATAAGCGTGTAGAGATGTCATCTCCCTCGCCAATGTAAACCAAAGGAAGATCTGCGTCGAAAGGTGAGCCATACAGGATGTATATTCCCGTCTTCTTCAATTCGCTTCGTTTTAGTGCTGTTTCTAGCCGGATGCGCGGCGCGGAGAGTACATGGCCTGTCCAATTGACGATTTCTGCTGTCAGAATTCCCGTGGGCGTTCCCTCCGCTAAGAAGAGACGTACAGATCTTCCTGTCGGCATAACAATACCTTTCTAAACAAAAAAAGCCCTACCAAGAGGCAGGGCTTGGAACTCTTAACGCACAAACTTCTTGTGCTTCAACCGTTTGGGCTCCAGTGCATCCGGCCCCAGACGGCGTTTCTTGTCTTCTTCGTAGTCTTCGAAGTTGCCCTCGAACCACTCCACATGCGCGTCGCCCTCAAAGGCCAGGATGTGCGTGCAGATCCGGTCGAGGAAGAAACGGTCGTGCGAGATGACCACGGCGCAGCCGGCGAAATCAACGAGCGCGTCTTCCAACGCGCGCAGGGTTTCGACGTCGAGGTCGTTGGTCGGTTCGTCGAGCAGCAGCACGTTGCCGCCCTCTTTCAGCAGACGCGCCATGTGGACGCGGTTGCGCTCCCCACCAGACAGCAGGTTCAGGGGTTTCTGCTGGTCGCCGCCCTTGAAGTTGAATGACGAGCAATAGGCGCGGGAGTTCACCTGCGCATCCCCAAGCTCGATGATCTCGGCCCCGCCGGAAATGGATTCCCACACGGTGTCTTTGTCGTTCAGGTCATCACGGGACTGATCGACGTAGGACAGTTTGACGGTGTCGCCATAGGTAACCGAACCCTCGTCGGGTTGCTCCTGACCGGTCAGCATGCGGAACAGGGTCGATTTACCGGCACCGTTGGGGCCGATGACGCCGACGATGCCGCCGGGGGGCAGGGCAAAGGACAGGCCTTCGACCAGCTGTTTGTCGCCATAGTGTTTGGCGATGTTGTCGACCTCGATCACCTTGCCGCCCAGACGGGGGCCGTTGGGGATGACGATTTGCGCGCGGGTGAGTTTCTCGCGTTCGGACTGCTGCGCCAGATCGTTATAGGCGTTGATCCGGGCCTTGGATTTCGCCTGACGCGCCTTGGCGCCCTGACGCATCCATTCCAACTCGCGCTCCAGCGTTTTCTGCTTGGATTTGTCTTCGCGGGCTTCCTGTTCCAACCGTTTGGCTTTCTGTTCCAGCCAGGCCGAGTAGTTGCCCTCGTACGGAATGCCCTTGCCGCGGTCGAGTTCCAGAATCCATCCCGTGATGTCGTCCAGGAAGTAACGGTCGTGGGTGACGATCAGGATTGTACCTTTGTAATCAATCAGGTGCTGCTGCAGCCAGGCGATGGTCTCGGCGTCCAGGTGGTTGGTAGGTTCGTCGAGGAGCAGCATGTCGGGCGCTTCAAGCAGCAGCTTGCAGAGCGCCACGCGGCGCTTTTCACCACCCGAGAGGTTCTTGATGTCGGCGTCATCGGGAGGACAGCGCAGCGCCTCCATCGAAACGTCGATCTGGGCGTCCAGATCCCACAGATTTTCGCTGTCGATGGCGTCCTGAAGGGTGGTCATCTCCTCCATCAGCTCGTCGGTGTAGTTTTCGGCCATCTCGATGGCGATGGCGTTGAAACGGTCGACTTTGGCCTTCTTTTCGGCGACGCCGAGCATGACGTTTTCGCGCACGGACAGGCTCTCGTCGAGCTGGGGTTCCTGCGGCAGGTAGCCGACTTTGGCGCCCTCGGCGGACCAGGCTTCACCGGTGTAGTCTTTGTCGAGGCCGGCCATGATCTTCATCAGGGTCGATTTACCCGCGCCGTTGACGCCGACGACACCGATTTTCACGCCGGGCAGGAACGACAGGTGAATGTTTTCAAAGCATTTTTTGCCACCGGGATAGGTCTTGGAGACCCCCTGCATGTGGTAGACGTATTGATAGGCAGCCATGGTGCGTCCTCTGCATCGGGGAATTCAGGTTGGGCGGTGGTGTAGCTGAACGTTGGGGGCGGGGCAATCGTCCAGATTGGGGCGCGCGAGGTGATGGCCCAAGAAAACGTGACGGGCCTGAACGTGCCAAAAGGGGCAAAACCTGCGATGCACAACCCGTGCACCATGCGTGCACTACCCGTGCACAGCTGTGCGCCGGTTTGCTGCGTGTGTTTACAATGGGTTAAATCGAGGAGGGGTCTCATGTCGCTGAAAGATCTGATCGCTGGATGGGCTCAGCCGGGGCGGGTGACCTGGATCGGGGTGCGGCCTGGGCGGCGAGAGGGGATGGAAGCCCTCTCGGAAGTTTGGATTGGCGAGGATGGATGTCATGGGGATCGGGCGCGGGCTGGCAAGCGGGCGGTGACTTTGGTGCAGCGGGAGCATTTGGCGGCGATTGGATCGTTTCTGGGGCGGGATGCGGTGCCGCCAGAGGTCTTGCGGCGCAATCTGGTGGTGGAGGGGATCAACCTGAGTGCTTTGAAAGGGCGGCGGGTGCAGGTTGGTGAGGCCGTGCTGGAGTTCACTACGATCTGTGCGCCGTGTTCCCGGATGGAAGAGGCATTTGGGCCGGGCGGGTACTCGGCGGTGCGGGGGCATGGCGGGTGGTGTGCGCGCGTTTTGCAACCGGGTCAGGTTCGATTGGGCGATGTGGTTCAGACCGTTGATTGACAACACACATCTCTCGGGCCAAGCACGGGGGCGATGAGACATCTTTTGCCATATGCGCGGTCCGGGCAGGTCATTGGTCTGCTGGGCGGCTCGTTTGATCCGCCGCATGCGGGGCATGTGCATGTGACGCGCGAGGCGATCAAGGCCTTTGGATTGGATCGTGTCTGGTGGCTGGTCAGCCCTGGCAATCCGCTGAAATCACGCGGGCCTGCTCCTTTAGAGCAACGGATGACGGCGGCGCGGTCTTTGATGGGCGACCCGAGGGTCGAGATTACGGATATCGAGGCACATTTAGGTACGCGGGTGACCGCGGACACCTTGGCTGAGATGCGCCTATTGTACCCAGGGGTGCGCTTTGTCTGGCTGATGGGGGCCGATAACCTGGCGCAGCTGCATCGTTGGGGCAAATGGCGCGAGATCATGGAGACGGTGCCCGTAGGCGTCGTGGCACGGCCGGGCGATCGGATCTCGGCCCGGATGGCGCCGGCGGTGAGGGCTTATGCCAGCGCGCGGCTGGATGGTCAGGCGCGGCGGCTGTTGGGGCGGGCGCAGGCCCCGGCGTGGTGTTTCGTGAACGTGCCGATGGTCGACATCAGCTCGACCGAGCTTCGCGCACGGGGGGATTGGTCAGCGGCGCAGGGCGGCTGAGGCCAGGCCCGAGAGCAGAACCAGCGCCAGTCCGGCCCAAGTGATTGCGTCGGGGAAGTCGTGGAACACCGCCCATCCCAACCCGGTTGCCGCGATCAGTTGGAAATAGACCAGTGGGGCGAGCTTGGTTGACGGTGCGCGGGCATAGGCCACCAGCAAAAGCAGGTTGCCCAGCATCGAGCCAAGGGCGCTGAGCGTGGTGAACCCGGCGACGGCGGGTGTGAGTGTCGGCAGGTGCATCAGCCCAAGTGGCATCAGAACCAAGCCCGAGACAAAAAGCTGTGTGAAGCTGAGCGCCAGTGGCGAGCCCAGGTGCGACAGCCAGCGGGAGGCGGTCAGGAAGCTGCCATAGAAACACCCCGCGAGCAGGGCCCAGGCCAGACCGGTTGTGCCGCCAAAGCCGGGGCGGACAACCAACAGAACCCCGGCAAAGCCCGTCAGCATCAGCAGGGATCGGATCGTCGTTGTTGGCTCTCGCAGCAGCAAGGCCGAGAGCACGTAGCTGAGGATCGGGCCGATGAAGAAGGCGGCGAAGACGTCGGCCAGTGGTTCGGTTCTCAGAGCGGTCTGGATCGAGAAGATGCCGCCTGCAAGTAAAAGCGCGCGAAACCAGATGCGCGGGTCTTTGAGCAACCCAAAGGCAGAGCGGGGGGTGAAGGGCAGGATCATCAGGACGCCAAGGGCAAATCGCGACCACGCGACAAAGGCCGGTGAGACGCCATGTGGCCCGGTCAACAGCTTGCCGGCCATGTCCCCGGCGGGGATCAGCGACATCGCAACAAACATGATCAGAACGGCCTTTAGCATGTGTCGCGGGTATCACGGGGCACAGACGGAGAAAACCTTGAAACTGCCGCTTGTTTGACACGATCGTCTGCGATTTTATGGACTTATGAGCGGTTTGATTACGAGACGTTTTCTGTTGGGGGCTTTGGGGGCGAGTGTCGTCCCTGCCTCGGGTTTTGCCAATGCGCCAGCGACGTCATTGCGTCCGCAGTTGCGGGGGCTGGGGGCCGCGCCACAAGGCGGGCCCGAGACGGTCATCAAGGCGTCCGGATTGTCCGGAGAAGTGGCCTTTGCCGTGGCAGATGCAAAGACCGGACTGCAGTTGGAGGCCGTGGGGTCGACAACCGGGCTGCCCCCCGCGAGTGTCGCCAAAGCGCTGACGGCGCTTTATGCCTTGGACGTGCTGGGCGCGGGGCATGTTTTTCGAACACAGGTTGTTGCGGACGGGCCCATCAAGAATGGGGTGCTCAAGGGTGATTTGGTGCTGGTGGGCGGGGGTGACCCGACACTGGACACCAATGCTCTGGGCAAGTTGGCTGCCAACCTGAAGGCGGCCGGGGTGCGCGAGGTACGCGGCAAATTCAAGGTCTATGACGGGTCGCTGCCCTATGTGCGCAGCATCGATCCCGAGCAACCCGATCATTTGGGCTATAGCCCGTCGGTGTCCGGAATCGCGTTGAATTTCAACCGCGTCCATTTCGAATGGAAACGTGGTGGCAATGGTTACACTGTTGCGATGGATGCCCGCAGCAACAAGTACAAACCGCGGGTCGCAATGGCGCAGATGCAGGTCAAGAGCCGGCGCTTGCCGGTCTACACCTATGAGGAGACGCCCCGGATCGACAAATGGACAGTGGCGAGCCAGGCCCTGGGCAAGGGCGGGTCGCGGTGGTTGCCGGTGCGCAAGCCCGCGCTTTACGCCGGCGACGTGTTTCAGACACTGGCGCGGGCAAACGGGATCGTGCTTGAGAACCCCAAGGTCACGCGCTCGCGGCCTGCGGGAACTGTTTTGGCAATTCACCAAAGTGCGCCTTTGCAAACGATCCTGAAAGGGATGTTGAAATACTCGACCAATTTGACGGCGGAAATGGTGGGCATGTCCGCCACAGTCGCACGTGGCGGCAAGCCATCTTCGCTGAAGGCGTCTGCGCAAGAGATGAGCCGTTGGGCGGCGTCGAAATACGGGATGTCAGGCACCAGCCTGGTGGATCATTCCGGTCTGGGTGATGCATCGCGCGTGACCCCGCAGGATATGCTGCGGGCCTTGGTGCAGGTCCACAAGGTGGGCATTCTGCGTCCGCTGCTGAAACCCTTTGCCATGCGCGACAGTAAAGGGCGGGTGTTGAAGTCGCATCCGATCAAGGTGGACGCCAAGACCGGAACGCTGAATTTCGTCTCGGGGCTGGGTGGGTTCATGACGGCGGCCGATGGGACCGAGCTGGCCTTTGCCATTTTCACGGCGGACACGGCCAAGCGCTCCAGGATCAAGCGGGCCGATCGTGAAGTGCCCGAAGGGGCGCGGGCGTGGAATCGGCGATCAAAGCGGTTGCAGCAAAAGCTGATTGAACGCTGGGGCGCTCTGTACGGCAGTTGATCCGATTTGGGTTGAGGCTACAGCCGGGGTGCGGCAGGATGGGGCAGGTCTTGCTCGGACCTCCGCCCTCCGTTCGGGAAGCACATGACATGTAGAGCGATCGTCTGACATCAACTCGTTCGAGCTGACGCATAAGGGGGGATTGCATCAACCGCTCGACTGAGGAGGATGAGAGATGCAGATTTCTGCCCCGATTTACGTATTGAAACGCAAGGCCAAAAAAATGGCGCGTCATGAGGGCAAGGCCCTGCATCAGACGCTGGATCAGGTGGCTGTGTCCGAGGGGTTCAAGAGCTGGAGCCACCTTGCGGCAGCCTGTGCGACGGCCAGTCCCGCGACCGAAGTGCTGCGTCAGGTCAAGTCGGGCGACATGATCCTGATCGGTGCGCGGCCCGGGCAGGGCAAGACGTTGCTGGGTCTTGAGGTGGCCTCCAGGGCGGCCGAGATCAGGCGGCGGGGGTATGTCTTTACGCTGGAATACAGTGAACGCGATGTAACTGAGCAGCTGTCGGCCATGGGTGTTGGCAAGGGAGCGTCATTTTTGCTTGATACATCAGACCAGGTTTCAGCCGACTACATCATTGATCGGCTTGGAGACGTGCAACACTCAGCTGTGATCGTTGTGGACTATCTGCAGCTTCTGGATCAAAGGCGAAGCAACCCGGTATTGATCGATCAGATGGTGGCCTTGCGGCAGTTTGTTCGGGACCGCGGGCACGTCTGCGCCATGATCTCGCAGATCGACCGAGCCTTTGACCTGAGCGGGCGGGCAATGCCGGGTGTCGCGGACATTCGGCAACCCAACCCGTTGGATCTGTCGGTGTTTGATCGGTTCTGTTTCCTGAACAACGGTGAACTGCGGTTTGACCAGGCCGCCTAGGCCGTTGTTGGCATGTCGTCTGGTTACTCAGACGACATGCCGCGCGCGGGCACCGCGTTCGATGGCAGCGGCGTGCAGGCGGTCGACGTTCAACTCGTACCGGATTTCTTCCAGTAGGCGCAGTTCGGTTTCTGCCAGGTTGCCGTCTGCAGCGGCGACGTCGCAAGCTAGAGCATAAGCGGTTTCATAGAGCCGTTCGGGCAGGTTTTCGCGGGTCAGGCCAAACAGGGCATCCAGCCCGTCTTCTTGCTCAAACAGATCGAACACCACCGACGAGACACGGTTGATGCGGTCGATGTCGTAGTCTGCAAAGACCGGCAGCATGTTGACGGCGGACTGGATCTTGACCAGCTCGGCCGTGCGAATGGTTTCGTCCGATGCGGAAACCGCCACCATGATCGCAACAAGGCAATCCTGCGGGGTCATCGGGTGGGGCGCTTGCTCGGTCATCGTGGTATCCTGCTCAAAATGCTACCTGCGCAAGATACGGAGCCATCGGGGCGGGGACAACACCCGCCCGCGATTTTTCATCTGCTGTCTTAACCCGCAGCGGTAAAACGATATTCGATGTCTTCGAAATTTGGCGTTGCAAACCCATATGAGAATTTGAGCCCGTGTTCTCCGGCCTGGGTTCCGTGTTCGGCGCCGCCGGGGACGTAGATCGCGATGCCAGGGGCGATACGATGCGGGACGCCGTCGACGGTAACGATGCCATCGCCCTCGAGGCCAAAGTAGAACTCGGGCGGGTCGTGGCGGTGTGGCAGCAGGCGGCCATGGGGTTCGAACTCGGCTAGGCCCAGCACCATGTCGCGGGGGGCGTCGGGCGTGCCGTTGATCAGCGTGCGCCAGCGGACTTCGCCATAGGTCGGATCGGTGCCGCCGGACAGCGGAACCTGGGCTGCGTCGATGGCCAAGGGCGCATGCGGCAGATTGCTGGCTTGGTTGAGCATTTGGGCATCACCGAGAACGGTGGCGAGCGTTTCGAGTTTTTCGGTCATCGCAGTCTCCTTCCTGTTGTTGGCAGTTAGGAGGGGTTGCGGTGTTTCGGCAATAGGATAAAGCTGAATTTAATTATACGCTGGAGTTATGATAGATGGAGCGACTTCCGGGGTTCTCTGGGTTGACGGCTTTTTATGCGGCTGCCCGTCATGGCACGCTGACCGCGGCGGCGCAGGAGCTGAATGTGTCACAGCCGGCGATCTCGCGCCGGATTGCGGCGTTAGAGGCAGATTTGGGTGTGGCTTTGTTCGATCGGGGTCGCAAACCTGTACGAATGACTCAAGCGGGCAGGGACTTGCTGCGGGCGCTGCATGGTGGCTTTGGTCAGATCGAAAGCGCCGTTGCACAGATCAGGCAGGCCGCAAAGGGCCGGGTTGTAACGGTGACGGCGCCGTCGGGTTTTGTAGCGTTCTGGTTGATCCCGCGGCTGGGAGAACTGGAAGACGCCTTTCCCGACGTGACGATTCGTATCATGAGCCAAGAGTATGGTGAGGCCGTGCGACCCGGTGACGTTCTGATCCGATTTGGCCTGCCGGAAGAGGGCGATGAGATGCGCCTGCTGGGGGAGGCTGTGTTTCCTGTCGCCAGCCCGCTTTATCTGGACAAGCGAGGCATGAGTGGGGCGGATCACGATCTGTCAAAGATGACCTTGCTGACGATGGAGACCGCGCGCAGCCAGTGGCATGATTGGCCGAGTTGGTTCCGTGCCGCGGGTCTGGACATGCCGAAAGGCGCGCGGGTTTTGGATTTCACCTCATATGCGATGCTTGTGAATGCGGTGCTGGCCGGGCAGGGCGTGGGCCTGTGCTGGGATGGTGTGCTGGACAGCTTTCTGGACACTGGCGCGATCACCCGGCTTCGCGGGCATCATGCGATTTCGGCACGTGGATATTTCCTGTCGGCGCGCGATGGGCTGGCCGCTGACCGCCCTGTGCAGGAAATTCTGCAATGGATCGCGGAAAAGGGGCAGAAATAGTGCCAGTTTCTTGACTCATGCCGCAGATGCACAATAGGAGAGGCCGGGTTGGTTGCATGGGGCAACCGGCACCGAATTCCCCTATGGAGACTGATATGTCTGATCTGCGTGAAACCGCTCTAGCGTCCAAGGCCTGGCCCTTTGAAGAAGCGCGCCGGGTGCTCAAACGCTATCAGAAGAAGGATCCGGAAAAGGGGTATGTGCTGTTTCAGACCGGCTATGGCCCCTCGGGTCTGCCGCATATTGGCACCTTTGGTGAGGTGGCGCGGACCTCGATGGTGCGCCATGCGTTTGAACAGATGTCGGACATTCCGACACGGCTCATCTGTTTTTCGGACGATATGGACGGGTTCCGGAAGGTGCCGACCAATGTGCCGATGCAGGACGAGCTGAAAGAAGATCTGCACCTGCCACTGACCAAGGTGCGTGATCCCTTTGGCACGCACGCAGGGTTTGCGCAGCACAACAACGCGCGTCTGTGCGATTTTCTTGACAGCTTTGGCTTTGAGTACGAGTTCGCATCGGCCACCGATTACTACTTGTCCGGCAAGTTTGACGAGATGCTGCTGACCGCGCTCGCACGGTTCGACAAGATCCAGGAGATCATGCTGCCGACGCTGGGCAAAGAGCGGCAGGAGACCTATTCCTGCTTCCTGCCCGTGTCGCCCAAGACCGGCCATGTGCTGCAGGTGCCGACGTTGGAGCGCAATGTTGAGAAGGGCACCATTGTGTATCAGGAGCCTGATGGTGAGAAGGTCGAGATCCCGGTCACTGGTGGCAATGTCAAAATGCAGTGGAAGCCTGACTGGGCGATGCGCTGGGCCGCGTTGGGTGTGGATTATGAAATGTCGGGCAAGGACCTGATCGACTCGGTCACGCAGTCGTCCAAGATCTGTCGTGCGCTGGGCAAGCAACCACCAGAGAGCCTGAGCTATGAGCTGTTCAATGACGAGCAGGGCCAGAAGATTTCAAAATCGAAGGGCAATGGCCTGTCGATGGAGGAATGGCTGACCTATGCGGCGCCGGAATCGCTGTCGTATTTCATGTACCAGAAGCCAAAGACCGCTAAGCGGCTGTTCTTTGATGTGATCCCCAAGGCGGTGGATGAATATCACCAGCAGCTGCGCGCCTATCCGGGCCAAGAGCTTAAGGCGCAGTTGAACAACCCCGTGTGGCATATCCACGGTGGTGATGTTCCGGCGTCTACTTTGGTGGTGCCGTTTGCAATGCTGTTGAACCTGGCGTCGGTGTCAGGGGCTGAAGATAAGGAAACGCTCTGGGGCTTTATTGGGCGTTATGCGCCGGATGCGAGTGCCGAGAGCCATCCCGATCTGGATCAGGCGGCGGGCTTTGCGGTGCGCTACTTCAACGACTTCGTCAAACCGACACGGCAGTTCCGTGCGCCGACGGATCAGGAGCGTGAAGCGTTGGAGGCGCTGCGGGCCGAGTTGGAGGCCTATGACGGGCCGGTCGAGGATGAAGCGCTGCAATCCATCGTCTATTCGGTGGGACGCGAGCGGTTCGATCCGATGCGGGCCTGGTTCACCGCGCTTTACGAGGTTCTGCTGGGCGCCAGCCAGGGGCCGCGTTTTGGTGGGTTCATCGCGCTTTATGGAGTGGATGAGACCGTGGCCCTGATCGACAAAGGTCTGGCAGGCGAGTTGGCCTGATTTGACGATCCGGCGCGTGGGGCTAATTCTGCGGGACAGCCCGGAGGATGTCCCATGCGCCAATTCGTTACCGCAATTGCCCTGACACTGGCTTTGGCCAGCCCCTTGCCCGCGCAAGAGGCCCAGATCGAAAACCAGATCCGGTCGCAGATACAGGCCTTCAAAGCGGATGACTTTGTCACTGCATTCGGCTTTGCCAGCCCCACGATCCAGAACCTGTTTCGTACGCCCGAGAACTTTGGCGTGATGGTGCGGCGTGGTTATCCGATGGTCTGGCGTCCTGGCGAAGTGCGGTTTCTCGAATTGCGGGAAATCGCAGGGTATCAATGGCAGAAGGTCATGATCACTGACAGTGACGGATCGGTCCACATTCTGGATTACCAAATGGTAAACCAAGAAGGTGTCTGGAAAATCAACGGCGTACAGATTTTGGACGCCGGAGGTGAGACCGCGTGAGCAACGCCACCGTGACGGTGCTATGAGGCGCCTTTAATCCCTTTCCCTTACCCAATTGCTCGCGTCCGAGTTTTCCGCTTGGGCCACGGGTTTGATGCGCCATCGCAGGTGGTCTGCGGCGCGATTGGGAAAGGGATTTGGATGAACAAGGCAATCACCGACGGTATTCAGTTCATGCCGCCTGCGTTCAAGGACGGCCTGAATGTTTGGTCGAGCGGCGACGGCACGCCGGGTTCGGATACATATGACGGGGCGGCGAATGCGGCCTTTGTTCCGGCGGATGCCGATTTCGGCGGGTGTCTGGAGCTGCAGAAAACCAGCTCGACCCAGAAGCTGCGTTACATGGGGCAGACCCCGTTGCAGCCTGGGTGCTATCTTCAAATCAAAGCCCGTGTCAAAGCCATCAGTGGCAACCTGCCCACCGTGCGCGTTGCGGGATGGGCTGGAGCAGCTGGCAACACACATGTTTCGGGTGTGACTGAATGGGCTGATGCAGTCACTCTGACAACGTATGGCGAGGTGGTCGAGGTTACCGGGATTGTGGGCTCTGGCTCGCGCTCTGGTGTTGACATGCCATGGGGACGGACGGCGCTTTATGGCCATTTCGGTTTGGATATCGAAGGCCCCAATGGCGGTATCTTCCGCATTGACGATATCGAGATCACCGATGTCACCAGCGTTTTCCTGCGGGACATGATCGGTATTGTGGATGTTCGAGACTATGGCGCGGTCGGCGATGGGTCGACCGATGACTCTGCTGCGTTTGAGGCTGCGGATGATGCCGCCAATGGACGAACTGTTTTCGTGCCCGAAGGAACATATCACCTGGCTGACAGTGTGACCTTCGTGTCCGAGGTGTCGTTCGAGGGCAAGGTGACCATGCCGACCGACCGGATGCTTCTTCTGACCAAGAACTTCGATCTTCCCAACTATATCGATGCATTTGGAAATGAGGAGTTGGCGTTCAAAAAGGCGTTTCAAGCGCTGCTGAACAACGCGGACCACGAAAGCCTGAATTTGGGCGGGCGCAAGGTTGCCTTGAGCGGGCCGATCGATATGCAAGCGGCTGTGCCCAACAAGACCAGCTACGCAACCCGACGCGTTATCCGCAATGGTCAGATCGAGGCGAACGACAACGCGGCCTGGGACACGCAAGTCTATTCCTCGCAGGCGACCTATGATCCGTCGAATTCGAAAACGCTGACGAATGTAGCCAACGTGGCCAATATTCCTGTTGGATCCTTGATCAAGGGCAACGGTGTCGGCCGCGAGGTTTATGTCCGGGCAAAGAATGTCGGGGCAGGTGAGATCACCCTGTCATCGGCTTTGTACGATGCGGCGGGCACACAGAATTTCACGTTCCACGATTTCAAGTTCATGCTTGATTTCCGAGGGTTCAGCCAGCTGTCGAAATTTGCGATGTCGGACATCGAGTTCCAGTGCAACAACCGATGCAGCGCCATTGCGCTGGCCCCATCTGGGGTCGGCTTCAATCTGCGTGATTGCTTCGTCAGTCGCCCAAAGGACCGTGGGATCTCGTCCAGCGGTGGCGGGTGCCAGGGCATGATCATTGATCAATGCCAATTCCTGTCTTCCGAGGACTCGTTGAACGTTGGGGATCGCGTGTCGATTGCCGTTAATGCGAACGCCAATGACGTGAAATTGCGAAACAACCGCGCGACGCGTTTCTTGCATTTTGCAGTGCTGTCAGGTGGCAATTCTTTGGTTCTTGGCAATCACTTCTTCCAGGGCGATTCCGTGGCCAACGGTCCGCGCACGGCAGGTGTCGTGATCATCGGCACGTACACCAGTTCGGTCATTGCCGGAAACTATGTCGACAACTGCTCCATCGAATGGACCAACGAACACGATTCATCTCCGGATTTCGTGACGGGGTTCTCGTACAGCGCGATGAGTATTACGGACAACATCTTCTTGTCCGGTGAAGTGGCCTCGTGGTTCAGCTATATTGTCATTAGGCCCTACGGTACCGGTCATTTCCTGAACGGTGTTTCGATCACTGACAACAAGTTCCGGTCCATCAACGGCTATATCGACCGCGCCGAGCGGGTCGACACGAGCTTTGCGAATTTGAACTTCACGCGCTTTCGCGATGTCTTGTTTGAAGGCAACACGTTCCATGGTGTCTCGCACAAGTCGGCAAATCCTGTGCGTGTGCGTCATGAACAGAACTCGGCCTCGCAGACTTGGGTCGTCGATGCCGAGGGCAGATTGCCATTTGGGGGCCGTGCCCGCGGGGTGGATTCCATTGTTCCGATCAACGCGCTGAGAAATGGTTCGGGCAGTGTCCGTTATCACATGCCGTATGTTGAGCTGGAGCGCGGCAGCAATTCGGACCAGGTGCATCTGAGGTTCGAAGAAGCCGTGCAAGGTGAGGTGGCCGTGCAGATGCGCATCGACAAGTAAGTCGTTTTCCGGGGGGCTGCCATGGCGGCCCCCCAGTCTTCCTGGCTTTCAAAACTCGCGCATTATGGCGAATTTGAGCCCATACCCCTTTGGGTAGGCGGATCGATGTTCGATCCCGATTTGCCATTTTCTGTTGTTCTTGCTCTTGATCAATATCGACGGTGTGACCGACCACTGAAACTCGGAATTGTCAAAATATGCGGTTTCGATCTGCAGCATCGGGTTCAAACGGCGGTTTTCTGAAAGCCCAACAGTTGCGTCCAGTTTATAGAACGGGTCGCTGGTTCGCATGCGGTGTTCGAGTGCAAAGTCGATGGCCAGCCAACCGCTCCCCCATCTGGTATCAAGGCTTTTGCCGTAAGACAGGCCAACTTTGTACATCGGATGCCAGCGGTTCTGAAAGTGATGCCCTCCACCGCCGAATTCAAATGCAACGCGTCCGTTCTGTCCGAGGGCTGCCACCGGTACGCGGGCAAAGATCAACGCGTGCCCTGTCAATCCTGGACGTTCGTTCAGGTCCAAGCCAACAGTCAGCTTGGGGGTCAGCCCCCATTCTGCGTAGACAGCCGATTTGAAATCATAGGTGCTTGACGGGTTGTAGAGTGTCCCGGTCAACGACAGGAAGCCTGCTCCCTTATCGCGCAACCAAGCCCCTGCGCAGGCGGGCTGAGCCGCGCAAAAACTGAGCAGAATAATTGCCAGGATGCGACCCATCAAATGCCCTCCGTACGCAGTTTCGTAAACCTTGGTTAACGAGGGGTTACCAAACTGTCGCATCCTGGTGCTTTCGCATTGCGGCAAGGTCGCGTTGGGGTATGCTGCAATGCAGCAAATTTAGGAGCGCCCATTGGGACATGTCATAACCGTTGCGCAGCAAAAAGGCGGGTCGGGCAAGACCACGATGGCCGTCAATCTGGCGGTGGCCTTTGCCAGGGCGGGCAAATCCGTTGCCTTGATGGATACTGACCCCCAAGGCAGTGCCGGGCGCTGGTTCATGACCCGGCTTGAAGCCACGGACAATGACCCCGGTCTGGAGTTTTCCACCGCTTCGGCCTGGGGTGTGACCTATGAGGTCCGCAAGCTTGCCGAGGCCCACGACATCGTTTTGATCGACACGCCCCCCAAAGCCGACAGTGACCTGCGCCCGGCGATGCGGGCCTCGGACCTGGTGCTGATCCCGGTGGCAACGTCACATCTGGATCTGTGGGCCGTCGAGATGGTGCTCTACCTTGCCGATCGTGAAAGCAAACCTGCGATGATGGTGATGACGCGGGCGCGCGCCGGAACCCGGCTGGACGCCGAAGTGACCGAAAAGGCCCGCGAGTTGGAGGCAGATGTGGCGCAAGCCCAGCTGGCCAACCGGGTCGTCTATGCCGAAACATTGGGGCAGGGGCGCACGGTGTCTGAATCCACCAATCGCACAGCCAAGTCCGAAGTCACTGGATTGATGCAAGAAATTGAGAGTGTCCTGAAAAACCTGTGATAGGCTGGTGGAGACTCAAGGAGGATCCGCATGCCAAACATTTCCACAGCCGCCCAGGTCCAAACCGTCATCACCACCTTTGAAATGACCCCGGGCACCTGCCAAGATCTGCTCGAAGCTTTGACCGAGGCTTACGCCGAGTTCATTTCGAAACAGCCGGGTTTTGTTGCCGCTGGTCTGCATGTGAACGACGCACAGACCCGGATTGCCAACTATTCCCAATGGGAGCGGCGCGAGGATTTCCTGGCCATGCTGCGGACCAGGGAAATGCGCGACCGCAATCGCAAGATCAATGAGATGTGCAAAAGCTTTGAGCCGGTCATGTATGACGTGGCCGAGACCTTTGGCTGAGACATGATCTGAATCAACGCACGAGGCAGCGAAAACAGGCAGGATCCGGGCATCTTTTCAAAAAAGGAGCGCGATCCATGTATCACAATATCCTTGTACCGATTTCCTTTGACAGCGAGCGGGACATCTCTGGCCCGCTCAAACTGGCCGAGCTTTTGGGGACCCCAAATGCGCAGATCACGCTACTGCATGTGGTCGAGCATATCCCGGCCTATGCGATTTCCTACATGCCGACCGACTATCTGGTGGAAACCCGCGTCGCCATCGAGCGCGAGTTGCAGGCCCTGGCCGACCCGCTACCCAATGCAAGGGCGGAGGTGATTGAAGGGCACAAGGGGCGGTCGATCCTGGATTGGGCCGAGCAAAACAAGCCCGATCTGATCATCGTGGCCTCGCACAGGCCCGGGATGCAGGACCTGCTGCTGGGGTCCACGGCGACGCAGATCGTGCGCAATGCGGGCTGTGCGATCCATGTGGTACGCTAGATCGCGTTGATCCAGATCAGCACCAGGAATGGCGACGCGGCCAGCAACAGTGCCAGCGGCTGCCATTTCTCGCTGCGCGCCAACAAGATGGCGGGAACAACGACAATCGCCAGGGCCAGAAAGCCAACCATCAAAAAGCCATAGGCCATGCCTTGGCCTGCGGCGTCTGACGGGTTCATGGCGATTTCCAACCAGGCCAGACACAGGAATAGAAACTGCCCGCCTGCGATTATGTAGACGGCTAGACGCATGTGCAGCAGTGTAGCACAGGCGCGCGGTTTCGCTAAATCAAGTCCGACGGTGAGAGCATATAGGCCTTGCCGAACCCGCCATTGAGCAACCCGTCCGAGATGTCGAACCGGACAAATCGGAAGTCTGGGAAATCGACATATAGCTTGGCCTTGGGTCGGATCGACAGGTAATGCGCGCGCAACGTGTCGTGCTCGGCACTGCCACGTTCCAAAAACCGGGCGGTGCAATGCAGGGTCAACCGAGGGTGGGTGAGCGGATCGCCTTTCTCGCCCGGCTCGCCGACCAACAGCGCGCAGGTCGGATTGGCTGCGAGCGCCGCCGTATGCGTTGCCAGCTGCGAGATCAGAGAGACCGGGGCGCCTTGTTCGTCGCGGGCCAATGCCAGGCGCGTCACAGAGGGGGCCGCGGTGTTTGGTTGTACAAAAGCCAAGGCGGCGTGCGTTGCCGTATCCATCAACGTTTTGGCCAGCGTGCGGGCCTCGGCGTCTGCGGGTTGGAACAGATCTTTTGATGACATGTGTGCGATCCTGATCTGGGGACTATTCCGATTCTTTCTATCAGGAAGTGAAGCCGGTGCAATGCGACCCCTCTGGACAGCCCTCGCAGATGGCGTAGGGTGCGCGTATGACACAAAGCACCGACGAAGAAATCCGCGCGCTGCGCGAAGAGATTGCCAAGTTCAACAGCCACCGGTTTGTGCGGGTACAGAACTCGATCTGGTTGATGCTCTGGCAGGCACTTTTGCGCGGCATGGCGGTGGGGCTGGGTACGGTGGTCGGCGCGTCGATCCTGGTGTCCGTGTTGGTCTATATGCTCAGTCAGATCGATTTCCTTCCGATCGTCGGTGATTGGGCCAAGGAGATTTCGAAAGAGATCCAAAGTTCGGTCGGGTCAAACGGCGAAGCTGCGTCAGACTGAGCCCTCCGAATTTCGGAACTGAACGGCCGTGACGGGCGCCCTTTGAGCGGGGCATCCGTTGAAGCAATCTTCCGCAAAATCTGATGAAATAAGTCAAGTATTTGTTTTTATTGCACTTTCACGTTGACGGGGTGGGAATAGAAACGATAATCAGATTTCAACGACTTGATAGGTACCCAGCTTTAGCCAGCCCAAGCCAGCAACCGCCAGCCAGGGTAAGCCACAGCCAGGAACCCATTTCAGGTCGTTTTTTCCTAGCCAAAGCCAGCGTTCACTTTTGAGCTCTATTTGTAACGCGAAGGAACGCGACGCAGGATGCCCGACTCAGCAAAGCACGCTGGCCTATGCCGTTGAATTCCCCGCTGGTAGCCGTTCGGTGTCTTTGGTTTCGGGTTCGGTGCGCGTGGTCTCTGGTGCCCCTTGCAACCCTCGCTTGGCGTGGTCAGGATGGCAAAAATGAACCGTCAAGATTTCAACAGTTACTGCTCTAACCTCAAGGCCACGACCCATGTTGTGCAATGGGGCAATTCGGACGTGTGGAAAGTGGGCGGCAAGGTCTTTGCTTTGTGCGGCTGGAATGACGGCGCGGATGCCTTCACCTTCAAAGCCACCGACATCGCATATGAAGTGTTGCAAGATGCGCCAGGCATTCGCCCGGCCCCTTACCTGGCGTCTCGGGGTATGAAGTGGCTGCAGGTCTATGAAGACCGCGGGATGAGCGACGCCTCGCTGCAAGAGCATATTTTGATTTCATATGAGATGGTTGTGGCCAAGCTGACCAAAAAGTTGCGGGCGGAATTGGACCTTTAGACAGGGGGCTCGGAGCCTTTCCAAAGTATCGCCGCTTTCAGTACCGAAGAAAAACTGGCGATCCCTGAAGGACTCGAACCCTCAACCTGCTGATTAGAAGTCAGCTGCTCTATCCAGTTGAGCTAAGGGACCGCGCGTTTTCTGGCCTTTGTTGGCCTGAAAATTGTCTTACCCACCCGCGCGATTGAGTTCAAAAGGAAAGTGCAAAAAGGGGCGAGGTTTTCTTAGCCTTCCGTATTCAGATCCAACCGCATGAAGGCACTGTTGGGGTCTTCGGGGTATCCGTGGATCGGGCCGCAATAGCTGTATCCAAGCGCTTCATAGAGTTTGCGGGCCGCGCCGTATTCCTGCAGATGGGCCGCCCCGGTTTCCAGAACAAGCGCAGTTGCTCCGCTGTGCCTTGCCTGCGTCTCGAGATGGGCCATCAGATCCCGTGCCAAGCCTCGACCGCGTGCGGCAGCGGCCACATGAACCGATTTGACCTCGGCTGTGCCATCCGCAAGCGTCTTGAGTGCTCCACACCCCAATGGGATTTCATCATCATAGAGCACCCAGAACCGAATGCCCGGTTCACGCAGGCTCTCGACGCCCATTGTGTGGTTGCTCTCATCCGGACCCGCGTCCTGGCTGTGCGCCAGATGCGCCTCGATCAGGGGGCGCACGTCTGTAGCGCTCGGGTCAGCCAGACGGATGTCGATCATGGGGTCAGTGGGTCCAGGCGCCGCGACGGTTGGTGGCAAAGTTCTCGCCATAGCCCCCGGCACGAACGTTGGGTTTACGCGGCTTGGGTTCGATCACTTCGGCGTCAATCCCGTGGGATTGGGCGTATTCGACCGCCTCTTCCTTGCTGTCGAAGCGCAGACGCACTTGGGTCTGCGTGTCCGAGCTGGACGTCCAGCCCATCAGCGGATCCACTTCGCGCGACGAGGCCTGACCGTATTCCAGAACCCACTTGCGGGTTTTGGCCATACCAGATGTCATTGCGTTTCGAGCTGGCTTGAAAATACGGGCACGCATTGGCTGTCTCCTGTTCCGATTTCTGTATAGGCAAAGAATCGTCTGATCGACAAGAACCCAATCGATCAATTGCGTTGCTTTGTCCTGTTGTTACTGGGGGATTGGGCGCTTGCGGCCTGCATCGCCATCCTGATGTCAGTTTTTGTCATTGGCTTGTGAGATCGGCCTTGAAACAAAACCCGAACAGATCAAAATATGAGGCTCCACAAAGGACACCGCCCCATGCCTTATGCCCATTCCGAAAAGACACAGATGACGAGCGAGGACGTGCGCGCCCGGCTCAAGCTGGAGGGGGGCAAGCAGTTTGTGATGCATACGGATTTTTCCCCGGCAGGCGATCAACCGGCTGCAATTGCAGAACTGTCTCAAGGTGTGAACGACGGCGAGCGCGATCAGGTGCTGCTTGGCGCCACCGGCACCGGCAAGACGTTCACCATGGCCAAGGTCATTGCCGAAACACAGCGTCCTGCGATTATCCTGGCACCAAACAAGACGCTGGCGGCGCAGCTGTACGGAGAATTCAAAGGGTTCTTTCCGGAAAACTCGGTCGAATATTTCGTGTCCTACTACGACTATTACCAACCCGAAGCCTACGTCGCGCGGTCGGACACCTACATCGAGAAGGAAAGCCAGATCAACGAACAGATCGACCGCATGCGCCACTCGGCCACGCGTTCGCTGCTGGAGCGTGATGATGTGATCATCGTCGCCTCGGTCTCGTGTATCTATGGCATCGGCTCGGTCGAAACCTATGGGGCCATGACCCAGGACCTGAAAGTCGGCAACGAATATGACCAGCGACAGGTGATGGCCGATCTGGTGGCGCAGCAATACCGCCGCAACGATCAGGCGTTTCAGCGCGGCTCGTTCCGGGTTCGCGGCGATTCACTGGAAATTTGGCCTGCACACCTGGAAGACCGTGCCTGGAAGCTGTCCTTCTTTGGCGAGGAATTGGAACAGATTACTGAGTTCGACCCCCTGACCGGTGAACGCAAGGACACGATGGAACAGGTGCGGGTTTACGCCAATTCGCATTATGTGACGCCGAAACCGACGATGCAGCAGGCCATCATCGGCATCAAGAAAGAGCTGCGCACCCGGCTGGATCAATTGGTGGGTGAAGGTAAGCTGCTGGAAGCGCAGCGGTTGGAACAGCGCACGAATTTCGATCTGGAAATGCTTGAGGCGACCGGCGTCTGCAACGGGATCGAGAACTATTCGCGCTATCTGACAGGGCGGGCACCGGGTGAGCCGCCCCCAACCCTGTTCGAGTTCATCCCCGACAACGCCATTGTCTTTGCCGACGAAAGCCACGTGAGCGTTCCGCAGATCGGCGGCATGTACCGGGGCGACTATCGGCGTAAGTTCACGCTCGCCGAACACGGATTTCGCCTGCCGTCTTGCATGGACAACCGCCCTCTCAAATTCGAAGAATGGGATGCCATGCGGCCGCAATCTGTCTTTGTCTCGGCCACCCCGGCGAAATGGGAGATCGAACAAACTGGCGGCGTTTTCACCGAACAGGTGATCCGTCCCACCGGTCTTTTGGACCCTGAGGTCGAAATCCGCCCGGTCGAGATGCAGGTTGATGATCTGCTGGACGAGGTGCGCAAGGTGGCCGCGGATGGGTTCCGCACACTGGTTACGACGCTGACCAAACGCATGGCCGAAGATCTGACCGAATACATGCACGAGCAGGGCATCAAGGTCCGCTATATGCACTCGGACATCGACACACTGGAACGCATCGAGATCCTGCGCGACCTGCGCCTTGGGGCGTTCGACGTTCTGATCGGTATCAACCTGCTGCGCGAGGGTCTGGATATTCCCGAATGCGGGCTTGTGGCCATTCTGGACGCCGACAAAGAGGGGTTCCTGCGGTCTGAGACGTCACTGGTGCAAACCATCGGCCGCGCCGCACGGAACGCCGAGGGTCGTGTGATCATGTATGCCGACAAGATCACCGGCTCAATGGAGCGCGCGCTTGGCGAGACCAACCGCCGCCGCGCCAAACAGATGGCCTATAACGAAGAGCATGGGATTACGCCCGCAACGGTGAAAAAGAACGTCGAGGATGTTTTGGCTGGTCTCTACGAGGGCGACGTCGACATGAACCGTGTCACCGCCACCATCGACAAACCGATGCACGGCGCGAACCTGGAGGCACATCTGGACGGGCTGCGCGAGCAGATGCGCAAGGCCGCCGAGAACCTGGAATTCGAAGAGGCCGCCAATCTGCGTGACGAAATCAAGCGCTTGGAGGCGGTCGACCTCGCCATTGCCGACGACCCGATGGCGCGCCAATGGGCCGTCGAGAAAGCATCAGAAGACGCGGTGAAATCGCGTGGACGCTCGACCGCTGGGAGGCCAGGGCAGCGGGGCGGGAACGTGAAGAGAAGGAAAAGATGAGATCGGTTTGAAGCTGTTTGTCGTGTGACCTGAACTAGCGGGCCGTTCAGGGAATTCGCGAGGGGAGCTTTGATGCTCCCAACTCGCAGAGTTTATATTCACGATGCAGTTTTCCACCGCCTCACCGTATTTGGCGTGGCGGTTACCAGGTCCAGGAATTGAGCCGTAGCAGAGACCGGCGAGCTGCTTTCAATCTTGGATAAGCTCAACAATCTCCCAACTGGCCTCAAGCGCCGCGCTTGCGGTCTTCCAGGATCATGTCGCTGGCTTTTTCGCCAATCATGATCGTGGGCGCATTGGTGTTGCCCGACACGATGTCCGGCATGATCGAGGCATCGGCCACCCGAAGCCCGGCGATGCCGCGCACACGTAGCCTGTCATCCACCACCGCCAGATCATCTTGGCCCATCCGGCAGGTACTTGTCGGGTGATAGATCGTCTGGCTGATGTTTCGGGCGCAGTCCAGCAGCTCTTCGTCGGTCTGCGGGTTGTTCGATGGCACGTGCTCACGCACGATAAAGGGTGATAGCGCCTTGGTTTCCGTCATCGCCCGGGCAAATTTTACCGCGCGGACGGCGCAGAGTTGATCCGCCGTGGCCGACAGGTAATTCGGCACGATCTTGGGGTAATCCGCTGCGCGGGGTGTCGAAATATGGATGTGCCCCCGGCTTTCAGGGCGCAGCTGGCAGACCGAGGATGTGATGCCTGAAAAGGGGTGCATCTCGATCCCAGGCTTGTCGGCGCTGAGCGGTTGGAAATGGAATTGGATGTCAGGCGTTTCCAACCCTTCCATCGACTTGGCAAAGATGCAGACCTGGCTCGCCCCCAGGCTCATCGGCCCCTTGCGGAACAGGACATAGTTCAGGCCGATCCCCATGCGCGGGACAAAGCGGTTGATTGCATCATTGAGGGTTGCGGCGTTCACCTCATAGACAAGGCGGATCTGCAGGTGGTCCTGCAGGCATTCGCCAACGCCCGGCAGTTCGTGACGCACCGCCACGCCCGCCTTTTGCAGCACGTCGCCGCGACCAATGCCGGACAGTTCAAGGATTTGCGGCGATCCGATCGCTCCCGCGGACAGAATGACTTCGCCGCCGGGGTTCAGGTGAACCTCATGCGTTTGCCCTTTGGTCGAGTACCGGACCCCGACGACACGCTTGTCGTCGTTGGGATCAAAGATCAATTCCTCGGTATGAGCGTGGGTGATGATCTCAAGGTTGGGACGCTTCTTGGCGGGGTTCAGAAACGCGCGCGCCGAAGAACAGCGGAAACCGCCCTTTGCGGTTTGGTGAAAATACCCCGCCCCTTCCTGGTCGGCACCGTTGTAATCCTGGGTCCGGGGGACGCCCATTTCGACAGCGGCGTCGATGAAGGCCTCGGAAATTTCGGACTTGGCCCGGATCAGGGACACCGCGAGTCCACCGTCACCGCCATGATACTCATCTTCCCCGTTTTCATGCGCCTCGGACCGTTTGAACAGTGGCAGAACGTCGTCATAGCCCCAGCCGCGATTGCCGCGCTGTGCCCAGCGGTCGTAATCCTCTTTCTGGCCGCGCACGTAGAGCAACCCGTTGATCGAAGATGAGCCACCTAGCGTCTTGCCGCGCGGCCAATCCAAGCTGCGGTTGTTCAGGCCCGGATCAGGCTCGGATTTGTAACGCCAGTCGGTGTTGGGATTGTGCAGCGTTTTGAAATACCCCACCGGCACGTGGATCCACGGGTTCAGGTCACGGCCGCCTGCCTCCAGCAGAATCACCTGATTCGCTGGATTTTCGCTCAGCCGGTTGGCCAGAACACATCCGGCAGAACCGGCTCCAACAATCAGAAAATCAGCTGTTTTTGGTGACATAGTCAGATCCTCCGACGGGTTTGTTTGACGGGATCAAAAGAATTCCCTTGCGTCACCAATCAATAGATGAGTAAAAATGAGACCACAAGTCTCAATAATTAATACTCAGGGAGGAGAACTTATGAGTATCGGAAGCAAGCTGAGTCATCTGTCTCGGCGCGATTTGTTCAGGGTCGCGGGGCAGTATGGTCTAAGCTCGACACTGTTGGCGGCCGGTTCGTTCGGGGGGGCTATGAGCGTGGCCAACCTGGCAAACGCCGCCGAGTCGACTTATGAAAAGCGGTTCGCAAAACCGGCCAAACACACGCTGAAGTTCGGCGCAGCAGGGTTCAACCCTCAGAACCTGCTGATCGAACGTGCGGGTGCGCTGGAATTTGCTCGCGATCTGGAAAGCCGCACCGACGGCGAGATCCGCGTCGAATTCATCGGCAACAACCAGATCTGCGGTCAGGTGTCCTGTGTCGAGAAAACCCAGCAGGGGATCGTCGACATCTATGCAGCCTCCACCCAGAACTCGGCTGGTGGTGCACCGTATCTGAACGTGCTGGACTATGCGTACATGTTCCGTAACCGCGCGGATCAGTATCATTTCCTGTATTCGCCCAAGTCCCAGGCGCTGCTGCGTGAACCATATGAGCGTCGCCACGGGCTGAAATTCCTGTTCAGCCACGCGGAACTGCGCGGTATCCAGTTGGGTCTGTCGTGGGAAGACAAGCCGACCGTTACCAGTGTCGAGCAGCTGTTCGGCACCAAAAACCGTGTCACGGGTACTCAGTTGGGCCGCATCGCGATGACGGCTCTGAACCTGAACCCGGTTCCGGTCGCATGGGAAGAAACCCTGGATGGCCTGAAGCAAGGTTTGATTGACGGTGCTGAAACCTGGGCGTCGGCTGTGGCCTATGCCAACATGTCGCCGGTTGTTTCGCAGTCGGTTCACCTGAATTTCTTCTGTGGCACCGAGCACACGGCGATGTCGGCCGAGGTCTTTGATGGTCTGGGTGGCGAACTTCAGGATGCCGTGATGGAATCGGCCTATTGGGCACAAACCCATGTTCAGGCCGCCAACGAAGCGGCTCTGGTCAAGACGGTCGGCATGTCCGATCCGCAGTTGCCAGGCACCATCTTTGCCAAAAACAACGTGCGCAACGCATTCCTGTCCAAGGAAGAGCTGCGCAAGGCCGAAGAGATGTGTTCGCCCGAATTCCAGCCCCAGCTGTGGGAAGAATGGCGCGAGCGGATCAACGGCTGGCAAGGTGGCGCAGACACCTATCAGGAGATCTACGACGAAGTGCGTACGATCCCCGAGGATACGCTGCCCGAAAACGTCGAACCCCGCCGTTGGTGGAAATCGTAATCCACCGCTAAGGTATTGGAGCTGGCCTCGGTCACGGGGCCGGCTCATTTGTCCGTGCCAGCAGAAAATCTGCGGCATCGGGCGTATTTAGGAACATGGGAGGGGCACCAGATGTCTGTCTGGGCGGATATGTCCACCATTGTCACGGCCACCGTGACAGGGGACATCAACTTCAAAGTCGTAAAGGCCTACCGCTCGGATGCGGCGTGGCTTGTGTTTGGACCGCTGACCTTGATCGGCGCGGTTATCTTTTATTATCGCGAAAAACTAGCAGTCAGATTGGAAGAGCGGCTGGGATATTCGGCCACGCGTATCACTCATCCGATCATCGCTGTAATGTTGGCCCTGGGTTTGGCGGCGGCCTTTCTGGATCCAGTTGCCAATTTCCTAAGTACGGTGACGGGCGACAATCTGCGACTGCTTGTCGTGCTCATTCCGGTTCTGCTGATCCTGTTGGAGCGTACGCCCGAACGCACCATCGTCGTCTATTGTTACATCGTCATGGCGGTGATCATCTTTGTCGGCGTCATCCAGCGGTTTGTCTTTTCGGTGCAGGCCCCCTGGTCGACGACCATCCCGCCGCTCTTGTTCATGATCATGGCGTGGTACGGGTGCACCTTTAACATCCGCCTGCGCACGCATCTGAGCTTTTCCGAGTTCCGCACCAAGCTTGGCCGCAAAGGCCAGTTGTTCTGGCTGACCATGGACAACGTCCTGTGGCTGATTTTCTGCATCATCGTTGTCACCACCACGGCCCGTGTGACGGTCAACACCTATGACAACTTTGCCATTGTTCTGGGGACCGACGACATCATGCGCTGGTGGTTCATCCTGACGATGCCTTTGTGCTTCATCCTGTTGGCGACGCGCGCAATCGAGAACATCCTCGAAGATCTCGGCAAGTACCGCGGTGACGGTCCAATGATCGAGCAAGCCGTAATCGGGGGGGACACCTGATGACCGATGCAACCTGGATTACGATCATCTCGCTTGGGGTGACCTTTCTTTTCATGATGGGCACGCCAGTTCTGCTTATCATCTTTTACTGGGTGGTGGGATGCAGCTTTGTGCTGGATCTGACGCTCGACAACACCGGCGCCGAGATGCTGAACGTCTTCAAGGACGGGTTTGCGTTGATGGCGATGCCGCTGTTCATCCTGACCGGGGACCTGATCAACAAATCAGGGATTGCCAAAAGGCTATCGGATTTCGCCTATGCCTGCCTTGGTTGGCTGCGCGGCGGTCTGGCCATGGCCTCGCTTGGGGCTTGTGGTCTCTTTGCTGCGATCTCGGGTTCGAACTCGGCCACCACGGCCACGATTGGTTCGATGCTCCATCCCGAGATGGTCAAGGGCGGATATGACGAGCGGTTCTCGGCGGCCACAGCGGCCGCGGGTGGTACTGTTGGCATCATCATCCCGCCGTCGATCATCTTCATCGTCTACGGCTTCCTGATGAACCTGCCGATCTCGGACCTGTTTGTGGCTGGCATCCTGCCCGGCACGCTGATGGTTGTCGGCATGCAGCTGGCCTGCTGGATCATTTGCCGCATCAACGGCTGGGGCTATCTGATCCCGCTGCAACTGAACCGCGTTCTGAAAACCGCGTTTGGCGCGTGGCTGGGTTTCTTTGCCATCGGTCTGGTGCTTTGGGGCATCTACACCGGCAAGTTCTCTCCCACCGAGGCTGCGGGCGTGACCGTGGGGTTCTGTATCTTTGCAGGTCTCGTTAGTTACCCGGTCAACAAGATCATGGGTGCTGACAAAGACAAGCACATTTCGGACAAAAGCTTTGCCGAGATGTTCGCGGTCGAAGGGTTCACCTTGCCGGAAATCCCCTCAATCGTGGTCCGTTCGGCTCAGATCAGTGGCATTCTTGCGCCCCTGATCGCGGTGTCCGTTGTGATGCAACAGATCCTGTCCCTGCTAGGTGCGCAGCAAACCATCGGAGATTTCGTAACCTCGATGGGCGGTTATCATGCGGTGCTCTTTACCTCGATGGTGATCGTGTTCTTCTCGGGCATGGTTTTGGAAAGCCTGCCGGTGACGATCATCCTTGCCCCCATCCTGGCGCCGATTGCGGCATCCGTGGGCATTGATCCGATCCACTTCTCGGTGATTTTCCTGGTGGGCGCGTCGATCGGCTTCATCACGCCGCCATACGGGTTGAACCTCTATGTGGCATCAGGCGTAACCGGAGTTCCATATTTCCGTCTGCTTCGCTATACGGTGCCATACCTTGCCGCTTTGATCTCGGTCTGGGTGCTTGTGTCACTTGTACCGGATCTGGCACTGGCGCTGTTGCCGAACAGATAGAAATGAGACGCGATGCCTGAAGACGCGATACCTTCGAAAGAACACCAGATCCCGACGAACCTTCGGCTTCTGCGGATTTTGGAGGAGGTCGCGCGCCTTGGGGTGTCCGTCAAGCCGGCCGATCTGATCGACACGATCGGCCTGCCCAAACCAACGATCCATCGGCTTCTGCAAACTGCAGAGGCCGAAGGGTTTTTACAACGTGACATTGATGGGCGTTCTTTCGGGCCAGGCGATCGCCTGCGGGCACTGGCCGTCAACACGATGTCGTCCGAACGTATCCGCACTGCGCGTCTGGCGATCATGAAGGCTGCGGCAGAAGAGATCGGCGAAACCATCAATCTGGCCACCCCGGACCGCGAGGGCATGACCTATCTGGACCGGGTCGAGACCAAATGGCCGCTGCGCATCCAACTGCCCATCGGCACCCAGGTTCCGTTTCACTGCACGGCGAGTGGCAAGATGTACCTTTCTTCGCTGCGTTCTGCGACGTTGAATGGCGTGCTGTCCGCCAAGCCGCTGGAGAAGTTGACGGATCAGACCACGACAGACCCTGAGCTTTTGCGAGAGGAACTGGCGGAAACGCGGCGGCGTGGATACTCGCAAGACAACGAAGAGTTCATGACCGGGATGGCGGCCATTGCGGTGCCGGTTCTCGATCCGCAGGCACGGTTCTTGGCAACACTGTCGGTCCATGCCCCGGTGATGCGGTGTACACTTGAGCAGATCGTTGCTTTCCTCGAGCCGCTGCAAAGGGCGGCGAGCAAACTGTCCGAACTCAATCAGAATCAGTGACTTTTTCGTCCGGAAAAACTTAGGCGTGCAGTGATTTCCAGGGGCCAAGGGTCTCTCTGACCTTTTGTGACCAAGATGCCGATCTATCCTTTAGGTTAGCCGACCTCGTCTTTCGCGGCCTCTTCTCAACACCTGAACGCCAAAAGCCAAGAGGCGGTCAAGTTAGCGTACCTCAACAATTTTTGTGAGGACGCACATGATTACTCTGCTGAATGCTGCACCCGATACCGGTAACCAGGGCGTGAGTGCCCTGTGCCATTCGGTCGTCGCGGGCCTGGCCCGCCGAGGCGCGACATCTCTGACGGTGGCGGATCATGGGCGTGGTTTGCGCTCAGCCAATTGGGGCTACGCCGAGGTCAATTTGGTCGGGCTTACAAATCACCGTCGGTTCTGGCGCGGTGACAACCTGCGGATGGCTCACGCGGTTGTGCGACGCGCCAGTCGTCTGAGCGCCGCGGCCAATGCGGTTGCAGGATCACAAGCGGTTCTTGATATCTCTGGGGGCGACAGTTTCACCGACATTTACGGGCCCAAGCGGTTTCAGGCCATGGCGCTGAGCAAACGCATGGTTTTGGATGCGGGCGTCCCCTTGATCCTGTTGCCGCAGAAACTGGGCCCCTTTTCCACCTCTGCTGCCCAGGCGACGGCCAAAGATATCCTGAAACGCGCCGCTGCTGTTTGGGTCCGTGACGCGCAAAGCTATGAGTTCCTGAAAAGCGCCTTGGGAACCACGTTTGATCCGGTCCGGCACAAGTTGGGTGTAGATGTGGCCGTGGCCTTGCCAGAGGCAAAGCCACAGGCGTTGAAACCGGAAATCGACCTGCTGTTGGGCGCGAACCGTGCGCATGCGGTTGCAGGTTTGAATGTCTCGGGCTTGTTGTACAACCAGCCAGATCATGCACAGGCGTCCTTTGGGCTGCATGCCTCTCACCAACGCCAGATCACGGCGACCGCGCGCGCGCTTTTGGAGGCTGATCCAAACCTTCATCTGTTGCTTGTTCCGCATGTTCACCGCCCCGAAGGCGACGCCGAAAGTGATTTGGGCGCGGCACGTGCGCTCAAGGCGCAACTGGGTCCGTTGGGTGAAACACGCGTTCAGATATTGGATGAGCCTCTCTCTGCGATGGAGTTGAAATGGGTGCTGGCGCGCCTGGATTGGTTCGCAGGCGCGCGCATGCACGCCACGATTGGCGCCTTTTCATCCGGTACACCCACATTGGGTCTTGGTTACACCGACAAAGCTCAGGGTGTTTTTGACGAATGCGGCATCGGGGACGAGGTTGTCGATCTGCGCACCACAGACGCAAACACCATCGCGGCCCGGGCGGTTGAAAGCTATGCGCGACGTGGGGCGTTGCGCAATCGATTGAACCATCGCATTGCCGACCTCAAAGACCGGGCATCGCGGGAAATGGACGAGATTGCCAAACAGGCCGGAGCCACAGCGCGATGACTGACGTCACGCCTTCTGGCCGGTCACTCGCCTGGGCCGTCCCGATCGTGGCCGAGGCCGCGGCCCTGGCGCGGTCGGTGGTATTTGCATGGTTGCTTGGGCCGGACGAGATGGGCCAGGCGATGATGCTGGCCCTGACCGTTCGGATGGTCGAAATGGCCACTGATTTTGGGATAGAGCGCCTGATCGTTCAGGCGGTGGAAGGTCACACCAAACGCTTTCAAGCCGCGCTGCACGGGGCGATGATCCTGCGCGGTGTGATGTCTGCGATCATCTTGCTGGGTTTGGCCCCCGTTTTTGCATGGGGCTTGGATGATGGCCCGGGGTGGAGCAGCTACGCGCTCTTGGCCCTAGTCCCGCTTCTTCGCGGCCTGTCCCATCTTGACTATCGCCGGTTCGAGCGTCGGTTTCGCTATCAGAGCATGGCCATCGTTGAAGGGGGTGCCACGGTGGCGATGGCAGCTGCGGTGCTGCCTGCGGGGATCGTCTTTCAGGACCACCGGGCGATGATCATTGTTCTCATCCTTCATACAGCTTCATTTGCTTTGCTGTCCCATGCCGTGGCGGCACGTCGCTATAGTGTTGTGATGTCGGCCCAGGTTCTTGGCCGTCTCCAGCGTTTCGGGGCGCCATTGGTGGCCAATGCCTTGTTGCTTTTCGTGGCTTTCTACGCCGATCGCCTGATTGTGGCAGAGGCCTATGGCTGGGCTGTTCTGGCGGTTTATGGCATCACCCTGCAATTGGCGATGCTGCCAGCTCAGGTCGCCGGACGCGCGGCGGTCTCGCTGCTATTGCCCCGGTTGGCGCAGGCCTTTCACCAGAATCGTCTGCTTGAGGTCTGGCCCAGAAGCATGGCGACCTTTGCGGTTGGGGCTCTGATCATGGTCGTCGGATTTGTTGTTTGCGCGCCAATCACAATCGATCTGACATATGGCGCTGCTTACCGCCCGGATCTGTTCCTGACCTTGGGTGTGGCTTTGGCGGCAGGCTTTCGCATCCTGCGGACACCGTTGTCGCAACTGGCTGTCGCCACGGGGCGCACCGGCGATCCGGCGCGGGCCAACGTGTTGCGGGCATTGGCCCTCATTCCAGCGGCGGTGAGTGCCGCAGCGGGTCTGCCCCTGGCCGTCATCGCATTTGCTGCCGCCGCCGGAGAAGCCGCCGCCACATTCCGTGCGTTCTGGTTGTCGCGCAACTCATTGCATTTCTCAAACAGCGAGGAGGTTCTTGCATGAGAACGGACCCCATCACATCGATTGTTGCGGAAAATCTATGCACGGGCTGTGGTGCCTGCGCGGGGGCGTTCCCAAACGCCATCCGGATGCTCGAGGACCCGGTCAATGGCCGTCGTCCCGTGGTTGAAGACAGTGACCAGGGCCGCAAGGCTGCTGCCGAGGCGGTGTCGATCTGTGGTGGGATTTCCGCTGATTGGTCCGATTTGCAGATCAAGGACGACATCGACGCTAATTGGGGTCCAACCCTGTCCGTCTGGCAAGGATGGGCCGCGGATCCCGACATCCGCCGCAGCGGATCATCTGGCGGAGCGGTGACGGCGCTTGCGTTGTTTGCCCTGGAAAACGACCAGGCGGATGGAGTGGCGCATATTTCTGCACGCGAAGATGACCCACGACTGAACCAAGCCGTGGTCAGCCGCAACAAAGCCGACCTTATGCGCGGCACCGGATCCCGATATGCGCAGGCCAGCCCGGTTGAAGCACTCGGCGAAATTGAAGCTGGCAATGACCGGGTGGCGTTCATCGGCAAACCCTGTGACGTGGCATCGCTTGCTCGAGCAAGGCGCGCGCGCCCGAATTTGAAGGACAAGATCCCGCTGAGCATTGCGATTTTCTGTGCCGGTGCACCAAACCTTCAGGCCACGGACAAGCTGTTGGATCGGCTTGAGGTGCCCAAGGACGCCCAGCTTGTCGACCTCAGGTATCGGGGCAACGGCTGGCCCGGGCAGATGCAGGCCACCTGGATCGATGACGAAGGAGCGCAGCGCTCCAGCAAGGGGATCTCCTACGCCGAGGGCTGGGGGCAGATCCTGCAATCGGAGCGCCGCTGGAGGTGCCGTGTCTGTGCCGATCACACCGGGGCCTTGGCGGATATTTCGGTCGGTGATCCCTGGCACACCCCGCCAGTCGGGCAGACCGACGAGGGTCAATCGCTGATCGTTGCAAGAACCCTGCGTGGCCAGAAGTTGATCCAGGATGCGATCCGCGCAGGCGTGCTGATTGCCACACCTCAGTCCCGTGACGTGATCGAACGGGCGCAGCCGAACCTGAAGAACACGCATGGCGCTGTGTGGGGCAGGGTGCTGGCCATGCGGCTCGTCGGCATTTCAGCACCTTCGGCCAAGGGACAGCGCCTGTTCTCCATGTGGCTGAGCCTGACGCCCAAGCAGAAGCTACAATCGGTGCTGGGCACCTGGAAGCGCATCCTGCGCGAACGTTTGTGGCGTCGAGTGAGTGTCAGTGAGGGTGCGAAATGAGCATGCATCTCACCTTGGCCGAGGCATTTGGCAGAGGGCGGAACGCCAATCTGGACGCGCTGCGCCTGCTTTTGGCCGCTTGCGTCATTGTCAGCCACGCCTGGCCACTGACCCTTGGCCCCGGCACGGCAGAGCCGCTGCTTGACCGGACGGGCCGGTCATTAGGCGGATGGGCGGTGGTGCTGTTCTTCTTCCTCTCGGGTCTCTTGATCACGGCCAGCAGTCAGCGCCGCTCGGCAGTTGCTTTTTGGCGCGCTCGGATCAGGCGGATTTTTCCGGGGCTTGGCGTTGCGGTTTTGGTTACGCTGCTTCTGGCGCAGGTCAGCGGGGCAACGGCGGATCTGCGCGAAAGCACCGTTTGGGCCATGCGCGCCATCACGCTGGTATCGATTGAGCATCGGTTGAGCGGGGCCTTTGTAGACAACCCCTATCCGCTGGTGCTCAATGGCCCGCTGTGGAGCCTGTTTTATGAAATCGCGGCTTATGTGCTTTGTGCCGTCATTGCCCTGGCCACGCCGCGCAGGCGGTTGGCCTGGATCGGCGCACTGCTCACCGCGACAACCTTGGGGCTGCTGTGGAACGGGCCGTTGCCGCACCGGGTAGACACGGCGTTGCCACTGTTCCTTGCCTTTGGATTCGGCATGGCCGCGCATGACCTGCGCGCCTCCTTGGCGCTGTTACCATCACTGGGTGCGCTTTTGGTGCTGAGTGTGCCGCTGCTGCCCGCGCCGCTGGCCATTCCTGCTGTCTGCTACGGCATCCTGTCGCTGGCCTTGGTGGCCCCGCAGGTCAGGCTGTCGGCTGACTATTCCTATGGCCTTTATATCTATGGCTGGCCGGTGGCGCAGAGCGTGCTGTGGCTTGCCCCCGGCCTCTCTCCCGCGTCGCTGGCGGTGCTGAGCCTGGCCGCGACCATGCCGTTTGCCATCGCCAGCTGGCATCTGGTTGAGCACCCCGCCACCCGCCGCCGCGCGCAGGTCGCCGCATGAGCACGACAGCCGCCAAAACCCGCACCTTGTTTGGTGTGCCGTTGGCGATCGCCATCTTTATGGTGGCGATGATGTTGCCGACGGCGGTGTCGCTTAACCTGGGCGGGCTGAGGCTTTCGGCCTATCGGGTGGTGCTGATTGTGATGATCTTGCCGATGCTATTGCAACTGGTGTCCGGGCGGCAGGGCAAGGTGACGCTTTTTGACGGGTTGATCCTGGCCCATTGCACCTGGGCCATATTTGCGCTGATCAACTGGGGCGGGTTGGCGCAGGGAATTGAATCGGGCGGCATCTATTTCGTCGAATGCGCCGGGGCTTATCTGATCGGGCGGCTTTACATCCGCTCGCATCAGGACTTTGTGGCGATGTCTTATGCCTATGTGGGGCTGGTGCTGACCACGCTGCTGTTTACCGTGCCCGAGGCGCTGACCGGCATTCACATCCTGCACGACAGCATCTCGGCCGCGTTTGGAGGCAGGCCAGCAGCCTATATCGAGCCGCGCATGGGGATTGAGCGCACTTTCGGCCCCTTTGACCATCCGATCCTTTACGGGGTCTTTTCGGCCTCGGCCTTTTCCCTGGCCTATTTTGTGATTGCCGAAAAGCGATTGAGCAATCTGTCGGGCATGGCCAAGGTGGCGGGCGTTGGGCTTGCCACGTTCATGTCGGCTTCGGGCGGGCCTTATGTGGTGCTGATCATGCAGGGCTTTGTCGCCCTATGGGAACGCGTCTTGGGCAAGTTCAAAGGCCGTTGGACCGCACTTTTCTCTTTGTTTGGGTTGGCCTACCTCGCGATTGACCTGTTGTCGACCAAGACGCCGTTTCATGTCTTCGTCAACTACCTGACATTCTCCAAAGAGTCGGCCTACAACCGGATTTTGATCTTTGAGTACGGCACCGCCGAGGTTGCGCGCTATCCGCTTTTTGGGATTGGACTGGGCCAATGGGAGCGTCCGGTCTGGATGTCCGACAGCATGGACAACTTTTGGCTGGTAACGGCCGTGCGCTATGGGCTGCCTGCCCTTTTGCTGCTTGTTGGGCTGCTTCTGGGACTGGTCTGGGCCGTTGGTCGACGCAAGGGCCTGCCTGTTGAATGGAAACGGGCGCGTCATGCCTGGGCCTTTACCCTGTTCGGGATCAGCGTCGCGGCGGCCACGGTTCATCTGTGGAACGCGCTCTTTGTGCTTTTCTTCTTCCTTGTTGGGGCCGGCAGTTGGCTGTTGGATGCCCGCCCGACCTCTTCTGTCGTTAACCGATCCTTTGCACCTGTTCGGCCCCAATTGCAGCCAGAACGGTTATTTTGAGCCCACTTAGAGAAAGCCCCGAACCATGGATATTTCGATTGTCATCGTGAATTGGAACACATGTGATCTGTTGCGGGATTGCCTGCGCAGCGTGTTTGACGGGTTGCGGGGGCTGGAGGCCGAGGTTTTGGTGGTCGACAACGCGTCTGGCGACGCTTCGGTCGGCATGGTTCAAGCCGAGTTTCCGCAAGTGGCGCTGATCGAGAGCGAGCAGAACCTCGGCTTTGCCGGTGGCAACAACCTGGCCCTGCGCCATGCTGCGGGCCGCTATGTCATGCTGCTCAATACGGACACTTTGGTACACGGAACCGTTCTGCCCAAGTCGATCGAGTGGATGGACAACCACCCCGAAATCGCCGTGATGGGGCCGCGTGTTTTGAACACGGACGGCACCGTCCAACCATCGTGCAGCGCCTTCCCATCGCTCAAGTACCTGATCCTTCAGGCGCTTGGTTTGACCCGCATTGGAAAGCTGGACAGTTACCGCATGACAGGTTGGGACAGGTCAACCGAGCGCCAGGTCGATGTGATCTCGGGTGCTGCGATGGTGGTGCGCCGTGAAGCGATGGAGCAGATTGGTCTGCTGGATGAGGCGTTCTTTTTCTACGGGGAAGAGACGGATTGGTGCCTACGGTTTGCCCAAGCGGGATGGGGCGTGACCTATGTCCCCCTTCCCGCCGTGACCCATTTTGGCGGCGGCGCCGTCGCCAAGTTCAACCATCGGCGTGATGTCATGATGACCGAGGGCGTCACCCGCCTGCACCGCAAGCATGGCGGCATTCTTGCAGGGATGGCGTGTTTTGCGGTTCTGACCTTTCACAACACGTCACGCGCGGTGTTTTGGACGGCTTTGGGATTGGTACGGCCGCGCCGCGCCGGGAACCGCGCGCTGCACTTCCTGTCGGTGGTACGGGATCTGCCGCGTGCATGGCCCAAGTTGAGATCCGCGTCGACCAATCGGGCAGCCCAATGATGCGCGTCCTGCTGATCGCCCCAAATGTCGATGCAACGGATGTCGGCGAGGCCCTGATCGCCTTCAAATGGGCCCGAGCGCTGTCAGAGCGCGTGGACTTGACCCTGTTGACCTTTCAACGTGACGGGCGTGAGAGCGTCGCGGCTCAGCTGCCAATGGCCAAGGTTGTCACCTGGCCCGAGCCTGCATGGGCCAGAAAACACGAGCGACTGAACGCCATGCTCAAACCTGCATGGCCCGTGTTTGCACGTCACGTGCGTCGTTGGATCACGGATCAATTGAAACGGAATGAGCGTTTCGACATTGCTCACCAGCTGATGCCCCAAGCGGCGCGCTATGCCTCGCCGTTGCGCCATTTCGACATGCCCTTTGTCATTGGCCCCTTGGGTGGCGCGTTGGAAACGCCCGAGGCCTTTCGCTCCGAAGTTGCAAGCGCGCCACTTTTCACCCGGCTGCGGGCATTGGATGCCTATCGTTTTCGGCATGATCCCTGGTTGCGTGCCAGCTATTCGCAGGCAGCCTGCATTCTGGGTGTCGCACCCTACGTGCGGGATGTCCTGGGCGATGTGCCTTTGCAGCGGTTCGAAGCAATGCTTGAACTTGGCATCGACGATGTCGAGCCTGAGGTCGCTCGCCCGCAGCTTCCTGGTCAAATGCGCGTCCTGCATGTGGGCCGCGCCGTGCGCACAAAAGGTTTGCGTGACACGGTACGTGCATTGGCACACTTGCGGGACATGCCCGGGATCACTCTGACCAGCGCGGGCAGCGGAGAGGAACTTGACCTGTGCCGAGCAGAGGCGGAGCGCCTTGGCGTGTCCGACCGTGTCGAGTTTCTGGGCCAGGTGCCCCGCGACCAGCTAGAAACGCTTTATGCGTCGCACGACGTGTTCTGCTTTCCATCGTTTCGTGAACCCGCCGGCGGTGTCTTGTACGAGGCGATGCGCCATGGGTTGCCCGTCGTGACGGCCAACCGTGGTGGTCCGGGTTGGATCGTGGACGATACATGCGGTCTGCGTTTGCCGGTGGAGACCCCGGAACAGCTGGCGAAGGGTGTTGCCGACGCCCTGCGATCACTGGCTCAGGACGCACCATCGCGGACCCGTCTGGGCGCGGGCGCCAAGGCCAAGGTCCTGCGTGAGGGACTGTGGTCCTCCAAGGCGGATCGCCTTGTTGACCTCTATGCTGATCTGCTGCCAACTGCGATTAGACAGCGTTCTATCCCAAAGCATAGCTAGGCTCACCTTTATCGGCGCAAAGGTGACTTTTGCGACTGCACATCAAGGGGTTATGACACGCTAGATTTGTTCTCAAGGCATCGAAGAGAAGCTTGGGAGCATATCAATGACTAAACATTCACGCCAAAAACCCGTCGTTCTTGCCGTCTCGTCCGGAGGCGGTCACTGGGTTCAGATGCAACACCTTGCACCTGCCTTTGACGGGACCGAGGTGCATTACGCCACCACGGATAGCACCGCGGCTGACCGGGTGCGTGACGGCCATGTTCACACCTATCCGGATGCCAACAAGGACACGCCGCTGCGTCTGGCTCTTTGCGCGCTGCGGCTGGCCTGGATCGTGCTGCGCCTGCGTCCTGATGTGGTGATTTCGACGGGAGCAGCCGGTGGGTTTCTTGCGATCCGAGTGGCACGCCTGATCGGAGCGCGCACGATGTTCATCGACTCAATTGCCAATGCCCGTTCGTTGTCGATTTCGGCCCGGCTGTCGCTGGATGTGGCAGACCGCGTTCTCTCGCAATGGCCCGCCGTGGCCGATCTGAGTGGCGCCGAGTACCGCGGCGCAATCATCTGAACCTTTCTTCACGACTTCGACGGGATAACCTCATGATTTTCGCAACTGTTGGCACACAACTGCCTTTTCGTCGGATGCTGCATGCTCTGGATGATTGGGCCGGAAGCAATCCGGGTGTTCCAGTCCTGGCTCAGACGGGCGATGGCCAATGTGCATTCCACCATATGGAAACGGTCGAGCATCTGGGTCAACGAGAATTTCGTCAACGCTTCAAGGCCGCAAAGTTGATTGTGGCGCATGCGGGCATGGGCACGATCCTTTCGGCCGCAGAGTTGGGCAAACCCATCGTCCTGATGCCGCGCAGGTCCGAGTTCGGCGAACACCGCAATGACCATCAGTTGGACACTGCGCAGGAGATGATGCGCTTGTCGAATGTGACGGTGGCGAATGATGCCGAGGCCTTGCACGAAACCTTGGATTGGTATGCGCGCTATGCGTTCGAAGTCGAGATGATGCCAATTCAACCTGACGGCGCCAAGCTTGAACCCTTGCTCGATGTCATTCGGACCTTTGTCTGGGGCGGTCACGAGGAACAGCAGCAGGTGTCGTCCAACAATGCGGCGCGTTCGCTATGACCAAAGCGACAATCCTCATTCCGGCGCATAACGAGGCAGCCGTCATTGGACGCACATTGTGGTTTTTGTCGCGCGGCCTGAACCTGGCCGAATTCCAGGTCATCGTGATTGCCAACGGTTGTTCGGACGCGACCGCAGCGCGTGCGCGTGCCGCTTTGCCGCAAGCGCAGGTCATCGAATGTGATACGGCGGGCAAGTGTCACGCCATGAACCTTGGCTATGCCGCGGCGGACAAGAGCGCGCCGGTTGTCTGCATGGACGCGGATTTGGACGTGACTGCGGAATCTGTTGCGGCCTTGTCCGTTGCTGTGACTGCCGAAGGGACAGATGCGGCCTGCGGTCGGATGGATGTCGACACCACCCATGCCTCGACTGCGGTGCGGGCATTTTACCAGGGATGGCGGTCGAACCCCTATTTCGACCGTGGCAAGTTTGGTGGGCTCTTCGCCTTGTCGGCCAAAGGGGCCGAGCAGGTGTTTCCGCTGCCTGATGTCACGGCTGATGACGAATACATCCGTCGCAGCTTTTGTGACGCGCAGATCGCAACGGTATCAAGGTGCATTTTCGTGGCGCGATCGCCCACGAAGCTCAGCGCGCTTGTGAGCATCCGCCGCCGCAGTCTGCGGGGTGCGCGAGAGATCTCCAAGTTGGGGTTGCCAAGCCCCGAACGCACCAGCCGGTTCCGGATGTTGGGTCGGGCGTTCATATCTCCGCGCGATGCGTTGCCAATTGCCATTTTCCTGGCCGTTGTCACCTGGGTGCGATTGGTCTTGCTCTTTGAAACGTCTCAAAGCCTTCGCTGGGAACGAGACCTGACCTCACGGGTGGTGCGATAACCATGGCGCTTGCAGCTCTCTCTCAGCCTGCGGGTGACGATCCGATCATGCAGGCCCAACCGTCTACCGAGATCCCGGAACAGAACCCGCTGGTCTCTGGCGCACGGGCAATGCGTGGTCGCTGGAAACGCACCATCGCTGGGGCTGGGGGACTCGGGTTGATTGGCGCTTGCCTTGGGCTGCTTGCTGGCGATCAGCTTTACGAAGCGCAGGCCATCTTGCGCGTTTTTCCCCAGGAAACCAATATTCTCTATTCCACTGGTGAGGCTTCGGTCCTCAAAACCTTTGACAGTTTCGTCAAGGCCGAGACCAGTTATGTTGCCTCGCACCCGGTCATGTCACGGGCGCATGCGACCATCACAAGCTCTGACCGCGAAACCGCTGAAGGTATGCGGGTTTCGGATTTGTCGGGCTCAATCGAAGTTCGGCGTTCAGACAGCCTGATTGTCCTGAAAACCAAAAGCCGCGAACCCGACTTTGCCAAAGCGAAGCTGGACGCCGTTGTGTCGTCGTATCTGAACCTGCAAACCGAGGCCGAGGTGTCGCGCTCTGCCGTGCGCCTGTCTGAATTGAACGCGCGGGAACTTGAGTTGGTGGACCGATTGGACGACCTGCGCGCGACTCAGCTTGAGGTCGGCGGTGAGTACGGAATGAACGCTCTAGCCAAGGCACATGTGGAAAAAATCGCCCAGATTGATGCCCTTGCGGCCCGCAAGTCCGAAGTGGCGGCAACCTTGATTGCGCTGGAAGCCAACAACGGCGGCGCCTCGGCCGATACGTCTGACGAAGAGATCATGCGCGCGACGCTTCTGGATCGGGCGATGGCGGACCTGAACTTTGAACGGGCCAAATTGATGAGCCAGCTGGCCGGCCTGCGTGCCGGATACCAAGGTCAGAACAATTCCCGGTTCGAATTGAAGGTCAAAGCCAAGCTGGACGAGATCGAAGTAATCGAAACCGCGCTTGCCGACCGGCGCGAGCAGATCAAGGTGCTGGGTCAGACCGGTGCACTGACCGATGCGTCGGCCGAAGGGCCAGACACCAGCCTGGCCGACATTCGCGCGCTGTTCACCAAAGTCGAAGGTCAACTGGACGTCGCCCGAAAAGAAGCGTGGGATCTCAACCGCCGCCGGATCGAGCTAGACCAGGTTGAACAGGATATCGACCAGGCGCAAAGGCTGCTGGAAGAGACGCGCCGCGCGCTTGAGGTGATCCGCCTGGAATCCGGGCGTGCGTTGCCGGGTTACGCTGTGCTGATGTCTCCTGCCTCGCTGCCTACCAGCCCGGTCAGTGACAGCCGCAAGATGCTTGCTGCGGGTGGACTTGTCGGCGGAGTGGGCCTGGCAGTTTTGATTGCTTTGGGGTTGGGTCTGACGGATCGCAGCCTGCGCTTTGCCGAAACTCTGACGCCTGTGGAACATCGTTTGCCGGTGTTGCAGGTCTCGGATGTGGATTGCAGCGATGACTGTGCCGCTGACCTGCTGCGCAATGAACTGCAACTGCGCCCCTTGCGGCAGCCGCGACTGGTGGGCAAGGCACCGATCATCGCAGTCACCTGCGTCACTGATCGCTCCACCACAGAATTGGCGCGTGCCTTGGCGGCCAGCTGCGCGCGCGCTCGGATGAAAGCGCTGTTTGTCGAAGCTGACATTGGCGTGTCCTCGACCTCGGTCCAGGCAAACCGTTGGCGCAGCGTTCTGAGCCACGAGGGAGGTCAGCCGCGGGCCATGCGTGGCAGCACCGGTGCCTGGGAGCTGCGCAAGGGGATCGACAGCGACATTGATGACTCGTCTGTTTCCGCCCCGATGGTCCGCACCGCGCTCGACAGTCTGGTGGAAGACTTTGACGTCATCGTGGTGTCGGCCGGAAGCTTGACCAACCGTCTGGCATGCCAGTTTGTCCTGTCCGCAAGCGATGTGGGTGTTCTGGCAATGCACCCCTCGGATCCCAAAGATGCAGTTTTGTCCCAAATCGACCGGCTCGACACATTGCCGCGCAATGGAAGCGTCGCCGTGATGCGCAACGCGCTGTCAAAAGACCCTTGGCTCAGTGTTCGGACTTGATGCCTTGCACAACAGGAGATCGCCATGACCATGACCTCACTTGCACCGACCAAACGTCGCCGCCTGTTGCCAAAGCTCAACCCTAAACGGGTGCTGGATCTCGGGTTGGTGGTTCTCATCCTGCTGGCAGTGTGGCCAGTGCTGGCAATCGTCGCGGGCCTTGTGGCGATCACGTCTCGCGGGCCGGTGTTTTTTGTGCAGACCCGCGTCGGTCTTTACGGCCGATCGTTCCGGATGTTGAAGTTTCGCTCGATGTACCAGGACGCCGAGGCGCGTCGTGACCAGCTGATTGAACAAAGCGAACGCGATGGTGTCTGCTTCAAGCTCAAAAGCGATCCGCGCGTCACTCCGGTGGGCCAATTCATTCGCCGTTGGTCGCTGGATGAGCTGCCACAGCTGTTCAATGTGCTGAAGGGGGACATGTCACTGGTCGGTCCGCGCCCCGCGCTGCCGCAAGAGGTTGCGGCTTACCCGGCCAAGGCACATGGGCGTCACAGCGTATTGCCTGGCATCACGGGGCTTTGGCAGGTGTCCGGACGTGCCGACATCGGTTTTGACGAGATGATCGCGCTGGATCTGGCCTATGCCCGGCATGTGTCGGTATTGACCGATATCCAAATCATGTTTCGCACGTTTCGTGCCGTCTTGAGTGGCCGGGGTGCTTATTGAGCGCAGTGGTATGATTCCGGCGAACTGGCCCTTGCGGCTGCATCATGAGGCAATCCGCAAGCGGGATTTCGCCGGGCGTTTTCCCGCTTATTGAAGACAGCCGTGGGACCCAATAGGTCAGGGGCATGAGCAACGAATCCCACACCGCGACCCCGCCTTCAAACGGTCTGGACAAGACCCTGATCACCTTTGCCGTCTTGCTGGCGTCTTTGGGGATCATTGCGGTATTCAGCACATTGCTGAGCGTCTGGGTCGTCTTCTGAAACTCTAATTTCTGTCCTTGGACCTTATGCGCTGCGTGCCTCATTTGCAGTGGCAAAAGCCTGACGGCGTAGCGTACGTGGGCTCGAACCCAGTTCCTTGCGGCACCAATAGCTGAGGTTGGTGAGCGAGCTGAATCCGGTCGCGATCACGATTTCGGGCAGTGACAGGCTGGAATGTATCATCAGTTGATGCGCCCGTTCGATCCGCAGGTTGCGGTACGCAACCAAGGGCGTGGTGTCGGTCTTTTCCTGGAACCGCCGCTCCAGCTTGCGGGTTGAGACGCCCACCTGACGGGCCAGATCGCGCACCCGCTTGGGCTCTTCGATGTGGTCTTGCATCAGGTCCAGAATGCGCGCGATCAGGGCGTCGCCCTCGGCGCGTTGTTTCAAGTGCAGGGCGACCTTGCTGCGGGTGCGCTCGGATGGATGCGACAAGCCCAGATATTCGGCCAGGGCGCCTGCTATGAATTGCCCGTGATCGTCCCGGATCAAGTCAATGAACAGGGTCAGCGCGGCAAAGGGGCTGGTGGCGCTGTGCAAGGCGTTCGAATGGGCGGTGTGTCCGCCACCCTGGGCCGGGGTCAGGTGCTCTTCTTCCGCAGCGGCCAGAAAATTGGGGTGCACGGCGATCTGGTGGTTATCACGCATGCCGGTTTCGCCCAGCAGGAACACGGCGCCGCCCACCAACACCGTGCGCGGGGCCAGACGGATGATGCGTTGCACCTTGTGCCGGTCGCTGTCGGAGACCTGCCAGCGGCTGTGAATGTCGCCCAGAAACACCACCGTTCGGCGGCTCCAGCGGCGGGGATCCTGATGATGCGGCTCGGACAGATGCCGCACGGACAGGCTGTATCCGCCGTCAGTCAGCAACTCGTTGGCGGCGGTGAACATGTCCTCGATCATCCGGGTTCCAGCAATCGGCGCGCCGTCGGGCAGCAGGATATCGATGTCGTGCAAGGGTGTCGTGCCCGCAGGGGCAAGGGTGCATTGAGCGGTGTCTGAAACCGGATTGAAAAAGGTCATGCCTGTCTCCTCCTGGTGATGGATCGCGTCAGTCTTGGGGGCACCCTGAAAAAAGGGGAGGGTGTGCCCTGCCGAGATATCCCGGCAGGGCTGGTTGGTTTGGTGACCCGAGTTGGATCAGGCGTCGTCTTCGTAGTCCGACATGGGCGGGCAGGTGCAGATCAGGTTGCGGTCGCCATAGGCGTTGTCGACCCGGTTGACGACCGGCCAGTATTTGTCGACGCCCAGGTTGCCCGGAGGGAAACACGCCTGCTCGCGGGTGTAGGGACGATCCCATTCACCCACCAGATCACGCACCGTGTGCGGCGCGTTCTTGAGCGGGTTGTTTTCCGCGTCGATCTTGCCGTCGATGATGTCCTGCGCTTCCTGACGGATCGAGATCATGGCATCGCAGAAGCGGTCCAGCTCTGCCATCGGTTCGGATTCCGTGGGTTCCACCATCAGCGTGCCAGCCACCGGCCAGGACATGGTCGGGGCGTGGAAGCCCGAGTCCACCAGACGCTTGGCAACATCGTCCACAGAGACGTGGGCTTCGTCGTTCAGCGGGCGGGTGTCCAGGATGCATTCATGCGCAACACGGCCCGTTTCCGAGGTGTAGAGGATCGGATAGGAATCCTTCAGACGCGCCGCGATGTAGTTGGCATTCAGGATCGCCACTTTGGTCGCTTGCGTCAGACCTGCACCACCCATCAGCAGCACATAGGCCCACGAGACAGGAAGGATCGAAGGCGAGCCGAAGGGCGCCGCAGAAACCGGACCCACGGCGGTGCCGTATTCCGGGTGACCCGGCAGGTGTTCGGTCAGGTGCGCCTTGACGCCGATCGGACCCATGCCGGGGCCGCCACCGCCATGCGGGATGCAGAAGGTCTTGTGCAGGTTCAGGTGGCTGACGTCGCCGCCAATGTCACCCGGACGCGACAGACCCACCATGGCGTTCATGTTGGCCCCGTCGATATAGACCTGACCGCCATGCTCGTGCGTGATGTCACAGACCTCTTGCACGGTGGTCTCGAAGACGCCGTGGGTCGAGGGGTATGTGATCATGCAGCCTGCCAGCTCGTTCGAGTGCTTTTCAGCCTTCTCGCGGAAATCCACCAGATCGATGTTGCCGTTGTCATCCGCTTTGATCGGAACAACCTTCCAGCCCACCATCTGCGCCGACGCCGGGTTGGTGCCGTGTGCCGATGTCGGGATCAGGCAGACGTTCCGGTGCCCTTCGCCACGGGCGAAGTGGTAGTTGCGGATGGTCAGCAGGCCCGCGTATTCACCCTGCGCACCCGAGTTGGGCTGCTGGGAAATCGCGTCATAGCCGGTGATCTGGCACAGCTTGTCGTTCAGATCATCGATCATCTGATGATAGCCCTGCGCCTGATCTTCGGGGCAGAAGGGGTGCAGATTACCAAACTCGGGCCAGGTGACCGGGATCATCTCGATCGTGGCGTTCAGCTTCATGGTGCAGGACCCCAGCGGGATCATGGCACGGTCCAGCGCCAGATCGCGGTCCGCCAGGCGGCGCATGTAGCGGGTGATCTCGGCCTCGGCCCGGTTCTTGTGGAAGATCGGGTGGGTCAGATACTCGCTTTCACGCAGCGCATAGTCGGGCAGGCGATAGTGCTTTTCCGAGCTGTCGTCTTTGCGGTCGATGCCAAAGGCACCCCAGACGGCCTCGATGGTTTCCGGGCGGGTCTGTTCGTCGAGCGAGATACCAACCTTCGTCTCACCAACCTTGCGCAGGTTGACGCCACGGGCCACTGCGGCCTCCATCACGACGTTCTGCAGGTGGCCGACTTCGACGGTGATGGTGTCAAAGAACACTTCGGGCTCAACCGCGAAACCGGCGGCTTCCAGACCATTGGCCAGACGCGAGGTCTTGCGGTGCACCGACTGGGCAATCGCTTTGATGCCGTCAGGGCCGTGGTACACGGCGTACATCGACGCGATCACGGCCAGCAGCGCCTGAGCGGTACAGACGTTCGAGTTCGCTTTCTCGCGGCGGATGTGCTGCTCGCGGGTTTGCAGCGCCAGGCGATAGGCCTTGTTGCCACGGCTGTCGATGGACACACCGATGATACGGCCCGGCATCGCGCGCTTCAGCTTGTCGGTGGTTGCCATGTAAGCGGCGTGGGGGCCACCATATCCCATGGGAACGCCGAACCGCTGGGTCGAGCCGATGGCGATGTCCGCGCCCATTTCACCGGGCGATTTCAGCAGTGCCAGCGACAGGATGTCGGCGGCAACAATGGCGATGGCCTTGTTTTCATGCAGCGCGGCGATCTGATCGGTGAAGTCCTGCACGTGGCCGTTGGTGCCCGGATACTGGAAGATCGCGCCAAAGACGGCACCGGCTTCCAGCTCGGCAGGGTCGGCAACCTGCACGTCGATGCCCAGAGGCTCGGCGCGGGTTTTGATCACGGCGATGGTTTGGGCGTGGCAGTTTTTGTCGACAAAGAAGGCCGCGTTGTTGGCTTTGGACCGGCCGCCACGCTTGGCCATAGCCATGGCTTCGGCTGCTGCGGTGGCTTCGTCCAGAAGCGAAGCGTTGGCTACATCCAGCCCGGTCAGGTCGCTGACCATGGTCTGGAAGTTCAACAGCGCCTCAAGACGGCCTTGGGAAATCTCGGGCTGGTAGGGGGTATAGGCCGTGTACCACGCCGGGTTTTCCAGAATGTTGCGCAGGATCGGCGCTGGCGTCGTGGTGCCGTAATAGCCCTGACCGATCAGCGAGGTCAGAACCTTGTTCTTGCTCGCGATCTCTTTCATGTGGAAGAGCGCGTCGCGCTCGGTCATCGCCGGACCCCAATCGAGCGCCTCTTTCTGGCGGATCGCAGGGGGGACGGTGGCGTCGATCAGCTCGTCCAGGGTTTTGAAGCCGATCACCTTGAGCATATCGCGCATTTCGGTGGGCGACGGGCCGATGTGGCGGCGATTGGCGAAATCGTAAGCTTCGTAATCGGTGAGTTTGAAGGCCATTTCAGCGCTCCTGAGGTCAAATGTCCGGCCCGGCGGTCTGCCGCCGGGCGTGTTTGGCAAATGAAGACTTAGCCGATCAGGGCTTTGTAGCCATCCAGATCCATCAGCTCTTCGAGCTGCGAGGCGTCCGACAGTTTGATCTTGTAGATCCAGGCGTCGCCCTCGGGGCTTTCGTTCAGCTTACCGGGGGTCTCTTCCAGGTCGCCGTTCACAGCGACCACTTCGCCATCGACGGGGGCATAGATTTCGGACGCGGCTTTGACGGATTCGATCACGCCGATCTCGTCGCCCTTTTCGAATTCATCGCCTTCTTCGCGCTGCTCGATGAAGACGATTTCGCCCAGCTGGTCAGCGGCGTGCTGTGTGATGCCGATGGTGGCGGTGTCGCCCTCGACCAGAACCCATTCGTGCTCTTCGGAATAATAGATAGCCATGTTCAAGTTGCTCTCTGTTTAGCGTTTGTAGTTTTGCTGCACGAAGGGCAGCGATACGATTTCGGCAGGTTGAACCTTGCCGCGAATGATCAGGTTGACCTTCTCGCCCGGCTCGCCGTGGCCTGCCGAGACATAGCCCATGGCCACCGGTCCACCGACAGTGGGACCAAAGCCGCCCGAGGTGATCTCGCCGATAGTATTGCCTTCAAGACATTGGATTTCAACGTGTTGACGGGCAGGGGCGCGGCCTGTCGGTTTGATGCCAACCAGTTTCTTGGCGGCGCCTTCGGCCAGTTCCTTTTGGATGCGCGCGGCACCGGGGAACCCGCCCTCTTCCTTGCGGCGTTTTTGCATCGCCCAACCCAAGCTTGCCTCGACGGGCGAGGTCGACTGGTCGATGTCATTGCCATAAAGGCACAGACCCGCTTCAAGGCGCAGGCTGTCACGTGCGCCCAGACCCGCAGGCTCACAATCGTCATGTGCCAGGAACGCGCGTGACACTTCGATGGCCTTGTCCTCGGGGATCGAGATTTCATAGCCGTCTTCGCCGGTGTACCCCAGACGAGAGATGCGGCATTCGACGCCGTTGATGTCCGCCACAGTGGTTTCCATGAACTTCAGTTCACGCGCGGCGGGGCACAAATCACCCACAACGTTTTCGGCCGACGGGCCTTGGACGGCAACCAGCGCGCGGTCAAAGATCTCGGTCACTTCGACACCATCCAGGTTGGCCGCCATATGCGGGATGTCCTGGTGACGGAGAGCCGCGTTCACGACGACAAAGTAGTGATCGCCTGCATTTGACACGATCAGGTCGTCCATGATCCCGCCGTCTTCGTTGGTGAAGAAACCATAACGCGCCTTGCCCTCTTTCAGGGTGGCATAGGCCTGTGGGCAAAGCGTTTCGAGCTTTTCACCCACGTTTTCGCCGCGCAGGATCACCTGACCCATGTGACTGACGTCAAACAGGCCAGCCTTGGCGCGGGTGTGATTGTGCTCGCCCATGATGCCCATGGGGTATTGTACGGGCATTTCCCAGCCCGCGAAATCGACCATCTTGCCGCCGAGTTCGACGTGCAGATCGTAAAGAGGTGTGCGTTTGGGCGCGTCGGTCATGACAGGTGCCTTTCAGTTGACGGGTCGGGATCAGTCACGGACGACCATAACGGTGCAATGCGCGTTGCGCACCACCCGGGCCAGGTTCGGACCAATTTCATAATTCGGGAAGTCGCCTTTGGCCGATGCCATGATGATCATGTCATAGCCGTCCTTGTGGGCGAGCTTTAAGATTTCGCGGTAAACGCTGCCTTCTTCGATGTGCACGGGCACATGGGATGCGTCGTTTGCCATCAGGATGGCCTGGACTTTGCCGCGGACAAAGTCGCGGGCGCCGGAACCATAGCCCTCGGGCAGGTTCGGCAGTTGGATGATCTCGGGGATGACCTCGACGGCGTGCAGTTCTGCGCCATAGAACTTGGCCTGTTCCAGCGCGGTCGCCAGCGCCTTTTTCCAGGACCGGTCATCGGTGTGGTCGATCGGAAGCAGGATTTTCGTAGCCATCTGTCGTCTCCTCACGAGGCAAGAATTCTGTTTTGGGATGAGAGGGCCGGGGTACGGCCCTCTCGAAGGGTTCGTGTTACTCAGCAGCCGTGCTGTCGCCGCTTTCCGAGGCCCCGCCAGAGGCGAAGAATTCCTTGGTCAGCTTGAAGACAACCGGGCTGAGCAGCGCCAGGGCGATCAGGTTCGGGATCGCCATCATGGCGTTCAGCGTGTCGGCCAGCAGCCAGACAAAACCCAGATCGGCGGTTGCACCAAAGTAGATCGCGACGATCCACAGCACGCGGTAAGGCATCAGCGCCTTGGCGCCAAAGAAGAAGCCCACGCATTTTTCGCCGTAGAACGACCAGCCCAGGATGGTGGTGAAGGCAAAGATCGACAGAGCAATGGCGATCAGTGCACCACCGATACCCGGCAGCGAGGTTTCAAAGGCCAGCGAGGTCAAAGCCGCACCGCTTTCACCGCTGAGCCATGCGCCAGAGGCGATGATGGCCAGACCGGTGATCGAGCAGACGATGATGGTGTCGATGAACGTACCCAGCATTGCCACCAGACCCTGGTTTACCGGACCTGCGGTCGAGGCTGCAGCGTGTGCGATCGGAGCCGAACCCAGACCGGCTTCGTTCGAGAACACACCACGGGCCACACCAAAGCGGATCGCGGCCCAGACGGCGGCACCGGCAAAGCCACCTTCGGCAGCCGACGGAGTGAAAGCGTGCGTGAACACCAGGCTCAGCGCGTCGCCGATGGCGCCGATGTTGATCAGCAGAACCAGCAGACCTGCGATGATGTAGCTGACGGCCATGAAGGGCACCAGTTTACCAGCCACAGCACCGATGCGGGTGATGCCACCCAGGATAACGGCTGCGGTCAGGACCATCAGCACAACGCCGGTTACGGATGTGTTGACGCCAAAGTTGCTGTCCAGAACCTGTGCAACACCATTGGCCTGCACGCCGTTGCCGATGCCGAACGCGGCAATCGCGCCGAACAGGGCAAAGGCAGGTGCCAGGAAGTACCACTTCGAGCTGAGGCCGTTTTTGATGTAGTACATCGGACCACCAACAAAGTTGCCCAGCTCGTCGGTCTCGCGATATTTCACGGCACAGACAGCTTCGGCATATTTGGTGGCCATGCCCACCAGGGCGGTCATCCACATCCAGAACAAGGCGCCTGGACCGCCCAGGAAGACAGCGGTGGCAACACCGGCGATGTTCCCTGTGCCAATGGTGGCCGACAGCGAGGTCATCAGTGCGTTGAACGGGCTGATCTGGCCTTCGCCTTGGCCTTCACGGCCTTTGAACAGCAGGCTGAAGCCCGTGCCCAACTTCAGGATCGGCATGAACTTCAGGCCGACCTGCAGGAAGAAGCCAACGCCAAGGATGAGGACCAGCATCAGCGGCCCCCATACGACGCCATTGATGGCTCCTACGATTGAATTTAACGCTTCCATGGTTTCCCTCCCATTTGCGTCTGGTCATTTGCCTTGAAGGTCAGGTGCCGGACGCAAGCGTCTGTTGGCGGGCCTGTTTCAAGGCGGCAAAATCTTCGTCCGCATGGAACGAGGATCTGGTCAACGGCGTTGCGGATACGCCGAGGAATCCCTTGCCCTTTGCGATCTGTTCCAGCTGGGTGAACTCCTCAGGCGTCCAGAACCGGTCGATCGGGTGGTGTTTGGGGGTGGGCTGCAGGTATTGGCCGACGGTCAGAAAATCGACCTGGGCCGCGCGCAGGTCATCCATGACCTGACGCACATCGTTCATTGTCTCTCCCAGGCCGACCATCAAGCCGGATTTTGTGAAGATCTGCGGGTTGGCGCGCTTGGCGTCGTCCAGCAACCGCAGCGAGGTATAGTAACGAGCACCGGGGCGCACGCGTGGATACAAATGCGGCACGGTTTCCAGGTTGTGGTTGAACACATCTGGCGCGGCCTCGAAGACGGCTTGCGCCGCGTCGCCTTTGCCCAGGAAATCGGGGGTCAGAACTTCGATGGTGGTGTTGGGGTTCTGGTGGCGCACGGCGCGGATGGTCTGCGCGATGTGTTCGGCGCCGCCGTCGTCCAGATCGTCGCGATCCACGGATGTGATCACCACATGGCGCAGACCAAGTTTCTTGACGGCCTGCGCAACCCGGCCCGGTTCGAACACATCCAAAGTGTCTGGCTTGCCGGTGGCCACGTTGCAGAAAGAACAGCCGCGGGTGCAGGTCTCGCCCATGATCATCATGGTGGCGTGGCGCTGCGACCAGCATTCGCCGATGTTGGGACAGGCGGCTTCTTCGCAGACGGTCGTCAGGTTGTGATCGCGCATCAGGCGGCGGGTTTCATAGTACTCGGCGCTTTCGATCTTTTTCTTGCGGATCCACTTGGGCTTGCGCGGGATCACGCTGTCGGCCTTTTTGGACTTCTCGGGGTGGCGAAGCTGGATGGTCATCTGGCGGTTCCCCTTATGCGTGAATGGCGCGGCCAAGCGCGTCGAGGCAGGCCTCTTTCACCGCTTCGCCCATGGCGGGGTGGGCGTGGCAGGTGCGCGCGACCTCTTCGACGGTGGCACCTTTGGTCATGGCCAGCACCAGCTCAGCGATCAGATCACCGCCATGCGCGCCGCAGATGTGTGCGCCCAAGATCTGCCCTTCGGGTGTGGCCAGAACCTTGACCGCGCCATCGGTTTCGCCGGTCGACCGAGCACGCGAGTTGGCCATGAAGGTGAACTTGCCGCTGATATAGTCGGTGCCCGCGTCTTTCAGGGCCTCTTCGGTTTGACCGACCGAGGCAACTTCGGGATCAGTATACACGACGCCCGGAACAGTGTTGTAATCCACGTGCCCATGCTGCCCTGCCAGCGTCTCGGCACAGGCGACACCATCCTCTTCGGCTTTGTGCGCCAGCATCGGGCCGGGAACGCAATCGCCAATGGCATAAATGCCGGGGACCGAGGTCTGGAACGTGCCATCAACCTCGATAAAGCCACGCGCGTTCACGGCGACCCTGAGCTCTTCGAGGCCCAAACCACGTGTGACCGGGCGGCGGCCAATGGCGATCAGCACCTTGTCCGCTTCGATCTGCTCGATTTTATCTTTGCCAACACGCTCGACGGTCAGCGACAGACCTGCGTCGGTCTTTTCGACGGTCTTTACCGCGCGCCCAAGCTGGAACTTCAGCCCCCGCTTAGACAATGCGCGCTGCGACAGCTTGGCGATTTCGCCGTCAATGCCGGGCAGGATACGGTCGAGGAATTCAACGACGGTCACCTTGGCGCCCAGACGGGCCCAGACCTGCCCCAGTTCCAGGCCGATCACGCCTGCGCCCACAACAACCAGATGCTCTGGTACTGAATCCAGCGCCAGCGCACCAGTCGAACTGACAACGTCGACCTCATCAATCTCGGCACCCGGCAGCGGGGTTGGTTCCGAGCCGGTGGCGATCATGATGTTTTTGGCTTCATAAAGGTCGTCGCCAACCTTGACCTGACCAGGGGCGGGGATGCTGGCCCAGCCTTCGATATGCTCAACACCGTTCTTCTTGAACAGGAATGCGATCCCTTTGGTCAGATCGCCCACCACCTTGTCCTTGCGCCCCATCATGGCGCCCAGATCAATGCTGACCCCCTCGACCGAGATGCCGTGTGAGGAGACATGGGAGAGTTCGGCAAACTTGGCCGAGGAGGTCAACAAAGCTTTCGAGGGGATGCAGCCGACGTTCAGGCAAGTGCCACCCAAGGCGCCGCGCCCTTCGACACAGGCGACCGACAGGCCCAACTGGGCTGCACGGATTGCTGCGACATAGCCGCCCGGACCGCCTCCGATCACGATCAGATCAAATGCGCTCATGGCTGTCTCCTCCCCGAGATGGCGCGTAGCGGATTGTCGCCGAATGTGCCTGTATGCTGCGTTGTGACTCCTTTAGGAAACTTTTCCCCTATAAGCAACAAAAACTATTGTTGAGAAATTTTGACTATGAACTAGGTCGTGGCTAAGCTCTGCGGGAAACAAGGAAAATGGGTCGATGGAACCAGTTCAAATCGAAGAGAGCGGTATCGCGGCCGAGGCAAGTGAGGCCCCGGATGGCGAAGTTTTGGGGAAAATGATTCGCGATGCGCGCAAGGAAAAGGGCCTGACGCTGGAGGAAGCGGCCAAGGCGGCAGCCATTGGTCGCTCGACCCTTTCAAAGATCGAAAACAACCAGACCCGCCCCAGTTTCGAGATCATCCGCCGCTTGATGCAGACGCTGGAATTGGAAACGCCGCAGCTGTTTGTGCAGTCTGCGCAAAGCGATATCTCGGGCCGCCGCGATTTCACCCGTAAGGGGCAGGGCGAGCACAAGGAAACCACCACCTATGATCACGAGCTGCTGTGCAGTGAACTGACAAGCAAACGCATGGTCCCCTACATCAGCACCATAAAGGCGCGCGATGTGACCGAGTTTGAAAGCTGGGTGCGTCACCGGGGCGAAGAGTTCATGTTTGTTCTGGGGGGCGAGTTGACGCTTTTTACCGAGCATTACCGGCCACTGAAGATGCAGGCGGGGGATTCCGTTTATTATGACAGCGGCATGGGACATGGCTGTGTCTCGACCAGCGAAGAGGACGCAACCGTCCTTTGGGTCTCTCTGGAGGGGTAAGCTACAGGGTCACTGTGCCGTCGATGAGAATGTGGCTTTGGCCGCCGATCCACACGGTGCCCTCGCGACAATCGGCATAAACGCGACCCGTGCGACCGATGCAGGTGCCTTGCGCGATCACCTTTGGCCCGGTCCAGCCCCCGGTTTCGTATTTCCAGCAGGCAAGGGCCGCGTTCAGCGATCCGGTTATCGGGTCCTCGCTCATGGAGCTGGCGGGGCCAAGGTTTCGAACTTCAACGTCTGCCTCGCCTCCCTGTCCAAGCAGTGCAACGCCGCGAAATTCGGGTCCGCGTGTGGTGAAGGGTTTCACCGCCAGCACGTCGGCAGCTCTTTGCAATTCGATCACCTGCCATGTGGGGCCATTGTTCAGACGCGCGGTGCGGGTGATCCGGTCACGGGACAGTGCAAGTGCTGCGCAGATGCGCTCCACCTGCTCCGGGTCCAGGGCGTCCACCGCGGTTGCAGGCGCGGTAAAGGCGGGCATTGGGCCGGTTTGATCGATCTCGACAAGGCCAACTCCGCATTCCTGTACAACACAGCCGAAGCGTTTCGGTGCACCCCCCGCCGCCAACCAGGCCGCGCAGCTGCCCAACGTGGGGTGCCCCGCAAAAAGCATCTCGCCCGACAGCGAGAAGATGCGCAGGCGATAATCTGCGTCCGGTGAGGTGGGTGATTGGATGAACGTGGTCTCGGCCAGGTTGGTCCAGGTGGCGAAATCCTGCATCTGCTGATCGCTCAGCCCGTCCCCATCCAGCACAACCGCCAGCCCGTTGCCTTGGGTCGGGGTGGGCGTGAAGACATCAACTTGCATGAAACGGCGGCTTTGCATCAGCGGCTCCGGTGTGAGGGGGCGAATATCTGTTCAAGGCGGGTCAGGGCCTTTTCCAGCTCTTCGATGGAAAATCCGCAATAGCCCAGAAGGAAACCGTTGTAGTCCGCCCCGTCTGCGCAGAAATGCGACAGCGTGTCGACGTTCAAACCCAGCTTTTGCGCATGCGCGGCAAGCGTTGTGTCATCGAAGCCGTCACGCAGATGAAAGGCGACCTGCATCCCTGCCTGATGATCCACCAGCGAGCCAACGTCGGGAAAGTCCCGGGTCAGCCGATCCAGCAGATACTTGCGCCGCTCACCATAGGTGCGGCGCACCCGGCGCAGATGGCGATAGAACTCGCCATCGCGGATGAACTCGGCCAGGGCCTGTTGCGGCATGTAACTGGCGCGCAGACCAAAGCGTTCGAGCGAGGTGCGGAAGTGATCCGTCAGGGCCTGAGGGACGATCAGATAGCCAAGGCGCAGGGTGTTGGAAAAGATCTTTGAGAAGCTACCGACATAGATTGTGCGGTTCAGCCGGTCGAAACCCGCCATCGCCGGAATGGGGCGTCCTGCATAGCGAAATTCACTGTCATAGTCGTCTTCGATGATCCAGCCGCCGGCGCGATCGGCCCATGTGATGAAGGCTTGCCGCCTGTCTGGCGACATCGCGCCCCCCAGCGGGAACTGATGCGAGGGGGTCAGCACCGCCAGACGCACGTCCTGTTCCGGGCGGGGCAGTTGTGCGCCATGCTCGTCCACGGGCAGGAAATGCGTCTCCAGCCCGCGTGCATCTGCAAAGCGTCGCAGGGGCGGGTAACAGGGGTTTTCCAGCCCGATGCCGTCACCACGTTCGGCCAGCGTTCTGGTGCAAATCTCCAGCGCGTCGGCCGAGCCTGCGGTGACAATGATCTGCGCCGGGTCGGCCGTGATGCCGCGCCACTCGGCCACATGCCCGGCGATGGCCTGACGCAGTTCGAAATTGCCAAAGGCCGCGCCGCCCAAAAGCATGGCCTGCGGATTGGTGCGGCAGACCCGCGCCACCGACTTGGCCCATTGGCGATAGGGGAACAGCCGCATGTCAGGATAACCCGGCGCAAAGGGCAGGCGGGTGGGCGCGATCTCAGAGCGCGTCGTTTTGGCGGTTGCCGGTTTGGGAGCGGTGAATTCGACGCCTTCCATCGCACGGATGGTATAGCCGGATCCTTGCAGACTGCTCAGATAGCCTTCGGCCACCAATTGTTCGTAAGCAGTCACGACGGTTGAGCGCGACACCCCCAGTTCCGTCGCTAGCGCGCGGGTGGCAGGCAGGCGTGCGCCGTGCAGCAGATCACCCCGCGTAACCCTTTGGCGGATGTGGTCGCAGATCTGTTCGAACACGGGCGTGCGGGCCTCGCGGTCGATGGCAAAGGCGATGGAGGGCGTTTGGGTCATCGAATTGGTCTGCTCAAATCGTTATTCTTTGGACATTAACGGCGCGCCGAATGTGGTGCAAACCCACAATCGACAATGCGGAATGGAGGGCGTAATGGCGCAGCGGATGAACGAACACGGACAACCCATCGGGGTCGAGGTGCCCAATTGGGTCGGATGCGACCGGCCGGGCGATGCGCCGATGATGGGGCAGTTCTGCCGGGTTGAGCGTCTGCACCAAGAACGGCATGGTGCGGACCTGTTCGACGCCTTCAGTCATGACCAAACGGGGCGGCTCTGGACCTATATGCCGGTTGGTCCTTTTGTGGATGACCGCGCCGGGTTTGACGCTTGGTTGGCCGAGGCCGCGCTCAGTCCTGATCCGTTGTTTCACGCCATCATCGACGCCCAGACCGGACAGGCCGTTGGCGTGGCCAGCTATCTGCGCATCGCGCCGCAAGCGGGCACGATCGAAGTTGGTTTCATTGCCTTCTCTCCGCTTCTTCAACGGACACCGCTTGCGACTGAGGCGATGTTTTTGATGATGAAACGGGTGTTCACGGAACTGGGCTATCGCCGCTACGAATGGAAATGTGATGCGCTCAATGCACCGTCCAAGCGCGCGGCAGAGCGGTTGGGCTTTTCCTACGATGGCACATTCGAACAGTCGCTGGTCTACAAGGACCGCAACCGGGACACCGCTTGGTATTCGATCCTGGACCGGGATTGGCCGAGGATCGAGGCGGCGTTCGAGGCTTGGCTTGCACCCGAGAATTTTGATGAGCAGGGACAACAACGGAAGTCCTTGCGTGATTTGATGTCTCAGTAAAAAGGGCGAGACTTCCGGACCATCGGAAATCTCGCCAGGCAGGGAGCTGGGCAGGATTTGCCCTAGCTGCATCTCACATCCACAAAGGTTTCATTGTAGCAGGCGCCGTCTTCGATATCGGTGCGAATGCCTGCCGGGATCAGCGCGTTGGCGGTCAGGCCGGTCTTTGACGTGGCCCGCCAGGTGCCTTTCGGGCTGTACAGAACGCCGGGGCGCGTGGCGTCTGTGACGGAAAGAGTAAAGCTCACCTCTCCCTGTCCGTTGAACACCGTGACTTCGGCCCCGTCCTGCAAACCCAAATCGTGGGCGTCTGCGGGGTTCATCTCGACCACTTCGGGCCCAAGGCTGCCGGCATGTCCGCCAAAGGTGGCGTTGGTGCGCTTGGCCGAGGATGGCGTGATCAGGGCAAAGCGCCGGTCCTGCGGCACGGGCTCAAAACGTGGTACGCCATAGCCAAACCGGTCTTCTAGGTTTTGGCTGAACAGCTCGATCCTGCCGCTTGGCGTGGCGGGTTTAACCGTGTCGCACATGATCATCGGGGAGCCATCACGCAATGTCATGCCGATGGCCCGGTCCACGGCGATTTCACTGGGGGACTGACCATTCAGCTGTGGATGCGCACCATCCATCGCCTGATCCATCAGATCGCGGTCACTGGCGAGGAACTCTGGTCCGTCAAAGCCAAACTTTGCCGCAAGACGCCGGAAGATCTCGGTATTGGGCAGGCTTTCCCCGACCGGAGGGATCACCGGGGCCGCCCGTTGCAAATAGTTCTGCCCGTAAGCGCCAAAGATGTCGTCGTGTTCGAAATGGGTGCAGGCGGGCAGGATCACGTCGCACAGTATCATGCTGTCGGTCATCGCCACATCGCAGCCCACCACAAACAGATCCTCGCGCATCAGCGCCTTGATCATGTTCGCCTGATCGGGGTGAGTGGCCACCGGGTTGTGGTTGTAGATCATCGTCGCCTTGATCGGCGGATCGAGTGTTTCGTCCTGCAGCTTTTCGGCAATATCCACGATGTTGAACACCCGTGTCCCCTTGGGGATCAGATGTGAGCCTTGCAGAATGTCCGTGGTCTTGGGCACCGAAAGGCCAGATTTGGCGATCACGCCCGCGCCCAAATGCCCGTGCTGGCCGGTCAACGCCTGCAACGCCATCGCCGCGCGCAGGCCCGAACCGCCGGAGCGCCCCCGCTCCATCCCGTTGCCGAGCGAGGTGGCCATTTTTTCTGCTGCTACGATCCAATCGGCCAATTGGTGGAACTGCTCCGCTGAGATGCGGCAGATCGTTTTGACATCTTCGACCGTATAGCTGCGGGCCTGGTCCATGTAGGCGTCAAATCCAACGGTCCAGTCGGTGATGAAGCCCATGTTCAAAGCATCCCGCCGCTCCAGTTCGGCGGCCAGAGCCATGGCGAGGACCACGTCAGTACCGGGATGGATGTGTATGTGCATATCCGCCTGTTCGGCTTGCTTGATCCGCTTGGGGTCGATGACGACCACACGGGCGCCTTTGCTGCGCGCCTCTTTCAACACGCGGGTCATGTGCAGGTTCGACACTGTGACATTGTTGCCCCAGACAAGGATCAGATCAGCATGCACGGCCTGCTCGGGTGGCATGCCCGGTGCTGCACCGTAAAGGCTGCTGTAAGCTGTGCCGCGCACCGCGCCGCATAGAGGGCCGCGATTGAGCAGGGACGCGCCGAGCTTGTAGAAGAACCGGCGGTCCATCGACCCGCCCGCAAGCTCTCCATGCGGACCTGCGTAGTTGAACGGCAGGATCGTTTCCGGCCCGTGCTTAGAAATTGCCGCAGAAAAGCGGCCATGAATGATATCCAGTGCGTCATCCCAGGTGATGCGCTCGAATTGTCCGCTGCCGCGCGGTCCGGTGCGTTTCATCGGGTGGGTCAGGCGTTTGTCGCCATGCACGAAATCGGGATAGGCGCGCGTGACCTTGTTGCAGACGACACCTGCCGTATAGGGGTTCGCCTCCGAGCCTTTCACTTGCGTGATCTGGTCGCCCTCGACGGTGATATTCAGGCTGCAGGTGTCGGGGCAGTCCAGCGGGCAGACGCTGGGGAGAATTTTGGCGTGCTGGGTCATGACAGAGTCCGGGCGTTGCTGTGTTTGAAGCAGGATAGCGCTGTCATTTGGTTGTGCAGAACGGCCAAAAGGGCAAAATCTGACCAGACCAATTGGATTGGTTTGGTTGGCTTGTGGCAGGTCAGCACGGAATCCGTTATGGCACATTGACCGCAAAGCAGGAGCAGACATGGATACCTCGCCCGAATGGATCGCAGTTGATTGGACGCCTGTGCGCAGGCGGGCTTGGGCCATGCGGGGGGATACGGTTCTGGACACGGTCACGCAGGTTGGCCCGGTCGAGGCTGCGCGCCCGGCTGAGGCACTTTTGGGCCTGATCTCGGTGTTCTTGTCGGACGCGCCGGTTGATGTGATGACCTGTGGCACGCTTGGGCCTGTGGGGGCTTCGGTGCCCTGCGAACCTTTGTCAGACGGGGCATGGTCGGTGGATATCGGTGATGTCAGAGTTTGGCTGCGCGGCGTCTCGGGCCTGCGGCAGAAGCAACCCGTCGATATGATGCAGGGTGATGAGACCCGCGTGGCCGGGTTTCTGGCGTTGAATACGGATTGGGACGGGGTGATCTGTTTGCCCGGCGAACACAGCCGCTGGATCCACGTCAGCGCTGGAGAGATCGTGAGCTTTCAGACCTTCATGACCGGCGTGGTTGCGGCCACCTTGCTGGACCGTGCTGTGCCTGATGCGCGCGCGGCCCGTGTGGATGGCGTGACCTTTTCTGAAGCCGTGGGCGATGCCATCGCCAAGCCTGAGCGGGTCATGGCGCGCGTTCATTCCATTCATGCTGAGGCGGTGCTGGATGGGTTGCAGCCCGAGATCGCCCGCGCGCGCTTGTTGGGTGGGTTGATCGGGTCGGAACTGGCGGCGGCGCGCCCGTTTTGGCTGGGTCAGCAACTGGCCGTGGTGGGCGAGGGGGAGTTGGCGCAGCTCTATGTCGATGCGCTGGGCGCCCAGGGTGCCCCGGCGGCGCTGGCGGATGAACCGCGCGTGACGCGGGCCGGGTTGGCGACCGCTTGGCGCACTTTGGCTGCGGCCCCTTGAGCCCGGACGAGAAACACCCGACAGTGCGCCCAAGCAGACAGGAGCAGCCCCTTGGCCTTTGACGTTCAGATCCCCGTTCGGTTCAAACATTGCGACCCTGCAGGGATCGTGTTCTTCCCGCGTTACTTCGAGATGATCAACGATGTGGTCGAAGATTGGTTTGCCCAGTCTCTAGGCACCCCGTTCGAGGTTCTGGTCAAGGAAAATGGCGCGCCCACGGTCGAGATTTCGGCCGGGTTCACCGCGCCCAGCTTGCACGGCGATGTGCTCGATTTTCGCCTGACGCCTGTACGCCTGGGACGCTCCAGCGTGAGTTATGAGATCACGGCGCACTGCGGCGACGAACTGCGCCTGAGGTGCAGCGGCACGCTCGTCTACATCCAACGTATGGGCAAATCCCAACCTTGGCCCGACAGCATCCGAGAACGGATCGAAGCTCAGCTGCCGAGCAGCTGATCAACGGCCGCGATCAGACCCGCGCTATCGTCGAACGTGGCATGGTGCGGGAGGTCGGCCACCGGTGTCTTGCGATACCCCTTGGTGAACAGCAGAAACGGCACGCCCGCGCGGTGTGCGGTTTCGGCGTCAACCTCGCTGTCGCCAACATAGATCTGTTGCTTTGCCCCCAACGCGTCGAAGGTGGCGTGCAATGGGGCGGGGTCCGGTTTGCGTTGGGGCAGGCTGTCGCCGCCGATCACCACGTCAAAGAACTGCGCCATGTCCAGCGCGTCCAGCACATGACGAGCCGGGGCTTCGGGCTTGTTTGTGCACAGACCCATCTTGAGGCCCCGCGATTGCAGCGTCTCAAGCACCTCGGTGATGCCGGGATACACAACCGTCAGCGCGGTTGAGGCACGGTTGTAGTGGGCGAGTGTTGCCGCCGACAGCTCGGCGTGACGGGCCATGTCCAACCCGACGTGCTCGATCACCAACTTCACAAGATGCGGCAGGCCGTTGCCGACAAAAGAGATCACGGTCGCAAGGTCCAGCGATTCGTACCCTTCGTCCGCCAGCATGGCGTTGACGGCGGCGGCAATGTCCGGTGCGCTGTCGACAAGCGTGCCGTCCAGATCAAAGACGATGCTTGCGGTCATGGGCGATCTCCTTTGTTTCAGCCTTGAGTGACAGGGCCAGGACGCAAGCGCAAGAGGGGACGTTCGCAGAATTCTGCAGGCGCAAAATTGCCCGCTTGACATACCTTACTATTTTTATCAGATTATGGATCAACACGAACAGCCACCCCATCTTGCCAACCTGCTTTGCAAAGGGTCAGCCAATATCGCAACCCAGTCCGTTCTCTGGTTCGCAACATGCAAAGCATTGAATTCACATGTCTGCTTCCCCGAGCCCGGACAAATGTCCCAGCCACCACTCGCATCCAGTCCAAAGCTCAGGAGATGATCCAATGAACGCGCAGACTTCTACTCCGACCCACGGTTACCCTGTTTCCCTGCTGCCCGCCCACAAGGCCGAAGAGCTGACCAAGGGTGGCAATCTGGCCCACATCGAGTTGGGCGATCAGCTCTACACGCTGCGGATCACCCGCGCAGGCAAATTGATCCTGACCAAATGAGCGGCACACCTCGGGGCGGGGCGGCTGTTGGCCGTCTCGCCGACCTTGCCCCGGTCGAGGCGGGCGCGGTGATGTACCTGCGCATGTGGAGCGACAGCGCCCATTCCCGCGCTGATGCTGCCAGCGATTTTGACCTTGCTCTCGGGCGGGGCCTTGGCAAGTCGGCGATGTCGACGTTGGAGCAGATTTGCTCGCTCTGTGCGACACATGGGCGCCGCCCGTTGATGCGCCATGGGTTGGGTTGTTCCTGCCTGGGCGCAGATGAAAGCTGTTTCGCTCAGATGATTGGCGCCGCTGCAGACGGCCAGCATGAAGACGCGATGATGATGGCCGCGTTGATCGTGCGACCGGACTTTGCCCCGTCTCTGGCGGCGCTGTCAGAGCAATTCGGGCTGGCCCTGCGGCGCATGACCCTTCCGTTTCAACATGGACGGGTGACCCATTCCCCCACGCCATCAGTGTTGCACTGACAGCCTCAAGCCCTTTTCAACAAAGTCATTGTCGCCCCGGCCCTCCCTCAGGTCCGGGGCATTTTCTGTCAGCAGCACCCGCAGTCGTGATGATGGTGCTCATGCCCGCAGGAATGTTCGTGCGCGGGCGCAAAGTCGCCCACCTCGGACAGCACCTGATCCAAGGCCCAAAGGATCATCTCGACGTCTTCTGCCTCGATCGTCAGCGGCGGGCGGATTTTCAGGATGTTGTCCTTGGGTCCCTCGCTGCCGATCAGAATGCGGTGATCACGCATCCTGTTCTTGACGTATTTACAGATCTCTGTGCCCTCGGACCCGTCCGGATTGATCAGCTCAACGCCCAGGAACAGACCCATCCCGCGCACGTCTCCGACGCAGCCATGTTTGGCTTCAAGCGCCTTGAGCCCTGTCATCAGCTTGTCGCCCATCTGCTGCGCATTGTCCTGCAGTCCTTCGTCATCGACAATGTCCAGCACCTCTTTGCCAATCCGGCACGATAGGGTGGACCCACCAAAGGTCGAAAAGAACTCGATCCCGTTGTCAAAGCTCTGCGCGATCTCTTTGGTGGTGACCAGTACACCCAGAGGGTGCCCGTTGCCGATGGGTTTGCCCAAAACCACGATATCGGGCAGGGCGCCTTGGTGTTCGAACCCGAAATAGTGTTCTCCCAGACGGCCGAGGCCAGTTTGCACCTCATCTGCGATGCAGACCCCGCCAGCGGCGCGGATCTTCTCATAAACCGCAGGCAGATAGCCCTTGGGCGGGATGATTTGACCACCGACCGAGGGGAAGGTTTCGGCGATGAACCCAGCCAATCCCTGGCCCCGTTCTTGCAGCGCGGCAATGGCGGGATCAACGAGATCGGCAAACTTCCGGGCACGATCGCCATCATCGCGCTTGAAGCTGCCACGATAGTCATCGGCCACCTCAACCAGTTCGACCCAATCCGCCTGACCGATGCCACCCGGCTTGTTGAACTTGTAGGCCGAGATTGCGACAGCCGCATTGGTGTTGCCGTGATAGCCATGATCCGGCGTCACGATCCCCTTGTTGCCGGTGTGCGCCCGCGCCAGCCGCAAGGCCAGTTCATTTGCCTCGGTGCCTGAGTTGACGAAGAAGCAGACCTCCAGATGTTCAGGCATCTTCGACAGCACCTTGTCGGCAAAGGCAGTTTGTGCCGGATGCAGATAGCGGGTGTTCGAGTTCATGCGTTTGAGCTGATCCGCTGCGACCGCCTGAATGCGTGGGTGTGCGTGGCCCACATGGGGAACGTTGTTGTAGGCGTCCAGATAGGGCCGCCCCCATTCGTCGAACAGATGGTGTTTCCAGCCCCGCATTAGCATGACCGGATCGTCATAGGTCAAGCTTAGGTTGCCGCCGAAATGATCCTGACGCCCTTGCAGCACGCCACCCTTGTCGGTCGGCTGATAGAACACCTTGTCATCGGGCAGATTCAGCATAGGCGCCGGGTTGGGGCAGACCTTGTGCCACAGGTACATCTCGTCGGGGTCGCCCACGCCGGGCCAGTCGGCCTCCATCCCGTCGGTGGTCAGGGCCAGCTGGAAATGAACATGCGGAGCCCAACCGCCGTTTTGCGTGTGATCGCCAAGCCGGGCAAAGGCCGCGCCGCGCGCCACCGGGTCGCCGGGTTTAAGACGGTCACAAACCTCGGGGTCCAAATGACCATAAAGTGTGTAGAACGCGTCACCTTCCGGTGTTTCGTGATACAGGATCACGACGCCGCCATAATCCAGATGCCCAGTGCGGTTCTCGACCACCTCTACCCGCGCGCTCATCGGTGCATAAAGCGGCGTTCCCGCAGGGGCAAAGACATCCACTGCCAGATGTACGGTGCGTCGGTCGCTGGCCTTCCAGGGGCCCTTGCGGAACCCAGGTTCGGCATAGATCAGGCGCGGTTCGCTGTAGTAACCCAGCCACCAATCAGGGCCAAATTCCTCACCCACGCGCGCGGCTTCCTCCAGCGGCATGTTAAACGGGTTCTGCGGCCAAGTAGAGTTCTCGACCGAGAGCGAACCCATCGGCACATCGCTTAGATCGCGACCAAAGAGGTCGGCAAACTCGCCCCGGTGTTCCTCCAGATAGGCGTGAACCCGGTCGGCACCATCGGTCACGGGGAGGTAGCAGGCCGCGCGCAGGCGCGCCGACATCAGGCCACCGTTGACCGCATCATTCTCAAGGAACCGCCACGCGGGCGCCTGAGAGATGGTCACGTAGGGATCTTCGGGGTTCTCCACCGCCATCAGGGTCGAATTCACCACCGACACCGCCAGCCGCATTCGCAGCAATGGCCAGATCAGATCGACCTCTTGGGCGCTCAGCCGTCCGGCCGCGTGATAGCCTTGGACCAGCCCGGCCAGTGCTGCCTCGGGGTTGGGATGATCCAGCACGATATAGGCGCCACAGATGGCCAGATCGCAGATCCGTGGCGCGGCGAACATGTCGCCCAGATCAATCAGACCCGATACCTGCTTGGGCTCACCCAATGCGCCCTCGACCAGGATGTTGTAGTCATTGGCATCGTTGTGGATCGCTTGTTTTGGTAGGGTCTCCAACTCGGGCTTGATCGCTGCAAAGGCCTGGACGATGTCCGCCAACAGCGCCCGCCGTGTCGGATCTTCGACTGCATCCAGTTTGTTGGCGATCCAACCGCCCTGCATCAGATCCCACTTGAATGCCCGCGCAAGGCCGTCGTGCTCGAACCCCTTGAGCGCCCGTCCGGTTGCGCCCAGAACCCGACCCAGTTTGACGATCAGATCCAGCGGCTTTGGGTTGGACTTGGCGTAACACTCGCCCGGCAGCCGTTCGAGCAGCCAGGCAAGACGGGGTGCGCCTGTTTCATCGGCAATCTCAGGTAGAAAAGCGCCATCGATTGTTGGGAACACCTTGGGGAACGGCAGGCCAGGTGCCGCCGCAGCGATGTGCTCCAAAGCCTTGACCTGCATGTCGACAAGATCGGGCGCACAGCCCGCGCGCATGACTTTCAACACATAGTCCTGCCCGTTGGTGGCGCGCGCCAGAAAGTTCAGGTCATATTCGCCATCCAGCCGCTCCAGTTTTGCCTCATGACCCCAAACATTGCGCAGTGCAGCTGCCCAGAATTCCAAATCCACGCTCATATTTCGCGCCTTCCTTGGGCCACTTCACCCTTTTAAAAATACTCCGGGGGAGTCGCGTAGCGACGGGGGCAGCGCCCCGACCCTGTTTCAGTCCAACGCCTTCAGACGCTTGAACAGAGACGAGGTATCCCAGCGACCACCGCCCATCTTCTGCACGTCCTTGTAGAACTGATCGACCAGTGCCGTGACCGGCAGCGAGGCGCCGTTCACCTCGGCCTCATCGAGGCAGATACCCAGATCCTTGCGCATCCAGTCGACGGCAAAGCCATAGTCGAAATGATCGTCAAGCATCGTCTCATGCCGGTTCACCATCTGCCAGCTGCCTGCGGCACCCTGGCTGATCACCTCGACCACCGCGCGACCGTCCAGCCCCGCTTTCTCGGCAAAATGCAGCGCCTCGGACAGGCCCTGAACAAGACCGGCGATGGCGATCTGATTGGCCATCTTGCAGCGCTGACCGGCGCCCGCCTCGCCAATGCGGCGGCAGATCTTGGAATAGACCTCCATCACGGGCCGGGCGGTGTCGTATGCTGTTTGGTCACCGCCACACATGATCGACAGCACGCCGTTTTCGGCCCCGGCCTGACCGCCCGAGATCGGGGCGTCGACAAAGGACAGGCCAGCCGCAGAGGCGATATCACCCAATTCGCTTGTGACCTTGGCCGAAACTGTGGTGTGATCGACAAAGATCGCACCCGCTTTCATGGCCGCAAATGCGCCGTCTGCACCGGTGCAGACCATGCGCAGGTCATCGTCGTTGCCCACGCAGGCCATGACCAGATCGGCGTCCTTCACGGCCTCAGCCGGGGTGACCCCTAATGCGCCACCATGTTCGGCGACCCAGGCTTCGGCCTTGGCGGTGGTGCGGTTGTAGACGGTGACGGAATGTCCGGCGGCTTGCAGGTGGCCCGCCATGGGATAGCCCATGACCCCCAGGCCCAGGAATGCGATGTTTGCCATAGTTTTGATCCTCTCGGCTGTGCGGTCCCTCTCCCCAAGGGTCGCTCTCGCGCAGAGACAAATCAAAGCTGGCGGCGCAGGGCAACCCCCGTTTGTTCAACTGGTGCCGCCCAGGTCCTGCAAGATCGGGCAATCGGGGCGATCATCGCCCGCGCAGCAGTCCACCAGATGGGTCAGCGTATCGCGCATGGCCTGCAGGTCGGCGATCTTTGCCTCGATCTTGGCTAGATGCGATCTTGCCACCCGTTTGACATCAGAACTGGCGCGGGTTTCATCCTCGTACAGCGCCAACAGGGTTCGGCAATCCTCGATGGTGAAGCCAAGGGCGCGGGCGCGGCCCAGAAAGGCCAGCTTATGCAGGTCCTGGTCACGAAACTGGCGATAGCCGTTGTCGCTGCGTCCGGGAACAACGAGGCCGATGTCCTCATAGTAGCGGATGGTCTTGGGGGGCAGGCCGGTTTGTGCGGCGACGTCTCCGATGTTCATGGATGACCTCTCATTCTGCTGGTGCGGGCTTGAGTGTGGCTGCGGTTTGGGTCGCAGGCACAGAGCGTGCCACAAAGCGCAGCCGCAGCGCGTTGGTCAGGACAAAGACGCTCGACAGGGCCATGGCACCTGCTGCAAGCATGGGTGACAGCAGTGGCCCACCAAACGGATAGAGCACCCCGGCCGCGACTGGGATCAGCAGCGTGTTGTACCCAAAAGCCCAGCCCAGGTTCTGGCGGATGTTGCGCAAGGTGTGGCGCGAGATTTCATAGGCGTTGGTCACGCCCGTAACCTCGCCCGACATCAGCACCACATCCGCGGCCTCGATCGCCACATCCGTGCCGGTTCCGATGGCGATGCCCACATCGGCTGAGGCCAACGCGGGCGCGTCATTGATCCCGTCGCCAACAAAAGCCACCGCACCAAAGCGGGCGCGCAGATCGGTGAGAGCGTCGACCTTGCCGCCGGGCATAACCTCGGCCACCACATGATCGATCTGCAGCTCGGCGGCGATGGCCTGAGCGGTTGCTGCATTGTCGCCGGTGATCATGGCAACGGTCAGCCCTTGGTCGTGCAGAGCCGCAATGGCGTCGTGGCTTTGCGTTTTGATCGGATCAGCCACGGCCAATGCGGCGGCCGCCGTGCCGTCGATGGCCACATAAAGCGGCGTTTTACCCTTTGCCGCCAGCTTTTGCGCCTGGGGCTCAAGCGCTGAGACGTCGATGTTCTGCCGCGTCATCAGGCGATCTGCACCAATCACGACCGAGCGACCTTCGACCTGAGCCCTCAGGCCAAGTCCTGTGAGCGATTCAAATGCGGTCACATCGGGCAGCGGGCCAGGAGCGGCTTGTGTGATGGCGCGCGCGATTGGGTGTTCCGACGACGCCTCGGCAGCGGCGGCGAGGCGTAGAACCTCGTCACGATCAAATCCTTCGGCCGCGATCAGATCAGTCAGCTCGGGGCGTCCCATCGTCAACGTGCCGGTCTTGTCAAAGGCCACGACGCGGGTGTCCTGCAAGGCTTGCAGCGCGTCGCCCTTGCGGAACAGCACCCCCATTTCAGCGGCGCGCCCAGTGCCCACCATGATCGAGGTCGGTGTGGCCAGACCCATGGCGCAGGGGCAGGCGATGATCAGTACGGACACCCCGGCCACCAGCGCCATCGACAGCGCCGGGTCGGGGCCAAAGATCAGCCATACCACCACGGTCAGCGCAGCGGTCGCCAGAACGGCAGGCACAAACCATGCGGTGATGCGGTCAACCATTCCCTGGATCGGCAGTTTGGCGCCTTGTGCCTGTTCCACCATGGCGATGATCTGGGCCAATACCGTGTCTGCGCCAACCTTGGTCGCGGTGACACGCAAAGCCCCGGTGCCATTCAACGTGCCACCAACGACTGTATCCCCAGCGGATTTGAGAACCGGAACAGGCTCGCCTGTGATCATGCTTTCGTCGACATAGGTCTGACCGTCCAGAACCGCTCCATCCACGGCGATGCGCTCGCCGGGGCGGACGTGCAAAAGGTCTCCGGCCCCGATTTCGGCAATGGGGCGCTCGGTGACGATTCCATCGACCTCGACCCGCGCGGTTTTGGGCTGCAGGCCGATGAGCTTGCGAATGGCTGCGCCTGTACGCCCCTTGGCGCGCGCCTCGAGCAGGCGACCAAAGAGGATCAGGACCACGATCACCGCCGCCGCCTCAAAATAGACGTTGGCGGTGCCTGCGGGCAGCAGGTCTGGTGCAAATGTTGAAAGAACCGAGAACCCATAGGCCGCAAGCGTCCCGATCGCGACGAGGGCGTTCATGTCCGGAGTGCCACGGAAGAGGGCAGGCAGGCCTTTGGCATAGAACATGCGGCCCGGACCGATCAGAATGACGCTGGTCAAGGCAAACTGGATCAGCTGGCTGGTCTGCTGCCCAATGGTGGCGTGGACCCAGTGGTGAAAGGCAGGGATCATGTGCCCACCCATTTCCAGCACAAAGACAGGCAGCGCCAAAAGGGCCGCAAAGAGGGTTTGGCGGGCAAGCGTTTGGATTTCCTCGGCCTTGCGGTCCATGGCCTCGGGCGTTTCGCTTGGTGGTGTGGCTGCATAACCAGCTTGGGTGACGGTTGCTGCCAGAGTGCTTGGGTCGGTCGTGCCGGTTGCGAAGGTTACGCTTGCGGTTTCCGTGGCCAGGTTGACATTGGCCAAGATTACACCGGGTGCTGCCAAGAGGGCGCGCTCGACCCGACCGACACAGGAGGCACAATTGAGCCCTTCGATGATCAGTTGGGTGTCTTGGGTCGCGACAGGATAGCCTTTGTTCGACAGGGCCGCAGCGATGTCGACAAGTGGCGCGTCATGGCTGACATGCGCCGTTTCAGAGGCAAAGTTCACTTGCGCCTGATCGACGCCGGGTAGAGCGTTCAAAGCAGACTCGACCTTGCCCACACATGACGCGCAGCCCATGCCGGTGATCTGGAGTGTTGTGGTGGTGTGATGCGACATATTCGAGGCCAAACATTTCTTGAGTCGTGCCTCAGATAAGGGTTCCAGTTAGGGGAAGGTCAAGGGGTGCCTTTCGATCTGTAGTTTTGCGGGCAGCCACGGCGTGTCCGGGGGGCTCCCGCCTGTCGATCAGGCATCAAAGATGCCCTCCTCCCGTTGGGCCGCGCCGCGCTGCGCGCGGCGCTTGACGCTTTGGGCAAAACAAGTGCCCCGAGCGGGACCGCGCCGAGCCAAAGGCGAGGCGCCCGGCCCAAAGCCGTTAGCGGTGCTGGCGCAGCCAGGATCGCTCGGGTGCGGGAGCGCCCCCGTCCAATCAGTGTCGACCGTCGATCTGTCGTTCCATCAGTCGCTGAAACAGGCGCGGGGACAGTCTGTTGACCCACCACGCAGCACGGGCGATGCGTCCGACAGGGATCATCGGGCGGGACTTGCGCAATCCGGCCAGGATTTCGGCTGCTGCGTCCTCAGGCGTCATGTAATCCATGCCATCGGTGGCTGATCCGGGTCGCGCGGTGCCGTCATCTTGGCGCTGATCGTTGCCGATGTTGGTCGCCACAAACGAAGGCGCGGCGATCAGGGTGTGCACGCCGTGTTTCTTTTCCTCGGATCTCAGCGATTTGAAGAACCCTTCGAGTGCATGTTTTGACGCGGCATAGGCGGTTCGGTGATAGAGGGGCGAGAACCCGGCCACGGAAGAGATCGCCAGATGCGTGCCCTTGGCTGCGCGGACCGGCGCCAGCAGGTGGCGCGCCATGGCAACAGCGGCGAAATAGTTGATCTCGAACACTTTGCGATGGCTGACGTCATCCGTGGCGTCAAAAGCTCCAATCTGGGTGATGCCCGCGTTGTAGATGGCGAGGTCGACCTGCGGAAACCGCTCGGTGATCTGGGCCATGGTGTCATCAAGTTGCTCAGGATTGGTCAAATCGCATTGCATCGGCAACTGCGTCTCGCACGCCTCCAGCCCGGAGATCTCGAGATCAATAAGGACGACTTGCCACCCATTGGCCTGCAAAGCCGCAGACAACGCGCGTCCCAAACCACCTGCGCCCCCTGAAATCACTGCTGTTTTCATGTGATGGCCTGCTTTCTCCAGAACTCGAACACTTCGGCGCTGGTCATTTCGGGGGTATAGCCAAAGTCCGCCTTCAGCGCGTCATTGGCCAGAACAGGGCGGTACTGCAGGAACCGGACCTGCTCGGGTCCATATTGCGACAGACCTAGGGGCCGCGCCACGGCCAGCGCGGCCTTGAGTATCCATGCAGGCAAACGCAGCACCGGTTTGCCCAAGGCGCGCGCCAGGTCGGTGACACCCATCGCGCCGTCACCTGCCACGTTGTAGATACCGGTTGGCCCATCGGTCGCGGCGCGCGCGATGATGCGGACCAGATCGCGCGTCCAGATGAACACAAAGGGGCTCTCGCTGCCCCGGATCGCCAACAGGCGGTTTTTATGAAAAAGCGCGGTGATCTGATTTTCCGTTCCCGCACCCAGAACTGTGCCTACGCGCAGGATGACCTGCTCCAACTGCGGTGCGGTTTTGCGTGCCTCGGCCAGCATCTCTTCGACCTGGCGCTTGTGATCGGAATAGGGAAACTCGGGGTTGCCGCGCACCGGATCGCTTTCCTGCAAGGGCACCGGATTATCGGCGTGATAGCCATAGGCCGCGCCCGAAGACGTCACCACCAACCGCCGCACGCCATGCTTGATACAGGCGTCCAGCACGTTGCGGGTGCCGGTCACATCGACGTTGTAGGCGAAGTCGCGCCCTGTACCCTTGGGCGGCGTCACGATCGAGGCGAGATGCACCACAACATCCGGCTGCACCTTGGCGATCACCCGCTCGGGGTCGCTCCCCGTTACATCCATCCGGGCAAAGCTGATGCCCTCCGGGAGCGGATCCGGCGGGGCCAGGTCGGTGGCAAAGAGCTGATGATCTCGGACTTCGGACAACAGAGCACGGCCAACCATTCCGGCGGCACCAGTCACAAGGATGCGGGTCATTTGTCCGCCTCGGTCCGGGACATGAGGGCCGCCAGACCCAACCCCGTGATCGCGTGCCAGATGCCCCAGAACGCGGCGACGACAGCCATGCCGCCAAGCCCGTTGAAAAAGGCAAAGATCAGGACCAGGCCAAGGCCCGAGTTCTGGATTCCAGTTTCAATGGTCACGGCGCGGCGATTAAAAGGGGACAGGCGCGCCAGAGTGGCCACAGCGTACCCGCCCCCCAAAGCCAGGGCGTTGTGCACGATGACAAGCCCTGCCACTGCCCCGGCGAAGGCCAGAAAAAATCCCCAGTTGGCCGCCAGAGCTAGAACGATGAAAGCGATGAAAATCCCCATGGACAGATACTGCAGCGGTCTGCGCAGCCGAGCTGTCAGTGAGGGGCGGTGCAGGTTCAGTTGAACACCCAAAACCAGCGGCAGGATCAGCATCAACCCCACTGTGATGGCGATCTGAACCGGGTCGATTTGCGTTTCCTGCAGGATTGCGCGCGTTGGCTCATACAGCCCGCCCCACAGCGCGATGTTGATGGGGGTCAGCAGGATCGCACCGACGGTGGCAAAGGCGGTCATCGAAACCGAAAGCGCCGCGTTGCCGCCCGCCCGATGGGTGATGAAATTCGAAATGTTACCCCCGGGACAGGCCGCCACCAGGATCAATCCCAAGGCAATTGACGGGCGCGGATCGGTCAGCACCACCAGGCCAAAGGTCAGCACCGGCAGCACGACGAACTGCGAGAACAGCCCCACCAACAGCGGTTTGGGGGACCGTCGCAGTCGGCTGAAATCGTTTGGCTTCAGGTCGATGGCGATCGAAAACATGACCACCGCCAGGATCGCGTTCAGCAGGGTCAGCGATCCGGGCGAGAAGTTCAGTGTGACGTCATCGATACCGGTCATGCCTGCGCCCCTTTGCTCAGCTTGGCGATCCAGCCAGTGACAGCGTTGCGATAGGTGGCTTTGTCCACGTAATAGGCCATTCGCGCGAGTTGCAGATAGTTCATGCCGCCCGTGGCGCGTTCGAAGCCATTTGATTTCTCGGATTTCAGCGATGCGGCCACCGGGCAGCCTGCTTGCAGCCCCTTGATGTAGCGCACGATCATTTCGGCCTGTTCGTGGCGGCCCTGCCAGCCCAATCCGCTGGCTTCGACCATGCCCAAGACAAACAGGTCGTCCCGCTCGGGGTGCATTGCGTTCAGGTACAGATGGGGCGCATCCCCCTGCCAATTCAGCAGGTCACGGTCGATGAAGGGATAGTGCAGCTTGTACCCGGTGGCGGCCAGGATCATGTCATAGTCGTCCGAGGTGCCATCGCGGAAGTGCACCGTCTTGCCTGCCATCCGCTCGATATCGGCGCGAATACGCAGATCACCGTGGCCTGCGTGGTAAAGCACCAGCGAGTTTACCACCGGGTGGCTTTCGTAGAGCTGATAGTCGGGTTTGGGAAAACCGTATTTCTGTGGATCGCCCACAAACCATTTCAGGATCATGCCGTCGATACGCCGTTTCAGCCACATGGGTAGCTTGATCAGCCCGCCCATGGTGTCAGCGGGTTTGCCGAACACGTATTTGGGTACGAAGTAATACCCGCGTCGCATCGACAGGTCACACAGGTTTGCATGGTGGATCGCATCCACAGCGATATCACAGCCCGAGTTGCCGGCCCCGACAATCAGAACACGCTTGCCATCGAACTGGCTGGGGTGTCGATAGGCCGAGGAGTGGATCAGCTCGCCGTCAAACTGCCCCGGGAACTCCGGTATGTTGGGTTCCGAAAGGGTGCCGTTGGCGATCATGACGCCCGCAAACTCGGCCGTATGATCGCCATCGACGTCCCGCCAGGTGACGCGCCACCCGTCACTCGGTCCCCCCAGTGGCTCAGTTTCCAACACCTCGGCGTTGAAAGTATAGTGGTCTCGCAGGCCGAAATGATCGGCGAAGTCGCGGAAATAGTTACGCAAATCGCGGTGCGAAGGGTACTCGGCCACGCCCTCGTCCATCGGGAAATCCGTGAACTCTGTCATGGTCTTGGACGAGATCAGATGCGCCGTCTCGTACATGGTCGATTTGGGCCCATCGATGTCCCACAGGCCACCGACGTCCGAATGCAGCTCGAACCCGCGAAAGGGGATGCCTTGTTCCTTGAGCACCTTGGCCATGGCAAGCCCCATCGGGCCCGCCCCGATCAGGGCGTAAGCAGCGCGCGTTTCCGACATGGGACCTCCTCAAAATCTGAAGCTTAACTTGAACGATCGTTCAAAATAAGGCAATATGTTTCTGCAACCAGGGGATTTGCATGGAAAAACAACGCAAAAGGGCGCCCTCGGCGCGGTCGCTGCAAACCAAAGCACGGATTCTGGATGCGGCAGAGCAGGTGTTTGCGGCGCGGGGATTCGATGGCGCCTCGATCCGGGACATCGCGGCCGAGGCGGGTGTTCAGGTGGGGCTGGTGCATCACCACGGCGGCGGCAAAGAAGAGCTGTTTCACCAGACTGTGGCGCGCCGCGCGGATGAGCTGTCGCGGATTAGGCTCGAAGCACTGGATGCCGCGCGGGCGCAGGGTGATCTGACGCTGCGTGTGGTTCTGGACTGTTTCATCCGTCCGTATGTGGCGCTGGCCCGGACGGGCGGGCCGCAGTGGATGGCCTATGGCCGGTTGGTCGCCCATGTCTCGGTTGATCCGCGATGGCGTGCGATTGCGGCAGAGTGTTTTGACCCGACGGCCGGGCAGTTCATTGATGAGATCGCGCGGCTCTATCCGCAAGCAGACCGGCAGTCGATTGCCGCCGGTCAGGTCTATTCAGTCTCAGCGATGCTGGCGTTTCTGAACACCGGCTGGCGGATCGAGGCGCTCAGCCCCGGTGCGGCAGAGGCACGGGTGGATCAGTTGATTGACTACTGCGCGGCGGGGATCGAGGTGATGGTGGAACGGGTCTAGTCTACTTGCCCGCCAACTCTGCCTTCAACCGCTCATTCTCCGCCTTCAATTGCGCAATCTCCAACCCAAGCTGGTTCAAATGCGGGCGCAACTCGGCTTCGGTATAGCGGGGCATGATGTGGGCCGGGCAGTTCCAATCCAGCGCCTCGACCTTGATGATTGCGGCGCGTTCAGGTTGGGTTTCGGACCCTTCGATAAACAGGCTCGCGGCCGCTTGTTCGCCTTCGGTAAAGCTCACCCGGCCCAGAATTTTCAACCGGCGCTGGTTGGCGTAATCCATCAGTATCATCGCCACTCGGTCGTTGCCATCCAGGTTCCCACGCGAGATGTATTGGCGGTTGCCGCTCAGATCCGCATAGCCAAGTGTGCTTTCCCCCAGCACTTTGAGGAACCCCACGGGTCCGCCGCGATACTGCACATAGGGCCAACCGGTTTCGGACACGGTGGATTGATAGAATCCATCGCGCGCCTCGATGAACGCCTTTTCGGCCGGGCCGATCAGATGGCCGCTTTGCGGACCATCCGTCAGGAACTTCGCATAGGCCTTAGCCGACCCCAGGCGTTCTTGATGGGCCAGCACGGCAGGGGTGAACATCAACTGATTAAAGGCGCGGGGCATTTGGTGTCTCCTAGAGGCCCAGATCGCTCAGGCCTGGGTGATCGTCGGGGCGGCGGCCAAGAGGCCAGTGAAACAGGCGGTCTTCGGCACGAATCGGCAGATCGTTGATCGAGGCATGCCGATGCGCCATGCGCCCGTCGGCGGCAAACTCCCAGTTCTCGTTGCCGTACGAGCGGCTCCAATTGCCATCCGCGTCGCGCCATTCATACGCATAGCGTACCGCAATCCGATTGGCGTCAAAGGCCCAAAGCTCTTTGATCAGACGATACTCCAGCTCTTTTTTCCACTTCCGCGTCAGGAAGGCGTGGATTTGCGCGTGCCCCATCGCGAATTCATGTCTATTTCGCCAGCGGCTGTCGTCGGTATAGGCGGGCGTGACCAGATCGGGGTTGCGGCTGTTCCAGCCATCTTCGGCCAGGCGCACCTTTTGGATCGCGGTTTCGCGGTCAAACGGGGGGAGAGGGGGGCGGGTCATGGGGTGAACCTTTAGGTGAGGGTTGCCACCAGCAGCACAACGGCCAGCAGGGCAGGGTTGAACGGGTGGAGCTTTGCTTTCTTGGGGCAGGGCATGTTGGACCTCCTTTGGGTGTACAGATCGGTAACTCTTGTCTTAATATGTACAGATCGGTAAACTTTATTGCAAGGCCGGTACGGTTTTGTGATCTGACGCCCCTTGGGGGACACGAAAGGGTGTGAAAATCGTCATCTGCGGCCCCCATCGTTGCAGCAGGGCGACCGGCGGACTATGTACAGATCAGTTCATGTCAAGGACGAGCCATGCGCCCGAACAAGAAAGACGAGTTGGTCTCCAAGGCTTTGGAGGTGTTTTACCGTGATGGGTTTCATGCCACGGGCATGGACAAGCTGGTGGTGGAAACCGGGGTCTCCAAGACGTCGATGTACAAGCATTTCCGCACAAAGGACGACTTGATCCTGGCGGCACTGGAACTGCGCGACCGGAATTTTCGAGAGTGGTTTCTGAACCGCGTGGCCGAGATGGCGGACACGCCTGAAGGGCAGCTGATCGCGGGCTTTGATGCGCTGGCCGAGTGGTTTGAAGAGGACAACTATCGCGGCTGCATGTTCATCAAGGCCTGTTCCGAGTTTCAGGAGGCGGATCACCCGATCCATCAGCAGGCCGCGCGCCACAAGCAGATCTTGCTGGAGCATCTGACCGGGCTGGCCAAGGCGGCGGGGGCCAAAGACCCGGACTGTCTGGGCAGTCAGATGTTGCTCTTGAAAGAGGGGGCGATCGTGTCCTCGGTTCTGATCAACAGCGGCGCGCCTGCACGCGATGCAAAGGCGGCAGCCCAAGTCTTGTTGGATCAGGCTTTGGGGCACCAGGCCGCCTGAACGACGGCCCGGCAAAGCGATTTAGGCAAACAGCTTCTGCTCAGAGGCATGCTGTTTGAGCAGCGCAGGCGGGTCGAAGCGGTCGCCGAATTTTGCGGCCAGTTCTTCGCAGCGTGCAACGAAGCGGTCCAGGCCGTAGGTGTTTACGAACTGGATGTAACCGCCGGTGTGGACCGGTGCGCCAATGCCCAGGATCGAACCCACGTTGCCGTCCGCGACCGAGCGCAAGACGCCCTCTTCCAGACAGCGTAAGGTTTCCAGCACCGCGCGGAACAGGATGCGATCCTGGATGTCCTGATCGGGCAGGTCCGTGCCTTCCTTGCGCCAGGCTACAAGCCCGGGCCAGATGACCTTGCCGTCAGAGGTGTAGTCGTAGAACCCTTTGCCAGTGGCGCGGCCCTGGCGGTCGTGCTGGCTGACCAGCTCGGACACCATGTTGCGGGCCTCGGGCGTCGGTTCATCAGCGGGGTCCTGCAGGCCCATGTCAACTTGCGTGTTGTAGATGTCGTTGATCAGTTTCAACTGTACTTCATCCAGCAGCGACAGCATCCCTGTTGGCATACCGATCAGCCGCGACAGGTTGTCGACGCGGACCGGATCCTGCCCTTCGGCCACCAGTTGCACCGCCTCAAGGATCTTGGTGCCGATGGTGCGTGACGTATAGAAGCCGGTTTTATCGCCCACGATGATCGGCGTCTTTTTGATCTGGCGTGCAAAGTCGAACGCACGCGCCAGCGTCTCGTCCGAGGTCTGATCACCGGCGATGATTTCCAGCAGGGGCATCTTGTCGACGGGAGAGAAGAAATGCAGGCCGACGAAATTCTCGGGTTTTCTCGACTCGCTAGCCAGACGGGTGATTGGCAGGGTCGAGGTGTTGGACCCCCAGAAACCGCCCTCAGCCAACAGCTCTTCATGCTCGGCCAGAACAGCATTCTTGACGTCGATCTTTTCGAACACCGCTTCGATGATCAGGTCGCAGCCCTTCACGTCTTCGGTCTTGTCCGTCGGGGTGATCAGCGCCAGCACCGCGTCGCGCTGCTCTGCGGTCATCCGGCCCTTGTCGACGCGCTTGTTCAGCAGCTTTTCGGTATAGGCTTTGCCACGCTCGGCGGCTTCCATGCTCATATCCTTGAGTACGACCGGAATGCCCGCCATGGCCGCCGAATAGGTAATACCCTGACCCATCATGCCTGCGCCCAGAATGCCCAGGCGTTCGATCTTTGTGCGTGGGATGTCCTTAGGGCGTGAAGCGCCGCCGTTGACCTTGTTCATGCCAAAAAACAGCGTCTCGATCATGTTCTTGGTGGGCGCCAGCGGTGTCAGCGAGGCAAAGCGGCGGCTTTCATACCGCTGCGCGGTGTCGAAATCGATCTTGCCTGCCGCCTCGGTCATGATGTCGAGGATGCGCACGGGCGCTGGCATCAGGCCGCGGGTTTTCTTGAACAGCATTGCCGTGGCACCGGCAATGCGCGGCGCGTTTTTGGGCGAGGTCGAAGGACCGCCGGGGATCTTGTAACCCTTGGTGTCCCAGGGCTGGGTGACGGCGGTTTCGTCGCCTTGCACCGACAGGATGTGCGCCTTTGCGCTGGCCAATAGCTGATCGGGTGCCACAACCTCATGAATGAGACCCGCCTTGAGCGCCTTTTGCGGGTTCAGCTGTCGCCCTTCAAGCAGGAAGGGCATCGCGCCCTCAAGCCCCAGCAGGTAGGTCAGGCGCACAACGCCGCCGCCTCCGGGCAGCAGACCCAGGGTAACCTCGGGCAGGCCGATCTTGGTTTTGGGGTTGTCGGCTGCGATGCGATGGTTGCAGGCCAGACAGATCTCGTACCCACCCCCCAGGGCCGCACCGTTGATGGCGGCAACCATGGGAACAGGGAGTTTCTCCATTCGGCGCATGACAGCCTTGGTTGCCTCGACCTGTTCAAATAGCTCGCCCACGGTGTCGGGGGTGATGCCCTTGAGCATGTTCAGATCGCCGCCGGCAAAGAAAGTGTCCTTGGCTGAGGTCCAGATCACACCTTTCAGGTCATCCTCGGCCTCGATCTGGTCCATCGCGCCTTTGAAGAGCGGCCAGAACTGATCGTTCATCGCGTTGACGGGGCCGTCCATGTCCATGGTGATGGTAACGATGCCGTCCGCGTCCTTGTCGTATGCAAATGCCATATGTCCGATCCTTCCTTACACGCGCTCGATCAGGGTCGAGATGCCCATGCCACCACCGACACAGAGCGAGATCATGGCGCGTTTGGCGCCGCGGCGCTCAAGCTCGTCCAGCATGGTTGAAACCAGCATGCCACCCGTGGCCCCCAGTGGGTGGCCCATGGCGATGGAGCCGCCGTTGACGTTGGTGATTTCGTGGTCGATGCCCAGATCCTTCATGTAGCGCATGGCGACCGAGGCGAAGGCCTCGTTGATCTCCCAGAGGTCGATATCGTCCACAGTCAGGCCTGCACGGTCGAGGCACTTTTGAGCCGCTGGTCCGGGACCTGCCAGCATGATCACGGGGTCGGTCGAGATGACCGTGGCTGAGACAACACGCCCGCGCGGTTCAAGGCCGAGGTCTTTGCCCGCCTGTTCCGAACCGATCAGCACCGCAGCCGAGCCGTCAACAATGCCAGAGCTGTTGCCGGGTGTGTGTACATGGTTGATGCGGCTGACTTGGGGATATTTCGACAGGGCCATGTCGTCGAAGCCGTAGCTGCCCATACCGGCAAAGGATGGGTTCAGCGCGCCCAGCTTTTGCATGTCGGTGCCGGGTTTGATGAAGTCATCGCGTTCCAGAATGGTCAGCCCGCCTTCGTCCTTGACCGGAACCACGGATTTGTCGAACCAGCCACTGTCGCGGGCATGGGCCGCGCGACGCTGGCTTTCCATGGCATAGGCGTCCACATCCTCGCGGCTGTAGCCGTCGATGGTGGCAATCAGGTCCGCGCCAATACCCTGCGGCACGCCCAGTTGATCGTGGATGATGTCAGGATCCCCGAACATAGCGCCCCCGTTTGACCCCATGGGCACGCGGCTCATGGATTCGATGCCACCGGCGACCACCAAGTCCTCTTGGTCTGAGCCGACCTTCGCCGCGGCCATGTTCACCGCTTCCAAACCGGACGCGCAGAACCGGTCTAGCTGGACGCCTGGCACGGCCTCGTCCCACTGTGCAGTCTGGACTGCGGCTTTGGCCACACATGAGCCTTGATCGCTGATGGGCGTTACACAGCCCAGGATAACATCGCCCACTTGGCTGGTGTCCAAATCGTGGCGGCTTTGCATTTCACGCAACAGGCCTGCGGCCAATTGCACGGGCTTGACCTCGTGCAGGGTGCCGCTGGATTTGCCACGCGAGCGGGGTGTGCGCAGGGCGTCGTAGATGTAGGCAGCAGTTGCCATCTGTGATCTCCTATCTGGGTTTGGAACGTAGCGTGACAGGCGCCGCCTAAGGCGGCAATGATCTGGATGTGCAGAAAAATTGACATTATCTAACAGGCTATGGCCAATCGCATTCCAGCCGCTTTTGCATCGAACATGCTCGACGGGGCCCGGCGTCGGGGCTTGGAGCCTGCCGCAATCCTATCGCGCGCCGGGCTTGGCACCCGGGTGGCTCCGCTGACGCCGCCCGATTTCGTGCGTCTTGTGCGCACGGTGACCCTGTCCCTGGACGACGAGTTGGGCGGGTTGCAGGAACGGCCACAGCGGATTGGCGTGACAGCCATGATGGCGGCGCATCTGAGCCACGCCGCAACGTTGGGTGATGCCTATGCGCGGGCCATCCAGTTCATGGATCTGATGGACAATTCCTTTCTCTATGAGTTTCGCGTAGAGCGTGCTGACGCCATACTTGAGATGCGGCGCATTCCGGGTCGTTTGGTGTTGAACGCCTTGGCGGTCGAGATGATCCTGGTGCTGGTTCATCGCATGCTTGTTTGGCTGGCAGGCAACAAGGGCGCCATCAATCGTGCCTGGTTTGACTATGCTCCGCCTGACCATGTCGCCGCCTATCGGGCGATGTTTCTGCGTGCGCCGGTTCAATTCAACCAAAGCAGCAGCGGGTTGGCCGTGCCTGCAAGCTTGATGAAATTGCCGCTGATCCGCACCGAGGTGCAGGCGATCGCCTATGCGCGGCGCACGCCGCTTGACGCCTTTTTGCCAATGACCGGGACAGCTGGTTTGGCGCTTGAGGTATCGGTGACTGTAGACGGCATATTGGCTGCCGAAGGGCGGTTGGCGGATATGGAAGAGGTCTCGCGCGCCTTGAACATCCCCAGCTACACGTTGCGGCGCAGGCTCAAGCGCGATGGGGCGGATTATTCCGATATTCGCAAACAGGTTCGGCGGGACATGGCGGTGCGTCTGCTCACCACCACCGAAGCCTCAGTCGAGGACATTGCCAACAAGACCGGATTCAGTGAAGCCAGCGCCTTTGTCCGGGCCTTTCGATCCTGGACCGGGGTGACGCCAAAGGCCTATCGGTCATCTGACCCAGTTGGGTAGTTTCTTTAGATTTCAATGATTTGAAAGATTTCTGATTTTTCTTCTGAATAAAGTTGGGTCCCGGAGCGTTTTCCAATCAGAGCGCGACCTGCGCCGGACACATTCGGAGGAAACGTCCCGTGAAACACCTGACCTGCCTTGCCACTGTGGCGACCCTGATGACAACCCTGGCCACTTTTGCTTATGCGGGTGGTCATGCCAATTGGGCCTCGGTCCCGGATCAGTCCGGCGTGGGGTTCGGCTCGATCAAGAAGGACACCGTGGGCGAGGTACACCATTTCGAAGACGTCAGCGGCACCGTCAGCGAGGCGGGGGAGTTGGCGGTTTCGATAAACCTTGGTTCGGTTGAGACCTATATTGACATCCGCAATGAACGGATGATCGAGCATGTGTTCCAGGCCGCTGATGCCAAGGCCACGCTGGCGGGCGAAGTGGACATGGACGAGTTCAACGACTTGGCTGTAGGCGAAACCACTCTGACCGATTTCGAGGGGGTGTTGTCACTGGGCGGTCTGGAGGCGGAAATCGAGGCCGAGTTGCTGGTTGCACGCCTGACGGAAGATCGCGTTCTGGTGACAACGGCCAACATGATCATGTTGTCGACGGCGGATCTGGGCTTCGACGCAGGCATCGACACGCTGATGCAATTGGCCAAGCTGCCGGGCATCACCCGGGTAACCCCGGTCACTGTGCGCATGGTGTTTGAAAAGTAACGTTTTGGGTGAGTAACGAGTGTGTGTTTTGTGTGCGAGCGGTGACACGCGTTATGCGTGTCGCCGTGCCGCACTCCAGCAAACGAGCCAGACAAGGGGCGAGGGCATGAAACGATTGATCATTGGGGCGGCGCTGGTTCTGAGCGTCCTGAACACGGGTGCCTGGGCCGAAGGCGATGCCAAGGCGGGCAAGAAGGTGTTCAAGAAATGCAAGGCCTGCCACACGGTCAAAGAGGGCAAGAACAAGGTGGGTCCAACGCTGTATGGGATCGTGGATGCACCGGCGGGCCAGGTCGAAGGGTTCAAGTATTCGCCCGCACTGCTCGAGGCGGGGCTGACCTGGGATGCCGAAACGCTCAAGGCGTTTCTGACCAAGCCCAAGGAGCTGGTGCCGGGCAACAAGATGTCCTTTGCGGGGCTGAAAAAGGAACAGCAGATCGACGATCTGATCGCTTATCTGGTGGCAGAAAGCGAAGAGTAGCGGAGCAGGGTGAGGCATGAAGTTTTGGCGGCGGCAGACATCGCATGACATTGTGCGTAATGGAGTCGCGGCCATCTTTCCTCGCCTTTGGCGTTACAGCCTGACCTTGACCGGCAAACCCGAAGGGGCAGATGATTTGGCGCAGGCCACCTGTCTGCGGGCGATCGAACAAGCGGACCGTTTTCAGGCGGACACGGATCTGGCCAAGTGGATGTTCCGCATCGCTCACAATCTGTGGGTCAGCGAACTGCGCAAAAATGCGGTGCGTGCTGGCGGTGGATTGGTGGCGATCGAGGATGCCGATCTGATGGACCTCAAACCTGGGCCCGAGGCGGCGGTGTTGAACCGCGAGGTCATGGTGGCCATCCTCCGCCTGCCCGAGGCACAACGTGCCACAGTGGTCCTGGTCTATGTCGAGGGCTATGCTTACCGAGAGGCGGCCGAGATATTGGATATCCCCATCGGCACCGTCATGAGCCGTCTGGCCAGTGCAAGGGCCACGATCAGCCATATGTTCGAACACCAAAAAGGCACGCGCCATGGCAGATAGAACCTTCACCGACGAAGAGCTTGTCGCCTACCTGGACGGCGAAGACGCGCACGCGCCGGTGGCCGAAATCCGTGCCGCGTTGCAAGAGGATGTAGCGCTGCGGCAGCGGCTTGATGCGTTGGAAATCGACAAACAGGCCATCACTGATGGGTTCGCTGCATTGCTGACGCAGGACCGGCCCGCGCCTGTCTTGCCGGAACCGGCTGTGTCCCGCGGTCACAGCTCGGCGTCCTTGGCGCTGGTGGCCAGCCTTGCCTTGGCGGTTGGGTTGGGGGCCGGGGTTTATCTGAACCGCGCGACGCAGCCCGGTTGGCTGGAATATGTGGCGGCTTACCAGGCGCTTTATTCCACGCAAACACTGGCGCACATTCAACAGGATGAGGCCGCCCAGCAGGCCGAGTTGGACCGGGTGGCCACAGCTATTGGCAAGATGCTGACACCGGCAGAGCTCGATACGTTGCCGGGGGCCGAGTATAAGCGCGCGCAGGTGCTGAATTTCAACGGCAAGCCGTTGATCCAGCTCACGTTCCTGACCGACGATGGCGATCCGCTGGCCCTGTGCATCATTCGTTCGAACAAGGGACGCGGCGCGCAACCCGAGCTGTCGAGGATGGAAGGGATGAGCGCTGCCGCTTGGGGCCGCGATGGCTATGAATACCTGCTGATCGGCGGACAAAATGATGCCCAGATCGAGCGCTATGCCGAGGTGTTTTCGGAGGCCGAGATTTAGCGGCCTCCGTTTTGTGTCGGCGCTATTGCCCAGCCAATCCCATCTGCCGTACTGCCAGATCACGCATGATCTCCTCAGAGCCGCCGCCGATGGCCATGACCTTGATCTCGCGCCAAACCCGCTCGACCGGGTTGCCTGTCATGTAGCTGGCCCCGCCAAAGACCTGCATCGCCTCAGACGCCACAAACTCCAGCGACTTGGTGGCCTGCACCTTGGCTTTGGCCAGCTCGGCAATCGGCATCAAGCCCTGGTTGATCGACCAGCAGATGCGCTCGATATAGGCCTCGTTCATGTCGATCTTGGCGGACATTTCGGCGAACTTATGGGCGATGACCTGATGTTCGATCAGGCGTTGGCCGAATGTCTTGCGCTCGCGCGCCCAATCCAAGGCGCTTTCGTAGCAGATTTTCATCATGCCCAGAGAGCCCGAGGCCAGCGAAAGACGCTCGAAGTTGAAGTTGTTCATGATTGCGATGAAGCCTTTGTTCTCCGGCCCAAGCAGGGCGCTTTCAGGCAGTTCGCAATCGTCCATATGCAGTGTCGCTTGTTGCGAGCAATGCCAGCCCATCTTGCCGCCCAAGGGCGTGCGGCTGAAACCGGGTGCGTCATGTGGCACCAGAAACAACGAAATACCCGCCAGCCCCGGACCGCCGGTGCGCGCACCGATAACGAACCATTCGGCGTCCATACCGCCGGTGATATAGGTCTTCTCCCCGTTCAGAATCCACTTGTCGTCCTTGCGCTCGGCCTTGGTCGACAAGTTCGCCACATCCGACCCGCCCCCCGGTTCAGTGATGCCCAAAGATGACATCATCCGCCCGCTTAGAATTTCCGGCAGCAGCTTTTTCTTGACCTCTTCGGGTGCGAATTTGGCAATCGGCGCGATGGAAATCAGCCGCCCACCGACAGCAGCCGCAACACCCGAGGCGCCGCAACCAAAGAGCAACTCGTTGAAATCATGGCGCATAAAGGCGTCGTCGAACCCAAGTCCACCGTATGCCTCGTCGATCCCAAAACCATAAACGCCAAAGTCGCCGATGGCGGTGTGCAACTCGGCCGGGACCGCGCGATCTGCTTCCCATTTTTCGATGTTGGGCTTGATCTCGGCATCGACAAAGCGGGCAAAGTCCCGTCGCAGGGCCTCGCGTTCGGGTGTCATGAAGGGCGAGGGCAGGGTCATTGCTGTGTCTCCTGGTCGGGGGTGGGGCGAACGGAAAGCTGGCTCTCCATCATGCGGGCAAAGCGGTCCATCATCCGGGTCAGATACTCGGGCGACGAGACAAATTTTTCGTGCAGCAAAAGCCCACGCAGAAAGTTTCGCGCGATGCTCCACAGCAGTTCTGTGTCTTCGCGCTCACCGTTGGCGCTGGTGTAGGATTGCGCGATCAGGGCAAGGTTGGATTGGTCCCAATCCAGCAGGCCGTCTTCGAGCAGTTGGTACAGTTCGGCATCGGTGCGGCAGGCCACCAGGATTTCGACAATCGCACGACCGCCGGACGAATTCACGATCCGGGTCCAGGATGTCATGATCAGGTCATAGACCGGCAGGACATCCAATGAATCGCCCCGCTCCACCGGACCTTGGGCGTTGCTCAGCAGTTGCATTGCCGTGGCCGCCACCAGCGCCTGTTTGGTGGGAAAGTGATGCGTGATCGCCCCGCGTGACACGCTGGCCTTGGCTTGTATCTTGGCAAATGTGGTTTCAGCATAGCCCAGCCGATCCAGGCAATCGATGGCAGCACGGCAGATCTTGGTCCGCATCGCTTGCGAGCGCTGGTCCTGCAGCGAGATTTTGGGTGGTGTTGTGTCAGTCATGTTCCGTGGCGTCGGTTTGTCAGATCACCGTTGACCGGTGGGGTTGAGCAGGACCATAAAAACAGAACAGGCGGTCTGTAAACTGGATTTCGCTGCCTGAAGGGAGGGACGTAACGTGACAAAGCCACTGAAAATTGGCGGAGCCAGCGGGTTCTGGGGAGAGGCCCAGCATGCGACGGCGCAATTGTTGCGCGTGCCCGATCTGGATGTTCTGGTCTATGACTTCCTGGCCGAGGTGACCATGTCGATCATGGCCCGTGCCCGGATGAAGGACGCGGACAAAGGCTATGCTGGCGACTTTGTGACGGATGCGATGGGGCGGAACTTGTCGGTGATTGCCGAGAAGGGGGTCAAGGTTCTGTCCAACGCGGGCGGGGTGAACCCGGTGGCCTGTGCTCAGGCTTTGCGGACCAAGATCGCCGAGGCGGGGCTGAGCCTGCGCGTGGCGGTGGTCGAAGGCGACGACCTGTTGCCGCGCGCTGCTGAGTTTGCAGGTGAGGTCGAGATGTTTTCCGGTTCGCCGATGCCGCCGGCGGACAAGATTGCTTCGATGAACGCCTACATCGGTGCCGCCCCAATCGTGGCCGCGTTGCAGGCGGGGGCGGATATCGTTATCACCGGGCGGTGTGTGGACAGTGCGCTGACACTGGCCGCGTGTATGCATCATTTTGGCTGGCAGGCTGGGGATCATGATCTGTTGGCAGCGGGATCGCTTGCCGGGCATCTTCTGGAATGTGGGCCGCAGGTGACGGGTGGCAACTTCACCGATTGGGAGCTGTCCGGCGACATCGCCAAGATCGGTTATCCCGTGGCCGAATTGAACGCCGACGGTTCGATGATCCTGACCAAGCCCGAGGGCACCACCGGGTGCGTCACGCCGGCGACTTGTGCCGAGCAGATGCTGTATGAAATCGGCGACCCAAGCGCCTATCTGTTGCCGGATGTTGCCTGTGATTTTACCCAGGTCGAAATGGAACAAGCGGGCCCGGACCGGGTTCGTGTGACCGGCACCAAGGGGCGGGCACCCACCGGGCAACTCAAGGTTTCGGCCACCTGGGCGGATGGGTTTCGCGCTGGATTGACCTTTCTTGTCAACGGTCGCGACGCGCGCGCCAAGGCGCAGGCCTTTGCGCAGGCGGGGCTGGACCGTGCCCGCGCGGTGCTGTCCAAGATGAAAGCGCCGGACTACCGCGAGGTCTCGTTTGAGGCATTTGGCGGCAAGCCCGGTGAGGGCGATTATGAAGAGATTTCGTTCAAGGCTGCGGTGCATCACGATGATGCGCGCGCCGTTGGGCTGTTTCTGAAAGAGCTGACCGGGGCGGCATTGGCGACACCTCCGGGGCTGCACATCTTTACCGCAGGCGGGCGGCCGCGTCCGTCACCGGTTGTTGCCTTGTTCTCGTTTCTGGTTCCCGCGGCTGAGCTGAGGTACCGCATTTCGCTCGATGGCGAAGCGGTCGCCTTCGAGACGCCCAATCTGCCGCTGTCCCACTTGCCCGATGCAAAAGTTGCTGCGCCACAAGCGCCCGATACCAGCCCAAAGATGACCGAACGCAGGCTCGAAGACCTTGCCTGGGCCCGGTCCGGCGACAAGGGGAACAAGGCCAATATCGGCGTCATTGCCCGGCATCCCGCTTATCTGCCCTACATCTGGGCGGCGCTCAGCACGGATGTGATTGCGGAGCGCTTTACGGACTATCTGCAAGGTGGCATCGACCGCTACCATCTGCCGAGCACGCATTCGATGAACATTCTGTTGCACGATGTGCTGGGGGGCGGCGGCGTCGCCTCGCTGCGCAACGACGCGCAGGGCAAGAGCTATGCCCAAATCCTGCTCGCTACGCCGGTGCAAATCCCGGCGGGCCTGATCGTCAATTCAAATGAAGGAGGCATCTGATGGGTTTTGTCAGCCAGGTCGTTCGTGACTCGGAAAGCTATGCCAAGAACCGTGCCGACATGCTGGCGCTTGTCGATGAGATGCGCGCGCTTGAAGCGCGACCCGTGGCCCTGTCGGAACAGCGCCGCGATCGGATGGAGGCGCGCGGCCAGATCACCCCACGCGACCGTCTGGCGCATCTGCTTGATCCGGGCATGCCGTTCCTGCAAATCCACGGTTTGGCGGGCTATTGTGTGGACAACAAGAACCCCGAGAAATCGGTGCCGGGTGCTTCGCTGATCATCGGGATCGGTTTCATCTCGGGCGTGCGCTGCATGATCATTGTCGATGATGCGGGTATCAAAGCAGGTTCGATGGTTGAGATGTCGGGTGCTGCCTTCCTGAGCGCGCAGGACATGGCGCTGAAACAGAACCTGCCGTTTGTGCACTTGGTGGAAAGCGCCGGGGCCAACCTGATGGAGTACAAGGTCGAGTTCTGGGCCAATGGCGGCAAGCTGTTCCGCAATCTGGCGCGGCACTCGGCGGCGGGTCTGCCGAATGTGGCGGTGCTGCATGGCCCGTCGACGGCGGGTGGGGCCTATATGCCCGGGTTGGCCGATTATGTGGTTGGGGTTAAAAAGAACGGCATGGCCGCTTTGGCCGGGGCTGCGCTGACCCATGCAGCGACCGGTGAAAAGGCGAACGACCGGGATTTGGGTGGCTCCGAGATGCACGCGACCACATCCGGTCTGGTGGAATATCTGGCCGAGGATGACGCGCACGGGGTGGCTATGGCCCGCGATGTGATGGCGCGGCTGGATTGGAACAAATCCCTACCCGAGCGTCGCGCCAAAAACGTCCAGCCCCCAAAATACGACGCGGATGAGATCGCAGGCGTGGTGCCCACCGATTACCGCATCCCCTATGACGTGCGAGAGGTCGTGGCGCGGATTGTGGACGGGTCGGAGTTTGAGGATTTCAAACCCGGTTATGGCGCGGCAACGGTCTGTTTGCAGGCGGCGATCAACGGCATTTCCGTGGGTATCCTTGGCAACAATGGCCCCCTTGATCCGGCAGGAGCCAACAAGGCCAGCCAATTCATCCAATTGTGTGGGCAAAGCGATACGCCGCTGATTTTCCTAAATAACATCACCGGCTTCATGGTCGGTACCCAATCCGAGCAGGGCGGCATGATCAAGCATGGCGCCAAGATGATCCAGGCCGTCACCTCAGTCGATGTGCCCAAGATCACGCTCTACATCGGGGCCAGCTTCGGGGCCGGGAACTATGGGATGTGTGGCTATGCCTATGACCCCGATTTCCTCTTTGCCTGGCCCAATGCGGCCACCGGTGTGATGGGTGGCGAGCAGGCCGCTGGCACGATGGAGATGGTCGCGCGCGCAGGGATGAAGCGCAAAGGCATCGAGCCGGACGAGGATAAACTCAAAATGCAGACGGCGATGATCACACAGCATTTCACCAGCCAGGAAGGTGCCTTCTACACCTCGGGTCGCTGTATCGACCATGGGGTGATCGACCCGCGCGACACACGGCGGGTGTTGGGCTTCTGTTTGGAAACCTGCCTTGAGGGGCGCGCGCGCAAGGTCAAACCGACCTCGTACGGCGTACACAGGTTCTGATCATGTTGCCAACTTCTCAACATCTGGAATTGGAACAGGACGGCCCGTGGCTGACTGTCTGGTTCAACGAACCCGAAAAGCGCAACCCGCTGACCAACGACCGTGTCGAGGCGCTGATTGAGCTGTGTTCCGCGCTGCAAACGGCCCCTTTTCGTGGCGTCACCTTCCGGGGGAGCGGTGGCATCTTTTGCGCCGGTGGCGATCTGAAATCCTTCAAGACGGTGTTTCAGGGCGGCGCAACAAAAGACGATGTCGTCGCGCTCAGCCTGCGCGCCGCCGATCTGTTCGACGCGGTGGCCGCCTTGCCGCAGTTCACCGTGATGGCGGTTGAGGGCGCGGTGATGGCGGGCGGTTTTGGTCTGGCCTGCATCGGCGACATGGTGATCGCGGCCCAGGGCACGAAATTCAGCCTGTCCGAGACGCGGATCGGCCTGACCCCTGCCCAGATCGCTCCTTTTGTGGTCGCGCGATTGGGTATGCCAGCGGCCCGCCGGATGATGCTGACCGGCGCGATGTTGGACACCGATGCAGCGCAGGCGGTTGGTCTGGTGGATCAGGTCACAGATGACATGGACGCCGCCCTGACCGCACAACACAAAAAGGTGTTGGCCGCCGCGCCGCAGGCATTGGCGACGATCAAACGGCAGTTGGCGGCGCTGCCGTTTCAGACCCGCGATGAACAGCGTCAGATGGCGGCGGATACGTTCGCAGACCGCATGCTCTCGGACGAGGCGCGCGAAGGTATTTCCGCATTCTTCGACAAACGCAAACCAAATTGGGCAGGGGGATAACCCATGGCATTTGACACACTCCTTGTGGCGAACCGGGGCGAGATTGCCGCCCGCGTGATCCGCTCGGCGCAATCCCTCGGCTTGCGCGCGGTGGCGGTCTACACAACCGCAGACGCCAAGGCCCCCCATGTGGCCATTGCAGACGAGGCCGTCTGGATCGGCGAGGGGCCAGTGGGCGACAGCTATCTGGTTGGTGACAAAATCCTGGAAGCCGCGCAGCAGACCGGTGCAGGTGCGATCCACCCCGGTTATGGCTTCTTGTCCGAAAACTCCGAGTTCGCGCAGGCGGTCGAAGGTGCCGGGCTGACCTTCATTGGGCCCGAGCCCAAAGCGATCCTGTCGATGGGCAACAAGGCCGAAGCCAAGCGTCTGATGATCGTCGCCGGGGTGCCGTGTGTACCGGGCTATGAGGGCGAGGATCAGTCTGATGCGGTTCTGATTGGGGCGGCAGGAAAAATCGGGTTCCCGATCATGGTCAAAGCCGCTGCCGGTGGCGGTGGACGCGGCATGCGGCTGGTGCACGACAGCGCAGATCTGGCCGAGGCGATCACGCTGGCGCGGTCTGAGGCGGAAAACGCTTTTGGCTCGGGCGAGTTGATCCTGGAAAAGGCAATCACCCGTCCACGCCACGTGGAAATTCAGGTCTTTGCCGACACCCACGGCAATGTGATCCATCTGGGCGAGCGTGATTGTTCCGTGCAGCGCCGCCACCAAAAGGTGGTCGAAGAAGCCCCGTGCCCGGTCATGACGCCCGAACTGCGCGGCCGTATGGGGGCAGCGGCAGTGGATGCCGCCCGCGCAGTGGACTATCGCGGGGCCGGTACGGTGGAGTTTCTGCTGGATGGCTACGGCGCATTCTATTTCCTTGAGATGAACACCCGATTGCAGGTGGAACATCCCGTGACAGAACTGGTCACAGGCCTTGATCTGGTGGCGATGCAAATCGCCGTGGCGCAGGGCGAACCCCTGCCGTTGACCCAAGACGATGTAACCCTGACCGGCCACGCCATCGAGGTGCGTCTTTACGCCGAAGACCCCGCCAATGACTACCTGCCCGCAACCGGCCCCATCGACCTCTGGCAACCTGCCAGCGGTCCCGGCGTGCGTGTCGATGCCGGTGTCGTCACGGGGCAAGAGGTGTCGCCCTTCTATGACCCAATGCTGGCCAAGCTGATCGCCCATGGCCCCACCCGCGAAGCGGCTAGGGCGCGGTTGATCAAAGCCGTGAAGGACTCGGTGCTGTTGGGCACCGTCACCAACTCGGCATTCTTGGCGGATGTCCTGGGACAAGGCGCCTTTGCCAAGGGTGAGGCGACAACGGCCTTCCTGGATCAGGCCTATCCCGATGGTTTCCCGGCGACACAAGCCAGCCCGGCAAATGTGGTCTTGGCGCTGGCCTTGCTGCTGGATGCAGATCGGCAGCGCACCAAGCAAGCGGCAGGCTATGTCTCGGACGACCAGTTGGGCTGGTCCAGTGCCGCGCTGTTGCCTTTGCATGTGCCGCTGACCTTCGGAGAAGAGGAACTGACACCACGCGCTCTGGCCAAGCCGGATGGCTGGATGGTCTGGGTTGGCGACGATCAGTTTGACGTGTCCTTTGCCGACTGCAGAAATGGTCAAATCCGCGCGCGGATCAATGATCAGACCGTCGATTTGGTGGCCCATGTCACCCGAGACGCAGTGCAGATTGCCGTTGAGGCCGAGCGCCTTGTCTTCCGCCGTCCGCGCCCTGGTGCGCAGGACGATACCGCTGCCGCCGGGGGGCGCGTCGTGGCGCCGATGCCGGGCCTGGTGGTCGAGGTGCAGGCCGAGCCTGGGGTGATGGTCACAAAGGGTGACCGCCTTGCGGTTTTGGAAGCGATGAAGATGCAACATCAGATCACCGCTGCCGTCGATGGCACGGTGGCCGCCGTTCACGTCAAGGCGGGGCAGCAGCTGACTGCGGGCGACGTGATGATCGAGATTGAGGAGAGTGAGTAAATGAATTCAGATCTGTGTCGCCAGCTTGGCATCGAATTTCCCCTGTTTGCTTTCAGCCATTGCCGCGATGTTGTGGCGGCTGTCAGCCGTGCTGGGGGCATGGGCGTCTTTGGCGCCGTCATGTACACGCCCGAGCAATTGCGGACCGAACTGGAATGGATCGACGCCCATTGTGATGGCAAACCCTATGGCGTCGACCTGATTGTTCCGACCTCGATCCAGAAGCAGGGTTCCGAGCCATCAGATGAGGCCCTGTTGGGTGCCGTGCCTGCGGAACATGTGGACTTCGCCAATCAGGTACTGAGCCAATACGGTGTTGCAGCAGACGATCTGGATGGTGCGCGCAAGGATTTGCTGCATTTCTCGCATAACATGAACAGCGCAGGCGCGCAGGAGATGCTTGATGTGGCGTTTTCCTTTCCGATCAAGCTGATCGCCAACGCCTTGGGAACGCCGCCGCAGATCATGATCGACCGCGCCCGCGAGGCAGGCGTTCCTGTGGCCGCCCTGGTGGGGGCCAGGAAACATGCCGAGTTGCAGGTGGCGGCAGGGGTGGACATCCTTGTGGCAGCAGGCGGCGAAGCGGGCGGTCATTGCGGAGAGATCTCGACCATGGTCCTGGTACCCGAGGTCGTTTCGGTCGCCAAAGGCACGCCGGTTCTGGCCGCCGGCGGCATCGTTACGGGCGCACAGATGGCGGCGGCCATGGCGATGGGGGCAGCCGGGGCTTGGTGCGGGTCGGTCTGGTTAACCACGGCCGAAGGCGAGCCGCCGCAGCAGATCAAGGACAAGATGCTTGCCGCAACCTCGTCTGACACGGTGCGGTCCCGCTCGCGCACGGGCAAAGGATCGCGACAGTTGAAATCCGCCTGGACCGACGCGTGGGAGGCGAAGGGGCCGACGCCGCTGCCGATGCCGCTGCAGTCACTTGTGTCCGAGCCTGCGTTGCGCAAGGTCGAAAAGCTGGCGCAATCCGGGCACGACGGCGCGGCAGAGCTGTCGACCTATTGGGTCGGTCAGGGCGTGGGGCTGATGAACCAGGCGACGTCGACCGCGGCGGTGGTACAGGATTTCAAAGAGGACTACCTGACAGCGGTGGAACGCTTGATGGCAACATTGGCGGAATAGGGGGAGGAACAAATGGAACAGGCAACGGATTTTCTGGCCGAGAGCGAGGCGCTGAATGCTGCATTTGACGGTGTCTCGGGCGATCAGTGGGAGACCGCAACCCAGTTCAAAGGGTGGACCCTGAATGACGTGTTGGTGCATCTGCATTTCTGGAATCAGATGGCGGATTTGTCCTTGATGGACGAGGCGGCGTTTCAGGCGCGGTTGGCTGAGACCTTTGCCGGGATCGGCAAAAACGGGTTCAGGGCAACAGAAAATGGCATGATCACCCTGCGTGGGGACGAGCTGCGTGCTGCGTGGCAGGACCTTTACCGCGATATCGGCGCCCGTTGGGTTGATCTGGACCCCAAACAGCGCGTCAAATGGGCGGGTCCGGATATGTCGGTGCGGTCTTCGATCACGGCGCGCCAGATGGAAACTTGGGCCCATGGCCAAGAGGTGTTTGATGTTCTGGGTCTGCGGCGGGAAGAGCAGGACCGGGTCAAGAACATCGTTGTTTTGGGCGTGAACACCTTTGGCTGGGCGTACAAGGTCAACGGCCGGGACGTGCCGTCGGTCATGCCTAGGCTGGAGCTGACGGCCCCGTCCGGTGCGGTCTGGGAATTCGGCGAGCCGGGTGACAACAAGATCAGCGGATCCGCGGTGGAATTTGCACAGGTTTCGGCCCAGACCCGTAATGTTGCTGACACTGATTTGCAGGTCGAAGGACCGGTGGCCACCGAATGGATGTCTATCGCCCAGTGTTTTGCAGGGGGCGCTGAGGCGCCTCCGGCCAAGGGTGCTCGTCACCGCACGACGTAAAGCACTGGCAAAGCAAGGGGAACCCCCGCCCGTCGTCGGTGTTTCTCGCGAAACATCTCCTCCCGTTGGGCCAGGCTCAGATGGGCTTTGCCCATCTGAGCCTGGCCCCCGCCGTCCGCAGGACGCAAGGCCGATAGGCCGCGCAGGGAGTGGAGTGATGGGTTCCGCCGTGAAGCACCTACGAACAGCGTCTCGACAGAAAAGGACGTTGCGTAGAAGCTCCAGGACGCGACGTCACCCAGATTGGTTTGAGGCAGCCAGGCAGGTAACCTGTTGGCAACTTGAGATTTAGGAGGACGCGCAGGATGACGCTCTTTACCCCGACGGCCGAATGGGTCACCGAAGAACACAAGATGTTTGCCGAGATGTCCGGCCGGTTCCTGGATGACGAGCTGGTTCCGAACATCGAGACCTGGAATGGCAATGGCGTGGTCGATCGCGCGTTTTGGAACAAGGTAGGCGAAGCGGGTCTGATGGGCGGCACCATCGCCGAAGAATACGGTGGTGTTGGCGGCGGCATGGGGTTTGACTCGGTCCTGATGTATGAACAGGCCGCCCGTGGGGACAGTGGCTGGGGCTTTGGCATCCAGTCCATCGTCATGCATTACATCGCGGGCTACGGCAGCGAAGAACAGAAACAGAAATGGTTGCCCAAGCTGGTTTCGGGCGAAATGGTTGGCGCGATTGCCATGACTGAACCGGGCACGGGGTCCGATTTGCAGTCGGTGCGCACGACCGCCGAGAAGGATGGCAACCATTACAAGATCAACGGCTCCAAGATCTTTATCACCAACGGCCAGACGGCTGATCTGATCATTGTGGTGGCCAAGACGGACAAGACACAAGGCGCAAAAGGCGTATCCTTGATCGGCGTCGAGACGAAGGGCACCGATGGGTTCCGCCGTGGTCGAAACCTCAAGAAATTGGGGATGAAGGCCAACGACACCGCCGAGCTCTTCTTTGAGGACGTCAAGGTGCCGATGACCAACCTGATCGGTCCAGAAGAAGGTCAGGGCTTTTACCAATTGATGAAACAGTTGCCTTGGGAACGCCTGACCATCGGGATCATGGCCCTGGGCGCCATCGACTTCGCCATTGCCGAGACGGTGAAATACACTCAGGAACGCAAGGCGTTTGGGCAGCGCGTGATGGATTTCCAGAACACGCGCTTCAAGCTTGCGGAATGCAAGACTAAAGCCGAACTGCTGCGCAGCTTTGTCAACGACTGCATTGCCCGCCTGGAACAGGGCAAGCTGGATGCGACCACAGCGTCGATGGTGAAATACTGGGGGTCCGAAGTGCAGAACGAAGTGATGCACGAATGCCTGCAACTCTTTGGCGGCTACGGTTTCATGATGGAATACCCCATCGCTCGCCTCTATGCCGACGCACGCGTTCAGATGATCTACGGCGGCACCAATGAGGTGATGAAAGAGCTCATCGCTCGTTCTTTGGACGTCTGAGACGAGGGAACTCCCGTCGGTCGTCGACGTTTTTGACGAAACATCTCCTCCCGTTGGACCGGGCAGGCTCGGGCAAAGCCCGAGCCTGCCCGGTCCCCGCCGTCCGCAGGACGCAAGGCCGTCAGGCCGCGCAGGTTGCAAGCTACCAGCTTCCCTGTAACATCAGCCTTCCCATCCACACAGATCATGGGCGGTCTCATGCGCAAAATCGCAGCTCTCATTTTCCCAGGGTTCGAATTGCTCGACGTCTTTGGCCCTATGGAGATGTTCGGACTGCTGCCGGAAGAGTATGCTCTGGAATTGATCGCCGAAAACAGAGGCCCGGTCGCAAGCAATCAGGGTCTCTCAGCGTATGCAACTGCGACAACCGCTGATGGCATGAACCACGACATCCTGTTTGTACCTGGTGGCGCAGGCACGCGGCGCGAGGTCGAAAACGCAAGCCTTGTCGCGTGGATTGACAAGGCGTCGCAGCACGCCGAGTTCACCCTGAGCGTTTGCACCGGCAGCGCCTTGCTGGCGCGCGCAGGCATTCTGGACAACCGCAGGGCCACGACCAACAAGGCGGCCTTTTCCTGGGTTGCGTCTCAAGGGCCGGGGGTTGATTGGGTGCCCAGGGCGCGGTGGGTTGAGGATGGGAACATCCTCACGTCCTCGGGTGTTTCGGCCGGGATGGACATGGCGCTTGGAGCGATCCAACGAATGCACGGACGCGACCGCGCGCTGGAGGTCGCCAAATGGTGCGAATACACTTGGCAAGAGGATCGCGACCATGATCCATTCGCCGAAGTGCATGGTTTGGTTTGACCCAAAGGGAGGCAAGAAGATGCCCAACAAGGATCGCATACGCGCATTGCTCAAGAGCATCGAAACAGGCGACCCCGAGCCGATCTCTGTCGTAAACGAGGCAAAATACATCCAACACAACCCCCAGACACACGAAGGCAGCGAAGGACTGGCCGCCCTGTTCAAGCGGCTGTCCCAGACAAACCCCAAGGTCAACATCGTACGCGCCTTTGAAGACGGTGATTTTGTCTTTGCTCATACCGAATACGACTTTTCGCGCCGCAACATCGGCTTCGAAGTGTTTCGGTTCGATCAAGGGCAAGCGGTTGAACACTGGGACAACATCCAGCCCCGGCTGGGGCCGAACCTATCGGGCCATGACATGGTGGGTGGGTCGACCGAAGCCCGGGATTTGGAGCAGACAGAAGACAACCGTTCGACCGTCCGCGACTTTGTCCAAACGGTTTTGATCGCGGGGCATGTGGCGCGTCTGGATGACTGGATCACCCAAGGCGCCTTTACCGAGCACAACCCGCATCTGACGGATGACTTGACCGGTCTGGTACAGCACATTTCTGACAAGTCGGCAGTGGGCTATCACCACATGCATCGGATTCTCGCCGAGGGGGATTTTGTCCTCACTGTGTGTGAGGGGAGCCGAAACGGGCAACACAGTGCCCTTTATGACCTGTTTCGTCTGTCAGAGGGGCGCATCGTCGAGCATTGGGACACGGTTGAAAAGGTGGCCCCCGCGTCCGAGTGGAAGAACGACAACGGCAAGTTTTGATGCGTCCTAAATGCTCGGTGCTGCCAGCTGATCTTGCAACCAATCGCGAAAGGCCTGCAAAGGTGCCGAGTCTGTCGTTCCTTGCGGCCAGACCAGATAGTAGCGTCCAAGGCTGACCGCAGGGCCATCCCAGGCACAGACCAATCGCCCATCCAACACGTCCTGCGCCACCAAGAAGCTGGGCAGCAAGGCGACGCCAAGCCCGTGAACCGCGGCCTGTATCATCGTCGAAAACTGATCAAACAACATGCCGTGCACGCCAAACGCCTCGACCCCTTGGGCCGCGAACCATTGCTCCCAAGCGTCTGGTCGCGTGTCGAGGTGCAAGAGCGAGGCCGATAGGAGCCATTCGGGTGTTCCGTCGGACTGTTCCATCAAACCGGGCGCGCAGACGGGGATCACCTCTTCGCGCATGAGTTCCAGATAGTTCACCCCGGCCCAGTCCTGAGCGCCAAAGTGGATGGCGGCATCGAACCCTTCGGTGCTGAAATCAAACGGCCGCAGGCGGGTGTTCAGGTTCATGGTCACGCCCGGGTTCTTGCGGGCAAAATCCTGCAACCGCGGCGCCAACCAATGCATGCCAAAGGCGGGCAGGATGGCCAACTGCAGCGACCCGCCTTGCGGGTTGGCCTTGAGTTTGAGCGAGGCCTGCGCCAGTTGCTGCAAAAGGGTTCTTACGGTTTCCACATACTCTTGCGCCGCCGGGGTCAGTTGCAAACGCATCTGCGACCGCTCGATCAGGGCGACGCCCAATTGCTCTTCCAACGTCTTCAATTGCCGGCTGACAGCGCTTTGCGTCAAAGACAGCTCGCCCGCCGCAGCAGATGCGCTGCCCAGCCTGTCGACGGCCTCCAACGCCAGAAGGGAATTGATCGAGGGGAGAAAGCGCCGGGGTGCGATCATATGAGTTTTCCTCATGCCTTTTGGATTTATTATCACTCGCGCTTTCCCTGGTCCAGAGCGATATAGGACCGGTACACCCAATCATGCGGGACGCCGCATGAGCATTTCGCACGCGCCCACCAAGCGTGTACCCTGAGGTCGGAGCATTGCCCCGCACCTTGCAAGAGAAGGCCAACACATGGATCGCGCCCAGATCGTTCACGAAAACTTCCTGTCTCGGGTGGCCTCGGGCGACTTGCCCACAGGTGCGCCGCCGTGTGAGGGGTTGAACAAGACGGACGCGGTGTCGCTCTACCATGCACAGGTGCTCAGCCGGGCATTGGATCGCACCAGCCGGGCGATGCAGAAGGCGGGGCAGGGGTTCTATACCATCGGCTCGTCCGGGCACGAGGGGATGGCGGCGGTGGCCCATGCGCTGCGCCCCGATGACATCGCATTCCTGCACTATCGTGATGCGGCGTTTCAGATCGCGCGCGCGGATCAGGTGCCGGGTCAGCAGATCGCCTGGGACATGTTGTTGAGTTTTGCCTGCTCGTCCGAAGACCCCACATCCGGGGGGCGGCACAAGGTGCTGGGGTCCAAGGCTCTGATGATCCCGCCGCAGACCTCGACCATCGCCAGCCACCTGCCCAAGGCGGTTGGGGCGGCCTATTCGCTGGGCTCCGCGCGCCGTCACGCGCCCGAGCATCGCGAGTTGCCCGAGGATGGCATTGCGATTTGCACATTCGGTGATGCCTCCGCCAACCACTCGACCGCGCAGGGGGCGATCAACACGGCTGGCTGGACCTCGATCCAGTCAGTGCCCTTGCCACTCTTGATGGTGTGCGAGGACAACGGGATCGGCATTTCGACCAAGACGCCCAAAGGTTGGATCGAAATGTCGATGGAACACCGTCCCGGCATCAAGTATTTCCGGGCCAACGGTCTGGACATCTTTGAAACCTATGCCGTGACGCAAGAGGCAGCTGAATACGTCCGCACCCGCCGCAAACCGGCCTTTCTGCATTTGATGGCCGTGCGCTTGTATGGCCATGCTGGGGCCGATGTCCCGACCACCTATCTCAGCAAATCCGAGGTCGAGGCTGATGAGGCCAATGATCCGCTGCTGCATACCGTTCGTTTGCTTGATCAGTCCGGAGCAATGACGCCAGATCAAGCGTTGAAGGTTTATTCCGACACCTGTGCCCGCACGGACCGGGTTGCCGCGGAAGCCGCCAAACGTCCGCATTTGCAGGACGCAAAGGCGGTGATGGCCAGCCTGATCCCGCCGAAACGCGAGTGCAAGCCCAGCAACGGTCCAAGTGCCGATGAACGTGCCGCCGCCTTTGGCTCGGACATGCGGGCGATGGATGACCCGCAGCCCATGAGCCGCCTGATCAACTGGGCGCTGACCGATCTTATGCTGGAACATGGCGAGATCGTCATGATGGGCGAGGATGTGGGCCGCAAAGGCGGGGTCTATGGCGTCACGCAAAAGCTGCAGCATCGGTTCGGTTCGGATCGGATGATTGACACACTGCTGGATGAGCAATCCATTCTTGGGCTGGCGATTGGCATGGCACACAACGGGTTCCTGCCAATGCCGGAAATCCAGTTCCTCGCCTATCTGCACAACGCCGAGGATCAGCTGCGCGGCGAGGCGGCGACTTTGCCGTTCTTCTCGAACGGCCAATTCACCAACCCGATGATCCTGCGGATCGCGGGGCTGGGGTATCAAAAAGGTTTCGGCGGGCATTTCCACAATGACAACTCGTTGGCCGTGCTGCGCGACATTCCCGGCGTGATCATTGCCTGCCCCTCGACCGGCGCAGAAGCGGCGCAGATGATGCGCGAATGCGTGCGGCTGGCGCGCGAGGAGCAGCGGGTGATCGTCTTCCTAGAACCCATCGCACTCTACCCGATGCGCGACCTGCACGAAGCGCAAGATGGCGGCTGGATGACCCGCTATCCGTCTCCCGATCAGCGGATCGGGTTGGGAGAGGTTGGGGTGCATGGTGACGGCACCGACTTGGCCATCGTGACCTATGGCAACGGGCATTATCTGTCCAAGCAAGCGCTGCCCGAATTGCAGGCGGCGGGTGTGAGCACCCGCATCATCGACATGCGCTGGCTTGCGCCCCTGCCACAAGAGGCGCTGCTCGCAGCCACAAAAGACTGCAAAAATGTGTTGATCGTCGATGAATGCCGCCGCACCGGAAGCCAATCCGAGGCGCTGATGACGCTGTTCACCGAACAGAGCGATCACCCCATTGCCCGCGTCGCGGCCGAGGACAGTTTCATCGCCACCGGTCCGGCCTACGCTGCACCCTTGCCGTCGAAAGATGGGATCGTTGCCGCCGCGTTCGCCCTGACAGGAGCAAGAAAATGACCCGCACAGCCGTCGTGATCTGCCCCGGACGCGGAACCTACAACAAGCCCGAACTTGGTTATCTGCACCGCCACCACGGCACCCGGATGGAGATGTTTCGCGGCTTTGACGCCATCCGCGCCGAAGCCGGTCAGAAATCTGTGACCGAACTGGACAGCGCCAGCCGGTTTATGGTCAGCACCTATTCGCGCGGAGATGTTGCCTCACCCTTGATCTATGCCGCCTCGCTGGCAGACGCGCAGGCCCTGGCCGAAGATATCGACGTGGTGGCTGTCACTGGAAATTCGATGGGCTGGTATATTGCTCTGGCTGCGGCCGGGGCGCTGTCGCCGCAGGATGGGTTCCGCGTTGTGAACACCATGGGCACGCTGATGCAAGAGCAACTGATTGGCGGGCAATTGGTATATCCGTATATCGGCGAAACTTGGGAAAACGACCCCGCGCGCAAGGCCGAGTTGCTGGCCGACGTGGCCCGGATCAACGCCGCGCCAGATTGCGATCTGGCGTTGTCCATCGATTTGGGCGGGATGCTGGTGCTTGCCGGAAACGAGGCCGGGCTGAAGGCGTTTGAGGCAAGCCAGCCTACCGTGCAAGAGCGGTTCCCGATGCGGCTGGCCAACCACGCGGCGTTCCACACTGCTCTGCAAACGCCTGTCGCGGCTGAGGGGCGTGCCCGTCTTCCCGTCAGCTTATTCACCCAACCTGACCTTCCATTGATCGATGGGCGCGGCAAGATTTGGTGGCCGGGAGCTTGCGACCCGCAGGCGCTTTGGGACTACACTCTGGGCCATCAGGTGACCGAGAGTTATGATTTTACCCACGCGATCCAGACCGCCGCGCGCGAGTTCGCGCCGGATCTGTTCATCGTGACGGGCCCCGGCGCGACCCTGGGCGGTGCAGTTGCGCAATCGCTGACCTTAGGCAACTGGCGCGGCATGTCCGACAAGGCGCAGTTCCAGGCGCTGCAAGCCGAAGACCCATTCCTGATTTCAATGGGCCGCGATGATCAGCGCGCCCTTGTGACCCCCTGATACCCGATTGTCTTAGAGGAGAGATAAGACATGACCCACACCGATATTTTGACTGCTGCCGGATTGACCGAACTCCAACTGACCGGCGGAACCCTGTCCGTCACTACGCCAATCGACGGCAGCGAGATCGCACAGCTCAAGATGCACAGCGTTGCTGAGGCGCAGGCGCAGATCGCGGCGGCCAATGATGCGTTCCAAGCCTGGCGCAGCGTGCCCGCACCCCGCCGGGGTGAGCTGGTGCGCCTGCTGGGCAACGAGCTGCGCGCGCAGAAAGAGACGCTTGGCCGTCTCGTGACGTTGGAATGCGGCAAGATCTATCAAGAGGGTCTGGGCGAAGTGCAGGAGATGATCGACATCTGCGATTTTGCCGTTGGCCTGTCCCGGCAGCTTTACGGTCTGACCATCGCGTCCGAGCGTCCGGGGCATTCCATGCGCGAGACTTGGCACCCGATGGGGGTTTGCGGTGTGATCACCGCCTTCAACTTTCCCGTGGCGCCCTGGTGCTGGAACGCCGCGCTTGCGCTGGTCTGCGGCGATCCGGTGATCTGGAAACCGTCCGAGAAGACGCCGCTGACGGCACTGGCGGTGCAAAAGATCTGCGACAAGGTGATGGCCGAGTTTGGCGAGGATGCCCCCAAAGGGCTGATCCAGACCCTGATCGGCGAACGTGACCTGGGCCAGACGCTGACCGCATCCAAGGATGTCGCCATCGTCTCGGCCACCGGCTCGGTTCCTATGGGGCGGGCCGTGGCCGGCGATGTGGCGGCGCGTCTTGGGCGGTCGATCCTGGAGCCGGGCGGCAACAACGCGATGATCGTGGCGCCTTCGGCGGATTTGGAAATGGCCCTGCGCGCGATTGTGTTTTCCGCCGTGGGAACGGCCGGGCAGCGCTGCACCACCCTGCGCCGACTGATCGTGCATGCGGATGTCTACGATCAGCTGATCCCGCGCCTGAAGGCGGCTTATGCGTCTTTGCCAATCGGTGATCCGCTGGACGAGGGCGCATTGGTCGGACCGTTGATCGACGCAGATGCGATGATGGCGATGGATCGCGCGCTGGAGCAGGCGAAGGCCGAGGGGGGCACGGTACACGGTGGCAAGCAGGTGTTGACCGACAACCACGGTGCTGCGGCCTATGTGGCACCGGCAATTGTCGAGATGCCCGAGCAATCAGCGATCATGCATCACGAGACGTTCGCGCCGATCCTATATGTTGTACAATACGACGATCTGGATCAGGCGGTTGCGATGCAAAACGCCGTTCCTCAGGGCCTGTCGAGCTGTATCTTTTCGACGGATGTACGCGAGACAGAAACCTTCCTCTCTGCCGTTGGCAGCGACTGCGGCATCGCCAACGTCAACATCGGCCCCTCGGGCGCTGAGATCGGCGGTGCCTTTGGTGGTGAAAAGGAGACCGGTGGCGGTCGCGAGAGTGGATCGGATGCCTGGAAAGGGTATATGCGTCGTCAGACCAACACGGTGAACTACTCACGCGAGCTTCCTCTGGCGCAAGGGATCAAGTTTGACATTTGAAAACGCCCAAAATCTATGGCACCAGACCTGCGCCGAACAGGTCGAGGCCCCTGTTCTGTCAAGTGACGTGACCGTCGATCTTGTGGTGATCGGCGGTGGCTATACCGGGTGCTCGGCGGCGTTGCATGCGGCGCAGATGGGTGCCTCGGTCTGTCTGCTGGAAGCGGAGGAGATCGGTCATGGTGGCTCGGGCCGGAATGTCGGTCTCGCCAATGCGGGGCTTTGGCTGCCGCCTGCCGAGATTCGCAAACATATGGGGGACGGGCCTGGTGACCGTCTGGTGAGCCTGTTGGCTGACGCGCCGCGTTTGGTGTTCGACCTGATCGCGCGTCACGGCATTGCGTGCGAGGCGGTACAGAACGGCACCTTGCATTGCGCCCATTCACCTGCTGGGTTCAAGGATCTGCAGGTGCGCCACACGCAGCTCCAGTCCTCGGGTGCGCCAGTTGATTTGTTGGATGCAGAAGAGACGGCGGCACGCACAGGCTCTGACGCTTTTTATGGGGGGTTGTTTGATCCCCGCGCAGGCACGATCCAGCCCTTGAGCTACGCGCGCGGTCTTGCGCGGGCTGCCGTGCAAGCATGGGCGCAAGTGTATCAAAACAGCCCGGCACTTCGCATTCAGCATGACGGAGATGTTTGGCACGTGGAAACGGCAGGGGGCACCGTGCGGGCAAAGGCGCTGATCCACGCGACCAATGCGTATCACCGTGACCTGGCCTCAAGCGCGCCTGAATATGTCCCCGTACATTATTTTCAGTGCGCCACTGATCCTTTGCCCGAAGCGCTACGCGCCACCATTCTGCCCGGCGGCGAAGGGTGCTGGGACACGGGCCTTATCATGACGTCGTTTCGCATGGACGAAGCCGGGCGGCTGGTGATCGGGGCGATGGGGAATCTGGGGCATGCGGCCAGCGACATTCACCGCGCATGGGTCAGGCGCAAACTGATCGAGCTTTATCCTGAATTGCGGGAGGTGCCGCTTGGTCAAGGCTGGCACGGGCGCATCGCCATGACCTCGGATCATATCCCCAAGATCACCGCGATCGGCCCCAGAGCCTATGCCGTGCATGGCTATTCGGGGCGTGGGATCGGGCCAGGAACGGTCTTTGGCAAGGGTATGGCCGAGGCGCTGATCACAGGCGATGACATGCGGCTGCCGATCCCGGCGATTGACGCTTATCATGAATGGATGACCAGCGCCCGTCAGATATTCTTTGAGACGGGCGCCACGTTGACGCATTTGTTCAAAGCACGCTTTTAGACCGAGCGCGTGATGCCGCCGTCCACCCGGATGTTCTGCCCGGTGATGTATCCACCACCGTCGGAGGCCAGCATGGCAACGACCGAGGCGATCTCGTCATAGCTGCGCCCGTAACGGCCCATCGGGATGCGGGCGCGGAACTCCTCTTTTTCCGGCAGGCTGTCGATAAAGCCGGGCAGCACGTTGTTCATGCGAATGTTTTCGGGCGCGTACTTGTCGGCATAGAGCTTGGTAAAGGCTGCGAGCCCTGCACGAAACACGCCCGAGGTTGGAAACACCGGATCGGGTTCAAAGGCCGCAAAGGTCGAAATGTTGATGATCGCCCCGCCACCCTGGGCTTGCATGATCGGGGTCACTAGGCGGGTGGGGCGAACGGCGTTCATGAAATAGACGTCCATGCCTGTGTGCCAGTCTTCGTCGGTCAGTTCCAGAACCGCCGCGCGGGGGCCGTGACCTGCGGAATTCACCAGAACGTCGACACGGCCCCAATGGGCCATCGCTGCATCAACCAATATCTGCAGATCGTCGTTGGATTGATTTGATCCGGTGACGCCGACGCCGCCCAATTCGGCGGCCAGGGCCTCTCCCTTGCCCGAAGACGACAATATCCCTACCTTGAACCCATCCGCCGCCAAGCGCCGCGCGCTGTCGGCGCCCATGCCGCTGCCACCTGCGGTGACCAATGCAACTTTCTCTGTCATGCTAAATCTCCTTGTTTGTACCTAGGATGGGCATGGACATGGAATTTGACCAATGAGATTACTTGTCTCTATGATGTAGAAAATCTACTGGATATGTCATGTCTAGACTGCCTCCCCTCAACGCGCTGCGGGCCTTTGCTGCTGCGGGCCGACATCTGAATTTTCGACTGGCAGCCGAGGAGTTGGGGGTGACCCAAGGTGCCGTGGCACAGCAGGTTCGCGGGTTGGAGGCGCGCCTTGGGGTGCAGTTATTCGATAGGGTCGCCCGGGGCCTGGAGTTGACGCGGACAGGGCGCGCCTATCTGGCGCCGGTCAGTCGTGCCTTTGCGCTGTTGGAGGAAGCGACCGAAGGTGTCGGGATGCAGTCGCGGACACTGACAATCAGTGTGACACCATCGTTTGCGTCAAGATGGCTGGTGCCGCGCCTGGGGCGATTGACCGATGCGCATCCCGATCTGGATGTACGGGTGGATGCGCGTCCCGGTCTGGCCAATTTTCAGAGCGACGGGATCGATATCGCGGTCCGGCAGGGGACACCGCCCTTTGGTCTGGGGCTAGTGGCCGAGCCGCTTTTTGCGTCCTCGTTCATTGCGGTCTGTAGTCCGAGGTTGAAGGATATTGGGGAGCCTCGAGATTTGCGGCGGCATGTGCTGCTGCATGACAGCCACGGGCTTTGGCCGCTCTATCTGGAACAATTGGGGGTCAGCCCGGGACCCAGGGCGATCAGCTTCAACCAGACGAGCCTGGCCATTGATGCGGCGGTGGCAGGGCAGGGGGTCGCTCTGGCGAATGCGCCCCTGGTGGCGGATGAGATCGAACGCGGAGGGTTGCGGCAGGTGTTCGAGGTTGGATTGAATGCAGATCCTGGTTTCTATGTCGTCGCTCCACGCCACCCCCGCGTTCCCGACCCGGTCAGGCTGATGCGAGCGTGGTTGTTGGCCGAAGCTGCAAGCGGGTGATTAATAAAGGGGAGCGCTCCCGCCCGTCGTCAATTTTTCTGACGAAAAACCTCCTCCCGTTGGGCCGGGCCTCGCTGCGCTCGGTGGGTGCGTCTGGCTGCGACCATAGCTTGCTGTTTTGGACGGAAACGTAGGCCTTAGGCGGAACCGCGCCGGGCTTCGCCCGGCGCTGGGCCCAAGGCCGTTGGCGGTGCCGACGCAGTCGGAATAGCCCGGGCGCGGGAGCACCCCCGATTGCGGCGTGTATCGCTGTCAAATTGTGCGCAAACCCAGGATTTCGCGTGCCTCGGCAGGGGTTGCCACAGGGCGCTCGTATTTCTCGCAGAGTTCGGCCGCGCGAGAAATCAATGCAGCGTTGGATGGGGCCAGCGTCTGGCGGTCCAAGCGCACGTTGTCTTCCAGCCCTGCGCGCGTATGGCCGCCTGCGGCAATCGCCCACTCGTTAACGACGATCTGATTGGGCCCGATCCCGGCGGCACACCATTCAGCACCCGGTGCACGCTCCTGCATCATCTTGACGTAGAAATCGAACACCTCGCGGTCGGCAAACATGGCGTTCTTCACGCCCATCACGAATTGCACGTAGAGCTTGCCATAAAGCCGACCTTCTTCGCTCATCTTGATGGCATGCAGGATGTGGCTCAGGTCAAAGGCTTCGATCTCGGGTGTGATTTCGTATTTGATCATCTCGGACGACAGCCAGTCGATCAGGTCCGGCGCGTTCTCATACACCCGCGTGGGAAAATTGTTCGACCCTACTGAAAGCGATGCCATATCGGGTCGCAGGGGCAGCATGCCACCGCGGTCCTTGCCCGCGCCAGACCGGCCGCCGGTCGAAAACTGAATGATCACGCCGGGACAGTGTTTCTCCAGGCCCTCTTTCAACAGCGCAAAGCGATCGGGGTCGGAGGTCGGTGTTTCATCGTCGTTTCGAACGTGGGCATGGATGATCGAGGCGCCGGCCTCAACCGCGGCATGGCTGCTTTCGACCTGTTCGCTGACAGTCGTGGGCACAGCCGGATTGTCGGCCTTGGTGGGTACCGAGCCGGTGATGGCGCAACACAGGATGCAGGGTTTGGTCATTGGGACGCCTCTGTTGTCAGATGTCAAAGAATACGGTCTCATCCTCGCCCTGGATGCGAATGTCAAAGCGGTAAACCGGGATGCCATCGCGCACCGACCGCGTGGCGATCAGCGTTTGGCGTCGGCGCTGCCATTCGATGGTGTTGATCACCGGGTCGGCGGCGTTGGCGCTTTCCTCGTCGTCGAAATAGAGTCGCGTGTTGAGGCCCAGGTTGATGCCGCGCGCCACGATCCAGAGGTTGATGTGGGGTGCCTGGGTGGCCCCGTTTCGACCCGGTGTCGCACCGGGTTTGATCGTGTCAAAGCCCCATTCGCCGGTCTCGAAATCAGTGATCACGCGGCCCCAGCCGCGAAAATCCTCTTCGACGTCGCCGGGGTGTTCGGGATGGGCGTGGACGCCATGGGCGTTGGCTTGCCAGACCTCAAGCAACACGTCCTTGATGGGCGAGCCAGTGCCGTCGATCACCAGCCCCTCCACCCGGATGCGCTCGCCCTTGGCATTGGGGCCAGCGATGTCGCGGCCAAGTTCCTGGTTGTAGATCTGAAACCCCGCATCGCCGGGTGCCAAGCCAATGTGCACATATGGTCCGGCTGTTTGCGAGGGCGTTTCCTTGAGGTACTCCAGACGCTGTTTCATCAGTTCCCCTCCAACCGGTTTTCGAACAGGGTCGATCGTCGCCCGCGTAGCACGATGTCGAACTTGTAGGCGATCGTGTCGAGCGGGATTGTTGCGTTCATGTCCAACACAGCAATCAACTGCTCGATCGCTGCCGGATCGGGGATGGTGTTCACGATGGGGCATTTGGCGATCAGCGGATCGCCTTCGAAGTAGAGCTGCGTGATCAGCCGTTGCGCAAAGCCCGTGCCGAAGATCGAGAAGTGGATATGCGCGGGCCGCCAGTCGTTGACCCAGTTGCGCCAAGGGTACGCACCAGGTTTCACCGTGCGGAAAAAATAATATCCATTCTCATCCGTCAGCGTCCGACCGCAGCCGCCGAAGTTCGGATCAAGCGCGCCCAGGTAGGTGTCTTTCTTGTGCCGGTACCTGCCGCTGGCATTGGCCTGCCAGATCTCGACCAGTGTATTGGGCACAGGCCGCGCGTTTTCGTCTAGGACCCGCCCGTGCACGATGATCCGTTCGCCGATGGGGCTTTGGCCTGCTTCGGCAAAATTCGACAGCAGATCGTTGTCGATGGGATCGATATCGCCGTGGCCAAATACGGGGCCCGTGATCTCGCTGAGGGTGTTTTCAAGGCTGATGGCAGCATATTGCGGCGACCGGGCCACGGATGTCTTGTAGTCGCGCGCATAGGCGGGCGGATGCCAGCGGCGGTCGCGTTGATAGAATTCGGCGGGTTTCTTCATGTCTCGGCTTCCATCTCGGCATAGGTGGCTTTGGCAAGTTTCAGGGCGTGGTTGGCACGGGGGACGCCAGCGTAGATGGCGACATGCTGGAACGCTTCGATCACGTCTTGCTTGCTGGCGCCGGTGCGGGCAGTGGCGCGGATGTGCATGGGGATTTCGTCAAAGTTGCCTGTCGCCGCCAGCAGAGCCAGAGTCAGCATGGACCGCTCGCGCAGGGAGATCCCGTCGCTCGCCCAGACTGTGCCCCAGGCTCCTTCGGTGATCAGATCCTGAAAGGGTGCGTCCAGATCGGTCTTGGCGGCCTCGGCCCGGTCCACATGCGCGTCGCCCAAGACCTTTCGGCGCACCTCCATCCCCGTGTCGCGGTGGCTCATGCGGGGACCCCACCCAGAACCTGCCCCTGAACCGTGACGCGGTGCATCAGACGGCGCGATCCTTGATAGTCGGCGACGGCATAATGTTGCACCAAACGGTTGTCCCAGATCGCCACGCTTCCGGGTTCCCATCGGAACCGACAGGCAAAGGCGGGTTGGGTGCAATAGTCGTAGAGGTAGTCGAGAAGGGGTTGCGATTCCGCACGGCTCCACCCTTCGAAATGGGTGGTGAAATCGCCGTTCACGTAAAGAGCCTTTTGTCCGGTCTGCGGGTGGCGGATCACGGCCGGATGCAACACGGGCTGGCTGACGCCCTCGTCTGACAGGCGCTCGTCTTGAATGCCCTCGCTGAAAGACGCATCCGAATGCCAGGCGTTCAACCCCTCAAGCGTGAGCTTCAGCCCGTCGGACAGGTGCTCATAGGCGGCGGTTTGCGAGGCAAACAGCGTGTCCCCTCCGAACGGCGGCAGCTCGCGCGCCACCAGAATGGAACACATGGCGGGTGCCGCGTCATAGGAATGATCGGTGTGCCAGGTGCCGCCGATGACCTGGGCGTGATGCGGTTCGGTTCGCACCTCGGCGATTTGCGGATGAGTGGCGACAGGCGTGAAAAACCGGTTCACGTCAATGGTGCCGAACCTTTCGGCCAGAGCGATGTGCCCCTCGTGCGACAGATCCTGATCGCGAAAGAACACGACGCCATGGGCAAACAGCGCATCGCAAACCGTGGCAAACCCGGCATCATCCAGAGTGTTGAGCGACAGGCCCTCAATCTCGGCCCCCACATGGCCCGCGATCGGCCGAACGGAAACTTCGGTCATTTCGATTCCTCCCTAAGTCGACTGTTCCCGAATTCCGCGCGCGGGTCGAGTCGGTCGGTTGAGGTTCGCGGTACTTTGCGGGTCAAAACGAACCATGGTTGCCAATCGTCTCTCTCTTCGCTATGCACCCCGCCGCCGGTCGCAGCCTACCCGGCTATCAAAACAAGGACTGAAAAATTGAAAACCATTGTCATCTGCTCGGGCGGGCTGGATTCCGTTTCGCTTGCGCATTCGATTGCCGCCGAAGGCAATCTCTCACGGCTTGTGTCGTTCGACTATGGCCAGCGCCATCGCAAGGAGCTGGACTATGCCGCAGCCTGTGCCACTCGGTTGGGCGTGCCGCATCACATCATCGATATGCGCACCATCGGGGCGGCGCTGACGGGATCGGCGCTGACGGACGATATCGACGTGCCAGACGGGCACTATGCCGAGGACACAATGAAGGTCACCGTGGTCCCGAACCGCAATGCGATCATGCTGACCATTGCCTATGGGATTGCCGCCGCCAACGGGGACGAGGCCGTGGCAACGGCTGTGCATGGGGGTGATCACTTCATCTATCCTGACTGTCGCCCGGCCTTTACCGAGGCTTTCGATGCCATGCAGCGCGCCGCTTTGGACGGATATGCCGATGTGGCCCTGTCGACGCCGTTTGTGCATCGCTCCAAGGCGGACATCGTGACCGAAGGGGCGCGTGTGGGGACTCCATTCGCGGACACCTGGTCGTGCTACAAGGGCGGCGAACATCATTGTGGTCGCTGTGGCACTTGTGTCGAACGGCGTGAAGCCTTTGATTTGGCAGGTGTCTCAGACCCAACCGTCTACGAAGACCCGGGTTTCTGGCGTACGGCAATTGCGGACAAGGAAGGGGTATGATGTTTCGTATCACCAAAGAGTTCCATTTCTCCGCGTCCCATCAGCTGACCCATTTGCCTGCAGATCACCAATGCCACCGGATGCATGGGCACAATTATATCGTGGTGGTTGAATTGGCCGCGGCTGATCTGAACGCCGACGGGTTTGTGCGCGACTATCACGAGTTGGGGCCGCTTAAGTCCTATATCGATGATACGTTTGATCATCGACACCTGAACGATGTGTTGGACGTGCCCACCACTGCCGAAAACATGGCGCGCCATTTCTATGAATGGTGCAAGGCGCGTTGGCCGGAAACGGCGGCGGTGAAAGTGTCCGAGACACCAAAAACATGGGCCGAGTATCGCCCATGACCCTGCGCATAGCCGAGATTTTTGGACCAACGATCCAGGGCGAGGGCGCCCTGATCGGGGAACCCACGGTGTTCATCCGCGCTGGTGGCTGCGACTACCGGTGCTGCTGGTGCGATTCAATGCATGCGGTCGACAGTGCTTATCGCCATGAATGGGCGCCTCTGTCCGACAGGGCCGTTTGGGATCAGGTGCGTGACCTGTCCGGGGGGCGTCCGCTGACGGTGTCGATTTCCGGCGGCAACCCGGCGATTCAGGACTTCTCCGGTGTGATCGCCATGGGCAAGGCAGAGGGGTATCGCTTAGCCTGCGAAACTCAAGGGTCGATCGCCAAGCCGTGGTTTGCTGATCTGGACACTCTGGTCCTGAGCCCCAAACCCCCATCCAGCGGTGAAACTCCGGATTGGGCGGCGTTTGAAAGCTGCCTGACCGCGGCCAAAGGGTGTCGCAGTATTGTGTTGAAGATCGTGATCTTTGACGATGCGGATTACACTTGGGCACAGCAGGTGGCCGCAAACCACCCGGATCTGCCGCTCTATCTGCAGCCCGGCAATCCCGAGGTTGACCCCAGCCAGCCCGTTGACCTGCAGGTTACAACCGACCGGCTGCTGTGGTTGATCGAAAAAGTCACCGGTGACGGTTGGTTCACCCCACGCGTGCTGCCGCAATTGCACGTGCTGGTTTGGGGCAACAAGCGCGGCGTCTGACCGCAACAATTGGAGAGAGCTGATGACTGACAGCATTTACAGCGATTTGAAGCAACTTGGTGGCGCAACCGTGATGCCGACCAATCCAGACGAGGCAGAACTGGAACGGGTGAAGAACCCGCAGGCGGAGGTGGCGTACAACGTGCGGTTCACTGCGCCCGAGTTCACCTCGCTCTGCCCGATGACAGGCCAGCCGGACTTTGCCCATCTGGTGATCGACTATGTGCCCGGCGAATGGCTGGTGGAAAGCAAATCCATCAAGCTGTTTCTGGGATCGTTCCGCAATCACGGCGCCTTCCACGAGGACTGCACCGTGTCCATCGGGCGGCGTCTGGCCGAGTTCCTGTCGCCGCAGTGGCTGCGGATCGGGGGGTATTGGTATCCGCGTGGGGGTATTCCCATCGACGTGTTCTGGCAGACCGGGCCGATGCCCGAAAGCGTCTGGATCCCGGACCAAGGCGTGCCGCCGTACCGCGGACGTGGGTAAGAACGTGCAGGGCGCATGTGATGCGCCCTGCGTTTCTTAATCAATTACGGCTGTTGCCTCGATCTCGAGCAGTGCGTCATCCTCGACCAGCCCAGCCACCACGACCATCGCCATGGCTGGAAAATGCCGCCCCATGACCTTGCGATAGACCGCGCCGATTTCGCCCTGACGGGCAAGGTATTCCTTTTTGTCGGTCACATACCAGGTCAAGCGCGTGATGTGCTCGGCGCGCCCGCCTGCGGCCTCGACCACGTCCATGATGTTGCGCAGGGTCTGCTCCATCTGACCGATGAAGTCATGCGTTTCAAAGACCTGATCCGCGTTCCAGCCGATCTGCCCCCCGACATACAGGTGCCCGTGCTTGGACAGAACGCCGTTGGCATAGCCTTTGGCCGGGGCCCAGCCTTCGGGTTGGATGATTTGATGGGCCATTGGTGCCCCTCCGTCTAGTGCAGGTCCGAGCGCAGGCGAAAGCGTTGGATCTTGCCGGTTTGTGTTTTGGGCAGGGCGTCGATGAACTTCACACTGCGCGGGTATTTGTAGGGGGCGATGGTGGCTTTGACGTGATCCTGCAGTGTCTTGACCATCAGCGCGTCACCCGTTTCGCCCTCGGTCAGCACGATATGCGCCTCAACGACGTGGCCGCGCGCTTCATCCGGAGCGGCGATCACGCCGCATTCACTGACCGCCGGATGAGACAGCAGCGCGGCCTCAACCTCGGGTCCAGCGATGTTGTAGCCGGATGAAACGATCATGTCGTCGCTGCGGGCGGCAAAGTGCAGATAGCCATCGTCATCCATCACAAAGCTGTCGCCGGTGACGTTCCAGCCGTCTTGCACGTAAACTGCCTGTCGATCGTCCGCCAGATAGCGGCAGCCGGTCGGGCCGCGCACGGCCAGTTTGCCGACTTCACCAGCAGGCAGGGCGTTACCGTCGTCATCCAGGATCCGCACCTCGTAGCCCTTAACAGGCTTACCGGTGCAGGCAGGTCGGTGGTCGTCAAAGCGGTTCGAGATAAAGATATGCAGCATCTCTGTCGCGCCGATCCCGTCGAGCATCGGCTTGCCGGTCTTCTCGATCCAGGCGTCGTAGACAGGGGCAGGGAGGGTTTCCCCGGCCGAGACTGCGGCGCGTAAGGACGAAAGGTCGGCGCCGTCCTCCATCGCTTGCAGCATAAAGCGATAGGCGGTCGGGGCGGTGAAACAGACGGTGGCTTTGTACTGTTCGATGATCTCGACCATGTTGGGTGGGCTTGCCTGTTCGAGCAGCGTCGCCGCCGCCCCGAAACGCAGGGGAAAGACCGCGAGACCGCCCAGGCCAAAGGTGAACGCCAGCGGGGGAGAGCCGATGAAAACGTCATCCTCGGTCACGCCCAAAACCTCTTTGGCGTAGCCGTCGGCAATGATCATCAGGTCGCGGTGGAAATGCATCGTGGCCTTTGGATCGCCCGTGGTGCCAGAGGTAAAGCCCAGAAGCGCGACGTCGTCGCGCCCGGTGTCCACGGCATCAAAGCGCACCGATTTCTCCAGCGCCAGCCGGTCCAACTCGGCGTCGTGGTTTGAAGTGCCGTCAAAACCGACCACCGATTTCAGGAACTGCGAACCCTTGGCGCAGGTCACCAGATCTTCCATCAGCCGTGTGTCGCAAAGCGCATAGGAAATCTCGGCTTTGTCGACAATCGCTGCCAACTCTCCAGCGCGCAGCATGGGCATGGTGTTGACCACCACCGCGCCCGCCTTGGTAGCGGCCAGCCAGCAAGCGACCATGGCGGGGTTGTTGGCTGATCGGATCAGCACCCGGTTGCCGGGTTTCACGCCCAGATCCTCGACCAGCACATGGGCCAGCCGGTTGGTCCAGTCGGAAAGTTCCTTGTAGGTACGCCGCCGTCCGTTGCCGATCAGAGCGGTGTGATCGCCAAAGCCCTTGTCCACCATGGCATCGGTCAGTTCGACGCCAATGTTCATGTGGTCGGGATAATCGAACCCGCCCAGGTGAAACTCGGGCCACATGTCGGGCGCGGGTAGATTGTCCCGTGCAAATGTATCGCTATGGGCTGTTGGTCCCAGCATGATCAGTTCCCTCCCAGAAACGCTCCCATCGTTTGGCGCGCGATCACCACGCGTTGGACGTCCGATGCGCCCTCGTAGATGCGCAAGGCACGAATATCACGGTACAGCTCCTCAACCTTCTGCCCGTGTTTGACGCCATCGCCCCCGTGCAGCTGCACCGCCTTGTCGATGACCTGCTGCGCCTGATCGGTGGAATAGAGCTTGGCCATCGCCGCCTCGCGGCTGACGCGGGCAGCCCCTGAATCCTTGGTCCAGGCGGCGCGATAGACCAGCAAGGCGGCTGCATCCACGTCCATCGCCATATCGGCGATGTGGCCTTGTACCATCTGCAACTCGAACAACGGCGCGCCTTGCACCTGGCGGTCGTTGACCCGCGCCAAAGCCTCGTCCAACGCGCGCCGGGCAAAGCCAAGCGCGGCGGCGGCCACGGTGGTTCGGAACACGTCCAAAGTGGCCATCGCCACCTTGAACCCCTGTCCCGGCGCGCCCAGCAGGGCCGATTTCGGCACGCGGACATCATTGAATCGCAGTGTGGCCAATGGATGCGGTGCGATCACCTGCAGCCGTTCCACCACCTCGAACCCCGGCAAGCCGGCAGGCACCACAAAGGCGCTCAGCCCTTTGGCGCCTGGTCCTTCTCCGGTGCGGGCAAAGAGTGTGTAGACATCCGCAATCCCCCCGTTCGAAATCCAGGTCTTCTCGCCGTTCAGGACATAGCCATCCCCATCCAGCGTCGCGGTCATGGTAGAGTTCGCCACATCCGACCCGGACTGCGGCTCGGTCAGTGCAAAAGCGGAAATCGCCTTGCCTGCGCGGGTGAGCGGCAACCATTCGTCTCGCTGCTCAGGGGTGCCAAAGAGCGAGATCGCCCCGGTGCCAAGGCCCTGCATCGCAAAGGAAAAATCCGCCAGTCCATCATGGCGCGCCAGTGTCTCGCGGATCAACGCGAGCGTGCGCACGTCCAGCACGTCGCCCGCTGTCGGCTGCAACCATCCCGCGGCGCCCAAGTCAGCAACCAGTTTGCGACAGGCCGCGTCGATGTTGGAATGGTCCACCTTCAGATGCTCTGCACACCAAGCATCCAGAGCCTCAGCCAATTCCCGATGACGCTCCTCAAAAAACGGCCACTGCAAAAAGCTCCGATCAGCCATGACGTGGTCCCCTGCTTCTTCTCGTTGCAAGTACGGTCGCCGGAGGCGGTCCCGCAGTCAGCCAAACACGCAATCTCATCGGTTCAATCCCCTTCAAACACAGGGCGTTCTTTCGCTACGAATGCCCGATAGGCGCGCTCGAAATCCCCGGTCTGCATGCAGATCGCCTGCGCCTGCGCCTCGGCCTCGATGGCTTGTTCGATCGACATGGACCATTCCTGCGCCAGCATCGTCTTGGTGATCATGTGACCAAAGTTTGGGCCGGCCGCGATCTGTTCGGCCAGTTTCAAAGCGGCACCATCCAGCTCCTCGGCTGGAACCACTTTGTTGTGAAAGCCCCAGGCCGCGCCCTCATCCGCCGACATCGACCGACCGGTGTACAGCAGGTCAGCCGTTCGTCCCTGACCGATGATCCGGGGCAGGATGGCACAGGCGCCCATGTCACAACCAGCAAGGCCAACACGGGTGAACAGAAACGCCACCTTTGCCTCGGGCGTGGCGATCCGCAGGTCGGACGCCATGGCGATGATTGCGCCGGCGCCCACGCAGATCCCGTCGATGGCGGCAATGATCGGCTTGCCGCAGTTCACCATCGCCTTGACCAGATCGCCGGTCATTCGGGTGAAGCGCAGCAGTTCCTTCATGTTCATCTTTGTCAGCGGCCCGATGATGTCATGCACATCCCCGCCCGAGCTGAAGTTGCCGCCGTTCGAGGCAAAGACCACCGCCTTGACGTCGTCATCGTAGTGCAAGTCGCGGAACCAGTCGCGCAACTCGGCATAGCTGTCAAAGGTCAGCGGGTTCTTGCGGTCGGGCCGGTCCAGTGAAATCGTGGCGATGCCGTCCGTGATGGAGCAATTGAAATGCGTCGTATCGGCGTTCATTGCGCCTCCTCCCTGATAATCCGGTCAAGCTGAAGGATCATGGCAGTGGCTTCCTCAGCCTCCAGCGCGCCCAACAGCTCATTCACCCAATGTTCGTGTTCCGATGCCTGTCGCGCGAACTCTTCAGCCCCCTTGCGGGTCAGGCGCACGCGGCTGGCGCGGCGGTCACCCGGGACGGCCTCGCGCAGCGCGATCCCGTCTTCGACCAACCGCTCGACGATGCCGGTGACATTGCCGTTCGACACCTTGAGCAGCCCCGAAAGCTCACTCATCTTCAGCCCTTCGGCGTGGCGGCTCAAAGCTGACATCACGTCGAAACGGGGTAGGGTCGAGGCGAATTCGGTCCGCAAGGCTTCACGCAGATCAGCCTCGACCGAGCGGGTCACCTTGAGCAGTTTCAGCCACAACCGCAGGCGGGCCTTGCTGTCGGGTTCGGGGGTCATTTCGGGATCGGGGGATGTCATACTTCACCTCCGCTAAGGTTCAGGGTGTGGCCGTTGACCGAGCGTGCGGCGTCAGAGCAAAGCCAGAGCGCGGTACCCGCAACCTCATCCGTTTGAATGAACCGCTGCTGCGGGTTCGATTTGTAGAGCGTTTTGGCGGCTTGCTCGGCACTCATCCCGGTCTTGTCCACGATGTTCTGGATCGAGCGATCCAGCAAGGGGGTCTCGATAAAACCGGGGCAGATGGCGTTGACGGTTATCCCCGCCTGAGCCAGTTCCAGCGCCAACGCGCGCGTCAGCCCAACAACGCCATGTTTGGCCGCGACATAGCCCGAGACATAAGGGTAACCCTTGAGCCCTGCAGTGGAGGCGACGGCGATCATGCGGCCCCAGCCGTTCGCTTTCATGTCCGGAAGAGCGGCTTGCCAGGTGTTGAAGACGCCGGTCAAGTTGACCTGAAGCATCGCCGTCAACTGCTCGGTTTTCATCTTGGCAAAGGACACGCTGTCAGCCGCGCCCGCGTTGGCGATGGCCACCGCAACCGGCCCATTTAATCCGCGCGCTTGGGTGAAGGCCGCGCGCATGGCCTCTGCGTCTGTCACGTCGCAAGTGATCCAGCCGATGAACTTGTGTTGCTTTGCAACCTCGCGCAGTGGCCCCTCGCGGCGGCCCAAAATGGTGACCTGGGCTCCGGCATGGGCCATCGCTTGCGCGATTTCGGCACCAACGCCGGTACCGCCGCCGGTTACGACGACATGTTTGTCCTCGACACTCACGCGCGGATCTCCGCCTCGGCTTCGCGGTCTGCCAGGCGCCAGGCCTGATCGCGACCGGCGAGATAGGGCAGGGGCCAATCGGCATGGCGGTCGCCGATGCGCGCGGCCTCGTGCAGGGTCCAATACGGATCGGCCAGATGCGGACGACCGACGCAGATCAGGTCGGCCCGCCCCGCCATCAGGATCGAATTCGCATGATCCGCCTCATAGATGTTGCCAACGGCCATGGTTGCAATTCCGGCCTCGTTGCGGATGCGATCAGAGAAAGGTGTCTGGAACATGCGGCCATAGACGGGCTGCGCCTCGGTGGTGGTCTGACCGGCCGAAACGTCGATGATGTCGGCACCTGCCGCACGGAACAGGCGTGCGATTTCGACCGCGTCTTCCGGCGTCACGCCAGCCTCACCCACCCAGTCGTTGGCGGATATGCGCACCGACATCGGTTTCGACTCGGGCCAGGCAGCGCGCATGGCGGTGAACACTTCAAGCGGATAGCGCATGCGGTTGTCCAGCGATCCGCCGTAGTCATCGATACGGATGTTCGATACCGGCGAGATAAATGACGAGATCAGATAGCCGTGCGCCGCGTGCAGTTCGATCATGTCGAACCCGGCGCGATTTGCCATTTCCGCCGCTGCGACAAATTCATTCCGCACGCGGTCCATATCTTCGCGCGTCATTTCGCGGGGGGAGGCGTTGTCATCGGACCAGGGCAGGGCTGACGCCGACATGATCTCCCAGTTTCCACTGTTCAAAGGCGCGTCCATCTTTTCCCACCCCAGCTGGGTTGATCCCTTGCGCCCCGAATGGCCGATCTGACAGCAGATCTTGGCCGGGGTGTGGTCGTGTACGTAACTGGTGAGACGCGCCCAAGCGGCCTCATGCTCCGGCGTATAGAGGCCAGGGCAACCCGGTGTGATCCGCCCCTCGGCCGAGACACAGGTCATTTCGGTATAGACCAGTCCCGCGCCACCCTTGGCGCGTTCGCCATAGTGCACCAGATGCCAGTCGGTCGGGGCGCCATCCGCGGCCTTGTATTGCGCCATGGGTGAGACGACGATGCGATTTTGCAGCTCCATGTCGCGCAAACGGTAAGGGGCAAACATCGGCGCGCGGACCGGTTCAGCTTCACCTCCTGCGCGGGTTTGAAACCAGCCTTCGGCAGACTTAAGCCATTCTGCATCGCGGAGGCGCAGGTTCTCGTGGCTAATGCGCTGTGAACGGGTCAGCAGCGAATAGTTGAACTGCACCGGGTCCATGTCGAGATAACGTTCGACCTGCTCGAACCATTCCAGTGAGTTGCGCGCCGCCGACTGCAGGCGCAGCACATCGAGGCGGCGTTCGTCCTGATAGCGGACAAAGGCCTGCTCGAGGGTTGGTTCCGAATGTAGGAATGTGGCCAGCGAAATGGCGCTGTCAAAGGCCAGACGCGAGCCTGAGCCGATCGAGAAATGCGCTGTTGCTGCCGCGTCCCCCATCAGCACCACGTTCTCGTGGTGCCACTTCTCGCACAGCACGCGGGGGAAGTTGATCCAGACCGCCGAACCGCGCAGGTGGTTGGCATTCGACATGAGGCGATGACCATCCAGGTGATCGGCAAAAATGCGTTCGCAGGTGGCGACGCTTTCCTCTTTCGACATGTGCTCGAACCCGAAAGCGTCCCATGTCTCTTGGCTGCATTCGACGATCACTGTCGCGGTTTCATCGTCGAACTGATAGGCGTGGACCCAGACCCATCCGTGCTCGGTCTTTTCAAAGATGAACGTAAAGGCGTCGTCGAATTTCTGGTGCGTGCCCAGCCAGATGAACTTGCATTCGCGGGTGTCGACGTCGGGCTTGAAATGCTCGGCCATGTCGCTGCGCACGCGCGAGTTCAGTCCGTCACAAGCCACCACCAGATCATAGTCGGCCTGGTATTCGGCAATTGGGCGGGCCTCGGTCTCATACTGCAGATCAACACCCAGCTCACGGGCGCGCTCTTGCAGCAAAAGCAACATCTTCTTGCGACCGATCCCGGCAAAGCCGTGGCCGCCCGACACCGTGCGCACGCCGTCATGCACCACGGCGATGTCATCCCAATAGGCAAAGTTGGCTCGGATCGCCTCGGCGCTTTTGGGGTCGTTGGTGGTCAGGTTCCCCAGCGCGTCATCGCTGAGCACCACGCCCCAGCCAAAGGTGTCGTCACCCTTGTTGCGTTCGATCACTGTCACCTCGTGGGCGGGATCGCGCAGCTTCATCGAGATCGCAAAGTAGAGCCCGGCAGGCCCGCCCCCAATACATGCAACGCGCATCGATTCCCTCCCGCAAACGGTTTTGTTGGGGGTTACGATACCCCGACTGCGAATTATTTCAAGCATAAACCTTTAAGCTTGAAATAAGTGACTCACGAGAATAGGCTGTTTCCAAGACAGGGAGGATCACATGATCGACTGGGATGATGCCTTTGACAATTCCGGCTATGTTGCGGGCTCTGACAAGCTGGCTGCAACCTGGGCGGCACAGGCAGAAACTTATCGCGAAACAAGAGGCGAGATTGATCTGCCCTATGGTGATGGCGCCCGCAATCGGTTTGATCTGTTTCGGCCTGAGGGCACGCCGAAAGGCCTGATCGTCTTTGTTCATGGCGGTTACTGGCAGATGCTGGACAAGAGCTATTGGTCCCATTTCGCCGCCGGTCCCCTATCGCACGGATGGGCTTTGGCGATCCCCAGTTACACTTTGGCTCCGCAAGCTCGACTGTCGCAGATGGTGGCCGAAATCGCGACGGCCACCTCGGAGGCCGCAGGCATGGTTGACGGTCCGGTGCGCCTGATCGGCCATTCGGCGGGCGGGCATCTGGTGTCGCGTATGGCGTGCGCGGATGGCCCTGGGCCAGACCGGCTGGACCGGGTGATTTCGGTCAGCGGAATCCATGACTTGCGCCCCCTGCTGTGGACCAAGATGAACAACACCCTGCATCTTGATGCATCCGAGGCCGAAGCGCAGAGCCCGGCCTTGTTGCCCAAGCGCGCTGGTTTGGATGTGACCGCCTGGGTCGGCGCGCTTGAGCGCCCGGAGCTTGTGCGCCAGACCCGCGTCCTGTCAGAACACTGGCAGGTTCCGAACGTTTTTGAACCGGATCAGCACCATTTCTCGGTGGTCGAGGCCATTGGCCGTCCGGGTTCCCCCCTTCTTACTGAATTGCTCAAGGATTGATGCCATGACACAGGCCTATGACCCCAGCCAGGACGGCGCAAAAATGTCCTATGCCAAGGACATGAGCTATGGCGATTATCTGCATATGGATCAGCTTCTGGCCACGCATGAGTTGCATTCCGACGCCCATGACGAGCTGCTGTTCATCATCCAGCACCAGACGTCCGAGCTGTGGATGCGGTTGGTACTGCACGAAATCGCTGCGGCGCGTGAATTGCTGAAGGGCGATGACTTCCGGCCCGCATTCAAGATGCTGACACGGGTGGCGCGCATCTTTGATCAGCTGAACTCGGCCTGGGACGTGCTGCGCACCATGACGCCAAGTGATTACACCACGTTCCGCGAGGCGCTGGGCAATTCGTCAGGTTTTCAGTCGCATCAATACCGGCTGATCGAATTCTCCTTGGGCAATCGCAATCCGGCGATGATGAAAGTGCACGAACACCGGCCGGAATCGCACCTGATGCTGGCGGATGAATTGGCGCGCAAATCGCTCTATCACGTGGCGTTGGATGCCCTGTCTGCCAAAACCGGGATTGTCTTTGACCCGCAGGCGTTCCGCCTGGATGCACCGCATGTATCCGACCCCGAAGTGCAACGCGCCTGGACGATGGTCTATGAGGACCCAAAAACCTATTGGGACCTTTACGAACTGGCCGAAAAACTGGTCGATCTCGAAGATTACTTCCGCCGCTGGCGCTTCAACCACGTCACAACTGTTGAACGGGTGATCGGGTTCAAGCGGGGCACAGGCGGCACCAGCGGAGTGCAGTACCTGCGCCGCATGCTTGAGGTCGAGTTGTTTCCTGAACTTTGGCACCTGCGCGGGGATTTGTAAGGCCCAGCCTTTCATTTTTCCGAGCTTAAAACGGGGTTTTTATTCAAACCCCAATAGAGCATGGCCAAAAGCGACATTCAGAGTTTGATCAAAGTGTCGCTACTGGCCATGGACCTACCTGAGTTGCTGTTCTAACGTCGCCTCAAACCACCCAGTCAATTCCTGACCAACAGGTGCGAGGTAAATATGAACTATCACAGCCCTGCCAGTTTTGCCGAAGCCTCGGCTCTGGCTGAAAACGCAGATGGCGTGACGCGGTTTCTTGCGGGCGGGACGGATGTCCTGGTGCAGCTGCGCGCGGATATCGTCACCCCAGACACACTTATCGACATCAAGAAGATTGATGGCGTCAGCGACATCACCCAGAACGATGACGGCAGCTGGACGCTTGGCGTGGCCGTCACCGGCGCCGAGATGACCGAGCATGCCAGCCTGTCGCGGGACTGGCCCGGTGTGGTCGAGGCGATGGACCTTGTGGGCTCGACCCAGGTACAGGGCCGCGCCACATTGACCGGCAACCTGTGCAACGGGTCACCCGCGGCAGACAGCGTTCCGGCGATGGTCGCTGCTGGTGTGACGGTCACCGTCACCGGTGCGGATGGCAGCCGCGAGGTTGCGGTTGGGGACATCCCCACTGGCCCCGGGCGCACGTCACTTGCCAAGGGCGAGCTGGTGTCGGCCGTAAACATCCCGGCACGCGGCGACAACGCAGGCGACGCTTATCTGCGTTTTATCCCGCGCACCGAAATGGACATCGCGGTTGTCGGCGTGGCTGTTTCGTTGCGATTGGACGGCGACACCGTGACCGAAGCACGCGTATCTTTGGGCGCTGTGGCACCGACCGTTTTGTTGGTGCAAGAGTGCGCCGATGCAATCATCGGCTCGACGCTGGATGATGCGGCGTTGGACGCGCTGGCAGCAGCGGCTTCGGCCGCGTGCAACCCGATCACCGACAAACGCGGCACCGTCGAGTTCCGCACAGATGTGGCCGGTGTTCTGGCCAAACGCGCGGCGAAAATCGCCTATGCCCGTGCCAAGGGCGAGACCGTGAAAGGAGATCACGCATGAGCAAGATCCACGTCACAACAACAGTGAACGGCGACGAGACCGAGTTCCTGTGCGATCCGCGCGAAACGCTCCTCGACGTGCTGCGCGACAGGTTGAACCTGACTGGCGCAAAAGAGGGCTGTGGCACCGGCGACTGTGGGGCCTGTTCGGTCACCATCGATGGTCGTCTGGTTTGTTCCTGCCTGGTGCTGGGGGCCGAAGCCGAGGGCAAAGAGATCGCCACGGTCGAAGGCATCGCCGAGGGTGACACGCTGCACCCGTTGCAGCGCAAGTTCATCGAACACGCTGCTTTGCAATGCGGTATCTGCACGCCAGGTATCTTGGTGGCGGCCAAGTCGCTGTTGGAAAAGAACCCGAACCCGACCGAGACCGAAGTTCGCTATTGGCTGGCCGGCAACCTGTGCCGGTGCACCGGCTATGACAAGATCATTCGCGCCGTTATGGACGCGGCCACTGAAATGCGGGAGGCGTCGTAATGGCTCTGGACGATCGTAAATCCGACTTCACTTTTGTGGGCACACGCCCCGACCGCCCCGATGGGCTGGATAAAGTCACTGGTCGCGCCAAGTTTGGCGCCGACGCCGTGGCCCCGGGGATGCTGTTTGGTGCCATCGTGCGTTCGCCCCATGCCCATGCCCGGATCGTGAAAATCGACACGTCCAAGGCTGAGGCCATGAAGGGCGTCAAAGCTGTGGTGACCCGCGCCGATTTCGCCACTGGCCTGACCGGCGAGTTCTGGAACGTGCAGGAAAACGTCATGGCGGGCGATACCGCGCTTTATGACGGCCACGCGGTGGCGGCTGTGGCTGCAACCTCGGCCCTGGACGCGCGCGACGCGGCCAAGCTGATCGAGGTCGAGTACGAAGTGCTGCCGCACGTCACTGATGTGGACAAGGCGATGGCCGCCGATGCTCCGGTGATCCGCGACGGCACCGCCGATGGCTCGGTTCCCGAGGGGATGCACCCGAACGTCGTGCGCTATCACGAGAGCGGTCACGGTGATGTTGCGGCAGGCTTTGCTGAGGCTGATCTGGTGATCGAGGACAGTTTCAAGACCGAAGCCACCCACCAAGGCTATATCGAACCCCATGCCTGTCTGGCCTCGCTTGGCGCGGACGGCAAGGGAGAGTTGTGGTGCACCACGCAAGGGCACTGGTATGCCCAAAAACACTGTGCCGCCCTCTTGGGTATCGAAACCTCGCAGTTGCGCGTAACCGCATCGGAAATCGGCGGCGGCTTTGGCGGCAAAACCACTGTGTTCATCGAGCCGGTTGCACTGGCCCTGTCGCGCAAAGCCAATCGTCCGGTGAAATTGGTGATGAGCCGGTCCGAGGTGCTGCGCGCCACCGGTCCGACCTCATCGACCTCGATGGACGTCAAGATCGGCATGAAAAAGGACGGCACCATCACCGCCGCCGAAGGGGTGTTCCGCCTGCAGGGCGGCGCCTTCCCTGGTGCGCCGATGGAATTCACCGCCATGTGCGCCTTTGCGCCTTACGCGTTGGAGAACGTCCGACAGGTGGGGTACGACGTCATCGCCAACCGTCCGAAACAGGCCGCATACCGTGCGCCGGGTTCGCCCATGGCGGCCTTTGCGGTGGAATCGGTCATCGACCTGCTGTGTCAGGAACTGGATTTGGACCCGGTCGAGGTGCGTCTGAAGAACGCCTCGAAAAAAGGCACCAAAGCCAGCTATGGCCCGCGCTTTGACGACATCGGCCTGGTCGAATGTCTGGAAGCAGCACGCGATCATCCGCATTACTCGGCCCCGCTGGAGCAGGGACAGGGACGTGGGATTTCCTGCGGCTTCTGGTTTAACCACGGCGGCGAAACCTCGGTATCGCTGGCGCTGAGCGAAGATGGCACCGTTCAGGTCTCGGTCGGCACGCCCGACATCGGCGGCAGCCGCGCGTCCATGGCGCTGATGGCGTCGGAAACGCTGGGTATTCCGTACGAGAACATCCGCGTGACTATCGCTGACACCGCGACATTGGGCTACAACGACGTCAGCCACGGCTCGCGCGTGACCTATGCGTCTGGTCTTGCCACCATCAAGGCGGCGCAGGCGGCGATTGCCGAGATGTGTAAACGCGCTGCGGCCAAGTGGGGCATCCCCGAGGATGCCGTGAAGTGGGAAGACGGCTGTGCGGTGCCGTCAGGGCCAAACGCGGGCGACTTTGAGCCGTTAGCGATGGCTGACATCACGGCCGACATGGGCGCCACAGGCGGTCCGATCTCGGGCCATTTCGAAGCCACGCCCGAAGGGGCTGGCGTGTCGTTTGGCGTGCATATCGTGGACGCACAGGTGGACCCGGAAACCGGCAAGACCTCGATCCCGCGCTACACGGTTATTCAGGACGCCGGCAAAGCGGTTCACCCGGCCTATGTCGAGGGTCAATTCCAAGGCGGTGCCGCACAAGGCATCGGTTGGGCGCTGAACGAGGAATACATCTATGGCGAAGATGGGCGTCTGCAGAACGCCGTGTTCCTTGACTATCGCATTCCCGTCGCTTCGGACCTGCCGATGATCGACACAGTGATCGTCGAGGTTCCCAACCCCGGCCACCCCTACGGTGTGCGCGGTGTAGGCGAGACCGGCATCGTGCCTCCCTTGGCGGCCATTGCCAACGCGGTGTCGCGTGCGGCTGGCGTTCGGATGCACGAGCTGCCGATGTCGCCGCCCCGCATTCTGGCGGCGCTCAAAGCGGATGGTTGAGGTCAACCTCTGGTCCGGTCTGCGCAGTCTGACCGGCGGCAAACAGGTGGTGGAGGTCGAGGCCTCCACCGTCGGCGAGGTCCTGTCGGGCCTCGTCAAAGCCTATCCACAACTGAAGGGCCCGATCGATGCGGGTGTCTCGGTGGCCGTGGATGGGCGCATCATCGCCAGCGGATTGACCGAGCCGGTCAGCGCCGACAGCGAGGTCTATCTGATGCAGCGGCTCAAGGGCGGGTGATGCAACGGGCGCGACTTGTGGTTTGTTCCCAAGGCGGCTAGAGCAACGACCTGCACGTCATGACCGAACCGATCCCAGGCCCCCATGCCCATTCCACGACATTTTCTATTGCTGGTGGTTGCCTTGCTGGTGTCGGGTACATCTGCGCAGGCCCAACAGGATCACGCGCTGACGGTCGACAGCCTGTCCGTCTTGCACGACGGTCGTGTTCTTGTCCGCTATGACTTGCAAAATAGGCAGGAACGCCCGGTTTGCTTGCCTGCCCAAGGCGGGACGCCGCAGGTGTTTGTCGAACAGTTCAGTGCAACCGACAACTTGCCGATGGCCCGGTCGGACGCAGGGGTGACCGGGGTCGAGCGTTTTCGTAGCCCATACCTGTGGCTGGAACCGGGGCAGGCGGTCTCGTCCAGCGTGATCTATTCTGCCCATGAGTTTTCGGGGTTTGGTCAGGGCGAGGGGCAACTGGTCCGACCGCCCCGGGTCGAGCGGGATCCGTTGTTTGTCATTCTGTCTGTGCCGCTGCGAAACTGCCCGCTGTTTCGGCACAACGGAAACCTGACATTCAATGGAACATGGCATGTGACTCGCGTGGTAAGGTCGTTGCCGTCTCGGGTGTTCAGCTTGCTGCGGCCTGGTCGCTATTGATTTTGCAATCCTTTGACGCCTGAGGTGGTGGCGGCAGTGCAGGTGGGAACCAAAAGCTGCACTAACCCCGCAACCAGGTCATGGCCGACGCAGTTGTCGAAGCGGTCATCCGGGGCATCCATGGGGTGTGCCGGGATGGGAACGAGTTTACTTGGTCGTTCTGTCGTCTGCGACATCCATCAGATGCCTGATATGACGGGCAAAAAACCAGGTCGCAGGCGCGCCAATGAGGCATCCAACCCCAATGGACCAGCCCGTTGACAGCACAGGCAGGCCGATCCAGCTGAAGATCAACGACGCAAAGAACACGTTCACTGCCATAGCACCTGCCCCCAATGGATAAAGGAGCAAGGTGATACGCACCACGGACCGGTCGCGTTGGTTCATCGTCTGGACACCAGCCAATGCACGGCCGCCAAGGCCAAAAGCAGAGCGATGCTGCCAGCAGCAAACCAGAATTCAGCGGTTGCCGATTGGGCCTGCGGAATCGGGCGGTCAAAGCTGGCGGCCCATGCGGGCGAGGCCAAAACGAACAGCAGTAGCGAGAGTTTCCGCATGTCAGGTCTCCTTTGTCAGGGTGCGGTAGATTTCGGGCAAGGCGCGGGTCAGCCGCTCGGGGTTGGGCAATAGGGTAAAACCGCCACGGCCAAAGATGCGGGCAAACCAGTCCTGGCCATCCTCATCAATGATGACGCCGTGCAGGCTCAACCCATTGCGGCGTGCCTCGCGCACGGCCATGTGGCTGTCTTCGATGCCGTGCTGGCCTTCGTAGTGGTCCAGATCGTTGGGCTTGCCGTCGGTCAGGACGATCAGCAGCTTGTGGGCCGAGGGCTCATTGGCCAGCTGTGCGCTGACGTGGCGAATGGCGGCACCCAGTCGTGTATAGTGCCCGGGGCGTAGTGCACCGATGTTGGCGGTGGTGTCGGCGTTCAGTGGCGCGTCAAAGGCTTTGCACTTGGTCAGGAACACCCGATCACGTCGGAGCGAGGAAAAGCCCCAGATGCCCAGCCGGTCCCCGGCAGCATCAATCCCGGCAGCAAGGGCAGCCATGGCTTCGCGGGCCACTTCGATCACGGATGTGTCGCCGATGGCAGCCTCGGTCGAGCGGGAATTGTCGATCAGAAAGGCCACCGACAAATCGCGATCCGTTTGCCGCAAAGCCTGCCAGATACGATCCGAACCACGCCCCGTGGCGACCAGATCGGCCCGTGCTGTCAGCAGGGCGTCGAGATCCAGCTCTGACCCGTCCACCTGTCGCGGTTGCAATATGCGGCGGGGGCGCAGCGCCTCGAATTGACGTCGCACCTCGCGGACGCGGCGTTCGTTGGGATGGAACGGGTGCCTGTCATCCGGCTGCGCCGGGGCCTCGAGCACGCGGCAATGCCCGTCCATGTAGCTGCGGGACCGGTGGTTCCACTCGGGGTATGTGAATTCGCCTGCCAGTGCTTCGTGATCGGCGTCGGCGGGCGACAGATCCAGATGCAGCCGCAGCCGGGTTGCGGCCTTGCGGTCGTGTTTGGACAGGGTGATCTGGTCCTGATCGTCGGCTGCTTTCTGTGCGTTCTCGTCGTCGTCATCATCGACGCTGCGGTTGATATTCATCGACTCGACCCAGGACAGGATCGATTCAAAGCGGTGGATGATAAAGCTGTCCTTGCGGTTCTGTTGGTCCTGATCCTTGCGCTCACCCAGCTTGCGGTGGGTGTGGGCCGCGTTCGGGGGCGGAGCGACGGGATCGGCCTGCTCGTCCGTGGCCGCAGCTCCGGACCCCGGCTTGGCGTACCGCAGCCAGATGGGAACCGGGGCAAAGGGTTTGTAGCCGCGTGGATTCTGATCGGATTGCAGGTTTGCCGAGGCACCGCAAAGTTGATCGCAAACTGCTTTTTCGACGGTAGCTTCCAGCCCCGATCGGATCACTTGTGGCCGGGTATCGGCGCAGTGACGCACCATTTCAGCATGGGGATCCCGCAATCCTGGACAACGTTTGAACGCACGGTCGGCCGCTGTGGCATTTGACTGAATTTGCGCCGCATCCAGAGCGGGACCATCCTCAGGAAGGTCCATTTCAGAAAGCTGACTAACTGCAGCCTGTGCCGTCAGCCAGAAATACGCAGCCCGGTTCAGACGTGCCTCGGGGAAAGCGGCGATGGCAGGCGGCAGCGACAGACGCTCGCCATCATAGCTGGCGACCCATTCCCGGTCCCGCTCGGCCCCCAGAGCGCGACGCATGGGGCGACGATGGCGCACCAGAGTGGCAGGAGCCTCGGTCAGTTCCACCCCCTTGGCGCCGCCCAAGGCGCGAAACAGCACGGAAAGGCTGGAGCGCACCGAAGCAAGCATGACCGCTGCCTCTGGGTGGCTTTCGCCCAAGGCGATGCCGCTGGCCATGTCGTGCCACAGGTTGCCGACCGCCTCTTCGGGCTCCATCAGATCCAAAAGTCGCATCGGTCTATCCGTAAATGGTGGCGACCAGATCGCGCAGCGCCTGCTGCATGTCCGGCTCGTCCGTCAGCGGCTCGACAATGGCGGCCTCGATCGCTTGGGTTACACCCATTCCACCTGCCATCAGGGTGGCGGCATAGATCAGCAGACGGGTGGACACGCCCTCTTCCAGGTCCATGCCCGACAGCTCGCGGATATGCCCGCCCAGCCGAACCAAGGGCGCGACGCGACCCGGTTCCAGACGGCTTTCCTGCGCGACAATTGCGATCTCGGTCTCTTCACGCGGGAAGTCGAAAGAGATCGACAGGAACCGCTGGCGGGTCGAGGGTTTCAGCCGTTTGAGCACGTTTTGGTAGCCGGGGTTGTAAGACGCCACCAGCATGAAACCAGCAGGCGCCACCAGCTCTTCACCCGTGCGGTCGATCATCAGCGTGCGCCGGGTGTCGGTCAGCGGGTGCAGGACCACGGTCACGTCTTTGCGGGCCTCGACCACCTCATCGAGGTAACAGATGCCACCTTCGCGTACCGCGCGGGTGAGCGGGCCATCGACCCAGACGGTTTCGCCGCCCTTGAGCAAATAGCGCCCGATCAGATCCGCCGCCGACAGGTCGTCATGGCAGGCCACGGTATAAAGCGGCTTGCCCAGTTTTGCGGCCATATGTTCCACAAAACGGGTTTTGCCGCAGCCGGTCGGCCCCTTCAAAAGAAGGGGCAAACCGTTGTCATAGGCCGCCTCGAACAGCTCGCACTCTCGTGCGACGGGATGGTAAAACGGCAGGGAGGGGGGAGATTGCATGTTCATACCTTACTCTCCTGGAACCGAGCTTGCTGCGCCGGGGGCAATGACTTCGTCTTTGCGAACAACAAGCATCGCGTAGATGAAGAGCAGCGCCCCGATCACCACGGCAGCACCTGCGCCGAACCGCATCAGATAGAACACCGACAGGCTGTCCTGCACGTCCATGTAGTAGTCACCAACAACCCGCTGCATGTGAGTCTGGATGGTGCCCGCAAAGGTCAGGACAAAGGTCATGAACGCCATCCCGCCAGTCATCAGCCAGAACGAAGCCATGTTGAGCACCTGGTTGTACGGCATCCGTCCGCGCAGCATCGGCATTGCGTAAGTAAACATCGCCAGGTTCAGCGCCACATAAGCTCCGTAGAATGCCAGGTGACCGTGGGCTGCAGTGATTTGCGTGCCGTGGCTGTAAAAGTTCACCCCGTGCAGCGTGTGCAGGAAACCCCAGACACCGGCGCCAAAGAACGCAACCGTCGATGCCCCCAGCGACCACAGCAGCGCGGCCTTGTTGGGGTGGTTCTTGCGGCCTTTCCAAACCATGACAAAGGCAAAGCTCATCATCAGGAAGAACGGGATCACCTCAAACGTCGAGAAGATGGACCCGATCCATTGCCAGTAGCCCGGCAAACCGATCCAGTAGAAGTGGTGCCCGGTGCCAAGGATGCCGGAAAAGAGAGCGGTGGCGACGATGACGTAAAGCCATTTCTCGACCACTTCGCGGTCCACACCGGTCAATTTCAGCAGCAGGAAGGCCAGGATCGCGGCCATCACCAGCTCCCAGGTCGCCTCGACCCAGAGGTGGACAACAAACCACCAGTACATCTTGTCCAAGGAGAGGTTGTCGGGGTTGATGAAGGCAAAGACCCACAAAAGCGACAAGAGCCACAGCCCCATGAGCAGCACGTTGGTGATCGCGGTTTTCTTGCCCGACAGAACCGTCATCGAGACGTTGAACAAGAAGATCAGTGCAGCCACCAGAATGCCGAATTTGACCCACAGAGGTTGTTCCAGGAACTCTCGCCCACCGTGGATGCCCACAAGGTAGGACCCAACTGCGCCAAGTGTGCCGACCAGCAGAATGATCAGCTGAACATAGGCCAGCTTGACCGAATAGATCTCGCGCTCGGATTCCTCGGGGATCAGGAAATAGGCGGCGCCAAAGAAGCCCAAGAGCAGCCAGACGATCAGCGCGTTGGTGTGGATCATTCGGATGATGTTGAACGGCAAGAGTTCAGACAGGAAATTGGGCGAAACATAGATCCAGCCCGCCAACAACCCGCCAAGCACCTGAATGCCAAACAGGGCAATGGCCGCCAGAAAGTAGTAGTACGCCACTTTTTGAGATTGATATTTCATGGATTTTCTCCTTGCGCCTGTTAACCCGCGTCGTTGGGCGGCCAGCCCTGCGTGTCGGTTTGATCGGCCCAACGAAGGAACTCGGCCAGGCCGCGTGTTTCTTCTTCGGTCAGCTCAAAGAACGGCATCTGGCGACGGCCTTCGATGCCGGTGGGTTGTGATTTCATCCAGCCGTCCAGCGTCTCATAGGCGTCTTCTGGCGAATCCATCACGTCCCACCGGGTCATGACGTTGCCCAACTCGGGCGCGAAATAGGCGCCTTCGCCGTGCAGGCTGTGACAGTTGATGCAGGAATGGCGCTCCCAGACGTGTTTGCCCAGAATGACCTCTTCGCTCAGTTCCATACCTGCAGTTGATTTGTTCACCACGTATCGGTGGCTGTGGACGGTCATCCCCACGAAGATCACGACAAAGAATATCGAACCCCCGTAGAAGATGTTGCGCGCCCGCGATTTTGTTAAGATTTCAGCCATGCGTTGGCCTCCTTCACCTCGGGATGCCTAGGGATAGCCCGGGTGTTGAGGTCCAAATTTGCGCCAGCGCAACGTTTGTCGCGGTTCAACCTCTAGCGTGAGAGGGGAAAGGACACGCGCATGCCCCACCTGGATGACCCGGAATTGATGTTGTCGGATGTTATGACGATCTGGCCCCAGACCATCGAGGTCTTTCTGAGGCACGGGATGTTATGCGTCGGATGTCTGGTCAACCCGTTCCATACGGTTGCGGATGCCTGCACAGAGTACGATCTGGACGAAGAGGAGTTCCGGTCCGAGTTGCAGTGTGCCGTCGACGGTCAGGGTTGAGAAAGCTCTACCAGCGCATGGGGGTCGGTCACCTTGATCCGCTTGCGTTTGCTTTCGACAATCCCCTGCTTTTCCCACGCGCTGAGCAGGCGGCTGACTGTGTGTAAAGTGGTGGCGGTCAGTTCAGACAGGTCCTGACGAGTGATCGGAAAGTCGATCTCGATCCCGTCGTCGACCTTGCGTCCGGTTTGGTTGATCAGGCGCAACAGGGCATTGGCCACACGCTGTTCGACCTGCTGGGTGGCCAGTTCAACGATGCGCGTATTCAGCTCGCCAACACGGTGGCCCACGGTCTTGTAGGTCTCGGTTGCAAAGCCGTCGTATTCCGTAACAAAGGTGTCCCACAGCCGCATCGGCCAGCTGAGCACGATGGACTCGGTCGCGGTAACGGCTGTCGCGGGATAGCTTTCCCGCCCTATGGCCTTGGCAATGCCCAACAGCTGCCCGGATGGAATGTGCAGCGCCGTGACCTGTTCGCCCGTCTGGGTAACGCGCACCACACGGACATAGCCATCAAGCAGCATGAAAAACCGCTCGGCGGTCTCACCCTCTTCAAAAATGTGTGCGCCTTCGTCGTAGCGCCGTGAACTGGCCTGATCCAGAATGACACGGATCTGACGCCGTTCGAGTTTCGAAAAAGGCGGCAGGTGCGTCAGCAGGCTTTCATCGAGCCGCGGCAGGATCTTCTTGGCGTTTTCAGTCATGGCCTTTCCGAATTGGCACAATCGCCGCAACAAAGCCAGTTCGCTTGGCACTGCCATTCCCAAAAACCACGCAAACCTTGCGCCAGCGCAAATTTCATCGCGCGGAACCCAATAGAGTCTGGCTCAAGAGATCAAAAATGGAAGGACAGACCGATGATCCGCGCAATTGCAACCGGAGCCGCCTTGGCCACGTTGATGGCTGGCGCTGCCTTTGCGGAAACCTTTGAGGTCAAGATGCTCAACAAGGGCACCGACGGTGAACGTATGGTCTTTGAGCCGGCGTTCATTCAGGCCGCGCCGGGGGACACCATCAAGTTCCTGGCAAGTGACAAGGGCCATAACGCCGAGACCGGCAAGGGCCTGATCCCGGAAGGGGCCGAAGGCTTTAAAGGCAAGATCAACCAAGAGATTGAGATCACTCTGGAAACTGAAGGTGTCTATGGTGTGATCTGCAAGCCGCACTACGCCATGGGCATGGTGATGACGATCGCCGTTGGCGACGTCCAGCCGCCCGAGGATTTCCTGGAAGGCCGCGTGCCAAAGAAAGCCAAGCAACGTTTCGAAGCCCAACTGGCAAACTTCTGATCCCTGTTTTGGCAGCGGGATTAGGACCCGCTGCCCACATCCGACCCCAAGGAGGATAAAATGACCAAGTTCATCAACCCAGGCCTCATGAAAACAAGCCGCCGCAATGTGCTGCGCGGCTCGGTTCTGGCCGGTGCGGCCGCGATGACCGGTGCCACCGCCATGGCCGCCCGTCGCAGCCCCATGCCGCTCAAGGCAGATGCCGCGTCAAAGAACCTGCACAAGGCCGCCGCCGAGCAGACAGCTGACAGCACCGCGAAACCTGCGGACCTGTCCGGTTACACCCGCGTCAAACAGGAACTGGTGGCGCCGCCCTTTGCCCCCGAACACGAGCAGATCGCCACAGGCGGGCCAAAGATCATCGAGATCACCATGGACACCACCGAGCGTCTGATGGTGGTGGATGAAGACACCGGTGCCTCTGTCTGGGCGCTGACCTACAACGGCTCGGTCCCCGGTCCGCTGATCATCTGCCACGAGGGCGACATGATCGAGCTGACCCTGCGCAATCCCGAAGACAGCGTGATGGAGCACAACATCGACTTCCACGCCTCGACCGGTGCGCTGGGCGGCGGTGGCCTGACCCACGTCTATCCGGGCGAGGAAACCGTGCTGCGCTGGAAAGCGACAAAGCCCGGCTGCTTCACCTATCACTGCGCACCCGGTGGTGCGATGATCCCTTATCACGTCACCCACGGAATGAACGGCGCTGTCATGGTGCTGCCGCGCGATGGCCTGAAGGACGCCGATGGCAACCCGCTGAAGTACGACAAGATCGCCTATATCGGCGAGCAGGACTACTATCTGCCGATGGACGAAAACGGCGAGTACAAGACCTATGAAGCGGCCGGTGACGACTATGCTGACAGCCTCGAGGCGATGCGCACGCTGACCCCGACACACTCGGTGTTCAACGGCGCGGTTGGCGCCCTGACCGGTGAGAACGCGATGAAGTTCAAGGTCGGTGAAACGGTTCTGATGATCCACAACCAGGCCAACCGCGACACCCGTCCGCACCTGATCGGTGGTCACGGCAACTATGTCTGGGAAACCTCGTTCACCGACACACCCCAGACCGGGGTCGAAACCTGGTTCGTTCGTGGCGGCTGTGCCGTTGCAGCGATGTACACCTTCGAACAGCCCGGTGTGTACGCCTATGTGAACCACAACCTGATCGAAGCTGCCCTTTTGGGGGCCACCGCACACTTCATCGTCGAAGGTGAGTGGGACAACAATCTGATGGAACAGGTCGTCGCTCCGCGTCCCTTTGCAACCTGACACAGGACTGACGATCATGAACGCCACCGCCACACTAAAAAACACCCAAAAGCGCCTTTTTGGCTGGATGGGTGCTGGTGTGGCGGTGGCCCTTTTTGCAGGCTGGGTTGTTTCTGGTCTTCCCTCGGCACCGACCCAACCCATGCCGGACATGGCCAACGATCCGGTTGCCTTGCCCGATGGCAAGGTGCTTCATGTCCAACGGTACGAGGTGACGGTTGCGGAATGGAACCGGTGCCACACCGATGGCGGATGTATGCTGGAGCTGCGCACCCGTTCTGGCCTTGATCCCAAGTCGACGCCGGCCACGGGACTGAATTATCTGGATGTGAACGAATACCTGCGATGGTTCAATGCAGCCACAGGGCACGGCTTTCGGTTGCCCACGATTGCCGAATGGGAACACATGGCAGACACCGTGTTGCCCGAGGAACCTGATCCGATCTTTACCGACCCGTCGCTGACATGGGCGTCAAGCTACCTGACCCAGGATCTTGCGCCCAGGGGCCTCAAATCACAGGGAAGTTTTTCCATGTCCCCCGAGGGGATCGCTGATCTGGACGGCAGCGTCTGGGAATGGACGCAAGAGTGCTATGCAGGCAGTAACGAAGGCATTGACCCCGACCGTTGCCCGGCTTTCTTCGTCGGTGGCGAACATGTTGCGGCAGTTCCCTTTCTGGTTCGGGACCCTGCAAGAGGCGGCTGTGCCGTTGGCGCCCCACCGGCGCATCTGGGGATGCGCCTGGTGTCGGATAAGGCCATAGCAGGCTAGGGGCCCGGCGTACCTTCAGGTAGGATATCTTGGGTGCGAATCCGGCACAGAAAAGCCGTTTGTCACGGCCCAAACCCGATGAGAACCTTTCCCGTGACAGAGCTGTTTCGCTGAGCGGGAATGCCCGCAGACATGAATCAGATTGGCGGGCTGGACAACGGGCAAAACCCTCGTAGTGGTTTATGTCGTCTCATCGTTCGCGTGGGCCGATGGGATTGCAGAGACGTTTCTTAGCGATGTTTGAACATTTGCGGGCAGAGGACAGAGCAAATGATGATTTATCGGCCAAATACGGCTTGGGAAGACGTAAATGCGGGTCTCCGGTGGAGCGAAAACCAAAACCCAAAAGAGGATACCGGGCCAGCGAATCCCAGCAAATACATGGATCTTGATAGTTTCACCGCCAAACCGCTGGAACATCCAACATTCGAGTTCATAGATCGCTATTGGGTGGTCGCCGGAGGAACGATTGACGAAGTAGGCGATATTTTTCAGGCATTCGACGAGAAAAACGCTGTCATCAGCCAAAGAGTCGCCGACATCATCCGCCAGTTTGAGCCGGACCTGCACGACATCGTCCAGATTCCGCGCATGTGGTCTTTTGGAAGTCAGCAGCGGATCGAACGGCCCTGTTATTTCATCAATGTCCACGCCACGGCACGCACTGTCGATATGGGGCGGTCGCAGATTGCACAAATTACGCAAAAAAACACCGGTCGCGAGGTCATTAGGTTGCGCGCGCTCACCAAAGAAGCCTGTGTGGTACTCGCAGACGCAGCCCATGGACGTCATTTGTGGCGCGACGACATCACGCTTGCCACGTTTATGTCCGAAGAGCTGGTGCGGGCATTAAAATCAGCCGAGGTCCGCGGGTTCAATTTCAAGGAATGCACAGTCATCACGCATTGAGCACAGTGAACGGCCATTGCTTTCAATTGGCATCAACACTTTAAGGCGCAGTGGGGCAGGGCCGATAACGGGACAGGACCTATGCTTTTCACTGGCCAAACACCTAAAGCCACAAGAAAGCTGCATCCCGTTCTCGTTCGATTGTGGGAGCACATCAGCCCTGGTCGCCCAGCCCGGCCATGATTGCACGACGCGGAACCCTTAAGCGATCGAGAATTGCCAGATATTCGCGGTCTCGTCGTCGAACTGGAAATACTCGACCGAGATCAGGCTGTCGGTGCCGTCCGCGCCGGTCACCGTCACATCCGTCGTCGAGCTGCGCGTGATCGTGTAATCGCCGCGGTTGCCGTCAAAGATCGCAAAGTCCGATCCGCCGCCACCGTTGATCGTATCGTTGCCCGCGCCGCCCTTGAAATAGTCGCCGCCGCCATAGCCGAACAGGAAGTCATCCCCGTCCAGGCCTGACAGGTAATTGCGCCCGTTGTTGCCGGTCAGATGGTCGTCAAAGTTGCTGCCCACCAGGTTCTCGATCTCGAAATAAAGATCCCGCACCGCGTCGCCGCGGCTGCCATAGCCCGTCTCCTGGCCGTTCACCGGGGCGCCATTGCGCAAGGACGCCGCGACGCCCGAGGTGGACTGGAAATAGGTCACCGTGTCGACGCCAGCACCGCCGAAATAGCGCTCGCGCCCGCCGGCCGAACCGACAAACCAGTCATAGCCGCCAAGCCCGCGAAAATCGTTCGAGCCGTTGTCGCCGTAAAACACGTCCTGATAGGACGAGCCGGTGACCCGCTCGATGCTGGTCATGGTCAGGCCCGCGGCCAGTCCGGTGTTGTTGGCCGGGTTCGACAGATCGACCAGCACCCCATTGGCCTGCGCCCCGCTTGGTGGTGCACCAGTGGCCGAGAACACGTCGGTGACTGTTGCCGCGCCGGAGTTCTCCGCTTCGATGAAGGTCACCATATCGCGGCCATTGCCGCCATCCAGCGTGTCGTTGCCCTCGGTGGCGATGAACCAGTCGTAATCGCCCAGGCCGCGCAGTTCGTTGTCTTGTCTATCCCCACGAAGCAGGTCCGCATAGATCGTGCCGGTGGTCCGCTCGATCGAGATCAGATCGTAGACCTGGCTTGGATCATGACTGTGCGCCTTGCCTTCTTCAAGGTCGATGCGAAGCCGGAACTCAGTGGCCGCGCGCCCCGGCGTGTCCTGCAAATTGACAAAGGACGCGGTGTCCGACCCGCCTGACCCGTTCAATCGATGCCCGCTGGATCCAGCCAACAGCCAATCGTTGCCGGAGTAGCCGTTCAACTCCGTGGTGTCAGAGCCCGCAATCAGGACATCGTTGTTGATCGTACCGGTCACGCGCTCGATCGAGGCAAATGTGTCCCCGTCCGTAGCGCCGCCCTGTCCGGTGCCGGCGGCAAGATCAACGCGCAGCCCCTGTGGTGCCTCTCCCAGAATTGTGCGCACGCGGCTGTAATCAACAACGTCTATGCCGTCGCCCCCATCGAAATGGTTCTGACCAATGGTGCTGTAGAAGGTGTCATCTCCACCGCGTCCCTCAAAGGCAATGCGGTCGGTGTGGCGATACCCCTGATCCGAATACACTTGGAAAAGATCCTTGTGTTCGGTGCCAACAAAGGTTTCCACCTGTTTGACTGTGATGTTGTGGGCCGTCTGGGTCGAGCGCCCATCCGCATCACGGCCGTGAGTACTGCTCAGGAAAAACGTGGGCGACTGTCCTGCTGTTGCAGAGAGATAACCGTTCCATTGAACATACGAAACCTGGGCAATATCGTCGGGCATATCGGCCACAAACCGGTCCTGCCCGGTGCCCCCGTTTACGTAGGTGCCGCTTTGCGAGGCCAGAATGATATCATCGCCATTGGTTCCGGACGGTGCGGGCGATGTTTGGGTGACAAGCACACCGAAGGCATCGGGGCGGCCAAAGCCGTAGGTTCCACGGAAACTTTGGTTAAGTGCCTCCGAGGTGCCTCCATTATCGTGTTGCAAGTGATAGCGCCCGGTTTCCGAGACTTCGAACTGAACAGACTGATACTTGGGCGCGTTGAAACGGCTTGATTCCACCCCAATCAAATCCACTTCGCTGCCATCGGGGGCAAAAAGTGTATATCCTTTCAGCTCAAACGGGTCACCGGACTCCAGAGCAAACTGATAGACTTGCCCCACCTCCAGGTCGATTGCATAGGTGTCCTTGTCCAGGGGATGATCGACCTGCATGGTTGCAGCAACTCCCAGGGTCATGACCGGGTTTCCGGAATTGGGCGCATCGGGCACCGTGTCCACAAAGCTGCCGATCAGATAGGATTGATCCGCAAATTCAAGCCAGGCGATATTGTGCACCACATCCCGGCCGTCCGATCCATCACCACCCACATGATCCACGATGGCCGACAGTTCATTGTCGGCATTCTCAGTGACAGTGATCGTGTATTCATCTCGATCAAAGCCGAAAACAGCCCGGTCCAGATCGTTGATATCTCTATTCGGATAAGGCGGTCGCCCTCCGCCATCCAACGTGTCATCGCCGCCAAGTCCCATGAGGCGATCAATCCCGTCGCCGCCATTCAGCAGGTTAGCCCCCTGATCGCCAGTCAGCGTATCATTTCCCGAGCCGCCGATCAGGTTTTCGATCGAGATCAACTGGTCGCCTTCGGCATCTCCGGATTGGCCGGTGCCACGCAGCAGGGACACGTTTATCCGTCCAGCTTGCTCACCCCCTCGTCCGGCACCTGAATAGTCAGCCGTGTCATTGCCAGCACCACCATCGAATACCGTCACCCCGGTGGTCGACCCAAGCTTGTCATCGCCGTCCAGACCCAGCCAGGTGATATCCTCTGCGTTTGCCTTGTGCTCAACGCTATACTGACCACCGTACCCTGGCCTGAAATAATCCCCGATCAGGCGATCGTTTCCAGCGGTTCCCTCGATACGTTCGATATTCTGGATCGAAACAGCGGATGAGGGTTCGGTAATATCAACCCCCTTCACGATGCCATAATACAACCCGATCTCAACCGGGTTTGCAAAATGCGCAAATGACAGCGTGTCAATGCCGTCGCCACCGTCATAGATGTCATAGCCATTGTTCCATGTCAGCGCGTCGTCCTGCGCGGTACTGGGGGCAACAGTGGCCTCATTCAGTGAAAATTCGTATTTTCGTGTGGAGAGAAAAGGCGTGCTTGCAGAGAAATACAGCGTCGTATCAACATCATATTTGAGATAGAAATCCACATCTGAGCTGAAAAAGCTGGGGCCGCTTGTGTTGGAATAGATCAAAGGCACATTTTCCGCATCCCCATTGGGACGCAGAACAGAAAAATAGCCTCCGCTCCAGGACACGAATTGTTTTCCATTCAAAACATAGGCTTGACCGGCTTCCAGCTCCAGGCGGTACACATCCGTGTCACGTGACCCGCGCTGCGCATAGCCGGTGACAGCGCTCCCCACTGGTACCAGGGGGTTTGCGCCGTTAATTATGTTGGGAATTGTATCCGTGCTGGGATTAGACATAAAACATTTACCTGGATCATAAAGAAATTTGGAACCCCAATTGGGAATTGCACCCTTGAATACGCCTTCAGGGCGCAAAGCATCAAGGTAATAATCTCCAGATTGTACACCGCGAGCCTGGGGTCTTGTTCTGATTTCCGCCTGAGGCGATCGCGAATTGCCAGATATTCGCAGTCTCGTCGTCGAACTGGAAATACTCGACCGAGATCAGGCTGTCGGTGCCATCCGTGCCGGTCACCCTCACATCCGTCGTCGAGCTCCGGGTGATCGTATAATCCGCCCGGTTGCCGTCAAAGATCACAAAGTCCAAACCCGCGCCGCCGTTCAACGTGTCATCGTCCAACCCTCCGTTCAGGGTGTCTTCACCGGGTCCCCCGAGATCGCGTCATAGCCGGCCCCCGCGAGGATCAAGTTGTCGCGGCCGTTGCCGTTGATCCCATCATCGCCGCACAACGCATCAATGGTGTCCTGGCCGGGGTTCTGGGCCAAAACATCGTTGTATAAGGTTGGCAGAAACAACTCGAACACCCCGGCATCCAAGGTATTTGATCCACCAATCGCATAGTCACCGACGTCATCAACAGCAGAGAGGATGAGTGTACTTCCCGAGAGCAGACCAGTGACGGTGTTTCCCACCACAATGGAATTGGTCAGCGCGATTGCTGCACCGTTTTGGCTTATGCTGCACCCGACACTTCGGCGAAATTGCCCGAAATTGTAGAGTTGGTTATAGCGCCAGAACCGTTGTTGCGGATGTCACCGCGTTCGCCATCCGGCGTGTTGCCGGAAATCGTAGTATTGGTCGGCACCATAGCTTCCGGACTTGTTTCCAAATATCGTTGAGTTGCTGAACGTGACGACGCCTTGGTTTAAATCTCCCCTGCCTTTGAAGCTTGCGCTGTTTCCGGCAACAGTAACCCCCCCAAACGTAACGTTTGTACCATTCGCGACGCGTACACGCCCGCCGCCCAGGCCGATTGCATTGCCGCCAGTGATGGTCAGCTGAACAAAGGTTGCGCCGTTGGTGGTAATATTGAACACCCGAGCGTTGTCATCCATCAAGTCGCCAGCGTCAGCAGCCGCCACATCCGTGATAAAGGTCCCCGCCAGCGTAATGCCATCGCTGTTTGCATCGCCGCTGATCACAACATCGGTTGCGGTCGACCCGTCAATTTCTACAAGCTTGCCAATCTCCAACTCGCAGAAAAGCCGGCCGCGCCGCCTGTAAAATCTGTGCCATCAAACTGGATCGTGTCGCCCGCTTGGGATATTGCATTCGCTTCGCGCAATGAGATGTCACCAAGTTCGCCAAAGTCAGTGACAGAGGCGTTTGCCAACGTGGAATCAAGTTCGTCGGCGATGGTTGTGACGACAATCGTCGCTTCGTCCAAAATGCGACCCGCAAGGTTGGCGGTTCCTAGCGCAGCACTTGGGCCGCCAGTTTAATCGACGAGGTTCGACAAAGCGCTTTCAACAAAACAAACGCGCAGATGGCCATGCAATAGCCCCAGACGTACGAAGCTCGACCGTGCGGTGCGTTGCTGTCAGGAAAAAACGCTTTTGGACGTTTGTCATGGCGGGTTGCCCTGCATTTCCTGCGCCCTTGCACTTCGCCGGGTACGATCGCAATAGTCGCAAACAGCCCAGATCCGACTTTCAAGGTCTTTGCAAAGAGCGTCTGACATTTACCCAGTGGAGTTCATTTTTCAGCCCCTGTTTCAAGAACAGGTGATTTGCTGCGTTGGCTCCGGTACTTCAAACCCTCCGATTGAGGACAGCATTTTGACGATCCCGGCAACACCCTTTCTGTGCTTCAAGGACGCAAACACATAGGGTCGGTCTTGCCTCATGCGGCGGGCGTCGCCATCCATGACCTCCAATGAGGCACCGACATGCGGTGCGAGGTCAGTCTTGTTTATGATGAGGATGTCGGACTTGGTGATGGCAGGCCCGCCCTTGCGGGGGATCTCTTCACCGGCTGCTACATCGATAACATAGAGCGTGACGTCAGCCAGTTCCGGGCTGAAGGTTGCGGACAGGTTGTCGCCGCCGCTTTCGATCAGGACGATTTCGACCTCGGGGTGGCGTTCCACCATCTCGGCTACGGCTGCCAGGTTGATCGAGGCGTCCTCGCGGATCGCGGTGTGCGGGCAGCCGCCGGTTTCCACGCCAATGATACGGTCCTGCGGCAGGATTTGCATGCGCATCAGCGCTTCGGCGTCTTCTTGCGTGTAGATGTCATTGGTGATGACACCAATCGAATGCGTTTCACGCAGAGCTTCGCTGAGGGCAGCGGTGAGGGTGGTCTTGCCTGCGCCCACAGGGCCGCCGATCCCCACGCGTAGGGGGCCATTCATCGTGCTCATGTTCGGAAAATCCTTGAATACTGGGTTTCATGCTTCATCGCGGCGATGTCGCCAAGGAAGCTGGTGCTGGCGAGGTCGTCGAGTGAGGCGCAGTTGGCCTCTTCGGTAATCTGGGTGCAGAGCGGGGTGAGGTCTCGGATCAGTCGTTGGCCGTCGGTTTGACCCAGCGGCACTAGTCGCATGGCGACGGCTGCAAGATTGGAGACAAAGGCCATCAGGTAGAATTTTGTGGTCAATTCCAGTGGCAGCCCCTCAAGTCGGGCCGCACGACCCACCGCGACGGGGTAAGTCAGATGTTCGAGATCGGTTGCCCAGACCTTGGTGGTCACCTCGCAAAAGGCCTCGCCCTGAAGTCGGGTTTCTTTCAGCCGTTCTGAAGAGGCGGCAAAGGCGCGAGCAGTTGCATCGATGTCCGCGAGATCCTCCGCATCCGCGTGATAGGCCGCTGCGAGGAACAAGGCATCGTTCCACCCCGCACCATGGCGCAGCACCTCTTTGATCCATGCGCTGGTCTGCTCAGCCGTTGTCACATCGCCCACGTCGATGGCCCACTCCAGGCCATGGGAATAAGCGAAGGCCCCCACCGGGTAGGCGGGAGAAAACCACTGCGTCAGCGTAAGAATCTCAGTGGCTGTGGCCATGGGTGCGTCCGTGTCCATAAGCTCCGCCTTCGGGTGTGAAGGGTTCAACGACTTCGCGCACCGTGGCGCCGATCTTGCCCAGCATGTCGCGGATCACATGATCGCGCTGGATCAGCAGGCGGCCGTCTTCGATCTGGCAGGGCGTGTGGCGGTTGCCGATGTGCCAGGCAATGCGGGGCAGATCAGGGCCAGTGACCTCCAGCAGGTCCTCGGGTGCCGCGACGATGCCGACCTCGCGGCCATCTTCCAGCACCAGAACACCGCCGTGGTCTAGCGAGGTTGTTTTGGGCAGGTCGACCAGCACTGACTGTCCGTCATCCATGGTCAGGACCTTGCGGCGCAGGAAGCGGCCTTCGTAGTCCAAAGCGACTTGCGCAGTAAGGTCCTTGTGAGCATGGGCGTGATAGGCCCGGGCGATGGTTTGGGTCATTGTCGTTGCCTCAGAACAGGAAGTAGCGTTGCGCCATGGGCAGAACCTCTGCCGGTTGGCAAGTCAGCAACTCACCGTCAGCGCGCACTTCGTAGGTTTCGGGGTTCACCTCGACCTCGGGGGTCGCGGTGTTGAGCTTGAGGTGGGACTTGCCGATGTTGCGCGTGTTCTGAACCGCCAGCGTCTGCTTGGCGAGGCCCAGAGAGCTACCGATCCCGGCGTCTTGCGCGGCGGCACTGACAAACGTCACGGCAGAGTTTTCCACCGAGCGTCCATAGGCGCCGAACATGGGCCGGGAATAGACCGGCTGTGGCGTCGGGATCGAGGCATTGGGATCGCCCATTTGCGCCATGACGATGGTGCCTCCCAAAAGAACCATCTCGGGTTTGACGCCGAAAAAGGCGGGGTCCCACAACACCAGATCAGCGCGTTTGCCCTCTTCGATGCTGCCAATCTCGTGGCTCAGCCCATGGGCGATCGCGGGGTTGATGGTGTACTTGGCGATATAGCGGCGGACGCGGAAATTGTCGTTGTCGCCTGTCTCTTCCGGCAGAGGCCCGCGTTGCTTCTTCATTTTGTCGGCGGTCTGCCATGTGCGGATCAGCACCTCGCCGACACGGCCCATGGCCTGGCTGTCTGACGCGATGATCGAAAAGGCGCCCATATCGTGCAGGATGTCTTCAGCGGCGATGGTCTCGCGGCGGATGCGGCTCTCGGCAAAGGCGACGTCTTCGGGGATCGACTTGTCCAGATGGTGACAGACCATGAGCATGTCGAGATGCTCTTCCAGAGTGTTGACGGTGAAGGGGCGGGTCGGGTTGGTCGACGACGGCAACACATGCTCTTCGCCGCAGATCTTGATGATGTCCGGGGCGTGACCACCGCCAGCGCCTTCGGTGTGAAAGGCGTGGATGGTGCGGCCCTTCATTGCGGCGACGGTGTTTTCGACGAACCCGGACTCGTTCAACGTATCGGTGTGGATCATCACCTGCACGTCCATCGCGTCGGCCACAGAGAGACAACAGTCGATGGCGGCAGGCGTGGTCCCCCAATCCTCGTGCAGTTTCAGCGCGCAGGCCCCGGCAAGCACTTGCTCTTCGAGCGCGGCAGGAAGGGATGCGTTGCCTTTGCCCGCAAATGCAAGGTTCATGGGGAACGCGTCGGCGGCCTGCAACATGCGGGACAGATGCCAGGCACCGGGGGTGCAGGTGGTGGCCAGTGTCCCATGGGCTGGCCCGGTGCCACCGCCCAGCATCGTGGTGAGGCCGGAATGCAGCGCGTCCTCGATCTGTTGCGGGCAGATGAAGTGGATGTGGCTGTCGAACCCACCAGCGGTCAGGATGCGCCCTTCACCTGCGATGGCTTCGGTACCGGGGCCAACGATAATGTCCACGCCGGGCTGTGTGTCGGGGTTCCCGGCCTTGCCGATTTTGTGGATACGGCCGTTTTTCAATCCAACGTCGGCTTTGTAGATGCCGGTGTAATCGACGATCAGGGCATTGGTGATGACCGTGTCCACGGCGCCATCTGCGCGGGTGACTTGCGACTGCCCCATGCCGTCGCGAATGACCTTGCCGCCGCCAAATTTGACCTCTTCGCCATAAACATCGTCGCGCAGGCCCGTTTCACTGAACTGAGCCGCAGTTGCGCGATCGACGATCAGATCGTCTTCGACTTCGATGATCAGGTCGGTGTCGGCGAGCCGAAGTCGGTCCCCTTTGGTGGGACCGAACATGGCGGCATAATCACTCCGAGATATCTTGCCCGGCATCTTTCAGCGCTCCCATAATGTGTTGGTTGAAACCGTAAATGTGGCGGCGCCCCATGAAAGGGACCAGCATCACCTCGCGCCGCTGGCCTGGCTCGAACCGCACCGCTGTGCCCGCCGGGATGTCCAGACGCATGCCAAGCGCGGTGTAGCGGTCGAAGTCGAGCGCGCTGTTGGCCTCGGCAAAGTGGTAATGGCTGCCGACCTGCACCGGCCGGTCGCCGGTGTTTGCGACCATAACGGCGCGCGCGCTGCGCCCGGCATTCAGTGTCAACGTGCCCTCGGCCGGGAGCAGCTCGCCGGGGATCATCGGCGCGGGCCTTTGCCTGCGCGTGCCCGGACCAGGACTATGGTGCCGATCACAACCACGGCTGCCAATACGACGGCCAACCAGGATTCGGAACCGTGGGGATGCAGATGCGCGCCGGAATGGGCAAGGGCAGGCATTGCGGTCAGGGCTGCTATGGGTGTCAGAACATACTTCATCTTGGGCCTCCTTCAGCGGATGGGGTTGTGAACGGTGACGAGCTTGGTGCCGTCGGGAAAAGTGGCTTCGACCTGCACTTCGTGGATCATTGACGCGATACCCTCCATGCATTGGTCAGCGGTGATCACTTGCGCACCTGCCTCCATCATGTCGGCAACCGAGCGGCCGTCGCGGGCGCCTTCGACAACCGTGTCGGTGATCAGGGCGATGGCCTCGGGGTGGTTCAGTTTCACGCCACGGGCCAGTCGCTTGCGGGCGACTTCGGCGGCCATGGCCAGCAGCAGCTTGTCTTTTTCTCTTGGGGTCAGGTTCATGTCATATCTTCCAGCATCGGGGGAGCGGGGCACCGTTCAGGCGTTGAAGAGCGGGCAATAGGGTGTGTCGCAAGGCAAAGCTGTCTTCGGCCAGAAGCCGCATCACCAGCACATCTTTTTGCTGCAGGCTGACGCCGCCGGTGGCGGGTAGGGTCTCCTGCAGATCCGACAGATGGGCTTCGGCGTTGTTTGCAATCAGCAGCACCAACGCCATGGCCCCCGCGCCATCTGCAATGAATGGCTTGGCGAGGTGATCGCGCGCGTTGCCGGTCAAGGCCATGGCGTCGATGAACAAGGGCACCCCGTCGCGGCGGATCTCGATCCGGTCACGAAAGCGAAGGTCTGTCACGTCTTCTCCCATGGCGGGGCGACCAAAGACCAGAGGCTCCACCATCAACAGCGATGCGCCCTTGGACAGATCGACCTTCAGCTGGCGGTGCAGGGTGCTGCCATTGAACAGAATGGTTTCCTGAGGCAGCCAGTTGATCCGCGCACCCGCATCGACCCGCAGGCGGTTGGTGATCTTGCCGATCTCACCCGGCTGCGCCTTGTATGCGCGTTCGCAAGCTTGGGTCGTCAGGGTAAGTGTGGTGCCGGGGGCCGCCTGCGCAGAAAAATCAAACTGGTCGCCGCCGGTCACGCCGCCGGCCGTGTTCAACAATACCGCATCCATCGTGGATCCGCGCCGCCCAGGGAACAGACACTTGAGCGAACCCGTCTGCCGGAACCTGTCCAGCACGGTGCCCACGGCTGCGCGTTTGGTGCTGAGGTGCACTGTGCCGCGCGCACGAGGCTGATTTGAAACGCCGTGTGGGTTTATGTCTGCCTGTAGGGTGATCGGGCCGTCCTCGGATCGTGTTGCTATGCCATCGGTTTTGCGGGCACGAGAACAAAGCACCATTGCAAACGGCATACCGAGGACAGTGACCCGGTCTATTTGATGAATTGTTGTGCGGACGTGGTGGCAACTGGTCAAAAAACAGGCATTCACCGGGGTTGGCCAGAGATTCACGGTTGGCAAGTTTGCTTGTTTTGCTGCGATGCAGAATCGATTGGGCACCTGCTGGGGACACGATGTCTGACAATCGCGGGTGTGTGGCGACCATACGAATTGGACCTCGAAGCGGCCGCCACACGATATGCAACATCAAGTTGCGGGGACAGCTAAAGGGATCGGGCACATCTGTGCAAGCCCAGACGCGAAAAGCCTCGCCTGGAGGATCGTATGAACTTTCTCAAATCCACGCTTGCCGGATCGGCAGTGTTTGCCACCTTTGCCTCTGCAGCCTTGGCCGCTGAGGATACCATCAAGGTTGGCGTGCTGCACTCGCTGTCGGGCACCATGGCAATTTCGGAAACCACTCTGAAAGACACCATGCTGATGCTGATCGACCAGCAAAACGCAAAGGGTGGCCTTCTGGGCAAACAGCTGGAAGCCGTGGTGGTCGACCCGGCATCGGATTGGCCGCTGTTTGCCGAAAAGGCCCGCGAACTGCTGAGCGTGCACGAGGTTGATGTGATCTTTGGCAATTGGACCTCGGTCAGCCGCAAGTCGGTCCTGCCGGTGATCGAAGAGCTGAACGGGTTGCTGTTCTATCCGGTGCAGTATGAGGGTGAAGAGAGTTCGAAGAACGTCTTCTACACCGGTGCTGCGCCCAACCAGCAGGCCATCCCTGCCACCGATTATTTCCTGGAGGAACTGGGGGTCGAGAAATTCGCTCTGCTCGGCACAGACTATGTCTACCCCAGGACCACCAACAACATTCTGGAAAGCTACCTGAAGGGTAAAGGTATCGCGGATAGCGATATCTTTGTGAACTATACGCCCTTTGGCCACTCGGACTGGTCCAAGATCGTGGCCGATGTGGTGGCGCTGGGCGCAGATGGCAAAAAAGTTGGTGTGATTTCCACCATCAACGGGGACGCCAACATCGGCTTCTATAAAGAGCTTGCTGCGGCGGGCGTTTCGGCAGACGATATCCCGGTCGTGGCCTTTTCGGTGGGTGAAGAAGAGCTTGCGGGTCTCGACACCTCGAACCTTGTCGGTCACCTGGCGGCGTGGAACTACTTCCAGTCGGCTGAGAGCGACGTGAACGCCGAGTTTGTGGAAACCTGGAAAGCCACCATGGGCGAAGAGCGCGTCACCAACGACCCGATGGAAGCACATTTCATCGGCTTCAACATGTGGGTGAACGCAGCGACCGAAGCAGGCTCGACTGAGGTCGACGCGGTGCGCGCTGAGATGTACGGCCAGGAATTCCCGAACCTGACTGGCGGTACAGCTGTGATGCTGCCAAACCACCATCTGGCCAAGCCGGTCCTGATCGGTGAGATCCAGGATGATGGTCAGTTTGACATCATCAGCCAGACCACTGAGGTACCGGGCGACGCATGGACCGATTATCTGCCGGAATCGGCGGTTCTGATCTCGGATTGGAAAGAGTTGGGTTGCGGTATGTACAACACCGAAACCAAGTCCTGCGTTCAGACGCTGTCGAACTACTAAGACCAATGGGCGAAGGGGCCGGGTATCCGGCCTCTTCCGCTCCAAGACGCGGATAATCCCCACATGTTACGACTATTCCTTGCGAGTCTCGCACTCCTCTTATCATGCGTGACAGCAAGCGCCGAGGAGGGTGCGATACAGCCCCTCTTGCAAGAGCACAGGGAGGTGATTGCCAAAAGCTCTCGCAAGACCATTGGCCCGGCCATTGATGCCATTGCAAACAGCAGTTTGCCTCAGGCGCAGACAATGCTTGAGACCTGGGCGGCAAAGTCCATGTGGATGCGCAAATCGGATGGTCGTTTCTTTGTTGGCGAAAAGGCCGACAGCAAGAACTATCGATTGATTGATTTCGATACGGGCGAAGTGGTTGGGACCTTCCCCAAGAAAGAGTTGAAGCAGCTGAAACCCAACAGCGGCGTTCGTGCATTGATCGGCACGGCGTTGGTCCAGTTTCAGCTACTGGACGAAGATAGGGCCAAACGGCAGGCGGCGCTGACCTCGATCCAGCGTGATCCCGAGGCTGCTTTGTTGACCCCTTTGCGCGCCTCGATTGAACAAGAACCGGATGCAGGGTTGAAAGCGCAGAAACAGCGCCTCGAGCGGTTATTGACGATCGGCTACGACGCCGACCCGGCCGCCCGGATTGCTGCCATAGAAGAAATGTCTGGCGATCTGGGTGTCGACGTGCGGGCCACGCTGAACCCCTTGGTCGCGACCACACGCGATGTGACACCAGGGGCGGTGCCCGAGGGGGTGAATGTCGCCGCGAACCTGACACCCGGCGAGGAAGGGTTTTCTGAGGCCGAGGCCTATGACCTTCTGGTGACCAAGGGGTTTGCGCCTGCACGAGTGACACCGGATGAGGTGCGCCTCGCGCTGGCAGAGAACATCGAGGGCGGCACCGTGGGTGGCGTTCCGGTTGCGCAACTGGACAAGGATGATGCTCGCGTACGGGCCTATGCGGCATTGGCCGAGGCGGGCACGGTGTCGCCTTTGGTGAACCCGGCGGACATTCAGGCTGCTTTGGCTGCGCATGCCTTCTTTGAAACCTACGCTGAACCGATCGTCGAGGTGACCACGGCCGCGCAGGATGCGCTCGACAATATCGCTTTGAAAGTGGGCGTGAACCAGACGCTGGACCTGACGCTTGACGCCCTGTCGCTGGCCTCAATCTACTTCCTTGCGGCCATCGGGCTTGCCATCACATTTGGTGTGATGGGGGTCATCAACATGGCCCATGGTGAGTTCATCATGATGGGTGCCTACACCGGCTATGTCGTGCAACAGATCATCCCGGACCACACAGTGTCGATCATTGTGGCGATCCCGCTGGCCTTTGCCGTGACCTTTGCCGCCGGCGTGGCGATGGAGCGGTTGGTGATCCGTTGGCTTTATGCCCGTCCGTTGGAAACACTGCTCGCCACCTTCGGTATCTCCATTGCCCTGCAACAGCTGGCAAAGAACATCTTTGGCACGCAAGCGCGTCCGCTGACTGCGCCGGGCTGGCTGGACGGGGCGTGGGTGCTGAATGACGTGGTGTCGATCAGCTACATCCGCATCGCCATTTTCATCTTGGCGCTGATCTTCCTGGGCGTCTTTTTGTTCATCATGAAGCGGACACGGCTGGGGCTGGAAACCCGTGCAGTCACGCAGAACCCAGCCATGGCGGCCTCGATGGGCATCAACCCGGGTCGCGTGAACATGCTGACGTTTGGGCTTGGCTCAGGCATTGCGGGGATCGCCGGGGTGGCGATTGGATTGTTTGCAAAAGTGACTTCGGAACTGGGTAGCGACTACATCGTGCAAAGCTTCATGACCGTGGTGGTCGGTGGTGTGGGCAACATCTGGGGCACGCTCGCAGGGGCGACGATGATCGGTTTCTTGCAAAAGGGGATCGAGTGGCTGAACCCGTCGAACACGTTGGCGGCGCAGACCTACATGATCGTCTTCATCATCATTTTTATTCAGTTCCGGCCCAGGGGCATCATCGCCCTCAAAGGTCGCGCGGCGGGGGATTGATCCATGCAACGTTCCTTTATCGCCAAGAACCCGTCTGTTCTGATCTTCCTTGCCTGCCTGGCGCTGTTCACGCTGATCGTCACTGTGCTGTCAGAGGGCCTTGGTCTTGGCATGATCTCGACCAGTTTCATCAAGACGCTTGGCAAGACCCTGTGCCTTTGCCTGATCGCAGTGGCGATGGATCTGATCTGGGGCTTTACCGGAATCCTGTCGTTGGGCCATTTTGCCTTCTTCGGATTGGGCGGCTACATGATCGGCATGTGGCTGATGTACGAACGCACCCGGCTGATCGTGGTCGAGTCGCTCTCGCAGGCCGAAATTCCCCCCACCAGTTCCGAGGTCGTGGATGCCATTGGCAACCAGATCTTTGGTGTCGTCGGGGCGAGCGAATTTCCGTTGATCTGGGCCTTTGCCGACAGCCTGTTCCTGCAACTGTTGTTGGTGGTGCTGGTGCCGGGGCTGCTCGCACTGGTCTTTGGTTGGCTGGCGTTTCGCAGCCGCGTCACGGGCGTGTATCTGTCGATCTTGACGCAGGCGATGACGCTGGCTCTGGCGCTCTACCTCTTCCAGAACGACAGCGGTCTGCGCGGCAACAACGGCCTCTCGGGTCTGCAAAACCTGCCCGGGGTCGAGGCGTCGCAGGATGTCGTGTCGCTTTGGTTCCTCTGGGCGTCCGCCCTGGCGCTTGGCCTTGGCTATCTGCTCGCCGCCTGGGTGGTGTCGGGCAAGTTCGGTTCGGTCATTCGCGGTATTCGTGACAACGAGGCGCGGGTGCGCTTTCTTGGGTATTCGGTTGAGACTTACAAATTGATGATCTTCACGTTGACCGCGTGCATCGCGGCCATCGCCGGTGCGCTGTATTACCCCCAGGCGGGGATCATAAACCCGGCCGAGATCGCGCCGATCGCCTCGATCTACCTTGCGGTCTGGGTTGCCATCGGGGGGCGCGGCCGACTTTACGGCGCTGTGATTGGTGCGGCGTTCGTAAGCCTTTTGAGTACATGGTTCACTGGCGGCCAGGCACCAGATATTCCGCTGGGCTTTTACACCATCAAATGGGTCGACTGGTGGCTGGTGCTTCTGGGGCTGTCATTTGTCGCCGTCACGCTGTTTGCGCCAAAAGGCATGGGCGGGTTGGTCGACCTGTGGACCCAAGCACGCGCGCCCAATCGCCATGGCGCCGACCTCGGACCCGATGACAGCGCCCTGCGCGAACAGGAGGCCAGCAAATGAGCACACTTCTCGAGGTTTCCGGTGTGTCCGTCACCTTTGACGGCTTCCGCGCCATCAACAACCTGTCGTTCCAGATCGGCGAGGCCGAGTTGCGCGCAGTGATCGGGCCGAACGGGGCGGGCAAGACGACGTTCATGGATATCGTGACCGGCAAGACCAAACCCGACGAGGGCAGGGTGATCTGGGGAGAGAAATCGGTCTCTCTGCTGAAGATGAGCGAGGCCAAGATCGCCCAAGCGGGTATTGGGCGTAAGTTCCAGAAACCTACGGTGTTCGAAGATCAGACGGTGCAGGAAAACCTGCTGATGGCCTTGAAGAAACCGCGCGGTTGGCTGTCGGTTCTGTCCTATCGGGCGAAGCCAGAGGACCTGGATAAGGTGGCCGAACTGGCAAAGGAAATTGGTCTGATCGACGAGTTGACCCGCAAATCCGGTGAACTGAGCCACGGGCAGAAGCAATGGCTCGAGATCGGGATGCTCTTGGCGCAAGAGCCGCGGTTATTGCTGGTGGACGAACCAGCGGCGGGGATGACGCCGCAGGAACGCGAACACACCACCGACCTGTTGCTGGAAGCGGCCAAGACCCGTGCCGTTGTCGTTGTGGAGCATGATATGGAGTTTGTGCGCCGTCTGAACTGCAAGGTCACCGTCCTGCATGAAGGCTCGGTTCTGGCCGAAGGCAGTCTTGACCATGTCACCTCCAATCAAGAGGTCATCGATGTCTATCTGGGGCGCTGAAACATGCTGAAATTGACCGATTTGACCCTGCACTACGGGCATTCGAAAATCCTGAAAGGTATCTCGATGGAGGCCGCCCAGGGAGAGGTAACCTGTGTCATGGGCACCAATGGCGTCGGCAAGACCAGCCTCATCAAGGCGATCTCGGGTACCCATCCACGCTCGGGTGGGGATGTGGAGTTGGGTGGCGAAACCCTGGGCGTATTGCCGGCACACAGGCTGGCACACAAGGGGGTTGCGTACGTACCGCAGGGGCGTGAGATATTTCCATTGCTGACAGTGCGCGAAAACCTGGAAACCGGGTTCGTGTGCTTGCCGCCGTCCGAGCATTTCATCCCCGATGAGATATTTGAACTTTTCCCAGTTTTGGAGGAAATGCAGAACCGCCGGTGCGGCGACCTGTCAGGCGGTCAGCAGCAGCAACTTGCGATTGCTCGGGCCTTGATAACCAAGCCAAGGTTGTTGCTGTTGGACGAACCGACCGAAGGCATTCAGCCCAACATCATCCAACAGATCGGTGAGGTGATCCGACTGTTGCGCGACCAAGGCAACATGGCAATCGTTCTTGTCGAGCAGTATTTCGAGTTTGCCTACGACTTGGCCGACAGTTTCGTTGTGTTGCGCAGGGGCGAGGTGATGCTGGCGGGTCCCAAAGCAAGTCTTTCGAAACAGGCTGTCCTGAAAGGGGTATCGGTCTGAACCGGATTGCAAAGTGGTTTTCGGGAAATCGTTCACTCTAGATGGTTTGAATGATCAATTGATGGCCTTGTGGCTTTAAGATTTCATGCATCCGGCACGGATCCAGGTTTGGCCTGCAACTCGCGTTAAACCAGCTTGTCTGGAATATATTGGGTCTGTGTGCAGGGCAAGATGATCGCGTGTAGCCTCTGGCGCTATGGCCTCTGCGATCAAAGTGAATTTCACGGGCTGTTCTTTTTCGCGATCTGACGCAGTCTGTCAGACAACAACGTTGACGATCGTTTCCGGACCGTTCGGCCCCTTGGTGAATGCCATGGACACGGCCTTGGCGTTTGCTTTGGACATCCGGCGGTAAAGCCCGTCTCTTGCATTGCCGGGTTCTCCATCGACATAGAATTGAGTGGTCAGAACCTCGCGACGTCCATCCAGAATTTTCACGTGGATATGCGGCGTGCGCCCAGGGTATCTGGTTGGTTTGATCGTCCGGAACGCATAGTTGCCTGCGTCATCGGTGATGTCGTGACCAAATCCCTGGAACCCCTGGTCGTAAGGCACCGACCGATCATCGCCGGGATGCAGATACTTTCCGTTCACGTCGCATTGCCAGATCTCGATGCGCGCACCAGCCATGGGAGCGCCCTTGCGATCGGTGATCTGGCCCTTGAGCGTGATGATTTCCCCACCCGCCTCGCGCACCAGCCCTGCAATCTTTACCAGGTCGTTGTCGGTATCCGGCATACGCATGGACTTGGTCGGATAAAACGGCCCCTCTGCCGCCCGCGGTGTCAGCTCGTTTGCCAGTATGGGCCGAGGCAAGAGCAGGCTGCCAATGGCGGTCGTGGCTCCGGCCAGAAGAGTTCGGCGCGAATTTTCATGGGGCATCTTCCCGTTCCTCAGTTATTCCATCGCAGCGACGACCTGTTCAAACTTAACGATCTTGCCGCTCTGGGCGTGCCACAGATGCGCAACCCGCGCCGAGAATTCCTGGCCTGTTGCATTGAGTGTATCATGGTAAGTCCCTGCAAAGAGATAACCAGCAGATTTGGTCCCATTCGCATCGGGTGGCGGGTGCGCCTGAAGATGGGGGTCGTTGTCTTCAGATACATCACCGTCAGGGCTGCTTTGGACACTTTCCAACGGGGGGTTTGCCTGGCTTCCAAGGGACGAACTTGAAATTCATGACATGCCTCACGGCCTGACGGGAAGAATGGGATATGGGGCTGGAGGGCGGGGCATCGTCCCCACCCTCTGATGTTACGCGCCGGGCGGGTTCCGGCGCCGGCGTGGCGCTCAGGGCCAGGACCGTTCGCCTTCGATGACTTGCGCACCGAGTTTCAGATCGCCCACGTTTTCAAAGCTTGGATAGGCGGCTTGCATTGCTGCGATCAGCTCTTCCGAGCTGTTTGCCTTTTCTGCGGCGGCTTCGAACGCGGCGACGTATTCCTTGGTGAAGTCAACGATGCTGGCGTCCTCGGCGCTTTCGCCCATCACGTGGCCGGGAATGATCCGCTCGGGGTTCAACGCCAGCAGCTGATCCAGCGTCGCACGCCAGCTGTCGCGGCTTTCCGGTGTTTGGGTGTCGGCCATCCAGACGTGCACGTTTTCATACAGAACAACGCCGCCCAAAACGGTCTTTTCCGATGGCACCCACAGGAAGGTGTGAACCGGGTCGTGACCATCAAGGCCAACCACCTGCACGGTTTCACCATCCACTGTCAGCCTGTCACCTTGCAGAACGTCGGGAACAATCAGATCGGTTGGCGCGTTCTCTTTCAGGATCGGGCCCCAGAAGTCGTACTTGAGCTGGATGGTCTTTTCGATGCCCTTGACCGTCTCGGGGGTGGCGACAATTTTGACTTCAGGGTAAGCGGCACGGATGGTGTCCAGGCCGAAATAGAAATCGGGGTCCTTGTGGCTGATAAAGACGGTTGTTAGGGATTTGCCGGTTGCCTTGATCATGTCGACCAGTTGCTGCGCATCGTCCTTTTCGAACTGGGCGTCGACCAGGATAACCTCACTCGGGCCTTCGATCAGGTTTGAGGATACCGGGAACAGGCTGCCTTCGTTGGGGGTGAAAGCGGTGATGCTCAGATCCGCGGCAAAGGCCGCGGTGGACAGCAGCAGGGCTGTGGCTGAGGTGAAGATCGTCTTCATGAGAATGCTCCTTGCATTTATGCGGCCAGGGCCGCGGTCGTTTGGGGAAGAGGGTAGTAGGCTGAGTTTTCGACTTGGGTTTTCGCGCCGTCGGTTCGTGTCAGCAGGGGAGGGGCACCTTGGGTGCTGCATTGAGCCTGCAATCTCGCGCATGCCGAACTGATTTGCGTGGCCGGCGTCGGCCCTCATCCAACGAATGGTCGATGCTGAATACTGTCAACGCATCGATCACCGGTGCCGCGCCGTAGCACCAGTCGCATAAGGTATCGTATATGTAGATGAAGCGCGTCATTGCGGTCTCCGTTTTGGTGGACCACAGGTAGGGTGCCGCTATTGTTGACTAAAGGCGTGTATCCAAGACACAGTGTCAGCGAAAAAGTGACGATTAATGAAGAAGCCCAACCTAAACCGTCTTGAGTATTTTGTTGCCATTGCCGAAGCGGGGACAATCACAGCCGCCGCCGAACGGATGCGGATCAGCAAGGCAGTGGTCAGCAAGCAGCTTCAGTTGCTCGAGGAAGAGCTTGGCGCCACACTGGTTGTACGCAATTCGCGCCACCTGAACCTGACTGAAACCGGCCAATCCTTTTACGAAGCCGCGCGCGCATCGGTGGCACAGGCGGAAGAGGCCTTTGAAATGGTTCGACAGGGGCGGGCCGAACCGACCGGCAATCTGCGCATCACGGCACCCCTGGACATGGGGGTCACCTACGTTTCGCCAGTTGTAGCAGAGTTTCGCAACGCCTATCCGGCGGTCACGGTCGATCTGACGCTGAGCGACACGCGGTTTGACCCGGTTGAGGCACGGTTTGACATCGCTTACCGGGTGGGATGGCTTGCTGATTCCGCCAACGTTGCGCGCAAATTGGCCGACTTTCAGCAAATCGTTTTGTCTTCGCCTGAATTGGCTGAGCAATTTGGACCACCGGACCATCCGGATGAATTGGCGGCGTTTCCGTTCGTCGAACACAGAGCTCTGCCGAACTCACTGATCTGGCAATTTTCAAAGGCGACAGGTGAACGCACCGAGGTGCAAATGAGCCCCGCTCTTCGAGCAGATGTAACACCTGCGATTAAAGCGATGGTACTCGAAGGCGCAGGTATTTCCATTCTGCCGGATTTCTTTGCCAAGAAAGAGATTGAAGACGGCACATTGATTCAGCTTGTTCCTGACTGGACGCTTCCCAGCGGAGGCATCTATGCCGTTTACCCGCCTACGCAGTTTCGATCAGCGGCCACAAAACAGTTTGCGGAAATGTTTGCGGCAAGGCTTCGCAAAAGTCTGATTTTGTAACTTGGATCTCGAACATGGCGTTGCCTCAATCGACTTGGATTTGATCGCCCCAATAGCTTATCACTCAATTTGAAAAGTCGGGCCGCCAATCGTCTCCCCAAGCGTCCTGCCAGAGCCTTTGATACGTCACGTTCGATTTTGCCGAACCACGGCGCCAAAGGTCGTATTCGGGGGCAGAATAGGTGTCAAAGAATGACGTGACCTGGCATTGGAGATCAGAAATCACGCCAGACAATTCGGGCTGATCGATCAGGTTTTGCTTCTCATTCGGATCGTCCGTCAGTCGATAAAGCTCGTCCTTCATCGGATAAGACGGCGCGCCCTGGAAACGCATGGCATAGAGCCACTCTTGTGTCCGGACCGCCCTTGTTTCTTCTTGTTCAAAAAACACAGCGTCGGCCCCTTCCAAGATCTCACCCCGCAATGCAGGGCCAAGATCGCGCGCGCTGCTTGGCAGGCTGGGGCCGACTTCGGGTGCACCGACCAACGACGCCAAGGTGGGGAACAGATCGATCTGACTGCTCAAACCTTCACAGACGTCATCCTGGACGATGTCACCGCCCGCCATGATCATGGGAATATGATAGGACGGCCTGTGCGCGCTGGCCGGGAAAGCCGCAGCGCCGTGGCCCCAAATGCCGTTATGGCCAAGCGAGAAACCGTGATCTGACGTGTAGATCACGATGGTGTTCTCATCCATCCCAAGACGCTCCAGCGTTTCCAAAATGCGCCCGACGCCGCTGTCGATCAGGCTGGTCTGGGCAAAGTAGTTGCGCAGAGACTCGACGTTGTTGGGCAAGAGAAGCGGGCCCTTGAACTGCTCCCGCACGCCTCCTTCGGAAACGCGCAATCCAAATCTATCCAGTACCTCACTTGCAAGCCCTTCTCTGGGGATCGAATGCATGTCGGCATTGTCGTAGAGGTCTGCAAACTCGAAATCGGGGCGCCCTTTGATCGCGGGCCAGTGCCCATATGGGCCGTTGTAGGGGACAAAGGCAAAAAACGGGTTATCCTCACCCGCTTGGTGCTCAAGGAATTCGATGGTCTTGTCGGTGAAGAAGTCGACTGTATGACCGGCAAAGCGGTAACGCTCTTCCTGATCAATCACGTCATTGTCGTAGAAGCTGGTTGTATGGCCGTGCGGAAAGGTGACCCAGTGATCAAAGGCCAGTTGCGGTACGAAAGGCACCCCAAGGTGAAACTTGCCGATCAATGCGGTTGTGTATCCGGCCTGTTTGATGATCGAGGGAATGTTGTTGTACGCGCCAATGGCTGACCAGTTTTTTGGCCACTGGTCTATCAGCCTGTCGTCTAGCCAATTGTGAATGCCATGTTGGCTGGGCATCAGTCCGGTAAGAACCGACGCGCGGCAGGGCGAGCACATGGCATTGACGCAATAGGCGTTCTGAAAGCGCACCCCGCGCGCGGCTAATTGGTCCAGGTGAGGGGTCTGGACCTCGTCGTTGCCATAACATCCCAACAGATCCGCAGGCTGATTGTCGGACATGAACAAGATGATGTTTGGACGCGTCATCGGCTTTCCTTTGGGTTCTTCGGCTCGGATGCCGGTTCGGCTCGGTCACTCGTTCAGGACAAAGCTCATGGTGCGCTGCGCAGCAATTGAGTTTGGCGTGTTTGTGTTTCCAAAGGCCTGCGGGGGTCGGATTGCCAGGCACATGGCCTTGAGGTCAATAATGTTGCACTTGCCATATATTGCATTTGCCAATATATTGCTTAACAAGTCAAGAGATTCCGCAGGAGCGACGCATTGCACGGAGCACTCATTCCATCAGAGGAAATCGACAACTTCGTTACCCTGAGGGCCCGGAAATTCACCAGTTCGGTCCGGCGGGCATTGACGCGCGATGTCCTGCAAAGTGAAAACCTTGCGGTGCTCGAATGGCAGTTGCTGTTTTCAATCGCGCGTTTTGGCAGTTGCCACGTCGCGTTTGTGACCAAACACACGTCGATTGATCCCGCGCACGGCAGTCGAGCCGCCACAGCCCTAGAGAAAATGGGACTGATTTCGCGCCGCGAAGACCCGAGAAACAAACGCCGCAAGTTGATGTCGCTCACGCCAAGTGGGATCGAAACCGTCGAGCGCATTTGGCCCAAGGCCAAACAAGTCACCGCAAATTTCACGGACAAGCTGTCGCCTGAGGACTTGGAGGAACTCAAGCGGTTGCTGGACCTGTTGAACGGCGCACCGCTGACCACTGGTGGCTTGGAGGACAGCCAAGAAGGGGTGGAGGTCTTCAATACCAGGGAGAATTTGGTCGCGGAATAGGTGCAAGTTTGGCCGCTGCGGCGCGGAACACGCAAAAATAGGTTTCAGAACCAGGGAGGAAACTATGAAACCAATGAAACTGATCGCGGCTGCGGTCGCATCAATGACAATGGCGACCGGCGCTATTGCGCAGGTCAACCTTACAGCTGAAACGGCAAGCCCCGGCGGCGCTACCCATCTTTCGCTCGCTCACTTGACCGAGGTCGCAGGCACCTCGGGTGTTGCCAACATTCAATTGGCGGACGGTCAAACACTGACCAACTCGATCCAGAACGTGGCAGAAGGCAAAACAGACATCGCCGGCACGCCCTACATTCTTCCATTCCTGATGAACCGCGGTGTTGGCCCCTACGGCTCTCTTGGCAAGGAAAAGGGCGCAGAACTGGCGGGCAATCTTCGTGCCATCAACCCCTTTGTTCTGGGGGTCTTCTTTCTATTTGCTTATGATTCCAAAGGCATCGGTGGCTGGGACGACCTGAAGGGCCGCAAAATCTATAACGGTCCGCCCCGTGGCGGTGCTTTGACCAATGCGCGCAGCATGATCCAGATTGTGGCGGGTCTGAAAGACGGCGAAGACTATGAAGGCATGCAGATCAACTGGGGCCAGGGCGCCACGCTGATCAGCAGCGGAGAGCCGGATGCGATCGTTCTTCCGGAACTGTTCCCAAGCCCTCGTCTGACCATCCCCAGCGCAGCAGGTAAAATGACCGGTTGGTCGATGCCCAAGTCGGCCTATGAAAGCGAGGCGATGGGGAAATACATGAAGGCGCCCGGAAGCGCGCCCTGGACCGCCCCAGTTGCGGATATCGAAGCGGTCATGGGGGAGGATTGGTCGTTCATCTCCGAGGATGACACTTTCCGCGCCTTTGCCACGATTGGCGGCAATGTCGTGCATAAGGACATGGATGATGAGCTCGTTCATCAGCTGGTGACGACGTACATCGAGACCCTTGATGGGCTGAAATCCAAAGCGCCCTATGGCAACACCGTCGGTTTTGACTTCCCCATGCAAGGCATGTGTGGCGCCAACCCGGTCAAATACCATCCCGCAGCAGCCCGCGCCTGGCGCGAGGCAGGCTATGAAGTGGATGACTGCGCCGTCGCGCAATAACCCCAAATCGCCAAAAGTAATAAGCGCCGCCAGTTTTGGCGGCGCTGGATCTCTTAGTTCAGAAGGCTGAGACCAAAGTGGCCGACCAAGAAAAACAAGACTTGAATAACGCGCTGTTTCCCAATCGGGCGGTATATGTCCTGGCGCTGATTTTTGTGGCCATGGGGGTCGTCAACAGCACGCCCGTGATCCCAGGCTGGACCGAGATGTGGCAAAGTCTAACCGGCGTCGAGAACCTTAAGGTTCGCAGTTTCTCGACCGAATGGTTCTATCCGATCGTGTTTTTCATCATGATGCTTATCGTGATGCTTGCGCATTCGATTTGGCGATCTTGGCGAGGAAGACATTACGCTTGGTTCGGCGCTTTTATGGACATCGCATTGATCGTCGCGGCCGGGGCCATTTCCCTCACGTATCTCATTGAAATCGACAGTGTTTGCCTGATCGACGCATTGAACGGAGATCGTGCACGGATCATGGCCGAAACCTTGCAGGCCGAGATCGAATTTGCCGAAACCATGGGCCTGCCAGCACCTGATACGGTTGAAGACCCCAAATGCGTCAACACCACGGGGGTCTGGCTGGTGGCCATCATGGGCGCGGCCATGCTGATTTTCCTGGGCTACAACATCAAGGTGTGGGGACTTCCCTTGGTTGCAGTTGCGATCCTGATCGCGCTCTATACCTTCGGCACTGTTCTGGTCTGGTACTTCCACGGACCCGACGACATCAACAAATACTTCATGACCAAGCTCGGCGGCGAACCTCGAACCTTCCTTGACGGGGTGCCCAATGTGCATGACGCGCTGGTCAACAATGCATCGGGCATTCTGGGGCGGTTCATGAACGTCATCATGAACATGGTGTTCCCTTACATCATTCTGGGCGCGCTCTTTGGCAAATCCGCCGGTGGACGGACGCTGATCAAGATCGCCTTCCGTTGGACCCGCCACCTGCGCGGTGGTCCGGCGCACGCGGCCATTGTCAGCTCGGCGCTGTTTGGCACGATCTCAGGCGGGCCGGTGGTCAATGTGCTTTCGACCGGCGTGCTCACCATCCCAATGATGCTGAAACGCGGGTTTTCCCGGGTTTTTGCGGGCGGGGTCGAGGCAGCAGCCTCCTCGGGCGGGTCCATCATGCCGCCTGTGATGGGCGTTGCGGCCTTCATCCTCGCCTCCATGACTGGCGTGCCCTATCGGGATGTGATCATCGCGGCAGCCCTGCCTGCGGTGGCTTACTTTCTTTGCCTGTTCCTCAGCGCCTCGTTCCAATCACGCAAGCAAGGGATCGAAGCCTTTGGAGAGCTGACCGAAGACATGCGGATCGACCGTGAAGACATCATTCACCTCATGCAGATATTCCTGCCGATCCTGATGATCCTCATTTTCCTGCTGACCCCAAAGGACATGGTGGGCTGTGGGCCGATGGCTGCGCTTCTCGGGGCCGATGCTGTGTTCCAAAACGACCGCTGCGTCGTGACCTCACTGCCGTGGATATTGCAGGTCTTTCAGAACGCCGCGGGCGATGCAGGCGCGACTGGCTGGTGGGCTGCGGCCTTTGTTCTTGTCCTGCTGTTTCTCGACAAAGAGTTCCGCGCAAAACCTCGCAAGGTTCTGGACGCTTTGGCAGAATCGGGCATCACCATCTCAACGCTGTACCTGATGCTGCTCGCGGTGACCGTCATCGACGTCTGCCTGAACTTCACTGGGCTGTCCAAGTTCGTGGCCATTGATGTGCTGCGTTTCCTGTTGTCGCTCGATCTTGGCGGAGGCGGCTCCACGACCTTCCAGTTTGTGGCCCTCATCATCACGATGCTTCTGGCGGTGTTGTTGGGTATGGGGATGCCTGCCGTTCCCGCCTATATCAACGTGGCCCTGCTGATGGGGCCACTGTTGGTCGGGCTTGGGATCGCAACCTTCACGGCGCATATGTTCATCTTCTACTTCGCCATTGCGTCGGCAATCACGCCACCAGTGGCGCTTGCCGCCTTCGCCGCCTCGACCATAACCAAGGCCGAGCCGATGGCGACCGGGTTCAGCGCAGTGCGATCCGGGATCGTGATGTTCGCAATCCCGTTTGTGTTTGCCTTCTATCCTGAACTGTTGCTGGTGGACCAAGCCTTGCTTGACCCGGCCAGCACCTCAGGCGAACGCCTGCCAGGGTATGAAGACGGCATCCAAACCGGGGCTCTCTTGTGGTTGTTGGCGCGTTTGATCCTGGCCCTCTACCTCGTTGCAAGTGCGCTTGCAGGGCATGATGCGCGGCCGCTCTCAATCGTCTGGGTTCTCATCCGGCTTGCGACCGCTGTGGCCGTGTTGATGCGACCGGAGACCATCCAATTTGCCGCCATCGCTTTTGCAATCGCAACACTCGCCTGGCACCGCGTTGGTGCCCGGCGAGCCGAAACCGCTTGAAGCAGGAAGATAACGAAATGAAGAAACGCCCGAACTTCCTGTTTCTCATAACGGATCAGCAGCGCGCGGATTGGTTGGGATGTTACGGCCACCCGGTTCTGAAGACCCCCAATATCGATTCCATCGCAGCGCGCGGCACACGGTTTGACAACTTTCACACGGCATCGCCCGTCTGCATGCCAAACCGGGCCTCGCTTCTGACTGGCCGATACCCCAGTGTGCACGGTCTTCGCTACAACGGGTGCGTCCTGCCAGAAAATGCCAGCACCTTTGTCGATGTGCTCGCCGATGCGGGCTATCACACTGCGGCAATTGGCAAGAGTCACTTGCAGCCCTTCACCGGGATTGCGCCCATGGGCAAAGACCTAAAGGACATCGCAGCCACACCAGAGGCGTGGAAAGACACTCGGTTGGCACAGTACGAAGAAGAGCCGGAGCACTATCAAGGCGAAGACCGCTACGACATCAAAACCCCATATTACGGCTACCAGCACGTCGATATGGTCACCTCGCATGGGGACCGTTGTGGTGGGCATTATCAGCAGTGGTTCCGTGAAAATGCCAAGGATTGGGAGGCTCTGACCGATCCCGCAAATGAACTTCCGCACAATTATTCCTGCCCGCAGGCGTATCGAACACCGATCCCCGAGGAGCTCTATCCCACCGGGTACATCCGCGACCGGGCCATCGACTATGTCCAGGCGCGGGCGGATCAGGACGAACCCTTCTTCGCCTTTGTCAGTTTTCCCGACCCACATCACCCCTTCAATCCACCGGGCAAGTACTGGGACATGTACAGCCCGGATGATTTCGAAGTGTCCCTGCCGTTCCAGGCACACAAGAACCCGACACCCCCAATGCGCTGGTTGCATGACCAGTGGAAGAATGGCGGTGATCAGGCCACCCCTCAAACCGCGATGATGCTGGGTGAGCAACAGATCAAAGAAGCCATGGCCCTGTCGGCCGGTATGATGGCGTTTATTGATGATGCCATCGGAGACATCCTGAACTCATTGGAAGAGAGTGGGCAACTGGACAACACTGTCATCTGCTACAACTCGGACCACGGCGATTATCTGGGTGACTTCAACATGATGCTCAAGGGCGCTTTGCCCTTCCGCAGCATCACGCGCGTGCCCTTCATCTGGTCCGATCCAGACGGGCCCTCGGAAACTTCATCGGATGCACTGTGTTCGACTGTGGACCTTGCTGCCACGATTCTCGATCGCGCAGGGCTGAAACCCTTCAACGGCAATCAAGGGCAGAGCTTTTTGCCAGCAACCCAAGGCGCGGAAGGCCCCCGGAGCGAAGCGCTGGTCGAGTACAACGATGGTGGCAATCGCCTTGGGTTCGATCTGCCGGCACGGGTGCGTTCACTCGTGACGCCCGAATGGCGCTACACCATCTATCGGGATCAGGCCTGGGGTGAGTTGTACGATCTGACCAACGATCCAAACGAGACCGAAAACCTTTGGGACAGCCCCAATCATCAATCCGTCCGGGCACAGCTTTCCGAACGGCTTGTGCACCACTTGATTGCCCAAATGGATGAAAGCCCGCAGGCAGATCGCCTAGCTTGAAAATACAGTTCTCCGTGCTTTCGTCACGGTTCCAAAGGAAGGACGCCGCCATTGCCACATGCTGATGAAATCTGGACAGGCGGCACAATCCTGACGATGGATCCCGCCAATCCATTGGCCGAGGCGATGGCTGTCACCGGCGGGAAAATCACCGCAGTTGGTCGCTCTTCTGACGTTGAAAATCTCATCGGCTCCGGCACAACCATCCACAAATTGCATGGGCGCTTTGTCATGCCGGGTCTGGTCGAAAGTCACACCCACGCCCTTTGGGGGGCCTGCCGAACGTTGTTTGACATCTACGTGGGCTTCGACGCCAGTCTTACCGATTTGCTCGATGCCGTCCAAGAACGCTGTCGGGAAAACGATCCTAGCCAGGTCGTGTTCGGTGGCCCATGGCGACCGGTGATGCGCCCGGAAATGGGGGCGAACCCGCGCGAACTGCTCGATGCGATTTCGACAGAGCACACCATCGTGCTGCACGATGCCAGTCAGCATTTGCTGTGGTGTAACTCTCTTGCCTTGCAACGTGCGGGCATAGGCCCAGATGCCCCGGACATTCCGGGTGGCATTATCGAACGTGACCCTGCCACCGGCGCGCCCAACGGCATTCTCGCCGAAACCGCCACCGCCGCAGCCCGGGCCCTTGTCGCGCGCTCGCCAGATCAGCTTGGCGAGGCGGTGAGAGAAGCGGTGCGCTACTTCACCAGCTTTGGGTTTACTGCCTTCAAAGAACCGATGGCGTTTGAGGAAGAGCTTCGCACCTATCAGACAGCGGACCAGTGCGGCGATCTAAGCATGCACATGGCCGCGCATATCGTGCACTCCAGCCCCTTGGGCGGGAACCTCGTGCCTTATGACGCAATGGATCGCCTGCGGCGTACGTATGCCAGCGAGAATGTACGACTGGACTTTGCCAAGCTGTTTCTTGATGGCGTGGCACCTGGGTTCACGGCGTCCTTCATCGAGCCCTATCTTGCCGAAAGCGGATATGACGCCGCCTTACACGATCCAGATGCGACCTTGCTCATCCCGCCAGCCGAGTTGAACGACATGCTGATCCAGCTGGATCGGCGGGGCTTCACGGTGAAGATGCATGCGGTTGGGGACAACGCGATCCGCAAAGGGCTTGATGCAATCGCCGCGGCCCGAGCAGCCAACGGCCCCAGCGACATGCGCCATGAAATCGCACATTCCAGCTTTGTCTCGGATACGGACTTGTGCCGTTTCAACGGCCTGAACGCCGTCGCCGAGGTTTCGCCCAAGATGTGGTACCCCAATCCGGGCACAGCGGTTCAAAAGGCTCTGTTGGGAACAGACCGGGTCGAAAAGAACCACCGCATCGCCGATCTCCTCGCCGCTGGTGCCGAAGTGATCTATGGCTCAGACTGGCCCGCATCGGCGCCCGACGCCAATCCCTGGACCGGCTTGGCAGGCATGATGACACGTCGCAGCGTCGACCCGAATTTTCCCGGTACATTGGCGCCGAACCAAGCGATCTCGCTGGCGAATGCTCTTCCAATCTTTACGTCAAACGGCGCGCGTTCACTTGGTATGGAGCACGAGACGGGCTCTATCCAAGCGGGTAAATGGGCCGATTTCATTATCTTGAAAGAAGACCTTCTAAACACCCAGCCAATGGACGTTGCAGCGATCCGTCCTCAAAGAACCTACTGGAAGGGACGGGTTGTATTCGAGTCCTGTGACTGAACCGAGCGCGACCCTCTATCTCATGATCGGGCCGTTACAAGCGGGCGGCAAGTACAGGGCAGCGAAGACATCGCAGAAGCTATGCAGAGCCAGGTGTGTGGTGGGAGGGGCGAAGTGCCGGCTGCAGGGCCTTTGCGGCTGCATGGCGTGGCCAGTTGAGATGGTCCGCTTTCAGCCCAAAGCGGACGTGGACTTGACCTAGTTAACTTGAGAAATATGGGCTCAAAACAACCGAGCCGGGTGGCCTTCGGAATGGCGCTTTGGGGATGTTGGTTAGAATTTGCAAAGGTCGCCTTACTACGGGCGCTTTCGCGGTGGTTTTTCATCTCCTGAATCAATGCTGAGTACCTGCAGAAACAGCGCACGAATCGGTTTCAAGTGGATTGCCGTCGAGGTGCGTCCGGTTAGCAGCGCTGCATGGGTTTCATAGGGATTTGCACGGAATCTGGGTATAAATCTGGTGGATTTCGACAGATTTACGAAGCCGGAATGGCCGCGAAGCGTGGCTTAAGGAGTTGTTTTTGGAAGTTTTTCATGGTGCTGCTGGAGAGAATTGAACTCTCGACCTCTCCCTTACCAAGGGAGTGCTCTACCTCTGAGCTACAGCAGCGCCGTGGGGGGCTGATTAGACTCAAACGAAACCGGGTGCAAGGGCATCTGGACGGTTTTTTTCGGCTCCTGTAGAGAAGAGTTATGGCAGACAAAGATACACCCCGACAAAAGGCAAAAACCGAAGCGTCGCGCGAAGACAGGCTCAAGGCGGCGCTCAAGGCAAACCTGGGTCGGCGCAAGGCGCAGGCCAAGGCGCGCACGGTTCAAAGCGACGGTAATGAGGAAAGCGAGGGTTAAGGGCAGATGGATTCGATTCTGGTGACAGGGAATGGCGCGCTGAGCGGCCAGATCCCGATTGCAGGGGCCAAAAACGCGTGTCTGACGCTGATGCCCGCCACGCTGCTCAGCGAAGAACCGCTGACGCTGACCAATGCGCCGCGTCTGAGCGACATCAAGACCATGACCGCGCTTCTACAGTCGCTGGGGGCCGAGGTTTCGACGCTGCAGGACGGGCAGGTCATCGCCATGTCCAGTCACGACCTGACCAGCCACACGGCGGACTATGAAATCGTGCGCAAGATGCGCGCGTCGAACTTGGTGCTTGGGCCGTTGTTGGCACGGTTCGGTCAGGCCGTGGTCTCGCTGCCGGGCGGATGTGCTATTGGCGCGCGGCCGATGGACCTTCACACCGAAGGGCTTGAAGCGCTGGGGGCCGAGATCGAACTCAAGGACGGGTATCTTCACGCGAGCGCTCCTCGTGGTTTGACAGGCGCAGTGCATGAGATGCGGTTTGCATCTGTCGGCGCGACGGAAAACATCGTCATGGCCGCGACGCTGGCCAAAGGCACCACGGTGCTCAAGAACGCCGCGCGTGAACCCGAGATCGTCGATCTGGTCGAATGCCTGCGCAAGATGGGTGCGCAGATTTCGGGCGAGGGGACGTCGACCATCGAAATCCAAGGCGTCGATCGCCTGCATGGCGCCACGCATCAGGTGGTGACCGACCGGATCGAATTGGGCACGTATATGCTGGCACCAGCGATCTGCGGCGGTGAGGTTGAATTGCTGGGCGGACGTCTGAGCCTGGTAGGAGCCTTTGTTGAAAAGCTTGATGCCGCCGGGATTGATGTCGAAGAGACGGCAAAGGGTCTGAAAGTGCGCCGCCGCAATGGCCGGGTTCAGGCCGTAGACGTGACAACCGAGCCGTTTCCGGGGTTCCCGACCGATTTGCAGGCGCAGATGATGGCGTTGTTGTGCACGGCCGAGGGCACCAGTGTGCTGGAAGAGAAGATTTTCGAGAACCGTTTCATGCATGCGCCGGAGTTGACCCGCATGGGTGCGCGGATCGATGTGCAGGGCGGAACGGCCACCGTGACCGGGGTGGATCGCCTAAAAGGCGCGCCGGTGATGGCGACCGATTTGCGGGCCAGTGTTTCACTGATACTCGCGGGGCTGGCGGCCGAGGGTGAAACCGTGGTCAGTCGGGTCTATCATCTTGATCGGGGGTACGAACATGTGGTGCAGAAACTCGAAGGTGTGGGTGCAAAAATCGAACGGATCAAAAGCTGATGGTTGACGCAACATTCGAAGACGGCCGCGAGGCTCCGCTGAACCTGGGCGCACTGGATGACGAGGACCTGAAGGTTATCTCGACCCTTTCCCAGGACGCGGTGTTTCCAATCACCGAGATGTCCTGGCGCGCATCCGAGCGGCGTTTTGCACTCCTGATCAACCGCTTTCGGTGGGAGGACGAGGACGCCGCACGCAAACGCGGCCGCGCCTTTGAGCGGGTGCAATCGGTGCTGGTGGTCGACAATGTGCTCAAAGTGGCAAGTCAGGGCATCGACCGGTCCGACAAGGACATGGTTCTGTCACTGTTGTCAGTCGAATTCGAAGCGGGCGAGGACGGCACGGGCCATGTGTTGTTGACGCTTGCGGGTGACGGCGCGATCAGGTTGCAGGTCGAGGCGCTCGACGTCTCGCTCAAGGATGTGACACGGCCCTATGTGGCGCCGTCGAAACACGTGCCCAGCCATTCGGACTGATGCAGAACAAGCGGGGTATTTCGCAGACGTTTGGCGGTGTGCCCCAAGGTCAGCGGGTGCGCACGGCCACGGTGTTCGATGTCTTCGACATGAGCCGGGTTCTAATCCGGTCGATCACCGAACTGTGCGAGGCGGACCATCAGGGTGACCCGGACCAGATTGCTGCGTGGACCGCCAACAAGTCCCCCGAGGGGATCCGGCAGTGGTTGAGCGGCGCGCACGATCTGTGGGTGGCCGAACTGCAGGGGCAGATCTGTGGTGTTGGTGCAGCCTCTCCGGATGGGGTGGTGTCGGTTCTTTATGTAGATCCGTCAGCCGTTGGGCGCGGGGTTGGAACCGCATTGCTAATGCAGGCCGAACAGCACCTGCGCGAGGCCGGGCATCACAAAGCCACGTTGGACAGCACTGCAACAGCGCGCGACTTTTATCTGCGCCTTGGGTGGTCTGAAGACTGCACCCCTCAGGTTGGCTTTGCGAAAGCCAAGTACCCACTCAGCAAGGTGCTCTGAAATTTTTGAAATTGTTGTGTTTTTGGCGACGGACTTGAGGCATTGCTTCGTTCAAGACACATCAGATTGTAAGCTCAAGGTTTCGATATGCGCATTGTTTTGATTTCTCTGTCCCTGTTGTCTCTGCTGTTTGCAGGAGCCATCTTTGGGTTCTTCTACGCCTGGGTGTGTTCAACCATGTGGGGGTTGGATCAGGCGGACCCCAACGTCGCAATCCAGGCGATGCAGGCCATGAATGCGAGCGTCCGAAATGGTGTCTTTGCGCCTGCGTTCTTTGGGACACCATTTGTATTGCTTCTGACCGGTGTGGTCGCCTGGCGTGCAGGGGCGCGTCGCGCCGCTCTTTTTATTCTGTCCGGCGCAGCGATCTATTTCGGCGGTGGGATGCTTTTGACGATGTCTGTTAACGTGCCCATGAACGAGGCGCTGGCCTTGATCGAAACTCCGCTGCCCGAGGCAGAGGCCTCAACGATCTGGTCCGAGTATTCGTCTGTTTGGCAGGTTTGGAACCAGATCCGAACGGTCTTTTCGGGGCTGACCTTGTTGCTTGTAGGCATGGCGATCTTTTCCTTGCCCCATAAGCCGCGGCTATAGTTCTTGAGGCCGGTGGCTGCTGCGGGTATGTGACCGGCAAAGGAGACACCGATGCCCAAGTTCCTCGACACCACGCAGCCCGATTTCGAACAGGCCTTTGCTGAGTTGCTGAGCGCCAAGCGCGAAGACAGCCCGGATGTGGATGATGTCGTGGCCGGGATCATTGCGGATGTCCGCGCCCGCGGTGACGCGGCTGTGATCGAGCTGACGGAACGGTTCGACCGGATGACTCTGACGCCCGAGACGCTGGCGATTCCAGCAGCTGAGGTGGATGCAGCGATTGCTGAGGTCTCGACCGAGGAGAGCGAAGCGCTGGATCTGGCAGTCAAGCGGATCCGGGCCTATCACGAACGGCAAATGCCAGCGGACGACAGCTGGACGGATGAGAGCGGAGCCACATTGGGCTGGCGTTGGTCGGCGGTGTCGGCGGCCGGGCTGTATGTGCCGGGTGGGCTGGCGTCCTATCCGTCGTCCGTTCTGATGAACGCCATTCCCGCCAAAGTGGCCGGCGTCGATCGGCTGGCCATTGCAGTGCCAACGCCAGACGGTCAGATCAACCCGCTGGTTCTGTTGGCTGCGCGACTGTCGGGCGTGGATGAGATTTACCGCATCGGCGGCGCGCAGGCGATTGCCGCACTTGCCTATGGGACCGAGAGCATTGCTCCGGTGGACAAGATCACTGGCCCCGGCAACGCTTTTGTCGCCGCCGCCAAGCGGCGTGTGTTTGGCAAGGTGGGCATCGACATGATCGCCGGCCCGTCCGAGATTCTGGTGATTGCCGACAAGGACAACGATCCCGATTGGATCGCGCTGGATCTGCTCAGCCAAGCGGAGCACGATGAGAGTGCGCAATCGATTCTCATCACCGATGACGCCGCATTTGGCCGTGCCGTTGGCGCAGCCGTCGAGCAACGTCTCACCTCCTTGCAGCGTCGCGCCATCGCCGGTCCGAGCTGGCGCGATTTTGGCGCCGTCATCACCGCGCGAGATCTGGATGAGGCCGCGAGCTTGTCGAACCGGATTGCGCCGGAACACCTGGAGCTGTGCGTGGCCGATCCGGACGCGTTGAGCCAGAAAACGGTGCATGCGGGAGCGATTTTCCTCGGCCAGTTCACCCCCGAGGCCATTGGCGACTATGTGGGCGGGCCGAACCACGTACTGCCCACGGCACGATCGGCGCGGTTTTCCTCTGGCTTGTCGGTGATGGATTTCCTCAAACGCACCACGCTCAGCAAGATGACGCCCGAGGCCCTGCGTGCCATCGGCCCGGCCGCCGAACGCCTGGCGCAGTCCGAAAGCCTTGAGGCACACGGGCTTTCGGTCAAGGTGCGTCTGGATGCGCTGAACCGCTAATACCTGTATTTCTCGGACAGCCTTAGACGCGCAGCGATTGTCCTCGATCGGCTGGATGCCGCGTGGCAACAGAGGGGCTTTGGTGCAGGTTTCGTGGCCTTGATGTCGCAGCCATTTCGGCGAATCCGGACACGGGTAACCGGGCGTTGCCCCTGCTGACGCGATCCTGTAGGACCGTGCGCAACTTACGCTGACCGAGACCGCGCACAGATGAACCGCATCAGTCAAATCGAACTGGACGACCGCAACCTGCCCCCGCCGACACCCGAGATCGAGCAGGAGCGCAAGGTGGCGATGTTCGACCTGCTGGAAGAGAACAGTTTTGCCCTGCCCAAGCGAGACGATCGCGTCATTCCGGACGGTCCATATCACCTGAACCTGTCGATCCGCGACAAGCGTCTGGTGTTCGACGTGAATACGGAAGCCGAGGAAAAGGCTGCGGAATTTCACTTGTCGTTGGGGCCGTTCCGCCAGGTGGTCAAAGACTACTTTCAGATCTGCGAAAGCTATTTCAACGCGGTGAAAACCTTGCCACCCAGCCAGATCGAAACGATCGACATGGCGCGGCGGGGCATTCACAACGAGGGCAGCCGCGTCTTGCAGGAAAGGCTGGAAGGGAAGGCCGATATCGACACCGACACCGCCCGCCGCCTGTTCACGCTGATCTGCGTGCTGCATTTCGGGGGCTGAAGGTGGTTTTGCCGCTTCCGCAGTCGGTTTTGTTTTGCTGCGACCACAATGCGGTGCGATCCCCGATGGCCGAAGGTATCATGAAGAAATTCTACGGAATGGACACCTATGTTCAGTCCGCAGGTGTTCACAACGATATGGAGATCGATGGTTTTTCCATCGCGGTCTGCCAGGAGATGGATGTCGAGCTGAGCCGCCACCGCTCGCGCTCGTTCGACATGATGGAACAGTGGGGCGACGATCTGAGCTCCTTTGACCTGGTGATTGCTCTGTCGCCGGCCAGCCAGCGCCGGGCGCTGGAACTCACGCGATATTTTCACCTCGATGTCGAATATTGGCCAATAATGGACCCTACTGGGCTCGGCGAGACGCGGAATGACAAGCTAAACAGCTATCGACAGACCCGCGATCAGATCATTCAGCATCTCAAGGATCGTTGGGGCGAACCAACGGAGATGACATGAACGATACCGTCAAACGCTATTTTTCGGCCTTCAACGCTGGTGATGTGGACACCATGTTGGACTGCCTGTCCGACGATGTGGCCCACCATGTGAACGAGGGGCAGATCCGCGTCGGGCGCGAGAAGTTTGCGGACTTCTGCGCGCATATGAACCGCTGCTACAAAGAAGAGCTAACCGATATGGTTGTGTTCGAGGCGGAAGGCGGCACCCGCGCGGCGGCGGAATACATCGTCAACGGCACCTATCTGGAAACGGACCCAGGTCTGCCTGAAGCCAAGGGCCAGACCTATCGCCTGCCTGCTGGATCCTTTTTTGATCTGCGGGACGGCAAGATCACCCGTGTCACCACCTATTACAACCTTGCGGATTGGGTGAAGCAGGTTTCGAATGGCTAAGGTCACGGATGTCCGTGTCCTGACCGGCGCGGCGCTCGAGGCGGCGCTGGATGATGTGGCTGCTCTGCGGATCGCGGTGTTTCGGGCCTTTCCCTATCTGTATGATGGGGATTTGGAGTACGAGCGCGACTATTTGCAGACGTATCGCGACAGCGATGGGGCGGTCCTTGTTGGCGCCTTTGATGGCGATCGGCTGATCGGCGCGTCCACGGGTACGCCGCTGACGGATCATGCAGATGATTTCGGAGCAGCCTTTGCCGGAACAGGTCACGATTTGGCGGACGTCTTTTATTGTGCCGAATCCGTGCTGTTGCCCGAATACAGGGGCCAGGGTGTGGGGCATCGGTTTTTTGATCTACGTGAGGCACTTGCACGCGAGCTCGGGCTTCCGAAGGTTGCGTTTTGTGGCGTTCAACGCCCGCCGGATCACCCGCTCAAACCCAAAGATTATCAGCCGCTAGACCAGTTCTGGATTGCGCGCGGGTATGCAAAGGTACCCGGTGCTGTTGCCCAGTTTTCCTGGAAGGATCTGGATGAGATGGCAGAAACACAAAAGCCGCTCCAGTTTTGGATCCGTGAGCTGTAAATCGGAAACAGGGGTCCGCCTTGCCGGTGTCCGGCGGGTGTATTTGCAGGCTTGGTTGAAAAGATCCGAAGCGCTCCCGCCCGTCGTCGATGTTTATGGCGAAACACCTCCTTCCGTTGGGCCGGGCGCCGCGCTATGCGCGGCGCGGTACCGCAGAGCACTGGTGGAGCGATGGAGACAGGCGTGTTTGGATGCTAGACCTTTTCAGAAGATCAGGCCGACCTCGTTCCGCCCTGTGTGAGCCTTATGCTTGCTCTGTCAGATGCCTGGACATGAAGCGCCCCACGTCGCTTTCGCTGGGGCGCTGCCCCGTAAAGACTTCGACATAATCCGGCACCCGCGCAATGCGTTTCCAATGGCTTTCCTGCACTTGCATCGAGAGATAGCCGATCTGGGTGTAGAGCACAGTCATGGTACGGACCTCGGCTTCGGCCTCTGAATAGCCGTGATAGGTGAACATGGACTGTATAGCGGTCAGGCGCTGTTCATCGGCACGGTTCAGGCGATCTTGCAAGGCCTCATCGGTGCGAGCCCAGTTTCTGATGGCCAGATCCAGGCGGGAATCAAACAGCGCGTCATCCAGCCAGCAGTCGCACAGGTTGAACATCGCCTCGCAGATATTTTCGGCAAATGCCTCGGTCCGGGCCACCAGATTGCCTGTGTTCTTGGCCTCCCACCGCTGGATCAGTGCCTCGAGCAAGGCCTCGCGGTCGCGGAAATGCCAATAGAAGCCGGTGCGGGACAGGCCAAGACGTTTTGCCAATGGCATGACTTTGACGGCGTCGATGCCTGCTTCGCAGAGCAGTTGCGCAGCAGCATCCAGCCACAGGGTTTCTGACCCGCGTTGGCGGGGAGGGGTCTGGTCGTTCATGATGCACGCTTAGCACCGCAGGCAAAGGCTCACAACTGTCTTGACACTTTTGTTCTTAAAATCGACAGTCATGTCGACAAAGCCAACCAAGGTGCGACCGCCATGTCCAAGGATCCGCTGCTGCAGCCCTATCGCCTCAAGCATCTGACGCTCAAGAACAGGATCATGACGACAGCGCATGAACCGGCCTATCCCGAAGACGGGATGCCCAAGGATCGCTATCGCGCGTATCACGAAGAACGGGCCAAGGCCGGGGTGGCTCTGACCATGACGGCGGGGTCAGCCGCGGTCAGTACGGATTCGCCGCCGGTTTTCAACAATGTTTTGGCCTACAAGGATGAGGTCGTCCCGTGGATCCGCAACCTAACGGATGCTTGCCACGAACACGGCTGTGCGGTGATGATCCAGCTGACGCATCTGGGGCGCAGAACCGGGTGGAACAAGGGCGATTGGCTGCCTTCGGTCTCGTCCACGCCGCACCGTGAACCGGCACACCGCAGCTTTCCCAAACTGATCGAGGAGTGGGACATCGAGCGGATCATCCGCGACTATGCTGATGCGGCCGAACGAATGCAGGCGGGCGGTATGGATGGGATCGAGCTTGAGGCTTATGGCCATCTGATCGATCAGTTCTGGTCGCCGCTCACCAACCATCTTGAGGGCAGGTACGGGGCCGAAAGCCTGAACAGTCGAATGCAGTTCGGCATGGATGTGATCAGGGCCATCCGTGACCGCGTCGGCCCGGATTTCCTGATCGGTGTGCGGTACACGGCGGATGAAAGCGCGACGGGCGGCATAACGCCCGAGATTGGGTTGGACATGGCTCGGGTGATGCAGGACAGCGGACAGGTGGATTTCCTTAATGTGATCCGGGGACGCATTCATACCGACCCGGCGATGACCGATGTGATCCCGGTCCAAGGCATGCGCACGGCACCACATCTGGATTTCGCAGGCCGGGTCAGGGCCGAGATCGGCATGCCCACCTTCCACGCTTCGCGCATACCCGATGTGGCCACTGCGCGCCATGCGGTGGCCGAGGGGCTACTGGACATGGTGGGCATGACCCGTGCGCATATGGCCGATCCCCACGTGGTGCAAAAGATCGCCCAAGGGCGCGAGGATGACATTCGCCCTTGCGTCGGGGCCACTTATTGTCTGGATCGCATCTATCAAGCGGGCGAGGCGTTGTGCATGCACAACGCCGCCACCGGGCGGGAACTGACAATGCCACATGTGATCTCGGCCGCTGACGTGCAGCAGCGCGTGGTTGTCGTGGGCGCGGGTCCTGGCGGGCTTGAGGCTGCGCGGGTGGCGGCTGAGCGCGGCCATGACGTCACCGTGTTCGAGGCGTCGGCAGATCCTGGCGGGCAGGTGCGTCTGACGGCGCAAACCCTGCACCGGCGCGAGATGATCGGGATCATCGACTGGCGCATGGCCCAATGTGCGGCGCGGGATGTGCAGTTTCACTTCAACACCTGGGCCGAGGCTGACGATGTGCTGGGTCTGTCCCCGGATGTGGTGATCATCGCCACTGGCGGGCTGCCGAACACCTGCCTTTTTGAAACGGCAGACGAACAGCCCCTGGCGGTCAGCAGTTGGGACGTGATCTCGGGTGCAGTGAAACCGGCGGGACGGGTGTTGATCTATGACGAAAGTGGCGATCACCCGGCGCTGCAGGCGGCGATGGCGGCGTGCGCTGCGGGGGCGGAGGTCGAGGTGATGACGCCCGACCGGATCTTTGCCCCCGACATCATGGCGATGAACCTGGTGCCTTACATGCGCGATCTTCAGACCAAGGGCGTGGCGTTCACCGTCACTCGCCGCCTGTGTGGGATCGAGCGCGAAGGAAACCGTCTGCGGGCGGCGATCGGGACGGATTACAGCGATCTGATCGAACAGCAAACCTATGATATGATCATCGTGAACTATGGCACGCTGCCGAACGCCGACCTTTATTTCGACCTGCGTCCACGATCACGCAATGGGGGAGAGGTCGATCATGCTGCGCTGATCGCGGGACGTCCGCAATCGGTGGTGCGCAACCCTGATGGCGCGTTTGACCTGTTTCGGATCGGTGATGCGGTATCGGCCAGAAACACCCATGCGGCCATCTATGATGCGCTGCGCTTGATGAAGGATATCTGATGCGGATCGGGATTTTAGGAACCGGGACTATTGCTACGGCTGTGGTGCGGGGGATCGTCCACGATGGTCACCAGATCGTTGTTTCAGAACGTTCGCAGGCCAACGCACAAGCACTGTCCCAAGAATTTGCCGCCGTATCTGTCGTGGCAAATCAAGAGGTGCTGGACCAAAGTGATGTGGTGATCCTGGGCCTGATGCCAGATGTCGCGCGCGCTTTGCTGCCGGATCTGCGGTTTCGGGACGGTCAATCGGTCATCTCGTTGATGGCCGAAGTGCCAAAACTCGAATTGGCGGGACTGGTGGCGCCCGCAAAGGTCGAAGGTATTGCCATTCCCTTTCCGGCCATCGCACAGGGGGGCTCGCCCGTCTTGTGCTGTCCAGCATCGTCACTGATGCATGACCTGTTTGGCGCAAACAACCATGTGATTTCGGTCAATAGCGCCGCAGATCTAGAGGCGTTTCTGTCGGCCCAAGCCATCCTCTCTCCTGCGGTCAAACAGCTTGCCCTGACACGCGACTGGCTGGCGGCCAAAACCGGCGAAGCAGGCGAGGCAGAGCGGTTCCTGCGGCTTTTGGTGGGCGGCGGCCTGCTGGCAGCGCCGCTTGAGCACGAGGGCGCGCTGGATGATCTGCTCGCAGCCCTAGGCACGCCCGGCGGGTTCAATGCCGAATTGCGGGATTTCCTGCTCGAACGGGGGATGCAACAGCACATCGACGAAGGGTTGGAGACGCTTTTCAGCCGCTTTGGCACTTGAATTCAACCGCGTACTGGCCTGCGACCTTGCGTCAACCCTGACCGAGCGTCTGGATTTGCCCTCCCTCTGGGCCTTTGATGGGGCAAGGAAAGAAGGGGCGTACCGATGTTCAAGAAACTGCTGATCGCCAATCGGGGCGAGATTGCCATCCGCATCGCGCGTACCGCGGCACAGATGGGGGTGTCCGTGGTCACGGTCCACACCGCCGACGACGCGCGCTGCCTGCATGTCAAACATGGGGATCAGAGTTGCGAACTGCCTGGCGCGGGGGCGGCGGGCTACATGGACGTAGATGCGCTGATCCGAACAGCTGTCGAGACAGGTTGTGAGGCCGTGCACCCTGGCTATGGCCTTCTGAGTGAGCGCGCGGATTTTGCCCGGGCCAGTGCAGAGGCTGGTTTGACCTTTGTTGGTCCTGATCCCGAAACGCTTGAGGAAATGGGCGACAAGCTGCGGGCCCGCGCGGTGGCGCAATCCTTGGATGTGCCCGTGCCGCTGGGCGACGGCCCGTTTGCGACTGTCGAAGAGGCACGCGCGTTTCTGGACAAGGTTGGCGACCCGATCATGCTCAAGGCCGTGCAGGGCGGCGGCGGCCGCGGAATGCGCCGGGTCGAGACGTCCGACGAATTGGCATCAGTCTTTGAACAGGCCCGCGCCGAAGCGGCGTCAGGCTCGGGTATGGCGGACATCTATGCCGAGGAGTACCTGGCGGACCAACGCCACATCGAGGTTCAGGTTCTGGGGGACGGAAAGGCCGTAACGCACCTGTGGGATCGGGATTGCACGCTGCAACGCCGAAACCAGAAGGTTGTTGAACTTGCACCTGCTGTGGGGCTGACCGACGACCTGCGCGGGCAGATGATCCAAGCCTCCTTGACCCTTGCGCGCGCATCCAAGCTGCGTGGTGTGGCAACGGTCGAGTTTCTGGTGGACATGCAGGCAGGCGCATTTCGGTTCATCGAAACCAATCCGCGCATACAGGTCGAGCATACTGTGACCGAAGAGGTTACGGGGTATGATCTGGTCGAGCTGCAATTGCGGTTGGCGGCGGGTGAGGTTTTGGCGGATATCGACCAGCACCTTTTGACCCCCGCCGCGCCCATGGGGACAGCAATCGAGGTGCGTGTGAACACGCAGACACTCCAGCCGGACGGAACTGTCCTGCCGGTTAGTGGCACGCTGGAGCGGTTTCACATGCCGGGTGGGCAAGGCGTTCGGGTCGAAACCCATGGATATGCGAACTATGCCACCAATCCCGGTTTTGATCCCATGTTGGTCAAGATCATTGTCCATCACCGCAGAGACGATCTGCCTGGTCTGCTGCAACGCGCAGATCGCGCCCTGTCCGAGACCGAAATCTCTGGCGTGGACACCAACCTCGGGCAGCTTCGCTCTATCCTGGCCGCACCCGAGGTGCAGAAGTGGGACGTTACCACCCGGTTTCTGGACGGGTTCTCGGGCGCGGCCGCGCAACCGGGTCGCGTGTTTGATGCGCGGCAGGACTCTCCCAAGGAGACCGTTTCACCGATTGACGTGCCCGAGGGATGCGTGAGTGTGGCGGCTCCGATCCAGGCCCTTGTCAGTGATGTCCTGGTCACGCCCGGGGATAAGGTTCAGGCCGGACAAGAGCTGATGATCATCGAAGCGATGAAGATGCAGCATCCAATCGTCGCCCCTCAGTCGGGCCGGATCGAAGAGCTCCCAGCCACGAAGGGCGACACCGTCCCAGTCGGCGCGACGCTGTGCATTCTTCGACCCGATGGAGACACGCACGAGGCCCAAGAGCATGAAACTGCGATTGATCCGGACAGCCCGCGCGGCGACCTGACCAAGCTTAGTGAGCGCGTGGCGCTGACGTTGGATAGGGCCCGACCCAAAGCGGTTGAACGCCGCCGGACCCGGGGACAGGCGACAACGCGCGAGAACGTCGAACGGCTGTGCGCAGGTGGGGAATTCCATGAATACGGCCAGCTGGTCATCGCAGCGCAACGCAAGAAACTGGGTGTTGAAGCGTTGATCAAATCCTCGCCCGCCGATGGGATCGTGACCGGTTTGGGCACCGTCAACGCGGGCCAGTTTGAAGATGCGGCAGGGCAGGTCGCCATCTTGGCCTATGACTCGACCGTGATGGCGGGCACCCAAGGCGTGTTTGGACATCGCAAAACCGACCGACTGTTGGAAAAGGCGGCGGAGTTGGGCTTGGCCAGCATCTTTCTGACCGAAGGTGGCGGGGGGCGGCCCAATGATGACGACTTTGCGGGCACCATGCATTGCGCGCTCGATGTCAAAACCTTTACCGCCTACGCAGGTCTGCGCGGGTGGGGGCCCAAGATAGCGGTGAATTCAGGCTTTTGTTTCGCGGGCAATGCGGCGTTGTTTGGGGCTGGCGACATTCGCATCGCCGCCCGCAACAGCTGGATTGGCCTGGGCGGCCCTGCCATGATCGAGGCCGGAGGATTGGGTCGTTTTGACCCGCGCGAAGTTGGCCCGGCACCAATGCAGGCCGAGATCGGATTGGTCGATATTCTGACCGAAGATGACACCCAGGCGGTCGATGCAGCACGTCAGGTTCTGTCGTATTTCCAGGGCGCAACCGATGATTGGACCGTGGCGGACGAGCGGATGCTGCGCCATCTGGTGCCCGAGGACCGCAAGCGGATCTACGATCCGCGCAAGGTGGTGCAGGCCTTGGCCGACGCGGGCAGCTTTTTGGAGCTTGGCGCGCAGTTCGGGGTCGGGCTGATCACCGGGTTTCTCAGGATCGAAGGGCGCCCCATGGGGGTCATGCTGAACAACCCGCACCATCTGGGCGGCGCGTTGGATGCGCAGGCCTCGACCAAGGGGGCGCGGTTCATGCGGTTGTGCAACCGCTTTGGTCTGCCGCTCCTGTCTTTGTGCGATACGCCGGGGTTCATGGTTGGTCCCGACAGCGAGCGTGAGGGTGGGGTGGCTGCTGCCTGTGATTTCATCGGGGCTGGGGCCGATCTTTCCGTGCCGCTTTTCTTTGTCGCCCTGCGCAAGGGATACGGCATTGGCGCCCAGGCCATGGCGGGCGGCAGTTTCGCCAACCCGGTATTTACCATCTCATGGCCGACCGGAGAGTTCGGAGCCATGGGGCTCGAAGGGGGGGTGCGTTTGGGCTATCGCAAGGAGTTGGAGGCGCTAACCGACCCGGAAGCGCGCGAGGCCCTGTTCGGCAAGCTGGTGGCGCGTGCCTATGCCGAAGGGGGCGCGATCAACGTGGCCTCGTACAATGAAATCGATGCGGTGATTGACCCGGCCGATACCCGGTCCTGGATCATGCGTGGTTTGAACGCGCATCAAGCCGCCGACGTGTGACGTCAGGAAGTGTTTGCCCAGCCTTGGCTTTCTGGGCAATTTGATTGTTGGACTGCAAACAAAAGGGCAAGCGCATGAGCGAAACCGCTATCAGTGGCCATGACGGGCCTTACCCTGCGCCGATCGTCGTGCGGGACATGTTCGTGAAACCGGACTGGATCGACTATAACAAGCACATGAACGTGGGCTACTACGGCGTGGCGTTCGATCTGGCGCTGGAAAAGATGGTTGGCGACTACCTGGGCATCGGCGAAGACTATGTTCGAACCGCCGGAGCTGGTCCCTACATGATCCAATCGCATATTCAGTTCCTGCGAGAATTGCTTGAAGGCGACAAGTTCTATTTTCATTTTCGCCTGGTCGATCATGATCACAAGCGTCTGCACTATTTCGGGCAGATGTACGCGGAAAAGGATGACGTTCTGTGTGCCACTCAAGAGGGGATGATCATCAACGTCAGTCAGGAAACAGGGCGCTCTTCCAACTACCCCGACTGGGCACAAAAGCGGCTGGCGCAGATGCTTGAGGATCACCGAGGGTTACCAACCGCACCACAGATTGGCGCAAAACTGGGTATCCGCAAATAAAAAAGGACCGGCGATGGCCGGTCCTTTTTGGTTTGTGTGGACGTGGCTTACGCCATGACGTCGACCTCATCGTCGTCCCATTTGTCGTCAGAATGGGCGTCGTCGATGTCTTCGGTCCCCTTGTTCATCAGGGCCATGAAGTCTTCGGACTTGGCAGCTCCCTTGGTGCCGCCCGACCCGTAAACCACGGTCTCGTCGTAGGAATGATCTTCGTCTTTCCCGTCGTCCTTGTACTTCGGCAGGCCATAGTCGGAGCCCTTGGTACCGCCGGAGCCTGAGCCCTTGGTGCCACCCGAGCCGGAGCCCTTGGTGCCACCTGAGCCGGAACCCTTGGTGCCACCCGAGCCGGAGCCCTTGGTGCCACCTGAGCCGGAACCCTTGGTGCCGCCGGAGCCTGAGCCTTTGGTGCCACCCGAACCGGAACCCTTGGTGCCACCCGAGCCGGAGCCTTTGGTGCCACCCGAGCCGGAGCCCTTGGTGCCACCCGAGCCGGAACCCTTGGTGCCGCCGGAGCCTGAGCCTTTGGTGCCACCCGAACCGGAACCCTTGGTGCCACCCGAGCCGGAGCCTTTGGTGCCGCCTGAGCCGGAGCCCTTGGTACCACCCGAGCCGGACCCTTTGGTGCCGCCGGAGCCTGAGCCCTTGGTGCCGCCGGAGCCGGAGCCTTTGGTGCCACCCGAACCGGAACCCTTGGTACCGCCGGAGCCGGAACCCTTGGTACCGCCGGAGCCGGAACCCTTGGTACCGCCTGAGCCGGAACCCTTGGTACCGCCTGAGCCGGAGCCTTTGGTACCGCCTGAGCCGGAGCCTTTGGTGCCACCCGAGCCAGAGCCCTTTGTGCCACCCGAACCGGAGCCCTTTGTGCCACCCGAGCCGGAACCTTTGGTGTCCGAATACTTGTCGCCCAGCGTCTTGTCATACCAATCATCCAGGCCGTCGCCTTCGACGCCACCGTTATGATATGCGTCCGACGTACTGGCCCCGGAATTCACCGCGTCCGATTCCGTCAGCAGTTGAGCATCCGGCGAGTTCGTGTCGACTGCCACGCCAATGCTATCCAGATCGATGTCTGCCAACGTCAGCGGGCCGTTGTTGGACCAGAGCGTGAAGTTGATGTCATAGATCTCGTCACCAAACTCCTGATCGCCGGGGTTTTCCACCGTGTCGCCAAACTCGAACGCCGCATCGAAGGGCATCGGAACCGTAAAGCCGTTTGCCAGCCCGGTGACCGAGTTTGCGTTGGCTTGATGACCAGTCACGCCGCGTTCACCGTCAGACGGGAAGAAGTTGAGCGCCGCGACTTCGTTATCGTCGGTCATGTTGAAGAAGAAGCCGTCGATGTCACCTTCGGTGCCGTCGTATTCGGTCGGCGACAGGCGGATGAACAGCTCGCCACTGTCGAGAGCCGCGATTTCAACCGTCACCTGCGGGTCTTCGCCAACCTCGAATGTGACCTTGGTCTTTTCAGGTTCGACCGGATCGGTCCCTTTGGTGCCGGAACCCTTGGTGCCGCCCGTGCCGGAACCCTTGGTGCCACCCGTGCCGGAACCCTTGGTGCCGCCCGAGCCGGAACCCTTGGTGCCGCCCGTGCCGGAACCCTTGGTGCCGCCCGTGCCGGACCCCTTGGTGCCGCCGGTGCCGGAACCCTTGGTGCCACCCGTGCCGGAACCCTTGGTGCCGCCCGTGCCGGAACCCTTGGTGCCGCCCGTGCCGGACCCCTTGGTGCCGCCCGTGCCGGACCCCTTGGTGCCGCCCGTGCCGGAACCCTTGGTGCCACCCGTGCCGGAACCCTTGGTGCCACCCGTGCCGGACCCTTTGGTGCCGCCCGTGCCGGACCCTTTGGTGCCGCCCGAGCCGGAACCCTTGGTGCCGCCCGTGCCGGAACCCTTGGTGCCGCCCGTGCCGGACCCCTTGGTGCCGCCGGTGCCGGAACCCTTGGTGCCACCTGAGCCGGAGCCCTTGGTGTCACCGTACCCTGACCCATACTTTCCATTGAGATAGGAGTCATACCAGTCGCAGAAGTCGTCACCTTCGACCCCGCCATTATGATACGACTTGCTACCGCCGTATCCGTACCAATTCCAATAACTGTATCCCATGCGTATCACTCCCCCTATGGACGTGTGCATTTTCCCTGCCACCAGAACCGCAATTGGCCCCCCAGTGCTTCTGGCAGCAGGCTTTCATCGAATACCGGTCAGGTTATGGGCCGACGGCAATTCGGGCAATTTTGTGTCAACTTTCTGACAAATATGCCTTTGTATTGGCTGGAGATGCGAAACAATGACTGCGCGGCTCGGTCAATTGATTGCCGATCACCGCCAATCGCGGCTCACCCTAGGTCAACTCTGCGGTCGAATCGGCAGGATGTGGTATCGGAGCCTGACGTATTGCTTCCTCAGAATCGCCAAAGTCGCAGGGTATTCATTTGGCCATTCGAGCAATCCGGGCGCAGTTGCGTGCGTGATCAGATTATGAACGTGAGGTGTTATTGTGGCCAAGACTGACAACGACGATCGAATGAAGCGTATCGTGGAGACTGCTGAAGATCACTTTGATCGCGCGGTTCTCAAGGTGACGGCGCCTGGCGGTGAAGGGCGGTCCAGCTTTCGCCTGCACTTTGACGATATGGATGTGATCGCGACCTTCCGCCCTAACTTTCGCCGCACCCATCTTGAGGCGCATGTTCTGGAAGAGCTGCGGACCTACTGCGATGACACTCCCGAAGTTCTGGGTGTTGTGGGCGAGATCATGTTTCAGAGCGATGTCGGGCGTCGCCGCCTCAACCAGGAAATCGTTCGACACGAAAGCGCCGGTCAATTGGACCTGGCTGCACAGGCGGTGGCGTCGATCTTTCGCTATCAGAGTGCCGCACGCAAATCCGACCTGCACGAGATGATGCCGCATCTTGGTACCAACAAAAACTGGATCGACAATGTGGTGGGCGCGATCAGCGCGCTGCAACCCTATTCGATGGGTATCTCTGATAGCTTTGATGGCACAGCCGCGCGCGAGGCCGTGGCCCAACCGGGCCGACAGTTCGTCAAATGGGATTGCCGCTCGGGCAATGCGGCCATTGGCAAGGACGGCAAATTGCGCTGGTTCGACTTTGAATATGCGGGCCTGCGTCACGGCGCCGAGGATTTTGCCTGGCTGATCGGGGACGAGGCCTGGCCCATTGCGCCGGATCAGATGGTCGATGTGATGATCGATTGTTTCGATCCCGAATGTGGTCACGACATTGGCGCCTATCTGGAATACCTGTCGATCTATCAGACGTTCCATTGCGTGCAGCGGTTCAAGCTGATCGTGAAAGAGGCCCAAAAACGCGGCTGGCTGTCCAAACAGCGCGTGCGCAAATATGACGACGCAGGGGTGCATCCTGAATTTGCGGCCCAGATTTGTCAGGTTGGTGCTTATTTCTCGGCTCAGGCCAAGGTGACCGCCCCCTTGACCCGAAATTTCGAAGGCGCGCGCGACAGCTTTCTTGAAATTCTCAAGGAAGGCCGCTCGCTGAAAAGCGCGTGATGACAGTTCATCGCGCCATTTCCGAACAAGGCAGCGCCGCCGGGTTGAGGGTTGAATACGTCGATAGCTTGGACGGATTTCGCGCCTTGCGTCCGGCCTGGGAAGCTCTGGAACAGAAGGACGCTGAGGGCACGGTTTTTCTGTCCTGGGCCTGGTTGCGACAGGCCTTTGAACGAACGACGGGTCGTTGGCGGGTGATCACGGCTTGGGTCGATCAGGACCTGGTGGCAGTGCTGCCGCTGAAATATCGCGTCCACTGGAGCAAGACCCGAACCGAGTTTCAAACCGAGATCGAGGCGGGCGGGCGTCTGTTGTGGAGCGAGTACACCGGGTTTTTGTGTGATCCCGCGCACGAAGAGATGGCGATCACGGCAATCGCCAACCGCTTGCAATCTCTTCCGTGGATCAAGTTGTCTTTGCGATATGTCCTGTCTGAACGCAGGGTGGGGATCTTCACTCGGGCGTTTTCGCAAGATGCGCACCGTGTACGTCTCAAACCCTATCGCATCAACCGTGGTGAAACGGACAACCTGTTGTGCCCGCAGGTTCAATTGCCGGGCAGCTATGATCAGTACCTGAGTGACTGCCTGAGCCGGAACACAAGGCAAAAGATCAAACGATTTGAACGAAAGTTCCTGGAGAGCGGCGCGCTGACGTTTGCCGCGACCACGGATCATACACGCGACATTGATGCATTGCTGACGCTTTGGCAGGCCAAGTGGGCGCAGGTCAAAGGCGCTGAAACAGCGCGTCAGGTCGCAGGGAACTACCTTCAGGTGTTGATGGCTGCGCAGAAATTTGGGCTACTGTATCTGTCAGTCCTGCGCGATGGTGACAGGATGCTGGGTGCCTTGGGTCACGTCCTGGACCCGCATCACAAACGCATGCATTTCATCGTGGCCGGACGAGACGAGACCGCCCGGGGTCACCACATCGGGGCGCTGTTGCATTCACAGAGCATTCGGTGGGCCATCGACAACGGTTATGGCGTCTATGATTTCTGCCATGGCAACGAAAGCTACAAATACGGCTACGGGGCCAAGGACGTGCAGGCGTTGTACCTGTCGATCCGTCCCAGAAAACTGCGACAGCCGGGGGCTTATCTGGATGCGCTGAGCCACAAGGAGGCTCTGGCGCGTGTATTGTCCTTTATTGAAGAAGGGCAGAATGATCGCGCGACCACTGGGACGCGGCAGTTGCTGAACTTGCTTCACAACGGAGATATGGCGCGCTAGCCGATCACCTCGCCGATCAGCATGTTTGGCTGAACATTGGTAAAGTTGGGCAAATCCGCCATTACCGGACCGGCTGCACCCATGGCCGCACCAAGCGCATCTTTGTCGGCAAAGACGATTGTGGCGACCGCGTGATATCCTGCGGGGACATCCGGACCGCCGGCGAGCCCTTTTGTGACCAATGTGGATTGGATATGTGGGCCCATGTGCTCTGCGACCAATGACATATGCGTGTTTGCATAATAGTCGTGATCAAAGGTGGACCCGTCTGCGACAGGATAAATGACTTGCAAGGAAACTGGCATCCGTTGGGACTCCTGAATGGAATGAAGGCACTTTGCCATTAAGCCCTGATGCTTTGGTTCCGTCAAAGCCTGTTCTTGGGGGACTGAGCCAGTTGATGCACCAGAAAATCGATGAAGGCACGTACCTTGGGCTGCGTGAAGCGGCCAGGGGGATAGACGGCACAGACCGGTTGCAACTGTTCTGGCAGCGTCGGCATGACGTCGCGTAACAGGTCAAGCTCGACGGCTTCGCGAAACAGAAACTCGGGCAAGTAAGCGATCCCCAGACCTGCGACAGCCGCATTGAGCAGGGATTGCCCATCGTTGACACTTAGCCCGCCGGTCGCAGCCACCTGGCGCACGGCGCCTGTTTCGTCCGTCAAGCGCCAGATGTTGGCGCCAGGCCGGGTCGATGCGCTCAGCAACTGGTGCCCTTCCAGATCGGCGGGTTTTTCAGGAGTTCCATGTGTCTTCAGATACTCGGGGCTGGCCACAAGGCGCATCGGAAATTCCATCAGCTTGCGGGCACGCAGACTGCTGTCTCTCAGCTCTCCCACGCGGATGGCCAGGTCGAACCCTTCAGCGATCAGGTCCATGGTCTGGTCGCTCAGTTCAAGGTTCACGGTGATGTCGGGATATTCGGTGAGAAAATCGCTAAGAAGGGGCGACAACTCGTGAATGCCGAAATCGCTGGCGGCCGAAACCTGCAACAAACCCGAAGGCTGCGCATGCAATGCGGCGACCAAGGCGTCGGCCTCGCCAGCGTCATTCAGGATGCGGCTGGCCCGATCGTAATAGGCCAGCCCAATCTCGGTCGGGTTGACGCGCCGTGTCGTGCGGCTCAGCAGGCGGGCGCCCAAACGGGATTCCAGGGCCGAGATGTGTTTCGACACCGCGGACTTGGAGATCCCCATCTTGCGCGCAGCATCGGTAAAGCCACCTTCTTCGACGACGGTGGCAAAAGCTTCCATTTCAGTCAGGCGGCTCATTCAGACCCTCCAAAAATCCCGATCTTGCAGGCGACCCCCAAGCACCCCTATCGAGGTACTGGGTGTCGGCCTGCGTTCTAATGTCATGGGAGATTTGAGCATTGGGGACGAGCTATGCTTAGGGATATTGGACAAATCATTCGGCGAGCCGGTCATTTTGCTGGGGATTTCTGGCCAGCAAGTGCTATGTTCCAAAAAACTCGGTTGAAACAACAAGGGTATAGGCAGAATTGTTGCAGACAGTTTGGCGGGAATTCATGCGGGCAAGGGGGGACGCCTGACATGGTACAGCCAACCCCCATGCACGGTGCCGTGTTCGTTCAGACATTGGCCAAGGATCTGTTGGCCCAAGGGTTCAGCGAGCACAAAGTGTTCAATGCGACCGGTATTTCTCCCGAGCTGCTGAATCAGGAGAAGCCGTTCCTGCCATTCGATCAGATCGCCACATTTTTTGAACACGCCAGCGAGCTGACGGGCGATGATGTCTTGGGGTTCGCGCGCGGCGCCAAACGAGAGATGCGCCGAACGGGGATGATTTGCTATGTGGGCATGTCCTCGCCCACGGTAAGAGACTTCATTCGCAACGTGACCCGCTATCGTCGGGTGTTTAGTGATGCGGTCGAAATCGACATCGATCGGCTGGACAGCGACGGCGTGTTGCGGTGGTATTTTGCCGTGCCCACCCATGTGCGGCGGCGCCATTATGTCGAGTTTGGTGCATCGGGGCTGCTGTTTGCCATGCGGCAGGCAACCAACCGTGACTTTCGTCCCCAGCTAGTGACCTTTCATCACGCCCGCAATTCCAACGTCGACGTGTTTGAGCGGTTTTTCGGCTGTCCGGTCAAATTCGGACAGACGGCTAACGCATATCACTTCAAACCAGAAGACCTGGATCTGCCCCTGATGACGGCGGACAATGAACTCTACAAGGTATTGGTCGATCTGTGTGATCGCGTTCTGCAAGACAAATCAAGGAACCTGCCGCCTATTGTGGTCGAGGTCGAGCGCGCAATTGCCGACCGGTTGTCATCCGGTGAGGTCGGACAAGAGACGGTGGCGCGTACTTTGGGCATGAGTGCGCGCACGTTGTCGCGACGTTTGGCGGATCAAAACACGACGTTTTTCAAGACGCTCGAAGATCTTCGCACGGCGCTGGCGATCAATTATCTCAAGGACAGCGATCTGTCCTTGGCAGAGATTTCATACCTTCTTGGATATTCTGGTTTGAGCAGCTTCAATGATGCGTTCAAGCGCTGGACTGGGAACACCCCGGGGCAATACCGGGTGGCCTAGTCGGTCTGGTGAGATGGGCGTGATGCTATTGAGCGTCAGTCGATTGTGACGTTGAGGCGCGAAATTGGGCTTACGCCATGTTTGCGCCGCATTTCAGCGTTTTCCCCTTTAACGCTGATTGGCGACAGGGCAATTTGATTCTGCATCCGGCACTATCTTCGATTTGTGAACAATGGGTCTGGTTTTTGGGGGACTGGTTCTTGGAAAAGTCGAGAAATCACGCTTTTTCGCTGTGTTACGAGCGGAAACAATCTGTTTACGCGGATTTTCTGAAAATTGGATGGGCCGGTGGTACCTTCAATCGTGGCAGAACAATGGCATAACTTGGCCGTGTTCTGGTCGACCAAACAGTCGCGATGGGTGCGGACGCGACATATATGAAACAAGAACCCGCTCGGAGCAGCCACTGCGTTTCGAGCCAGAGTGAGAGTAAAGGTGCAGCGTCCCTCGTTGGTGGTGTAGCCAGCGAAATTTTTAGACGCACACATGGGGGAAACGATGAAGGATTATGTCCAGGAAGCGGCCTTGGAAGCATCCGGTCGAGTAATAGCGATACCCAATGACGGCGTCGGTTCTGTTGCGGCCATGGGGGTTGTGCCTGCAAACATCAATGCTGGCGTCGAGGCATCGGCCAAAGGGTTGGGTCAGTCGACCTATGCCCTATTCGGCAAACGTGTTCTTGACGTTAGCCTGATTGTGCTGACGGCGCCCATTTGGATGCTGGTGATTGGGATTTGTGCCATCGCCTTGATGCTCGAGGGGGGCAACCCGTTCTACCGTCAGACCCGCCTGGGGCGCGGAGGTCGCTCGTTCAAAATGCTGAAGCTGCGCACCATGGTCATGGACGCGGACGTGCAGTTCGACCATCTGATGAAAACGGACCCCGCCCTGCGGCATGAGTGGGAGACGACGCAGAAACTGAAAAACGATCCGCGGATCACGCGTGTGGGGAATATCCTGCGCAAGACCTCGTTGGATGAACTGCCACAGCTGTGGAACGTTCTGATCGGAGACATGAGCCTGGTTGGCCCACGCCCGATGATGCCGGATCAGCTGCCGCTCTATGGTCCCAGTGGCCCTTATTTGTCGCTGCGCCCGGGCATCACGGGATTGTGGCAGGTGTCGGCGCGCAACGAAGAAGTGTTCAGCTTCCGCTCGCGTGTAGATGCGACTTATGCCCGATCGGTGAGCTTCAGGCAGGACGTTGTTCTGCTGTTCAAGACCCTCGGCGTCGTGGCGCGGCGCACCGGGTACTGACTACAGAGGCAACATGGTTGTGATCGTTCAGGAAAAAAGTGGTCTGGGAGCCGCGACATGAGTTATTATGATACCAAGATGATGTCGGATTTTGATAATGTTCGCAGCCCGTCCCTGGTCGAGAATACGCCCGGGGAACCCGAGGAGTCGTATCGGCCCTTCCGCCGCAAGGCCGCTCTGCGGGATGAGCCGATTGAGCCCCACGTCCTGTCCGAAGACGTGCGTGTGGAAACTTTGCCAGCCGTACTGCCGGACACTTGGGATCAGTTGCAGCCCGTTTCCATCAGTGCCCGTGATCGCTTTCAATCACGGGCACCCTTGGTCAATTTCTTTCGAGACACCCCGACAGCGCGAGCATTCGATATTCTTCGCACTCGACTGTTGCAGACCCTCAAACACGAGGGGTGGCGCCAAGTTGCGATCGTTGCGCCCACGTCTGGATGTGGGGCGACGTTTACGGCAACCAACCTGGCGTTGAGTTTGGCGCGGGTTCCGGACAGCCGCACGGTCCTGATGGATATGAACCTGCGTAGCCCCGGCGTGCAATCCGCGTTGGATATCGCCGCTGCGGGTCGGCAAAAAGACTTTCTGAACGGACAACTGGCATTGCAGGACCATTTTGTGCGGTGCAGCGATACGCTTGCTGTTGGGCTGACGGATGCTGCCAGTCCCGATGCGGCAGAGCTGTTGCAGTCGCAAACTTGCGCTGAAGCGCTGGACGCAATGATCGAAGACCTGCAGCCGGATGTTGTTCTCTATGATCTGCCACCGGTTCTGGCACATGATGATCTGGCGGCCTTCATGGGACAGATCGACGGTGTGTTGATGGTCTCGGATGGGGAGCAGACCACATCGGATCAGATCAAGGCCTGTGAAAAGATCATCGGTGGCCATGTACCGTTGCTCGGCGTGATTTTGAACCGCGGTCGTGGATCGCGTCTTGAAGCTTACGCCTCCTGACACCAGCTAGGACTTGCTGACGCCATAGTTTCGCCTGTTTGCTGTGGTTAAAAAACTGTGTCGACCCAAAACGAGGTTGGCAGAGCAGCAAGAAACAAAGCTATTTGCAGGTTGGATAAGGCACATGGGGCCGATCTTTTCGCTAGATGAACTGATGGATATGTTCCGTCGCAGGGCATGGATGATCGTGGCCATCATTGCGCTTGGCTGCGTTGCATCGGTGATGTTGGCGCTCAGCCAAACTCACGAGTATGAATCCGCCGAAGTCATTCAAATCGCCCAACCCGTGATTGCCGATGACCTGGCCCGAACTACGGTCGAGGGGTCCTCGGCCAGACGATTGCAGTTGATCCAGCAGCGTCTGATGACACGGGGTACGGTACTTGAAATCATTGACAAATTTGGTTTGTATCAGAACCTTCCCGATCTGAAAGACAGTGCGCGCATCGATCGATTGCGCCGCTCGGTTCGGATCGAAGGTATTGCGGCGGCGCGCGAAGGGTTTTCTGACGACGGCACAATCTCTGTCCTGACAATCACGGCCCGGATGGAAACGCCTGAACTGGCGCAGGCCGTCGCACATGAGTTTGGTCAACGTACCATCGAACTGAGCAAACAGAATCGAATTGAACAGGCCAGCAAGACCTTGGCGTTCTTTGATGCGCAGGAACAAGCAATCGCTGACGAGATCACGGCGCTGGACAACGAAATCACCGAATATCGCAACACGCATGACCTGTCGCTGCCCGGCAGCTTGGAATTCCGCCGCGAAGAAGTGTCGACCATCAACGACGGTCTTCTGGACATTGCGCGAGACCGGATCGAGGTTGAACGTGCGATGGAGCTTGCGGAAAAGAGCCAAAGACCCGCCACTGCAGAACGGTTGCGAGGGGACTATCTGGAACAGCTCGCCACGCTCGAAGCACAGCGTCAGCTGTTGATGGACCGCAAGCAAGAGCTTGAGGCATTGATTGAAACCTCTCCCGAGGTTCAGCGCCAGATTGGTGTCTATGAACGCCAACTTGAACAGTTGCGCGACGAGCTGTCGAACATCGCGGCCCGCCGCACAGACGCTGAATTGGGTTTCCGCCTCGAAGATCAGCGCCAAGCCGAGCGTTTGACCGTCATCGAAGAGGCCGCGCTGCCCGATTATCCGGTGACGGAAAGCCGGACAAGAAAGGCCATACTGGGCGGCGCCGCAAGCGTCTTTTTCGCCTTCGCCTTCGCCTATCTGCTTGAGATGCGCAATCCGGTCATGCGCTCGGCTGCTCAGATGGAGCGAGAGCTGGGGCTGGCACCGGTGGTGACCGTGCCGTATCTGGACACGCGCGAGCCACGCCGATCCATTTGGGCGCGTATAACGTCGCTCTTTTCCAGCAAAAGACCCGGCGGTGGGGCCGCCTAGACCCTACATCTGGGACAAGTTGTTGATCTGGTCCCAGTGATACCACAACAGCAGAGCAACGCCCGCGCTTGAAATGGCAATGGCTATGGCATCGTGGAGCGGGTCCCAGACGCGGTGCTTTACGCTCAACCAGACAAGGGCGGGGTAGGTGAAGATCATCGACAATCCCAGCCCGGCCATCGCGCCCAGCAGACCAAAGTTCAGAACACCAAAGATGATGCAAAGGGTCTGCGACGTGGCCTTGACCAAGCTCAGCACAAAGAATGACCGGCTGTCTCCGGCGGATAGGGCGGCGGCGTCATAGGTCATGATGATTGCTTGCGGGATCAGCGCACAAGCGATCAGGGTCACGATGGGGCCGGACAGGTGATAGCGATCATCATAAAGGACATCGACCAGCCACGGGCCCGCAGCGGCCATGACCAGCAGCAGTCCAACAATCCCGCAAGTCATGGCGGCCCGCAGCAGCCTCTGCTTGCGCAGCATCGCCGGGTCCTCTTGTGCGGGGCGGTCACGATACACGGGGATCATGATCTTTGGCGAAACCGCGTGGCCCAGCATCGATGGGAAGCTGCCCAGAAAGAAGCCGATGTTGTAGAGCCCCAAGACCTCAAGCGTCAGGAAGCGGCCCAGGATCGCCCGGTCGCCTTGGCTGATCAGAAAGGCCAGGCCGGTGCTCAGGAAAATCCACTTGCCAAAATGCACGATTTCATAAGCGGCGGGTTTTTCCCAGCGGAACGTGTTGCGCGGGCCGGGCAAGCCGTAGTGCGTGAGCACCAGCTTGGCGACGGCCTGCACCACACCGCCCAGAACCAGGGCTAGAACCGAACCGGTGGCCATGGCAAACCAGATCATGAACCCTATTCCGATGACTTGGCTTGCCAGATCCAACAGCGTCAGCCGCCCCACCAGCAGATGCCGATTGGCGGTTTCGATCCGCGTCGGGTTGAATCCCGAAACTAGCAGCGCAACGGCTGCAATCGGCAAGTAGAGTTTCAAGTCCGGCTCACCATAGAACGCGGCCACAGGTCCGGCCAGGGCCCAGGCCAAACCAAACAGAAACACGCCCCGGATCACTTGAATGGTCCAGGCCGTGTCCAGAAAATCGGGGTCATCCCCGCGTTTGTTCTGTGCGATGGACGGACCGATCCCAACGTCCGAGAACAGGTTCAAGCCCACAGTCACAACGCTGACCAGCGCCATCAGGCCAAAGGCTTCGGGAAATAGGATACGGGTCAGGATCAGGTTAGCCGCCAGCCGCAATGCCTGACTGCCGCCATAACCGATGATCAACCACGAGGCGCTGCGCAGCACACGCGCCATCAGGCCGGACCCGGCAAAGGCTGATACCATCCTGTTCATCTTGTCCTGCAGCCCCCATGTCCCTGCAATTGGGGGGATAGTGCCTGTAGGTATTGGGGTACACAACAAAAACCGATTGTTTGACCCTGCTTTTCAGATTGCAGACAACAGGTTACGACTTGGATGACCCATATCTTCGGTGCCTCCTCGTGAAAATCGCCTATGTCCTGAACACCTATCCGCAACCCTCGCACAGCTTTATCCGGCGCGAGGTCCAGGCGTTGGAGCGGCAGGGTTTCGACATCACCCGCCTGGCCATGCGCCGCAGCGATTCCACCTTGGTCGATGCCCGAGATCAGGCCGAGGCAGAGAAAACCGGCTATGTTCTTGATCGCGGCGCGCTTGGCCTGCTTGGCGATGCGTTTAAGCAAACGCTTGGCGCCCCGATCAAGACGGCCAAGGGGCTGGCCATGGCTTGGCGTTTGGGCCGTGCCTCGCAAATCGGCATATTGCGGCACTTGATCTATCTGGCCGAGGCCGCGCATGTCGCGCAGCGGTGCCGGGCGGATGGTGTCGCACATGTTCATGCCCATTTCGGAACCAATGCCGCAGCGGTGGCGATGCTGTCCCATGTGCTGGGTGGGCCGAGCTATTCCTTCACGGTTCATGGACCAGAAGAATTTGATGCTCCGCACAGCCTGTCTTTGGGTGACAAACTGGATCATGCGGCATTTGCGGTCGGTGTTAGTTCGTTTGGTCGCAGTCAACTCTGCCGGTGGGCAAACTTTTCCACCTGGGACCGGCTGCATGTGGTCCATTGCGGGATCGAATCCGCGGCTTATGAAGCTTTTGCGCCTGTGCCGGACGGCCCGTTGCGATTGGTCGCCATTGGGCGATTTGTGGAACAAAAGGGACAGATGGTTTTGGTGCGTGCGCTGCGCCGACTGAAAGACACCCACCCGGACATGCAGCTGGCATTGCTTGGTGACGGCGAGATGCGCAACGATCTGGAACAGGCCGTGGCCCAGGCGGGACTTGTCGACATGGTGCGCTTCACCGGCTGGCTGGATCAGGACGGTGTGCGGGCCGAGATCGACGCGGCCCATGCGCTGGTGATGCCCAGCTTTGCCGAAGGCCTGCCCATGGTGATCATGGAGGCGATGGCCAACGCGCGCCCGGTGATTGCGACCTATATTGCTGGCACGCCCGAGTTGGTGCTTGATGGACAAACCGGATGGATTGTCCCCGCTGGCGATAACCAAGCGTTGGCCAATGCGATCGAAATGCTTGCAGAGACACCCACCGAAGATCTGAACCGCATGGGTGAAACCGCGCGTGCTCGGGTTCTACAACGTCACGACATCGACGATCAGGCCCGTAAGCTGGGCGATCTGTTTCGCGCGGCAGCGCGATGATCAGCGCCCGCGCACCCAATCCGATGTGGTGCGAAAGAGCGGGGTTTTGACCGCCAGGGCGACGGTGGCGTAAACCAAAAATCCCACCGGATGTCGCAGCATGCGTTGGAACAATCCGCTCACACCCATCGGCGCGTTGTCATCGTTGCACAACAGCTCGGGATACAGCTTGGCAATCTGCGCGACGCCCTCATTCTGGCGTCTGCGCACCCGAACAAGGTTTCGAAACCCTTCGACCAGTGGCCAGTGGTATGCGGCCTCCACGCGAATGCGCTCGGCCGGGGCAAAGTTCAACCGGGCAAAGGTGTCGTCCGATATGATCTGCGACCAGTCCCCCCATCGCGCGCGCCCCGCTTGGTTCATGGCAAACACGCCAAATCCCGGAGAGCCCTGCGCCACAAAGGGAAGCGTCACCCAGAACCGCCCATAGGTGCGCGTGATCCAGCTGTGTCCCCTGGACACCACTGGTGACCCGCCACCATAGGCAGGTTCGGGCCTGTCCAGTCCAGCGATCAACTGCGGCAAGAGCGCGGGGGACATGAGAACGTCGGCGTCCAGATAGACGCGTACGTCGCCCACGGCGGCGGTATCTCCGGCGTTCAACGCGCCGGGTTTGCTGCCTTGGTCCAACTCGATGACCCGCCATTCCCATCCGCGCGCCTCAGCGGCGCTGGTATGGGCGCTGGCCCGCGCGCCGGTGTCGTCGGAGCATCCGTTGGCCACGATGATCACCTGCGCTCGCCATCCGTCTGGCAAAGGATCGCTCTGCAACAATGCCCGGGCGCAGGCGTCGATATAATCCGCCTCGTTGTGTGCGGGCAGGATGATGCTGACGGTCCAGGTCATCGAAACGCTGACAACGCTTGCCACCGCGGGTTGTCATCGCTCAGGTGCCGCAGGTGGCCCCAGCTGCCCCATTTGTTGGGGCGATAAACATCTGCATAGGCGTTGAACAGTTTTCCGCCAAGTGCATGCCAGCCACGGATCAATTCGGTATACAGCGCGCCCATCTCTGGCGAATAGTTGAGATGGGTGAAAAAGGCGGTCAGTTCATCGTCGTCGACCATCGGTCCGACGCCGACCACATGTGTGCCGCCTTCGTACATAATCAGATCCAGGCCATAGGTGTCGGCAATTTGGACGTGGTATGGCAGGCGTTCGGTCAGGTTGTGCGCCAGCGAGTCCTCTGCCTGACCGCTCACCAGCCCGTCGCGCAGTTCAACCCAGGCCAGTGCCGAGGCGGCGTCAAAGCGATGCTGCGTGACGTACTCCTGCAATGCCTCACCACTCAAGCCCTCGGACTTGCCTTGCGCCGACGCCTGCGCCCGGCTTTCCGCCAGCCAGCCCTCGACCATGTCCCGGCGATCCTCAAGCCCCAGAACACCGCCGAAATACCCGGTTACGGCATAGGCATCGAAATAGTCGGCAGGACGTTTGCGGCCGGGGTCGTCAGCAACCCAAGGCGGCGCTTCGAGGATCAGCTCCTCCAACCCGATCCAACCTGTTTGGGTGGAGATCACGCGCACCATCCGCTCGGTTGCCTGATCGCCATACACTTGCGCCCAGATTTGCGCCATTTCAGCCGCCCGCCCGCCATAGAAGGCGACCCAGTGGTCCTTTTTGTCCCAAGCCGCCAGAGCCTGCTCATCGGCCCAATTGGCCTGTTGAAACTGCCAGTTCCAGACCTCGTTGGAATATTCGACATAAGCCTTTTGATCGATCCAAAGCGTGTCACGAACATATTCGGCAAAGGTCCGCATGTAATCGTCATCCGCCATATGGGGCATGTTGAACCACCCATCCGCGCCGGTGCGGTTGAGCAATTCGACCATCACCTCCAGCGGAACGCCGTGGCGGGCATAGGTATAGTCGCTGGGGCGCGGTCGACCGTCCCAGTTGGATTGGGTCGAATTGTTCGTCTCCATCCAATCCATGAAACGCAGCACCTGAAACCCCTGCAGATGATCCAACCACAGCGGGTTGAAGATCGCGCCCGCGTCATAAGCGGCCTCATGATCCAGCTTCACGACCGAGACGTTGCGGATGTAATCGCCGCCCAGATGGGTGCGTTGAATGCGGATGTCGACGGGGCCGGGGCCGGGTTCAAAGTCGAACTCGATCCGGTTCTTGCCATAGCGCACATTCTTGGCGCGGCCGCCGACCTCGACGATCCCTTTGCCCTGATAGCGCAACGCATAGCGCCCCGTTGTCGATACCGCATCAGGCGGCAAATCGGTCAGGATCAACGTCCCGATCGAACCCAACTCGGGCGGGATTTCGACAGGCCAGCCATACTCGTCCAGATAGCCTGCGGCTTGCAGGTCATCATGCGAGGCGCCGCCAAATTGGCGCGGCAGATGGCCGATCCAGGGGCGGGCGGTTTTCATTACGTCCAGAAACGGTTGTTGCACAGACCAGTCGTTGACACCCGCCAGCCCGATCGCCAGGGGCACACGGCCCTCGGGTTCGGGCGGCGAAGGAAACCCCTCTGGCAAGGGGACGGGATCCGTGGTCGTGTCGGTTGCCACAGGCGCCTCCGGCGCAGCCGGTGCAGGCGGGGTGTCCGCCTGTACCGGCTGCGCCGCCCCCGGCTTTGGACGAACGGCGTCATAGGCCGAGACTGCCTCAAACGCGATCTGTTGCAGCCGTTGAGCCAACGCAGGGTTCGGGGCCTTGAACGATCCGCCCCATTTGTCACGCAGCTTTCGCGGCAGACCTTCGGGGCTTTCGCCGGTGATGGCTGCGTATTGCACCATGGTCAGGAAATAGAATCCCAGGTCGTTGGGGTGGATGGTGTCGGAAAACACATCGTCAATGCGCCCGATGCCAGGCACGGACCCTGCGGCAATTTCATCGGCAAGCCGCGCAATGGCCTGTCCGGCCGGGAGCAATTGCATGGGGGGCACTTCGGGCGCGCGGTCTGTGTTTACCGCTTCGACGATCCCTTCCCACACTGGCAGATCCTGTTCGATCCGCTGCAGCCAGGGGGTGCCGTCGCCCTCGTCATATTCGATGTCCACTCCGCTTCCCGAGCGCAGATCGTGCCAGGTCTCTTGCAAGAAAACGCGCGTCTCGGGGTTGGCGCCGGTGGCGAGGTCAAAATACTTGCGGGCATAGCCTGCGCTGTCGTTGAACTCGATCTGATTGGCCAGCGGGATCGCCTCGGTCAGGATCACCACGTTGTAATCCCCGCCCGCCAATGCGCGGCGTGCGTTCAACCCCTCGCCCCGGTTCGCCTCGGTCCAGTTGTAGGACAGCGGTGCGCCGTTGATGATCTGATAATCCACCTGCGCCTGCGGCGCAGCGCGATCCAGCACCTGCGCCATCATTTGCGGGTTGGTGGGGCCGAACAGGCTGTGGCCGACAAAGAACACGCCCATCAGGGTGGACAGCCAGCTCATTGCGGCACCCCGGTCTTGGGATAGCTGGTGACCGTGTCCCAGACGACCTGTTGCATCAATCGCGCGGCTGCGTCAGAGGGCACCTGCGCAGGCGTTCCATTCGCCTTCATCAGCGTGTGCGGCAGGCCCACGGGCGATTTCTGATACAGCACTGCGTAATGCGTCAGCGCCACCAGATAGTTGCCCAGATCACCCATGTGGATCGGATCTAGCTTGCCCTCTGGATCAAGGCCAAACAAATCTTCGGGACCGTCGATGCCTTCGACACCGCCTGCGTTGCGCATGGCGCGCATGAAATTCAACAGCACCTGCCCGGCGGGGATCACATGCACGGGCCGGTCGGGGTGACGCGCCAGATCCGCCAGCAGCAGGCGGTTTTCCCACAGGTCTGCCAGGTCCTGCTCCAACCGAACCTCCCAACCTTTGGGGTCGGTCAGCCAATGCCATGTTTCATAAAGGTAAATCGGCGCGTCCGGCCTGCTCGCATGTGCAAGATCGGCCCACTGGCCAAGGTATTTCACACTGTCGTGGTATTTGATGGCATCGCTCAGCTCGACCATCTCGGTCAGCACCACAGCGTCATAGTCGCCCGAGCCGATGGCCTCTTTGGCGGCTCGAAAGACGCCCGGTTGGGCGTTGCTTTCGTCAAAGCCCAGGATCTCTACATCCTCTTCCCAGTGGGCTTTCATCGGCGTGCCCCAGCCCAACTGACTGTTGTAGTCGTGCCCTTCGGGCGCCAGCTGCGCCAGCATCGCGGGCATGTCCTGATTGACCAGGCTGTGCCCCAGAAAGTAGACCTGCATCGGCCCATCAGGGGCAGGCACCGGCTTGGCATAGGTGGCAGTAACCATCTCGGGCGCGGGCAGGCGCGGTTTGAACCAGACCCACCAGGCGCCAGCGCCCAGAAGGATCACGACAAGCAGGATCAGCAGAACCAAACGCATCTTGGGGGTCTTATGCTCCGATTGGGGTCGGGAAGTACTGTAGCGCGCCTACACTTGGGTTTCACGCGCGAACTGCGACGGATGTCACGATCAACCCATCGCCACGGGCAATTTTGCCCGGGATTTGATCCCCTTGGGCAAAGGGCGGGACGGATCGGGTGAAACGCGCAACAAACTGTTTGTGATCGTCGCCGAGCTCGACTTCGAGTGTCTGAAAATCAAAGAGGGTCTGGCTGAGCGGATATTGCGCCTTATAGGCACATTCCTTGGCTGAAAAGATCGCCTTGGCGGCCTGACCGGGGTCAGGCTGCGTGTCCAGCCAGCGGCGTTCTGCCGAGGTGCAAACCGTGTCCAGCAGATCATCGGTCAGTGGCGTGTCTTCCTCGATGTCCAGTGCCAGCATCCGCACTTCGCCGGTCCAGGCGACGGCGGCCAGGCAGGCCGTATCGCAATGGGTGATCGTCCCGACAAGCGGGGCAGGCCAGATCGGGGCGCGGTCAGATCCCATCGGCACGGCCAGCGGTGGCGCGCCAAGTTCGGCCATTGCCTGTCGCGCCGCAACGCGGCCTGCCGAAAATTCCCGCAATCTTTTGGACACCGCGCCCGGGATTGCGGCCAGTTCTTCGTCATAGGCCGCGTGATCGCCGCGCGGATCCGTGGCGGACACGGCGATGACTGGATCCAGAAGCGCCCCGGCCAGCATCAAGGCGGTGGTGTGGTCGGCCTGGATCATTGGGTTTTCATCCGCCGTCCGGCTCGCATCGCACGACGTTTGGACATGGTGTCCGCGCGGGCTGCCGTATCCTCGACCGGGGTCTCCTTGGTCGGTTTGTCGGCTTGGACATGCGTACTGAGCCCCGACAGGGTGGGGAAGCGAAAGATGTCGGTGATCGACAGGCGCGGCAGCTCCAGCGTTTCGCGGATTTCACGATGCGCCTGCACCGCAAGCAACGAATGCCCCCCAAGCGTAAAGAAGTTATCGTCCGCCCGGATGTCCGCCACACCCAGAATGCGCGACCAGATTGCGGCGATCCGGGTCTGGACGTCGCCACTTGCGGGTGCGCTGGTTGCAGCGGGCGTGGTGCTGCGCTGTGGCACCGGATCGGGCAACGCCTTGCGGTCGATTTTCTTGTTGGGCGTCAGCGGCAAGGCATCCAGTGTCATGATGTGCGTGGGCACCATCACCTCGGGCAAACGCTCGGCCAGATGGTCGCGCAGGGCAGCGTCCGAAACCGGCGCATCCGTGGTGATATAGCCCACCAGCTGCGTGTTGCCGCCGTGTTCGCGCGCGATGACCACGCTGGAGCGAACGCCAGCGAAACCGGTCAGTGCGTTTTCGATCTCGCCCAGCTCGATCCGCTGGCCACGGATCTTGATCTGGTGATCGGCACGGCCCAGGAAATCCAACGTCCCATCCGCGCGCCACCGCACCATGTCGCCGGTGCGATACATCAACGGTGCGGCAGTGACGGTCAGCCCGGCCTCGGCCGCAAAGGGATCCAGCACAAACCGCTCGTCGGTCAGCTCGGAGCGTTGCCAATAGCCGCGCGTTACACCTTCGCCACCTATGAACAGCTCACCTGGCACACCGATGGGGCAGGGCGCACTCGTGGCGTCCAGAACATAGACCGAGGTGTTGGCAATCGGCGCGCCGATGTCGACGATTCCGGTGGCCTGTGCAGGGACCACGCGGCAGGTCGACCAGATCGTGGTTTCGGTCGGCCCGTACATGTTGAGGATCTGCGCCTTGGTGCAATGGCGCAGATCGTCCACCAGATCGCCCGGCAGCGCCTCTCCCCCCAGCAAAAGATGCTCGACCCGGCCAAGGGCCACGCGCGCCTCATCGTTCATGGCGATGATGCGGGCCATGGACGGGGTGCATTGCAGGTGAGTCACGTCGTGGCGAATGATCTGAGCGGCCAGGGAATAGTCATCCTCGGCCAGCGTGCTTGGTGCATTGGCGCGTTTGAGCACTTCGGCCAATGGCTTCAGCCCCTCCATGACCAGCGTGGGGTCAATGCCATAGTCTATCAGGCAAGCAACCTCATCCACGCCGATCCGCTTGAGGCTTTCGACACGCACCACGGCATCGTCGATGGTGCCGAACAGGCCGGAATCCTCGAAATACCGCTCGAACGCGAAATCCAGGATCGCCTCCAGTTCGTCCTCGGTCAGTTGCCCCAGATCCATCTCAAACGGGTTCGACACGCCTTTGGGTTTCTTGAAGGCAGGAAAGGCCCAGGCGTATTGCTTGATCAAAGCAGCAGCCGAGCGCAGGTAATCCTTCATCGGTTCGCGCGCGATGCGGGCGGCTTCTTCTCGTGTGTCAGCCAGATAGCTGTGCAGCATCAGCGTCACGCGATGCGCGTCCGGGTCATGTCCGGCCTCGCGCAGGGCCCCTCGATACAGGTGGATCTTTTCCGCCACCTCGTCGATGCTCTGCCCCAGAAGGTGGGTCAGCACATTGGCGCCGATGCGCCCGGCCTCGATCCAGGTTTCGGGGTTGCCTGCGGTGGTGACCCAGACGGGCAGCTCATCCGACACCGGACGGGGTTGAGTGATGACCTCATGGGTGGAGCCGTCGGCCTTGGGGAAACCTACGGCCTCACCCCGCCAAAGTTTGCGCACGGTCTCGATCGCTTCGAACATCGCGGGTTTGTTCTGCGGAGGGGTGTTTTCAGGGCGCAAGATGAAATCATCCGGTTGCCAGCCCGAGGCAAAACCGATGGCCGCGCGGCCCCCGGTCAGGTTGTCGATCACGGCCCAATCTTCGGCAATCCTTGCCGGGTGATGCAGGGGGGCGACGCAGCTGCCTGCGCGCACCGACAGGTTCTTGGTCACCGCTGCCACTGCTGCCCCGGTCACGGCCGGGTTGGGGTAGGGGCCGCCAAAGGCGTGAAAATGCCGCTCGGGCGTCCAGACCGCATTGAACCCATGAGCGTCAGCGAATTTGGCCCCCTCAAGCAGAAGCTCGTATTTCTTCGGCCCTGGCCCGTCGTCATTTCCCCAATACATCAGGTTGAAATCAATATGCCGGTCACTGCGCGCAATCGGTCCATTCGACACAACGGCGCGGTTTTCATTGCCGGTCAGCACCACCTTGAAGCCGCGCGCCAAGGTCCAGAACAGCTCAAGCACCGAGATGTCAAAGTTCAAGCTGGTGACCGCCAACCACACTGCGCCCGTCGAATGATCAATTCGATCATCCATCCCGGCAAAGAAATTGGCTACGTTGCGGTGCTCGACCATCACACCTTTGGGCGTCCCGGTGGAGCCGGAGGTGTAGATCAGATAGGCGAGGTCATCAGCCGTCGCGCCACCATCCACGTCCTGCGCATTCGGGTCTGTCTCGACGGTGTCGATGCACAGTACATCAGCGTCAGAAGCGGGCAGGTTACTTGCCAGAGCGCTCTGGCTCAGCAGCACGCTGGCTTGACTGTCGGCGATGTAATGCGCGATCCGGTCTGCCGGATAGGCCGGGTCCAGCGGCACATATGCTCCGCCTGCCTTGAGGATCGCCAAAGCTCCTACAACCATGTCCAGCGAGCGGTCGGTGTACAGGCCAACATGCGCGCCGGGGCCAACCCCCATCGCCCGCAGACGCTCGGCCACGCTGTTGGCGCGGGTGTTGAGTTGGCCGTAGGAGAGCTGGTGATCTTCGATCACCAGGGCGATTGCCTCGGGGGTGCGGTTGACCTGCGCCTCGAACGCCTGGTGCAGGGTTTCGGTTCGGTCATAGTCGCGGGCGCTGCTGTTCCAGGTTGTCAGAACCTGCGCGCGTTCCGCCGCCGAAAGGATCGAGATATCAGCCAGCGTCGTGTCTTCGGTGGCTGCGCGCACGGCCTCCATCGCGGTTTCCAGCCGCTGCGCCAACAACTCGACACTGCGCGCGTCGACGGCTGTTCTGTCAATGTGCAAGGTGGCTTGGCCCTGGGACAGCGACACGGTGGCCAGCGTTCCGGGAACAGGACCTGCGCCGTCCAGAGACACAGCAATTTGTGGCAGGGCGAAGTTCTGAATTTCGGGGTCACGCGCTGGCAGGTCCGAAGGGAACGCGCCAAGACCGTCCGCGGTCTCAGTCGCCTGTGCCAGCCGCTCTGCGAGGTTCGAAACGCTATTTTCAGCGCTCAATGTGAGCGGGACCCACGGCTCCACATAGTTCGGTGCCTTGGCTGCTGCCGATTGCAGCGTGTCACCGGTCAAGGCGACGGTGACCATTTCGGCGCCATCCCCTTGCTGCGCCCAATGGAGCGCGGCGACACCCGCGTAACGGACGTCGATGCCATGAGGCACGGCAATGCGCACCGCATCCCATTCACCACTGGTCGTGTCCCCGGCCAGAGGCATCTGCACCGGTTGCATTTTTTGCAACGCGGGCCGCCAGTGCCGTTCAGCAGCAAGGGCGGCGCTGATTGCGCTTGTGCGTGCCTTTGATTGCTCGGGCGTTAGGTGGGAGAAGATGTCGCCAACAGCTGCGATCTCGGACGGTTGTAAAGGTGCGCCATGCGGGCTGCGCAAGTGGTCCAGCCGCAGATCGCCATCACCAGTGGCCACAATCAGACCGCCTGTGTCAAATTCCAACACCGTACCGGGCGCTTTGCCGCTGTTGGTGCCGGTGGGTATGGCTTGGCCAACCAGAACAGACCGGGTGCCCGTCTCGACACGGGGGCTGAGCAGCGGGTTCCAATATTCCCCGAAATGCAACGCCCGGACGCGGGCCGCGATCTGGGGTGCGGATTTTGTCAGGTCCAGCGCCCCGCCACCCTCGGGCCTGTCATCCCGAGCGAAATAGCGCCGGTCGGTGGTGTCTTGCGGCGTGGGGGTCAGCCCGGTTTCCAGTTGCGTCAGCACATCCGCAAAACTGTCGAGCGCGGCGGCGTAGCATTTGGAGTTCAGCGACAGTGCGGTTTCATCCTCAGCAATGTCGAACCCGGGCCGGGCCAGGATGTCGCCCGTGTCGATGCCGCTTTCGATCATGTGCCAGGTGACACCATATCGGGTTTCGCCGTTCAGCAGCGCCCAGACGGGCGTGTTCAGACCGGCATAGCGCGGCAGGGGACCATCGTGGAAGTTCACCGCCCCTTTGGCAGGCAGGGCCAGGATCTGATCCGAAATGATTTGAAGGTTTGCAATCGACAACAGCCAGTCAAAATCGCCCGGCTGAAACTGATCGGTCAAAGACAACAGCTCATCCGCTTGCGGCAGGCCTTTGCTGGCGGTCCAGGACTTGATCGTCGGGTCAGACGAGATCACGGCCTTGATCTGATGTCCCCGATCCAAGAGCGCATCTGCACATCCGATCAACAGGGATTCATTGCCGATGATAACGCAGGAAAATCCAGTCATTTGGGGTCCTCCAGAATGGAAACGGGGGCGGCGGGCACCGGGTGGGCAGGGCCGCGAAATGGGGTGGCTATGGCGTGCCAGATCAAGTCGATCAGAAACCGGTCGGGATCAGCTTGCGGCTTGCGCTGCACCAGCCTGCGCAGCCGCCAGAGCGTGCCAGCGGTGATCAGACCCAAGGTCGACAGGATCGTGTAGAAAACGCCGTGGTTCTTTGTGAAGTAGCGTATCCGGGAATCGAACCAATATTGCGGGGTCCGGCTCCAGGTCTTCATGCCTGTGCTCACCGAGCCGATGTGAACCACATGGCTGTCAGGCTGATAGTGCGTCGACCATCCGGCGCTGATGGCGCGGCGGCATAGATCGGTCTCTTCGAAATAGAGAAAAAACTTTTCGTCAAACCCACCGGTGGCCTCGATCACTTCGCTTTTGATCATCAGGCTAGCCCCGGCGGTCCAGTCGACGCGGGAAATGGCCGTGGGTTGCGGCAGCGGCACGATGGAATCTTTGAGCAGGCGACTGATCACACCAGTCCGCGCTGCGGCCTCGAACTCTCCGGCGATCGAGGGAAAGCGAAAGGCGGTTGTATGGGTGACCCCATCGGGGCCCTTGATGTGGCTGCCGACCAGCCCCGCCGTAGGGGTGTCGCGCAAAAAGTCGCGCAGCAGGCGGATGGCACCGGCTTCTGGCCAGGCATCCGAATTGAGCAGATAGTAGTAGTCCGGCACTTGGCCAGACGTCAGCCCGGCCCGCATGCCAAAGTTCATGCCCGCGCCAAACCCCCCGTTCCAGCCGCTTTGCAAGACGCGCAAGCGGTTGTCTTCGGTCCAACCCCTATCCAGCGCCGCCTGTTGCAGGATGTCGAATGAGCCGTCGCCAGAGGCGTTGTCGACCACCACGATCTCGCCGGTTATCCCTTCCATTTCGCGCATCGCGGCCTCGCAGGCCTTCAGCGTCAGATCGGGCGTGCGATAGTTCAGGATAATTGTGAGGACCGTGGGATCTGCCATGTTGTTCACTCGGCAGCCGTTGCTTTGGGCCAGGTGACACCTGCGTCGGCCTGATCCAGATAGGTTCGCAGTCTTTCGGCCATAACCGAGACGTTCGGCACAAGGACCATGCTATCATGATCGCCCGGTACCTCGACCACCTCGATTTTTGGGGCCCATTTGCCCCAATCGTTGTCGGCAAAGACGTACTCGCGTTCCGAGCTCACCCATTTGTTGCCGCTGACCTTCCAGTGTTTGTCGAGGGGGGGCCGGAACAGGGTCAATGGGCCGTCCCAAGGCTCGACTTCGTAGATCTTGATCGCGTCAAGAAACGCCAGCTCAACTTTCACATTGTTAAAGGCCGTTGCGACGTTTTCTTCCGGACGGGGGGCGTTGCGCTTGCGCACCTCCCATTCCCATCGTTTGCGGGCCCATTCGCTGAAATAGGCGGGGCCTTTGCGTTTGAATTCCTGTAGCTTGATCAGCGCCTTGTCGGTGCGGTTGAGGACCGGGCGCATGGGTTGCGGCGAGTCCAGAAGCGCCAGAACCGAGACCTCTTCTCCGGCCGCCTTGAGTTGCTGGGCCATCTCATAGGCTGTGATGCCGCCGCCGGAAAACCCGCTGAGCATGTAGGGGCCATGGGGCTGCACCTGCCGCAGCTCTTCGACATATGCGGTTGCGGCCTCGACCAGATCATGATGGGGTTTCTCGTCCCCGATCAAGCCGCGCGCTTGCAGGCCATAGACGGGGCGGTCACGGCCGAGCATCAGCGCCAAGTGCCGCAAATTCAGGACGTTGCCGCCCATGCCGGCCACAAGGAAGAAGGGCCTTGCGGTTGTCTCGGCGCCCTGATGCAGTGGCACCAAATGTTTGAAGTCGGGTCCGTCACTTTGCGATGAGGGGCCGTCCGGGGATGCAACATCGCCCACGCGGGCTGCGATCCGTTCTGCGATCCGGGCCACGCTTGGCGCTTCGAACAGGACCGAGATGGGAAACTCGACCTGATAGGTCCGGTTGATCTGTGCAAACAGTCGCACGGCGATCAGGGAATGCCCGCCAAGGTCAAAGAAACTGTCCTGTGTACCGACCTGACTGACGCCCAGAAGGGTTTCAAAGAACCCGGCCAGCGTCTTTTCGATCTCGCTTTCCGGCGCGACGTATTCGGTGTCCAGGTCCGGGCGTTCAAAGCTCTGGCTTTCGTCCGTCGATGTCTCTGACACTGCGTCGGCCTGCTGGATCAGCGCGGGCAGGTCCAGCGAGCTGAGGACCACCTGCGGGCGACCTGCCGCAATCGCGCGGCGCAGGGCTTGGGGACCTTCGTCGGCGCGAATACCTTGGGCAACCTGACGGTGCAGGCGCTGCTCTTCGGGTGACAGAGGTGTGTCCATGCTGCGCGCGGTCAAGCCGAGATCAGCCGAGCTCGCATCAGCCGTCTCGGGGGCTTCAAGGCTCAGCGCCTCGGTAAGGCGCTTCATCTGAAAGCCCTCGATCTCGGCGCAGACCGTGCCATGGGTGTCGAATAAGGTCACGTCGAATGAGGCAAAGCCGCCGATGGGCGTGGCCCCGGGCGACAGCCGGACCCAACTGCGCAAATCGGCAGGCAGCGGCGCATAAACCCGCAGGCTGCGGTATGAGACCGGCACCCAAAGCGCGTCGTTGTCATAGCCATCGATTAGCGAGATCGCCCAGCCGGTGGCCAGATCCATCAGACCGGGATGCAGCTGATACCCTTGCGCCAAGTCACTGCCATAGACATCCGGCAGCACCAGTCGCGCGACGCCTTCACCGTCGCCAAAGGCGGTGCTGCGGATCACATGCCAGCGGGGGCCAAAGTTCAGATGACGCTCTTGCGGCGATCGCAGCCGACCCTCGGCGGGGGCGGTTTCGGTTTTGGGGCAGCGGGCTGCGATGTCCGGCAGGGACACCGGGACAGGGGCCGTGGCATCCAGAAAGGCCAGCGTGGCCTGTGCGTTCAGGACATAACCGTCAGTGGCGGCGCTGTGCACGGTGAACCCGACGGCGTCTGCCTTTTGTTCCAACCGGACAACGATCTCGCGCGGTTGTCCCGGCTTCACCTCAAGTGGGCGGAAGAAGAATAGATCGCGGATCTCATATGGCACCTTGATCCCATGCGCCTTGAGCGCTTGGGCTGCCAATTCGATGTATCCGGTGCCAGGCATCAGCGCGGTGCCATCGCGGGTGCGGTGTTCGTCCAGAACCCAAGTGTCATCCAGTGACAGGGTCGAGACAAAGATCCGGTTGCCATCGGCGTCGAACCCCATCTCATCCAGCAACGGCGCGTCGATGGCCTCCCGCTCGGTCGGCTGTGTGCCGCCGGTGCGGGCCGACATGGCGTCGGCGGCCATGCCGACATCGGCCCAAACGCCCCAATTCACCGCAATCACCCGCGTCGCTGCATTGCGCCGCGACCGGGCCCAGGCGTTGAGGTATTCGTTGGCGGCCACATAGTCGACCTGACCCGCCGGGCGGGTGGCCGTACTGGACGAGGCAAAGAGCACCATCAGCTCGAGCATCCCGTCCGGAAACAGGGTGTTCAGCACCTGCAAGCCGTTGATCTTGGGGGCCAGAACCTGTTGGATTTCGGCCTCGCTCTTGGTGGCGATCAGGCCGTCGGCAATATGGCCTGCGGCATGTATCACACCATTCAAAGCACCAAATGCATCCTCGGCCTGTCGCACGGCGACACGCATCTGATCAATGTTGCAGACATCTGCCGCCAGAGCCACGACCTGCCCGGTTTCGATGGTTTGCAGGTCTTGCAGCGCATTGATCCGGCGGGCAATTTGGTCGTTGGGACTGTGGCTGTGCAGGTAGTCGGCCCATTGATCCTGCGCGGGCAGATCCTCGCGCGACAACAGCACGATATTTGCCCCGTTGTTCCGCATCAGATCTGCGGCCAGTGTCAAACCGATGCCACCAAAGCCACCGGTAATCAAATAGGTGCCGCCGTCGGTGAACACCGGGCCTTCGGGCGCATCCAGCGGCAGGCGCTTGTAGCTTTGTCCAAACCGCTGATTGCCGCGCAGCGCGGCGATCGAGTTGCCCGGTTCCGCCAGCAGCTCTTCGAGAATGCGGTTGGTTAGGGTATCATCCCCCAAGGGCGAGGCTTTGCGTCCGCGCGACCAGAAACCCGCCGCCTCGACCTCGGGCAGATCGATGTCGACCGTGGCGCAAGTCACGCCGGGCATCTCATGCGGGATGACCCCGGCCGGGCCTGCGATGGTGGCTTTTTCGGGATAGGGCAGTTCCTCTCCACGCACCTGCGCGGCGCCCGAGGTGAAAACGGCAATGTGCAAAGCGTCAGGCAGTTCGACGCTGGTCATGGCTTGTGCCAAGGAGGTGAGGCTCAGGAAGCCCTGCTCCATGTTGCGGTCATAAAAGCTGTGCCCAGGGCGGAAGGTCTCGGACCGTGTCACCAGCCAGAAATGCCCGATCCGATCCGGCAGGCGGTCGGCCTCGGTCAGCTGATGGAACAGGCTGTCAAAGCCGTGTCGCCCTTGCTCGGGCGGGACTTGGTACAGGTCGTCGCCCAGCTTGGCATAGGTGTCACCCGCGCGCACCCGCGTCACGGAATGACCCGCCGCGGTCAGGCGGTCGATGGCTGAGGCGGCAACACCCTCGTCATCTTCGAAAATCAACCACTTCAGCGGCTGGGTTTCGTCAAGTTCACTCTCGACGTCCACATCGCATTCCGCCAGACGCGGACGCCACGCGGGACGCGAGCCCCAATCGGACAGATCATCCGAGCGTTTCAGTGCCGGAGTACTGACCCGCGCAGCCTTTGTGCCGGGTTCGATGAAATAGCGGCTGCGCTGGAACGCATAGGTGGGCAGTGGCAGGCGATGGCGCTTGGCCTCGCCCCAGATCTGTGCCCAGTCTGCCGCGACCCCGCAGGCCCAAAGACGGCCAATGACCTGCAAGAAATAGGCGTCATCGGCAATGTCCTGATCCGGGTGACGCAGCGAGCTGAGCACTTGCCCCGGCAAAACCCCATCGGCCATTTGCGTCAATGAGCTCAGCGCCTTGCCCGGACCGACCTCAAGGAACAGACGCGAGGGTTCGGCGGCCAGCGTGTCGATGCAATCGGCGAAATGCACGGTGTTGCGCAGTTGACCCACCCAATAGTCGGGGTCGGTCGCCTGCTCGGTCGTCAGCACCTGTCCAGTGCGGTTTGACAGCACTTGCATCTGTGGCGGGTTGAGTGTGATGCTTTGCAAAAATGCACGATAGTCGGCCAAAATCGGCTCTAGCATCCGCGAATGTGCCGCGATGTCGATGGCGATCCGCTGGTGATCGATGTCTTGCGCGAGCAGGGTTTCCGCCAATTTGTCCAACGCCTCTTGCGGTCCGCTGACGGCCGTCAGGCGTGGGGCGTTGACCGAGGCAATGTCCAGATCATCGCCCACCAGCGCCTCAACCTCGGCCAGCGGCAGCGAGATCGACAGCATCCCGCCCGCAGGCACCGTGTCAAACAAACGCCCGCGCAGCAGAACCAAGTCGATGCAATCCTCAAACGACATGACCCCGGCCAGGCAGGCGGCGGTGTTTTCGCCCATGGAATGACCGACCAGTGCGGCCGGTTTGACGCCCCAGTCGATCCAAAGCTGTGCCAGAGCATATTCCACGATCATGATCAGCGGCAGCTGAACAGACGGCTGCGTCAGCTTGGCGTCGGCCTCGCCTGTGTCCTCTTCGGGCAGCCAGATGGCGCGAATGTCATAGTCGAGCTGCTTTTGCAGATGCTCCAGCCCGCGGTCCATCCAGTCGGCAAAGACCGGCTCGGTTTCATACAGGTCACGCGCCATGCCCGCATATTGTGCGCCACCGCCGGGGAACATGAACACCGTGTCGGGTGTGCCCGAGATAGCGTCATGGGTGAACACCTGACGGGGGTCATTTGCATCCAGAATCTCGGCGGCCTGCTCAGGCGTTTCAGCCACCAGAACACGGCGCTTATCAAAGGCACGTCGACCCTCTTTCAGGGTATAGGCCACATCCGCCAGATTGACATCGGGATTGGCGCGCAGATGCTCGGCCAACTGTTTGGCATTGGCATCCAGGGCAGACCGTGAGCGGCCGGACAGGCAAAGGATGTGAAAGGGAAAGTCGCTCTCGTCCGAGGCACCCCGGTTGGGTGCTTGCTCGAGGATCGTGTGGGCATTGGTGCCCCCAACGCCAAGCGCGTTCACGGCGGCGCGGCGCGGGCCCTTGTGAGAAGTCCAGTCGTCCAGCCGATCATTGACCTTGAACGGGCTGGTCTCAAAATCGATGGCGGGGTTCGGGGCTTCATACCCCAGCGACGGGGGGATCTGTTCGTGATGCAGTCCAAGCGTGGCCTTGACCAGCCCGGCGATGCCGGCAGCCGTGTCCAGATGGCCGATGTTGGTCTTGACCGAGCCAACGCGGCAATAGCCGGTGTCGTCGGTCTGGACGCGATAAGCCTCGGTCAGGGCCGAGATTTCGATGGGATCGCCCAGATAGGTACCGGTGCCGTGGCATTCGACATAATCGATGGTCTCGGGCGTCACCTGCGCGTCCTTCAACGCGGCGCTCACAGCGGCGGCCTGACCGTCAACGCTCGGAGCGAGGTAACCCGCCTTGGCCGCGCCATCGTTGTTCACGGCTGATCCCTTGATCACCGCCCAAATGTGGTCGCCATCGGCTTGCGCATCCTCAAGTCGCCGCAGCGCCACCGCGCCCGAGCCTGAGCCGAACACGGTGCCCTGCGCCCGGTGGTCGAAGGCGTGGCAGTGGCCGTCCGGCGACAGGATTTCGTTTTCCTTGTAGAGATATCCGCGCCCTTGCGGCAGTTCGATGGTGACACCGCCCGCAAGCGCCATATCGACCTCGCCATCGCGCAGCGCCTTGCTGGCATAGTGGATGGCCACAAGAGAGGTAGAACAGGCGGTCTGGATGTTGATCGACGGCCCTTTCAGGTCGAAGACGTGACTGACACGGGTGGACAGGAAATCCTTGTCGTTGCCGGTGTGGCGCAGCAGGAACATACCGGTTTCATCCACTAGACCCGGATTTGAGCAGATGTTGAAATAGAAATAGCTGCCCATGCCGCAGCCCGCATAAACGCCGATGGCCCCCGGGATGCTTTCGGGCGGGTGGCCTGCATTCTCCATCGCTTCCCACGCAACCTCAAGGAACTTGCGGTGTTGGGGGTCCAGGATCGCGGCCTCTTTCGGACTGAAGCCAAAGAACTCGGCATCAAAGTCTGCAAACCCGTCGAGCACTGCTGCAGAGGGGACATAATTGGGATCGGCCAGCACAGCAGGGTCTTCGCCTGCGGCCAGCAAAGCCTCTTCGCTCAAGGGCTGAATGGATTCCACACCGTCGCGCAGATTGCGCCAAAACTCGGCCGTGGACGCCGCGCCCGGAACGCAGACAGACATACCAACAATGGCAATGTCGCCGGAAAATTTTTTTGTATTCGCTACCATAGTCTGACCAAACGATCCCAAGTTCGTTCACATCAGCCCACTCACCCTTGGGCAAAGTACCCCAGGCACTTACAGGCCGAAAGCATTCAATTTTATCTATTCTCCCGCCAAGAGCCTATCGCACTGATAACGTGCCACAAAGCATTTCAAGTGTATCGCACGACGCCCGATAACAGCAGAACAGTTCCCTTGATCAGTGAATATTGTGGCGATATTGCGAACAATATGTGATCAATGAAGACCTTGAAGCAGGGGAAAACTCGGTCACAACAGACTGCGCTTTTCCGGGGGAATAACCGATCTCCCGATGACGGGTCCCTCGCCAAAAAGCAGCTTCTCCTCAGGCGCTTTGGTGGGGAACCTCAGACGTTCAGCATAACCCAGAACCGCCCCTGCACAAAGCCACGTAAAAGGCGTCAGGGTGGCATTCAAGAGCATGTCCATCATGGTTGCGGCCAGAATGATCGTAATTGGCGCCACATAGGGGGAAAACTCAGAAACCGGGGTTCGCCTGGAATAGGAAAACAGCAGCAGGATCGGGCCAGCCAGCAAGCCCATCTGCGCAAGGTAGCCGACCCAGCCAAAGGTCCCAAAAACAATGATCCAGCTTCCATCCGGAACGGTCAGGATCTCGGCTGTTTCAGGGTGACGCACCAGATTGCGACCCCATCCGCCCCATCCAAACCACGGCTTTTCATGCGCCCGGTCCAGCATCTGCTCTTCGTTGTCAAACCGGTATCCCAACGATTGCGCACGCGCGGGGTTGATCTCTTCGGCTTGCGCCACGATCGCGTCCAACGGCACGACGCCAAAGTTGCGCAACATCGGATAGGTGATTGCGATAGAGGCCAGCACAAGAGCCAGCATGATCTTGGTCCGCGCACCCACGAACAGCATCACTGGCGTCAGCACCAGACCATAGCTGAGCGACGCCAGACTTTTGCATGCATTCAGCACCAGCAGCATATAGAGCGTCGCCCCACCCCAATAGAGACGTGCCTTGTCCCTTGAGACACGAGCCAATGCGGCGACTGATAGCAATGCCGTGACAAAGAAAAAGGCCAGCCACAATCCGTGCGGCAGGAAGACGATCGGGCGGAAGCCGCCCTCGCGGATCATTTGGCGGAAATCATGCTGGAAGAACCCATAGACGTAAATGTTGATGAGCGGGCTGATGATTGTTTCGATCAGTGCAGGTACAGAATACACCAAACCCGCCACGGCAAGGGCCAGAATGATCTCGCGCAGGCCGTTTTCGGACGACAAATAGGTCATCGCCAGAAAGAAGGGCAAAAGCACAATTACTTGGTTGATTGTCACCGACAGCAGGTCACGCAGACCCATTCCGGGTAGATAGCCCGTGATGAATCGGATCGGCTGGCTGCTGGCCAGAACCTCGAATATCATTGGTTCGCGGTTGGTCAGCACGGTTGGGATCACCACCAGCATGAACACGGCGAGCAAAACCTGCATGGACCAGGATTTGGGCCAGAAAGACACGCGCTTTCGAGCGATGAAAATACAGCCCACTGTGGCACTTACCGCAGCAATGGAATCCTTGTTCATCGACGGGATCAGCGGCAGGTCGAATTCGGCGACCGGGGGCAGGATCAGGTAACCGCCCAGAATGCTCCAGATGATGGCGCGCTCGACGGGCATACGCCGAAACAGGGCCACGCAGACAAGCGGCCATGTCATCAGCATCAGATATGCAAACGCATTGGGCATTCAGGATGTTTACCGTTTCCAATCGTTGGTCCGCGCAGCATAGCAGCTTGGGCAGGTACTGTCGTGACATAGCGCGGGATTGGGGCAAGGTCATGGCGACAATGGCACGGTTTTTCAGTGAAACCGGGTCGCGGGCAGGCAGAACTGGCGCATCGGGCGCAGGCTCGTTAATCAGTTGGCAAACGACAGGAGCATCAGGTGCAGTTCACCTTTTCGGATCAGGTTTTGCGTGTGAATTATCCCGACCGCGACAGTTTGTTTGCGGCAATCTGCGACCATTTTCGGGCGGGGCAGGGGTTCTCGCTGGCGACGATCAACTTGGATCACCTGGTGAAACTTGGCGATGATCCGTCATTTGCTCGTGTGTACGCGGCTCAGGACATGATCATCGCTGATGGCCGCCCCATTGTCTGGTTGTCGCGGCTGGCAGGGCGCAGGGTCGAGCTGTTGCCTGGCTCCGATATGGTGCGTCCGTTGGCCAAATTGGCAGCAGAATGTGGGGTCAAGGTGGCGCTTGTCGGCAGCACCGAGGTGGCCCTAAATGACGCCAAGCGTGCGCTCGAGGAGGAAACACCCGGTCTGCAGGTTGTCTTATGTCACGCGCCACCGTTGGGGTTCGATCCAAACGGAGATGGCGCCGCTGCGGTCTTGTCGCAATTGGATGAGGCAGACGTTCAGCTGTGTTTCCTGGCGCTTGGCGCGCCGAAACAGGAAACGCTGGCGCTGCGGGGGCGCAAGTTGGCCCCCAAGGTCGGCTTTGCCTCAATCGGGGCAGGGCTGGATTTTCTGGGTGGGCATCAGACCCGCGCACCGCGCCCGGTGCGGGCCTTGGCGTTGGAGTGGGTCTGGCGTGCACTGTCGAACCCGGTGCGCCTGATTCCACGCTATGCGCGCTGCCTGGCCATATTGCCGGGTCAGATCATCCAGGCGCGCAGGCTGCGCAATCAGGATTAGAACCCGAACAGATTGGCCTGGGTTATAGCCTTGCGAATGAATTCGGCGCGGTTCGCCTCAGGCTCCCATCCCAGCACACGGCGGGCCTTGGCGTTATCAAACGGGCTGAGGTGCGCGCGCGATTTCCAATCCGCCAGCGAAGGGCGCGTCAGCCCGTGCCGTCGCAGCACATGATGCTTGAGCTGATGTTTGACGTAATCGGCGGCAAACATCGCGGTCAGATTGCCATATCCCACCCGCAGCCGGGCCCCCATCGCGTCATGGATGACGTCAAAATAGTCGCGCCCGGTCATCATCGGTGCACCAATCAGGTTGAAATCACCGCCCTCGATCCCGTTGACCTCGGCCAGCTTCACCAAAGCTTCGACGGTGTCGTCGATCAGCACAAACGGCAGGATGTTGCGCCCGTTGCCCCAGAGCTTGACAGCGCCCGCGCCGTGCCAGCGCCCGATGCCCCAATGCTGCAAAGGCCCGCCGTGCCCCACGACGATTCCGGGGCGGGCAATAACCAGCGGCAGACCCTTGGAGCGATGCATCGCCAACAGGCGGCGCTCGCATTCGGCCTTGGACCTGGCATAAAGGTTGCGGTCGCTCATGTCTCCGGCAAAGCCGGTGTCCTCGGAAATCTGCACATTCGGATCGGACATGTCATACGAAGCGATGGTGCCGGTATAGATCAGTCGATTGACCCCCGCGTCCAGTGCGGCCTGACCAATCCCTTCGGCAATAGCGACGTCGTGTTTCAGGCACTCCTCCCAAGAGGTGTCGACGGAACGCGCAAGGTTATAGACCGTGTCCATCCCCTGCATCGCCTTGGCCAGCCCTTCGGTATCGGCCAGCGACAAACCCACGGTTTCCACCTGATCTGGCAGATCAGCAAAGGGGCCAGTGCTGCCCCGGCTGACCACGCGCACATCCTTGCCCAGATCGACCAGGCGACGGGTCAGGGCGCGGCCAATGAACCCGGTGCCGCCGATTACCATCACCGTTGGCTTCGGTGCGCGGGTGGAGTGCGGCGGCGCGGGCAACTCACGTTTTTCCGAAGGCATCAGCGCCAAAGCTTGATCCAGTGCGCCCATCACTTGAACAGCGGAGGCGCCCGAGAACCGCGCGTCAGGCGCTGCGTTGCGTGTCAGCGGGTCATAGATGCCGCGCATCATGCCCCGAAAGCTCAGCCCATAAGGTGATTTTGCGTTCAGTGACGTCAATTGCCGGGCGGCGTTCACACAGCCGACTTTCAGGTGCTGGCCACTTTGTGACAGTTGCCGCCAAAGCGGATTGGCCACCAGATCGGCGGTATTCTCGGTGTCCACAATCAGCGTATCTGCCGCCAGATCCAGCCGGGCCCGCCCGGTCGAGCCGCGCAGGGTCACAGATCGGTCGTCACTTGTCTCCACAAGCGAGATCATCAGGCTCAGTTCGACATCACCAACGCTGGCGCGCATATGCCAGGTCTGTGGACGTTCACCGTTTCCAGGGATGGCAATGGGATGCGACAGGCCAAGGTCATGCACCTCTGCCGCACCAAACAGATCCTGCACCATAGCAAACAAATGCGGACCAATCTCAAGCAACAGGTTTTCCGGCTTGCGCATCAGCCACAGGCCAAACGGCCCGGACCGCAAAGGCGGCAATGGGAAACACCACCGCACTTCGGCAGAGGAGATCCGCCCCAATTTGCCAGCCAGGGCCATGGTCTTGAGTCGCTCGTACGACGGCAGGCCCAAGAAGTTGTGCCCGGCATGAAAACGCTTCCCCGCCTTTTGCGCGGCGTCTTCGATGGCTTGGGTGTGCCGGGCGGACAGCGCCACAGGCTTTTCGACCAGCACGTGAAGCCCGGCCTCAAGGCATTGAACTGCCAAATCGCGATGGCTGTCCGGTGGCGTCAGGATGTGAACCGCATCGCACAGGCCCGCCGCGATCAGATCCTCAACCGCGGCAAACCCCGTCACACCATATGCATCGGCCAGACCATGCGCGGCGTCGGCGGCCCGGTCACAGATCGCAGTCAACGCAACGCCTGGTGTGGCCTTGATTGCGTCAGCGTGCCAGGTGGCGATATATCCGGCGCCGATCAGGCCGATGCGGATGGGGGAATGGGTCATGACGTGCGGCTCACTGATACTCGATGATTTCCGGAGTTCGATTTCGAACCCGGTTCAGGTGGTACTTTGCCATTCCCAACAGATTGGGGAATTTCGACAGGGTCAGAAAGAGGGCATGTTTACGTGCCTCATCACGGGGCAGCCCTTCGGCCTGCAACCCCTTGATCGTACGCGCGTGGGACACCGCATAAAGGCCAAGAACCAGAATGGGCAGCCAAAGGGACAACGCGGATCCCAGCACAGCAACAAGCGGCAGGATCAGGCCAAAAAGCATCACGCGGCGTTTTTCGGTGTGAAAATACCCGTCATGCAGATCGCCCACCTGCGCAAAGCCATGCCCGGCCCGCACGGCGCGCCGCCACCATTGGCCGAACCGGGTTATCGCGGCATCGTGGCGGGTCATCTCAAGCGGCAGGCGTTCCAACCGCCAGTTCGCCGCACCCAGACGCAAGCAAAACTCGTCATCTTCGGCGGCGACCACATGCGGGGAAAAGCCGCCAACCTGCCGAAACGCTTCGGCCCGGACGAGCATGTCGCCGCCGCAGGCGGTGATTGGACCAGCAGGGCGATGCCATTCGTGGTCGCACATCTGGTTGTAAACACTGGCGTTGCGATGAATCTCTGACCGCCAGCCTGTGACCACAGCCAGCTTGGGATCGGTTTTGATATGGGCCACAGCCGCTTCGACCCAGCCGGGCACAAGGGCACAGTCGCCGTCGATGAACTGAACAAATGCGGGCGCGCCGTCCTGTTCAAGCCGGGCAAACCCGGCGTTTCGTGCACGGGCTGCGCTGAAGGCGGTGGACATATCCAGTTCAACCACCCTTGCCCCGGCTGCGCGGGCCGCAGCGACGCTGTCGTCCGAGGAACCGGAATCCACATAGACGATACGATCCGCTTGCCCGACGGCCGCATCCAGCGCCCGTTTCAGCCGGTCGCCTTCGTTGCGTCCGATCAGTACCAGATCGACACTCATGCCGGATCTCCGTTCACAAGCGTCTCAAGGACATGTTCCATCCGGTCGCAGGCCTGTTCCCAACCGTTGTTCTGCGCAAGTTCGACGCAAGCTTGGGACATGTTTTTCCAATCGTCATTGGACAGGTTTAGGATCGTCGCAGCGGCCTGTGCCAAGGCGGTTTCATCCCCAACATCGACAACATATCCCGTCTGTCCGTCGGTAATCAGGTCGGGCGCCGCGCCAACTCTGGTGCTGACAACTGGCGTGCGACAGGCCATTGCCTCAAGCAGAGGCAGGAAGAATCCCTCGGACGTGCTGCCGCCCAGGAAAACATCGCAGTCGGAATAGATATTGCGAATGAAGTCCTGTTCTGGTTGCCGGTGGTATGTGCTGTTCGGCGGCAAGGGCAGATCATCTGAAACGGCCTCGGTCCCGAAGGCCACGACGTGAAGATCGGGAAAGTCGCGCAGCAGATGCTCGATCGCGGCAAGCACGGTTTTGGTGCCTTTGATCGGTGATGTGGAATACAGGAAACCGACGTGGGGGATTGATGATTTGTCCCTGGGCTCTGCGTTGAATTGGGACAAATCGGTGCCGTTCGGTACCAATATTGCGTCATCCCGATTGTAATCCTGGCGCAGAACATCCTCTAACCAACTGGCGATCACCAGGGGTTGCAGCGGCAGCAAATACGTCGCTCTGGAGATCTGCCAAGGCAGCGGATCAAACACCTCGTGCCCCTGGATCAGGTAACACTTCCGGCCTTTTTCCGGTGGCATTGCCGCTACGGCAAAAGCCGTTTCCCACCAGGTCGCGATGATGACGTCCGCGTCCGGTACATCGTTGTCATTGAACAGGAAATCATCACAATGCGCCTCGCATACCGGGACAGTGAGGTTCTGGAAGTGCCCACCCGTATCACTGTCCGTTTCCGGCACCCGGCCTTGCAGCAGGGATTTGACCCAGGTCTTGGTCGTGACTTTTCGCTTTGCGGGCGTGACGATGGATACCTGATGCCCTCGATCCCGAAGCATCTGAGCATAGGTTGCGATCACGCGCAGGCCGCCCGACAGGTTCGAGCGTGGGCTAAGAAACGTGATCCGCAAAATGGGTCTCCGGGGTCGTTGCTGTCTGATGCGGTTTTAGCACCAAATTTTGGGTGGTGGGCTGCTTTTCGATCTTGGCCGAAAATTAGCCCCACAAGCAGCAGGAATTAGGGCCGGTATATGGTCAATCTGAGGCAGCGCGCAGGGTGCCGGGCTGGGTGCAAATCGAGTTTCAGTTTTTTAATTTGACACTTGAATTAAATATGGAGACAGTAAGTGAACAGCGCGGGGAGGGCGTATGTTTATCGGATTGGATCTGGGAACGTCGGGGGTTCGGGCCCTTTTGGTTGATGGTGAGGGCGCGGTTCTTGCCAGTGCCGATCGCGGCTTGCAGGTATCGCATACTCAGCCCGGATGGAGCGAACAGAACCCGCAAGACTGGGTCACGGCCAGCCGCGAGGCCCTGCAGGAACTGCATGCAAAGGCTCAGGCCGAGATGGCGCAGGTGCAGGGGATTGGGCTGTCCGGGCAGATGCATGGTGCGACCCTGCTGGATGCCGATGGGGCGGTTTTGCGGCCTTGCATCTTGTGGAACGACACGCGCAGCCACGTGCAGGCGGCGGCTCTGGATGTTATGGCAGATGTCCGCGCCTTGTCCGGCAATATCGTGTTCCCCGGTTTCACCGCGCCCAAGCTGATGTGGGTGGCCGAGCATGAGCCTGATGTTTTTGCAAAAGTCGCCAAAGTGCTGCTGCCCAAGGACTACCTGAGTTTCTGGCTTACCGGTCGCGCGGCGTCCGACATGTCCGACAGCGCCGGGACAAGCTGGCTGGACGTGGGTGCACGCGGATGGTCGGACAGGCTCCTTGCAGCGGGTAACATGCGCCGCGACCAGATGCCTGATGTGATCGAAGGGACGGATGTTATCGGAACCCTTCGTCCGGATCTGGCACAAGAGCTGGGCCTGTCTGCCGATGTGCAAGTCGTGGCGGGCGGCGGTGACAATGCTGCGTCTGCTTGTGGTGTTGGCGCATTGCGTGAGGGAGACGGCTTTGTCTCACTGGGTACGTCTGGGGTGATACTGGCGGCGCGGAGCGGGTTTCACCCCGATCCGGGCAGTGCGGTGCATACGTTCTGCCACGCGGTGCCCGGCAGGTGGTATCAGATGGGCGTGATGCTGGCTGCGACGGACAGTCTGAATTGGCTGGCCGGGATCACCGGAGCCTCGCCCGCAGATCTGACCGCAGAACTGTCAGACCTGCGCTTACCCTCCAACGTGCGCTTCCTGCCGTATCTGTCAGGCGAGCGTACGCCGCATAATGACAGCGCCGTGCGGGGGGCTTTTGTGGGTCTTGATATCGCGACAGACAGGGCGGAACTTACCCAAGCTGTTCTGGAGGGGGTCAGCTTCGGTTTGCGGGACAGCTTTGAGGCCTTGCGCGGAACCGGGGCAGACCTGCCCGCGCTCCTGGCGATCGGCGGCGGCACCGGATCACGCTATTGGGTCGAGCTTTTGGCCACCATCCTGGGAGTGCCATTGCAATTGCCCGCTCAGGGCGAATTTGGGGCCGCCCTTGGGGCCGCGCGGCTGGCGATGTGCGGCGTGACCGGGGACGACCCGTTGCAGATCATGACCAAGCCAGACATCGCCGAGACCATCGACCCGAACACACACCATAGCGCCGCCTTTGACGAGGCTTATGCCGCCTTCCGATCTTCATATCCTGCTTTGAAAGCCATGCCATGACACAGTTCTTTGCCGATATCGCCCCGATCACATATCAGGGCCCCGACACCGCCGACGAGCTGGCGTTCCGCCATTACAACCCGGACGAGGTGGTTCTGGGCAAACGGATGGAGGATCACCTGCGCTTTGCCGTGGCTTATTGGCATTCCTTTGCTTGGGAAGGTGGCGACCCCTTTGGCGGGCAGACCTTTGAACGCCCCTGGCACCCGCAAGACGAAATGGGCCGCGCCAAAATCAAGGCCGATGCGGCATTCGAGATGTTCGACATCCTTGGCCAGCCCTATTTCTGCTGGCACGATGCGGACATCCGGCCCGAGGGTGCCGATTTTGCCGAATCCTTGCGCAATTTCGAAGAGATCATCGACTATTTCCTCGCCAAGATGGAGGGCCGCAATACACAGCTCTTGTGGGGTACGGCCAACATGTTCAGCCACCGTCGCTGGATGTCGGGCGCCTCGACCAACCCCGACCCGGATGTCTTTGCTTATTCCGCTGCCACGGTGAAAACCTGCATGGATGCGACCCACAAGATGGGCGGTGAGAACTATGTGCTCTGGGGCGGGCGCGAAGGGTATGAGACGCTGCTCAACACTGATCTGGGGCGCGAGCTGGATCACATGGGCCGGTTCCTGAACATGGTGGTCGAGTACAAGCACAAGATCGGGTTCAAGGGCACCATCCTGGTCGAACCCAAGCCGCAGGAGCCGTCAAAGCACCAGTATGACTTCGACGCCGCCACTTGCATTGGGTTCTTGCGCAAATACGGGCTTGAGGATGAGGTGAAGCTGAACCTGGAACAGGGCCATGCGATCCTGGCAGGGCATTCGTTTGAGCATGAGGTCGCCGTCGCCGCGGCCGAGGGGATGCTGGGTTCGATCGACATGAACCGCAACGATTATCAATCGGGCTGGGACACCGACCAGTTCCCCAACAATGTCCCCGAAGTTGCACTGACCTATTATCACATCCTGCGGGCGGGCGGCTTGGGCACTGGCGGTACCAATTTTGACGCCAAGTTGCGGCGGCAATCGCTGGATGCCAAGGATCTGATCGCGGCCCACGTCGGGGGCATGGACATCTGCGCGCGGGGCCTGAAAGCAGCCGCCGCGATGATCGATGACGGGGGCCTGGATGCGGCGCTGCGGGATCGCTACGCGGGCTGGGACAGCAACGTTGCGCAAGAGATGCTGAACAGTGATTTCGACACCATCTTTGCCAATGTGCTCAGTGGTCAGATCAACCCCAAGCCACGCTCGGGTCGGCAGGAAATTTTGGAAAACTACGTCAATCGGTTCGTCTGAATGACGCAGATCCGGCGGCACGTCCTGAACGATGGCGATGTCTCGGTCGCCATCCTGTCGCTTGGATGCATAACGCAGGACTGGCTGGTTCCGGTTCGAGGCAAGCAGGTGTCCGCCGTTCTGGGCTACCGTGATCCGCAGTCCTACGTGCACAACCCGTACTACCTGGGCGCCATTGTGGGACGCGTGGCAAATCGGACCTCGGGGGCTGTGTTCGAGTTGAATGGTGAGCGGTTTGCCTTGGACACGAACGAGCCACCGCACCATCTGCATGGCGGGACGCGTGGCTTGCACACCCAAAATTGGACGATGGAAGCGGACGGAAACCGAGCGGTGCAATTGCAGACAACGTCACCTGATGGCGAGGGGGGCTATCCGGGGCAGCTGGAGTTGACCGTAACAATCGCGTTGCAGGGGCATCGGCTGACCTATGATATGGTGGCCCGCTGCGACCGGCCCACGCCTGTCAACTTGGCGCAGCATTCCTATTACGCTTTTGGGCAAGCAACGGTTCAGATCCCCGCCAAGACCTACACCCCGTTGGATGAGCAAATGATACCGCTGGGGACGGTCGAGCCGCTGTTGGGCAAACCGTTTGACTTTGGTGATGCCAAACCTCTGTCCGAGGCGGTTTCAGAGGGCAAAGGGTTGGACATGAACTTTGTACTGGATGGCACTCGGGTCGAGGCCAGGGGAGGCGGATTGCATCTGCGCATGAAAACGGATCAAACCTGTTTGCAACTCTACACTGCCCAGCACCTGCGGCGCGTGGCCGAGCCGCTTGCGGGGCAGACTCACACGCCGTTCTCGGGGTTTTGCCTTGAGCCGCAGGGCTTTCCCAACGCAATCAACACGCCTGGGTTTCCCCTGTCCCTGGCAACCCCTGAACAGTCTTATCGACAACGCCTGACCGTCTCGATCCACGAGGAGGTCGCATGATCCGCTATTTGATTGCCCTCTGTTTGGGAACCTCTGCATGGGCCGACGGCCTCCCGTTGGCCGAGCCCGTGTTTCCACCGCTCGACATGGCCGAGGTCGAATTGGGGCATCTGTTGTTCTACGATCCAGTCCTCAGTGGCAGTCGCACGGTGTCATGCGCCACCTGCCACCACCCGCGTTTTGCGACATCTGATGGGGTGTCGCTTGGGATCGGGGACGGCGGCGTCGGTCTGGGGCCGGACCGGGTGTTCGACGCGAAAAACCGCCCCGAACAGCGCATCCCCCGCAACTCGCCCGCGTTGTTCAATCTGGGCGCGACCGAGTTCACATCGTTCTTTCACGACGGGCGGCTTGAGGTCGATGAGACCCGCCCCTCGGGCATCCGCACGCCACTTGGGACCGAGATGGAGCATGGGTTTGCTTCGGTCCTGAGCGCCCAGACGATGTTCCCGGTGCTTTCGGGCGACGAGATGGCTGGACACTATTCGGAAAACGACGTGGCACAGGCCGTGCGGCAAGGGTTCCTGACCGGACCCGGTGGCGCTTGGGATATCCTGTCGAACCGTGTCGAGGCGCTGCCGGAGTACCGCGACCGGTTCGATCAGGTGATCGGGGAGCGCCCCATCGCATTCACCGACATCTCAAACATGATCGCTGCCTTCATCGCGTTTGAATGGCGCGCCGATGACAGCCCGTTTGACCGGCATCTGCGTGGAAAGGACGTCCTGAGTACTGACGAACTACGCGGAATGACGCTGTTTTATGGCGAGGCGGGCTGCGCGTCCTGCCATTCTGGATGGTTCCAGACCGATCACGGGTTCCACGCCATTGCCATGCCGCAGATCGGACCGGGCAAGGCCGCCCGTTTTGAGCGCCACAACCGCGACGTTGGCCGGATGCGAGTGACGGGCAGGTCCGAGGATGCGTTTGCCTTTCGCACGCCGTCCCTGCGCAACGTGACCCAGACCGCGCCTTATGGGCATTCGGGGGCCTATGCGACGCTGGACGCGTTGATCCGGCATCATCTGGATCCGGTCCAAAGCTTGCAAAGCTACACGCCGGACCACGCAGTTCTACCGGCGGAGCCGTTCGAAACGGATTTTGTTCTGCTGACCCAGGGTCGTGAGGTTGATGACATCGCGCGGGCCAACGCTCTGCCTGTACGACAACTGACAGACGATCAGATCGCGGATCTTTTGGCCTTTCTGGGGGCCTTGTCCGACGAAACTGCGCTCAAAGGGCGGTTAGGCGTGCCCGACGCCGTGCCCAGTGGGTTGACCGTCGAGAAGTAAGCTCAGTCTGAGATCTCGAACCCGTTGCCGATGCGATTGAGAATGACAGCTTGATTTGGCGTCATTTTTACGGCCTCGCTTACGGCCCCGTCCGGCCAAGTCACGCGGACAAAGGCGGTATCCGCTGCACCCAACCCGAAATGCTCGAACCCCGCGCTGCCGCCTGCGTGTCCGCCCCCCCGCGTGATCTCGCGTGACATCCAGGGGCCTTTGACGGGGTCGGTTGCTACCTCGATCCAACCGCCAACGCCGTTGCGGTTTGGGCCGGGTTGAACAATCGACAGTGCCACCCAAGCACCGGTGCCTGGGGTCACGTTGTGCCAGATTTCCAGCGGGGCGCGTCGGTTGACGACTGCGATGTCCAGCATGCCGTCGGCGTTCAGATCGGCCATGACAGCGCCGCGTCCGCGATGCAGGCTGGCCAGACCTGCGGTTTCGCCAACTTCGGCAAAAGTCCCGTCCTTGGTTTGGATCAGCAGGTTGTTGGGATCATCCATGGCGCTGCCCGGCATCTGCTCGACATTGCCCTTGGCGATGAACACATCATCCAATCCATCGTTCTGAACGTCCCCAAAGGCTACGTGCCATCCAGTCGAGGGACGGCCATCGCCACCGCTGTAGGGGCGATGCGCCGTCGTGCCCAGATCATAGGGAACATCCTCGAACTTCGGGCCCGGCCCTGTCAGCCGTTGCAGCCGCTGGTCGCCCATCGAGGTCAGAAAAACCTCTTGCCGTCCGTCATGGTCCAGATCGCGCGCTGCAATGCCCATGCCCCAAAGCTTGTGGTCCTGCCAGCCGTCTTCCTGGTCATAAAGGCGCAAGTCCGGCGCCAGTTGCCACAACTGCTCTGCCCCGCCATCGACATAGTAGTGCCGGTCGTTGCTGACGCGCAGATCGGCTTGCCCGGTCCCGCTCCAATCGCTGAACAGCATCGAGAGCGGGCAATGACCGGGCTCCAATGCAACCGGCGCGCCGTAGCTGTCCCCGTCTGGGCGGTAGAGCAGATTGATGTCACAGGCCCGAAAGGGCCCGTCGGGGTTGGCGCGGTCGACATAGTTGCCAAAGGCCAACGTGGGCAGGTTTTGCCCGCCCTCCCACGTCGCAGCAAAGGCGGTCGTCCAGCGGTCATTGCTGGCAAAATCCAGATCAAAGGGGGCAAAGCTGCAGTCCGGTCCGCCCTTGAGCAACCCGTTCTCACCCACCCGAAGGATGGCAAGGTCCAAGTGCCCATCCGCATCAATATCCAGTGGGTAGGCTCCGATCACACCTGTCTGGGCCAAAACGTCGGGGGTGTCTGCATCGAACCGGACGGGACCACCGGGCTCAGAGGTGTTGCGCAACAGGAGGGCCGGGGTCTCTCCACCAGCTGCGAACAGCTCGGGCAGGGTGTCGCCGTTGCAATCGAAACTGGCCAGCCCGCCACCGACAAAATGCTCCCAGCCACCGGTGTAGCGGTGTTCGGGGACGTCGATCGGCCTAAAGGTAACGTCGGCCACAACAGGTGTTGCCATGAGGGTCAAAACCAGAACTTCAGGCCGCATTGTCGCTCATCTCATCCAGGGCAAGGTCCGAAACGCGATCGAGCGCATAGGCGGCCCCGCCCTTGGCCCACATCAGGTTGCCCCATTTGTGTACCACCACCTCGGGCGGGTCGCGGTCGACGCGGATGATCGATTTGCGCATCGCCTCGATCACCGCGTCCTCGTACAGATGGTCGAACTGCATCTGCTCACCCGCCAGAATGATCAGAGCGGGGTCAAAGATGTTGGCCAGGTTGGCAAGGCCCATGGCAAAATACTGCCCGGCCCGGTCCACGACGCTGCGCGCCGTCGGATCACCGTTCCGCCCAGCATTCAAGAGCGCCTCGATCCGATGACTGGGATCGGCCGAAGTGTCAGCATCCGATGTCAGCGTTGCTTCGCGCAGCAGTGCGTAATCGGCGACATAAGCCTCAAGACAGCCGCGCTGGCCGCAGCGGCACAGCGCGCCGTTCAGATGCACCTTGGTGTGACCGAACTCGGCCCCGCATCCGCGCGTGCCGCGATAAAGCTCGCCGTCGATCATCAGGCCAAGGCCGACCCCGCTTTCAATTGTGACCACCAAAAAATCGGGCACCCCGCGTGCCAAACCAAAGCTGTATTCGGCAAAGGCCACCAGATTGGCGTCATTGTCGACGAAAGCGGGTAGGCCCAGGTGCTGACTGGCCAGCTGGCTGAACTCGACATTGCGTGCGTCCAGAGACGGTGACCAGTAGACGAACCCGTTCTCGGCGTCGACAACACCCGCGATGCCGATACCCACACCTGAAACATCGTGCAGCGTGTGACCTGCGGTCTCGGCCAATTCGCGAACGGCTTGGGTGACCTGTACGGCCAAGGCGTCGGGGGCGTGCACGCTCTGATCCAGATCGCGTTCAATGCACTCCAACTGCTGGCCTTCGAAATCCAGCAACACCAAAGACAGTTTTAGATGCGAGATTTTCACCCCTGCCACCAACCGTGCTGCACCGCGAATCTTGAGGTCGACACGGGGCCTGCCACGGCGGGAATCCGTGCTGCCATCTTCGCGGGCGACCTCTTCGATCAGCCCGTGTTGCAGCAGCTCGGCCGTGATCGTGGTGACCGTTGCGCGGCTGATACCGGTACGCTCGGACAGTTCGATGCGTGGAATGCGTCCCGCTTTCCGGATTTCGGACATTAGGGCACGGCGGCCATATTCTCTTTGCAAAACAGCCATTTGTTTGCCGCCTCCTTGATCTTGCGCCAACCGGTGCTCAGGCGAAAACCCGTCGGTATTCCTGAACAAACCGTGCCAGCTTTGGAAGATTTTTCCCAGCCTATTCGATTTAATTTGATTTTCAAATTAAAATAGATCACGATTGCGGGACAGGCCACGCACGAGGACCAAGAATTGCGCAGGGCCATCTTTGTTTGGGAGGACAACATGAAATTCTTTGCAACCGCGACGGCCATCGTCGCCGGCGCAATCATCAGCACCGCGGCCTGGGCCGATGACATCATCATTGGCGTCAGCTGGTCAAATTTCCAGGAAGAACGTTGGAAGACCGATGAGGCGGCGATCAAAGCCGAACTGGAATCCAAGGGCGCGCAATACATTTCGGCGGACGCTCAAAGTTCTTCCGCCAAGCAACTGTCGGATGTCGAAAGCTTGATCGCGCAGGGCGCGGACGCTCTGATCATTCTGGCCCAGGACGCGCAGGCCATCGGCCCGGCCGTTCAAGCAGCGGCAGACGAGGGCATTCCGGTCGTAGGCTATGACCGCTTGATCGAAGACCCGCGGGCCTTTTACCTGACCTTCGACAACGTAGAAGTGGGTCGGATGCAGGCGCGTGCCGTGCTCGAAGCGATGCCCAAGGGCCGCTATGTCATGATCAAAGGCTCGCCCACCGACCCGAACGCGGATTTCTTGCGTGGTGGTCAGCAAGAAGTGCTGCAAGACGCCATCGACGCCGGTGATATCACCATCGTGGCCGAGGCCTATACCGATGGCTGGCTGCCCGCCAACGCGCAGCGCAACATGGAGCAGATCCTGACCGCGCAAGATAACGGTGTGGATGCCGTCGTGGCATCGAACGACGGGACAGCTGGCGGCGTTGTTGCTGCGCTGACCGCGCAGGGCATGGAAGGCATCCCGGTTTCGGGTCAGGATGGCGATCACGCTGCGCTGAACCGGGTCGCCAAGGGCACGCAGACCGTATCCGTCTGGAAAGACGCCCGTGATCTGGGCAAGGCTGCAGCAAGCATCGCAGTTTCGCTGGCCGACGGCGTCAAGATGAACGCCATTGGCGGTGCAGATGACTGGACCTCGCCCGGTGGCACCAAGATGAGCGCCATGTTCCTGGCCCCGCTGCCGGTGACCAAAGAGAACTTGTCGGACGTTGTCGACGCTCAGTGGATCACCCAGGAAGCATTGTGTCAGGGCGTGACCGCTGGTCCGACGCCTTGTAACTAAGCTGACGACAAAAGAAACTGCCTTGCCCCGGTTCTAACCCCGGGGGAGGCACCAAAATCTGCAGGACATCCCATGACTCATTCTGATGCGGATCTGTCCCCGGCAACCCCCAAGAAAAACATCGTGCAAACGCTCGAGCTGGATTTGCGGCTCTTGGGCATGATCGGCGCATTTGCCGTGCTGTGCATCGGGTTTGATTTGGTCACCGGCGGGCGGTTCCTGACACCGCGAAACATCTTTAACCTGACAATCCAGACCGTGTCTGTTGCCATCATGGCCACCGGTATGGTGTTCGTGATCGTCACCCGCCACATTGATCTCAGTGTTGGCGCGCTGCTGGCGACCTGCTCGGCGGTCATGGCGATGACGCAGACGCAGTTCCTGCCCAACGTTTTGGGGCTTGGGCTGGGGCATCCGCTGATCCCATGGATCTCGATCGCGGTCGGCTTGCTCGTCGGGACCCTGATCGGTGCCTTTCAAGGCTGGATGGTCGGTTACCTGACGATCCCTGCGTTTATCGTCACCCTTGGCGGTTTGTTGGTCTGGCGCAATGTTGGCTGGTACCTGACCAGCGGCAAGACCATCGGCCCGTTGGACCCGACCTTTCAGAAATTCGGTGGCATCAACGGAACCCTGGGTGCGACTGGCTCTTGGATCCTGGGCCTGTTGGCTGTGGCTGGCGCCTTGTACGGCCTGTGGAACAGCCGCCGGAACAAGATCAAACACGGGTTCACCGTGAAACCCCTATGGGCCGAAGGCGTCCTGGCCGGCATCATCACCGCCGCGATCCTGGGCTTTGTTGCGATCCTGAACGCTTATGAGGTTCCGACCCGCAAGTTGCAGCGCATGTTCGAGGCGCGTGGAGAGGTCATGCCCGAAGGGTTCACGCAATCCTATGGTATCCCGATCTCGGTTCTTTTGCTGATCTTCATCGCCATCGTCATGACCATCCTGGCCAAGCGCACCCGCCTGGGTCGCTATATCTTTGCCACCGGTGGGAACCCTGATGCGGCAGAGCTGTCGGGGATCAACACCCGCTGGCTGACGGTCAAGATCTTTGCCCTAATGGGAGCTTTGTGCGCGATTTCCGCCGTGGTGGCCTCGGCCCGTCTGACCAACCACTCCAATGACATCGGCACGCTGGACGAACTGCGCGTGATTGCGGCAGCCGTTATCGGCGGCACCGCGCTGGCCGGTGGTCTGGGTACCATCCACGGCGCCATCCTGGGGGCGCTGATCATGCAGTCGCTGCAATCAGGTATGGCGATGGTCGGCGTCGACGCGCCGCTGCAGAACATCGTCGTAGGCGCGGTTCTGGTGCTGGCTGTTCTGATCGACATCATCTATCGCAAAAAGACGGGAGAGAGCTGATGGCCAAATTCGACATCAACCGCGATCAAACCCCGCTGGTCGAAATGCGCGACATCTGCATCTCATTCGGTGGTGTCCATGCCGTCGATCACGTCAGCGTCGACCTGTATCCGGGCGAGGTCGTGGGCCTCTTGGGTCACAACGGCGCGGGCAAATCCACGCTGATCAAAATCCTGTCGGGCGCGTATCAAGGCGACAGTGGCGAGATTCTGATCAATGGCCAAAAGGTCGAGATCAACAACCCCCGCGATGCCCGCGCTCACAAGATCGAGACGATCTATCAGACGCTGGCTCTGGCCGACAATCTGGATGCCGCCAGCAACCTGTTTCTGGGGCGTGAATTGGTCACCTCATTCGGGTTGGTCGATGATGATGCGATGGAGTCTGAGTGTCGCAAAATCATGGGGCGGCTCAACCCGAACTTCAAAAAGTTCGCGGAACCCGTCTCGGCCTTGTCCGGCGGGCAGCGTCAGTCGGTCGCCATCGCGCGGGCCGTATATTTTGACGCTCGCATCCTGATCATGGACGAACCCACAGCCGCCCTTGGACCGCATGAAACGCAAATGGTGTCCGAACTGATCCAGCAGCTCAAGGCCGAAGGGATCGGCATTTTTCTGATCAGCCATGACATTCACGATGTGATGGAGCTGTGCGACCGGGCCAGCGTGATGAAAAACGGAAAGCTGGTGGGGACTGTGGATGTCGATGACGTCACCGACGACGACCTGCTGGGAATGATCATCCTGGGCAAGCAACCCGGTTCCAGCGGGGCGGAATGAGGGGCCTGTCATGACCGTTCTTGTGGCAGATGTCGGTGGCACGAACACGCGGATCGGCATGTCCGATGGGGGTGTGGTGACGCAGATCAGCCGGTACGAGAATGACGCTTACCCTTCGTTCGACGCTGTGGTGGCGAAGTATCTGTCAGACGTAGCCAAGGCCTCATTGACCGGCGCCGTGATCGCGGTTGCGGGGCCGGTGACCTCGACACGGGCAAAGTTGACGAACCGGGATTGGTCGTTTGACAGTGCGCAATTGAGGGCTGCCCTGCCGGGGGCACCCAAGGTTTTCTTGATCAACGATCTTGTCGCCTTGGGCCACGCCCTGCCACATCTGGCAGAGGGGCAGCACTCGACGCTGCTGTCTGGTGCGGAGCAACCGCTGAACTCGCAAAGGGTGGTGGCAGGGGTCGGCACAGGCTTCAACGTGTGCCTGCTGCGCGACGGTGCGGTGATGGAAGCTGAGTTGGGCCACGCCAGCCTGCCATCCAGCGTCGGATCGGTGCTGCATGATGCATTGGGGGATGGAGCTGCGCAATTCACCACCAACGAGGCGGTCCTGTCCGGGCGGGGGCTGTCGCGGCTCTATCAGGTGATGACAGGGCGGTCGCTTGCGGGGGCGCAGATCATAGCGGCGGCTGACGCCGGAGACTGCCAGTCTGCCCGCGAGGCCGTGATGCTATTTGCCCGCCTGCTCGGCTGTTTCTCACGCGAGTTGGTGTTCCAGTACCTGCCCTTTGGCGGCATCCATTTCGCAGGCGGCGCTGCACGAGGGGTGCTTGGCTCGGACGCGCGGGATGCCTTTGTCGCGGCGTTTCTGAATGATGGCCCGTTTCACGAGCAGGTCGCTCAGGTCCCGGTGCATGTGATTGCGGACGATCTGGCAGCGTTGATCGGGGCCGCACGGTTTTTCGAGAGGGGTTAGATCATGTCCAGGCCGTTTCGATGGGGCTGTCTGTCGACCGCCAAAATCGCGCGAGAGCATGTTTTGCCTGCAATTGCCCGGTCGGAAACCGGCGTGTTGCACGCAATCTCAAGCCGGGACGCGGGCCGGGCGCAAGTCGCGGCAACCCGCTTTGGCGCGGCGCGGTGGTACGACAGTCACGATGCACTGCTGGCCGACAGGGACGTGGATGGCGTCTATATCCCGCTGCCCACGTCGCATCACACGGAATGGGCCATTCGCGCGGCTCAGGCGGGCAAACACGTCCTCTGTGAAAAGCCGATTGCGCTAAAGGCTTCCGATATCGACCGGATCGCGGCGGCGGGGCGGGACAACAATGTCCTGATTTCGGAGGCCTACATGGTCTGGTACCACCCGCAATGGCACAAGGTCCGTGAGCTGATCCAGATCGGCTCCATCGGGCGCTTGCGTCAGGTGACGGGTGGGTTTTCGTTTCATAACGTCGATCCCGCCAACACGCGCAATCAGCTAGAGGCCGGAGGCGGCGCGTTGCCTGACATCGGCGTCTATCCGGTGATCACAACCTTGATGAGCACCGGATCCGTGCCGCTGAGTGTCGAGGCGCAGGTCGAGTACTCGCCAGAATTCAAGACCGACATCTATGCCCACGCGGTTGTCCGGTTCGAGGGCTTCAATCTGAGCTTTCATGTCTCGACCCAAATGGCGCTGCATCAATCCATGCGGTTCATGGGAGAGACCGGCTGGATCGACGTACGCGCGCCATTCAACGCAGGCGACTATGGCGCCGCCGAGGTGGTTCTCTACGATCAGGCGAACACGCAACAACAGGTTTTTCGGTTCACCAGTGCCCGTCAGTACGAGGTGCAAGTGGATGCCTTTGCCAACGCCTGTGCAGGCAATGGATCGGGGGTGGTGCCTTTGTCCTTGTCCCGTCAAGTGCAAGAGATCATAGACCAGATCTATGCCGCGGGTCGGTCGGAAAACCGACAGGTTCTCCAGTAACCTCGAAGCGCTCCCGCCCGTCGTCGATGCCCCTTGCGGGACATCTCCTCCCGTTGGGCCAGGCTCATGCGGGCTTTGCCCGCATGAGCCTGGCCCGCCCCCTCTAAGGGCCGTCCGCAGGACGCAAGGCCGATGGGCCGCGCAGGGCGTTAGCGCCCCACAGCGTAGGCCTGCATCAATCGCGGGGTCGCCGCGGCACGCAACAAGCCGTCGGGTGCTCGGCTGGCAGCCGTTAACCGACCCACGGTCCAGGGCTCGGCCACCTCTATTGCATGCCCTTTGGCGCGCAGAGTTTCGATGACCTCTGCCCCAAATCCGGGTTCGACCATCAAGTGGCCGGGGGTCACCTCGCGCGGGTAGAACGAGCTTTGGAAATGGCCGGTGTGAAACAGCGGTGCATCGATGCCCTCTTGCAGGTTCAAGCCCCCATGCACCAGACGCAGCAGGTAGATCAGTTGCCATTGGTCCTGTTGGTCGCCCCCAGGTGTGCCAAAAGCCAGCTCAGCACCGTCAGGCGCCCGGGCCATCGAGGGCGATAACGTGGTGCGAGGGCGACGGCCAGGCGCCAGCGAGGTCGGCAGCCCGTCTTCCAGCCAGAACATCTGCGCCCGCGAATTCAGCGGCATGCCCAATCCAGGCACCACGGGAGAGGATTGCAGCCATCCGCCCGAAGGCGTGGCCGACACCATGTTGCCCCAGCGATCGATCACATCCAGATGTACGGTATCCCCGCGCTTTTCGGTCAGGTGCGACATGGTCGGCTCGCCCGCGCCGATGGCGTGGCCCGGCTGGTGGGACAGGGCGGCATGGGACAGCATTGCCTCGACCCAGGCGTCGTGCCCGGGCAGGCGGCCCGGGCGTTGATCGGTTGAAGCCATCGCCCCGATCAACATGCGGCGGTCCGCTGCGTATCCATCCGACAGCAGCAGATCCATCGGGATTTCAGTGAAATCCGGATCGCCGTAGTATGTCTCGCGGTCGGCAAAGGCGAGCTTCATTGCTTCTGTCACATGATGGACAAATTCGGCCCCGTTCAGATCCATCTGATCGAGCGGCAGCCCTTCGAGCAGCTTGAGCGATTGCAACAACGTCGGCCCTTGGGTCCAGGGCCCACCCTTCCAAACGGTCCAACCGTGGTAGTCCACCTGCAAGGGCGCCTCGTAACTGGCCCGCCAGTTGGCCATGTCCTGCCCGTTCAGAACACCCTTGTGTGGAGCGCCGCTGGCATCCATGAGGCAGGCGTCAGCAACGAACCCGTCAATCGCTTCGGCAATGAACCCGCAATAGAACGCTTTGCGCGCCGCCTCGATCTGCGCCTCGCGACCCGAAACGGTTTCCGCCTCTGACAGCACGCGTTCCCAAGTGTCCGCCAGTTGCGGGTTGCGAAAGAGCGCGCCCGCCTGAGGGAGGGCGCCGCCCGGAGCCCAAGTGGCATAGGATGTGGGCCACTCGGCCGCAAAGAAATCGGCCAACCCTGCAATCGTGTTGGCCACGCGTGGCAACAGGGGATGGCCGGTGCGAGCATAATGAATGGCTGGTTCCAGAATGTCGCGCAGGGGGAGCGAGCCGTGATCGCGCAGAGTGATCATCCAGGCGTCGAACGCACCAGGCACCACTGTGGCCAGCAGGCCAGAACCGGGGATCAACTCCAGCCCCTGGTTCTTGAAATGGGCAATCGTGGCGCCCGCCGGGGCGACGCCCTGCCCGCAGACCATGGTGGGTTCTGTATCGCCGGCAGGTTTGATCAGCATCGGCATGTCGCCGAGCGGGCCGTTCAGATGCGGTTCGACCACGTGCAGCACAAACCCCATCGCAGCGGCAGCGTCAAAGGCATTGCCGCCCCGTTCCAGTACGCCCATGCCAACCGCCGAGGCGATCCAATGGGTTGAAGTTGCAACACCAAAGGTGCCCGTGATCTCGGGGCGGGTGGTGAAGGTCATGGGGCTCTCCGATTTGCTCGGACAGGATCAGGCCACGATGCAGAGGTGAGGTCAACCGCCGGGGCTGCACACCTCAGTAATCGCGTTCAAAGAACACACCGACCGAGGTTTCGCCCTGATTGTCCACAGTCCCCTTGAGCGTGAAACTCTCAGTCACATCCAGGTTAAGGTTCAACTCGGTCTCGCCCTTGGTGTTGACGGTGAAATCGGTATAGAGCCCGTCAGCCAGATACGCCCCTGCACCAAACTGCGCTGCACCGCTGTCATCGGTTCCCACCTCGACAGTATCGGCACCTGTGGCTTCGCGGATGCCTTTGGTGGAATCCCCGCCAGCGCCGCTGAGCTGCGCGAGTGAGGCGGCCATCTGGGCAATCACAATGGGAGAAAGCTCCGAGAACCGGTTGCCAAAGAGCAGCATGGCCAGCGCCTCTTCGCTGGGGCGTTCAGGGTCGGCATAGACCTTGATTTCCGGGCCATCCAGCGGGCCGGAAATCTCAAGCGTTGCAGAACCGTCCGAGGTCGTCGTGGTCGAGGCAAACTCCAGATAGGGGGTCAGGTTGCCCTGTAAGGTGACGATGCCCTTGGTCAGTTTCAGGCGACGGCCCAGAATGTCGAAGTTGCCGCGGATCAGCTCGATCTGACCCGATGGCGCGATGGCCGCCGTGGTGCCACCCACATGGATGCGGCCTCCCAGTTCCGCCTGCAAGCCGCGTCCGCGGGCGTAGACCTTGGAGGGAGCCAGAAGACTTACATCCAGCGAGATGACCGGGCCTGAACCGCCGCTTGAGGTTTGCACCAATTTGGCCCGCTTTCGGGTCGTGAACGTCGCACTGGTTTCCCCTACATGACGGATCTCGGGGATGGGGGCAGCCCCAACGGCGCCCGAGGCGGCTGAGAGGTCGATGTTTGTTTCGCCAAAGACGATTTGCCCGGCAATGGCGCTGTTACCCGCAAGCGGGCCGGACATGGTGATCTGGCCATTGGCCGAGGTTTCAAAGAACACGTTGTCGGTCAGGATCAATTCGTTGAGTTGCAGCGCAATCCGTCCATTGAAAGGGGGCGCCAATTCAACAGGGCCGCTGACGTTGAACGTGCCGCCGGCCCGCAGCCCACCGGTGATCCCGATGGTGGCGCTGCCGTTTGCCAGGGCAACGCGCCCGCTGATGTTGGTCAAGGTCTGACCGGCGGCGGGAACAGCAACTGTTGTGCCAGAGGTGGTGATCGTGCCGGTGATGGCCTCGACGCTTGGCGTGCCTTTCAGCGCCAGGTCGTATTGCGCGGAGCCGTCGATGGAATTGGGCGATATGAACAGGTTGGCGATGCCCAGACCGATGGTGCCCTTGGCTGTGACATCCGCTTGCCCGGACCCTTCGTCAAAGCTGCCTGCGACTTTGCTGGTCAGACCCGAGGGGCCGGTGGCATCTGCGTCGATCTCCCACACGCCATTGTCGCGTTTGGCGTTGCCCTTGGCGGTGAGCGCTCCGACCAACTCGGGAACGATACGCTCCAAACGCTGCAAGCTGGCGTCAAAGTTCAGATCAGCAGAGCCGTCGGTTCCCACGGTCCCGTTCAGCGCCACGGTTGAGGCTTCGGGGCCGTCGATTTCAACAGTGCCGGTCAGGCCACTGCCGGTAGGTTTCACATCCCCGTTCACGGTCAAGGGGCCCGACAGGGTGGGGATGACACGCTTGAGCTCATCAAGAGCGGCCTTGAACTGGATCGAGCCATTCGTGTCTTGCAGATTGCCGCTCGCCTGGGCGCTGAGGGCCGAGCCGTTCAGATCAAAGTTCCGGATGTGCAGGCCCGCATCGGCATTGGCCGCATCCAGCGCCAATGTGGTGCGGCCTTGGATCAACGCGTCGACCTGCTCGATTCCGCTGGTGACATCGCGCGCGGTGGCGTTCAGTTGCACATCAAAATGACGGCTTGCCAGATCCCCGGACCCGGCAGCCTTGGCTTGCAGATTTCCGGTCAGGTCTTGCCCGGCGAGGCCCGAGAACAACGACAAGTCAGGCGCGTTGACCGAGGCATTGCCGCTGAGTGCATAGGCGCCTTCGGTACCGGTCAGCTTGGCAACGGCCTCGGCGTTGACGGCTTTACCATCAAGCGAGAACTGGCGCACGTCCAGCCCTGTGTCATCCCGCTTGGCGTCCAGAACAATGGTGGTGCGGCCGGTGATCAGGGGGTCGATCTCGGGCATGCCGCTCTTCAGATCTTGCGCATTGGCGTTTAGTTTCACATCGAAATGCTGGCTTGCCATGTCACCTTTGCCGGTGACATTTGCTTGTACTTGGCCCGCCAATTCCCGCCCGGCCAGAGCAGAAAAGACTGACAGATCCTCTGCCTCAACCTGCGCCGTGCCATCCAGCGCAAAGGCCCCATCTGTCCCGGTGAGCTTTGCCGCAGCCTCGGCCCGTAGGGTCCGTCCCACGACCGTCAGGTTGCGCACCTCAAGCCCTTGCTGGTCGCGCACGGCGTCCAAGGCGATGGTTGTACGCCCGGCGATGATCGGGTCGATCTCGGGCATTCCGGATTTCAGCCCGTTTCCTTCAACATCAAGCTGGAAGTCAAAGCTGCCACCCAAGGGCGCGCCTTTGCCTGTCAGATCGGCTGTGACTGTTCCTGCCAGATCGCGCTGCGCCACGCCGGAAAAGCGCGACAGGTCACTGGCTTTAAGATTGACGGTTCCGTCCACTTCGAACCCGCTTTGCAGGCCGCTGATCTCGGCGTTTGCCGTCGCGGTGTAGTCAGATCCACGGACCACAACATCGCTGAGGTTCAAATTGTCACCGCTCACCAGGTCAAAGAACCCATCCAGCGTGATGGACCGGCCAACTGCCTGGTTCAACGCAGGGTCGGAAAACGCCAACCCATTCAGCACAGCCTGCACATCGCCGCGCAGGTCCATAGCTTCACCCTGATCCAACGTGCCTTGGCCCGTGATACGGGCCTGTTTTACCACAACGTCGGGGGTTTCCAGTGTATCCGCCGTTACACTCAGATCCCAGTGGTTGCCCAATTCGCGGTTCAGCAGGGCGGAAAACTGCGCCGCCTCAAGCGTGATGCGTGGATCAGCAACTGGCAACACAACCCGGTCGCCCGTTGGCGGTGTGATACGGCCCTGCAGCGCCACCTTGCTCAATATCCCGCCAGCTGCCATGTCCAGCTCACCCTTGAGCTTGAGCGCATCAGACGAAACGTCAAGCTGCGAGATCGCCAGATGCCCGTCCGGGTCACTGATGCCCTCGACTTGCAGCTGTGTGTCGGTGCCAAAGAAGGTGTCGAATTCTTCTTCCAGGAACGGCGTGACATCGCCGCCCAGATCGGCGCTGAAGGCGATGCTGTTTTGTGTCTCGTCCGCGCCAAAGGGTACGCCCCGCAAACGCACTTGGCCCGCTACACGCTCGGCATCGTCGCTGGCCAGGGACAGATCGGCGGTGAAGTCCGTCAGCGGGCCTTCGCCCTTGACGGTCAGCAGCAGGGGCGGTTGCCCGGGCATTTGCAGCGCGGTCGAAATCAAGCCGCCCGCATCCTCGATCACCTGCAAGTCCAGCGCGATCTGGCTGGTTTCGTTCTGGAACCCGGCCTTGAGTTCAATGGCATCGCCTGGCCGGTCCAGACGGGTAATGGCCAGATTTGTGTCCAGCGTCCCGTCGGCGAGGGTCATGTTACCCTGTACCTTGAGCTCGGCCGCCAGTCCGATCAGCGGCTCGCCCAGGCCCAAGGTGTCCACGCGAATTTCGCCGATTTCAATGGCCACCGGCAGTTCCGGCAATTGAAACGGCTGTGTTCCCGCATCCGGCAGGGGCTCGGCCTGCGTCGTTGGGGCGGGGGGGCGGTCCACGCGGATTTCACGCGCCGTCAGCTCGTTGACCGAAAACCGCCCCCTAATCAGAGCCAAACGGTTCCAGTCCAGCACTGCGTCATTGATCGTCAGCCAGGGGCCATCGTCGTCGGACACCACGATCTGTTCGATGGTGGCCTTGGCGCTCAGCGCGCCTTCGATGCCACGCACCTGAATCTGGCGACCTTCGCCAGACAGGGTGTCCTCAAGGAAATCGACCAGCATGCCGCCCGATTCCTCATCCTCTTGTGCCCAAAGCGGCGCTGTTAAGGTCAGGGCGACGCATGTGCTGGCGGTCAGGAGGTAACTAGAGGAACGTTTCATCAGAAGGCCTGCCCGATACCAATGTAAAACTGCAATCCGTCGCCCGTGGACCCTTCAACCGGCAAGGCCAAGTCCACCCGCAATGGGCCAAACCCACCCAGATCATAGCGCACACCCAGACCCGCGCCCGCATGGCGGGACGAAGCGGAAGTGACAAAGGATTTGGCGTCGATCAGGCCGATGTCATAAAACCCGACGAGCGAGATCTTTTCGGTCACGCGCCCGCGCACCTCGGCTGACACACCCAGAAACGAGCGTCCGCCTGCAATTCCGGTGCCAACCGGAGTGCCTAGCGATTCATAAGGTTGGCCGCGTACGGTTCCGGCACCGCCCGAGTAGAACAGAAGCTCAGGCGACGTTCCGGCTTGCGAAGACCCCACGATGGACCCCAACTGCAACCGGCCAGCCAGGATAATGCCGCCGTTCGATGTCACGTCCCAATATCCGCGCCCATCCACAAAAAACTGCGCACCGCTCTCGGTGCCGCTCAGCCCGGCGTAGGGTGTGAACCGCGCGTCGAGATAGAATCCTTTGGTCGCGCTGACCGGATTGTCGCGCTTGTCCCATTCGGACCGCACAGGCAGGATCAGATAGCGGAATCGGCGGTCTGTACCAAAGGCGTCGTCGGATGACGCGTAGTTGAACCCAAACCAGGCCTCTGCATAGAGCTGTTCCGAGAACGTGCGCCGGGCACCAACGCCCAAATGAGCACTTGTGACCTTGTAGTGGGTCCGATTTCGGCGTTCGAGGTTGCCGATGTAAAAAATACTGTCATCGGGCCCCAATTTCTCAGGTTGATCCAGACGAAAGCCGATGCGACCGTCGATATCTTCTGTGCCGCCGATGTTTCGAATGTTGGCCTCGAACCGGAAGCGATTGGCGTTGTTGAATACGTTGCGGTGCATCCAGGTTGCGGTCAGATCCAGACCGGCGGTCGATTTGACTTCGACCCCGAAGGTCAGGCGGCGCTTGGGCAGGTCTTCGAATTCTGCATCAAAATCAAGCGTGCCATCCGGGTTTGGAACATCGCGTTCCCGCAAGGTGACGGAATTGAAGGTGCCGGTGCGGCGCAGGCGCGTCCCGACCTTTTGCACGCCCGCCGGGCTGTACACCTCGCCGGTGGGGAAACCTGCGATCCGCCGCAACGCCTCGTGACGAACGTCCGAGGTGCCCGAGATGTGCATTTTGCCGAACTTCAGCTTGGGTCCGGGCAACAGATCGATGTCCGAATCAAGCTGCGCGTCGCGGTGGCGGGCAGTGATGCGTTGATCGCCGACCTTGGCCTTGGCGTATCCTGCGTCGCGCCATCCGACGATCCCGGCTGATGCCGCATCGCGGATGGTTCCGGTGGTGGCCGTCTGGCCCGGCGCATAACCTTCGGGCAGCTCGGTGTCGGGTGTGATGGGCGAGATCTCGGTCTTGCCGAATTTGAATTGAGGGCCGGTTTGAACGGTGATGTCGATCCGGTTGATCTGGCTCGGGATGCGCAGAGGGTCTATTTTCGCAGCTTCGCGCCCGTCTAGTTTGACACTGACAACGGGGCTGAAAAACCCTTCGTCGTAAAGCACCTGCACCAGGGTGCGATAATCCGACAGCGCGGCGGACAACACCTCAATCGGTTCGGTCAATCCGTGCCGCTCGGCCCCCAACGCCAGAGAACTGGCAGTCAGGCGTTCAGTCAGGTCTTCCGAGGCACCCGGCGCTACGAGTGCTGTTTCCACGGCCAACGCCATAGATGGCAGGCAAAGCCCACACGCAAGTGTCATACCGCGCAACACGGCGCCGAAACGGCCGCTTGATCTCATCCCCGTGGCTCCAGACTGCCCGAACTCGCACCGGCACGCCGGTTCTACGGCGTTGCCTTCAGTATTTTGAATAGCACACAAGATGCGGGGGGAGGAGGGGGAAATTGCGCCACATATCCTCTATAGATTGTGGTTTATGCAAAATTGGGCTGGCGTCGAAACGGGCCGCTTTCAGTTGACGCTGTTGAACCACGTCACGATCGCCATCCGATCTTCGTCTTCCATGTAGGTGATGTTTGCGGGTGGCATCGCATGTGTGATCCCGGCCTGCAGATAGATGGCTTGCGCATTGCGCGCGATATCAGCCTCGGTTTCCAGCAGAACGCCCTTGGGTGCCCACAGGATACCATCCCAGAACGGCTCGCGGGCGTGACACATCGAGCACCGACCGAGCACGATCTCATGGGCCTCTTCAAACCCGTCGGCCTCTGCAAACTTCTGCTCGTAGGGGGTCAAGGGTTTGGCCTCGGCCTCCTCGAGTGTTTGGTGCATCGGGGCGGTCGAGAGCCAGATGATCGCAATGAACAGCAGCGCAGTCACCATCCAGGTCCAATTTGGCTTCCCGTTACCAGCGTGCATCGAATTGAAATAGTGCCGGATGGTCACGCCCATCAGGAAAACCAGGCTGGCGATGATCCAGTTGTACTCGGTGGCAAAAGCCAGCGGATAGTGGTTGCTGAGCATCAGGAACACGACCGGCAGCGTCAGATAGTTGTTGTGGGTTGAGCGCAGCTTGGCGATCTTGCCGTATTTCGGATCGGGTGTGCGTCCATTCTTCAGGTCGTCCACCACAATGCGTTGGTTCGGCATGATGATGAAGAAAACGTTGGCCGTCATGATGGTCGCCGTAAAGGCCCCCAGATGCAGCATCATCGCTCGACCGGTGAAGATCTGATTGTACCCCCAACCCATGATCACCAGCAGGACAAACAGCAGGACCATCAACAGGGTGGGACGTTCTCCCAGACCGGATTTGCACAGGAAATCATAGATCAGCCAACCAATGGTCAGCGAAGCAGCCGAGATCGCGATCCCCTGCCACAAGGCCAGATCTGCTTTGTTGGCGTCGATCAGATAGAGCTCACCGCCAACCCAATAGACGATCATCAACAGTGCCGCGCCGCTCAACCAGGTCGTATAGCTTTCCCATTTGAACCAGGTCAGATGCTCGGGCATCTGTTCAGGGGCCACCAGGTATTTGCGGATGTGATAAAACCCGCCGCCGTGCACCTGCCATTCCTCACCATGGGCGCCGGGGGGCAAGTCGGGTGCTTTGCGCAGGCCCAGGTCCAATGCGATAAAGTAGAAGGACGAGCCGATCCAGGCCATCGCCGTGATCACGTGCAACCAGCGCACCGCAAAGGCGGCCCAGTCCCAGAAGGCAGCAAAATCATACATGAAAGGTCACTCCGGTCTTTTTCAGGCAGACTAGGCAAAGCGGCGTTTATTCGGTATTCCCATATAGTATCAAGCTGTATCAAAAAATCTGAGAAAATGTCCTATCTCGACAACATTCGCACGTTCGTCCGGGTCTATGAACTAGGCAGCATGTCAGCTGCGGGGCGCGACCTTCGCATTTCACCTGCGGTAACCTCGGCGCGCATCTCGCAGCTCGAGGATCACCTGAACGTTCGGCTGTTCCAGCGGACGACGCGCAACCTGACACCGACAGAGCATGGCAAGGCGTTCTATTCCGGGGCTGTGACAGTGTTGGATAGCGTCGAGGCGGCCGAGGCGACAGTGATGAACCTGACGGACAATCCGCGCGGTTCGCTCTTTGTGGCCGCGCCATTGGGGGTGGGGCGCAGGCTGTTGGCACCTGAGGTTCCTGAGTTTCTGCAAGGTTATCCTGAGATTGACGTGCGCCTGCGCTTGACGGATCGATCTGTTGATCTGACGACCGAAGGTTTGGATCTTGCGTTCTTCCTGGGCCAACCTGAAGACAGCAATCTGCGAATTCGCAAGATTGCGGATTGCCAAAGGGTGCTGTGTGCCGCGCCTGAGTATGTCGAACGACGTGGTCATCCTGTGTCCGGCGAGGACCTGTTGTCTGACGGGCATGAGTGTCTGAATCTGCGATTCCCCGGGGCAACAGAGTTCCAATGGCTGTTGAAAACACCCGAAGGACCAAAACGGTTCGCGGTGTCGGGCCGCTATGAATGCGATGACGGGGACGTGCTGACTGATTGGGCCTTAGCGGGCGAAGGGATCGCGATGAAACCGGTGTTCGAAGTGGCCGATCACCTGGTGTCGGGCCGGTTGGTCCGGGTTGGACAGGACACGCCGCCGACACCGGTGCAGATGGCATGCCTCTATACACATCGTCGCCACCAGGACCCCAAGACACGGCTGTTCATGGACTTCATGACTGAACGCGTCGGCAAGGCGGTGCGCTCTGCAGAGGCCAAAGCGGTCTAGGGAAGTGGGGGCGCTCCCGCCCTCGCATCATGCCCTGACGGGCCCTTGCTCCGTTGGGCCTGGCGCCTCGCCTGCGGCTCGGCGCGGTCCCGTTTGGGGCGTCTGGCTTGCTACAAGCGCCGACCGCCGAGCGCAGCGAGGCCGGGCCCAACGGGAGGAGGTTTTTCGTCAGAAAAATTGACGACGGGCGGGAGCCCCCCTGGGTTTTTGGTGTCAGCTGCCCCGATAGGTCGAGAACCCGAATGGCGACAGCAGCAGCGGCACGTGATAGTGCGCGTCACCGTCCGACATGCCAAACCGAATTGGCACTTGGTCCAAGAACAAGGGCTCTTCTGCCGCTTGGCCTGAAGCTCGCAGATAGTCACCCGCGTGAAAGATCAACTCGTAGGTCCCTGTCTCGAACGTCCTCGTTGGCAGGATTGGGCTGTCCGTGCGACCATCCTCATTGGTGATCATCTCGACAAGTTCCTGCCGCGTGTCTCCGTCGACTCGGGACAATGTGATCTTCAATCCGGCCGCAGGGCAGCCCTTTGCCGTGTCCAGAACATGTGTTGTTAGATAGCCGCTCATCGCTTCGTCTCCATTCTTCTGCCGTTGGGTGTGCCGCAGCCGCCAAGGCAATGCAAACGTCGCACCTGTGACAGTGTGTTCAGGTTTTTTTGAAGGTTAGCTGGGAAAACCTTTCTGTGGACGATGAAAATGCTGAAACACTATCAATCAGCATTTGATAAACGATCCAGGCTTTCTGCGCTATTCAGGGTTGAGCGCTTCAGAAACAACACCGGAATTCCCCCATGTCTGCCCCTCGTTACCCTCGAAACATGATTGGCTATGGCGCAACGCCCCCCAAGGCTCAGTGGCCGGGCGGGGCCAAGATCGCCGTTCAGATCGTCCTGAATTACGAGGAGGGGGGCGAGAACTGCCTGCTGCACGGGGATGAGGCGTCCGAGGCGTTCCTGTCCGAGATCGTGGGGGCGGCGCAGTGGCCGGGGCAGCGGCATTGGAACATGGAATCCATCTATGAATACGGTGCGCGGTCCGGCTTCTGGCGGTTGCATCGGTTGATGAAGGATCTGCCTGTCACCGTTTACGGTGTGGCGTCAGCTTTGGCGCGTTCACCTGACCAGGTGGCAGCGATGACGTCGGCGGGTTGGGAAATCGCCAGCCATGGCCTGAAATGGGTCGAGCACAAGGACATGCCCGAAGAGGATGAGCGCGCGCAGATCGCCGAAGCCGTTCGCCTGCATACCGAAGTGGTGGGCGAGCCGCCGCGCGGTTGGTACACGGGGCGCTGTTCGATGAACACCGTGCGCCTCGCAGCGGAAGCAGGTATGGACTATATCTCGGACACCTATGACGACGATCTGCCCTATTGGGCTGAAATCGACGGGCGGGACCAGTTGATCATCCCCTACACGCTTGATTGTAACGACATGCGTTTTGCCACCCCGCAGGGGTTCAATTCGGGTGATCAGTTCTTTGCGTATCTCAAGGACAGCTTTGATGCGCTCTATGCCGAAGGGGAAGAGGGCGCCCCCAAGATGATGTCGATTGGCCTGCATTGTCGTCTGATCGGGCGGCCCGGACGGGTCGTGGCGCTCAAACGGTTCCTGGATTATGCCCAAGGCCACCAAGATGTCTGGTTCGCCACGCGGCTGCAGATTGCCGAACATTGGGCGGCGATACATCCGCCGGTGAAACACCCGCGCCCATCGCAGATGGAACGCGCAGAGTTTGTCGACGCTTTTGGTGGTATTTTTGAACACTCGGCATGGATCGCTGAACGGGCCCATGATCTGGAATTGGGACTGGCGCATGACACGGCGGGCGGGCTGCACAACGCGCTGGCGCGGATGTTCCGCTCGGCCAGCGACGAAGAACGTCTGGGCGTGCTGACGGCGCACCCGGATCTGGCTGGGAAGCTGGCGCAGGCTAAACGGCTGACAGCGGAAAGCACGTCCGAGCAGGCCTCGGCTGGGCTTGATGCGCTGACGGATGACGAGCGCGCATCATTCACTGAACTAAATCAAACTTACGTGGATAAGTTTGGCTTTCCCTTCATCATTGCAGTGCGCGATCACAACAAGACCTCGATCCTTGAGGCGTTCCAGCGCAGGATCGACCATGATCGCGACACCGAGTTTGCCGAGGCATGCCGACAGGTTGAACGCATTGCCGAATTCCGCCTGCGGGACATCCTGCCGTCATGAGCCAGCAGATAGCCATTCAGCCGATCTCGGCCCAAGCCTTTGCACCCTTTGGCGAGGTGATCGAGGTTGCGGGAGAGCCCGACAAGATCATCAACCAGGGACAATGCGGGCGCTATCACGACCGGGCCTCGCTGGACTTTATCGAAGGACGCGCCGGGGTGAGCCTGTTCAATGCTAACCCGCGGTCGCTGCCTTACACGCTGGAACTGGTCGAACGGCACCCCGAAGGCAGCCAGCTGTTCATCCCGATGACGGAACATCCCTTTCTGGTGATCGTCGCCAAGGATGAACTCGGCACGCCGGGGCGCCCGCTGGCCTTTGAGACAAAAGCAGGGCAGGCGATCAATTTTCACCGGGGCACATGGCACGGGGTTTTGACCCCGCTGCTTGCGCCGGGACTGTTTGCGGTCGTCGACCGCATCGGGGAAGGGGCCAATCTAGAAGAGCATTGGTTCGACACCCCATTCGTGGTGGCACGGCCCGGATAAGGGCGGCCACCAAATCAGAAGCCGCCAGACAAAGAAGCGGCAAGACCCCCATGAGACCCACAAGGGAGGACAGTGAGATCATGGCTGACACTTCGATAGGAACCGCGGCACAGCTGCGCGATCCGAATTACACACCTGCATTGCACAAGGCGGTGCCCCTGGGCATTCAGCATGTGCTGGCGATGTTTGTGTCAAACATCACACCCGCCATCATCATCTCGGGCGCGGCCGGTTTTGGATTTGGTTCGGACGCAGGGGCGCAGGGCTTTCCTGACATGACCTATCTGATCCAAATGTCGATGCTCTTTGCGGGCGTCGCAACGCTGTTTCAGACCATCGGCATGGGACCGGTGGGTGCGCGCCTGCCCATTGTGCAGGGCACAAGTTTCGCCTTCATCCCGATCATGATCCCGTTGGTTGCGGGCAAAGGGGTCGAGGCGCTGCCAGCGCTCTTTGGCGGCGTTTTGATCGGTGGGCTGTTTCATACGCTGCTTGGAACCGTGATCGGCCGCATCCGATTTGCTCTGCCGCCATTGGTGACAGGCCTCGTCGTGACAATGATCGGTCTGTACCTGGTGCGCGTGGGTATCGAATACGCGGCCGGTGGTGTGCCTGCCAAGGCGTTCAACAACCCAGAATACGGAAGTCTGCTGAACTGGTCAGTGGCGCTGGTGGTGATCTTTGTCACGTTGGGGATGAAGTTCTTTGCGCGTGGGATGTTGTCTGTGTCGGCGGTGCTGATCGGGATCGTCGCGGGCTACATCTATTCCATGTTCTTTGGTTTGGTGAGCCTGGACGGGATCGGCCAGAGCTGGAACCGCGCTGCTGCTTTTGGTTTGCCGATACCGTTCAAATACGGGATCGATTTTAGCCTGGCGGCGGTCATCGGCTTCTGCCTGATGTCATTCGTCAGCGCGGTGGAAACTGTGGGTGACGTTAGCGGCATCACCAAAGGGGGCGCAGGGCGCGAGGCGACCGACAAGGAGATCCAGGGCGCGACCTTTGCCGATGGTATCGGTTCGGCGATTGCGGGTCTGTTTGGTGGGTTCCCGAATACATCGTTCAGCCAGAACGTGGGCCTGATCGCCATGACAGGTGTGATGAGCCGCCATGTGGTGACTATCGGTGCGATCTTCCTGATCGTCTGCGGTTTGATCCCCAAGGTGGGCGCGCTGATCCGCACCATTCCCATCGAGGTTCTGGGCGGCGGCGTGATCGTGATGTTCGGGATGGTTGTGTCGGCTGGTGTTTCGATGCTGTCGGACGTGAACTGGAACCGCCGCAACATGGTGATCTTTGCGATTGCACTGTCGATCGGCTTCGGGTTGCAGTTGGAGGTGATGAACCTTGCGCCGGGATCGCCGAACGCGCTGCAATATTTGCCGGACACGCTGCGCATCTTGGCGGCCTCGGGCATTCTGCCAGCAGCGTTGATCGCCATCGTGCTGAACCTGATCCTGCCCGAAGAACTGGCGGATGAGGCGACCGAAGAAGTGTCAGGCGGCATGTCCGGTCACGGCTCAGGCAGCTTGTCTGGCGAGTAAAGGAGAGCTCCCGCCCGGTCGGGACGCATCAAAGATGCGCCCACCGACCAGTTGGGCCGGGCGCCACGCCGCACCAAGCTGAAGCTCGGTGTGGCGTGGCGCGGTTTCGAGATACTGAGAGTTAGCTGGCCATCCGCATTGCCACATCAAGCATCCGCGCAGAGAACCCCCATTCGTTGTCATACCAACCGAAGACACGCACTTGCCGTGTGCCAGTCATGCGGGTTTCCGGTTCGGCGATGATCAGCGATTCGGGCCGGTTGCGCAGGTCCGAGGACACCAGCGGCATATCGGTCCAGCCCAGGACGGGCGAGTCCAGAACCTGCCGATGCAGGTGGTCCCTGAAGGTTGCCTCGTCCATATCCGTTGACAGTTGCACCACGAGATCCACCGCCGATACGCTCGCCGTTGGCACCCGCACTGCGGCACCGCTGATCTTGCCAGCCAGATGGGGTAGCACAGTGTCGATCAGATGCGTTGCGGACGAGGTTGTGGGCACCATCGAAAGCGCCGCCGCCCGCGAGCGGGCCAAATCGCCGCGCGGGGCATCCACCAGCGGTTGGCTGTTGGTGTAGCAGTGGATCGTTGTCATATGCGCGGTCTCAACCCCGGCGATGTCGTCGATCACCTTGACCAGCGGGGCCAGCCCGTTGGTCGTGCACGACGCGTTCGAGACAATCCGGGCGTTGCCCAACTCATCCTCGTTTGCGCCAAGAACGATGGTCACTTCAGCAGCTGGAGAGGGTCCCGAGATCAGCACCTTGCCCGCGCCCGCGGTCAGACCGCGCGCCGCCACGTCAGACGTGCGCGCGATCCCGGTGCAATCGAGCAGCACGTCAACGCCGCTCAGGTCGACACGGGTCAGGTCGGGGCTGTGGGTGATCGGGATGGCACGGCCATCGACCACCAGAGCTTCGTCCCCGGCCAGCACCGCGCCGGGATAGGGGCCAAATGTGCTGTCGTATTTGAACAGATATGCGCAAGTTTCGAGCGGGGCGATGTCATTGATTTGCACCACCTCGACGTCGGAATCCTGCGGCAGGGCAAGCACCTGTCGCAGGATCGTGCGGCCGATGCGGCCGAATCCGTTGATCGCCAGTTTCATGGGCGAAGATATGGCAGGGCTAGAAATCGACCTCAATGGCTGTTCCGCGCTGGATGGCAAGTTCCAGTGCGGCGGAAGCCACCGCGAGGTCCTGCAATCCGACACCGGTGCCGTCAAAAAGCGTGATGTCGTCGGCGGAGGTGCGACCGGGATGGGTGCCGTTGATGACAGCGCCCAATTCAGAGATCGTGTCGGCCCTAATCAGCCCGTCTTTGATGGCGTGCTGCGCCTCTCCCAATGTCACGGATTGCGCGATCTCGTCGGTAAAGACCTGCGCGCGCCTCAAAAGCGTCGCCTCGACCTCTTGTTTGCCAATGGTGTCGGTGCCCATGCAGGCGATGTGGGTGCCCGGGCGCACCTGGGCGTCCATCAGGATCGGATCAAAGCTTGAGGTGATCGAGATGATGACATCGGCCTCGGCACCCAACTGATCCAGATCGACGGCCTCAAACGGCAGGCCAAGTTCTGCTGCCGTGTCGGCAAGGCGCGACAGCATCTCGGGGTGCAGGTTCCAGCCGATCACCTTCTCGAAATCGCGGTGTTTGACGGCGGCCCGCATTTGAAACGCTGACTGATGCCCAGCTCCAATCATCCCTAGGACCTTGGCATCGGCTCGCGACAAATGGTGGATCGAAACAGCGCTGGCCGCAGCCGTGCGCAGGGCTGTCAGCAGGTTGCCCCCCACCACAGCGCGGCATTGGCCGGTGTCGGCGTCAAACAGAAAGACCGACGACTGGTGGTTGGTCAGCCCCTTGTCCATGTTGCCCGGCCAATAGCCGCCGGATTTGAGGCCCAGGTTCAGGCCTGCCCGGTCAAACCCGGACTTGAAGCCATAGAGCGCGTCTGCATGGCCAATGGCCTCGCGGATGACCGGGAAATTCACAGCGTCCCCGCGCGACATGGCGGCAAAGACCGACTCGACAGCGGCAAAGCTTGCCTCTTCGGTCATGAGATCGGCAATCGCTGCCTCAGGTACGATCCACATGGGCCGCTCCTTGTGTATGCGGGGCAGTGGATAAAGCCACGCCCCTGTGTTGTTTTGTTTGGGGGAAGATCAGAACGCCTTGCCGCGCGCCGAGATCGGCCAGACCACCTCGACCTTGCCGCCACGCACGCCCACGTACCAATCGTGTACGTTGCAGGTGGGGTCACAGTGGCCGGGCACCAAGCGCAGCTTGTCGTTGACTTGCAAAACCGCGTTGGGGTCCGAGATCACACCGTGCTCGTCCGAACATTTGGCATAGGTCACATCATCGCGGCCAAAGACGACCGGCAACCCGCTGTCCACAGACTGCGCCTTAAGACCCGCATCAACGACCGCCAGATCGGCTTTGGCGTGGCTCATGACCGAGGTCAGGATGAACAACGCGTTCTCCCACTCGCCGTCATCAATCCGTTTGCCGTCCTTGTCGAGGATGCGGCCATAGTCGGCGTCCATAAAGGCGTATGAGCCGCACTGAAGTTCGTTGTAGACGCCCGATGCGCCCTCGAAATAGTAGCTGCCCGTGCCGCCACCGCCGACGATGTCGCAGTCCAGTCCAAGTGCGGCAAGCGTGTCCACAGCGTCGCGGACCATAGCCACGGCGATGTCGATCTTTTCACGGCGATCGTCATAGCTGTCCATGTGCTGCATCGCGCCTTGATAGGCCTGGATGCCGGAAAACTTCAGCCCCGATGCTGCGTCGATGGCCTGGGCGATCTCGACAACCTCTGGAGTGGTCGTCACACCGCAGCGGCCCGCACCACAGTCGATTTCCACAAGGCATTCGATTTCGGTGCCGTGACGGGTCGCGGCCTCGCTGAGGTCAGCGACATTGGCCAGATCATCGACGCAAACCAAAGTACGTGCACCGAGCTTGGGTAGGCGCGCCAGACGGTCGATCTTGGCCGGGTCGCGGACTTGGTTCGAAACCAGCACGTCCTTGATGCCGCCGCGGGCAAAGACCTCGGCCTCGCTCACCTTTTGGCAACAGACGCCGCAGGAGTTGCCCAGCTTTTCCTGCAACAGGGCCACATCGACCGATTTGTGCATCTTGCCGTGGACGCGGTGGCGCACGCCCATCTGTGCGGCCAGATCGCCCATCTTGGTGATGTTGCGTTCCAAGGCGTCCAGGTCCAGCACAAGGGCAGGGGTCTGAATGTCTGCCTCGGCCATGCCGGGCAGGGCGGGGATGTCATAGCCCACTTCAAGGCCTTCGAATTTTGCGGGTGCGTTCATTATCTTGATCCTCATTACGTCCAAGGCAGGCGGTCCATGTCGACGTTGCCGCCGGTGATGATCACGCCCACGCGTTTGCCGGCAAAGACGCCGGGGTTTTTCAGGATGGTGGCCAGCGGCACGGCGCTGGAGGGTTCCAGCACTATCTTCATTCGCTGCCAGGCGAGTTTCATGGCCGCCACGATTTCATCTTCGCTGGCGGTCAAGATGTCGGTCACGTGGTTCTGGACGAAATGCCAGGTGTTCTCTTTCAGAGGCACTTTCAGGCCGTCGGCCACCGTCTGGGGGGCATCGTCCGCGATGATGTGTCCGGCCTTGAAGCTGCGATAGGCGTCGTCGGCCTGCTCTGGCTCGGCGGCGTAGATCGCCGTTTCGGGGGCCGCATGGCTCATCCACAGGCAGGTGCCCGAGACCATGCCGCCGCCACCGATCGGAGCAATCACGGCGTCCAGCCCGTCGGTCTGCTCCATCAACTCCCGCGAGCAGGTGCCTTGTCCGGCGATTACGCGCGGGTCGTTGTAAGGGTGCACAAAGTCGGCACCGGTTTCGGCGTGGACGCGGGCAAACACCTCTTCGCGGCTGCTGGTACACGGTTCGCATTCGGTAATCACCCCGCCATAGCCTCGCACGGCGGCCTTTTTGGCGTCGGGCGCAGTGCGGGGCATGACCACGTGGCAGGGGATGCCGCGCCGCCCGGCCGCATAAGACAGTGACAACGCGTGATTGCCCGAGCTGTGCGTGGCAACACCACGTTTGGCGGCCTCGTCGTCCAGGCCAAACACAGCGTTTGACGCGCCGCGCACCTTGAAGGCACCCGCCTTTTGCAGGTTCTCGCATTTGAAAAACAGCTGCGCGCCGGTCAAGTCGTCAAAGTAGGTCGAAGTCAGAACCGGTGTTCGATGGATGTAGGGCGCGATGCGCTCATGCGCTTCGATCACGTCCCGGTAAGTTGGCAAGGTCATGTTCAGGTCCTTCATCACGCGGCATCCTGCTGTGGGTGGGCATGCGACTGGCGATAGAATTCCTGCGCAGCGGCCACACCCGAACCCAGGCGGATGTTCATTCCCAGATCGGCCATGCACATTTCGGCCGTGGCAATTCCGGACAGGGCCATGACGTCGGTCATCGAGCCAAGGTGCCCGATACGGAACAGCTTGCCCGCGACCTCACCCAGCCCTACACCAAAGGCGGTGCCATAGGATTCGGCCGCATGAGCGACGATATCGGTGCCATTGATGCCCGGTGTCAGAACCGCGCTGACGGTATCGGATGCAACATCCGGCGAGGCGGCGCAGAGCTCCAGCCCCCAGGCACGGATCGCACGGCGGACACCTTCGGCGATGCGGTGATGGCGGGCAAAGACATTCTCCAGCCCTTCGTCCAGCAGCATCTGCGTGGTCAGCTTCAACCCGTTCATCAGCCCGACGGCGGGCGTGTAGGGGTAGGCGTTGTTGGCGTAACCGGCGGCCATGTCGCGCACGTCAAAGAAGGTGCGCGGAAGGGTGGCGGTTTCGGTCGCGGCCAATGCCTTGGCGCTGAAACCCACGATGGCGAGACCAGCGGGCAGCATGAACCCCTTTTGCGACCCGGTGACGGCGACATCGACGCCCCAATCGTCAAACCGGAAGTCCATCGACCCGATGGAACTGACCCCATCAACAAAGAACAGGGCCGGGTGGCCTGCGCTGTTGATGGCGCGACGGATGGCGCCGATGTCCGAACGAACGCCGGTTGCGGTCTCGTTATGCGTCGCCAGCACCGCCTTGATCCGGTGATGGGTGTCGGCGGTTAGGATTTCTTCATAGCGGGCCGCATCAATACCGTCTCCCCAGCGGGTTTCAACGATCTGCACGTCCAGCCCATGGCGCTGGCACATGTCGATCCAGCGGTGTGAGAACATGCCGTTGCGCGCGACCAGAACCGCGTCACCGGGAGACAGCGTATTGCAGATCGCCGTCTCCCAGCCGCCGGTGCCCGAGGCTGGGAAGAGAAACACCTCGGCCGAATTGCTTTTCAAAACCTGACGCACGCCCTCGCGGGCGGGATGCAGGATGTCACCAAACAGCGACGAGCGGTGGTCGATGCTGGGCATGTCGCAGGCCTTGCGCACCACTTCGGGGATATTGGTGGGGCCTGGAATGAACAGAGGATTTTGATGGCTCATGGCCGTCTCCTTGATTGCTTGGGAACCAGCGTATAAGAGGGCACACGCGTCAGCAATTTTTTTGAAAAAATATTTCAAAAACAGAGATTGTGGAAAAATTGTTTCTTGTCAGATGGTTGAATTTTTCACAATATGAAATCTATTTTCGTTCTTGAGGTGGCGCAATGAATGACCCTGTGGAATCGACCGACAAACGCTCGCGTGGACGCCCGCGCGGATGGCACGACAAGACCGAGCAGAACACGATCAAATCGCTGGACCGCGCCATCGTCGTGCTGCAGCGATTGGGGGAGCTAGGCGCTGTCACCCTGACCGACCTGGCATCTGATCTCGGCCAATCTCCGGCGACAGTCTATCGTGTGCTGGTGACGTTCCAAAACCGCGAGCTTGTGGATTTCGACGACCGCGCGCAGCTGTGGAGCGTTGGACCAGGTGCGTTCCTGATCGGCGCAACCTTCCTGCGCCGAACCAGCCTTGTGGAGCGGGCGCGGCCCATCCTGCGCGCGTTGATGCAAGAGACCGGAGAGACCGCCAACCTTGGCATCGAACGCAACGGTGAGGTGCTGTTTGTCAGCCAGGTTGAGACACATTCCAACATACGGGCCTTTTTCCCGCCCGGTACGGTGTCGGAGATGCATGCCTCGGGCATAGGCAAGGCGCTGCTGGCCTTCATGGCTGAGGATCGGCGCGACGCGATCTTGTCGGTGCAGCCGCTGACAACCTACACGGCACAGACGCTGACCCAGCTTGACGCGCTGATCGAGGATTTGCGGATCAGTCAGGGTCGTGGCTATGCCTTTGACGCGGATGAGAAAACAGACGGTATGCGTTGCATCGCTGCCCCCGTGTTCGACGCCTTTGGCGAGCCGGTCGCGGGCATATCGGTCTCAGGCCCGACCGTTCGGGTCACGGATGAAGACATCGAAGGCTTGGCGCAAGCGGTCAAATCCGCTGCGCGCAGTTTGTCGATTGCGATGGGGGCGTCGGTTTAGCTGCCCGAGGCGACGCTCGGCGGGCAGCTGACCTGTGAATAGAACTGGCCCGAGATGTTTTCATACATGCTCGACCAGATCACCCGGCACCCGGTGGCCTGCTGAATGGCTGTCGCCGCTTGAACGCTGCGGCGACGCGGGGGCGGGCCGTAAGGGTTGAGGTTGTTCCAATCGCGGGTCGCCCGGTAGGTGACCGGCGTGTCCGCGACCTGAACCACTTCCCAGGTGCGGCTCATGACGCCAACGGATTTGGTGGGGTATTCCGGCTTGGTCAAAGTGGTGGCCTCGCAGCCTGCGACAGCAAGAGCTGCGAGCAGAACAGGAACTGTTGCGCGGATTTTCATCGACCAAACTCCGTCATTTTGAATGCTATGACTCTGTTTGACCAAATTTCGCGCGGCCTGTGAACCCCCGACGCCTGTATTAGCGTGGCGGGGACAGAGGCATGTGGCGATTGACGTCTTTGTACAACAGGTAGCGGAACCGACCGGGACCGCCCGCATAACAGGCCTGCGGGCAGAAGGCGCGCAGCCACATGTAATCACCGGCCTCGACCTCGACCCAGTCCTGGTTCAGCCGATAGACGGCCTTGCCTTCGAGCACGTAGAGTCCGTGTTCCATCACATGGGTTTCCGCAAAGGGGATCACGCCACCTGGCAGGAAGTTGACGATATTGACGTGCATGTCGTGGCGCAGGTCTTCAGGTTCCACAAAGCGGGTGGTGGACCAGCGCCCCTCGGTTCCCGGCATCTCGTTCGGGGCAACGTCCTGCTCGCGAGTGACAAAAGGCTCTGGCAAGTCAATTCCGTCAACCGCTTGGTATGCCTTGCGGATCCAGTGAAACCGCGCTGCCGGTCCGGCGTGGTTCTTCAAACGCCAGGCGCATCCTGCGGGCAGATAGGCATAGCCGCCCGCTTCGAGCACATGATCGGTTTGGTCTATGGTCAGCGTCACCGCTCCCTCGACAACGAACAGCACCCCTTGGGCGTTTGGGTCGGTTTCCGGGCGTTCGCTGCCGCCACCGGGCTGAACCTCCATGATGTAATGCGAAAAGGTCTCGGCAAAGCCGCTCATCGGGCGGGCCAGAACCCAAACGCGCGTCTTGTCCCAGAAGGGCAAAAAGCTGGTAACGATGTCGCGCATCGTGCCTTTGGGGATGACGGCATAGGCGGTGGTGAACATGGCGCGGTCGGTCAAAAGCTGCTCTTGTCCGGGGTGGCCGCCGGTTGGGGCGTAGTAGGTGGGATGTGCCATGAATGCCTCGTATCCTGAGAGTTGAGGGCACTATGCGGGGATGATGATTGGCTGGAAAGGCGGGTTAATCGGATAGCTTTCTTCTGGATATTTTGAAGATTTGCATTTGGGGGTTTGGACAAGCCGACGCGGGCCGTGTAACGATGGGACAAAGACTGTGTTCGATGCGCTGGTGCTGTGTGATCGAACCATCAGGAGCATTTGAGGCAGCAATGAAGCATTTGATTTCGGTCGTTTTTCTGTCGGCGGTGTTGGCCGTTGCAGCACAAGCCAAACCCTTGTCGCGGATCATCAGCGAGATCGGGCTTACACCGGGCGACTATAAGGTGATGCAGGCCACGGTGGATCAGTTGTTTGTCAACGGCATTCCCAGCGTTGGTCGGCAACTGTCGTGGAACAATCCGGATTCGGGTTCGAAGGGGACGGTGAGGCTCCGGGCACGGCAGGGCAACTGCGTTTTCATGCAGCATTTCGTGTATCCCAAAGGGGCGCCGCAGTCGCGGGAGATCCGCACGCGATGGTGCCAGGATGCAAATGGCACCTGGTTGTTGACCCCTTAAGTTACCGAATTAAGAGCACCAGCTTGCCAACTGCGCGGCCTGTCGGCCTTGCGTCCTGCGGACGGCGGGGGGCCAGGCTCATGCGGGCAAAGCCCGCATGAGCCTGGCCCAACGGGAGGAGATGTCCCGCAAGGGGCATTGACGACGGGCGGGAGCATTTCGAGGTGGGGCAGTAGGGTCTTGTCGCTGAGATTTGCGGTAAGTACGGTGCGGATGGGTTTGTGGGATAGAAGGGGGATCGCTTGACCCACAGGCGGCCCTCGCAAGACACCCCCGAACCCAGGGGACAAACAGGGAAAACGAAAATGAAGTATACCGAAGAACATGAATGGTTGCTGCCCGAGGGCGATTTGATCGTGGTTGGCATCACTGCGCATGCGGCCGAGCAGTTGGGGGACGTGGTGTTCATCGAACTGCCGGAAGAAGGCACCGAAGTGTCCAAGGATGATGAGATTGTTGTTATCGAAAGCGTCAAAGCGGCCTCGGACATCTTGGCCCCGCTAGACGGCGAGATCGTCGAGGTCAACGAGGCGCTGGTTGACGCACCCGGACGCGTCAACGAAGACCCGATGGGCGAGGCGTGGTTCTTCAAGATGAAGCCATCCGATCTGTCGCCCATGGACGATTACATGGACGAAGCCGGGTACAAGGATTTCATAAGCTGATTCCGAGCTCCGGAGCGGCTCCCGCCCGTCGGTTCAGCCCTGACGGGCCGACCTCCCGTTGGGCCGGGCAGCGCCGCGCTAAACGCGGCGCTGCGGTTGCGCCAAGTCTCTAGGCTCTTGCGCAGGCAAACCCGTTCTTAAGTGGGCACAGGATTGATTTTCGAGAGATCTAGCCTAGGCTGATTTGCGACAAGCCGCGAAACGGGAGGGGCGACATGAAATCTTGGTATCTGGCCACGTTATCGGCTCTTTGTGGCACTTGGGCTTTGGCCGCTGATCCGTCTTTTGACTGTGCCAAGGCACAGAGCGATGCGGAGATCGCTGTGTGCAGTTCGGACGCATTGGCCGAGCTCGATGTCGAAGTGACGCGCCTCTACCGATTGGCAGCGTCGGATGTATCCGGTGAGCGGCTGAATGAATTGAAGGCGATGCAACGCGGCTGGATCAAGGGCCGTGACGAGTGCTGGAAGTCGTCGCTGGGCTTGGACACATGCGTTGCCAACGAATACGCGTTTCGCATCATGGATTTGAGAACCGGTTACGCCAACGCGCGGACCGAAGATGCAGCCGGGGTCAGTAACGGCCCGAAAGTTCTGGCGTGTGATGGGTTCGACGCGGCCATCGGTGTGGTGTTTGTCAACTCCCGCGCTCCGATGGCAGTGCTGAAATGGCGGGATATGGCCGTCGCCCTTCCGTCTGTTCCCACCGGCTCTGGTGCAAAATATGAAAGTGACGCCTTCTTGGACGGAGCGTCCTCTCTTTTCACCAAGGGAGACGAGGCGCTGTTCATGCCCCCCGGTGGGGCAGAGCTGAAATGCCGTATCGAAGAGGTCGGGTAGGCCCCGACCTCTCAACCGATCACGTCAATAGCCGCGGTCGCGGTCAACTTCATGCAACAGTTGCTCGCCCGCGCTCAGCCGACGATAATTTTCGGCCACATCCTTGAGCGCGTCGCCCAAGTGCCAGCCGGACACATGCGGCGTGATCACAACCTTTGTATGCGTCCAAAGCGGATTATCTGACGGCAGAGGTTCTTCGCTGACCACATCCAGGATGGCGCGGTCTAACTGGCCTGCATCCAACGCCGCCATCAGGGCGGCCTCGTCAATCAGGTCTCCGCGCCCCGCATTCAGCAGTTGTGCGCCAGGCTTCAGTGCCGCCAGCAAATCGGTATCAAACAGGCCAACCGTTTCCGGCGTCGACGGTAGGATGCAGCAGACAAAGTCGCACTCGCTCAGAAGCCCGGGCAAAGCGTCATAGCCGTGACGGCAATCCACGCCTTCGATCTGTTTCGACGAACGGCTCCAGCCTTTGACCTGAAAGCCCACGTCCCGCAGCATGCCCGCCGACCGGCTGCCGATATGGCCCAGGCCCAGAACACCAACCGCGGTGTCGGGGGTGTAACGGGGCTCAATCGGTCCCCAGGCGCTGATTGCCTGATCCGAATCGTGCTTGTCCATGTTGCGCTGCGCCCTCAGGATGTAGGCGAGGAACCATTCCGCGATCTCTCGCGCCGGGGCGTCGGGCTTCAGGCGCGTCACGCGGACATGATCGGGCAGGCCGGGGTGTTTGACGATGGTTTCCACCCCTGCGCCCAGCTTTTGCACCAGTTGCAGGTTCGGAAATTCGGTCGGGCGATCGCCATTCAGGCTGACCACAGCCATCATGGTGACGTCCGCAGGATCGCCCACATCGGCACTTGTGCGGACATCGGCTTCGGGCATCGCGGCGCGGACCTGCTCGGCCAGCTCCTCTTCGGTCATCCACCCGCTGATACCGATATCGATCAACAAAGCCATTTCGTTCCCTTCCTGACAAACTTTTGGATGACGTGCCGTCACACCGCTGGACTTACCCGGCGCAGCTAAGCCACACTTTGACCAGACGTAAAGACTAGAGTTTAGCGCAGGTATCGATCGGGTGGTCGACCAGAGGGCGCCAGGGGAGGATTTCATGGATATGAGTTTCACAATGCGGGAAGAAAACCGCGCACTGCTGGATCGGGTTACAGCGATGATCCGCGACGAGATCATGCCGCTCGAGCAGGAATACCATGACGAGATCGCCAAGGAAGACCGCTGGCAGTACACCGCGCGCCAGACCGAGATCCTTGAAGGGCTCAAGGCCAAGGCCAAGGCCGAGGGGCTGTGGAACTTCTGGCTGACCGACAGCGACAAGGGCTTTGGCCTGTCGACTGTTGAATATGCCTACTTCGCCGAACAGATGGGCAAAACGCCCCTTGGGGCCGAGGTATTCAACTGTTCCGCGCCAGATACCGGCAACATGGAAGTGTTCGAACGCTACGGCAATGATGCCATGAAAGAGCAATGGCTCAAGCCGCTGCTCGCGGGCGAGATTCGCTCGGCATACCTGATGACCGAACCGGATGTGGCCAGCTCGGACGCGACGAACATTTCGATGTCCTGTGTGCGGGACGGTGATGACTACGTCTTGAATGGCGAGAAATGGTGGTCTTCGGGTGCGGGTGATCCGCGCTGCAAGGTCTATATTGTCATGGTCAAGACTGGCGGAGACGAGCTGCCCAAGCACAAACGCCAATCGATGATCGTGGTGCCTGCCGATGCCCCTGGCATCGAGATCCTGCGCCCGATGGAGGTCTATGGCCACGATGATGCGCCCCATGGCCACATGCACATCAGATTCACCAATGTGCGCGTGCCCGCCGACAGCATCCTGCTGGGCGAAGGGCGCGGGTTCGAAATTGCCCAGGGCCGCCTAGGGCCGGGCCGCATCCACCACTGCATGCGGGCCATCGGTCAGGCCGAGATTGCCCTGGAGCGCATGTGCAAACGCTCGTTGCAGCGTGAGGCGTTTGGCAAGAAGCTGGCCCAGTTGGGTGCCAACTATGACATCATCGCCGAATGTCGGATGGAGATCGAAATGGCTCGCCTGCTGTGTCTCAAGGCGGCGTGGTACATGGATCAGGGTGATGCGCGTGCCGCTGCGCCGTGGATCAGCCAGATCAAGGTTGTGGCGCCTCGCGTCGCGCTCAAGGTGATCGACGAGGCCGTGCAGATGTTTGGTGGTCAGGGCGTCAGCCAGGATACACCGCTGGCGATTGCCTGGACCCATGTGCGGACCCTGCGTCTGGCCGATGGTCCGGATGCGGTGCACCGCCGTCAGGTGGCGCGGACCGAGCTGCGCCAGTACACGCAGGAGAAAGTCTGACATCTGATGCGAGATCTCTCGTATTTCAGGATCGGTACGGACGGGGCGTTTCACGGAAACGATCCCGCCCGTGGCCCCTGGTCACCGGATCATTGTCACGCTGGGCCTGTAACGGGCCTGGTCGTGCGCGCAGCCGAGGCGGCGGCGGGCTCTGCCAAAATACTCACCCGCCTGACGATCGATGTGCTGCGTCCGGTGCCGTTGCAGGGGCTGCGTGTGAACACCGATGTCCAACGCGACTCGCGCACGCTGACCACGACGCGGATCGAGGTTGTTGCCGAGGACAGCACCATCTGCGCCGTCGCCACGACCATGCATCTGGTGCGCAAAGAGCTGTCGGATGTGCCAACGGCGCAGGTTCAAAGCCCTCGGTTCGAGGATACGGAGCAGGGCGAGCCGATCCTGATCGCGGGTATTCATGACAAGCCGATGTTCGGCAACTTCACCGAAATGGCCTTTCCCAAAGGGCAATCCCGCGAACCTGGCCCCAAAATCGTTTGGGCCCGCGTGCCTAATCTGATTGAAGGCGAGGAACAATCGCCGATCCAGTCAATATGTGCGCTGGCAGATTGCGGGAACGGTCTGTCCATGAATGAAGTGCCAAACCACATTGGCTTCATGAACACAGATTTGACCCTGCAAATTCACCGGGAACCGGAAAGCGATTGGTTGGCCTCAGACTCGGTGTCGCATTGGCACGACAACGGTGTGGGGATGTCTCAGGCGACTCTATACGACACCAAAGGGCCGGTAGGTGTAGCTTTGCAAACGCTCGTGCTGCATCCGATCAAGAAGTGAACGGATCGTCCGGGTAGCCCACGCGCGCCAGATAGAGGCCCTGTGGTGGGCAGACCGGACCACAGGCGGCGCGGTCGCAGGCCTCCAAAGCCGTCTTAACGTCGTCAGGGGACCATCCAACCGCACCAACACGTTCCAAAGTCCCAACAAAACTGCGCACCTGATTGTGCAGGAAGGACCGCGCGCGCACATGAAAGTGTATCTCCGGACCTGAGAAGCCTTGAACTCTTTCGATGCGCAACTCGTCCAGCGTTTTGACCGGACTTGCCGCCTGGCAGATGGACGAGCGGAACGTGGTGAAGTCGTGCAGTCCGATCAGATGGGCTGCTCCTTCGCGCATGGCATCCACATCCAGACTGTTGTTGACCCGCCAGACCTGCCCCTTGTCATGGGTCGCGGGCGCACGGCGTTGCAGGATACGGAACAGATACTGCCGTTCCACTGCCGAAAACCGCGCGTGCCAGTCATCATCCACGCGCGCTGCCGCCACGATTGCGACGGGCGCGGGCTTCAGGTGGTGGTTCAGCGCCTCGGACAGGCGGAAGGGATCCCAATCCTTGCTCAGATCACAATGGGCCACCTGTCCCAGCCCGTGCACGCCCGCATCGGTGCGCCCTGCGGCGGCAATCGTGTGGGGACCGGGTTCAAGACGTGCAAGCGCTGCCTCGATCGCGCCCTGGACCGACGGCTGATCCTTTTGCCGCTGCCATCCGGCAAATGGCGCGCCCTGATATTCGACTTTCAATGCGTAACGTGACATGGCGTCGGGCAGTAGCGCGCCTTGTGCGACAAGTCTAGTCAGGGCGGGGGCGGCTCCCTATCTTGGGGCAAAGCAATTTGGGCAGGACATAAGTTTGGTCATCTCATCTCTGGCGGATCGCGTGGTGCGCAGCGTCGAAAATGTCGGCGACACGGTGTCCGAGGCGCTGTTTGAACCGGTCATTCGCTTGGGCGTTACCGGCCTCGCGCGCTCAGGAAAAACGGTGTTCATTACCTCGCTGGTTGCCAACCTGCTGGATCGGGGCCGGATGCCGGGTCTGGTCGCCGCGCAAGAGGGCCGGATCGAAGCCGCTTATCTGCAACCCCAACCAGACGACACCGTTCCACGGTTCGACTATGAAACCCATCTGGGCGCGCTAACCGGCCCGTCCCCCCATTGGCCGGACAGCACCCGCGCAATCTCTGAGCTGCGCCTGTCGCTGAGGGTGCGACCCACCGGCTTGCTGTCGGGCTTGCAGGGGCCGCGTACCGTGCATTTGGACATCGTGGATTACCCCGGTGAATGGCTGCTGGATCTGGCCCTGCTGGACCGCAGCTTTGACGATTGGTCGCGCGAGACGTTGGAGCGGATCGCGGATCGGCGCTGTGCTGCGGATTACATGAGCGCGCTGGCGGGGATCGACGCTGAGGCGGCGCATGACGAACCTTTGGCGCAATCCCTGGCGCAAAGCTTTGCCGCCTACCTGAACGCCGCGCGCGACACAGGGTACTACGATTGCACACCGGGACGTTTCCTGTTGCCGGGGGATCTGGCGGGCTCTCCGGTGCTGACCTTCGCGCCGCTGACCGTGCAGGGATCATCCGTTCGCCGCAGCCTGCACCGTGAAATGGAACGCCGGTTCGAGGCGTACAAGGCGCAAGTGGTCAAACCCTTCTTCCGCGATCATTTCTCGCGCATCGACCGACAGGTTGTGCTGGTCGACACGCTCGGGGCCATCAGCAAAGGGCCAAAGGCGGTCGAAGACATGCGCCATGCCCTGGCGGATATCCTCAAGAGCTTTCGGCCTGGGCGCAATGCCTGGCTCACCAGCCTGCTGATGGGCAAGCGGGTCGAAAAGATCCTGTTTGCGGCGACCAAGGCCGATCATCTGCACCACCTGCAGCACCCGCAACTCACCGGCATCATGGAGGCGCTGACCCGCGATGCCCGCGATCGCGCGCAGTTTGCAGGGGCCGAGACGGCGGCGCTATCGCTGGCCGCGCTGCGGGCCACAACCGAAGAGATGCACACCCACAACGGGCAAGATCTGCCGTGTGTGCGAGGCACGCTGCTGGAGACCGGCAAGCAAGCCGCGCTGTATCCGGGTGCTTTGCCCGACGATCCGGCGCATCTGCTGAAACCTGCGCGCGATGGGGCCGAGGGCTGGTTGGATGGCGATTATCAGGCGATGGCCTTTGCACCGGCAGCACTGACACTGAAACCCGGCGACGGACCGCCACACATCCGCCTGGATCGCGCCGCGCAGTTCCTGTTCGGGGACAGGTTGTGATGGTCACACTCCGCCCCGCCAGACCCACGGACGCAGGCACGACCGGACAAATCCTGCATCAGTTTTCGCAGGACAATGACTGGATGCCCGATTTGCATTCGCTGGCCGAGACCATCAGCTTCTGTGGCACGATGATCGACCGGGGATGGGTCACCGTGGCCGAGGTTGACGGGCAGGTCGAAGGGTTCATGGCGCGCGATGGAGAGGAAATCTGCTCGCTCTACATGTCCCGTCGCGGGCGCCGTCGTGGGATCGGACCGCAACTCTTGGCCACCGCCAAATCCGTCTGTGACCGATTGGAGCTGAAAACCTTCGAGGCCAACCGGGGTGCGCAACGGTTCTATCGGCGCGAGGGGTTTGTGGAAACCGCGCGCAGCGATGGGTCGGACAATGATGAAAACCTGCCCGATGTTACCTACCTATGGACCAAGGCAGACAAGAAAGAACCAAGCGTATGACCAAGGGCCCGGTCGTCATCGACCTTGAACAAGAACCTGCCGCGTCCGTGACGGATGCGCCGCCAGTGCCGGATATCGCAGCACCGACAGGGCAGGCCATGCAGATGGCCGCCAAAGTGGCAACGCGTAAACCCTCGCGTTTGGCCAAATGGTTTTGGGCCTTGGCCTTATCGGTTCTGGGCGCGGTGGTTTCCGTCGCGGCCTGGGATTTCGTGACCTCTTTGATCGCGCGAGTGCCGGTTTTGGGGTGGGCGGTGACCGGGCTGATGGGCGCGCTGGTTCTGGTCACCTTGGTGATTGTCATCAAGGAATTGGCCGCCATTGGCCGTCTGTCCCGCGTCGATGGCTTGCGCCGCGCTGCGGATGAGGCCCTCGCGAGTGGTGAGTTGAACCAGGCCAAGGACCTATCGAAACGGCTCTTGGCCTTTTATCGAGATCGGGATGATGTGCGGTGGGGCCGGGACCGCGTGATCGAGCGGATGGACGAACAATTCGATGCCTCTGGCCTTTTGGCTCTGGTCGAGGAAGAGATGCTGGCGCCGCTGGATGCTGCGGCAAAGGCCGAGGTCGAGGCCGCCGCGCGTCAGGTCGCCACCGTCACGGCGCTGGTTCCCTTGGCATTGGCAGATGTGCTCACCGCGCTGGCCGCCTCGCTGCGCATGATCCGGCGTGTGGCCGAGATCTATGGCGGGCAGGCCGGGTTCTTTGGCAGCTGGCGCCTGACTCGCGCGGTGTTCTCTCACCTGGTGGCTACAGGGGCGGTTGCTGTTGGCGATGATCTGTTAGAACCCATTTTGGGTGGCTCGATCCTGAGCAAGCTGTCCCGCCGCTTTGGCGAGGGGCTGGTCAACGGAGCGTTGAGCGCTCGCGTCGGCGTCGCCGCGATGGAAGTCTGCCGCCCGCTACCCTTCTCGGGCCGCCACCGCCCGTCGGTGCGGGGCATCATCAAAGGCGCGCTGAGTGGGTTGTTTGCCAAATCCGACGCCTGATATCGTCAAAGAAGTTGGCAAGCGTAATATCGCTTGCCAGCTTTTACATCAGTATTGGATCTGAATGACGTTGGAATACCCCCAAACGTCTTTCGATTTGTCCCGATTGGCGGACTGGGCACCGCTGACGGCGGCGCCGACAAGCCCGAACCCAACGAGCATATGGCCCGCTGCCTGTGCCTGATAGGCTTGAACAGTCAGGTTCACAGGCTTTACTTTCTGTGTGACGGTGTCACCATCAATATCGCAGGTGATGGTCATCTCAGGGGTGGATTTGCCGTAGGATGGCAGGCTCAGCTTTGCCGGAATTTTTGTCTGAGCCGTGAATGCCGAACTGGCAAGTGCACAGTTCGCTGATTTACGGTTTGCTTCAGTGTCGTTGAGTTCACCGCTCGACAATTTGATCTCGGTGGGAAGAAATGCCAATGGTTCTTTGGTCTTGCCTTCGGCCGTCATCGTGAGGCCCGAGGACGGCCCCCCGCCGCCGATGCCGCCTGTTTGAGGCACCGAGCATCCGCCAATGCTCAGCACAAGAGCGGCCGTTACAGGTAAAGAAATTAAGTTATTCATTATGTCTCTCAGTTTGTTGTCGGTGCTGACTATCTTTAGCGTCACTCGCCTGCAAGCTGAATCGGCAAGGCCTGCGTCGATCCTTCACATGTCGGCGCTTTACGGCGCTGGAACTGGGGCCTATAAGGCCCTCATGAGCCATCTGAGCCTCATCATTATTCGAATTATATCCCCGGCGCTCTGACCCTTTGAGACGCCGGGCAAAGGTGCTTGAGAATTCGCACCGACCGCTTCGACACAAACGCCAGACGACATCCAAAGGACGCCACACATGTGCTCCGACAAGACAACCGATACGCCTGAATACAAAGACACGTTGAACCTGCCGAAAACCGATTTCCCCATGCGCGCAGGCTTGCCCAAGCGCGAGCCCGCATGGCTGGAACGCTGGGAAAAGATCGGCGTGTATGACCGCCTGCGCGAGAAAGAGGGCCGCACGCCCTTCATCCTGCACGATGGCCCCCCCTATGCGAACGGTCACCTGCACATCGGTCACGCCCTGAACAAGACCATCAAGGACATGATCGTGCGCTCACACCAGATGATGGGCCACGACGCGCGCTATGTGCCGGGCTGGGATTGTCACGGTCTGCCGATCGAATGGAAGATCGAAGAACAGTACCGCAAGAAGGGCAAGAACAAGGACGAAGTGAACGTGGTGGACTTCCGCCGCGAATGCCGCGCCTTTGCCGATGAATGGGTGGGCATCCAGCGCGAAGAGTTCAAACGCCTCGGTATCACCGGCAACTGGGCCGATCCGTATCTGACCATGGCCTTTGACGCCGAGGCGGTGATCGCGGATGAGTTCATGAAGTTCCTGATGAACGGGACTTTGTACCAAGGCTCCAAGCCCGTCATGTGGTCACCCATCGAAAAGACCGCCCTGGCCGAGGCCGAGGTGGAGTATCACGACAAGGAAAGCTTCACCATCTGGGTGAAGTTCAAGGTTGCTGAACCTGCTGATCACAAGCTGGCGGGCGCGCATGTCGTGATCTGGACCACGACGCCTTGGACCATCCCGTCGAACAAGGCGGTCGTTTTTGGTCAGGATATCGCTTACGGCCTGTACGAAGTGACCGGCACGCCGGACGAATGCTGGGTCGATGTTGGCGACAAATACATCCTGGCCGACAATCTGGCGGCGGATGTGTTCCGCCGGGCTCGTCTGGACGACGACCAGTGGACCCGAGTTGCCGATGTGCCTGCGGCTGATCTGGAAGGCGTCGGTCTGGCGCACCCGCTGCATGGTGCCGAGGGTGGCAACGGCGAATGGGACGATATCCGCGACTTCCGCGCCGCTGATTTCGTGACCGACACCGAAGGCACCGGTTTTGTGCACTGCGCGCCGTCCCACGGGATGGAAGAATTCGAACTCTACCGCGATCTGGGCATGTTGGAGCAGGTCATCACCTACAACGTGATGGACGACGGCTCGTTCCGCGCTGATCTGCCGTTCTTTGGTGGCAAGTTCATCCTGTCCCGCAAGGGCGGGGAGGGTGACGCCAACAAGACCGTCATCGACAAGCTGGTCGAGGTTGGCGGGTTGCTGGCGCGTGGCAAGATCAAGCACAGCTATCCGCACTCGTGGCGGTCGAAAGCACCGATCATCTATCGCAACACGCCGCAGTGGTTTGCCAGCGTGGATCGCAAGCTGGACGATGGCATGGGCGAGATGGGCGACAGCATCCGTGAACGCGCCCTGCGCTCGATCGACGAACTGGTGAAATGGACCCCGCAGCGTGGCCGCAACCGCCTGTTCTCGATGATCGAGGATCGCCCTGATTGGGTTCTGTCGCGTCAACGCGCCTGGGGCGTGCCGCTCACCTGCTTCACCAAAAAAGGCGCGCTGCCGACCGACGCCGATTACCTGCTGCGAAATGCAGACCTCAACGCCCGCATCAAGGCCGAGTTCAAAGAGCACGGCGCCGATGTCTGGTACGAGGATGGGTTCAAGGCCAAGGTGCTCGATGGCATCGCCAACCCCGATGACTATGATCAGGTGTTCGACGTGCTCGACGTGTGGTTCGACTCTGGCTCGACCCACGCCTTTGTTCTGCGTGACCGCGAAGATGGGACCGAGGACGGTATCGCCGACGTTTACATGGAAGGCACCGACCAGCACCGCGGGTGGTTCCACTCGTCGCTGCTACAGGCTTGCGGTACCAAGGGCCGCGCGCCCTATCGCAATGTGGTGACGCACGGCTTCACGCTGGACGAGAAGGGCATGAAGATGTCCAAATCGCTCGGCAATACGATTGTTCCGGAAGCGGTCATCAAGCAGTACGGTGCCGACATCCTGCGCCTGTGGGTGGCCCAAACCGACTATACCGCTGACCAGCGGATCGGGCCGGAAATCCTGAAAGGCACCGCCGACAGCTATCGCCGTCTGCGCAACACCATGCGTTACATGCTGGGCTCGCTGGCTGATTTCACCGAGGCCGACCGCGTTGCGCCCGAGGATATGCCGCGTCTGGAACGTTGGGTGCTGAGCCGTTTGACCGAGCTGGATGCGCAAGTGCGCGAGGGCTATGCCAAGTTCGACTTCCAAGGCGTGTTCAGCGCAGTGTTCAACTTTGCCACCGTGGACCTTTCGGCCTTCTACTTCGACATCCGCAAGGACGCGCTGTACTGCGACGGCGACACCCTGCGCCGCCGCTCGGCCCGCACGGTTCTGGACATCCTGTTCCACCGCTTGACCACATGGCTCGCGCCGGTCCTGGTCTTCACCATGGAAGAGGTCTGGCTGGAGCGGTTCCCGGGCGATGACAGCTCGGTCCATCTGGTCGACTTCCCCGAAACACCGGCCGCTTGGCGCAATGCCGAGTTGGAAGAGGCCATGTCCAAGGTACGCCGCGTCCGCCGTGCCGTGACCGCCTCGCTGGAACTCCAGCGTCGGGAAAAGGTGATCGGATCCAGCCTTGAGGCCGCGCCGGTGGTGCATGTGGAAGACAAGGACACCCGAGACCTGCTGACAACGTTCGATGCGAATGATCTGTGCATCACCTCGGGCCTGACCATCACCGGCGATCCATCCCCGGCGGAGGCGTTCCGTGTGCCGGAAATCGACGGGGTATCGGTGGTGTTCGAAAAGGCCGATGGTGCCAAGTGTCAGCGCTGCTGGAAAATCCTGCCCGATGTGGGTGGCCACAGTCACGCGGGTGTCTGCGGTCGTTGTGACGAGGCGCTGAGCTGAGATGCCGCGCGCCCGTGATCTAGGGCTGACGATCGGGCGATTTCCGCCCGGTCCGCTGAACGCGATCACGGACATTGGGCAGGTGGCTGTTGGTCACGTCACCTTGAACGAAGGCGCGCGCACCCGAACCGGTGCGACCGCCATCCTGCCGCACCCCGGCAATGTGTTCGCGGAACGCCCCCGCGCCGGGCTTTCGGTCTTGAACGGCTTCGGCAAGTTCGCGGGTGCCACGCAGGTGCAGGAGTTGGGCGAGCTGGAAACGCCCATTCTTTTGACCAATACACTGGCCGTTGGTCGCGGGGTCGAGGCGCTGGTGCAGCGCACATTGGCGCAGCCCGGCAACGAACTGGTCACTTCGATCAACGCCGTTGTGGGCGAAACCAACGATGGTCGCCTGAACGACATCCGCGCCGCTCGTCCCACCATTGGTGAAATGCGCCAGGCGCTCGACACGGCAACCGGCGGGCCGGTGGCGGAAGGCTGCGTTGGGGCCGGGACCGGTACAATCTCGTTTGGTTTGAAGGGGGGAATTGGCAACTCATCACGTGTTGTGGGCGATCATCGCCTGGGCGTGCTGGTGCAGTCCAACTTTGGCGGAACCCTGCGCGTGGACGGCTGCGATTTGTCCGAAACGTCCGAGGCTGATGCCGACGGTTCCATCGTCTTGATCATCGCGACGGACGCGCCGCTGTGCGCTCGCAACCTGACCCGCTTGGCGACCCGCAGCTTTGCGGGGCTCGCCCGCATCGGATCGGCCCTGTCGAACGGATCGGGCGACTATGCCCTGGCGTTTTCGGTGAGCAGCGGCGAGGTTTTGTCCAACGATGCCTGCTCGCCGCTGTTCGAGGCGGTGATCGAAGCGGCAGAAGAAGCGATCCTCAATGCGCTGTTGATGGCCGAAGATACAACCGGCTATGACGCTCTTATGGATCGCCCAAACACGGTGCGGGCCTTGCGTCTGAAACAAAAGTGACTTGTGTCCGGCCTGAGCTTCTGGAACCCTGTCGCCATGCCGATGATAGCCGTTGATACACAATTTGGACGCCTTGGGATCGTCGAGGAGGATGGTGCCATTACCAAGCTGGATTGGGATGGCGAGGATCAGGGCGAGATTACCCCGCTTCTGACCGAGGCGGCGAAGCAGATGGCTGCCTATGACTCAGGCCAGTTGGAAACCTTTGATTTGCCGCTCAGGGTGGAAGGCTCGCAAATGCAGCGCGATGTCTGTGACGCAATGCTGGCCATCCCGTTCGGCTATACCCGCACCTATGGCGAGTTGGCCAAGGACCTGGGCTATTCGGCGCAATCCGTTGGGCAGGGCTGCGGCGGCAACCCGATCCCGGTTATCATTCCCTGCCACCGCGTGATGGGTGCCAGGGGTCTGACCGGGTTTTCCGGCAAGGGCGGGGTCGAGATGAAGGTGGCCCTGCTCAGACACGAGGGCGCCGCGGGCTTGCTCATCTGATTTGGATCAAGGCAAGATAGGGTTGGAATACAGCACATTATGCCCGAACAAATCTCAAGGAGACCGCCATGACCACGGATCGCGCTGCGTTGAAACAGGCCGTTCACGACAAACTTCTGTCGATGGAAGAGGCCGAGCTGGCCACAGCTATCGCGCATTACGAGGCGTTCCTGCAAGACAGTCAGATGGATGAGCGTGAAACCCACGACAAGGACGATCAAGTGGCCGCGCGGGAAAACGCGGATCTGGCCGCGGCCTTTGATACGCCGGTGCAGACCCATCATGCCAAGGTCGATGTGATCGAGAACATGGATTTTTCGCTGACCGACACGGTTGGGCCGGGATCGCTGGTGTCGTTCAACAGGCGCAACTTCATCGTCGCCGTATCCACTGCGCGGTTCGAGGTGGACGGGGTGACCTATATGGGTATTTCCCCGCAAAGCCCGATCTACAAAGCGATGGTTGGCGCCAAGGCAGGTGAAAGCTTTGAGCACAACGGCCGCAGCTTTGTCATCGACGATGTACTTTGAGGATCAGGCGTTGCGTACGGGGATCAGCTGTTGCGCAATGCCAGCCACCAGCAAATAACAACTGGTGACAATCAGACCCCAATGAGCCCAGCTTTCAGGGTGGAAATCGACCCAAGCTGCCCAACCGGCAAAGAACGTCCACGCCAGCGCCATCGACAGGCTTAATGGACGCCAGCGTTCGGTGCGCACCGGGTGGATGAATTTGAGGGGCAGGAACATCGCGATGGCCAGGGTCGTCACCAGGCCGAGGCTGACCCAGAAATTGGGTTCCAGCGCAAAGATCACCAGCACCAGCATGTTCCAGCAGCCGGGAAAACCGGAAAAGGAATTGTCCTTGGTCTTCATTCGCGTGTCGGCGAAATACATCGCACTGGCAAAGGTGATGACGATGATCGCAAACCAGCCCGTCCAGCCATCCATGAGGCCGGATTTGAACAGGGCAAATGCTGGGATGAAGACATAAGTGAGATAGTCGATGATCAGATCAAGCAGCACGCCATCGAACTCGGGTGCATTGGTTTTGACGTTGTACTTTCGGGCCAACGGACCATCAATGCCATCGACAAAGAAGGCGACGACCAACCATAGGAACATCAGGTCCCATTTGAGGTCAACGGCGGCCAACATGGCCAGCATCGCAAAGACGGCGCCGGTGGCTGTCAGCAGGTGGACGGAGAGAGCTTTGAACTGCGGTGTCATGTGTCTCTCATGGCGGAAAACGCGTCGGACTGCAAACGTTTGGTCCCTGAGAATGGCTGCAAGGGAAGGAATCCCTGACCATCGGTAAAACGTGTCACGCCTTGGGGTGTGTGCGGTTGTAGATGTCCATCAGATGCTTCGTATCCACGGCGGTATAGGCTTGCGTGGTGGACAGCGAAGCATGCCCCAACAGCTCTTGGATTGCGCGCAGGTCACCGCCTGCTTCCAGCAGATGGGTGGCAAAGCTGTGGCGCATGGCGTGCGGCGTCGCCGTTGCAGGCAGGCCCAACTGCATCCGCGCCTTGGCCATGGCGCCTTGAATGGCGCGCGGCGACAGTGCCCCACCCCGCACGCCGCGAAACAAAGGTGCGTCCGGGTCCTTGGCGTGCGGACATAAGCGCAGATATGTCTCGACCGCGTCGCGGGCGGCGTCGATCACCGGCACCACACGTTCCTTGTTGCCCTTGCCGAAGATGCGCAAGCTCCTGGGCAGGGGGGCGTCCTTGCCTTGCAGCGACAGCGCCTCGGAAATGCGCAGGCCGCAGCCATAAAGCAGCGTGACGACAGCGACATCGCGCGCTGCGACCCAATCGGACATCGACTGGAGCTCGACCGTTTCGATCATCGCCTTGGCTGCCTCCTGCGGCAATGGGCGGGGCAACTTGCGCTGGAATTTGGGGGCGCGGGTCGACAAAACGGCGGTAGGTTCAAACCCTTCACGCTCGGCAAGCCACTTGTAGAAGCTTTTGACCGCCGACAGTTTGCGGGCCAGCGACCGGGCCCCTACGCCATCACTGCGCACATGCGCCATCCACGAGCGCATGTCGCTGACCGTGATCTTTTCCAATGGCTTGAGGCCCTGGGGTTCGCCGTGGTGCAACGTCATGAACGACAGGAACTCGGTGACGTCCCCCTGATAGGCCGTAATCGTGTTCTCGGACCGGCCCATCAGCGATTTCTGCGCATCCAGCCAAGACTGGAGCGCATCGCGGCAAGCCGGAGAGATGAGGCTCATGACAGCCAGTGGCGCATCGACCGCTCAAACACGCCCGCAAAGAACGAGAGCAGATCGGTGCCCTGCTGCGGGGTAAACTGGTGCGGGTCCTCGGCCCCCATGGCCAACATGCCGGGCAGGCGGCCATTGCCGAAGTCGAGTTTGAGGCAAGCCTCGGACCGGATCCAGTCGGCGCGGGGGCCGTAGATCTGGGTCGAGGCACTTTGCAACTGCCGCAGAGTGACCTGACGCGCGCTGGTGTTGCGCCCGTTGGTCAGATAGTTTTCGATGAAACCGGGTTCAGCAATGCTCAGGACGTCCCCTAAACGATGGATCGCAGGATCGTTGTCGTTCTGCACAGATTCCAGCACCAAGGTGATCGCATCCACGCGCAGGATCTCGGCAACTTCTCCACCCAGGTCCTTGAGGAAGGTTTCAAAGTCGGTGGGATCCATCATGCGCAGGATAGCCCGGTGAACCTGATTTGTGCCCGCCAGATTTTCGTAGGCTGCGGCGATGACAGAGCGGTGGGTGTCCTCCAGCCGGTCCAACCGTGCCTCGAGCCGTTCCATGGCGATGCCACGCAGATCGACAATATTGCCCCCCATCGCGCGCTCGTTGGCGGCGACAAGCGCATGCATCAGGTCCTTGTCGTCAAGCACGGTATCGGGCTTGGCGATGATCACCTCGCGCAGGGCGTTTTCCAGTTTCGGGCTGCTGCTCATTCTAGCCTCGTTTATGTGTTGGGCCGGTTTATAGCATGTGAATGCGGGTTTGGTGCGGAAAAATCAACTGGCCTGTCAAAATGTCGAGACTTGTGCGCGGTTTACCACCGGAGCGGCAAAGGGGGGCTCCCGCCCGGTGGCACCAGATCCAAGATCTGGCCCCTCCCGTTGGGCCCGGCGCCGCGCTTTGCGCGGCGCGGTAGGAGTTTTGATCGATCCAGTAGTGACTTGGCGCAACCGCAGCGCGCCGCAGGCGCGCTGCCCGGCCCAACCGGAGGCGCTAGATCTTTGATCGAGCAACAGAGGGCGGGAGTGCCCCGCCCGCCGAAGTCAGAGGATCTTGATGTCGGCGGCTTTGATGTCCGCCAGGAAGGCATCGAGGCCTTTGTCGGTCAGCGGGTGGTTCACCATCGCCTTGATCACGGCAGGCGGGGCGGTGATCACGTCGGCGCCGATGCGGGCGCTGTCTAGGATGTGGTTCACCGAACGGATCGACGCCGCCAGGATTTCGGTCTCAAACCCGAAGTTGTCATAGATGGTGCGGATGTCCTCGATGATCTCCATGCCGTCGAGGTTGATGTCATCCAGCCGACCGATGAACGGCGAGATGAAGCTCGCGCCCGCCTTGGCCGCCAGCAGCGCCTGGTTGGCCGAGAAGCAGAGCGTCACGTTGACCATGTGACCATCGTCGGTCAGCGTTTTACAGGCCTTCAGACCGTCCCAGGTCAGCGGCACTTTGACGGCGATGTTTTCAGCAATCTCGACCAGCTTGCGGCCTTCGGCGATCATCGTCTCGGCGTCTGTTGCGGTGACCTCGGCCGATACGGGGCCGTCGACCAGATCACAGATTTCTTTGGTGACCTCGATAATATCGCGACCGGATTTCTTGATCAGCGAGGGGTTGGTGGTCACACCGTCCACCATGCCCAGGTCGTTCAGCTCGGCAATGGCGTCGATCTCGGCGGTATCAACGAAGAATTTCATGGGGGCAGTCCTTTGATGGGTTGGCCTCTGTCCCGGATGCCTTTACCTCATGAAGGGACCCACTGAAACCCCTGGCCCACGAAAGGTGATCCGTGCACGATCCAGAGTATTTCGACCAAGGTGATCTGGTTGCTGTTCTGACCACGCAACCCCTTGATCGGCTTCTGGATTACAAGGCGCCCGAAGGCGGCTGTTTTCGGGGCGCCTTTGTCGAGGTCCCGCTTGGTCCCCGCAAGGTGATGGGCGTTGTCTGGGGGCCGGGACAGGGAGATTTCGACCGGTCCAGGATTCGCTCTGTCATCCGGGTGCTCGACGTGGCCCCCATGCGGGACGAGATGCGGGTGTTTCTGGGCCGTGCTGCGGATTACACGCTGACGCCCATGTCGATGATGCTGCGGCTGGCCACCCGCACGCCGGGCTTGGGTGATCCGCAATCCATGCGCAAGGTTTATCGCCTGGGTGAAGGAGAGCCAGATCGTCAGACCGACGCCCGCCGCCGCGTGCTCGAGGTGCTGCGCGAATACGGCGGCTTGTCGTTCACGCTCAGGGAACTGGCGGATATGGCCGGGGTGACTCCGACAGTTGTCAAGGGGCTGGTCAAACAAGGTGTGGTCCGAGAGGAGGACAGTCCTCGCGATCTTCCCTATCCGCATCTGGACCCCGACCTGCCAAGCAAGGACTTGAGCGACGACCAAGCCACTGCCGCCGAAACCCTGCGTGCTGGACTGCAATCCCAGAAGTACGGCACAACGCTGCTCAAGGGCGTGACCGGTTCTGGCAAGACAGAGGTCTATCTTGAGGCCGTCGCCGAATGTCTGCGCCTTGGCAAACAAGCCCTCGTGCTGCTGCCCGAGATCGCTTTGACCGCCGAATTCCTGACCCGGATCGAGGCTCGGTTTGGCGCGCGGCCAGCCGAATGGCACTCGGGCGTTACGATGACGGAACGTCGCCGGGTCTGGCGCATGGTGGGGCAGGGGGACGCGCAGGTGGTGGTTGGCGCGCGCTCGTCGCTGTTTCTGCCGTTCCGCCACCTTGGCCTGATCATCGTGGATGAAGAACACGACACGTCTTACAAACAAGAAGATGGAGTCACGTACAACGCCCGCGACATGGCAGTGCTGCGCGCGGCCATGTGCGGCGCGCGGGTGGTGCTGGCCAGTGCCACGCCGTCGCTGGAAAGCTGGGCCAATGCGGACGCAGGCAAATACGACAAGATCGAGCTGACCTCGCGGTTTGGCCCTTCGGTCATGCCTGAGATGCGCACCATCGACATGCGGGCCGAAAGCATGCCTGCCAGCACCTGGATCTCTCCCACCTTGCGGCAGGCCGTCGAGGACCGGCGCGCCAAGGGCGAGCAGTCGCTCTTGTTCATCAATCGTCGAGGTTATGCGCCGGTGACAATCTGCCGGGCCTGCGGCCATCAGATTGGCTGCGACAACTGCGATGCACGCATGGTTGAACATCGCTTTCTCAAGCGCCTGATGTGCCACCAGTGCGGCGAGACCAAACCGATGCCGGACAAATGCCCCTCGTGTGAGGTCGAAGGCAAACTCGCCCCAGTGGGACCAGGCATCGAACGGCTGGCTGAAGAAGCACTGGAGGCGTTCCCAGATGCCAGGATTGTAACGCTCAGTTCGGACATGTTCGGCTCGGCCCGTGCACTCAAGGCCAAGATTGAAGAGATTGCCGAGGGCGAGGCCGACATCATCATCGGAACGCAGCTGGTGGCCAAGGGGCACAACTTCCCCAACCTGACCTTGGTGGGCGTGATCGACGCTGATCTGGGCCTACAGGGCTCGGATCTGCGTGCCGCCGAGCGCACCTTCCAACTGATGCGGCAGGTCGCGGGGCGTGCGGGTCGGGCCGAAAAGCCGGGTCAGGCGCTGCTGCAGACGTTCCAGCCCGAGCATCCGGTGATCCGCGCGATCCTGTCGGGGGACGAGAACGGGTTCTGGTCAGCCGAGGCGGCGGAACGGCAGGCCGCTGGTGTGCCGCCTTATGGCCGTATGGCAGGGATTGTGCTGTCGGGGCCAGATGTGGCGGCAGTCTTTGACCTGGGAAACGCCCTGGCGCGCAACGACGGTCCTCTTCGCCAGATTGGCGCGCAGGTGTTTGGGCCCGCGCCAGCCCCTATCGCGCGCATTCGCGGACGCCACCGGGTGCGGCTCTTGGTCAAGGCGGACAAGGGCGCGCCCATTCAGGATGCCATTGCCCGCTGGATCGCACCTCTGCGCCTGACAGGGGACTTGCGCCTGAGCGTCGACATCGATCCGCAGAGCTTTCTCTGATTGTCGCCTGACACGCTGCCTAGCCAGAACGCTTGATACTCCAAAATATCTGCGCGCTGACGCAGACGAGATGTGCGCTGGTCGCTTTGCGCTCGCCAGCGCCCACCAATCGGCGTAGAGAAATCTCATGATGAAACCGATCCCCCTTGCCGAGGCGCACTCCCTTCCGTTCTGGCGGCGGCCCTTTACCCTACTGTTTGTCACCGCAATGGCCATGCCGATTGCGTTTTATGCTTGGTATGCGCTGCTGAACAATTTCGTCATCGAGGTCGCAGATTTTGATGGTGCGGACATCGGATTGCTGCACACCGTGCGCGAGATTCCGGGATTTCTGGCCGTTGGGGTCATCGCTATCATCATCTTCGTGCGCGAGCAGGTGCTCGGGCTGATCTCGCTTTTCATGTTGGGGGTCGCCACGGCCTTTACCGCTTGGTTTCCCAGCTTGCAGGGCCTGCTGTTTCTGACCCTGCTTAGCTCGATTGGGTTTCATTATTATGAGACTGTGAACCAATCTCTACAGTTGCAATGGCTGCCCAAGGAGCGGGCACCGCAAATGCTGGGCTGGCTGATGGCAGCCGGGTCTGCCACAACGACCGTGGTTTTTGTCCTGATCGTGATGATGTGGGACACTCTCAACCTGACGTATAACATCGTCTTCATGCTTTCGGGCGGGGTGACGGCGGCCATCGCGGTCTTCTGTCTGCTGGCCTATCCTCAATTCGAGGCGCCGACGCCGCAGGTCAAGAAGATGGTGCTGCGGAAACGATACTGGCTCTATTACGCGCTGCAGTTCATGTCCGGCGCGCGGCGGCAGATCTTCATGGTTTTTGCCGGCTTCATGATGGTCGAACGCTTTGGGTTCGAGGTGCACGAGCTGACCGGCCTTTATCTGATCAACCTGGTGATCAACATGTTTGCGGCCCCCTTTTTGGGCAAGGCCGTCGCCAAGTTCGGTGAGCGCCGGACGCTGATGTTTGAGTACATTGGTTTGGCGCTGGTCTTTGGGGCCTATGGGGGGCTCTACTGGTTTGGCTGGGGCTTCATGCTGGCGGCGTTCCTCTATGTGATCGATCACATCCTGTTTGGTCTGGCGATGGCGCTGAAGACCTATTTCCAGAAGATCGCCGATCCCGGTGATATCGCGCCAACGGCAGCCGTGGCCTTTACCATCAACCACATCGCGGCGGTCTTCCTGCCAGTGTTGCTTGGCCTCTTGTGGGTAGTCTCTCCGGCGGCGGTCTTTGTTCTGGCGTCCTGTATGGCGATGATATCGTTGGCCTTGTCGATGCTGATCCCACGCCATCCGGAACCCGGACACGAGACAATCTTTGCTCGGCCCCAACCGGCGCCTGCGGAATGAGTGCGGATGGCTGACAAAGGGCGGTTCGTGACCGGCTCCACCATGGGGCATGTGGTGCGCATGACCATGACGGGGGCCATGGGGATCACCTTTGTCTTTCTCGTGGATGCCGCCAACCTTTTTTGGATTTCACAGCTGGGCGACCCCAAGTTGATGGCCGCCATCGGCTTTGCTTTTGCGATCCAGTATTTCTCGGTCTCGGCCGGGATCGGCCTGATGATCGCCTCCACCGCTCTTGTTTCGCGCCGCATTGGTGAAGACAACCGACCGCTGGCGCGCCGCAATGCCACAAGTGCAGCGATGATCGCCTTCACGATCCAAAGCTCGGTGGCCGCGATGATTTTCATCTTCCGGCACGACATTATCGCGCTGTCTGGCGCGACCGGAGAGACGGCGGCGCTTGCAGCGCGCTATCTGGCAATGTCGGTGCCCAGCCTCGGTGTCATGGCCGTGTCGATGATTGCCAATGGCACACTCAGGGCCGAAGGCGACGGAATGCGGTCGATGATGGTCACTTTGACCTCGGGCGTGGTTGCCATGGTGATCGACCCGATCATGATCGTGGGCTTTGGCTGGGGCTTGGATGGTGCGGCCGTGGGGCTGAACATCTCGCGCGTTGTGATGCTGGTGGTGGCGCTGCGCTTTGCCATCGGCACGCATGACTTGCTGGCGCGGCCCAGCCTGAATGGGTTGCGCGAAACTGCGGCGCCTTATTTCGCCATCGCCCTGCCAGCGATTGCAGCGCAGATGGCAACACCCGTAGGCAACTACCTGTTGACCGCCGTCATGGCGGGCTTCGGGGATGAGGCGATGGCCGGCTGGGCCGTCGTGGGTCGCCTGACCGTTGTGGCTTTTGGTGGGATCTTTTCGCTTTCAGGGGCCATCGGTGGCATTTTTGGCCAGAACTTTGGTGCGCAGCGCCACGACCGTCTGTGCCGCACCTATCGTGATGCGCTGATCTTTGGTCTAATCTACACCGCTGTCACCTGGTCTCTGCTGGCCTTGCTTGGTCCGTGGATCGTCGAGGCATTTGCCGTCACTGGCGCCGGTGTCGAGGTGGTGCTGAGCTTTGTCTATATCGGCGCGGGCGGCTTTGTCTTTGCTGCCGCACTCTATGTGGCCTCGGCTGCCTTCAACGCGCTGGCAAAGCCCGGTTGGGCCACGTTGGTGTCATGGATCCGGGACGGGATGCTCACGCTGCCCTTCGCCTGGGTCCTGGCAGGTTGGTACGGTGCGCCCGGCGTCATCTATGCGCAAGCGGTCGTCACCATACTGGTTGGGGCAGGGGCGGCCTGGTGGGGCTGGCTCTATGTGCAATCCCTCGGCCGCACCATGGTATCCGAGCTTGACCTTGAGCCGCCACGGCCCTACGCGCATGCGGACAGATTCAGGAGACGCTGATGCCGACCTTTACCGCACTTACCACGTTGATGGGCAAAGCCCCCGCCGAAGCCCTGGGCGAGGCGATGGAACGCCTGACCCCCGAACCCACCGGCATCGGTGTATTCGAAGTCGAGGACGGCTCGGGCCTGTGGGAAGTCGGTGGCTACTTTACGGAATCCCCGGACGAGGCAGGGCTGGCACTGTTGGCTGCAACGTTCAAGGCCAAGCCGTTCGTCATCTCGGAACTGCCCGAAACCGACTGGGTCGCCCATGTGCGTCGTGAACTGGCCCCGGTCGAAGCAGGCCGCTTCTTTGTCTACGGCAGCCATGACGCCGACAAGGTGCCCGAGGGCAGCATCCCGCTGCTGATCGAGGCGGCGATGGCGTTTGGCACAGGTCACCACGGCACCACGCTGGGGTGCCTGCGTGCGCTGGACCGGCTGATTTCAGACGGGTTTGAAGGCGCCAAAGTGGCCGACATCGGCTGCGGCACCGCCGTTCTGGCCATGGCGGCGGCGCGGGTCTGGACCGGCGATATCCTAGCCAGCGACATCGACGAGGTCGCGGTGGATGTGGCCGAAGCCAACCTCAAGGCCAACGGCATGGAAGGTACTGTCAAATGTCTGGAGGCTGCGGGCTTTGATCACCCCGATCTGGCGGCCCATGCGCCCTATGATCTGGTCTTTGCCAATATCCTCAAAGGTCCGCTGGTGGCCCTGTCTCCGGATGTGACATCGCACCTGCGCCCCGGCGGATACGCGATTCTGTCGGGCATTTTGAACGACCAGGCCGACGAAGTGGTCGAGGTCTATGCGCAGAACGGAAACAATCTGGTTCATCGCGACGAGATTGGTGAGTGGACAACGCTCACAATTCAAAGAAATGCCGCAATTTAGACCAGTTTTAGGGGCATTTTAGACGTGGGCCTTGGTTCGGACACATTTTGGCCGTAGGTTGTCTCAATCGCTGGTGGGGGCCGGTGAGACGGAGGCTGCCATGGTTGAGGACCATCTCCACTTTAATCGTCGTGTCAGTAAACTGACGCGGAAACATCAGGCCATGTCGCGCGGGTACACACACCGCCTGCGCTCTGACGGGCTGATCGAGGTGAAACCACGACGGGCCCGGCCCGGCGTATCCCTGCGTGCATTGGCACTCTTTGTGTTTGGCTTTCTTGCGTTCAAGGGCTTCCTGCTGGCCAACCTGGGCCCTGCGGGATACGAGGATCGGCTTGCGCGGTTGAGCGAGGGAACTGTTGTCGAGCAGGGCGGTGCTGCCTTGATGGCTGTCGATCCTGTTTCGGAATTCATCGCATCAAAGATCGGTCCAGTCCTGCGCTAGGGCAGGATTGATCGCCGGTTCGACTTGTCGGCCATTCCGACAAAAGAAAACGCCGCATGACAGGGGTCATGCGGCGTTTCTTGTGATCCCCGAGGGAGAGACGGGGAAGAGAGGCTCAGAAGCGGTGCGACCCTTCTGCAACGCCGTCGATGTCGCCGCGGATCAGACCGATGTCTTCCAGTTCGCGGTCGGACAGTTCCGACAGGGTGTTGCGGGTGACGCGGGCGTCGTTCCACAGGGCGATTGCGTTCACTGCGGATGCGAATGTTGCGCCGATACGGCCAACGAGGCCGGTCGAGCCATAGGTGCGGGTGGTGTCCAGTGCAGCCATATCCATGTTCCTTCTGGTTTGTGTGAGTAGTCACTGTGTTCGTTCTGAGCCGCACTTATGGCGGGCAAATCACCGGCACAAGAGATCAAAATTGCATGTGTCCTATGCAATTTCTGCAAGGGTCGAAATGGCTGAAACAGTCATGAAATAAAGGGTGATCAGGTGTCGAAAAAGTGTCGCTTTCTGCATTGCAGCATGTCGTTTTCAGACTGAAAGTCGCGTGCGGAACAGGCGGCGTCGTTTTTTTCTGTGAACGCAAAGCGCTTGGAAAATGTTCTCCTTTCGTGCTAGTCCGTGAGAAACGTTACAAAAACGAGCAGGGCGTGGGCGGATTTATGCGAATTCTGGGCATCGACCCCGGATTGCGGACCATGGGATGGGGCGTAATCGAATCAAACGGCAGCCGGTTGAGCCACGTTGCCAACGGTCATTGCACCTCTGGTTCGGGCGATCTGGCAGAGCGGCTCTTGTCGTTGCATGAGCAGCTCACCGACGTGGTCGCCCGGCACGCTCCAGATCAGGCGGCCATCGAACAGACATTCGTGAATAAGGATGGCGCGGGCACGCTGAAACTGGGCCAAGCGCGCGGGGTGGCATTGCTGACCCTGGCGCAGGCGGGCATCCCAATCGGCGAATATGCCCCCAACAAGGTCAAGAAAACGATCGTTGGCGCAGGTCACGCCGACAAGCAGCAGATCCTTTACATGGTGAAACTGCAATTGCCCGGCTGTCAGCCTGCGGGCGCCGACGCGGCGGATGCTCTGGCCATCGCCATGTGCCACGCGCATTATGGCGGCAAGGGTGATATCCGGCTGCGAGAGGTACAGGCATGATTGGCAAGCTAACAGGGCGGCTGGATTATCGGGCCGCCGATCACATCCTGATCGACGTGCGGGGGGTGGGGTATATCGTGTATTGCTCGGACCGGACGCTGGCGTCGTTGCCCGGCGTGGGTGAAGCGGTCTCGCTTTATACCGACATGGTGGTGCGCGAAGATCTGATGCAGCTTTATGGCTTCACTTCGCTGATCGAGAAAGAGTGGCATCGTCTGCTGTGTTCCGTGCAAGGGATCGGCGCCAAGGTCTCGTTGGCCATTCTGGGCACGCTGGGGCCGGATGGGGTCAGCCGCGCCATTGCGCTTGGCGATTGGGCTTCGGTCAAGGCGGCCAAAGGTGTCGGTCCCAAAACCGCACAGCGTGTCGTGCTCGACCTCAAGGACAAGGCGCCGGGTGTCATGGCCTTGGGCGGCACGGTGACCGAGGCGATGGACGGCCCCGAGTTGGACGTGATCGAAGCAGCAGATCCAGCACCCAAACCCAAGCCGCGCAAGAAACCGGCGGCCCCCTCTGGAGCGGCAGCCGCCTCGGCGGGCGCTTTGTCGGCGCTCTCAAACCTTGGATATGGCCCCTCTGATGCGGCGTCGGCGGTGGCTGAGGCCGCGGTGTCCAACCCCGATGCGGGTGAGGCGGAACTGATCCGCGCGGCGCTGAAACTGCTGGCACCCAAGGGGTGAGATGAATGATCGACGCTGACCCCGCCTTGCGCCCCGACCCGCTGCCAGAGGACAACGACCGCGCCCTGCGTCCGCAAGGCTTGGGTGAATTCATCGGCCAAGCCGAGGCGCGGGCCAACCTGCGCGTGTTCATCCAGTCCGCCAAACAACGCGGCGAGGCAATGGACCATACGCTGTTCCACGGTCCCCCCGGCCTGGGCAAAACTACGCTGGCGCAGATCGTGGCGCGCGAGTTGGGCGTGAACTTTCGCATGACCTCCGGGCCTGTCTTGGCCAAGGCGGGCGATCTGGCGGCGATCCTGACAAATCTGGAAAGCCGCGACGTGCTGTTCATCGACGAGATCCACCGTCTGAATCCGGCTGTCGAAGAGGTGCTGTATCCCGCGATGGAGGATTTCGAGCTCGATCTGGTGATCGGTGAAGGACCCGCCGCACGCACGGTGCGGATCGAATTGCAGCCTTTCACGCTGGTGGGGGCGACAACGCGCATGGGTCTGCTGACGACGCCGCTGCGCGACCGCTTTGGCATCCCGACGCGGCTGCAGTTCTACACGGTGGATGAACTGCACGAAATCGTCACCCGCAACGCCCGCAAGCTGGGCGCGCCTGCAGATGACGAAGGCGCGCGCGAGATTGCGCGTCGCGCCCGCGGCACCCCTCGGATCGCTGGCCGATTGCTGCGCCGGGTGGTGGATTTTGCCGTGGTCGAGGGCGACGGGCACATCACCCGCGAGTTGGCTGATGGCGCGCTTACGCGTCTTGGCGTGGATCAACTGGGCTTGGATGGCGCGGACCGACGGTATTTGAAGCTGATTGCCGAAAACTACAGCGGCGGTCCCGTGGGGATCGAGACGTTGTCGGCAGCCCTGTCGGAAAGCCGTGATGCGCTGGAAGAGGTGATCGAGCCCTATCTGTTGCAACAGGGCCTGATCCAGCGCACGCCGCGCGGGCGGATGCTGGCGCAAAAGGCCTGGGCGCATCTGGGTTTGCCCATGCCCAAAAGTCAGAGTGATTTGTTTGGTTAGGGACGCCTCCGGCGGCCGTATTTGGAACACGAAGAAACCATGGATGAGCGACTTTCAGACCTGACCGCTTTGGCGCGCCGGATTTCAGAACTCTATGCAGAGCGTTTCGATGTAGAGCGCGACGCCACCTGGTATCTGGGCAAAATGACCGAGGAGTTGGGCGAGGTGACGTCGGCCTATCTGAAACTCTCGGGGCAGGGGCGCGGCACGGGATCGCGCCGGAATCTGGAAGATGAGGTCGCCGATCTCTTGGGCTTTGTGTTGCTGTTTGCGGATTGGCAGGGCATAGATCCCGCTGAGGCCCTGCAGCGAAAGTGGGGCCGGTATCTGGAGGCGCAAGACGCATGACACCGCAAGAGATCGAGGCTCTGTTCACCCGTGACGGTGGCGATTTCGTGTTTGCCCGTTGGTCGCGCCCGATCGTGCCAATTGTTTTTGGGGTCGAGGAACAGACGCTGGAAACCGTCAAAGGCGCGTTTGAGGCGGTTGTGACGCTTGCGGGGCACAAGATGGCCGAAACGGACCCTGAACTGGGCGCCAATTGCATGGTGTTCTTTTTCCGCGATTGGGCCGAACTGCTCGAGGTGCCGGACCTGGACCGTCTGGTGCCCGATCTGGCCCCCTTGGTGGCGCGGCTGACCGAAATGGACGCCAACCAGTACCGCTCGTTCCGGTTCGAGCAGGACGGGGCGATCAAGGCCGCTTTTGTCTTTCTTCGCATGGATGCTGAGCTGTCCAAGGTCTCGGCCGAAACACTGTCGCTTAGCCAGGTGGTGCAGACCATTTTGTTGTGGTCCGATCTGGCCTTTCGCGACCGATCACCGTTGGCTGTGGCCGGTGAGACCACCATTCTGCGCCCCGACATCGCCGAGGTGATCCGGGCGGCTTATGAGCCGGTGCTGCCTGCCGCCGCGCAGGATGCATCGCACGCCCTGCGGATCTTTGCTCGGATGGGGGCAGCGCAGTGACACATCTCTTTCCCATTCGCGTCTATTACGAAGACACCGACATGGGCGGGATCGTCTATCACGCCAATTACTTGCGTTACATCGAACGGGCGCGCTCTGACTACGTGCGCAACATAGGCAATGATCAAAACGCGATGAAGGACGCAGGCCTGGTCTGGGTCGTGCGCAAGATCGAGGCCGAATACCTGAATACAGCCAAGTTTGATGACGAGCTGCAGGTCGAGACGGTGATTGCCGATCTGACCGGTGTGCGTCTGACCATGAACCAACTGATCACGCGCGGTGACACGGAAATTTTCCGCGCTTCCGTCACCGCCGTCTGCATGACGACCGAGGGCCGCCCCACGCGCCTTCCGGCAGAGATTCGCGCATTGATGCGATAAATCGTGTGCTCGGGGTGGTTATGTTGGCATTTCACCCCGATCTGAGGTAGCGTCGGCCGAAACAAGGCCGACAAAACCGGTCGCAAGGCAAAGAACGAGCAGGTTCATGGAAGCAGAAACTCTGGCGCTGGCGCAGGAGATCGATTTCTCGTTTTGGGGATTGTTTGCGCGCGCGACGCTCACCGTCAAACTGGTGATGCTGATCTTGATGGTGGCGTCATTCTGGGCGTGGTCTATCATCATTCAAAAGCTGATCATGTATCGTACCGCCCGGCGTGAGGCGGCTGTGTTTGATCAGTCGTTCTGGTCAGGCGAGCCTCTGGATGGTCTTTTTGAACAGATCGGACCAGAGCCCAAGGGCAGTTCGCAGAAGATATTTGCCGCCGGCATGATCGAATGGCGCCGCTCGCATCGGACCGATGGCGGTTTGATCGCGGGTGCTCAGGCGCGCATCGACCGGTCGATGGACGTGGCCATCAACAAAGAGGCCGAAGCTCTGCAGAAAGGCCTGCCAGTGCTGGCTACTGTGGGTTCCACCGCGCCGTTCATTGGTCTTTTCGGCACCGTCTGGGGCATCATGAACGCTTTCATCGAGATTGCCGAGCAACAAAACACCAATCTGGCTGTTGTGGCGCCGGGCATTGCCGAGGCTTTGCTCGCGACGGGCCTGGGCCTGCTTGCGGCGATCCCAGCGGTAATCTTTTACAACAAACTCAGCGCAGACAGCGACCGCATCGTGGCAGGGTACGAGGCCTTTGCCGACGAGTTCGCGACCATCCTGTCGCGCCAACTGGACAGCTGATCCATGGGGGCGGGTGTACAGCAACCAGCCGAGGCCAGCGGGCGTCGGCGTGGGCGCAGGCGCGGTCGTGCGCGCCCCATGGCCGAGATCAACGTGACGCCCTTTGTCGACGTCATGTTGGTGCTGCTGATCATCTTTATGGTGGCCGCACCCCTGTTGACCGTGGGCGTTCCAGTGGAACTGCCCAAGACCGCTGCGGGTGCGTTGCCATCTGAAGGCGAAGAGCCGCTGACCGTGACCATCACCGCCGAGGGGGCGGTGGAGATCCAGACCACTGGCGTTCCCCGAAATGAGCTGGTGCCCAAGCTGCGTGCCATCGCTGCCGAACGCTCCAGCGACCGGGTGTTCCTGCGCGCGGATGGGGCGGTGCCTTATGCGCTGGTGATGCAGGTCATGGGCGCGCTCAACGCGGGCGGGTTTACCAACGTGGGCCTTGTGACCGACACGGGCGGGCCTACGTTTGATGAAGGCGGAGAGTGAGGCAGCGGTTTGCAGACCGGCACCAAGATCTCGGCAATTGCCCATGTGACCCTGGTCGGATGGGCGTTTCTCGGCGGAGCCTTCCGGTCCGAGCCCTTGCCGTTTGACGTGCAGGACGTCTCGGTGATTTCGTCCGAGGAATTCGCAGCCCTCAGCGCGCCAGTGCAAACGCCCGAGGTGGCGCAGCAGCCCGATGCCTTGCAACAACCCGAGACGCCCGAGGTTGAGGTCGCCGTACCCGAAGCTCCGCAGCCTGAGTCCGAGCCGGAGCAACAACAACCCGAACCCGTGGTCGAGCCAACACCAGAGCCGCTCCCCGAACCGGTGGTCGAAGTGCCTGACCCGCAGGTCAGCGAGGACACAGCTGTTCTGGTGCAGCCGGACCCCGAGCCTGCAATCGACCTGAACCCGCCGGGCAAGCGTCCCAAGCCGCGCCCGGTAGAGCGAGTGGCCCCGCAGCCCGTGGCTCTACCCCCGCCCGATGCACAGCCTGATGAGGTAGAAACCCCGCCTGTCGTGGCTGAGGAGGGCGCAGAAGAGCCGCAGCCGGAACAGGAGCAGACCGCCCCCGAAGAGGCCACGGATCAGATCGTGACCGAGGCCGAGGAAAGCGATGAACTGGCTCCGCTGCGCTCACCACGTCCGCCTGCGCGTCGTCCGTCGCGACCCACGCAGACGGCCGAGCAATCGACGCCGCAACCGGCCTCTCCCAGCGGGGTTCAGGATGCGTTGGCCGAGGCTTTGGCGGGCAGCCAGGAGGACATCCCGCTTGGACCGCCGCTCACCGGTGGTGAAAAGGACGGGCTGCGCTTGGCGATGTCCCGGTGCTGGAACGTCGGTGCGTTGTCGTCTGAGGCGCTGCAAACCACGGTCATTGTCGCCTTTTCGATGCAAAGGGATGGCAAACCCGATGCGGGCTCGATCCGCATGTTGGACAGTTCGGGCGGCTCTGCGTCCTCGGCGCAACAGGCGTATCAGGCGGCAAGACGTGCTATTATCCGATGTGGCGCAAAAGGCTATGATCTGCCGGCCGAGAAGTACGGCCAGTGGCGTGACATCGAAGTGACATTCAATCCCGAGAGGATGCGGATCAAATGATGAAGTTTTTGGTAAGCCTTTTTCTGGGCCTTTCACTGATGGTGACAGTGGCCCATGCTCAGAATCAGCCGCTGCGGATCGAAATCACCGAGGGTGTGATCGAGCCGCTGCCCTTTGCAGTACCAAACTTTGTTCCCGACAGCGGGGCGGCCTCGGAATTGGCCGACGATCTGGCCCGAGTGGTGGCCGCCGACCTTTCTGGTACTGGCCTGTTCCGCGAAATCCCCGCCAGCGCTTACATCAGCCAGGTCACGGGCTTTGACGATCCGATCAAATTTGCGGATTGGAAAGCGATCAATGCTCAGGCCCTGGTCACCGGCGCGGTCAACGTCTCGGGCAACCGCGTGACGGTGCGGTTTCGCGTTTGGGACGTGTTTTCGGACAAGGAAATGGAGCCGGGCATGCAGTTTTCCGGCACGCGTGATGGCTGGCGTCGTATGGCACACAAGGTGGCCGATGCGGTTTACAGCCGGATCACGGGTGAAGGCGGATATTTCGACAGCCGCGTCGTCTATGTGTCCGAAAGCGGCCCCAAGAATCAGCGCCGCAAGCGTCTGGCCATCATGGATTATGATGGCCACAACGTTCAGTACCTGACCGACAGTTCGGCTATCGTGCTCGCGCCACGGTTCTCGCCCACCGGCGACCGGGTGCTGTACACCAGTTATGAAAGCGGCTTTCCCCGCATCCATGTGCTGGACGTGGGCCAGGTGCAACGTCGCGTTCTGGAAAGCGCCGAAGGCACAATGAGCTTTGCGCCGCGCTTTTCACCTGATGGCCAGACGGTGGTTTATTCGCTCAGCCAAGGCGGCAACACTGACCTTTACACCATGAATATCGCCTCGGGTCAGGCACAACGACTGACTAGCACCCCATCGATCGAGACGGCACCCAGCTATTCGCCCGACGGTCAACAGATCGTCTTTGAAAGCGACCGCTCAGGCACGCCGCAGCTTTATGTGATGTCAGCCAGCGGCGGAGAGGCGAAGCGCATCAGCTTTGGCCAGGGCCGCTATGGCACCCCGGTCTGGTCTCCGCGCGGCGATCTGATCGCCTTCACCAAGCAGAACAAGGGCCGCTTCCACATAGGCGTCATGCGCACTGATGGCAGTGAGGAACGCCTGCTGACCGCATCTTTCCTGGACGAGGGGCCAAGCTGGTCGCCCAATGGTCGGGTGATCATGTTCACGCGCGAAACACGGGGCGAAAACGGGCGCTCGTCTCTTTATACGGTGGATATCTCGGGCCGGAACTTGCGCCCGGTGCGCACACCTGACGGAGGCAGCGATCCGGCATGGTCGCCTTTACAGAAATAACGGGGCAGAAATGACAAGCACTTTATCACAGTTCCCCTTGCGTTCACTTGGCGTGGGGGCTGTGATACGAGAAGATCAACAACAAGCGACACACGCGGGACAATTGACATGAACCTTTTGAGCAAGATTTCGATGGCGGTGGCGCTTGTGGCCATGGCAGCCTGTACAAACAATTCGGCACTCGACGACACCAACGCTGTCAACCTGGGCGGCTCTGCTGGCACCGGATCAGCGGCGGATCCCAGTTCACCTGCGTATTTCCAGCAGGCGGTCGGCGATCGCGTGTTGTTCGAGGTTGATCAGTCCACCCTGAACGACGCAGCCCGTGCAACGCTTTTGGCGCAGGCCAACTGGCTGCTGGAAAACACCGACTTTGCGGCCACGATCGAAGGGCACGCCGACGAACAGGGGACGCGCGAGTACAACCTGGCCCTTGGTGCACGTCGCGCCAACGCGGCGCGCGAGTTCCTGATCTCGCGCGGCGTGGCGGGCAGCCGCCTGAAGGTGGTCAGCTACGGCAAGGAACGCCCGATCGAGATTTGCAGCGAAGAGGCGTGCTACGCCAACAACCGGCGCGCGGTGACCGTGCTGGCCGGTGGATTGACGGGGTAAGCGCATGCATGTTCGAGGCTTGATTTTCGCAGCCGTGATCGGGCTGACGGCGGGCATGGCCAACGCGCAGGACGCGCAGACCCTGGCCGACATCCGGCAAGAGCTGACGGTTCTGAACGTGGAGATACAACGCCTCAAGCGCGAGTTGTCGACAACCGGCGCGCCGACGTCTAGTCAAGCCAGCGGATCTGTGCTGGATCGGGTCGACACAATCGAGGCCAGCTTGCAGCGCCTGACGCGCCAGACCGAGCAGATGAACCAGCGCATCGATCGTATTGTGGCCGATGGCACCAACCGCATCGGCGATCTGGAATTCCGGCTGGTCGAACTGGAGGGCGGTGATGTGTCCACGCTAGGTGAAACATCCACATTGGGTGGGGATACCGACAGCACACCTGTCGTTCCAGTGACGCCGAGCCAGCCAGACGACACTGAGCTGGCTGTGGGCGAAAAGGCCGAGTTTGACGCCGCCAAGGCTGCATTGGATGCGGGTGAGTATCGCAAGGCTGCTGATCTCTTGAACAATTTCGACGCCTCTTACCCGGGCAGCCCGCTGGCCCCTGCCGCACATCTGAACCGGGGCAAAGCGCTTGATGGGTTGGGCGACACCCGCGAAGCGGCCCGCGCCTATCTGGCCAGCTTTACCAACAACTCCACCGGCCCTGTTGCCTCCGATGCACTTTATGAACTGGGTGCGGCTCTGGGGCGTCTGGGGCAGGTGGATCAGGCCTGTGTGACGTTGGCCGAGGTCAGCGTGCGCTTCCCAAGCGCCGCGGCCGTCAGCAATGCGCAACAGGAAATGACCTCACTGGGGTGCTCTTGAACCCGGACGACGCAGCGCTGCTGACCACTCTGCAAGCTTTTCTTGATGCGCGTCATTTGGATCACGTGGCTGTTGCCGTCTCGGGTGGTGGGGATTCCACCGCCTTGCTGCATGTGATGAGCCAATTGGCGGCAACAACCGACATCCGTGTTCAGGCCGTGACGGTTGATCATGGTTTACGTAACGAGGCTGCGGAAGAGGCCCGACAAGTCAACCGATGGGCAGCAGCATGGGGGATTCCGCACACCACACTGAAGTGGTCCGGATGGGCAGGGGATGGCAATTTGCAGGCCGAGGCTCGCAAAGCGCGCTACGAACTCATGGTCGACTGGGCAACGGAGCAGGGCGTTCAGGCCCTGTTGTTGGGACACACCGCAGATGATCAGGCCGAAACTGTTCTGATGGGGCTCAGCCGCGCCTCGGGTGTCGATGGCCTGGCAGCGATGCCGGAGCAGCGGATGCTTGGGGGCATCGCCCTGTTGCGGCCCTTGTTGGGGTACAGTCGGCAAGAGCTACGAGATTACCTGCAACTTCAGGGGCTGGACTGGATCGAAGATCCATCGAATCACAGCCCCCGGTTTGAGCGCATTCGAATGCGCCAGGCCAGCGAGGCTCTGTCCGATTTGGGGCTGTCGACACCTGCTTTGGCCCAGGTTGCGCAAAATATGGCGCATGTGCAAGCGGCGCTGGATCATCACACGCAGGCCGAGGCGCGTTTGACCTGTCAGGTAGACGCAGGCGATGTGGTGCTGGACATGGAGCGGTTCGTGACCCTGCCGCAGGAAACCGCGCGGCGCCTGTTGCTGGGAGCGGTGGCATGGGTCAATGGTGGAACAGACAGGCCCCGGAGGCAGCCCACGATAATGGCGCTGTCTGCGATCGGGCAGGGGACACCGGCGCAACTGGCTGGGTGCCGGATTGTCAAACAACGCCAATGGATGCGGGTCTGTCGCGAGTACAACGCCGTCAAGGATCTGCGGGTCAACCCCGGAGAGCTGTGGGACAACAGGTGGCGTTTGACTAGCCCGAAAGAGGACGCCATCACCATTGCAGCCCTTGGTGATAAAGGCCTATTGCAGTGCCCGAATTGGCGCGAAACCGGGCGCCCACACGCCGCCCTTGTGGCCTCACCTGCCGCCTGGCGCGGGGATGAAGTGCTGGCCGCACCCTTTGCTGCAGCCGCCAATGGATGGTCCATTCAGGGGGCAACATCGACAGAAGAGTTCATTGCTTCGCTTTTATCGCATTGAACCTGCCTCAATCCTCTCTATTTTAGTGGTCTGATCGGCTAACCCTCCAAAAGCCGAAGATTTGGGAGATTTGCCTTGGGCAACGCACGCAATATCGCCTTCTGGGTTGTACTGTTCCTGTTGATTCTTGCACTGTTCAATTTGTTCAGCGGATCCGGGGGCACCCTGCAAAGCCAGGAGCGAACATATTCCGATTTTGTCAGCGCGGTTGAAACCGGCGGAGTCAGCCAGGTGACCCTGGATGGCGAACAGGTTCGGTATCGAACGGCGGACGGAAAGGATTATGTCACCATCAAACCGGGTGACGCCGAGGTCACGACGCTGTTGATCGACAACGACGTTCCGGTTCGCGCCGAGAAACAGCAGCAGTCGGGCTTTCAGTCCTTCATTATCACGCTGCTGCCCTTCCTGCTGCTCATTGGTGTCTGGGTTTACTTCATGAACCGGATGCAGGGCGGTGGCAAAGGTGGTGCCATGGGCTTTGGCAAATCAAAGGCTAAGATGCTGACCGAAAAGCATGGCCGGGTGACCTTTGACGATGTCGCTGGCATCGACGAGGCCAAGGAAGAGCTGGAAGAAATCGTCGAGTTCCTGCGCAACCCGCAGAAATTCTCGCGTCTGGGCGGCAAGATCCCCAAAGGCGCGCTGCTGGTGGGCCCTCCGGGCACTGGTAAAACGCTGCTGGCCCGTGCGATTGCGGGCGAGGCGGGTGTGCCGTTCTTCACCATTTCGGGCTCAGACTTTGTCGAGATGTTCGTGGGTGTGGGTGCAAGCCGTGTGCGCGACATGTTCGAACAGGCCAAAAAGAACGCGCCCTGTATCGTATTCATCGACGAAATCGACGCTGTGGGCCGCCATCGTGGCGCAGGCTATGGCGGCGGCAACGACGAACGCGAACAGACACTCAACCAGTTGCTGGTCGAGATGGACGGGTTCGAAGCCAACGAAGGCGTGATCATTCTGGCGGCGACAAACCGCAAAGACGTTCTGGACCCCGCGCTGCTGCGTCCGGGCCGCTTTGACCGTCAGGTCACCGTAGGCAACCCCGACATCAAGGGGCGCGAAAAGATCCTGGGCGTGCATGCCCGCAAGACCCCGCTGGGGCCGGATGTCGACCTGCGCATCATCGCGCGCGGTACGCCGGGCTTCTCCGGTGCGGATCTGGCAAACCTCGTGAACGAGGCGGCGCTGATGGCTGCACGTGTGGGCCGTCGATTCGTCACGATGGAGGATTTCGAGAACGCCAAGGACAAGGTGATGATGGGGGCCGAACGGCGCTCGATGGTTCTGACCCAGGACCAAAAGGAAAAAACCGCGTATCACGAGGCCGGCCACGCCGTGGTTGGCCTGGCACTGCCGGAATGCGATCCGGTCTACAAGGCGACGATCATTCCACGTGGTGGTGCCTTGGGGATGGTGGTGTCTCTGCCCGAAATCGACCGCCTGAACTGGCACAAGTCGGAGTGTGAGCAGAAGCTGGCGATGACCATGGCGGGTAAAGCGGCCGAGATCATCAAATATGGCGAAGACCATGTGTCCAACGGCCCAGCCGGTGACATCCAGCAAGCCAGCCAATTGGCCCGCGCGATGGTGCTGCGGTGGGGCATGTCCGACAAGGTCGGCAACATCGACTATGCCGAGGCGCATGAAGGTTACAGTGGCAATACTGCAGGCTTCTCGGTATCGGCCAACACCAAGGAGATGATCGAGGAAGAGGTGAAGCGCTTCATCCAGGAAGGCTATGAGCGCGCGCATCAGATCCTGACCGAGAAGAACACCGAATGGGAACGTCTGGCGCAAGGCCTGTTGGAGTATGAAACCCTGACGGGCGAAGAGATCCGGCGCGTCATGAACGGCGAGCCTCCGAGCGCTGGTGACGACGATGGTGACAGCCCGGATGAGGGGAGCGCACCCAGCGTCACGGCCATTCCCAAGACCAAGCCCAAGAAACCGTCGGCCGACGGTGGGATGGAGCCGGAACCAACGGCATAAGCTGGTGAGACCAAGACAAGCCCCGGAGGATGCCTCCGGGGCTTTTTTTGTCGAAGCAGGTGTGCTCCCGCGCCCGAGCAGACCTGACTGCGTCAGCCCCGCTAACGGCCTTGGGCCGGGCGCCTCGCCTAAGGCTCGGCGCGGTTTCGTTTGGGACATCTGGTTCGCCACAGTCTCCATCCGCCGCGCGCAGCGCGGCCCGGCCCAACGGGAGGAGGGCATCTTTGATGCCTGATCGACGGGCGGGAGCACCTCGTTTCTCTGGCACACTTTCCGAATTGCCGTATGGTGTGCCCAATCACTCAAGACGTCCGATACAGGCTGAGGAGGCGCGAGATGCCGGTGTTGAAGGAAACGCAATATGCAGGGGAAATCGTCTGGCTGGGGCACGTACCGTCCGGGCGTACGCTCAAGGCGCAGACGATCGATCATTTGACCTGTGGCTTTGCAGGCGTGCCCGCAGAACGTCACGAAGGCGTCAACCGTGCGTCTTGTGTAAGGGTGCGCAATCTCTACGCTGAAGGCACGGAAATCCGCAATGTGCGGCAGTTGACCATCCTGTCGCGGGAGGAGCTGGACGCCATTGCGGGTGATATGGGCCTAGACGCCCTTGATCCCGGCCTGTTGGGGGCAACAGTCGTGATCAAGGGCATCCCCGACTTCACCTTTGTCCCGCCATCCAGCCGCCTTCAGGGGCCGTCTGGTGTCACGCTGACCGTGGACATGGAAAACCGCCCCTGCGTGCTGCCTGGGCGCGAGATCGAGGCCACATCGCCAGGCTATGGCGCCTCGTTCAAACCGGCCGCCAAGAATCGCCGGGGCATTACAGCCTGGGTCGAACGCCCGGGCGGGCTGGCGCTGGGGGATCGGTTGCAGCTTTTCATCCCCGATCAGCGCGCTTGGGCACCTTGAAAGTATCCCAAGGGATACCGCGTTTCCGATTTGAAACGTCTAACGGCCCCCAACGCCGTTTCGAAGCATGAAAATGTCGGAATCTATACCCTGTTTCGAAATGGTGGCGGGTATGGGTTGAACAGCGCCGAGGGGGCGACCCTTCGGCATTGGCCGACATGCTTCAAGGATCTTGCTGATGAGCTACAAATCCGACATTGAAATCGCCCGTGAGGCGAACAAGAAACCCATTCAGGAGATTGGTGCCAAGATCGGCATTTCCTCGGATGATCTGCTGCCCTACGGCCACGACAAGGCCAAGGTGA
>NZ_ONZG01000034.1 GCF_900302455.1 Falsiruegeria mediterranea M17
ATGAGCTACAAATCCGACATTGAAATCGCCCGTGAGGCGAACAAGAAACCCATTCAGGAGATTGGTGCCAAGATCGGCATTTCCTCGGATGATCTGCTGCCCTACGGCCACGACAAGGCCAAGGTGAGCCAGGACTTCATCAACTCTGTCCAGTCCAAAGAGGACGGCAAGCTGATCCTGGTGACCGCGATCAACCCGACGCCTGCAGGCGAAGGCAAGACCACCACCACCGTGGGTTTGGGCGATGGCCTGAACCGCATCGGCAAAAACGCGATGATCTGTATCCGCGAAGCCTCGCTTGGTCCGAACTTTGGCATGAAGGGCGGCGCTGCAGGGGGCGGTTACGCGCAGGTCGTGCCGATGGAGGAGATGAACCTCCACTTCACCGGCGACTTCCACGCGATCACCAGCGCCCACTCGCTGCTGTCGGCGATGATCGACAACCACATCTACTGGGGCAATGAGCAGGAAATCGACACCCGCCGCGTCGCATGGCGTCGCGTGGTCGACATGAACGACCGGGCTCTGCGCACCATCACCGCGTCTCTGGGCGGCGTGTCGAACGGTTTCCCGCGCGAAGCTGGTTTTGACATCACCGTGGCCTCCGAGGTCATGGCGATCCTCTGCCTGGCGAACGACCTGAAGGACCTGGAAAAGCGTCTGGGCGACATCATCGTCGCTTACCGCCGCGACAAGACCCCGGTCTACTGCCGCGACATCAAGGCCGAAGGTGCAATGACCGTTCTGCTCAAGGACGCGATGCAGCCGAACCTGGTGCAGACCCTGGAAAACAACCCGGCCTTTGTGCACGGCGGTCCGTTTGCCAACATCGCGCACGGCTGTAACTCGGTCATCGCGACCAAGACCGCGCTGAAAGTGGCCGACTATGTCGTCACCGAAGCCGGATTTGGTGCCGACCTGGGTGCCGAGAAGTTCATGAACATCAAGTGCCGTAAGGCAGGCATCGCACCGTCCGCGGTTGTGTTGGTCGCCACCGTGCGCGCGATGAAGATGAACGGCGGTGTTGCCAAGGCTGATCTGGGCGCGGAAAACGTCGACGCGGTGAACAACGGCTGCGCCAACCTTGGCCGCCACATCGAGAACCTCAAATCCTTTGGTGTGCCGGTTGTGGTCGCGATCAACCACTTTGTCACCGACACCGACGCCGAAGTTGATGCGGTCAAAGCCTATGCCGAAACCCATGGTGTCGAGGCGGTTCTGTCGCGTCACTGGGAGCTGGGCTCGGAAGGTTCCGCTCCGTTGGCCGAAAAGGTCGTGGAAATGGTCGAAAGCGGCACAGCCAACTTTGCGCCGATCTACCCCGACGACATGTCGCTGTTCGACAAGATCGACACCATCGCCAAGCGCATCTACCGCGCAGACGAGGTTCTGGCCGACAACAAGATCCGCAACCAGCTGAAGGAGTGGGAAGCCGCCGGATACGGCAACCTGCCGGTCTGCATGGCCAAGACGCAGTACTCCTTCTCGACCGACCCGAGCTTGCGCGGCGCGCCCGTGGGCCATTCGGTTCCGGTGCGCGAGGTGCGCCTGTCTGCAGGTGCCGGCTTCATCGTCGCGGTCTGTGGTGAAATCATGACCATGCCCGGCCTGCCGCGCAAACCCGCGGCCGAAACCATCTGCCTCAATGACGCAGGTGAGATCGAGGGCTTGTTCTAAGCCCTGAAATACGGTTTCTGCGGCCCGGTACCCTCCGGGCCGCAGGAGTTTGTTAAATGCCCTCTTTGACACCGCCAAGCGAGTGCGCCTCGATGCAGGCGTTGCGCGTCGAAATCGACCAGCTGGACCGGCACCTGATCGACCTGTTGGTCACCCGGTCCGGATACATCGACCGCGCCGCCGAGCTGAAACCGGGCGAAGCCTTGCCCGCACGCATTCCGGCTCGTGTCGAAGAAGTGGTTCAGAACGTCCGCGCCACTGCCCGGGACAGGGGGATGGACCCCGATCTGGCTGAACAGCTGTGGCGCATTCTGATTGACTGGTCGATCACGCGCGAGGAACGTGTGATCGGCGTGGATTGACCGCCGCCCATGCGGCAGGTGGGATTTGAGCGAAGGGATCTAGACATGGTAGCGCAGGTTATCGACGGCAAAGCGTTTGCAGCCAATGTGCGGGGCCAGGTGGCCGAGCATGTGGCCAAGCTGAAAGAAGAAAACGGCATCACCCCCGGTCTGGCGGTGGTTCTGGTGGGCGAGGATCCGGCAAGCCAGGTCTATGTCCGCTCCAAGGGCAAGCAGACCGTCGAGGTCGGCATGAACAGCTACGAGCACAAGCTGGACGTGGACACCTCGGAAGAGGATCTGTTGGCGCTGATCGACAAGCTGAACAATGACCCGGCCGTTCACGGCATCCTGGTGCAGCTGCCGCTGCCCAAGCACCTGAACGAAGACCTGGTGATCAATTCGATCGACCCGGCCAAGGACGTCGACGGCTTCCACATCTCGAACGTGGGTCTGCTGGGCACAGGGCAAAAGTCGATGGTGCCCTGCACGCCCTTGGGCTGCCTTATGATGCTGCGCGACCACCATGGGAGCCTGTCGGGCATGGACGCGGTTGTTGTTGGCCGGTCCAACATCGTGGGCAAACCGATGGCGCAACTGCTGCTGGGTGACAGCTGCACCGTGACCATCGCGCATTCGCGCACCAAGGATTTGCCCGACGTCGTGCGCCGCGCCGACATTGTGGTTGCCGCTGTTGGCCGCCCTGAAATGGTACCGGGCGACTGGATCAAGGAAGGCGCCACTGTCATCGACGTAGGGATCAACCGCATCGACGCACCTGAAAAGGGCGAAGGCAAGACCCGCCTGGTCGGCGACGTGCATTACGAAAGCGCCGCTGCCCGCGCCGGCGCCATCACCCCGGTTCCCGGCGGCGTCGGCCCGATGACCATCGCCTGCCTGCTGGCCAACACGCTAACCGCCTGCTGCCGCGCAAACGGCCTGACGGAGCCAGAAGGCCTGACTGCCTGAG
>NZ_ONZG01000006.1 GCF_900302455.1 Falsiruegeria mediterranea M17
CTGCAATCTCGTCGAACGGGTTCATCGACATTTTGACATTGGCGAGATCGACACCGCTACCATCCGCGTTAACGCGAACCTTCACATTGTAGTCAATCACGCGCTTGACAGGCACAAGTACCTTCATTTTTGCGTTTGCTCCTTACAAAAACGGCAAGCCGCAACGCGACTCCACCAATGCTCTCCCCGGCTAGATAGCGCCTTGGGTCAGATCGCAACAGGGCAAAATCGTCACGTCAGCGTCTATCGACGTCGCGTTTCGTCATTTCGTGAGCGCTAAACGCAAGAAAATTTCGCTCATGTACAGACGCCACCCGAGTCGCTTGGACGCGGGAGGGGCCAATTTGTCGCAACTGATATGCAGGTTTCAGCGGTTCGCGCCCGGAATCCAGAGCACGTCGTCCTTGCCGCCATTGTTGGCGACACGGGCGGCGACAAAGAACCAGTCACTGAGTCGGTTCAGGTACTTGACCACCGCAGGGTTCACAGGCTCATGCGCTCCCAACTCCACGGCCAAGCGTTCGGCGCGACGGGCAACTGTGCGGCAGACGTGCAAGTGCGCCGCCAGGGCAGAACCACCCGGCAGGATAAAGCTGCGCAGCGGATCCAGCGCATCGTTCATGACGTCAATCTCTTCCTCAAGGCGGTCGACCTGATCAAGGGTCACGCGCAGGGGCGGATACTCGGCCTCGGCGTCTTTTTCCATGTCGGGACGGCAAAGGTCGGCGCCCAAATCAAATAAGTCATTCTGGATGCGCGACAGGGCTGCATCGATGTCTTCCTCGGCCACAAGGCGGGCGACCCCAACAAAGGAGTTCAATTCATCGGTGGTGCCATAGGCGGTTACGCGGTCCGAAAATTTTGCGACACGGTCACCATTGCCCAAGGCGGTGTCACCCTTGTCTCCGGTGCGGGTGTAGATCTTGTTGAGAACGACCATCTATTGGCCTCCTTGTCCGCGCAAATAGACATAAAGAACGATCAGGATCACAGCGATTGCCTGAAACAGGATGCGCAGGCGCATAATCTTGTTGGCGTATTTGGCGTTGAACTTGCCGCCTGCACCAAACCCCCCGATGCCGATGGCCAAGACCAGCACGACGGCAAACATGGCCCCGAGCATGACGACAAAAACCAGGTTTTCCATTTGCGGCCTCACAGCAAAAAAGGTGAACTCTAGCCGGTCATCTAGCGGCGGATGGGACAAAAGCGAACAGGTTTTTTTGTCTCAGAGCCGCGTCAGGATGCGGTCAGTGGCCCGCGTGGACAGGATGCGCCGCAGGAAACCACCGATGTAAGTGGGTGTCGTGACGTAGTAGCGCGGGCGGGGGCGCGCAGCGGTCGCCGCGTGAACGAGGCGCTTGGTAACGTAAGACGCGGGGAGCTCGAAGGTGTCCGGGCCTGAACTGTGATAGAGGCGCTTGAGCAGAGAGCTTTCGTATTTCTCGCGCAGGGCCGAGTTTTCCCAGTCGATGTAGCGTTCGAAAATCGGGATCGCCTTTTCCCGCAGCTTGGATGTGATTGGGCCGGGTTCGATCAGTGACACCTCAATTCCGGAACCGTGCAGTTCCAGTCGCAAGGTGTCGGTCAACCCTTCGAGCGCGTATTTGGTGGCGACATAGGCGCCGCGCCATGGAAATGCGACAAGGCCAAGAATCGAGGAACACTGGATGATCCGCCCACGCCCTTGATCGCGCATCACCGGGATGACCCGACGGGTCAGTTCGTGCCAGCCAAAAAAATTGGTCTCGAAGATATGTCGCAACCCGTCTGTCGGAATATCCTCGACCGCACCGGGAAATCCGTGTGCCCCGTTGTTGAACAGAACGTCCAAGCTGCCGCCGGTGGCGTCCAGAACCTCTTGCAGGCCAGAGGCGATGGATGCGGCATCGGTGTAGTCGATCAGAGGGCTGTCAAAGCCTTCTTCGCGCAGCCGGTCGCAGTCGGCCTGTTTGCGGCACGAGGCGAACACGCGCCACCCCTGTTCTCGCATGCCCAGGGCCGCGTCGTAACCGATACCGGATGAGCAACCTGTGATCAGGATGGTTTTTTGCATGTCGTTCCTCGCCTGAGTTTGCGGGCAGCTATGCCGATCGCAGCGAACGAATCAATGCAAGGTAGGGATCAGGGTGACTTTTTGCTGACAAGCGATGCCGCGATCCAACCCATCTGTTGCTCGGGCAAAACCCGCAGGCGCAACCACCCAGTGCCGGATTCGCTCAGAACTTCGACCTTGTGGCCGATGTTCAGTCGAGCAACGACAGGATAGATCGTGCCGGGCCCGTCGCGCATGTTCACGCGGGTGCCCAGGACCTCGCGGATGTCGGCCTTGGGTTCTTCGGGCGCCGCAACTTGGGGCGCTTCGGATTCGGTGTTTGTCTGAAAGGATACCGCGCCTTGTTCCAGCGAGGCCAATGTAAGGCTGGCACCGACGTTTTGACCGAAACTGTTCAGTCCCGATTGTAGACCAGGCTTGATCTGGGCAAGGCGCTTTGCGGTTTCTTCGGCAGTTAGTTCAGGTTCTTCAACGGGTCCGGGCGCTTCTACCTTGTTCTGACGCGGCTTGAGAACGGGTTTGGCCACCAGTGCGACGGCCGTTACCGGTTCGGCAACGGGTTTTGGTTTGGGCGCCGGGCTGTAGGCCACTTTTTCGGGTTCGTCCGGACGGACACCGCGCGGCTCGAAGTCGGCGCCTCCGCTGAGCTCGTAGAATGCAAAGCCCAGAAATGCAAAAGATACCAAAACAAAGCGCATGGCGCGCCTCCCCCACAGGCAAAAGGTGAATCAATAGTAGAAATCGACAGCAGCTTATCGATGCAGAATACCATATCGCCGGCGGAGAGTCGAAATCTCGGGGAAGCAGGTGGTAATCCTCCCCCTGTGGCGGATTTGCCGAGTTGTCCCCAGTAAAATGACCCTTGCTTGCTTTACCCGCGCCCGCAGGCGGCGTATCACATCATCTATGACGGATACTATCGACGACCCCAACATGAAGTCCCCCGAAGGTGCCGGAGAAGTGGCCGAGCCACTGCGCCGAGCCATTGGTGATCGCTATCTGACGTATGCGCTGAGCACGATCATGCACCGCGCCCTGCCGGATGCGCGCGACGGGCTTAAACCGGTTCACCGGCGAATCCTTTATGCGATGAACCGCTTGCGGTTGGCGTCGAACGGCAAGTTTCTGAAGTCCGCCAAGATTTCGGGCGACACGATGGGGGATTTCCACCCGCATGGCGACGCCGCGATTTATGACGCGATGGCGCGTTTGGCGCAGGACTTCAACGTGCGCTATCCGCTGGTCGACGGTCAGGGCAATTTCGGCAACATCGACGGCGATAACCCGGCGGCCAGCCGATACACCGAAGCACGGATGACCTTTGTGGCCGAGGCGCTGTTGCAGGGCTTGGACGAAGACGCCGTTGATTTCCGCGACAATTACGATGGGCGCCTGACCGAGCCGGTGGTTTTGCCGGCCGAATTCCCGAACCTGTTGGCCAATGGCGCCAGCGGCATCGCGGTCGGGATGGCAACGAACATCCCGCCTCATAATATCGCTGAGCTTTGCGACGCCTGCCTGCACATGATCAAAGTGCCGGATGTGCGCGACGACACGTTGCTGAATTATGTTCCGGGGCCGGATTTCCCGACCGGGGGCGTCATTGTCGAGCCGCAAGAAGAAATCGCCAAAGCCTATCGGACGGGGCGCGGTGGGTTCCGCCTGCGGTGCAAGTACGAGGTCGAAGATCTGGGGCGGGGCCAATGGCAGATTGTTGTCACCGAGATCCCCTATCAGGTGCAGAAATCCAAGCTGATCGAAAAGATCGCCGAGCTGATCCAGACCAAGAAGATCCCGATTCTCGCCGATGTGCGTGACGAATCTGCGGACGACATTCGGGTGGTGCTAGAACCGCGTTCAAAAAACGTCGACCCGGACGTCTTGATGAACATGCTCTACCGCAACTCGGATTTGGAAGTGCGGTTCAGCCTGAACATGAACGTCCTTATCGACGGTGTGACGCCCAAGGTCTGCTCGCTCAAAGAGGTACTACGCGCCTTCCTTGACCACAAACAGGACGTGCTGTTGCGCCGCTCGCGCCACCGGATGGCCAAGATCGACCACCGGTTGGAGGTCTTGGAAGGCTTTATCGTCGCCTTCCTCAACCTGGACCGTGTCATCGACATCATCCGCTATGATGACGACCCCAAGGCCGCGCTGATGCGCGAGGATTGGGGCATCAAACATGTCCGTGCAATGGACGAGGCCAGTTATGTTTCACCCCTTCCAGGGGAGGGTGAGCTGAGCGAGGTTCAGGTCGACGCGATCCTGAACATGCGTCTGCGCAGCTTGCGCCGTCTCGAAGAGATGGAGCTGGTCCGCGAGCGTGACGCCCTGATGGAAGAGCGCGCAAACCTCGAAGACCTGATTGCGGATCCGGCCTTGCAATGGGCCAAGATTGCCGAGCAGCTCAAAGAAACCAAGAAGACCTTTGGCAAGGATTACGAAGGCGGCGCGCGCCGGTCCGTTTTTGCCGAGGCCGGGGCCATCGAAGAGGTGCCGCTTGAGGCGATGATCGACCGCGAGCCGATTACAGTGGTCTGTTCACAGATGGGGTGGATCCGGGCGATGACCGGCCACATCGACCTGAAGCGCGAATTGAAGTTCAAGGACGGCGACGGGCCACGGTTTATCTTCCACGCCGAAACAACCGACCGCCTGCTGGTCTTTGGCACCAATGGCCGGTTCTATACGATCAGTGCCGCGAACCTGCCTGGTGGGCGCGGCATGGGTGAGCCTTTGCGACTGATGGTTGATCTGCCCAATGAGGCCGAGATCGTCGACATTTTGATCCATAACCCGGAACGCAAGCTGCTGGTGGCTTCGAATGCGGGCAACGGCTTTGTGGTGCCGGAGCCGGATGTGGTGGCCCAGACCCGCACCGGGAAACAGGTGCTGAACGTCAAGGGCGAAGACGAACGTGCGATGATCTGCAAGCCGGTGATGGGTGATCATGTCGCCGTCGTGTCCCAGAACGGCAAGCTGCTCGTGTTCCCAACCTTGGAACTGCCCGAGATGGGGCGCGGCAAAGGGGTGCGCCTGCAGAAGTACAATATGGCACGCGGAAAGCAGGGGGCGCTGGAGTTGGACGGTGGGTTGTCGGACATCACCACGTTCAATTGGGATGACGGGCTTAGCTGGCCGATGGGTGGAGACAAAACCCGGCACGAACCGGATATGACGCAATGGCTGGCCAAACGGGCTGGCGTTGGCAAGCGTCCGCCCTATGGTTTCCCACGCAGTTACAAGTTTTCGTGACGTTTTGAATGCAGGTGCGAGGAAAAGCGCCGATGCTGCTTGGCATCGGCAACCGCGCTGCGATACACCGTCCCAAACATAGGCATATCGAGACGCTATCCATGATCCGACTTCTGTTTTCTCTCGCTTGCGTGTCTTTTTTGGCCGCCTGCGGCTCGACTCAGCTGAACGAGGCTCCCGAAGACTTGGGTGCATTCAGCGCTCGGGTCATTCACGTCTACACCGACAAGGCCAAACAATGGCCGCTGTCGCGCAGCGCAGAGCCCTCGGAATGGAATGCGCCGATGGAAAACGCGATGGAAACAAGATTGCGCCGCTATGAAGGTGGGCAGGAATATGATGTGGCCGTCTCGCTCGAAGGGTACATGCTGGCGCCTCCCGGCGTTCCTGTCCTGGTCAATCCCAAGAGCGTCGTGGTGGTGAATGTCTTTGTCTATGACGTGGCTAACGAGACATTCCTCGCCAAGAAACAGCAGATGGAAATCTTTGAGGATACCACCGGACAGAGTGCGATTCTGGGATCCGGGCACAGCCGCACCAAGGAAGAGCAGATTGCGGGTTTGTCATTGAATATTGCCGACGCCATCGAAGAGTGGATTGCCGAGCAGCACGCTGAAAACGGCTGGTTCAACGCACGGGCCGAGCCTGCTCCGGCCACGGAATAGCAACAGCGGCAGTAAAACCATCTCAAGGTCGATCCAGAGTACAGGATGCTCTTGATTTTCCCTCTGGAACCAAATATCCCGCGCGCGCAGATGCAAACCGGGACCAAGGGTCCCCCAAATCGCAAAAGGGCGCCTGAGGAATGGCAAAGGAAAAGTTTGAGCGTACAAAACCGCACGTCAACATCGGCACGATCGGCCACGTTGACCACGGCAAGACCACGCTGACCGCAGCAATCACCAAATATTTTGGCGACTTCAAAGCCTACGACCAGATCGACGGCGCGCCGGAAGAAAAAGCACGCGGCATCACCATCTCGACCGCACACGTCGAGTATGAGACCGAGGCACGTCACTATGCACACGTCGACTGCCCCGGCCACGCTGACTATGTGAAGAACATGATCACCGGTGCGGCGCAGATGGACGGCGCGATCCTGGTTGTGAACGCTGCTGACGGCCCGATGCCCCAGACCCGCGAGCACATCCTGCTGGGCCGCCAGGTTGGCATCCCGAAGATGGTCGTCTTCATGAACAAAGTTGACCAGGTTGACGACGAAGAACTGCTGGAACTGGTGGAAATGGAAATCCGCGAGCTGCTGTCTTCGTACGACTACCCGGGCGACGATATCCCGATCGTTGCAGGTTCGGCTCTGGCCGCGATGGAAGGCAACAAGCCCGAAATCGGCGAAGAGAAGATCAAGGAGCTGATGGCGGCTGTTGATGACTACATCGACACCCCTGAGCGCGCTGTTGACCAGCCGTTCCTGATGCCAATCGAAGACGTGTTCTCGATCTCGGGTCGTGGTACCGTTGTGACCGGCCGTGTCGAGCGTGGCGTGATCAATGTTGGCGACGAGATCGAAATCGTCGGCATCCGCGACACTTCGAAAACCACCTGCACCGGCGTTGAAATGTTCCGCAAGCTGCTGGACCGCGGTGAAGCAGGCGACAACATCGGTGCCCTGCTGCGTGGTGTTGACCGTGACGGCGTTGAGCGTGGCCAGGTTCTGTGTAAGCCGGGTTCGGTCAAGCCGCACACCAAGTTCGAAGCCGAAGCCTATATCCTGACCAAGGAAGAGGGTGGCCGTCACACGCCGTTCTTCGCGAACTATCGTCCTCAGTTCTACTTCCGTACAACTGACGTCACCGGCACCGTGAACCTGCCCGAGGGCACCGAAATGGTTATGCCTGGCGACAACCTGAAGTTCGACGTTGAGCTGATCGCACCGATCGCGATGGAGCAGGGTCTGCGCTTCGCCATCCGCGAAGGCGGCCGCACCGTCGGCGCCGGCGTCGTGTCGAAGATCACTGAATAATTCGCTCTTGCGAATGATCAGAAGGAAAAGGGCGCCCAAATGGGCGCCCTTTTTCGTTTGAATTCAATGATCCCGAGACGTCCGCCCAAAGAGCGTCGAAAATCACGGAGTAAGGTCGTGTTTCCCTAGAAAACTCTGGCCAGTGGCGACAGGGGCTTTTGCCTCAGGCAAAACCCCCGAAAGCCACACCGGTGAGACCAAAAAGAAGGCCGCTCCAATCGGAGCGGCCCTTTTCATCACTTAGAGCTCTCGCACAATCCGACATGGGTTCCCCGCCGCAAAGACCCGCTCGGGCAGGGACTGTGTCACAATCGACCCCGCGCCAACAGTGATACCATCACCGATCTCAACCCCGGGCAAGATGATGGCCCCGACACCGATCCAGGCATGTTTGCCGATCGTCACAGGCTGGGCGGATGTGCGATATTTCGGCAGGCCATCTTAGGTATAGATACGGTCCTCGACGCGGATTGGATGGGTGGTGGCGTAAATTTGCACCGACGGACCCAAGAGGGTGCCTTCGCCGATGTGAATTTGATCGCCGTCCAGCATGGTGCAGTTGAAGTTGATGAACACGCCTGCACCCAGGTGAATGTTGTCGCCATAGTCGCAAAAGAACGGCGGTTCGATCCAAGCGCCTGGTCTGCAGGTGCCGAGCAGGTCGGACAGTATCTGCGTGCGTATATCCCGCTCTTCGGCATCCGATGCATTGTACGCCTTCAGCAGACGGCGCGCTTTGGTGTGGCGCGCCATGGTTTGATTGGCGCGAGTGTCGAATGTGTCGGTCACAGGCGGCCTTGGGATGTTCTACTCAGCCGGAGCAAAGCCGGTGATCAGTTGCTTCAATCCAATGGCAGCGCCTGCGAAGATCGCGACAAACGCTACTGGCGCACTGTAGGCCAGCACGGAAAAGGCCGAGACGCCTTGGCCCAGGCTGCATCCAACGGCGAGAATCGCCCCCGGTCCCATGATGACGGCTCCCAAGATCTGGCGGCGCAGTTCACGAGGGTCTTCGCAGGCTTCCCAGCGGAAATGCCCTTTGGAGAACGATCCAAGGCAGGCGCCCAGGATGACGCCCACAACCGAACCGACGCTGAATGACAGCGTGTTCCCCGAGGCGGTCATACCGTAATAGATGGTGTCGCCAATGGGGGCGACGAAACTGTGGGTTTCGATGGGTTCCGCGTCAAATCCGGTGTGGGCGACCCAATAGGTGCCGACCCATCCCGAGACCACGGCCAACCCCACGACGGTGCCCCAGAAGATGTGTTTAGGGGAGGCGCGAATTGCGGCGCTGGACAGGGTAAAGGCAAGAATGGCGCCACCAATGCTCAGCCCGGTGATAAGGGGCGAAATGCCCCAGAATTTCTCGGCATAGGCGCTGAAACCTTGTGGCGTTTCGGCGTTGAATTCGACCGGAAAGATCATGACTCGTGTATGCGCAAGGGGGCCGGACATGACGAAATAGGCCGAGAGGCCCATGACAATGACGATCACAAAGGCGCGCAAGTCGCCGCCCCCCAGCCGGGCCAAAGCGCCGTAGCCGCAATTGCCGCTGAGCGCCATGCCATAGCCGAACATCAGCCCGCCGATGATTGTGCCCATAGGGCTCCAGACGCGATCCAGATAGGTGGTCTGTGCCACATCCATCGCGCCATGATACATCGCAAGATGCACCCCAATTATGGCGACTCCGATGGCGATGCCCCACATGCGCAGACGACGGTCGTCGGCGCCGTAAAGAACATCTTCTATCGCGCCCAAGGTGCAAAACCGGCCTATGCGCGCTGCCAAGCCCAAGGCAAGGCCCCCGATCAAGCCGATCAGGGCCGCTGTATTGGCCTCTCCCAAATTTTCGAGCAGTGATTCGAACATGTGCGGCCTCCTCTCCAAAGGCAGACCAGCGATGGTCTTGGATCAGTCTTGCCTGCAAAAGAGGTCATAGACCACTTCCATGATTTGTTTGGGGCGGTCGTCTGTCAAGGAATAGTAGATCGTTTTGCCATCGCGTCGGGGGGTGACCAAGCCCTCTAGCCGCAAGCGCGATAGCTGCTGTGACACCGCAGCCTGGCGGGCGGACAGCAGCTCTTCCAGTTCGGTGACCGACTTCTCTCCGGTTGCGAGATGGCAGAGAATCATCAACCGCCCCTCGTGGCTGATCGCCTTGAGGAAGTTCGAGGCCTGTTGTGCGTTTTGCATCATGCGCTCCATATCTTCAGCGCACATGTTGGGATCGAATACGGGCAGGCGCGATATAGTGTCGGGGCGGGGTTCAGGTGTCATGGCACTCATCCTGTTGTGTCCAGGGGGATTCTTGCCTGTTCAAACATCTGATTGAGTAGGCCCCAAAAGAAGTCTTCGCCCGGGTATCCTTCGACGCGGCCGACCTCGGCCCCATCCTGAACAAGGATGAAGGTCGGGGTGAAGTGGACGCGGCGCACAAAGGAGACGTCGGGCGTTTCACTGTGCAGGTCATAGCGCCTCAGCGGCGCTGTTTTGCCTTCGACCGTCTTGGGGTAGATGTGGGCAATCTCTTCGTTCCATTTGGCACACCAATAGCAGCCATCCTCTTCCGCCATTAGCAGGTAGGTGTCAGCCGTGGCGGCCAAAGGTAGCCAGCCCAAGGTTGCGATAAGAAAGGCGCCCAACAGTTTCACGTGGTTCCCCAATTGACGAGTCACTGCAATACATCATAATCCTATGTTTGAATATTACAAGCTTGGCGATTTGAGAGGCACCATGTTCGACGTCACGTATTTTGGGGCTTTGATTGCCGGGCTGCTGTCCTTTCTGTCGCCGTGCATTCTGCCCATCGTGCCATTTTATCTGAGCTATCTGGCGGGCGTGGGCATGAACCAGATTTCGGCCGATTCAGCGATCACATCAGACGTGCGACGGCGGGCGTTTCTGGCCGCATGCTGCTTTGCGCTTGGGGTGATTACGATCTTCATGGGGTTGGGGGCCACGGCCAGCGCCTTTGGCCAGATGGTACGCGAGTATTTCGACATTCTACGGTGGGCCGCTGCCGCTCTGATCATTGCGATGGGTCTCCATTTTCTGGGCGTCGTCCGCATCGGGTTTCTGTATCGCCAGTTCCGCGCGGATGCGGGTGACACCAGCAATGTTGGCTATATCGGGGCCTACGTCATCGGGCTGGCTTTTGCCTTTGGTTGGACGCCTTGTGTCGGCCCTGTGCTGGCTGCGATTCTGTTTACGGCTGCGGGGCAGGATTCTGCCGCGCAGGGGGCGACGCTCTTGTTTGTCTATGGGCTGGGGATGACCCTGCCATTTGTGGTTGCGGCGCTGTTCATCGGACCGTTCATGTCGTGGATGTCCCGATTCCGTCGCCATCTGGGCACGGTCGAGAAAATCATGGGCGGGATGCTGGTGCTGTTCGGTATTTTGATCGCGACCAACTCAATCAATCTGATCGCGCAGTGGATGCTGGAGCACATTCCGTGGTTCAGCGCCATTGGCTGACTTTGTAGGAGGAAACCATGTTTCGAGCTATTGTTCTTGCCCTAGCGACCCTGATCGCAATGCCATTGGCCGCCGCCGAGGTTGGCGATGACGGCCTGCACAAGGCGCCATGGATGCGCGACACCTTCAAGGACCTGCGCGAAGATCTGGATGAGGCGAATGCCGAAGGCAAACGTCTGATGCTGATCATCGAGCAACGGGGGTGCATCTATTGCAAGAAAATGCACGAAGAGGTCTTTGTCGTCGACAAGATCGCCGACTACATCGAGGCCAATTATTTTGTGGTTCAGATCAACATGTTCGGCGATGTCGAAGTGACAGATTTCGATGGCACCGCACTGCCGGAAAAGGACATGGTGAAACGCTGGGGTGCCTTGTTCACACCCAACATCTATTTCCTGCCGCAAGAGGTGCCTGATACCGTTACTGCTGCCCAGGCCGCTGTCGCCAATATGCCAGGAGCATTCGGCAAGGGAACGACTTTCAACATGTTGAATTGGGTGGTTGAAAAGGGGTACGAAGAAAGCGAACCTTTCCAAAAGTATCACGCACGCAAGCTGGAAGAGCAGAAAGGGTGACGACTTTCTGCAAGCGCGAAACAAAATTTCGCCAGATTCTGCACGTGCGAACAGATATAAAAATTCATGTAGTTGAATTTGATATTGCGATGACGCCTCAGTGTGCATTAGTGTGCAATGCACGACGGATAAGAATCGTCTGAGGGAGGATACATGAAACGCGCACTCATCTTGACGCTTTGCACCGCTTTTGGCGCGACTGCGGTTGCAGCCGGCGACGTAAAGCCTGCGGACGTTGTTTATGAAGACGGGGTGGTGAACGCCTCGCTGACAGGACAGGCAGGCGACGCGACCAACGGTCGAAAGGTCTTTGCAAATCGCAAGCAGGGGAATTGCCTGGCATGCCACGCAAACTCTGACATGCCGGAAGAGGGATTCCACGGCGAAGTTGGCCCCATGATGGATGGCGTCGGTGAACGCTGGACCGAGGCAGAGCTGCGCGGCATCGTATCCAATTCCAAGATGGTCTTTGAGGGCACGATCATGCCCGCCTTCTACATCGATAGCGGCTATGAACGTCCGCTGGATAAATTCGCAGGCCAAAGCATCCTTTCGGCGCAGCAGGTCGAAGACATCATTGCTTACTTGATGACGTTGAAAGACAGCTGAAGCCCCCGAACCTAGGAGAACATTATGAAACTAACTCGGCGCAATCTGCTGATCCTGAGCTCGGCCGGAGTTGCGGCAACGGCCATGGGGTCGCTGCCTGCATTCGCCTCGCTGACCGACGATGAAATCGCCAAACTGACCGGCGGTGCAGAGCTGGGCGAAGGTGCAATCACCATCACAGCCCCCGAAATCGCGGAAAACGGCAATACCGTTCCGATCGAAGTGGACGCACCAGGCGCGGTCGCGATCACGCTCTTTGCGGACGGTAACCCGGTTCCCAACGTTGCGACCTTCAACTTTGGTCCTCTGGCCGCATCGCGCAGCGCATCGACCCGCATCCGTCTGGCATCAACGCAGAACGTAGTTGCGATCGCCAAGATGGAAGACGGCTCGTTCCAGAAGGCATCGGCCAACGTCAAGGTAACCATCGGCGGCTGCGGCGGCTGACCCGGAACACGAGGAGAAACAACATGGCATCTGGTGTAAAACCCCGCGTCAAAGTCCCCAAGTCGGCTGCTGCTGGCGAAGCGATCACCATCAAGACCCTGATCAGCCACAAGATGGAAAGCGGTCAGCGCAAGGACGATGATGGCAACGTCATTCCGCGCTCGATCATCAACCGCTTCACGGCCGAGTTCAACGGCGAGAGCGTGATCGACGTAACGCTGGAACCGGCGATCTCGACCAACCCCTATTTCCAGTTTGAGGCAACCGTGCCCGAATCCGGTGAGTTCAAGTTCACCTGGTACGACGACGACGGCTCGGTCTACGACACAAGCAAGAAGATCAAAGTCCAGTAAGAAAAACGGACGATCTCGCCAGGGAGGAGGGACCGAAATGACCAAGAAACTGTGGGCTACATTTGCACTCATAAGCCTAGGCACATCTGCCGCCGCACAGGACAGCAACTCTTTGTCCATCGACGGAGAGGCAATGGTGACCGAAATTGCAGCACCGTCGCATATGGAAAACGTCGACACGATCTATTCGGGTTGGCGCTTCCGTTCTGTGGAAACGCAGGCGCTGGAAATGGATGACTTCGACAATCCCGCGTTTGTCTTTGTCGAGCAGGCCGAGGACCTGTGGGACAAGGTGGACGGCGCGGCAGGCAAGGCGTGTTCGTCCTGCCACGAAGATGTCGCGGATTTCGCGGGTTTGCGCACGCAATTGCCGCGCGTTGACGATGGCGAGTTGGTCACGATGGAAAATCTGATCAACGAATGCCGGACTGAACGCATGGAAGCCGAGCCTTGGAAATGGTCCAAGGGCAATATGACCGCAATGACGGCGTTGATCGGGGTTCAATCCCGTGGCATGCCGATGAATGTGGCCATCGACGGCGATGCGGCACCGTTCTGGGAAAAGGGCAAAGAGCTCTACTACACCCGCGTGGGCCAGTTGGATATGGCCTGTTCGAACTGCCACGAAGACAACTATGGCATGATGATCCGTGCGGACCATCTGAGCCAGGGGCAGGTCAACGGTTTCCCGACCTATCGTCTGAAAAACGCCAAGCTGAACTCGATCCATGGTCGTTTCAAGGGCTGTATGAAGAACATCCGCGCAACCCCGTTCAAAGAGGGTGGCGATGAGTTCAAGGCGCTCGAGCTCTATCTCGCATCGCGCGGGCAGGGCCTGTCTGTCGAAACCCCGTCGGTGCGTAACTGACCTGACTGTTGCCCCGTGCCTTTTGGTGCGGGGCTCTTTTCCACATAATAAATTCATACATGCGCATATGTAATGAAAGAGGTGCACATGATTTCGCGGCGAGATTTCCTACAGGTTGGCATGGCGGCTTCGGCCATTGTCGGGGCGTCGGGTTTTGGCAATTGGGCGCGTTTGGCGGCGCAGCAGCGGCTGACACAGGATCAGTTGTTGGAGTTTGAAACCTTCGGGAATGTCTCGCTGATCCACATCACCGACATTCACGCGCAGCTCAAGCCGATCTATTTCCGCGAACCCTCGGTCAACTTGGGTGTCGGTGGCAACAAGGGAGCCGTACCGCATGTAACCGGGGCTGACTTCCGCAAGCTTTACGGCATCGCGGATGGCTCCCCCAGCCACTATGCGCTCAGCTCGGGCGACTTTTCGGCGCTGGCGGACATGTATGGTCGCGTTGGCGGGCTGGATCGGGTGGCCACCGTGGTCAAGGCGATCCGCGCGGACCGTCCGGACGCCATTTTGCTGGACGGTGGTGACACCTGGCATGGATCTTACACCTGCTATCACACCCAGGGGCAGGACATGGTCAACGTCATGAACGCCCTGAACCCTGATGCCATGACTTTCCATTGGGAATTCACGCTGGGGTCCGAGCGGGTGAACGAATTGGTTGAAAGCTTGCCGTTTGCGGCGCTGGGCCAGAATATTTTTGACGCGGAATGGGACGAACCCACAGACCTGTTCCCGCCCTACAAGATGTTTGAGCGTGGCGGTTCCAAGATCGCCGTGATCGGTCAGGCCTTCCCTTATATGCCGATCGCAAACCCGCGTTGGATGTTCCCCGAATACTCGTTTGGCATCCGGGACGAGAACATGGCCGCAATGGTCGAAGAGGTCCGCGCCGCAGGTGCCGATTGCGTCGTCGTGCTCAGCCACAATGGCTTTGACGTGGACAAGCAGATGGCCAGCGTGGTGCCGGGCATTGATGTGATCCTGTCCGGCCACACCCACGATGCGTTGCCGGAACCGGCGGTGGTCGGGAATACGATCATTGTTCCGTCAGGATCGAACGGCAAATTCGTATCGCGGGTCGATCTCGATGTGCGCGATGGCCGGATGATGGGTTATCGCCACAAGCTGATCCCGATCTTCTCGGACGTGATCACGCCGGACGCTGAAATGACCGCCCTGATTGACGAACAGCGCGCGCCCTACCTGGCTCAGATGACCGAGGTGATCGGCCAGACCGACAGCCTGTTGTACCGCCGTGGCAACTTCAACGGCACTTGGGATGACCTGATCTGCGATGCGCTCTTGTCCGAGCGTGAGGCCGAGATCGCGCTCAGCCCTGGTGTGCGCTGGGGGCCGTCGCTGGTACCCGGTCAGGATATCACGCGTGAGGACATCTGGAACGTCACATCCATGAGTTATGGCGAGGCGTACCGGACCGAGATGACGGGCGAGTTCCTGAAGGTCGTGCTCGAAGACGTGGCCGACAACATCTTCAACCCTGATCCCTATTATCAGCAGGGCGGCGACATGGTGCGCACCGGTGGTCTTGGTTACCGCGTCGATGTGGGTCAGCCGCAGGGCTCGCGGATTTCCAACATGACCTTGCTGAAAACCGGAGAGCCAATTGACCCGGCACGTTCATTTGTCGTGGCTGGTTGGGCCTCGGTCAACGAAGGCACCGAAGGACCGCAGATCTGGGATGTGGTGGAAAATCATATCGCCAAGCTGGGCACCGTAACGGTGACAGAAAACAACAGTGTCGAAGTCGTCGGAGTTTAAGGGAGAAGAAAATGAAAACTTTTCTGAGTGCTGCTGCAATTACCTTGGCCGCTGGTCTCGCCTCAGCTGAGGGGGTGACACACAAGGTGGCCGTGCATGTTGACGAAAATGACCCAAAGGTCATGAACATGGCCCTCAACAATGTGCAGAACGTTTCGAACTACTACAAATCCATCGGCGATGAAGTGATCGTGGAATTGGTTGCGTACGGTCCCGGCCTTAATATGTTTGTCGACGGCAAAAGTCCGGTCGCTGACCGCATCTCCACGATGTCGCTGGAGATGGACAACCTAAGTTTTGCGGCCTGCGGCAATACCCATCGCAAGATGAGCGAAAAGGCGGGCAAAGACGTTACCCTTCTAAGCGAAGCCTCTGTGGTGCCCTCGGGCGTGGTGCGGCTGATCGAACTGCAAGAAGACGGTTACGCCTATATCCGGCCCTAAGAAACCAAGGAGAAACATCCATGGCTGACATGTTCAAACCCTCTCGTCGGGCTTTTCTTCGCGGGGGCGCTGCGGTTGCGGCTGGATCTGTGGCGGGTGCAGCGGGGGCGCAATCGCCTGACACGCTCATTACCGAGTTGCAGGACTGGGCCTCGATCACGGGCGCGGGGGTCGATGAAACCCCCTACGGCCTGCCGATCCGGTTTGAGGCGGACGTGATCCGGCGCAATGTGGAATGGCTGACTGCCTCGCCCATTTCGTCGATCAACTTTACCCCCATTCACGCACTGGACGGCACGATTACACCGCAGGGCTGTGCGTTCGAGCGTCATCATTCCGGCGCTATTGAGCTGACCAAAGGCGACTATCGCCTGATGATCAACGGTCTGGTCGACCGACCCTTGGTGTTCACCTACGAGGATCTGGAACGTTTTCCGCGCGAGAACCATGTCTACTTCTGCGAATGCGCGGCCAACACCGGCATGGAATGGGCAGGGGCGCAGCTGAATGGCGTGCAATTCACCCACGGCATGATCCACAACATGGAATACACCGGCGTTCCGCTGCGTGCGCTGTTGAACGAAGCCGGGCTTGGCGCTGCGGGCGATTTCAAAGACAAATGGGTCTATGTCGAAGGCGCTGATGCGTCATCCAACGGTCGGTCGATCCCGATGGAAAAGGCACTGGACGATGTGCTGGTGGCGTTCAAAGCCAATGGCGAGGCGCTGCGGATGGAGCATGGCTATCCTGTGCGCCTGGTCGTGCCCGGTTGGGAAGGCAACATGTGGGTCAAATGGCTGCGCCGGGTCGAAGTGACCGATGCTGCCGTGGAAAGCCGCGAAGAAACCTCGAAATACACCGACGTGTATGAGGACGGCACCGCGCGCAAATGGACCTGGGTGATGGATGCCAAATCGGTCATCACCTCTCCCAGCCCGCAGATGCCGATCACCCATGGCAAGGGGCCGATGGTCATTTCCGGCCTGGCGTGGTCAGGCCACGGACAGATCACCCGTGTTGATGTGTCCAAGGATGGTGGCATCACGTGGGAAACCGCGCGCCTGGGCAAGCAGGGCGACACCAAGGCGCTGACCCGTTTCTATCTGGATACCGATTGGGACGGCGCGCCGATGCTGCTGCAATCGCGAGCGATGGATGAAACCGGCTATGTCCAGCCGACCAAGGACCAACTGCGCGAACAGCGCGGGGAAAACTCTGTCTACCACAACAACTGTATCCAGACCTGGTACGTGAACGCAGAAGGGATCGCCGAGAATGTCGAAGTCTCCTAACCTCGTGCTCCCCGCAATTGGCGGGATTGCCCTGATGCTTGGGGCCGCTTACGGGTTTTCGTCCCGCAACTATGGCGCCGACACCATTGCGCTGCTCGAAGATCGCGTTGAAAAGGCTGAGGCACGCGTGTCCTCTGCCAGCGATAAGGCCAAGGCCGAAGCCGAGCGCGCCACGGCGCTGGAACTTGCCGTGGCCGAGGCGCAGGAACAGGCTGCCAAGGGCACCAACCTGACGTCACCGGCACCCCAAATGGAAGGTGCCTATGGTTTGGGCCGCGTGGCCATGGCCGAAGAGATCGCCGCTTGGGATGTGGACGTTCTGCCCGACGGGCGGGGCCTGCCGGTGGGCAGTGGAAACGCCTTTGACGGGGAAGAGGTCTTTGCCGACAAATGCGCGTCCTGCCACGGTGATTTTGCCGAAGGCGTCGACAATTGGCCGGTTCTGGCCGGTGGCTTCGACACGCTGGCGGACGAAGATCCGGTCAAAACCGTGGGCTCTTATTGGCCGCATCTGTCGACGGTTTATGACTATGTCTATCGGTCGATGCCCTTTGGCGAGGCAGGTACTCTGACCCCGGATGAAACCTATGCGATCGTCGCATACATCCTGTACTCCAACGATCTGATCGATGATGAGTTTGAGTTGAGCAACGAGAACCTGGCCAACTTTGACATGCACAACAAAGACGGCTTTGTCATCGACGATCGCCCTGATCTTGAATACGCGACCTGGCGGGTCGAGCCGTGCATGGACAACTGCAAGGACGCGGTAGAAATTACCATGCGCTCGGTCTTTTTGGTGGAAACCCCGCCTGAAGGCGGCACCAATTCCATGATGAACCCGGCCAAGGTCGAAGGGCTCCCAAGCTTCTCGTCAGATGGGCCGTCGTTTATCCCCGAGGCTGCGCCGAAACCGGTCAAAGCCGCGGTTGAGGCCGCACCAGAGCCTGCAAAGGCTGATGACGGCGACGTTTTGATCGAAGCGGGTAAAAAGGTCTTCAAAAAGTGCAAGGCTTGCCACCAGGTTGGCGACGGGGCCAAGAACAAGACCGGCCCGCATCTGAACGACTTGTTCGGGCGCACCTTTGGTTCGGTGGATGGGTTCAAGTATTCCAACACGTTCAAAACTGCACTGGAAGAAGGCCGCGTATGGGATGAGGCCTCATTGGCCGAGTTCCTGTCCAAGCCAAAGGCGTACATGAAGGGCACCAAAATGTCGTTCTCGGGCCTCAAAAAGGATAGCGACCAGCAAGCGATCAACGCCTACCTGGCGACGTTTGGGAACTGATCCATGATGCGATACTCTTGGTTACTTTCAACGGTTGCGGCGGCTCTGCTTGGGTCACCTGCCACAGCCGATGAATTTGGTGATCCAGAGGCCGGCGCCAAGGTCTATTCCCAGTGCAAGGGCTGTCATCAGGTCGGGGCCGGGGCGACGCATCGCATCGGCCCGCATCTGAACGGACTCTTTGGCCGACCCGCTGCGGGACTTGAGGATTTCAAGTATTCCAAGAGCTTTCAGCGGGCCGGGGCCAGCGGGTTGGAATGGCATGCCGAAACGCTGGATGCCTTTCTGGAAAATCCGCGCTCATATGCGTCGGGAACCCGGATGAGCTATCGTGGGCTCAAGGATGAGACCGACCGAAAGAACGTGATCGCCTACCTGCGGACGTTTTCTGATGATCCGGCCAACATCCCAGAGGCTGATCCGACAGCGACCCCAACGGATCACGACATCGACCCGGTGATTCTGGCGATCCAGGGCGACCCGGAATACGGGGAATATCTAAGCAGCGAATGCACGACCTGCCATCAGGCCAGCGGGGGTGATGATGGTATTCCGTCGATCGTCTATTGGCCCGAGGATGAGTTTGTCGTGGCCATGCATGCCTACAAGAACAAACAACGCAAACATCCTGTCATGCAAATGATCGCGGGACGGTTGAACGAAGAGGAGATCGCCGCCTTGGCGGCATACTTTAAGAACCTCGACAACTGAGGTTCCAGTGGGAGGAGAACGCGAAATGACACTGAACAGACGCATGTTTATGGGGGCAACAGCCGCTGCGATGGCTGCTCCGATGGTCTTGGCGGACGGTCACGGAAAACCCCGCGTTGTTGTGATTGGTGGCGGAGCAGGTGGCGCAACAGCCGCGCGCTATATCGCCAAGGACAGCAAGGGCGCGGTCGACGTGACCCTGATCGAGCCGACGCGAACCTACTACACCTGCTTCTTCTCGAACCTCTATCTGGGTGGTTTCAAACAGATGAGCGATCTGGGCCACAGCTATGGTGGTTTGGCGGCAAACGGCGTGAATGTTGTGCACGATTGGGCCGTGGGTGTTGATCGCGACACCAAGACGGTGACTCTCGCGGGTGGTGCGTCGATCAAATACGACAAGCTGATCCTCAGTCCCGGTATCGACTTTGTCGACATGTCGGTACCCGGCTGGGACATCACCACGCAAAACGCGATGCCGCATGCCTATAAGGCCGGATCGCAGACCGAACTGCTCAAAGCGCAGCTGATGGCGATGCCCGAGGGCGGGGTGTTTGCCATGGTTGCGCCGCCGAACCCCTATCGTTGCCCGCCGGGACCGTACGAACGCATTTCGATGGTGGCGCATTACCTGAAGAACAACAATCCAACGGCCAAGATCATCGTGGCCGACCCAAAGCCGAAGTTCTCGAAAATGGGTCTGTTCAAGGAAGGCTGGTCCAACCACTACGAAGGCATGGTCGATTGGATCGGTGAGGATTTCGGCGGCGGTAATGTAAGTGTCGATGCCAGCGCCATGACCGTTACCATTGATGGCGAAGAGACCAAGGTTGACGTCTGCAACGTCATCCCCGCCATGAAAGCAGGCCGCATTGCGGATATCGCCGGTGTCACGGATGGCAATTGGGCGCCAGTGAATGCCGCCGACATGTCCACCAAGGCGGATCCGGATGTCTACGTGCTGGGCGATGCCTCGCAGCAGGGCGACATGCCGAAATCGGGCTTTTCCGCCAACAGCCAGGCCAAGGTCTGTGCCAATGCCGTTCGCGGTGCACTGACAGGTTCCAAGGTCTTCCCGGCCAAATTCTCGAACACCTGCTGGTCGCTGATTGCCGCCGATGACGGGGTCAAGGTGGGTGCCACGTATGAGGCCACACCAGACAAGATCGCCAAGGTCGATGGGTTTATCTCGCAAACCGGCGAAAGCGCGGATGTGCGCAAGGCAACCTATCAGGAATCTGAAGGTTGGTATTCGGGCATCACAGCCGACATGCTTGGTTGATCTTACCCAGCTGCCCCGGTCTCTGACATGGCTCAAGGACTGGGGCGGGTAGGGATGCCAAGGTTTGGAGACGGAACAGGAGGAAAGAACATGAAAGCGTTGAGTTTTGCACTGTCGATGGGGTTGGCGTCGGCGGCTTGGGCCGAAGGGCCCGTTACAGTCCCCTTTGACGGCTCTTTTGACGACGCGACATTTGCTGTCGAAAGTGCCATCGTGGGCGAGGGGCTGGTGATCGACTATGTCAGCCACGTCGGCGAGATGATGAACCGCACCGGCGCGGATGTGGGCAGCGATGCCGAGATTTTTGCGGCGGCTGATGTCTTTCTATTCTGCTCGGCGGTCTTGTCGCGCGAGATGATGGAGGCCGACCCGATGAACATCATGCACTGCCCCTATGGCATCTTCGTTGCCGAGCGTGAGGGCGAAGTGATGATCGGTTATCGACCCTATCCCGAAGGGCCGATGAAAAAGGTCGAGGATCTGCTGGCCAAGATCGTCGCCGAGGCGGCTGATCAGTGATGGATTTCGACAGGTTCTTTCGGGCCGAGCTGGACCAGTTGCGCGAAGAAGGCAACTATCGCCAGTTTGCCGATCTGGAGCGGCAACGCGGAGCCTTTCCCCGCGCCAAAAGCCACGACCTGAACCGTGATGTGACGGTCTGGTGTTCGAACGATTACCTTGGCATGGGCCAACACCCCAAGGTGTTGGCCGCCATGCACGAGGCAATTGATCGTAGCGGTGCGGGGGCAGGGGGGACGCGGAATATTTCCGGCACCACCCATGCCCACGTCGAGCTTGAAGCGGAACTGGCGGACCTGCACGGCAAAGAGGCGGCCTTGCTCTTTACCTCGGGTTACGTATCGAACTGGGCCGCGCTGGGCACTTTGGCGGCGCGCATTCCCGGGTGCGTGATCTTGTCGGACGAAAAGAACCACGCCTCGATGATCGAAGGCATCCGTCACAGCCGCGCGCAAAAGGTGATCTGGAAACACAATGATGTTGCCGATCTGGAGGCCAAGTTGGCAGCTTTGCCTGCCAATTGTCCCAAGCTGATCGCCTTTGAAAGCGTCTATTCCATGGATGGCGACATCGCCCCCATCGCACAGATATGCGATCTGGCGGATCGCTATGGGGCGATGACCTATCTGGATGAGGTGCACGCCGTCGGTCTTTATGGTGCCCGCGGTGGTGGGATCGCCGAACGTGAGGGGCTGTCACATCGTTTGACGGTGATCGAGGGCACGCTGGGCAAGGCCTTTGGTGTTGTGGGTGGCTATATCGCGGCCTCGGCCGAGCTTTGCGATTTCGTGCGCTCCTTTGCGTCGGGCTTTATTTTCACCACTGCGTTGCCGCCTGCGATTGCTGCGGGTGCTGCGGCCTCGGTTCGGCATCTCAAGCAAAGCAATGTCGAGCGGCAGGCGCATCAGGCCCGCGTGGCGCAGGTGCGACAGCAGCTCGATGCTATTGGCTTGCCGCATCTGGAGAACCCCAGTCACATCATTCCGGTGATGGTGGGTGATCCGGTAAAGTGCAAATACATCTCGGATATTCTGCTGCGGGATTACGGGATCTACATCCAGCCGATCAACTATCCAACGGTTCCAAAGGGAACTGAACGTCTCAGGATCACGCCATCACCGGTGCATTCTGACGCGGATATCGATGTGTTGATCGACGCGTTGGAAGCTCTTTGGGCGCAGTGCGAACTGGCCCGTCAGCCGCTGGCTGCACAGTAGTCAGGCGTTGCGACGCCTGGCCGCGAGGTTCAGCGCCGTGTGGGTGGTTACAGCGCCAACCCACATGGAAAACACCGCGACCCATGCGGTGAGCGCGAAAATCGCGCCACCGGTCATGCCTGCTCCCACGGCGCAACCGCCCGCCAGCATGCTGCCGAACCCCATCAGAACTCCACCGATCAGATACCGCTCCATCGGCAAGTCCGCCTCGAACCGTTGAATGCGGGCCTCGCCCTTGAACAGGGCTATCGCCATGGCGCCCAAAAAGACACCCGGCACCAGACCCAGACCAAAGGTCAAGGGGATTGAGCTTTCGTTGATCAGTGCCATGAGCGTATCGGTCGAGGGGCCGGTAAAGGTGACGGATTGCACCGCGACGACCTCGAACGAGGTGTTCGCGATCGCATAGGTCATGACCCAACCGCCGCACACCGCAAGGCCGACAACGGTCGAGGACGTCAACTCCAAGGCTGACAACCCACGTTTACGCCCGAACCAAAGGGCTGCAAGGAAGGCAAGCGTGGCAAGGGCGACCACGGCAAAGAACATTGGTCCTTGCGGGTCAAACAACGCCCGGTCAGGACCGCCCGGAATGGTCCAGAGCGTGCTCAGATCCTCTCGCAGAGGGGACAAGACACCACGCAGCGAAGCCTGTGCTGTCAGCGTCAGAACCAGGCCTGTCACAATGGCGCGCAGGTTGCCCGAGGCTGACAGAACCAGCAGGCGACTTGCGCAACCTCGCGCCAGGATCATGCCCGTTCCGAACATCAGCCCGCCCAGGATCGCACCTGACAGGCTGCCTGTGGCAGCGATTTGCCGGGCGTTGGAAACATCCAGGACACCAGCCAAGATCGCCAGTTGAACCGAGGCCAGAGCGGCAAGGAAAGCTGTTAGCCAGATCGCCAGTTTGGGGCCCAAGATACCGTCGGCAACTTCGGCACAGGCGGCGCGCAGACAAAAGCGCGACTGGTATGCGGCGGCGCCAAAAATCAGACCAACAATTGCGCCTGCACCCAGCAAAAGCCAGCCTTCTCCGTATTGGTCGATCAGGGTTTCCAGCATGATTTGGCGACCTTGTTCCGTTCCGACACGGATGCCACATCGCGGCCCCAACGGCCTTGATGTGGCTCAATTGGCGCTATTCGAACTCCATCTGCTCATAGACACGACCAGCATTTTTGGTTGCCAGTTCGTCGTAGGTGTCGAGGTGCTTGTAGGGGGTCTGATCGACGTAATAGGCATCGGCCAGTTCGCCACCGTTGTCGATATGCTCGCGGATCTGGGCGCGCAAATAGACCAGGTAGTCCTTGGTGTAGCGTCGCACCTGATCCATGTTTGTCGGATGGCCGTGACCGGGGATGACATAGGTGGCGTTCAGGGGCTCAAACTCGGCGTCCCAGGTTTCCAGCCAGTCAGCCGTCATCGTGTCGCCAAAGATCGGCAGCATCCGCTCGTGAAACGCCATGTCACCGGCAATCACCAGGCTTTGTTCGGGCAGCCAGACAGAGACATCTCCTGGGCTGTGTGCCGGGCCAAGGTAGCGTACCTCAAGCCGGTAGTCCCCCATCTCGATGATGTACTCCTCGTCAAAGGTCTCGGTCGGCTCGGCCAGAAACGTCCCTTCGGCCTTGTCCTGATTGTAACGCTGCATGCCTTGCAGGATCTGCGCACCATACTCCTCGAACTCATGGGCGGCATCCGTGTGGGCCACGATCGGGACGCCTTGTTCCGACCAATAGGAATTTCCGAGCATCGCATGCCCTTGGCCGTTTTCATTGACCACGACTTTTACCGGCTGATCGGTGATCACCTTGATCTCGTCATGCAGGGCCTTTGCCAGGCCATGCGCAGCACCGCCATTGATCACCACGACGCCATCACCTGTGACCACAAAGCTCAGGTTGTTGTTGTGGCCCGCGTTTTCATAGGTCGGCGGCGCAGTGGCCCCGATGGCGGACCAGACGTTGGGGATCACCTCGACCGGTTTGGAATACAGCATCGAGCCGGGGTACTGATCGGCGATATCCTCGTCCGCCCACGATGGCGCGGCGATGCTGGCGGCCAGCAAAAGGGCAAGTGTTCTCATGTCTTAAATGTCCTGTGTGAAACGGTAACCGTCTGAAGCCTGTTCTGCGCGCCCGATGCCGCCGTTTGGCAGGTGAAAGCCGATCAGGGTCATGTCATCTGCGGTCAACCGGTCGAACAGCCGCGCACGGGTCTGCGCGGCAAGCGCCGCATCCTGATCCGAGCCGCTTGGCCAGTCAGGTTTGCGAAACGCCACGTGATGGTTGCCGATGGCATCCCCGGCAATCAGCGCGGCGTTGGAGCCATTGCGGATCTCAAAGCTCATGTGCCCCGGCGTATGCCCGTATGAGGCAACGGCCGCGATCCCCGGCAGGATTTCCTGCCCATCATCAAAGCGTTCGATCTGGTCCTCGATGGCCTCGAGCCGCCGTTTGGCGCCAACGGCAAAGGCCGCGCGCGCTTCCCCGATGGTGTTGACGGTGTCGGGGTCCCACCAGTAATCCCACTCGTCCCGACCGATCATATAGTTTGCATTGGCGAAGACCGGATCGTCAAAGTCATCCAGCAGCCCCCAGATGTGATCGGGGTGGGCATGGGTAAAGACAACATGCGTGATGTCATCAGGTGCGACGCCAATGGCGTCCAGGCTGTCGACGACACTGCCGGCTGTCGGCATGAAGTCAGGGCCCGAGCCCACATCGAAAAGAACCGTGTTCCCACCGCCCTGATAGAGGGTCACGTTGCATTCGGGCTCTAGCCGGTCACGAGCGACGCCCGCCTCTTGCAACACTGTTGCCAGCTCGGCCTCGGGCATGTGTTGAAAGATGAAATCACCTGGCAGCATCAACGACCCGTCGCTGACCGTCGTGACCTTGGCATCGCCAAGTGCAAGTTCGGCCCAAACTCGGGCAGGGGCCAGGCTTAGGGCCGCCAAACCTGCGCCCGTGCTGAGCAACCGTCTTCTGGTAAAACGCATATTCTGATTCTCACTAATTCTCACATTAGAATATGATTAATCGTTTGCGAGCAGCAAGAAAATTTTCAACAGGCATCATTGAGACAGCCCAGTATCAACGGGCGGCTCTTGCATGTTCCAACGGTTGACGCGAAGGGTTGGAAAGCGATGTCCGACACGCAAAACCACGGCCTCGCGCTGCAGGGAGACAAGAGATGAAATGCTACAAACTGTTTCCCGACTTCAGGAAAGACGTTCCAAGCCTAAACTATCAACTCTCCCCGGACAAAAACACTCCGGCGATCCCCGAGCCAGGTCAAATCATCAGCCTCTATGGCGGTGTTACCTATATGCCCGACTGGCGGTTGACCGAAGAAACCGAACGTGAATTGCAGCGGATGTATGTGCTCATAAATCCAAAGCTGTTGGAGCTGCCTGATTTCTGGGGAAGTTTTTCGCCCGTGATCTTCAAAGACAGCACCAGTGGCCCTGTGATGATTTCGCCCGTAGTGCAGGCGATGCTGAACGAGCTGATCCCTGGCAAATTCGAAACTCTTCCCGCCGGTCCCATCATCGACCGTACGCATGGGCGCGAAATCACCGACCATGGCCATGTCTATGCGAACTTTCTAGAGGAGCGCGACACCTATGATCGCGAAAAGACGCAGATCAAGCCATATACGCTGGGCGATGGCCGCACATTTCTCGAGGTACGTAGCAGCCTTCCCACCATCGATGCCCGTGTTGCCAAAGGTGGCGTGATCTGGCGCGAGGCGGTGAATGGTTAATTGGTCGTGTCGGACCGATTTAAAGACGCGTTTGAAAAGGTTGGGGGCAAAGGCGTGCGATTTCACCCTCTGCCTATGTCGCATTTGTAATTGGTGAATTGAGATTAAGCCTATGTCCGATAGGCAGAACCACCACGTTACGTCACAACACTAACCGCCCGTCAACAAGAGCCGAAACGAGCACGTTCGTCGCTTACAAGCTGCCCAGTTCCAAGCAAACACCACAAGGCAACGCACCCAAGGTTTTGAACAGCGGTTGTTGTTTCTTCAAGTGATGGATTTGGTGGCAGGGGCACCAGGGCTCGAACCCGGGACCTACGGTTTTGGAGACCGTCGCTCTACCAACTGAGCTATACCCCTATCGTGGCGATGGAGATATGCCAGCCGCGCGCGGGACTCAAGAGGCTTTTTTCATTTCGTGGTCGAAACTGCATATGGTTCAGAAACGAGTTGCACGGATGGGTGGTTCCAGTATCACCAAAGGAACCTGACAGGAGGAACCAAGGTGAGCCTGCGCAAGAAAATCGCAGACAGCGAGGCCGTACTCAATTGGGTGGCGCGGCGCATCGCGGGATACGCTCGTATGGCGTATCGAAGCACCAAATGGCAACGGATCGGGTTCGAAGAGCTCGACAGGCTGGCCGAAGCTGGGGAACCGGTTGTCGTGGTTCTGTGGCATCAACGTCTGGTCATGTCGCCATTCCTTTATCCGCTGGACAAGGGTCGTATTTGCACGATCACGTCGGCCGCCCGCGCAGGCAGCATGGTGGGGCGTGTGCAGCATCTGCTCGGCATGGATACGATCGCGATGTCCAGTCACAAGCGCCACGTTGCCCTGTCACGCGAGGTGCTGGGGATGACCAAGCAGGGGGTATCCATCGGCATCGCTGCGGATGGCCCGCGTGGGCCGGAACGTGTGTTGTCAACCGTGCCATTGATCTGGGCGCGGACGACCGGAAAGCGGGTGTTCTGCATGACCTATTCGGTCAAACACGGGCGGGAGGCCAACAGCTGGGATCGGATGCTGTTACCGCGTGTCTGGGGGAACGAAGGTGTATTCTTGTGCAAGGAGTGGCAGCATGAAGTACCGCGCAAAGCGACCGACGAACAAACCGAAGAACTGCGACTGTCGCTGGAGACACAGATGAACGACCTGACGGCCGAGGCGGATCGGATGGTCGGGCGCACCCCTTGGGAACCGCCGGTGGCATGAACGCCCGTGATTGATTTTGCCTGATGCGTCAGTTGCGTTACCTTCGCTTCAGGGAGCACGCGGAGGGGACAATGCGCAAACTACAGGTACAGGGTGTTCATCACATCACGTTGACAGGTGCGGGCCGTCAAATCTCGCTTGATTTCTGGGAGGGCGTGCTGGGCATGCCTTTCATCTTTGATCAACCCAATCTGGACAATCCGGACGAGGGGCATCTGTATTTCGATCCCGGTGACGGCCGCTTGATCACGATCTTTACCAATGAAAAGCGCCAGCCTGTGCATGATCGGACGCCCACCGATCCCGGCTGCGTGCATCATCTGGCCTTTGCCGTCAGCCAGGCGACGTTCGAGCAAGCCGTCGTGCGTTTGGATGAGCGCGGGATCTCGCATTCGGGTGTCAAGGATCGCGGGTTCATGAACTCGATCTATTTCACCGAGCCGATGGGGCTTTTGATCGAACTTGCCAGCTATGTGTTCGAGCCGCCAATGGGGTGCAGTCACGCGGATGTTTTGATCGAAGCGCATCGCTTGCGTGTGGCGCGTGGCGACCACAACATCGGCCGCGTTCATCTGGCTGACGCGATCGAGATGCTGGTGGAAAGGCGACAGGACAGCCTGTCATCGGACCGGGGGCCCAAGAACCCCTATTGATTACTTCACCAGCGTGGCTGGAATGCGCGCCATGACGGAAATGCCGCGAATGAATTCAGAGCAGGCATCCGGGTCTGTGATAGGAATCATGTGGCCGCGCCCTTCAAGTGACTGATAGCTCAGCCCGTATTGCGTCATTGTTGGGCCGTGATCCTTGGCGGGAACGATGGGGTCCCTGGCACCAAACAGGACGCCGCCCGGGGTGCGCAGATGCGGGTATTGATCGGCTTGCGCGCGAATGGATTGCTCGGCCCAGACCAAGTCGGCGGATGCGGTGACAAAGGCTTGCGGACGCAGACCAAGCGCGCCTCCGGCTTTTTCCAGGAAATCTTCGGGGCAACTTTCGGGCGCAAATACCATGCGCAGCGTTTCTGCCGCGGCGCGCTTGCCCATGGGCACCGCGATTGTGTTGCCAATCCAGCGGCGCACGCGGGGTGAACGGATTTCCAGCGGTTTGAATGCCGGAGCCGCGCTGTCCACAGGATGCGTCAGAGGGCAGATCAGGGCCAGCGCGGCGATGTCGCGCGGGCGCTGCAAGGCAATGGCCAATGAGACGGCGCCGCCCAAGGAATGTCCAACAAGTACCGGATCCTTGATTCCCTTCTTGTCGAAAAACTCACCAATCATGCGTGCCTGTTCGGGCAATTCCGCCAGCGCATCGTCATCGCGGGGGGAATACCCACAGCCGGGGCGATCCAGCGCGATGACATGATGATCCTGCGCCAGATCCTGTGCCAACGCATAGGTGAAATGCTGCAATTGCCCTGACAGTCCGTGGATCATGACAAGCGTCTGTTTGCGTGGGTTGCCCATCTCGACATAGTGAATGCCGCCACCGCGCACCGGTATGACGTCTCCGGCCTGGGGCACCAGCTGCTCGCCCATACGGGCCAGCCTTTTGGTCCAGAGGTAGAAAAAGAGCGGCAACCCGACCACAAGGATCAGGATTGTCAGCAAGATCGCAGCAAGTAGGGACATCAGGTCAAACTCCTAGCGTGCGCCATCTTTCGGACAGGGCGTGCGTCAGTGCAAGCCTTGGGTTTGATTGGGGGCCGATTATCGAGTGTGCGTTGCAGATCGTACTAAGGCTCACGCCGGCGCGTTCAATGCGCTCAGCTCCGGTTTGGGCAGCGTATCCAAAAGCGCAAAGACGGATGTCCGGCAATCTCCTCCGCGCCAGCCATCGGGGAAAAACATCGGCGGTAGGTCCGGGTTGCGCAAGACGACCCGTCGCCAGCGGTGCACGATCAGAGTGCGCAGGGTCGCAACCTGAGCTGCGGTCAGGTCCAGCTCGGCGGGGCGGGTGTCACGGACAGTTTTTACTGCATCCGACAGCGAGCTACAGGCCTCGATCAGATCAGGAGGGCAAAGACGGGACTTGAGCCACCCAGGCACATTGCGGGCCGTGACATCGAACAGCACCAGGTCATCGCAGTTTGGCGGAACTGCACCCGACCCAAGGGCCGCGCTGCGCCCGATGCTGATGTAGTTTTCGGTCAGCAACAGGTCATCCAGCGCGCCACCGCCTTCGGAAATCAGCAGGTGCCAATCCTGCGGAACTTTTGGATCACGGTCATAGATCCGGGGCGTGACGGCCGCAGATTGCATCCGGCCAAACTCGGTCAGGTGGTGCACGCTTGAGCGGCCAGAACGGGCGCTGTCGACCCAGCCATCCTTGCGCAGCCGATGCAGCGCCACACGGATAGCTTCGGGTTTGACATGCATCGGCTGAATGATGCGGGTCAGTGCGGCACCGCTGATCCGGTCGTCGGGGCCTTGCGCAAGATCACCGAACAGGGAGACGATGATCGACCACACGCGCTGGTTCTGAGGGTCCGCCAGATGCGTGATCGCACTGTCGAACCATTGGTCTTGAGCTGTCATGGCGTCAGTTTACGACGCAAGCGGCAGCAAGGCCACGCAAAAAGGGCGCGCAAGGTTTCTAAGAGCCCAATTCGGCGAACGGGCAAACGTCGTCTTCGAATGGCACGTGGCGGAGTCTAAAGGTGGTGGCATCGATGGTTTGTGGCGCGCTGATCCGGTCCATGCGAAAATGCCGGAAGTCCGAACGATTTGGATCCCATGCCACCAGGTACCAAAGCGGCGGTAGGATCAGCATGGCTTGCGGCTCCACTTCTCGCTTGGTTTTCCGACCGTTGGCGTCACGATAGTCGAACCGGATAAGGTGGCGATCCAGAAAGGCGCTTTGAAACACAGGTAACAGGTCCGGATCCATCACGCCCATGCCGGACAGATCCTGCAGCGGCGAGAGTTGCCCTATGTACAAACGGTCCAGAAAAGCGCGCAGCTCTTTGATCTTGTCAGAAGGCAACGCCTTTTCGATCTTGGCCAATCCGGCGTCGGCCAGGTCAAAGAAAGGCAGGTTTCCCGCCGCTCGCATCGCCGCCACGCTGATCAACAGGGCAAAGACCTCGGGTACGGACAGTCGTGCGGTGGTTTGCAAGGATTGCGGATCAAGCTGCAAGCCGCCGCCGCGCCCCACGTCGGAATGGATGACAAACCCTTCATCCCGCAGGGCACTGATATCGCGCAGGACAGTACGACGAGAAACGCCAACTTCGCCAGCCAGGTCATCAACCGTAGCTGTCCCGTTGCGGCGCAGGCTGCGCACGATGGCATCATGGCGGGTGCGAATATTCATTTGGCAATCATAGCATTAATGGTGACATTTTTTGGCACTATTTTGATTTATCCGGGTTTCAGCAACGCGAAACAAGGAGCATCGAAATGAAACGTACCCCCGTGAATCCGTGGGATTGGTCACTTAACCTGGGCTACAACCAGGCCGAAATGATCCAAGGTGGCACACGCCAGTTGATCTGCGCGGGGCAGACCGCTGTGGATGCGACAGGCGCACCGCAGCATCCGGGTGACATGCGGGCTCAGATCAGCCTGGCGCTGGATAATCTTGAGGCGGTTTTGTCAGACGCCGAGATGGACCTGAGTAACATCATCCGGCTAGGGGTCTATGCCACGGATGTGGACGAGGCGTTGAAGAACTTTGATCTGATGGGGATGCGGTTTGGTCCGCATAAGGTTGTGCCGCCGATGACCCTTTTGGGTGTCACGCGGCTGGCTGTCCCCGGTCTGTTGTTCGAGATCGAGGCCACGGCCATGGCTTGAGAAAAGGCGCGCAGAGGCAATCCGCGCGCCATTTGACTTAGTAAGCGTTCATGGTCAGCAGTTCATATTCTGCAACCATTTCGTCATCCTGATTGGTCAGTGTCACGTGCCAGCGCACCTCGCCGTATTCATCCGTGCGGCGGGTCTTTTTCTTGACGCTCAGGCGCACCTTGATGCTGTCACCAGCGCTGACCGGCTTCATGAACCGTAGGTTGTCCAAGCCGGTGTTCGCCAGAACTGGACCTTCGTTTGGTTCGACAAACAAACCAGCCGCAAAGCTGAGCAGCAGGTAACCATGCGCCACACGACCGGGGAAGAACGGGTTCCGTTTGGCGGCGTCGTCGTCCATGTGCGCATAGAAGGTGTCGCCGGTGAAGTTCGCAAACAGCTCGATATCGTCCATTGTGACAGTGCGCGAAGCGGTGTGCAGTGTTTCGCCAATCGACAGCTCGCCGAACTTGCGGGTGAAGGGGTGTGCTGATCCTTCAACCTCGGGCGCGCCGGGCACCCATGTGCCGCCAATGGCGCTCAAAATCTCGGGTGAGCCTTGGATGGCGGTACGCTGCATATAGTGTTTCACACCGCGCACGCCGCCCATCTCCTCGCCGCCACCTGCGCGGCCGGGGCCGCCGTGAACCATGTGCGGCAGGGGGGAGCCGTGGCCGGTCGATTCCTTCATCGAGGTGCGGTTGTTGATGTAGATCCGGCCGTTGTAGGCCGCCGATCCCAACACCACGCCGCGTGCCACATCCGCATCGTTGGTGATCACGGATGTCACCAGCGAGCCTTGGCCACGGTTGGCGATGTTGATCGCATGGTCCAGACCGCGGTAGCCCATGATGGTGGACACGGGCCCAAAGGCCTCGGTGTCGTGAATGCGTTCTGCCTTGTCCGCGTCGGCGCAGTGGAACAGCATCGGCGGCAGGAACGCGCCCTTGTCCTTGTCCGCGCCCTCGACAGAGAAGTTTTCGGGATCGCCAAAGACGCGCTCGGCCTCTTGGGCGATGATCGCTGCCTTTTCCAGAACGTCCTGTTTCTGCCCGTTCGACACCAGGGCACCCATGCGGGTGGTTTCCAAGCGCGGATCGCCGATCAGAGTTTTCGACAGGCGCGCGGACAGGGCCTCGATCACCGCTTGGACAGAGGTTTCGGGCGCGATGATGCGGCGGATGGCGGTGCATTTCTGACCCGCCTTGGCGGTCATCTCGCGGCTGACCTCTTTGACGAACAGATCAAACTCGGGTGTACCGGGCTCGGCATCAGGGCCAAGGATCGAGGCGTTGAGGCTGTCCTGTTCCGACACAAAGCGCACCGCGTTGTTCACGATCGCAGGCGTCTGGCGCAGTTTTAGCGCGGTGTCGGCAGAACCGGTAAAGCTGACCACATCCTGCATGCCTAGGCGGTCCAGCATGTCGCCCAAACCGCCCGAGACCAGTTGCAGAGCACCGGCGGGCAGGATGCCGCTGTCGAGCATGATCTTGACCGCCAGTTCCGTGACATAACAGCTGTTGGTCGCCGGTTTCACGATCGCAGGCACACCCGCCAGCAGGGTGGGGGCGAGCTTTTCCAACATGCCCCAGACCGGAAAGTTGAAGGCGTTGATGTGGACTGCAACACCGTGCAGTGGGGTGCAGATGTGCTGACCCAGAAAGGTGCCATTGCGGCTAAGCTGTTCGACATCGCCGTCCAGATAAACCTGCCCGTCGGGCATTTCGCGGCGGCCCTTGGACGCAAACACAAACATCGTGCCGATGCCGCCATCAATGTCGATCATGTGGTCGCTTTGCGTGGCGCCTGTGTTGAAGCTCAGGTCGTAGAGCTCTTGTTTGCGTGCGCCCAATGCACCGGCCAGGGCCTTGAGCATCTTGGCACGGTCGTGGAATCCCATTTGGCGCAACGCAGGTCCGCCAACGTTGCGGGCGTAATCCAGCATGCCCTGAACATCGAGCGCGCTGTTCCCGGCACTGGCAAATGCCTCACCCGTGATGGCCGAAGCGATGGTGCGGGCACCGGTTCCTGGTGCGATCCATTCACCGGCGGCAAAGCTGGAAATCTGCTGCAAACTCATCGGAAGTCTCCTTGGTGTCGATCAGGCAGAGTCGCGCCCGGTTTTTCTCATGTTATGATTAACCGAATGATCGGTCAATTAATTGAGTCAAAAAAATCCGCCGAAGCGGGAATAGGCCGGACGCGATGGCATCCGGCCAATTTTTTCAGTGGCCCAAAGCGCCCATTTGTTGAGGCAGATAGAGCACCACGATGGGAACCAGAACGATCAGGGCAAGGCGGAAGATGTCCGCGATCCAGAAGGGGGTCACCCCCCGAAAGATCGTGCCGGTGGACACGTCGCCCACAACGCCCTTGAGGATAAAGACGTTCAGCCCCACCGGTGGTGTGATCAGCGAGATTTCGGTCACCACAACAACGACGATGCCGAACCAGATCGGATCATAGCCGAGCGATGTCACCAGGGGGAAGAAGATCGGCACGGTCAACAGCAGCATCGAGAGCGATTCAAACACGCAGCCCAGAATGATGTAGATGCCCAGGATCATCAGGATGACCACAAAGGGCGCGACGTCATAAGCCGTGACCATGGCGATCAGTGCTTCGGGCAGACCCGCTAGGTTGATGAAGTTCGAAAAGATCTGCGCCCCGATCAGAACTGCAAACAGCGCTGCTGCGGTGAAGGTGGTTTCTTTCAGAACCTCAAAGGTCGACCCGATGGTTAGCCCCCCCCGGAACAGTGCGATCAAGAACGCACCTGCAGCGCCCATGCCTGCCGCCTCGGTTGGCGAGAAGGTCAGGTTCAGCGGCTCGAAATCAAACGCGCCATAAAGCCCGCCGATCACCAGGAAGAACAACAGCAGTACCGCCCAGACCGAGCCGAGCGCCTTGAACCGCTCAGCCCAGCTGGCACGTTCACCAGCAGGGCCCGAATCCGGGTTGCGCCAAACGGTCCAGCGAACTGCGAACAGGTAGAACAGGATGCCCAGGATACCGGGAATGATGCCGGCCATGAACAGCTTGCCGATCGAGGTCTCGGTCAGCAGGCCATAGATCACCAGGATCACTGACGGCGGGATCAGGATGCCAAGCGTACCGCCAGCCGCGATAGACGCGGTCGACAGCTCGTCGGAATAGCCATAGCGGCGCATTTCCGGCATCGCGACCTTTGACATGGTGGCTGCAGTGGCCAGCGAAGAGCCGCAAATTGCGGAAAAGCCACCACAGGCCGCAACTGTTGCCATGGCAATACCACCGCGCATGTGACCCAGAAAGGCGTTCGATACTGCATAAAGCTCGCGCGCCATGCCGCCTTTGTTTACGAACAGACCCATCAGGATGAAGAGCGGTACAACCGACAGGCCATAGTCCTGCGCGGTATCGGTGATCTGACGGCCAACCATCGACATCGCTGCCTTGAGGCCGCGTTCGTCAAAGATCGAGCCGCCACGCTCGTAGGCAAAGCCAAGTGTCCCCACAAGGCCCATGGCGAAAACGATTGGCATCCGCACAAGCACGAGCACCAGGACAAGGAAAAATCCGATCAGGGCAGCGGTCATTGGGTCGGCTCCGCAAGAAGGTTGGGGGCAAAGAGAAGGATCAGGCCATTGATGATCATCGCGATGGCCGAAACGGCGACAGTAAGGGTGATGAACCAGCCGACGTAGAAAACAGGGATCGCCAGATATTCGGTCACATCCCCATAGTCGCGCGCACGCTCCGCCAGGATCCAGACGCGCTGAACCGGCCAATAAAGGATCGCGCCGCAAAAGACGTTGAGCAGCCCGTCGCGCAGACGGCTGAGGCGAAAGCGGTTGAACAGACCGTCGGTCAGGTCAACAGCAATGTGCCCGTTCTGGACCGAGATAATGGGGAGCACAGAAAAGACCAGAACGGCCATCAGGATACGGGTCAGTTCGGTTGCGGCCTCAATGGGTGAATTGAACACCGACCGCAGGATGACATCGGCAAACGTCATGATCATCAGGATGAACAGGGCGATGCAAGCGACCACGATGGGCACGATGCTGGCGCTGCGGGCGAGCTTGAGAAGGGGAGACATGTGGGCTCCTTTGCAGGGGTCCGAAGGGTGGGGCGGCAAGACCCGCCGCCCCAAGGACTGGCGTTGAGCGATTTCGGGTCAAACAGGAAAACTGGCAACAAGCCCGGCACCAAAGGCGCCGGGCCAACATCGAACCGCTTTAGTTTGCAGCCATGTCCGATTTGATCTGGTCGTATGCGGCTTGCGCATCGATGCCAGCCTCAGCGACTTCGGCGAGAACTTTGGCGCGCACCTCTTCGGCGATGGCGTTGAACTTCTCCAGATCCGCGTCCGAAGCCGCGTTGATCGCGTTGCCATCGGTCGATTGGGTTGCTTCGCGGCCGATACCGTCGATCTCGTCCCAGATCTTGCCGATCTCACGGCTCAGCGGTTCACCAAAGACCTTCTCGTCCAGCGCGGCCTGGATGTCGGCGGGCAGGTCGGCAAAGGTGTCTTCGTTCATGATGAAGGCAAACGAGCCACGATACAGGCCGCCGGGAACCTCATAGACGTTCTTGGCAACTTCGGTCAGCTTGAAACCCTTGCGGGATTCAAACGGCATGACAACACCATCCGCGGCGTTCGAGGCCAGCGTTTCGTAGACTTTGGGCGCCGGAACCTTGATGCCGGTCGCACCCAGGGCCGCACCAACGTCGCCGCCCACACCACCGGGGATCCGCACCTTGAGGCCTGAGATCTGGCTCATGTCGGTGACGGCCGCGTTCGAATGCAGCTGCGCGGGGCCATGTGTGTGCAGCGCGATCAGCTTGACGCCGCGGTGCTCGTTGGCCTTGGACAGGTAGTTCTCGTAGGCGCGCCAGTAAGCCACCGAAGCGGCCTCGGCCGATCCTTCGTAGCCGGGCAGTTCGATCAGCTTGGTGGTGACAAAGCGGCCGGGCTGGTAACCGTGGAAGATGATCGAGGCATCAGCGGCGCCGTCCTGGATCAGGTCCATCTGCGCGGGGGGCGGGGCGATGCCCAGTTTCAGCTCGGCTGTGACTTTGCCGTCGGTGGCTTCCTCAACCATCTCGACGAACTTGGGCCACATCTTGGCATTGATGCCGTGGGTCGGCGGTGCCCAGCTTGAAATCGTCAGGGTGTAGTCGGCTGCAAACGCTGCCGCGCCAGATACGGCCAAGGCCGCCGAGGCCAGCAGAGTGCTCAGTTTCGTGAATTTTACCATTGGGTTTCCTCCCTCGCAGAATGGTGTTGATGAACGCGGATAATGGTTGTTTTTGTAACCATCAACGCATTGTGGGTGGTCTTATGATCGGTTCATTTTTCCGATTTGGGGTGTATCTGGTGTGTTCAGGATTTCGTTAAGATGCAGATTTCATGCAGCTTTTTCCTGCTTGGATGAGGCCAGGAACATCGGTCCTCCGCGCCAGCGCGGAAACCCGTAGCCAAAAAGTTTCACCACATCCACATCTTCGGCGCGCTCGGCGATTCCCTCGCTTACGATCTGCTGACCCTCACGCGCCAGCACGTCCAACAGCCGGTCCGAGATCTGTTCGGCAGTGAAAGTGTGGCGAGTCAAACCGTTGTTTTTTGAGTAGGCAACGATCAGTTCTTCGACCTCTACGTCGCGGATCGGCGTGCGCGATCCGTCTTCGTAGCGATACCAACCCTTACCGCTACGCTGGCCCAGGCGATTCATTTCGCAGAGCGTGTCAGCGATGCGCTCGTACCTTTCGTTCGGGTCACGTGTTGCGGCCTGACGTTTTCGGTTGGCCCAAGCAATCTGAAGCCCGGTGAGGTCCTGCAGTTCAAACGGCCCCATGGGCAGTCCAGCGGCGTGCATGGCCCCGTCAACCTGATACGGCAAGGCCCCATCGGCCAGCAGGTACTCCGCCTCGCGCCGGTAAGCGGCCAGCATCCGGTTGCCAATGAACCCGTCGCAGATGCCTGACAGGACCGAGACCTTGCGTAGACGTTTGCCCAGGGCAAAACCCGTGGCGATGACCTGCGGGTCGGTGTCGGGTGTTTTGACGATCTCGAGAAGTTTCATCACATGCGCGGGGCTGAAAAAGTGCAGGCCGAGGCAGCGGGACAGGTTGGGGACGCCGTCAAAGATCAGTCTCGGGTCCAGATATGACGTGTTGGTCGCCAGGATCGCATCCGGCTCCATGACCGCTGACAGTTGGCGGAACACATCGCGTTTTACGTCCAGATCCTCGAACACGGCCTCGATCGCCAGATCGGCGTCTGCAGCATCTGCGTAGCTATCTGTTGTTGTCAGGCGCGTAAGCATTTCGGCGTGGTGATTTGTCGAAAACTTCCCGCGTTTCACGCCACCTTCGATCAAGCTGGACACTCGCGTTTTTGCCGCGTCAGCAGCACCGGCGTCCCGTTCGATCAGTGTCACCGACAAACCTCCGCTTAGGCAGGCCATGGCGATCCCCGCGCCCATCAGGCCGCCACCGACGATGGCGATCTGGTTCAACGGGTGCGGTTCAACGCCGTCGATCAGCTTGGGTTTGCTGACGGCGCGCTCGGCAAAAAACGCATAGCGTAAAGCGCGGCTTTCGACCGAGTGGCGCAGCTTCAGGTGCAAGGTGCGCTCGACCGGCTGACCCTGTTCAAACGGCAGCGCAGCCCATTGCAGCGCCTCGAGGTTCAGAACCGGAGAGTGCTGACCTTTAGCGCGTTTTTTCAAAACAGCTTCGGTTGCGGTATATTCGTCCAACGGCAATGCCGCGACTGTGCGGTCCCGCACTTTCACAGGGCGTTCGGGCAGGGTTTGGGCAAAAGCGCGGGCAGCATCATTCAGATCGCCCTGCGCAATCTGGTCCACCCCACCAAGTTCCAGCAGCTTCTCGGCAATCAGGATCTTACCCGAGCATGCCATGTCTATGGCGGCCTGCATCCCGATCAGGCGTGGCGCGCGTTGCGTACCACCTGCACCGGGGACCAGACCCACATTCACCTCGGGCAGGCCAAACTTGGTGCCGGGTGCAGCGATCCGCCAGGCGCAGCCCATGGCGATCTCGAACCCGCCACCCAGAACGTTGCCGTGCATCGCCGCGATAAAGGGCGTTTCGCTGTCCTCGATCATCTGCACCACATCAGGCAGGTGCGGCTCCTCGGGCGTACAGTCAAACTCGGACATGTCGCCGCCTGCCACAAAGGTGCGACCAGCGCAGGTTAGGATGGCAACACGCGCGCCTTGGACCTGATGCACGGCGGCGGCCAGGCCTGCACGCACCGCGGTTGAGGTTGCGTTCACCGGGGGATTGTCAATCTCAACCCAGGCGATGTCGCCCTCTTGCGTGACCGTAACAACCGTGCTGTCCGTCATGTGCCTTGTCCTCAAAGTCAGAGATTCGTCATATTCAAAAAATTTATTGACCAACCGTTCGGTTAATGCAACTGTTTTGTAGAAACATCTGCAAAGCGGGCCTGACATGAGCGATACGATTCTTGCGCAAGACCATGGAAATTGGGTGGAAATCACCCTGAACCGTCCAGATCGCCTGAACAGTTTCAACGACGAAATGCACTATGCGCTGCGCTCTGCGCTGGAAAATGCACGCGATTCTGGTGCTCGTGCGGTGCTGCTGACCGGGGCTGGTCGTGGGTTTTGTGCGGGTCAGGATCTGGGCGATCGCGACCCGTCAAAGATGGACGGCCCCCCTGATCTGGGCAACACAGTGCGGACATTCTATGCGCCATTGGTCACACTCATTCGGTCGCTGAACTTCCCCGTCATCTGCGCCGCCAACGGCGTTGCAGCGGGGGCAGGGGCCAATATCGCCTTGGCTTGCGATATGGTGCTGGCGGGCGAGAGCGCCAAGTTCATTCAGTCCTTTTCCAAGGTCGGCTTGATCCCGGACACTGGCGGCTCGTGGCATCTGCCGCGCCTGCTGGGCGAGGCGCGCGCCAAGGGGCTGGCTTTCACGGCGCAGCCCCTTCCTGCGAAACAGGCCGAGGATTGGGGGCTGATCTGGAAGGCCCTTCCGGACGACGAATTGATGTCCGAGGCCCGCGCGCTGGCTGAACAGTTCGCAAACGGCCCGACGCTGGGAATGGGCCTGACCAAGCAGTGCATTCAGGCGGCCGCGACCGATGATCTGATCGAGCACCTTGAAATGGAAGCCGATGCCATGAAAACCTGTGGCGAAAGCGCGGATTACGCCGAAGGTGTCATCGCGTTTTTGGAAAAACGAAGCCCCAAGTTTCAAGGCAAGTGACAATGACACCAAAGACCCGCGCCGAACGCGCCGCCCAGGCCATGTGGGATGGGGATCAGGCCTCGAAATGGGCCGGGATGGAAATCACCCATATTGATGAGGCGACCGCGACACTTGAGATGACCGTCGAGGCGCATCACTGTAACGGACATGGTATTTGTCATGGCGGCGTGACCTTCATGCTGGCTGACAGCGCCTTTGCTTTTGCTTGCAACAGTCGCAACCAATCGACTGTTGCCCAACACAATGTGATCAGCTTCATCGCGCCCGGACACCTGGGCGACCGGCTGATTGCCACCGCAACCGAGCTGAGCCTGACCGGGCGCAGCGGAATTTATGATGTAACTGTGACCAATAAGGACGGCCAACAGATCGCCGAATTCCGGGGTTTTTCCCGGGCGATCAAAGGCTCCCTGTTTGATGAAGATTAAGGTGTGGAGGACGCCATGAAGGACCTGACCCCGAACAAAGCCGACCTGGACCCGATCGAGATCGCCTCGATCGACGAGATCCGCGCTAAACAGCTGGAGCGGATGAAGTGGTCGCTGCGCCACGCCTATGACAATGTACCGATGTACAAGCAGCGGTTCGACGAGGCGGGCGTGCATCCCGACGATCTGCAAAGCCTGTCGGACCTTGCCAAGTTCCCGTTCACATACAAGAACGATCTGCGCGACAACTATCCATTTGGCCTGTTTGCCGTCCCGCGCGAACAGATCATCCGCCTGCACGCCTCGTCCGGCACCACCGGCAAGGCGACCGTCGTGGGTTACACAGCCAATGACATCAACAATTGGGCCGATTTGCTGGCGCGTTCGCTGCGGGCTTCGGGCCTGCGCAAGGGCGACATGGTGCACAACGCCTATGGCTATGGCCTGTTTACGGGCGGTCTGGGCGCGCATTACGGCATCGAACGTCTGGGCGCGACTGTGGTGCCCATGGGCGGCGGCCAGACCGAAAAGCAGGTGGGCCTGATCAACGACTTCAAGCCCGACGGCATCATGGTGACCCCGTCTTACATGCTCAACATCCTTGAGCAGTTCCACAAGATGGGCCTGGACCCCCGCGAAAGCTCGTTGTCGGTCGGTGTATTCGGTGCCGAACCCTGGACCAACGCGATGCGAAATGAGGTCGAGCAGGCATTCGACATGCATGCAGTTGATATCTATGGGCTGTCCGAGATCATGGGGCCGGGCGTCGCGAACGAATGTGTCGAAACCAAAGACGGACTGCACGTCTGGGAAGATCACTTCTATCCAGAGGTGATTGATCCCGAAACTGGCGAAGTGCTGCCTGATGGCGAGATGGGCGAACTGGTGTTTACCACGCTCACCAAAGAGGGCCTGCCGATGATCCGCTATCGCACCCGCGACCTGACGCGACTGCTGCCGGGCACAGCGCGTTCGCTGCGGCGGATGGAGAAGATCACCGGCCGTTCTGATGACATGATCATCTTGCGTGGGGTCAACGTATTCCCGACACAGATCGAAGAACAGCTGATGGCCACCGGCGGGCTGGCCCCGCATTTCCAGATCGAACTCTACAAATCCGGGCGCATGGATGCTATGCGGGTCTTTGTCGAAGCCAACCCCGATGCGGCTGACGAGCTCAGCAAGACCGCCGCCGCGCGGATGCTGAGCAAGCGGATCAAGGACATCGTGGGCGTTTCAACAGAAATCATCGTAGGCGATCCCGGAGAGGTGGCGCGCTCCGAAGGCAAAGCCAAGCGCGTCGTCGACAACCGAGACAAGGAATAGAATTTGGCCCGCACGATTGCAAAAGACCATGATCAGAAACGGGCTCAGATCCTGAAATCCGCCGCGCGCGTCTTTGCGCGCGAGGGGTTCGATCGCGCGTCAATGACCCAATTGGCGCGGGAATGCGGGATATCAAAGGCGAACATCTATCACTACTACGACAGCAAGGATGCCATCCTGTATGACATCCTGGAAATCTATCTGCGCGAACTGCGGGATCTGATTTGCGGTATCGATTTGTCCGGCTTGGATGACGCGGCCCGTTTGCGCATGGTGATTGCCGAGATCTTGCTGGCCTATCAGGGTGTGGACGACGAGCACCGTGTTCAGATCAGCGGCATGTCCGCTTTGCCTGAAGAACAGCAAAAGGTTTTACGCGGTTATCAGCGTGATATGGTTGACTACCTAAGCGACATCCTGTGCCAAGTTGCCCCCGGTACCTTTGAAAATAGCCCTGGCAAGCTTCGGTCCACTACAATGTCGATATTCGGCATGCTGAACTGGTATTACATGTGGAATACCGGCGCGGGAACGCAGGCGCGCGAGGACTATGCCGATCTGGTGACCAAACTCACGTTGAATGGCGTCGGCTCACTCTGACACGGATTGCGGGCGCCGCCGCAGGGCGGCCTTTCGTGCGAACGTGACAGTATCCAGATAGGTTTGGGATAGGTCGGAACGCGTATCCTTCAACAATAGATCGCCGTAGCTCAGAAAACGTTGTGCCCCTGTCAGTTCATAAAGCTGATAGAGCTGCCGAATGGCCCGACCCGGTAAGTAATCCCCTTCGAACCAACGTCCCAGAGCGTACCGGCTATAGGTGCCTGGACGACGGAAGCACGCGACGGTTGCTTCGATTGTGGTTGCTCCGGCCCGCGTGAGAGTTCCGAAATCCCGTCCTGGAAAGTTCAGCGAAAGTTCATGCAGCGCCAGAACCGCAAAAATATGACCGTTTTGAACCCGCGTAGCGCGCCCGTTGGGCAGAGGGTATTCATCGAACCAAAGATATCCGGCACGATCCCGAAATGAAATCCAACGACCCGGAGCAACACCTCCTTGGGTATGGATCCCTTGAAACGCGCGGCCGTACATCAAAAGGTCCTCGTCCACGGCAAGATGTTTGGAAAGACGTAGGCAACCAAGGATCGCAAAGGCGTTTGAGATGGCGCTGACCCAAGGCGCGTCCAACGCGGGTGACGTCGAATTCAGGGCAAAGCGATTTTCGATAAATGCCGCATCACCATCGCGAACAGTGAAAGCGCGCAACCGTTCCAGCAGCAGGTTTGCCAGTGTAAGGGCGGCCAGTTGCCGGGCTGGATCCTGTTCAGATTTCAGGTATTCGTCCAGCGCGATGGCGTTCCGCCAGAAAACGACGGGCTGAAACAGCTGCCCATATTCATCCGTGTAGGTCTTGGACCAGGGGAAAGGCAGGGCCTCCTCCAAGGACAACGACGTTTGCGGATGCCATCCCTCTGGTGGTGACAGCACCGGATGCTGCCCGACGACAGGCGTTGTCAAAAGATCGTAGTCCACCAACAAAATCTCGGGCAGATCGGGAGCAATCGAATGCATCTGCGCGTTTTTCGGTCGGATTGGGCGCCATCGTTCCCCTCCTTTGAGAAGGCGGGCGTAATACACCATGTGGACCAGAACATGCTGCGTGTAGTGCCGACAAAAATGCAGCGCAGGACGCACAACTTTCCGCACCATAGTCAGATTTTGAGTAGAGGGTTTCACTATTCTGGAACCAAAGGACTAAATGTCGAAAATTAGTATGCGATCTTATGTTGCAGGAGATGACACCCTGTCAATGTGGCGAAAGTGAATATGCAAGCGGCCGCAGACAAAGCTGCGGCCATTCTAATCCAATTTGCAAAAGCCAATGCTCAGGACGGGACGTCCAGGCCAAAGCTCTCAAGCAACGTGGTCGCTTCTGCTTCCCAACGGGTTTTCAGCTCTGCGTTGGTCGACTTGCGTAGGCCCATTTCCTTCAGGCTCTCGGCCTTGGTGGATGAGCTGGAGCCAAAACTTGCAGCTACACGAGGCCACCAGTAGTTGACGGCAGCTTGCAAGGCAGCGGTTTCACCTTCTTCGATCAGCTTGATCACACCTTCGGCAGCCAGTTCCGCATGACGGGTTTCGATCGGGGTGATCGTGCGGAACGCTTCGGCCAGCGGTTGGTACGAGATCATCGAGAACTCGGTCAGTTGGATGACTACTGCCCGGCCCATCAGTAGATTCATCGCCACTGCGTCTACCCAGCCGTCAAGCGGGTAGTTGAACACCGCCAAACGCATGTCGTGGTCCGTACGCGAGGTTCCGATGTCTGCGTCCCGTTCCAAACGTGTGGTCCAAGGGTGATTGTTTGCATAGCGATCTGCATCCGCGCCGAAATCACCCATGATCCGAAGCACACGGTCGGCATTGTCGGTCTTTTCCAGCACGATCTTGGCAGCGGCAATACGTTCCTTGATGCCGGGGCCTGCGTTGATCACATCGGCAAAACCTGCCGCGCCTGCCAGTTCACTGTCGACAAAGGTCGCCATCAGTTTCATCAGCTCGGCGCGATAGCGCGGTGGCACGTTGGTGGGATTGGTCAGCACCCCGCCGGCGGCCAGGTAGCTTTCGATTGTCATATCTTCTGCCATGATCCCTCTCCTTACTGATCAAAGTCGACTGTGACGGTGTCCGTCAGCGGGAAGGCCTGGCAGGACAGGACATAGCCTTTCTCGACTTCATAGTCCTCCAGCGCATGGTTCGCGACCATTTCGACCTCGCCCTCGAGCACCTTACAGCGACATGTTGAACAAACTCCTGCCTTGCACGCATAAGGTGCGTCCATCGCGTTTTCGAGCGCACCGTCCAGGATCGACATGTCCTTGGGCAGGGTGATCGTCTGGGTCGAGCCGTCCATCGTGATGGCTGCCTTGGTCTGGTTTGCACTGCTCGCAGCATCACCCGAAACAGTCTTGCGCTTGGCGCGACCCGGCTGGGCGCTGGCAAAAAGCTCGAACTTGATCTGGGCATCGTCCAGCCCGTGATCGCGCAGCGCAGCGGCAATGCCCAGCATCATCGGCTCTGGCCCGCAGATGAATGCGGTGTCCACGGTCTTGATGTCGATCCAGTGCTTGAACAGCTCGGCGCATTTGTCCTGTGTCACCAGACCGGTGAACAGGTCAATGTCCTGCGCGTCGCTTTCCAGGATGTGGATCACGTTCAGGCGGCCCATGTAGAGGTTCTTGAGGTCTTCCAGCTCTTCGCGGAACATGATCGTGTTCACGCCCTTGTTGGCATAGACCAGCGTGAACCGCGCCTTGGGTTCGCGCGCCAGGGTGGTCTTCAGGATCGACAGAACCGGGGTCACGCCCGAGCCGCCGGCAAAGCCGAGATAGTGTTTGCTGGCATCCGCATCGAGCGCGGTAAAGAAGCCCCCCATGGGCGGCATGGCCTGGATGGTGTCTCCCACCTTCAGCTCTTCATTGGCCCAGGTCGAAAAGGCACCCCCGTCGACACGTTTGATGCCCACCTGCAGGATACCTTCGTCCTTACCGGCGCAGATCGAATAGGACCGGCGCAGCTCTTCGCCGTCGAAATCGCGGCGGAAGGTCAGGTATTGGCCTTGGGTGAAATCGAATTCTTCGGCTGCGCCGTTGACGGGCTGCAGCGTGACCACGACAGCGTCGCGGATGGTTTTGTGAACGTCTGTGACGGTCAGATCGTGAAAGCGCGCCATGGGGCGTCTCCTCTTATCTGGGGCTCAGATGCATTTGAAATAGTCGAACGGTTCCAGGCAGTCGGTGCAGCGCCAATGCGCCTTGCAGGGGGTCGAGCCGAACTGGCTGACCTTTTGCACGTTTTTACTGCCACAGTTTGGGCACCGCTCTGGACCGCCCGCAGGTTGCGGTGGGGCGATCCCGTAATCTTCCAGTCGGGCCTTGCCGCGCTCGGTCAGCCAATCGGTGGTCCAGGCCGGGCTAAGCTGCTGCTTGAGTTGCAGCTTTTCGATGCCGTGGTCCCGCAGGGCTGTCTCGATGTCCATGTTGATCACGGATGTGGCGGGGCACCCCGAGTAGGTTGGCGTCACCGTGACGGTCAGCGTGTCGTCTTGCCACGCGACGTCCCGGATGATGCCAAGATCCACGAGCGAGATCACAGGGATCTCGGGGTCGGGAACGGCATCCAGCCATTCCCAAACCTGTTTGACGCTTGGCTGTTCCATGGTCCGTTACCAGTTTCCGTCCGGATAGGCCCGCTGCAGCCACTGCATCGAGCACAGCAGGTGTCCCAGATGCTCGGTGTGCATGGTGCCGGTCTTGCCGCCCTTTTGTGCAAAGCGATTGCCGGGCACGCTCAGCGTGGCCTCGTCCAACACCTTCTGCACCAGCGCGTCATATTCTTCGCGCAGGCTGCTTGGATCCGGGGCTACACCTGCTGCTGCCATATCGACGTCCACTTCGTCGGAAAGGAACATCTCACCCACGTAGGGATAGAGATAGTCCAGCGCCTTCTGCATGCGCGCATGGCTTTCTTCGGTCCCGTCACCAAGCGCGACAACCGTGTCGGCCGAGCGTTCCAGGTGATAGGCGATTTCCTTGCTGGCCTTTTCGGCAATCTCGGCCACGCGGGTGTCACTGCTTTTCAGCAGGCGCGCGATGTAGATCGAATGCCAGGCATCGAACAGGAACTGGCGCATGATGGTCTGGCCAAAATCGCCGTTCGGCATTTCAACCAGCAGCACGTTGCGGAAATCCCAGGCGTCGCGGTGAAACGCCAGACGGTCCGCATCACGACCTTCACCTTCAACCTCGCCCGCATAGCCCAGCCAGAACTGGGTCTGACCAATGAAATCCAATGCGGTATTCGACAGCGCGATGTCCTCTTCCAGGACCGGGGCCATCCCGCACCATTCGCTGATCCGGTGACCCAGGATCAGAGTGTTGTCCCCCATACGCTGGAGGAACTCGAACAGAGCCTCGTTGCGAGTCATCACATGGCCCCCACTTCATCAGGAATGTCAAAGAAGGTCGGGTGACGGTAAACCTTGCTTTCGCTGGGTTCATAAAGCGGGCCTTTGTCCGACGGCGACGAGGCGGCGATGTTCACGGCCTCGACCACCCAGATCGACACGCCTTCGTTGCGACGGGTATAGACGTCGCGGGCGTTCTTGATCGCCATTTCGGCGTCGGGTGCATGCAGGCTGCCCACGTGGCGATGGCTCATGCCGTGCTGGCCGCGGATGAAAACTTCCCAAAGGGGCCATTCGTTGTTCATAGCTCAGTACTCCTCCTGGCTCGGCGCAACGCGCCTTGCCGGTCGCGTGACCGACGATCTGTTTCAAACTGTTCAGGCGGTGGCGCTTGTGCCGGATGTGGCTCGCCATCGCGTTGCCTCGGGCAGGTAGGCCCAGCCAAAGGCGGTATCTGTGTCGCCGTGGGCGCGCAGGTGGTCGAGCCAGTCCAGAGCCTCTTGCAGGCTGGGTTCCGTCCCCGTGTCCACCCACCACATGGCGGCGTGGGCCGTGTCGAGCAGATCAAACCACTCGGCGCGGCGGTCAAAGAATTGCCGGTGCACGGTGCCCCAGACAAAGGTTTCCAGCGCCTCAATGCTGTCCCAGACCGACAGGTTGGCGATCATGTTCGGTTGCCCCGGAACCGTAGTTTGCATGGCGACACCATTGTCGTCCGCATATCGCCACTGAAACCCCGGGCTGCGGTCCGCCAGGTGGTTCACCCGGCGGATCCCCCGAACAAAATCCTGCACCCGTCTATCGTCCACGTCATACTTCAGACGCGAAACGTTGATCTGGGCGAGGTGCCTCACTCGGCAGCCACCCTGGCCGCAGCCTTTTTGCGGGCGTGGGCCAGCATACCTTCGCGGACCCAGGCACCGTCGTCCCAGGCCTTGTTGCGGTCGGCGAGACGGTCGACGTTGCAGGGGCCGTTGCCCTTGATCACGTCAAAGAACTCGGACCAGTCGGGCTGGCTGAAATCATAATGCCCGCGCTCTTCGTTCCACTTCAGATTTTCGTCCGGGACGGTCAGGCCAAGGAATTCGGCTTGCGGCACGGTCTGGTCCACGAATTTCTGGCGCAGCTCGTCGTTGGTGTTGATCTTGATCTTCCACGCCATCGACTGTTCCGAATGCACCGAGTCCCCGTCCGGTGGGCCGAACATCATCAGCGACGGATACCAGAAGCGGTTCAGCGCATCCTGAGCCATTTTCTTCTGCGCAGGCGTGCCCTCGGCACAGGCGCGGATGGCGTCATAGCCTTGACGCTGGTGAAAGCTCTCTTCTTTGCAGATGCGGATCATCGCGCGGGAATAGGGACCGTAAGAAGTCCGCTGCAGCGGCACCTGGTTCATGATCGCCGCGCCATCCACCAGCCAACCGATGGCACCGATGTCGGCCCAGTTCAGCGATGGGTAGTTGAAGATCGACGAGTATTTCATGCGACCGTCCAGCAGCATTTCGGTGACCTCGTCCCGGGTGACGCCCAGTGTTTCGGCCGCACAGTAGAGGTAGAGGCCATGGCCCGCCTCGTCCTGCACCTTGGCCAATAGGATCGCCTTGCGCTCCAATGTGGGCGCGCGGGTGACCCAGTTGCCTTCGGGCAGGGTGCCGACGATCTCGGAATGGGCGTGCTGACCGATCTGACGGATCAGTGTCTTGCGGTACCCGACCGGCATCCAGTCTTTGGGTTCGATCTTTTCGCCTGCGTCAATGCGGGCCTGAAAGGCTGCCAGCTTTTCAGGATCTTCCTGTGACGCTTCGGATTTGACCATCTGTGCATACATGGCAGTTCCCTCCTTAAACTCGTTCCAGGATCAGGGCAGCACCCTGACCGACGCCAACACACATGGTACACAGCGCATAGCGCCCACCCGTGCGTTGCAATTGATAGGCCGCCGTCAGCACCAGACGTGCGCCCGACATACCCAGCGGGTGCCCGATCGAGATCGCACCACCGTTGGGGTTAACATGGGGTGCATCATCGGCCACGCCAAGCTCACGCAGGGTGGCAAGACCCTGGCTGGCAAAAGCTTCGTTCAATTCTATCACATCCATCTGCTCGATGGTCAGACCTGCGCGGGCCAGCACCTTGCGGCAGGCAGGCACCGGGCCGATGCCCATGATGCGCGGCGCCACGCCCGCTACCGACATGCCCACCACGCGGGCCATCGGCTTGAGGCTGTTCTTGGCCGCTGCAGCTTCGTTGGCCATCAGGATCGCCGCTGCGCCATCATTGACGCCCGAGGCGTTGCCTGCGGTCACGGTCTTGTCGGGGCCATTGATGCCCTTGAGCCCTGCCAGCTTTTCAATGGTTGAGCCGGGGCGGGGGTGCTCGTCGGTGTCGAACACGATCGGATCACCCTTGCGCTGCGGGATTGTGACGGGCGCGATTTCGTCCTTGAACACACCGGCTGCATCAGCCGCAGCCCAACGGGCCTGGCTGCGCGCGGCAAAGGCATCCTGGTCAGCCCGGCTGACGCCAAAGTCGTCGGCCACGTTGTCAGCGGTCTGCGGCATCGTGTCGGTGCCATACATCGCGTGCATCTTCTTATTCACGAAACGCCAGCCGATGGTGGTGTCATAAACACTGTTGGCGCGGCTAAAGGCGTTGGTGGCCTTGGGCATCACAAAAGGCGCGCGGCTCATGCTTTCGACGCCACCGGCGATGACCATGTCATAGTCACCGGCCTTGATCCCGCGCGAGGCCATGCCAACCGCGTCCATGCCGCTGGCACACAGGCGGTTCACTGTGGTGCCCGGGACATCGATTGGCAGACCCGCCAGCAGCCCGGCCATCCGCGCCACGTTGCGGTTGCTTTCGCCAGCCTGGTTGGCGTCGCCAAAGATCACGTCGTCAACACTGGCCCAGTCCACATCGACGTTGCGTTCCATCAGGGCGGCAATTGGCAGCGCAGCCAGATCATCGGTCCGAACCCCGGACAGGGCCCCGCCGTAGCGTCCGATTGGGGTGCGTTGTGCGTCGCAGATGAAGGCGTCCATTCAGAATAGTCTCCAATTGTTGTCTGCACCATAAGGTGACCGCTTGGTCGGGTAATACGTGTGAATATGATTCGCGGCAAGTAAAATGTAACACATTTTTAGAAAGTCGGTAAAAATGGTAACATATGGATGTCATGAACGCCTGGCGTGGGTCAGCGGCGACCGTTTCGCCGAAACGCCCACATCCATCCGCAGGCCAGCAGTGGGATTGCAATCGTGCGCAATATGTCAGCCAGACTCTCTTGCCATCGCCAGCGGGACAACGTTTTCAAATCGTCGCGCAGGTCCAGCGCTTCCATTGCCACGGCCAAAGCAAATGAAATCGCCAGCGCCTGCAGGCCAGGTCGCAGCCCCGGCTTGCGCCGGGACAATGCGAGGACCGAGATCAACACAGCATGCCGAGCAAGACATGCAGAATGTCCCGGTCGATCGGAACATAATGGGCGAGCCAAAGCTTGAAGGCCTGATAGCTCAAAATCTCAGAGCTTATGTTGCCTTCGGACATTCAGGTGGCGTCGTATGTTGCGTTCTTCAGTCCGAAGGTGGCGTGTAGGGATCTGGCGTTCCCGGTGCGATGGGGGGGTATTTCTGGAACGTAGCCAGATGCTCACCCAGTTGTGGCAGAGCTTTTTCAGCAACCCAGGTGTAAGGGAACAGCACGTTATCGCGTTCACCGGGATCGTTCAGCAGATTGTAGACCCGAGGGGTGTCAGAGGTTTCCGTCGGACTGAAGATCGTCGCGTTTTCCTTGAACAGAACTTTCCAATCCTGCCACTTCACGCCAAAGATCTGCTCTCCCATGTAAACGATCACGCCGTCCCGGTTCGAATTCTTCTGTTGGCCCAGAAAAAACGCAGATTGATCGATCCCGTCAAAGGCCCGGTCTTGTGGAACCTTGCCCCCGGCAAAGGCGGCGAGGGTCGGAAACAAGTCCATAGAATGCACCACCTCGTTGCTGGCCGATCCGGCAGGGATCTTGCCGGGCCACTTGATCGCAAATGGGACGCGCATGCTGCCTTCAAGGCTGGTGAAAAGGGTGCCACGGAATGGGCCAGCGGTTCCTTGCACGGCAGGCGTGGGGGACACGTTGGAACTTCCGACCGGCAATGCCTCTGGGCCGTTGTCTGCAGTAAAGATCACGACGGTATTGTCGCTGACACCAGCCTTTTCCAAGGCCTCGGTCACACGACCAACATAGGTATCGGTCTGAAGCAGGATATCCGCCCAAACACCATTCCCGGTTTCACCGTCAAACTCTGGATGGGGGATGTTTGGATAGTGCGTGTTGGTATAGGCCAGATACAGGAAGAACGGATCGTCTGTCTCGCTCTTGCGGTTGATGAAGTCGACGGCCTTGTCGGTCAGGTCCCCATCGATAAGGCCGCGATACTCGATGTCATAATCCCGGGCCACGGTGGCTGGCTGCCCGGCCACGCCTTGCATGACAACAGGGGCTTCCATGTCGGCCTCGGCAAATCCACTAAGTGTGCGCCAAACCGTGACATCCGTTGTTTCGACGCCATAAAACTCGTCGAAACCCTGACTTGTTGGGAACCGCCCTTCGGTCCAGCCCAGATGCCATTTGCCGAGCATTGCGGTGTCATAACCAGCCTCTTTCAGCATCTCGGCCATCGTGATTTCCCACTGCACCAGACCGTAAACACCGCCGCCAAGTGGCACTGTGTGATTGCCGCTGCGAATGCCGTATCTGCCTGTCATCGTGGCGGCGCGCGACGGGGTGCACTGGCTTTCGACATTGAAATTGGTCAACCGCAGGCCTTCGGCGGCCAGCGCATCCATTGAAGGTGTCTCGGTTCCGCGGATAATACCGCCGCCATTAAACCCGGGTTCACCCCAGCCGAAATTGTCCAGAAAGACGAAGACGATGTTGGGTTTGTCCTGGGCTGCGGCAATGGACGACAAAGAACATGTCAGACCGGCCGCTATCAGGAGACTGCGAAATATCTTCATGAAAGTACCTCCAGATCAACTGGAGGCATTCTAACGTTTGAATGCGAGCTTAAGTCAACAGCTCAGGCCTTAGGTTTAAAGCTGTCCGGCTTCTTCCAGTACCTTGCGAGCCACTCGGAAACACTCCAGCGACTGTGGAACCCCGCAATAGATGCCGATCACATGGATGATGGCCCGGATTTCCTCTTTGCTGACACCGTTGTTGAGCGCGCCGCGGCAGTGAATCTCCCACTCATGCATCTTTCCAAGTGCGCCGATCATGGCGAGGTTCATCATCGAGCGTGTCTTGGGCTCGATCACGTCATCGCCCCAACCGAAGCCCCAGCACCAGGCGGTCATCGCCTCTTGAAAGGGGCGGGTGAAGTCATCGGCCGCGGCCAGGTTCTTTTCGACGTATTCGGCACCCAGAGTGCCCTTGCGCTGTTCCAGGCCTTTGAGGAACAGATCTTCGTTGAACAAATCGGCCATAATTTCTCCGTATCGGTCTTGGCTGTTGGGCGGTTGTCAGATGGCCCGGTTTGGGTCGTTCCCTGCAAGCCGTGGTGTTCTATCGCTGGGCGGGCGTTGCGTCAAAGGAGCGGTGGTCGGACAACGGGCAGCGCCCCCGGTTGCTGATGCCCGGCTATGGGTCGACAGCCTCACGCATCCATTGTTGTAACCTGGCAATGGAATGCTCGGACATCACGCCACCCGATGGGTCCAGTACCAGCGGACCCGGACGATACCCTCGCGATTTAAGGCCGCGATAGACCGATTCCACAAGGTGAATGTCTTCCTCCACAGTGGTTTCGCGGTCCTGTACTGCAAGTTGCCGGATGACCGCGCTTTCCGACCCGCCCTCGGTGAACCAACCGCGCCAGACAGTGCAGTGATCGGTGCCCTGGGCGCGCCAGTGATAGGTGTTGAGCACATTGCCCGGATAGCATTGAAACGAAAACATCGGCCACAGGAACCACGACTGATAGTCACCCGCATGGGGCACCGACATGTCGATGGGATAGGTCATCTTGTCGAGGGCCTGACACTCGGTGGTGTGGCGCAGGACATAGCCGCCACCCTCGTCGGGTTTGATGTCATAGGTCTCGGGTTTGACCACACCTTCGGCAAAGGTGGGGTGGTTGGTCGGGCAGTGATAGCACTCCGAATAGTTCTCGATGCTGACTTTCCAGTTACAGTTTTCTGGAACCTCGACCCATTCCAACGGTTCAAGCGCGTCGATGTGGGGCACATAGGCGCGGATTTCTTCGCGCACGCCGGGATACCAGTCGTCCATAGGTGCCGCATCGTCATCAAGATTGACGAAGATGAAGCCGTTGAACACTTCGGTTTGGACCGAGGTCAGGCAAATGGCCGAGCGGTCAAATCCCGGCACTGACTTGATGTTGGGCCCTGCGCGCAGCTCGCCTGACAGCTCGTAGGTCCACGAGTGGTATGGGCACACGACCACACGCGTATTGCCCGCACCGGTGACCATTTCATGCGCGCGGTGTTGGCAGACGTTATAGAAAGTTCGGATCTCACCATCGCGGCCGCGGATGCAGAACAGGCTCTCGCCCGCGATCTCGAAGGCAAAGTAATCCCCGATTTCGCGGACCTGAGCGATATGGCCCGCAAACTGCCAGGTGCGGGCCAGAAGACCCTGCATTTCCTGCTCGAAAATCGCAGGATCGGTATAATAGCGCGCGTCCAGAGACTGCGTCAGGGGTGCGTTCATTCAGGCTCCTCCGCATATAGGCCCAATTGATGGCGACGACGATGAAACCGCTCGACCCGTTCGACGATCTCGTCGCTGGAGACGGCGATCACAAAGGACAGCAGCGTTTCCAACAGTGCGATTGTCGACACGGACGAGGGGAAAAACTGCGGCGTGTCGGCAGCAACGACAAATCCGTGATTGGCGTTCAAGATCACTGGGCTCGCCGGGCTGTCTGACAGACCCACCACTGTCATCCCTTGCTCGCGTGCCAGCTTGATCGCTTCGATCACCTCGGTGCGATACGGATGGCAGGTGATGGCGATCAGCACGTCCTGCTCATCCGCCCAGGCCAAATCGTCGATTGCCGTGGACCCCGGTCGCGGGATCGCGTGAAACTGCTTCATTCCTGTTGAGGCAAGATAAGTGAAGTTGCGCGCGTTCGAGTTGTTGACGCCTACGCCCAGGGTATAGATCTGTCGCGAATTCCAAATGTCCGTCGCGGCCGCCTTCAGGGCTTCTTCGCTGATCCCACCAAATGTCTCTTCGATATTGCGGATCGCAGCGCCCACCATATCGGCATACAGCCCGCCAAGCTCGCCGGACTTCCCAATATCCTGCAGCCATCGAGCGCGATCCGGGAAGGACACGGTCCCCCGCCTGATCGCGTCGCGGAATGGGGCGCGGAAATCCTCGTACCCATCAAAACCCACTTGGCGGGCCATGCGCACAAAGGTGTTGGGTTTCACATTGGCGGCTTCGGCAATCTCGCGCACGGTCGAAACCCCCACATCCGTGGGGTTTTCCAGAACGTAACGCGCGGCCTTCTGCGCCTCGGGCGTCAGGGCATCCCATTCCTCGGTCAGCCGGTTCAGAACGATTGATGATACATTTGTGTCATTCATGATTGACGATGGTACAAATGTGGAATTAGCCTGTCGAGCAGAATCGTGATGCATGAAGTGGAAAAATCATGTCCGAGAATAAACTGCCGTCGCACGCCCGCGTTGTCATCGTGGGTGGGGGGGTCATGGGTGTGGGTCTTGCCTATCACCTGGCGCACGAAGGCTGGACCGACGTCGTCTTGCTGGAGAAGGGGGAGCTGACATCAGGCTCGACCTGGCACGCCGCCGGACAGATCACCCATTCGACCAGTTCGTTTGGTCTGGGCAAATGCGTGGACTACAACATCGGACTCTATTCCGGTGCGCTAGAGGTCGAGACAGGGCAGGCCGTGACATGGCATGGTTGTGGTTCGTTCCGCCTGGCATATACCGAGGATGAGATGGATTGGCTGCGCCACACCCTGTCTGTGGGCCGGTCGTTGGGCTTCAACATTGAACTTGTTGGGCCCGAGAAGGTGGCCGAGCTGCACCCGTTCTACAACCTCGACGGGGTTTTGGGTGCGCTGTACACGCCAGATGACGGTCACGTTGATCCAACCAATGTGACGATGGCGATGGCGGCAGGTGCACGCGCGCTGGGCGTCAAGATCGTCCGCCGCTGCCGCGCCACCAACATCACTCAAAGACCGACCGGTGAATGGGTGGTGGAAAGTGAGCAGGGCGCCATCACTTGCGAGCATGTGGTGAATGCGGGCGGCACCTATGCCCGTCAGATGGGCGAATGGTCCGGCCTGCAACTGCCGATGACCTCGATGACGCACCACTATTTTGTCACCGACCCCGTGCCCGAATTCGAGGGGCTGGACAAGGAACTCCCCGTCATCCGCGACGACAAAAAGGTCTCGGGCTACATCCGGATGGAGCAGAAACGCGGCCTGATCGGCATTTACGAAAAGGCCAACCCGAACGCGGTCTGGCTGGATGAATGCCCGTGGGACTATGAAAACTGGTTGTTTGAAGCTGACTATGACCGTGTCATGCCCTGGCTCGAAGAGAGCCTGAACCGTATGCCGATCTTTGCTGAGTTGGGGATTTCCCGCGACGTGCACGGTGCCATTTCGCATCCACCAGATGGCAACCCGCTGATCGGCCCTGCGCCGGGTGTGCGCAACTATTGGTGCTGCTGCGGCACTCAGATCGGCATCGGCTGGGGCCCGGGCCTGACACGCGAGCTGGCGCGCTGGATGGTGCACGGATCTGCCGACATCTCGATGCGCGAATACGATCCGCGCCGTTTCGGCAGCTATGCCACCAAGGATTGGCAGGTCACCAAGGCCAAGGAAGACTACTGCCTGCGCCACGAAATCCCGTTCCCACATTTCAACCGCCTTGCGGGGCGCCCGATCAAACCCTCGCCGCTCTATGACCGGCTCAAGGACAAAGGCGCGGTTTATGAAGAGGTCTATGGTCACGAACGTCCCCGCTGGTTCGCCAAAGACGGCGTCGAGCAGCGCGATCACTATTCGTTCACGCGCAACGCGGTGCACGACATGGTCGCGGGTGAGTGCAAGGCCGTGCGCGAGGCCGTCGGCATCATGGACATTTCGGCATTCACCAAGGTCGAGGTTGCGGGTCCGGATGCCAAGGCACTGCTGGATCGATTGACAGCCAACCGCCTGCCACAAAAGGTCGGGGGGATTGCGCTGACCCACATGCTCAACCGCCGGGGCCGGATCGAGCTGGAAACAACGGTCGTGAAGCTGGACGAGGGGCGGTACTACCTCGTCTGTGCCGCCTTCTTTGAGCAGCGCCTGCTGGATCATCTTGAACAGCAGCGTGATGGAGAGGATGCCGAGATCATCCTGCGGTCCAACGACTGGGCTGCTTTGTCAGTCAATGGCCCCGCCGCCCGCGACGTGATGACGGCCTGCACCGATGTGGACCTGTCCAACGCCGGGTTCAAATGGCTCACCGCGCAAGAGATCGAGGTCGCAGGCCACAAACTCTGGGCTTTCCGAATGTCTTATGCGGGTGAGCTGGGGTGGGAACTGCACATCCCCCGCGAAAACACCCTTGCCGTTTACGACGCGCTTTGGGCCGCAGGTGAGGTGCATGGCATCACCGACTATGGCTCATTCGCGATGAACTCCCTGCGGATGGAAAAAGGGTTCAAAGGTGCAGGTGAGCTGACCAACGAGGTCACACTGGCCGAGGCCGATGTGTTGCGCTTTGCCCGGCAGGACAAAGAGTACTTAGGCAAGGACAAGACGCTCAACACCGATCTGCCTTGGGTCTGCGCCTATCTGGAGATCGAACCCGACGGTGTCGAAGACGGCCATGGTGGTGAGGCCGTGATGCTGAACGGGCAGGTGGTCGGCTCGACCGCATCTGTGGCTTACGGCCACACGGTTAGCAAGATCCTGGCGTTTGCCTATATCAAACCCTACGCCAACCATCCCGGCGCCGAGGTTGAGGTCATCATCGCGGGCAAAACCCGCGAGGGTCGTATTCTGGGCGAGCCCGCTTACGACCCACAAAGCCTGTTGCCCCGTACCGACGCCACCAAGGTGGCCGCAGAATGACCCAGCCCCTCTCTTTTGTTCCAAATGCGGCGGGTGCAGCGCGCCCCTCTCACCTTGAAAGGACACCTGAAATGACCATCCCCGCAACGATGAAAGCCATGGTTCTGACCGGTCACGGCGATCTGGACAAATTAGAATGGCACGAAGATTGGCCCACTCCCCAGGCAGGGCCGATGGAAGTGTTGATCAAGGTCGGTGCTTGCGGCCTCAACAACACCGACGTGAACACTCGTACGGGCTGGTATTCCAAGGCGGTGGACGAGGCCACAACCGGTGGCGCCTATGATGAGGTCGACGACGAAGACAGCACCTGGGGCGGCGCGCCGCTGACGTTCCCTCGTATCCAGGGCGCAGATGCCGTGGGCGAGGTTGTCGCGGTCGGAGAGGGCGTTGATCCGGGCCTCATCGGCAAGCGCGTTATGGTGGCCGGTTGGCTGCGGGACTGGGATGAACCGATGAACCGCGACAAGGCCGGATATTTCGGCTCGGAATGCGACGGTGGTTATGCCGAATACACCAAAGCCGACGTTCGCGGGACCGCACCGATCGACTGCGATCTCAGCGACGCTGAGCTTGCCACCTTCATCTGCTCGTATGTCACCGCCGAGGGCATGGTGGATCGCGCCAATGTCGGGGCAGGGGACACCGTGCTGATCCCCGGCGCATCCGGCGGCGTGGGCGGCGCGCTGATTCAGCTGGCCAATCTGCGCGGGGCGCGCACCATCGCAATGGCGTCCGAGGCCAAACATGCCGAGGTTGCCGAATTGGGGCCGAACATGATCCTGCCACGGAACCCTGAAAACCTGCGCAAGGCGCTCAAAGGTGAGAAAATCACCGTGGTTGCTGACGTCGTCGGTGGTGACAATTGGCCCAAGCTAATTGACGTTCTCGAACGCGGCGGACGTTACACCTGTTCGGGCGCCATCGCCGGCCCCATGGTCGAGCTTGACCTGCGTACCTTCTATCTGCGGGATCTGACGTTCACCGGCTCGACCGTCAATCGTCCGGAAAACTTCACTGATGTCGTGAAACTTATAGAGGATGGCAAGATCAAGCCAGCTTTGGCCGCGACCTACCCCCTTAATCAACTACGAGAGGCCCAGCAGGCCTTTATCAACAAAACCCACACCGGAAACATCGTAGTGATCCCATGACCCTCGACGCTGTCCTTGAAGCCGCTCGGCAATTGCATGCCGTGCACCCCGATCTGAACGGGTTCGCCCCCTGGCCGGATGACCTGACCCCATCCGGCCTGCAACCGCGAGCTGTCCCAGCCTCTGACCTTGTGGCGAACTTGACCTTGCCAGGAACGCAACGGACAGATGCCTTGGTGCAGGCGGTGAAATCGGCCACACATCTGGCAAGCTGGAAACGCACCTATACCGAAGAAGAAGTCGGCGCCGATTTTCGCAATTGCTATGGCTACTACGAACTCTTTGGACCCACGGGTCATTTTCACTCGACCCAACTGCGTGGTTACATCGGCTTTTGGGGCGAGGGGCTGAGCTATGACTGGCACAGTCACGAGGCCGAGGAGTTGTATCTAAACATCGCGGGCGAAGCGACGTTCTACGCTGATGAGGATCGGGTCAGCGTCCCAGCGGGCGAAACCCGTGCTCACAACAGCTGGCAAAGCCACGCGATGGTAACACATGGCCAGCCTATCCTGACCTTCGTGCTCTGGCGCGGGGCGGGCATGGCCGATCTGCCAAAGATGGACGCCGCATGAAAATCACCCGCATCCGTGTCTTTCAAACAGATCTGCCTTACGTGGGCGGGGCTTACGTCTGGGGCGCCGGCAATGCGATCAAAGTCGCACGCGCCTCGGTCGTGGTGATCGATACTGATGCGGGGCTACAGGGCTGTGGAGAGTTCACACCCTGTGGCGAAAACTACATGGTGGCGCACTCCGAAGGGGTGCCTGCGCTTGCCCGTCTGATCGCACCGCATCTGTTGGGCGAGGACCCTCGTAATGTGGCCCGGATCGAGCAGGTCATGGACCATCTGGTGCAGGGACACGGCTACGCCAAATCACCCTTTGATGCGGCGTGTTGGGATATCCTTGCGCAATCCCTCAACGCGCCGCTTTGGGCGGTCTGGGGCGGCAAGCTGACCGATGGTGCGCCCATGTACCGCGTGGCGCCACAAAAGAGTACCAGCGAGACCATCACCGAGATGGAGGTTTATCGCGCACAAGGATATCGCCAGTTCCAGATTAAGGTGGGCGGCGACTGGGCTGCTGACATCGACCGTATCCGGTCTACCGTGCCGCTGCTGAAACCGGGTGAAAAGGCGATGGCGGATGCCAATCAGGGCTGGCGTGTGGACAATGCGATCCGCGTAGCCCGTGCCACGCGCGACCTGGACTACATCCTAGAACAACCCTGCCGCACCTATGCCGAATGCCTGCAGGTGCGCGCGCGAACCGACCTGCCGATGAAGCTGGACGAATGCGTGACCTGCATGGCCGTGGCACAGCAAATCGTGGCAGATCGCGCGGCAGAACTCGTTTGCCTCAAGATCTCCAACCTCGGCGGCCTCTCTAAGGCTCGCCGCGTGCGTGACTACCTTGTTGAAAACCGCATCCCTGTTGTTGCCGAAGACACCTGGGGCGGAGAGATCACCAGTGCCGCTCTTGCTCATTTCGCGGCCACCACGCCGCCCGAATACATGCACAACACCACGGACCTGATGAACTACAACACCCGTTCGACGGGCCTCGGCGGGCCAGAGGCGCGCGACGGCAAGTTATATGCCACCGACACGCCGGGTTTGGGTGTTACCCCTGATTTCGACAGTCTCGGCACCCCGGTAGAGGAGTTCGTCCAATGACCGAACAAGCAAAAGCCACACAGATGATCGACGACGATCGGGTTCGGGTCACGCGGTTCGATTTCGCGCCCGGAGCAGAAACCGGATGGCACCGTCATGCGATGGATTACGTCATCACCGCGGTCACCGACTGTCATATGCGGCTGGAGCTGCCCGACGGCACGTCAAACGAAGTCACCGTCCCTGCAGGCACCTCATATCGCCGCGACGAAGGTGTCGAACACAATGTCATCAACGCCTCGGATCAGCCGATGAGCTTTGTCGAAGTGGAACTGAAATGAAAATCACCCGCATCACGGTCTATCACGTCGATCTGCCGCTCGAGCATCCCTATTGGCTCTCGGGCGGACGGCTCAAGTTCGAAGTATTGGACGCCACGCTGGTCAAGCTTGAAACCGACGCGGGGCTTGTGGGATGGGGCGAGGGCACGCCTTGGGGGCACACATACGTGCCTGCCCATGGACCGGGCATCCGCGCCGGGATCGAAACCATGGCACCCTTCATCCTTGGTCTCGACCCGCGCCGCGTTCTGGACGTGGAGCGCGCGATGGATCTGGCGCTGCCGGGGCATCTCTATGCGAAATCCCCCATCGACATGGCCTGTTGGGACATTGCGGGGCGGGCGGCGGGCCTGCCGATTGCTGACTTGATGGGCGGCGGGTCTCGAACTCCACGTCCCATCGCTTCCTCGGTCGGTGCAAAGACCGCGGCCGAGACTCGCGCCGTCGTGGACCGCTATCGCCAACGCGGCTATGTCGCCCATTCCGTCAAGATCGGGGGCGACGTCGAACGCGACATCGAACGCGTCCGCGATATGGAAGACATCCGCCGCCCCGGTGAAATCGTGCTCTACGACGTCAACCGTGGCTGGACCCGGCAGCAGGCCCTGCGCGTGATGCGCGCGACCGAAGATCTGCAGGTGATGTTCGAGCAACCGTGTGAAAGCCTCGATGACATTGCCACCATCCGCCCGCTGCATTCGGCCCCGGTGAGCGTCGATGAAAGCCTTGTCACCCTTCAGGACGCTGCCCGTATCGCCCGCGATGGCCTGGCCGAGGTGTTCGGGATCAAGCTCAACCGTGTCGGCGGCCTGACCAAAGCCGCCCGTATGCGCGACATCGCTTTGGCGCACGGCATCGACATGTTCGTCATGGCGACTGGCGGTTCGGTGCTGGCCGACACCGAGGCGTTGCATCTCGCCGCTACCATTCCCGATGCCAACTGCCACGCGGTTTGGGCCTGTCAGGACATGCTCACCGTGGACGTTGCCAATGGTCGCGGTCCCCGCAACATTGACGGCCATCTGCATCTGCCCGAAACCCCTGGCCTAGGCGTTCACCCGGACGAAGACGCATTGGGCGATCCGGTAGCTGTCTACGCCTCATGAAGCTTATCCGCATCTCTGTGTGGCACGTGCCACTTACCAGTCACACCGCCTATTACATGGCCGACGGCAAAACCTGCGACACGGTCGAAACGGTGGTCGTGGCTCTTGAAACCGACGCTGGCCTGACCGGGTGGGGAGAGGTCTGTCCGATCCCCCACTATCTGCCGGCCTACGCCCGTGGCGTGGCGCCCGCTGTGCAGGAAATGGCGCCGATGCTGCTCGGCGCTGATCCTGTCGGACCCGAGGCCCTGATGGCCAAGCTCGACAAACACCTGCCGGGCCACGTTTATGCCAAATCCGCACTGGACATCGCTCTTTGGGATCTGACCGGGCAGGCCGCCAACCTGCCGCTTCATGCACTTCTTGGTGGGCGCCGAACCGAGACGATGCCGCTCTATCATTCGATCACCTGCGTCGCACCTGATGAAATGTCCCGTATCGCACAGACCGCTTATCAGTCAGGTATGCGCCAGTTTCAGGTCAAGCTGGGCGCCGATGCCGATTGGCAAGCCGATGCCGCCCGCTTGCGCGAAGTACGCGAAGCAGTAGGAGATGGGCCGTTGGTCTATGGTGACTGGAATTGCGGCGCCACCTCGCTGGATGCCACTCGCGTAGGGCGCGCTGTGGCAGATCTGGACATCATGCTGGAACAGCCTTGCGCCACCATCGAAGACTGCGCCCGGGTTCGCGCTGCAACGGGTCTGCCGATGAAGCTCGATGAAAACGCCCATGACACGGCCAGCCTGTTGCAAGGCCACGCTCAGGGCTGCATGGACGCCGTCGCGCTGAAACTGTCGAAATTTGGCGGGCTATCTGCCACCCGCCGCGCCCGCGACCTGTGTCTGCATTTGGGCGCCAAGATGTGCATCGAAGATACTTGGGGCTCGGACATCACAACAGCCGCGCTGCTCCATCTGGGCGCGTCGACGGACCCGACCCGCGTTCTGAACGTCTGCGATCTGTCTGGCTATGTGGCTCCACGGCTCGCCCCTGATGCTCCGACGCGCGAACAAGGTCGGATTTCGCCGCCGGACGGACCCGGTCTTGGCATTCAACCTGACAAAGATGTGCTCGGCCTGCCCGATCTCGTTCTTGACTGATTTTTGACTTTCTGGTCAAAATTTCAAAACCCAAGGAATCCCCTACGGCAAAGGACCGCAGCAATGGACAAAATCCTCTCACAAGCCGATTGGTTCGAACGCGCCAAGGCCGTCCTGCCCGGCGGCGGGTTCGGCAATTTCGATCCGACCATGTTCATTCGCGACGGCAAGGGCAGCCGCGTCTGGGACGAGAACGGCAAGGAATATGTCGACTTCCTGATCGGGTCCGGCCCGATGCTGTTGGGCCACGGCCACCCCGAAGTGCTCGAAGCAGTGGCCGAACAGCTGCCCAATGGCATGACGTTCTTTGCCAACAACGCGGCAGGGGTCGAACTGGCCGAGGAGATCTGCCGCGCCGTGCCGTGCGCTGATCAGATCCGATATGTCTCGTCCGGGGGCGAGGCCGATATGTACTCCATCCGGCTCGCGCGCGCTTTCACGGGTCGCGACAAGGTGGTGAAGTTCGAAGGCGGCTATCACGGGATGAGCGCCGAGGCGCAGATGTCGCTGGCACCGTCGCGCATGGTGAATTTTCCGCAGGCGGTCCCGGACAGCGCAGGCATCCCTGAAAGCGTACGCGCCGAGATGTTGATCGCTCCGTTCAACGATCCCGATTACATTCGCTCGCTTCTGGCCGAGCACGGGGATGAGGTCGCGGCCATCATCGTCGAGCCCCTGCAACGGATTATTCCACCCGCACCCGGCTTTCTGCAGTTGCTGCGTGATGAGGCCGATAAATACGGCATTGTCCTGATCTTTGACGAAGTGGTGACGGGGTTCCGCTTTTCGTACGGCGGAGCGCAGGAGCTCTATGGCGTAACACCAGATGTGGCGACCCTGGGTAAGGTTATCGGCGGTGGCTTCCCTCTGGCCGCAATCGCAGGTCGCGCCGACATCATGGCGCATTTCGACAAGGCAACTGTCGGGGCGGACAAATGGCTGATGCAATTGGGCACGCTCTCGGGCAACCCTGTGGCGGCGGTTGCGGGTCTCAAAACGATGGAGGTGCTGCGCCGCGAAGGCGCGTATGATCAACTGCGGGCAAATGGTCAGCGGTTGATGGACATGGCCGGTGCCGCGCTATCAGAGCAGGGCATCGCGCACCAGATTGTGGGCGATCCAACCCTGTTCGAGATTGTCTTCACCGACACCCAGCCGCGTGACTATCGCGATGTGTTCAACGCGGACACGGCCAAAGGGGCCAAGTTCAACGCGGTCCTGATGCACGAAGGTATCTTCAAGGCGCCGGGCAAGACCTACCCGTCTCTGGCCCTGACCGAAGCAGATTTTGAACTGACAGGACAAGCTTACAAAGTCGCAGCGGCGGCGTTGGCCTGATGCTGGTTCGGGGCCCGCAAGGGCCCCGATCAATTACAGAACGTCAGCCATCACGTGGCGGATGATGTTCTCGCGCTTGACGCCACGAGCCTCTAGTTCGGCGTCACTCAGGCAGGACAGATCCTGGATGCGACGCACTTTTGCGTTGGCTTCGCCGATCTGTGTCAGGGACTTGGCGATGCCCACAAAGATGTCGGCCATGGCACCAAGGATCGAAGAAACGGTGTGCGAGCGTGCAACAGTAGCAGCCATTGTCTCAAATCTCTCAATATCGGTTTTGGTCGAACGTGAAATATGCTGCAGTTGCAGCATTGAGTAGAGGTGGGATGGGAATAGCCGATGTGCATGCTATGCAAGGGTGCATTTCTGGCGCATGTTTTTTGCGATGCAGGCGGCCAAGGACCGGGGGGCCACATGCGGTGGAGTGGCCTGGCACCGGGGGCGCTTCATCGCCTGATCCGCGATGCCCGACCCGGTGCCTTGCCCCATGACGCCCCACCAACGGGTCTTGCGTTTTGGCGCTCATCTTCGCAGGATGCACCCAAAGAAATGGGGCACAAGGATCTGAGCAGTGACCGATACCCAAACCGTTGCCGCAGAATGCCTGGGCGTCAAAGTGCCCATGACACGGTTTCTGCACGAGAAACGCATCGAGCGGATCAAGGCCGCCCGTTATGAAGGGCAAGAAATCGAAGGCTCGCTTCACGTCGTGACACCCGACGACACGGTCCTTGAGATCGGCGCGGGCATTGGCCTGGTGGGGGCTGTCATCGCCCACAACGCCAAGCCCAAGGCCATCCATTCATTCGAGGCAAATCCAGAGCTCATCGACGCCATCAACGAGCTTTATGCGCTCAATGACCTGCAAGATCGCATCTCGGTCACCAACCAGGTGCTCATCAGCGCCCAGGAACGTCCGGAAACGTTGCAGTTTCACATCCGAACAAGCTATCTCGGGTCTTCGCTGCTGAATCCCGGCAACCGCCCATCCAATGTGGTGGATGTGCCTACGGCCTCTTTTTCGGCGGTTTGCGATCAGATTCAGCCGACCGTACTGGTCATGGATATCGAAGGGGGCGAGCTGGACCTGTTGCGCCACGCAGACCTGTCTTGCTTTCGGGCCATCGTGCTGGAATTTCACCCCGAGGCTTACGACGTCGAAGGTATGCGCGAGTGTAAATCCATTCTGACCGATGCCGGATTCGAGCGTGTCAGCGACAAGTCCACACGCACGGTCTGGACTTGTGTGCGACCCGCAAGCTGACGCCTAGTCGACCGGCGCAGGCTGATCGCCGAACCCAAATTCAACCTTACGTCGCTTCGTCGAATTCTCCTTGATCTTGGGATCAGGGCGGACCACCCTCTGCTTGCGGAACAACGTTTCGCAACGTGAAATGACTGCCGAATCTGTCATTGGGAGAGAACCCGCCAGCGGCAAGACCTGCCACAAGCGGTGACATGTTCGGCCCAGGGTATTGGCGCGCCGCATCTGTCCGGCGCGCAATCTGTCAAAGGGGAGTGGATGCCGATGTCAGAGGCAATTGGGTATGAGCTGATCGGGGATATCGCGGTGCTGTCCGCGCAGAATCCGCCGGTGAATGCTTTGGGTTTGGACGTGCGTCAGGGACTGGTCGATGGCATGGCCCGGGCCGAGAATGATGGCGCCAAGGCGGTGCTGATCTATGGCGAAGGGCGCACTTATTTTGCAGGTGCCGACATTCGTGAGTTTGGCAAGCCGCCGACCGGGCCGTTTCTGCCCGACGTTTGCACGCGCATCGAAGCGTCGCCGCTGATTGTAGTGTCTGCGTTGCATGGCACGGCCCTGGGGGGCGGGCTCGAAATTGCATTGGGTTCGCACTATCGCGTCGCGGTGCCCTCGGCACGTGTGGGCCTGCCCGAAGTTCTGATCGGCGTCATGCCGGGGGCGGGTGGCACACAGCGTCTGCCGCGTCTGATCGGTGTCGACGCCTCGGTGGACATCATCACCTCGGGCCGTCAGGTCGGAGCCAAAGAGGCCTTGGAGCTTGGCATTCTTGACCGTGTCGAAGACGGCGCGCCCCGCGACATCGGTCTGGCCTATGCGCGCGAGCTGATCGACAGTGGTGCACCTCGTCGCGCCATCAGCGAAATGGCAGCGCCCCAGGCCGTGGATTTCGACGCACTCTATGATGTGGTGCTGAAAAAGAGCCGGGGCATGATTGCGCCTGCAAAGGCTGTGCGCGGAGTTCAGGCCTGTTGCGAGCTGCCGTTTGACCAAGGGATGATCCGCGAACGCGAATTGTTCATGGAACTCATGGCATCGGACCAGCGCCAAGGCATGATTCACGCCTTCTTCTCCGAGCGCGCGGTCGGAAAACTGCCCGAGCTAAAGGGCGTCGAGCCGCGCGATCTGAACGCCATCGGCGTGATCGGGGGCGGCACCATGGGGGCAGGCATCGCTACGTCGGCGCTATTGTCGGGGCTGTCTGTCGTCATGCTGGAAATGTCGCCCGAGGCGGCAGAGGCGGCAAAAGGCCGGATCGAAGGCAACCTTGGTGGCGCGCTGAAGCGCGGCAAGTTGAGCCAGGCCCAGTTCGAAGACCTCACCACCAAAGCGCTGACGCTGTCGACGGACTATGCTGCCCTCGGCGATGTGGACCTGGTGATCGAGGCTGTTTTCGAAGACATGGAAGTCAAGAAAACGGTTTTCACGCAGCTAGATGCGGTGTGCAAGCCGGGCGCGGTGCTGGCGTCGAATACATCTTATCTCGACATCAATGAAATCGCGGCCAGTACCAACCGTCCGAGCGATGTGATTGGGCTGCATTTCTTCTCACCTGCGCATGTGATGAAACTGCTGGAAATCGTCGTGGCCGACAAAACGGCGCCGGACGTTGTTGCGACCGGCTTTGCGCTTGGCAACCGGATGAAGAAAACGTCGGTGCGTGCCGGGGTTTGTGATGGCTTCATCGGCAACCGCATCCTGTCGACCTATCGCACCTGTGCCGATCATATGATCCTGGACGGCGCGTCGCCTTATCAGATCGACAAGGCGCTGACGGATTTCGGCTTTGCCATGGGTCCCTTTGCCGTCGCCGATTTGGCGGGGCTCGACATCGGTTGGGCCGTGCGCAAGCGCAAGCGGGCCGAGGGGCTCGACCCGCGTGCACGCGACAGCTCTTATGCGGACAAGCTGTGCGAAGACGGGAACTTTGGACAGAAGACCGGCAAAGGCTACTACGTCTACGAAGCAGGCAAGCGCGCTGGTGTTCCCAACCCCGATGTCATGCCCCTGATCGAGGCTGAACGCGCCGAGCAGGGCCTCACATCACGTGAGTTCGCCGACGACGAAATCGTGCGCCGCTACATGGCGGCCATGGTCAACGAGGCGGCCAAAGTGGTGGGCGAAGGCATCGCCCGTCGTCCGCTCGATGTGGATGTGACACTACTCTATGGCTACGGTTTCCCGCGCTATCGCGGCGGGCCGCTGAAATGGGCTGATATGGTCGGGCTGCCCGAGCTGCTGGCCGACATCAAGAAATGGGCTGAGGAAGACGACTATTTCTGGCAGCCTGCTCCCCTTCTGGAACAACTCGTGGCTGAGGGCCGCACCTTTGATGATTTGAACAAGGAATCTGCATGATGAAACAGGCCGTAATCGTATCGACAGCCCGCACCGGGTTGGCAAAATCATTCCGCGGGTCGTTCAACATGACCCATGGCGCAAGCATGGGGGGGCACGCGGTTCAGGCCGCCGTCGAGCGTGCGGGCCTTCAGGGCTCGGACATCGAGGATTGCGTGATTGGCTGTGGCCTGCCCGAGGGGGAAACCGGCGGTAACATCGGCCGCCAGATCGCGATCCGTGCTGGCTTGCCGGTGACCGCATCGGGCATGACCGTGAACCGCTTTTGCTCGTCGGGCTTGCAGGCCATTGCGCAGGCCGCCAACGCGATCACGCAAGAGGGCGCGGGCCCGATGGTTGCAGGTGGTGTTGAAAGCATCTCGCTGGTGCAGTCGAAAATGCGCCCCGCACCCGATCCGTGGATCCTGGAACACAAGCCCGCCATCTATATGACCATGATCGAGACGGCAGACATCGTGGCCGAACGGTATGGTCTGAGCCGCGAGTATCAGGACGAATACTCGCTGCGCAGCCAGCAGCGGATTGCAGCGGCACAGGAGGCAGGTAAGTTTGCCGACGAGATCGTGCCGATGACCACGACGATGGCGGTCAAAGACAGGGAAACCGGTGAGATCTCGCAGAAAGAAGTCGTTGTGGACCGCGACGAATGCAATCGTCCAGGCACAACGATGGAAGGGTTGGCAGGTCTTGATCCTGTGCGTGGCCCCGGCAATGCGATCACGGCAGGCAATGCCTCGCAGCTGAGCGATGGTGCGGCCGCGGTTGTGCTGATGGAGGCGGCAGAGGCCGAAAAGCGTGGGCTTGAACCCCTGGGCGCGTTCAAGGGCTTTGCTGTCGCTGGCTGTGAGCCGGACGAAATGGGCATCGGCCCCGTCTTTGCCGTGCCGCGTCTGCTGGAACGTCATGGGCTGAAGGTCGATGACATCGACCTGTGGGAGCTGAACGAGGCCTTTGCGAGTCAGTGCCTCTATTCCCGTGACCGCTTAGGGATCGACCCGGAGAAATACAACGTCAACGGCGGCTCGATCGCAATCGGTCATCCCTTTGGCATGACCGGTGCGCGGATGACGGGCCACCTGATGCTGGAAGGCAAGCGTCGCGGCGCGAAGCTGGGCGTAGTGACCATGTGCATCGGCGGCGGCATGGGCGCAGCTGGCCTGTTCGAAATTTACTGATCGGTGGGGCCTTTGTCCGGGCCATCGAGGCCCGGACAAAGGCGGCCCGGCACGGGGTGCCGGGCGGTGCGCTTCGCCGCAGGTGTTGAGGGAGAAGGATCAGGTATGGATCTGAGTTACACGCAAGAGGAGCTGGCGTTTCGCGACGAAGTGCGGACGTTTCTGGAGGAAAAGCTGCCCAAGGACATGTCGGACAAGATCCGGCGCGGGGAACATATCGGCAAGGAAGGCCACGAACTGTGGCATTCCATCCTGAACGAAAAGGGCTGGTTGTCTTATGGCTGGCCCAAAGAGTTTGGTGGTGCTGAGTGGAATGCTGTTCAACGCCATATCTTTGAGGATGAATGCGCGGCTGCTTATGCGCCCCGCATTGTGCCGTTTGGTCTGTCGATGTTGGCGCCGGTGCTGCAAAAGTTCGGATCCAAGGCACAGCAGGATCACTACCTGCCCCGCATCCTGGATGGTACCAATTGGTGGTGTCAGGGTTATTCCGAGCCCGGTGCCGGATCGGATTTGGCCTCGCTCAAGACCCGCGCTGTGCGCGATGGTGACCACTATGTGGTCAACGGGCAAAAGACCTGGACCACCTTGGGCCAATACGCGGATTGGATTTTCTGCCTGGTGCGCACCGATCCGGATGCCAAACAGCAGGAGGGCATCTCGTTCCTGCTCATTGACATGAACACACCCGGGATCGACGTGCGGCCCATCATATTGCTCGATGGCACGCCCGAAGTGAACGAGGTGTTTTTCGACAACGTTCGCGTGCCGGTGGAAAACCTGGTTGGCGAAGAAAACAAGGGCTGGACCTATGCCAAGTATCTGCTGACCCACGAACGCACCGGTATTGCGGGCGTTGGGTTCAGCCGCGCGGGCCTGGATGCGGTCAAGCGAGTGGCGCGCCAAGAGAGCGCCAACGGCCGTCCGCTGATCGAGAACCCGCACTTTGCCGCCCGATTGGCGCAGGTCGAGATTGACCTGATGGCCATGTCCACCACCAACCTGCGCATCATCAGCCAAGCCACAGCCGGACAGGCACCGGGGGTCGAAAGCTCGATGCTCAAGGTCAAAGGCACGATCATCCGGCAAGAGATCAACGATCTGGCCCGCCGCGCGGTTGGGCCTTATGCGATGCCATTTGCCTCGGAGGCGGTCGAAGGGGACAACGACCCCATCGGGCCGGATTATGCCGGGCCTGTTGCAGCGCAGTATTTCAACAACCGCAAACTGTCGATCTTTGGCGGATCGAACGAGATCCAGCGCGGGATCATCGCCAAGGTCAAGATGGGGGGCTGAGGAACATGGATTTCAATCTGACCGAAGAGCGGCAAATGCTGCAGGACACGCTGCGGCGCTTTCTGTCCGAACGCTATACTACAACCGAGCGCAACGCGATCATCGACAGCGACACGGGGCTGAGCACCGAGATCTGGGGCGAGTTGGCCGAGCTGGGTGTGATTGGTGCCTTGTTTACCGAAGATCAGGGCGGCTTTGGCGGCGCGGGATTTGACATTTCGACCGTGTTCGAGGAGCTGGGGCGCGCTGGTGTGGTCGAGCCGTTTTTGGATACTGCCATTTTGGGCGGCGGCCTGATTGCTGCGCTTGGCAATGATGCGCAGCAGGGCTTTGTCGAAGACGTGATCGGCGGTAGTTTGCATTTGGCCTTGGCGCATGGCGAACCTGCCAGCCGCTATGATCTGAGCCGGGTGGAAACCACGGCCAAGGCCGATGGCGATGATATCGTGATCGAAGGCCGCAAGGCGGTTGTGATCAATGCTGAGGCTGCCGGGTATTTGATCGTTTCGGCACGCGAAGGTGGAGGGCCGTTCAGCCTGGATGGGATTTCCCTGTTCCTTGTGCCTGCGGAGGCCTCTGGCCTGACCATGCAGGGCTACCCGATGATGAGCGGTGGCCGGGCGGCCGAGGTGACACTGGACAATGTACGCGTATCAGCTTCGGCCCGGCTTGGCGCCGAGGGGGCCGGTTTCCAGGCGCTCACGGATGTTGTTGCGCGGGCAAATGTCGCGCTTGCGGCCGAGGCCATGGGGGCGATGGAAAGCGCCACGGAACTCACCCGCGAATACCTGATGACCCGCAAGCAGTTCGGGCGCCCCATCGGAACGTTCCAGGCGCTGGCGCATCGCTTCTCGGATCTGCTGATCGAGTTGGAGCAGGCCCGGTCTGCTGTAACCAATGCCGCTGGCCATCTGGACAGTGATGATCGCGATCGTCAGATCGCCGCAGCGCGCAACCTGATCGCGCGTACTGGCCGCCTGGTGGCCGAAGAGGCGATCCAGATGCACGGCGGTATTGCCATGACGCAAGAATACGAGCTTGCCCATATTGCCAAGCGGATCGTCATGACCGACCATCGATTCGGCGATGCAGACTATCATCTGGAGCGATTTATTGGACTCAGCGCAGCCTAGCCCTCCTGCTTCGTGGACACGTCAGAAATCCGGTTGTCAGACGATGACCGGATACGAGATCGACCACAGCCGCACGGGCATAAGCCGGGCCTGTTATCTGGATATCGGGCCCGAGCATCTGAACTATCACGGCATCCTGCATGGCGGGTTGGTGTCGATGCTGCTGGACGTTGCATGCGGCCAAACAGCTTCAGCCATGTTCTGCCGCGAAGACCCTGCTCCCGTCGTGACGGTTGCGCTGAATGTGCAGTTTGTTTCTGCAGGTCGCAGTGGCCGCGTGACAGCCGTGGGACAGCCCGCTGGCAACGGGCGGTCGATGGCTTACGTGTCCGGAGAGCTTCGCAATGAGGACGGGGAGTTGCTGGCCATGGCGCAGGGTACGTTCAAACGCAGCAACAAAAAGGCCGATCCATGAGCCTCGCTTGGATCGAGGATCAGGGCGATCGGCTGGTTGTGGTCAACGGCAACACCGCAAAACGCGGGGCGCTGACACCTGAGCTCTATGATGCCATCCGGGCAGCAGTTGATCAGGCCCAGGATGTGCGTGTTCGGGCCATTGTGCTGACCAGCGCGGGGCCGTTCTTTTGCGCCGGTGGCGATCTGAATGTGCTGATCGAAAGACGCAAACTGCCCGAGGACGAGCGGCGCGCCCGCGTCGACTTGCTCCACGATGTTATTCGCGCAGTGCGCGGTAGCCCGGTGCCGGTGATTGCGGCCGTCGAAGGCGGAGCCGCAGGCGCGGGTCTGTCTCTGGCCTTGGCCTGCGATCTGATCGTAGCAGCAGAGGGCGCCAAGTTCACCGCCGCCTATGTGAAGGCCGGGTTGGTTCCCGATGGCGGCCTGACCTCAGCACTGGCGCGGATGTTGCCGCGACCTTTGGCGACCGAGATGTGCCTGCTCGCCCGACCGGTTGAGGCGGCGCGCATGGCGGCCCTTGGCGTTGTCGCGGAGCTCGTTGAACCGGGTGAAACCCTGGCGGCGGCGCAGGAATTGGCGGATGCATTGGCCCAAGGGCCGCGCGAGGCGCAGAGAGTGATCCGTGCGCTTGTGGGGCAGGCCTATGAACAACTCGAGGCCGCACAGCTGGATGCAGAACGCAACGCCATGGCACAGGCCGTGGCAGGAGACGAGGCGGGCGAGGGGATCTCGGCCTTTCTGGACAAGCGCAAACCACGGTTCTAGCGCATCGCTTGGACGACAGGGGAGGGTCGCATGAGCAAATGGCATGATTTTCTGGATGATCAGATCGAGGTGCGACCTGATGCTCTTGCTTTGACGGACGACGGCGGGGCCACATGGAGTTTCGCCGAATTTGGCCAAGCCGTCGACGCTTTGGCTGAGGAGCTGCGCAGGCGGGGTGCACGGGCCTGCGACCGGATCATGATTGTGTCCGAGAATTGCTGTGCGGCCATTGCCGCGCTTTATGCGTGCTCGCGCATCGGGGCCTGCGCCGTGCCCGTAAACGCGCGCCAGACGGGAGGTGAACTGGCGCGCATCGTCGAACATGCGCGGCCGACTTTGGTTCTGTTGACGACAGCAGCTTCGCCGGATGCGGTGAAGCATGCAGAGGCGATGGAGGCTGAGGAGTTGAACGGCAAATTCGGCGCGCTCCACATCGCGGCGCCCTTTGCCAGCGATCCGGATGCGGATTTGGATGACGTGGCGGTGATGCTTTTTACGACCGGAACAACCGGGACGCCCAAAGGGGTCATGCTGACCCATGACAACGTGCGGTTCGGCGGCATGACCTCGGCCAACCTGCGTGGGATGACACCGGATGATGTGGTCTATGGCGTGTTGCCCATTACCCATGTGTTCGGCTTGTGTTCGGTGGTCACGGCGGCGAGTTGTGCCGGCGCGCAGGTCCGGCTTGAGGCCCGGTTCTCGGCAGCGCGGCTGTACGAGCAACTGCAAGATGGCGTAACCCTGTTTTCAGCAGTGCCGCAAATGCATGCGTTGTTGATGCAATATGCCAAGGAGCAGGAGGTGGATGGAGTGCACGATTGCGCCTTGCGTTACACATCCTCTGGCGCGGCACCGCTCGATCCCGCTTGGAAACGCAAGGCCGAGGCATTCTATGGCGTTCCGATCCAGAATGGCTATGGCCTGACTGAAAGTACCGCCGGGGTGAGCGCGTCGAGCAATGAATTGGGCGATCCAGACATTTCTGTTGGAACGGCCTTGCCAGGTGTCGCGGTTAAGGTTGATGAAACGGTTGAAGGTGGCGGAGATGGTGTCGGAGAAGTTCTGACAGCGGGCCCTCATGTGATGAAGGGCTACTATCGCAATCCCGAAGCCACTGCGGAGGCGCTGCAAGAAGGTTGGCTGCGTACAGGCGATCTGGGGTATTTCGACGACCAGGGGCGATTGCATATCGCGGGTCGGTCGAAAGAGCTGATCATTCATGGGGGGTTCAACGTCTACCCACCCGAGGTTGAGGCGGCGCTGAACGATCATCCACAGGTCATTCAATCGGCGGTGATCGGGCGCACGGTGAACGGGGATGAACTCGTCTATGCCTTTGTGCAGGCCGCAGAGGGGGATTTGCCGGATGTCGACGATCTGGCGCAATTTGCTGCCATGCGTCTGGCGGGGTACAAACGCCCCTCTCGCATCATCGTGGCAACCGGGCTACCTGCGGCACCCACCGGAAAGATCCTGAAACACCGGCTGCTCGATCACTTTGCCGACCGCTTGAGTTGAGCAACTTGGGGGAGCTCCCGTGCCCGAGCAGACCTGACTGCGTCAGCCCCGCTAACGGCCTTGGGCCGGGCGCCTCGCCTGCGGCTCGGCGCGGTTCTGATTGGGGCAACTGGTTTGCCACAATCACCAACCACCGAGCGCAGCGAGGCCCGGCCCAACGGGAGGAAGTGCCCCGCCAGGGGCATTGACGACGGACGGGAGCGTTTCGCCTCTTGAATGGTACCCTTAGACGTAGACGCCTTCGGCTGCGGCGCGAACGGCGCGGATGTTCTCACCATAAACGTCCGGGTTCGAAACCGATCCGCCGCGGAACACGGCTGAGCCCGCGACCAGCACATCGGCACCAGCCTGGGCCACCAGGGGAGCCGTATTCGGGTCAACGCCGCCGTCGATTTCGATGTGAACGGGGCGGTCCCCGATCATCTCACGCAGGCGACGGACCTTGCCGGTCATGTCGATGAACTTCTGCCCGCCAAAGCCCGGGTTTACGGTCATCACGCAGACCAGATCCGTCAGGTCCAGAAGATGTTCCACGGCTTCGGCCGGGGTGCCCGGGTTCAGCGCGACACCTGCCTTCATACCAGCGGCGCGAATGGCCTGCAGGGTGCGGTGCGTATGCGGCCCCGCTTCGACATGTGCGGTCAATACATCAGCGCCTGCGTCCGCATAGGCGTCTATGTAGGGATCAACCGGAGCGATCATCAGGTGTACGTCCATCACTGTTTTCACATGCGGACGGAAGGCTTTCACGGCCATTGGGCCGAAGGTCAGGTTCGGCACAAAATGCCCGTCCATCACATCCACATGCACCCAATCCGCACCTTGCGCTTCGATGGCTTGGATTTCCTGGCCAAAGTTCGCGAAATCAGCGGAGAGGATCGACGGGGCGATCTTGATGGAACGGTCAAAGGTCATGAGTGGCACCTGAATGTGAGTGAAACCGAGCGAGTCGCTGGCTCATATAGGCCCAAATGCTGCGCGCGAACAGAGGAAGAGCAGGATTTGACCCTGCCTCGAAGTTTCCAATCGCCTGGTTTCACCACCGGATCCGCCAATTCGGTCGTTACAAAACCTTCACCGCTTCGACACATACGTTTTGTCTTTGCCCCTTAGCCACCCGACAACAATCACTGGGGGTGGCTCGTGCTGCGGATCAACAAACTTACCAAACGCTTTGGCGCAAACACCGCTGTCGATGCGGCGACGCTGGATGTGGACAAGCCCTGCATGATCGGGATCATCGGCCGCTCTGGTGCGGGTAAATCGACACTCCTGCGCATGTTGAACCGCCTCGAAGAAACAACCGAGGGCACGATTACGTTTGAAGGGCGTGACGTCACCGCCCTCAAAGGCAAGGACAAGCGTGCATGGCAGGCCGAATGCGCCATGATCTTTCAGCAGTTCAATCTGGTGCCACGTCTAGATGTGGTTTCGAACGTGCTGCACGGCACGCTCAACCGTCGCTCGACCTTGTCGACCATGTTCAATCTCTTTCCCATGGCGGACATCCACAAGGCCATCGACATCCTGGACCGTCTGGGCATCGCCGAGCACGCCCCCAAACGCGCCGAAGCTTTGTCGGGTGGACAGCAACAACGCGTGGCCATTGCGCGTGCCCTGATGCAGGACCCCAAGATCATCCTGGCGGACGAACCCATTGCCTCGCTCGACCCGATGAACGCCCAAGTGGTGATGCAGGCCCTGCGCCGCATCCACGAGGAAGACGGACGCACCGTGATTGCCAACTTGCACACGCTTGATACAGCGCGCCGCTATTGTGACCGCGTGGTTGGCATGCGCGACGGGCGCATCGTGTTTGATGGCCTGCCCGAACAGCTGACCACGGGCGTTGCCCGCGAGATTTATGGCGCCGGTGCAGATTTCTCCGAGGCCGCGACCTCGACCGAGATCGACACGCTGGAAGCCAGCACCGGCGCAAAACTCGTCAAAGAAGCGGTCTGACCCGCTCCAATCCCTTTCATCACCCGGGCCCGATGGGGGGTCGGGAAAACTTAACCGGAGAACCCAAAGATGAAAAAACTGATCGCAGCCCTTGCGGCGACCACTGCCTTGGCCACCCCGGCCCTGGCCGAAGACAAATCCATCAGCGAATTCCGCATCGGCCTGCTGGGCGGTGAAAACGCTCAGGACCGTCTGAACAACAATGAGTGCCTGCGCGCCAAGACCGAGGAACTGCTTGGCGTTCCGACCAAGCTGTTTGCCCCCGCCGACTATAACGGCGTGATTCAGGGCCTGCTAGGCGGCACGATCGACATGGCATGGCTGGGTGCATCGGGTTATGCCAAAACCTATCTGTCAGACCCCGAAGCGGTTGAGCCGATCCTGGTCAAGGTCAACAATGACGGCGGCTACGGCTACTACTCGATTGGGTTTGCCCGCAAGGACAGCGGCATCACCTCAATCGAAGACCTTAAGGACAAAACCTTTGGTTTTGGCGACCCGAATTCGACCTCAGGTTTCCTGATCCCCTCGATCGAGATCCCCGAAGTGACCGGCGCGACCATGACCTCGGGCGATTACTTTGGTGAAGTGAAGTTCACCGGTGGTCACGAGCAGACCATCGTTGCCGTAAACAACGGCGACATCGACGCGGGCGTTAGCTGGGCTGACGGTCTGGGTGAATGGGAAGACGGTTTCAACTCGGGCGCTTTGCGCCGTGCGGTTGATGCGGGTCTGGTTGACATGAACGATCTGGTCAAAATCTGGCAGTCCAAGCCGATCCCCGAAGGTCCGATCGTTCTGCGCAAAGCTCTGCCCGAAGACGTCAAAGTCAAATTCACCGCTCTGATGGCCTCGTTGCCTGCGATGGACCCCGATTGCGCTTATGGCGTTCTGTCGGGTGAGGCCAAAGGCGTGATGCCGATTGGCCATGACGCCTATGAGGTCATCATCGAAGCGCGCAAATTGAAGTCCAACTGATTTCAGCACCAAACGCGCGGGGCTCGGCACCAAACGCCGGGCCCCGTTTTTGACGGGAGCATTCCAATGACAGACCTGAGTGCAGGGTCCCCTTCGGTCGCAGACATTCGCGACGATTACTCCGCGCTGGTTCAGCGCAAACGGGTCTATGGTGGTATTCTCCTGATCCTCTTCATCAGCCTGATGGCGGCGGGGTTCCGCACGGCGGACACCCGCAACGCAGGGTCGTTCGTAGACGGCTGGCGTCGCATTCTGGATTACCCGACCGAGGTGCTTAGCGAGGCCTGGGAAAAGGTCGCACTGCTGCCTGGCCATCTGGCGCACTTCATGCCGGCTCTGATCGAGACGCTGAACATTGCTGCCGCATCAACCCTGATCGGTGCTGTGTTGGGCACCTTCCTGTCGTTGTTGGCCACGCGCGGCATGGCGCCTTGGCCTGCGTTAATTCCCGTCTTTCGCCGGATCAGCGACATCTGCCGCGCCATCCCCGAGATCGTGATTGCGCTGGTGCTGATCTTTGTTCTGGGCGGCGGGCCGGTTCCGGCGATGATCGCCATTGCGATTCACACGGCCGGTGCGTTGGGCAAGCTGTTTTCGGAAGTAAATGAAAACGCCTCGCTCAAACCTGTCGAGGGGCTGCAGTCGGTCGGCGCATCCTGGGCGCAGCGGATGTACCTGGGTGTGATCCCGCAAGTGGGTCCGAACTATGTCAGCTATGCCCTGCTGCGGTTCGAAATCAACATCCGCGCTTCGGCCATCCTGGGCTTTGTTGGAGCCGGCGGTATTGGCTATGAGCTGCGCAATTCAATGTCCTGGGGGCAGGGGCGCTATGACGAGGCCGCCGCCATCTTCATCCTGCTGTTTGTCACAATCGTTCTGGTCGACCAGTTGTCTGGCGTCCTGCGCAATCGTCTGACCCACGGAGCTGCGTCATGAGCACCTTTGCTACCAATTTGCCCACCGAGGCGCTCAAGGCTGAGGCCGACAAGATCTTTGTCCGCAAGAGGATTGTGAACTTTGGCCTGCCGATCTTGGTGCTGCTGTATCTGGCCTATGTGTTCTTCGCCTTCGACGTGCCCAGCCTTTATGAGAAAGCCAGTTGGAAGAACGGCAAGACGCTGGTTTCGGACAGCTACAGTTACAAGACCCACGTGACGCGCGACAACCGCAGCGGCGAAGTTTCGGTCGCCATCGAAGGCGAGCGCAAGGGCGAATACCCCGAAGGTATGTCGCCTGAGTGGGTTGAGATGGGTGAGACCACGGTTATCGACCTGGAAGACGGCTACATCGTCACCTTTGGTCTGGACGTGATCGAATTTGACGTTCCCAATTACGGTGTGATCCGCGCAACCCCAGACCGGCGCAAAGGTGTGCAAGCTGAATTGCCCGCAGGGGACGTACCCGAGTGGATCAACCTGTCCAAGAACCGCCTTGCCGTGACCACCGAAGCTGGTCGCCTGACCGTGACTCGCAACCGCGCCGAAGTGTTTCGGTATTTCACCGGCTGGGAACTTTTCTGGTTTACCCTCGACAGCCCTTACTACGGAAAAGGGCCGGGGGAGTTGATGGGTCTGGCTTTTGCGGGCGAGGCTGGTGCGATCTGGAACGATTTCTGGACCAACAAGATGTGGCGGCATCAGGATGTCGCCTGGGCGATCTTTGAGACGATCCTGATGGCCTTCCTGGGGACGCTTGGCGCAGGCATCGTGGCATTGCCGCTCGCCTTTATGGCCGCGCGCAACTTCAACCCGCTGGGGCCGCTGCGCTTTGGCGTGCGCCGGGTGTTCGACTTTGTCCGCGGCGTCGATGCGCTGATCTGGACCGTGGTTCTGAGCCGCGCCTTTGGGCCGGGGCCTCTAACTGGAGCGCTGGCGATTTTGGTGACGGACACGGGCACTTTCGGCAAGATCTTTTCCGAGGCGTTAGAAAACGTCGACAAAAAGCAGATCGAGGGCGTGCAATCCACAGGGGCCAACGCACCGCAGCGCTATCGGTTCGGGGTGATTCCGCAGATTACACCGGTGCTGATCAGCCAATTGCTGTATTTCCTGGAATCCAACACCCGCAGCGCAACCATCATCGGCGCGATCACCGGGGGTGGCATCGGTTTGCTGCTGACGCAGGCGATCATCACCCAGAAGGATTGGGAAGAGGTTGCATACTACATCGTGCTGATCATCCTGATGGTGATGTTCATGGATTGGTTCTCGGGTTGGCTGCGCCGCAAACTGATTTCGGGGGATGTCAAAACACCACGCAAGCGCAAGGGGGATCCAAAGGCGAAGCCCTTCGTCTTGCCCTGACACTTTGAAATCGAAGCGCCGTTGATGGATCTGATCCGTCAGTGGCGCTTTTTTGTTTGAGAAAGACCACAAGATGACCGAGCCCCGGCTTAAGCCTGACGCACCTTTCCTCCACCCCGATTGCCAGGTCCACGACAGCCAGTTTGGGGCCTATGTCGAGATCGGCGCAGGCACCCGATTGAACAACACGACCTGGGGAGATTATTCTTATTGCGATCGAACCTGTGATGTGGCCAATGCCCAGATCGGCAAGTTCTCCAACATCGCCAGCTTCACCCGGATCGGGGCGACGGATCATCCGATGGAGAAGGCCTCGCTGCATCATTTCCACTATCGCTCGGCGGATTATTGGGCGGATGCCGAGCATGATGCAGATTGGTTCGCCTATCGCGCCAGCCGCATGGCGCAGGTTGGCCATGACACCTGGATCGGCCACGCCGCAATCATCAAGCCTGAGGTCACGATCGGTCATGGCGCGGTGATTGCGTCCGGAGCAGTGGTGACGAAAAACGTGGCCCCCTACACGATTGTGGCGGGCGTGGCGGCCACCGAAGTGCGCCGTCGGTTCCCTGAACAGGTCGCTGAGCGCATGATGGAACTGGCGTGGTGGGATTGGGGCCATGACGTCCTGTGCGAACGTCTTGCTGATTTTCGCACCCTAAAGGCCGAGGCGTTTCTGGAGAAGTACACCTGAGCCATTCGGGGGCACTCCCGCGCCCGCGCTGATCCCGGCTTCGCCGAAATCGCTGGCGGCCTTGGGCCGGGCGCCTCGCCTTCGGCTCGGCGCAGCCGCACTTGGGGTGACTGTTTTGCCACAAGCGCCAGCTGCCGAGCGCAGCGAGGCCCGGCCCAACGGGAGGAGGGCATCTTAGATGCCTGATCGACGGGCGGGAGCGCTCCGCTTATGTTTCACCCAAGGTCAGCGTGACGTGATCGCCGGCAAACCACGTGCGGCCAAACTCGACCGGACCCCCGTCAGGATCGACATTGACACCCACTGATTGCATCACTGGCGCGCCTTCTGGTACGCGTAGGTGCAAGGCCTGCGTTGCGCTGGCGCGGCGGGCGGTTAGGCGGGTCCACCTACGGGTGTAGTCGGCGATGCCGAGCCCTTGCAGTGCGCGGGTGACGGATTGCGTTTCTTCAAGGGCTTTCAACATGCCGGGAAAGCGGCCAGCTGGAAAGACACTCTGGAATACCGCGATCGGTAGCCCATCCGCCAACGACAACCCGTCGTAGACATGCACCGGATCGCCACTTTCCAGACACAGAGCCTCGGCCTCTTGCGCGTCTGCTGCTCGTGTCGTCAGAGCCAGGATCTGCTTGCCGGGGATCTTGCCGCTGGCCGAGATGTTCTGGTGGTACCTCACCCGCCTGCCAATGGGATACTCGGTTGGTCGCGCCGCGACGAAGACACCCGCGCCGCGCCTCGCGTGCACCAGCCCTTGTTCTGACAGTTCGGCCAATGCCCGCCGAACAGTATGACGATTCACGCCATGGGTTGCGGACAATTGCGCCTCGGTCGGCAGGCGGTCGCCATTGCGATATCGACCCTCGGCAATGTCTGAGGTGAGGCTGGCGGCGATGGTCTTCCAGACGGGTGTGCGGCTCATGTCATCAAATCTTCACAAGATGCAGGATTGCGGGATCGGATCTAAATCCGTATGATTTGTCTAGTTGTATAGTTGTTGTAGACAACTTCGCCAAGAGGCTAAAATGGCAAATGAGATGAATATCGGCAATTCAGCGCGCAAAGCGTGGATGGGCCTGATGGCGTCCGCGCCCGAAGGGGCGATGATGGCGCTATGGGACGCGGTGGATGACCGCCCCAAATTTGACTGGCTGCGCGCGCCCGAAGTGGGGGGCGTCATGGTGCGGGGCCGTATGGCTGGCACCGGTGCGCCCTTCAATGTGGGCGAAATGACCGTGACCCGCTGCTCTCTGGTTCTGAAGGACGGCACAGTTGGTCACGGCTACGTGCAGGGCCGCTCCAAACCCAAGGCCGAAGCCGCTGCTTTGATTGATGCCCTGATGCAGACCGAGGCCGCTGACCGGGTGCAGCGCGATGTTCTGTCGCCGCTGGCCGATCAGGTGGCGCAGGCCAAGACAAAACGTGCTGCAAAGGCAGCCGCGACCAAGGTCGAGTTTTTCACCATGGTGCGAGGAGAAGACTGATGCAAACGCAAGCAACTCAATTTGCGGGCGGGTTTTCGGATGCGCCGATCAACGCGGCCCACGCTTTTCGCGCGGCGATGACCGTGATGGCCTGTCCGGGCAAGATCCGCACTCTGACTGGCGCGCAAGCTCCGAAACCTTTGTCCGAGGCTGCAGCGACCCTGTTACTGACATTGTGCGACCCGGAAACGGGCGTTTATCTGGCGGGCGAGGCAGACACGGATGACGTGCGCCAATGGCTGACCTTCCACACCGGCGCGCCTTTGGTTGGTGCAGCGCAGGCCGACTTTGCAGTGGGCACCTGGACGGATCTTCAGCCGATCAATGCCTATCGGATCGGCACATCAGAATATCCTGATCGCTCGGCAACCCTGATCGTTGAGTGTGCCGAGTTGTTGCAAAGCGGCGCGGTGCTGTCCGGTCCTGGCATCAAGGACACCGCGCAGTTGAAGCTGCCGGACATGCAGGCGCTTCAGGCCAACTCCACTCTCTACCCTCTGGGTTTGGACTTCTTTTTCACCAGCGGCACCCAGGTCGCGGCGCTGCCGCGCAGCACGCAAATCGCAGAGGGCTAAGGCATGTATGTAGCTGTCAAAGGTGGCGAACGCGCCATTGAAAACGCCCACGCTTGGCTCGCCGAAGAGCGGCGCGGGGATACATCCGTCGCCGAGCTGTCCATCGCGCAGATCCGCGAGCAGCTGAGCCTGGCGGTCAACCGCGTGATGGCCGAGGGGTCGCTGTTCGATCCCGATCTGGCGGCGTTGGCAATCAAGCAATCGCGCGGCGATCTGATCGAGGCGATCTTTCTGATCCGCGCCTATCGGACGACCCTACCGCGGTTCGGGGCCAGCTTGCCGGTGGAAACCGGCGATATGGCCTGTGATCGCCGCATCTCGGCTACCTTCAAGGATGCGCCGGGCGGGCAGGTTCTGGGCCCGACCTTCGACTACACCCATCGCCTGCTGGATTTCAAACTGGCCGCCGAGGGCGAAGTTGCACCAGCAGCCGAAGGAACGCCGCGCGAGGAAGCCACGCCGCACATAACCGAGTTTCTGCAGGGCGAAGATGTCATCCAGCGCGAACCTGTCGGCGAAGCAGTGCCGGGCGATCTGACCCGTGAGCCCATGGAATTCCCGGCTGACCGGGCTCTGCGTCTACAGTCGCTCACGCGCGGGGACGAGGGGTTCATTCTAGGCATGGCCTATTCGACCCAACGTGGCTACGCCCGCAACCACGCCTTTGTGGGCGAGCTGCGGATTGGCAAGGTCGCGGTCGAGATGGAGATCCCCGAGCTGGGGTTTGCCATCGAAATCGGCGAGTTGGAGCTGACTGAATGCGAAACGGTGAACCAGTTCCAGGGCTCCAAAACCGAGCCGCCGCAGTTCACGCGCGGTTATGGCCTGGTGTTTGGTCAGTCCGAGCGAAAATCCATTGCCATGGCTCTGGTTGACCGGGCCCTTCGGTGGGAAGAACTGGGTGAGGACAATCTGGGCGCGGTGGCGCAGGACGAGGAATTTGTGCTCAGCCACTCGGACAACATCCAAGCGACCGGCTTCCTGGAACACATCAAACTGCCGCATTACGTCGACTTCCAGTCCGAGCTTGAACTGGTGCGCAAACTGCGCCGTGAGGCGGAAGAGCGCACCGCCGGATATCAAGAGGCTGCGGAATGAAAGCCGTCGTCTTTGATATCGGCAATGTGCTGATCCGGTGGGATCCCTATCTGGCCTGGCTTGATGACTTGGGCAGCCGTAGCGCGGTGACCGAGTTTTTGACGCGGGTTGCGTTCTTTGATCGGAATCTGCGGGCAGACGGTGGCGAAACGTTTGCCGATCTGGCGGCCGAGCTGAAAAACGTCGAGGATCAGCGCCGCCTGAACGCCTATGTGGAACGCTATGCTGCAACTGTGCCCGACAAGATCGAGGGCACCTGGCAATTGCTCTACCGGCTTAAGGAACAGGGCAGGCAGGTGCATGCAATCACCAACTGGTCAACCGAAACCTGGCCTGTTGGCGTCAGTGCGCACCCGGAATTGGGCGAGGTCTTTGATGTCACGGTGGTTTCTGGGCAAGAGAAGCTGCTGAAACCGCAGCCCGAGATTTTCCACCGCCTGTGCGAACGCGCGGGGCTGACGCCACAAGACTGCACTTTTGTGGATGACACGCTGAAAAACGTCGAGGGTGCGCGCGCCGTCGGTATGGACGCCATTCATTTCAGCACGCCCCAGGCTTTTGAGGCGGCCTTGAATGAAAGAGATTTGCTATGAGCGAATACAATTTTGCTTACCTGGATGAGCAGACCAAGCGGATGATCCGCCGCGCCATCCTCAAAGGCCTGGCAGTGCCGGGCTATCAGGTTCCCTTTGCCAGCCGCGAGATGCCGATGCCTTATGGTTGGGGCACCGGCGGGGTGCAGGTGTCGGCGGCGACGTTGACGCCCGAGGATACCTTCAAGGTGATTGATCAGGGCGCGGACGACACCACCAACGCCGTCTCGATCCGCAAGTTCTTCGAGAACACCGCAGGCGTGGCCGTGACCGAAGAAACGGAAAAGGCCACCGTCATCCAAACCCGCCACCGCATCCCCGAGGCTGAACTGACCGAGGATCAGATCCTAGTCTATCAGGTGCCGATCCCGGAGCCACTGCGCTTTCTGGAACCACGCGAGACAGAAACGCGCAAAATGCACAGCCTTGAGGAATACGGGTTGATGCACGTGAAGCTTTATGAGGACATCAGCCAGCATGGCGACATCGCGACCTCATACGCTTATCCGGTGATGGTGCAGGACCGTTATGTGATGGACCCATCCCCCATTCCCAAGTTCGATAATCCCAAGCTTGAGATGTCGGCGATCCAGCTCTTTGGCGCCGGTCGCGAGCAGCGGATCTATGCGGTGCCGCCGCACACCAAGGTGGTGAGCCTGGATTTCGAGGATTACCCGTTTGAGGCCACCAAGGCAGATCACGCCTGTGACTTGTGCGGGGCCGAGAACAGCTATCTGGATGAGGTCATTTTGGACGATGCAGGCAACCGGATGTTTGTCTGCTCGGATACGGATTATTGCCGTTCTCGCCGTGCAGCGGGTCATGTCGGCAGATTGGGAACGGAGGACGCAGCATGACCCCCCTGTTGCAAGTCAAAGGCATCGAAAAACACTATGGCGCGCGGATCGGATGCAAGGATGTGAGCTTTGACCTCTACCCCGGCGAGGTGATGGGGATCGTGGGCGAAAGCGGGTCGGGCAAGTCGACTTTGCTCAACTGTCTGGCAGGCCATCTGGATTCGGACGCAGGGCAGGTCATCTTTGACACCCGTGCCGACGGGCCGGTGGACACGCTGCAAATGTCCGAGCCCGAGCGCCGGATGTTGGGCCGCACCGATTGGGCCTTTGTCCATCAGCACGCCCGCGATGGTCTGCGCATGTCGGTCAGCGCCGGTGGCAACATTGGCGAGCGGCTGATGGCAGTCGGCGATCGCCACTATGGCGACATCCGCGACAAGGCGATCGACTGGCTGGGCCGGGTCGAAATTGCCGAAAGCCGCGTTGATGACCGCCCGACCGCGTTTTCGGGCGGGATGCAGCAGCGTTTGCAGATCGCGCGCAACCTGGTGACAGGGCCGCGTCTGGTGTTCATGGACGAGCCCACAGGGGGCCTGGATGTTTCGGTTCAGGCGCGACTGCTGGATCTCTTGCGCGGTTTGGTGCGCGAGATGGGGCTGAGCGCCATCATCGTGACCCATGATCTGGCTGTGGTGCGCCTGTTGGCGGACCGGCTGATGGTGATGAAAGACGGACATGTGGTCGAGGCTGGTCTGACCGATCAGGTGCTCGACGACCCACAACATGCCTACACGCAGCTGCTGGTCTCCAGCGTTCTGCAAGTGTGAGGGGCGAGAGAGATGATTGAACTCGAAAACGTAAGCAAGAGCTTTACGCTGCACAATCAGGGCAGCGCCGTCATTCCTGTGATGGAACGCGCCAACCTGAAGGTGAACCCCGGTGAATGCGTCGCCTTGACCGGGGCCTCTGGAGCGGGCAAGTCCACGCTGATGCGGGTGATCTATGGCAACTACCTGGCGGCCTCGGGGCGTGTCATGGTGGGGGGCTTGGATGTGGCCCGGGCCGAGCCGCGTGAGATCCTGGCGCTGCGGCGCGAGACCCTGGGCTATGTCAGTCAGTTCCTCCGCGTGGTGCCGCGTGTGCCAACGCTCGAGGTGGTGGCCGAGCCGCTGCTGGCCGTAGGCGTCGATAAAGCAAAAGCTCTGGACAAGGCCGCTGGTCTGTTGGCGCGTCTGAACATCCCCGAACGCCTTTGGGCCCTCAGCCCCACCACCTTTTCGGGTGGTGAACAGCAGCGGGTGAATATCGCCCGCGGTTTCGCGCATGAGTATCCGGCGATGCTGCTGGATGAACCCACTGCCAGCCTTGATGTCACCAACCGCGAGACCGTGCTGTCCCTGATCGAAGAGGCCAAGGCGCGCGACACTGCCATCGTCGGCATTTTTCACGATGTCGAGGCGCGTCAGCGGGTCTGCGACCGCGAGGTCAACGTCTCGCAATTTACGCCGGAGGCCGCATGACACTGGCAACAGTCATAGCCGTCGTCGGGCCGTCTGGCGTAGGCAAGGACAGCGTGATGGAGGCATTGGCCGCGCGTGGGGATGGTCTGCAACTGGTGCGCCGTGTCATTACCCGGCCAGCGGGCGAGGATGGCGAGGTTTTCGCACGCGCCACCGAGGCCGAATTCGACGCTGGCCTGGCTGCGGGTGATTTCCTGCTGAACTGGGACGCACATGGCATGCGCTACGGCATTCCGGCGGTGATCCACGATCAACGCCGTCAGGCGCGTGGCCTGCTGGTGAACCTCTCGCGCTCGGTGCTCGTGGACGCGCAAGAGCTCTTTGGTGACTTTGTGGTGGTGTCGCTCACGGCGTCCCCCGAGGTTCTGGCGGCCCGGCTCGACACCCGCGCCCGCGAGAGTGTCGAGGACCGCCAGCGCCGTCTGGACCGTGCTCGCCTGAAACTGCCCGAAGGGCTGCGCCGGGTGATCGAGGTCGACAACTCCGGTGCCTTGGATCAGACGGTCCAGACGATCCTGTCCCGGCTTCAGTGTGAAAGCGCGTAACGATGGATCATCTGGAACCGGCCATCGCTGCGCTCGCCCACAAGCGCCAGATCGCTGATCACAAAGGGTTTGGGCAGCATCGGGGTCAGCACGCGGTTCAATGCGTCCTGAACACCGGGCAGCTCGGGCTTGGGCAGCTTGCCGGTCAGGGTGATGTGAAAGCGGAACTCGTCCATCACATAGGGGTAGCCCCATTGCAGCAGGTTCGCTTCTTGCGCAGGGTTCAGACCCGCGGCCCGGCGACGTTCCAGCTCTTCGGGCGAGGCAGGGGCGCGAAAGCTGTCCAATCCACGCACAACTTGCGCCGCCAGTTCCCCCAACTCGCTGGTGTTGCCCATCGGACGCAGCGCCAGAAACCGACCCAGCCGCGCCAGTTCCAACCCGTCCAACCAAACAGGGGCAAGCGCGTCGGCCAATTCGCCGCAGGCGCGCTCCAGCGCCTCAACCGTCTGCCTCTCGGCCAGGTGGAACGGCGGTTTGATGGTCCCGTGCAGCCCGTATTTGTGCGGGGTAGCGGTGATCAGGGGCACGTCCAGCCCTGCGAGATCGGGGTGGACCACCGTCTCACCGGTTTCCATGTCCCACCCCAACCAACTGGCCCCAAACCGGGTCCACTCTGCATCAGCGGGTGGCGCAAAATAGATCGCGTATCGCGAGAATGTCACATTGGCCTCCTATGTCGTGGCCTTCCCAATAGCTCAAACCACGTGAAGTTCAGATGACAGAAGAATTGATCCTTGCCAATGCAACGCTGATTTTCCCTGACGAGACCCGCAAAGGGTCCTTGCGGGTGGTGGGCGAGCACATCGAAACCATCGAAGGCGGTGCGACTGTTCCTGCGGGTGCCGTGGACTGTGAGGGGGATTTTGTCTGCCCCGGCTTGATCGAGCTGCACACAGACAACCTGGAACGCCACATCCAGCCACGCCCCAAAGTCGACTGGCCTCATGCGGCAGCCATCATCGCCCACGACGCTGAGCTTGCGGGCACCGGCATCACCACTGTTTTTGATGCCATGCGCGTGGGTTCGATCCCTTCAGGAAAGGCACGCTATGGCAGATACGCGCGTGACCTGGCCACCGAGTTGCTGGAGTTGCGCGCGGCCGATGCGCTCAAGATCAGCCATTTCCTGCACCTGCGCGCCGAAGTGTGCTCGCAAACCCTGGCGGACGAGCTGCGTGAGTTTGGCGAAGAGGACCGTGTGGGAATTGTCTCCCTGATGGATCACACGCCTGGGCAGCGGCAGTTTCGCGACATGACCAAGCTCGAGGCTTATGTGAAGGGCAAGCATTCCATGAGCGACGACGACTTCTTGCAGCATGTCGCGCAACTCAAGGGGCTGCGGGATCAGTATGGCGATCTGCACGAGGCCGAGACTGTGAGACAGGCAGGCGTCTATGGTGCGGTGCTGGCCAGCCATGATGACACCACGGCGGAACAGGTGGCGGTTTCGGCAAGCCACGGTATCCGACTGGCCGAGTTCCCGACGACGGTCGAGGCTGCTCGGGCTTGCCACGAACATGGTATCCAAGTGATGATGGGCGCGCCGAACCTTATTCGGGGCGGTTCGCACTCGGGCAATGTGGCGGCGCGGGAGCTGGCCGAGCTGGACTTGCTGGACATCGTTTCGTCGGATTACGTGCCGTCGGCACTGCTCTTGTCGGCGGTGAAACTGGGCGAGATCTGGGGTGATATGGCGTGCGGGATCAAAACTGCGACGCAAGCACCTGCGCAGGCAGTGGGCCTGGACGATCGCGGTGCTTTGCGCGTCGGCGCCCGGGCCGACCTGCTGCGGTTCCGCATGCGGGCCGGGGTTCCGGCTTTGCGGGCAGTCTGGTCGCGCGGGATGCAGGTGGCGTGACGTTAGGCGCTCTCGTCCTGTGGCGCGGCCAGGAAAGCAGAAAACGGGTGCATCTCGCGAGGCTCATCCGGTGTGCCGGATGAGCCCGGCCCAACCAGAGGAGGTGCCTCGTCAGGGGCGCCGACGATGGGCGGGAGCCTCCCCGTGTTTCGCGCCGCTTTAGGCGCGGTAGAACAGGTAGCGGTCCGGTGCGATGGTCTCGGGGCCTTTGATCTGTTCGAAGCCGACCAGCGGCTGACCGGACACCAACAGTCCACCGGGTTTCATCACGGCGGCGATCAGCGGGCTCAGGCGTGCGGATTCGGCAACATCGTCTTCTTTGATCCCCATGCCAAAGTCGTAATGTGCCAGGGCAATGCTTTGCCCAAACTCGGCCAGTTTGATCAACATCGGCTCGGCCTCTCCCTGCAGGAAGTCCTCTTCAGGGGGGACGCAGGATGGGTGACACTGCAAGATGCGATCCATCACCCAGATGCGACGGCCTGGCAGGATCTCGCGCAGATGGTCATAGGTACGGCCATTGCCAAGTCCCATGTCCAGCACATCGCCGTCCAGCTCAGCGACGGCTTGGGCCGCCCAGTTCAGCCCGTCCCGTTGGGCGGTAAAACGGCGCAACATCGAATCCAATCGGCTCATGGGGTGGGGTCCTCTTCCAGGGTCTCGGCCATTGTCCAGACGCGCGCGGGCCCGTCCAAAAGGCGGGTCAGAACTTCGCGGGTGAATTTCCAGATGTCTTCATCATGAACCAGGTGGTGGGTCAACAGCCCGTAAGGTTCGCTATTGTCGGCCATGCCGGTTCGGCGGTCTTGAAGGTGCTGAACCAGTTGAGAGATCAGGTATTCTTGTGACACCAGACCACGGGTGCCCCGCCAATCAATCGGATCGAGATGCGTGTTGATCTGCCACAGACCGGGGGCGGCCAAAGCGGCCTTGCGCGGGGTCGCCGTGGACAGAACTCTATAGCCGAGAGCTGGCAGTTCCCGCACAACCTCCCGATCAATCCGGTTCCAAGGGGGCACAAACATGGGCGCCAATGACGGTCCGAACAGCGTTCGCAGGTGGTCCAACCCGTCCTTGGCATCCCGAGTTGTGGCATCGATGGGACGATGCGCGCGAAACTCGGCCTTCTTCTCGGACGCTGGTGCATGGTTCTGATGCGCCCAGCCATGAACCACAGGGATCATACCGGGGCTTCCGGCAAGCCTCGTGGCCAAGGCCTTGGAAGCATGCGCCGGGATCACTGCCAAGTGTACCGGAACACCAAGCTCTTCGGACATCGCGCAGAGCTGCTCCAACGCGGTCGTAGGTTCTATGGCATCGTCATCCCGCCACCAGAGCGGCAGGGTCAGATCTTGCTCGCGCCACAGCACAAGCTCTGTGTTCAATGGCGACCAATCCGGCGTCATACGTATGCCTCCAATCGGCCTTCGATGATCTCGACGGTCTTCAAGGCACCATCGAACTCGGCGGCTTGACGCGAGCGCAGGGGCGCGCGCATGGCGTCTTCGATCGAGCGTGCTAGGCGATCATCTGTCAGATCAACACTTGGCAACACCTCGAACCCAGGTAAATCGGCCAAGCTGCGCGCGCGCAGGGTCTGTTCAACCTCTTGACCGTCATCAAACGGGATCAGAACCGCCGGTGAGCCTGCCTGCAACAGATCCAAAGCGGTGTTGTAACCGCACATGCTGACCGAGGCGGCAGCGTGATGCAGCATCTGGCGGAAATCCGGGCGCGCGGGTTCAATGGTCACGTTCTCTGGCGGTGCGTTATGCATCAACGTTGTGATCCGCGCTGTGCTATCGGAGCCACCCACCAACAGGCGCCAGCGTCTGTTGGTGATCTTTCGGGCGGCCTCGATGGCCGCGCGAAAGATTGGTTCGCCCACCGTTCCGCCACCCGCGCTGACGAGGATTTCTCCGCTGCCAAGGCCGTCGGGATGCGCTCCAGCTGCCGGGGGTGCGACATATCCCGTGTAGATCAGCTTTTCAGCCAAAGCCTCGGATACCGGCCAGCTTACCTCAAGACGCGTGGCGTTCGGGTCGGAATGGACCAGAACCGCATCATAAAATTCTAAGAGGATCTCGTCCGTTTTCCGGACCTTCTCGGGTCTCGACGGTGGGGCCAGGATATCGCGGATCGAACAACATATCAGCGGGCGTTTGGGTATGGCGCGCGCGGCCTTGAGCAGGGCCAGGAATTCATTTCGCAACACGCGGCGCCCAAACGGGAACAGCTCGGTGATCAAGGCGTCAGGCTGCACCTCTTGCAGGATTTCAACCATCGCCTTGGATCGCGCAGCCAGATACGGCTCGTCCGCGACCTCACCCGCATCGGTCAGCAACCGGGTAAAATTTGTTCCGTCTGACCTGAGCGGAGGCAAATGGCGCAGATCAACCCCGCTGCTGTCCAACTGTGGTACGGCAAAGCCGCCCGAGATCACCACCACCTCATGCCCTTCTTGCGCAAAGGCACGGCCCAGGGTCAGCGCGCGGCTCAGATGACCGCTGCCCAGCAGGTGGGTGACGGCGATCAGGACCTTCATGCAGCGTCCTCGCGGATCAGCCGGACGGGCTCGGCCTCGGGTTCAAACGTTTCAAGGTCGACGACAAACAAGCGGTTGCGCTTGATTTTGAACGGGGCATCGCCGTCAAAGTCCCAACCGTGCGCTTTGGCCAGGATCACCCGCATGATCCCGATGTGACACACGGCGACCGTGTCCGTGGCGCGTGACTGAACCCAAGGCTCCAGCCGCTCCCACAGTTCTCGAGGACTTTCACCTCCGGGTGCGCGATAATCCCATCCCCAATGCTCGATGTGGCGAAATCCGCTGTCCGGCTGGGCCAACAGATCGACCCCGCGTTTGCCCTCCCAGTCGCCCCAGTTCATCTCGGTCAGTTCGGGCGCACTCAGCGGCGCCCGCCCGGCCACGATCTCGGCGGTTTCGCGGGCGCGGTGCAGAGGGCTCGACCATAGTTCTGCATCGGTCCACTCGGGCGGCAGGCTGAACTGGGACAGATCGCGGCGTGCTTCGTCATCCAGCGGAATATCGCTGCGCCCCTGGATCTGACCGGCTCGGTTCCACGCGGTATGTCCATGACGAAGAAGAGCAAGACGGGTCATCGGGAACCTTTCAAAAACGGGGCAACGGCAGACCAGAACCGCGCGGTTGCGGCTGGCCTCAGATGGGTGTTTGCGATCATCTCGCGGGCGTTTACACCCCATGTGGCGCGATGGTCGGCATCGCGCAAGAGCGACATGACCAGAAAAGCCAGTGCCTCTGTCCCGCTTTCGGGGGCAGGGTATCCATCGCCCAAAAGCACATCCCGTACGCCCGGGCGGTCCTGTGCCACCACGGGCAGGCCATGCGCCTGAGCCTCAAGGTAAACCATACCGAAGGCTTCATTCACACCGGGCCACAGGAACAGGGACGCTGCGCGATAGGCTTTGTCCAGCGCAGCGCGATCCAACTGCCCCAGAAACCGCACGCGTGATCCATAGGGGGCCATCAGGGCCTCGACCTGTGCTCGGGCGGGGCCGTCGCCCGCGATGTCCAGTTGCCAATCGCCAGTCAGATGCGCAAGCGTTTCGGCGACGATCTCATACGAACGCAACTTGTCGCCTTCGCGCATCATGCCGGTTGCCAGCATTGGACCCGTCAGGGTGCTGGCCTCGGGCAGATGATCAGCGGGCAGAAACGGAGGGAAATGCACCAGGGCCTGCGTGCCTGCGCGCTCGCGTTCAAGGGTGATCAGGTCGTTGGCTGTCACGTAGAATATCACACGGGCCGCGTCACAGGCATCGTGGGCGGCTTGCGCAAACCCATACCAGGGGCCGGTCAAGCGGCTGTAGGCTCGGGTGCTTTCAATCTGGACATATGGGATATCCAGCGCCGCACAGACGCGAGGCCCAATCAGATCAGGGGCTTTATAATAGTTGTGGTAGGTGACCCACAGTTCGGTATCTCGGGACAGGTCGCGGGTCAGGCGTTCAACTTCGGCGTCCGCTTGCTGGCGCAAATAAGCCTGCCGCGCCGTGTCACCTGCCTTGTCATAGATCTTGAGCTCCGAGACCAGATCGACCTGCGCGCCGTCGCGCTGTCCGATTGCGGTCATCAAGTTGCGCGCCATTTCACGGTCCCCCGAAGGCACCGCGCTGTGGGGCGACTTCATGGGGGCGTAAAAGGCGACGCGAGGCATGGACTCAGTCGCCTTGCATCAGCATGGTCAGCCGGGACGACAAGCGCGCGATGCCAGGGGCCATGCCGAACTCTCCGACGAGGCGGTCATAGGCGGCGGTGGCATAGGCTTGGGCGCGCGCGGGATTGCTCGCCAGATCACGGATTGCCGCGGTCAATTTGGCCGGGTCATCTTCGACCAGCAGGCCGTGCGTGCCGCTGTCGATGAATTCGGGGATGGCCGAGACAGGCGTCGACAGGATCGGCAGCATTTGCGAGGCCGCCTCCATCAGCACATTGGGCAACCCGTCGCGGTCGCCATCCTTGGCGATCCGACTGGGCAAGACAAACAGATCGGCGGCGCGCATGGCCTCGATCACCTCGGGCTGATCACATGCGCCGCGCCAGGTGATGCGATCTGCGACACCCGCCTCTTTGGCTTGCACCTGCAGCGTGTCTTTTAGATCGCCGCCGCCGATGTGAGTCCAATGCCAATCCATGTCCGCGGGCAATTGAGCAAAGGCTGCGATCAGCCGGTCAAAGCCTTTCTTTTCGACCAGACGGCCAACCGACATCATGTGAAACGGGCTGCCCGTGTCGCGCATCGGGCGCTTGGGCGGGGCGGGAAAGCGGGTCAGGTCGAGGCCATGATAGACCAGATCAATCCGGGTCGGATCATCTGCCATCTCGCGCAGGTGTTCGGCACCAAAGGCGGTGCAGGTGGCACCAAAGACTGCGCCATGGGTGTCGGCACTCAGCTTTTCACGTTTTTCCCATTCGTCGGACGTCCAGATATCCTTGGCATGGGCGGCAAAGCTCCACGGCAGGCCACGCATGATGGCTGCGTAGCGTGCGACCGACGACGGCGTGTGCATAAAATGGGCGTACAGGCCTTGCGTGCACTCAGGCAGTTCGGCGGCCAGAACACAGGCTTGGCCAAAGCGCCGGATGCGGTTGTGGGTCAGGTCGCGCACCAGATCGGCGCGCCAGATGCGATAGGCCTCGGCATAACCGGGCAGCGCTTGGGCTGCTGCGCGCGCGCGCCAGACCCGCTCGGGGTCTTCGTACAGATATTCGGGCAGGTACCGCACCCGCGCGTTGATCCGGTCGTGCAGCGGGTGGCGCTTTTTGTCGGTAGGATAGCGCAGTGACCAGATGTCAAACTCGTGGCCGCTGTCTTCGAGCGCGACCAGTTCCTGAGCGATGAATGTCTCGGACAGGCGTGGCCAACCTTTGACCACGATCGCCAGGGGCGGATTTCGGGACGTCATTGAGCGGCTTGTTCCGTCTTGTTGGTCAGCAGGGCGTTCACACGGCGCGTGACATAGTCGAGCCCGTCGAGCAGCCCTGACGAGATGGCCTGCGAGGGTTTGGGCTGCGTTGCCAGGCCGCGAATGGCCTGGATCATGGTGTCCGGCGTCAACCCGTCGCGGGTTTCATCCAGCATGCGTACCAGCCCCAGGTCCTCGGCGCGGGAGGCGCGCAACCATTGTTCCAGACGCGGGGTGGTGCGGGGCACGATCACGGCGGGTTTGTCAAAGGACAGCACCTCGCAAAAGGTGTTGTAGCCACCCATGCAGATCACGCCCTGGGCGCCTTTGAAGATGGTTTCAATCTGCGATTCAAACCCGACTGCCGTGACGCGCCCATTCAGCGCTTCGACGCGGGTCTCAAAGTCTTCGCGCAGCTCACCCGACAGGAACGGGCCATAGACCAGGACCGCGCGTGGGGCGAGTTCAGGGTCTTTTTCATAAGCGCTGAGCACAAGGTCGACCATGGCCTTGCCGTCGCCGCCGCCACCAGGCGTGATCAAAACATAGGGCTGCTGGGGCGGTTTTCCGTCGACGTTGGCTTCGCGTCGCAGATAACCGGTCCAATGCATCCGGGCCTGTGCATCGGCCGATAGCGGCAGGCCAGCGGTTGGATCATAAATAGAGCGCAGGCCATAAACCCAGATCTCATGATAAAACCGCTCAGTCGCGGTTACGGCATCCTTGCGTTCCCATTCGGCCGCCAGAACCTCTGGCTCGTCCAGAACATCGCGCAAACCCAAAACCAGTTTGGTTTTGCCTTCATTTTGCAGCGTCTCGAGTGTCGGCAAAAGCTCGCCGCGAAAACCGGTCGGTTCCTTGTCGACGATCAGAACATCGGGCTCATATTGTCTGGCCGTGGTGCAAATCAGGCCGGACCGCAAATCGGTCACCTCTTCGATGCCCATTCCGATCGTTTGCGAGGCATAAGAGCCGTCGCTGCGTTTCGTGACACCGGGGAGCCGCACGTGGTCGACCCGCCGTGGAAAGGTGAAACGGCCCGCAACAGGTGACCCTGTCAGGATCAGCGCGGACGCCTCTGGATCTGCGGCCGTGATGGCGGCCGCCAAGGCACGGGACCGTCGCAAGTGGCCCAAGCCAAAGGTGTCGTGACTGTACAGCATGATACGGGGCGCTCGGGGCCCGCCCTTGTGTACCGTCTTTATTGCGTCCCCGCCCATGTTCACGTTGTCGACCTCGGAATAGCTCCGGACAAATTGGTTGCTTCGAGCGCACCGTACCGAATTGTGCGGCGAAATCCAAAGCCTCGAATTTGGGCGGCATTCATTTGGTCATTTGCCACGTGCGCCGCTGCCACATCATCTGCTTTGCCACTTTGAATGAACGGCGCTTTGATGGAGGTCAATCCGGAGTTTGCTGCCGGGTTGAGTTTGGTGCAGGAATAGGCTCGCAGATAGGGAACACTTGATCCGAAGTGCGCCCGGTCGATATCGTCGTGCAAGGGGCGTGCCGTCATGCCCAAGTCCTATGGTCGGCCGATCTGTCTCGGCTGTTATCCTTCGCGCAGGCACGGTATGAACGTCACAGCCGTCTTGCCCTTCTTTATGTCCTACTATTTGACCTGAACGAGATTGAAAATAAGATATTACTCACGAAAAGGTAGTTCGGTCACGTGACAGATTGGTTTACCCTGCGTCGGCACTGTGTAAGCAAGCCATTTGAACAACATGCGCCTGTCCGATAGGTTCTCTGCCAGGTTCAGTTAACCAAAGAAAGACCTCCATGCTGACCATTGTTCTTCGCATTCTTGCAATGTTGGCGCTGTTCTTCGTGGTGTCCACCACAGCCGCACAGGCCCAATTGTCACTCTACTCCGGTGCGGGCGGCTCCAGCAGCAGTGAAACCACGGCGGACACCGATCTGGCCACGGCCATCCGAGAGGCGACCGAAGCCGGTGCCAGTGTCATCGTCATCGACAGTTCCGGCAATCTCGCGACGGCAGGTCAGACACCCGGTGCCGACGCAGAGGGCGAAAAGGCTGACCCGATGGGGGAGGCCTCGCAATTGATGCAGGCGCAATCGCAATGGGCCGAGTTCCGCAAGGCGCTTGAAGCGCGGCTTGCTGCTTTGCCCTATTCGATCTTCGAGGTGCAATACATCCTGCGCCAGACCAGCCCCGACGGTCAGATCAGCACTTACCTATGGGTTCTGGCAATCAACATCGGTCTGCTACTGATTGGGCGGTGGTTGTCAGTAGAGATCTACGGAAAGCGGGTTGCAAAGAAATATGTGGTCTCGCGGATCAAGGACAATCCGGTCGGATATCAGGACAAGATGCCGTTCCTGGTGTTCCGCTTTGTCATGGGGATTGGTGGCACGCTGTTTGCGATGCTGTTTGCCACGATCATTGGCTTGCTGATCTTTGGTGAGTCCGAAGACATTTCGATCCAGTTCACCGTCACAGCGATTTTCACGGCCTATTTCCTGTCGCGCACGGTCTCCGATCTTTGGCGGATGGTCTTGTCGCCATTTCTGAGCCAATACCGTATCCCTCCGTTTTCGGACAAGGACGCCAAGCGGCTGTACATCTGGGCGTCGGTTCTGGCGACCTACGATATTTCAACGGTGCTGTTTTCCACCTGGGTCGCGGATTTTGGACTGAACTACAACGTCTACGCGATGGTTTATGGCGTGCTGACGGCGGCAGGTGCAGCGTTCAACGTGCTGATGATCCTGTTCAATGCGAGGGCCATCACAGAGGCCATACGCGCAGGTCGCAGCAAAGAGCAGGTCTCTTGGATGCTGTGGGCGATTTCGATCGCCTGGGCCCCGGTTCTGATCCTTTACATCGCGTTCAGCTGGTTCTCGCTGGCATTGGATCTTGTGCTGGAGAACCCGGTTCCGATCCCATTGATTGCCGGCACCTATGGAATATTCATGTCTGTCGTCGTCGCTTATGGCGCGATGAACTACATGCTGGAGCGGTATTTCAACCGGTCGCGCAAGGTGCAGCAGATCAACGCTGAATTGGCTGAAGCCGAGGCAAGTGAAGAACCGCTACCGGCACTGCCGATGGAGTTGGCGCATACGATCTCGACCTATGAGGATCTGGCACGACGGGTGGCAGGCATCCTGGCCTTTGTGGTTGGGGCCTATGCCCTGCTGGTGATCTGGAACCCGGATGCAGATTGGACCCAGGATCTGCCGATGGAACGGTTCCTGGACGTGATGATGATCCTGTTCATCGGCTATGTCGTCTTCCACTTTTTCCGCATCTGGATCGACAGCAAGATTGCTGAAGAGGGTGGAGACATGGAAGAAGGCGAGCTGGGGGATGAGGGCGGTGGCTCATCTGCAAGCCGTTTGGCGACCCTGTTGCCGCTGTTCCGGGGGGCGATCCTGGCCGTTGTTGTCGTATCGATCGTTTTGATCGTGTTGCTGGAAATCGGCATCAACGTGAGCCCGCTGTTCGCGGGTGCAGGTGTTGTTGGTCTGGCGGTGGGCTTCGGCTCTCAGACGCTTGTGCGGGACATCTTCTCGGGTGCGTTTTTCCTGCTGGATGACGCGTTCCGCAAGGGGGAATACATCGACATTGGCGATGTGAAGGGCACGGTCGAAAAGATCTCGGTTCGGTCGTTCCAGTTGCGCCACCATCTGGGCGCGCTCAACACCATTCCGTTTGGCGAGATCAAGGTTCTCACGAACTACTCCCGTGACTGGGTGATCATGAAGCTGCCCCTTCGGGTGACCTATGACACCGACGTTGAAAAGGTGCGCAAACTGATCAAGAACCTCGGGAAAGAGCTGCTGACCGATCCGGTGATCGGCGACAACTTCATCCAGCCGCTCAAATCGCAGGGTGTGATCGAGATGCAGGATTCCGCGATGATCATCCGGGTCAAGTTTATGACTAAACCGGGCGATCAGTGGCTTGTACGCAAGCGTGTGTATCAAGATATTCGCGAACTCTTTGCCCGTGAAGGCGTGAAATTTGCCCACCGCGAAGTTACCGTGCGCCTTGCGGATGAGAAAGACCCCAAAGACCTGTCCGCGAAACAGCGCGAAGCGGTCACTGGCGCGGTGCAGGCAGCCATTGATGAAGACTACCTAGATGACATTGGGCCTGGCGGCGACCAGGACTAAAGCTCCGGGGGGCTCCCGCCCCCTTGGCGTCTTTCTGACGAAATACCCTCGGGGTTGGGCGTAGCGCCGCGCTGATGCGCGGCGCGGTTGCTCTGCTTGGTATTTGGTTTGGCAGAACCTCTAGGGGCGTTCGGTATGCCCGGTTTACTGCTGGTAAGGATCGAGGCTATCGCGCAAGCCGTCACCCAAGAAGTTGAAGGCCAGTACAATGATGATGATTGGAATCATCGGGATGGCTGTCCACGGGTAAATCTCGATCGAAGCAAGGTTTTGCGCGTCGTTCAGCATCACGCCCCAACTCACGGCAGGCGCCCTGAGACCGAGCCCCAGGAAGCTGAGGGCTGTCTCCCCCAGGATCATCGCCGGAATCGACAGCGTGGCGCTGGCGATCAGGTGGCTCATGAAGTTGGGCAGCAGGTGCTTGCGGATCACCCGACCCGAGCTTGCACCCATCATTTCCGCTGCGCGTACGTATTCCTCTTCACGCAACGACAGGAACTTGGCGCGGACCGCACGGGCGAGGCCTGGCCAGTCCAGGATGCCGAGGATGATCGAGATGATGAAGAAGACGGCCACCGGCCCCCAGTTCGACGGCACCGCCGCCGACAAAGCCAGCCAAAGCGGCAGTTCGGGCAGGGATCGCAGGATCTCGATCACGCGATTGATGACCCAGTCGATACGACCGCCAAAGTAGCCCGCAATCGAGCCAAGCAGGATGCCCAGAAAGAAGGACACAGATATGCCGATCAGGCCAACGGTGAGCGAGAGTTGCGCGCCATAAAGGATGCGGCTGAACACATCGCGTCCCAAACGGTCGGATCCCCACAGGAACAATGTGGCCCCGTCAGGGGCGCAGAACAGATGCGTGTCGCTGGGGATGAAACCGGCCAAGCTGTACTCGGCGCCTTCGCAAAAGAATTCGAGCGGAACCGGGGTCGTTGTGTCCGGTTTGAACACCCACTGGAATGTTTCCAGATCTGCCTCTGCCGTGATTGGATAGACAAAGGGACCCAGGAATTCGCCCTCATGCACCCAATGCACGGCCTGTGGCGGGGCATAAAGGTGGTCCGAGTTTCGTTCATTCGCACCATAGGGCGCGATGAAGCCGGCAAAGGGCAGCATCAAATAGCAAAACAGCAGAAAGATGCCCGAAATCAAACCCAGCTTGTGGGTCTTGAACTTGCGCCAGATAAGCACCCAATTGGGCGCGTCCAGATCGCGGCGTTCCAGTTGTTGGATCGAAACCTGCGGGTCGTATGGCGCGTCATCGACGTAGCGCCCGTCGGGGAGTTTGGTCATGACTCGCGCCCTTCATATCTGATGCGCGGGTCAAGCATGACCAGCAGAATGTCTGATATCATGGTGCCGATCAGGGTCAGCAAGGCCACAAACATCAGGATGAAAGCCGACAGGAATTGATCCTGTGTCTTGAGAGCGGTCAGCAGTGCCGGGCCGATGGTTTGCAGGCCCATCACAACCGAGACCAGAACCGAACCCGAAACCATCGAGGGCAGCAGGTTACCGATGTCGGCCACAAAGGGGTTGAACGCCACGCGCAGTGGATACTTGGTAAGCATCCGGCTGGGGGCCATGCCTTTGGCGATGGCGGTTTCCACGTAGGGTTTGCCCAATTCGTCCAACATGTTGGCCCGCAGGCGCTGCATCATCGCGGATGCACCAGCGGTGCCGATCACGATTGTAGGTACAATCAGATGCACCATGATCGATTTCATCTTTTCCCAGGTCAGCGGTTCCCCCTCAAACGAGGGGTCCATCAGGCCGCCGATGGGAATGTTCAGGTACTTGCGCCCATAATAATAAAGGATCAGCGCCAGCAAGAAGTTCGGCGTGGCCAGGCCCAGATAGCCGACAAAGGCCGAAGTATAATCGATCCAGGTGCGCGACTTGGCGGCGGCGATCACGCCCAGGGGCAGGGCCAGCGCATAAACAAAGACGATGGCGGCCATGTTGACCAGAACCGTAAGCCACAGGCTGTCGCCGACGATCTCGCGCACGGGGCGGTCAAACTCGAACGACCAGCCAAAGTTGCCTTGGATCAGACCGGAAAACCCATGCGGGCCGGGCATGAAGCCCATCCAGATCATGTACTGTTCCCACAGGGCGCGATCCAGTGCGTATTCCTTGCGTAGGAATTCGGCCTTGGCGACACCCGCGGATTGGCCCGAAGCCTTGAGCTCGGCGATCTGGTTCGACAGGTAGTCGCCTGGGGGCAGGTTGATGATCACGAACACCAGAACCGACACCACCAGCAGGGTCAGCAGCATGGTGCCAAAGCGATAAATTGCGTAGCGCAGGATGCTCATTCAGCTTGTCCCGTCACTCGGCCATGAAAAATTCGTCGGGCCGATGCACGCCGAAGTGCGCACCGGGGTCCCAAGCCCATAGACCCTTTTTGGGCACGTTGCGCATCCGGTTCGATACGACGATGGGCTGCGGCGCCTCGGCCAGAATACCAATGCCAAAAAGCTGTTCCGAGTGAATCTTCAGCATCTCTGTCCAGACGGCGGCGCGCTGTTCGTCAGTGTCGGCGCGGTCCCAATCCAGAGCCAGTTCCATCAGACGTTGCGCCTCAGGCATGTCTGGGGCTTCGCCGACATCGCCATTGGTCTGGTAATTCTGCCCCCATTTGGGCCAGGCCAAAAACTCCTGATGGCGCGGTGCCAGATAATCGGGTGAGGTGTAGGTCTGCGGGATGCCATTGTCCCAGCCAAACCAGACCGAGGCCATGGTGTTGCCCGCATAAACCCGGTTGCGCAGGATGTCGCGGTCCAGCGGACGCATGACCAGTTTGACGCCGATCTCGCGCCAGGTGTCGGTCACGATTTGCAGCGCGTTTTCAACCTCTTGCCGCTCGCCCGCCGTTTCAATGACGATTTCCATCGGACGACCATCTGGCAGCATGCGGATGCCGTTGCCATCGCGTTTGTCCAACCCGGCCTCGTCCAGCAAGGCGTTGGCAGTTTCGGGGTCAAAGGCGGCCCAGGCGTCGCGCAATTCCTGTTTGAAGAACGGAGAGGCAGGCAACACGGTCATCGAACCAGGCTTGGCCAGCTTGAAATAGAGCGCCTGATTGATGGTTTTGCGGTCGATGCCAAGCGACAGCGCGCGGCGCACGCGCACGTCCCGCATAATCTCACGCCAGACCGGATCGGCATAGTTCAGGTTAGGATAGATCGCGATTTGCGAGGCCACGCCCGTCTGCCACAGGTTTGTTTTGTAGTTCCCGTCAGCTTCGCCCTTTTTCAGGATCGACGTGTCGCGAAAGTCCAACCCACGCCCTTGCAGGTCAACCTCGCCCGCGTTGGACTTGGCGGCGACCAGACCTGGGGCGACGATTTCCATCTCGACGATGTCGATATAGGGCAGTTGCACGCCGTTGCTGTCGATGCGGTGGTAATAGGGGTTGCGGACAAAGTTGTGGCGGATCTTCTTGCCCGCGCTTGCATTGATCCAGGGCTGAAGGGTGGGAAGTTCGGAATTGTCGAACTTGTACATGTTGTCGCGCTTGTTGTGCAGCGCGGCCCAGCTTTTGACCCGGGCGTCTTCGACTTTCACCGCCAACTGCTCGGCGTCAGCGAAATCGCCATGATAATCCTTCAGGAAATGCGCTGGGCGGTAGATGAACGGTGGGCGCGCCTGAGCAAGCGATTGCAGGAAATTGGGGTTCGGGTGCTCCCATTCATATACAACGGTAAGCTCGTCGGGGAACGAGACCTTGGGCAACTCGCCCTCGATCCGCAGGAAATCAAGCGGGCCGGCGGGGCTGAGCAGCGGGTTGTTGGCAACGTCTTCCCACCAGTATCTGAAATCGTCCGAGGTGAACGGCGCGCCATCAGACCATTTGTGGCCCGGGCGCAGGCGTAAGGTGAACTTGCGGTTGTTTTCATTCTCGTAAGACGCCAGCAGGTCTGGCACAAGCTCGTAATTCTCGTTGTAGCCGACCAGACGAGCATAGCCATAAACCACCATCTGCCGGATGTCCTTGGACCGGGTCACCATGGTCGAAAGCGTACCGCCTTGCTGGCCGAATTCGCGGCCCTTGGCCTCCAAATCAACAATGATTGGCTCGTCCGGGATGCGCTCGTTCACCGGGGGCAGATCACCAGCGTCCACTTCGGCCTGCCAGAAGGAGCTTTCCTGCAGCGGCGGGATCGGGTTCGCTCCGGCGGGCATCAGGCTGGCGATCACCAGCGATGCGGCAAGAAACAAAGAGCGGCGTTTGGGTTCAAACATGACAGCGTACCTTATGGCCGGGTTCCAGCTCCACCAATGAGGGTACCATGGTGTCGGTAAAACGGAAGGCTTCGGCCCATTTTTCAGGAGAGCCGGCGCCTTGGGCGACCAGTTTGAGGTTGATGGGGCGCTCGATATCCGGCTCGGGTTGAGCCGCGATCAACGCTTTGGTGTAAGGATGTTGGGGATTATAGAACAAAGTATCGGGGGGGGCCTGTTCGACGATCAGACCTTGTCGCATCACGGCGACCTCATCGGCGATACGGGCCACAACGGCCAGATCGTGCGAGATGAAGAGATAGCTGAGACCCAGCCCCTCTTGCAGTTCTTCCAGCAGGGTCAGGATCTGTTCCTGAACAGACACATCAAGGGCCGAGGTCGGTTCGTCACAGACAATCAATGACGGATCCAGCATCATGGCGCGCGCAACCGACAGGCGTTGGCGTTGCCCGCCCGAGAACGCATGTGGATAACGTTTCAGCATGTCCGAGTTCAGGCCAACGCGCTGTAGCATCTGGGCCGCCTTGTCGCGCTGTTCGGATTTGGTGCCGATTTTGTGGATCTCGAGCGGTTCGGTCATCGCATCCTGCACCCGCATACGCGGGCTGAGCGAGCTGTAGGGGTCTTGAAACACCATCTGCGCGTCCCGTTGGAACGCGGTGCGGGTGGCGCGGTCCATCTTGTGGACGGTGATCGGATCAGCGCCCGGTGTCGCGCGGAACAGAACTTCGCTACCTTCGTCCGGCAACTCGGCCCCAAGGGCAATGCGGGCCGCTGTGGTCTTGCCTGAGCCACTTTCGCCCACAATGGCGAGCGTCTTGCCGCGTGGCAGTTTCAGATCAACGCCCCGACAGGCATGCACCAGAACGTCCGGCTTCCAGGCCGAGCCTGATCGCATGGTGAACGTCTTGTTGACCTTGTTCATCTCCAAGATCAGGTCGTCGTCGGGCAGTGGGGGCGCTAGCGTTGCCTCTGCCGGAATGGCAGGGGCCGCGTTGAACAGTTGCTGCGTGTAAGGATGCGCAGGGGACTTGAGCAACGGCTCAGCGGCACCAGCTTCCATCACGCGGCCCTTGTGCATGACGACGACCTTTTCGGCCATGTTTGCCACCACGCCCAAATCATGGGTCACCAGGATCAGAGCCATGCCTGTTTCCTGTTGCAGTTCCTTGATCAGGCCCAGAACCTGCGCCTGTGTGGTCACGTCGAGGGCTGTGGTCGGTTCGTCAGCGATCAGCAGATCGGGTTTCGATACCATTGCCATCGCGATCATCGCCCGCTGGCGCATGCCACCTGACATCTCGAACGGATAAGAGCGATAGGCGCGTTCAGGGTCGGGAAAGCCCACCCGCTCGAATGTCTGCAGAACCTGACGCTTGGCCTCTTTCTCGGACGCGCCGCGGTGCAGCCATAGAACTTCGCTCACCTGATTGCCGATCCGATGCAGCGGCGACAAGGAGCGCATCGGTTCCTGAAAGATCATCGAGACCTGATCGCCACGCACATCACGCATCTTGCGTTCGGACATCTCGGACAGCGTCAGGGGCCCTTTTTCCGTGTTCAGCGTGATCCGACCCGACCGGATTTGCGCGGCCCTTGGCAGGATGCGCAACACAGCACGGCAGGTGACGGTCTTGCCTGATCCGGATTCCCCAACCAAGGCAAGCGTTTCACCGGGCATCACGTCAAAGTTCACATCTTTGACAACCGCTTCGCCGGACCCGAATCCAATGCTCAGATTTTCGACAGATAACAAAGGGGTCATTCAGGCTGTCCACCCGACTGGCCGGTACGCAACATCAGTCTATCGATCCCCCTGGTCATTCTGCGTCACTTTCGCGCGCGTACCCCCCTCTAGTCAAACCCGAAATTGTGACTAAACGTCACGAAACAGGGAGAATTAGGACAACTGTGCCTACACAAGCGCACCCGGATTTGGCATGAGGGGGTAAGTTGCGGCCCAATGGGCCGGTTGTGCCAAAGGAGTACCGCCCGTGAGCAGAGACGTCAGCCGCCTTGATCTTTTCATCGACCGGATGGTCTCGCAGCGCGCTTGCCTGGATTTTGCGATTGCCGAAACGACCGCAATGACGGGCCCCGTGTTCGAGTTGGGTCTGGGCAATGGCCGCACCTATCACCACATGAAAACCCACATCAAAGGGCGTGACACTTATGTGTTTGAACGCGCCGTGGCCTCGCACCCGGATTCGACCCCGCCGGATGAGATGCTGATCCTGGGCGATGTGCGCGAAACGCTGCCCGCCTCGGTCGAGCGCTTTGGGGCCACCGCCAGCCTGATCCATGCGGATCTTGGGGGGCACAACCGCGAAAAGAACGATGTGTTTGCCCGGTTTGTTTCGCCGTTGATCGAACCCTTGCTTGCGCCTGGTGGGCTGATGGTGTCAAGCGACCGGATGTATTTCGAAACCCTGACCGAACTGCCGCTGCCACCCGGCGCAGTCGAAGGGCGCTGTTTCGTATATCGCCGCTAGGGGGCAGATATGGCCGGGCTTCTGACGCTGAATGCGGGGAGTTCCTCGATCAAGTTCGGGGTCTATCTGGCTGCTCCCGAGCCCGAGCTGTTGTTGCTGGGGCAGGTTGAAAACCTTGGTCCCGTTGCGCAGCTGGTGTTCAGCCATCCGGAAAAGAAGACGGTCGAGATCGGGCCCTCCGATCACGTGACGGCTGTTCAGGCTATCCTTGAGGCCATTCAACCGGCATTGAAAGACCATGTGGTCACAGGCGTTGGTCATCGCATCGTGCATGGTGGCAAGACCTTTACCGGGCCGGTGGAATTGACCGATCACGTCATGGGGCAGTTGGAAACGCTGGTGCCGCTGGCGCCGCTGCACCAACCGCACAACCTGGCGGCTGTGCGCGCGGCCCAGGCGGCATTCCCTGACGCTATTCAGATCGGCTGTTTCGATACCTCGTTCCATCAAGGCCATCCCTTTGTGAACGATGCCTTTGCTATTCCCCGGCGGTTCTACGAAAAGGGCGTGCGGCGGTATGGATTTCACGGGCTGTCCTATGACTATGTGACCGACACGCTGACACGCGAACATCCGATCCTGGCGCGGGGGCGGGTGGTGATCGCGCATCTGGGCAACGGTGCGTCCATGTGTGCTGTCAAAAAGGGGAAAAGCATCGGCTCGACCATGGGGTTTTCAGCGCTGGATGGCCTGCCGATGGGCACCCGCTGCGGGCAGCTTGATCCAGGCGTGATGCTCTACCTGATGGAGCAGGGCCACACCGTCGAGGCGATCACCCATATCCTGTATAAGAAAAGTGGCTTGCTGGGGCTGAGCGAGATCAGCCACGATATGCGCACGCTGTTGGCCAGCGATGATCCCCGCGCGGCAGAGGCGATTGACTATTATGTCTTCCGCATCAAGCGAGAGCTGGGGGCGATGGTCGCCATCATGGGCGGGCTGAATGCTGTGGTCTTCTGCGGTGGCATCGGCGAAAACTCTCCGGACATCCGAGCCCGCGTTCTGGACGGATTGGAGTTCATGGGCCTGTCGCTGGACGCTGTGGCCAATGCCGCGAACGAACAGGTGATCTCGGACGGGGATGTGCCGGTTCTTGTTATCCCAACCGACGAAGAGCGCGTGATCGCCCGCGCATTGGCGGCCCGCGTGGTGCCGTAGGGTTATTTTCCTTGGGGCTAGGCGCGAGCGCCAGAGGTTGCCATCGTCACACGGAACCCGACAGAAAGGCCGCCCATGCTGTTTTATGATTGCTCTACCGCCCCCAACCCCCGCCGCGCACGGATGTTCATTGCCGAAAAGGGGCTGACGATCGAAACCCGCGATATCTCGATCGCAAAGGGAGAGCAGCTTCAACCCGATTTCAAGGCGGTGAACCCGCGTGCAACGATCCCCGTGCTTGTCACGGACGAGGGCACGGTGTTGACCGAAAACCTTGGCATTGCTGCGTACCTTGAGGCACATACGCCCGAGCCACCGCTGATGGGGCGCACCGCCGATGAAAAGGGGCTGGTTCTGATGTGGAATTCCATAGCCGAGCAACAGGGTGGCATGCCCGTTGCCGAGGCGCTGCGCAACACGCATCCGGCCTTCAAGGACCGCGCCATTCCAGGGCCCGCAAATCATGCGCAGATCCCTGAATTGGCTGAGCGTGGGTTGGCAAGAATCGATCAGTTCTTTGATGTTCTCGAAGAACGTCTGCAAGACAGCCGCTATGTTGCGTGCGATCATTTCACATTGGCTGACATCTCGACCTTTGTGTTTGTCGACTTCGCCCGCGTGGTCAAAAAGCGTCTGCCCGAAACCCACACGGCGGCAATGGATTGGTATGAGGCCATCAAAGCCCGGCCAAGCGCACAGGTGTAAACCTAGCCCTGTACCGGCGGGATCGCACGCCGGTACAGGTGCCACGTGGTGTGCCCCAAAACCGGCAGCGTCACGATCAGGCCCAGAAAGGCGGGCACCAGCGACAGAATCATGGCACCTGTGATGATTGCCGCCCAGGTCAGCATCACGACCGGGTTTTCCTTGACCGTGCGAACGGATGTGATCATCGCCGTGACAAAATCGGTCTCGCGATCCAGCAGCATGGGCATCGCAATCACGGTGACCGAGAACAGCACCGCTGACAGGATTGCCCCCACGCCGGTGCCGATGAGCAGAAAGAGCCAGCCCTCAGGCGTAAAGAAGACGACATTCAGGAACCCGCCAAAGTCCGAAAAGGACGCGTCGCGCAGAATTACGGCCAACCACAGGCGGATCTGATAGATCCAGACCCAGAACACAAACAACGTGACAAAAGCCATCCACCCCATTTCCCGCTTTCGCTGATTGGCCACGACGCCCAGAATATCTGCCCATCCAAAGCTTATGTTTGCCTGACGTCTGCGCGACATCTCGTAAAGGCCAGCGGCGGCAAAAGGCGCGACCAGGGGGAAACCCGCTATGGCGGGGATGATCACCCAAAGCTGACCCAACCTGAACAGGCTCCAGACGATCAGGATACCAAAGACGGCATAGAGCAGGCCAAAGAAGCCGCTCATCACTGGGCGAGCCAGAAAATCCGCAAACCCGGCCTTAAGCGCGGCGGTGATGTCCTCTGCGCTCAGCGTGTTGACCTGGGGCATCGCCTGTCGTGGCAGGTCACCCGGTGGTGTGGGGCTTTCGGTTTTGGACGACATGGCTCTCCTTCCGAAACGGGGTCTTACAGACAGCATAAATGTCCGACGCGGAAAAGTCAGCGTCCACGCAGGAACGCACTTGTCACGCATTGTACAGAATTGTCTAGACAGGTGTGAACAATCGCAATAGCGTCGCTTTGACATCAGGTAAGGGAGGGTCGGATGAAGTCGAATTATCGCGTGGTTGTCATTGGGGGCGGCGTTGTTGGTGCCTCGGTTCTGTATCATCTGGCCAAATACGGCTGGACGGATGTCTGCCTGATCGAACGCAAGGTTCTTACGGCTGGATCCAGCTGGCATGCGGCAGGAGGGATTCATGCGCTGAACGCCGATCCCAACATCGCGGCATTGCAGGCCTATACCATCGACCTCCTGCCCGAGATTGAGCGCGAGAGCCAGCAGAACATCGGCCTGCACATGACCGGTGGACTGACCATGGCCGGAACCCCGGATCGATGGGAATGGCTGCAATCGGCCTATCGCGTGTTCCAATCCATCGGCATCGAGGATTGCCGCCTTGTGACGCCCGAAGAGGCGCGCGAGCTGAACCCGGTGATGTCCACCGATGGCCTCTTGGGTGGAATGTGGGCCGACCGCGAGGGCTATATCGACACCACCGGCACGGTGCAGGCCTATGCGGGCGCGGCCAAGAAGCATGGGGCAACCGTGGTCGAAAACAACCGTGTGCTGGAACTGAACCAGACCGCCGAGGGTTGGGAGGTTGTGACCGAGAATGGCACCATTCAATGCGAGCATGTGGTCAACGCGGCGGGCCTCTGGGCCAAGCAGGTGGGGCGCATGGCGGGCGTGGAACTGCCGGTTTCGCCACTCAACCACCATTATCTTATTACTGATGCTATCCCCGAAGTTGCAGCGTTGGATCATGAGTTGCCGATGACCGTCGACCTCGAAGGGTTCACCTACATGCGGCAGGACCAAAAGGGGATGTTGGTCGGGATCTATGAGATCGATCACGACCACTGGATGGAAGACGGCGCACCTTGGGAATATGGGTTCGAACTGCAGCAAGAGGATCTGGGCCGGATCGAGAATGAGCTGACGCTGGGGTTCCAGCGCTATCCCTGCTTGAACAACGCGGGCATCAAAACGTGGGTGAATGGGGCTTTCACTTTCTCACCCGATGGCAACCCGCTGGTCGGTCCTGTTCCGGGCAAGCGCGGCTATTGGACAGCCTGCGCGGTCATGGCCGGGTTCTTGCAGGGCGGCGGCGTCGGTAAATCGCTGGCCGAATGGATGATCCACGGCGAACCCGAAGCGGACGTCTACGGCATGGACGTCGCCCGATACGGCGATTTTGCGCAGAACAAACGATACATCCGCGAAACCACCGGACAGTTCTATTCCCGCCGGTTTGTAATGACCTATCCCAACGAACAGCTCCCAGCCGGACGACCGTTGAAAATGGCCCCTGCGCATGACGCGATGTCGGTGGCAGGCTGCAAATGGGGCGTGAGCTGGGATCTTGAAGTACCGCTCTACTTTGCCGAGCCGGGGTTTGAGGAGACACCGACACTGAAACGCTCAAACGCCCATGACATCGTGGCCGAGGAGTGCAAGGCGATCCGAGAAGGCGTGGCGCTGCTCGACATTACCGGGTTCTCGCGGTTTGAGGTCTCAGGGCCGAACGCCACAGCCTGGCTGGATCGGATCATGGCGTCAAAGCTACCTGCTCCCGGTCGGGCCAAGCTGGCACCGATGCTCAGCGAGACAGGCAAGCTCAAGGGCGATCTGACGGTGCTGAACTGGGGCGACGGCCGCTATTGGATCATGGGCAGTTACTATCTGCGCGCCTGGCACATGCGTTGGTTCAACGATCACATGGATGATGGCGTCACGGTACGTGATCTGGGTGAAGAGGTCTGCGGCTTTGCGGTCATCGGACCGAACTCGCAACAGGTGGTCGAGAAGCTGGCCGAGCAGGATATCGGTGCGCTGAAATTCATGGGTTGCGGGCAATTCGACATTGGGCTGGTGCGCACTCATGTGGCGCGTATGTCAGTGACGGGCGAGAAGGGGTATGAGATCAACTGCCGCTATGGCGACCATATCGCCCTGCGCCGGATGCTGCTTGAGGCGGGCGCCGAGCTGGGCATTCGCGAGGTGGGTTTCAACGCCATGTTGTCGACCCGGATCGAGAAGAGCTTTGGCATCTGGTCGGCAGAATTCACCCAAGGTTACACGCCGGGCATGACGGGCATGGACCGCTGGATCGACTGGGGCAAGGCTTTTGTCGGGCGCGAGGCGGCCATGGCCGAACGCGACGGAAACGGCCCGGGGCAGGTTCAGGTCACGCTGGAGATCGAAGCCGATGGGGCTGATGCCAGTGGATACGAGCCGATCTGGTCGGATGGTAACCGTGTCGGCTTTGTCACCTCGGGCGCATATGGACACCACACCTGCAAATCGCTTGCGATGGCGCTGGTTGACCGCGAACAGGCTGCCGTTGGAACCGACCTGAGCGTGCATATCGTAGGGGTCGAGCGTCAGGCCAAGGTTATCGAGGCCTCTCCATACGACCCTCAAGGCAAGGCGATGCGGGGATGATCCATGACCACTAACAGTCAGACACGCGGCGAGATTCGGGGGCGGCGCAGGCGTGGGCGGGCCGAGGCCGCGCCAACGCCAAGCCGCGACGTAAATTACCGCCAACTGAAAAACCCCTTTCCGCTGATGGAGGTGTTTCCGAGCGATCAGATCGCCGACATGCATGAAACCGCGCTCAGGATGCTCGAAGAACTGGGGATGAAAGTGCTGTTGCCCGAAGCGCGGCGCATCTATGCCCATGGCGGTGCGCGGGTCGATGAAGACAGCGAGATGGTCTACATCGGCCGCGACATGGTCGAGGCGGCGCTTGCCACGGCGCCAAAGTCGATCCTCTGTTACGCAGGTGCTCGGCATAGGGATTTCACGCTGGAACTCGGAAGCCTGGTGTTCCAACCGGGGGCAGGGGCACCCAATGCGACTGATCTGGTGCGTGGTCGCCGCCCGGCCTCGGGCCAGGACTATCTGGAGTTTCTGAAACTCACCCATCATTTCGATGTGTTCCAGATGATATCGCCCCAGGTCGAGCCGCAGGATGTACCGACGAACGTGCGTCATTACTTCACCACGCAGGCGCAGATAGAGCTGACGGACAAGTTCCCCTTCTTCTTTTCGCGTGGCACGCCGCAGGTGATGGATTGCTTTGAAATGCTGTCGATTGCGCGCGGCCTGTCGGATGATGAATTCCGCAGCACGGCGCATTCCTATACCATCATCAACACCAACAGCCCGCGCACGCTGGATATTCCGATGGCGCAGGGGCTGATCGACTTTGCCCGCTATGGGCAAGTGTCCATCGTCACGCCGTTCACGCTGATGGGGGCGATGGCGCCAATCACGGTGGCCGGTGCGATCACGCTCAGCCATGCCGAGGTGCTGGCGGCGTTGGTGCTGACACAGATGACCAATCCCGGCGCGCCGGTGTGTTATGGCACCTTTACCAGCAACGTGGACATGAAGTCGGGCGCGCCTGCCTTTGGCACGCCGTCGCATTTCCAGGCGTCTTTGGCCGCGGGGCAATTGGCGCGTCATCTGGGGCTGCCATGGCGTTCAGCAGCGGGATCGGCCTCGAACCTCAACGATGTGCAGGCCGCGAATGAAAACCAGTTTGGCCTCTGGGGCTGCCTGATGGCCGGGGCCACGGTGGTGATCCATTCAGCTGGCTGGCTTGAAGGCGGACTGTCGGTGTCGTTTGAAAAGATGATCTGTGACGCCGAGGTGCTCAACATGGTTGCCGAGTTGTGTGCAGGGGCGCAAGCGGGCGAGGCCGAGATCGGCTATGACACGGCCTTGCGCGAGGTGGATCCCAGCGGGCATTTCTTTGCCACCAGTCAGACCATGGAACGCTACAACACCGCGTTCTATGAACCGCACGTTCATGACTATGCGAACTTCGGTACCTGGACCGAGCGCGGTTCGGTTGATGCCAACCACCGCGCGACCGGCATCTGGCAGAACATCTTGAACACTTTCGAACCGCCCAAACAGAACCCTGATCGGGTGGGCGCGCTGCAAGATTTTATCGCACGCCGTACCGAAGAAGGCGGCGCGCCGCCGGAGAGTTGAGAGAGGACGCAACATGAGCAATCCAGACGCAATCATCATCGGCACCGGCGTCATCGGCGCCGCCATCGCATTCGAGATGACCAAGGCGGGCCACAAGACCCTGTCATTGGATCGGAATGCGCAGGTGGGCCACGGCTCCACTGCCGGATCCTGCGCGATCATCCGGATGCATTATTCCACCTTTGATGGCACTGCCTTTGCTTGGGAGGGCTATCACTATTGGCGTGATTGGGCTGACTACCTGGATCTGCCCGAAGGGGCGAACCTTGCGCAGTTCAAGCAGACCGGGTGCCTGGTGATGAAAACCGAGGCCAACGGTCGGCTTGAGAAGCACATGAAATACAGTGCCGAGCTGGAGTGTCCTTTCGCGGAGTGGTCGCCGGAACAAATCACCGACAAGCTGCCGGTCTACACCCTCGACAGTTTTGCACCCGCCAAGCGGATGGATGATCCGGAATTTGGCCAACCCAACGGGCGCAAGATGGGTGGTGCGGTGTTCTGGCCGCAAGCGGGTTATGTCACAGACCCGGCGCTGAGCGCGCAGAACCTGATGGATGCGGCGCGACAGCATGGGGCCGAAGTGCGGACCGGAGCCGAAGTGGTCGAGATCCTGCAATCGGATGGTCGTGTCAGCGGTGTAAAACTGGCTGATGGAGAGGAAATCCACGCCCCCGTGGTGATCAACGTGGCAGGGCCCGGCTCGGCCATCGTGAACGCCATGGCCGGTGTTCTGGATGACATGACCATCGAAACCCGGCCCCTGCGGCAAGAGGTGGTGCATGTGCCCAGCCCCGAGGGGTTCAATTTCGAAGAGCAGGGCACCATCGTCTCGGACAGCGATATCTCGCTTTACGTGCGGCCCGAGCATGGCAACCACATCCTGATCGGATCGGAAGATCCCGAATGTGACCCGCATCAGTGGTGCGAGGACGACAAGGACTATAACCGTGAATTCACCGACCAATGGACCACGCAGGCCATGCGCTATGCGCAGCGGGTGCCGTCGCTTGGTATCCCGTCGAAAACGCGCGGGGTGGTGGACCTTTATGATGCATCCACCGATTGGATCCCGATTTATGACAAATCCAGCCTGCCGGGGTTCTATATGGCTTGCGGAACCAGCGGGAACCAATACAAGAATGCCCCGATTGCGGGCAAGATGATGGCTGCCCTGGTCGATTATTGCGAAGGCGGTGGCGATCACGACGACGCGCCGTTGCAGTTCAAGCTGCCCTATACCGGGCACATCATCGACGTCGGTTTCTACTCGCGCAAACGCCCGATCAACGAAGAAAGCAGCTTCTCGGTTTTGGGCTGACATCTGGACGACCAATCGGATCGGCCTAGTTTGGCGAATTGAGATGCCGGGCAGGAGGCCGATCCGATCATGACACAGACCGGACCAAAAGTTCTGATTCTGGGCTCTGCGCCTTGTGTGCAAGAGGCGGCAGATTGGTCACGCGGACCCTTTACCCACATCGTCGCCATCAACAATGCCTGGCGCGTGCGCCCGGATTGGGATTTCCTGATCCATCCCGAGGATTTTCCCGAAGCAAACCAACCCGCCGCGCCGACGCCCAAGCAGAAAATCATCACCGCCCAGGATTATGTTCCGGCGCAAAACGCTTATGGTGGTTTTGTCTACGCGGGCGGCACCATGGCGTTCACTGCGGGGTATTGGGCGCTACATGCATTGAAGCCTCATGTGATCGCCTATTTTGGATGCGATATGGTCTATCCGGCGCGCGGCAACACGCATTTCTACGGCACGGGACAGGCGGATCCTCTGCGACAGGACGTTACACTCAGATCGCTGGAAGCAAAATCATCACGGTTGATGCAATACGCGGCAAAACAGGGATGCCGCATGGTGCGTCTGTCTGATGGTGAAAGCCGTTTGGTGTGCCCGCCTTCATGCGCTGACCAAATGGAAGACGTTCCATTGGTGGATGTCTCGGGTCTGGCACATGCAGAGGCGCAAGAGCGGGCGCTGGGCTACTATGTCCCTTCGGGCCGGTATTGGGAGGATCAAACACGCTTTGAAGTGGCGGAACTCGACCGGATTGACCGGCTGTGGCTTGACGACACACAGCCGGACGATGTGAAGGCTGCCTGAATTTAGAGAGCGCTCTTTAGGTCCGTGTACTTAGCTTTGGCTTCTTTGACCGCCTGTTCGCGCACTGGCCCGTATCCACGAATCTCATCTGCTACGGACAGGATCGCCTGCCAAGCCTCAGTATCCTTTGCTTGGTCCAACAGCCCCTCGTACCACGCCAGTGTGTCGCGATGCATCTTGGCCTCGGAATGGTAGCCGAACGGGTTCAGAGGCGAATTGCGCATGCCCTTACCCTTGGCCAGCAGACCCAGAACCGACTGCATCCATGGCCCAAATGGGCGCTTTGCAGGGCGTCCGCGACCGTCCTTGCCAAAGTTCAGGATCGGCGGGGCCATGTGGTAATTGACCTTGAACTCCCCTTCGAAATTCTCGGCCAACTCATCAGCAAAGGCTTGCCCGGTCATCAGGCGGGCCACTTCGAACTCGTCTTTATAGGCCATCAGCTTGAACAGGTTGCGCGCGGCGATCTTGGTCAGGTCATCGGATGTTCGGGCGCGGAGTTGCTCAATCCGGTTGGCGAAGCGCTGGGCGTAAGCAGTGTCTTGATAGTCGGTCAGGAACGCGGCGCGGCGCGCAATCACCTGATCCAGGGTTTCTGGCTGTTCCTCGGGCGTAATCATGTCCTTCAGGCGGGCCGGATCCGCAGCCATTGCACGACCGATAGCAAAGGCCAGCTTGTTCTTTTCGATGGCCACGCCGTTCAAAAGGATCGCTTGCGACAGGGATATCTGGTCAACCGGGACCAGCCCCTTTTGCCAGGCAAAGCCAAGCATCATCACATTGGCAAAAACCGCATCGCCCAGCACCTGTTCGGCCAGCGCATTTGCATCGAACCCGGCCACATTACCGGCACCCACGACCCGTGAAATCTCAGCCTCGCGGGCATCAACATTCAACTGTGCGTCACGGCGCAGAACCAGATCGCCGGTTGGCATTTCTGCCCGGTTCAGCACAACCCGCGTGCCCGTGCGGTAATGCGCCGATGCCTTGGGGGCAGAGCTTACCACCACGTCGCAGCCGATCACCGCATCCGCCGTGCCCAGATCTATCCGCACCTGGTTCAGTGCCTCGGGCACGGCACCCAGACGGATATAGCTGAGCACGGTGCCGAATTTCTGGGCAAAGCCGGTGAAGTCGAGCACCGAGCTGCCTTTGCCCTCAAGATGTGCAGCCATGGTGATCAGCGCACCGACGGTTACAACCCCAGTGCCGCCCACCCCCGTGACCAAAAGGTCAAAGGGAACGTCGAGTGGTGGAAGCTCGGGGGTGGGCAACCCGGCCTCGATGGTTTCCAGGTCCAGTGTCACCGCGCGTTTGCGCCGGGTGGCGCCTTCGACAGTGACAAAGCTGGGGCAGAACCCTTCGAGGCACGAGAAATCCTTGTTGCAGGAACTGAGGTTGATCTTACGCTTGCGGCCCAGGGGCGTTTCGCGCGGCTCAACGCTCAGGCAGTTGGACGCGACCGAACAATCGCCGCAGCCTTCGCAGACCAGATCGTTGATCCATGCAAACCGTTTGGGGTCATCCATCGTGCCGCGCTTTCGGCGGCGGCGCTTTTCGGTTGCGCACGTCTGTTCGTAGATCAGTACCGTGACGCCGGGAATATCGCGCAGCTCGCGCTGCACCTGATCCATCTCTTTTCGGTCATGGAATGAGGTGTTTGCAGGGAAATCAGCACGCGAGAATTTGTCGATGTCATCCGACACCAGCGCAATCCGCTCGACGCCTTCGGCGCGGCAGGTCTGAGCGATGCCATGAACACTCACTGGTCCATCCACTGGCTGACCGCCAGTCATCGCCACCGCATCGTTGTAAAGGATCTTGTAAGTGATGTTGGTTTTGGCGGCGACGGCCTGACGGATTGCCAGCGAGCCCGAGTGATACCAGGTGCCTTCGCCGAGGTTCTGGAAAATATGCTTGCCGCCGTTGAACTTCGACGCAACGACATGCGGCACCCCTTCACCGCCCATCTGGGCATACCCCACGGTTTGGCGGTCCATCCACGAGGCCATGACGTGACACCCGATACCACTGGCTGCGGTGGAACCCTCGGGCACTTTGGTCGAGCTGTTGTGCGGGCAGCCCGAGCAGAAATACGGCGTGCGGGTGGCACCGGGCACGTTGATCAACTGCGGGGGCGTGTCAGTCAGTGCCTTGGCCTTGCCTGGCAGCCCCTCTTCTGGGAAAAACGCGTCCAGCCGCGCGGCGACGATGGGGGCCAGCATCAGTGGGCTCAGCTCTCCGGTCCAGGGGATCAGCGGCTCGCCGTGGCTGTCGTATTTGCCGACCATCTTGTGCGGTTTGTCACCCGGCCAGTCATAGAAATACTCTTTGAACTGGCTTTCGATGATGCCGCGCTTTTCCTCGACCACCAGCACCTCGGCTTTGCCTTTCACAAAGCGCAGGGCGTTGCGGCGGGCGAGTGGCCAGACCATGCCGACCTTGTAGATGTCGATGCCCAATTCGCGGCATTTGCGCTCATCCAGCCCCAGCAGGCGCAGCGCCTCCATCAGGTCCAGATGGCCCTTGCCTGTGGTGACAAAGCCGAACTTGGCGTTCTCGATGTCATAGACGCGGTGGTCGATCGGGTTGGCTTCGGCAAAGGCCCGCACGGCGCGCAGCTTGTGTTGAATGCGTGTCTCGATTTCGGGCGAAGGCAGGTCAGCAGATCGCACATGCAACCCGCCCGCAGGCAGGTCGATCTGGGGCAGCTCAAATGTTCGATCAGTGTGCAGCTCGACCGAGCGCGCGCTTTCCACCGTCTCACTGATTGCCTTAAACCCGACCCAGGTGCCGGAAAACCGTGACATTGCCAGCCCGTATTCGCCGTACTCCAGATACTCGTCGACCGACGCCGGGTTCAGAGTGGGCATGAACCAGGACATGAAGGCCACGTCGGATTGATGCGGCATCGAGCTGGAAACGCAACCGTGGTCATCGCCCGCTACCACCAGCACGCCGCCCTTGGGGGCCGAGCCATAGGCGTTGCCGTGTTTCAGCGCGTCACCTGAGCGATCCACACCGGGGCCCTTGCCGTACCACATGGAAAACACGCCTTCGACCTCGCAATGTGGGTCCAACGTGGCCTGCTGCGCGCCCAGAACGGCCGTGGCGCCCAGATCCTCGTTCACAGCGGGCATGAATTTGATCTTGTCCTCGGTCAGCCGATCCCGCGCGCGCCACAACTCCAGATCCAACGCACCCAGCGGTGAACCCCGGTAGCCCGACACGAAACCGGCCGTGTTCAGCCCCGCTTCGCGATCGCGCCGGGCCTGGTCCATCATGATCCTCGCCAGAGCTTGGGTTCCAGTCAGGAAAACCCGTCCGGTGGTGTTGGTGTAGCGATCAGAGAGTTGATAAGGACGGAGGTTCGGTGCGTGCTGTGTCATGGCTGGCAAACAATCGTTGTTGGCGTGGGTCTGAACAATTTGCCTTGTTTTCGGTGGAATAGGTTTTCAATTTTCGCGGTGAGTGACAAAAATTTGGTTTGGTCAACCAGTGTATTGCGATAATTCGGATAAATGAACCAGAATCTCCAATTCGATGACCGCGACCGAAAAATCCTGCGCTTGTTGGAAAAGGACAGTCGGATTTCCAATGCTGACCTGGCGGATTCCGTAGGGATGTCGACTTCGGCCCTTTGGCGGCGGGTGCGCGCACTGGAAGAGGCTGGCGTGATCGAGCGGTATGGGATCGTGGTGAATCCCAAAGCGATGGGATTCGGGTTTCAGGCCATCGTCCACGTACAGTTGACCCGTCATGACCCTGAAAAAATCGTGGATTTCATCCGTGCTGTTGGGCACGCGTCAGAGGTGCAGGAGTGTTTTGCGACGACCGGTCAATCCGACTATCACCTGAGGGTGATCTGCGTGGACCTGGATCACTACAACCGCTTCCTCGAGGATTTTCTGTTTCGACTGCCAGCCGTGGCCAGTGCGCAAACCAATGTGGTGTTGCGCACGATCAAGGACCACGGTCCGGTCGCGCCTGCCTGAAGGCGTGATGCGGGTCAAGCGACCCGATTGATCAGCATTCGAACCATACTTTGGACGGTTCGGTCGGAACCTCTGTCAGGAATGTTGCACTGGAACAGGTGCCTTGCGCGGCCTGTGTGGCGGACGCATTGACGGGACCGGATTGAACCCTGGGCAACGCACTGGTTTGATATGAACAGGCGGAAACGGCAAACACCGCGATGATAGCTGAAATTCGAATGAGCAACGCAACCCCCTCTTGGAAACAAGACCTGGGGAAAGGCTAGCCATCTGCCCGACGCCTTGCAACGTTCAGCATTAACCAAGGGTTCCGATTGGGCTTAAAGACGGCGACAATTTCAACATCCTTGACGTATTGCGGTCTATGCGGCGACAATCAGAGCATGGTTAATGCTCGAGACACGCTATTTCTTGTCTCGGGCAGGTGTCTTGGAAAGAATATTGTAGACTTTTTATTCAAAGACTTCGGTTTGGCTGGCTGTGGGAGCAAGCACAATGAAGTTCCGATTGACGAAAGCGTTGACGATTTGTCTTGGTGCTTGCCTTGGGACAGGCGCGGCACTGGCGGAATCCGACCCTTTGGATGCGCCGTTGCAGATCGTGGAGTTCAAGCAAGGTGATACCCTGCGCGGCGTTGTTGGAGAACACCTCCGTGACCCGGATCTTTGGCCTGCGGTTCTGAAACTCAACAACATCGGTTCTTCTGCTGACCTGGTGCCGGGCACCCAGTTGCGTCTGCCCGTGCGCCAAGTGGCAACAGCGGATGCTGCGCTGTTGTCTTCACTGCAGGCGATCCAAAAGGCCAACGCTGAGGGCGCGCGTATTTTTGCTCCGGACGAAATCGGGCAGGCGATCCAAAGCCGGGACGAGGCGGTAACCTCGCGCGAGGTTGGCGAATGGCGCGAAGTGGTGAATTATGCGGGGGTTGCCCGCGACTTCGCTCGCGAAGCGCTGGATATCTCGATTGCTCAACGGGATCGTTCCGCCGAAGCTGTGGTGTCCGATGTCCAAGGCGACGTCGAAGGGCGCGCGCCGGTCGAACCCAGCTGGTCGGATCGCAATCGCAATGACATCCTTGTCGAGTTTGAACGCATTCGGACGTTGTCCGCCAGCACGACACAAGTCACGTTCCGCGACCTGAGCCGTTTGCGATTGAACCCGAATTCCAATGCCACCATCCAACGGATGCGCTCGGATCCTCTGACCGGGGGCGAGGTGACCAAAGTGTCATTGGCCGAAGGGGATTTCTATGCTCTTTTGAACCAGCTGTCCGACAAAACCACGTTCGAGATCGACGTGCCGGGGATCGAAACCACCACTAATTCGGCCGATTTCTGGATCAAGAACGATCAAAGTGGCGCGCGCTTTGTGAACTATGACACGCCCGGCCTTGAGATCGAGCGTGACGGCCAGACCTTTGAACTGGGCGAGAATGAGGGTGTGGTGATCGCGGGAACGGGTGCCCAACGGGCCGAAGTGCTGACCAGCCCGCTGTTGAACCTGCCGGGAGTGGGGGAGATCCTTTATTCTGAATCTGCGAGCCTGAGTTGGGAAGTCTTCTCTGGCGCCGAGGCCTATTGGCTTGAGGTGGCCAGCGATCCCGGGTTCAACCAGATGCAGATCTCGGAATGGGGTATCCGTGATACCGCCTTTGCCGCCACCGGGTTGAAACCGGCGCGGTATCACTGGCGGGTCGCGGCGCTCGATAAGCTGGGCCTGCCCGGCGAGTGGAGCACACCGCGTGACTTTACCCTGCGGATCGACAACACGCCGCCCTTCCTGACACTGATGTCCCCTGCGGCTGGCACCATCGCAACCAAGCCGCGGATCGAGGTGTTGGGCGCAACCGAGCTTGAGGCGACGCTGACGCTGGATGGCAAGCCGCTCAAGGTCGATGGGGACGGCAGCTTTGTGGCAGACGTGGATCTGACACCTGGCGAGAACGTCATCGAAGTCGTCGCGATTGATCTGGCGGGCAACACCAGTCGCCGCAGCCAATCCGTGATCTATCGTCCCTCGGCCGAGGTCGAGATCGCGCTGTCGGATCAGATCGCCCGGGTGGATCAGGCGCTGGCCTCGCGTACGGATCAGCTTTCTGTATCGGCCAGCACGACAGCAGAACCGGGGGCCGCTGTACTGGTGCGCGATGCATCGGATACCGTTGTGGTTCAAACACAAGTCGGCGCTGCCGGTTCCATCGGGTTCACCGTTCCGGTGGACGAGGCCGCACGCGAATTTACGATCCAGATTCTGGCGCCTGGTGGCGCAGTCGAAGGGGCGCTGCGGTTTGCTGCGATTCGCGATCAGATCGCGCCTGAAATTACGCTGGACCTGCCGCCGCCGCGCGCAACCTCGGACGATGTGTTGTCTGTGACCGGGGCGGTCGGGGACGCGGTGCGATTGACACTCAATGGAACGGACCTGCCTGTCCAGGATGGGCGCTTTGACCTGACCGTGACGCTTGCGCCGGGGCCAAACGCCTTTGAACTGGTGGCGGTGGATGCCGTGGGCAATGTCAGCGTCACGCGCCTGAATACGTTGCTGGACGTGGACCCGCCCGAGGTTCTGAGCGTCGAGCTGGGACGTCCGCAAGGCGATACCGGCCCGATCGAGATCGACGTGCAGGCCCGCGATGCATCCGGCCTGCGACAGGCGGCACCATTTGTCATCAGCGTCGATGGGGTCGAGATCGAGGGATTTTTGCGCTGCGACAGTGTCAGCGGATTGTGCCGGGCGGTTCTGCCGCCCGAGACCGGCGAACTGGAGCTGGTTGAACTGATCATCGAAGATTACGCGGGGAACACCGCCTTCGAATAACCAATGACCTGACCGGTGTGGGGGCATCGTTTGGGTTCAGAAGGAACGGCAGAGGGGAACGGAACATGTGGTGGAGGAAAGGCTGCGCGGCTGCCGCGCTGGCTATGATTTTGTCGCCCATTCCACTTGTGGCACAAGTTGCGACGGTATCGGATGGTTTGCTTGTGGTCTATGGCCCTCAGGCCCCCTCCCGCGAAGGGGATGTCGACCGGCGCGAGCAGATATTCTTCAGCATTCCGGCCGATCTGAAAGACCGTGTTTATGTGCGGATTTTCGATCCCGAAATTGGTGGCGACAATGATTTTACCCATGGCGGACCGGGCGACTCGGAAACCACGTTTCGTGTGTTTGGCGGGGCTGGGGCCTATACCGAAGCCGACCGGCCCGAACCCGTTGCTGACGGTGCGCGCGAGCCGCGTTTGATCCCCTATGACCCGGTCACACAACCTGGCGAGTTGATCCGGGAAAAGGCCTGGGGTGCGGATCGCGCCACCGATGGTCGGTGGGTCAGTCTGGGCGCGTTGCGTGCGCGTCAGGGAGAGATCGTGGAGGGCCGCGCCTATTTCCGCATCGACGTGCAGGGCAGCAAGGGCAATGACGGCAACGGCTATACTCTGGGTGTCAGCCTGTCCCGCGACCGCGCCCGCGCGCCTCAAGGCCTCGAGATTTTTTCCTATCGTCCAACAGTGCGCTGGTCTGCAGGCACGACCGCAACGCAGGTGTGGTTCACACGTAAGACGGACGGACCGTTTCAAGTCCAGAGCTTTGACGGTGCAAATGGCACATTGGCGCTGGTGACCGACTATGGCGATCTGGGTTTGCGTATATCCGGTCAAAATTTCTGGACCTCGGACACGGTTGACACGGATGAGACCAATCTGGCGATCAGCCTGCTGGGCGGGTTCGAGACGCCCAATGACGTCACTTTGGCTGTTTTTGACGCGGCTGGCGATCCGGTGCCGCTGGACATGCCGCCAAAACTGGCGCCTGAACCATCGCGTCCTACGGCCGTAGGAACCGGCCGACCCTTGGCCGATTGTCGTTCGGTCGCATTCGATGGCAGTCAGTCTATCGGCTTGACGCCCTTGGGGTACGCTTGGGATTTTGGCGACGGAAACACATCGACCGAACCCGTGGTGGCGCATCGCTATGCCGATCCGGGCCGATACATTGCGCGCCTGCGCGTCCTTGATCCCGGCACTCGCCCCGGTCGCGGGGATGAGGTCACGGTGCCTGTTCACGTCCGCAATGCACCCGTCGCGGTGCCTGGAACGGATATCGTCGTGGCCCCTGGCCAGACGGTGGAGTTTGACGGATCAAATTCGCAACCTTCGGACAGTCCGATCACCGGCTACGGCTGGACCTTTGGCGATGGTGGCAAGGCCGAAGGCGCCAGGACCGCCTATGTCTATAAAACCCCGGGCCAGTACCGCGCCGTACTGCGCGTCAGGGATGACAGCGTCCACCCCTGTGACGTGGGTCTTGCGACCCGCCGGGTGGTTGTGAATTTTGCCCCGGTCGCCGAGGCCGGAACGGATCAGAGCGCCATCGTCGGCCAGACCGTGATCGTCTCGGCCGGGGCCAGCTATGATGTGGACGGGCTGCTCAATACCTATCGTTGGTCCATGGGTGACGGAACAGTCCTGGAGGGTGAAACCGTCACCCATCAGTACCAAGAAAGCGGATCCTATCAGGTGTTGCTCACCGTCATCGACGACAGCGGCGTGGCCAATAACCTGGCCACTGACGGCATGCGAATTGAGGTCAACGCGCCGCCCGAACCCACCTTCACAATTCCTGATCGTCCCGTGTCCGTTTCAGAACTGGCGATGCTGGATGGGTCAGCCTCTTCGGACGCAGACGGGCAAATCCTGTCCTACATCTGGGACTTTGGCGATGGCGCCATGGGCGAGGGGCCTGCAGTCGACTATGCTTGGACCCGCGCGGGCGAATACACCGTTACTCTGACGGTCGAGGATGACAGCGGCACCGCATCTGCGCTTCAGTCCTTTTCCCGTATCATCCGTGTGGATGCAGCCCCGGTGGCGGATGCGGGCCCCGATCAGTTCGTGACCGCCAGTGAGGTCTCTTTCTCGGGCGGCGGTTCGGTCGACCCGGACGGTGCGGTGACAGAATGGCTCTGGGACTTTGGCGATGGCGGAACAGCGTCTGGCCAGAACGTCAAACACGCCTATCTGCGACCCGGTACGTATGAGGTTGCTCTCACGGTCCGTGACGACAGTGGCGCGCCGCTCAACACCGACCGGGCCACGATGCAGGTCACCGTCAATGCCACGCCAATCGCCGACGCAGGCCCGCCACAAGTGGTGGCCCCGGGGGAAGAGTTTGTGGTTTCGGGCCGCGCCTCGGTCGACCCGGATGGCGAGGTGGCAGACTACATCTGGACCTTCCCGGATGGGCAAACCGTCCGCGGGTTGCGCGCGGCGCACACGATCAACGAACCGGGCCTGTACCGAATTGGCCTGATGGTGCGGGACAATTTCCAGGGCGGCGCGGCCGAGGATGAATCCGAAGTTTTCATCACCGTAAACGCCCCACCCGTGGCCGTTGCAGGCGCCGATCGCCTGATCGCACCGGGGGATACGCTGCAATTCGATGCAGGCCAAAGCTTTGACAGTGATGGCCAAGTGACCAACTTCCGGTGGGAGTTCGACGATTTGGGCGATCCGCTTGAGGCGCGCACCGTTGAGCGCCATTATCCCACGCCCGGTGTCTGGTCGGCGCAGTTGGTCGTGACCGACAACAGCGGAGTTCTGAACAGCACCGCTGCCGACGACATGACGATCCGCGTCAACCACCCACCCGTAGCCGAGGCAGGGCCGGATATCGACACCGACAAGCTGTATGTCGCCTTTGATGCCTCGCAGTCCAAGGACGCAGACGGTGATGCGCTGATGTATGAATGGGACTTTGGCGATGGCTCTCCGGCGGCCTATGGCACACAGGTGACCCATGTATACCCGCGTTCAGGCGTGTTCCCGGTGACGCTGCGGGTGGACGATGGCACTGGCCTGTCGAACGCGCGCGCTATTGACGCCACCCGCGTCACCATTCGCGCGCGCCCCTTGGCGGATGCAGGCGGCAACCGCGATGTGTGCTCGGGCGAGCCGATCCTGTTCGACGCCTCGGACAGCGCCGACCCCGATGGCGGCTTGCTGCTCTACGAGTGGAACTTTGGCGATGGCAGCAACTCGGATCTGATCAATCCGACAAAGACCTATGAGCTGCCCGGGGTTTATCCTGTCACCCTGACCGTGCGGAACGAGACGGGGACACAATACGGAACCGACATTGACCGGATCGCGGCTCTGGTGCGCGAGGGACCGATTGCCGATGCAGGGGGCGACCGGACCGTCTGTTCAAACCAGCGGGTGCGGTTTGACGGCTCAGGCTCGACGGATGCAGATGGTGCGGTCAACGCGTTCTCGTGGACCTATGGCGATGGCAATACTGGCAGCGGTGAAAGCCCGGTCCATATCTTCAAGCGTCCCGGAACCTATGCGGTGACCCTGACGATCACCGGCGAGGCGCGCGGCGCTTGCAGCCCGCTCGACAGTGATGTGGCCAATATCACCGTGATTGCAGCCCCCACGCTTGAGATCGCGGGATCGGACCGCGCAGCGGCTGGAATGCCTGCAAGTTTTGCCGCGAATTTGGGTCAACTGGGCGGCGCGCAAGCGCAGGGGTTTGCGTGGGAGGTCTCGGACGGGACAACAATGGATGGCCCGGAGTTGGTCCACACCTTTGCTGAACCGGGCGAGTATTTCGTCACCCTGCGCACCAACTTGACCGGCGGCACCGAAGGGTGCACCGATCTGGCGGTGGTGCGCAAGGTGACCGTCAACGCCGCCCCCGAGCCTGTTATTGATGTGGTAGCCGAGGTTGCCGTGGGCGAAGCGGTACGCTTTGACGGTGGTGGCTCGACAGATGCGGATGGGGCAATCACCCGCTTCCGCTGGGACTTTGGCGACGGTGGCGCGGCGGATACTGTGCTGGCCTCGCACCGCTTTACCGATCCGGGCGACAAGACCGTGGTCCTGACCGTCTGGGATGACGCGGGCGTCGGCAACTCCGAGCAGAAGCTGGAAAAGGTGATCCGCGTGACACCTGCACCGGTGGCCGGATTGGTGGCTGACGGCGCGGTTTGTCCGGGCGTTGACACGCCATGGAGCGTGAATGTGGCCGACGGTACGCAAGTGATCTGGACCTTTGGTGACGGTACCCAGGCCCAAGGGGCCACCGTCGATCACGTCTTTGCTGCCCCAGGCCAATACCCTGTCCGTGTCAGCATGGACGACGGGCGCGGGCTGCTCAGCAGTCAGCGTAACGAAGAGACCTATGTGCGGGTCAATTCCGAACCCACGGCCCTGGCCGGCCCTGACCGGATCGTGTGTCCTGGTGACACGGTGACGTTTGATGCAGGTGCCTCTGGCGACCTGGACGGAAAGATCACCGATTGGAGCTGGGAGTTCAGCGATGGCGTGATCCTCGAGGGGCAGCGGGTAGAGCGGGTCTTTGACAGCCCGGCGGATCTGATGGTCCGTTTGCGGGTACGTGACGACAGTGGCGCGTTTGGCTGTGACGTCGGCACCGATGCCGCGCGGGTTCTGATCAATGCGGCCCCGGTGGTGGATGCCGGTCCCGACCGTACCGTGCCAGTGGGGGCGGCGCATGATGTGGTGCGCTTTGCCGAAGAAAATGCACGCGATCCGGATGGGCAGGGCACGCAGGTGACCTGGGCCTTTGGCGACGGGACCGAGGCCAGCGGAGCCGTGGTTCGACACCGCTATACTACGCCAGGCAGCTATACCGTAACGGTGCGCGGGCAGGACAGCACCGGCCTGGTCTGCGGAATCGGTCGTGATACCGCGACGATCACCGCTGTGGCACGAGAGTGAGAGGTGGAATTTTGAAGACGTGGTTGGGGATGTGAACTAGGATTGGCGGCAATGAGATTCCCTTTGCGCCTTAAATTCTTTGTGTTTGCTGTTTTGCTTGCCGTCGGTCCCCTGGCCTTGGTCGGTCAGAATCTGACACGGCTCTCGCGGGATGAGCTCAAAAGCGCTGCCAACGAAGATCTGACCACCGTGGCCGCGCAGTTGCGCACCGCGTTTGACAACACGTTCGAAGGGCGCTGGCTAACGCCGCTGATGGTCATTCGCAACGCAGTGGACAGCAACGAATTGGGGGTGCCGCAGAAAGTGTCCCTGCTGACATTGGGGTTGGAGGAGTTGCCCCAGGTCGTCGCTTTGCAACTGTCCGTCGAAGGTTCGGACCTGCCCATTTTAGTCGCGAACGAGGGGTTTGCCGGTAAACTCGCACAGGCCGGGTTGGACCCGGTCGGGACCCTTGCGACCTCTCCCGATCTGATCCGTGCGTTTGCAGGCACGGGCCAGTTTGGCCGCCCGGTTGTGAACCGAGTGCCCGAGACCGGCGATTGGCTGGCAACTCTGGCGCTGCCGCTGACGACGCAGATCGCAGGGCGACAGGTGACGATGGCAGCGAAGATCGAGCTGTCGATCCTGGGGGATATGGTGCGCCGCCACCCCTTTGCGCAGCGCGGCGAGATTTCCATCGTCGATCAGGCTGGGCGGCGGGTGCTGGGTGACAATCCGGAACTTTTGATCCAGCGCCAAATCGTGGCCTCGACCATGCCGTTGATCGTGGCGGGTGCGCGGGCCGATGCGCTGGAACCCTATGTGCGCCCCGACGGCATGGCGATGCTCGGGGCCTATGCCTTTCCCGACTGGTTCCAATGGGCGGTGATCACCGAGTTGAGCGAAGACAACGCTTATGCGGTGGTCAATGCTATTACGCGACAGATCCTGATCGTTGGCCTGATCGGCTTTGCCATTGCCGCCGTGGGGGCCTTGATCTTTGCCCGTCAGCTGACCCGGCCGATTCTGGCGATCGGGTCGGTGGCGGAAAAGGTGGGCGAGGGGGATTTTGCGGCGCGTGTCGAAAACGTCCGGGCACGGGATGAGATCGGCGATCTGGCGCGCCGGATCAACCAGATGATCAGCCACCTGGGCGAGCGGATGGAACTGATGAAATTTGTCTCGCATGGCACCATGTCCGCGATCCAGAAGGCCGAGACAGAGGGGATGGAGCGCGGGGGCGAACGCCGCAAGATCTCTGTCATCTTTACGGATATCCGCGGCTATACGGAGTTTTCGGAACGGGTGCCGCCCGAAGTTGTGATCGAAGTGTTGAACCAATATTTCGATGTGCAGGCCGACATCGTGACCGAGTATGGTGGCGATGTGGACAAGTTCATTGGCGATGCACTTGTTGCGGTTTTCGAGGGCGAAGACATGGAATTGCGCGCAGTGGAGTGTGCGGTGGGGATCACGCAGGCCATGGCGCGGTTGCTCGAGCAGCATCCCGAACATAACCTGCATGTGGGCATAGGCGTGGCCTCGGGCGAGGTGGTGATGGGGGCCATGGGGGCACGGGACCGGATGGATTTTACCGTGCTTGGATCGACCGTGAACCTGTCCGCCCGGCTCTGTTCCAAGGCCGAGCCGGACCAGGTGCTGATAGATCAGGCCACCCGCGATGCAGCATTGGATCGAAACGGAGTGACCTTTGAGGCCCTCGATCCGATCCCGCTCAAGGGGTACGCAGACCCGGTGCCTGCCTTCTCTGCCAAACGCGCTTAAATGGGCTGTAACTCGGGGGGCTCCCGCGCCCGGGCTATCCCGACTGCGTCGGCACCGCCAACGGTCTTGGGCCGAGCGCCGGGCAAAGCCCGGCGCGGTTCCGGCCAGGGGCACTCTCCCGTCTGAAATGGCTTAAGTCGGTTGCGGCCAGACGCAGCCGCCGAGCGCAGCGAGGCCCGGCCCAACGGGAGGAGATGCCCCGATAGGGGGCATCGACGACGGGCGGGAGTGCCCCCGGATGATTTGGTACGGCAGTTCTCACGGATCAGAGGTCAGGCGGCGTAGTTTATCCAAGCCCAGGTCATCGCCACATAGGTCAGGTTGTGCAGGCATTGATCCAGTCCCACCGCACGCCAGAACGCGCCTTGTGAGGGGTTCAGTGCCTTTTTCTCGGAATAGCTGGCCTTGCCAAAGTCGATATTGAAATGAACGATCCACTCCAACGTCACAAGCACTGCAATGAAGGCAAGCGGTGCGCCCATGATCAGAAACACGATGATCGAGCCAACGACATGCACGCCTGCATGCATCGCTCGCCCCATGTGCCAGTACTGGCAACGCCCAGACAACATCTTTGGCGTCTGCAGATAGAAATCCGCAAACATATGCTTGACCATCAGCAAGCTAAACAACAACAGCACAGAGCTGACCAGTTCAGGCAAAGCCATCCTCCCGAGTTTTGCCGAGAATCAGCTTAAGCGCATATTGAGCCCCCTGCAAATGAACTGGTTCACAGACGGGGCAAACAAATCGTTCGTAAATCCATTTGCCTGCAAACCGTGACGCAGAGTAGGTTTGATCCATATTGACGAGTTTCGCCCGTCTGGCATACGGCCGTGCAGCAATTCAGGAACAGTCCCATAGAACGTTCGATTTTTAGCTTTATCTGGAAGTATTCCAAACGCGACCAGCTAACCCTGCTGGCGGTGACGACAACCCTCTTCCCGTTGCTCTATCTGACACTGGAATTGCCCAAGCGGATCATCAATGACGCCATCGGTGCGGCAAGCTCCACGATTGATGTCTGGGGTTACACCTTTGATCAGGTCACCTTCCTGGGCATCCTGTGTATCGCCTTCCTGTTGTCGGTACTGGCGCACGGACTGATGAAGATGCGCATCAACACCATGAAGGGCGTGCTCAGCGAACGGATGTTGCGCCGCTTCCGCTATCAGCTGATCGCCCGGATCATGCGCTTCCCGCAGCCGTATTTTGAACGCGTCAGCCAGGGCGAAATGGTGTCCATGGTCACCGCTGAAAGCGAACCGATGGGCGGCCTGATGGGCGACGCTATCAGCCAGCCTGTGCTGCAAGCGGGGCAGATGATCACGATCCTGTCGTTTCTGTTCCTGCAAAGTTTCTGGTTCGGATTGGCGGCCGTCGCCTTGATCCCCTTGCAAGCCTGGCTGATCCCCAAGCTACAAAAGCAGATCAACCTGCTGAACAAGAAACGCATCCAAGAGGTGCGCGTGCTGGCTGCTCAGATCGGCGAAAGCGCGGTGGGTGCCTCGACGCTCAGGGCCAATGGCGGCTGGCGCTATCGTCGGGCGGCGATCACGGATCAGTTGGGGCGGCTGTTCGACATCCGTTTCGAGATCTACCAGAAGAAGTTCTTCATGAAGTTCCTCAACAACTTCATCTCGCAGCTGACCCCGTTTTTCTTCTTTTCAATCGGTGGCTATCTGGTGCTGCAAGGTGCGGTTTCTCTGGGCGCTCTGGTTGCCGCGCTGGCGGCCTACAAGGACCTCAGCAGCCCATGGAAGGAATTGCTGACCTACTACAATCAGACCCAGGACATGTCGATCCGATGGGAGGTGATCCTGGACCGCTTTGCTCCGCCCGGCATGGTGGATGAAAGCCTGTTTGAGGGAGAGCCGGAAAGCCGCCCCAAACTGGACGGAGACATCGAACTGGATCATGTCTCGGTCCGGGATGCGGATGGCAACCTTGTGTTGGACGATCTGACGGCAACTTTGCCCGGTGGTGGCACGATCGGTATTGCCGCCCCAAGCGAAGAGGACCGACGCGCCTTGGCCGAATTGCTCACGCGCGAGATCATGCCGGCAAATGGCTCGGTGCGGATCGCCGACAACAGCCTGTCCGAGTTGCATCAGGCAGTGATTGCGGCGCGGATCGGCCATGCCACCTCGCGTCCCGTCATGTTCCAGGGCAGCATTGGGGACAACGTCATGATGCCGATGCGGCACCAGCCGCAGAGTGACGGCACAGACGGCAAGGCCCATCGCGAGGCGGTTCGGGCGGGCAACAGCGATGACCCCTTTGATGCAGATTGGCTGGACCCGCAGCTTGCAGGGCTGGAGGACGAGGCTGCCCTGCGTGCCTGGTGGTTGCGTCTGGTCGAGGGGATGGGCTCGGGTGCTGCTCTGTTCCGGCGTGGCGCCGAACAGAAGTTCGACGCCGCCGATCACCCCGAACTGGCTGAACGGCTGATCGAACTGCGTCCCGTCGTGCAACAAGCGATGCAGGACGCTGGGCTTCAGGCACAGGCCTATCTCTTTGACCCTGATGCCTACAACCCGGCGCTGCCGGTGGCAGAAAACCTGCTTTTTGCCACGCCAAGGGTAGCCTTTTCGCAAGATATGATCGCCTCGCAAAGTGAATTCCTTGCGCTGCTGCGTTCTCTGCATGTGGATGAAACCTTGGTCCGGCTGACCCAGGACGTGATCGACATGTTGCGCCAGATCTTTGGTCTGGACGGCACCGATCATCCGCTGTTCCGCAAACTGGGGCTAGAGGTCAAGACTTATGAAACCGCCGTCGAGCTGGTCGAAAAGACCCGCACCGATGGCGCAGCGGCACTGGATGATACCGAGCTTGCAAACCTGCTGGCCGTGCCCTTCCGCATCTCGGCCGATCAGATCGGACCCGCGTTTTCAGACGAGCTCAAGGCGCGGATTCTGGAAATCCGGTGCGGGCATTCGGCAGAACTGTTGCAGTCTTTGGATGGTGTGTTCACGCCGCTGTCGCTGGACAGCTACGCACCGGGCCTGACAGTTCTGGAAAACGCTCTGTTCGGTAAAGTGAGCGAAGTAGGCGGCGCCAAATCGGACGAGTTGCGCAAGCTGATCGCGGATACCTTGGCCCAGCACGGCGCACAGGCGCAGGTGATCGAGTTGATCTATGACGTGCCAGTTGCCTTGGGGGGCACCAACCTGCCAGCCGTCTTTGCCGAGCCGTTGGCCTTTACCCGTGCCACGATCAAGAAGCCGGATGTGCTGATCCTGGACAAGGCGCTGGACAGTTATGACATGGACACGCAAGTCGCCGTTTACAGGAACCTGCGGGCCTTGTTGCCGGATACGACGGTGATCTATCTGAACGATCAATTCCAGTCGCCGGGTGTTTTTGACGTTTTCCTGGAGATCCAACAGGGCCGGATCGTCAGTGAAGAGGCCCAGACCGAGGCCGAAGAGGACAGTGTCGCCTCGGCCGATCTGGCGCGCAAACTGCGGGCCTTGGAGCAGACGCCGTTGTTCTCTGGTCTCGATCGCCGACAGCTGCGGCTGCTGGCCTTTGGTGCCCGCTGGTATGATGCAAAGGCGGGCGAGGTGGTGTTCCTGAAAGATGATGAGCCCACCGATGGTGCCTATATGATGATCGACGGCGAGGCGGGGCTTTACCTGCCGCAGGACGAGGCCGAGGATCAACTGATCGCCAAAGTGGGTGCGGGTACCCTGGTGGGTGAGTTGGGCTTGATCCGCAAGGTTCCGCGCGCGCTGTCGATGGTGGCCGAAACCGACATCACCTGCCTGCGCATTGGGGAAGAAGAATTCCTGGCTGTGGTCGAAAACGACGCGGCGACGGCGTTCAAGCTGTTGCAGGTGGTTGCTGGCTACGTTTCGAACTGATGACTTGCGGTTGGGCCCGGTGTGGCTAGTTCAAGGATGCCGATTGGGCGGCACCCGGGTCCGCGGACAGCTGTATCAGCGCCCATAGAATGACGACGCAATGCGCGGTTTTTTCTCTCCTCCGAGGAGCGGGCCAACGGAGATACGAGTGAGGAAACCCAATTAACACTCTCATCAATCCCCCGGCGTTGGACCACTTGCGTAGGCAGGCCAAGACCCTCAAGAAGTCTTTTGCCAAGGGCGAGGCTGACGCCAAAACCCGCGTGGCGCAGTTTCTGCCCGAAACCCAGGCATTGACCCACAGTGCCGCACTGCATGTGATCGCCCGCGAGGCGGGGCACGAAAGCTGGCCCAAGCTCAAATTCCAAACAGAGGCTCAGCAGATGGACCGCGCCGCCAAGGCCGAGCAACTGAAACAGGCCCTGTTTCAGGGCGGTCACTGGCGGGTAGAGCATCTGCTGGCCGAGACACCGGATCTGGCAGATGATCACTTTGGATTGCTCTGTGCGCTATACCGTGTGGATGCAGTGCGCAAATGGCTGCAACGCGATAGAGATGTGGTGCGGCGGGGGCGGATGTGAACGATGGCTATCCGTCTGAACCCGGCAGCCCGCACATGCTGTCGGCACTTTATGGGGCCATTGGGCACGCCAATAACATGACGCTCGGGCAATGGTTGCTCGATCATGGAGCCGACCCCAACGACAATGAATCGCTTTATCACGCAACCGAACTGGGACATCTGGATGGGTTGCGGATGTTGCTGACAGCGGGCGCGGATCCCAAGGGCACCAACGCATTGCTGCGAGCGCTGGATTTCAACAACCGGGATATGGTTGCGCTGCTTCTGGAAAACGGAGCGGACGCGGATGAGTTCGACGCCACGCCTGTGGGCGGTGAGGAACCTTGGGTGATGCCGTCGCTACATCAGGCCGCGCGTCGGATGGTGGATGGCGATATCGTACGGTTGCTGCTGAGTAATGGGGCTGATTCGGGGTGAGTCTATGGGGGCTGCACGGCCTACGGGTTCGCGCGCGTTTTCGGCAATGTGGCATTGGTACGAGCCATCGAAGACACCGGAAATACCCCGACTTTCTCCAAGGCTGAACAGCTGCTAGCAAGCGCTGCTGAGGGGGATGTGCCCCTCGGCGCGCATCTGCAAACGGAGGATCTACCGCGTGAATACAAAACACTGATCCGTTCGATCCTGCATCTGCCGGGGCGCTTGGATCACGTCAAACGGTTGGTGGCCCTGGGTCTTGATCCCGAAGAACCAGATCGCGAGGGGCTGACCACCTTGCATGTTGCGGGGTGGGAGGGGCTGCCCGAGATGATGGGGTATCTGCTCTCGCTGGAGCCGGGCCTGAACCATCTCAACGGCTACGGCGGCAACATCATCACGACGATCCTGCACGGGGCCAAGCATTGCCTGGCGCGCAGTGAACGCGACCACGCGGGCTGCTTGCAGAGGGTGCTGAACCTTGGGTTGCCGCTGGGGCGCCATGTGTTGGAATTCACACAGAACGAGGCTGTGATGCGGGTCATGCTAGCCTGGGTCGATGCACACCCGGATCGCCTGTTGGACAGAAATTCCTGACACTCGAAGCGCTCCCGCCCGTCGTCGATGTCCCTTGCGGGACACCTCCTCCCGTTGGGCCGGGCCTCGCTGCGCTCGGTGGTTGGCGCTTGTGTAGAAACATGTACCCCAAGCGGGACCGCGCCGAGCGAGAAGCGAGGCGCCCGGCCCAAGGCCGTTGGCGGGGCTGACGCAGTCAGGTCTGCTCGGGCGCGGGAGTGCCCCCGTCTTTTGATGCCGAGGTAGATTAGTTATCTTGGGCGCAGAACAAGCTGTGCAGCAGTCCGATGACCTGCTCGGTTTTGTGATCGAGCAGCGAGTAGTAGATCGTCTTGCCATCGCGACGTGTTGTCACCAGCCCCTCATCCCGAAGGCGAGCCAGCATCTGGCTGACAGCCGCCTGCCGCATCTGCAACAGCTCTTCCAACTCGCCCACCGACCGCTCGCCCGTGCCCAGGTGGCACAGGATCATCAGTCGCCCTTCATGTGCCAAGGTCTTGAGGTAGGCCGCCGCCTGGCTGGCGCTGGCGGCCATGCTGTCGGGCGTGTCGGGCGAAAGAGGGGAAGAGGGCTGAAGTGTCACTGTTACGGGGTCCTGCAAAAATCGTGACCGTATAATGCCCCAGCCGCTGACCCAATGTCACCCCTCCTTGGCAGGTGCACCCCCCTGAAACGCATTGCCGCCTTTGTAGTTGCAGGGCTCCTCTTGCATCTGCAGGTGCAGACCGTCGTCCGTGTAAGGGTGCGTGCGGGCCAGATCCTCATCCACGTCGATGCCCAATCCGGGCGTGTCGGGCGGCGTGATGAAACCATCCTCGACCCGGATCGTGCCCTTGATCAGCGCGTCATGGAAGGGCGTTTCGATGCTTTCGGCCAGCAGGATGTTTGGGATTGAGGCGGCCAGATGGATGTTTGCGGCCCATTCCACCGGGCCTGCGTACAGATGCGGGGCCATCTGGGCGTTGAATACTTCGGCGATTGCAGCAACCTTCTTCATCTCCCAGATGCCTCCGGCGCGACCAAGGGCGGGTTGCAGGATCTCTGCCGCACCGGTGCGCAAGACAGCTGCAAACTCGGCTTTCGTGGTCATCCGTTCTCCGGTCGCAACCGGGATGCGCACGTTGCGGGCCACGCGGGCCATGTCTTCGATGTTGTCGGGTGGTGTGGGCTCTTCGAACCAGAGCGGGGAATATGGCTCCAGTGCCTGCCCCAAACGGATCGCGCCCGCGGTGTTGAACTGCCCATGGGTGCCAAAGAGCAGATCGGCCTTGTCGCCGACCGCCTCTCGGATGGCTTTGCAGAATGCCACCGACAACGAAATGTCGGTCATCGCAGGCATATGCCCACCACGCATCGTGTAGGGGCCAGCCGGATCGAATTTGATCGCGGTATAGCCCCGGCGCACCATTTCGGCTGCACTCTCACCGGCGAGTTCAGGCGAGGTCCAGAAGTCGTTCAGATCGTGGTGCGGCAGCGGGTAGAGGTAGGTATAGGCCCGAATGCGGTCGTTCATCCGCCCACCCAGAAGCGCATGCACGGGTCGGTCGCGATCCTTGCCCAGGATGTCCCAACAGGCGATCTCGAGCCCTGAAAACGCCCCCATGACGGTCAGGTCGGGGCGTTGGGTAAACCCGCTGGAATAGGCGCGACGGAACATCAATTCGATGTTTTCAGGGTTTTCACCGGCCATATGCCGGTCGAATACATCGCGGATCACTGGCTTCATTGCCTCGGGTCCTACGGACGAGGCATAGCATTCGCCCCAACCGGTGATGCCTGTGTCTGTGGTCAACTTGACCAGTATCCAATAGCGCCCGCCCCAACCCGGCGCAGGCGGAGCGGTGATAATGATGTCTAGGTCTTGCAGCTTCATGGGGTGTTACTCCATCAGGTCGCCAAAGGCGGTCAGTTCCCGTTCGATCTCTGCGATCACGGGTTGGGTAGAGAAAAAATACAGATCCGGTGCGTCGATGTCGTCCATGAAGACCTCGATGTTGATCTGCACCTTTGCGCCGTCAAAATCGCCATCGATCTGCCAACGCTGTTTGCCATCAACTGGGAGGCTGGACAGTGTTTGTGCGATCGTCGCAGGCAGATCGGTCGGCAGGCCAAAGCGCGGGTTGTTCAGCAGGCCGATCAGAAATGGTTCGACGCTGTCCGTGTCGAAATTCATCGAGGTCTCGGACGTGATTGGCGGTGCCTTGGCGGCCTTGGGTTTGAACAAATCGGTCAGGAAACTCAGCATTCGGTCCGCTCCAGAGAGGCATTGAATTCGCGGCAGGCCGCGGCTTGGGTGGCTTGCATGTCATGCTCTCCCTTGCTTGGGTCAACCGTGGCGCGCGGGCATCGGTCCTGCAAGCAGGAAACCGGCATCAAGGCGTCGGGATTACGCCACTGTGATCCGTGTGCGCAGGAACACGACCAATCCCAACAGCAAAAGCACCATCGCTACCAGGAACGGTGCTCCGGGCAGATAGAGGCTTGTCCCTTCGCGGGTGTAATGGGCGAAGACGCCGGCCATCATCAAGGGAGACACGATCATCGACAGGGCGTGAACCGCGGTCATGACGCCCTGCAGCTCACCTTGTTGATCGTCGCCAACGGATTTGGACATGATCCCCTGCAACGCGGGTGAAACGACCGCTCCCAAAGCCGAGATTGGTGTCAGGAACAGGGCCAAGGTTCCGCTGGTGATGAAGGCCAGGAAGCCAAAGCTGACAAGATCCAACAGCTTGCCTGCAACAACCGTGCGCCGCTCGCCCAGGTATTTGAGCGCGACCCGGATCAACCCACCCTGGACGATGGCCATCATGATGCCAAAGATCCCCAGCGACAGGCCGATCATCTGCGGCCCCCAATCAAAGCGTGCTTGCGTGTAGTAGGACCAGATCGCCGGATAGACATAGATGGCTACAGAATAGAGAAGATAGACCAGAAGCAGCCGGGCGATGCCGGGGATTTCGGCCATTGCCTTGAACGCGCCAAAGGGGTTTGCCCGGCGCCAGTTAAAGGCGCGTCGTGTTTTGTCCGTGACTGTTTCGTTCATCACGAACCAGCCGAGGACAAAGTTCATCCCGGCCAGAACGGCTGCAGCATAAAACGGCGCCCGCGTGCCAAATTCACCCAACAGACCTCCGATCAGCGGGCCCAGGACAAAACCCATGCCAAAGGCTGCGCCCAACAGGCCAAAGTTGGCCGCTTTTTTATGCGGCTCTGAGATGTCGGCGATATAGGCGCCAGCTGTTGCGTGCGTGGCGGCAGTGATCCCGCCTACGATGCGCCCGATCAGCAAGAGCCAGATGGTGCCGGCCACAGCCATCACCAGATAATCCAGCGCCATCACAAACAGCGACACCAGCAGGACGGGTCGCCGCCCCACGCTGTCTGAAAGGTTGCCAATCACCGGACTGAACAGGAACTGCATCACCGCAAAGACCGTGCTCAGAACCCCGCCCCACAGGGCAGCCTCGGCCAGCGTGCCACCCTGAACCTCGACGATCAGGTCGGGCATGATCGGCATGATCAGGCCAATGCCCATGGCGTCGATCATGACGGTGAACAGGATGAACAGGACTGGCAGCCGCAAAAGATCGCTCCGGGTGGTCGTGACTTCAGCGCAACCTATGTCCGGATACGCCCAAGGAAAAGGCCAGCCTCAAGTTTTCGCTGCGGAACGCACTTGTTTGGCAAAGGTTCGGGCCGCCGTCGGAGCCTGTCCCATTTGATGCGCAGGGTCGAACAACACGTCGGTGTTCAACTGCGGCCAATCACGGGCGACGAGTGTGCGCAAAGGCACGTCCGCTTCGATGGCTTCCTTGCACAAGGCCTTGGTGGCGGCCTGAGCGTCCGGGCGCGACAGGTGGTTGGCAAGGGCGAAACTCAGCGCCTCGGCATGGATCAGGTCCTTTGAGCCGTTGAGTGCGGCGCGCATCTGCTCGGGGTTTGGGGCAAGCCCCTCACACAGAGCCAAGCCGGTCTGCGCGGCAGAAGCTGCCCCCAGGATGATCTGCGGCAGGCACATCCATTCGGTGAACCAAGCGGCCCCGTCGCGTTGATGGCGGTGCATCGCCGCGCTTTGCAGCACTGGCATCAGACCGCTGGTTTGGCGCGACAGTGCCACCAGAACAGAAGGTGCCACTGGGTTCTGTTTCTGCGGCATGGTCGAGGACGATCCGCCGCCGCCTAAGGAAAGCTCGGAAATTCCGCTTTGCACCAGTTCGGTCGCATCCTCACCCATCTTGCCAAAGGCCAGCGCGATGCGGCTACACCAATCGGCGATCCGAAGCACCGGCGTCCGGTCCGTGTGCCAGGACCGTTCGGGATTGGTCAGGTTGAGCAATTTGGCCAATGCGGCGCGGGTTTCGGCCGCTTGCGGGCCAAGCGCGGATGCGGTGCCGGCAGCACCCGAGAGCGATACCAACAGGCAGGACCGGCGCAGATCAGGCAGTTCGCCCAACAACCCCAAAAGCGGCTCGCCCCAAGAGGCCACAACAGCTCCGAATGAGGTTGGGGTTGCGTGCTGCCCATAGGTGCGGGCGGGCATGGGCGTGTCGGCGTGATCCTCGGCCTTCTGCGCCAGATGGTCCAGCGCCGCGACGATGTCCTTTTCGATCAGACCCAGAGCTTGGCGCAACCGCAGCATCAATCCGGTGTCGATGATGTCCTGCGATGTCGCGCCCCAATGGGCGTATTGCGCATGCTCCGGCGCTTGCATCTCGGAACGAAAGGCTGCGACCAGGGCGGGAACGCTGACCCCATTCTGACCGGTGGCATGCGCCAACGCTCCGGGGTCCAGCTGAACCTCCATCGCGGCGCGGCTGATGGCGGCGGCGCTGAGCTCGGGGATGATCCCCTGTTCGCCCTGTACCTTGGCCAGCATCCCCTCAACCAGCAGCATGGCGCGCAGTTCGGCGGTATCGGTGAACAGCCGCCCCACTTCGCCAGTGGGGAACAGTCGGGAAAAGAGCGCGCTGTCAAAGACGGAGGCCGCCATCAGAATTGCCTTTCGATCTGGGTCAGGAGCTCCGCCAGGCCACTTGGGTCGGCCAGGAATGGCGAATGCGAGCTTTCCATAACGTGGACCCGCTCGACTGGCCAGTCACGGGTCATCTGGGCCTGGTATTCTGGTGGAATGGTCCTGTCCTGTGCGCAACGGATGTAGGACTTCGGCACACTGTCAAAGGCTGCAGTGGTTGGGAGCGGCGTGTCCTGCGGCGCGATGGGTTGCGGGCGCAAACGCTGCATCGCGTAAGACAACGCCTCGGGCGGGCAGTCGTGATAGAACAGATCCGGCGCGCGCGAAGGATCGATCGTGTAGGACACTCCGTCATCCGATTTAACCACTGCGTCAGCAAGCGTTTGGCGGGGGGAGCGTTTGCGCCTGTCCACCATCGACATGCCATCGGTTGGAAAATAGGCGCAGAGATAGATCAACCCGCGCATCTTGTCCGGGGCTGCCTCGGCCGCTGCGCTGATGGGATAGCCGCCCCAGGAATGCCCGACTAACAGTGTTTCCGGGGTCGAGGCCGCCAGCACCGCATCGCGGCAATCATCCAGGGTGATCCCGGCCAATGGTGTCTGATCTGCCCCCATGCCAGGCAGATCAATAGCGCGGGCCGCGTGGCCTTGCGCCTCTAGCGCCGGGATCAGGTCACGCCAGCACCAGGCCCCGTGGCACGAGCCGTGGACCAGTAGGAAATCAGCCATGCCTAAAGATGCCCGGTGTCGTGGATGAACTGCGTCAGCACGCGGGCGTATTCTTCGGGCTGCTCGACACAAGGAAGGTGGCCCGCCTTGCGGATCAGGTGGAACTGCGAGCCAGGAATGAGCGCAGTGGTTTCTCTCATCAAGTCAGGCGGGGTTGAGCCATCTTCGGACCCTGCGATACCCAGAGTTGGCAGACGTAAACCACTTGTAGGTGTGTAAAGATCGGTGCCCGAGATCGCGGCGGAACAGCCCCAATACCCTTCGGCAGGGGTGCGCACCAGCATGTTGCGCCACAGTTCCAACTCAGGTGTGGCGCGGAAAGCCTTGGAAAACCACCGCTCCATCACGCCATCGGCCAAGGCCTCGATCCCGTTCTTTCTGACCGCAGCGATTCGCTCGTCCCAGATCGCGGGCGTGCCGATCTTGGCGCCCGTGTTCGAAATGACCATGGCACGCACCAGATCCAGCCGTTTGACCGCCAGCCCCTGCGCCGTCATCCCGCCGATCGAGAGGCCCACAAAAAGGCTGTTCTTGATCTCGAGCATATCCATCAGGCGTTCCACGTCCCGCACCAGATTGCCCATGCTGTAGGGGCCGGATGGGGTGGACGACAGGCCATGACCGCGTTTGTCATAGCGGATCAGCTTCAACCCCTTTGGCAACAAGGGCAGGATCGGATCCCAGAGCCGCATATCGGTGCCCAGAGAATTAGAGAACACCACGGGTGCGCCATCGGGGTCGCCATCTATGCGAAAATGTAGTCTGACATCGCCAAAGTCTGCGATCTGCATCTGTCTTCTCCTCAGCCTGGTTTCTGCCTAGCTTAGGCAGCGCGCCTCTGCAAACCAATGGGGTGATTTTTCGTGGAGCAGCAAAAACATGAAGGACATGGTATGACATCACTTGCAGGGCAGGTTGCGTTGATCACCGGGGCTTCGGCCCCACGTGGGATCGGTCGGGCGATTGCAGTTCGGCTGGCGCAGGGCGGTGCACGTGTGGTTGTCACCGATACAGAAGGCCCGGTCGAGATCGAGGGTAAAGCCCATCAGCGTAGCGACCTTTTGAACCAGTTGGCACTGCAGATCGGTGGGCTTGCGGTGACCTTGGACGTCACCAAGCCCGACCAGATCGCCGGGTGCATCGAAACGGTTCACCAGGCGCTTGGACCGGTGGACATTCTGGTCAACAACGCGGGCTCTCTGGCGGGGTCCGATAATTTCCTGTCCACGACGCCCGCGCAATGGCAGGCGAGTTTTGCAGTCAATCTGCTGGGCCCCATGCAACTGGCACAGGCCGTGATCCCTGCTATGCAGGCCAAAGGGGCCGGGCGTATCATCAATATCGGTTCCACCGGATCTTTGGGCGCAGAGCCTGGGTTTGGCGCTTATACGGCGATGAAACACGGGCTGGTGGGGTTGAGCAAAACCCTTGCGGCCGAGTTCGGTCCGGATGGCATCCTGTGCAACACCGTGTGCCCAGGTTACATCGCCACGGACATGCACATGGCCGCCAATGCGCGCTTATCGCAAGAACAGGGCGTGTCGTTGGACGAGATGAAGCGCCGCCGCTATGCCGATGTGGCGCTACGGGACGCAGGTACTCCTGAAGATGTGGCCGAGGCGGTGGCCTATCTGGCAGGCCCGGCAGGGTGCTATGTGACCGGCATCAACCTGCCTGTTACAGGGGGCGTACCTTACGGCATCTGAAAGCGCCTTTGTACAGTCTTTGCGTGACATATTTTGCATTGCGCATATCATGTTGGGTTACGCGACAGGGGAGAAAGCGACGTGAAACGGATGATCGCATTGGGGGCCGTTCTGCTGGGACTGGCCACCGCAGGGCAGGCCAGCGAGGAAAGCAAGACGTGGGAGGCATCCGACAAGGCAAAGCAATTTGTTCAGGACACCATCGTTTTGGGCATGTTGGCCAGTCCTTACGGCACCGGTTGGACCGAGTATTCACAACTGCACGACTATTTTCAGCGCGCCCGCGACAATGGGATCACCGGGCATGAAATGACTCTGGCTGCTGCGGATATGTCGTTCGAGACGCTACTGGAACAGCACTATCATTTCCGAGCTGCCATGGCCGAGCAGCCGCAGAACTTTCTGGTCGTGAACCAGACTCGCGACATTGAAGCTGCTCATGCCCAGGGCAAGACGGCGGTGATCTGGAACAGTCAGACAGCAACCATTCTGAACGGCGACCTCAAGAAAGTGGCGCTGCTCAAGGATATGGGCATCAAGAGCATGATCCTGGCCTACAACGATATTTTTCGCACTGGTTCGGGGCAACTTGCGGCGTATAACGGAAACGACATTGGATTGACCCCCTGGGGCAGGTCGGTGATCGACGAAATGGTTCGTTTTGGCATCCTGCTGGATTTGAGCCATACGGGGTCCAAGACTGCCAACGATGCCATGGATTACATGGACGAAAACTACCCTGGTGTGCCCTATGTCTATACCCATTCGGTTCCGGCGGGTCTTTATAGAAGCGAACCGGGCGCCACGCCACGTGGATGTTATCGGGCTATCCCGGATGAGGAGGCGCTGCGAGCAGCCAAGTCGGGTGGCTATATCTCTCCGACTTTTACCGAATGGATGATGGACGGCATCTGGCCCGAGGATATCTCGCCCAAGCAGGCGGCAGACATGATCGACTACTATGTGCAGCTGGTTGGCGTTGACCACGTGGGGATTGCAGCGGATGACATGTTTTCAACCCAGCTGGTTGTGGATTTTGCGACAGCCAATGCTGCGATGTATGACGATGGCGGATATATGATCGATGCCTTCAACAAGGGCGCGACCGGCAACGGAGAGTTGGCAAAGATCCTGGCCGCGATCACCGATGACCTGTGGGCGCGGGGGTATTCGGACGAGGATCTGGCCAAGATCTATGGCGGTAACAAGATGCGCGTTTATGCGCAGGTGTGGGAAGGCAAACCACCAGAGCAGTTCCTGCAGGAATACCCCGAACGCCTGCGTCTGCGACAAGAGTTCCGCGATCAATTCCACTCGCGGTAGGGCCGCCAGCGTTTGCACAAGTTAGACGGGGGTGCTCCCGCCCGTCGTTGATGCCCCTTGCGGGACATCGCCTCCCGTTGGGCCGGGCCTCGCTTCGCTCGGCGGTCGGCAACCCGTTGCAGCCAAAGCGATTACAACAGCAGGCTTTTTGGCGAGCGACAGGCCACAGACGGGACCACGCCGCGCGCAGCGCGGCGCCCGACCCAAGGCCGCTAGCGGGTCTGACGTAGTCAGGTCCGCTCGGGCGCGGGAGCGCTTCCCTTGCCCGGCAGAGTTACTCTAGCCGGATATGCGCCATGATCTGGCCGTGGTCCGAGGCGAGCTTGTTATAGGGCGCTTCGGGGTGTGAGCCGTCCGTCAGATGATCGTTGAAGACGCTGTAATACTCCATCTCGCCCATTGATTTGCCCCAGGCGCCGTCAAAATGGCGCGACATGTAGATCTGATCGATGCTTTCATAAACACCACCAAAGGCCGCCGTATAGACCATGTCGCGCAGGGATTTGCGCACGAACATCTTCTCGGCCGAGCGCAGCCGAACCCGGTCAACGGCTTCTGTGATCTGCTCATTCTCTTCGCGTGAATAGCGATCATTGGGGGCCTTGGCGTCATGTCGCAGCATCCACGAGTAGTTCTTGAACGGATGCTCGCCCGAGATGATCTCGGAACTCACCGCATGTTCACCATCGTTGAAGTCGCCCAGAACCATCACTGGGTGCCCCTTGTCCAGCTCGGCCACGATCTCGCGCCGCAGGACCCAGGCCTCGGCCATGCGACGCAAAGCCGAGCGCAGCGCACCCATGGCGCGGCCGACCGGGTCGTAAGCGGTCAGAACGGCCTCGGGGGCAAACTCTGCGCCTTCAGGACGGACGAACTCTCCCAGCTTCGATTTCAGGTGGCAGTTGAAGACAGTGATGACCTTGCCCCCAACCGGCACGCGAACCTTCAGGATCGGACGTGAGATGCGGGTCAATGTGTAGTGACCAGCACCTTCGTCACCGCCCAAAACAGACATGGGGATGCGCAGGGGCTCGGGCAGTTCCTGTATGATCTCCGGCTTCTCAGCAAAGCCAAATCGGGACAGCACCGCCAAACCGGGGCGTCGCTCGCCCGGGCCGCCATCTGATGCGTTGGCGGCGAAGGCCAGAGCAGCATCCTTGTAGCCACCAAAGGCCAGTTTCCGAAAGATTGCCTTCTTGTGATAGCGCTTCGAGGCATCCGGCAAGTTGGCCTCGTTGGCCTGCGCACCACGGAGGTCGGTCTCAGCAATCACATCGCGCAACGCCTCTTCTTCGAAAATCTCCTGAAAACCAACGATGTCGGCGTCCATGGTCAGCAGTTGATCTGCCATCCAATCCTGTTTCCAGGCGTACTCTTCAGGGGTGTATTTCTGAAACGTGTAGTACTCCTTGTCCGCGCCGATCAGGTTTTTGACGTTGAAGGATGCGATGGTGAACCGGGTCATGCGAAACGCTCCAGGGCCGTTCTGAAGATATCGGCGTCCACATTCCCGCCCGAGGCGACGGCGATCACAGCCTCACCTTCGATCTGATCCTGGCGGAACAGCGCTGCGGCCAAAGCCACGGCCCCGCCCGGTTCCAGCACGATCTTGAGACGTGAAAACGCCAATGCCATGGCGTGCAGCGCCTCGTCTTCGGTGACGGCCAAGCCCGGGCCACAGCGTTCGTACATGATTGGGAAAGTGATCTCGCCCGGTGAGGGGGTCAGGATAGCATCACAAATATTGCCTGAGGTTGCCGGGTTCTGTTCGATCTGGCCTGAGGCCAGCGAGCGTGTCACGTCATCAAACCCCATTGGCTCACAAGGCCGGGGGCGCAGATCTGGCGCGTGCTCTTCCAGCGCCAGCGCAATGCCCGAGGTCAACCCGCCGCCACCACAGCAGACCAGAACGTCGCCTTGGGTAACGCCGTGCTCGGCGGCCTGTTCCGCGATCTCCAATCCTGTCGTGCCTTGGCCCGCAATCACTTGCGGTTCGTCATAGGGCTTGATCAGCGTCAGCCCGCGTTCCTGCCGCAGCCGCTCGCCGATCTGTTCGCGGCTTTCGCTGCCGCGATCATAAAGCACCACCTCGGCCCCCAGTGCTCGGGTGTTGTCGATTTTCATCTTTGGCGCATCCGACGGCATGATGATCACGGACGGCGCACCATGTTTGGTGGCGGCCATGGCAATGCCCTGCGCGTGGTTGCCCGACGAAAATGCCAGAATGCCGCGCGTGCGGGTGTCCTCATCCAACGCAGAGACAGCCGACCAGGCGCCGCGAAACTTGAAACTTCCTGTGTGTTGCAGGCATTCGGGTTTCACGAACAGCCGCCGCCCGGCCAACTCGTCCAGAAACGGAGAGTTGAGAAGCGGCGTGCGCCGTGCGTGGCCCCTAAGGCGATCTGCGGCGGCGTGGATCATGTCAATCGAGCTCATAAGGCGCGCTCCAGAATACTGCGGATGAGGGAAAGGGATTGAGGCTCGTCCAGGAACGGAACGTGGCCCCGATTGGGGATGACCGCCGTCAACATCTCGGGGTGCCGGGTTTGCATCTCGGCCAAGGTGCCTGGTTCCAGAATATCCGAGTTTTCGCCTCGGATGACGCCGGTGGGTAACCCCTTGAGGGCCTCGAACAGCGGCCAGAGGTCCGGCACAGGGCCAGCCGCGGCCTGCTCGATCAGCGCATCGCGCAGTTTCGTGTCATAGCGCAGGGCCAATCCGTCCGGTTTCTCTTCATATTGGGTCTCGACCTGTTGTTGCCAGACCTCGGCCGGGACATCAGGGAATTGCGGTGCAAGCGCGGCGTGCATCGCCTTGGCCGCCTCACCATAGGTTTTGGATACGGGCGCTTTGCCCACATATTCCATGATCCGCGCGATGCCTTCGGGGCTGACCACCGGGCCCACGTCATTCAGGATCACGCCTGCCAAACGCTGCGGCTGCGTCGCGGCAAGGGCCATGGCGATCAACCCGCCGCGAGAGGTGCCCAAAAGGGTCACGCGTTCAAGGCCAAGGTGATCCAACAGTTCGATGGCGTCCTGCCCTTCGCGCATCACGTTGTAGTTCATGTAGTCGGGGTCATAATCTGATTGCCCGCGCCCGCGATAATCCATTGTGATCATGCGCAGATCTCTGACATGCGGGGCAAGGTGGGAAAAATCCCGTTCGCAGCGGGTCAATCCCGCCAAACAAAGGAGCGGCTGACCGCTCCCAGTATCGCTGTAATGAATGCTTATGCCGTCCGAGGTGGTGAAATCGGCCATCAAACCCCTGCCAGTTGCGGTATGCTCGTGAGGTCGGACAGTACATGTGCAGGCGTCCATGGCAAGCGGTCCATCGGCTCGCCGGCGCGATTGACCCAAGCGGTGGTGAACCCATAGCCGCTGGCCCCGGCCGCGTCCCAACCGTTCGAGCTTACAAAGAGCACTTCGTTGCGCGCACAGCCAAAGCGTTGCCCTACAAGATCATAGACGCGACTGTCCGGTTTGAAGATGCCGACACTTTCCACAGACAGTACGTCGTCCAGCACATCGCCCACACCCGCCGACTGCACCGCGCCATCCAGCATCGCGGGCGAGCCGTTCGACAGGATCGCGGTTTCCAATCCGGCATCCTTGAGAGCGCGCAGCATCTGCGGGACTTCCGGATAGGCTTGGAGCTCCCAGTATAGATCGAGCAACCGTCGGCGCAGCGCCGCATCGCCATCAAGGCCCGATGCGTCCAACGCCCAGTCCAGCCCGTTTTGGGTGACGTCCCAGAAATCGGTGTGTGCGCCCGTGATGGCGCGCAGCCAGGTGTATTGCAGCTGTTTCAAGCGCCAATGGTTGGCAACCTCCATCCACTTGTCCTTGAGCGCGGCATGCGCGGGCTCGGCAGCGGCCTGTCGCGCGGCAGCGGCCACGTCGAACAAGGTGCCGTAGGCGTCGAATACGCAGGTTGTGATTGCCATGATGTCCTCTCCCTCAACTCCGGGTCGCAGCGTTGCACAGGCGGGCCAGGGGGAAAAGCCCCGAACCTTTACATTGGCGTGAGGGTCCGTCAGGGTGCGCCATCTTTCAACTCCCACTCGATCGGAGACCCTATGACCAAGGTCAAATCAGGCGACACAGTGCGCATCCACTACACCGGAACCCTACTGGACGGCAGTACTTTTGACAGTTCTGAGGGGCGTGATCCGTTGGAGTTTGTGGTGGGCTCGGGTCAGATCATCCCTGGTTTGGACAAGGCGCTGCCCGACATGGAAGTGGGCGAGAAGAAGAAGGTGACGATCGATTGCAAAGAGGCCTATGGCCCGATCAACCCCGCCGCCCGTCAGGCGATCCCGCGCGAAGGCATCCCCGATGACATTCCGCTGGAGATTGGCACTCAGTTGCAAATGCAGACCCCGGACGGTCAGGCGCTGCCTGTAACTGTCGTCGAGGTGGATGAGGCCACGGTGACACTGGACGCCAACCACCCGCTGGCGGGCCAGGATTTGGTGTTCGACTTCGAGATCGTCTCGATCAACTGATCAGCTGTGGATTGGGCGGGCGGCTCCCGCCCGTCGGAAGCGCCCCTGAAGGGGCGCGCCCTCCCGTTGGGCCGGGCCTCGCTTCGCTCGGCCGTTGGTTGGTGCTTTGTTGAGATCAAAACGCTTTTGTGGCCAGCTTAGTGAACGACACTTGCTGCAGACGGGGCAGCGCCGCGCGCAGCGCGGCGCTCGGCCCAAAGCCGCTAGCGGTGCCGACGCAGTCGGGATCGCTCGGGTGCGGGAGCACACCCCCGAAGCGGCCAAGCGCAACACCGGTGCAAGGGGTGGGGGCTGTACCCCGGAAGTATTGACTTGGTCGCAATATGCGCGTGCGCTCAGTCGCCTAAAGTTACGCCGCCTCTGCGTACGGGAATACGGCTGCGGGGCATGGACGACACAATCGGGACCGCAGATGTGTCGGATTGCTCGGCCTCTCTGCCAAACACGTTGCCGGCCTCGGGTAGGTTGAGGCTGTCCAACCACGAAGGACCGCGGTCTGAGGGTGACTGGGAGGCAGTGTCATGGACCTCCACCTGTTCAACGACCGGATGTGCCGCGGGTGCCTCTATCACGTCTGTCGTCGATGCGATTTCGATCTCGACGACCTGAAGCGTGTCTCCTCGCGCGGTCGATCCGAAAAACAGCTCGTGTATCTGAGGAGAGGACGCCAGTACCATCGCCATCAAGCCCCCGCATCCGGTCAGCAGTGTGGCTTTCAACCCGCGCAAGGGGTTGGCGTTTGGCTTGGGATCGCGCATTTGGGCGCTGAGAATGACATCAGGTTGGGTCATGCAATGACCATGACCCGCAACCTTGGCAATCAAAGGGCGGGGCGGTGGCAATCTTCTGCAGGCCCCGCCGCCTCAGAATCACATGCTTTCAGGCTGCGGCATGCCCAAGACGTGGAAGCCGCCGTCGACGCGAATAATTTCGCCCGTTGTGCAGGCGCCCGCGTCCGAGGTCAGGTAAACCGCTGTGCCGCCAACCGCCTCGAGCGTCGCGTTTGAGCGCATGGGCGCGTTGCTGTCGGCGAACTTGAAGGTCTTGCGCGCGCCGCCGATGGCCGCTCCGGCCAGGGTCTTCATTGGTCCGGGTGAAATGGCGTTCACGCGAATGCCCTCGGGACCCAGATCATTGGCCAGATAGCGGGTCGCCGATTCCAAAGCGGCTTTGGCCACCCCCATGACGTTGTAGTTCGGGACAACCCGGTTCGACCCGGCATAAGTCAACGTCAGAAGGGTGCCGCCGTTGTCCTTCATCAAAGGATGCGCGCGGCGGGCCACTTCGATAAAGGAATAGGCCGAGATATCCATCGAGTTCTTGAAGTTGGCCCGTGTGGTGTCCAGGAACCGTCCCGTCAGCTCGGTTTTGTCGGAATAAGCGATGGCGTGCACCAGAAAGTCGATGGTCGGCCAGCGCTCACCCAATTGGGCAAAGGCCGCGTCCAGTGACGCATCATCGGTGACATCCACATCCACCATGAAATCAGAACCGACGCTTTGCGCCAGAGGTTCCAACCGCTTGCCAAAAGCTTCACCCTGATAGGTGAAGGCCAGCTCGGCGCCGGCCTCAGCCATGGCCTTGGCAATCCCCCAGGCGATCGAGCGGTCGTTGGCGACGCCCATGATCAGCCCGCGTTTGCCCTGCAATGCTCCGGTCATCGGATTATCCTTTGTACTTGCTCAGGATCATCGATCCGTTGGTGCCGCCAAAGCCGAAGCTGTTGGTCATGACCGAATCGAGGCCTGCGTTTTCGACCAACTCGGTTGCCACTTCGCCCGGGTTGATCCCCTCGGCCAGAGTTTCGACGTTGATCGAGGGAGTAATGAAATCATTGTCCAGCATCAGTAGACAGAAGATCGCCTCAAGCGCACCAGCTGCGCCCTGGGCATGACCGGTCATCGACTTGGTCGAGCTGATGGGCGGCACGTTGCCCTCACCAAATACACGGCGCACGGCCTCAACCTCACCCACGTCACCCACCGGGGTCGAGGTGCCATGTGCGTTGATATAGCTGACCGTGCGGTCTTCGGGCAGGGTAGACACGGCCAGGCGCATAGCACGTTCTCCGCCTTCACCGCTGGGGGCGACCATATCGTGGCCGTCAGACGTGGCGGCATAGCCGGTCACTTCGGCGTAGATCTTGGCACCGCGGGCCAGAGCGTGATCAAGGTCTTCGAGAACGACGATGCCGCCACCGCCCGAGATTACGAACCCATCGCGGTTTTCGTCAAACGCGCGCGAAGCTTGGTCGGGCGTGTCGTTGTATTTCGAGCTCATCGCGCCCATGGCGTCGAAGAGGCATGAGAGCGTCCAATCAAGTTCTTCGCCGCCGCCTGCGAACATCACGTCCTGTTTGCCCAGCATGATCTGCTCAGCCGCATTGCCGATGCAGTGCAGCGACGTCGAACAGGCCGAGGTGATCGAATAGTTGATGCCCTTGATCTTGAACGCTGTCGCCAGATTGGCAGAGATGGTCGAGCTCATGCACTTGGGCACTGCAAATGGGCCGATCCGTTTTGTTGCGCCAGTTTTGGCAACCACCTGATGCGCAGTCAGCATGGCACTGGTGGACGGGCCGCCCGATCCGGCGACCAGACCTGTGCGCACGTTCACGACGTCATCCTCGGTCAGGCCTGCATCGGCGATGGCCTGGCTCATGGCGATATGGGCATAGGCCGCACCGGGGCCCATGAAGCGCAGCGTGCGTTTGTCCACGTGCTCCTTGATGTCGAGCTTCAGCGTTCCGGCGATCTGGCTGCGAAAGCCGTGTTCGACCATCTCGTCACTTGCGACGATCCCGGATTTGCCTGCCTTCAGTGAGGCTACGACCTCTTGGGCATTGTTGCCGATCGATGAGACAATGCCCAGACCGGTGACGACGACACGACGCATGAAAGAACTCCTCTGCTGCGTTGAGCATGTTTAAGACAGTGCAAGAGGCTGAGCAAGCGATTAGACTTCGGGGCTGCGCGCTGTCGATAATGTACCTGATCTTGTGGCTGGCAGGCTGTGAACCGGCTGAAAAATTGCCGCGTTGATTTGCCCAAATGGGGAAAAAGATGCACTTTCTGAACATAACTCGTGAGACGGTATGCAAGGAATGGACGGCAAGCAATTCGATAGGCAGATGTTCCCGGTTTTGCAGGAAAAAACCTTCCTGCTTTGCGTCGGAGCAGCCAAATGTGCGACCAGTTGGCTGCACGATTATCTGGGAAGTAAACCCGAGGTAACCGTCTCGCCGCTCAAGGAAGTTCATTTCTTCGATGCGCGCTATCCGGTTAACGCGCTTGGGGACGCGGATGACTTTGCGATGACCCGACTGGATTTTCACCTACAGCAGGCGGGGCGCGCTGCTACAAATCTAAAAGACCGGCCCACATTTCAGGCCAGCGTAGACCGTGCTCAAATGATTTATGACGATAGCGCCTACTTCGCTCATTTTGCGCGCCTGTGTACTGGCGAAACGACGTGTTGCTGTGATCTGACACCGGCATATTCGGTGATCGGTGCCGACGGCTTCCACTTTGTCAGAGATTTCTTTGCGTCGCAGGATTCAAACTTGAAGCCTTTGTTTCTTATGCGCGACCCGGTAGACCGCTTCTGGTCACAGCTCCGGCACATGCAACAGATGAACCCTGATCGGGACGTGATTGGAAACTGGCGAAATGCAATCACCGCTCCGGCTTTGCTGGCGCGTGCAGACTACAGGGGAGTCGTTACGACCCTGGATCGTATCTTTCCCAGCGAGAAGCTTCTTTACCTGTTTTATGAGACCATGTTCGAAACCGATCACGCGCTGCGCGACCTGTGCAGCTTTGCCGAGCTTCCTTTCTCTCCGGGGGTGCCGATGAGGGTGAGAAACGAAACGACATTCAAAGCCGCGATACCAGAACGGGTGCAGGCTGCTCTTCTGCATACTCTCCGCCCTCAGTATGAATTTTGCCGGGAGCGCTTCGGTGCAAGGATCCCCGAAACGTGGCTCTCCTGAGCCCTTCCAGATGGCCGACTCGACTTTTGGGTCATTTTTTGATAAACTTTGCTTCTTTCAAAGTCTCCGAAATCTGCTTGGAAACCGTTCGATTCAACGGGCGGGTAAGGTGTGCTTGCTGATTTGCAGAGTTAAATTTTTTAGGAGGAAACACCCAATGCCAGAAGACGCACTAATTGGCTTCCTTTTCTTTACGACGGAAAATGACCTGTCCATTGTGAATGAGAACGCAAGGAAAAATGCAACGGAACACCTGGTCAACGAAGTTGCGTTCCGAAACGCCTTGGAACATCTCGATAACGCCAAAGATGCAGTTCGGGATGCGACATTCCGTAAAGTTCGTGGTGAAGAGCAGGAATGGCCCGACAATGTGCCGCCGGATCCGGGCGACACGGACGACTTTTTTCTGCTCTAACTTCGAAATTTAGTCAAGTTTGCAGAAAGGACATCTGGCGTATTCCAGTGTCCGTCAAGCATGTGTCAGGGGCGTTTGGACAATAGACCTCCAACGCCGCTCGGGATGTGTGATGGCGTCATTTACTGCATCTGCCGATGCAATCGTCGGGTATGTTTCTGGTAACATACCTGAGCGTCTTGTCAGCGATTCTGTTGCGCCTAGGGTGCAAATTGTTTGGCGGAACCGCAGTTGTCACAGACAAAGGTCATACTGACCTTTTTCATAAGCCGAGGTATTAAGACGTGCCGTTATGCAGAGAACGGCAGCGAAGAGTGGTGGAGAACGATACGAAGGACGCCATTTGCGTCTTTCTTGTAGCCAAATGATTTGTCCACTTTGGTGACGTCGCCGTTCTTGTTCTTCAACATGACCCAACCCATCCACATCGCGATGTCCCCTTCGATGTATTCAGCTGAGGTTACGCTGTCTACAGACCGCCAGCCTTGGATCGCAAACCCGTTGTCCAGTGGATATTCCTCGGAATGGCCACAAAAGTAGGCCAGGGCACCTTCTTTGGTGGGGCGAAAGGTTTGCGGTCCGCTGGCCATGGTCGGTTTGAACAACACGGGCCCCAGGTTGTAGCCGTAAATCGCATCCAGATGCGCATCCGCAACCTGACGCGCCGCTTCAATTCCGCCTTCTTCGAAGGCTTTTGAAATGGCAATCTTACCCTGGCCCCAGGCGGTGCGGGCATCCGATAGATCTTTGTGAGTTATCGACACGACTTAGTCCTCTCTGTTGCAGGTGCGAAAAAGAGGCCCGTGAGCCTCTCATTCGGTATCGGTTTTTGTGTGGCCTCAGCTTTCGGAAAGGGCCACTTTCATGTCTTTGACCTGATAGATCACTTCGCCGTCTGCCTCGACGATACCGTCGGCGACACCCATTGTCAGGCGCCGGGTCTGGATCGCCTTGGTGAAGTCGATCTTGTAGGTCAGCATCTTGCGGTCCGGGCGGACCATGCCGGTCAGTTTCACTTCGCCCACGCCAAGCGCATAGCCGCGCCCCTGCCATCCGCGCCAGCCCAGATTGAAGCCGGTCAGCTGCCACAGACCATCCAGGCCCAAGCAGCCTGGCATGATCGGGTTGCCGGGGAAATGGCAGTCAAAGAACCACAGGTCCGGATTGATGTCGAATTCCGCCAGCACGTGACCTTTGCCATGTGCGCCACCATCGCCCGAAATCTCGGTGATCCGGTCCATCATCAGCATCGGCGGGGCCGGAAGCTGAGCGTTGCCGGGGCCGAATAGCTCGCCTCGGGCGCATTTCAGCAGGTCATCTTTGTCAAAACTGCTCGGGAATTGGGACATGCTGCCGCTTCTCCTGCCTGGGGTGTCAAATTTCGCTTTCGACCCTCTAACATCGCGCCTAGCTGTCCCGCAAGAGCCGGACGGGCGGATTGCGACGTCGGGTCCGCGCAGTTGCGAATGAATTTCATTTGAATTTACTGGGGGGACCGCCCTATATATACAATCAGCCATTAGCGAGTCTTGACGTCATGACACCAGATAGCAATCAGATAGCCACCGATTGGTTGGTCGACGCAGGTCTGCGTCCGACCCGTCAGCGCGTAACGCTGGCTGAACTTCTGGTGGGCGATGGCCGTCATCGTCATGTCACTGCTGAAAGCCTGTTCGAGGCCTCAAAGACCAAAGGTGCGTCAGTGTCGCTGGCCACGGTTTACAATACGTTGCGCGCCTTCTGCGACGCAGGCGTCCTGCAGGAAATCACTGTGGACGGTTCGAAAAGCTATTTCGACACCAACACGCATGATCACCCGCATTTCTATTGGGAGGATGAGGCCCGCCTGTCGGATGCTCCGTCCGATCAGCTGGTCATCCAACGCCTTCCTGATGCGCCCGAAGGGGTCGAGATTGCGTCGGTCGATGTGGTGATCCGCCTGCGCAAGGTGTGATCAGGGTCGCTGCCCTTTCAATGCATCTGTAAGTATCTTCATCGCATCGTCGATGACCGGGTCGCCGGGGCCAGTCCCGTGTCGTGTCAGGATCACAGGCTCGCGGGCGTCGCGATCCTGGATCGGAACCATCACCAAAGGCTGACCATCATAACTGTGACTGGCATGGGGCGCGGCATAGCTGATGCCGACCCCCTCACCATGGGCGGCAAGACTGCGCATAATTTCAAGTGACTGCGTGCGATGCGCCACCACCGGTGACAGCCCATGACGGCGAAACAGGCCCAGCATGTGTTGCGCCGACAACCCCTCATCCGACAGGATCAAAGGGTGCACGGACAGATCCCTGAGCGAGATACCTCGGCGCTCCACCAATGCGTGATCCGATGACAGCACCGCCGCGGGCCCTTGATGAAACAGCGTTGTGCGGCTGAAGCCCGCGTCCAATCCCAGGTCGTAAGTCACGGCGATATCGATGCTTCCATCCAGCAAGGCGCCAATCAACGGCTCAAAGGCGGCGGCGCGATAGCTGACCATCACCTTCGGATAGGCCCGTCGCAATGTCTGCAACGCGGGGGCGAGCAGGAATGGCGCAAGATCGGAAAAACACCCAAGCGTCAAACGCGTTGTGGCAGGCTGCATGTCCCGCCCGGTCTCAAGGCTGGTAGCGCGGGCCAAGAGCGCTTCAGCCCGGTCCACAAACTGACGCCCCTGCGGCGTGACAGCCAGCGCGGCGCCTCGTTTGCGGATGAACAGCGGATACCCGAGCTGCGCATCAATCCGGTCGAGCGCGTTGGACAATGCAGGCTGCGACACGTTCAGCCGCGCAGCGGCCGCCGACAGGCTCCCCTCGGCTGCGATGGCACAGGCATATTCATAGTGGCGGAGCGTTAGATATAACATGAAGTTAAATATGTCATTTCCAGATATGATTTGAAATGTTGTATTTGGCGAGGCAGACATTCATCAACAACGTGGATGGAGGACCCCGATGACGCACCCGCTCGTGACACCTGAGATGATCGAAACCTATCAGCGCGACGGCGTTGTCCTTGTTCCTGGCCTTTTTGCCGATCACGTCGACGCCCTGCGTGCTGGGATCGAGGCCAATATGGCAGAGCCTGGACCCTACGCGTCGGACAACAAGAAAGAGGGTCAGACCGGTCTGTTCTTTGATGACTATTGCAACTGGACCCGCATCCCGCAGTTCCGCGATGTGATCCATGCCTCGCCCGCCGCGCGGGTGGCTGCCGATCTGATGCAATCGGAAAGCGTGCAGATGTTTCACGACCATGTTCTGGTCAAGGAGCCCGGCACGTCGATGGCCACGCCCTGGCATCAGGACGGGCCATACTATTTTGTCGAGGGCCAGCAGACTGTCAGCTTCTGGTCGCCGCTGGATCCGGTGAAAGAGGCAACGCTGCGTTGCGTCGCAGGTTCGCACTTGTGGGAGAAAGAGGTTCTGCCAACCCGTTGGGTGTCGGAAGAGGGGTTCTTTGCCGACGAGGGCCAGTACATGCCGATCCCCGACCCGGATGCCGAGGGCATGAAGGTTGTCGAATTCGAAATGCAGCCCGGCGACGCGGTGGCGTTCAACTACAAGATCCTGCATGGCGCACGCGGCAATACATCAAACAGCCGTCGACGTGCGTTTTCGCTGCGTCTGGTCGGGGATGACGCCCGCTATGTCGAACGCCCCGGCCGCACCTCGCCGCCGTTTCCGGGGCATGACATGCAGCCCGGTCAACGCTTGCGCGAGGATTGGTTCCCGATGCTGATCGGTTGAGCAGAAGGGGGCGCAGAAGGGGACACCGCCCCTGCCACTGCGCAGCTTTCTCGGCTGATTTTGGCAAAAGGAAGAGGCGGCGTGGCGCTAAAACCACTGCCCCGGTTCCATCAGCCCCAGATCAAGCAATTGGCGCGAGTGCCATTCGAAGGGGGTTGAATTGTGCCAGCGAAAACTTTCGATCTCGAAGGTTGAGCCCGGGTTGCGTTTCAGTGCCTTAGTGGTGCGGAACGAACAGATTGCTGCGGTCAGGTTGTGATGCCAGGGACAGGCGTAGGTGTTGTATTCCTGATCCTCGAACGTGTGGTTGGGCAGCAGCTTGAGCCCGGGGGCTGACTTGAACAGAGCGATCCGGTCGATCTTGCGGCTTTCCTTTGGAATGTGTTCTTCGTACCGCCAGCGAACCCCGCCGAAGAAATCCAGTTGCCGCTCTCGCGGGTGGCCGGTTTCAGGGTCTTTCCGAGCCTGAGCATAATAGCCGGATTTGTCGAGATTGGCCTTGTCCAACGAGACGCCGTTGGGGTGCGCCTTCAGGTCATCGGCATACAGATCGATGACATAGGCCAGCATCGAATCCCGCCGCTCTTCGGTGTGGAACATCAGCATTTCGCCAACGCTGCGTGTCTCGCAGAAGGGATAGAACAGGTATTCGGTGTTGTAGCAGTAGTACATCCACACACCGGGTGCGGCTTCGATGATCCGGTTGATGGCCTCGACAACCGATTTGCGTGGGCCGCAGTCAAAGGGGATGCGGTGGACCCGCGCCTCGACATCCTTGGGAAGCTGGAACGCGTCGGGCATGAACGCCAGGACAGCGGCAAAGCCACATTGCAAGTGATGGCGCATCGTGGTGGCCAGTTCGACATCATCCTCGACAAAGATCAACGCCACCGGGCCTTTGGCCAGCGTGTCCTTGCCTATGCGCAAGAGATGATCGAGTGAGTTGTATTCCATCTGCGCGTCCTTGATTTGCCGTGCTGGCATCAAACACCAAAATCGGTTAATTGCACGTGCATTGCAAGCGGTGCCGGAACGGTATAAAGCCCGCCGCTGATCCCGCGAACGCAAAGGCCAGAATAATGTCCGAGCCCAAGAAGCTGTATATCAAAACCTATGGCTGCCAGATGAACGTTTACGACAGTGAGCGTATGGCCGAGGCATTGGGTGGTAAGGGCTATGTCGAAACCAAGTCGCCGGATGATGCGGACATGATCTTGCTTAACACCTGCCACATCCGGGAAAAGGCCGCCGAAAAGGTCTATTCCGAGCTGGGCCGGTTCAAGGGACTCAAGGCCGAGAAACCGGATCTAAAGATCGGTGTGGCAGGCTGTGTGGCCCAAGCCGAGGGGCAGGAGATCATGCGTCGCCAGCCACTGGTCGATCTGGTCGTGGGGCCGCAAAGTTATCATCGCCTGCCCGAGATGGAGGCGAAGACGCGCGAAGGCGAAAAAGCGCTCGACACTGATTTTCCAGAAGAAGACAAGTTCGAGAAGTTGAAAAGCCGACCCAAGGCCAAGCGTGGCCCGACCGCGTTCCTGACCGTTCAGGAGGGGTGCGACAAGTTCTGCGCCTTCTGCGTTGTGCCCTATACCCGCGGGGCCGAGGTAAGCCGCCCGGCAGATCGCATTATCCGCGAAGCCAACGAGTTGGTCGAACGCGGCGTGCGGGAAATCACCCTTCTGGGTCAGAACGTTAACGCTTACCACGGGGCCGGCCCAAACGGTGACATGACCCTGGCGCAGCTGATTTGGGAGTTGGACAAGGTCGATGGGTTGGAGCGCATCCGGTTCACCACCAGCCACCCAAACGACATGATGGATGATCTGATCGAAGCGCATGGCACTTGTTCGAAGCTGATGCCCTATCTGCACCTGCCGGTGCAGGCAGGGTCGGATAAGATCCTGAAACGGATGAATCGCAGCCACACGGCCGAAAGCTATCTGAAGCTGATCGAGCGTATTCGCGCAGCGCGACCCGACATCGTCATGTCAGGCGATTTCATCGTGGGCTTTCCCGAAGAGACCGAAGAGGATTTCCAGGCCACGCTCGATTTGGTTGAGCAGGTCAAATACGGCTACGCCTATTCGTTCAAATACTCGACCCGCCCCGGCACCCCGGCGGCAGAACGGCCACAAGTCGATCCTGCAGAGGCTGACGACCGCTTGCAACGCCTGCAAGCGATGATCACCCGCCATCAGCGCGAGATCCAGGACAGCATGGTGGGCCGCGAGGTGAGCGTCCTATTCGAAAAAGAGGGGCGGTTTGACGATCAGATGGTCGGCAAATCTGAATATCTGCATGCGGTTCACGTGACCGGATCTGGTGCAGAAATCGGCGACATTGCGCGCGTCAAAATCGTCTCTTCCGGCGCAAATTCTCTGGCTGGCGAGGTCATCCGCTGATCGCGCTGAGATTGTGCCCGGGCGACTCACTCAATTTGTGTTTTGGGTCAAAATTGCCAAATTGGCGACAATCGCGTGAATTTCTGGTGAGTGTTCTCTGATCTGCCACAATATATGGTGGATTTTGCTTCACAATTATCTCTTCTTTTCCTAACCTTAAGTCAATTGGGTTATAGGTGCTCGCCGATGCACGTCAGCGGTGCCAATTTTTTGGGGGAACTATGGTGAGGGATATCAGCGGTGTTTAGTTTGAAAATCAAGAGCGCTGTAGCAGCGCTTGCTGCCATTGTTGCGATTGCCGGGGTCACTGCCACCCCCGCCAGCGCACAGAACCAACGTACAGTCATCGGTGAGCGCTATGTACCCACAATCTGGGTCGACCCGGATGGGTGTGAGCACTGGGTGATGGATGACGGGGCCGAGGGATACATGACTCCGCACGTCAGCCGTCAAGGCATCCCGGTCTGCCGCCGTGGTAATCTTTGCGGCACGTTACCTGCGGATCAGTTCTTTGCCACTGACAGCTTCCGCATCAGCTCGGCTGGTCAGGCGCGTCTTCGCGAGTTCTTTCAGACCACAGGGGCCAATGGCTACATCGTCACTGGCCACACCGACAGCCGCGCTTCGGACGCCTATAACCTGCGCCTGTCGCAGAACCGGGCCAACTCGGTTGCACGCGTCGGTCGCAGCTCGGGGGCTCGCATCGTCGATGTGCGCGGCTATGGCGAGCGTGATCCACGGGTGCCGAATACCAGTGCGGCGAACATGGCGCAGAACCGCCGTGTCGAAATCATCTGCGTGAACTGAGGAGAGCTGTCATGAAACTTATCAAAGGCATTGCGCTTCTCGCAGCCATAGGTGGCTTGGCTGCTTGCGAAATCTCTGACAAGACCGTTGACCGGGGCATCGATGCCAAGGACCTGTCGAACCTGAAGGCCGGCATCTGGGTTGATCCGCAAGGGTGCGACCACTGGATCATCGACGACGGCCTCGAAGGGTACCTGTCCCAGCGTCTTGACCGCAACGGCAAGCCGGTCTGCTCGGGTGCAGCTCCTCCGGGTGTGGCGACGGGGCCGTTCAAGAAAGGTTCGAATATCGTCGACGCGCTCTGATCGCGCTTGGATATCACACAAAAACCGCCCGGCAGGAATCTTGCCGGGCGGTTTTCGTTTGAACATGAGTACGTGCGAGCCCGGCAGAATTTTGCCTCTGTCTTCACCATTTTTGTTTCAGTTGGGTGAAAAGTGAATATGGCGACTTGCGCGTGCGCCGTGATCGTGGCTACGCTTGGGTCAGACTGCCAAAACAGGAGAGCAGATTGGCCATTGGTGCCCTGACCCCACCGCCAACCGAAGGCGCCCCCCGCGAGGCGCAGATCGAATTTTCTGACAACCGACTGTTGATCGACCTTTGCGGCGAATACGACCGCAACCTGGCCATGATCGAAAAGGCGCTCGACGTGCAAATCGCACGGCGCGGGAACCAATTGGTGATCATGGGCGGCGAGGCGTCGCAGAAGCGTGCTCTCGAAGTGCTGCAGGCGCTTTATGACCGCTTGCAGGCGGGCCGTACTGTTGAACCCGGCGACATCGATCGCGAGCTGCGTATGGACACCTCTGCAAAGGACACCGGCGCGCGCGACGGCGACCAACTGGAGATGTTCAAGGGCGGCAAGGTCGAGATCAAGACGCGCAAGAAACTGGTTGAGCCGCGCACCGACGCGCAAAAGGCCTATGTCCAGTCTCTTTTTGAAAACGAGTTGGCCTTTGGCATCGGCCCGGCCGGCACCGGTAAGACCTATCTGGCCGTTGCTGTGGGGGTGTCGATGTTCATCGGCGGCCATGTGGACCGGATCATTCTGTCCCGTCCGGCGGTCGAGGCCGGTGAAAAGCTGGGCTATCTGCCCGGTGACATGAAGGACAAGGTCGATCCCTACATGCAGCCTCTTTATGACGCGCTGAACGACTTTCTGCCGGGTAAGCAGCTGGCCAAGTTGATCGAGGAAAAGCGAATCGAAATCGCGCCGCTGGCCTTTATGCGGGGCCGCACGCTGGCCAACGCATTTGTTGTTCTGGATGAGGCGCAAAACGCCACCACCATGCAGATGAAGATGTTCCTGACTCGACTGGGTGAGGGGTCGCGCATGGTCATTACCGGTGACCGGTCCCAGGTGGATCTACCGCGCGGGGTTCAATCAGGCCTGCAAGACGCCGAACGTCTGCTCACTTCAATCCCCAAGATCAGCTTCAACTACTTCACCTCTAAGGACGTCGTGCGCCACCCGCTTGTCGCCGCCATCATCGAGGCGTATGAGGCGGACTCTGGCCGTACTTGAGGCCTGGGCAAAGAGGCAGAGATGCTGGATATCGCAATCGAAGACGATCGCTGGCAAACCGCCGGTCTTGAGGCGCTGGCCGAACGCGCCGCAACCCAGACGCTTGGTCATCAGGGGCTGGACGCCGACGAGGCGGAAATTTCGCTGTTGGCCTGTGATGACGACCGGATCGCGGTTCTGAATGCCGAGTTCCGCGATAAACCAACGCCGACCAACGTGCTCAGCTGGCCAGCGCAAGAACTGGCAGCGGTTGAGGCGGGCGGTCACCCGGCCCAACCAGAGCCCGATTTCATGGGTGAACTGGCTTTGGGAGACATCGCGATCTCATACGACACCTGCGCGCGTGAAGCTCAGGCCGCAGGCAAGCCGATGGTCGATCATGTGACACATTTGATCGTTCATGGGGTGTTACATCTGTTGGGCTATGACCATATCCGTGACGCCGATGCCACTGTTATGGAGGCATTGGAAGTCGAGATACTTGGCAAAATGGGCATAAATAACCCATATATGGAGTAATGGGGCCTTTAGGCCTTAGTGTTTGGATTAGGAATAATGGGCGACACAGACGGCAGTTCTAACGCAGCGCATCGCGCGCAGCTACAGGACCAAGCAGATTTTTCTACCGGTGATACGTCGGCAGAACGGGGCTTTTTCTCACGCATCATGGATGCGATCTCTCCATCGGAAGAGCCCGAACCGGTGGAGGCGAACCAACCGGCAGACACCGCATCTCAACCTCATGGCATGATCAACCTGCGCCGAATGCGGGTCGAGGATGTGGCAATCCCCACGGCTGAGATTGTGTCTGTGCCCAATACCATCACACGCGACGAACTGGTGCAGGTGTTTCGGGAAAGCGGTTTGACCCGAATCCCGGTGTATGAGGGGACGCTGGACACGCCGCTTGGCTTTGCCCACCTCAAGGACTTTGCCCTGATCCATGGTTTCAACGGCAACTCGACCGAGTTTGACCTGCAATCCATGGTCCGGCCGCTGCTGTTTGTTCCGCCATCCATGCCAATTGGCGTCCTGCTGGCCAAGATGCAGACCGAGCGGCGACATATGGCGCTGGTGATCGACGAATATGGCGGGGTCGATGGCCTGTTGACGATCGAGGATCTGATCGAACAGGTCGTGGGCGAGATCGAGGACGAACACGACACCGGCGAGGATCAGACCTGGCTCAAGGAAAAGCCCGGTTGCTATGTGGCTCAGGCCCGTACGCCGCTGGATGAGTTTGAGGCCGAGATTGGCCGCTCGCTGACCAAGCACGAGGATGTCGACGAGGAAGAGATCGACACGCTCGGGGGTCTGGTCTTCATGCTGTCGGGTCGTGTGCCCGCGCGCGGCGAGGTTGTCTGCCACCCCGATGGGCCTGAATTCGAGGTCATCGACGCCGACCCCCGCCGGATCAAGCGTCTGCGGGTTATGCTGCCCGATCTGATCGAATGAACCGACTGCTGGCGGGGCCTTTATGGTCAAGAATGGCGCTGACAGTACTGCTTGGCGCCATCGCGGCCTTTGGCTTGGCGCCGTTTGGCGCATGGTGGGCAACTCTGGCGGTTCTGATTCTGATCCCTTCGATATTGGTGTCAGCCACCACCCGGCGTCAGGCCTTTGGTCTGGGGTGGGCCTTGGGGCTTGGGTACTTCGCTCATGCGTTGCTGTGGATTGTCGAGCCGTTCTTTGTTGACCCCGAGCGCCACGCCTGGATGGCGCCGTTTGCCCTGATTTTTCTGTCAGGCGGGCTGGCCCTGTTCTGGGGCGCGGCCTTCTGGGTCGCTCAATGGCGTGGCGGATCGTCGGCACGGCGGGTTTGGCTGTTGATCTGTACCCTGTCGGTGGCCGAGTTTGCGCGGGCTTATGTGTTCACGGGGTTTCCTTGGGCTGCCCTTGCGCAGATCTGGTTCGACACGGATGCTGCGTTGTTGCTGGCCTGGGTAGGGCCGCACGGGCTTGCACTGGTTACAGTCACGGTGGGTTTGGCAGCAGGTCTGCTGTTGGTCGACCCGCGCCGCGCGCTTTGGAATGCCGCGCCTTCTGTGGGCTTCGCCGTTGCGATTTTTGCTGTGGCAGCAACCGCGCCGCAGGTCACCGGGACCGGTCAAACCGTCCGCCTGATCCAACCCAACGCGCCGCAGCACCAAAAGTGGGACCCGGCTTTTACGCCAACCTTCTACGAGCGTCAGATCGAATACACCGCTGCCTTGCCGCGCCCCGACCTGATCGTCTGGCCGGAAACCGCCGTTCCCGTGTGGCTGGAAACCGGCGGTCCGGCGCTTGACCGGATCGTGGCAGCGGCAGACGGCGCAGCCCTGGCGCTTGGCATTCGCCGGTCTGAAGGCAGCCGCATCTTCAATTCGATGGTCTATCTGGATCCCCAAGGCCGGATCGCGGGCGTTTATGACAAGCACCACCTGGTGCCTTTTGGCGAATACGTCCCCTTTGGCGATCTGATGGCCCGGGTCGGAATCTATGGGTTCGCCGCCAACAGCGGGCAGGGCTTCAGTTCCGGTCCTGGCCCCGAGTTGGTGTCAATGGGCGCATTGGGCGACGCGCTGCCACTGATCTGTTACGAGGCGGTGTTCCCGCAGGACATCAATGGTGCCAACGCCCGGCCCGAGTTTCTGTTGCAGGTCACCAATGACGCCTGGTTTGGCGCGCGTTCTGGCCCATACCAACATCTGGCGCAGGCCAGAATGCGTGCGATCGAGCAGGGTGTGCCCCTGATGCGGGCGGCCAACACCGGCGTTTCCGCCATGGTTGATCCGCTGGGACGTATCACGGCCAGCCTTGCTTTGGGTCAGGCGGGTTATGTCGACGCAGAACTGCCCGCGCCACTGCAGCCCACGCTCTATGCGCGCACAGGTGATTTGATGGCGCTGGTGGTTTTGGCTCTGTTGACCCTTGCTGTGGCTGCAAGTCAACGTCCCAAAACGCGTCGCAAATAGGCGTTGACGGCCCCAATCCTCCCGCGTATCCCTCGTTGAAATTGTCACAACGGCTTCCTGGCGTGACAGTTCTAACCCTAATGGAGCACTATTGATGTCCCGAAATAACTACACATTCACTTCGGAATCCGTTTCCGAAGGGCACCCGGATAAGGTCTGCGATCGGATTTCGGATGCTGTATTGGACGCATTTCTAAGCGAAGAACCCGAAGCCCGCGTTGCGGCAGAAACCTTTGCCACCACCAACCGAGTGGTCATTGGCGGCGAGGTTGGCCTGTCGGATCAGGACAAACTGCGCGATTACATGGGCCGGATTGACGAGATTGCCCGCGCCTGCATCAAGGACATCGGCTACGAGCAGGACAAGTTCCACCACGAGACGGTCGAGATCACCAACCTGCTGCACGAGCAGTCGGCGCATATCGCCCAGGGTGTGGATGCCGCCGACAACAAGGACGAAGGTGCTGGCGACCAGGGCATCATGTTCGGCTATGCCACCACCGAGACCGAGGCGCTCATGCCTGCCCCGATCCAATACAGCCATGCGATCCTGCGTCGTCTGGCCGAGGTGCGCAAGAACGGCACCGAGCCCGCGCTTGGCCCCGATGCCAAATCGCAGCTTTCGGTGATCTATGAAAACGGCAAGCCAGTGGGCGTCAGCTCGGTCGTGTTGTCGACCCAGCACCTGGATGAGGCGCTGACCAGCGACGACATCCGCGCTATCGTCGAGCCTTATATCCGCGAAACCCTGCCCGAGGGCTGGTTGACCGCGGCGACCGAATGGCATGTGAACCCGACCGGAAAATTCGTGATCGGCGGCCCTGATGGTGATGCAGGCCTGACAGGCCGCAAGATCATCGTCGACACCTATGGTGGTGCGGCCCCGCACGGCGGCGGAGCGTTCTCGGGCAAAGATCCGACCAAAGTGGACCGTTCGGCGGCCTACGCGGCGCGCTATCTGGCCAAGAACGTTGTGGCAGCGGGCATGGCCGAGCGTTGCACTATCCAGCTGAGCTATGCCATCGGCGTCAGCAAACCGTTGTCGATCTATGCGGACACCCACGGTACGGGTGAGGTTGCACCGGCGGCAATCGAAAAAGCGATCGACCAGGTTATGGATCTGACCCCGCGCGGCATCCGCTCGCACCTGGGTCTGAACAAGCCGATCTACCAGCGCACGGCGGCGTATGGTCACTTTGGTCGCACTCCGGATGAAGACGGCGGTTTCAGCTGGGAACGCACAGATCTGGTCGAGGCGCTGAAAGGCGCGGTCTGAAGCCAGGCTTTGAGGTTTCAAAAAGGGCGACCCAATCGGGTCGCCCTTTTTTGTTTGCTGGCCTCGAGACTATTGGCTCGGGGATGCTCCCGCCAGTCGTACGTGCATCAAAGATACCCTCCTCCCGTTGGGCCGGGCCGCGCTACGCGCGGCGGTTGGTGTGTGTAGCGAAGCACTCGGTTGCAGCGCGACCGCGCCGAGCCGTAGGCGAGGCGCCCGGCCCAAGGCCGCCGGCGGTGCCGACGCAGTCGGGATCGTGCGGGCGCGGGAGCGCTCCGAGTTTTGGGGTTACGAGGCGCCGGGTTGTGTTGTAGGTCTGCCTGTTCGTTTGGGGTCAGGGGGGCGGCAATGCAGCGGATCATGATCATTGGCGGGCCGGGATCCGGCAAATCCACCATGGCCCGTGCGCTTGGTGCGCGGCTGTCTCTTCCGGTTGTTCACATGGATCCGATTTATTGGCAAGGCGATTGGGTCGAGCGCGGCAAGGCAACCGTGATGCAGATGGCCAAGGCCGCTGCGGACGCGCCCACTTGGGTTTTTGATGGCAACCATTCGCGCAGCATGGACTATCGCGCGGACCGTGCCGATACGATCATCTTCCTGGACATGCCGCGTTGGCTCAGGACTTGGCGCATCCTCTGGCGCTCGGCACGCTTCTATGGGCGGACCCGGCCCGACATGGGGCCCAATTGCCCCGAGCGTTTTGACCGCGGCTTTCTGAGCTTCAGCTGGAACTACCAGACCGACGGACGTCTGCGGGCCTTGGACTTTGTTGCGCGTTGGTCGGGCAGGCGCGACACCCATATCCTGCGTTCGCGATCCGAGGTGCGTAGGTTCCTGCGGCAGGTTTGACGCAACACCCCATCTTGCAACGATGGGCCCAAGCCAGTATGGGCCGGGGCATGAGCACTGATCACCCCAAACGGCCCCGCCGGAACTTCTATGGCCGCTTCAAAGGCAAGAGCCTGAAGCAGAGCCAAAAGACCTATCTGGACGAGGACCTGGCCGCCCTGGCGCCGGGCGCTGTCGGCTGGGACGAGAACCCCACGCGCGAAAATCTGGACCTGGACGGCCTCTTTGGCGGCAAACCGATCTGGTTGGAAATCGGTTTTGGGGGCGGTGAGCATCTGGTGCACCAAGCAGCCAGCAACCCCGACGTTGGGATCATCGGGGCCGAGCCCTATATCAACGGTGTCGCCATGCTGTTGGGCAAGATCCGCAGAGCAGGTGTTGAAAACCTGGCTGTGCATCCCGGCGATGCGCGCGATCTGTTCGACGTGTTGCCGGATCAGAGTATTTCCAAGGCTTTCCTGCTCTACCCCGACCCCTGGCCCAAGACCCGCCACCACCGCCGCCGCTTTGTGACGCCCGAACATCTTGAGCCTTTGGCGCGCGTGTTGAAGCCCGGCGCGATCCTGCGGGTGGCCACCGATATTCCCGACTACGTCCGCCAGACCCTGGAAGAGGTGCCCAAGGCGGGCTTTGACTGGCTGGCTGAACGCCCCGACGATTGGCGTGTGGCTTGGGAGGATTGGATCTCCACCCGCTACGAGCAAAAGGCTCTGCGCGAGGGCAGGGTGCCGCACTATCTGACTTTCCGTCGACAGGGCTGAAAGGGGTGTTAGACTGACGGCATTCATTCTGCTTTATGGAATTTTGCCATGTCCAACATTCGCATCACGAACTGCCACGTGCATCTGTTTCACGCCGATCACGTGCCCGAAGATTACCCCTATTGGGCGCTCAAGCCCTTCAAGAACATGCCCTGGCTGATCAAGGGGCTGGAGCTTGGGATGACCTTGATCGGGCAGCACCCGATTGCCGACAAGCTCAGCCGTCTCTATCGCTTTCAACAGGAAACACAGGAAGGCAGCCAGCGCGCCATTTTGGACAACGTGCGCCATCACTACCCGTCAGATACCCGCTTTGTGGTGCTGCCGATGGAGCTGTCGGCCTTTGGCTATGGCGCCCCAAAAGTGCCGCTTGCCGTGCAGCATGACGAGTTGGCCGAGTTGGCGCGCGACCCTGACGTCGGCGCCTCGGTCATTCCCTTTGCCACGCTCGACCCGCGCGCCGACCCGCAGGCCACCGAAGTCTGGCGTGCCGTTGACCAGCTGCGGTTTCGTGGGGTCAAGATCTATCCGCGCCTTGGATTTGCCCCCACCGATCCGCGGCTGATGAAGCATCTCTATCCACGGATGGAGGTGTTGGGACTGCCGCTCATGACACACTGCTCGCGCGGTGGGGTGCAAGGGCGGGAGCTGTCGGATCATTGGGCCGACCGCTATACCGAACCTGATGCGTATATCCCGATCATGAAGGCCCACCCCAAGCTACGCATCTGTTTGGCACATTTCGGCGGGCAGCGCGATTGGTCGGCCTATGTGAATCCCGACCAACGCAGCCCCTTTGCTGATGAGTATCGCAACAACTGGCAGGTTCGAATCCGCGAGATGATCTGCAGCGGCGATTATCCGGGGCTGTGGACCGACATCTCGTACACGTTGTTTCATTTTGAGGATTACGTGCCCTTCCTGCGGCTCTTTCTGCTGGGGGATGAGCCCGAGCATGAGCGGTTGCGCTCCCGTGTTCTCTTTGGGTCGGATTTCTACATGACCCGACAAGAGAAGCTGTCCGAGAAGGCAGTGTGTTTCCGGCTGCGCAATGCATTGGGAGAGGAAGTTTTTCGTCAGATCGCCGAAGAGAACCCGGCGCGCTGGCTGGGCGAGGCTTGATCATCGCGGCTGTGTTCGGATGTTCCGTATTTGAGACGAGAAGAAACGGCGGCTGAATGCCGTCTCTTCCCAAGATGAAGGTGGTTGCTCGGCCCGTGAACCAGATCGATGGCTTGTTAAGGCTCAGGAACCCGAAATGGACAGAGTCTTCTCGACCGGCCAGCTTAGCCACAGCTGATCCCCCTCTGCGATATTGGGGGGGATGTCCTGATCGCGTGAAATGACCTTGATGTCGGTTCCGTTGTTTCGAAGAATGCAGGTGGCCATCGCCCCGGCGAACACACGACGTTCCAGTACAGCCTGACAGGTAGAGATTGCATCCTCCCCTGGCTTCGACGTGGAAATTGTGATGTTTTCAGGTCTCACTGCCAAGGTGCCGCCTGCGGGCAGATTGGCCGGGGTGCGAATGTCAGCGCCGTCCCCGGAAATATCTGACAGTATGTTGGCCTCGCCCAGAAATGCGGCGGTGAACAGATCAACCGGGTTGTTGTACACCTCTCGGGGGGGGCCGGCCTGGATCATTTTGCCGTCCCGAAGAATGCCGATTTTGTCGGACAGGGTCAGGGCCTCTTCTTGGTCATGCGTCACAAAGACCGTTGTGATGCCAATCTCGCGTTGAATGCGCTTCAACTCAAACTGCATGTCCACGCGCAAGGCCTTGTCCAGCGCTGAAAGCGGTTCGTCCAGCAAGAGCACCCGCGGGTTCGTTACGATCGCCCGCGCCAGTGCAACCCGCTGCCGTTGTCCCCCAGACAGTTGGTGGGGTTTGCGGTCTCCATGCTGACCAAGCTGCACGAGTTCCAGAGCTTCACCAATGCGCCGCTTCTCTTCGGTCGCCCCGACTTTGCGCACGCGCAGTCCAAAGCCGATATTGTCGGCCACGGTCATGTTTGGGAACAAGGCGTAGTTCTGAAACATCATGCCAATGTCACGTTTCTCGACTGGCGTGTTTTCGACGAATTCATCCCCAATCCGGATTGAGCCGCTGTCGGCAAAGATGAACCCGGCAATCGTTCTCAGCAGAGTTGTCTTGCCGCTTCCAGATGGGCCGAGCAAAGCAAAGAACCCGCCATCGGGGAAGTCCATTGTGACGTCATTCAGTGCCTTCAGTGATCCAAAAGACTTGGTAATGTTTTGAACAGAGACTTCGGCCATCAGCGTTCTCCTCCGAAGTTTGAAAACCGCGCTGCGACCAGCATCACGGCCATTGAGACAACAATGATAATTGTCGAGATTGCATTGATTTCTGGGGTGAACCCCTTGCGAATGGATGTGTAGATCAACACGGGCAGTGTGCTGTCACCCGGTTCGGACAGGAAATAGGACACGACAAACTGGTCAAAACTGACGGCGAAAGCAAATAGTGCACCTGCAATGATGCCCGAAGAAATCCAGGGCAGGGTCACCCGGCGCGTCACGGTCCAGCCATCCGCGCCCATTGAACGGGCGGCCTCTTCAAGCGTCGCGTCGAATGTGGCGAGTCGCGCGCTGACAACGACAATCACGTAAGGCAGCGCCAGCGCGACGTGCCCGATGATCACCGAGGGTGTGCCACGCCCCAGACCGATGCCAAAGAAAAAGATCAGCATTGCGGTGCCAGTGATCAGCCAGGGAATGGCAATCGGCGGGAACAGCATGACCTGTAGAAACCGCTTGCCGCGAAACTCGAACCGGAACAGCGCCACCGAAGCCGCCGTGCCAAGAATGGTCGCGATGATCGTGGTAATGATCGCGATGCCAACCGACCGGGTCGCCGCGTCGATGATCTCTGTGTTTCCTGCCAGTTTTTCATACCATTTCAACGAAAACTCAAACGGCAACTGGTAGTACTGCGAGGCGTTGAACGACATGAAGGCCATCACAAAGATCGGGGCATAGAGAAAGAACAGGATCAGCGCCAGCCACAGCTTCCCAAGTCTTGCCAGAAACGTGCCGCTCATGTCTGGGCTCTCCTCAAGACGGGGCTGGCCACGGCGAGGATCAGAAGCACGACGGCCAGCAGAATGAACGACAGCGCTGCGCCAAGCGGCCAATTGTAAACGGCCACAAATTGATCTTCGATCACCGTTCCGAAATAGGTGCCGACACGTCCACCCAGGATGCGCGGCTCCATGAATGAACCGACGACAGGCACAAAGATCAGAACAGCGCCTGCCAAAAGGCCCGGCAGCGACAGTGGCAAGATAATCCGCCACAGTATGGTGAGTTTGTTGGCGCTCATTGACCTGGCGGCGTCGATCAGATTGTCGTCAATCGCCTGAAGCGCCAGATAGGATGTCAGAATGATGTAGGGCAGGTAGGAATGAACCAACCCGATCACGATGGCCGGTGTTGAAAACATCAGGTTCACGTCCACCTCAAATGGCAGCACCGCGTTTAGTCCGATTTCTAGAACGCCATTGCCGCGCAGCACAATGGCCCAGGAAAAGATGCGCACCAGTGAATTGGACCAGAAGGGCAGGATGACAAGCAGAAACAGCGCTTCGCGCGACCGGCCCTTGATCACTTTGGCTAGCACATAGGCGCAGGGAAATCCGACAAGCACCGAGACCAAGGTGACGATCAACCCAAGTCGAATGGATTTCCAAAGCAGAATTGCGTAGGTAGACGTCTGAAAGAAGGCTTCGTAGTTTTCTGTCGTATGAGACCACTCTGCGTCACCGAACGGCACCTCTGAAAGAAAGCTGAAGTAGAGCATGGCTGACAGCGGCAGAAAGATCGCCACCGTCAACCAAAGATAGGCAGGGGAAAGCAGTCCGAAAATTCTCAGCCGCTCCTGATTTGCAAGAACCGTTGACATGACAGCTGTCCCTTCTGTGTGCCTTATTGAGCGGCCTTCAAGCTTTGCCACAACTCAAGGTATTTTTCGCGGTTCTCGTCCGAAACCGGGCGCTGGAACTGAACGCGGGCGACAACTTCGGGATCGCCAAGCACACGCTTGTTGAATGCATCATCCGGCAAGGCTGCTGCGGCCTTTGCATTGGCCGATGCTGGGGCACCTTCGGCGGCCCATTTCACATAGAATTCCGGGTCGATCATCCAGTTGATGAACTGATGCGCCGCTTCTTTCTTGGTCGAAGAACTTGGAATGGAAAGTCCATCAAGCCAACCAATTGCGCCTTCCTGCGGCACAATGAACTGTACGGGCAGACCCGCGGCCATCGACCGGCTTGCCGAGCCGGACCAGAAGGTGGCGACATCCAGATCGCCGGCAGCCATGAACTGGTTCCAGTCGTTTTCCGAACCCCAATAGGTTTTGATCTGAGGCATCAGGTCGGACAGTTTGGCTTCGATTGCATCCAGATCAGTGATGTTGTTGATGTCCTGGCCGGTTGCAATCGCAGCGAACTGTACCGCCTCCAACGCATCGTCGCGAATGGAGACTTTTCCTTCGTGCGCGGTGTCCCAAAACACTTCGATCGACGTCGGTAACTCGTCCACCTCATTGGTGTTCACGGCAAATGATGTAAGACCCCAGGTCCAGGGCACACCATGCAAAGCGCCGCCAGCGTTCAGGTCTTCATTGCCTTTTAGATTTTCGGGCACGTCCGCAAGGTTTGCGATCGATGCGGCATCAACTGGCCCGATCAGGCCTTCACCCTGTGCCTGAGGCGTAAACGCGGCGTTGATCAGTACCACGTCATATGCCCCGGGATTCGTCCGCAGCTTTGTCAGCATCTCCTGCTCGGAATTGAAATACTCGTGGATCACGGTATGTCCGGTCGACTTGGAAAAGGCATCTACGGCCCAACCCAGATCAGTCCCGTAACCTTGCCAGTTCAATACGCGGATCTCATCTGCCAACACGGCTGTTCCAGTGGCGGAAATGGCCAGAGTGGCGGCCAGTATTATTGGTTTGTTCACAGGTCTTCTCCCAGTTGTTCAGTGAAGTTGGATTGTCTCGACTAACCGGCCTCTTTCTTTTGAGTTGCCTCTTTCACGGCCGCGTGTGTGGGCGCTGTCGCCGGGCCTTTTTGTGTCGTTGACAATGCGGCGGCGATATTTGCGTATTCAGCCGCACGCATCGGGTCATCGACTTGCGATAGCCGTGCGATGAAACTGCCCACATGCGTATCGCCTGCGCCGTTGGTATCGACCGCTTGCACACGATAGGCAGGTACTTCACGGCAATACTGATGGGTGGCGACCAAACATCCCTTTGATCCGTTTCGGATAACCACCCCGCCTGATGCCGGACGTGATTCCGCGAGCGCCAAGGCGGCCTCGACCGGGTTTGATTTCCCGGTCAGGATCGCCGCCTCGCGCGCATTCGCGCTGACCCAGGTTGCCCGGTTCAGGGCCGCCGCCAGAGCCTCTTGTGGGATTGCCGCCACAACAGGAGAGGGATCAAAAACCAGGTTCGATATAGGTGCGTCCGAGTTGAGCCAGGACTGCAGAACATAGCGGGACCCGGCATAATGGAGGGCATAGCCCGACAACAGCGTCCAGTCGAAATCAGAAAAACTGATCTGCGCCAACGTGTCGGCTGTCACATGACCTTCTGCACCGTCGCTGGCCACAAATGTCCGTTCACCGTCCTGATCAATCAGAACCGAACAACATCCCTGGTCACGTTCCAGATCCTGTGTACGCAGGAATGGTATGCCTTCTGCGTTCAGGCCCTCGCGCACAATGTTGGCAAACGGACCCGAGCCGATTGAGCCGCCATAACAGACCATCATGCCAGCGCGTTTGGCGGCCACCATCGCGTTGAACCCGCCACCTGGCGTGATGGAGAACCCCCGAACGATGGCTTCTTCACCCGCGGCCGGCACGTGGTCAACCTCGTAAAGAAGATCTGCAACCACACCGGACATCTGAAGAAGACGACCACTCATGATGCATGTTCCATTTTACCATTCGCGGGAGCCTCGCCATCTGCACGCAGAGCAAGCAAGCCAGAGGCGGTGGCTTCAATCGGCAGATCGTTGGCGTCACGAACTGTTTTCACGGCGTCGGGACGTATTGCCTTCAGTCCCACGCAAGCACCTGCCATCGCTCCGGCAATTGCTCCGATTGTGTCGGTGTCATCCCCAATGTTTGCGGCTATTTTGGCCGCTTCCCATGGATCCCCGTCAGCCAGACGAACCACGCCAAAGGCGGTGGCGACAGATTCACAAGAGGCAACCGATGTGCCGATTGTTTCGGCCAATGCTTTTTCAGAGGCGTGTTTTTCAGCGACATCCAGAGCCTTCACAATGCGGTCGCGCATGTCGAGATGCCCGACCGGGAAACCCCGATCTTGCGCTTTGGCGGCGGCATGCAATGCGGTTTCAATCGCATCGTCAAAATCAAGTCCGCCAATGCCACAGCTGATCACGGCCGCCACAGCTGCGGCACCGGCAATTGCCTCGCCCGTGTTGTGAGTCATGCGGCAAGCCATTTCGATACTGTCGATAAAACGCGACATTGGATCAAACGGGGTTGCAATTCCGATGGGCGCGATGCGCATGGCCGCCCCATTGGTTGTTCCGTTTCGACCGGTTTCTTCAGCAGATGATCCTGCCAGAATGGCGTCTAGCGCGGCCTTTGAGGACGGTCCCAACAGATCACGCAACCCGCGCGCGCGTATGTCTTCCTCCCATGCGAGCAAATCATTGGCCCAACGGGTCTCGTCAACGCGCCCGCCATCCGTGATCAACCGGTTGGCCAACAGGAACGTTTGTTCGGTGTCATCTGTAACTTGTGCGGCCTGCAAGCCATGAGAGACAGGATGATCCGGAAAAGGTGCCAGGAAATCTGAAATCACCCCGTAGTGGCGTTCAATATCTTCACAGGGCAAAGTTTGGGACGGCATTCCAAGCGCATCGCCTATTGCGACCCCTGCAAGGGCTCCACATGCACGATCAAGCTGAAGCTCGGTAGTCATCCTCAGAATTCCATATGCAAGCCAAACAGCACAGGGTCCAATGTGCTTTCGACATATTCGATGACCGTGTCATCCGCCGCTTTGGTAAGCCTGCGCAAACGCAACATCGGTTCGCCTGCCTTGCGCCCCATCAGTTGCGCGTCTTCATTGGAAAGCGCAGGCAGCACGCTTGCCCATTCATCCCCACTTGCGACGACAAGGCCCTTGGACCGCAGCGTCTCGGTCAAGGATCCTTTCTTCAGCCCCTCGTCGAGCACCTCAGAAAGCCCGTCCCGCCATGCGATACGGCTACGTTCCAGCGACACTCCTTCACCTGTCTGAAGTCGGAACCGCAAGCGATCCACGGAAAGAAAGTCGGAGCCCAGGTTGTCAGGTGCCCCCGGAATGTCCATCGCTCCACGTGATAGTCGCAGTACCCGTGTGCCAAGCTCCGTTTCACCGGAAGACAGGGCCACACTCCAACCGGATCGGTCGTCGATGGTTTTGCCGCCAAAGGTCACAAATGAGCCGATGCCGCTCTTGGTTGTGATCAACCCTCTGCTGCTCAGAATCTCAAGGCTCTTGCGCACGGTATTGCGACTTACCGAGAACCGCTTGACCAGAGCATTCTCGCTGGCCAGCGGTGCCCCCTTGCCAAGAACGCCTGAACGAATTTCGTTCTCGAGCAAATGCGCGATCTTGACGGACTTGGAGGCGCCAATCAGTTCGCTACCTGTAGAGTCATGTTTATACTTGTTCACACTTGTTCCTTATCTGACTCACATCTGCGATGTCAATAACAGAAGACACCGCTGCGTTTGACCTGGAGAAAGCCGCGGTTTGTTCAGCAGCGAGGTGCAGTCGTTCAAACACGACGCAGCATTTGGCAAAGTGTGCTTGAACCAGACAGGTGTCGCTGAGCCAAAAGCGCCTGGTTTTCGCACTCCCACTATCGCCAACAATCTGTCAACGCCTTTGCCGCTGGACGCTGATGGGGCAATTGGGTAATCGGGTCGGGACTGATCGCACGAAAAGGAACCGCCCCATGTCCGGACACGGCACGCCCATCCCGATGACCTCAAGCCCCTGTGGTCCGCTGAGCGGTGTGGCCGAGGTGCCGGGCGACAAGTCGATCTCGCATCGTTCACTCATTCTGGGTGCCATGGCGGTGGGTGAAACCCGGATCACCGGATTGCTTGAGGGCGAGGATGTGTTGGATACCGCCAAGGCCATGCGCGCCTTTGGAGCCGAGGTGACCAAACATGAGGATGGCAGCTGGTCGGTGCATGGTGTGGGCGTTGGTGGTTTTGCCGAGCCCGACAACGTGATCGACTGCGGCAATTCGGGCACCGGTGTGCGGCTGATCATGGGGGCGATGGCCTCCTCTCCGATCACGGCGACCTTTACCGGCGACGCCAGCCTGAATGGCCGCCCCATGGCCCGGGTGACCGACCCGCTGGCGCTGTTTGGAGCGCAGACCGTGGGCCGCAAGGGCGGGCGCTTGCCGATGACCATCGTGGGTGCAGCGGACCCTGTGCCGGTGCGCTACGAAGTGCCAGTCCCCTCGGCTCAGGTGAAATCCGCCGTTCTGCTGGCGGGCCTGAATGCACCGGGCCAGACCGTTGTGATCGAGAAGGAAGCCACCCGCGACCATTCTGAACGGATGCTGGCAGGATTTGGTGCCGAGATCACGGTCGAGGACACCGACGAGGGTCGGGTGATCACCCTGACAGGACGCCCTGAGCTGAAACCGCAGGTCATTGCCGTGCCGCGTGATCCGTCCTCGGCGGCCTTTCCCGTCTGTGCCGCTCTGCTTGCACCGGGCTCGGACGTTCTGGTGCCGGGCATTGGCCTGAACCCGACGCGCGCAGGGCTGTTTACCACGCTGCGCGAGATGGGCGCTGATCTGACCTATGAGAACGAGCGGGAAGAGGGCGGCGAGCCGGTCGCGGACCTGCGCGCGCGGTATTCGCCCAACATGAAGGGCATTGAGGTGCCGCCCGAGCGCGCGGCGTCGATGATCGACGAATACCCGGTGCTGTCCGTTGTCGCCGCAAATGCTACCGGCACCACGATGATGGCGGGCGTCAAGGAGCTGCGGGTCAAGGAAAGTGACCGGATTGATGCCATGGCCCGAGGCCTGCGCGCCAATGGTGTCACCGTGGACGAGGGTGACGATTGGTGGTCGGTCACAGGACTGGGCATCGGCAACGTTCCGGGTGGCGGCACCTGCGAAAGCTATCTGGATCACCGCATCGCCATGTCCTTCATGGTGATGGGCATGGGTGCGCAATCGCCAGTTTCGGTCGATGACGGTGGCCCGATCGCCACGTCTTTCCCGATCTTCGAGCCGCTGATGGCCAGCCTTGGGGCAAAGGTCGCGCGGGGTTAACCCCCTCGCTGTCGCTTAGATATAGCCGAGTGACCAGACCACGGTGCCGATGCCAAGGGCGAACCACACCAGCAATACGGTCCAATAGGTCCACGGATCCTCGTCGCTTGCGACGGGTTCCCACAGGTATGTGTAGCCCATGAACAGATCCTTGACCGCCCAAAGGATCAGGCCGATGCCGACGTAAAACCAGATATCCATGATCGTCTCTTGAATTGAGTGAGTGTACGTTCTTTAACATACTCCATCCGAGCCCTGCAATTGCGATTGACGGGGAAATAAGTGAACGATAACTCAATTTTCATGTTACACTCTGATTGCGCCGTTTTGAACAGGCGCAATCAGGGAGAGATAGATGTTCAAACAATCCATTATTCAGGCGCTGACCGTGACCGGGTTTGCGCTTTTGCCCACATGGGTCGCTGCCTTTGATCAAGTGGATCCGGCCGAGGTGGGCTTTGATCCGGACAAGGTGGCCGGTATCGCGCAGATGCTGGACAGGGACTTGGCCGAAGGGCGTATTCTGGGCGGCACGGTTTCGATCCTGCGGAACGACAGGCTGGCACTGCACCACGCGACGGGTAAACGGACACCCGATGGCCCAAACCAAGAGATCGACGACATTTTCCGGATCTTTTCAATGACCAAACCCATCGTCTCGGTCGCGGCCATGATACTGGTCGAACGCGGGCATTTGGAACTCGACGCGCCACTCAGCCAATACATCCCCGAATTTGCCGAAACCAAACTGATCGAGGTGAGCGGTCTTTATGAGCCCGAACGCGAGATCACTGTCCGAGATCTGCTGCGACACACTTCGGGCATCGTTTACGGGTTCTTCGGCGACACATTTGCGCGCGACGAATACAAGAAACACAACCTGCTGGACACCGCGGTCAGTACCGGCGATCACGCCCGTCTGATCGCCAGGCTGCCGTTGGAACATGAACCCGGCGCGGCCTGGGAATACGGCAGGTCAACGGATGTTTTGGGCCATGTGATCGAAGTTGTTTCAGGGCAGCGGCTCGATCAGTTCCTGCAGGCCGAGGTCCTGGATCCCCTGAACATGATCGACACCGCATTCTTTGTGCCACAGGACAAGGACGACCGTATCGCCCTGCCAGGCCAGCAGGGGTTCCTGTTCGATCCCATGATCGAACCTGCCTATCACTCGGGCGGCAGTGGCCTGATGTCGACCGCGCCGGATTACCTGCAATTTGTAGGTATGCTGTTGAACGGCGGTGAGTTGGATGGCGTTCGCATCCTGAAACCCGAAACCGTGGCGGATATGGGTAGGGATCAATTGATTGGTGTGCGTCCGGGCAATTATGACCTCTTGGGGGACGAGAACACCTTTGGCCTGGGCTTTGCTGTGCGTCAGTCTGAGGCGGGAACTGGCAAGGGCTCGGTCGGGGACATGTGGTGGGGCGGCTTTGCCGGAACCTACTTCTGGATTGATCCGGCGAAGGACATGGCCGTTGTCTTCATGATTCAGAATCCTGAACAGCGCGAATACTACCGCCCGGTCTTGCGCAACGCGGTCTATGAGGCTCTGACAGGCAACTAAGCGCTGTCCCCGGCATGGAAAACGCAGCGCCGGGGATTGCCAAAGCGGCGCCCAGATCAAATAAGGTGAGACAGACCTTGTTAGGGGAGCTCCATGCGTTTCACCATCGCTATAGACGGACCGGCCGCAGCCGGCAAAGGCACGATTTCAAAGGGCGTGTCGGCGCATTTCGGCTTTGCGCATCTGGACACCGGGCTGCTCTACCGCGCCGTTGGCCGTCGGACGCTGGATGGTGAAGCGGCCGAGGCCGCCGCGTTGGAGCTGAGGCCCGAAGATCTGGAGCGTGACGACCTGCGCACTGCGCATGTGGCGCAGGCCGCCAGCAAGGTCGCCGTCATCCCCGAAGTGCGCGCGGCATTGGTGGACTTCCAGCGCACCTTTGCCCGCCGCGAGGGTGGGGCGGTGCTGGACGGCCGCGATATCGGTACGGTGATCTGTCCCGAAGCCGAGGTAAAGCTCTATGTCACCGCCACGCCCGAAGTGCGCGCCGAGCGCCGCTATCTGGAGTTGGCGGGCAAGGGAGCGGATATCAGCCGCGAACAGGTGCTGGCCGATGTCAAGGAACGCGACGCCCGCGATATGGAGCGCGCGCAGGCCCCACTGATCCCTGCCAAGGACGCGAATTTGGTGGACACCAGCGAGCTGTCGATCGACGACGCGCTGGCGGCAGCCATCGCCATCGTGCAGGGCAGGTTACCGCATGACGGTTGAGCCGATCACCAACCTGTGTATCGCTCATCGGTGCGCGCCTCCCTAGGCTTGGAATATCCCAAACCCGGAGGCCCGCCATGATCCGTCTTGTCCTGCTCTTGTCGATGCTGTCCCTGGGCACGATGACCGCTGCTCAGGACGCGGAGGAAGCGCCCAAGGCCAGCGAAGCCGAACAGCCGATGACTTATGAACGGCTGGGTAAGATCATCTTTGTCCTCGATCCTGATGCACAGCCACGCGGTCCGGGGTTCGAGCTGTCCGTTGCAGGCGTGCCGATTATCGTGGTGACTGATCCGGTCGCCGACCGCATGCGCGCCATGGTTCCGATCCGCCGAGCAGACGAACTGACAAGTGAAGACATGCAGCGGATGATGCAGGCCAATTTCGATACCGCGCTCGACGCCCGCTATGCCATTGCCAACGGCACGCTATGGGCTGCGTTCATTCACCCGCTGTCGCCGCTGGAAAAGGATCAGTTCATCTCGGGCCTGGCGCAGACCGTCAACATCGCCAAAACCTACGGAACGCTTTATTCGGGGGGCGCCGCGCAATATGGCGGCGGCGACAGCGGCAATCTGCAACGCGCGCTGATCGAGGAACTTCTCAAGAAGGGCGAAGAGATCTAAGCAGGTGCAAGCGGATTGGCGGCGATCGGAGCCAATGTTGCAAGACTGCGAAGCGAAACATGCTGTCGCGACAGCGCTGTTTGCACCAACCCCCGTATTTCTACAGCGCGGGTGATGGCCCCCAAAATGAATGTATTTTGCGAAACCCTGGTCAAAAGGGCATACTTGGACGCAGATTGTTTTCTAGATTTCCCTCTAGGATTTCTTCCGATGGTGGTTAAACAACCCAATATTCTGACGCGATGCGTTGCAGCGATTGGCTTATCGATCCGCTCCAAACTGCTGATTGCATTCATGGGCATCACCGGTCTGCTTGTCGCCTTGTCGCTTTTTGGGCTCTACTCATTGCAGCAGTCTCACGCCCGTACCCAAGCATTGATCCGAGATCAGGAGCGCATCGAGTATTTCACCCAAATCCACGCATATGTCGGCGATCTTATCGCGATGACTGTCGGACAATACACACCCTATGGGCTCAACAATGCGGGGTCAGGGGGATTTTTTGGCGCCCCAGTTGATGCTCGTGTCGGCGACCTTCAATTGTTCGTTGCCAAGGGCGTTCGGCACTTCGGGCAAGCTGGCATGCAGGACGCGGACCTAGTTGCGCGCCTTCGGTTTGAGTTGGCGGTTCTCCGGCCACATGCCATCGAGGTGCAACGCCTGCGTCGCGAAGAAGGCAAGCCGGTGGCAGCCCCTTATGCCATGGAAAAACTGTTTGAACCGCTGCGCAGCATTCAGCGCGATGTTTATACCGTCGTCCAAGGCATCGAAAGAGACATGGCCGCCAAGGCCAGGTCGACGGCTGTGGCCTATCAGACCTCGCGCCAATTGGTGGTTACTTCGGCAATGGTCGCCGTAGGCATATCGCTCTTGCTGGGCTATGCCATCTCGTCCTCTCTGATCTGGCCGGTTCGGCGGATCGGACAAACGCTGGATACAGTTGCCAAAGGGGGCTTTGACGCCCGTGTCTCTGTTCCAAATCGGGATGAGCTCGGCGAGTTGGCTCACAATGTCAACGCCACGAGTGAGCAGCTTGGCGACCTCTACCAAGAAGTCGAAAGCCAGCGTGCAGAGTTGGCAAAAGAGCATGCCAAGTCTGAGGCGCTTTTGTACAACCTGCTGCCCGCCGACATAGCAGCCCGCCTGAAGCTCGAACCGGACAGGACAATCGCCGATAGCCTCCCCAGGGTGGCGATCCTGTTTGCCGACATCGTGGATTTCACGCCCAGGGCCGTTTCATTGCCGCCCGAGGATGTCGTGGGTTTTCTGAACAAGATATTCAGTGCCTTTGATGAGCTGGCGGAAAAACACGGGCTGGAAAAGGTCAAGACCATCGGGGACGCCTATATGGTTGCCGCCGGGATGCCGTCCCCAGTCGGGGACCCGGTCCATCGCGTGGCAGAGATGGCCCTGGACATGCAACGGGTCGTGATCGAGATGTCTTCGGAGTTTCCCGAAGGCCTTGAGGTTCGCATCGGGCTTCACGCAGGTCCGGCCGTGGCTGGTGTTATCGGGAGCCGAAAGCTGTTCTACGACGTTTGGGGCGAGACGGTGAATACAGCCTCTAGAATGGAAAGCCTCGGGGAACCGGGCCGCATTCAAGTCACTGCAGAGGTAAAGGCAGAGCTGGAACCGGGGTTCCAATTTGTTCCACGCGGGCTGGTCGACGTCAAAGGTATTGGCGAGGTGGAGACCTGGTGGTTGTCTGGAAAGCAGGCTGCAGCTTAGGACTTGTCCTTCATACGAAATTGTTGGGAACCAACGCGGCCCATTCCAAGAGTTGTGTTCTCGTCAACAAGAGAGGAGGCCGGAGCAACCTTTCGGCGCTCCGGCCCAACCCGCCGTTCGTGAGTGATGGCAGGACGTCGTAGTCCACGGCGGGTGTATCTGATCCTTGCTGAGCAAAGACCGTGCCGCCGTCGGAACATCGTCAAAATCCGGTCCGGGGAGGCAATCTGTCGGACGTACCTATGTCCCCGGAACGAAGGGTTCAATTAAGGTTTTCCATAGTTCGAAGCGGAAAAAGCGTCGAGACTTAGCCCAAACTGGCGATTTCCCACTCATGACCTTACGTCAATGCGTGTCCTTTTGCCTGTTCAGCTCCGCTTGCTCAACGGGTGTTGGCGTGTGGTTGAACACAAAGGCCGTGCGACAGGCCTCTTCCCCGCCAAGTTCTGCGATCTTGAGGCGCTGATCGGCAAAGGCGCGGGCGTTGATGTCCTCGGGGTCACATATCTCGCGCAGGCGCCGTTCGCCTTCGATCAGGGCTGCCCGAACCTCGGGATCATTTACGCCGTCCACGGCACGGTTCACCTGTTCATGCGGGTCCGTGTTCAAATCAAAAAGCTGCGGTGAATGGCCCACGTAGTGCACGTATTTCCAGTGTCCCCACCGCACCATGAACGTCCCGGTCTTGGAGCCGCCGTCATGATACTCGCTGAACCCTGTGCGATCCAAATCATCCGGCGCATTGGCAATATTGCGCAGGGACATGCCTGGCAGCTCCGCGCTGGCATCGTCCTCGGGCACTGCGCAGACCTCGCGCGCGGTGGCCGCGATATCGACCAGGTTGGTGCAGGTTGCCACCCGGTGCCCGGCGGGAACCCCCGGACCTGCGGCGATCATCGGGACACCGGCGCTGGCCTCGTACATCACCTGTTTGGTCCAGAACCCCTGATCCCCCATCATGTCACCGTGGTCCGAAACATACAGGACCACTGTGTTTTCCAACTGCCCGCTCTCTTCCAGCGCTTTCAGGACGCGGCCCACACAGTCATCCATGAAGGACGTCAGCCCGTAGTAGGCCACCTTGGCCTCGCGCATCTTCTGTTCGTCGAAATAGTCGTCGTAGTGGAAGAAGTCCTTGATGTTGCGCAGCTCGGGGTGATCGGGGATGTCCTGGCCGTAACCCACCGGCAAATCCATATCCGCGGGGTCATAAAGCGCCGACCACCCCTCGGGGCAGGTGAGGGGGTAATGTGGGCTGACCAGCGACACGAAAGCCGCCCAGGGATGCTCTTGGCGTGCAGGGTCGGCCAGCCAGGCCTCGGCCGCGTCCGTGATGGCCAGGTCATAGTCGGTGTAGGTCGACGGGCCGACACCGACATCGCCAGCCAGTTCTGCAGCAGAGTCATAGGGCGGCGGGTTTTCCCGCAGCAGACCCACGGCCCAGCCCACGCCCCCCACCACATGCATTGGCAGGATCTCCTCGGAAAACCCGTTGTCATCCTCGCCAGAGCGGAAATGCAGCTTGCCGATGCTCACCACCTCGCGCCCCGCGTCACGAAGTTGGCCCATCCAACTGCGCGGATGCCCGGTGTAGGGTGTGGCGCTGTCCCAATTGCCGGTCTTGTGCACCCAATCGCCCGCCGCCAGCGCGGCCCGCGTGGGCACGCACATGGGCGAGGGGGTATAGGCTGCGTCATAAATCGTGCCACGTGCAGCCAAGGCATCCAGGTTTGGCGTCTTCACGATCGGATGACCCGCGCAACCCATCGCATCTTTGCGATGTTCATCCGAGATAATGACCAGGAAATTGGTGTGGTTGCTCATGAGGCTGCCTTTCGTATCGTACCTGACGAAAAAGGCGGGTGCCGAAAACACCCGCCTGATCCCTTCATCCAAGCCCTAGCATGTCAACCTGTGATGCGGTCTTTCAGAAAACGACGCAATATCTTGCCCGACGGCGATTTTGGCACCTCGTCGATCACCTCAAGCACGCGAACCTGTTTGTAATGCGCCAGCCGATCGCCCAGATAGGCTTGCACGGCCTCAAGATCGGGCGCGGTCTGTTCCGGAGCAGCCACGATAAACGCCATGGGCAACTCTCCAACGGCATCGTCCGGTTTGCCGATCACAGCAGCGTCCACGATGTCGGGATGGGTCAACAGCTCAGCCTCCAGCTCGGCAGGCGCGACCTGAAACCCATTGTACTTGATCAGCTCTTTCAGACGGTCCGTGATATAGACGAATCCTTCGTCATCGAAATGCGCGATATCCCCGGTGCGCAGCCAACCGTCTTCGGTGATTGTCTCGGCGGTGGCTTTGGGGTTATTGAGGTATCCCTTCATCACCTGCGGCCCGCGGATCCACAGCTCGCCGTCTTCGCCGTCTGCGGCATCCTGCATCGTCTCGGGGTTCACGATCCGGCATTCGGTGCTGGGGATGGTGACGCCCGAAGCCCCCGATTTGCCCACCCCGTTGGGAGAAATATGGCTCACCGGGCTAAGCTCGGTCATGCCATAGCCCTGATTGACCCGCGCGCTCAGCCGATTGGCCAAAGCATCGCCGACGTCCGCCCCGAGTGGGGCAGCTGCGCAAAAGATCTGATCTGTGAACGACAGGTCATACTTGTCAATCAGCGGATGCATCGCCAAAGCGAGCGCCACCGGCGGCACGATCCACAGCCTGGGCGTTTTGTTTTCGCTGATCAGGTCCAGATATTGCTCCAGGTCAAAGCGCGGCATGGTGACAAGCGCACCGCCTGCAGCCAGGTAGATGTTCATCATCACCTGCAGGCCATAGATGTGAAAGAACGGCAGAAACACCACAGTTCGCTCGCCATTTGTCAGGTCCGAGGGCACCAGCGTCTGATCGGTGTTCACCACCAGGTTCTGATGGGTCAGCATCACCCCTTTGGGCAGGCCGGTCGTGCCCGACGAGTAAGGCAGCGCCACCACGTGTTCGGCCACATCCACCGGGGCCTGTTCGGCCATGGGGGCGCCCATCAGATCGGAAAAGGCCACCGTGCCTTCGGGCGCGTCACCAATCACCACGATCTTGGTCACGCCTGTGCCCTTGATCGCCTCGCGGGCGGTTTCCAGAAACATCTCGATCGTGACCAGCGTATCGGCCGAGGCATCGCGCAGCTGATGGTTCACCTCATGCGCGGTATAGGTTGGGTTGATCGTGGTCACCGTGCCCCCGGCCCAGGCCACGCCATGAAAGGCGATGCAGTATTCGGGGATGTTGGGCAGCATCAATGCCACGCATTTGCCTGCACCCATGCCGCGCGCGTCCAGGCCCCCGGCCAGAGATTTGACGGCTCCCATGAACTGCGCGCCCGTGTAGCTGCGCCCGGTTGGACCGTCGATCAGAATGGTCATCTCGGGGTCGATCCCCGCAAACACCCGCTGCGTAATGGTCAAATCGGACAGTGCCACGTCCGGAAATGTGCTGGTGATGATACCCACGCAAAAACCCTCCCTGAATTCTCTTTTGATTGCCACCACTCTAGGAGCGTCTGCGCGCAAACCAAAAGACTATTCTTTGAGAGGTTATGCGTCTTCCGCTACGGCCTCGGCATCATAGGCTGCGCGGGCCTTGTCGATGGCGCCCAGGTTTTCCAGCGCCCAAAGGCCCATCACCTCGACCGGTTTGCGGAACGACTGCCCCAATGGCGTCAGCGAATATTCGACCTTGGGCGGGATTGTCGGGTGATAAGTGCGGTTGACCAGGCCGTCACGCTCCAAAGCACGCAACGTCAGGCTGAGCATGCGTTGCGAAATCCCAAGATGCCGCTTGAGTTCATTGAACCGCAGCGTACCGTACTGCGCCAGAGAGATCACGATCAGCACGCTCCACCGGTCACCGACGCGGCCCAGAACCTCGTTTATGCGTCCACATTCAGGGCATTGATTGGCTTTGTTCATGGCGGTGGTTCCCTCTATGTGACCGAGGCTCAGACATGTGCCTTCTTGTGGGGCTATCTGGTGTCACATATATAGCCGGTTACAAAATTATACCACCCCTGGGCAGATGCCCATCAAAGGACGCAAGACATGACCAAAAGCACCCTGATCGACAAGCTGAACTGGCGCTACGCAACCAAGAAGATGGACCCCGCCAAACCGGTTGAGCAAGACAAGGTCGACCAGATCGTCGAGGCCGTGCGCATGGCCCCTACCTCGAGCGGTACCCAGCCGTTTGAGTTGTTTGTTGTGACCAACCCCGACATCCGCGCCCAGATCCGCCCGCACGCCTGGGACCAGGCCCAGATCACCGAAGGGTCGCACCTGCTGGTGTTCGCGGCCTGGGACAACTACTCGGCCGACCGCATCGACGCGGTGACGCAGCAGATGACGGACGAGCGCGGCGAGATCCCGATGCTGAACCAGTATTACGAGAACCTCAAAGCCAACTACCTGCCGCGTGACGAGCGGGTGAACCACGACCACGCCGCCCGTCAGGCCTATATTGCGCTGGGCTTTGCCCTGGCTGCTGCTGCTGAGTTGGACGTCGACAGCACCCCGATGGAAGGGTTCGATCCCGCCAAAGTAGATGAGATTTTGGGCTTGCAGGAAAAGGGCCTGCGCTCGGTCGTGCTGCTGCCGCTTGGCTACCGTCAGGAAGACGCCGACTGGCTGCTGCCGATGAAAAAGGTCCGCAAGTCGAAAGAGACATTCGTGACCGAGATCGCCTGATTTGCACCTTGCGGGGGCGGTCCGAAAGGCCGCCCCGGTTTTTGTCAGACATAGATTGCAGGACCAACAACATGACCCAGGCCGACGCCCTCTTTCGCCCGCTGGAAAGCGAAAAACTGACCCTCAAGAACCGCGTTGTGATGGCGCCCATGACCCGCACCATGTCGCCCGGCAACGTGCCCAATGATGCCGTTATCGACTATTACCGTCGCCGGGCCGAAGGCGGCGTGGGCCTGATCATCACCGAAGGCACCTTTGTCGATCACCCTGCCGCCATCGCCTATCCGAATGTGCCTGCTTTCTTTGGCGACGAGGCGCTGGCCGGTTGGAAGCGAGTGGTTGACGCCGTGCACGAGGCAGGCGGCAAGATCGCGCCCCAGATCTGGCACGTGGGCGCCATTCGCAAGCCGGGCATCAACCCCGGAGGCGACACTCCGGGCTACAGCCCCAGCGGCATGGCCGTGCCGGGCAAGGTTCGTGGCCACGCCATGACCCAGGACGACATCAACGACGTTGTCGCCGCCTTTGCCAAAGCCGCCAAGGACGCTGAAGCGATCGGTTTTGATGCGGTCGAAATCCATGGCGCGCACGGCTATCTGATCGACCAGTTCTTTTGGGACGGGACCAACCAGCGCAACGACGAATATGGTGGAGATTTGACCGCCCGCTCAAAGTTCGCGCTTGAGGTGGTCAAGGCCGTCCGCGCCGCCGTCAGCCGGGACTTTCCAGTGATCTTCCGCTTCTCGCAGTGGAAGCAACAGGATTACGGCGCCCGCCTGTGCGAAACGCCCGAAGAATTGGGTGCGTTTCTGCAACCCTTGGCCGAGGCCGGCGTCGATATCTTCCATTGCTCGACCCGCCGCTTTTGGGAGCCCGAGTTCGACGGTTCCGACTTGAACCTTGCTGGCTGGGCCCGCAAGCTTACGGGCAAGCCCTGCATCACCGTGGGCTCGGTTGGCCTTAACGCCGACTTCCTGCCCGAAGATGGCACCGCCGATTTCAAAGCGGCGGAACCCGCCAGTATCGACAATCTGGTCGACCGGATGGATCGGGATGAGTTCGACATGGTCGCCGTCGGTCGCGCCCTGATCGCCAACCCTGATTGGGCCAATCAGGTCCAAGCCGGCAAGTTGGCTGATCTGGCTGCTTACGAAAAGGACATGCTGCACAAGCTGTACTGACGCTCTTGGCCGCTAAGTGGCCTTCAGAGATGAAAAAGGCCCGCCCCTCGATGGGCGGGCTGTTCGTTTGAGAGGCTCTTTCTCTGACCCATCCAACCAACGGGGGAGCATTGCTCGCGACGATTCTCAGCCAGTGCTTTCCGTCGAAGGTTGGGCGATATTGGTCACAGGAACATCGGGCATCGGGCTCAAGGACCAGGTGACACTGAACAACACCAGGCCGATCGCCAGCACGCACATCGCACCGGCAAAACGAATACCCAGCTCAAACCGTTCAAGGCCCTTTGAACCAGCATCAAACTTGCTGGCCGCCCATTGGCGCCCCCACAACGCGGCGACACCGATTGCCGACATGGCCACGGCCATCCCGATCGAGATGAACACAACCATCAGGATTGCGGGCCAGATCAGGTCGTTTGCCAACCCAAACAGCATCACCAACAGCGCCCCGGTACAAGGCACCACGCCCACCGAAGCCGCGAGCCAACCGCCGCTGCTTTCTGCAGCCGCTGCACTGGCGCAGGCAGCACATCCACTGTGTGCATCGTGTGTATGGTGCGCGTGCCCGTGATGATGCGCGTGATCGTGGTCATGCCCATGGTCGTGGTGATGATCATGATCATGCGAATGATGGTGGTGGTCGTGATGATCGTGCTCATGCGGCACGGACCGCCGTGCCAGAATGGCGCGCACCGCTTGCCAGACCATGATGGCTCCGATCGCGATAATCAGCGCGTAGCTGCCCAACCGAATGCCGCGATAGTCAGATGGTGCGGACCCGGTCGCGTAGCGCACGGTGAAGTCGAGCACAAACACAACCACCACAGCAGACAGCACATGAATCACGGAAATCTGAACGCCCATCTTCAGACCACGATTCAGGCTTCCTCCGGTTCCCACAAAGTACGAGATGACAACCGTTTTGCCATGACCGGGCCCAAGGGTGTGCAGCGCGCCGTAACCGAAAGACAAAAGCAAAGCGAACCCCATCGCCCAAATGGAGCCGCCCCCGCCAAGGGCTGACATGCTTTGCGTGAACAGCCCGTTGACCCAGATCTGCGCCCGCGCCATGGCCGGGATATTGGACGCCGAGGCGGCAACGATATCGCCCGGCTTGCCGAACAGGGCTGCGTTTTCCATCTCATAGACCGTGGGGATCGCCCGGCTGCCATCGACAAGGAAAAGGGGATGGTAGTCTGGCTTGTGCTTCAAAACACCAGTCAACCGTACGGGGTCATACTGTTTGGCAAGGCTCAACCCGTCGGGATAGGATACATGGATGATTTGATTGGGCGGTGGCGCAGGCGTGTGAATGCAGGCCCCAACCCAGGGCACCAGCAAAAACTCCACAACTCGATCCGCCTCCCACGTCAGGGGGAGCACATAGCCATCCAGGACCAGGGCCTGATCCAGCAGATGCGAGGCTATGGACGAGGACTGAAGAACGGAAACATCCAACCCTAACGCGGTAAATTCGTCGAGTTTGTCCGGATCCAGCCCGTGTGCCGGGGGCACGGATATTGCGGTGCTCTGTTGCGCACCCTCTGTGGTTCTGGTCGAAGCCAAGGCATCCCATTGCACCAAGTCCGGCGCAGACCGGGACGCCACGGGAAACAGCAGCGTGACAACCAGCAAAGCTGGCAAGATCAAAGTACTCCAAAACTGTCGCCGATTACGTTGAAACAAGCTCAGGCCCCTCTGCTGATACTGTATAACATCGTGAAGCACTGCCGGAATTCGTCAAGTACACATATTTGAATTGGGCAAGATTTGGCGGGCAGACCAGAGGAGGTGCCCAGGCAAACGTCGTGTCAAACCGTGTCTGTCGCACAGAAGTGGGTCATTTTTCCCTTGCTCTCAAGGTAGGTTGAGCTTGCACAGTCGCCCTCAGACACCAGCCCGAGGATGACATGCACGTACTCACCGTTCTTGACCACCCGAACCCTGCCTCTTTCAGCGCCGCTGCCGCCGCCCGGTTCATGGAGGGCGCGCAGGCTGCCGGGCATACCGTGGAATTGGCCGATCTGCATGCCGAAGGGTTCAATCCGCTTTGGACCTTGCAAGAGTCAGAGGGCGACACGCCCAAGGATGTCTTGGCCGAGCAGGATCGCATTGCCCGCGCTGATGCCATCTGTCTGGTGTTTCCGCTGTTCTGGTGGGGGATGCCGTCGATGACCAAGGGCTGGGTGGATCGCGTCTGGAGCTGGGGCTGGGCCTATGATCAACTCGACGATCGCGAGGTGTCGCTGCAAAAACCCCGTACGGGTGTTCTGCTGATCCCCGCCGGTGCCCGTTCGGACGAGATCGAGCAAGAGGGCTATGGGCAATCACTGGACACTGCCTGGATCAAGGGCACGTTGGGCTATTTCGGCTGGTCGCCGCGCCGTATGGAGCTTTTGTGCGGCTCAACCGGCTCGCTGGACCGCCGCCAAGCTTTGTTGGACAGATGCCACCAGATTGGGTTGACCCTGCCGGAACCCGGCAGCGGGACAAGGCCCAACGCCGGGTAGTTCACACCACTGATTGCGGACAGCGAAGTGTTCGATTTTTTTCCATTGTGATCTGCAATGGCGGCTTCGAAACTGAGTTCGCCTGATCGACGAAAATTCGAGTCAAGACCCGGGCCACGATGGATATCGTGGCCCGGAATCTGCCGTTCAACCGTGAGTGTGTGTGAGTGGCATTGCCAGTGGCAATGGTGGGGAACGGCATTCTGTATTCCTCAATCGGACTAGCCCCCATTTTTATCTGGTGTTGTTGTTCCAACTGTCCGCTTCTTGTTTGTTCTGCTTGCAGCGTACAATGGTTGCATTTCTTCTGAATCTCGGGGCGCAGCGAAAGAAAACAGCCAGCAGCCCTAACACCACGAACAGCCCGATCAGATATCCAACCGCGTTAAGAAGCACGACTTGCGCCGTATGTGCACAAATCATCGAATGCTGCTGCTCAATGCTGTGCACCATCAATGAAATTAACACCGAAGATACAAACCCACCAAAAAGCAGCAATCTCCAAGCGCTTGAATGCATCATGTCTTCTCGACGATTGCAAAGAGTTGTCCAATCCAAAACACAGAACACCAATGATGCTGCACAGACGTTAACAGCCAAAATTGCGAAGAATTCTATGCCAGACACCGAGACGTCAAAGTAGGTCAATTGACTGATCAGTGCACCGGGCAAAATGAACAACGGTGCCTGTTTGCCTTCGAAAAAACTAATGATTACAATGATTCCTAATGGCAAGAACACAACGTTCGTATCTGTGAGAGGGTCAAACAGGAACATATGTTTCAAAGGAGTGATCAGTTCTGCCTTAAAGCTCGTCGCAAAGAACACGATCGAACTGTAGACTAGGGTCTTTGTGGCTAGTTCAGAGCGTTTTATGCTCAGTAGGCCACCACTCATTGGTTTCGTCCGAGGTCGCGACTGCCTCTATAGGAAAACTCTGTGTGAACTGAGAGTGTTGAATGTGTCGATTGTTCTGCGGCATGTGCGGTTTTGGATGTATCCGGAAGAGTGCGCCATTCCCTAACCCTTGGGGAGAGCATACAGGCCCGCCCCCAGCGAGCGATCCTGCAAAACCAGGCCTTTTTCCACCAACTTTTTGAGCGTTCTATGGAATGTAGGCTGAGAAATCCGCTGAACAGTCGGATGTTCTCGCACAACATCTGTTGTGCAGACGGGGCGGTCGTCGCCATCACACCAAGCATTGGCATAGAAGGCAAGCAGCACATCCCTCTCATTGGGGGAAAGCTTGTCAATCCCAAGGTCTCGCTCCATCGTGTTAAGCAAATCTCGCAGTTGTGCGATTTGGGCAAAAATGCCTGCGCTCATAACCAAATCCCATGCTTTGTACCGACGTAGTAAGTGCAAAGACGGTATTTTAGATTGGAAGTCCAGTCAACTTGATTGTCTTTGGTGTGCGGACTTGACGTGGTTCTAACTAGTGCTTAACAGTTGTCAAGTCAACTGATTTGTATCCATATGAGACGCGTTCGTGAAGTCTTCGAACGTTGTGTATTGACGCGCGCGGGCGTTGCTTCGAGCAGCGCCAATTGAAAGGCCAAGTGTCATAGTTGTCGTGGGTAGCTTCAACGAGCAATCCGCAATTGCCTGGCGCACTATGGAGAAGTCATTGCGCGCAAATGTTCTAGACAATATGACTATACTGAGGCTAGGTTTTTTCTGTCTCAAGGACAGCAGTTTTTCAACAACATTGACTGTTTCCTCGAATGTATCAATGTCAATAAAAAACACAGTCATTTCTTCTTCCAGTTGATCAACGCGCATCCACGCTTGAGCTGGATCCATGCAGTAACTTATCGATCGAGCGTAGGGGTGTAAGGTGGTCGCCTGTGCTCGGAAGTCAAAGTTCTCAGAAGTCATTATGACTAGGTCCAGATTTCGGCAATCGGGTGAAATTGGATGTCGAGCCTCGGTGGCCTTTTCGTCAAAAGTCTGCATAAGCCTTTTGGTCAGGGAACCGTTCGTCGGGCGGTCACAAGCTTCAGTTTCCGACTTTGAGAAGCGGGCAAACAAACTCGCGTAAAGCAGGGTCAACAGCGATGTGGACTTCTCATAAGATCTGCTCAAGTTCATTTTGCTCCCCTCAAAATTTACACGCTACAACATAATCATTATGACTAAACAAAATGAATATCAAGAAAAATTGCCATTTCAATTAGAAGGGGCCGTGCCCGTTGCAAAATTAGGACATGTCCTAGCGAAGCCCCTTGAAGCCCCTTAAGGTGGCCTGAACTTCAGGGGCGTTGCTTTGCTATGTGAGCAAGACCGTTGCTTTCTCTTGCGTACGTGGGGGAATCTGTCTATATCGCGCGGTGTCTGTACATGGGCGGTCAACGTCCGGATGACATGTCTGAGCAGGGCTGGGGTACACCTCGGCCCTTTGTGTTTGTTTGATCAGATGTGTTCCGGTCCACGTTCTGGGCAGGATTAACCAAGACCGGCGGAGACAACCGCACGGCCAGAAAAAAACCGTTGTAAAGGACACACACGCCACATGGCTGATACATCCATGGAGGAATTCGAAGCCCTCCTGCAAGAAAGCTTCGAAATGGACACCCCCGAAGAGGGTTCGGTTGTCAAAGGTAAGGTCATCGCTATCGAAGCAGGCCAAGCCATCATCGACGTAGGCTACAAAATGGAAGGCCGCGTCGAGCTGAAAGAATTCGCAAACCCAGGCGAAGCCCCTGAAATCGCTGTCGGCGACGAAGTTGAGGTTTACCTGCGCGCGGCTGAAAACGCCCGCGGCGAAGCTGTTATCTCGCGCGAGATGGCCCGCCGTGAAGAAGCATGGGACCGCCTGGAAAAAGCATATGCCGACGACCAGCGCGTCGAAGGTGCGATCTTTGGTCGTGTCAAAGGTGGCTTCACCGTCGATCTGGGTGGCGCAGTTGCGTTCCTGCCCGGCTCGCAGGTTGACGTGCGCCCCGTGCGCGATGCTGGCCCTCTGATGGGTCTCAAGCAGCCCTTCCAGATCCTGAAAATGGACCGCCGCCGTGGCAACATCGTTGTCTCGCGTCGCGCTATCCTGGAAGAATCGCGTGCCGAACAGCGCGCCGAAGTCATCGGTAACCTGTCCGAAGGTCAGGCAGTCGACGGCGTGGTCAAGAACATTACCGAATACGGTGCGTTTGTTGACCTGGGTGGCGTAGACGGCCTGCTGCACGTCACTGACATGGCATGGCGTCGTGTGAACCACCCGTCCGAGATCCTGTCGATCGGCGAAACCGTCAAGGTTCAGGTCATCAAGATCAACAAAGAGACCCACCGCATCTCCTTGGGTATGAAGCAGCTGCAAGAAGATCCGTGGGATCTGGTTGCTGCCAAGTACCCGCTGGAATCGGTACACAAGGGCCGCGTCACCAACATCACCGACTACGGTGCGTTTGTTGAGCTGGAGCCGGGCGTCGAAGGTCTGGTTCACGTGTCCGAGATGTCCTGGACCAAGAAAAACGTCCACCCCGGCAAGATCGTTTCGACCAGCCAGGAAGTCGACGTCATGGTTCTGGAAATCGACGGCGCCAAGCGTCGCGTTTCCCTGGGCCTCAAGCAGACCATGCGCAACCCGTGGGAAGTGTTTGCAGAAACACACCCCGAGGGCACTCAGGTCGAAGGCGAAGTCAAGAACATCACCGAGTTTGGTCTGTTCATCGGCCTCGACGGCGACATCGACGGCATGGTTCACCTGTCCGACCTGTCGTGGGACGAGCGTGGCGAAGATGCGATCCAGAACTACCGCAAAGGCGACATGGTTTCGGCTGTTGTCTCCGAGGTTGACGTCGACAAAGAGCGTATCTCGCTGTCGATCAAAAACCTGGGTGGTGACAAGTTCGCCGAAGCCGTTGGCGGCGTGAAGCGCGGCTCGATCGTGACTGTCGAAGTGACCGCAATCGAAGATGGCGGCATCGAGGTGGAATACGAAGGCATGAAATCCTTCATCCGCCGTTCGGACCTGTCGCGTGACCGTGCCGAGCAGCGCCCCGAGCGCTTCAACACCGGCGACAAGGTCGACGTCCGCGTCACCAACGTCGACAGCAAGACCCGCCGTCTGGGCTTGTCGATCAAGGCACGCGAGATCGCGGAAGAGAAAGAAGCAGTGGAACAGTATGGCTCCTCGGATTCCGGCGCATCGCTGGGCGACATCCTGGGCGCAGCTCTGAAATCGGGCGACTGATCCATCCGCTTGCAAAATTTGGGGCCTCGCAACGCAAGTTGCGGGGCCCTTTTTTGTCAGCGTTTCGAGATGTTTTCGACGTCGCCCAACACCCAGTTCTTGAACCAGTCTTTGGTTTCAGGGCGGTAGAGGCGGAACAGGAAGAACCAGTCGTTGGCATTTGTTGCGCTCTGGGTGGTCACCCAATTTGCCTCATATCCTTCTGGTACCTGATCCAGGTTGGGCGCATAGTATACGTCGACCGAGCCGTCGTCGTTCTTGACCATGTCGTCCAGGTCTTTGGTCGACGCGCCCACACGATCGACGCCGCGATTAAAGTTCTTGGTTTCCATGTTGTAGACGATGGCCGACCAGAAGTCCTTGGCCGGGACATCGGCAGGCACGTTGAGCTTGTAGGTGTCCGTGCCGTTCAGCATGTTGCCATCTGAATCGCGCAGACCGGTCAGATAGAACGTCGCACCACCCAATTTGTTCGGCAGGAAGGTGACGTAGAAATAGGTCGCGGCGCGTTTGTCGATCAGGATCTCGTCCCCATCTTCGAAGGGGAATCCCATCTGCGCTTGGGGGCCGAAATTCCAGAACGACCATTCGGACAGCTTCTCGCCATCCTTGACCCAAAGCGGGGCAACGGTCTCACCTTCGGTGATGAACTTGTTCTGCATGTAGGCGTAAGCGAGTTCCAGGCCCTCTAGCGCGGCTTTCTTCTGGATGTCGGTCGGCTCAAACGCTTCACCCTTCTGGATGCCGATGCTTTGCAGCATTGAATAGATGGCACGGTCTTTCTCACGCACCGGGTTGTTTTGCACCACATCATTGATGTCTTCGATGAAGGTCATGTTGTAGTAAGGCAGACAGTCGTATGGCAGGTCAGTGGCGTCCAGATAGTGCGTCGGTTCGATGTCGCCATTGACGTCCTCCTCCAAGGTATAGACCTTGATGCCCTTGGCGTGTTAGCCAGCCTCGACATGGGTGGCCCCGTTCAGAAGGGTCGGGCGGAACGAGTAAGACACATCATGCGTGTCTAGGCCTGGAACGATAATGTACCCTTGTGCCTCCAAGTCGGCTGCCGTGCCAAAGGCGTTGTCATAGCCGGGTGGCAAGAACAGGTATTTGCCGCCCTTGCCCTGGTCTGCGCCTTTGGAGCCAACATCCACCATGGGCACATGCCAGGCCGAGATGAAGGATCCGAAATAGTCCACCTTGTCACTCATCGGGGGAACTTGGACCACCATCGGGCCGTTCTTGGTCGAGATGGAACCCCATGCGTAGGCGGTCGTATCGTTGGCAGTCAGGAACCCTTTTTCTGACCCAAACGGTTTGGTCACGAAATTCACGGTATCGTAATCGCCGCCTACACGCTTTGTGGCCTTGATGAAGTCAACCTGGGCAACGGCAGGCATGTAGTAGATCGCGGCCTGGGTCGCGCGCTGCACCATAATGTCATAGTCGATGTCGGTGTGCTGCGCAGAACGCGCGAGGATGTCGCCGGTATCGTTGAAATCCGAGCCGGTGGGCGAGACAGCCAAAGCAGCGCCAGCCACAAGAGAGAAAGCGAGAGCAGTTGAGCCAAGTAGATTTTTCATATGTTTGTCCCAATAGTTTCAAGCAGATGTTCAATTCAACGTCATGATCAAGACAAGCGTCTCAATGGCTATTGAATAGCCTTGATCGCAAAAGGGCAATGATGTGGCATGGCGCATGACATGCAGCACTGGGACGAGGGCGACCCTCCGCTGCGCTGAGAGACACAGGGATTTCGATCTGGCGACATAAGCGGAACAGGACAAATGACGAGGCCCTCATCCACGAAGCCCTCCCGCCCGTCGTCAATTTTTCTGGCGAAAAACCTCCTCCCGTTGGGCCGGGCGCCGGGCTGCGCCCGGCGCGGCACTGCTTGACGCAGTATTTTGCCCGCGGCATCGGGGCGGGGAAACATTTCGCCAGGGCGGAACCTTTGTGGTTGGGAATGTGCTATTTACGAGAGCGGGGCCTGCGCGGGAGGAGGCAGCATATGACCGAGGTTATGGGCGGATGCCTGTGCGGTGAGGTTCGATTTGCGGCCCAAGGCGAGCCCCTCCGCGTGGGGATCTGCCATTGCATGGAGTGCCGCAAGCACCACGGTGCGCCATTTCATGCCTCGGCGATCTACCCCCAGAACGCGGTCACCGTGACCGGTCAGACGCAGCATTATGAGGGACGGCATTTTTGTCCACGCTGTGGCTCGTCGGTGTTTTCCTGTTCCGAGGAGGAGATCGAACTGCACCTGGGCGCCTTGGACGGCCCCAATCAGTTTAACCCAACCTACGAGCTTTGGACCATACGGCGCGAGAATTGGCTGCCTCGGATTGTGGGCGCTACACTTTACCAGGGGAACCGCGAGGAGCACGACGACGAACCGTGAGCCATGCTCATGTTGATCCGAACAAGATCTGGCCAACGTCCCTCCTGTTGCCATCTTGGTCTGCAAGCACATAGGCGTCCTTTATCATCGACTAGTGGGATGGTCTGATCCCCCGCGACGAGGCAACGACGACAGATCTCGGCGGTGTCGACATCAGCATATGGGCAACGTTGATTTGCGGTGATTGGCAGCATGGCTGCGATACGGTTGAGCTTGGGGTTGTGGCGAAGTGTTGCCCTCAGGGCGACGTGCTGGATTTTCGACGTGGCGCGCGGGGGGCGGAGCAGTCTGTGCCGAGCTCCAGACTTGCGGGTCACGTGAAAGACAGATGCCTGCGAAGCCGCTACAAGGGACAGGCAATTTTTCAAGCGGCAGCGCGTTCAAGGTCGTGCGCGGCAGATGGGCCGCGACAGGTGGATCTGCATCAGGCACGGGGCAGTCGAGGCGCCCCGTTACGGTCTGTCATGTGACGTTGCGGCACCGAATCATCTGTCGCCGCCCCCGCAGCGTGAGCCAATTGCGGCGATGCAGCACGGCTGCCAGTTGAAATTCTTTCAAAAGGGGGCGCAAAATTTGGGCGTCAATCCCGAATTTTCCCGTTAACGCTTTGACTTAACGTTCCCCATGCCTCTAGTTTTCCTGTACGATCACAAAAATAGCTACGCGCCACCATGTTGCCTTGGGAGGGGAACTGACCATGATCCGTTCGGAACTGATCCAGAAAATCGCCGATGAGAACCCACATTTGTATCAGCGGGACGTGGAGCGGATCGTCAACACGGTGTTCGAAGAGGTCACAGGCGCCATGGCGCGGGGCGACCGGGTTGAGCTGCGCGGCTTTGGCGCCTTTTCGGTGAAAAAGCGCGACGCGCGGATTGGTCGCAATCCAAGAACCGGCGAAACAGTGCATGTCGAAGAAAAGCACGTGCCGTTCTTCAAGACCGGCAAGCTGCTGCGGGATCGATTGAACGGAAAGTAACAACATGCGCTACATTCGCTACGCGTTTCTGGGGACCCTTGGCATTCTTCTGGTGTCCGTGTCGCTGGCAAACCGCAACTTTGTGACCCTCAAACTTGTGCCCGAGGATCTGGCCGGTGTGCTGGGCTTCAACCTGACCATTTCACTGCCGCTCTTTGTGGTGGTTCTGGGCGGTATTGCAGCAGGGATCATCATCGGATTTGTCTGGGAATGGCTGCGCGAGCACAAACACCGCAAAGAGGCCTCGGTCAAGCACCGCGAGGTCCGCAAGCTGGAACGCGAAGTGACCAAGCTCAAGGACAAGAGCAACGAAGGCAAGGACGAGGTACTGGCGATCCTCGACGAGGCCAGCTGATTTAGACCATGTCTCAGACTCTCAGTGCAAAGATTTGCGGGGTTAAGTCGCCCGCGGATGTTGTGGCCGCGGCCCAGGCGGGTGCGCGCTATGTGGGTTTTGTGTTCTTCGCGAAATCACCACGGTGTCTGATGGTCAAGGAGGCTGCGGCGTTGGCCGCCGAAGTGCCCCTTGGTGTCGCCAAGGTTGCGTTGACGGTGAATGCCACGGACGACGAGTTGGATCAGATCACGAGCGTGGTGCCGCTCGACATGTTGCAACTGCATGGCAAGGAAAGCCCCGAGCGCGTGGCCGAAGTCAAGGCGCGCTATGGCCTGCCGGTGATGAAGGCAATCGGCATCGCCGATGCCGAGGATCTGACGCAGATCGATTTGTATTCGGATGCGGCCGACCAACTGCTGATCGATGCCAAACCGCCCAAGAACGCGGACCTGCCTGGTGGCAACGGGTTGGCGTTCGACTGGCGTCTGCTGGCGGGTCGCAAATACTGGCAGACGCCGTGGATGCTGGCCGGTGGCCTGACGCCCGAAAACGTGGCCGAAGCAATCCGGATGACCGGCGCGCGCCAGGTGGATGTATCGTCCGGCGTCGAAAGCGCCCCAGGTGTCAAGGATGCGGACAAGATCCGCGCATTTCTGGCGGCAACCGAAGTTCGGGATGCCTGATCCTTACGATCTGTTGCTGGGCGAGCGGGACGACGTCACGCCGGAGACATCGACTTTTTCGCAGTAGATCCCGGCCGGTTGGAGCTGATCAAAGCGCGCGAGGGCGGGCGCGACAAACGCCTGATCGCCTTGCTGGTCTGCGCCGTCGGGCTGATCATCCTGTCCAAGATCATCGTTGCGCGATACCCTGATGAGATCGAGCAATTGATCAGCGACGTCTTTGTGGATCTCTTCTTCGAATTGGGGGCTGCCCTGATCGGTGCGGCGGTCACTGTTTTGCTGATCAACCGCTCGTCCGTGCGCCAGACGCAAAAGAACCTGGAACTGAGGCGCGAGATCGAACGGCGGATCTCCGAAAAACAAGTCAGCAACAACTGATCCGACCCGCGCGCTCTGGCGTATCCCCTTTGACAGGAGGGCAGGGCGATGATGGGAGCGATCGGTGGTGTAAGGTTGAAAAGCTGGCTGACAGCACCTGAGTTCTTCTGGCGTGCGCGGCAGGCTTTGCAACAGGCCAAGGACAGCCCCGGATGCCACCACGCCATCGTTTTTCCCCGCGATGACATCTATTTTTCACTTAGCGTCTGGAACACTCCCAAAGACATGATGGCCTACGCGCACAGCGGTCCGCATGCACGTCTGCTCAAGGTCACGCCGCGCCTTGCGCATGTGCTCTACTTCCACCACTTCCCCTGCACTGACATCCCAGCCCCCGACGTCGCGTGGCAGCTGTGGCGGCAACAGGGGCAATCCGCAGCCTGATGCCTTTTTTGCATGGCAAATCTGGCGCGCACCTCCTATGAACATCTGGCACGACGACGGAGACTCTCATGGCCAACGACCTTTTTAACTCCTTCATGTCCGGCCCCGACGAAAGCGGGCGCTTCGGTATCTTTGGCGGGCGGTTCGTCAGCGAAACCCTGATGCCGCTGATCCTGTCGCTGGAAGAGGAATATGAAAAGGCCAAGGATGACCCGACATTCTGGGCCGAGATGGACGATCTGTGGGCCAATTACGTAGGCCGCCCCAGCCCGCTCTATTACGCCGAGCGTCTGACCGAGCACTTGGGCGGGGCCAAGATCTATCTCAAGCGAGATGAACTGAACCACACCGGCGCGCACAAGATCAACAACGTGCTGGGGCAGATCATCCTGGCCCGCCGCATGGGCAAGACCCGCATCATCGCCGAAACCGGCGCGGGTCAGCACGGTGTGGCCACCGCCACCGTCTGCGCCAAGTTCGGCCTGAAATGCGTCGTCTACATGGGCGCGCACGACGTGCAGCGCCAGGCCCCTAACGTCTTCCGCATGCGCCTTCTGGGTGCCGAGGTCATCCCGGTTACCTCTGGTCGTGGCACGCTCAAGGATGCCATGAACGATGCGCTGCGCGACTGGGTGACCAACGTGCGCGACACCTTCTACTGCATCGGCACCGTGGCCGGTCCGCACCCGTACCCGGCGATGGTCCGTGACTTTCAGTCGATCATCGGCAAAGAAGCCAAAGAGCAGATGCAAAAGGCCGAGGGCCGTCTGCCCGACACGCTGATCGCTGCCATCGGCGGGGGGTCGAACGCCATGGGCCTGTTCTACCCCTTCCTTGACGACAAAGACGTCAACATCATCGGGGTCGAAGCAGGCGGCAAAGGCGTCAACGAAAAGATGGAGCACTGTGCCTCGCTCACCGGCGGCCGCCCCGGCGTGCTGCACGGTAACCGGACTTACCTGCTGCAGGATGACGACGGCCAGATCCTCGAAGGCTATTCGATCTCGGCCGGTCTCGATTATCCCGGCATCGGCCCTGAACACGCTTGGCTGAATGACATTGGCCGCGCGCAATATGTCTCGATCACCGATATGGAGGCGCTCGAGGCGTTCCAGCTGTGCTGCTCGACCGAGGGCATCATCCCCGCACTTGAGCCGTCCCACGCGCTGGCCCATGTGATGAAGATCGCGCCTGAGCTGCCCGCCGACCACCTGATCTGCATGAACATGTGTGGCCGTGGCGACAAGGACGTGCAGACGGTTGCAAATTACCTTGGTTTCGACATGTCCGATACCGAAGGTCGTACAGCAGGCTAATCGCAGGCCAAATTGACAGGATGAACCCAATCCCGGCAGACAGTGATCTGCCGGGTTTTTTGTTTCAGGTCCGCCAGAATGGGCATCCGAGTGGATACCATCGGTTGATCCGCTGGCTCGGGTTGGCGCCTTTCCGGCGCTCACGCCTCGTGCAAAACCGTCTCGAACCCTTCGAACTGCGGATGGCCGAGGATCGGGCTTTCGCCCTCGCGCTTGCCTGCGTTCTTGTGCGCATCGCGAAACTGCTGGGATTTGGTCCAGGCCTCGAAATCGGCGCGGCTGTCCCAGATCACGTGGCTGGAATAGAGCGTGTGCTCGCCGCTCGACGGCCCCTTGAGCAGGCGGAATTCGCGAAAACCCTTGAGTTCCTTCAAGCGGCTTTCCCGCGATGCCCAGATGGTTTCAAACTCCGCCTCTGACCCCGGACGGATCTTGAAACGGTTCATGGCAATAAAGCTCATCGGCTGTGCTTTCTTCTAAGATTGCAAGAGGATGGCGCACGGCGGGCCTCTGCCCCTCACCGCTGGCTGCGGCACATTAGAGCGAAAGTTGTGCGCAGGTGCAAGCGGGCAGGTCGGCTTGCAGCCCATTGAGGACATTTGTTCCCAAAGCAGCGAACGCTTGCTTGGAGCCCAGAGTGTCAAATGCTGCACCAGTTGCGAAGTTCAGCTATGCGCAGATAGCGACCTTTGCAAAGTTTCGCTGACGGCCCAGAGCCGACGTTCGAATATTCTTCTGGACACGGCAGCCACAGCCCACATTGCAGACATTCGTAAATCTTGCAGCATTCTCAGAGTGAGGGTGGCCAGGTTGTTGACAAAAAGCACCTTTGCAGCCGCAATTATTGCAATGGGATATCTCTTCGAAGGTGCGTCAAAATACGTTGCATTCTAGCAGCCGGTCTCACCCAACCCGCTATTTAACGCGCCCGAAGACCTCAAATCAAAAACACACTTTCGCGGCATCTTGCCCATACATTTTCTGGCGTCGCATCACCTGAAAAATTCAAATCTTGCACTTTGCTCGTTTCGCTTTCATACGAGTCGCTTCGGTCAGCAGAATATGTCGCATTCAACAACTCCTCCAATCTAGCAGATTTAGAAATTACAGCTAAAGCTTGATTGAAAACCCCTAAATAGACGGCACAGACTCCAACAACACTTGCCGTTGATAGGAGCCGAATAATTGTGTTTCGATTTTACAGGATGAAATCCCCGTCCGTGAATTGCAGCACCTCGGCATGGCCGATTACATCAAACCCGTCGCTGCCATTGTTGAGATGCGTTACCTCGGTGCGAAATCCATTGGAAGCGATGTTATACTCCGCGCGTGCGCCGGAAAATAAAATGGTATCCGTTCCAACCCCAGCAAGGATGTAGTCATCCCCGAAACCGCCCGCGATCAAGTCATCGCCCGCCCCGCCTTCCAGCGTGTCGTTGCCGCGGCTGCCGTCGAGGGTGTCGTTGAAGTCAGACCCGCGCAGCCATTCGAAATTGTCGAACCGGTCGCCTGCAGTCTCACCTTCCCAGACGCGCCCCCGCAGGAGTGAGGCATAGACCCCTTCATTTGCTTCTGCGAAACTGAGAATATCCTTTCCTGATCCGCCATCATAAACACCGCTGCCGTCGCCGCCCAGCACGCTAAGGATATCATGGCCGGCCCTCAGATAGACAAACCCTCCCTCCATAATGGCGAAGCTGTCCCAAGATTGGGGGTCTCGGGAGTTGCGACCGATGGTAAAGACGGTGTCGGCAAATCGCAGCACCTCGACACTTTGCAGAAGGTTGGTCCCCTCATCGCCGTCACGAACGTTGATATCATTAACGGTGATGGGTGAATCGAAGTTAGAGCCGAAATCAATGTCATAGGACGACGCCCTTTCAAAGAAGATCGCCGTATCAAAGCCATTCCCAGCATAGATGATGTCATCGCCCGCAGCCCGTACAAAGGTATCGTCACCTTGCAATCCCTCCAGAAAGTTGTCGCCATCATCGCCCCAAAGCCGGTCATCAAAATTCGTACCGGAAAGGTTTTCGATGTCAGTGTAGCTGTCGCCCTGCGCGTCCCCCTCCCAGCCGAGGCCGCGGAACAGCGAGGCGACGATTCCGGAGGAGGAAGAGTTGTATTCGACAAAGTCGCGCCCTGCGCCCCCGTCATAATCGCCTATGCCCACGCCACTGGCACGAAAGCTGTCCGGGCCGCCAAGACCGCGGAAGCTGCCCTCGGCGGCCTTGAAAACATCTCTCTGCGAGGTGCCTGTGACCCGTTCGATGTCGATCAGCGTGCTCCTCTGCGACTGATGCGAGACCAAAAAACCGGCATCCGTCTCGAACAAGCGGATCATCCCCGCGAGCCCGGCGTAGGACACCATGTCATTGCCATCACCGCCATCAACCGTGTCGCCGCCGCCGCCGGGCACGATCCAGTCATCGCCTGCCAGCGCAATGATCGCCTCGTCCGTATCCGTGCCGATGAGCGTCTCGGCACGGTCCGTGCCGGTGATCTGCGGGGAGGCCAGCGCGGACAGTTCAGCAAAGGTATAGATTACGCGACCCGGAGAGGTAGGATCGTTCGCTTCCAAGAACTCCACATCGTCATCGACGATGAAGACCTCGCCCTGCGCCGTGGTGATCTGGATCGCGTCGTCCAGCGACGTGGCGGTGAACCGGCCCCGCAAAACGCCCCCCGACTCGCCCAGTGATATTTGTGCAGTATCCGTTCCGACCCCGCCGATGAACCGGACGGGCCCGGTCTTGATGTCTTTGTCAACCTGCAGGAGGTCGTCCCCGGCACCGCCGTTCAACGTGACATTACCTTCAGAGGCGTGGAGCGTGTCGTCGCCGCGCCCCCCCTCCAAAAGGCCCTTTCCGAACGTGCCTTGGAAGTGGTTGTTGTTGGAATCGCCCCGAAGGATCGTGACCCCGTCTAAATTGACGATGTGAAATTGTTCGATATCGACGAAATTGTACTGGCTCAGGCTTGGGTCGCCGGGTTCCCAAGTTGCGGGATCAGCGGACAGGTCAAGCCGCGCGCCGGAATCGAAGTTCAGATCGATGACGATATGTGCGTCCCGGACCTCCGAAAAAAACCGATCGAACCCGCGTTCGCCTTGCAGGTTGTCGCTGCCGCCGGCCTGCACCTCAGTGAATAAGTCGCGGCCGTTGGTGCCAACGAAGAGGTCGCTCCCGGTGGTCAGTCTAAATTCGGCCATGTTGAAAATCCTTTGTGGAATATGCGCTTAGTAGTTGCAATCAAAGGGTTCAATGGCTCCCCCCAAGTTGTCAAGTTTTATCGTGGAGGTGCTTTTATTCTTTGTCGGAGATGGCCTTTCTCCTAGGCTCAGAACCCATTGATTTCCGCCTTGTCACGCGATTCATGGTTGGAAAACGAACGGTGACCATGTCTGATCTTTTCTGGTTTTCTGAGGCGCAGATGGCCGCCTAAAGCCCTGCGTCCCGGGACGCTAATCACGTAAGAAAGCCCTAGAGCACTCCTCTCGTGACACTGTTGCGAAATGCACTGACACGTAAAGATCGAAAGGGTGTTCGACAGGCTGAAAGGCTGGTGCCGTGTCGCAATCTGATACGAGGAACCCCCAACCGCCTTCCTTTCTGAAATCGAACTGAATGGCCGCTTTCCATCCCAGGTGTAGCCTTGTTTGCAAAGGCGGCGAAAGCTGGCTTCCCGCCCTTTCCAGCATGATGGGCTTTCAAAGCTCCTGAGGATTCCTATGTCCGCTTTGGGCTGACAGCAGCCACCCAGGCATGACGTAGCGAACGACTGTTTCGAGCCCAAATCTACCGATGCTGCGCGTCAAACGAATGGCTTCATTCGGCATGCTCCGGACATAGTTTCAGGCCGTCCGCCGCAAACTCATTCGCCGAAGACGGCTATAAGGCCGTGTTATTGCCACGAGAGAATTTGGCGTAGGCGATCGAATTGACCGTGTTTCGCCGATTGGTCAAACTCTACAAGAAATTGTTGAGACGAATACACGTTGGCGCTCGATGCAGGATCGCCTTCGTTGCGGACAGGATGCGCGGAACGCGCTCTGAAATTGAACCGGGGCAGCGCCTGGCATTCTCCCAGGCCGCCGAATGCGAAGAGAACCCGCGACCAACAAGGCAATATCAATTGGTTCGGTCGTGACCGAATTCGAACAGCACGAGGCTAAAGGATCATTCAATGAAGTACTATATGACAGGCGCGACCGGTTTTTTGTCTGCCTATATCATTCGCGATCTGGTGAAAGATGGGCATGAGGTGGTCGTGACCGATCTTGCTCCGCACCCGGAATTCGTGGCGGACATGGTCGGTGACGAAAGCCTTATGAAGCAGGTCACCATCGAGCGTTTGGACGTGACCGATCTGGGCGCAATGATCCTGTCAATGAAACAACACAAGCCCCAGCGGGTCATCCATATGGCAACCCTCCTGGGTGCGGCCAGCGATGCCAATCCGGGCTTGGCCATTCGCGTGATCCAAGGCGGCACCAACAACATCATGACCGCCTGCGTTGCACTCGATGTCGAGAAGCTCGTCTATGCCAGCTCTGCCAACGTAACCGGATTGCCACATCTCTTCGAAGGGAATGAAGTGCCAAACGACGCGTTTCTGACGTCGGCTGACTTCTACGGGGTCCAGAAGATCGGCACCGAGCATCTGTCGCGTCTGTTCAAGGAAAAATATGGGCTGGATTCAACGGGGCTGCGCTACATGTCGATCTATGGCTACGGAAAAGCCTTCAATGCGGCCCGCGGCAGCCTTTCGCCATTCCATACCGAGCTGATCGACAACCCTGCTTTGGGCAAGCCTGGCAAGGCACCGTACGGCGATGCGCTCTTGGACTGGCTCTATGTTGAGGACGGTGCCCGCGCCACTGTTCTGGCCGCAAATACACCGAATACACCTTCGCGTGGATTGAACGTCTGCGGCCAGCGCGCCACCGTAAACGAGGTCGCGGAAACGGTGCGAAAGTTCATCCCCGATGCTCAGCTTGACGTGGCACCGGGCGATTGGAAGTTCCCTCCGTATCTTTATGATGCCAAAACGACAGCGGATGAGATTGGCTACACGCCAGAGTACTCTCTGGACGAAGGCTTGCGTAAGAATATCGACATGCTTCGTACTCGCGCCGGTCTGCCGACAGTCTGAGCTCAAGCCCAGTCCGGAATTGGCGGCTTCTCTGAGTTCCGGTACGCCGCCATTTGCCGTTTCAGATGTTCGAATGAATTAAGAAGAGTAGGCTGCTCGCACGCCGTTGGCGAGGGCAGTCAAGGGCAAGTAGGCGGGAATTCCAAGTCGCTCTTGTATCTGGTCCCGAAGCTCCAAGCTAAACCCAAAGCAATCGAGAACCGCGTATTCGTAGCCTGCTTTTTCGAGTTCTTGCATGATCGCTTCGTGCTCCGCATCACTGCGACCGTCGGCGAGGTAGACAAAATCCTGATCTTCAACATCAGCCCAGCGGTCGATCGTGGCCTGTTTCTGACCTTCGACATGGTAGAAGACCGCTCCCTTGCCCTTGTAGCCCATGCCGGTGACCAAGTCGTGCATCACCGAAAACACTTCGATCCACTGGCCGTCGAACGTGTAGCTGACCGGCCATTTCTCAGAGCAACAGACCGCAACAATATCCGCGCCCTCGGCGGCAACCTTGTCGAGGTTTTCCTGCATGCGGTCGAGAACATGCCGCTTGGCAAAGGTCACCCTCTTGCCGCCAGCGGCAGGTAACGCGGTGGCGAGCATATGATCGTCTGCCCGCTGATCCAGAGCGAGGATGTCCTCGTAACTTAGGCCATCAAGGCAACCATGTTGGACCACTTCAACTGAGTCACCGACGAGCCTTTGAATTGGGTCCAGCCAGTCGTTTCGTGGGGTCTGGCCGAGCGGCATGATGCAGAGCGTGGGTTTTGTCATCGGTTGTGCTTTCTGTCCAAGGTCTCATTGTCTAACTGATTTGGGAGGTTTGAATTTGGCCAGCGGCCATCACAGGCCACCTTGTTCACCGCCATCCATCTGAATTGTTGTTCCGGTTACAAAGCTGGACATGTCGCTGGCAAGAAACGCGACGACCTCGCCGTATTCATGCGGCTCTCCAACGCGTTTTAAGGCGAGTGGTTCGGCCAGCGTCGCGCGCGCCTCGTCTTCGGTGATACCGTAGAGTTCGGACTCGCGTTTGACGCGGCGATCCTGCATGTCGGTTCTGATTGGTCCGGCCGCGATGGCGTTGCAACGGATATTGTCTGGCCCATGTTCAATCGCGATTACTTTGCTGGCGTTGGTGATGGCCAGTTTAGTAGCACCATATATTGCCGCGCCCTCATGTGCGTTGAGTGCCCAGATTGAAGAGTTGTTGATGATCGATCCACCGCCACGTTGACGCATTGACGGAATCACAGCTTTAGCAAGCAAAACCGGGCCGGTGACATGGACCGCAAACTGTAGATCCCAAAACCGCTTCTCCGTTTCAAGGATTGGACCGTAGCCGACTGTGACACCCGCGTTGTTGAACAGGATGTCTACGCCACCAAATGTTTCGATAGCGAAGGCCGCGCAATCGGCGATGTCGTCTTCGTCTGTCACATCCAGATTGCACCAAGCGGACTTGACACCGATCGCTCGAAGCTCTTGGGCACGCTTTTCCAATTCCGGCGTGTCGCCTTCGACTAGGTCATCTTGCGTCAGGTCAGCCAGAACAATCGTCGCGCCATAGCCGGCAAGCACCTTCGCTGCATTGAAACCGATACCGCGCGCGGCTGCGGCACCCGTGACGATAGCGACTTTGTCTTTTAAGTTTGGCATGATCAGCGCTTTCCGTCTTCACCGAAGTCGTAAAGCCAATTAACGGCACCACGCTCAGCCTTGATTTTTGTTCGTAGAGATTGAGTTGCAGCGTCATCGAAATCGAACCCGTTGGCACTCAAAACCACACCATAGTCTGCGCGTGCCGAGCTTTCGGAGATCTTCCGGTCCAACACGTCATCAACGACCATCCGCGCATCGCGTTCAAGCGGATCGCCATAGCCTCCGCCGCCGCCAGTTTCACGCACAAATATGTCACCAGTCTGTAGCTCAATGACCTCCTTCGAGTGAAGATGCTCGACCGATCCATCCACGCGTTCAATGTACGAGCGCCAGCGTTCGCCCGGCTTGCCTCCGTAGATGCCCCAAGAACTGGACAGTGAACGGTCGTGGCGGTGGCAACTCCGCACTGGCCCCTTGAGAACCTCGAAAGAACGCCGAATGCCAAGCCCGCCACGGAATTTGCCGGGCCCGCCTGAATCCATGCGCAACTCATGGTCCCGCACCCGGATCGGATATCGGGTCTCCCAGGCTTCTGAGGGCGTCGTCTGAACGTTCGTGAAGCCATGCTCCATGTGGTCGAGACCGTCGCTATCGGACCGCGCACCCGTGCCGCCGGTCGTCAGATCCGATGATCCGTAGATATCGCCCGCGTCATCTAACCCGCTAAAGGAAGTCACCATATTACCGCTAGACGGGCTGGACACGGCGTCCTCTGGCTCAATTGCCTGAATAAGCGCACCTTGCACGACATCATAGGCGCGTTGCGCGATCTGGCCGCGGAGCGCCACCGGCGCCGGGCGTAACGGATTAAAAAGGCTGCCTTCCGGCGCAGTCACAGAAATTGGTTTAACCGCGCCCTCGTTCAATGGCAGGTTTGGATCGGTCATGCCCTTGATCGTCGTGTGCGCGCCGGACTCTGCGCCCGCAAGGTTTACATTTACAGGAGCGGGCTGCTGAAGCGCTGTTCCGGCAAAGTCGACATTGATCGAACTGCCTTTGACCTCGACTTTGCATTTGATTGGTAGGCGTGGGAGGTCGCGCGATTTATTGTCCACCCAATCCTCGAATTCGTAGACGCCATCTTTGAGCTTGGAAAGCTCGGCGCGCATCCGCGTTTCGGCCTGGTCGAACAGGATATCGATGGATGCATCGACAACATCGAACTTCATGTTTTCGATCATTTCTTGGAAGCCACGCACACCAACCATACAGGCGGCAAGTTGTGCTTCGAGATCACCGAGGACGGTTTTCGGGATACGAACGTTGTAGCGGATGAAGTCTACGCTGGTCTTAACCAGCTTGCCTTCCTTCATCCAGGGAACCGGAGGAATGATCAAACCCTCTTGGAACAACTCGGTTGTGTTGGCAGACATGGACCCTGGTTCCTGGCCACCAACATCTTCATGGTGTGAAAGAGCACCGGCAAAGGCGACAGGCAAATCCTGACCTTCGATAAAGATTGGTGCGGCCATCAAGATATCGGGCAGGTGACCACCGCCTTGATAAGGATCGTTCAGGATGAACGTGTCACCCGGTCTCATATCTTCGAGTGGAAACTCTTTGGTGATGACCCCGATGCCTGGCCGCATCGTCGTCAGATGGATGGGACAAGCACGGGCTTGCGTGATGGTCTCGCCATTTGGTTTGAATATCCCGCAGGAACAATCCTCACCCTCTTTGACGATGACGGCAACAGCCGATCTGAGCAATGTATACTGCATCGCGTTCGCAATGGATTCTAGGCGGTTGCGAACAACTTCGATCGTAATCGGGTCGACATTTCGTTTGAGCATATCGTTCGCCTTTCAACCTTAGGTCCGGATGATCATATTGCCGACAGCGTCAATGGTCGCGACCTGACCATTTGTGATCACCACAGTTGTGTCTGGCTGATCAAAGATCGCAGGGCCTTCGATCCGACATCCGACCGGAAGATCCATCCGCCGATATCTCGGCGTGTCGACTTCGCCCAATTCTGGGAAAGAGGCCTTGCACACGCCTGCGGACTTCACTTCGGAAGTTGCATTTGTGAGAGTGCCGGAAACGGCGTCGTTCGGAAGCGCACCCGCTGGCTGGTAGCTGACCAGGCGCAAATTCACCAATTCAACAGTCCGGTCTAGATTGAAGTGACCGAAGACATCGTTGTGAACCCGGTGAAACGCATCAATTGCTTCCGTTCTGCCCTGTTCGTCGAACTTGGCTCCAAGAGGCACTTCCAATTCATAGCCCTGACCCTCATAGCGCATTTCTGCGGTCCGTCGGTGCAGGACCTTTTCACCCTTCAGGCCTTCCTCCGCGAGCGTAGCTTCGCCCTGCGCTTCCAGCTTCTGGATTTCCTGCTCCACAGCATCGCAATCCGCAACCGCGGTATCGCGGATGAAAAACGTCCTGACACCATCTGTTTCAAAATCCGCCACGAGCATGCCGAATGCGGAAAGCGTTCCAGGAGAACGTGGAACAAGGACCTCCTTGATCCCTATTTCTTTAGCCACTGCAGGCGCAAAGGCACCACCCCCACCGCCAAAGGAAACCATCGTCAATTCCCTTGGGTCGATGCCCCGCTTGATCGTGACGAGCTTGATGGCCTCGGCCATTTGACTGACAAGAATACGATAGACGCCCAATGCGGCCTCAGTGCTTGTCATGCCCAGCTTGTCACCAAGTTTGGCCAAGGCACTTTCGGCCAGATCAGGGCGCAGATTGAACGTTCCATCCGCGAAGTAGTCCGGATTGAGATACCCAAGAACCATGGTCGCGTCGGAAGACGTGGGTTTTTCACCGCCCCTGTTGTAGCAGGCGGGGCCAGGATATGAGCCCGCGCTTTCCGGTCCTACATGCAGGCCGCCTGCTTCGTCGATCCAGGCGATAGAGCCGCCGCCGGAACCAACGGTATCCATGTCTACCATCGGAACGCGAAGGGGATAGTTTCCAATCCGGCCTTCTCGCGTGATCTGGGCTTTGCCACCACGAATAAGACAAACATCCGTCGAGGTGCCTCCGACGTCGAAACCTACAAGGTCTCCACGCCCAGACATCTCACCCACGTAGCGGGTTGCAATCACACCAGCTGCCGGACCGGACAAGAACATTGAAACCGGTTTGGCCACCGTCATATCAGCAGAGGCGATCCCCCCACCGGATTGCATCAAGTGGAGCCTTGCGCCCTCACCTTCATGCGCCAAACCACCCTCAAGCTGTTTGACGTAATGCTCGACTTTGGGACGTACATAAGCGTCGAATGCGGTCGCACAGACGCGCTCGTACTCTCGGAAGGTCGGATTTACCCGCGAAGAAAGTGAGACCATAAGGTCCGGAAAAGCCTCCGCCAGAATCTCGGCCACCCGCTCTTCGTGCTGATTGTTGATGTAAGAGTTTAGAAAGCAAACAGCCAGGGCTTCGATCTGAAAGTCCTCCACCAGCCTGCGGACTTCCTCAACCATCTGAGCTTCGTCCAACGGCGTGATGACATTTCCTTTGCCGTCAATCCGTTCCCGAATGCCAACACGGAAACGTCCTCGCGCCAAGAAACCGGGAGTTTCCGGACCAGCGCGCATATCATAGAGATTGCTGCGTTTCATGCGGCCCATCTCCAGCGCATCACGATGACCTTCGGTCGCCAATAGCCCCAGACGAGCGCCTTTGCGTTCCAGCAATGCGTTCGTCGCGATGGTGGTACCGTGAATGTGTACGATTTCGACATTGTCGCGTTGTGGGTCGACACCTGTCTTTTCCAGCATCATTTTTACGCCACCCACAACACCTTCCACCACGTCAGGTGAAGACGGTGCTTTCGCATAGTACGTCTTGCCGTTGATGTACCCGGCGATATCGGTGAACGTTCCGCCGATGTCGATGCCGATTTTGTGCATGTTATCCTCTCGAAATATCCATCGTTTCGCCACGTGGCGGCGGCCAAACAATTTGACGTGAAACGTCGCGGTATAGGTTCAGCAATCTTTGCCGAGCCAGAACAAGAGGTCGAATTCTGAATTGGGAAGAGGCTAAAAGTTGAACTGATACACTAAATCAAATCATTGAAATATATGCGAATTTTTTGCCGTCTTAATCAAGGTGAGCCTAAACTCACATCTGAAAGAGCCGACCGGGGCCCAACATGGCGCAAATCCAAATCTGCCGACCAGGGGAAGCGCCCAATCCAGGCTTGCGGAAACTTCAGCCGGACCCTGATGGCAAAATTACACGCGCTTCCTCGTGATCAAGAATGCTACTGCATGTGTCGTGCAAGTCCTCTAGGAAAAGCTGTGCAACGGCACTGAGAGGACGGCTCTTCAAATGGATGGCCTCGGTGCTTGTCACGATTTGAGGATGGAACGCGCGAAAGGCCAGCTCAGGATATCGGTGGGCAGACAGAAGCAGGTAGGACTCGACCAATGCAAGACCTTGGTTGAGAGAAACTAGGTCGCGCGCCGTGTAGTGATAACGGACCTCTATGGCCAGTTCGAGATCGATGTTGGACTGCTTGAACGCATTTCTGATGACCGCTCCGATTGGGTCGTTAGAACTTACTGAGATGAAGGGGCTGTCCCTAAGATCCTGCGGCTCAATAATCGCTTTGTCCGCCAAGGCATGATCTTTCGGCATCACACAAACCATGCTGACATCGCCTAATTTCACTCTTTGAAATAAGGGGTGTTCGTCGGGATAATAGTGTACTCCAATGTCCGCGCGGCCGGTTTCAACACTGTTTTGAACATAGTCCAATGAGCCAAGCTCGAGACTGACTTTTACTTCGGGGCGTGCCTCTCTAAATCGTGCAATCGCCACTGGCAGCACCGCGTTTCCGAGAGCTGGCGTTGACACAACTCTGAGCTCTCCAATCAGATTACCCTTAATTTGGTCCACGACAAAGTTTGTCGACTCGAATGCCTCGAATACCCGCTGTGCCTTTTCGTAAAGGATCTGTGCTTCTTGCGTTGGAACCAGGCGTCCACGATGCCGATGAAACAGCTTGAATTTCAACTGATCTTCCATGTGGAGGATCATTTGACTCACAGCAGGTTGCGAAACATTCAACATGTTCGCTGCGCCGACAGTTGTCCCGGTCGACATGACTGCGCCGAAAATCTCAAGCTGTCGTAGGTTCACTAAGCCACCTCCGTTTTTCTGGTGCTCGAAAAATAAGCACCCGATCCTGTGTAGGATCACATACTATGCCCATCCGCTTTCTTACACGCAGACACCACAGCAATACAAACCACCTATGTCAATGAAAAAGAACAATAAAATAGTGATGTATAAGTTCAGATAAGAGGTTGAATACCGTTTTTGAAGCTTTTTGCGATCGGAGCTCATAGGCTTCGAAGCATTGTTGCACGTTGTCGACCACCTGAGCGATGATCAGCAAGAATGAAAAAACGTGCTGCTTTCGGCTGACTCGAAGCGGATATCACAAGGATCGCACAAATCAACGCGGCGGTCCCACAACAGGAGGAAGATCATGAAACTCAAAGCTTTACAGCTCACGAGACGGTCGTCGCTGGGGGCAATCGTCAGCGTCGCATTGGCTACATTCGGTGCATCTGCACCCGCATGGGCGCAAGAATTCAGCCTGCGCATGCAGGCAAACACCGGTCCCGGCCTGACACCTTACATCGCGCTTGAAGAATTCACAGAGAACGTGAAGGCGATGTCTGGTGGTCGGGTCGAAGTGCAGTTGTTCCCAGTTAGCGCTCTCTTCCCACCGAATGAGGGCTTGGAAGCAGTCGCAACTGGCATCGTAGAACTCGGCCTGACAACGGGCGGCTACTTCGCTGGTCAAATGGGGCCGATCGCGACGATGGAGTCCGGGCTGCCCGGCGCCGAGGCAAATCCGTGGGAACGCAATGCTTTCTTCTACGAGAAGGGATTCATCAATATCGTGCGCGATGCCTATGCTGAGCATGGTGTGCATTATCTTGCACCGAACCTCGGCTCGCCCTGGGAACTCGTGTCGAAAGTTCCGCTGAATTCGGCAGCAGATTTCGAAGGTAAAAAGATTCGTGGTTTCGGAATCGAGGCCGAATGGTGGAGTTCGCTTGGTGCCGAGCCGGTGAATGTCGGTGGCGCGGAAATCTATACCGCGTTGGCGACTGGCGTTGTTGACGCGGTGCGGTGGGGTGACGAATCTCAGAACCTTGCGCAGGGGCTTCAAGAGATCGCAAAGTACTATATCAAACCGGCCCCCATGCCTGCCCCGAATAACCACATACTGGTGAATCAGGCGACTTGGGATTCGATGCCGGCTGATCTGCAGGCGATCATGGAAGGGGCAGCCAAGCTTGCTTCAATGAAGTACCTTACTTTGACTGCATTGTCGCGCGGACCGGCTCGCGCCGAGCTTGAGGCCGCAGGCATGGAGTTTACAACAATTCCTGCTGATGAATGGCTTGCCATGCAGCAAAAGGTTCGTGCCATCTGGGCCAAATATGGCGAAGAGGACGAACGGGCCGCAGAGGCTGTGGCGCTTCTGCAAGAGTTCCTAAAAGAACTCGGGCGCTGACACACGCCCCTAGGCTCCGGCGGCGTGATCGCCGGAGCTTTTTGGACTTGGGACCATCGATGGACCGGTTAGTCCCCCGTAAATTCGCAAGAAGCGCGTTTTTGTGAGAAGCTCAGAAAAATACGGAATAATTGAGAGCAGGGCCAATGTTGAAGCTGGCATCCATCATTGACGCGATCAACGCCAAGATCGGCACCGTCGCTGCTTATCTGGTTTACGTGATTATGGCCATCATCGGATACGAAGTGGTGATGCGCACGTTTTTCAACAAGCCAACGGCCTGGGTGCACGACGTAAGCGGGTGGCTTCTTGTCTTTTACGTCTTTCTAGGGGGGGCCTGGGCCCTTCAAAAAGGATACTTCGTACGGGTCGATGTCGCCTACATGCACTTTCCTGCGCGTATTCAGGCCGCGATTGAATTGTTTGTAGGAACTGCGCTCATGGCGCTCTTTGCGTGGGTCATGATCACTAGGGGATTCGAGTTTGGAATGAGGTCGTTCAACGTAGGTGAAACGGCGGCGAATGGGGCATGGGAAGGAAGGGTATGGCCGGCGAAGTTGATCATGCCTGTCGGGATGATCCTATTATCACTCGCCTGGGCGTCTCGTGCCATTCGCGCGGCTGTCCGATTAATTGATCCAATGGCGATCGAAGACGAAGAAGATGCCGGAGCTGTGGGCTAATGGGCGCGATCGAATTCTCACTCATATTCTTTGGCTCCATGTTTTTTTTCCTTGGGATCGGTGTCCCGATCGCCGTAGCTCTCGGCGGGCTCAGTGTTGCTTTGGTCTGGCTATTTTGGGGAACGAACCCTCTGAATATGCTGGTCCTAAGGTCTTACGGGATGGCTTCGGCCTTTGAACTACTGGCCGTTCCGCTTTTTGTGTTCATGGCAAATATGCTTGAGCGGTCAAAGATCGCGGACGACCTTTACCAGACCATGAGCAAGTTTGCCGGTTCGCGACCGGGAGGTCTGGCAGCAGGCACAGTACTGATCTGCATGATCTTTGCCGCTATGGCCGGTATTTCAGGCGCTGCGACTGTATCCATGGGCATTCTGGCACTGCCGGCGATGCTATCGCGCGGTTACAACACCAAACTGGCTCTGGGGTCCATCGCCGCGGGCGGTTCCCTTGGTATCTTAATCCCACCGTCTGTCACGATGATTATTTATGGTGTCATCGCGCAGGTTTCCGTCGGCAGGCTTTATGCTGGCGGCGTCGGTCCGGGACTGCTGTTGGTGGTTTTGTTCCTGATTTACATCATCGTGCGGGCGCGGCTGAATCCCGAGATTGCGCCCGGGCTGCCCGAAGAAGAACTGGTTTCTTGGCCTGAAAAACTTCGCTCGCTCACGGGCCTGATATTGCCCATCGGATTGGTGGTTGCCGTTCTCGGCTCTATCCTTACCGGCGCCGCCAGTGTGTCGGAGGCGGCCGCTGTCGGTGCCATCGGATCAATGCTAGCGGCGTTATTAAAACGCGGTTTGAACTTTCGAATGTTCCACGAAGCTGCGGTTAACACACTGATGGTCTCGTCGTTGATATTCTGGATCGTTATTGGTGCGGCCGCGTTTGCCACACTCTACACGGCAATGGGTGCCGCGAACTTGATCCAGGGCATGGTGCTTGGCCTTGAGGTCAACCGCTATGTGATCCTGGCGGTTATGATGGCCATCCTTCTCGTCATGGGGATGGTAATTGAGACTACTGGCATCATAATGATTGCGGTGCCGGTCATGGTTCCAATTGCCACCGCACTGGGCTTTGACCCTATCTGGTTCGGCGTGCTCTTCATCATCAATATGGAAATCGGATTCCTAACCCCGCCCTTCGGTTACAACCTTTTCTACCTGAAAGGGGTCGCGCCGAAGAGTGTGAAACTCACCGAGATCTACACATCGGTTATCCCGTTCGTCTTGTTGATGATCCTTGGACTGGCGATCTGCATCGCGTTCCCGGGCATCATCACGTGGTTACCAGACAAAGTCTTTGGCTAGCGAGGAGGCCTTGAGCCGACATGTTCATCCGCAAGATCACTTATCAGTTCAAGCCTGAATTCGACACCGAGAAAGACCACAAGGAAATGCGTGAAGCTTTGTCCCGGGCCTTTAAAGATACTGAAGGCATGCGCTCGGTCAGTCCGGTTATGCCCAAAGTCGATGGGAAGTATGAGGTGATTACTGTCTATGACGACGAGGCGAGTGCGCGGGCTGCGACCGAGAAAGTGCAGCAGGAATGGAACAAGTTCTCCCACATGCTGGTCGAAGTCCCTCAGATTGCGCACTACGGCGCGACATTGAGAGAGTATTTGTAGCAAGTGCCCAATCTAGGGGGCGCTTTTGATGATCGGCGGTAGTGGAGCCCGCCGCGGGCATAGCCCCGATTGGCCGTCGGCCACCCCGTATCTGCTGCTGATAATACCGCCCTTGCTCTGGGGAGGAAACGCCGTGCTCGGACGGCACGTCGTCACAGAAATCCCGCCTCTGCAGCTGTCATTTCTTAGATGGCTGTTGTCTTTAGCAGTGCTGTTGCCATTCACATTCCGGCCATTGCTTCGGTCCGGACCGGACGTGCGGGCAAGGTGGCGCAGCATAGCTTTGCTGTCGACCCTGGGCGTGATCTGCTTCGGAACGCTTTTCTATGTCGGGCTGCAGACAACGACGGCAATCAATGCGGGGCTATGGCAAACTCTGGTTCCGGTACTGATCTTGGTCCTGTCTCGGGCATTTTTGGGGCTCAGACTAAGGCCCATTCAGATAGTAGCCGTCTGTCTTTCTGCTCTTGGCGTATTGCTGGTACTTTCCCAGGGTCACATGGAGACTCTGCTGGAAGTGGACCTGTTGCCTGGTGACTTATTTGTGCTGACCGGAGTCCTGTGCTGGGCTTTATTCTCAACCTTGCTGATGAAAGACCCCCTTCCGCTTAGCCCGATGGTCTCCCTGTCGATGCAAATCCTATTTGCACTGCCGGTGCTGTTTTTTCTTGCGTTTCTCGAGGCCCAATTTACTGGCCCGGCACAGCTTAGTTGGAAGCATTTGGGTTACTTGATCTTTCTGGGGCCAGTTGTCGGCGCGTTTGCCGTCTCTTTGTGGATGCTTTGCGTCCGCGCTGCGGGTCCGCCGGTTGCGGGCCTCTATCTAAATCTTATTCCCATCTTCGCTGCGATCCTCGGAGGCGTATTCTTGGACGAAGCCGTGCGATGGTTCCATGTCGTGGCAATGCTCGCAATTGGAACTGGCATCTTGCTTGCCACCGCGCCGCATAGGCCGCCGGGATCCCGACACAGTTCCTAACCAATTCGCCTTTGCTCCCGACGGAGTGCAAATTGAAAGACAATCACGCCGCCCAACATCAGTGTGGCGGCGAGCAACAATCCAGGCGGTGCCGCTTCATTCAAGAAGAGGAAGGCACCAAAAGCGCCAAAAACGCCGATCAACGGTCCGCTCAGACTCAGGAAAACAGGACCAGACAGGTACTGGACCCCAAGAAAGGCCGGGTATTGCAATGCGAACAGGACAGTCACGGCCACAAGTACTTTCAGGTTTGGAGTGGAAACGAGACCAGAGGCATCACCGTCCGCGAGTGCGGCCACAGGCACGCAAAGGATTCCCCCAAGAAACAGCATCAGCGCGGATGCGAGCAGCGGTCCCATTCCGACCGGCCAAAACCGCGTGCGGTAGATGTTATTGATGGCCATAAGAATTGGATTGCAGATTGCCAGAACGACCCAAGCGGCATCGGCCCCGGACACCGCGCCAAGTTTGGCCAAGGCCAAGATGGCACCGCCAGCAACGCCGCAAGCCACGGCAAACACTTTTGCGAAGTCCAGCCGGTCCATGCGCAACACAACAGCAAATGTATAGGTCAGCAAAGTCGGCAATATGAATGCGAGCGATACGAAAGACGCCCCGACATGTGCAACGCTCAGGAAATTGATCGCATTGTAAGCCACCATCAGAGCACCTGACACTGCGCCGTAGATCAAAACATCCTTCCGTAGGATTACATTTGCTTTTCCCAAGATGTGGGAAATGCCGACAAGCACAGCACCGGAACCCGTCATCGCAGCTGCTGTGAACCAGAGCATTGGGGCGTTTGCCGTGCCGGCGATCTTGGTCAGCCCGGTCACACATGCGAACATCGCACTAGCGACAAACATCAGGGTGATGGACAGCACAGCGAGTTTTGCGTCTTGGGTCATCGCAACGCTCAACCCAGCCAGGGGTTTTCAGGATTTAGGATGGAGCATCTAGGCACGCCTTTGGCGCGCAGCCTTATAGGGGCTGTACGATTGGTGCTGTGACACGTCAAAGCTCTTCGCTCTTTTTCGTCGGGTTCAAGGGCTCTTTGATTGCAATGGCAAATCCACCTTCCGCGACTACAACGACCCGATAGTCTTCTTCCGTTTCGCGGGCAGATTTGTCTGTATCAGGAACAGTCTTGTCTTCCGGAATGACTCCACTTTCTGTCCACCATCTCCGCAAAGCTTTGATAAGCGTTTTCATAAATGTGCCTCAAGGCTGATAGTGCTCGGTTTCACGCATCGATGAACGCTTGCAGAAGGCTGCACACCATCCAGCCAGAGAATCTCGCCCGGCGCGCCAGTCGAGCGTCTCGGAATAGCGGAAATCCAAATAGCCCAATGCGCAGGCAACCGCGACGGTGCCGATATTGGCCTCGTGTCCAAGTTCGTCCGCCTCCATCTCTAAGACGTCCAGGGCTTGCGTCACCTTTTTGATCTGGCCCTCAAGAAACTCGGGCCAATGATACTGTTTGGGTCCGGCACCAGTGTAAAAACGGGTAAATACGGCGGCATCCATGATTCCATCACCGATGGCTTGAAGCCGCAGTGCGTTCCACCGGGCGGGACCGGTCTCAGGAAACAACTTTTTCGTTTTGCTCTGAGTGTCGAGAAACTCGACGATGACACGGCTATCGAACAACGCCACACCGTCATTCCGCAGCAGGACGGGAACTTTGTCCAACGGGTTTTGCTGTGTCACTGTTTCATTGGGAGAGACCGGTGTCAGGCCGAGAAAACTGATCTTCACGTCGTCAGCTTGTCCTGTTTCATGGGCGACAACACGGCACTTTCGAACATATGGCGAGGTGGGCGAGCCAAGTAGTTCCATTGGTCAAAATCCTTTCAAGTCCATGGGAGGCAAAAATGGTCTGGACGCCAGCCAATCTGCGCAAACCTCAGAGCCCATTGGTCAAGCCACCATCGACCTTGATAACGGCTCCAGTGATGTAATTCGCGCCCGGACCGGCCAGGAACGCGACAGTGGACCCCATTTCCTCGCCTTTCCCAAGACGTTTCAAAGAGGTGGGTGCCGCCATTTTTGCTCGCACGTCTTCTAGGGATGCCTGTTGACGATCCATCTCCATTGATGCGCGGCTATCGTGCATCTCGGTCATGTAGGTGCCGGGAAGCATGCAGTTCACTCGGATCTGGTCCGGTCCAAACTCCTGCGCCAGCGATTTTGTCAGCGCAATCATTCCTGCCTTCGCTGCAACATATGGCGATGCACCCGGAAGCGGCTTCAAAGCCCACATCGAGGAGTTGTTGATGATCGAGCCGCCACCGCGTTCCTGCATGATTGGAATGACGGCCTGGCAAAACCAAGCCATGGCACGGACGCAAATGTTCCACTGGATTTCCCAGGCATCATCCTGAACTTCGAGGAACGGCCCACCTCCAGTCGGAACGCCGGCATTGTTGAACAGGATATCGACACCACCGAATTTTTCCTTCGCGACTTCAACAGCGCGTAGAATGTCTTTCTTCTTGGTAACGTCGCAGGGTACGCCGACTGCATCGACGCCAAACTCCTTGATCTCCGCAACTCGATCATCCAACCGCGAAGCCGACCCACCCACCTTGTGATGCGACTTGCCGGTCAGGTCAGGACGGGACTCTGTCAAACCGCAGGTGACGATGTTTGCGCCAAGTGCCGCCATGGCAAGAGCCGCCTGATGGCCCATTCCCGACTGCCGCGTGCCCCCGGTAACAATTGCGACTTTGCCCTCGAGGCTGCGTTCAAGCTGGATCATTTCATATTTTCCTTTGGATTTGTTCTTTATGCGGACTCGTTGACGATCTGTGCGACCGCGGGCATCACGCCGGATGTCATGCCGCCATCAGCAATCAAGGTCTGGCCATTGACCCATGACGCGTCATCAGAGGCGAGGAAGTGAACGATTGCAGCCATTTCTTCGGGTTCTGCAATCCGATTCATCGGAGCGGACAGTTCTGGAAACTTCCCCGGATAACCCATCGGTGTACGTGTCGTTGAAGGGCTTATTGCATTGACGCGTATCCCTTTGGATCCAAGTTCCAGAGCGCCCGAACGCGTGAGTGCCACGGTGGCGGCCTTGACCGCGGCATAACTTGCCACGCCTGCCGTCGATCGATGCGCAGCAAGCGAGGCGAAGTTAATAATCGATCCCCGCTCAACCATCCTCTTGGCCGCTTCCCTCATCCCAAATACCTGGCTCATAAAATTGACATTGAATTGTTTGGCGTAAGCGTCTGCAGTTGCGTCTTCGATAGTTTCTATTGACGGGGGAATGCCCGCGATGTTTGCCAAGATGTTCAATTGCGCGAAATCGTCTATGGCCCTCTGCATGAGTGCTGTGACGGAGTCTTCTTTCGAAACATCGCATTGTTGGAAGGTGGCACCAAGTTCTTCCGCCTTGTCTGCAGCATCGGCGAGGTCGCTCATCACAACTTTTGCACCCGCCGCAAGCAGCCTCTTCGCTGTTGCATACCCTATGCCGCTCGCGGCACCGGTCACCACAGCGACCTTACCTTCAAGTGAAAACATCTGTTGGTATCCTTTCTTGCGGCTCGGCCCAAAGCGACGGGGCGCGTTCCGCTAGGATGAAAACCTATCCTCCTCCGGTCAATTCAAGCAGCTAGTCGATTATCGCGTTGGCCTATAAGCAAGCGTTATTCGGCGGCCGCGGATTTGAACTTTATTCTGCGATTTCTGGGCGATGCATGAAGATATAATGGCTAGTTATTCGAGGCCCACCATTTCTCATAGTTGCATTGATTGACCAATAGCCTGACGGCCAACAGACTGTGAACAAGCTCGGGGGTCACGGCGTTCACGTGTCGCGTCGCTCTTTCATCCCCACAACTGACGCTTCCGACGGGAGAAAAAAATGAACAAGCCTACGAACTTCCATACCGCCGCTTCTCAGCTCGAATTCGAAACACGCGCCTTTATCGGGGGCAATTATGTCGATGCCGCATCCGGCAAAACCTTCGACTCGATCAACCCAGCCACCGGCAAAGTTATCACATCCATCGCGGCCTGCGATAACGAAGACATCGACAGAGCCGTCGCCACGGCTCGGACAGCATTCGATGCCGGATCCTGGGCCCACATGTCACCGGCGGATCGCAAGAGCGTGTTGCTGAAGTGGGCCGATCTTATGCAGCAAAATTCCGAAGAACTGGCACTGCTCGAAGTGCTGGAGTCGGGCAAGCCGATTAGCGACGCGCGCGCCGAAGATATCCCGGGGATGATTGATACTTTGCGTTGGCACGCGGAAGCGACGGATAAGATCTACGACCAGATTACGCCTGCCCCACACGACGTCGTATCAATGTATGTGCGCGAACCCATCGGTGTGGTCGGAGCTGTCATCCCTTGGAACTTCCCGCTGTTCGTTGCCATGTGGAAACTCGGGCCAGCGCTTGCTGGCGGCAATTCCGTAATCATGAAACCTGACGAACACACCTCTTTGTCAATGATCCGCATCGCCGAAATGGCCGCTGAGGCTGGTCTGCCCGAAGGTGTTCTGAACGTCGTTCCGGGCCTCGGCCACGAGGCTGGAAAAGCCATCGGCCTGCATAATGACATCGACTGTGTCAGCTTCACCGGTTCGGGTGAAGTTGGACGGTATTTTCTTGAGTACGCTTCAAAGTCGAACATGAAGCGGATCGTGCTTGAATGCGGCGGAAAGAGTCCAGCGGTCTTCATGGAAGACGCTGACGTTTCAAAAGCTGTCGAAAACATCGCCGCCGGTATCCTGTTTTGCCAAGGCGAAAACTGCTCGGCCGGGTCTCGTCTGATCGTCCACGAAAGCCGCAAAGATGAATTGCTCGAGGCTTTGAAGCCCGAGTTTGAGAGTTGGACAGTGGGCGATCCGCTCAACGAGGACACACGCATTGGCGCGATGATCAGCGAACGTCACCTGGGCAAAGTGACCGGGCTGATTGAGAAGGGTCAGTCAGAAGGTGCCAACGTTCTCATGGGTGGCAATCAAATCCACAAAGACAGCGGCGGATACTATGTGGAGGCGACGATCTTTGACGGCGTCACAAACGATATGACCATCGCCCGCGAAGAAATCTTTGGTCCTGTCTTGTCCGTCATCACCTTCCAGGACGAGCAAGAAGCCGTGCAGATCGCCAACGACACCAATTTTGGCTTGGCGGCATCGCTCTATACCGAGAACTTGAGCACAGCTCACCGTGTGGCCAAGGCGATCCGTGCTGGCACCGTATCGGTGAATTGCTATGGCGAGGGCGACTTCGGTGTTCCGTTCGGTGGCTACAAGGAATCTGGGTTCGGAGGCAAAGACAACGGTCTGGCGGCACACGACCAGTACACCGAACAAAAGGCGATCTGGATTCAACTCTGATGCGCGCATTAACGCTCACCAACCAAACTTGAGTTGGAACTGTCGCCTATCAGATCAACTAACACCCGGCCCACTGTCCAGAATTGGACGGTGGGCGCGTGACACTGCAAAATGACCGACTAATGACCAATACCCCAGGGGACGATTGAGATGAAAGACGCAACCAACATGAATACATTTCCGCAGCAAGGCACCCCTTGGGAACAGATCCAAAAAGAACTGCACGAGCTTAAGAAGCTTGATGTTGACTGGTTGAACCACCCGCTGCCCGGTTACCTCTATTACTTCGGCGAAGAAATTCTGGAAAATCAGCTTGAGGCCCACAACCTCTACTCCCTCGAAAATGGGCTGGGCGCTGGCGTAACGTTTTTTAGCCTCGAGAAGATGCTGAAAGACATCTACGATTGGGCTCAGGACCTCTATCACGGCCCTGAGACGATGGGCATGACCTTCACATCCGGAGGAACCGAAAGCTTGTTCGAGGCGATCCGGACAGCCAGGAACCGTGCGCGCGCTCGCGGCATGGAAGGTCGTCTCAATTTGATCATCCCATACACGGCACATCCAGCGATCGACAAAGCTGCACAGATTATGGAAATCGATATAATCCGTGTGCCAGTCGACGCAGAATACCGCGCCGACGTGCCAGCCATGGCCGCCGCGATAAACGATAAGACCTTTTTCATTCTGGGATCAGCCGTCTGCTATCCTTACGGCATTTACGATCCCATCGAAGAACTCGGTGCGCTCGCGCTTGAGCATGACATCTGGCTGCATGTGGACGGTTGTTGGGGCGGCTTTATCAATCCGTTTGCCAAACAACTTGGCTATGCCGTTCCCAAATGGGACCTCGAAGTTCCCGGTGTCATGTCGATGTCCACCGACCTGCACAAATTCGCCTTCTCCACAAAGGGTGCGTCTTTGATGCTGCAGCGCTATCAGGAGAACAAAGACACGTACGAGACTTTCTCAATCAATGACTGGCCTTGTGGCACGTATGAAACGCCGTCATTTCAAGGCTCGTCCGGCGCGGGGTCGATTGCCTCGGCCTGGGCGATGATCAAGTTCCTCGGAAACGAGGGCTATCTCAAGACCGCAAAGGCGGCGATGGACGCGACCGTCCAACTGACGGATGGTGTGAATGCTATTGAAGGACTGCGCGATGTCCGCGACGGTGCGCCCGTTGAAGGCAACTCTATGGCGGTCATGTCCATCGACCCCGAGGTCGACATTATGGCCGTCGCCGATCTTCTCGACGCGGGTGGATGGCACTGCAGCCGCATGCGCGAGCCGTTGTCAATCAAGCACTCGGTGACGCCGCATCATCTGTCGGGCGTCGAGAAGTTTCTGAAAGACATCGCTGCGGCGGTGGAGAAGGTCCGGCGAGAGGGATTGAAGGGCGAATACGACGAGCGGACTTACTGACATGTTGGTGTATTTGCGAGTGAGCTCAATCTTTTAAGCCATTGATCGGTGGCTTTTTCAGTCTTGTCCGCCCATGCCGTGATGTGTAACGCCGTGCCAATTGCCGGTGCCCACGTCTCGCCATCCGAACAAGAGCAAATAGTGCGATGCGCAGGAATCCGCCATTGGAACGGTCGCAGCGAATTCACCCTTTGTCCGCCAAGCTGACATACTAAACTAGACTTTGAAAAGCCCACTTTCTGCGCTCGGCAGACATGTGAAGTAAAATTTATTCTACTTGAAATACTCGAACCAGAAATACTCAAGATCACTCCGCACAGTCCCGCAAAACCTCTAACGGCACGATCTCCAACGCGTGCTGATGGGTGGCCTCCAGCGACACCTTGGGCGCGCAGCCCTCGTCATGGGCCTGCATGAAACGCGCCGCACACAGGCACCAGTGGTCGCCGGGCTTCAACCCGGCAAAGTTGAACTCAGGGCGCGGGGTGCTCAGGTCGTTGCCGACGTATTTGGAATAGGCCAGGAACTCGGCCGTCATGATGGCACAGACCGTATGGCTGCCCTGATCGGCGGCGCAGGTGTTGCAGTGCCCATCGCGAAAGAACCCGGTCACCGGGTCCATCGAGCAGGGCTCCAGCGCCCCGCCCAGTACGTTCACACTCTCGTCGCGTTCCATGGGGTCAGCTTACAGGCTTTGCGCGATCTTGCGGAACATTTCTATGTTCTGGGCGCTTACGCCCTTGTCGCGGAATTTGCGGTCTGCGCCCGTGGTCGTGATCAGCACGCCGCGTGATTGATCGAAGTACAGGTACTGACCATAGACGCCACGGCCCATGAACTCGCCCTCATGCGCGCCGACCGGGATCCACCACTGATAGCCATAGCCGATCTTGCCCGACGCCGTGGGGGCCGAGGTAGCGGTGGATTCTGCAATCCAATCTGCGGGCACCACCTGCTGGCCACCGTATTCACCATCCTGGAGGATCATCTGGCCAAAGCGCGCAAAGTCCCGCGTGGTGAAGTTGAGCCCGCCCAGAACAAAGGCCACGCCCGCCCCATCGGTAATGTAATACCCATCCCGTTCCAGCCCCAGCGGCGCCAGGATCTTCTCGGTCAAGAGCTCGGAGACAGAACGTCCGGTGGCTCCGCGGATCACCATGCCGATCACATGGGTGTCGATCGAAACATACTGCCAGGTGTCGCCGGGAGGGGCAAAGCTGTTCTTGAGCGAGGCCGCGAAGTCATCCAGCTCGCCGCCCAGGGCGACGACCCGGCCCATGCGGTTGATGTCTGAGTTGTAGTCCAGATAGTCCTCGTCGAAGACCACGCCGCTGGCCATGTTCAACACGTTGCGGATGGTCGCATGCTCATAGGCGCTGCCCTCGAGTTGGGGCGCGTATTTGGTGACCTTGTCGTCTAGCGAGGCAATCTCTCCTTCCGCGATCAACACCCCAAAGAGCGCCGACAGATAGCTCTTGGCGATCGACCACGAAATGCGGCGGTCATCGGCGCCGGTGCCCAGGAAATACTGCTCGTAACGGATCTGGCCGTTTTGCATGATCAGCAGGGAGGTCACGGCGCGGTCTTCGATCCACTGATCCGCTCCGTCAGGCAAGTCGTATTCCGCCCCATACCCCAGCTCCGATGTGGGGCCTTCCCCGCGCGGTAGGGTGGTGGTCAGAAAGGCGGCGTTCATGTTCGAGAAATTGTTCACGATCTTCTCTTCGGAAAACAGCGAGTTGACGGCCAGAAGGCGTGTGATCTCTTCTCGTTTCCAGACGCCTACGACAACTGCCGCAAGGATCAACGCCAGCAGAACCCGGCCAAGCCATTTCCCGAAAGTGCGCATGTTAAAAACCTCCTCGATTTGAGGACATCCTGAGGGCGCGCGTGCCTGGGTGCAACGGGAACGTCACGGAAGCGCGGGCCTGTAAGAGTGATCGGACTCGAAGCGCTCCCGCCCGTCGTCAATGCCCCTTGCGGGACATCTCCTCCCGTTGGGCCAGGCTCAGGCGGGCTTTGCCCGCCTGAGCCTGGCCCCCCTCTTCGTGCCGTCCGCAGGACGCAAGGCCGACAGGCCGCGCAGGTGCCCCTCGTTCGGGTGTACGACTTGATTAGTTGAAACGATCCATGAGCTTCTGCAGGGGCGATCGATTGTCGTCAGTGGTTTGAGTTTCGGCGTCTTTTGGCTTTGCCGCCGTCTCGGCCTTGGCGGCGGTTGACTTGGACGACCGCGGCGGCGCCGTTCGCAAGGCCACAGCGTTCATGAACTTGCCACCGTCGCCCTGCGCCAGGTGCGCCGCTCCGTCGGACACGCCGCGCAACACATTGTCCAGCCAGGTTTCGTCCGCCTTGGCAAAATCGTGCAGCACATAGCCCGAAACCAGCTCCTTGCGGCCCGGATGCCCAATGCCCAGACGGACCCGGTCATATGTCGCTCCGATGTGATCATGGATCGATCGCAGTCCGTTGTGTCCCGCGTGACCGCCCCCTGCCTTCACACGGACCTTGCCCGGCGCAAGGTCGAGCTCATCGTGCAGCACGGTGACGTCGGTGCTGACCAGCTTGTAGAACCGCATCGCCTCACCCACAGACTGGCCTGATCGGTTCATGAAGGTCTCAGGCTTGAGAAGCAGCACTTTTTCACTGCCCAACCGACCCTCGGAGATCTGACCCTGAAACTTGGCCTTCCACGGTCCGAACCCATGGTCGCGGGCAATTTCGTCCAGCGCCATAAAGCCGATGTTGTGTCGGTTGCGGGCATATTTGCCACCGGGATTTCCCAACCCGACAAAAAGTTTCATGGCGCGCCTCTCGGGTTTGTCACAGGTTCGGCGCCTAGATGCACCGAAATGCGTGAAAAATCCAGCAGCAGCAGGTTGGAAAAATTGTCGAGACGGTGCCGTTGTCTGATCGGATGCATCGAAAGGGTGAAAACTGTGGTCAGGACATGGAGCGCTGGACAGTGCCCTGGCCAAATGGCTGCGTGCGGAAACCGATCATTCGGTTTCACTTGTTGCCAAGTGGGAATAGGCCCTCTCAGGGATCATCTGAGCGACTATGAGACATTTCGGAGTGTTTGGGGCAAAGGCCGGGATCCTGTCACAGCTTTGCGCCCCGCAAGTCTATGAGCTGTCTGACCAGCCTGGGAAAAGATGCTGCCGAACATCGAGCAAAAGCGGCATCTACGGGACAACGCACGCCCCCGAGGTGCCAAGTTTATTCCTTCGGCGTGTACCAGATGGGGGATGTATATGCGCGTTCGGTGGTGATCATCGGCACGGTTTCGTCCATCGTGACGCCGAACCGTTTCGCCTCATACGCCGTCCAGCGCGGGGTGGGGATCTCGATCACGCGGACATAGTAGAATGCGCGCACATCCGGGTCGAAGTCCGGATCCTGCCAGTAGGTGATCAGCTCAGGCGCGCCGATGGTGTTGGTCCAGGTCGCATTGGCCACGTCCACCGTATTGCCGACCGGTGGCAACTTGCCATCCGCTTCGGGTGCGCGATCGCCACTCCAGGCGACATCGAAGACTTTTTCTCCGCGGCTGCCGTCCGCATTCAGCCAGCCCTTAATCACCTGCACCCGGTCCAGATTGCCGCTGAACGGGTCCTTGAGTGCGGCAACAAGGAAATTCGGCGCCCCGTCACCATTCCGCGCGGGCAGATCAGCGCCCATCGGCACCCCTTTGGCATAACCCAGGTCAGCGGGCAGGCGCGACAAGGCATCCTCTGCGCCAAAGTTCCAGCCGCCAAAGAACCGAACCATGATCCGCGAACCGGTGGTGCCATACACCTCGCGCCGCTCCAGGGCGTCAAATATGGCGGCACGGGTGTTTTCGGTCGCCCAAACGGCTGCATAGCCACCAGATGCCTGCTGCCATCCGTAGATCGAGAACAACGGGTCCGGCGCCTCGATCACCAGATGCTCCCAGCGGTTGGGTTCGGGTTCAACGCCCGAATGCTTGCCAAAGAAGTTGTCCTCTTCCACTGCGGCCATGCCAGTGTGCGCATCTGTCGAGCCGATTTGGCCGACTTTGTATGGGTTGATGCCCAGCTGCTCTTCCAGCAGCAGCCCGGTTTTATAGGCCTCCCGCGAATACTCATACTGAAGCATTTCCTCGGTCTTGGCCTCGGTGCCATTCAGGTTCGACGCGTCCCAGGTGTCGAAATCGGCGAACTCGTCATCGGGGCTCAGGAAAGGATGCGCCTCACTGTCGCCTTTGATCTGGGTGGTCTCGATCACCGGCTCGAACCGGGCGCGCAACCGCGCGTTTTCCTCGGTCAGCGGGGTCTCGTCAAAGTTCGACACCGAAAACAGCCGTCCGTTGGAAAGGTTGCCATTGTGTGGAATGGCGAGCACGTCACCACCGGTGCGCTCTTCAAAGTCGGCCAGATGGCGCCACAGATCCTCGGGGTTCTTGCTGTCGAACTGCGAAAACGGCACCACTGCGTTGGCCATAGATGCATCGTCGCGGAAAATCACGTTGCGGTGGATGTTGTCGCCGCCCTCAGACGTCCACTCATAGCCGATGAGGGCACTGAAGCGGCCTGGATCATTATATTGGTCCGCCAAGGCTGTGTAGTTCCGCCAGGCGTTCTTTGTGGCCTTGGGGTTGTCAATTGGCGGTGTGTCTGTTGACAGCGAGGCGACAATTTCCATCGCGGTGGCAAAAACCCGGTCGGTGTCGCCTGATGTCAACTCGTCGTACCAGGCTTTGCCTTGCGGCGTTGACAACACTTCGGGATCGCCGCCCAGAAGTTGTGGCATCAAACCGTACATTTCGGCGTGATCGGATACCACGAGCCAGTCCAGCGGCCGACCGAGTTTGGCCTGCAGGCCATGGGTGGTGGTAATCTCTTCTCCTCTGGCAAAACGGAAAGCATCTTCCTGACTGACAGTGGTCATAGTGCCTGCATCTACGGACACTTCGGTGTGAAGATGGGTGTCGCCCCAAAGGAGTTTGGTTGGGAAAGTGCGCCCGGCATGAGGCGAGAAATGGTCGGTTACGAACTTCTGTGACACGTCATCCTTGTCCGGGAGCATGTCCTGTACTTGCCCTAAGACCGGTGTGCCAAATGCTATCAATGCAACAACAGAAGTGGCGCAGGTGCGCTTCAAAGTGCTTTTCATTATGTCTCTCCCAATCGGCGAAAAGGGCCGCAGTTCGATTCTGGAAAGTATTCGAATCAATGAAAGTGTAGCAGCAGCTTGCGTAAAATCGAAAAAGATGGCGAAAACAAAAAAGAACACCCCCCGACCAACGGTCGAGGGGTGCGTAATTCAGTCTTGTCCCGAAAGGGACAATTGGCGCAGATATTACTCTTCTGCTGCCGCTTCGGTTTCGGCTTCTTCGCCTTCACCTTCGCCATCTTCGTCATCCGAGGAAGCCAAGCCAGTCGGGGCCGAGATGTTGGCGATCACGAAATCACGGTCGATGATCGGCTTGGAGCCGCTGGGCAGGTCGACGCTCGAAATGGTGACAACGTCGCCGATGGCCAGACCGGCCAGATCAACGGTGATCTTCTCGGGGATCTCGCCTGCGGTGACCATCAGTTCAACTTCGGGACGCACAACGGTCAGAACACCGCCGCGCTTGATGCCGGGGGCCTCTTCTTCGCCCACAAACTCAACCGGAACAAACAGGTTGATGCGGGTGGTGCGGCGCAGGCGCATCAGGTCGAAGTGTGTCGGCAGGTCCTTGACCACGTCACGCTGAACGTCACGGCAGATGACGCGGACGTCTTCCTGGCCTTCGACTTTCAGGTTGAACAGGGTCGACTTGAACCGGCCTGCTTTCAGTTTCTTCAACAGAACGTTGAACGGGATCTGGATTGCCAGCGGATCTACGTCACCGCCAAAAACAACACCCGGAACCATGCCAGCGCGACGCGCTGCGCGAGCGGCGCCCTTGCCTGTCCCCGCACGTTCCTGGCACTCAAGATCAGGAATCTGACCAGCCATATGAATTCTCCATAAGTTAGGGCGGGAATCCTCCAAGGCTGTATCCCCGCGTGAAGCCGCGCTCTTAGACCAATTTTTGCGGGTTGGAAAGGGCTGAATCAGAGGCCGTTAATCCTGAGAGCCATCACCTGGTCACAATATCATATCTGCCACGGCTTTAGGATGATCGGTGATCTGCTCATAGCCGTCTTCGGTGATGATGAAACTGTCTCCCACCTGCGCCCGGAACGTTTCGGTCGTGGCAGAGCCATCGACGGCAAAGACCATGCCAGGCTGCAACACCGTGGTATCGCCGGTGACCAGCTGTGGCTGCTCCAGATAGCTAAAGCCCGTGGCACGTCCGCAGCGGAACGGATACTCGAAACCGGCGCCCTGGATCACCTCGGCATATTCCGCATGCACGCTTTCCGCCGTCACTCCAGGCCGCAAGGCCCGCAGTGCCGCCGCCTGGCTCTCGACCGCGATCTCATAGATGTGTTGCTGCGTCAGGTCGCCGATCTCTCCGATCCAGAAGGTGCGATCGAACCCCAACTTGAAGCGGTGGAAGTTGGTCATGCCGCAAAAACACAAAAACACCGGTTCGCCCTGCCGCATGACCCGGGTAGAGGCGCGGTGATGGGTCTTTGTGATTTCACGCCCTGAGGCCATGATCTGCAGGAAATGCGTGTTGGGTGACATGTCGGCGTCATCGTAATGCGCGGCCAGCAGCTCGGCCGCCTTGCGGGTTCCGGCCTGCGAAGTGGCAATCGCCACCTCGAACTCGGGCACCCCATCGCCAATGGCTGCACGCCCCGCGGCCATCATCGCACCCGCAACCTGTCCCGCGTGGCGGGCCAGTTGTAGCTCTTGCGCCGATTTGATCATGCGCATGTCTGCCAGGATCGGAGAGACCGAGCGGATCCGCTCTGCGGGCACCAGATCGCTGACATAGGCCCGCACCAGGGGCGGCATATGATCGGGCTCGATCCCGATTTGCGCGCTGTTCTTGAGCGCTGCGTGCAGCTCAGCCCTCCATTCCTCCCCAATACCGTCGTTCCAGGCCGCAATCCGATCCACGCGGGCCGCAGCCAAGGCGGTATTGAGGTCGATGGTTGGCGTGATCAACAGGCTGTCGCCATCGCGAGGGACGACCAGAATGGTGGGGCGTCCAAACTCCATGTGCAGATAGTCGTAGTAACCGGTCAGGTAATAGACATTGTCGTCATCGGTGATGAGCCCCACGTCGATCCCGGCGTCAGTCAGTTTTTGGCGAAACCGGGTCATCCGGTCGGCAAACTGGCTCATGTCTCTCTCCCTGTTCTGGTCTTGGTTCGGACCAGAGTACGAAGAAAGAATGGTGACGATTGCCTGTTTGCGACCTAGGGAGACACCGATCTTGTGCGCGAGATCTGGGGGGCTCCCGTCCGTCGTCAATTTTTCTGACGAAAAACCTCCTCCCGTTGGGCCGGGCGCCGCGCTGACGCGCGGCGCGGTACCGTTAGGCGCCGGCGCTGCGATTTGGTCTCTGGGGTTTCAGGCTGCTGCCAGCCAATTTAGCCTAAGGAAACAGTGCGGGCCCTGGTTCGGGCGTGTCACAAGTATTCAGATCACGCCCAATGCCCGCCGAACCCCTCGGGCACCAGCAGGTTGTCGCGGTTCAACCCGTCAATCGACCGTTCGCCGCACAGAGCCATGGTGGTGTCCAGCTCTTTGTGGATCACCTCAAGCGCCGAGGTGACCCCGGCCTGTCCCATTGCCCCCAGGCCATAAACAAAGGCGCGTCCGATGTAGGTGCCCTTGGCCCCCATCGCCATCGCCTTGAGCACGTCCTGACCCGAGCGGATGCCGCTGTCGAGATGCACTTCGACCCGATCGCCGACCGCATCCAGGATTTCGGGCAGCATACGGATCGAGCTCAGCGCGCCATCAAGTTGCCGCCCACCATGGTTCGACACCACAATGGCATCGGCCCCCAGCTTGGCTGCCATCTTGGCGTCTTCGGCGTCAAGAATACCCTTGAGGATCACCTTGCCGCCCCATTCGTTCATCAGCTTTTCGATTTTGCCCCAATCGAGGCTTGGATCGAACTGTTCTGCCGTCCAGGCCCCCAACGACGAGGCGTCCGAGATTCCCTCGACGTGGCCCACGATGTTGCCGAACTCACGCCGATGGGCACGGGCCATACCGGCCAGCCAGCCCCATTTCGTGGCCAGGTTCAACAGAGTAGAGGGCGTCAGCTTTGGCGGCGCAGACAAGCCGTTCTTCAGGTCTTTGTGTCGCTGGCCCAGAATCTGCAAATCCAGCGTGATCACCAGAGCCGAGCATTTCGCGTCCTTGGCCCGCTGGATCAATCGGCTGACGTAATCAGTGTCTTTCATTGTGTAGAGCTGGAACCAGAACGGCTTGGTTGTGGCACTCGCCACATCTTCGATCGAGTTGATCGACATGGTTGAGAGCGTGAAGGACACACCAAAGTCTTCGGCGGCTTTGGCTGCTTTCATCTCGCCATCTGCATGTTGCATGCCGGTCAGACCAACAGGGGCGAGCGCCACGGGCATGGCGACGTCTTCGCCGATCATCTGGGTCGCTGTGCTGCGCCCGGTCATGTCCACGGCCACGCGCTGACGCAGGCGGATCTGGTCGAAATCGGATGTGTTCTCGCGGAACGTCTGCTCGGTCCAGCTGCCGCTTTCGGCATAGTCATAAAACATCCGCGGGACACGCCGCTGATAGAGGCGCTTGAGGTCGTTGATGTTGGTAATGACGGGCATTGCAGACTCCGATCCAAAATTGGTTAGAAGTTTTTACCAATTCTTGTTTTGTTGCGCAAGTGGCCTAAATTTTCGGATCCAGAACGCGACAAGGCGCCGGAGTGGCCTCCCGCGCCTTGTGTGATACTGACATGATAACAGTAAGTTAGGCTGCGTGCGCCCCGTCGGACAGCGACTTCACGAACTCCAGCACTTCGCCCACTGGTTTGCCTGCGCCGATCTGGCTGACGATGGCCGAGCCCACCACAGCTCCATCCGCGACGCTGGCGATGGCTTGCGATTTTGCGGGTGTGTTGATGCCAAAGCCCACGATGACCGGCAGATCGGTGGCCGCTTTGATGCGCGCCACTTCGGGGCCCACATCGGTGGCTTCGGCCTCGGCCGCGCCGGTGATGCCGGTGATCGAGACATAGTAAACGAAACCGGATGTGTTCTGCAGAACGCGGGGCAGGCGATTATCGTCGGTGGTCGGCGTTGCAAGGCGAATGAAGTTCAAACCGGCTTGTTGCGCCGGAATACACAGCTCATCATCCTCTTCTGGCGGCAGGTCCACCACAATCAGCCCGTCGATGCCCGCGGCCTTGGCCTGGCTCAGGAACGTCTCGACCCCGCGGCTGTAGATCGGGTTGTAATATCCCATCAGCACGATTGGGGTGGTGTTGTCTTCCTTGCGGAACTCGGTCGCCAGTTCCAGCGTGCGGTCCAGCGTCATGCCAGCCTCAAGCGCACGTTGACCGGCGAGCTGAATGGTGGGGCCATCGGCCATCGGATCAGTAAAGGGCAGGCCCAGTTCGATCACATCCACACCAGCACCTGGCAGGCCTTTGACCAGCTCCAACGAGGTGTCGAAATCGGGGTCGCCCGCCATGACATAAGACACAAAAGCCTTTTTACCTTGGGCGTTCAACTCGGCGAATTTGGCGTCGATACGGGTCATCGGGCGTCCTTGAAACTGTGGGTTACGCCCGATGTGCAGAAACTTGGGCGGAAAATCAATCCCGCTTGGTGCGCTTGGGTCAGAATGGGTCGTCAAAACGCAACGTGATAACGCAGCAGCACCGCGTTGACGCCGGGGTTGAAGCTTGACACCGAGGCGTTGGATTTATGGGTGATCGCCAGCGACAGCGCGTCGCCCCGATCGAACCGATAGCCCAGCCCCAACAGGCTGCGCACTTCGAACTTGCTGCCCAGATCGTTGTTGCTGTCGGCCTCGATGAACACGCCGGGCAAAACGCTGGCCTCGACAAACCAATGCTGGTTCAGCTTGTATTCCGCCGCGATCCCGACGCCCAGGTGCACATCGCCGTTAAAGTGGACAGAGGCCGCACCCGCCAAAGCCGCGCTGAACCGCTCGCGTTCGTGAAAGGGGGTATGTTGGTATTCGAGTGAGACCAGTGCCTGATCGGATGAGCCTGCGAATTCAAAATCCGCAAATCCCACGCCCAGGATCAAGGATTGCGCGTGCAAGGGGGCGGCCGCTGTCAGGGCCAGAGAGAGTGCAACTGCGAGGTGTTTCATGGCGGTCTTCCAGTAATCTTGTGGTGTTGATCTAAGTGTTTACCGATCGGTACACTTGCAATGATCCGCCGTTCACAAAGCCGTTGCAGGATTGTGATCTGACTGCCAGGAAACCGGGGCGGCTTGCCAATTTGGACCCACGCCAATAGAAGGCCCACTGGAATGACAGCAGGAGTCGGTCATGGGCTTTAAAATGGGTATCGTGGGTCTGCCGAACGTGGGCAAATCGACCCTGTTCAACGCGCTGACCAAAACAGCAGCAGCGCAGGCAGCGAACTTTCCGTTCTGCACCATCGAGCCCAACGTGGGTGAGGTGGGTGTACCTGACGCGCGTCTGGACAAGCTGGCCGCAATCGCAAGCTCCAAGCAGATCATTCCGACCCGCATGACATTCGTGGACATCGCAGGTCTGGTCAAAGGTGCCTCCAAGGGCGAAGGCCTGGGCAACCAGTTCCTGGCCAACATCCGTGAAACCGACGCGATCGCCCATGTGCTGCGTTGTTTTGAGGACGGCGATGTGACCCATGTGGACGGTCGTGTTGATCCGGTGGCCGACGCCGAAACCATCGAGACAGAGCTGATGCTTGCCGATCTGGAAAGCATTGAAAAGCGCCGCGCCAACCTGGTGCGCAAGCTCAAGGGCAACGACAAAGAAGCACAGCAGCAGGATCGTCTGCTGGCCGAGGCTCAGGCGATGCTCGAAGACGGCAAGCCGGCGCGTCTTGTCGAGGTGGATGCCGAAGACGTCAAGGCCTGGAAGATGCTGCAACTGCTCAGCACCAAGCCCGTGCTCTATGTCTGCAACGTCGGCGAGTCCGAGGCGGCAGAGGGCAACGAACACTCCGCCAAAGTGGCCGAGATGGCCGCGGCCCAAGGCAATAGCCACGTCATCATCTCGGCCCAGATCGAAGAAGAGATCAGCCAGTTGGAAGACGACGAGGCCGAGATGTTCCTGTCCGAAATGGGGCTCGAAGAGGCTGGTCTGGATCGTCTGATCAAAGCGGGCTACGAGCTGCTGCATCTGGAGACCTATTTCACCGTCGGCCCGAAAGAGGCGCGCGCCTGGACCATCCGCCAAGGCACTGCCGCACCGCAGGCGGCCGGCGTTATCCACGGCGATTTCGAAAAAGGCTTCATCCGTGCCGAAACCATCGCTTACGACGACTACATCGCCTGTAACGGCGAAAGCGGCGCCAAGGATGCGGGCAAGATGCGGGCCGAGGGCAAGGGCTACGTCGTCAAGGACGGCGATGTGATGCACTTCTTGTTCAACACCTGATACGACTGTTCCCGGACCCGGATAGGGCGAGGGGACATGACGAACGGCAGTTACATCATCTGCACCAACCCCCGGTCGGGCAGCACCCTGCTTTGTGGGCTGTTGGCGCAGACCGGTGTGGCAGGAAATCCGGATTCCTTCTTTCGCGGGCCTTCGCGGCAATGGTGGGCAGATCACCTTCAGGTGCCCGAGGCGGTCGATCTGACAGACCCCGCCTTTTGCGCGGCCTTTTTGTCCGCGGCTTTGGCCGAGGGGAAAGGCGGCGGCGATTTCTTTGGTTGTCGCCTGATGCACGAAAGCCTGCCTGATCTGATGGCGATGACCGCGTGCCTGCATCCCGATGCAAAGGATGATTGCGCTCGGATCAAAGCGGTCTTTGGGCAGACTGTCTTTGTCCATCTGATCCGCGAGGACAAGGTCGATCAGGCAATCTCATATGTGCGGGCGGAACAGACGGGCACGTGGCACGTCGGGCCCAACGGCGAAGCGGTCGAACAAAAAGGCCCACCACAACCGCCGCGCTATGACTTTGCCCGCATCCATCAAAAGGTGGTGGAGTTCGAAGCGCAGGACGCGGCCTGGGCCCGGTGGTTCGAGCAAACCGACGTGCACCCGCTCAAGGTTCGATATTCAGACCTTGCCGATAACCCCAAGCACGAATTGCGTCGCATCCTTGCTCATCTCAACCAGCCCGCCGAAGCCGCAGAGCGGGCGATCCCGGGTGTGCGCAAACTGGCAGATGAGTTGAACGAAAGATGGGCCGCGCAGTACCGGGGGGACCGGGAAAAGTACGCGACCCATTCTCTATCCTAGGCGAGGCTGATCCTCAGCGTCGCCCGGATTCGAAATTCCTTTCAACAGGACCGCCGTATTCAATGCGCACTAGTTTCGAATAAGACCGCCCCGCCTGAGTTTCAGGCGCATGCGGCCAGTTCGACCAGCGCGGGTCATCGTCCGGCACGCTCTTTTGCGTTTTGGTGTTCGTTTGTGCATCGCCCTTTGCCACGGCAACCGCGGGCAGCGTCAGGGCGGCAATCGCAAGGATTGTTGTCAGTCGTGTCATTTATTGAACCTCCGATACGGGCCGTTGGGCCGGTTTAATGCTGTTGGTCTTGATGAACGTCTGTGTCTTGAACCTGCGCCTGTGGGGCCATTTGGGCAAATCAACGACATTCACCGCTGCGTGAGGGGCGGGGTTTGATTCAGGTCAAATACGCGGGCCATATGCTGTGACATCAGTTTTAGTGAACGATAACTAAATTTGGAGTGACCCAATGAAAGTCCATGTGCTGGTACAGCCGTATATGCGCAGTAAGGGAGAGGATGTGGTTCTGCCGGGGTCGGACCCGGATCGCTATGCCACTTTGCTGGACCGCACGACCGAACAAATGAAGTTCGCCGACGAAAACGGCTATGCCGGTTTTTGCATGACCGAGCACCATTTTCAGGTCGAAGGTATCGAAACCACGACCAACCCACTCTTGTGGAACATGCACATTGCCGCCAACACCAAGAACCTGATGGTGGGGCAGGTGGGCATGGCGCTCACCGCGCATCACCCCATGCGCCTGGCCGAAGACATGGCCATGATCGACCACATGTCCGGCGGGCGTTTTTTCTGCGGCTTTGTGCGCGGCAACACGCCCCGCTGGCTGAATACTCTGGCGCAGCACCTGGACATCACCACCACGCAATCGGATCGCTCCAAAGAAGACGCCCGCAACCGTCGCCTGATGGAGGAAAGCTGGGCCGTGGTCAAAAAAGCCTGGACCAACGAGACTTTTACTCACCACGGTGAATTCTGGAACATCCCCGCCGACAACATCACTTGGCCCTTCCCGCCAACGGCGGAATACGGTGGCAAAGGCGCGGTTGATGACAAGGGCACCCTGCGCAAGATGGGCATCGTGCCCCGCCCGCGCAAACGCACCGACGGGCGCGACTTCCCGCCCCTCTACGTGCCGTTTTCGTGGTCGATGGAAACCGCCAAGTTCTGGGCCAAAGAGGGCGCCAAGCTGGTGTCATTTGTCTCCAAGGACGAGTTCATGGACATGACCATGCCCATCTATCTTGAAGAGGCGCACCACCACGGCCACACCGATCTGAACGTTGGCAACACGCTGGTTCTGGGCGGTCACCTGACCATCGGCTCGACCGAGGTGCAGGCCGAGCAGCACTATCGCGATTTCGAAGAGCTGTTCAATTTCGCCTACAACGCACCGCCCTATCACGTGCCCATGGGTCGCGTCTGGAAGGGCACCGTCAATCAAGTCATCGATCAGGTCGGCGCGCTGAAAGAGAAATACGGGACCGAGGAATTCGTGGTCTGGCACCACGTTGGTTACTTCGAGCAGGAAGAAGAGCTTGAGATGCTCGAGAACTATTCGAAGGTCATCAAAGCCTTCTCCTAAGCCCGATCTGGTAGCCAATCTGCACCTGCGCACATCCCACGTGCGCAGGTGTTTTTCATGTTTTTCTTGCGCAAGTTATAAATATGACTAAATCACTCAGGTAATAATCATGGCGGTGGACGTAGGAGTGAGAGAATGGCGGAAGCAGAAGGACGCAATTTGAAGGTTATTGAAGTGTGGAACCTGACACCAAACATGCGCCGCGTTGTACTGGGCGGGAACGAGCTGGAGGGCTTTCCCGAAGGCAGCGCAAGCGGCTATATCAAGCTGATTTTTCCTGACGCCCCGCGCCCGCGCCCTGACCGTCCGGCGATGCGAACGTTCACGGTGCGCGCCTTTGATGCAGAGCAAAACCGCCTGACCGTCGACTTTGCGCTTCATGATGACACCGATGGAACCACAAGCGGGCCCGCCGCTGTCTGGGCCGGAAACGCCAAGGTGGGCGATGACATCCTGATCGCGGGTCCCGGCAAGATCAAATGGATCGACACCTCGTCCGACTGGCTACTGCTTGCCGGTGACATGACCGCGCTGCCCGCGCTTCTGTGCAACCTCGAGGCACTGCCCGCAGATGCAAAGGGCGAAGTGGTGATGGAGCTCACCAGCCCGGAGGACGCGCCAGCAGTCTCTCTGCCGGATGGCATGACCCTGCACCTGATCCTCAACCCGCACCCCGATGGCACCTCAACCGATTTTGTCGATCACATCCGGTCGCTCACCTGGCGCAACGGCAGCGTGTCGGTCTGGGCGGCGTGTGAGTTCAAATCCATGCAACAGTTGCGGACATATTTCCGCAACGAACGCGGGGTGGACCGGACCAAGATCTACCTCTCCAGCTATTGGAAAGCGGGCGTTGCCGAGGACGAACACAAGAAGATCAAGGGAGAGGACGCAGCCCGCCAGAAAGCGTTGGAAGCGGCAAGCTAAGCTATAGCAGCAAAGCTTACGCAAGACACATAGACCAGCCCCTGACCCTGGGTGGGGGTGAAGCCCCCTCCCGTGGGAAGGGCCGGGGACTGGTCGGCTTTGCCGACTTGTTCTCTGTTGCCAGCGGAATGATTCAAACACTCAGGCTCTGTTCCCAGGCCGTGCGCAACTGACACTGGATACAACAACAAAGCGCCGCCCCGAAGATACAGGGCGGCGCTGTGATAAGTCGACCTTCTTGCGCGCTTACAGCGCGGCTTCGCTGCCCAGAACGGCGGTGTACTCGTTCGAGAAGGTGCCGCCGTTGCCATGCGCGATGGCGATGTTGACGTCGTCGATCTGGCGCTTGCCGCCATCGCCCCGGATCTGCGTTGCGGCCTCGATCAGGCAGAACAGACCGTACATGCCCGGATGCACACAGCTCAGACCGCCGCCATTGGTGTTGACCGGCAGCGAGCCACCGGGCGCGATGTTGCCATCAGCCACAAATGCACCGGCCTCACCCTTTTTCACAAAGCCCATATCCTCAAGGAACAAGAGCGTGTTGATGGTGAAGGCGTCATACAGCTCGACCACATCCACATCCTTGGTGGTGATCCCGGCCATGTCGAAAGCGCGCTTGGAGCTTTCGGCTGCACAGGTGGTGGTCAGGGTCGCGGCCTGTGCAATCTCGCGGTGCGAGATGGCATTGCCACCGCCCAGGAAGTAGGCGGGCTTCTCCTGATAATCCTTGGCGCGGTCGGCGGATGTCACGATGATCGCTGCACCGCCATCCGACATCAGGCAGCAGTCCAGAACGGTCAGAGGGTCGGCCACACTAGGCGAGGCCAGGTATTCTTCCATCGTCAGGTCGGCCTGCATGGTCGCATCAGGGTTCAGCTGCGCCCATTTGCGCGCCGAGATGGCGACATGGCCAAAATGCTCTTTCGGCACGTTGAACTCGTGCATGTAGCGTTGTGCGGTAAAGGCATAACCCGGAACCGGCACCATCGGTTCGTATGCGCGCTCCCACTGGGGCGTCTCGATCAGACCGTTCAGGTCGCGCGCGGATTTCGCGTTCGAGCCGTAGCAGATCAGCACGTTCTTACACAGACCCGCCTGGATCGCCATGGTCGCCTCGACCAGATACGACATGAAGGACGAGCCGCCCACCATGTCCGAGTTTGCCCAGGTTGGTTTGACGCCCAGGTATTCAGCGATCGAAAGGGTGGGGAAGAAGTGATAGAAGGTGCCGCCACAGATACCGTCGATTTCCGACAGGTCCATGCCCGCGTCATCCAGAGCGTTCTTGGTCGCCTTGGCGATCAGTTCCATGGGCGAGGTGTTGGGCGTTTTACCCAGACCCCAGTAACCCTTGCCAACAATTGCGGATTTGCCGCGTAGTGCGTGTGCCATGTGTCTAACTCCTTACGCGGGCTTGAAGAATACGGCGGGCTCGCCGGATTTGGCGTTGGGGCCGAAATCGGGGGTCATGACAACCGCCTGAACCTTCATGCCGATCTTGATGTCCTCGTTCTCGCAGCCGATGATACGGGTGAACAGGCGTGGGCCTTCGTCCAGATCAACCAACACGTTGTTGATGTCGCCGCCGAATTTGGCGGGTCGGCGGATGATGGTGCTGGCGTAGACGGTGCCCTTGCCGGATGCCTCGACCCACTCCAGATCATCGGCGCCAGTGGTGGGTGACAGCGCGCGGGGGTAGAAGTTGTATGCGCCAGTTGTGGTCGACCGCTGGATCAGGAATTTGCCAGCATCCAGGCCCGCGCGGAACGCCGCGTCGGCCTGCGGGCTGGCTTCGGGGAGTGCAAAGTCAGTCATATCGCTTCCTTGGGTTAAGCGGCAAAGAGTGCCGCGTCATGTGTGGGTTCGGGGTTCAGAATGCGCCGACGTAGCAATGCTGCCTCGGGCAACAGGCGGCTGCGCACATGGGCGGCAGCAGCCCGCAAAAGGGCAGGCTCGGGGGCCTGATCGGCGGCGGCTTCCATGTCGGCCCAGACCCGCCCGAAATACACCAGCCCGGTCAGGCGCATGTAGTCGTTGACCGATGGCCCGATGTCGCCGCGCGTCTGCATGGCGGCGGTGGCCTGACGCCAGTCCTCGATCGCATCGGCCAACTCCATCGACGTCTCGCCGGTCGAGACCAGATCGGCAAACGCAGCCGCAGCCGCGCCATCCTTGGCCCGGATCGCCCGGCGGGCAACACCCGTGGCGAGAACGCCATTGGCGCCCTCGTAAATCGCCATGATCCGCGCATCGCGCATGATCTGCTCGACCCGGTATTCCTTGCAAAAGCCGTATCCGCCGTGGATCTGCACCGCGAGGCTGCTGGTCGCATTCACCGCATCTGTGGCAAAGGCTTTGCAGGTTGGTGTCAAGATGTCCAAGAGGCCCTGATCGGCCCCCAGATCCATATCCACAAAGGTCTTGTAGACCATTGCGCGGCAGCCCATGGCGTGGGCGTAGATGTCCAAAAGCATACGCTGCACATCGCCATGTTGGGTGATCAGCGCTGTGCCCTCGGACGTGGTGCCCTGACGGCGACCGGCGGCATGGGCGCGGGCGCGTTGGAATGCGACATCCATCTGCCCCACAGCCTGCAATGACACATCCAGACGCTCGGCGTTCATCATGGTGAACATGGCGGCAAGGCCCTTGCCCTCTTCACCCAGCAACTCGCCACGCGCACCGTCAAAGGCCATCTGGCAGGTGGGCGAGCCATGCATGCCCATTTTCTCTTCAAGTCGTACGGTTTGCACCGTGTTGCGGGTGCCATCTGGCAGCACGGCAGGGCAGGCAAACAGGCTCAGCCCCCGCACACCCGGTGCCGCGTCGGGTGTCCGGGCCAGCACCAGATGGATAACATTGTCGGTGTAGTCATGATCGCCGCCAGAGATGAAAATCTTGGCTCCGCTGATCGCATAGCCATCGCCATCCGGGGTTGCCCCTGTAACAGCCAAAGTCTTGATCCGCCCCAGATCCGAGCCTGCATCCGGCTCGGTCAGGCACATCGACGCCATCCATTCGCCCGACACCAGTTGCGGCAGCAACCGCGCTTTCTGATCGGTCGAGCCAGAGGCCTTGATCGTCCGGATACAACCCTGCGCCAGGCTCAGCACCATCTCATACGAGATACACGCGCCGGCCAGCATATCCGCCAGCACCGCACCAAAAACATGCGGCAGGTCCATGCCGCCGAACTCTTCCGGAGCGCAAAGCCCCGGCCACCCGGCCTCGGCATAGCGCTTATACGCGGTGACCATCTCGGGCGGCATCCGCACCCGGCCGTTTTCCAGCTTGGCGCCCACTTCGTCGCCAATCAGGTCCAGCGGCGCGATCTCGGCGTTGATGAACTTGGCCAGCGCCGGGATCACGTCCTCGGCGGTCTCATCGCTCCATTCATCCAGTCGCTCGGGTCGCCCGATGTGTTTCAGAACAAAGGCAATGTCAGCCTCGGACGCGGTATAGTCGATCATGCGTGCACCTTGACCGAGGCGATGATGCGCTCGGACCCTTCGTAAAGTTCGCTCACCGCCCGCTCGCGCAATTCCAGCGCCAGACGCTGGTTGATATAGCCCTTGTCGGTGATCTCGTTTTTCTCGACCGACGGCGCGTCGGTCTGGACCAGAACCCGCTTCACTCGCGTGGCGCTGCCGGTCTGGCCCGCGTTGTAGGCGCTCAGCCGATCCTCAATGAACGCGCGCACCGCCGGATCGCTGGCATAGCCCGCCAGATCGTCGACGCGACCGGCCAACGATTTGCATTCATCCGCATTCAGAAACAGCAACGCACCGATGTCGTTGCGGTTGTGCCCGGTGATCACGGCATCCGACACGACGGGTTTCAACGCATCCAAGAGCGCAATCCGCAGGTTGCCCACGGCCACCCATGTCCCGGTCATCAGCTTGAAGTTCTCGGACGTGCGCCCGTCGAAATAGATGCCCTTGCTCAGGTCATCCTGATCCACCAAACGCCCCGCGTCCCCGGTCAGATAGAAACCATCTTCGTCAAAGGCCTCGGCTGTCTTTTCGGCGTTGTTCAGGTAGCCGGGCGTCACATGCGGCCCGCGCACGCGCATTTCCAACTTGCCGCCATTGGGCAGGAACTTCAGCTCATAGCCCGGCGTCGGCAAGCCGATCACATCGGCGCTGGGCACGGGGAAATGCACGCAAGTGATCAACATCGCCTCGGTCGCGCCCCAGGCGCTGACGAACGGGACCTTCTCGCCCCGCTCGGCCACACCCAGCTCTTCCAGCCCTTCCCACAGGTGATCCGGCAGGCCAGCGCCCGAGAAAAAGATCAACTGCAACCGCTCGAAAAACGCTTTGCGCAAGGCAGCATCTTCGCGCATCACCGGCAGCATCATGTCGAACCCTTTGGGCACGTTGAAATAGAGCGTCGGTGACACATCGCGGATATTGCGCATGGTCTTTTCGATCTCGCCCGGCAACGGCTTGCCGTCGTCGATGTAGAACGTGCCGCCGTTCCACAGGATCTGATTGAAGTTGAAGTTGCCGCCAAATGTGTGGTTCCACGGCAGCCAATCCACGATCACTGGCGGCTCGGCCTCCAGGAACGGCCAGATCTGCACCAGCGCCTGTTGGCTGGCCAGCATCATCTCCTGGTTCACGACCACACCCTTGGGCATGCCGGTCGATCCCGAAGTGAACAGGATCTTGGCGACGGTTTTGTGGTCGACCTTGGCGGCCTCAACCACCACATCACCGCTGATGGGGGTTTGTAGCGCCGCATCATAGGTCAGCGTGCCATCGCCGGACAGCAAAGTGATGCCTTCGCCGCCCAGGTAGTCAAACGCATTGGCAAAAGCCCGCGAATCCGCGGCATAGGCCATTCCGGGGGACGTCACGGACACGATGTGGCGCAGTTTGGCCAGCGTCTGATCATGCAGGGAATAGGGCACCGAAACCGGCACCACCGGAATGCCCACATGCATCGCGGCGAGCATCAGCACGCCGTGGCGTACCGAATTGGCCGATAGGATCAACAGCGGCTTGTTCGGCCCCAACCCTTGCGCCAGCAGAAACGCCGCCAGCGACTGCACCTGCTCGTGCGCCTCGGCATAGGACACACCTTGCCAGGTATCGCCACCACCGCGCTCCATCAGATAGGGGCGATCCGGGGCTTCGGTCGCCCAACGGTCCAAAAGCTCTGACAGGTTCTGGACCTTGATCTCGAATGGCTGTGGGCTTCGCAGTGCAAAGGCGCCGTTACCCAAATCGTCGCGAACTACCTCGGCTGGGGCAAATTTGGTGGCTGGGTAGGCCGATGTCATCGTCTCGGGACCTTCCGTGGTCATTTCGTCTCACTCCCTGGCGTCTTCTGCCGGAATCACGCCTGTGACGCCGGTTTTGTGAGAATTAGACTACCCAAGATATTGTTAGTATGCAAATGTATTATTGAGCGTTCACTTAAGTGCGCAGTTCGAGATAATTCGCCCGAGGGTTTGACGCAAGCCGATGGCAGATGTGCCGTCGCGTACCCTGGGCCGGGATATGAGGAGTTCGACATGAAAATCGAAAACGCATCCGCGATCGTAACGGGTGGGGCTTCGGGGCTGGGTTTTGCCACCGCCAAGGCATTAACCGAAAAAGGGGCCAAAGTGGCTCTCTTTGACCTGACGGGTGACAAGCTCGAAGCCTCGGCCAAAGAGCTCGGTGCGGTTGCAGCACCCTGCGATGTCACCAGTGCCGAAGGGGTATCGGCTGCTCTGGAAACTGCGATCGCCGCCAACGGCTTGCCGCGCATCGCCGTCAACTGCGCCGGTGTCACCCATGGTGAACGCATTGTTGGGCGCAATGGCGCGGCCTCGCTCGACGCCTTTGCACGCACCGTACAGATCAACCTGATCGGCACCTTCAATGTGATGCGTCTCGTGGCCGAGAAGATGGCCCACAACGACGCACTCGACGACAACGAGCGCGGTGTGATCATCAACACCTCGTCCGTCGCGGCCTTCGAGGGACAGATCGGGCAGGCGGCTTATGCGGCTTCCAAAGGTGGCGTCGCCAGCCTCACGCTGCCGGCCGCGCGCGAGTTTGCCCGCTCGGGCATTCGCGTCTTGGCAATCGCGCCGGGTATCTTTTCGACCCCGATGATGGATCTGCTGCCGCAGGACATTCAGGACAGCCTGGGGGCCAAGGTGCCTTTCCCCTCACGCCTTGGCAAACCCGCTGAATTCGCGCAGCTTGCAAGCCACATGATCGAGAACACCATGCTCAACGGGGAATGCGTGCGCCTGGACGGTGCCATCCGTCTGGAGCCGAAATAAGGACGCCCGCAATGGACTATACCCACATCACCAGCGAGACCGACGGCAAAATTGGTATCCTGACCCTTGACCGCCCGGCCAAATTCAACGCCATCAACCATGGTCTGCTGCACGAGATCGAGCACTATTTCGACGCCCTGCCGGATGAGATCGGCGCGGTGGTGATCCGATCCTCGGGGCAGCATTTCTGTGCCGGCCTCGACTTGCTGGAACATTCCATGCGCGATGCCGCCGGAGCCATGCACGAATGCCGCCTCTGGCACCGGATCTTCGACAAGATCGAATACGGCCGCGTGCCCGTTGTGGCCGCAATGAACGGCGGCGTTTTGGGGGGCGGGATGGAACTGGCCATGACCGCGCACGTCCGCGTCAGCCAAGAGGACACGTTCTATGAACTCCCCGAGGGTCGCCGCGCCATCTTTGTCGGCGGTGGGGCCACGGTGCGTGTGGGGCGGATCATCGGCGCCAGCCGCATGATGGAGATGATGCTGACCGGTCGCCGCTATCTGGCGCAGCAGGGCATGGACCTTGGCCTCGCACACTATGTCGAACCCAACGGCACCGCCTTTGACAAGGCGATGGAACTGGCCCGACGCGTGACCGAAAACGCGCCGCTGTCGAACTACATGATGATGCAGGCCATCACCCGCATCAACGACATGTCCGCCAGCGACGGTCTCTTCACCGAAAGCTTGGCGGCGGCCATCGCGCAATCCTCACCCGAGGCGCGCGCCGGGATGGAGGCATTCCTCGCCAAGACCGGCAAACGCGACAATCAGTAACCGAGCAAAGGCCTGATACGGCCCGGGCTGACCCAACTTGGGCCTTAACCGATACCGTGAACGTTGAAAATCACCGGAATGTCGCAGATATGGTGAGCCTTTGCGAGTTGAACCCCTCGAAGATTTTCGAGGGGTTATTCATATTCCAAATGCAGACATTGACAGAGCCTCAGTGAACGTCCTCTAGGCGGACAAGGCTGCCGTCGGTCATCGTCACCAGACCAGCGCTTCACGGTCTGTTTCTGGCCTTCGCGCCCGCGTAAACCAACCCGGAAGCGTCTCTGGAACCTGACATTCGCGACGGTGATGCCACTAAAGCCTGGAAATGCCGTCTGCGATCTCCTGGGCAATGGCTTGGGCGTTGATTCCGTCACGCTCTGCCGACACCCGCAACCCCAAAAGGTCCGACTGGTATTTACGGGCAAGGACCAGCGGGTCATGTGTTTTGTCAATTTCCCCAGCTGACTGAGCCTGCTGAAACAAGTCGGCAAACTGCTCTTCCATTTTCAGAAGATGAAGGCTGGCTTGCTCGGCCAAAGGATGATTGTGCGCGTTCAGTTCCAGCAACGTCTTGGAGAGCATACAGGCTTTGGCCGGAGCATTGTCGCTTTCGATGGCCTTCGCAGGCCATTGCTTGAGGGCATTGATCGGACCACATTTGTCCGCCAGTTCCCGAAGGTGTTCTAACCCGTCATTGACATATTTCTGCATGGCTAGCCCGAACAGGGCATCCTTTGATCCGAAAGCCGCATAAAAGCTGCCAGGTTTCATCTGCAGCTCGGCTTCAAGGTCTTTCAGGGAAGTACCGGACCATCCGCGCTTCCAGAACAAATCCCGGGCGCGCTCAATCAAGTCATTGCGGTCGAAATTCGGTTTGCGAGGCATCAGAGGTTCCGTTCTTGAACGATTGCTCAATAATATACTTGAGTGATCACTCAAGAAAGACTAAATGACAAATACCCCGTTCAATATATGGAATCTGAAACATGAACTTCCCGTCCCACGACCTCGAAACTGCCCCCGAAGCCTCCAAGCCCCTGCTGGAAAACTCGCAAAAAGCCTTTGGCCGCCTTCCCGGATTGCACAAGGTTCTTGCGGAAAGCCCACAGGCCTACGAGGGCTACCAGCTGCTGCACAAACTGTTCACCGAAACGGATTTCGACGCGGATGAACTGACCGTCGTCTGGCAATCGATCAACGTCGAGCACGCCTGCCATTACTGCGTTCCTGCGCATACTGGCATCGCAAAGATGATGAAGGTTTCGGACGAGATCACCCAAGCCCTGCGCAATGAAACACCGCTGCCCACGGCAAAACTCGAAGCCTTGCGCACCTTTACCGTTCAGATGGTGCGGGAACGTGGCAACGTGTCCAAAGCCCAGATGCAGGCGTTCTTTGACGCAGGTTATGGCCATCGCGCGGTTCTCGACGTTATCCTCGGCCTCGCCCAGAAGACGATGTCGAACTACGTCAATCATGTGGCCGAGACCCCCGTTGACGAGGTGTTCCACCCGCTGAAATGGCAGCGCGGCAATACCCCGCTCGAGGTTTGATCTCTTCGGGGTGCACGATGGCTTGCCTTGTGCACCCGCCCCGAAAAGGATCAGATGGCCGAAACCGCTGTCACACGATACGCTCGGAATTCAATCCCCCCAAAAGGAGAACGCCATGCCCGTTATTCGCGTTGAAGTCCCTGAAGGCACGGACCACGACACCAAGACCCGCATCCGCGAAGGCGTAAAACAAGCTGTGCTGGACACGCTCGCTCCAAAGGAAATCAAATACGACTATGTCGCGGTGCGCGAGGCATTCGGCATCCTTGGCGATGGTCTGCCGCTTGTGACCGTCGACCTGCGCCCCGGCCGGGATGCCGGTCGCAAAAAAGCCCTGTCAGACGCCATCGCCGCAATCCTGCAGCAAGAGCTGAATTCAGACCCGATCGACCTTTATGTTCTCTTTCGTGAAAACCCTGCCGAGAACCATTATACCGGTGGAACACCTCTGCCTGATTGGGTTCCCGCAGATCAGTAAGTGGTGGCACCGCCGGAAGCGGCCCATTGCGAAACACGACGAAACTGCCAGCGCTGGCCGATCTTCCTCCAAGACTTCGACCCCCGCGTCCTGTCGTGCCCTTTCCGTCAACACCTGCGGCATGGGGTGGGTCTCGGGCCGGGCTGTCTCGTGGTCGCATTCATGATCAGATCATTGCAACATCGCCCGCTCTGCTAACCTTTCATCGCGCGTAAAGTCTTGTGTAAGGCGGTGCACGGACGGTGCACGCTTGGTGCACGCATTGTGCTCCGGTAAAAAGCGCCAAACAGCAGAAGGTTAATCCCTGCCCGCGTTCGGGCAATTGCGCTGATTGGATTGAGGGGGAAAAGTGGGGAAAGCTTGGAGGAGAGTTTGCTTTCCCCTGAACGCGACCGGAGCAAAGGGAGAAGCCGGTCTGCATTCAATTTCGGAACACCGGAGCCTCGTGTGAGAGCGTGAGGGAAGGCCCCGGTGTTCGGATCAGGGGCCGAAGCCCTTGAACTTGTTAGTCAACAAAGGCGCGCTCGACCACAAATGTGGCAGGCTTGTTGTTGGCGCCTTCTTCCAGGCCGAACCCTTCGAGCGCGGTCTTGGTGTCCTTGAGCATCTCCATTGAGCCACAGATCATGCCCCGGTCCGTTTCAGGTGAGATTTGCGGAACGCCCAGGTCCTCAAAGACTTTTCCGCTTGCCATCAAGTCCGTGATGCGCCCCTGGAACGGATAATCCTCGCGGGTGACGGTGCAGTAATGGCGCAGGTTCTGCGCCATCTCACCCACCAGCGGATCCTCTTTCAGCGCTTTTACCAGTTGCTTGCCGTACTCCAGCTCGCCCACCTCGCGGCAGGTGTGGGTCAGGATGACTTGGTCAAACTTTTCATAAGTTTCCGGGTCGCGAATGAGCGAGGCGAAGGGCGCGATGCCGGTGCCGGTCGAGAACATCCACAGGCGTTTGCCTGGCAGCAAAGCGTCGTTCACCAGCGTGCCAGTGGGCTTCTTTCGCATCAGCACAGTGTCGCCCACTTTGATCTTTTGCAGATGCTCCGTGAGGGGGCCATCCGGCACCTTGATCGAATAGAACTCCAGCTCTTCGTCCCAGCTGGGCGAGGCTACGGAATAGGCACGGAACACCGGCTTTTCCGCATTCGGCAGACCGATCATGACAAACTCACCCGACCGGAACCGGAAGGTCGATGGGCGTGTAATACGAAACTTGAACAAACGGTCGGTATAGTGCTCGACCGAGGTGACCGTCTGCGCAAAAACGCCAGCGGGGATCGGGAATTCGGTCTTGGGGGCTTCATCAAGCGACATGGGTCTCTCCGTGGCGGTCAGGCGGCTGCAGGGGTTTCGGACAACAGATCCAGCTTGCCCTCTTTGCCATTCCAATCGTCGGCATTGGGCATTGGGTCTTTCTTTTCGGTGATCACCGGCCACTGCTCGGCATACCTGCGGTTCATCTCGACCCAAGGTTCGGCGCCGTCTTCGGTGTCTGGGCGGATGGCATCGGCGGGGCATTCGGGTTCGCATACGCCGCAGTCAATGCATTCGTCAGGGTGGATGACCAGGGTGTTTTCACCCTCGTAAAAGCAATCCACCGGGCAGACTTCTACGCAGTCCGTGAATTTGCAGTTGATGCAGTTGTCAGTAACCACATAGGTCATCGGCATTTGTCCTTTCGTTTGTATGCTAATGAATAATCGACTCAGAGATCGCCTGTCAATACGTTTGTGTACGTTCAATAATTCAAGTGAAGGGATGCTTGACTAAAATCGATATTATATTAGTGTACTAACGAAACAAAGATACGCTGGAAGCTGGATAAATCAGAGGGCAAATGTTCGCGAAACGTGCTGACGACGTCGTCGTCATGGCCACAATCACCGGAGTTGCATCGTCTGTTTTCAGCGGTGCGTCGAGGTGAGAAAGTAATCTGAAACAACAGGTTGCTTTCCAGAACGGAATACTCCCAGAACTTCCCCTCGGATGGCGTTGGACACCGAGGGACTTTTTTGAAAGGCACATAAGATGAGCGCACCGCTGCAAGGTCTGAAAGTTGTGGAACTTGCCCGAATTCTGGCCGGGCCGTGGATCGGGCAGACGTTGGCCGATCTTGGCGCTGACGTGCTCAAGATTGAAAGCCCAGATGGTGACGACACTCGCAAATGGGGGCCTCCGTTCATTGAGCGGGAGGGGGACAGAACAGCGGCCTATTTTCATGGTGCGAACCGAGGCAAAGACAGTATCGCACTGGATTTTGGCAATGCGGATGATCGGGCCAGGTTGCTGGATCTGATCCGTGACGCGGACGTGTTGATCGAAAACTTCAAGGTCGGGGGGCTGAGGAAATTTGGCCTGGATTACGACAGTGTCAAAGAGGTCAATCCGCGCCTGATCTATGCCTCGGTCACTGGCTTTGGCCAGGATGGGCCGTATGCGCATCGTGCGGGCTATGACTTTTTGATCCAAGGCATGAGTGGGATCATGGATCTGACTGGTGACCCGAACGGTGAGCCACAAAAGATCGGTGTCGCATTTGCCGATATTTTCACCGGGCTTTATGGGGTCATTGGTATCCAAGCAGCCCTGGCCGAGCGGGAACGGTCCGGTCTGGGTCAGCATGTAGATCTGAGCCTGTTGGACTGTATGACTGGCGTTTTGGCCAATCAAGCGATGAACTTTCTGGCATCCGGGGCTTGTCCGACGCGTTTGGGCAACGCGCACCCTAACATCGTGCCCTATCAGGTGTTCCCGGTCGCTGACGGCCACATCATCATCGCCTGCGGCAACGACCGGCAATACGCCACCCTGTGCACCATTCTGGATGTGCCAGATTTGATCGAAGATGCGCGGTTCGTGGCAAACTCTGATCGCGTTGCCAACCGAGAGGTGTTGACCGAACTGCTGACCGCAGCTTGCCTGAAGTGGGGCAAATGGGACTTGTTGGCAGCACTTGAAAAGGGCGGAGTTCCCGGCGGCCCGATCAACTCGGTTGCCGAAGCGTTGAGCGATCCGCAAGTCCAGCACCGCGAGATGCAGATCGCGCCCGAGGGCGTGCCTGGCCTGCGCACCCCGATCCGCTTTTCGCGGTCCGAGTTGAAGCTGGGCAAAGCCTCGCCCAAGCGGCCGGTCAGATCATGAGAGCTTGCGCAAGATCTTGATCAGGCTGCGTTGTTCGGCGGCTGTCAAAGGCTTCAACGATTCCGCCGTGATGTCGCGCCCGATCTCTTTCATCTGCGTGACCATCTCTTCGCCATCGGGCGAAAGTGAAATCATCGTGCGGCGTTTGTCGTTGGGATCAGGGGCCGTCACCGTCAGTCCCTTTTGACGCAGCCGGTCCACGACTCCCTTGATGGTGGCGACATCCATCGCTGCCAGACGCCCCAGATGGTTCTGCGAACAGGTGCCTTGCTCGGATATCCGGATCAGGGCCGAGAACTGTGTCGGTGTCAGCCCATTGATGGTCTTTGATTGAAAGATCGTGGCGTGGCGTTGGCTGGCCAATCGTAAAAGATACCCGACCTGATCATCCAACCGGTAGTCCGTATCTGCTTGGTCTGCCGTTTCGGTCATCCACTCATCCGCCAATTGCAAAAAACATTAGCAGTATAACAAAAACGTGCATGCCCACAACGGTAAATCCGGGCGGCGCGCCGCCCGGACAGGCGTCAAACCGCCAAGTATTTGTTTGAGATTTCGGGGTTTTGGTCGAGATGTCCAAAGGTCCCGTCATAACAGACAGAACCTTTTTCGATGATATAGGCCCGGTCTGATACCAGGCGGGCAAAGTGCAGGTTCTGCTCGCTGATCAGAACCGATAGCCCCTCGCGCTTCAGCTCGGCTATGACATTAGCCATCTGCTCGACAATCACCGGCGCGATCCCTTCGGACGGTTCGTCCAGCAGCACCATCTTGGGGTTGCCCATCAGGGTCCGTGCGATTGTCAACATTTGTTGCTCACCGCCAGACAGTTGCTTACCCAGGTTCTTGCGCCGCTCGCTGAGGTTCGGGAACAGTTCGAACAGATGCTCCAAGGTCCATTCCGGTGCGTCGTCGCGTTTGTCGCGGCGACCTACTTCGAGGTTCTCCTCAACCGTCAGCTCGCCAAAAATGCGCCTTTCTTCGGGGACATAGCCAACCCCCGCGCGGCAGATGGCATGGCTGGGTTTGCCCAGGATGCTTTGCCCCTCATAGGTGATCTGCCCGGTTTTCTGACGTACCATGCCCATGATGGATTTCATCGTGGTGGATTTGCCAGCGCCATTGCGACCGAGCACCGCGACCACCTCGTTCTGGCCCAGTGACAGCGACACACCATTCAGGATCTGCGCCCGGCCATAGCGGGCATTCAGGTTTGCGACCTCAAGCATTGGCGGCCTCCTTCTTGTCTTCGAACAGGGTGCCGCCGCCCAGATAGACCTCTTGCACGGTTGGGTTGGCGCGGATTTCGTCGCCGGTGCCTTCGGCGATCAGCTCGCCCCGGTTCAGCACCAGAATGCGATGCGAATGGGCAAAGACCACGTCCATGTCATGTTCGGTAAAGACCACGCTGACGCCTTCGCGCTGGACGATGTCGGCGGTCAAGGCCATCAGCGCGATCCGTTCCGAGGGGGCCATGCCAGCGGTGGGTTCATCCATCAAGAGGAGCGCCGGCTCATGCGCCAGCGCAATTGCAAGCTCCAGCCGTTTCAAGTCACCGTACGCCAGTTCCGAACAGGCGCGCTCGGCGTGCTCGGACATCGACACGAGATCAAGAAGGGCCATGGCCTCGTCGACATAGAGCCGCGTCGCGCGCGAGAACATGTCGAACACCCGACGGTGGTGCGAAATCAGCGCCATCTGGATGTTTTCCAGCACCGTCATGGACAGGAACGTCTCGGTGATCTGGAATGTGCGGCCAACCCCCATGCGCCAGATCTTGCGGGGCGGGGTGCCCAGCAATTCCTTGCCGTTCAGTTGAACTGAACCGCCGCTGTTGGGTTTCAGATAGCCGTTGAGCATGTTGAAGCAGGTGGTCTTGCCCGCGCCATTGGGACCGATCAAGGCCAGGAATTCACCCTTTGCCACGTCAAAGTTGACGTCTTGGACCGCCTTGATGCCCCCAAAGTTCTTGGACAGGTTGCGGACGGAAAGAACCGGGCTCATGCCGCGCCTCCTTTCTGGTTGGGCAGAATGGCCCGTATCAGTCGGTTGACGCCGCCGGCAATGCCGTCAGGTGCCAAAAGGACCACGACCAGAATGATGCCGCCAAAGATGAAGCGCCAGTAATCCAGACGGGTCACCCAATCCTCGATCATGACAAAAGCCACAGCGCCAAAGATCGGACCGGCAAGGGCATGGATTCCACCAAGCAAAACCATGATCAGCCCGTCGATGCTTTGCGCAATCCCAAGCGTGTCCGGAAAGACCGACCCCTTGGAGAAGGCAAAGACAACGCCTGCCAGCCCTGCCAGGCTGCCGGCCACCACAAAGCCCATCCACTGGTGGAACTTGGTGTCCACGCCGATGGCCTCGGCTCGGGTCTGGCTGTCGCGGATGCCGCGCAGGGTGTAGCCGAATGGGGAATGAGCGACGCGCCGCAGGAACCAGATGCCACCCAGGCACAGTACAAAGGCGATGTAGAAATAGACCTTGTCCGAGCTGGCCCACTCAGCCGGCCAAACGCCCAGAATGCCGTCGTCGCCGCCGGTAAAGGCCTGCCATTGGAAGGTGACCCCCCACAGGATTTGCGCCGCCGCCATTGTGAGCATAGCCAGGTAGACGCCAGAGAGGCGCACGCAGAACCAGCCAAAGAACAACGCCGCGGCGGCCGCGAAGAACGGCGCAAGTAGCATGGCGGGCAACATGCCAAAGCCCAGGAACTTGACCATCATCGCAGCTGCATAAGCTCCGACACCGAAATAGGCGGCGTGGCCAAAGCTGACCATGCCACCGATGCCCATCATGAAATGCAGCGACACGGCAAAGAGGGTGGCGACCATCACATCCACAAGCAGGATCGAAGTAAAATCAGCCGTCACCGCCGGGCTGAAGGCCAAAACCATCACGGCGGCCAGCAAGACCATGGTCGATTTCTGGCTCATCAGTTTCAGGGGCTGTTCGGGCTCTTCGGTGCCCACATGTTCGCTGCCCGGTTTCCCGAACAGGCCATAGGGCCGCAGGATCAACACCACGGCCATCACAATGAACGGCAGCACGATCGAGATTTGCGGGAAGATCAGGATGGCAAACGCGTTCAAGACCGAGATCAGAACAGCCGCCACAAAGGCCCCGCTCACGCTGCCCATGCCGCCGATAACGACTACCACAAAGGCCTCGCCAATGATCGACAGGTCCATCTGCAGGCTCACGGCCTCACGCGGGATTTGCAGCGCACCGCCCAGACCGGCCAGGAAAGCGCCCAGAACAAAGGCGGCAGAAAAAAGCCAGGCCTGATTGACCCCAAGGGCACCGACCATTTCGCGGTCTTCGGTGGCCGCACGGACCAACACGCCCCATCGGGTCTTGTGGAACAAGAGCCAGATGCCCGCCAGAACAGCGGGGCCAATGGCGATCAGAGCCAGATCATATTCAGGGATGGGTTCGCCCATGATGCGGACGGCGCGGTCCAATCCGGGTGCGCGTGGACCCAGCAAATCCTCGGCCCCCCAGATCGCCAGCGTGGCGTCCTGAAAGATCAGGACAACGCCGAATGTGGCGACCAGTTGGAACAACTCGGGCGCGCGGTAGATGCGGCGCAGGATGGTCATCTCGATTAGCAGGCCGATGACGCCCACAATGGCTGCTGCTGCAATGATCGAAAACCAGAAGCCAAAGATGCCGCCATTGAGCGCGGTGACGATGGTATAGGCCAGATAAGCGCCGACCATATAGAACGAGCCATGGGCGAAGTTCACGATGCGCGTGACGCCAAAGATAATCGACAAACCGGAAGCAATCAGAAACAACGAAGAGGCATTGGCAAGCCCGGTCAACAGTTGTGCAAAGTAGAAGCCCATTTCGGCCCACCATCCCTAAACTTGTGAATTGCGGGGGTGGGGCGCCGGATACCGCGCCCCACCTCAGTGTGCGTGAGTGGTCGTTTTATTCAGCAGGGCGCAGCTTGGCGGCCTCTTCTTCGGACGGCAGATAGGCAGCGCCGTCAGCATAGGTCCAATCCACCATCTTGGGTTCACCATCCACCAGGGCGGTTTTGCCCACATAGGCGCCCATGGTCGACTGGTGGTCAGCCGCGCGGAACATGAACGGACCGGTCGGGCTGTCGGTTACTTCCAGTCCTTCCATGGCGGCCAGCAGCGCCTCGGTGTCGGTTGATCCTGCCTTGGTCAGTGCCGCCGCAATCGCCAGGACCGAGTTGTAGCCCACGATCGAGCCGGTCTTGGGCGCTTCGCCGAACTTGTCCGTATAGGCTTTGGCAAAAGCATTGTGGCTGTCGGTGTCAATGTCGGCAGGCGGGTAGCCGGTCACGATCCAACCATCAGGGGTTTCGTTGCCCAGGGGGTGCAGATACTCGGGTTCACCGGTGAGCAGCGACGCGACAGCGCGGTCTTCGAACAGGAAGCGCAGCGAACCTTCGCGCACAAACTTGGCCAGATCACCGCCAAAGGTCACGTTGAAGATCGCGTCGGGCTTGGAAGCTTCAAGTGCACGCACGGTCGAGCCTGCATCGATCTTGAACACCGGCGGCCACTGCTCTTCGACAAATTCGACGTCAGGGCGCAGCTTGCTGAGCTCGGATTTGAACGCCTTTACCGCGTCATGGCCATAGGCATAGTTCGGAGCAACCGTGGCCCATTTCACCGCATCCAGCTTGGCGGCCTGCTCGGCCAGCATCGCGGCCTGCATATGGGTCGAGGGGCGCAAGCGATAGGTGTATTTGTTGCCTTTGGACCAGACGATAGCGTCCGAGAGCGGCTCGGATGCGAGGAACAGAACCTGCTTTTGCTGGGCAAAGTCTGAAACGGCCAGTCCGATGTTCGACAGGAAGGTACCAAAGATCAGGACTGCGCCTTCCTTGGCAACAAGCTCTTCGGCGATGCGGATAGCGGTGGCTGGATCGCCAGTGTCATCGCGGCTGATCACCTCAAGCTGCTTGCCGTCGATGCCGCCTGCGGCGTTGATCTGTTCGATCGCCAGTTGCCACCCCTTCTTGTAGGGTTCGGTAAAGGCGGGCAGGCGGGTATAGCTGTTCACCTCGCCGATAACGATCGTGTCCGCGGCTTGGGCAACCTGCGGGCCAAACCCCATCAGGGGTAGGGCCGCCAGGGCACCCAGTACGGTACGTCTGATCATGGTCATTTCTATTCCTCCGGTTGGTTCAGTTTTTCCTTTTCATGCGGCCGGTTATGTCCGGCTTCTGCTTGATTGTCAGTGTAATGTTGACCTACGTCACCTTTTACCGCAGGCCGTCTTTGCCTTCGGCATCTTCGTGGGTCAAACCACCGACGCGGGGCAAGGGGCGACCGCTGTCGGTGACGGCGACGGCCACCATGATTTCATTGGCGCGCGGCGCGTCGTTCAGGCGAACCTCGATGCCGTCAAAATGGCTGCGTACGTAAGCGGCGTCTTTGTGGCCAAGCGGCACGTCGAGCACCTGACCCGGGCTGCCCATCTTCTTGGACGACGGGACCAGTGCGGCCCCTTTTTCGACCTCTTTGCGCAGCGGCGCGCCCAGTTTCGGGTGCAGCAGGGCGGCGGCGTGTTCCAGCTCGCCGTTTTCGCCCACCATGGCGGATTTGCCATAGCTTTCGGCCTGCTCGGGTGTAATCCCGAGGGCCTCGACACATTTCTTGCCCAGAAGAGTGCCCAGTTCCGCGCCCATATCCATCAGCGGTGTCAGATCCTCTTGATAGGTTCCGGCATAGGGGTTGGCGATCACCGCCACGGCCACTGCCTTGCGGGTGGCGGGCGCAATGTCACGTCCTGCTTCAATGTGGGTTTCTTCGACGTTTACGGCGATTTTGCGAATATCCATGCTCATCTCAGACCGTCCTCTCCCTTGATGTCCCAGGCCTCCAGCCCGCCCGAGCGTGAATGAATGCGCGGCCCGGTGCTCATCACCAGCGCAAAGGCCAGTTCATCTGCACGCGGCGCGTCGTTGCTGCCCACTTCCATGCTGTCGAAATGCGACCGCACGTAAGAGGCGTTGATATGGGTGATCGGCACGTCCAGCCGGGCGCCAACACCGCCGACCTTTTTGGACGAGGGTACGATGGCGTTTGCATTGCCCAGCAGTTGCCGCATGGCGTAACCGCCCGGTGCGTGCCACAACGCGCCATGCTCCAGCTCGCCGCCTTCGCCGACGAGCGAGCCTTTGCCGTAGCCTTCGATGTTTTCGGGGCCGCCCAGGATGTCGAGCAGCTTTTGTGCCATCTGCAAACCCAACGGTTTGAGGTCTTCCATGAAGCCCTGAATGTCAGGCTCGTACCGACCGGCAAAGGGATTCTTGATGATCGCCAGTACTGCGGCACGACGCTGCGGCGTTTCGGGGGCAGGGCCGCCCTCGTGAAAGATCTCTTCGTAAGACGCGATTGTTTTTCTTAGAATGACGTCAGGCATTTAGGAGTGTCCGCTTGTTTTGTTGTCCGGCCAAACCGGAAGGTCCTGCATGACGGGATTCGCCTTGCAGGTGAAGGGATGCTGCGCGGATCAATCCGGCGTCGCGCATTTTTTCGGCGACGATCAGACCGCTTTGCAGCGCATGGTGAATATCAGGGCGCGAAAGAGGTGCGCAGTGGGTGGTGACGAGGCGCTCGCCCAGATCGCTATCATCTTGCAGGTCGCTGGCAGGGCGGCGGGTGATTGCCGGGTGATCCGGCAGGTCGACGGCGTTTGCAATCAGGGTCGCGGCCACATCGGCCTGTGCTGCTGTGCGGGCCAGCACGGTGACGCTGTCAGCGATACCCAGCGACAGGCTACGCCCACCACGACCAGAGGTCGCGATGCCGCCTATCCGGTCGCGAGACGTGATCTCGATCCGACCCAGATCCTGCCCTTCGACCGAGGCCATGGCGGAGGTGAACTGCTCCCCCGGAGCCAGATGCAACGCGATATCGCCTCCGTTGTTCACATAGGCACGTCGCAGGGGGGTGGCTTGCCGCATGACGTTCAGAACCTCATCCGCGACTGAACCTGCCACCGCAGCCATTGGTGTCACAAATGTTAGACTATGCGGCCTGGCCGCCCGCGCCATGCGACGAGCAATGCGGCCCTCAAAGCGTGGTCGATCCAGTGTCATGGGGTGGCGCAACTCAGCGAGTTCGCCAACCAGTTCTTGCAGAACTGTTTGAAACCGCGCTTCTGCCGCCTCGAACGCTGTTTTCCGCGCGCCATCTGTCCCGATGATCAGGTCAATCGGCCCGTGCTGCAGATGCAGCCGGGTGCCACAAGGCAATATGGCGGCGACGGGCTTCACTTGGCCCAACGATAGTTGGTGGCCGCCATCGGATCCGGCTGATTCTCGAACTGCGAGACTTTGCGGGTCTCATCCGAGACCACATCGGCCACCGGCTTGATCTCCTCCATGTGTCCACCAAGGGTGCCATAGTCGCTGACGCGCATGGTGAATTCGATTGGGGCAACCAAGGCCGGGGTCGGAACGTAGCCGAACGAGCCGGTTGGCATGTCTAGTACATCCACCATCACCGTGATCCCGCCACCGGGCCAAACATAGGCCTCGGCCCCGCCGCAGGACACAAAGGTCAGAGAGTCCTTGACCGACTTGGTCAGGCGCACGGGGTTTTCGGTGACACCTGCACGCAGGCTGCCGCCCGCGCCGCCCATGAACAGCACCGAACAGACCGACGGTTCGCAGTTTTCAGCGATCAATTCTGCTGATGCTTTAAGAGCCGCCGGAATGTCCGCGGGCTGAGGTTTCAGATCAGCGTCCAACTCGAAATAGGCGTATTGCTCGCCGGTGGTGGACACCATTAGCAGCTTCATGCCCTCTTTGGCGAATTTGGCGTTGAAGTCGCCCAGGATCTTTAGAGGATCTTCGATATCCGTGCCGCCCCAGCCAGTGCCGGGTTCAGCCACCTGGAAGTAGCGACCAGGGGTCGAGCGGCGACCGTTGATCTTGATGCCAGTCGCTTCGACGTCCAGGAGTTTCCCTGCCTGGTGTTCACTCAGCACCCCGGTGATGTGGTCATCCACCACAACCACGTCGTCCACATGATCGACCCATTGCTTGGCGAACATTCCGATGGTGGCCGAACCACAGCCGACACGCATCAGCTTCTCTTCGACGCCGTTGATGATCGGGGCTTTGCCGGCCTCGACCACCACGGTGGTCTCATGACCTTCTTCGCCGATCACCATCTCAACCGCCTCGCGATTGCACAGCTTCAGCAGCGCATCACAAGTGATCCGGCCTTCTTTCTTGGACCCACCGGTCAGGTGTTCCACCCCGCCCAGGGAGAGCATTTTGGAACCATACTCGGACGTCATCACATGGCCAATCGGCTCGCCATTCACCCGCACCACATCACGTTCGTGGCCTATGTGACGATCGGTATCGATCTTCACCTTGACCCCGCAGTACGAGAAGATGCCTTCGGTCACGACGGTGACCATGTCGACGCCCCGAACCTCTTGGCTGACGATGAAGGGCGCAGGTTTGTAATCAGGGTATGTCGTGCCCGCACCAACGGCGGTCACGAAAGGCCGGTTGCCCTGCACGATGTTGCCGTCCCAATCGTCGGGGCCCTGGTTGTCCTTCAAAAAGGGGACCAGCTTGGCCTCGTCTGTGTTTTCGATGATGGTCAGCGCGTCCAGACGGACCAGGTCACCGCCATGGTTGGCATAGCGATCACAAGCGCCTGCCTTGCCGTCGGCGATGTAGCACATCACCGGGCAGGCGTCGCAGCGGATCTTTTCGGATTTGGCGCGGTCAGTTGCCATTGTTTTTGTCCTTGATTGCGGCACGGACGCGGGACGGGGTGGTCGGTACTTGGGTCAGCCGCACGCCGCTGGCGTCTTTGATTGCGTTCAAAATGGCCGGAGCGGTGGGGATCAGCACATGCTCACCCAGCCCTTTGGCCCCATAGGGACCATGCGCGTCCGGCTCTTCGATGATGTGGGTCTCGACCGGGGGCATGTCACCGATGGTGGGGATCAGATAGTCATGCAGGTTTTCGGTGCGTCCCGGCAGGTATTCTTCCATCAGGGCCATGCCCAGACCCTGGGCGATGCCACCCTGAACCTGACCTTCGACCAGCATGGGGTTGATCGCCTTGCCGACATCATGGGCGGCCACGAATTTCAGCGGTTTGACAGTGCCCAGCTTGGTGTCGACCTCAACCACCACCAGATGCGCGGCATAGCCGAACTGCGCATAGGGGATGCCCTGGCCGTTTTCGTCCAGCGGTTTGGTCGGCGGGTCATAGGTTTCTTCGGCGCGCAGGACATAGCCTTCGTTATCCGCTGTCAGAGTGCTCAGGTCGATGACATGTTCGGTTCCCTGATCCGTGACCTTGATTTGGCCATTGCCGATTGTCAGCGCGGCCTCTTCGCTCGCGTTCACACGCGCCAGAATCTGCGCCCGCATTGCTTCGCCCGACAGGCGCGAGGCACTGCCCGACACATAGGTCTGGCGCGAGGCCGAGGTTTTGCCTGCATCCGGCGTGACATCCGTGTCGGCCCCGATGATTTCGAGTTGCGCCACGGGAACACCCAATGCGGTGGCAAAGATCTGACTGATAACAGTGTTGGCCCCTTGGCCGATATCCATGGCGCCCTGATGCAGTACCACGGTGCCATCGGTTCGGATGCCCGATTTGATGGTTGACGGGTTCGGCAGCGATGTGTTGCCGCAACCATACCAACCGCCTGCAATTCCCACGCCACGTTTGAGCGTGTCGTTGTTCGAGTTGAAAGTCTCTGCCGCGGTGCGTTCGTCATCCCATGCAGTGCGTAGAGCTTCGAAACATGGTTTGATCCCGACGCCCTGTTCAAACACCTGCCCGCAGACTGTGGGCATGTTGTTTTCCAGCGCGTTGTTGATGCGGAACTCCAACCGGTCGATCCCTAGCTTGTCCGCCAATTCGTCGAACAGACTTTCCTGCGCGATGGCCGATTGCGGCACGCCAAAGCCACGGAAGGCACCCGAGGGCGGGCAGTTGGTATGGATGCCTTTGGACTCGGCGCGGTAGTCGGTGATTTGATACGGGCCAGATGCATGAACTGGCACCCGGTTGGCCACGGTCGGACCCCAGCTGGCATAGGCGCCGGTGTTGAAATAGCCAAAGAAGTCGAAGCCCATGATCTTGCCGTCTTTGGTGGCGCCGATCTTGAGGGTGATGTCGGACGGGTGGCGTTTGGTGGTCGACTGCATCGATTCGGTGCGCGAATAGCAGATGCGCACAGGCTTGCCTGTTTTCAGCGCGCCTAGCGCCAGGTAGGGCTGGACTGAGATGTCCAACTTTGAGCCGAACCCGCCGCCCACGCCGGTGGGAATGATGCGGATCTGGTCACGTGGGATGCCAAGAATGATCTCCATCGAGTCGAGATCCATGACCGGAGCCTGGGTACAGGCGCGGATTTCCACGCGGCCATTCACGAGTTCAGCAAATCCGGCCTCGGGTTCGATATAGCCATGCTCGACGAAGCCACTGCGGAAACTGCCCTCGACCGTGACATCAGCTTCTGCAATCGCAGCCCTGGCGTCACCGCATTGGACAAAGCCACCGCACATGACATTACCATCGCGGCCCTCATGCAATTGTGCGGCCTCGGGGGCCATAGCTGCATGTACGTCTTGGGCCGCGGCGCGCTCGTCCCATGTCACAGGGAAAGTGGCTGGGTCGAAATCGCGGGCATATTCGGGTGTCGCAACAACGGCGGCCACGGCCTCGCCACGAAAGCGCGCCTCTTCTTCAGCAAAAACAGGTTGGTCCATGAAGGCCGGAATAACGCCGAACACATTGCGTCCGGGGACGTCTGCGGCTGTCAGAACCGCTTCGACGCCTGCTGTTTTGCCAAAGACATCCAGATCACCAAAAGTGAACCCGGCGCGCGGGAAGGGAGAGCGGATCACAACGACTTCGAGCGTGCCAGCCGGGGCCACATCGTCACCAAAAGCCTCGGTGCCCTGCACCTTGCCCAGCCCGTCCAGACGGCGGATGCTTTCGCCTGCATGCCCTTCGGCCTGCATCGGTACCTCGGCCTGACCGGCGGCAACCACGGCGTCAATGATCTTGCGATACCCTGTGCAGCGGCACAGCACGCCGCCAAGGGCGTCTTGCACCTGTTCTTCGTTGGGCCCATCGGTGTTGCGCAGCAAGGCGACAGCAGCCGTCATCATGCCAGGCGTGCAGATCCCGCATTGGGCTGCGCCAAGGTTCTGAAAGCTCTCACTCAGGCGCTTTGTGATTTCGTCCTCGCGCGCGAGACCACGCAAGGTTTCTACCGAGCGGCCAGCGGCCTGTTGTGCAGGCATAAGGCAGGCGCAAACCGGGTCGCCATCGACCAGAACGGTACACGCGCCGCAGTCGCCTGCGTTGCAGCCGATCTTGACGTCGCGTGCGCCCAATCGTTCGCGCAGGGTCTCAGAAAGGCGTTCCCCGGCAATGGGCGTCGCACTGACATGATCGCCATTGAGGATGAAATCGGTCACGGTTTCGCTCACGTGCTTATCCATTCTCGCCTCCCGCCTGTTTGATGGCCCGCAGACATTGCTCTGCAACGGCATCCAGACGGTATTCACCGCTTCCGCGCACGTCGTCGATCGGGGAAAGGGGGGCAAGATGCGCTTCGGTCACTTCGACCTGATCCAATGATTTGCCCAGCAGGTCGCTTTCCAATGCCGTGAGACGCTGGGCCACAGGTGAGCAGGCCCCGACTGCAACGCGCGCGTGATCGATGCGGCCGTTGGCGTCCAGTCCAATGACGCTCGCTGTCATGGTGATCGAGATTACCAGATACCGACGCGAGCCCAGCTTTTCGAAAGCCCCTCGCGCATTCATTGGCAGTTCGGGCAGCAGGATGGCAGTGACGAGTTCATCGTTGTGCAAGTCTGTTTTGCGCACACCGGTGATGAAGTCTGACAGATCAATCGTGCGGGTGCCGCGGGCCGATCCTATCTCGACCTGTGCGTCCAGTGTCAGCAGGGGCGGGACGCCATCGGCGGCGGGAGAGGCGTTGCAGAGGTTGCCTGCAACGGTGCCCGCGTTCTGGATCTGCAGGCTGCCGACTTCGCGCGCGGAGGCCTGAAGCCCGGCAAAGGCGGCAGGAAGATCGGTGCGGAACACCTCGCTCCAGCGGGTTGCTGCACCAATGCGCCAACCGTCTTGGGTCTTGGTGATGCCGGATAAGCCCGCGATGCGGGTCACGTCCAGAAGATCTGATTTCAGCGGTCCTTGCGGACGCGCGGGGTAAAAGTCGGTCCCACCTGCAACGATGTTCACATTGTGCGCGCTCAGGCGGTCAAATGCATCGTCCAGGGTCGTGGGCGAAAAGTAGTCCAAGGTGCGAGTTCCCAGTTGGAAGCGTGCCATTGTTGTTTGTATGCTAATGATATTGCTGGATTCGGAAATTTGTCAACGTAAAGTTTGAAAATGACATCACGTTGTATTTGCTTGGTAAAATCCCATTTTGTCGGAGCATTAGCAGCCGAGTGAAACTTGGATGGTTTCTGTGCCATCTGAGTCTTTGGCTTGATTGAGGTTCGTTTCTTGATGACTCCTCCGGGTTTCCCTCGCCGTGAAGTTGAGGCTTGCCAAGTCGCGATATCGATAGGTAGATTGTCAAAAAAGATCGTTGACACACAAACAATTATTTCCAAAATTTGTGAACGATCACTAACCAAAAGTTGGCGCGATCAAGCGAATGGGTGCCTATCCACCCACGCGCAAAACCAAACCCTTAGGGAGGGAACAAATGAATAAGTTCAAGTCGTTGCTGGTCGGTGCTGTTGTCGCCGGTTTGGCCGCAACCTCGGCCATGGCGCAGGAAAAAGTCCGAATCGCCTTTATCGACCCGCTGTCGGGGCCGTTTGCATCGACGGGCAACCAGGGCCTGTCGATCTATCGTCATGCGGTTGACGAGTTGGTAAACAAGAAGGGGGCCCTGCTGAACGGCGCAGCCGAATTCGAGATCGTTCCGTTTGACAACAAGATCAGCGCCAAGGAATCCCTGATTCAGCTGCAGGTCGCCATCGACCAGGGCATCCGTTTCATCGCACAGGGTGCATCGTCGGGTGTTGCTAACGCGCTGACTGATGCGATCAAAAAGCACAACAAGCGCAACCCTGACAGCCAGGTGATCTTCTTGAATCACTCGGCCGTCGACCCGGCGCTGACCAACGACAAGTGCAACTTCTGGCACTTCCGCTTTGACGCCAATGCCGACATCAAGATGGACGCGCTGACGGACGATATCGCCGGCAACGAAGACATCAAGAAGGTCTATATCATCGGTCAGGATTATTCGTTTGGTAAGGCCGTTGCGGCTGCGGCCACACGTTTCCTGGGTGAAAAACGCCCCGACATCGAAATCGTCGGCAACGAGTTGCACCCAATTGGCAAGGTCAAGGACTTCACACCCTATGCGCGCAAGGTCATCGCCAGCGAAGCGGATGCCGTGATCACCGGCAACTGGGGTGGTGACATGGTTGGCCTGGGTAAGGCGATCATGGGCGCAGGGTTTACCAAACCGATCTACACCTACTACGGCGCCACCTCGGGCATCACCGCGAACTTTGGTGACCAGGGCGACGGTATCGTAAAGCTGGCCGGTGCCGGTCAGGTCAACCCGCCGCTGTCGGCTGACGCCGAAGCCTTTACGGCGTCCTACTACGAGAAGTTCCCTGAACTGGATTTGGGTCAGCCGCAAATGGCCAACGTTGCTCCGATGCTGGCCGCGGCCATCAACGAAGTGGGCAACGCTGATGACGTCAAGGCAATCGCCTACGCGCTGGAAGGTATGGAGCATGACGGCATTCTGACGGGTAAGACCGTGATGCGTGAAAGCGATCACCAGGCGATCCAGACGGTGACAGTACAAGGCCAGGCCAGCGAAGGTTTGACCTTTGACTATGACAACTCGGGCCACGGCATGATTGCCGAGACCGTCGTCGAGCTGGCCTCGGCAGATGAGCCAACCACCTGCAAGATGAAACGCCCGTAACGTTTCGTCACTGCATTAAAGGTTGCCAGACTGTCCCGTCAGGGGTTTCCTGACGGGACAAGACCAAGAAAAAACCGAAAATCTCATCAGGGAGCCGACAACGATGGCATTGTTCCTCGTTAATATTTTGGATGGCCTGGTTACGGGGTTGCTGCTGTTCATGCTGTGCAGTGGCCTTACGCTCATCTTTTCGATGATGGGTGTTCTGAACTTTGCCCATGCCAGTTTCTACATGTTGGGGGCGTATTTCGCCTACCAGATCAGCACCATAACCGGATTTTGGCTGGGCCTTCTGGTCGCGCCGGTCATCGTCGGCGTCTTTGGGGCGCTTATCGAGCGATATGGGCTGAGGCGCGTTCACAAGTACGGCCACGTCCCCGAATTGATCTTTACCTTCGGTCTGGCGTTGCTGATCGAAGAAGTGATCCAATTCTTCTGGGGCAAGAGCCAGATGGCCTATTCCGAGCCTGAGGCTCTGAATTTTGCTGCCTTTGCTATCGCGGGAAACTCTTTCCCTGCATACAAGGTCTTCATGATCTTCGTTGCGATGGGACTGTTCCTGACGCTGCTGTACATCCTGACCAAGACCCGCATCGGCATGACCATTCAGGCCGCGCTCAGCTATCCCGAAACCGTGCAGAACCTTGGCCACAATGTGCCGTTGGTGTTCATGGGCGTGTTTGGTGTGGGCACTGCCATGGCCGGTCTGGCTGGCGTGATCGCAGGACCGGTTCTGGGAACCTTCCCCGGAATGGCGGTTCAGTTGGGTTCGATTGTGTTCGTGACCATCGTCATTGGCGGGCTTGGCTCGCTCTGGGGCGCACTTGTTGCCTCGCTCATCATTGGCTGGCTGCAGACCTTCGCCGCTGCCTACAATGTCGCGATGGAGGACATCCTGACCTTCTTCGGCTTTACCAAACCTGAAAACATCTGGGACCATCCCTTACAGGATCTGTGGACTCTGACCTTGCCACAGATCGGGCCGATCCTGCCGTACCTTCTGATGGTCTTTGTCCTTGTGCTGCGTCCGCAGGGCCTGATGGGGAAACGTGAGACATGAATACCGCAAGCAAAACGCAAGCCGTCTCCAACCCCAATCGTCGGCTCATCTCGCTGTCGAGCCTTCTGCCTTGGGCCTTTGCCGCGCTGTTCCTGCTGTGCCTGCCGCTGGTGTTTCAATCCAGCGCGGCCCTGACCATCATGAACCAGATGGCGATCACCATCGTCTTTGCGCTCAGCTACAACATGCTGCTGGGGCAGGGGGGCATGCTGTCCTTTGGTCATGCGGTCTATATGGGCCTGGGCGGGTTCTTTGCCATGCACGTGATGAACATGGTCGAATATGACGGGCTTTGGCTGCCTTTGCCGCTGCTGCCCGTCGTTGGCGGCCTGTTTGGCATGACCTTTGCCTTTCTCATCGGTAGCTTTTCGACCCGCCGGGCAGGCACCGTATTCGCCATGATCTCTCTGGGGGTGGGCGAGTTGATCGCGGCTTGTTCGATCATCATCGTTGTCTTCTTTGGCGGTGAAGAGGGCATTTCGGGCGACCGGACAATGGGTCCCGAAGTTCTGGGGTACGACTTTGCCGCGCAATCCGAAGTCTACTATCTGACCGTGATCTGGCTGCTGGTGGCAACCGTGTTGATGTACCTGTTCTCACGCACGCCCATTGGCCGGATCGCCAATGCGGTACGCGACAACGAAGAACGGGCCGAGTTCCTGGGCTATTCGCAGCGCCATGTGCGGTGGATGTCCTTCATCGCGTCTGGCTTTTTTGCGGGCGTCGCAGGTTCGCTGTTTGCGATCAACTTTGAGATCCTGACCGAAGAGAACCTGAACCTGGCCACCTCGGGCTCGATCCTGTTGATCACCTTCCTGGGTGGCGTGGGCTTCTTTGTAGGTCCGATCATCGGAGCGATCGTATTCACCCTGCTGCAGACGGTTCTGGGTCTGTATACCGAGATCTGGGCGCTCTATCTGGGCATCCTGTTTGTATCCTGCGTGATGTTCTTTCCGGGCGGTTTTGCTGGCATCATCGCGATGCACCGCCGCCCGTTGGCACTTGGGAAACTGAACCTGCTTGTGGGGCCCTACCTCAAGGTTGCGATCCCTGCGATCACCAGCGTTCTGTCACTGGCTGCAGTCCTTGAGATCAGTTTCCACAAACGCCATTCGTTTGGTGACGATCACGAGATGTCGCTTTACGGGATCACTTTCGACAGCCACGGCTATCAGGCCCTCGGGTTTGCCATAGTGATCGCTGCCATCTCGCTGTTCCTGGTCTCGCGCATCCTGCCGTCGATCAAGGCAGCCTGGGATGAAGCCAACCATGCAGGAGACGCCCAATGACGGTCCCCGCAATTGAACTGCGCAATCTGGAAAAAAGCTTTGGCCTGGCCAAGATTATCCAGGGCGTGAACCTCAAGATCGAAAAGGGCGAGCGGCATGCGGTGATCGGCCCAAACGGGGCAGGCAAATCTACCCTGTTCAATCTGATCACGGGTCGTTTCGCTCCGACCTCGGGCGGTGTCTACCTGCACGGCGAGGATGTCAGCGGCATGCAGCCGTTCGAGATCAACCGACGTGGCTTGAGCCGGTCGTTCCAGATCACCAACATCTTCCCCAATATGACCGTTTTCGAAAACATTCGCTGCGGTCTGCTGTGGACGATGGGTTACAAATACTCGTTCTGGCACATGATAAACGGTCAGCGGGATGTAACCGAAAAGGCCGAACAGATCCTGGAAGAGATCAACCTGACCGCGCGGCGCGATCTTCTGGCCGGTACGCTGGCCTATGCCGAGCAGCGCGCATTGGAGATCGGAATCACCATTGCAGGTGGTGCCGACATCATCCTGCTGGATGAGCCCTGTGCTGGCATGAGCCATTCGGAAACCGACCTGATCGTGGATCTGATCCGCAAGGTGACCGAAGACAAGACGCTGATGATCGTGGAACACGACATGGGCGTGATCTTTGATCTGGCCGACAAGATCTCGGTCCTCGTGTACGGCGAGATCATCGAGTCGGACGTGCCGGACGCGGTGCGCGCCTCGGCCAAGGTGAAAGAGGCCTATCTGGGTACAACGCTTGAAGAAGAGGACGCGTAAGATGCTCAAGGTAAATGATCTTCACGCATACTATGGCAAAAGCCACATCCTGCAGGGCGTCAACCTTGAAGTCGGCGAAGGCGAAATCGTCTCGTTGTTGGGGCGCAACGGGGTGGGGCGGTCAACCACCTGCAAGGCGATCATGGGCGAGGTCGAACCCAAGGGATCGGTCCAGTTCCGCGGGGAAGAGCTTGCCGGGCGCAAGAGCTATGAGATCGCCAAGAAGGGCATCGGCTATGTACCCGAAAACCGCGATATCTTTCCCGGCCTGACCACGCGCCAGAACCTGATGCTGGGCATCAAGCCAGGGCAAAAGGACGGTGACGGGCGCTGGAACATGGAGGACATGTTCGACATGTTCCCCAACTTGCGAGAGCGGGCTGACGTCGATGCCTCGCTGATGTCGGGTGGTGAAAAGCAGATGTTGACGGTGTGTCGTGCGCTGATGGGCGACCCGGATTTCATCATGATCGACGAGCCGACCGAAGGTCTGGCGCCCAAGATCGTCGAGCAGGTGGGGGATTTGTTGCTCCAGATCGCCGAACGGGGTGTGTCGATCCTGTTGGTCGAGCAAAAGTTGACCATTGCCATGCGAGTCACCAACCGCGTCTATGTGATGGGCCACGGACACATGGTGTTCGAAGGAACGCCAGAGGATCTGAAGAACAACGTGGAAATCCGGCAAGAGTGGTTGGAGGTTTAACCCTCAGCCAGTTTCGGACAGCAAGACGGCCAGCAGTGATCTGTTGGCCGTTTTTCTATGGCGGTGTAAATTCAGCTCGTTTCGAGCAGAGAATTGGCCAGCCGCAATGACGCAAAGTAAGATGAATGGGCCCAATCCGAGGGGGGCGACAGGGGCGAAAGAGAATCCATTGTCAGATAGAGACCGATGACACCCTGAGCGACGATATCGCATTCGGCCTTGGTTGCGTTCGGGTGATTGCGCTGCATGACTTCGCTGGCCAAGTCAAAGAGCGACTGCATGGCGGCAATCAATTCCTGACGCAGGCCGGGGTAGTTGTCTGCAGAATGGGTCAGGGATTGAAACACGATGTTCAGGCGCGGGTCCGTTTCACTTTCCGGTGCGTATAGCGCGTCAATGAAGTCTTTCGCCGAAGGGTACCCTTCGAGTGCTGCGCGCATATCTTCAACTGATGAGTTGATCCCGGTGATCACATATTCGGAAAGCGCTTTGACCATGTCGTCGCGATTGCCAAGGTGATGTCGGATCAGCGGACGTTTCAACCCTGCTTCACTGGCGATGCGTTCCAAGGTGGCACCTTCTATGCCGTATTTGGACGCACAGGTCAGAAAAGCATCCAGAACCTCAGCCTTGCGTTGTTTTTGAACCGACGGTCGCCCCATCTTCGTGAAATGCCTCTTCCAGATATTTCGTAGATCAGTAGTCCAATAACGACTACTTTCGCGGCCAACGCTCACCAATTGACGCGGTTACAGCTAATTTTCGACTTTCATCAAGCCTGTCAAGACAAACTCGTGCAGCGCAGTTTTTACCTCATCGACGGGAAAATGCCCGATGCTCCAATGTCGGAGCGCCCAGACTGTGCACAGGAAATAGATGAAATTGGATAGAAGTTCGGTGTTCACGGGACGAAAGAAACCCTTGTCCACACCGTCGTCGATGATGGCCTGCCAGCGGCGCATAAAGTCGCGTTCCGTGTCGAACACTTTCATCCTGTTTTCGGCGCTGAGTGACCGGGTCTCGGAATACACCAGATTGATGTATTTTCGATTGTCCCCGATGTAATCGATGTATTTGTCCACCGCTCGGATCAAGTTTTCTTCAGGGCTGCCGGAATTGAATTCCTGGTTGTCGAAGAATGTGAACATGCCTTGCATATTCACCGTCATGATCAGGTAAAGGATATCGTCTTTGTCTTTGATGTACTTGTACATCAACGGCACGGAAAGACCGGCTTCGCGGGCTATTTCACGCATTGTCGAATTGCCGAAACCATGGCGCGCGATGACTTTGCACGCCCCTTCAAAGATCTGCAAACGTCGCATCTCAGCTGTGCTGGAAAGCGAGTCCTTGCCAGTATTGGCACGTTTTTCAGCCTTTTCCGCATCAGCGCCCTGATCCTGAGCTTCGGGTTCCTTGACTTGGAATACACACAGCGCCTCGGCCACGTTGCGCTTTTTGGATGACCCTTCCGCAAGTTGGGACAAGATCACCCGACACACCTGCTGATCAGAGCCTTTCGCCGACAATCGTGTAGATTTTGCAACGAGTGATTCCCCCGAGGGTGGGGCCAAAGCGGAAACCGTGCTTGTGATCAGCTGCAGTTCACCATCGCAGTCACGCTCCAATTCGTGACGCGCGGCTTCGAGGGCCAGAGACGAGAAAGCGCTATCGCTTTGTTTTTTCAATATGAAATCAGCCATTTGCGCTGATGAATACGAGTGCATTCCTGGCCTCAAGTTCCCTTACGTTCCGTGCATACGATGCGTTCCGCAGCGATGGTTGTCCAGCAACATTCCACCCCTTGTCGCGAAAAGAAGTGATCGTTCACTAAATTACCTGACGAAAGGTCATTTCTAAACCTCTGTAACATATCAACAAAATTTGTTTGACGACACCGTGTTTTCAGGTGAAGGTTAGTGAACGTTCATTATTGAGGGGAAGCACGCCATGAAATTCAAGATTCTTGCCATCCCGTTCGCTCGGCAACATGGCGAAGACGCCCAACTTGCCGGTCGCGATCCGGGTCGGTTTAACAAGATGATGCACACGCTGAGGGATCAGATGGTTCTGGCAGAAGAGCTGGGATACGAAGGGTTCTGTCTGACCGAGCACCATATGCAGGTCGAAGGGGTGGAATGCACCACCAACCCGTTGTTCTGGAACATGTACATCGCGCAACACACCAAGAACTTTAAGGTTGGTCAGCTAGGCATGAACCTGACCGCGATGAACCCGATCACCACGGCGGAAAACATCGCGATGCTCGACCACATGACAGGCGGTCGTGTGTTTGCGGGTTTCTCGCGTGGTAACACTCCGCGCTGGACCGCGACTATGGGTCAGCACCTGGACATCACCTCGGCCGAATCCGACAAATCCGAAGCGGACCAGCGCAACCGTCGTGCGATGTACGAGAACTGGCGCCTGATCAAATCGCTCTGGACCGACGACCTGACCGAGCATCAGGGCGAGTTCTGGAATTTCCCGTCGAATGTGGAATGGGAATTCAACCCCACCAAACTGTGGGGCGGCGACAACCCGGTTGACGGCAACAAGATCCTGCGCAAGTCCGGCATCGTTCCGCGCCCGCTGCAGAAACCGCACCCCAAGGTGTACGCGCCCTTCTCCTACTCGATGGAAACCGCGCGCTTCTGGGCCTCGGAAGGGGCCAAGATGGTGTCCTTTGTGACCGCCGACAAAGAAGAGTTCATGCCGGTCATCCTGGAGCAATGCTTGGCAGCTGCGCATGAGAACGGGTTGAAAGAGACCACCAACAATGACGTCCTGGCTTTGGGTGCGCATCTGATGATGGGCAAAACGCCCGCCAAGACCAAAGAGTATCGCGGCATGTTCGATACCCTGTGGAAACAGGCCTATGACGCGCCGCCCTATCACGTGCCGCTTGGCCGGGTCTGGGATGGTTCGCGCCAGCAGGTTCTGGATCAGGTCTGCACCTTGGCCGAACGCTATCAGATCGACGAATTCTTTGTTTGGCACCACGTCAACTATTTCGGTGACGAGATCGAGCAAGAGGCTCTGATCGAATTTGCCGAAGGCGTCATCAAACAGGTCAACGGCTGATCGCCATGGTCGGGCAGCAAGGCCCGGCCCCTACGATAGGGGAGGTCGCCATGACCCAAAACAATACGCAAGAACTGTTCAAGCAGGGCATGCAACTGCTGGCGGCCTCGACCACCATCATCACGTCCGAGCACGACGGCGCACGCGCCGGTATGGCCGCCACGGCAGTCACATCGCTGGCGGCAGACCCGCCATCGCTGCTCATCTGCACCAATCGAACCGCACGCACATTCGACTACATCATGGGGTCAGGCAGGTTCGCCGTGAACGTGGTGCCTGACAGCCTGACCGATGTGGTCGGCGCGTTCTCTTCGAAAGAGGACAAGGAAAAGCAGTTCCAGATGGCCGGAACCTGGGACCGGTCGGCCAGCGGTCTACCGATCCTGAAAGAAGCGGTCGCCTCGTTCGAATGCACCGTCAGCGAATGGACCGACGCGCACACGCACCGGGTCTTCTTTGGTCTGGTCGATGCGGTGCACCTGAACCCCGACGCCTCGGCGCTGATCTATGCGCAACGTGGCTTTTACAAACTCGCGCCGGTGGCGGCGTAACCCCGTTGGAGGACAAGATGGCGGATATCGCAACACTCGAAACCATGATGCAGGACTACATGATCGGCCTGCACGAAGGGGATGTCGCTGCAATCGACAAGCAGTTTCTACCTGAATGTGACCTATGCTGCGCCAATGACGATGGCAGCTACATCCACATGACGCTGCAGCAGTACAAGGACCTGGTCGCAGGCCGCAAAAGCCCCAAGGAACAGGGTTATCCAGTTTATGGCCATGTGGTTCACATCGACCAGTCCGGCCCCAACACGGCGTTCGTGAAAATCGACTGCGCGGTGCAGCCCAAGTACTTCATCGACTACCTGTCGCTGATCAAGACCAACGGCGAATGGAAGATCGCCTCCAAGGTCTACTACGTGAAGAAGTACGAAGAATAACAATCCTTTAGCCTGTCCGAGACGATTATGACCGTTTCCGTGTCCCATCTATCTGCGGTCGAAATGACCGATTTGTTCCGCCGTCGCGAGTTGTCACCGGTTGAGGCCCTGGCAGCGACGCTGGTGCGGATCGAAGAGGTCAACCCAAAGATCAACGCGATCTATCATGTGGATCGTGACGGGGCATTGGCACAGGCAAAGGCATCCGAACTCCGTTGGCGTGACAGCGCACCCTTGGGTTGGCTCGATGGGGTGCCAACTACGATCAAGGACGCGCTCGAAACCAACGGGTTGCCGGCCCATCGTGGGTCGGCCGCCGGCAGCGGGGTGGTCCACTCCTCCGATCACCCCACTGTCGCAAGAATGCGCAACAGCGGCGCTGTCATTGTCGGTAAAAACACCATGTGCGACTATGGCATTCTGGCGGCTGGCGTCAGCTCGTACCACGGTGTCACCCGCAACCCCTGGAACCTGAGCAAGACAACGGGCGCGTCCTCGTCGGGGGCCTCGGCCAGCGTTTGCGCGGGGATCGAGCCTGTGTCGATTGGCACTGACATCGTCGGCTCCATCCGGATTCCTGCCTCTTACTGTGGTCTTGCGGGGCACAAGCCGTCTTACGGCCGCGTGCCCTACTACTTCCAGGGCAGTCCTGTGCTGGTCGCGGGGCCTTTGGCCCGCTCGATCACCGACGTGGCGCTGCACATGAACGTTCTGACCGCAGCGGATGCGCGCGACTTTTCGGCCTTGCCACGTGACGGTGTTGATTACATCGCCGAACTCGACCGCTTTGATCCAGCGGGCAAGCGCGCGCTGGTCATAACCGAGCTTGGCATTGGCGAGCCGGTTGCCGAAGACGTAGCCAACGCCATCGTGCGCGCGGGCGAGACGCTGCGCGGGCAGGGGGTGCATGTTGATCGCCTCGAAACCGTTCCTTTTGAACGGGGCGAGTGGGAACCCGCCGAGCTCTTTTACATGGTGCGCACGCTGAGCGAGCTAAGCCAACACCCGGATGCCGAACAACGCAAGACGCCGGTGATCTACGACTGGACACGCCGGGCACTAAACCTCAACGCCTTGGATCATCACGCCAATTTTGTCGCCACACAGAGGCTGCGCGAACGCACTTTTAACCTGATCGATGACTATGATTTCCTGATCCTGCCCTCGACCCCTGACACCGCTTTTGACGCCGAGCAGCCCGGCTCTGATCCAACCCGCCTCTTTGAAAGTTGGGCCAATACATTCCTGTTCAACCTGACCGAACAGCCGGGATCGAACGTGCCCATGGGGTTGGACCGCAACGGTCTACCCATTGGCGTTCAGATCATCGGCCAGCGGTATGACGACGTGGGTGTTCTGGGCTTGAGCCATGTTCTGGAACAAGCCGTCGGACGCCTGACACCCCCAAAACTCTGAACCCTATCTCAACCTGAACATCCACCTGCCGTGTGGGCGAAGACCCCCCGGCAGTTCAATACGGGAGGATACCCCATGGCCAAAAAAACCATTCCGGGCCAAATCATGACCATGCCACTGACTGCGACGAGCATTTTTCGTCACGCCATGCGCGCCCACCCCGAGGCCGAAATCGTCTGGCGCAACTCGGACATGTCGATCGATCGCCACACGTTTGCCGACATGGGCCGCCGTACGCAGCAGCTAGCGCATGCGCTGACCGAACTGGGCGTTGGACCGGGCGACCGCGTGGCCACGCTGGCGTGGAACAACGCACAGCACCTTGAACTGTATTACGCTCTGGCCTGCATTGGCGCCATCTGCCACACGATCAACCCGCGTCTGCACCCCGACCAGATCGCGTTCATCGTCAACGACGCCGAAGACACGCATCTGTTCTTCGACACCACCTTTGCACCGTTGATCGACGCAGTGTCGGGTCGCTGCCCCACCGTTCAAGGCTGGTACAGCCTGACCGGCCCGGACCGCGTGCCGGAGATGAAAACCGAGGTCATCGATTACGAGAGCCTGATCGCCGACAAGCCAGTCGTCTTTGATTGGCCAGAGATTGACGAAAACGCCGCCATGGCGCTCTGCTACACGTCGGGCACCACCGGCAACCCCAAGGGCGTTCTTTATTCCCACCGTGGCACCGTACTGCATGCCATGGGTGTGTCAGGCGGTGACTGGCTGGCGCTCAGCTCGCGCGACGCGACGCTGCCGGTTGTGCCGATGTTCCACGCCTGCGCCTGGGGCATTCCCTATGCGGCGCTGATGAACGGTTCCAAACTGGTTCTGCCGGGGCCGGGTATGGACCCCGCACCGCTGCAAGAGCTGATGGACGGCGAAGAGGTCACCATGATCTCGGGTGTGCCGACGGTCTGGCTGGGCCTTTACGAATACCTCGATCGGCGCGGCGAAAAGCTCAAGACGGTCAAGCGCGCGATGATGGGCGGTTCCGCTGCACCGCTGTCCTTGATCGAAAAGATCGAAAAGGATCACGGGACCGAGGTTGTCCACGGATGGGGCATGACTGAGCTGTCGCCTGTGGGTTCGCTGGCCGTACTAAAGCGCGGTGAAGACAAGCTGCCCATCGACGAGCGTCTGCAGATCAAAACCAAGCAGGGCCGCGCGCTCTATGGCGTCGAAATGCGCATCGTCAACGACGAGGACGAGCGTCTGCCGCACGACGGTCAGGCCTCGGGTATGTTGCAGGTGCGCGGTCACTGGGTTGCCTCCAGCTATTGGGGCGGTGCTGGCGCCGATGCCTTTACCGAGGATGGCTGGTTCTCGACTGGCGACGTCGCGGCCATCGACGAAAAAGGTTATCTGCGTCTGACCGACCGCACCAAGGACGTGATCAAGTCGGGTGGTGAGTGGATCTCTTCGATCGACCTTGAAAACATCGCGATGAGCCACCCGGATGTGCTCGAAGCGGCCTGTATCGCCGCCAAACACCGCAAGTGGGACGAGCGCCCGCTGATCGTTGCGGTCAAGCGTGAAGGCTCGGATGTCACCCGCGAAGATGTGCTGGCGCTATACGATGGCCAGATCGCCAAATGGTGGACGCCTGATGATGTGGTGTTCCAGGCCGAGCTGCCCCACACCGCGACCGGCAAGGTCTCCAAGCTGCACCTGCGCGAGCAATACGCAGACTAAAAGCTGCCCACTGACAACTAACTGATTGGGGGCGCGAGACGCCCCCTTTTTCCTTCTTTCTCCTCCTCCGAAAGGAATTTCACATGCGTTCCGCTGTTATCGTCTCCACTGCCCGTACCGCCATTGGCAAAGCCTTCAAAGGTGCCTTCAACGACACTCATCCGGCCGTGTACGGCGGTCACGCCGTGGCCGAAGCGGTCAAGCGCGCGGGTGTTGATCCGTCGGAGATCGAAGATGTCATCATCGGCAACGCTGTTCCGGAAGGCGCAAATGGCGGCAATCTGGGCCGTCAGGTCGCGATGCGCGCAGGTCTGCCGGCGACCGCGTCGGGCGTGACCGTCAACCGCTTTTGCTCGTCCGGTTTGGAAGCCCTGACCCGCGCCTGTTCGCGCGTCATGGTCGATGGCTGCGAAGTAGTTGTGGGCGGCGGTGCCGAGAGCATCTCGCTGGTGATGGGGCGTGACAACACCTTCCGCCTGAAAGAGGATTGGATCGAAAACAACGTCCGCGGCTTTTACGATCCGATGATCAAGACCGCAGACACCGTGGCCGAGCGGTACAACATTAGCCGTGAAGAGCAAGACGCGTTCGCTCTGCAATCGCAGCAGCGTACCGCTGCGGCCCAAGCCGCTGGCAAGTTTGATGACGAGATCGTGCCGATCACCGTCACCAAGGCCAACAAGAACAAAGAAACCGGCGAGATCACTTATGAAGAGGTCACGCTGACTCAGGACGAATGCAATCGTCCCTCGACCACTCTGGAAAGCCTACAGGGTCTGAACCCGGTCATGGGCGAAGGCAAATGGATCACTGCCGGCAACGCCTCGCAGTTGAGCGATGGTGGTTCGGCGCAGGTCGTGATGGAAGAGAAGCTCGCTGAACAGCGTGGGCTGGAGCCGCTGGGTCGTTATGTCGGCTATGTGGTTGCTGGTTGTGAGCCCGATGAAATGGGCATTGGTCCGGTCTTTGCCGTGCCGAAGCTGCTGGAGCGCAATGGCCTGAAAATGGACGACATCGGCCTGTGGGAATTGAACGAGGCGTTTGCCTCGCAGGCTCTCTACTGCGCGCAGAAACTGGGAATCCCGAACGAGATTCTGAACGTCGACGGCGGCGCGATTTCCGTGGGTCACCCCTATGGCATGTCCGGCACCCGCATGGTCGGCCACGCGCTGATCGAAGGTAAAAAGCGCGGCGCGAAATACATCGTTGCCACCATGTGCATCGGCGGCGGCATGGGCGCGGCTGGCCTGTTCGAGGTTCTGTAATGTCTGCAATCAATAAAGTAGCGGTCATCGGCTCGGGCGTGATGGGAGCAGGCATAGCCGCCCATTTCGCCAATGCCGGGGCGCAGGTGGTTCTGCTCGACATCGTGCCCAAAGACGCAGAGGACCGTTCCGTCCTTGCCAAGGGCGCGGTTGCCCGCATGACCAAGGGCCGCGCGCCGCAGCTGGCTGATCCGGCTTATGTTTCGCGCCTGACCGCCGGCAATCTGGACGATGATCTGGAGCAGCTGCGTGATTGCGATTGGGTGGTTGAGGTGGTTCTTGAAGACCTCGCCATCAAACACGCGCTTTATGACAAGATCGCGCCCTATCTGCGGGGCAATGCGCTGCTCAGCTCGAACACCTCGACCATTCCGCTGGCGGATCTGGTGGCCGAGATGGACGAGAGCCTGCGCAAGCGGTTTGTCATTGTCCACTTCTTCAACCCGCCGCGCTACATGCGTCTGATCGAGCTGGTCACTGGCCCGGACACAGACCCGGCTGCTACTGAGCGCGCGCGCGCCTTCAGCGACGAGCGCCTTGGCAAGACCGTGGTGCCCTGCAACGACCGCCCCGGTTTTATTGCCAACCGTTTGGGTGGTCTGTGGATGAACGCCGCTGCGCGCGAGGCTGTGGCTCGTGGCATCACCGTGGAAGAGGCCGACACCGTTTTATCGCGCCCCTTTGGCGTGCCGGGCACCGGTGTCTTTGCGCTGATGGACCTGATCGGTGTTGACCTGATGGGCAAATCGCGTCTTTCCATGCGCAACTTGCTTGAGGCTGACGATCCGCAACAGACCCACACTAAGGGGCTGGAACTGTTCGAAAACATGGCCGCCAAAGGTCTGGCTGGCCGCAAGGCGGGCGCGGGTTTCTACAAGCGTAGCAAGGACGAAAACGGCAAGACCGCGGCGCAGGCCGTGGATCTGTCCTCGCTTGAGTACCGGGCACAAGCCAAAGGCCCGGAACTGGCCAAGACCTTTGGCGTCGATTTCATCGACCAAGCAGGCGACCGTCTGGCCGATTTTGCCTGGTCCGTGATGGGGCCGACCCTGTCGTATGCTGCCTATTGCGTGCCCGAGATTACCGCTCACCCGGCGGACATCGATGCGGCGATGGAGCTTGGCTATAACTGGCGCATGGGTCCGTTCAAGCTGATCGATAAAATCGGCGCGGACAAGATCGCGGCGCGACTGAAAGCCGAAGGTCAGGACGTTCCGCCGCTGCTGGCTTTGGCTGCCGAGCGCGGTGGTATCTACTCGGGCAAAGGTCTGGACCGTAAGGTGTTGATGCCGACCGGTGAACAAGCGGATGTGCCACGTGGGCCGGGGGTTATCTTTGCTTCGGACCTGACAGACATGCCGGTATTTGCCACCGACGCAGTTGTCCTGCGCAATATGGGTGACGGAGTTGCCCTGCTGACCATCACCGCCCCTAACGCAGCCCTCGATGATCTGGTCATGACCGGCGTCAGCGAGGCGCTGGATGTTGTTCAGCGCGACTTCAAGGCAATGGTCATCGGCTCGGACGGCAACCATTTCTCGGTCGGTGCCAACCTGAAGAAAGCGCTGGATCGTGCAGATGCAGGCGAGCTGGATCTGGTTGCGGACCAACTGGTCATCGGTCAGGCGACGATGCGCAAGATCAAATACGCACCGTTCCCGGTTGTGTCGGCCGCCTGCGGTCTGGCCTTGGGTGGCGGGTGCGAGATCCTGATGCACTCGGACCGCGTGATGGCCGCGCTTGAAAGCAACATCGGCTTGGTCGAGGCCAACGTGGGCCTGTTGCCGGCGTGGGGTGGCACGACCGCCCTGCTTCTGCGCAAATCCGCGGAATTGGGCGATCCGGTCAAGGGGGCCGAGGTCGCGTTTGATACGATCGCTGCAGCGCTGATGGTGGGCTCTGCTCCGATGGCGCAGCACGCCGGGTATCTGCGCGCGACTGATGGAGTGGTGATGAACCGCGACCGTCTGTTGGCCGATGCGAAAGCGGCTGCGCTGGAACTGGCCGAGGGCTACGCCGCACCAGCCAAGGCCGGGATCACGCTGGATGCCCAAGCGATCACCGCCGCCCTGGAGCCGAAACTTGCTGCATTGGCTGAAGCGACCGCAGATGCGCCTTACGCGGTCGAGATCGCCCGTGAAACCGCGCAGGTTCTGTCTGGTGGCAAAGTGGGCGGCACGCTGGACGAAGTCGCGCTGCACGCGCTCGAGGCCGAGGGCATGATGCGCCTGATCCGTCAGGACAAGACCATCGAGCGTATGCGTCACACCATGACCACCGGCAAACCGCTGAAAAACTGACGGAGGATTACGATGGATTATCAACTCCCCCAACGGGACATCACGTTTCTGCTCGACGAGGTCCTGAACCTCGACGATACACTGGCGCTGCCGGGATATGAGCATTGCGACAAGGACACATTCTTTGCCGTGGTCGATGCCATCCACGGCTTTGTGCGCGACAACCTGGCGACCTGTAACGAGGCGGGCGACAGCCCCGGTGCCAAGCTGGTAGACGGGCAGGTCTATGCCGCGCCGGGTTTCGGCGACGCCTACAAGGTGTTCTGTGAAGACGGCTGGAACGCGCTCGCGCTGCAAGAGGAATACGGCGGGCAGCAATTGCCCTTTGTCCTCCATGCGGCTCTGCGGGAGGGGATGGCGGGCACCAACCTGGCCTTTGCCCTGATCTACGAGCTGAACTTTGGCGTGGTTGAGGCGCTGATGGCCTATGGCTCGGACGAGCAAAAGGCGGTCTATTGCCCGCAGCTGACCAGCGGAAACTGGGCCGGAACCATGAACCTGACCGAGCCGCATTGCGGCACCGATCTGGGGCTGATCCGCACCAAGGCCGTGCAAAACGATGACGGGTCGTATGCCATCACCGGCAACAAGATCTTCATCACCTGGGGCGACCACGACATGTCGGAAAACCTGGCCCACCTGATCCTGGCTCGTGTTGAGGGCGCGCAGCCCGGCCCGCGTGGCCTGTCGCTGTTCCTGGCGCCCAAGTACATGCTGGACGCAGACGGCAACACCACCGATGCCCAGAACACGATCACCATCGCCGGTATCGAGAACAAGATGGGTATCCACGGCTCGCCCACCTGTGCCATCTCGTTCGAGGACACCAAAGCCTGGATCGTCGGCGAAGAGGACAAAGGCTTGGCCGCGATGTTCGTCATGATGAACGCTGCGCGCCTATCCGTTGGCCTGCAAGGTCTGGGTGTGGCCGAGGCCGCGGTACAGGCCGCGACCGCCTATGCGCACGAGCGCCTGCAGGGCCGCGCCGATGGTGAGCCTTGGAACCCTGATGGCCGGGCTGATCCGCTGGTGGCGCACGCAGACGTCCGTCGCCGCCTGCTGACGGCGCAAGGCGAAATGGATGCAGGCCGCGCGTTTGCCTATTTCGGTGCAAGCCTGCTGGATGAGGCACATCGTGCCGCCACGCCTGAAGACCGCAAAGCCGCTGATGCGAAACTGTCCGTGCTGACGCCGGTGCTGAAATCCTATCTCTCAGAAATGGGTTCTCGCATGGCCAACGAAGCGGTGCAGATGCATGGTGGGCATGGGTTCATCAAGGACTATGGCGTCGAACAGCTGGTCCGCGACGTGCGCATTACCGAGATCTATGAAGGCACCAGCGCCGTGCAAGCGCGCGATCTGGTGACCCGCAAGGTGCGCGGTGACGGCGGCGCGGTGATGAAGGGCTTTGTCGCCGACATGCTGGCCGAAGCGGATGATCTGCCCGCAGAACTGGCAGATGTTCAAACCGCATTGCGCGACGCGGCAGCCCGTTTGGGACGCTGTACCGACTGGGTGCTGTCGGCCAGGCAAGGTGACGTTCTGTCGGGCGCTTGTGACTACCTTGAGGTGGTCGCGCTCAGTTTCTCGGCCTGGATGGCCGCGCGCATTGCCAAAGCGGCGCACACCGGTGCTGGGGCGCAATCGGCGGATTACTATGCCGACCGTCTGGATTGCGCGCGCGCGCTGCTGGTACGGGCGTTGCCGCGCGCCCTGAGCCACGAGATGATCATGCAGGCCGGTGAGCCGGGCATGATCTGCCGCGCCGATCGCTGTATCTGAGACAGGTCGCAATTCGCATCACGGGGCGTCCGAGAAATCGGGCGCCCTCTTTTGTTGGAGGTGGCGCGACCTTAGATCAGTCTCAGCAACGGAGGCTGCGTCATGACCGATTGGATCGACCTGAGTTTTGATCTGAACCCCGACATGTGGATTTATTCGGCGGAAAACTATTCGGACCCACCTTTTGGCGCGATGAAGTGGACCGATCCCGAAACCAGCCGGTATGAGGTCTGGGCGCTGTCCATGGGCACGCAGATGGGCACCCACATCGATGCGCCGTGCCATTTCGTGCCGGGCGCGGCCACGATGGATGCTTTTGACCCGCAGTACTGCTTTGGCCGGTTTCGTCGGGTGGATGCGGCGCGGCCCAAGGTGGATCTGTTGCCGGAGGATTGGGAGGGGATCACCCATCTTTTTCTCGATGCAAGGACGGATCACTTGGCTTCGGTCGAAGACATCGAGGCGCTTTTGAAACTGTCAATCCCGATCTGGGTGATGGCAGGCAGCGTGCGCGTCGATCATCCGGACGGGCTTTGGTTTCATCAGCGTATTGCCGGGGCGGGCAAGTTTCTGGTTGAGGATCTGAAGGCGGAAGACACCGGCCCTTTGCCAGAGACAGGCGAGATTATCACGACACCCTTGAAACTCACCGGCCTGAGTGGCTCACCCACGCGGGTTCTGATCCGCGGCGCATAAAATAACCGGGGTCAGGCAAGTGCCCGACCCCGGTCCAAAGGTCATCTGGTGCTACTCGGAAAACAGCCCGAGAGGAGTGGAGGAGGGGGAAGCCGACCCTGGTGTCACCGCAGGGTCGCCCTCTCAGGCAAACAAACCCAGACGACCCCCGTTTGCTGTGTCAGTGAACCGATGCAGATTGGGGAAGAGCGTGTTGAGCGCGCTGTCCTGAACGCCGAACCACAACGACAGATCGGCATAGAGCTGATCGGTCGAGGTGGTCGGGATCAGCACCCCGTCGCCCACATCCTGAAGGTTGTCGTTGCCCAGGCCCAGGCTTGGGTATTCACCATAAACGCGGCCGCCTTGAACAGGCGTGCCCATGACGATGGTGTTGCCACCCCAGCCATGGTCGGTGCCATTGCCGTTCGAGGTCAGGGTGCGGCCAAAGTCGGACCCGGTGAAGGTCACGACACGGTCGTCAATCCCCATCTCTTCCAGCGAATGCTGGAACTCACCTAAGGCTCGCGACAGAACACCTAGCATGTACCCCTGGTTGTTGAGCAACTCGTCGTGGTGGTCCCAGCCGATATAGCGCAGGAAGAACGTCTGCTGTTGCAATCCCAACCGGTCCGCGGCCTTGATGGTGCGGGCGACTATTCGCAGCTGCTGGCTCAGATCACTGCCCGAGAAGCGGCCCGGTGCCTTGATGCCTTTCGCGGCGTCGCGGAAGACCTCGTGTTTGGCTTGCGCGTCGCGGGTGAGGCCCAGATAGGTCTCCATGAAGGGATCACCCGTGTAATCTTCGTTCATCAGCTTGGTAAAGCTGTCGAGCAGAACCTCATTCAACTGGTTTTTCTCTTCCTTGACATAGAGGCCAACTGACCCTTCTGCCTTGATCGAATATGGCAGGTTATGTGCGCCGTTCTGCTGGATGTTGTGACCGGCCAGCGAGATGTTCATCGGGATCTCATGCGCCGAAAGGCTGGGCTGCAATTGATCGGCGAAATGGCCAAACCAGCCCTGGTTCTCGCGAACATCGGGGCGCGAGGTTTGCCAGTGTTTGAACTGATCCGCGTGGCTGAGCAAACCAAGCGGAAGTTGCGCCGAACCATCATAGAACTGCTCTTTTCGCAACCGTTCGACCAACGGGCCGACGTTGGCGACAAAGGCCAATTTCTTGCGGTTATAGAGCTTCTGCACCTCGGGCATCGACGAGTGCAGGCCAAAGCTGCGACCTGCCGCATCGTCGGGGCCGTCCAGACCCAGCAACTCGCGCCGACCGATGGCCAGGTTGCCACGCGTGCGGCTGTATTGCTTGTGGTGGGTACGGTCGGTGGGCACCAGCATGTTGTAGCTGTCATTGCCCCCGTCCAGCATGATGAACACCAGCGCCTTGCGCTGCGGCGTGATCATACCGCCAGAGGCCCGCGCCAGGCCGGGCAGGCCCATGGTCATGGCGGCGGTGCCTGCCATGGCTAGGCCAGTGGAGTGCAGAAAACCGCGACGTGTGAATTCGGGATGGGACATGGCTCAGGCCTCCTGCACGGTGAATTCGGGGGAAACGGCGATCATGAAGGCGATGGTCTGCACCACCCAATCGGGATTGCCAGAAAATTGCGCAAAGGCCGCTTTGATACGGGCCTTGGCCTTTTGAGACGTGCGACCTGTGAGCAGGATCGACATCTGATCAATCAACGCATCGCGCGTGGCCGCAGATTTTGCCGACGCGATTTCAGCTTTCAGATCGAACCGCAAGGCGTCATTTTTCTGTGCCCAGAGGGTATCTGGATACATCTCCATGACCATCTTCTGCTCGGCCCCGGACCCGATCTGGGTCGAGACCAGAGGCAGGAAGCCTCCAAAGAACCAGTAGTACATCTGATTGACGTAAGCGACCGAGGTGGCCGAGGTGTGCAGCTCGAACTCGGGCGCGACCAGTCCGGCGTTCTGCAGCGGACCATGGGGCGCAAAGTCGGGTTTGTAGAAATTGAACACCGTGGGCGCCGACATCGGGTGCATCTGCAGCTCTTCCTGCAGATCATCCCCCAGCAACCAGAGCTTGCCGCTGGTGTTTTGCGCGTTGAACGCCAACAAAAGCTGGGTCACGCGGTGTAGTGGCGATTTCAGCTTTTGTGATTGCACCATCTTGTCCTTCACCTTGCGGGCCGTCGGCAGACGTTTGTCCGACACCTCATTGGCCAACGGATAGGTCAGCACCGCCTCAAGCGTGGCTTTCAGATCGCCCGTGGGGCCAAACGCCTTTGATACAGTGCGGATGTAGTCCGGCGACGGGTTCGAGGTCACAAGCCGGTTGATCAGGTTGCGCGCGATGAAAGGCGCGGTAGACGGGTGTGCCACCAGTTGTTCCACTGCGACGCGGATCTCGGCCGGACCTTTCTGGCCGCCGGGCAATGTCAGGCGACCATTCAACAGGGATTTCGACCTGCGGTCATGGTAGTCTTCATCCACAACCATCGGCTTGGTCGCGTCGATGAAAGGCACGGTTTTATAGGCTTTTTCGATGCCATCATCAAAGCCCACCTGATAGCCGTTATAGGATTGTTCCCAGAACCCGTTGGTCCATTCGTATTCATAGGCCGCAGGCAGCAGGCCGGTGAACACGCGGGCCAGTTCCTTGATGTCGCGGTTGTCGTAGGTCGGGATCGGCTTGCCTTTGGCATCCAGCTTTTCCGAACCGTCCTGGTTCAGTTCGAACAGACCGATCGAAAACAGCTGCATGATCTCGCGCGCATAGTTTTCATCTGGGTGTATGTTCTTCCGCTTGTTGGCTTTTTGGTTGTGCATATGCGACAGGTAGATACCCATCATCGGGTGCATCGACACATCGTAAAGCAGATCGACATACGAGCCGAAGGCGTGCTTGTAGAGCAGGTCGTAGTAGCTGGCGAAGCCGATGGAATCGAGTTCCAGTGACGATTGGTCCGAGATTACCAGAATTTCGCCCAAAGCTTGTGCCATACGTTGGCGCAGCAGATCATCTTTGCTGCTGAGCGTGTGATCCCACCATGCCATATGGAAGTACCATTTGTACGGCAGCGCGGGGTTGTTGCCATCACCGTCGAGCGCGCGCGCACCATGTGTGGCGACCAGCCGTTTGCGAAAGTCCTGCCAAATCGCGCGGGTCGATTTTTCAAACACGCGGGTCGAACCGGGTTTGTGTTTGAGCTGATCCGAAAGCCAGGGTTCGATGCCCTGGTTGCTGACCGTTTCCAAAAGCTTCTGATCGGCCCCAAGCGTAGCCTGCATCAGAAACCGGCTGGTGCTGTCCAATGTGTTTTTCATGTTGATGGCCTTGCCTCGACTGTTCAGAGAAGCGTTGAATAGCGCCGTTTCTTCAGTTAGCTGTCATAAAAGACAATATAATTGATCCTACAGTCATAACAAGGTGCCGAAACGAAAAAAGGCCCCGCCGGAGCAGAGCCTTTGTGCGGTTTTTTGCCAACGCACGTGTTATTTGGGCGCGTAGTTCATTTTCATGGTCGGGTTGTTGTCACCGGTGTATTCGAACGATGCCTCGGCATAGGTTGGAATGCCGGCTGCGCCCGCGTTGTTGGAATACCCCCAGCCTTCTTCGGGAACCGGACCTTTCATTTCCATTTGGCCATTATCGTTGGCATCATGGTGCAACATGATCGCATAGGTGCCCGCCTCCAGGCCTGGAAGTGTACCGGTCACGGTGCCTTCGTTAGCTGGGATCTTCACGTAGCTCACCATCTTGGCAAACATGTTGTTTTCGAACGCGCGTTGATCGTTGAAGGCCAAAACGTGGATCGCACCACCCGACGCATCAACACCGTCGATGGTGATTTCCATGTCTGCCATGGCAGCGGTCGCAGACAGGGTCGACGCAAATAGGGCGCTGCTCAGAATGTGTGTCAGTTTCATGGTCTTTTTCCTCACTTGCTAAAATGAATGGGTCAGGGATCAGAATCCGTAGGGATTGACGCCAACCAGTTGGGAGATGTCGAAGTAGATGCCGAACAGGCGCCACGCGAGGTCCTGGACCACGTAGTAGGCTCCCAAAAAGAACCACATCACGGTGACGGTCCAGAACAGCGGCGGGTTTTCGCGGATATTCACGATTTCGCCGATAAAGGCCTCTCCTGCGATGAACGAGGTGTAGGCCCACCAAAGAAACAGCGATCCCCAGACCCAAAAGTGACCAAAGAGTGTTGCCAGGATCAGGGCGACAACGGTCAGCCACGTGATTGGGTGGTTGGTTAGGTATTTCATGGACTTCCCTTACTTCTTCAGCATCGGCGCGACGGCCTTCTTGAATTTCTCTCCAAAGGGTGCGCGCAGCGGCTTGAATGGCCCGTCCAAGTTGATCTGCTTGTAGACGGCCTTTTCATGGCTGAAGAGTTTGAAGCCGTGATGCCCGTGGTAGGCGCCCATGCCAGACGGGCCTACGCCGCCAAAGGGCAGGCTCTGCTGGGTCGAGTGCATGATCGTATCGTTGATGCAGGCGCCGCCCGAGGTGGTGTTTGACAGAACCTTTTCCTGCTCGCCCACGTCTTTTGAAAAGACATACAAAGCCAGCGGACGGGGGCGAGCGTTCACAAAGGTGATGGCCTGCTCGACGGTGTCATAAGGAATTACAGGCAGGATAGGGCCAAAGATCTCGTCCGTCATCACGTCAAGTTCGGGTGATGGATCAACAAGGATCGTGGGTGGCATGACCTTTTCGTTCGCGCCATCAAAGCTCTCGTTCGCCGGGTTGACCTCGATCACCTCGGCGCCGCTGTCGCGCGCCTGCTGCACCAAAGCCTTTAGGCGGTCGTGCTGGCGATCAGATACGATGTGAGTGTAGTCCGGGTTGCCTTGCAGTGTCGGGTAGGCCTTGGCCATCTTGGTCTTTACCTGATCGACAAACTCACCAACCTTTGCGCGGGGCACCAGGGCATAGTCGGGCGCAAGGCAGACCTGACCTGCATTGAACAACTTGCCCGCCGTGATGCGCGAGGTCGCGACATCCATGTCGGCATTATCTGTCACGATGGCGGGCGATTTGCCGCCCAGTTCCAGCGTTACTGGCACCAGGTTGTCGGCGGCTGCGTGCAGGATGTGTTTGCCGATCGAAGTCGCGCCGGTGAACAGCATGTGGTCGAATGGCAGCTTGGTGAAGTTCACGCCGGTTTCTACCCCGCCGGTAACAACCACCACTTCGGTCGCTGAGAACTTTTCTTCCACCAGCTGCTTCATCAGGGCCGAGGTCGCTGGGGTGAATTCCGACGGCTTCAACATCACGGAATTGCCCGCAGCAAAGGCTTCGCCCATCGGGCCGATGGCCAGATAGATAGGGAAGTTCCACGGTGAAACGATGCCGATGACGCCAAGGGGCTGATATTCGATCCGGGCCTTGCCACCGAACATGTTCAGCGGGAAATCGACCTTGGCTTTTGTCGGTTTCATCCATTGCGCCAAATGGGATTTGGCGTGCTTTAGCTCAGTCAGGGTGCCGCCGATGTCCGCGATCAGGGTCTCGGCCTTGCTTCGGTTGCCAAAGTCGGCAGAAACGGCGTCGGCAAGGGCGTCCTGGTTGTCCGCGATCAAATCGATCAGGCGGTTGATGCGATCAATCCGCTCGTCCAGCGATGGGGCTCCGGCGGTCAGAAAATGCGAGCGTTGTGCTTCGAGCAGGCTGATCATGTCCGCATCCAGGTTCGGGTCGTGCTTGGTCATTTGGGTCTCCCTTGGGACCTGCAAGCGGTTTTGGCCAAAACCAAAAACCGCTTGAGGAAAACATGAATTGGTTACGCAGGTTTGTTGCTCACCATCTCTTCGAATTGTTTTTTGTCAAGATTGTAAAACAATAGAAAGATGATGGACGCAGCGTAGATTGCAATGGTCAGAAGCGCATAGTTGAACCCAAGGCTGCTCACGATTTCCGGTGTCAGGTTGGTCTGGTCCGGTGCTGTCGGGAAACCCACAAAGGCCAGGAACAGACCCGATACAGCCAAACCTCCGGCGGTGCCCGCCTTGAGGATGAAGGTGATCGATGCGGTGATGATCCCCTCGTTCTGGAACCCGGACTTGTGCAGGCCGACCTCGACCACGTCCGCAGTCATTGATGTCAGCACGGACGAGGTCCAGACGATCACGCCGACCTGGGCAATGCCATGCACGAACAGGACATAGATCAAGGCATCCGTGCCGTTGGCGGGAAACAGATCCATCCACCGCAGCAGGTAGGGACCAGCACCTATGATGGTCGACAGGATCGACAGGTTGATCGCCGCTGCCTTCTTGTTGTCGCGGTTGGACACCACCTTGATAAGGAAGCCCGCAATCAAGGCACCAGCAAGGTTTGCAACCAATATCAACGAGATCTGATCGTTGCTGAGTTCCCAGTAAAAGCTCATCAGGTAACTCCACAAAGCCGCACCAACACCGGCGCCGATGGCATAGACCGCCGAGGACAGAAAGATGGCACGCAGAGCGGGCAGGCCTGCTGCCGAGGTGAATTGACGGAAGAAGCCGCCCGCGCTTTTGGTGGGTTCATGGGCGATCTCGGTCATCTGTCCCTTGTAGGAAAGCAGACCCAAGGCTGAAATCAGGATGGCACCGGCGATCAGGAAAGCACTGACCAATCCCGCCTCTTGATAGCCCGCCTGGTTCAAGATGCCGTAGGGCATGAAATCGGTCGGCACGAGCCAGATGGTGTACATGGCAATCACGATGATCTGACCAGAAATCCATGTCACCGACACCTTATGCCCCGACAGCAGAGTGCGCGTGTTGTAGTCGTTGGTCAGCTCGGGGAGCATTGCATTGTGCGGCACATCATAGAGCGTCATGGACACACGTAGGCCGATGATGGTCAGCAACAGGAACCAGAACAGTTGTCCGTCGGTGGTCAGCGATGCTGGTGGGTTCCAGATCAGCCAGAAGAGGAATGCGGTCGGGACGATTGATAGAAAGATGAAGGGATGCCGCTTGCCCATCCGCGATTTCCAGTTGTCCGACAGATAGCCAACCAGCGGGTCCGAGATCGCGTCAAAGATCAATGCGATCGACAACGCAAAACCAACAACCTCGGCCGGGAGGCCAATCACCAGGTTGTAGTAGATGAGCAGAAAGAAGCTCAACCCGTTTGAGAATACACCGTTGGCGACACCGCCCAACCCGTAGAACAGTTGCATCTTGCCGGGCGCGTCGGCTGTTTGGGTCGTCATTATCTTTCCTCCCTGGTCCCGTTCACTGGGTGTTTTCAGATTTGTTTGCTTTAGTTAGTGAACGTTCATGTTCCCTTGAACTTAGGCACAGGTTGAGTTAGTTGTCAAAGGCGATAATTTGTCATTTATGATAAATAAACGTCGTAGACGTCCGCCAGCTGAGAAGAGAGAGGAGATTCTCGTGACTTTAGATTGCTCTATGCCAGAACACGCGACCCAGATTTTGCCGCCTGAGGCCTATACCTCCCCGGAGTGGTTGGCCCGCGAGATGAAAGAGTTGTTCTCGAAAACTTGGGGATTCGCGGGTGTGGTCAGCGATGTACCCAATCCGGGGGACTACAAAACGGTAAAGGTTGGGACATTCACTCTGGTGGTGATTCGCGGCAGTGATGGCGAGTTGCGGGCTTTCCATAACATTTGCCGCCACCGGGGGACCGAATTGATTGACCCCGGTTGCGGGAATACGGGAAAGACGATTGTTTGTCCGTATCACCGCTGGACTTTTGGCTTGGATGGCGCACTGCGCGGCGTGCCAGATCAGCGTGAGCTGTTCCCGGACTTCGATAAAAAGGCCAATGGGCTGCACAAGGCCTCGGTCGGTGTGTTCAAGGACATCATATTTGTCTGCCCCGAGCCAGACATGAAGATCGAGGATTGGCTGGCGTCAATTCCGGATGTTGTTTGGCCCCACGACATCAACAGCCCCGAACTGGTGCCTTATGACCAAGTTGTCACATATGAGATGAAGTGCAATTGGAAGGTTTTCTTCGAAAATGCGATTGACGGGTACCATCTTGTATATTTGCACGAGCACACTTTGGGCGGCCCCCGTCCTGAAGCCAATATCTGGGACGCGCACGGAGACCATCAGGTCTGGTATTCGACCGAGAACAACGAGCACCGCAGCCGCATCCCGGCGTTCCTGAACGAGCAGCTGGAAAAACATGGGGCAAAGAAAATCGCGCACGCGTCCGAGGGCGGTTATGGCGGGGTGTACATGTTGTTCCCAACAACAATTGTCACGTCTTCGCCTTACAGTTTTACCATTTCTTGGATGGAACCCATCGACGCAAACACGACCTATTTGCACGCCCGTAGCTGGATGGCAAAATCTCGTTTCAAGTATCGCGGGTCCATCAAGGATCTGCCTGGATATGACAAGGTGTCCGGCCTGATCAAATCCTCGCACTGGAAGAAACCTCCACTGGAGACCGGGGATTTTCAGACCGAAGACATCTATGTCGTCGAGAAGATGCAGCGCGCCCTTCAATCGCCCAAGTACAGCGTGGGTCAATTGTCACAAGGTCCAGGAGCGGAAGCGCCTCTGACGTACTTCCAGCAGAGCGTTCGCAACTACGTTCCTGAAGAGTAAAGTTTGCTTGGATCGAGCAACCAAAGTCAGGCCGGATCCTGGTTTATCCGGCCTGTTTCCGTGATGGCCCAAAAAAATGCGCCCATCGACGGGCGCTAGTATCGGGGTCTCATCGGCGCGATGGTTGGGAGAGACCATCGCGACTTCGCGAGATGTCACTGAGTGGCGTGTTCAATCTCGCGGCGCGTACAGATCTCGATGATCTCACGCTTTTGTATTTTTCCGGTCGGCCCTTTTGGCAGGCTGTCCCAGATTTCGATGTCTTTGGGAATTTTGAAGTTGGCGATCTTACCGCGGCAGAATTCGCGCAGCTCGTCGCCGGTTGTGTTCTCACCATCAACCAACGTCACGGTCGCGTGGATACGGTCGCCCCATTTGGGATCGGGCAGACCAAAGACACTGACTTCATCCACCGCCTCATGCTCGGCCAGGCAGTTTTCGATTTCGACCGGGAAAATGTTGTAGCCGCCTGATTTGATGCGGAATTTGGCCCGATCCATCAAATAGACATAGCCTTCGGCGTCCTGCGAGGCGATGTCGCCGGTATAGAGCCATCCGTCGCGTACCGTCTCGGTGTATTTCACGTCCTGGTTCCAATAGCCTGGGATCACATAGGGCGTGCGGATCAACAGCTCTCCGGCTTCGCCCTGTGGCAGTTCATTGCCCTCGTCATCAATGATCCTGGTTTCCACAAAGTAGAGCGGGCGACCCGCACTGGCCAAACAGTTATGGTCTGCGTTCAAGGCCAGATCATGATCGGTCGCTGTCAGCATCATCGACATGCCCATCAATTCGGTTGTGCCGTACATTTGCAGGAACGAGCAGCCAAAGGCCTGCACAGCCTCGCGCACGGTGGCGGGTGGGATCGGGGCGGAACCATAGCCAAGCTGGCGCATGGACGAGACGTCGTATTTTTCGATCAGCCCGGAACTCAGAAGGCTGTTGAGCATGGTGGGCACCAGCACACAGATCGAACATTTCTCGCGTTCGATCAGTTGCAGGGCGCGTTCTGCATCCCATTCGCCGATGATGGCGCAGGGGTTGCCGTGAAAGATGTTGCGTAGCAGATGCATGATCGGCACGCCCGAAGCGGGCATGGCATGCAGCCAAACATCGTCAGGCGTGGCCCCTTCGGACAGGGCGATGGCGGCCATGGATTCGATCATCTGGCGATGCGGATAGATTGCGCCTTTGGGCAAGCCGGTTGACCCGGTGGTGTAACAGATCATCAGCCGCTCGTGCTGCGACAGGCTCAGTGGTTCGTCCGCGGTGCCTTTGCCAATCAACGTCTCGTAATCGTCCAGCAGGTCATGCCCATCACCGATCCCAATCAGACGCGGCTGCCGATCCGATTGGGTCAACGCTTCTTTGGCCCCATCGACCAGTTCTGCCTGGACAAAAATCTGGTCAACACCGGCGTCATCAATCAGCGCGCCCAACTCGGGCGGGGCGAGGCGATAGTTCAACCCAACCCGAACTGCACCCGCCTTGGCGCAGGCCCCGATGGTTTCGACCACTTCGATGCAGTCCTTCAGGATCACGCCAACCCGATCACCGGGGCGCACGCCCCAACCACGCAGCACGCGGCCAAGTGCGTCGGTGCGCTGATCCAATTCTCGCCAGGTTCGGCGGCGGTCGATCTCGACATAGGCCTCGCGGTCGCCAAAGTTTCGCGCGTTTCGGTTGATCAATTCGCCTAGCGTCAGCATGTCTGTTCGTGCAATCCCGATATCTCGCAAATCGAGAGTTAGTGAACGTTCGATATAGCATCCATGTGGATCGCCACATTTGTCAATTTCTTTTTTGGGTCAACTCGCGGCGCGGCATAGGACCATGCAATGCAACGCTTTTCGCCGCCGGTTATGTCGCTATGATCCAACGATAGGGGCAGATCCGCCCCGGAGACTGCGCCCGTGATCGAATTACGAGACCTGGAATTGCTCAGCGCCCTGGCGCGGCATCGTCACTTTGCCAAGGCGGCAGAGGATTGCGGGATTTCGCAGCCTGCGTTCTCCATGCGCATCCGAAATCTTGAGGACCGGTTGGGTGTCTCTATCGTGAAACGCGCCAATCGGTTTCAGGGACTGACCGAAGAGGGCGAGATGATTGTCCGGCGGGCGCGGCGCATCCTGTTGGACACCAAGGCGCTGGAGCAAGAGGTGCTGGCGGTCAAGGGTGAGATCACAGGCACCTTGGTCCTGGGGGTGATTCCCACGGCTTTGGCTTTTACCGGCCGGTTGGTGAGGCGACTGCATCAGGCGCACCCAAAGATCGTGCCGCGCATCGATTCCATGTCCTCTGCCACAATCCAGAAGCGCCTGGACGAGGGCACGATTGATGCGGGCGTTACCTATGGTGACAGCATCGGTACAGATCTGCGTTCGGTTCAGCCACTCTATGAAGAGACTTATGTCTTGCTTGTTCCCGAGCACATGACCAGCGAAACGGGCCCAATTCCCTGGGCGCGCGTGGCCGAGTTTCCGCTTTCGATGCTTGAGCCGCAAATGCAGAACCGGCGCATTCTGGATCGTATTTTTGCCGAACTTGGCCTGCATCCTCAGGTGGTTGCGGAAAGCAGCGGGTTCACCGCCTCGATGGTCATGGCGCGCGAAGGGTTGGCAGCAACGGTGGTGCCGCGTGTCCTGGTACGCGCTTTGGGGAACCTAAAGGGCACTAGGGTCCTGCCGCTGATCGCGCCCGAAGTCAGCAAACCCATCTGCCTGGCCACACTGACCCGCGATCCCGAACTGCCAACGGTCGCTGCATTAAGGCGGGTGGTGACGTCTTTGCGGTGATAAGGTGTCGTTATCGTGTGATTGCGATTTGCGATTTGACGATATGCTATTCTGATGAGAGACGGAGCGTCAATCGGAGGGCATCATGGCACCATTAGATACCAAGCCATCAAACGCACCCAAGGGCGTTTGGAAGTCAGGTAAAGGCAAAGGGCGGCACACGCCCAAAGGCCGTCAGTTTTCGGATGAAGCGCAGGCTGAGATCACGCGCCTGTTGGGCGATCGCCCGCGCCGCCGGGATCTGCTGATCGAGTTTCTGCATCTGATCCAGGATGCTCATGGCCACATCAGCGCCGACCACATTGCCGCTTTGGCAGTTGAGATGCGACTGGGGCAGGCCGAAATCTATGAGACCGCGACCTTCTACGCTCATTTCGATGTCGTGAAGGAAGAGGACACGCCTCCGCCTGCGCTGACCATCCGCGTCTGCGACTCGCTGTCGTGTGAAATGGCCGGTGCCGCGCAGCTGCAAAAGGCGCTCGAAGATGGCCTTGATCCCACTCAGGTCCGCGTCCTCCGCGCGCCCTGCATGGGGCGTTGCGACACCGCCCCGGTGCTGGAAATCGGTCACAACCACATTGACAATGCCACACCTGAAAAGGTGCAGGCGGCGATTACGGCGGATGACACGCATGCGCATGTCCCCGATTACGAAGCTTATGACGCCTATGTAGCCAAAGGTGGTTACGCCAAGCTGAAAGAGCTCCGCGAAGGCGGTGACTGGGAAGCGGTGCAGGATAACGTCTTGTCCTCGGGCTTGCGAGGCTTGGGCGGTGCGGGCTTCCCGTCGGGCAAGAAATGGGGCTTTGTCCGCATGAACGAAGGCCAGCGCTATCTGGCCGTGAACGGCGACGAGGGCGAGCCGGGGACCTTCAAGGACCGTTACTATCTAGAGCGGACGCCGCATGTCTTCCTTGAGGGCATGTTGATCGCCGCATGGGCGGTCGAGGCCGAGACCTGTTTCATCTATATGCGCGACGAATATCCTGCGGTGCTGAAAATTCTCGCCACCGAGATTGCAGCGCTTGAAGCTGCGGGGATTGTCGAGCCGGGTTACATCGACCTGCGCCGGGGCGCTGGTGCCTACATCTGCGGCGAAGAATCCGCGATGATCGAATCCATCGAGGGCAAAAAGGGCCTGCCGCGCCACCGTCCACCGTTTGTGGCGCAGGTGGGTGTGTTTGGTCGGCCCACGCTGGTTCACAACGTTGAGACGCTCTATTGGGTGTCCAAGATCTGCCGCGAGGGGCCGCAGATCCTGAATTCTGTTGAAAAGAATGGCCGCAAGGGTCTGCGTAGCTACTCGGTTTCGGGTCGCGTTGCAAAGCCAGGCGTCTACCTGCTGCCCGCGGGATCGACCATTCTTGACGTGATTGATGCGGCAGGGGGTATGGCTGATGGCCATGCATTCAAGGCGTATCAACCGGGCGGGCCGTCGTCGGGCCTTCTCCCCTCTAGCATCGACGACGTCCCGCTCGACTTTGACACCCTGCAACCGCTTGGAACCTTTATTGGCTCGGCTGCGGTTGTGGTTCTGTCCGATCAGGACACCGCCCGTGATGCGGCGCTGAACATGCTGCGGTTTTTCGAGGATGAAAGCTGTGGTCAGTGCACGCCCTGCCGGGCGGGCTGCGAAAAGGCAGTCAAACTGATGCAGGCCGACAAATGGGATCAGGATCTGCTCGAGGACCTGTGTCAGGTCATGGGCGATGCCTCGATCTGTGGTCTGGGGCAGGCGGCTCCGAACCCGATCCGCCTGGTCATGAAACACTTCGCTGACGAAATCTGAGGGAGACAGAGCCATGCTAGACGCAAGCCCAACCAAGACCGTCACCTTCAACCTGAACGGCGAAGATGTCACCGTGCCCGAGGGCTGGACTATCTGGGAAGCCGCCAAGGGGCAGGGGTTCACCATTCCGCACCTGTGCCACAAGCCGCAGCCGGGCTATCGCCCCGACGGCAACTGCCGCGCCTGTATGGTTGAGGTAGAAGGCGAGCGCACGCTGGTCGCCTCGTGTATCCGCCCGGTGGCGGAAGGTATGGTGGTCAAGAGCGACAGTGACCGCGCCGAGAAATCGCGTGCGCTGGTCATGGAGTTGCTCGTTGCCGACCAGCCCGAAGAAGCACACGACACATCCAGCCACTTCTGGGATATGGCCAAGCTGAACGATGTTAGCGACAGCCGTTTTCCTGCGAAAGAGGCCGACAAGATCCCTCTCTTGGATGACAGCCACGTTGCGATGCGTGTCAATCTGGACGCCTGCATCAACTGCAACCTCTGCGTCCGGGCCTGCCGCGAAGTGCAGGTGAACGACGTGATCGGCATGGCCGGTCGTGGCCACACAGCCGAAATCGTGTTCGACCAGAACGATCCCATGGGGGCGTCAAGTTGTGTGGCTTGTGGCGAATGTGTTCAGGCCTGCCCGACGGGTGCCCTGATGCCTGCCACAGTCCTGGATGACCAGCAAAAGGGTGACAGCAAGGACTACGACAGCGAAACCGAAAGCGTCTGCCCGTTCTGCGGCGTGGGCTGCAAGGTCTCGCTCAAGGTCAAAGATGGTAAGGTCAAATATGTCGAGGGGATCAATGGACCTGCCAACGAGGGTCGCCTGTGTGTCAAAGGCCGATTTGGCTTTGACTACATCCACCACCCCCATCGCCTGACCAAACCGCTGATCCGGCGTGACGATGCGCCTGCCAAGGGGCTGAACGTCGATCCCGGCGACCTGTCGACCCATTTCCGCGAAGCATCGTGGGAAGAGGCGATGGACCTGGCCGCGACCAAGCTCAAAGCACTGCGCGAAGAAGATCCGCGTTCGGTCGCTGGCTTTGGCTCGGCCAAATGCACCAACGAAGAGGCGTATCTCTTCCAGAAGTTCATCCGTCAGGGATTCCGTCACAACAACGTCGACCACTGCACTCGTTTGTGCCACGCATCCTCGGTTGCGGCGCTGATCGAGAACGTGGGTTCGGGCGCTGTGACCGCGACCTTCAACGAGATCGTGAATGCGGATGTGGCGATCATCATCGGGTCGAACCCGATCGAAAACCACCCCGTTGCGGCGACCTACTTCAAACAGTTCGCCAAGCGCGGCGGTAAGCTGATCGTGATGGACCCGCGTGGCGTCGGAATGCGCAAGTTTGCGGATGAAATGCTGCAATTCCGCCCCGGTGCGGATGTCTCGATGCTCAACGCGATCATGAACGTGATCGTCGAAGAAGAGCTGTATGACAGCCAGTACATCCACCGCTGGACCGAGAACTGGGAGGCAGAAAAAGAGCACCTGCGCCAGTTCACGCCCGAAGCGATGGCGCCGATCTGCGGCATTGAGGCAGAGCAGTTGCGTCGCGTGGCGCGGACCTTTGCAAACGCCAAGGCGGGCCTGATTTTCTGGGGCATGGGTGTCAGCCAGCACATTCACGGCACTGACAATTCGCGCTGCCTGATTTCGTTGGCTCTGATGACCGGCAACGTCGGTAAACCGGGCGCAGGTCTGCACCCGCTGCGTGGTCAGAACAACGTGCAGGGCGCCTCGGATGCGGGCCTGATCCCGATGTTCCTGCCGGATTACCAATCGGTGATGGATGACGACATTCGGGCCAAGTTCAACTCTGTCTGGAACGACGAGCGCGACTTCTCGAACGAGAAGGGCCTGACGGTGACCGAGATCATCGATCAAGCCTATGCGGGCAACATCAAGGGGATGTACATCCAGGGTGAAAACCCGGCGATGTCCGACCCGGATGCCGATCACGCGCGCGCGGCCTTGGCCAATCTGGACCTGATGATCGTGCAGGACATCTTCCTGACCGAGACGGCTAACTATGCCGACATCATCCTGCCAGCTTCGGCGCTGTACGAAAAGAACGGCACCGTGTCGAACACCAACCGTCAGGTGCAGCGTGTGCGTCCCGCAGTGACACCTCCGGGTGAGGCGCGCGAAGATTGGGCGATCACCGTCGAACTGGGGCAGCGCATCGGGCTGAACTGGGATTACACGGATGTGAGCCAGGTGTTCAACGAGATGAAGCAGACCATGGCCTCGCTCGACAACATCACTTGGGAGCGCCTTGAAACTGAGACGATCACCTATCCGTCGCTGCACGAAACAGACCCCGGTCAGGCCATCGTGTTTGGTGACGGTTTCCCGCGACCCGAAGGTCGGGCCAAGTTCACACCCGCCAGCGTCATCCCGCCGGATGAGGCCCCGGACGAAGAATACCCGATGATCGCCACAACGGGACGTCAGCTGGAGCATTGGCACACCGGGTCGATGACCCGCCGGTCGCTGGTTCTGGACGCGGTGGAGCCTGAGGCCAACTGTTCGATGAACCCGCGCACGCTCAAGCTGATGGGGGTTGAACCGGGTGAGATGGTGCGTTTGACCACCCGCCGGGGCTCCATCGAGATCATGGCGCGGGCCGACAGGGCGATTGCCGAGGACATGGTGTTCATCCCGTTTGCCTATGTCGAGGCGGCAGCGAACATCCTGACCAACCCGGCCATCGACCCCTACGGCAAGATCCCCGAGTTCAAGTTCTCGGCGATCCGGGTTGAAAAGATCGAAGACGCCATCGCGGCGGAATGATCCAAAAGGCAGGTGATCCGAAAGGGTCGCCTGTTTCGCTTGTGTCGCTACATATGTGGTTTCGTTGATCTGAAAGCCGCATCCTGTCTATAGTTCTCTGGTATCGTTATGAAACTGGAGGCTTGGATGAACAGTGCCCTTTCTGACGAGGCTCTGGCGCGGCTTCCCTTTTGGGTGACCCCGCCAGGAGAAACCGACGGATTCCTGATCGTCGTCGGGGTGCTTCTTGTGGCCATCCTGCTTGGGTTTGGTGCGCTCTATTTCACGATACAGGCGATTCCCGACCGTATGGCGGCGGGTGCGCATAAGGTTCAGATGCAGCTTGTTGGTGTTCTGGGGTTGATCTCGCTTTTCACCCTGAACAACGCCTTTTGGATCGCGGCCATCCTGATCGCGGCTGTCCCGCTGCACGAGGTTTTCCCGACGTATATCCATCGCCCCAAGGCGGAGGATGACAATGCTTGAGCTTATCTTTTCCGCTCTGATCACAATTGTGCCCGACTACCTGTATCGCCACTACAAACAGGGCAAGCGTTGGGGACATGAGATCACGCTGTTTAACGTTTGGTACGAACTGAGATGGGGCCTGACGGCCTGTGCCATTCTGGCGGTGACACTTTTGACGATCATCTTTTACTTCCACCCTTCGACGCGCAATGTCTCGGCTGCGTTTCGTACAGTCACTGTGTTGTCGGATCGCGCGGGCCGTGTGGCTGAGGTCTATGTGCAAAACAATGACCGGCTGAAAGCCGGTGATCCAATCTTTCGCCTAGATACCACCCGGCAAGAGGCGGCGGTTGAAACTGCCAGCCGTAGGATCGCGGAGGTGGATGCCGCGCTTGGCGTTATTACAACAGACATTGCTGCTGCTGAGGCACGGTTAGAGGCCGCAATTGCCGACCTGAACCAGGCGCGCGATGACTTGAACCGACGTCAGTCGTTGGCAGACCGCAACAATGCGACAGTCAGCGAGCAGGAGTTGGAGCGACTTGAGACGGCTCTTGCTCGCGCTGAAAGCCAGCAAACAGCAGCCATCGCTGCGTTGGATGGGGCCAAATTGCGTCAATCGACCCTGTTGCCAGCGCAACGTGAAACCGCGCGGGCTTTGTTGCAAGAGGCCCAAGCTGAAATCGCGAAATCCACCGTCTTTGCCGAGGTGGACGGAACCGTGAAGCAGTTCCTGCTGAAACCCGGTGACATCGTGAACCCGATACTGCGCCCGGCAGGTGTTCTGGTGCCAGATGTGACGGGGCAGGGGCGGTTTGTGGCGGCGTTTGGCCAGATCTCGGCCAGCGTGGTGAAGCCGGGGATGCTGGTTGAGATCACCTGTGCTTCGAAACCTTTGGCGATTATCCCGATGGTGGTGGATGACGTGCAAAATGCCATTGCCGCAGGTCAGTTCAGACCAGGGGATGCGCTGTTGGATCAGCAGGATCGCCGCCGTCCCGGCACCGTGACCGTGTTTTTGGCGCCGATCTTTCCCAAGCATCTGGAAGCCATCCCACCCGGCAGCGCCTGTGTTGGTGTCGCGTACACCAGCCGCGACAAAGAGATCGAGGCCGGAGAGATCACCGGGTTTTCGGCGTTCATCGCGCGTATCGTGGATGGCATGGGCATTGCCAATGCGATTGTCTTGCGGGGGCAGGCTATCCTTTTGCCCGTGAAGGCCCTGGTCTTTTCGTGAGGTTGAACGTCCGGTCGGGTCTCCGCTCTATTGACCTAACGCTCGCCTATCCTGCCGATCAAGCGCCGCATGACATTCATGTTTTCAAGCAGTTGCTTTTGCGAGGCGACGTCCTTCTCTCAGAGCTCATGTAGGATCGGGAGTTACCCCGTGACGATTCTGAAGCGAAAATTTAGCTTGAATAGCGTGCTATGTAATATTATATAGCGTGCTATGTAAATATGAAAGGAAGCGTTATGTCCCGTTTTGAAGAGTTGGATGAAGTTGTGACCCTCGCGGATCAGATGGAGGCGGAGGAAGGACCAATTGTCCTGATCAATCTGTTCACCGTAGACGCATCCGAAGAAGAGGCTTTGCTCAAGGCCTGGGCGCACGACGCAGACTTCATGAAAGCGCAGCCGGGATACATTTCGACCCAGTTGCATCAGGGCATTGCTGGCAGTTCGACGTTCATGAATTACGCCGTGTGGCAGGACGTCAAAAGCTTTCGGAACGCGTTCTGCCACCCGGAATTCCAGCGACGTATTGCTGATTATCCGCCAAGTGCAAAGGCGCGCCCGCACCTGGTGCGCAAACTGTCCGTTGAAAACCACTGCGTCGCATAACACAAAACCGGGAGCAGCCACATGTTGAAAGCCATCCACCCCATCGCAGGCGTCATAGGGTTTTTGACGATCCTGACGTTCTGGACAACTACCGTTTACAGCGAATTGTTTGGCACGACCCAGATGATCGTTGCTGTTAAGGCCATGGTCTTAAGCGGTCTCTTTCTCCTGATCCCGTCCATGGCTGTGGTCGGCGCCAGCGGAATGGCGATGGGCCGCCGTCGCAAAGATGCGCCAGCCTTGGCCAAGAAAAGGCGCATGCCGATCATTGCGGCCAACGGATTGTTGGTTCTGGTTCCGGCGGCATTTTATCTCAGCAATAAGGCCAGTGCTGGTGCATTTGATACCGGGTTCTACGTCGTGCAGGCCATTGAGTTGATCGCAGGCGCAACCAATCTGCTCCTGATGGGGCTGAGCATTCGGGATGGGCGCGCCATGACGGCCCGCAAACGGATGGCTGCAAAAAAGTCGAAGTAAGCCGCCCCTAGGTCACCCAGCTTTGGGTCTGTGCGGCTTTCTCTTTGAGCCACAAAACATCAAAGCCCGCGAGAACCCGATAACCGCGGGCAATCAACCCCTTGGCTTGGTCTTGGTTCAACGCGGCATTGCCAAGAGGGATGCCAGCCCTGTTTGCAGCCGCCTCGACACGGGTAAGGGCCTCGACCACCTCGGGGTGATCGAACTGACCCATATGACCCAGATCGGTGGATAGGTCGAACAGGGCGGGCACCAACAGGTCGATGCCTGGCACGGCGCAAATCTCTTCGATGTTCTCAACCGCGTCGCGGGTTTCGACCAGCAGGCAGCAGACCAGTTGATCTTCCATTTTAGATGGATACTCGGGCAGGGCGGTTTGCCAGCGGGAATGGGCGATGAAGGGACCGAACCCCCGGTTGCCGTTGGGCGGATAGCGCATCGCGGCCACGGCGCGCTCGGCGTCTTGGGCCGTGCGCACGAGCGGAAAGACCAGCCCTTCGGCCCCCAGATCCAGCACACGTTTGGCCTGTGCCGTGTCAATCTCGGGCAGGCGGACCAGCGGGGCGCAATCGGTGCCCTGAGTGGCTGCGATCATCGCGTGAGCAGTACCATGGTCGATGGCGCCGTGCTCCATGTCTATGATCACTCCGTCCGATCCTGCCGCCGCCATCGCTTGGGTGACCACCGCTGATGGGATCGTTACGATATTCATCGTCATGCAATCAGTTGTATTTCTAAGCTTTTCCTTGAAACGTGTCATGCAAACTCCTCTGATCAATTCAAGGCAGCTTAGCATGAATAGACTCAAACCTATCGATTTCTGAAACACCGGTTGCTTTGCGTTGGCACGATCTCCATCGACTTTGGCTGCATGCAGAGATTCTTTGGCGGGACACTTATGGCTCAAGGGGGGAGTGTTGCCCCCGGTCTGGATCCAACTGATCGCGAAACGGAACCAGACAGAGGGCTTTGCAAGGCGCGCGCTTTCACGTGCGACCAGATTCAGCTGTTGGGACGCACGCGTGCAGCTGTCTTGTTGGCAAAGGCTTCCAGGCGGGCGCGGGCATCGGGTTGGGTGTTGACGATCCCACCCACGAAAGCTTCGGCATAGGCTGCATCCATACCGGACATGTTGTTCATGTGGCTGACCGCGGAACAGATGGCAAAGTTTGTCAGGGGCAGGTTTTGGGCAACCTTGGTGGCCAGTTCCATCGCCTTGTCAAAACTGCCTCCGTCTGCGGTAATGTACTGAGCAAGCCCCAGATCGACGGCGTCTTGCCCTTGATACACACGTCCCGTCAGGATCATGTCGATCATGCGGTATTTTCCGATCATGTCCGACACCCGGATTGTCGCTCCGCCGCCGGTGAAAATACCCCGCTGTCCTTCGGGAAGGGCAAAATAGGTGCCCGGGTCGATCACGCGAACATGGGCAGCACTGGCCAGTTCCAGACCGCCGCCGACCACTGCCCCTTTCAGCGCGGCAATGATTGGCACGCCCCCGTATTCCATCTTGTTGAATGCCTCGTGCCAACGCAGGCAAACATGCATGAAGTCATCGGGGCTGCGATCTGCCTTCCAGTGTTCAACCAGATCAAGGCCCGCGCAAAAATGGTCGCCTGCACCGGTCAACACGACGGCCCTGACACCGGCAAGACGCGCACCGCTGAAAAAGCGGATCAGCTCTTCGATGGTGGCCACGTCCAATGCATTGCGCTTTGACGGCCGGTTCAGGGTGACCACATAGAGGCCATGTTCACCCTCGGAGATCGAGAGGTTTTCATAGGTATCGGGGTTTACAACGTCATTCACGGTTCAGGTCCTTTCAAGGATCAGTATTCTGGGAAATCAGCATCCAACAGGCTGTCAGAGCCGTGCAGGATACGGGTCATTTCGGTTCGGCACTCTGGCAACATGTGCTGGGCAAAAAACAATGCTGTGGCAGTCTTTTGAGTCATGAAGACCGTATCTTGCCCTGCTTTCAAGCATTTCTGAGCAACCAAAGCGCCTTTGCCCAGGTTCCATCCGGCGGCCAACGTTCCTGCCAACATCAAGAAGGGAACAGACCCGGCAAAGGCCGCGTCAATGTCGTTGCGACTTTTGTCCAGCAACCAATTGAGAGCGGTTTCGAAAGCAACACGCGCTTCGGTCAGGGCCGCACCAATCGCTTGTGATGTTTCGTCTCCCTCAGCCAGCTCAGCTTCGGTTTCAGCGATCCGTGCAGCAAAGTCCCGAGCGGCCTTGCCACCGTCGCGCATCACCTTGCGCCCCAAGAGGTCATTCGCCTGGATCGCGGTGGTTCCCTCGTAGATAGGCAGAATGCGGGCGTCACGATAGTGCTGTGCGGCGCCGGTTTCTTCGATGAAGCCCATGCCGCCGTGAATTTGCACACCGAGTGAGGCAACTTCGACCGCACGTTCAGAGCAAAAGCCCTTGACCAGGGGAACCATGAATTCGGCCAGAGCACTCAATTCAGGATCTTCCTGGTGATGAGCGAGGTCCAGCAAACCAGCTGTGGCCGCCGCGATGGCACGCCCGCCTTCGATGAGGCTGCGCATGCGCAAGAGCATCCGGCGAACGTCGGGATGCTCGATAATCGCCACGGCATCCTTGGAGAAACCATTGACAGGACGGCTTTGCACCCTGCCGCGGGCATAGGCCAATGCGCGTTGATAGGCCCGCTCAGCGGTTGCAATCCCTTGCACCCCGACCGAGAAGCGCGCGGCGTTCATCATCACGAACATATACGCGAGGCCGTGATTTTCTGTCCCGATCAGGAAACCGGTTGCATCTTTGTATTCCAGCACGGCCGTAGGGCTGGCGCGGACACCGAGTTTATGTTCGATACTCACGCAATTCACCGTGTTTTCAGCCCCCAGGGTACCGTCTGCATTCACCAGCCTTTGCGGCACGATGAACAGGCTCAACCCTTTTGGTCCGGCGGGGGCATCGGGTGTGCGTGCAAGGACCAGATGGATGATGTTTTCCGTCAGATCATGCGCACCATAGGTGATGAAGATCTTGGTGCCGGAAATGCCATAGCTGCCGTCTTCACGCCTTGTTGCCTTTGTGGACACGCGCCCCAGATCGCTCCCGGCTTGGGGTTCCGTCAGGTTCATCGTGCCTGACCAGCGCCCTGCGATCAGCGGCTCTAGATATGTCGCCTTCTGAGCATCCGAGCCGGTCAACAACAATGCCTCGATCGCGCCATCCGTCAGAAGTGGGCATAGGCCAAAACTCATATCCGCAGCATTGAGCATTTCGACCCCGGCAGCGCCAGCGGCGCGCGGGAAGCCCATGCCGCCATGTTCGACCGGATGCACCAGCGCTTGCCACCCCATTTCGACAAACTGGGCATAAGTGCGAACATCCCCTGTCGGCATCGACACCTGACCGTTGTCGAACTGGGCGCCTAATGCATCCCCGATGTGGTTCAGAGGCGCCACTTGTTCCTGGCAGAAACGGGAGTAGCTCTCCAACGCGGCGCTGATGTCCTCCAGGTCATGGCTCGAATAGACATTCATGGCTGACACCTGATCCCAAAAGGACAAATGTTCGATACAAAACATCAGGTCCTTCACGGGGGGTATGTAGGACATTCGGTTCTCCTCAATGGTTCAGCAGTATTGTTTTGCGTCACCTACCGTGGGTACGGCTTGCCTATAAGCTCATCTTTTGCCAAAAATGTATCTGATCACGCCAACCAAGAGCGACCCTTGTCCAACCAAGATCCAATATCACTCACAACCGTGTCAGCCGCTTTCGTGCAGGATTGGTTGGATGCGCTCCGCTCGATCTGCCCACCGGACATCATGACGTCCTTGCTGTCTCGCTCTGGCATTCCACTCAATCCGATGAGCCCTGAACAACGTGTCACCTTGAACGAGATCGCGCGTCTCTACCAACTTGCCGCACCGGAAACGGGTGACGAAATGATGGGGCTGTGGGGGCGGCCAATCCGCCCTCGCGCGCTGCAACATCTGGTTACGGTTCAACGAGACGCTGGCAGCATGGCGTCAGCGCTCTATCGTTTCACGACATTTTGGAACCTTTTGCTGGATGATTACCGCCTGGACTTGCGCACCGAAGCAACGGAGGTGGAGCTTACCCTTACACCTTACGCCATGGGGTCCCGACCGCAGCGATTTGGTCACATGCTGCTATTGAAACTCGCTCATGGGTTGCTGTCATGGCTTGGCGGGGTCGAAACACCGATACTGGAGGTGCAATTTGCTTTTGCCCGTCCGGATTTTGCTGCGGATTACGCTGTCGTCTTTCCGTGCCCCGTCCTGTTTGGCGCGGGCCAAACCAGTATTCTGTTCGACCCCCGGCAGTTCACCCGTCCGATTGACCGCAGTCCTGCCGAAGCATCCGATTTTCTGGAGCGCGCGCCGCTTGATTGGATATTCACGCGTTCGCGCGCCCATACCAACAGCCTGCGCGTACGGGCCTTTTTGTATGGTGCAGAGTGGCGCACCAGCCAGCTTACCGATGCCGCCGTCGCTCTAAAAATGTCGCCCCGGACATTGAACCGTCGCCTGAAAGAGGAAGGAACCTGCTTTCAGGACATCAAGGACGCTCTGCGTCGCGACATCGCAATTCGGGCGCTTCGGCAAGGGACGGACAGTATCGAACAGATTGCCTATGACACAGGTTTCTCAGCACCGGCAAATTTCCACCGCGCTTTTCGCAGATGGACAAACCGGACGCCAAGATCATACCGAGTGTAGGATTGCGGGAAACTGGACCTGTTGGCGCGCTCCACGAAACGGCGCGCGTTGTCAAAAAAACCTTCTCAGAAGCGGCGCTCGGTGCGACAGTCCTGTTGTGACGGTGCTACCTGGCCCTAACGACAAATGGGGGGATCACGTGTCGGTGCCACAAACACCACAGTAGGAGCCCACAACATGCCACGCCGCTTTGTCGATCTGTCTGTCCCCTTGGAGATGGGCATTGTTTCCGACCCGCCGATCATGCTGCCGCAGATCGAATACCTGAACCATGACCAGACTGCCGGTCAGGTCATGTCGTTCTTTCCAGGCCTGACGCGCCACGATCTGCCAGGCGGCGAGGGGTGGGCAATCGAGCGGTTGCAGATCGCCACCCACAACGGCACCCATCTCGATGCGCCCTATCACCATCATTCGACCATGAACAACGGCGAGCGGGCGATCACCATCGACGAAGTTCCTCTGGAATGGTGCATGAATCCCGGCGTCAAACTGGACTTTCGCCATTTCGATGACGGTTACGTGGTGACGGCCGCAGACGTTGAGGCCGAGCTGGCGCGGATCGGACATGAGCTGCAACCGTTGGATATTGTGGTGGTCAACACATCTGCGGGTATGCACTACGGCCAACCTGACTACCTGGTGAAAGGCTGCGGCATGGGGCGCGAAGCGACGCTTTATCTGACCGAGCGGGGCGTGCGGGTGACCGGCACTGACGCCTGGAGCTGGGACGCGCCCTTTCCACTGACGGCTCAGACCTATGCCGAGACGGGCGATGCCTCGATCATCTGGGAGGGGCATCGGGCGTCGATGGACATCGGCTATTGCCACATGGAAAAGCTGTCGAACCTTGAGGACCTGCCACCCAATGGTTTTGAAATCTCGTGCTTTCCGTTCAAGATCAAAGGCGCCTCAGCCGGGTTTATTCGGGCCGTGGCGATCTTTGAAGACGAAGGTTAAAGCACGCCGATTTCGGCCAAAGCCCGGTTCAACTCGTCTGGGATTGGGTCATCTTGTGTGCGCCCCTTGGGCAGGTCAGGTGGCGTGTCCTCGGGCTTGAGGTAGCGCCAGCCCTGAAATGGGCGTTTCAGGGCGGTCTGGGTGCGGTGCAGCTCTGGGTCGAGCACAATGGCGCAGCGGCGGATGCCATCCGAACCTATGACCTCGTCCATACGCAGGACCTTTTGGCGGCATTGGATCACGCCTTTGATGACCCAATAGATCGAGCCACCATTTAGAATCTCGGCTTCACGTTTGGGCCACATGCGGGTGACATGACGGGGCAATCCATCCTCGGTCTGAGCCGCACGGCTTTGCTGCCAGACGTCGAGGGTCTCGGGCGATTCCGTCCCGACCGAGAGTTTGATGAGGTTCATGAATTTATCCACAGATCATCCCCAGAGTCGTCCTCAGGCCATAGACCGAGGAGTCTAGCGTCTTACTTGGTGAAGACAAGGTGTTGTGGTATGTTGATCAAAAAACAACCCTCGCTACTAATTGTTGTGTTGTGATCTGAGTAAGAAACATTGTAACTCTCTGGCCGCTGCCGCCACCAAGGAATCAAAAAATGAGTCGCTTTGCCGCCCCTATCGCCGAGCAGATCTGGGATATGAAATACCGCTTCAAACAAGCGGACGGAACGCCCATCGACGTGTCGGTCGAAGATAGCTGGCGGCGAATTGCCCGTGATTTGGCCCGCGTCGAGAAAGATCCGGCGCATTGGGAAGAGCGGTTCTTTGAAGCTCTGGAAGATTTCAAATACCTGCCCGCCGGCCGCATCACTGCCGGAGCGGGCACCGCCCGGCAAGTGACCCTGTTCAACTGCTTTGTCATGGGCACCGTACCCGACAGCATGGGCGGCATCTTTGATATGCTGAAAGAGGCGGCGTTGACCATGCAGCAGGGTGGGGGGATCGGCTATGATTTCTCGACCATCCGTCCAAGGGGCGCGGATGTGCACGGCGTGGCCGCGGATGCCTCGGGCCCACTGTCGTTCATGGATGTCTGGGATGCGATGTGCCGCACAATCATGTCCGCTGGCTCGCGTCGGGGTGCGATGATGGCGACCATGCGCTGTGATCACCCGGACATCGAGCAATTCATCACCGCCAAATCCGACCCTGCGCGTCTGCGCATGTTCAACATGTCGGTGCTGGTGACCGACCCCTTCATGGAAGCGGTCAAGGCCGATGGCCCTTGGGAACTGGTGTTTGGTGACAAGGTCTATCACACTGTCCAGGCCCGTGATCTGTGGAACAAGATCATGCAGGCGACCTATGACTATGCCGAGCCGGGCGTGATCTTCATCGACCGGATCAACAAGGCCAACAACCTGAATTACGTGGAGACCATCGCCGCGACCAACCCCTGCGGCGAACAACCTTTGCCGCCCTATGGTGCGTGCCTGCTCGGGTCGATCAATATGGCGCGTTTGGTCAAGAACCCGTTCGAAAAAGACGCGGAACTGGACCCTGACGCGATGCAGGAATTGGTCGCCACTGCCGTTCGCATGATGGACAACGTGGTCGATGCCTCCAAATTCCCGCTGCCCGAACAGGCAGCCGAGGCGCAAGCCAAGCGCCGGATCGGTCTGGGCGTCACGGGTCTTGCCGATGCGCTTTTGATGCTGGGCCTGCGCTATGGCTCGGACGAGGCGGCGCGTCAGACCGAGCGCTGGTTGCACGCGATCGCCCGCGCCGCGTATCTGGCGTCGGTGGATTTGGCGAAGGAAAAGGGGGCGTTCCCGCTGTTCGACGCCGAGAATTACCTGGCAAGCGGCACCATGCTGGCGATGGACGACGACGTGCGCGATGCCATCCGCGAACATGGCATCCGCAACGCGCTGCTGACGTCGATCGCGCCGACCGGGACCATTTCGCTGTATGCAGGTAACGTCAGCTCAGGCATCGAGCCGGTCTTCGCCTACGCCTATACCCGCAAGGTTTTGCAAAAGGACGGTTCGCGCACCGAAGAAGAGGTCGTGGATTATGCCGTGCAGCTGTGGCGCGACAAATTCGGCAACAAGGAGTTGCCGGACTACTTCGTCAACGCACAGACCTTGGCCCCGACCGATCACGTCAAGATGCAGGCCGCTGCGCAGAAGTGGATCGACAGTTCGATTTCGAAAACCATCAACTGCCCCGAAGACATCTCTTTCGATGCGTTCAAGGACGTCTACATGCAGGCTTGGGATCAAGGCTGCAAAGGGTGCACGACCTACCGCCCGAATGACGTCACCGGTTCGGTTCTGACTGTGTCCGAGAGCTCGGAGAAAGCGCCGGGCGAAAGCGCCGATGCTCCACATGAGGTGGAGGGCGGCGACGTGATCTACATGTCCGAACCGTTGGACCGTCCTCAGTCGCTGGAAGGATCGACCTACAAGCTGAAGTGGCCCGATAGCGAACACGCGATCTATCTGACCATCAACGACATCATCATTGGCGGTCGTCGCCGTCCGTTCGAGGTGTTTATCAACTCTAAGAACATGGAGCACTATGCCTGGACGCTGGCGTTGACGCGCATGATCTCGGCGGTGTTCCGTCGCGGTGGTGATGTCTCGTTTGTGGTGGAAGAGCTGAAGGCTGTATTCGACCCGCGTGGCGGGGCCTGGGTGCAAGGCAAGTACATCCCCTCGATCCTGGCGGCAATCGGCGGCGTGATCGAACAGCATATGGTTGCGATCGGGTTTCTTGAGGGTGAAGGCATGGGCCTCAAATCTGATCCGCAGGCGCAAGTGGTCAACACCGACACCAATCGCGGCAAAGCTTGCCCAAGTTGTGGTCAATACGATCTGGTGATGATCGAGGGCTGCATGACCTGCCGCAGTTGTGGCCATTCGAAGTGTGGCTGACTGGGTCGGGTTTGCAGTTTGTTGTGAAAGCTCGCATCAGTCTGCAATTTGACCAGTTCAGATTGCAATTCTGACCACCAAAAGAAAGCCGCTGCCTCAAAAGGCGGTGGCATTCTATTTCCGACGGCTTTGTTGCACAAATCGGTTGAAGGGCAGACTTCCCCTTTCCCCGGACGGACTTATCGTGTGGACTCTGTGAGCGGTATGCCAAGAGCGGTGTAGCGGTTGCGCACGGCAATGCGAACTTGGATTTCTGCAACCTGACGGTCGAAGCCCCGCGCCATCAAGGATTGGCCCGGTCGCTTCACACAGTGCATCTTGGTCTCGACGCGGCTCCTGCGGTGATATCCGCTCCACCGTTTCCAAATGGGTCGGCCAAGATAGCGCGAGGCATCAACTGCATCGTTCCATGCGATGGCTCCGGCTGTAGTGGGTTTCTACGGTTTGGCGTTCTTGCGTGGCGGTATGACGTCATGGGCACCATGGGCACCATGGGCGGCAATCGCGTCATGGCATTTGCGTGTGTCATATGCCCCGTCTGCGGTCACTGACCCGACGTCCTGATCGGGTGGGATTTGGTTCAGCAGCTCGGGCAGCACAGGTGCATCCCCAACATTTCTGGTCGTGACCTCGACGGCCCGCACCTCCAGCGTTTCCTCGTCGATCCCTATGTGTATCTTGCGCCAGATGCGGCGTTTTGAGCCGCCGTGCTTGCGGGCGTTCCACTCGCCTTCTCCCTCGGATTTGATGCCCGTACTATCGATCAGCAGGTTCATCGGGCCGGTTCCACCGCGATAGGGTAGGTTCACGTTCAGTGTCTTTTGACGTCGGCTCAATGTGCTGAAATCCGGCGCAGCCCAATCCAGCCCCGCCATCCGCAACAGGCTCTGAACGAACCCTGTCGTCTGCCGAAGCGGCATTCTGCACAGCACTCTCAGGGTAAGGCACGTCTGGATCGCCGCATCACTGAAACTTTGTTGTCGGCCGCGTTTCCCGGTCGGCGGCGGCACCCAGACCATCTCGGGGTCGAACCAAACCGATAGTGATCCGCGCTGTTTCAACGACTTGTTATACGACGGCCAATTCTTCGTCTTGTACTTCGTGGGTGAACAACTGTTCATGCATTCCAGCTATCATGCTGGTTTCACGCAATGAATCCCTCAGCCGATTTGTGCAACAAAGCCCTTTCCAACCCAAATGTTCATTTCGCACGTTCTCAGCGTCCCTGTAAGCAACCCTTACGCGGTTTACGAACGTTTACCCCTTGGACACCATGGCGACCGGGAGGAACGTTCATGACGCAAAAAGTAGGTTTGGGAGGTATTGTCTCATACGGCATCGGATCGATTGCATATGGGATCAAGGACAACGGGTTCTCCACTTTCCTGATGATCTATTTCAACCAAGTTTTGGGGCTTCCGGCTTATCTGGTTGGGATCGCCTTGTTGATCGCGATGTTGGTTGACGCAATTTCAGATCCCTGGGCCGGTTACTTGTCAGATCGTTGCACCTCTCGCTTGGGACGCAGACATCCGTTCATGTATGCCTCCATCGTGCCGATTGCGATCACCTATTACCTGCTTTGGACGCCGCCAGAGGCCAGCGAGTTCATGCTGTTTCTCTATCTGACGTTCATGTCGGTGGCGGTGCGTCTGACGCTCACCTTTTTTGAGATTCCCAACTCGGCGTTGATTGGTGAAATTTCTCATGACTATGACAAGCGGACAGCCATCACCGGTTTGCGCCTTATGTTCGGATGGCTGGGTGGGGTCATCATGGCAGTGGTCGTCTATCAGGTGTTTTTGCCGGATTCAGTGGACTACGACCCGGGTATCCTGAACCCAGAAGGTTATACACGATACGCATTCTGGGCCACGTTGGTCATGGTAGTGACGATGTTTGTGTCTGCGGTTGGAACCCAACGGGCCGTCAAGGTTTTCAGCACTCCCGACACCAGCAGCGAAGGATACGGATTTCGATTTTTCAAGAACGTGGGGCATGTCTTTGCCGACAGTTCCTTTAGGTCTGTGTTTCTGGCATCGCTGTGCACCAACCTAGTGTCTGGCTTAGCCATGTCGCTGCAACTCTATTTTGGAATCTTCTATTTTGGCCTGAGTTCAACCCAGATCGCGCTTGTGACGCTGACGATGGTTCCTGCTGCGATCATCGCTTACTTGTCCACTGCATTTGTTGTGCGTGGTTTTGAAAAGAAATCTGTGGCTGTTACACTGAGCTGGATGGCTCTGGTGTTGTCGGTTTCACTGGTTGTTGGAAAGTACTTCGACGTGCTCCCAGCTCCGCGCAGCCCGGAATTGTTTTACGTGGTTGCCATCCTGACATTCCTGACGACAACCGTGACCGTACTTTTGAGCGCCGTGAAATTTTCGATGACGATTGATCTTGTAGACGCCGATCAGATCCGTACTGGCCACCGCGCCGAAGGGCTGTATTTTGCGGCGTTTTCGTTCACGCGCAAGGTTGTGACAGGCCTCGGGATATTTGTGTCGGGCGTCATGCTGAGCTTGGGAGCGCAAAGCGGTCGGCTGATTGATGGCAGTACAATGCACTCCATTGCCATCCCCTATGTCGTACTGATCGCAGTGTTGTACGCCTATTCTGTTTGGGTGCTGAAGGGGTTCAAACTGACCCGATCCGAACATGGCGATAACCTCCGAGCCCTCGGGAAAGGTTAAGGTTCACCTCGTGTGCGGCGCCGGAACACGGATTGATCCAACATGCGTTGCACTTCTGAGAGAAGCTGCTTGGCCGCTGGGGGCAGTGGACGTTCCCGCAGCCATGCGGCTACGCCGGATATGGTGCTATCGTTGAACGGCCACCCTTGGACTTCGACTTTGCGCACTAGGCCTGTAGCGACCTCTTGATGAATTATGAACTCAGGCAGGATGGCCAATGCATTGGTTCTTAACAGTAGCTGACGCAGCAAACCGAAATCCTGCGATGTCAGAAACGTACCGCGCAGATCTTGAAGCCCCGTGAAAGCGTCGGGATATGCATCAAGAATGCGCCACAGGAACCAGTCTGGAACGTCTCCGCCAATGACCGACAGATGTCGCAGGTCGTTGATAAGAATAGTTGGTTTCGACAGCAAAGCGTGATCAGACCGACAAAACAGAGCGGGCGGTTGCAAAACAAGCTTGCGATAGCTCAGCACGTCCTCCTCGCGATCCGGCTGAAGGCCAAGATACATGTCTATTTCGCGATTGCGCAGGCGCTTTTCCCATCTTGCGCGATTGCAGGAGAGGACCGTAAATTGCAACGATGGATGTTTGTTTATCATCTTGGCAAGAGGCAGGGAAAGCAGGCTTTCGCTGACTGCGGGATCCACTCCGATAACCAACCTGCCGCCTTGATGGCTCTCCATCAGCTGTAAATCGCGCGCTGCGGTATCCATGTCGTTTAGCGAGCGTCTGGCTGATTCGATTAGCCGTTCGCCAAAGGCCGTAGGCACGGTACGCCCTCGGGTACGATCAAACAATTCAACACCGTAGCTTTCTTCGAGCTTGCGAATTGTTTGGCTCACAGCCGAATGGGAAACACCTAAAGCCTCACCAGCCAAGCGAAAATTGCCAGTGTCACCAAGCGCAACAAGTTGCCTGAGAGGGTTAAGGCTGTCCATTTGAATACCCCTGTAAGCATTGCTTACATTCTTTACAAGTTAGGTTAGCAGGTCAAACTTTGCATTGTGAGCAGAGGATGATTTATGGAATTCGAAGGTAAAGTCGCATTTGTCACTGGGGGGGCGAATGGCATCGGTTTGGCGATTGCCAATTCGTTGGGTCGGCGTGGCATGTGCGTCATGATTGCGGACATCGACAGCGACACATTGGTCCAAAGCTGTGCAAAGCTTTGCGATAAGGGCATCGATGCAGCTTGGGTGAAATGTGATGTCTCGGACCCGGCATCGGTGAAGAAGGCCGTCGAAGCTACTCTCGAACGATTTGGCAAAGTTCATTTCCTGGCGAATAACGCTGGTGTGTCCTTGGGGGGAGAGACAGGAACAATTCCCATCGAAGACTGGAATTGGATTCTTGGCATCAACTTGATGGGCGCAGTGCATTGCACCGAAGCATTGGTCCCCGTGTTCAAAACGCAAAGCGAGGGCGGCTTTATCTTGAACACTGCGTCCATGGCAGGGCACCTCGCCTTGCCCGGCGGTGGCCCCTACAATGCATCAAAGTTTGGTCTGGTTGGATATAGCGAGGCACTGCGTCAGGAATTTGCGTCTACCGACATCGGCGTCGGCCTGTTGTGCCCCGGATGGGTGCGCACAGATATTCATAAAAGTGCCCAAGGAAGCCCGTCGAAAAAAGAGAGTGAAGTCCCTCGTGAACAAACGGAGCAGGACCGGCAGGTGGCTGCCGCGATTGATGCGGGACTGGAGCCGGACGTCGTCGCCGAGTGGGCCCTGGATCAGATCGACAAAGGGCGTTTTTACATCTTCACACAAGCCGATCTTGCGCCTTTCGTTGCAGGGCGGTTCTCCGAGATCGAGACCGATTTGCAAGCAAGCGCAGCCATCGAAGACTATGCGCTTGAGCACGCCATTGGGGTCGGCCAGGAACCGTTGGACGTGGCCGTTATCGGCGCAGGTTTTTCCGGAATCTGCGCGGCAATCAAACTGCAAGAAAGTGGCATCGTTAACTTTCGCGTCTTTGAAAAAAGCGATGGTCTTGGCGGCACTTGGTGGCACAACCGCTATCCGGGGGCAGCCTGTGACATCCCCTCGCACTTCTATTGCTACTCTTTCGAGATGAACCCCGACTGGAGCCGTTTCTATGCACCGCAGAAAGAGATACAGTCCTATATCCAACATTGCGCCGAAAAGTATGGCGTGCGGGATCGGATAAGCCTGAAGTGCGAGATCACCGAGCTTCAATTTGACGAAACCAGCTCGCTGTGGATCGTTCGTTTTGAAGACGGATCAGAAGTTCGTGCTCGCTTTGTCGTAAATGCGACCGGTGGGCTGCACAAGCCGTTCATTCCCAATTTCCCCGGACGCGAGAAATTTGACGGCGTCGAAATGCACACGGCGGAATGGGACGAGAATTTTGATCCTACCGGCAAGCGTATTGCTGTCATCGGAAGCGCAGCAAGCGCAATTCAAGCAGTTCCCCAATTGGCTCAGACCGCAGAGCATGTCACGCTATATCAGCGCACGCCCAACTACATCGCGGCGCGCGAAGATTTTGGGTACTCCGACGAGGAAAAACACAGCTTCCGCAGAGATCCTTCGAAAATGCAGGCGGTTCGGAAGGAACAGTTCGAAGACAAGGACACCCGGCTTTACCCGATTGTCGTAAGTCCCGCGATCCGCAAGATTGCCGAAGCTGAAATCAAAGCGCACATGCGTTCGCAGATCAACGATCCAGCCCTCGCTGACAAGCTGATGCCAAATTACGAACTTGGCTGTAAGCGCATCCTGATCTCGGACGACTTCCTGCCCGCGCTCAATCGCTCCAACGTAACACTTGAAACCGCCCCAATCACGGCAATTGAATCGGCTGGTGTCAAAACCGAAGAGGCGCTGGCGCCGGTGGATGCGATCATCTATGCGACGGGGTTTGATATCGAAGGGCAGCGGTCTGCCTTCCGCGTGATAGGGCAGAACGGCCGCTCGTTGGAAGACATCTGGCAGTCACGCGCTGACGCCTATAAATCCAGCATGGTTCCTGACTTGCCGAACTATTTCCTGGTGACTGGTCCCAACTCCGGTGTCGGCACCACTTCGGTTGTTTATCTGATCGAACAATCCGTGGACTGGATCGTTGACGTTATGAAATTGGCAGGGCGTGATCGCTTGGTTTCGGTGAGTGATGAGACTTGCCATAAGTTCAGTGACACATTGCAATCGCAGTTGGACAACACCGTTTGGGCGTCCGGGTGTGATAGCTGGTACATCGGTTCAAATGGCCGCATCGAAACTCTTTTTCCGGGCAATGCACGGGATTTTGCAAACCAGATGAGCCATGTGGACGAGGCAGAGTTTGTTCTGACCGAACTTGCATCCAACAAAGGCAAACCACCCCGCAACTGGACGGCCAGAAGGCAAGCAGGCAAAGATCCGACACCAGCACGTAAATTGGATCCCACAATCGGGACGATCCTGTCATCTCCGGACGCCAAGAATGGCCCCAAGATGCAAGAGATGTCTGCCCCGGATGCCCGTGCATTGTTCTCTGCGATGGTTGAAAGACTGGAAGCTCCGATCTCAATCCCATGCGCCATTGAAGACGGGGCCATGGAGCTTGAAGGCCGAACCCTGAACTACCGGGTCTACAGGCCCGCCGAGGCGAGTCCCGAGGCGGCCGGAATGGTGTTCTTTCATGGTGGCGGATGGGTGATCGGGGATCTGGACACTCATGACAATGCCTGCCGCGCACTTGCGATTGGAAGCGGCGTTACGCTGATTTCCGTGGACTACCGCCGCGCGCCGGAATTCAAATTCCCTGCGCCCGTCGAAGACGCCCGGGATGCATATCTCTGGGTGGTTCAAAACGCAGCCGCACTTGGCCTTGATCCAACGCGCATTGGCGTAGGAGGTGACTCCGCCGGCGCGAACCTATCAGCAGTGACTGCTCAGTTGTTGCGTGACGCAGACGGTCCGAAATGTGCCTGGAGTGCGTTGATCTATCCTTCTGTTGCTGCGGGGTATGAAACACCATCGTCCATCGAGTTTGCCGAAGGTTTTGGGTTGGATGCAGCGTTGCAGGATTGGTTTGCGCGCCATTACATCCCCGAAGGCGTCGATTGGGAAGACCCGCGAATTTCACCGCTACGGGCTGTAACTCACGCAAACCTGCCGCCCGCATTGATTGCGACAGCCGGTTTTGATCCATTGCGCGACGCAGGGCAGGAATTTGCCACCGCACTAAGGGATGCGGGCGTGTCAGTAGATTACGTCGAATACAGCAGCCTAATCCACGGCTTCAAAAGCTGGGTTGGCATTATTCCGGACGCCGCTGCGGCCTTACACGACATTGCTGAACGCATAGGGACGCTCGCAAGTTCACAAGGGCGAAAGGCGACGGAAAAACACGAGAACTTCAATCCATCACTCACAGAACACTCAGATCCAATAGGAGGAAATCATGAATAAACTGTTTGTCGGCGCCGTGGCCCTGATGATTGCCGGACCGGCTTTCGCAAACGAACCATATGGCATTTGGCGCACGATCACGGATGACACCGGTGCTCATTTGTTGGTGGACATCCACCCATGCCAGAATGCCGAAGAAAAACTGTGCAGTACAGTGACCGAAGTCGTGAATTCGGACAACCCAGCCGCACAAGAGCTTATCGGACGGGCCATTTTTTGGGACATGGAGATTGTGGAGGAAAACCGCTGGGAAAACGGAACCGTTTATGACGTTCTGACTGATACCAACTACGATGCGCGCGTTACGCTGGGCAAAACTGCTATCAGAGTAGAAGGCTGTGTTTCTGGTTTCTGCGACGGTCAGAACTGGAAGCGGCCGGAGTAAGCAAAATAGTTGCAGACCCGAGAAAGAAACACGGTGAATTCAAGCCGACAATCGGAACGAATGTAGATTACTTTTGTTCCGTGACCGGGAGCCACTGTGGTGAATTTTCAAACGTAACTTTGGTCCAGCCTCTAGCTTTTCGTGCAGTGCAATAGTGCGATTTCTCAGAGACGTGTTTCGTGAGCGCTTCAAAGGACATCGAACTAGTGGACTAATAAAGAGTATCGTTTTGATCTCGTGACCAAGGCCTATGTCCGCTTTGGGATAGGCTGAAAATTCTCCATCACGCGCCTGTCTTGAATGACTGCTGTCGGTCGAACTTCATCCCAATTCCGCCTTTCGCTCTCGAAGAAGCCCCACAATTTCACCGGAAGCCTCGCTCCTGTTTCATCTCGGTCAGGTCCTTTCGGGCTTTGTTTTGCTTTGCAGTGTATCCCAAAGACACTGATGCCCGTGCCGTCCGCCTATAGGACGTGCAGCAATTCATCTGTGTAAGTCGTTCCACGAGTGGCTATACTTCGTCAAAGTCAGGTGCACTAAGCACTCGATGGTTTAGCGGCGAAGTAGTTATTTTTGATGACAAAAGCATCTGATCTATTTGTACAGTGTTTGGAGGAAGAAGGTGTCGAGTACATCTTTGCCGTGCCCGGCGAGGAAAATCTCGACATGCTCGACAGCCTTTCAAGATCGCGAAAAATCAAACTCATCTTGACTCGACACGAACAAGGCGCGGGCTTCATGGCTGCCACCTATGGCAGACACACGGGCAAAGCAGGGGTTTGCATGGCTACTCTCGGTCCCGGTGCTACCAATCTCGTGACCACAGCGGCCTACGCGCAGTTGGGCGGGATGCCGATGCTCATGGTGACGGGACAAAAGCCAATCAAGCATTCCAAGCAAGGCCGTTTTCAGATCCTCGACGTTGTCGACATGATGGGTCCAATCACGAAGTTCACACATCAACTCGCCGGTGCTGACAATATTGCCACCCGCGTGCGCGAAGCCATGCGTCTTGCTGAGGAAGAAAAACCCGGTGCGACACATATCGAGTTTCCTGAGGACGTGGCAGCTGAGCAGACAGACGCTACTCCCATCAGAGCCAGTGTTGCCCGCCGCCCGGTCGCCGAAGCAAAGGCCATTCGAGCAGCGGTAAAGATGCTTGAAGAGGCCAAATCACCTATCTTAGTGCTCGGCGGTGGCGCAAACCGCACCACAACGGGCCGCATGCTAACGCAATTCATCGAGAAGTCTGGCATCCCGTTCGTGACAACACAGCTGGGCAAAGGGGTGGTGAACGAGAACCGCGCGGAATTCATGGGATGCGCAGCGCTGTCGGCGGATGATTTTGTACACCGCGCCATTGGCCAAGCGGACCTCATTCTCAATGTAGGCCACGATGTCATCGAGAAACCTCCGTTTTTCATGGAGCAAGGCGGTGCGAGAGTTGTGCATATCTCGATGAATACCGCCAATGTCGATCCCGTTTACTTCCCTCAGGTCGAAGTCATTGGCGATATTGGCAATGCCATCTGGCAAATGAAGGAAGAACTCGTTGTCTCGCCTGAGTGGAGTTTTGAGACGATGTACCGCGCGAAGGCGGCTCAAAAGGCGCATGACATCAGTTTGTCAAACGATACGCGCTACCCCATCTTCCCACCGCATCTGGTCAAGGTCGTTCGGGACGTCATGCCCGACGACGGGATCATCGCCCTGGACAACGGGGTCTACAAAATATGGTTTGCGCGTAATTACGAAGCGGCTAAGCCGAACACCGTGCTGCTGGACAACGCGCTTGCAACTATGGGTGCGGGCCTTCCATCGGCGATGATGTCGGCGATCCTGTATCCCGACCGCAAAGTCATGGCGATCTGCGGTGACGGCGGCTTCATGATGAACAGTCAAGAGATGGAGACGGCGGTGCGCCTCGGGCTGGACCTGACTGTTCTTGTACTGCGCGACGACAGCTATGGCATGATCCGTTGGAAGCAAGCCAATATGGGTTTTGAGGATTGGGGCCTCACCTATGGCAATCCGGATTTCGTGAAGTATGCCGAAAGCTATGGCGCAATTGGACACAGGATCGAAAGTGCCGGCGAACTCCGTGACACGCTCGACAAATGCTTATCGTCCAAGGGGGTGCATCTTATCGATTGCCCTGTGGATTACAGCGAGAACGACGAAATCCTGAACGTCAAAATCAAGGAACTGAGCGCAAGAGGTTGAGGACCCCGCCTCTGTTTGATGCCATGGCTCCCAATTGTTCTGTCGTAGCGAATAGGGACAAAGAGGTTTTTAACATGGCATGGCGAGTAGCTTTTAGTGCCCGCTTTGGGCTGACAGCAGCCACCCAGGCATGACTTAGCGAACGACTGTTTCGAGCCCAACCTGTGAATTCGATTTTCTTGCTGCGAGCGTGCGCAGCGCGCCTCCCCGCCGCACTGCCGAATTTTACTCGCTGCATGGCAGAGAAGAATGCAGCCATTCCGGCAGGCCGCAGCAAATCTGGAACCTCGCATTCACACTGTGCGGGACCTTACCGCTATTTGGTCAATTAAGCCGAAGCACTGGTTTCGGTTGCCGTACCCGAATTATCAGTCGAAGGGTTTGTTGCGGGTCCAGTCGAATGTTCCGGCGTCCCGTTCCTGCACCGCCTGCTTCCAGCCGACTTGCTCCACGCGGGCTTTGAAGTTCATGCCTTCGGGTGAATGGCGGGTGATGCCGTCGAAGACTGTGGCAAGGCGCTGCGTCTGGTTGATCTTTTCCTCGACTGCAGCGTTGATCACCATTTTCTGCATGGCCAATTGGTTGATCGGCACGGATGCCATCCGGGCGGCCAGCGCCTCGACCTCGGCATCGAGCTGAGCGTCAGGCACGGATTTCAGCACCAGCCCCATCTCGGCGGCTTCAACGCCGGTTATCTTGTCACCCGTGAACATCATGCGCTTGGCCTTTTCCGGCCCCAGTCGATGCACCCACATCGCCGTTGTCGGGCAGCCCCAGACACGTGTTGGCATATAACCGATTTGCGCGGTGTCGCCCATGACAGTCAGGTCTGCGCAGAGCGCAATATCTGATCCGCCCGCGACGGCGTGTCCATGCACCTTGCAGATCACCGGCTTCATCGCCCGAAAGAGCGACATGAAGGCCTGCGTGTTCGCCCACATGAACTGGAAATCCTGCATTGGGTCCCAGGGCATGTCCTGCACCACCTTGTTGGGGCCGTTGCCCGCCGCGTAGTGGGCCAGATCGTAGCCTGCGCAAAATGCCTTTCCTGCGCCGGACAGGACCATCACGTGCACGTCGCGATCATGGTCGGCCTCTGCAACCGCCGCCGCCAGTTCGCGCGGCAGATCATCGTCGATCGCATTCATCACTTCAGGTCGGTTCAGAGTGATCCGCCCGATCCGGCCATCTTTCTCGTACAGAACCTTTCCCATGCTCACTCCCAATCGCTGACGGCCTTGACCTCAAGGAATTCCTCAAGACCCCAGACGCCACCTTCACGGCCATTGCCCGACTGCTTCATGCCGCCGAAAGGCGAGCCCGCACCGCCGAATTTTCCGTTCATCTCAACCATACCGGACCGCAGCCCGCGCGCCACCCGACGGGCGCGTGTTTTGTCGGCAGTCTGGACATAGTTGGTCAGACCATAGGGCGTGTCATTGGCAAGCGCGATGGCCTCCTCTTCGGTGTCAAACGGTGTCATCACAAGGACCGGCCCAAAGATTTCTTCCTTCCAGATCGTCATATTCGACGTGACATCTGCAAAGACCGTGGGGCGCACGAAGTGACCCCGGTTCAACCCGTCGGGGCGACCAAGGCCACCCGCGACCAGTGTGGCGTGCTCATCAAAGCCGCACTTGATCAAGTATTGGATTTTGCCCCATTGCGTTTCAGACACAACCGGCCCGATCTGGCGGCTTTCGGTCTCCGCCGGTCCGACCTCTGTTTTCTCGGCCACCTTACGGGCGGTTTCAACAGACTGGTCGTAGATTGCGCGTTCCACCAGCATGCGGGTCGGCGCGTTGCAGGACTGGCCCGAGTTGTTGAAGCAATGACGCACGCCGCGCGTAACGGCCTTTTCATCGGCATCGGCGAAGATGATGTTGGCCCCCTTGCCGCCCAGTTCCAGACTGACGCGCTTGACGGTATCCGCAGCGGCCTTGCTGATCGCGACACCTGCAGGGGTGGACCCGGTGAAGCTGACCATATCCACATCCGGGTGCGCGGTGAGATGCGCGCCAACGCCAGTGCCATCTCCGTTCACAAGATTGAACACACCGGGCGAGAAACCTGCCTCATCAATCATCTCGGCCAGCAGAATGGCGCTGAGCGGCGACAGTTCCGATGGTTTCAGCACCACCGTGCAGCCTGCCGCCAGCGCCGGGGCGACCTTCAGCATCACCTGGTTCATCGGCCAGTTCCACGGGGTGATCAGGGCGCAGACACCGACCGGCTCGTAAAGGATCATGTCGCTGGGCGCGTTCTCCCCAAGGGGACGCTCAAAGGCGAAAGCCTTGGCCGCCCGAATGGTGTTCTTGAGATGCCCCGCCCCGGCCCCGACCTGTGCAGTTCTTGCAAGCGCAATAGGTGCGCCCATCTCAACGCTGATGGCCTGTGCCATGTCTTCGGCCCGCGATTTGTAGACCTCCATCAACCGTTCCAGGGCGGCGATCCGGCCCAATGGGTCTGTTGCCGCCCAGGCCGGGAAAGCTGCCTTGGCTGCGGCGACGGCCGCGTCAGCATCTGCGACGCCACCCAAAGTGATCGTGGCGATCTTCTCTTCAGTAGACGGGTTCTCAACGGCCATTTCGCGCCCGTCGATCGAGGCGACCCGTTGGCCGTTGATATAGTGTTTGGATGCGTCTTGCATGGCAGTTCCTGTCTGTCAGAGTTCAGAATATTCCCCGGCGACGAAGCGATCGCGGAGAACAAATTTCTGGATTTTTCCCGAACCGGTCAGGGGGAAGTCCTCGACCTGCACCCAGACATTCGGGGTTTTCTGCGGGGACATGTTTGCGCGGCAATGAGCGTGCAACGCGGACCTGTCGAGCGGCCCCGTGCCGCGGATGAAAGCGCCGATGACCTCGCCCCATTTCGGGTCCGGCAGACCGACAACGGCGACCTCGGCCACGCCTGCGAGTTCCAACAGGCAGTTCTCGATCTCGGCCGGGAAATGGTTCTCGCCACCCCGGATGATCATTTCCCTGACCCGCCCCGTCACGGTCACATACCCGCGCGCATCCATCCGGCCCAGATCACCCGTATGTAGCCAACCGCCCTCATCCACCGTCTCGGACGTGGCCTTGGGGTTGTCATTGTATTCCAACATCACACAGGGACCGCGGGCACAGATTTCCCCAACCTTGCCAACGGCGACAGCGCTGTTGTCATCGACGCTGCGGATCGAAACCTCGGTCTGCGCGACAGGCTGACCGGCCGTGTTGCAGATGTCGTCGATACTGTCTGACAAATGGTGTTGAGTGATCACCGGGCAATGTTCTGTCTGACCATAAAGCGTCGAGAATCCGGCGCCCATCAGGGTCTGCACTCGGCGCACCAGTTCCGGGGCCACCATCGAGCCACCGCAACTGACAAGTTTTAGGGCAGCGAGGTCGCGTGGGCGCCCTTCCTGAGTGTCGAGCAAGGCTACCACCATGGTCGGGACGCCAAGTATAATGTCCGCGCTGCTCGCTTCCAACTGGTTCAGTACAACATCCGGATCAAACAGGCTGACCAAGACCATCCGGCATCCCGCCTGAAGGCAGCCAAGGGTGACCATGCCGCAGCCCGAGGTATGGAACATCGGCATGATGTTGACCCATGTGGTTGCCTCGGTGACCCCGCAGCGCCCGGCATAGAACCGCGCGTTATTGACCAGCCCGCGATGGCTGAGCACCGCGCCTTTGGGAAAGCCCGTTGTGCCGGATGTGTATTGGATCATCGCGGCGTCGCCCGACGCGACTTCGGGCAGCGCGGGCGGGCGGGAGCCTTGTGTGTAAAGCTCGACGCTTTCCATGTCCGTGACTTCGCGCACCGATGGGATGTTTGCTGCGACCTCGGCCCCGATCCGGCCCATCGGGTTGCCGCGAAATTCTTCGACAATAAACAAGACGACCGCGTCGGATTGTTCCAGAACGTAGGCCAATTCGCGTGCCTGAAACGCCGGGTTTGCAGTCACCAGCACCAGCCCGGACAGCGCACAGGCATATTCCATCAGGACCCATTCTGGGCTGTTGGGCGACCAGATGACCACCCGCTCGCCGGGCGCAAACCGGGTAGACAGCGCCAGCGCAAGTCGCTCGGCGTCGGACAGCAGCTCGGCGTAGGTCCAACGTCGCCCTGTCGATCCGTCCTGTCTGACTTCGACAAGGGCCTGCGCATCCGGGCGCCCTGCGGCAACCTCGCGCAGCAATGCGCCGATGGTGATTTCGCGCGTATCCAAATCGGATTGGGCCGGGACGTGCGAAACGCTGAGCGTCAGGTCATACATGGTTATTCCGCTGCAATCGGGTTTGTTGGAACGTCCACCAGCTTGCCGCGCGGAATGAGCCGGTCCGCATCATACATCGGCAGAGTGCAGAGCTCACCGCTCTGGGTGGACCCATCAGCGCAAAGCACCTCCACCTTTGTGCCCGAACCCTGTGCAGGGACATCCATGCGCACGATGCAGACACCGCAGCCCTGATAGGGCGAATAGCCCGAAGAACAGACCCGGCCGACCTCTTCGCCATCAATGGTCATGACGCGGCCAAGCTGTGCGACACCGCCGGTGACCCGCATGCCCCAGGTGCGGCAGGATTTATCGGCTGCCTCCAGCGCTTTGCGGCCAACAAAATCGCGATCATCAAATTCGACAAATCCGCCAAGCCCTGCCTCAAACGGCGTCGTCTCCGCCCCGAAATCCGAGCCGGCATTGAGCAACCCTGCCTCGATCCGCCGCGCGCGGAATACTGGTGTTCCGGTCAGCAGAATGCCGAAGGCAGCACCTGCCTCCATGATCTTGTCACCGATGGCGGGGATGTCGGTGTCGGGTAACATGTAGACTTCCCAGCCCAGTTCATTGGTGAAGCCCGAGCGGCTAATCCAGCAGGTCTGCCCCGCGATGGAAACCTCGGCGCAGTCGAAATAGCGGAAAGGATCGGGCATGGGGCCGTCCAGCACAGCAGCCAGCAAGTCCAGCGACCGTGGGCCTTGAATCTGGCTGACCCAGACATTCGGGTCGTGGATTTTCACGTCTAGCCCCTCGGCGTGGGCCTTGTACCAGCTGAATAGGTCGCCGTCAGCCTGCGCCATCCAGAACCTGTCCTGCGACAACCGCAACAGCACCCCGTCGGTGATCATTCCGCCATCGTGATAGCAGGCAAACTGATAGGAACAGCGCCCCGGCTTCACCTTGCTGACACTCCGGGTGAACACCTTGTTCAGCAGGGCCTCAGAATCCGACCCGCTAATCTCGATTGGCAATTCGCCGGTGTGGCGGAAAATGACATTGGTGCGCACGGCCCAATACATCTCGTCATCCGTGGCCGTGTCCAGCTTTTCTGGCGTCAGGCGCAAGTTATAGAGCGTGTATTCGGGATCATATGGCAGTTCCATGTAGCTCAGCGGATGGGCCGGCATGGTGCGGGCCAATTCGCGCGGTCGCGCGCCCTGATTGGGGAGAGCTTTGGCGACGAAGCGGAAGTGGGAAAGGTCAGTTGTCATATTGTTCACCGTTCAGAGTTGTTAGACGCCTGCGGGTGATCTTCGACAAGGACAGATGGGTGCCACGCATTGAGTTAGTGATATTGGACCAACTGGGCTCAGCGCAAATCTAATGATTTGCACAAGTCGTTCGAAAAAATTAGACAATATTCATGCGCTTTCGTTCTTATGATGCCCTCAAGATCTTTGATGCCGTTGCCCGCACTCTGTCGATGACCAAGGCGGCGGACGAGGTGCATCAGTCGAAAGGGTCGATCAGTTACCAAATCAACAAGCTTGAAGCCGAGCTAGGCTTTCGTCTGTTCGAGCGCGCGCACGCAAAACTGGGACTGACAGAAGAAGGGCGCAGATTGTGGCATGTGTCCCAAACGGCCCTGAGCCAGATCGACCGTGAAATCGAAGACCTGCGTGGCACTGTCTCAGGTGCCGTGACCGTTGGCGCGCTGACCTACTTCTCTTCACGCTGGCTGTCGCCAAGGCTCACCCGCTTTTTTGAGGCCAATCCCGGTATCAGCCTGCGGATCGAACCGATCAATTCCGTCGACATGATGAGATCGGTCAAAGTCGACATGGCAATCCTCTGGGGAATTGACGGCTGGGAGGGTCATAAGAGCGAACTTCTTCTGTCCCTGCCTGCTGTGCCAACCGCCAGCCGTGCAGTTGCTGAGCAGGTAAGGCAGCTTGGATTGCCCGAAGCGGTCAGGCAGCTTCCGCTCTTGGGTGACAGCTCCGGCGATGCGGGGTGGCGCGCCTGGCACAAAGCTGCAGGGCTGCCGTACGCACCCAGCCGGTCCAGCTTGACGGTTCCTGACTCAAACAGCCGCGTTCATGCGGTGGTGGATGGTCAGGGGTTGGCGCTTTGGGATGATCTGATCGCGCCAGAAATTGACGACGGCACGCTTGTCCGCTTGTCCGATGTCAGAGTTGAAAACGCGGGTTACTTTGTCATTTTCACGGATCAGCCGATGTCTCAGGGCGCAGAGGCATTCTTGGACTGGTTGCGGGCTGAAAATGATCGCAGCGAGAGGCGGGCCTGAAATCCTGCGGGTTTGCTGCTCTTGAACGGCCGGTTTGGAGAAATCTGCCGCGTCGCCGCGTGTTTCATACCGCATTTGCGAAAGGTTTCTGCGTCCGCAATAGAGGCATAAGCAAAAGGTAGCAAAGTCCGCATCGCGGCCCTTTGTGTAGTGCGGACGTCAATGTCCGCTTTGGGCTGATTTTGTTGAAAAACTGATACTTGATCGAGGCATGATCTGCTGATTCAATTCTCTTATTGATTGGGAGGATTGGCGATGATGGGACCCAAGCAGGAAGCGCAGGCGGCACTGTTTTACGAGTTCTC
>NZ_ONZG01000015.1 GCF_900302455.1 Falsiruegeria mediterranea M17
GCTCCGCTATGCGCGACGAAGGACAAACCTAAATACGAAACGGTGGTGTACTTTTGCTCCGGCCAAAACCGAACAAATGGTGCACTATTGTTCCGGCGAATGGTGCAGTTTTAGTCCGGCGTTGACAGGCCGTTCAAAACGCGGTTGATACCTGCATTGCGGCAGCTTAATCCAATGCAAGAGTTAGTGTGTTTTGGGTAAGGGCTGATCATCGTGAATTCGAGGAAACTCATCAATAGTGCAAAAAAGATCAACGTTGCAGAAGCGCAAAGAGCAATGAGGATCATCGAAAGGACGCCAAACTTAGAGCTCAGGAAGAAGCAAATTCGACGGGCTGTGCAAGCACTGCCCCAAGTTGGAAACGTGGTAAGCGTTGGTCAAATTCTCTTCCGGGCCTCGCTTTTAGCCGACGACGAACGCCCCGAAAGCGTCGGGCGACTAAGCTACCCCCCCGAAGACAAGATCAAGAGTTTTGGAAGGTGCAACCTTCCTGAAAACCCTGTGCTCTATACTGCAGCCCACGAAGGCGCAGCTCTCCTGGAAGTGCAACCGAAGGTCGGGACAAAGTGCGTGATCTCGCAATGGCAAGCCACCCGCGTCATCGTAGCAATCCCCTTGGGATACAGCGCAGATGAGCTGGTGATACAGCCTGAGGGTATGGAGTACAGACGTGAATTGTATGCGTCATATGGCAAGGGGTTTGACCAAATTCACAGCCGCTTCAATCAATGGTTTGGTCATCTTGGGGAGGTGTTTTATGAAATCACTGCAACGCTGACCAATATCCTATTTGAAGATCCAGTTCATGTTGACGAGAAAAACCCGGGTTACTCTGGGAGGATGGCTGTCCAATATCGCTCAAGGAGGTTCGCTGAAGTCTCTGGTGGACAGAGAGCGGACAACGTAACCATATGCAAAGCGTCCGTCGATGCCGGTGACGTGGTCCCCATCGCGGCGCATCACTGCGAAGTTACCAAGGCTGATGGTGGTAGAATTGATGTGAAAATCTTGTCCCGAACCACAAGCATCGAAGGGGATAGGCTGGTGTGGGAATAGCGTCCGCCCCCCTTTTCGCCAGTCATGAAGAGGAGCAGCGTGTTTGCACGTCATCTACGCCACCTGCGCCTGCGGGCACACCGGGGTCATAAAAGATCCGGCAGCCATCGAAGCACATAAATCTATGAGACCCATCCGCGCCCACTGTTCAAAGTGTGGCGCGGCAAACCGTTTCCGCACCGTGCTGTCCTATGATGCAGGGGGCAATCCCATGGATGCGGCGCGGCCGAGTTCAACGTCCAGCGGCAAGCCCGTCACCTACGATGGGTGAAAAACGAGTTGCTGCAACTTTCTGTGTTTCGCCGTGCAACTTTCTGTGTCGCGCTACTGTTATGAGACACAGATAATTGCAGTAACCGGAAGAGCCCCGAAGATGCCGGAAGAACTTGGATGGAGCCTATAAAACAAGGGCTACGAGGGGGACAACGGCGTGGTAATCGCCCAAACCGCCATGTTTTTCAAAACGGCTTCAAGCGGCCATGTAAGTGCCATTATGTTATTTTCAAACAGAGATACTTGCAAACTCAAGACGCGCTGCTGAACGCCCATAAAATAAGGACTTTGGGCTACTAAGCGACCCTGAAAGTCCCCCTACCCCAAGCCAAAATCCTTGCTCGAACTTGAAAGAGAGCTTTCAAGTTTGGCCTGGGTTTTCAAGAACAGGATTTTCCCTTTGATATCAAAGGGAACGAGGAAACCGCCCTCGGAGAGGACGCACGTGAACTTGAAAGAGATTTTCGCAGTCGGATCGCGCTTAGTCTCTTCCGCTGAACATGTCCGTTTGCAGCCCAAAGCGGACATGATTATCACGGCCACTCGCTCCTTTGCGATAACGCTGGAGGGCGGGGAAGCTGGTCTCGACCAGCTCTGGCAGGCCGCGCAGATACCAGCCGGTTGCCTTGTGGAAGGGGTCTTCGAATTCTCACGGGGTTGACAATGCATGGAAAATTCTGATCGACTTGCGTTTCGTTTTCTCTAACAACGACAGAGTTTCACTATTTCTCGTTTCGTTTCTGTTCTTTTGGCCTGTGTCGACTTGCTCAATCGCTTTTGGTTTGTTTGCACGCGATACTTCTGCACCATCGCTAAGGTTTTGTGACCTGTGAACGCCTGAATTTCAGTGTCGCTGCATCCCGCCTCAGCCAATCCGACCGCAGCGTCGCAGACAGGCCGCGAAGCCGACATGCTCCCTTGTCAAATGGAAAGCGAAACCCAAAAAAACCAACTGATAACGGCAGAGTACAAGGTAGAGCAGAACACTGGTGAAAAAGGGACATGCGCTCGGCACGACGTTTATAGTGCTGTCAAACAGGTGTGTCCCCAAGGGCTTAGATGGAAAGCAAGCGCTCTGGTGTTGGTTGAGGCAGCCAAAGGGAAACGCAATTGCCAGAAAACTTGGCAGAAGCTTGCCGCATCAATATTATGAGCAGACATAAGATCAAGCCTGTATTGCGACTGTCTGTCTCAAAGTCGGAGGTTCACCTATGCCAGATACGCCAATTTCCTGGGGACCATCATACCTTGCTCCGGGAATTTCAAACGGCTCTCAATTCGATCCCGATTTCGCTTTGCTGGCTTCCGGCAACTACGTGATCACTTGGACCACTGATGATCAGACATCCCCAACTCAAGGCGCGGGGCTTAACATCACCGGTCGTCGGTTTGATCAATTGGGACGTGTGCTGGACGATACGGCCTGGCCCGGAAATCATCTGCCCCTTGATGAATTCTCATCAGCAACATCAAACGGATCTGTCGCGGCTCTTCCGTTTGACGGGCTGATCGTCGTCTATGAAGCAACCAGCGGATCAACCGTTCAATTGAAGTTGGCTGAACACATTCAAGATGGAACAGATTTCGGGCAGGACAGCAGTTCGCTGAGGGTCGACGGTTCGGTCCATACCCCCAGCTTTGGCAATCCCGACATCGACGTTCAGTACTCCGCGCAAACCGGGTTCACGACGGCTCTCATAGTTTATGAACGGGTCGCTCAAGACAATGCAGATGACGTGGACGTTCTGGCTCGGACATATGTTGCAGAAACAGACGCCTATAGCGCTGAATTCGAGATCTTCGACTTGGTGGGGACTGCCGTGCACTCTCCTAAAGTCTTAGCTTTAGGAAGCGGGAATTTTGCTGTCTTAGGAGAACATGTCGTCAACGGTGTCACCGAGGGTTTGATAACGATTCTGCAACCAGATGGGACTGTTGTTGCTGCAACATCTTCTGTTTCCAATACACGTATCAATGGCAGAGATGATACCGACTTCGCACTGACACGATTGGATGTTGGTTTTGCTGTCGCTTGGCAGGCCGAGACGGGCACAGACCGAGAAATTCATATTCAGAAATATACAGATGCGGGTCTCACCCACGGAGATCTGATCAAGATTTCGACAGATGGGATTGATACATTTACCTCACCAGCTTTGGCGCAGCTTCCAAACAACCACCTGATTGTCGTTTACGAAACAAACGGTCAGCTGGTTCTGCAACGCTTTGACGACACAGGACTAGCCGTCGGAAACGAAGTCATACTGGATGCATCTTCAGCCACGAACCCTGCGATTCAATCGCTTGGGGATGGGCGCGTTGTGGTCGTCTGGGAGCAACTCGGCGATGTTCGAACGCAAATGTTTGATACCCGCGACCAGACGTCTTTTGGCTTTTTCGAACAGAACTGGCAGATTGGCACATTTCAGGACGATATTATCCTGGCTTCTGTGCAGGCCGATTTCATGGAAGTACATGGGCTCTCGGGGAATGATACCATAACTGCAACGGGCGGGCCCAAGCTCTACGATGGCGGTGACGGCGACGACGTCATTACAGCCTTTAACAATTTGGGGCCGGACAACCTGCCGGGGCAGGATGCGTACATTGGGGGCGCAGGCCAAGACCTTATTGATTTAAGTCGCCTTACAGCCAATGGACATGTGATTGATCTGGAGGCTGGACTTGGTTGGCTCAACTCTTCCCCTCAAACCACACACGTTCTTTCGGGATTTGAACACCTGATTGGTACCCCTCAATCCGACAACATCACGGGAAGTGCCGAGGCCAATAACTTGTCTTCCGGAGAGGGCTACGACTGGATCATTCCGGGCCGTGGCAATGACACGGTGGATGGCGGCGTGGGGCGGGACATGGTGTCCTACTCCGACGTGACCGAGGTTGCGGGGCGTGGGACGAACTTCATGCTGGATCTGGACCTTGGCGCGGGGACCGCGAACATCTTTGGCGGCGAGGTCGACCAGCTGATCAGCATCGAACGGGCCACCGGCTCGATCTTTGCCGATGTGATGCGCGGCAGCGATGGCAATGACGAGATGCGCGGCCTGGGCGATTACGACTGGTTCATCGCCACCGCGGGCAACGACACGCTGGACGGTGGCAACGGGCAGGACATGATCACCTTCCTCGAGGCGAGCTCTTCGGGGGCACCGGTGGTTGAGACGGTGTTCTCGGCCACGGGCGCGCCGCCGATGGGCGCGGCGGTGGGCGGCGTGACGCTGAACCTGAGCGATCCGACCCAGAGCACGGGGCTGGCCCTGGGGCTGACGCTGAATTCGGTGGAGCGGGTGACCGGCTCGTCGCATCAGGACGTGTTTTATGGCGACGCCCAGCAGAACGATTTCCGGGGTCTGGGGGGCTATGACTGGTTTGTCGGCTCGACCGGCGGGCGCGAGCGCTACTTCGGCGGCGACGGGCTGGACACGGTGACCTACTTCCAGTCGACGTCCGGCGTGGCAGCAAGCTTGCGCAACGGCGCGGGGCTGTCTGGCGGCCAGGAAACGGGCTATGGCTCGGCCGGGGATGCGGTGCGGGACCTGTATTTCGAGATCGAAAACCTGGTCGGCACCAACTTTGACGACAGCCTGACCGGCAACAACGAGCGCAACCAGCTGTCGGGCCTGGACGGGGATGATTTCCTGTTCGGTTACGGCGGCAACGACTACATGAAGGGCGGCGCGGGCAACGATACGTTGAACGGCGGCGCGGGGTCGGACTTTGCGATCTTTGACGGCAACCGTGCGGATTACACGATCACGCGCAGCTCGACGACGGATGTGACGGTGACGGGTGCCGCTGGCACCGACAGCCTGATCTCGGTCGAGTATTTCCAGTTCGACGACGAGACCGCCAACATCTGGCAATTCGCGATCGCGTAAGTCCAAAACCTGGGGCAACAAGGGCGTGTTTTTTTGTGCGAGCTGGATGAGTGGCGGGTGTCACCCAAGAACTCAGACAGGTGGGCGCGGATTCGAGAGTGGTTCATCGCTCATGAAGTCGAAGCGCCTGAGGCTCTGCCGATTAGGCAGGAGCGGCCGAGGGCGGTTTTGTAGCGTTTCACACTTTCACTCTTTGTTTTTGGTTTGTCCTGTGAATTCAAAGAGCCAAGGATTTGTATTCGCGAAGTATTCGCTAGATTTAGGTTCTGGCGCCTTTGGCGTGGGGGTTCGAGTCCCTTCACCCGCACCACTTTGAAAATACTGTAAAAATTCGGATTGATCTGCGTTTCGTTTTCTCTTCCGACGACAGAGTTTCACTTTTTCTCGTTTCGTTTTTGTTCTGTTCTTTTTGCCTGTGCCGGCTTGCTCAAATGCTCTTGGTTTGCTTGCGCGCGATACTTCTGCACCATCGCCAAGGTTTTGTGACCTGTGACCGCCTGAATTTCAGTGTCGCTGCATCCCGCCTCCGCCAGCTGGACCGCAGCGTTGTATCGCCAGCCGTGGATTACAAATTCGACTGCGCCGATCTCCGTTCGGATATCCATCACCAATTTTTGGACCCGACGCTTTGACAGCGGCTGCGTGAGGTTCTTGGCAAGGATGTGTTTCCCTGACCTTGGGAGGGGCGCCAAACCTGCCAAATCGGCGGCAAGGATAGTCGTCAGCTTTCGATCCATTAGTGATGGTCGCTATGTCGAGAAACAGAAGAAACATAGCCCCAAATGGAAGATAGCTGCAAACTCAATAACTACACCATAACAAGCTGGCTCTTTCAAAGCTGACATTGGTGCAAAGTGCACCATCTGACACAAGGGGCTCAAAGCGACCGACATGACGGCCTGCACGAATGTCGGCTTCACAGCAGGCCTTTAGACTTTGCAAAGTCCGCTCCCTGCGCATTCCTGCCGCTGTGACAAGACCCGCCTCCATTCATCTTAAAGCCCTACCCGAGGCTCGGAATCCCTCAGACGAAGATCGATCTAACTGGATCATGCCGCCTGCCCGACCAGCCTAGTTAAGAGTCGGCGACTGCTAACTTCGTCGCCGTTGGACCTTTCGACGAGGCCCAGGTTTACAGAAGGGTCACAGGTCATTCGGAAGGGGCCATACAGTCGTCCATCCTCGACGCCTACGTATCGTCTTCCATAGGCCTGGCAATCGTAGCCGAACCTTTTCAACAACCGACCAAATACTGTCGGCGAGAGAGAGAGCATCTCCTCACAGCCACTTGCTCTCGCAACGCGACAAAGCCCGTGAACGACCAATTTCAAAGCCGTTTGGCGTTCATCGGCATTGAGACGCGTGTCATCCAGCACCAGACGCGTGCATTCCCAGGTGCGTCCTGAAGTCGGGTAATTGCTCATTAAGTCGGGCGGGATGGCGTCGATCTTACCGCGAGCTGCATCGCCCAGCATATAGCTCCATCCACACCAGTCCGCATTGCAAGGTAGCGCCCGTGCACCACCAACTACGCGGCCCTCCTCCATAACGATAGAGTAGATGGAAAGCGGATGGTCATACTGGTCCATCTCGTGACAACCATCGTGGGAAAGCTCCCATCCAAGTTGATCCACGAAATGCCGCTTACGCAGTCTCAAATAGCCTGGAAAACAATCGCCATGAAATGACTGCTCGATGAATGTGAATGTGTGTAGTTCCATATCAACCTCCTAGAGTGGTGACATGGAACCCAAACAATCAAAGCATGTATCTAAAAACTGACTACAACCAGCAATTCCTTATGACAAATGATAACAGAGAGGCCGGAGAACGAGTCCCGGTAAGGTCGTAGGCCTTTTCTCTCCTCTTGCGGATCGTTTCAATTTTCACACCCAAACGCTCGGCGATTTCTCGATCCTTTGCTCCATCTGCCATCAACCTGACAACGTCCATCTCCGGGTTGGCCAATATGCACGGCATGGGCTGTTCGCCGAACATGAAGGCCAGACCACTGGTTGCCGCGGCCGCCTGTTGAACCTGGGTGTTGTTCCAGATTGGCCCATCGCCACTGAAGATGGCGCAAACCCCGTTCATCCTCAGCGAAAGGGTATTGCCCTCTTTCATGCCAGCTTCAGCCGCGCCCAACATAACCGGGTTGTCGGGATACAGCTCAGACAATTTCCCCCAGGTAAAATGTCCAGCGTTCTTTTGCCCGTGCAATATGGTTGGATCGACTGCCATCCACCCCTCTTCGACGTATCGATCGACCCAACCATCGCTGTACGTTGAATGGACCCATGTGGGTGCACCGTCATGGAAACCTACCCCAATGGAGAAACCGGTTTTTGAAAGCCGGGCCAGTTCGGACAGAAAATGAGCCTTATTATTACTTGTCATATTGGAAATTCTCTTTAAGCGTGTAAGTTGCCTCTATATAGCAACAGTACGAGTTATGACAAGTTATAATGCAGGCACCCCAGAAGAACGGCGAAAACCTCTCGACTGGCACTTTTATGTCCATCGTGGAACGGTACACGGCAATAGAAGAGCGCCACCCTGGAACGGGGCTGGACGCCCTCACCGCCGCGATCAAACAGGTTCGGTTACTTGGGGTTGGTGCTATCCAAGAGACGGACGACTAGCTGAGCCTCTTCGTCATCCAGCTCGGCTGCGGCATCCAGAACTTTTTGAGCTTTCTCGCTTGGGGTCTTAGGCATGAAAATGGCTGCCGGATCAATACCTGCTGCCTCCATGATCATCAGTACCGTGTTCATTGAGGGTTCAGTTTTGCCCTGAAGAGTGCGGCTCACATACGCGTCATGACCACCAATGTCCTTCGACAATTTGGTGTAGCTAATTCCCCTGGCATCGATCTCTGCTTTCAAGCGAACGCGCCAAGGTTCTAAGGCTTTTTCTTCCGCCGCCATCTCGCAACCCATGAAGTCATCTTGAATAGTAAAATATTCATGATGGCCAATAAAGTGCAAGAACGAACACGCAGTGTCAGCTTGCTAAATTTTTTAGTTCAGGAATGTGAACTATTACAGTTGATTATGTGAACTATAAAGTTCATCTTAGCCTCCAAAGTGAAGGTTAGGGTTCATGTCGAGCAAAAACACACATCAAGCACTGATGAGCGGTCAGCAGTTTGTTCGCTTCGTCAAACAAGAACTGGAGAAGCAAAACTCTGGCCTTGGAAAAGTCACCCTTCGGAGCCTGTCCGAACTATCAGGTTACTCGCCTGGATATTTGAGAAACCTCCTCACGGCCGAAGACCCCAATCCTTCAGCCAAAGCCATGCGCTGTTTTCTTCTAACGCTCGGCGTTTCAATCGAGAGCCCGGAACAAGATGTCATCCCTCACTTAAAGGCGAAGGGTGTCTATTGCCCCAGAGTTCATGGGGCCTCGGAGGGCGTTTCCTGATGCCGTCCAAACAGTCAATAAACTCCCTCCCCCCTCAGCTACAACAATCCCGCTGGCCCGCTCAAACCCACCAATGTAAAAAACATTCACATCACCCCTTGCATCCCCAGATCCAGCCCCCATCTTACCCAATGTGAAAGGCATTCACATAAACCTTGATCTGGAGAGACTGACAATGACCACTATGACCGACCCCGTTGCCACCGCCCCGTCGAACCCGGGCTGGTTGCATCGCACCGAAGCTTGGCTAGACAGCAAGGGCAAAGGCGCATGGATCGCCGCCATGGTCCTTGGCTTTGTCTTCTTCTGGCCCATCGGCCTAGCCCTACTGTTCTACATGATCTGGAGTGACCGCATGTTCAGCAAATCCTGCCGCCGCCAAAGCACATCCTGGAAACGTCATGGCATGCACGCCATGCGCCAGACCGGCAACACCGCCTTTGACAGCTACAAGGCCGACACTCTGGCCCGTCTGGAGCAGGAGCAGGTGGATTTCGAGGCCTTCCTGGAACGGCTGCGTGAAGCCAAGGACAAGTCCGAGTTCGATCAGTTCATGAACGACCGGGCACGTGAAGCGGCCAATTCCGACGACAAGAAGGACGACGCGGCCTGATCCGCAGGCCCCTCTCCCCACTGGTCCCCGCGCGTTGCGGGGGCCAAAGCCTTACCCTCCCCCCCGGAAATCGAGTGAGATGACACATCTTCCCCACCCCGACCACCAGCCAGAATTCTATGAAACCGTCGCGATGAAGCGGCTGTTCGCCTGGCTTCTCGACAGCTGCATCATTCTGGCGCTGAGTATGCTCGCTGTGTTGATGACCGCCTTTGTTGGTCTCTTTGTCTGGCCGTTGCTTTATCTGGCGATCGGATTTGTCTACCGCGTGGCGACCATCGCCAGCGGATCGGCCACCTGGGGAATGCGCTTTGTCGGGATCGAGCTGCGCGACGCCCATGGTGCGCGATTGGATGGTGGCCTGGCCCTGGCTCATACAGCAGGCTACACGGTTTCAATGGCGTTGCCTGTCTTGCAGGTGATCTCGGTCATCATGATGCTGTCCAGCGCCCGCGCCCAAGGTTTGACAGACGCGATGCTGGGCACCGTTGCCATCAACCGGCGCGCTGTCGCCTGACGCAGACACTAGCCAAAACACTGCTCCGGAGCACTCCCGTCCGTCGTCGGTGTTTCTGGCGAAACATCTCCTCCCGTTGGGGCGGGCAGGCGCGGGCTTTGCCCGCGCCTGCCCGGCCCCCCCCGCCGTCCGCAGGACGCAGGACCCACAGGTCCTGCAATCGCCACTTGGCGGCTTTGGGATCGGTTGTTATCATCCCCTGAAACCGCGAGCCGCCTTATGAGTTTTTTTGATGCGCCACACGCTGCCGATTGTTCCACAGTTCTACGTGACGGCCCCGCAACCCTGCCCCTATCTTGAAAACCGTATGGAGCGGAAGCTGTTCACCGCTTTGCAGGGCGAAGGGGCTGACCAGTTGAACAATGCCCTGTCCCGACAGGGGTTTCGACGTTCGCAGAACGTGCTCTATCGTCCGTCTTGCGCCGACTGTGCCGCTTGCCTTTCGGCCCGCATCAAGGTGAGCGATTTTGCGGCCAACAAGAGCCAGCGCCGCGCACTGCGGCGCAATGCGCATCTCGGGCGCCGGGCGACATCACCCTGGGCCACGGACGAGCAGTATGAGCTCTTTCGCCGCTATCTGGATATCCGCCACGCCGACGGCGGCATGGCTGACATGGATGTTTTCGAATTTGCTGCCATGATCGAAGAAACCCCGATACGCAGCCGGGTCATCGAGTACAGTGACCGCAAGACGGACGCTCTGGCAGCCGTGAGCCTGACCGATGTGCTCGAAGATGGGTTGAGCATGGTCTATTCCTTTTATGAACCAGAGCTGCGCAGCAGCTCTTTGGGCACCTTCATGATCCTGGATCATATCGAAATCGCACGTGAGGCCGGCTTGCCGTATGTCTACCTGGGTTATTGGGTGCCAGAGAGCCCCAAGATGGGCTACAAGGCGCGGTTCTCTGGGCTTGAAGTCTATGTAGGCGGGAAATGGCAAGTGATGAAGAACCCGGAGGACTACGAGTCTGCCTCGCACCCGCTGTCCACCGACCCGATTGCCGAACAGGTCGCCAATATCCAATTGCCCGACCGGCGCGCGCCCTGATCTGATATGCCCCAACAGCTTTTTGCCATCGCCCTCGTGGTGCCCGATTACGATGCTGCACTGGCGTTTTATGTGGACCGGCTGGGCTTCACCCTGGATCAGGACGAGGATCTGGGAGATGGCAAGCGTTGGGTCCGGGTGACGCCGCCCGGCGGAACGGCTGGCTCGATCATTTTGGCCAAAGCGGATGGCGCGCAACAAGAGACTGCCATTGGCAATCAGACCGGGGGCGTGTTGGGTTCTTTCTGACCACGGATGACTTCGCGCGAGATCACGCCATGATGCTGGCACAAGGGATCGAGTTCGAAGAAGCGCCGCGCCATGAACCTTATGGCACGGTTGCGGTCTGGCGCGATCCTTTTGGCAATCGGTGGGATTTGCTGGAGTTTTCCTGAAGCATCCACGCTTGAGAACAAACCAGGCTCTCCCGCCCGTCGTCAATGCCCCTAACGGGACATCTCCTCCCGCCCAAGCCGTGCGCCTCGTTGGTCGCTCGGCGTGTTATCGCAGAACGCTCATCGTCGTTGCTGATCGAAACAGGTACCATTTGACAGCGCAACGTCACCGTTACCCATTCAAAACGGACGTGGCACTGTGTGACAGGAAAGAGATCAGGCGAAATGGGAGAGGCGCATGACCGAAATCACGACCATGCAGGTCCGCAAGGTGAACCTGGACGAACTTGGCGTCAGCACGACCCACAGCCCTGAAGACCTGAGCGGAAAGATCCTTGTGCGGATCGAGCGGTTTGGGATGACTGCAAACAACATCACGTATGGCGTTGTCGGTGACCGCATCGGCTATTGGAAGTTTTTCCCCACCGAGGACGACGCGTTCGGTGTCATCCCGGTTTGGGGCATTGGCGTTGTCGAGGCAAGCGGCCTGCCCGACATCACGGTTGGTGAGCGGCTTTACGGGTATTGGCCAATGGGCAGCCATGCCGTGCTGGAGCCTGGACGCATTGACCAAACGCGATTTTTCGACGCTTCGGAGCATCGCAAGGACCTTGCTGCCGTATACAATCGCTATCTGCGCCTGTCCAACGATCCGCAGGACGATCCCGCGACCGATGACATGCGCATGGTGCTCTGGCCGCTCTATGCGACCTCTTTCTGCCTCTATGACTTTGCACTGGCCGGGGACTGGTATGGCGCCGAACAGGTGCTCATCGTTTCGGCCTCGTCCAAAACCGGTATCGGTACGGGCTATGCCTTTCAGGCCGATCCAGATACGCCCAAAATCGTCGGGATGACCTCAGCCGGGAACAAAGCCAAGGTCGATGCGCTGGCCCTTTATGATCAGGTGCTGACCTATGACCAGATCGAGGCCGAACTGGAAAACGTCCCGACCCTGATCATCGACATGTCCGGCTCTGGTCCGGTGATCTCGCGCCTGCATCAGCACTTGGGCGACAACATGCGCTTCACCAGCCACGTGGGCCTGACGCATTATTCCGAGGCTGGGATGGGCGATGGTTACATTCGCGAGCGGTCCGAGATGTTCTTTGCCCCCGGCCACATTGCCAAACGCAATGCCGATTGGGGACCGGGTGAGTTTGAGCGGCGTTCGGGCGACTTCTGGAGCCAAGCCATGCGCAAGAGCGCGGACTGGCTGACGATCAACCACGCGCAGGGATTGGCCCAGGCAGAATCCGCCTATCGCGAGGTGCTGGGGGGCAAAACACCGGCGGATCAGGCGTGGACGATCTCCTTGACCGAATGATGCCAGCTACAACTGCCCCTCGGCCAACACGATACTGCGGGGTTGAGTGATGGTGCGGAATGGAAACGCGCCATCGCATTCAAAATCATGAAAAGAGACTTCGGCCATTTTGGTATGGCCGAGTTGAGTCAACACGACATGCTGAGTTGCCGCGGAAGAGAGTTCTCCAACCACACGCTGAAACCCTTTGGATTTTGCGATCGTGTGGACCTGGGCCCGCATGGATTGATAGATCCCCCTGCCCTCTGCCTCAGGTCGAACCGCGCCCATGTCGATCAGGACCACCTGCCCCGGTGAGACCTTTCCGGCGGCGGTGTACTGGTGATCCAGCTCCCGTGCCAACGCAGCAAGAGGTGTCATCTCTGGATACGTACGGATATCTCCGGCAGGCTGTTTGGCGTAATCGGTGACGATCATGCACCCCATCACGGCACCCGTCCGGGTGTCGATGGCCACAACAGACAGCCCTTGGGCGACGACCTGTTGAAACTGGGGCCGCAGATAGGTGCGGTAGTCTTCCAATGTCACACCAAGCGCCCGATGCAGCGTGCTGGCGCGCGAAAACACCTCGGTCGCCAACTCGAACGCCTCGTCAAGGTTATGAGCTTTCAGGGGTTGGATCGCGATTTCCATGGTCTCTTGTCTCTGAATTCCGGCGTGCCCCTATCATCGATGGGCAACCGAACGCGGCACAAGAAAAAAGGGGCCTTGCGGCCCCTTTTTGGTGGTTCAGATCAGTACCGACATCAATTCGGGATCAGGTCCGGGATGATGGTCACGATGCTGGGGAAGGTCCACAGGATCGCAAGCCCCGCCACCTGGATCAGCACAAACGGCAGGATCCCGCGGTAGATGTGCCCTGTTGTCACCTCTTTTGGGGCCACGCCGCGCAGGTAGAACAGCGCGAACCCAAAGGGTGGCGTCAGGAACGAGGTCTGCAGGTTCACCGCCACCATGATCGTGACCCATTTCGGGTCGAACGACCCACCATAGATCACCGGCCCCACGATCGGGATCACGATGTAGATGATCTCCAGGAAGTCGAGCACAAAGCCCAGGATGAAGAGCACCAGCATCACGATCAGGAAGACCGTGAACTCGTTGTCAAAGCTCTTCAGGAACTGCTGGATGTAGTGCTCGCCGCCAAAGGAGATGACCACCAGGTTGAGCAGCTGAGAGCCGATCAAGATGGTGAACACCATAGATGTAACCTTGGCAGTCTCGCGAACCACTGGTGTCAGAACCCCGCCGCCGTACAGAACCCAGCAGGCAAAGATCAAACCGAACAGCGCATAAAGGTACGCCGCATAGGCAACAAAGAACGCGATCCAGGTTTCAACACTCACACCGTCCTGATTGATCCGAAGGTCAAAGTTCACACCCACCAGGATACAGATCAGGATCGCGAAGGTGGACATGATGATCACCTTGCCCGAACGCCCGTCGTCCTGCAGCTTGCGATAGGCCGCCAGCATGATGGCCCCGCCTGCCCCAAGCGCCGCAGCCGGCGTCGGGTTGGTGATGCCGCCCAAGATCGAACCCAGAACCGCGATGATCAGAACCAGCGGGGGGAAGACCACCCGGATCAGCTCATTCTTGGTGGCGCGAATTGCCGCCTCTTTACAGCCATAGAGCGCGATGACCGCCGGGATGGCCAGCATCACCGCCATTACGCCCGAGGACGTGGTAGGCTTCACAAAGAGGACGTCCACCAGCACCACCAGCAAAAGGCCAATGGTCCCCACAATCAGCGGCTTGGTGTCCCTGGACGGCGCGATGCCACGACCCAGGATCAGGGTCAGACCCAAGAGCACTGCCAGAACCGCCAGCCCGGTGCCAATCGGCGCGGCTGCGTCGATCTTGGCCTGGCGGGCCTCGGCGATCTGTTCGTCGCTCAGGCGTTCGCTTTGTGTCACACCACCTGCATCGTTGATCGCCTGCTGCTCGGTTACAGCAGCATCCCACGCCTCTTGCCCGTGCAGTTCGATCATCGACGCCTGGCATTCCTCGCCGACATTGGTGCGCAGGCTGGCGCCCTCACCGATGTCCGAGAAGGCCGAGACGGTGATGTCCTGCGATCCAACCAGGCCAACGCTGCCCAGCAGGAACACGCCACCGATCAGACCGACAGGTGCCGCCAAGAACCACAGCAGGCCCTCTTTGCGGGTGATCGGCTCGTTGTTGGAGCTTCCCATTTCCACAGCAGGTGCCTTGTCCGGGTTTAACATCGCATAGCCGAATGCATAAAGCGCATAAAGCAGTGCCAGCATGATCCCCGGCAACAGCGCCGCCTGGAACAGGGTCCCCACGGACACAACCGCAGGCTTGCCCAGATAGGTCAACGCATCGGTACAACCCGCTGCAACCGCACGGCTTTCCTGTGCCGCCGAATAAAGGTCACCGGCCAGGGTACCCAGCAGAACGATCACGATCGAGGGCGGAATGATCTGCCCCAACGTGCCTGATGCCGCGATGACGCCCGTTGCCAGTTCGGGCGAATACCCGTTCCGCAACATGGTCGGCAACGCCAACAGACCCATCGTGACAACAGTCGCGCCAACGATACCGGTCGAAGCAGCCAGGAAAGCCCCCACGACAACAATTGACACCGCCAGACCGCCAGGCAGCGGGCCAAAGACGCGCGCCATGGTGGTCAGCAGATCGTCGGCGATCTTGGACCGTTCCAGTGTGATGCCCATCAGGACGAACATCAGAACCGCCAGCAGGGTTTCAATCGACTGTCCCGCCAGAACACGCTCGTTGATGCGGTTCACGATGAACGAGACGTTGCGATCCATCGCAACTTCCCAACCCTTGGGGAAGACCGCCTCGGCCACTCTGGGTAACTCTGGATACCTAAAGACCGAGATCGAGTCCGGTTTGACGCCGGAATTGACCAGATCACGATAAACCGTGGACGAGGTGTCGATTGCCTGGTGGATCAGCAGCCCCGCGCTGTCGAGCGCGGCGATGATACCAAACGAGATGATGCCAGCCCCACCGATGGCAAAGGCCACCGGAAAACCGGACAGGATGCCTCCGAAGAGGCAGAAGAACACAATAATGAGGCCGACTTCGACGCCATCAAGACCGAATAGCATAGCTCAGGTTCCTATTCTCAATGAGCGCCTTCATAGGCTTCTTCACCCTCTCCAAGACTATCCTTGTCGAGGTATTTGTTTTCGCTGCCTTCGCCTTCGACGAACTCGAGGTACGAGCGGTAGAAGAAGGCAATCGCGTGCAGAAAGACCAGTCCGGCAAAGGCCACCAGCAGGATCTTGAAGATGAAATATGCAGTAAACCCATTTGGCGAAAAGCCGATGGTTTCCACATTCCACCGCATCGCGCGCGATTTGAGCAGCAACCGATCCAGCGCGTCACTGGCCGACGGCTTCGGCACGATCAGGTGACGCCACATGAAGTACCAGCCATACATCCAGATCAGCACGGCGGTCGGGATCATGAAGAAGACCGAGCCGAACATGTCGATGACCTTCTTGGTGCGAAAGCGCACGGCGGAATAAATCAGATCAACGCGGACATGGCCGCCCTGCACAAAGGTGTAAGTCACACAAAGAGCGACCACCAAGGCGTTGTAAAGCTTGAGTTCTTCAGCATACCAGCTGATGTCGAACTGCATCGGAACCCCAAAACCGAACACGATGTCCGGACGGGTGAAAATCCGCTGCATGAAGACGATGATGATCTGTTGCAGCACCATCAGCAGACCGGCCCAGGCGAAGAAGCGGCCAACGATGTTGGCGAACCCTTCGAGGACGCGCACGCACCCCCACATGAATTGGTTGCGGATCATGCCGATGATGGTGATCATCAGAACAATGACAAAGACGGCAAAGAAGAACTCCACCGATCCCCCGTAATAGACGAAGCGCATGACTGCTTCTTTGTTGGACCAGTCCAGCCACAGCGACGGGTTCGCAATGGCGTATCCAATGTTCAAAAATGCTTCGGCAAGGTTTTGCAGCGTCCACAGCAACCCATTCCATAGGGCGCCGAACGCCGAGCCGAGGCTCGCAGTACTCTCTTCCTGCATGGTGTCCCCCAGTATATTCCCCGTGACCCATCTTCGGGGTCTGCTCAGGCAGTGCCGGGTGCACTGCAAAAGAGGCCCCGATGCGGGGCCTCTTTCGTGTCAAATGATGGCTTAGCCGCCCAGAACGCGAATGCGCTGCTGAACGTAGTAGCCGTCCGACTTGTTGATCCAGGACGCCGAGTTCGCCAGCGACTCTTCGAACGAACCACGGATCTTTGCAAAGATCTCGTCGCCCATGTTTTCGTCCATAACCTCTGCCGACGCTTTGCCGAACGCATCCCAGACATCGTCCGAGAATTGCAGGGTCTTGACGCCTTGCGCCTGCAGACGGGCCAGAGCGGCACCGTTGTTGGCCAGGGTTTCCGACAGCTGGTAGTGGGTCACGGCCATCGACGCGTTGCGCAGGATTGCCTGGTGCTGCGGTGTCAGGTCGTTCCAGACGTCCAAGTTGACCGAAGCGGCCAGAGCCGAACCTGGCTCGTGGAAGCCCGCAGTGTAGTAGACCTTGGCAACTTCCTGGAAGCCGGCGCGTTCGTCAGCCATCGGGCCAACCCACTCCAGACCGTCCAGAGCACCCGACGACAGCGCCTGATACAGTTCGCCACCAGGGATGTTCTGCACGGATGCGCCCAGTTTACCCAGAACCTTGCCACCCAGACCCGGCATACGGAACTTCAGACCGTTGAAGTCAGCGGCCGAGTTGATTTCTTTGCGGAACCAACCACCGGACTGCGAACCCGAGTTACCGGCCAGCAGGCCTTTCAGGTTAAAGATCTCACCCAGTTCATCGTGCAGCTCTTCGCCGCCGCCATGGTAGTACCAGTTGGTGACTTCCTGAGCGGTGCCGCCGAACGGAACGGCGGTGAAATAGGCGTAACCCGGGTGCTGACCAATGAAATAGTAGTCGGCCGAGTGGTACATGTCCGCCTGGCCCGACGATACGGCGTCGAACACTTCCAGCGCGCCCACCAGCTCGCCCGGTGCTTTCTTGTCGATGGTCAGCTGACCGTCAGACATGGCGCCAACCATTTCGACCATATAGCTGGCCGCATCATCCAGAACCGCAAAGCCGCGGGGCCAGGACTGAACCATGGTCAGGGTCCGCTTGCCCTGCGCATAGGCCGGTGCTGCCAACGTTGTGGCGGCTGCGGCGCTACCGCCAAGTGCGGATGTTTTCAAAAAAGAACGGCGATCCATCAGAGACATTCCTCCCAAAATTGTACAGTGCCCGAGCCCCCTCTCAAAGGCGCGGACGGATCGTTTTCAGTGTGGCCAAGCCTAGCGACCCTCACTTTGATGTGAATACCTAGTACTGCGTAGAAAGCCGGATTTTTTGCCTCTGACGTAGGAAAAGTTACTGAAATCACGCCCCTTTGCACCCGTATTTACATGTATTTTTCCTGCCTCTTTGCTTTTTGGCGCAACTTCTCGTATCGATTCGCCATGCGGTTTCTGACCAACATCCTGCGCCCCAACTATGCGCAAAAGCTCTCGCTACTGGCGACGCTGCCGTTGGTCTGCGCTGTGGCGGCAATTGCCGCACTGGTCGCCTATCAAAGCCGCGCCCTGGCCGAACGCGAGATCGACGCGCTGGAACAACAGCTGCTCGAGGCGAAGAAAGCCGAGCTGCGCAACTATGTGACCCAGGCCCGCAACGGGTTCTACTACATCTACGGCTCGGCTCAGCCCGACGATCAGGAGGCCAAGGACCAGGTCACACAGATCCTGTCGGCGATGATCTATGGCACTGACGGTTTCTTCTTTGTCTACGAATACGACGGAACCAATATCGTCAGCCCCCGCCAGACCGAGATGATCAATGAAAACTGGGCCGGTTTGACAGACAGTGCCGGCACGCCGGTGGTGGACGAATTGATCCGATTGGCGCGACAGGGCGCAGGCTGGCACACATTTATGTGGCCCAAGCCATCCACCGGGGAAGAGGCGCAGATGGTGGCCTATGTCACCGGCTTTCAAAGCTGGCGATGGGCGGTTGGAACCGGTGTCTTTATTGATGATGTTCTTGCCTCAGTCGCCGCGGCTCGGGCCGAAGTTGAAGCGCGTGTTCAGCGCACATTCGTCTATATCGGTGCTATTACGCTAGGCGCCCTGCTCACCGTCTTTTTGTCCGGCATGATGCTCAACATCCGCGAACGCCGCCTGGCCGACGCCAAGCTCAAGGAGTTGACCCAGCGGGTGTTCGACGCCCAGGAAGAGGAACGCGGTCGCGTGGCGCGCGAGCTGCACGACGGCATCAGCCAGATCCTAGTGGGCGTGCGCTATGCGCTCGACAACACCCGCCGTCGCCTGGCCCGCGGGGATCACGATGGCGCACAGGATCCTCTGGACAAGGGCCTCGACAATCTGGGCACCGCCATCACCGAGGTACGCCGCATCAGCCGCGACCTGCGCCCCGGTGTGCTGGATGATCTGGGCCTTGGCCCGGCGCTCAAGGCGCTGACAGATGATTTCAGCGAGCGAACGGGGATCGAGACGGAATTCACCACCGTGGTCTTCCGCAACCGCCTGGACCAGGACGCCAAGATCGCGCTTTATCGGATCGCACAAGAGGCGCTGACCAATATCGAGCGTCATTCCGAGGCGACCCACGTCACCATGGACCTGCGCGGCCACAAGAAAGGCGCCACCATGCGGATCACTGACAACGGGCGCGGCATCCGCTCAGGTCCCGATCACGTGAGTTCCGGCCTGGGCCTGCGCAACATGCAGGAGCGGATCGAGCAGCTTGACGGCACCCTGCGCATTCTGTCATCACGCGGCGCGCAAAGCGGAACGGTGATCGAGGTGCATCTGCCCCTCTCGCACCTGTTGCCACCGCAGGATGAAACCGCGCCAAAGGAGATGACGTCATGACACAAAGCCTCGTGCGCGTGCTGATCGTCGACGATCACCCCATGGTCGCCGAAGGGATTCAGTCGATCCTGGAAAGCTATGACGATATCGAAGTTGTCGGCACGCTCGGCAACGGCCAAGAGGTGGTTGACCAAACCGAAACCCTGAAACCCGACGTGATCCTGATGGACCTGAACATGCCTGGCCTCGGCGGGCTGTCCGCGACCGAGATCCTGCTGGAACGCGCCCCCGACACTCGCATCCTGATCCTGTCGATGCATGACAGCCCCGAATACATCTCCACCGCGCTCAGCTACGGCGCCATGGGCTACGTGCTCAAGGACGTGCCCACGGATGAAATCAAACAGGCAATCGACACGGTGATGAATGGCGAACGCTACCTCTGCACCGGGGCCAAGGGCTCGCTAGAGCCCAAGGACGGCACCACGCGCGAGGCATTGACCGGGCGTGAACAGACCATCCTTCTCCAGCTGGCGCAGGGCAAATCCAACAAAGAGGTGGCCATCGCGCTGGACATCTCGGTCCGCACCGTGGAAACGCACCGCAAGAACATCAAGCGCAAGCTGGGCATCTCCTCCACGGCCGGATTGACCCGCTACGCAATGGAACACGGCATGCTGCAAGGCACCGGCGCCCAGCTTTAGGTCGCTGATTTGAATGATTTTTTCTCTGACTAGGAACAGACCCGCAGGAATAGTGGTTCTATTTCAAGGGAGTGTGACGCGGCTCAGAGGGAAAATCAGCTAGTCCCGGCGCGCTCAAAAGCTCCGCTATTTTTGCTGTTCGCGCGCCAGCGTTGCAGGATTAATGGGTCCTGACCCTGGGCGCCACGCCCCGCAGCACAAGGGGCAAAGCCCTGCAGGGCTGCCACGCCCAACCGGTTGAGGGCATCTTTGATGCACGTGAACCGGGCGGGAGCGCCGCCGAACTAGTCTAACAACTGATCCGACCGACGCCCTTCGCGATCATAGTGGTGCTGCAACACACGGCCATAGAGTTGTTTTGTTCGCTCTACTCCACCACACATCCCTTCGGTTTCAACAAAAGAGAAGATGCCCACATAGCGGGTCCGCTCGCCCTTCACAGCAGCGACCCTGTGCAAGGAATACCGCCCCTTGAAGATCTGCAGATCACCGGGCTGCAACTCCAACTGCCGGACATTGCGCATGTCCCCATCCAACACGCGCGCGACACCTTCGAAATTCTCGTCTTCGCTAGTCCGTAACCCCGGCACATATTCGAACTGGCCGCCCGTGTCGCCATTCTGTATCGCAAGCGTCACCGTGAAGTTGTTGGTGTCAAAATGCCAGGGAAACCCCTGCCCCTCTTCCACCACGTTGATGATCACATCCGCCAACGGGTCATCATAGCGAAAGAACCGATCCTCGGGCTCGTTCAAGGCGGCGCGAATGAACGGCATGAAGCCCGAATATTCATAGATCCGCCGCAGTGGTCCCTTGGACAGAAAGTTGTCTGCAGGAACAAAGGCGTTGGAGCGATCAAAAAACTGTCGGATCGGATGAGTACGCCGCAACTTGGGGTCGTCCTGGCTGAAATAGGCATTGGTACGCCCGAACGAGCGATGGGCATTTGGCGTCACCTTGTCCGCCTCTTTCACCAGCGCCGTGATCCCCTCGTCATGCACGAACCCCGGCAGCACAGCGCAGCCATCCGTGTCCAACTCGCGGCGCAGGTCCAGGATCATCCGCTCATATGCGGGGCTGTCGGGGCGGTCGATGGGATAGCGCCCCAGATCCACAAGATCGTGCAATTCCATCGCTCACCTCCTCAATAACCTCGAACTGACTTCAGCCTGCCACCCTGATCCCCTCTGATCTGGCACATTTTGGACAAGGCGATGACGGATTCAGACCTTGAAAATTGCCGTCACTCGGCCCTCACGCGGGTTAAATTTCTGGATATTTCGTCGCACCCTTTGGTTTGCGCAAGAAAATGTCGCAAAATCACTCCTTCGGGATACAAATTCATCTACATTGCCTGTTGACGCCCTCGCATGCCGCTCATAATGTCCCCTTCAAGCTAAAAGGAGCCGCTGGCAATGAACTCGCTAGTCGTAATCGTAGGAACAACGCGCATGGGCCGGTGACGGTAGACCACAATCTAACCCATGCGCCTCCGAAAGTTCGGGGGCTTTTTTTATGCAAACAGGACGCATGTCGCCAATGGAGCAAAGCAGATGACACGTGAAATGACCGGCGCAAAAATGGTGGTTCAAGCCCTCAAGGATCAGGGCGTCGACACCGTCTTTGGATACCCAGGCGGCGCCGTTCTGCCGATTTATGATGAAATTTTCCTGCAAAACGACATCCGCCACATCCTGGTCCGCCACGAACAGGGCGCGGTGCATGCCGCCGAAGGATATGCGCGGTCGACCGGTAAGCCCGGCGTTGCGCTGGTGACATCCGGTCCAGGGGCCACCAACGCGGTGACCGGCCTGACCGACGCATTGCTGGATTCGATCCCGATTGTGGTTCTGACCGGCCAGGTCCCAACGTTCATGATCGGCTCGGACGCCTTTCAAGAGGCTGATACCGTGGGCATCACGCGGCCTTGCACCAAGCACAACTGGCTGGTGAAAGAGACCGACACGCTGGCGGCCACCATTCACGAGGCGTTTCACGTCGCAACCGCAGGCCGCCCCGGCCCGGTTCTGATCGACATCCCCAAGGATGTTCAATTTGCCAACGGTGAATACCAACCGCCCAAACCTTCTGCTTCGCATTATCAGCCGATCGTCAAAGGCGACATGGAAGAGATCACCGAGCTGGTCGCCGCAATCGAAACTGCCAAGAAGCCGGTTTTCTACACCGGTGGTGGCGTGATCAACTCTGGCCCCGCGGCCAGCCAATTGCTGCGCGAATTGGTCGACGCGACCGGTTTCCCAATCACCTCGACCTTGATGGGCCTTGGCGCCTACCCTGCCTCGGGTGATAACTGGATCGGGATGCTGGGCATGCATGGTCTTTATGAGGCCAACATGGCGATGCATGACTGCGACTTGATGATCAACATCGGCGCTCGGTTCGACGACCGCATCACCGGCCGCATCGACGCCTTCAGCCCGAACTCGAAAAAGGCGCATATCGACATCGACCCCAGTTCGATCAACAAGGTGATCCGTGTTGATATCCCCATCGTGGGCGACGTTGCCCATGTGCTTGAAGATATCCTGAAGGTCTGGAAATCGCGCGGTCGCAAGACGGATTCCGCGAATGTGGCACATTGGCAGGCGCAGATAAGCGACTGGCGCAAGGTCAACTGCTTGGCCTTCACGCAAGAAGGCAAGACCATCAAGCCGCAACATGCACTTGCCCGCCTTGAGGAACTGACAAAGGATCATGATCGCTACATCACAACCGAAGTTGGCCAGCACCAGATGTGGGCGGCGCAATATCTGGGGTTCGAAGATCCCAACCGCTGGATGACATCCGGTGGTCTGGGCACCATGGGCTACGGCTTCCCGGCCTCCATCGGCGTACAGATGGCGCATCCAGACGCGCTGGTGATCAACGTGGCTGGTGAAGCGTCTTGGCTAATGAATATGCAGGAAATGGGCACTGCGACGCAGTACCGCCTGCCGGTGAAGCAGTTCATCCTGAACAACGAACGTTTGGGCATGGTCCGCCAGTGGCAGGAGCTGCTGCACGGCGAGCGCTACTCGCACAGCTGGTCCGAAGCTCTGCCCGATTTCGTCAAGCTCGCCGAGGCCTTTGGCGCCAAGGGTATCTTGTGCTCCGACCCCGCCGATCTGGATGACGCGATCATGGAAATGATCAACTACGATGGTCCGGTGATTTTTGACTGCCTGGTGGAAAAGCATGAGAACTGCTTCCCGATGATCCCGTCCGGCAAGGCGCACAACGAAATGCTTCTTGGCGAGGCTGAGACGCAGGGCGTGATCGATTCAAAGGGTTCGGTGCTGGTCTAACCCGCACCGCCTGTCTTACAGAATTCGGCGCAGCCAGCACTGGGCGCGCCAACGACTTTAGGAAAGGGACGTAAATGTCTGCCCTACACATCAAAAAAGGCGCCACGCGCCATTCAGCCTATAACCTACGCCCGAACTTTTCGGATGTTCAGGAACGCCACACCATCGCCGTTCTGGTGGAGAACGAACCTGGTGTTCTGGCCCGTGTCATTGGCCTCTTCTCGGGGCGCGGCTATAATATCGAAAGCCTGACCGTGGCCGAGGTGGACCACACCGGACACCTGAGCCGCATCACCATTGTCACCACCGGTACACCGCAGGTGATTGAACAGATCAAAGCGCAACTGGGTCGCATTGTGTCGGTGCATGAAGTGCACGACCTGACCGTCGAAGGCCCCTCGGTCGAACGCGAACTGGCGATGCTGAAAGTGGTCGGTGATGGTGAAAAGCGAGTCGAGGCGCTGAGGCTGGCGGATATCTTCCGCGCCAATGTTGTCGACAGCACGCTGAACTCATTTGTCTTTGAAATCACAGGCGCGCCGGACAAAATCGACGCTTTTGCAGATTTGATGCGCCCACTGGGTCTGGCAGAGATCGCCCGAACAGGTGTTGCCGCATTGCTGCGCGGCGACTGATACAATTTTGGATCAAGGCCTGATGCTTAAGCGTGTCGGGCCTTGGTCTCCATCAATTCTGCCCTGGAACGACGCCCCGTTGGATTGAACGGAATGACATTGGCCGTTTGAATTCCACCGTTCCGGCCTGCATCGGTGCCTTGTGCGGACCCCCCACTCATTTCATCCCGAGCAGCGGTCAACATATCTGGCAAAGAGCGGCAAGCACCGCCTTGGATCAACCTCGGATTGCAGGCAAACCTCTGTTTGCGCTGCGTCTCTAGTTCGAACTGAACCCAGTCCCCAGCTTCCAACGACAGATTCTGCGTTTCATCGGTATGGCGATAGAACGCCAAGTCGCCTTGATCTTCGCACCATATGACCGCTTTGCGGTCAACTGGATTACTCCAGAGAACTACACCAAACATATTCCGTTCCATTCTATCGTTTTCCTTAAGATTGGGGCAATTTTGATGCCACAAACATGCTTATTTGCGCGTCTTGCTATTGCTTTTTGTGTCTACGTCGATAGCTTTGTGACGCAATTGCGCGTCCGCTCTGACGCTAAATTGCGTCTAGTGTGTGATATTTGGTTTGAAAACGGCGTCCACTCGTCCGCTTTTCACGGTTTCAAACAACGAACGAAAATCAGTGCTGGGACACAAATGACCAAGTCAACACGCACGCCTGCAGAGTTGCGCAACATGTTTGGGGAAAACTTGCGCATCCTTGCCCGGCAATACCCCTCGATATCCGAGTTATCTCGTAGGTTGGGCATCAATCGGACGCAGTTCAACCGCTACTTGTCCGGAGAAAGCTTCCCAAGACCAGATGTTCTGGAGCGCATCTGCGTCTTCTTTGACGTCGATGCGCGTATCTTGCTGGACCCGGTCGAGAACATTCCCTCGCAGGGGCAAATCCTGAACGGTCCAATCTTGAGTGATTTTTTTGGGGCCGGTGTCAAAAACCTGCCGGAAGAAACCTTTCCCAGCGGATTTTACCGTTTCACTCGGCGAAGCTTTGTGAATGACAGCCAATTCATCGTCGGCCTCGTCTATGTCTACCGCTTTGAAGGGCAGACATATGTCCGGGGCTACGAAGCCAAGGAAGCAATGTCGCAGCAAGGCCTTCCAAGCGACGCGCGGACACGCGAGTTCCGCGGGTTTGCAGCGCGCCAGGAAGACGGGGTCGCACTGGTGATTTCACGCCGCAAGGCGATGACCTGCTCTTTCAACTATTTGTCTCGTGTCGCCTCGTTCGAGAACAACTTTTGGGTTGGGTATGTCACCCGAACCGTCCGCGAAAGCGTCACGGGCACGCGTGCTGCCCGCATGGTCTATGAGCATTTGGGCACCGATCGTAACAGCATTTTTCAGGTCGCCCGGACGTCCGGGTTTATCTCCGAAGATGACTTGATGCCGTTCCATAGACGCCTGCTGCAACCGCAGGATCCCTTTAGGTAACACCTTACAGAGACTCCGTTTGCAGGAATCGACACCTATGTCGTTTCCTGCAAACGCGCGTCGCTGATTGAATGGCTGACCCTTTCGGTTCGTGGTTTCTGGTGTCCAAGAGTATGGAGCCAGACATGACAACAGCCACAACCACCCTGTCAGACGTGACCCAGCCGATTGAACGTGCCAACGGTCTGCCGAACGCCCACTATACCGACCCCGCCGTCTTTGCCGAAGAGAACCAGGCGCTTTTGGCCGATGGCTGGGCTGGCCTGGCCGTGTCCGCCGATGTACCCGAAGCAGGTGACGCGGTGCCGCTGACGTTCCTGGGAATGCCGCTGCTGCTCTTGCGCGGGCGCGACGGTGAAGTCCGCGTGTTTCAGAACATCTGCCGCCACCGTGGCATGATCCTGGTCGAAGAGCCGCGCAAGATCGAAGGTGCCATTCGTTGCCCGTATCACAGCTGGTGCTATTCCACCCAAGGGCGCCTGGTGTCGACCCCCCATGTGGGCGGGCCGGGACAGAACACCCACGACGACATCGACCGCGACACCCTGGGTCTGATCGAGGTGCGCAGCCACATCTGGATGGGTGTTGTCTGGATCAACATCACGGGTCATGCGCCTGCGTTTGAAGACGTCCACGCGGAGCTGTTGCAACGCTGGTCCGAATTCGACAAGCCGATCTATCACGGCGGCGACGACAGCAAGTTCCAACTGGCCGTGAACTGCAACTGGAAGCTTGCGGTCGAAAACTACTGCGAAAGCTATCACCTGCCTTGGGTGCATCCGGGGCTCAACAGCTATTCGCGTCTGGAAGATCATTATCACATCGAGCATCCCCGCGCCTATTCCGGTCAGGGAACGTTGGTCTATCGCCAGCTTGCCGGAGACAACGGCGAGGTTTTCGCCGACTTCGAGGAGCTGAGCGACAAGTGGGACACAGCCGCCGAATACATCGCCGTCTATCCCAACGTCTTGCTGGGTGTGCATCGCGACCACAGCTTTGCCATCGTTCTGGTGCCCGAGGCACAGGACCGCACGGTCGAGAACGTCCATCTCTACTACACGACGGAAGAGACCAGCCGCGAGCTGCGGCGCAAGAACACCGAACAGTGGAAAACCGTGTTCGAGGAGGACATCTTTGTCGTCGAGGGTATGCAAAAGGGCCGCGCCGCGCCGGGTTTTGATGGCGGTCGGTTCTCACCGGCGATGGACGGGCCAACCCATGTGTTCCACGATTGGGTTGCAAGCAAGCTGCAAGCCTACAGAGGGTTGAAGGCCGCCGAATGAGCGACCTGAACGACCGGCTGTTGGCGGCGCATGCCGCAGAGGACAAGTGCGCCTTGGTGGATTTGTACACTGAGGCCGCCGATCAGGCTGCCGACATTGACAGCGCCTGTTTCTATTTAACCCATGCCATGGTCTTTGCCCTGGAACTGGGCCTGCCGGTTGCAAATGACCTGCGCCGCCGCCTGGCGCAGCAGGGCCGAGAGACCGATTTGTCGGAAAATTAGACAACGGGGGCGCTCCCGCCCGTCGTCAATGCCCCTGACGGGGCACCTCCTCCCGTTGGGCCTGGCTCACGCGGGCTGCGCCCGCGTGAGCCTCTCCCTTGGCGGCCGGTCCTGAATCACGTCGCGGGCTCGGTGGTGATCTGTTCGTAAAGGTGCCAGCTGGCGTGTCCCAGCCATGGCAGGACCACAAACAACCCCAAGAACCCTGGGATCAATGCCGCAAAAGTCACCAAGGCGATGAAAGCCGCCCACCCCAGCATGACCACAGGGTTGGTTTTGACATAGGCAAAGCTGGAGATCATCGCCGTCACGAAATCCAACTCGCGGTCCAGCAGCATCGGGATCGCCAAAACCGTGATCATATAGAGAAGCAGCGCAAAGAGCGCCCCCACCACGGTGCCAAAGGCCAGCATCGTGAGCCCGTTCAGTGTCAGAAACACTTCGAACGAGGAGGAGATATTGGTCATCGTCGACAGCCCTAGGAACAGTGCAAAGATCATGTGCCCCAGGAAGAACCAGAACAGGAACACCACCACGATGATCGCACAGATCGAGGGCAGTTGACGGCGGCTTTGTTGCACCACGACACCCAGGATTGCGCTGAATTTCAGGGGTTGCCCCTGTTTTAGACGGTGTGACACCTCATAAAGCCCAACGGCCGCAAAGGGGCCGATCAGCGGAAAGCCGATTGCTGCCAGCACCAGCCAAAAGGTTGTTCCGGTGCTCACAGTGATCCAGTACATCGCCCAACCGGCCGCGATGTAGATGCCCGAAAACAGCAGCCCGTAGAGAGGCGCCTTTCGGAAGTCGGACCACCCAAGCGACAGGGCTTGCCGTAACATCGACACCGAAGCGGGGTATAGCGCGGGAACGCCAAATGGTTTCGTCATTATACCGTGCCCTCCATCGGTACCGGCTGCGCAGGCCGTTTCTGAGGCCACTGTGTTGCTGCATGATAAGCTGTACCCAGATTCAACAGATCCGCGTCACTGCCACGTTTGCCAAAAAGCTGGAAGCCCATCGGCACCCCCTGGGAACCAAAGCCCGCAGGCACCGCCAGCGCGGGCAGCCCGATCAGGCTGACGGGCACGGTCACCTGCATCCAGCGGTGATAGGTGTCCATTTCAACGCCGTTGATCTGTGTCGGATAAGGCTGGGTCACATCAAATGGCCAGGTCTGCGCCGAAGGCAGGACCAGTGCATCATACTCCTCAAGCAGCGCGGCCGCGCTGCGGAACCAATCCGACCGGATCGCGCTGGCCCGTTGGATCTGACGCCCCGACAGGGCAAGCCCGCGCTCGACCTCCCAGATCGCGCTGTCCTTGAGATCGGCCTGCGCTTCATACAGGGGGCCAAGAGAATTCGAAACTGCCCAGGACCGCAAATCCACCCAGCTGTCCCACATCGCATCCGCATCAAAGGGGGCTGGTACGACGTCAACCTGGCAACCCAAATCGCCAAACACTCCAAGCGCTTGTTCACAGAGCGCCAGAATGCCCTCCTCCATCTCAAAGGCACCGCCCCAATCGCCCAGCCAACCGATGCGCAGCCCCTTGGCCTCACGGGCCACGACTGGCGACACAGGCATGCCGGGCGCCCCATGCGGGTGACGCGGATCAGGGCCCGAGAGCACTTCAAGCAGCAGGCCGATATCTTCTGGGCTGCGCGCCATGGGACCCAGAGTGGACAGCTGATGCAGAAACATTTCACCCACCGGCTCGGATGGCACCCGCCCCCAGCTGGGCCGCAACCCATAAACATTGTTCCAGGCCGCCGGATTGCGCAGCGATCCCATCATGTCAGAGCCATCCGCCAAGGCCAGCATTCCTGTCGCCAACGCCACCGCTGCGCCGCCGGATGACCCGCCGCAGCTGCGGCTCGCATCATAGGGGTTGCGGGTCGCTCCGTAGACCGGGTTGAAGGTATGCGAGCCTAGGCCGAATTCCGGCGTGTTGGTCTTACCGATCAGAATGGAGCCCGCCGTACGCAGGCGACGGGCAAGTTCATCATCCTTGTCCGGCACAAAGTCCTTGAGAGACGGCGACCCGCTGGTCGATGCGATGCCTGCCACATTCACCAGATCCTTGACCGCGATCGGCAGGCCATGCAGCGGACCGCGCGCCTCGGCCCGATCGGCGGCCTCCGCCTCGCGCATCAGGTCATCCGCATCGCGCAACGCTACGATCGCATTGACCTGCCCGTTGACGGCAGCAATTCGGTCCAAAGTTGCCTGCATCACTTCAACGGCACGGAGCCGTCCCGACTGCAAATCCGCAATCAGCCCCGTCGCTGAAACCTGGCTCAAGTCCATTCCGCTCCCCCTGCTCTCCCGGTGTCGGGTCAGCCTAGCCTTGCGGAATTTCCATTAAAACCCACTGTTTGAATGAATCTTTTTCGGCGCGGCCAACCCGACCGCGTTCCTGCTTCTTCTTGTTGAAAAATACGGCGGGGGAATCGCCGCAGGCGATAGGGGCAGCGCCCCCGAACAGCCTAGTCTTCGCCCTGCGCCTCGGCCCGCGACTTGCCCGACACATCCATGGCCAACGTCGCGCCCATGAACCCGTCCAAGTCACCGTCCAACACCCCCTTGGTGTCCGAGGTTTCAAAGTTGGTGCGCAGGTCCTTGACCATCTGATAGGGCTGCAGAACGTAGGAGCGGATCTGGTTGCCCCAGCCCGCATCGCCCTTGGCCTCGTGCGCGGCGTTGATGTCCGCGTTCCGACGGTCCAACTCCATCTGATAGAGCCGCGATTTCAGGGCTTTCATTGCGATGTCGCGGTTCTGGTGCTGCGACTTTTCCGAGCTGGTCACGACGATCCCCGTGGGATTGTGCGTGATCCGCACCGCCGAGTCGGTGGTGTTGACGTGCTGACCACCGGCACCGGACGACCGATATGTGTCGATGCGGATGTCGGCCGGGTTCACTTCGATCTCGATGTTGTCGTCGACGACCGGATACACCCAGACCGAGCTGAACGAGGTATGGCGCTTGGCGGCGCTGTCATAGGGCGAAATGCGCACCAGGCGGTGCACGCCGCTCTCGGACTTCAGCCAGCCATAGGCGTTGTGCCCCGAAATCTTGTAGGCGGCAGATTTGATCCCGGCCTCATCACCCGCACTCTCAGATTGCAGCTCGACCTTATAGCCTTTTTTCTCGGCCCAACGGACATACATCCGCGCCAGCATCGACGCCCAATCACAGCTTTCGGTACCACCGGCACCTGCGTTGATCTCCAGGAAGGTATCGTTGCTGTCAGCTTCGCCGTCCAGAAGCGCCTCGAGCTCTTTCTCGGCCGCCTTTTCGCGCAAAGTGGCCAACGCCTCTTCGGCATCTTTGACGACTTCTTCGTCCTCTTCCATCTCGCCCAGTTCGATCAGTTCGACGTTGTCGGTGAGATCGGTCTTGATCGAGTTGAAGGTGTCCATCGCATCGACCAGCGTCTGCCGCTCGCGCATCAATTTCTGCGCTGCTTCTGGGTCGTCCCACAGGTTCGGGTCCTCGACGCGAGCGTTGAATTCTTCCAACCGGTAAGCGGCCGTTTCGTGATCCATCCGCTGCGCCAAAAGCTCCAGCGATTTTTCGATCTCGGTCACGATGTTCTGGGTTTCGGCGCGCATGGTCGGGTCTCGATTTGCTTGATCAGGCTTGCGTGATACCAAGACCTGAGACGCTCCACAAGGTGACTGAGACGGGAATGCATCACGAGCTGAATCAGGCGCTGTCGCGGCTTGCGCTGCACGATCCAAACCCGCTGGCCGAGACGGCTGGCGCGACCCTGTGGCGGGTGCGGCAAACGGATGGCACACACGCAGTTCTCAAGCTGCACAAGCGCGCGGATCGCGGGAATGAGGCCGCAGGTTCCGCGCTGTTGCAGGCCTGGGCCGATCGTGGTGCCGTGCGCATTCTGGCCGAAGACGGGGCAGCCATTGTGATGGAGTGGCTCGAGGGACCGTCGCTGGCGGACGTGGCGATCACTGACGACCCCAGGCGTGCCGTTGTGATGTTGGCCGAGGTGGCGCAGCGCCTGCACGAAATGCCGGTCCTGCCAGCCTTGGACCTGCCAGAGTTGCCCACCGTCCTGGCGCCTGTCTTGGATGTACACTGTGCCCAAGGTTGCCCGGATCCGTTGCGCGAGAGCCTGAAAGAGGCCTCAGCCCTGGCGCGGCACCTGTTGAACACCGCCACGGATTTGCGCCCGCTTCACGGCGACCTGCATCATTCGAACGTGATCGTTACCCACGCAGGTCCGCGCGTGCTGGACGCAAAGGGCTATCACGGTGACATCGGGTATGAGTTGGCCAATGCATTTCGCCATCCCGGCGCCCTGCCCCAACTGCTGCGCGATCCCGACTGGATCACCTGGTGTCGCGACATCTTTGCCAACGCACTTGATGTTCCCGAGCAGCGTCTGGCCCAATGGGCCGCTGTCAAATGCGCGCTGTCCATCGTCTGGCGCACGGGCGGCCCGGTATCAGATGACCCCGAGGCTGACTTGCTGTCAGGTCTGTTGGCAAGCGCCCGAGAGGTTTAACCCTCGACGGACGCGATCACCCTGATCTCGACCAAAGCGCCCTTGCGTCGCAACCCGGCCACTTCGACCGCAGTCCAGGCAGGATAAGGCGGGTTTAACACGTCAAGGCGGACCCGGTCGAACTGGTCAAAATGATCCTCCATACCGACATGATAGGTTGTCATCTCGACAATCGAATCCAGCGTCAGGTCCGCCTCGCCCAAAACCTCGGCAATCTTGGCAAAGGCATTGCGAAACTGGACCTTTGGATCATCTGGCATCGACCCGTCGGCCGAACTTCCTGTCATGCCGGTCAGGAACACATGCCCGCCCGACAAGATGCCTGGCGAGATTGCCAGTTGTCCGGGGCGATCCAACAAGGCGGATGGGATCAAGGGCGTCTTGGTCATTGTCACCCTTTCAACCGCCGCCCGATCAATAGAGCCCGCCGGAACTGACAGTGCCAAAGTTTGCCTTGGGACCCACAGTGGTGGTCTGACCGGTCGATGTGGTGACCTGTTGACCCGATTGCTGCACCTCGTCAAACAGCGGCAGGTCCGAGCCCATGGCAAAGCCACCGTCATAGGCAAGGCCAAAGATTGGCTCTGCGCCGTCGCGGAAATATTCGGCCACAACATATTCGCCCGATGCATTGTCCGGCAGGCGCCCGCCCGTGAAGCGGTCGATCTTGATGAAATGCCCGCCGGGGGGCACATCAAACGGACCGCCGCCGTACTTCTTGACGGCCTCTTCCATGAAGCTCTGGAACACCGGGCCGCACATACCGCCACCCGAGGCCCCACGCCCAAGCGCGCGCGGGCGGTCGTAGCCGATGTAACAACCCGCAACGATGTTCGAGGTGAAGCCCACGAACCAGACATCCTTGGCGTCGTTGGTGGTGCCGGTCTTGCCTGCGGTCGGCACCGGCAGGTTCACTGTGCGGCTGGCAGTGCCGCGATCCACAACGCCCTTCATCATCGAAGTCAGCTGATAGGCGGTGATCGCATCCATCACCTGCTCGCGGTTGGTCACGATGGTGGGCGCCGCATTGGGGGCGATGTTGGCCGAGTTGCAGTTGACGCAATCGCGGTCGTCATGACGATAGATCGTCTCGCCATAGCGATCCTGGATGCGGTCCACCAACGTGGGTTCCACCCGCTCGCCGCCATTGGCAAACATCGCATAAGCCGCCACCATCTTGTAGAGCGTCGTCTCCTCGGACCCCAGCGAGTTGGCCAGGAACGGTCCCATGTGGTCATAAACACCAAAGCGCTCGGCATAGCCCGCCACCACCGGCATCGACACCTCTTGCGCCAGACGGATGGTCATCAGGTTCCGCGAGCGTTCGATCCCGGTGCGCAATGGCGTGGGGCCATAGAACTTGTTCGACGAGTTTTTGGGCCGCCACAGGCCTTGCGGCGTGTTCACCTCGATCGGGGCGTCGACCACGATTGTCGCGGGGCTGTATCCGCTGTCGAGCGCTGCGGCATAAACAAATGGCTTGAAGCTCGATCCCGGCTGGCGCTGCGCCTGAGTGGCGCGGTTGAACACCGAATCCTGATAGCTGAACCCACCTTGCATCGCCAGGACGCGACCCGAGTTCACGTCCATTGCGACAAAGCCGCCCTGAACCTCGGGCACCTGACGCAGGGACCAGCTGTCTCCCTCTTCGGCCTTGCGGACCAGAACCACGTCACCCACGGTGAAGTTGTCCTTGAAGTTGCCCTTCATCCATTTGATGTCCGAACGTGGCACCGTACCGGTGCCTTCGTTGTTTTCAACGCCTACGGTCAGAGATTGATCCGCAACAGTCAGCACCACGGCTGGATACCACCTGCCGCCCAAATCGACATCGCGCGACACCTCGGCGTTGCGCAAAGCCTCACGCCAGCTCGCCTCATCTCCAAGGGCTTCAGTTGGAATGGTCTGCTCGGTGCCGCGCCACAGACCGCGACCACGGTCATATTTCTGCAAAGCGGTGCGCAAAGCCTCGGCAGCTTCGACTTGCATTTGTTCGTCAATCGAGGCGCGGACCGTGAAACCGCCGGTAAAGAATTCACCCTCGCCGAAATCTTCGCTCAGCTGGCGGCGGATTTCATCGGTGAAATAGTCGCGCGGCGGCAGCGCCGTGCGGAAGCTTTCAAAGTCGCCGTTCTGGACCGAACGCAGCGGCTGCGCCACCTCGACCTCATAGGTTGCCTGATCGATATAGCCATTTTCGTACATCTCTTTCAGAACGAAATCGCGGCGCGCTTGCAGGCGGTCCTTGCGCCGCACCGGGTGATAATCTGACGGCGCCTTGGGCAGCGATGCCAGGAATGCCGCCTCATGCGGGGCCAGTTCCTGCAATGTCTTGTTGAAATAGGTCTGCGCCGCAGCGGTCACACCGTAAGAGTTCTGCCCCAGAAAGATCTCGTTCATATAGAGTTCAAGGATCTGTTCCTTGTCGAGCGTATCCTCTAGCCGCGCGGCCAGGATAATCTCCTTGATCTTGCGCTCAGCCTTACGATCGCCGGAGAGCAGGAAGTTCTTCATCACCTGCTGCGTGATGGTCGAGGCACCGCGCACGTTCTGCCCACGCGAGCGCACGGCTTCAAAACCAGCCGCTGCAATCCCCCGGATGTCATAACCTTGATGGGTATAGAAGTTCTTGTCCTCAGCCGAGATGAACGCCTGTTTGACCAGGTCCGGGATTTCCTCGGACGGAGTGAACAGACGGCGTTCCTTGGCAAATTCGTCGATCAGATGCCCCTCGCCCGAATAGATCCGGCTGATGGTGGGCGGCTTGTACTGGGCCAGCGATTCATGGCTGGGCAAGTCCCGGCCATACATCCAGAACACCCCGCCAATGGTCAAGGCAACCATGAAGACGCCAAGCGTCACAAGACTGAAGATCGCCCCAAAGAACGAAAGAATGAACCGGATCACGTAGCTGCCCACCTTATATAAGTGGACTCTATATAGGGTGGCTTGGGCACAGGGTCAAAGCTCTGCACTGGCCAGTTTTCGCCATTTTTGGGTCAATGTCGTGGGGGCATTTGGCAACAGGGCTGATTTGCTCGGTCTTGGTTCTTGCCAAAAGTACCATCCAGCGGACATCATCATACATAATCGGAATATGTGCCTAAAGCGAGCAGCGCTTGACCAAGCAGTTTCCAAAGGGGTGGTTTGACCTCCCCCCCGAAAAATACGCCGACTTTGGCGCGATGCTGTACCTGTCGTCTCTGACGCCGGTGCACAGGGACCGTATGCTGACCCAAGCCATCTATACTTTCGAAACGCCGTTGCGTCTGGGACAGTATCACATTTTTCGCCAAAACGGCTTTCCGCGTGGGTTCGTCACATTTGCCGGACTGTCCAATCAGGCCGAACGTCGCTTTGCGATCAAACGACAGGCTCTCGAGCCAACAGATTATGCATCCGGCACGTCTTTCTGGCTGATCGACCTGGTGGCTCCCTTTGGGCAAGTGCGCCAGATGGTGGAACAGCTCAAACACTCGATCCCGCACCAGCGCGTCCGCGTCAACCGGCTGGACAGCGATCTGGGCACAAACCGCATCGTGGAATGGAGCCGGGATGCAGAGGGCGAGGTGCATATGCGTCTTTATCGTCAATCTGCATTTCGCAAACAGCTGAAAGCTGAGGAGAACGACGATGGTCTCTAACGCTCCACGAGACGCAGTTGAGGTCATAATTACCGGTGACACGACCGGGCGGGTGACAGGATCCCCCCCCAACGATGCAACGGGTGATCTGGACGTAGAGGTCGACTTCAGAAACCCCGGCTGGTCCTTTTCGTTTTCGACTTGGGATATTTCTGATGCGCCCGACATAGGAACTGCAACGATCGACCCGAACACGGGCGAATGGACATATACCGTTGATCCAGCCGAGTTTGATGCTCTTGATGACGGGGAAATTGTTCAGGACACGTTCGAGGTCGAAGTCAGTGTTTTTGTCTTTAACCCAGGTGGGCGTCTGTTTGTCGAAACCGAAACTCAGCAGATCTCAATAAATATCGAAGGGGTCTGTTTTGTAATGGGCACGCTGATCCGGGCGGTTCAAGGATACCAAAAAGTCGAGGATCTGGCGGTCGGCGACAAGATCTGGACCCGCGATCATGGACCGCAAGAGATCAAGTGGATCGAATCCAGCGCTGTACGCAAGGGCCAAATGAAGCGCGACCCCGCCTTGCAGCCGGTGCGGATCGGTAAGAACTCACTGGGGCTTGGTCAACCCCGCGAAGACATCTATGTCTCTCAACAGCACCGCGTCTTGGTCTGCGGGCCTGCCGTTGAATTGCTGTTCGGAGAGCCCGAGGCCCTGGTTCGCGCCAGCGACCTGTGCCATTGGCCCGGTGTCGACATCGTGCTGCCGGATGATGACATCCGTTACTATCATATCCTGTTGGATCGTCATGAAATCCTGGATGCAGACGGTGTCCCAGCGGAATCACTCTTTTTGGGGGAAGAAGCGCTGTACCAATTGTCGTCCGAGGCTTTGCAGGAACTCTCGGCAATTTTTGACACGGACATGCCTGGACTTGATGGCCCTCGGTTTGGTCTGGCCGCTCGGATGCTGCTGCGCAGCTACGAAGCGCAAGCGATCCTAAAACCTGCGCTGTCCCGAGCCTGACATTGGGGCCTGACAAGCTTATTGCCGGACAAGCTCGCGTTTTTCCAGATCCTCTTTGCGCCAGTTGAGCAGAGCATTCCTAATGCCCTCGGCCATCGACACCCGCCATTCGGGGCTTTGTAAGTTCTTCAGGTCGCGGGGACTGGACAGAAACCCGATCTCGATCAGGACAGAAGGGATGTCCGCGGCCTTGAGCACAGAAAAAGCGGCCGAGCGCAGCGGACGACGGTTCATTGGCCCGCCCCGTTGCGCCATCCCTTCGACCAGTGAATGCGCAAGCGCGTTGGTGCGGGGCTGCGTCTCAGTCCGGGCCAGGTCCAGCAGGACATCAGTGACCTGATCGTCCGTGTTGCTCAGGTCAACGCCGGCCAAAAGATCGGACCGGTTGTGCCGCTCGGCCAGCTTGGCACTGGCAATGTCCGAAGCCTCTTTCGACAGTACATAGACAGTCGCACCATGCGCCAGGCCTTCGGCCAGCGAATCCGCGTGCAACGACAAAAACACATCCGCCTCGGCCCGATGCGCCAAGGCTATGCGATGTTCCAGCGAGACAAAATAATCGTCCGTGCGGGTCAGGATGACCTCGAAGCCTTCGCTGCGCAAAAGGATCTCTTCCAATTCACGTGCAAAAGTCATCATCAAGTGCTTTTCCGTGACCCTGCCACTTTCTGCACCCGGATCGATCCCGCCATGACCGGGGTCCAACACCACGCGCAGTGGCGCATCTGCCCCCCGCCCGGGTCTGGACGGCACGTCCGCGGGCTGCGGCAGATCCCAGCGGGCATCCCGCGGTGCCCCTGATGTTTCGGCAAATACCTCTGCTGAGACCGGCGAGAGACTCACGGCCAGCCGCGCACCGCCTGTGGTCTGGTTGACGCTCAACCCAGCCTGAGACACCTCCATCGGGCCTGCGAGGTTCAGCACCATGCGCGACCAGCCCGGCACGTAAGTACCGAACTGGGCGTTGGAAATCCGATCGGTCCGAATGAACGCGTCGCCCGCAAGGCCGGTCCAGTCGACCTCTTTGAAATCCATCACCAAACGCGGCGGTTCGGTTAGGGTGAATAGGCGGTAGGGCACCCCCTGACTGAGGTTCAGCGTCACCTCGACCCCTTTGCGACCCTCGTCGCTGACGTGGGACTGATCAGCGTTTATCCGCGCCAGACCTGAAAACTCCTGCGCGACGGCAGAGCTCACCATCAGCCCCAAAAGGGCAATACACGTCAAGATCCTGCTCATCATCCGGGTGTCTCCCCTGTTTCGCGTCAACCTATCTCAAGGGTTGGGCCGGGAGCAACGCTTCAAGGGCCTTGGAGCCCAGGTTTCCTGCGCGGCCTGTCGGCCTTGCGTCCTGCGGACAGCACGTAGAGGGGGCGGGAGTGTTTCGAGCCCCATCGCCTCGTCAAGTTCACTCACCCGCGGTTGGCCATGAAGGTTGCGAGACGCTGCAACCCCTCCTCGATGTCCTCGGTCGCGCGGGCATAGGAAAACCGCAGCGTGCCGCCGCCTCGAACCGGATCGAAATCCAGTCCCGGTGTGACCGCCACCCCCGCCTTGTCCAGGATCTCGGCCGCAAAGGCGCGGCTGTCGTCGGTGATATCCGAGACATCCGCATAGACGTAGAACGCTCCATCCGGTGGCGCGATCCTGGTAAAACCTGCTTTTGGCAGCCCCTCCAGCATCAGCGCGCGGTTGGCTTTGTAGACGTCCAGATTGGCCTGCAGTTCTTTGTCGCAATCCATCGCCGCTAGTGCCGCAACCTGGCTGGCATGCGGCGCGCAGATGAACATGTTCTGCGCAATCCGCTCGACCACGCGCACCTGATCATCGGGAACCACCATCCATCCCACACGCCATCCAGTCATCGAAAAATACTTCGAAAACGAATTGATCACGTAACATTCGTCCGTCACCTCCAAGGCGGTCACGGCCTTCGCCTCATATTCGATGCCATGGTAGATCTCGTCGCTGATGAACGAGGCCCCTTGCGCGTGGGTCGCCTCGATCAGCGCGCTCATCGCCGGGCGGTCCAGCATGGTGCCCGTGGGATTCGCGGGAGAAGCAACCAGAAGCCCCGCCAAATCCATCCCGGCAAAGTCACCCGGCACCGGTTGCAGACGGTTTTCCGGAGCGGTTTGCAGATCAACTGGCACCAATCCAAGCGCCGACAGGATCTGCCGATACGAGGGATAGCCGGGCGCGCCGATGCCCACCCGGTCGCCGCTGTCGAAAAGCGCCGTGAACGTGAGCAGAAATCCGCCCGAGGATCCGGGCGTGATCACCACCCGCTCGGGGTTCAGATCGACGTTGTACCACTCGCCATACATCTGCGCGATCCGGCGGCGCAACGCGGGCAAGCCCAAAGCCACCGTGTAGCCAAGCGGGTCAGCCTCCAACGCGCCTGCCAGCGCCTTGAGCGCGCCTTTGGGTGCACCGGTGCCAGGTTGGCCCACTTCCATGTGAATCACCCGCCTGCCCGCCTCTTCGGCGCGGCGCGCGGCCTCCATCACGTCCATCACAATGAAGGGATCGACATCGGACCGGGTTGAGTTTCGCATGGCCTTCTCCCATGTTGCCGCCATGGCTTTTGAACGCGTATCCCGGCTGACGTCAATCCCACGCTTCTGGCGACCGCACGCGTTGGTTCAGATGCTGGCGATGAGCCTTAGCCTGACCCTCTATCTGACGAGCACCCTTCCGGCGGCAGCCATCGGGTTGCTGCGCGATCCCGACATCGAAAACGGGTTGCGCGAACTGGCCTTTCCCATCCTGCGGGCCGCCGGCCTCAGCCCCAACCGCGTCAAGATCCTGCTGGTCAATGATGGCGGCTTCAACGCCTTTGTCGTTGATCACAACACCATCTTTCTAAATTACGGCCTGATCCTGAAGGTGCCCCGCGCCGATGTGTTGCAGGCGGTGATCGCACATGAGGCCGCGCATATCGCAAACGGTCACATCCAGCGCCGGATCAGCAATTTCCAGGGTGCGCAAACGGTCGCGAACCTGGGCGTTGCCCTTGCCCTTATCGCCGCGGCTGCCGGTGGAGGTGAGGCTGCCGCGGGGGTCGCCGCTGGCACCCAGTCGTCCGCGCTCAGATCCTTTCTAGCGCACACCCGCGCCGAAGAAGCCTCGGCCGACCGCTCGGCCGCCAATTACCTTCGGCTGTCCGAAATCAGCACGCGCGGCCTGATCGACCTGCACCGCGCCTTTGCCGGTCAGGACCTGCTGACACCAGGCAATCAGGACCCATACATGCGCTCTCACCCGCTGTCACGGGACCGCATTCGCGCTGCCGAAGCGTTTTTCGAGGCGCATGGGGATCAATCGCTGCCCAACGCAAATGCAGACTATTGGTTCGCGCGCATCCGAGGCAAAATCTCTGCCTTCACGCGCGCACCCAAATGGACGCTGCTGCGCGCAGGCGAAGAAACTCATGACGATATCCGCCTGATGCGCCAAGCCGTGGCGCACCACCGCAATCGGAACCTGTCCAAGGCTCTGGCAGGTATCAATGCCGCCATCGCCCTGCGCCCGGATGATCCGTACTATTATGAACTGAAGGGGCAGATCCTGCTGGAAAGCCGCCGTATTGACGCCGCCGTGGACGCCTATGGCAAAGCTGTTGAACTTGCCCCCCGCGATCCACTTATCCTTGCGGGGCACGGCCGCGCCCTGCTGGCTGCGAAACACCCCAAGGCCGCGCTTGAGGTGCTGGAAAAAGCACGCGCACGCGACGCACGCGACGCACGGATGATGCGTGACCTGGGCGTGGCCTATGCCAGCACCGGACAGAACGGAATGGCCTCGCTGGTTACGGCCGAGCGCTATGCGCTGCAGGGCCGGACCGAGGATGCAGAACTCCACGCCCGACGCGCTGTCGGGCAATTGCCCGTTGGCTCAACGGGTTGGCAAAGAGCACAGGATGTGCTCCTTGCGTCTGAACGTGCAAACAAAAGGAAACGCTGATGCTCCGCCTTGCCGCCCCCGCCTTGACCGCTTTTGCCCTGATCACGGGCCCGGCTCAGGCCCTGGACCTGTCCGATATGTCACCTACCGAACGCGAAGCCTTTGGCGCGCAAGTTCGCGAATACATCCTGGAAAACCCCGATCTGATCCTCGAAGCCTTTCAGATCCTCGAGCAGCGCCGCGAACTGGCCGAGGCGCAAGCCGATATTCAATTGGTCGAGGCCAATAGGGACGAGCTGTTCAACGACGGCTACTCCTGGGTTGGCGGCAACCCGGACGGCGACATCACCCTGGTCGAATTCATGGACTACCGCTGTGGGTACTGCCGCCGCGCCGTGCCCGAAGTGGCCAAACTGCTGAAAAGCGACGGAAACATCCGGTTGGTGATCAAGGAATTCCCGATCCTGGGCGAAGCATCGATGATCTCGTCCCGCTTTGCAGTTGCCGCCAAACATGTCGGGGGCGACGACGCCTACAAGCAGGTGCACGACGCACTGCTGGAATTTGGAGGCGAACCGACCGAGGTTACCCTGCGCCGCCTGTCTGATAGCCTTGGCCTGGACACCGACGCCGTCTTTGCAAAGATGGACAGCGATGCCGTGACCCAAGAGATCGCGCAAACCCGAGCGCTGGCGCAGAAGTTGAACATCTCGGGCACGCCAACCTTTGTTCTGGGCACCGAACTGCTGCGCGGCTATCTGCCGGCCGATCAGATGGAACTGATCGCACAAGAGGTGCGCGAGCGCGGCTGACGGGCTTACCCCCTGCCTTTGAAATACCGCGGCGCGCATGCCCCGTGCGCCGCGTCTTTTTTTGCGACATTTAGACTACTAAACTAGAAGAATGGATTATTGACGCATGAACCTGATGTACCTAAGCCATCCGTAAAGAACCGGCTTTTGGAATCCCAAGGGGATCAAAACCCCGCAAGCATTGGCAAAGGGACCCCGTCATGAAACGCGACACAGCAGTGCTTTTGCTCGCCTTTGGGCAAACGCTTGCCTGGGCGTCGCTCTACTATATCTTCCCCGCCCTGCTGTTGCGGTGGGAGAGTGATCTGGGATGGTCCAAGGCCGATCTGACGGCGGCAATCACCATCGCCGTGCTGGTTTCTGCCACAGCCTCTCCGCTGGCCGGACGCATTATCGACCACGGCAAGGGCGCGCCGATGCTGGGTCTGTCGGCCCTTGTCGGGGGTGTTAGTTTGATCCTGTTGTCCGGCGTCACCGAGAAATGGCAGTTCTTCGCGGTATGGATCCTGATCGGATTGGCCACATCCGGATGCCTGTACGAGCCTTACTTTGCCCTGATCACGCGCGCCCGAGGGGCCGAAGCCAAGACCGGGATCATCCTGGTCACCCTGGTTGCAGGGTTTGCCAGCACCATCAGCTATCCAGCTGTCTACACCCTGGCCGAGGCCCTGGGCTGGCGCGGCGCGGTGCAGGTCTTTGCCGCGTTGGTCATACTTGTGGTCGCTCCGATCCTTTGGTTGGGCGGGCACCTTCTGGAACGAGACAAACGCACAAAGCCCGCCACACTGGAACCGAAAAAACGGTCGCGGCAGTTCCTGAAAACCCCCGCGTTCTGGTACCTGGCGCTTGGGTTCGCCTGCCTCGCCATGGCCCATGGCGCGGCCCTGCAACATCTGCTGCCGATCTTGGACGAACGGGGTCTATCGCCCGAGATGGCGGTGCTGGCGGCATCGTTCATCGGCCCGATGCAGGTGGCTGGGCGGATCGCCATGATGGCCTCGGAAAGATACCTGTCGAACCACGGTGTCGCCATTGCCGCCTTTCTGGCCATGTCGCTCTCGATGGTGATGCTTCTGATCAGCGGCGCGTCGCCAGTGTTCTTGTCCGGTTTCGTCATCCTGTTCGGCAGTGCCTATGGCACGGTCAGCATCCTGCGTCCGCTGCTGGCCCGCGAGATCCTGGGCGAGGCAAACTTTGGCGCAAAGTCAGGCGCGCTGGCGCTGCCCTATCTGGCCGGAGCGGCGGTGGCCCCCTACTTGGGATCGCTGATCTGGAACCTGGGTGGATATGATTTGATGCTTGTGGTCCTGTTGGGGGTGATCACCCTTGGCGCAGCGCTCTACCTCAATGCACACCGTTTCAGGTCCACGGTTTAGACAGTTTGCTTCCTGCGCGGCCTGTCGGCCTTGCGTCCTGCGGACGGCACGTAGAGGGGGCGAGCCAGGCTCAGGCGGGCAAAGCCCGCCTGAGCCTGGCCCAACGGGAGGAGATGTCCCGCTAGGGGCATCGACGACGGGCGGGAGCGCCCCCGGACCTGACTATTCCGCCGCGTCCTTGGTTGCGTCCAATTCAGCGGCCTTCTTCTCGACCTCTTCGACGATGTGATCCACCATCTGCTCGTTCGACATCTTGTGGCTGGCCTTGCCCGCCAAATAGACCATGCCGGAACCTGCACCGCCGCCCGTGAACCCCACATCCGTCATCAACGCTTCGCCCGGGCCGTTCACCACACAGCCAATGATCGACAGGCTCATGGGCGTCTTGATGTGTTCCAGGCGCTTTTCCAGCGTTTCCACCGTCTTGATTACGTCAAACCCCTGGCGCGCGCAGGAAGGGCACGAGATGATGTTCACTCCGCGATGCCGCAGCCCAAGGCTCTTGAGGATTTCAAAGCCCACCTTCACCTCTTCCACCGGATCAGCGGACAGGCTGACGCGGATCGTGTCGCCGATCCCCATCCACAGAAGCTGCCCCAGACCGATGGCCGATTTGATGGTGCCGGACACCAACCCACCCGCCTCGGTGATCCCAAGGTGGATGGGGGCATCCGTCGCCTCGGCCAGGGCCTGATAGGCCGCCGCCGACATGAAGACATCCGAGGCCTTCACGGAAATCTTGAACTCGTGGAAATCGTGATCCTGCAGGATCTTGATGTGATCCAGACCGGATTCCACCATCGCATCCGGGCACGGCTCACCGTATTTCTCCAGCAGATGTTTCTCCAGGCTGCCCGCGTTCACCCCAATGCGGATCGAGCAATTGTGGTCGCGTGCCGCCTTGATCACCTCGGCCACGCGTTTTTCATCGCCAATGTTGCCTGGATTGATCCGCAGACAGGCCGCGCCCGCCTCGGCCGCTTCGATCCCGCGTTTATAGTGGAAATGAATGTCCGCCACGATCGGCACCGGGCTCTCGCGCACGATCTCTTTCAGCGCCTTGGCCGACGCCTGATCCGGCACCGAGACCCGCACCAGATCCGCGCCCGCCTCAGCCGCGGCCTGCACCTGTGCGATGGTTGCGGCTGCATCGGTGGTCAGTGTGTTGGTCATGGTCTGCACCGCAATCGGTGCGTCCCCGCCAACAGGCACGTTGCCCACCATGATCTGACGAGACTTTCGGCGGTAGATATTACGCCAGGGGCGCACGTGGTTGAGTGACATCGCTTTGGGAATCCACATCCAGTTGGGCCTGCGCCTTAGATAGGCCGATGCCCCCCTTGGTGCAATGGCGGCTTATTCGTCGGTCTCACTCGCCGCAGCAGAAGACGTCAAAGCTTCGGCAACTTTGTTCAACATCACCTGATCCTCGTCAGGGATCTCGGCCACCAGATAGCGCTCTTCGACAGCATCGGGCGACAACACCACGCCGCGAGTGACAACACCGCGATCGCCAACGGGACCACGATGCTCTCCATTCACGATGAAATAGATGCCGCTCGATTCCCCGGCGTGCAGGGTCGGCGCCTCTTCGGTCAGCGGCACCTGATAGGTGCTGCCGGGTTCCATGATGGTCTCGTAGATATGTGTGCCATCTGCGGCCGTGACGCGAACCCAGGACGGGCGCACCGCCACCATGGTCAGCGACGGCGCCAGGTTTTCAACCACCTGCGGCACGGATTGGCCAGGGGTATCCTGCGTCGGCAGAACCTGGGCCAGTTGCACATCAGGCAAAGCGGGCGCCGTGAAGTTGCCCAAGGTGCGCGGGTCCAAGGTCGAAATCGGCGCGTCACGCGACACCAACACCGGCACATCCAGCGCCTGAGGGCGATAGAGACGGTCAAGCGCATCAGCTGTTGGCTGTGTCAATCCTGCGTTGGCCGTCGTCGGAGTGGCCTGTTGAGTGGCCTGGTCCAGCGGATCCAGATCCGACAACACGACCGGTGTCTGTTCAACCGGCGCAAACTGTACTTGCTGCACCTCTTTCAAAACCGACCAGCCGCCATAACCAATGCCACCGATCAGGGCCAACAGCACCAAGGTCGACCCGATGGCGCGCGGCTCGATGTGATTGAGGAAACTTTCGCCCGCGGGAACAAAAGGCGTGTTGGGCGTCATGAAGGGGTCGCTGGACTTGGTCCCTTTTGAGATCAGGTCAGGACCGGGCTTGCGAATGCTCGACGCCTCGGCCGACATGCCATGCGCCACCTCAAACCCGCTTTCCGCGCAGAAGGTGGCAAAGGCCTCATCCGGGTTCATGCCCAGATACCGGGCATAAGACCGAACATAGCCCGCGATAAAACCGGGTGTGTCAAAGGCGGTCGGGTCGGAGTTTTCGATGGCGGCGATATAGTTGGCCTTGATGCGCAATTCGCGTTGAACGTCGAGCAGGGATTTTCCCATCGTCGCCCGTTCGCCGCGCATCATATCGCCGAGACTCACTTCGAAGTCGTCAAACCCCTTGGGTTTTTCGACCTCTATGTCCTCTGATTTGCGCTGTGCCCTGCGCCCAATCATACCTGCCGCCCCATTCTGCCTGCTGCGAGTTGCCAGCAGCGCCCGGAATCGCCCCTATCACGATTCGTCCACGCTTTTTGTTACCGCAAGCTTAACACGAGGCAAGTGTTTTGCACACAGTGCCGTGAACTTAGCCCGCCAATTCGGCGCGATTCAGCGCACAATGGGACCAAAGCTCATCCATCGCTTGCACCAGACGGTTCATTTCATCCGGGCCGTGAACCGGCGACGGGGTGAACCGCAAACGCTCGGTTCCACGCGGCACGGTCGGGAAATTGATCGGCTGCACGTAGATGCCAAAGTTCTCCAGCAACATGTCGCTGAGCTTTTTGGTGTGTACCGGGTTGCCCACGATCACCGGCACGATGTGCGAGCCATGATCGATGATCGGCAGGCCCATGCCCTTCAGGCGCAGCTTTAGGATGCTGGCTTGGGTCTGGTGACGCTCACGCAGCTCAGGCGCGGTTTTCAGATACGCGACCGAGGCCGCCGCACCCGCCGCCACAGCAGGCGGCAAGGACGTGGTAAAGATGAAGCCCGGCGCGTAAGACCGGATGGCATCACACATTTTTGCGTTCGCGGCGATGTAGCCGCCCATCACGCCATAGGCCTTGGCCAGCGTGCCGTTGATGATGTCGATGCGATGCGCCAGACGGTCGCGCTCGGTCACGCCGCCGCCGCGGGGACCATACATGCCGACCGCGTGCACCTCGTCGATATACGTCAGCGCGCCGAATTCCTCGGCCAGGTCGCAAATCTCTTCGATGGGTCCGAAATCGCCGTCCATCGAATAGATCGATTCGAATGCGATCAGCTTGGGTGCTTCGGGATCATCGGCCTCGAGCAGTTCACGCAGATGCGCCACATCGTTATGGCGGAAGATGCGCTTGGAGCCGCCATTGCGGCGCACGCCCTCGATCATCGAGGCGTGGTTGAGCGCGTCGGAATAGATGATCAGACCGGGGAACAGCTTTGGCAGCGTGCTCAATGTAGCGTCGTTGGCAATATAGGCGCTGGTGAACAGCAGCGATGCCTCTTTGCCGTGCAGGTCTGCCAACTCGGCCTCAAGCCGCTTATGATAGACCGTGGTGCCCGAGATGTTGCGGGTGCCGCCCGAGCCTGCGCCGGTGGATTTGATCGCCTCGTGCATCGCTTCGAGCACGACGGGGTGCTGGCCCATGCCCAGGTAATCGTTGCCACACCAGACGGTGATGTCCTGTTCGCTGCCATCCGGACGGGTCCAGACAGCGTGGGGGAAGTTCCCCTTGCGACGCTCGATGTCGATAAACGTGCGATAGCGGCCTTCGTCGTGCAGCTTTTGAATGGCGTCGTCGAGTTTCGCGGTATAGTCCACCGAGGTCTCCATTGGTCTTGTCGGACCCAAGGCCAGTTTCCCGGGGCCGGTTTTGGACATGGTCCCTTGCATCCTAGCGCTCAATTTCGAACGAACAAAGGTCATGGTTCTCAATTGCCTACATCCGTGCAGGCGGAGGCGACATTGATTTGCATCAAATATACACCCAGTTCACATGTAACAAGACAAACTGCGTCTCTTGGGGGCGCGAAAACGTCGCAAGTCAGCCTGAAACAGTTTCAAAAGTTTCCGATCCGAGAATTGAGCAGAGATCGGCTTACCCCCTCTGGACAGTGCGGCCCGCGCTGATACCTTTCGCGCCAAATCGTTTCGCCCAATGAAAAGGAACCCGCGATGTCTCTGGATGATGTCCTGTCGCGCATTGATGCCGACCTGCCCGCCGCCACCGACCGCCTGATCGAGCTGCTCAAGATCCCGTCGATCTCGACCGACCCGGCCTTCAAGGAGCACTGCGACGCCGCCGCCGACTGGCTGGTGGCTGACTTGCAGGGTTTGGGTATTGATGCCCAAAAGCGCCCCACACCTGGCCACCCGATGGTCGTGGGGCATATCGACGGACCTGGCCCGCACCTGCTGTTTTACGGCCACTACGATGTGCAGCCGGTTGATCCGCTGGAGCTGTGGGACCGCGATCCGTTTGATCCCGAGATCCAGGACACGCCCAATGGCAAAGTGATCCGCGCGCGCGGCGCATCCGACGACAAGGGCCAGCTGATGACCTTTGTCGAGGCCTGCCGTGCCTGGAAAGAGGTACACGGCACCCTGCCCTGCAAATTGACGTTCTTCTTCGAGGGTGAAGAGGAATCGGGCTCGCCCTCGCTGGTGCCCTTCATGGAAGAAAACCGCGACGAGCTGAAGTCGGACATCGCGCTGATCTGTGACACGGGCCTTTTTGAAAGCAAGGTAACCGCGATCACCACCATGCTGCGTGGTCTTCTGGGCGAGGATTTCACTATCACTGGCCCCGACCGTGATCTGCACTCGGGCATGTATGGTGGCATCGGCATGAACCCGATCCGGGTGCTGACCAAGATCTTGGCCGGTTTGCATGACGACACCGGCGCGATCACCCTGCCCGGCTTCTACGACGGCGTGACGGAATTGTCCGACGAGATGCGGGCACAATGGCAGGGCCTGAACTTTGATCACCAGACCTTCCTGGGTGACGTGGGCCTGACAGCCCCCGCAGGCGAACAGGACCGCACGCCGCTGGAGCAGATCTGGTCGCGCCCAACCTGTGACGTGAACGGCATCTGGGGTGGTTACACCGGCGACGGCTTCAAAACCGTGTTGCCCAGCCAGGCCAGCGCCAAGGTCAGCTTCCGCCTGGTGGGTCAACAGGACCCCGACGCGATCCGCGACGCGTTCCGCCACTATCTGGAAAGCAACCTGCCCGATGGGTTCAGCGTCGAATACCGCACCGAAAAAGGCTCGGCCGCCTCGCAAATGTCGGTCGAAGATCCGGCGTTTGAAAAGGCGCGTCAGGCGCTCAGCGATGAATGGGGTATCCCGGCGGCTTACGTGGGCTGCGGCGGGTCGATCCCGATTGCAGGGTTCTTCAAGGACATCGTGGACACCGATGCGATGCTGATCGGCTTTGGCAAGGACGACGACCAGATCCATTCGCCCAACGAGAAATATGACATGGAGAGCTTTCACAAAGGCATCCGCTCGTGGGCCCGCGTCCTGGCGGCATTGAGCTAAGGTAGAATTGCAGAGGCCCCGATTTGGGGCCTCTTGCACATCACGTCATTTCAAATGTCATCCGCACTTTGTCGAACTTGGCATTGGCCAGATCCTCGGGCGTAATCCACAGCTGCACGATCCCGTCCGACCCGAAGCCCACCGGCAGGCCGCAGCTGTCCCCCAATTGCAGCAACAGGCTGTCGCCCGCATGATCGCTGATCGCCGATTGTATTTCGAACCCCTGGCCGAACATTTGCAACGGCATGGTTCCCAGCGAGAACCCCGGCACCGCTGAACTCGATCAGCGTATCGACAAAAACGCCAAGCATGTCTTCGGATGGATACCCCGTCGCAAACTGCGACAGGTTCAGCCAGCGCCGCGCATAGTGGACATGCTGCTGGGAAGGAAGCGGATCAACAGGGCCGCGTGGCGTTTCAGAACCGAAGCGATACTCATGAGACGCAATCACTTTCACAGGACAATCCAAACAGACCATCCCCGCTGTTTACGGCAAAATGTTGAAACCTCAATAATTTCAAGGTGTTTGATCAGGGAAAACCGCGTCCCTTAGTCGGGCTCCCACCGGAACGCATCCCCTGCAGCACGGACACGACCGATTGAGGGCAAGGTGAAATGGCTCCCCAACACACGCCGACCGGTTTCGGACGAATCCTCCAACAACGCCACGCGCGACTCAACAGCCAGCTCGGGATCCGCATCAAAGGTGAAATGCCAATCTGGACGATGACATTGCGCGGTGGAATGCAGCGCATCGCCGGTGATCAGCGCCTCGGCTCCGCCGCTGTGTACCAGGACCGAGACATGGCCCGGAGAATGCCCCGGTGTCGGCAGCAAACGCACATGATCGCCCAGACAATGCCCCGGCTGCACCATTTCCGCCTGCCCGGCCTCGATCACCGGCAGAACGCTTTCGGTGTAGGCGTCGGTGGGATTGGCGCTGTAGGCGGCATTGTCATCCGCCGGGATCAGGTATTTGGCGTTTGGAAACGTCGGCACCCAACGCCCGTCCTGCAGTTGCGTGTTCCACCCCACATGATCCGGGTGCAGATGGGTGCACAGGACATAATCCACATCCTCGGGCGCCACTCCGGCAGCCGTCAGCGCCGCCATGAACCGCCCATCCGAGCGTTGATGCCAGTCTGCGTGTGTCGCCGTTTTATGATTGCCCACGCAGGCGTCCACCAGAATCACGTGATCGGGTGTTTTCAACAGAAACCCCTGGATCGGCAGAATCAGCTTGCCGCTGTGTTCACACAACTGCCCCGGCGCATGTTCGCGCAAAACTTGGTGCAATTCAGGGCCTGCAGTTGGATAGAGTTTTTCGGGTTCCACAAACGGCCCGTTGATCTCAAGGATTCGCCAGACCTCGACCTCTCCGACACGACACAACATGAGAACGCCCTTTCTTACCCCGACAGGGCAATCAGATACGCTACGCGCCTCTGCTTCAAGACGAAATCAATCTGGAAGGAAGAGAGAAGAAAGTGGCGCGGTTGACGGGGCTCGAACCCGCGACCCCCGGCGTGACAGGCCGGTACTCTAACCAACTGAGCTACAACCGCGCATTTTCTTCTGGTGGAGACCACCAATGCCCTGTCCGGACCGGATCCCAACTCCCCGGGAAAGGGGCAAAGCAGTGGCGCGGTTGACGGGGCTCGAACCCGCGACCCCCGGCGTGACAGGCCGGTACTCTAACCAACTGAGCTACAACCGCTCGCTGCTTTTGTTGTCGTTCCCTGCGGAACGTTGGGGTGTATTATGGCTACGGTTCGGCATCGTCAAGCGGCGACTTCAACTTTTTTCATCCGGCATGAAGATTTTCTCGAACCCATTCCAGATCACCTTGCGGGCGGGAACCGGGTTGCCGAACAGATCATCCTGAAAAACAGGGCCCTCGACACCGCCCAGGCGGTCATAGAACCGTCTCGCTGCCGTATTGGCCTCCAGCACTTCCAGCCAGAGCGTGGTTTTCCGCATGCCTGTCAGCCGCTTAGCCAAGGCTTGCATCAGGTGAAGCCCAACACCCTGCCCCTGCACATCACCTGCCACATGCAGATTGTCCAGAAGCGGGCCATGCGCGTTGTCACAACGGACGCAAGCAAACCCCAGCAGATCGCCCTCTTCGGCCACCAGAAGCAATACGTCATTCTCGGGCATCTGCCCCCACCGGTCCGTCATCGCGGCCTCAAGCGGTGCCCCCAGAAAGTCATCGGGGAGCATTCCGGCATAGGACGCGCGCCAACTGAGGACATGGATGTCACGAATTGCAGGCAGATCATCACGGGTGGCGGCACGAATCTTCATGCCGCCCGTGGTGCCAGCCCCCTAGCGTTCGGGCAAGGGCGTGAACTCTTGATCATCGCCCGGAGGCAGCTGAAAACGCCCATGCATCCAGTCCCCGGCCCGCCAGGCTTCTTTCGCGGCCTCGATCCGCTCTTTCGACGAGGCAACAAAGTTCCACCAGATGTGGCGCGGCCCGTTCATTGTCGCGCCCCCCAGCAGCATCAGCCGCGCACCAGTGGGCCCGGCCTTGGCGCTGATGCGGTCGCCGGGGCGGAACACCACCATCTGCCCCGCCTCGAACTCTTGCCCCGCGATGGAGACAGAGCCGCCAACGACATACAATCCCCGATCCTCGTGATTGTCGGGCATCGGGATCGCGGCGCCAGCTTCCAACACAGCGTCGGCATAAAACATCTCGCTCGGTGTTTTGACCGATGCGCGCTCGCCATAAGCGTCGCCCAGAATAAGGCGCACGGTTTTACCCTCACCGGTCAGTTCAGGTAGCTCCGCTGCACCCACATGTTCGAACGAGGCGGGCGTGTCCTCCACCTCGTCCGGGAGCGCCACCCAGGTCTGAAGACCAAACATCGAGAGCGGCGACTTGCGCGCCTCTTCATCGGTGCGCTCAGAGTGGGTCACGCCGTGGCCTGCCACCATCCAGTTCACCGCGCCCGGTTCGATCCACTGGTCCGTTCCCAGCGAATCCCGGTGGTGCAATTTGCCCTTGTACAGATAGGTGACCGTCGCCAATCCGATGTGCGGATGCGGGCGCACGTCGATCCCCTGTCCAGTCAGAAACTCGACCGGGCCCATCTGATCAAAGAAAATAAAGGGTCCGACCATCTGCCGTTTGGGTGCGGGCAAGGCGCGGCGCACTTCAAACCCGCCCAGATCTCGCGCACGGGGCACGATGACGGTTTCAATGGCATCCACGGCGTCGCCAATGGGAATGTCAGCGTCAAGTATTGGGTTCCAGCTCATTGCGGTGCCTCCTGGTTGCTTACCGGTCAACTTAGACCCTGGACAGAAACGCACAACTGGGAGCAATCACATACCTTCGGTGCGAGAATGCACAGCGGGCACCGCGCTCGAACCTGGGCGCGGCGCCACCTTGGCACTGAAGTCTTTTCGGATCAGCCGCCTGCGGCTGCCAGACACGCGCGTCCCATTTCCATGGCTGCCTTCGTGCCCGTCAAATCCAAGGTAAACACCCGGGTTTCGTCGACGACTTTCATGGTTTGGCCATTGGCAACATCCGAGATGAATTCCGGGTTATCTGCAGCGATGTAAGATCCCGAAAAGCCCTGCTCGTTCTCATGCACGACATTTTCAGGTGCGTAGTACTGGTTTCCATCGATATCGATGTTCAGCGTGGTGCCACCATCAGCCGAGGCGCCATCGGGCTCATGCGTGAAGGCCCCGATGTAACCGATACCGCTTTTGAGAACGCCCATTTGAATAATCAGGCCATCCTTGTTGGTCTCGACAACACAGGTATTGTCATCGGTTTTGGTGTAAACTTTCCATCCGCCGGCTTCGCCAAAGGGCACAAAATTCTGTGCCAAAGCTGGTGTCGAAATCCCTGCAACAAACAAGGAAACAGCTGCGATCTTTCTGAATTTCGTCATTATTCCATCCTAAAAATGCGTACCACCAAAGCGTAGCACCCAGCCATTCTAACAGATGAATATTACAGGTCGACTCTCCTTTTGTGCGACCGGCTGGCATGACCGCTCGCGTCAATCCAACGGCGCATGAAGTCGGGTGTGGTTCGTTATGATCCCGCCCCGCGCACCAACGGTCAGGTCGCCATAACGTTGCGCAAACACCGGCGGCAGTGTCCGATCGCCAGGCAGCGACAGCCACAGGCGGAACAGGTGGCGGCGTTTGTCGGAGTCCGGCCAGTCTATGAACCCGGTCCGGTCATGCAGCATCGCATGGTTATAGACGAACTGCATATCACCCGGTTGCAGTCGCATGGTGATGTGCAGATCGGGGTCATTGGCGAGCGCATCGAACATGTCCAGCGCCTCGACATGGGCGGGGGTCAGTCGCAATGCGCCCTCGAACCGCTGTGCGCTATCGATGTATTGGCGCTGATAGAACACCGTCAGCTTGCCCGCGAACCAGCTAAACGGCGGGATAGTCATAAAGGGGTCCATGCCCTCGGGCACCTCGCCGCGCCGGTCGGTGGCGATGGGATCAAAGAGCAGCGACAGAAGATCGGGACGTTCCGCGCGCATCCGGTTAAAGATCGTTTCGGCGCTCACCAGCAGCGAGTCGCCCCCCTCTTTGGCATCCCGCAGACACAGCAGCCCCACCACGTCTGCACTGTCAGTATGAAAGCTCTGCCGGGCCGAGGTCTGATAGATGCGCGCCGTAGGATCATTCGGGTCCCGCCCGACATCACGCACATGGCCCAGGATATGACCATCCGCGTTCTGTGACCGGGCCGAGCCCAGATGTGCGCCAATGCCACAGAACACCGCTGCCGCCATTTTCTGATCATAGGTCTCTATTGGCAGTCCGCGCAGCACCTCGACACCGACACCGCTCAGCAGCTTGTCGCGCAACGCGCTCAGGTGATCGGCAAACTGCGTCAGGGGAAAATCCTCGGCCGTGATCTCTCCGACATCACGATCCAGCGACAGGAAGTGCCGCGCTGCCTGTTCCAGGTCGGCGACGTCATCCGGTGTCAGCTGATACAGCCAATCCTCGGGCCGCTCGGACAGATCGCGTCCAACCCAGGCGGCGGGCGTTTCAATCTGGGGTGGCAAATCGTTCGGCGTCATAAGGGCTCCTCCTCTGTCTCCAGACCAGCCAAAGCGGCGGTGCCGATCTTGCCCATCTGCCCCGCGATCTGGTCCACTAGCGACACACGAGCGTATTCGGCAAACGCTTTGGGCAATTCCCCCAACTCTCCGTCCCGGGCCACAACCGTGATCGAGCGACTCATCCCCGCCCCGGGCAAGGGCCGCAGATCCAATGGCATGCGTTCCACCAACCCGTCAATCAACAGGGTCGGTGTCAACAGGGTAAACCCCATGCCATCGGCGACACAGGCCGTCACCATGCTGGATCGGTCGGCCAGGATCACCCGTTCGGGCTGCAGACGCAGGCGGCGCAGATGTTGCCCGATCCGGCGACCCACATTGGTGGTATCGGCAAAGCGCACCAGCGGCAGGTGGCGCAGCACCTGTTCCAGATCCTGCACCGGTTGATCAAATCCGGACGGCAGGACCAGCAAAAACGCCTCGGTCAGAACCGCATGACGTTCCAACCCATCCATATCCAGCAGCGGATCTGAAGTGATGGCAATATCGGCCTGTTTGGTCCTGAGCAGCGCTTCGTGATCGCCGCTCTGGCCCGCATGCAGCACCATATCCTGCACGCCAAAGCGGTCCTTGGCCATCCGCACCAAACCGGGTGACAGGGTCGTGGCGATCGAAGCCTGCAACCCCAACCGCAACCTGCTGATGGGCGTTGGACCCTGGTGACGCATGTCGCTGGCCAGTTCCCCAACCGCCTGCAGGATGCGGCCCGCATGGCGGTACATCAGCACCCCGGCCTGGGTCGGCTTCACCGGGCGCGTTGAACGGTCCAACAGCCTGACATCATAGTGTTTTTCCAAGGTCCCGATGTGCTGCGAAGCGGCAGATTGTGTCATTCCAACCAGCCGTGCCGCCGCCGTCATCTGACCGGTTTCGACAACCGCAACAAAAACCTCCAACGCTTTGATAATATTTGCATTCGTTGTGAATTTTACATCCATGATCAGCCTTTCGCACCTTCCACTATTAGAAATCCTAATACTGACAACTGTCAATTGATCGAATGCCCCGCAACCGCCAGATTATGCCCAACCGAGGGAGGCGGGTCATGACTGAGACACCTGTAAAACGTCGTCGCAAACGCGATCGGGGCGCATCACGTGGCCAGGTCGGACAGCCCCGCACGCCCTTCATCCTGCGCAAGCTGGGTACGTTCAACATCCTCGGCGAAGAGGGGTTGAGCCTGATCGAGGAGAACGCCGACACGATCCTGGCCGAAACCGGCATGGAGTTTGTCGAAGATCCCGAAATCCTTGAGATTTTTGCCAATGCGGGCTGCGACGTGGACGGCACGCGGGTGCGGTTTGAACGCGGGTTCTGCCGCAAGACCATTCAGGCCACCGCGCCCAAACAGTTCATGCAGCACGCCCGCAACCCGGCCAATTCGGTGCAGATGGGCGGCGATGCCACTGTGCTCTGCCCGTCGTGGGGCCCGCCCTTTGTGCATGATCTGGACCGGGGTCGCCGCTATGCGACGTTTGACGACTTTCAGACGCTGGTGAAGCTGCACCACACCATTCCTTGGCTGCATCATTCGGGCGGCGTGGTTTGTGAGCCGGTCGACCTGCCCGCCAACAAACGGCATCTGGACATGCTTTATGCTCACATTCGCTATTCCGACCGGCCGTTCATGGGGGCCTTCATCGGCGCTGAGCGCGCCGGTCATGCGCTAGATATGGCGCGGATCGTCTTTGGCGCGGAGTATGTGGCCGAAAACCCAGTGCTTTATTGCGTGTCAAACACCAACGCACCGCTGGTGATGGATGCGCATATGTCAGGTGCCTTGAAAACCTATGCCCGCGCTGGTCAGCCGGTCGCCACCGCCCCTTGGGTGCTGACAGGCGCCATGAGCCCCTGCACCGTCGCAGGTACCATGGCTCAGGTTCTGGCCGAAGCACTTGCCTGCCTTACGCTTGCGCAATTGGTGAAACCAGGCGCGCCGGTGCTGATGGGCTCTTTTGCGTCCACGATGTCAATGCAATCGGGGGCGCCGACCTTTGGCACACCCGAAGCAGGTCAGATGGTTCTGGCCGCAGGGCAACTGGCCCGCCGTCTGGGGGTGCCGCTGCACACGGTCGGCACGCTGAGCGCATCGAAAATACCGGATGCGCAGAGCCAGCAGGAAGCGACCTGGGGTCTGATGATGTCGATGTTTGCAGGTGCCAACCTGATCAATCACGCCACCGGCTGGCTGGAGGGTGGTTTGGTGACCAGCTTTGAAAAGACGATGATCGACGCTGATCTCTGTGGCAAGCTGGCCCGCTTCTTTGATGGCATCGACCTGAGCGAGAACGCGCAGGCCATGTCTGCCATCGCCGCCACTGGTCCGGGTGCGCATTTCCTTGGCTCCGAGCACACGCAAGCCAATTTCATGTCCGCCCTCTTCCGGCCCGAGACACCCGACAACAACGCCTATGAACATTGGGAGGCGGCTGGGTCTTTGGATACCGCACAACGGGCCAACGGCCTATGGAAGAAGCATCTGGAGGCCTATGAGGACCCCGGCCTTGATCCGGCCATCGACGAGGAGTTGCAGGCCTATATCGCGCAGCGCAAGTCCGAGACGCCAGACATGGATTACTTCTGATGGGACGCACGATCATCATCGGCGGCGGCGCCATCGGGTTGTCGGTGGCCTATCACCTGGCGCATCGCGGAGCCGAGGACGTGTTGCTATTGGAACGCAATCAGCTGACCTCGGGCACATCATGGCATGCCGCTGGCATCGTGGGCCCGCTCAGGGCCACGCCCAACATGACCAAGCTGGCGAGCTATGCGCTGGAGCTGTTTCCCCGGCTTGAGGCCGAGACCGGTATGGCAACGGGTTACCGTCAGACGGGTGGTTATTGGCTGGCGCGGCGTGAAGAGCGGCTGGACGAGTTGCACCGGGTCTCGACCCTGGGGCGGCACTTTGGGCTGACCGCACAAGTCATCGGCGCGGACGAGGTAGAAGTTCCGGGGCTTGATGTCTCGGATCACGCGGGCGCCATGTGGGTGGCCGAAGATGCCAATGTGAACCCGGTGGACCTGTGCATGGCCTATGCCCGCGCGGCCCGGTCCAAAGGCGTGGAGATCCGCGAGAATTGCGGGGTTGCCAGTATCCTCTCTGAGGGCGGGACCGCGCGGGGCGTTGCGCTTGGCGATGGGACAGAGATTGAAGCCGAGAGCGTCGTGATCTGCGCCGGGGCGTGGTCGAAGCCCCTCGCCGAAGGGGCCGGATTGCACCTGCCGCTGCAGGCGGTCGAGCATATGTATGTGGTGACCGAGCCGATGCCGGGTTTACCCGATCCGTTTCCGGTGATCCGCGACATGGATACAGGTATCTACATCAAGGGCGATGCTGGCAAGCTGGTGATCGGCGGGTTTGAGCCTGACGCCAAGATCTGGGATGCCTTTGGCCCCGAAGGCGACCGGCCATTTCTGGAGATGCCAGAAGATTGGGAGCAGTTCATGCCCTTCATGGAGGCCGCGTTGGACCTGGTTCCGGCACTGGCTGAGACCGGCATCCAGCATTTCATGAACGGGCCGGAAAGTTTCACCAATGACACGCGGCCTTTGGTTGGGGCTGCACCGGATGTGGACGGGTTGTTTGTTGCGGCTGGAATGAACTCGGTCGGGGTAATGTCCTCGGCCGGCATTGGGCGTGTCTTGGCGGATTGGATCGTGGATGGCGAGGCCCCGATGGACCTGTGGGAGGTCGATGTGGCCCGAGCCGATCCGCGTGCGGCAACGAATGCGCATATGGCGGATCGGATGGCCGAGAGTGTGGCCGATCTGATGGCGATGCATTGGCCGTTCAAACAGCCCAAGGCCGGTCGTGGGTTGCGCTGTTCAGCTTTGCATCAGGCCTGGGCAGATCAGGGCGCAGTCTTTGGCCTGACTGCAGGCTGGGAGCGTGGGCTCTGGTATGCTGAGAACGACGCGGAGAGGGAGTTGCCCTACTCAGTTGGGGCGCAGTCCTGGTATCCGATTGCAAGGCGTGAAGCGGCGCGGATGCAGGATGGCGCGGTGCTGTTAGACCTGTCGCCCTTTGGCAAGTTCGACGTGATCGGCCCCGATGCGGTGGCAGCAATGAATGAACTGGTCTGTGCTCAGATGGATGTTCCTGTGGGCCGTGCTGTCTATACCCCGATGCTGAACGAAAAAGGCGGGATCGAGGGCGATTTGACCGTGACCCGTTTGGGGAGCCAGCATTATCGCATCACCTCTGGTGCTGCGACGCGCTGGCGGGACGGGGCGCTGCTGCGCCGCCGCTTCGCGGTCTGGCGGGTTGCCTTGCACGATGTCACCGATGACGAGTGTGTAATCGGCCTGATGGGCGCAGAGGCGCGGGACATCCTGAACAGGATAAGCGATGCGGATTGGGTTGATTTCCCGTTTTCTACCGTGCGTGACGTGGCTGTGGCGGGTGTGGCGTGTCGTGCGACGCGGATGAGCTTTGTCGGCGAATTGGGCTGGGAGTTGAATGTTTCCGTGACCCAGGCCCGCAAAGTCTTTGACGCGCTCTCTACCGCTGGAGCCAAACCAATGGGCATGTATGCGCTTGAGGCCTGTCGGATCGAGAAGGCGTTTCGCCATTGGGGCCACGACCTTGGCCCCGAGATCACCCCGCTGGAGGCCGGACTTGGCTTTACCATTGACTGGGGCAAACAGTTCATCGGTAGATCAGCGCTTGAGGCACAACGCACCCAAGGAGTAACGCGTAAGCTCTGCCTGTTCCAGGTCGAGGGCGATCCGCTGATCCTGCATGACGAGCCGATCCTTGAGGGCGGGCGTGTCGTGGGCCTGACCACATCCGGCGCCAAGGGCGCGCGCACCGGCCTGACGCTGGCCTTGGGGATGATCGAGATCGCCCCCGGTGAAAAGCTTGCCGACACCTGCGCTCGCGATTTCAGCTTCGACATCGCAGGTAAGACCTATCCGGCGCGGGCCCTGCCCCGCCCCCCATTTGACCCCAAAGGCGAAAGGATGCGCGGATGAGCAACGCACAGGTCCTGATCATTGGTGGCGGCGCCATGGGCGTGTCGCTGATGTACCATCTTACCAAGGCAGGATGGCGCGACGTGGTGCTGGTTGAAAAGAACGACCTCACCCATGGCTCGACCTGGCATGCTGCCGGGCTGTGCACCCATTTTGCGCACAACCCAACCATTCAGGAGCTGCGTGCAACCTCTGTCCGCCTTTATCGCGACATCCTGCCGGAAGAGACCGGGCAGAACTGCGGCTTTCACCGTTCTGGCGCGATGCGTATCACCTCCAACTCGGATCGGATGGATGAATTCCGCCATGTCGCCGGCCTGTCGGATTTCACCGGATATCCACTGGAGGTTCTGACGCCCGAACGGATCGCCGAACTGCACCCGCTGGCCAAGCTGGATGGATTGCTGGGGGGTATCTATGAACCCGATGACGGCCATGTGGACCCGACGCTGGCCACCAATGCGATGGCGCAGGTGGCCACGCGCAACGGAGCCAAGATCAGCCGCTACAATGCGGTGCAATCCATCCGGCGAGAGGATGGTAAGTGGATCGTAGAGACAGCCAAGGAGACGTTCCGCGCCACGCATATCGTCAATGCAGCCGGAACCTGGGGCTGGGAGATCGGGCACATGATGGGGCTCAACATCCCGTCCGTACCGGTGCTGCACCAGTATCTGGTGACCGATGCGGTGCCCGAGGTTACCGAGCGCATCGACGCCAAGCTGCCCGAACTGCCGATGATCCGCGACCCCGAGGAAAGCTGGTACGTGCGCCAGGAACGCGACGGGCTGATCCTGGGGCCTTACGAAAAAGAAGCGCAGGTCTGGTCGGTGGATGGCGTGCCACCCGAGTTTGGCGCTGACCTGATGCCGCCCGATCTGGACCGGGTGGAACATATCATCGAGGCGGCGATGGAGCGTATCCCGGCGCTGATGAATGGCGGTGTGAAAACCGTGGTCAACGGTCCGATCACCTTTACCCCCGACGCCAACCCGCTGATCGGCCCCACGCATGGGCTGGAAAACGCCTGGTTGCTGACCGGGTCGAGCATGGGCGTGATGGAAGGTGGCGGCTCGGGCTGGTTCCTGGCGCATTGGATGACGCACGGCGCGCCGCCTATGGATGCTTTGGCGGTGGACAGCCGCCGGTTTGGTACTTGGGCCGACCGGGATTATCGGGTCGAGAAAGCCATCGAGTGCTTTGGCCTGCAATTTGGCGTGCACTATCCGTTCGAAGAACGCCCCGCCGGACGCGGCAAGCGCCTGTCGCCGCTGCATGATCTGATGGTGGAGCGTGGCGCAGTCATGGGTGCAGCCTATGGCTGGGAACGGCCCAACTGGTTCTCGGACAGACAAGGCGACATAGCGCATGAGAGCTTTCGCCGTCCGAACTGGTTCCCACATGTCGCCAAAGAGGTCGAGACCGTCACCACCAAGGCCGGGTTGGCCGATCTGTCCGTGTTCTCGAAGTTCGACATCACCGGCCCCGAGGCCCGCGCGTTCATCGACAGCTTGGGGGCAAACCGCCCGCCTGCGAATGGGCGTATTGGCCTGACACATGTGCTGACCCCGGCGGGCGGAGTGCTGTCCGAGTACACAGTGACCATGCTGAGCGACACCCACGCTTATTTGACCTCGGCAGCGGCGGCGCAAGAGATCGACATGGATCAGCTGACAGCCCACGCCAAAGGGTTCGACGTAGCAGTCACCAACCGGTGCGACGAGCTGGCGGTTATCGGCCTGATGGGACCACTCTCGCGCCACATACTCAGCCAGCACACGCTGGTCGATTTGGACGATGGCTTCCCCTGGCTCAGCGCTCAGGTGATCGACGTAGCGGGCGCACAGGTGCGCGCGTTGCGGGTGTCCTACTTGGGTGAACTTGGCTGGGAACTGCACATGGACCGCACCGACGCGGAACAGGTATTTCTGGCGCTCGAGGCCACCGGCAAACCGATGGGCACGGGATACTATGGCGCCTATGCTGCCAACTCCATGCGGCTGGAGAAGGGCTATCGCGGCTGGGGCGGTGATCTGACCACTGAGCGGACCTTGCACGAGGCGGGTATTGGCATGTTTGCCCGCACCAAGGACCGCGCCTTTACTGGGCGCGAGGCAATGCTGGAGCGCAAAGCCAAAGACGACCGCTGGGACATGGTCCTACTCGAAATCCACGATCCCGAGTTTGACCCGTTCTATGCGCATTCCGTCCTGCAAGGCGGTGACATCGTTGGCGTTGTCACCTCGGGTGCGCACGGCCATCGCACCGGAAAGACGCTGGCCTTGGCCTATCTGCGCGACCGCACGGCGCGCGACAACCTCACCGTATCCATCCTGGGGCGCAGGACGCAGGCCACGATCCTGCCCGCCGCGCCCTTTGACCCCGAAAACCTGCGCTTGAAAGCCTGAGGGAGGCAAGCATGACCCACCAACCGCTCAACACCGAATGGTCCACCCAGGCCACTGCCGCCCGGCGCGACAATTACTATGCTGCCAGTCAGCGCAAGTTTGTCCCCTTCAAGGACCCGATCGTTTTCCAGAGGGGATCGATGCAGTACCTGTGGGACGCCGAGGGGAACAAGTATACCGACCTTCTGGGCATGAACGTCTGCATCTCGGTCGGGCATTCGCACCCAACCGTGGTGGCCGCCGCGATGGAACAGGCACAGCAGCTGACCCATTGCACGACGATGTTCTACCACCCTACCCCGGCGCATCTGGCCGAGGAACTGGCCGCGACCATGCCCAAGGGCCACGAGTGGGTGGTACATTTCACCAACTCTGGATCTGAGGCGATTGACCTGGCGATGACCATGGCGCGCAGCTACACGGGCAATCTGGATCTGCTGGCCCTGCGCACGGCGTATCACGGCCCTACTGCGTCCGCACAATCGCTCACCGGCATCAGCGGCTGGCGGCATCCCGGCATGCCCGGCAACGTGGCTTTTGTCGCCGAACCCAACCAGTATCGCGGCATCTTTGGTGAGAACGCTGGTGCCGCGCCCTATCTGGACGAGATCGACCAGACCATCCGCACCGCCACCACCGGTCAGATCGCCGGCATGTTCGTGGAAAGCGTCCAAGGCTACGGCGGCATCATCGAAATGCCCAAAGGCTACATGTCAGGTGCCGCCGAGCGGGTGCGCGCGGCCGGAGGTCTGTACATCGCAGATGAGGTGCAATCAGGCTTTGGCCGCACCGGCGATCACATGTGGGGGTTCGAGGCGGACGGCGTGGTGCCGGACATCATCGTTATGGCAAAGGGGCTGGGCAATGGCTTCCCCATCGGGGCCGTTGTGGCGAAGAAAGAAATCGCAGCCCCCATGGCCGAAAAGTTCATGTTCCACACCTACGGCGCCAACCCAACGTCCTGTGCGGCGGGTCGCGCGGTGCTGCAAGTCATTCGCGAAGACAAGGTGATGGAGAACGCCAAAACCGTTGGCGCGGCCCTGCTGGCGCGTCTGCATGAGCTGAAGGACAAGCACGCCGCCATCGGCGATGTGCGCGGGCGGGGTTTGATGCTGGCCATTGAGATGGTCAAGGACCGCAAGACCAAGGAACCGGACGCGGAAACCACGGCGGCCGTCTTTGAGCATTGCCGTTCGCAACGCCTGATCCTGTCGAAATCCGGCCCCTTCCAAAGCTCGCTGCGAATGGTGCCGCCGATGTGCCTCACGCTCGAGGATGTGGACCGCGTGGCGGACGGCCTGGATCAGGCGTTCTCCTCTCTGTGAGGGTCATGAACTCTCGCGGTGTATGATTGGTCTCCGTGGGATGGCGCAAGGACATGCGCCAACGCCCGTTCCTGATGGAGCGGGCGTTTTTGTATTTTGAAACATAGACCAGATCCGGGAGTGCTCCCGCACCCGAGCGATCATGGCGTCGCCAGCCCCGCTAACGGCCTTGGGCCGGGCGCCTCGCCTTTGGCTTGGCGCGGTTCCGCTTTGGGGCGCCTGGTTCGCGGCAAAAGCCAACCGCCGAGCGCAGCGAGGCTGGGCCCAACGGGAGGAGGTTTTTCGTCAGAAAAATTGACGACGGGCGGGAGCACCCCCGCCGTTTCGCGCACCATGTCCTTCAATACTTCTTGCATTAGTACGATTTCGCACTATTTAATACGATATCGCACCAAATGGAGATCCCTCATGTCCCTTTCTCGCCGGAAGACCCTTGCACTGATTGGCGGCGGTTGCATCGTTGCCGCCACTGCCACCGCCGGATACGCCGTCACCCGTCGCCCTAATCAGGCCCTGCGCCCCTGGGCCCTTGCCGGGCAATACGCCGAGCCACGCCGTAACGCGCTTTCCTTTGCCCTGCTCGCCCCCAACCCGCACAACCGGCAGCCTTGGGTGGTCGACCTGTCCCAAGACGATGAGGTCACCCTGTTTTGCGATCCGGATCGGGTGCTACCGGAAACCGACCCCTTCAGCCGTCAGATCACCATCGGCCTTGGCTGTTTCCTGGAGGTCATGCGCATGGCTGCCGCCCAGGACGGCTATCGCGTCGATCTGGACCTTTTCCCCGAAGGCGAAGACCCGACGACGCTTGACCATCGCCCCATCGCCCGCGCCCGATTTACCAATGACCCGAACCAGCGCCCCGATCCGCTCTTTGCCCATGTGATGAACCGCCGCTCTCTCAAAGAGCCCTTTGACACCACCCGCGCGGTTCTTCCGACCGAGCTTGCCACCCTGCGAGCCGCCGCAACCGCGACAACCTTTGGCGGTTCGATAAAGCCTGACGACATCGCCATCTATCGCGAGTTGTCGCACGAAGCGCTCAGGATCGAGATCGAAACGCCGGCGACCTACAAAGAAAGTGTTGATCTGTTCCGCATCGGCCATCGCGAAGTCGACGCCAATCCCGATGGCATCGACTTTACCGGGCCAATGTTCGAAACGCTTCACATGACCGGTCTGTTCACGCGGGACGTAGCGCTGGACACAACCTCAATGGCCTATACCGGCGGGCTGGATGCGGTCTTTGCCAACACCGATACCGCGATGGGGCACATCTGGCTGGTGACCAAGACCAACAGCCGCCGCGATCAGATCGCCGCAGGTGCCGATTGGCTCAGGCTCAATCTGGCCGCTACGGACATCGGTTTGGGCATGCAGCCCCTCAGCCAGGCCTTGCAGGAATATCCCGAAATGGCAGAGCTTTACCACGAAATCCACAACCGGCTCGCGCCGAACGGTGGAACGGTTCAAATGTTTGCCCGCATCGGTTACGGTCCGCAGGTGGCGCCAAGCCCACGCTGGCCATTGGAGGCAAAACTTGTCCAAACCTGAACAGGACATCCCCACGATCTTTGCCCTTTTCAACGAGATCGGTATCATCAGCCAACTGTCCAGCCGCCTGTTCGAAACCCGTCTGCCCGACGGGTTTCTGGTCTCACACTTTGCGGTTCTCAACCACCTGACCCGCCTGGGCGATGGCCGCACGCCACTGTCGATTGCGCAAGCGCTGCAGGTGCCCAAAACCTCGATGACGCACACGCTCAAAGGGCTGCACAAGGCCGGATTGATCGCGTTTGAGCCGAACCCCAAAGACAGCCGGTCGAAATGCGTGATGCTCACCGATCAGGGCCGCACCTTTCGCGAAAACGCCATCGCAGCCCTAGGCCCGGACATGGTTCAAATGGCCCAGCGCATCGACGTTTCAAAAATTGCGGACGCCTTGCCAATTCTGATCGAAGTTCGAGCTTATCTGGACAAAGCTCGCGAGGCGGAATGACCACCACGCGCATCGAAGCTCTATTCGACAGCCTTTGAAAACGTCGCGGTCAACCGTTCATTCAACTGGTGATGCGGCTTTGTCGTTTGCCCATAATGAAGCTGGGCCAGCGCAGCGATGTCGTTGTAGATGACTCTGACCGAGCCGTCGGGGCCTTCATAAACCAGCAGCTTTTGACAAAAGGCATCCAACCCAATTGCCGGGAACTCTGCCATAGCTACGCCGCCCGGTGCAGGGCCGCCAAACAGCAACAGCGTTGCCGGTCCAAGGTCATGGCCCAGCGCCTTGGCCTCCTGGGTAAAGTCCATCTCTCCGAACCAAACAGTATCACCTTGTGACATGACGGCTGCTCGCAGCCTTTCGATGGTTTCGGGATGCCCATGGGCAGAAGTCAGCTCCAGAACACCATAGTTTTCCGTCAGTCCCTGAATTGGGGCTGCAATCGCCTCTATTGTAGCCAGAGCAGAATCCATCTTTGCCGTGAAGGCATCCGCCAGCTCGGACGAGTTCAGACCATGGCGTTTACCGAGAAAGGCAAAATCGGTGTACATAACGGTGGCCTCGGCCCTTTCATCAAATGACAGGACCCTAAGGGGCAAATCCAGACCCGCTCTGATGTTCTGGGACAGTATCGCCGTATTGAGTTCAGTGTCCGAAAACACCTGTACCCGAGAGGCCGGCATTTCGACACCTTCGGCGGCAGCCAAACGGGCATGGTCAATTGCGACAATAGCGTCCAACCCTGCCGCTTCTACCGCTCTTTGAACAGCTTCAGCGTTTTGGTCCACTTGGTACTGCACAGTTTGCTGCGCCGTTGCTTCTATCATGAAGAGCGACGAAACGAACGCCCCGACAAGCATATGCCTGTGAATTGTCATCAAGGTTACTCCCCTTGTCTTAGACAGTTGATCGCCAGCGCGGCAAAAAATACTTCTGCTCCAAGATAAGCCCAAAGCACGATCCCTGGCATTCCATCTACGACGATGCTCAGCACTCGCCCCGTCGCCAGCCCAACCATGAACAACACCATGATCCACAGTCCCGTTCTGCGCAGCCCCGGCCGAAACACTGCAAGCAGCCAAAAGGAGGCGTTTGCCAGATAGAGCCCCATGATCGCGCGAAAGATATGGGTTTGATTTGTCCCCTCCACGGGGAAGCCAAACAACCACGTGACAGTGGTCCGAGGCATCAGGCCATAAGACAAGGCAATTGGAACCAATCCAACAGCCCCCAACAAAAGAACCAACCTGTCCGTCACTTAAAGCTCCATCTATGAATTCAGTTTCAAAGTACAGACGGACGACACCACTTTTACTTAATAGGGAACACCTGATTCATCTGCCAATTTGATAATATGTTTCCACGTGGCCAAGGGAAGGTAAATTGGTTTGCCTTGGTTTCTCTTGCGGGCATCCGCCTCGCGCTCTCCGGGGATCTCGACCCGATCAAAGCCTGCCGCAGGGGGGCAATTGCGAAACTCGTCCAGGATCTCTTCGGCAATGCTCTGCATCTGTGTGGGTTCGCGATACAGCGAGCAATCCATGGCCAGCATCAGCCAGTTGCATTCCGTTGTCGCGGGCCCCAGCAGCGCCTCGGCGATCATCTCGGCAGCCACAGACAAGGCGTAGCCCTTCGCGCCCCCTGCCGTCAGGATCGCACCGCCATCAAAATAGTCCTGCGGATCGGTGGTCGGCGCGCCCTGCTTGTCGATCAGCACGCCTTCGGGCAGATGTGCGCCAGCAACCTTCGCTCCATAAACCCAGCCCGCCGCAGCGGCAGAGGTAGCAAAGTCCACCACCACCGGGCCACGGTCCCCGCCGGGAATGCCGATGCTGTAGGGGTTCGTGGACATCAGCGCCTTGCGCCCCCCGTACGGGGCCACCAGCCGCCAGTTTTTGCGTCCGCCTCCGCCAATGATGATGATCAGACAGCCCTGTTTGGCGGCTTCTTCGGCAAAAGCTCCCAGCCGTCCGGTGTGACCCACATTCTGCAAGGCAATCGCCGCCATCCCACCGGCTTTGGCGCGCTCCACCACATCCCGCGTGGCCATACTCATCGCCGGGATACCGATCCCACCGTGTCCATCCACGATCCAGGCTCCTTGAGCGTTCTGCTTCAGCTCGGGCCGCACGTTCGGTTTCAGATACCCGCTGTCGTAATACCCGGCATAGGGAAGGATGCGCCAAACCCCGTGCGATTCTACCCCGGACCAATCTGAGTTGATCAGATGCGCCCCCACCTCTTCGGCGATGTCATCCGGGCACCCCTTGGCCCCCATGATCGCCCGTACCAGAGACTGAGCTTGTGCCGCCTTCACCGCCACACGCTGTGTATCCGCACTGTACTTGCTTGCCATCTCTTCCCCTCCGCTGCTCTAGGATAGGGTTTTATCCCTTCACGCAACTCCAAGTTAGACCATCACCATCCTTTGGCTTGCAGAGAAATCACATCTGGAAAGATCTTGATCGTCGCGCATTCAATTCTATGCCGCCGGCCCCAAGCTCGCGGCATGGGGGTGCATCGGCAACAATGAACGCCCTAAGCTCAATGGGGACTTGGCCATCCAGCCCTCTTGGCGCAAAGCAGAACTTTGGTAAAATTACTTGGCCCGTGAAACCGGCATTGCTTGGGCCAGTCATTTTTCAGGTACGGATCCCTCTATGCCTCACGTCACCGATCAAACCCGATGATTGGCAAGCTCATTCCAGAACAATTCAACCGCAGTAGACGTGTTCTGCGATTTACGCGCTGCGCAAATGTTCCACGCAAGGTTCTGTTTCATCGACACGGGTTTGACTGTGTTTGTTCGGATCAGCTCGGTAAACGTGTCCGGCATCCCGCCGACGACATAGTCCGGTTCTACCAACAATCCGGTCAGGAAGTTGTAGTCGTCGCATTCGATATGTGGCTGTGCATTGACCCTTTCAACAGCCTCAGCACCGCTACCAAGTGACTTTATCAAGGTTGCTTTCCAGTGTTTGTGAAGATGCGGTGAAGCAAAGGGATATTCGAAAATACCGGCCATCGTTTGTGGGCCGCGTTGGTGAATTTCATGATCGCGATGCGCAACAAACTGGATCTGCTGCTTTTCCATCACCATGATCTCGACATCTTCGGCGTCCGGTGTGTAGGTCAGATCGCCCAGGAATACATCGAAATCCCCCGCCTGCAACAAGTCGAGCGGGCGTGCGTAGGCACTCACCAAAATTCGAAAGCGCAGGTCCGGCATTACATGCCGCACGGCGCGCAACGCGGGCAGGATCAGGGTTCTCGTGGTCAGCGGCCCGCAACCAATCAGCAACGTGCCTGGGCCGGTGTCGCGCAAACCGGCCACTCGCGTCGCATATCGGTTCAGGTCTTCGCGCAGCGCTTGGGCGATTGGCAAAAACTCCTGCCCGGCGCGGGTCAATGTGCTGCTGTTTCGGCTTCGATTAAACAAAACAAGCCCGGTGTGGTCCTCAGCCTGCCCCACGTAGCGGGACAAGGACGCATTGGACACGCCCATCGCACGAGCCGCGTTCTGGAAGCTGCCAGTTTCAGCCAAGGCAAGAAAGGCGGTCAAAGCGTTTTCGTTCATCATGCGGCCAATTTCATTTCAAGTTTCGCTTTTTAGATTTCACAATATGAAATCCTGGTAAACCTCTGTTGCGACATGAAAGTCTCAATCGCTATCCCTGATGGACCCTTCGGTAATCCCACCATCGATATCGTTATTTATGTCCACAGAGGTAATAATGTTCATGCTTCGATCCATTGCGGTTTCCGCCACGCTGGCCACAGCTTCGGTATGTGCCCTGCCGGTTTTGGCTGAAACCGACCAACCCAATATCCTTGTCATCATGGCTGACGATGTCGGCTGGGCCAGTCTTGGCAGCTATCATCAGGGTGTGAAAAGCATCAAAACCCCCAACCTTGATCAGCTCGCCGCGGACGGCATGCGCCTGACGGACTATTACGCGCAGCCAAGCTGTACCGCCGGGCGCTCGGCGTTCATCACCGGGCAGCTGCCCGTTCGAACCGGAATGCACACCGTGGGCTTACCCGGAGATCCGGAAAAAGGTCTGAGCGAGGATGATCCCACCTTGGCCAACATGTTGAAATCCCTGGGCTATACGACCGGGCAATTCGGCAAGAACCACTTGGGGGATATGAACAAATTCCTGCCGACGGTGAAGGGCTTTGATGAATATTGGGGCTGGCTTTATCACCTGAACGCGATGGAATACACATCCGACCCGGACTGGCCAAAAGATCAGAAATTCAACGACACGTTTGGTCCCCGGAATATCATCCACGCCTATGCGACGGATACAGTGGATGAGACCGTTGATCCACGCTGGGGGCTGGTTGGCAAGCAACGCATCGTCGACGATGGCCCGGCCCCGCCCGAACGGCAAAAGACGCTGGATAACGAAGTGACAGCCCACACGCTGGATTTCATCAACCGCGCGGTCGACAGCGACACACCGTTCTTTGTCTGGATGGCACCGGCGCGGGCGCATGTCTGGACCCATCTGAGCCCCGAATACGAAGCCATGTTGGGCGATGGGCGCGGCTTGCAGGATGTCGTCATGAAAGAGCTTGACGACAACGTGGGCAAAGTCATGGCACGGTTGGACGAGCTGGGCGTCTCGGACAACACGATTGTTGTCTTTACATCAGACAACGGCCCCGAAACCATGACCTGGCCCGACGGGGGAACCACGCCGTTCCATGGCGAGAAAGGCACAACATGGGAAGGCGGCTTTCGCGTCCCTGCCATCATTCGCTGGCCCGGAAAAGTCCCGGCCGGAACCGTGAGCAACGGGATTTTTGCCGGTCTTGACTGGATGCCCACGCTTGTTGCCGCCGCCGGAGGACCTGACGATCTGACCGGATCATTGCAGGACGGCTATGAGGGCTATCAGGTGCATCTGGACGGCTATAACCAATTGTCTTTCCTGACCGGAAACAGCGAAAGCAACCGGGATCAGATCATGTACTACGAAGGCCCCGATCTGCAAGCCGTGCGCCATGGTGACTGGAAAGCACATTTCACGATCCAAACCCAAGGTTGGGCAGGGCCAAAAGAGGAACTGAACGCCCCCCTGCTGTTCAACCTGCGTCGCGACCCTTATGAAAAAACGGCCGAGGAATCGGGAATGTATACGCGGTGGATGGGTAAAAAAATGTGGGCATTTGGTCCTGCTGCCAAGATCGTCCAAAACCACCTATCCACGTTCAAGGAGTATCCTCCGCGGGGTTCGAACATAACCAATCAGGACCACGTCGAAGAGCAAGTTTCGTCCGAAGGCGGGATGTCCCAGTAGAAAATCATTTGTCGGGAGGCATCAATCGTTGCCTCCCGATCCAAAAAGAACTTGCGGGAAAACTCCTGCAAACAAAAGGCGGATTTGACACCTAAGCCTCTCTTTCGGACCCAGCGCAGCATCAATCAATTTGGGTACCAAACACACTCGGAGCGGGCAAATCACACGATGCTAAGCTCCCAGATATTTGCCGTCTCATCATCGAAGACGAAATATTCAATGTTAGCCAAGCTGTCTGTCCCGTCCGGTCCGGAAACCGTGACCTGTGTCGAAGACGTCCGTGTTAGCGAATAGTCCGCCCGATTTCCCCCATAGATGGCAAAGTCGGATCCGGCGCCACCATCCAGCGTATCGTCGCCTTGATCTCCGCGTATCCGGTCATTGCCACCATATCCGAAAATGAAGTCATCCCCCTGCAAACCGCGCAACTGATTGACCAGGTCGTTTCCGATCAATTGATCGTCCAGCCGTGACCCAATGAAATTTTCGATCGAAAAGTAGAGATCGCGGGTCGCATATCCCGCAGTGCCGTACCCGGAGGGTTCACCATCGATCAGGGGACCATTGCGCAGGCTGGCAATCACGCCAGAAGGCGCATTGAAGTAAGACACCGTGTCGATCCCGGCCCCTCCGAAATAGCGTTCCCGTCCACCGTCCGAGCTTACAAAGAAATCATACCCGCCAAGACCACGGAAATCGTTCTGCTCACCATTTCCAAAAAAGATGTCCTGATGTGAGGAACCCGTTATCCGTTCGATGCTGTCGAACGTTTGGCCCGCGGCGAGGTTTGTGTTGTTGCTCGGGTCGGCCAGATCCACGCGGACGCCGCTGAACGTCGTTATCGAAAACGGGCGCAGGATATCAGTGACGGTTGGCGATCCTGTGCCGCCCCAATTGGCAAAGCTGACCATATCCAAGCCGTTCCCGCCCTCAAGGCTATCGTTCCCTTCAGTGGCGATGAACCAATCGTAATCGCCCAATCCCCGCAGGCGGTTGTTGCCTGCATCCCCGGTCAGAACATCTGCAAAGATCGTACCGGTGACATTCTCGACATTGGTCAAACGATTGACATCACCGCCAAAGATGTTCGCTGTGCCCGCGCCCAGATCTAGCGAGAGCATGAAGTCGAGGTTCGTCCGCGCAGGATTGACCGGCGTGGTGCTGAAATCGACCATGTCGATCCCGGCGCCACCATCAATCGTGTCGTTCCCGACAAGGGGACGAATCCAATCGTTGCCCCCTTGTGCGTTTATCTGATCGGACTCAGGTGTCCCTTCGATCACCTCGCCCGCCTCGGTTCCTGTAATCGGTGGCGCGGAGGTTGCGGGAACGGCCGCTGCAGAAATGAGTTGGGCGCGGATGTCGTGCGGCACCCCTTCCGCGTCCCGCGAGCCACCGCTTGCACTGTATTCGCTCTTCCAGGCCGCCAAAATGGTCCCATCCGACAAGATTGCGGCATCTGATGCGTCCTGCGGGCCGCGTGTTTCCGAATTCACCTTCAACAGCCTACCAACCGGATCGCCCAGCGCATCAAAGCGCCTCGCAAAGACCTCGTCGCCGAACAGGTAATTGTCGGTATCGCGGTTCGGATCATGGTAGCCTTGGATCAACAAAAACCCGCCATCATCCAGAGGCACAACGCTGAAACTTGAATCCGCATAGTTGTCTTTCGAGGCTCGGATGGTTCCTTGCGGCGGCATCTCAAAGTCGAATTCACGCCCGGTCACTGTCCCATTGGCCGTAAGGATGGTGCCGCGATACTGCGCATCCAAAAATCCGGAACTTAGGCGCGTGACATACAAAAACGTGCCATCTGCAAGCGGTGTCAACGCTTTGGCGTGAGAGGCTAACGCGACAGGGCTGTAAGGCAGCCCACCCGAATTCATTGCCTCGCTGATTTCAACTTGGTTCAGCCCTCCCTCGGGGGCTCCGGTTGCGTCAAATTTCTGCGTAAACAGGTAATTCTTGTAGGTTAAGTTACCCCACTGGTTTTCGTACAAACCCTGTTCGACATATGTGACCAGCGCGCCGGTCTCGTTGCTGGCGACCAGCAGGGATTGAGGGTCGGGAAGGTCAGGATCAAGCGTGCCGTTGCCGAATGTAGGGCTGCCAAGTTCTGATGCGCTGATCTGGCGTTCCGGTCCAACCTTTGTGCCGTTCGCATCATAGCTTTGCACCATCAAAAAACTCTCGACCGAGAACCGCTCGTCGTGCCGTTTCCAGGCCACAAGGAACCCGCCATCCGGTAAGGCAACAAGCCGGGGGCTCGTGTCATGGTACTCCCCTTGCGGTTCACTGATCACCTCAAAATCCGCGCCATCCAGAGAAAAATCCTGGTCGATGCGTTGTGCGCGATAGGTTGTGGGGCCGTCATTCTGGTTGGCATCAAATTCCCAGAGCACAATTGCGCCACCGCCCGTCAATGCGAGCGCGGACAATGCGGAATGGGGCGAGAAGGCAAATTCGCCATCTTGGGCCACAGTGATGCTTTCGCCAACGGCCGTCCCCTCACCATCATACCGTTGACCGATGATGCTGGTTGCACCGATTGTGCCGCGCTGTTGGGCCCAGAAAATGGCAAAATTGTCATCGGACAGCGCGATCACAGCCGGATCATAGCCTGACACGCCGGCTTCGACCGGCGGATTGACATTGGGGGTAACCTGAATCTCGGATCCCCGCGCGGTGGGTGAAATGGATCCCACGGGTGCGCTACGGGGGCTGGATCCAGTGGTTTCCCCGCCATACGGGTCGGTCAAAAGTACCTCGACCGAAATGGCCTGTCCGATATCATTCTCGTTCAGGGTATAGCGATCATCGGTCGCGCCGTTGATGGCCGAGCTGTTACGATACCACTGATACGCAACGCTTCCGGTGCCGTCCGGATCCGAGAATTGCGAAATGTCCGCCTGTACGGTCTGCCCCTCGATCAGCAGGCCGGTGACAGAAATCTCGCCGCCACCGGGGTTGTCCATCAACACGCCTTCGCTGTCGAGACGGTTGTTGCCGCCAAACCCGTCGACATAGGTTGCCCGGACACGCAGGGTCTTACCCAAATCATCGGCTGTCAGAGTATAATCTTGTCCCGTCGCACCCGCAATCTCTTGGAAGTCGCGGGACCAGCGGAAGGTGAAGGTGCCAAGCCCGTCTTCGTCCGTGATGGTCGAGACATCCGCGCGTTGTGTCAGCCCCACGCCGATCGGGCCGGAAAATGTCAGCGTGCCTTCCGGGGCGTCGTTGACGTTTTCGATGCGGCGCGCCGGGGTTTCGAGCGTCTCGGTGGTGCCCTGTTCGTCAACGTATGTAAGTCGCGCGTGGATGTTGGTATTCACGTGCGCCTGCAAGGGCCGAAACAAGGAACTTGTCTGCCCGGGGATCTCGATCCCGTTGCTGAACCACTGATACACATAGGCGCCACTGTTCCCCAGGCCGTCTTCGTCCCTCAGCAGTGTCCGATCAACGGCGTGCAGCGTATCTTCGAACCCGTCCCCAAAGATGGTGATCCCGCCAATCGGCGCATCATTCACGTTCTCGGGGACAACAAAATCACTTGTGACCGTCTCGGTCCGTCCCTTGCCATCAGTGTAACGCATCTGCCACGAGATCTGGGCGCCAACATCTGCTTGGGACAGCGTGAATTCGGTGCCACTTGCCAAGGCGATAACCTCGCCGTTTCGCAGCCACTCGAAGACGACTGTCCCATCCTCTATCCCGTCGGGATCAACAACCGTCGATTGCCCGGTCAGCGTTTGGTCCTCGCGCGCGGTGCCGCTGAGCGTCAATTCCCCGGATGGCGCGCTGTTGACCTCAAGAATGCGCGCAACGACGTCAAAACTGGTGTTTTCACCGGCCCGATCCAGCCCGGCCCAAGTGGCTACGACATTACCGTCTGCCAGTTCGGCCAGCGCGGGATGCCACTGATTTCCCTCCAGCTGCAGATTGAGAGTGAATGCCGCGCCCTGGGCAACACCGGTTGCATCGAAACGCTGCGCCCATATTCCGCTGACATCATCGTCGGGGGCTTCCCATGCCACCAGGAAGCTGCCGTCGCGCAGCGCAACTATTGCTGGCCTGTCGTGACCTCCTCTGCCCCAGGTTGGTAGTAGCCAAACGTCATCAGAAAGCGCTGTTCCAAACCCATCAAATGCAAGGACATATTCGTTGTCGCCTTGGTCCCAGACAACGGCAAAACCGCCCCCTGTCAGAGCGGCCACTGCCAAATAGCGGGCATCGTGGCTGTTTAGTTCGGTGATCGCAAAGCTGTCACCCACCGGGTCACCATCGGCGTCAAGCCGTTGCGCCCGGATTTGGCTTTCAACCTCCGCGCCATCACGACTCCATTGCCACGTCGCCAGAAACCCACCATCAGACAAGGGATCCATTTGAAATCTGGAAACCGTCCCGGAATTGCCGTTGACGACCGTTTCCACTTCAAACCCCGAGCCCAGGTTGCTTGCACTCCCCTGTGCGTCGACAAGGCGCAACCCGAACTGATACGTGCCGGTTTCTTCGTTCAGGACTGGATGTCCGGCGAGAAAGTTCCCGCTCTGATCCGCCGAGAAAACCCTGGCGCTGTTGACATCGACAACAACTTGCTCGCCGACCCGGGTACCGTCCGCCTCATACCTCTGCATCCGCGAGACGCTTGAACTAATCCAGAAGATCGTAAAGCCGCCGTCCGGGTTTGCGATTGGAACCGGGTTTGTCTGGTTGCCACCGGGAATATCGTTGACCCGAAACTCATCCCCGACAGGGGTGCCGGCCCCATCATAAAGCTGGGCATAGACACCATAGTCGCTCCCGTCCTGTTCGTCGCTGATCCAGGTGATCACAAACCCGCCATCCGTGAGGGCGGCAACCTTTGGGCGCCACTGATAGTCAGGCGTGTATGTGTTCACCAAAAAGCTGTCGCCTTCGTAGGTCGCGATCCTGGGATCAACGACAAACTGGACAACGGCGTCGGCATTATACTGGAACGTGTTTGATACACCCGACGATGGGATCAGGGTGGTGGTCTGATAGTCGCCGCCAACCGGGACATAATATTGGTTGGTAGAACGGTTAACATTTGACGAGAACACACCATATTCCCGTCCATCAGTTCCGGTAATAGTATAGCCCGTAAAAACACGGTTATAGATATCGTCGGCCCAATAATCTGAATCAAACGTCAGAATGCCATTGTTCCCAACGTCGTGAACATGATCGTACGAGCGCGTGGCGCCGCCGGTCTCAAAACTAAGTGTCGACCCGGGCCGAAACTGAGTTCCCTCAAAAGTAACATTGCTCAGCGAATAATAGGCAGTTGCCCGATAGGGTCTTTGCGTCACGAAAGTGCTCCCATCTCAAGGAGGCCCATCGCCGAACACCACCAAAACTCAAAAAAAAACGTCTTCTTTCAGCTAGGCCGTAATAAATTCCCCGAAACTCTAGCAAGCAAGGAGCGTTGGATACAGACATTTTTATCCGCTTGACCGACGCCATGCGTGTCCGAGTTTTGCCTAAGTAGCAAACGAAGGCCAATCGGACGGCCAACTCTCCAATCTGGAGAGGCATTGAGTTGCCGTCTTGGGCCGCCTGCACTCAGCCGGCAATGGCCCTATCGCCTTGGGGATCAGTTTCCCTGATTGCGAAACAGCCGCGTGGACGAGAACATCGACTCGAGCTCTTCGATCCGTTCCTTGCTTTCTTCCCAGCGCGCGTCCTGCACTTCGGCTATCAGAGCCTCGACGATCAGCAGGATCGCCATGGTGCTGTCCCAGCTTGATGGCGCCTCGACCAGCCCATTGAACGTGTAATCCGCACAGCGCCCGATGGGAGAGCCCCATTGGTCGGTGAACAAAACAACCGTCACACCGCGCTCGCTGGCGATCTGGGCCAGTTTCTCCAGATGCGCCTCGTATCGGCGGATGTCAAAGATCACCAAGACCGAGTTCTTGTCCATGTCCAGCAGGTACTGCGGCCAGACGTTGGCGGAATTGCCCAGCATGGTCACGTTGGGGCGGATGATCTGCATGTGGTTGAACAGGTAGTCCGCATTCGACCGTGTTATGCGCCCGCCCACCACATACAAAGGCCGGGACTTATCCGCCAAAAGCCGCGCGACGGTATCGAACATCTCGGTATCGACCCGCTCAAGTGTGTGGCGCATGTTGGTCCAGACCACCTGCGCGAACCGCATCAGTGGATGCTCGGCGCTGTCATCCACCATCCAGGCATCGCGTTTGGACAGGGGCTGCTTGATCTGGGCCGCGACCTCCTCACGCAGTGCATCCTGTAAATCAGGGAACCCATCAAACCCCAGCTTGCGCGCCATCCGGATCACCGTCGGTGTCGATACACCTGCTGAAGAGGCCAGCTTGGTGATCGATTGCAACCCGCCCATCGGATAGTCCTGCAACAGGACCGAGGCCAGTTGCCGCTCTGACGGCGTCAGCTCGGCGGTGTGATCCTGTAGCAATTGTTTCACAAGCTTGGTGGTCGGGGTCAAAGGTATCCCTCTTGTCTCTCGTTGGCTGCCGCGCGTTTCCTATCGGGAACGTCAGGTTAGCATTTACTACAGCCTAACCAGCTTTGTAACGATGTCTACAGAAATTATGTTGACAGGCCGCCACCGGCTGTAACTAATGCTACACATGTCTGCCGAAACCGAGTCACCTCTCCTTTCTGAACTGGAGCGCCCTGCGGCGCGCGCGCTGAATGCGCGCGGCCAGGGTCAGGCCTTTCTGGTCTGCGAACACGCCAGCCGTTTCATCCCTAACAGCCTGAATGGTCTGGGGCTGAGCGATGAGGCTGCGCGCTCTCATGCGGCCTGGGATATTGGCGCGTTGGAGTTGTCGGTCGAGCTAATGGGCGCGCTGGATGCGCCGCTGGTGCATTCCCGCGTCAGCCGTCTGGTCTATGACTGCAACCGCCCCCCATCTGCGCCCGATGCCGTCCCTGCCAAGAGCGAACGGTTCGAGGTTCCGGGCAATGTCGACCTGACGCATGCACACCGCACGTCCCGTGTCGCGGAAGTCTATGAACCGTTCCGCGACCTGCTGAGCCGGACGCTGGACGCCCGCCCCACACCGTCCGTGATGATCACCATTCACAGCTTCACGCCGATCTATCGCGGCCAGCCGCGCACGGTCGAACTGGGTATCCTGCATGACTCGGATGACCGCGCCGCGCAGTTGTTGTTGGAGGCGGCGCAAGGCAGCGGGCTCGATACCGCACTCAACGAGCCCTACTCGGCCACCGATGGTGTCACACACACGTTACGCGAGCATGCCTTAAAGCGCGGATTGCCCAACGTGATGATCGAAGTGCGCAATGACCTGATCAACTCGCCTGAGGGCGTGAACCGTATCTCGGGCCTGCTGGCGCCGATGCTGGCACAGGTGGTCGACCAATTGACCGCCTTGGAAAAGACTGGGGAGGCCCCGACATGACCCTCGCACGGCGCTACATCGCCTGGATCGACGGGATGAACCGGCTGATCGGCCGCGTGGTGATGTACGGCATCTTCGTGATGATGGGCATTCTGCTCTGGTCGTCGATCTCGAAAACCTTCTTCCTCCCTTCGCTCTGGACGCTGGAAATGGCGCAGTTTGCCATGGTCGCCTATTACATTCTGGGCGGGCCGTATTCGATCCAGATGGGGTCCAACGTGCGCATGGACCTGCTTTATGGCGAATGGTCGGTCAAACGACAGGCCAGGACCGATGCCCTGACGGTGTTGTTCCTGATCGTCTACCTCTGCGTCATGCTCTATGGCGGCTATGACAGCCTTAGCTACTCGTTCCAATACGGCGAGCGTAGCCCCACGGCCTGGCGTCCCTATCTGTGGCCCATCAAGACCATCATGTGCGTTGGTCTGTTCCTGATGCTGCTGCAAGCCATTTCCGAACTTCTAAAAGACATCCTGCGTATCCGCGGAGAAGACATTCCGAAGGAGACCATTTGATGTCCTATGAGTTGATCGCAATCCTCATGTTCTCGACCATGATGCTGATGCTGCTGACCGGCCAGCGCGTGTTCGGGGCCATCGGGTTTGTGGCTGTCATGGCCTCGCTCCTGCTGTGGGGCGATCGGGGCGGCTATGATCTGGGCTTTTCGGCGGCGATGAAGCTGATGAAGTGGTATCCGCTGCTGACCCTGCCGATGTTCATTTTCATGGGCTACGTGCTGTCAGAAAGCAAGATCGCCGACGACCTCTACAAGATGTTCCACGTCTGGATGGGCGGCCTGAACGGCGGTCTGGCGATTGGCACCATCGGATTGATGGTCCTGATTTCGGCCATGAACGGACTTTCGGTGGCAGGTATGGCGATTGGCTCGACCATCGCCCTGCCCGAATTGCTCAAACGCGGCTACGACAAGAAGATGGTGACGGGGGTGATCCAGGCCGGATCAAGTCTGGGCATTCTTGTGCCACCCTCGGTCGTTCTGGTGCTCTATGCGATGATCGCGCGCCAACCGGTGGGGCAGCTTTGGCTCGCTGGCGTGATCCCCGGCCTGATGATGGCGTCGATGTTCATCCTCTATATCGTGATCCGCTGTAAGGTGAACCCGGCGCTCGGGCCCGCCCTGTCGAAAGAAGATCGCGATGTGCCAATGGCGGAAAAGATGCGCCTGTTGCGCGCCGGTCTGCTGCCGCTGGGGATCTTTGCGGCGATGATGGTGCCCTTTGTGAACGGCTGGACCTCGCTGGTCGAAAGCTCGGCCATTGGCGCGCTGGCCGCCTTTGCTGCCGCCGTCCTCAAGGGTCGCATGACGCGTGACGTCTTCGAAAACTCTGTCCGCAACACTCTGGGCATTTCCTGCATGTTCATGTGGATTATCCTCGCCGCTCTGGCCTTTGGCGCAGTGTTCGACGGTCTGGGCGCGGTCAAGGCGATCGAGGGCGTGTTCACCGAACGTCTTGGCCTCAGCCCCTGGATGATCCTTATCCTGATGCAGCTGAGCTTTATCCTGATGGGCACATTCCTGGACGACACGGCTATGCTGGTCATCGTTGCCCCGCTTTATGTGCCGCTGGTGGGCGCGCTTGGGTTCGACCTGATCTGGTACGGCGTGCTCTACACGATCACCACCCAGATCGCCTATATGACCCCGCCGTTTGGCTATAACCTGTTCCTGATGCGCGCCATGGCCCCGCCCGAGGTGACCCTGCGCGACATCTACGGCTCGATCCTGCCCTTTGTGCTGGTGATGACCTTGGCGCTCGCGACCATCATGACCTTCCCGCAGATCGCGCTGTGGCTGCCAGACTACGTTTACAACAACTGACCCTGGACCCTACCGGGGCACCTGAACCGACCAACAACAACCATGGGAGAGTACCAATGACGACAAGACGCAAGTTTTTAACCACCGCCGCCGTCGGCACCGCCGCGGCCCCTCTGGCCACCCCGGCGCTTGCACAGTCCACCATCAAATGGCGGATGCAGACCTATGCGGGCGCAGCTCTGGCGGCTCACGTGATCGACCCGGCGATCGAGATGTTCAACAAGATCGCTGGCGACCGTATGCAGATTGAACTGTTCTATGCCGATCAGCTGGTCCCCACCGGGGAGCTGTTCCGCGCCATGCAGCGCGGCACCATCGATGCGGTGCAGTCGGACGACGACTCGATGGCTTCACCCACCGAAGTCACTGTTTTTGGCGGCTACTTCCCCTTCGCCTCGCGCTACTCGCTGGATGTACCGGTGCTGTTCAACCAGTACGGCTTGAATGAGATCTGGGACGCGGAATACTCCAAGGTCGGCGTCAAGCACATCAGCGCAGGCTCCTGGGATCCCTGCCACTTTGCCACCAAGGACCCGATCCGCAGCCTCGCAGACCTCAAGGGCAAGCGCGTCTTCACCTTCCCCACAGCGGGCCGCTTCCTGGCACAGTTCGGCGTCGTACCGGTCACCTTGCCGTGGGAGGACATCGAAGTTGCGGTCCAGACCGGCGAGCTGGACGGCATCGCATGGTCGGGCATCACCGAGGACTACACCGTGGGTTGGGCAGATGTGACCAACTACTTCCTGACCAACAACATCTCGGGCGCCTGGGCCGGATCGTTCTTTGCCAACATGGACCGTTGGAACGAACTGCCTGAAGACCTGCAAACCTTGTTCCGCGTCTGCTGTGACCAGTCGCACTATTACCGCCAGTGGTGGTATTGGGGTGGCGAGGCCAAGCTGCGCGTCCACGGACCGAAGATGGAGCTGACCTCGATCCCTGACGAAGAATGGTCAACGGTCGAAGCCGCCGCGCGCGTCTTCTGGGACGAGATCGCCGCCGAGTCCGAGACCAAGGCTAAGGTTGTCGAGATCTTCAAACAGTACAACGCGGACATGGAAAAGGCAGGTCGCCCCTACCGCTACGGCTGATATTAAACATGTCTGGTCCGCTGAGCGCGGGCCAGACACCCCATACTGAACATTACCGGGTCATTCAAACGACCCGCGACCACAGAAAAGGTGCGTCATGCTGACATTCGAAACCCTCAAGGAACAAGCCGCCTCGGGCGAGGTGGATACGGTTCTGGTGTGCTTGGTGGACATGCAGGGCCGCCTGATGGGCAAACGTTTTCACGTACAGAACTTCCTCGACAGTGCCTATGAGGAAACCCATTGCTGCAACTACCTGCTGGCCACCGACCTGGAGATGGCCACCCCTGACGGATACAAGGCCACCAGTTGGGAAGCAGGTTATGGCGACTATGTGATGAAGCCCGACCTTTCCACCCTGCGTCCGATGCCCTGGCTCGAAGGCACCGTGATGGTGCTCTCCGATGTGCTCGATCACCACACACACGAGCCTGTGCCCCATTCACCCCGCCAGATCCTGCAGGCACAGATCGCCCGCGCCGAAGCCATGGGCTTGACGCCGATGATGGCGACCGAGCTGGAGTTCTTCCTGTTCGACCGCACCTTTGACGAAATCCGCGCAGGTGATTTCAGGGATCTGACGCCAATCTCTGGCTACAACGAAGATTACCACATCTTGCAGACCAGCAAGGAAGAGCATGTGATGCGGCCGATCCGCAATCACCTCTATGCTGCTGGAATTCCCGTAGAAAACACCAAAGGCGAAGCCGAGGCCGGGCAGGAAGAGCTCAACATCCGCTACTCCGACGCGCTGGCCTGCGCCGACAATCACACCATTGCCAAACATGCGACCAAAGAGATCGCGCATTTCCACGGCCACGCGGCGTCCTTCCTGCCGAAATGGCACCACGACAGGGTTGGCTCGGCCAGCCATGTACACCTGTCCCTTTGGCGCGATGGCAATCCCGAATTCTACGACGCCGACGCCCCCCATGGGTTAAGCGAATTAGGCCGACAGTTCTGTGCGGGCATGATCAAATACGCCCCCGACTACACCTTCTTCCTCGCGCCCTACGTCAACAGCTACAAACGCTTCATGAAGGGCACATTCGCGCCCACCAAGACCGTCTGGTCGGTGGACAATCGCACCGCCGGTTTCCGCATGTGCGGCGAAGGCACCAAGGGTGTGCGCATGGAATGCCGGATCGGTGGCTCGGACCTGAACCCCTATCTGGCTCAGGCCGCCCTGCTGGCCGCCGGTTTGAAAGGGATCGAAGAGAAACTGGAGCTGGCACCGCCAACGGCGGGTGATCTGTATGAAGACAGCGATGCCCGTGAAATCCCCCGCACGCTGCGCGATGCGGTGGAAACACTGCGTGCCTCGACCATGCTGCGTGAGGCGATGGGGGATTGGGCAGTGGATCACTACACCCGCTGCGCCGATTGGGAGCAGGAAGAGTTCGACCGCGTGGTAACCGATTGGGAAATCGCGCGCGGGTTCGAAAAGGCTTGATATGTCGGACTGGGGCGCTGCCCCAGACCCCGGAGTATTTTTGAAAAGATGAAGTCAGGGACGTTGGTGCCCCTTAGTTGGAGTTCAGTGATGACTGGAACCGTTCAATGTATCTCACCGATTGATAGATCGGTGTATCTGGAGCGGCCCTTGGCCAGCCCGTCGGAAGCTTTGGCTGCCGCAGCCCGCGCCAAGGCCGCGCAAAGAGAGTGGGCCGCGCGTCCCTTGGCCGAGCGGATTGCTCTGGTCCAGGCCGCTGTGGCCGAGGTGGGCAAGACCACTGACCGCATGGCGGTCGAGCTGGCCCATCAGATGGGTCGCCCCGTGCGCTATGGTGGCGAGTTTGGCGGCTTTAACGAGCGCGCCAGCCACATGGCCGAGATCGCCGAAAGCGCGCTGGCGCCGATTGTGGTCGAAGACAGCGACGCATTCCTGCGCAAGATCGAACGCGAGGCGCATGGCGTCGTGCTGGTCGTGGCGCCCTGGAACTATCCCTACATGACCGCGATCAACACCGTGGCCCCTGCCCTCATTGCAGGCAACACCGTGCTCTTGAAACATGCAGCGCAAACTCTGCAGGTGGGTGAGCGGATGGCTGAGGCATTCCTTGCCGCAGGTGTGCCCCAGGACGTGTTCCAGAACCTGTTCCTGAACCACGACACAACGGCTGAGCTGATCTCGGGCCGCCATGTAAATTTTGTGAACTTCACCGGCTCGGTGCGCGGTGGTCAGGCGATGGAACGGGCCGCCGCTGGCACCTTTACCCCAGTTTCTACCGAGCTGGGTGGCAAAGACCCCGGCTATGTCCGCGCGGACGCCGATTTGGACGCTGCCGTTGATACACTGATCGACGGGGCCATGTTCAACTCGGGCCAGTGCTGTTGCGGGATCGAGCGCATCTATGTCCACGAGAGCCTTTATGACGCCTTTGTTGAAAAGGCCGTGGCACTGGTAAAGACCTATAAGCTGGGCAACCCGCTGGAAGCCGAGACCACCATGGGTCCGATGGCACACGTCCGCTTTGCGCAAGAGGTCCGCGCGCAGATCGCCGAGGCCGTCGAGGCAGGCGCCGTGGCACATATCGAGACGATGGAGGCCGACGATGGCGGTGCCTACCTCACGCCGCAGATCCTGACCAATGTCACTCACGACATGCGCGTCATGCGGGACGAGAGCTTTGGCCCCGTTGTGGGGATCATGAAGGTGTCAAACGACGAAGAGGCCATCGCTCTTATGAACGACAGCCAGTTCGGCCTCACCGCCTCGATCTGGACTGCCGACACAGACAAGGCCGACGAGATCGGTGAGCAGTTGGAAACTGGCACCGTCTTCATGAACCGCTGCGATTACCTGGACCCGGCGCTCTGCTGGACCGGATGCAAAGACACCGGGCGCGGTGCAGGCTTGTCCGTCTTGGGCTTTCATGCTCTGACGCGTCCCAAATCCTACCACCTGAAAAAGGGCTGATCTGATGAACCTTGTTGGCAACTGGTCCTACCCCACCGCCATCCGCTTTGGCGCGGGCCGCATTTCTGAAATCGCCGACGCCTGCGCGGCGGCTGGCATCACCAAGCCTTTGTTGGTGACCGACAAAGGCCTGGCCGATCTGCCGATCACGCAGGCGACGCTCGACCTGTTGGAGGCGGCTGGCCTGGGGCGCGCGATCTTTTCGGACGTTGACCCGAACCCGAACGAGAAAAACGTCGAGGCCGGGCTGGCCGTCTACCGCGAGGGTGGCTTTGACGGGGTGATCGCCTTTGGCGGCGGTTCTGGCCTCGATCTGGGCAAAACGCTGGCCTTCATGGCCGGTCAAACCCGTCCCCTGTGGGATTTCGAAGACATCGGCGATTGGTGGACCCGCGCCGATCCGGCGGGCATCCACCCGATCGTGGCCGTGCCCACCACTGCTGGCACAGGATCAGAGGTGGGGCGCGCGGGCGTCATCACCAACTCGGTCACCCACGAAAAGAAAATCATCTTCCACCCGCTGATGCTGCCCAAGGTGGTGATCTGCGACCCGGAATTGACCGTGGGGATGCCCAAATTCATCACCGCAGGCACCGGTCTGGATGCTTTTGCCCATTGTGTCGAGGCCTTCTGTTCACCGCACTATCACCCCATGTCTCAGGGCATGGCGCTAGAGGGCATGCGCCTGGTCAAGGACTATCTGCCGCGCGCCTATGCCGATGGCAACGACCTTGAGGCGCGCGCGCATATGATGTCGGCCGCTGCCATGGGGGCGACCGCGTTCCAAAAGGGTTTGGGTGCGATCCACGCCCTGTCGCACCCCATCGGCGCGCATCACCACACCCACCACGGCACCACCAACGCCGTCTGCATGCCTGCCGTTTTGCAGTTCAATCGCCCTGCCGCCGAGGGTGTTTTGACCCAGGCCGCCGCCTATCTGGGCATCGAAGGTGGATTTGACGGATTTGCAGCTTACGTTGACAACCTGAACGAGAGCCTTGGCATCCCCAAGACACTGACCGTACTGGGTGTTTCCAACCCTGATCTGGACGCTCTGGTGCGGGATGCGCTGAACGATCCATCGACGGGCGGCAACCCCGTTGAGATGACGACGGAGAACACCAGAGCGTTGTTCGAAGCGATCCTCTGAGGCGCTTAGTCGCTTGGAAACAAGCTTACGGCCCCAACCCTTATTGGTTGGGGCCGTTTTTTTTGTGCAAGAACCACCAGGCACTAAGTTACGTGCGGCGGCTGTGCTCGCGCCGCAACAACATCACCATTTTACCGCTGGGGCTGTATCGCCCTTGGATCAATGTGATAGCTGGTAGGAAAATGCGCTAAAGCGCGAAAAACATAACATAATTGGAGCAGGTCCATGAGAACTTTGACATTGGCAGCCCTCGGGCTGACCATCGCGTTCGCGCAATCCACAACAGCCGCCGAACTGGTTGGTGGCTATGTCGATGTGGGCTATTCCGCGTTCACCGACAACACCCGCGTATCCAAACGCTCTCTCGCGGGATCTGGCGAAGTTGCCTTTACCCGTGCCTTTGGCTTGCAAGCGGATCTTGGTGTTCACGATCTGAATGCGATCAGCGAAGTGGGGACCAACGTGACCCTGCACGGTAATTTCCACGTGGGCGAATTTACGTCGCTGGGCGTTTTTGCAGGTCGGGACGACCTCAACAACCAGGGCGTGAACTTCTACGGCGTCGAAGCCGGTCACGAGGCGGGCCGTGTCCAGTTCGAAGGCTATGCATCCATCGCTGATGCGGCCGGAAACAACGGCAGCAACGGAACCCTCGCCGGTCTGCAAATCCGGGGCAACATCAACGAAGCCTGGCGCCTGAAAGCCAACATTGATTACATCGATGCGCGTAATGGTGTGGACGCCACACGCTATAGTGTCGGGACCGATTACAACTTTGGCGAAGGGGGCGCGTTCTACGCCGAAGTCGGCGGTTTTGACGCCAACGCGGGACCCGTGGGCGCCAACGAAACTTTTGTCGGCTTTGGTTTGCGCTACAACCTGGGCGCCAAACGCGGCACCACTTTTGGCCGCCGTGGTTTCTTGGACAAGATGCCGGGTCTCTGATCCATCTTCAGCGTCGGCGCCCCAGATGGCGCCGACGATTCCTTCATTGCCTTTAATACTTTACCTGATTCGCTCCATGCATTAGATTGTGCCTATCAGAGCGCGCAAAGCGCCGTGCAGAGATGCACACAGGCAAACCCGTGCACAGCACGAGGCAAAGGAGCAGAACAATGAAACCCCAGGCAGTGGCGGCGGTGCTGGCCATGGGGCTCGTCCCGATCAGCGCGAACGCTCAGGCGATCAGCGGCGCAAATGTTGACGTGTCCCACTATCAGTTCACCAACAATTCCAAAGGCACGCGGCAGGCTTTGCGCGGATCTTTCGAAGTTGGTCTGAGCGATACATTTTCTACCCAGATCGACTTGGGCTACTATAATTTCGGCCAAAGCAACACATCGGGCCATTCAGCAACTTTGCACGGGATCTACCAGTTCAACTATGGCGGGGCTGTTGGCGCCTTTTGGGGCACCGAAGACGAAAACACCATCGACCGCAACTTCTATGGCCTGGAAGCGACCTATGATTTCACCGCGCTTACGGTCGAAGGGTATTTCTCACGCGGGCGTGTGCAAGGGCAGAACGCCACGCTTCTGGGGGCCAAGATCAGCAGCGACGTCGGCGCCAACCTGAACCTGAACGCGCAGTTCGACTATATGGACAACAAAACCGGTTCGGATCTGACCCGCCTGGCCATCGGTGCCGACTATGAGCTCGGCAGCGGCGTGGCGCTCTATGGCGAGTTGGGCAACGGCAACGCCCGCGTCGCCAATTTCAGTTCCAACGACGCCTTTGTCGGCTTTGGCATGAAATTCAATCTGGGCGACCGCCCCGGCACCACATTTGGCCGCCGCGCCATTCTGGACCGCCTGCCGGGCATGTAAGCTCACTTCATCATCGATCTAGATCTGTCCGTCGCAGGGTCCTTGCGACGGACAGTTTGTGTTCAGGTTGCCCGCACCTAAGTGCAAGATCCATTGCCTTGTGCAACAAGGTAAGGATCACATCCTTGCTCAAGAACGTTCTTGGCCCGCGTCAACTCGGCAATCTGTGCTTCATACCAGGTCTTTGCCGCCAGTTTCTCTTCGTCCGTCTTGGTCGGATCTTTGGCAAACTCTCCCATCCAGAAAGTCATAATTCTAATCTTCCCCGTCAGCTCTTCGATCTGATCCGCCACTTTTTGCGCATCCGTCTTCAGCCCCAGATCGTCGATCAAGGCATCGGTTAGCGTTTAGCTGACATTGTTGTTGTCTATGAAATCCGTCAAAAAAGCCGCCAATTGACTCGCTTCGCGGGTGAGGACAGCCTTGCCACGCACATTCAATGCCTAAATGGCAATAGGACCCGAGTTGTCCAATTCCTTGTTCTCAAAAGTGAGCCTCCCCAACTGAACTGGTCCCCCGCTATGTTTATGAAACGAAGGACCGAGAATGGCAAACAAGCGACCGAAGCCCGAGGAGATTGTCTCGAAGTTACGGCAGGTTGAAGTATTGATGGGGCAAGGCATGCCTCGTCTGGATGCGATCAGACAGATTGGCGTTGTTGAACAGACCTGTTACCGCTGGCGCAAGCACGGAGCCTTGTTGCGCCATTGGTCCGAGCGACAATGGCGACGGGTGGAATGGGCGTGGATCAGTTGAAGGAATAGAAGCGACTACAGAAGGAGAACGATCGGCTGAGACGAGCTGTATCGGACCTGACGCTCGACAAGTTGACCCTCACGGAAGCAGCAAAGGGAAACTTCTGAGCCCCGCTCGTCGTCGTGCTTGCATCGACTTCGTCCGCAGCCAGGTCAAAGTGTCTGAGCGCCGGGACTGCTGTGTGCTGGGGCAACGTCGCTCGACACAGAGACATGTCCCGAGAGGCTGCGCCGATGAAGGTCGGTGAGTTGCCGACATGATTGAACTGGCTAGGCAGTATGGCCGCTACGGCTATCGTCGGATTGCGGCTTTACTCAGAGATGCAGGCTGGTCGATCAGTGACGGGCGTGTCGAACGGCCATGGCGGCGAGAGGGGCTGAAGGTTCCAGCTAAGCAACCAAAGAAGGGGCGGCTCTGGCTGAACGACGGATCATGCGTGCGGCTGCGGCCTGAGTATCAGAACCATGTCTGGTCCTATGACTTCGTTCATTGTCGGACAGATGATGGGAAGGCGTTCCGGACGCTGAACATCATTGATGAGCATAGCTGGGAGTGCTTGGCGAGCAAGGTGAAGCGAAAGCTGAACTCTGTAGACGTGATTGATGCTCTGACGGATCTGTTCATCATGCGCGGGGCGCCTGCCTTCATCCGCTCAGACAACGGTCCTGAGTTCCTGGCTCAAGGCGTCCGGGACTGGATTGCGGCCGTGGGTGCCAAGGTCGCCTATATTGAGCCTGGCTCACCTTGGGAGAACGGATACTGCGAAAGCTTCAATGGCCGGTTTCGGGACGAACTGCTCAACGGGGAGATCTTCTATACCCTGCGTGAAGCCCAGATCCTGGTCGAAGAATGGAGGAAGCACTACAACACCAAACGGCCACATAGTGCATTGGGCTATCGCCCACCGGCACCAGAGGCCATCATCCTGATGGAAAGCAGGCCAATCATGCACTAACAATCAACTTGGACCAGTCAGATGAAGCTGCTCACGGATCCCTTGACTGGACCGGATTCCAATGCGCGCTCCGCTCAGCGAGGTCAGGCTCGTGGCCAGCCTCTGTGAAATTTTCCCTGCTGGCACAGCCCTGCAGACTTATCCAGATTGGAGCTTGCCATCTCATCTGCACGGCCCGCGACAACGACAACAAAGAGTACAACCACCGAAAAAAGGCACCCAATTTCTGACGGGGCAAGCGCAACGTTGAAGTCCCCCACTCTTGAAACAGCATGCGCCTGACGCTCAAAACTGGCGGACACTATGAATTCGTTTCACGTTGAACGAATGACCGCAATACACTGAAGTGGATGGTCCGGAGCTTGTGCTGAAAGGTAACAAGCCGCAGCGGTCAATCGGGCACTTCACCAAAGAGGAACTTCCTGATGCGGGCGTAGCCATAGCCGATGTGGATGCGCTGGATATAGCCGACGGCCATCACGTCCTGTTCCATCAGAGCCATTTCCAAATCGATCAGTTCAGCTAACAGGGCTTCGGCAACCTCAGACCCGGCGCTGTCGACGACCCGATGCCAGGTGCTGGCGGCCTGGTAATAGGCTTGGGTCCAGAATGAGCGAAGCACGCTGTTGCCAATCAGATCGCTGATAAGCGTGTTTAGCTGATCATTCACGATGACATATTGGCGACTGTCGACATAATTGCTCAGTTGGCGGGCCTGCTCCTGCAGATCACGCACCCGATCCAGATGACTGTCTTCGACCGAACACGGCGCAGTGGCCCCGATCAGAGAGGCAAGGTGCAGACGCATTTCATAAACATGAGCGATCTTTTCAGGCGAAAGCTCCATGACCACATTGCCGACACCGTTGATTGTGTCCACCAGGCCCAAGTGGTTGATCCGGCTGATCGCGTCACGCACGGGCGTGCGGCTGACACCGAATTCCTGGGCAAGTTCGGCTTCTTTCAGTCGATCACCCGGGGTATATTCCAGAAAGCAGATCCGCTTAAGGATGAGGTCCTGGATCTCTTCCACCCCCGGCTTTCGCTCCCCCCAACTGGGAGGGGTCAGTTGTATCTTGGCTGCGGTCACGCGTGCTCCCTTTCGGCCAGGCGCGGTTTTGTCTGTAATATCAACTCGTCGTCCTTCGGGCGACGATCAATTTCACAGTTCGCGCGGAAGGGTGTCGACAGTGATGCTGTCTTCGATCCAGGCGCGGGTGAAATGAATGCCAACGTCTTCCGGATGCAAAGTAAACATGTCGTCCTCAATCGTTTGCTCTGTCGCCAAAAGGACGAATCCGATTTTGCCCGCTCGTGTCTGCCATCATCGAACATGCGAGGTCCCCCTCACATAGCTGTATACACGAATCGAAATTTTTCACATAAATTTTTGCATTGATCAATTTATGGCACATTGCTGTATGCAGCTTTCAGAGTTTGTGCCAATTTCCCGCTCATCCCGAAACGGACGAATCACCAAGTCGGAGGATGAAAAGGTGACAACTTCGAAACAGATCAAGGCAGGCTTCGCCGCTGTGGGCCTGCTGGCTGCGGGCACAGGCACGGCCACTGCCAAAGAGATCATTCTGGACCACGTCATGGGCACCCGGCACATCTTCCACGCGGTGTCCGAACAGTTCTCGGCTCGCCTCAAGGAGTTGTCAGGCGGAGAAATGACCGTTGCCTACCATCCCGGTGGCGACTTGGGCGATTGGGCGTCGATCGTCGAGCGGGTCTCGCAAGGCGCTGTGCAGATGACTATGAGCTGGAACCACTCGGAACTGGACCCGCGCTTTGACGTGTCGGTACTGGGCTATGTGGCCAGCGACTTGGAAACCGGGCGCAAGGTCTATGGCCCCGGCTCGGTCATGAACGAGGTCTATGACGGCATCATGGGCGATCTTGGCATAGCGCTCTTGGGCACGATTCCGACCGAATTCACCGGTTTCGTCATGCGCAAGGGTGTCGACGTGCCGACCAGCTGCCATAAGGATGCGCAAGGCTTCAAGACGCGCGTGCTGGGCATGCCGATGGCGATCGAACGTTACAAGGCGACGGGCTTCGCACCCGTGCCCATGGCTTTCTCCGAGGTGCACACAGCGCTGCAAACCGGCGCCATTGACGGCCGCGCCTATTCGCCGCCCTCCGAAGTGCCGCTCTTCAAGGACGCGGTCAGCCCCTATGTCTTTACTCGTGAGAACTTCGAACACACCTTCTGGACCGCCAACAAGCGCTGGTTCGATGGTCTGAGCGAAGAACAGCAGAGCTGGATCCGCACCGCCGCCGACGAGGCCGTAACCTGGGCCTGGAAAAACGCCGAGGCCGAAAGCCCCAAATGGTTCGACCAAACGCGCGAGGCCGGGATCGAGGTGATCGAGCTGTTCCTCGAGCAGATGGACGCCTACCGCACCCAGGTGACCGCCGTCGAATACCCCTACATCGAAGCGAGCATCGGCGCGGATGTCATGGATCAGATCAAGGCCACAGCCGGGAACTGATCCCTCGCTGCGCCCGTTTCTCCCGCGGGTGCGGACCACCCTCATGCACAGATCTGGGAGGAGGCGCATGACCAAGGAACTTCTGCATACGGGCGGCTTTGACGACGTGCTGCCCCACGAACCGATCATCCCGGCCGCTCATGATCCCGCCAAACCGGTCTGTCGCGGACTTGGTGGTTTCTATGCCGTCGAACGCCGCCTGGCCTGGCTGATGAGCGTGATCTTGTTCACGGCGATCCTGTATCTGGGCCTTCTGATGGCCGCGCAGGTCTTCATGCGCTACGTCATCGCCTCGCCTTTCCTGGGGATCGAGGAACTGGCGCCGATACTCGCCCTTTGGATCTATTTCATCGGCATGGCTTATTGCACCCGCAAACGCGGCCATATCCAAGGCAGCGTGCTGACACTGGTCACACAGAACCCGAGGACGGTGCTGTCCGTGCACCTGTTCGGCACGCTGGTCAGCCTGGTGACCGTCGCGGTCTTTGCCTGGTTCGCTTGGGATTTTGCCGCCTACAATCTGTCCCTGAACCGCAAGAGCACATACCTGCGCCTGCCGAAATACATCTTGGATTTCAGCATAGTGTCGGGCTTTGCCCTAGTGATCCTCTACCTAGCGCTGCAGACCTTCCTGGAAGCCCGCGCGCTGATCACTGACCAGATCACCGGCCAATTCACCGGCCAATTCACCGGCAAGGGAGGCAACTGAGCCATGACCTTCTTCCTGCTGGCCTTCCTGGCCATTGTCCTTTTGTTGCTGATCGAAGTGCCCGTCGGATTCGCCTTCGGCGCAGGCGCCCTGGTCTACGGGCTGATGGTCGGGCTGATCATCTCTCGTTCTCTACCGCTGTCGATCTATGTTGGCCCGACAACGAAGCTCTTGCTGCTTTGCCACCTGCCGATGGTGCTGATCGTAACTTTCGTGTCCCCGTGGCGCTGTATCATCCCGGGCTTCTCGACCGAGTGTCGTTAGCCGCTACACTGAAACCCAAATTCAAAAAGGATCCCAGAACATGCTGCAAGAAGCACAGAAACGGACAGCAATTCTTCAGGAGCGAATGCGTGAACAGGGCATTCGGAAAGCCGTGTTTACCGATGAAAGCTCAATGGCTTACCTCGCTGGGTTCTGGGGCTATCTCGGAATAGAATTCGGCCGCCCAACAATGTTGGTGGTCGATGCCGATAACGCCCCTGTGGTTGTTACACCCTTGATGGAAAGCGAAATGGTTGCAGAGATGACCTGGGTTGACGACGTGCGCACCTGGGAAGATGCGGGCCAACGTACCTGGGGCCGCGCGCTGGCGGGCGCTCTCGGCGAAAACCCGTCCGAGATTTGGATCGAACGGACCACCGTTCCGGCGATTGTGCGCAACCATCTGGATGAAACCTATCCCGGCGTCCCGCTCAAGGATATTGCCCCGGTGCTGGGCGACATGCGGATGATCAAAACCCCGTTCGAGATCGAGGTGATGAAGCAAGCCGGTCAGATCGCCGGGGCCATGATGGCCGCCGCGCACGACAGTCTGCGCGAGGGCGCGCAGGAATACGAAAGCGCGCTTTCGGTGATCGAGGCAGGATCACGCAAAGCCGCAGGCTTCCTGACCGCCACCGGCTGGGAGCGTTTCGTCTCGCCGATGATCCATAACTTGCAGATCGTGCAAAGTGGCAAGGATGCCTCGATGGTGCATCGCCGCGCCAGTGTGAAGGCTTACGAGAAATTCGACCCGGTTTACTTCTGTTTCTGCAATATGGCGCAGTTCAAGCAATACAAGCTGGGTTTTGACCGCATGTTCCACATTGGCGACGTGCGTGACGAAGATCGGCGGGTGCAAGAGGCTGCGATCGCCGCACAGCAGGCCGCAATCCACGCGATCCGTCCCGGTGTTCTGGCCGAGGATATCGCCGCCGCCGCAAATGAAGTCTATCAAGAGCGCGGGTACGAAACCGGATATCGCACCGGTCGTTCCATCGGGGTGGCCTATCTGGAAGCACCCGAGCTGAAAGCAGGGGATAAGACCGTGTTGCAGCCCGGCATGACCTTCGCGGTCGATGGTGGGATCTCGGTGGACGGGGTGACGGCCGGCCGGATTGGCGATTCCGTTGTCGTCACCGACACGGGCTTTGACTATATCACCAGCTACCCCCGTGAAATCCTGTTGAGCAAGGGCTAAGCCATGGTGGACAGTCTGAACATCGCAGTTGCACAAAGCCCTGCGGACCTTTTCGGTCCGCAGGCGCGTCTTGCTTGGTTGGCTGAGTGCCTGGCCCGTCTTGATGGGCAGGAGGTAGATCTTCTGCTGCTGCCCGAGCTGTTCCTGACCGGTTACAACATCGGGGAAAAAGTGACGGAATGGGCAGAACCCGTTGCCGGATCTTTGGCGCGGACGATTGCCGCACTCGCCTGTCGACACAACATTGCAATCCACTATGGCTTCGCCGAGCGCGAAGGAGAACGGATCTACAATGCCGCCGCCTGTATCGCTCGCAATGGAACTCTTTTGGCCTGTCACCGAAAGCTGCTGCTGCCGCCGAGATTTGAAGGGGATCACTTCAGCCCGGGAGAAAGCTATACCCAATTCGAGATTGACGGCATCAAGGCGGCAACGTTGATCTGCTATGATGCCGAGTTTCCCGAAACCTTTCGTGCCGTTGCGAGTGCCGGAGCAGAGCTGGTACTGGTGCCGACCGCCCTGGGTGCGCAATGGGGGGTGGTTGCCAATACGGTCATTCCAGCCCGGGCCTTTGAGAACGGCATATATGTCTGCTACGCAAATTCCTGCGGCACGGAAAACGACATGAGCTTTTTTGGCGGCAGCTGTGTGATTGCGCCAAACGGTGCGGAATTGGCCCGGGCCGGGGCCGGAGAAGAAATATTGCAGGCCAAGATCGAAAAAGGAGCTGTGCAGGCAGCGCAATCCCGCCTGCCCTATCTGATCGACAGGCAGAACCTTCGTGGCCTTTGCCGGGAGTTCGATCAAGCTCAAGCTCTATCTCTCCGAAACATGGCGACGGGTGCCCCTGAGCAGAGATAACGTTATCAGTTGGCAGTCTGTGCACTCGGTTTCGGCGGAACAAGAAAGGTTTGGTGACTTTGATGTCAGCCGAATTCAGGCGTTCTTCAGCCCCACAAAGTTGCCGCTGACAGCAGACCACAGCCCTGTCGGCTTGGGCGGCAAACAGGACGACCATGCGATTGGTTTTGACGTGCAAATGGGGCGCCGTAGCATTCGTCCCTCGCACCTAAAGCGGTCAAGTTCGGAGGCCGGTTTTCGGATAGATTGACCTTGTGCCTAGTTCTTCAACCCAGCCATCAGCTGCTGAAACTTTTCACCTTGCACTGTGACGTGGCCACGCAGCAGCTTGGCAGCACCTTCGGAATCCCCAGCCTTCAATGCTTGAACAATTTCTTCGTGCTCGGCGAGCGACTGAGCCATACGCCCGCGAAACCTTAGTTGTACGCGGCGATACGGCTTTAATCGATTTTGCAACCGCAATGCCTCGCTCTGCAGATATGAGTTTGTCGACCCGCGGTAGATTTCTTGGTGGAACGCCTCGTTTTCAAGATAATATCTGGCAGCATCTTCTTCTTCGACTGCATCCATACATCGAGAGTTGGCATCCGCCAGACGATCCAAACCCTCGTCCGTCATTCTAGCTGCTGCGAAACGGCCACATGCAGCTTCAAGTTCCGCCATGGTTTCAAACATTTCGAGCAACTCTACAGGCCCAGGCTGGCGAACAAATACGCCTCTGCGGGGGATTTGCTCGGCCATCCCGGACATCACCAACCGCTGTAGCGCTTCCCGAATTGGCGTGCGCGAAACGCTGAACTGTTCGGCGAGTTTGATTTCATCAAGCCTTTGACCGTCTTCATATTCCCCTTGGAATACAAGCTGTTCCAGTGTTTCAGCAATCTGTTCTGCTCGTTTTATCTCCATGGGGACAGGATACTCCAATTGGTTTGGTCGGAGCAAGAATTTAAATCTTGTATACAATAATATTGACATAGGATGCCAGGCTCGTGATGATCACGTATTGCCGCACCTGAGGAGAGTCGGCTCACATATGGGAGGAACCTATGAAAACGAAATTTCTAACGACTGTCGCGATGGTTGCAGCTCTGGGTCTGGGAACGATGGCAGGAGCCACTGAATTGCGCCTGTCCCACCAGTGGTCGAACAAGGACATTCGCAATCAGGTGGCACAAATTGTTGCGGATGAGGTGGCGGCAGCCGACGTCGACCTCAACATCAAAATCTTCGGTTCCAAGTCGCTGTTCAAACCGCGCGAACAATACCGCCCACTGAGCCGCGGGCAGCTCGACATGACCGTGCTTCCGTTGAGCTATGCCGGTGGTCAGCAACCCGCTTTCAACCTGACGCTGATGCCTGGACTGGTAAAAAACCACGACCACGCTGCACGTTTGAGCAATTCTCCGTATATGAAAGCCCTCGAAAAGAAGATGGCTGAAGACGATGTCATGGTGCTGGTCCATGGTTATCTGGCAGGCGGCTTCGTTGGCAAAGATAGATGCATCACCAAGCCTTCAGATATTGATGGGCTTCAGACACGTGCTGCTGGAAAAGCTTTTGAACAGATGCTGGCCGGCGCGAATGCATCAATCACATCAATGGCGTCATCCGAAATCTACAACGCGATGCAAACCGGGATTCTGAATGCGGCCAATACATCGTCTTCTTCTTTCGTTTCGTACCGTATTTACGAACAGGCCGCATGCTACACGCCCGCAACGGAAGACGTTGCCCTGTGGTTCATGTATCAACCGTTGCTGATGAACAAATCGACCTTCGAAGGTCTCAATGCTGAGCAGCAAGAGGCTCTTCTGGCCGCGTCAGCAAAGGCCGAAACCTTCTATCTTGAAGAAGCCAAAAAGCAAGATGCCGCTTCAGTCGAAGTCTTTGAGAAGGCCGGTGTCGAAATCGCAGAGATGACACCCGAGGATTTTGCGGAATGGCGCGCTTTGGCACAGGAAACCTCTTACAAAGCGTTTGTTGAGGACGTTCCGGACGGCCAGGCATTGTTGGATATGGCTCTGGCCGTCGAGTAATTCCACAGCAAGGGCGACCGCCAGTGAATGACGGTCGCCGACTTCAAGAAATCTCTCAACCTGGAAGGAAAGCTGACATGGCTGGCCAAAGCTCAGCCGTCTCTTCGCGCACGGGGAACAACCCCTTTTTGCGCGGTGTAGCGGCCCTCTCTACCCTCGCCGGTTGGTGCTCAGCGGCCATGATCGTCGCCGCCGTTTCCATCACCTGCCAAATGATTTTCGTCCGTTTCGTTCTGAACCATTCGACTGTTTGGCAGACAGAAGCCGTCGTTTATCTTGCAATCGGCGCCACGCTTGTTGGGTTGCCTTATGTGCAGCGGCTTCGTGGTCACGTAAATGTCGACCTGATCCCGCTGGCACTCTCAAAAACTGCTCGGTACTATATGTACTTGCTCACGATGGGGCTATCGATTGCGATCGTGGCGATTGTGCTCTTCTACGGTTATGAACACTGGCACCTTGCCTATGAACGCAATTGGAAGTCCGACACCATCTGGGCTGTCCGGCTTTGGATTCCCTATCTTTCAATCCCAGTTGGGTTTGGCCTGTTTCTGCTTCAACTCATCGCTGATCTGGTCGCCGTCCTCCTGAAAATCGACGCTCCCTTTGGCTTGGAGGACGTGTAATGGACCCGATCTTGCTCGGTGGCATCGTCGCAATCGCGACAATCATGGTGTTGTTCTCTGGCGTTTCAGTCGCACTGGGACTGCTTATCGTTTCGACCGGATTTTTGCTGATCTTCGATGGGCTACGTTCGCTTGAGCTGATCCCCGAAATTCTCTTCGGTAAGCTCGATAACTTTGCACTCCTTTCGATCCCGATGTTCATCATCATGGGCTCGTCAATCGCATCAACCAGAGCGGGGGCCGACCTATACGAAGCTCTTGAACGCTGGCTGACGCGGGTTCCTGGCGGTCTGGTCGTCTCGAACCTTGGCGCTTGCGCGCTCTTTGCTGCGATGTCTGGCTCGAGCCCGGCCACCTGTGCGGCCATCGGCAAAATGGGCATCCCCGAGATGCGCAAGCGTGGCTATCCCGATGGCGTGGCCGCAGGGTCGATCGCGGCGGGTGGTACATTGGGTATTCTGATCCCACCGTCGGTCACCATGATCGTCTACGGCATCGCGACAGAAACCTCGATTGGTCGTCTGTTCCTTGCAGGCGTCCTGCCCGGTCTCTTGCTTGTGATGCTCTTCATGCTCTGGTCGCTCTACTCCACCTGGAAATCCGGCGACAAGGCTCTGCTGAGCGCGGGCAATTACACTTGGAAAGAAAAATTCGAAATTCTGCCCCGCGTGTTGCCATTCCTGGGGATCATCATTGGCGTTCTCTATGCAATGTATGGCGGCATCGCGACACCATCTGAAACGGCTGCCGTTGGCGCGCTGCTATGCTTGCTGATCGCAATGGTCATCTACAAGCTGTGGAACCCCAAGGACCTGTGGGTTGTTCTGCGGGACAGCACCAAGGAAAGCGTGATGATCATGTTCATCATCGCAGCCGCCGGTGTTTTCTCCTATATGCTGTCGAGCCTGTTCATTACGCAAGCAATTGCAGAATGGATCGGGACACTGGATGTAAACCGCTGGGTCCTGATGGGCTTTGTCATGCTGTTTCTCTTGGTTGCAGGTTTCTTCCTGCCACCGGTCGCAGTGATCCTGATGGCTGCGCCGATCTTGCTGCCGATCATCACAACAGCTGGATTTGACCCAATCTGGTTCGCGGTTGTTCTGACAATCAACATGGAGATTGGCCTGATATCGCCACCCGTGGGCTTGAACCTTTACGTGATCAACGGCATCGCGCCCGACATCTCGCTCAAGACCATTCTCAAGGGGTCGCTGCCGTTCGTGGCTTGCATGGTAATTGCAATCATCCTGCTCTGCTTCTTCCCTGGCATTGCAACCTGGTTGCCGGACTTCGTGATGGGAGAAGCGGTATGAGCTACTTCAGCGAGCTGATTTCGACGGTGTTCGAGCGGCGTTACCAAAAGGCGCTCTCGGGTGAAGTTGATGGCAGAACCACATCAGAACTGTGTGAAGCCCTGCTCAGCAGCCATGGAGAGGTGTCCGGTGTAACGCTGGCCCGTAACCTGCTGGATCGCTACGCAGCAATGAGCGCGGAAGAGAAAACCGGGTTCTTTGAGTTCATGGCACATGAGCTTGAGATCGATCCTGACGCGGTCATCAGTTCGCTGGAAGCGTACAAACACAATCCAAGCAAAGGCACATATCGTGCCTTTGCGGCAGCCTGTGAACCGCGACGCCAGGAATTGGCAAGACGTCTCAATCAAGTTCAGGGCGCGACCGGCCAATTGGTTAAGATGCGCAAGGACCTGTTGGGCTTGATGAAGGAACGCCCTGACCTTGAGCCATTAGATGTGGATTTCAAGCATTTGTTTGCGTCTTGGTTCAATCGAGGCTTCTTGGTGCTGCGGCCAATTGATTGGGCCAGCCCAGCGGACATCCTAGAGAAAATCATTGCCTACGAAGCCGTGCATGAAATTGACAGTTGGGATGACCTGCGGCGCAGGTTGAAACCGACAGACCGTCGTTGCTTTGGCTTCTTCCATCCATCGATGGCAGATGAACCCCTCATCTTTGTTGAGGTGGCTCTTACCAAAGGCGTTCCAAATTCGATTCAAGATTTGCTTGCGGACGGGCGAGATGAGATCGAGGCAGAAGATGCCGACACTGCTGTCTTCTATTCGATTTCCAACTGCCAATCCGGGCTTGCGGGTATTTCATTCGGCAATTCTCTCATCAAACAAGTCGTTTCGGATCTATCAAAGGATCTGCCGGGGCTTTCTACATTTGTGACGCTGTCACCAATACCCGGGCTGAACAAATGGCTTGGTGGAACGGACCTAGAGGTATTGAAGGCCGCAGACAATCAAGCCCTCGCCGCGCACTACCTGCTGGAGGCCAAACGATCTGACGGTATGCCGTTTGACCCAGTGGCGAGATTCCATCTGGGCAATGGCGCCATGGTTCACGCCGTCCATGCAGAAGCAGACACTTCGCCGAATGGGCGCAGACAGTCCAACGGGACGATGGTCAACTATCTCTATGACCTCTCTCAAATCTCGCAAAACCACGAGCAATTTGTTGGGGATCAAACGGTCGTCGCGTCCGCTGCAGTCAAAACGCTGAGCGGGTCAGTGACCCCCAAAAGCACAGGAGATTGATAATGGCAAACCCATTGTATGATACACTTTTCGGGCAACATCTGGGCAAGACGACACCATTCCTTGAGTTGGCGGATGGTGCTATCATCTCGCACAGCGATTACCTTGAGCGTGCAGCCCAATATGCGCACGTTTTCACACAACTCGGCCTCAAACCGGGTGACCGCGTTGCGGTCCAGATAGGAAAATCGCCTCAGGCGCTGGCTGTCTATGCGGCTTGTGTCCAGTCCGGGCTCGTGTTCCTACCTTTGAATACCGCCTACACACCAGACGAAGTTTCATACTTCGTCGAAAACAGTGGTGCGCGGGTCATCCTTTGCGATGCCAAACGATCTGAAGAGCTGGAGCCAATTGCAGAGGCAACAGGCGCAGTTCTGGAAACAATGAACAACGACGGAAGCGGCAGTTTTGCACTGCAAGCCGAGGTGATGCCGTCCACATTCTCGACCGTCGACCGGTCCGAAGATGACTTGGCTGCCTTCCTCTACACTTCAGGAACAACAGGGCGGTCCAAGGGCGCGATGCTGACCCAGGGGAATCTGCTTTCAAACTGTCAGGCTCTGACCAGAGAGTGGCAATTCACATCTGATGATATCCTTCTGCATGCATTGCCGATTTTCCACACACACGGACTGTTTGTGGCAACAAACATCTCGCTGCTCGCAGGTAGCAAGATAATCTTTATGCCGAAGTTCGATCTCGATGTGATCATTGATCGAATGCCATCCGCGACAACCATGATGGGCGTACCAACATTCTACACCCGCCTGTTGGAAGACGCGCGTTTCACCAAAGAACTGGCAAAGGGTATGCGGTTGTTCGTGTCCGGCAGTGCACCGTTGCTGGCAGAGACACATGTACAATTCGAAGACCGCACAGGCCACCGCATCCTAGAGCGCTACGGTATGACTGAAACCAATATGAACACGTCCAACCCCTACGTGGGTGAGCGCCGTGCAGGCACTGTTGGGTTCCCGCTTCCCGGCATCGAGATCAAGATCACAGACAGTGACTCAGGAGCAACCCTGCCACAGGGCGAGATCGGCGAAATTGAGGTGCGTGGTCCTAACGTCTTCAAAGGCTATTGGCAGATGCCAGAAAAGACCGCTGAAGAACTGCGAGAAGATGGTTTCTTCATAACCGGCGACCTTGGACAGATCGATGATGACGGTTACCTGCATATCGTCGGTCGTAACAAGGATCTCATTATCTCGGGTGGGTACAACATCTACCCCAAAGAGATCGAGCTCATCCTGGATGACGAAGAGGGCGTACTGGAAAGTGCTGTCATAGGTGTCCCCCATCCAGACTTTGGCGAAACTGTCGTTGGCGTTCTTGTGGCTGAAGCTGGGGCAGAGCTTGACCTTGAAGCAATCAAAAAAAGCGTCGGAACCTCGCTCGCGCGTTTCAAACAGCCACAGAAGTTGGTCGTCTTGCCCGAACTTCCGCGCAACACCATGGGCAAAGTGCAAAAGAAAGAGCTGCGTGACGACTACAAAGACCTGTTCGCCCCTGCGTGACCTCCCTGAACTGAGACCCGCGACGATTTTCTTGATCGACCGTTACGGGTCACTTTTTCAGCGTGGTGATGAAGACCAGAGAACAAAAACAATTTCTGCAAAATGGAAATCAGCAAATGTATGACAATATTCTTGTGCCTATTTCTCTTGATACAGACCGCGATGGGAAAACGGCGATGAAAGTTGCCCAGACTCTGAGTGGAGAAGATGGACAGATTTTCGTTTTGCATGTTGTGGAGCATCTTCCTCAGTATTCAGAAGACTTGCTTCCTGCAGATCACTTTGAAATCGCCAAATCGAAAATCTCTGAAGTGCTTAACCCCATGCTGGAGGGTTTGGAGAATGCCACTCTGAACATTGTCGAGGGTCATTCGGGACGGACCATTCTGGACTATGCCGAAAATCATCAAGCCGATTGCATTGTTATTGCGAGCCATCGACCCGGCCTACAGGACTACCTGTCGGGATCTACCGCGGCACGTGTTGTTCGCCACGCGTCTTGTGCAGTTCATGTCGTAAGATAGCTATAGAAAGTATCGCTTTAGTTGTTGTCTTCCCCGACCATTTCACCCTTCGGCCCCTCCCGCCACCATAGACGTCAAGCACGTTTGTCATTCACCCGTCGCCCGACAGGCCATTGCAAAGCAATCTGCCAAGAGGATCCGGCCAGCACCCCGCAGCCGGGCCGCGACCCGGCGGTAACCATATGACATCAAACCCGTTCCGCAAATCTGTGGAGAAGATCAGGAAGCATTGGATCAGGATTCCAGTGATTTGGTATCCTTGTTGAACAACGAATGGGCGCAGACCCGCGCAGAAGAGGACCAATGGCAGGATCAACAACCGAAAATGAACAAGCGAACGCGATCATCTACTGTCGCGTCTCGACGCCCTTGAACGCGTAGGATTGAAAGGTTTGAACATCCACCAGATTCGGCACACTGTAGCCGTGAAGATGTTGTCGTCTGGGCCGCCCATATAGGCGGTGAGCCAGTATCTTGGGCACTCCAATATTCAGATCACCCTGAAGATCTATGCCCGGTTCATGCCTGAACATTTGGCCGATGCCGCTGCTACTTTGGAGTTTGATAGGTTCGGTGACCTAAGGCGCACTTCGCAAAAACAGCCTAAGTCATTGAAAGATATGGTGGGTGATGAGAGGCTCGAACTCCCGACATCTTCGGTGTAAACGAAGCGCTCTACCAACTGAGCTAATCACCCGTGGGGGCGGATTTACCCAAGCTGACAGGCAGACGCAAGAGGGAAACGCGCAGTTTTTGTCATTCTTTTTCATTCAGGAAATATCGCGCGGCCACCGGAGCACCTGCGATGACAACGACCATCCGAACCAGGTGATGCAGCACCACAAATCCAAGGTCGGCCCCGACAACCAGCGCCAGTACCGTCATCTCGGCCTGCCCCCCGGGTGAGAACGCCAAAAACGCTTCGACCGGCTCGGCTAGCCCCAATACAACAACCGCTTGCGTGATCGCCGCGGCCATCGCCGCCAACACCACGACAAAGGCCGCGCCAGACAAAACGATCCGGCGCAGCTCGGTTGCCGTAATGCCGGTGTAAGAGACGCCCAGCCCCATGCCGATCACAAATTGCGCAACAAAGATCGCTTCGGCTGGCGGACGATAGCTAAGCACACCCAAGAGCGTTGCCGCCGCCCCAAGGATCAGAGGACCCAGGATCGCTGCACCAAAGAGCCCAACCCGCTCGCCCCCTTTCCAGCCCGCGATGGCGATCACCACCATCACTGCCAGTTGTGTCGGGGGTATGTCCGTCACCGGTGCACCAACGGCCCCGCTGAGAGAGACCCCATAGAACTCGGTCAGGATGAACGGCGCGATCGAGACGATCACGAGAACGCGGGTCACGTGGATCAGTGACAAGGCGCGCACATTGCCGCCTGCCTCTTGCCCGAACAGGATCATGTCCTGCAACCCGCCCGGCATGGCGCTGAAATAGGCGGTCACCCGGTCAAAGCCACAGATCCGTGTGAAAAACGGAACGCCAATCACCGCGATCAAGGCAATGTAGGCGGCCATGATCGCCAGCGTCACCGCCATATCAGGCAGTTTCATCATCAAGTCGATCGTGATGGCGCTGCCTACGGCGACGCCAAGCACCGTGCGGGCTGAGGTCGAGATCACCTTGACGCCCTGCAACTGCACCCCTGCCAGCGCCGCGATCAGGCAGGTGCACATCGGGCCAAACAGAAAAGGCAGCGGCAAGGCCAGCGCCCAGAACACCCCTGCCCCAAGCGCAGCGATCACAAAGGTTACCAAACGTGGCGGCAAGGGCATGGGGCAGACTCGGGCTCTAGAACTTATGCATCCAGTCGTATACAATCGGATGCAATACTGTCAATCCAAGGCCAATCTCATGAGCAGCACACCGCGGAAAGAAAATTCTTCAGCCGCCATCGCCTATGCCCGAATGCTGGATGACATCCGCAACGGCACCCTGCAGGCCGGCGACCGGGTGACCGAAACCGAGCTGGCTTCTCGGTTGGAGCTGAGCCGCACACCCGTGCGTGAAGCCATCCGCATGCTCGAGGTGGACGGGTTGGTCGAACATGTCCCCCGCGTGGGCGCCACGATCCGCAAGCTGGGCTATGCCGAGGTGATGGAGCTTTATGACATGCGCGCCGTGCTCGAAGGCACAGCTGCACGGATGGCGGCGCGTACGGCATCCGACATCGAGTTGGCTGAGCTGGAGGCGTTGAACGCCGACATGGTCGCTTGCGATGATCTGCCCCAGGCCTATCACCTGAACCGGCAATTTCACCTGACCCTGCTGGACGCGGCCAAAAACCGGTTTCTGATCAAGGCCATGGCCGGGCTGCAGAAAACCCTGCTGATCCTGGGTCCGATCATACTGTCAGACCCCACGCGCGCCGCCGATTCCGTCACAGAGCACGAGGCCATCCTGCGCGCGCTGCGTGACCGGGATGCGGACGCAGCCGAGGCCGCGATGCGTACCCATATCGAGGCGGGGCATCGCCAACGCCTTCGCCTGTTGCGCGCCGAACGTCGCGTGGCGCCCCAAGCCGAGGATGTGCTGGCAGAAGCGTTTCGCGACTGAACCCGGGCTCGGTTCTCAGAACAGGGGAAGGCTCCCGCCCTCGCTACATGCCCTCACGGGCCCTTGCTCCGTTGGGCCGGGCGCCTCGCCTGCGGCTCGGCGCGGTCCCGCATAGGGCATCTGTTTCACGACAAGCACCAACCGCCGAGCGGAGCGAGGCTGGGCCCAACGGGAGGAGGTTTTTCGGCAGAAAAATTGACGACGGGCGGGAGAACTCCTCTCCTCTTTCAGACCACCAGATCCAATGGCAGATCCGAGATATCCCTGAGCCGCTGTCCGTCGATCATCGTCTCGACCAGTTCCAGCGCGTCGCGCTCCTGTTCGCGCATGGTCTCGACCAGTTCGAGCAACGCGAAATGGTACACACAGTCCATATCCCCCGTCCCAAGCGCAATCGCCGCAATCCGCGACGGCACGGGTTCTGCGGTCACCGCCACGATATGCGGCAACCGCCCCTTGCGGTTGCGGATCAGGTTCAGCGCCTCAGAGCGGGGGTTCTGCACTCGGTCTGACCGGATCGTCAGCTTGCAACTGATCGAAGCATGCAATGTCGCTCGCGCCCCATTGGCCTGGCGCAGGCCCGAGTGCCGCGCCACCGAAGCATCCACCAGATCGCCGCTCTGGTTGATCACTGCATCCGTCTCGGCCCCACGCACCACAACCACATCCGGCTTGATCAGGTAGTCCGTGCCCAGATGCGTCTTGAGCGTCCGACTCGCATCCGCCAGAGCGCGCAGCTCATCCAAATGCGCATATTGCGCGTAGCGTGAAATCTGTTGCCCCCGCTCGACGGAAAACCGCCCTGGTCGCAGATGGGTAAACTGCTCGAAACACTCCGCAATGAAATCCTGGCACGCGGCCTCAAACAGGCTGCCTGCGGTCTGCCCAGCCGGTTTCTCGGCATGGCTGATCAGTGGGCCAATCTTTGCCACCATGGCCTTTGCGATTTCGCGGCTCGAGGTATTGGAGACATCTGCCACCGACGGAACACCGCGTGTTTCCGTGATCGGGCCGGACAGGCATCTGGCATGAAACCGCGCCCGCGCCTCGCGCAGCCAGGTCATGCTCAGGCGACCGCGTAAAGACGCCGCGCGGTGATCGCCGCCTTGACGTTGCGCGCCACAGCCTCGGCCACGGGCGGCGGAAAGGCATTGCCAACCTGCCTGTATGCATTGGTCTTGCGCCCGGCAAACTGCCAGTCGTCCGGGAACCCCTGAATACGCGCCACCATACGCACGGTCAGACGCGGTATCCCTTCGAAATCGGGGTCTGGTGCCTCCTCCGCGATCGACTTGCCGTTGACCCCCAAAACCTCCCAGGCGCGCCGCGCGCGGGTCGGGCCCAGATCGGGACCGCCGTGTTTCTTGGATCCGCCGACGATGGTCGGCGCAATTTCATCCGCGCCGTCGCGCCACTGATCGACACCGGTCCATCCTCTCGCTCCCATCAGATCATGCAGCAGGTTGCCCACACTGGGCGGCTGCATATCGCCCCCCTTGGGCCATTCGAATTTGTCGGCAAACTCATCGCGCACGGCAACAATCACGACCCGGGGGCGCAACTGTGACACGCCGAAATCGCTCGCGTTATAGAGATGCCAGTCGACAAAGCTGTAGCCCATCTTCTTGAGCTGGCGCTTCAGTTTCTGGCGGTAATCATGAAACACCGCATCCATGAAGCCGCGCACGTTCTCAAGCATCACCGCCTTGGGGCGCACTTCATCCACGACACGCAGCGCTTCGGGAAACAGATCACGCTCATCGGCTGCACCCAACTGTTTGCTGGTCTTCCCCCACTGAAGTGGTCCTCCGCTATGTTTAGGAAAACGGAGGAAACACATGGCCAACAAGCGACCAAAGCCTGAGGAGATTGTCACGAAGTTGCGGCAGGTTGAGGTTCTGACGGGGCA
>NZ_ONZG01000040.1 GCF_900302455.1 Falsiruegeria mediterranea M17
CGAAGCACAAATCCTGATCGAACAATGGAGAAAAAACTACAACACGAAACGTCCACATAGTGCCCTAGGTTATCGCCCGCCAGCGCCCGAAACCATCGTCCAGATGGACCAAAGGCCAATCATGCACTAACAATCAAACCGGACCACTCAGGTGGGGCTGATCAATCGTTCATTCACAAAACGCACCCCGGTTACTTTGAGTAACCGGAGCCAGGCAACCCGTTGATTTTAGGCCGTACCTCGTTCCGGACGGTCACTATCAATGTTGAATTTCATACCGTCCAGAAGTTCTTCCAAATCGGGACGTGCCGCAGGACCGTTTGAGATATCGACCAGCATCAGCGTCCCGTTCGGACGGATACCAAACGCGCCAGGTTCGGCGAAAAGACCTGTCGTTTCTGCATCAGATAGAGGTGATGACACATAAAGACCAAGCGCACGCATTTGCGCCTCGTTCATTCCATAGCAGAGATCGAAATCCCAACCGAATTCAGCTTTGTCAGCCTCAGCTTTCTCTTGGTTGTCCGCGGAAACAACAACCACGTCCATTACATCAAGCCAGGATGGCAATACCGCATTCAACTTGTTCAGGAAACGCTTGCAGCGCGGGCAATGTTTGCCCCGATAGACAAACAGCATTGTCCAACGGTCCTTTTTTTGACCGATCGTAATCTTGTCCTCGGACCCTAGCCTTAAAAAGCTCATTTGTTCGATTTGCGCACCGACATTTGGTTTGGCAGAGGTCATAAGTGGATCCTTTGTTCTATAAATAGTGGATTAGCGCAGATGCCTCGGCTCAATTCATGTCACGTCAGGGCTACGATTGAAACCAAGATCGCGTTATCGGTCGGTGATAGAAGGGAACGCTCAGCCTCAGCTTGCCGCAGTTAACCATCGATCACCGATACAGACTCGTTGTCACGCTGCGACGTTCAGTGTCGCCGGGCTGCCAATGCCACAACTGGCGTTGGCGCAACCAGCTAAGCTGCATCCACTCCAACGCGCCCTGATCAGCTTTAGCCCCTAGGAGTTCTTTACAATCGAGACCGAACTGATTGAACGACTGGTCTGGTGAAACCACCGCGTCACCGATAGCATGTTGCCACAGGCGCGAAGAAAACCCGTGTAAGCAATAGCTGCAACCGCACAAGCCCGCTTCGTCCGCTCAGCCAACCTTCGTTGGATCCTGCTGCGAAGGCTGATGCCAGCCCAAAGCGGACATAAGCAATCCGCAGGAGCTTCGAAGCCTCCCCATACTGGAAGGGCGGATTTCGTTGAAAAGGTCGTTGGTTTTGGCGTTGCGCGTTTAGCTACTGCGCTGATTTTATTGAACGACCGATGCTGAGGCTTGTTGTCAGCCGGTGGTTGTCACCATTGGCTTGAGTTTTGCTAGTTTCCGGAGGTTTTGGGCGATGGC
>NZ_ONZG01000013.1 GCF_900302455.1 Falsiruegeria mediterranea M17
ATTCCTTGGCTGCGTCCCGCCACCGTAACCCATTGCGGTTTATGAAGATAATCCCGCTCAGGACGCGTCGGTCGTCCACGCGAGGCTTCCCGTGGGACTTGGGGAAGAAGGGCTCCAGACGGGCCATCTGCTCGTTGTTTAGCCAGAAAAGGTCAGACATGTTCACCGCTCGTTTTGGGCGTGGTGAATCACGCAGTACAGTGAAAATCAATGGCTCCTGAGCCTAAGGCCTGACTAACGGCAACGCTTTTCGTTCTGGGCATCGAAGAACATGCAATCGCGATCCTCAAAGCCCACGATGACAGCGCTTCCCTCCGGCAACGTGTCCTCGTTACGGTTTTCCACGATCAGTTTCTCAGCTGTTCCCGTGACCAGATAGTCGTATGAAACGCCCCCCAAACGCTCGCGCAAATCCAAAGTGGCCCCGCCCTCACCCGCTTCGACAGTCAGATGCTGTGGGCGGACGCCGACCAGCACCTCTTGGCCTTCGGCAGGCAGCGCAACATCCGCAGAAATCATCCGATTGCCCAGCGCGGGGACACGCACTTGCCCCCCTTGAACCACGCCGTTCAGAAAGTTCATGCTGGGTGAACCGATAAAGCCCGCGACAAATCGATTGTCGGGATCGTTATACAGATCCATCGGACTGCCAACCTGTTCGACCACACCTGCCCGCAAGACCACAATCTTGTCCGCCAGCGTCATCGCCTCGACCTGATCATGGGTCACATAGATCATCGTCGCGCCGATCTCCTTGTGCAGGCGCGCGATTTCGACCCGCATGTCGACGCGCAACTCGGCGTCCAAATTGGAGAGCGGCTCGTCAAACAGGAACACCTCGGGACCGCGCACAATGGCCCGACCGATGGCCACCCTTTGGCGCTGTCCGCCAGACAATGCTTTGGGTTTGCGTTTCAGGTACTGGTCCAATTGCAGGATCCGGCTGGCCTCCGAGACCTTTTCACGAACCTCGGCTTTGGGGTGTCCGTTCATTTTAAGGCCGAAGCCCATGTTTTCTTCGACGGTCATATGCGGGTAAAGCGCGTAGGTCTGGAACACCATTGCCACCCCACGTTCCGAGGCATCAATCCGCGTCACGTCCCGATCACCAATACGGATCTCGCCGCTTGAGGTTTCCTCCAATCCGGCAATCATCCGCAACAACGTGGACTTGCCACACCCCGACGGGCCAACAAAGACGCAGAATTCGCCATTGTCGATCTGCAGGTCAATGTCGTGGATCACCTGTACGTCACCGTACCTTTTGACCGCATTTCTCAGCGTGACGCCGGACATGGGCGTTCCTCCCCTTTTCGTGTCAGCTTGGGAACTGCCAGTTTTCGGCAGCTCCGGCGATGTTGTTGGCGCAGGCCTGCAGCATGGGTTCCAGTTGATCCAGATCCCTCAGCGACTTGTGCTGCGTCGAGGTTGTGATCGAGAGGGCGCCGATCATACGCCCCCCTGGCAACAGGATCGGCGCTGCAATGCAAATGATCCCGACCTCGTGCTCTTCGCGGTCATAGGCGACACCGCGACTGCGAATATGCGCAAGCTCCGCACGTAAGGCGTCGGGCGAGGTCAGCGTGTGGTCGGTATGACGGAAATAAGACTGGTGACGTATCGCGTCTTCGCGCGCATCGTCGTTTAGGTAAGCCATCATCGCCTTGCCAACCCCGGTGCAATAGCCCGGCCCCACCTTCCCCGCCTGCGAAAACATCTCGACAGGTGTGGCTGCGTTTCGCTTGTCAACATAGAGCACCTGTCCACGGTCCAGCTGGGCAAGGTGAATGGTCTCTTGGACTTGCGACGACAATTCATCCAAATGCGGACGCGCCAAAGGCGCTAGCGAACTTTGACGCCAAGCCGAATGGGCAAGCCGGACCAATCGGATCCCCGGCGCATAGGTTCCACCGTCTGGATCAAAGCTCAGCATGCCCTGATTGGTCAAAGTTTGCAGCAAGCGGTAGAGCGTCGCCTTAGGGTACGGGCTGTCGGTCAGGATATCGTTGAACCGCACCGGCCGCATGTGTGCAGCCACCATGTCCAGCACGTGTAACGCCTTGCCAACCGTGCCATCCGCGGTCTGCGGGCTTTTATCCATAGCGCCCATCTGCCCTCCTCCTACTCCCTCGTGTTCGTGAGGAAACTGTTGACAGCTGTAACCAAAGGCGGACATAGTTTCAATAGTTGATATCTAGTTTCATTATTTGGAACTACTACAAAACGCATATCGGCATCATCTGGGAGGAACCTTATGCTGAACACCTTGAAAGCGACCGTTGGGACGCTCGCCCTGAGCGCGGGCCTGACAACGATGGCGCTGGCCGACGATCTATCAGGCACCCTGCGCATCATTTCGGATATGTCGAACCCGGCGCCGCGCGCTGTTATGGAAGGACTTGCCGCCGGTTTCGATGAACAGCATCCCGGCCTGACAGTTGAACTGGAGGTGGTTGACCGTGAAGCCTGGAAAAGCCAGATCCGCAATGCGCTGACGGCCAACCCACCCGATGTCGTCAACTGGTATGCCGCCAACCGCATGGGACCCTATGTGCGCGCGGGCCTGTTCGAAGATATCTCGGACATGTACGCCAGCGGCGACCTGCCAGGTCTGGACAGCGTCAAGGGCGCGATGACCATGGACGGCAAGCAATGGGGCGTGCCCTATACCTATTACCAGTGGGGCATCTACTACCGCGAGGATATCTTCAAAGAACTGGGGCTGAGCGAACCGACCACCTTTGAAGAAGAAATGGCCAACTGCCAGAAAATCATCGATTCAGGCCGCAAATGCTACACCATTGGGTCCAAGTTCCTGTGGACCGCTGGTGGCTGGTTCGACTATCTCAACATGCGCACCAACGGCTTTGACTTCCACATGCAGCTGGCCCGCGGCGAAGTGGAATGGACCGACGATCGTGTGCGCGAGACCTTCGCCAACTGGCGCAAGCTGATCGACATGGGCGCGTTCATCGACGACCACCAGACCTACAGCTGGCAAGAAGCTCTGCCCTTCATGCTCAAAGGCGAAGCAGCGGCTTACCTGATGGGCAATTTTGTGGTGCCGCATCTGCGCGAAGCGGGCTTGGGCGATGACCAGATCGATTTCTACCAGTTCCCCAAGATCGCTGATGTCGCTATGGGCGAAGATGCCCCAACCGACACCTTCCACATCGCAGCCAATGCGCAGAACAAAGCGGCGGCGCGCGCCTTCCTGCAATACGTCACGTCGCCGGACGTGCAATCCAAGATCAACGCGGCGGACGCCTTGGGTCAGTTGCCCGTCAATGCCAACGCATCGGTCGGCGATGACGAGTTCCTGCAGCAAGGGTTCGAAATGCTGTCAAACAATGCCACCGGCGGTATTGCACAATTCTTTGACCGCGACTTCCCGGCAGAAATGGCCGCTCTGGCAATGGAAGGCCTGCAAGAGTTCATGGTGTTCCCGGACAACCTGGATGACATCCTGAACCGTCTCGAGAGCGCACGCGGGCGCATCTACAAATAACCACGACACAGCCCCCGGCGCCACACTGCGCCGGGGGCTATCGGGAGGAAACTTATGGCTACCGCACATGACGACATGAGCTGGGTCCGGCGCAACCGGATGACGCTGACGCCGCTACTGTTTCTGGCGCCCGGCGTTCTGTTCTTTCTGGCCTATGTGATCATCCCGATCCTCCAGAGCTTTAACATCTCGCTTTATGACTGGGACGGACTGGGACAGGCCACCTATGTCGGGCTGGACAATTATCGCGAACTGGCGACGGATCGCGCGTTCGAAATCTCGCTCTGGAACAACGTCAAATGGCTGGTGCTTTATCTGTTGGCGATCCCTGCCGGACTGCTTATCGCGCTGTTCCTGAACCAGACTATCGTTGGCATTCGTCTGTACAAGTCTTTGTTTTTCTTTCCTTTCGTCATTAGTCAGGTTGTCGTCGGCCTTGTCTTCAGCTGGTTCTACCTGCCACGCGAGGGACTGTTGAATGCCGTTCTGGGCGTCGTCGGGATGGACCCGATCAACGTTCTGGGCGATCCAACGCTGGCCACCTATGGCATCATCGCGGCGGGCCTCTGGCCGCAGACCGCATACTGCATGATCCTGTACCTGACCGGCCTGAACGCCGTCGATCCAGAACAGATCGAGGCCGGGCGCCTGGACGGGGCCAAAGGTTGGCGGATGCTCTGGCACGTGATCTTGCCACAGCTGAAACCGGCCACCTTCATCGCCTTTGTGGTCACCATCATCGGTGCCTTGCGGTCGTTTGACCTGATCTCGATCATGACCAACGGCGGCCCCTTTGGCTCGACCCGGGTGTTGAGCTTCTACATGTTCGAAAAGGCACTATCCGAATACGGCTTTCGAATGGGCTATGGCTCGGCGATCGCGGTGGTTCTGTTCCTGATCATGCTCGTCTTTATCGGCTACTTCCTGTGGTCGATGTACCAAGACGAAAAAGCCGCGCGGCATTGAGGAGGACCCAGACATGTTCCCCACCCCCATAGAAAAACGCAGCCGCGGCGCTCAGATCACCTATCAGGCGCTGGTGCCGCTTGCCTTGATCATGTGGCTCTTGCCCTTGATTGCGGTGGCGATGTTTTCCATTCGTCCCTTGGCGGATTTCACCAACGGCAACTATTGGGGCCTGCCCTCATCGTTCGAGTTCTTCACCAATTACGGCAAGGTGTTTCTAGAATCGGATATGCCGCGCTACATGCTGAACTCGGTTCTGATCACGGTACCCACAGTGATCGGTGCCGTGGCGCTGTCGTGCATGACGGGCTTTGCCCTGGGTATCTATCGCTTTCGGGGTAACCTGCTGATTTTCTTCATGTTCATCGCCGGAAATTTCGTACCCTTTCAGATCCTGATGGTGCCGGTGCGCGACCTGACTGTTTCAGCCGGTCTGTATGATACCAAACTTGGGTTGGTGCTGTTTCACATCGCTTTCCAGACAGGGTTCTGCACACTCTTCATGCGCAACTTCATCCGTGCGCTTCCCTTTGAGCTGATCGAGGCCGCCCGGGTCGAAGGCATCGCAGAATGGCGTATCTTCTGGTACATCGTGCTGCCCCTGATGAAACCCGCGATTGCGGCCCTGTCGGTCCTGATCTTCACCTTCATCTGGAACGACTATTTTTGGGCCATCGTTCTGACACAAGGCCCGGATGCACAACCTGTCACCGCCGGCATCACCTCGTTCAACTCACAATTCGTGGCGCAGTATCATCTTATGAGCGCGGGCAGCATCGTTGCCGCCCTGCCCCCGGTTGCCATGTTTTTCATGATGCAACGCCATTTCATCGCTGGTCTCACGCTTGGAGCTGTCAAATGACCAAACTCACCTTCATCGGGGCTGGGTCCACAATTTTCATGCGCAACATCGTGGGCGACATGCTGCATTTCGAGGCGCTGCGCGATGCCACGATCGCCTTGATGGACATCGACGCCGATCGTCTGGTGGAAAGCGCCGCAGTGGCGCGCAAGATGATCGCAACCATGGGCACAGGCGCCCGGGTTGAGACCCACACCGACCAACGCCGCGCGCTGGAGGGGGCGGATTTCGTCGTCACTGCCTTTCAGATCGGCGGCTATGATCCTTGCACCGTAACAGACTTTGAGCTGCCAAAGCGCTACGGCCTGCGCCAGACCATCGCCGACACCCTTGGCGTCGGCGGCATCATGCGGGGCCTGCGCACCGTGCCGCATCTTTGGTCGGTCGCGCAGGATATGGAGGCCGTCTGCCCCGACGCCCTGATGATGCAATACGTCAACCCTATGGCCATCAACACCTGGGCCATGTCCGAGCGGTTCCCCCTTATCAAACAGGTGGGCCTGTGCCATTCGGTACAAAACACCGTGCAGGAGATGGCCCATGATCTGGGCATGCCCCAAGGTGACATCCGCTATAAGGTGGCGGGCGTAAACCACGTCGCTTTCTTCCTTCGGCTAGAGGATGCATCGGGCAAGGACCTCTACCCGGCTCTGCGGCAGGGGTATCAATCAGGCGCGCTGCCAAAGCCACCGCTCCTGATGCCGCGGTGTGGCAACAAGGTGCGGTATGAAGTGATGGAGCACCTGGGATACTTCTGTACCGAAAGCTCTGAACACCTGGCCGAATACGTTCCATGGTTTATCAAAGACGGGCGCGATGACCTGATTGAAGCCTTTGGTATCCCGCTGGACGAATACCCCAAGCGTTGCATTGAACAGCGCGCGGAATGGGCTGATCAGGCCAAGGCCCTGAATACCGCTGCAAGCATCGACGTGCCCAAAAGCCACGAGTTCGCCGCCGAGATGATGAACGCCATCGTCACAGGCCTGCCCTATGCCGCCTATGGCAATCTGCCCAACACCGGGCAAATCCCCCAGCTTCCTTTGGGCGCTGCCGTGGAAACTCCTTGTCTGGTGGACATGAACGGCGTGCAACCCACCATCGTCACCAACATCCCGCCACAGCTGATCGCGCTGATGCGCAGCCAGATCAACGTGCAAGAGTTGACTGTGCGTGCGCTTCTGGATGAAGAGCCTGAACACCTTTACCACGCCGCAATGATGGACCCACACACCGCCGCCGAACTGGACTTGCGCCAGATCCGCTCGCTGATCACAGACATGCTTGCCGCGCATGGCAATTGGATCCCTGAATGGGCCCGCAAAAGGAAAGCCGCATGACCAAGAAACGCCGCAGCGCCGACTGGTACGGCAAGCTGGACAAGGACGGGTTCATCCACCGCTCGTGGATGAAAAATCAGGGCTACCCGGATCATGCCTTTGACGGGCGGCCGGTGATTGGCATCTGCAACACCTGGTCGGAACTCACCCCCTGCAACTCGGGCCTGCGCGACCTGGCCGAAGGCGTGAAACGCGGCGTGTGGGAGGCCGGAGGTTTCCCGGTCGAATTCCCAGTGATGTCGCTGGGCGAGACCCAGATGAAACCCACCGCCATGCTGTTTCGCAACCTTCTGTCGATGGACGTGGAAGAGAGCATTCGCGCCTATGGCATCGACGGCGTTGTCCTGCTGGGGGGCTGTGACAAGACCACACCGGGGCAGCTGATGGGGGCGGCTTCGGTCGACCTGCCTGCCATCGTGGTCAGCTCTGGCCCGATGCTGAACGGCAAATGGCAGGGCAAGGACATAGGCTCGGGCACGGATGTGTGGAAATTCTCCGAAGCGGTGCGCGCGGGGGACATGACACTGAGCGATTTCATGGCCGCTGAATCCGGCATGAGCCGGTCCAAGGGCGTGTGTATGACCATGGGCACGGCCTCGACCATGGCGTCTTTGGTCGAGGCGATGGGGATGAGCCTGCCGACAAATGCGGCCCTTCCAGCGGTCGACGCCCGTCGCATGGCGTTGGCCCATCTAACCGGCAAACGGATTGTCGAGATGGTAGACGAAGACCTGAAACCATCTGACATCCTGACGCGCGAAGCCTTTGAGAATGCAATCCTGGCCAATGCTGCTGTTGGCGGGTCAACCAATGCCGTGGTGCATTTGCTGGCTTTGGCCGGACGTGTGGGTGTTGACCTGAAACTCGCGGATTTCGAGCTGGGCAGCGAGATCCCTCTGCTGGTCAATTGCATGCCCTCGGGCAAGTACTTGATGGAAGACTTCTGCTATGCCGGCGGCATGCCCGTCGTGTTGCAAGAGCTTCTGGGCAAAGGGCATCTACGGTCAGCGACGACGGTTCTGAATGGCGACATCACCGCCTACGCGGATGGGGCTGAATGTTTCAACACGGATGTCATCCGCCCCTTTGATGATCCGGTGAAACCTGCCGCCGGGCTGCGTGTTCTTCGCGGCAACCTTGCCCCGGACGGAGCCATCGTAAAGCCCTCGGCCGCCTCGAATCATCTGCTGGAGCATGAAGGCACGGCTTTTGTCTTTGACACCATCGAAGAGCTGAAAGAACAGATCGACCGCGACGACCTGCCAGTGACGCCTGACACGATCCTTGTGCTCAAAGGTGCTGGTCCCATGGGCTATCCCGGCATGCCCGAGGTCGGCAACATGCCAATCCCTGCCAAGTTGGTCCGCGAAGGCGTACGCGATATGATCCGCGTCTCGGACGGGCGCATGTCGGGCACGGCCTTTGGCACCGTAATCCTGCATGTCTCGCCCGAGGCACAGGCCGGTGGCCCGCTTGCCCTGGTCAAAACCGGCGACCGCATCAAGGTCAGCGCATCCCAGGGCATGCTAGAGCTGCTGGTGGATGACGCTGAACTGTCGAAACGCCGCGCCGACTGGACACCCGAGCCCGCGCATTACTCTCGCGGGTACGCCAAGCTGTATGTCGATACCGTTCTACAAGCTGATCAGGGCGCCGATCTGGATTTTCTGGTGGGCAAAGACACCCGCCCCGTCACACGGGAGAGCCACTGATGCGCACGGTCTATGATGATCTATCTGGTGCGTCCGTCTTTATCACGGGCGGCGGGTCCGGTATTGGCGCGTCCTTGACCGAAGGGTTCCTGCGGCAAGGGGCCAAAGTGGGTTTTGTTGGGCGATCTGATGCAAGCGCATTCGTTGACCAAATGGAGCGTGAAACCGGCAATCGCCCGCTTTTCGTACAATGTGACATCACCAACATAGCAGCGCTGCAGGCCGCGATCGACACTTGCGCAGACACGCACGGGCCGATCACCGTTCTGGTCAACAACGCTGCCAACGATCAACGCCATGCCACATTGGACGTGGACGAAGCCTTCTGGGATTGGTCGCAAGCGGTGAACCTCAAAGCCTATTTCTTTGCCTGCCAGGCCGTGATCGCTGGCATGAAGACCGCAGGTGGTGGGTCGATCATCAACTTTACCTCGATCAGCTACATGATGGGAAACGCAGGCTACCCAGCCTACACCACAGCGAATTCGGGCATCAATGGCATGACCCGGAGCCTTGCGCGAGAGTTTGGCCCTGACAGCATCCGCGTAAACGCGCTGGCGCCGGGATGGGTGCTGACGCAAAAGCAACTGGACATGTGGGCCGAGCCCGAAGCTCTGGCTGCGCATCTGGACCGGCAATGCTTCAAAGAGCATCTGGTGCCTGACGACATTGTCTCGCCTACCTTGTTCCTGGCCTCTAAAGCCAGCCGTATGATGACCGGGCAATCGTTGGTGGTGGACGGTGGTGTTGTGGTGACCGGATGAGCATTGACGCAATACATCCAGATTGGGTTGCGGTGGATTGGGGCACGACGCATGTGCGCGTCTGGCTCATGTCCCATGATGGTCGGGTTCTGGATCACCGCCGCAGCGATCAGGGCATGGGACGGCTGGATCAGGATCAATTCGAACCTGTGCTGACCGACCTGTTGGCAGGTGTTCCGCCTTCCCAGTCCCTGCCCGTTCTGATCTGTGGCATGGCCGGGTCCCGGCAAGGCTGGACCGAAGCGCCTTATGTCGCCACCCCCTGCTCGCCGCCCGGCATAGGCCAGGCCACACGCGCGCGCTGCAAAACCTGGGACGTGCGCATTCTGCCAGGGGTAAAACAGGCCTCACCAGCCGATGTCATGCGCGGGGAGGAAACCCAGATCGCCGGTGTCCTGCTCGAAGAGCCGACCTTTAGCGGGGTTCTCTGCCTGCCGGGCACGCACAATAAATGGGTGCGGATCGTAAAGGGTCGGATCGTTTCCTTTCAAACTTTCATGACGGGTGAACTGTTCGCCCTGCTCGAAGGGCAATCCGTGTTGCGCCATTCCGTTGCCACTCGTGGTTGGGACGCAGATGCCTTTGACATCGGTGTGTCTCAGGGGCTGGATCAACCGCATGCTTTGGCAGGCGCACTGTTTTCCCTGCGTGCCGAAAGCTTGTTGAACGATCTTTCTGGCACCGCTGCGCGCGCGCGCCTATCCGGGCTTCTGATCGGCGCAGAACTGGCGGCCACGCGCCCTTTGTGGCGCGATCACAAGGTTGCAGTTCTGGGCGGCAACGACGTGGCGCAATCCTATGAAGCTGCCTTGGCCGCACAGGGCGCGGTGCTGCACGCACTGGACATCGACACCCCGACACTCAGCGGCTTACGTGCCGCCTATGCACATTTGAAAGAGACCACCTGAATGAGCCGCGAAATCATTGCCATCCTGCGTGGGATCAAACCTGATGAGGCCGAGCCTATCCTCGATGCCTTCCTGAGCGCCGGGATTACCAAGATCGAAGTGCCGCTGAACTCTCCTGATCCATTTGACAGCATCGAACGGATGGTTCTGCGCGCAGGTGATCGCGCGACACTGGGGGCCGGAACGGTCCTGGATGTTGCGTCAGTCGAGCGTCTGGCAGGGATCGGCGCGCAGATGGTTGTATCACCAGATGCCAACCCTGACGTCATCAAGGCCACAAAGGCACATGGCATGTCCTCCTACCCGGGTGTTTTCACCCCGACCGAGGCCTTTGCCGCCCTTCGAGCCGGAGCCGACGGGCTGAAGTTCTTTCCAGCTTTCAAACTGGGCCTCGACGGGTACAAGGCGCTGTCGGCGGTTCTGCCTAAAGGTACAAAGTCCTATGCGGTTGGCGGTGTCGGTGCGGCCGACTTTGGGGATTGGTTCGACGCTGGGATTACCGGCTTTGGCTTGGGGTCAAACATCTACAAACCCGGTTACTCAGCCGATCAGGTCGCCGAGCTCGCCGCCCGTATCGTGACCGCCTATGACGAGGCCAAATCGTGACGGCCAACGTGATATCGCAGACAGCCTGCACCTTGGGTGAAGGCGCGTTCTGGCACCCCGCACGTGAACAGTTCTTCTGGTTCGACATTCTGCGCAAACGCCTCCTTACCTTGACCGAGCAAGGTGAGCATCATTGGGACTTCGACGATTGCGTTTCAGCTGCCGGATGGGTGGACAACGAAACGCTGATCATGGCCAGCGAATGCGCGCTGTGGCGCTTTGACATTGGGTCGGGGCGTCGTGAAAAGCTCATCCCGCTTGAAGCAGACAACCGGGGCACGCGCTCGAACGATGGGCGCGCCGATCCGTATGGCGGGTTCTGGATTGGCACAATGGGGTTTCAGGCTGAACCCGGCGCCGGGGCGATCTATCGCTACTATCGCGGTGAGCTGCGCCAGCTCTTTGGTGATATCACTATCTCGAACGCGATCTGTTTTACCCCCGATGGAACAATCGCCTATTTCACTGACACCGCAGATGGCAGGATCATGAAGCAAGCTTTGAACGATGATGGCTGGCCGACAGGTGCGCCAGAGGTTCATCTGGATTTGCGCGACCAAGCATTCGGCCCCGACGGTGCCATTGTCGATGCATCGGGCAACTTGTGGAACGCACAATGGGGCGCCAGCAGGGTTGCGTGCTATGCTCCGGATGGCGCATTGCTGGAAACTTATCCCGTCCCCACTCCGCAAGCCTCTTGCCCGGCTTTTGGTGGACCGGATCTGACCACACTCTATGTCACCTCCGCCGCCCAGGGGCGCGAAGGTGACAGTCTGGCAGGCAAGACCTTTGCCGTCCAAACGACCATCAAAGGTCAACCCGAACATCGGGTCCTTCTCTGAGGCACGGAATGAAACGTACGCTAGGCACCTGTTACTACCCCGAGCACTGGCCCGAGGAGACATGGCAAGACGATGCGCGCCGCATGGTTGCGGCCGGGCTAACCTGGGTTCGCATCGGTGAGTTTGCCTGGTCGAGACTTGAACCAAACCCTGGTGAGATGACCTTGGGGTGGATGGATCGCGCCATAGAAACCTTGGGCCAGGCCGGGCTCAAAGTCGTGCTCGGCACCCCAACCGCCACGCCGCCAAGGTGGATGCTGGATCGCCATACTGACATGTTGGCAATTGATGCCCAAGGCAACCCACGCAAATTCGGATCACGGCGGCATTATTGCTTCAGCCACGCCGGGTACCTTGAGGAAAGCCGCCGCATCACGCGTCTGCTGGCGGAACGCTATGGCGCGTCGCCTTATGTGGCGGCATGGCAAACCGACAACGAATACGGCTGCCATGACACGACACTGTCCTACTCTGCAGCTGCCCGAACCGGATTCCGCACCTGGTTACGCTCACAATATGCAGACATCGACGCGCTCAACAGTGCGTGGGGCAATGTCTTTTGGTCGATGGAATACCGCAGTTTTGACGACATCGATCTGCCCAACATGACCGTGACCGAGGCAAACCCATCGCATACGATGGCCTTCCGCCGCTATTCCTCGGATATGGTGGTGCGTTTCAATCAAGCACAGGTCGAAGAAATCCGCCCGCACAGCAGCGCGCCCATTTCACACAATTACATGGGGCGGATCACCGATTTCGACCATTTCGAGGTGGGCAAGGATCTGGAAATCGCAACATGGGACAGCTATCCGCTGGGTTTCCTTGAGGACCGCGTCGGAGCCACCCCAGAACATCAGCGCATGTACGCGCAGCAGGGCGATCCGGATTTTCAGGCGTTCCACCATGACCTTTACCGCGCCGTTGGACGCGGCCGCTGGTGGGTGATGGAACAGCAACCCGGCCCGGTGAACTGGGCGCCCTACAACCCCGCCCCCCTGCCGGGCATGGTGCGTCTATGGACCTGGGAAGCTTTTGCCCATGGGGCCGAGGCCGTGTGTTATTTCCGTTGGCGTCAGGCCCCATTCGCCCAAGAGCAAATGCACGCGGGCCTTCTGCGCCCCGATGGACAGGACGCCCCGGCCATGCAAGAGGTCGCCGAAATGACCCGCGAGCTGGCCGATGCGCCAGAGGTCCAGCCGGGCACGGCGCCTGTCGCGCTGATCTTTGACTATGCATCCGAATGGGCCTGGTCTACGCAACCACATGGCGCGCACCTGAATTATTTCGGGATCGTGTTCGACGTCTACCGTGCCCTGCGGCGGGCCGGTCTTTCGGTTGATATTCTGCCCCCGACAGCGCTGGACTTTTCCGAATACAAGGTTGTGTTGGCCCCTGGCCTGATGACGCTTGGCTCGGAATTGAAGGCAGCATTGGAGAATGCACCCTGCACTGTATTGTTGGGTCCCCGAACCAATGCGCGCACCCATGACTTTCGCATTCCCACCCCTTTGCCACCTGACTTTGCAGACCTTGATGTAACCGTATCGCGGGTCGAAAGCCTGCGGCCGGATATGCCGCGCCCGCTGGTGGGCGGCGGTGCCGTGACCGGGTACATCGAAGAACTCGAAGGGGAAGTGCCGACGATCTTGCACACGCAGCTTGGGCAACCCTGTGCCGTTGCGCAAGGAAATCGGATTTACTGCAGTGCAATCCTAGACGATACGGGGCTGGACCGTTTGATGATCGCGCTTTGCGCGCGGAGTGACCTGTCATATCGTGCAATGCCAGTGGGTGTGCGCACGCGCCGCTGTGGGTCAGAGGAATTCTGGTTCAACCACACGGACAAACCAGTGGAAACAGATATGGGGACCCTGCCCCCTGCGTCTGTTCTCCGCAGGACCATCTAATTCAAACAGCCCAAGACAGAACCGCGATGAACAAAACCGCCCGCAGTGACGGCAGAACCACGATGGTGTCGCCGATGGAAGCAATGGGTTTGATTTGTCGAACGTCTACTGTTGGTTGCGATCACCATAGAGGTCTGAGCATGTTTCTAGGTCCTGACCCTAAGCCCCAAGAACGATTGGGCATACAATGCACGTTGACCACACATGACGCGACGTAGAACGCTGAAAATGCGTGACTTTAGGCTCAGTTCATCATCGGCGTCGCTCTCAAGCGCGCGGCTGCTGGCGCTCGGGGCTTATCGTCTCTGAAAGTGCCCTGTGACACCATTTCAGGTTCCGTTTCCACCACATCTGCCGTTCATCAGGCAACAATTGACCGTATCGCCTGTTTCAAGGCAGCGGCCGCGGTCGTATCAGCCTGGCCCGTGCGTGTCAGCAGCCCGATAGGGCGCTGGATATCGGGCAAATCCAAAGTGCAAACAACGACCTGCGCACGGCCGATGGACGAGAGCGGCACCAACGCGACGCCTTGACCGTCCGCAACCATATCCAACGCGGTCGCCGTGCGACCCACTTCGTATGTCCAGACCGGATGCACCCTTGCGCGGGCCATGGCCTCGTCGATCAACAGGCGGTTTCCGGTACCGCGCGCAGGCAGAATCAAGGACACGTCCGACAGATCAGAGGCGAGGATCCCCGCCTTGCCGGCCAAGTCGTGACTTGGCGGCGCCACCAGAACGATGCGGTCATCAAACAGGGGTTCGAACATCGTTGTCCGCTCAAGAGCCGGAATTGAACACAGGCCGAAATCAGCATCCCCACCCGATACCGCTTCTGTGACCTCATTGGCATCGGCGTCCAAGATGCGAATCCGGGCCACATGCCCCGCCGCGCGAAAGGCCGCCACCGCGGGCGTGATCACCCGAGACACCACGGTTGGGATCGTGGCCACGGTCACGATCAGGCTGCGCTGATGGGCGAAGGCCACGCTGTCATCACGCATGGCCCGCGCGGTGTCTTGCGCGTCTTCCAAAATTGCCTCTGCCCGGGCCTGCAAGCGCTTGGCGGCCAGCGTCGGCTTGACCGCGCGCGTGGTGCGCTCGAACAGGGTCGAGCCCAAGGCCTCTTCCAGCTTGCGCACCCTACGGGTGACGGCTGGTTGGGACAGATTCAACCGCTCCGCAGCCGCATGGAACGAGCCGGTTTCCTTGACCGCCAGAAAGGCCTGCAGGTCGCCAAAGTCGAAATTGATAAGCATTACGCATTAATTGATGAAAAACCCTGATTGGTCAAATCAAACCACGTGGCGTAGGCCCAGTTCAGTAAGGAACACAAGCCATGAATGATTTTGACATTGCAGTGATCGGCGGCGGCAACGCGGCCTTGTGTGCCGCCATGGTGGCCGCACGCGCAGGTGCCCGGGTTCTGATCCTGGAAACTGCACCACAACCCTATCGCGGTGGCAACTCGCGCCACACCCGCAACTTTCGCTGCATGCACGCAGGCCCTCTTGGCCCCCTGACCGACACCTATGACGAAGAGGAATATCTCGCCGACCTGCTCAAGGTCACGGGGGGCAAGACCGACGAGAACCTGGCGCGGTTGGCGATCCGCACGTCCGAAGAATGCCTGCCCTGGATGGAAGGGCATGGTGTACGCTTTCAACCCTCGCTGTCGGGCACGCTGTCCCTGGGCCGGACCAATGCCTTCTTCATGGGCGGCGGCAAATCGCTGGTGAACGCCTATTACCGCACGGCCCAGGCGCTTGGGGTCACGGCGCTCTATGAGGCGCATGTGACCCATCTGGAACTCAACGGCAATCGTATCGAATGGGTCGATTACACCCACCTGGGACAGTCGCATCGGATCACCCCCAAAGCGGTGATCGTGGCGTCGGGTGGCTTTCAGGCTGACACGGAATGGCTCACACGTGCCTGGGGGCCTGCGGCGCAGAACTTTCTGATCCGCGGGACCCCCTACAACCGCGGTGTCGTGCTGGCTGATCTGCTGGATCAAGGCATCGACAGCGTCGGCGATCCGACCCAATGCCACGCCGTCGCCATCGACGGGCGCGCGCCCAAGTTCGACGGCGGCATCGTCACCCGGCTGGACTGCGTGCCCTTTTCCATCGTGGTGAACAAAAACGCGGAACGGTTCTATGACGAGGGCGAGGATGTCTGGCCCAAACGCTATGCCATATGGGGGCGTCTGGTGGCGGCGCAGCCGGATCAGGTGGGCTATGCCATCATCGACGCCAAGGCGCGTGAACTGTTCATGCCCTCGGTCTTTCCCCCGCTACAGGCTGACACGCTGGAGGGGCTGGCCGAGTTGATGGAGCTGCCGCCCGCGCAGCTGCGCGCCACGGTCGAAGCGTTCAATGCCGCCTGTGGCGATACATCGGGCTTTCACCCGACCGAGCTGGATGGGGTTGCCACGTCCGGCATTGAACCGGCTAAGACGAATTGGGCACGCCCGATCTCTGACCCGCCCTTCTTCGGCTATTCGCTGCGCACCGGCGTGACCTTCACCTATCTCGGCCTCAAGGTCGACGCGCGCGCGCAATGCTCTGCGCAAGGCAACAAGATCGAAAACCTTTGGGCGGCGGGCGAAACCATGGCGGGATCGATCCTGGGTCAGGGGTATCTGGCCGGGTTCGGCATGACCATCGGCACCGTATTTGGCCGCATCGCCGGACAGGAGGCAGCAGATTATGCAAACTGAACTGATCGAAGAGGTACGGCGTCAGGCCACCATCTGCAACGCGTGTCGCTACTGTGAAGGTTATTGTTCGGTCTTTCCGGCGCTGCACGCCGAACGCGCATTTGCCGATGGCACGATCACGCAACTGGCCAACCTCTGTCACAACTGCCGGGGGTGCTACTATGCCTGCCAATACACCGCCCCGCATGAGTTCGACCTGAACCTGCCCAAAGCCCTTGCCGAAGTGCGCCGCGACAGCTGGGAGGCCTACACCTGGCCCGCCCCGCTGGCGCGCAGGTTCCACACCCAGGGCGGTGCCATCGCTCTGGCCCTGGTCGCCGGGTTCGCGCTGCTGTTCTGGGCCATCCGCGCCCTTGGCTCGGCCGGAGGCAATGGGTTCTATGCGGTGCTGTCTCACAACGCGATGGTGGCAATCTTTCTGCCTTCTTTCCTGTTGCCGCTGGTCAGCCTGGCGATCAGCCTGCGCCGATATTGGCGTGCCGTTGGGGGATCAATGTTGCAGATCTCGGACGTCAAGGTGGCCCTCACGCGGACGGCGCGGATGACGGATCTGGCTACCGGACATGGCGAGGGGTGCAACTTCGAAGACGAAGACCGCTTTACCCAAGCCCGCCGCCACATGCATCAGGCGGTTATGTGGGGATTTCTGCTGTGTTTTGCAGCCACCAGCGTCGGCACGGTTCTGCATTATGTCTTCGACGCGCCCGCCCCCTACCCGTTCTGGTCCCTGCCCAAGCTTCTGGGCGTGTCCGGCGGCCTGCTGCTGACATTGGGCTGCGGTGGGATGATCGCGCTGAAACTGCGCGCGGATCGTCAGTTAGGCGATGTGGCCGCCTGGGGTGGAGAGATCGGGTTCATCGCGCTTCTGGGGTTTGTCGGGCTCAGTGGCCTGCTGCTCTATTGGCTGGGGGCGACCCTGCTGATGCCAGCCCTTTTGGCCATTCACCTGGGCGCAGTGCTGAGCTTCTTTCTCCTGACTCCCTACACCAAGATGGCGCACGGGTTCTATCGGCTGGCCGCTTTGCTGCGGGACGCGCAACGCAAACGCTGACCAAGGACATTGATCCTTGCACAGCCTTTCGGCCTTGCGTCCTGCGGACGGCAGGGGGCCAGGCTCATTCGGGCAAAGCCCGCATGAGCCTGGCCCAACGGGAGGAGATGTCCCGCAAGGGGCATCGACGACGGGCGGGAGCTTCTCCGCAATATCGAACCCCCCCCTTTCGGATCGAAGATGAGAAACAGAAAATCGCGGTTCTGCAAGCTTCCGTTCAGCGTCAAAACAACGGATCAGTTGCCCTTGATCTCAACCGAAAATCTGCGCCTCGCACCTGCGGGGGGTTTGGGAAACGGAGCCGCCGCCCGCACCTGTGCAAGCGCCACTTGATCAAGTCGGTTGGAGCCTGAACTGCGGCTGATCGAAACTGCCGCAAGCGCCCCACTGTCGGCGATGCGAAAACTCACCCGCGCCAAGCCGCGCACCTTGACTGACTTGCGCCGGGCGCGGTGGATCTTGCGCTTGACCAACCCTGGATAGTTGCTGGCGGCCGCATTGCCAGCCGCGCCCAAGGTCGAGGCTGACTTGCGGGAATTGGCGGAGCTCTTTTGCTTGGTTCCCGTCTCGGTCCCCTTCCTAGCGTTCTGCGTGCTGTTGCCCGCTTTGGCCGCGACCGGGGGTTTGGGCTCTGTTTTCTTGGGTTTCTGCTTGGCAGGTTTTGTCCGCACGTGCCGCTCGGGCCGGGACACGGGCCGGATCGCGGCCATTCGTGCGTCCACCGGGGCCACTTCGGGCTGAGGTTCTTTGCTCTCGATCGGTTGGACAGGCTCAGACACCGTTTCAACAACCGGCTCGGCCACCTCTACGGGCTTTACAGCCTGAACCGGTTCACTTTCCTGCGGCATTATCTCGGCCTCGGCCGGGGTTGCCATCGCCATTTCGAACGGTTTCGCGGCCGCCTCGTTGCTCACCTGATCCACAGCAATCGGAACCGCGGGAGGAAGATTCTGCGGTTTGTGCTGTACCGGAACCGCCACGGCGACGGGTTTCGACACCTCAACAGGTTTTGCCACCTCGATCAGCTTCTCTGGCACAGCCTTTGGAGCGAGCTCAATTGGTTCGGCCTGTGTCTTTTGCACCTCTTCCTGGGTTGGCTGCTCAACTTCAAGGGTCTCGGCCGGGCTGATCGTGCCGGCGGTCATATCGGCAAAAGACGCGCCCAGGGCGGCCTCTGCCACATCACCGCCGCCCTCGATTTCAGCAACGTCCCGGCTGCCGAACCCACCCAATCCGCCCGCATGCGCCCCAAAGGCCACCAGCACCGCAACAACAGCAACAAGTCGGGAATGCGGGATCATTGCAAGCGTCCTTCGGTCACGACAAACACACGGGTCGCCCCCAATGCGCGCAGTTCCGCACCAGCGCGAACCAACTCGCGTGCGGGCAAGGCGCGGTCGGGTACGATCCGGACCTCTTCAAGCGGGGCGGCTACGCTGACACGTTCAACATAGGCCGCAACCGAGGTCAGCGTCGCGTCGCGCAGGGACAGCCGACCATCGGCGTGAATGACCAGCGTATCGGGCGGCTCTCGCCCCTCAAGATCGCTGGTTTCCACCAGTTCCAACGAGGTGTCGAGCGGCGGCGCCAAGGTCCCTGCGATCATGAAAAACACCAACATCAGAAAGACGATGTTGATCAGGGCAATCGTGGGCTCGCGGCCTGATTTTGGTCTCTTGGCCAGGTTCATCTCAGTTCAGCACCATGGTCTGCGTATTAGGCAAAGGCCGCAGGACGGCCAGTACATCGATCAACTGCTGCGAGGATGTCTGATCTGAAAACGCCAGCACCAGCATCTGTTCGGTCTCGGTCGCAAGCCGTTCAGCAATTGCCACAAAGTCGGTGTCCTGGCCATCGACCAACAACCTGTCGCCATCCAGTTTGACAAAACGCGTCACGCGCTCGGATTGGCTGGGTGCGCCCGGTGCGCCGCCGGTCAATTCGACCTCGCTGTAACGTGAAAAGGTCGAAGTGAGCATGAAGAACAGCAAAAGCAGAAAGATGACATCGATCAACGACGTCATCGAAAGCCGCTTGCGGCGGCGTTTTGCGGTCTCAAGCGCCATGGGCCACCGATTGCATGACCGGAGATGCCTCGCGCAGAACCTTCTGGCCAGGGGCAAAGACCGTGCGCAGGGCGCGGTTGGCAAAGACGCGTTCGCGGTGCATGCGCGCCTCGAACCAGGTTAGGATCAGCGATGTTGGCATCGCCACGGCGAGACCTGCAGCAGTGGTCAAAAGCGCCACCCAGATGCCGCCGGCCAACAGCGAGGGATCGACCGAGCTGCCGGCGGATTGCAGCTTTTGAAACGCCTCGATCATGCCCAGAACAGTGCCGAACAGGCCCAACAGCGGCGCCAGCTGGGCCACCATGTCCAGCGCGCTCAGGCCGCGCTCCAACTGGCTGAACCGCTCTTCTGCTTCGGCATCGGTGCGTTCTGACAGCTCACCCGGCCCACCATCGACGGCCATCTCGATCACCGGGGCCAGATAGCTGCGGCTTTTGGCCAGGTGGCGCAAAGCTAATGTCTCGTCTCCCCGGTCCCAGGCGTCCAGCGCATGGGACAGTTCGATATGCCGACCGACGCCCGCCGCACGGTATTGCCACAGCTTGTACAGCACCAATGCCGCCGTCACGACCGAGGTCAGAAGAAGCGCGACCACCACCGGTCCACCAAGCTCAAGAACGCCGATCAGCGCCTGTTCGATACGCTCCATGGATCACCCGATCAATTCAGTTTTGGTGCGCGTGCTCAGGTCCAAGTCCCGCACACAGGCCTTGTCATCCAACCCCGGCGCCTCGCAGCGCTCGGCCCCGTTGATCAGCACCCTTGAGATCTGAGCGCAGGCCATGTCCGGGAAATGAAACTGGCGCACGCGGGGACGATCCGCTGGCAACTCCTGAAAATCCAGAAGCGCCATGCGCACCACTTGCCCCTGCTCGCCAAACAGAACCGTTTCATAGACGGCACTGGCGATGTCCGAGGGGTGGCGGTTCTGGATCAGGAAACTGACCCGGCATCCCGCCCCCTCGTCCTGGGTTGCACTCAGCTCGATGGCGACGCCGGGTGCAGGTTTAGCCTGTTGTGCCAGGGTGCTGCCTGCCCGCAAAGTCAGGGGCAGCGCCAGCAGGGCAAACATTATGTCTTTCAAAGCTTTATGTGCCATCTTTGCCTTTTCTCCAGTTGCTTCAGAAGGTCTTTGCGACGGTCAGCTTGAAGTTGCGACCCGCAGCCGGACGGGTCGACAACTGTGTCTGATACTGTTTGTTGAGAATGTTCTCGATCCCGACGCGAACTTCGGTTCCAGCAAACACGCCATTCTGCGGGCGATAGGTTGCACGCAGGTTGTTGACCGCATAGCCGCCAAGATACCCCGAGCCGTTGATCGCGTTTGTGCCTTCGGCCGCAACAACCTCCCAGCTGACATCCAAGGCCTGGCTAAAGTTCTTGCCGACTGTCAAAGCCACGGATCCAACCGGAGCGAAGATCCAGTCGGTGGTGGTGCCGCCAGGCGCCGTTTGATCACCGCTGGCCTTGGTGCCATTCAGATCGACGTAAAAGCCGCTGGAATGGGCATAAGAGGCTTCGATCTCGACACCGCTGACGTCCACTTCGGTCAGAACGTTGCCGGTCGCGCGGACATCTTTCAAAGCGGTGTCATAATAGTTGAGCTTGAATGCCAGGCGGTCACCGGTCGAGAACAGATCGTCGCGCAGGTACGAGAAACCCGCCTCATACGTGGTGCCCTTCTCAGGGACCCAGACCGACGACGGCTTGTCCAGGCGGTCGATGATCGGGAACACCTCGGTATAGGCCGCGCTGGCGAACACGGCAAAACCGCTGTTAAATTCATAGCGTACCGACAAACCACCCATCAAAGCGCTGTTGTCGAATTCACCGTTGTAGGGGAGCGTCGCGCCGGGAGAAATCTCGTCGGTGCCCTTCACCTTCTGCGACTCGTAACGGAGTGCCGGTGTCAGGGTCAGAGCATCGGTGACTTCGATATCATCCACTGCAAAGATTGCCCAACGACGGTCCGTCCCGCCCGGTGCCGAGTTGGCATCAGCGCGTTCACGGTTGATGAATTCCACCCCAAAGCGCAGGTCGTGCGAGGCCGAACCGGTCTGAAAGAAGCTGCTGTTTTTGACGGTCAGCTTGGTCGTTTTGTAATTGTGATCGGCATTCAACAGGTTCGACACGGCGTTGTCACAGCCCGGGAAACCAGAACAAGAACCTGGAATATAGGTACTGTCGATGTCCTGCTCGGTATAGGTCAGCGTTGCTTCGACATTGACCAGATCATTGCCTGCAGGCGTGAACGCATACCGCAGTCCGGCGGTGCGGCTGTCGACCACCCGGTCAACGTTGCCGAAGTAGAACCCGCCACCCGAAGACGCGCCAAGAATATCATAGGGCACATCCTTGTCATTCGAATGGGTGACGTTGTACCAGGTCGACACGGCATGTTCCCGGTCCGTCCCGAAGGTGTACCGCCCCTTGGCCAGGAAAGAATAGTCCTTGAAATCCGTGCCGGTGATGGTGTTGCTGCGCGCGTCTTCGTACTGATCCTGATCCCGATAGGTATAGTTCAACAGGAATTCGGCATCCTCAGTCGGCTGGAAGGCCAGGATCGACGATGAAGCCCAGCCAGTGCCGTTGGATTGCGCCTCCAGCGTTTGACGGAACCGCGTACCGATCTCGCCGCCTGTGAAGTCCGAAGCGTCCTTGGTTTCAAGCTGAACCACGCCGCCCACGACGCCCGAGCCGAACTCGAACGAGCCGACTGTGCCGCGAATGACCGACACCGATTTGTAAAGAGAGGGGTCGGTGAACAGCTGGTTGCCGATACGATAGATTTCCTCGCCGCCGGTGGTCGCGCCATCCACGGTGATCAGAACGCGCGGGTTCGTGCCATAGGTTCCGTCGGCACCAAAACCACGGATCGAGATGCCCGAAGACTGTGGGGTCGACCCGTTCACCAAGGTCACGCCGGGGACCGAGTCGATCAACTCTGCGATGGTCGAGGCCTGGCGGTCGTCAATCTCTTCCTGGTCGATGTTGGTGACCGGAACGGCAGTGCTGGTTTGAACTTCGCGTTTGCTTTCGCCCAACTCGATGGTGCCCAGGAATTCGTCATCCTCACCGGTTTCCTGCGCAGCTGCCAATCCGGCAACCAGGCTGAGGCAAGAGGCAGAGCCGATCAGAACGGCCCTCAGGTTACGTGCACGCATATCTATCCCTTCGATGCATACGAAGACCGAATAGGGCTGGCACGTGCTGGCGTTTGGGTCTGTTTTTTTGATCTTTTTTGGAATCGCGTTTTCAGCGATCTTGCGCTCGGTATTAAATTTTACTAATTTAGTCAACATTGATCGTTACGATGTGAACGAACCGCCAGCCGCCTTGCCCGCCCCGGGGCCGTCGTGTGCCGCCAGCTGCCTCACCGCCAAACAGAACTGGAACACACATGACCGAACAGGCCCCTGCCCTGTCCCCGCGCGATATCCTGGCCGCGCGTCAGGACAACCTCTCGCTGCGCGACCGCGATCTGGCCGACAAGCTGGGAATCACCGAAGCCCAACTGGTCGCCGCCCATGTGGGCATAGACGTCACCCGTATCTCGGCTGACCTGAACGACATCTTTCCGCGCCTGCAGGGGTTGGGAGAGGTCATGGCCCTGACCCGCAACCGCTCTTGCGTGATCGAAAAGGTAGGGCAGTATGTAAACTACCACGCGGGCAAACATGCCTCGATGGTGCTGACCGCCGACATCGACCTGCGCATGTTCCCCTCTCACTGGGTGTCGGCCTTTGCTGTTGAACGCACCACGGACCGCACAATTCGCCGCTCGCTGCAGATCTTTGACGCCGCCGGCGACGCCGTGCACAAGATTTTCCTGCGTGACGGATCGGACCTTGCCCATTGGAACGCCCTGGTGCGTGATCTGCGCCTCGACCACCAGCCACAAACCTTGGAGGTCGACCCCCGCAAGCCGGTCGAGGCCCCCAAGGCCAACGCCGACAAGGCCGACATTCTGCGCGCTGAGTGGGCCAAGATGACGGACACGCATCAGTTCCTGCGGCTGACGTCAAAGCTCAAGATGAACCGTCTGGGCGCCTATCGCATTGCCGGTGAGCCTCTGGCGCGCCTGATTGAACCTGCTGAGATCGACACCATGCTGGAAGCCGTCCGCGATCAGGGGATCGAAGTCATGGTCTTTGTCGGCAACCAGGGCTGCATCGAAATTCACGGCGGCCCTATCGAGACACTGAAATCCATGGGCCCCTGGCAGAACGTGCTGGACCCACGGTTCAACCTGCACCTGCGCAGCGATCACATCGCCGAGGTCTGGGCCGTCACCAAACCCACCCAACGCGGCCCCGCCGTATCGGTCGAGGCCTTTGATGCCGAGGGCGGGTTGATCTTCCATGTCTTTGGTCGCCGGACTGAGGCCCGCGACAGTCGGCCGGAATGGGGCACAATCGTTGAAGGGCTCAAATCAGCCAAGCACAAGGAAACCGCCTGATGCGCACGCTTTTGACAACGGCGGCACTTGTGCTGGCTGCCACCACCGTTGCCGCCGAAGACCGGGCCAGCCGGATCATCTCGATCGGCGGAGCCGTGACCGAGATTGTCTATGCCCTTGGGCAAGAGGACCGTCTGGTGGGGCGCGACCGCACCTCGACCTATCCGGTGGCCGCAAACGAGCTGCCCGACATCGGCTATATGCGGGCGCTTGCGCCCGAGGGCGTGCTGTCGGTCTCTCCAGATCTGATCATTTCGGTCGAAGGCTCTGGCCCGCCCGAAACCATCGACGTTTTGCGCAATGCCAATGTTGAAATGATTGAAATTGCTGACGAGTATACCCGCGATGGTATCGTGGAAAAAATCCGCGCTGTGGGGGCCGCTCTGGAACAAGAGGCTGCCGCTGATGAACTGGCCGCACAGGTAGGGGCCGAGATCGACAAGGCCCATGCCGCCGCCATTGATGCCTCGATCTCTGATCCGCAGCGGGTGTTGTTCATCCTGTCGACGCGCGGCGGCAAGATCACCGCGTCCGGGACCGGCACCAGCGCGGATGGCATCATACGTCTGGCGGGTGGTGTCAACGCAGTGACCGAGTTCGAAAGCTGGAAGGAAATGTCGCCCGAGGCGGTCAGCCTGGCCGCCCCGGACGTGATCCTGATGATGGCCCGCGGTGGTGATCATGGCGCGGCCATCGAAGAGCTGCTGTCGATGCCCGCCATCGCACTGACACCGGCCGGTCAGCACGGGCGCATCGTGCGCATGGACGGGCTACATCTGCTGGGCTTTGGTCCGCGCACGGCCAGCGTCATCACCGAGCTGTCCCAGGCCCTGCAACAGGGAACAGACTCGTGACAGCCCTGGCCGATCACACGGCCGTGGTCGAGGTTGACCGGCGGGACCTGGCCCGCCGGATGACCTGGGTTTTGGGCGCCTTGCTGATCGCGGTCAGCCTGGGCAGCCTTGCGGTTGGCGCCTCCGAGGCCTCCTTGTGGCGGGCGCTGTCAGATCTGGCGCAGGGCAACGCGCTCAGCACACTGGACCGGGTGGTGCTGGTGGACATCCGCCTGCCCCGCATGGTCATGGGCATCATGGTCGGCGGCGCACTGGCACTGTCGGGTGTGATGATGCAAGGCCTCTTCCGCAATCCGCTGGCCGATCCCGGCATCGTCGGTGTCAGCGCCGGTGCGGGCTTTGGTGCCATCGTCTCGATCGTGTTGGGCAGCATGCTCCCCGTGGCCGTGCTGGCCTGGGCGGGCAGCTGGCTGACCGCCATCGCGGCGTTTCTGGGCAGCTGGATCTCGACGCTCCTGCTTTATCGCGTGTCGACACGGCACGGACAGACATCGGTGGCGACCATGCTGCTGGCGGGCATTGCGCTTGGCGCCATGACCGGTGCTTTGGGCGGCATTCTGGTCTTCATGGCCGATGATCAGCAATTGCGAGATCTGACCTTCTGGGGCATGGGCTCGTTGGCTGCGGCCACCTGGACCAAAATTGCCACGGCAGCCCCGATCATGGCTCTGGCCGGACTCGCCTCGGTCTTTATCGCGCGTGGCCTCAACGGCCTGTCGATGGGAGAGGCCGTGGCCCACCACATCGGCATCAACGTGCAGCGCACCAAGAACATCGCCATCTTGTCGGTGGCTGCTGCCACCGGAGCCGCCGTCGCCATTTCGGGCGGGATCGGATTTGTCGGCATCGTGGTGCCACATCTGCTGCGCTTGTCTACCGGGCCGGATCACCACCGGCTGCTGCCAAACGCGGCCCTTCTGGGGGCTAGCCTGTTGCTGGGGGCCGACATGATCAGCCGTGTCATCGTGGCTCCGGCGGAACTGCCCATCGGGATCGTCACGGCCATTTTGGGCGCGCCCGTTTTTCTGTGGATTCTGTTACGCCGCTTTGGCCAGTTGGGGATGTAAAGATGCAAGCCAAAGACATCCGCGTCAAAATCGGGCGCAAGGACATCCTGCACGGGGTGAATTTTCGCGCCGAGCCGGGCAAGGTCACCGCAATCATCGGCCCCAACGGCTCGGGCAAGTCGACGCTGCTCAAGGCGATGACAGGCGAGCACGACTACACCGGCCAGATCACCCTGAACGGTCAGGACGTGCGCGCGTTGAAACCTTGGCAGCTGGCACCGCTGCGGGCGGTCCTGCCCCAGGCGGCGACGGTGGCCTTTCCCTATACTGTGACCGAGATCGTGCGCATGGGTCAAATGGGAGGTCTGTCAGGCGAGGACCCTACCCTGCCCGCGCGCGCCCTTGCCCGCGTTGATCTGGCAGGGTTCGGACCGCGGTTCTATTCCGACCTTTCGGGCGGTGAACAGCAGCGTGTGCAGCTTGCGCGTGTGCTGGCGCAGGTTTGGGAACCGGCAGATGACGGGCAACCACGCTGGCTGTTTCTGGATGAGCCGGTGGCAAGCCTGGACATCGCGCATCAGTTCACCGTGCTCGACGTGGCACGCGACTTTGCCCTTGCGGGCGGTGGCGTGGTGGTGGTCATGCACGACCTGAACCTGACGGCAATGTTTGCTGACAAGGTCACCGTCATGCACAAGGGCCGCATCGCCGCCAGCGGATCGCCCGTCGACACCATCACCCGGGGTCTGCTGGAAGACGTTTATGGCTGTTCCATCGACGTCAGCCGCGCCCCTGGCAAAGGCGTCCCCTTCCTGCTGCCGCAAATGCGTGAGACGGGTGTGACCTGATCACTCGGATGGCGCTTCCGGGTTCGGGAGCGCCGTCTGAAACTCAATTCGCAGAATTGAAAACTCGGCCGGGCGTAAGGTGCTGACCCCCACCTCGCACACCAATCTACCCTGGTCCAAGTCGGACTGCGTCATCGTTTCGGGCCCGCAGCGGACAAAGTATGACTGTTCCACTGTCTCTCCGACAAGCGCTCCGCTGCGCCAGATCGCGGTCAGGAAAGCAGACACTTGCGCGCGAACGCGGGTCCAGGTGGGCGGCTCGTTCGGTTCGAAGGCGACCCATTCAATGCCGCGCAAGAGCGACTGTTCCACCATGCTCATCAGACGGCGTTCGGACACATAGCGCATTTCGTGTCCGTTTGGCGCACGGGTGCGCGCACCCCAAATGCGAATGCCCCGGCCCTTGATCTGGCGCAGGGCATTGACGTTGGCCGCATTCAACCCTTCTTGGTCGGCATCAGTCAGATCCTGGGTCAGAACATGGGCATCAATCACCCGCTCGTTGGCAGGGGCTTTCCACACGCCGCGGTCGTGAGCGACGCGCGCAAAGACCCCGCATACATGCCCCGACGGCGGCGTCGGCTCTGTCGGGGCGTCTTTGTTTCCGGCCAGGAACCAGGGCAGATACATGGCGGCCTTCCCGGTACGCGCCAATGGGATGCCGGCAAAATCCGAGGCATTCGACACCTGAGCCGGTCCATCCAGAACAGCGAAACGATTTTCATGCGTTTCGCAATGATCGATCAGGGCGGCATGGCTTTGCGCATCCACGAAACCCGGCGCGGCAACCAGATGGATGTCCAAGTTTCGGTCCAGCAATTCCAAAGGCTCGGTTTCAATCTTGGTGTCATTGGCCGGCACACCCAGCACATAAAGATCACGACCACCGTTTTGGACAAACCCGTGAACCGCCCGCTTCAGAACACAATCCGGCCAGTCTGAATATTGCAGATCCGAGCTGCCGTTCGAAAGTACAGGCAACAGGGTCTCGCTCGGCAGATCAGACACCGGCAGATGACCGATCAAAACAGTCACAGACGTCCCACACATCACGATGGACGGTGCGTCGCCTTGCAATTCTTCGACGTAAACACCTGGACCTGAAAATTCTGGCATCAAACAAACTCAAAACAACGGAAATTTTGAATGCATCCTAAGCGGGAATGCCCAAATCAGGCAATCCCGTTATTTCGCCTCTATTGCGCCAAAGACGGCAAATATAGGACAATTGCCGGAAACGCGACCAGCAGTGCAATCGTGATGGCATCCGCCACAAAGAACGGCATCACGCCACGGAACACATCCTGCACGCTCAGATCCGGACGCACGCCTGCCACCACAAAGCAGTTAAGGCCGATGGGCGGTGTGATCAGACAGAATTCGGCCATCTTGACCACCAGGATCCCGAACCAGATCGCACACATGGGACCGCTCATCCCAAACGCACTGTCGGCAGCAGCAACACTTTCGCCACCGTTCAACGCCATGACCGCCGGATAGACAACGGGCAGCGTCAACAACAGCATACCAATGGCATCCATGAACATCCCGAGCACCGCATAGGCCAGCAGGATGCAGACAAGGATCAGCATGGGTGACATTTCCAGCGCGGTGATCCAATCGGAAAATGCGCCGGGCAAATCTGCAAAGCCGAGGAACCGCACGTAAATCAGGACGCCCCAGATGATGGTGAAGATCATCACAGTCAGCTTGGCAGTTTCCAAAAGCGCCGATTTGAACTCGGCCCATTTCATGCCCCGCAGCACAGCCATGCAGAACACGACAAACGCGCCCAAAGCCCCGCCCTCGGTGGGCGTCCCCCAGGCGTCGCCGCCAAAGGGGTTGTAGACAAAGCAGATGATGATCACGACGACAAAGACGATTGGCAATGCGCCCGGCAGCGAAGCAAAGCGTTCGCGCCAGGTAAAACCGGTCACAGGCGGACCCACGTTTTTGAAGATCACGGCGATACCCACGATCAAAAGACCGTAAATAATTGCCGAGAAAGCGCCGGGGATGAAGCCTGCGAGCAGCAGTTTGCCCACGTCTTGTTCTACGATGATGGCATAAATCACCAGGATGGCCGATGGCGGGATCAGCGAGGCCAGCGTGCCCCCTGCCGCCACAACACCCGCGGCAAAGCGTTTGTTGTAGCCAATCGCCAACATCTCAGGGATGGCAATGCGGGCAAAGACGGCAGATGTCGCCACAGAGGCCCCTGACACGGCTGCGAACCCTGCAGTGGCAAAAACCGTCGATACGGCCAACCCACCGGGCAACCAGGCAATCCAGCGTTTGGCAGCCTCGAACAGCGCCTTTGTCAGGCCCGCGTAGTAGGCGAGATAACCGATCAAGATGAAGGTGGGGATCAGGCTGAGCGCCTGGCTCGACACCTTGGAATGGGGCACCTGCCCCGCGATTTTGACCGAGACGGTCAGCGCCTTGCCAAACTTGTCCGGCTCATAGCCGAATTTGGCCCAGAATATCCAGATCAGGCCAACCAGCCCCGCCATACCCGCGGCAAAGGCCACGCGCATACCCAGAACAACCATCAGCAGCAGGCCGCCGGTGACCCAAAGGCCGATATCAATGCTATCCATTGTCGTGCCCCTCAAGCTGCTCGGCCTCGGCGGCAGCTTGGGCCGCCGTATCCTGGATCAAGGGCACTGCGACGGGGCTTTCCAGCCCCAAGACCAACGCGCGGCCATAACCCCAGATCTGCAACATCAACCGCAAACACAGCACCGCGAACGCCACCGGGGCCAATAATTTGGCGGGCCAGATCGGGATGCCGATGTCGATAGAGCTGTCGCGACTCCACAGTGGTGCATTGAAATCGAAGGCGCGCAGGAAATGCTCCCAGCTGCCCCAGACCAGTGCCATCATCAACAGCAGGATCAGCGTCACGGACAAAAGCTCAAAGAACCACAGCGCGCGCCCGGACAGCTTGCTGACCACCAGATCCATACGGATGTGGCCGCCATCGCGCTGTACGTAAGCGATGCCCATAAAGGCAATCAGCGGCATCGCCTGTTCGATCCAATCCACATAGCCGGGCAGCGGTGCATTGAATGCGTTGCGCCCCCCGACCGACACCACTGCCAGCACCATCAAGCTGAAAACAGCCAACCCGCTGAGCAATGCCAGAAACCGCTCGATCGTCAAAAGCGACCGATCCAACCTGCTGAGCAGGCTGAGATCCTCTAATACCGAGGCTTGTCCTGCCATGGCAGAACTCCTTTTTGTCGGTGGGGAGTATTTCAGGAAAAAGGCCGGGCGTATCTGCCGCCCGGCCCGAGTACTTTAGTTGCCGCCGCGCTGCGCTTTCAGCGTGCTCATGACCAGATCATAGAGATCCTGCGCAGGCAGGCCCTGGGCGGTCATGTCAGCAATCCACTTTTCGCGGATCGGGTCAGCAGCCGCCTTGCGGAAAGCATCCAGCTCGCTTTCAGCCAGTTCGACCTTTGTCACGTTCTTTTCGGCCAGGACGCTGTCCCACTTTTCCAGCAGGGCGCCGTAGTTGGCCAGATAGTGACCGATGGCCTCGTCAATCGAGCTGTCGAGTGCTTCGCGGTGCTCGGGGCTCAGCGCCTCATAGGCGTCGATGTTCACCACCACCGGGCAGTTCACCGTGCCGGGGTTCAGGTTCGCGGTCCACCAATCAGCGCGGTTGATCGTGCCAAACGCCAAATGCGCGTGCTGGGCAAAGGCCACGGTGTCGACAACACCCGATTCCATCGCGTTGTACGCTTCGGTCGCGGTCACCGAAGTCGGAACACCACCAACAGCCGAGAAGGCCTGACCGATGCCACCGGTTGCACGGACGCGCATGTCCTTGAACTCGGCCAGTTCATCACGCGGCTCGCCGGTGCCAACAAGGTTGTACTGCGGCATTGGCGAGGTCATGATGATGCGCGCATTCCATTGTGCCATCTCTTCCTGCACAGCAGGGTGATCATACACCGCATGGCTGACGGCCACCTCTTCGTCCAGAGTGTTCACACCCAGGAAAGGCAGCTCCAGCACGGTGATCGCTCGGTTCTTGTCGCGATGGTAACCCGCGCAGAACTGTGCCATCTCGAAGGCACCGATGGAGATGCCGTCCAGGTTTTCCTTGTTCTTGGACAAGCCACCATAGCTGATGTTCAGCGTGAACCCGCCACCGGTCTTTTCGTCAACCAGTTCGGCTAGTTTCTCGACATGTTCGGTAAACGCGCGGCGTTTGCCCCACAGCGACACATTCCATTCGGTCGCCATGGCTTCGGACACAAAAGCAAAGCTGGCAGCAGCGGCCACTGCACCCGTCAACATCTTGTTCATAAAAGTCTCTCCCTTTCATGCGCCCCCTCATCGGAGGGCGCTTGGGGGTAAAGCTAGCGCCAACACACAAGCCTGCCAAGTCCTGAACCATCCCCCGACCAATCCGAGTCGTCTGAGAGACGCACGCGCAGCATTTTTGCGCACAGCCAAGGCTGACCGAAACAATATGTCACACCGAAATTAGAGGCAAAGTGACCCAACGTCCGATGGCTTGCCCCAAGTGATACCCAATTTGGGTAAATGCCTGTTAACATGGAAGCCGCTGAAAATTATCATCTTTCACAGGCAACGGATCATAAAATTTACAAAACCCACACACATTCAAGAAACGACTTTACAAGCTAATCGTTAGATTACCGTAAGTTATTCCCTTATTTTCAGCTCTGACTATTATTTACGCAGGGATGGAACCAGATCGACAAAACCTGCACTTCGGGTGAAAACGGTCTCTGAACAGTTAAGTCGAGGGAGGAGCCTCATATGACAACCGCAGCCCAGACCGAAGCAACGGTCTTTCCCCCATCTGCAGAAACCGTTGCGCGGGCCCACGTGGACGCCGCGAAATATGAAGAGATGTATGCAGCCTCGATCGCCGATCCCGAAGGGTTTTGGGCTGAGCAAGGCAAGCGCGTCGACTGGATCAAGCCGTTTTCGCAGGTCAAAGATGTCAACTACAACTTTGGCGAGGTCTCGATCAACTGGTTTGCGGATGGCGCGCTGAACGTTTCGGCCAACTGCATCGACCGTCATCTGGAGACCCGCGGCGAGCAGACCGCAATCATCTGGGAACCCGATGAGCCGACTGATCCCGCGAAGCACATCACTTATAGAGAGCTGCACCGCGACGTGTGCCGCATGGCCAATGTTCTTGAAGAACTGGGCGTGCGCAAAGGCGACCGGGTTGTCATCTACCTCCCGATGATCCCCGAAGCCGCCTATGCCATGCTGGCCTGTGCCCGTATCGGTGCGATCCACTCCATCGTTTTTGCCGGTTTCTCCCCCGACGCGCTGGCAGCCCGTGTGAACGGTTGTGACGCCAAGGTTGTCATCACCGCGGACGAGGCCCCGCGCGGTGGTCGCAAGACGCCGCTGAAATCAAACGCCGACGCGGCCCTGCTGCATTGCAAGGACAGCGTGAAATGCCTGGTGGTCAAGCGCACCGGTGGTCAAACCACCTGGATCGACGGCCGCGACTTTGACTACAACGAAATGGCTCTGGAAGCGTCCGACTACTGCGCCCCGGCCGAGATGAACGCCGAAGACCCGCTGTTCATCCTCTACACCTCCGGCTCCACCGGTCAGCCCAAGGGCGTGGTGCACACAACCGGCGGCTATCTGGTCTATGCGGCGATGACGCATGAGGTGACGTTCGACTATCATGACGGCGACATCTACTGGTGTACCGCTGACGTGGGCTGGGTCACCGGCCACAGCTATATCGTCTATGGCCCGCTGGCCAATGGCGCGACTACGCTGATGTTCGAAGGTGTACCGACATATCCCGACGCCAGCCGTTTCTGGCAGGTGTGTGAAAAGCACAAGGTGAACCAATTCTACACCGCCCCCACCGCTCTGCGCGCGTTGATGGGTCAGGGCAACGAATGGGTCGAAAAATGCGACCTGAGCGATTTGCGGACGCTCGGCACTGTGGGTGAGCCGATCAACCCCGAGGCCTGGAACTGGTACAACGAGGTTGTTGGCGGCGGTCGCTGCCCGATCGTTGACACTTGGTGGCAGACCGAAACTGGCGGTCACTTGATGACCCCCCTGCCCGGCGCCCACGCGATGAAGCCCGGCTCGGCGATGAAGCCATTCTTTGGCATCGAGCCGGTTGTTCTGGACCCGCAGTCGGGTGTCGAGATCAGCGGCAACGACGTCGAGGGCGTGCTGTGCATCAAGGACAGCTGGCCCGGTCAGATGCGCACCGTCTGGGGCGATCACGAGCGCTTCCAGAAGACGTATTTTGCGGATTACAAAGGCTATTACTTCACCGGTGACGGCTGCAAGCGCGACGCCGATGGCGATTACTGGATCACCGGCCGCGTCGATGACGTGATCAACGTGTCCGGCCACCGCATGGGCACGGCCGAGGTCGAAAGCGCACTGGTGGCTCATGCCGCTGTGGCCGAGGCCGCCGTGGTCGGCTATCCGCACGAGATCAAGGGTCAGGGCATCTATTGCTATGTCACCCTGATGAATGACCGCGAGCCGTCGGATGAGCTGCTGAAAGAGCTGCGGACCTGGGTCCGCACCGAGATTGGCCCGATTGCATCCCCTGACGTCATCCAGTGGGCCCCTGGCCTGCCGAAAACCCGCTCGGGCAAGATCATGCGCCGCATCCTGCGCAAGATCGCCGAAAACGATTTTGGCTCGCTTGGCGACACCTCGACCCTGGCCGATCCGTCGGTTGTGGACGATCTGATCGCCAATCGTGCAGGCGCGTGAGGGTAAGTTGATGACAACCGATACCCTAGCGCGAACTGCCAATGTCATCCTTCTCGGCCCCCCCGGGGTCGGCAAGGGCACGCAGGCGCAGATCCTGGTGGAAAAGCTCGGTATGGTGCAGCTGAGCACCGGCGACATGCTGCGCGAGGCCAAGGATAGCGGCTCGGAAATGGGCAAGCGCGTGGCCGAGGTCATGGCGCGCGGTGATCTGGTGACGGACGAGATCGTCATCGGGTTGATCGAAGAAAAGCTGACAGGATCGGACGCTACCGGTTTCATCTTTGACGGCTTCCCTCGCACGCTGGCCCAGGCCGACGCGCTAGAGGCGCTGCTGAAAAAGACAGGCCAAAACCTGGATGCCGTGATCGAGCTGCAGGTGAATGACGAAATCCTTGTCGACCGCATCGTCGGTCGCGCGGAACAGGCAAAGGCCGCTGGTCAACCCGTTCGCGCCGATGACAACGCCGAAAGCCTGAAAATCCGGCTGATGGAATACTACAAGAAGACCTCGCCACTGATCGGATACTACCACGCCAAGGGTGCGTTGCAGTCCGTGAACGGCATGGGCGACATCGACGAGATCGCCCAAGGTTTGAACGAGATTGTTGCGTCAGCGATGACGTAACCGGACCCCAAGGCCCCCCGCTCCCCCCTATCCCTTAAGGGGGCCTTGGGTTTCCAAAACCAGCAAGATCCGATGGACCCGCCCTGGCGGACCAGAGGAGGCATGCCCGCGTTTCAAATACGAGCGCGGGCAAACAGAGAAGGTTTGTCCGCTCCGCAATCGGGCAGATCAGGAGGAAACCAAGGAGGACCGCGCTCATGGCGGATCAAACAACAACCTCCGCACAAACTGCTGAAAGCGACAAAGGCTATTGGCAGGCCAACGTGCGGATCATCCTCGTCAGCCTGGTAATCTGGGCTGTCGTATCGTTCGGGTTCGGCATCCTGCTGCGCCCCATGCTCTCAGGCATCAGCGTCGGTGGCACCGATCTTGGCTTCTGGTTCGCCCAGCAAGGCTCGATCCTGGTGTTCCTGGCCCTGATCTTTTTCTACGCCTGGCGCATGAACAAACTCGACAAAGAATTTGGCGTTGAGGAATAAGGCAGATGGATCAGTTTACCATTAACCTGCTGTTTGTGGGCGCCTCTTTCGCGCTTTACATCGGCATCGCGATCTGGGCCCGCGCCGGGTCCACATCAGAGTTCTACGCCGCCGGCCGCGGCGTTCACCCGGTCACCAACGGTATGGCGACTGCTGCTGACTGGATGTCGGCGGCCTCGTTCATCTCGATGGCGGGCCTGATTGCCTTTACCGGCTACGACAACTCCTCGTTCCTGATGGGTTGGACCGGTGGCTACGTGCTGCTGGCGCTGCTGCTTGCACCGTATCTGCGCAAGTTCGGCAAGTTCACCGTGTCGGAATTCATCGGCGACCGTTTCTACAGCCAGACCGCCCGCATCGTGGCCGTGATCTGTCTGATCGTTGCATCGACCACCTATGTTATCGGTCAGATGACCGGCGTGGGCGTGGCCTTTGGTCGTTTCCTTGAGGTTTCGAACACTGCTGGTCTGCTGATCGGCGCCTGTGTGGTCTTTGCCTACGCCGTGTTTGGCGGCATGAAGGGTGTGACCTACACCCAGGTTGCTCAGTACTGCGTTCTGATCACCGCCTACACCATCCCGGCGATCTTTATCTCGCTGCAGCTGACAGGCAACCCGATCCCGGCCCTGGGCCTGTTCGGTGATCACGCTGCTTCGGGTGAGCCGCTGCTGGCGAAACTGGACGCGGTGGTGACCGAGCTTGGGTTCAAAGAATACACTGCACACCACGCCGACACCTTCAACATGGTGCTCTTCACCTTGTCGCTGATGATCGGTACTGCGGGTCTGCCCCACGTGATCATGCGCTTCTTTACCGTGCCGCGTGTTGCTGACGCCCGTTGGTCGGCTGGCTGGACCCTGGTGTTCATCGCCCTGCTGTATCTGACCGCGCCTGCTGTGGGTGCCATGGCACGTCTGAACATCACCGACATGATGTGGCCGAATGGGACGAACGCCGAGGCTGTCACCGTCGAGCAGATCGAAAGTGATCCGCGCTATGACTGGATGGCGACCTGGCAGAAAACCGGTCTGCTGGATTGGGAAGACAAGAACGGCGACGGCAAGATTCAGTACTACAACGACAAATCTGAATCGATGCAGGCCAAAGCCGCCGAAAACGGCTGGGAAGGCAACGAACTGACCAAGTTCAACCGTGACATCCTGGTTCTGGCCAACCCCGAGATTGCCAACCTGCCGGGTTGGGTGATCGGTCTGGTTGCTGCTGGTGGTCTTGCGGCTGCTCTCTCGACCGCTGCGGGCCTGTTGCTGGCCATCTCGTCGGCTGTGTCCCACGACCTGATCAAGGGTGCAATCAACCCGCAGATCAGCGAAAAGAACGAGCTGCTGTCGGCCCGTATCGCCATGGCCGTGGCCATTGCGGTGGCAACCTATCTGGGTCTGAACCCTCCGGGCTTTGCCGCGCAAACGGTTGCTCTGGCCTTTGGTCTGGCTGCTGCCTCGATCTTCCCGGCGTTGATGATGGGGATCTTCTCGACCCGCGTTAACAACACCGGTGCCGTGGCTGGCATGCTGGCCGGTCTGATCGTCACACTGGTTTACATCTTCCTGCACAAGGGCTGGCTGTTCATCCCGGGCACCAACTCGTTCACCGACGCGGACCCGCTGTTGGGCACCGTCAAGTCGACCTCGTTCGGCGCTATCGGTGCAGCGGTCAACTTCGGGGTCGCCTATGTCGTCTCCGGCATGACCAAAGAGACCCCGCAGGAGATCAAAGACCTGGTCGAAAGCGTCCGCATTCCCCGTGGCGCAGGCGCAGCTCAGGATCACTGATATGTGCCGCAGACCCTGTTCCCTCCCGATTGGGGTCTGCTTCAACTGACCATGGTCCCGCCCGGCGTTTTACCGGGCGGGGCTTTTTTCCTTTTATCGCAGGCTGATGTCCCATGCCCCTGACATATGCGCAGATCACCCGTTTCCTGAAGTCCGTACACCCCTATGACGCGCTGCCGGTTGCCGAGCTCGACACCATCGCGCCGCAGCTGGACGTGTGGGAGGTCGAGCGCGACTTTGCCGTTTATGACTTGGGTGAGGCCCTGCCCGGCCTCTTCATCGTCTACGAGGGACAGATCGAGGTCACGGATGAAAACGGCGTCGTGGTCTCTCATCTTGGCCTGCGCAATTCCTTTGGCGAGCGGGGCTTGTTGCGCGATGGCAAGGCCGTGACCAGCGCCCGCGCAGATGCCCATTCCGTTCTGCTGGTTCTGCCGTCGGCGCTCTTTTCCGATCTCATCGCCCGGCATGAGGTGGTCGCGAAGTTCTTCAACCGCGCCCGCACGCCGCGTACCCAACAAGAGACGCTCGCGACCAGTTCCGTCGACACGTTGATGGCGCATGATCCGACCACCTGTTCGCCGGACGACACCGTCCAGGCCGCTGCACAGCTGATGCGCGAGCGCCGGATTTCTTCGCTCTGCGTAACGCAAGATGGCGCGCTGCGCGGCATCCTGACCACCCGCGACCTGTCGGGCAAAGTGGTGGCCCAGGCCCTGCCCGCCACCACCCCTGTGGCGCAGATCATGACCGAGGGTCCCCTGACACTCTCGCCATCGGCCATCGGCTCGGACGTGCTGCACGCGATGATGGAGCATCACATAGGCCATATCCCGATCACCCAAGGTGACCGCGTCGTGGGCATCGTCACCCAAACCGACCTGACCCGCTATCAGGCTGTGAGTTCCGCTGAATTGGTCAGCCAGATCGCCAAAGCGACCACGGCAGAGGAGATGGCCAAGGTCACCGCCGAAATCCCGCAGTTGCTGGTGCAGCTGGTGGCCAGCGGCAACCGGCACGAGGTGGTGACGCGCCTGATCACCGACATCGCCGACACCGCCACCCGCCGCCTTCTGGCCTTGGCCGAGGCCAAGCTGGGACCGGCTCCGGTGCCCTATCTGTGGCTGGCCTGTGGCAGTCAGGGGCGGCAAGAACAGACCGGCGTCAGCGATCAGGACAATTGCCTGATGCTGGACGATGCGGTGACAGACGCCGACATGCCTTACTTCGCGGACTTGGCAAAGTTCGTCAGCGACGGGCTGGACACCTGCGGATACTTCTACTGCCCCGGCGACATGATGGCCACGAACCCGCGTTGGTGTCAGCCGGTGCACGTGTGGCGCGAATATTTCGAGGGCTGGATCACCAAACCCAACCCCGAAGCGCAGATGCTGGCGAGCGTTATGTTTGACCTGCGCCCCATTGGCGGCAGCTTTGATCTGTTTGCAGATCTGCAAGAAAAGACGCTGAAGGCAGCCAGTTCCAACTCGATCTTTGTCGCCCATATGATCTCGAATTCACTCAAACATACGCCACCCCTTGGCCTGCTGCGCGGGTTTGCCACCATCCGCTCGGGCGAGCATCGCAACACATTGGATCTGAAACACAACGGCGTGGTGCCGGTGGTCGATCTGGGGCGTATCTATGCGTTGCAGGGACAGTTGACGGTGGCAGGCACCCGCGCGCGGCTGCACGCGGCGCAAGAAACTGGCGTGCTCAGCCCGTCAGGTGCGCGTGACTTGCTGGACGCCTATGACCTGATCGCCGAAACTCGCCTGGAGCATCAGGTGACGCGGATCAAGGCGGGCCTGGCACCCGACAACTATTTGGCCCCCACCGATTTGTCGGACTTTGAGCGAAGTCATCTGCGCGACGCCTTTGTCGTGGTAAAGACGATGCAATCGGCGGTGGGTCACGGCAAGGGCATGCTGGGATGAGAGCGCTGAACGCCTTCGGCGACCGAATTTGGAACGAAATGAAAACTGGATCTGGAGAATAGGCAATGTTTCTGGAGTTGATCGCAACGGTATTTGCCGGTCTCGCCGCCGCAGGCGTCATGATGTTGGTAGGGCGTTGGGTGCCGGGCCTGCCCCGCTGGCTGACGCCGGTGGTTGCAGGGGCAGCCATGATCGCGGTGACAATTGCCAGCGAATATGGCTGGTACGAGCGCACGCGCGCCTCTCTGCCAGCAGAATTCGAGGTGATAGAAACCGTCGAGAACCGCGCCATGTATCGCCCCTGGACCTATGTCGTGCCCTTCGTAGACCGTTTTGCCGCTGTTGACACAGCCTCGATCCAGACCCACGGCACGCGACCCGATCAACGCCTGGCCGAGCTGTATTTCATGGGTCGGTGGGCGCCAGTGTCGAAACTGCCAGTGGCCGTTGATTGCGCCGGATCACGTCGCGCAAATCTGGCCGATGGCGTAGAATTTGACTCCGATGGAAACGTCAGTGGCGCGTCCTGGATTTCGGTGTCCCCGGACGACAGCGTTGTTGCGGCGGTTTGCGGGGTGTAGTGATGCTCGCGAATCTGAGCCTGCGCCTGCGGATCTTCCTGTTTTTCTGCCTGATTGCCCTTGGCAGCGTGACGGTCCTGCTGATCTCTCTCTACATGGGCCTGCAACGCACCGCCGACGTCGGGGTGGCTGGCGGGTTCACCTTTGCCGCGATCTTGGCGAGCTTTGGCCTATTGGCCTTGAGCGCGGGCATTTGGCTGCTCTTTGACGAAAACGTCGCCAAACCCATCGAAAAAGTGGCCGCGCTCATGCGGGTGCGCGCCCATTCGGATGCGGATACGGACATCGATCCCGAGCTGGCCCGCTATCTTGGCGATCTTGCGCCGGCCGCTGCGGGTCTTGCGGATCGTGCAGGCAGCGCGGCGCAGGATCTGGCCGCAAATCTTGCAGATCATACGGCGCAGCTGGCGGCAGAACGGGATCAACTGACCGCGTTGTTGACGGATATCCCCGTGGCGATGACCGTGCTGAGCGCCGATCTGAATATCGTGCTCTATGACGGGCAATCGGCGGACCTGTTGGCGCGGATCGCACAGCCGCGACTGAATGCGCCCCTGACCGACTACTTTGAACCAGAGGTCTTGGATCAGGCCCGTGCCCAGGTAAACCGGACCGGGTTGCCGGTTCAATGTGTCCTGACCAGCCTCCATGGCGGGTTGAGCTGCCCGGCCCTGATGCGGCCGCTGGACGGTGCGCCGGGATATCTGCTGTCCTTTGAAGAAACCGAAACCACCCTGTCAACCGAGCAGCCCCGCCCGCTGGTCTATGACTTCAATCTTTTGGATACCGCAGGCCAGGCCCGGACCGAAGACACGCCCTTGTCTGAACTGACCTATGCGGTGTTTGACACCGAAACCACCGGACTGCTGCCGCATAAGGATGACATCGTGCAGATCGGGGCCTTGCGGATGGTGCGCGGCAGGATTGTCGAGGGCGAAGCCTTTGACACGCTGGTTGACCCCCAACGCCCAATCCCCACGACCTCGAGCGCGGTGCACGGGATCACCGATGCGATGGTCGCAGGTGCGCCCGATGTGGTCGAGGCAGCGCGCGGGTTCCACGGCTTTGCCAGCGGTGCGGTTCTGGTCGCCCACAATGCGCCCTTTGACCTGGCCTTTCTACGCAGGCAGGCCGAGGCCTGTGGGGTGGAATGGGATCACCCGGTTCTGGATACCGTGCTCTTGTCCGCCGTACTCTTTGGTGCCAGCGAGACCCACACGTTGGATGCGATCTGTGATCGGTTGGGCATCGTGATTGAGGACCGCGACCGACACACGGCCCTAGGGGACGCCCGCGCCACGGCACAGGTGCTGGCCTGCATGATCCCCATGCTCGAGGCGCGCGGGGTTCGCACTTTTGGTGAAGTTGTGACTGAAACCAAAAAACATGGTCGCCTGTTGCAGGACTTGAACTAAACCGTGGACAAGGCGCGCGGCTCGTGGCACGTGGGCCAAGACCATCAGGACAGGCGCGCGATGACCGAAACCCATTTCACCCCCGGCCCCGACACCACGCTGGCCTTCCGCGAGGCGCTTGGCTGTTTCGGTACTGGCGTGACCGTTGTGACCACCATGTCGCCGCAAGGGCCGATGGCAATCACGGTCAACTCCTTTACCTCGGTGTCGCTGGATCCTGCTTTGGTGTTGTGGTGCCCAGCAAAGACCTCGACCCGATACGCCGAATTCATGGGCGCCCAGCACTACGTCATCCATGTCATGGCCGAGGATCAGCACAGCGTCGCCAAGGGTTTTGCCATGGATGGCGCCGATTTCTCGGTCGCGGATTGGACGCAAAGCCAAATGGGCGCCCCTTTGCTGAGCGGGTGCCTGGCGCGGTTCGAATGCAGCCAGCACGCGGTGCATGACGCCGGCGATCATTCGATCATAGTGGGTCAGGTGGATGCAGCGATGCATCGCCCCGGTCGCGGGCTGATCTTCAAACGCGGGCAGTACGGCGATTTTGCACCGCGCGGCTGATTGCCACCAACAGCAAGTTGCGCCGTCCATTTGTTCGCCTTATGTTCCAGGCACTATGGCAGCACAAAGGGACAGCACTCGAAATGAGATCAACATTGAGAGAAAAAGCCGTCGCAATCTGCAACGAAAAGATCTCCAAGAAGGGAGAGGGCGTCGGTCTGTCTTTCTACGCGTTTTTTGCCAACAAGAATGATGATCCAGACCTGCTGATGGAAGCGGCGGAATGGTGGATCAAGACTCACAAACTGGACCATTTTGAAAAGGCGACAAAGATAAGGGACATGATCGCCTCCGGGGCCTGATCGATGTCGGCGTCCTCCTGTCCCTAATCGTCAGTGACATGCACCGCCAGCAGATCCAGTTCGGCCTCTTGCGGTTCGATCACCCGATACGCCTCACGCACGCCACCCTCGTCCAACTCGCGCGCCACAGTCAGCAACGTGTTGGCGTCATGTTCGTCGCACAGATCCACCATCTGATCGATCTCTTCTTGCGCCACTGACAGGGCCGCCTCGACCGAAGGTGCACCATAAAGATCCACGAAATGCTGCGCCAGCGCCTGTTCTGCGGCGTCGCGTTCCGACGGTTCGATCTGGGTCACGGCCACAAAAGTCACCCGGCCAAAGGTCTCAAGCCCCAGCCAGCCGTTCGAAAACGCCTGCCGGGATTTGCCTTCCAGATCCCCGTCGGACCAGTTGGAGAACTCAAAGCCCCCGGAAATACACAGTTCCCCCGTGCGAGCCGGGGAATGAAAAACATTCCTGTCACTGTCGTCGAAATGGATGGCTCTGGCCAGTTTCATGTCTCATCCTCCAACAGCGAGCTCAGCGGGATGAGCGAGGTCGCCTCCCCTTCGCGCACCAGCATTCCGAAATCTTCATCGACACCCAGAAAGGTACCCTCGTGCCCAGCGCGTTGCACGGGCTCTCCCACACCTTGCACCAGCCCCATCCACTCGGCGTGCAACGGCGCGTTGCCTTCGGCGTCCCAGCGGTTGATCCAAACCAGCGTGTGCCGCGCCCAGCTTTCCAGCAAGGCCAGCGGCTCCACCTCGGCGCAGCCCTCGTCATAAAGCGCGGTGACATCGGGGTTTGCACCGGGGTCTTCGCCGGTTTGCAGGATTGTGATGTCGATCCCGACCACCAGCCAATCCGGCAGCTGTTCCGGCGCTTTGGTCGATGCCGCAATCCGTAACCGCCCACAGCGTGCTCCGTTGACACGGATCACACCGTCCCAGCCCAGATGCACCGCAACCTCGGGCGGGGCAAGCGCGCCAAGGGCGTTCTGGAACCCCACGGCGCAGAGCGGCAGCATGACCATGGCCTGTTCCAGTGCCACTTCGGGGGCAAAGACCAGGGCCGCGCGCAGACGGTCGGCTTGCACCGAATGCACGACGCTACCGCCATCGCAGCCCAGCGCCGCAAGCGCCTGCGCCTTGTCAAAAGGATCCTCTCCGCCACTTGCGGGGTGTCCCTGCATCAGTGGCGGAAAGCTGGGTGTCATCAGGCCTGCCCCTTGGCGATCATGTCGCGGGCAATGGCGCGGAACGCCTCGGCCTGCGGGCTGTCGGGCTTGGCGACCACAATCGGAGCACCGCTGTCAGCTGCAAGGCGCACGTCCAGGTGCAAGGGGATCTCGCCAATCAACGGCACACCCAGCTTTTCAGCCTCAGTCGCCACACCACCATGACCAAAGATGTGCTCTTCGTGGCCGCAGTTCGAGCAGATGTGCGTCGACATATTTTCGATCATGCCCAGGATCGGCGTCTTGGTCTGGCGGAACATGTCGATGCCCTTGCGCGCATCGATCAGAGCGACGTCCTGCGGAGTCGAGACCACGATGGCCCCGTCCAGCGCAAACTTTTGCGTCAGTGTCAGCTGCACGTCACCGGTGCCGGGTGGCAAATCGACGATCAGCACATCCAATGCACCCCACTGCACCTGGTTCATCATCTGCTGCAACGCACCCATCAGCATCGGACCACGCCAGACAACCGCTTGACCCTCATTGGTCATCAGTCCCATGGACATCATGGTGACGCCATGATTGCGCAGCGGCAGAATGGTCTTGCCATCCGGGCTGGCAGGACGACCCGAGACGCCCAGCATGCGCGGTTGCGATGGTCCATAGACGTCAGCGTCGAGCAACCCCACCCGGCGGCCTTCGGCAGCCAAAGCGCAGGCCAGGTTGGCCGAGACGGTGGATTTGCCCACGCCGCCCTTGCCGCTGGCAATGGCCACGATGCGATCAACACCCGCAACCGGCGCCGGGCCGGTTTCCGAAGGTTTGGGTTTGGGTTTCAGATCCGGCGGTGCCTTTTCCGAATGCGCGGTCAGCATCGCCGTGACCTTGTTGACGCCATCCACCATCTGCGCCGCCTGCTCGGCGGCAGCGCGCACCGGCTCCATCCGCTCTGCCAGCTTTGGGTCCACCTCGATGACAAAACGCACGGTGTCGCCCTCGACGTTCAGCGCGCGCATGACGCCCGCGCTCACGATGTCCTTCCCGCTGACCGGGTCAGTGATTTTCTTCAGGTTCGCCAGAACCGCGTCGCGCAGGCTCATGCGTCGCCATCCTTGATCTGACCTGTGACCACATGCTCGACCTCAAGTCCATCGACGGTCAGCACCACCTTGGCTTCAAAGCTGCCGCCGCTCGGCGCGCCTGCCTTGCGCAGCCCCTCTTCGATGGCCTGCTGGCTGGTCACACCAACCTGTTTCAGGAACTTGCGCATGGACATGTTGTAATCGCCGCTCATCGCATGGGTCTCCGTTCATTCATTTCCTGTATTTGACGCATCATACCTTGCCGCCCTAGGCTTGCACCATGCGCTTTGTCCTTTTGTGCCTGAGCATTGTCCTGACCGCCAGCCCCTCTTGGAGCCAAGAGGCGCTTGGACTGACTGCGCCGGACAAAGTGGCACGATCTGGTTTGCTGAAACATATCCTTCCGCGCTTCTCTCTCAAGACCGGAGTGCGCGTTCAGGTGGCGGAAACTGACGGAGTGCTGGAAATCACGGACAGCGCAACCGGAGATCCGGTGTTTCAATTCGAAGAGGTCACTTATTACCTGCGCGCGCCGGACCAGCCCAGGCCGCAGCGCTTTCGCGAATGGATGTTGTCGGACATCGGCAAGCGGACCATAGAGAGCTTTCAGATCGACGGGGCCAATCCCTTTACCGCCAATTTCGAAATCGTCGAGATTGAAGAGGCCCCCGATTTTGATGGTGACGCATCCCTTGGCGCAGATCTTGCGTTGACCCATTGCGGACGCTGCCATGTGGTGGGCCCCCGCAACCGGATGAGCGGACTGGGCTCGACGCCTTCCTTTGCGGTGTTGCGCGCCTTCCCGGACTGGTCGGACCGGTTTCAGCAGTTCTATGTCCTCAAACCCCACGGCGCATTCACACAAGTGGAGGACGTCACAGACCCCTTCAGCCCCGAGCGCCCTCCGCCCATCGTGCCGGTGGAGATCACGCTTGATGATCTGGACGCAATCCTGGCGTTTGTGGCCGCTGTGCCTGCGGCCGATCTGGGGGCACCGCTGCAACTTCAGTGATCCTTGCGCTTGCTGAAGTAGTCCTCGGTCCGCACGACACGCGGTTTAGGAGCAGCCTGAAAGGGATTGTTTTCACTGTGAAACTGCGCCTCGACCCGGCAATCGTCACACATCTGCATCACCTTCGCCTGATCTGAGGTGGCAAACATCGGATTAACGCCCACCAGCTTGTCCATCACCCGCTCGATGGTGGATTTCACCCCAAAAAGCGCCCCGCATTCGACGCAGGCAAACGGCTCTTCCTCGTTCAACACTCGCTGGCTAAGGGCGCCATCGCTCAGGTCAAGCTGCGGCACCAGAGTGATCGCCTGCTCGGGACAGATCGTTTGGCACATGCCACATTGCAGACAGGCGTCCTCTTGAAAGTTCAGCTGCGGCATATCGGGGTTGTCGATCAAGGCGCCAGACGGGCACAGTGATACACAGCTCAGACAAAGCGTACAGCTGTCGGTGTTCACCTCAACAGCGCCATAAGGCGCGCCTGTGGGTAACGGCAGCGTCGACCCGCCCGGGTTAAGCGCCTGCGCCGCCAGACGCGCGATCTGACGCCGGTTGCCCATCGGCAGCACCGGATCACCCAAGGGCACGGGCACTTCGGCCTCATAAAGCAGGTCAGACAGCGCATCAGGATCTGTAACGTCGATCAGTCCCAGCTTGCCCGTTCCGCCGATTGCCTCGGCCAGAACCAACTCGCGATCCAGTGCGTCCCGTTCGGTGGTTGGGGCCAACAACAGGTGAACCTGTGCAAACCCATGCGCCAGGCCAGCCAGCATCTCGGCATGGCCAAATCCGGAAATCACCTGCAATTCCATCGGGATGACATCCGCAGGCAATCCACGGCCAAAGCGCGCTGCCAGCCGGATCATTTCCGCCCCATGCACATCATGCACCAACAGGCGCGGTGCTGCGCCTCCAGCCTTGCGATAGCTCCGTGCCAACATTTGCATCCGTGCCAGTACAAAGCTGACGGCCGGATCCTGATAGGTGATCGCAGTGGACGGACACAGCGCCGCGCAGGCCCCACATCCGGCGCAGACCATCGGGTCAATTTCAACATGATCGCCCGCAGACGTGATCGCCCCGGTCGGGCAGATCTCCAGACAGTTCGAACATCCCACCTGCTCGGCACGGGAATGGGCGCAAAGCGTTTCCTCAACCTGTACATAGAGCGGTTTTTCAAAGGTGCCGGTCATCTGCACCGCCTCAAACGCCAGATCGGCCACCGCCACCGGATCACGCGGATCGGCACGCAAATACCCCTCGCGCTTTTCTGGTGCAGGCACAAAGGGCACCCCGCCAGTCAGGTCAATCACGATGTCACAGGCCGAGCGCGCGCCATCCTTAGCATCGGACCAAAGCTGCGCCCCACGCCCCGCAGGTTCCAGCATCTGAAGGCGGTCTATGCGGACCTCGAAGCCGCCCAATGCCCCGCGCACCTGCCGCACCTGCCCTCGGATCACATCAAACCCTTCGGACGGCATCACCTCGGCCTCATCCGTGATCAAAGCGGTTACAGCAAGGACAGACCCCAGCTTTGAAGCCAACGGTTCAACAACCTCACCTGCTCCGATAACGAAACACACACCTTCGCTGATCACATCCACTGCAGGCGTTTCCGGTGTCGGCAACATCGCCTCGGCCGCAAGCGCCGCCATCTTGGGTCCAGCGTCCCCCTCGCCCCATCCGGCACGGTCCCGCAGATCGACAAATCCGGGCAGGTCAACTTCCATGTCCTCGGCCAAGGCTTCAAACGTCGCGCGCTCTTGCTGGCAGGCGATCAGCACCTCCCCTTCGCTCAAAGCTGCCTCGACCGCCGACAATTCAGTGGTACACAGGGCGGTGTGAACCTTGCTGCAACTCAACCCGCACCCTGCCTCGATCGCCGACACATCCAGATGTTGTGACCCGGCGCAGTCGCATAGAATCAATGACTTGACCATATTCTCCCCTCGGACCACCCTGGGCGGCCCGTTTCTCTCCTGACCACAACCTAGGCGCAGGACGGTGCATGGGTAAACCCCGCGCCAAAACTGGATCACGTTTTCGCGCCCTCCCTTTCCCTGCACGCCACACGTCCTAGGTCGTGACGACAGGCGATACAGCATTCCGCCATTGCTCCAAAAAATGTAACAACTAAATGAACAGTTTGCCCACCGCAGGGCTTGGCAGACTGCCTGTTCCGTTTATAGTTCCTCCTACGGAAGGAAGGGGAGAGCCTTTCGGGGAGGAGATCGTGGCGCAGGCCGCTATTCACATAGAAATGCCTCTGGGCGTGGTCGTCCGGAAATCACCCGGCGTAACCCGCTGGGCCAAATGGACGTGGAAGGCTGTTGCGGTGCTTCCAGGTGCAGGCCCTGCGGATTGGGTCGAGGTGCGCCGCGAGGGGGCGGTCGTGGACTACCACGCCGCCACCCTTCCTCTTGTTCTCTGGGCGGCCGAGGCCGAGGCCTATGTTGCCAATCTGGCAGACAGCCTGCCCTCGATCTATTTGGTGCTGCGCGAGGAACGCGATGGCGACCCACCGCTCGAGGCTGTCCTTGTGACCGCCTCCCCGTTCGAGGGGCAGGATTACGCAGACACAGGCGAAGACATCGTCGAGAAAATCCCCATGACACCGGGCTTGATCGCCTGGGTCCGGGATTTCACGCAAGAGCATTTCCAACCCGAGCATTTCGTCAAACGCCGCCGCGACAAGTCACGCGTTGACTTGACCGAAGATGGCAAGGGCGATCCAAGGATCCGGCAAACATCAGATGTCTACAGGGCACCAAGGAGGGTCGTGCAATGACCCAATCCCGCGATTTCTGGAGCAAGCGCAAAGCTGCCGTTCAGGCCGAGGCAGAAGCGGAAGAGGTCGCCTTGGCCTTGCAACAGGAAGACGCGGAACTGGATACGGATGAGCGCAGCGACGCTGAAATCCTGACCGAGTTGAACCTCCCCGATCCGGACACCCTTAAAATGGGCGATGATGTCACGGGCTTCATGGCAAAAGCCGTGCCTGATCGTCTTCGCCGTCGTGCGCTGCGCAGGCTGTGGCGGCTCAACCCGGTGCTGGCCAATGTCGACGGGCTCGTGGATTACGGCGAGGACTACACTGATGCGGCGTGTGTGGTCGAAAACCTGCAAACCGCCTATCAGGTCGGCAAGGGCATGCTGGCCCATGTCGAGGCGCTGGCCAAGGCAGACGAAGATCCCGAAGAACAAGACCCCACCGCCGAAGACCTCGACGACGACACCGCTCCCAGCCTCCCCGACCCAGACGATCCCACACCGCTGGCGGCGCTGGAAGAGGATGCGCCAGCATCCGACGCGGGCGATGAGGCGACCCCGTCAGGGGTCGGCGAAGAGCCCGCCCTCCCTGTGCACTCCCCAACACCGCGTCGCATGCGGTTCGAATTCGAAGGATAACCCATGGTCACAGCCCAGCAGCCAGATATCACAGTCACCGAGGAAGACCGGCTGCGCGCCGATTTCTACAATTTCCTCGGGCTGATCCTGGCCGGTCCACCGGATCAGATGCTGCTGGACCAGATCGCGGGTCTTGCAGGGGACAACACCGACCTTGGCCAGGCGATCACGGCGCTCTCCCGTGTGGCCCGCGTCACCAAACCCGCCGCCTCCGAGCGCGAATTCAATGCACTTTTCATTGGTCTGGGACGCGGTGAGCTGCTGCCTTATGCCAGCTATTACCTCACCGGATTTCTCAACGAGAAACCTCTGGCGCAGCTCCGCAACGACATGGCCGTTCGCGCGATCACCCGCGCGCCCAATGTCTATGAGCCTGAAGACAACATCGCCTCGCTGATGGAGATGATGGCCGGGCTCATCGTCGGTCGCTTTGGTACGCCTGCCTCGCTCGAGGATCAAAAAGCGTTCTTTAACAAACACATCGGCCCCTGGGCCGGACACTTTTATTCAGATCTCGAAGCCGCCGAACACTCGGTGCTCTATGCCTCGGTCGGCGCTGCCGGCCGGGTGTTCATGGAGATTGAGCGCGACGGCTTTCGGATGACGGCGGACTGAACCGCCACACACCGGTGCCCGCCTGGGTACCATAACTGCCAAGGGAGAGGAGAATCCCATGAGCAAAACTGAGGAAACCGGCGCAACCCGCCGCGACTTCCTGAAACTGGCCGGTACTGCAGCCCCTGCTGCTGTCGCCGCAGCCACAATAAGCGGCAAGGCCGAAGCAGCCGAACCGCCCGTGAACGAAACCCGCATTCAGGACACAGCGCACACCCGCGCCTATCTGGACAGCGCCCGTTTCTGACACACCCGCACTGCGGGCCATAAAATGACGCCGCCCGGAACCACCGGACGCCGGTCACCCCGGAGAGAGAGGTAGCGAGAGGCCCTTGATCCCCGGCTTTAGGGAGAGAGTACCAAGCCAGCCACATCACGTGGCCAGCAAGGGAGGAAAGAAATGTTAAGGAAAAAGACCAACGGGGTTGCGAGACGCCCCCAGCGGACAAGTATCCTGTCCCAGGTTGGCGAGAAAACCGTCGACCGCCGCGCATTCCTGCGTGGTTCGGGCCTGGCGATCGGCGGTTTGGCCGCGATCAGTGCCACGGGTGGAACCGTGACACAGGCCAACGCCCAGACAGCGGCGGGCACCGCCGTTGATACAGTGAAATCCGTTTGTACCCATTGTTCCGTCGGCTGCACCGTGGTGGCTGAGGTTTCCAGCGGGGTCTGGATCGGGCAAGAGCCCGGTTGGGACAGCCCCTTCAACCTGGGCGCCCACTGCGCCAAGGGCGCGTCTGTGCGTGAACACGCGCATGGCGAACGCCGTCTCAAGTACCCGATGAAGAAAGAGGGTGGCGAGTGGAAGCGCATCAGCTGGGATGAGGCGATCAACGAGATCGGCGACGGCATGATGAAGATCCGCGAAGAGAGCGGACCTGACAGCGTGTACTGGCTGGGATCGGCCAAGCACAACAACGAACAGGCCTATCTGTTCCGCAAGTTTGCCGCCTATTGGGGCACGAACAACGTGGATCACCAGGCTCGGATCTGTCACTCGACCACTGTTGCGGGTGTGGCGAACACATGGGGCTACGGCGCCATGACCAACAGCTACAACGACATCCACAACTCCAAGGCCATCTTCATCATCGGCGGCAACCCGGCCGAGGCGCACCCCGTCTCGCTGTTGCATGTTCTGCGCGCGAAAGAGCAGAACAACGCACCGCTCATCGTCTGCGACCCGCGCTTTACGCGCACTGCAGCCCACGCTGATGAATATGTCCGCTTCCGTCCGGGTACGGATGTTGCCCTGATCTGGGGCATCCTGTGGCACATCTTTGAAAACAGCTGGGAGGACAAGGAGTTCATCCGCACCCGTGTCTGGGGCATGGATCAGATCCGAGATGAGGTTCGCAAGTGGAACCCCGAAGAGGTCGAACGCGTCACCGGCACCCCCGGTGAGCAGCTGCGCCGCGTGGCCCGTACCATGGCCAACAACCGTCCCGGTACGGTGATCTGGTGCATGGGTGGCACGCAGCACACCAACGGCAACAACAACACGCGCGCATACTGCGTGTTGCAGCTGGCTCTTGGCAACATGGGCACCAGCGGTGGCGGCACCAACATCTTCCGCGGCCACGACAACGTGCAAGGTGCAACCGACCTTGGCGTGCTGTCCCACACCCTGCCCGGCTACTATGGCCTGTCCAAAGGTGCATGGGGTCACTGGGCACGTGTCTGGGAAGAAGAGCCCGAATGGCTTGCCAGCCAATTCGATTCCATCAAGGACAAGGACGGCAAGGACAAGTCGCTCCAGAATGAACGGGGTATCCCGGTCAGCCGCTGGATCGACGGGGTTCTTGAGGACGTCGACAACATGGACCAGCCGAACAAGGTTCGGGCCATGGTTCTCTGGGGTCACGCGCCCAACTCGCAAACGCGCGGGCCGGAGATGAAGACGGCGATGGAACAGCTGGACATGCTGGTGGTGGTCGACCCCTACCCGACTGTCTCGGCCGTTCTGCATGACCGCACCGACGGGGTCTATCTGCTGCCAGCGTGTACGCAGTTCGAAACCCGTGGCTCGGTCACCGCGTCGAACCGCTCGTTCCAATGGCGCGACAAGGTTGTCGATCCCCTGTTCGAGAGCTTGCCGGATGAGGTCATCATGGCCAAGTTCGCCAACAAGTTCGGCTGGGCCGACCGTCTGTTCCGCAACATCGAGATGGATGATCCGGAAACGCCAAACGTCGAAAGCATCACGCGAGAGTTCAACCGAGGTCTCTGGACCATCGGCTACACCGGGCAGGATCCGGACCGGCTCAAGCTGCATATGGCGAACCAGCACACCTTTGACCGCACCACACTGCGCGCCAACGGTGGACCGGCAGATGGCGACTACTATGGTCTGCCATGGCCATGCTGGGGCACCGCCGAGATGGGTCATCCCGGTACGCCGAACCTGTATGACATGTCCAAACCGGTGGCCGAAGGTGGCCTGACATTCCGCGCCCGCTTTGGCGTGGAACGCGATGGCGACAACCTGTTGGCCGAAGGGGTCTACTCAGCGGGCTCGGAAATTCAGGATGGCTATCCTGAGTTCACGATGCAGATGCTGATGGATCTTGGCTGGGATGGTGATCTGACCGACGACGAACGCGCCGCAATCGACGCGGTTGCCGGTCCCAAGACCAACTGGAAGACCGACCTTTCGGGCGGCATCCAGAGGGTTGCGATCGCACATGGCTGCGCCCCGTTTGGCAACGCTAAGGCCCGTGCCGTGGTTTGGACCTTCCCGGATCCGATCCCGCTGCACCGCGAACCGCTCTATACTCCGCGTCGTGACCTTGTGGAAGACTATCCCACCTATGAGGACCGTCAGAGCTATCGCTTGCCGACCCTCTATGCGTCGATCCAAAAGAACGACTTTTCAAAGGATTACCCGATAATCCTGACGTCTGGTCGTCTGGTGGAATACGAAGGCGGCGGCGACGAGAGCCGGTCGAACCCCTGGCTTGCTGAGCTTCAGCAGGACATGTTCGTCGAGATCAATCCACGCGATGCCAACAACCTTGGCATTCGGGATGGTTCTCAGGTCTGGGTCGAGGGCCCCGAGGGCGGCAAAGTCAAAGTGATGGCGATGCTGACCGAAAGGGTCGGAGCCGGAGTGGCCTTCATGCCATTCCATTTCGGTGGCCATTTCCAAGGGGACGACCTGAGGCACAAATACCCCTCAGGCGCAGATCCTTATGTGCTGGGCGAAAGCTCGAACACGGCACAGACCTATGGCTATGATTCAGTGACCCAGATGCAAGAGACCAAGACCACTCTCTGCAAAATCTGGACAGCGTAAGGAGGACCCAACATGGCAAGAGCAAAGTTTCTTTGTGACTCTGAACGCTGCATCGAATGCAATGCCTGTGTAACGGCCTGTAAGAACGAGCATGAAGTGCCTTGGGGCATCAACCGCCGCCGCGTGGTGACCATCAATGATGGTCAACCTGGCGAACGGTCGATTTCCGTGGCCTGCATGCATTGTTCCGACGCGCCCTGCATGGCGGTGTGTCCGGTGGATTGTTTCTACCAGAACGAAGAAGGCGTGGTTCTGCACTCCAAGGACCTGTGCATCGGTTGTGGCTATTGCTTCTACGCGTGCCCCTTTGGCGCGCCGCAGTATCCGCAGGCGGGCAACTTCGGCTCACGCGGCAAGATGGACAAATGTACCTTCTGCGCCGGTGGCCCCGAAGAGAACCACTCCACCGCCGAGTTCGCCAAATATGGCCGCAACCGGATCGCCGAGGGCAAGCTGCCCCTTTGCGCCGAGATGTGTGCCACCAAGGCCCTGCTCGCCGGTGACGGCGACGTGGTGTCAGCCATCTACCGCGAACGCGTTGTCGCGCGCGGTTTTGGCACCGGCGCCTGGGGCTGGGGAACCGCCTATGAACAGAAAGGCGGCTGATGCCGCTGGGGTCGCACTGATGTGACCCCACTCTGATCCTTGGGATGGCCCGCCTTTGCGGGCCGTTCCCTGACGCATAGACAACAGGACTGCCGACATGTTCCGTTTCATTGCCGCCCTTATCCTTGCCTGTTTCGTGACGGCCCTCCCCGTTGCTGCGCAAGAGGCTGCCCCAGAGGCGCCTCGCGCTGAAACTGGTGGCGCCACAACGCTCGAAGACATCATGGCGCGACAGCGCGGCGAAAAGGTCGATGACGAGTATCGATCCTCTAACACAGGCGCTAGCAACACCGAGGCGTTGATCGGGCAACTTGGCACACGCGGTGTGGCGTCCGACAGCGATCTCTATCGTTCGCTTCGTTATGGTTCTGCGGACATTACGGTTTCCTCTCGTGGACCAGCCTCGGATGTGATCATCCAGGACGGTGGCATGTGGTGGCTGACCTTCCGAACCGGCCCGCTGCGCACCTATGGCACCTACATTCTGGGTGGAATGCTGGGTGTGCTGGTCCTGTTCTTCATCCTGCGTGGCAAGATCCGTATTGAGGGCGAACGCACCGGCCGCCGCATCCTGCGCTTCAACGGCTTCGAGCGTTTTGGCCATTGGCTCTTTGGCGGGTCGTTCCTGATCCTGGGCGCGACCGGGCTTATCACGCTCTATGGCCGCGATTTCCTGATCCCGCTGCTTGGCCGCGACGGCTTTGCCATGATCGCGCAGGGCTGCAAATGGCTGCACAACAACATCGCCTGGGCCTTTATGCTGGGGCTGGTGATCATCACTGTAAACTGGGTCGCCCACAACATTCCCAACCGGCACGACCTGAAATGGCTGGCCGCTGGCGGGGGATTGTTCACCAAAGGCTCGCACCCACCCGCCCGCAAGTTCAACGCGGGACAAAAGATAATCTTCTGGGCTTGCGTAGTGTTGGGGATCTCGATCAGCTTGTCGGGCCTGTCGCTGCTGTTTCCCTTTGAAATGCCGATGTTTGCCAAGACCTTTGTCATCGCCAATGCCACCGGTCTGCCCGAGCTCATGGGCCTGAACCTGCCCGAGCAGATGTCGCCCCATGAAGAAATGCAATATGCCCAAATCTGGCACGTGATGGTCGCCTACGGCTTCCTCGCCATCATCTTTGCCCACATCTATCTGGGCTCTGTCGGAATGGAGGGTGCGTTCGACGCCATGAGCACTGGCGAAGTCGAAGAACAGTGGGCGCGCGAACATCACCCCAACTGGCTGGAAGAGGTCAAAGACGCCGAACCCAAAGGCGGCGCGGCCTCCCCCGCCGAATAAATGCGCGCGCTGCTGGCCGCGCTCTTGTTGCTGCCGCCTGCCACGGCGGTGGCGGATTTCTATACCCTCAAGGGCCACGGCGGACCCATCATGGGAATCGCCAGTGCCCCTGACGGTCGCATCGCCACCGCAAGTTTCGACAACACGGTGGGGCTCTGGACCGATGGCGCCCCCCAATGGCTTGAAGGACACGAGGCTGCTGTCAACGTCGTGCTGTTCAACGGCACCGGTGTCTATTCCGCGGGCGATGATTTTACCCTGCGCCACTGGCCCGGAGGCGAGGTTCTGGGCCGCCACAAAGGCAAGATCGTCGATCTCGCCGCCAGCAAGACCCATGTCGCCAGTGCCAGCTGGGACGGCACCATCGGGATCTGGCCACTGGATGGCAGCCCGCCGCAAATGTTGCCCGTGGGAAACGGTGGCATCAATTCGGTGGCTTTTTCACCAGACGGATCGCAGCTCTATTCTGCTGGAACCGACGGCACCCTGCGTCTGTGGGACGTGGAAACAGGCGAAGAACGCCAACAACTGCTGCGACATGGATTTGGCCTGAACGAGCTGCTGATCAACCCGGATGACGGCTGGCTCGCCTATGGTGCAGTCGATGGTGGCACCCGAATTCTGGATCTGCAAAGTGGCGAGGAGCTACACGATTTCACCTTGGACCGCCGCCCCATTCTGGCTCTGGCGCTCAGCCCCGACCGGCGTCATCTCTCTGTAGGGGATGGTGAGGGCTATATCATGGTGATCGACACCCAAAGCTGGCGCATCACGCGCGATTTTCGCGCCACCCTGCGCGGCCCCATCTGGGCGCTGGCCTTTTCGGCCGATGGCCGAAACATCCACGCAGGCGGCATTGATGACGCCATGTACAGCTGGCCGCTCGCCTCGCTCAGCGAACATCAGCAGATGGCGCAGGACGCCCGCAGTTTTCTCAAAGACCCCGATGGGATGGACAATGGCGAGCGACAGTTTGCTCGCAAATGTTCGATCTGCCACGCGCTGACGCCTGACGGGCAGCGGCGCGCGGGGCCGACACTTCACGGAGTTTTTGGCAGGGCGGCGGGCACCGTGCCGGGATATCTTTATTCCCGGACATTGACGGGGTCGGACATTATCTGGTCTGATGACACGATAAATCAGCTTTTCGATCTGGGCCCGGACCATTATATTCCCGGATCAAAGATGCCGATGCAACGGATCACACAGGCGCAGGACCGCGCTGATCTGATCGCCTATTTGCGTCGTGCCACAGCACCGGAGGACACGAAATGAAAGCCTTTCTTGCCGCTCTTGCCGCAATGGCCGTGATCACCGTTGCCGCCCCCTATGCGCTGCAAGCCGTGGGGTTCACCGCGGCCGACAGCACCACCAGCTCATCGGTGCGCCTCGACTAATCCCACGACTGCGGCTTCGGGCCCGCACAGCGTGCCTCGACATTCAGGCGCTGGTGGTATCTGGTGAAAACTCAGCCTGTTATCAAACGTAGCCAAACTTAGATGTCCGACTACCTGACCACCCGCGAATTGGCCGAATTGCTGCGCCTGGGCGAACGCAAGGTTTATGACCTTGCCTCCTCGGGCGAGATCCCTTGCGTGCGGGCCACCGGCAAGCTGTTGTTTCCGCGGGCCGAAATCACCGCCTGGTTGGCCTCGTCACGTACAGGTCCGCAAGTGGCTGAACCGCCCCTGCCCGCTATCGTTGCAGGCAGTCACGACCCCTTGCTGGACTGGGCGATCCGCGAAAGCGGCTCGGGGCTGGCAACCTACTATGACGGCTCTTTCGACGGGCTGACACGGCTGGCCGACCGCTCTGCCCAGGCTGCTTCGTTACACATCCATGAAGAGGACGGGTTCAACGCCGGTTCCCTGCGTGATCGCTTGGGCGAGGCACCGGTGGTGTTAATCGAAGTGGCCCGCCGGCAACGCGGATTGCTGTTGGCCCCCGACGTCGTGGGCATCGAGGGCTTTGGCGATTTGGCAGGGCGGCGCGTTGTCCTGCGCCAATCGACGGCGGCGAGCCAACATCTGTTCCTGTCAGAACTGGCCGCACATGACTTGTCCCAGGAAGACCTGCAAACTCCAGCCCCCTGTGCCCGCACCGAAGAGGACATGGCCATTGCTCTGCAAGGCGGCAAGGGAGAGGTCGGGTTTGGGCTGGGGGCCATGGCCAAGCTCTATCGGCTGGGCTTTGTTCCCACCCACAGCGAGCGCGTCGATCTGGCGATCTGGCGCCGCGCGGCTTTTGACGCGCCTATGCAGGCGCTCTTGTCATTCCTGCGCTCAGACCGTTTCGCTGCCCGCGCAGACGAGATGGGCAGCTATGACCTGACCCACGCAGGCCAGATCCACCACAACGGCGCCAGCGGCTGACAGGCCCTTTTTGTCTCGTTTCAAAACACGATCACCGAAGGCTTTGGCCGCTGACCAAATCGACAGCAGCCGAAGCACTCCCGCCCGTCGTCGATGCCCCTGGCGGGACACCTCCTCCCGTTGGGCCAGGCTCATGCGGGCATTGCCCGCATGAGCCTGGCCCCCGCCGTCCGCAGGACGCAAGACCGATAGGTCGCGCAGAGGCTACCGTGCGTTAGGAAAAAACAGCTGTTCACCGTCCAGCTTGTAGCCGGCAATCGCCGCCTGGCCATCCTGCCCCACCAGCCAGTCGATGAACCGTTGCCCGGCTTCGGCCCGAACACCAGGGTGTTTTTCGGGGTTCACCAAGATGACGCCATATTGGTTGAACAGCCCCGGATCGCCTTCAACCAGCACCTCAAGCCCGTGGGCATTTCCAAAGGCCAACCAAGTTGCCCTGTCGGTCAATGTATAAGCCCCCATGCCCGCCGCTACGTTCAATGTTGCCCCCATGCCCGACCCTGTCTCGCGGTACCAACCACCCGAGGCCTGCGCCACATCTACACCTGCTTGGCCCCATTGGCGCAGTTCGGCCTTGTGGGTGCCGCTGTCATCCCCGCGGGAGACAAAAATCGCCCCTGTCTGGGCAATCGCCGTCAGCGCTGCCACGGCATCGCTTCCGCCCCGAACGCCCGCCGGATCCCCTTTGGGACCGACGATGACAAAATCGTTGTACATCACATCCTGCCGCGACACGCCCCATCCTTCGGCGACAAAGGCCTCTTCAGCGGGTTTGGCATGCACCAGCAGCACGTCCCCGTCACCATTGCGCGCGTTCCGGATCGCTTGTCCTGTGCCCACAGCCACGATACGCACGTCGATCCCGCTTTCCGCTTCGAACCACGGTAAGATCGCATCAAAAAGTCCGGAATTCTGCGTCGATGTGGTCGACTGTACCACAATGAACGGGTCGGCTGCCTGTGCAGATCCCGTTGTCAGAGCAACCACGGTCACTGCCGCGCGCACCCATTGTCTTACCATGCCTCGTATCTCTCCATCTGTCTCGAGGTCACACCATCAGCCCGCCGGACAGGAACCGCCGGATCATGCCGTTTTCGGGTGCGGCAAACATCTGCGCCGCCAAGCCCTGTTCGACCACACGCCCGCCATGCATCATCACCACGTCGCGCGCAAGGCGCCGCGCTTGGCCAATATCATGGGTCACCATCACAACCCGCAGCCCCTGATCCGAAGCCCTTAGAACCATTTGTTCGATTTCCTGCGTCGCTTGCGGATCCAGCGCGCTGGTGGGTTCGTCCAGAAACAGCACCGACGGCTTGCACGCCAAGGCCCGCAGGATCGCAAGCCGCTGCGCCTCACCCCCGGACAGTGAACGTGCCGATTGCCGCGCCTTGTCCTCAAGCCCGCCCTGCGCCAGAAGCCCCTCACATTCCGTCTTGCGCGCGGCGCGCGACAGCCCCCGGCGTCGCAACACAAAATCCAGATTGCCCGCCACCGACCGGCGCAGCAGAACAGGGCGCTGGAACACCATCGCCTGCCCTGCCCTCACCTGATCTGTCAGGGTCTGCCCGCCTTGGGTAACTGTGCCACGATCAGGCGTAATGAGCCCATGCAAACAGCGCAGCAGCAGGCTTTTTCCCGCCCCGTTTGGACCCAGTATGATCGTTGGCCCCGGTCCGTCCAGATCCAGGTGGTCCACACCCAACAGCGCCTTGCCATCCCGCGCGATGCTAAGCCCGCGAACGCTTAAGATCGGATGATCTGTCATGACCGAAAAATCACGCATGACCCAGCCCTTGACGTTCACCGCGCAGGCTCAGCACGCTCACGGCGCCCGTGACGCTCACGGCCAGAGCAATCAGGACCGCCCCAAGTGCCAACGCCAACGCCAGGTTCCCCTTGGAGGTCTCGAGCGCAATGGTCGTCGTCATCACCCGGGTCACGTGATTGATATTGCCCCCCACGATGATCACCGCGCCCACCTCGGCAATGGCGCGGCCAAAGCCCGCCAACAACGCTGTCATCAACGCCATGCGCCCATCCCAGAGCAAAACAGGAACAGACGACAGGCGCGATACGCCCAGGGACCGCAACTGCTCATCATATTCTACTGCCAGGGTCTCGACCACCTGCCGTGTCAGAGCGGCGATGATCGGCGTCACCAGAACCACTTGCGCGATAATCATGGCAGTGGGGGTGTAGAGCAACTGCAGTACGCCAAACGGCCCGGACCGTGACAGCATCAAATACACAAGCAGTCCAACAACAACCGGCGGCAATCCCATCAGCGCGTTTATCAATACGATCAGAGCCCGCCGCCCCGGGAAGCGCCCAACCGCCAACCCCGCTCCCAAAGGCATGCCAATCAGCGCCGCGATGAACACGGCCCATACGGAAACCTTCAGCGAAAGCAGGACAATCGCCCAGAGTTCCGGGTCACCTGTGAAGATGAGGCCAAGCGCGATTGTGAATTCTTGTGTAAAATCCTGCATTTTCTACGTTCATCTAGTGAATTTCGGATGCCAATCATCATATTGCACCAAAAACCTAACACATAGCCCAACCATTTCCACATCAGAAGCGACCAACCGCCTCCAAAAAGCGCGTGAGTTCGACGCTGTTCGCCCACCCCGTGGAACTTTCCTCCACACTCGCGCCTCAGACTTACCTGCTACGGCAAGGCGCAACAGGCGCTGACCTTCATTCCAAATCCGACATTGAGCGTGGTTGGCAGGCGGGGCGCTCCCGCACCCGAGCGATCCTGACTGCGTCAGCACCGCTAGCGGCCTTGGGCCGAGCGCCGGGCAAAGCCCGGCGCCGATCCGTTTGGGGCATCTGCTCCGCCACAGGCACCAACCACCGAGCGCAGCGAGGCGCGGCCCAACGGGAGGCGATGTCCCGTCAGGGACATCAACGACGGGCGGGAGCGCCTCTGAATCTCGGAATGTTTGGAATATTACCTGGATCCCGGACATCCGGCACGTCATTCACGTGAGAGATGCCTTTTGGTCCAAAGTTGCAGCGCCCCAACACGGGGGCGCTACTAATGGTATGGAAAACGGCTTACTTCAGCGCCGCATCGGTGATGTCATGCGTCCAGGCCCCTTCGGGCTTGGCCGTGATCACCGGATCCGACCCACCGGCCAACAGCGTGTTCACTGTCCGGTCGAAATCAGCCGGGTCAAGCGCGCCGTTGCTGCCTGCGGTCAGCTTGGCAATCTCACCCATCATCCGAACCTGATGCGCTTCGGTCTGGGCGCCACTGGCGTCATTGTCCAGAACAATGCCTGCTGCCTCACCCGGGTTCTCCTCGGCGTATTTCCACCCTTTCATCGAAGCACGCACAAAGCGGGTCATCTTGTCCTTGAAGGCCGGGTCGGACAGGTTGTCTTCGAGCACATAGATGCCATCCTCGAGCGTTGCCACGCCCATGTCCTCATACTTGAAGGTCACCAGCTCGTCCTCGGACACGCCTGCATCCAACACCTGACCGTATTCGTTGTAGGTCATGGTCGAGATACAGTCCGCCTGACGCTGCAGCAGCGGGTCGACGTTGAAACCCTGTTTCAGAACAGTCACGCCGTCATCGCCACCAGCCGTGCTGATGCCCTCCTGGCTCATCCAGCTGAGGAACGGGTATTCGTTGCCAAAGAACCAGACGCCGATGGTCTTGCCCTTGAAGTCCTGCGGCCCGGTGATCCCGGTGTCCTTCCAGCAGGTCAGCATCAGGCCGGACGATTTGAACGGCTGCGCAATATTCACCACCGGCAGGCCTTTTTCCCGTGCCGCCAGCGCCGAGGGCATCCAGTTCAGCATCGCATCAGCGCCACCACCGGCCAGAACCTGCGGCGGCGCAATGTCGGGGCCGCCCGGCAGGATGGTCACATCCAGATCTTCTTCGCCGTAATAGCCCTTGTCCAGCGCCACGTAATAACCAGCAAACTGTGCCTGGGTCACCCACTGCAGCTGCAATTTGACCTCATCGGCTGCCAGGGCCGATGTCGCCGCAAAGCTTGCGGCCCCCATCACCAGGCCCGAGACCGCACCACTCAGTAGCTTTTTCATTGTATTCTCTCCTTGTTGGTTTGTTTTTCTGCCCCGTTTGTCGAGGTCTTGAAATTGATATGCTCCTTGTCCCTCGCTTATCCCCTCTGCGATGGGTGCCAAAAGGTCACCGTTTTTTCGATCATCGCGACACAGCCATAAAACAGCGAACCGGCCAGCGCGGCCACCACAATTTCAGCCCAGACCATATCAAGCGCAAGTTGTCCCACGCTGGTCGAGATGCGGAACCCCATGCCAACGGTGGGCGAGCCGAAAAATTCGGCAACAATCGCCCCGATCAGCGCCAGGGTCGTCGAGATCTTGAGCCCGTTGAAAATGAATGGCATCGCCGCAGGCAGGCGCAGCTTGAAGAAGCTCTGCCAATAGCTTGCGGCATAGGTCTCCATCAGGTCGCGCTGCATCGCTGTTGTTTCACGCAGGCCCGCCACCGTGTTCACCAGCACCGGGAAGAACACCATGACCACCACAACGGCTGCCTTGGACTGCCAGTCAAAGCCGAACCACATCACCAGAATGGGCGCGGTGCCCACAATGGGCAGCGCAGCCACGAAGTTACCCACGGGCAGAAGCCCCAGACGCAGAAACTCATAGCGGTCCACCGCAATCGCCATCAAGAAGGCCGCGCCGCAGCCGATGATGTATCCGCTGAGCGCCCCTTTCAGGAAGGTCTGCGAAAAATCCGCCCACAGGATCGGCATCGACGATCCGAACCGCTCGGCAATCATCGAGGGCGGTGGCAGGATCACCAAAGGCACCTGCAACCCGCGCACCACCAGTTCCCAGACGATCAGGATGGTCACGCCAAAGATCACTGGCACAAGCAATTGCACCGCCCGCGTCCCCGCCTGCGGCCCCTCGGCCAGGCGGGTGTTTATCCACCAACCGGCGATCCAGACCAGTAGGGCCAGCACAACCAACATCATGACGCGATCCCCATCCGTTTCAGAACCATCCGTTCGATCAGACCCAGCAATGCCACCAGACAAGCCGCAAGGATTGCCGCCGCAAACAATGCCGACCAGATCTGCACCGTCTGACCATAGTAGCTCCCCGCAAGCAGACGCGCGCCCAGGCCCGCTACGGCTCCCGTCGGCAATTCACCCACGATGGCGCCAACCAGCGAGGCGGCGATGCCGATCTTGAGCGAGGCAAAGAGATACGGCATCGAGGCCGGCAGGCGCAGTTTCCAGAACCCCTGACTTTTCGAGGCATTATAGGTCCGCAACAGGTCCAACTGCATGTGATCGGGGCTGCGCAACCCCTTCACCATGCCGACGACAACCGGGAAGAAGCTCAAGTAAGCCGAGATAACCGCCTTGGGAATGATCCCCTGCACGCCCACGGAATAAAGCACCACGATGATCATCGGCGCCAAAGCGATGATCGGAATGGTCTGGCTGACGATGGCCCAGGGCATCACTGACATGTCCATCACCTTGGAATGAACGATCCCAACGGCCAGCAGAATGCCAAGCCCGGTCCCAATCGCAAAACCCAGCAAGGTTGCGCTTAGCGTCACCCAGCCATGATAGATCAACGAGCGTTTTGAGGTGATTTTCTTCCCCACAGTGGTGTTCCACAGTTCGACCGCCACCTGATGTGGCGCCGGCAGACGCGGGCGGGCCTGCTCCCAGGTGGCGGGAATGGCAAAGTTGTTGTTGATCGTCAGACCAAACTCGCTCATGTCCCGGCGGTCTTTGGCGGAGGGCGGCTGCACCTCGGCGCCTGCGCGCTCGGCCTCGACCAAAACGCCCTTGATGTTCATCGGCACGCAGGCGGCGTACCACAGCACGACAATGGCCGCGACGACGGTGAGAACTGCAAGAATGGACTTCATCTTGTCCCCTCCGTCGCGCCAGACGCCAAATTCTGAACCAGAATTTGGTTCAGAATTTTTCCAAAATTCTGCCACCGTCTGTGGACAGTGACAGACTTTAACCTCTTCAGTTCAGTCATCCGCATGCCCCGCCCGCAGGCCTTCGCGCACCCGATGCGCCACCTCGATGAACTCAGGGGTGTCGCGAATGTCCAAGGGGCGTTCCTTGGGCAGCGGGCTTTCGATCACATCCGTGATCCGTCCTGGCCTTGGGCTCATCACCACGATTTTGGTCGACAGATACACCGCCTCGGGGATCGAGTGTGTGACAAAGCCGATGGTCTTGTCTGTTCGCGCCCACAACTCCAACAATTGCTCGTTCAGGTGATCGCGCACGATCTCATCCAGCGCCCCGAACGGCTCGTCCATCAACAAGATATCAGCATCAAAGGCCAGCGCCCGCGCGATAGAGGCACGCTGCTGCATCCCCCCCGACAACTGCCAGGGATACTTGCCACCAAATCCATCCAAATCAACAAGTTCCAACACATCGTTCACGCGTTTGTCTTGATCGGACTTCGAATATCCCATGATCTCAAGCGGCAGTTTGATGTTCTTGGCAATCGTGCGCCACGGGTACAAACCCGCCGCTTGAAACACATAGCCATAGGCCCGGTTCCGCCGCGCCTCATCCGGGGTCATGCCATTGACGCTCAGACTGCCGCCAGTGGGTGTTTCCAGGGCAGCAATGCACCGCAAGAACGTGGTCTTGCCACAGCCCGAGGGACCGATGAAGCTGACAAAATCGCCCTTGTTTATCTCAAGGTTCACATCCTTGAGTGCGTGCACCGGGCCGTCGTTGGTTTGAAACGTCAGATCCAGTTGCCTCGCCTCGATCACAGGCTGGGTGGTGTTTTCAGTAGTCATTCTATCGCCTTGTAAAGACAGGGAATTGGGCCGCTCCTTAGGCGGCCCAGATCCGAATTATACGCCGGTGGCAGGAATACCGGTGCGCTCGACCGGACGCGGAGACGTCAGCTCTTTCCAGCTGCTGAGCGCGCGGTTGACGGGTGTGTTGGCCTCACGCTCGACAAACTTGCCGTGGCCCTCTTGGGTGCGGATTTCGCCATCGTACACAGCGACCTGTCCACGGGTCAGGGTAAAGCGCGGCAAGCCCTTGACCTCTTTGCCTTCGAACACGTTGTAGTCGATAGAGCTTTGCTGTGTAGATGCCTGAATTGTCTTCGTTTTGTTCGGGTCCCAAACAACCAGGTCTGCATCCGCCCCAACCAGAACCGCGCCCTTCTTGGGATAGCAGTTCAGGATCTTGGCGATGTTGGTCGAGGTGACGGCGACAAACTCATTCGGGGTCAGGCGACCGGTCTCGACCCCATGGGTCCAAAGCATCGGCATGCGATCCTCAAGACCGCCGGTGCCATTGGGGATCTTTGAAAAGTCACCCACGCCATAGCGTTTCTGTTCAGTGGTAAAGGCGCAGTGATCGGTTGCTACAACCGACAGCGATCCACCCTGCAGGCCCGCCCACAGGCTTTCCTGGTGGCGCGCATCACGGAACGGCGGGCTCATCACCCGGCGGGCCGCATGGTCCCAATCCTCGTGGAAATACTCGCGCTCATCCAAGGTCAGGTGCTGAATCAGCGGCTCGCCCCAGACGCGCTTGCCCTGCATCCGTGCTCGCCGAATGGCCTCATGCGCCTCTTCGCACGAGGTGTGCACCACATAGAGCGGCACACCAGCCATGTCGGCAATCATGATTGCGCGGTTGGTGGCTTCGCCCTCAACCTGGCTGGGTCGGGAATAGGCGTGCCCCTCGGGTCCGGTGTTGCCCTCGGCCAGCAGCTTGGCAGTCATCTCGGCCACCACATCGCCGTTTTCAGCGTGGACCATGGCGATGCCGCCCAGTTCGGCCAGACGGTTGAAGGACGAGAACAGCTCGTCATCGTTCACCATCAAGGCCCCCTTGTAGGCCAGGAAGTGCTTGAACGTGTTGATACCGCGCTGTTCGATCACGGTTTTCATGTCGTTGAACACCTGCTCGCCCCACCAGGTCACAGCCATGTGGAAAGAGTAGTCGCAGTTCGCGCGAGTCGACTTGTTGTCCCAGCGTTTGATCGCATCCAGCAGGCTTTCACCCTGGTTGGGCAGGCAGAAGTCCACCACCATTGTGGTGCCACCGGCAAGCCCTGCCCGCGTACCGCTTTCGAAATCGTCGCTGGAGTATGTGCCCATAAACGGCATCTCCAGATGCACATGCGGATCAATCCCGCCCGGCATCACGTAACATCCGGTGGCGTCCAGCTCCTCGTCACCGCTCAGCCCCATGCCAATCTCGATGATCTGACCGCCCTCAACCAACACATCCGCCTTGTAAGACAGGTCAGCCGTGACGACCGTGCCGTTCTTGATGACTGTACTCATAGCGATAACTCCCTGTTTTTCTTGTCAGACCGAGCTGAAGCAGCCGATCGCACTTCCATGTACGCCGATGTCGAGCGGGCCGAACTGGCTCTCGACACAAAGCGAAAAATATCCCGCCAGCGGCAGATAGATGACACGGTAATCCCCGTTGGACCGCGTCACCGCCCAACACGTCTGCATGACGCCGCCGCTGAATTGCACCTCGACCTGGGTTGGCGGACAGGTGGCGCGTTCAAACGCCTCCAATGTCGCCGCTCCCACGCCTGTCTTACTGGCCGAGTTCACATCGAACTCGGCCACTTCCATCGCAATCAGATCGCCTATCCGATCGGGGATGGAGAGGTCATGTTGAATCACTCCACGATTTCAGCGGTTTCCACCACCGCGTGGAACAGCACATCCGCGCCCGCAGCCGCCCATTCGGGGCTGATCTCCTCGGCCTCGTTGTGGGACAGACCATCCACGCAGGGGCACATGACCATCGCGGTCGGGGCCACACGGTTGATCCAGCAGGCATCGTGGCCCGCCCCGGAAATGATATCCAGATGCGTATGCCCTAGCCGTTCAGCGGCACTGCGCACAGCCGTCACACAGCCCTCGTCAAAGGTCACCGGATCGAACCCGCCTACCTTTTCGAATTCGATACTCAGGCCCATGTCATCAGCGATCTTCTGGCCTTCGACCCTCAGCCGCGCTTCCATGTCTTCGATCACGCTCAGGTCGGGCGAGCGAAAATCGACAGTGAACACCACCTTGCCCGGGATCACGTTGCGCGAGTTCGGATAGACATCGACATGACCCGCCGCTCCCACTGCATGGGGTGCGTGGGACCAAGCGATCTCGTCGACCTTTTCAAGCACGCGCGCCATGCCAAGCCCTGCGTTCTTGCGCATCGGCATCGGCGTTGATCCGGTATGCGAATCCTTGCCCTCAATCGTGACTTGCGTCCAACTCAGGCCCTGACCATGGGTGACCACACCGATGTCCTTGCCTTCTGCTTCCAAAATCGGACCCTGTTCGATGTGCAGCTCAAAAAAGGCATGCATCTTGCGCGCGCCGACCTCTTCATCACCGCGCCAGCCTATCCGCTTGAGCTCATCGCCAAATTTCTTGCCCTCGGCATCCTCGCGGTCATAGGCCCAATCCTGCGTGTGAATACCTGCAAACACGCCCGATGACAGCATCGCCGGAGCATAGCGCGTCCCCTCTTCGTTGGTGAAATTGGTCACCACGATGGGATGTTTGGTCATGATCCCCAAATCATTGAGCGTGCGCAGAATTTCCAGTCCGCCGAGCACCCCCAAGACGCCGTCATACTTACCGCCCGTCGGTTGCGTATCCAGGTGAGAGCCCACATAGACCGGCAGCGCTTCGGGATCCGTTCCCTCGCGCCGGGCAAACATGTTGCCCATCTGATCCAGACCCATCGAGCAGCCCGCCGCCTCGCACCAGCTTTGGAACAGGGCGCGGCCTTCGCCGTCTTCATCGGTCAGGGTCTGACGATTGTTACCACCTGCGACGCCCGGGCCGATCTTGGCCATTTCCATCAGACTGTCCCACAGGCGTTCGCCATTGATCTTCATATTCGCGGCAGGCGCTGCCATGTCTCATCCCCTGTTGCTTGCTTGCGATTGGCTCGCTCTTGGTATGTGATTTGACCAAACGGTCAAACTCACGCTATCACGGGTTTGACACCAGTCAAGAAATTGCGGCACATGCCCGCAAAAATGCTGGCAAAAAATGCAATCTGCTCGGCAAACGCGCAGCCAACAAAGGACAGACGCCCCATGCCAAAGGACCGCAGCCCGACACGGATCCAGAAAAAGAACCGTGCCGCGATCCTCGAGGCGGCGCTGAACGTGTTTTCAGCCAACGGATTCCGAGGTGCAACCGTCGATCAAATCGCCAGCGAGGCCGGGCTGTCGAAGCCAAATCTGCTCTATTACTTCCCCTCCAAGGTGGACATGCACAACGCGCTTTTGGCGCAACTGATGGACACATGGCTGGACCCGCTGCGCGAGATGGACGAAGACGGCGAACCGCTGGCCGAGATCATGGCTTATGTCCGGCGCAAACTGCAGATGAGCCGCGATTTCCCCCGCGAAAGCCGCCTGTTTGCCAATGAAATCGTGCAAGGCGCGCCCCGCATTCACGACGCGTTGAACCACGATCTGAAAACGCTGGTGGATGAGAAAACCAAACTGCTGGAGCGTTGGATGGCGGACGGCAAAATCGCCCGCGTCCACCCCTATCACCTGCTGTTTTCCGTTTGGTCGCTGACCCAACACTACGCCGACTTCGACGTCCAGGTCCGGGCCATCCTGGGGGACGAAGATCCGTTTGACGGTGCCGATCCATTCCTCGAAACGCTCTATCTGCGTCTGCTCACTCCCTAAGCAAACCCATATCTGAGTGTCGCTTTGGTCCGCTCTGAACCCAAAGTACCAAATGCTGCGGGCCCAACCAGGGGCGGCTATGCAACTTGACCCAACGTGTTTAGTGTCATTTGCATGAGCAAGTTCCGAAATGCCCGACGATCTGATGCACTGCGATGCTTTGAGATCGAAACTGCTGCCTATGAAGGCGACGAAGCAGCAACCCTCAAAAAGATATCCAACAGGATCGAGGTCTATCCAGATGGTTTTCTCATTCTTGAGGAGCTAGGCAAGATCGTTGGCTTTATCAATTGCGGATGTGCCCATGAAGTCGAAATGTCTGATGAGGAGTTTAAGGAACTTGTGGGGCATGACCCCGACGCACCAAATGTCGTCATTATGTCTGTCGTCGTTGATCCAGTGCATCAGGGAACAGGCCTATCGCGGGTATTGATGACTGAATTCGTCGCCCGCATGAGAAATATGGGCAAATCCGCGATCTACCTTATGTGCAAAGAGCATCACGTCCCACTTTATCAGAGATTTGGTTACAACTATCTTCATCCATCAACCTCTGATCATGGAGGAATGACTTGGCATGAAATGTCCATGCAACTTTGAACCGATTGTTGGTTGAGCCATAGTGAGCTGACATTGCGGCAGCCGCAGCGAAGGGCAGTTTCGTCCAGTTAGCAGAGCAATACGCTTAGAGGGCACAACCTAAAGCAAAGGGCGGCGCTCTTTCGCACCGCCCTTTCTTTTTGTTCAAAATACGGTCGCCGAAGGCGCCCCTCACTCCGCCGCTTGCGCCGATGGGTTGTTGGGGTGCGTGGTCCAGTTGGCGTATTCCGCGCTCACCGTTTCGCCGGTGCGTTCGTCAAGCTCGCCGGGCTGCAGTTCGACCATCGAGATGCAGTTTTCAACCGGGCAGACGTTGACGCACAGGTTGCAGGCCACGCATTCGTCGTCCTTAACAGTGAATGTACGGTCTTCGCTCATCGCGATGGCCTGGTGCGACGTGTCTTCGCACGCGGCATAACAGCGACCGCACTTGATGCAGGCGTCCTGGTCGATCTTGGCTTTTGAGACCGAGTTCAGGTTCAGATACTGCCAGTCAGTGACATTCGGAACCGCCATACCGATGAAATCCTCGGTCGAGGTGTAGCCCTTTTCGTCCATCCACTGCGACAGACCCGAGATCATCTCTTCGACGATCTTGAAGCCATAGGTCATCGCCGCCGTGCAGACCTGTACGTTGCCAGCCCCAAGCGCCATGAATTCTGCCGCGTCGCGCCAGGTGGTGATGCCACCAATGGCCGAGATCGGCAGGCCGTGCGTCTGCGGGCAGCGGGCAATCTCAGCCACCATGTTCATTGCAATCGGCTTGACCGCCGGGCCGCAATAACCGCCGTGCGTGCCCTTGTCCCCAATGATCGGCTCGGGCGCCATCTGGTCCAGATCGACCGACACGATCGAGTTGATGGTGTTGATCAGGCTCACCGCATCCGCGCCGCCCGCCTTGGCCGCGCGTGCCGGGAAACGCACGTCGGTGATGTTGGGCGTCAGCTTGACGATCACCGGCTTGTCGTAGTTTTCCTTGCACCAGCGGGTGACCATTTCGATGTATTCCGGCACCTGACCCACGGCCGAGCCCATACCACGTTCGGCCATCCCATGCGGGCAGCCGAAGTTGAGCTCGATGCCATCGGCTCCGGTTTCGGCCACCCGCGGGAGGATCGCTTTCCACGCCGCTTCTTCACACGGCACCATCAATGAGACGATGATGGCGCGGTCAGGGTAGTCCTTCTTGACCCTCGTGATCTCTTCGAGGTTGGTTTCCAATGGGCGATCGGTGATCAGCTCGATATTGTTGAGCCCCAGCAGGCGCCGGTCCGCACCCCAGATCGCGCCGTAGCGCGGGCCGTTCACGTTCACCACTGGCGGCCCTTCGGCCCCCAGCGTTTTCCAGACCACACCGCCCCAGCCGGCCTCGAACGCGCGGCGAACGTTGTATTCCTTGTCCGTGGGCGGCGCTGAGGCCAGCCAGAAGGGATTGGGACTTTCGATACCCAGGAAATTTGTTTTCAGATCAGCCATTTGCATCTCCCTGCGCGCTAGTCGCGCTTTTTGAATATCATTTCGACGGGGGCGATGTCGCCCGCGCCGACTGCGTTTGTCATGTTGGCCACCATGTCACCGGCGTTGGCACCCATCAGCATGGGCAGGCCCAGAACCGGCGGGCCGGATGCCGCGATCTTCTCGCGAAGTGCAGCAAAGAACTCTTTGGCAACCTCTCCCCGGTCCCGGCGTGCCTCGAGTTCGAAACCGGCCTTGTCTGCCGCTTCGAGATAAACATCCGGAGACGCCAAGAACGAGGCCGTCGGATCACTGGCCCACGGCAAGGGAAATGCCGGCGCGGCCCCAAAGCGCATCACGTCATAGACCGCAAAACGTCCCTTGGGCTTCAACACCCGCCACACTTCGTCAAAAAGGCGGTCCTTGTCGGGCAGGTTCATCCCCACGTGCAGCAAGGTCGCGACGTCAAAACTGCTGTCATCAAAGGGAATATCCAGTGCACTGCCGACCTTGAACTGGGTGGGCAGGCTGAGAAGCCCGGTCAATTGCTTGGCCGTTTCCACGAAATCAGGGGTCAAATCCAACCCAGTGACATCCGCGCCATACCGCACTGTCATCAGGCGGGCCGGTCCGCCGATACCCGCGCCAACATCCAGAACTTTGACCCCGTCTTTCAACCCAAGTTGATCGAGCAAGGAAATCGTCGCCCCCTCGCCGCCGATGTGAAACTCGTCAATCGACTTGAGGTGCTGTTCCGAAATCTCGCCAATCTTGACGCCATTGGCCTCAAGCGTGTCGACGATCTTGCGAAACAGCTCTGCACCGCCGTAGTGCGAAACAATTTTTTCGTCCGGCTTCCTAGTTCGATCCGTCATCGGGTATCTCCTCAAAGTGGCTGCCCGAGTACCTTACCCCTTCATCGCCTCGTGAATGTCCATCGCCGCATCACGACCTTCCGCCACGGCTGTCACAGTCAGGTCGTCCCCGCCAGCGGCGCAGTCGCCACCAGCCCAGACACCATTGACCGAGGTTCGGCCCGCGCCTGTCACGGCGATCTTGCGACCGTCCAGAGCCAGTTCGCTCGGCGCGCCCTCAAGCGTCTGGCCAATGGCCTTGAACACCTGATCTGCGGCCAAGCGGGTGGTTTCACCGGTGCCGGTCAACTCACCGCCTGCGGACGAAGTATACTCCAATTCGATCTCGGTCGCAGCCCCGTTGCCATGCACGGCCACTGGCTGGACGTTGAACATAAGCTTGACCCCCTTCGAGGCGGCCAGATCCTGTTCGAACCGGCTGGCGCCCATCGCCTCGCGGCCCCGGCGATAGGCGATGGTGACATTTTCAGCCCCCAACAGCTTTGATTGCACAGCCGCGTCCACGGCCGTCATGCCGCCGCCGATAACGACCACGTTGCGCCCCACTGGCAGAGCGGACAGATCGGCGGCTTGGCGAAGATCCGCGATGAAATCCACCGCGTCGCGTACGCCGTCCTTGTCTTCGCCCTCGGCGCGCAGCGCATTCACGCCGCCCAGACCGATGGAAAGGAACACCGCATCATATGCATCGCGCAAACCGTCCAGAGTTACGCCCCGCCCCAGGGCCGAGCCGTTCTCGATGGTAATGCCGCCGATTTTCAGCAGCCAGTCGACCTCGGCCTCGGCGTAGTTTTCGGTGCTCTTGTAGGCGGCGATGCCGAATTCGTTCAGGCCGCCGGCCTTCTCGCGTGCCTCGTGGATCACCACGTCATGGCCCAGCATGGCCAGACGGTGCGCGCAGGCCAGGCCCGCAGGCCCTGCCCCCACAACCGCCACGGTCTTGCCAGTGGATGCCGCGCGTTCGAACGGATGCACACCCGCCGCCATCACGGTGTCGGTGGCGTAACGCTGCAGTCGGCCAATTTCGACCGGCTTGCCCTCGGCAGTTTCACGCACGCAGGCTTCTTCACACAGTGTCTCGGTCGGACAAACCCGTGCACACATGCCGCCCAGAATGTTCTGGTCCAGAATGGTCTTTGCCGCCGCCTGCGCGTGTCCGGTCTGGATCTGGCGGATGAACAGCGGAATGTCGATGTCCGTGGGACAGGCCGTCACGCACGGCGCGTCATAACAGAAATAGCAACGATCTGCGGCAACCGCGGCCTCGTGCGGCGCATAGGCCGGGTGGAGGTCGTCAAAGTTGGCGGCAATGTCTTCGCTGGATAGCCGCCCGGAAACGATACCGGGTGCTGTCTGGCCCTGTGCCATCACTCTCTCCCTGAGATATGTTGTTCTTGCCTCCAGACTGCCACATCTGAATTTTTTATCAATTGGTAAAATTTATCAAAGGGTCAAAAAATTGAAAAAACCGGACCAAAGGCCCGGTTTTGCTGAAAATTTCATCAGGTTTGAGAGGCCTGAGAGGTCAGATCATCTGGCTCAGGTGGCCGGATTTCACCCAAACCTCGGCGCCATCCGGGCCCGCGACCGCCTGAAACGACCCGTTTGGCGGCACGCGCAGCCAGTCCCATTTGCCAAAGGTTTCACCGCCTTCCGCGTAGCTGCCGGACAGCACAAAGACCTCCAATCCGCCATCAGCATCCACCTGAACCGCCTCACCGGCAGCCCACCGTTCTACACGTACATCTTCAACCGCGTCGCGGTGTAGATCGACCCGCCCCTCTCCGGCAATGGGCTGGCGCACTTCGGTCCGGTCATCGGAATCGAACTGGTGCAGCTTGACCAGGATCGTCGCCCCTGGTTCTGTCGCCGGCGTATGGGACGAGGTCGGCGGGTTGCGCACATACATGCCGGTAGGAAAATCGCCCAACTCATCCTGGAACACCCCATCCAGCACCAGATACTCCTCGCCGCCGTCATGCGTATGGGCGGCAAAGGCGCTGCCCGGTGCAAAGCGAACAATGGTGGTGGCGCGGGCGACTTCTTCTCCGATCCGGTCGAGCATCTTACGCTCGACCCCTGCAGCGGGGGATTGCACCCACTCGGTTTCATCAAAGTGAACGGCGACGCGTTTGGTGAAATCGGCATTGATCCGCATGGGGCTCTCCTTGGGCGATATCCGGTGAGTGATGTGGGCCTTTAGGGCCGCCCAGACAAACCTGTATCACCGTGTCGTGAAGGTGCAGCCTTTGGATCAGCAAGGCAACAGGCCTCTTTTCGGGATCGACTTCCGTAGATTAAAGTCGTTTAATTTCAATTGACTAACCGACATATCGAAAGTCCCTAACAAGCAACTACAAGCGAAATCTCAGAAAATTTCTTGACTCAGGCATATATTTTAAACCTAAACTTTCAAGCATGAAGGACTTAACGCCACCACTCACCCACACCGTCCAATTATCGGATTGAGTTATGCCAAGGGAAACAGGTATCCATGTTTTTGATATCAACATTCGGACAATTCCCTTGTCGCAACGCCCTTGGTTGCCCGACCCTGCTGGCATGGCCAGCCCGGCAAAATTGGGAGGATACTGAACCATGGCACGCCTGAGCGCCTTTAATTTCCAGAAATGGATCGACGAGCATAAACATCTGCTGAAACCGCCCGTGGGCAATCAACAGGTCTGGGAGGACGCGGACCTGATGGTGACCGTTGTAGGCGGTCCAAACCAGCGCACCGACTATCACGACGACCCGGTCGAAGAGTTCTTTTACCAACTCAAGGGCGACATGGTGCTCAAACTCTATGAGGGGGGCGAGTTCTATGATGTCCCGATCCGCGAAGGCGAGATTTTCCTGTTGCCTGCCCATGTCCGCCACTCACCTCAGCGGCCGCAAGAGGGCTCGATCGGTTTGGTGATCGAGCCCAAACGCCCCGAGGGCGAGCATGACGCCATCGAGTGGTACTGCTTCAACTGTGGTGATCTGGTGCACCGGTCCGAGCTGATCCTGGAAAGCATCGTCCGTGACCTGCCGCCCGTCTATCAGGCGTTCTATGCCGATGAAAATGCACGCACCTGCAAAAGCTGCGGCACGGTTCATCCCGGCAAAGAGCCACCCGAGGGTTGGGTCACGCTGTGATCCGCGCTTAAACTCGCAAAAAACAATGATTCTATCAGGGAGAGAGAGAATATGACCATCAGCCTAAAGGGCCTGACCAAGGGCGTCGCAGCCGCAGCGCTCGTACTGGCCGCGCTGCCCGCCACCGCCAAGGAATTCAAGCTGGGCCTGATCACGCCCCCGCCGCACGTCTGGACCAAGGCGGCCGAGGCCTTTGGCGCTGAACTGGCTGAAAAGTCAGGCGGCGAACACAGCGTCACCGTCTTCCCTGCCCGTCAGCTGGGCAACGAGGCGCAGATGCTGCAGCAGCTGCAGACCGGCGCGCTGGACATGGCGTTCATGACTGTGGCCGAAGTGTCGAACCGGGTGCCGAACATGGGCGCATTCTATGCCCCCTATCTGGCCAATGACATGACCCACGCCGCCGCAATCCTGCGCTCGGACACCGCCAAGGGCATGCTCGAGGTGCTGCCACAAGAGGCGGGTGTTGTGGGCGTGGGCTATGGCAGCGCGGGCATGCGCCAAATCCTCAGCCGGGGCGAAGTGAATTCGGCCGCTGATCTTTCTGGTGTCAAACTGCGGATCACGCCGTTCGATCCGATCCTGGATTTCTACAACCTGCTGGGCTCGGCCCCCACGCCGATGCCGCTGCCTGCGGTTTACGACGCGCTGGCCAACGGTCAGGTGGACGCCATCGACATGGACGTCGAGCTGATCAACGTGCTGAAATATTATGAGCACGCCGACACGCTGCTGATCTCGAACCACATGATGTTCCCGATGGTCGGCCTGATCTCGGCGCGCGTCTATGCTGGCATGAGCGACGAAGACAAGGCGATGGTATCCGAGCTGATGGCCAAGCACGTGGACACCACGCTGGATGCTTACATCGAAAAATCACCCGCCTGGACCGACAAGCTGAACACCGTGGGCATCACCGTGCACACCGTGGATGCGGAATACTTTGGTGACGTGATGGGCAAATGGGAAGAGATCTGGGCCGCCAAGGCACCGTCCCTGCCCGATCTGCGCAAGACCGCAGACGCGACCAAGTAAGTTCTGACAAACACGCGCGGGCCGGTCATGCACCGGCCCGTTCGCACTCAATACCAAAGGCAGGCACATGCTCTATCGGGCTTCCCACTTCTGGGCACGGGTCGAGATATTCTTTGCGGCAGCTTTGGCCGCATCCGTCACCGGGCTTATCCTTCTCAACGTCATTACCCGCGCTTCCGGCAACGCGATCTACTGGGTCGATGAGGCCGCGATTTACGCCATGGTCTGGATGACCTTTCTGGCGGCCTCTGCTGCGATCCATTTCCGCTCGGCCATCTCGGTCACGATCCTGAACGAAATGCTGCCTGCCTCGGGCCGACATTGGATCAACCGCTTTGTCGATCTGACCATCTTTGTCTTTGCCTGCCTGATGGTCTGGATCTGCCTGCGCTGGTTCATGCCCCTGCAACTGATGGAGGCCGGTTGGGACGTCAAAGCGTTCCAGGGTCAGACGTTTAATTTCATCTATGCAGAACCCACCAACACTATCGGGCTCAAGAAGGTCTGGATCTGGCTGGTGATGCCGCTCTTTACCCTCGGCGCGCTGCTGCATTCGGGCGCCAACTTGGCTCACCCTGGTAAGACATCGCAAGTGGAGGCCGTGTAAATGACCCCTCTCCTCTTCCTTGTTTTGCTGTTTGGCTCGGTTCCCATCGCGCTGGTGCTGGCACTGACGGCGCTTTGGTACATCTACGACAGCGGCAATCTGGTGCTGTATGACAGCTATGCGCAGCAAATCTTTTCGGGTGTCGAGAACTATGGGCTGCTGGCGATTCCGCTGTTCATTCTGACCGGCGAGCTGATGAACGAAGGCGGCATGACCCAACGCCTGGTTCACGCCGCGCGCGTCTTTGTGGGCGGGTTCCGGGGCGGGCTGGCCTATATCAACCTGCTGGCCAACATGTTCATGGCTGCCATCATCGGCTCAGCCGCCAGCCAGATCGCGGTGATGAGCCGCGCGATGGTGCCTGCCATGACGAAAGAGGGTTATGACCCCGGCTTTTCAGCCGCCACCACAGCCGCTGGCGGTCTGCTGGCGCCGGTGATCCCCCCGTCGATGCTGTTTGTGATTTATGGCGTGCTGGCGCAATTGCCGATTGGCGATCTGTTCATCGCGGGCATCATTCCGGGGCTGATCCTGGCGGGCACATTCTTTGTCGTGGTGGCCCTGATTGGGCTGGCCAAGGATTTCCCCAAGGGCGAATGGATGACCCTGCCCGAGGCTGCCCGTGCGCTGCGCAACGCCCTGCCCGCCTTTCTGATCCCAATTGCCATCGTTGGCGGTATCTTGTTTGGCATCGCCACGCCCACGGAATCTGCCGCTGTCGCCTCGCTCATCGCCTTTGCGGTGGGGTGGCTGTTCTACCGCGAGATCACGCCGCGTGATCTGGGCCAGTTGTTTGTACGCACCGCCACCAACTCCTCGCTCGTGATCTTCATGATCGCAGCCGCCAACGTGTTTGGCTGGGTCGTGGTCTATGAAGAACTGCCCCAGAAACTCGCAGCCTTCATCTCGACCGTGACATCGGACCCGTTCACGTTTCTGCTGATCGTGAACCTGTGTCTGCTGTTTGTGGGCATGCTGATCGACGGCATCGCGGCGTTGATCCTGATCACGCCGATCCTGTTGCCGATCGCGATGAACACCTACAACATCGACCCGTTTCAGTTCGGGGTGGTGATCAGCCTGAACCTGGTGCTGGGGCTTCTGACACCGCCAGTTGGCGTGGGCCTTTACATCGCGTCGGCCATGTCAGGCGTGCGCCCGTTCACCATCTTTGCCGCGCTCTGGCCATTCCTGCTGGCGGTCACCGTGGTTCTGATCCTGCTGAGCTATTTCCCAATCCTCAGCACCGCATTGATCTGAGCATGGGTGGGGGTCAGAAGTTGAAGACGACCCCCATCAGTGGCCCCTGCTGTTTCATGTCGTAGACGAAACTGCCGTTGCGTCGGTCGACGGCCATGTATCGGTACCCCAGCACCCCCGAGGTTGTTGGGGTAAACTGATACCCAAACCCACCAAACACATCGACCATACTTTCAGAACCGGCCCCAAATCCGCCCGCATAAGCCCACCCGGACACATAAGTTCGTTCACCCAGGGCCTTGCGACCATAGAACCCAATGACAGGATCGACCCAATCATCCGATCCGTTGGCGGTGCGCCCCGGCAAGGCACCGGGTGTGAATGTCAAATCCGTGGTCACGGACCAATGACGCAGGCCCCCTGACACCCAAAGCTCATGATCCTGACTTTGGCTGACTTGGTAATCGGCAAAGAGGGAAACAATCGTGTTCTTGATCTTTGCCTGTGCCTGCCCGTAGTTCGGCCCGATTGGGCCGCTCGCCGCGTTCAGCTTGATGTACTGCAAGTCTCCGGAAATACCCCACCGCCCATTCCGGGCCCGAACCGCAATCATCCCGGCAAAATCCAGATTGTCCAGGATATCGCTGAAACTGGCGTCCACATCTACAGGAGGGAGCCCCGGTACGGTCGCCGCAGTTCCTGAAAGTGCCGACCCCCATAAGTACGGCGCGACTCGCCATTCCCAATTGTCCTGCGCCTGCGCCGCCATCGGCATGCAAAACAGCAGTCCAGCCAGCACTCTTCGTACATGCCGTTTACGCACATCTTTGGGGGCGATCGTGTAAGGCTCTGACATCGGCAATCCTTTCGATTGGCAGTGTGGATTGGGGTCTTGGTCTTTTTGTCTTCCTTTGGTCTTCGTCTTCAGTGTCCCGCGAGAGTGTTCACGGAATCTTAACCGCCTGCCGCTCAAAGCTAGCGCTTTCGGTCGTCAGGTCATCATAGGTCAGTTCAACGTCGATTGCTTGCACCGAACCCAGCCCGTAGTTGCGATAGGGCAATCCGTCCTGTTCCTTGATTGCGTTTGGTGCGGGCTCATCCTCGTGACACGTGGGCAGTGGCCAGACCTCGGGCGCGGCCCCATTGATGCCGATCCGCAGTTCCACCAGCCCGCAGCGCCACGACCACAGATGCGTCACATAAAGCAAATCCTGCCCATTGAATTCGCGCACCCCGATCCAGTTTCCGCGGGTGGCCGCCAGAATCGGCTTGATCTCGACAGCGGTGGTGAATTTGCCGGTGGGCACCTGCGGCTCGGCCACAAGGTTGCTTTCGGGTGCCAGAAAGGCGGGCGGTGCATCCGTGGATTGACTGACGGCAGCCGAAGCCCCGCCACTCTGGCTGGATTGCGCCGCCGCGGCGGCAAGGAACAACAGAATTTCAATCATTTTGACCACCTGTTACCAAGGCAAACCAGAAGATTATGAGAGACGGAATTCCGGCCTTTTGTGATCGACCAACGCGCCCTATACTGTCCGCAAAAGCAAGTGCCACATTCAATATCCAATCGCGGCTCATAGGTAGTATGGCAAAAAAACAGGCGTCGCGCCAAGTATTTAACATCGTGATCGTCGGGCAGAACAACAGGCTTCAGTTCGAGGCGCTGCTGTTTGCGGCCTCATTGCGGTATTCGTCGCCCGGGTTTCAGGGGCGCCTGTTCGTTGCGACCCCGCAGCCGGGCAAATTGTGGCCGGGCGATCCCAGCGTTCGCAACCCCGATGTCCTCAGGGCGCTGCACGAATTGGACGCCGAGGTGGTGCCGTTTTCGAGCAAGGTCTTTGGGGCGAACTATCCGCACGGGAACAAGATCGAAGCGCTCAGTGTCCTGCCCAAGGGCGAGCCGTTTGTCTTCTTTGACACCGACACGCTGATCACCGGCGACATCAGCACCGTGCCGTTCAATTTCGACCGCCCGTCGGCCTCGATGCGGCGCGAAGGGACGTGGCCAGAGCCGACGCTTTATGGCCCCGGCTACACCGACATCTGGAAATCGCTCTACGACCGGTTCGGACTGAATTTCGAAAGCTCGTTGGACAAGAGCCAGCCGGACGAATACTGGGAGAAATACCTCTACTTCAATGCAGGCTATTTCTATTATTCCTGCCCGCACAAGTTCGGTCAGCGGTTCCTGGAATACGCCACCGACATCTACCGCAATCCCCCACCCGAACTGATCTGTCAAAGCCTGGATCCGTGGTTGGACCAAGTTGCCCTGCCGTTGGTGATCCACTCGTTCCGCGGCGGGCGTCGAACCCTGCCCCCCGGGATGTTGGACGGTACAGTCAGCTGTCACTACCGAAATTTCCCGCTGCTTTATGCGCGCGAAAGCGACTATGTGATCGACGTTCTGGAAAACGTGGCCGCGCCCAACAAGATCAAGAAAGTGCTCAAGAACTATGAGCCCATGAAAAAAATGATCTACCAGAGCAAGGGACAGAAGGTTCGGGCGCTCTTTGATCAGGACAACCTGCCCCGCAAGGAACAGCCAATCCGCAACCGGATCAAATCAAACGGCTGGTGGATGCGCTAAAGCTTGCACCCGGATGCGACTGTCCTTATGTGGCACGCAATCCGGAGGTAAACTGTCATGATTGGTAGCCAAGAGCTTTCGCTCGCCACCCTTCTGCGTGTCTTTCGATGGAAGATCGGGCTGACCTGGGCCTTGGTGGTGCTCGAAGCAGGGCTGATGACGCTGATCCCGCTGTTCATCGGATTTGCAATCGACGGGTTGATGCAGCGCGACTTTTCCTCTCTCTACCTGTTGTGTGGGATCCTGATGGCACTGTTATTGGCCGCCACCGGGCGCCGGGTCTATGACACCCGCGCCTACGGCACAATCCGCGTGGCGCTTGGGGCCGAGCTGGCCGATCGCAATGCCGCGCTGCCAATTTCCTCGCTGAGCGCCCGCGTACACATGGCGCGCGAGCTGGTGGATTTCCTGGAACAGGAATTGCCCGACATCATGATGGCGGTGCTGCAACTGGTGATCGCTGTCATTGTCCTGTGGGTGTTCGATTGGGTTCTGGTGGCCACCGCTCTTGGGGCTGGGGCGCTGATGCTGTTGATCTATGGCCTGTTTCACAAACGGTTCTATCGCTTGAATCGGGCGCTGAACACGCAGTCCGAGAAAGAGGTCAAACTGCTGGAACGCCGCGACCGCGGGGCGTTTCGCTCCCATCTGATGGCGCTGCGAAAATTCACCGTGAACCTGTCGGACACCGAGGCGCTGGTTTACGGCGTGATCTTCTTTGTTCTGCTGGCCGTGATCATCTTCAACTTGGGGTACGCGGCGTTGGTTATGGCAGCCTCTGCCGGAACAATGTTCTCGATCGTCACCTACAGTTGGGACTTCGTCAACGGCGCGGTCAGCGTGCCCATGGCGCTGCAAAGCTGGTCCCGGCTGAGCGAGATCATCGCGCGGATCAACCGCGCCGCGTGAACGGTTGTGCAATGGGCAACTGTCCTCTAACTCTGGTGCCAAGAATTTGACCTGAGGAGACTTTGACCATGACCGACGGCCCGACCTACGGCTTTGATACGCTGCAGATTCACGCAGGTGCCCGGCCCGATCCGGCAACTGGTGCCCGCCAGACGCCGATCTATCAGACCACCGCCTATGTGTTCCGCGATGCTGATCACGCCGCCGCGCTCTTCAACTTGCAAGAGGTAGGTTATATCTACTCGCGTCTGACCAACCCGACCGTGGCCGTTCTGCAGGAACGCGTTGCCACGCTCGAGGGCGGTGTCGGCGCGGTCTGCTGCTCGTCTGGTCACGCGGCGCAGATCATGGCGCTGTTCCCGCTGATGGAACCGGGCCGCAATGTCGTCGCCTCTACCCGCCTCTATGGCGGCACTGTCACCCAGTTCAGCCAAACCATCAAACGCTTTGGCTGGTCGGCCAAATTCGTGGACTTCGATGATCCCAAGGCCGTGGCCGATGCCATCGACGAAGACACCCGCGCCGTCTTTGGCGAATCCATCGCCAACCCGGGCGGCTATGTCACCGACATCCGCGCAATTGCCGATGTGGCTGACGCCGCTGGCGTTCCGCTGATCATCGACAACACGTCTGCCACGCCGTACCTGTGCCGCCCGATCGAGCACGGCGCGACGCTGGTGGTGCATTCGACCACCAAATACCTGACCGGCAACGGCACCGTGACCGGTGGCTGCGTTGTAGACAGCGGCACGTTCGATTGGTCGGCGAGTGACAAATTCCCATCGCTCAGCGCACCGGAACCTGCCTATCACGGTCTGCGGTTCCACGAGACATTCGGCGGTCTGGCCTATACCTTCCACGGCATTGCCATCGGCCTTCGTGATCTGGGCATGACAATGAACCCGCAAGCCGCGCATTATACGCTGATGGGGATCGAGACCCTGTCGCTGCGTATGCAGCGCCATGTCGAGAACGCAGAAAAGGTCGCGGCCTGGCTCGAGAAGGACGATCGCGTCGACTATGTCACCTATGCGGGGCTGCCCTCGTCGCCCTACCACGACCGCGCCAAGAAGCATTACCCGCACGGCGCGGGTGGTCTGTTCACCTTTGCGGTCAAGGGCGGCTATGACGCCTGTGTCAAGCTGGTGAACTCGCTGGAAATCTTCAGCCATGTGGCCAACCTGGGCGATGCGCGTTCACTGATCATCCACTCGGCCTCGACCACGCACCGTCAGCTGACACCCGAACAGCAAGAGGCTGCAGGAGCAGGCCCTGGTGTTGTCCGCGTGTCCATCGGCATCGAAGACGCCGACGACCTGATCGCGGATCTGGACAAGGCACTGGCCGCGGCCTGCGGCTAGGTTCAGTCCTTACCGGCCCCAACAAACGAAGCCCTCGCCAGGCATTGGCGGGGGCTTTTGTTGTTCCGGTCAATCAACCAACCCACTCAGCAGCAGTGCGCTAAGCCAGAGCCCCAGGCCAAACACCCCATGCGTGATCAATCCACGCAGGCGCATCCTCCAAGGCTCTGGTGTTTTTGAAACGGCAATGCCCCAGCCAAAGAACGGCTGAAAGACCAGCCAAGGCACCAGAATCGTCAAAACGCCAAAACTCAGCCCCTGCCAAACCTGCGGCATGCGCAGTGCCCCAGGACCGAAGAGCGCGGCAAACCCCATGCCAAACACCACCCCCAATCCGATATGTGCGGCCCATCCCAGCGCTGCTTCAGCCTGAACCGGTTGTGTGGCGCGGATGTCACCGTGAAACAGGCCCTGCCGATGTACCGATCCGAGCCATCGCCCAACCAGGCAATAAAACCCATGTGTCGCTGCAAAACCCTGGCGCAGAAGACCGACGCAATCGGTCACCAAGGTTGCCCCAAGGCCAAGGACACTACCCCAGGCCATCAATTCCAAAAAATCCATGCGCTTTCCTTATATCAAATGGTCGCGCAAGATGTGTGCAACTTGAAGTGAGGTTTAAGTCAACATGTTCCGACTGGATATTTCCGAAGTTGCACGGCACAGCGGCTTCCCCCCCTCGACCCTGCGCTTTTATGAAAAGCGGGGCCTGATCACGTCGGACGGGCGGCGTGGGCTGCGGCGGCAATACGACGATGGAGTTCTGATCAGGCTTGCCCTGATCGCGCTTGGTCAAAGGGCGGGGTTTTCCTTGGATGACATCGCCGCATTGCTGCGGCCTCAAGGCGGAAAACTTGATCTCAGCCGTGCCGATTTGAGGAACCAGGCCAACACCTTGCGAACCCAGGCGCAGGAATTGCAGGCCACGGCCGATCTGCTAGATCACATCGCCGCCTGTTCTGCGCCCTCTCATCTGGAATGCCCCAGGTTCCTGGCACTCATGAAAGACCCGCGGATCACACGTAAAGCGGTCTGACTGTCTCATTCGACGGCCCATGAACCGGGGCGGTGTTGCAAAACCAGCCCCGCCAAACGCATTCAGCCCGCCAGATGCTGGCGGGCTGAACTATGGCTCAAGACACGAACGGCCTGCCAAAGCTCACTGACCGATGGCAAAGACCATCGAAACCGTGGATTGATAGCTCACCTCGCCCGCCTCTATCGGCACGTCGGCGGATTCCATCGCCGCAAAGCGCGCGTTTGCGGCACGAGCATAGGGTTGTGCGCTGTTTTCCGAAATGCTCAGAACGTCACCCAGTTGGACGCCTGCTGCTGCCGCCAGCTGTGCGGCGCGATCCATGGCGTCCTTGACCGCCTCGGCACGGGCCTGTTCGACCAGCGGCTTGGGGTCTTGCACCGAAAAGCGCAGGCCCTGGAATTCATTGGCACCGTCACCCACGACCTCCCCCAGGATCACGCCTAGCTTATCCATGTCCTTGACCCGCACGGCCAGGATGTTCGAAGCCGAAAATCCGGTGATGTGGTTTCGGTTCTGGCCGGTAGATTTGTCGATCATCTGCGTCCAGATCGGGTTCAGTGACAGTTGCTGGGTTTGGATGTCCCGGGCCTCGACGCCTTGCTCCTTGAGCCTGGCGATCACCTCGGCCAGCGTGGTCGAGGTCAGGTCCATCGCCTCGGCCGCCGTGGCGGCGGCGTTGGTCACACCAAGGTTGATCAACGCCTGATCGGGTACCGCCTGGACCTGCGCCTGTCCTGATACCTGGATGGTGCGCGGTTGCTCTTCGGCGCGCGCCAGCGTGGCAGCAGTGATCATGAGGGCGGTCACGAGGAAAACGAGTGTCTTCAATGTATCTCTCCTGTCGAGTTTTGTCGCGGTTCGGGAAATCGCTGAGCCAAACAGGATCGCAAATGCCCCGAATACGCAGTGGGCGACCAGGGTATTGGCGATTCAAATTTGTTCCGAAACGCTTTGGACTTAGATCGGGTGCGACCCCTTGCCCAACAAGGGGGAAGATTTGTGTTTTTCTTTCCCTCGGCGGATGTCTGCTTTAAGGTCATCGCGCAGGCCTACACGTGTGGGGATTTCAGTCGTACAGTCTGGCGCGCAGAGCCAGAGTTCTGACGCCCGCGTGTGAATTGGGCCCGAAAATGAATTGGGATGGTACGGCCGCAAAATGAAACCCGCATTTGCGCTTTCTTTGTCGTTCGAGGGGATCTCTCTGCTGCACCGCGCAGCCGGGGGGTGGCGTCTGGTTGGAGACGTCGACATCAACAATGACACGTTCATGCAGGACCTGTCCGCATTGCGGGACAAGGCCTTGTTGCTGTCGCCTGATGGGATCAGCAGCAAGCTGATCCTGCCCAATGATCAGATCCGTTATCTGAGCGTCAACACCGGCTCGTTCGAGGGGGAAACGCGCACCTCGATCATCGAAAGCGCGGTGAATGAGGCGACCCCATACACCCTGGACGAGTTGATCTATGACACCTCGCCGGACGGGCATTTGACGCATATCGCCGTCGTCGCGCGCGAAACCCTGCAAGAGGCCGAGGATTTTGCCGCCAGCAATGGGTTTGCTCCGGTCAGCTTTGTCGCGGTGCCGGGTGAGAATGATTTCCTGGGCGAGCCCTATTTTGGCCCCACGCAAGCCGCATCCGGTCTGACCGGCGCAGATGCGATTGAACCTGACGGGATCGCCGTGGTTGTCATCGGTCCCGCCGAACTGCCCGTGGTCGAAGCGCCCCCGGAGCCCGAGGTGCAAGAGCCCACGCCAGAGGTCGAGGACGCCCCGACCGAACCGCCCGAAGCCCTCAGGGCGCCGGACCAAACGCAACCGGTTCCGGATCCCCAGCCCGTCGTTGGCTTCGCGAGCCGTCGTGGCAAACCCCCGGCCCCGGTCGCAAAGCCCGAGCCCGAACCGACGCCAGAGCCGCCAGAGGAACCGGCGCCCGATGTCGTAGCCTTTGCCAGCAAACGGACCACACCGCCTCCGGTGGCGATTCCTGAGGCGGCCCCTGCACCACCCGTTGCACCGCCACCGCCAGCACCCGAGCCAGTTTCACACGAGCCGATGGCCATCGCCGTGGCCGAGGTCGAGCCCGCAGCAGGTTTTGCCGCGCCCCGTCTGCCGGGCCAAGAGGCCGAGACCGAAAAGGACCGCATGACCATCTTTGGCGCGCGGGACGGCAATATTGGTGGCAAACCCAAATACCTTGGCCTGATGCTGACGGTTGCTCTGGTCCTGTTGCTGGCCGCCGTTGCGACCTGGGCTGGTCTCTTCTCCGGCATTGGACTGTTTGACGACCGATCGGAGCCGCGTGAGCTGACCCCTGCGACGGTGCCGGCGCCGCTTGACCCGGTGCAGCCACAATCACCAAGCCCCGCCCCGGCCCTGCCTGATCCGTCGGTCGCAACTCCGCCGCCAACAGCGCAGCTGACTGAGGACGCCCCGTCCGAGGAAGAGCTCGCCTCGCTGCCGCAAACCCAGGATTTGACCGAGACGGACAGCGCCGTTCTGGACGCTCTGCAAGTAGAACCGGAAACGGTTGAAACGGTCACACCCGAGGAAGCGGCCGACGCGGCGCCTGAAGAAGCCGTGGCCGGCGATGATCCGCTAGAGGGCACAAACCCCGAAACCCGCTATGCCGCCACCGGTATCTGGGACCGGGCCCCGGAAGAGCTCTTTACCCCGTCGATCATTGATCTGAACGACCTTTACGTTGCTTCGATTGATCGGACGGATCTGTCTCAGGACGCAGTCGCCCTGCCCACGCCGATTTCATATCAAACCGATCTGGATGTCGATTTGCCCGCCTCGCCGACCGCGGCCGGGACGGCCTTTGTTCTAAACGATCAGGGGCTTGTGACACCGACGCCCGAGGGCACGCTGAATCCCGATGGCATCCTCATATATCTGGGTCGACCTGCGCGTGTGCCACCTGCAGTCCCGGTCCGCTTTGAGGCCGCTCCCGAAACGGATGAGGCGTTGGAGCGTCTGGCCGGTCTGCGGCCCAGATTGCGTCCCGGAAATCTGATTGAACAGGCGGAACGTGATCAACTGGGGGGGCGCAGCCTGGAAGAGTTGGCAGGTCTTCGTCCCAAACTCCGCCCGTTCACCGAAAAACAGAAAGCCGAAGAGGATCAGACCCCCACGGCCCATGCCATTGTGCGCGGACCGCGCCCGAAGCTGCGGCCTCAGGATCTGGCCGCCAAAGCAACGCGCCGCACAGCGAGCTTGGGGTCGACGGCAGGGTTGGGGCGCGAATCTGACGACGTCGGGACCATCGCACCACGAACCGTCAAACCTGCGGCCCCTTCGCCAGCTTCGGTGGCGCGTCAGGCAACGCTAGACAATGCGATCAACCTGCGTCGTGTGAATCTGATCGGTGTCTATGGAACACCCGCCAACCGCCGTGCCCTGGTCCGCCTGCCCAGTGGGCGCTACAAAAAGGTCAAAGTGGGGGACCGCGTCGACGGTGGCCGTGTTGTGGCCATTGGAGACAGCGAGCTACGCTACCAGAAAGGTGGCCGCAACATGACACTCAAGATCCCCAGCGGCTGACGTTGCCTCCGATCTACCCTGTACAGCTTTGTCAATCGAGGGGGGCTCCCGCGCCCGAGCGATCCTGACTGCGTCAGCACCGCCAACGGCCTTGGGCCGAGCGCCGCGCTGCGCGCGGCGCGGTCGCGAACAAACGCCATCTGCCGAGCGCAGCGAGGCCCGGCCCAACGGGAGGCGGTGTCCCGCAAGGGACATCAACGACGGGCGGGAGCGCCCCCGGGCCATGTGCCTTACCTGCGCGTAAAAAAACCGCCACCTGCTGCGAGACAGGTGGCGGCCAGTCTGGAAAGGCCGGATCACCCGGCCACATCCGATCCGATTATTCTGCGGCAGAGATTTCGCCGCTTTCGATCTGCTCGCGCTCGATCGACTCGAACAGGGCCTTGAAGTTGCCCTCGCCGAAACCGTCATCCCCTTTGCGCTGGATGAACTCAAAGAAGATCGGGCCAATCACGGTTTTCGAGAAGATCTGCAGCAGGATCTTGGTCTCGCCCCCATCCAGGACACCTTCGCCGTCGATCAGGATGCCGTGCTTCATCATCCGATCCTTGGGTTCGTCATGACCTGAAACGCGATCATAGGACATGTCATAATAGGCCTCGTTTGGCCCTGGCATGAACTTGAGCCCCTTGGCGGCGATGGCGTCGGTGCTGGCATAGATGTCGTCCGAACCAACGGCGATATGCTGGATGCCTTCGCCCTTGTATTTCTTCAGATAGGCCACGATTTGCCCGGTCTCTCCGCGATCTTCGTTGATGGGAATGCGGATGCGGCCACAGGGCGAGGTCAACGCGCGGCTGAACAGGCCGGTGAACTTGCCCTGGATGTCAAAGAAGCGGATTTCCTCGAAGTTGAACAGATCGCAATAGAACTTGAACCACTTGTCCATGTTGCCCTTGAACACGTTGTGGGTCAGGTGATCGAGGTAAAAGAACCCGTCGCCGCGCGGCTTGGATTGGGTCAGCCATTCGAATTCCTCGTTATAGGGCGACGTGTCGTAGTACTGATCGACGAAGTAGATCAGCGAACCGCCGATGCCCTTGATTGCAGGCACATCCATGGTCTTGTCGGCCGCATCATAGGGTTCAGCACCCTTCGCCACCGCGTGTTCGTAGGCCTTTTGCGCATCTACCACGCGCCAACCCATGGCCGCAGCACAGGGGCCGTGCTCTTCAACAAAGCGCGCGGCAAAGCTGTTTGGCTCGGCGTTCAGGATGTAGGTCACATCGCCTTGCTGCCACAACTCGACATTCTTGGTCTTGTGGCGGCCAGTCATAGCATAGCCCATGCGGGCAAAGAGATCGCGCAGTTCTTGCGGCTCGGGATGGGCAAATTCGACAAATTCGAAACCGTCGGTACCGGCGGGGTTTTCTTCGCTGATGACAGACTTGGGGGCATTGTGCGGGAACGGACCCATCGCGCATCTCCTGGCTAAATATGACGTGTTGATGCAAAAATAACCCATGCACGATACGGCGTTTGCGCGTATTCTCTCTGTAACCTTAAAAAACATGCGCGTTCCCCGCATGTTTCCCGCGCAACACAAGGAAACCCCGCACGTGCTGGACGACACAGACAACCGACTGCTGGCCGCCCTCCAGAAGGATGCACATCTGACCGCACAGCAATTGGGCGAGATGTTGAACCTGTCGCCCAGCCAGGCGGGACGCCGCCGACAACGGCTCGAGGCCGAGGGATTCATCACCAACTATGCCGCCAAGCTGGACCCAGCCCGCCTGGGCCTGCACGTCCAGGGGTTTGTTCAGGTTCACCTTGGCACACATGGCCCAGATCAGTCGCAAGCTTTTGCCCGAATGGTGGACACCCGCCCCGAGATCACCAGCGCCTGGACCATGACCGGCGATGCCGATTACCTGTTGCACGTCTATTGTGCAGATTTGCCTGCGCTCAACAGCTTGATTCATCAGGTGATATTGCCGCATCCTGCAGTGGCACGGGTACAAAGCCAGATTGTCATGGATCAGTTGAAACGAGACGCCCCGCTGCCCACTTGACCTGGACCCCGACATAACCGGCCCCAAAGACCGGATAGAACCCAACATAGGATCATCCCCGCATGGAAAATTTCCTGTACCAAGCCTCAATCTACCTCGCTGCGGCGGTGATTGCGGTGCCCTTATCGGCCCGGCTCGGGTTGGGGTCGGTCTTGGGGTATCTGGCGGCTGGGATCATCATCGGCCCGGTGCTGGGTCTGGTGGGTGCCGAGACCGAAAACCTGCAGCATGTGGCCGAATTTGGCGTTGTCATGATGCTGTTCCTGATCGGGTTGGAGCTGGAGCCTCGCGCGCTTTGGGACATGCGCGACAAACTGCTTGGCTTGGGCGGAATGCAGGTGGGCGTGTCAACGCTTGCGTTGATGGTGGCGGCGATGCTGGCGGGCCACCCCTGGTCGGTGTCGTTGGCCGTTGGCCTGACGCTTTCGCTATCCTCAACCGCAATCGTGTTGCAAACGCTGTCCGAAAAGGGGTTGATACAGACCAACGGCGGCCGGGCCACATTTTCGGTCCTGTTAACGCAAGACATTGCAGTGATCCCGATTCTGGCGTTTCTGCCATTGTTGGCGATGCAGACCGGCGCGCACATAGAATCCGATGGTTCGATCGACCGGGGCACCGGGCACGGAGCAGACGCCGCGCATCATTCGCTTTCACTGGTCGAAGGGCTGCCGGGTTGGGCAGTAACACTTGTCACCATTGGTGCGGTTGCCTTTGTCATCTTGGCCGGCATCTATCTGACCCGCCCATTGTTCCGCTTCATCCACGCCACCCGCCTGCGCGAGATGTACACTGCGCTGGCCTTGATGATCGTTGTCGGCATCTCGTTCCTAATGACCCTGGTGGGTCTGTCGCCCGCTCTGGGTGCCTTTTTGGCCGGCGTGGTACTGGCCAGCTCGGAATTCCGGCACGAGCTGGAAAGCGATCTTGAGCCCTTCAAGGGGCTGCTTTTGGGGCTGTTCTTCATCACCGTTGGCGCCGGCATTAACTTTGGCTTTTTCTTCCAGGAACCGCTGGACCTGATCGGTCTGGCGCTTTTGGTAATAGTGGCCAAGGGGGCGATCCTCTACGTGATTGGGCGCGCCTTCAAGCTCAACCGGCGCGACCATTGGCTGTTCACGCTTGGGCTGGCGCAGGCTGGTGAGTTCGGTTTTGTGCTGCTGGCCTTTTCAGTCCAGCAGAACGTGATCCCGACGGATCTATCACAGAAACTTCTGCTGATCATCGCACTGACCATGCTGATCACACCGCTGCTCTTCATTCTGTATGACATTCTGAGCCGCAACATGAAGGACAGCGCGCCGGAGCAGGTCGCGGATGAGATCGACGAAAAGGGCCCGGTCATCATTGCGGGCATCGGCCGCTTTGGTCAGATCGTCAACCGGCTGGTCCGCGCCACCGGGTTCAAAACCATTGTTCTGGATCATGACATCGACACGATCCAGCTGATGCGCCGGTTCGGGGTCAAGGGTTTCTTGGGCGATCCGACCCGCCCCGAGCTGCTCAAGGCCGCAGGAGTGGACAAGGCGCAGGTGCTGGTGGCCGCCATGGATCAGCGGGACGAGGTGACCAAACTGGTGGCCTATGCGCGCCGCATCCGGCCCGACCTGCACATCATCGCGCGTGCCGCAGATCGCAATCATGTCTATGAACTGTATCAGGCGGGTGCCAGTGACATCGTGCGCGAGACTTTTGACAGTTCACTGCGGGCAGGTCGCTATGTGTTGGAGAATATCGGCCTGAGCGAGTATGAGGCCGCAGCCGCGGAAAAGACCTTCTACCACCATGACCGCGACACCGTGCGGGAGCTGGCCGAGCTGTGGATACCAGGCACGCCAACGGCGGAAAACAAGGCCTATATCGAGCGCGCACAGGAGTTGGAGAAAGATCTGGAAACGGCGCTCCTCGAACTGGCCGAGGAGCACGCAAAGAAGTCCGCCTGACCCTGTGTCCCGGTCAGGCTACAGGTTTCAGCCGTCAGACACGCCTGCTTCGGCAAATGTCGCCATGCCGGAATGGCACGCCACGGCGCTTTTGACGATGTTTATCGCCAGCGCACCGCCCGACCCCTCGCCGAGGCGAAGCCCCAGTGACAAAAGCGGTTCCTTGCCCAAATGCCCCAACAACGCCCCATGCGCGCCTTCGGCGCTTTGGTGCCCCGCAACGGCGTGATCAAGCGCTCCCTCGGTGACCTTGGCCAGACAGGCCGCTGCTGCGCAGCAGATGAACCCGTCCAGAACCACCGGAATGCGCAGCACACGTGCCGCTGCAATCGCGCCGGCCATGGCGGCAATCTCGCGCCCGCCCAAACGTTGCAGAACCTCCAGCCCGTCTTCTGAGCCATGTTTGGCGACGCCTTCGGCGACCACGCGGGTCTTGTTGGCAAGGCCTGCATCGTCGACGCCCGTGCCGCGCCCGGTCCAGTCACCGGCCTCGCCGCCAAAGAGGGCACAGCCGATGGCCGCAGCCGGGGTTGTATTCCCAATCCCCATCTCGCCCACCACCAGCAGGTCCGAGCTGGGATCAACCGCGTTCCAACCTGTTTGCAGGGCAGCAAGCAATTCGTCCTCGGTCATCGCGGGCGCCTGCGTAAAGTCCGCCGTTGGATTGTCCAGGTCGAGCGCATGCACGTCCATCTTTGCACCAGCGGCCTTGGCCAGCTGATTGATCGCCGCGCCCCCGTGTTGAAAGTTCGCAACCATCTGCACCGTCACCTCGGGCGGAAAGGCCGATACGCCTTGCGCTGTCACCCCGTGGTTACCAGCAAACACGATCACCTGGGGCGCCTCGATGCTGGGCCGTGCATTCCCGCGCCAACCGGCATACCAGATCGCCAGATCCTCGAGCCGCCCAAGGGCGCCCGGCGGTTTGGTCAATTGGCCATTGCGCTCCTCTGCGCCTTGGGTCGCAGCCGTATCCGGGCCAGGAGCCGCCGCCAATTGCGCGCGAAAAGTCGAGAGATCGGTGAGTTCGGGCAGCATGTAAAGCCTCGTTGCATCTGAGTGGTCACATGTGTTTAACCAATGCACCCCATGTCACAAGACCCCGAAAGGACAGGACGTGCACAAAAACGACACTTCTGCCCCTTGGACCTGGGATATTCCACTGGCCCTGGTCCTGCTGACCCGCTTGCCGCTACCGCGCCTGCCCAACCACGTCTTTGCCCGTCAAGCCGCAAGTGTCTGGGCTTTTCCGGTGGTTGGTCTGATTGTTGGCGGGCTGGCCTGTAGCATTGGTGCGATTTTGCTGTCCGTTGGCCTGCCACCTGCCGCCGTGGCCGGTGTCATGATGGCGGTGCTGATCATGACCACGGGCGCGATGCATGAAGACGGTCTGGCCGACACTGCGGACGGTCTTTGGGGCGGATTCACGCGCGAGCGGCGGCTGGAGATCATGAAGGACAGCCACATCGGCACCTACGGCGTGCTGGCCTTGCTTGTGATGCAGCTGTTGCGGTTCGCGGCCCTCACCGGGTTGATCGAGAGCGGCGCGCTTTGGTTGGCTCTTCTGGCGCCGACCTGGTCACGGGCGCTGATGCCGGTTCTGATGTCCGCCTTGCCCAATGCGCGCGGGTCAGGCCTGAGCCAGAGCGTGGGCGCGCCATCCTTGGTGACCAGTGCACTTGGTGTTCTGCTGGCGCTGGCGTTCTGCCTGTTCTGGATAGAGTCCCTGGCCTGGATGCCAATCCTCCTTTCATCTTTGATCGTCCTTATCCTGGCACTGGTGGCACGGGCAAAGATTGGCGGTCAAACCGGAGATATCCTTGGCGCAAGCCAACAACTGGCCGAGGTCACAGCGCTGCTTTCTTTGTTGTCAATGGTCTGAGCCTCCTGCCCCGCCCTTCAAAGAACAAGCGCTCCTGCCCGTCGATCAGGCTTCAAGGATGCCCTCCTCCCGTTGGGCTCAAAGAATTCAGAGCGCCTCGCTGTGCTCGGCGGTTGGAGCTTGTAGCAAACCAAGTGCCCCAAGGGGGACTTCGCCGCGCGCAGCGCGGCGCCCGGCCCAAGGCCGTTCGCTGAGCTGACGCAGTCAGGTTGGCGCGGGCGCGGGAGTGCCCCCTATCCTAGCTCACACCGCCGGTTTCGATATTCAGCAACCCACCACAATGCTTGCAGTGCACGGCGTCCGGATCATGACGATACAACCCGCATTCTCCGCATTTGTGGCGCACTTTTTGGGGCATGAATATCGCCTGTGCCAGCCGCACAAACAGCGCTACGCCGACCACCATGATGAACACCGAAAAGAGCTTGCCCCCCGGCGTTTGAAACGTGATGTCGCCAAAGCCGGTCGTCGTGAGTGTCGCCATGGTGAAGTAAAGCGCATCGATATACGGCGTCTGGCTCGTGTCGTGGTCAATGAAGAACACGAACACGGCCGTCGATGTCGCAAAGACAAACACCAGCAGATTGATCGCTGCGATCACCGCGTCCTCATGCGTACGGAAAAATTGACTGTCGCGTCGCAAATCCCGCAACAGGTGATACGAATGGATCAGACGCAGCCCCCGCAGAATACGCAGGAACGCCAAGCTTTCGTTCAGGATCGGGTCCAGGATCAGCGAAAGGATCACCACGATGTCGGCCAGCGTGTAAATCTGCCGCAGGAATTTTTTCCGGTCTCTCGAAATCCATAGCCGAGCGCTGAAATCCAGAAGAATGATAAGCCCCACGACCTGGCTGACCGTCGTCAGTATCGGGCCATGGGTCTTATGCGCTGTTCCAACAAAAAAAACGATCGTGGCCAAGTCAAACACGATAAGGCAATAGCGAAACCAGCGCGGCACCGTGCCAGAGCCCAGGTACAATCCGCGAACCTGCTTTTTCAATGCCTTCATGCGCCCTCTCCCCTGAGAATTATCTAAGCGCAAAGGGGGCTTGGGGCGCAAGTCGCGCCCCAGATTTTGTTAGCAACAGGTGCCGCAATCACTCTGCGAGGCCTGACATTTGCCAGTGCCCAGATAGGTCTGGTCAGACAAGTAGAAACCCGTGAAAGCTTCCTCAAAATCCTCTGCCACGGATTTGGCGGGCAAACCGGTCTGGTCCAGCGTTTGCTGCCAGGCCTTGACCTTGGGAAAACCTCTCAGGAAATCATAACCCGTATGTTTGGTGATGATCCGTGCACGATCCAGCAGCGGCAGCCAGGCCAGATCCACGTTTCCGAGGATCTCACCGTTGAAGAATGGCCCCTCACCCAGTTCACCCTCGGCGCGGGCAAAGGCCCTGGACAGGTTGGCGCGGCGCTCTGCCAGCGTGTCCTTGTCCGCGCTGCGCATGGTGGAACATTGCACCAGGTAGTGTTTCGACGCCTGATAGCTCCACGCACGGTTTCTGGCACGCGTCGCCGGGGTCAGACCAGCTTCAAGCGGCGGCGCGATCTCGTCGATGTATTCCGAGATGGCGTCGGATTCAAAAATCGGCTCGCCCGCTTCGGTGATCAGGACCGGCACCTGACCTGTGGGCGAGATGTCCAGAAACCACTGGGGCTTGTCGCTGAGCGAGATGTAGTCGATCTGATAGGGAATGTTGCGCGCCTCAAGCATGGCGGTCACGCGCTGCACAAAGGGGCAGATCTTGAAGCTTACGATCTTGATCATTGGAGGTGTCCTTTTTCTTTCCAACTGCTTTCATCCCTGAAGACGAGGCAAAACGGAAAAAGACGACGCCTAGATCAACATTTCTTGCAACCGTCTGATTTTATTTCGTAATCAGATACATCGCCTCGGGTGTCCAAACTGAACCGGCAACAGTTTTCAAAAAGCGACCGCAGTTGTTTGCGCCCCGATTGCACTTGCGACTTGAGCGTCGAATAGGGCACCCCACGAGCGGCGGCATAGTCCTTTTGCGCCTGCCCCTCCAGATCCACGGCCGTCAGAACTTCGGCGTATTCTGCCGGCAAGGCGCGCACCATCGGGGCAATGCAGTCGGCCAACTCATCCCGCGCAGTGGCTGGGTCAGGCTCTTGATACCACAAGTCATCCGCTTGCAAGTCTTTGCCATGTCCTGACGTGCGATAGTGATCGATGACCACATTGCGTGCGATCTGATAGATCCAAGCGCGCAGTTTGGTGTCCTCGCGCAGATCAGACAGGCTGCGGTGGGTGCGGATCATGATCTCTTGAAGCAGGTCCTCGACATCATCGGGGTCGCTAACGCGGGCCCGCAGGAAGCCGCGCAGCGCTTGTCCGTAGTCGGACCAGATCTGATCAAGGTCAACCATCCCCTACCCCAAATGAAAAGAGCCGCCCCAAAAGATGGGACGGCTCAAACCACATATCAAATCCGGATCACGCGGCAGCAGCGCGCGACATCAGAACTTCGTCGACCTGCTTGGCGGCCTGGATTTCGTCACCACCGGCCACGGCGGCCACTTCGCGCGTCAGACGCTCGAGCGCTGCTTCATAGAGCTGACGTTCGGAATAGCTTTGTTCGCGCTGGTCATCGGTGCGGTGCAGATCGCGCACCACTTCGGCAATCGCGATCAGATCGCCCGAGTTGATCTTCTGTTCGTATTCCTGAGCGCGGCGCGACCACATGGCGCGTTTGACCTTGGCCTTGCCCTTGAGCGTTTTCATCGCCTGGTTGATGACATCCGGCGAGCTAAGCCCACGCATGCCGATCTCGGTGGCCTTGTTGGTGGGAACCCGCAGGGTCATCTTGTCCTTTTCAAAGGATACTACAAACAGCTCAAGCGCGTAGCCTGCAACTTCCTGCTCTTCGATTGAGATGATCTGGCCGACACCATGCGCCGGATAGACCACATAGTCGTTGGGGCGGAAATCGAGCTTCTTCGACTTGGTCATACAGGTCTTTCCTTGCTGCAACCGGGCATTGGCGACAAAAAAACCACTAGCGGGGAATGCGTTTCCCCGACAGGCGGTTCAATGTGTGTAATCTCTATAGCTCCAACACGAGCATTTGAGTGGAGCACATCCCGGTCGTTGACATCATTTGAACAGAGAACTTAACACAAAAAACAGGAAACTGGAAGCCGACGCTAGGTCAACTTCCGCTTTATTTCATGTTTTCAGCGTCTTATCAGCACCCATTCGACATACAGAATGTCAAAAAGGTGCGAATCGCTTACCCACCTTGGCTTATCCGCCCTCACCGGGGGCTTCGGAGAAGTACTTTTCCATCTTGTCCGTTTCACCGTCACGCTCTTCAGCTTCGGGCAGCTGGTCTTTCTTGGTGACGATCACGGGCCACAGTTCCGCGTATTTGCGGTTCATCTCGACCCATTTGTCCATGTCCGGCTCGGTGTCCGGGCGAATGGCGTCGGCGGGGCATTCGGGTTCACACACACCACAATCGATGCACTCATCGGGGTGGATGACCAGCATGTTCTCGCCCTCGTAGAAACAATCCACGGGGCAGACCTCGACGCAGTCGGTGTATTTGCAAGCGATGCAATTGTCGGTGACGATGTAGGTCATGTGCAGCTTTCCGGTTTCGTCTGTTGCCGGACTAGCTAAATCAGAGTGCGGCCTTCTTCAAGGGATCATTCGGGGTCGAACGGGTTGGAAAGATCAAGCGCCCTGCGATCCCGCTTGGATGGGCGACCTTTTCCTTCGAATTTTGGATTGGCAGGAGGTTTTTCCTGCTTCGGTGTCAAATCCGCATACAGCGTTTGCGCCTCAGACGCCGGACCACGGCGTTCACCGAGCGCCTCGATGCGCACGACACGTACGATTTTGGCCTGAGAAAAGGTCAGAACGTCGCCGGGGCTCACTCCGTAGGAGGGTTTGAGCACCCGGTTTCCGTTCACACGCACATGCCCGCCACTGACCTGTTTGGCCGACAGCGAGCGGGTCTTGAAGAACCGCGCCTGCCACAGCCATTTGTCGATCCGCAGTTTTGCGGCGGGCATGTCGCTCAAGGCTTACTTGCCTTCTTTCAGCCCCATCAGCGCAGCGGCGAAGGGGTTGTCGGGGTCGATCTTCTTTTCCTGACGCGGAGGACGCGACGAGAAGGTCTTGGCGCCTTGCGGCTTGCCGCCCTTCTTGCCGGGCTTGCCACGGCCGTCCTGCGGCTTGCCACGGGGTTTGCCCTTGCCCTGACCGCGACCGTCGCCGCGCCCTTGGGCGTTCTGACCATCGCGACGCGGACCACGTCCACCCTGACGGGCCGCGCGACCACCCCAGGTGAAGGTGTAGAACACTTCGACCTCAGGTTCTGCAGGTTCAGCAAGGGCTTCAGCGGCGGGGGCCTCGGCTGCCGCCTCGGTGCTGTCGGTGGCCTCGGCTGGCGCCTCGGCGGTTGCGACTTCCACTTCCGATCCGGGTGCAGCTTCTGCAGGCGTCTCTGCCGCGTCCGATGCTTCACCGCTTGGATCCGCAGCCGGTGCCGGATCAGCAGGGGCTTTGACCTTGGGCCGCTCGGCCTTTTCGGCCTTGTAACCCAGACCGCCCATCAGGTCGGCGAACTGATCCAGCGTCATGCCCGTGATCGAAAGCATGTCGGCATTGGCTTCAAAACCACCCCGGCTGTCTTCGGAGCGCAGCATGTCGGCAAGGCGTTCCAGCATATCGATGCGGATCGCGCGGTCCCCTGCGTTGCGGTAGCCGCACATGGTGTCATAGCCCTGCGGCGCATCCGCAACGGTTGGCACGGTGACCAGACCCGGCGGGGGCGACTCGGGGAATTCTTGCAGGCCTTGGGCCAGCGACCACAGCACCAGACGCAGACGCGTCGGCGCAGGTTTCAGCAAAAGCGGCATGAAGATGGTAAACTGACCAAAGCGGATGCCATGTTTGCGCAACGCGCCACGGGCGTCCTGATCCAGGTCTTTCACATCCTGGGCCACTTCGGCGCGGGGCAGAACGCCAAGCGCCTCGACCATGCGGAAGGCGAAACCACGGGCCAGACCGTTCAGTTCCTCGTCACGCGACAGGTTCAGCAGCGGCTCAAACAGCGCGGCAACCTTGCGGTCGATGAAATGCTGCAGACGGCGCTGCACCTTTTGCTCGACGTCCGGGCCTGCAGCCTCGTCCACAAAAACCTCGACCATCGGCTTAAGCGGCTCTGCGCCGGCCACCAGCTTACCAACAGCGTGCTCACCCCACATGAGGCCGCCCTGTTCGGTAAAATCAATCTCAGTATCGGGCGCATTGTAAAAGCGATCCGCCCGCAGATGGAATTGCGGGGCAAGCGCCTGGAGCGACGCGGATTTCAACGCCTTCGCATCGGCGCCTTGCGCGCTTTTGTCCGGGGAAAACCGGAACCCTTCCAACCGTCCGACAAATTCGCCTTCGACGGTCACTTCACCCTTGTCATTCACTTCGGCCAAAAGGGCCTCCTTCTGTTTGAGCCGGCGCAGCAATACCGAGGTGCGCCGGTCCACAAATCTCTGGGTCAGACGCTCGTGCAGAGCATCAGATACACGGTCTTCTACAGCGCGGGTTTCGTCGCGCCAATGGTTTTCGTCACGCACCCAGCCGTTCCGTTGCGCGACATATGTCCACGTGCGAATATACGCCAGTCGTTTCGACAGTGCATCAATGTCGCCATGTGTCTTGTCGATTCGGCGGATTTGCCGCGCCATGAAGTCGTCAGGGATGTGCCCGCGCTCATGCAGGTGGCCAAAAATCACCTCCAAAAGGCTGGCGTGTTCCGCGTGGTTGATGCCGCGAAAATCAGGGATTCGGCAGACGTCCCACAACAGGCGTACACTGTCGCCACTGCTGGCGCGTGCCGTAACCTCGGCCACTTGCGACAGCGACTTCAGTGCTTGCAGGTCATCCGCCTCGCGCGCCTTGAGCAGGTTTTCGCCTTTTGGGCTTTCCTCAAGCGAGCGGATCAGGGATTCGATTGAGCCGAACTGCAACGCCGCATTGCGCCAGTTGAGTTTCTTGAGCGGCGTGAACCTGTGATCCATGATCGCCTGGGCCATGCCATCATCGAGGGGACGTGCCTCGCCAGTGACGCCAAAGGTGCCATCGGACATGCCGCGCCCTGCCCGGCCTGCGATCTGTGCCAACTCGTTGGGCGCCAGCGGGCGCATGCGACGGCCATCAAATTTGCTCAGCGCGGAGAACGCCACGTGATCAACGTCCAGATTGAGTCCCATGCCAATGGCATCGGTGGCGACTAGATAGTCCACCTCGCCATTCTGATAGAGGTCCACCTGCGCGTTTCGTGTTCGTGGGCTGAGCGCGCCCATGACCACAGCCGCACCGCCCTTTTGCCGCCGCAGCAGTTCCGCGATAGCGTAAACGTTGTCGACCGAAAACCCGACGATGGCGCTGCGCGCAGGCATGCGGCTGATCTTTTTCGAACCGGTGTAAACCAGCTGCGACATCCGCTCGCGCTGAACGAACTGTGCCTCGGGCACCAGTTCGCGGATCGGGCCGCGCATGGTGTCCGAGCCCATGAACAAGGTTTCGTTCGTGCCTCGGGCACGCAGCAGCCTGTCGGTAAAGACATGCCCGCGCTCGGGATCCGCGCAAAGCTGGATTTCGTCCACGGCCAGGAAATCGGTGCCCATGCCTTCGGGCATCGCCTCGACCGTGCAAACCCAATATTGGGTCCGGGGCGGAACGATTCGCTCCTCGCCCGTGACAAGCGCAACGACGGACGGGCCGCGCACGGCGACGATCTTATCATAGACCTCGCGCGCCAGCAGACGCAGCGGCAGACCGATGATGCCGGTGCGATAACCCAGCATACGTTCGATCGCATAATGTGTTTTGCCAGTGTTGGTCGGGCCCAAGACGGCCACGATCCGGGATGACCCGCTCACCATTTGCCCCCTGCCCGATTGCTCCGGGCTTTAGTTCGTCGTCTCAGATGGATTTGCCCTGCACTTGGGTCGCAAGCCGTGAGACGGCTTTGGATACGTCTTCATGATGCGGATGTATAGACTGCGCCCGAACATAGGCGTCATAGGCGAGTTCGGGCTGATTGATCTGCTCGAGAACATGCCCAAGCCCGAGCATTGCCGTGTAGTTGTTGGGGTTCAGTGTCAGTGTGCGCTCAAGATCAGCAATCGCCGGGCCAAAGAGCTGGGCGTTGTAAAACGCCGAGGCGCGCATGTGCCAGCCTTCGGCAAACTCGGGCGCGTGATCAGTCAAAGCGGTGAAATGCTCGATGGCCGCACGATAGTCTTCGGCATCCATCGCCTCGCGGCCACGTTTGAGCAGCAGGTCGGCCGAAGCAGAGCCCGATTTCGACCACAACGCCTGCAACTGCCGTTCCAGGCGCTTGGCCTCGGTCGGATCAGCCAGAACCAACGCCTCGAGCAGTTCGGATTCGTCGTTCAAATCCGCCTCTTGCGCGTGCGTCGCAACGGAAAACATCACGAATGCGATGCTTGCCGCAACGATAGCTTTGAGATTGATGCTTGCATTGCCCATAACAATCATCAGTGTAGCGTGGCGTGCGTGGATGTCCATTCACAGCGCCGTTGTCACAACGATGTTAATTGGAGACAAACCATGAGCGAACTTCTTGACCAGGCTCTGGCCGGATTGAACGAAAAACTGGGTGGCGGCGGCTTTGACGGCTCGGCCAAATTTGCCATCGCAGACGTGGGCGCAATTGTCCTGGACAGCGACGGCGCACGCATCAGCGATGATGAGGCGGATGTGACCATGACCGCCGATGCGGACACTTTCACTCAGATCTTCTCGGGCGAGCTGAACCCCACTGGCGCGTTCATGTCGGGCAAGCTGACCATCGACGGTGACATGGGCATCGCGATGAAACTGGCCTCGGTACTGGCCTGATGTCTATCTCGCCGGCCCCGTTCTTTGATGATGTGGCCGGCGGACCCGCCGGGGGCGCAGCCTGGTGGGTGCAAACCTCGGACGATGTGCGCATCCGCGTGGGTGTATGGCGTGCCGAAGGGGCGGTAAAAGGCTCCGTCCTGATGTTCCCCGGCCGCACGGAGTATATCGAAAAATATGGTGAGACGGCGACGCAGCTTGTGTCGCGCGGCTATACCGTTTTGTCTGTGGATTGGCGCGGCCAGGGTTTGGCCGATCGCCTGCTGGATGACCCGCGCGTGGGTCACGTGGGCCATTTCACCGACTACCAGAAAGACATCGCCGCCGTTCTGCGGGTGGCGCGCGAGCAAGAGTTGCCCAAACCCTGGCACGTGATTGGCCACTCCATGGGCGGCGCCATCACGTTGCGCGCGGTGATGGAGGGGATGCCGGTGCAGACTTGCGCCTTTACCGGGCCGATGTGGGGCATCTATTTCTCGCCACTGATGAAGCCGCTGAGCAAATTGACCATGGTTCTGGCGCCCTTGTTTGGAGCCGCGCACAAGAACCCGCCCAGCACATCGCTGGGCAGCTATGTCCTGGAACAAGAGTTTGACGGCAACACCCTGACCCGCGACCCGGCCATGTATCAGATGATGCGCGATCAACTGACCGCCCACCCCGAGCTGGCCCTAGGTGCACCGTCGATCCACTGGCTCAAGGAATCGGTCACCGAATGCGCCAATCTGGCCGAGCGCGCCTCGCCCGATCTGCCGTGCTTGACCTATCTGGGCACGCATGAGCAGATCGTTGACCGCGACGCCATCCGCGCCCGCATGCCGAACTGGCCACGCGGCCATCTGGTCGAAGTACCCGATGGCGAGCATGAGGTGCTGATGGAGGCACCCGACGTGCGCGGCCCGGTGTTTGACCAGCTTGATCACCTCTTTACCACGGGCGATGCGCGCGCGGCGGCCAAAGCGTAACTTGTGGTCGCCCCACCCCCGCCTTAGATACGGGGGTAAGACAGATTTTCATGAGGTCCCACATGCTCCACCTTCCCTTTCCCGTGCGCGATGCCAATGCTGGCGGCGGATCCGATCCCTTGGGCAACCTGCCCGAATGGGACCTAAGCGATCTTTACACCGGGGATGACGCGCCCGAGCTGAAGCGGGATCTGGAATGGCTGGAAAAAGCCTGTGCCGAGTTTGCTGCGGATTATGAGGGCAAGCTGGCTGATCTGGACGCTGCGGGCCTGCTGGAGTGCGTGCTGCGCAACGAAAAGATCAACGCCATCGCCGGGCGCATCATGTCTTATGCGGGCTTGCGTTATTACCAGCTGACCACCGATTCTGAGCGCGCCAAGTTCATGTCGGATGCGCAGGAAGCGATCACCAACTACACCACACCACTGGTGTTCTTCACGCTGGAACTGAACCGCATCGACGATGATGTTCTGGCGGCGCATTTTGCAGAAAATGCCGATCTCGCTCGCTATGAACCCGTCTTCCGTCGCATTCGTGCAATGAAACCCTATCAGCTGAGCGACGAGTTGGAACGCTTCATGCATGATCTGGGCATGGTCGGCGACGCCTGGGAGCGGCTCTTTGACGAGACCATCGCAGGCCTCACCTTTGACGTCGACGGCGAAGAGCTGAACATCGAAGGCACGCTGAACCTGTTGACCGAGCAGGACCGCGCCAAGCGTGAGGCTGCCTCGCACGAGTTGGCCCGCGTCTTTGCCGACAACATCAAGACCTTTGCCCGCGTCCACAACACGCAAGCCAAGGAAAAGGAAATCATCGACCGCTGGCGCGGCATGCCCAGCCCGCAGACCGGCCGTCACCTGTCCAACGACGTGGAACCCGAAGTGGTCGAGGCGCTGCGCGAGGCCGTTGTTGCCGCCTACCCCAAGCTGTCGCACCGCTATTATGAGCTGAAACGCAAATGGCTGGGTCTGGATGTCATGCAGGTCTGGGACCGCAATGCGCCCCTGCCGATGGAAGACACCCGCACCGTTGCCTGGCCCGAGGCCGAAAAGATGGTGATGGACGCCTACAGCGCCTTTGACCCGCGTATGGGCGACCTGGCCGCGCCCTTCTTCTCCAAAGGTTGGATCGACGCCGAGGTGAAACCGGGCAAAGCGCCGGGCGCCTTTGCCCACCCCACCGTGACGGATGTGCATCCCTATGTGATGCTCAACTACCTGGGCAAGCCGCGTGATGTGATGACGCTGGCGCACGAACTGGGCCACGGTGTCCACCAGGTGCTGGCCGCTGAACAGGGAGAAATGCTGTCATCGACCCCGCTGACGCTGGCCGAAACTGCATCCGTGTTTGGCGAGATGCTAACGTTCCGCAAGATGCTGGACAAAGCCGAAACCAAGGAACAGCGCAAGGTGCTGCTGGCCGGCAAGGTCGAGGATATGATCAACACGGTCGTCCGCCAAATCGCCTTTTATGATTTCGAGTGCAAACTCCACGCTGCACGGGCTGAGGGCGAGCTGACCCCGGATGACATCAACGCCCTGTGGATGAGTGTTCAAGCTGAGAGCCTTGGCCCGGCATTTGAATTCATGGAAGGCTATGAAACTTTCTGGGCCTATATCCCCCACTTCGTCCACTCGCCCTTCTACGTCTACGCCTATGCATTCGGCGATGGCCTCGTGAACGCGCTCTATTCCGTCTATGCCGACGGCAAAGAAGGCTTCGAAGACCTCTATTTCGACATGCTCCGCGCCGGTGGATCAAAACACCACAAAGAGCTGCTCGCGCCCTTTGGTCTGGATGCCAGTGATCCTACGTTCTGGGACAAGGGCCTCTCGATGATCTCGGGCTTCATTGACGAACTGGAGGCGATGGAGGACTGACCTCTCGCCAAGTTACAGCACTAAGTTCGCGCCTAACCTTTTCGGTGGGCGCGAACCAGGTCACGGGCGCTCGAGGACCCAAAATGACTGGCGTTTCTAGGGCATCTGCCTGAGAGTGTGCCAAATCCATTTTCGGTCCAATTCCTATGCCCATGCCCGCCCTCACCCTCAGCCCAATCACCGACGCCAACCGAGCACAGTTCCTGTCTGTCTCGGTTACCTCTGAACAAATCAAATTTTCAGGCACCGTGGCCGAGGCCTATGGATCGGCCGAAGAGGGCATCGACTTTCATGGCATCTGGCTCGGCAATCAGCCGGTAGGGTTCTTCAAGATCGACCGGCTTTATCACAGCCGCTATCCCTTTGCTCATGACACCGGTCTGGGCCTGCGGGCCTTCATGATTGATGCGAACCATCAGGGGCAAGGGCTGGCCACGCAGGTGGTTGAGGCGCTTGGCCCCTACCTCGCAAAGCACTACCCGGACGCGACGGCTGTGGTTCTGACGGTGAATATGGCCAACCCCGGCGCGATCCGCTGCTATCTGAAGGGGGGCTTTGACGACACCGGCGAGACCTGGCCCCATGGCGAGGCCGGTCCGCAGCACATCATGCGGATGGATTTGGCGAGCGCGCCCGCCAAGCCCACCCTGCGAGAGCGGTTCAAACCCTTCTTTGCCTGGGTTCGTCGCAATGTACCAAGGGGCATGCGCCTGTTTCTGGGCATTCTGCTGATCATCGGCGGCATCCTTGGCTTTCTGCCCATCCTCGGCTTCTGGATGATCCCGCTCGGCGTGATGGTGGCCGCCATGGACGTCCGTCTGTACCGCCGTTGGCGGAGCCGCCGGGCCAGTCGAAAGTAACGCCATGTACCGCATGAAACCCGGCGTCAAAAAGAACCCCGAGCGTCGATGGGCGTTGCCGGATCGGGTGTTTTCGGCAACGGAGCCTGTCACATTCTGGCCGGGGTCTATTTGCAGGCCCCGCCCCTGCCCGGTTTCCATGCTGAACGTATCATTCCGGGCGATGGTTTTGCCGGGAACCACATCTATGTCACCGACGGTACCGTGGCCTTTGACTATCACGGGTACACCCTCCGCAATCGGCTGCTGCGCTATTACACGAACACTGGGCGGGCTAATATGCCGAAGGCTGGCATTGCAGACTGGAGCCGGTGGATTTTGACCTGCTGAGCACTCAAACCCTCAACGCCCGCAAAATGCTTGGTCCGAACCAATACCTGTTCGATGCGATCCCCAGGGCGCAGCGCTACTTGTGGAACATCGACCATTTTGCGGCCCGCAACAAAGCCTTGCAGCAGGAAAAAATCTCTGCTGAACACACAATTCCCCTCTTGAACCTACAGCAGCTAGAGCAATTACGTTACTTGTCGAACCAAGGATCAAAGGAGTCGGCAAATGGCCGGATGCTGCAACCACGACACCAAGTTCGACGGGCTGTCGTCAGATTACAAACGCAGGCTTTGGTTGGTAATCGCCATCAACGCCATCATGTTTGCGGTCGAGATGGGAGCCGGCCATATGGCAAGGTCGCAAGCCTTGCAGGCGGATGCGCTCGATTTTCTGGGCGACGCGCTGACCTATGGCATTTCGCTTGCCGTGATCGGCGCATCGGTCCGGGTGCGGACAAATGCGGCACTCTTCAAGGCAGTCAGCCTGCTGGTAATGGGGTTATGGGTGATGGGCTCGACCCTGTACCGCGTGTTCTATGTGGGTGTGCCCGAAGCGCAGATCATGGGCGTGATCGGTTTCATGGCTCTGGTCGCAAACCTTACCAGCGTAGCGTTGCTGGTCCGTTACAAGGACGGGGACGCCAATGTGCGGTCGGTCTGGCTGTGTTCGCGCAACGACGCCATCGGCAATGTTGCGGTCATGCTGGCCGCTGCGGGTGTCTGGGGCTCGACCTCGGGCTGGCCCGACTTGCTGGTTGCCGGCATCATGGGCGGGTTGTTCCTGTCCTCGGCGATGCAGATCTTTCGCCAAGCCGTGGACGAGCGGCGTGCCCTAACCCAACCGGTCACTTGAGCTGACTGTCCTTTGATCCGCGCCGGTTGATCCCGGCGCGGGCTTGAAACGCTCCATCGCGCTCTTGTTGGCAATCAATGCACAGTTTGACGCCCTGCAAGGCAAGGCGACGCTTTTCGGGGATCGGCTCCTCGCATTCGGCGCAATGGGTCAGGCTTTCGCCCTGCGGCGCGCGGCGTTGCTTCATTCGCGCCAATTCGTCCGAGATCGACGCCTCGATCTGTTCGCTCACCGCCCCGTCGCGGGCCCACCCTCCGGCCATCTGCCGTCTCCTAACCGATATCAGGGCACAAGTATTCCACAACAGATCAGCCCACGTAAAGTCGCCCCCTTTGACTCTGGCACTCGAACACCATGCCCCAGAAAACGGTCGAACTCGCCTATGGTTGCCGTTACAGAGGCGCAATGAACACACACGCCAAATTCGAGATCTATGCCGTTGTCGCCCCCGGGTTGGAACTTGCCTTGCGGGACGAAGCCCTGGAACTGGGCTTTCGCAAAGCCAAGGCCGCACCGGGCGGCGTGCGATTTCGCGGCACTTGGACCGACGTCAGGCGTGCCAATCTGGAGCTGCGCGGCGCGGCCAAGATCCTGGCCCGGATCGGCAGCTTTCGAGTGACGCATCTGGCCCAGTTGGACAAGCTATCGCGTGAGTTTGACTGGGCCCGCACCCTGCGCGCTGATGTGCCAGTGCGGGTCGAAGTGACATGCAAACGATCAAAGATCTATCACGCCGGCGCAGCGACCGAGCGCATTGAACGCGCCATCGCCGAAGAGTTCGGCGCACCGATTGACAAGGATGCACAAGTCGTTGTGAAGGCCCGGATCGAAGAGGACACCTGCACCCTCAGCGTCGACACCTCTGGTGAACTTTTGCACAAGCGCGGTCACAAGGTGGCAGTCGGCAAAGCTCCGATGCGCGAAAACATGGCCGCCCTGTTTCTGCGCCAATGCGCTTTTGACGGGTCCGAGCCGGTGTTGGACCCAATGTGTGGGTCAGGCACCTTTGTCATCGAGGCCGCAGAAATCGCCAAGGGCCTGCAACCTGGGCGATCTCGTGGTTTTGCTTTTGAACAACTGACGACATTTGATCTGGACGCGTTCAACGCATTGAAGACCGAACCACAGGCCACTGATCAGACGTTGAAATTCTACGGCTCCGATCGCAATGCCGGTGCCGTCGAGATGAGCGCGGCCAACGCGGCTCGTGCGGGTATTGGGGATGTGACCATGTTCCGCCAATGCGGCGCCAGCGAGATCGAGCGGCCCGACGGACCGCCGGGGTTGGTCATCGTAAATCCCCCCTATGGCGGACGGATCGGCGACAAGAAAGCGCTGTTTGCCCTGTATGGATCCTTGGGTCGTACTCTAAGCGACCGCTTCAAAGGGTGGCGTGTTGGCATCGTGACCAACGAAGCCAGCCTCGCCAATTCCACGGGCCTTCGGTTCAAGCCGACCAAACCGCCGGTATCGCATGGCGGGATCAAGATTACGCTCTATCAAACTGATCCGATTGAATAATCTGCTTTAGATACGAACAGCAAGAGCTCCCGCATCCGAGCGATCTTGGCTTCACCGACACCGCTAACGGCCTTGGGCCCGACGCCGCGCGCAGCGCGGCCCGGCCCAACGGGAGGAAGTGTTTCGTAAGAAACATCGACGACGGGCGGGAGCCGCCCCGCCTACCGACGCGACGCTATCCCCTTAACGCAACAAGCCCCGGCCAAGACCGGGGCTTGCGCACGAGGGGCGTCCAGAAAGGTCAGCCGTTGCCCAGCATCCCCTTTTCACGCGCCAGTTCGCGCATCTTCTTTTGCAGCTTTTCAAACGCGCGCACTTCGATTTGACGAATGCGTTCGCGGCTGACGTTGTACTGCGTGCTCAAATCTTCAAGTGTCACGGCCTGATCCGACAGACGGCGTTGGGTCAAGATGTCTTTTTCGCGATCATTCAGCACATCCAGTGCCTGCGCCAGCAGCTCGCGCCGCGCTTCCATCTCGTCGCGCGCTTCATAGTCGCCAGCCTGATCCGCATCTTCATCCTCGAGCCAATCCTGCCATTGCATGGTCCCCTCGCCTTCGGAGCCGACGGTCGCGTTCAACGACGCGTCCCCACCCGACATGCGGCGGTTCATGCTGATGACCTCTTCTTCGGTCACGCCCAAATCTGTCGCAATCTGTTTCACGTTTTCTGGGCGCAGATCACCCTCTTCCAACGCGCCGATGCGAGCCTTGGCCTTGCGCAGGTTAAAGAACAGCTTCTTCTGCGCCGAGGTTGTGCCCAGCTTGACCATCGACCACGACCGCAGGACATATTCCTGGATCGAAGCGCGGATCCACCACATGGCATAAGTCGCCAGTCGGAAGCCTTTTTCGGGGTCGAACTTTTTGACCGCCTGCATCAGGCCCACGTTGGCCTCGGAAATTACCTCGGCCTGAGGCAGGCCATAGCCGCGATAGCCCATGGCGATCTTGGCTGCCAAGCGCAGGTGCGATGTGACCATTCTATGCGCTGCTTCAGTGTCTTGCTTCTCAACCCACCGTTTGGCGAGCATATATTCTTCTTCGGGTTCCAGCAGCGGGAACTTGCGGATTTCCTGCATATAGCGGTTCAGACCGCCCTCGGGCGTCGGTGCGGGGAGATTTGCGTAATTTGCCATGTATTTTGTCCCTCCCTTAAATGTTTAAGGACTTAACATAGGATATGGGTCACCTATGTTGCCCTTACAAGTGCTGGGGGTACAATATTCTGATTAAGCTTTGATTAAGAAAAGGTGAGAGTTAACTCTTCACGCCTTTGTGCTGTTCATGACAGTGGCAACCTAAGGGCCGTGATCAAACCCTCCATATCTTGGGGCAACGGTGCCTCGAACCTCAAGTCTTCGCCGGTGACAGGGTGGATAAACCCCAAGACGGCCGCATGCAGCGCTTGCCGCGGAAAGGTCCGAACTGCGTCTTGTGCGTTCGGGTTCAGAGCCTTGGCCGACAGTTTGCGCTTGCCGCCATAGGTGGGATCACCGATCAGCCCGTGCCCTGCATGGGCCATATGAACGCGGATCTGATGCGTCCTCCCGGTTTCCAGCCAACACTCCACCAAGGCCGCCACATGTGGTTTGCCAAAGGGTTCGACGATACGGACCCGTGTCACCGCGTGGCGCCCGCCCTGAAACAGCACGGCCTGACGCTGACGATCGGTCTTGTGTCGTGCCAGGTTGGTGGTGAGCTTCATGATATTGCCGGACTCAAAACTCACACCCTTGACCCCACGCAACCGCGGATCGTTGGCATCCGGCACACCATAACACAGCGCCCGATAATACCGCTCGACCGTGTGCTTCTCAAACTGCGCCGCCAGCCCCTGATGTGCCGCATCTGATTTAGCAACAACCAGCAAACCACTGGTTTCCTTGTCAATCCTGTGCACGATACCGGGACGTTTGACGCCACCCACTCCCGACAGGTTGTCCCCGCAGTGATGCAGCAGAGCATTGACCAATGTACCGGACGGAGACCCAGGCGCGGGATGCACCACCATGCCCGAAGGCTTGTTGATGACGATCAGATCGTCGTCCTCGAAAACCACGTCCAGCGGAATGTCTTCGGGGCCGATATGGCTGTCTTCGGCCTCTTCGACAGTGATCACCACCACCGCTTCGGCTGCGATTTTGGCTTTGGCATCGGTGACAACTGCCCCATTCACCGTCACTTGCCCGGCCTCGATCAACCGGGCCAAACGAGTGCGGGACAAGGTGGCTTCGGCTGGAACATCCCGCGAAAGCGCCTTATCAAGGCGGGGCGGCGGTGCGTCCGCGATGACGAATTCAATCTGGCGGGTGCCCATGACGATCCCTTCTGATGAGCCTGTGGAACCGCAGGAAACCCCACAACTGAAATGGTTGCGGCGGATGGTCATGGCGCTGACCGCGGTGATGATTGGCGGCGTTGTATTGACATTTGCCCTGATTGTCATCCGCTTGTCTGACCGCACTCCAACTTTGCCTCAAGACGTGGAATTGCCAGATGGAGCTTCGGCCCAGGCCGTCACAATCGGGCCCAATTGGTACGCGGTGGTCACAGACGACAACCGCATACTGATCTTTGACAAGACCACTGGCGCGCTGAAACAGACCGTTGTGGTCGACTGATCCCGGTCGGTTAGAAGACTATACTTTGGTATAGGCCCAATACCCCTCTGCACGCGTTGCAACCGGAGACAATCGGTTAGTGTGACATCAAGAGGCATCAGCCATCACTCACAAGCCTCTCGTGGATCCGTCACATCGCCCCCTGTTCTGACGGGTCCACGGTCCCTCCGCTCTATCGCTATGTCGGAAAAAATCATGGATCGCCGCTTGGACATGCACGTGATTGCAATGCACCGACCGCCGTTTCGGGTCTTGGTACTGAGCAGCATATTGGTCATCGGATCGCTTTCATTTGTTGGGACTACAGTCGCATCGTCAACGAATGAAACCAAGCAAAGTTCGTGCGCTATCCCTATGTAAGGAAACAGAAAACGGACGTCGAACTTTGCGTCGAAACGCCTGTTATTGATATATGTGAGGGATGGTACCACCTCCCCGGCTCGAACGGGGGACCTCCTGATCCACAATCAGGCGCTCTAACCTACTGAGCTAAGGCGGCACTGGGGGCGATTTATATAACCCGTCCGGGGATTGCAAGAGGTTAAAGATCAATCCGCCAGCTTTGTTCGACCAAATCTACCCCAAAAGATCGAACCGGTTTGCTGTCCACCAACTGCCACCCGAACTTGGCGTACAAAGCACAAGCTGCGCGGTGGCTTTCGTGGGTCCATAGCACCATTTCAGTATAGCCGGTTTCGCGGGCAAAATCCATGCACGCTTGCAGCAGCCGTTTGCCCAGCCCCTTGCCGCGTGCCTTTGGTGTCAGAAGAAACAGCCGCAGTTTTGCCCCTTCAGCCCCGTTCGAAACGCAAAATATACTGCCAAGCCTCTGCCCGCCTTCTTCTGCAATCCAGCCTCGTTCGCGTGCCGGATCATGCTCGACAACAAAATCCGCAAGGATTTGTGCGACCAGCACACCAAAGCTGTCGTCGAATCCCTCGGCCTCGGCGTAAAGCGTGCCGTGCTGCTCAACCAGCCAATCGACATCGTCCGCTTCGAATCTGCGTAGAACCACCTGTGTCATGTCCCCAGCAAACCCCGGACCCGACTTGATTTTCAAGCCCCTGCGGGATAGCACAGGGCCTCATCGATAAAAGAGGCACCCATGGGTATCAACACCGAACGCAACATCGAAGCCAACATGCAGATCGGCCCCACCGACGCAGGTATGGTGCGCATTTTTATCGAATCGCAGGGTATCGAAGTACCAATGGATTTTGACCCGGAAGAGGCCGAAGAGATCGCCGAAGAGATCCGCGCCGCCGCACAGGCCGCGCGCACCGTTTCAGGGTAACAACTCGGGCGGCAGGCCAGGATCCCGCAATGCCTGTAATCTGCGGGCCGCGTGAGTTGCGAATTTTTGCACCATCACCTTGCGTCGCGCGGGCGCAAGCTTTTGCGCGTCGGGCATGCGGATGATTTCAGCGCCATAGGAATCAGCGATGATCAAACCCGATTCTGCTGGCAAAAGCTCGGTTGGAAAGTCGATATCTACCGCCCAAAAGTAGCGGTCACACCATTCCAGATAACCTTGCCACTTGCTGTCGGACTGAAAATCCGCGCGGCTGGATTTGCACTCGATCACCCAGAGTTCACCCTTGGGGCCAAGGCCCAAAACATCGACCCGCAAGCCGCGGGTTGGCACAAATTCCTCAACAGAAACAAAGTTGTGGCTGCGTAAGTGTCGGGCGACGCCTCGTGCAAGTTTTTGTCCAGGTTGCAGGTCCAAATCCATGGCCGCAATAGTGAACAATCCGTGAACAAATTTCAAGCCTGATTTGAATACCTTGACGTGAAACCAAAAGGTATCGCATTAATGATGCCAAATAGTACTCCTTTTGCGGTGACACGACATGACCCAAAGCCCACACCTCGCCTTTCGCGCCCTGGCCGATCCAACCCGCCGCGAGATTATGCGCCTGCTGACCGAGCAGGACATGACAATTGCCCAGGTTTCAGACCAGTTCGACATGACCCGTGCGGCCGTCAAAAAGCACCTGACCATGCTGTCGGATGGCGGCCTGATCACCACCGAAGTGCGTGGCCGCGAGCGCCTCAACCGGCTGAACCCTGCGGGACTGGCGCCCGTGTTCGACTGGCTCAGCTTCTTTGACCGGTTCTGGGATGCACGACTGAACGATTTGAAAACTGCCATTGAAGGAGAAAGTGATGACTGATGCCGTTCTGAGAAAGTCCATCTATCTGAATGCAAAACGAGAGACTGTCTGGGATTACCTGACACAGCCCGATCGCCTGGCCGAGTGGTTTCACCGACCCGAATGCCCTTTGGAGCAAGGCTCGAAACTTGAGATGTTTGGGACAGAAAGCGGAGACCTCTTGATCTGGGGTACGGTCACGGTGACGCGCGCTCCTGAGTATCTGGAATACTCCTTTACCGTTAAACCCATGGGCGACGCAGTGAGCACGGTGAAATGGACACTGACGCAAGTCGCGGGCGGCACTCAGCTGTCTTTGGAGCATGAAGGGTTGCCGCAAGGCGCCGAGGCGTTCGGCCTTATTCTGGCGCTGGACAAAGGCTGGGACGATCACATTGCCCGGATGCGCGATGCGATCCACGAACTTGTTGCCTCCTGAGCCCTTGTAACGGCCCGCCATGCAGCCTAGTTAGGAGCGTGGCGGGTTCTGCCCTTCTCGTGATATGCAGCATTCCGGTGGCCTTAAGCAATTCCGAGGGAGCTGGCTCTGTCCGGACCGTGGTCCGGTTACCTGGCGCCCACCTGTATATACAGGTCCTCGGGAATCAAAGCACCACGGTTGACTGGTGGTCCCGCCACATTCCCCGAAATCTCAATGTTTCAACGACGAGGTTTGGCCTGTGCCACAACCTTGGCAGGCGTGAATTCAGCCGCGACCGGGGTACCCCCACGGTGATTGTCGTCCTTTTCGGCGAGGTTCATCACGGCGAGGGCAAACTGCACCCCGGCAAAAACGATCCCGTTCATGAACCACAGCATGAAAATCGCCAGCACCGCAACGTCCGATCCGCTGATCAACCCCCAGAGGTTGGCGACGTTCAACCATAGCAAAGCGCCAACAAAAATGGCGGATAGGCCAAAACCAGTACACACATTCGTGATATAGAGGCGGATCAGCTTGGGCATGAGGCATTTTCCTTTTCTCTGGTCGCAATTTAGCGCAGATTTGAGTGAAAGACACTGCGGCCAGTTGTGCATTCAATTCCGCGGCCCAATTGACCGGAGACCGAATGAAGCCCATCAGCGAATTTGCTCTTGAGTTGCTGGACGAGTTGTCCCAGCTGTTTTCTGATCAAGAACGTTGGGATTTTGTCATTTCAAGTCTTCAGAACATGGGCTTCAATGCGATGAACATGGGCTGCTTCTCGCCAACCACAGGCGTCTTGAAATGGTCGCGCAGTTCGATGACGGCTGAATGGCTTGAAGAGTATTCATTGGGAAACTACGCCGACGAAGACCCTCTTCTGGCCCAGGTTACAAACGGCATCGAGTCCATCTACGTCAAAACCGAAGAGCGGGCAGTTTCGGCCAACAGCAACAAGTCCATAGGCCTGTACAACGGCCTCAAGGCGTCAGGCTATATGCATCTGTTCAGCCTGGTGGTCCCCTGCCCCGGAGATGAGGCCAAGATCGTCGTGCTCAGCTCGGACCGTCCTGATGCAGAGCAAATCATGACCGATCAAGCACGCGAAATGCGCATCCTTGCAACGGTGATCGCCACAAACCTTGGCCCCGAGACCAATGAAGATGAAGGCAATGTGGTGGATCTCGGCCCGATCTTGGCCAGCACGCGCCCGCTCAGCAAACGGGAACAACAGGTGCTGGCGTTGTTGAGTGAAGGTCTTCGCAACGACCAGATCAGCGACCTGTTAGGGGTCAAGGAAATCACGGTGCGCACGCATATCAAGTCCGCGCGCGACAAGCTGGGAGCGCCAACACGCGAGGCCGCATTGGTCCGTGCCGTGCAAATGGGACTTATCTCACCTGAACACTATCGGAAACGATAGGTTTTTCTCACGGTCTCACAACGATACTGTTGGTATGCACCTGAGAATCCCGTGAGTGAGTGGTGGGTCCTTGGCGTGTTCTATTTAAGTCCACGGTTCTGGCGCAGGTGCCACGATTCCCAAGCACCTGCGTCAATTTCTTGGATTTCTTCGGAAAAATCAGAACGTTTCCGGCTTGGCCTCGCGCGCCATGTGGTCCAGTACCGCGTTCACAAAATTTGCCTCCCGCCCTGCGGGGAAAAAGGCGCGCGCGATGTCGACAAACTCGACAATCACCACCTTGGGTGGCGTGTCGCCTTGGGTCAATTCGGCCCCTGCGGCCCGAAACAGTCCGCGCAAGGTCGGGTCGATGCGCGCAATCGGCCATTTGGCCACCAATGCCCGGTCGGTCATTTGGTCGATCAGCGCCTGATTGTTCACCGCATCATGAACCAGTTTGCGAAAGAGTGCGCTGTCGCCCTCTTGCATTTCGATGTCTTCGTAGACGGCCCCGAAACGGTGATCCAGAAACTCGACCACGATCTGATCGGTGGTCTGGCCGGATTGCTCCATCTGATAGAGCGCCTGCACGGCATAGAGCCGGGCGGCGGACTTCATTTTGCGTTTCTGGTTGCCCGAAAGGGGCGCGCCTGCGTTTGTCATGCGGTCGTGGATCCGTTGCTATCGCCAGCCAAAAGGATGGACTCAGAGGGCCGCTTGAATCCGACACCCTCTTTTGAAGCGCCCCACTTACGGCGCAGCGCGATAAGATGCAAGGCCGCAGCAGCAGCCCCGCCCCCTTTGTTCTGATCGGCCGGATCGGCGCGAACCTCGGCCTGTGGACGGTTCTCAACGGTCAGGATGCCGTTGCCGATGCATAGCCCTTGCAAACCCAAAAGCTGTATCGCCCGGCTCGAGTCGTTGCAGACGGTGTCATAATGCGTGGTCTCTCCCCGGATGACACAGCCAAGCGCGACGTAGCCATCAAAATTGGCCTGCCGGTCTGCGATGCCGATAGCAGTGGGGATCTCCAGTGCGCCGGGAACCTGGACGACCTCATGGGTGCCGCCAGCGGCCTCGATCTCGGCCACGGCACCGGCGACCATGTTGTCGGCGATATCCTTGTAATAAGGCGAGACGACGATCAGGATCTTGACCGGTTTGTCGAATTCGGCGCGGGGCATGACATAGTGCTGCTCGTGACCAGCCATTGGCGGTTACTCCTTGTCCAACCGGCTGGTGCCGGTGATTTCCAAACCATAAGCATCCAGCCCCACGACGTTCGGCGCGGGTGAATTGGTCATCAACTCCAGCTTGCTCAGACCCAGCGATGACAGGATTTGTGCCCCCAAGCCATACTGGCGCAGCACTTTGGTCGACACCTCTTGCCCGACGCCGCCTTCGGTTTTCACAGCGTGATCCACATCGCGCAGCAAAACCACGACACCGCGCCCCTCTTCGGCAATGCGGTTCATCGCGGTGCCCAACTTGCCAGCGCGTGTGGCCCCACCGATGGCCAGAACATCGCGCATCGCGTTGAGCACATGCATTCGAACCAAAACCGGTTTGTCACCAGAGATATCACCCTTGATCATGGCAATATGTTCGTCTCCATGCGTTTCGTCGCGGTAAATGCGCATTGTCCAGTCGCCGCCAAATTCGCTGTTGACGGTTTCCTCGTCAATGATGCGGACCAGGTTGTCGTTGCGGCGGCGATAGGCGATCAGGTCGCTGATGGTGCCGATCTTGAGCCCGTGCTTCTGCGCAAAGGCCACCAGTTCCGGCAGGCGCGACATGGTGCCGTCTTCGTTCATGATCTCGCAGATCACGCCCGAGGGGTTCAGGCCTGCCAGTCGGCTCACATCCACTGCCGCCTCGGTATGACCAGCGCGGACCAATACGCCACCGTCGCGCGCGCGCAGCGGGAAGACGTGACCGGGTGTGGCGATATCCGTACCGGTCTTGCCAGCATCGATAGCTACAGCCACGGTGCGTGCGCGATCATGGGCCGAAATGCCGGTGCTCACCCCCTCACGCGCCTCGATCGAGATGGTAAAGGCGGTTTCGTGGCGCGACGAGTTGTTGGTCGACATCAGTTCCAGCCCAAGCGAGTCGACGCGCTCTTCGGTCAGGGTCAGACAGATCAATCCGCGTCCATGTTTGGCCATGAAGTTGATCGCCTCGGGCGTCGCCATCTGTGCCGGGATGACCAGATCGCCTTCGTTTTCGCGGTCTTCGTGGTCGATCAGGATGAACATCCGGCCGTTCCGGGCTTCGTTGATGATCTCGTCGATTGGCGAGATCGCATCGCTCCAGGTGGTTTCGACGGGTCCGGGTGTTTCAAAGCTCATTTCACGGCCTTTCGAGGAGAAGTGTTTGACAGGCGAAATACCCCACTCACACGGCAATTGCGAGTCAATAGCCACCCTTCTAGAGTGAACGTAACGCACCGTCGGTGTGTTAGCGTACCAACAAAACAGCACAGAGGTGCGGAATGCAGGTTTCACGCATGATCACGGCCGTCGAGGCCCACGCCGAGGGCGAACCGGGGCGTGTTATAACGGGTGGCATGCCACATATGCCCGGCAACACCGTGTTTGAGAAAATGCAGTGGATGCAGGATCATGCGGATGATATCCGTCTGATGATGCTGCGCGAACCGCGCGGGCATCCGGCGCTCTGCTGCAACGTCCTGGTGCCACCATGTGACCCCCACGCCGATGCCGGGTTCATCATCATGGAGCAAACCGAATACCCGCCCATGTCCGGTTCCAACACGATTTGCGTGGTCACGGTTCTGCTCGAGACTGGAATCCTGCCCATGGTCGAGCCTGTGACCCAGCTGACGCTGGAATCGCCTGCGGGTCTTTTGCAGGTCAAAGCGACCTGCCAGAACGGCAAGGTGACACGGGTCGAATTCCGCAATGTCCCGGCCTTTGCCGTGCATCTGGATGCGAACATCGAAGTGCCGGGCCTGGGCCAGGTCGTTGTCGATGTGGCCTGGGGCGGGATGTTCTTTGTCCTGGCGCAGGCCGATCAGTTCGGGTTGGATCTGGTGCCAGAGAACGGTGCCCGTATCGTGAAACTGTCCGAGGCGCTGCGGGCGGCCTGCGCGGAACAACTGCCTGTCGTCCACCCCGACAACCCGGCCATCATCGGCCCGACAATCACCAACCTCTATGCCGATCCGATTGCACCGGGAACGGATGGGTTGGGCGCGATCACGGTTTCCACCGGGGCGTTCGACCCGGACAGGCCCGAGGCCTTGACCGGTATTCTCGACCGCTCTCCCTGCGGCACCGGCACTTGCGCCAAGATGGCGGTTCTCCACGCCAAGGGGTTGCTTGAGATTGGGCAGGATTATGTGAATGCGGGCCCGATGGGGACGACTTTCACAGGTCGGATTGTCGAAACCACCCAAGTCGGCCCCTACCCGGCAATTGTACCGACCCTGTCGGGACAGGGGTGGATCTATGGCACCGCGAATTGGATCCGAGACCCTTCGGACCCCTTTCCCAACGGCTACACCATCGGCGATATCTGGGGCTGAGCGCTTATGATCCAGACGGGCTCCCGCGCCCGCGCAAACCTGACTGCGTCAGCTCCGCGAACGGCCTTGGGCCGGGCGCCTCGCCTACTGGCTCGGCACGGTCCCGCCTGTGTCAGACGCTATGTGTCAACCGCAGACGCCGATGTTGCTGGAACAGTTAGGGTGCGACCGGGCGCCCGCCGCCGCGCGCAGCGCGGCGGCCCGGCCCAACGGGAGAGGGTTTTTCCGCAAGGAAAAATTGACGACGGGCGGGAGTGCTCCCGTGATCCGCGCAACGTCAAAGACGTTCAAGACATCTCGTTCAGTCGCGCCACATAACGAGCAAGCGTGTCAATCTCTAGGTTGATGCGGTCTCCCACAGCGACGTCGCCCCAGGTCGTCACCTCTTTGGTGTGCGGGATGAAGTTGATGCCGAAATCACAGCCGTTGACCTCATTCACCGTCAGCGACGTCCCGTTCAAAGCAACCGATCCCTTGGGCGCGATGAAGCGCGCCAGCGCCTCGGGGGCTCGCAGTGTCACACGGGTGCTGTCGCCCTCGTCCACCATCGCCACCACCTCGGCCACGCCGTCCACATGACCGGACACAATATGGCCACCCAACTCGTCGCCCACCTTCAAGGCGCGCTCCAGGTTCACCCGTCGGCCCACGGCCCAAACATCCAGGTTGGTCTTGTCCACCGTCTCGGCGCTCACCTGCACGTCGTACCAATCCGGCCCAAGCGCGATGACGGTCAGGCACACACCGTCGCTGGCGATCGAGGCGCCAATGTCGATGCCCTTGGTGTCGTAGCCAGTGCGAATGCGCGCCCGCAGATCGCCCTGCTGTTCCAGTTCGGCTACGGTTCCGACGTCAGTGATGATCCCGGTAAACATTTCATTTGCCTCTGCATGCCTAAATCAGCACCTGACGTAACGGTCTGTTTCCTGCCCGGCAAGCCCCCGCCGCTTGCTCTGACGCAACGCGAGAGCCATAGTTTTGCCCGAAACATCCGCTAAAGGGTAAACAATCGGCCATCCCGGTCAAAAGGACGAAAAATGCCAGCAGCGGCAAAATCTCAGCGCGTGTTCCTGTTTTTGCAGGGTCCCCATGGGCCGTTCTTCAACGCGCTTGGCCGGATGCTGCGTGCCGCCGGGGTCGAGGTTTGGCGCGTGGGGTTCAACGCCGGCGACCGCGCCTTCTGGTTTCATCCGCAAAGCTATATTCCCTATCGCGGTACGCCGGACGAATGGTCTGACACATTCACGCAACTGCTCGATTCCCGTGGTGTGACCGACATCGTGCTTTATGGCGATACACGCCCGATCCACGCCAAGGCGGTCGAGATTGCAAAGGCACGCGGATTGACGGTGCATGTCTTCGAAGAGGGCTACATGCGGCCCTATTGGGTGACCTATGAGCGTGACGGCTCGAACGGCAATTCGCGCCTGATGGACATGTCCATCGCCGAGATGCAGACCGCCCTTGAACTGTCGGACATGGAGGCGCCCCTGCCCCCGTCCCATTGGGGCGACACCCGGCACCATGTGTTCTATGGCGCGCTCTATCATTGGTTCGTGATGTTCCGAAACGGGGATTATCGCAATTTCAAGCCGCACCGCGACCTGACGGTCACCAAGGAATTCCAACTCTACCTGAAACGGTTGCTTCTGATGCCCGCCCATTGGGCCGAGCGCGGGTTGGCCACGTGGCGCGTGCGCAATGGCGGCTTTCCCTATCACTTGGCGCTTTTGCAACTGGAACATGACAGCTCCTTCCAGATGCATTCGCCGTTTTCCACCATGACCGAGTTTCTGACCGAGATGTTCGAGGGCTTTGCCGCAGGCGCGCCGCAGCATCACCACCTGGTGGTCAAGGCGCACCCTCTTGAAGACGGCCGTGTTCCGATCAAGCGCGAGGTCAAGCGCCTGGCCAAGCTCCACGGCCTTGTGGGGCGCGTGCACTATGTGCGCGGCGGCAAGCTGGCGCGTCTGCTCAATGATGCGCGGACTGCAGTCACTGTGAACTCGACCGCCGGGCAGCAAGTGCTCTGGCGCGGAATTCCGCTCAAGGTCTTTGGCCGCGCGGTCTATGCCAAACCCGAATTTGTCTCGGATCAGCCCTTGCGCGACTTTTTTGCCGGTGCCAGTCGCCCGGACAATCGCGCCTACAAGGATTATCGCCGCTACTTGCTGGAAACCAGCCAAGTGCCAGGGGGGTTTTATTCCCTGAAGGGGCGCCGCCAATTGCTGCGCCAGGTGGTGGACATGATGTTATCCGCCGACGATCCATACGACGCGCTCAAGTCTGGGACAGCGGCACCAAGGCAACAGTTGCGTCTCGTGAACTGAAAGACACAAGACCTGGGACTGGATTTTTGCCCCGGATTCCGATAGGTTGTTAAAAAAAACTCAGGCAGAATAACAATAGGTCGAGGAGACCGAGCAGTGAAATCCATGTCCGTCCGTTGGGCGAAGCCCGTTGCCGTGTTGGCCGCGATTGGAATCGTGGCCTCGTGTTCGTTGCCCAAAGTAGGCCCGAACAAACGTGAAATCTTTGCCGGATCGGTGCAAAAAGAAGGCGATGCCTTTATTGTTGCGGTCAACGACCGGGTGACCCGCGCCACCGCCGTTGTACCCGCGCTTGGTTTTTCCAGCGGGTTCCAGAACGCATCGACCCTGACGTCTGACACAATTCGCCCCGGCGACGTATTGGGTCTGACTGTCTGGGAGAACGTTGATGACGGTCTGCTGGCAGGCGAAGCTACAAACTCGACCATCCTTGAAGAAGTTCAGGTCGACAGCGCAGGTTTCATCTTTGTACCTTACGCCGGTCGAATCCGTGCCTCTGGCAACACACCCGAGCAGCTTCGCGAGATGATCACCGCGAAACTGGAAGACCAGACGCCCGACCCCCAGGTGCAGGTGCGCCGTCTGGCGGGTGACGGGTCCACCGTGTCACTGGTCGGCGCCGTTGGTGCGCAGGGCATTTATCCCATCGAGCGTCCGACGCGCACCTTGGGAACGATGTTGGCGCAGGCGGGCGGCGTAACCATCCAGCCCGACATTGCACAAGTCACGGTGATCCGCGGCAATCAGCAAGGGCAAATCTGGTTCCAGGATTTGTTCGACAACCCGCAACTGGACATCGCTTTGCGCGGGGGCGATCGCATTCTGGTTGAAGAAGACACCCGTTCGTTTACGGCACTTGGGGCCACCAACGCCCAAGCACGGGTACCGTTTGAAACCCAGGATCTGTCAGCACTTGAAGCAATCGCGCAGGTCGGCGGCCTGATTTCCATTGCATCCGATCCGACTGGTGTATTCATCTTCCGCAACGAACCGGCCGAGGTCGCCGGCCAAGTGCTTGGCCGCGACGACCTGCAAGGGGCACAGCGCATGGTCTATGTGCTGAACCTGACCCAACCCAACGGGTTGTTCGTCGCCCGCGATTTTGTCATTCGCGACGAGGACACGCTTTACGTGACCGAGGCGCCTTATGCACAGTGGACCAAGACCATCTCGCTCATCTCTGGTGGCCTGACACCACTGGCCAACTTGCAGACGATCGCCGGCAGCTAACCTGATGATTCCAGATCATGTTGAAACAGCCGAGAGCCCCCGCTCTCGGCTGTTTGTATATAACGGGGGCTTTCTTTGGCAAAAGCGACTGAGGCGCATTTTGTCACTCGCGGGCTATGACCTGCGACTAGGCCTTCCCGGCGATGATGATCTGGTTGGTATTTGGGGCGACAGCCCAACGGCGCATCGGGGCCGCGCCATGGCAGCGAAACACGATGCCCCCCTCTTGCGGATCGAAGATGCGTTCCTGCGCTCGCTTCATCCCGGCCGAGGCGGAGAGCCCCCCCTTGGGCTCATGCTCGACCGGTCGGGGTTGCATTTCGATCCGGCCGTGCCCTCTGACCTGGAACAGCTACTTGCCACGCACCCGTTGGATGACACTGCCCTGTTGAATCGCGCGCGCAACGCGATGGCGCGGATGAAGGACAGTCATCTAAGCAAGTATTCCGGCTTTGATCCGGCCACCCCCGTGCCCGATCCCGGTTATGTCCTGGTGGTGGACCAGACCCGCGATGATGCGTCTGTCCGTGCCAGCAACGGCAGCGATGCCCTGTTTCGCGAAATGCTTGTCTTTGCGCAAGAGGAACACCCCGGCGCGCCAGTGGTGATCAAGACCCACCCCGAAACGACTGCCGGATATCGCGCGGGATACTATTCGGATCAGGACGCCTCTGACCGGGTTCATCTTCTACGTGATCCCGTCAGCCCCTGGATGCTGCTCGAAGGGGCGGTCGGGGTCTATACGCTGTCCTCGCAACTGGGGTTCGAGGCGATCATTGCAGGCCACAAACCACGCGTCTTTGGGCAACCGTTTTATGCGGGCTGGGGACTGACAGCCGACGAGTTTCCGGTGCCGCGCCGCCAGCGCAAGTTGACCAAGGCGCAACTGTATGCCGCCGCCATGATCCTGGCCCCCACCTGGTACGATCCCTACCACAATCAACTCTGCGAGCTAGAGGACGTTATGGCCACGCTCGAGGCGCAGGCCCGTGCCTGGCGACAGGATCATCGCGGATGGGTGGCCAGCGGCATGCGCCTGTGGAAGCGCAAGCCCCTGCAAGCTTTCTTTGGGCAGCAGAAAAAGCTGGTGTTTGACGAGGCACCAAGTGATCTGCAGGGGCGCGCGCATATGGTCTGGGCCGGGCGTGCAGACGATCAAAGCAACGCTGTGCGGGTCGAGGACGGGTTCCTGCGCTCTCGCGGGTTGGGCGCCGAACTGGTGCCGCCCTTGTCGCTGGTGACCGATGATCTGGGCATCTACTACGACCCGACACGCCCCAACCGACTCGAGGCATTGATCACGAAACGCGCCACTCTGCGTCCTGATCAGCATCTGCGGGCGGAACGCTTGATCACCAGCCTGACCCAAAGGCGGCTGAGTAAATACAATCTGGGTGGCGCGATCCCCCAGATCCCTGACGGCCACCGCATTCTTGTGCCCGGTCAGGTCGAGGACGACGCCTCGATCCGCAAAGGCGCAGGTCAAGTCAACACCAACCTGGCCCTCGTGCAGCAGGTGCGCGCGGCCAATCCAAACGCCGTGATCATCTACAAACCCCACCCGGACGTTGAGGCCGGTCTACGCACCGGAGATATCGAAGCCCGCGATCTGGCCGATGTAATAGCAACAGAGGCCGATCCGACTGCCCTGCTGGATCAGGTGCACGAGGTTTGGACAATGACCTCGCTTCTGGGGTTCGAGGCATTGTTGCGTGGGGTGACGGTGACAACCCTTGGGGCGCCCTTTTATGCGGGCTGGGGATTGACCCATGACCTGGGCACGGTCCCTGCCCGACGCGCGACCCAGCCGACCCTCTGCGGATTGGTTCATGCCGCATTGATCGACTATCCGCGCTACTTTGATCCCGTCACCGGGCAGCCCTGCCCGGTCGAGGTTGTGGTGGATCGGCTGGCCACCGGCACAGTCCCGCATCCCGGGCTGGCCAACCGGCTTTTGTCAAAACTGCAAGGGGCATTTGCCACCTACGCCCACCTTTGGCGCTGAATTTCAGTCGCCCTTCTCATAGGTCAGTTGCCCGTTCATAATCGTGTAGGACACCGCAACATCCGAGATCTGCCCAGGCTTCACCTCGAACAGATCCTGCTCAAGCACGACGATATCTGCCTTCTTGCCGACCTCAAGACTGCCGATTAGGGTCTCCATGCCCATCCCCTTGGCAGCATTGATTGTGTGCGCCTCGAGCGCCAATTGCAGCGGCAGTTTTGCGGCCTCTCTCCCCAAGGGTTCGACATCCTCGCGCCCGCGCAATTGTCGCGTGGTGCCGACCTCGATGGCGGCCAAGGGGCGGTATTCGGACACATAGCCCGACACCGGCCAGTCTGACCCGAACGAGAAGACACCACCCGCATCGGCCACGCGGTTGACGGGAAACATCGCCTTCACCCGCTCCATCCCTAGCCGACTTGTCGAAACGGATTGCAGCAAGGGATCAAACGACATCCAGGACCCGGTGCTGTCATAGATCACGCCAAGCTCAGCAAAGCGCGCGTAGTCGTCGGAATGGATCAGTGTGTCATGGGTGATCTTGTGCGCTCGCTCGCGGGGCGGGTTGGCGGCAATGGCGGCCTCGACCGCATCAAGCAAGGTACGTACGGCCAGATCCCCGAAACAGTGGCGGGTCACATCGATCCCTGCTGCATCTGCTCTGCGTACGGCATCCTTGACCAAATCGACCGGAATGATCGGCTCGGGCCTCAGCAACGGTTTGTCATCGTAGGGATCGACATAGAGCGCGTTCCACTTGTCGTCGCCCCCGTCCATGTTGATCTTGAGGTACCGCGCCTGCACCAGGTCCGAGTTGAACTGCGCGCGCAACTCCATTGTGCCGGGCAAAGGATCAACCCCGCCGTCGTTCCAGTAAAATGAGCCGACAAATCGAACCGGCAGTTGGCCGTTTTTTTCAAAGTCGGCCATCATTTGAAAGCCTTCCTGCTGGCTCATCCCTTGAATACCGTGATCATGCACGGCAGTGATACCAGCCGCCGCGAAGCGTTGCAGCCATTGGCCGACCCCCTCGGACATGAAATCCGGATTAACGTCGATGAGGGAGGTCAGCACCTGCATCTGCGCAGGGATTTCAACGATCCACCCTGTTGGGTTGCCGTCCGTGTCACGTTCGAAAAACGAAAACCCCGGCACCGTTTCGGGCGTGTCCTTGTCAATACCTGCCAGTTCCAGCGCTTTGGAATTCACCCAGGCCGCGTGACCGTCGATGGCCCACAGATAAATCGGGCGCTCACTGTCGATCTCATCCAACATGGCTGCCGTCGCGTTGCCATCCGTCCACGGGTTGAAGCGGACACCGTAGCCCAGGATGACGTCATCGGAGTTGCTCTCAACCTCGTTGCGGATGCGGGCGAACAACTCGTCCTTGTCGTCGGTTTGCAGGTCAACGCCCAGCATGATCAAGCCACCAGCGGCGGCGTGGATATGTCCATCAACAAACCCGGGCAGCACCATACGCCCTTCAAGGTCGATCACCTCGGTCCCGATACCGATCACGTTCTTCAGGCCATCCGCCTCGCCCACATAGACGATCTTGTCCCCTTCGATACCGATGGCGCTGACAACCCGACTGTCGGCATCCATTGTGTGTACCCGCCCATTGATAAGGGCGTAATCCGCGGTGGGGTTCAGCCTGTTGGACTGCGCCTGTGCAAGGACTGGCAGCGAAGCCAAAACGGCTGCCGCAATGATCTTGTTCATGAATACATTCCCGCTGAAAACTGCGGTTATAGTATTCTGATACTAAGATATTTCTAGATACTTGTGCATCTCAACGCAGGGCCCGAGTCCAGCGGTGCATGATGTCGGCACCCACGGGGCACGTCTCGGCCAATTGGAACCTTGGCGCCTGCGCAAGACGATCCAATCCCATGGCCCCCAAGGATGGCAGCCCCTCGGCTCCGATGGCAAGGCCTGCGGTAAAGCCGATCAGTTCATCCACCAGATCATCCGCCAAAAGCGACGCGGAGAGCGCCGAGCCCCCTTCGCAGAACACCCGCGTCAGACCCGCAGCGCCCAGTTGCTGCAACAGATCGCCCGCGTCGATCTGCATACCGTGCAAGGCGCAGGGGATCAGCTTGGCCCCCAACCCTTCCCAGGCCCTGATACGTTCGATATCAGCGCTCGGCCCGTGGCACAGCCAGACAGGTACATCCTTGGCCGTGCGGGCCAGCTGGCTCATCAAGGGCAAGTCCAGATGGCGCGAGACGACGACGCGCACGGGTTGGCGATCAACGCCAATGTCCCGCACGGTCAGCGAGGGATCATCTGCCCGCGCCGTGCCAGCCCCCACCAGGACCGCGTCATGGCGGGCGCGCATAGCGTGCACCGCACGCCGCGCATGGGGGCCCGTGATCCACTTGCTCTCGCCAGTTGCAGTGGCGATGCGACCATCGAAGCTGCTGGCAAGTTTTAGCGTCACAAGTGGCCGCCCCTGTTCGACTTTCAGGAAAAAGCCAGCCAGATCCTGCGCGGCCTCTTCAGCCATGACACCGACCGTCACCTCGATCCCAGCCGCGCGCAGCATGTCGAACCCCTGCCCGGACACGCGCGGGTCACTGTCTTGCAGAGCGCAGACCACGCGTGCGACGCCCGCGTCAATCAAGGCCTGCGAACACGGTGGGCTCTTGCCATGGTGCGAACAGGGTTCAAGCGTGACATAGGCCGTGGCACCGCGCGCCGCCTCACCCGCCTGCGCGAGCGCGACAGGTTCGGCGTGGGGACGTCCGCCAGGCTGCGTCCAGCCGCGACCCACGATGCGCCCGTCTTTGACGATAACGCACCCCACGGCCGGGTTTGGCCAGCACAACCCCTGACCGCGCCGCCCCAACGAGAGGGCCAGCGCCATGTACCTATTGTCCAAAGTCGTTACTCTTCGCTAGGGGACACCGGTGGGCGTAGTTCATGAACAAAGTCCTCGAAATCATCCGCCGCCTGGAAGTTTTTGTAAACACTTGCAAATCGCACGTATGCGACCGTGTCGATGCGGGCCAGAGCTTCCATGACAATCTCACCGATCTGTTTCGATGCGATGTCAGTTTCCCCCATGCTCTCGAGCCGCCGTACGATACCGGAAATCATCTGATCGATGCGTTCAGGCTCGATCGGTCGCTTCTGCATCGAAATGCGGATGGACCGCTCCAGCTTGTCCCGGTCAAAGTCTTCGCGCTTGCCGTTGGTCTTGATCACCACCAGATCGCGCAGTTGCACCCGCTCGTAGGTTGTAAACCGTCCACCACAGGCCGGACAAAACCGGCGACGCCTGATCGAAACGTGATCTTCCGCGGGTCGTGAATCCTTGACCTGTGTGTCTATATTTCCGCAAAACGGGCAGCGCATCCGCCTTCTCCCTCGTTCGTTTCCGCCTCTGATTGTGAACGCTTCGGCCCACTTATCCACAACTATAGGGCAGCCTCTACAGTTTGGGTAGAGGGGAAATCACACCGCTAGATCATGGGGCAAAATCACCCCAGATGCGCGGCAACCTTGCGCGTGTGTGGCGCACTACGGTGTTCAAACAGGTAAATCCCCTGCCAGGTTCCCAAAACAGGCACGCCACCCGACACCGGGATCGACAATGACACGGGCATCATCGCGGCCTTGATGTGGGCAGGCATGTCATCGGGCCCTTCGTAAGTGTGCGTGAGATAGGACATCGACGGATCTGTAGTCGGCGGAACCAGGCAATGAAAGAACGCCGCAAGATCCGTCTGCACCTCGGGATCGGCGTTTTCCTGGATCACCAATGAGCAAGATGTATGGCGCACAAAAAGCGTCAGTAGCCCATGTGTCGGGTTGCTGCGGGTCCATCGTGTAACCTGAGACGTGAACTCATAAAGGCCTTGGCCATTGGTCGGGATTTGAAACTCGGTCTGCATGGGGCGACTGTGTAGAACCGTTGACGCCCCTGCAAGGCATTCGTCGCGGATCAGAACCGGATCGGCACTGGCTCACACAACCCGTCAGCTTGTTGAACCGACATGCTGTCACCAACGTTGAACCCGTTTTTGAAGAACCCGCCTTCGGCCGGCGTAATACCGGCGGCTTGCGGATCGATGGTAAACTGCACTGCTGTCCGACGGCCGGTTGTGACGCTCGGACCACGATCTCGGGCCACGTAAACGCGGGTTTTCCACCCGGCCCCCAGCTGACGGCGCGCGAATTCCGATGCCGCGCACCAGATGTCATTGGTGCGCCCCGAGTTGCGCGGCACAACCTCGAAAATGGCGGCGTTGACCGGGTTCACCCGCGCGCCACTACGGGACGTGAACGCGTCGGCGGGATTGGGAAGCGCGGTAGCCAGGGCCGCAGCGATGGTGCAGGCAGTGACGATGTGTTTCATGAATCGATACCCAAATGATTAACTTGTTGGGATTAGTGTAGTGTGTCGCTCGGGCAGCGGACAGGGCATTTCACAGCGTTGTCATGGCTTGTGCATGGGCTGATAGCGGGCTGGGGGCATCATGCCGACGCCGGGTCTCGGGGTTTCAATTCCAAATGTGCGTCTCAAGTGAATAAGTTTGCCCCGCGCGTTCCGTGGCTTCGAACAGAGGCAGGCCATAACCCGCGGATACGACCGAGCCCGGATCACACGTGACATGAGCCAGCTCCTGCTCCCCCATCATGACGGTAACCCCACCGCTCACCTGGCCACCGGGCGTGCGCTCGACAGCGTAGTGAACAACATAAGAGAACCCTTTGCTGTAAAAGGTGAACTCTTCCCAGATGCTGGATCCGACACCGGGCCAAGGACGCATACCCACATCGCGCACCGAGTGATCCAACACCAATTCCGGGGCACGCCCAACTGCGCCAAACGCATAGCTGACCCGGATGTCGTCCAGGCAGGTGGCCATTTGCTTGGCGCCACCTTTCAGAGTGCAGGATACAAGCGTTTGGGCCGGTTCAGGGCATTGTGCCCAGGCTGCACCGGACAGCAGAACAAAAAGGGCGGCTAAACGAAACATCAAACGCAACTCCAAAACGAACCAGGGCGCCACATTGGGCGCCCTTGATCTTATCTCATTTTCCGATTTTTCGGGAGTTACTGATCCAGGAACGACCGCAGCTTGCGCGACCGGCTGGGGTGCTTCAGCTTGCGCAGCGCCTTCGCCTCGATCTGGCGAATACGTTCGCGCGTAACGCTGAACTGCTGACCGACCTCTTCCAGTGTGTGGTCGGTGTTCATGCCGATGCCGAACCGCATCCGCAGAACACGTTCCTCGCGCGGGGTGAGCGAGGCCAGAACGCGGGTCGTGGTTTCCTTGAGGTTTTCCTGAATGGCGCTGTCCAAAGGCAACACGGCATTCTTGTCCTCGATGAAATCGCCCAACTGGCTGTCTTCTTCGTCGCCAATCGGCGTCTCCAGCGAAATCGGTTCCTTGGCGATCTTCATCACCTTGCGAACCTTCTCCAGCGGCATCTGCAGCTTTTCGGCCAACTCTTCCGGCGTCGGTTCGCGGCCAATCTCGTGCAGCATCTGGCGACCTGTCCGGACCAGTTTGTTGATCGTCTCGATCATGTGGACCGGGATACGGATCGTGCGCGCCTGATCCGCAATCGAGCGGGTAATGGCCTGACGAATCCACCAGGTCGCATAAGTCGAAAACTTGTATCCGCGACGGTATTCGAACTTGTCCACCGCCTTCATCAGGCCGATGTTACCTTCCTGAATAAGATCAAGGAATTGCAGGCCACGGTTGGTGTATTTCTTGGCGATCGAGATCACGAGGCGCAGGTTGGCCTCGACCATTTCTTTCTTGGCCTGACGGGCTTCTTTCTCACCCTTCTGAACCTGCTGCACAATGCGGCGGAATTCAGAGATATCCAGGCCAACATACTGGCCGACCTGTGCCATGTCGTTGCGCAGTTCTTCGACCTTTTCGGTCGAGCGTTCGATGAACATCTGCCAGCCACGACCCGGCTTTTCCGCCATGTCCGACAACCAGTTCGGATCCAGCTCACGACCGCGATAGGCATCAATGAACTCACGACGGTTGATGCGAGCCTGGTCCGCCAGTTTCACCATCGAGCTGTCCAGCGACATGATCCGGCGGTTGATGCCATACAGCTGATCGATCAGCGCTTCGATACGGTTGTTGTGCAGGTGCAGACCGTTCACCAGTTCCACGATCTCGGACCGCAGCGCCTGATAGGTCGCCTCATCCCCCGCGCTGAACGAGCCATCTTCGTTCAGGGTGGCCGAAATCCGGCTGTCCTGCATTTCCGACAGTTGTGCGTAGTCCGACGATATGCGCTCCAGCGTCGTCAGCACCTGATCCTTGAGCGCGGCCTCCATCGCGGCAAGCGACATGTTGGCCTGCTCGTCTTCGTCGTCGTCGTCATCCTTGGCGATCGGGTTGCCATCGGCGTCCAGCTCCGGCCCTTCGTCCTTGGCAGGTTTGGCCGCCTGAACAGCAGAGGTGTCAACAACGGGTGCTTCTTCTTCGTCGTCCATCTGCCCCGAGAATGTGGTCTCCAAGTCGATGACGTCGCGCAAAAGAATGTCTTCGCTCAAAAGCTCGTCGTGCCAGATCGTGATCGCCTGGAACGTCAGCGGGCTTTCGCAGAGCCCGGCGATCATCGTATTTCGACCCGCCTCGATCCGCTTGGCGATGGCGATCTCGCCTTCGCGGCTCAGCAGTTCAACGCTGCCCATCTCGCGCAGGTACATGCGAACGGGGTCGTCGGTGCGGTCCAGCTTTTCGGCAGTGCCAGTTGACAGCGTTACCTCGCGGTTGCTGTCCGTCGTCACCAGCTCGGTCGCGCCCTTTTGCTCTTCGTCTTCGGCTTCTTCATCTTCAATGATGTTGATACCCATTTCCGAAAGCATCGACATCACGTCCTCGATCTGTTCCGAGCTCACCTGATCGGGTGGCAGAACCTGATTGAGCTGATCGTAGGTAATGTAGCCTTTCTCGCGGGCCTCGGCGATCATCTTCTTGACCGCAGTCTGGCTCATGTCGAGCGAGATTTCCTGTTCCTGGTCCTCGGGCTTGCGGTCGTCGTTGGTATCTTTGGCGGCCATTCAGTGCTCCTGCAGGGCTGGGTGATTCGGTTAGCCCGAATCATTAGCGCGATGAAATGATTCGGCCACCCGTTTACCCGGTTTTTTCTACCTATTCTTTACCAAAACGCACTACCTGCGCTTCTTCTCGAAGTTGATTCCCGCCGTGATTGCGGCAAAGGCGTCACGCTCTTCCCGATTGATTCGCGCTCCGTTGTCTCCAACGTCATAAATCGCCTTGTCCTCATTCTCGCTTCGGGTTGCCTTGTTGCGGGCTTCGGCGGCCTGACCCAGACGCCAGGTGATCGCCTCGTCCGTCTGCCCGGCCATCTCTTCCTCGGCCTCGGCAATCTCGGCGCTCAGCCCCCTGTGCGCGGTCAGTTTTGCGAGTTCCTCGTTGAGCGTCAGCTCAGCCAGTTCGACATCGCCAGGGTTGCGGACACAGGGACTGATTGCCACATGGCGAAGCGACCGCAGGTTTTCAAGGGCATCCGGCCCCAAAGCATCATAAATCCGGTCTGTCAGTTGATCAGGCGCGTCGATGGCATAGCGCAGGATCACGTCCCGCAGGACCGCATAGTCCGGATCGCGGCATTCCATGTCCTCGATCTGAACCTCGAACTGCACGACAACCTCGGGAGTTGCGATGGCCGTGGCCAGGATAACCGCCTCGCGCATCTGCACTTGCGCGTTGTCCCCGCCCGAGGCCAAAAGCGATTGGCGCGTACCCGGCAGCGCCGACAGGCGCTCGGGTTTCCATTTGCCACGTGGTTGCCAACTGCTTTTGCCACCTGATTTGCGGTTGGGGCGGAACAGCTCCCACCGCAGGTCCTTGATCTCTTGGCCATAATGCGAGCGGATCGAGGGGTCGCGGATCTGTTTGATCTTTTCGCGCAGGGTCTTATCCAACGCTGCCTTGCGCTCGGGGCTGTCGAACACCTTGCCCTCGGTCTCGCGTTGCCACAGTAGCTTGACCATCGGGATCGCTGCATCCAGCACGCTTTGCACGGCTGCAGGGCCTTCGGCCTTGATCAGGTCGTCAGGGTCCTTCCCCTCGGGCATCAGCGCAAAGCGCACCGACTTGCCAGCCTCGAGCAATGGCAAGGCCAGGTCGATCACCCGCATCGCCGCACGCAGACCGGCGGTGTCGCCGTCCAGGGCAATGATCGGCTCATCCGAGATACGCCAGAGCAACTGCAGCTGGTTTTCCGTGATCGCCGTGCCAAGCGGCGCGACTGCCGCCTCGAACCCGCCCTCGACAAGAGCGATCACGTCCATATACCCCTCGGCAACAATCAGCGGCTGCCCCCGCCCCGCCGCCTGTCGCGCAGGCGCATGGTTATAAAGGTTGCGGCCTTTGTCGAAGAGTTCCGTTTCAGGCGAGTTTAGGTACTTGGCATTGTCATTGGGGTCCATCGCGCGCCCGCCAAAGGCCACGCAACGCCCGCGCGCATCGCGGATCGGGAACATGATCCGGTTGCGGAAAGTGTCATAGGGTTTCTTGCCCTTGGTCGAGGCCTTGGCCAGCCCCGCACCCAAAATCAGATCCTCGGGCACGTTCTTGCCGCGCAAGTGATCCCACAGGCCCTGCCAACCATCAGGGGCAAAACCGATCTCCCACCGCTCCAGAGCCTGGCCGTTCAAACCGCGCCGAGTGATGTAGTCGCGCGCCGCTGCGCCGCCACCAGTCTTAAGCTGCAGGCGAAAGAACTGCACCGCCTGCTCCATCACATCGGCCAGTTGGCTGCGTCGATCCTGCTTTTCCTGCGCCTTCGGATCACGCGCAGGCATCGGCATCCCGGCTTCGCGCGCCAGGATCTCGACCGATTCCATGAAACTGACGTTTTCGGTTTCCTGCACGAACTTGAAGGCATCGCCCTTGGCGTGACAGCCAAAGCAATAATAGTAGCCCTTGCGGTCATCCACGTGGAAAGACGCGGTTTTTTCATGGTGAAACGGGCACGGAGACCACATGTCCCCCTTGCCCTGGTTCGATTTGCGCGGATCCCACATGACCTTGCGCCCAACCACTTGGGTCAGGCTGACGCGGCCGCGTAGCTCATCAAGGAATCCGGGAGGTAGTGACATGGCGTCAGTCTGTCAGAGATGGCGGGCCGCGCCAAGAGGCGCACGGCACACCATCTGATGGCAACTTATTGTTTCAGGCAGAGTTCCAGCCACGCCGCGCCCAGGTCTTCTTTGCGGACAGTGGACATCTTCTGTTCATAAACCCACGGCGCGATCAGCGGGATCGCGGCGTTGTAGTTGTCCGGCCAGGTCGGTTCTGTCGCAGCGACGGATTTGGCCACGTCGCGCTCTTTAACCCGATCCAGCCGCGCCTTTTGCACGGCTTTGACGACCTGCGCCTGATACTCACAGCTTTGCTCTTTGGTGTCAGCGGCAGCAACGGGTGTTGCCAACAGGGCAGCGGCCAAAGAGGCTGCGGTTGCAAGGCGGATCATCTACGGTCTCTCCCGGAATCAGTTCTGTTACCGCTCAGGTTACCCCCGCGCGGCCACAGCTTCCATGGCCGTTTTCAGATCGTGAACCAGAGTGTGCGCCATCGAGCGGAACGCCATGATCTGGAACGTGCCCTCATCCACGCGCACCAGCGACACCGACAGGTGCTGTAATTGGGTCCGCACGGCCATGCCAACCGGAAAATGCGCCAGCCGTACATCCACTGGCACCAGACGGGCCAGCACATTCTCGGCCGCGTCTCCCGACAGGGCAACAACCGCCCAGGCGTCGGACTGATCCGTAAGAGCCGCATGCTTGGCAAGACCTGCCTCTACCACCGGGCCAACCAGCATCGCCTGGGCATGCCCGAACCACACAGCTTGCGTGTCGCCTTCCCTGGTCAGACCATTGGCTTGCGGGTACTCGACCCCATGCGCTGCCTTCATCGCCTTGGACAGCTTGTTCAACTGTCCATTGTAAGGCGCAACAGAGGTCATCTGCCCCGGCTCGACCTCGACCACCTTTGTGGCGCCAATGGTCAGCGGCAGCAGACCCGCACAGGGCGAAAGAGCTGTAAGTTTATCCACGGACCCGCTCCCCTTGCTGGTCAAAGAACACCGGATCGACCACTTCGCACAGGGTTTCCATCCCGCGCAGACCGTCGACCATTTTCACAATTTCACCATGGCGGTCACGTCCATCGGCCATGAACCCAAGCGCCAGCATGCAGCCCAGAGTGGGCGAATGACACACGGATGTGAGATAGCCCTGATCGTTGGTTCTGATCGGCTCATCCCCCTTCTTGTACAGATGCGCGCCCGCCAGAACCTGGCCGTCTTTCTCGACCGGTTTCAGACCAACCAGAACCTCGCGCCCCGGCTCTTCGAGACCCGGTCGTCGTGTCATCGTTTTGCCGATGCAGTCCTTCTTGGCCGAAACCATCCGCCCCATGCCAATGTCATACGCCGTGGTCCGCCCGTGGATTTCCGAGTGGGTGATGAACCCCTTTTCGATCCGCAGCACGTTCAGCGCCTCCATCCCGTAGACGCCACCGCCCAATTCTTCGGCCTTTTTGGCCAGCAGACGGAACAGGCTGTCGCCATAGCGTGCAGGCACCGCGACCTCATAGGCATGCTCGCCCGAGAACGAGATGCGGAAGAGCCGCGCGTCGATGCCCAGAACCTTGACCGGACCACAGGCCATAAACGGCCAGTCTTCATCGGTTAGCGGTTGCTCGAGCAGTGTGTCGAGCAACGCTCGAGACTTCGGCCCCGCGACCGCAAACTGCGCCCATTGTTCGGTGACAGAGGTGAACTGCACATCCAGATCACGGCACAGCGCCTGATTGACGAATTCCAGATGCTTCATCACCTCGCCCGCACCTGCGGTGGTGGTGGTCATCACATAGTGATGCTCACCCAACCGGGCCGTGGTGCCGTCATCCATAACAAACCCATCTTCGCGCAACATCAAGCCATAGCGCGTACGCCCCACCTTCAGCGTCGAGAACATGTTGGTATAGACGAAATCCAGGAATTGGCCCGCATCCTTGCCCTGAACGTCGATCTTACCCAGCGTCGAGACATCCGCCACGCCAACCGCGTTGCGGACATAACCAACCTCACGGTTACAGCTTTCAAGCCAAGTGGGTTCGCCCGCCTTGGGAAAATAGCTGGGACGATACCACAGCCCCGCCTCGATCAGCGGTGCGCCCCGTTCGACGGTCGCCTTGTGCGAGGTGGTAAAGCGTTCGGCAGCAAAGCTCTTGCCGGTGCCCCCTGCCCCAAAGGCCGCAATGGCCACTGGCGAATACGGTGGACGGAACGTGGTCGTGCCGGTCTCAGGGATCCCGCGGCCGGTGGCATCGGCCAGAATGGCCAGTGCCGCCACGTTCGAGTTCTTGCCCTGATCGGTCGCCATCCCTTGCGTGGTGTAGCGTTTCATGTGCTCGACCGAGCGGAAGTTCTCAACCGCGGCCTGTTTCACATCCTTGACCGTGACGTCGTTCTGGAAATCGAGCCAGGCTCGGCCTTTGCCCGGAACCGCCCACAATGGCGCGATCTCATACGCTTCATCCTCGGCCTGCGGCTGTGCCACGTCCGGCGCTTGGTGTCCCAGATCGGCCAGTGCACGGGCGGCGACCTCAACCCCTTCACGCAAACACGCCGCGGTGGAAAAGGCCCCATTGCAAGCGCCCGCCGCTTCCAGCCCCGGGATCGCGCCAGGCGTCGGCACAAAGCTCTCGATCTCGCGTTTCCAGGTCGGGCGCCCGTTCATGTGGCAGGTCATATGCACGGTCGGGTTCCAGCCGCCAGTCATCGCCAGACAGTCGGCGTGCAGGTTCTGCTCGCCACTGGCGCTGCGGATGGTGATCGATTCCAGCGCCTTGCGCCCAGCGCTGTTTGAAACCTGCGCGCCGCGGTAGACAGGGTAGTCATCGGACGTCGGCCCATCATGACGACTGTCGATAACACCGGCCACATGAACGCCTGCATTCAGCAGGTCACGTGCCGTGCGGTGGATGTCATTGGTGTTGCCAAAAACGGCTACTCGCTGCCCCGGAGCCACGCCCCAACGGTTCAGATAAGCCCGCACCGCGCCTGCGGTCATGATGCCGGGACGGTCATTGTTGCGGAACGCCACGGGACGCTCCAGAGCGCCTGCGGCCAGAACCGCGCGTTTCGACGCAATCCGCCAGAACGTCTCGATCGGCGCCCCCGCTGGGCGGTTGCCCAAGTGATGACGCACACGTTCCAATGCACCAAATGTGCCGCCGTCATAGGCTCCGGTTACTGTGGTGCGCGTCATCAGGCGCACATTGTCCATCATCCGCAACTCGGCCAGAACCTCATCGGCCCAGATATGGCCCGGTTTGCCGTCGATCTCATAGGTTTCCGCCAACAAGCGACCGCCCATACGGCTGTCTTCTTCGGCCAGGATCACATCCGCACCTGCACGCCCCGCAACCAAGGCAGCCATCAGCCCCGCAGGACCGGAGCCAATCACCAGAAGATCGCAGAAGGCATAGGCCTTGTCATAGACATCGGCGTTGTCTTCGCCCGACAGCGCACCCAGACCGGCGGCGCGACGGATCACCGGCTCATAGAGCTTTTCCCAGAACGCACGCGGCCACATGAAGGTCTTGTAATAGAAGCCCGCGCCCAAGAACGGCGCCGCCAGATCGGTGATCGCCATCGGATCGAACTGCAGCGACAGCCCACGATTCTGACTGCGCGCCGTCAACCCTTCATAGAGCTCTTGCATCGTGGCGCGGACGTTGGGGTCTTGCCGACCGCCCTGCCCTATGGTCACCAGCGCATTGGGCTCTTCACTACCCGCCGTCAGGATACCGCGCGGGCGGTGATATTTGAACGAACGACCCACCAGGCGCACTTCGTTGGCCAGCAGAGCGGACGCCAATGTGTCGCCCTCAAGCCCTGAGTAGTTCACCCCATCAAACGAGAATGTCACTGGCTTGCTGTGATCCAACAGCCCCTTGCCTGCAATCCTCATGACTTCGCCTCCGACACCAAACGCGTTGCGGTAATCTCATGCGTAACCGTGTTGCGGGTCACTTCGATCCAGGCGCCACAGCCGCCCTCGTGCTGCCACAGGTCGCGGGTTTCACCGGCAGGGTTCTCGCGCAGATAGACATAGTTGTCCCAGGCCTCTTCGCCTGCATCCGGCGCCGGACGGTCCAGAGACACCGCGTGGCCCTTGTAATAGAACTCGCGGCGATCCCGTTCGCCGCAGATCGGACAGGTGATCCTCATACCTCAACCCCCTGCTTCTTTTTGTTACAAATACGGAAATCCGACATCTGCCTCATCCCCTAGTGCAGGTTGTGTTGAGAGCCCTTGCTCTCTTCGTCGATGATGCCCCGCCCGGTGCGGAAGCGATCCAGCTGATAGCGCGTGGCGTTCTCGTGATAGCGATCCGTCGCGATCAGATGGGCAAACACATTGCCCGAACCCGGCACCGCCTTGAACCCGCCGTAGTTCCAGCCACAATTCAGATAGAGCCCGTCGATATGGGTCCGGTCGATGATGGGTGAGCCATCGGGCGACATGTCCATGATCCCACCCCAGCTGCGCAGCATCTTGGCTTTGCCGATCATCGGCATCAACGCCATGCCCGCCTCCATCACATGTTCGGCCGTCGGCAGGTTGCCGCGCGCCGCGTAAGAGGCGTAATAGTCCAGATCGCCGCCAAAGACCAAACCGCCCTTGTCCGACTGACTGATATAGAAATGGCCCATGCCGAAGGTGACGACATTGTCGATCACCGGCTTCAGGCCTTCGGTGACAAAGGCCTGCAACACGTGGCTTTCGATGGGTAAGGTCATGCCCGCCATCGCCGCCACCTGGCTAGAACGGCCAGCGACGACCATCGCAACCTTCTTGGCCCGGATTGGCCCGCGCGAGGTTTGCACGCCTTTGACCTTGCCGCTCTCAATATCGATGCCGGTCACTTCGCAGTTCTGCAACAGATCGACGCCGCGCTGGTCTGCGCCGCGCGCAAAGCCCCACGCCACCGCATCGTGGCGGGCCGTACCGCCGCGTGGATGATAAAGCCCGCCATAGATCGGGAAGCGACCGTTGTCGAAATCCAAATACGGCAGCATCCCGCGCAGCTCGTCGCGCCCCAGCAGGATCGCGTCGTCGCCCTGGCTGAGCATCATGTTGCCCTGCCGCGCCCGCGCGTCGCGCTGACCATCGGAATGGAACAGGTTGATGATGCCGCGCTGCGAATGCATCACATTATAGTTCAGGTCTTCTTCCAGCCCTTCCCACAGCTTCAGCGAGTGCGAGTAGAACTCGGAGTTGCCTTGGAGGAAGTAGTTGGCGCGAATGATTGTCGTGTTCCGGCCCACGTTGCCGCCGCCGATATAGCCCTTTTCCAGCACCGCAATGTTGGTCAACCCGTGTTCCTTGGCCAGGTAATAGGCCGTTGCCAGCCCGTGACCGCCGCCACCGATGATGACGATGTCATATTCCGCCTTGGGTTCGGGATCGCGCCAATGGGGTTTCCAGCCCTTGTTGCCGGTCAACCCTTCCTTGAGAACGCGAAGGCCTGAAAAACGCATGATCTGCTTCCTCCTGTCGGGCCGGAATGCGCCCGTCGGGACAGATGTATCAATCTGCCCCCGGATCACCATATCGCTTTTCGACAAAAACATGTCAGACTGCGACCGGATCTGTCGCAAAGACGTCTTGGGGTGGTCGTCTCAGAAACGAATGCGCGCCGCAAACCCTACGATCGGAGCTGTATCGTAATCCTGACGGCTGATCTGGGCGCCGGTTGAGGAATCCAACGTCAAACGCCCATCGAACTCTGCTCCGACAAACGCGCTGACGCGCACGCCCGGGTTGGGCGCATAATCCACCGACAACGCCACGGGAATGCTTTGATCCTCTCCCACGCCACCGGGGGCAAGGCCCGTGTTGTCCAACCGAAACCGTACACGCTCGGACCGCGCACCCAGCGAAAAACTCAGGGTCTCAGTGTGCTGATAACTCAGGATCACGCCTGGGCCCTGCGTCGCACCTAGCCCCGTTCCGGTGCTCAGGTTCCATCGCGGCGCGATGTCCCAATCCACCAGAAGCGCGGGAAAGACCTCGGTACCGTCCGTACCCAATTCGGAGAATGCGCCAAACGCGGGTCCGATCCGTAAGTTCGGGTTCACCTGCCAGATGATACCGGCGAAGACACCATAAGTACGCCCGTCAGAAGAAGACGCACCATCCTCATAGTCCCATCGAACCTGAGGTGAGATGAAAACCGACGCGCTTTCCCCCACCGAAAACCGCACTGGCGCCGTGATCCGCACGTCGCGAATACGATCCCACGGTTGATTGCCAGCCAGGCTGAAATCATAGGAAAACTGGCCATAGCTCAAAAACAAACCGGCCGACGCACCGCTGTCAAAACGGTAGAGAGCCCCAGTGCGCAAGAAAGCCCGCTCGGCGCTGAACTCTCCTCCGCCGCTTAGGCCAGCGTTGCCCTGATAGACGGCCAACCCGTCAAACTGCCATGCCCACCCCAAGCGCTGCTGGGCCTCGGCCTCAGCCGAATTCAAAAGCATGACACTGCTGCTCATGGCAATCAAACGCATCATCGGGGACATTGGCTGCTCCTTCGAATGTCTCGCATTTGGACAATAGAGCTTTGCCGTCTCTATCCCACCTCAAATGAGCTGGTTCCAAGAAAAACGGTGTGTTCTTCTTCACATCGCAAAAAAACGGCGCGCGAAATTGCGCACCGCTTTGTTTCGTCCTGCCAGGGCTTACAGACCCTTGGCGCGATAGCTGGCCGCAACCTTGTTGATCGACACCAGGTAGGCCGCTGTGCGCAGATCCTCGACATCGGCGCGGTCATGCCAGATCTCGCGCATCGACTGATACGCAATCCTCATCGTGTCATCCAACCCCGAGCGGACAAGCTCCAACTCATCGGCGCCGCGCAGGTACTTTTGCTTGAATTCGGGCGTCATTGACCAGGCATCACCGAGATAGCGATCCAAGCGTTCCAGCTCGTCAATCACCAGTTGGTGCCGTGCCTCTTCCTGACGACGCTGCATCCGACCAAAGCGGATGTGGCTGAGGTTCTTGACCCATTCGAAATAGGACACGGTCACACCGCCCGCGTTGGCATACATGTCAGGGATAATCACGCAGCCCTTCTTGCGCAGGATCTCATCCGCGCCAGCCGTCACGGGGCCGTTCGCAGCCTCGATGATCAGAGGCGCCTTTATGTTGGCCGCGTTGCCAAGGTGGATCACACCCTCAAGCGCCGCCGGGATCAGGATATCGCAGTCCTCTTCCATCACGGCGCCACCCTCGGCGGTATGGGTCGCATCCGGATATCCGGTCACACCGCCATGCTTGACGATCCAGTTGCGCACGCCTTCGACGTCCAAGCCATCAGGATTGTACAGCGCCCCGTCACGTTCGATGATACCAACAATTTTCGAGCCGTCCTCTTCCTGCAGAAACTTGGCGGCGTGATAGCCCACGTTGCCCAGACCCTGCACGATCACACGTTTACCATCGAGCGAGCCGCTGAGACCTGCCTTGGCCACATCACGCGGATCACGGAAGAACTCGCGCAGCGCATATTGCACCCCGCGGCCTGTCGCCTCGACCCGGCCCGAGATCCCACCTGCATTCAGCGGCTTACCCGTGACGCAGGCACGTGCGTTGATGTCGGTGGTGTTCATGCGGGCATATTGGTCCGCAATCCAGGCCATCTCACGCTCGCCGGTGCCCATGTCCGGGGCGGGAACGTTCTGAGACGGGTGGATCAGGTCACGCTTGGCCAGTTCATAGGCAAAGCGGCGGGTGATCTGCTCCAACTCATGTTCGTCGTATTGACGCGGGTCGATGCACAGACCGCCCTTGGACCCGCCAAATGGCGCCTCGACCAGCGCGCACTTATAGGTCATCAAAGCTGCAAGCGCTTCAACCTCGTCCTGGTTTACCGAAGGTGCAAAGCGAATACCGCCCTTGACCGGCTCCATATGTTCCGAATGTACTGAACGGTAGCCTACAAAGGTCTGTATCTGTCCGCGCAATCGTACACCGAACCGAACCGTGTAGGTCGCATTGCAAACCCGAATCTTTTCTTCCAACCCGGGCGGCAGGTCCATCAAGGCCACAGCCCTGTTGAACATCAAATCTACGCTCTCACGAAAACTGGGCTCATTTGTACGGGTCATACTCACAATACTTCCTCCATGACCTTATGCGACTCGCTCTGGGATGAGTTGTCGCAGCGACAGTATGACCGTTCAATTAATAAGTGCGACATTTTTAATCACTTGCAAAACGATGGACTCGCGGTAAGGGGCGAATCAAGCCCCCTCTGCACAGGCTCCAGCATTGTTTCAAACATGGAAACAACGCCTTCCGACCTGAGCCAAATGTCTCAATCTATGCCTTAATATCCTTTGTTTGGAACATATTGCGCCCCAATTTAGCCATCATCTCACGGCAAAAACATTCAGTGGAAGTTTGTCTTCAGTGAGCACGTCAAGCCCTGGAGAGAGAGGTGAGTCATGTACATTGACGGTGAAAAAAAGACCGGGTCAATCGCTGCCGTGGGTCGAAATCTGTCTCGTCGAGCACAGAATTTTGCATCTGACGAAAGCGGTCTGATCACGTTCTTTGTGCTGTTCCTGTTTGTCATAATGCTGGCTGTGGGCGGCATCGGAATTGATGTCATGCGCTACGAACGCGATCGGGCAAGGCTTCAATATACAATGGACCGTGCAGTCTTGGCTGCGGCTGACCTGGACCAATCTCTTGAACCAGAAGCTGTGGTACGCGAGTATCTGCAAAAGGCGGATCTGCTTCAGTATCTCAACAGTGTGACCGTGACCGAAGGTCTTGGCTTTCGGAACGTGAGAGCAACTGCGGAATCGGAGTTTCCCACTCAGTTCATGCACCTGACCGGCGTGGACACCCTGAGCGCACCGGCGGCTAGCACCGCTGAGGAAAGCATCGGTGGTGTTGAAATCTCGCTGGTGCTCGACGTCTCCGGATCGATGAATTCGAACAGCCGCCTCTCTAACCTCAAGGTGGCCGCGCACGACTTTGTCGATCAAATGGTCGACAACACCGAAGACGGGAAGCTTTCGATCTCGATCATCCCCTACGCCACACAGGTGTCGGTTACGGACAACATGATGGACGAATTCAATGTGTCCGGCGAGAACGCTCATTCGAATTGCATCAACTTCCAGTCGAACGACTTTGATTCAACATCCCTCAATGCGAATGCATCGCGCCCCCGCACCTTGCATTTCGACACTTTCACCAGCGCCGGGTCGAGCCGCAGCGATGGCCGCCCCTATGGCGATCTGGTAAAGTTCCCGGTGTGCGAAGCAGATGACCGCCGCGAAATCCTGCCTTTGCAGAAAGACCGGACCACGCTCAAGAATTTCATCACGGCGTTGACCGCACGCGGCAACACCTCGATCGACGTGGGAATGAAATGGGGCACCGCCCTGCTGGATCACAGCATGAATGGCGTCGTGACCAACCTGATCACAGACGGAGACATTCCGAACGACTTTGCCCTGCGTCCGCACCGGTATTCGGATGGCGAAACGCTCAAGGTCATCGTGCTGATGACGGACGGCCAAAACACCAGTCAGTATTACCTGCGCGATCAGTATCGTCAGGGCAATTCGAACATCTGGTGGAATGCCGAAGAGGAAAAATATTCGGTCTACCGCCCTTCAACCAATCGGTACTACTGGCCCCACGATAGCTCGTGGCAGGATCACCCCTATGGCAACGGGACCACCACGGAATGGGAATGCACCGGTACGATCTATTACGGGAACTGCTACTACGGCAGCTGGGTTCAAGAGACCGTCGAAGAGCCGGGCACGGCCGAGCGCTTGGCCTATCCACAGCTCTGGGAACAGACCTCGCTGCAATACAATCTCAGCCGTCATTATTATCCTTGGATGAATGACAGCGATGCGCGGGACGAATGGTACTATGGCGTCCGCAGCTATGTTGGATCGAGCACGAAGGACAACCGCACGCAAGAGATTTGTGATGCCGCCAAGGCCCAGAACGTAATCGTCTATACCATCGGGTTCGAGGCCCCCAGCCGCGGATTGTCGGTCCTCAAGGCCTGTGCCAGCTCGGACAGTCACTTCTATGATGTGGACGGATTGGAAATTTCGGACGCCTTCGCCTCGATCGCATCGTCGATCCGTAAACTGAGGCTGACCCAATGATCACACGCATGTTTAGACGGTTCCGCCGGTTTTCGGACGATGAAAAAGGCAATGCGACGCTGGAATTCACCCTGCTGTTCCCCTTACTCATGGTGGCCTTGTTGTCGGGGGTCGAACTGGCCTTTGTCACGCTCAAACACGCGATGCTGGAACGCGCCGTGGACATGACTGTGCGCGACATCCGCTTGGGCACCGGGGTCAACTTTCAGCACGACGACCTCAAGACCACGATCTGTGAACGCGCGACCTTTATCCAAAGCTGCGATGCCAACATGAGGCTGGAAATGATCCAGGTGAATCCGCGCAGCGCTCTGAATATCGACGCCAGTGCGGACTGCACCGACCGCACCGAAGAAGTCAAACCTGTTCGCACCTTCGTCAACGGCGCCAGCAACGAACTGATGATCCTGCGCGCTTGCGCCAAGATCGACCCCCTGTTCCCGACCTCGGGTCTGGGCAAGCAGTTGGCGGACAACGCCGAGGGTCAATACGCGCTGGTCGCAACAACCGTATTCGTGCAGGAGCCACAGTAAGCCATGTCGCGTTCAATTCTCAAAAACTTCCTCGGACGGTTTTCCCGCGACGAAAGCGGATCGGTTTCGGTCGAATTTGTCCTGATGTTCCCGCTGCTGTTCTGGGTCATCATGGCCTGCTACACCTACTTTGACGGCTACCGCCAGAGCGCGGCCAACCTCAAGGCGGCCTTTACCATCAGCGACCTGATCTCGCGGGAAACGGCGGGCATCAACGAGACATATATCGACTCGATGCAGCGCTTGCTGAACCTGATGACCCGCAGCCAGTCTGCCACCAAGGTGCGCATTTCGGTTATTCGCTGGGATGAAGAGGATGACCGTTACTACGTCGATTGGTCTCGGGTTCGTGGCTATCAGGACGAGTTGACCAATGCCACCATTGGCGACATGGCCGAACGCCTGCCGACAATGCCGGATGAAGAGCGTGTGATCCTGGTGGAAACCAGCAACACCTACATTCCGCCTTTCAGGGTTGGGATCAACGAGATGGAAATGGACAACTTCGTCTTCACGCGTCCCCGTTTCACCAACCAGGTGGCTTGGGCGTCCTGACGTCAGCTATCCGGGGCGCTGTCCCCTCGCCGCAGCGTCCCCCGCCTCGCCAAAGGCGAGGCTCGGCCCAACAGAAGGAGGTGCATCTTTGATGCATCGACGACGGGCGGGAGCCCCCGCCTCTCGGATTCACCCCCTCAGATAAAGCGGACCAGACGAACCCCGCGCTTAACCCCGTTGCGCAATCATCGCCGAGATCATTTCGGCCATGAACTTGCTTTGCGATCCTGGTGTCACGCCTCCGATCCCGATGCGGCGTCCCATGCGCCACCACAGTCCCGGCTGCCAGACGCCAGACGCAGGCTGGCTGGTGCGCAGCAGAAAGCCGTTCGACGGTTTGAAGGCAAAGACCCCACGATCCAGGCTTTCGATGTCCTCAATGCGGGCAATCACCTGGCCGTCGGTTGACCGAAGTTCGGTCTCGGTCAGCTCAACCCTTTCGCTCGTCGCCCGCCACATCTTGAGTGCAAGCCACATGGTCGCGCCGCCGACGACGATCAGAAAGGCTTGCCACCACAGTTCTGGTCCGCCCAGAAGTGCGACATAGAACGACATCAGCGACACGACGGCGATCATGATCACCCCCATCCATCTGCGTGGGGCCGAGGCCTCGACCACTGCCAATACGTCTTTGTTCATCTGCCCCTCCGTTGACTTGCGGTTCCGGACATAACGCATCCGACGCGCGGGCAACAGGGCCATTGCCCTACCCACAAACCGCAGATAGCGTCCGGTTCATGAGCTATCCATCGAACCGCGACACCCCGCAGAAAGCCAATGATGCCGCCGCAGGCATCGACGTGACCGACGACTTCGAACGGTTCACGCAGCGCAATGATGTCTTCACCCGCGCAATGTGGGACGACCGCGTCAAATCCAAACACACAAAGAAGTTCTTTGCCTCCTACCGGATGGAGGCCACGCCACGCCGCGGTGACGGCTTCACACAAAAGGACTTTGCCCTGCGCAATGCCGCCTGGCTGATCTCGGACGTGATGACCAACCGTCATGCCGATCAGGGACGGCGCGAGGGGTTTCAAGCCCCGATCAGCAACGACACGCCTGTCGCGCCGATGCAGGTCGAGATTGACGATCCCGCCAAGATGAGTACCGAGGTCAAGCGCATCGCCACCTTCTTTGGCGCCGACCTTTGTGGTGTGACCGATCTGGACGACCGCTGGCTCTATACCTCACGCGTGGACACCCGCGACCTGACCGAGGCCCCACTCGATCTGCCCGAGGGGCTGACCTCGGTCATCGTGCTGGGGCATGAGATGGACAAGGAACTGGTCGCCACCTACCCCTCGGCCCTCGCCGGGGCAGCCACGGGGCGCGAATACAGCCACGAGGCCTCGGTGGTGATGCAACTGGCCGCCTACATCCGCAATCTGGGGTATGAGGCGGTGCCGTCGATGAACGACACCGGGTTGGTCATTCCCTATGCGGTCAAGGCAGGTCTTGGCGAATACGCCCGCAACCAGATGGTGATCACGCCCGAGTTCGGGCCGCGCCTGCGGTTCTCCAAGATCTTCACCAACCTGCCGCTGAAACATGACACGCCCGAGCCCAAGGGCGTAAAGGCGTTCTGTGACATCTGCACCAAATGCGCCGATGCCTGCCCGGTCAAAGCCCTGCCCTATGGGCCGCCCACCACCGACACGGCCAATGTCTCGGCCATCAAGGGTGTGCGAAAGTGGACTTCGGATGCCGAAAAGTGCTTTTCGTTCTGGGCCAAACTCGCGTCTGACTGCGCGATCTGCATGCGGGTCTGCCCCTTCAACCGGGACTATTCCAAACGACGCCACAGGTTGTGGTTGAAGCTGGCGCTGTCCCCCTTGCGCAAACTGGCCCTGCGACTGGCCAAGGATCATGGACAGCGATCTAAACCAGGGGATTGGTGGGCCGCTCCTTAGGATCAGGCCCCTAAACCCCTGCCCCAAGGTGATCCGCCAGGCGAAGCGCAAATTGCACGATGGCCAGTGTCGGGTTGTTGTATCCAGATGTCGTGTAAAGCGATGACCCGGCCATATACAGGTTTTCGGACCCGAACACTTTGCAATTGCCATCAACCACCCCGTAGCGTGGTGTATGTGACATGCGCGTGCCGCCCATGTGATGATACCCCGCCAACACATCGTCGTCGGGGTATTCATCCCCCTGATAGACCCAATCGCGCAGTTGCAGACGGCCCAGGTTTTCCCGGAGAATGTAGGCGTTGAACTGCTGGGTCGAAGCCAGCATGGTTTCCCGGTCTATGGGGGCCTTGTTCCAATGCAGCTCGGACAATGGAACGCCAAAGCGATCCGCATCACGTTCTGACAGGGCCACCCGGTTGTCCCGGTTAGGCGCTTGTTCCCACGCCGCGTGGAATTTGTACGAGCAGATCAGCTTTTTGCCTGCCAGATCCGCCGCCCATGCCCCGACACCAGGTGCCACGCACAACAAATCTTTGACCAGACGTTTGGTGGTGCTGTCCCCCTGCTCTTCGACCACAACACCGCATCCCAGGATACCCAACGTGCGTTGCATCTTTTCGGTCAGGGCAAAGTACAGGTTGGCCTGATCCCAGGATTTGATCAGCGCCTCGCCAATGGTAAAATGTGGATGCTCCATCCAATAGCGACCGATTGGAAGATCACGGTCGAACAAGGCCGCACCGTGCTTCCGCTCCATCCACAAAAGCTGCCGCGAGTTGTCGATCCCGCCCATGGCGAACACAACCGCATCTGACCGAATTTCAAGCTCTTGATCGGCGTAATTCCTGAGTTTGACCGAGCGTACGCGCCGGTACGCCCCGACCAAATCAACAAAATTCGCATTCAGAAACAGATCGATATTTTTTGAGTTTTCAATCTCGTCGTGGAATTTTTCACTAAAGACGACTGGCGGGGAATATTTAAAGTCCACTTGCCGCAGCCCCAGCTGCTCGTCCACCACATGATCCTGGTAGTCGGGGTCAATCTCGACAATCTCGCAAGCCTCGGGTCGGTACGCCAGAAGCTCATCGTAGGTGATGGGCCAGCGAAAATCGTCCCCCATGTGGCCACGATTGAAATCTGTGGCCTCGAAGGACCGGCAGTAGCCACCCCAATGATTGGTTGACCCGCCAAAATAGCGCAGGCGCGCGATATCCAGATCGAAATACGGATCGCCAAAGGTCGAACCGGCATAGATCTCTTGCGATTCATCTTCATAATCAAGGCCACCGCCCTCACACAAAGCCACGCGCTTGCCAGCGCGGCCCAGGCGAACGGCCAGAGTGATCCCGGCGGCGCCAGCGCCCAGAATGCAGACGTCGTATGGGTCGTCCGAAACAATTGGACCCTTTGCAAAATCATACAGCATCAGACGTCGTCATCTTTCAAAAGCCACCCGTTCTGAACACGTTGCGGAAAGTAACGTCGAAACAGCGGGACCTGCCAAATGGCAGCAGCCAGAACGGCGGAAATGGAAAATGAGCGTCGGTTCATGGAATATCTCCCTCCCAATCCCTTCAGTCTATAGCAGGTCTGGTGAGCGCAGGCATGTTTTCGCACTTCAAAGGAGGCTGAGAGCGAACAATCTGCCTAACTGCCCACAATTGGCTTTCATCTGGGAAACGCGATCACAAATCGCGCCCGCGATCTGTGCATGCCCTACGCAACCCGCGCCGTTTGGCCAATTTGCAACCGCACGACCTTTGCTGCCTCTCTACGCACCAACGCCGTAGACATTTTGCGCTGCCTCCAGCCCTTTCAACGTCTGCCGCCCCAATGAACGCCCCTGGACGCCTGAGTGTTCAACAAAAGCCTCAGACACCAAAAGCGGCTCGTTCAGCGCCCCGCAGAGCCCCGCAACACGAGCGGCCACATTCACGTCGCGCCCGATCACCGTGTAATCCAGCCGCATGCCCGAGCCGACGTTGCCATAAGCAACTTCGCCGAAATGCAGCGCGATGCCGACCTCAAAAACGGGCGTCGTCTTGGCCTGTCCAACGCGTGCCAACCCTTCACGGGATGCCTTCAGCGCAGCAGCACAGGCGGCCACCCCATCCTCTTGGGCGCGAAAGATCGCCAGGATGCCATCCCCCATGAACTTGAGCACTTCGCCGCCTGCCTCTTCGACCGGGGGCACCAGGCAGTCATAATAAGTGTTCAACAGCCCGGTCGCCGCCTCGGCCGACATGTCGGCGGTCAGTTCTGTGAACCGGCGCATATCCGCAAACAGGATGGCCGAGCGGATGTGCATGACCTCGCCCCGATGAACGTCACCCGACAGAATGCGCCGGTGCGGCTCGTCGCCGACGTACATGCGCATCACCTCATGCATGGCGCGGTTGGTTGTCAGGATCTCTTGGCAGGCCGCCAGCGCCGGGAAGACAGCGCGCAAAAAAGCAAAGTGCTGCGCCGAAAACCCGGCGGGATCGCAGGTTGCAAAACTGAAGGTGCTGGACATGCCGCTGCGCATGAAGACCGGCGCCATGACGTAATGGGTGTGCCCCGCCTCTTTCAGTTCGGGCACGATGTCATAGCGGTCATCCGGCGTGTCTGGCAGCCACATCACCACCCATTCGCCGCTGTTGTGCGCATCTGCTGCGGGAGAATTCGAATACCCCTCACCGCTTTCCGCCGAATAGGGAAACAGATAACTGCGCGCGCCCGCGCCCCGCTCCCAGAACCGGGCGCTGGCCACAGCCTCGGCATGCAGCAACGGCACAATGGAACTGGCGCGGTCCAACGGCACACCCGCGCGCCGGATACGGTCGCACATCTCGCACAACACATCATCGGCATCGGTGGCTTTCAACGCATCGCCCAGCATGTAATTCATCAACTCAAGCGCGGCGATCACCATGCCCTGGGGCAGTGTCGCCAATTGATCGGTGGAGTGGGCCATATCCCGATCCTACGCGCTCGGCCTGACATGCGGCAAGGGTTGCGCTATCGTTCACAAATGCACAGCGCCCGTGCCCGACGCCCGGATTGAGTGCGGGGTCACACCGCCCTACATCTTGGAAAACACTGCTTTCGGAGGACCACAGATGTCTATCAGACCGATCCTTGAAACCCGCGCTGCCACCCCCACGATGGAGGGCGCAGGCGTCAAATTGCATAGGGCATTCGGCTTTCAGGACCCGTCCGAGCTCGACCCCTTTCTGCTCTTTGACGACTTCCGCAATGAACACCCGCAGGACTACATGCGCGGTTTTCCCTGGCATCCCCATCGCGGGATCGAGACGATCACCTATGTGCTGTCGGGCACGGTCGAACATGCAGATTCGCTCGGCAACACCGGCACGCTTGGGGCTGGCGACGTGCAATGGATGACCGCCGGATCGGGCATCCTGCATCAAGAGATGCCCGAGGGGAACGCGACCGGCCAGATGCATGGGTTCCAGCTGTGGGGCAACCTGCCCGCAAGCCAGAAGATGACCGCACCGCGCTATCAAGATGTCGAAGCCAAGGAGATCCCCGAGGTCATCGACGATGATGGCACCCGCGTGCGGGTGATCGTAGGGGAATTCTGGGGCAAGACCGGCCCAGTGGATGGCATTGCCGCAGATCCGCAATATCTGGACATCTCTGTCCCTGCCGGGGTCAAGAAAACCTTCAGGATCGACACCTATCGCCGAGCTTTCGCCTATGTCTTCGAAGGGGCCGCTGCCTTTGCCGACGCCTCGCAACCCAGCGGCGTGCTGCTGGAAAAAGAGGTGGCAGGCCAAGAGCTGAACATCCGCGACATGTCCGGGGATCGCACCCTGATCCGCTTTGGCTCAGGCAACGAAGTGACGGTTCAGGCCGGACCCGAAGGGGTGCGTTTCTTGCTCATTTCGGGCGCACCGATCGAGGAACCGGTCGCTTGGCACGGCCCCATCGTGATGAACACCCAGGCCGAGCTGCAACAGGCGATGCGGGATCTGCGCAATGGCACGTTCATCAAGGCGGCCCACTAACTTCAACCGTTGTCGCGGGGCAAAGCTCACGCGGCAACGGATTTACGGACCATGTCCCAATAAATTTCTTCCACTTCGGGCAGTGACAGGCGTCCGCCCGAGCGGTACCAGGTGTTGACCCCGGTCAGCATGGCGATCACGGCCAGCGTTGCGATCTTGGGATCGGGCACCGCAAAGACGCCCTCTTCGACCCCTTGGCGCAGGATCTCTTCGAGCATGTTTTCGTAGCGGCCCCGCAGCCCTTCGATGGTGGCAAAGTTTTCGGGGTTCAGATTGCGCAGCTCCATGTAGGCGATAAACACCTCGTCAGGTCGTTCCGAGTGAAAGCGGATGTGAAACCGGGTGAACGCCTCAAGCCGGTTCATCGCACCCTCGGGCCGGGGATGGTCAGCCACCGCCGACAACAGATCATCCATGTGCCGCTGCATCAGGGTCAACAGCAGCGTCTGCTTGTCGGGAATATAGTTGTAAAGCGCCCCCGCCTGCACCCCCACGGCGCCCGCAATCTGGCGCATGGACACAGCCGCATAGCCGTTCTGCGCAAAAAGCCTGAGCGCCGCATCCATGATGCGCGGGCCGGTGATGTCGGAATGAGAACCTTGGGTGCGTGCCATGAGATCACGCTATCTGAACAAACGTTCAGAAAAAACCCCTGCTTGCGCCTTTTCGATCAAACGGGCATCAAAGGGTCACGATCTGGGGACCCACTGCTTATGAAACTGCGCCTTGCCATATGCCTTTTGCCCGTTCTCGCGGCCTGCACGCAAGTGCCCGAGTTGGAAGACAAGGTCTCGTCGCAGTTAAAGAACGCCAAATACCCAAAATTGGTCCCGATCGATCAAACATTGGGTCCGCCCGTTGCCCCCGAAGCAGAGGCGCAAAAAGTCACTGATGAGCTTGAGGCTCGGCGCGACAGCTTGAAACAGCGCGCGGCTGCTTTGCAAAAACCGGTGGTTGATCAGGATGAGCGCGACCGATTGGACGAAACTGTCCCCCGTCCTGCATCTGACTGATTGCACCCATGCGCTGAACCCGCTAAGGCACGATCCGACCTTGGGCCGAATTTACGGCGGGTTTCATAGCATGGAAGGACCCTCACGATGACACGAACGCTGCGGCTTGGAATTGCAGGTTTGGGAACCGTGGGCGTGGGGGTCGTCAAGATCATCCGCCGTCAGGCAGCATTGCTTGAGGCACGCACCGGCGCGCGGATCGAAATCTCGGCCGTCTCTGCCCGCGATGCCAGCAAGGATCGCGGCGTGAACCTGTCGGGCTATGCCTGGGAAACCGACCCGGTGGCGCTGGCGACGCGCGACGATGTGGACGTTTTTGTTGAGCTGATGGGCGGCTCCGAAGGCGCGGCCAAAGACGCGACCGAGGCCGCACTGGCCGCAGGCAAGGATGTGGTCACCGCGAACAAGGCGCTGTTGGCCATCCACGGCCAGGCGCTTGCTGATCAGGCCGAGGCGGCAGACCGCGTGATCCGGTATGAGGCCGCTGTTGCGGGCGGCATCCCGGTAATCAAATCCCTGACCGAAGGTCTGGCCGGGAACGAGATCACCCGCGTCATGGGCGTGATGAACGGCACCTGCAACTATATCCTGACCAACATGGAGGCCAAGGGCCTGGGCTATAACGCGCTGTTCGATGAATGCGCCGAGCTTGGCTACCTTGAGGCTGATCCGAACCTGGACGTGGGCGGCATCGACGCGGCGCACAAGCTGGCGATCCTCAGCTCGATTGCCTTTGGCACCAAGCCGAACTTTGACGGGATCGAGATCGAGGGCATCCAGCGCATCACGCTGGAAGACATCCATCAAGCCGCCGACATGGGTTATCGCATCAAGCTGCTTGGCGTGGCACAGCGCACGGCGCGCGGGCTGGAACAGCGCATGCAGCCCTGTCTGGTGCCCGCAACCTCTCCGCTCGGTCAGCTTGAGGGCGGCACCAACATGGTGGTGATCGAAGGCGACGCGGTGGACCAGATCGTTCTGCGCGGTCCTGGCGCAGGTGAAGGCCCCACCGCAAGTGCAGTACTCGGCGACATCTGTGACCTGGCGCGCGGGCTTCGCATCCCGACCTTTGGTCAGCCGGCCGCCCTGCTGGAAGAGGCAAAGCCCGCGCAAACCGGACTGCCTGCCCCCTACTACCTGCGCACGGCGCTGCTCGACAAACCCGGCGCCTTGGCCAAAGTGGCGTCGATCCTGGGCGATGCTGGTGTTTCAATCGACCGGATGCGCCAATATGGCCATTCCGACACCACCGCCCCGATCCTGATCGTGACCCACAAAACCACACGCGCCGCCCTGGACGAGGCGCTGTCTGCGCTGAACGCAACGGATGTGGTGGCGATGGAGCCGGTCGCCCTGCGGATCGAAGAGCTTTGAGCCTTCCCCTTGCAGGAATGAACATGACCGGGGTATGCCGGTAAAAAACAGTCTGTAATGACCAAAGGATAGTGAACATGAGCGCTTCGGCATCCCAAATCGATTTTGACGACCGCATGCTGTCGCTGGGTCTGGCCCGCGTCGCGGAACAGGCCGCACTGGCCTCTGCTTCGCTGGTAGGACACGGCGACGAAAAGGCCGCCGACCAGGCAGCCGTCAACGCCATGCGCGAGCAACTCAACAAGTTGGACATCGCCGGCGTCGTGGTGATCGGCGAAGGTGAACGCGATGAGGCGCCGATGCTCTACATCGGCGAAGAAGTGGGCACGGGCAATGGTCCCGGCGTCGACATCGCGCTGGACCCTCTCGAAGGCACGACACTGACCGCCAAGGACATGCCGAACGCGCTGACCGTGATCGCCATGGGCCCGCGCGGCTCGATGCTGCACGCACCCGACACCTATATGGACAAGCTGGCCATCGGTCCGGGCTACGAGCCCGGCGTTGTAACCCTGGACATGAGCCCGCGTGAGCGCGTCGAAGCTCTGGCCAAGGCCAAAGGCTGCGCGCCTGCCGACATCACCGTCTGCATCCTGGAGCGCCCTCGTCACGAAGCAATGATTGCCGAGGTGCGTGAAACCGGTGCCGCCATCCGTCTGATCACCGATGGTGATGTCGCAGGCGTCATGCACTGCGCCGAAAGCGAGATTACCGGCATCGACATGTACATGGGCTCGGGCGGTGCGCCCGAAGGTGTGCTGGCAGCGGCTGCGCTGAAATGCATGGGCGGTCAGATCTTTGGCCGTCTGCTGTTCCGCAACGACGACGAACGCGGCCGCGCCTCCAAGGCCGGCATCACCGATTTCGACCGCGTGTATTCGCGTGATGAGATGGTGACGGCGGATGTCATCTTTGCCGCCACCGGCGTGACCGGTGGGTCGCTGCTGCCACCGATCAAGCGCGAGCCAGGCTGGGTTGAAACCACGACACTGCTGATGCGTTCGAAAACTGGTTCGGTGCGCCGCATGAGCTATCGCACACCGCTGTCCTCGCACGAGGCATAAGCAGCTTGCGACGCTGTGTTCGGCGAGAGTACTTTTAAAGGGTGAAGAGGCCGGGTCCGCATTGGGTCCGGCCTTGCCATATGGGGGATCGGATGAGCTATCTGGGTGTATCTGCGTCACTGACGGGGCGGCAATGGGTTGGACCGTCGATCGAAGTTGAGCGCGCCGCCGAGATGATGGCGCAATCCGGCGACCTGCCCGCTTCGGTCTGTCAGGTGCTGGCCCGGCGTGGGGTACCAGCGATGGAGGCCAAGGGATTTCTCTCCCCCACCCTTAAAGAGCTGCTGCCCGATCCCCGCTCGATGAAGGATATGGAGGTCGCGGCGGCGCGGTTCTTGAAAGCCGTACGCGAGCGTCAAAGGATCGCGGTTTTTGCCGACTATGACGTTGATGGCGGCAGTTCGGCAGCACTTTTGATTGTATGGCTGCGAGACATGGGGATGCAGGCGACACTCTATGTGCCGGATCGCATTGACGAGGGGTATGGACCCAACGTGCCCGCCATGCAGGCCTTGGCGCGGGATCACGACCTGATCATCTGTGTCGATTGCGGCACGCTCAGCCATGACCCGATTGCAGCCGCCAAGGGCGCGGATGTGATCGTGCTGGACCACCACCTGGGTGGCGAAACGTTGCCCGACTGCGTCGCCGTGGTGAACCCCAACCGTCAGGACGAAAGCGGGGATCTGGGATATTTTTGCGCAGCTGGCGTGGTGTTCTTGATGCTGGTCGAAGCAGGCCGACAGATGCGCGATGCAGGCGCCAAAGGCCCGAACCTGATGGCGATGCTGGATCTGGTGGCTCTCGCAACGGTGGCCGATGTGGCGCCGTTGATTGAGGCCAACCGGGCGCTGGTGCGCCAGGGGCTCAAGGTCATGGCACAGCGCCAGCGGCCCGGTTTGGTGGCATTGGCGGATGTGTCGCGCATGGATGCGCAGCCTTCGACTTATCACCTGGGGTTCCTGTTGGGTCCACGCGTCAACGCGGGCGGACGGATTGGCAAGGCGGATCTGGGCGCCCGGCTGCTGAGCACGGATTCGATGATCGAGGCCGAAGCCATGGCCGAGCGGCTGGACGAATTGAACCGCGAACGCCGCGACATCGAAAACGCCGTGCGCGCCGCAGCAATGGACCAGGCCGAAGAGCGCGGGCTTGAAGCCCCGCTGGTCTGGGCAGCAGGCGAAGGTTGGCATCCGGGCGTCGTCGGAATCGTCAGTTCGCGCCTGAAAGAGGCCGCAAACCGCCCGGCGGTGGTTATCGGTTTCGACGGTGACGAGGGCAAAGGCTCGGGCCGGTCGGTGTCGGGCGTGGACCTGGGCGCATCAATCCAACGGCTGGCGGCCGAGGGTCTGCTTGTCAAAGGCGGCGGTCACAAGATGGCGGCGGGCCTGACCGTGCTGCGGGATCAGTTGGAACCGGCCATGGAGCGGTTGAGCGAGCTGCTGGCGAAACAAGGCGCAGGTCAAAGCGGGCCTGCGGACCTGAAACTGGACGGAATGCTGATGCCTGGTGCGGCGACGGTGGATCTGATCGAACAGATCGAACAGGCAGGGCCCTTTGGTGCCGGTGCCCCTGCCCCACGCTATGCTCTGCCTGATCTGAGCATCCGTTTCGCCAAACGCGTGGGCGAGTCGCATCTGAAACTGTCGCTGTCAGACGGGATGTCAGGCGGTATTGATGCCATCGCCTTTGGGGCATTCGACACCCCCCTTGGCGAGCGGCTTTTGAACCATGGAGGGGCCCGCTTTCACTTTGCCGGGCGGCTGGAAATCAACACCTGGGGGGGACGGCAATCGGCGCAATTGCGTCTGGATGACGCCGCGCCAGCCTGAGACAGGAATGTTGAAAGAAAATTCTGCGCAGCGCATTTTTTGACTTGCGGTCGCGGGCCGGGGAAACTAAATACCCGCTCACGCTAAGAGCGTCCCGTTCGTCTATCGGTTAGGACGCCAGGTTTTCAACCTGGAAAGAGGGGTTCGATTCCCCTACGGGATGCCATTTCTCCCAATCGGCATCATCAGGTATCTGTTTGCAGCAGGAGATTTCTGCGCTTTCACATCCAACAAAACTCTGAAAAACATGGGATAAAATTGGCGACATTTCCTGGCTCGGATGCTGTGAAAAAATCCGCGAAATCGTGGAAAATGCACTTGCGCAGCAACGCCGCCTTATTTAGATACGCCCACACGCCAAGAGCGTCCCGTTCGTCTATCGGTTAGGACGCCAGGTTTTCAACCTGGAAAGAGGGGTTCGATTCCCCTACGGGATGCCATTTCACATCCAAGCGATTGAAATATCAGGCTCCAATCTCAGAAAAGCACCCAATCTCAGCAGGCCCGCACCGCACTGGCCCTGGTTTCCAAAGTATCAGCGTTTCATGGTGCATCCTTTGTCAAAGCGGATCACAAACAGCTTGATCGCCTGATCTCATGGGAATGGGTCACCGGGGACCGCCAGATTGGGATCACCAGGCAGTGCCAAGTGTCGGTTGGTGCCAGCATTCAAATGGAAAGTTCCCAGATGTTGGCGGTTGTGTCGTTGAACTGAAAGTATTCCACGTTGCTCAGACTGTCTGTGCCGCTCGCATGCGTCACCGAAACTTCGGTCACCGAAGTCCGCGTCAGCGTGTATTCGGACCGGTTGCCGTCATACAAAGCAAAGTCTGATCCCGCGCCGCCATTTATCGTGTCGTCGCCCGCGCCCCCCTTCATGTAGTCCGTCCCGCCGTAGCCGAAGATGAAGTCATCCCCGTCCAATCCCGACAGCTGGTTGCGCTCGTTGTTGCCGGTCAGACTGTCGTCGAAGTTGGTGCCGACCAGGTTCTCGATCTCGAAATACAGATCCCGCACCGCGTCTCCGGCCGAGCCATAGCCCGTCTCCTGGCCGCCGAACAGCCCCGCGCCGTTGCGCAAGGATGCGGTAACGCCGGACGTTGACTGGAAATACGTCACGGTATCCAGGCCATCGCCACCAAAGTATCGCTCGCGTCCCCCCGTCGAACCGACGAACCAATCATAGCCCCCCAAGCCACGGAAGTCATTTTGCTGAGCATCTCCATAGAAGACATCCTGATGCGATGACCCGGTGACCCGCTCGACCGAGTTCAGCGTCAGCCCTTCGGCCAACCCTGTGCTGCGGCTGGGATCCGACAGATCCAGCGTCACACCGCCCACGGCCGCGCCCACAGGCGGCGCACCGTTGACCGAGAACACACTTTCAAAAACTGGCGCACCGCTGCTTTGCGCCTCAACGAAGGTGATCATGTCGAGCCCGTTGCCACCGGTCAGCGTGTCGTTGCCTGCGGTCGCCACGAACCAGTCATAGTCACCGATGCCGCGCAGTTCGTCATCACCGTCGCTGCCCCGCAGAACGTCCGCAAAGATTGTCCCAGTCACCCGCTCGACACTGATCAGCTGGTCGACCTCGCCACCGAACACGTTGGCCGTGCCCGCGCCCAGATCAAGATCCAACATGAATGCCGTCCCCCGCCCTGCAACTTCGAGCACATCCGAGTACGAAACCATGTCGCGCTCGCTGCCGCCATCAACCGTGTCATTTCCACGCCCGGGCACCAGCCAATCATGGCCCGCAAGGCCATTGATGATTTCCCGGTCTGCCGTGCCATAGATCACATTGTTGGCCTCATCGCCCGGTATCACTGCCGGGGCCAAGGCCTCGATCTCTGCATAAGTGTGGAACTTTCCGCCAAGAACGATGCGTTCAACGTCATCGGAAATGAAGTCTCTGCCGTCTGAGGCAGTGGAAACAAAGACGCCATTGGTGCCAAGCCGCACCTCTGCATCGTCCACCTGGCCGTCCATAATGGCATAGTCGAAGCCTTGGCCGCCAAAAATGCTGTCATTCCCGCCACCGCCGATCAGGGTGTCCGATCCGCCGCCACCGGAAATTGAATCGTTGCCAAGTCCGCCGACCAAGCTGTCGTCGCCGTCAAGCCCATCAATCGTATCGTTGCCGGGCGAGCCCTGGATAATGTTCGCGCCCGCAGTGCCCTGCTGATCTGTTCCGTTCGCGGCACCTTGGGTTTCGATAATCGTGTTGGGCCCTTGGTGTCGCAGGACGATGTCGTCCACTTCGAAATCACCTTGCAGAATGATCGTTGCATCCCGCTGCCCGTCGCCATTGATATCTATGTCCAGCACAGCCGAGCCGAGCGTGATCCTGAGATCGGTCAGTTCCAACAGCAGACCCAGAAGTTCGATCTGGTCGCCATCCGTGAAGTCCGAAATGCGATCTCCGTTCAGTTCCTCAATCGTGCCACGCACCAGATCATTGCCAGCGCCCAGCTTGATGTCGTCGAAACCGCCGCCCGGTGTGATCGTGTCATTGCCAAGCCCTCCGTCAAAAGACTCGCGCGCTGCGGTACCTGTAGTGGTGTCATCAAAGATCGATCCGGCAATCGCTGTCGGGATCCCCGCCAGCCCATTGATCGTGGCGCTTGTTATCGACACCCCAAGCGCGTTCAGCTCAGCCAGCAGCGCGGCGCCGAAGCTTCCAAGCGTCTGGAGATCGGTCAGGGATTGTTGCGCAAGCTCGCGGAACGTTTCAAACGGACCTTTGCGCAACTCGGCCCAGATCGACTCTCCCCATTCCCCCAGCGTCTCCCAGACATACCCGTCCCAGCCTGCCGCCTCGTTCCACTCTGCCGCGGTCCACGCCATGACCGTTTTCCACGCTTCTGAGTTGAACGGATTGAGCCGTTCCCAAAACTCACTGGTTGCAGAACTCAAACGGGTTATGAATTCGGGTGTAATGCTGTCGATGGCCTTCCAGAATTCGGCGTTCAGCCTGATGATCTGCGTGATCGCTTCCGCACTTAAATTCTTGAATTCGTTGAACAGCAGCCGACCCGGGGCGAGTGTTGCGGTGAGAAGGACCTCTTTCATTGACGGTAGGCGCTGCGCCAGTTCGTCCCGGACGGCGTTGGTTACGGCCACGGCGACGTCAGCGCTGCCTTCGATAAAGCGGATGACCTCGCCGATGTCCTGGCGCGTCTGCTCTGCATCGTCTCTCCGCAGGAGCGATTTGACCAACTCCCCACCAAGGTTGGGGCGTTCGGTGTAGGATCCAACGACATCCCCAGCCCATCCCAGGCTGACCAGGAAGGCCGCGAATTCTTCGTCATGTACATTGGCGGGATTGCTCAGATGGTTGTAGTCCGCAGCGCCCAGAACAGCCGCGTCAACTGTTCCCAGAACCGCTGGTTCTCCGGGGGTCATGGGGGCGGACCCGTTGTAGACCGTATTGTAGACCGCAATTTGGGACCATTTCTTGGTATGCGCGCCCAACAAATAGAACAGAGGCGCAAGAGCCCCATGCGTGTCGGTGTCAAAGGTCGTCATGTCATAGAGCGTGACTTGCCCAGGTAAAAACGCATTCCCGGCCATGGACACGATATCGCCTGACGCCACCCAGTGATTGACCGGCCCGACCAGAGAGTCGTCAAACCGCGCCAACGAGGCCTGCGAAATGCCGGGCGTATTGAATGTGGTTACAGAGGCGATTTTGAACCCTGCCTGCGATGCATAGGCTGTGACCAATTGCGACTGGGCCCCACCCAGCGAATGGCCCGACACATTGATGCCCTGGCTTTCGTGATCTTCGATCCATTGGCGGAGGCTGCCTGGTCCTGTGGCATTCCAAGCGGCCTCGAACTGGGTCAACCCCACGCCACGTGGATCGGTGTCGGCGAAGGCTCCGTCGATCGGAGAGAACGTGCCGCGCACCGCCAGAATGGGTTGCAAGCCGTCCCCAACCAATCCCGCCGCGATGAAGCCGGTGTCGTCGTTACCTGTCCCCTTCAGATCCCAGATTTCATCAACGTTGTACCCCGTGGGATTGCCATTTGCGTCAAGCACGTCGGAGCCAACAAAAAGGCGGCCAGCCAAGGGGATATTGTCCCCCAGCATATACGCCGTCTCGCGTGCGACGTATTCCATCAAAAGCGTGTCTGGCGCCTCGCGCGCGCTCAACTGCCAGTCAAATGAGGCTGTGGTCCGCCCCCCCTGCCCGTCATCCGCCGTGACTGTCACTGGAAGCTCTACATACGGTCCGAAATAATTCAGCGTTCCACTCAGCACGCCGGTACTTGCGTCAAATTGCAGATCTACATTGTCCGGAAACGTACCCGCCCCCAACGAGGCCGAGATCGAGTAAGTGATCGTATCACCGTCGGGATCGCGAAAAAACCGACCGAAATCAAAGCTGATTTCATCTCCGTCAGAACTTGGGTCAATACCTCTGGTGAACGTCGAAACAGGGGCCCGGTTCGGAACGACCAAAAGTGGGTTGTCGACCAGAAACGTATCCCAGTAGGAATCCCGGACCGGATCTTGAATCAAGTTCGTCGCCATGGATGTGAATGCGATGACCGACCCGTCCCCGGACAGTATCCCAAGCCCAGAGTCCCTGTTGGGCGCCTGACCTCTGTATGTGAAATCGACGGCAGCGGTTTCGTTGCTCACCAGGTCGGTCACAAATACGCGCTCGGCAAAGCTCGGGTCTGCTGTGATATTGGTGGCCGAAGACGTGAATGTGACGAACCGCCCGTCCGCGGAAAAATCGACCTCATTCACTGCCGCGCCATTTGCGTCCGAGCCATCCAGACCCTGGCCAATTCGGGTAACTCCACCACTGAGCACGTCATAGATAAAGATGTCGCGCAGCCCATTGGTGTCGCCTGCAACCAGATTGCTGGCCTCAGAACTGAAGGCAATTTTCTGACCGTTCTGCGAAATGTCCAAGAGCGTGGACGGGCCATTTGCCACCCCACCGCCCGCCGCAACAGAAACCAGTGTCAGGCTATCGGTCAGACGATTGAACAGAAAAACGTCGTTGACGCCATTGGTGTCACCGGCAACCAGGTTGCTGGCAGAGGAGGAATAGGCGACGAATGTACCGGACCCTGACAGCAGAGCGCCGCTAATCCCGCGATCTGGTTCTGCTCCGCCAAGGCCCGGGCTGACCAGTTCCGTTTCCCCTGAGCCAAAGTCATAGACGTAGGTTTCGACGTTTGTGCTTGTGAAACCATCGATGAAATTGGTGGGGCGCGACCAGAAGGCGGCAACAGCCCCATCATCCGAGACGAACGTCAATCGAATGGCAGCATCAAATTCCTCGTCGTCCGGCGTTCGCGGCACGATATCGCGCGTCGCACCAGAGGTCGCATCCACAACGGCGAGTCCCAGATCCTGCCCCACATAGAAAGCCAGGTTATGTGAATGCACAATTGATGATGCCGTTCCGATATAAGAAAACTCTCTGCTTTCAACATCGTAATTCAAGACCGAATAAGTCGATCCATTGGGATCATTGGGCGCAAGGTTGGTCGCAAACGTTCCAACAATCGCCTGACTTCCATCGAAGTTGAGCCCGATTGTACCACTCAGGTCGTTCGGTCGGCCGCCGTCCGGGGTGACTGATATCTTTCTGATTGTCGAATAATGAGCCATAGCTAACGCCCCTCACCATTTCACAGTTTAGGCAAAAAAGTGGACAAAATACATGCTTTTGTCTGCTCAAAAAGCCAACCAGTGGGTTTTCATCAAAAGACACAAGCCGAAAGGTCTGTATGTCCTCATGCGCCTGAGACCCCTCACCTGAAGTGGGTCGCCGCAATGTTTAGGAGAACAGAGGCTTCACCTATCAGACAAGCGACACAAAATGACATATCAATGCAAAGGCCACAGCAAAAACCCCTGCAACGCGGTGGACCAGATTCATGTGGGCCAATCCACCGAACATTTCTTCAAACCTGCAAAGGCGCGTAGACGGAACAACCGAGCGGGTCATCAGAAAGAAAGCCTCGCCCCCAAAAATGGGATCATGGTCGGCTGACGCAAACAAGATGAGCCGTGCGGTGAGCAACGCGAGAACTGCGCTTAGTACCGTATCCCTCGGGTGAACATACATTCTTTCCTCGATTGTCTCAAAATCCAGCAATTGCAACGCGTTAAACGCGACGGAACTGAACTCGGATTTGGACGCAGGCTCATCATGATTACTTGCATGCCGTTCCACATTGCATTCCATGCTATGCAATTCTAAGAAGCCTTATGTCTTTTGATCGCAACTCATCCGCCGGATATCTGATCCACCATGTTGCGCGCCTGTTTTTTGAAGGTCTGCGTAAACGTATTGAACCATTGGGCATTGTGCCGGGGCAGTTTCCAGCGTTGCTGGCCCTTTGGCAGCAGGACGGACAGACCCAGAAGGAACTGGTCGAAAAGCTCGCCATTGAACAAGCAACAATGGCCAACACACTCAACCGAATGGAGCGTGACGGGCTTGTTGTCAGGAAAGATCACCCTACCGACGGTAGGGCCAAGGTTGTGTGCTTGACCGACAAAGCAAAGGGTATTCGCGACGAAGCGTATTCTGCCGCATCAGGTGTCAATGATCAGCTATTGGTCGGTTTTTCGCAGGACGAGCGCGATCTGTTCATTGGTTTCATGCAGCGTATTATCCGCACTTCTCCAAAGTCGTGACGCGAAACACTCAAAACCGCTTACTTGTCCCCATTTGGCAGCTAAGCGGGCACTGAAGTCAGAATTTGGAACAGCGGCTTTTCCGCTTCTCGGAGTTTCGACATATGCGACATTGCTATGGTGCAGCATAGGCCCGCATTGGCTGACCACCCCGCAGCACCTCTTTGCATCTTCAAGCGGCAGCTTGCCACAATTGGTGAAGCGTCCGGCCCGTGTCAGGTTCCTTCTTCTGCCTAACGAAGTTCTTACATTTGCATCTCTTGGTCTGGTCGTCTTTTTGTGGCTCCGTGTCGGAACCAGTGAAATCTCTTGCGAGGTTCGCAAGTAGCATAGCTTCGATATTGTATCTCAACAGGCACTGAAGCGGCCCCGACGCAGGGCGGGCTTCAAACTGACGGTGTGACCGAAGGGAAATTAATCGTGGTCAAACTACTTGATCCATTCCAGCTCAAGCACCTGACGTTGCGCAACCGTATCGTAAGTACCTCTCACGCGCCCAATTATGTCGAGGACGGTCACCCGCGAGACCGCTACAGGCTGTATCACGAAGAGAAGGCCAAGGGTGGTGTTGCCCTGACCATGATCGGCGGGTCGACCAATATCGCCCCCGACAGCCCCTCGGTGTTTGGCCAGCTCTATGCGGGCGACGACAGTATCATCCCCTGGTTTCGGAAACTCACTAAGGGTGTTCACGCGCATGGCGCGGCTATTATGTGCCAGATCACGCATATGGGGCGTAGAACTACTTGGGATGACGGGCATTGGCTACCGGTTCTGGCGCCATCCGGAGTGCGTGAGCGCGCGCATCGCGCCTTTCCCAAAGTGATGGAACACGAAGACATCGAACGGGTGATTGGCGACTTCGTAGCCGCGGCACGACGCTGTCAGCAAGGCGGGTTTGATGGGATTGAGCTTCTGTCGCACTCGCATCTGTTGGGTCAGTTTTTGTCTCCCCTGACCAACCAGCGCGACGATCTCTATGGTGGATCGTTAGAGAACCGAATGCGCCTGACCCTGCAAGTATTGGAAGCCGTGCGCGCAGAGGTCGGCCCACAGTTCATACTGTCTATGCGCATCACGGGCGATGAGTTGACTGAGGGCGGGTTGAGCGCCGAGGACTGCGTCGCCGCTGCTCGGACACTAGAAGACAGTGGCCATGTCGACCTTCTCAACGTTCTGGCCGGGGCCCCATACGATGATCTTGGTCTTGCTGAGTGGGTGCGCCCTATGGGCCTGCCTGCCGCCCCGCACATCACGGTGGCTGGACGCATCCGCGAGGCTGTCAATCTGCCGATCCTGCATGCAGGTGGAATCGCCGACATTGCAACCGCCCGCCACGCGGTTACCGGCGGCCATGTGGATCTGGTGGGCATGACGCGTGCCCAGATGGCTGATCCCTATCTGGTGGAAAAACTTGCACGCGGCGAAGAGGACCGCATTCGTCCCTGTGTTGGCCTTGGATATTGCGTGGATCGGGTCAATCAGGGCAAGCCCGCGGTATGTGGGCACAATGCTGCCACGGGGCGGGAACAGACTTTGCCCCATATCGTCCCCACCAGCGAAACCCGAAGGAAAGTGGTTGTCGTCGGCGGTGGACCAGGCGGGTTGGAGGCTGCGCGGGTTAGTGCTTTGCGGGGTCACGATGTGGTACTGTTCGAGGCGTCAGATCGATTGGGAGGGCAGCTTGTTCTGGCCGCCAAGGGTCGGACACGTAAGCAGGTTTGGGGCGTTGCTGATTGGTTGATTTCCGAAGCAACCACTCTGAACGTCGATCTCCGAATGAACACCTATGCCGAAGCTGATGACGTGCTAAGAGAAAACCCAGACTTGGTCATTGTTGCCACCGGCGGTTGGCCTGAGCCAATTGCCATTCCGAGCGGCGATCTGGCGCTCTCCAGCTGGGAGGTCCTGTCCGGAGAAGCACGGGTCTCGGGCGAAGTGCTTTTGTTCGACGAGGTCGGCGACCACCCTGCTGCGATAACGGCCGACACGTTGGCATGTGCTGGCGCCAGCGTCGAACTTGTGACCCCCGACCGGACGCTTTTGCATGACCTTGGCCCAACGACGTCCGCAGTTGCTTTGCGCGATTTGGCCGCCAATGGGGTCACATTCACCTGCCTTCAGGAACTTCACACTCTGAACCGTGAGGGAAACCGGGTTCGCGTCTGCCTGCGCCATGTCCTGACGGGTGACATCACCGAACGTCTTGTCGACCACGTGGTCGTTGAACATGGTTTGACGCCGGTGGATGAGCTTTATCACGACCTCAAACCAAGCTCGCGAAACCTTGGACAAGTCGACCACAAGGCGCTGATTGATGGCGTGCGACCGTTCAAGGATGTCGGGCAAACCGGCCGGTTCCATCTGGCTCGTGTTGGTGACGCCGTCGCAGGCCGCAACATGCACGCCGCAATTCTCGACGCCTTGCGTATTTGCAGTTTGGGCTGAACAAAGCCGCGCGCCTCCATTGCAGAAAGTCGGGAACGGACATCAGCGAACGACTGCTTTCCGTCCTTCCAGCGTGCGAGGTGTCCACAACCCGCCCGGCATCAGATGGCCTCCTTGGTCCGCGAGCCGTGGTCCACACCAAGACCCGCCGGGGGCCACTGCAAACTTAGACGGACCGACACCGCACTCGGCATCGACGTCGGCAATGCGCAGGTTGCGACCATTGCAGAGTCTTGGCCCATCTCGGCCAGAAAGCCGGTTAGTCGCTGACTTTGAGCAGGAAGGAGGCCGTCGCTTGGATGGCTGACCCAAGCGAGGCACAAGGTCTACTCTGCAGATAGGCGACTTGCACGAAGGCTGGTGGATTTTCCTTAAGCGTAGGTTGGTGTCAGTACAGTGTCTCGCAGGCCAAAGCCCATGATTCCCAATGCTTCATTGTGCACCAACCGCCTCTATTCGACCATCTTGACCATCAAGTCACGCATTACAAACTTCTGCGGCTTGCCCGTGATTGTCATGGGAATTTCGTCGACGATCCTAAAGTGCCTGGGGATCTTGAAGTGAGCAATCTGGCCTTGTAGCGATGCGCGAAGTTCGTCTTCCGTCAGATCGACACCGGGCTTTGCGATGGCCCAGGCACAGACCTCTTCTCCGAATTTTTCATCAGGAATGCCAAAGACCTGTACGTCACTCACTTTGGGGTGACGGATCAGATATTCTTCGATCTCGCGCGGATAGATGTTCTCTCCGCCGCGGATGATCATGTCCTTCACCCGACCGACGATGGAACAAAATCCATCCTCATCGAACACGGCAAGATCGCCGGTATGCATCCAACCATCCAAGATGCTGTCTGCAGTCTTGTCCGGGTCCTCCCAATAGCCCTTCATGATCGAATAGCCGCGCGTGCAAAGTTCGCCCTTGGTGCCAATGGGAACAATCTGCCCATCCTGATCGACGATCTTGACCTCAAGGTGGGGATGAACACGACCCACCGTTTCACAGCGTTTGTCCGTGGGATCGTTGACAAAACTCTGAAAGGACACGGGCGAGGTTTCTGTCATGCCGTAGCAGATCGTCACCTCCTGCATGTTCATCTGCGCGTTCACACGCTGCATGACTTCTACCGGACAGGGTGCACCTGCCATGATGCCGGTGCGCATACTGCTCAGATCACGTGGTTTGCGTTCGAGGTCTTCGAGCATTGCGACAAACATGGTCGGCACGCCATAGGCGGCCGTACATCTCTCGCTGGCGAGCGCATCCAGTGTCTGGGCGGCATCAAACCCCTCGCCCGGAAAGACCATGGTCGCGCCTTTGCTGACGGCACCCAGGACCCCCATAACCATGCCAAAACAATGATAAAGCGGAACAGGAATGGCCAGCCGATCCGTTTCGGACAGATCAATTCGGTCGGTCACGTACCGGGCGTTGTTGACAATGTTGTAGTGGGACAGTGTTGCACCTTTAGGCATCCCTGTCGTGCCGGACGTGAATTGGATGTTGATGGCGTCATCTGGACCAAGCGTCTTGTCGATCTCTGGAATACGCAGTTGCTGAGCCGGTCCACCCAGGTTTTGCAGATCTTTGAAAGAGTAAGCGCCAGGGCCTGGTTGATCATCCATCAGGACTACGCTGCGCAAATGCGGCAGTTTGTGCGACCGCAGCTTTCCTGGTTCGCAGTCATCGAGTTCCGGGGCCAGTTGACGGATCATGCCTTCATAGTCGGAGGTCTTGAAAGACTTTGCCGCAATAAGGGTTTTGCAGCCGACCTTGTTCAACGCGTATTCCAATTCACCCAGGCGGTAAGCCGGGTTGATGTTCACCAGAACAAGACCGACACGGGCGGTCGCAAATTGCGTCAATACCCATTCAACCCGATTGGGTGACCAGATCCCGACCCGATCCCCCTTGTCCAAACCAAGCGCCAATAGCCCGGATGCGAGTTCGTCCACCGCGCGGTCCAGATCATAATAGCTCATCCGGATGTCTTGCTCGGAAAAGACCGCAGCCTCGCGCGGGCCAAATCTCGACACCGCTTCGCGCAACAGCTGGGGGATCGTGACATAGGCCAACGCAGGGGCAGACGGCCCGCGGACATAGGACTGCCCGTCTTGGGGAGCAAGCGTATTGCCGGCTGTGGTGGTCTTGCTGTCCCAGTCAGATATGCGCGCCGCCTGGCTTTCACTCAGGATTGACATGTCGATCCTCCCCTACATGTTTCTCCAATCGCCCGACTGCTCAAAAGCATCCGCCGCTTGGTAAATCTTCATTTCTCCATAATGCGGACCAACCAGCATCATGCCAATGGGCAAGCCGTCGCTGAGACCACACGGTATGCTCATCGCGGGCAGCCCACCATTGAAGGGCGCCGTGTTGGGAACCATTTCAAAGGCCCGCTGCACATAAAGGCTAAGCGAACAATCGGCAGGGGGATGAGGTTGCGGTTTGATTGGCAGTGTCGGCATCAGCAACAGATCGTACTGCTTGAGCGCTGCAAGGTAGCGTTCATTGCAAAGCCGCATGATGTTCTGCCCTTTACCATAGAAACGACCCCGGTATTGGCGTTGAAAATGCTCGCCGACAAACATGCAAGCCTTGAGCGAATGACTGAGTTCATCCGCCCTACCCTGCCATTGCGACATGTGATCGGTCATCGAAGGAAGGAAGAGACCCCGGTAGTTGGTGCCGGTCGAATTTCCCCACATCATGCCATCTTGCAGCCCCTCCAGCGTGATCGCCGTCCAGGCATCCATCGCCGTATAGTGTTCCGGGATCGAAACCTCTTCGACGCGGGCACCCAGTTCGCGAAAACGATCAGCCGCCTGTCTGACTTTTCCATCAACATCAGCTTCGGAATTCTCGTGACCGAACCCTTCGGTCAAGACCCCGATCCGCATCCCATGAGCCCCACGTCCCAATGCCTCGGTATAGCTGTAGACCGTGGGTTTGTACTGACGCGGATCAAGACCGTCTTCACCTGCCAGAACCTCAAGCAGCAGCGCATTGTCCGCAACTGTGTTGGTCACAGGGCCAAGGTGGTCGATGGTTTGCTCGATCGGCATCGCCCCTGTGTAAGGCACAAGCCCATGCGTGGGTTTCATCCCGTAGACACCGCAGTTCGAGGATGGGATGCGGATTGACCCGCCCTGATCCCCCGCAATGGCCATGTCGACTTCACCCGCCGCGACAAGTGCAGCCGACCCGCCCGAGGAGCCGCCAGCCATGTAGCCGCGCTTCCATGGGTTGTGGATCGGGCCCTTTGCATTGGTGTGCGATCCGCCCGAAAGGCAGAAGTTCTCACAATGGGCCTTGCCGGTGATGACGGCCCCGGCATCCAGCATGCGCGTCACGATGGTGGCGTCGATCTCGGGCGTGTAGCCTTCCATGATCGAAGATCCATTCATCATCGGCACGCCAGCCAGGCAGATCGTGTCCTTTATCGCGATGCGCTTACCGCGCAGTTTACCATCCGGTGCACCGCGCACTTCTGTCTTTACATACCAGGCATTTAAGAGGTTCTCGGTCGGGTTGGGAAAGTGGCCGGGGCTGCGGGGATAACGCACCTCGGGCAGATAGTCCGGCATCGCATCGAGCCTGTCATAGGCCTGCATGTAGGGTTCGATGATCTCGCGATACTCTTCCAGATCTTCGTCTGACAGGTTCATCCCGAACCGGTTGGCCATGTCACGCATCTGCGAAAGTGTCGGTCGTTTAATAGTCATATTGGTCACCACGTTTGCGGCAGTCGGTTGGGTCGCGGAAACTGCCTGAGATTTGGTTGATGTCGGTTGGGCGGCCTGTGTGTCCGGACGCGTGTTCGCTTGTCCTCGGGTTGACCGCGCCGCCCCAAAGCCAAGAAACTGATCGACCTTGGCCTGATCGGACAGGTCTGTCTTGCTTAGCTCGCCGGTTATGCGACCGCGCTCGAGAACAAGAACCCGGTCGGACAGGTCCGAGATAAAGTCAAAGTTCTGTTCGACCAGAAGAATGGAAAGCCCCCGGCTTTTGCGCAAAGCCAGCAGCGTTTCCCCCATTTCCTCGATGATCGACGGCTGGATGCCTTCGGTCGGTTCATCAAGCAGCAAGAACTCCGGGTCACCCATCAGACAGCGGGCAAGAGCCAACAATTGCTGTTCTCCACCCGAAAGAGCGCCGCCTTCCCGATCCATCAGTGGTCGAAGCCTGGGGAAATCCGACAGCACGGATTCCATCACTTCGCTCTCGGAACTCCCGGCGTATTCGTGCCAGGCAAACCGTAGGTTATCGCGAACCGTCAGTTGCGGGAAAATCCCTCGTCCTTGCGGGACATACCCCAGACCAAGCCCGGCGCGCTCGTTGGGTGACATCCGGTTGATCTCAGTCGAGTGGAACCTGATCGTTCCCACCCGACCTGGCAAAAACCCCATGAGCATTTTCAAAAGGGTTGTCTTGCCCATCCCATTATGGCCAAGGATGCCAACCACTTCGTTCTCGGCCACTGCAAATTCGATCCCGTGGAGGATCGGCACTTTGCCATATCCACCTGAGAGCCCTTTGATTTCCAGGACTTGTGTTACGTCATCATTCATCTCAGTTCTTCTTTCCAAGATAGACGTTGCGAACCGTGGGGTCGGACATGACGCGATCCACGTGATCTTCCATCAACACCTCGCCTTGATGGAAAACCGTCACCATTTTGGCAATCGAGCGGATGAACTGCATGTCATGCTCGACGATGATGATCGCTGCGGTCTTGTTCATCTCGTGGATAATCCGAGTCATGCGCTCGACGTCTTCTGCGCTCATCCCGGCGGCAGGCTCGTCCAGAAGCACCAACCAGGGATCGCCAACCGCAACCAGGCCAAGCTCGACGCGCTGTCGTTCCCCATGCGCCAAGCGTCCAAGGTCGTCCTTGGCGATGGATCCCAGGGCCAGCCGCTCGATGATGTCCTGCGTCTTTCGATTGGCATCTTTAGGGTCGTGAAACCGCCGGGCCGCAAGCCAGATGTTTTCGAAAACGCTCAGGCTGTCCATCACGTTGGGTGTCTGAGTTTTGATACCAACCCCCGACGCCGCAACCTGATGAGGCATCCACCGCGTGGTTTCCACCCCCCGCATGTAGATCTCGCCTTCGGTCGGTGTTTGCAGCCCTGCAACGCATTTGAAGAACGTGGACTTGCCCGCCCCGTTGGGACCTATCAGGCAACGCAATTCGCGAGCGCGTAGTTTGAAGTCAACGTTGTTGGACGCGACGACACCACCAAAGCGCATCGTAAGTCCGTGAGTTTCCAAAACAGTTTCAGCCACTGACGCGCTCCCGGTTTCTTGGTCGTCGTTGATGGTGCGTGCGCCCCAGAGGTCGGCGGCCAAAGCTCACCTTCCACAAACCTGCCACGGCCGGAACGACACCTTTGGGCAGGAAAAGTACAAAGAGCACCAGGATGAGGCCGGTGATCAGCGTGTTATCAACGGCGCTCTGTTGCCCCAGAAGAAACTTCAGATAGGCCAAACCGGCAGCCCCGAGAACCGGACCCATCCGTGTTCCCAATCCGCCGACGATGCACCAGATGATGATCTCGGCGGACTGGCCAAGCGAAAACAGACTTGGCGTTAAAATCTCAGCCCAATTTGCAAAAAGCGCACCGGCCAACCCGGCGATGGCAGCCCCGACCGCGAACAGAGCCGTTTTTCTGGCTCGAACGTCATACCCCATCAGGGACATGCGGGTTTCGTTTTCCCGAATACCAACGGCGATGCGGCCAAAACTTGATCTCAGCAAAGCAGACACCAGGAAAAAGACGACCGCCAGCAAGACCGCACAAACATAGAAATAGCTATCGCCCCAGATATAGGCCTCTGGGCTGCCAGGGATGTTCAGCGTCTGAAAGCCGGGGATCCCGTTGAACCCGCCCAAGCGTGCGTTTCCGATGACATACTGCGGCCCGGCGGTGGAGTTGATGAACTTGAACAGGATCAGCGTCACGACCAGGGTTATGACCCCGAGATAGACGTCGTTCAGGCGCCCGTAGAACATCATCGCACCCAGCAGTGCAGCAAACCCCGCCGGAACAAGAACGGCCAGGATCATCGGAGCCGTGCTTTCGCCGACGTTGATCGCTGCGATCGCGTAGGTATAGGCACCCAACCCAAAAAACGCGGCCTGACCAAAACACAGAATACCACCAAAACCCCAGATCAAACCCAGACTTAGTCCAAGCATCCCGTAGACGATCAGAATCGTGAGCGTGTAGGTGCTGATCATCAGGGGCATCACCCAGATCAGGAAACCCGTGATCAGGATGATCTTGATTGCATCGTTTGAAAGGCTTCCCTGCATCACAGTTTTCCCTTGAAGAATTTTCCAGTGATGCCCTGGGGCAAAAGACGCAGCAGGACGACGGCAGCGATCAACAGCGCGACCTCGCCTATCACTGGTGAAATGGCGAAGGTGAAAACCTGGTTCACGATCCCGAAGAAACCCGCGCTAGAAAACAAACCTGCGATCAGGGACGGCCCACCGGCGATAACGGTGATGAAGGCCTTGGCGATATAGGCCCCACCCGATGTCGGCACGAGGCCAACCAACGGGGCCAGAACAGCCCCCGCCAGCCCGGAGAGGGCAGAGCCGCAAAAGAATGTTGCCATGTAAATTCGGTCGGGGCTGTAACCCAAAGCTGCGGCCATGTCCGACCGTTGCATCGTGCCGCGTGCGATCAAACCGGCGCGGGTGTTCTTCAGGATCACCAGCATCGCAACAAGCAGCAGAATTGCGACGACAATGATGAAGAAGTTGTAGCCGTTGATCTGATAGTTTCCGATGGCAAAGCCCGGGATCGGCGTCGAGATACCGGTTGTTGTATTACCGAAGATCATCGTAGCCAGCCCAATGAAGAACAGGCTTAAGCCCCAGGTGGCCAGCATGGTGTCGACCAGTCTTCCATACAGATGACGGATCACCAATCGTTCGACCGCAAGCCCGATCAGACCCACGACAAGGGGTGCGATCACCAGCATGGCCAGAAAGATGTTGATGCCAAGATTGACGGCGGTGATGGTCGCATAGCCGCCCATCATCATGAACTCGCCATGGGCGAGATTGATCACTTTCATCATGCCAAACACAACCGCAAGGCCAGAGCTGATCAGGATCAGAGAGGCGACCGCGTAGAGCATTTCGACAAGAATGACGACGGACAAATCCATTGCGCGAGATTCCGTTGAAAAGAGAGACGTAAGGGATGGGTGCGCGGAGCTGTCAAACTCCGCGCTAGATCTGTGAGAGCGTTCAGATCTGGATTTCGTATTGGGTGTTGTCACCCGGATTGGCAGCCAGATCGCACACCGCTTGGGTATCAATGGGCTGGCGCTGCGGCAGCGTTTCAATCACCTTCATACCCTGGTTTGCGAATTCCATGATGTGGACATCCAGAACTGCGTGGTGCGTTTTGGGATCGACCGTTACCTTGCCCGCCGGACCTTCGATGGACAGGCCCGTTTCCAGCGCGGCAATAACCGCATCTCGGTCCAGTGACCCCGCCTGGCGCACAGCTTCGGCCCAGGTCAGAACACCTTGATAGTTCGACACGGCGATTTCGTGGATCAGGTTGCTGTCGCCATAGGCCGCCGCCCATTTTTCCTTGAACGCGTTGTTGGCCGGGGTGTCGAGTTCCTGGCTGTAGTTGTAAGCAACCATGATGCCGTTGCCTTCTTCCGGCGTCAGAACCTTGTGCTCGTTGCCGACGCCCAGGGTGGTTGACGCTAGCGGAATACGGTCTTTCATCCCTGCGGCCGCCCACTGACGGAAGAACGACAGATGCGCGCCCCCAACAAGCGGTGCGATGACCAGATCGGGACCCGCAGACTGGATCTTGGCGATGGTCGAGCCAAAGTCGCTCACATCCAGCGGGAAGAAGTCGACGCCCACGGTCTCGCCGCCGTTGTCTGCCACGAATTTCTGAATCCAGCGCGCCGTGATCTGACCATAGTTGTAGTCAGCAGCCAGGATATAGACCTTCTTGCCGGATTTGCTCATGGCATAAGGCACCAGGGCTTCAACTTGCTGGGCCGGGGTCACGCCGTTGATGAATATGTTGCGATCACAAACACCGCCTTCATACAGAACATTGTAGAAATAAGGCGTTTTTGTCTTGCGCATCGTCTGGCGAATGGCCTCGCGCGAGGCGGACAGGATGCCACCATGCACCACATCCACCTGGTCCTGGCGGGTCAATTGCTGACCATATTGAGAGTAAAGCGCCATATCCGATTGCGTGTCATAGGCCGTGACTTCAACCTGTTTGCCAAGCAGACCACCGGCCGCGTTAATTTCGTCAACAGCAAGACGCATCGCCATATCCATCGGCTTGCCGTAAGCATCGAAAATGCCTGACGTATCCAGGATTGAGCCCAATTTGATCGTGTCGGCTGCCAGGGCCACGCGTGGTAGCATCGACGCACTTGCAAGAGCGGCCGTGCTGGCCAAAAAGTTTCGACGGTTCAGTGACATATCGGTTTCCTCCCTAGTGTCGTTCCGGTTGAAGTGACGGTTTTTCCGTCACTTCTCGGTCTTTGGTTTGTCTTTGATCCGGTTCGCGTAATCTGCGGTTCGACCAGCCAGGTTGGCGTCGAAATCAAGTCCGATCTCCTCGCCCATCTGTTTCATCGCAGGCAAGCGCACGGCCATTCCCAAGATCTGATCCATGGCCGCACCAAATGCGCCATCGACCCCTTGGCCCGTGTCACCGGTGCCGCCCGCACCAGAGATCTGATTGATCCGTATCGAGTCTATTTTTTCGACTGGCTTCATCATCTGGGTCATGATTTCGGGCAAACGGTCGAGCTTGCGCTCTTCCAACCGCATGCGGATCATTGCCTCGCCCAGCGTGTTTTCGGCCTCGTTCAGTGCAGCACGACCTGCGGCCTCTGCTTCCATACGGGTGCGTTCGACTGCGCTGGCTTTGGTTTTCACCGCAGCGTCGGCGTTTGCCTTTTCCAGGAGCGTTTCGACATCACGTCTGACCTTGGCCCCTTCCAGCTCCAGATCTTTTTGCTGTCTCAGACGGGCGGTCTCATGTTCTCGTTCCGCAACCGCACGCTCTTTTTGTGCCTGTACGCTTTCGGCCGCCAAGATGACCTTGGCTTTGGCCTCTTCCTCTTCTGCCCGCGCTTCAGCTTCTTGAGCCCGTTTCCTGGCAATCGAGATGTCGTTTTCGATCTTTTCCTCTTCCAGCGCTCGGATCGCGGCCATCTCGGTCTTGCGCAGCGCCTCGTCGGATTCCACCTGCGTCGCCTTCACGCGTTTTTCGTTTTCAATCCGCGTGGTTTCGCTGGCCAGCTTGGCCTCGTCGCGTGCGCGGTCTTCGCGTGATTTCGCATCCGCTTCGAGTTTCGCCAGATGCTCTTGCTGCGCGATCTCTGCTTCACGCTCTGCGCGCTTCAGTTCCAGTTGTCGTTGGTGCTGAGCCAACTGGCTTTCACGCACGGCCACTTCGGCCTCTGTTTCGATACGGATGCGCTCTTTGCGCTGGTCAGCTACAAGCTCTGCCAATTGGCGCATGCCTTGAGCGTTAAAGGCGTTGTTCTCGTTCCACTGGCTCAGATCGCTTTGATCCACGGCAATCAAAGAGGCCGACACAAGCGTAAGACCCAGTTTCGCGGCTTGCGCGTCAATGGCTTCGGCAACATCATTAGAGAACCCGGACCGATCCAGGTGGATCTCTTCCAACGTTCGGACCGCAGCTGCGCGTTGGATAGCGTCGACCAGAGAACCGGTAAAAACCTCTGCGACAGTTTCGCCCCCTCTGGCGATCCGCGCACCCAAGGCCTGCGCCGCGGTGGCAATGCCCTCAGCCGTGGGAGCGACACGCAGTTCGAATTCAAACTGAACATCAGCCCGCATCTTGTCCCGTGTCAGGACAGCCTCACGGCCCTCGCGGCTGATGCCGAAAGTCAGCGCCCCCATGGAGACTTTCTGAACCTGATGCAAAATCGGAAGAGACAGGCAGCCACCGTCGGTGATGACACGGCGCCCCCCGAAACCGGTTCTCACAAGCGCAACGTCCAAGGTCGCTTTTGCATAGTATCTTTGCAGAAACCAGATCGCGACCAACGCGACAACTACCAGCAGAACCAGCAGGATAACCCAAGCCAAGGTAACTCTCCCTCTTTGACCGATCGCCAGGCTCTCTTGGGCCCGCAATCCATTTGTTGGTCAAAGCGTGAGAGAATTTATTTTCCATTTCAAGTAAAAAAATTGAAATGGAAACTAATTTTACTTAAGCATCTGTTTTATAGTTCTTTTATTACCTCAAATCGCAGCCCATCGGCCCGTGCAAGGTAGATCGGCGCCCGTTTGCTTTTGTTGGAGGACGACTGTTTTCGACCACTTCGATGAATCACGGGCAGGGCATCGGAAACACTGTGATCGCGCCAAACCTTGGCGTGTCCTTCCATCAATCCGGCCAGAAAATGCACCCCTTCATAGGTGGATTGACCCAATGCGTTCAGCACCGGCGCTTGATCCCCATGCACGCGGTAGTATTTTTCCTTGAAAGCTTGGTTCGCCTCTGTCGGCAATGTCCCGAAATAAGAGGATGCAGCGAACAATCGCTTGCTGTTGTTTGCACCGCATCCCAACAGACCGTTTTCTTCGATGGCGCAGGACAGACGAACCATCCGATCATGCAATTTGGCTTTGCCAAAGGCCCGGTTGAACGCAACCGCGTCCTGTCCCACAAGCGAGATCAAAACGGCCTCGGCACCGGAGTTGGAAATTTCTTCGACAAACCGGGTCATGCTGGTCAGGCCAAAGGGCAGATATTTCTCATAGGCCAGTCCAACGGACATTTCCTGCAATTTGGCCTTGGCATAGTTGTGTGACGTCCTGGGCCACACATAATCGTTGCCGATCAGTGCCCAACTGCGTGGTCGATATTCGTTTTGGATGTGCTCAATCGACGGGCCCAGCTGTTCTTCCGGGGTTTCGCCAATCGCGAACAAACCCTCTGTTCGCTCACCGCCTTCGTACAGCGGCGTATAGATGTAGGGGATCCGTTGCCGAACAACCTTGCTGAGGCGTTGGCGAATTGCACTGATGTGCATTCCTACGATGGCATCGATCGAATTTGTTTCGATCAGATCATTGACCGTCTCTTCAATCGAGATACGGGCCTCCATCGCTGCATCGATCATGATGAGCTGCACTTTGCGGCCGTCTATGCCCTGGGTCCGGTTCAGCTCTTCGACCGCCACCTGAGCGCTCGAGATGCAGGACGGGGCCCAAAGTCCTGCGGCACCACACAAAGGAATGAGCAGAGCGATCCGAAAAGTTCCCTTGCCGCGCAACATGGGATCATCGCGCAGTTCCTCAAGTTCGGTTGGAATACTGGGTAACGTGGTCAAAGTGGCTCGGCCCTTCCTTGCTGGATCGGGAACCGCTACATACCAATTGATTTTACTTTCCAAGTCAAATAAATTTCGAGAGCCAAACACAGGTGCCCCGATGGAATCGAGCTCAAACCCAATTCAGGACTATCTGTCGTATGCTCTGGCTGCGGCCCATCGAAAGATGCAGGCATCTTTGAGCACACGCCTGAAACAACACGGCATCCAGATCGAAGCATGGCGCATTCTTGAGACGCTCGAGGCGGGTCATAGACTGACGATGGGGCAGCTGGCTGAGGTTGTTTTGATGAACCCACCGACATTGACCAAATTGGTCGACCGAATGGTGTCGGATGGATTGGTACATCGGCAAGTCGCGCAAGCCGACCACCGGCAGGTCAACGTTCTTCCAACGGCCCTTGGCAAAAAGCGGATGCTGCAGATCCGGGAAGAAGTGCAGGAACAAGACATCGAGTTTCAATCCCTGCTCGGCAAGGATGAGGCCAGCAAGCTCATCGAGTTACTGCGTGGAGTGGTTCAGTAGCCCGCGCGCCACCTATGTGACAAAGGTTCGACACAAGACCAGCGACGACGCCCGCTCCCAGCCCATACCTGAGACAGCGGGTGTTTTTGCGCGGAGTCCATAGGCCAGGCCGGTTCACAGGTATCAGTGTTGACCAGCAAGCCGTGCGCTTGTGTCTTCTTTTGTATCGCCCCCGGCCATGCGTGCGAAGGCCTGTCGCCAACCGATGGCGAGATCCGTCAACTCTGCCAGTGCTTGCGCCTCTTCCGGGGATACCCTGCGTGTCAGCCGGGCGCGGGTTACGCGCAGGACACTCCAGTCCGGGTTGCGCCTTTCTATTAGAGTTATCCTGTCACCCGCTGCCGCAGTGCCGGTTTCCAGCACCCGATAGTACCATCCGGTGCGGCCCGTTTTCTGAAACAGATAGGGCATCTTTTCGTTGCCTGTGTGCAGCCCCAGCTTCCAACAGGGCTGACGGCCTTGGCTGATCTGAACGGTTGCTGTGCCCAGCTTCAGGATATCGCCGATACAGAGGTTTTCTTCGGTCAGCCCTGTTGTTGCGATGTTTTCTCCAAAGGCGGCCGGTTTGGTTCCCGCTGCCATCTGCCCCTCATTTTTCCAGGCCGCGTAATGATCCAGCGCATAGTGATGGATGGCCTTGTCTTCGCCGCCATGCACGGTCAGGTCTGCTTGGGCATCATCGGAAAAACCAGTCAACGTAATGGCTTGACGGCCGAACGCTTGGTCTTTTTGAATGGCCGAGGGCGGCTTTCCCTCCCAGCGGCCCTGAATGCTGCCCAGGAATATTCCACCGATTTCTGCCGACAGGTCAGGAAGGGTCATTCAGGCCTCTTTGTGTTCGATACAGATTTTGTTGTTTTCGCCGGGTTCCAGCTTGAGCCCCAGTAAGGTGCAGAAGCCGTTTTCGGACGCGGCGTCATGGTAGGCGCAGGTTTTGCATCTACCGAAAGACTGGCCGCCGTTGGCCGCCAGAGCCAGTCTCAAGCCTTGAAGCAATCCGTCTTTGAGCGCGTCCTGAACGCTGGTGGGCAGATTGCCAATGGCATCTGCAATCGGGTTGGGTTCCGTCACGGCAGCGATGCCTGCCTCGGTCAGCTCATAGGAAATTGAACGCTGGTCAGATTTCTGCCGGTGTTCCGCCGCATAGCCCTTTCGCATCAAGGCCTTCAGCGTTTGGGACATCGTCCCGCGCGTGGTTCCCAGGTAGTCGGCGACATGCGACGGCGACCGGGAAAACTGATTTGCTTCAGACAGATACTCCAGTGCAGCCCGTTGTGTCGGGTTCAAATCGCCATCCCAGCCAGCAGCCGAATCTAGTCTGGCCAGCCGGTTGATGAGGATGCGGATACTATGGTCGTTTCTCATACCTCAGAAGGTAGCGAGTCGAAATTAAAGTTGCAATAGGCGCGTGTCTTATAGTAGCGAGTCGATATAAATAGCGAGTCGACATCAAATAACTGGAGATACGACATGAGACTTCCCTGGATATCCGTTGCCACCATTTTGGTCGGAGCTTCGTCAGTTGCCGCAGACGGCAATCACGCTCTGCATCAAGAGGGGGCCGTCATCTCGCCGTCGGATGCGGGTAAAGTGGCGGACTTCGACATTCTTGCCGCACATGCGCACCGCAACGGCAACACGGTAACGTTCCACATGACGACCAACGGAACCGCTGGGGCCTCGGTTCCGGCAGCAACCGGCGCAGTGGGCGGATCAGATGTCTGGTCTTATGTGTGGCCCACCTCTCTGGACCCTTCGGCAGTGGGGTTCGAGGGTGGCACTGGCATCCTGGCAATGGCCGCGACCAGCCACCCGGATTTTGACGACACCCCGCTTTTTGATGAAAACGGGGATGGCGATCCGGCCAATGACGGCATCGAATGGCACAGTCACTGGGTGGTGCTGATCCCGACCGAGGCCTGCGGCCCGGGTGCCCTTGCGGTGCGCGACATCCCGGAAGGCACCTCGCCAAGGCTGCCCGCAACTTGGCCCGGTTTCCCGATCTTTTTGGACAGCCCCGGCTTCACGCCGCTGTTCGACGGGCCAGAAATCACAGTGAACGCGGGTTTTGCCAGCAGCGTCGAGCTGGACGGCTTTGCCTATGACGGCGTCACGTCCGCGCTTCGGGTGAACGCCAGCATCCATGCGCCGCTTTTGTGCGTCACGGATGTTTTCGACATCGCTTCAGGCGATCTGAGCTTGCCGGGCAAACTGCAGTAGCGGTTTCAGTCGGCTGCCCAAAGGAGCTGAAGAAGAAATCTGGCCAGTCGACGTGCTGGCCAGGAATTCTGGCCTCCAGGCTGGTGTTTCTGTCTGAAAAGCATTGCCTGCCGGATCAGACGGTCGCGCTTTGAGACTGGATTGACAGGCCGGAGCGCCGAGTCGCCAGCAGTCTTGAAATGCTGCGACGGATGGTTGCCCTCAGAGAGGGGGCAGCACTCTTCCCGGCTTTGTCCGTCAGCGGTCCTGACAGCTTGGGGATCGGCTACTTTGCACCCCATTTCAAATGGAAGTTTCGGCGCCACATCAGGTTGGCTTGACGGACCAACGATCCGCGCACAGACCACCTGAAGCAGTTCACGGGGTTCATGATGTCGCAGATGGAGGCACCTGCCCCGGCGAAACTGTCCAGGGGAAGTTGTTGACGTTGTACATATGCGTGCCGGTCTCAGATTGCTTTGCGACCCAAGTCATACAAAGAATTATTCATTTCCCGCACTCGAGTTTTTGCTCGGTGCATCAACTGCGGCACTGACGGGCTGCATCGAAGCGCAAGTCGGCCACCTGCCCTTGTCCCGGTGATCCCGACGACAAGACAAGTGGCAGCCGCACGCATGAATTGCGTTGCTGTCATTGGTTTTCTCAAGTTTGGAGTGACGTCGGCATCGCGGCAAGACTGCAAGCGACATGCACCCGGCAGGTCTCTGAGTGCGTGCCCTGCACCGGATTGGAGTCGTGATCCATTTGGACATGTTCACTGCCCAGGGTCGCAGCCTGCGATACATGCTCATGCGATGACGAAAACGCGACAAACACCAAATGCCCGATCGTCATCACGATCTGGAACATCTTCAAGGCTGTACGTTTGATGCTCATGGGCTTGGACTTGGTGACTCTTCTGCTCGACTTTCGTGCTGGATACGGCTTCCAGCAGGTGGAGGGTCAAACGTGATTTTCAACTTTTTTGAGCAACTTTATGAATAGCCGGAATTCCACGGGTTACTGATGTGGTGGATTACGGCTCGCTTGTATCTTTTGCACACGCTCGGGCCAGGTTGATCTGATGAAAGCCAGAATGTTCCAGACGTCGTCGTCAGAGAGGATGTCGTCGAATGCCGGCATCCCACTGTTAAAATCCTGCACTCCGATTGCAGCAAGCGCCCGGCTGCCGCCCAGTTTGGTGTAGTCAAAGAGGAGTTGATTATCGTGGTGCCACGTGTGCCCCGTCTCGTCATGCGGGGGCGCTGGCAACGTGCCGTCGCTGTTGGGCGAACGCCAGTTGTCCTGGCCTTCAAGATTACTACCGTGGCAAGAGGCACAATGCTCTTTGTACAGCGCCTGCCCATCCTTGAGGTCACGCTCAAGAAGTTCATGATCCGCCACTGATGGAGATGAAAGCAAAATGGACACGGCGATCCAGGTTGTTGTCGCAGCAATGCGTGTTCCGGCAATCTCTTGCATGATCAGTTGATACCATTGGCCCGCTGCAACTCGCGCACATATTGCGTGATCATCGTGACATCTGGGCGGGACAAACCGTCGACAGGAGGCATGTTGCCAAAGGGCCAATGATGGGCTCTGACGCCCTGCGCAACGGCGCGTTGAAAGCTCTCATCTCCATGGTGGCCTGGCTCGTAGATGACATGAACCAACGGCGGAGCGACGCCTTGCTGCCCGACCGCATTCAATCCATGACAGGCTGCGCAATTCGCGTCAAAGCCCCGTTTTCCGATCTGCGCATTGGTGGTAAGTCGTTCCGGCAGAACAATCTCAACGAGCGCAGCGCCCTGAGCTGTGGTCCGAGTTGCGGTTGATTGATCGGAATTGGGGCCGGGCCATAAAAGGTAACCTAAGGTGCCTGCGGCTGCGATTGCTGAAATCAGGATGGTCTTCTTCATAGTCCCACATCGTTGATTGATTTTTTTGAGGCCTACAGCTTCCAGCAAGAGGAAGGTCAAACAGTTTTTTGGATCACGTTTCGGGAGCATCCAGACGGCAATGGCGACCATCCTCTGATTCTCAGCTGGTCACATATCTCCGAACGCTACGTTGATGTTGTCGCCAACGAAGATGCATTTGATCCCGCAAGCGCAACAAATGTCCGGATTGGTAGACGAGAAGGCACTGCCGTAGAACTAAGCTGGTTTTGGATTTGAGCAAAGATTTTGCGTCCATGTCTTGCCCATGCACGATTTCGATCTCACCTTTGTGGGGTCAGCCTATGTCTCGAAGATAACCCGACAGCGCAGCGGCAGCGGCGCCCGTCGCAGGATCGTCGAGTACACCACCGATTGCGAGTGCATTTCGGCTGTGACATCGGCTCAGAAATTCCGACCGCACGAGATTGATCATCGTCGGATCATACTCCCGCATCAGCTGCACGCCTTCTGAAAAATCACTGGTCATTTTTGCAAGCATGCGCCTTGGCACGGGCCGGTTTCGAGGCCACCGTATCCATCACGTAAGGAACGGAAAAACTCTCTGCGGCAAGCGCTTTGCCGTAGAAATTCCAATGGACGCCCACTCACCCCAAGGGCATGCTTTGTTCGGCCATTTCCGCATACCAACTACAACCGAGGGGAATTAACTCGTCGTTGAACTCATAGCTCGGGTTGTGAAGGTCAGCGCTGTCGCCGTTGCCGAGGAAGAGATAGGCGCCGGTGCGTTCGGCCAGCATTTCAGCGAAGTCCTCGCCCGGCATAACCGGATCAAAGTCGCGAATGACGTGACCGGAAACTTTATGCGCGGCTTCCGCTGCGCGTGCGGCGGCTTCGGGTGAGTTAATCGTGGGTGGTACGCGCGGGGAGTAGTGTAAATGCGCTTCCGCACCGTGGGCGCGCGCTGTGAGCTCGGCGATTTCTTTCAGGCGTTTTTGCACAACGTCATGCACATCAGGGTCGAAATATCGCACAGTGCCGCGCAAATTGATCTCATCCGGGATCACATTGTAGGTATCGCTGTCGCTTCGCAGACCGCAAGTCGAGACGACAACGGTTTTCAGAGGGTCGATATTCCGTGCCGCGATCGTTTGGAGCGCCACGACCACATGTGCTGCTGCCACTGTTGTATCCACTGCCTTGTGCGGCAAAGCTGCATGACCGCCCTGCCCCTTGATAGTGAGATCAAAGAAAGCAGTGGCGGCCATCTGAGGACCGTCACGCACAGCGAACTGGCCAGCGGGAATGCTCGGCCAGTTGTGCATGCCGTAAACCTCTTGAATGCCCCAGCGGTTCAATAGCCCGTCATCAAGCATGGCACGAGCGCCGCCACCACCCTCTTCTGCAGGTTGAAAGATCAGCACAACCGAACCGTCGAAGTTTCGTGTTTCGGCTAGGTACTTTGCTGCACCCAGAAGCATTGCGGTATGGCCGTCATGGCCGCAGGCATGCATTACGCCTGGATGTTTCGAAGCATGTGGGAGGCCAGTGGTTTCGGGAATTGGTAAAGCATCCATATCCGCACGAAAGCCGATAGTCTTGCCCGAGCCGCGCGCCCGCCCGTGGATCACTCCGACAACGCCGGTCTGCCCGACGCCGCTGACCACCTCGTCGCAACCGAAGTCGGCAAGAAGCTCTGCCACCTTGGCCGCCGTGCGATGTTCCTGGAACCGCAACTCAGGATGGGCGTGAAAGTCTCGTCGCCATTCAGTGATTTCGTCATGCAGTTCGGCAAAGCGGTTTCGTGCTGGCATTGGCGCTTCCTGTTTCGATCCGTATGTCCGAACTATGGTGACCCGTCTCCATGACCGCAACTAATTATGCAAATGCGGCCCGACGCAAAGCCATCTTTGGTGAATTGGATTGCCGTTCTCGACTTGCGTCCAAAGCTTGGTTTCACAATCCAAATACATGGCAACTTCGAGACGCGCGACAAACACTGGTTTTGTTTCCTTGCTCGCACTCTGTAGCGAACGCCCTCTGGTTTCGGATTTTCATTGTACCCTTCTCCAACGACAGCATTGCGCAGATAGAGCACCCTCTGCAAAGTCGCTGTGAAAGCCGACGCGCTCATGACGTGAGCGGCCCAAAATCGACGGTGAGCGTGACCTTCGGTTTCTGCGGGTGTGGCATTCCAAGCGGCTATTGGACCAAGAGAACAGAACGAAATCTTGGCCAACTTTGGCAGGTTTGCAGCCGTTCCAACACCCAGGAAGAGAGTTGAAGTTCCTGCATGCAAAGCCATGCAGCCCGATTTGACCACGTGTCAAAAAACAAACGACTCGCGATGACGTCTTGCTTCCTCAATGCCCAAGTCGTTGAGCGCCGCCTCGGTCCAGCTCATCAAAGCATCAGGTCCGCACATGTAAACTTCTCGCATTTCGAGCTCTTGGGTGGATTGAATGTCTTCAAGCTGGATGCGTCGCTCTGCCAGCTTTAGTAGGTCATCCGAGAAAGTTTCACGCAATTCATCCCGCGCTGATTGTCCAGCCAGTGAATTTCCGCCTGTGCTCTGAAATGCCATGATACGGAGACGAAGGTTGTCCGCGGCAGTTTTGTTGTGCTTCGCAAAGTGCTGCAGAACTGCGACATCATCATCCCGACCCGAAAAAAGGAGCACGATGTCGGTGAGCTTGGTTTGAGGGTATGTCTTTACCACTTGAATTATCCCATCCCACATCGCCATGAATGGGGTGATGCCAACGCCGCCCGCGATCCAAAGCATATTCGCAGGGAACTCTGGAACCTTGCCCTCGGCCAGTTCAGGAAAACAGGAGAAGCCCGCACCGGTTCCCTTGAACTGAACAGGAAGTTTGTGCGTGATCAATTTGTCCGCATTGGCGTGTAGGACATTGGACATCAGACCGCCCGATTTTCGCTTGACGGTAACACTGACCTGATCGGCGTGGTAAAACCTATTGTTCTCTGCGTCAAAATTCGGCGCGCTGGACAGCGTCCACGTGCGCACGTGGTCATCGTTAACAAGCTGAGGGTTCGTTTCGTTCATGTGGCTATATCCAGCATCCACGAGGCCGGAGAAGTCAAAGACGCCAAATCCTCCGGGCAATGGGGTTTTGATCGCCTCCGACAGCGCGAACTCGAAAGTGCTAATTGAGCTGGAGAGGGGTTTTGTTGCGACAAGCGTGGCCGTTAGCGGTGTTGCAACGTCGCACGTCTCGAACGCGTGCCCCTTCTGTGCCAGCTCCGCGCGCAAGTACTTTACCGGCGGATTGTAGGGCGATAGCTCTTCTTGCGATACCAGCTTGAGGTTAAGGCCTCCGCTTACGCAAACTGCCCCCGTCACTTTGATACGTGTCAGCAGGTTCGCGCGCGGCATAAGCGCATCAGCGTCATCGCCAAGCAGGTTTTCAGCCTCCCCTGTGATGTAAAGGACCTGTCCCGTTGCAAAGTCCGGAAACACCAGCCCGACTTGCGGGTCCGTCTCAATATTGCCCAGCGACTGATAGAAGCGATTGCCCGAATGATCGGGTATGACCAGATAGGTTGTGATTTGTGCGCCATCGCCCTCTTCATAAAGCCGGGTAAAGCCAGGCGCGCCACCGCGATGATTAACCCCCATGTCGGTTTGAACGCCCGAGGCAGTGCCATCGCTGGTGTGTTTTGTCGCCAGAAACACAGTGCTTGCACGCGCCGCGACGGACTTGGCCTCGTCCGGCAACACACATGCGCGCCCCTCAAACTCATCATAGACGAGCTCAGGGCTGCGCTGTGTGTGCTCAAGGGAACGAACCGTAATGTATTTGGGACAGTTCCCGAGGTGCTGATCGGACGCCAGTTGCAACCTGACCTTCCCCGCGTCCTCGACTGACGAATTCCTGATCGAACCCGCAATCTTGTTGCGCCTGCGATTGCTGAAATCGACCCCTACCCCTGCAAATAGTCGCTCTTCAGGGGCCACGGCCGGATCCTGGCTCAAAGCGCGAACAAGGGGGTCGTGCGGGTTGGTTTCCGCTACCACATGGGTCGTATTCTGGCCTGCAATCTGAATGCCAACCGATGGATCGCTGTCTGATCGCGTAATAAGCAGGCTCACCCATGGACGCCCGTGTCGATCAAGCGTGGCAAACGGCAAATAGGACAGCCCCGCAAAGAAATCAGCATGCTGCTGCGGCATGTCGCTGTCTATGTAGTGCGGAATCGCATCGCTCAACTCCTTTGGAGTGTGACGTCGCCGTTGCAGCATCAACTCGCCTCTGTGCGATTTATGTATCTGTGCCATCGCTTGATCCTTTCACGTTAGCCGCGCCGCCTGTCACGCTGCAACAAGACCAACGGCTGTTGTCGGCATGGCTTCAAAACCAGGCAGCGCCTCGAACCGAGCGAGCCAAGCACGGACATTCGGGTACGGCTCGAGCGAAACATTCCCTTCAGGCGCGTGCGCCGTATAGGAGTAGCTGGCCACATCGGCGATCGTCGGCCGCCCACCAACAAGCCAATCACAGCCGGTGAGCCCGTGCTCAAGTTTTTGCATTGCCTTTTCAGCCGTCGCGGCGGCAAACTCCGGATCCAGCGGCGCGCCAAAAACGGTGATCAATCGCGCCGCGCAGGACCCAAATGCAATCTCGCCAGCCGCCAAAGTGAGCCAGCGCTGCACATGGGCTTCCCCTACCGCATCGCTGGGCATCCAGTCGGGCGCATAAGTCCGCGCGAGGTAAACAAGGATCGCGTTCGAGTCCGAAACGATCACGTCGCCATCCTCAAGGACTGGCACTTGACCGTCGGGGTTCATGGCAAGAAATTCATGCGACTTATGCGCGCCAGCCCCCAGATCGACAGGAACAGCCTCATGTGCAATTCCGGCAAGTTTCGCAAAGACCAAAGCGCGATGCGAGTGACCTGATTTTGCGAAATGGTGAATACGAACAGTGTTGGACATGTGTGTCTCCATTCAGGTTTGAGTGCTTAGCAAACATTAGTCATTGTGCAATTGGGTGATAATCACCTATTTTTAGCCAAGTTTAAGCCCTCAGAAGGCGCAATAAGATGGACAAAATTGACCGCATGCGGGCCTTTGCGCTTGTTGCAAGGAACGCGTCTTTTACCGAGGCAGCGCAGCGCATGGGGCGGTCGGCGCGTTTGGTGAGTAAATACGTAGCTGATCTGGAGAACGCGCTTGGGGTGCAGTTGCTTAATCGAACGACCCGCAGTGTTTCTTTGACTGATGCTGGCGCGACATACCTAATGCTGTGCGAGCCACTTCTCGATGGGTTCGACGAACTGGAAGACCGGGTCAGAAATGAACAGGCGTCGCTGCGCGGAGTGATCCATATCTCGGCGCCAACAGGGTTCGGTGCATTGCGACTGGTTCCTTCGCTCGCCAATTTTGGCAAAAAACACCCTCAAGTGGAGCTCGACGTTAAATTTTCGGATCGCAGGGTGTCAATCGTTGAGGAAGGCCTCGACCTCGCCGTCAGGATTGGCCCTTTACGTGACAGTTCCCTCAAGGTCCGGCAATTGGGTCGCATGCCCTTGGTAGTCTGTGCCTCGCCCACCTATCTGGAGCAAGCAGGGTACCCGAGCCACCCCCGGGCACTGGCCACGCATGAATGCATCCTCGATGGCAACATGACAGAGCCCACGGTTTGGAGGTTCAACGTCGGCGGCCAAGAAGAGACTGTCCAAGTGAACGGACGCTTCCGAATGAACGCTCCTGCTGCGTCAGCTCGCCTTGCGGCACAAGGTGCCGCCATCGCGCGGTGCCCGGCCTATACAGTCGCAGACGCCTTGCAGTCAGGGGATCTGGTCGAGCTTTTCGCCGAACACCGGATGTCGCCATATGTCGTCGCTGCGCTGTTCCCGCAAAACAGGCGCCTTACGGCCCGCGTACGCGCCCTCCTCGAGCACCTCGCGGGCGACCCGGAATTATGCCCTGATGACAAGCGCTGACGACCCAAACGTGCCTTTTTTCTAGGGCTTGCCGACGAACGCTTTTGGGGAATCTGGGATTTAAGAAGACTGCTTAGCCTTTTAAATCGCATCCTCCGACAACCAGCGAACGCATTCCTTCAAGGCGGCTGTGTAATGGGATATGTCTTTCTTAAGCCTGAACAGCGGTACAGATATGCTGATTGCTGCAATCGGTTTGGCGTCTTCATCCAAGATGGCTGCGCCAAAACATACGATCCCCGTTTCATTTTCCTGATTGTCAAAAACGAAACCCTGCGCGCGGCATTGCGTGATCTGCTCGCGCAATTTGATCGGATCAATCGTCGTGAAAGGGGTGATGGGCGCCAAGGTCACAGTATCCAGAATGGCGGCAAGCTCCTCATCTGACAGCGCCGCAAGATAGGCTTTGCCAACCCCGCTGGAATGAAGCGGAACAAATGTGCCTACCGTAGAGTTCATACGCACCGTCTCAAGGCTTTCGATCTTGTCAATATAGACAAGGCCATCGCCGCTTGGCACGGCGAGATGTACGGTTTCACCCGTTTGGTCTCTGACGCGCACCAAGGCATCTCGCGCCCTTTCACGAATATCAGACGTGGCAAGCGCAGAACGGGCGAGATTGATCAGACGCGGGCCGGGCTTGTAGCTTTTGTCCCTGAGCTGCACGATTAACCCTTCGGCCTCCAAGCCATTGAGCAGACGGTAGAGGGTTGGGCGCGTAAAAAAACATTCATCCAGAAGGTCGCCCAGAGTTGGCGGGCTGGCGCGGTCACAAATATGCTGCAGTAACCCGATGCTACGGGCAAAGCTTTGAGTTCCCTGGACTGTATTCGCCATTGTGGCTCTCCAATTGACTGGGCGTGCTGGACCTGTATATTCCACATAATGGTCGCACTGTCCACATTATGGGCAATTAGTGATCGCAAGAGTTAGGAGCCGAAATGCCGTTGACCGAAACTGATGAAAATCCGCGCGTGCCCTACAAGCATCCGATGCCACAGGATGCTTTGCCCGAGATCGTGGTTTCTGACGCGCTGGCAGAGGATGACACACGCATGTGGGTGCAGCAGGCTGAACACGTGTTTTTCCGCCCACTTTGCCTGAATGTCTCACAAGGCTATTGGATGAACCTGCTGAAGGTCACCAAATCTGGTGTTCTGTCGCGCCACCGGCACGCCTGTCCGGTGCATGGCTTTGTGATAAAAGGACGGTGGCATTATCTGGAACATGACTGGTTTGCCGAAGAAGGCAGCTATGTCTTTGAGCCGCCGGGGGAGACCCACACCCTAGTGGTCCCCGATGACGTAGATGAAATGATCACTTACTTTCAGGTCAACGGAGTGATGTATTACTGCGATCCTGACGGAAATCACCTTGGCTATGAAGATGTATTCACCAAGATCGACATGTGCCGCGCACATTTCGAGAAGGTTGGCCTTGGCGCTGACTATGTGAAGAACTTTATCCGGTAGGTCATCATGAGCAACGTAACTTACGACTTCGCGGGTCGAACTGCAGTGATCACCGGTGGTGCAGCCGGGATTGGTGCTGAAATTGCACGTCACTATGCAGCAGCGGGTGCCAATGTTGCAATTTGGGACATGTCAGAACCAACCGATGCCCTCGAAGGTGCGATTTCATGCACAGTGGACATCAGCCAACCAAATCAGATCGCCGCAGCTGTTGCCGAAACGCGGAAAGCCTTTGGTGGCATTGATTTTTTGTCGCATAATGCGGGCTTTGCCGGGCCTACTTTGCCGACTTGGGAAAACGACCCAGCTGTTTGGGCGCGCGTTGTAGAAGTTAACCTGACGGGCACGTTCCATCTTGCCCATGCCATTGTGCCGGTGATGCAGGAAACTGGCTTTGGCCGGATCATCAACATGGCTTCGCTTGCGGGCAAGGAAGGCACGCCTAATGCCTCGGCCTACTCGGCCTCCAAGGCTGGCGTCATCGGCTTCACCAAGTCCCTTGCGAAAGAACTGGCGCACACTGATATCCGGGTCAATTGCATCGCTCCCGCAGCGATCAAGACGGCAATTCTGGATCAGATGGCACCGGAATTCGTGCAGATCATGATCGACAAATCGCCAATGAAGCGCCTCGGTTGGGTTGAAGAAGCCGCGCGAATGGTGATGTGGCTCAGCTCGGAAGATTGCACATTCAACACTGGAGCCGTCTTTGACCTTTCCGGCGGCCGAGCAACTTATTGACGGTGCATAAATGATCCATGAATGAGCACCTGTAGGACGCGCTCGACAAATGGCGCAAAGTGTGAAGATCAAGGGCGCGCGTGATCATTAGAAGAGTTGGGAGCTCGCGAAGGGCCAGCACATCGATTGGGGGCCGACTACGCCTTTGCCACATTACCAACCATCAAAAAGGCCGATGTTCACAATCCAACTTTGGTAGAGAAGAATATAAAGTCGTTCATATCGACACCAGGCGCGAACAGTCTCTGGGTCAAGGAAACAACGTCTACATTTGGCCAGGCTTTCTTTATTTCTTCGGCAAGCCTTCTTCCTTCTTCCGATTGGCCATTTGCTTCATAAGACGCAGCAAGAAAAGCTGAGGCAACGGAACTCACGGGTGCGCCATCAGTGACAGACCTTTGTAGCGCAACTATTGCACTTTGGTAATTTTCCAATTGAAAATGCGCGGCGCCCAAAGCGTTTATCCTAGGCGAACGACCATCATATGGCAGGCCGTCCAATTCGGGATCGCAGACCCGTATCGCTTCCTTGAACCGGCCCGTAAACAGATAAATAATACCCTGGAAATCCTGTATTGTGGAATCGTTGGGCGCCAAATGTGCGCTAGCTTCTGCATAGTCTATTGCCTCATCGTGGCTACCAGCAACAAACAGTGACCAGGCTTTTGCAATCTGGGTCCAGGAGGAAGAGGGAGCCATAACTATGGCTTCATCAGAGAGGAGCAAGCCCTGATCGACCATCTGGTTTCGCGCATCTGATGGAGGCAACATGAACCCCTTCATCGACGTCATCAAGGCAAGCCCAGCAAGGGCGTCACTATTGTAAGGGTCAAGTTCGAACGCACGCTCGAACAAAGAGAGCGAACTTTGGAGACGGACCGGATCAAACGCCGGGAAAATCAGGTATCTGGCTTGATCCACCAGCGTCACACTTTGCAAGCGCGCCGGAGAAACGTCAAATATAGCAGTGCGTTCCGCGGCCCTTCGCATCGTTTCAGTGCTATCAGAGACGTCCTTTGGACCACCAATAAATAGTATGCTTCCAACAACAAACAGGGCAAAAATCAGGCCGATCACAATGCCTGTCTTTGACAAAAAGAATGTCGAAGTGCCCGACGAGTATTGAATGGAAGCTACGGACGCGGTTTCTTTGAGTGTAGTTCCAGGCACCATCGTTTCGAACTCTGGAACATAAGTTCCTTTAGGAACGTTGATCCGTAGCGAAGAACTCTCTTTTTCATTGAGGTAGAAGTCATCCAACATGCGCCGGAGGCGCCCCGCATCAACCCGCACCAAGTTGGTTTGCAGATCATCTCCCATGGAACGCCCATAGACATCCATTGCAATGGTCTTGGCCTTGATCAACTCTTGACGGTCGGCGAGCGTTTCTTCGACCACGTATGTCAGAAAGTCGACGATCCGTGGAGAAGCAACGAAAGCTTCGCTAGACGTAATTTTTGCTAGAGCGCGTCGGATTTCTGTTTCCTGCGTCACGGCTTCCTCATGCCCTCTCGGATCGCCAGCTTTGAGTAGAGAGAAATTTATCCACAAATTCAACACATTAATGGGGTAATTTACCGTGTATCACTTCCCCATGCAGCACAGATCATAGACTTGATTGGGTGGCAGTCAAAACACACTGGCTGCTGCGGCCAAGCAAGAAGGGTAATTTCTTGGGAGAACGACAGGATTACTTGCTCAATTTGAATACGGTGCGTGAAGAACGGCTCATTGATCCAATCCTGAACGAGATTTGCCTCGACTACCAGTCTCTCTTGATTGAGCTGAACGGCTTGGAAGACAACGCATCTCAGACCGAACGGGGTTTGGTCTGCCAACTCGAAAACACTCTGCTTGCTCTTAAAAATGAAATCCTGGCTCGCGTCGCGAAATGAAACCACTTGCATCAAAGACAAAGGACCGAAAATGAAAAAACGATCCAAACTCGACATCGGCTGGCTTAGAATCGGGGCGGTAGTATTGTTTGCGAGCGGCCTTGCTTCGAGCAAAGCAAGCGCAACTGACGACATTGTTCGCGACGGCGAATACAACTTCCTTGCCGCCCAGCATGGTGACGTTTGGGCGGAGCAAGACAAATCCATCGATGCAAAACTGGCTGAATATCGGGAACAGAATGGTGGCAAGCCACCGAACATTCTGTACATCCTCATTGATGACGTCAGCTTTGGCCAGATGGGCAACAGAGCAATGAACTACGTCACAGGGATAGACACCCAACACGTCAATAAGCTGGCCCAAGAGGGCATGTCGCTGATGCGCATGTACACCGAGCCATCCTGTACTCCGACGCGTACCGCGTTTCTGACTGGCCGTCACCCCGTGCGCGCTGGTGTTGAAGAAGTAAAAGTCGCTTTGGTGGGTGAAGGCCTGGCTTCTGAAGAAGTTACCTTGCCTGAAGTCCTAAAGCAGGCCGGATACAATACATCTCATGTAGGCAAGTGGCATCAGGGCGACATCGAACAATCCTACCCTCACAACCAAGGGTTTGATTGGGCGGCCTTTCCGGTTCACCAGCAAGTTCAGCTCAGCCTGATGACACGAGAGGCCATGCAGGCAAACAATATGCTGGGATTTCACCCGTCCGGGCAGTCGAATGAGTTCCACATCGATCAGAGGTTCCGTCCATATGGCCTCGTAACGGGGCTGGAAGGCGAAGCTGGCGGGACAGCCAAGGAAATCGACCTTCAACCGGGTGAAGAATGGACACAAGCCCATTACGAACGGATGAACGAGCGTTATCAGGCACAGGTCCTGGAGCAATTGGAAAACCTGTCTCAGAAAGACGATCCTTTCTTTTTGCAATACTGGCCGCTGTATCCGTTGAACTTTGCCTATCCGGAACAGGCAATTTCGCGGAACGGTGGCTTTCATGCAGACAAGCTACAGCTTCTGGACACATGGATTGGCGAACTGCTGGCCAAAGTAGATGAGTTGGGTCTTCGCGAAGATACTGTCGTAATGCTGATGGCCGACAACGGTCTGATGTATCACTACGAGGGTACTTCGGGCCTATCGCAATTGATTTACCGCGGTGGCAAAACCCAACACCTCGAAGGCGGGGTACGTACAGATGCATTTATCCGCTGGCCAGGCGTGATCGAAGCAGGAAGTGCCGCCGGAGACATTGTGCATGTCAGCGATATGTTCACCACATTTGCCCGTATCGCGAACGCGACAGACTACATTCCGCGCGACCGGGTGATCGACGGGGTGGATCAGACTGCTTTGCTTCTCGAAGGCGAAGGCAATTCCCGGCGTGATTACGTATACGTTTACGAGGGGCCGGTTCTGCGTTCTATCGTAAAACAGGAATTCAAGATGCATATGCCCGCTCCCGGCGTTCCTGGTGCAGCTGCTCCGGTCTTCAATATCCTGCGCGATCCACGTGAGGAGAACCCGCAAATTGGAAACGCCTTGTGGTCAGGCGCAAGCTTTCAAGACATGGCCAAACGCCACGCGTTGACCATCGAAAAACACCCACATCTGCCCTTGGGCAAAGGCAAGCCCTACGAAGGTATCGAAAATTTGCGCCCTGAAAGCATTGAGACAAGAGAAGTCTTTGATAGCTGGCACTAAAAAAGAGCGGGTGTCAGGTCAACCGGTCTGGCGCCCGTCGTTTTTCAACGAAACATGCGGAACATAACGATGCACGCCTGGAAGATTTCCGTAGTTTTCGGCTTTTTCGCGTTTTTATCTGCATCAATAGGCTCGGCCGAGGAAAACGCGTCGAACCCGTTGGCTGCTGTCAACAACACAGATATTCGATTTCAGACTTTCGATAATACGAACGGTTCGCAGCTGCACGATCTGTACATTGATGGTGCGTATATGATGCGACCAAATTTGAAGCTGAAATACGAGCTTCATTACAACTCCACAGACATCACAGGCACAAGAGAGCAAGGCTTTGAAAAGATCATTTTGAAGGCGATCTATTTCCCTTCGGAATCTATGCTCAATGAAACGTGGGGAATGCGCACGGCCGTCGGCCTGGAATGGTCTATGGATCTGGGCGATGCAGCGAAAGGCATAGGAGCGGGCGCCGACACTCTGGCACCATTCGGCGGGATCGCATTTGCAAATTCACGAACAGGCCTCACACTAATTCCCTTGGTCCAACATTTTGCATCCTACAGCGGTCCAAACGACGTAAGCCAAACAGCGTTGAGGCTGATCGCGCTTCAACCATTTGCCAAGGACTACTGGGCCAAGCTGGACCTGATTGCACCATATGACTGGAACCGGGACGCAATCCCTGCAAGCGCTGAAATCCAGTTAGGTTACAACATCAACAAACAGCTGGCGGTTTATGGTGACATACTCGTCGGACTCGGGTCCGACAGGAGCTTTGATGGCGGCCTAGGCGTAGGTGTTCGCCTTAAGTACTGATGCATCCCCAAATCACGACAAACCTTTTCCGTTTGATCTCAACATCCGGAACAGATGATCCCGTCAAGGAAAATTGCAGATGAGAAAGAATATGACTCAGGCGATGCGCACAGCCCAGCTGAAGTTAATGACAATGATGATCCCGATCACGGCTTGGGCGCAGTCACTTCCAGCAAAGGGGCAAAGTGAAGACGACTGGCGTCACACAGTCGGCATTTACATGTTCGCGCCGCTGAGCACTACCGGTACGTCCACCATAAATGGGAGTACCGTGCCAATTGATCTTAACCTTAGCGACGTTCTGGATCTGCTCGATTTCGCTGCCTCAGGGCGGTACGAAGCATGGAAGGGAGATTTCGGTGTTGTTGTCGACGCCAACTACGTAGGCATAAAAGCCGACGGAAATCTGCCAGGCCCGGCAGGCGCCGCATATGACGTAACAGTACGCCAAAAATGGGTGGCGTTGATGGCCGCGTACCGGGTCGCAGATGGTGTCCTAAATGGCTCAGGTCAACGGTTCACTTTTGATGTTCACGGTGGGATTCGATACAACAACCTAAAACAGGAAGCGAATATTGGTGCGCTTCCAACTGCGGGCGGAGATGAGGCTTGGTGGGAGCCGGTAGTTGGCGCGCGAGGCATGTGGCGGCTGAACGACAAATGGACTTCTGTAGCTTCGCTGGAGCTAGGCGGCTTTGGTGCAGGAGGCAATGATCTTCAGATCGGTGCAAACTTTGGATTCGATTACCAACCTTGGGAAAGAACCGCTCTGACTTTCGGCTATCGCTACTATAGTATAGACTATTCAACGGTACTTTCGGGTGGTCCGTTCGCCTATGATACAGACCAACATGGCCCATATGTGGGTGTTAAGTTCTTTTTTTAGTAATGGGTTTGTAGCCGTTTGGCCGAGTGACTTCTTGAAAAGAAACCCTAGCGCCAACTTCGCGGTCTGTTGAGATCGATGAGGCGACTTTCATAGCTGATGGTCACGGTACAGCTTTGTGCATTGTCCGTGATCTCTGGCACATCGAGCCGCCCCTGGAAGGCCTGCACCGGATCTGTTCGCACCCCCAGCGGTCAAAATCACTGCAACTGCGACGCAGTCCATTCCCGCCAAGCGTCTGAAGAGACGTTTAGTTTTGAAGCCGTCTTGATTTGAGTGAAGGGCGGGTAGAAAGAGACGCGGGACGTTAGGAGACCGATTTCGAGCCAGGGGCCAGTCTCCGAAAGTCGGATGACTCAGCTAAACCCCTTTTAAAAAAAGAAAAAAGGTCCTCAATGGGGCCTCGTCTCGGGTTTGCGAATGGTTTGCGGCGGGGAGACAGGGATTCGAACCCTGGGGACGCTCTCACGCCCAACGGTTTTCAAGACGCAGTACTCGCTCATTCAATCAAGACTTTGGGCAAAATTGTTTCCCAGACACTTCATGAACAAAACAAAAACAAGGGAAACGGAATCGCTCCTTGTTTTGAGAAATTTCTCTCGATCAAAAGCTTAAGATCAGGCTTCCTAAGCGAGAGATGACCTGGTTTGTCGAAGGTGGTGAGGACTACTCTGGGGTATATGCCAACGCAAGGCGCCTCACTTGGTCAATGCCAACCTGCCAGACATGATTCTAGCGAGTTGGCTCTACATGAAACAGCGATCGCTATTTTTGGCCCAAGTCTCGCGCTTCTTTTTGCCAAGGGGTCCAACAAGACCTGTTTTACACATAGCCGAACTACCACACCTCACCGTTCGCAACCAGGACTTCAGATTTCATCCCCTGCCCACAGTAAACATCGTCTCGATTCTCTCGTGAGACAATTTTCACCCCGCATCGGACCTTGCCCCCCCTTGAGGCGCGGACGACAAGCGGGACTTTCCGGACTTTTGCTGCTGCAGCTATTGCACACGCAGCATTTCTTCGCCGGGCGGAAGGTTTTCCGCTGCAATGCAACCGGTTCCCCCAAACCAGTCATTGAAAAGCGCGACTGCAAAGGCGTGAATTAACGCAGTACAAAGACGAGGACTATCAAGCATAACACGATGTTCAGAACCCAGAACGTCAAAGAAATCCGTCGCCGCAGGCTCACATGATTAAACAGATTAGTCATAGTCGAACCGCTCCGAAAGGATACGATGCGTGGGTGTGCCCCTCTCAATCAGGTGATCTTCAACACTATCCATCATGATCGCGGGGCCACACATTACAAAGACCCATTCGCTGAGCTCTTGTTCCAGAAAGACACGATCTATCAGTGCGGTATCGATAAAGCCTGTCTCTCCGTGCCAGCTTTCCGGCGGTTCTGAGAGCACATAGACTACGTCTTGTGCTGCCAATTCGTCACGAAAGGCAATCTGATCAGCCACCCGGTTTCCATAGATCAACTTCACCTTGCGCGGATCCCCGGACAGGCGCATTTGCCGGAGGATGCCAATCAGTGGCGCAAGCCCCACACCCCCTGCAATAAGAGCGATCCCCGGTTCGGTGCGGCCATCAACAGTCAGATGGCCATAGGGGCCGTCAAGATAGGCGAACGTTCCTGCCGGTATCTGGCCAATGGTTCGCGTGAAGTCGCCAAGCTCTTTGATCATGAAGGAAATTTCCGGCCCCGCCCCCGGCGCGGAGCAAATGGAGAATGGGTTTTCTTTCATCGAGAATGAACTGTGTCCCACATTCAACCACACAAATTGCCCAGCGTTGTAATCAAGGCCAGAATGGCCCTTTGGTTTCACCGTTAACTCCCATTGTTTGGGCGTCAATTGGGTGACGGAGGTAACTAGCCACGGGCGTGTTTTATCCCGAAGTGGCACAAGCAGATAGACATAAAGCAGCGATCCAACTGCAACACCCGTCATCGCCAGCCACACCCACGTCATCGCCGGCTGCGATCCATATCGCCCAGCATAGGTGGTGTGATGCAACAGAAGCAGCGCGATCAAGAGCGCACCGATCCCGTGTATCAGGCGCCAAGTCTCGTATCGGTAGCCTAGGTGAGTACGTCCGACTGCCAGAAGAACAAGGCTTGGAAGAAGCAGAAAAGCAGCAATGCCTGTGAAAAGAGCGGAAAAATCAGTTGTGATTGTTAGTTGTCGCGTAGGGTCCCAAGGACGCTGACCACCAGAAGGCGTACCTCGGTAGAGGAAGGGATGTAGCAGGGCAAAACCCAGTGCCGTGCGCGCCATGACCTGATGAAACCGCATGATCACATCCAAACCAACGCCATTCGAAATACTCTTGAAGCGGCCAGACAGAACAAATTCCATAAGGATCATTGAAAAAGCCAGGATACCAAGTCCTGAGGCAAGTTCTTGGTGGATAAGGCGCGGCGGTCCGCCAAAGAACCAGGACAAGACCAAAGGCAATGTCACAGCGGCAAGATACGCAATGATCAGCAAGAGCGGCTTCATGTGTTCAGTCTGCCCCACTTTGTCTGCATATCAAATTCAGTTTTCTTGCCGGGCGCTGTTTACCCCAAAACAATCGCGTCCAGAACCGAAGTCGCTCACACAATTATGAAAAGTGCAACGACGTTCAGCGGCGCGCCTGTACGTGCAGGGCTTTGGCTGGTTTGGGCTCGAAACTGTCGTTCGCTGCGTCAAACCTGGGCGGCTGCCCAGCCCAATGCGGACGCGACCAGCGCTATTCCTATTTCTGAGCTTTGGTGTCGAGATAGGGCTGATTTTGTTGAAAAACTGATACTTGATCGAGGCATGATCTGCTGATTCAATTCTCTTATTGATTGGGAGGATTGGCGATGATGGGACCCAAGCAGGAAGCGCAGGCGGCACTGTTTTACGAGTTCTC
>NZ_ONZG01000035.1 GCF_900302455.1 Falsiruegeria mediterranea M17
GAGAACTCGTAAAACAGTGCCGCCTGCGCTTCCTGCTTGGGTCCCATCATCGCCAATCCTCCCAATCAATAAGAGAATTGAATCAGCAGATCATGCCTCGATCAAGTATCAGTTTTTCAACAAAATCAGCCTCTTACTGCCGAAATGTGCATGACGCAGCATCGGTTAATAAAGGCTCACAGCCGAATTGCGGCGGTGCAGCACCTGATCTTGCACCAAAAGGCCATCGCCAGTGGTTTGATCTGCCCCACCGGATGCCCGAAGTCAGCCCAAAGCGGAGATGGCTGTCAGTCTTGGCTTGTGACCGCTTTGCGGACTTTCCGGACCTACGCCAAGTTGGGGCCAACTGGCGCTTCCGGCCCAGACCTGCCGCTCGACTTGGTATCACGATGCCGCGATGCAGCCCGTCGAACCTGCCGTTCGCTGCACCTGCGAATTTGGGACCAGCTTGAATTCAGACAATGCGGACACAGCCGTCGTTCGCTGCGGTTCCATTGAACGGCAGCTGACAGTTCCTTGCTGTCGCTTGCACCAGAGTTCGAGAACCGCGGCACCCACCGCTCCTGACATAGGATCGCTACACCGCAGCGCTCGCGGGTACCGGTCCTAATGACTTCTTGATCTCCGCCATAAGGTCGGCAGGGAAATCTCCCTCTTTCACGTGGCGATAGTTTACATCCGCGCTCTCCGCCTCGTGCACGCAGTACAGTTTACTCCTCCACCAGCACGAAGTCACCTGGCATCCAGGTCTTGTCGAACCATTCCTGACCAGGGCTGTAGAGACGGATGATAGACGACCAGGATTTCCCAGGTGTGGTCTGCACCCAGTTGCCTTCTTTGCCTTCCGGCGGCTGAGGCCCCACCCAGACGGTCCAGGAACCGTCTTCGTTCGGCTCGATCTCTGGGACTGTACTGTCGATCCCCGCAAGTTTCTGATCGGTTTCCAACATTGACCGATGCTGATTGTCGTAGACGGTAATCGACCAGAAATCGCCCGCAGGCACCGGCGTCGGCAGATCAATGCGATATGTCTTTCCACCATCCAGATAGACGCCGTCTGCATCTTTTGCCGTGAACCCGTAGACTGATCCGGACCCGACACGTGGGTTGGACATGGCCGGTGTAATGCCGGTGGCCATGTAATGAAAGAACGTCCGGTCGCTTAGAATGCGCACATCATCTTGAAGAAACTCGTGGCTCAGCCGGGCATAGGGCGTCGTCCATTCACGGCCTTCAAAGAGGTAGACGCCAAGATCGCGTGGGCTGAAAGACATCGCCCGGGCCGTTGCGTTCCCGACTGCACCCGCTTCAGTCAGGATATCCCGCATCCGCTGGTCAGGCTCAAACGGCTGACCGTGCCGGATGCCGATACTGTCGAAGATACCCGCGATTTCGGGCGGGAATGCATTGGGGGGTTCATATTGCACGGCGGCATTCAATTCTTCATAGAACGAAAAATCGTTTCCATGGATGGTGTTCCATTGACCACCGGTCAGCTGTACGAACTTCTGCTCCGGTGGATTCGCGATCTCGCTGTAGGGGAACATGCGGAAGTTGTCTTTCATCCGCTTGACGGTGCCTTCCAGGCCGTCGTCGAGCACGAATGCCCGCATCAGAACAAAGTGCTTGTAGGTCGACGAATGCACAATATGCGCCCCGTTTTCGGGTAGCTCACCTTCGTACTCGGGCGGCACAAACAGATAGCGCCCACCTCGACCCTGATCCGGGCCCGTGAAACCAATATCGGTTACCCAACGGAAATAAGCATCGTCGATCGGACCGATGGTAACTGGCGGCACATCAACCACCACTGGACCAGTCTTGGTGTCGATACAGAACAGCACATACATGGTCGTGGTATTCGCGGTCAGCATAAGGCTGCGGGCGTCCAGAAGTTCCTCAGTGATCCCTGCGGCGAAAGGCTCTACGCCGTAATCTTCCAACCCCTTACAAAATGCGTGAACCGAAGTTGCCGGGATACCATGCAAGAAAGCATCGACTCCGCGCATGAAATCGAGGTTGTCCCAAAGTTTGCCGACGGTTTCTTCGGTCGGCAGACCGTCGAAAAAGTTGAGCGTCCCAAGGCGCTCGGTTTCGACAGTATCAGGCGTGAGGAGCTTTTCGGGGACCTTGGCGGCATAGGTCGGGCCGTCGGCGGACACGAAGTGCGGAAGGGTCGTGATGAAAGCCGCTAGCGCAGCCAGTTTTACCTTGTGGGGGATGAAATGCTGCACGTAAAATCTTCCTAACTTGTGGCTCTCGTTTTTCCTTAGAAAGGTGGCCTCCGCATTTCTTTTGTCAAGAGCGCATCTTGCGTAAGCATCGGCAACTGACTGCAACGCGCTACATCTACGCCAAAGCGCTTGGGTTTTTAGCCGCGACGCTCCTTTTGTATCGGCTGGGGCGGTTTGCTTGCAGCACCTGCAAAAGCGGGCGAATTCAATCTGGCCGCTCTGGGCTGAGGCTGTGTGAAAACTCAGTCCAGTGACCTCTCTCGTCGCCTTCGTTTCGAGCACCTGAGTAAACACTCCCCCAACTGCGCGACAGGACGCATCTAAGGCCCATTTTTGGTAGAGAAAGCCGAATGTCTGGAGTTTTCACACAGCCTCGGCTCGTTGCCGCCATGCGGCGGTTCAGAGAACACCTCGGTTTCGAGCGAATGTGGATGTCGGCATTCAACGTTGCGGTTTGATCAGTTCGCAGATGCAGCGAAAGCCCGCAATCCGCCGATTTCGTTGAAAAGGTCGTTGGTTTTGGCGTTGCGCGTTTAGCTACTGCGCTGATTTTATTGAACGACCGATGCTGAGGCTTGTTGTCAGCCGGTGGTTGTCACCATTGGCTTGAGTTTTGCTAGTTTCCGGAGGTTTTGGGCGATGGC
>NZ_ONZG01000010.1 GCF_900302455.1 Falsiruegeria mediterranea M17
ATTCCTTGGCTGCGTCCCGCCACCGTAACCCATTGCGGTTTATGAAGATAATCCCGCTCAGGACGCGTCGGTCGTCCACGCGAGGCTTCCCGTGGGACTTGGGGAAGAAGGGCTCCAGACGGGCCATATGCTCGTTGTTTAGCCAGAAAAGATCAGACATGTTCACCGCTCGTTTTGGGCGTGGTGAATCACGCAGCACAGTGAAAATCAATGGGGCCTGAGCCTAGATGGCGCATACAAGGGCTCAAGAGTAGTTCCGGCTTTACCGGCCACTCGAACAAAACCTGTCTAACGGCAGCTTCCAGCCCGAAGCTGACATTGACGTCCGCCACACACAAAGGACCGCGATGCGGATAAACTAGACTTTGCCCTCGGAGAAACTAAGGTCTGCTCAACACTCCTTTCGGACGAAGTCATGTGATTAAAAAGTGGTGTCTTCTCGATTGAAGTTGCTGAAAAATCGGTGCCGTGCATGATCATGAAAACTGATCATGAGATTGAAGATGATAAAAAGCCGGATCACACTCAAGCAGCTCGAAGCCTTCTCATTTGTTGTGGACATGGGAACCTTTAGAGCAGCAGCCGCTGCCCTTGGCACAACTCAACCCAACATCTCATCGCGGATATCTGCATTAGAAGCCGCCTTAGATGTCACGCTTCTTTATCGCGACGCCGGTTCCGTACGTCTGACCACCAAAGGCAAAGATCTTCTTGAGCGGACGCGGGACGTGCTTAGGGCGGGAGAGGCGTTGCTGGAAGCGGCGGGTCGGCAGGAGCTTATCGAAGAACGTTTACGGCTTGGTGTGACAGAACTGGTCGCCTGTACTTGGCTTCAACCCTTCCTCCGTCAGCTGCGGCGAGAATATCCCAACCTTCGGGTTGAACTTCAGGTCGACTTGTCTCGCCAAATCGAAGAGCGCCTTCGAGAAGGGCAGCTTGACCTTGCCCTTCAGAATGCCCCGTTTGTTTCGCGGACGTCGGGCGAAAGAATGCTTTCCAGCGAAACATATGTCTGGGTGGCGAATGAAGAAGTCGTAGATGGCCTTGCGGAGGGAGCCTCGGTCGGGCGTTTCTTTGACCGCGCTGTCTTGACCCATGCGCGCCACACGGCCGCGGGGAATGCCTTGCATGAATTGGCGAGAGAGCGTGGGTACGATGCTGGCAAGATCGTCCATTCCAGCGCGTTGTCAGCGTGTCTGCCGATGGTCAGTGAGGGGATGGGTGTGGCGCTTCTTCCAAGGTCGCTTGTGCAAGGCGAGTTGGACGCAGGCCGGTTGAAATCGCCCATTTCGGATTGGACTGCGCCGCCTTTGACATTTTTCGCGCGCTTCAACTCAAATCGGGCGCCGCGGTTTGTCGAAAAGGCGAGTGACATTGCGGCTACTATTCGGCCGAGTGCAACGGAGGATAAATTAAATCTATAGGGTGTAGAAAATCAATTGATTTGAATTCTAATCTGCCATGGTCCCATATCGACATACTGATCTTGTGCGCATGTGGAGAGACAGATGAAGGCAGAACCTATTCGAGTGGGCGTCGATATTGGCGGCACATTCACAGATGTCGTTCTGGAAAAGGTCGGCGAACAGCATTCGGTGAAAGTCCTGACGACCTATGCGGCTCCCGAAAACGCGATCATCGACGGAATACATCAGGTCTGCGCTAAGGCGGGCGTAGAGCCTTCGCAGATCGAACAGATCATTCATGGGACCACATTGGCCACCAACGCGCTGATTGAGCGACGCGGTGCCAAAACGGCGTTGATCACGACGGAAGGCTTCCGCGATGTGATCGAGATGCGTACCGAAAGCCGGTTTGAGCAGTATGATCTGAACCTCAGTCTTCCTGATCCGCTGTTGCCGCGTCAGATGCGATTCACCGTCCCCGGACGCGTGAATGCCAAAGGAGAAATCCTGGTAGAGCTTGAGCGTGCAGATGTCGAAGCCGTTGTGGATCGCATTGCAGAAGCCGGCTTCGAAAGCGTCGCGGTTGGCTTGATCCACTCTTACCTCAACCCCAAGCATGAGCAGTTGGTGCGTGAGGTTTTGGCAGAGAGGCTGCCCGACGTGTCGGTGTCCATCTCGTCCGAGGTATCGCCGCAGATGCGTGAATACGAACGTTTCAACACTGTCGTGGCCAACGCGTATATCAAACCGCTGATGGCCTCCTACCTTGGACGGCTGGAGGATCGGCTGCGCGGCGAAGGTGTCGCCTGTCGCATTTTCCTGATGCATTCTGGTGGTGGGATCATCTCGATCCAGAATGCGGCCGATTTTCCGGTGCGACTGGTAGAAAGTGGGCCGGCGGGTGGTGCGGTCTTCGCGGCCCACATAGCGGCCCGTTATGGCCTGGACAAAGTGCTGTCGTTCGACATGGGCGGGACCACGGCGAAGATCTGTCTCATCAAAAATCAGACGCCAAAAACCAGTCGTGTCTTTGAGGTCGCGCGCACCTACCGGTTCAAGAAGGGGTCAGGTATGCCGATTTCGATTCCGGTGATCGACATGGTGGAGATTGGCGCGGGCGGCGGCAGCATCGCCCATTTGGACGGCATGCGGCAAATCCGTGTGGGCCCCGAAAGTGCCGGATCCGAGCCGGGGCCTGCCTGCTACGGGCGCGGAGGTGAACGCCCAGGTGTGACGGATGCAGACCTTGTTCTTGGCAAACTGGACCCGGATAACTTCGCTGGAGGCTCGATCACCCTTCATCCGGATCAATCAAAACAAGCGTTGAGCGCGTACGTCGGAGACACTCTGGACATGGACGCGGTCGAGGCGGCCTTTGGCGTGGCCGAAGTAGTCGATGAAAACATGGCCAATGCGGCGCGTGTCCATGCAGTCGAGAATGGCGAAGACCTGAGCGATTATACTATGATCGCCTTTGGGGGGGCCGCCCCTTTACATGCTGGGCGTCTTTGCGAAAAACTCGGGGTTGAGCGGCTGCTTGTACCGCCCGGCGCGGGTGTCGGCTCTGCCATTGGATTCCTGCGCGCGCCCTTCAGCTTTGAGGCCAATCGTTCAGTCTACATGAAGCTGAGCGATTTCGATGCGGACAGAATCAAGGGCCTCCTGATCGATCTCAAGGCTGAAGCGACAGGCTTCGTGCGCACCTGCGATGAAGTCAGCCCGATCCTTTCAGAATTCAAGGTCTACATGCGCTACACCGGTCAGGGTTGGGAAATCCCGGTTGACCTCACCGAAGAGCAGGTGATGAATCCGGACGCGGCTACATTTGAAGCGCGGTTCGAAGAGGATTACACCAAGCTTTTCGGTCGTCCCGTCGCAGGCATGGATATCGAGATTACCGTCTGGTCGGTGAACGCCACGACACCGCCCGAAGTCGTCGGGCGCATTGAAACGACAGACGGCAGCACGCCTGTCGCTCTAAACGGTACGAGGCAGCTCTTTGATGCGGCGTCCAGCAAACACCTCGATGCCCATGTCATTGACAGAAGTCTCATGGAGGCAGGCCAGCGCGCACATGGACCAGCCGCCGTGACCGAAGCTGAGACGACCATTATCGTGCCCGCCAGTCGGGATGCCATCTGCCAACCGGACGGTTGTATCGACATCGTGGCGAAGGGACCTGTCCAATGACCCAAGAACACTCGAAAGTCGCCTATCAGGTTATGTGGAACCGCCTGATTTCTGTCGTAGAAGAACAAGCACAGGCGCTGGTGCGCACGGCCTTCTCGACTTCAGTGCGCGAAGCCGGGGACTTGTCGGCAGGCGTTTATGACACCCATGGCAACATGCTGGCGCAGGCGGTCACGGGCACCCCGGGCCATGTCAACGCAATGGCCGATGCGGTTGCGCATTTCATCCGTCGGGTTGGGCGACAGAACATGTTTGAGGGCGATGTCTACATCACCAATGATCCGTGGGAAGGCACAGGCCACCTGCATGACATCACGATGGTCACGCCCTCGTTCCACAATGGCACTTTGGTCGGCTTCTTTGCTTGCACGGCGCATATTGTGGATATCGGGGGGCGTGGCTTCGGGGCGGACGCGCAGAGCGTTTATGAGGAAGGGCTCTACATACCGATCATGAAGTTCGCAGATCGTGGTGAGGTCGACGAAACTCTGGTGCGGATCATACGCGGAAACGTGCGCGAACCGGATCAGTTGATCGGTGACATCTATGCTCTTGCCACATCCAACGAGATTGGCCACCGACGCCTGATCGACATGATGGAAGAGTTCGCCCTTGACCATCTGGACGGCATCGCAAATTTCATCCTCGAAAACTCGCGCCGCGCAACAGTTGAGGCGATTGCAGCTCTGCCACAGACCTCTGCCACCGGCGAGATGACGATGGACGGCTTTGATGTGCCTATCACGCTGAAGGTGAAGATCAGCGTCGAAGGAGACCGTATCGTCACCGACTTCACTGGAACCTCTGGTCTCGACAAAAAGGGCATCAACTGCCCGCTCGTCTACACCAAGGCCTATGCCTGCTATGCGCTCAAAGTGGCGATTGCGCCAGAAATTCCAAATAACGCTGCCTCGCTCGCACCATTTGAAATCACAGCGCCCAAAAACTCCATCGTCAACGCGCTGCACCCCGCTCCGGTCGCTCTGCGTCACATCGTGGGGCATTTTGTGCCGGACGCGGTCTACGACGCCTTTGACAAGATCGTTCCCGGTTTGGTGCCTGCCGAAGGCGCGGGATGTCTGTGCAACTTCCAGGTCAGCCTGCGCCCGCGCAGCGATGCACCTGTGCCAGCTGATGCGCGTCGGTCCGAGGTTTTGACCTTCAACTCGGGTGGCTCTGGTGCACGGCCCGAACACGACGGCATGAACGCGACAGCCTTCCCATCGGGCGTGATGACGATGCCCATCGAGGCCACGGAACACGCAGGTCCCGTCATCATCTGGCGCAAGGAATTGCGCCCCGACAGCGGCGGCGCAGGTAAGACGCGCGGCGGTTTGGGGCAGTACATGGAAGTCGGCGCGCAGGAAGGCCACGAGTTTGACATCCAAGCCATGTTTGACCGCAGCCAGCACCCCGCTCGGGGCCGCCGAGGCGGCCAGAACGGCGCACCAACGACCATCGCTCAGGACGATGGATCGGCCATGCGGGTCAAGGGCAAGCAGTTCGTCCCACACGGGCGTAAGGTGGTGATGGCCTTTCCGGGAGGCGCTGGCTACGGCGATCCATTGGGCCGCCCAAAAGAGCTTGTGAAACGCGATCTGGCGCGGGGATATATTTCTGAAGAAACGGCTCGGACAGACTATGGTCTGTTAGAGGAGGACATCGCGGCGGTGCAATTAGCTGTCGCAAGGGGGGAACAGATATGAGCAACCAAAGTCCATCAAAGCAAAGTTATGACGTGATCATCATCGGAGGCGCCATCATGGGTGCTTCGACCGCGTGGTTCTTGTCGGACAACAAAGACTTCAACGGCTCGGTCCTTGTCGTCGAACGGGACATGACCTTTGAAAACTGCTCCACTACGCACACTAACTCCTGCATGCGACAACAATTCTCAGCCGAGTTGAACGTCCGTATCAGCCAGTTCGCTGCCGACTTCGTAAAGAATATCCGCAGCTATATGGGCGGCGATGAACGCATACCGGAACTCAGCATCCGCTCTTTCGGTTACATGTACTTTGCGGACAACGACGGCTTTGCCGATGTGCTGCGTGAAAGTCAGCAGGTGCAACTGGCTGCCGGTGCTGCCACTCAGCTTATGACGCCCGAAGAGATCAAGGCCGCTTATCCCTTTTACAATGTTGATGACATCATGCTGGGGTCTATCAACCTGGTGGACGAAGGGTATTGGGACGGGGGCGCCGTAAATGACTGGTGGCGACGCCAAAGCCGCGAGCGTGGTGTCGAATGGGTCCAGAACGAAGTAGTGGCGATCACCCGCAACGCCGCCGGAACACAGGTCGAAAGCGTCACTCTTGCCTCAGGCGAGGTGGTCGCCTGCGGTCAGGTCGTCAATGCCTCGGGTCCCCGTGCTGCGCGCACCGCCCAGATGGCGGGCATCGACGTGCCGGTCGAGCCGCGCAAGCGCTATTCTTGGATTTTCAAAGCCGAACAGCCACTTGATCAGGACCTGCCGTTGACGATTGACCCGTCAGGTGTGCACGTCCGCGAAAACGGCGGCGGGACATATCAGTGTGGCGGGCATTCCGACTATGACCCGGCTGTGGAATTTGACGACTACGCGATGGATCACTCGATGTGGGAAAGCCACGTTTGGCCCATCCTTGCGACCCGTATCCCGCAATTCGAGGCGATCAAAGTGCAATCCGAATGGGGCGGACACTACGCAATGAACACCTTTGATCACAACGCGATCATGGGACCGCACACAGAGCTTTCGAACTTCATCTTTCTCAATGGTTTCTCCGGTCACGGGCTTCAGCAGTCGCCCGCGATGGGGCGCGGGACTGCCGAATGGCTGACCTATGGCGAATACCGCGCTCTTGATCTGTCACCGTTCCATTTCGAGCGGATTCCGGCAAATAGGCCGATCATCGAGAAAGCCATTATCTGATGAACCTACCAGCCAATTCCTTCACCCGCGCCATTGCGGCGGGAGAGAAACAAGTCGGCCTTTGGATCAGCCTGTGCAGCAACTTCGCCGCAGAGGTGGTATCAACCGCTGGATACGACTGGGCGCTGATCGACATGGAACACAGCGCCAACGATTACTTTAGCGTGCTGGGTCAGCTTCAGGCCTTTGCGGGGTCCCCGACCACGGCCCTCGTGCGTGTGGAATGGAACGACGCAGTCGCCGCCAAGCGGCTGTTGGATCTGGGTGCGCCGGGCCTTTTGTTTCCGATGATCCAATCAGTTCAAGAGGCCGAACAAGCGGTTGCCGCAACACGCTACCCGCCTCGCGGCATTCGCGGAGTGTCTGGTGTGACGCGGGCAACAGCCTTTGGGCGCGTTTCCGACTATGTGGCGCGGGTTGAGGAAGAAACCGCCGTTCTCTTGCAACTGGAAACTCGCGCTGCCGTAGAACAAGCCGAAGCGATTGGCGCGGTTGATGGTGTCAGTGGCATCTTCTTTGGACCCGCAGACATTGCCGCCGATATTGGCAAACTCGGAAAACCGATGGACCCGGATGTTTGGGCCTTGATCAAACCTGCAGCGCAAAAGCTGATTGCCAAAGGTATGCCGGTCGGCACCTTGGTCACGAACCCCGCTTTTGCGGCTGACCTTTTGAACGAAGGCTTCACCTTTGTGGCCATTGCGACAGACACGGGGCTTCTGGCGCGGGCCGCCGATGCGGCCTTGGCGAAAACAAAAGGCGCGTTGCGATGAGCTTTGCCGCGTCGCGATTGGCACCGGTCAAGCCGTCCGCTTCCGCCTGGGTCAGCCAGGCTGCGAAAGAGGCCAAGGCGCGCGGTGAAGATGTGATTGATCTTGGTCTTGGCGAGCCGGATTTCGACACGCCCGACCATATCAAAGAGGCCGCACATCAGGCAGCTCTCAGAGGCGAGACAAAGTATCCGCCCACGAATGGCACGCTCGTGATGCGGCAGGCCGTCGTGGACAAACTCAAACGCGAAAACGCTCTGGACTACGCGTTAAACGAAGTAATCGTGTCGAACGGGGCCAAACAGGTGCTGTTCAATGCCTTCATGGCCACGCTGGAGCCGGGCGACGAAGTGCTGCTCTGCGCGCCCTATTTCGGTCAGTACAAGGACATCGTGGTCATCCTCGGCGGTGTACCGGTGCCGCTGGAATGTCCGGCTGAGGCTGGCTTTCTCCTGACGCCCGACCAATTGCGTGACGCCATCACACCCAAGACCCGTTGGCTGCTCTTGAACCAGCCGTCGAACCCGTCGGGCGCGGTTTATTCAGATGCCCAGATTGCGGCACTAGGCGATGTGTTGGCCGATTATGAACGCGTGCTGGTCCTGTCAGATGAGATCTATGAACACATACTGTTTGATGGGCGTGTGTTCAGATCGTTTGCGGCGCTTTGCCCGGATCTGAAAGACCGTACCTTGACGGTCAACGGCGTGTCCAAAGCTTATGCCATGACGGGTTGGCGCATCGGCTATGGTGCTGGGCACAGAGATCTGATCACGGCGATGACCAAGGTGCAAAGCCAAATTTCGTCAGGAGCGTGTTCCATTGCCCAAGCTGCTGCCGCGGTCGCATTGAACGGGCCGCAAGATGATGTCCGCGCCTTTTGCCAGGCGTTCGAGGCGCGCCGTGATCTTGTGGTCGCGCGTGTGGCACAGATTCCGGGCTTGACGCTCGACGCACCCGGCGGCGCGTTTTACGGCCTGATCGGCTGCGCTGGTCTGATCGGGGCCAAAACCCCTCAGGGCGAGACGCTTGCAAACGATACAGATGTTACAGCGTATCTTCTTAAAGCTGCTGGTGTCGCCGCCGTTCCCGGCAACGCCTATGACCTTTCGCCGTTTTTCCGAATTTCAACAGCTGCCTCGGAAGAGGTGTTGGGCACTGCGATGGATCGCATCTCCCGCGCTGTTGCCGACCTAAAAGGACCCAATCAATGAAAAAGCTAGTCCTCACCGGCGCTGCTGGCCGCCTTGGCTCGTACTTGCGGGAACCGTTGTCACAACTTTGCGATGAATTCGTCTCGTCGGACATTGCCGACAACGTTTCCAACCTCGCGCAGAATGAAACCTACGTTAAGGCGGACATCACCGACCTTGATGCCATGACGACGCTTCTGGAAGGGGCGGATATGGTGGTGCATTTCGGGGCTGTGGGCGATGAAGCGCCCATGGACGTGCTATGGGGGCCGAACTTCTACGGAGCCTATACCGTGTGGGAGGCCGCCTATCGCAACAAGCTGCGCCGGGTTGTCTATGCCTCGTCCATCCACGCGGTTGGCATGCACAAGAAGACGGATTTCATTGGCATTGATGCCCCACACAAACCCGACACCTTCTACGGGCTTGCCAAGTGCTTTGCCGAAGACCTCGCCTCTCTCTACTGGGATAAACGTGGGTTGGAATCCGTCTGCATGCGCATCCTGTCTTGCGCGCAGCCGACCAATTCACGCGCTGTGGGGACCTGGCTCAGCTATGACGACCTGATCCACATGGTCGAACGCGCGATCAACACGCCCATCACAGGCTTCAGCGTGGTTTACGGCGTATCAAACAACGACCGAGCGCCAGTCGATAACGCCAAGGCACAGCACCTCGGCTACCGTCCCAAGGACAACGGCGAGCAATTCGCCGCAGAAATCTATTCCACAGATGGCCCGCTCGATCCTCACGATCCCGCCAACACACACCACGGTGGCCCATTTGCTGCCGTTGAGCTCGGCAATAGCGGCATGGCCCATCTAAACCTCGACACGGACGATACCGGAAAGCACTAAGCACATAGAAAAAGTTGCTCTGATCAAAGCAGGCGGCCCCGGCGTGGGTGCAGACAGCGCGCGCGCCTTAGCCGCAGATGGCTTCAAAGCCGGAATTCTGTCGTCTTCCGGAAAAGCCGAAGCGCTTGCCAAAGAACTTGGCGTCACCGGCTCAAACAAGTCTGAAGCAGACCTGCAAAAGCTGGTCGATGCGGCGATGAAACACTGGGGCCGTATTGGTGTTTTGGTAAACTCTGCCGGTCACGGACCGCGCGCACCGGTCCTCGAACTCACCGATGAGGACTGACACGAGGGCATGGAAGTCTACTTTCTGAGCGCCGTGCGCCCATCGCGTCTCGTCACCCCGATCATGCAAAAACAGGGTGGCGGTGCGATCATCAATGTTTCGATCTTTGCCGCGTTTGAGCCGAACCTGGTGTTTCCAACCTCAGGCGTGATGCGCGCCGGGCTTGCTGCCTTCACAAAACTCTTTGCCGACAAATACGCAGCCGAAAACATCCGCATGAACAACGTGCTGCCGGGGTTCATAGACAGCCTGCCAGAGAAAGAAGAATTCCGCTCGATGATCCCGATGGGTCGCTACGGAAACTCGTTTGCCGAAATCGCAAGTGTCGTCGCGTTTCTGGCTTCGGATGGCGGAGCCTACATCACTGGTCAGAATATCCGGACTGATGGGGGAATTACTCGGTCGGTTTAGGTCCAACGATAACGAGGCTGAGAGCACCGCTGGTCGTCGGCCCGATTAGGGCTTGTCATCGACGATGTCGGCTTTCCGTGCTTGGTTGTCATTTATGCATCTTGCAGCATCGGTGATTTCGGGCTCAAAGTAGTCGTTCGCCGCCTCATGCGTGGGTGGCGGCTGGCAGCCCAAAGCGGACATGAGTGGTCAACAATAGTTTCGAATACCCACCATGCAGGAAGGGCGGACACCGGACCTTAGCTGCGACCGCGAGGTACTCAGGCCCCCTCAAACGAAGCAGACATGCCAAAGTGCATATCTCAGTTCAATTCTGCGCTGCCGCACGGTGGCTCTGAGCACATACCGGACATGACCCGTATCCGTTGCTCGTGGATGCAGCAATACAGCCAATCGGGCCATCAGACGTTCCGCTGTAAGAAAAGCGGCTGTTCATGCAAAACGCGGCTAGCTTTCCGATGCCGATGACCGGGTTATGGATCAGGAGGGCCAAGTTGACATTTGGACCTATCAATCGTGCGGCCGCTATCTGTAGTCAGGGATCACTGCGTCTAAGGCAAGAACTTGACCCGCATTCTTGTTTGGTCAGAACGTCAAAGACATATTGAACCACAAGGTATCGCTTTCGAACCGGCGCTTTGCTCCGAACTCGGTGAAGTATTTTAGTTGAAAGCTGGCCTGTTGGCCAAACACGGAGGCGCTTGAATAGCTGATAATAGGACCTGCGCCGAATACTCTCGCTTTCAGGCTCGACGCGCCCAGAGCTGCTCGCGTGGCAGCCGCGCCGCTGCCAGAATCCTCACCGATTTGCTGGTAGGCATAGCCTACCGCTCCGATGGCCCAGCCCGAAGGCAAGTGCTGCATCACAGTTCCCTCGAGACTAAGCGCAGGTGCGTTCTGGTAGTCAGTGTCCTTGTTTCTGGTACTGAAGAGCAAGCTTGCAGCACCGGATAACTCAAGTCCGGTTTTAGGGTTCATGTGCGTGGCCGCAAGAACGGGTTGGAGAGACCAGATGTTCTTGCCGGTGTTTAGGGCATTGATCGTTCTGGCTGGAACATCGATGGACGCCGTTCTGTACGACCCTGTCGGAGCGAAGATGGATAAGCCTGCACTGTAGTGCAACATCCCGGAATGCCAGCCGATCATTGGCGTCACAGTTATGTCGCCGATACCCGATGTGCTGTCACTGATGGGCACGCCAACTAAGGGTGGCGTCACGCCGGTATAGGTAAGATTTGCGTCAAGCACCAGCGGTACGTTGACGTTAAGCGCTGGGGTTCCCCCCATAGTTCGGAGGCGAACACGTAAGTGTAACTGAGCTTGGCGAAGGTGAGGTCGAGGTCGGTATCGGCACGGATCGGAAGCCCACCCAGCGAGAGACCATCAACAGAACCGCTGGAGGTCACGATGTCGAGGCCAAGATAGGATCCTGGCCCTGGGACGATACCCGCGAAAGTTGTTCGGGAACCGAGAAGGTAAGCACCCAAACCGCCCTCAACAGCCCATGCGGCAGGGACATTTGCGCTCAATGCGGCCGTGAAAGCGATACAGTGACTTATTTTCATAGTCCTGTCCCTAATTGTTGTACCAGATCGGCGAACCCCAGGCACGTTCCTGTATCGTGGCCGGCACATCTTCCAGCAAGGGCAGCCCGTTTCGCACTGCGTCGTAAGTTGTCCAGCGCGGGGTCGGAATCTCCAGCACCCGGGCGTAGTAGAAGGCGTTCGACTGCGGATTGAAATCCGTGTCCGTCCAGCTGCCCATCAGCACTGGTGCGCCGATTTCATTGGTGAACAGTGCCGTTGACAGATCCACCGTGTCGCCAACGGCGGGCAGTTTGCCCGTGCTCGGGTCGATTTCGCGGTCGCCCGCCCAGACAACATCAATGATCTTCTCGTTGGCGTCGCCATATTCGTCGACCCAGCCCTTGATGATCTGTATCCGGTCTAGATTTGCCCCAAGGGCGTCCTTTTCAGCATAAACCGTGAAGGTCGGCGGCGCACCGGCCGACTCCATGGTGCCCCCCATATGGGTGCCAAGCAAATAGCCCTTTTGCACCATATCAATCGGATCTGTCGGCGGCGAAAGCTCCACGCCGCCGAACATTCGCACTTTGATGCGAGGTCCGGAAGTTGCAAAGGTTTCGCGCCGCTTCATCGCGTCCCAGATCCCGGCGCGGGTGTTTTCAGTGGCCCACACACCCGCAAGTGACCCGATAGACAAGTCCTTCCCGTCTATCCAGCCAGCCACGCTGCCAGAGCGGCGCCGTTCAACGCTACCGTCTTCTGGACCATGTGCACCGATGAAGCTGTCCTCGGCAACGGCCGACATCATCCCGTTGTGATTGTCAGTGCTGCCGATAAAGCCATATTTGAATGGGTTCAGCCCAAGCGCGAATGCATAACCGATACCGTCGATCAACCCGCCACGGACAAAATCGCGCTGTCGGAAAACGCGGCCTGAATTCTTCTGAATCGAATTCGCGTTTTCGAATCCCGCGAATTCGTCGGCAGCCCAGAACTTGCGGTGCACCTCGGAATTACCCTTAACCTGCATCATCTCGATTAGCGGTTCATAGGTTTGTCGGGTGCGCGCATATTCCAGATCCATCCGTTCGCCAAAACTGTCTATGTCGGGGAACATCCGTCCCTTGGAGGCGTTGGAATTGTGGGGAATTGCCAGGAGCCGACGTCCCTCGGCCTCCTGCTCTTTCATCCAGGCCCAGAGGTTTTCTTCCTCGTTGATGTCGATATAGCTCGGCACGCTCGCCGGTACGTTGTCGTCGCGAAACAGCACGTTGCGGTGCAAGTTGGCGCCATTGGGAGCGGCGGACCACTCGAACCCGATCAGCGCGGTGAAGGTCCCCGGATCATTGGCTTCCTGTGCGGCGTCGACGATCACCTGCCAGGCCGATTTGGATGTCTCTGGGCCAGCAAAGAAGGGCGGGTGTTGGGGGGTAGCGGAGCGGTTCGAAGAGACGACGTACTTGATGAACCAATTCTGTCGTTCCTCAAGGTCTGACAACTCGCGCAGCTGCACCAAATCATCGTTGTCGTGTCCAGGCGCGCCTTCGAACATCGTCGAATACATCTCACCCATGTATTCCGCGTGATCCGTCACAGCTGCGAAATCAAGCGGGCGCTTGTGCTGGGCAGTTGTGCCGTCAGGCAGCGTAACGCTTTCTCCGCGCGCATAGGCAAGACTGTCGGCCGGCATCAGCCGCGTACCGCCGATATACGCATCAAGTGAGAAGGCCGTGTGCAGGTGCGTTTCACCGAAATAGGCATCGCGCAGGGGGTTGGGCTCAGCAATCGCAAGACTGGTCGTACCAACCAACGCACTGGCTGCAAGCAGAAGTTTGAGCATCGGATTAATCCTTTTGAGGGGTATACCAAATCGGGGACGAATAGGCCCGTTCTTGCGAAATCATTTTCACGTCGTCGTCCATCTCGACATTGAATTTCACTGCATCATAAGCCGTCCAGCGTGGCGTCGGAATCTCGATCACGCGTGCATAGTAGAACGCGCCTTGGCTAGGATCCCAATCAGGATCTTCCCAAACTGCACCTAATTCTGATGCGCCAATGGTATTGGTCCATGCTGGGATCATCAGGTCGACCGTGTTTCCGACCGGTGGCAAATTGCCATCAGCATCTGGCACGCGATCATCTGACCAGGCAACGTCATAAATTTTCTCAAGCTGCTCTCCGGTCTCGTTGAGCCAGCCTTTTACGATCTGGATGCGGTCAAGATTTGCTCCCATCGGGTCACGCAGCGCGTAGACAAGAAATGAAGGGGCACCTTCACCAGCAGGCAGGTCAGCTCCCATTGTCACACCCTTGCTGTATCCTACGAGGGCCAAGTCGCGGCGCAGGGCATCGGCTGCCTCAAAGGACCGGCCCCCGAAAAAGCGTACCCGCATGCGCGGACCGGTTGTGGCATAGGTTTCACGACGTTTCATGCCGTCCCAGATGGCACCGCGGGTGTTGCTCTCAGCCCAGACCGCAGTTAGCCCTCCTGTAATGTATTGGTGCGACATGAGCGCGACCGACCCATTGGCAAAAGTCTTGGACACGTGCTCGGCCCGGTGAGAGCTTGGCTCATAAGCCGTGAACTTGCCAAAAAAATTGTCATTGTCAGGGGGAGTCAGACCGGTATGGGTGTCCGAGGCGCCCACAAGACCAAATTTGAACGCATTAACGCCAAGTTCCGCCTCCATGGACAGCCCGTGCTGGAGACCGGACCGTACGTATTCAGCCGGCAGCATCTCGTGGGTTTTTAACTCTGAGGCGTCGAGATTACCATAATCCCAGGTCTCGAAGTCAGCGAACTCATCGTCCGGCGAGAGCATGGGATGGGTCTCGCCGTCCCCCTTGATTTGTGTCGCCTCATAGAGCGGCTCCCATTTCTGGCGCGCTTCGGCATAGGCCGCGTCCAAAGGGGCCCCTTCGGCAAAGTCGTCTTTCTGCGAGAACATCCAGCCATTTGATAGATTTCCGTTGTGCGGAATGGCTAATACGTTTCCGCCGGTTTGCTCCTCATAATTTTCCATCCAGGCCCAAAGATCACGCGGGTTGGGCGAACCCACAGGTGGCGTTGTCGTATAGGGTACAATCTGCCTGGTACGCTCGGGACCGTCCCGGAAGATAACATTGCGGTGCAAGTTGTTACCTTTGACCAGCGAAGTCCATTCGTAGGCGATAAAAGTGGTGAAGTGGCCGGGGTCATTGAACTCTTCGGCTGCCGCAATGATGTCGTCCCAAACCCGGGCATAGGCAGGATTGCCGGGCTGGTAATTGAGTGCCGGAGACACATTGCCCTGCGCAAAGGCCGCCACGAGTTCCTGAGCGGCTCGCATCGCGGTTTCTCCGCCAGCATTGAATTTTTCGTTAAAATAGCGTCCTTGTTCATCCGCCATGATATTAGGAGCGCCGCCAATTATGTCAGTTATCGCACCCATCGCATCGGAATGATCAGTGATCATGAAAAAGTCGAGCGGGCGCGCAAGCTTTACAGGCTGACCAGTATTCGATGTTACCTGATCACCACGGGCAAACCGATAGGCGTCGCGGGGCATGAGCCGAGTGCCTCCGCCGCCGGCGTCCCCCGAAAGGCCAGTATGTACATGAGTATCGCCGAAATAGACCTGCGTCGGGTAAGCGCGGTCAGCATAGGGTGAGTACGGCCTGCCCGTCTGGCCCGGCAAACCTTATGGGTTAATGGCGTCTTGAGCAATCGCTGTTGCTGGAAATAGAACGACCGCGGCAATCCAGTGTCTAAAATTCATTCAAACCTCCTCAAACATCGCCGTTCTAACTGAGCCCCTAAATACGGTTCGTTCGCAATCGAGAAAGCCGTATTCTCGATATAGGTATACTTGATCAAAGCTCCTTCCACAAAACAATGGGGCCACTTCTTACGCAGACAGTATACGCATTTTCGATCTGTGCTGCTTTTGTTCCAAGAAATTTGAAATAGCCAAGGCCCCAAGGTGCAGGCATGCTCACTCTTCTGCCTGGCGTTCGTGCTCCAGGCAGATTGGCAATGTCCGAGGGCCGCTTTGGGGGATCTGCGGCGGACCACCGCAATGGCTCGTGCGATGAAGCCATCGATTGTTGGCACATCTCGCGGCATCGGCATCTGGCAGCTTTGTCCCGCTGAACCGCTATTTGCCCCTTGGGGATGCTGCACTGACTATCAACGGCCGCTTTTGGAAAGCCGCGCCGCGGCAATGCTGAACGACTTCGAAGTCCGCTACCCTGCTGGTCTCACAGCAGAGACAGCATCACCTTCACGCCCTCCTAAGGTGACCCTTGAACCTGTCTTCAGGGACGTCATAACGGCTCCCGCTAACGAGGACAGTGAAGGCAATGAGGTGGACCCTCGACGCCCCCGAGGTGATTACCATGGTCTTCAAGCCCTTGGTCCTCTCCGTCCTGATGAAGTCGAGTTTGAATGTGATGGATATGGCAAGGCTCGGCCCATCACCGTCGATGCCTTCCATTGGGATGTCGATCTCTCGGTCCTTGATGATGGCGATGACTTCTCACCTTTCACCTCGTGGATAGAGGGGAAGAGGCTGGCAGCATAGATAACGATCGCAGAAGCCTAACCAACAAACACAACGAGAGACCCCTGCCGTTGAACCGGCGGCGGTCTTGGGATTTCCATAAAAGAAAAACCATGACAACCAAGACACAAGAACGAACCCAAGCCGCATGGACCCTGACCCGTCACTGTGCCTTCCTATCGGAGCCAGAAGTTGTGGCCGAAACTGGCGTAACACGAACAACCGTCAAGCGGATGCGGACACGTAGACGACAGATTGAAGAAGCTGGTCTGCCACTTCCGGCAACGAGGAAGGCAGCCCGCAACAATGTCTTGCCTTCGGACGATGAAGTCGACGTGATCGACCCTGCCGCATACGAACAGGCATGCCAGCGGCGGGACAATCCCAAGCCGTCTCTGCGCATCACCATCGCGAACCTGTTCACGCGCACCACCGCCTAGGCCGCCCACGGACTCACACAGCGCCGTTAGCAGGTCCGCCGGTGCCTCTCCACCCTCTGGAGACCGCAGGGGCCTGTTGGGCTACCTAGAGAGTCCCAGATGGTCATTCTGATACACAAGGAACATCAACTATGATCACATCACATAAACGACCGGATGAAGAAGCCCGCAAGGTGGGCGCTGACAAACGCATCCGGTTCACCCGTCACCTTCGCCAGGCAGGCTTTGGTGTGTTTGGCTACGTCACCTTCCAGGCCCAGATTGATGGCTGGAAGGTTGAGCAGTTTGAACGCACCGGCAATGTGAACCCTTCACCGTGGGTCAGCATGCGCGTCAGGCCCGAAGTAACAGCCACACTGGCCTTGCTGCAGAAGCAGCACTTGGAAGTGATCGGCAAAGAAATCTCACAATCCGAAGTCTTGTCTGCGCTTGTGGCGGCAGGAGCCAAAGCCGTTTCCTTGGCCCTAAGGCGCCGTTGAAAGACCTTCCTTCCCACGGCCTCTTGAACTTCTAGGGGAATCCTTCGGCGATATCTGAGAGACCCGTCCTTGAGGCGATCTACGTGCTTTAGTTTGGTCATGAGAGCCATATATGTGTCCGCCCTGTGTTACACAATGTGTTACAGGAATGACGTGGAAGGCCTTATTTCCTTAGCTTTCAGGTGCTTGCTAAGGTGAAATGGTGCCCCCACACGGACTCGAACCGCGGACCTACTGATTACAAATCAGTTGCTCTACCAGCTGAGCTATAGGGGCACTCTTGCTGATGCGGGGCGATTAGCACCATTTCGGGAGGGACTGCAAGGGTCAAAAATCAATCTCGGGATGCAATTTTACTGCGAAGGATACAGTGACTTGATTGGAAGCGCCCACGCAAACACAGGCGCGCACAGTGATAGAGCGAAAGTCTGCCAAAGGGGGGCTCGAAAACGGTGCGAGTGACAATCAGGCGTATCGAATACCCAACGGCAGCAGTGCAGTCAGGTCAAATGCGCAGGAACGGTTGCAACAACCTTGGAATCAAGGCGTTGAACTTCAAAGAGCCTTCGGTCGCGGCAAGACAGATGCAGGCCGGGCCCATCTCGGCGATTGGAGTGTGCTCGACACTGTCATCTGCGACCTCGACATCACCAACACCAAATCGGCCGCCTTCGTCCGCAAAGGCCCCTTGCAGAACCAGAGTCAGTTCCAAACCGTGGTGACCATGGTCGGGCACGGCCTGACCGCCGGGGATGTACAACAGTCGCACACTGCCAGCCTTATCTGCGTGCAGAACAGACTGACGCACGCCAGCTCCCATCTTCTGCCACTTTGGCGGCTGCCCCGACAAAGCTTCCATCACCGGGGCCGGGAACACGCCTGATGCGCGCCGCGGCGCGCGCGTGCTGCAGGGAGCATCCAGAGCCTCGAGCACATTGGCGCGCATGCTTCCAGACACACCAACCGAGCGGGTCTCTTCCAACACTGCGCCACCAGCGCATTCATGTGCGGCCAGTCTGGACCGGCATTCGTCGCACATCGACACATGGGCTGCGATCACCATGTCCATCGAATAATTCAACGACCCGGCCACATAGGCCTGCAACAGATGATCTGGGATATGATGAGCAATGCTCGTCATGACCTGTTCAATCCTTTCAATTCGTGGCGCAACCGTGTCAGCCCCAAGCGAATACGTGATTTGATGGTGCCCAAAGGCAAGCCCGTCTTTTCCTGTATGTCCTTGTGGCTGAGTTCGCCCAGGTATGCGTGTTCAATCATCTGTCGCTGATCCGGCGACAGGGTCTGCAACGCATCCCTCAGTTTACCCAATTCCTGCTCCAGCCCGACGATCTGCGAGGCGTCTTCATCCGTCTCCTCAGGTTGCCGCAACTCTTCTGGTACGGGGCGGCGTTCCTTTCGGATCACATCGATTTGACGATTTTTTGCGATTTGATAGACCCAACTGGACACGGCGGCCCGGTGCGGATCGAAAAGATGCGCCTTGCGCCACACCGACAGCATCGCGTCCTGAACGATATCTTCAGCCTGGGCATCAGACATGCCCGACTTCATCAGGTATCCCTTCAGCCTGGGCGCAAAGTGATCGAACAGCTGAAGATAGGCATCTTTGTCACGCTGATCCCTGACCGCAATCATCCATTGCGTCTCAAGCGAGTACTCTTTCGTTGGCTCTGAAGTCACGTGTCGAGCAGCCCTGTTTGTCCGCAGAACACGCTCTAGCGGCGTGTGTTCCGCCTGTTCCTCGTCCGATGCATAGTCCAGTTCGAAGGTCATCATACACCGGTTACGCGCGAAGAGAACAATTGGATCAATTATTTATGATCCAAACGCATTAGCTGGGCGTACCCAATTCAAATCACCAAACAGGATCGCTCATGTCATTCGATTTATCACCGCAGCCAAGCCGAAAAATCGCAGTCATAGGCGGTGGAATTTCCGGTATGGCGACCGCCTACCTGCTGTCGCGGTCCCATCGTGTCACTCTGTTCGAAGCCGAGCCACGATTTGGCGGACATGCGAGGACCGTGACGGCCGGCATTCGTGGGGATCAGCCGGTCGACACTGGCTTCGTCGTGTTCAACTATGCCAACTACCCTCACCTGACGCGTCTGTTTCAGGATCTCGATGTTCCGGTTCAAAGAAGCGACATGAGCTTTGGTATCAGCGTCGACAACGGTCGCGTCGAGTATGCGTTGCGCAGCCTCGACGCCCTTCTTGGCCAGCGCAGCAACATGTTCAAACCGTCCTTCTATCGCATGATCAACGATATCTTCCGCTTCAACGCACAAGCGGAGGACATGGCGGAGAATGACGACATCACCATCGGCGAGCTGGTGGACGCGCTGAATTTGGGCCGCTGGTTTCAGGACTATTATCTAATGCCCTTTTGCGGTGCGATCTGGTCTTCGCCTGCTCAGGAAATTCGCAACTTTCCGGCGGAATCCCTCGTGCGGTTCTTTCGCAATCATGCCTTGATGAATGTCAGAGGTCAGCATCAGTGGTGGACGGTCAAAGGTGGCAGCCGCGAGTATGTCTCTCGCCTGATCCATCACCTGAGCCTCAACGGTGTCACCTTGCGTTCAAACACACCGGTGCAAGCTGTTCAGCGCAATGGCGTAGACGCCAACATCAAGGTCGCAGGACAAGAGCTGGAGCGGTTCGATCAAGTGGTTTTTGCTTGCCACCCGGATCAGGCGCTAAAGATGCTGGCGCGCCCCACGGCCGATGAACAGTCTACCTTGTCGGATATCGGATTTCAGGACAACACGATGGTCCTGCACCGTGACACCACCCAAATGCCAAATCGGCGGGCGTGTTGGTCCAGTTGGGTTTACAAGGCCGATAGCAGCGACACCCACCGCGCCATCGGCGTCACCTATTGGATGAACCGACTTCAGAACATCCCCGACAGCGACCCCTTGTTTGTTTCGCTTAACCCCGCGAGCCCAGTGAACGAGGCCTTGATCTATGATCAGACGGTGTTCCGTCACCCGGTGTTTGATCGCGCGGCCCTTAAGGCGCAGAAGCGGATCGCGACGATGCAAGGGCAGAACAACACCTGGTTCACTGGTGCGTGGCTGCGCAATGGCTTTCACGAGGATGGATTTGCCAGCGCCGTGCGCGTCGCCCGCCAGCTTGAGGCCGAGCTGGTATGACCCGCTGGCCGGATCATATCGCAGGGTACACCACGCACGCCCGACGCGGAGAGATTTCAAACGCCTTCCGCTACGGGGTCGATTTCGTATTGCTGGACCCGGAGCAGAACGCAGGCCCTGCCCTGTTTTCGCGCAACCGGTTCAATCTGTTTGCCGTTCACGACCGTCATCATGGTGGCGAACGCGGGAACGGAGCAGGTGTAATCTGGGCAATTGAGCAGTTCCGCAAGGCTGGTCTGAACCGCCCATTCAGCGTCCATCTGCTGACACAGCCCACCTGTCTGGGGTATCAATTCAACCCTGTCAGTTTCTGGTTGGCGCAGGACGGTGACGCGTTGATCGCCGTCATTGCCGAGACCAACAACACGTTTGGCGACCGCCACAGCTATATGTGTCACCTGCCTGGTTTTGCAGCGATTTCCGCCGCGGACACGATCACGGCCGTAAAACTGATGCATGTGTCGCCGTTTCAAGACGTCGAAGGCACCTATCGGTTCAATTTTCTGGTGGATAGCGACCGCATCTCGATCCGCATCGCCCATGAGAATGGCGATCAGGGCGTGATTGCGACGCTCATGGGCGCGCGCAAGCCGATAACAAGCACGTCGATCCTTGCAGCCTTGGCCAGGCGACCATTCGGGGCGCTCAGGACGATTTCGCTGATCTACTGGCAGGCCCTCAAACTGAAACTCAAGGGCGCCAGCTATCGCCCGAACCCCACCCCACCCGAACAGGAGACGAGCGCGTGTTCTATGTCAGCAAACGTGTAAAGCACAACTTTCTGGACGCCTGCAGCCAGATCCAGACCGGCCGCGTGACGATCCACACACCCGAAGGAAGCGTGCATCAGTTCGGCTCGGGCGGCGTGGAATCCGAGATGGTGATCCGCGACTGGTCGGTGATCTCGGCCCTGGCCGCGCGCGGTGATGTCGGACTGGGCGAGGCTTATGTCGACGGCCTTTGGGAAACGCCCTCGATAGAAGATGTGGCGACCGTGGCCTTGGGCAATGCGGATCACTTTGCAGACTATGTCGAGCCAAGCGCGTTCAACCGGCTCAAGTTTCGGGCAGTCGACCGCCTGCTGCGGGCGAATTCCAAACGTGGATCGTCGCGCAACATCCGCGCGCATTATGATGTGGGCAACGAGTTCTACCAGCTCTGGCTGGATCGTTCGATGACCTATTCCTCGGCGCTCTTCTCCGAAGGCGACATGGACTTGGAGCGCGGGCAGCAACGCAAATATGACCGCGTGCTAGACAAGTTGAGCGCCGGAGAGCGCACGCTGGAAATTGGCTGCGGCTGGGGCGGATTCGCAGAACGGGCGGCCGAACGCGGGCGTCATGTGACGGGTCTCACCATCTCGCGCTCGCAAAAGGGCTATGCTGACGCCCGTCTGGACGGGCGCGCCGACATTGCGTTGCGGGACTATCGCTCCGAGACCGGCAAATACGACAACATCGTTTCAATCGAGATGATCGAGGCCGTCGGAGAGAAGTACTGGCCACAGTATTTTGCGCAGCTCAAGTCCTGTCTGGCCGAAGATGGCCGCGCCGTGGTGCAGGCGATCACCGTGCCTGACAGCAACTTTGACATGTACCGCCGCCGCTCGGACTATATCCGTCAATACACCTTCCCGGGCGGCATGCTGTTGTCTGACGCCGTGATTTCCCATCACGCGCGCGAGGTCGGGCTGGATGTGCGCGACAGCTATTCCTTTGGCGCCGACTATGCCGCCACCTGCCGGATCTGGGCCGAGCGCCTGAACGATCAGATCGCCCGGATCAAGGCGCTTGGCTTCTCGGACCGCTTTGTCCGCAGCTGGCGGTATTACCTGGAAATCTGTGCCGCGTCTTTTGCGACCAAGGGCACGGATGTGGTGCAAGTGGAGCTGTCTCATGCGTAACCTCCTGCCCCTCGTCCTGATCACCATGACGGCCCTGCCCGCCTGGGCAGAAAAAGGCATGAACGTCATCACCTCGGCCGTACCCCAAGCCGCGGCCCGCGGCGAGGTTACAATGCGGTGGTACGGCTTTCCGCTCTACGACGCGACACTGTTCACTCCCTCAGGGGCGCGGTTTGATTGGAGAAACCCGGTCGCACTGCGCCTGGTCTACGCCCGCACCATCAAGCAGGACGCCTTTCTGACCGCCACCATGGCTGAGCTTGAACGCATCGAGGGCAAGCGCGCCGATCACGCGCAGATCGCCCGCAAGCTGGCGCCCTGCTATCGCGACGCGTCGGCCGGGGATCACTTCATCGCCCAATCCGAGAACGCGAGCCAGGTGACCCTTTGGTTCAACGGCACCAGAACCTGCACCCTCAGGCATCCACAAATCCGCGAACGCTTTCTTGGCATCTGGCTGTCGGATCAAAGCCGTTCCGTGCGCCTGTCCAAGCGCCTCCGAGGGGAATAATGCAACGCGCGCAGGTCTCTCTTTTTTCCATGGCATTGGCTGCCGCGGGATTGCCGCTCTACATCCATTTGCCACGGTTTGCTGCCAGCGAATTGGGGCTCAGCCTGTCGGCCATCGGCATTCTCCTGATTGGCATCCGGGTGCTGGATTTCGTGCAGGACCCGGCCTTGGGCTGGATGGTGGATCGCTGGCCTGCGTTTCGCAGGGGGTTTGCCACGGTGGCCCTACTTGGCATGTGCGTGGGGTTCCTGTGCCTGTTTACCATAACCGCACCCATTTCCGTGGGGCCTTGGGTGGTAGCTTCGCTGGCATTGCTCTTCACCTCTTACAGCCTTGGCTCGATCCTGTTTTACGGGCAAACCGTGGCCCTGGCCGGTAGCGACCAGAGCGCGGCACTCTATGATCTTGCCAAATACCGCGAGGGCGGTGCGATCCTTGGTATCATCTTGGCGACCACCGCGCCGACGGTTCTGATTGCCCTGGGTCAGGGCTATGCCGCTTTTGGCGTGTTGCTCTGCCTGTTCCTGGGGGGTGTTGCCCTGACGACCCGGGGGCTGTGGAGCACCGCCACACAATCTGCCTCTAGCTTTGGCTTGGCCAACCTCAAGCAACCCGGCATCGGACAACTGCTTCTTCTGGCGCTCATCAACGGCCTGCCGGTCGCCATCACGTCGACCCTGTTCTTGTTCTTTGTCGAAGATCGGTTGATGCTCGCGGGCCTGGCTGGTCCCTTCCTGCTGTTGTTTTTCGTGGCTTCTGGCCTGTCCATCCCGATCTGGACCCGTCTTGTGCGCCGCCACGGCCCCCGCCGCATCCTGATCCCCGCGATGATGCTCGCCATCCTCAGCTTTGCGGGGGCAGCGATCCTGCCTGCCGGAGCGGCCTTGCCCTTTGCCGTGATCTGCATCGCCTCGGGCGCCGCATTGGGAGCCGATATGGTGATCCTGCCCGTGCTCTTCTCGGCAACCCTGCAACGGGCCAACCTGAAAGCAGGGCAAGCCTTTGGGATCTGGTCTTTCACCCTGAAACTGTCGCTCGCCCTGGCCGCGGCACTGGTGTTGCCCTACCTCAACTGGGCTGGGTTCCAAGCAGGCCAGCAGAATTCCACTGACGCCTTGAATGCACTGAACTTTGCCTATGCCGTGTTGCCCTGCCTGATCAAGGCGGTCGCGATCTGGTTTCTGTTTCACCTTCCATCACAGGTTCTGGACCAATGAAAATCGCACTGATCATCCTGCTGGGCCTGTTCGCGCTGATCTTATGGCGTCCGGGCTTTACGTTTCGCGCACAAAAACCCGAGGACTACAAAGACACGAACCCCAGCTTCGATCTGCGGCAGCATCTGTCGGGAGAGCTGGAATCCGAGGGCGTCATCTTTGGTCCCAACGGCCGGGCCACGTCGCGGTTTGTGGCGGACTTCACCGGCATCTGGAATGGCGCGAGTGGCGAGTTGGGCGAGGTTTTCAACTATGACAACGGCACGGTTCAAAACCGCAAATGGTTTCTGACCCTTGGCAACGATGGGACATTCACGGCCAAAGCGGATGACATCATCGGCGAGGGTCAGGGCCACATCAGCGGGGCCACTGTGCGCCTGACCTACTCCATTCGCCTGACCGAGGCTGCAGGTGGTCATGTATTGGACGTCGTTGATTGGATGTACCTGATGGACAACGGCACGATCATGAACCGCTCGGAAATGCGCAAGTTCGGCATCAAGGTGGCCGAGTTGATCGCCACCATTCGCCCCAAGGGGAACTGACATGTTCAAATCCAAGACCTATTGGATCATCGGCGCCAGCGAAGGGCTGGGAGAAGCTCTGGCCAAGCAGCTTCACCAAGACGGTGCAAAGCTGATCCTGTCCGCCCGCAACGCCGAACGTCTGGCAGCGGTCGCCAAGGCCGCAGGAGGTGCCCGGACGGTGCCCTTGGACGTCACCGATACAAATTCGGTCAACGATGCAATGACACGGATCGGCGATCTGGATGGAGTAATCTATTGCGTTGGCCAATATGACCCGGTGCCCGCAACCGATTGGCAGCCCCAGGCGGTCGAGGCCATGTGCGAGGCGAACTTCATGGGGGCCGTGCGCGTGCTTGGCCATGTGGTGCCGCGCTTTGTTGCCAAGGGGCAAGGCCATGTCGTGCTGATCGGCTCGCTTGCAGGACACCGCGGTCTGCCCGGATCGGTGGGATATGGCGCTAGCAAAGCAGCCCTGATGCATTTGGGAGAGTCCCTGCAAGCCGATCTGCGCGAGACAGACCTGAAGGTGCAAGTGATCAACCCCGGTTTCATCCAGACCCGACTGACCGCAAAGAACGGCTTTCGCATGCCGATGATCCAGACGCCCGAGGTGGCGGCGCAAAATGTGATGACCGCCATGCGCTCGAACCGGCTGGAAACCAATTTCCCGGCTCCCTTCTCTCTTCTCTTCACGCTTGGAAAGCGCCTGCCCAAGACCCTGTTCTGGCGGCTGTTCGGCAAACCCGAAAACACGACACCCGGTTCCGGCGCGAAACCGCGCGGCACCGGCACCTTGGGGCCAAGCGCCTAAGCCGGGATCATCAAGCGGATCACCCAGGCCACGACCAGAATGCACAGGACGGACGCCGCCCAGATGGCGGCGAACCATGCAAGGCGTTTCCACGTCTGACGCATCATCAGTGATAGCCCGCGTCGGGGTCGATCTTGCCGCGAAACACCCAATAGGCATAGGCCGTATAGGCCAGGATCATCGGCACCAGAATGACCGTCCCAACCAGGGCGAAAGCCAGGCTTTCATCCGGAGCCGCAGCCTGATGGATAGTGACCGAAGGCGGCACCATGTCTGGGTAAAAGCTGATCCCGATGCCAATAAAACTGATCACGAACACGGATTGGCTGGCCAGAAACGGCATCACATCCCGACCGGATGTCAGGCCGCGGTACAACATGTATCCCCCAAAGGCCAAAAGCACCGGCACGATTCCGGAATACAGGATCGCCGGGAAGGTGAACCAGCGCTGGAAATAGGCCGGATCCTGGAACGGGGTCCACAGGCTCACCGCGCCGATCAGGGCAAAGGTGGCAACACCCAATGGCAAGGCCCGTGCGCGCATCGCTGCTTGCAGCTCGCCTTCGGTTTTCATCACCAGCCAAGTCGCGCCCAATAGGGCGTAGCCCACGACCAACGCACATCCGGTGAGGATCGAAAACGGCGAGAGCCAATCCCACCAGCCGCCCGCATAGGCGCGATCCACTACCTCGATCCCCTGCACCAGCCCACCAAGGGCCACGCCCTGACAAAAGGCCGCGACGGTTGACCCGCCAATAAAGGCTGCATCCCAAACGCCGCGCCAGCGTTCGGTCCGCCAGCGGTATTCAAACGCCACGCCGCGAAACACCAGTGCCAGCAGCATGACGATGATCGGCATGTAGAGCGCGGGCATGACGATGGCGTAGGCCACGGGGAAGACGGCAAAAAGCCCGCCACCCCCCATCACCAACCAGGTCTCGTTCCCGTCCCAGACCGGCGCGACCGAGTTCATCATCACGTCGCGGTCTTTTTTGACCTTGGCAAAGGGAAACAGGATGCCGATGCCCAGGTCGAACCCGTCCAGCACCACATAGGTGAGCACGGCAAAGGCGATGATCCCCGCCCAAATTGTTGGAAGATCCAGCATGTCCATCCTCCTTACTCGCCCGGCGTTTGTGATGCGTCGTATTGCGCAGGCGGTACGATCCCGGCTGTTCGCAACGGTCCGGCGCGCGTCGGGTCATCCGTGCCCTCTCCGGGTGCCTTGTGCATCAGACGCAGGATGTAATACGTGCCCGCCCCAAAGACGAAGAAATAGACCACGATGAACATGATCAGCGATGTCGCAACTGCCGGCGCCTCGACCGGAGACAGTGAGTCAGACGTGCGAAGTAGTCCGTAGACCGTATAAGGCTGCCGTCCGACCTCGGTCGTGATCCAGCCTGCCAACACGGCGACAAATCCGGTTGGCCCCATCAACACGGCGGCGCGGTGCAGCCAGGGTGAGGTGTAGAGCCGCCCCCGCATCCGTTGCAGCAAACTCCAGAGCCCCACGCCCAACATGGCGAATCCGATCCCCACCATGACACGGAAGGACCAGAATACGATGGCCACGGGCGGTTCCTCGTCATCGGGTACCGTATCCAAACCATCCAGCGGCGCGTTCAGGTCGTGTTTCAGGATCAGCGACGACAGCTTGGGGATCTCGATGGCGTAATCGACGCGCTTTTCCTTCTGGTTCGGGAACCCGAACAGGATCAGCGGCGCGCCGTCGGGATGGCTTTCGAAATGCCCCTCCATCGCCATGACCTTGACGGGCTGGTGTTCCAGCGTGTTGAGCCCGTGGGAATCCCCTGCAAAAATCTGAATTGGGGTCACGATGGCCGCCATCCACATCGCCATCGAGAACATCTTGCGGGTGCCCTCTGTTGCCCGCCCGCGCAGCAACTGCCAAGCGGCAACGCCCGCAACGACAAATGCTGTGGTCAGGTAAGCGGCCAACACCATGTGGACCAGACGGTGGGTAAAGGACGGGTTGAACACGATGGCCCACCAATCCACCGGGATGAACTGCCCCAGATCGTTGATGTCGTACCCCGCGGGCGTCTGCATCCAGCTGTTGACGCTCAAGATCCAGGTGGCCGAGGTCAGCGTACCAATCGCGACAAGGGCCGTGGCCATCATGTGCAGCCCCTCGCCCACCTTGTCGCGACCAAAGAGCATGATGCCCAGAAACCCGGCTTCGAGGAAAAAAGCGGTCAGCACCTCATACGCCATGAGCGGGCCAATCACCGGCCCGGCCTTTTCGGAAAACACCGCCCAATTGGTCCCGAACTGGTACGACATGACGATGCCCGACACGACGCCCATGCCAAAGGCCACGGCAAAGATCTTCTTCCAGTAGTTGAACAGCGTCAGATAGACTTGATCCAGCGTCCGCAACCACTGTGCGTTGAGCACGGCCAGGTAACTCGCCAGCCCAATCGAAAACGCTGGAAAGATGATGTGAAAGGACACGGTAAAGGCAAACTGAATCCGCGCCAGTGTCTCGGCTGAAAATCCGTCGAACATTCAGACCCCCCTATCTGGAACAAAGCACCGGGATGAACATGTCGTCTTGGGTGAGACAGGGAGGAGCCTATTATAAAACCCGCAGTTTTCAATGGTTAGGATGCCGCATCCCACCATGGTCTTGACCTTCCCGAGGGTTGCTTTGACCGGTGGTGGCTTGCTGAAAATGCGATACAATCGCGCCAAAACCATAAAGGATCGAACACAGATGATCGCTTATGTCACGGTGGGCGCTGACGATATGACGCGTGCAGAACGGTTCTATTCAGCCTTCCTGCCTGCACTTGGGTATAAGCTGGAATGGTATCACGGAGATCTAAGCTACGCTCTTCCGGTTGCGCCCGGCCAGCGACCTGTGTCGCCCGATTTCTATGTCAAAGCCCCTTTTGACGGCGGTTCAGCCTCTACCGGGAATGGTGTGATGGTCGCCTTTGAGGCGCAAAACCAAAGCCAGGTTCGCAATCTGCATGCGGCAGCGCTCGCCGCCGGGGGCCAGGATGAGGGTCAGCCGGGTTTCCGCGACGCCTACGGACCGCGGTTTTATGTGTGCTACTTGCGCGATCCCCAAGGCAACAAGATCGCCCTGTTTTCGAGCAACCCGGACGAACCGGGCCGAGACGGGTAACAGAGTGCCGAACATCCGGGTTCGGCACTCTTGATCTGACAGCGTCAGGCTACGCGAGAAGCTGCAGGGCTATTCCGCCGCCTGCTGTTCCTTTCCCTGAGGGATCACTTCGTATCCCGGCTCTTCCGGCTCGTCATCCAGCATTTCGGGTGGGAAACCCGGCGCCAGGATATCGAGGCCCGTGGCTTCTTCCAATCGTTTGATGATGTTGGGTGACAATTCACGCTCACCAAAGCGCGCAATGCCGTCGTCAAAGATGTCGACAAGCATCGGCGCAACCTCAAGCGGTACATTGTTGCGCTTTGCCACCTCGTAAAACAGGCCCGCATCTTTTTTGACCAAGTCCATGGTGAAGGAAATGTCACGCGAGCCGTTCAGGATCACCTGACTTTCGGTTTCATGCACAAACGACGTGCCCGAGCTGATCTTCATCGCTTCATAAGTGGTGTTCAGGTCCATGCCCGCCGCCTTGGCCGTCACCAGTGCCTCACAGCAGGTGACCAGGTTCGCGGTCGCCAGATAGTTGGTCACAACCTTCAGGATTGAGGCCGAACCCAATTCGCCCGTGTGCAGGACACGACGGCCCATTGTGGTCAGGAATGGCAGGATGCGCTCGAACGTGTCGCGGTCACAGCCCGCAAAGATCGAGATATTGCCGGTATCGGCGCGGTGACACCCACCAGACACAGGGCAATCCACGGCCGCCCCGCCGCGCTCAATCACCATCGCACCCAAACGTTTGGCTTCAGCCTCGTCCGTGGTCGACATTTCCATCCAGATCTTGCCTTCGGTGACCTCGGGCAGCATTTCCTGCATCACCGCGTCGGATGCTGCGGGCGACGGCAGGCAGGTGATCACCGCATCACAGTCCCGCATAAGCTGCGCCGGGCTTTTCCCCCGCGCCGCGCCGCGCGCTACAAAGTCATCGACCAGAGCCGCATTTAGATCGTGCACCGTTAGGTCAATGCCATTGCGCAGAAGCGAGCCCGAGAGCTTGCCGCCCACGTTGCCCAGACCGATGAAGCCAACTTTCATGATGTATCCTCCCAAACGGGCAGCATGCCCGCGTATACGATTCTGGAGCGAAGTATTCCGCGTGACATGCGCCAAGAGAAACGAATAATAATGTAGTAAATACCCAAAAATTTTTGGTGACTTATGAACCGACTTCCCAACCCGATCTGGCTGCGCACGTTCGAAGCCGCCGCTCGGCACCTGAATTTTACCGAAACCGGGCGCGAACTGGGGCTGACCCAGACCGCTGTGTCTCTGCACATCCGCTCTCTTGAGGGCAATCTGGGAGCCAAGCTTTTCACCCGCGCCGCGCGCCGGTTGGAGTTGACAGAGCTGGGACAGTCTTATGCGCTGACGGTGCGCCGGGCCTTGTCAGACATCTCGCTCAGCACCAATGCGCTGTTTGGCGGCGACAGTCGCCAGACACTGACCATCCGCGCCGCCATTTCGACAGCAACCTATTGGATCGCGGCAGAACTGCCCGCCTTCAACACCCTCTACCCCGACATCCCTGTGCGCCTCGTGTCCAACATCTGGGCCGACAGCACCAAGGTGGACGATGTCGATGTGGAAATCCGCCTGGGGTATGGGGATTGGCCGGGGTTGCGGGCCGAGAAATTGTGTGACGAAACCATTGTCCCGGTCTGTCGCGCTGACAGCCCAAAGCCGAACCTCGACGCGCTACAATTGGGATCACTGATCCACATCCTAGGTTATGAAGACAACTGGGCCAGATACTTCGAGGCGCAAGGCCTACCCCCTGCCAAACAACCGCCCCGTCATTCAGTGGACACAACGGTCGCCGCCCTGCAACTGGTGATGGGCGGAGCAGGCTATGCCACGATCCTAAGCCGATTTGCCCAGAACGCCATCGACCAGGGCGCGCCATTGCAAATCGCGGGGCCTGCGATTCCCTTTGCACAGTCACACTATCTGATTCACGCCGAAGAACCCGCGACACAATCCGCCTCAGCCCAGTTGTTCATGGCCTGGTTGCGTGCCAGGATCGACAGTCATGCCGCTGGCTGACCGCATCCGGTCGCTTTTTTCTGCCCTACCGCTCTGGCCCCCGCCGCAAGCTTGACAAGGCCCGCCCCCATGCCCCATGTCGCTTGCGTTGGTGTCTGTGCAAACAGATGAAAAGGGAATGTGTCATTCGGCGCCCAGTCGATCAAACACAGCCGCCCCCGCGACCGTGACCGGAGAGGGTGCCCAAGCCACTGGCCAATCAGGCCGGGAAGGCGGGACATCCGACAGATGGGCCACCATCTGACATCCGCAAGCCGGGAGACCTGCCAACACATGAACGACCAAACCGGACGGGGTGTTCCGGTGACGGGCCAATGGCCCGCGCATACCCCGTCCCCCAAAACCCAAGGGGGGATGAGAGAGTTGAGTGATTTTGCACCGGTAGAGCTGCTGGTCTGCACCACATGCCGCCGTGGCCTGCCCATCGAAGATGATGCGCAGAGACCCGGCACGCTTTTGCACAAGGCACTGGAACAGGCGGACCTGCCTACAGGCGTCGAGCTGAAGGCCGTCGAATGCCTGTCCAATTGCGATCAGGGCTGCTCGGTCGTGCTGCGCGGCGGGCCGTCGCGCTGGACCTTTGTCTATGAAAACCTGAACGAGGCCGACGACGTCGACGTGATCGTCGAAGGCGCCACCAAATACCACGCCACCGCCGACGGCATCGTCCCCTGGCGCGAGCGTCCCGTCCATTTCCGAAAAAACTGCGCAGCACGCATCCCTCCGATTGGAGCTTGACCATGTCGACCCTTGAAAAACTCCCCGTCACTGTCATCACCGGCTTTCTTGGTTCGGGCAAAACCACACTTGTCAGCCACCTGATGCAAAACCCGCAAGGCAAGCGTCTGGCTGTCATCGTAAACGAATTTGGCGATGTAGGCGTTGACGGTGAGATCCTGAAATCTTGCGCGATCCCGGATTGCCCCGCCGAGAACATCATGGAACTGGCCAACGGCTGCATCTGCTGCACCGTCGCCGATGACTTCATCCCCACGATCGAGGCTCTGATGGCGCTGGAGCCGCGCCCCGAGCACATCCTGATCGAAACATCCGGTCTGGCCCTGCCCAAGCCGCTGCTCAAAGCCTTTGACTGGCCCGATATCCGCTCGAAGATCACTGTCGATGGCGTGATCGCTTTGGCCGACGCCGAAGCCGTCGCCGCGGGTCGTTTTGCTCCGAATGTCGAAGCTGTAGACGCCCAACGACTGGCGGACGACAGCATCGACCACGAGACCCCGCTGTCCGAAGTCTTCGAAGATCAGATTTCCTGCGCGGACATTATTCTGCTGACCAAGCCGGATCTGGCCGGCCCTGAGGGCATCGCCAAGGCCAAGGAAGTTATCGCCGCCGAGGCCCCACGCCCGCTGCCGGTGGTCGAGGTTGCCGAAGGCGTGGTCGACGTGCGCGTGGTTCTGGGCCTGGAAGCGGCTGCCGAAGACGACATGGACGCCCGTCCCAGCCATCACGACGGCCACCACGATCACGAACATGACGACTTTGAATCTATCGTCGTCGAGCTGCCCGAACTGAACGACCCGGCAGAGCTGGTCACCCGGATCGAGCGTCTGGCCAACGAGCTCAACATCCTGCGCGTCAAAGGCTATGCTGCGGTTGCGGGCAAACCGATGCGCCTGCTGGTGCAGGCCGTGGGTGCACGTGTGCGTCACCAGTTCGACCGCCCCTGGAAGGCGGACGAAAGCCGTTTGGGTCGCGTGGTCGTCATTGGTGAACACGACGATGTGCAGGAAGCCCGCGTTCGCGACATCCTTGCCGGTCAGACAGAAGCCGCAGAATAAGGACCAAGACCGCCCATGCATGTCGTTTTTCGCGAAAGCCACGGTCTGGATGAGGCCGATACACCGATGGACCTGGGCCAGACGCCCGGGGACCTGGTTGTGCTGTCGTTCTCGGACAGTGATCTGGGGGCTTTTGCAGCAGGCTGGCATCGTGGCGGCGGTCCCGAGGGACGCATGCCCTCGCTGCGGCTGGCAAACCTGGCCGCACTGAAACATCCCCTGTCTGTGGACACTTACGTGGAACAGACGCTCGAAGGGGCTAAGGGCATCCTGATCCGACTGATCGGTGGGGTGCCTTATTGGGCTTACGGGCTGCAACAAGTTCTGGCCCTGGCGCAGGCCAAGGGGTTGGCCCTGGCCGTGCTGCCCGCTGACGGGCGCGAGGATGCGCGGCTGGATGACTATTCCACCCTACCCGTCTCGACCCTGCGCCGTCTGGCGCATCTGTGTGACACGGGCGGCGAAGTTGCCGCACAGGCAGCTTTGGCACAGATGGCGTTGGCAACCGGGCTTTACGCGGGTCCGGTCATGGGGTCGAAATCCCTGCCTGAGTTCGGCGCCTGGTGCCCGGATCGCGGTGTCATCGACGCCTTATCCGCGTGTGACGGCGACAAGCCGCGCGTGCTGGTCACATTCTATCGCGCCTACCTCACCTCTGCCGACACCGCCCCGGTGAAGGCCATGATCGAGGCCCTGCGCGCACGCGGCTACGACGCATTGGGGCTCTTTGCCCCGTCGCTCAAGGCCCCGAAGGCCGCCGAGTGGTTGCGCGAACAGATGCAAACCCTGGCGCCGGACGCAATCATCAACGCCACCTCCTTCTCGGGTCGTGGAGCCTCGGGCACCTCGCCTCTCGACGCCGCAGATGCGCCTGTGTTCCAGGTTGCGTTGTCTACCTCGCGCCGCAAAGCCTGGGCCGAGGCCGAGCGTGGGCTGTCACCCGCCGACCTTGCCATGCATGTGGTGCTGCCCGAGGTGGACGGGCGCATCAACACCGGCGTTGTGTCCTTCAAGGAACCCGGTCGGAAAGACCCGGATCTGGAGTATTCCCGTTTTACCCACCGCCCCGATGCAGCCCGGATCGAAGCTGTCATTGACCGGGTCAGCGGCTGGCTGAACCTGAGCGCCAAACCCAAGGCGGAACAGGTGCCAGTGATGGTTTTGTCGACCTATCCCGGCAAAGACTGGCAGATGGCGCATGCTGTTGGCCTGGATGCTCTGGCCTCGGCCGAAGCCATGCTGGCGGACTTGCAGTCTCAGGGCTACGAAACCGCCCCTAAAGCACCCATTGCCGAAGAGTTGCAAAATGCGGCGATTTCATGGCCGATTGAAAATTACCGCCAGGCCCTTGCCACAGTCTCGCCTGAGTTACGCCAAAATTTGCAATACACATGGGGTAAACCCGAAAACGATACGGCATTTTCGCAAGGGGCATTCCACTTCACCGCTCTCAAACGCGGCAAGGCCATCATCGCCTTGCAACCGGAACGCGGCACGCCTGATCTGCGCGACGATGACTACCACGATCTGGGCCGTACCCCGCGTCACTCCTATGTCGCCTTCTACCTCTGGCTGCGCCATGCACTGAACGCTGACGCCCTCATCCACATCGGCGCACATGGCACGCTGGAATGGCTGCCCGGCAAATCCGTGGCCCTGTCACACGACTGCTGGCCCGAAGCACTGGTGGGCAACCTACCCGTCATCTACCCGTTCATCGTCAACGACCCGGGCGAGGCCGCGCAGGCCAAACGTCGGATCGGTGCCGTCACCCTTGGCCACATCCCGCCCGCAATGCGCGAAAGTGGCACGCCGGACCGAATGGTTCGGCTTGAGGCGCTGCTGGACGAGTTTTCGAACGCCGACGGGCTTGACCCAAAACGCCGCGACCGGCTGCAATCGGACATCCGGGACGAGGCGCAGGCGATTGGTCTGGAAAACGATCTGGGTCTCGACCGCGCAACAAACACAGCCGAGGCGATCACGCGCATCGACCGCTTTGTCTGTGACATCAAGGAAAGCCAGTTCGGCGACGGGCTGCACATCTATGGACGCGTGCCCGAGGTGACAGGCAATTTCGACCCCACCGCCTCGGCCCATGCGGAACGGCAGGGCTTGCTGGACGCACTGGCGGGCAAACGGATCGAATCCGGGCCCTCAGGCTCGCCCTATCGCGGGCGCACTGACGTGCTGCCCACAGGTCGCAACCTCTATACCACTGACCCACGTTCGGTACCAACGCGTGCGGCTTACGCGCACGGCGTCAATTTGGCCGAAGAATTGGTGCGGCGGCACCTGCAGGAAGAAGGCGACTACCCCCGCGGGCTGATCGTTGACCTTTGGGGCTCGGCAACCATGCGCACAGCCGGTGAAGAGTTTGGCATGGCGCTGCATCTGTTGGGCGTGAAACCCATCTGGGATGCGGGCAGCGAGCGCGTGTCGGGAATCGAGGTTTTGCCGATCACCGATCTGGACCGCCCCCGTTTGGACGTCACCCTGCGTGTATCCGGCCTGTTCCGCGATGTTTTCCCAACGTTGTCAGCACTATACGGCCAAGCCATTCGCGCGCTGTGCGCCCGCGACGAAGCACCCGACTGGAACCCCTACGCCGGTCAGAAACCCGCCGCGCGTGTCTATGGCCCCGCGCCCGGCAGTTATGGCCTGGGCATTGGGGAACACAGTGAGACCTATACGGATGAGGCGCGCGAGGCCGCCGGAAAGGCTTGGCTCAACGCCAGTTCCTTTGCGCTGGAAGGCGAGCATGTCGCGCAGGACCTCGACGGGATCACCGATCGCGTGGCCAAAGCCGACAGCTTTGTCCACCTGCAGGATTTGACCGAAACCGACCTGCTGCTGGCCAATGACTATGCCACCCACGAGGCCGGGTTTGCCGCCGCCAAGAAAGTAACCGGCGGCACCGCGCAGCTGTACCACCTGGACAACACCAATCCTGAAAACCCGCGCGCCCGCACCCTGCCCGAAGAAATCAGCCGCGTCGTCCACGCTCGTGCCGCCAACCCCGGCTGGATCGCGGGCATGCAACGCCATGGCTTCCGAGGGGCGGCCGAGATCGCGGCGACGCTTGATCACATGGCCAGCTTTGCCCATCTTTCGGGAACCGTCGCACCGCATCTGTTTGACCTCTACCACGACGCCACCTTGGGCGACGCGCAGGTCGATGCCTTCCTGCAAGAGGCCAACCCGCAAGCGCATCAGGCGATGCTCGACAAGTTCCGCGCGCTTTATGAGGCCGGGCTGTGGGACACTCGCCGCAACTCCTTGCGGGCCGAAATGGAGGGGCTGCTGTGACAGACCCTCTGGTCCGTGGTTGGTGCCCAAGCGCCCATCGTCCGATGATGTCGGGTGACGGGTTGGTGGTGCGCGTGCGTCCCCGGATGGCGCGACTGACGGCGGAACAGGTCCTTGGCCTGTGTGATGTGGCTGAGCGGTTTGGCAACGGCACCATCGACCTGACCAATCGTGCAAATTTGCAGGTACGCGGCGTCGCAGAGCAGGATCACCAACAGCTGCTGTCTGAATTGGCGGCTCTTGATCTGCTGGATGCAGAGCCCGGGATTGAGACCAAGCGCAACATCCTGATCTCGCCTTTTTATCAGGATGGCGATCTGACTACGCGGCTGACCAACGAACTGATCGCGCGACTTGGTGAACTGCCTGACATCCCCGCAAAATTCGGCTTTGCCGTCGACACCGGCACATCCCGGCTGCTGACATCCAACTCTGCCGATATTCGGCTGGAGCGCGGGCAGGACGGCCTGATCTTGCGGGCGGACGGAGTTCCCTCCGGTCGTCACATGACCGAAGTTGAGGCCATTGACCGGCTCATCGAACTGACCCATTGGTTTTGCGAAAATTACGGGGCTGAGACGCGCCGTATGTCCCGACTGACGCGGGATGTTCCGCTGCCTTCGATCTGGCAAGGCACAGCGCCGGGCCCCATTGGGTCAGCCCTGCAACCGGGAACCACAGACATTGGCCCCCTCTATGGCGCGCCCTTTGGTGCCCTGCCCGCTCGGGCCTTGGCTGACCTGATGCAAAGTGCAAAGGCGATTGCCCTGCGCGTGACCCCTTGGCGGCTCTTCCTTCTGGAAGGCGGCGCAAACGCGACCACAGACGCCTTTGTCACAACCGCAAACGATCCGCTTTTGACCACCGATGCCTGCCCCGGCGCGCCCTTCTGTCCGCAGGCAGAGGTCGCCACGCGCGATATCGCCCTCACTCTGGCCCCCAAGGTCGCAGGCAGCCTGCATGTCTCGGGCTGTGCCAAAGGCTGCGCGCGTCAATTGCCTGCCGATGTCACCCTGATCGGCGCCAACGGACGATTTGATCTTGTAAAACATGGCCGCGCAGGGGATGTGCCCTGTCAACGTGGGCTGACACCCGAAACACTGATGAGCATGGATCTGACCTGATGCCTTATGAATACGAAACCAACGGCGCGGCCATCTACAAACAGTCCTTTGCGACGATCCGGGCCGAGGCTGATCTGGCCCGTTTTGATGCCGACGAAGAGCAGGTCGCGGTGCGCATGATCCACGCCGCAGGCATGGTTGGGCTGGAAGAATTCGTTCACTTCTCACCCAATTTTGTGAAGGCCGCCCGCGACGCGATGGAAGCTGGTGCACCAATCTTTTGTGATGCGCGCATGGTCTCCGAAGGCGTCACACGCTTTCGCCTGCCCGCCGACAACGAGGTGATCTGCACCCTGCACGACGAGCGCGTGCGCCCCTTGGCCGAAAAGATGAGCAACACCCGCTCGGCCGCTGCACTTGAACTGTGGCGCGACAAGCTCGAAGGCTCGGTTGTGGCCATCGGCAACGCCCCCACCGCGCTGTTCCACTTGCTGAACATGCTTGAAGACCCCGACTGCCCCCGCCCCGCTGCCATCATCGGCTGCCCGGTGGGCTTTGTCGGTGCGGTGGAATCCAAGGACGCCCTGTGGGAGGCACAACCCGTGCCGTCCTGCATCGTCAAGGGCCGGTTGGGCGGCAGCGCCATCACCGTCGCCGCCATCAACGCCATCGCGAGCCGCGCGGAATGAGCAAAGGCACTATATACGGCCTGGGTCTGGGCCCCGGAAACCCGGACCTGATGAGCGTCCGCTCGGACCGTTTGCTGCGCAATGCGCGCCACGTGGCCTATTTCCGCAAGGCCGGTAAATCCGGTCAAGCACGGGGCATCGTGAACGGCATGCTGCCCGAGAGCGTGATCGAGTTTCCTATGGAGTACCCGGTCACAACCGAAATCCCGCTGACCGACCCGCGTTACAACGAGATGCTGGCCAGCTTCTACGAAGACTGCACCGCGCGCCTCAAAGAGCTGTCAGATCAGGGCGAAGACGTGGTGGTGCTCTGCGAAGGCGACCCGTTCTTCTATGGCTCGTTCATGCACCTCTATTCCCGTCTGCGCGATCAGGCCCCGGTTGAGGTCGTGCCCGCCATCACCGGCATGTCCGGTGCCTGGACCGCAACCGGCGATCCGATCACTTGGGGCGACGATGTGCTGACCGTGCTGGTTGGCACCCTGCCCGAGGATGAGTTGACCCGCCGCATGTCCGACACCGACGCGCTGGTGGTGATGAAAATCGGACGCAACATCGATAAGGTGACGCGTGCGCTAAAGGCATCCGGCCTCTATGACCGTGCCTGGATCGTGGAATTTGCCCAAATGCCCAATCAGCGCGTCTGCAAGCTGAGTGAAAACTGCGACGGGCTGACCCCTTATTTCTCGATCATCATCGTGCACGGTCAGGGGCGCAGACCATGACCGGCTGGGTCAAGATCGCAGGTCTTGGACCGGGGAATGAGGCTTTGGTGACGCCCGAAGTGACGGCCGCTCTGGCCGAGGCCACGGATATCGTGGGCTACATTCCTTATGTTGCGCGTGTGGCTGAACGCCCGGGCCTGACCCTGCACCCCAGCGACAATCGGGTCGAGATCGACCGCTCGCAACATGCGCTGGATATGGCAAGCGAAGGCAAGCGCGTGGTCGTTGTCTCCTCCGGAGATCCGGGTGTTTTTGCCATGGCCTCTGCAGTCTACGAGGCGGTGGACAACGGCCCCTCCGACTGGCGCAATCTGGACATTCAGGTGCTACCCGGCATCACCGCGATGCTGGCGGCTGCAGCCCGTGTGGGCGCGCCCCTAGGCCATGATTTCTGCACCATCAACCTCAGCGACAACCTGAAACCGTGGGAGGTGATCGAAAAGCGCCTGCGTCTTGCTGCGCAAGCCGATTTCGCCATGGCCTTTTATAACCCGCGCGCCAAATCCCGGCCCGGCAAGTTTGAACGCACGCTGGAAATCCTGCGCGAGGAATGTGAGCCTGAACGGTTGATCATCTTTGCCCGCGCCGTGTCGCGGGCAGATGAGGCGATCAAGGTGTCGACATTGGGCGAGGCCACGCCCGAGATGGCGGATATGCAGACGATGGTGATCGTCGGGTCTTCGCTGACACGCACCATTGATCGAGACGGCGACCCAATCGTCTATACCCCGCGCTTCATCGCGAAGGCCGAGGGTTAGAACCCGTTATGCGTCAGCCAGTCCAAAACCTGCGTCGTGGTCCCCAGTTCCGTTCGTTCCGGAACTTTGGGTCGATCGATCATAAGGACGGGCAGCCCCAAGGTGCGCGCCGCATCCAGCTTGGCCCGCGCGCCACTGCCACCGGCATTTTTGGACACAACCAACTGGATGCCATGGCGGCGCATCAGCGCGACATCGCCCTCAACAGTGAACGGCCCGCGCGAGACCTCTACGTCGGCATTGGGTATCGGCACACTGCCCGGTTCGTCCACCAGACGCAGCAGGTAGTGGTGCTGGGGCTGGGCCGCGAACTCCGCCAAATGCATGCGGCCCACGGCAAGGAACACGCGCTGAGCAGGACCGCTCAACGCCTCGACAGCAGTGTCGACATTCGCGACATGGATCCAATTGTCAGCCTCTCCTTCCACCCATGCCGGACGCGTCAATGCAGCCAGCGGCGTGTCTGTCTGGGCGCAGGCCTGCGCGGCATTCCCGCTCATCTGCGCAGCAAAGGGGTGCGTGGCATCGATCACATGGGTCACGCCATGGTCGCTGATGTAACGCGCCAGCCCCTCGGCCCCACCAAAGCCGCCAACGCGGGTTGGCAGCGGCTGAGGGCGCGGATTATCGACGCGCCCCGCATAAGAATAGGTCGCGTTAAGCCCCTGTTCTGCCACAGCTTTGGCCAGAGCGTTGGCCTCGGTTGTGCCACCAAGAATAAGGAGGTTGGACATGTCTGACGTTCCGTTCGAAAAACCGTGGCTCACCGTGATCGGGTTGGGCGAAGATGGACTGGATGGCCTGTCGCCCGCAAGCCGTCAAGTGCTGGACGCGGCCGAGGTGATCATGGCCCCGCCCCGCCACCTGTCGCTGGTGCCCGCAGGGCATCAAGAGCGCGTCGAATGGCCGGTGCCGTATGCGGACGGGTTCGCCAAGCTTCTGGACCTGCGTGGGCGACACGTGGTGGTTCTGGCCTCGGGCGATCCGTTCTGGTTCGGCGCGGGCTCTGTCATCGCGCGCAATCTGGCCCCGGGCGAATGGACCGCGCGGCCTGGCCCGTCGACCTTTGCCCTGGCCGCCGCGAAACTGGCCTGGCCGCTGGAAATGACCCTGACCATGGGTTTGCACGCCGCCCCGCTAACCCGGTTGCGCCCGCATCTGGCCCCCGGTCTGCGCGCCATTGTGCTGCTGCGCAATGGGGACGCGGTGCTGGAACTGGCGGATTGGCTGACGGCACTTGGGTTTGGCGAAAGCAAACTGAATGTCATGGAGGCGCTTGGTGGACCGCGCCAACGTCTGCGCGTGTGCAAAGCATGTGATCTGGAATTTGATGACATCCAGCATCCGGTCTGCGTAGGGCTTGATGTGGCAGGCGATGGCCTGACCCTGCCCAAGGCCAGCGGCAAGCCCGACGCGATCTTTGAAACCGACGGGCAAATCACCAAGCGGCCGGTGCGCGCCCTTACTCTGTCGGCGTTGGCCCCGCAGCGGGGCGAGCACCTGTGGGACATCGGCGGCGGCACTGGCTCCATCGGGATCGAATGGCTGATGAGTCATTCCAGCCTGACCGCAACCACGATCGAACCCCGCGCCGACCGAGCCGAGCGCATTCGGCGCAATGCCGACGCCCTTGGGCAGGACAGGCTGGAGGTGGTGCATGGCATCGCCCCCACCGTGCTCGACGGTCTCGATCTACCGGACGTTGTGTTCATCGGCGGCGGCTTGAGTGATGAATTGATGGGCTGGCTCAAAGATAATCTTGATGCTGGAACCCGCCTTGTCGCCAATGCCGTAACGCTGGAAAGCGAGGCGGTTCTGGCCCAGTGGCACGAAAAACTTGGCGGTGACCTGCTGCGGATCGAGCTCGCCCAATCAGCGCCTCTGGGACCGCGTAGGGGCTGGAAATCAGCCTATCCGGTGGTGCAGTGGAGCGTGACGCTATGATCGTTGCCCCGATTGTTGCCGGCCTTGGGTTCTCCTCGCAAGCAACTGCGCACAGCCTGCGCGCGGCCTATGAACTTGCCAGTGCCGGGCATGACGTAACCGCGCTTGCGACCGTGGCCGACAAAGACGGCCACCCGGCGCTGACCGAGTTTGCGCAGCACCTGAACCTGCCCCTGCACCTGTTGCCCGCTGATGATCTGGCCGGGCAACGCACTTTGACCTGTTCGCCGCGCAGCCGCGCCACCTATGGCACCGGCAGTGTCGCCGAAGCCGCCGCCCTGTCTGCCGCTGGCCCTGGCGCCCGACTGCTGGCGCCCCGACATATCTCGACCGACCGCCTGGCCACCTGCGCGGTCGCAATTGGAGTACCCTCATGACCGTTCACTTCATCGGCGCCGGACCGGGCGCCGCCGATCTGCTGACCCTGCGGGGCCGCGACATCATCGCGTCCTGCCCTGTCTGCCTCTATGCCGGGTCGCTGGTGCCAGAGGAAATCCTGAGCCATTGCCCGGACGACGCAAAGGTGATCAACACGGCGGCGATGGACCTGGATGCGATTGTCACCGAGATTAAGATTGCTCATGCTGCGGGCCAAGATGTAGCAAGGCTTCATTCCGGTGACCTGTCGGTCTGGTCCGCCATGGGCGAGCAGATCCGCCGGTTGAAGGCCGAAGGTATCCCGGTGAGCGTCACGCCCGGCGTGCCCTCCTTTGCTGCTGCCGCTGCTGCTTTGGGAACTGAACTGACCCTGCCCGGCCTGGGACAGTCGGTGGTTCTGACCCGAACACCGGGGCGCGCATCGTCGATGCCCGAAGGCGAGAGCCTGGAAAACTTCGCACGCACCGGCACCACGCTGGCTATCCACCTGTCGATCGGCAATCTGGACAAGGTGATTGCGGATTTGACCCCGCACTATGGTGCGGGTTGCCCTGTGGCGGTGGTCTATCGCGCCAGCTGGCCCGATGAGCAGATCCTCCGTGCCACGCTGGAGACACTGAAGGATGCGCTGGACGAGAAGATCTCACGCACGGCGCTAATTCTGGTAGGTCCGGTTCTAAAGGGCGAAGGTTTCGACGAAAGCTGCCTCTATTCCACCGACTACGACCGCCGCTATCGTCCGCAAAGCGCCGAGAGCCCGTGGTCGAGCTGGAGTCATGGTGATGACTGAAGTACATACAAACCCACCCGGCGTTCTGATTTCCGCCCCCTCCTCGGGAACCGGCAAAACCACTGTCATGCTGGGCCTGCTGCGCGCGTTGGCCGAGGATGGATTGGCCGTGCAACCCTTCAAAAGCGGACCGGACTACATCGACCCGGCCTTTCACCTGGCCGCTGCCAAGCGTCCGTCGTTCAACATCGACAGCTGGGCGATGGGAGAGGACCTGTTGGGCGCCATCGCAACCCAGGCCCAAGGCGCCGACATCGTGGTCGCCGAGGGGTCGATGGGCCTGTTTGACGGCGTTGCCAAACCAGGTGCCGTGGGGCATGGCACCAGCGCTGAAACGGCGCTCCGCATGGGATGGCCCGTGGTTCTGGTTCTGGATGTGGGCGGACAGGCGCAGTCTGCGGCCGCGACTGCTTTGGGCTTTCGGATGTACAACCCCGACCTGCCCTTTGCGGGCGTGATCCTGAACCGCTGCGCCAGCCCGCGCCACGAACGGCTGACCCGTCTGGGCATGGAGCGCGCGGGCCTTCCGGTTCTGGGCGTTCTGCCCCGACGCGGCGACCTGACACTTCCGGAACGCCACCTGGGTCTGATCCAGGCGGTGGAACACCCCGATCTGGAGGCCGCGATCACCGGCTATGCAGCATTCCTACGCGAGCATGTCGATCTGGACGCGATCCGGGCGGCGGCCTCCTCAGGCCTCACCCCGAATTCGGGCGGGCCATCGTCGGCCGCGCTGCCTCGCCCCCCGGCGCAACGGATCGCTCTGGCCCGCGATGCTGCGTTTTCCTTTACCTACCCACATTTGCTGAAAGGCTGGCGTGAGGCTGGGGCCGAGATCCTGCCGTTTTCACCGCTTGCCGATGAAGCACCTGCCGCGGATGCTGATCTGGTCTGGCTGCCTGGCGGGTATCCGGAACTGCACGCGGGCACATTGGCTGCGGCAGGAACTTTCCGCACGGGTCTACGCAGACACGCCGAAACCAAGCCCGTACATGGCGAGTGTGGGGGCTACATGGCTTTAGGGGAAGCGCTGGTCGACAAGGACGGCACGCGGCATCAGATGGCCGGGCTACTTGGCCTCGTGACATCCTACGAAAAGCGCAAGTTCAACCTGGGCTATCGCAAGGCCCAACTGGTGGCACCAATGCCCGGCTTTGCCGTCGGCACGGAACTGCGTGGGCATGAATTCCACTATTCCTCGATCGTGGAGCAGCCCGATGCACCGCTTGCGCGTGTGTTTGACGCTGAAGGCGCCGAAGGGCCGCAGACCGGATCGGTGCGCGGTCATGTCACCGGCACCTTCTTTCACCTCATTGCAGAAGACAGCAAATGACTGGTTTTGTTTCCTTTATCGGCTCTGGTCCCGGCGACCCAGAGCTTTTGACGCTCAAGGCTGTGGACCGGATGGGCAAGGCCGATGCCGTATTGTTTGACGACCTGAGCAGCGGTCCGATCCTGAGCCATGCGCGCGAGGATGCGGACCTGGTGGGCGTTGGCAAACGCGCCGGTCGCCCCTCGCCCAAGCAAGACCATGTGAGCCGCCTGCTGGTGGACTATGCCCAGACCGGAGCCAAGGTGGTGCGCCTGAAATCCGGCGATGGTGGGATGTTCGGACGACTGGAAGAAGAGCTGGTCGCCTTGCGAGAGGCCGGGATCGAATACGAGATCATACCTGGCATCCCCTCGGCCGTTGCGGCCGCGGCCGCCGCAGGGATCCCGCTGACCCGTCGCCTGACGGCACGCCGCGTGCAGTTCGTCACCGGTCACGACGTTAGCGGCAAACTACCCGATGACCTGAACCTGCAGGCCTTGGCCGACGACCAGGCGACGACGGTCGTTTTCATGGGCAAACGCACTTTTCCCCTGCTCGTTCAAGCGTTGGAGGCACATGGCCTGCCGCTCGACACCCCGGCCTTGCTGGCCGAGGCGGTTTCAACCACGAACCAGGCCTTGCATCGATCCACGATGGGAGAGCTGGCCGAGCGCCTGAGTGCCGAGATCGGGTCGGCACCGGCGCTGATTCTATATGGCCCGTTGGCGGAGCTGCACGATGTATGAGCTGAACCTGATCGGCATCGGCACCGGCAACCCCGATCATGTGACCTTTCAAGGCGCTCAGGCGATCCGCGAGGCCGACCTGATCCTGATCCCACGCAAGGGAGAGAACAAGGCCGATCTGGCGGGGCTGCGCGAACAGATCATCGCACAGGTGACTGAAACACCACCCGAGACTGCCTATTTCGATATCCCCAAACGCCGTGCCGAAGATGGTTACTTGCGCGGCGTCGACGAATGGCACGACGCCATTGCCCTGCGCTGGCAGGACACAATCGCATCGCACCCGCAGGCCAAACAGGTGGCGCTGCTGATCTGGGGCGATCCGTCGCTTTATGACAGTTCTCTGAGAATTGCGTCGCGATTGACCCCTTACCCAACGACCCGTGTGATCCCAGGCATCACCGCGCTGCAAGCGCTGACGGCCGCCCACGCGATCCCTATCAACGACATTGGTGCGCCTTATGTGGTCACAACCGGACGACGCATCCGAGACGACGGCTGGCCCGAAGGGACGGGCAAGGTGGCGGTCATGCTGGATGGTGAATGCTCATTTCAGAGCCTTGAGATGAGCAACTTTTACATCTGGTGGGGGGCTTATGTGGGGATGAAGGAACAAGTTCTCGTATCTGGGCCTTTGGACAAAGTAGCTGCCAAGATTCTCGAAACCCGAGCCAAGGCGCGGGCAGACCATGGCTGGATCATGGATATCTACCTGCTTCAAAAACTGTAAGCGTTACTCGTACAAAATTGTGTTGGTGGATAAGGCACTTGCCTTAGGTCTCGTTATCCGCCCGGTTTGGACACATCTGACCAAGTGGGCCGATTATGCGGCAGGTCTGAACTGCGTCTCAAAAGCAGTGATGTCGATATCAAAAACACGGGCGTGCTCCCGCCCATCGTTGATGCCCTTGGCAGGGCATCTTCTCCCGTTGGGCCGGGCCGCGCTTCGCGCGGCGGTTGGCACGCTTCTGCCCCCTCGCATACGCAAAACATCATCCCCTGTTTCGAACGAGAACACCACCTGCCAAACACGGGACCGCGCCGAGCTTTGCTCGGCGCCCGGCCCGAGGCCGTTAGCGGGGCTGACGCAGTCAGGTCTGCTCGGGCGCGGGAGCCCCCCGGAGTGTTGGGAACCGGCATTTCTTAAGCGGAACGGGAGCCGGGTCCATGCTTCCGGACAGACTTACGCTGCCGCCCCGATCATTGCAGTGCATCACTGCTTTGTTGTTCCTCACAAAGGCGCCCTTGTCACATCGATACCTCAATCAAACGTGGGCCAGTTGAGTCAAAGGCATCTTCCAGCGCATCCGAGAATGCCTCGGCGCTGTCTATCCGAACGCCATCAACACCCATGGCACGGGCCTGCGCGATCCAGTCGATCCGAGGGCGGTCCAGCGTCAGCATGTCGATGGCGCGCGGACCGGGGTTCTGAACGCCGACGTTGATCAACTCGCCGCGCAGGATCTGATAGGAATGGTTAGCCCAGATCACCACGGTGATGTCCAACTGTTCCCGCGCCATTGTCCACAGCGCCTGTGGCATATAGAGCGCCGATCCATCCCCGGTCAACGTCAGCACCTTGCGATCCGGGCAGGCAATCGCAGCCCCGATGGCACAAGACAGCGAATAGCCGATAGACCCCCCGCAGTTGTTGAGCCAGGTGTGTGGCGCTGCCCCTTTGGTCACGGGATGAAAGGCACGGCCCGTGGTGATTGATTCGTCCACAACGATGGCACCTTCGGGGATTTTCTGCCCCAAGACCTGTGCAATACTGTCCGGGTTCAACGGCCCGCTTACCGAAGCTTCTGGATTGCGCGTGGCCAGATCTGGCTTGGCTCCCTCGGCACCCGCTGCAACGCAAAGCCCCTCCAGCGTGCCATGCAAATCAGCGCTCCAGTCTGCCAATTCAATGATCTCAGCCCCGTCTGCGCTCAGAACCGCTGGCTTGCCGGGATAGGCAAAGAACCCTATCGGAGCCCGCGCGCCGACCAGAACGATGCGCTTGAAAGGCGCCAAAACCTCGACCGCCAGATCAATTGGATAGGGGACCCGGGGAACCGGCACCCGCCCTGCCCCACGCTCCATCCGAGCATTGGACCATTCCGACAACAGCGCACATCCGGTTTGCGCCGCGATCTGTCCCGCCAATTCCAAGGTTTCTGCCGTCAAGGCCTCGCCGCCCAACAGCAGCAGGCTCTCCGCTCCATCCAAAGCGCCTGCGGCTGCGGCAATGTCAGCCTCAGCGGGCTTCACACGGATCGGAGGTGCCAGGGGCGCTGCCACCTGACCGCCGTCGGTCCAGGCCGTGTCAGATGGCAGGATCAACGTCGCGACCTGACCTGGCGCAGTGTTTGCCGCTTGCACCGATCGCGCGGCATCTGCCCCAACATCCGCGGCCGATTTTGCGCTGTGCACCCAATGGGAAACCGGTCGCGCCAATCCTTCGATGTCTGCCGTCAGTGGCGCGTCCAGCTCCAGGTGAGAGGCCGCGTGTTCGCCCACGATGTTGACGACACCTGATCCGGCTTTCTTGGCGTTGTGCAGGTTGGATATCCCGTTTGCCAGCCCCGGCCCAAGGTGCAGCAGGGTCGAAGCCGGTTTACCTGCCATCCGGTAATAGCCATCGGCGGCTCCTGTCGCGACGCCTTCGAATAGTGTCAGAACCGAACGCATGCCAGGGATATGATCCAGCGCGGCCACAAAATGCATCTCTGACGTGCCGGGGTTGGTGAAACAGACCTCGACCCCGCTGTCCAAGAGCGTGTGCACCAGGCTCTCAGCCCCATTCATGTCCGCCATCCCTGCCTCTCCCGCTGATGTTCCCGGCGACCTTAGGGTGACATTTTGAACCACGCAATCGTGACCACACCCAAGCGGTGTTTGATGGCACAAAGGCGGGGCCGTGAAGGAGAGAGGCAATGTTTCGATCTATTATGTTCTTGAGTGCTTTTGTGTTCTCTCTGCCAGCGTGGGCGGGCGATCTACAGCCGCGTGATGGTTGGGCGGTTCACCCCACAACCCAGACCCATGATGCTCTGACCAAAGCAGTAAAAGCGGCTGTCAAATCCAACGGGCTTATTGTGGTCACCCAAGCTGGGCCCACCAAGGCCGCTGCCAATCGCGGCATCACTATCCCGGGCAACCGGGTCATCGGTGTTTTCAACAACGACTTCGCAGTGCGGGTTCTGGAAACTTCGACCGCGGCCATGATCGAGGCCCCGATCCGCATCTATGTGACTGAAAACGAAGATGGCACCGCCACGCTATCCTATAAGCTGCCTTCGCATGTCATGGCCCCCTATACGGACGAAGGCGGCGCGGCGCTTGCGGCGATTGCCCAAGAACTGGACGCCGCGTTTCAGGCCATCGCCAAGGCCGCCATAACCGGGTCACACTGACGTGATCGGGCTTGCGCCTGCCCGCTCTCTCCGCAATCTCGCATCCTGAAACAACTCGGAGAACCCCGCATGTCCACCTCCTCCCCCCGTGCCGCCGATCTTTTGGCGCGTCGCCTGTACGAAGCCGGATGCCGCCATGCGTTCGGGATGCCGGGGGGTGAGGTTTTGACTCTGGTGGATGCGCTGGAGAAGGCAGGGATCACCTTTCATCTGGCCAAGCACGAAAACGCAGCCGGTTTCATGGCCGAAGGGGTGCATCACGCTGATGGCGCGCCCGCCATTCTGGTGGGCACGCTTGGGCCGGGGGCGATGAACGGCATCAATGTGGTTGCCAATGCCCTACAGGATCGGGTGCCGATGATTGTACTGTCGGGTTGCGTGGACGAAGACGAAGCGCTGACCTACACCCATCAGGTGATGGATCATCAGGCAGTGTTTCGCCCCATCACCAAGGGCAGCTTTCGCCTGACCGCCAAAGGTGCCGACATCATCGCCGACAAGGCGGTTTCGCTTGCGATGCAGCCCCGCCCCGGTCCGGTGCACATCGACGTTCCGATCTCGGTCGCAGACACGCGCGTGACGGGTGTTCCCCTGCGGCGACTGGCCCCGGCGGCCCGGGTGGTGCCTCAAGGCGCAAAACTGGCCCAAGCTCGCGAGTGGCTGGCCGACAGCAAGCGCCCTTTCGCCATTGTCGGTCTGGACCTGCTGGCCGAAACCTCTGCCTGCGTGTTGCGGGCATTCCTTGAGCACTACCAGATCCCCTTTGTAACCACCTATAAGGCCAAAGGCATCGTGCCCGAGGATCATCCCTTGTGCCTGGGTGGTGCAGGCCTGTCGCCTTTGGCGGACAAGCATCTGTTGCCGCTCGTTGAACAGGCCGATCTGATCCTGTGTCTGGGCTATGACCCCATCGAAATGCGGCCCGGCTGGCGCGAGGTTTGGGACCCGTCGAAACAGCGTGTCATCGACATCGCCACCGTGCCCAACGACCACTACATGCACCAGGCCAGCCTGAACTTTGTCGCCCATGTGGGCGAAACGCTTGAAGTCCTTGCCAAAGGCAACGCCGCGCGCGCGGTCTGGTCAGGGGGAGAGCCGCAGGCGACCAAGACGGCGCTGGCGCAAGCGTTTCCGCAGGGCGACGACTGGGGTCCTGCTGCCGTCATCGCAGAAACCCGCGCCGTGATGCCACCCGAGACGCTGGCCACCGCTGACAGCGGCGCGCATCGCATTCTGCTGAGCCAAATGTGGGACTGCACCGAACCGCGGGGCCTGATCCAAAGCTCGGCGCTTTGCACCATGGGCTGCGCCGTGCCGATGGCGATCGGTCGCAAACTGGCGCAACCGGATCGGCCAGTGGTCAGCTTTTCGGGCGATGCCGGTTTGCTGATGGTTGCCGGAGAGTTGGCCACTGCTGCCGAGTTGGACACTCGCGCGATCTTTGTCGTGTTCGTGGACGCCAGCCTTGCGCTCATCGAGTTGAAACAACGCCAGCGTCAGATGACCAACCGGGGCGTCGATTTCGGCCACCACGACTTTGCCGCCATGGGCCGCGCTTTTGGCGGCGCAGGTCACACTGTGCGCAACCGCGCCGAACTGCGAGCCGCCTTGGGACAGGCGCAACAGGCTGGCACTTTCACCGTGATCGCAGCCGAGATCGAACGGGAGGGGTACGATGGCCGTATCTGAGGGCGCGCTGACAGGCGTCAAGGTTCTGGACCTCAGCCGCATTCTGGCCGGTCCCACTTGTACGCAGCTGTTGGGCGATCTGGGCGCAAGCGTCCTGAAGATCGAGAATCCGGTCACGGGCGGCGATGACACCCGGCAGTGGGGGCCGCCGTATGTGACAGATGCAGAAGGCAACGCCAGCGACCTGAGCGCCTATTTCATGTCCGCCAATCGCAACAAGAAATCTGTCGCGATGGACATAACCACGCTGGATGGCCAGGCCACCATTCGCCGTCTGGCGGCCGAAGCGGATATCCTGATCGAGAATTTCAAACCCGGCGGGTTGGCCAAATACGGCTTGGACTACACCACCATCTCAAAAGAGGTGCCGGGCCTCGTCTATTGCTCGATCTCGGGCTACGGGCAGACCGGCCCAAATGCCGCGAAACCCGGATACGACCTGATGGCGCAGGGCTATGGCGGGATCATGTCGCTGACCGGCGAACCAACAGGCGCGCCGATGAAGGTGGGTGTTGGCATCGCGGATGTGATGTGTGGAATGTATGCAACCGTGGGAATCCTCGCCGCCCTGCGCCATGCCGAACGCACAGGCGAAGGCCAACAGATCGACATCGCGCTGGTCGATGCACAGGTGTCGTGGCTGATCAACGAGGGTGTGAACTATCTGACCAGCGGCAACGTTCCAGAGCGACGTGGCAACGGACATCCCAACATCGTGCCCTACGACGTCTACGAAACCGCCGATGATCACGTGATCCTGGCCGTGGGCAATGACAGCCAGTTCACCCGGTTTTGCGGGTTTCTGGGTTTGAACGAACTGCCAAAAGACGGACGGTTTGCCACCAACCCCGCCCGCCTGGAACACCGTGATGCGTTAAATGCCATCCTGCGCCCCACTTTGCTAAACCACGACACGCAAACAGTGATTCGCGAACTTGAAGCGCGCAAAGTGCCGGTTGGTCCGGTACAGACGCTGGATCAGGTGTTCGACAGCGATCAGGTCACTGCGCGCACGATGCAGATCGACATGGAGGCCACCCCTGGCCCTGTGCATCTGATCGGCAATCCGCTCAATTTCAGCCGCACACCTGTAACATATCGCCATGCTCCGCCGACCTTTGGGGCGGACACCGAAGCCGTTCTCAACAGCAAAACCCCCTTCAAGGACTGAAACACATCGGCTGTTTGCGCGGGGTTTTGCTGAAACAACTGCCTGAATCGGCGGCGAATCTCACATTTTGCACACACGGGTTTTCACCAATTCGCGAGCGGCGTCGATACTGTTACTGGCCGCCTATACAGTTTGCTAAGCCGTAAGAGCCAGCACTCACACAAGGATCGGACCCAGCATGAAACAAGACATTTTCGGACAGATGAACAGCCTGACCCGCGACGACAGCGTCGAAGCGTGGAACGGTGTTCTGCTCGGGTTCATGGCGCATGCCGCTGTCACGCCGCAACATCTGGGCGCCGTGCTGACGTCTGAACCGGACTTTGCCTTGGGCCACGCGGTCAAAGGGATCTTCACCATCCTGCTGGGTCGGCGTGAGCTTTACTCGGTGGCCGAGCAAGCCCTGAAGGACGCACAGGCCGCGATGCAGGCCCGCCCGGTGAGCGCGCGTGAGATGCTGTTTGTCGAAGCCTTGCAGGTCTGGCTGGCTGGCAGCCCGACCGGTGCGGTCCAAAAGTTCGAAGAAGTGCTGCGCTCTCGCCCCGAAGACACGCTGGCCATGAAACTCAGCCACGCGGCGCGCTTTGTGCTGGGGGATGCCAAGGGCATGCGCCGGTCCATCGAGCGGGTGATGCCCACCTACGCCCCCGATCACGCGGGTCGCGGCTATCTGCTGGGCTGCCACGCCTTTGCACTTGAGGAAACCGGAGCTTATGAAAAGGCCGAGATTGCAGGCCGTCAGGCGCTGTGGATGGTGTCAGACGATGCCTGGGGTCTGCATGCGGTGGCACATGTGCACGATATGACCGGCAATGCGGCGCAGGGCCTGGAATGGCTGGCGGGGCGCGAGGATGCCTTTACCCACTGCAACAACTTCCGCTACCACGTCTGGTGGCACAAGGCGCTGATGCATCTGGACTTGGGCCAGATCGACGAGGTGATGGCGCTCTATGATGCGGAAATTCGCGCCAACAAGACCGACGACTACCGTGACATTTCCAACGCAACCTCGCTGCTTTCGCGACTCGAGCTTGAAGGTGTCAACGTTGGCGACCGGTGGGAAGAGCTGGCCGAATTCAGCGCCGCCCGGACCGAAGATGGCTGCCTGATCTTTGCCGATCTGCACTATCTGCTGGCCCTGACCGGTGACAAACGCGAGGACGCGGCGACATCGATGCTGCGCCGGATCGCGCGAGACGCCCAACAAAACAAATGCGATACCACCCGCCGCATGGCGCAGCCGGGCATGGACGCAGCCCTTGGCCTGCACGCCTTTGGCGACGGCGACTATGGGCTGGCGTTTGATCACCTTGCCAATGCGCGCGGGTCGATGCAGCTGGCCGGTGGCAGCCACGCCCAGCGCGATGTGTTTGAGCGCCTGACCATCGACGCAGGCCTGCGTGCGGGCCGCTTGGACGCGGTGGAAGGAATTCTGGATGACCGCCAAGCCCAGCGCGCCGGTGGTGAAGACAACTATGCCCTGGCCCGCCGAGCACTGATTGCCTCTGGACGTGGCAGTGAGAACGCGCAAAGCGTCCCGGCAGAATAAAAAACTAAGGACAGTACCCGATATGGCGACCGTTTCGCCCTCAACTGATTTTGCCCCCGTCGCGGCTTCGACCGCGACGCCAGCGGTGCGCGTGCGTGATCCACGTTTGGATTTCTATCGCGGCATCGCGATGTTCATCATCCTGATTGCGCATATCCCGGGTGACCCCTGGGCACGCTGGATCCCGGCCCGCTTCGGGTTCTCGGACGCAACCGAGATCTTTGTGTTCTGTTCGGGCATGGCCTCGGCCATTGCCTTTGGCGGGGCATTTGTGCGCAAGGGTTGGTGGATGGGCACCGCCCGCGTGGCCTTCCGCATCTGGCAGGTCTATTGGGCGCATATCGGGCTGTTCTTCTTTGTCGCCATGTCGATGGCGGCATTGGACCAGTCGGGACTGTTCGAAAAGACCTACATCAACTCCCTCAATCTGCAGCATTTCTTCAAGGATCCGGCCTCGCAGATGGTGGGGATCTTTACGCTGACATACGTGCCCAACTATTTTGACATCCTGCCGATGTATCTGGTGGTGCTGGCGCTGATGCCAATCTTTGTTGGTCTGCAACAAAAGCTGGGGTTCTGGGCCGCTGCTCTGGCGTCGGTCGCACTGTGGGCCGTTGCGCAAACCGGCATGCTGGCCCTTCCGGCAGAGCCTTGGTCAACCCGAGAGTGGTTCTTCAACCCCTTCGGCTGGCAGCTTTTGTTCTTTACCGGCTTTGCCTTCATGCGCGGCTGGATCCCTGCTCCAACGGTGTCCAAGACCCTGATCTGGGTCAGCGCCCTGTTTCTGGTGTTGTCCGCGCCCTTTGGTTCGTGGAAGGTGTTCCTGTGGATCGATGCGTGGAACAGCGATCTCGCTGATCAGATCCGCAAGGTCTGGCCCCTGACCAAGGAGCTCCGCGACAAGACCGAGTTTGGCCTCTTCCGCTACGTGCACTTTCTTGCGTTGGCCTATCTGGGTTGGGTCGTCGCAGGTGAAAAGGGCGCCCGCCTGATCGCCACCGGGACCGGCGCGCTGGCGCAACTCTGGCAAGTCGTCCTGACCCTGATCACAAAGGTCGGACAGCAGTCGCTTGCAGTCTTTGTTTTCTCGATGGCCGCCGCACGCATCCTGGGTGTCTTGCTGGATCAAACCGGGCGTGACTTCTTTCCCGTTCTCTTTGCCAACTTGCTTGGCTTTGCGCTGATCATCGGCGTTGCCTACTTGGCGGGCTGGTTCAAATCGCAACCTTGGAAGGCCAAGAAATGAAGCTCACTCGTCGTCACTTCCTCGCCTCTGCCTCGGCCCTTGCTCTGGCCCCCGCTGTGGGTGCCACCGGCGCAGGCGTGCCCTTTGATCGCGAGACGGTTGTGGCCGAGGCCCGCGATCTGGCCAGCCGCCCTTACGCGCCGCGCCCGCGTGTGCCCGAAGCCTGGCAGAACCTGAGCTACGAGCAATACCGCGAGATCCGGTTCCGCCTGGACAAGGCGCTGTGGTACGGAACTGACACGCCTTATAACGTCGATTTCTTTACCCCCGGTCTGTACTTCCCGCAGGCGGTCAAGGTGTTCTCGGTCGAGGGCGGTCTGTCGACGCCCGTGCCCTTCAGCCTGGACATGTTCAAGAAATCCGACAAGGTGCCCGATCTGCCCGTGGATGCCGACACGCTCGGCTTTTCCGGCCTGCGCCTTCGCACCGAGCTGCACCGCCCCGGCAAAACGGATGAGTTCTGCGTCTTCCAAGGCGCCAGCTATTTCCGCGCCATCGGTCTTGGCGAGGCTTATGGCCTCTCGGCGCGTGGTCTTGCGCTCAAGACCGGCGATCCGGAGGGCGAGGAATTCCCGGATTTCATCCGCTTCTGGCTGGAACGCCCCAAAGTGGGCCAGCGCAACATGGTTGTGCACGCCCTCATGGACAGCCCCAGTGTAGCCGGTGCCTATCGGTTTGACGTGACTCCGGGCGAAGACTGCGTGATGGAGGTAGAGGCCACGCTCTTTGCTCGCGAAGAGATGGACCATGTAGGCCTTGGCCCGTTGACCTCAATGTTCCTGTTCGACGAAACCAACCCGACTCGGTTCGACGACTTCCGCCCGGCTGTGCACGACAGCGACGGGCTGATGATCCACAATGGCGCGGGTGAGGTGCTTTGGCGGCCGCTCGCCAACCCCAAGCACCTGCAAGTGTCGTCCTTTGTCGACACCAACCCGCGTGGCTTTGGCCTGATGCAACGCTCGCGCGAGTTCTCGAATTTTGCGGATCTCGAGGCGCATTACCATCGCCGCCCCGGCCTGTGGGTCGAACCCAAGGGCGATTGGGGTAAGGGCACCGTACGTCTGGTGGAAATCCCGGCGGATCAGGAAATCTATGACAACATCGTCGCCTACTGGCGCCCTTCTGAACCCTATGCGCCCGGTCAACAGGTCGATATCGCCTATCGCCTGACTTGGGGCGAGCACCCCTATCGCACACCCCTGCCCGCTGTCATCAACACGGCCATGGGCAAGCGCCATTTTGCCGAAGGCCGTGTTGCGGTGATCGATTTTGAAGCGTCAGACCTGTTCGATGATCTCGACGCTATCGACATCTTTACCCAATCGCCGCATGTCGAAACCTCCAAGGGGGTGCTGCAACGCAACCCGGACACCGGCGGCGCGCGACTGGCGTTCTCCTTCGATCCGGGCGAACGCGATCATGTTGAATTGCGCGCACAACTGCGCAAAGACGGCGCAGCAGCGTCCGAGGTCTGGCTCTATCGGTGGACCGCTTGAACCGCGATCTGCACATAGTGCCCCCCGAGGCGCCGTTGGCCATGCCAGAGCAGGACTTTGGCGCGGCGTTTCGGGACGCCGACGCGCCAGAGGCGCGCCATGCGGCGGGTGTTGGCGGTTGGCGGTTCCTGGCCTTTGTGCCCGCCCTTGTGGCCACGCTCGGGCTGCTGTGGCTCATGCAGGACTGGTTCGCAGACGAAGGCATCAGTGTGGTTGAGGGCACGCTTCTGACGCTGATCTCATTCAACTTTTTCTGGATCGCCTTTACCGTCTCGACCGTGTCGATCGGCTTGATCTCTCTGTCGCGCCAAGCGCCCGCCGCCCGCCCATCAAAGCCCGAACCACTGAACGTGGCGCTGGTGATGCCGGTCTACAACGAGGTGCCCTGGTATGTGCTGGGCAATGCGCGATCCATGCTGGAAGAGCTGCGCGCCCGCGGCGGGGTGCACCGGTATGCGATGTTCATCCTGTCCGACACCCGAGACGACGCGATTGCCGCGCAGGAGCAGGCCAGCGTCGAGGCCTTGCGCGCCTCGTTGATGCCAGGAACCGAGCTTTACTATCGCCGTCGCCCCCAGAACACCGATCGCAAAGTCGGCAACATCGCAGATTGGGTCAGCCGCTGGGGCGGTGCCTATCAGGCGATGCTGGTGCTGGATGCCGACAGCCTGATGACCGGCCGCGCCATTGCCCGGCTGACGGATGCACTGGCCCGCGATCCCGGTGCAGGCCTGATCCAGAGCTTTCCCCAGCTGACCGGTGCACAATCCGTCTTTGCCAGGATGCAGCAATTCGCCAACGGCGTTTACGGCGCAGCGCTCGCCGAAGGTGTGGCGCGCTGGTGCGGGCAAGAGGGCAACTATTGGGGCCACAACGCCATCATCCGAACGGCTGCATTCGCCAATTGCGCGGGGCTGCCCCGGCTACGCAATTTCCGTGGCAAGGAACAACTGATCATGAGCCACGACTTTGTCGAGGCAGGCCTGCTGCGCCGTGCGGGGTGGTCCGTACGGTTCCTGCCGCGCATCCGCGGGTCATATGAGGAAACGCCCCCGACCCTGATCGATCATGTGTTGAGGGATCGTCGCTGGTGTCAGGGCAACCTGCAGCACCTGAACTTGCTGGGTGCGCGTGGGTTCCGCTCGATCTCGCGGTTTCATCTGTTCCATGGGGCCATCGGCTACCTGATGTCGCCCATCTGGTTTGCTCTGTTGGTGATGTGGGCGTTGATTGGTCAGGGCGAGGATGCAAGCGTTTTGCACTACTTCCGTCCCGACAACCCGCTGTTCCCCCAGTGGCCCGAAATGACCGAAGGGCGCCACGTGCTGATCATCGTGCTGATGTACGCCATGCTGCTGGTACCCAAGCTGATGGGTGCTGCGGCCCTGCCCCTGACCGGCGCGCGCTATACCGAGTTTGGCGGTGGTTGGCGGTTCACACTGTCATTTATGTCCGAGGTGATCCTGTCGGTGATCTACGCTCCAATCCTGATGGTGCAGCAAATGATCGCCGTGTTCCGCACGATGCTGGGTCTGCAAAAGGGCTGGTCGCCCCAGGCCCGCGACGGCGGAACTTACGGCCTGAGAACGCTGGCCATGTGTCACGCTTTGGAAACGATCAGTGGATTGGTGCTGACCACGGGGATCATATCAGGGTTGGTCTCGGTGTGGCTTGCGCCAATTGCTCTCAGCTTGGCTTTGGCCATTCCGTTGTCCGCCCTGAGCGGAGTGACTGCAAAAACGGCGCGCAATCTTTTGGGCTTGCGCGAAGACTTTCGCGAGCCTGCCATTGCACAGGCTGCGCGGCACTACCGAACAGAACTGAAATCGCTCCTGGACAACAACTCCTCGGCCACTCCGGCAGAGTGATCACCAAACGGTGTCGACCTGTTTTGCAGTTCAGGGACGCTCCCGCCCGTCGTTCGTGCATCAAAGATGCCCTCCTCCCGTTGGGCCGGGCGCCGGGCTGCGCCCGGCGGTTGGCGTTTGGTGCCAGGCAATTTGACCAAAAGAAAAAGCATTCACCACAGGCGCAACCGCGCCGAGCGACAAGCGAGGCGCCCGGCCCAAGGCCGTTGGCGGGGCTGACGCAGTCAGGTCTGCTCGGGCGCGGGAGCACCCCCGTGTCAAGAGACGCCTCCTAGCTTCCAGGTAGGCCTTCAAACCAATCCACCACCAGATCCGCCCATCCTTTGGGCACTTGGTGGCCCCCGGGAAACAAAACAAATTCCAGCGCACGGTCCGCTCCACAACTCCAGCGGCGGTGCATGAAGTCTCCGTTCCGGCTAAACCCCGCGGGTTTGTGGTCCGTGCATTCGTTGACGTTGCGCCAAATCTCGAGGCCAGCAAAGATGTCGCCCTGAACAAAGCGCCCGCCACCCAACACGCGGCCCTCCAGCGGGACAACATTGTCTGTCCAGCCATGGGTGTGCAGCATCCGGATCGGACCATTGCACTCGGTCGGCTGCGGACGCCAGAACCCGCCTGACACCGGCACATAGGCCGAAAACGCCTCGGGCGCTGCACAAGCCAGGTAATTGACCATGAAGCCGCCCGCGGAAAACCCACCCAGCATCACCCGCCCCTCATCCACACCAAAACGATCCACCGCGTCCGCCACCACGGATTTCAAGAACCCCGTCTCGTCGCGCCCCTCCCAGCCGGGGTAGAAATTCCAACTCAAACCCCGGTTCGATCCGATCCGTTGCGAGCCATTGGGCGCCATCACCGCATACCCCCGCCCGAGCAGGCCATCCACCATGGCTCGGTTGCGCATCGTGGCCGCTCCATTGCCGCCATAGCCGTGCAGGAATACCACCAGCGGCGGCGTCTCTGCGCGCGGCAGCTCGATGTGATAGCTGCCGCCTTCGATCTCACACGCGTCTTCCGGCCCACCACAAGCTGCCTGCACACCCTGACCCGCTGCGATCAGACCCAGGCCCATCAGAAAACGCCGGATCATCCCGATCCTCCCTCAACTTGCGTAACCGGCAGGCCGGTTTTCAACCAGCCCGGACCGGCGGCCGAACCCAGCATCCCCTCGGGCACATCAACAATGTTGGAAAAGCCCGCCTCGGTCAGCGCGCGGCTCAGACGGGCCGAGCGCACACCGCGCGCGCAGATCACGGCGATGGGGCGGGTCTTGTCAGCGCCTGCGACCTGCGCAAGTGCCGTCAGAAAGTCGTCGCGTCGCATGTCGATTGGATGGGCCCCGGATGGAACCCCGGTGGCCATCCATTCACGCGGTGTACGGATATCCACCAGCACAACATCGCCTTGCGCTGCGGCCTCATGCGCTTGCGTCACCGTCAGCTTGGCGCCCCCATAGTGAGGTGGTGTTGCGCGCCACCAATAAACGCCAGTAGCAAGCGCCGCCGCGCCGCCAAATAGCACCATTCGTCGTGTGGGAAAATTTCTTTGCCGCGTCATGTTAGCGCGCCTTGACCTGTTTCTGAAGCAATCGGAACAACTGGACTTATCTAGGACGCGAACCGGCGAGAAATCCACTCAAGTTCCCGTCAGAACCGCCAAAAACCACCCAGAATCGGTATCGGACCAAAATCGTAAATATTTCAAGGTCTGGACAGGCGGCGAAATATCCTTACTCAAAATACAGGTTTACGTCCGAACCAGGCAAATAGCGGAGGATTGCTTGTGTCCCTGTTCCTGATAGCAGCCTTGCCATTTCTTGGAGCGGTCTTTCCCGCCCTGCTGATCCGAGCTGGCCGCAACGCCTCGTCCGCCTCTGCCGGGGCGACGACGTTTCTGGCGCTGCTGGGATTGCTGGTCAACGCCCCCGCCGTGTTTCGCGGAGAGGTCGTCACCGCACGTTTTGACTGGCTGCCCGGATTGGGGTTGAACGCGAACTTCTACCTCGACGGTCTGGGTTTTCTTTTTGCCGGGATGATCCTGGGCATTGGCCTGTTGATCATCCTCTACGCGCGGTTCTACCTGTCACGCGAAGACCCGATGGGTCAGTTTTATACCTATCTTCTGCTCTTTCAGGGTGCGATGGTGGGCATCGTTCTGTCCGATAACATCCTGCTGTTGTTAATTTTCTGGGAACTCACCTCGCTCAGTTCGTTCCTGCTGATCGGCTATTGGAAGCACCTACCCGCCGGGCGACAGGGCGCCCGCATGGCGCTGGCCGTGACAGGTTCAGGCGGATTGGCGATGATCGCGGGCATGCTGATCCTGGGAAATATCGTCGGAAGCTATGACCTGACCGTGATCTTGCAGAACAAAGAGCTGATCCAGGCCTCGCCGTATTACATGCCAGCGCTGATCCTGATCCTGATCGGGGCCTTCACCAAGTCGGCGCAGTTCCCGTTTCACTTCTGGCTGCCGCACGCGATGGCCGCGCCGACACCGGTTTCGGCCTATCTGCACTCGGCCACGATGGTGAAGGCGGGCCTGTTCTTGATGGCGCGGATGTGGCCGGTTTTGGCGGGCACCGACGCCTGGTTCTACATTGTGGCCACAACTGGTCTTATCACCATGCTTCTGGGTGCGGTGATCGCCCTGTTCAAAGATGACCTAAAGGCGCTTTTGGCCTTTTCGACGGTTTCTCACCTGGGTCTGATCACCATGCTATTGGGTTTTGGCACCAAGTTTGCAGCGGTGGTTGCAGTGTTCCACATCATCAACCACGCGACGTTCAAGGCGGCACTCTTCATGTCGGCGGGTATCGTTGATCACGAGACGCACACACGCGACATCAAACGACTGGGCGGCTTGCGACACCTGATGCCGGTGACTTTCATCATCGCCACGGTGGCGTCACTGTCGATGGCCGGTATTCCACCGCTCAACGGCTTCTTGTCGAAAGAGATGATGCTGGATGCGGCGGTCCACACCACGTGGCTGAACTCGCCCTATCTGGTGCCTGGCGTGGTGCTGATTGCGGCTCTGTTCTCGGCGGCCTATTCTTTCCGCTACATCGCGCATGTCTTCTTGGGACCGGTCCGCGACGACTATCCCGCGAAACCGCATGATCCGGGCGTTGGCATGTGGCTGGCACCCGCGTTTCTCGTCACGCTTGTTGTCCTGATCGGCCTCTTTTCCAGCGCCATTGTCGGGCCCTTGGTCGCTGTTGCCTCTGGCGCGGTGATTGGTGGAGAAAAGCTGCCCTACTACTCGCTCAAAATCTGGCATGGGTTCAACGCGGCGCTCTACATGTCCATCGTGGCCACCATAGGTGCTGTCATCCTTTTGGCGATGCACGGGCGGTTCGAGCGGGTCTGGAACGCCCTTCCCCGTCCCGAAGCCAAGGTCATCTTTGATGCAGTCATCGGCTGTCTGACGGCCACCAGCCGCAAAATCACCGAGGGGCTGCACAACCGCTCGATGGCGCGGTATTCGGCAATCTTTGTTGTCTTTGTCGTCTCGCTGGCGGGCTATGGCTATTATACGGGCACGGATTCGGTTCCGACGCGGATCGGGATCGAGGCTGGCGTCATGCCGATCATCGGCTGGATCTGTCTGATGGGGGCCACGATCTGTCTGGTGGTGTTCCACCACAACCGCTTTGTCTCGCTGGTGTTGGTGGGTGTCGTGGGTCTGATCATCTCGATCGGGTTCAACTACCTGTCCGCACCCGACCTGGCGCTGACACAGATCTCGGTCGAGGTGGTGACGATCATCCTGCTCTTGTTGGCGCTGAACTTCATGCCCAAGGAAACCCCGTGGGAAACCACCAACGAGCGGCGGTTCCGTGATGTGATCATCGCCGGCATTTCTGGTCTGGGCGTTGGCGGGCTGATCTATGCGCTGATGATGCGCGATTTTGCCTTCCCGACGATCTCGGAATTCCACCTGGCGAACTCCTACAAGGGCGGCGGCGGCACCAATGTGGTCAACGTGATCCTAGTGGACTTCAGGGGCTTTGATACCTTTGGCGAGATCATCGTTCTGGGGATCGCCGCGCTGGTGATCTATGCCCTGACCGAAGCGGTGCTGGGCACCCGCGTGCGGGCCTATCTGCTGAACCGCAAGCCGGATATGCCGCAATCGGGTGATGCCCACCCGCTGATGATGGTGGTGGTCACCCGCGTGATGATGCCGATTGCCCTGATGGTGGCGGCCTATATCTTCTTCCGGGGTCACAACCTGCCTGGAGGCGGCTTCATCGCCGGCCTGATCGCTGCAATCGCCTTTATCATGCAGTACATGGCCAGCGGGTTCAGCTGGGCGGCAGAGCGGCAGAAGGTGTTCTATCACGGCATCATCGGTTCGGGCGTGTTGATCGCCGCGATCACCGGCATGGGCGCGTGGTTGAACGGCAAACCGTTCCTGACCAGCGATTTCGGCTACATCCACTGGCCACCGCTGGAGGAATTCGAATGGGCCACCGCCATGGGCTTTGACCTGGGCGTGTTCCTGGCCGTTGTGGGCGCGGTGATGCTGGCGCTGGAAAGCCTGTCGCGCTTTGCCTGGCAGCCTGGCATTGCGTCAGAGCACGCGATGGACATCAACCCCGCCCGCGATGATGAAGACACCGAAGAAAAGAAGGAGGTCTGAGATGGAATTCCTTCTGGCCAGTGCTGTTGGAATGTTGACCGCCGCTGGGGTTTATCTGTTGCTCCGGCGCCGGACGTTCCCGGTAATTGTGGGGATTTCGCTGTTGTCTTATGCGGTGAATGTGTTCCTTTTTGCGACCGGACGATTGGCGTTGAACGCACCTCCCGTTTTGAACAAATATGCCGATGTGCCTTATACTGACCCGCTGCCGCAGGCGCTGGTTCTGACGGCCATCGTGATCTCATTCGGGATGACCGCAGTGGTCGTGATGATCGCGCTCAGCGCCTATCTGTCGTCGCAAAACGACCGCATCGACATGTCCGAGAACACGGGGGACGACGTATGAGCCACCTGATTGTCGCCCCGATCGTGCTGCCAGCGGTGCTGGCGCCGTTCATCATCATGGTTCTGCGCCATCACCTGAGCTTGCAGCGAATCTTTTCCGTGGCCGGCACGGTCATGCTGTTGGCGATCTCGCTTGCTTTGCTGGGGATGACACTGGACGGGCAGGTGCACGTCTATGAGTTGGGCGATTGGCCAGCGCCCTTTGGCATTGTCATGGTGCTGGATCGTCTCTCGGCCCTGATGGTGCTGCTGACGGCGGTGCTGGCCATGGTGGTGGTGCTCTATTCCATCGGTTCTGGCTGGGACAACCGAGGGCGCCATTTCCATGCGCTTTTGCAATTCCAGCTCATGGGGGTATGTGGTGCCTTCCTGACCGGTGACGCCTTCAACCTCTTTGTGTTTTTTGAGGTTTTGCTGATCGCATCCTACGGCCTGATGATCCACGGCGGTGGCCCGCGCCGTTTGCGGGCGGGCGTTCAATATGTGGTCTACAACCTGCTTGGCTCGACCCTGTTCCTGTTTGCCCTTGGCACGCTTTATGCGGTGACCGGTACGCTCAACATGGCGGATCTTGCCGTGCGCGTGGGTGAGATGCCCGCAGATGACACCGCCCTGCTGCGCGTGGGTGCGGTGCTACTGTTGCTGGTGTTCTGCGTCAAAGCCGCGGTCCTGCCGCTGCATTTCTGGCTGCCCACCAGCTATGCCAACGCGCCGCTGCCCGTCTCAGCGCTGTTTGCGATCATGACCAAGGTCGGCGCCTATTCGATCCTGCGCATCTACACGCTGGTCTTTGGCCCCGAGGTTGAGGCAACCGCCGGGTTGGTCGGCGACTGGCTGCTGCCTGCTGCGATGCTGACGTTGATTGTGGGGTCCATCGGTATCCTGGGCACAAGGATCATCAACCGCATGATCGCCTTCGGCGCCATCGCCTCGATGGGGACGCTGTTGATTTCCATCGCGCTCTTCACCCCCATAGGAACCAGCGCTGCGCTCTACTATACGATCCACTCGACCATCGCGACGGCACTGTTGTTTCTGGTGGCCGATCAAGTACGCGAGCGACGCGGTATCCGCATCCGCTCGCACAGCCCGATGCCGCAGGCCGGGTTGCTGGCAGGCCTCTTCTTTGTAGGGGCCATCGCAATGGCAGGGATGCCGCCGCTGTCTGGCTTTGTCGGCAAGCTGCTGGTCATGGATGCCGCCCGCCAAAGCACCGATTTCGGCGTGATCTGGGCCGTGATCCTGATCAGCTCGTTCATCACCATCGTGGGTTTTGCCCGCTCAGGCTCGATCATCTTCTGGCGCAGCCACGACCCCGATTTCATCGACGCACCCGAACCCGAAGTCGAAATTGAAGGCACCGAAGACGAGCACGCCAAGGAGCCCGCGCCTGAACCGTACCCCGGCCTCGCTTTCTCGTCCGTCTTCGGATTGGTGGCCCTGCTGGTTCTGCTCACTATCTTTGCCGGGCCCGTACTGGAATTCACAGGCGAGACAGCCGCACAGCTTTTTGATCCGTCCGCCTATATCGACGCCGTTTTGCATGGGGGACAGAAATGAAGGTTCTACGTCGGATATTTCCCCACCCGCATCTGACCCTGCTGCTGACGCTGGTCTGGATGCTGCTGGCCAACTCGCTGTCGCTGAATTCGCTGGTGTTCGGCCTTTTCCTGGGCGTGGTGATCCCCTTTGTCACGCAACCCTATTGGCCCGACCAACCCAAACTGCGCAATTGGCTGATGATCATCGAATACATCCTCGTTGTGCTCTATGACATCGTTGTTGCGAACATCGTCGTGGCCCGCGTCATCCTGTTCAAACGCGACCAGGACCGGCAACCCGCCTGGATCTGTGTTCCATTGGAGCTGCGCACGCCCGAGGCGATCACGGTTTTGGCAGGCACCATCACCATGACCCCTGGCACGGTCACCGCCGATCTGTCGTCCGAAGGTCACAACCTGCTGGTTCACTGCCTGGACGCCCCCGACCCCGACGCCGTGCGGGACGAGATCAAACAGCGCTATGAACGCCGCCTGAAGGAGATTTTCGAATGATCACCTACGCTATCTACTTCACCTTCTCCTGTTTCGGCGCGGGCCTATTGATGAACCTGTACAAGATCGCCACGGCCAAAGGCGTCGGCGACCGGGTTCTGGCGCTTGATACGATGGTGATCAACGCCATCGCCCTGATGATCCTTTATGGCCTTGCCTTGGGGACCGAGGTGTTCTTTGAGGCCGCCATGATCATCGCCATGCTGGGCTTCGTCTCAACCGTCGCATACGCGCGCTTTTTGCTGCGCGGCAACATCATCGAATAAGGGAGGGGAAGACATGGAAACCGCATTCGAAGCCCTCATCGCCTTTTTCCTTATCGTGTCCGGCGTGTTTGGATTTGTCGGTTCTTACGGCCTTTTGAAACTCAAAGACTCGATGTCCCGGCTGCATGCGCCCACCAAGGCGACAACGCTTGGCGTGGGCGGGGTGTTGCTGGCGTCAATCTTTCACTCGATCGCCATCGAACATCACTTGTCCCTGCACGAGCTGCTGATCACGCTCTTTCTGTTCCTGACCGCCCCGGTGACGGCGCATTTCATCGCCAAGGCTCACATCCACATGAGCGAGACACCCGAGACCTTGCCCGGCGCGGAACAAGACGGCATATGGGCCACTCATGATGTGCCTGGGGACGATGAGACCGAAGGCGACAAGGATTCCAACGCCTGACGCAAAGGCCGACAAATGCACCAGCCCCCCCTGCCCCTGACCCGTGACCTGGTGCTGATTGGCGGGGGCCACAGCCATGCGTTGGTGCTGCGCAAATGGGGCATGTCGCCCCTGCCCGGCGCTCGATTGACCCTCATCAACCCTGGTCCCACAGCGCCCTATTCGGGCATGCTGCCGGGCTTTGTCGCAGGCCATTACACACGGGACGCATTGGACATCGACCTGGTGAGGTTGGCGCGGTATGCCGGCGCTCGGCTGGTTCTGGGCGCCGTGACCGGCATGAATGCTGCCGCCAAAACGGTATCTGTCGGAGGGCGTCCGCCGATTGCCTATGACGTGGCTTCGGTCAACGTCGGTATCACCTCTGACATGCCTGCCGTACCCGGATTTGCCGAGCATGCGGTGCCTGCCAAGCCTCTGGGACCTTTCGCAGAAAAATGGGCCGCCTATCTGGCAGGCACCGGTCCTGCCCGCGTTGCCGTCATCGGCGGTGGCGTTGCCGGGGCAGAACTGGTCATGGCCATGGCGCATGCGTTGAAATCACGGGGGCGCCTGGCTGAAATTACCCTGGTTGACCAGGCCCAAGCGCTCAGCGCCACCGGCCCCAAGGCTGCCCGTCTGATCCGTCAGACCATAGCGGAACTGGGTGTGAGCCTGATTGAAAACACCGGCGTGGCTCGGATCGACCACGACAAGCTGGTTCTCAGTACCGGGCAAGAAATCGAGGCCGACTTCATCACCGGCGCCGCCGGTGCGCGGCCCTATGATTGGACCGCCAACTGTGGCCTGGACCTGCACGAGGGATACATCTCGGTCGATGCTCATCTCCGCTCCAGCGACCCATCCGTGTTTGCCGCAGGCGATTGCGCCCATCTCAGCTTTGATCCCCGCCCAAAGGCTGGCGTCTATGCCGTCCGCGAGGCCCCGATCCTGCTCAACAACCTGCGTGCTGCCATGGGTGTCGGCCGACCAAAGACCTACAAGCCACAACGCGACTACCTCAAGCTGATTTCACTGGGCGGCAAATCTGCCCTGGCCGAACGTCTGGGCACCGCCGTTCAGGGAGGGTTGATGTGGCGGTGGAAAGATCACATCGATCAAACTTTCATGACCCGATTCCGCGATCTGCCCGAAATGCCCGCCACCAAACTGCCGGCAGAGCATGCGGCCGGGATGGCCGAGGCGGTCGGGGACAAACCCATGTGCGGGGGCTGCGGAGCCAAGGTCGGGCGCGGCGCACTGCGACAGGCGCTGGCGCCTATGGTCCCGCGTCGCGCTGATGTCACCCCGTTGCCAGGGGACGACGCAGCCCTGTTACAAACGGGCGGCGCGCGACAGGTGATGACCTCGGACCACCTGCGCAGCCTGACTGATGACCCGGTGGTGATGACCCGCATTGCCGCCGTGCATGCCTTGGGCGACATCTGGGCCATGGGCGCCGAACCGCAGGCCGCGACAGTCACACTGATCCTGCCGCGCCTAGCGCCTGCCCTACAGCAACGCACGCTGACCGAAATCATGACGACGGCCGACCAGGTGCTCATGGAGGCGGGCGCTGAAATCGTCGGCGGGCATACCTCGGTCGGGGATGAGTTGACCATCGGGTTCACCCTGACCGGCCTCTGCCCTCGCCCCCCGATCACCCTAGGCGGCGGACAACCCGGTGACGTTCTGATCCTGACCAAACCCATAGGCAGCGGTGTGATCATGGCCGCCGAAATGGCGGGACAAGCCCGCGGCGAATGGGTGGCATCCGCGCTGGATCACATGACCAGGCCGCAAGGCCAGGCATCCCGTATTCTGAAAGATGCGCATGCGATGACTGATGTCACCGGATTTGGATTGGCGGGCCATTTGCAAGGCCTGGCCGAGGCCTCGGGCTGCGGTGCAGATCTGGACCTGACTGCCATTCCGACCTTGCCTGGTGCCGAGCCTTTGGCGGCCCAAGGCGTACGTTCAACGCTCTATGCCGATAACCGCAACCTTGCGCCTGAGCTTTCAACAGGTGGCAAAGCCGACCTCTTGTTCGATCCGCAAACGGCCGGAGGGCTGCTGGCTGCGGTTTCACTTGAAGAGGCTGACGACTTGCTAACCGAACTGCATGCTGCAGGGTATCCCGCGGCGCGCATTGGGGTCCTGACCAAAGCAGCCGCATTGAACGTCACGGACTAGCGCCCGGTCCAGCTTTTTTCCCCATGGCCGATATCGACACCATGCAAGGGCAATGTTCTGCAGTGCCGCGCCGCGCACAGCGCGGCGCCCGGCCCAACGGGAGGAGGCACCCCGCTAGGGGTGACGACGACGGGCGGGAGCCCCCCGGGCCACCATACGGAGCAAATCATCACGCCTTATGCAGCATATCCTCGATCTGCGACGCCGCAGTCTCCAAACCGGGCCCGTCCAACCGACCGGCCTGAACCTGCCCGATCACCTGTGCATCATGGGCCTTGCGCGACTTCAGGTACGCCGGATCATAGTGCTGCTCCATCAAGGCCCGGGTCACCCCGGCCTTGTCTCCAGCCACGATCAACGCAAACCAGCCGTCGACAACTTCATGCCCGCGATGTTGCCGCAGATACCCCAACCGCTCGCGCAGCCCTGCGGCATCGGACAGGATGTCATCATAGGCCTGCACCAGGTACTCTGTCCGCGCCTCGATCGAGGCCTGAACCTCAATTCTGAGCGCGGCTTTCATTGCCGCCCACAGCGACGGCGGCAGGATCCGCTCGCCGATCTTGCTGCTTTCCGCCTCGATCAACACCGGACGCGCAGGATCCAGCGCGCAGAGCGCCCCCGCCAACGCGGATTCGAAGGCTTTCTGACTGGGCTGCCCGCCCGGCATCGCCCCCAGCATCGAGCCGCGGTGGTTGGCCAGACCTTCGAGGTCCAGAACTTGAACGCCGCGCTCGTGCAACACCTGAAGCAGGTCGGTCTTGGCCGTTCCGGTGAACCCGTCGAGCGCCACCATCCGGTGCGGCAAAGGATCATCATACAGATACCGGTTCACCAGCCGCCGATAGGTGCGATAGCCGCCCTCAATCACCTCGGCCCGCCAGCCAATCTGCTGCAACATCCAAGTGAACGATCCCGACCTCTGACCACCGCGCCAGCAATAGACCAGCGGACGCCATCCGCCCTCATGGTGACTCAGGCTCTGCTCGATGGCATTTGCGGCGTTGCGAAAAACCAATGCCGCCCCAAGTTTGCGCGCCAGAAACGGGCTTTCCTGTACATAGATGGTGCCGACACGCGCGCGTTCGTCATTATCCAGAACCGGCAGATTGATGGCACCGGGCAGATGATCTTCGGCATGTTCAGCGGGGCTGCGGACATCGATCACGGTATCGAAACCATGCGCATAAAGATCCGGCAGGGAAGCAAAGGAAATGGCCATGCCAAGCATCTAACCGGCATAGTCGGCAAGGAAAACCCTATCGTGGGGTATCCGAGACATGGTGAGGCATCCAGTACCTTGTCATTTCAGATCACTTACATCAGAATCGCACTTCGCAAGTGACAAGAAAAAAGAGAAAAGATGACCATTTATGCCATGCCCGGCCACCTGATCCGGCGGCTCAACCAGATCTCCGTTGCATTGTTCATGGACCGAATGGCGCAGGCCGACATCAAGTTGACCCCTGTACAATTTGCGACCCTGACAACGATCCGGTTGAACCCGGGGCTAGACCAGGCCTCGCTCGCAGGCCTGATCGCATACGACCGAGCCACTCTGGGCAAGGTCATCGACCGGCTGGCCGCGCGCGGACTTGTCTGCAGGACGATCTCGGTGCACGACCGCCGCGCAAGATGTCTGCAGTTGACGAACGCCGGGAATGAGCTGTTGGATGCTGCACGTCCCCTTGTCGAGGCCGTGCAACCCGAAATGCTGTCCGGACTGAGTCCAACAGAACAAGAGCAACTGATTGCGCTTTTGAAGAAGACCACAGATGCCGGCAACGCCCTGAGTCGTGCGCCCTTGGCTGCCGCGACGCAGGACCAACTCAAATCTGATCAGTACAGCCGGGGCTGAGCTGCCCCAAATTGACACAGGGCGTGTTCACCCCTCTCGAGGAAAACTTCCTTCGTCCTCAAAAGGTTCGATCAGTTCAGGCCCCTGAGACCTGTTGGAGTTTACCGCTGGATCCACGCGGTGATAATCCAGCACCTCTTCTGCTCCGGGCCGCATCAGACGGGCTGCGCCCTTGCCCTGCTCCCCCAGCCACAACGCCCAATCATCCGGCTCCAGGATCAAGGGCATACGGTGATGGATCGAGGCCATGTGGGCGTTGGCCTGGGTCGTGACGATCGCACAGGTGGCCTGCCGCGCCTCGGGCGGCCCCCAATCCTGCCACACGCCGGCAAAAGCAATGGGTGTTCCGTCACGGCGATGAATGTACCACGGCAGCCGGGTGTCCTGCGCTGACTTGGTCCATTCATAGAACCCGGTCGCGACCAGAAGGCAGCGCCGTTCCCGACAGGCTGCGCGAAAGGCGGGTTTTTCTGCCAGGGTCTCGGCCCGAGCGTTGATCAACAGGGGACCAGCGTTTTCCACCTTGTACCAGTGCGGCAGAAACCCCCATCGCATTGGCAGCAGTTGCCGTCCGGTTTCACCCGTGCGCACCACGTGCACTTGATTGGTGGGGCAAACATTGAAATTCGGTACCGATGGCAACGTGTTCGACGGCTGCGCCGCAAATAATTGCGCCATCGCATCGCTTGGCAGGGTGATCGCAAATCGTCCGCACATGCCCGTACTCTAAGGTTTGGGGTCGGCGAATTTCAACACAGATTGATGACGCGTGCCGCCTCATTCACAAACCGGCGCCATGAAGGTCGCGTTTGCCTGCCCCGGAAGCTCTCCCGCCCGTCGTCGATGCCCTAACGGGCACCTCCTCCCGTTGGGCCGGGCCTCGCTACGCTCGGCAGTTGGCGAGAGCGGCGAAACAGATGCCCTAAACGCGACCGCGCCGAGCCGCAGGCGAGGCGCCCGGCCCAAGGCCGCCAGCGGTGCCGACGAAGTCGGGATCGTGCGGGCGCGGGAGCGCCGCGTTCGCACCAAAAGCTGCAGAGCCCTTGGAAGTGAAACGCCAGACAAAAAAAGAGCGCAGGTTTCCCTGCGCTCTCCAGACCGACATCAAGCCTGATTACTTCTGCTTGATGCGCCCATCCACATAGGGTTGATACGGCGCGTTGGCGGCGAGGTACTCTGCTGTCACATCGGCCAGATCTGGACCATAGTCATAGGCGTTTTTGTCATCGCCCGAGAACACCTTGTATCCGTCGCCACCGTTGCGGACATAGTTGTTGGTTACCACCAGATAGGTCGCGCCCGGGTCGATTGGCACAAAGCCATCCTCGCTGGCCACCATGACATCACTCACACGGCCTTCGTTCGGAGCAACCGATGCATCAAACGTGAAGGTGATCCCTGATACCTGAGGAAAGCGACCCTTGACCTCTTCGACCTGGCTGACGCCGTTTTCCAACGCGTCAATTACCCCCTGACCGCTGATTTCAAAGGTCGACAGCGTGTTCTGGAACGGCAGCACGGTCAGTACCTCGCCCATGGTCACGTCGCCCGCATCAACGCTGGCGCGGATCCCACCCGAGTTTGCGATTGCGATGGTCACACCCTGATCTGCGACGCGATCCAGCATAGCGTCTGCCACCAGGTTGCCCATCGGGCATTCCTGAATGCGACAAACAGCCCGGTCCCCTTCAATCGGAGAGGCAGCGCTTGCCACAACTTTGTTGCGAATTTCGTCCAGGGGCTGTGCCAGTTCGGCGATGCGCGCAACGGTGGCCTCATCTTCGACCACGGCACCATCCATAACCAGCGGCTCGCCCTTGGCCTCGATCACGTTGCCTGCGTCATCAAATGTGACGTTCAGCTCGCCCAGGAACTTGCCATAGGCATAGGCCTGCACAATCTGCACGTCGTTCACGACGGTCGGATACGGACCCGAAGCACGATCTGAAACGTTGCTGAGATAGGTGTTCGAGTGCCCACCAACGATCACGTCCACCCCGGTGGTTCCCGCAGCGACCTGCTGATCGACCCCATAGCCCGAGTGGCTGAGTACGATGATCTTGTTGACACCCTCTGCAGTCAGCTTGTCGACCTCACCCTGAACCGCAGCAACCGGATCGCTGAAAGTCACGTTCGGGCCCGGGCTGGCCAGCTCGTTGGTGTCTTGCGGGGTCAGACCGATCAGGCCGATCTTTTCGCCGCCCTTTTCGATGACGGTCGATTTCATCAACGTGTCGGCCAGCAGTTCCTCTTTCGAGACATCCGCATTTGACATCAAAACAGGGAAATCAACTGCATCCATAAAACCACGCAGCACTTCGGGGCCATCGTCGAATTCATGGTTGCCGACAGTCATGCCGTCATAGCCCAGCTTGTTCATGAACTCGGCGGCGACCTTGCCCTTGTAGTAGGTGTAGAACAGCGAGCCCTGGAACTGATCCCCGCCGTCCACCAGTACCGAATTTTCCGCTCGTTCGCGCGCCTCGGCAATGGCCGTCACCAGACGGGCCGACCCACCAAAGCACTTACCTTCAGCGTTATCGCCCTCCCGGCAGCCGCTGTCATACTTGCTGATCGGCTCGAACCGGGAATGGAAATCGTTGGTATGCAGAATGGTCAGTTTGTATTCGGCTGCCGCCATCCCGGCCGTCAGGCCAAGTGCGGCAGCGGACATCAAAAATCGGGTCAACATCAATGAACTCCCTTATTGTTGGTTTTGGACAGATCGTGCCCCCGTTTGGGCCCCAGAGTCAAAGACAGAAATGGGCGACGTAAGGAGAGGTCACGCTGCATTGGTTCTTGATTCCCAAGCCTGCCCAAGGCATCACCCAAACCATGCTGATCTATAAAATCTTTCGCGCGGACGAATGGGCCGCATTGCAGGCCGCTGGCGAAACCGACGGTGCACCAATTGATGTCAGTGACGGGTTTGTTCACTTCTCGACCGCAGAACAAGCAGCCGAGACAGCTGCCAAACATTTCGCAAATGCCGAGGGTCTGACCCTGCTTGCCTGCGACGCTGACGCCTTGGGCGAGGCGCTCAAGTGGGAGGTGTCGCGCGGCGGCGCTCTGTTCCCGCATCTCTATCGCAAGCTGCACATGACCGACGTTTTGTGGGCCAAGCCCCTGCCACTTGCAGACGGTGCGCATCAATTCCCCGAGGATATGGAATGACCACCAAGTACATCGATCCGGAACGTGAACAGTTCGAGGCCTTCAAGGCGCTCGATCGGGATCAGCCGATCGAGATGCTGAACCTTGTGAAGTTTCGCGAGCGCGCGGCCTATCCCGCGGAGCATCCGTTGGCCTCGGCCGGGCTGACCGGCGCCGAGGCGTATAGCAACTATGGCATCGACACCGCGCCGATCATCATGCGGCTTGGCGCCTCGATTGTCTGGCGCGGCTCCATGCAAGCCGTGCTGATCGGCCCCAGCGATGAGCATTGGGACGAGGTCTTTGTCGCCCGTTACCCAACCGCGCATGCGTTTCTGGAAATGGTGACCGACCCCGATTATCAGCGCGCCGTCATTCACCGGCAAGCGGCCGTCGAAACCTCACGTTTGATCCGCTGTGCACCAGCGGCCGGCGGAAAGGCTTTTGGATGAAACTGACCGAGAAACTTGGCTTGTCCGCACTGCATCGGATGGACCCCGAAGCCGCACATGGCCTGTCGATCAAGGCGCTCAAGATGGGTTTGACGCCCACCCCCGGGCCAGTCACGTCGCAACGCTTGCGCACGCAAGTCGCCGGGCTTGATCTGCCCAATCCGGTCGGCCTGGCGGCAGGGTTCGACAAAAACGCCGAGGTGCTGGCCCCGCTGTCGCAGTCCGGGTTTGGGTTTATCGAAGTGGGCGCAGCCACGCCGCGCCCACAGCCCGGCAACCCGAAACCGCGCCTCTTTCGCCTGACCGAAGATCAGGCCGCGATCAATCGTTTCGGCTTTAACAACGAAGGGATGGAAGCCATCGGCGCGCGCCTGGCCAAACGTCCCAAGGATGCCGTGATCGGGTTGAACTTGGGCGCCAACAAGGACAGCACAGACCGGCCTGCCGACTTTGCCCGCGTGCTGGCGCATTGCGCGGCACATCTGGATTTTGCCACCGTCAACGTCTCCTCTCCCAACACCGAAAAGCTGCGCGATCTGCAAGGCAAAGAGGCGCTGACCGCGCTTTTGGCTGGCGTCATCGAGACCCGCAACGGACTGGAGCGCAAGGTGCCTGTGTTCCTGAAAATCGCGCCGGATCTGACCGAAGCCGAGATCGAAGATATCGCCGCGGTGGCACATGAAACTGGCGTAGATGCGGTGATTGCAACCAACACCACCCTCTCGCGAGACGGGTTGGCCAGTGCACACAAGGGCGAGGCTGGCGGTCTGTCCGGTGCACCGCTGTTTGAAAAATCGACCCGCGTCCTGGCGCGGCTGTCTGCCTTGACCGACGGGCGCACACCGCTGATCGGTGTTGGCGGGATCAGCACTGCCGAGCAAGCCTATGCCAAGATCTGCGCCGGTGCCTCGGCCGTGCAATTCTACACGGCCATGGTCTTTGGAGGATTGTCGCTCGCAGGAGATATCGCGCGCGGTCTGGATGACCTTCTCAAGCGCGATGGATTTGCCTCGGTCGCCGAGGCCGTTGGCAGCAAACGAGAGGATTGGCTGTGATCGAATATTGGCATAACCCACGCTGTTCCAAGTCCCGTCAGGGGTTGGCTTTGCTCGAAGAGAAGGGCGCGGAACTCACTGTACGAAAATACCTGGAAGATGTCCCTTCGTTGGATGAGCTGCGTGCCGCGCAAGCCGCGCTTGGCGTTGCTGCGATTGCGATGATGCGGACGGGGGAAAAGACGTTCAAGGAGTTGGGGCTCAGCAAGGAGGCCGACAACGCAATCCTGTTGCAAGCAATGGCGGACCACCCGATCCTGATTGAACGCCCCTTGGGCAAAACTGGCAACAAGGCCGTGATTGGTCGCCCGCCCGAGAACCTGCTCGACCTGCTTTAAACCCTGCGCGGCCTGTCGGCCTTGCGTCCTGCGGACGGCGGGGGCCAGGCTCTTGCGGGCAAAGCCCGCAAGAGCCTGGCCGAACGGGAGGAGGTGTTTCGCAAGAAACATCGACGACGGGCGGGAGCACCCCCTACTAGCTTGCGACTTGCGCCTCGAGCCGGGGGTAGCGCAGCCACATGGTCAGGCCGCGCGCCACATTCAGCACCATCAGCGCCGCCCACAGGCCGTGGTTGCCATAGATCGGCACCAGCACCACCAGTGCCACCACATAGGCCGTTACGGATTGGATCATCGCGATCCGCATGTCGCGGGTCCAGGTGCCGCCGATGTAGATGCCATCGAACATCCAGCTGGCAACGCCCAGGACCGGGGCCAGAGCCGCCCAGAACAAGAAATCGCGCCCGACCTCTCGAACCTCCGGCGATGTGGCCATCAAGTCGATGATCGCAGGCCCTGCCAACCAGAACACGAGGCCAAGCCCTACCGCGCCGCCAACGCCCCATTGCGAAGCCACCACAGCCGCGAGACGCACCTGCGCGCGATCTCTTGCGCCAACGGCACCACCGACCAAAGCCTCTGCCGAAAAGGCAAAGCCATCGAGTGCAAACGCAGTCACCTCCAGAAATTGTAATAGGATCTGGTTGGCCGCCAAGTTCACATCACCCAGATCCGAGCCGATGAACAGGAACGTCGTGAACGATCCCGTCAGCAGAACCGACCGCACCATGATGTCCGCGTTCACGGTCAGCATTCGGCGCAAACGAACAGGGTCGAAGATCCGCGCCCAGTTGCGCCATTGATCGCCCGCAAAGGCATCGCGGCACAGCCACAGCCCAAGCGCCAACCCGGTCCATTCGGCGAACAGCGTCGCTATGGCCACGCCCTCGACACCCCAACCCAGCCCCAGCACGAACCACAGGTCCAGCACGATGTTGAGCCCGTTCATCCACAGCTGCAGGACAAAGACGCCTCGCGTGCGCTCGACCGCGATCAGCCAGCCGGTGATGGCGTAGAGTGCGATTGTGGCGGGTGCCCCCCATATGCGGATCGACAAATAATCGAGCGCCAGCCGCTCGACCTCGGCACTGGCGGGGGCCAACCAAAACGCGCCTGCAAACAGCATGGCCTGACCGAGGATGAACAACACTCCGGCCGCAAACCCCAGAAGCAAGCCGCGCATGAGCAATGCTCCGGTCTCGCCCACGTCGCCTGCGCCGCGGGCTTGGGCGGCCAGCCCGGTTGTGCCCATCCGCAGAAAGCCAAAGATCCAGTAAAGCGCAGACAGGATCACTGCCCCGATCCCAACGGCCCCGATAGGGGCTGCCGCCCCCATCTGTCCCACAACACCCGTATCCACCGCGCCCAGAATGGGCACGGTGGCATTTGAAATCACGATGGGGATGGCGATGTTCAGAACCCGCCGATGGGTGATCTGATCGCTCACCGGTTCACTCGGTCTTGAGTTGCGGCATCAGGAAATGTCCGCTGGCCTGCGCAAAGAGCTTGTCGTGGTTGTCTTGCCAGGCTTCGACCCGGACCGAGGCATAACGCCGACCGGCCCGGCTGATGTAGGCGCGGGCATAAGCGTCGCGCGGCAGGCCCGAGCGCAGATAGTCCACTGTCAGGTCGATGGTCTTTGGGAACGCAGGCATATTGCCGGCTTCGATGTCTTCAGGCGACAGCTCGCCACTTTCGATCAGCGGCCACAAGTGCGACCAGCTGAGAGAAATCACCGCCGTCACTTCGAGAAACGCGGCCGTCACGCCGCCATGGATCGCGGGCAGAAACGGGTTGCCAATCAGCTTGTCGTCGAAATTCAGCACCCCGGTCAGCTCATCCCCGCGCCGATCAAAAGTGATGTCGAGAAACTGTATGTAGGGCACGCCCCCCACCAGCGCGTTCAAAGTGGCATCGCGGCGTTGTTTCACCACTTGCATCAGTTCGGGCTTGGAACGGGCCATCAGCGTTTCTCCACCGTGAATGCGCCCGAGGCCGTGGCCACGGGGCGATCCGTGTCTTCATCCGTCGCAGTTGCGCGCACAAAGGCCACGTTGCGGGTGATGTGATAGCACTCAGCCTTGGTGGTGATCGCCTGCCCTGGGGTGGCCGCCCGCATGTAGTCGATCCGCAGGTCGATCGTCGCGGTCCCTCCGGGTGCGGCGGGGTGACTCATCACCGCAGCCCCCGCGCAGGTGTCCATCATTGCAGAGACAGCTCCACCATGAATCACGCCGGTCTTGGGATCACCAATTAGCGCCTCGTTGTAAGGCATGGTGATCTCTGCCTCGCCGTGCCCGATATGGGTCAACTGCAGGCCAAGCGCGTTGGCATGAGGGATGGCCTGAATGAACTGGGCCGCAATTTTTGTCTTGTCTGTCATCGCTTGCACTTTATGCGTGGGCTTTGTCTCTTTATGAGCCTGCGCCCGCCAAAAGGGCAAGCCCACCTGTTGCGCTTGTCGCAACGACACCATAGGTTGCCGCCAAGGAGATTGAGAATGTCTGACATCCGCCTGTCATTCAAGGAGATGTGCGCCGAGTTCGACGTCACACCGCGCACGCTTCGGTATTACGAGTACATCGAGCTATTGCAGCCCGACCGCGAAGGCCGCTCGCGCTATTATGGCGCACGCGAACGCGCCCGCATGAAACTGATCATGCGCGGCCGTCGCTTTGGGTTTCCACTGGAAGAGATTCGCCAGTGGCTGTTGATCTATGAACACGAAGGCAATCGCGCCCAAATGGAGGCGTTTGTCCGCAATGCTGGTGTTCAGCTCACCGAACTCGAGTCGCAGAAACAGCAACTCGAAGAGGCCATGTCCGAACTCATCCAACTGCGCGAAGAAACCGCCAAGGACCTGCAGGACGGCAAGATCGAGTAAGATTTGAGGCGCTTGCCCCATACTCAAAAACACGTGAGATGCCGCAAGCGGCGTTGATCTGTCCAACTTGCGGCTACATTCTTGTAATCGGTGCCTTGCTACTGGTGACCAGGGTTCACTGCAGTGCCGCACCCATTCTGGTGAGAGGTGGCCAATGAAACTTTCAGTTCTGATCGTGATCTCGTGCTTTGTCCTGACCGCTTGCGATGTCGGTCCAAATGGCTATGGATCTGCACCTGCCGGTGTATCCCAAGCCGAGTGGGATGCACAGATTGAGGCAAATCGATCGGCCCGGCGACAGCATTATGCCGGTCCACGTGGCGGTGCTTCGGGCCGGTGATTCACACGACAAAGCAGCTGAAATAGGCGTTGGCCCGCGTGACGCCACGGCAATTTTCATGCCGAAATCAGGCAAAAATTTAATTGATCTTACGTCAAGAATTTCGTGACGCAGCGTTCGACTTACGTAAACGTCAAGCTGATGTTGTAAACAGCGACAACACTGATCACCTCAGGTTCACAACACTTGTGATGAGAGTTTGACATTATGACTGACAACACACTGACCATCCGCGAGATGTGCGACACGTATGATGTGACTCCTCGGACCTTGCGGTTCTACGAGTCCAAAGAGCTGTTGTTCCCGATCCGCGAGGGACAAAAGCGCCTGTTTACAAAACGAGACCGTGCGCGGCTCAAGCTGATCCTGCGCGGCAAGCGCTTTGGCTTCAGCCTGGAACAGATCCGCCAACTGCTGGATCTGTACGACGCAGGTGACCAACAACAGGTTCAACTGGAACGCACCTATGAGCTGGGGCGCGAACGTCTGGCCGACATGGAACTTCAGCGCGATGAACTGAACCAGGCCATCGACGATCTGAAGGAACAACTTAAGTGGGGTGAAAAGATCATCACCTCGAACAAGCAAAACAAGAAGGCCGCCGAATAACGCCGTCGGCCTTATGGTCCCACCAACATTCATTCACCCAGGGAGCTCCTCATGCCCATTTACAACGCCCCGACCAAGGACACTCAATTCGTTCTGCATGACGTCCTAAAGGTCTCGCAATCCGACATTCCCGGCTATGACGAGCTGGAAAGCGAATTCACCGGCGCCGTTCTGGAAGAGGCCGGCAAGCTGGCCACCAATGTGCTGCATCCGCTGAACACCGTGGGTGACACCGAAGGCTGTACGCTGGAAAATGGCGTTGTCCGCACCCCGACCGGCTTCAAAGAGGCGTTTGAAGAGGTCAAGGCAGGCGGTTGGACTGGCCTGGACATGCCCGAACAGTATGGCGGCCAAAACATGCCCTACGTTGTGGGCACCGCAGTGGGCGAAATGTTTTCGGCCGCAAACCAGGCGTTCACCATGTACCAAGGTCTAACCCATGGTGCTGCCTCGGCCATTCTGGCGCACGGCACGGACGAGCAGAAGAACACCTATCTGCCGAACATGGTCAGCTGCGACTGGACCGGCACCATGAACCTGACCGAGCCGCACTGCGGCACTGACCTGGGCCTGATGCGCACCAAGGCGGAACCGCAGGCAGATGGCAGCTACAAGATCACCGGCCAAAAAATCTTCATCTCGTCGGGTGATCACGACATGGCCGAAAACATCGTGCACCTGGTGCTGGCCAAGATCGTTGGTGGCCCCGAGGGCATCAAGGGCGTGTCGCTGTTCATCGTGCCAAAGTACATCGTCAACGAAGATGGCTCGCTGGGCAACCGCAACCCCGCAACCGTCGGCAAGATCGAAGAGAAAATGGGCATCCACGGCAACTCGACTTGCGTGATGAACTATGACGATGCGACCGGCTATCTGCTGGGCGAAGAGCACAAGGGCATGCGCGCCATGTTCACCATGATGAACGAAGCGCGTCTGGGTGTAGGTATGCAGGGTCTGTCGATGGCCGACGCCGCCTATCAGAACGCCGTTGAATACGCCAAGGACCGCCTGCAGGGCCGCGACGTGACCGGTGTCAAGAACCCCGATGGCCCGGCTGATCCGCTGATCGTGCACCCGGACATCCGTCGTAACCTGATGGACCAGAAAAGCTTTGTCGAAGGCGCCCGCGCGTTCATTCTGTGGGGCGCTTCGATGATCGACGCCGCACACCGCAAGGGTGACAAGGACGCCGACGGCCTGATCTCGCTGCTGACGCCCGTCATCAAGGGCTTCCTGACCGACGAGGGCTATGACATGACCGTTCAGGCCCAGCAGGTCTACGGCGGCCACGGTTACATCGAAGAATGGGGCATGTCGCAATACACCCGCGACGCCCGTATCGCGATGATCTACGAAGGGGCCAATGGCGTTCAGGCGCTGGATCTGGTGGGCCGCAAGCTGGCCGCTGATGGTGGCAAGCACGTCATGGCCTTCTTTGAGCTGGTGAAATCCTACATCAAGGACAACTCCGGTCAGGACGAAGCGTTCGATCGCGATTTCCTGGAGCCGCTGAAAGCAGCCTCCAAGGATTTGCAGGCCGCGGGCATGTATTTCATGCAGAACGCGACCAACCCCAACAATGCGCTGTCGGGCTCGTATGACTTCATGCACATGTTCGGCCACGTTTGCCTGGGCCTGATGTGGGCGCGTATGGGCAAAGCCTCGCTGGACGCTCTGGCCGCCGGTGCCGAGGACAAGGAGTTCTACGAGACCAAGCTGGTAACAGGCCGCTTCTACATGGCGCGCCGCCTGCCCGCGACCGGCATGCACCTGGCCCGCATCCAGAGCGGTGGAGACACCGTTATGACACTGGACGCCGCCAGCTTCTAAGCGGAAGATCGGCTTCGGGCGGCCCGCCGCCCGAAGCCAAACATTCCAAAGGACGCCCATGCCCAAACGTTTCAAACTGACCCGCCGTTTCCCCTGCGCCATGACCGAGGATGCCTATCGCAAACTCAAGAATTTCGCGCGTGAGGCCGGGTTGGACGAAGGCGAGGCTTTGTCCTTTTTGTTCGAGAACTTCAACAGCGTGATCAATGAGGAGAACCTGACCCACAGACTGCGCCTGTTCAACGCAGAGCTAGAAGATCGCAAGCGGTGAGGCCGCGGGCTCCAAGAAAAGCAATGCAATCATTCAACCCGCTGGATGCCTCCGGCGGGAGTATTTTCAAAGGGGTGAAATGTAAGTCGTGCTCACCACCGGGTGCGCTTGCCATCAGGACCACGACGGCTTCACCCTTTTGAAAATACTCAAACTCCACGATCAGCCACGGGAGGGGCATCGCCATGACAATGAAACTCTACTGCTTCGGAGAAAGCGGCAATTCCTACAAGGCGGCCTTGGCCCTGCAATTGAGCGGGCTGCAGTGGGAGCCGGTGTTTGTCGACTTTTTCAAGGGCGAGACCCGCACGCCTGAATACCGCGCCAACGTAAATGAGTTGGGCGAAGCACCGGTGCTGGTCGATGGCGAATTCAAAACCGGGCAGTCGGGCGCGATCCAAGCCTATATCACTGAGCAATCAGGCAAGTTCGGCGGCAAGACCCACGAAGAGAACTATGAGATCTTTCGCTGGGTGCTGTGGGACAACCACAAGCTCAGCTCAATGGCCGGTGTCACCCGCTTTTTGATGAACTTCCTGCCCGAAGACAAACGCCCCGCCGAGGTGATCGCTTTCAATCAGGGCCGCCTGCGCGGTGCCTATGAGCTGCTGAACAATCACCTGGATGGTCGTGATTGGATCGTCGGTGACGGGATCACCAATGCCGATCTCAGCTGCTGCGGCTATCTCTACTACCCCGAACCCTTCGGCTTTGACCGCGCCGAGTGGCCCCACATAAACGCCTGGCTGGACCGCATCAGCGCCCTGCCCGGCTGGAAACACCCCTATGACCTGATGCCCGGCAATCCGTCGGACCGCGCTTGAGGAGAGTAAACAATGACCGAAGCCTATATCTATGACGCCCTGCGCACCCCGCGCGGCAAGGGCCGCAAGGATGGCAGCCTGCACGAGGTGACCAGCCTGCGCCTGTCCGCGTTGACCATGAACGCCATCAAAGAGCGTAACAACCTCGAAGGCCACGCCGTCGAAGACGTGATCTGGGGCAATGTCACCCAAGTGATGGAACAGGGCGGCTGTCTGGCGCGTTCGGCCGTGCTGGCCTCGGACCTAGACGAGTCGATCCCGGGTCTGTCGATCAACCGGTTCTGTGCCTCGGGCATGGAAGCCGTGAACCTGGCCGCAAATCAGGTGCGTGGTGGTGCAGGCGACGGTTATATCGCTGGTGGCGTCGAAATGATGGGCCGCGTGGCCATGGGCAGCGATGGTGCAGCGATTGCTGTTGACCCGTCGATCGCCATCGACGGCTATTTCGTGCCGCAGGGCATTTCGGCCGACATCATCGCAACCGAGTATGGCTTTAGCCGCGATCAGGCCGACGCTCTGGCGATGGAATCGCAGCGCCGCGCAGCGCAGGCCTGGGAAGAAGGCCGGTTCGACAAGTCGGTCATCTCGGTCAAGGATCAGAATGGCCTGACCATTCTGGACCGCGACGAATACATGCGCCCGGGCACCGACATGCAAAGCCTTGGCAGCCTGAACCCTGCGTTCCAGATGATGGGCGAGCAGATGCCGGGCTTTGATAAGATCGCCATGCTGAAGTACCCGCATCTGGAAAAGATCAACCACATCCACCATGCGGGCAACTCGTCCGGCATCGTGGACGGTGCTGCGGCTGTTCTGATCGGCAACAAGGAATTTGGTGAAAAGCATGGCCTGAAACCGCGCGCGCGCATCAAGGCCACTGCCAAGATCGGTCTGGACCCGACCATCATGCTGACAGGTCCGGTGCCTGTGACGCAAAAGATCATGGCCGACAATGGCATGGCTATTTCCGATTTTGACCTGTTCGAAGTGAACGAAGCCTTCGCCTCGGTCGTGATGCGCTTCCAGCAGGCATTTGATGTTGATCCTGAACTGGTCAATGTCAACGGCGGCTCGATCGCCATGGGCCACCCGCTGGGCGCCACCGGTGCGATCATCATCGGCACCCTGCTGGACGAGCTGGAGCGTCAGGACAAGGAAACCGGTCTGGCAACCCTGTGCATCGCATCCGGCATGGGTGCAGCGACCATCATCGAGCGCGTGTAAGAACGGCGTCTGGAGAACAAGAAAATGGCTGAATTTACACTGACCAAAGACGCAGACGGCGTCGCAACCATCACCTGGGATGTGCCCGGCAAGACCATGAACGTGATGTCGTTCACCGGTCTCGAAGAGCTGAACGCCTGCATCGACGACGCGCTGGCCGATGATGCGGTCAAGGGCATCGTTGTGACCTCGGGCAAAGAAGGCTCATTTGCAGGTGGCATGGACCTGAACCTGCTGGCCGTGATGAAAGAACAAGCTGGCGACGATCCGGCCAAGGGCCTGTTCGAGGGCACCATGCAGATGCATGCCCTTCTGCGCAAAATCGAACGCGCCGGCATGGACAAGAAGACCAACAAGGGCGGCAAACCGATTGCCTCGGCCCTGCCCGGCACCGCTGCTGGCATCGGTCTGGAATTGCCGCTGGCCACGCACCGCATCTTTGTGAGCGAAAACCCCAAGGCGAAATATGGCCTGCCTGAAATTCTGGTTGGGATTTTCCCGGGTGCCGGCGGAACCACCCGTCTCGCCAAAAAGCTGGGCGCGATGGCGGCCTCTCCGCTGCTGCTTGAAGGCAAGATGCTGGACGCCAAAAAGGCCAAAGGCGCCGGTCTTGTGGACGAAGTTGTTGCCGATCCGGTGGCTGCAGCGCGCGAATGGGTGCTGAATGCCAAGGACGCCGACATCGTCAAACCCTGGGATGCCAAGGGCTACAAGATGCCCGGAGGCGCGCCCTATCATCCCGCTGGCTTCATGACCTTCGTGGGTGCATCGGCCATGGTACACGGCAAAACCCAAGGCGCGTTCCCGGCGGCCAAGGCGTTGTTGAGCGCGGTTTACGAAGGTGCTCTGGTCGACTTTGACAACGCGCTGAAGATCGAAGCGCGCTGGTTCACATCCGTGCTGATGAACCCATCGTCGGGTGCCATGATCCGTTCGCTGTTCCTGAACAAGGAAGCTTTGGAAAAAGGCGCTGTGCGTCCCAAGGATGTGCCGGATCAGCGCGTCAAGAAGCTGGGCGTTCTGGGTGCGGGCATGATGGGCGCGGGCATCGCGCTGGTGTCGGCGCAGGCCGGTATGGAAGTGGTTCTGATCGACCGCGACCAGGCTGCTGCCGACAAGGGCAAGGCCTATACCGAAGCTTACCTCGACAAGGGCATGAAGCGCGGCAAGGTCACCCAGGACAAGAAAGACGCGATGCTGGGTCTGATCACCGCGACCCCGGATCTGGAGCAGCTCAAGGGCTGTGACCTGATCATCGAGGCCGTGTTCGAAGACCCTACCGTCAAGGCCGAGATGACCAAAAAGGTCGAGGCGATCATCCCCGAGGATTGCATCTTTGCCTCGAACACCTCGACCCTGCCGATCACCGATCTGGCCAAGGCGAGCGTGCGTCCTGAGCAGTTCATCGGCATCCACTTCTTCTCGCCGGTTGAGAAGATGCTGCTGGTCGAGATCATCAAGGGCAAGGAAACCGGGGATCGCGCGGTCGCCAAGGCGCTGGATTATGTGCGCCAGATCCGCAAGACCCCGATCGTGGTCAACGATGCGCGCTTCTTCTACTGCAACCGCTGCATCATCCCCTATGGCAACGAAGCAACCCGTATGATCACCGAGGGCGTGGCGCCCGTTCTGATCGACAACGCGGCGCGTCAGCTGGGCTTCCCGGTTGGTCCGGTGCAGTTGGGCGACGAGACTTCGATCGACCTGGGCGTGCGCATCATGAAGGCCACCAAGGCCGCCATGGGCAATGCATACCCCGCGTCTGAAGCCGACGATCTGATCGTCTGGATGGAAGAAGAAGGTCGTCTGGGCCGCAAGGCTAACGCGGGCTACTTCGACTATGACGAAAAGGGCAAGCGCACCGGATACTGGAAAGGTATCCACGACAAGTATCCGCTGGCGGATGAGCAGCCCGACCTGATCGAGGTGCAGGAACGTCTGATGTTCGCGCAGGTTCTGGAAGCCGTTCGCGCGCTGGAAGAGGGGGTGGTCGAAGACATCCGCGAAGCCGACGTGGGCGCGATCCTGGCCTGGGGCTTTGCGCCTTGGTCCGGTGGTCCGCTGAGCTGGCTGGACATCATCGGCGCGCCTTACGCGGCCGAGCGTTGCGATCAGCTGTCCGAGAAGTATGGCGAGCGGTTCGCCTGCCCGCCGCTGCTGCGCGAAATGGCTGAAAAGGGCCAGACCTTCTATGGCCGCTTCAACCCCGAAGCCAAAGCAGCCTAAGGCTGATCACAGACACAAAGAAACCGGCGTCCCAAGGGGCGCCGGTTTCATGTTGGAGACCGAGGGTATCGAAACTCCAAACCCCGAACACTCGGGGACTAGGTGGCCCTTACAGGGCGGCTGGGACGAACCGGCCCATCGTGGAACCCGCCCGGCAACTCTGCTGGGTCCGAGGCCACGGCCAAGGCGTCGTCATCTTCGATGATGCAATTCACCAGAAACTGCGCAGCAGGTCCGCTCAAAACATCATACAGTCCCTGAACAGGCTTTCCGGTTTCGGAATACAAAGGCTGCGGGCTGGGACAATGCGCCAGCATGCCCCCCTCGACATAGATCACTTCGTCTTTGTTGAAGCCGATTGTCGTCACTTCGATCTGCTCGCCGGGATACCCCAGGGAAATCCCTCGCAGCCCGTTCAGCAGGCGAGCCGGCACAACGGCAAAGGGATCACCAACAGCGTCCTGCGCTGCGTCGCATTCAATCAGCATCCCCTGATCCGGCATCAGCCAAAGCTCGCGCCGGTTGAACAGCGCGCCGTCGGGCACCAGAACCGGGCGCCGCTGTCCTGCGACGTTCCCTTCGGGCATGATCAACGTTTCGCGCTGGATATCGACAATGGGTTGCATCGCATGATCAAAGGTCAGCACCCGGTCGCCAACCGACAGGGCTTCAACCGCGCGCCAGCCCAGGTTCGAGGCCACATGCGTGCCCCTGAGAAACCCGGCCTGACCGGTGATTAGCAGACCGTCCAGCGCAGCGCTGGTCTCGGCCATACGCGAGGTCCCTCGACCCCGTTTTTCTTTCCATCCGAACACAAGCCTATTCCTTGTATGTGGCAGCAGCAGTCACAAGCATGCCGGATTAACTATGATGTCCAAACAGCAGGCCCGATTCGAGTGCCGCTGTGAGGTCAGAACAAGGGCAAGAATGTGGCATTGCCCGGGCAATTTCCGACAATGCGGGCCAGTTGGGGGTGATTGACTTCAAATTTTCAACAAACGCGCGTTATCCGTCGAAAGCATACCCGAACCGTTGGATGTCCGGGGCGCACATGTCCTGGATCGCCTGGGCCGTCTCGTCATCGAAATAGACCCGGTAGTCTTCCCCGCGCCGGGACCGGTTGATGTGGGGAATGTCCAAGGAAAACCCCAGATGCGCCTCGACCGGTTTCAGGTCCTGCGCCAAATGCTCCATCCGCACAAAGGCCTGACATTGCTCGCGCCCGTCCGAGCGTCGCACATAGGCCGAGGCAGGCATTTGACGAAACCCGGCTTGTGTGTCCGGGTGCAAAAGGAATGGCTTGAATTCAAGCGCCTTTGCCAAGGTTACCGCCGGATGTTCAAAGCTCTGCTCGCGCAGCCAATGATAGTAGCTGACGGCGCGGTCCCACGGGTTGCGCACCAGTGTGAAGACAAACATCTGGTCCAGAATGTCCCCGGCAACGACCCCTTCCATGTCCGCCAGGGTCGCATGTTTCCACAGCCGCCCCCGTGCCTGATCCGCTAGGGCCTTTGCCCGCGGCCTGCGCCGCAGCGCCTTGGGCGTGTCGCCCAGAAGGATGTCATCCTTCATTGCCCGCGCTTCCAACGCCAGGGACAAGGACGTGCCGCCGGTCTTGGGGATGTGAACAAAGATGTAATTGCGGCCGGTCGAGATGATCATGAAACAGCCATACCACGTTGTGATGCGGGAAAAACCCTCAGGCCTTTGACCTTACGGCGATGATGCTGCCCGCAAAGGCAATCAGCGCGATGCCTGCAATCTGCCACAGACCCAACCCCTGCCCCAAAACCGCCCAGGCAAAGACCGGGCCAAAGATCATCACCGAGTATTCGAACACGGCCACGTAAGACGGCTCGCCCAGTTGGTACGCCTTGATCAACATGAAGACGGCCGTCACCGACCCGACCGCCTGCACCACCACCCAAACCAGCGCCTCGTCCATGGGCCAGATCCAACCGCGGGTGACAAAACCTGCGGGTCCATCGACGCTGTCCATCGGAAAAAAATGCAGCACGGTGACACCCGCCACCCCCATCAAACCAAGCGTGATGGTCATGCCGCCCAGCAAGGCAACGGTGCTTTCGCCACCGCACAGGCTGCGGGTGGCGATGGCGGCCAAGGCGTAGAAAAACCCGCCGACAACCGGGATCAGGATTTTCCAGTCGAAGTCCGCCGGATCGGGCTGAAGGACAAACAGGATACCGGTGAACCCGATGGCCACGGCCAAAACGCGCCACGGCCCGATCTTTTGTCCCATGCCCACCCCGGTGATCAGCAAAATGAAGATCGGAGAGGTAAAGAGCCCGGCCAAAGCCTGAGCAATCGGCATCAGGGCCAAGGCGCTGAAATAAAACAACATCGCAGTGGCAATCAGCAGGCTACGGACGACAACAGCCCACAGGCGCTGCGGGCCGAACTGGCCCAAGCCGATAACCGACATCAGAAAGACAATGGGCAACATCATGGCTGATCTCACCACGTGAAATTGCCACAATCCGATACTATCGGCCAAATACACGATGAAATTGTCGATGACCCCGATCAAGGCCATTGCCGCCACCATAAAGGCCGCCGCCGCGATGGGAGAGTTCTTGATTTCCGCCTGCATGGCTCTTGTTCGGCGGTTTGCTGCCCCTTAGCAAGCCCAAGCGCGACGCTGGTGCACATTTCCGACAGCATACCAAAGGAAATCTCCCGCTAGTCGTTTGCGGCGCAGGCTCGGGACATGCTAAACAAGGGCAAAAGACAACGCGAGCAGATCCAGCACGAATGACCGCTCTCAAGCAATATGAACGGATCGAGGCAACCGGTCTGTGGCGACCCACAGCCGAAGAACAGCGCCGCGAGGTCGTTGTGTCCATCGGCGAGGCGACGCTGACCATCTCGGATTTCAACGACAGTGCCCTGACACACTGGTCGCTGGCGGCCCTGGTGCGCCAAAACCCCGGTGAATTTCCGGCCGTCTATCACCCCGATGGCGACCCTGGTGAGACGTTGGAACTGGCCGAGAGCGAAACCACAATGATCGAGGCCATCGAGCGGCTGCAACGCGCCATCGACCGTGCCCGCCCGCATCCCGGGCGCCTGCGTTTGGTCTCGATTTTGGGCGTCGGTGCTGCTCTGGCGGCCGTGCTGGTGTTCTGGCTGCCGGGCGCTATGAAGCGGCACACTGTCAGTGTGGTGCCCGACATCAAACGGCAAGAGATCGGTCGCGCCCTGCTGGACCGGATCGAGCGCGTTGGGGGGCGAGAGTGCTCGGAACCCGATGCCGATCCGATCCTGCGCCAATTGGCGGCGCGCACAGGTGTCGACCGGCTGGCCGTTGTGCCCGCAGGCGTCGCGGACAGCTTGCATCTGCCGGGTGGCATCGTGCTGCTCAATCGCACATTGATCGAAGATCACGAAGACCCGGCCGTGGCTGCGGGCTTTGTCTTGGCCGAACGGGCCCGCGCCGAACAAACGGACCCGCTGGACGAGATCCTGGACTTTGCCGGTGCCTGGCCGTCCTTTCGCCTTCTGACCACAGGCGACATCGCCCCTAATGTGCTGGACCGCTATGCCGAATATGCTTTGGCAGAGCCACGGCCGGCCTTGGACGAGGATGCGACACTGGCGCTTTTTGCTCAGGCCGCGATCCCCTCGTCGCCCTATGCCTATGCGCTGGATGTCACCGGCGAGACGGTTCTTGGTCTGATCGAAGCTGACCCGATGGCGGGACGGACACTGGAGCCGGTGCTTCCGGATCGCGATTGGGTGCTGCTGCAAAGCATCTGCGACCAGTAAGGCCGCAGTCTCGCTTAACACCCTAACAGTTCAGGATCACTTGGTCAGACGTGCGCCCGAGAACCCGGCGCCGCGCACCTGGTTCAGTGCTGATGCAGCCTGTGCCTGCGAATTGAATGGGCCGACCAGAACCACCTTGTAGGTGCCTGATCCACGGCGCACGGTGCCCACATTCATGGGCAACCCGCTACCCGACAGCCTCTGCGCTGCCTGGCGCGCGGCTGCATCGTTTTGATAAGACGCAACCCGGACATACCGCGCTTCGACCGGCGCTGTTGGTCCAGAGCGTGTCGAGAAGGTCAACCGGTTCGGACGCGTGGCCAAATTCGTGTAGGAATTTTCAACACCCTCAACCGGAATAATCGGCACATCGGTCGGAACCCGGCGCAGCGTACGCGGTATGGTTCGTTCCCAAATCGCATCAGATTGTGCATCGCCCGCCGCAGAGCGCAGGCCGCGGTTTGGGTTCAATCGGTCATCTTCACGCTCAACAGCGCGGAACCCTGTGGGCGGCTCGAACCGGCTGACAGTAATCGCCGGGCGCAGGGTACGTTCAGCACGATGCGGGTTCAGGCGGTCGTCTTTCCACACTGAGCGGAACCCTTTGGGTACTTCGACGTTACGAGTATTCTGGCGGTTATCATACACGTGGCGCGGCGCGACGCGGGTGTTCAGCGAGACCTTGACCCCTGTGCTGGCCGGGGTCGCGTTGGTCGGAGCCGTGTTCAAGCTAGACGACTTGCGGCTGGTACCAGAGCCATGGGTGATCGGAGATTCCGTCTGCGGACCGCAGCGCACGCCCGATTTGTTGATGAACTGCTGACTGAAGGCCGACGCGTTGGAACATCCGCCACCCGTTGCAGCCGGTGCCGTGCGGCGTGGTGCCACCACCGGCGCAGCGGCGGTTGTGGGTTTGGGCGCAACTGTGGTGGCCGGGCGTGTAGTCGTTGGACGAGCCGCTGTGGTTGCTGTGGCAGGACGCGCAGTTGTGGTCCGCGTCGTGGTGCGCACAGTCGTTGTGGGCGTGGACGTTGTCTTCGGTTTCGGGGTCGAGACAACAGTGGGCTTTGGTCCTGGGCTAGGCTTCGCCTGGGCCTTGGGTTTCGGTTTTGGTGCGGCGGTTGCAGCAGCCGTCGCCGTCGCAGTGGGCGCGGTCGGTTCGATGGTGATCAGCTTGGGGTTGGCGGTCTGTGTCGGACGCGCCGTCGCACCAGCCACCGCTGTTGGCTTGTAGCCGCACACCTGACGACGATCGCGCGACACGCGCGGGACCCATGTCACATTGCCGTCAATTCCAGCGCGGATGTAGATACACCCGCGGCTGTCAACATATTGTTTACCTTTGTAGGACGCAGGTGGAAATTCCGCCGGTGGAGACGATTTCCGCAGAGTTTGGGCGTTCAAACTCGTCAATCCGGCCGTCGCGGCCATTATGGTTACTGCAATAACTCTTGTAATTCTCATGACTGCCCCCACAAGATGTGCAGGCAGGATGCAGCAATTCAGCTCTTGAGTAAAGGACTCAGTTGCCTCTGATTCGCCTTATTTCGTCCCGAACATCCGATCGCCAGCATCGCCAAGTCCCGGCATGATATAGCCTTTTTCGTTTAGCTCACGATCAAGCGAGGCGGTGACGATGGGCACATCGGGGTGCGCTTCCTTCATCCGGGCCACTCCTTCGGGCGCCGCCAGCAGACACAGGAAACGGATGTCGGTGGCACCTGCATCCTTGAGCAGATCAATCGCCGCTGCCGAGCTGTTGCCGGTGGCCAGCATCGGATCCACCGCAATCACGAGGCGATCTTTCAGACCTTCGGGCGCCTTGAAGTAATACTGAACCGGCTTGAGCGTCTCTTCATCCCGATAGAGACCAACAAAGCCCACGCGCGCCGAGGGCACCAGTTCCAGCACGCCGTCCAGCATTCCGTTGCCCGCCCGCAAGATCGACACCAGCGCCATTTTCTTGCCTGCCAGAATGGGGGCTTCCATCTCTTCCATCGGGGTCTGGATCGTGCGCGTGGTCAGCGGCATCTCGCGCGTGATCTCATATGCCAGAAGCTGCGTGATCTCGCGCAGCAACTGCCGGAACCCGGCGGTCGATGTGCCCTTGTCCCGCATCAGCGTGAGTTTGTGCTGCACCAACGGGTGATCGACAACTGTCAGGTGGTCGCTCATTTCATCTCCAATCGTTTCTTGACCCGCGCACGGGTGTCTTCATCGCAGAATGCCGCATCAAGCGCCGTGGCGTTGAGGTCGGCGAAATCCTGTTCGCTCCAGTCGAAGGCCTGCGCCAGCATCTCATATTCGCGGCGCATCGTCGTGTGGAAAAAGGGCGGGTCGTCGGTCGAAACGGTCACATTGACGCCCGCATCGCGCAGCCGCGCAATCGGGTGAGCCGTAAAATCGGGGTAAAGACCCAAGACCACGTTCGAGCCGGGGCAAACCTCGAGCACAGTGCCGCGATCTTGCAGTTCGTGCACCAGATCAGCGTCTTCGATCGCGCGCACACCGTGGCCCACGCGTTCCACCTTGAGGTCACGCACGGCATCACGGACACTTTCCGGTCCGCCAAACTCGCCCGCATGGGTGGTCAGACGCAATCCGGCCTCGCGCGCGCAGTCAAAGCTCCAGGCGAAATCACCCTGACGGCCCACGCCTTCGTTGCCGCCCATGCCAAAACCCACGATCCAGTCGCCCGCCGTTTCGGCCGCGCAGATGGCCGAGGCCTTGGCCTTTTCCGGTCCAAAGTGGCGTACGCAGGTGACAACGCCGCGCAGCGTGATGCCCAGTTTGGCCTCAGCCTCATCCGCGGCATCCTGGATGGCCGCCAGATAGTCGCGCCAGGCAGCCACATCGCCGCCCCCGCAGAAATCGGGGCTTAGAAAGGTCTCAGAATAGACCACACCGTTTGCGGCGCTCTCTTCCAGAATGGCGAGCGTCAGACGGCGGAATTCCTCGGGTCCGGTCAGCACCTCGCTGGCGGCCTCATACACGCTCAGAAAATGCGCAAAATCACGGAAATCATAAGAGCCGTCCGGCTTGAAGATGCCGCTCAGGTCCATCTTCTTTTCATGTGCAAGCTGCCGAATGAAGGCGGGCGGCGCGGCCCCTTCATGGTGCAGATGCAGTTCTATCTTTGGCAGGTCAGCGACCGTCATAGGAAACTCCGTCCCGGACCTTTGGCCGGGATGTTGAGGTGAAGTGCGATACTGGCGGCAACGTCGGCAAAATCAATCTGACCAATCCGACCGCTGCCACGCCCGGCGATCAGCACCGGAACTTGTTCGCGTGTGTGATCGGTGCCGATCCAGCTGGGGTCATTGCCGTGGTCCGCGGTCAGCACCATCATATCATCGTCGCGCATTTTTGGCAGGATGGCCCCGATCTGGGCATCGAACCATTCCAACGCGCGGGCATAGCCGCTGATGTCGCGGCGATGACCATAAAGACTATCGAATTCAACGAAATTGGCAAAAGTCAGGCTGCCATCTTCGGCGGTCTCGACTTTATCGGCCAGGGCCTGCATCAGCTCGGCATCCGAGCCCTTGGTCAGCGTGTCGATGCCCTGCATGGTGAAAATGTCGCCAATCTTGCCGATTGCGTGAACTTTGCGTCCCGCGTCCTGAACCCAATTGGTCAGAACAGGCGCGGGCGGTGCGATGGCATAGTCTTTGCGGTTGTTGGTGCGGGTAAAGCCGTTCTCAGGCGTGCCGACAAAGGGCCGCGCGATGACACGGCCCACTTTCATCTCATGCAGCAGTGGGGCCACATCAGCGCAAAGCTGGAGCAGGCGATCGAGGCCGAAAGTTTCCTCATGCGCGGCGATCTGAAAGACGCTGTCGGCCGAGGTGTAGCAGATCGGCCAACCGCTGCGCATGTGTTCTGGGCCATGCTGATCGATGATGACTGTGCCGCTGGCGTGACAGTCGCCCAGGATGCCACCGGTTCCGGCGGCTTGCGCCACAGCGCGGGTCAGATCGGCAGAGAATGCGGGCGGAGTATCGGGGAAATAATGCCAATCCCACGGCACCGACAGCCCCGCCAGCTCCCAATGGCCCGAGGGCGTATCCTTACCCAGGCTATGCTCACGCGCACAGCCCCAAAGGCCGCGTGGAGTTCCTTCTAACCCGGGAGTTTTGTCACCTGATGCCATTTGGGTCGCCGCGCTCAATCCCAACCGATCAAGATTGGGCAGGCTCAACGGCCCGCTGCGCCCCTCTTCCGCCTGCCCTGCGGCGCAGGCCTGCGCGATATGCGCCACTGTATTTGCGCCCGTGTCTGGTACATCACCATTGAAGAACCGGTCAGCATCCGGCGCGCCGCCAATGCCCACCGAATCCATCACCACAAGAAAGGCCCGTGTCATGCACCGATCCTTTCATGGATCAGAGGCGGCACATCAGGTGCAGTGTCACCGAGCGTGATGGCCTGACGCAAAGCTGCCTCGGCCCGGCGCGCCGCATCCTCGCGACTGGCGTGGATCACAGCCAGGGGCTCGCCCTTGCTCACTTTGGTCCCCAGACGCACGACACCGGATAGGCCAACCGCCGGGTCAATCTCGTCACTTTCGACCTGACGCCCGCCACCAAGCGCCACGACGGCCAGCCCCAACGCCTCGCCATCAATGGCTGCCACGTAGCCGCTCTCGCGCGCCGTGACCTCTTGGATGACGTTGGCCTCGGGCAGGAAGCGGTCCCAGTTTTCGACAAACTGTACCGGACCGCCAACGCTGGCGATCATGCGCCCGAACCGGTCAGCAGCGCGACCATCGCGGATAATCTCGGCAACCTTGGCGGTGCCCTTTTCGACCGATGCAGACAGGCCTGCATCCTTCAACAGAACACCCCCCAGAGCCGACGACAGCTCGGACAACAAACTCACCTCGCCGCTGGTCAGCGCGCGCATGACCTCGGCCACCTCCAACGCGTTGCCCAAGGAACGTGCCAGTGGCTGGTTCATGTCGGTGATCACGGCAGACGTCCGACATCCAGCGGCATTGGCGGTGTCGGCAAGCGCCGTGGCCAGCGCCCGCGCCTCGTCCGGTGTTTTCATGAAGGCCCCGCTACCCACCTTGACGTCCAGCACCAGCGCATCGGGGCTCGCGGCGAGTTTCTTGGACAAGATTGAGGCGGTGATCAAATCAAGGCTTTCGACCGTCGCCGTCACGTCGCGAATGGCATAGAGCCGCTTATCCGCGGGCGCGATCTGCGCCGTGGCGCCAACGATCGCGGCGCCGACGTTGCCCACGATGTCAGCCAGGCGTTCTTGCCCCACTTGCGTGGTCACGCCGGGGATCGCCTCCATCTTGTCGAGCGTGCCACCGGTGTGGCCCAATCCCCGGCCAGAGATCATCGGCACATAGGCCCCGCATTCCGCCAGTGCCGGGGCCAGCATCAGCGAGACGCAATCGCCCACGCCGCCGGTCGAATGCTTGTCGATCACCGGCCCGTCCAAATCCCAGCTCAACACATCGCCGCTGTCGCGCATAGCCAGTGTCAGCGCCGCGCGCCCCTCGGCCCCAAGTGCCCCCATGCAGACGGCCATGGCAAACGCCCCGGCCTGTGCATCGCTGACACCGCCGTCGGCAAGACCTTGGGCAAACCAGCTGAGCTCTGCGGCGTCAGGCACATCGTGGCGACGCAGTTTCGCAATGATCGAGCGGGCATCCATCAAGTCAGTTGCCCTCCATATGCTCGGCCCCAAAGGCACCGGGCAAAAGCTCTCCGATCGTCATGGATTTTTCGATACCGTCTGCGGAAGCCATGGTCACCACCACGCCCGGCGAACCGAATTCGGCCAGCTTCTGACGGCAACCACCGCAAGGGGGAACGGGAAACGGGCTGTCCGCCACGACATAGACTTCGGTCAGGCGGGTCTCGCCCGCGGCCACCATGGCTGCGATTGCGCCGGCCTCGGCACAGGTGCCTTCGGGGTAGGCTACGTTTTCAACGTTGCAACCAGAGTAAACCTGGCCATCTTGGCCCAAAATAGCAGCGCCCACCTTGAACTTCGAATAGGGCGCATAGGCCTTTTCGCGCACCTTTTCTGCAGCATCTTTCAAGCTCATGGCGATTCCCCGAATTTTGATCAATTGGTCAGAGTACGCCACCATAATCCGAATTGACCGCAGAGGTGAAGAGGTCACTACGGGGAAGGTTTTTTCGCATTTGGCAGAAAGTGGCGGCGAGTCTAACAACCGCCACCTGGATCGTTTCACTTGGTCTAAAAGGTCAGGCCAAAGTGGTGTTGAACGTGCCGGGCAAGGTCACTTCGAGCAGCTCGACATCATCACTGGGATCCGACAGACGGGTCTTCATGCCCGGGGGGATGACAAAGGCATCGCCCTGTTCCAAGGCAAACGGCTCGCGCCCCTCCCCTTCGAGCGTCAGCGTTCCATTCATCACAAAGGTGAAGTGGATGTCAGTGTCATGGCTGGCCCATTGCGGCGCGCCCTCGCCCCGGCGTACGACCTGTACGCCGGCAACGCCCTTGGTGTTTTCGGCAATCGTCGTGTCACGGCAAATGTAGCCCGGCAGACGAAACGGTGCCCATTCGGCCCCGTCAGCGCAGTTATAGACAAAGCGCTGCCCGTCCCATTCCCGCTCCGGGCGGTAATGTGGTGTTGGCAGCTGCATGTCGTGGTCAATCTCGGTCACATGCTCGGCTGGAACGCCGATCTCGATCACTTGCACATTGTCGCTCGCCTCGAGCACGCGGTGGCGGATTTCGGGCGGCTGAATGAAACAATCCCCCGCAGTCAGGCGCATCTTGTCACCCTGGTCCTCGTAAACGACATCAACCCAGCCGTGGATGCAAAAGATCAGCTGAAACCCCACCTTGTGGAAATGCACCATGTCCGGTACCGGCCCGCCATCAGGAATACGGATGTGGCTGGCGATAATCGAACCGCCCAAACGATCCGGCACCAGATCACGGTAATGCATCCCCGCCCGTCCGATGATCCAAGGCGCCTGATCCTTGAGGCGGCGCACCACAAAGGAATGCACGGTTTCTGGCATCACCATCGGCGGATTGCGCTCTTCGACCTCGATCACGGTGCCGTTGGGGGCAACTAGGCGGCGATCGCCACCTGCAAACTCATCCGGTGCGTCGGTCAGGATTCGGATCGTTCCGGGCGCTTCGGTGGCGTCCTTTTCCACGCGCACGCGTAGCCCATGCCCCGAAAACACTGCTGTGCGCGGGTCATCAGCGGGATAGATGGAATCCATCCGCATCCCCAAGGTTTTGGTGAAAAACGGGATGTCATCGCGCAACTCTTTGGTCGGCAAGCGCATTTCGGCTATTGTGTCGGGCATTGGCTCTTTCTCCTCTGGCGCGGACAGTGCCGCCGAGCAGACGGATTTGCAAGAAGTCGCCTGCGACAGGATTTCCCGGCCACTCGACCTCTCACGGGGTTTCCCCGACGTCAAAAATAGTTTAACGCTAAACTAAATTTCCGGAGGAGTGTTTTATATGTCCGATAACCAGAGCCAGCGGCAAGCCGCACTGGACTATCACGAGTTTCCCAAACCCGGAAAGCTTGAGATCAAGGCGACGAAACCGATGGCCAATGGTCGCGACCTGTCACGCGCCTATTCGCCGGGTGTGGCCGAGGCCTGTATCGAGATCAAGGAAGATCCGGCAACCGCGTCCCGCTACACGGCGCGTGGAAACCTGGTGGCGGTTGTGTCGAACGGAACAGCGGTTCTGGGTCTGGGCAATATCGGCGCGCTCGCCTCAAAGCCGGTGATGGAGGGCAAGGCCGTCCTGTTCAAGAAATTCGCCAACATCGACTGCTTCGACATCGAGGTAGACGAAAGCGATCCGGAAAAGCTGGCCGATATTGTCTGCGCACTGGGACCGACTTTTGGGGCCATCAACCTCGAAGACATCAAGGCGCCCGACTGTTTCATCGTGGAAAAGATCTGCCGCGAGCGGATGAACATTCCGGTGTTTCACGACGATCAGCACGGCACAGCGATTGTTGTTGGCGCGGCTGCCAAGAACGCCTTGCATGTGGCAGGCAAGCGGTTCGAGGACATCAAGATCGTCTCGACCGGTGGTGGCGCGGCAGGCATTGCCTGTTTGAATATGCTACTGAAACTGGGTGTGAAACGTGAAAACGTCTGGCTGTGCGACATCCATGGGCTGGTTTATGAGGGTCGGACCGAAGACATGAATCCGCACAAGGCGGCTTTTGCTCAAGCTTCGGACTTGCGCACGCTGGATGATGTGATCGACGGCGCCGACCTGTTTCTGGGCCTCTCGGGCCCCAACGTGCTGAAACCCGAAATGGTGCAGAAGATGGCCGATCGTCCGATCATCTTTGCCTTGGCCAACCCGACGCCCGAAATCCTGCCGGAAGACGCCCGCAAAGTGGCCCCCAACGCCATCATTGCCACGGGCCGCAGCGATTTTCCCAATCAGGTCAACAACGTCCTCTGTTTCCCTTTCATATTCCGCGGCGCGCTGGACGTGGGCGCGACCGAGATCAATGACGAAATGCAGATCGCCTGTGTCGACGGCATCGCCGATCTGGCCCGCGCCACCACCAGCGCCGAAGCCGCTGCTGCCTATAAGGGCGAGCAGCTGACATTTGGCGCAGATTACCTGATTCCAAAGCCATTTGACCCGCGTTTGGTGGGTGTTGTTTCTTCGTCGGTCGCAAAAGCCGCGATGGAGAGTGGCGTTGCAAAACGGCCCATCGAGGACCTGGAAGCCTATAAAGAGCAACTTAACCAAACAGTGTTCAAGTCAGCCCTCCTAATGCGACCAGTATTCGAGGCCGCCAGCGCCGCCTCGCGCCGGATCGTCTTTGCCGAGGGCGAAGACGAACGGGTTTTGCGCGCAGCTCAGGCGATACTGGAGGAAACGACGGAAACCCCGATCCTGATCGGCCGCCCCGAGGTGATCGAGGCGCGCTGCGAACGCCTTGGTCTGTCCGTCCGTCCCGGGCAGGATTTCCAGATCGTGAACCCGGAAAACGATCCGCGTTATTACGAGTACTGGAATTCCTACCACGAACTGATGCAGCGGCGTGGTGTTTCGCCTGACCTGGCCAAGGCGATTATGCGCACGAACTCGACCGCCATTGGCGCGATCATGGTGCACCGAGGCGATGCCGACAGCCTGATCTGTGGCACCTTTGGCGAATATCGCTGGCATCTGAACTATGTCGAACAGGTTTTGGGCAATGGCGATCTGCACCCGCACGGGGCGCTGTCTCTGATGATCCTCGAAGACGGACCACTCTTCATTGCCGACACCCATGTGCGCCAACTGCCAACGCCCGAAGAACTGGCCGAGATCACCATTGGCGCCGCCCGTCACGCCCGCCGTTTCGGCGTCGAGCCCAAGATCGCGTTCTGCTCGCAATCGCAATTCGGCAATCAGGCCGAGGGATCGGGCAAGCGCCTGCGCGACGCCATCGCCCTGCTGGACGCGGAACCGCGAGACTTCATGTATGAAGGAGAGATGAACCTTGATGCCGCGCTGGATCCAGAACTGCGCCAGAGGATCTTCCCGAACTCGCGTCTGCAAGGTGCCGCCAATGTGCTGATCTTTGCTCATGCGGACGCGGCCAGTGGTGTAAGAAACGTGCTCAAGATGAAAGCAGACGGCATCGAAGTTGGCCCGATCCTGATGGGCATGGGCAACAAGGCCCATATCGTGTCGCCCTCGATCACCGCACGCGGCCTGCTGAACATGGCGGCCATCGCCGGTACCCCGGTCACCCAATACGGGTAAGACAATCGGGCGCTCTGACCGAGGTAAATGGATTTCAGAGCGCCCGGTGTGATCAGCCGATGACGCGGTGCCCACGGCCCTGCATGCAGTTGATCAATACCTGACGACGTGCTTCGTCTTCGGAATGCGCCCCTTCGGCAGCGCCGAGCACGCCGCCAATCGCGGCACCAACCAGCGCCCCCTCAGTGCTTTCACCGCTTGCCGAGGTTAAACCACCAATAAGACCGCCAGAAACGGCACCCGCCCCAATGGCGCCCGCTTGTTGCTGTGGATTGTAGTTTGCGGCCAAGGCCCGACACTCGACTTCATCCTGGCCAAAGTGAGCATTCCGAGTGCCATCCACGGCCAATGGGCGTGAGCTGGGATAGCCACCGCACGCAGCCAACCCCAGAAGCGCGACAAACACAATCTTATGCATGTTTCAGTCTTTCTTTTTGATCGCTGACTGCAGCAGCTGCACTCAGCTCCGTGTTCTTGAAAACAGGGCCTTCCCTGTGGCCCCCCCATATGCGCCCCACTTTACCAATCAATAATGACAATAAATAATTCTCGGATATCCCCGGCACTCTGGCAGGTACCCGCCAAGGGGCCTCGAATCTGCTCGGGCCCTAACAGATTCAATACAGCCAATTGGCCACGCAATTTTATGACTTTGCAAAGTCAGCAAAGCCTGCATGAATTGCTTAGCGAAATGAGGGATTTGCAAAAATTTGCAGTATTTTTTTGAGCTATCTGCAAATTTGTTGCGATAATCTGACGCTGCGTTCCTCTATTTTCTTGCTCCCCTGCCCAGCCCGGGCGTAACACATTCGCCAAGCATAAAGTGAGGAGGACGCCGTGGCCTATCAGGACGTATACGACAGCTGGAAACAGGACCCCGAGGCTTTTTGGCTTGAGGCTGCCAAGGGCATCGATTGGGTCGAGGCCCCGACACAGGCGCTCAATGGCAGCAATGCTCCGCTCTATGAATGGTTCACCGATGCCAAGGTCAACACCTGCTGGAATGCAGTCGACCGCCATGTCGAGGCTGGGCGCGGAGAGCAGACCGCCATCATCTATGACAGCCCGATCACCCATACCAAGCGCGAGATTTCTTATGTCGAGCTGCGCAATCGGGTGGCTACCTTGGCAGGCGCGCTGCGCGCCAAGGGCATCGAAAAGGGTGACCGGGTCATCATCTACATGCCAATGATCCCCGAAGCGCTCGAGGCCATGCTTGCCTGTGCCCGCTTGGGTGCGGTGCATTCCGTGGTGTTTGGTGGCTTTGCCTCGAATGAACTGGCCGTACGCATCGACGACGCCAAACCCAAAGCGATCATCGCCGCCTCTTGCGGGATGGAGCCGGGTCGCGTCGTTCATTACAAGCCGCTCCTAGACGGCGCCATCGACCTGTCAGAACACAAGCCCGACTTCTGCGTCATTTTCCAGCGCGAGCAGGAAGTTGCTCAACTGATCGAAGGGCGTGACTACAACTGGCACGGCTTCCAATACGGCGTGGAACCCGCCGAATGCGTCCCGGTCGAAGGCAATCACCCCGCCTATATTCTCTATACCTCTGGCACCACAGGTGCGCCCAAGGGTGTTCTACGCCCAACTGCCGGTCACCTGGTCGCGCTTAACTGGTCGATGAAGAACATCTATAACGTCGATCCGGGCGATGTCTTCTGGGCCGCCTCGGACGTGGGGTGGGTCGTGGGGCATTCCTACATCTGCTATGGCCCGCTGATCCACGGCAACACCACCATCGTGTTCGAAGGCAAGCCTGTCGGAACCCCCGATGCGGGCACCTTCTGGCGGGTGATTTCCGAGCACAAGGTCAAAAGCTTCTTCACCGCCCCCACTGCCATTCGCGCCGTGAAACGCGAAGACCCCAAGGGCGAGATGATCGCGGATTACGACATCTCCTGCCTCAAGGCTCTGTATCTGGCGGGCGAACGTGCCGACCCGGACACCATCGTCTGGGCACAGGACGCGCTGAAGGTACCGGTCATCGATCACTGGTGGCAAACCGAAACCGGTTGGACCATCGCGGGCAACCCGCTGGGGATCGAAGAACTGCCGACCAAGCTGGGCTCGCCCGCCAAGCCGATGCCTGGGTATGACGTACAGATCCTGGACGAAGGCGGCCACCCGATGAAAGCAGGCGAATTGGGCGCGATTGCCGTCAAGTTGCCCCTGCCCCCAGGCACCCTGCCGGGTCTGTGGAACGCCGAAGAGCGGTTCAAGAAGTCCTATCTGCAGCAGTTCCCCGGCTACTATGAAACCGGCGATGCAGGCATGATCGACGAGGACGGCTACCTCTACATCATGGCGCGCACTGATGACGTCATCAACGTTGCCGGCCACCGTTTGTCGACGGGCGGCATGGAAGAGGTCCTGGCGGGCCACCCCGATGTCGCCGAATGCGCAGTGATCGGCGTGACGGATCAGCTCAAGGGGCAGATGCCGGTTGGCTTCCTGTGCCTCAATGCTGGTGCGGGCCGCGATCATGGCGAAGTGGTGGCCGAAGTGGTCAAACTGGTGCGCGAGAAAATCGGACCGGTGGCGGCCTTCAAGCTGGCTGTGGTTGTGGACCGGCTGCCCAAGACCCGCTCGGGCAAGATCCTTCGCGGCACGATGGTGTCGATTGCCGATGGCCAGGACTACAAAATGCCCGCCACCATCGACGACCCGGCGATCTTGGACGAGATCAAGACGGCGTTGCAAACCATTGGCTACGCCAGCTGACACACGTGACCGCGCCGGACCGGCAGGTCCGGCGCCCGGCCCAACGCTTCTGGGGGCGCATCTTTGATGCGTCCCCAAGGGGCGGGAGTTCCCCCGTCGCGACACCACATTTCCTGAACAGCAAACCTCCGAAAAATGACGCTGCGGCGTCCATGGTTTCGCTTGCCTTCTCCTGACCCGCGCCTAACCTGCAAGCGGGAGATTTTTCATGACCGATACCGATACCTGGCGCCTCAGCGCCTCTGAAACCGTTGCCCGCACCACCTCTGGAGACCTGACAGCCGAGGCCGCTGTGGACGCCGCCCTGACCCGCATGGGTGCGGTCAACCCGGACCTCAACGCCGTGGTGGTGTCCTGCGCCGACGATGCCCGGGCACGTGCGCTTGATCTGGACAAGGCCCGCGCATCTGGCGCGCCCACCGGCCCGCTGCACGGTGTGCCCGTCACCATCAAGATCAACGTCGATCAGATCGGCTATGCCAGCAGCAACGGTGTGCCCGCGCTCAAAGACTTGATCGCCCCCGACGACGCCCCCCTGGTGCGCCATCTGCAGGATGCCGGCGCCGTCATAATCGGTCGGACCAATACGCCTGAATTCAGCTTTCGCGCCGACACCGACAACCCGCTACACGGACGCACCCATAACCCCTGGGGCAAACATGTCTCGCCCGGCGGCTCTTCGGGCGGGGCGGGCTCATCCGTAATGGCGGGCATCGGCGCACTGGCTCATGGCAATGACATTGGCGGCTCACTGCGCTTTCCCGCCGCCGCCAATGGAGCAGTCACTGTCAAACCCGGCCTGGGTCGCGTCCCCGCCTGGAACCCCAGCCAAACCGCCGAACGCGGCATGCTGGCGCAATCCATGTCTGTTCAGGGCTTGATATGCCGCACCGCCGATGACCTGCATCTGGCCATGCCCACGATGATCCGCCCCGACGCGCGCGACCCCTTCCACGCGCCCCTGCCTTGGCGCGGCGAGGCGCTCGATGGACCAATCAAGGTGGGTTTCACCAAAGAAACCTACGAATTCGACCTGCACCCCGAGGTCTCTCGCGCCCTCGACATGGCCCGCGATGCGCTCACCGATGCAGGATTCCAGGTGGTCGAGGTCGAACCGCCCCATCTGCGCGATTGCGGCATGGACGGGTATCGCACCCTGATGGGCGAAGTGCTGGCCCTGATGGGACCCGACATAGACAAATACGGCTCACCCACCATCCGTGCGGTCTTTGACGAGTATTTCGAACAGTTCCCCCCCTATGAAGGGACTGACATTCTACGCATGATGGCCAAACGCAGCTTCTATGCACGCGAATGGTCGGTGTTCCTGGACAGCTACCCTTTGGTGCTCTGCCCCTTCCTGCCACAGCCCTTCTTTGCACCTGATCGTGACACCCAAGGTGCAGACGGTGTACAAGAGGTTCTGGGCTCTGCGCTCTGGTCCTATTCCATGAATTTTATGGGGCTGCCCGCCGCCTGCGTGCCAACCCATGTGGCCGAGCTGCCGCAAGGGCCGCAGCCGATGAGCGTGCAGATCGTGGCCCGCCGCTGGCGCGAAGACCTGGCCGTCGACGCCAGCGCCGCCATCGAGGCCCGCCTGGGTCGCATGTGCGACCTGCTTTGGCAACGCATGGGCTGAGATCGGAAAAAAGGGAAGAAGAGACATGCAGATCACATCCGTGCTGCGCCGCGCCGTTCAGGTGAACCCAAAGGGCACCGCCACCGTTTTCAAGGACCGCTCGCAAAGCTGGTCGCAGTTGCTGGACCGGGTCCAGCGACTGGCGGGCGCCCTGCAAGAATTGGGTATGAAGCCCGGCGATCGGGTCGCGCTCTTGTCGCTGAACTCGGATCGCTTCATCGAATACTTCTTTGCCACCGTGTGGGGCGGTGGTGCAATGATGCCGATGAACATCCGTTGGGCTCCTGCCGAATGCGCCTATGCACTCAATGATGCCGGCGCTGAAATCCTGCTGGTCGACGACGCCTTTGCCGCCGCGGCCCCAGCCATTCAGGCGCAAGTTCCAGGTCTAAAGACGCTGATCTTCTGCGGTGACGGCGACACACCCGGAGGCATGGTGAACTATGAAGAGATCATAGCGTCTGCCGCCCCAGTCCCGGACGCAGATCGCAGCCACGATGATCTGGCGGGTATCTTCTATACCGGCGGCACGACAGGCTTTCCCAAGGGCGTGATGCTGTCGCAGGCCAATTTTTACGTCAGCGGCATCTCAAACGCGCAAGAGCTCAAGGTGGTGGATGGCACGATCTATCTGCACGCCGCACCGATGTTCCACATCGCCGACCTTCTGTGGTTCATGGCCATCACCTTTGTCGCGGGCACTCATGTTGTGATCCCGATGTTCACGCCCGAGGCCACGCTCGAGGCCATCGAGCAGCACAAACCGACCCACACCCTGCTGGTGCCTGTGATGCTACAGATGATGCTGGCCTCGCCCAATCTCGCCGACACCGACATCTCATCGCTGGAACTCATCGGATACGGCGCCTCGCCCATAACCGAGGCCACGCTTGCCGATGCCTTCAAGGCCTTTCCCAAGGCTGCGTTCATGCAGGCCTTTGGCCAGACCGAGCTCAGCCCCGTCGCCACGGTTCTGGACAGCAAGTACCATACGCTGGACGGGCCTCATGCGGGCAAACTGCGCTCGGCAGGGCGCGCGACTCGGGTCTGCGAGATCAAGATTGTTGGCGAGGATGGGCAAACACTACCGACCGGAGAGATTGGCGAGATCGCAGTCAAAGGCCCGATCACCATGCTGGGCTATTGGAACAAGCCCGATGTGACAGACGAGACCATCCGAGACGGCTGGGTCATGACCGGGGATGCCGGTTATATGGACGAAGAAGGGTTCGTCTTTCTGATGGACCGGGTGAAAGACATGATCGTCTCGGGCGGCGAGAACGTTTATTCGGCCGAGGTAGAGAACGCCCTCGCCCAACACGCTGCCGTGGTCACCAGTGCGGTTATCGGCGTGCCGTCCGAGCAATGGGGCGAAAGCGTGCATGCCATCGTGATACTGCACCCCGAGGCCCAGGCAACCGCCGAAGAGTTGATGGCGCATTGCCATGAGTTGATCGCAGGCTACAAATGTCCGCGCAGCATTGATTTCCGGACCGAGCCTTTTCCGCTATCTGGGGCCAACAAGGTGCTGAAAACCGAGTTGCGCAAACCCTATTGGGAAGGTCGAGATCGGCAGATCTCCTGAGGTTGGTCGTGAGGATCACGCGCCGACGCGCCCGGCCCAACGGGAGGAGGTGTCCCGCGAGGAGCATCGACGACGGGCGGGAGCATTTCGCCCTTTCCGCCAGATCCGGCCATCATATGAAAAACGAAAGCAATTGCTCAGACGGACTTCAACAAATTGCCCTGTCACCGACAGCGGCAACAGGGCCGATGGTGCTGAAACACTCAGTCAGGCCACTTTACGTGCGAGCGCGAACCCAATCGCGCCCGCGTTTGCGTACCAATGCAAACTCTTGAGAAACACGACACGAACAAACCACTCACAACTTGTCGTGCATCGCTACACCCAACCTGAAATCAGGTTACTCGAGACATACTCTTGTAACTGTGAGTTTGTTCACAGAAACACGAATTTTCTCCTAACACGCATGACTGAATTTAGAGGACCAAGGCCCAGGTCAGGTAAATTGTTCCGAAATCAGCCGCTCTTCCAACCCGTGGCCCGGATCAAATAGAATGCGGTGTCTGATCGAGGGTTCGGACCGGATTTCGACCCAGTCTATATCGTTGATCGAGATCGAATCTGCATCTGCCATGACCGGGCGCTTGCTCGGGTCCACGACATCAAAACGTACCTTGGCGGTCTTGGGCAGCAGCGCGCCGCGCCAGCGACGCGGGCGAAAGGCGGCAATTGCCGTCAGCGCCAGAACGTCAGACCCGATCGGCAGAATAGGGCCGTGCGCGGAATAATTGTAGGCCGTCGATCCCGCCGGGGTTGCCACCAGTGCCCCGTCACAGACAAGCTCGGCCAGACGCACCCGGTCGTCGACGGAAATCTTGAGCCGCGCGGCCTGAGGACCGGCCCGCAACAACGAGACTTCGTTGATGGCCAGCGCCTCATGCATCTGCCCGGCCTGATCCATCGCGCGCATCGACAGCGGATTGATGATCTCAAGCTCGGCCTCATCCAGCCGCTCCAGCAGATCGGCCTCGTTGTATTCATTCATTAGAAACCCGATGGTGCCGCGGTTCATGCCATAGACCGGAGCTGGCAGATGCTGTGTGTTGTGCAGCGTGCGCAGCATGTGCCCGTCCCCGCCCAAGGCGACAACAACGTCAGCATCCCGTGGTGCTGCATTGCCGTATCGGCCAATCAAAGCAGCCCGGGCGGTTTGCGCCACCGGAGCGTCGCTGGCCAGAAAGGCGATTCTCTTGGTCATGTTATCGGGTTTCCGGTGTTGCGCATTTTGTTCCGAAACAATCATACCTTTCCCCCAGAGACCAGCCTTGACGCCGCAGTTGGCCAATTCGTCGCTTTACGGCCTTTCTTGCTCCCATGGTTTCCGATAGGAAATCCGCCAACAGACACCCCCAGCTGATTGGAGCCACAATGACTGCTGAAATTCGTGACCCCGGGTTCTTCACTGAATCGCTCGCCACACGCGACCCCGAACTCTTTGGTTCGATCACGTCCGAGCTGGGTCGCCAGCGCGACGAGATCGAGCTGATCGCGTCGGAGAACATCGTCTCTGCTGCCGTGATGGAGGCGCAAGGCTCGGTTCTGACCAACAAATACGCCGAAGGCTATCCGGGCCGTCGCTACTATGGCGGCTGCCAATATGTGGATGTGGCCGAAAATCTGGCCATCGACCGCGCTAAAGAGCTGTTTGGCTGCGGCTTTGCCAACGTTCAGCCGAATTCGGGCAGCCAGGCCAACCAGGGTGTGTTTCAGGCGCTGATCAAGCCCGGCGACACCATCCTGGGCATGGACCTGTCGGCCGGTGGCCACCTGACCCACGGTGCCAAGCCGAACCAGTCGGGCAAATGGTTCAACGCCGTGCATTATGGCGTGCGCAAGCAGGACAACCTGATCGATTATGAGCAGATCCAGGAACTGGCCAACGAGCACAAGCCCGCGCTGATCATCGCCGGTGGCTCGGCCATCCCGCGTCAGATCGATTTCGCCAAATTCCGCGAAATTGCCGACAGCGTTGGTGCCTACCTGCTGGTCGACATGGCCCACATCGCGGGTCTGGTTGCGGCTGGCGAGCACCCCTCGCCCTTCCCGCACGCCCATGTTGCGACCACCACAACGCACAAGACCTTGCGCGGTCCGCGCGGCGGCATGATCCTGACCAATGACGAGGCGATCGCCAAGAAAGTGAACTCGGCGATCTTCCCCGGAATCCAGGGCGGTCCGCTGATGCACGTGATCGCAGGCAAGGCCGCCGCCTTTGGCGAGGCTCTGCGTCCCGAATTCAAGACCTATCAGAAGCAGGTGCGTGCAAACGCGGTGGCCTTGGCCGACCAACTGGTCAAAGGTGGTCTGGACATCGTCACCGGCGGCACCGACACCCATGTTCTGCTGGTGGACCTGCGTCCCAAGAAAGTGACCGGCAACATCGTGGATGCGGCCCTGGGTCGTGCGCATATCACCACCAACAAGAACGGCATCCCGTTTGACCCGGAAAAGCCCACCGTAACCTCGGGCATCCGTCTGGGCACCCCTGCGGGCACCACCCGCGGCTTTGGTGAGGCCGAGTTCCGCGAGATTGCCGACCTGATCATCGAAGTGGTCGACGGTCTGGCAGCCAACGGCGCAGACGCCAATGGCGACGTGGAAGCGTCGGTACGCGGAAAAGTGGCAGCACTCTGCGCCCGTTTCCCGCTGTACCCGAACCTCTGATCCTTTACGATCATGACATGAAGACGGCGCCCCAATCGGGCGCCGTTTTTCGTTTCCGGGTGTGCTCCCGCCCCTTGTGCCTGCATCAAAGATGCCCGCAAAAGCGTTGGGCCGCGCGCCGGGCCTGCAGCCCGGCGCGCCACCGACCGGAATCAGATGTCGGATTTGCTGTCCAGGATCGCCTCTTCCAGCATCTTTTCGTTGCGCGCTTCTTCGATGCGGCGAATGCGGTCTTCGGACGAGCGGTGATCAAAGCGGTACTTCACCACGTTGATCAGGCTGATCGTCAGCAGCAGGATGCCCATACCCCAGTACCCTTTGGTGGCCAGCGGCACTTCGGTCGAAAGCCACAGTGATACACCCAGCAGGCCATAGGCCAGCAACACGCCCGCACCGTTCAGCATCAAAATCAGTGCATTGTCATTACGATCAGTCATGGAACTTGTACTCCGGTTTTCCAAATGAGTTGAGAATTAGCCATCTGTTCTGGCGAGATTAGGTTGGGTTTCAGTCTTTCAAACGACCAAGAACATCAGCAGCGGTCGAGCGGGTCTTGTCACCAAATCCGGCCTCTTCCATCCGGGCAGCAATGTTGGTGTGATCCAATCCCTGGTCGATCTCGGCCAGGATCTGACCTTGCTCAAAGGGGTCCTGAGCCTGCAGAACACCCGCGATCAGTTCTTGCGCTTCATCCATCGGGCTGTCCCCGCCCAGATGACGGTTCAGGCGCTTCTGCATTCCCTGCTCGCGGCGCACGGCCCGGGCCGACAGCGCCCCTTGCTTGAGGTCGATCAGGCGGCGGTTTGCGGTCTCGATCGATTGGCGCAGCTGAAGGATGCGCATGTCGAGGCGATCGACCGTCTGCTGGCGCATCATGCTTTCATTTTCCAGATCCGCCACCGCCTGGGCGGCGCTTTGCGCCAGATCCTCGCGCCCTGCATTCAGCGCCTCTTTGGCGCGGGAGAGCAAATCGTCGACCCGATCTTTCAGACCATCCAACTGGCGCTGCTCGGCACGCTGCTGCTGGATAAGACTGGCGAGTGACAGTTTGGCCGCCTTGAGGCTTTGTGCCGCGTCGCGGATCTTCTGATCAATCAATTCGATCGAATATTCATCACGCAGCCTTTCCTCGGCCCGCGCATTCGCACCAACAACCAATGTCTTCAAAGTTCTGAACATTTCGCATCCTCCAAATCGTGAACAACGTTCAAAAACTAGAGGTAGCAATTTCCTGAACGTCGTTCAAGAACTTTTTTGAACGACGTTCAGGAAACTATTCGTTTCCAATTCGGCGCAAGACTGCGGCGATCATCTGCTCGATCTGTTCCGGGGGCACGCCCGAGATACGATTTTGCAGGCCCAGCAAGACGATCCCATGCACCGACGAGAACATCGCGCGGGTCATCAGGGACAGTTCTTGTTCGGTCATTTCGGGAAAAAGCTCGGACAAGGGACGCGAGATATTGCTGAACAGATCCGCCAGGGCAGCGCGATACCAAGCGGGCACTGGGCCATCTTCGGACATGTCCAGATCAAACAGCGCACGCCACAGGTTGGTGTGGTCCACTGCAAAACCCAGATAAGCGTGGCTCATCAGAATCAGGCGATCCACCGGCGGCTCGATCCCATCGAACGAGCTGCGCACTGTTTCCCCCAATGCCTGAAAGGTCAGTCCGTTCACCGCCATGACGATGTCATTGAGATCCTCAAAAGCGTTGTAGATGGCACCAACAGCGCAGCCTGCATCCTTAGCCAGATCACGCGCCCGCAGAGCCGCCATGCCATCACTTTCGATCCGTACCTTGGCCGAGTGGACGAGCTTTTCCCGCAACGCCGCCTTGCGCTGTTCCGATTTGGTCGACATGGGCACCCCTGTTTCGTGAACCACGTTCAGCAATATCTCAGGATCGGGTCAGGGGAAAGTGCCCAGGTCTTGTTTAGATGAGCCCCTGCCACATCATGAAGCCCAAGACGATTGCGCCAAACAATAGAATGTTGAAGGCCAATGCCCCAAGCGCACCAAGCCACCAGCCCTTGCGGCGGTCGGCCACGTCGATGTCACGAAGATGCTCCTGAACTTCGCGCGCGGCCTTGGCCAAGGCGGGCGTGTCCAGCGTCAGACGCAGTTTCGGGTGGCTTGCTAATCCCTCGACTTTCGCCAACTTAGTCGCCTGGCGATAGATCCGGCGCGGCAAACGGTGGCGCGCCTTGCGCAGGGCCTTGGTCAGATCCTTGCCGCTCACGCCCAATTGCGCCCTGAGCAGGGCGACGGTTTCCGCGATCTGATCCTGAACGGCGATGGGTTCTGACATGTTGACCTCCGGCGGGCACCCTACCCTGCCTGAGAGGCGGCCTCAATGGGGGTGGTCGCGGAGGCGCCCTGCGGGTATCACCGGGGCATGTTGAACTGGATCACCCACGGCACGCCGACTGACCGCCCGCCCCTCGTCATTGCTCATGGCCTCTATGGCTCGGGCCGCAATTGGGGCGTCATCGCCAAGCGCCTGTCGGATGAACGGCAAGTGATCGCCGTTGACATGCGCAACCACGGTAGCAGCCCGCGCGAAACAGTGCACGATTACCCCGCATTGGCCGGTGATCTGGCCGAGGTGATCGGTGAATTTGGCGGGACAGCAGACGTCATCGGACATTCCATGGGCGGCAAATCTGCGATGACTTTGGCGCTGACACATCCCGCAACGGTGAACAAACTGATCGTAGCCGACATCGCCCCGGTCGCCTATACGCACACACAGATCCAGTTCATCGAGGCCATGCGCGCCGTAGACATGAACCGCGTCGAGCGTCGCTCGGACGCCGAGGCGCAGCTGGCAGAGCTGGGTGTAGAAAAAGCGCTCCAGAGCTTTTTCACCCAATCACTGGATATTCCCAACAAAGGGTGGAAGTTGAACTTGGATACGCTGGCCGACCAGATGCCCAACATCATGGGTTTTCCGGATGTATCAACGTCGTGGCCCGGCCCAACACTGTTTCTTTCGGGCGCAGCCTCGGACTATGTGCTGCCGGAGCACCGCGATCGGATCAAGGCGCTGTTCCCACAGGCCCGGTTTGCCAAAATCCCAGGTGCGGGCCATTGGTTGCATGCAGAAAAACCGCGCGAGTTCGAGGCGGCCGCGCGGCTGTTCCTGAATGCCTGACGTTTAATACTGATACAGCTTGCGGGCGATCAGCCAGGATGCAGGTGCTGCTATCACGGCGCCGATGGCAGCCGCGCCGACAATCGCGGGAACCGTGACCATACCCGCGGCCAGAACCGCAATCACGGCCGAGCCTGCGATGGCTGTGGCAACAAGGGCATAAAGCATGGATGCAAGGCGGAACATGGACTGGATCTCCGGGTTTGACTGTGTTGACCGGACCCTAGCCAATGCGCCGCCTGGCTACTTTGTTCTGGGTCACATTCCGGGATCGGCGGGTTCGACCATGGCGCCGCCTGACGCCTGCCAATCTGACAGCCCACCCACGTTGTACACGGTCTGATATCCCATATCCTTGAGCAGCTTGCCTGCAAGAGCCGCCCGACCACCGCTGGCACAATGGATGACGATCACCCGATCCTTGCGCAATTCGGGGTCATGGAATTGCGTTGCATCGTCGGCGCGAAACTCCAACATCCCACGCGAGATGTGGTGCGAACCCTGCGCGCGGCCTGCATTTTCCAGTTCCAGAGCATCACGCACATCCAACAAAAGCGCCCCTTGGGCCACCAGTTCCTGCGCCTTCTTTCCGTCGATCCGCTCAACGGCTGCATTTGCCGCAGCCATCATTTCTTGCACTGTCAACGCCATCAAAACTCTCCTCATGTCGATTGCTCGATCCATAACATGCAATTTTCTGCAAGTGTAGTGCTGACGGGATGACATACCCAAGACTGGCTGAACGAATCGGCACTGGAAAACACACTTCACTGCAATGTTGGAGTTTTATGGTACGGGCGGTGGGACTCGAACCCACACGGCCTAGGGCCTTCGGATTTTAAGTCCGATATGTCTACCATTCCATCACGCCCGCACACCGGCAACCGGTATCCATAGCTCTAGACGGGCTGTGACGTGACCTCAATCTGATAACTTGGTTTTTTCACAACTTTTTGTCCAAATGGTCAAACATATTCGAATTACGTCAAATGTCCTTTCCTTTTGGGGCAAGCGCACCGCCCGCGTCAAGCAGCCCGCGTTCGGGCAACCAAGGGTTCAGTTCAAGCGCCGTTTGAAGCGTCTCGCGCGCCTCGTCAATGCGGCTCAACCCCAACAAGGACAGGGCCCGCCCGCTGAGCGCGGCGACGTGGTCCGGTGACAGCGCCAAGGCCTGATCCAGATCGACAAGGGCAGCCTGAAAGTTATGGTTCAGGAAGTGAACAAAGGCCCGCTGGTTGTACCCTTCGGCGTAGTTCGGACAATAGGTGATCAAGGCGTCGAAATCCTCGCGCGCGCCCAGCAAGTCCCAGGCGGCGCGTTTCGACATGCCCCTGTCCAGAATCGCCTGCGCCTGTTCGTTGGGCGCATCGGCCCAATAGCTCCACATCTTGTTGGATACGATGCGGGCCTCGCGCTCTGTTTCGGCTGTTTGGATGTCGGTGATCAACGCGGCCAGGTTCTCGGAATGATCAGGCGCCTGCGGGCAAATATCGGCCCAGACAGGCGTTGCAATTAGGACCAAAGCGGCTGTGATATGGGTAATCTGTCGCATACTCAAATGCTGACGCAAAACAATCACAGGTCAACTCACGTTTTCGAGCGCCCCCATCGTCGCCGTTTCTTTCACGGCCTGCATTGCCACAAAGGTTGATGTGCTGGCCACATGCGGCAAGGTCGAGATCTTTTCGGCCAGAACCGCGCGATATTCGCTCATCGACCCGGTTCTGATCTTCATCAGGTAGTCGAAATTTCCCGCAATCATATGAACTTGCTCAATCTCGCCAATCTTCGACACCGCGTCGTTAAAGGCGCGCAATGCCGCCTCGCGCGTGTCGCTCAGGCGGACCTCGACAAAGGCCACGTGATCCAGCCCCAGGCGGATCGGGTCGATCAAGGCCCGGTAACCGGTGATGATCCCCTCGCCTTCCAGTCTTTTGAGCCGCGCTTGAGTCGGCGATTTAGACAGCCCTATCTGCCGGGCAAGATCAGCGACCGAGATTCGGCCGTCCTTGTTCAGAACCGCCAGAATCGCCCGATCAAATGAGTCCAACTCGGAAAAGTCCGTTTGCACCGCCAAACCCCCATTTTTCAGTCCACTTGACCTTTGCGAGCGCACATTCGGGAAAATCGCCCGCAAGGTCCACAGTATACTACCCAAAACGACCGGAGGCAAAATGTCAAAATCACTGCGTCTGCGCCTGGACAGCCAAACTTACACCGATCAGGACACAGTCCTGAGCACCCTTGTCACAACCGCCGCTCTGAGCGAGGCGGACCGCTCTGCCATATGCGCGGATGCGGCCAATCTGGTACGCGACATTCGCAGCAGCACGGCCCCTGGCATGATGGAGGTCTTTCTGGCTGAATATGGCCTGTCGACCGACGAAGGGATCGCACTCATGTGCTTGGCTGAGGCGCTGCTGCGCGTGCCGGATGCCGACACCATCGACGCGCTGATCGAGGATAAGATCGCACCCTCCGATTGGGGCAAACATCTGGGGCATTCGTCCTCGTCGCTGGTAAACGCTTCGACCTGGGCGTTGATGCTGACTGGCAAGGTTCTGGACGATGATGGCCCCTCGCCCGTGGGCGCGCTGCGGTCCGCGATCAAACGTCTGGGCGAGCCTGTGATTCGCACCGCCGTCAGCCGCGCGATGAAGGAAATGGGTCGTCAGTTCGTTCTGGGTGAAACCATCAACAGCGCCATGGCCCGCGCCAAAGGGATGGAGGACAAGGGATACACCTATTCCTATGACATGCTGGGCGAAGCGGCCCGGACCGAGGCCGACGCCGCCCGCTACCACCTGAGCTATTCCCGCGCCATTGCGGCCATTGCCGAGGCCTGCATTCACGACGATATCCGCGCCAACCCGGGTATTTCAGTCAAGCTGTCGGCCCTGCACCCGCGCTATGAGATCGCGCAGGAACAAAGCGTCATGGACCAGTTGGTGCCTCGCCTGCAGGCCCTGGCACTGCTGGCCAAGGCAGCGGGCATGGGCCTGAACGTGGACGCCGAAGAGGCCGACCGCCTGTCGCTGTCGCTGCAGGTGATCGAAGAGGTGATGGGCGATCCTGCGCTCAAGGGCTGGGACGGGTTCGGCATCGTGGTGCAGGCCTATGGCCCGCGCGCCGGTCTGGCGCTGGACATGCTGCATGAGATGGCCGAGCGTCATGATCGCAAGCTGATGGTCCGCCTGGTCAAAGGCGCCTATTGGGACACCGAGATCAAGCGCGCCCAGGTTGAAGGGGTCGATGGTTTCCCGGTTTTCACCAACAAGGCAGCGACCGACATCTCCTACATCGCCAATGCCCGCAAACTGCTGGGTATGACTGACCGTATCTATCCGCAGTTCGCCACCCACAACGCACACACCGTCAGCGCCATCCTGCATATGGCCGACGACCAGCCGTTCGAGTTTCAACGCCTGCACGGCATGGGCGAGACGCTGCATGGGTTGGTCAAGGCCAAGGCCAACAGCCGTTGCCGCATCTATGCCCCCGTCGGCGCGCATCGCGACCTGCTGGCCTATTTGGTTCGCCGCCTGCTGGAAAACGGCGCCAACAGCTCGTTCGTCAACCAGATCGTGGATGAGGCCGTGCCGCCGGAAGAGGTCGCCGCCGATCCCTTTGCGACAGTGAACGATCCGGTGCGACGCATTCCGAACGGTCCCGACCTTTTTGCGCCCGAGCGTCGAAATTCCATCGGGTTCGACCTCCATCACACCCCCACGCTGGACGCCGTGGACAAGGCCCGAGAAGCCTTTCAAGAGCATCAATGGAACGCGACCCGCTTGCTGGCCACCGACGCTGCGCCATTGGCCACGGCGCCTGTGACAAACCCCTCGACGCCCGAAGACAATCCCGGAACTGTCGCGCCTGCAAGCGCCACGGATGCTGAGGTTGCCATGGCATCGGCCACCCCCTGGACCGCTCCTGCCGCTGAGCGTGCAACGATCCTGAACGCCGCTGCCGACCTTTATGAAGCGCACCATGGCGAGTTGTTCGCCCTGCTGGCACGCGAGGCGGGCAAATCCCTGCCTGATTGCGTGGCCGAGTTGCGCGAAGCGGTGGACTTCCTGCGCTACTACGCCGCCAATATCCCTGACGCGGAACCTGCTGGTACCTTCACTTGCATCAGCCCGTGGAACTTCCCGCTGGCGATTTTCTCGGGCCAGATCGCGGCCGCCTTGGCCGTCGGCAACGCGGTCCTTGCGAAACCTGCCGAGCAAACGCCACTGATCGCGCATCGCGCCGTTCAACTATTGCACGAGGCTGGCGTGCCCCGTGACGTACTTCAACTTCTGCCGGGGGGCGGAGAGCTGGGCGCGCGCCTGACGTCCGATCCGCGCATCTCGGGTGTGGCCTTTACTGGGTCCACCGCCACCGCTCTGAAGATCCGTGCCGCAATGGCCCACAACCTGCGCCCCGGCGCGCCGCTGATCGCGGAAACCGGCGGGTTGAACGCCATGATCGTCGACAGCACCGCCCTGCCCGAACAGGCCGTGCAGTCGATCATCGAAAGCGCGTTTCAATCCGCCGGGCAGCGGTGTTCGGCCCTGCGCTGTCTTTATCTGCAAGAAGACATCGCCGATGACGTGCTGACCATGCTGATGGGCGCGATGGACGCGCTGCAAGTGGGCGATCCTTGGCACATCTCGACCGACTGCGGGCCGGTCATTGACGAGATTGCACACAGAGGCATTGCCGATCACATCGCGGTGGCACGTGCCGACGGTCACGTCCTCAAGGAAATGGCCACTCCGGAACAAGGCACCTTTATCGCCCCGACACTGATCAAAGTATCCGGCATCGGTGATCTGGAACGCGAGATCTTTGGCCCTGTCCTGCACGTGGCCCGGTTCAAGGCGCAGGATCTTGATCGGGTGATCGACGACATTAACGCCACCGGCTATGGCCTGACGTTCGGGTTGCACACCCGCATCGACGACCGGGTGCAGCATGTCACCGACGCCATCCACGCGGGCAACATCTATGTCAACCGCAACCAGATCGGCGCCATCGTTGGCAGCCAGCCCTTTGGGGGCGAGGGGCTTTCCGGCACCGGCCCCAAAGCGGGCGGCCCCAACTACATGTCCCGTTTCTGCGCCCCGGATCGTCAGTCGACCAATGACAGCTGGTCCGGCATCATGGCAGAGTTGCCTGCGCCAACAGGTGAACCCGCGGCACCGGAAACGCAATCCCTGCCCGGCCCAACCGGTGAATCAAACCGCCTGACCACCTTGCCCCGGCCACCCTTGCTGTGCATGGGACCGGGACCCGAGGCCGTCGCCGCGCAGGCCAAAAGCGTCGAGGCCCAAGGAGGCACGGCCATCCGCGCCACCGGCATGATCGACCTGCACCGATTGGAACACGCAGACCGTTTCGCCGGGGTGCTGTGGTGGGGCGACGCGGACACGGCTTCTCAGATTGAACAGGCCCTGTCGCGCCGAAATGGCCCGATCTTGCCGTTGATCCCGGGCCAACCTGACCGCACCCGCGTCCTGGCCGAGCGTCACGTCTGCGTCGACACCACCGCCGCCGGGGGAAATGCCGCCCTTCTGGGCGGCGCGGCCTAATGTGGAGTGTCTCGCACCTTTGACTAAAGCTCAGCGGTTTTCTGAACTTAGTCAGCGCGACGCATCACGCACTCTTGGCCTAATCGGCAAGCAATTCTGAGCCAATGTCAGCTACGCGGGACGAAGCAGTCATTTACAGTTGCCGTCATTGGCCAGCTTGTCACATGAACAAATTAACCTTGGGGCGACTGGGATTCGTGACGAAAATCAAACGGGGAACGTCCTGTCACGCGCTTGAAAGCTCGCGTGAAACTAGGCAAGTGCGCATACCCTAGAGCACCTGAGATTTCGGTGACCGGCAAACTGCTTTCGATTAGCAGGCGCTCGGCTTCCGCCAACCTGATGCCCTCGACAATAGAACTGAGCGATGTCTCTTCTTCACTGAGACGACGCTTCAAGGTACGTCCCGATATTCCAAACACCTTCGAAACGTCCTCCAGTTCCGCACCCAACCTGAGCAAGAGCCTGCCATGAACGACTCGGCGGGCCTCGTTGGCAAACTCGACATCGCCTGCGCGCGGCTGCCTGGGCTCCGGCTGCTTACTAACCTGTCCAGTGGACGTCGACAGGCGCGGCTCCGATTTCGCCTCCTCTGCCCTAAGGATTACCGCATTGTCTGGAGTTCCAAATACCAACTGAATGCCCTCGAAAGTTGAAATTTCTGGTTTGAGCCTCCGGTGCCCCATTAAAACGCGAACAGGTCTCCAGTTTGGTCCAAAACGGGTGCGAAGGGCACAGACGACAGCGCCCGCCGCGGCTTCTTGAAAGGGCTCTTCGAGCTTGATGTTCCACGATGGAAACCCAAATCCAAGGCGCGCATAGTCCTTCCTGAAAGAAACGCCGATCAGACCACCGCATACGCTACCGAGCGCAGCGTTCAGCGGGGCGACCAATGCCAGAAGGTCGGGTGCCGAACGGAATAGTTGCACCAGTTCCGAGGACCGCTCGATAGGCAGATATAGGCCCGCCCGAAACGCGGCGTCTGGTCGGTGAGACACCGCTGAAAGGGCATCGAAAACGGCAACGGCCTTGCTGCGCAGAACAGTCGCGCCGGGCACCTGAAGAGAATGTGGGGTTACACCACCTGCCGCCAGAACATCTTCAGCAGAAACGCCGTCGCTGTCACAAACATTAAGGACCCCCGCGAGCAAGAACGCTGAAAATTCACTATCGGACAAAGCTCTCTCCCAAAATTTGTTGGCATTTGGCCTCAAATGCTAAGCGGGTTGCTTTGAGATATGTCAAGGTCGGTTGTGATCAGGAGGATAGTTTAGAATTTTCTGGAGCCAATTCTGGAGGCAATTATGTCAATACAGTTTATTTCGATGCCCCTGTACGCAGGCACTTTATCTCTCGCCTTGCTGGGTGGTGCGGCTGGGGCGCAAGATACCGGAACGCTGGATCAGGGGCGAGTGGTCGAGAAGCCAGAACCCTATTCGCCCTATGTGGATCAGCATTTCCCGCAGCGGGTGCTCTGGGGCGATGCCCACCACCATACCTCGTTGTCCGTGGACAGTGGCATGATCGGTAATAACAACAGTCCAGACGTGAGCTTCCGCTTGGCCCGGGGTGAGGAGGTCACATCCAACTCCGGCTTGCGGGTTCAGTTGGTTCGGCCGCTGGACTTCCTGGTGGTCACCGACCACGCCGAATACCTCGGCATTGCTAAGCTGCTCAATGAGGCAGACCCCGCTCTGCTAGCAACCGACGTCGGCAAGGAGTGGTACGCAAAGATGAACGGGAGCCCGCAGGACGCATGGCAAGCCGTTGTTTCCATGCAGAATGACTTCACGTCCGGCGTGCCACGGTTCTCTGATCCCAAGGTCAGCCGTTCCGTCTGGGACGATGTCGTCGACATTGCCTCCAAGTACAACCAGCCCGGCACCTTCACCGCACTCAACGGTTACGAATGGTCGACGGTCAGCAATGGGAAAGACGGCTCCGGCCCGGCAGGTGCCAACCTGCACCGGGTCGTGATCTTTCGTGACGGGCCCGATCGGGTGAAGCAGGTCCTTCCCTTCAGCGCCTTCGACAGCGGCGACCCAGAGAAGCTCTGGGAGTACATGGCCGCATACGAAGAGAAGACCGGAGGTCAGATCCTGGCGATTCCCCACAACGGCAATATCAGCAATGGTCAAATGTACGCGGAGGTCATTAAAGGCAGCGATATGACGGCGGACTATGCCGAGCGGCGCGCGCGCTGGGAGCCGCTGATGGAGGTCACCCAGGAGAAGGGCGATGGCGAGGCGCACCCCTTCCTGTCGCCTAACGACGAGTTCGCGGACTACGGGACCTGGGACTTTGGCGATTCCTTTGGGAACCCCAAGGAAGACTGGATGCTGCAGTACGAATACGCCCGGTCGACGCTGCAGAATGGGCTCAGGCTGGAGGAAAAGCTCGGGGCAAATCCCTTCAAGTACGGGATGATAGGCAGCACCGATAACCATGTAAGCATGACCACCACGCGCGAGGAGAATTACTTTGGCAAGCTCCCGAGCGAAGACCCCTCGCCAGACCGGTACAAAGGTGTGTTCCTTAAAGACTCGGAAACCGGCGAAGTGATTGTCAGCGACTGGCAACTGGTCGCGTCGGGGCTAGTTGCGGTGTGGGCGAGAGAAAACACACGTGAAGAAATTTTCGATGCTATGGCCCGCAAAGAGGTTTACGCCAGCACCGGGACTCGCCTGACGGTGCGGCTATTCGGCGGCTGGGATTTCCTGCCCGATGAAGTCCAGCGACCCGATTTCGCCGCGCAGGGCTACGCGCGCGGCGTGCCAATGGGCGGTGACTTGACTGGCGCTCCCGATGGAAAAGCACCCACACTGATGATCCGTGCCTTGCGCGATCCCGATGGCGCCAATCTCGACCGCATCCAGATCATCAAGGGCTGGCTCACTGCCGATGGCAGCACCGAAGAGCGGATCTACGACGTCGCCTGTTCCGACAATCGATCCATTGAGAACCGCCGTTGCAACAGAGCTGTCGGTAGCACAGTGGACGTCGCCGATGCGAGCTACACCAACTCAATCGGGGAAGCCATGTTTATGACCCACTGGACGGACCCGGATTTCGACCCGAGCCAGAGCGCCTTTTACTACGCGCGCGTCATTGAGATCCCCACGCCGCGTTGGACGGCCTACGATGCGAAGCGGTTTGGGATTACGATGCCCAGTGAAGTGCCTATGACGGTGCAAGACCGTGCCTATACAAGCCCGATTTGGTACACGCCTTGATCCGGCCAGACAGGGCACCAATCATGAGCAGCTCTCAGGACGCGCATCTTCGGCAATCCTCATTGGCCATGCGGGTTGTCGGCTGGGCCTTGGTGCCCGGCTTGCTCTTGGGGTTCGTCGGATACTCGCCGGGTTTTGTCTGGGGGGTGCTTCCCGATGCTCTGCAGATCGGCCCGGCGCATCCCGCGTCACCTTATGACGGGCTGCACCCGTACGTGTTCATGCTGGTCGCCCTCTATGCCGCCTGGGCAATTTTGCTGGTCCGTGGCGCGACCGATCCCGTTCGAAACGTTGCCTTGTTCGACTGGGGCATCCTCGCCAACCTGCTGCATTGCATCGTGATGATACCGCAGGCCTTCATTTATCCGAACGAACATGCCCATCTCTGGGCCGACATCCCGCTGACAATTGTCCTCGCGGCAGTGATGTGGATCTGGCATCCTACACGACGCCGGGATTAGAAATTCTAGACCAAGATGGTGCTCAGAGATTAATCTGATCGTTTGGCCGATTGCACTTAGCAACCCGCTCATTGGAATAATTTACACGCCCGGCGGGTGAAGAGCGGCGAACTTTGAACGCACACTCTGGGCTCGAACCAGACGTTCGTGTTATGTGTTAGACCAGAAGACGCGACGGCGAGCCGGATCAGTTTTGGTCGCAAGGAGCAAAATTGCCCGATGTTCGAGACCTAACCTCTCTTGACGCTGGGCGGCTTTCAGCCCAGCGTCAGCCCCATGTTACCCATCCGCGACCACAACCCGTCCGGGCGCACGCCCTATGTCGTCTACGCCCTGATGGCGGCCAACATCCTGATCTTCCTCAGCTATGTGGGCATCCTGAACGACGCGCCCCTAATCAACCGCTTCTTCTTTGACTGGGCCCTGATCCCCGCCCGCACGGCCGACGGCTTTGCGCCCGAGACACTGATCAGTTCGATGTTCCTGCACGGTGGCTGGATGCATCTGGCGGGCAACATGCTGTTTTTGTGGATCTTTGGCGACAACATGGAAGACGAGATGGGGCACGTCCCCTTTCTGATATTCTATCTGGTCAGCGGCGTAGGCGCGTCGTTGTTGCACGTACTGGCTTCGCCCTCATCCACAGTCCCGCTGGTCGGCGCCTCGGGGGCCATCGCAGGTGTCATGGGCGGCTATCTGCTGCTCTTTCCCAAAGCGCGCGTCGATATCCTGTTGATCTTGATCATCTATTTCCGCGTCTTTTCAATTCCCGCTTTTGTCATGCTCGGCGTTTGGCTTGGCATGCAGTTTCTGGGTGGCATTGGATCCAATCCGGACGAGGGTGGCGTTGCCTATTGGGCGCATGCAGGTGGCTTTTTCGTGGGGCTCATCTTGTGCATTCCGCTCTGGCTCAGACGCGGTGGAGTGGCGTACTGGGATCGCACTCATGGCCACCCGCCGCATCCCGAACACGAGTACCGTTTCTCAACCTCTCGGATTCCAAAGGTGCCACGCAAATGACCGAGACCCTGACCGCCAGCTGCCATTGCGGCGCAGTCGAACTTGAGGCCGAGTTTCCGCAAGGCCTGGCTTCGGCCGCCCGCTGCGACTGTTCCTTCTGTCGCCGCCGGGGAGCCGCCGCAGTAACCGCCATCGCCGCCAGTCTGCGGGTGACCAAAGGCGCCGAAAACCTGACGCTCTACACTTGGGGCACGGGCACCGCAAAACACCATTTCTGCAAGATCTGCGGCATCTACACCCACCACCACCGCCGCTCGGACCCGTCAGAATGCGGCGTTAACCTTGGTTGCATTGCGGGCGTTAATCCACGCGACCACGACCCGATCCCTTGGCATGACGGGGTCAATCATCCCTCTGATCGGAAGTAACAAAAAAGGAGCCAACCGGCTCCTTCTTTTCATCCCGATTGTCACCGGATCAGACGTCAGCCACGGATCACCTTGGCAAAGGTTTCAAAGATCGGCTCGTTGGCGCAGATCACTTCACCATCCGACAGGATGTGCCCTTCGGGGTCGATGGCTTGCGCAAAACCGCCAGCCTCTTTCACGATGATGATACCGGCAGCCACATCCCAGGCTTTCAAACGGCGTTCCCAGAACCCTTCGTAACGCCCTGCCGCAACATAGGCCATGTCAAGCGCGGCAGACCCGAACCGACGCACGCCCGCACATGTCGGCATGATACGCGCCAGATCCTGCAGCGTCGCAGGCAGATCAGAGCGACCGGCAAACGGCAGACCGGTGGCAAAGATAGATTCAATCATGCGATGACGGCCCGACACGCGAATGCGGCTTTCGTTCATCCAGGCGCCCGCGCCCTTTTCCGCAAAGAACATCTCGTCCTTGGCGGCGTCATAGATCACGCCCGCGACGATCTTGCCCTTGTGTTCCAAGGCAATCGAGATTGCCCAGTGGGGCAAACCGTGCAGGAAGTTTGTGGTACCATCCAGCGGATCAACAATCCAACGGCGGGTGGGGTCTTCGCCCTCGATCTCGCCGCCCTCTTCTGCGATCCAGCCATAAGTCGGGCGCGCGCCCATCAGTTCCTCTTTCAGGATCGCCTCGGCCGCGATATCGGCTTTGGAGACAAAGTCCCCGGCGCCTTTCATCGACACCTGCAGGTTTTCAACCTCGCGAAAATCCTTCACAAGGGAACGCCCCGCTTTACGCGCGGCCTTTTGCATGATGTTGAGGTTTGCACTGCCAATCATCGGGTGGGCTCCTGTTCGGTCAGATCGCGCGTATACTTGGACCGGACGCTCTTGCCAAGAGGCAGCTTTTGCATGGCTGCCCCCGTACTTTTGCCTATCGTGGCGTTACGAAACGCCAATGCTTGCCTTGTGCGTGCACTCGCCTACGCTGTCGCCCAACAGCGAGGAGCAAGTCAATGACCGAACAGATGTACCGCGTGGCCCTAGCCAGCCGCCCTACCGGCGCGCCCGAGGCCGACAATTTCAGCTATGAAAGCGCAGCCATTCCAACGCCCGGCGAGGGCGAAGTGCTGGTCCGCGTCCACTACATGTCGCTCGACCCTTACATGCGCGGGCGGATGGATGACGCCAAATCCTATGCCGCGCCCGTGCCCATCGGCGGCACCATGGAAGGGGGCGGTGTGGGCGAGGTCATCGCCTCAAACAGCCCGCATTTTGCACCTGGCGACTTTGCGTTTGGCATGTTCGGCTGGGCCACACATGCGGTGCAGCCTGCCAACATGATGCGCAAGATCGACCCGAACCAGATGCCGATCACCACAGCGCTCGGCGTACTTGGCATGCCAGGGTTCACGGGATGGTACGGGTTGACCGAGTTGGGTCGGCCAAAGGCGGGCGAAACCTTGGTTGTTGCCGCAGCCACCGGGCCAGTTGGTTCGATGGTGGGCCAAGTCGCGCGATTGGCCGGCTTGCGGACGGTAGGCATCGCCGGAGGAGCCGACAAATGCAAGCTGGCGACCGATACTTTTGGGTTTGATGCCTGCCTGGATCACCGCGCCTATCCAGACGCCAAGGCCTTGCGTGCCGATCTGAAACAGGCTTGCCCGGACGGGGTCGATATCTATTTCGAAAACGTGGGTGGCAAGGTGCTCGAGGCGGTGATGCCGCTGATGAACCCCCACGGTCGTATTCCGATTTGTGGAATGATCAGCTGGTACAATGCGGGCGGTTTGGGGGCCGGAGCCTCTGACCCGGGCCTGAGCGCGCCGGGGCTGTGGCGCACGATCCTGGTGAACTTCCTGAGCGTGAACGGCTTCATCATCTCAAACCACTTTGACCGCTATCCGGAGTTCCTTGGACAGATTGCCCCCAAGATCGCCAGCGGTGAGATCCGCTATGTTGAAGACATCGCCGAGGGGCTGGAGAACGCGCCACAAGCGTTCATGTCGATGCTGGGCGGCGGCAACATGGGCAAACAGATCGTAAAAGTCCTCTAACGGGTCCGTACCACGGAACCGCGCGGGGGCGGCGGCCATATGGGCGGGCACCCCGACCATATGGCCGCCGCCCCCGCGCCACCGCTTCTATTGCGACTGAAGTTTCTTTGCCTCGGCGCTCGCCAGATTGATCAGTTTCTGCACGAACGGTTTCTCCAGGTCATCGGACCTGACCGCAGCATACAATCTTCGTGTGATCCCCATTTGCGTCAGCGGACGCGTCACATAATCCGAACTGTATTTCACCTCGCGCACCACCCAGTCCGGCAACACCGAGATCCCGCGGTTTGACGCGACAAGAAGCAATATCACCGCCGTCAGCTCCACCTGCCGGATCATCGCCGGTTCCACTTTGGCCGGGATCAACAACTGGCTGAATACATCCAAGCGCGTTCGCTCGACCGGATATGTGATCAGGGTTTGGCCACGAAAATCCTCGGCTTCAATAAACGGCTTTTTCGCCAGAGCATGAGACGCCGCAGCAACAAATACCGCCTTGTAGTCAAAGAGCTCTATGAACTCGACGCCTGGCAATTCTTCGGGGTCCGAAGACACCACCAAATCCACCTCTTCCTTTTGCAAGGCAGGCAAGGCGTCAAACGCCAGTCCCGGGCGGATATCCACATCCACATCCGGCCAGCTCTTGCGAAATTGCTCAAGCACCGGAAACAGCCATTCAAAACAGGCGTGGCATTCAATCGCGATATGCATCCGTCCTGTTTTGCCATCCCTTAGCGAGGAAAATTCGGCCTGCGCCGCCTCGACCTGCGGCAGGACTTGTTCGGCCAGCCGCAACAGCCGCACGCCGGCCGCTGACAACTTCATCGGCTTGGACCGGCGAATGAACAGCTCCACCCCGGCTTGATCCTCGAGCCCTTTGATCTGATGGCTAAGTGCCGATTGGGTGATGTTCAACTGATCCGCCGCGCGCGCCAGCCCGCCACATTCGTGGATGGCCTTGATCGTCCTGAGATGACGGAATTCGATATGCACGCCCAATGATCCTCATGTTGTTCTTGAGTATTATGAAATTGTCTCACAATGCTGCGCGTGCGACAAGAGGTCAAATCCGAGAGACATGAGTGAGACACCGATGACCGCGCCTGACATTTCCTTTGAGTTTTTTCCGCCCCAGAACCTGGAGGCCTCTTTCCGCCTGTGGGATACGGTTCAGACGTTGGCACCGATGAATCCGCGTTTTGTTTCTGTCACTTATGGCGCGGGAGGCACCACCCGCGATCTGACCCGTGATGCCGTGGCAACGCTGCACAAATCCTCGGGCTTGAACGTGGCAGCGCATCTGACCTGCGTGAATGCAAGCAAGGTAGAAACCCTGGCCATCGCCGATCAATTTGCAGCCGCCGGGGTCACAGACATCGTGGCGCTGCGCGGCGACCCGCCCAAAGGCCAAGGGCAATTCACGCCGCACCCCGAAGGCTTTGCAAATTCCGTTGAGCTGATCGAGGCGCTGGCCGCCACCGGCAAGTTCAACATCCGCGTCGGCGCCTACCCCGACATCCACCCCGAAGCACAGCATGCACAGGCCGACGTCGACTGGCTCAAGCGCAAGCTGGACGCGGGCGCTGATGAGGCTCTGACGCAGTTCTTTTTCGAGGCCGAGACGTTTTTTCGGTTCCGCGACGCCTGCGCCAAGGCGGGGATCGACAAGCAGATCACACCCGGCATCTTGCCGATCGAGAACTGGAAGGGCGCGCGCAACTTTGCCCGCCGCTGCGGCACGAACATCCCGCAATGGGTCGAAGATGCATTTGCCAAGGCTGTCCGCGATGATCGCGAAGACCTGCTCGCAACCGCAATTTGCACCGAGCTGTGCTCGGACCTGATCGACGGCGGAGTAGACAAATTGCATTTCTACACGCTCAATCGCCCTGAGTTGACGCGCGACGTGTGTCATGCGCTTGGCGTCGTGCCCAAGGTCGATCTGCAGAACGTTGCGTAAGGCTTGCTGCCCGGTGCGCCGCTGCTAGCGTGGCGTCTCAAAAGCAGGAGGCGCGCCATGAGCGACACATTCGATATCACCGACATGTCCGGGCTGGAACTGATGCAGGCGGTGCTGAACGGCGACATCCCTGGCGCGCCGATTGCCCGAACCTTGGGCTTTGCGCCTTACCTCGTCGAAGAAGGCAAGGTGATCTTTCGCGGAACTCCAACCGAGGGTGCAACCAACCCCCACGGCGGTGTCCATGGCGGATGGTACGGTACGCTGCTCGACAGTTGCATGGCTTGCGCGGTCTGGACCAAAGTACCTGCCGGATCGACCTATACGACGCTGGAGTACAAGGTGAATATCATCCGCCCGATCAAACTGGGCACACAGATCGAGGCCATCGGCGTCACGGATCACGCGGGCCGATCCACCGGAATCGCGCATGGTGAAATTCGCGGTGTCGACGACGGCAAGCTTTATGCCACAGGGTCCACCACCTGTATCATCATGAAGATGAAATAGACTGACGATCTGTCATTCTGCAAACAGCACCCTGCATGTCTGGCACAAAACGGGGTGCTCCCGCCGGTCGTCGATGCCCCTTGCGGGACACCTCCTCCCGTTGGGCCGAGTCTCGCTGCGCTCGGCAGATGGCGTTTGTTGCAAGACAGTAGCCCCAATTGAGACCGCGCCGAGCCGCAGGCGAGGCGCTCGGCCCTAGGCCGTTAGCGGTGCCGACGCAGTCGGGACCGCTCGGGTGCGGGAGCGCCCCCCAAGCTGCAACCACCGGCTCCAATAACGATAGCCCGCTCAATGCGTGGCTGTAGGTTCTGCCATCGGGGCACCGGTTGCGCCCGGTACGTCTTCAGGCCTGACCGTTTCGTGTAACCGCTCTGATCTGTCGCGCCCTACGATGCGTGGGCCGCGCAGCAGAAAGATTTTGCCCCATCCCCGCCACGTCCCGACCGATGGCGCATCCGGATCGGTTGGGAACCGGGCGCGCCAATCCAGTGGCAAAGGAAAGCCGTGTGCTTCGGCCTTTTCCAGCATCCACACCAGAGAGACATTCGCCAAGGGACGGGCTTGTTCGTATTCGCCCAACTGACCACCAACATCGCCGTGACTGCCTCGGAACCAGACCTGTTCGACATGGCCCTTGAACCCGGGCGAGCATTGCCACAGAACCGGAGTGAACACCTGCCGGGTCTCATCCAGGGACAGCGCGTGATAGCCATGCTGGATGCTGGGGCCCAGCTGATGGTTGTGGAACGCATGGCGCGCCTCAGCCCAGCGCCACAAGAGCGGCAACCTCATGCCCAGAGCTTTGACCGAGTCCCAGACCCCCACCATCTCGATTGGCGTCTCGTCGTGGCAAAAGGCCCGCGCAAAGGCCGCGGCATGCGGGCCGCTGGGATTGCACTCATAATGGCGATAGGCCTGCCGGATGTTGCGCACTGTCGCGTGCTCGGCCTTGAGCAGCCCAACCATATCGATCACACCAGCCAGGCTTCGCACGCCATATGCTCCACGCGAATAGCCGATCAGAAAGATGCGATCGCCGGGTTTGTAGCGTGAGGCGAGATAGCCATACGCCCGTCTGATCTGCCGGTTGATTCCGCGCCCCATCATGACGTCCAAGGTCGTGCGCCAGCTTTTCCATTGCACCCCGGCCTCGTAGAACACCGATACTTGCGAGCCTGCCTCGCAGGCCAAGCGCAAGAACTGGCCGGCATGCGTTTCACGACCGGGCTCCAGCGTCGACATTGTGCCGTCCAGAATGATCACATGCGTTCGCGGTCCGCGATGCGGCGTTTCTGCAGAATGCTCGGACCGCAGTGGCCGTCCAAGCCAACCCAGAAGTTTCTTACTCAGCCGCGACAGCACCATCCTTGATCATTTCCCATACTTTGAGGGGTGTGAACGGCATGTCAGCCTGACGCACCCCCCGATCCCAGAGCGCGTCCTGCACGGCGTTTGCCACAGCGGCCAGCGCCCCGACCGTTCCGGCCTCACCGCAGCCCTTCATCCCCATGGGGTTGGCCGTCGACGGAACCGGTTCCGAGGTAAACTCAATCATGGGCACGTCGGCGGCGCGGGGCAAGGCATAGTCCATCAACGTTGCCGTGAGCAGTTGTCCATCTGCATCGTGCACAACATGTTCAGTGACTGCCTGACCGATCCCCTGGACCACCCCGCCATGTACTTGCCCCTCGGCCAGCATCGGGTTGATAAGGTTACCGAAATCATCAACCACCGTATAACGGTCTACGGTCGTCACCCCGGTCTCGGGGTCGATCACAACTTCGACAACATGGGCGCCGTTGGGATAGCTGCGACCGGGCAGTTGCGCCCGGGCCTCGTGCCTCAGCAGGTCGGTTCGACCATCCGCGCGCGCCATCTCGGCCGCCTCAACCAGCGTCGGGGTCAGGTTTGACCCGGGTGCGCGGAATGTCTCGTCGTCGAACATGACGTCGCTCTCCTGAACCCCCATCTTGTCGGCAAGATAGGGCGTGAATGCGGCGAGGATCACATCGACCGTTGCCAAGGTGGCGTTGGCCTGTGTGGTCACGGAACGGGACCCGCCCGTTCCCCCGCCTTGCGCGATACGGTCACTGTCGCCCTGCACAACCCGGATCAACTCAGCCGGGATGCCCGTCTGATCGGCCAGGAATTGAGCATATACCGTTTCATGCCCCTGCCCGTTCGACTGCGTCCCGACATATAGGTTGACCGAGCCATCGTCACAGAACTCGACCGTCGCACCTTCGGAAGGGTCGCCCAAAATACTTTCGATATAGTAACACAGGCCCTGCCCCCGCAGCAGGCCACGTTCAGCATCCGCAGCGCGTCGCGCAGCAAACCCTGCCGCCCCAGCCTGTTCCCCAGCACGTGACAGGATCATGTCAAAGTCGCCCACGTCATAGGTCTCGCCCGTTGCGGTCTTGTAAGGAAAGGCATGGGGCTTGATGAAATTCTTGCGCCGCAGCTCCCAAGGATCGACGCCCAACTCGCGCGCGGCGCGGTCCATGACCCGCTCCAGCACATAGATCGCCTCGGGTCGCCCAGCGCCACGATAGGCATCGACCTGGGTGGTATTGGTGTAGATCCCTTCGACCTGCAGCCAGGTGGTCTGCACATCATAGACCCCCATCAGCACACGACTGAACAGGTTCGTCTGAATGGCCTGCGCAAAATGACTGTTGTAGGCGCCGAGATTGCAGCGCGTCTGCACGCGGTAGGCGGTGATCTTGTGATCCGCGTCAAAGGCCAGTTCGGCCAGTGAGGTCAGGTCGCGGCCATGGTTGTCGGTCAGCATTGCCTCGGTGCGCTCGGACATCCAACGCACGGGGCACCCCAAGACGCGCGCGGCGTGGGCAACGGGAATGTATTCGGGGTACGGCATCGCCTTCATGCCAAATCCACCCCCAACATCCGGGGTGATGACATGCAGGTTCTCAGGCTCCATCCCCAGCTTGTCGGCAAGCTGTGCCTTCATGGCCCAAACGCCCTGCCCACCGTATGAGAAATGAAGGTGGTCGCCTTCCCACGCGGCGTGACATCCGCGCGGCTCCATCGAATTTGCGATGATCCGGTTGTCATGCACATCCAACGATATGACATGCGCCGCCGCGTCAAAGGCCGCTTGCGTCGCCTCTTCGTCACCCAAACCCCAATCAAAGGCCCGGTTGTCTGGCGCCTCGTGGTGCAGCTCTGCTCCGCCCGGGGCCAGATCGGTCTTGGCGGGCAGATCTTCGGTGTCCATCCAGATCGCTTCGATCGCGTCACGGGCCTGCTCCGGCGTCTCGGCCACCACCATGGCCACGGGCTCCCCCACGAAACGCACGCGCCCTCGTGCCAGCATTGGGCGTTCAGGAGCTGCTGCCTTGGAGCCATCGCGGTTTTGCAGGGTGGTGCCATCCATCGCCACCTTGATCCCGGCCGCCTCCAGATCCTCAACCGTCACGATCAGATGTACACCATCCATCTCGCGCGCGGCCTCCAGATCGAGCGAGGTGATGATCCCATGCGCAACCGAGCTGCGAAAGAACGCGGCATAAAGCGCGCCGTCCGGGGCCACGTCTTCCATGAACCGCCCCTGCCCAGTCAGAAAGCGGACGTCTTCGACCCTTTTGACTGGCTGGCTTTTTCCGAACTTTTCCATCGCGCGCTCCCTGCTGGCTCAGATCGCGACGATAGCCCGTGAGGCTTTATTGTCCAGAGAAGGAAAGCACCGTTGCCACGTCGCGCAGGCCATAGCCGTTGAACACGGTCGACATGGCGACAGAATAGGCACCCATGCCGGCGATTAACAGATAATCGCCGGTTTGCGTGTCGTCCGGCAGAACCAACCCATCGGGCAAGCGATCAAGACTGTCGCAGGTTGGGCCGAACACGATACGCGCCATCCCCGAGCCTGTGCGCTCAGTTCCTTCATCTGATACAACGCGCACCCGGTCCATCAGTCCCATATCCCGCAGGTCAACAAGGCCTCCGTAGATGCCATCGTTGAGAAACACGGTGCGACCGTCCTGTTTCATGCCCTTGATCCGCGTCGCCAAGACAAAAGCCTCGGACACCATGGCACGTCCCGGCTCGCAGATCAGCGCGGGCGCGGTGTCCGCAAACACCCGATCCACCGTCTCGCGGATGGTTTGGAACACGCCCTCCAGATCTGGAGCTTGCCCATTGCGATGCGCGGCAAACCCACCGCCCACATTCAAGCGCGCCAAGGTGACGCCCGCGGCTTGCGCAATTTCGGCGGCGGCTTCGATGTAGCGCGCCCAGGCGCTTGCGTCTTCACACTGCGTACCCGGATGAAAACACAAAGACGGCGACCATCCCTGCTCTTGAACGCACCGCAACAGCACTGTGGCCTCATCCTTGGTCGCACCAAACTTCTCGCCAAAATCATAAGCCGCACCCTCAACCGGCAAGGCAAAGCGCACCGAGATTTCGCAGGACTTTGGTACTTCCGCCAACTTGTCCAACTCGGTGGCATCATCCACCGACCAACTGGCCACCTGATGCGCAATGCCTGCAGCAATCTCTGCCTCGGACCGCACCGGGTTGTTGTAGTGCAAAACTGCATCCGGCAACGCCGCACGCACCGCCTGCATCTCGACCGGAGAGGCCACGTCAAAGGCCGTCACACCCGCCGCAACCAGATTGGCCAGTACCTCGGCCCGATCATTGGCCTTGACCGCATAGGTGACCAATCCGTCGAACCCCTGCTGGAACCGCCGTGCGGTGGCTTGCAGCACCGCAGGCGACAGATACATCACCGGGTGATCGGGACGAATTCGGCTCAGATGGGTTTCGGGGGTGGCCCAAGGGGTCGAGAGATGCTGCATCGGTGCCTCACTGCGTTTTTTCTTAGGATGAGGTCATCAGACGTCGATTTCACGCGGCGGATTGAATAACATGCAGGAAAGATTCGTCATTATGCCGAAAGAGCCATGCAACTTGATGAAATAGACACCAGACTTCTGTCGCTCTTGGGGGACAACGCTCGAACGCCGGTGACCGAATTGGCGCGTTTTCTGGGACTGGCACGCACCACGGTTCAGGCCCGGATCGAACGGTTGGAAAACACAGGCGTCATTGCGGGTTACACCCTGCGCCTGAGTGCTGCTGCACGCCCCCCTTTGCAGGCCACGGTTCTGGTCTCGATCGAGCCGCGCACCGGCCCGGCGGTCCTCAGCCGCCTGCGCAATCTGCCAGGGGTCGAGGTGGTGCACACCACATCGGGACGGTTCGATCTGCTGGTGCAGGTCAGCGCGGCAACCACGGCAGAGTTGGACGAAACCCTCGATCGGATCGGTGAAGCCCGCGGCGTCTTGTCGTCCGAGAGCCTTATCCACCTCTCCACCAAACTGGACCGGGGCGGGCGCTGAGCCCGGCCAGCACTCTCGCTCCCGACACGTGCCAGCCCCTGCGGGTGGCGGCCCGCCGCGCAAAGCGCGGCGCCCGGCCCAACCGAAGGAAGGCATCCTTGATGCCTGATCGACAGGCGGGAGCATTCCGAGGACTGGCACGGCGGCCCCGATGCACAACGTGTCCTAGGTCGGCGTTAGATACCCCAACAGCCACTTGCGAAAGATCCGGGCAGCTGGACGCAGCGCGGATGTCTCGGCGTAAACGAGATGATACCCCTCCTGACCCGCCACCTCAAAGCCCGGTAGACACGGCACAAGACCACACATCACGGTAATGGTGTCGCTGGCAGGCGCCCGTGCCAGACAGACACCGCCCCCTGCAGCGGCCATTGTGGCCGCCACAATTGTATTATCGACAAATGTGTGACGCGCGTTGCCTTGTGGCAACTTCAGCGCCTCGAACACATAAGGCCAGCCCGCCCTATGCGAGGCGACCTCGATCAGCACATGATCCAGCAGATCCTGCGGCGCGGTGATCCTGTCCGCCACCTGAGGCAAAGCCATGGGGTAAAGCCGTTCCTGCAGCAAAGGGTCATGGGCCGCGCCAAACAGGGTCGGATTGCCAAAGACGATCTGCAGATCGGTGAACTGGCTGGCGTTCTCACTGGCCTGATTGCTGGTCCCCAGCATCACGCGCACGTCCGGATGCGCCTGGTTGAAGCGCGGGATGCCTGCGGACAAAAACCCATGCGCAAAGAGCATGTTGGATTGAACAAACACCCGTTGCTGCCGCGTTTCGCCGAACAGACCGGTTGTCGCCGTTTCCAGCATCAGCAGCGATTGCTGAACCGATGGAAGATAGCCTCGTCCCGCCTCGGTCAAGGTCACCGAATGGGGGTGGCGAACAAAGAGCCTTGCTCCCAGTCGCGTCTCCAACGCCTTGACCTGCTGGCTGACGGCGGCCGCGGACATGTTCAACTGCTGCGCGGCCCGCGCAAAACTTTCGGTGCGCGCGGCTGCTTCGAACACACGCAGCCAATTGAGGGAGGGAATACGAGACGCCATGAGAAGCAGGCTAAGCAAAACTTAGCCTCAGCTGCAAGACTTCGCGTTCTGAGATCTTTGCCACCCCGTCTAGCGTAGAGCAACACAGCCGCAGCCCGCAGGAGCCATCATGCCGCAGCCCCTTTCCCTGGATTACGGTCGTCTGACCGAGGCGCAAAAAGACCAATACTGGTCAGAGGGTTTCCTCTTTCCGATCCAGATCATGCCCGCTGAGGAAGCATCCGACATACGGGCGGGACTGGAACAGATCGAACGAGACTGGCTGGCGGCTGATCTGCCCAAGCCGCTGATGACCTACAAACGCAACCATGCTCATATGGTGATGCCGCTGGCGGCCAAGCTAGCGACCGATGCGCGCATCCTGGACGCAGTCGAGGGCATTCTGGGCCCAGACCTGATGATCTGGTCGGCCGAATTCTTCATCAAGGAACCCCACACAAAGCACGTCGTCGGCATGCACCAGGATCTGACTGACTGGGGCTTGGGAGAAACCTCGGATCAGGTCACGGCCTGGGTGGCGCTCTCGCCCGCGACGGTCGCAAGCGGCTGCATGGATTTTGTCAAAAGCAGCCACAAGAATCCGATCATGCCGCACAATGACACGTTCGCAGAAACCAACTTGCTGTCGCGTGGGCAAGAGATTGCGGTGGATGTGCGAGAAGAAGACAAGACCCACATCGAACTGCAACCGGGGCAGATCTCGTTGCACCATGGCCTGACGTTCCACGGGTTCGGCCCCAACGTCTCGGACGACCGCCGGATCGGCTTTGCCATCCGGTACATCAACCCGAATGCACGACAAGAGGTGGCCGACCGGGACTTTGCCATGATGGCGCGCGGCACCGACACCTCGGGCGCGTTTATCCACGTACCGACACCGACTGGCCTGTTCGCGACAGAAGCCTTGGCCCTGCACCACGAAATTCAAACAGAGCAGACAAAAGCGCTTGCCGAGGGCCTGAAAAAGGATGTTTCTCTGTATCAGGGCCTCGCGGCCGCAAACGACTAGGAAGGACCGACTGTGGACAAAGTCAGTTTTACCCAAATGAAGGACGGCACCAAGGAAGAGTATGAATTCCTGACCGCCCACGAGATCGACCACACCAAACACACCGCCGACCGCCTGTTGCAGGCGCTGGTCGATCTGGACGAAAGCCTTTCGGGCTATCAGATCACCCGTTTGGGACATTCGGTGCAATCGGCCACACGCGCCTATCGCGATGGGGCCGACATCGACTGGATCGTCTCGGCCCTGCTGCATGACATCGGCGACATCTATGCACCCTACAACCACGATGAATATGCCGCGACGATCTTGAAGCCCTTTGTGCGCGAGCAATGTTCCTGGGTCGTGCAAACCCACGGCGATTTCCAGATGCTCTACTATGGCCATCACCTGGAAGGGTTCGACCAGAACAAGCGGGAGCGTCACCGTGGTCACGCCTATTTCGAGGACAACGAGGTGTTCTGCGAACGTTGGGACCAGGCCTCGTTCGATCCAAAATACAAGGACCTGCCGCTGGAGTTCTTTGCACCCATGGTGCGCGAGGTCTTTGATCGCACCCCCTATGACCCGGACGTGATCCGCCCCGGCGCCCGCGAGCCGCTCCAGAACGCGGAAGTGGCGGCGGCTCGACCCGAGTGAACCCCAAACCGATCAAAAAAGCCGCGAAATAGCAGAATTTCGGCCCATTTGGGCCGGAAACACTGCGTTTTCGCACGATCCGTGGATTTAGCATGGGTACTGCGCTATGTCCCCGATATGTCCTTGTGGGAACCTGATCGAACCTTTGAATTCACCGCTGCGCTGAGCACCGGGGACGAGGCCACGCATACGGTGCATGTCCGGGGCGACGGCCCACCGATCCTGTTGCTGCAGGAGTTGCCAGGCATCGGCCCGGAAACGCTGGACTTGGTCGATCGCCTGACGGATTCTGGGTTTCGCGTTTACCTACCACACCTCTTTGGCACATTCGGCAAGGTGACGATGACGCGCAACGCCCTGCGCATGTTCTGCATCCGACGTGAATTCAACGTGTTCCTGAAAGGTCGACAAAGCCCGATCTCAACCTGGATGCGCGCCTTGTGCCGCCACATTCGATCCGAAGAGGACGCCGCAGGCGTTGGCGTCATCGGCATGTGCCTGACAGGCAGTTTTGCACTGGCGTTGATGGCGGATGAGGCGGTTCTCGGCGGCGTGGCCAGCCAGCCCGCCTTGCCGCTTTTTGGCGGCGACACATTGCACATGAGCGAGGCTGACATCACCGAGGCGCGCGCCGGGATGAAAAGCAAAGGCCCCGGACTTGCCATGCGGTACACCGGCGACCAGATGGCCCCTGCACGCCTAATGCGCGCGCTGGAGAGCGCGTTTGGCGAAGACCTGCAAACGGTCGAGTTCCCCGGCAATGACCATTCCCTGCTCACACTGCACTTTCATGATCCGGCGTATCACAGGGTCGAAACCTATTTTCATGAGAGGTTTGCACGGGCCTGACGCATGCTCTGTCAGACGATCCACCTTTGGACTGCGGGGGCGCTCCCGCGCCCGCACAATCCCGACTTCGTCGGCACTGCTGGCGGCCTTGGGCCGGGCGCCTCGCCTATGGCTCGGCGCGGTCCCGTCTTAGATATCTGTTTCGCCACTTTCGCCAACCGCCGAGCGCAGCGAGGCCCGGCCCAACGGGAGGAAGGCATCTGTGATGCCTGATCGACGGGCGGGAGAGCTCCCGGTCACCATGATACAAACCGCACCTCTCGCACGGATCCCATCGACAAACCCTTCCCCTTCCCGCGCCCATTCGCTATTGCAGGCGCTGACCCCAAATTCGATGACGCAGGACACATCAGATGGCGATGGAAAAGACATTCAACGCAGCCGAGGCCGAAAGTCGGCTCTACAAGGCCTGGGAAGAGGCCGGTTGCTTCAAGGCAGGCGCGAACAAATCGCGTGACGAAAGCTTCACCATCATGATCCCGCCGCCCAATGTCACCGGCGCGCTGCATGTGGGCCATGCCTTCAACAACACGCTGCAGGACATCCTGATCCGATGGCACCGCATGCGCGGCTTCGACACGCTCTGGCAGCCCGGTCAGGACCACGCCGGCATCGCCACCCAGATGCAGGTGGAAAAGATGCTGACCGCCACGCAGCAGCCCTCGCGCAACGAGCTTGGCCGCGAGAAGTTCCTGGAGAAAGTCTGGGAGTGGAAAGGCGAATACGGCGGCACCATCGTCGAGCAGCTCAAGCGCCTTGGTTCCACATGTGACTGGTCGCGCAACGCCTTCACCATGGCTGGCGCCGCAGGAGACCCACGTACGGGCCACGAGAACTCGCCCAACTTCCACGACGCCGTCATCAAGGTGTTCGTCGAGATGTACAACAAGGGGCTGATCTATCGCGGCAAGCGCCTGGTCAACTGGGACCCCCACTTTGAAACCGCCATCTCGGACCTTGAGGTCGAGAATATCGAGGTTGCGGGCCACATGTGGCACTTCAAATACCCGCTCGCGGATGGGGTCACCTACACCTACATCGAGAAAGACGAAGACGGGAACGTGATCCTGGAAGAGGAACGCGACTATATCTCGATCGCCACAACGCGCCCCGAAACCATGCTGGGCGACGGCGCCGTGGCCGTGCACCCTTCGGACGAGCGCTATGCGCCCATCGTCGGCAAGCTCTGCGAAATCCCCGTGGGTCCAAAAGAGCACCGCCGCCAGATCCCGATCATCACCGACGACTACCCCGATCCCGATTTCGGCTCGGGCGCGGTCAAGATCACCGGCGCGCATGACTTCAACGACAACATGGTCGCCAAGCGCGGCGGCATCCCGATGTACCGCCTGATGGACACCAAGGGCGCGATGCGGGCCGATGGAGCCCCCTACGCCGAAGAGGCAAGCAAGGCGCAGGAATACGCGCGTGGCAAAGCCTTTACCGAAAACGAAATCGACGCGATCAACCTGATCCCCGATCACCTGCGCGGCCTCGACCGGTTCGAGGCACGTGCCAAGGTTGTCGAGGAAATCACCGCCGACGGCCTGGCCGTCATGACCACCTCGGACGACCCCCGCCTTGGCCCCAAGCCCAAACTCAAAAAGGGCGAAGAGGCCCCCGAGGCCACCACCGTTCCGCTGGTCGAGGCCAAGCCGATCATGCAGCCCTTTGGCGACCGGTCCAAAGTGGTCATTGAACCGATGTTCACCGATCAGTGGTTTGTGGACGCCGAAAAAGTCGTTGGCCCGGCGCTGGATGCGGTCAAGGACGGCACGGTCAAGATCATCCCTGAAAGCGGCGAGAAGACTTATTACCACTGGCTGGAAAACATCGAGCCCTGGTGCATCTCGCGCCAGCTGTGGTGGGGACATCAGATTCCGGTTTGGTATGGCCTCGACCTGTCTGCGGAGAACTTCAAGGACGACGAAAACGACGGTCAGCTGGATCTGGTCGAACTGGGTCGACTGCTGAACGAGGGTGGCATGTTGCACCGTGGCAATGTCATGGAATGTGCCGCTAGCTTCGAAGACGCCATCGAAAAGTTCCTCGATGACAATGCAAACATCCCCAGCCCGCTGAGCCACGCAACCGTCATCGAAGTCGCAGACAAACATGAGGCAATCCATCAGTTTGCCGAGAGCCTTGCCGGTTACGCGGTTGATCAGGACCCGACCAAATTGGTCTACCCCGTCTGGCGCGACCCAGACGTTCTCGACACCTGGTTCTCCTCCGGTCTCTGGCCCATTGGCACGCTCGGCTGGCCTGCCGACACCGAGGAGATGCAGCGCTATTTCCCCACGGACGTTCTGATCACCGGCTTCGACATCCTGTTCTTCTGGGTCGCGCGCATGATGATGATGCAGCTGGCCGTGGTCGATCAGATCCCGTTCCACACCGTCTACTTGCACCAGCTCGTCCGCGACGAGAAGGGCAAGAAGATGTCCAAGACCACCGGCAACGTCATCGACCCGCTGGAAATTGTGGACGAATTCGGTGCCGACGCCCTGCGCTTTACCAATGCCTCGATGGCGGCGATTGGCGGCGTGCTGAAACTCAGCCGCGACCGGATCACCGGATACCGTAACTTTGGCACCAAGCTGTGGAACGCCTTCAGCTTTGCCGAACATTATGAGATCCCCTACACCGGCGACAGCCAGCGCCCCGAAGCCACCCAGACCCTGAACAAATGGATCATCGGCGAGACCGCCAAGGTCCGCGAAGAGGTCGACGCGGCGCTCGACAGCTATCGCTTTAACGACGCGGCCTCTGCGCTTTACGGTTTTGTCTGGGGCAAGGTCTGCGACTGGTATCTGGAGTTCTCGAAACCGATCCTGCAGGGCGATGATGCAGCGGCCAAGGCCGAAACGCAGGCGACACTGCGGTGGGTTCTGGATCAGTCGCTGATCCTGCTGCACCCGATCATGCCCTTCATCACCGAAGAGCTTTGGGGCCACGCCGATCAACGCGCCAAGATGCTGATCCACGCCGATTGGCCGACCTATACAGCAGCTGATCTGGTGGACGCCGAGGCGGATCGCGAGATGAATTGGGTCATCGGCCTGATCGACACGGTTCGGTCTGCCCGCGCGCAGACGCACGTGCCTGCAGGTCTCAAGGTGGCACTGCTGGTGTCGAGCCTGGATGACAAGGGGCAGGAGGCCTGGGACAACAACCACGTCCTGATCCAGCGCCTGGCCCGGATCGAAAGTCTTACGGCTGTCGATGAGTTCCCCAAAGGCACGGTGACCATCCCCGTCGCGGGCGGTACCTTTGGCCTACCGCTGGCGGACATCATCGATGTGGGTTCGGAAATCGCGCGGCTTGAGAAAACTCTGGGGAAACTGACCAAGGAACTTGGCGGCCTGCGCGGACGTCTCAAGAACCCCAAATTCGCGGAATCGGCCCCCGAAGAGGTGGTCGAAGAAACCCGCGCCAATCTGGCTGCGCGGGAAGAGGAAGAAGGCAAGATCAAACAGGCTCTGGCCCGTCTCCAAGAACTGGCCTGATCCTTCTTCTCGTTCCAAATACGGAAATCCCAAACCCCGCCGCGCACGCCACGGCGGGGTTTTTCATTGCCTTCCCTACGCTGTGGTTGTTAGCTCGGCCCAATTGAGCACGAGGCCTTTAATGACGCGTCCCTTTCCCCCTTTGCAAACCATCTCAACCGGCCTTGTCGTGGCTGTCGTGGGTTTCTTCAGCTCCTTCCCCATCGTTCTTCAGGGCTTGTCGGCCATGGGGGCCACTGCACCACAAGCAGCCTCTGGACTGATGAGTGCCGCGCTTGCTATGGGGATCACCGCCATTGTTCTCAGCCTGCTCTACCGCCAGCCGATCAGCGTAGCCTGGTCGACGCCTGGTGTGGCGCTCCTTGCTGTTTCGGTGCTGCCCGTCGGCGGCTTTGCCGAGGCGGCAGGCGCCTTCGTCTGCGCCGGCGCCCTGACGGTGCTTGCGGGCATGTGGCAGCCTTTGGCGCGATTGGCCTCGGCCATCCCCACCACACTGGCCCAGGCCATGTTGGCAGGCGTTCTGCTGCCCCTTTGCATCGCTCCGTTTCAAGCCGCAGCCGAATTACCCACCCAAGCCCTGCCTGTCATCCTGACTTGGTTCATTGCGGGCAGGTTCAACCGCCTTTTTGCTGTACCGGCCGCGGTGATCGCCGCCGCCATTGTTGTGATCCTGAACGCGAGCGACACCGGCATCGCCCCCGATCAGGTGCTGACGGCACCGCTCTGGATCACGCCGACGTTTTCCTTGGCCTCGGCCATCGGCATCGGTGTGCCTTTGTTCGTGGTCACCATGGCGACCCAGAATATTCCCGGCATCGCCGTGATGCGCAGCTTTGGATATGAGCCGAAACCGGGGCCCCTGTTTGCATCGGTCGGCGCTGCCAGCATCCTGACCGCTCCCTTTGGAGCCGCCGCCACCTGTCTTGCGGCCATCACGCAGGCCATGTGTTCAAACGAAGACAGCCATCCAGACCCCAGCTTGCGGTATTGGTCCGCGATCATGGCGGGCGTTTTCTATTGCATCCTTGGCATCTTTGCCGCCGCCATCACAGGCTTTGCCGCCCATGCCGACCCGCTCTTGATGGCCACGCTCACGGGCGTGGCGCTGATGGGCGTTCTGGCCAATGCCACCCATGCGGCCCTTGCTGTGGCCGAAGAACGCGAGGCCGCCGTCATCACCTTCGCCATAACCGCTTCTGGCATAACCGTTTTTGGCCTGGGGGCTGCCGTCTGGGGGCTGCTGGCAGGGGGTATCGTCTATCTGCTGTCTCGTAAGACATCATAGCGCATATCAAAGGCCGCCAGTCCGAACTATATTGCCGCTATGAGAAGCTTTCGAAACCTGATCGAACGACAGATCAAAAAGGCCCAGGCCGAAGGGCAACTCGACAACCTGCCCGGCGCCGGGAAACCTCTGCCTGACCGCTCGGGCGAGGCAAGCGGCGACGCGGCTCTGAACACGGCGCACCGTATCATGGCACAGGCCGGCGTTTTACCAGAAGAGTTCAAGATCAAGAAAGAACTTGATGCCGCGCGAGCCGAATATCCTACACTGACCGATCCAGAAGAACGCAAAGCCGCAATGGCCCGTCTCGCCGATCTGGAAATGCGCTATCATATGGCCCAGGACGCTCGACGCAGCTTCATGCGCTGACGCAATCCGAGAGCACTCCCGCCCGTCGTACGTGCATCAAAGATGCCCTTCTCCCGTTGGGCCGGGCCTCGCTGCGCTCGGCGGTTGATCCTGGCGGGAACCAGCTGCCCCAAACGGTACCGCGCCGCGCGCAGCGCGGCGCCACGCCCAAAGCCGTTAGCGGTGCCGACGCAGTCGGGAACGCTCGGGTGCGGGAGCCCCCCGCCCCTTGGCGCGGATCAGATCATTTGAAGACCGGTGCACGCCCCTGCATGTTGGCGGCGATCACCTCCATCTGCTCGGCCCCGCCGATCAGCTTGGCCTGCTCGGCGCTTTCGGCCAGCAGCACGTCCTGGCGCCCGTGGCTTTCAGCGAGGTCGATCAGGCGTTTGGCTGCACGGATGGCACTTGGGCTCTTGCCTGCGATTTCTTCGGCCAACGCCAGCGCCGCCGTCAGCGGATCCTCTGATATCGACGTTACAAGCCCCCAGGCCAGCGCCTGGTTGGCATCCACGGGCCGCGCGGTATAGGTCATCTGGCGCAGCGCATCCGAACGCATCAGCTGTGGCAGCAGGACCATACCGCCCATGTCGGGGATCAGCCCCCATTTCATTTCCATGACCGAGACCTTGGTGTCAGGCGCAGCAATGCGAATGTCGGCCCCAAGCGCCAGTTGCAGACCACCGCCATAGGCCGCGCCCTGCAGGGCTGCGATCACCGGCACCTTGACCCGGCGCCAGACCAGCGCGACCTCTTGGAACAGATTGGCGTCTTCATGCGTGCGCTCGAGCAGCTGCTCCACCCCGCCACTTGCGGCCAGCGCACCGAAACTTGCCATGTCCAGACCGGCGCAGAACGATTTGCCTTCGCCCGACAGCACCACTGCGCGCGCGTCCGAAGCGGCAACCTCTTGCCCGGCGCTCACGATGGCTTCGATCATCGCCTTGTCGAGCGCATTCATCTTGTCGCCGCGCGTCAGGGTCACCCGGGCGATGTTGTCCTGATATTCAACCGATACACGTGCCATGGCTTGGCCCCTCCTCATCTATTGTTGACGGCACTCTGCCGCGAACAGAGCCCCCACGCCATCAAAACGTCGGGGCAGTCTACGGCATGTCCGCTACAGACATGCGGCCAAAGCCGGGCGAATCCAGCGTCATGACAAAGAACTGATCTCCGACAACCCGCGCGCCGGTGGTTATGCCCAACCGACCCGAGGGATCTTGCAATGTGCGCAGGATCTTTCCGTCCGGGTCGAACTGAATGACCATTCCGCGTTCGATCGGCGCCGGGCGCACGGCCGACCCCAGACGCCAGATGACCTTGCGCAGGAAAGGATAGGGCATCAACGCCTCGGCCGGGACGCGTGGGCTGGCAAAGGCCAGCCAGAAAGTGCCATCGTCCTGACGTTCCAGATTGTCGGGGTAGCCCGGCAGATTATCCATGAACACCTCTTGTTCCCCCGCCTTGGGGCCGATCAGCCACAACCGGTGCACCCTTGCGCGCCCGGTTTCGTTGATCAGCAGGAAATCCTCGTCTGGTGAGAGCGCCACCCCGTTGGTGTAGACGAACCCTGTTGCGATTTTTTTGACCGTACCATCCGGGGTGCGCCGCGCGACATATCCGGCGTCGGACTGCTCCCAAATCGCCAAAACAGAGGTTGGTTTGGTCCCGCCCATGGTTTCCGGGTCGAACCGGTCTGTCGAGTTCGAGAAATAGATCGTGCCATCGCGGCCCACGTCCAATTGGTTGGCATAGATCACCGGCTCGCCGTCAATTTCGGACACTACGCTTTCCAGCGTGCCCGGACCTGTCCACCGCATGATCCCACGAAAGCTGTCCGCAATATAAAGTGCACCATCTGGTCCGGCCTTGAGCCCCAGAGGTCGCCCTCCGAGTCGGTCAACTTCGACAGGGACGTCACCCTCAATCTGAAAAAGCACGCCGGACAGGCTGGTCGTGAAAATGCGACCGTCGGGCAGCACCGCCAGATCCTCGGGGCCGATTTCGCCATCCGGCAGGGTGACGATCTGTGCCTCGTCGAGCGCAGCGTTCTCGGCAAAGTCCCCCACAAAACCGCGATCTTCGGGTGGGTGATATGCGATCGGATCAACTGGAACGGGCCAGAACAGCAGATACCCAAGCCCTGCCAGAAGCAAAATCAAAAGAATGCGCATGAATGTCCCCGCCGCTACAAAACTCGTGCGAACCCTGCAACCTTGAGGCGATCAGCGCAACCCGCTGACGGGGTTAAACACTGGTTTTGCTTCACCAAATAGCTCAAATACCTCGGCAAAGACCCGCTGAAAGGATTGTCGCAATATGTAAAAAGTGAATACTGCCCTCTTGCACGGCCGACGGCCCATCTGCATATGCGGTCAAATCAAAGTTAAACAATAAGATTTCCTCGGAGGGACATTGAATGGGTTTTGCCATACTCGCGATCTTTGTGTTGTGCTCGATCTACGTGCAGACCCGAGGTAAGCTGCGTCACGAATTGATCCGCCGCCGGATCACGGACCACGCCAACCTTTTTGCGCCGCTGAACTGCCTGTTCTACGCTTTTTCCAAGGTACCGACGACGCCCTACATCGACCCGGCCCTGTTTCCTGAACTAAAGCCGCTGCAAGACAATTGGGAAACCATTCGCGACGAGGCCGTGCAGCTTAACAGCACCGGCGCGATCAAGGCGTCCGATGATCTGGACGACATCGGCTTCAACTCGTTCTTCAAGACCGGCTGGACCCGGTTTTACCTGAAGTGGTACGGCTCTTCGCTGGGGTCGGCCAAGGACAACTGCCCGGTGACCACGCAGATGGTGGAACAGATCCCTTCGATCAAAGGCGCGATGTTTGCCAGCCTGCCGCCCGGCGCCACGCTGGTGCGCCACCGCGATCCCTTTGCAGGTTCGCTACGCTATCACATGGGGCTGACAACGCCCAACGATGACGACTGCTATATCAATGTTGATGGCGAGAACTACTCGTGGCGCGACGGCGAAGTGGTGATGTTCGACGAGACCTACATCCACCACGCGGAAAACACGACCGATGCAAACCGCATCGTGCTGTTCCTGGACATCAAGCGCCCGGTGACCTTTGCGCCGATCAACTGGATCAACACCGCGTTTTCCAACATTGTCATGTCAGCCTCGGCCACCAAGAATGTGCCGGGCGACAAAGTGGGTGCCGTGAACAAGGCCTTTGCCTGGATTTACAAGGTGCGCGCCTTCGGCAAGCGTATCAAGGCGTGGAACAGGACTGTCTATTACGCCATCCAGTACGGCATCTATGCCGGGATCATCTATCTGATCTTCTTCTAAGCCGATCGAGACCCTTTGACAGCGCGCGAGGCTTGCGAGAGCCCGCGCGCTGCGGTTATCTGCGGGTATGACACAGCTTCGCTTTACCCCCCTCGCCCAATCCCTGCCTGCCACTGTGCCTTTTGTCGGGCCCGAGACACAGGAACGCCAGCGCGGCGCGCCCTTTGATGCGCGCCTTGGGGCGAACGAGAACGTCTTTGGCCCCTCTCCCCGCGCAATCGAAGCGATGCAAAAGGCGGCTGGTGACATCTGGATGTACGGTGATCCGGAAAACCACGATCTGCGGCACGCTTTGGCCGCACACCACGGGGTATCCCCCGCGAACATCGTTGTCGGCGAAGGGATCGACGGGCTGTTGGGCTATCTGGTGCGGCTCTTCATCGGGTCCGGTGATGCGGTGGTTACGTCGGAGGGAGCGTATCCCACATTCAACTATCACGTCGCGGGATTTGGCGGCGTGCTCCACAAGGTGCCGTATTCGGGCGATCACGAAGACCCGGCGGCGCTCTTTGCCAAAGCAGCTGAAGTCGACGCCAAACTGGTGTACCTGGCCAACCCGGACAATCCGATGGGTACGTGGCACTCAGGCGCAGAGATCGTTGCTGCGATGGAAGCCCTACCCAAAGGGTGCCTTCTGGTTCTGGACGAAGCCTATGTCGAATGCGCCCCGGAAGGCACCGCCGCACCGGTTGACGTAGGCGACACGCGCCTCATCCGGATGCGCACATTCTCAAAGGCTTACGGCATGGCGGGCGCCCGGGTGGGTTATGCCCTTGGCGCGCCCGAGTTGATCTCGGCCTTCAACAAGGTGCGCAACCATTTCGGCATGAACCGGGCGGCGCAAGCTGGTGCACTTACGGCTTTGGGTGATGCGGATTGGTTGGCGCATGTGCAGTCTGAAATCAGTACAGCGCGCGCGCGCATCGATACAATTGCGCAAGACAACGGGCTGAGTACAGTTCCCTCTGCGACCAATTTTGTCGCCATCGACTGCGGCCGGGACGGGGTGTTTGCCAAGGCAGTTCTGGACGCGCTGATCGCGAGCGGGCTGTTCGTGCGCATGCCGTTTGCCGCGCCTCAGAACCGATGCATTCGAATCAGCTGTGGTCGCCCGCAAGACCTCGACGCTTTTGCCGCTGCCCTGCCCGGCGCGCTGCAGATCGCGCGGGTTCAGACCAACACCCAAGCGTGACCTGACAAATCCCGCCTCCGCGCTATAGTGTTGCGTGGAGGAGAGAGCCGTGCGAGGCAAGCCACCGGGCCGCGCGCCCGATTACACAACAGCGGCATTGACCATGTTGGGGGTAAACCTGATGTGGATGCTCTGCGCAATCTGGGCGCTTTTTGGCTTTGGTGTAGCGTTGATTTTGGCCGCCGTTCTGAATGCTGGCATCACCCGTCTAGGAAAGCGCACTTGATAATGGTCAACGGGGTGCTCCCGCGCCCGAGCGATCCTGACTGCGTCAGCACCGCTAGCGGCCTTGGGCCGAGCGCCGGGCAAAGCCCGGCGCGGTTCCGTTTGGGGTAGCCGTTCCGCCATAAGCGCCAACCGCCGAGCGCAGCGAGGCCCGGCCCAACGGGAGGAGGGCATCTTTGATGCTCGATCGACGGGCGGGAGTGCACCGAGCCTCAAGTACTAGCGTCAGCAATCACCGCGGCCGCTGCATCCAACGCCCCTTTGCCACGGGGGACATCCAAAGCCGCAAGACCGGCTTCTACGCCGCCCAGCATCCCCATAACCATCTGACCATTCAGATGCCCCATGTGACCCAAACGAAAGAAGTCATCCCGCTTTGGGTCACCGGGCTCTGCCATGCCCAACCCGATGCCCAAGGTCAGCCCCAGATTGCTTTCCACCCAGTTGCGTAAGGCCGTGCCTCGCCCTTGATCCAGGCGCAGTGATGTGACGGCGCGCGAACGGTGCTCTGGATCCCCGACATTCAAAGCTAACGCCCCGCCTTGGGCCCAGGCATCACACGCAGCCCAGATCGCGCGCGCCAACGTCTCGTGCCTTGCCCAGACGTTTTCCATCCCCTCGCCATGGATCATGTCCAAGGCCTGGCGCAAACCATAGAGGTGATGCGTGGGCGCCGTGCCGTTGAAATACTGATAAAACTCTTCCGGATTCGCACGCGGCGTCCAGTCCCAATACCCCGACACGCGCGGCATTGATGCCCGCTTGACCGCCGCCTTGTCGTTGAAGAACACAAACGCTGTGCCGGGCGGAACCATCAACCCCTTCTGACTTCCGGTGACCGCCACATCGACGCCCCAGGCATCCATCTCGAACCGGTCGCAGCCCATCGACGCGATGCAATCGGCCATCAGCAGTGCGGGGTGGTTCAGCTTGTCCAGCAGCGCGCGCAATGCAGGCACGTTGTTGCGGATCGAGGTCGAGGTGTCCACATGCACCGCCAGCACGGCCTTGATCTGATGCGCAGTATCTGCCTGCAACGCGTCGGCGATCTTATCCATGTCCCACGGGCTGGATTTGCCGAAATCGAGGATCTGCGTCTCGATCCCCAGACCGTCAGCCATCAGCGCCCAGCCATGGGCAAACCGCCCTGTCGCAGGGACCAGCACCCGCTCGCCGGGTGCGATGGTATTTGCCAGAGCTGCCTCCCAGACGCCATGACCGTTGGCGATGTAGATGGCGACGTTGTGCTCGGTTCGGGCCACACGTCGCAAATCAGCGGTCAACCCCGACATCATGTCGATCAGCTCACCCTCGTAGATATTGGGCGCGGCGCGGTGCATCGCTTGCAAAACCGCATCGGGCATCACGGAAGGGCCTGGAATGGCGAGGTAGTGTCGACCCGAAACGGGCGTTGAATTCGTTGTCATCTGAATGCCTGTTCTCTCTCCGGAGGCCACCCTAGCGGACGCGCGCGCGGCGTCAATTCACCAAACGGCAAGCGCGCTGCAAACTTGCGCCTTGGCTGCGACGTGCTTAAATGGGCGCGTCATGACCCGAAACCTGTCGTCATCCCCCCTCCCCCAAATGGAAGCAACGCCATGAGTGCAAAACACAAATCCAGTCGCGAATTGATGGGCTGGCTCTGGCGCGGCTACTTGTACAAGCATCTTCCGTTGCTGGGCATCGCAATGGTGTTCATGCTGCTCGAAGGCAGCATGGTCGGTGTGCTCAGCTATATGATGCAGCCGATGTTCGATGATGTCTTCGTCAAGGGCAATACGGATGCGCTGAAATGGGTGAGCCTGGCGTTTCTGGTGATCTTTGCGATCCGAGGCATCGCCGGCGTGGTTCAAAAAGTGCTGCTGACGCGAATCTCGCAAGAGACGGCAGCGCATTTGCGATTGGATCTGCTGAACCGATTGATCCGTCAGGACACTTCGTTTCACCAGACCCACCCGCCCGGTTTTCTGATCCAGCGGGTGCAGATGGACGTAAGCGCCGTGAACCATGTCTGGCAGGTGATCATCACCGGCGCAGGGCGCGATGCGGTGTCCCTGGTGGTTCTGATCGGCGTGGCCATCAACGTCGATTGGGTCTGGACTGCCGTCATGTTGATCGGCGTTCCCGTTCTTCTTTTACCCGTAGCTGCCGCGCAGCGCTATGTGCGCAAGAAGGCGGCTCAGGCCCGTGATCTGGGTGCAGAACTGTCCACGCGGCTGGACGAGATCTTTCACGGCATTGTCCCGATCAAGCTGAACAATCTGGAGAAGTACCAAGTCAATCGTTTTGACGGCCATATGAGCGGTTTTGTCCGATCAGAAGTGCGCGCCAGTTTCGGCACTGCGTCGATCACCGGACTGGTCGATATCATGGCGGGGGTCGGCTTCATGGGGGTGCTTCTGTACGGCGGCTCGGAAATCATCTCGGGCGAAAAGACCGTGGGTGAATTCATGAGCTTCTTCACCGCCATTGGTCTGGCCTTTGACCCGATGCGACGGCTTGCCTCGGTCAGCGGCACCTGGCAAGTGGCCGCCGCCGCCCTCGACCGTCTCAAGGATCTGATGGACGAGCCCATCAAACTGCTCTCGCCGGACAAACCCGTCGCGGCCCCGTCCGGCCGCCCCGAGATCGCCCTGACCGACGTGCAACTGAACTATGGCGAGGCGTCAGTTCTGCGCGGGCTGACCCTGCGGGCCGAAGCCGGTAAGACCACAGCGCTTGTGGGCGCATCCGGCGCGGGCAAGTCGACGATCTTTAACCTGCTGACCCGTCTGGTCGATCCACAAGCCGGATCGGTTCAGGTTGGTGACGTCGAGGTGAGGGATATGTCGCTCGACAAGCTGCGCGATCTCTATTCGGTGGTGACACAGGAGGGGTTGCTGTTTGACGAGACCCTACGTGAGAATATCCTGCTGGGGCGTACGGACGTGAGCGATGCGCAGCTGCAGGAGGTGTTGGACGCCGCCCATGTGTCGGATTTCCTGCCCAAGCTGGACAAGGGGCTTTATACCCTGGTTGGCCCGCGCGGCTCGGCGCTGTCCGGTGGACAGCGTCAGCGGGTGGTGATCGCCCGCGCCTTGCTGCGGGACACCCCGGTGCTGCTGCTGGACGAGGCCACCAGCGCATTGGATGCGCAATCCGAGAAGGTGGTGCAAGAGGCGCTCGACCGGCTGTCGGGGGGGCGCACAACCATCGTCATCGCGCACCGTCTGTCCACCATTCGCAATGCCGACAAGATCGTGGTGATGGAACGCGGAGAGGTTGCGGATGAGGGCACGCATGACGAACTCTTGGCGCGTGGTGGCATCTATGCCGATCTGTATCGCTTGCAGTTTCAGGACGGCAAAACGGTGATCGACCCCGAGGGCATGGCCGCATTGACACCGCACGCAAAAGAGATTGATCCGCCGCAGGTTGGATGGGTCCGGCGCATGTTTGAGCGGCTGATGGGGTAAGACCGGGGGCACTCCCGCCCGTCGTCGATGCCCCTGGCGGGGCACCTCCTCCCGTTGGGCCGGGCGCGCCTCGCCTTCGGCTCGACGCGTCACCGCGGAACGCTGGCCGGTTCGGTTGAGCGTCGAGCTAGAGCGTCCTACCGGGCCAGCGCTGCGGCGTCGCGCGCCAACCGTTCGATCCCGGACCAGTCGCCTGCCTGGACCATCGCCTTGGGGGCCACCCAGCTGCCACCAGCGCAGACCACATTCGACAGCCCCAGGTAGTCCCGCGCATTGTCCGGTGACACGCCGCCTGTCGGACAAAACGACACCTGCGGCAGCGGCGCACCGATGGCCTTGAGCGCTGGTGCCCCACCTGATGCCTCGGCGGGGAAGAACTTGAGCATGTCATAGCCTTTTTCCAGCAGACACATTGCCTCGGACGCGGTAGCTGCACCTGGCAACAAGGGTAGCCCTTCGGCCTCGCAGGCCGCGATCAAAGCATCCGTCGCACCCGGAGAGACACCGAACTGCGCGCCTGCGGCCTTGGCTGCGCGCACATCCGCAGGCGTGATCAAAGTCCCTGCCCCCACGACACCGCCCGGAACGCGGGCCATTTCGCGAATGGCGTCCAACGCCGCAGGCGTGCGCAGCGTCACCTCAAGCGCAGGCAAACCACCCGCAACAAGCGCCTCGGCCAGAGGTGCGGCCTGCTTGGCGTCGTCGACCACCAGAACCGGAACGATGGGGGCGAGCGCGCAGATCTCGCGCGTGCGGATGGATTTCGATGTCATGGGTCAGTTCCCGAATACAGTTGCGCCGGTGTCAGCGGATCCAACCGTCTGACGAAATGTAGCAAAGAGGTCGCGGCCCGTGCCAAAGGCGTTTGCGGTCAGGTCAACCGGGGCGATCTCGCGCTCGGTCACGCCGGGTGTCAGAATCTCCAACTGCCCGGCCACCGCATCAACGCGCAGCAAGTCCCCATCGCGCAGCTGAGCGATCGGGCCCCCATCGAGGGCTTCGGGGCAGACATGGATCGCAGCAGGCACTTTGCCCGACGCCCCGGACATGCGCCCATCCGTGACCAGAGCCACCTTTTGTCCCCGCCCCTGCAGAACCTGCAACACCGGCGTCAGAGAATGCAGTTCGGGCATCCCGTTGGACTTTGGCCCCTGATAGCGAACAACAACGACCACATCGCCCGTCAGCTCCCCAGCCTTGAACGCCGTCTTGACGCTGTCTTGGTCTTCAAACACGCGCGCAGGTGCCTCGACGATCCGATGTTCCGGTGCCACGGCGGAAATCTTCATCACGCCCGTCCCCAACGAACCGCTAAGCCGTGACAGGCCGCCCGTGGGTTGGAACGGGTCGGATGCAGGTCGGAGGATCTTGTCGTTCAGGCTTTGGCCTGCCCCGCTCTGCCAGACCAACTGACCATCGATCAGTTTGGGATCTTGGGTGTAATGCGCGAGCCCCTCGCCCGCGACTGTCTGCGTGTCAGGATGCAAGAGTCCCGCATCCAGAAGGGTCGAGATCGCATAGCCCAACCCGCCTGCCGCGTGGAAATGGTTCACATCCGCCAAGCCGTTGGGATAGACCCGCGCGATCAGGGGAACCACGGCCGAAATGTCCGAAAAATCCTGCCAGTCCAATGCAATGCCACCGGTCCGTGCCATCGCCACCAAGTGGATCAACAGGTTGGTCGAGCCACCGGTCGCCATCAACCCCACGATGCCGTTTACAAACGCCTTTTCGTCCAAGATCTGGCACACCGGCGTAAAGTCATTGCCAAGCGCACTGAGCGAAAGGGCGCGCTTTGCCCCTTCGACGGTAAGAGCGTCGCGCAGATCTGTGTTTGGCGGCACAAAGGACGCGCCGGGCAAGTGCAGACCCATGAACTCCATCAGCATCTGGTTGGTGTTTGCGGTCCCGTAGAACGTGCAGGTTCCAGGCCCGTGATAGGCCGCCATTTCGGCCGCCATCAACGCATCGCGGTCACATTCTCCGGCCGCAAACTGTTGTCGCACCTTGGCCTTTTCGTCGTTGGCCAATCCGCTGGCCATCGGCCCCGCAGGCAAGAACACCGCCGGGAGGTGACCAAAGCTCTGCGCTGCGATCACCAGCCCGGGAACAATCTTGTCACACACACCAAGGAACACGGCCGCGTCGAACGTATTATGGCTTAGAGCAACGCCCGCCGCCATGGCGATCACATCGCGGGAGAACAACGACAGCTCCATCCCCGGCGCGCCTTGGGTGACGCCGTCGCACATGGCGGGCACCCCGCCCGCAACCTGAGCCGTACCACCTGCCGCGCGGATGGCAGTGCGGATCAATTCGGGATAACGCTCGAATGGCTGATGAGCCGACAGCATGTCGTTGTAGCTGGTGACGATCCCAAGGTTCCCAACGCCGCCCTCGGCGAGCCGTGTCTGGTCCTTTCCGGCACCAGCATAGGCGTGCGCCTGCCCGCTACAGCTGAGATGTCCGCGCGCTGGACCTTGGGACGTGGCTTCGGCCATGCGGGCCAGGTAAGCGCTGCGCATCGGCGCGCTGCGGTCGATGATACGGTTGGTCACATCGGCAAGGGTTTGGTTCAATGTCATCTGATCACTCTCCGATCTGGCGCCAACGGCGACCATCGCGATGCATCAGCATCAAGGCATCTTCGGGACCCGAACTGCCCGCGTCATAAGGCGCCGGCCGATCGGTCCGCTCTTCCCAGGCGCTGATGATCGGGTCGGCCCAGGTCCAGGCCGCTTCGACCTCGTCTCCGCGCATGAACAGGGTCTGATCGCCCCGGATCACATCCATTACCAACCGCTCATAGGCGTCCTGAGGGCGGTTGTCGGCGCCAAGGGCCTCGGCAAAGGACATATCCAGCGAAACCTCTTTCAAACGAAGGCCGCCGGGGCCCGGATCCTTGATCGTGGTGCGCAGCGTGATCCCCTCGTCCGGTTGCAGGCGGATCACCAGAACGTTGCCGCGCAGATGGCCGACATTGGGAAAGATCGTGTGCGGGGGGTCGCGGAACACGACGGCAATCTCTGATTCCCGCGCGCGCAGCTTCTTACCGGTGCGCAGGTAGAACGGCGTGCCTGACCATCGCCAATTGGCAACCCGCACTTTCATCGCGACAAAGCTCTCGGTCCGGCTGTCGGGGTCACCCACATGATCCAGATAGCTGTCATCGCCTGTGTCAGCCCGGTATTGTCCCCGCGCAATATCACCATCCGGAACCGGATCGAGCGCCTCGATCACCTTGACCTTTTCGTCCCTCACCGCATTGGGTGTAAACTTCGACGGCGGTTCCATCGCGGTCAGGCACAGTAGCTGTACCAGATGGTTCTGTACCATGTCCCGCATGGCGCCGGACTTGTCATAATAGGCCTCGCGCCCTTCGATGCCGATGCTTTCGGATACCGTGACTTGCACGTGGTCGATGTGGGTGGAGTTCCACAGGGGTTCGAACAGCGAGTTCGCAAACCGAAGGGCCATCAGGTTCTGTACGGTTTCCTTGCCCAGGTAATGGTCGATGCGATAAATCTGATGTTCGTCAAAACAGGCGCGCAGCCCCGCATTCAACTCACGCGCGGATTGCAGGTCGCGACCAAAGGGTTTTTCGACCACGATCCGGCTGTCAGCCGTCGCGAGGCCGCCAGAGTGCAAGCGTGACGCAATCTCGGAGAACAGAGATGGTGCAACAGACAAGTAGAACGCCCGCACCGTTTCCGGCCGGAGCCTGCTTGCCAGATCATCCCATCCTTCGGGCCCCGTGGCATTGACCGCGACATAATCGATGCGCGACAGAAAGGTGTTCAACACATCGTCCTGCTCGGCCTCTTCGCCGGCCTGTTCAAGTATGGCGGTGCGCACCGTGGCACGGAACTCATCTGCGCTGATGGCGGACCGGGCCGTGCCAATGATGCGCGCCGTGTCAGGCATCTGCCCCACGACGAAACGGTGGAACAGACCCGGTAGAATCTTGCGGTGCGCCAAGTCGCCTGTGGCTCCAAACAGCACAAGATCGAACGGATCAACTGGGATCACACGCGAAACCATCGAATTGTTCCTTTCCCTGCCGCGATCAGTGTCAGTGAGTTAACGGCAATGTTAGCGATAACATAGTTCAAATCTGCTTTTGCCCACAAGTCAGGCAAAAAGCAACCCATCTAACCCTATCACTTACGATCGTACGATAGCAGGTTTCTCAGAAATTCTGGATCGAGCGCCCTGGAAACTCGTTGTTGGACCAGAAACCCAACTCATCGGAAAGTTGCTACATTTCAGATTGTTAACTCCCATACGCGAAGTGATGAGTTATCCACAAATGTCTATTTCCAAGAGGTTATGTGAAGAAATTCAACCAAGAAGTTACTGAGGGTAATGCATTGTTCTTACAAGACTTTCATCTTCAATACGGGAGAAGCAAATTGAACGGTGAACGCCATTCAATGAAGAAAACTGCATCTGCACCGCATGGCCACTGCATTGAGCATTCGCGTATGGACTGCTCCGGGGATAGAAGCTTGGTTGATTTCTGCATCTTGCTACAAATATGAAAGAATGACCCTCAATTATCTAGATTTTACCCAATAAATGTTCCAAATAGTCAATTTTGTGATAGCGATTCTATCCACACAATACCTGAAAGATCGTGGAAAACCTTGGGGATAAATCTGATTGCGAACCAATCGACGCAAGAGTTGGCTAAAGCGGTACAACGTCAGTCCTGCAGGGTGACGAAGCACATCCAATTCAGTGAAATGTTGTTAAATTTCAGCAAGTTGAGCGATTGGATTTCACCGCTCAACTCTGCTGTTTCAACCACGCCATCACGGCAGGTCGAACACTTTGCTCACCGCGGTGTCGCGCGTCCGAGATGATCTTGCGCAGCTCGTCCAGATTTGATCGTAAAAGCAAACTTTTGACCGGCCCAATTGAAGCTGGACGCATGGACAATGTGCGAATACCCATGGCGGCAAGGCACAGCGCCTCGATCGGGCGGCCGGCATCTTCGCCGCAAAAGCTCAGCGGTGTGCCTGAGATAGCGCACCGCTCAACGATCCGCTCTATCAAGCTCAGGAAACTGACATTCAGCGTGTCATAGCGACGGCGCACCCGCTCGTTTTCACGGTCTGCGGCAAAGAAGAACTGCTTCAGATCATTACCACCGACGGACAGGAAACCCACATCGTCAAAAAACTTTTGCGGTGCAAATGCCAGCGATGGGGTTTCAAGCATCGCCCCAACTTCAAGCGTTTCCGGCAGCACATGCCCCAGCTTCCGTTCGCGCTCGATGGTCTTGTCGACCTCGGCGCGGGCCATGTGGTATTCTTCGGCCTGAGCCACGAAGGGGAACATGATCGTCAGTGGACGGCCGTTGGCGGCGCGGATCAGCGCCTGCAGTTGCATGCGCATGACGCCCGGTTTGTCCAGGCCAACCCGGATCGCGCGCCACCCCAGGGCGGGGTTCGGCTCGTCTGTGGGTTTCATATAGGGCAGCACCTTGTCCGATCCGATGTCGAGTGTGCGGAACACCACGCGTTTGCCGTGTGCAGCATCAAGAACCCGACCATAAAGCGACACAAGTTCGGATCGTTTGGGCATCTGATTGCGCACCAGGAACTGCAACTCGGTGCGGAACAGCCCCACCCCTTCGGCGCCAGAGCTATCGAGAGACGGCAGGTCCGCCATCAAGCCGGCATTCATCACCAGCGACAGTTCTTTGCCGTCAAGGGTCACAGTCTTGCGATCACGGATCGAGGCATAGCGTTCCTGCGCGTCCGCCTGCATCGCTATCTTGTCACGAAAGGCGGTCACAACCGTATCATCAGGGCGCAGATGAACGATCCCTTGATCGCCATCAACCATGATGTGGTCGCCGTTCAACGCCTCGGTCGTGATGCGGGCCGTGTGCACTACCAGCGGGATCGCCAATGCACGGGCCACGATGGCTGCATGGCTGCCGACCGAGCCTTCTTCGAGCACGATACCTTTGAGCGAACGACCGTATTCCAGCAACTCTCCGGGTCCGATATTACGCGCAACCAGGATCGGATCGGCGGGCAGTTCAGCGCCTGAATTGCTCCCTTGTCCGGTCAGAATGCGCAGCAACCGATTGCTGAGGTCATCCAGATCCGCAAGGCGTTCGCGCAGATAGGCGTCATTCACCTGCTCCATGCGCGCACGTGCTTGGGATTGTTCCTTTTCGACAGCAGCCTCGGCGCTCAAGCCGCGGGCGATGTCCTCTTCCATGCGGCGCATCCAGCCCTTGGAGTTGGCAAACATGCGATAGGCTTCAAGGACTTGCAGCTGCTCTTTGTCCCCGTTCTGGGACATCTCCAGCATCTTGTCGACGCCAACGCGCAGCTCTTCTACAGCCTCGTTCAGGCGCTCAAGCTCGCGGTGAGGATCGTCGGCGATGGGGTTGGTGACCACCACGCGCGGCTCGTGCAGCCAAACGTGGCCCTCAGCCGCGCCCTCTTGGCCGGTGCCCCCGCGCAACAAGACCGATTGCTGGTGCAGCGGCGACAGAGCTGCGCCTTCGCCGACAAAGGCTCCCAGTTCGGTCATTTCGGCCACGACCATGGCAACCACTTCGAGAGCATAGACCTCATCAGCGGAAAACTCGCGCGCATCGCGGGATTGCACGACGAGAACGCCCAGTTTTTCACCCAAACGCTGCACCGGAATGCCCAGGAAGGACGAGAACCGCTCTTCCCCCGTTTCTGGCATATAGCGGAAGCCCTTGGCCGACGGCGCGTCGGGCGTGTTGATGACCTTGCTGTACTTGGCAACGCGGCCCACCAGACCTTCGCCCATGCGCAGGCGGGTTTGGTGGACAGATTCAGGCTGCAACCCTTCGGTCGCGCAGAGTTCCAGCGTTTCGGAGTCGCGGAACAGGTAGATCGAGCAGACCTCGGTCCCCATGCTGTCCGCGATCAGATGCGTGATCTTGTCCAGACGCGCCTGGCCAGCGTCATCGCTGGCCATGGCTTCACGCAGCCGTCCAAGCAGCTTGCGGGATTCACTTTCTGTGCCGTCCGCCATCGGGCCTGTCACCTTGTTTCATTCAGATAGACCAAAAGCGTTTCGCTCAGGCCGCCTGATCCAATTCAAAGGCATCATGCAGTGCCTGAACAGCAAGTTCCATGTATTTCCGATCAATCAGAACGGAAATTTTTATCTCGGAGGTTGTAATGACCTTGATGTTGATCCCCTCATCCGAGAGCACCTTGAACATCTTGGCCGCAACGCCCGACTGCGACCGCATGCCGATGCCCACAACCGAAACCTTGGCCACGTCGGTGTCCGCGATCAGTTCGGCATAGTTCAGCTCCCCCTGCTCCTTGATCGCCAGCAGCGCCTGTTCGGCGCGCGCGACCTGATCAGTGGGGCAGCTGAAGGTCATGTCGGTGCGGCCCTCGTCCGAGATGTTCTGCACGATCATGTCGACGTTGACGCCGCCATCGCTCAGCGCGGTAAAGATGGTGGCAGCAATACCCGGACGGTCTGCGACCGATTGCAGGGTCATCTTGGCTTCGTCCCGCGAATAGGCGACGCCCGAAACTACATTGGATTCCATGATATCCTCCTCATCGCAGACCAGGGTACCGGCCTCGTCGGATTGTTCTTCAAAGCTGCTGAGAACACGCAGTTTTACCTTGTAGCGCATCGCCAGCTCGACCGAGCGGGTCTGCAGCACCTTGGCCCCCAGCGAGGCCAGTTCGAGCATCTCCTCGAACGAGATCCTGTCCAGCTTGCGCGCTTTCTCGCAGATGCGCGGGTCGGTGGTATAGACGCCGTCAACATCGGTGTAGATGTCACAACGTTCCGCATCAAAAGCAGCAGCAAAGGCCACCGCAGTGGTGTCCGAGCCGCCACGGCCCAGGGTGGTGATCCGACCCTCGGGGCTGATGCCCTGGAAACCGGCCACGACAGCCACGCGCATACCCTCGCCGAACTTTTCGTTGATGTTCTTGGTCGGGATCTCTTCGATCCGGGCCTGACCGTGGGCCGATGTGGTCATCAGCGGCACTTGCCAGCCCTGCCAACTGCGCGCGGGAACGTCCATTTCCTGCAAGGTCAGCGCCATCAGGCCCGCAGTGATATTCTCACCCGAGGACACAACGGCGTCATATTCACGCGCATCATAGAGCGGCGAGGTTTCGTTCACCCAGCCCACCAGTTCATTGGTCTTGCCCGACATGGCCGACACGATGACGATGACGTCGTAGCCCTTGGCCACTTCGACACCCACGCGCTTGGCCACGCGGCGGATACGATCAAGGTTGGCAACAGACGTGCCACCGAATTTCATCACGAGTACGGGCATGGGGTCAGAAGTCTCCGCGCCTTGGATTATTGGTTCCACGCCTCATATGCGAGGGGGGTCTCAATCGCAAGTGGCGCGGCCGCAATGTTAGCGTCATCTGTACCGCTTTTATGTCGCAACTGCTTTACAGGCTGGTTTCGCGGTGCCAGTTTGAAACAAAATCACTGATCTCACAGGACATTCAATGCGTTTGTTTCCCGCGGCCTTTGCGCTGACCCTGCTCGCCTCACCCTTGTTTGCACAACAGGCCACTGTTTCCGGCACCGATGGCAACAACAATGCCTTGGGTACCGTGCCTTGCGCCGCCCCCGGCAATGCCTTGCAAAACTGCCATGCCGAGCTGCGCAGAAAAGAAGACGGTGGCGTCACGCTTGCGGTGCAAATTCCCGGCGGTGACGTGCGGCGCATCTATTTCGAGGATGGCAAACCCACATCGTCCAGCTCCCCCACCCCGATCAGCCACGAGGTGCAAGGGGGAATCATGCGGATTTTCATCGAGCCCGGCGAAGTGTTCGAGGTACCCGCAGACGCGGTGAAACCTCAATAGGCGTGATCGCGCCCGTCCCAGGTTTTGAAGCAGCCGGTGCTGGCCAAGTCCAACTCGGCAAAGCGGGCGATCAGACCCTCGGCGGCTTCATCGACCGAGATATCGCCCTCGGCTCCGCCCATATCAGTGCGGACCCACCCTGGGTGGTAGATTCCCACAGCGATGCCTTTCGGCTTCAGATCGGCGGACAGATTGCGACCCAGGTTCAAAGCCGCCGCCTTGGACGCGCGATAGATATAGCTACCGCCCGGCGCACGGGTGTGTGACGCCATTTGCGAGGAGATGATGGCGATGCGCGCGCCATCGGCCAGTTCCAGGTTCGGCATCAGCGCCTGCACGGTCAGAAACACGCCGGTGATATTGGCGGCAAAGGTCTGCGCCCACATCTCGGCCGGGTAGCCGTCCGGCTCCTGCGCCTTGTCCAGATAGACGCCTGCATTGCAGATCAGCAGGTCCACAGGTTTGCCGGACATTTGCTCGGCCATCTCGCGGTGCTGTGCTGGATCGGTGACATCCAGCGTCACGGTTTCGGAGCCGTCACGCGCGGTTCCGGTCACGGTGTGGCCGTCTGCGCGGTACCTTTTGCTGATTTCCTTGCCGATACCGCGATTGGCGCCCGTGATCAGGATATGCATTGGATCAATTTGTCTTTCTGTTTGGCATGAATGGAAGCGGTGTGACCGGCACACCATCATCAATCAGGGATTTGGCGTCTTCCAGATTCGCCTCACCATAGATCGATCGTTCCGGCGCTTCGCCTTCGTGCATGGCGCGCGCCTCGGACGCGAAATCCTTGCCGACATAATCCGAGTTCGCCTCGATCTGCTTGCGCACCTCGGCCATGGCTTTTTCCATGTCCGAAGCAGGTTCACTAAGCTTTGGCGTCGGTGCAGGCGCAGCCTCGGGTACAGGCGGCGTCGCTGCAGCCGAGCGCGCAGGCCGAACGCGCGGCGTCATGATCGCCTTTTCGACCTCGGTGTGGCCACAGACCGCGCATGTCACCATGCCCGTTACCGCCAGCTTGTCATAGGCTTCGGCGGACTGGAACCAGCTGTCAAAGCTGTGGCCTTTGCTGCATTTCAACGCATACTGAATCATCGTCGGCTCGTCGTTTAGGTTCGCGAATAGATATCCACACCGGCCCCAAGATCAAGCCCGGACGTAAAGCCCCGAGATCACAACAGGAAAGCCGCTAAACCCCATCATATTCACTCTAGCTGATTTGATCCGACATTCTAGAGCGTAAACGCAAAACCAATTCATCCTGCGGCAGGTCTGCGTCCACGGCCAAGCGGCGCAAGCCAAACTGGACATGGGCGATTTGCTGGTAATATCGCGTGTAGGCAAAATTCGTGCCCGCCCCGGCAACCGCCCCCAGAATAGGCACGGTTTGCGCCGCCAGTTTCTGCCCCAACGCAGTTGCCAGCTTGGGCGCGACAGTGGCGATCAGTTTCTGCATCGCCCCGCCGGTCAGCGTCATACGCGCCGACAGAAACCCCAGATCGGCCCCATCGTCGAAATCCAACGGCCCGGCGGCGGAAAACACCCGGACACAATCGAACTGAACACTTTCGGTGGCCGGATCAAACCCGGTTTCCGCGGCAACACCCTGAATGGCGCGCAGCAACATCGTAGTGGTGGCGGGCAGTTCCACCAAGGCGCCGGGCAGTCCACCAAACCCACCAGCGGCCCCAAGGGCCGTGGTGACGGCGGTGTTGATCCATTCCTTTTGATCCGGGACGGCCCGACGCGTCCCTTGAGCGGCCTGCACCGACAGGCGCAGCGCGCGTTCCGTCGCCTCGGTCAACCCATCGCGAACATTGGCGGGCAGTTGGTCCAGCAGGCCTTCGGCCTTGCCACCCAGGGCGTTGAGCATCTGCACACCTGTTCCCCCGGCCGAGCGGTAGTGCTTGGCAATCCGATCCAGTTCCGTATCGGTGTCCAATGGCGGGCGAGTGATGATGTCGTGCATGGTACTCCCTTCTCGTCACTCAAGATTGGGAACGAAAGGCCGGATTTCAAGCGCTCCAGCGGGTTACAATACCCTCAACGCCCTCCCAGGCCCCCTGTTGCAGGGCATTGCCCAGAACCCGGTCCGGGTTGGTGGGGGGGGGCATTTCAACGCCCGTCAGACGCTCGAATCCGAACCGGTTGTAATAGGGTGCATCGCCCACCAGCATCACCCTTTTCCAGCCGTGATTGGCGGCGGCCTCTAGCCCCTCCTGGATTAGAAACCCGCCCAGACCTTCGCCTTGGTGGGTTGGGTGCACGGCAACAGGACCAAGCAGGAGGCTATCATGGTCGCCCACATGCACCGGCCAGAACCGGATGGCGCCCGCCAGAATGCCCAGCTCATCGCGCGCGACCAGCGAAAACTCCTTCACCGGGTCCACATCGTCGCGCAAACGGTAAGACGACAGCGCCTCGCGACCGGGGGCAAAGCAGAGGTCAAAGAGCGCCTCGACCTCCCACCAATCATTGGCAGTTTCCGGTTTGACCTCGATCACCTGCGTCTTGCCCTTTACCCAACTCTTTCCACGGGTGGCAATCGCCCTACCACTTCGCTACCCCTAGGGCAAACACTTGGAGAGAGATTGATGTTCTACCGCCCCGAGGACGGCCACGGCCTGCCCCACAACCCGTTCAACGCCATCATAACCCCGCGCCCGATCGGCTGGATCTCTTCGCGTGATGGCGATGGCGTGAACAACCTTGCGCCTTACTCCTTTTTCAACGGCGTGGCTTACTTTCCGCCGCAGGTCATGTTTGCCTCGACCGGTGTGAAAGAGGATCAGGACAACACCAAGGACAGCATGGCCAACATCGAAGAGACGGGTGAGTTCTGCGTGAACGTGGTGGAATTTGCCGCCCGCGACGCGATGAACGCCAGCTCGGCCACTTTGGACAAATCGGTGGACGAATTTGCCCATGCAGGCCTGACGGCGGTCGAATGCGAAACCATCAATTGCGCCCGCATCGAAGGTGCACCGGCGGCGCTGGAATGCAAATTGACCAAGATCGTGACTTTGCCAGGTGAATCGAACCGTGTGGCGTTCGGCGAGGTGACCGGCATCCATTTGCGCGATGATTGCCTGCGCGATGGGATCTTTGACGTGACCACCTATCGACCGCTGGCCAGATTGGGGTACCGCGATTATTCTGTAGTGCGCGAGCTGTTCTCGCTGCAAAGACCCGACGACTGATGCCCCTGCCCGACGCCACACGACGGTATCCAGTGACGCTGCCAGATGGCAGCGAACACAAGGGAACCGTGTTCCTGAACCGCGTGATTGATCATCCCCGGTTTCAGGTGGGCCACTACACCTACGCCTCGGACTTTGATCCGCCCCAGGATTGGGCCAGCCATCTTGCGCCCTATCTGTTTAAAAACTCGACCGAGGCACTTCGTATCGGCAAGTTCTGTCAGATTGCCCATGGGGTTCGCTTCATCACCAGCTCGGCCAATCACGCGATGGACGGGTTGACCTGTTTCCCGTTCCCGGTGTTCGACCCCGAACAGATGATCGGATTCCAGCCCGATACCCGTGACACGATGATCGGCCATGATGTGTGGGTCGGCTACGGCGCCCTGATCCTGCCGGGCGCGCAGATCGGAACCGGCGCCATCATCGGTGCAGGTGCAGTGGTACGTGGAACCGTGCCGGATTACGGCGTTGTGACCGGAAATCCGGGCACGGTCGTCAAATACCGGTTCGATGCAAACACGATCGCGACGCTGCTGGATATGAGCTGGTGGGACTGGCCCGCAGAGCAGATCGCGCAAGCCGAATCTGCATTGCTGAGTGGAGATGTCGACGCACTCAAGCGGATTTGAAACAAATCGGGCGACCGCTTGGCCGCCCGATTGTGATTTGGATTAGTGGCCGCCCAAAACACCGGTGCGGACCGAGTAATCAACCGCCAGCGCATAATCGGGGTCATCATCGCTGTCGACCATCAGGTGACCGGCCTTTGTCAGCAGTTGGTGACAGTCGCGGGTCAGATGGCGCAGCATGATCTTTTTGCCCGCTTCTTCGTATTTTAGCGCAACAGCCTCAATCGCTTGCAGCGCCGATTGGTCCACAACGCGGCTGTTGGCGAAGTCCACGATCACGGTGTCAGGGTCTTCGCTTACAGTGAACAGTTCACCAAATCCATCGGCCGACCCAAAGAACAGCGGGCCGTTGATTTCGTAAACCTTGGCGCCCTCTTCGGTGAGCGACTCGCGGGTTTCAGCGTGGATGCGTTTGGCGTTGTTCCAAGCGTAGGCCAGAGCTGAGACGATGACACCAACCACAACGGCGACGGCGAGGTCTTCCATCACGGTCACAACCGTCACCAGAACGATGACAAAGGCGTCCATCAGGGGCACCTTGCGCATGATCTTGAACGAGTTCCAGGCAAAGGTCCCGATCACCACCATGAACATTACACCGACCAGAGCGGCCAGCGGGATCTGCTCGATCAGGGGCGAGCCCACAAGAATGAAGAGCAATAGGAACAAGGCCGCCGCGATCCCTGCAACTCGGGTCCGTCCGCCGGATTTCACGTTGATCATCGACTGACCGATCATCGCACAACCGCCCATACCGCCAAAGAAACCGGTGACAACGTTGGCTGCCCCCTGAGCGATACACTCCTGGCTGGCACCACCGCGTTTGCCGGTCATCTCGCCCACCAGGTTCAGCGTCAGCAGTGATTCAATCAGGCCAATGGCGGCCAGGATTACGGCATAGGGCAGGATGATTTCAAAGGTTTCCCAATTCAGCGGAACCATCGGGATGTGAAAGCTCGGCAAACCGCCCTTGATCGAGGCCAGATCACCCACGCGCGGAACATCCAGACCCATCGCGATGACAAGACCGGCGACCACGGCAATGCCTGCCAGAGGTGCCGGGATCACACGAGTGATGCGCGGCATGACCCAGATGATCGCCATGGTCAGCGCCACCAGCCCCAGCATCATGTAGAGCGGTGTGCCGGACAGCCATTCACCGCCAGACATGCCGTGACCGGTGTTTTCCATCGTGCCGGGCACTTTGAACTGGCCCATTTGCGCCAGGAAAATCACGATCGCCAGACCGTTCACAAAGCCCAGCATCACCGGATGCGGCACCAACCGGATGAATTTGCCCCACTGCATCACACCCGCAATGACCTGCAAAATCCCCATCAAAACAACGGTCGCAAACAGGTATTCGACCCCATGCTGCGCCACCAACGCCACCATGACCACGGCCAAGGCCCCGGTCGCGCCCGAAATCATGCCGGGGCGGCCTCCGATCAGCGCAGTGATCAGGCCAACCAGAAACGCCGCATACAGACCCACCAACGGGTGCACACCCGCCACAAAGGCAAAGGCCACCGCCTCGGGCACCAACGCAAGGGCAACAGTCAGACCGGACAAAAGCTCGATGCGGATACGGCCGATGCTGAAGCCTTCGTCGGGCATCCAACGCAGATCGGGATAGTCTAGACGGCTGGCGAATGAGGCCAAAAGGGCTCGGGGCATGGCGGGATCCTACGGGGTTTGTTCGCGACTTTGGCGCGTTTTCGCCGAAAACCGCTGGAAAACCTGCGAGCCCGGCAACTGAACGTCGCGCAGCCCTTAACATACCTGAGGCGAAAAACCACCCCTCTCGCCAACGTGACTTGCGAGAATGCCACACCGCCGTCATCCCTGAAGCATGAGATGGCTATGTATGACATATTTGCTGCTTTCTCCGGCAGCTTGGGCACAGGACTTGCAAGGCAATGACACCCCGGGCAACTGGCGGGTGACGCATCACAAAATTCACGACATCTGGAATTCCATGTGCGACGAGCGCGAGGAACAGGGCACCCTGGTGCAGCGCTGCTATCTGCGCAGGGTCGATGTCTTTTCCCCGCGCCCCAAATTCGTGGCACAGTTCCTGTTCATCACGCCTGAGGTGGAGGGGTACAAGGTCGAATTCGGGATGGAGCCGGGAACGTTGTTTTCACCCAACGGGTTTCGGATCGAGACGATGCAGGGCGACATCTGGCGCACCCGGTTTCCGGGCTGCCTGACGGGGTTGAGCTGCACCTTCACCGGCGATGACGCCGATGTGCTGATTGCCAGCATGCAAGACGGCGAGGCGTTTCGTTTCACCTTTCGCGACCGTCATGGACAACCGCAGGATCTAAGTTGGCCCTTGTCCGGTTTTGGTGACGCCTGGCAGGATTTTCAGCAGCAGATCAAGGCGCGCGGCCTTTTGCCCGTTGATGAATAGGCCACCCTTGCCAAACGGGGCACCAACCCTCACAACTTGCGAAACACTCAATCCAACTGGGGGATATGACCCGTGAGCAAAACGAAAATCGCCGTCATCGGCGGCTCGGGCATCTATGATATCGACGGGCTGCAAGGCGCGGAATGGGTCAGCGTCGAAACGCCTTGGGGCACCCCTTCGGATCAAATTCTCACAGGCTCGCTGGACGGGGTCGACATGGCGTTCCTGCCGCGACACGGGCGCGGCCATGTGCATTCCCCGACTGAAGTGCCCTATCGCGCCAACATCGATGCGCTCAAGCGGTTGGGGGTGACGGATGTGATTAGCGTCAGCGCCTGCGGGTCGTTCCGCGAGGCGATGGCACCGGGCGATTTCGTCATCGTCGACCAGTTCATCGACCGTACTTTTGCCCGCGAAAAAAGCTTTTTCGGTACCGGTTGTGTGGCTCATGTCAGTGTCACCCACCCCACATGCCCGCGTCTAAGCGATGCCTGCGAAACCGCAGCCAAAGCTGCTGGCATCAACGTGCATCGCGGTGGCACCTATCTGGCGATGGAAGGTCCACAATTCTCAACCCTCGCAGAATCCAAGATGTACCGCGAACACTGGGGCGCGGATGTCATTGGCATGACTAACATGCCCGAGGCCAAACTCGCCCGCGAGGCCGAGCTTTGCTACGCCTCTGTGGCCATGGTCACCGATTATGACAGCTGGCACCCGGATCATGGCGAGGTGGACGTGACCGCCATCATCGCCACCCTGACCGGCAACGCCGAAAAGGGTCGCAACCTGGTCAAAGGCCTGCCTGCCCTTTTGGGTGCAGACCGCGATCCTTGCCCCCACGGCTGCGACCGGGCGCTGGAATACGCGATCCTGACCGCTCCTGAGAAACGCGATCCTGCGCTGCTGGCCAAGCTTGACGCAGTCGCCGGGCGCATTCTGTAAGACAAAAATCACTCCCGCCGGTCAGTTGGGACCGACGGGAGGCCTCGGGCCCCGGGAGGATGACCCGAGTTCACGCGTCTTCAGGTTACGCGTCATCTCCGCTCGGCTGATTTGCGCCAAAGACCTGCACGATGTTCCAGTTCTTTTTCTGCTTGGTCAGCCAGCCAACATCCAACAGCGTTTCAAGCGAAACGCCGGTGCCGCAATTGGCGGTGCAATCACTCGTCACGATGGGCCTTGGGTTGAATTTCACGTAGCGCTCGACCCCGTCACGGTCGCGATCAAGGTATACGGTTTCGACGATGAAGACGAAGTATCCATCCTCGGTCGCTTTTTCGAACACCTTGTCCCGACATCTCTCGCGCATGTTTTCCCGCTCGGCCGTCTGGCGGAAAATCTTGTCCAACGAGATAGAATACACGTGTTCATCAAAGTGGAACCATTCCCAAATGCTCTGCTGCGCGACAGTTTCGCTTTGCCCCATCGCCCAATGCACGCTTTCACCAAGATAGTTGAAGACGGTCAGGTTCACTGCATTAGGGTGAGAAATGAACTGTTGGCCATAAAGGCTGCAAATCGCATTGTCGGCAAAGGTCTTTGACGGACCGTGATAGGCAAAGGCGTCACCCGGTTTGGGTTCGTTCACATGGGCGGCATCCACCAGTTTGAAATGATACCTCAGATCCAGGTGGTCGGCGTCCAGAACGCTTTTTCGGGACACACCAAAGATGACGATCAGCCCGACGAGGGCCACGAACAATATCTTACGTGACATGGCGGGCCTCACTTAGGACAGCACAAGCTGCCGCCGCAGTTGTAGTAACCAGGCGGACACGCAAGTGCGATTGAGGGTAGAATGACGAACAGGCCCAAAAGGGCCGCAGCAATCAGTTTCATAGCAATAACTCCAACAAAATAATGCGCTCACCTTAGCACAATTTCTTGAAAACTCCGAATCTGGGGGCCCCGAAACGTCAACGCACAGTGAATTTAGCCTTTGTTCAAATCTGCGGCCTGACACCTGCAAGACACGCAAAAACGGACAATTTCGACGCAGGGTTGAAATCGGTCAAGATCCGCCCAATGTCGGAACCTGTTGGAAACATGGCAAATTGACTTACCGACAGGGTGCTTGTGATGACAGAGACGGTTTCTCGTGGTCGGGGTTGAAACGCGACACAAACCCCGCCTTCATGGGTTGGACGCAGCCCGATTTCTGGCCTTTTGTGGCATGGTTCTCGTCAACTTCCGCATCGCCGCCGAAGTTGCCCCTGGCCCCGATTGGGCCAATGTTCTGATCAACAGCCTTGAGGGCCGGGCGGCCGCTTTGTTTGTTGTGCTGGCCGGGGTCGGTGTCACTTTGGGCAAGCCAACCCCCTGGCTGATGGCGAAACGCGCGACGTTTCTGTTTGTCGTTGGCATGTTGAACATGACCATCTTTGACGCGGACATCCTGCATTTCTATGCGCTCTACTTCGTGGTCGCGATCCCATTTTTGACCAGCAGCAATCGCACCCTTTGGATCGGCGCGATCGGCATCGTCGTCGCATCTCTGCTGATCCACGGCATCCTGGACTATGATGCCGGTTGGGATTGGGACGCGCTGGTCTACAACGATTTGTGGACCCTGCCCGGTTTTTTGCGCAATGCGTTCTTCAACGGCTGGCATCCGGTTTTGCCCTGGGCTGCATTCCTGCTCATCGGAATGGCACTTGGCCGCAGTGATCTGGGCAAGCGATGCACCCAGCATCGGCTCATCCTGTGGGGGTTGGCTGCAGCGATCTTTGCGCTGGTGCCACAGGACCTGACCCAAGACCCGGACTTGCAAGCTCTGCTGGGAACCGAATCCATTCCGCCTGGCCCTTTCTACATCATGGCTGGCACAGGCACGGCCTGTGTGGTTATTGGCCTGACGCTCAAGCTTATACCCGCACTGGACCGGTTGCATATGTCCCCGCTTCTAACCGCACCGGGCAAGCAGACCCTGACACTCTACGTGGCGCACATTCTCATCGGCATGGGCACGTTGGAGGAGTTGGGGTTGCTGGGCGGTTCCCTCACCGCGCCACAGATCACCTGGATCGGACTGGGATTTGCGGCAGCAACATCGATCTATGCCCTGCTGTGGTTTCGCCTCTTCCGTCGCGGCCCGTTGGAGGCCATCATGCGCAAATTGACCGGATGATTCCGACCGTTTGCAGAGAGACCCCGCATGTCCTTTGATCTTTGGCTCGCTTTTGCCGCTGCCTCGACCGCATTGTTGCTGATACCGGGGCCAACTGTCCTGTTGGTTCTAAGCTATGCCCTGTCCAAGGGACGCCCTGTCGCCGTTGCTTCGGCCACGGGCGTGGCGTTGGGGGATCTGATTGCCATGTCAGCCTCGCTTGCCGGGTTGGGCGCTTTGGTGTTGGCGTCGGCCACGCTCTTTACGGCACTGAAATGGGTCGGGGCGGCCTATCTGCTGTGGTTGGGATTCAAACTTTTGCGATCGGCGCCGTCACAAGGCATGGGCACCGTTGCGACCGGCAAGGATGTCACCCCGCGCAGCGTGTTCGTGCATGCCGCTGCCGTAACGGCGCTGAATCCAAAATCCATCGCCTTCTTCATCGCCTTTGTGCCGCAATTCCTGCGCCCATCGGAACCTCTGCTGCCGCAGTTTGCGATCTTGATCGCGACCTTTGTTGGTCTGGCAGGGTTCAACGCACTTGCCTATGCCCTGCTGGCGGACAAGCTGCGCCAGTGGATCGACCGCCCATCGGTAATTACGGGCCTGACCCGCTTTGGGGGTGTCACATTGATGGGGATGGGACTGGCAACCGCATTCCTGCGCCGCCCGGCCTGAGCACTTAGTCCTGTGCGTTTTCCTTTAGAAACCCCCGGATAAACCGGCGGATTTCGCGCGCCGCACTGGTATCCAGCTCTTTGCATAGATCGACAAATGCGTCCCGTTCGGATTTGTCCAAACGCAGAACCAGTTGCGCGTTCTTCTTGCTCGACGACTTGCTGTCTTTTTTCTTCACCGTGTCCGCGCCCTATGCGATTTTTCATGGGTATCTTGATTCATTTCGATATACTTTGTATATACAATGAATAGCAAATCCATATTACCGAACACTAACAACAGAAAAGAGCAGAAAGCAAATGAACCTATTGGCCGCATCATCCCTTCTTGTACAGGACCGCCGCGATTGGCGCAGGCCACACCTGTTGTGGCTGCCATCCAGCCTCTACCGCTCGTACCTCAGCAAGAAGGACAAGAAATAAGTCACGCCAGCTCAAACGCTGTCCAGCGTGACCTCTTGACCCTTGCAAGCCGATCCCACATCGGCCAAACCCCCGCTCAACTGACCTGATCGGGGGCCATCATGCCAAAGAAGACATCCGTCCAAGATTACATTCGCACCATCGTGGATTTCCCCCACGAAGGGATCATGTTCCGCGATGTGACAACTCTCTTTGCCGATCCGCGTGGGTTCCGCATGGCCATCGACCAGATGCTGCACCCCTATGCGGGCGAGCAGATCGACAAGGTCGTTGGGCTTGAGGCACGCGGGTTTATCCTGGGCGGCGCCATTGCCCACCAATTGAGCGTGGGTTTTGTCCCGATCCGCAAAAAGGGCAAGTTGCCCGGCACCACCATCAGCCAAGACTACAAACTGGAATACGGCGAAGCGATCGTCGAGATCCATGATGACGCCATCCAACCGGGTGAAAAGATTCTTGTTGTCGACGATCTGCTCGCCACTGGCGGCACGGCCGAGGCGGGCATCAAACTGATCGAACGACTGGGCGGCGAGATCGTGTCGTGCTCTTTCATCGTCGATTTGCCTGATCTGGGCGGCCGCAAACGATTGGAAGAGATGGGCATGGACGCGCACGTCCTGTGCGCGTTTGAGGGCGAATAAGCCCCGAATTTGTCACAAGATCGTGACTGGACGCCTCTGTCTTGCGCGGCTTAGCGCAGGACACCACCGGTTCAAGGAAAGAAACCTCGGGATCGCTCTGATCCGGTTCTGACCCCCCTCCGTACCCTTCGCATTGCCACTGACGGCATGACATGGAGGATACCTTATGTTTCGCAAAATCGCACTGACCGCCGCCGCCACCGCCATCGCAGCCACCGCCGCTTTTGCCGGCAGCTCATCCAAAGACATCGTCGACACCGCCGTGGGCGCAGGGGACTTCGGTACCCTCGTGGCTGCCGTTCAGGCTGCTGATTTGGTGGACGTTCTGAAGGGGGATGGCCCGTTCACCGTTTTTGCCCCGACCGATGCGGCCTTTGCCGCGCTGCCTGAGGGCACGGTCGAGAACCTGTTGAAGCCTGAAAACAAGGATCAGCTGATCGCAATCCTTACCTATCACGTGGTGCCGGGCAAGGTTATGTCGACCGACCTGAGCGACGACATGAAAGCCGCAACCGTACAGGGCGGCAAGGTCACCATTGATCTGGACAACGGCGTGATGGTGAATGACGCAACCGTTGTGGCCGCAGACATCGACGCCAGCAACGGCGTGATCCACGTGATCGACAAGGTCATTCTGCCCAGCTCGTAAATCTGTTTGGGGCGGCTTAATTGGGTCGCCCCTCCCCCTCTCCCATCCCGATCATCCAGTCGCGCACCTGCTCGGCCTGCGGGATGAGCGGGACGGTTTTGGACCAGACCAGGTAAAAGCCCTTGCCGGTCTTCCAGGCCCAATCTGCTTTGGCTGCGAGCAACCCCTGCTCGATCAGCCGCCGGGTCACATGGCGCCAGCCAAAGGCAAAGCCTTCGCCTGCCATTGCCGCCTGCAACACCAACGCATAGTCATTCAACCTGAGCCCCGCCTTTGGCGCTTGCGCCGGGATGTCGTGATGCGCGAACCAGGCTTGCCAGGCGGGCCGTTCCCGCACCGGCTCTTCCAGATGGATCAACCGCTCATGCAACAAATTGGCTGGCGTGGCCAGGTTCACTGCAGCCGCCATCACCTGTGGGCTGGCGATGGGAGAGATGACTTCGTGAGCGATCAAGGCAGAATGGACACCGGGCCATGATCCATCGCCCCGCCTTATGGCAAGACTGATTCCCTCGGCGTCTATGTCGGGCTCACGGTCACTGGTTTGCACACGCAGATCGATGCCTGGATGGCTGTCATGGAATTGCTGTAGGCGCGGCACCATCCAATAGTTGGCAAAGGCCGAGCTGACCGACACCGTCACATGATCATTGCGACCACGCTGATGCACTTCACGCGCAGACTGCAAGATGCGGGTCAAAGCGGCGGAAACGTCTGAAAACAAACGTTCTCCGGCGTGGGTCAGCCCCACTTTGCGGTGCGCCCGATCGAAGAGCAGGACACCCAGAGAGGCCTCAAGCTGTGCGATGGACGCGCTGACGGCGGGCTGCTGCACATTCAACTCGGCAGCCGCACGGGTGAACGACCCGTGCCGCGCGGCGGCTTCGAACACGATGAGGTGGCGGGGGGATGTGACGAGTTTCCAGAGCTCTTGCATAACTCATGCTTATCTAATGCATCAAGTTTTTCAACCGTCACAGGCGCGTTCCACCACCCTAGTCTTACGCATCACCAAAGGGAGAGACCCCATGGCCCGACGTGCCCGCGCCAGCCGCGCCCGCCAGACCGCAGAGATCGGAGCTCCGGCTTCGCCGCACATCCAGCGCAGCCTGCCGTTCTTTGATCCGCTGGACGAAGAGCAGATTGCCACGCTCGAGGCGCAAGTGGATTGGATCATGCAGGACGTGGGCATCGCCTTTCGCGACGATCCGGTGGCTTTGGATCTGTGGCGCGAGAACGGCGCCCGGATCGAAGAGGACACCGTGCGCGCAGATGCGGCCTGGATCCGGGATCTTTGCGCCAAGGCTCCCTCGCAGTTCACGCAGTTGGCCCGCAACCCCGAGCGATCGGTGATCATCGGCGGCACCCACCAGGTGTTCGCGCCGATCTATGGCGCGCCCTTTGTGCGCGATCTGGAAGGGGGCCGCCGCTATGGTGATATGACGGCGTTCGAGCAATTGGTGAAGCTCACCTATCTGCACCCCAATCTGCACCACGGTGGCTTTGTCACTTGCGAGCCCTGCGACGTACCCGTCAGCAAGCGGCATCTGGATATGTTACTCGCCCACATGACGCTGAGCGACAAACCCCACCTGGGCGCGATCACTGAAATGAGCCGCGCACAGGACAGTGTGGATATGGCCGAGATCGTCTTTGGCGCGGATGTGATGGAGCAGAACTGCGTCATCATGGGGAACGTCAACACCAACTCGCCCTTGTTGGTGGACAAGGTGGTAACCGAGGCAATCCGCACCTATTGCGGGCGAGGCCAAGGCATTGTTGTTGTTCCCTTTATTCTCTCTGGTGCAATGGGGCCAGTGTCGACCGCTGCCAGTGTGGCCCAGGCGATGGCCGAAGCGATGATGTGTTGTGCCTATGCGCAGATGATCCGCCCCGGCGCACCTTTTGTGCTGGGCAATTTCCTGAGTTCGATGTCGCTGAAATCCGGCGCGCCCACGTTTGGGATGCCCGAGCCGGTGATCTCGAATTATGCGATTGGTCAGTTGGCCCGTCGTGTCGGATTGCCTCTGCGCTGTGGCGGTTCGCTGACCGCGTCCAAGGTCGAGGATGCGCAGGCGGCGTATGAAAGTGCGGACTCTATGCATTCTACCATGCTGGCCGGTGGAAATTTCGTGCTGCATTCGGCCGGTTGGCTTGAGGGTGGGCTGTGCACCGGGTTTGAGAAGCTGATCATGGATGCGGACCGGTTGGGTTCCTACCAAAAGGTGTTGAGCCAAGGATTGGATACCAGCGACGAGGCGCTTGCGCGGGACGCTTATGGCGAGGTCGCGCCGGGTGGGCATTTCCTGGGCTGTGATCACACGATGCGCAACTATCAGACCGCGTTTTACGAGCCTGCGCTCAGCGACAGCGAGAATGTCGAAAGCTGGGAGGAAGGGGGTTCCAAGGATATGCGCCGCCGCGCGTATGAACGCTGGAACGCGATGCTTGACGCTTATGAGGCTCCAGCCATGGAACAGGGGCTGCGCGAAGAACTGGCCGCATATGTCGCCCGCCGCAAGGAGGAGCTGCCGGATGCGTGGTACTGAGTTAACCCAATCTTCACGCATATGCTCAGGTGATGCCAAATCGCAAAATCGCCTGTGCACTAAGCGTGCACCATGCGTGCACAACCCGTGCACCGACTTTGCGCCACCGCTCCGCTTTCCCATTCGCCGTTTGCCCCAGAGCTGAGGACAACAGAAATGTCAGATCAATTCACCCAATCCACCCTCAACATCCACAAGGAAGACGGCACCGGCGGCAAGCCCCTGCCGTCGCATGCCAAGGTCGTGGTCATCGGCGGCGGCGTCGTCGGTTGTTCGATCCTGTTCCATCTGGCCAAGTTCGGTTGGAAAGACGTTGTGTTGCTGGAGCGCGACGAGTTGACCAGCGGGTCGAGCTGGCATGCGGCGGGGCAAATCCACACGATCAGCTCGGATCCCAATATCTCGCGTCTGCAAAGCTATACCATCGACTTGTACAAAGAGATCGAGGAGACCTCGGGTCATTCCGTTGGTCTGCACATCACCGGCGGGTTTTATCTGGCGTCGAACAAGACGTGGTATGATTATCTGAAGCGTGAACGGTCCAAGGCGCGCTACATGGGGTTGAATCAGGAGTTCATCAGCCCGGCTGAGGTCGCCGAGCGGCATCCGCTGATTGATCCGAAACACTACTACGCCGCGCTGTGGGATGATCAGGATGGTGATCTGGACCCGTCGGGCGCCACCTATGCCTTTGCTAAGGCGGCCAAGGTGCATGGGGCGCAGTATTTCACCCATTGTGGCGTGACCGCGACCACGCAGCGCCCCGATGGCAGTTGGGATGTGACCACGCCCAAGGGTGTGATCAATGCCGAGCACATCGTGAACTGTGGCGGTCTGTGGGCGCGTGAAGTCGGGCATATGCAGGGGCTGAACCTGCCGGTGCAGCCGATGGAGCATCACTATCTGATCACCGAAAAGATTGACGCTGTGGCTGCGCACCCGACTCGCCTGCCGGCGGGGATTGATTACGAGGCGAACATCTATTTCAGGCAGGAGCGTCAGGGGATGCTCTTGGGCACCTATGAGCCCAAGGGGACGCCGTGGAAAGTGGGTGGCACGCCCTGGGACTTTGGACATGAGCTGTTGCAGCCTGATCTGGATCGGATCGCGGACCGTCTGGAGATGTCGTTCGAACGCATCCCGGCGATTGGTGAGGTCGGGATCAAGGACATGATCAATGGGCCCTTCACCTTTGGTCCTGATGGCAACCCGATGATCGGGCCAGTGCCAGGGATGAAGAATTACTGGTGCGCCGTGGGGGTCATGGCGGGCTTCTGTCAGGGCGGCGGCGTGGGCCTGACCATGGCTGAGTGGATGATTGACGGCGAGCCATCCATCGACGTTTGGGCGATGGACGTAGCGCGATTTGGCGACTTTGCGACGCCCGATTGGGGCACGGTGAAATCGACCGAGAACTATGAGCGTCGGTTTGTGATGACCTTCCCGAACGAAACGCTTCCCAAGGGCCGGATGCAGAAAACGACGGCTCTGTATGATCGGCTTGTGGCGCGCGGTGCGCGGATGGGTCAGGGCTTTGGCCTGGAGAACGCGCTGTGGTTTGGTGATGGGCCAGAGGATGCCCATGAAGAGCCGACGTTCGAGCGCAATCGGAGCCATGAGTATGTGGCGCGCGAAGTTCAGGCGGTGCGTGAGGCTGTTGGCGGGATCGAGATTGCCAACTTTGCCAAGCATGAATTCAAGGGCCCCGGAGCACGGGCTTGTCTGGATCGGATACTGGCGGGCTATGTGCCAAAGCCTGGGCGTTTGACTTTGACGCCGATGCTGACGCCCAAGGGCAAGCTGTATGGTGATCTGACGGTGGCCTGTCTGGGCGAGCAGCATTTCATGCTGTTCGGCTCGGGCGCGATGCAGGAAGCGCATCGGCGGTGGTTTGAAAAGAACCTGCCTGCGGATGTGACCTATGCCAACGTCAGCGATGATTGGCACGGGATCGCCCTGTCGGGGCCGAAATCGCGGGACCTGCTGCAACGGATCATGCGCGAGGATGTGAGCGCCGAGGCGTTCAAGTTCCGCGACCTGCGCCAGACTTTTGTGGGCGGGGTTCCGGTGATCCTGAACCGGATCAGTTTCTCTGGCGAGTTGGGGTATGAAATCTACTGCAAGCCGCAATACCTGCTGCGTCTAGCCGAGGCGATCGAAGAAGCCGGAGCCGATCAGGGCTATCGCTGGTATGGGGCGCGAGCGCTGATGTCGATGCGGTTGGAAAAGGGCTGGGGCGTGTGGACGCTGGATTTCCGGCCTGATTTCGATGCGGTGGAAAGCGGCATGGATGTCTTCATCAACTGGAAGAAGGATTTTGTCGGTAAAGATGCCACTTTGGCCGCGCGCGAAGCCGGACCGAAACAAAAGCTGGTGACGATGACCATTGATGTGGACGGGATTGATGTCTCAAACGACGAGGCGATCCTCAAGGACGGCAAGGCTGTGGGATACGTCAGCTCGGGCGGCTATGCGCATCACGCGCAAAGTTCGATGGCGATGGGCTATGTCAGCACCGAGCACGCAGCACCCGGCACGCAGTTGCAGGTCGAGATCCTGGGCGAGATGTATGACGCCGAGGTCCTGGGCGCGCCGATCTATGACGCCAACGGTGCCAACATGCGGGCTTAGGCCCGCAGCACCGCACCGGGATTCATGATCCCCAACGGGTCGAGGGCGGCTTTGATCGCCCTCATCGCCGCCAGTTTGGTCGGGTCGCCATAGCGTTCCAGGTCCGCCGCCTTGAGCCGCCCGATGCCATGCTCGGCGCTGATCGAGCCGCCCATCTGATGCACCAGATCATGCACGATGCGGGTCAGGTCACCGGCCATTGGTTTGAATGCATCTCGTGACTGCCCTTTGGGTGGGAAGATGTTGTAGTGTAGGTTTCCGTCGCCGGCATGGCCAAAGGCGTTGACGCGGAATTCACCCTTTGCCGCAATGCGTTTGCCTGCTTCCTCCACAAAATCCGGGATTAGCGATATCGGGACCGAGATGTCGTGGCTGGCGATGGAGCCGATGAGGCGGTTCGCCTCGGGGATGTGCTCGCGCACGGTCCAAAGCTCTTGCCGCTGCGCCTGAGACTGCGCGATCACGCCATCCAGAGCCAGCCCTTGCTCAGCGGCCTGCTCAAACAGCTGTTCAAGCATCTGCGCCGGGTCTAGTCCGGCCCCCAGCCCCAGTTCGATCAGCACGCACCATTCCGGCGGCTCGGCAAAGGGTTGGCGGACGTCTGGCAGCACTTCGGTCAGGAACTCCAATCCCTGCCGATGGATCAGTTCAAAAGCGCTGACGCCGTCCCCCACGATCGCGCGCGCCACAGCAAGCAAGTCCAGCGCGGCAGCCGCCGAAGGTACCACGATCATCGCTGTGCCCTGCCCCACCGGCACCGGCGACAGTTTCAGCGCCGCTGCCGTGATGATCCCCAGCGTCCCCTCGGCCCCAACCAGCAGATTGCGCAGATCATAGCCGGTGTTGTCCTTGCGCAGCCGGGTCAGGCCGTTCCATATCTCGCCATTGGGCAAAACCGCCTCAAGCCCCAGACACAGATCCCGCGCATTGCCATAGCGCAGCACGTTCACCCCGCCCGCGTTGGTCGACAGGTTGCCGCCGATACGGCAAGACCCTTCGGCAGCAAGTGACAGGGGGAACAGCCGGTCCTCAGCCTCGGCCGCGGCCTGAACATCAGCCAGCACAGCGCCCGCCTCGGCCACCAACACGTTTTCGGTTGGGTACACGCCCCGGATCGCCGACATGCGTTCCAACGAGATCACCAGCGGTGCCGGACCGTCCCAAGCCACCTGTCCGCCCACTAGCCCGGTGCCACCGCCATAGGGCAGAACCGGCACGCGCGCCTCGGCTGCGGCTTTGACCAAAGTTGAGACCTGATGAACATCGCGCGGCAAAGCCAGAACACCGACCTGCCCCTCACGCCGCCCGCGCGGATCCTGGGCATAACGGGCCTCGGGTGGGCGCAGCCCGTCCTGGGGCACAAGAGTGCTCAACCGCGTTGCAAATGCCTCATCCGCCGCGTTCAAAGTCATGCTAGTCCTCTAACCCTAGTCTTCGGGATCGATCAGGTATTTGGGTTCGAGCACGATCACCGTGGGGCGGTCGGGCAAGGTTGCCAAAGACACCTCGATCTCGCTTGTCCAATTGCGCTGTACATCGAATTCTTCGCGAATTCCGACCAGAAACGCCCCAAGCGTATAATCTCCAAACCAATGCATTGGAATAACAATTGACGACTTGAGCCGGTTGATCACTTTGATCATTTCCGGCAGCGCAAGTGTTGAACCGCCATCCACGGCGGCCATCACCACATCGAGCCGCCCGAGGGCTGCAAACTGTTGGTCGCTTGGCATGTGATGCAGGTGGCCAAGATGCCCGATGCACAGCCCCTCGACCTCGAACACAAAGATCGAATTGCCCTTGGGTTCGACCCCGCTGAACTGCGAGCGGATGTCGGTCGAGACATTGCGGACCAGCATTTCACCCAGATCCAGATGATGCTCAATGCCTTGGCCGAACTCTTCGCCCCAGCCGTTGAGCGGGTATTTGATCGCAGGGTCGGGAAAGGCGGTCCAATGAGTTTCATGGGCGTGGTTCATGGTGACCACATCCGGGATCAGATCGACGTTGCCAATGAAGCCGGTGAAATCTGTAACGGCGCTCAGCCCCCCATGGGTCTGCAACAGGAACGAAGCATGGGCGATATAGCTGATCCTGACCGAATACTGCGGCACCGGATCCTGCCAGCTTGCTTTGTGCAGATACTCGAGACCGGGGGCTGCATCGGCGATGGCGATACAGTGACTCGGCCGCCGCTCTTGCGCGCCCGCCGCCGCCGCCACCAAACTCAAGACCCCTACCAAAAACCACCGCATGAGCGAAGTTTAGCGTAGTTGAGCCTCAAGTCACCCTATCTTCACCCTTTTTCAAATACTCTGGGGTTTGGGGTTAAACCCCTATCCAACGTCTCAACACTCACCCAACGTCCGTTTTCCCACGCCGATCGCTGCGCAACGATGCATACAGAACATGCGTCCGCCACCGCCCGTTGATCTGCAGATAAGACTGCGCCACGCCTTCGTATTTGAAGCCCGAGCTTTCCAGTAGCCCGCGAGAGGCCGTGTTTTCCGGCAAACACGCAGCCTCGATCCGGCTGAGGTCAAGGCGGGCAAAAGCGTAATGCAGCATCGCACCGATGGCTTCGCGCATGTAGCCTTGGCGCGCATAGGCCTGGCCGGTCCAGTACCCCAGCGTACCTGCTTGTGCAGGTCCACGACGGATGTTGTCCAGCGTGATGGCACCCAACAGGCGCTCGTCCTCGCGCCGGAACAGGAACAGTGGGATCGCAGTGCCGCCCGAGACCGAGCGCTGCGCCCAATAGACCCGGTTGGTGAAGGCCTTGCGCGTCAGGTGGTCGGGGGCCCAGCTGGGCTCCCACGGGGTCAGGTAGGCTTCGCTTGACCGGCGCAAGGCAGACCATTCACGAAAGTCCGAATGCACCGGCGGGCGCAGGCTCAGACGTTCGGTCTCGATCTTCAGCTTGCGCTTGGACAGAAGCATCAGGCGGCGCGCCTTTCTTGCAACTCCTGCAGAGAGGGCGCCGCGTCGACCGGGCCATAGACTGCAAGTGCGGCGGGGGCGCGGACGGCCATCTGCTCGGCAAAGGCGCGCACGTCGTCGCGAGAGACTGCGTCGATCCGGGCCACCGTATCCTCGAGCGAGGGCACCTCGTCCCAGATCTGCACTAGGCGGGCCAGGCGTTCGGCGCGGTTTGACGGGCTTTCCAGCCCCATCAACATCCCCGCCTTCATCTGGGCGCGGGCGCGGGCGACCTCTTGATCCGACATATCGTCGGCGGCGCGCTTCATCTCGTCGATGGTGATCCCGGCCAGTTCCGCGACCTGCTCGCCCGAGGTGCCGGCATAGATCGTGGTGGCACCCGTGTCGGCATAAGCGCCGGTTTGGGCAAAGATGGTATAGCACAGGCCACGGGTTTCGCGGACTTCCTGGAACAGACGGGACGACATACCGCCACCCAAAGCGCTGGAATAGATCTGCGCGGTGTAGATCTGGTCGTCGCGGTAGCCGGGGCTTTCCAGGGCGAGCGCAAAATGCGCCTGTTCCAGATCCTTGAGCTGTCGCGCCTCACCGCCGGTGAACCGGGCCGCATCCGCGATCAGGCCCTTGCGGGGTTTCAGGTGGCCAAACATCTCAGTCGCCATTTTGACCAGCATGTCGTGATCCACGGCACCGGCTGCGGACAGGATCATCTGTTCGGGACCATAATGCTCGGCAACAAAACCAGACAGATCCTCGCGCGTGAAGTTGCTCACCCGCTCGGTCGAGCCCAGAATAGTCCGGCCCAAAGGCTGATCGCGATAGCTTTCTTCCTGTAGCCAGTCAAAGATCACATCGTCGGGTGTGTCTGCGGCCTGACCGATTTCCTGCAGGATCACGCCGCGCTCGATCTCGATCTCTTTGGGATCAAAGACCGGGTTCATCACGATGTCGCCGATCACGTCCATCGCCAGCGGCACATCGGCCTTGAGCACTCGGGCATAGTAAGCCGTCACCTCGCGCGAGGTGTAGGCGTTGATATAGCCGCCCACATCCTCGATCGCCTCGGCGATCTGCAACGCACTGCGCCGTTTGGTGCCCTTGAACGCCATGTGTTCAAGGAAATGCGCAATGCCGTTCTGCTCGATGCGTTCGTGGCGGGCACCGGCGGATACCCAGATCCCGATCGAGGCCGATTGCAGCCCCGGCATATGTTCACTGACGATCCGGAAACCGTTGCTCAGTTGGTCCTGTCTTACTGTCACTTGGCGATATGCTCTTTGATATGGGATTGCAGGACGCCCAGATCATTGGCAACGCGGGTCATCCGTTCCGAGCGTTCATATAGATCAGACATGCGAGAGGGAAGAGGTGGATGTACACCGCTGGCTTCTTCGACCGCTGCCGGGAACTTGGCCGGGTGTGCGGTGGCAAGGGTGATCATCGGGATGGCGGCGTCGCGTTGTGCCTCGCCCACCATCACACCAACAGCCGAGTGCGGACACAGCAGCTCGCCGCTCGACGCCAGTGTCGACTTGATCGTCGCCAGTGTCTCGTCTTCGCTGACGCGGCCCGAGTCGTATTGCTCGCGCAAGGCTTCCATTGCGCCCTGGCTGACCTCGAACCCGCCGCCCGATTTCAATTCGTCCATCAGCTGCGCCACGGCGTTGCTGTCGCGGCCATAGGCAAAATACAAAGCGCGCTCGAAGTTGGAGCTGACCTGAATGTCCATCGAGGGGCTGATCGAGGGGATGGTTTCGCCCTTGTGATAGCCCTGCCCGCTCAGGCAGCGGTGCAGAATGTCGTTCTGGTTGGTAGCCACGACCAGACGCTCGATGGGCAGGCCCATCTGCTTGGCGATGTAGCCCGCAAAGATGTCGCCAAAGTTGCCGGTGGGCACGGTAAAGCTGACCTTGCGGTGCGGAGCCCCCAAAGAGACGGCGGAAGTGAAGTAATAGACCACCTGCGCCAACACGCGCGCGATGTTGATCGAGTTCACACCGGCCAGTTTGACGCCATCGCGGAAGTCGAAATCGTTGAACATCTCCTTCACAGCCGCCTGGCAGTCGTCGAAATCACCATCCAGCGCCAGCGCGTGAACGTTGGCCTCTTGCGGGGTGGTCATCTGACGGCGCTGCACCTCCGAGACGCGGCCATCGGGGAACAGGATGAAGACGTCGACTGCATCCAGCCCCTTGAAGGCTTCCATCGCGGCCGAGCCGGTATCGCCCGAGGTCGCACCAACGATGGTCACACGGTCGCCGCGGCGTTTCAGGGCCACCTGAAACAGCTGACCAATCAGCTGCATTGCGAAGTCTTTGAACGCCAGCGTGGGCCCGTGGAACAGTTCCAGCAGGTAGTGGTTTTCGTTGAGCTGCACCAAAGGCGCGCGGGCGTCATGACCGAACACTGCATAGGCGCGGTCGATGATATCGCGGAATTCTTCGTCCGTGAAGCTGTCGCCCACAAAGGGGCGCATCACGCGATAGGCGACCTCTTCATAGGATTTGCCCGCAAGGTCGGCGATCTCGTCCTTGGTCATCGTCGGAATTTCGGCGGGCACATAGAGGCCGCCGTCGCGCGCCAGGCCGGTCAGCATGGCTTCTTCAAATGTAAGCTCGGGCGCTTGGCCCCGGGTCGAGATGTATTTCATCGCTCTCTAGCTCTCTGTACGGGCGCGGGTGCGCCACAGGAAAAACGCGCTCATGGCGGCCCAGACAAGGGCCAGGCCAAACCATGTGACCGCGTATTGCAAGTGATCGTTGGGAATGCCGCTGGTGTCGACGGGCAAGGGCGTCACATTCGGGTCGGTTTTGGACCTTGCGATCAAAAGGATCGGATCGGTGCCCAAAACGACCGAGGCCATGTCGACCTCACGCGCGAACCAGATCTCTCCCTGGACGTCCGGTTCGGGGGTATAGTCGTCGACCTCGTCCGGCCAATGCAGGTTTCCGGTGATCGTCATCGGGCCGATGGCGCGGAGCGTGTTCTTGTCCTCTAGCGGAACAAAACCGCGGTCGATCATGATCACGCGGGTGCCATCATCAAACGGGGCCAGGATGCGGTATCCGGGGCCAACGCGTTTTACCGAGACCAGCACGTGGATTTCGCCCGGCAGCATTTCCCCGGTCACGGTGACAGGCAGATAGCGATCACGCTCGCGGTCGATCTGATCAGGGACGGCGACGGGATCGGCGGCGATGCGGGCCTCGATCTCGGCCAGCACGCCCTCCTTCCAGGCCAGGCGCTGCACCTGCCAGGTGCCCAGATAGAGCAGCACCCCGAGGCCAGCGGCCACGATGATCAGCAGAAAAAGGAAACGGCCCATGGATGTGCGTTGCCCAACTGGTTGAATTGAAAACAGCGCCCGGGGATGTGCCCCGCGCGCTGTGCTTGTTACGTGTTGTCAGCCGTTTTGCAACCGCTCGACGCCTTTCTTACAGAACCGACTGGCCCCAGAGGTAGACAGCGAAGAACAGGAACAGCCATACAACGTCAACAAAGTGCCAGTACCAGGCAGCGGCCTCAAAGCCGACGTGCTGCTCGGGGGTGAAGTCACCCTTGCCAGCGCGCGCCAGGCAGACCAGCAGGAAGATGGTACCGATCAGAACGTGGAAACCGTGGAAACCGGTGGCCATGAAGAAGTTCGAGTAGAAGATGTCGTCGCCGAATTTCCAGCCTTCGTGAGCCAGCAGCTCGTAGTATTCGAACGCCTGCAGGAAGGTGAAGAAGACGCCCAGAACGATCCCGATGGCCAGACCCTGGATCAGGCCCTTGCGGTCGTTGTCGTGCGCCAGAGCGTGGTGCGCCCAGGTGACGGCGCAACCCGACAGCAGCAGAACAACGGTGTTGATCAGCGGCAGGTGGAAGGCGTCAACCACGTGGATGTCAGGCTGGACGTATTCGGTGCCGGTGTATTCCTGCATCGGATACATCGCATGTTTGAAGAACGACCAGAACCACGCGAAGAAGAACATGATTTCGGACATGACAAACAGGATGAAGCCATAGCGCAGGCCGATGCGAACCACTTTGGTGTGATCGCCGATACGGCTTTCCTGCACCACTTTGGACCACCAGTCGTACATGGTGTAGAGCACCAGAACCAGGCCGCCCCAGAACATGTAGGGCGTGATGCCATGCATCCACAGCACAGCGCCGAACAGCATGATAAAGCCACCGATCGCACCCAGCAAAGGCAGGATCGATGGCGGTAGAATGTGGTAATCGTGGTTTTTAGCGTGTGCCATTTCAGTGTCCCTCACCTAGCGGCTTAGTTCGTTTGATTGTCTGCTTTTGTATCAAGGGCGGCATAGCCCTCGGGCAGATCAATTTCGTGGAATGTATACGACAGCGTGATCGTATGCACATATTTGCCCTCTCGATCCTCGACAATCTCGGGATCGACAAAGAAGGTCACGGGCATTTGCACCCGTTCACCCGGTTGCAGCACCTGCTCCTCGAAGCAGAAGCACTGAATCTTGTCAAAATATCCACCGGCAGCATAGGGCGTCACATTGTAGGACGCCTGCCCGGCCACGGGGCGGTCGGTGGGGTTGTAGGCCTCGTAAAACGCGAGCCCGGTCTCGCCGATGCGCACCTCCATGGTGCGTTCAACCGGCTTGAACTCCCACGGCATGTCGCGGTCTTTTGAGGCGTCGAAACGCACCTTGATGGTTTTGTCCAGGATGGTGTCCGAGCCGGTTTCGGCCACGCCGGTGACACCGCCAAAACCGGTGACCCGGCAGAACCAGTCGTAGAACGGCACCGACGCCCAAGCCAGGCCGCCCATCAGGATAACCACGCCGACGGTCTGCATCACCGTTTTCTGGGGACCGCTCATCGCCATCAGTTCTGCACCTCGGTGTTGGGGACCATCTGGAAATCGCCGCGCGAGACCTTGACGATGGTCAGGCTGAACACGATCACGATGAAGGCAGCCAGCGTGAGGCCCACGCCCAGGTTACGGCCAAAGCGGCGGCCGTGCAGTTCATGCTCTTTGCGCAGGCTCATGACCAGCCTCCCAGACCATAGGGTTTCAGGACGGCCTCGGCCAAGATCGCACCAAAGTGCAGGAACAGGTAAAGCAGAGACAGTTTGAAGAAGCTGCGCTCGACCTTGAAATTGTCGGCCTCGGAGTCGTCCTCGTTGCGGCGCGAGATCTTCCAGGCGCCGTGAAGGAACATGACATTCAGGACCGCCGCGACCACAAGGTAGGTCGGACCACCGATGTCCGAAAACGCCGTGCCAACGGCCAGCAAGGCCAGCAGGATGGTGTAGACCAGGATGTGTACCCGGGTAGAGCGGCGACCGTGGGTCACGGTCAGCATCGGCACGCCTGCGTCGTCATAGTCCGAGCGCATGAACAGCGCCAGCGCCCAGAAATGCGGCGGGGTCCACATGAAGGTCAGGGCAAACATCAGCCAGGGCTCGACCGACATGGTACCAGTCGCCGCGATCCAGCCGATCACGGGCGGGAATGCACCCGCCGCGCCGCCGATCACGATGTTCTGCGGCGTCGAACGCTTGAGCCACATCGTGTAGATGACGACGTAAAAGAAGATGGTGAAGGCCAGGAACAAACCGGCAAACACATTTGCAGCCAGGGCCAGCATGACCACCGACAGGCCCGACAGCGCCAGACCAAGGCTCAGCGCCTCGCCTTCCTGCACTTTGCCCGACGGGATCGGGCGGCCCTTGGTGCGTTTCATCACGCGGTCGATGTCCGCATCCCACCACATGTTCAGCGCGCCGGATGCGCCGCCGCCAATGGCAATGAACAGGATGGCGCAGAAGCCGATGACCGGGTGCACCGATACGGGTGCCGCCACCAGGCCAACAAAGGCCGTGAACACGACCAGAGACATCACGCGCGGCTTGAGCAGCGAGAAGTAATCGCCAAAGCTGGCCTCGTCCTCATAAGCCTTTGACTGGCTCTGTGTGCTGGCGTTGATGCTTGCGTCGGTCATCTTGGGTCCTTCGGGGGCGAAAAATGCGCCGCGTGGCGCACCTTACTTGTCACGTTCGGGTGCGTCGGGGTGTGTCACCCACACCCCATCCGACTTAGTTCGAGGCGACCTGATAGGCCTGCGGAACGCCCGCATACTCTTCGATCGCGCCTTTCAGCCATTCGTCATAGGCCTCTTGGCTGACGACTTTGACGGTGATCGGCATATAGGCGTGGTCTTTGCCGCAGAGTTCCGAACACTGACCGAAATAGATGCCTTCTTTGTCGGCATTGAACCACAGTTCGGCCAGACGACCGGGAACCGCGTCCTGTTTCACGCCAAACGCCGGGATCGTCCACGAGTGGATCACGTCCGCACCGGTCACCTGCATCACGATGGTCTTGCCAACGGGCACGACAACGGCGGTGTCGGTGGCCAGCAGGTATTCATCCTGGCTGTAACCGGCAGCTTCCAGACCTTCGCGGCCCAGCATGAAGCTCTCAAAACCGAACTCGTGATCGACATACTCATAACCCCAGTACCACTGGTAGCCTGTCACCTTGATGGTGATGTCACCTTCGGGGATTTCCTGCTGGTTGAACAGCACCGGCAGGCTGAACGCGCCAATGAAGACCAGAATCAAGATCGGACCAACCGTCCACAGAATCTCGATCGGGGTGTTGTGGGTGAACGACGAGGGGTTCGGGTTGGCGCGACGGTTGAAGCGCAGGATCACGTAGAGGATCAGACCCGCCACAAACACACAGATCACTGTGATGATGATCAGAAGAAGGTTGTCCAGGCTGTGAAGCTCAGAAGCCAGACCGGTTGCTGCGGGCTGAAAGCCCATGGCGCCGTCGACTGGCTTGCCGATGATTTCCAGATCTTGCGCCGCGGCGGGCAGGCTGAGAAGTGTGGCAAACAGCCCCGTAAGCGTGAAAAGGTTTTTCATTTCGTGTCCTGATCGTTTGATCTTTTTGTCCCTGACGGGGCACGGTGAATCAAAACGCACCGGTCCCATTGTCTTTGTCGACGCTAAAAATCATATTCCGGGTGGCAGATAAAGCAAAATGCTTGCGTCAAACAGACGCTATTTTTGATCTGGATCAAATGAACGAGGCCCCGCCCATGTCCCAGGACACCTTTCGACCTTTTGAAACCGTTCTTCCCATGGATGACGCCCTGTCTGTCCTGCAAGGGGCAACCGATGGGGCCGACGACGGAGAAGTCTTTGTCGAGCGGCGCAAATCCGAATCTCTCGTGTTTGATGACGGGCGGCTGCGGTCGGCGTCTTATGATGCTTCCGAAGGGTTCGGGTTGCGCGCTGTGCAGGGTGACGTGACCGGCTATGCCCACTCGACCGAGGTGTCGATCGCGGCGATGAAGCGCGCCGCAGAGACCGCGCGCCTTGCGGTTGGGGCTGGGGGTGGCACCCTGGCCGAGGCCCCTGCCCGCACCAACACGCATCTCTATACGGACGCAGATCCGATCGAATCCGCCTCATTTCCGGTCAAGATCGAGACGCTGCGCGAGATCGACGCCTTTGCCCGCGATCTGGATTCGCGGGTGGTTCAGGTCTCGGCCTCGTTGGGGGCATCCCTGCAAGAGGTCGAGATCCTGCGCCCCGATGGGGTGCATGTGCGCGATGTGCGTCCGATGACCCGCGTGAATGTGTCCGTGATCGTGGAACAAAACGGCCGCCGTGAATCTGGCAGTGCTGGCGGTGGCGGTCGTGTGGGCCTGGACGGGTTGATTGATCCGGTGGATTGGCAGGCCAAAGCGCGCGAAGCATTGCGGGTCGCCCTGGTGAACCTTGAGGCCGTGCCCGCCCCTGCGGGTGTGATGGAGGTGGCGCTTGGCCCCGGTTGGCCCGGCATCCTACTGCACGAAGCCATCGGTCACGGGCTTGAGGGGGATTTCAACCGCAAGGGCAGCTCGGCTTTTGCAGGACTGATGGGACAGCAGGTGGCCGCCAAGGGTGTGACCGTTCTGGACGATGGCACCATCCCGGACAGGCGCGGGTCGATCACCGTGGATGACGAAGGCACGCCGTCGCACAAGACCACGCTGATCGAGGACGGCATTCTGGTTGGCTATATGCAGGACCGGCAGAACGCGCGACTGATGGGGGTGGACCCCACAGGCAACGGGCGGCGGCAGAGCTATGCGCACAAGCCGATGCCGCGGATGACCAATACATATATGTTAGGCGGCGATGCAGACCCAGCCGATCTGGTGGCGCAGATCAAGGATGGCATCTGGGCCGTGGGCTTTGGCGGCGGTCAAGTGGACATCACCAACGGCAAGTTTGTCTTCTCCTGCACCGAAGCCTACCGGGTTGAGAATGGCAAGATCGGCGCACCTGTGAAGGGTGCGACCCTGATCGGGGATGGCGCCTCGGCCCTTAAGCGTATCCGGGGCTTGGGCAACGACATGGCGCTGGACCCCGGCATGGGCAACTGCGGCAAGGACGGCCAATGGGTGCCTGTTGGCGTGGGCCAGCCCACCGTTTTGATGGACGGGCTGACCGTGGGCGGCTCTGCGGCCTGACCCTAAGCCGCGCGCATGTTGGATGCCGGTTCCGGCATCAGGAACACATTGCGCGCGGTATCCGAGGTTAGACGTGCCGTGTCGTACCACTGTGCCAGAACGTCCTTGCACATCAGATCGGGGTTCGCAGAGACGAACCCGGCAAATCCGCCGTTGTGTGATTGGGCCTGTCGTTCGGCAATCAGGCTCATGAACGCGTAAGTTATCGTCAGGTTGAACTTCTGCGGCGCCCCAGCGGCGGCGGCCAGGGTACGGATTCCTTTAGCATAGATCGCCGCCGCATCAATGAAATCGTATTTCTGCAGCAGTTCATAAGCGACCTGCACGTGCTCGGCGTGCCGAAACTGCGTGTTGTCGATCTCATGCGCTTCAAACGCCTGCGTGAGGTCCGAGGTTTGGGTGTGGGTCATGTGTCCTCCTCTTTGAACATGTGACTGTCAGCAGCCGTCCAATCCAGGTCATAGACGCTCTTGAGCTTTTCGATTTTCTCAAGCGTCTCTGCTGAGAAAGGTGGTTTCCCCTCAAAACTGTGCAGCGCCATGCCCTCGATCATGTCACCCAACGACATGTCGAGGTGCTCGGCGAGCGCCTTGAGGACTTTCAACAACCGTTTTTCGATGCGTATGCCGGTTTGAACGCGTTCTGGCTTTTGGATCATATGTGTTACCTAGGTACATTGGTATTATGAGTCAATACGTGAATGCAGTAACCCGTTTCGCCGCGGCGAATCGCAGGGAGAGACCGTGTTGACCGGGCACATGCGTGCAAACCCCACCACAACGGAAGATTTTCCTAAGTAATTTCAATTACTAACCATGGGCGCGCCCAAAACACGTGAAAGAAACGGAATAAATTTTATTCGATTCACCGCGCGTTAACCTCCTCGCCTGTAAACCTTTAGTTGCAACAAGGCGGAGCACAGGATGACCGAGGAACAGCATTCTTCCTATCACCCCCCACTCCCACCCACCACGGAAGAGGATCGGTTTTCGTGGCTCCGTCTTTTGCGCTCGCGACGGGTCGGGCCGACAACGTTTCGGCGACTTCTGAGCGAACATGGCACAGCGCAGAATGCGCTTGCCGCGTTGCCCGAAGTGGCGCGCGCAGCCGGTGAAAAGGACTATGAAATCTGTCCGACCGGTGTCATTGAAGCAGAGCTCAAGGTCGCAAAGGCTGCCAAAGCGCAGCTTTTGTGCCTGGGCGATGTTTTGTATCCCAAGTTTCTGGCCGACATCTCGGACGCGCCGCCCCTGTTGTGGGCGATTGGCGACACGTCCCTGCTGAACCGATCGATGATCGCGATGGTCGGCGCCCGCAATTGCAGTTCGTTGGGGGCCCGCATGGCCCGCGCCCTGGCGCATGATCTGGGGGCCAAGGACAATGTCATCGTGTCGGGGCTGGCACGTGGCATTGATACAGCGGCGCATTTGGCGTCGCTGAAAACCGGCACCGTGGCCGTCATGGCGGGCGGCGTCGACGTTGTTTACCCATCCGAGAATGCAGGCTTGGCCAATGACATTGCGCATCAAGGGCTGCGGGTGTCCGAGCAACCGATGGGCATGCGCCTGCAGGCGCGGCATTTTCCACGTCGCAATCGGATCATCTCGGGCATGTCTCAGGCCGTTGTCGTGGTCGAGGCCGCCGCCAAATCCGGCAGTCTCATAACTGCGCGCGACGCGCTGGATCAGGGGCGCGAGGTTCTGGCGGTGCCGGGGCACCCCTTTGATGCACGCGCTGCGGGCTGTAACATGTTGATCCGCGACGGGGCGCAGCTTGTGCGCAACGCTGATGACGTGATTGCCGCATTGCCGATGCAGGAACCCGAGCAATTGGCTCTGGATCAGGTCCTGCAAGAGGCCCCGCGCCCTGCTCCAAAACGCAGCTTGCAGGAGACCGCGCAACTGCACACCCAGATATTGAACCGGTTGGGCCCCTCGCCTGTGGCCGAGGATCAGTTGATCCGGGACCTGCAGGCCTCGGCCGGAGACGTCGGCCCAGCGCTCGTGGATCTGGAGCTTGATGGCAAGATCAACCGACAGGCAGGTGGATTGCTGTCATTGGCGCACTGACGGTTACAGTCCCTGACAGACCTCTGGCGTCACTGGGCGCCAGATCGCGCAATAGTCCGGCGCCGCCCACCAAACGTCTGTCGCCCCCATTGACCATTGCACAGCGACCCAGACGGTGCCGGATTTCTGGTAGAGCACGTGAAATCGCAAACCATCGAGTTCTTCGTAACTCAGCGCGCCCCGCTGATAGGCCGGTGTGGAAAACAGGTCGATCGCCGCGCCACCCGGTCTTTGCGGCGATAGCGACCAGTAGGCGACATCGCCTTCGGCCCGCAGTTCGTTCACCACAAATTGCACCGGTGCGCCCAACTGCCATTCGACCAGCGGGCGCACGGCACTCATCAAATCGCTGCGGGTTTGACTGCCGCGTGCGGGTTCCGTCCAGGCCTGAGCTGACGCCGCCAGCAGTGCCCATATCACAGCTGCCCAAACCGTACGCATCCCTACCCCCTGTATCCAAAACGCTTCGTCAATCCTGCGCCGAAACGGCACGGATTGACAATCGGCCCTTGCACCCCACATCTTGCCCGGCCATAGAACGCGCCGTATCCGCTTAATGAGGTTTGCCCCTAAATGCCCGTAGTTGTTGTAGAATCGCCAGCCAAGGCCAAAACGATCAACAAGTATCTTGGCTCCAACTACACCGTCTTAGCCTCGTACGGTCACGTTCGCGACCTGCCGCCCAAGGATGGATCGGTCGATACAGACAATGAGTTTGACATGAAATGGGAGGTCGGGAACGACAGCCGCAAACATGTCAAAGCCATTGCCGATGCGCTGAAAGAAGACAACGAACTGATCCTCGCGACCGACCCCGACCGCGAAGGCGAGGCGATCAGCTGGCACCTGCAAGAGGCGCTGACCAAGCGCCGGTCAATCAAAAAGGACACGCCGGTCAGCCGCGTGGTGTTCAACGCGATCACCAAATCTGCCGTGACCGAGGCGATGCAGAACCCGCGCCAGGTCGACATGCCCCTGGTCGAGGCCTATCTGGCCCGCCGTGCGCTGGATTATCTGGTGGGGTTCAACCTGTCGCCCGTTCTGTGGCGCAAGCTGCCCGGTGCGAAATCTGCGGGCCGCGTGCAGTCAGTCTGTCTGCGCCTGATCGTCGAACGCGAGATGGAGATCGAGGCCTTCAAGCCGGTGGAGTACTGGTCGGTCAAGGCGCTGTTCGACACGCCGCGCGGTCAGACGTATGAGGCGCGGTTGGTCAAACTGGCGGGCAACAAACTTGACAAGATGGACCTGACCAACGCCACTCAGGCCGAATTGGCGGTGCAGGCGATCACCTCTCGCGCGCTGAGCGTGCAGTCGGTCGAGGCCAAGCCTGCCAACCGCAACCCTTCGGCGCCTTTCATGACCTCGACCTTGCAGCAAGAGGCCAGCCGCAAGTTCGGCATGGGCGCGCGTCAGACCATGAGCACGGCGCAGCGTCTCTATGAGGCGGGTTACATTACTTATATGCGGACCGACGGCATCGACATGGCGCCCGAGGCTGTGACTGCCGCACGCGACGCGATCGCGGATCGCTATGGCGCAGAGTACGTGCCCGACAGTCCGCGCATGTACAAGAACAAGGCCAAGAACGCACAAGAGGCGCACGAATGTATCCGGCCCACGGATATGACCAAGGACGCCTCGCAGCTGAGAATCGAAGATGATCAGCGCAAGCTCTATGATCTGATCTGGAAACGGACGATTGCCTGCCAGATGGCGGCAGCGCGGCTGGAACGCACCACGGTTGAGGTTGGCAGTGACGATGGCCAGGTTGGTCTGCGGGCTACTGGTCAAGTCGTGCTGTTTGACGGGTTCATGCGCGTCTATGAAGAGGGCCGCGATGATGTAGCGGACGAGGATGACAAGCGTCTGCCGCAAGTGATGCAGGGCGAACCGGCGGTCTTTGCCAAGACCTCTCTGGCGGATCAGTTTGCCAAGGCCACCGGCGAGGCGCAGGTAACCGAAGGGGCCAAGATCGCGAAAGAGGCGATCCTGGCCAAGAATGAAGCGGTGCTGGCGCTGCAGCACCACACACAGCCCCCGCCGCGCTATACCGAAGCCACTCTGGTCAAACGGATGGAGGAGCTCGGCATCGGGCGTCCGTCGACCTATGCGTCGATCGTGACCACGATTCAGGACCGCGAATATGTCCGCAAGGACAAGAACCGCCTGATTCCCGAAGAAAAGGGCCGGATCGTCACGATCTTCCTGCTGAATTTTTTCCGCAACTATGTGGGGTACGAGTTCACCGCGAACCTGGAAAGCCAGCTGGACCACGTCAGCGCGGGCGACGGCGACTATAAAGAGCTGCTCAGCAAATTCTGGCGCGATTTTTCGGCCGCGATTGGTGAGACATCCGAGCTGCGGATTTCCGAGGTGTTGGACAAGCTCGATGAGGCGCTGGCCCCGCAGCTGTATCCGCCGCGTGAAGATGGCACCGACCCGCGTGTCTGCCCCAAGTGTGGCACCGGTCAGTTGCACCTGAAAACCTCTCGCACCGGCGGCTTTGTGGGCTGTGGCAACTATCCTGAGTGCAATTATACGCGTCCCATCGCGGGCGAAGGCGCGCAGGGCGAAGAGAAACTGCTAGGCACGGATGAAGGCGACGAAATCTGGCTCAAGGACGGACGCTTTGGCCCGTATGTGCAGCGCGGCGAGGCAACGCCCGAGAACAAGCGGCCCAAGCGCAGTTCTCTGCCGCAGGTACGTCATGGCGGCTGGCCCAAGGAGAACACCACATTCGAACAGGCGCTGAAACTGCTCAGTCTGCCGCGCCATGTGGGCGACCACCCCGAGGGTGGCAAGATCAGCGCCAATCTGGGCCGGTTTGGCCCCTATATCATGCACAAGTTGCCGGACGCAGAAAAGCCGACCTATGTGAACGTCAAAACCTGGGAAGAGATGTTCGACATCGGCATGAACCACGCCGTGCAGCTTTTGGCTGACAAGCGCGCCAATCCGGGCCGCGGACGTGGCACAGCGGCCAAGCCCCTGCGTGAGCTGGGCGAGCACCCTGATGGCGGCGTCATGGCCGTTTATGAAGGGCGCTATGGTCCTTATGTGAAGTGGGAGAAGGTCAACGCGACCCTGCCCAAGGAGACCAAGCCCGAGGATGTGACGGTCGAGATGGCGGTTGAGCTGGTCAACGAAAAGGCAGCCAAGAAGGGCTCCAAGAAAAAGGCAGCCCCTAAGAAGAAGGCGGCTGCCAAAAAGACGACGACCAAGAAAGCCGCAACAAAGAAGGCCGCTGAAAGTTGAAGTTTACAGACGGCCGGGTCACGCACCCGGCCGTTTGATTAAAGCGTTTCGGGCCTGAAGAATCGCAAAAACCTTGCCGCGCGGCGCGCTTTCAGGACATTTGCGATAAATTTCTCATACTCAAACCCGGAAACGCTTTAGGTAGAAATACCAGCGCCCCCTGCGCTTTGTTGACTTCACCGTGACGTGGCGGCAAAACCCCTGCATCACCAAGTCATTGGGGGAGTTTTCCATGAAGAAAGTTTACGCCAACGCCGCCGAGGCGCTCGACGGGCTGCTGCACGACGGCATGTTCATCGCCGCCGGCGGCTTCGGTCTGTGCGGCATTCCCGAGCTGCTGCTCGACGCCATCAAAGAAGCTGGCACCAAGGATCTGACCTTTGCGTCCAACAACGCGGGCGTCGATGATTTCGGCATCGGCATCCTGTTGCAGACCAAACAGGTCAAGAAGATGATCAGCTCATACGTGGGCGAGAACGCCGAGTTCATGCGCCAGTATCTGAGCGGTGAACTCGAGCTTGAGTTCAACCCGCAGGGCACCCTGGCCGAGCGTATGCGCGCCGGTGGCGCAGGCATCCCGGGCTTCTTTACCAAGACCGGCGTGGGCACCGTGATCGCCGACGGCAAGATGGAGAAGCAATTCCCCACCGGCCCAGATGGTGCGATGGAAGACTACATCATGGAAGAGGGCCTCTTTGCCGATCTGGCCATCGTCAAGGCGTGGAAAGCGGATGAAACCGGCAACCTGGTGTTCCGCAAGACCGCGCGCAACTTCAACGCGCCTGCTGCCACCTGTGGCAAGGTCTGTGTCGTTGAGGTCGAGGAAATCGTGCCCACTGGCTCGCTGGACCCGGATTCGATCCACCTGCCCGGCATTTATGTGCATCGCATCATCCAGGGCGATCACGAGAAACGCATCGAACAGCGCACCACGCGCCCGGCAGCATAAGGAGACCGCAACATGGCATGGGACCGTAATCAAATGGCCGCCCGCGCGGCACAGGAGCTGCAGGACGGCTGGTACGTGAACCTTGGCATCGGCATTCCGACGCTGGTGTCGAACTACATCCCCGAGGGTGTCGAAGTAACCCTGCAGTCGGAAAACGGCATGCTGGGCATGGGCCCCTTCCCCATCGAGGGTGAAGAGGATGCCGACCTGATCAACGCAGGCAAGCAAACTATCACCGAACTGCCCCAGACCGCGTATTTTGACAGTGCGCAGTCGTTTGCGATGATCCGCGGCGGCAAGATCGCCATGGCGATCCTGGGCGCGATGGAAGTGGCTGAAAACGGCGATCTGGCGAACTGGATGATTCCCGGCAAGCTGGTCAAGGGCATGGGCGGCGCGATGGACCTGGTCGCTGGTGTTGGCCGCGTGGTTGTCGTCATGGACCACACCAACAAGCACGGCGACAGCAAGGTGCTGAAGGAATGCACCCTGCCACTGACCGGCAAATCGGTGGTCGACCGCATCATCACCAACTTGGGCGTCCTAGACGTGGTCGAGGGTGGCCTGAAAATCGTGGAAACCGCCGACGGCGTGACCGAAGACGAGTTGCGCGCGGCGACTCAGGCGACCATCGTCAACTGATCATCCCAACATGGAATCACAAAGGCCCGCCGTTTTCGGCGGGCCTTTTCTATTTGGCGGTCCGAGATGCCCTTTAGTTCATACCAGTGAACACACAGCCATCCGAGATCAACTGTGGCGGCGTAGCACATAGCCCGCTGGCTACCTGAAACGCCGCCAGCACTTTGGGCACATAATCCCGCGTTTCGGGAAAAGGCGGCACGCCTTGATGTTGCCTGACCGACCCCTCGCCAGCGTTATAACCTGCCAGAACCATGATCGGGTCGTGGCCGAACTCTCCCATCAGCCAATCCAGATACTTGACGCCGCCAGCGATGTTTTCATCCGGCTCCAGGCTATCGCTGACACCAAAGCGGGCTGCGGTGGCAGGCATCAGCTGCATCAGACCCTGGGCCCCTGCCCCGCTGACTGCGTCCGCCTTGCCAGCCGATTCCACTGCGATGACGGCCAGGACCAGCGCCGGGGACACATCCGTCCCCACGGTTGAGCGCAAAATAGGGATGCCGCGCTCCTTGGCGATGTTCTGCATGAACTGCAGCCGTGGCACCGACACGCCGCCGGTTGCCGCCAGCGTGTGCATCGCCTCTTCCAACCGGCCGGGACCGGATTTGTTCAGATCCGGAGAGATCTTGTCCCAGAACCAGGCGTATTTCCCTGGCGCGCCCGGTGTTGGTGTCTCAGGCGCATCCTCGGCCGGTTTGGCCTTGGCTGGGCGCACCTGCTGAGTCGGGTCGATCTGCACCGTGATCTTGGGGCGGCTGCCTTTTGGCGGTGCCTTGAGTCGTTTGGCCTGAAAATCAGGGAACGGCGTCGGGGATTGCGAGAATCCGACGCCAGGAATCGCCAAAAACAGCGCGGTTGCGCCCAATACAATTATTCTGAGGTTCATTCTGCTCGCCTCATGGATATGTTTTTTTGTTTTTTCTTCCCGATAAGGGGCTCAAAATCCAGAAAAACCCGCCGAATTGAGGCGATTTCGCCCCATTTGGCACCATTTGGCACCATTTTGCACCGCCGCATAGGTTGTGCAGAAAAAGTTTCAAATTTTTTCCAACGCAAAATCAATACCTTAGGTCAATTCTGAGCAAAAAGTTAAATTCGGGCACGAAAATTCCGGTTTTGGCCCAAATCCTGCCACGCCTCACAGGCAAACATACATTCATACCACGGCGGACACGGGCCAACGAGAGAGAGCAGGTTCGAAGGTCACCGAGGGTGAGACAACCAAATCTAAGTGATCCTTTAGGAGGGACATACCATGATCAAGTTCATCAAAAACTTCCGCAAAGACGAAAACGGTGCCGTGACTGTTGACTGGGTCGTTCTGACCGCAGCCGTTGTTGCACTGGCTGGCGTTGCTTACCAGGGCATCAACAGCGGTACAGGCGCTCTGTCGACCGACGTCAACAACGCCCTGACCAACTCGACCGTGGCAACTGCTGTTGGCGGCGAGTAATATTCCGGCTTAGAGCCAAAAGTTTTCGAGGGGCCGCGTCTTAACGAAGACGCGGCCCTTTGTTCCTCATACAGCTGCCCAGAGAGGAATTGTCATGTGGGAAAGAGTAAAGAATATCTTCAGGGATGAAGATGGTGCAGTTACCGTTGACTGGGTTGTGTTGTGCGCCGCAGTCGTTGGCTTGGCCGGGGCAACAATCGCTTCGCTTCATGGCCCCACTGGTGACGTATCGTCAGCGCTGAACAACTCGCTCAGCAACTCGACCGTAGCAGTCCCCGTCGGTGGCGAATAAAACGTCGACGCCGAAGACCGCAATCAGGTCTTGTCAAAATTCGACAGAGCCACAAGCTCGATCGCAGCCAGAAGGCTGCTTTCGGCACGTCAGCCAGGCCTGACGTCAGAATTCATACCCAGCTACAGTTGTTACAAAAGCTAATCAACAAACATCGAATTGGCCCCTATTGTCCCTTTTTGTGACACAATTGGCCAATAGCTGTGAGCATGGGTGTTTGCGTCGAGGGGGGGTTTGAACCTCGAAGTCGCGAAGAAAATAGCAAGTAGAGGTACAATCATGCGTGCAGTGTTTGGATTGGTGTTGATCGTCGGAGTCGCCCTTGCGGGCGGGGCCGTGATGATGGCGCAGAAATATATCACCGCTCACAAGAATGAGCTGGCAAGAGAACGCCAAGCACGACAAGCGGTTGTTCCGACCCAGGACGTCTTTGTGGCGACCCGTGCTCTGCGATATGGCGAGCGGCTTAACAAAGACGACGTTCGAGTGGTGAAATGGCCCGTAAGTGCCTTGCCAGAAGGGTCTTTTTCCGAAGTGAACGCATTGTTCCCAGAGAACACTGAAGACAATCGGTTCGTGTTGCGCGCCATGGAAAAGGATGAGGCCATCATGGCCATCAAGGTCACCGCCCCTGGCGAAGATGCGGGCCTGACCTCGCAGCTGCAACGGGGTATGCGGGCCTTTGCGATCCGCGTTGACGTGTCCTCGGGCGTGTCCGGATTCCTGCGTCCCGGCGACCGCGTCGACGTGTATTGGACCGGCAACATCGGCGACACTGTTGAAGGGGCCCGAGGCGAAGTTACCCGCCTGATCCAGGCCGGCATCAACCTGATTGCCGTCGACCAGATTGCAGGCGGCGATCTGACCGGGGCCACCATTGCACGGACAGTCACCGTCTCGGCGCGACCCGAGCAGGTTGCAGCGTTGGCACAGGCCCAGACCACCGGGCGACTGTCGCTGTCGCTGGTGGGAGCCGAAGACGACACCATCGCATCGGCCATTGAAGTGAACCAGCGCTCGCTGCTGGGACTGGGCGAGCTCGAAGCTGCTCCGCAACAGGTTGAAGAGAAGGTTTGCACCATTCGCACCCGTCGTGGTGCCGAGGTTATGGAAATTCCGATCCCCTGCACAAACTGATGGGAAATCAGACAGTTACCAAAAAGGGGTTCGCGCTTTCTGCGCGGGCCTCTTTTGTGTTGTTGCTTGGACCACACATAAGAAATGCCCCGGAAACCATTGATTCTTGCAAAAAAAATGGAACTGGCGCACAGTAGCGCAAAGAGCGGGCAACAAGACCCGAGTTTGAGGCGTGATCGGAGAGGCAGGTCACATGAAGATTGATGGATGGATCAAAGCAGCCCTGCTGGGGCTGTCGCTGGCGTGTACCCCGATCATCGGATCCATGGCGCAGGCGGAAAATCTGCGTGTTGTGAAGAAGGGCACGGCGGCAACGCTGGATGTGCCCATGAACCGCGCAGTTGTTGTCGAAAGCGACGAACCCTTTGCGGAACTCAGTATCGCCAATCCCGGAATTGCCGATATTTCATCCCTGTCGGATCGCACGATTTACGTCTTGGGCAAATCGCCCGGTCTGACCACCCTGACCCTGTTGGATGCCACCGGCCGCCTGATCACGAATGTGAATGTGCGCGTGGCGGCAGATGTGACCGAGTTCAAGGAACGTCTGGGACAGATCCTGCCAGGTGAAAGAATTGAAGTGCGCACCGCCAACGACGGAATCGTCCTGTCGGGTACGGTGTCCAGCGCCCAACGCCTCCAGCGGGCCCTCGATCTAGCCGAACGCTATGCGCCCGAGCGGGTGTCGAACCTGATGAGCGTCGGTGGCGTGCAGCAGGTCATGCTCAAGGTCCGCTTTGCCGAGATGCAGCGGTCGGTTTCGAAATCGCTCAGTGCCTCGCTGGGCTTCAGCGGCGGTGACGCGACCGGTGGTATCAACACCCTGAACAACCAGCCGAACCTGACCGGCGCCCTGAACGGGAACATTCCGGCGACAAATCAGAACACTGGTGCCATCCTCTTTGGTTTCAGCGCAGGCGCGACGCAGATCCGCCTGCTGATCGAAGCTTTGGAGCGCAAAGGCGTTGTACGCACGCTGGCGGAACCGAACCTGTCGGCCCTGTCGGGCCAAGAGGCAAAGTTCCTGGCAGGCGGCGAGTATCCGATCCCGGTGGCACAGCGCGACGGGCTGTTTTCAGTTGAATACAAACCCTTCGGCATCGAGTTGAGCTTTATCCCGCGCGTAGTCGACGGTGATCTGATCAACCTGGAACTGCTGGCGGCTGTCTCATCGCTTGACCCCAACAACAGCGTTGTTGTGAACGGATTCAACATCGCCGCGTTTGCACGGCGCGAAACTTCGACCACGGTGGAACTGCGCGACGGTGAAAGCTTTGCCATTGCCGGCCTGATCGAAGACGAATTCCTGGACAACAACTCGCAATTGCCCTGGATCGGGGATGTACCGGTTCTGGGAGCATTGTTCCGCAGCGCCAACTATCAGCGCAGCCAGACCGAGCTGGTGATCATCGTGACCGCGCATTTGGTCACCCCCACTCGTGGCGAGGCGCTCGCCCTGCCGACAGACCGGGTAAAACCGCCAAGCGAGAATGGCTTGTTCCTTTATGGCCAGGTTGCACGCACCGAACGTGCCGGTGGCGGGGCGGCCTCGGAAGTGGCCAAGCAAGATTTCAGCGGCTCGTACGGCTACGTGCTGGACTAAACAAGGGATGGGTCCGATGCATAAATGGGTTGTCTCACTGGGTTTGATGGTTGCCGTTGCAGCCTGTGGTCGCGAGGCCGGATACGAGGTTGATTCCGGTACTTTCGGCAACTCTACCCTGAACAACACACAAATGCAGAACGGCGAACGCAACTTCGCCCAGACCCTGGCGGATAGATTCGCCCGCGAAGTGCCCACTCAGATCAACTTTGCCTTCGACAGCGCAAGCTTGGACGATACGGCCCGCCAAACCCTGCTGAAACAGGCAAATTTCATTCGTCAGTTTCCCGAAGTGAAGTTCCGCGTTTACGGTCACACCGACGCGGTCGGCTCGGCCTCGTACAACAAGCGCCTGGGATTGCGGCGCGCGCAGGCTGTTGTTGCCTTTTTTGCAGCCCAGGGCATCAAACGCTCACGGCTCGAGGCGCTGGCTTCGTTCGGAGAAACCAAACCGCTGGTGAACACCCCTGATCGGGATCGCCGCAACCGCCGCACCGTGACCGAGGTATCGGGCTTTGTCGGCCGCCATCCCACTGTTTTGGATGGAAAATATGCGCAGATAATCTACCGCGACTACGTCAAGAGCGCCGAGGCACCAACCAAAGTGACCTCGACCTCGAGCTCGGGCGGCTTCTCAGAGTAACAATCCAAGCGAATTGGGCGGTATCGTCGCCCATTTCCCTACAATTGGTTTGTTTCGGCCCAAATCTCGCCCAACTTCACAGCGACATTGCTTTCAATAGGTGACGTGCGACCGTTTTCAGGTTGCGCGACAGCATCTGAACCGAGCTGGGCAAGTTCGTCTCAGGTGCCCCGTAAAGAGGATGAAGGCAATGAGCAGTGTAGCGCCACAACCCGAACACAACCCGATCCTGGCCTGTACGGTCAGCCGGGACGTGCAGAATTTCGATCTTTTGATCGAGGACATGGAAACCGCGCTTGGCGAAAGCTGGGGCGACCTGGGATTTGCCGAAGCACTGGCGTTTTTTGGACAGCGCGAAGCGGAATCACTCGAGTTCATCGCCTTGGCCATTGACGGCGATGATGAAGACAACCTGGTTTTGATGGGTGAAATCATCACGCAGGCCAAATCCCGGGGCGTCAAAGTCATCCTCATAGCTGAAGATGTGACACCGGCATCGCTTCACCAACTGTTGCGCAAAGGGGCGGACGAATTTGTTCCCTATCCCCTGCCCGAGCAGGAACTGCAATCCGCCATCGACCGGTTGAGTTCGCCGGAGCCGGAACCCCAACAAAGCCAACACAACACCGCCCAACTGAAGTCCGGCAGCTCGAAAGAGGGCGCGCTGATTGTCGTGCACGGCTTGGCGGGTGGAACCGGCGCCACAACAATGGCGGTGAACCTGGCCTGGGAACTGACCAACGTGGACAAGGACAATGCGCCCAGCGTTTGTCTACTGGATCTGGACCTGCAATACGGCTCGGTATCCACCTATTTGGACCTGCCGCGCCGCGAGGCCGTGTTTGAAATGATGTCGGACACCGACAGCATGGACGAAGAGGTTTTTGGCCAAGCGTTGCTGAGTTTTGAGGACAAGCTTCAGGTTCTGACAGCACCGTCGGACATGGTGCCGCTGGATATCATCACGCCGGAAGACATCGAACGCGTGATCGAAATGGCGCGGGCGCATTTCGACTATGTCGTTGTCGATATGCCCAAGACACTGGTGCAGTGGTCGGAAACTGTGTTGCAGGCCGCCCATGTCTATTTTGCGCTGATCGAACTGGACATGCGTTCTGCACAGAACTCCCTGCGGATGAAACGCGCACTGCAATCAGAGGATCTGCCGTTCAACAAGCTGCGCTTTGCCCTGAACCGGGCGCCCAAGTTCACGGACCTGAGCGGCAAGAGCAGGGTTAAACGCATGGGCGAATCCCTTGGGATTTCCATCGACCTGCAACTGCCCGACGGCGGCAAGCAGGTCACACAAGGCGCCGATCACGGTCTGCCTTTGGCCTCGTCCGCTGTCAAAAACCCACTGCGCAAGGAAATCGCGAAACTCGCGCAATCCTTGCATGACCTGGGTCGCAGCGACGCCGAGGCCGCGTAAACGAGTGAGATTGGGGGACTGAAATGTTTTCGAGATACAAAAAGAACGCCAAGGCCGAACCGGTGCAGCCGGCCAAGCCTGTCAAAAAGGTCGAAGCAGCGCCCAGCGCACCCCAGCCAAAACCTGCGCAAGCCAGCTTGCGCAAGCCGATGGCCGGCAAGGCCGCCACTGCAGCGCCCGGCGACAAGGATCGCAAACGCAAAGAGCGTATGGGCGAGATCAAGATCGAGCTGCACCGAGAACTTTTGGAAAACCTGAACCTTTCGGCGCTGGAACACGCCGCCGAGGCAGAACTGCGCAACGAAATCAGCACCATTACCAGCGAAATCCTGGAAAATAAGGGCATCGTGCTCAACCGCGAGGATCGCACGACGCTGAACAAGGATCTCTATGACGAGGTCACCGGCCTGGGCCCGCTGGAAACGCTGCTACAGGACGAAACCGTCAACGATATCCTGGTCAACGGCCCGCAACAGGTCTTTGTCGAACGTGCCGGTAAGCTGGAAATCAGCGATGTGACGTTCAAGGATGAAAAGCACCTGATGCGGATCATCGACAAGATCGTATCCGCCGTGGGTCGCCGCGTCGATGAATCCAACCCCTATGTTGACGCCCGTCTGGCCGATGGCTCGCGTTTCAACGCAATGGTGCCACCGATTGCGGTGGATGGCTCGTTGGTGTCCATTCGTAAGTTCAAAAAGGACAAGCTGGGCATCGACGACCTGGTGAACTTTGGCGCCTTTACCGAAGAAATGGCAGCTTATCTGCAAGCGGCTGTTTCAACGCGGCTTAACGTGATCGTGTCGGGCGGTACCGGTTCGGGTAAGACCACAACGCTCAACGCACTGTCCAGCTTCATCGACAACGCCGAACGCATCCTGACGATCGAGGATACGGCCGAACTCCAGCTGCAGCAGACCCATGTGGGCCGGATGGAAAGCCGCCCGCCCAACGTCGAAGGCAAGGGCGAGGTTTCGCCCCGCGACTGTCTGAAAAACGCACTGCGGATGCGTCCAGACCGCATCATCGTGGGCGAGACGCGCGGCGAAGAGGTCATCGACATGTTGCAGGCCATGAACACTGGCCACGACGGATCGATGACGACGATCCACGCCAACTCGGCTCGCGATGGGGTCAGCCGTCTGGAAAACATGATTGCTATGGCCGGGATCGAAATGCCGATCAAGGCGGTGCGCAGCCAGATTTCTTCGGCTGTGAACCTGATCGTGCAGGCAAGCCGCCTGCAAGACGGCTCGCGTCGCATGACCTCGATCACCGAGATTACGGGGATGGAAGGTGACGTGATCTCGATGCAGGAGATCTTTCGCTATCAGCGTGTTGGCCTGACGCCAGACAACAAGATCATCGGTCACTTCACCGCCACCGGAGTGCGCAGCCACTTTTCCGAACGGTTCCGGATGTGGGGGTATGACCTGCCGCCGTCCATCTATGAACCGACGACCATGTAAGGGGACATGCCATGCAATTGAGTGCAGAACCAATCATCTATGGCCTGATCTTTGTGGGCGTCATCGTGCTGATCAACGGCATCTATCTGGTCGCCTTTGGCAAGTCGATCAGCCTTAACAGCAGGGTAAATCGCCGCCTGGACATGCTGGACAAGGGCGTTGGACGGGAACAGGTGCTGGAACAGCTGCGCAAGGAAATGCAGCAGCATATGAAATCAACGTCGATCCCGCTGTATTCGCTTTTGGCGGAACGGGCACAAAAAGCGGCGATTGCTTTCACACCACGCCAATTGATCATGATCATGATCGGACTGGCTGGCGTTGCTTTTGTTGGTCTCAGCATCGGAACCCAGACCGAAGTGCCCCTACGCGTTGGGGCATCGATACTGATGAGTGTCGGGGGGGTCTATTTTTGGGTCAACGGCAAGGCCAAGAAACGCATGGCCCTGTTCGAAGAGCAACTGCCCGATGCGGTGGAACTGATGGTTCGAAGCCTGCGCGTGGGGCACCCCTTTGTATCCGCGATTCAGATCGTTGCAAAGGAATCCGATGATCCGATCGCAACAGAGTTTGGCATCATTGCCGATGAAAGCGCCTATGGCCGCGAGGTGGGCGAAGCCTTGAAAGACATGGCCGAACGGCTCGACATGCAGGATCTGCGGTTTCTGGCTGTGGCCGTGACCATCCAACAGCAGTCAGGTGGTAACCTGGCCGAGGTTCTGGCCGGCCTGGCCAAGGTGATCCGGGCACGCTTCCGTCTGTTCCGCCGTGTGAAGGCCATCACCGCCGAGGCGCAGTGGTCGGGCAAATTCCTGTCCGCCTTCCCTTTGATCGCGCTGGCCGTGATCCTGGTCAATGACCCCGCCTACTATGACGGCGTGATGGATCACCCGTATTTCATCCCCGCTTGCTTCATCGTGGGCATTCTGTTGACCGCCAACCTGTTCGTCATGCGCACGCTGACCAACATCAAAGTCTGAAGGAGGGAGCAAAATGGAGTTCCTGACACAAATCAATGACCTTCTGACCGAGCATCTGGGCGAATTTGGCCCACTGATCGTTGTCGGCATCCTGGGTCTGTTCATGATCCTTTTGACGGTTCCGATGATGCTGAGCCAACCCGAGGATCCACTTAAGAAACTCAAGCGCGACATTGATCCCAAAACCCAGAAGAAACCCAAGAAAGAGCAGCTTCGACAGGGCGGGCGCAACGAGCAGCTCGACCGGTTTGCAACCTTTCTGGAACCGCAGGACGCCGAAGAGCTGTCCGCAATGCAACTCAAGCTGCGTCAGGCTGGCTATCAATCCAAGGACGCGGTTCGGTTCTTCCACTTTGCCCAGTTCGCCTTGGGTATCTTTGGTCTGATTTGCGGGGTCGTTTACGTAACGATCATTGCCGCGGATCAAGACTTCGACAGCCAGGCCATGCTGATCCGCGTGCTTGGCCCGGGTGGCGTTGGCTACTTCCTGCCCCGCTACTGGATCACGCGTCGCGTGGAAACGCGCAAGGAAAACATCACCGCCGGCTTCCCGGACTCGCTGGACATGATGCTGGTCTGTGTCGAGGCCGGTCAGTCGCTGGACCAATCCATCGTCCGCGTCGCCAAAGAGCTGCGCGCATCCTATCCTGATCTGGCCGATGAATTCGAAGTTGTCGCCTATGAGATGAAAGCGGGCAAGGACAAGGACAAGGTTCTGCGCGACATGGGGATCCGCTGTGGCGTGTCTGATGTCGCGTCGTTTGTGACTGTGCTGATCCAATCTGCGACCTTTGGTACCTCGATCGCCGAGGCGTTGCGGGTTTACGCGGGGGAAATGCGTGACAAACGCGTGATGCGCGCAGAAGAGGCTGCAAACAAGTTGCCAACCAAAATGACGCTTGCCACAATGATGCTCACGGTCCCGCCGCTGCTGATCATCCTTGTTGGGCCGTCAGCAAAAGGTATCATGGACCTGGGCAACATGAGCTCCAACTAACAAAAGGCACGGGCACGGTGTGAAGACAGGCACCCCCATGAAAATAAGATTTCTGGCCATCGTTGCAGCGGCGACGGTGGCCTCTTGCACGTCCACCAACCTGGATGAGCTACCAGATGGCCCCTTTCCCCCTGGTGTGGATCACAAGAAAGAGGCCGTCAGCGGCATCGAGGTCGGGCAACGTCTGTTGAATGCAGGCGAATACGAACTTGCGCTTGACGCCTTTACGCGGGCCGCACTGGATCAAGGCATGACGACCGAGATCCTGACAGGTCTGGGCACGGCCAACCTGGGTCTGGGTCGCCTAGGGCAATCCGAAGAGATGCTGCGCCGCGCCGTCCAGGAAGCCCCCGATTGGCCTGAAGCCTGGAATAACCTTGGTGTCGTCCTGATGGAGAAAGGCGAGTTGGCCGAGGCCACCGGAGTATTCCGCAAAGCTTATGCTCTGGACAATGGCCAAAGTGACTCAATTCGGGATAATTTACGGATTGCACTCGCAAAATCCGAAAATCCTGATAATAATGCTGGACAACAACAAGAATATAAATTGGTGCAGCGGGGACAGGGCGAGTTCCAGATCCGCAAGACACCATGACTAGGGCAAGAGCAGTAAAGGACGCAAAAAATGCGCCACCTCATCTTGATTCCAGCGATGCTGGCCAGTGGCTTGGCGCTTTCGGCGTGCTCCGAAAGCGGAGATGAAACCGTCGAGCGTGCGTTTCAAGACGTGAACGTCGTAGACGAGACCGATCTGAATGACGTGATGCTGACGGTGGCAGACCCCAACGAAGCCGTCGACTATTTTGCACGCGCCGCCAAATCGAACCCTGACAGGATCGATCTGCAGCGAGGCTTGGCCAAATCTCTTATCCGCGCCAAACGCAATACAGAAGGTGTGACCGCCTGGACCCGCGTGTCGAAAATGGACGGCGCACGCCCGGATGACTCGGTCGATCTTGCTGATGCGCTGATCCGCACCGGGGATTGGGACGGAGCGGAAAAGCTGCTCGATTCCGTGCCCCCCACCCATGAAACATTCAAACGTTACCGGCTTGAGGCGATGGTGGCCGACGCCAACCGTGAATGGTCTCGCGCCGATACGTTTTACGAGACAGCCGTTGGCCTGACGACCCGGCCTGCCAGTGTCATGAACAACTGGGGTTATTCCAAGCTGACCCGGGGCGATTATGCCGAAGCCGAGCGCCTGTTCGGCGATGCCATCCGCCAGGACCAGTCGCTGTTTACCGCCAAGAACAACCTTGTTCTGGCCCGCGGCGCGCAGCGCAACTATTCTCTGCCGGTCATCCCGATGGACCAGATGGAGCGCGCGCAACTGTTGCACACCATGGCACTGTCGGCCATCAAGCAAGGCGACGTGAGCACCGGCAAGGGCCTGTTGCGCGAAGCCATCGCCACGCATCCGCAGCACTTTGAAGAAGCGGTCCGGTCCCTGCGGGCGCTTGAAAGCTGATCCATGGCACTGACTGCCTATGCGGCGTGGTGGTTCCTGCCCTTCGTCCTTCCGATCTGTTGCTATGTGGCGCTGACGGATCTGCGTGAGATGCGGATCACCAACAAGGCCGTGATGGCCCTGTTCTTTGTCTTTGTGATCGTGGGGCCCTTTGCCCTGCCCCTGACCGATCCCTGGCCCGTCGGGTTTATCGGCCCCTTTGCGGTCGAATTGCCATTGTACGTCTGGCAGTTTCTGCAACTGGTCGTGGTTCTGCTCTTGGGTATGGTGTTGAACATGATCGGCGCCGTTGGGGCCGGTGATGCAAAATTTGCCGCCGCTGCCGCGCCCTTTATCGCCGCTGGTGACATCCGTGTTCTGGTGGCACTCTTTGCCGCCAATCTGCTGGCCGCCTGGACGACCCACAAGATCGCCAAGTTTACCGCTCTGCGCCGCCTTGCTCCCAATTGGCAAAGCTGGACCATGGGGTTGGAGTTTCCCATGGGGCTCTCACTCGGCGGCACATTGGGGCTCTACCTGATCCTGGGCACGGTGTTCGGCAGCTGACACTTTCGTTTTCGCGCCCTGTCTGCGCCCTTGTGATGCCACATTGCTGGGCCAGATTGGCCGCTGATTGTTGATCGCGAAACAGACAGGTCCAGCCCATGAACATGCAACCCACTTCGGTGATCGCACCCCCCGCCCCCAAAGGGTTGGGTGACATGCAGCTTCCCATCGTCATGATGCGGGACATTCTGCTCAAGACCCTGTTCCGCAAGAACCTGGAAATGGCCACTGAGATTTCCGAGGCCATCTGCCTGCCCCTGTCGGTGACCCAAGAGCTGGTAGATTTGACCCGCGATCAAAAACTGCTGGAGGCTACGGGTACGCTCAACGCCAACAGCGGCAACGAGATGGGCTATCAGCTGACCGATGCCGGCAAGGCGCGGGCGCTGGATGCCCTAAGCCAATCAGAGTATTTTGGCGCCATGCCCGTCCCGCTCGAGGTGTACCGTGAGCAGGTCGAACGCCAATCGATCCGCAACATTCAGGTCACGCGCACGCAGCTGACCAATGCCATGGGACATCTGGTGCTGCCCGACAGCCTGCTGGATCATCTGGGGCCGGCGGTCAGCGCAGGACGGTCGATCCTGATGTACGGCCCACCGGGCAACGGCAAATCCTCGATCTCGAACGGCATTCGAGACGCACTTGGCGATACGGTCTATGTCCCCCGCGCTATTGAGTATTCAGGTCAGGTCATCACCGTTTACGACCCCATCGTGCACACCGCCATCGAACAAGAGGCCGACAACCCCACGCAGCTGCGCCGTCGCAAGCGGTTCGATTCCCGCTATGTGCAATGCGAGCGGCCCACAGTGGTCACCGGGGGCGAGCTGTCGCTGTCGATGCTCGATCTGGTCTATAACCCCACCGCGCGCACGTATCAGGCGCCGCTGCAATTGAAATCCACCGGTGGCATCTTCATCGTCGACGACCTTGGCCGTCAGGCAGAACCGCCCCAGGCGCTGATCAACCGCTGGATCGTCCCGCTTGAAGAAGGCAAGGATATCCTCGGCCTGCAATCGGGTGAAAAGTTCGAAGTGCCGTTTGACACGCTGGTGATCTTTTCAACCAACTTCCACCCCAACGAGATCTTTGACCAAGCGGCGTTGCGCCGGATCTTCTTCAAGATCAAGATCGACGGGCCGAACCAGGAAAACTTCCTGAAGATCTTTGCCCTGGTGGCCCGCAAAAAGGGTATCCCGCTGGACGAAACCGCACTGGTGCATCTGCTCAAGGTTAAATACCCGACCATCGACAATACCTATGCCAACTATCAGCCAGTGTTCCTGATCGATCAGATGATCTCGATCTGCGAATTCGAAGGCATCCCGTATCAGATGTCGCCCGAACTGATCGACCGCGCCTGGGCCAACATGTTCGTCAAGGACGAGACGATCGTGAAATAGCACGTACTTTCTTTGCGTGTTTCAAGCAATCCCACGGGAACCGAGAGGCTGGCTGGCCTTTCGGCGCAAATATCTGGACACCTTCGATGCTGAAATTTCGCAAAATAGGTTAGATATTTTTGCCTCCGTACGGCTAAAAATACAATACAGATTCGGGCCCACACCCCTCTCTTTTTCTTGCCGCGAACTTACCGGGGAAAGCCCCGCGGGGCGGCGGAGGCAGAGCCCCCTTCCGCATCGCTGCCCCACAAGTTAGGGTCGCGACATGTCCGCCCTCCCCTCTCAGATCGCCGATTGGTTCACCGCGCGCGGATGGTCTATCCACCCGCATCAAAGCGCAATGCTCGACAGGTCCCGTGACCCTGCGACCCTGCTGATTGCGCCGACCGGCGGGGGCAAGACGATGGCCGGGTTCCTGCCCACTCTGGCAGAGCTGGCACAGGGGGAACATGAGGGTTTGCATACGCTTTATGTCTCGCCGCTCAAAGCACTGGCGGCGGACATAAGACGCAACCTGCGCACGCCAGTGGATGAGATCGGCCTGCCCATTCGGATCGAGGATCGGACCGGCGACACCTCGGCCACACAAAAGAAACGCCAACGCGCCGATCCACCACATATCCTGCTGACGACGCCCGAAAGCCTGGCCTTGCTGACGTCTTATGAGGACGCTCCGCAGATGTTTGCAGGCCTGCAGCGGGTGATCGTCGATGAAATCCACGCGTTGGCCGAAAGCAAGCGCGGGGATCAGTTGATGCTGGCGTTGGCGCGACTGCAAACGCTCTGCCCCGATCTGCGGCGCGTGGGTCTGTCGGCCACGGTCGAAGACCCGCAGGCCATTGCGCGGTTCCTCGCCCGTCACCCGGACACCTGCGACATCCTGATGGCAGACCCTGGTCCCGATCCGGACATCGGCATGCTGGACACCGAAGAGATGCCTCCCTGGGCCGGGGGTGGTGCGGCCTATGCGATCCCGGCGGTGATGGAGCAGATCAAGGCTCACAAGACCACGCTCATCTTTCACAACACCCGCGCGCAGGCCGAGATCTTCTTTCATAACCTGTGGCTCGCCAATGACGAGGCGCTGCCCATCGGCATTCATCACGGATCGCTGGATCGACAACAGCGCGAGCGGGTCGAGGCTGCCATGGTGCGCGGTGATCTGCGCGCCATCGTCTGCACCGGCTCTTTGGATCTGGGCATTGATTGGGGCGATGTGGATCTGGTGATCCAGATCGGCGCGCCCAAGAACGTCAAACGCCTGGTGCAACGCATCGGACGCGCCAATCACCAGTACAATGCGCCCTCGAAAGCCCTGCTGGTGCCTGCCAACCGGTTCGAAGTGGTGGAATGCGTGGCAGCGCTTGAGGCCGTCAAAGCCCACGCTCTGGACGGTGATCCACGCGGCGACGGCCCCCGTGACGTGCTTTGCCAGCACATCCTTGTCGCCGCGGCAGCCGGGCCGTTTGTGGCCGACGACCTTTACGCCGAGATGTCATCCGCCGGCCCCTACGCCGGGCTCAGCCGAGAGGCATTCGACGCCTGCCTCGAGTTTTGCGCCACAGGTGGTTATGCGCTGCGCGCCTATGACCGGTGGCAACGCCTGATGCAGCGCCCGGATGGACAGTGGCAGTTGCGGGACCCGCGTGCCGCCGCGCGCATCCGCATGAACATGGGCACCATTCAGGACACCGACACGCTCAAGGTTCGCCTGAGGCGCAGCCGGGGTGGCAAGCCATTGGGTGAAGTCGAGGAAGCTTTTGCCGCGTCACTCACCTCCGGTGACACCTTTCTGATCGGGGGCCAGATCGTGCGCTATGAGGGGTTGCGCGAGATGACAGTGGAGGTGTCGCGCAATGCCGCCAAGAAACCGAAGATCGCCACCTTTTCGGGGACGAAATTCGCCACCTCTACCCAGCTGAGCAATCGCATCCTGGACATGTTCGCACAAGATGATTGGCCCCAGTTGCCCAAGCACACGGCCGAGTGGCTGGCACTGCAGCGGCATGTTTCCACCCTGCCACAGCGGGGCCGATTGCTGATCGAGAGCTTTCAGCATGATGGGCGTGAACATACCTGCATCTACGGCTTTTCCGGGCGCAACGCGCAACAGACCCTGGGCCTGTTGGTCACCAAGCGGATGGAGGAGTTGGGGCTGCATCCCCTGGGGTTTGTGGCCACGGATTACGCCACACTGATTTGGGGTCTGGATCCGCTCAGCGACCCTGCGCCTCTTTTTCAGATCGACGCCCTGCGCAACGGGCTGGACACCTGGCTGGCCGGGAACGCCGTGATGAAGCGGACGTTTCGGGGCTGCGCCACCATCGCCGGGCTGATTGAACGCAACACGCCCTCGGCCCGCAAAAGCGGGCGGCAGGCGACGTTCTCGTCGGATATCTTGTACGATACGCTGCTGAAATACGACCCCGACCACCTGCTGATGCAGATCACGCGGGACGAGGCGATGCGCGGGCTGGTGGACTTTGGTCGGATCGAAGAGATGATTGCGCGCGTGGGCACGCACATCGACCTCAAGCGGCTGGAGCGGGTGTCGCCCTTGGCCGCCCCCTTGCTGTTGGAAGTTGGTAAGGTGCCGGTCAAAGGGTCGGCGGAGGAGAAACTGCTGCAGGAAGAAAGCGCTCGGTTGATGGAAACCTCGGGTCTCGCGCAGGTGGGTTAAGCTCAGATCCCCCTTGCACTGACCCGAAATCCGCGCAAAGAACGTTTCATGAACAGCTTGAATTTCACCTTTCGCGATACGCCCCTGACTGCGCTTGAAAGCGGGGCGTTGTGGTGGCCGGACAAGCGCCTGTTGTCCGTCTCGGATCTGCATCTGGGGAAATCCGAACGCTTTGCACGGCTGGGGCGCGGCACGCTACCGCCGTATGAGACGCAAGATACACTGACGCGCCTGTCAGGCGATCTGGATCGCACCGGGGCCGAGACGGTGATCTGCCTTGGCGACAGTTTTGACGACACTGCCGCGGCCCAGGCGCTGGACGAAGAGCACCGGTTGTGGATCGCCAAGCTGCAAGCCGGGCGGCAGTGGTTCTGGATCGAGGGCAACCATGATCCCGGGCCGATCGAAATGGGGGGCAGCCACGTGGCTGAGCTGGTCGTGAGCGGCCTTACATTTCGGCACATCACCGAACCTGATGCACATGGCGAAGTGTCAGGCCACTATCACCCCAAGGCGCGGATCAGGATGCGCGGTCGGACGGTGACCCGGCCTGCATTTCTGATGGATGACACGCGGATCATCCAGCCTGCCTATGGCACCTATACAGGTGGTTTGCGCAGCGAAGACGCGCCGCTGTGTGATTTGATGGGACCCAAGGCACAGGCCATTCTGATCGGTCCAACCCCTTGCCTGCTGCCCATGCCACGGTAGCGTTTAAACGATCCCCGCCTCTTCCAGTTTGGGCTTGTAATTGCGACTCACCGGCACCTGATCGCCGTTGATAAGACGTATGTGAATACGCCCACCGGTCCGCTCGACGCTTTCGATGGCATCGCGCGTGACCCAATGCGACCGATGGGTGCAATAACCGATGATGGGTTCCATCTCGTCGATGGCATCGACAAATCGCGATCGGATGGTGATCGTCTCGTCCATCGTGACCACGTCAACGCTGTGGTCACGCACCGTGAGCCGCAGCACCGGCCCCTCGAACCCATCGGGCAGGCGACGATACAGACGCGGTTGAATCGCCTGCTCTTCTTCTTGCTGGGATTGAGGTTCCAACCCTGGGAAACTGCGCCGCAGTACCAACAGACCGCTGGCAAAGATCGTACCGTATTGCAGCATCGTTGTCAGATCAGGCACATCCTGTGTCTCGGGCAGCGCTGTCAGCCAGATCAGCGCCCATAGAACCGGAGTGAACAGGGCCGTCACCAGAACAACCGTGGCCACGTCGCGCACGATCTGCCTGTGAGTTTCCGCGTAGCGGTGCACGCATCTGGCGCTGAAATGGGCGATAACCGCGCCCACTGTCATGACTGCCGACCAGAACAGGAACCGCCCCGGAAACGAGACGCCCTCGGCCCCGAACGGTTTGGCCTGCGCGGCGAGAAGCGTCAGAAAAACCAATATCGGCCCCAGAACCAAAAGGTTGTGTTCCGCCAATAATTTTTTGAATTTGGAAATCATGAACTACGAGAACTTGAGCAATTACTACGCTGTTTGTTTACTTCGGACGCTGGACGACCTCAAATCCCCAGAGTGATGTTAAGTGGCATTTTAGGGGTTTGTTTGTATCGGACCAGCCAAGACAATACCAGAGGTTGAGCACCACAAATATGAAAACACGAATAAGTGAGAGTTTTGCGGAACAGGGGATGATGACCACCCTCAACGCGCAATTGGACGGCATCGAAAAAGGCCGGGTCGAGATTTCTGCCCCGATTGTCCCTGAATTTGCACAACAACAAGGCCATGCTCATGCGGCGCTCAGCTTTGCCCTTGGGGATACGGCCGCCGGATACGCCGCTTTGACTTGCGCGCCTCCGGATCACGAAGTTGTGACCGCAGAAATCAAGATCAACATGCTTGCTCCGGGGCGGGGTGACCGGCTGAAAGCAATCGGCCGGGTGTTGAAACCCGGCCGACGGCTGATTGTTGTGGCGGCTGACGTCTATGCCATCAGCGACGGAACGGAAACACATGTGGCGGCCCTGCAGGGCACCATTGTTCCGGTCCCTGTCTAACTCAGGCAGTCAGGCCTTCTGGCTCCGTCAGGCCGTTTGCGCGGCAGCAGGCGGTTAGCGTGTTGGCCAGCAGGCAGGCGATGGTCATCGGGCCGACGCCGCCGGGAACCGGGGTGATGGCGCCGGC
>NZ_ONZG01000014.1 GCF_900302455.1 Falsiruegeria mediterranea M17
GCTGGATCTCGGGGCGTTTGTCGACCTCGTCGATCACCCCGGCCAGTTGTTTACACGGAACGGTCGTCACGAATTCGATCCCGTTCGAGATCAGATCATCCGTGATCCTCTTGTCTATGGTCATTGGTCGCCTTTCGACTGCTTCAAGGTTTCCTTCCCTTTCAGGCAGTTTTCGCGCGTTTCAAAGCACATACTTGGCGATTGCAGAACACTTAATTGGAAATTGCAAAACAGAAAATTTGACGGTGACTGAGAGGTGTCAGAGACGCTTGGTATCAGGATACCAATGCGTGTTCGGTCATTTGGACGACGAGTGCCTGTGCGGCTTCCAGATCGACGGGATCGGCGCGGGTTGCATGTTGCAGCCAGACCCCATCCATCAAAGCCACGATCATATGTGCTTTCTTTTCTGCCACTTCAGGCGCGAACAAGGGGATGATCGCTTGTGTGATGACATCCAAATTCATCCGCTGATACCGCAGCAGCTCGGCGTGGCAGTCCGCATCTGACCCGGCAAGATAATACAGGGTGAGCCAAACGGACGACAGTCGCCGGTTGGACAGTTCCGGGGCCAGGGCCATCCGCACCAACGCCAGAACACGATCCCGCGGCGCCGCGTCCTGGTTTGAAACCGCCGAGAGCTGGGAGTCGTAGCTTGTGATCGCGTGTCGGATCATTGCCAGAAGCAGCCCATGCTTGGTGTCGAAGTGATGGCATATCAACCCGGCCGAAACATTGGCTCTCTGTGCGACATCACGGATTTTCAAGGCGCAGAACCCTTTTTCAACCAATTCATCCATGGCGGAGTGGATGATCTGCAGCTTGCGATGTTCTGTGTCCGAGGCGCGTGACATGGGCGTTCCGTCTGGCAGGGTCGTCCCGTTGTTACCTGTCCTCACTACCAAGCGCCAGTCAGTTTGTTGAACTGTGGTTCAATCAATCGTTGAACCGCAGTTCAGTCAATGCTAGCAACTTTGAAAACTCACCACCCAGAGGCCCAACATGATCCGCGCTCTTGATCTGACTGATGCCAACTCCCACGATTTGCTGGCCAAGCCGCGTCAGATGGAAATGACCGCGCCCGAAAAAGCGTCTCCCACCGAGTGGGAGAACCTGGTGATCGACCGGGCGTCTGACGAGGCGCGGGTGGGGACTTGGAAATGTGAACCCTACACCGACGAAATCGTCGACTACGAATATGACGAGTTCATGTACATGATCAGCGGCATGGTCGAATTGATCTATCCGGATGGCACAACCGACACCTTTGGCCCCGGTCAGGCGTTCCTGCTGCCCAAAGGGTTCACCGGCACCTGGAAGCAGCCGCAAACGGTCGTCAAATTCATGGCGATGATCCGCTGACCGGGATGGAGCGCTACGACTACATCATCGTTGGCGCTGGATCAGCGGGTTGTGTGCTGGCCTATCGATTGGGCAAGGACACCCGCAAACGCATTCTGGTGATCGAGGCCGGTGGCGATGATCGCGCAACCATTGTGCGGATGCCGTCGGCGCTGTCGATCCCGATGAACACCCGGCGGTTCAACTGGGGTTTTGTCACCGAACCGGAACCTTATCTGGATGGCCGGGTGATGAACCTGCCCCGTGGCAAGGGGCTGGGCGGGTCCAGTTCGATCAACGGGATGTGTTATGTGCGCGGCAATCCCATGGATTACGAATTGTGGGCCGATCATGGTGCTGTCGGATGGCGCTGGTCCACGGTGCTGCCCTATTTCCAAAGGTTGGAGCACGCCACTGACATGGGCGTGTTGCGTGGACATGGTGGTCCGATTCATGTCACGCGCGGGGTCGAGGCAAACCCGCTTTATCAGGCGTTTGTCGAGGCCGGTGTTCAGGCGGGATATGCCCGCAGTGCCAACATGAATGATCTCCAGCATGAGGGGTTCGGCCCGATGGAGATGAACGTAAAGGGCGGCGAGCGGTGCAGCGCGGCAGTGGCCTATTTGCGGCCGGCGATGGCGCGGGGCAACGTTCGGGTCGTGACCCATGCCCAAACAACCCGGATCGTGACCGAGGGGCGCCGCGCGATTGGGGTGGAGTATGGGCGAAAATGGCAGATCATCAAAGCCTTGGGGGATGAGGTGATCCTGTCATCCGGGTCGATCATGTCTCCGGCTGTCTTGCAACGCTCTGGCATCGGGCCAGGTGCAGAGCTGCAGAAAGCGGGAATTCCGGTGGTACATGATTTGCCAGGTGTGGGCGGCAACCTGATGGATCACCTGGAACTCTACGTTCAGCAGGAATGCACGCAGCCGGTGTCGCTATTTCCGCATATGAGCCTGTTCGGGAAGGCCCGGATCGGGCTGCGGTGGCTTTTGCGACGCGACGGGTTGGGCGCGACCAATCATTTCGAGGCGGGAGCGCACATCCGGAGCAGGGCAGGGGTCAGCTATCCGGACATTCAGTTTCATTTCCTGCCGTTGGCAATTTCCTATGACGGGAAATCCTTGGCCAAGGGGCACGGGTTTCAGGTCCACGTGGGCACCAAACGGTCGAAAAGCCGGGGTTGGGTGCGGTTGGACCCATCCGACGCGACAAAGCCGCCTCGTGTGCAGTTCAACTATATGAGCCACGCCGATGATTGGAGGGAGATGCGCGCCTGTGTGCGGCTGACGCGCGAAATCTTTGCCCAACCCGCCATGGCTGCCTTTGCCGGGCGTGAGCTGGCGCCGGGGGCGGACTGCACCAGCAATGACCAAATTGATCAGTTCATCAAGGACAAGGTCGAAAGCGCCTATCACCCTTGCGGCACCTGTCGGATGGGTTCGGACGCGCAGGCCGTCGTCAATCCCGAAACCATGCGTGTCTATGGGGTGGACGGGCTGCGGGTTGTCGATGCCTCAGTCATGCCGCAAGCCACGGCAGGGGATCTTAACGTGCCCACGCTGATGTTGGCTGAACGGGCTTCTGATTTGATCTTGGGCACCCATCTGCCAGTTGCCGAAACAGCGCCTGTAATGGTGGATGGGGATTGGCAGGGTCAGCAGCGCTCGGCCAAGATTGCGCTTGATTTGAACGGAGCGGACACTGCGGCGATCTTTGCCCGGGAGAGGGCCATGACAGGGGGCATTACATACTCGTGAGCAGGTGACCCAATGTCCCCGAACCTGCCGAAGCCGATGAACGCCTTGCCGTGGCCGAAGATCCGCATCGATTGCAAGCGACTCACACCCAAGCGGCACGTGTTGGGTGTAGTCATGTCGCCTGTGGTAACCACGCAAACCTGGCCTGACGATCCAGACGCCAAGACAGGTGGCAGTGGCGTTCAAAGGCTATGGCATTTTCAACCTGGTACAGGGTTCCATCGCGCAAATGCGAGGTGATCAACGGCTCGGGAAGGTAAGCGGAGCCACCGTGCGCCAAAAGATGCGACAACGCCCAGTCTGGGTTGGAAAAGGATGCAGATGCGGTTTCGTCGCTGGGCCATGTTTCTGCGTGTTGAGCCCGAAAACCCTCGCCATAGTTGACATAGATATAATCTGGATGCCACTCGACTGCCTTGCGGGGGCGGGTCGAAACCTGCATCAGCTCGTACGTGTCGAAGACGCGGCTTTTCAGATCGGGTCCAGTAATTGGCTCGGGCAGCAAAGCGGCATCGCTCATCCCGCTTTGCAACCATGATCGAGCATCACTTGTTCCTGCTGTCCACACTTCAAACGCGGTGTCCGGGTTGCGGTTGCGTAGGTCGTCAATCCAGCTCTGCCCCAACCCAGTCCACAGGCCCGGATCACATGCCAAGCTAAAAACAGTCGTCACGCCATGCGGCAGGCTGATCCGGGCGCGCGCATTGTCCCATGCGCGCGCGATCACCTGCGCCTGTTCTAGAAAGGAAAACCCTTCTTTCGTAAGCGTCGCCCCCTTGCGCGACCGGATCAGAAGCTGTGCGCCAAGTGCGTGTTCCAAGCCGTCCAGCCGGGCGGATACGGCGGATTGGGTAATGTTCATCTCTTCTGCTGCACGGTTCAGGTTTCTGGTGCGCACAACGCTGAGAAAGGTTTGGATTGCAGTGATATTCATATGCCGATAGTGCAATAATTTCGAATTACAGGATAGAATAAATCCGTTTTCCTGATTTAAAGATCTCTGGCACCCTTGGGCGAAAGGGAGGCCTCACATTGGAATTCAGCATTCAGTTGTCCGCCGATTATCCGGATAAGGCTTATGGCGGGGATCGGGTCTATGCAGATATGTTAGAGCAGGCCAAGCTGGCCGACCGGTTGGGGTTCGACGCGGTGTCTGTCACCGAACATCACCTGATCAACTGCCTCATGATGCCCGCGCCCTTGCAATTTGCAGTCAAGATTGCGGCGCATACGCAGCGGATCAAGATCATGACGTCGATCGTGGTGCTGCCGCTGCATGATATGCGCACCTACGCGGGTGAGGTGGTCGTGGCCGACATCTTTACTGAGGGGCGTCTGATGCTGGGAGTCGGGCGAGGGGCCTTCAAGTACGAGATGGAGCGGTTGGGCGTCCCGATGGATGAGACCCAGGCCCGGTTCAATGAATCGCTGGATGTGCTGCAGGCGCTTCTAAGCCGCGAAGAAGTCAGTTGGGATGGAGAGTTCTATCAGTTCGAGCCGATCACCATCATGCCGCGTCCGCTGCGCTCTGGTGGTCCGCAGATGATGATGGCGGTGATGAACCCCGAAGGGATCTATTCTTGCACCAAACGGGGATTTCACATCCAGACAACGCCTCTTGCGGGCAATCATCAGTTGCTGCTGGATCAGGTGGGCGGGTTCAATCGTGCCAAGGACGAGATGGGAGACGCGGGGCGTGACCTGACGCTCTCGTTGTCACGTGTGGGATTTGTCGCGCACTCGCAGGCGGACCGGCAAGCCAAGATCGAGGCTGCGCACCGTTACTATAGCCGGTTCGACAACGTCTTCACCGGGCCGGGGCAGGTTGACGGCGGCATGATCCGTGAACTGCCGCGCAAGCAGACGATGGATGAGTTGGCTGAAAGCCTGCTGATCGGTACACCGCAAGAGATCGTGGACAAACTGGCGCCTTACGCTGATCTGGGCATTGACCGGGTTATCTTGAACGTCAACTTTGGCTGCGATGCGCAGGAAACACTGGAGGCGATCCAATGTTTCGGCGAAGAGGTCATGCCCCATTTTACCGGGCGTCCAGCGGTCGCCGCCGAGTGATCGAGTATTGAAGAAAAAGGAAGGCAACTATGCCCATCATCCGTGTTGAAATGTTCACCGGCCGTAGCGAAGAGCAAAAACGCGCGCTGGTCCAGGATCTGACAGAGGCCTTTGTGGGCGCGGCAGGAGGCAACCCCGACAGTGTCCATGTGGTGATTACGGATGTAGATAAGGGAAACTGGGGATCGGGTGGGCAACTGTGTTCAGAAAAGTTCCCGGACTAGTGGGGTGATCATGATGGATGTGATTGACTGCGAATACACGGTGCAGGGCGACGGCCCGCCGTTGTTTCTGATCCACGGGATCGGGGCCGCACGCAATACGTGGAGACGGGCGTTGCCCGAGCTGACACGTCATTTCACCGTGATCACCTATGATCTGCGCGGGCACGGGGCCTCTCCCATGCCTGATGGGGAATTCGGATTGGATGAGCTGGTCAACGACCTCGAGGCTCTGCGCGCTCGCACCGGGTTTGAGCAGGCACATTTCGCCGGGCATTCCCTGGGCGGAATGATCGGTCCGGCGTACGCGTTGAAGCACCCCGACCGGGTTTTGTCGCTGGGGCTGTTGTCTACGGCCGCCTTCCGCACCGATGATGACAGCGTCAAGGTCTGGGGTGTTGTCCACGCGATGGAAGAGAAGGGCATTCCCCAAGTGCTGGAAACACTGACCGCGCGGTGGTTTACCGATGATTTCCTGACCTCTCACCCGGATGTCGTACGCAACCGGCTGAAGCAGGTCGTGGACACCGATCCGGATGTCTTTCTGAACGTCTTTCGCATCTATGCAGGGACGGAAATGGCGCCTTGGCTGGATCAGGTTTCCGCACCTTCGTTGGTCCTGACCGGAGAGAACGATGGTGGCTGCAATCCGCGCCTCAACCGATTGATCAATGCGGCTCTGCCGCACTCGGACCTGGTGATCCTGCCCGAGTTGCGGCATTCGATCTTGCTGGAAGCGGGCGAGGTTGTGGCCGAACACCTGATCCGGTTCGTCAACTCATTGCGTTAGTTGATTTAAGATCAGTGTGCTTCACAGAGTGGGGCCGGAAAGCGGGATCATGTGTGTGGTCGACATTCCGATTTCGACCGAGCGAAAAACCGCATTTTACCGGTCAACTGAGATTGAAACGATGCGTCTACGCTTTCCGAATGACGTCTGCGGCTTTTTCAGCAATCATGATGACAGGGGATGCAGTGTTGCCCGAGACGATTTTGGGCATGATCGATGCATCCACAACACGTAGCCCGTCCAACCCACGCACCCGCAGTTCTGGGTCGACCACTGCCAAATCATCCGTGCCCATTTTGCACGTGCCGACGGGATGGAAAATGGTGGTTGCAATGTCCCCTACGGCTTTGACGAGATCCGCGTCGCTCTGAACGGTTGGACCGGGCAGGATCTCTTCTGGCTCATATTGCTCAAGGGCGGCGGCGGTCATGATCTGGCGGGCCTGCTGCACCGATTTCGCCGCCACCATCCGATCTCTCGGCGCCGAGAGATAGTTGAGCCGGATGTCGGGTTGCGCATCGCGATCAGCGGTTGTGATGTGGCAGTGACCGACGCTTTCAGGGCGTAGGTTGCAAACCGAGACGGTGATGGCCGGGAACGGATGCAGCGGATCGCCCAGCTTGTCCGTCGACAGCGGTTGTACGTGGTATTCCAGATCAGGCGTGGCCAGTGAGGGGTCTGATTTGGTAAACATGCCGAACTGACTGGGCGCCATCGACATCGGCCCCGATTGGGTCAGCCCGTATTGCAACGCGATCCGCGCCTTGCCCCACATCGAATTGGCCAAAGTGTTCAGCGTCTGCGCGTTCTTCACCTTGAACACGGTGCGGATCTGCAAATGGTCCTGCAGGTTCTCGCCCACGCCGGGGCTTTCGTGCTGCACCTCGATTCCCTGCGCGTTCAACACATCGCCCCGACCAATACCTGACAGTTCGAGCAGCTTGGGCGAGTTGATTGCACCCGCCGCCAACAATACCTCGCGGTTTGCCCGCGCCTCAAGCATCTGGCCCTTGCGGCGGAAGCGGATGCCGCGCACGGTCTTTCCCTCAAGGATCAGGCTGTCGGTCGTGGCCTCGGTCAGCACCCGTAAGTTCGGGCGTTTCATTGCCGGCCTTAGAAACCCCTTGGCTGTATTCCAACGCACGCCGTTATTCTGGTTGACCTCGAAGAAACCCGACCCTTCGTTGTTGCCATCGTTAAAGTCACCGCGCGGAGTGATCCCGAACTCCTTGGCGCCCTCTTGCACCGCCTTCAGGATGTCCCAGCTCAGCTTTTGTTTCTGAACCTTCCACTCACCACCCTTGCGATGCATGTCGCTGTCGCCTTCGTGGTGATCTTCGGATTTCAGAAAGTAGGGTAGCACATCGTCCCAGCCCCATCCCGCATTCCCCATCTGCCGCCAGCCGTCATAATCCGCCGCTTGACCACGCATGTAGATCATCCCGTTGACCGAGCTGCAGCCGCCCAGGACCTTGCCCCGCGGATAAACAAGCGAGCGCCCGTTCAAGCCGGGCTCGGCAGCCGTTTTCATCATCCAATCGGTGCGCGGATTGCCAATGCAATAAAGGTATCCAACCGGGATATGAACCCAGTGATAATTGTCGGATTTCCCCGCCTCCAGCAGCAAAACCCGAATGCCGGGGTCTTCGCTCAGGCGGTTGGCCAGCACACACCCCGCTGTCCCGGCCCCCACGATGACATAGTCGTATTCACCGTCCAGCACACTGTGTTCTGTCATCCGCCTGCCTGTTTCCATTGGAGTTGTCATGACAAGTATCACCGTGCCCCTTTGGTTTCGCAACAGGTTCCGCTACCAGCATCACGCGTCATTCTGTCCAAGTTTTGGTCGCCATTGCGACATGGAAACACACGCAATCGGACTGGACCGTGGCGGCTTGCGCCAATAAGGAACTGGTATGGCCCAAGAATTACCAAAATCGCGATGTTGTCCGCCTGCGACCGAACAGCGACAGACGGCGAAATCTCAAACCCGCCCAATCAAAGGTCAGCTGCGCGTCGAAGATGCTGTATCGATCCCCGGCGGAACAGCCTTGGTCGGAACCAACACGCCAATCATCCGCGATGATGGCGAAGACCCGCTGCGCAAGGCTAAGGTCAAACCGTTCCGCGTGGCCGCAACGGCCGTGACAAACGCGCAATTCCAAGCCTTTGTCGAGGCGACGGGATACGTGACCGAGGCCGAGAGGATCGGCTGGTCGTTTGTCTTCTGGTCACAACTGCCTGCTGGGGTGGGTCCCAAACAAGCGGTCCCAGGTGCCGAATGGTGGCGGCGCGAAGATGGTGCGAACTGGCGCGATATAAACGGGCCAGGCACGCAGAAAGACGCCTGGTTCCCGGATCACCCGGTTGTTCAGGTGTCGTGGAATGATGCACAGGCTTATGCCGCTTGGGTGGGCGGACGGCTTCCGACCGAGGCCGAATGGGAACATGCAGCCCGCGGAGGTTTGGGCGAAGTGATGTTTCCCTGGGGCGATCAAGAGCCCAACGACACCGACTTCATGCCTTGCAACATCTGGCAAGGACAGTTTCCGAAGATTAACACTGGGGCCGACGGCTATCTGGCCACGGCGCCGGCGCGTAGTTTCGAACCTAACGGCTATGGCCTGTACAACGTCGTCGGCAATGTCTGGGAATGGACATCCGAGCCGTTTCGCATCAAGTCCCTGAAAAAGCACGTCCGGCAAAGGCTGGCGGGGATGAAGGGGTTCAAACTGTCCAAGGGCGGATCTTACCTGTGCCACCGATCTTATTGCTATCGGTACCGGGTGGCCGCACGCTCGGGCACGTCGCCGGACAGCGCCACCACCCACCACGGGTTTCGTATCGTCTGGCCCATGGCTGAGTGATCGCCACCAGGCCAGACGCCTTAATTCAGGGGATCAAGCGACCCCATCTTCGGCCATGACATCGGCGAAGGACTTGAAGAATTTCGCGGCCAACTTCTTGGCGGTGCTCTGGATCAATCGGCTGCCCAATTGCGCCAGCTTGCCGCCGATCTGGGCCTTGGCCTCGTAGCGCAATATCGTCTCGTCCCCGTCTGCCGTCAGCGTCACATCCGCGCCGCCCTTGGCGTGACCAGCCGCACCACCGTTGCCTTTTCCGGTCAGCGAAAACTGATCCGGCGCGCCTGCGGTGTCCAGCTGTACGTCACCGTTGAACCGTGCCTTCACCGGTCCAACCTTGAGCACAACCTTGGCCTCAAGCTCAGCGTCCGAATGTTTGATCAATTCCTCACAGCCTGGGATGCATTTCTGCAGCACCTCGGGGTTGTTCAGGGCGGCATACACCACGTCTTTGGGCGCACTGATCCTTATCTCATCAGAGAGTTCCATGGGGTTCCTTTCTTGTCTTTAGCAGCAGGGAAATTTGATGCGGGCCAGTTGGTCCGCCTGTTCGGGGCTCAGTGCGCAACGTCGTTTCAGACGGGTAAGCACGCGAGCCAGAGTCAGGGTGCACCGGTGCAAGAGGTCAGAGATCATCATTGGCCCCCCGCGTGATGGCGCTCCGGCGCACCTGGATCAATTCGGCCAGGATTGACAATGCGATCTCTTCGGGTGTGACAGCCCCGATATCCAACCCTGCGGGGGCTGAAATCCGATTAATCCGGTCTTGTGGCGTGTCACCTCGCAGTTTGTCGGCCAGTGTTGCGAACTTTCGTTTGCTGCCGACAAAGGCCAGATGCACGACATCGACCCCAAGGGCAGATTTCAGTGCGGCAAGATCACCTTGTCCTTGCGTGGCGACTACAATGGCGCGCGTACGGGGTGCGCGTGCGTTGCTGTCTACGTCTCGGGCGATTGACCAATGAAATTGGGGGGCCAGTTCCGCCAGGGCTTCGGCCACCGGGGATGTGCCCAGAACAACCAACTCGGGCATCGGCAGGCAGGGTTCGATAAAAATGTCTACGGTGCCACGCGACGGGCAACCGTTTCGCGCGTATTTTACACCGTCGGTTTCTTCACCGGGTGAAACGCCCATCTCGGACAGCAGCTCTTCGGGCGCTACCGAGATCAGGGCGGGCGACCCGGTTGCCAACGCCTCAAGAGCCGCCCGTTTGACCGCACCTCGGGTGCATCCACCGCCCAGGAACCCGTGCAGGATGGTGCCGTCCGATCCGATCAACGCCTTGGCGCCCGGCTTGGCAGCAGTGACCCCTGCGGTTCGCACGATGGTGGCAAAGGCAAACGGCTCTTCGCGGTCGCGCAGGGATTGAGCGACTTCGGCCAGTTCGGTGGACAGGATCTCGGCCGGGGTCATAGCTTGACAACCTCGCGTTCCAACGCCGCCAGATCATCCAGCGTGTTGGCCGATGCAAACAGATCGAGATGCGGTAAGGCTGCGGCCATTCCGGCGGCAACAGGCGCGTAATCTTGCCATCCTTTGAGCGGGTTGAGCCAGATGATCCGGCATCCCCGCTTGCGCAGCTTGGTCAGGGCCGTGTCCAGACGCGCGGGATCAGAGGTGTCATAGCCATCCGACAGGATCATCACGACCGAGCGGCCATCAACAAAGCGTTTGGCATAAGTTCCGGCAAAACGGTCCAGGCTTTCGCCGATCTTGGACCCGCCCCCGAACCCGTCGGCCATCAGCGACATGCGCCCAATGGCCCGCATGGCATCACGATCTCGCAACGCGTCGGTGATCCGAACAAGCCGTGTGTGAAACAGATAGGCATCGGCGTTGGGATCGCCGCGCATCAAGCCGGCCAGAAAGGCCAGAAACACCTGCGCGTAAACGCTCATCGAACCGGACACATCGCACAAGGCAACAATCTTGCGGTCGCGATCGGGGCGGGATTTGCGGAACAGACGCAGAGGCTCGCCCCCTGTTGCCAAGCTCCTGCGGATGGTCTTGCGGAAATGCAACCGGTCCCCCTTGCGCGCCGCGATCCGCCGCCGCGAACGCTTGTCACGGAGGGCCGCACCAAGTCGCCGCGCCACGGCTTCGGCCTGAGCAATGTCGTCGGGTCGGACCAGATCACGCAGATCCTTGCGGGTCAGGTTGCGCACCTCGCTGGCGATCAGCTTGCCTTCACCATCGCTTTCGGCCTCGCCTTGACCACCCTCTGGCGCGGTGGATTGGCCCGCACCAGAGCCATCCTGACCACCCGCCTCGCGGGACGAATGTACCGCGTCATTGCCGGTTTGTGGCTTGGGCTTTGCCACGATTTTCTGATGCACCCGACCGCCGTCCATCCAGTAACTGTTGAACAAGTCGTCGAATCGGCGAGCATCTTCCTTGCAGCCCGTGCAAACTGCCTTCAGTGCCCCGCGCGCCTCGCTCGGCTGGGCGGCGTCAACATGGATCAACGCGGACATGGCTGTCTCGGTTTCCCGAACACCCAAGCGCATCCCGTTGTGACGCAGATGCGCAAGAAACCCCGCCATTCGCGCCGTGGCGCCGGGATCGCGGCCCGCAAATTTGGTGACCCGGCTCATGCCGCTTTCCCCGCGATGCGCTGCGCCACCTCGGTGGTGATGTGGGCGCGATCGGATTGGGTTTTCAGCAGTGTTGTCAGGCTGGCCTGCAAGGCTGCCGGATCATCGGTCAGATCGGCAATTCCTAGCCCCATCAGCGCAGCGGCAAAATCCAGCGTCTCTGCGACGCCAGGCACTTTTTCAAGTTCCTCTTTTCGCAAGGTCTGCACGAACCCGATGATTTGTTGTGCCAATCGCGCCTCGATCCCCCCGCAGCGCGCATTCAGGATCGCAAGCTCGGTATCGCGATCGGGATAATCGACATAAGCAAACAAGCAGCGGCGCCGCAGCGCATCCGACAGGTCGCGGGTGCCGTTCGAGGTCAAGATGACGTGCGGTGTGGCGGTAGCTGTTATCGTTCCAAGCTCAGGGACAGTCACCTGATAGTCGGCCAGGATTTCCAACAGAAAGGCTTCGAATTCTTCGTCGGCCCGGTCAATCTCGTCGATCAGCAGGACTGGAGCGACAGATTGGGAGATAGCCGCAAGCAGCGGTCGCTCCAGCAGATACTCTCGTGAGAAAATGCGGTCCTCGACCGTTTGCCCGGTTTCTCCGGCCTCCGACGCTGTCCGGATGGCCAGCAATTGACGTTGATAATTCCATTCGTAGATTGCCTGCGCTGCATCCAGTCCCTCGTAGCATTGCAACCGGATCAGTCGCGTGTCACGCAAGCTGGCCAGAACCTTGGCCACTTCGGTTTTGCCAACGCCCGCGGCCCCTTCCAGGAGCAAGGGTCGCCTCAGTGAAAGCGACAGATGTAGCGCCATGGCCAGATCATCCGAGGCGACATAACCGGCCTTCGCCATGTCCCGTTTCAGGTCCAAATAGGTCACAATGCTTTTCCCAAGGTTTCGTTCTGCGACAAAAAAGGGGGGAGGTGCGGAGGGGGTCTCCCCCTCCGCATTGGTCGGATCGGCTTTGCCGATCCGAAACCCTTTCTTTAGCCGTGCAGCCCCAATTCATTGGCAGTCTTCCAGATCCGCCAATGATCATGCGGCATATGGGTGTGACGCAGTCCGAATGCACGGAATGCATCGTTCACCGCGTTCGAAAAGCACGGTACACCGCCAACATGGGGGCTCTCACCCACGCCCTTGGCCCCAATGGGATGGTGCGGGCTGGGGGTGACGGTGTGGTCGGTCTCATAGTTGGGCACCTCCCACGCAGTTGGCAGGAAGAAGTCCATGAGCGTGCCGGTCTTCACGTTGCCCATGTCGTCATAGGCGATCTCCTGCCCTAGGGCGACGGCCAGCGCTTCGGTCAGCCCACCATGCACCTGCCCCTCGATGATCATCGGGTTGATCCGGGTGCCACAGTCATCCAGCGCATAAAAACGGCGGATGTCCGTCACGCCCGTGTCCACATCGATGTCCATCACACAGACATAGGCGCCAAAGGGATAGGTCATGTTGGGCGGATCGTAGTAGCTCACCGCTTCCAGACCAGGTTCGATCCCGGGGATGGCCTGATTGTAGGCGGCAAAGGCGATCTCTTTCATCGTCTTGAACTTCTCGGGTGCGCCTTTGACCACGAACCGGTCGACGTCGAATTCCACGTCATCGTCGTGCACCTCCAGCAGATAGGCCGCGATCATCTGCGCCTTGGCGCGGATCTTGCGCCCGGCCATCGCCGTGGCAGCACCCGCAACCGGGGTCGACCGCGAGCCATAAGTACCCAGACCATAAGGCGCGGTATCGGTGTCACCTTCTTCGATGGTGATGCTGTCGGCGGGCAGGCCAATCTCGGTTGCCAGGATCTGAGCAAATGTCGTGGCGTGCCCCTGGCCCTGGCTGATGGTGCCAAGCCGTGCAATCGCTGACCCGGTCGGGTGAATACGGATCTCACAGCTGTCGAACATGCCAAGACCCAGGATGTCACAGTTCTTGACCGGCCCGGCTCCAACGATTTCCGTGAAATGCGTCAGGCCAATACCCATCAGCTTGCGGGTTTTGCCCGCTTTGAAGTCCTCGACCCGCTGCGCCTGTTCTGCTCGCAGACCATCGTAGTCGACAGCTTTCAGCGCCTTGTCCCAAGCGGTGTGATAGTCGCCTGAATCGTATTCCCATCCCAAAGCGGACTGATAGGGGAACTGATCTTTTTTGATGAAGTTGATCCGGCGCAACTCGGCTGCGTCCATGTTCAGCTCGATCGCAAGGATTTCGACCATGCGTTCGATGAAATACGCGGCCTCAGTCACGCGGAACGAACAGCGATAGGATACACCGCCCGGCGCCTTGTTGGTATAGACACCATCAACAGCCAGATAGGCGGTCGGGATGTCGTAAGATCCGGTGCAGATGTTCATGAAGCCGGCCGGGAACTTGGTCGGGTCAGCACAGGCGTCGAACCCGCCGTGATCTGCAGTGGTGTGACACCACAAGCCGGTGATCTTGCCTTCTTTGGTGGCGCTGATCTTGCCGTGCATGTGATAATCGCGGGCAAAGGCCGTGGTCATCAGATTTTCCATCCGATCTTCGACCCATTTCACCGGCACGCCGGTCACGATGGACGCAACGACCGAGCAGACATAGCCGGGATAAGCCCCCACCTTGTTGCCAAAGCCCCCGCCGATGTCGGGCGAAATCACGCGGATGTTGTGCTCTTCTATCCCTGAGATCAGCGACACGACCGTGCGGATCGCGTGCGGTGCCTGAAAGGTGCCGTGCAGGGTCAGTTTGCCGTTGACCTTGTCCATCGACGCCACGCAGCCGCAGGTTTCCAGCGGGCAGGGGTGGGTGCGGTGGTAATAGACCATTTCTTCAGCGACGACATCAGCCTCATCCAGCACTTGTTGGGTCGCTTCTTTTTCACCGACTTCCCAGGTGAAGATGTGGTTGTGATGTTTGCGTGGCCCATGGGCACCGTCCGGCAACGCACCGCCTTCGCCCATCAGATCCTCTCGCAGCACCACGTCCGACTCCATGGCGGCAAAGGGATCGGTCAGAACCGGCAGTTCCTCATATTCGACCTCGACCAATTCCACGGCATCAGCGGCGATGTAGCGGTCCTTGGCGACAACATAGGCAACCTCTTGCCCCTGAAACAGAACCTTGCCGTCGGCCAGAACCATCTGCTTGTCGCCCGCAAGCGTCGGCATCCAATGCAAACCTAGTGGGGCCAAATCGGCCGCGGTCAGAACTGCGACCACCCCGTCCAGCGCCATGGCGGCGTCTGTGTTGATCGATACGACCTTTGCGTGGGCATAGGGCGAGCGCACGAAATCGCCGTGCAGCATACCCGGCAGCTTGATGTCGTCGACATAGTTACCCTTGCCTTGGGTGAACCTGGCATCTTCGACGCGTTTGCGTTTGCAACCCATCCCGCCGAGTGCGTCAGTGCGTTCTTCGCGTGTAAGCTCCTTGTTCATTCTGCGGCCTCCTTGGCTGCGTTCATCTCGGTCGCGGCGGCGAGGATGGACTTGACGATGTTCTGATAACCGGTGCAGCGGCAGATGTTGCCAGCCATGCCAAAGCGAACTTCTTCTTCAGTCGGGGACGGATTTTCTTCCAACAACTTGGACGCACGTGTAATCATCCCCGGCGTACAGAAGCCGCATTGCAGCCCGTGATGTTCCTTGAATGCCTCTTGCAGCACATGCAGGCTGTCGGGATTACCCAAACCTTCGATGGTCGTGATGTCCGCGCCATCGGCCTGCGCCACAAAGACAGTGCAGGATTTCACGGATTTTCCGTCGAGCGTCACGGTGCACGCCCCACAATGCGAGGTCTCGCAACCGATGTGCGGCCCGGTTATGTTCAACCGTTCACGCAGGGTGTGAATGAGCAACTCGCGCGGTTCGGCCAGAAACTCTTGCGCTTCGCCGTTCACGGTCATGGTGATATGTTTCTTACCTGACATGGTGTCCTCTCCCTCAGGCTCGCGACCAGGCGCGCGCGATGGCGCGGCCCAAGACGACAGATGCAGCGTGGCGTTTGAATTCGATGGGCCCGCGGTTGTCTTCGGTCGGGTCGATGTCGCCCAGCATGGCGCCGACCGCGGCCGAGATTGCAGCGTCATCGACCGATGTCCCGGCGAGCGCAGCGCCAGCTGCTTCAGACCAGATCGGCGTGTCGCTGAGATTGGTCATCGCGATCGAGGCAGAAGTGCACACGCCGCCTTCTTTGGTCAGCAGCACGGCTGCGGCGGCTGTCGCGTAATCACCAATTTTGCGTTTCTGTTTCTCATAGGCATAACCACCAGCTTGCGCTGCGAAGCTGACGGCCGTCAAAACCTCTGCATCATCACGGTCGGTCATATAAGCGGCTTCGTAGAATTCACGCGCCGCCACCGTGCGCTCCCCGTCCGGACCCACCAATGTGAATGTCGCATCCAGACACTGCATCAGCCCTGGCATGTCGTTGCCGGGATCACCGTTAGCAACGTTACCACCGACGGTGCCCATGTACCGGACCTGTGGGTCCGCGATCTGAAGAGCGGCTTCGTGCATGATCGGAGCAGCACCCGCGAGCGCGTCACTGGTGATGATGTCATTTTGCGTCGTCATCGCACCGATGCGCACCGAACCGCCGTCAACGGCAATGCCGGACATTCCGGCGACATCCTGCAGGTCGATCAGATGTTCGACGTCTGCCATGCGCAGTTTCATCATCGGGATCAGGCTGTGCCCCCCCGCAAGGACGCGGGCGTCGTCGCCATGCTCAACAAGCACGGACAAAACACCCTCTAGATCCTTGGGTCGATGGTATTCAAAGGCCGCTGGAATCATTGCCTCTCCTCCCTTCAGCAATTTTCTGGCTGAGCGAAAGGCTGCATGGCGCAACTGCAGAAGGCTTTAAATAACGCTTTGTTTTCGCGTGTTTTGCACGAAATGCGCCGTCGGTTGCACGAGTTGCGCCGCTGGATCACTGAAAGGCGTCTTGCGCTTCTTTCAGATGCGAGCGGCTAACGGGGACGGGCGGCAAGCTGGCGGGTTCAAAGGTGCAGCGCCCTTTGTCCTTGGCCCGTTCGAACCGGGAAACCTTGTTGGGGTTCACGATGTAGCTGCGATGCACCTTGATGAATCCGTTCGAGGTCAGGCGCTTGGTGGCCTCGGTGATCGGCCAAACGCAGAAATGGCGTTCAGTGTCGGTGTAGACTTGGGTGTAGTGCCCGTCGGCCCGGACAAAGGCCACGTCAGCGGCTGGAATGAACACCTTGCCCCCATCACGCTCGCAGGGGATGCGCGTGTCATGCGGGAGCGGATCTGGAGCGGGAGCCAACGGGGGATCAGTGATTTCAGGCCGGGCAGGGGCGGGCATCAGATAGGTCGAGCCCACCCACAGGAATGCGCCAAAGATCACAAAGCTCGACAGGATGACGCCGATTGCCATGACCTCGTTGCTGATCAAAGGGCCAAACTCGCGGATCTCGGGCAGAGCGACGAAATTGGTCGTCTCCATCGCCAGGAAATGCACCGAGAACACGGCAAATCCGAAACACAACGTACCGATGATGATGTTGCGGTTCGACCGCACACCATAGGCGGTGCCAAAGGCCAGGATGCAAAGCCCGATGGCCAGCGCTGACGAACTGAGGACACCAAAGGGTGTGTAAACCGCGCGGCACAACTGCATACCGGCCATGCCGACATAATGCATCGCCAGGATGCCAGCACCAACGATTGCCCCGGCAGACACGATGACCGCTTTGCTGCGCGTGGTGAAATGCAACAGCACCAGCGCAAAGCCCACCATCAGGATCGCAATCAAGGCCGATGTCAGCGTGATCGCCGCATCGTAGTAGAACAGGATCGGCAACTGCATCCCCAGCATCGCCACGAAATGCATCGACCAGATGCCACCTCCAAGCGCAATGGCGGCCAGAGAAACAGCCAGCTTGCGCTGCGGTACGGATTTACTCGACAGGTCCTTGGTCAAGGTCAGACCGGTGGCACCAGCCACCAAGGCAACAACCAGCGATACGGCCACCAGCCAGGGGTTATGTCCGACGTTCAGAAATTCCATCCCGGGACAATGCAGCACCACAGGCGGCTTTGCAAACTCAGGAAGTCACGGGTTCGAGGATGACAAAACGCGATGAATTTCATCATGCATCGAATTCGGACTTGATAGCAGGGGTAAAAATTTAGTGTTTCACTCGGTAATTATGTCTTGAGCAAATCACTCAAGCATTCACAAAGGGCAAAAAAATGCCCCGCACGTCTTTGAAACTGACAACCGCGCTTGTCGCAACAACCCTGTTTGCCGGCGCCACTTACGCTGCTGAAACCTATGGCCCGTTCCCGATCACGGTCAAAGGCTATGCGGGCGACAAAACCAAATCGGTTTCCTATTCCGGTCAAGCGGCGCGCCATCTTCTGCACGACAGCTTGAAGAAACTGGCCGGCAAAGGTGACGGTGGCGCAAACGCGGCAGAAGTTGAGGGCGCTCTGCTGTCCTACTTCAACGGCGCCGAAGGTGATCTGGACATTGTCGCCCCGACCTCCAAGGGCGATTTCAAGATCAAGCAGACCACGCTAAACGAAATTTCCAAAGGCAAGAACATCTCGGGCAAGTTCTATGACGGTGCGATGCCTGCATGGCCCGGCGTCATGACCGGCCACGAAGTCCCGACCCACATGATCAAACATGCAGCACTGTCCGAAGGTGGCTATGATGCGGCCAACGGCTATGACAGGGGTCAGCTGATTTCCAAGTTCACCATGGGCGCAATGGCCTAAGCGATGAGGGCGTCGGGACGAGAATGGAGCGATCATCGAGGCTTATGGCTTCGACCTTTCGCCGCTTTCAGCACGCGCTGCTGAGGTCGAACAGCTTCAGGCCGTATTGCAAGGCGAACGTGAGCTCTGCATGCGTCTGAAGTGTCAGATCACGGTTGCGCGCCGAATGATCCACGCGCGGATTGAAGCAGCGCTGAGCGGCTCCTGGACGTATCTCGCCGAGTTGTTTGAAGACCTTTTGAAACGCCTTCCGCGCCGAAATACGACCTCTGAGACACTCTCAAAGCTATTGGCAGGGTTCAAAGAGCTTCAGGACCGTGTGGAGGCTACGTATTTCGAAGCACAAGGAACGGATGAAGTTGTGGATAACCCCGCTGAAATCAAGGAACAAGTGCCTAGTAAGACTCAAGAAATGGACCCCACGGAGGTCATTCCCGAACCTCACATACTAACTACTAATCAACTTAATCCTGTAATCTGTATTCGCTCAATAGATGAACATAGGGCCGACGCAGCGCCGAAGTCTCAAACCAAAGATCCGGCGGATAGTGAGTTGGAAGAATGGGTGGAAGAAACACGCAAAAAGCGCGAAACGGCGCTTGATTTGCCGTCAGTGATGCAGGCTTTTCCTGAAACCGCATCCTGGGCGCGCAATATGGGTGGATATCTGAAGGATTGGAGCGATCTTCACCGGGTGGCGGGAAAACTCGGGCCAATGATCGGCGTTCTCAGCATGCCTTGAACGTCGCGCAAGACCGGCTTGGACCTCAAATCGCGACGGCAGCGCTGGTTTTGACCTGCGATAAGCATTGCGCCGACGAAGTTGCCTCTCCTGGCGGATACCTGCGTGGCATGGTGCAAAAAGCTGGGGCAGGGGAGTTGCATCTCGAGCGTAGCTTCTACGGTCGATTGAGTGAACAAGCAGCGTAAGGATTTTGAAGGGCGACTGACATTGCCATGTACTGCCAAGGAGTAGGCAGATCACATGGTTACTCGCAACGTTGTCCTGACTGATACGCAGGATCAATTGGTACAGGCTTTGGTCGCGTCTGGTCGCTATCAGAATGTGAGCGAAGCGATGCGCGCTGGATTGCGGCTTATGGAGCAGGAAGAAGCACAGCTTGCCGACATTCGGAACGGGCTGATTGAAGGTCTCAGGCAGGCCGACACGGGTGATCTGGCCGACGGTAGCGGCGCAGATGCGGTTCGCAGGGCCTTTGCGAGGGCGCGAACGACGTCATGAGCCGACCCTTTCGGCTGACCCGCCGCGCCGAAGCGAGCTTGGGCGAAATCGCACGCTGGACGGTGGAAACGTTCGGAGCACGTTAGCGGGATATCTATGAGGTAGAGTTCACTTCCCGTTGCGAAGCGCTTGTGAATGGTCAGGCCTATAGCCGAAGTTGTTCGGTTCTGGTCGATGGGGTCACAGACCTCAGGTATTTCAGGGTAGGGGAGCATTTTGTGGTGTTCCTGGGTCGGCTCGAATACATCGTCTTTGTTGATATCCTGCATTCCCGCAGTGACCTTCCGCGCCATATTGCAGCTCTCGAAGCGCTCCGAAAAGGCGATGGCTGATCGCCTCACAGCCCTGCGGCTTTGGTGAGGTTGACGCGGAATCTGTTGCGTTGGCGTTGGTAGCGGCGGGTCATTTCGGCTGAGGCGTGACCGAGTTGTTTTTGCACATAGCGTTCGTCGACCTCGGCCGACGTGGCGAGACCGGCGCGCAGGGAGTGGCCTGAGAAGAGCGCGAGGCGCTCCTGCTCTGGCAGCTTTGACCGGATGCCGGATTTCAGGACGGATTGATTGATCAGGCGGGCGACGTGTTTGTCTGACAGGCGGGTGTCCAGCGCGCGTTTGCCGTCACGGCAGGTGCGCACAAAAACCGGGCCAAAGTCGATCTTGGCTAAGTGCAGCCACTGTTCTAGGGCTTGGACGGGGCAGGTCTGGTCCGAGGAACCGCGTCCGATTTCGACCTCGCGCCAGCCGGTTTTGGCGTTCAGGGTCAGCACGGCGCCATCATCGAGGATGTCGATTCAGCCGCCGCTGTCAAAGGTGTCGTCCTTGCCCGCATCCAGGTTGACAATTTCCGAGCGTCTGAGATCACCGGCATAACCCAGCAGCTGGATCGCCCGGTCCCGCAACCCGCGCAGGTCAAAGGGCAGGGTGGCCACCATGGCGAAGAGAAGACCGTTATGATCGACGTAACCTGTCTGAAGGCAAACCGCACAGCGGCCAGTATGGTCGTAAAAAAGGGGGGGCGTGAACACCTGATCGGGCGAACCAAAGGCGGCATGAACTCCAAGCTGCACGCCATCTGCGATAGCCCAGGGCGATTGCTTGATCTGTTCGTGACCGCCGGCCAGGTGAGCGATTACATCGGCGTGCGAGCTTTGCTCATTAGCCTCCCAAAGGTCGATTAGCTACTCGGGGATCGCGGCTACGATGCCGAATGGTTCAGAGAAGCGTTGCAAGACAAAGGGATACGCGCATGTATTCCAAGGCGAAAACAACGCGTAAAGACCGTGAAATACGATAAGCGACGCTATAAGCGGCGTAATCAGATCGAGTTCATGTTCGGAAGGCTCCAGAACTGGTGGCGTGTGGCTACAGGTTACGACAGGCGCCTGAAGGTATTCCTGTCAGCCATCGCTCTCGTGGCAACCGTCATCTACTGGCTAAGAAACGCAATGAGATGCCGTAACGGGGCCTGCGTCACACACCGCCGTTAGCATTTGTCAGATCCGCACCGCGCTGCCGCCATTCCCGTATTGAACCTATATGGAAGACGACGGGATGAGACCGTTCCTTAGATTGGATGTATCACTCGCCAAGACTGCGATCTGGGTGATCAGCGAGCATGGTGAGATTATCAAGGAGGCTGAGGCTGCGAGTGATCCTGAGAATCTAGCCTGTTGGCTGGGTGATCGTACTGATGAATTGCCCGCGATCTGGGCAACAGCAAAACCACTGTTCTCGACATTATGAAACGTCATCGCGAAAATTCTTAGGGTGGCATTCTGCCTCCAGCCGGATCAGACCCCAAAAACGCCATGAAATGAAGCAGCGTTGCGCATGAAATCCAATAGATGCTGAATGAATACGGGCGTGCCGACAGATCGGATTGCCAGGGCAATCAGGCTCGCGTCAGACTCTTGCTGTGTCTCATCGATAAACTAGTTCCACCACGCAAACCCAATCGCTGACACTCTGATCAATAGGAGCGGTTCTAGCAACTTGTTGCTACATCGTTTCCCTGTTGCAGCCTCTATTGGGCTTAGTCCGGCTGGTCTTGTGCCAGCTGAGTTTTGATGTTCCACCACTTCGGCTGATAGGATTGAAAGCTGTGTGAAGAGGCAATCAGATCGTCGTGTTCCGTTGTGTCGAAACACCCAACCAAAAGGGCAATCGTTGGTTGGTCATCAATTGCACCGATTGTACTACCGCAAGCCGGGCAAAAAGCGCGGCTGGAAATCGCGGATGAGCGGTACGTCGAAGGGGGGCCACCTTCTCCCGTCCAGGACACAGCAGATTTTGGGAATTCGACCCAAGCGGCGCTAAGAGATCCGGTGTGTCGTTGACACATTTTGCAAGAACAAGTGTGTGGGTTTTCAGCCTTGGCGGTTGTCTCAAATCGGATTGAACCACACAGGCATCCTCCACGGTGCATGATCTCTGCCATTGCGCATCCTCCCTTTCAGCGAAACCTGTCGGCCATGGTGACTATGTGACTAAAAAGAAAGCAATTACGGGATTGGTTTCTTTGTTTGGAAGTCGCAAGCTGGGCTGCTCTGGCGCGCCTTATACAAAGATATTCTGTTGCATATGCTGCGACAAACGGTTTGGGTAGCTGACAAACTGTGAATTTACAGGTTTTCTAGGGACAAGGAAAGGATACGAGCAGATGCCAACACAGGTTTTGATCTACAAAGACCCAGTTCCGCTAAACGCGCAGAACCATGCAGAACTTTGCATTAAGCCAGGAACCAGTTTTCAGTTTGCCGCCAGTATCAATTCGGTGCCCTTGACCGCCGCGGAATTTGCACAGGCATCAGCCAGCTATCCAATCGTTTTCACCGGTGAAGGAGACAACATCGTTCCTGCTGCTATACTTGGCTTCGGAAAAGAAGAGAATGTTTTCGTTGATGCTGAAGGAGGTTGGACAGGAAGTTATGTTCCGGCTTTTCTGCGTCGATACCCGTTCGTCTTCAGCGACGAGACAAAGGATGGGCAGCTCATACTTTTTGTTGATCAAGCTTTTGAAGGCTGCAACTTTGAGGGGCGTGGTGAAAGGCTTTTTGATGTTGAAGGCAATCACACGGGCTATCTGAAAACAGTTCTGGGTTTCTTGCAGGAATACCAGGCGTCGTTTGCCAGAACGCAAGCATTCTGTAGTCGGCTTTCTCGCTTGGGGCTGCTTCGTCCAGCCGAGGCCAATTGGCGAAACCCTGACGGAGAAGGGCAGCGTCTCGGCGGATTCCTGACCGTTGATCGGGAGGCCCTCAAAAACATTGATGACGGCGAGCTGCGGGAAATGTTCGCAAATGACGAACTGGAATGCGTGTATCTCCATCTCGCGTCCCTACGTCACATTGAGGCGATCGCGCAGCGTGCTGCGGACCGAGGCAGCGAAGCCCCGGAGGAGCCTACTGTTGCTCAGGCACTGGGGAAAATAATGGATGTTGCTGAACAAGGTGACGTTGCTATCGAACCCGGTGAAGACGAGGGGTAAGTGCCGCCTCCGGCCAACTAGTTAACTTGCGAATCACTGACGAAACACACGCTGGCTAAAGATGATTGATGATTTGAGCCGGTTATTTGTGATGGTCAGTGATCAATTAACCTCGGCTCAGGCGGCATAAGAATCTGAAATTTTACGATTTTTTCTTGTTCTCCGCGGATTGCCTTTGATCTGAAAACAGTATGTTTCGACGTTGTGTGAAATGGTTCATTTTTCGTTTTGGCGATCTTCGGATAACATAAATTTCATCTACGCTTTTAGGTGTGTAGCGTTTCTTCGCACCGATGACCCCAGGTGATGAACAATGGCCTATCCGTTTGCAACGCGTGAGGAACGTGCAGTCTTCGATACATCTCCGTCCCGGAGGTTTAGGAGAGCGTTGTATCGATTGTTCAGACGGTCGGTTGACAGTACATCCCGCGCAGCTCTGGAGCCAATGGAGCCTCGCATTCTTTTGGCTGCTGATCTGGCTCTGAATTATACTGCCACATCTGCGGACGAAGAAATCACCGTTCGCATCGCGTCAGATGATACCGACAACGATGATTTGACTCCCGATGTGGCAGTCATTCAGATCCTGCGCATTGAAAATGACGACAGCGAAACATTGCTGGCCCAGGGGGAACTCGGCCCCAACAATACCGTCAGTCTGGTGACTGGAGGAGGCGCTGATACCGTTCTGTTTGAGGCAACAGATGCGCCGACCGATTCCATTCTAAGCCTGGATCTGACAATAGAGACAGGTGAAGGCAGCGATCGCATAGAAATCGATTCAACGTCTATCAACACGGTCCTGTCTGGAGCGTTCGAGCCAACGATTACTGCGACAATGGGCAACGGCTCTGGTGACGTTTTTGCCATGACCGGCTCATTTGATGGAGCTTTCGAGCTAAACGGTGTCGGGGCAGGTGGTGTTAACGACAACGTGGTCGATGTCACGTTCTCTGGAGCAGAGTGTGTCGAGGGTGGCACTGCTGACGATGTTTTCACCTTTTCGGCTGCAGCGGACTTCTCTCTGGGGATCGACGCGGGTGACGGAGACGATATGGTTATCGCTCCAGCTTCGGACCGTTCGACTGTTGAGGTGACCGGAGAAGGTGCAGTTTCAATCTTCGACGGTGATCGTACGACCAGCAAGTCGTTGCTGGCGAATGTAACCCAAGTCGAACGTTTGGAAGGTGGAGCGGGCTACGCGTCGCTCGACATATCTGGTTTCTCGGCGGTCAGTGTTGATTTGACGCAAAACACAGCTGACATCGATCCGGGGGCTGACGACGGTTCCGAATTTGAGGTTTTCAAATTTGATGCTGTTCTGGGCACCTCCGGAGCCGATACGCTTATCGGCGATGCTTTGGATAATACGCTGGTCAGCGGTGGAGGCGACGACAGTCTGTCCGGTGGCGCAGGTCGGGACACCTATGAGTTCGGAGCTACCGTTGGCGCGGTAACGATCCAGGAAAACGACGCGGCCTTGCAGGGCGAGATCGACACCATTGATCTGTCCTCAACTGGTTTTGGTGTTCGCTTGACCATGGCGGATTCCGGCACGTTGGTCTTTGACGAAGTGACAGTCTCGGGGACGACTGTGACTTCGCAGGCGAATGGTTTCGGGCTGACGACGATTGGTGTCGAAAATATTCTCGTCAATGCTGCCCAAGAAAACATTTTAGACTACGCCGCATTTACAACCGGGGTTTCCGTCAGCCTTGGGCAGGAGATCGCAGAGGGACTTGGGACTGTTCGCGGATTTGACCACGTTATCGGTTCAAGTACGGCCGCCAACGAGATCTATGGCGACAGTGGCGCAAACTTCCTGATTGGCGGTAGCGCGTCCGACACATTGGGATCCGGGGGTGGAACCGACACTTTGATGGGTGGTGACGAGATCGACCGCTTGGTTGAGCGGTCCGACGCCAGCATGACCCTCACGGATACGCAGATCACAATCGGGTCGACGGTTTCGACGCTAGCCTCGATTGAAACTGCGGAATTGATTGGCGGCCTCTCGGAAAATGTTCTGTCGGCGTCTGCTTTCACGCTGGGTGGCGTAACGCTGGACGGTGGTTTCAATGTTTACTTGGATCAACTTAATGGTGGTTCCGGGCTTGGGACAACTGACGAAGACACAATAAACTTGGCGACCGCCTTCGACACACCGCTGACAAGCCTGAATCAGGGTCGGGGTGTCGACATTCAAACGGGCACTGACTTCACGATCCAATTGGCAACGGGCGGATCAGATGAATTTGCAGTAGACCTTGATGGTGCCACGACGGTTGCGGAAGTGTTCACAAAAATCCGTGAAGCTGCGGCGAGCGAAAATTTCGACAGTCGTTTCCGGGTTGAGCTGAATGCCAATGGGACCGGGATTTCCTTTGCGGATTCTACAGGCGCGACGCTGACACGGGACATGACCGTAGTCGCCGGAAGCAGCCGTGCAGCCTATGATCTGGGTCTGATACCGGATCCGTCCGTGGTTTCGGTTAACATCCCCGTGCTTGACGACGGGTCGTTCTCACCAGGATTGGTTGGGGATGAAATATCACGCGTCGACGCGGATGTTACGATCACTCTGTCTGACGGGACAGTATTTGATGTCAACCTCAGCTCCGAAGCGACAGTTCGGGAGTTGATGACCACGATCTCCGATTTGTCCAACGATCTTGAGATGGAACTCAGATCCGATGGTCGGGGATTTGTTCTGACAGATAATTCGGGTGGCCTGGGGTCATTTACTATCGCAAACGCCAACAACAGCACCGCAGGTACTGTTCTGGGAATTGCTGGCACCGGGGCGGCAGGGGTACTCACCGGAACGCAGATTGTGGCGGCTGGGTCCGAGTTGGATGGGCGTAGTGACGACGACACGCTGTTAGGCACAGTCATGGCCGACGTCTTCATTGGCGGTGGCGGCAGCGACTCTATCGTTGGCGGCTCGGGTGACGACACCGTATTCGCTCTCAGAGACGATGATATTGTACTCACCGACTCGTCGATGACTGTCGCAAGTGTCGGTGAAAATGATAGCTTGTCCGGTATCGTCGCAGCCAACCTGACAGGTGGGGATTCAGACAACGAATTTGACGCGTCCATGTTTACAGGCAGCGTGACAATGGACGGTGGAATTGGTGATGATACGCTGATCGGTGGATCAGGAAATGACCAGTTTACCGGAAATCGCGGTATCGACTCCATTGTGGGCGGTATGGGCGACGATAGCCTTGTTGAGCTGGGCAATTCGCGCTTTATTCTTGACGATACAAGTATTGATCAAGGCGAAGGCGCCACAGAAACGGCAACGTTCAGTATTCCGGCGTCGGTCGTTGGTGGATTCTATACGATCAGTTTTGGATCGGATGTTTCCCGTGATATCGCGTGGGATGCCGACAGCGCCACGATCAAAGCCAGCCTGTATGGCTTGAGCGACGGCCTTTTGAACGACCAAACCATTGATGTTGTTGACGGCGCCTCGGCGGGCACATTTACGATTACCTTCATAGGTGATCTGGCAGGCAAAGACATCACCCAGGCGATTACAGTTGACGGTTCCCGTTTGCAGGAAGCTGCTTCAACCGGAGTGACTGTAAATGTAACTACAGTTGACGGAGCCGAAAGCCCCAACACCTTGTCCTCAATAGAGTTTGCGGATCTGACCGGCGGTTCGGGGGCGAATACTTTTGATGCGAGCGGCTTCTCCGGAGCGGTTAAAATCACGGCGAATGAAGGCAACGATGTTGTCGTTGGTACGTCGAATGCAGATACGATTTTGGGCGGAGCTGGGTTCGACCGGATAACCGGTGCCGGTGGAAATGACTCGCTGGATGGCGGCAGTGACTACGACGTTCTGATCGAGGAAGGAAATGAGACGACTATTACTCTGACAGACAGTACTCTGACGCGTGGCAGTCAGGTTGATAGTCTGTCGGGATTTGAAACCGCCGAATTAACGGGGGGCAACGCGGCGCAAACAATCACAGCCTCGGGATTCTCGGGTGCTGGTACCGCTGCGACAACTGAATTGCGCTTCCTCAATTATGACCCGGCAAATGGCTTCGGAGGCGTGACCTTTGCCGAAGGTGAGCTGACCAGCCTGAACGGACAAGAAGCAACGACCCTGTTGAATACCCTGTTTGGCCAAAATGGTCTGCAGGCCGTCCAGGGTGCTACTGCAGCGCTCAGCGCGGATATTCGCGTCACTCGTTCTGACGGCGTTGACGTTGATATCGATCTCAGCAGCGCAGTCACCTTGCAAGACGTACTGACACTGCTGAGTGCGGATGCGCAGTTAAGTGCAGCCTTGTCTTCAGATGGACTGGCGATTGAATTAACCGACAGCAGTGGTGGCAACGGAGCTTTTTCGGTTGCTGCGCTCAACGGGTCTCTCGCGGCCGATACGTTGGGCATTCTGAATGTCGGGGTAGGGGTCTCAGCAAATGTGTTGCGAGGCAACAATCTGGCTGACGGTGCCAGCGACGTCAGGATAACAACGACCGATGGTCGACGTATCGACATCGATTTTGGAGCGCAGGGCGCCAAAGCGACAATTCAGGATGTGTTGGATGCGATTTCCGCTGCCGACGCAAATCTGACGGCGTCTTTCTCGGCTGGATCAATCGTTGTCACCGACAGTTCCAATGGATCCGGAACGCTGACACTTACTTCTTTGAACAAGGTGGACGTACCCAACGAGCCTGACAGCCGTGTTGATACAGCGGCCGATCTGGGCTTTGAGGCCAGCAATACCGGCACTGTCGTTGGGGCAACGCGCGTTTTGACTGGATCCCCGCTAGCGGTTGGGTTCGTTACGATTGATGGTGCTGCCGGCAGCGATACTATCACCGGTACGTCTGGACGTGACCTTTTGAGCGGAGGCGAAGGGGCGGATAGTATCATTGGCGGCCTTGGCACTGATACGATCGTCGAGGATCGCTCTACGGAAAGCACTGCCAAGTCTATCACGCTTACCAATAGCAGATTGACGATTGGCAGCGAAGGCGTCGATTCCCTGACGGGAGTCGAGCAAGCCTGGTTGATCGGCACTCAGGCGGCAGAAGCGATTGACGCGAGCGCATTCTCATCTGGCCTAGTGGTTCTCGAAACTGGCGGTGGCGGCGACACTCTCAGCGGAGGAACCGTCGAGAACGTTTATCGGATTGATACCTCCAATATTTCGCGGAACACAATTACACCGCCGGTGAACGTGAATGCGGGTACTGTCGACAAAGATGAAGTACAGATTGTACTTAGCAGCGGTAATGTGAGCCAATCGGATCTGACCGGCTGGGTCAGTGTGAGTGGCACCGTTTCGACAACGCTTACTCCGGACGAGGATTCCGACAACAAGATCATACTTACGTCTGATCTGACGAACGTTAATGGTGACATTACCCTTGCCGCCGAAAGCATAGACACACGGGGTTACGACATCACAACTGCGGGGTCGAACCCCGGTGATATCAAAATCAAGGCCGAAACCAAGAAAACTGACGTTGGCGCCATCAGCATGAAGTCTGACTTCAGCGGGCCGCGCAAAGTCACGATTGGGGATGGAACCATTCTGGATGCCTCGTCCAGTGTTGGAGGCGTCGCAGGTGGCGCTATCACAATTGAAGCCATCGATGATTTAGCTGACTTTACCGCCTTTGGGTTCGCCAACGTCGACATCAACAAGACCGAGATCGATATTGGGGCCGCGACAATCAAAGGCGGTCGGGTCGAGATCAGATCCGAAGCTGAAACGATACATCTTTCAACCAATTCTTCTTCGGTTGCGTCAAAGCTGATGTCCTGGCTCGAAGGGTTGAGCGCCTGGGTCGGTGTCCACGTCTCTTTGCCCGAAGCGAGTATCAACCTGAATGCGGGCGATAGCCCTGCTGGCGATTTGGTCATTGAAGCTGAAAGTGTTGATATCATTTCCAGCGCAGCCGGGATCGTAAAGTCAGCTCCGTACTCGTATTTGTTTGGTGTCGCAGTTGGTGTTCTGGACTCGAAATCCACGGTGGATGTCGGGCAGGTCAAGATAACGTCGACAAATGATACGATCCTGCGATCCACGGTCGACAATATTGCCGACATTGTTGCGGACGTTGGACCATTTGATTTCGCGTTTGCTTCTGAAAAGGTGAAGCGGCAGGCTTATGCTCTGGCTATCAGCCGGGTGAACTCGGTCAATCACGTCCATGTTGGATCTGACGCTCAAATCACCTCGACCCAAGGATCGGTGATTGTTCAGGCCGATACCGAGGATCGCAACAGAACGCTGGCGCGATCCACCACGGGAACAGATGGTAAAATTGGCATCGCTATCGCGATCAGTGTTGAGACCGGAAACACCGAAGCCTACGTGGATGGAACCGTAAGTGCGGCGCAGAATGTTATTGTTCGCGCAACGCAGCAACGACAGCCGGTTTCCGCTTCGAACTTCTTTATTTTCCCCGGGATTGCGAACGGTACAGCGGCCAACTCGGGTGTCGGGACAAACTCCACTGGAAGCCTTGAAGCTGACATTCGGGGGAGTGCAGTCAATACAGGAACCACGGGGCTGTATCTGCTGATAGGCGTTATTCAGAACGCGCGTGGAAAGCAATGGGATACGTTTGCAGCTCGTGGTGAGGACAGCCAACGGGCGTCCTGGCAATTCTCGGGCGCCTTGTCGATTGAAGTTGATTCCAACACGGTGAAAGCGCGCATAGGCAATCCTAATGATGCATTTGTCACCGATGTTGAAGCTGGCGGTGACATTACAGTGCTGGCCCAGGTCGAAGCTCGCCCAGATGTAACAGCCAGTGCGAGTGCGACTGCTGAGGATGTCTCTGACGGAAACACGGTTCGATCCATTTCTGGTCGACAGGTGAAAGGCGATGTCGATACCGGTGTTTCGATTTCTGTCTACGTCGGGTCGTACAACAATCAAACAACTGCATTCATCGACGACGCGTCCGTTGATGCGGGCGGGACCCTGTCGGTCAATGCCTTGTCGCTCAATCAGATCACGCCAAGTGATTTGTACGGTGCAAACCTCGTCAAAACATTTGCTGAACGTACTCCCGACTATCAGTCAGGTTCGGCAGGAGAGGTTACGCTTAAGGAAGACGACGTCGTCAAAGTATCTGAAAATCACGCCGCCGGGGGCGACGTGGGTACGACTTATGAGTATGTCGGTGCGACTGGCGTCATGCGAAAGCTCGACGAGGAAGATTACTCGGACAAAACGAATTGGCGCGTAGTCAATCTCAAAGAGTCAGGGTCGTCGGCAGCGTTTTCACAGCTGATGACATATCTCGACGACAACATGGGTCTGGACAACAATCTGATTGATGCCTGGAGCCAGGCAACGGCGCAAGGGCAGAAGGAAACGGCTGTCGCAATCGCTACCGGGCTGTTTTTAACGAACCACAGTGCAACGGCGGAAATCAGATCGGGTGCGCGGATCAATCAGGATACTGCCTCCATCTCGCGATCGGGGACGCAGAATGTCAGCGTCTTTGCGCGAACCGTAAACGATCTAGTGCAGCTTGGTGGTAATTTCACCATCCCCAATCCCAATATTTTGCTGCGGAGCGGGACAAGCATCAATAGTTGGGGTTTTCAAAATCCTGCAAAAGGATTCACCCTTCTAGGGACTGGTAGCTCTGATACCGAAACCGCGGTCGGAATCGCCGCATTGGTAAATAATTTGCGAGATCAGTCCACGGCAGGGATCGCCGATGGGGCGGTGGTTTTTGCCGATACCCTTGATGTAGAGGCAGAAAACGATGGTGTCCAGGTTGTCGTAGCCGCGTCTGGTGGGGCATCGAAAGAGGCAAGCGGCAATGGTGTGGTCCTTGCTCATATCCTGTCGAACGATGCAACGGCCTATGTCGAAGACAATGCCAATGTCACAGTCACCGGAGCTGCCAACGTAAAGGCGTCAGACACAACCAAAATCTGGAACGTTGCGGGTTCGCTTGCAATGTCCCGTCGTACCGGGATTGGCGGGTCCTTCGCACTGAACTTTATTGATCGTGATGTGGATGCGCGTATTGGCGCGGCGTGGGATGAAGCAACTCCCAATGGGACTGGAACGTTCTCTGCTGGTGGCCAGGTCACCGTGGAAGGCAAAGTAGCAGGCAATATCCGATCTATTTCGGTAGCCGGAGCAACACCTACGGTGCCCACGCCAGACGCGCCAGACGATGATGAGCCAGAAGAGACGCGCGTCAGTTTCGCGGTGTCGTTGGCTTTGAACTCTGTAACGGATGACAGCCGGGCATATTTGCGAAACGTGGACCTCAGTGCCAGCGACGTGGTTGTGGATTCGATTTTCACTCCTGATGTCCTGGCCGTCAGTGTCGGTGGCGCCCTTGCCAAAGGTGAAGGGAGCGCCGTTGGAATCGCGGGCGCGTTCGCAGTTAATCTGCTGAACGATCAGATTTTGGCCTTCGCGGTAGACAGCAAGAACACACGTGGCATCAGCACGACCAACAGTTTTACTGTTCGAGCAACCGATGACGCGCGCGTAACTGCGGGCGCTGGAGCCCTTGCCGTAAGTTGGGGTGGCGGCAGCACTAACAATGGTTCAAATACCTCGTTCTCACTGGGGATTTCTTTGGCGATCAATGCCATTGGTACAATCGGCGATGGGTCTGGGGGGGCAGTTCAGACCACGTGGATCGATGCTGAGGCCCTGGATAAACATGACGTCAAGGCTTGGGTTCAAGATGCAGTCCTGAACGTTGGCGGAGCATTGACCGTCAAGGGAAGCGTTGGAGCGAATTCAGAAGTTCTGGCTGTTTCCGTCGCCGGAGCATTGGCGCGGCAGAGTGCGGGAACTGCCGTGTCTACCGGTGCGTCTACCTCGATTGCCGTCGCGGGCGGCTTTGCGATCAATATCATTACCCGGGACATCGACGGCTTCATTGATAACAGCACAGTTGTCACGCCAGTATCGCAGAATGGCGGAGCGCTGAACGTTCAGGCTCTCGATCTATCGTCGTCAGTTGCGGCATGGGGTTTCGGGGCCGCGGTCGCCTATGCGGACGCCTTCGGGAACCCGTCTTCAAACACGGTCGGAGTTTCCATTGGCATTGGCATCGGACTCAATGATGTTCGCCAAACTCTGGATGCCCGGATCAAGAACACCACGGTTGATGTAAAAGGGTCACCGACCGTTGAAGCGCGCGCTTCAACCAATGCTCTGTCTGTTGGTGTCGGGATCGCGATTGGACTTGCCTTTGGCAAGGGAGGCACGGCCGCGGTCACAGGTGCCGGTTCGGCCGCGGTTAATCGGGTCATCAACACAAGTACCGCATCAATTCAGAGGGGGAGCGCGAGAACCGAAACCGTTGCTGCAACCGGTACGGTCACGGTCAAGGCGGTCGAAGAATCGAACCTGACGGCGGTCGCCGCCGCGCTTGGGGTCTCGGCAGCCAGTGGCAAAGGGGCGTTTGCCTTATCCGTCGGTGCATCCGTTACAATCAACGAGTTGGGAGAGCTTGGAGGGAGCGACAAGCGAGCTGGTGTTGAGGCCTTCATCTCGGGAATGCCGGTGACGGCTGGTACGGGGATCAATGTTCTTGCAACAGCGTCCAGTGAACTGACTGGCGTGGCCATTTCGGTAGCTGCATCTGGCGCAAAATCGTCCAATGGAACCGCCGTTACACTGACTGGTGCAGGTGCTGGCGTTTACAATACCGTTCGAATGGATGTTGAGGCCGAAGTACGTGATGATGCTGCGCTTCGGACGACAGATGCCAGCGCGCCTGTAACTGTGCGTGCACGTGATTGGATAGAAACGGATGCGGATGCAGGTGGATTGGCGTTCGCGATAGCTTTGACCGGCAATGGTGGTTCCGGCTCGCTCGCAGTTGGCGCAGGGGTTGCAGAAACCAATTTCGATGTAACGGTCATGGCATTGGTTGACAACTCGACGGTTCATTCGACGGGGGACATCACGGTCGAGGCAATATCGACCACCGAAGATAACCCAGGCTCTGACGACAAATATGATACAGTTGCATTCTCGGGCGCGCTTGGCGTTGCCAAGGGGTCGGCCTTATCCGGTGGACTGGCTTTCGCAGGTGCTTTTGCGACCGCAAAGATTGACGTACGTATCAGTGCAAAGATCACCAACTCCACTGCAGTGCGCGACAACAATGGCGATAACGTCGATGATGTTGCGATACACTCTGACGGCGCAGTTAATCTGATCGCCAAAGATCAAGGACGTGTTCGAACGGATGGCGGCGGTGTCGCAATCTTCGCCGCTGTTGGGGCGGGGAGTGGCAACAGCGCCTCTTTGGGTTTCGCCGTTGGCTGGTCTCTCAGTCGGACCGATGTTGGCTATGGTACGGGGCATTCAACGACTGCGTCGATCGAGGGGTCCAACGTTGTAGGCGACAGCGTTTCGCTGACGTCCGAGTCCGAGTTTTATGTTGACACACTTTCAATTGGCGGGGCGCTTGGTGCTGGCGGCTTTGGCAATTCCTCAGTTGCGTTTGCTTTCGGCGGTGCCGGTGCCGTTTCGATCAACCGATCTAAGATAAACACGACAGCCCAAATCACCGGTAGCGGTACGATTTCCGCGACATCAGGGGCCGCAAGCATTACTGCGCGAGATATGTCCCGTATGAATGCTGACGCGGGCGGAGTGGCGCTTGCGATTGCGGTTGCGACACAGAACGGTGGGGGCGCAGGCGCAATTTCGATTGGCGTCGGTGTCGCTGAGAATACAGTTGAGAATAATACGTCAGCCAAGATCAGCGCCGCAAATGTCACTGCGTCAGGTGACGTTTCCGTTGTTGCGCAGGCAGGAAAGAGCGATCAGACACGCTTTAAAGCATGGTCTTTGGCCGGAGCGGGATCGGGCGGCGTTTCGACCAGCCAAGGTGTGTTTACCGGTGCTTTCGCCGGTGCTTTCGCAGTTTCGAACAACGTCGTCACACAGAATACGTCAGCAAGCATTGTGAGTGCTGCCAACGTAACCAGCACGGGCGGCGCGGTAAACGTTCTGTCGAGAGACTACACTAGCCTGGATACGGATGCCGGTGGATACGGCGTAAGCTTGGCATTGGCTCTGAGTGGCGCAAGCCTGGCGACCGTCGGCGCTTCGATTGGTGCTGCATTTGCCAAAAACGATCTGGGTGGACTGAACACCGCCAACATAGACGGCTCTGAAGTCGAAGGGAGTTCGGGGGTCACGGTTGATGCTCTGACAACCGGCCAAGAAACCAAGTCCAAAACCATCGGAACCAATGCCAACTCAGCAACTCTTGATACGTTGCAAAGCTCTGGTCACGGTTTCAAATCTGGCGATCAAGTTGTCTATCGACAGGCCGACGGCCAGGCCGCCATCGGCGGGTTGGTCGACGGTGAAAAATACATCGTTTACAAGAACGGTGATAATTCTATCAAACTTCTGAAAACGGTGCCGGGTGGTGTCGTGTTTGAGAACGAGACATCACCGGCAACACAGGATGTCGTGTTCAACGCCGAAAAGAACACGATCAAGGCCAAGAACAGCAGTGGCGGAATTGAAGGGTTCTTTGATGATCTGACGGTGGGCAACCGTGTGCGCCTTTCCGGTGGAACAACCGGGACGTATCTGGTCACAGATATTAGTGACGATGGATCGGAGATTACCGTTTCCGCGTCCACGCCGGTTTTGGCCGACGCGACGATAACGTCCAAGGTGTTTTTCCGCGATGCAAATATCGTGGACATAACTGGCGGAGCAACTTCCGCTGCTCATAAGTTGGTTGTTATTGAAAAAACCAATGCGAAAGCGCTTGGTTTGGCGGTTGCAATTGCGGGTAGTAGCCAGTCCACGTTCGCACTTGGAATATCCGGTGCCGGGTCTGAGGCCCGAAATCTGTCTGACATGCAGACAGAGTCTTTCATTCGAGGTGGTCGCAGTGCTGCGCCTGGCGTTGATGTCGAGGCGGTATCTGGGTCGGTTACAGTGTCGGCGACGGAAGAAGGCATTCACCTGACGGATTCTGGTGGATATTCGATTGCTGCAGGGATCTCTTTGGATGGTGCAGGGATCGGCGTTGCTGTCGGTGGTTCCGTTTCCGAAAACAAGATCGGCGACAGTTCCACCAAACGTGAGTTTACGGCAGCGAATCTGTCCAGTGACAACTATTCACTCAATGTATCCGGCCACGGATTGAACACCGGAGACAGGGTGAGGTTCACAAATCTGGATCTGGCAAACAACAAAGCGGATCTTGGTGGACTTGACTCCGGACAAGATTATTACGCCATTCGTGTCAACGACAATATGGTCAAGCTGGCGCGTTCTAAGTCCGACGCGGAACTTGGTTCTCTGAACGACAACAGCAACGCGATCTTGCTGTCAGACACCGGCATTGACGGGTCTACGAAATATGCCCTGGAAACAGGTGGTTCTGTCATCCGTGCATTTATCGAAGACGCGGATGTTACCGCAAATCAAGACGTAAATGTTGCGGCCAAAAATTCGATGGGCGTGGATTCCTTCACGTTGGTTGGCGGGCTGGGTGGCTCAGGTGGCTCCGGATTTGCACTTGGCTTAACTTTCGTTGGGGCCGGTTCGCTGAACACGGTTGCTGTAGATGCTCTGGCCGCTATTGGTGGTGGTTCGAACGTGATTGCGACCTCTGGCGGCGTAACTGTTTCAGCCGAGGACGACAGTACAATTGTTTCAGATTCCGGCGGCTTTGCGATCAGCGTGGGTATCGCGACGGGTGGTGTAGGGGTTGGTATCTCTGTTGGGTTCGCTCTCAGTGAAAACACTGTTGGGAATCATACCGTTGCGGTTGTCGAAGATGCCGTCGTTTCTGCTGGAACAGATGTGAATGTGACAGCGGATTCTGCCAGCGATATCAAATCGTTCTCGTTTGGTGGCGCGGGTGCGCTTGCGGTTGGCTCTGATGGTGGCGGTGGCGTGGCTGGAGCCGGGGCTGGCTCTGCCAACACTGTGACGAGTGTGGTATCGGCTCAGATCGATAACGCGCAAACAGACGGCAGTTCCGGGCATGCTATTACAGCCGGGCAGAACATCACGGTTTCCGCTCAGGACCAAAGCCGTATCGAAAGTAAGGCGCATGGTGGCGCTGTCGCGGCCGGGTTTGGCAAAGTCGGTGTCGCCGTCGCGATTGCCGGGGTGAACTCGGACAACATCATCAAAAACAGGGTGTCGGCCGAAGTTCTGGACAGCACGCTCGACGCGTCGTCAGGCCAGATTACAGTTTCTGCGTCGACGCCGTCTGGGATGTTCATCGACAGCGAGGCGATTGCGGTGTCGGTCGGCGTTGCTGCTGGTAAGGGAGGCGTGAGTTTCTCTGGCGGTGGTGCGTATGCCGATAACGAAGTCGCAAATTCAGTTCTGTCCCGCATTGTGAACACAAGCTCTGCGTCTACCGGTGGCATTCTTGGCAATGCTGCAGCGGATATTCTGGCATCCGGTGGTATCGCGGTCACAGCGCGCGATGAAAGCACGATCACGTCAGACACGGATTCGATCGCAGTGGCGGCTGCTGGAGGTAAGTTTGGCTTCTCGGCAAGCGTCGGGCTGACCGAGAACATCAATGACATTAAGACGTCTGTGACATCGTATTTTGAAGGCGATGCCAGGGTTACCTTAGGAGGAATGGAAGTAACTGCCGACGGTGCGGGTTTCATCTACACTAAAGGTCTGGCAACGTCGGTTGCGGTTGCCGTGGCGTTGTTCGGTGGCGGGGTTGCCGTAGCGGGTGCCAAGGCGACAGCAACCATTGCTGGCTCGGTGCAGGCGACGATTGCGGCAAACTCGCGTATTGATCTGGATCACGCGACCAACGGTGACCTAACTGTTGCGGCGTTCACATCTGCAGAAGCCGAAGCCCGATCGACGGGTGTTTCAGTCGCGGCGGGAACGCTGGCTGCGGTGGCCGTTGGCTCGAGCAAAGCTGAAAGCACGTTGACGCGCACGGTAAACGCAAGCATGGCAGGCGTTGTGCTTGATGCGTCAGATGTCACCGTGTCTGGCGAGCTTGATGGAACATTGAAGACGAAGAGTTTTGCGTTGGCCGGCGGTTTGGCGCTTTTGTCGGTTAATGTTGCGGGTTCGGATGCGATTACAACCGCCACTCCAACTGTTACCGCAGATTTGTCAGGCCAGGTCGGCAGCGATTTGGCACCGATTGACGGCAACGTAATCGTGCGAGCAGGGTCGATTTTGGCCGCAAATGCTGAAAGCTTTGGTGGAGCTTTCACGTTGTTGGGTGTCTCAGTGTCGTCATCGACCGCAAAAATCACCCAATCACCGACAATACGCGCGTCAATTGGCGGAACGAGTTCGAAAAAAGCCACGATTGATGCAACCGGTGGCGTCGTGCTTGCTGGCCTCAGCAACTGGCGCCAGAACGGGCTGAACTTCGCGCAGGCCGAAGTGAAGAGCGAAGCGGTTTCGGACGCACCGTCGGGTGGGTTGTTTGCGTTCAATCCGTTGGGGGGAGATGATCCAGACGGAGCGGTTGCTACCGTGAGTGTCACTCCGACCGTTGATGCTGACCTCGAAGAACATGCAGATATTGATGTAAGCGGAGATCTTGATGTTCTGGCGCTGTCTGCAGCCAACATCAAATCGGACGCGGAAAGTGACGTTGTTGCCTTGATTGGTGTTGGTGACGCCGTCTCTGAAGCCGTGGCCAGCGGGACCATGACCGCGCAGGTGTCTGCGACCGATGTTATGGTTGGCTCGGACCTTCGCGTGATCGGTGGTGCAACCCACAAAGCAAACGCAGTGGCAGATGCTTTTGCTCTTTCTCTGGGAACCACACGCGGCAAGGCAAATGGATACACGCGTCCGACAATCACAGCTAAGCTTGGTGGCACGGCAGATGTCGATGTTGACGGAGACGTAGCTCTCCTTTCAATTGCGGAAGAGACCGCGACAGCAGATGCCAAGAGTTGGGGTATCGCTTCGAAGGAGCCTCAAGACTACGAGGATGAAGCCAATCACAACGCGGGCCTGGATGCAGGCGCGCAGCTCAATGTCGGCGGTTCAGCCATTGTAGCGACCCCAAACAAATTGGACGTGCTGCCTTTCCTCACGTCAGACAATAACCTCAATACCACACCAACAACCATCGACGCTGTGATAACGCGGATGGAAACGATTATCTCCAATACAGGCCCCGCGTTGTCGACGCCTGCTGCTCTTACTGTTCAAGACGGGCAGACTGCAGTTCGGGACTTTGCTTCGGACGTGACCGACGCGGATGGTGACACTGATTTCGTCTATTCGGTGACAGGTGGTGCAGATGCTGGTGCCTTTGAGTTCGTTGGATCAACCCTGACGCTGCTGACCGCTGCCGACCTGAACAATCCCGGTGATGCCGGAAATACAGGTGTCTATGACGTGACAGTCTCGGTTGCCGATTTGAATGGTGGCATCGTTGAAAAAACACTGACGGTATCAATTGTATCGACGACTGCACTTCTGGACGGAGAGATTGGTATCGTTTCGTCGGTTGTCCTGACTGACGGGGAATTGCAGACAATTGCTGCCGCTGCAAAGGATCGCTGGCGGAACTCAGGACTGTCGGTCGAGCAAGAGTTGCTGCTGGATGGCATGGATTTTCAGGTCGTTGATCAGCCAGGCCAAATTTTGGCGCTGGCATCCCAGCAACGTATTCAGGTGGACCCAACAGCTGCATCGACCGGATGGTTCATCGATCTGACACCGGATGAGGATGAAGAGTACGAGGGCAGCGGCAATGAGCTGACGGCAACTGTCGGGCTGCCAAAGTCTCGCATCGATCTTTTGACCGTGCTTATGCATGAGATGGGGCACGTGCTTGGTCTTGAGCATAGCGAAGGCGATGATCTGATGGGCGAAGGCATTGCTCGAGGTGAGCGTTTGCTGCCTGCGACCAGCCTCGCTGCAGGCGCGGTGTCCAACCCCAATGAAATTCATACCGCGGTAGCCAATGTTGCATTCCAGGGTGCTGGCGGTTCGACTGTTATTGGCGGCGAGGAAGACAAGAGTGATCAGGCGGCTTCGATTGGCCTGTCGATGATCAAGGAACTCAACGCCGTTTCCCAATCCAACGTGAATTTGAGCTTCGGTGCAGGATCGCTGTTGTCGGTTGGAGAACAGAACGCCAATGGAGACCTGTATATCGGCGTACTGAACCGCCATACTGCGCGCGCTGAAGGCGGCGGTGTCAGCATCGGCGTCGCGTCTGTTGGTGTCATTGATGCAAACGCGCATGTCGGCGGCACCGTCAACATCAGTTTCGACGGAACGATCTCTTATCCCAAGGGGCTGACTCTCGAAGTGGCGAACGTTGGCTCGGCAAGCGCCAAGGGCGCTGCCTTGACCGTCGGCGGTATTGCCGGATTTGGTGTCAGCAGCAACGCGGTGGTCAATCCGACGGTAAACGTTTTTGTTAACAACAACTCGGTGATCACAACTGGCGGTGACTTCACTCTAAGAACCCTTTCAACGGCCAACGCCACAGCAGTTTCCACAGGCATTGCAGGCTCTTATGCCGCCTCCATTGGCGTCGCTCTGGCGAATGCAGAAGTTGCGCCGACAATTACAACCTACGTTGGTGAAAACGCGAGGATCAATGCCGCAGGCAACATCACGATCGAAACGCTGCACAATGTGGGTCGTGACTTTAGGCCGAATGGCGGGGGTGCATATGCGACAGCGGAAAGTTCGTCCGGCGCACTGTTCGGTGCAGGATCCGGTGCCGACGCCGATGCGCGGGCTGCGGCAGTTGTAAGCGCGGAAATCCGAAGCGGGGCGATACTGGATGCCGGTGGCAACATCGTTGTTCGTGCGGTGTCCGATAATACCGCTGAGGCCGATGCCTTTGGTCTTGCCATTGGCGGTGTTGCAATTGGAGTTTCCTTGGCTGACGCGCGCTCAGAAGGGATCACGACTGCATCAGTGGACGGGACATTGCTAGCGGGTGGCAATGCTACCGTCGAAGCAATTTCACTTGATACGGCTCGAACTGATGTAACGGCTGCTGCAGGCGGCATTGTTTCCGGTTCTGGCGCCGATGGGGACGCGCGCGCGACGCCAACAACCTCGGCCTACATTGCGGCGAACCGGACTGCCAACGTCACAGGAGCCCTTACAGTTTCGGCCAATGCAACGCCACAAGCTCTGTCCGATGTGGGTGGGTTTGCGATTGGTGGCGTGACTGTTGGCGTTCAAAAGTCCTACGCTCGCACCGGTGCAAACGTGGATGCGTTTGTAGGCTCAGGTGCACAACTGACTGTTGGGAGCCTAAACATACAAGGTATCCTGTCCAAGCCGACGTCGGGTCGTTCCGCTCAGGCATTTGCATCGGGTGTCGCTGGGGGTCTTGTTGGAATCAACGGAACCAACGTCGATACTCTGACCGACAGTGTTGTCGATGCCTACATTTCTGACAATGTGCAGATCGGGTCCGTCGGTAATGTAAACGTAAGTGCTTTCAGCACGTCTACGTCGTTTGCAGAGGCAACTGGTATTGCAATTGGTCTGTTGGCGGCCGGGGCTAACCCGGCAGATGCTGTTTCTTCGATCACCACAAACGCCAGCATTGCAACGGGTGTCGTTATCAATGCCGGCGGTGCACTTGCCGTGGAGGCGACCGCATCCGATGAAGTCCGCGCAAGAGCACGGTCGGGTTCCGGCGGAATTATCGTAGGATCTGCAGCTGACGCCGAAACACGGAGTACCGGACAGACAAGAGCAACTCTGTCGGCTGCGTCTGTTGTGGCAGGCGGCTTGACGTTGCGCTCGACGCATGACGCTGACTTTGACGGGCAAGCGGATTCCACAAGTGCAGCGCTCGCCGGTAAGTCAGGCGCCTACGCGACGAACACGTCAAACACGACCGTCGCATCAACTGTGGCCGCCAATACGATTGTTCTGAGTACTGGCGACATCGTCATCGAAGCGATCAACCGAAGTGACAAAAATCAAATCGGTGGCGGATATAACGTTCAGTCCGGGTCCGGAGGCGTAATCGATCTGCCGGCAACGCGCAGCACGTCGACGATTTTGAAAGACACCGAGGTTGTGATCGGCGCGGGTGCCGTTCTGACTCTTGCCGGATCCTCGGTTGCACCGGGATCAGTCCGTATCGCGTCTACCAACGCAGTAACTGCCCGGGATCGGGCCAAGTTGGATTCAGGTGGCGCAATTGCCATCGCCAAGGCCACATCAGTTGTGCAGGCCGGCACCACTGCAGACGCAATGGATGCAGATGTCACAATCGGTGCGGGTGCACTGATTGACTCGACCGGAAATGTCATCATCGCAGCACATACGACCACGGATGTGTCCAGCTCGGCCAACTCGAAGACCTACGGCCTTGCTGGTGCTGCACAAGGCGCTTCTGTATCTCGGGTTGAAGCGGATCATCTGATCACCGTAAACGGCGAAGTGCGCTCTGATGAGAAGGTAACCGTCAGCGCGGGGCGGAGTGCCAGTGGAACGGCAAATTCGCTGATTGCCACTGCGCGAACTGATCTTTGGAACAAGACAGCATTCCCCGTTCAAACTGATCCGGATGCCGACGCCTACACAAACACAGTCAACAAGGTGTTGATCAGCGGAACCGGCGCGCTTCGCAGCGTCGGAGACGTTGAAGTCGAAGCAGTCGCCGGAACCTTGACCCCGTTTGGCCAAGGCATTGGCAAAGACCTTTATAGACAGCTCGGTGAAGATATCGTGAACGGTCTTGGTTCGTTGGTCGGAGCCGAGGAAGTGTCCTTTGATATCAAGGATGGATCGTCGAACAAGAGCAGCGTTGCCGAGGTGCAGAACGATGGTGTTCTCGAAGCAGGTATTCAGAATACGCAGTTTATCACGATCGACGAATTCGTAGGCATCCCGACTAACACTGGTTTCCAGCCTCCCAAAACGTTCGATCCTTCCTCTGCTATCGATTTTGATACCAATACGATCACCTTTGCGGGCGGGGTTCCGAACGGCGTAACCGAAGGGGCCGAAGTCGTCTACCGAGCCAACGGAGGCGACCCGCTGGAAACAACCAGTCAAGGGTTCCTAGTAGATGGTAGCGTCTATTTCGCAGTCAATGTCGATACAGTTGCCGGTACGCTGCAACTCGCAAAGGAAAACTCCGACCCGTCGGTGAGTACGCCTGAGGTTCTGGATCTGATCAGCACCGGCTTCACAGGAAATTCCCATTCCGTTGGCCTCTTTACGCTTCAGAATGGCGATCCTTATCCCTTCCAGATCTCAAATGATCTGAACAGCGGTCTGCCGTTGATTTCAGAAGGTGTCGATATCCCAAGGCTGGAACGTCAGAACGTGGGCGCCGATCTGGCCGCGCGCGTGGCGGAACTGAGAAGCCAGTTGACGTCCAATGCCGGAGATCCGGTTGTGTCGGCAAGTCTTGAGCAGCAGATCTCCAACCTCGAGCGACAGGCACAGAGCTTGGGGCTCTTGGGATCAGATGGTGCGATCCTTGAAGGATTGGATGTCGCCGTAATTGTGATCGACTCGATTACTGCACGAGTTGGCAATGTGGTTGTAAAAGCTGATGAGTTCTATGGCAGTGGCAATATTTCTGCGCCAGGTGACGCCGAGATCAGCGTTGTCAACGACAGCCCGTACTATCTGCAGATCGGAGATCTGACAATTCCGACGGAGGAGGGCGGTAAGCTCTTCTTCAATGGCGTAAGCGTAACATCGAACGCCGAGATCAATCAGATTAACAACATTCGCACTGCGTCTTTCGGCACCATCGAGACGGATGCAACGTCAGCAACGCCAAGTATCTCGGTCATTTCGACCTTTGAGCCTGCCTTTGCGGCGCAGGCGGAATTCGCGAATGCCTTGCCTCCGTCGATCAACATCGCCGGAACGATTGATGTCCTGACTGGCGACTTGTTCCTGACCAACCTTGAGGGGAGCATCTATGTCACTGGCGAGTTGATTGCTGCGAACATCGATATCAACGCCGGACAGGACTTTGTTTTGACTGAAACCGGTGTCACTCATATCGGTGGCGATCCACGTGGCCAGTGGTTCACCGAATGGAACGCGGCTGAAGCCGACGCCTTGGGCGATTTGTCCGCGAACCGCGCTGTCAACGTAGCCACGCCGACGGTTTCCGGCCCCAAATCCGGTGGTTCGATTTCTGCAGGCGGTAACGTTTTCATCAATGCTGAATTCCTGAACATCAACGGAACAATTCAAAGCGGCCGCCCGGATCGGGTATTGACGCTTGGGACATCGCTCAATGCTACAATTGCTTCCGCGCAAAGTACTTATGACTCTGCCGCCAATAAAGCCCGGTTCCGCTATACCGATCTCGTTCTGGAACCGACTTTGGACGAAGATGGTGTTCTGCGACTGGATGCTGCGTCGCTTGTCGACGACACAACCATCACGGCGGTTTGGGATGCACAGGAGCGCGAGATTGTTGTAAACAACGTCGCTCTTTCAGGGGGCTACATCTCTCTCTTTGGTCATATGCTTTCCACAGGGGACAGCAATGGCGCGAACAATCGGGGAACCATTCGTGCGGTTGACGGCTTTGGTCGCATTTCAATTGATAACCAAACCAACTACGCCATGCGTCTCAACAACCTGGATACTGGTGGCGCGGACGGTATCGAGGGTGAGATCGTCATTCAGGATGTTTCCAAGCTTGACGCCGGCGGAGCTCCTATAAAGACGACCTTTACCCGCGTAGGCAACACGATCTTTAAACGGGTCGAAGCTGACGGAAACACCACGACAACACAGACCAGTGGCCGCAGTACGACGTATGATATTTCCGATGGTCAAATCTATCGTTGGAACCGAGGTCAGGATCGTACCGTAACGACCACGAAGTCCTGGGAGCGTTCGACTTACCTCGGATTCATTAATACTCCTCCCAGCGGAAATCCTGATAACATCTCGGTGTCGCCGTCTGACCCGAGACCCCTGTCACCTGACGGCGAGATAGTTGCGACGATAGCCGATATTCAGTCGAACGATTCACGTGGCGATGACCTGACGGCTGTGCCTGCAGGATATGAGTTCGGCTACACGGCAAGCCTGGATTCACCCGAGCGTCAGATTGGTAACTATACGACCAAGAAAACAACCGGCTGGTGGGTCTTCTCGAAAACCACATACACGTACTACTTCGTGTTCCAGAGCGGATATTCGGACTACTTCCGGCATTCTGTGAAAGCGGACTATGACGTTAACATCGAGTTCTCCGGCTACGAGACTGGTGATATCAATGTAACTTCGGGCGGCGATATTCGCATCGCGTCGAACATTACCAATGCTAGCGGGGATGTCTCTCTTACGTCCACTGCAGGTGAAATCGAACAGATCAACGAAGCCGCACTCATCACTGCTCGTAACCTGACGACGAACGCTGCAAATGGTGTCGGAAACGAGCGTCCGCTCAATGTGTCGTTCACCGGGTCGACGCTATCAGCAACCGTTGGAAGCGGGGACATCAACTTTGTTTCGAATACAAAGGTCGATGTCGAAAGAGCCGTTGCATCCAACGGAGATGTTTTCATCACGGCAGAAGGAAATGTGAATTTCATTGGAAACGAGTCTTTGGGCAACGTCGTTAAGGGTGGACGTGTCGAGATTGTTTCAAACTCGGGCCGCATCGGTACGGTGGGGAACCGATTGCTGATCGATACCGGCGAAGACTTCCAGGCGGATGACGGCCTTGTCGCGATTGCCTCGGGTGGTGTTCACGTCGAAGAAATTGACGGTGATCTTGGCCTTATCACTGTGCGGGCGGGCGGCGATGTCACAATCGTGTCGGATGGCGGTATCCGCGACCAGAACTCGGCTCAGCAGCGCGATGAAAGGGCGATTTCGACTCTGACAGACCTCTGGAATGATATGGACTTGGTGGATGTGGTCGCCGACGAATTCTCGGTTTCCGGTCAGAACACCATCATCGCTTATGAAGCCAGCAAAAACTTTGCCTATTCACGTTACTGGAGCGAAGCTCGGAATCTGCGGCAGGCTCAGGCCAGCTACGAGTTTGCAGCCGCAGACATCCAGGGAGACACGGTTGACCTTGGTCTGGAGCATAACCTGTCCAGCGGTGAAGCTGTACGCGTTGCTTTGTCTGGTGGCGAAGGAACAGTCGGCCTGAACGCTGACACAGTTTACTACGTGGTTGTTCAGGACGGTACGACGATTGGATTCGCGTCCACGCGAAGTGCTGCCTTGTCCGGCACTACTGACGTAGCGCTGGCCCCTTCGGGTACCGACGCCGTCACCAAGTTCCACATGGGGGTTGGTTTGTTCACGCCTGCACCTGAAACACTGGATACAAATGCTGAACAGATTGACCTGGGTTATGAACATGGGTTTGTGACGGGCGAAGCGGTAACTTATCGTCTTGCATCTGGTCCGGCTGGGGTGTCTGGGGTTCAGGATGGGACAGATTACTATGTCCATGTGGTAAACAGCACCACAATTTCGCTGGCTGATACCCGTGCCGATGCACTTGCCGGAACGAACCTGGTTGACCTTGGAACAAACGAGCGCCGTTCGATCGATATTACGAACGTGTCCGCCGCCGTCGACAACGCGGAGTTCACGCCTTACGCGATCAGCGAAGCGAACGTTTTGAGCGACGGTGAAACCTTTGTGTTTAACGGCGGTCACAAGCTGCAGGACGGGGACCGCCTGCGTTACGATGATGTTGCGGGCTCATCACCGGTCGGCGACCTTTCCGACGCGACCACATACTACGTTCACGTGATCAACGACGCTTCATTCAAGTTGACGGCTTCTCGTGCCGATGCTCTGAGCGGAAACAATTTCGTGGCTGCTGTCACAACCGCCGTTGACGATCCGACGGCGACCGGTGGAACACTTACCAGAATTGACAGCACTCTTTCCTTCTCCACAGCACACCAGCTCCTGAGTGGTGATGCCGTGATCTACAGTGGAGGAGGGGCTCCCGACTTCGGGCTGGTTGCGGGTGAAACTTACTACGTTCATCGCGTGACAGACCAGATAGTCAAGTTGGCAACATCCAGCGACGATGCCATTGCAGGTATTGGATTTATCGCTCTCGATGCTTCGGGCTTAACACCATCTGGTTCTCCGCAGTTCACAATCCTAAGCGAGCATCAGATCGCCAGATATTCGACCGATGCGTTTGACCAAGGAAGTTACGAGTTCAGCGCAGATAAGGTGCAGCAACTTCTGGATGCGGGGCTGACCACAGCTGAAATTGACGCTCTTGAAGCTCAGGAAGCGTCTGAATTGGCCGATATCGAGACGGAATTGGCCTTGTCCGCAGACAATCAACTCTACAACCCAGATTACTCTTTCGTATTGGCGTCAAACGATCCCCTGCGGCAGAACCTTACGGAAGGTGCAACGTGGACGGATAGTGAGCTTAAGAACTCGATCACTAAATCCATCGTCCTCAAGACGGTAACTGACACCACAGCTGCTGAAGAAGAACCCAATGTCACCGGACAATCGATTTCTCTGGTTGCTCAAGACGGGAATATCGGCATCAGCGAAGGTGAAGTTGTAATTGACCTAACGAACATTGGAACAATCAGCGAGGCGGGTAAAATCGCTTTGGCGTCTGCTGAACGCGACGACCTGACGTTCCTGGACATCAACGGCAACGAGTTGAGCAATGACTCGGTGGTTCCTGCGGTGACACTCGTCGTTAGTTTGAGAGAAGATGTCGACATCAAACTCGAAGGAGGCACGGTCACTGTCGATGCGACTGACAAGGTCTTCTTGGGCTCCGAAGTCGACATCAATGTAGAGTCAGTGGTTGCAGGCGAAGCGTTGCGGATCAAAGGCGATGGCGCAATTTATGCTGTGGGCACAGGGCTGGTTCAAGGTGATGGAATTATTCTGGAAGCGGCTGACGGGAACAATATTGGTACCGTAAGCGATGCCCTCAAATCCAATTTGGTTGGAACCGGCCTGCTTACCGCAAGAGCCGACAATATCTGGCTGACGGAAACCACCGGTGATATGCGGTTGGATTTTGTTTTTGCTAAGAACAGTGCCACTTTGACGGCTCTGTCAGGCAGCATTGTGGACGGGCTGGATGATGCGGTGCTCAACATACAGACACCGGTTTTGCATCTTTCGGCGAGTGATCGAATTGGCGCGCAAAACGGCGCCGCGGACGGTTTCCTGGAGACATTGGTCAGTGATTCACTATCGGCTACTGCGGGAAGCCACATCAGTATTGCGAACCTGACTGAAGCGCAGCTGCTTGATCAAATCACGTCAGAGACCGGAAATGTGAACTTGGTTGTCACCGGGAACGCTCGGCTTGGCTTGATTACAGCGTTGTTCGGCGTGGTTACGGTGTCGGCGTCCGGTGCGATTGTGGACGAAAACGGCAGTCTGTCGAACATCGATGCTTCCGGGGCAGCTTTGCATGCTACTCATATCGGTGAGGACAGCAACGCGTTGAACACCCAGCTCGGGAACCTCGAAGCGGAAGCCCGGACTGGAGGAATTTGGATAGCGAATGTTGGAAATCTGCGGATTGGTGGATCTTCAGCAATCCTGAATGGCTTGTTGGCCGTTGAAGAAGTGGACGTTGCTTCAATTGGAAACATCACTGTAGACGAAATGGTTGAGGCGACAGGAACAGATGCTCCGATCCTCTTGCATGCTTCGGGGACTCTGGCGCTGTCAGCGCTGTCGCGCATCCTGACAGTTGAAGGTGGTATCGACCTAGAAGCCGGTTTGGATATCGCCGTTGGAGCAGGTGCTCTGGTTACTGTTAATAACGGTGCGCGTGGGGTTCGAATGACGGCTGACGCGCAGCGAAATCAGGTAGGTTATCCGACAAGCGACGGTCAGGGCGCTATTTCGATGGATGACGGTAGCGTAGTTGATGCCGCAGAAGGTTTGATCGAAGTATTGGCCCCACAGAACGTGACCGTCTCACTGTTGCGGACAACGGGTGATGTGTCCGTTGTTTCTGACACGGGATCCATTTTGGATGCTGACGTGGATGGCGGTACAGATATCGAAGCAACCAATCTCACTCTTTCAGCGGGTAACTCCATCGGGACGGCGGCGAATCCGCTGGAAATCGATTCCAACACAGGAAACGCCTACCTGAATCTGATTGAGGCAACCAACAATGTCTATCTGGTCGAAGTTTCGGGGCCATTGCGCCCAGGGACGGTAACAGCTCAAAATGGAGTTGCGTCGGTTCAGGTCCGCGACAATGCGGGGACTGGCGACGATCTGCTTCTGGACCCGGCGACCAGAATTCAGGCCGGAACGGACATTTTTGTTGTTGCCGGTGATGATCTTGCACTTGCAGATGGCGGACGTCTTGATGCAGGTGTTTCGGTTTTCGTCGGCGCTGACCTTCCGTCCGAAGATGCAGATCCGGGCAATGGTGCTGCGGTTCTATTGGCAGGCTCCATTGCTGCGCCGGTGATCAGTGTACAAACAGGTGACGACGAGGACTCGATTACTCTCGATAGTCCAGAGTTCACTGGCGCGGCGACTGTGTATGGCGGGGCTTCGAACGATGTGATCACAGTGTTGCGTCTGCAAACCCAGCAAACAAGTGACAGCCTGCGTGTTGAAGGTCAGGCGGGTGACGACGAAGTATTCGTGACCATCTCTGATCAGGGTTCGAACTACCTGATCGATGTCGTCAGCGATGGGTTTGCCACAAGCGATCTGTTGACAATCTATGGTCTTGATCGGGCGGACGCGGGCGACAACTTCTTGTTGCGCGCAGCCGAAGATACCGTAACCAACGGCACCGCCTTTGCCGCGGCGCTTCGCGAAAATGATAATGTTGAACGGGTTAACTACGGTAAATCACTTGACCACCTGGTTCTGGAAACCTTGGACGGTGATGATACCGTCTCGGTGGATGACAACTGGACGGAAACAACCATCCGTCTCGGCGAGGGTTCTGATACTTCGCAGGTGGGGCAAATCTTCAAGAGTGAACGCGACGCTGCAGCCAATGTTGCCGCTACGGACGAATTTGAAACCATTGCAACGACGCGCGGCTTTTTGTCCAACGGCATAAGCTTTGCAACCGTAATTGAAGGCGAGAAGGGAGAAGATGTTTTTGTCGTCTTCCGGAATACCGCTGAGTTGACGCTTCGTGGCGGTGACGATGACGATCTATTCGTCGTGCGGTCGTTTGCTGAAGAAGGATCCTTTGAATCGGATGTGGATGCCGGTGAAGGATTTGACACGGTTGAATACGTGTCGAATGCCACCGTGAATGTGAACGGCGGTGCAGGCATAGACACGTTGCGTTTGATTGGGACCGAGTTCAGCGATGAATACCTGATCACGGCGACCAAGGTCACAGGCGCAGGTCGCGAAATTACATATGACGAAATTGAAATTCTCGAAGTGGATGGGGCAGAGGGCGACGACACCTTCTTCGTGACGTCCACCGGAACTTCGGTGACGGAAACACGACTGTACGGCGGCCTGGGCAGCGACAACTTTGAAATCGGTGGGGATTACGCCGGTGTAGAAGGCGCTGACAAGCAGATGTTCCAAGGGGAAGGGCCGCACACAGTTGCTGCGATCCAAGGACGCCTTATCCTAGATGGATTTGGCGGAGATGGTTCAATCACCGGTTTGGGTGAACCGGTTATGTTGCCCGGTGAAACCAGCGATCTGGCGTCCACGGGGTCTGTTCTGTCCTTTGATGGCAGCTTGAGTGTTGTTTTCGATGCGATGACGGTTCCGGCGAGCGAACTGTATGACTACATCAATGCAACGGACGGTGTTGATGAAATCTCTGATCTGGTTGGCCTGACTATTGAGATTTCGGCGGGTCCCGGATTGCGACGGTTCTGGCGTATTGCTGAAATCTCCGAAGACAACGGAATTGCTTCGCTGGTTCTGGAACGGCCTTCTGGTACCGAAGCGAATTCGGAATTGCCGGATGCAACCAGCAGCTATGCCATCACACGGGCGTCAGCCAATTTCTTTGTTGATGAAGCGTTTACGGTCGATCGATTGACCATCTACGACGATGGCAATTCGCTCAGCAGCACAGGCGGAATTAGAAGTGCTTCGACTTCGTTGACGCCTTCGGACGTGATCAACGTGTACGGGCTTGGAATGGGTGCGGAAGGGATCGATTACGGTTCCCTTGAAGCGGTGGAAATTCTGCTTGGCAGTGGCGACGATACCTTTGAAGTCACTACAACCCAGAATGGGTCTATTACTGCTGTCCACGGTGGCGGCGGAAACGATCACATCACGGTCACGGATCGCGGCACAACGGAACAGAAGTTTGACCGCTTTGGAGAATTGGTTGCGACGCTCGCTGCACCTTTGGTGGTGTTCGGTGATACGACGGCGAGCGGTGAGCGGTATTCTGACGAAAGCACTGCAATCAACCCGGGATTTGGACGCGCGGGTGTTCAGGCTGGCAACGACACGATTGTTGCAAATGGCCCAACGGACACTCTTATTGTTTTCGGCGGGGCTGGAAATGACAGCATCGTTGGCGGCATCAGCGGTGACAAGCTGGCCGGGGGCTCCGGAGATGACACGCTGGTCGGCAACGGTGGTGTTGATATCCTTTACGGGGACAATGGGATCAATCTTGATCTGGAAGCCCGTATCGCAACCATCACCTGGGAGAACGAAGGACAAACCGAAGTAGCAGGCGATGATCTGACCCAGGCTGGTTCAGATGAACTGTTTGGCAATGTTGGCAATGACTTCATCTTTGGCGACTTTGGTGAAATCGTTCAGGGTCCTGGTGTGGATCCGCTGCTTACAAACGATCAGGTTCAGATCGCTCGAACCCAAAATGTTGATGTATCCGGCGATGATACCGTTTTCGCGGGTAGCGAAGATGACGTTGTATTCGGCGGAGGGGGCGGCGATCAGTTGGTTTCTGTTTCCGGTCAGAACATTTTCATCGGCGATGGTGGTCAAGTAGCGTTCAATCCCTCTGAAACCGTCGTTCAAACTCTGGACGGTGCCATCGGTGGCAATGATACTGTTCTGGGCGGTATGAATGGAGACACCGTCCTTGGTGGCGCAGGCGGAGATCAACTGATCACTTCTGACGGGGACGACCTGAACCTTGGTGATCTGGGTATTGTCACAATTTCTGCCTCGTCCGTTTCGGTGAGCAGCCAGCACAGTGATGTTTCGGGCAACGACACCATCGTCAGCGGCAATGATCGCGATATCAATGTCGGTGGTACTGGCTCCGATTTCATTAGTAGCGGAGATCAAAGCGACATTGATCTGGGTGATCATGGTACCGTAGTGGTAACCGCATCCGGCGTCGCAATCGAAACCGCTTTGCCGGGCATTGGCGATGGAGACGAATTGATCTCTGGTGATGGTGCGGATGTTCAAATTGGTGGCTTTGGGGCCGACACAATCTTTGGCGGGCAGGGCGATGATCTGGCTCTTGGCGATGCAGCGCGTGTGCAGCTGCTCGGAAATGTGCTGGTGCTTGCCGAAACAATCGAAACGGCGTTAGCGTTTGATGATCGAATTTTCGGTCAGTCCGGTGATGACATTGTTATCGGCGGTAGCGGGAATGACCTGTTGGACGGTGGTTTCGATCGTGATCTTGTTCTGGGTGACAATGTATCGCTGGATCGGCGAGGAGATCTGGGCAGTTCTGTCTGGGCTCGGTTCCGTACTCTTTCCGACGGTGAAATCTATGATCCGACGATCGCACCTGGACGCGACGGCGAAGTGAAGATCACCGAAACCAATCAAGCTGATCCGGCTTGGAACGTGCCAGGAGAGCCATCGTGGGCGACCTTCCTGGGCGAAGGCGCCGGCGGTATTGGAATAGAGTTCCTCGACGTTGATGCCGGAAACGACCAAATCGCGGGTGGTGGCCACAACGATGTCATTTTCGGGCAACTGGGCAACGATACCATTCAAGGTGATGGTAGTATTGGTGATGTTTTGGTGGATGCCTATCGAGCCGAAGACGGGACGCTCGTGGTTGTGGCCTCAAGCGAAGCGTCAACTGATGGCGACGACTATATCGAGGGTAACAGCGGATCTGACGTAATCTTTGGCAACCTTGGTCAGGACGACATCGTCGGTGGTACATCATCACTCTTTGGCATCACCGAGAGTTCGCGCCGCAGTGACGGTTCAGATCTGATCTTCGGTGGTGCTGGTACGCGAATTGGCCGCAATGACTTCGGGGATGAGACATTGCTGGCGGATGGTGCGAGTCTGTTCAACGATGACCCGCTCGGCGAGATCCACGCGAGAGACGCGGACACCATCCTTGGGGACAACGGCAACATTTACAGGCTGCAAGCTGCAGATGGCACTCCGCTTAGCTTTGCATATGACAGCTATACCGGGGTTTCCGGTCTGAAAATCGCCGTTCGGGCAACCGAACTTCTTGATTACACCGCGGGTGGAGCGGACTTCGATCCGGTACGAGCTGCAACGGATCAAGGTGCCGCAGATGAAATTCACGGTGAAGGTGGCGATGATTTTGCGTACGGTATGACCGGTAATGACATTCTGTTCGGAGATGCTCAGAATGATGATCTGATCGGTGGCTGGGGCCACGACTGGATCTCTGGTGGAACAGGTCAGGATGGTGTTCTGGGCGATGATGGTCGCATTTTCACGAGCCGAAATCTGGTTGGATTGGGTGAAGCTCTGTACGGAGTAGACCCGCTGACGGCAACGGATGTTTCGATCAGTATCCAAGGCCAGATCGGCGGCGTAACCATCTATGAAGACGGTGAATTGCTGAAATCTGTTAACCTGACGCCGTTCAACCCGGATGATCCGGTTGGCGACCAGCCGCTATGGGCCTCGGATCCGGACTTTGCCGACGACGTTATCTACGGTGGACTTGGCAATGACTTCTTGCATGGCGGCGCAGGAGATGATGCGATCTCAGGCGCAGAGGCGCTGCCACTGGTGGGTGCTGCAGTGAACGGAGTGCTGTATCTGAGTGGTTTCGACTTGCCGGGCAATGCTGGTGGAATGTTGGGCTTTGACACGGACCCCGATCGTCCGCTCAAGTTCGCGGCATATGACCGAAATGCATCGCAAGCGCGTATTAGTTACTCGGCTGATGGAATTGATGTGCCCTTCCTTCTGGATTTTGCTCCATTTGACGGTGGACCGCAGGGCATTCCGGTCGACGGTGAAACAGGTGCGCCTACGGACGGCGATGATCGGATTTTTGGCGATCTCGGGAATGACTGGATCGTTGGCGGAACAGGGCGTGACTACATGATGGGGGGATATGGGCTCGACCTTATTAACGCCGATGATGATCCGCGTACCAATAATGTCGAAGATACCGATGGATCATACGCTGACTGGGTGTTTGGTGGCGCAGGACGGGATATTTTGATTGCAAATCAAAAAGGTGACAGACTGTTCGACCACACAGGCAATTTCGACACCTTTATTGTGCCCTTCAATCAACAGGGCGCACCGACAATCAACCGGTTGCTTAGCCCGGCCTCCATTCAGTTTTGGTACGATCTGTCCAAGGCTTCGGGTGCTGACCAAACACGAGCTGGGGATGAAGGTACCGATCCTGCCCGGAACGGTGAACCGGCGGGTGAAATTGGTATGGTGTTACAGCAAGATGATGACTGGCAGCGTAATACCGGTGCTCCGGACAACCCCAGACCCGGGTCAAATCCGGTAGCGATCCAGGCGACAATTTCGGAGATTCGGTTGGCCAGAAGCCTAGACCTTATCACCTTGGATGAGGGCGGCTTGCCCGACAGCATCGAAGAAACAACGCGAATTCGGTCCGATGCCTTTACCGTGATAGAGGATGATGGCTCGATTGCGCCTGTGTGGGAAGTATTGCCGGACGGTACACAACTGGCTCCTGGAACATTTGCTATTGGTGCTGCTTCTACGATCAATTCTGGAAGCGGAAGCGGGAACGGAAATGGGCGCAAAAAATAGGGCGCTGGGTCTCTTTGCAGGGTAGATCTAAGCAAATGGTAGCTTTCGAGACGGACATTCCGAAGTCTTGCAGTTGGTTTTCTGACAAGGGCGTCATTGCATGAATTTGCCGGACCCGAATTCTATTCCGTCGACGACGGAAACGACCACTCAAACGGGCAACGGAGCGGTCGAAGTTGTTAGCTTTGCGTCTGCCTCGCCTGCATGGCAGGACCTGGGCACCAGGGACCCAGAAAAATTTGGCGACGCGTGGTTGCGTCTCTTTTGTTCTGCGACACCAGAGGTTTACGCAGCCCGGTTGCTGCTGCGGCGACCGGGTGAGGGGTTGGCCCGCGTTGCTGAGTTTAACTCCTTTGAGGATGACCAGTTGTTATCCTCATCCGTCGAAGCCGCCGTTACTCGCAAATCTGGTGTAGCCCGACAGACAGACGAAGGCATGCTTGGCGCCTATCCTGTGGTTGTCGATGATCGGGTTCATGCGGTTGTTGCAGTTCTTGCCGAGGAAGGTTTGAGCAGTGAAGCGTTGCTTGCCCGCGTTCGTTGGGGCGCGGGTTGGTTACGGTCTTTTGCGCTGGATGCCTTGCGCACGGATGACAAGCCGAGTCTCGAACGTGCCCGATTGGCCATGGAAATGCTTTCCGGGGCTTTGGATGAAGCCAAATTCGATGCAGCGGCGCGCCGGGCTGTGACTGAGATTGCTCATCTTGGGCAATGCGATAGGGCGGCAGTCGGTTTCAGGCGTTCTGGTCGAGCTCGGGTCGCGGCTATCTCGCATACCGCGCAATTCGGACGGCGAATGGATCTTGTGCGTAGTGTTGCAGCCGCGATGGATGAAGCTTTGGAACAACAAGCCACGCTTCTTTGGCCGCTCAGCGATCCGGCCACTTCGCAGATCACTCGGGCGCAACAGGCGTTGTCCCGCGTTTCGGATGGTGCGCAGATTCTAACGATACCGGTACTGTCCCGTGGGCGGTTTCGGGGGGCCTTTACTTTTGAACGCCAAGCTGGTGATCCATTTGATCAACCGACGATCGATTTACTTGAAGCAGCCGCTGGATTGACCGGCCCTATCTTAGAAGAACTGAGACGTAACGACAGATGGCTCATCTCAAAGTCTCTGGAAAGCTTGTTAGGGGTTTTCACAGCTTTCTTTGGAAAGGGGCATCTGGGTCTCAAACTGACTTCGATTGTACTGCTTGGACTAGCTGTCGCCTTTAGCCAGATTACCACCACTTACCGAGTTGCCGCTGACGCGGTTCTTGAAGGGCGCACGCAAAGGGCGCTGATCGCCCCATTCGACGGGTTCGTGGCTGGCGCCGATAAGCGGGCGGGCGATGTAGTTTCGCACGGGGAAATTTTGGCTCGATTGGACGATCGTGATCTTGCTTTGGAACGGCTGAACTGGGTTGCGGAAAGACGGCGGGCTGAACTGGAATATGCAACCGCGGTAGGAGAGCGAAACAGGTCACGATTGAATATTCTGAGGGCCAGAATTGAACAGGCTGACGCGCAACTCGCCCTTATCGACGGCCAAATAGAGAGGGCTGAAATTCGAGCTCCGTTTGATGGTTTGATCGTCGCCGGTGATTTGAGTCAGTCCATCGGCGGGTCTGTGACACGAGGCGACGCGCTGTTCCGCATTGCGCCAGAGGGAGAGTACCGCGTGGCGCTATGGGTGGATGAAGCCCAAATTGAAGACTTGGAAGTTGGCTCAGTCGGAGTTGTGGTTCTGGCTGCCCTACCAACAGAATTTTTCCCGATTGAAGTTTCTCGGGTCACCCCGGTTGCCGAAGTGCGCAACGGGCGTAACATGTTTAGGCTTGAGGCGAAGCTTGAACAAAGTTCGGATCGGATGCGACCTGGGCTGGTTGGTGTTGCAAAAGTCGATGCCGGAGAAAAACTATTGATCTGGACGTGGACTCGTAACCTGATCGATTGGACAAGACTGACATTCTGGCGTTTCTTCGGGTAACTCATTATGCGCACGATGTTTTCGCAAAACTGGTATCGTGTCGCCGAATTGGCGCCTCGCTTGCGTGGACATGTTCGAATTCATGATCATCAGTATCGCGGCGTAACCTGGCGCATAATCGAAGACCGCCAAGCGCAGCGGTTTCATCGATTGACGCCATCAGCATATTTCGTCGTTTCGATGATGGATGGTCAGCGGGTCATGAGAGAGATCTGGGACCTGACCGAAGCACGCTTTGGTTCCGAATGTCCCACTCAGGACGAAGTGATCCATCTGTTGGCTCAGTTGCACGGCGCCGATCTTATGATCGGTCGAAACTTGCCCGACCTTGGTGAACTCGACAAGCGGGCATCCGATATCTCGCGGCGAACTTTGATGTCGCGCGTCAAAAACCCGATGGCCATTCGCCTGCCGATCTTTGATCCAGATAAGTTTTTGTCGGCGACGCTTTCGTTGGTCGGTTGGATGTTTTCCCCAATCGGAGGTTTTCTGTGGTTGCTTTTGGTCATAGCGGGAACAGTGCAGGCAGTTCTCGTTTGGCCGGAATTGACAAACAACCTCTCAGATCAGGTGCTTTCTGTTCAAAACATTGCGCTCTTGTTGTTGGTTTATCCGATCGTGAAGGCTGTGCATGAGTTAGGTCATGCTTATGCCGTAAAGAAATGGGGCGGCGAGGTTCACGAAATCGGAATAATGTTTCTTGTTTTGCTGCCGGTACCGTATGTCGATGCTTCGGCGTCACTCAGCTTCAGAGAGTGGTGGCGACGGGCCATTGTTGGCGGCGCTGGCATTCTTGTCGAAGTTGCTCTGGCTGCAGCAGCGATTTTGATTTGGGCGCAGATGGAGCCCGGACTGACCCGGGCGGCAATGTTCAACGTGGCTCTGATTGGTTCCATTTCTACGGTTCTTTTTAATGGTAACCCTCTGCTTCGGTTCGACGGATACTACGTATTCTGTGATCTCATCGGCATTCCAAATCTGGGTACAAGGTCCAACAAGTACTTGGGGTATTTGGTGCAGCGGTATGCATTTGGCATGGACGAAGCAGAAAACCCGGCTGTCGCGAGAGGCGAGAGAACATGGTTTGTCGTCTACGCGATTTCGGCATTCATTTATCGCCTGACCGTAATGCTCGCGATTGGATTGTTTGTGGCGACGAAGTTCTTCGTCGTCGGCGTGTTGCTTGGCATTCTCGTTGTCTTCAACATGGCTCTTCTGCCTATTCTAAAGTCGCTTTGGTTTGTGATCTCAGGACGCGCTGTGTCGCGGCACAGAACGCGTGCAGTAACGGTCACGTTTGGTGGAGCCGCGCTTTTGGTTGCTGGCCTGTTTCTACTACCTTTTCCTTATTTCACGGTTTCTCAAGGCGTAGTTTGGTTGCCTGAGAACAGTGCGGTCCGCGCGGGTACAGCCGGTACTGTTGCCGAAGTGATCGCGCAACCGGGTAGACCTGTAAAAGCGGGTGATCCGCTTGTTCGGTTGGAAGACCCGAGATTGGAAGCATCTCTGGAAGTACAGGAAATCCATCTAAGAGGGTTAACGTTACAGCTCGCTGCAGCCGGCGTGTCGGATCCTGTTTCGGCCCGAATTCTGAAAGAAGAAGTCAATCGAGCCAAAGATGAGTTGGAGCGAATGCGGGACCGGCAGGAAGCTCTTGTGCTTAGAGCGCCACGAGGTGGCGCTTGGCAGCATCCACTGCCGGACGATCTGGTTGGAGCCTTTTTGGGCAGAGGTGCTGTGGTTGGACATGTCGTATCTGAACAGGACAGGAGGTTGCGTGTTGTCGTGGGTCAAGCGGACGTTGATCTTGTTCGAACCAACTCGCTAAACGTCGAAGTACGTTTGATTTACGATATGGAAGAAGTGATACCAGCTGTGGTGTTGCGAGAAGTGCCTGCGGGGGATCGCGAGCTCCCGTCTGCTGCCCTCAGTACTGCAGGGGGAGGGCCATTTGCCATTGATCCGAAGTTTGCGGATCGACCCCATGCACTTGAAAACGTCTTCATGTTTGATCTGGCGGTGGACTCTATCAACGCAGCTCTGTTGCCCGGTGCTCGAATCTACGCGCGTTTCGAACATAGCGATGCGCCGGTTGCAGAGCGTGTGTGGCGCTCCGTGAGACGGTTGTTCCTAAGGAACTTCAATGTCTGATACGACCAGTCTTCATCTGCCGAAACCCAGGATATCACTGGCGCGACCCAAAGCGCCCAGCACACTTGATCGCTGGGTTCGATGGGCCAATGCACCGCTCATTGCAGCCGGTCATTCTTTGCGAGGCAAGTCTTACAAATGGGTCGCCCGACGTGCTTGTCTTTTGGAAGCAGAGCTCAGGAAACTAAGCGATGACGACCTGCGGATGCGTGCGACTGAATTCGGTTCCAAACTGCGGCGCAAGCGTAATCGGGCTGACTTTGCTGAATTGTCAGCTGTGCTGCGTGAAGTTGTTCGTCGCACTCATGGGTTCTTACTGAACCAGCGCCAAATCCAAGGAGGCGTTGCAATTTGGAGCGGGTGCATTGCCGAGATGGAAACCGGCGAGGGCAAAACGATCACTGCGGTTTTACCCGCAGCAGCCTGTGCGCTTGCCGGGGAACAGTCCCACGTCATTACAGTTAACGACTATCTGGCAAAGCGCGATCATGAAATTACGTTGCCAGTGTTTCAGTTTTTGGGTTTGAGAAGTGCTTTGGTTATTCGAGAAACACCACCAGATGACCGCTGGGACCTGTATCGAGCACCCGTCGTGTATGCGTCCAATACTGAAATCGCATTTGACCATCTACGAGACCGCACGGAAGCTGGTGCATCGACAGGTGCAGCACGAGCAGCAATTCTGACCGGTTCACCGCAAAACCGAAGTGGACCCCGTTTGCCAGCTCTGGATATGGCTATCGTTGATGAGGCCGACAGTGTTCTGATCGACGAAGCGCGTACGCCGCTTATTTTGTCTGGTGGCGACGGAGCTATGTATGACGAGGAAACTTGTGTCTTGGCATTAGAAGTTGCCAAGGGCTTGCGTGAAAGGCACGATTTTCGCCTTGTTCCAGAGCGAAGAGAAGTTTCCATTCTTCCAGATGGAAAGGATCGCCTCGCCGCCCGGTTTTCAGCGCGCGATGATCGTTGGGCCAGTCAAGTTTACCGCGAAGATCTGATGAGAAAAGCCCTGTCCGCATTGTACCTTTATGAGTTTGGCCGAGACTATCTGTTGAAAGATGGCAAGGTTCAGATCGTAGATGAGAACACAGGTCGGGTTTTTGAGGATAGAAGTTGGAGTATGGGTATTCATCAATTGATCGAGGTAAAGGAAGGCACAGAAATAACACCGGAACGAAGAGTGATGGGCCGTCTTACCTATCAGAGTTTGTTTGGACGCTATCACAGAGTTGGAGGCATGACGGGAACGGTGGTGGAAGCAGCTCGAGAACTCTGGCAAGTTTACAAGCTGACAACGGCGCGTATTCCCACAAATCGGCCTTCGCAAAGGTACTTCATGAAGGATCGAATTTTTTCACAAGATGATGAGCGCCTCACTGCCTTGCTGAACCGAGTCAGCTTTTTGTCGGACTACGGTACGCCAATTCTGATTGGCACCAGAACGGTCGCCGCATCCGAACATTTGTCATCAAAGCTGTCGGAGAGGGGGCTCGATCATGCTCTGTTGAACGCTCAGACAGATGAGTATGAAGCGGAAATTATCGCGAATGCGGGATTAAAAGGGCATATTACGATTGCAACCAACATGGCGGGGCGCGGGACCGATATTAAGCTCAGTGACGAAGTGCGAAACATGGGCGGACTGCATGTGATATTGACAGAACGTCATGACTCCGGCCGAATTGATCGGCAGTTGCAAGGTCGGTGCGCGCGTCAGGGTGACCCTGGAACCTGCGAGGCATATCTCTCATTGGAAGATCAGCTCTTGGCTTCAGGTCGCTTGCCACGCATGCTGAAGCTTGCAAAATCCCTTGCAAAGGTTTTCCCATTGTCGCGGTCTGGTGTTTTGCGGATGGCTCAACGGCGAATTGAACGGGCGCATGGAAAGGCCCGGTTTCAACTTTTGCAGTCCGAGGCAAACCTGGATCGAACTCTTGCCTTTACCGGAGTAAGAGAATGAAATTTTTCTTAACTGTCAGTTTTATGGCGTGCGCTTCCATTGCGGCGGCTCAAGATCGTCATGCTTGCGTCATTGACCCTTCGTTTACTGTAAATCTGTCCAGCCCATTCACCGGGTTGCTTGATGAAGTACTGGTCGACAGAGGTGATTGGGTTGAAGAAGGGCAAACTGTTGCCCGTCTGTGGTCCAGATTGGAAAGCGCGACGGTCGATTTGATGAAAGCGCGCGCCGAAAGCGATGCCGAGGTTGCCGCTCAGGAGGCGCGTCTTAGACTGGCTCAGCAAGCTCACGAACGTGTGGCGCAATTGTTCAACCAACGCATCAGCACACGAGAAGCGTTGGAAGAGCGAGAAGCCGCTCTCGAAGTGGCCACCAGAGGGTTGTCGGAAGCGCAATTGCGTCAGCGTCTTGCTCAACTGGAGCTGCAGCGTGCCCAGATTTCAGTGGAGGATCGAAGTATTCGTGCACCGATCGCAGGACTTGTGACTGAGAGGTTCCTCAGTCCCGGTGAGTACTTGAGTTCAGATGATTGGGTTCTGACAATCTCTCGGCTCGACCCTCTTTATGTCGAGGCTTTTGTACCGACCAGCCTTTATGGTGATGTTAAGATTGGTCAAATGGCGACCGTTTATCCAAATCTCGCAGGTTCGGAACCGCGGGACGCAAAGATCGTGATTGTGGATAGGGTTTTCGATGCAACTTCGGATACCTTTGGCGTTAGGCTGGAGCTTGCTAATCCAGATGCATCTCTTCCGGCAGGTCAACGTTGTGAAGTGGATTTTGGAGTTTCAAAATGAGCGGTTCAGAGGACGCAGACAAGAACAGCAGCCAGACGAACCAGCATCAACGTCAATTGATGATCTACGAGCGGGCGGTTCCGGTTACGTTTCGTCGTCACGCGGAACTTTCGGTAGATGTCGCGAAACACCTGTCAAGCGCAATTGATGTAAACGCAGTTCCAGTGATGTCTTCAGAATTCACCCGCGTCAGTCGAGAACTACCGATTGTGCTCGCGGGAGAAGGACCAGCGATGCCGGTTGCGGTGTTGGGGATCAAAGATAACCAAAATCTTATGATTGACGAAAAGGGTGAGTGGCGCGGCACATACGTGCCTGCATTTCTGCGACAGTATCCCTTTGTATTGGCGGGCCATTCTGGCAACGAAAAATTGACATTGTGCATCGACGAAGGATTTAAGGGACTGAACTACGAAGGTCGGGGAGAGAGGCTGTTCTCTCAAACCGGCGAGCAATCTGAATACTTAAAGGGCGTGGTGCAGTTTACTGAAGCCTATCAAAGGGACTTTCTCCGTACCCGCAAGTTTGCGCAACGTCTTGAGGAGCTGGAGTTGTTGGAAACGGCCCATGCCAATTTCAATCTGAACAGCGGACCCTTTCGGCTACACGGGTTTCAATCGATCAAACGTGAGAAACTCATGTCGCTGAAAGATAGAGAGTTGTTGGAACTCACGCGATCAAATGCTCTGGAACTGGTTTATGCGCAGCTTGCGAGCTTAGAAAACTTTGCAACTTTGGTTTCGCGCGTGGATTAGCAAACGTATTTCTCAGCTGGTCTGAGCGGGCCATTATTGGCCCGATTTGATGAGAGCGTTGACGATTGTCACGAGTTTTCGGGCGACAGCAGTGATGATGCGGCGGATAGCTGACGAGCAGGTTTCATTTGCGGACCTTACGCACGCGGGTGAGCAATTTCGCAATGTCCCATGAGATGTCCGGCGGCGTCGGAACAATGCCAAATGGGTTTCGTTTTGGCGACGGTGAGAAGCAGCCTCGTCGGTAGATGTCGAAATCAACCGTGCCAGCGAATCCCGGCAGGGCATAGAAACATCGCGCGTAGGTCCATATAACCAGGCGGTCGACTACTATCTGGACGAAAAGCTGGAAGCGGACAACAAGCCCAACAGCAAGCCGTACAGCGAAGGCAAGCACCATACCGGCAAAGAGCATTCGTGGGATGAAGGATTCGGTTACTTTGGCGCGGCTGCGCACAGCCTGGGTCTGAATGCCGAAGACAACTACAACATCGCCAAGAAAAAGGACCTTGCCGTTGCGGACGCCAATGGCGACGGCATGGTTGACCTGAAAACCGAGTTTGTCTTTGGCCCCGCCTATTATGCAGCTGGTGCCGACAAGTCGGGCAAGACCACTTGTATGACCGACATAATGACTGCCTTCATCGAAGGCCGTAAGCTGATCACCTCGGCGCAGCGTGAAGACCTGACAGACGAGCAGCGTACCTAGTTGAAAGCCCATGCCGCGACCATCGAAGAGAACTGGGAAAAGGTTCTGGCTGAAGCCACGTTTAAATATGCAGGTTCGGTCTACAAGGACACCACCAAGATCGGTGAAGCCGCAGACGACGAAGCCCACGCCAAAGCGTACCGTGCCTACGTCAAGCATTGGGGGGAGTTGAAGGGCTTTGCCATGGCGCTGCAGAGCGGCAAGACCAACCTGGGCCGCACAGCCGTGCACCTGAACTGACTGATCGGTTATGGACCGGTAACCACGGATGAAACCATCGTGTCGGGAATTGACGCGGACGGTAACTTTGTTCGCGACCGCAAGCTGTCGTGGAGCAGCTATCAGCTGAACATGCTGCGTGTCCAGGAGCTGCTGTTGGACACTTTTGGTATCGAGGCCCGGGCCAACGACGCAACGGCTGAATTGGCCGGTCTGGTTCAAAGCCTGAACACCGACGGTGGCGCAGAAACCGATTGATATTGATCACGGGGTGGTCCGGGTTTGCCAGGCCACCCCATCAACATGACAAGGCCCGGATTGGAACAACTAGACCAAATTTCCGCGATTTTCTCGGACTTCATCAATCCCAAAAAGCGGATTTTTGTTGGCTATCTGGTATTGTCCATTCTGATCGCACTGGTGTTTCAGGTCGGGATCCGCAAATCCTCGGCCAAGGGCGCGTTTGGCGCAATTTTTGACCGCAAGATCCTGCTTTCGCGTTCGTCTGTCGCCGACTACAAGATCTTCGTGATCAACCAGGTGATCACGATGCTGGTTTCGCCGTTGCTGCTGACACAGATTGCCATCGCCACGTCCGTATTTTTCTTTCTTCATCGGTTCGAGTTTGTCACGTCCGGCCAGTTCGAGCAGATAAAGGCGGCCGTTGTTGTTGGTCTGTTTTCCGTGACCCTATTTGTGATCGACGACCTGACCAAATACCTGCTGCACCGCCGGATGCATCGCATTCCGATCTTGTGGAGCATCCATAAGGTGCACCATTCCGTAACCACCATGACGCCGATCACGGTCTACCGCGTGCACCCGCTTGAGGCGGTGGTTGGAGTTTCTGTTGATTTCACCGGCGCAGCACCAGATTCACCATTCGGTGGCGCGTCAGCATCACGATCGGAACTTTGGTGCGGCTCTGGCAGTCTGGGATTGGATGTTCGGTACGCTACACCTGTCCGAGAAACAGGAGCTACAATTTGGTCTTGGGGGTAAACAGGGGGACGAAGGAGATCTGAAAGTGCTCTATCTTTGGCCGTTCCATGATTTTGCCCGGACCGCGCGCCGGATCGTGACGCGCCCGTTTCAAAGGTTGTGATCGGGCAGTTAAGGGCGAAGCGGTCGGCGCCCGTCCTCTTCCAGAATCCAGCACTCTGTGCCCTCAAAGACGGCCGCTGTCAGCGCGTGCCCATAAGCCGCGCCGGTGTCCAGGTTGACGCGATTTCCGTGATGTTCGGGGGCCGCGACGTGCGAATGGCCGTGCACCACCAACCATGGGTGGGGGGTTTTGTCGTTCAAGAACTCGTCCCGGATCCAGATCAGATCTTCGGGGTCTTGATCCACGAGCGCCACGCCGGGCTGGACGCCGGCGTGCACGAACAGCAACCCGTTTTCCAGATGGTGGCGTTTCAGCCCGGTCAGAAAGTCGATGTGTTCTTGTGGAACCGCCGCCTTGGCGCGGGCATGAACCTTATAGACGCGATCTCCTTCAACCACGTCAACGCCATAAGACCGCAATGTCTCGATCCCGCCGATCCGAGGATGCAGCCAGTGATAGCCAACCAGAAAACGCGCATCGCTGCGGGGATAATCCTCAAGGAACATCGCCCCGATCTGGTCGTGATTGCCGCGCAGACAGATCCAGTTACGCCCTTCTGCCTGGCCTTGGATCAACAGCTCCAGCACTGCGCGGCTGTCGGGGCCGCGGTCGGTGTAATCCCCCAGAAACACGATCCGGGCATCCGGCCCGCCGTCTGCTTCGATCCGGGCAAGGACGGCATGCAGCATATCGATTTGGCCGTGAATATCGCCAATGGCATAAATGGGATCTGGCATTGGGGCTTTCAGCTGTTGTCCGGTTGCAAAAGGTCCTGGCCAGCTTTGGCCGAGGCGCGCATTGATCTGGCAAACAAGGTCACGTCGATGTCGGTTGCCACAAATGTGGCGCCAAGGTCCAGACACTTGCGTTGCATCGCGGGGTCCAGCGTCAAAATACCTGCGGCCTTGCCAGCAGCGACGATCCGTCTGATCGAGTCCAAAACCGCCTCGACCACGTCGGGATGACCAGCTTGGCCGATGTGCCCCATGTCCGCTGCAAGGTCTGATGGCCCGATGAACACGCCGTCCACTTCCGTTGCCAGAATGTCGTCGAGCGCAGCCTGCCCGGCCCGGTTTTCCACCTGCACCAGCAAACAGATCTGCTGATCCGCCGTTGTCAGATAGTCCGGGATCGCGGCAAATCGCGAGGCGCGCGCCAGGGCCGAACCAACGCCGCGCACGCCATGCGGCGGATAGCGCACGGCGCGGACAAGTTCGGTCGCCTGATCGCCGCTTTCAACCATGGGCACCAGCAGGCTTTGCACGCCCGCGTCCAGATATTGCTTGATCATCCAGGTTTCGCCAATGGGCAGGCGGGCTACTGGATGGCTGCCCGAGCCTTCGATCACACGGATTTGCTCGAGGATCGAATTCAGATCGTTGGGCGCGTGCTCGCCATCAACCAGCAGCCAGTCGAACCCGGCGGTGGCGGCAATCTCGGTTGCATAGGCGTTGGCCATCCCGACCCAGCATCCGATCTGGGGTTGGCCATCGGCCAAGGCGGCCTTGAACGCGTTATGTGGTGCGGGCATCGTTAAGTTTCCTAAGCGAAGTTGATGTCAACGGAACCAAACGCACCAAAGTCGGCGTGGATCTGGGTGCCCGAAGGGCATTCGACCGGGCGAATGAAACTTCCGGACAGGATCACCTGACCGGGCTCGATGCTTTGGCCATACTGCGCCATGCGACGGGCAAGCCAAACAACGCTTTCGACCGGATCGTTCAGCACGCCGGCACCCAGGCCGGTCTCTTCCACCTCGCTGTTGCGCGAGGTGATCGCGCCGACCCACCGAAGGTCAAAGGCGTCTGCAGCATGCTTTTCAGCCCCCAGCACGATGCCCGCATTGGCGGCATTGTCGCTGATGGTGTCAAAGACGGTGCGTGCCTTGCCCGTGTCCGGGTCCGCGCGTTGAATGCGGGTGTCCAGGATCTCGATCGACGGGGCAACATAGTCTGTGGCGGCAATCACGTCGTCGCGGGTGACGTTTTCACCCCCCAAAGCAGACTTCATGACAAAGGCGATCTCGGCCTCGATCCGGGGCTGGATGAACCGTCCCGCGGGCACGGTTGCCCCGGTTTCAAAACCCATGTCGTCAAACAGGATGCCGCTGTCTGGGATGTCGATGTTCAGCGCGTATTGCATCGCTTTCGAGGTCAGCCCGATTTTCCACCCGATCACGCGCCGCCCCTGGGCCAGCTTGGCCCGGTAGATGGCGTTCTGCACCTCGTATGCGTCGTCCATCCCCATCTCGGGGTGGCGCAACGTCAGCAGGCCGATCTGCTGTCCGGTTTCTTCGGCTTGCAACAGATCGGCCGCAGCGCGGGCGTGGTCGTCTGGGGTCATACCGCTTCATCCTCTACCTTGTTGCGCAGGGTGCCGATGCCTGAGGCGGTGACCTCGACCACATCGCCGGGGACCAGGTATTTCGGTGGATCAAACCGCGCGCCGGCCCCGGTAGGGGTGCCAGTGACGATGATGTCGCCAGGCTGCAACGTCATGAAGGTCGAGATATATTCGATCTCGCGTCGGATCGGGAACATCATGCGATTCAATGTATCATCCTGCCGTAGCTCGCCATTCACATGAGTCTGGATGCGCGCGTCATCCAGCTGTGCGGCGTCGGTGAAGGGCACGAGCCACGGCCCGATGGCACCCGAGTTGTCCCAGTTCTTGCCTTGGGTGACGTTGAATTTGGCGTGACGCACCCAATCGCGAATTGTCCCCTCGTTGCATAGGGTTAGCGCGGCAATATGATCATAGGCGTTATCTTGCGAAATCCGGCGACCACCTTTGCCGATGACGATAGCTACCTCGCCCTCATAATCCAGTGTGTGGTTTTCTGGAGGGCGGATCAGCGGGCGGTCATGGCCGGTGAACCCGCTAGCAAAGCGTGGGAAGAGGGACATGTATTTGGGCTGCGCACTGCCGTCTTTGTATTCGGCATTGCGGTCGGGGAAGTTTACGCCAACGCACAAAATCCGGCGCACGTCCGGCATCACCATGTCATAGGTGAACTCGGTGTGGGTGACGGGTTTGCCTTTGGCAGCTTCGGACAGCTTGTCGAACTCACCCGCTGCGATGACCTCATAAAGGCTCGCGCGCCCGGGAAAGGCATCGTTCAGCGCGGTCGCGCCGTCATCGGTGATAGCACCAAAAAAGCTCTCGCCATTGGCGGCGTACGTTGCAAATCGCATCAGGCCTCCTCTGCGGCATCAATGCCGCCCATGCACAGGTATTTCAGTTCCATGAAGTCATCCAGACCATACCGCGATCCTTCGCGGCCCAGCCCGGACATCTTGACCCCGCCAAAGGGCGCTTCGGCTGTTGAGATCAGGCCGGTGTTGATACCGACCATGCCGTATTCCAACGCCTCGGACACACGCCAGACGCGGGCCAGATCGCGAGAGTAAAAATAGGACGCCAAGCCAAATTCGGTGTCATTGGCAGCAGCCACGACTTCGGCCTCGGTGTCGAACTTGAATAGCGGCGCGACGGGGCCGAAGGTTTCCTCGGTCGCGACGGCCATGTCGGCTGTCACGCCGGTGAGGATGGTGGGTTCATAGAAGGTGCCACCAAGCGCGTGCGCCTTGCCGCCGAGAGTTACGGTTGCGCCTTTGCTGGTGGCGTCGGAGACGTGTTCGGCCACCTTGTCCACGGCGGGTTGGTCAATCAGCGGCCCAAAGACGATGCCTTCGTCAAAGCCGTTGCCGGTGGGCAGGGTCGCTACCTTGGAGGCCAGCTTTTCCGCAAAAGCGTCATAGACACCGGCCTGCACATAAATTCGGTTGGCACAGACACAGGTCTGGCCGTTGTTGCGGAATTTGGCAATCACAGCGCCCTCGACGGCGGCGTCCAGATCGGCGTCGTTGAACACGATGAAGGGCGCATTGCCGCCCAGTTCCAACCCCAGTTTCTTGATCGTAGGCGCGCATTGGGCGTAGAGCATCGCGCCGATTTCGGTCGAACCGGTGAAGGTCAGTTTTTGGACGGTCGGGTTGCCGGTCATCTCGGCCCCGATCACACGGGCAGACCCTGTGATGACCGAGAAGAGCCCGGCTGGCAGGCCCGCGCGTTCGCCCAAGACCGCCAGAGCAATGGCCGAAAACGGTGTTTGGCTTGCCGGTTTCAGCACCATGGCGCAGCCCGCAGCAAAGGCGGGGCCGGCCTTGCGGGTGATCATCGCATTGGGAAAGTTCCAAGGCGTGATCGCAGCCACAACGCCAATGGGTTGCTTGATGGTGATGATCCGCTTGTCGGGTGCGTGACCTGGCGTGACATCCCCATACGCGCGGCGCGCCTCTTCGGCGAACCACTCGATGAACGACGCACCGTAAGCGATCTCGCCCTTGGCCTCGGTCAGCGGTTTTCCCTGCTCGGCGGTCAGGATGGCACCCAGATCGTCCTGATGGTCCATCATCAGATCAAACCAACGGCGCAAGACCTGCGCGCGGTCCTTGGCAGTGCGTTTGGTCCAGGCCTTTTGCGCCGTCTGGGCCGCCGCGATGGCGCTGCGGGTTTCGTCCGTACCAAGATTGGGCACATGGCCGATCACCCCGCCCGTGGCGGGGTTGGTTACGGCCAGTCCGGTGTCATCCGGCTCGATCCATTGACCGCCCACAAGGGCGGCCTGACGCAACAAGGTCGGGTCGTTGAGCTTGATCATGTCGACCTCTTACGGCGCGATGATGGGCGTGGCGGCCAGATCGGAATCTTTCACTTCGGTACCAACAAATTCGGTCCCGTGCTCGAACCAGCTGCGCGGCGCAGCAGCCCCCCAAAGGGTTTGGCGCTGCGGATCCGTAAGGTCCCACTTGATCGGTTCAAGATCCGGATCAACGGTCTGATAGTCCGAGCAGTAGATCTCGATCCGGTGACCGTCGGGGTCTAGAATGTAAAGGAAAAAGGCGTTCGAAATACCGTGCCGACCGGGACCGCGTTCGATGTTGTCGACGTATCCGGTGGTCGACATCAGATCGAGAAGGTCGATGATGTTAAGCGGTGTCGGAACCCAGAACGCCACATGGTGCATCCGCGGACCTTTGCCGTTTGTGAACGCCATGTCATGCACGCCACCCTTGCGGTGCATCCAGGCCGCCCACAGGCGCTTGCTCTCTTCATCCTCGGTGTATTCCGTCACCCGGAAGCCAAAGTCGCTGTAAAAGGCAACGCTGTCGTCAACATTGGACGAGAAGCAGTTGAAATGATCGATCCGCAGAGGTTTGACCCCGCGATAGAGCGCGTATTTCTGATGGATCGGCTCCAGCCGGTCCATCTTGTGATAGAACTCCAGTGGGATGCCCATGTTGTCCGAGGTCAGCAAAGTGCGGCCTTGATAGGGGCGCTCGACCCAGGATGTCGGGCGTCCCTTGGATTTGAAGTACGCCTCGGCCTTGTCCAGATCGTCCTCGTCAAAGGTCTTGAAGCCCATCACCTCGACCGTGCCGGGTTGGTCCGATTTCTGTAGGATCACACAGTGGTGGCCGCGTTCTTCCATCGCGCGCAAATAGACATGGCTGTCGCTTTCATCCGAAACCTGAAGGCCCAGGATATCGGTGTAGAACTTGCGCGAGGCCGCCAGATCACTGACGTTCAGACACACATGGCTCAGCCGGATGGTGTTGAAATCGGGATAGAGGTTGGGTGCGGGGATGGGCATCGAAGCCTCCTGTTAGACGGGAAAAAGTACGTTGGTTTGGCCGGTGCCCGAACTGGGGAAATACTCGGTCACGACTTCACATTTCTTGTCGTAGCTATCCCAGCCAAGCGCGCCATACAGCATCGCCGTGTCATGCATGGACCCTTCGCCACAGCAGAAGGTGGCATAGTCGCCCAGCATCTTGAGAAAGGTGGCGTGATCGCCGTTCTTCCACATCTCGAGCACGTGCAAGTCCATCTGCCGATTGAACTCGGAACTGATGGTGAAGGTGCCATTGTTGGCGGCGTAATCCTTGTTGGGCCAAATCTTGTGGCTGAGCGACCCGGACGCCACGAGCAATACCTTTTCGTCGCTCGCCTCGATCGCTTCGCGGATGGCTTCGCCCACCACGCGGCTTTCATCGTGATCATGAACGGTGGCCCAGGCGGCGATTGATACGACTTTCATCTCATGTTCGCGGCTCATGAAGCGCATTGGAACAAGTGTACCGTATTCCAGCTCTAGACTGTCCAGATGATGGCACAATGTATAGGCACCCTTGTCGGATGCGGCCTTGGCTATGGCGTCACCCAATTCCGGGTTACCGTCATAGGCGTAGGGCAGGTCCTGAATGAACTGCGGGAATTCGTTCGAGGTGAACAGCCCCTCGAACCGCGCATTGGCGTTGATGTGGAAGCCTGCGTTGATCACCCAATGTGTGTCGCAGATCACCACCGTCGTCGCGCCCAATTCCTTGGCACGTCGTGCGATTTCGCGATGACCGTCAATGGCGGCTTGCCGCTTTCCTTTCACGGGGCCTTCCTGCTCGGACATGAGCATTGTGGGCACGTGGGTCATCTTGGCGGCGAGAACAATCTCTCCCATGGTCTCCTCCTGGAGTTTGAGTGGGTTCGCGCGATTTTGGGGGCTCAACTTTTGCCAAGCTGCATGATCTTGTGCTGGCCGGTGGCAAAGCCGATGTGCTTTTGCTCCATGTAGAACTCGAACGACCAATCCCCGCCGTCGCGGCCAATGCCGCTGGCCTTGGCGCCGCCGAAAGGTGTCGGCAGGTGGCGGACGTTTTCCGAGTTCACCCAGATCATCCCGGCTTCCATCCGCTCGGTCATCCACAAGGCGCGGGTCAGGTCGTTGGTCCAAACATATCCGGTCAGCCCGTATTCTGTGTCATTGGCGATGCTCAATGCTTCTTCCTCGGTCGAGAAAGGGATTGAGGTCAGGACGGGGCCAAAAATTTCCTCGCGGGCGATGCGCATGTCGTTGTTGGCGTTGGTGAACAGGGTGGGGCGGATGAAATAGCCTTCATCACCTATCTTCTCGCCACCGGCAGCCACGGTTGCGCCATCGGTCTTTGCGATGTCGAAATAGCTGGTGACCTTGTTGTAGTGCTCCTCGGTCACAAGCGGGCCGATCTCGGTCGCAGGGTCCAGCGGGTGGCCGACCTTGATGGTATTGACGCGGTCGATCAACTTGGCTTCGAACTCTTCTTTGATGGTGTCTTGCACCAGCAGGCGCGAGGACGAAGTGCAGCGCTCGCCATTGATAGAATAGATCATGAAGATCACGGCATCCAAGGCACGATCCAGATCCGCATCATCAAAGACGATCACGGGGTTCTTGCCACCAAGTTCCAGGTGATTGCGCTTGTGCGTGTCCGCACCCTGTTTGACGATCTTGCTACCAGTTGCGCTTTCACCGACAAAGGCGATGGCTTTGATCTTGGGGTGTTCACATAGCGCCTTGCCCGCATCGGGGCCAAAGCCGTTCACGGTGTTCAGCACGCCCTTGGGCAAACCGGCTTCTTCGGCGATCTCTACCAACAGGCGGGCTGTCAGCGGGCTGTCTTCGGCGGGTTTGTGAACCACGGTGCAGCCGGCCGCCAAGGCGGGTGCGATCTTCCAGGTGGACAGCATGAACGGCGTGTTCCACGGGGTGATCACACCAACTGGCCCCAGGGGCACACGAGTGGTGATGTTCATCAGAGTGGGCGATTTCAGGTGCTGACCATCGCGCGCCTGCACGACCTGATCGGCAAAGAACCGAAAATTCTCAGCCCCGCGTAGGGCAGCCTTGGACATGAACCGCCAAGTTTGGCCGGTGTCCCAGCATTCGCACAGCGCAACTTCTTCAGCGCGAGCCTCGATTGCTTCGGCAACGTTGAGCAGGATGCGCCGGCGTTCGGTTGCGGGCATGTCGCGCCAGGCTGGAAAGGCATCATGCGCGGCCTGCGCGGCGGTGTCGATGTCGGCGGCCGTGCCATGAGCCACGTAGCAGATCACCGACTTGTCGACGGGTGATGTGGTTTGAAACACGCCACCCGATCCGTCACGATCCTCGCCCGCGATGCGGTTCTTGATGCCCGAGGCTTTGAAACGCGCCAGGTGACCGGCCAGTTTTTCGATGTTGGTGTCCAAGGCGCTCATGGCTCAGCTCTCCTGTTTGGTCGCGGTCAGATGGTCCCGGATGGTCCCGGTCTTGGGCGACAGGTCGGGGTCGATGTCGCGCATCTCAAGCGAGAGCGCGATGGAATGTTGGGCAAAGGCCGGTTCGAGATAGGTCTTTGCCGCTTCAAAAATCCGTTGTGTTGCGTCGCGTTTTACATCGTCGGGACGGCCCGCGCGCAGACGGATCGAGATGTCGATGAAACCATGCACCGGGTTGCCATCGGCAATTGCATAGTGATCGACGCGCGTGGCCCGGACGCGGATGCCGGGCATGGGGAAGGTGTCGATCGCTGCCGCCGTGGCCCGGATGCATTCGCACAGGCCATCCATGTCGACGAGGTCCGCAAGATTGCCGGAATATTCGACGTGGAAATGGGGCATGGATCCTCCTTCAGTTAGTAAACATGTTTAGTAATCTACGAGTCACCTGTCAAGTATTTGCTTTGTTAATCTTTGCAATTTTCCAGTCTGCGTTCTAGAAGGCAATCATGACGCAAGAAAGCCAAACAAAAAGCACCTCGCGTGCACTGCCAATTGCACTGCTCAGGGCCCGGGAAACCGTGATGGCCCCCATCCGGGACATGTTGCAGGACATCCATTTGACGGAACAGAAATGGCGTATCTTGCGCGTTCTGCACGAGATGGGCGAGGTGGAGCAGAGTACAATTTCGAAAGAGGCTTGCCTGCTGCTCCCCAGCCTTACTCGTATTCTGCGCACGATGGAGGCGGATGGCCAGATCACGCGCCGTCAGGACACCGACGACAAGCGTCGGACCAAGGTCAAGATCACCGATGCCGGACGACAGATCCTAGAGGCGAACCTGGGCACATCGCTGGCAATCTACACCACCATCGAAGAGCAGATGGGACAGGACAAACTGGACCAGCTGCTGGACCTTCTGGAAGAATTGCAGGCGGTCAAAGTCTGACCCCGTCGATAGACGACAGGGCCAGAAGGCGATCAAACCGCGGACAACCCGTTGTCGAGCGCTGACAGGATCTTGTTCACATCGTCAGTTGTGATGATCAGCGGCGGCGACAGGATGATATTGTTGCCGGACACTCGGGCCATGACGCCATCCTCATAGGCCGCTTTTTGCACCTGCAGAGGCAAGTGCTTGGCGACGGGCGTCTTGGTGTCGCGGTCCGAGACCAGCTCAAGCGCACACATCAGGCCCTCGCCCCCGCGCACATCACCCACAACATCGTGCTTTTCCTTCAGCATCTGAAGGCCCGCAAAAAGCTCATCCCCGCGCGCGGCTGCATTTTCCCAGACGCGCAGGCGTTTGATCTCTGACAGCGCGGCCAGGGCTGCTGCCGCTCCAACCGGGTGGCCGGAATAGGTATAGCCCTGATCGACCGAAGCCTTGCCAGTGGTGTCGCTTTCGAACACCTCGGCCACGGCACCCGAAATCATCGCAGCGCCAAAGGGGAAGTATCCATTGGTGATCGCCTTGGCAGTTGTCATGATGTCGGGCTGCACGCCCCAATGCCGCGCACCGCTTTCGCTGCCGGTGCGGCCAAAGGCGGTGATGATCTCGTCCGAGATCAGAAGGATGCCGTGCTTGGAGCACAGCTCGCGCACCATGGGCATGAAGCTTTTGTGCGGTGGGATCACGCCGCCGGCGCCCAAGACGGGTTCCATGATGAAGGCGGCGACGGTGCCTGGGCCCTGAAACGCAATCTCGGCCTCCAGCGCTTTGACACACAGCTGCGCCAGGCGTTCGGGATCGGTCTCATCAAATGGGTTGCGATAGGTCCAGGGGGCGGGCACGTGAAAACAGCCGGGCATCATGGGCTCATAGATGGCACGGAACTTTTGGTTGCCGTTGACCGACGCGGCGGCAAAATGGGTGCCGTGGTAACCCTGTTTCAGGCTGATGAACTTGGTGCGCCCCTCTTCCCCGCGCACCTTGTGATACTGACGCGCCATCTTGAGCGCGATTTCAACCGAATCCGAGCCGCCCGAGGTAAAGAACGCGCGTGTCAGCCCGTCAGCCTCAAAGAACTGGGCCAACTCGTAAGACAGCTCAATTGCCTTGTCGTTCGATGTGCCCCGGAAGGTCGAATAATAAGGCAGGGCGTTCAGCTGGTCGGAAATGGCCTGTTTCACCGGATCGCAGGAATAGCCCAGGTTCACGTTCCAAAGTCCCCCCACGGCGTCCAACGCCCGGTGGCCATCCACGTCGACGATGTGAACCCCCTCGCCGCCGGTCAGGATGGTGGGCGGGTTCTTTTGACTGTCAGCAGGGTGCGCCATTGGGTGCCAAAAATAACGGGCGTTGTTTTCCTTCAGAAAGTTGGAATCTTTCATGTCAGATCTCTCCTCGGACGTGTTGCGGTCGACGGCATGCTCCGTCGGCTAGGGGTGAAATTCGGGTGGAAAAGCTTCAGGCACCTGACCGCCAAAGATGGCGGTCAAGTCCTTGGCCAAGGTGTGCAGGGCGGTCAGTATGACGGGTACGCGGTCGTCTGAGGCGCGATTCTCTGGCATGGCAAAGGCCACTGTGCCGATGGCCACGCGGTCAATCCCAAAGATCGGCGCGGCAAAGCCGTGAACACCCAGTTCGTAACTGCCATTGCTGCTTGACCATCCCCGATTACGGATCGTTTCGATCTGCGCGCGGATCTGGTCCGGATCGGTCAGTGTTTCCTTGGTAAAGTCCTGTAGCGCGCCTTTGTTCACCTGATTCAGCAGAGCAGGCGGGCCATAACACAGCATACTCAAACCGGATGCGGTGGCGTTGAGTGGCATGACCTCGGTCGGATCTAGGCTGACGCGCACGGTGTGCTTGGTGGTTTCCACCACCAGCGCGGTTTGCAGAATGTCCTTTTCCAGAAATGACAGATGCAGGCTCTCGCCAACCTCTTGCATGGCGGTCTGCATTCTCAGGCGCGCGGCATCCAAGCGGGGATTCGCGGCTTCGCGCAGCGCGGCCAGGCGGATCGCGGCGGGCCCGATCGCGTAGTATCTGGTCTGGGGATTCTGTTCGATCAGGCCAAATTCCTCAAGCGAACGCAGGTGCCGCAAGACGGTTGCTTTGTTCGCTCCGGCCAAACGCGCCAGCTGACTCAGCCCAATCTCGGGTCGAGATGCGGAAAAAAAGTCTAGCAATTTTAGCGCGTTAAGGGCCGTTCCCATTCGAATTCTCTCCTTTGCTCACGTTATTCTTGACAGAATGCGGTTAACAACGCAACATTATATTTGTTAACGCGGTTCAAATAATGAACCAACTTTGGGAGGTGTCAATGAAGAAAATTCTCGCAGCTGCGGCTTTTGCAGCATCCGCAACCGCCGCTCTGGCCGAGTATCCCGAAAAGCCTGTAACCTTTGTGGTTCCATGGCCTCCGGGTGACCTGGAAGACGTGCTGACCCGCATGATCGCGGATGAGTTTCAGTCGATGTATGGCGTGCCTGCCGCGGTGGTGAACAAGCCCGGCGGTGGCGGTGGCCCATTCCCTGGCGCAGTCGAAGTCGCCACTGCTCCGGGCGACGGCTATACCGTTGGCTCGTTCGTGATCGGCGTTCCGGTCATCGGACCCGAGATCGGCATTCCCGAGCTCAACCCCAACCCGTTTGATCCGATCGGGATCTTTCTGACCTATCCGTTTGTGATCGCGTCCAGCAAAAGCGCACCCTATTCGAACTGGGAAGAACTGGCGGCGCACGGCAAAGACAACGATCTGGCGCTTGGTCACTTTGGCTCGGTCCTGCCGCCCACTCAGGTGACATTCGCTGCTGCGGTTGGCAGTGGTTTTGACTTTGCCAGCGAAGCGGCCTTTGACGCGCTGGATTGTAACACTCTGGCGTCGGGCGATGTGGATGTGATCAACACCACTCTGCAACTGATCCTGCCGTGCCTGGACGACGTGAATGTTCTGGCCAGCATCGGTGGCGAGCGCATCTCGTTGATCCCCGACACACCGACCGTGGTCGAGATCAACCCCGATTTGCCATTGGCCCTGTGGAACGGCTTGTTCGTGCACAAGGACACCCCGGCTGATGCGCGCGAAAAGATCAGTGCTGCTGCTCAGAAGGCGTTGTCGTCGGACAAGGCAAAGGAACTGGCGAAGGAGACCGGCGCACTGGTCTATTGGCAGGATCCGGATGCCTCAAACGCACAGATCGAGCAGGACAAAGCGTCCTTTGCGAAAATTGCCGAAATCCTGGGCGAGTAATTTCTGATGGGGCGAGGGTCATGGACCTGCGCCCCGTTTCAATAAAGGAGGGGACGGGATGATCGCAAAAACGCTTCAGGACATGTTCCGACGGTACCGCCGACCTGGCGACATCGTCTTTGCCGTCATCTTTTTGGCCCTTGCCCTGTTCCTGCTTAGCCAGCTGGGGACGGAAACCAAGGTGGTGAAACGCACCAAATGGTTTGCCCAACCCGCGCTGTGGCCCACTGTGGCGATCTGGGGCATGGTCATCTTCAGCGCTTTGCATCTGCTGAGTTCGTTTCTATCCCCCCGCATTCCGGGTCGTTGGAAAGAGGTCGGGTTCTGGCTGCTCTCTTTGGAATACGTGGCCTATTTCCTGATCTACGTGGTTGCAGTGCCTTGGCTGGGCTACCTGCCGTCAACGATCCTGTTTGTTGTGTTCTTGAGCATCAGAACGGGGTTTCGCTCGGCTGGCGTTCTAAGCCTTTCAGTTGTCTTCGCTATTGTTGTGGCCGTGCTGTTCCGGGCGCTGCTTCAGGTCAACATCCCGGCGGGACGAATTTATGAGCAGTTGCCGGATTCAATCCGCGTCTTTGCCCTGACTTACCTGTGAGGCTTTCATGGACAACCTGATCTCCGGTTTTGCGATCCTGGCCCAATGGCAAGTGGTTGTTGCCCTGATCATCGGATCAGTGGGCGGCGTGATCATCGGTGCCTTGCCCGGCGTCGGCGCAGCCGTCGCTATCGCCATCCTGCTGCCGGCCACCTTTGCCTTTGAGCCTATCGTTGGGCTGACGCTGTTGTTGGGCATCTACGGCTCATCCATGTACGGCGGTGCGATCCCTGCCATTCTGATCAACACCCCCGGTACAGCCGTCAACGCGCTGACCACCTATGACGGGTACCCGATGACCAAACGGGGAGAGGGGCATCGGGCGTTGTCGCTGGCTTATTCAGCGTCCTTCTTTGGCGGGATTTTCTCGATCCTTTGCCTGATCATCCTGTCGCCGGTTCTGGCCTGGGTTGCCCCGCATTTCGGCAGCCGCGAGATTTTCCTGGCCGCCTTCATGGGCATCCTGTTGGTGGTTCTGGCGCATCGCGGACAGACGTTTTCGGCGGCGATGCTGGCAAGTTTCGGCATCTTTTTGAACACCGTCGGACTGGAGCCGGTCAAGTACACCAAGCGCTTCACCTTTGATCAAAGCTGGCTGTCGTCCGGCATCAACCTGATCGTGGTGGTTCTTGGCCTTTTTGCGATCAGCCAAGCGCTCTTGCTGTTGGTTGACCGCGACCATGCCCCCGGCGAGGCACATGTGAAGGGCAATATCTTTGCAGGCCTCAAAGAACTGTTGGGCCTGAAGCGCATCGCAACAGTGTCGTCGTCTTTGGGCGTGTTGATGGGCATGGTTCCGGGCACGGGCGAGTTCACGTCGCAATTCCTGTCCTACACCTATGCGCAGAAGACGTCGAAAGACCCCGATAAGTTCGGCGATGGGTCGCCCGAAGGGCTTGTTGCGTCCGAGGCGGCCAACAACGCCGTTCCGGGTGCCGCGATGATCCCGCTCTTGGCGCTTGGCATTCCGGGCGAGGCGCTGACCGCGATGATGCTGTCGGTGTTTTACGTCCACAACGTGATCCCCGGTCCGCAGCTTTTTGCTGATCAGATGGATTTCGTGATGGCACTGTATATGGCGTTGATCCTGCTGAATGTGATCGTGCTGGTGTTCCTGCTGTTCTCGACCAACTTGCTGTTGAAGATCATCCAGATCCCGACGCGGTTCTTGGGTGTGATGATCCTGACCCTGTCGTTTGTTGGCGTGTTCAGCCTGCGCAACTCGGTCACCGACTGCGCCATTGCGGCGGGGTTCGGGGTGTTCGGATTGATTCTGAAACGCCTGAACCTGCCGATCGTACCAATCATCCTGGGGATGGTTCTGGGTGGGATCATGGAGGTCAAGCTGCGCAGCGCCATGGCACGGGTCAAATCCCCACTTGATTTCATCGACAGGCCAATCGCCGCGATCCTGTTTGTGATGATCTTGCTGATCATCGCACTGCACATCCGCACGCTGGTGCAGGAACACCGCGATCGCCTGAAGCCACAGCCCACGGGCGACGAAGACACGACACAACAAGGATAATCCTATGGATCAACCTTCGATTGATGCGCTGCGGGCGCAGGCCGTTGCCCCGCGCGGTCACTTTATCAACGGCGCATACCATTTCGGTGAAACGGGTGCGCAGATGGAGGTATTGTCCCCCATCGATGGCCAGCCGCTGACCCAGATTGCGGATGGCATTGCGGCAGATGTGGATGCAGCCGTTCGCGCGGCTCGGGTGGCATTTGAGGATGGCCGCTGGTCGCGCATGTCCCCTTCGACGCGCAAGAACGTGCTGTTGAAGCTGGCCGACCTGATCGAGGGCCGCGCGCTGGAGCTGGCCGTTCTGGGTGTCCGAGACAATGGGACCGAAATCAACATGGCGCTGAAGGCCGAAGCCTATTCGGCAGCCGCCACGTTCCGCTATTACGCCGAGGCTATCGACAAACTCTATGGTCAAGTGGCGCCCACGAGCGAGGATGTTTTGGGCCTGATCCACCACGCGCCAGTGGGGGTGGTGGGCGCAATCGTGCCGTGGAACTTCCCGTTGATGATCGGCAGCTGGAAGATCGCGCCCGCGCTCGCCATGGGCAATTCGGTGGTGTTGAAACCGTCCGAGACCGCCTCGCTCAGCTTGCTGAAGATCGCCGAACTGGCGGCCGAAGCAGGTGTGCCCGATGGCGTGTTCAATGTGATCACGGGCAAAGGTGCCATGGTGGGCGAGGCGTTGGCGCTGTCGATGGATGTGGACATCATGGTCTTCACCGGATCGGGCGGGACAGGGCGGCGATTGTTGGAGTATTCCGCGCGGTCGAACTTGAAACGCTGCTATCTGGAACTGGGCGGCAAATCCGCCAACATCGTCTTTTCGGACGCACCTGATCTGGCCGAGGCGGCCAAGGTTTCGGCGGCGGGTATCTTCCGCAACTCGGGCCAGGTATGTGTCGCGGGTTCCCGGCTGCTGGTGCAAGAGGACATCTACGAAGACTTCGTCACCGAGATCACCCGCCATGCGCAAGCCTTCCGCGTCGGTGATCCGTTGGACCTGAACAGCCAGATTGGCGCGGTTCACAGCCTGCCCGAATTGGAGGCGAACTTGCGTTTTGTCACCCAGGCCGAAGCTGAAGGGGCCGAGCGTCGTACCGGCGGCGACCGCATTCTGACAGACACCGGCGGCTATTACATGGCACCCACGGTGATGGCGGGTGTCAAGGAAACCGATACGCTGTTCCAGAACGAGGTCTTTGGCCCGGTTCTGGCTGTCACCCCCTTCAAAGATGAGGCTGAGGCGATCCGGCTGGCCAACGCCACTGTCTATGGTTTGGCGGGGGGTGTCTGGACCGCAAACCTCAGCCGCGCACATCGCATGATCGCTGGTATTCGTGCGGGGGTGGTTCATGTGAACACCTATGGCGGCGCGGACCTGACAGTGCCTTTGGGCGGGGTTGGTCAGTCGGGCAACGGACACGACAAATCGCTGCATGCGTTGGAGAAATACACCAATCTCAAAACTGCATGGATCAAACTGTGATCAAGGGATGAACCGATGAGCCTGCCTGCAAAATCCGCCGAGTTGATCGAAAGTCGCGCCCGCCTTTTGGGGCCAAACGTATCGACCTTTTACGACGAACCGCTGCATTTGGTCCGCGGCGAAGGCGTCTGGCTGTGGGATGCGGATGGGCACAAATATCTGGATTGCTACAACAACGTGCCCCATGTGGGCCATTGCAATCCGCGCGTGGTCGAGGCGATCTGCCGTCAGGCGGCAACGCTGAACACCCACACGCGGTATCTGCACGATGGCATTCTGGAATACGTCGAAAAGCTGACGGGCACGATGGACGCGGCACTCGATACCGCAATCCTGACCTGTACCGGGTCCGAAGCGAACGATATCGCTCTGCGGATGGCCGAAGGGATAACCGGCAAACGTGGCATCATTGCCACCGATGCGACTTATCACGGTAACACGTCTTTGGTGAGTCAACTGAGCCGCTCGAACGTGCCAACAGTGGGCTTTGGGCTGGATCAATTCTTTCGCTTTGTTGACGCACCCGACAGCTATCGAAATCCGGACCCGGACGGGACCAGGTTTGCTGAAACGGTCGCAGAGCAGATCCAAGCGCATAAGGCATCAGGCGTTGGCTTTGCCGCATTGATCATCTGTCCCTATTTCCTGAACGAAGGGTTTCCAAATCACCCTGATGGTTGGCTCAAACCCGTGGCCGAGGTTGTGCGCAAGGCGGGCGGGCTACTGATTTGTGACGAGGTGCAATCTGGCTTTGGCCGCACCGGCACCCATCTGTGGGCACATCAGAAAATGGGGGTGGTTCCGGATATCATGACCCTTGGCAAACCCATGGGCAACGGCCATCCGGTGGGCGGTGTTGTGACCCGCTCCGAAATCTTGGCAACCTTTCGCAAAGGGTATCGTTATTTCAACACCTTCGGCGGCAACCCGGTGTCCTGCGCTGCAGCCATGGCCGTGTTGGAGGAGATCGAGGACAAAAAACTGCTCGCCAACGCCGAGACGGTTGGCGAACACGCCCGCCAGCGTTTGGGTCAACTCGCGGAGAAGCACGAGGTGATTGGCGATGTGCGCGGCTCGGGCCTGATATTCGGTGCCGAGATGGTGACGGACCGAAACAGCAAAGACCCCGCCAGCGATTTAACCGACAGGGTAATCAATGCACTCAGGCACCGGGGCATTATTCTGTCCAAGCTGGGGCGCCACAAAAACGCACTCAAGATCCGCCCGCCAATGCCGTTTTCCATCGAAAACGCAGACCTGTTGATCGACACGCTGGACGACGTTCTGGCTGAAACGCCGCTGCATCGATGAGCGCGGTGGTTCAACAGGCGCTAAAGCTGTGGGGGCTTGAAGCTGCAACGGTGTCATTGATCGCCACGCGCGAGAACCATGTCTACCGCGTAAACCGTGAGGGCGAGACTTACGCCCTGCGTCTGCACCGGCAAGGCCTGCATTCGAACGCAGCGCTGCAATCGGAACTCCAGTGGCTCGCCGCTATCGGGGCAGGGGGTGTCGGCGTACCATCACCGATTGCTGCCAAAGATGGACGGTTCTTACAGACCATCGACGGGGTGCAGGTCGACGTTTTGACCTGGCTTTCGGGTCGCCCGCTTGGGGCCACGACCCAAGGTATCGATCATCCGGATCGAACAAGCGTGTTTCGTGCGCTCGGGCAGGAAATGGCGCGATTGCACACGGTGAGTGATGCCTGGACCCCTTCGGCAGACTTTGCGCGCTGGTCCTGGGATCGGGCTGGGCTTTTGGGCGATGCTCCGCTGTGGGATCGGTTTTGGGAGAACCCCAGCCTGAACGTGACAGATCGCGCACTGTTCGCCAATTTCCGGTTTACTGCCAATCGCGATCTGGAACGGCTCGAAACAACGTTGGATTACGGATTGATCCACGCCGATCTGGTTCGTGAGAACGTTATGGTTGATGGCGATCATGTGCGGTTCATCGACTTTGACGATGCCGGTTTCGGCTTCCGCCTTTTTGACGTTGCGACCGCATTGATCAAGAACCTGGATGAGCCGGATTATCCCGACCTCAAGGCGGCACTGCTCGCGGGTTATCGCGCCGAGCGGCCCTTAGACCCGAGTCTGCTTGATCTGTTCATGGCGTTGCGTGCGGCCACCTATGTAGGGTGGATCATATCGCGTCTGGACGAGGAGGGCGGACATGCCCGCAACACAAGATTTATCAAGACGGCCAGGACCGTTCTGACCAAATATCTGAACCGGTCGACCCAAAGCGGAGGATAAGATGACACCCAAGACAATCTTGCTGATCGGCACCTACGATACCAAAGAGCCAGAAATGCGGTTCATCGAACAGGCGGTGCAGGAACAGGGCGCCAATGTCCTGACCATGGATGTGTCCGTTCTGGGCGACCCGCAAACGCCCACGGATATCTCAAAACATGATGTCGCCGCTGCGGGCGGCATGACGATTGATGAGGTCATCGCACTTGGCGACGAGAACAAGGCCTTTCGTGTGATGTCAGCCGGCGCCGCCAAGGTTGTGGCGCAGGCGCACGCTGACGGTCGGTTCGATGGGATGTTGGCAACTGGGGGCACAATGGGCACTGATCTGGCTCTGGATTGTGCGCAAGCGCTGCCAATGGGCGTGCCGAAATACATCGTCTCAACCGTCAGCTTTTCTCCTTTGATCCCGCCCCACCGCCTGGCACCGGACATTCAGATGATCCTGTGGGCCGGCGGGCTTTATGGGATGAACTCGATCTGCAAGTCGTCTCTGACGCAAGCTGCGGGTGCTGTTGTGGGTGCCACCAAAGCCGCCATCGCACCCGACCGCAGCAAGCCCTTGATCGGGATGACCAGCCTCGGCTCGTCCTGCCTGCGTTACATGAAGACCCTTAAACCTGCGTTGGAGGAGCGTGGGTTCGAAGTGGCCGTGTTCCATTCGACGGGTATGGGAGGAATGGCCTTTGAGAAACTGGCGGGGGAAGGGTCATTTGCCTGCGTCATGGACTTCTGCATGCAGGAATTCAGCAATCTGATGGCGGGATCTGTTGTTTCCAGCGGCGAGGATCGGGTGACAAATGCAGGCCGTTCGGGAACACCGCAAATGGTGGCGCCCGGAGCCTTGGACCTGTTGGATTTTGCTGGCTGGCAGGAGATTCCCGAGGCTTACGCCGATCGCCCCTTCCACGAACACAACCGCCTGATCAAAAGCTCGGTTTTTAACGGTGAAGAACGGCGCGCCTGGATCCGTGAATTGGCAAATAGACTTGAGGCCGCAACCGGCCCGGTTCACTTTTTCCTGCCCGTCCAAGGTGTCGAAGCCTGGGACAAGGAAGGCGAAGAAGCCCATGCGCCCGAAGCATTGGCCGACATGGTTGATGAAGCACGTAACACTATGCCCGGGCGAGTGCCCATGACCGAGATCGATGCTCATATCAATGATGAGAAGTTTTGTGAGGACGTGCTGGCCCACTTTGACGCCTGGGTTCAAGACGGAACGATCAAAACGTGAAAGGTCTTGGATCCTGCGATGCTCGGTGAGCCCCTCACAGATCTGCAGGATCTTTGTTCTCCGCTTTGAGGATTTCCACTGAATTGGCGCCAAGAGATGGCGCGCCGCAACTTGGTGCATGGCTTTGCGCGTGATTGATGCGAAAGGGCAAAGTCGGCACCGTCAATTCTTCTGAGACGTCATGGAGAAAGCTGCGCGCTGCCACTTGCGGCCTTTCCACGCTGTTCTGGTTCGATCCTGGTCGTTAGAAAATCGACAATGGTCGACGTCATCAGCGTCAGTCCGGTTTCCAGCATCGACACATCGGTAAAGCTGCCCTTGCCGGTTTTTACACGTTGATACAATGCGGTACTGCGCGCAAAAGAACAGAACCGCCGGGGTTTCGATTGCGCCGGTGCTGTCAGGACGCACGGGCCATTCCCCAAAAGTCAGCGCCAGGGTTAATGCGTGTTGCGGTCGTTCCCTAGTCGCGGTCCACTTCTTTCAACCCTTCGATCTGCAGATCAAATCCAGCCTGAATGTGGGAAGTGAATGTTTCAAGCGCTTCGGTGACATCCCCGGTCGCGATGGCATCGACGAGCGTCAAGTGGTCACCCAAAGACATTGTGATGTCCACATTTTCGATGGCGGAAAACAGGTGAAACGCCATCGCCTTGCCCCAGATCATGTCGAACATGTCCAACAAGAACTTGTTGCCCGCTTCGACCATAAAGGCGCGGTGAATACGTCGGTTCGCGACAAAGTAGTCACGGGTGGTGGGGTTTGTCAGATTCTCTTCGCGGCGAATGAGGTCTCGCAGGCCATCAAGCACTTCGCGCTCAGCGTGAACCGCAAGAATACGCGCGGCTTGCCCTTCGATTGCAGCGCGGGCTTGATAGAGTTGACGAACCTCGGCCTGGTCCATACGGGCCAGTCGAAAACCACCGCTTGCGGCAACTTCCAGAACGCCTTCGGTTTCCAACCGCATCAGGGCTTCGCGCACAGGCGTTCGGCTGATGTTCAATTCAGCGGCCAGCTTTTCCTGCACCAGCCGATCTTCGGCCGAGATGTCACGGCTCATGATCGCTTCGACCAGTTGGTCATAGACTTCATCGGCCAGCCGTCTGCGTTGTGTTTTGATCTGTTTCAGAGCCACTCGGAGCCTCTCTTTCGGTGTTTTATGAATTCTGTATTCAAAAAAGCAGCGGGTGCCAAGGCGAATGGGCTTGCTATTGGCCGTGTACTGTATACAGTATACAGATGTGATTGAAAAGGGAGCTCTTCATGTGTGGAATCGCTGGACGGATTCTGGCAGCGCCCGGGCGCGTTGGGGCCGACTTGGTGGACCTGATGGATGCACAGGAACATCGAGGCGCGGACAGCACCGGGTTTGCAATATACGGATTGCCGCGAGAGACGGGATACGTCCTGCGGGGCATGGGTTTTGACAAATCCCGGCAAGGCGCTGATCTGGATGCCTTTGAAGCGGTCTTGAAGGAACACGGCGCCGACTTCCTGTCTGATCCGAAAATCCTGACGGACGAGAACCGGCACTATTGCTTTCGTATGGAAATCTCGGACCCGACCGATCTGCAAGCCTGGGTGCGGGATGCGGATGAGTTGACGGATCGCATCGAGATTCAATCCTGCGGCCGTAGCCTAGAGATCATCAAGGACATCGGCGGAGCCGAAGGCGTATCCGAGAAACATGGCGTTCGCGACATGATCGGCACACATGGGCTGGGCCACGCAAGACTGGCGACCGAAAGCTCAGTTTTGCCAAATGCGTCACACCCGTTTTGGGCGCGGCCCTTTTCGGACGTGGCAATCGTGCACAACGGCCAGATCACCGACTACTTCACCTGGCGCGATAAGCTGACCCGGATGGGCTATCGCTTTTTGACCGAAAACGACAGCGAGTTGATTGCTGTTTGGGTCAGCGACCAGATGAAAGCAGGTCTGACGATGGAGCAGGCTTTGAAGAAGTCGATTACCTCAATTGACGGGGTGTTCACCTACATGATCGCAACACCAGGCGGGATCGGGTTTGCCAAGGATCGGTTCGCCATGAAGCCGCTGGTGGTGGTCAATCGCAACGGCGATCTGGCAGCCGCAACCGAAGAACAGGCTGTGCGCCGGGTGATGACCGAAGAATGTGACGTGATCAACTATGACGGCCCCTCGCTGACCGGCATCTGGGGCGTCGGAAATCGGAGTCTGGCGGCATGAGCAACGCGGCAAGACAGACAGATGAAATCGTCATCGAGGTTGGCCAGCGGCATATTCGCGAAGTGAACCAGGATATCATGGCGGCCTGCGCCACGGGGCGACCAATACGCGTGGTGAATACGTTGTCACGGCACAATCTGGGCGTGGGACTGCCCGACAACGTGGACATAACCTTTGAAGGCTCGGTCGGATACTACTGCGGTGGGCTGAACACCGGCGCCAATATCACAATCGAACGCAACTGCGGTTGGGCTGCGGGCGAGGGGATGGCCAAGGGACACATCACCATTGGCGGCTATGCCGGCATGTCCTGCGGCGCTGCGATGATCGGCGGTACGATCCACGTCAAAGGCGATGCGGGCCCGCGCGTCGGCGTCGCGATGAAGGGCGGCAACATCGTGGTCGAAGGCAAGATCGGCTATCAGTCCGGCTTCATGGCGCATGCCGGACGGATCATTGCGCTTGGCGGGGCAGGTGAATCCTGTGCAGACGCCTTGTGGCAAGGCGAGGTCTGGGTTGCCGGTGGAATCGACAGCCTTGGTGTGGACGTCGACGTGATCGAACCCACGCCGGAAGAGGTGGCCGAGGTCGATGCGATCCTTGATCCTCTGGGGCTGGTCGACAGCTCTCGTAACTGGCGCAAATTGGTGTCTGGCCAGCGCCTTTGGTATTTTGAAAGCAGGGACGCAAGCGCATGGCTCATGATCTGAGTAAACCCTATGACTATCCGTTCGATGTCGCCTCCGAGGATGAAATCCGGTTCCGCGACGCGGGTGCCGTCGATGGTCGTCCGGCGGGCGTGCCATCCTCATATGACGAAGGCGGGTCGACCAGATGGACACCCGAGGCGATCTCGGAAGTGCACGCGTTGGCCCAGCTTGGGCGTTACCAGGTTCGCGGTTACAACACGTTCAACAAGCAGATGCCGACCTTTGATGATCTGACGTTTGTTCCGGCAACGATGACTCGTCTGCCGTTGGAGGGGTATCGCGAGAGCTGCGATACAACCACCGTTCTGGGTGGCGGACGCGGATTGGTCGAGCGTCCGCTGGAATTGAAAATCCCGATCTACATCGCATCGATGTCATTTGGCGCGCTATCGGCTTCGGCAAAAGCGTCACTGGGCTATGGGGCCTCGAAAGTGGGCACCATGACCTGCACGGGCGAAGGCGGCATGCTGGAAGAGGAGCGCGAAGCCTCCCAACGGTTGCTCTATCAGATGTCGCCTGCCCGTTATGGCGTGGATCTGGATCACCTGCGCCGCGCGGACGCGCTGGAGATCGTCGTGGGGCAGGGGGCCAAACCCGGCACGGGCGGTCTGCTGCTTGGCATGAAGGTGAGCCCGCGCGTCAGTGAAATGCGAACCTTGCCCGAGGGGGTCGATCAACGTTCGACCATCCGGCACCCAGATTTCCTGGGCGCGGATGATCTGGCGGTCAAGATCGAGGAGCTGAGGATTGCGACGAACTACCAGGTGCCGATCTTCATCAAAATGGGCGCAACTCGGCCACGGTTCGACGTAGCGGTTGCCGCAAAGGCGGGCGCGGACGTAGTTGTTGTAGATGGGGCTGAGGGCGGAACCGGAGCTTCGCCGGAACTGCTTCTGAACCACACGGGCATTCCGACCATGAGCGCCATTCGCGCAGCGCGAGAGGCGTTGGACGAATGCGGGATGAGCGGTAAGGTGTCTCTTGTCGCGGCGGGCGGTATCCGCTCGGGCGTGGATGCTGCCAAGTGCCTGGCGCTTGGGGCGGACGCGGTGATGATTGGTAACGCGGCAATGGTTGCATTGGGATGCAACAGCCCACGGTACCTGGAGGATTATCAGGCCTTAGGCACCTCGCCAGGCGCTTGCCACCACTGCCACACGGGTCGCTGCCCAGTTGGGGTTGCCACACAAGACCCAGATCTTGAAGCGCGGATGAACCCGAATGCTGGCGCCGAACGGGTTGCCCGATATCTGACTGCGATGACGATGGAGATCACGGCACTGGCCAAGGCCTGCGGCAAATCCTCGGTCCACAACTTGGAAACCGAAGATCTGCGCGCGCTGAGCTTTCAGGCGTCGGCCTTTACCGGCGTCAAGATGGCCGGCATCGACAGGGCCTATGACTGGTGAGGATTGCAGTTCTCGAATTGACGGGGCATCCGCTACCGCTGCTCGAGGGGCTGCCGCGCACATCGCGGCAGATCCGCGACTGGCTGGCACCGCATTTGCCCGAAGCTGAATTTACTTCGGTCGATGTTGTGGACGGCGCGCCGTTGCCCGCGTTCTCGGATTTTGACGGGGTCGTGGTCGGAGGGTCCGAATTCGGGGTCTACGACAACACAGAGTGGATGCAGCCCCTCCGTGATTTTCTGGAAGGATGTCGCGCGCAAGCCAAGCCTGTTTTCGGCATCTGCTTTGGTCATCAGATCATGGCTGATGTCTATGGCGGCAAGGCCGAGAAGGCCGAGGTGGGCAACATTGTCGGCGCCCGTGGGTTCGACTATGACGGAACCCGTGTGGATGGCTATGTCTGGCACCAGGATCAGGTCACATGCGTTCCACCCTCTGCCCGTGTCACAGGTGCTGCCGACCACTGTCCCGTTGGGGCGCTGGACTATGCCTTCCCGGCACGGTCGGTGCAGTTTCATCCTGAATATCAGGCGCACCATTTGCGCGACCTGTTCGCGCGGGGACGCGACATTTTCCTTACGGGGCAGGAGGCAGACGATGGGCTGGCCTCACTTGAGAGCTCCCGCGTGCCGCAGGACCTGGCTGCCGCGCAAGCCGTGGAGCTATTTCGCGGTACTTTCACCCAAAAATGAGATCCTGAACCCCTGTTTGATCCTGATCAAACCCGGCTTTGACACGATGTGTATACTGAATACACAACGTGGAGGAGGCCGCGAGATGTCGGGATACGCAGATTTCTTTCAGAAAATGGTACGCGTCATCAGTGCGCCGCATAATGAACACCTGAGTGGCCGAGAGCTTTCGGATCTTGGGCTCTCGCGTGCGGATTTGGCGATGCTTCGATCCGGTGCACCGCAGGCCCGCGAACGCATAGTTGCGATGGCCGAACAATTCGGACTAACCGAAGCGGATCTGAATGCGCATTCGGGGCTCGGGTTAGAACTGGCAGAAAAATGCGGACATTGCCTGCAGGCCGAAACCTGCCGCGACGCCATTCGCGCAGGCGCGGCTTTGCCACAGACCAAATGCCCCAATGCCGACATTTACCGCGTCTTGGCCCAGGGTTAGCGACCGCTAGGGCTTTCCTTTGGACTCAGCTTTTTTCGGCCAGAGACTTTGAACCGATCGGCGGTGCCAAAGTCCTTGAGACCGACACCTGCCGCAAATTCCGCAAACACCGGAGCGTGTTTGAAAAGATGGCCCGAGCATCCACCGGCAAACAGCACGTTTTCATGCTCTGGATGCCAGTCGACAATGAAATGCGTGTCCGGGGTCAGGATGATCTGGTTGAACTTGGAATCCACAACGCGCTGCCCCTCAAGCCCCGGAAGCCGGTGCCGGATATAGCTTCGGGTGCGGCCCAGTGTTTCCTGGCGGATCAGCCGTTCGTCATTGTCCAGATCGATCTTGTCGGGGATCACAACGGCCGCCTTGACACCCGACCCTTCGGACGATGGCAGACCAAACGACCCCTGTCCGTGATCAATCCAGCAGGGCATGCGGGTCATGTCGAACTCTTCGGACCCGTCGGGTGTCGAGGTATAGAGGACATTGACGCCCACAACTGTAGAGATTGGCTTGATCGTTCTTGGGAACATGTCGGCCATCCAAGGGCCGGTTGCGATGACGATCAAATCCGCCTCTAGCGGGTTGCCGTCCATCATTGGGCGCTCTGACCCGTCGGTGGTGACGCGACCGCGTTGCACCTTGCCGCCAGCCTGTCGGAACAGGCTCAGCCCGGTCAGCACACAACGATGCGCCATCAGCATGCCGGCCTCGGGTTCGAACAGGGCGTATTCGATGTCGGGTACGCAAAACTGGGGAAACCGCGATTCGATGTCTTGTTGACCAAACTTGTAGTAGGGCACGCCAACGCGATCAAAAGTCTCGGCGGTGGCGTCTTCCCAGTCGCTGTGGCCGCCCGCCGCCAGAATCAATGCGCCGCATTCATACATCAGGTTCTGCCCGCTTTCGGCCTGCAGCTCGAGCCAGCGCAGGCGGCTCTCGCGCGCCCACCGTGTATAGAACTCGTCACGTCCGGAAATCGCGCGGATCACCCGGTTGTAATCTGTTGAAGATGCACGGGAATGTCCGGGTTCCCACCTGTCTATCAGCGTCACGGACTCGCCGCGCCGTTGCAGTGTAAGCGCCGTCATGACGCCAACAATGCCACCTCCGACAACGATAACCGAGCTTTTGGACATGGCGCAGATTTTCCTTGTTTCCTGTCTGTCTTTGTGAATACTGTATACAGAATACAGCAAATATAAAGCCAAAAACAGGGAGCGCACGCAAATGAGTTCGGGGTTTGATCTGCCCGAGGGCACACATACCGTCATACTTGGTGTTGGGGACCTCAACGGCATCATGCGCGGCAAACGCATTCCGGCCAGCCACTGGGATCACGTCTGCAAGAGCGGCAATGCACTGTCGATTGCGCTTATGGCGATCGATATGACCTGCGATGTCTGGGACACACCATATGTCAATTTCGACAATGGCTACCCTGACATGCATCTCTTTCCGATGACCCAGCCGGTCGCCGTTCCCTGGGAACCCGGCGTGGCGGTTTGCTTTGGCCGTGCCGAGGGTATGGATCACAAACCTGTGCCCATCGATCCGCGTCAGGCGTTGGTGCGGCAAATGGATCGCGCCCGCGACATGGGCTTTGAGGTGAATGTCGGCACCGAGCTGGAGTTCTATCTGCTGGACCCGGAAACCGGTCAGCCGCGCGACAGCGGCATTCAGGTCTATGGCCTGGGTCGCGCCGCCCGGATGGAACATATCGTCGGCCCGATCCGTCAGCAGATCAACGAATGCGGCATTCCTATCGAACAATCGAACCCGGAATACGCGGCAGGTCAGGTTGAGGTGAACATCAAATACGGCGAGGCTCTGCAGGCAGCGGACCGAGTTGTGCTGTTCAAATCATTGATCCGCCAGTTGGGCATTGCGCACGGCTATCTTGCGACCTTCATGCCAAAGCCCTTCTTTGATCAGTCGGGCAACGGGTTTCACACGCATTATTCGCTGTGGAAGGATGGCAAAAACGTTTTTGCCGACAACGGCAAGATCAATGACATCGGCAAATCCTTTATTGCCGGCTTGCAGCAGCGCATGTGCGAAACGGCGATCTGTGGCAGCGGCACGGTCAATGGCTATCGTCGACGGCAGCCCTATACCTTCTGCCCGATCAACACGAGCTGGGGGTATGACAACCGCACCGTTGGCATTCGGGTAATCGAAGGGGCCGACAGTGCCGTGCGCGTTGAAAAACGCGATGCCGGGGCGGACGCCAACCCCTATCTGCTGTTGGCGGCCGAAATTGCAGCCGGGCTGGATGGGATCGAACAGGGGCTGACCCCCTCTGACCCCACAACTGGCAACGGATACGAGGAAGGCATCGGCGATCCCATCCCGACCGACCTTCCCACGGCCATCGAACTTGCGCGCGGATCGGACTGGCTGCGTGATGTTCTGGGTGAAATGCTCTGGGAACTGGTTCTGCAACAAGGCGAACGCGAGTTGGAGTTCTTTAACCAACAAGTCACCCAGGTCGAACTGGACCGCTATCTGAGGACCTTCTGATGCAGTTGGGCAAGGTCGCTGGTACCGTCACGGCAACGGCCAAGGATTCCAGGTTGGTCGGAACAAAGCTCCTTTTGACGGACCTGGTTGATGGCAAAGGCAGCGTGCTCGACCCTGCCCGTATCGCGGTCGATACCTGCGGCGCAGGGGTCGGAGACATGGTGATGGTTGTCAGCGGCTCAGCGGCTCGGATGGCGGCGGGTTTGTCTACGACACCCGTGGATCTGGCCATCATTGCGATTGTCGACCGCGTCTCGACGTCCTGAAACACGACACACACAAAACACTTATCTTCGGAGGAATAGAAAATGGCGAAACCAGTGGCAGGGCAGATGGCCCTGGGCATGATCGAAACGCGTGGCCTTGTCGGCGCGATCGAGGCGGCGGATGCGATGGTCAAGGCGGCCAGCGTGGTGATCGTTGGCCAGACCAAAGCAGGCGGCGGGTTGGTGACCACCCTTGTGCGCGGCGAAGTCGGCGCGGTCAAGGCCGCAACAGATGCGGGCGCAACGGCAGCCAACAAAGTGGGCGAAGTGGTTTCGGTCCATGTGATCGCACGGCCGCATGACGAGCTTGAAGCCATCATCGACGGGCTGGGTGCCGGATCGTCGGCCTGATCCGACCCCCTTTGAGGAGATACCATGTCAGCCGGTTTCGAGGATTTCACGCGCGCGGTGACACGCAGCGCGACACGGGATGCGCCCGTCAGCCAAAGGTTTGACCGCATAACGGTGCTGGGCGGCGGGCCGGATGCCCGTCTGCTGGCCGCGCTGTGTCTGGCCGAAGGGGCCGAGGTCACGTTGTTCTCGGCCTATGGGGCAGAGTTGACGCTTCTGACTCAATCCTCGGGTATCGGCATTCGGGGCGAAGGGCCCGTGGGCACATATCAGGTGGACCGCGACGGGCCGTCGATCCGTACTACGGCGGAACTGGATGCGGCAGTGCGTGACGCGCAGGCGATCTTTCTGACTGGGCCGATCCATAAACAGCGGACTTATGCCATGGTTCTGGCCGATCATCTGAGTGATGGTCAGGTTCTTGTGCTGGCGCCTGGCCGGTCTCTTGGCGCGGTCGAAGCTGCCTGGATGCTGCGCATTGGCGGGTGTTCAGCGGATGTCACTCTGGTCGAAGTGCAGGGTCTGCCGTTCTGGTATCAGGCCGAAGGGGCCGGTTTGACGCTGACACAGGCGGCGCCAATGGCGGCCGCCACTCTCCCGCGTGGGCGAGAGAACGTTCTTGCAGCGTTGACGCCATATCTATCCAACCTCCAGCCGACAGAGTCCGTCCTGGCCTCAGGCTTCGCCGATCTTTCGGCTGCGGTTGAGATACCGACCCTGATCCTGGGTGGCGCAGGCTTGGGCTCTGGCGGCCCGGACATCCCGATGGGAGGCGTACCGCTGAACGAAAACCAGACCTTCGCCGCGCTCATTGGGCCTGATCAGCGCGAGGTCATCTGTGGGCTGGCTGACGAGCGACGACGGGTTGCATCGGCCTTTGGCATTCGGACCCTGCCTGACACCGATGATTGGCTCACAACCTTTGCCGGAACTGAACGGGGACCCACCGCGCGTCCTATTCCCGATAGCCAAGCTGCGCGTCAACTGATGCGCGACGGCGTGTTGGGGTCGCTGGTACCGCTCGTCTCGGCCGCACAGCTCGCAGGTATTCCAGCGCCTTTGACAGAAAGCCTCATTTTGATGACCGACCGCATCCTTGGCGCAGATGTTGCCGCAGCAGGGCGCAGGTTGGACACCATCGGAATATCCGCAGGCGATGTCGAACAGGCACGCCGTATCTTTGACACGATCGCCACCGGAGACATGTGATGGACGCAGATCTGAAATCCATCGCCGCCGCGCGGCGCGCTGCTGAAACCGCATTCGAGGCTTACCGTGCTTTTCTGGGAACCGACCCGGCGCAAGTGGATGCCATCGTTGACGCCATGGCCCGTGCCATCGAACCCGAAGCGGAACGGCTGGGCCAGTTGGCGGTTGAGGAAACCGGCTATGGCAACGTGCCAGACAAGCGGGTCAAGAACCTGTTCAATGCCTTGTCTGTTGCGGATTACCTGCGGGACGTCACAACATTGGGCATGTTGTGGCGGGACGACGCCACCAAGATCGCCGCCTTTGGCGAGCCGATGGGCGTGGTGGCCGCGCTGGTACCGGTCACCAACCCAACTTCGACAATCATCTTCAAGGTTCTGTCTGCGGTAAAAGCTGGCAATGCCATTGTCTGTGCCCCGCATCCACGCGGTGTAAGTTGCGGGATCGAAACTGTGCGCATCATGGCGCGCGTTGCCGAACAGATGGGCGCCCCCAAAGGGCTGATCCAATGCCTGGATGCGGTTACCATTCAAGGCACGGCCGAACTGATGCGCCACCGGCGAACCTCGGTCGTGATGGCCACAGGTGGGCCCGCAATGGTCAAGGCTGCCTATTCCAGCGGCAAGCCGACGCTTGCGGTGGGGGCAGGAAACGTGCCCTGCTATGTCCACAAATCCAAAGCCCGTGATCTGGCCGAAGTGGCCGAGATGATCGTGACCTCGAAAAGTTTTGACTACGGCACTGCCTGTGTCAGTGAACAGGCAGTAGTGGCCGATCCCGAAATCGCGCGCGACCTGCGGCATGAGTTGAAGCTCAAAGGAGCTTACTTCTGCACCCCGGCCGAGGCAGATCGGCTGGCCGGTGTCATCTTCAAGGGCGCGCAGGCGATGGATCCCGAGCGGGTCGGGCAAAGCCCGCAGGCTCTGGCCGACGCCGCGGGTTTCTCAATTCCCCCGCGCACCCGTTGTCTGGTGTCGGAGGAAACCGAAGTGGGCTGGCAACGCCCACTGTCGGCGGAGAAGCTGAACCCGGTCCTGGCTTTCTATGAGGCAAAGTCCACCGATCACGGCATCGAATTGGCGCAATCTATCGCCAAGTTCGAGGGCTGGGGTCATTCATCGGTCATTCATTCCGACGACGCGGACGTGGTGGCGCGGTTTGCCACAGTGCCCACCGGCAGGGTGCTGGTGAACACACCGGGGATCATGGGTGGCATGGGGTATTCAACTGATCTGGAGCCGTCCTTCATGCTGGGCACCGGCACCTGGTCGGGGTCGATCACCTCGGACAACGTGACAGCCCTGCATCTCATCAACATCAAACGGGTCGCTTATGAAAGCAGACCCTGGCGCGACATTTACGAGGAGTATGGCGCATGAGCGAGATTACCATCCGGGCGCTGATGCAGATCGACAACCTGCAACCCAAATTCGCGGCCTACAATGGCGCGACGGTGCAAGGGTCGGTTCCCTTGTCGGGCGATACCGTGCTGATCGGAGAGTTTGCGCCGGGCAACGGGGTGTTTTCACTGATTGACCGGGCGCTCAAGGCGTCTTCGGTCGAGGCGACAACACAGATGGTGGAACGCGAGTTCGGGTTTTTCATCCTGCGCTCGCCATCCAACGCCGAGGTGTCTGCCGCGCGGGATGCGATGCTTGCTGAACTGGGCGCCTCTATGTCGGATCGTCTGAAGCCGGCCATCACCTCTACCCAGATCATCACCAGCGTCGAACCCTATCAGGCACAGCTGTTGAACAAATGGCGCAAGGGTGCATTGATCGTGCCGGGGCAGACGCTTGGCATCGTCGAGTGTGCGCCCGCGGCCTATATTTCGATCGCCGCAAATGAGGCCGAGAAAGCCGCCGAGATCGACATCGTCGAAGTGCGCGCCGTAGGACGGTTTGGTCGCCTGTTCATTTCAGGATCAGAAAACTCTGTCAAAACCGCTGTCGAGGCTGCAACCCAGGCCATCGAAGCTGTGGATGGACAAGACGCCTGATGGCTGCGCCGCGTGTCATAGGCTCGGACGCGGTCGAGGATGCCCGCCGTCGCGGCAGGATCGTATTCGAGGTCTTGCCCGGCGACATCGTAACCGCGCTTGCCCGCGAAACGGCGGAACGGGTTGGCATCGCTCTCGTTGACGGCCCGCTGGAACGTCCGCAGGCACCCCGCACGGACGGCGCGGTTTCGATGCGCCGGGTGTTGTATCGCCGATCGCCCAAATGGGTCGCGCCATCACGCGCGCCGCGCAAGGCACGCAGACTTGGCAAACTCGCCTTGGTTGGGGCAGGGGGCGTTGGCGGCAATGTCGCGCATCTGGCGGCGATGGCAGATATCGCTGATGAAATTGCGTTGATCGACATCACTCCGGGTCTAGCCGCTGCGACCGCACTGGACCTCAACCACACGTCTGGGATCACCGGCGCGCGCGCGCGATGTGTCGGGGGCGAGACGATGGAGCTGGTGGCCGGAGCCGAGGTGGTTGTCGTCACTGCCGGACGGGCTCGAAGACCGGGAATGACCCGCGCGGATCTGATCGACGTCAACGCGCGTGTCATTCGGCAGGCTGCCGAAGCGATCCGGTCTGATGCGCCAAATGCCATCGTGATCGTCGTCACCAATCCGCTGGATGAGATGACGGTTGAGATGCTGCGGGCAACTGGATTTCCTCGTGAGCAAGTTCTGGGCATGGCCGGAACGCTCGACAGCAGCCGGTTCCGCAATGCGCTTGCCATGGCCTCAGGCGTCACGCCGGCTGATGTCGAGGCGTTCACCCTTGGGAGCCATGGTGATGAGATGGCCCCGATCCCCAGCCGTGCGCGGATCAAGGGACGACCGCTGGACGTGTTCCTGTCAGCGGATCAGATCGAGGCCTGCGTCAAAGACGTGATCACGGGCGGCGGTCAGGTGGTTGCGCTCAAGAAATCGGGCTCGGCAACCATCGCCCCGGCCCATGCATCGATCGAGTTGATCGATCACATCCGGGATGCCCGCACCGGCCCGGTTCCGGTGTCGATCATGTTGCAGGGTGAATACGGGATCGATGGTGTTGTTCTGGGTGTGCCAGCCCATTTGGGGGCGGGCGGCCTGGTCGAGGTTGAAGAGCTGCGGTTGACCGAAACGGAGCAGGTGGCCTTGCAAGCCGCGGCCGAGGCGATCCGCGAAAGGCTGGGCCTGTGACCCTGCGCAAATGGAAGTCTGGCGGGCGTTTCGAAGAGGTTGCTTCATACTCTCGCGCCAAACGCATCGGCCCCTTTGTTTGGATTGCCGGAACCACCGCAATTGAACCCTCTGGCCGGATCCACGCGCCGGGGGATGTTGGGGCACAGACCCGCTACATCCTATCTCGCATCAATGAAGCACTAGGTGAGGTCGGCGCAGAAATGCGCCACGTGGGCCGCGTGCGGGCCTATCTGACTGATTTGTCCCAGGCCGGCGCTTTTGCGCAGGCGCACGGCGAGGTGTTCAAAGGGATCGATCCCGTGCTGACCGCAGTTCAAGCGGGCCTGACCCAGCCGGGTTTGGTGGTAGAAATCGATGTGGACGCAGTAATCCACGACCAAAACGGCAAAATCAACGGTTTCTGAACATGAGTTTTCAAGAAAGGATTTGATCGAACCACCTTCTTGTGTACTGTATACAGAATACAAGAAAGGCATAATGAGACACAGGGAGCTAATGTGATGATCAAGACAACGCTACTCAGCGGGACATGCCTCGCGCTCATGGCCTCGGCGGCCGCAGCAGACATAAAGGTTGGATTTATTGGATCGCTATCTTCGGATACCGGCCTGTCGACCCTGCGCGGGGCAGAAATCGCGATCGAGGAACTCAACGCCAATGGCGGCGTGATGGGTGAACAGATTACGCTGGTTTCAGCCGACACCGGACAGGACCCGACCGAAGGCGTTCGCGCCTATGAATATCTTGCCGAAACCGAAGAGGTGGATTTCATCATCTCGGGCTCGATTGACGATGTGTCGTTGGGCTGGCTGCCTCGAATGCAGGAATATCAGATTCCGACGCTGGACACTTGGACATCTTACATCGGCATCATCGACATGGTGATCGAAGATCCCGAAAGCATGGCGCCCTATTTCATGAACATCGCTTCGGACGAGGCGTTGGCCACGCTCTACATCAACTTTGGCGCGGACGTTCTAAAGGGCAAAATGGGCTGGGATTCCGTGGTCATTCTGGCCGAAGACACCGCCTTTGGTGAAGCAATCACCGGTCTGGTGACCGAGGCCCTGGCACCTGTTGCCGGTATCGAAGTCAAGGAAATCATCACATACGACGTGGCGACCGTTGATTTCGCACCGATCTTCAGCCGGGCGCAGGACACGGGGGCCGATTTCATCTATCAGGTCTCGTCAGTGAATTCGCAGGTGGTTTCATCGCAGTATGTGAAGCTGCAAGTGCCAATGGCGATGACGGGCGTGAACGTATCCGCGCTTGGCATGGAATATTGGGAAGACACCGGCGGTGCCGGTGGGGGTATCTCGACCTTGTCGCCTGTCCCTTCGGTTGGCTTCCGTCTGGATCCGGCCAGTCAGACCTTTGTCGATACTTATCAGGCCAAATATGACAGCCGCCCGCTGCTGCCCCACTTCAACGGTTTCAACGCCTATCACGGCCTGAAACAGGCGATGGCGGCAGCCGAAGAGGCCGGTGGCTTTGACAATGTCAAAGGCTGGGCCGATGCGATGAAGAAGCAGGATCTGGTTTTGGAGTTGGATGGGCAATTGTGGCTGCGCTACGCCTTCTGGGGCGATGACGAAGTTGAGCCCGTCACAGGCCGGACCTATCCGCACAACATCCGCTTTGACCTGTCCGAGCCGTTTGATGACGCGGCCCCGTCCATGGTTGTGGTCCAGTGGTACGAGGATGGCACCTCCGCTGTGGTCTACCCCGAGAAGTACGCCACGGGCGATTTCACGGTACCCAGCTGGGTCAAGAAATAATCCAGCCGCATCAATAGCTTGAACCGGGCGCGCTGTGACGCGCGCCCGCAACAAGGAATCCCATCATGTTGCAGATCTTGATTCAGGGGCTTTTGCTCAGCGGTCTCTATGCGCTCATCGCAATGGGCTTTACGCTGATCTTCAGCATCGGACGGGTCCTGAACCTGGCCTATGGCGCATACCTTATGGTCGGCGGTTACATCTACTTCTGGGTGTCGCAAACGCTGGGGATGCCCAAGCTGATGGGGGTTGTCGTGGCCGCCGCTTTGGGCGTGGTGATGGGCGTTTTGAAATACCGCCTGATCGTGAAGACGCTCAAAGGCGATCACGTAGCCGTCGAGATTTCAACTTTGATCCTGGCGGTTGTGATCCAGGCCGGCATTGTTCTGGTCTTTGGCGACAGCAGCAAGATCCTGCTGCCGATCGTGCCGGGTGTGATAAACGTTGCCGGGGCATCGGTGACGTACAACATCCTAATTGCCACCATGATCAGCTGGGCCATCTTGCTGGGTCTATACGCCTTTGTGCGGCTGACGCACACCGGACGGGCCATGCAGGCGGTGTCGATGGACGCCAAAGGCGCTGCGATTTCCGGGATCGACCCGGATCGGATCAACCTGATCACCTGAGGTATCTCGGGGGCCTTGGGGGCGCTCGGCGGTGTGTTTTTCGCCAGCTACACGCAGCTGTCCCCATCCATGTGGGTGGCCCCTTTGATCATCTCGGTTGCCGTGGTGATCGTGGGTGGGATCGGATCGATCATCGGTACACTGGTGGTCGCTCATATCATCGGTTTTCTTGAGGTGATCGTGGTTGCAACGCTGGCCCCGGAATTGCGGGGGGTTTTTACCATGCTTCTGATCATCGGCGTGCTGGTGACACGACCCCAAGGCCTCTTTGGCCGCGAGGAGTTATAATATGGGCCTGCGCTGGTTTCACTATGTTCTCTGGGGCGGTCTGATCGCGGGTATGTTCCTGCTGCCTCAAGTGGTGTCGAACGGCACCATGCGCACGATGATCTTCGCCAACTATCTGGCCATCTTTGCCATCAGCTGGGACGTTCTGTCTGGTCGCACGGGGTATGTCAGCTTTGGCCATCCGTTTCTGATCGGCATCGGCGCATACACAACGGCGATCCTGACCAAACGGTTCGATGTGCCGGTCGAAATCTCGATCCCGATCGCAGTTGTTTGCACCATGATTGCGGGTCTTTTGGTGCTGTTGCCTGCGCTGCGCATTCGCGGCAGCTATTTCGCGCTTGTTACGCTGGCGTTCATGGAGCTGCTCTATCAACTGGTGCAGGTCATCCGCCCGGATCTGACCGGCGGCACGCGTGGAATGTCAGGTATCCAGACCCTGACCCGGGGGGCGTCAAATGGGTATTACCTGTCAACGGCCCTGATGCTGAGTGTTGCTGTCAGCATGTGGTTGCTGATGAAAACCCGACTGGGAACTGCATTGGCCGCCATCGGGATGAACGAAGAAAGCGTACGCGGCTCAGGGCTGAGCAGCACGCGGCTCAAGGCGTTTGCCTTTCTGACCAGTGCGTTCATCGCCGGGTTGGGTGGTGCGTTCTATGTTCATTACCTTGGCTCTCTGGCTCCACGGGCACTGTTCGACATCAATTTCCTGTTCACCATCATCGTTGCAGCCCTGTTGGGCGGTACGTCGACCATAGTTGGCCCGATGATCGGGGCCTTCTTCATGACGTTTCTTCTGGAATATCTGCGCCCGGTCCTGCCGGGGGCCGAGCGATACTTTGTCTACGGTGCGATTGCACTGCTCCTATACATGTATCAACCCAAGGGCCTAGTCGAACTGGTCAGAACCGGCGTTCTCAGACTGCGAAAAGGGGGTGTGGCATGACTGTGGCGCTTGAAGTTTCTGGCCTGGTCAAACGGTTTGGCGGGCTGGTGGCCACAAATGATCTGTCCTTTTCCCTCAAAGAGGGCGAGTCGCTGGGACTGATTGGTCCCAACGGTGCCGGAAAGACCACTGTGTTCAGCCAGATCATGGGCGAGCTGCGTCAGAACAGCGGCACGATCAAACTGTTCGGACAAGAAATTTCGGCACAATCCACACCGCAGCGCATCCGCGCCGGTGTCAGCCGGACCTATCAGATCCCGCGGCCCTTTGGAGACATGAACGTGGCCGAGAACATCCGCGTGGGGCTGATGCCGGACAACATCTGGCGAATGATCGTCTCGCCCCCTGATACCGAACGGGAACGCGAACTAGCGCTGAGTGTCGGCTTTGCCGAGGCCGATCTAGAACGGCTCCCGTCTGAGTTGGCCATGGGTGATCTGCGTAAGCTTGAAATGGCGCGCACGATGGCCACCGCGCCGCGCGTGATGCTGCTGGATGAGGTGTTCGCCGGTCTGACGGTGGGGGAAATTGCACAGATTTCTGATCTCATTCAATCCATGCGCAAGGACGGCATGACTTTCCTCATTGTGAGCCACGATTTGCCTGCGCTCGAACCGTTGATCGACCGAGCCATTGCCATAGAACGCGGCACCATGATTGCCGAGGGCACGTTCAGCGAGGTGATGAACGACAAGGCCGTGCAGGCGTCATACCCGGGGAGCGCCTGATGTCTTTTCTTGAAATCGATAACCTGTCGGCCTTCTACGGCAAGGCTCAAGCACTCACCGATATCTCGATCACCGTCCAACCCGGTGAAATCGTTGCGGTGGTTGGTCCTAACGGGGCCGGCAAGTCGACATTGCTGGACAGCATCATGGGTTTGGTCAAGACCGAGGGCGACATTCGCTTGCGCGGCCACAGTCTGGTTGGCCGCAGCTCGTCAGAGATTGTGCGCAGCGGGGTAGGGTACGCGCCGGAACGGTTCAACCTGTTCCCCTACATGTCCGTGCGCGACAACCTTATGGTCGGCGCCTTTACCGCACGCGAAGATATCCAGAGCAATCTGGATATCGTTCACAAGCTTTTCCCACGACTGAAAGAGCGTGAAGGACAGGAAACATCCACCCAGTCCGGAGGAGAGCGGCAGATGGTCTCTTTTGGGCGTGCCTTGATGACCAGCCCGGAATTGCTGTTGATCGACGAGCCGACAATCGGCCTGGCCCCAAAGATCTGTCTCGAAATCGCCGAGGTTATCCGCCAGCTGAATTCGGAATACGGCCTGACCGTCGTGATAACCGAACAAAACGCCAATTTTGCCTTGTCTCTGGCGAGCAGGATTTATGTGTTGGAGTCGGGCCGCATGCAGACATCGGGAACCGAGGCCGAACTGCGAAATGACAAGCGTTTGCTGGACGCTTATTTTGGCGGTCATTGAGCCAAGACTGCAGATCAACAAGCATCAGGTTCCATCTGACAATGACTCAGACGCGCCACTCCTGCTTTTGACCGGGCGCAGTACTTTGGAGAACTCTGTTTACCTGGAACGCCAATCAAGGGTGAAACACCTCGACCGGAAGACACCCGCCGAGGTGCAAAGAGAGAAGCAGCTCAACAATCGCTCACGCTTACTATGCATAAACCGGGAAGCTTCTACAAAGCTGCTCAACGCGCAATCTGCTTCTGACAATCGTTTCTTCTTGGTTTCCGGAAGCATCGGTTTCGATCAAGTCCGCGATGGTCTCCCCCAAAGCTGCGAATTCGGCGGCTTTCATTCCCCGAGTTGTCGCGGCCGCTGTTCCCAATCGCAGTCCAACCCATTCAGGTGGACGTGGACTGTCATTTGGAATGGCGTTCTTGTTGGCGGTTATGTTGGCGTGTTCCAAAATCAACTCGGCTTGTTTTCCGGTCAGCCCCTTGGTGCTTAGATCCAGCAGCACGATGTGCGTGTCCGTGCCACCGGACACGATCCGTATTCCGCGATTTCCAAGGGTTTCTGCTAGCACTTTAGCGTTGGCTTTGACTTGCGCTGCGTAGACCTTAAATTCATACGATTGCGCCTCACCTAAGCAGATGGCTTTGGCCGCCAGAACCTGCGTGTGCACAGAGCCCTGAACACCAGGAAAGACAGCGAATTGCAGGCGTTTGAACCAGTCTTCATTATTGGTCAAAATCAGTCCCCCACGAGGACCACGCAGGGTTTTGGTTGTCGTGCAGGTTACGATGTCGGCGTGGGGAAACGGGCTGTTGTGGACGCCCCCGGCGACCAGACCAGCGATATGGGCCATATCCACATGAAACTTGGCGCCAACCGATTTGGCGATCTGTCCCATCCGGGCAAAATCGATCTCACGCGGATAGGCTGACCCCCCTGCGATAATGAGCTTCGGCCTGATCTCTTTCGCTTGTCGTTGCAAGTCATCGTAGTTGATGACCTCGGTGTCTGGATCGACACCGTAATGATGTGCCTCAAACCATCGACCCGAAAGATTGGCCTTCAAACCATGGCTGAGATGCCCTCCAGCCGCCAAATCCAGGGAAAGTACCCTGTCACCCGGCTGTAGCAGCAAAAAGAACACAGCCAGATTGGCTTGGCTGCCCGAGTGCGGTTGCACATTTGCATAGTCGCACCCAAACAACTGTTTGGCTCGATCTATCGCCGCCTGTTCGACGACATCGACAAACCTGCCGCCACCATGAAAACGGTTGCCTGGATATCCTTCGAGCGTTTTGTTCGTCATTTCATGCCCCAAGGCATCAAGAACCGCGCGGCTGACGATGTTTTCAGAGGCGATCAGTTCGATTTGATCCTGTTGGCGTGCTTTTTCGCGGTGAAGGGCCTTTGCGATCAATGGATCCACATCGGCGACATGAGTGTGGAAATGTGCCGTCATGACGATTGTCCTTTAGCTGACATCATGGGGGACACTGCATGGTCTGCAGCAACTTTGCCCATTATCGGTCGAACACCGTAGACGGCACAAATCAGTATTGCTATTTTTTAACCGTAGAAAAACTCAATCAAAGTAATCAATGTCTGTATCTCCTCCTCGTCCGAAAGGGCCGCATCTAAACGCCTTGCGTGCATTTGAAAGTGCGGCGCGCCTGAAAAGTTTTGCCGCGGCAGCCAACGAACTCAGTGTGACACCGGGCGCCATTACACAGCACATCAAGGCGCTGGAAGCATGGGCAGAAAGTGAACTTTTCGTAAGGCACAAAAGAGGCGTTGAACTGACCCCCCTGGGTGAAGAGTTGCTGCCTGAATTCACCGCCGCGTTCGATATGCTGGGTGGTGCGATTCAATCTCTTCGTACCAAGGGCACACCCAACAAGATCCGGATTGCCACGCTCCCCTCGATCGCCCAACTTTGGCTATCAGAAAAACTGGGCAAACTGCGCAGGATCGCACCAGACATTTCGGTTTCTGTCGTTGCGGTCGAGTCACCGCCCAATCTGGCTCGTGAACCTTATGATGTGTCGATTTTCTTCAAGAGCGGAACGCTGGAGAAGACCGAAACTGCCTTGTTCCAGGATCGCATCTTTCCCGTCTGTACCCCTGAGATAGCTGCCCGCCTCAACTCTGTTTCCGATTTGGAAGACGAAACGCTTATTCACGATTCCACATGGACTGGGGATTGGGAACAATGGTTGAGAAACTTCCCCGAAGTTGGCAGACGCGGCGCACGTGGACCGACCTATTCGCTATTCAGCGTTGCGCTTGAAGAGGCATGCCACGGCGCTGGCATCCTGATGGCACACGAGGCATTGGTGCTGGCCAAGTTGGGTTCAGGTGCCCTGATCGCACCGTTCCCCGAGAAGGTATCCCTGGATCGTAGCCTGGTTATGGATGTGGCAACACGGTTTCAAAACAATCCCGCAATGCCGAAGCTTGTTCAAGCTATGAGCCAGTAAATCCGGCCTTTAGAAAATTCATTTGAAGGCTGATGAGATGGACCGAACGGATCTACTTCGGTCGAAACTAGGCCAGTGTGTGCACTCATCGCGCACGCTCGGCTTTTTTGCGCTGAGTTAGGCGAGCAATGAGCACGTCGTGATTGCCCTCTTGCACGAAGAAGCGTTTTGCGTGGATACAGGTCTGACCCGCGTTACGGGGGATCATCGCCGCGCGCTTTGCCAGTCATGGCAGCTCAAGTGTAGCGCGCCAACGAATACCTTGGTTTTTGCAGGCTACGGTTTGCAGGTTCAGGGTAATGAGTCGGGTTCATTCATCAAGGTCGTGAACGCAGCGCGCCGCTCCTCGTCGATCGGGGTAGGGCGATGGGTGGCGCGATCCACGTAGACATGGACAAAGAAGCCCTCGGCTGCCGCTGCATCATCCTCGTTGCAGAACAGGGCCACCTCATATTTGACCGAGCTTGAGCCCAGCCGTGCCACGCGCAGGCCAGCGGTCAACCGATCGGGAAACCGGATTTCAGCGTGGTATCTGCAGCCGGTTTCCACCACCAGGCCGTAGGTTTCGCTGCTGCGCAGATCAAGCAGCCCGCGATCAATCAGCCAACCGTTCACTGCGGTATCGAACAGCGCGTAATGGACGGCGTTGTTCATATGGCCGTAGGTGTCATTGTCCATCCACCGGGTTTGCAACGGATAGAAATCGGCATAATCCGCACGGGTGGTGACAGGTTTCCTACCGCCCATCACCAGGCCGCCTTGTAGATATTTAGGGCGTCTTGTTCCGACACTTCGCGTGGATTGTTCACCAACAGGCGCTGCTGGATCATCGCGTCCGAAGCCATCTTTTCGATTGCGTCTTCGGGGATGTTCACGTCACGCAGCCGGGTCTGCAGGCCCAGTTTTGCCGACAGCTCTGCAAGCGCATCGATGAACGCGGCGCAACGGGCTTGAGATCCTTCGACCTGGGCCAAATGCGGAAAGGCATCCGCTGCGATTTCAGAATACAGCCCATGTGCGTCCGGCGCGTTGAAGCGCAACACATGCGGCAGCACCAGCGCGTTCGACAGCCCGTGCGGGATATGGAACGTGCCCCCGATAGGATAGGCCAGAGCGTGGACAGCGGCGACCGGAGAATTGGCAAAGGCCTGACCGGCCAACATTGACCCCAGCAACATAGCCCCGCGCGCGTCCTTGTCCGAGCCATTGAAGACGGCGGTTTCGATGTTGGCCCCCAAAAGCCGCAATGCCTCGCGCGCAAGCATCTTGGACAGGGGATTGTTGTTGGCCGAGGTTGAGGCATAGGCCTCGATTGCATGCACCATCGCGTCAACGCCAGTGGCGGCCGTGATATGCGCGGGCAGGCCGGTGGTCAGATCCGCGTCCAAAATGGCAACGTCTGGCAAGATCACCGGACTGGAAACGCCGCGCTTTTCCTCGGCACCCACGGTGATGATTGAAACCGGAGTAACCTCGGACCCGGTGCCTGCGGTGGTGGGGACCAGAACCAGCGGCAGACGCGGCCCCTTGGCTTGCGCCACGCCCCAAGCCCCATCCAGATCTTCGCCCGATCCCAGCAAAAGCGCGACAATTTTTGATACGTCCATAGGCGAGCCGCCGCCGAATCCCAAAAGCCCCGTCGCCCCTGCTGTGCGTCCAAATTCAACCGCATTCATCACGGTATCCAGCGATGGGTCGGCCTCTACCGCGTCAAAGATCGCCACTGTGTGCCCGGCGCTTTCCAGCGAGGCGACCGCCGAGTCGATCATCCCCAACTTACGCAGACCGGGGTCGGTGACCAACATGACCGACAGTCCCAGGGTCTTGCCCGCGACCTCGGCCATACGCGCAGCTGCACCAGTTTCGAAAACCAGCGATTTCGTGGTGTTGAAAGTAAATGGGTTCATGTCAAAATCCTTGGCTTGTGGCGCGTACGTCCGCTTCATAAAGGTCACGCATCTTGAACCGCATTATCTTGCCCGATCTAGTGCGTTGGATTGCGCAGATCGTTTCAGATCATTGAGCAGTTTGTATGAAGACACACCATGGGCGCAAAATTTTCAAACCGAGTCTAGGTCTGGCGCTGCGTCATTTTCAGGTACGACAAAGACGAGGGACACTTCGCCCAGTGTTTTATGCCCATCATCAACGACGGCAGTATCGCGGGTTCCTGCCATGTGCTTTGAAGATGTTGGTCATGTGTTTGTCCAAGAACTCGGCATTTGAATGCGTATCTCTGAGACAAATCCCGCTCTCTAGGGATCATGTCCGTTCTCCTTGTTCTTCAACAAGCTTGGGAGTTTCTCGCAACCCGGTTCGGAATGCGCCTCGCGCAAGCATTAATCCTTATAATCCACATTATGTGAAATAAATCCTCAAGCTAATTCTAACTACCAACCGCTGTCCAGAGATCTGCTGGTCAGGTGACGCGCCGTTGCAGACAATCCGGTTAACGCCCAAGATCGCACCCGACCTCTCGGGAATAATGGGCTGCAAGAACCACGTTTTATCATCAAACTTGTGATGTACAGCGACCTTATTATTCCTGAGAATGATAAGGTAGATGCACGGATGTGCGAACTGATGGTAAGGCGGGCGCGTCGCATCGGATATGTATCGTCAGGGCCGAAACCGGATCGGCGGCTCTATCTCGAAAAACAAACTTGCTACACCAAGCCAGATTGTGAGTTGCCTGAGCTTCTTGACGCGTCGACAGTGGTTGACGCGGCAGTTTCTGCATTTATCCGGAATCAACGGTTTCTCTTGCCCGTTAGTAGAACGGGTGCGTGACGTTGGCCTTTTGATTGGAAGGAATGCTGACACAAGACTGATGAGCCCGACAGTTGCGCTCAAAGAATGTGCAATACTTGGCACCAGCGGCTGAAAATAAGGCTATCAGGCGCCATCCAAGCTTTTTCCTGCGCCGCAGTGCAACATTTCGACAACGGCTTGATACGCGGAGCCTATGCCAAATCCGCTTAGCATATGTGTGGTCGAAAAAGACGCAGCGCGCGCAAAGGAGATCACAGAAGCCCTGCACCAAGGGGGGTGGGCTGATGTGACTGTTATCACCGATGATGCCTCCTTGACCCAGACATTGGCGTCAACTGAACCTGATCTGGTTCTGATCGACCTCGCAAACCCCCGTCGTGACACGCTGGAAACCCTGAGCGAAGCGTCGGGCGCCCGTCAGCGGCCGGTGGCGATGTTTGTCGACGAAAGCGATCCCGAGTTGTCGACGGCCGCCATTCAAGCCGGGGTCAGCGCCTATGTGGTCGGCGGCTTGTCTGGCGAACGCATCCGGCCGGTTCTGGAAACTGCGATTGCCCGGTTCCGGATGATGACACAGATGCAATCCGAGTTGGAGGCTGCCAAAAAAGCACTTGCTGAACGCAAAACAATTGATCGGGCCAAGGGCCTGCTGATCCAGGCCAAAGGGTTGTCCGAAGATGACGCCTATCGCCTGATGCGCAAAGCCGCGATGGATCAGGGCAAACGATTGATTGATGTGGCGCAGGCCTTGGTGACGGCCTCGGAGCTGTTGCGATGACCCGGTCGGTTCTGCACTGCGGTTTTGTCCCCCTGGTCGATGCCGCGCCGCTGGTGATTGCGCGCGAGCTTGGCTTTGCAGCCAAGGAAGGGATCATTCTGGAGCTTTTGAAGCAGCCCTCTTGGTCGGCGCTGAGGGACATGTTGGCGATGAGGCACCTTGAGGCCGCGCATATGTTGTCGCCGATGCCCATTGCCATGTCTCTGGGGCTTGGCGGAGTAAAAGCTGACATACATGCTGTAATGGTGCTGTCGGTGAATGGAAACGTTCTGGCCGCCAGCAACACCCTGATCGCACACATGCGGGCGATTGGTTGGAACCGGGATCTGGAAGATGCCTATGCCGTGGCCGACGCCCTGGAACAAGCAGCACAGGGGCCGATCCGTTTTGGTGTCCCGTTTCCGTTTTCCATGCATCGCGAGCTGGTAGAATACTGGCTGCGCGGGCGCGATCTGCAGATCGAGATTCATTCGGTTCCGCCACCGATGATGAGCGAGGCCCTGAAATCAGGCGAGGTGGATGCGTTTTGTGTCGGAGAGCCCTGGGGCTCGCGCGCGGTTGATGCCGAAGCTGGTGAATTGATCCTTGCCGGGCGATCGATCTGGGCATTCAGCCCGGAAAAGGTTCTGGCTGCGCGGCGGGATTGGATCAAGGACAACCCCGATCAGATCGCCGCCCTGATGCGCGCTGTCTATCACGCGGGTTGCTGGCTCCAAGATCCAGGCAATCGCGTAATTGCGACCGACATTTTGGCGCGGCAGGAATATCTTGGGCTGCCGGCAGATGTGATCGAACGCGCGATGAAGGGGCACCTTTTGGCGCAAGCACGGTCTTTCGGTACAGAAGTCCCCGGCTTTCTTCATTTCAATATTGGGGCGGCCAACTTTCCATGGCGGTCACAGGCGCAATGGATTGGCAGTAATCTTGCGCACCGGCACGGGCTAGAGCTTGGACAAGCTATAGCACATGCGCGGCAAGTGTTTCGCAGTGATCTTTATCGCGAGGTCATGGGCGCCATCGGTATTGACCTGCCTGGGGCGTCTGACAAGCAAGAGGGTGCCTTAACGCATCCCACCGCCGTTGCGTCGACCCGGGGCGGGCTGATTCTGCAGCCGGACTACTTTTTTGATGGCGCGATTTTCGACCCGGACAGGGATTAGTGCCCGATATTTATGCAAGTGCAGCAAAAAGCCATAAAGTCATTGCAAATGGCACAGATGATGATGCCGCGATGCAGCAATAGCCGCTAATCTAGACCCAACGCCAAGGCAAAGATGTCTTGGGTTTCTTCCCCACGGACGGGGAAAAACACGAGCAACGCCGCTCAGTTCACTGGCACTCCCTCTCTCCTCCGAGAGGTGCCTTCTGAACTGGGCGGTTTTTTTTGGTCAACGGGGCACCTGCCCCGCAGGACAAGGATTGAACCCATGAAGAAACTGGCACGCTTTGCCTTGGTCGCAACCACCGCTCTCAGCACCCCGGCCTGGGCGGAAATGTTGGATGTTGAAAAAGACGAGCTGAAATTTGGCTTTATCAAGCTCACCGATATGGCGCCGCTGGCTGTGGCCTATGAAAAGGGCTATTTCGAAGACGAAGGCCTGTTTGTCACTCTTGAGGCGCAAGCGAACTGGAAGGTGCTTCTGGACGGCGTGATCGACGGTCAGCTGGATGGTGCCCACATGTTGGCGGGTCAACCGCTTGCTGCCACCATCGGCTTTGGCACCGAGGCGCACATCATCACCCCGTTTTCGATGGACTTGAACGGCAATGGCATCACTGTGTCCAATGAAGTCTGGAAGCAGATGAAGCAGCATGTTCCACACGACGCTGATGGAAAGCCGATCCACCCGATCTCGGCCGCGTCGCTGAAGCCGGTTGTCGAGGCCTATAAAGATCAGGGCAAGCCGTTCAATATGGGGATGGTGTTTCCGGTTTCGACCCACAACTACGAACTGCGTTATTGGCTCGCCGCTGGCGGACTGGAGCCGGGTTTCTACTCGGAGGAGAACATTACCGGCCAGATTGGCGCGGACGTCCTGTTGTCCGTGACGCCGCCCCCGCAGATGCCCGCGACGATGGAGGCCGGCACAATCCACGGCTATTGCGTGGGAGAACCGTGGAACCAGCAAGCCGTGTTCAAGGGTATCGGCGTGCCGGTGATCACCGATTACGAACTGTGGAAAAACAACCCCGAAAAGGTTTTTGGCTTGTCGGCTGAGTTTCAGCAGGAGAACCCAAATACCACCATCGCCGTCACCAAGGCGTTGATCCGGGCGGCAATCTGGCTGGACGAAAACGACAATGCCAATCGCCCTGAAGCTGTCGAAATTCTCAGTCGATCGGAATATGTCGGCGCCGATTATGACGTGATCGCCAATTCCATGACCGGTACCTTTGAATATGAAAAAGGGGACAAGCGCGAAGTTCCTGACTTCAATGTCTTTTTCCGCTACAACGCCACCTACCCCTATTATTCGGACGCAGTCTGGTATCTGACCCAGATGCGCCGTTGGGGCCAGATCACCGAAGCCAAATCGGACAGCTGGTATGACGAGGTCGCAAAGTCGGTCTACAAACCCGCAATCTACCTTGAAGCCGCCAAATCGCTGATCGACGACGGGCTTGCCACAGAAGACATGTTTGATTTTGCATCGGATGGGTACAAGGCACCGACCCCGGCCGAAGATATCATCGACGGCATCGGCTATGACGGCAAATCCCCCAATGCATACCTCGACAGCCTGCCCATCGGCCTAAAGGGCGACCAGACAGTCGTCGGCAACGAAGTGCAGGGATGATGTGATTGTGGGTCGGCGCTCGCTGACGCGTCGCCCCACCCACCATCCCATGAAAGTGCCCTACTGATTTGAATGGACAGCACATGACTGCAATTGACCCCGAAGCACTGAGCCGATCAGAGGCCAAAGAGGCCCGTAAGGAACGACTTTTCACCCGCATCAACAAGGCAGACGCCTGGTTCCAGGTTCTTGGGCTGTCCTGGCTCACGCCCGTTCTCAAGGCCGTCGCTGGGGACAACCCACAAGCCCAGGCCAAAGAAATCTGGCGCCTGCTTGGCGTGCCTCTCTTGGCTATTGCAGGGTTTCTTTTTGTCTGGGCGTCGTTGGCGCCGACCGTGCAAACGTCGTTGGGGGCCATTCCCGGCCCAACGCAGGTCTGGGAGCAAGTGGAAAACCTACATGCCGATCACTTGCGCGAGCGCGACAAGGAAGCCGCCTTTTATGAGCGTCAGGACCAGCGCAACGCCAAGCTGATCGCCGCCGGAAAAGAGGATAAGGTCAAGGAACGGGTCTATACCGGCAAGCCAACCTACTACGACCAGATCTGGACCTCGATCAAAACTGTTTTCTTCGGATTTCTGATCGGGTCGGCCATTGCGATCCCACTGGGGATCCTTGGGGGTCTGTCCCCCACTGCAAGCGCAGCCATGAATCCCTTGATCCAAATCTTCAAACCCGTGAGCCCGTTGGCGTGGTTGCCGATTGTCACCATGGTGGTTTCGGCGGTTTACGTGACCAATGACGGCATGTTCTCGAAAAGCTTTCTGAACTCGGCGATCACTGTGACGCTGTGTTCGCTGTGGCCAACGCTGATCAACACATCCTTGGGTGTCTCGTCGATCGACAAGGATCTGGTTTCTGTCTCCAAGGTTTTGAAAATGGGCACCTGGACCAAGATCACAAAACTGGTTCTTCCCTCTGCCCTGCCCTTGATCTTTACCGGTCTTCGCCTGTCGCTTGGCGTGGGCTGGATGGTGCTGATCGCTGCCGAAATGCTGGCACAAAACCCTGGTCTTGGAAAATTCGTTTGGGACGAGTTCCAGAACGGATCTTCGCAATCGTTGGCCAAGATCATGGTGGCTGTTTTAACCATCGGCATCATCGGCTTCCTGCTGGATCGCCTGATGTTCGCCATCCAGTCGCTCTTCACCTTTTCCAACAACCGGTGATCGCCATGGCCGTTCTTGAATTCGAAAATGTCTCAAAGAGCTTTGGCGAAGGTGCAAAACGCACTGAGGTGCTAAAGGACATCAACCTGAAGGTCGAAGAGGGTGAGTTCCTCGTACTCCTCGGCTTTTCGGGCACGGGCAAGACAACATTGATCAACCTGATGGCCGGTCTCGAAGCACCGACCAAGGGCAAGATCACCTATCGGGGATCACCCATCACCGGCCCAGGTCCTGAGCGGGGGGTGATCTTTCAGAACTACTCGCTGATGCCGTGGTTGACGGTCAATGGCAACGTGAGCCTGGCAGTGGACACGATGTTCCCAAATCTGACCAAGGCAAGCCGGGCCGACAAAGTGGCACATTACGTCAAAATGGTGGGGCTTTCCCACGCCGCCACACGACGTCCGGCCGAATTGTCTGGTGGGATGCGCCAGCGGGTGAATGTAGCCCGTGCCCTAGCCATGGATCCGGAAATTCTGTTGCTGGACGAGCCGCTTTCAGCGCTCGACGCGCTGACTCGTGCCAATCTGGCGGATGAGATCGAACGCATTTGGGATGCCGACAAAAAGACCTGCGTCCTCATCACCAATGATGTGGACGAGGCGATAATTCTGGCGGATCGGATCATCGCCCTCAACCCCGACGGAACACTTGGCGAGGAGTTCACAGTTTCGATCCCACGTCCGCGCGAGCGGGGTGAAATGAACCATCATGAGGGTTTCAAGAAACTGCGGGCCGAGATCACGAAACACCTGATGACCGTAGGCATTGAAGCCAAGGTTGAAGGGTCACGCAGTCTGCCGAACGTGACGGCGATCCACAATATCCCCAAGGCTCAGGCCGATGTGAAGGCCAAGCAGAGCCAGCGGATCGACAGGTATCTGGAATTCTCGCAGCTTCACAAAATCTATCCGACCCCGAAGGGGCCGCTTACCGTGGTCGAAGACTTCGATCTGAAGGTGGACAAGGGCGAGTTTATCTCGCTGATCGGTCACTCGGGCTGTGGCAAATCGACGGTTCTGACCATGGCAGCAGGTTTGAACGACGTGTCCAAGGGCGTCATCAACCTGGATGGCCGGGGGGTGGTCGGTGCTGACCCGGAACGCGCGGTGGTGTTCCAGTCACCCAATCTGTTTCCCTGGCTCACCGCCAAGGAAAACGTCGCGATCGGGGTCGACAAGGTCTATCCCCGCGCCTCTCAGGCTGAACGCCAGGACGTGGTGGAATATTATCTGGAGCGGGTTGGTCTGGCGGACAGCATGGACAAAGAGGCCTGCTCGATGTCGAACGGCATGAAGCAACGTGTGGGCATCGCCCGTGCATTTGCTCTGTCCCCCAAGCTGCTGCTGCTGGATGAACCTTTCGGCATGCTCGACAGCCTCACACGCTGGGAGCTGCAAGAAGTGCTAATGGAGGTTTGGGACCGCACCAAGGTCACGGCGATATGCGTAACGCACGATGTGGACGAAGCGATCCTTTTGGCCGATCGCGTGGTCATGATGACCAACGGACCGCAGGCCACGATTGGCAAGATCGTAGACGTCGACCTGCCACGTCCACGCAGTCGCAAAGCTCTGCTCGAGCATCCTGACTATTACGCCTATCGCCAGGACGTTCTGGATTTCCTTGAGGAATATGAACATGGCGCAAAGCCCAAGCCGAAATCGGCCAAGGCCATTGCCGCGGAGTGAGACCTATGAAGAAGAACCTAATAATCATCGGCGCTGGCATGGCCTCGGGCCGCGCGCTCGAAGAGGTGCTGGATCAGGACGGCGACAGTTGGAACGTCACCCTGTTCAACGCGGAACCGTGCGGCAACTACAATCGCCTGATGCTGTCTCCGGTCCTGTCCGGCGAAAAGACATATGAAGAGATCATCACCCATTCGGCAGATTGGTACGAGACGCAGGGCGTCAATTGCCGGTTTGGCGAGAAGGTCGCGGAGATCGACAAGGTCGCAAAAACCGTGACGTCGGAAACCGGCGATGTTCTGTCCTACGACAAGCTGGTGATTGCAACCGGGTCCAATCCCTTCATCATCCCGCTGCCAGGTCATGACCTTGACGGTGTCATCGCATATCGAGACCTCGAAGACACCGAGCGAATGATTGCGCTCGGCTCGAAACCGGATGCAAAGGCTGTGGTGATCGGTGGGGGTCTTCTGGGACTGGAGGCCGCAGCCGGGCTCAAAGCTCGCGGCGTGGATGTCACCGTGGTCCATATCATGGGCCATTTGATGGAACGTCAACTGGACGAGGCTGCCGGGTATCTGCTGCGCAAGGCCCTGACAGATCGCGGCATCAAGGTGATGTGTTCGGCCAATTCTAAGGAGATTGTTGGCGACGATGGTCAGTTACGGGCACTGTTGCTGGATGACGGTACGGAATTGCCTTGTGACCTTCTGGTGATGGCCGTTGGTATTCGCCCGAATGTGGCCTTGGCCCAAGATGCAGGGCTGGCGGTGGGCAAAGGCATCCATGTGGATGACCAGATGATCACGTCAGACGCCCATATTCTGTCGCTTGGCGAATGTGTCGAACATGACGGCGCGGTCTTTGGGCTTGTGGCGCCGCTTTACGAACAGGCCAAGGTCTTGGCCAAGACGCTGATCGGGGAACCGGCGACGTTTGTCCAGAAAGAGGTTTCGACAAAACTCAAGGTGACGGGATGCGACCTGTTTTCGGTCGGCGACTTTGCTGATGGCGAAGGGCGCGAAGACATCGTTTTCCGTGACCCGGCGCGCGGCGTTTACAAGCGGCTGGTGATCGAGGGCAACAAGCTTGTTGGGGCCGTATTCTATGGGGACACCAGCGACAGCAACTGGTTCTTTGGACTCATAAAGGATGGCGAAGACATCTCGGAGATGCGCGAAACCTTGATGTTTGGGCCGTCGTTTCAGGGGGGCGACCCCCTGGACCCTATGGCAGCCGTTGCAGCCTTACCGGATGACGCAGAAATCTGCGGCTGCAACGGCATATCCAAAAGCAACGTGGTCGCCGCCATTCAGGCGGGCGCCCATACACTGGATGCGGTCAAGGCCACGTCCAAAGCAGCGTCCTCTTGCGGTGGATGTAGCGGGCTGGTCGAACAGCTTCTGTCCGTCACGCTTGGTGACGATTTTGCCATGCCCGAAAAGGAAACTGTCTGCAAATGCACCGATCTCAGCCACGACGAAGTGCGCAAACTGATTGTGGCAGGCAAGATGAAATCAATGCCTCAGGCGATGCAAGAGATGAACTGGTCGACGCCGGATGGCTGTCATGTTTGTCGCCCGGCGCTCAACTATTACCTGGTTTGCGCGTGGCCTGGTGAATACGCCGACGACGGTAAGAGCCGCTTCATCAATGAGCGTGTGCATGCCAACATCCAGAAAGACGGCACATATTCGGTTGTCCCGCGCATGCTGGGCGGGATCACTACGCCAAATGAGCTTCGTGCGATCGCGGATGCAGCGGACAAGTTCAACGTCCCAACGGTCAAGGTCACGGGCGGTCAGCGCATCGACCTGCTTGGGATCAAGAAAGAAGACCTTCCTGCGATCTGGTATGATCTTGGTCAGGCCGGCATGATGTCTGGGCAAGCCTATGCCAAAGGTCTGCGCACGGTAAAAACCTGCGTGGGTACAGATCATTGTCGCTTTGGCACTCAGGACAGCACCGGACTTGGCATCAAGCTCGAAGAGCGGATGTGGGGCGCCTGGTCGCCACATAAATTCAAGCTGGCGGTGACCGGCTGTCCCCGGAACTGCGCCGAAGCCACCTGCAAGGATCTTGGGATCGTTTGTGTCGACAGCGGCTATCAGATTCTGGTTGGTGGCGCGGCGGGCCTCGATCTGCTGGAAGCACAGCTTTTGGCACAGGTTGCCACCGAGAACGAAGCCCTGGAATACTCCTGTGCGTTCTATCAACTCTACCGTGAGGGCGCGCAATATCTGCACCGCCCTTACAAGTGGATCAACAAGGTTGGTCTGGACTGGGTCAAGGATCAGATTGTCGAGAACCCCCTGAACCGCAAGGCACTTGCCGACCGGTTCCACTATTCCCAGCAGTTTTTTCAGGTCGATCCTTGGGCCGAACGCGCCATCAAGGGCAAAGACGCCCACGAATTCAAACCTCTGGCAGATCTGACCGATCTGCCGGTGGCTGCGGAATAAGCCTATGCAAAGCGAAATAGACATGAGCCAGTACATAGATATCGGTACCCTCGAAGACATTCCGCAGCGGGGCGCGCGTGTTGTCCGTACCCCAGAGGGAGAGATCGCCGTGTTTCGGACCGCCGATGATCAGATCTTTGCCATTGATGAGTGGCTGCCAGGAAAAGCCGGTCCGCTGTCTAACGGCATTCAACATGGAACTTGCGTGACCGATCCGATGCGCAATTGGGTGTTCGACCTAAGGTCCGGTGTGGCCCAAGGGGCGGATGACGGCCATTTGCGGGTCTGGGACCTGTACCTGCAGGACGGGCGTATTTTTCTAACCAGCGAGGTGCTGGGTGCCGCGAGGGTCACGTCATGACTCAGACCTGTACCACATGTCCCTACTGCGGGGTCGGGTGTGGCGTCCTGGCCGGCCCGGATGGCGAAATCGTAGGCGACCCGAACCACCCGTCCAACTTTGGCAAGCTCTGCTCCAAGGGCTCGGCGCTTGGGGAGACCATCGGTCTGGATGGCCGCCTTCTGCGCCCTCGCATTCAGGGCGTTGATGCGACCTGGAACCAGGCACTTGACCTAGTGGCCGACAAGTTCCGCGCTGCGATCAAAGAACACGGTCCCGACAGCGTTGCTTTCTATGCCTCGGGCCAGTTGCTGACCGAGGACTACTATGTCGCCAACAAGCTGATGAAAGGCTACATCGGCGCAGCCAACATCGACACCAATTCCCGGCTGTGCATGGCCTCGTCTGTGGCGGGGCACAAACGTGCATTTGGTACCGATACCGTCCCCGGCATCTATGCGGATTGGGAACAGGCCGACCTTGTTGTGTTGGTCGGGACCAACCTGGCCTGGTGTCATCCGGTTCTGTACCAGCGGCTGCTGGCAGAAAAGACGCGGCGCCCGCAAATGCGGGTCGTGGTCATCGACCCGCGCCGTACCGCCACCTGCGACATCGCCGATTTGCACATCCCTGTGCAAAGCGACGGTGACGTGGCGCTGTTCAACAGACTGCTGACGCATCTGGTGGATGTAGGCTGTGTCGACACAGAATACGTCGCAGCCCACGTGGACGGATTTGCAGCGACATTGAGTGCCGCGCGCAGATCCTCCTTGGAAGCTATCGGAGTTGATCCCGACCGGATCACCGAGTTTTTTCGGCTGTTTGCACGAACCGAGAACGTCGTGACCGTCTATTCTCAGGGCGTAAACCAGTCTGTGTGTGGCACGGACAAGGTCAACGCAATCCTCAATTGCCACTTGATCACAGGTCGAATTGGACGCCCCGGCATGGGCCCCTTTTCTGTCACCGGCCAACCCAACGCCATGGGCGGCCGCGAGGTGGGCGGGCTGGCCAACATGCTCGCCTGTCATCTTGATATCGAAAACCCAGACCATCGGGCTGCGGTGCAGGACGCGTGGCAAAGCCCCACAATCTGCTCTGAACCAGGATTGAAGGCCATCGACCTGTTCCAGGCTTGCAGTGAGGGCAAGATCAAGGCGCTCTGGGTCATGTCTACCAATCCCGCTGTCTCGGTTCCCGACGCAAATCGTGTGGCTGATGCAATCGCCAGCGTGCCATTTGTCGTGGTGAGCGACATTCTGGAACGCACCGATACAGGCGATCTGGCACATGTGCTCCTGCCGGCGGCGGGATGGGGTGAGAAGTCTGGCACCGTTACAAACTCTGAACGCATGATCTCGCGTCAGCGGCCGTTTCTTTCTGCGCCCGGCGAGGCGCGCCCGGATTGGGAAATCATTGCTGATGTGGCGCGCCGTATGGGGTTTGACGGATTTGACTACCAAAACGAAGCTCAAATTTTTCGCGAACACGCCGCCCTTTCCGGGCTAGCCAAACGGTTTGGGCGCGATTTTGATATCAGCGGTTTGGCCGGTCTGACCGATCTTGACTACGACCTGTTGCAGCCTGTGCGCTGGCCCGTGCCGCAAGCAGGCGCCCATGGTGGCCGCTTTTTTGCCGACGGCGCTTTCTTTCACGACAACGGCAGGGCCAAGATGGTTCCGGTGGAGCAGCCCGCCCCTGTGGTCCGGTCAGAGCTGACACTCAACACAGGCCGCATCCGCGATCAATGGCACACCATGACCCGCACAGGCCGCAGCGCCCGACTGTCGGCGCATCTCGCCGAACCCTTTGTGGAAATTCACCCCGAGGACGCGATGGCGCATGGGTTGCGCGACGCCGACCTCGCCGAAGTTGCAACGGAACATGGCAACGCCCTGTTGCGGGTTCTGATCTCATCCAATGCCCGCAAGGGATCGATCTTTGTTCCGATGCATTGGACCGCACAAACCTGCCATGCCGGGCGGGTCAATCCGCTGGTTGCACCCGCAACAGATCCGGTTTCGGGCCAGCCCGCCAGCAAAGATGGCGCCGTGAGTGTAAAGAGGGCGGACATGGCCTGGTTCGGCTTTGCCGTCTCACTCAAGCCCCTGTCGCCGACCACGGCCTATGCGGCGCTCGCCCCAAGCCCCCTGGGTTGGCGCGCAGAATTGGCGGATCCGACCCCACCTGAGGATTGGTCCGCTATGGCTCGCATCATCACTGGATGCACTCACAGCGACGCGGCATTGCTCGAAGATCACTCCACCGGTTTGATCCGAGTGGCGTTGCATCAAGCCGGCCGCATTGAGGCACTGTTTTTTGCTGCCAAACAGCCGGTTGCTGTTGCTCGAACCCATGTGGCCGGGCTTTTGGGCAAGGACATTTCTACCCTTGCCGCGCTGGCCGGTCGCGCGGGGGCGGATCAACCTGATCCCGGCGCCACGGTCTGTGCCTGCTTCGACGTTGGGATCAACACATTGCGCGCGGAATTCGCCAATGGGGCGCAGACTGTCCCAGAGCTTTGTCAGCGCACTGGTGCCGGCACCAATTGCGGCTCTTGCAAGCCGGAATTGGCGACTCTTATCGCAGCGATCCCCAAGCCGGTGGCTGCGGAATGAACCTGGCCACGCATATCCAAACTCTCGGGCGCGGACCGGGCCGATCACGGTCGCTGAGCCGCGAAGAGGCACGCGATGCGATGGAAATCATCCTAAGCAAAACGGCCGCCCCTGAAGCCGTTGGCGCGCTGTTGATGTTGATGCGCTACCGTGGTGAAACAGCGCCTGAAATCGCAGGCTTCACCGACGCGCTGCGTGTTGATGTGCAGAATTGGACCGGGCTACCGGTTGCGTTGGACTGGCCCTCATACGCAGCAGGCCGGACACGTGGTGCCCCGCTGTTCCTGTTGGCCGCAAAGCTGGTGGCTTCGGCTGGCTATCCGGTTTTGTTGCACGGTTGGAATTCGCACCAACTGGCGGTGGCGTCGGTTCGGGCCGGGCTGGCCGATCTTGGCATCGCCCAGGCCCATACACCTGCTAAGGCCAAGGCTTTGCTACAACGTGATGCAATCGTCTATGTTCCGGCCGAAGCCCTGCATGCGCCTGCGCTTGACCTGCTGCGTCTGCGAGATGATCTGGGTCTGCGCTCGTGCCTCAACACCGTGCTGCGCATGCTCAATCCGGCCGATGCCCCTGCCATGGTCCAGGGCGTCTTTCATCCCTCTTATCGTGATCTTCAAAGCGACGCGGCAGAAATTCTTGGTCAGACTTCGCTTTCGGTCATCAAGGGCGGCGGCGGCGAGTTCGAGCGTCATCCTGGCAAATCCCTAACCCTGATGGGACTCCGCAAAGGCGCACGATTTGAGACCATCGTTCCGGAACTGGTCAACGCTTCACGCCGCCTGCACGAACCGACTTTACCCCCGGTTTGCCTGTCGGCACTCTGGCACGGCGCGCAGGAAGATCCGTTTGCCACTGCCTGCGTGATAGGCACCGCCACCTTGGCCCTTATGACCTGCGACCTGGAAGTGGATGCCGCCCGCGAGGCTGCACAAGATCTTTGGGCTTGTCGCAGTGTCAGGTCGGCGGCGTAACAAGGAAATTCACTGATGAAACTCTTTCCGATGCCCCTGAACGTCACCACACGCCGAGTGCCAGACAACGTTGCAGTTCGACCTGCTCGGGTGACCCTGGTCGGAGCAGGTCCCGGAACCCGTGATCTGATCACTCTGCGCGGGGCGCAGCGCCTAAAAGACGCCGATGTGATTTTCTATGATCGCTTGATCGACCCAGACCTGCTTGACTTGGCCCGGCGCGATGCCAAACGCGTCTATGTGGGCAAAGCACCGGGCCGCCACAGTTGGCCTCAAGCCAAGATCAACGCCGGTCTTGTTGCTGCCGCCAAACGTGGCGAACGGGTGGTCCGTCTGAAATGCGGCGACCCTGGCGTTTTTGCACGTGGCGCTGAAGAGGCCGAAGCGCTGCAGGCCGAGGGAATTGCTGTGGAAATCGTTCCCGGAGTGACGGCTGCGAGCGCAGCAGCAGCTGCGACCGGGACTTTTCTGACCAAGCGAGGTCGCAATGACACATTGGTTCTGACCACAGCTCACAAAGCGGACCACTCCACGCCGCCGGACTGGGTGCGCCTCCTTGCAAGCGGTGCGCGGGTCGCAGTTTATATGGGTGTTTCGAAAGCCCGTGACATCGTTGATCTTCTTGACAGCGCAGGTCTTGCCCACAAGACAGTTGTCGACATCGTTTCCCATGCCGAGACTCGGCAACAAAAAACCGCTCAGTGTTGTGCGCACCGTCTGGCCAAGGTGATCGCGGAACAGAATATATCCAATCCTGCCATTCTGTTTTTCTCGCTCAGTGAAAACTCGGACCACAACAGCCTGCCCGAGCCGTCCCCTGCCCTTGTCACGATGGCATAAGTACGTGTCTGGGCTCCGTTGCTGTCCCAAATGTAGAAAACCGCCCTGCCCGAGCTCTGGACAGGGCGATGACCGTCAGTTGGAAACACCTTCCTCAAGCAGGTGCTGTACACCCTGATCAAACGGGTGGTTTACAAGTGCTGCGCGGGCCTGTTCGTCGCCCTTTAAGGTCCAGTCAAACCAATTGGTCAGGTAGTAGTTGCGCATCAGATGGGGCAGGTACACATCGTTTTTGCCATCCTTGATCCAACCCATGATCTGATACGGCTCGGGCGCAGCATCCGGTGTCGACGGAAGGCGCATACCTTGAAGCGGGTGACCTGGCGTGAATGCCCCTTCCTGATCGTCGGTCGTGTGCCCGTGACCCTGATCACGGAACATCACCAGCATCTTTTCCGCCGTTGCTCGGTTGAAAGCCGAGCGGGCGACGGGCTGTGGGTTGTCTTTGGTCGGCCATGGCTGCTCATCCGCCAACGGGTAGTTGTCAGCAGGATCACCGCCTGCTGCACGGTAGAGGTTGCCGTGAATGCCGCGGAACACGTTATGGACAAAAAAGTCGTCGGACCCAATCACTTGTAAAAACGGCTTCTGAACGCCTGCGGGCCGCCCTTCCTCAGGATTGCAAGGAATGCCGCCATAGGGTTCCCACAGACGCGGCATGCCATTGTTGAACCCCACGGCAGTATCCACGTCACCCAGGAATGCCGCGGCCGCTTGGGCTGTCATCGATCCCAGAGAATGGCCCATGACTCCGACGTGCTCGACATCGACGTGTTCTGTGAACATCCCACAGAGGGGTTCTGACGATCCCGCTTGAACAAGGCCCACTTCACATTCGGTCTTGGGCGCATTCAGAAACTTCATCTCTGCAATGACGCTGGCCACATCTTCGACACGCTGGTTGAACAGGTCTGCCATCAACTGACCTGACCTAAGCGCGCCTTCAGGGGTAGGCGTCAGGTCAGACGGGTCAGGCATGTTTTCAAAAGAAACGGGGCCTTCGAATTGGTAGAGATACTTGAAGAAATTCGCGAATACGGTGCTGTACGAGTTTGCCACGCGCAGCTGGTAGGCACCAATAATCTCGTCGAGCGACTTGCCCTTGGCCCAAGCGGAATCCGGATCGTGGAACACAGGCGACGCACCACTTTCCGAAGTCAGCGCAACAGTCACAACGATATACCCCTGCGCGGCCAGATACTCGGCGGCTGATGCCCAGGTGTGGATCGAACCACCCAGCCCGTGCACCATAACAATCAGGGGAAAGGCCCCTTCTGCGACCGGCGCGTTTTCATAGGCTTGGTAAATACCTTCGACGACAGGTTGCGGTCCATAGGTCGAAAACGCCATTTCGGCGAAATCCTGATCGCCCAAAAACAGCCCCGCGACCGAGATCTGTTCGCCTTCTGCCGCCGCAGGCAACGGCGAAGGAACCGTCGTGGCAGCGCGGCCCTTGGCAACCCCCTGCCCCTTTGCGGTGGGGTAATAGATCCGCGTCACGGTGGTACGCGGTGTTCCACTGGCGTCAACCTCGTCCAACCATGCACGGTATTCGTCAGACTTGTACTTTCTGCCCCATGCATCGAACGGCTTGCTGAAATCGCGTACAAAATTGGCTGCAACGCCAACAGCATACTTGGGTTCGGCCTCGGCATTATTCAGTCCATCTGCAGCAGCTGCGCCCACTGTGCCCACTGCGCAAAAGGCCAGGCCTGCAACGCCTGCCATCAATCGGCGATGCAGGGACTGTGGCAATGATTTCGTCATGAGTGTCTCCATTCATCCTTTTGTCCAAGCAAGCGGCGACCATAGGCGGCAAGTGAGCCGGGCAGTGGGCCGAGACAAGGTCAAACCCCTGCGACTCATCTAACGCCGTTTGCTTTGGCGGACCCTAGCGCGCAAGCTTGTTAAATGTTAGTGAAATTTCTCTTGTTGCGCAATTTCCCGCCATTCTCTACTAACGGGTTGAATTTCCAAGTCAGTCGCTCCGCACTTTCCCTCGGCGCCAAGTCCGGACGGCACAACAGGGCACGTGAAAGTACCCTTCGCTTGTGACATTTCACTGCGCCTTTATAAGGCCTGAAACGAAAACCAGACTGGAGACCGCAGGTGAAAACCTTCCTTCACATTGCCCGACAACCGTCCGTTCGCAATCGTGCTCTTCGTGTCGCTTTGGTGGTGGGAACCGTGTTCTTTACGATCAACTACGCCGATAAACTTCTTGCCGGAACACTGACACATTCCGAGCTTATCAAGGCCATGGTCAGCTATTGCGTGCCGTTCTGCGTTTCGACCTATTCGTCGGTTTTGGCGATTATGGAACGCGACTCTGTTTGACGCAATTTGGTCAAAGGCACCGCCACCACTACGAACCACAATTCTCTTAATCGTCTGTTTTCATTCGGAATCGCCTTGTTGACATGTTGTGAAATTTCACTCTAGTTTAACTACCAAACCCGCAAGGAGGCCTCAACGGATGTTGCAACAACTAATCAACGGGATGATGCTGGGGTCTGTTTATGTCCTCATCGCTGTGGCGTTCACGCTCAGCATCGGCATCCTGAATTTTCTGAATTTTTCGATCCCCGGATTGTTCATGCTTGGTGGCATGATTTCCTGGGTGTTGATCTCGATGGGCGTGCCGCCGCTCCTGGCTTTTGGGCTGGCATTTCTGATTGCCTGCGCCTGTGCTCTGGTCGTCGAAAAGCTGACCTTCAGCTGGATGAAGGGATCAGACCACGAGGTGCCCCTGGTCAGTTCGCTTGGGTTTCTGATCCTGTTCGAACAGATCCTGTTGGTGTTCTACGGCTCGGACCAACAAGCCTTTCCCAAGGTCATCCCCAACGCGACCTTGAAGCTAGGTGATCTGGTGATTGGCTCCGCGCAATTGCTTGGGCTTGTCCTGTCGATTGCCATCGTCATCGGCATCAGCCGCTTTCTCAAGAAAACGCGCGTCGGCCGGGGCATTCGCGCCATTGCCGAAGACACCACCACCGCCGAATTCCTGGGCATCAACGTGAACGTCGTTGTACCGCTGATCTTTCTGATCTCGGGCGCCGTCGCGGCCATCGGCGGCATGCTTTTTGCGGTCAACTACAGCCAGGTCTCACCCTTCATGGGTGAGGAGGTCGGATTCAAAGGCATCTCGGCCATGATCATCGGCGGCATGGGCTCGGTCTGGGGTGCCATTGCCGGTGGCCTGCTGATCGGGCTGGCCGAGGTCATGTCGATCTACTTCCTCGGTTCCGATTTCGTTGACCTGTCGGTCTATGGGCTGCTGCTCATCATTCTGATGGTGCGCCCACAGGGCCTCTTTGGTCTCGCTCAAGTACGGGAGAAACTGTGATGTTCAGTGGATACATCGACGGTCTTATCGTCATTCTCGCCATCAACGTCATCATGGCCTATTCGGCCGCGCTGCCGCTTGTCGCCGGGCAACTTAATCTGGGCACCGCAGGGTTTATGGCCGTTGGGGCCTATATGGCCGCCTTTCTCAGCAACGAATATGGCCTGCCCATCGGAGTTGCCATTCTTGTTGGTTCGCTTGCGTCGGGCCTGATCGCACTGATCATCGGCATTCCGGTTTTGCGCACTTCGGGCATCTATCTGGCGCTGGCGACCTTTGCGCTTGGCCAGATCCTGGTCGCGGTGTTCCTGAATCTGGAGATCGTTGGCGCCGCTCAGGGTTATCCGGTCTACGGCTATATCGAGATGCCGACGATTGCACTGACCACTATTGGCCTTCTGATCTTGCTGTTTGTCCTGTCTCAGACCCGGTTCTGGCTGTATCTGACCGCGATCAAGAACGACCCGACGGTTTGCGATCTGTTCGGGATCGAGGTCAGGAATGTGCAACTGGCCGCATTTGTTCTGGGCGGAATGCTGGCTGCTGTCGCCGGTGGGTTGCAGGCCCATTACCTGTCTTACGTCGAAGCGCAAAGCTTTGGCGCCCTGATCTCGATCTACACGGTTCTCTTCGTCATCCTTGGTGGCACCCAAACCGTACTTGGCCCTCTGGTTGGCGCGGCGTTCTTCACCTTCCTTCCCGAAGTGTTCCGCTCGGGCGAGGAATGGCGCTACGCGATCTTTGCCGCCTTCATCATTGGCTTCATGGTGCTGCGCCCGCAGGGGATGATCAACGCCAACATGATGCGCCGACTCAAAGCGCCCTTTGGTGGAAAGGCTTCAGCATGACCTACGCATTGGAAATCCGGAACCTGGTCAAGAATTTCGGCTCGCTCGAAGTGACCCGCGATGTCAGCTTTGGCGTCAACAAGGGCGAGCGTCTGGCCTTGATCGGCCCGAACGGCGCCGGCAAGACCACGATCTTCAACCTGATCTCTGGCGTCTATCCGGTGACAAGCGGCCAAATCCTGATCCAGGGCACCGACGTTACTGATGTTCCATCCAAGGAACGCATCGCTCACGGCATCAGCCGCAACTTTCAGAACGTGCGCCTGATGAAACATCTGACAGTGGTCGAGAACCTGATCCTGGACCAGCACATCAACGCCAGTGGCGTCGCCAACATGTTGCAACCCTTTGGAATGCTCCGCCGCCACAAATGGTGGAAACAGGCCTATGAGGCTTTGGAGGAAGCGCGTCTGATCGACTACGCCAATGAGACTGTCGACGCCCTGCCCTATGGCCTGCGCAAACGGGTGGACTTGGTGCGCGCCTTGCTGGCTGATCCCAAAATCCTTCTGCTGGACGAGCCTGCGGCCGGACTGAACCCCACTGAAACTGACGAGCTGATGCGCGAACTGAAAACAGTCGCCCAGAACGGTGTCACGCTGCTGGTGGTCGAACACGACATGCATTTCGTCCGCAACCTGTGCGAACGCGTCGTGGTTCTGAACTTCGGCGAGAAGGTCTCCGAGGGGACCATGGCAGAGGTTGAAAAGAACCCCAAGGTGCAGGCCGCCTATCTGGGCGTCGAAGCAGAGGAGCAAGACAATGCTGCTTGAGATCAATTCGCTCAGCGTCAAATACGGCCGCATCCCCGCGCTCGAAGACTTCTCGATGGAGATCAAGCGCGGCGAGATAGCCACGGTTCTTGGCGCCAACGGCGCGGGAAAATCCACCTTGCTCAAAGCCATACTTGGCATGGAAAAGGCCAGCCACGGCAAGGTCGTGTGGGAGGGTGAAAACGTCACCAACTGGTCCCCCAGTCGCCGCATCAAGGATGGCCTTGCGCTGGTGCCCGAAGGTCGGCGCATTTTGATCGCGCAAACCATCGAGGAAAACCTGTTGCTGGGCGCTTATCAGCGCGACGACGTCGACGCGATCCGTCATGAGATGGAAACCATCTATGACCGTTTCCCGAACTTGTGCGAACGACGTCACATGCAGGCCAGCTGCCTGTCGGGCGGCGAACAGCAAATGCTGGCAATCGGCCGGGCGCTGCTGTCCAAGCCCGATCTGCTGATGCTGGACGAACCGTCCCTGGGTTTGTCGCCGCTGTTTGTGAAACAGTTATTCAAGCTTTTGCGCGATCTGAATAAAGGTGGGCTGACCATCCTGTTGGTCGAGCAGAACACCGACCAGGCGCTGGCACTTGCAAACACCGGATACGTGTTGGAACGCGGCAAGCTGATCATATCGGACGGCGCCCAGAAACTCGCCAACGATCCGCGCCTTCACGAGGCATACCTCGGCGTTGCTGCAGAATGACAATCAGGAGTGTGACATGACACAAACACCCGAACTTAACCTTGTTCTGGATGCCGACACCGAACAGGAAATCACCTTTACCCCTAACCGTTTCGTGATTGCCGGATGGACCGGACGCGACAAGGTGGCGATGGAAAAACACATGGCCGAGCTCGAGGAGTTGGGCATCAAACGCCCCGCCACCACACCGGTGTTCTACCGTGCCTCAACCTCGCGCTTGACCCAACAAGAGCTGTTGCAGAACCCTGGCGAAGGCTCCTCGGGCGAGGTCGAGTTTGTCCTTTTCAACATCGACGGAGATTGGTGGATCGGAACAGGCTCGGATCACACCGACCGACAGGTTGAGGCTTACAACATCACGGTATCCAAGCAGATGTGCGACAAACCAATCGCCTCACGGCTGTGGAACTACGCCGATCTGCGGGACCATTGGGATGATCTGGAAATTCGCAGTCATGCCTTGATTGACGGCCAGCGTGTCACCTATCAGCATGGCACCGTGGCCGCGATGCTGTCCCCGGATGAGCTTGTCGCCTCATTCGAGGCGCAGACCGGAACGCAATTTGGCCCCGGTGATGTGATGATGGGAGGAACCCTTGCCGCAATTGGCGGCGTGCGCCCTGCCGAAGCATTTGAATTCGAATTACACGATGCTAAAAGGGGCAGAACAATTTCACACAGATATCACGTCGAGTCTCTACCCAATGTAGGCTGAGACACCCAAGGAGCAGAGAATGGTTGTCGAGACTAAAGCCAAAACCCGCAAACCGGATGCCGCGGAAAAGAAGGCTCGACAATCCCTTGCTGACATCGCCTATGAGGAACTGAAATACCGGATCATCACTCTGGTCTACGAACCGGGTTCGTATTTGAACGAGGCCAAGCTGAGCGATGATCTGGAAATCGGACGCACGCCGATCCACCACGCCGTGCGCCGTCTGACCCACGAAGGGTTGATCGAAATGATCCCGCGCAAGGGTCTGATCGTGAAAGCCATCTCGCTGCAAGAGGTGAGTGAGATCATCGATCTACGCCTGGTGAATGAGGTCTATTGTGCGGGTCAAGCCAGCGAACGCATGACCCCGACCGCCGAACACGAGCTTGAAGCGATCTTGAAAGAAGCCGAGGAGTTTGCTGAAAACGGCGACATCCAATCCCAGATAATGCTGGACCGCAGGTTTCACGACAAGATTGCCCAGACCGCGGGCAATCAGGTTCTGGCCGAAGTCCTGCGCAACCTCCACGAGCGCTCCATGCGGATCTGGTTTGTGTCGCTCAACAATGAAACTCACGCCGATCGGGTACGGAGCGACCATTGGGATATTCTGAACGCTTTGAAAAGCGGCGAACGTGCCAAGGCCGAAGCCGCCATGGAGCAGCACATACTGGCCTTCAAAACCAACATCGGGAAATTGTTGTGACCGTCTGCGTTCCTGTTGGACGGTTCAGATCAGCTCTTCAGCTTCCATGATCAGGTTGGTCTGAGTCCATCCCGCGGTGACACGCTGCAGCAGATCGCAAAAAAACACGAAGTCCTCGCGACTTAGGCTGGCAAAAATGCGGTCATTCAGGCGCTGCAACCTTGGGGCCAACTCCTGAAACAGGGCCCGACCTTCGTCTGACCGCGCCAACAAGGTGGACCGCTTGTCGGCCGGGTTGGGCTTTTTGACAAGCAGCCCGCGTTTGCTCAGCAGGTTGGCTTGTTGGGTGGCGCTGACGCTGGTTTTCTCGGCCCTTGGGTCCGAGGTCGTGCGTTCGGCCCATCAAGCCGTGGGTCAGGGGCAAGCCGAGGCCGCCGCCGCCCTGGGGTTGCATCGGGGACAGGCGTTCTTTCTGGTGATCCTGCCGCAGATGTGGCGTCACGCGATCCCGGCATTTGGGAACCTGTGGCTGATCCTGCTCAAGGACACATCGCTGATCTCGATCATCGCTGTCAGTGATATGATGCGCTATGCCAACATGGCCATTGCCACCACGCGCGAGCCGTTTTTCTTCTATTCGGTTCTGGCGCTGGTCTATGTGGTACTCGCCTTCATCTCGGGCCAAATCCAGAGCGTTCTGGAAGCCCGCGCCAATCGCAATCTGGTTGGGGTGCGCTGAGATGCTGTCGCACATCACCGACAATCTGGATCTGTGGGTCCACGGCCTGCAAAACACCGTCAGCCTGACCTTGCTGGGGTTCATCTTTGGCTTCTTCGCCGCGATCCCGTTGGCAGCCGCAAGGTTGAGCAAATACCGCGCCCTGTCGGGGTTGGCCTATACCTATATCTATCTGGTGCGGGGCACCCCGCTCTTGGTCCAGATCTTCATCATCTACTACGGGTTTGGCCAGTTCCACAAAGAGCTGCGGGCGCTTGGGCTGTGGTGGTTCTTTCGCGACGCATTCAACTGCGGTCTGCTGGCGTTCACGCTGAATTCGGCCGCGTATCAGGCGGAAATCCTGCGTGGTGGCATTCTCGCCATCCCCAAGGGCACGATCGAGGCCGGGTTGGCCTTGGGCTTGGGACGGTTCCAGCGGTTCCGCCTGCTGATCCTGCCGATCACGGTGGCGCGGATGCTGCCCGCATTCGGCAATGAGCTGGTGCTGCTGCTCAAAGCCTCGGCCCTGGTCAGCGTGATCACCGTGCGCGACGTGATGGGGCAGGCGCGGTATCTGTTTGGCGAAACCTTTGACCTGAGCATCTTTTACATCGCCGCCGCCAATTACCTGATCGTCGTTCTGGTGATCGAGGCGGTCTGGCGCCGCCTGGAACGGCGCAATGTCTGGCTGGCTTACAAAGGATAACAACAATGAAAACACAAGCCGACGATATCGCCTTTGGCCGCGAAGGGGTGTTCCGCACTCAAACTGGCCCGGATGGCACCCATGTTGAAATGCCCTATTCCGGTATCCGCACTTTTCTGCGCCGCCGACCCTCGGTGGACATGACCGGCGTGGATATCGGGGTCTATGGCATTCCGTTTGACCTGACCACATCTGGTCGGCCTGGCGCCCGGCTGGGGCCAAGCGCCCTGCGCGAAGCTTCGGCGCAGCTGGCCTGGGGCGAGGTGTGGCCTTGGGGCTTTGATCCCTTCGACATCCTGTCAGTGGTCGATTGCGGTGATGTGCCGTTCCGGCGCGGACAGGTCGAGCAGATGCGCGACAGTGCCGTCGCCATGGCCCGTCACATCAGCGGGGCCGGGGCCGGCACGCTGATGCTGGGGGGCGATCACTGCACCACCTATACCGCGATCAAGGCGCATGCTGAGCGTCACGGCCCGCTGGCTTTGGTTCAGTTCGATGCGCATCGTGACACGCAGAAAAGCAACTGGTTTGATCACGGCACCTTTGTGCATCACGCCATGCAGGACGGGCTGATTGACCCGGAACATTCGGTGCAGATCGGCATTCGCACGCATTACGACAATGACGATCCGATCAAGGTGCTTTACCGCGATTGGATGCATGACCATGGCTGGCGCGGCGCGTTGGAAAAGATGCGCCAAGTGGTGGGCAACCGCCCCGCTTACCTCAGCATCGACATCGACAGCCTGGACCCCGCCTATGCCCCCGGCACCGGCACACCGGTGGTGGATGGGTTGACCCCGAACGACATCATCCAGTTCCTGCGCGGCAGCGTCGATGTGAACTTTGTCGGCATGGACATTGTCGAGGTCTCGCCGCCCTATGATCATGCCGACATCACCGCGCTTTTGGGGGCCTCGCTGGCCCTGGAATACATCTGCGCCCGCGCTGCCCGGCGCAAGGAGGACACATGAGCCATCGCGTTGCCATCATCGAATACAACAATGAAAGCAACACCTTCACGGTGATGCAAACCGGTTTGGACGACTTTCGCGCCAAACACTATGACATCGGCGAGGATATCCCCCGCAACCTGCGTGGCACCGGGTCCGAGATCGGCGGCGCGATCGAGGTGGCAGAGGCGTGGGGCTGGATCCCGGTCTATATCACCGCCGCTCAGGCCGAACCGGGTGGCCCGATTACCGAGGCGACGCGGGTGGAAATCACCGAAGAGGCCAAGCGGCGCCTGCAGGCGGGCGCGCCTTATGACGGGGTTTTTGTTGCGCTGCACGGGGCGATGGTGACTGAAAGCGATCAGGACGGCGAAAGCCAGTTTCTGCGCGAGGTGCGCGCGATTGTAGGCCATGACATCCCCATCGCGGTAACGCTGGATCTACATGCCAACATCTTTGACGAGATGGCGGACCTGGTGCAGATCGCGGTGTCGTTCCGCACCTATCCGCACATCGACATGCGCGAGGTTGGGGTCGAGGCTTGCGAGCTGCTGCACCGCGCCATGTCCGGCGACATTCACCCCAAGTTGGAAATTCAGCGGCCGCCGATGCTGGTGGGGTGCGACGATGGTCGCACCACCAATGACGGGCCGATGTGCCGCCTGCTGGAAAGCGCCGCGCAAGAGATGCAGACGCCAGGTATCCTGAATGTGGCCATCAATGCTGGCTTCACCGATGCCGATGTCTGGGCGGCTGGCCCCTCGGTTCTGGTGACCTATGACACCGCCACCACCGATCAGCGTGCTGCTTCGGCCTGTGCCGGTCGGATCTGTGATCAGATCTGGGCGTTTCGCGATCAGTGGGACCTGCCCATCCCGCTGGATGACTGCATTGCGCAGTTGTCTGCGCCACGCTTGGGCGAGGGGCCTGTCGTGGTCGCCGACTTCTCGGACAATCCCGGATCAGGCGCCTACGGCGATTGCACGGCTCTGATTGCAGCAATGCTGAGGGTCGGCGTCCAGAACGCGGCGGCCGGGGCGCTTTACGACCCCCAAGCCGCATCCGAGCTCGCCGCCCATGGGGTTGGTGCCGTCGTAACGCTCTCCATCGGCGGGAAAACCGACGCATCCGTGGGCGGCGGGCCGCTTGAGGTCACGGGCAAGGTCATGGCGATCAGCGATGGGGCGTTCACATTTGAGGGGCCGATGTTCACCGGCCTGCCGGGGTCGACAGGACAGAGCGTGTGCCTGCGCGTGCAGGGCCTCGACATCATGATCGTGTCTGACCGGATGCAGATGCTGGACCAAAACATCTTTCGCGTGGTGGGCATTGAACCAGCGGACAAATCGGTACTGGCGGTCAAATCGATGCAGCATTTCAAGGGCGCCTTTGCCCCGATTGCGTCAGACATCATTGTCACGGATGCAGGCGGCTTGTGCACGCCCAATGTCAAACGCCGCACCTATACCCGCCTGCGCCGTCCGGTCTTTCCACTGGACAATTTCAATGTCTGAGGTCCACGACATCGCCATCATTGGCGGCGGCATCACGGGCGCGGCGCTGGCTTATTTCCTGCAAGGACGGCGTTCGGTCGTGTTGCTCGAACAAGAAAGCGCGCTTGGGTTTCATTCGACGGGCCGGTCAGCGGCGGAATTCACCCGCCGATTTCATTCGCCCGAGGTTGGGCAGCTGACCCAGGCCAGTGCGGGTTTCATGATGACCCCGCTCCCCGGCTTTGCAGAGATTGATCTGTTGCGCCCGCGCGGCAACCTGTTGATTGCCGACGCCGAGAAGGCTGATCATCTGCGCGCGGTCTATGACCACGAATGCGCCAACGCGCCAAAGGATACGCCGCCGGTTGAATTTCTGAGTGTGGATCAGGCAATGGAAAAGGTGCCCTTTCTTGACCCCGGCTGGGTCAACGCCGCCTTCTATGACCCCGATTGTTGGGATGTTGAAGTAGAGACCTTGCTGCAAGGCTATGTGCGGGGGGCCAAGGCACAGGGGGCAGAGTTCCAACAGCGTGCGACGGTGACTGGGGCGACACGTGAGAACGGGCATTGGGTGATAGAAACCTCCGCAGGCGAGATGTGCGCCAAAACGGTCGTCAACGCCTCGGGTGGGTGGGCCGATCCGTTGGCAAAGATTTTTGGCGCTAATGCCTTGGGCATAATCCCTCATCGGCGCACGGCAATCAGCGTCAAGGTGCCGGGCCATGAACTGACCCACATACCCGAGGTCAACGAGATTGATGAGCTGTTCTATTTCAAACCCGACGCCGGGCAGTTGATGGTCAGCCCTGCTGATGAAACCCCGGTCGATCCCCATGATGCCTGGCCCGAGGAATTGGACGTGGCCTATGCTGCGCATTACCTGGGCGAATGCACCACGCTTGAGGTCACCCATGTGGCACACAGTTGGGCGGGTTTGCGGACCTTTGCCCCTGACCGGCTGCCGGTGATCGGGTTTTCGGAGCAGGTCGAAGGGCTGTTCTGGTTGGCCGGTGTTGGTGGCTACGGCATTCAAACCTCACCTGCCGTTGGTCAGATCGCCGCCGCTTTGCTGAGCGAGGCTCCCCTGCCGCACCCCGTTGCGGATTTTGACCCGCGCCTTTTCTCTCCCTCTCGATTGGAACGCTGAGTCATGGAAATTTTTGATGCCGATGCCACTGCCCGCGCGTTGCCCTTTGACGCGCTGATCGAACAGATGCAGGCGCTGTTCGCGAATGGCCTGACCGCGCCTGATCGTCACCATCACACCATGCAAATGCAGGACAAGGCGGACGCGACCCTGCTGTTGATGCCTGCCTGGACAGAGCAGATCGGCTGCGTCAAGGTTGTGACCGCTACCCCGGGCAACAGCGCCCGCAGCCTGCCTGCAATTGCGGGGTCGGTTTTGGTTTTTGACCGTGCCACCGGTGCGCATCTGGCCCTGATCGACGGAGCGGTTGCAACCGCGCGGCGTACCGCTGCGGCCTCGGCCCTTGGGGCGCGGTATCTGGCACGTGAGGATGCAAAGCACCTGTTGATCATCGGCGCGGGCAAGGTTGCCGCACAGCTGACCGATGCGTTCCGCGCGGTGCGTCCGATTGAGACGGTGCGCATCTGGGACTTGTTCCCGCAAGCGGCCGAGGCGCTTGCCGCATCCTTGCGGAGCAGAGGCTGGGACGCGCAGGCGGTCAGCGATCTGTCGCAGGCAGTGCCCCAGGCCGACATCATCAGCGCGGCCACCCTAGCTACCGAACCCCTATTGATGGGCGAATGGCTGCGACCCGGACAGCACGTGGACCTGATCGGGGCCTTCACCCCGGCCATGCGCGAAGCTGATGATCACTCCTTGCAACGCGGGCGGCTGTTTGTGGACACCAAGTTCGCCACCATCGAGGCCGGAGAATTGAAGACGCCGTTGGAAACCGGTGCCATCGCGCCATCTGACATTCTGGGCGATTTGTATGCCTTGGCGCAGGGCAAGGCCACGCGTGAGAGACGGGACGAGATCACCCTGTTCAAATCGGTGGGCAACGCGGTCATGGACCTTGCCGCCGCAATCACCGCGACCCGAAAGGCTGAGGAGGAACCCCATGTCTGAACTTATGTCTGACCGCGAAATCGATCGCTCGAAAATGCAGGTGAGCGACGAGGTCGCCATTGAAATCAACAACATGAACAAGTGGTACGGGTCCTTTCACGTGTTGCGCGACATCAATC
>NZ_ONZG01000009.1 GCF_900302455.1 Falsiruegeria mediterranea M17
GGTTGCGAACCGCGTGATCTTTATGGATGCCGGTCAGATCGTGGAACAGAACGAACCCGAAGAGTTCTTCAACAACCCGCAATCGGACCGGACCAAGCTGTTCCTCAGCCAGATCTTGGGCCACTGACACTGGGTCTTTCAGAATGTGAAAAGGGCGGGGAATTCCCCGCCCTTTTTCAATCCAGAAGTTCTCGTGGGACGATGAAGTCCTGAACCAAACCGCTGTGCCAATCCACCTCGTCCCACTTGGGCGCATCGAAGGTCATGATCGTGGTGGCGCAGGTTGGGTAGTCGTGGAAACGCTCGGCGTCAGGCGGGGCCTGCACGATCTGGCCCGCAAACTCGGCCATGCCGGGGTTGTGCCCCAGCAGCAGCACGGCTTGTCCGGTGGCGTGGTTCAGCTCGTTCAGAATTTGCTGCGCGGATGCGTGATACAGATCGTCCGTGAAGGTCGTCGTGCGCGCAGTCAGGGCCATGCGTTGATAGGTTTCGCGCGTGCGGTGCGATGAAGAGCTGAGCACTTGGTCCGGCAACACGCCCTTTTTCTTGAGCCAGACCCCAACAGCCTCGGCCGAGGCGCGGCCACGTTTGTTCAACGGGCGGGCGTGATCGGGCAAGCCAGGGTCGCCCCAACTGGATTTTGCATGCCGCGTCAGGATCAGGGTCAAGGTCATGATGGGTGAAATGCTCTCATGTGATGTGCGGTTTGGGCTTGGCTGCGTCCAGCCCCTGCGCTGACTGGGCAGGCCAGGCGGGTGGCGCAGCCTTCGGTCAGGCAGGTCTGTCCGGCTGGTGTGTTCAGATAGGCGTGGCAGTTGTCGACGTCATAGAACGACTGGGCATTCAGGGCTTCGACCGGGCAGGCGGTGGCGCAGGGGGCAGGGCAATCTGTGCAGGGTGAAACACCTGATGGCTGGGGAATGTCGAATTCCTGCTCGAAATGCAGCGCACCTCGGAATGAGATCAGCATGCCGACAGTGTCCTGCACCAGGGCGCCCACAGGGCTGGTGAAGGTGCGCCCGGATTTAAGGGCCCAATCGATGAAAGGCGTGTAGGGCGGCCCGCCAAAGGGAAAGTAGGCCGTTGCAGTGAAATCCTGCGCCAAGCCTTGCACCACCCTGGTTGACCATCGGTCGATCGGATGGCGCAGCCCGTCTGTCCACTCAGGAGAGGTTTCGAATGTGTCCCAAAACGCGGCGGCTGTACCGAGCAGGATCAGCGTTCCACCGTTCAGCTGTTTGGCCTTGCTCATGCGTGGGTGCTGTGCCCCCATGACGATGAGGCCTGTCGCGCGGGCTGCGGCCTCTACCTTGGCATAGCTCACTTGCGTCGAAACGGGAGCGTCAGGCTCCATTTCAGGTGCGCGGGTCGATCGTCCTGCCATTCCAATCCCACCGTCATCTGGTCATGCCCCTGCTCTGGCTGCGCGACATAGGTTCCGAACATGTGGTCCCAAATCGACAGGGCGAACCCATAGTTGCTGTCATGTTCATGCCGGTGCACCGAATGATGAACCCGGTGCATGTCCGGCGTCACCAGAACCCTACGCAGGACAGCATCCAGAGCAAGAGGAAGTTTTAGGTTCGCGTGATTGAACAGCGCCGTGCCGTTGAGCAGAATTTCAAAAATCAGCACGGCCAGAGCACTTGGCCCAAGCAGATAGACCAACCCGATCTTCAGCAGCATCGACAGGGCAATCTCGATGGGATGAAATCGCACGGCGGTGGTCACATCCATGTCGCGATCCGCATGATGAACCCGGTGCAACCGCCACAGCAGCGGCACCTTATGGGTGATCAGATGTTGCGCCCAGATGGCAAAGTCCAGCACCAGTACGCAGACAATCAGCTCAATCCATGCGGGCCAGTCCAAAGCGTTGAACAAACCCCAACCTTGTACCTGCGCATCCCAGGCCGCCCCAATCGCCAGAAGAGGCAGCACAGCCGCCATCAGACGCAGAGTGAGCGTATTCAGAATGGTAATGCTCAGATTGGTGCGCCAACGGTCTGCTCGTGGGAGAGAACGGGGTCGACGGGGTAGGGCGGCCTCTGACAGGGCACAGGCTGCGAACAGGCCCAGAAACACGGCAAAGCGGATGGGGATCTCATGTTCCATCCCGTCACATTCCGACAACGAAATGTGTAATGCAAGCCGGAACGCGACACGAATGCGTCAGTTGGGGCGGATCATCGATCCTGCGCCGTGATCTGTGAAGAGCTCCAGGAGAACACAATTCTGAACCCGGCCATCAACGATGGTACAGGCTCGTACCCCATTGCGCACGGCATCCAGCGCCGTTTCCGTCTTGGGGATCATACCCCCTGCGATCACGCCGCTTGCGGTCATCGCCTCGACATCTGCTGCCGTAAGTTCGGTGACTACGTCGCCTGCAGCGTTCTTCACGCCGGCCACATCGGTCAACAGCAACAGGCGATCAGCTTGCAGGGCAGACGCAATCGCACCCGCAGCAGTGTCGCCGTTGATGTTGTAAGTCTCGCCATTCCGACCTGCGCCCAACGGGGCGATCACTGGAATCACGTCCTTTTCAAACAGATCATGCAGGATTTTGGGATTCATCTGCGATGGTGTACCGACGAATCCAAGCGAGGCGTCGGTCTGATCACAGGTGATCAGATTGGCGTCCTTGCCGGACAACCCCACGGCTGTGCCACCCTGCGCGTTGATCGCCTGCACAATGCGTTTGTTTACAACGCCGGACAGCACCATCTCGACCACCTCGACGGTGGCGGCATCCGTGACGCGTTTACCGTTCACGAACTCGGACTGGATATCAAGTTTCTTCAGCATGGCGTTGATCATAGGACCACCGCCGTGGACGATCACGGGGTTCACGCCAACTTGCTGCATCAGAACGATGTCACGGGCAAAGCTTTCCATCGCCTCGTCGCTGCCCATGGCATGTCCACCCAGCTTGATAACGACGATCGCGCCGTCATAGCGTTGAAGGTATGGCAAGGCACTGCTGAGTGTGGCGGCGGTCGCAATCCAATCGCGGTTCATGTTCTGCTTCTTCATCGTCCAAGTCCCTTTGGCCACCCGTGTTAGGGCCTTTGGCACGATAAGCCAAGTTAGGATTGCCCAAGAGCCCCCTGTCGCGACGGTGACACACCGTCGCGACAGGGGGGAGTTCAGCTGAGCGCCCGTTTCATCGCCGGGATATTCCCCAGAATCAGAAAGTCAAAGGCCAACACCACAAGCAAGGTGAGGCCGACAAGCGGAAAGGCCATTGAGGTGAACAACCCGACGAGCACAGCGCTCTTCCAGAACGGTAGATCTGCGGGCAACGGAGGCGCGGCCAGGCGTCCGGCGCGGGACGGGCGGCGCTTGACCCACATGACGATGCCCGAGACGCAGATAAAGATCACTGACAGGCAGAACAGCGTGTTCAGCACAAAGTTCCAGGTGCCCATGAGCCCCATGTGGAACGGGATGCCAAGCGCCATGGCCTTGCCCATCACCGAGTAATCGGCATAGTGCACATCGGCCAGGATCTTGCCGGTGTATTGGTCCACATGCACGGTCCGGTCGGTGGTCGGCTCATCGGAATCGCTGCTCATGGAATCGCGGTTCAGGGTCCAAACACCGCCTTTCCCGTTGGGATAGGCGACCCGGAACCGGCCATCCATTCCCAACGACACCCCAAGCGCGGCCACTGTGTCGATGTTTACAGGCTGGCCTTGAGGCACGCCGATTGCACCTGAGTTCGAGCCGGAGGCAGGCATGGGTGTCTGCTCCAGCGCCCAGGGGACATCGTTTTGCGCGCCGTGGTTCATGCTTGCGTGGACGTCATCGGACAGCGGAACGTTGTCCCATTTTTCAGCTGGGAAACTGCTCCAAGGTTGCACGATCATGCCGCCCCAAACGCCGGCCCAGGCAAGGCCAGAGATCAGGAACACGACCAGCAGACCAGACATCCAGAACCCGGTGACCGCATGCAGGGATTTCCAGAACGCCCGCCCCTGCGCGCGCAGGTTCGGAACAAAGGCCACCATAGCATTTCCACGCGGCCACCACAGATATAGGCCAGTAAATACCAGCACGAGGCTCAAACCAGCCGCGATCTCTAGCAACCTGTCGCCTGTATCGCCAATCAGCAGGGTCGAGTGGATGTTGTCAGCCAGATCGTACCAGCCTGCGCGCCGATCCCATGTCTCGGTCACTGCACCGGTGTAGGGGTCCAGGGCGACCATTTTCTGACCATCCTCGGTCTTGATGCGGAACACGGTGGCCAAAGTGTCGGATTTGGGGCCGATCCATTCGACAATCGTTCCGGGGGCGGATTGGGTTGCCAGATATGCCTGCTCCGAGATTGGCAAAGCGACCTCTCCGCGGGGGACAGCGATTTTTTCACCATCGCGGCCGTCAAATTGGGTGATGAACATCATCATCAGGCCAGTGACGGCCAGGATGATCAGGAAGGGGATAACAAAAATCCCCGCGTAAAAATGCCATCGCCACGCGGCAAAATAGAACTTCTGTGCAAAGCCATCAGGGTTCTGAGTATCGCCCAGGGGGGTGGTGTTGAGGTTCAACGCCATTGGATTCTCCATATCGGAACGGGCCTTGTGCTGCGGGCACAGGCCTAATTGAGTGTTGGGTGTTCGTGAAAAGTCAGGAGAGCGCAGGCGGCCCGCGCGCATCATAGCGCCAGTGGAATCCGGCAGAGCGATGCGTGAATTCGGCACGGGCCCAACGGGCTTGTGCCGGGAACGTCAGAGGGAACGGTCCCTCAAAGGTCATGCTTGGCGTGACGTCGGTCAATCCGGCATAGGGGCAAGGCATCCGTTCGTCACTGTCTTGATGGTCCGGCTCGTCCTCGTTCAGGTCGACCCAGGTTTCGACAACGCCATCCGAGGTGCAAAGCACCAGCAGCATCCGACCGTCAGCCGTGGTCGCAGGCATCCAGCCTTGAGGAATCGCGCTGGTCACTGCCACCGCGATCAAGACCATCACTGCTGCAAACCGGATCAGGATCATTCGAGTGTTGCAATCACCGATCGCAAGGTCGAAATTCCATCGCCCTTTTCCGACGAGGTCAGGATGATCTCGGGGAAAGCGGCGGGGTGTTTGGACAGCGCACCGCGCACCTGTGCCAAGATGCGTTCGCGGTCCTTGGCCTTGACCTTGTCAGTCTTGGTCAGGACGCATTGAAAGGTCACGGCGCTGGTGTCCAGCAGCTTCATGATTTCGTCATCCACTGGTTTGACACCGTGGCGCGCGTCGATCAGCACAAAGGCGCGGCGCAGGGTCTGACGCCCGCTAAGGTATTGCTTAAGCAGCCGTTGCCATTTCTCGACGACCGGCAGCGGCGCGTTGGCATACCCATAGCCCGGTAGATCCACCAGATAGAGGTCCGGCCCTTGGGTGAAATAGTTGATCTCTTGCGTGCGGCCCGGCGTGTTCGATGCGCGCGCCAGTCCCTTGGTTCCGGTCAGCGCGTTGATCAGGCTGGACTTGCCCACGTTCGAGCGGCCGGCAAAGCACACCTCGATCCGATCTGCTGGGGGCAGGCCGGACATTGCGACAACGCCTTTGACAAACTCGGACTGGCCGGCAAACAGCTTGCGGCCGTGTTCGATGGTGGCGGTGTCCGGGGTCTCAACCTCGGGGAACGGGAGTTGGGTCATAGCAGAGTTACCTTGTCTCCGACGGACAGTTGGCCACCTTGGATCACTTCGGCTTGGACGCTGAAATCCTGATGGCCCCAATGTGACAGGGCGCCCAACGTATCCACGTCGCGGATGCCGGTTTCGGGGTTCGCTGTGGTGGCCAGGCATCGGGTTGTGGGTTCAATGACTCGGAAAACGGCCTCGCCGATTTGAACCTCACGCCCGACCCAGTCGAGCTCTTGCCATTCGGGCACCTGATCGAACCAGACGTTGCCGCGCCAGCGATGAATGGACAGATCCTGCCCCAACTGACGCTCGACCGCGCGGTGCGAGGCCATGTTGCACAATGTCACGGAGGGGAAGTCGGCATCTGTCATGCCACGACCGGGCACGCGTACCAACCGTGCCGAGGCTGCGCGATCTGCAGGCATAAGGGGCTTCACCCAGTCCAGGAACGGTTGCGTGTCAGTCTCTGGATCGAACTCCAGATCGGAACGCTCTGGATGGGACAGAATGATCCGCCCACTGTCCAACAGCTTGCAACTCATGGCCATGAGTTGCGGTGCCTTGGCGCCACGGCTGAAGTTGGCGCAAGGCACCCATTCAGAGCCATCGGCCTTGGACCGTTCATGGGCAACCGCCCAAATGCGATCCCCGGGCATGGTCTGCCCGGGGGTGAATGTTGCCTGCTGCACCGCCTCTCGGCCGTGGCTCTTTATGGGATGCCGCCAGAGGCTGGTGACGAAGCCGGTCATTTCTGATCCGGTTTCGGCGACTTCTTGAACGACGATTTGATGTTGCCAAAGACGTCCGGCTTGTAGCCCTGGCTGCGCATGATCAGATACTGCTGCGTGAACGTGATCGTGTTGTTTGCAATCCAGTAGACCACCAGACCGCTGGCAAAGCTGCCCAGCATGAACATGAACACCCACGGCATCCAGGCAAAGATCATTTGCTGCGTCGGGTCGGTGGGCGCCGGATTCAGCTTCTGTTGCAGCCACATCGAGATACCCAACAGCAACGGAAGGATGCCGATGAAGATCAGCGCCATGATCGATTCCGGTGCCGGGCCACCCCAGGGCAGCCAGCCAAAGCCGTTCATGATTGAGGTCGGATCCGGCATGCTGAGGTCTTGGAACGGGCCAAACCAAGGGGCTTGACGCAGTTCGATGGTGACAAAAATCACCTTGTAGAGCGAGAAGAAGATCGGGATCTGCAAGAGGATCGGCAGACAGCCCGCAGCGGGGTTCACCTTTTCCTTCTTGTATAGCTCCATCATGCCTTGCTGCATCTTTTGACGGTCGTCACCAGCTGCCTCTTTCAGGGCCTCCATCTGCGGCTGCAGTTCCTTCATCTTCGCCATCGAGACGTAGGACTTATAGGCCAGCGGGAAGAGGATCGCCTTGATGATCAGCGTCAGACCAACGATCGACCAACCCATGTTTCCGATCAACTTGTTGATCTCGTGCAGGAGCCAGAAGATTGGCTTGGTCAAGAAAAAGAACCAACCCCAGTCGATGCTGTCGATGTAGCCTTCGATACCGGTGCGCTCGTAGTTGCGAATGGTTTCCCATTCTTTGGCGCCTGCAAAAAGGCGGGTCGATACGGCGGCGGTTTCACCAGCTGCAACTGTCAGGGTCGGCAGGACCGTTTCGGTCTGGTAGATTTTGCGGCGATCGTCATATTTGGCAGCGGCCTTGAACTTGCTGCCGGGTTCCGGGATCAGCGTTGTCATCCAATAGTGGTCGGTAAAGCCGATCCAGCCGTTTTCCTGAACCTGGAACACCTCAGCCTGCACGCCCTCATTCGGGTCGATGTCAAAGTCCCGCACATTGCTATAGGAAATTTCGGCCAATGTACCATCGGTCATACCGACGACGCCTTCGTGCAGGATGAAAAAGCCCTTCAGACCCGGCAAATCGGCGTCCTCACCCGTGCCGTGGCGCGCCAGGATTCCATAAGGTGCCATGCTTGCACTAGAGTCAGAATTGTTGGTGACCGATTGAGTGACCGAGAACATGTAATTCTCGTCCACAGAAATCTCGCGGCGGAAGGTCAGGCCATTGGGGCTCTGCCATGCCAGCGTGATTGGAGTGTCGACCGTCAAGTTGGTCCCTTTTTCAAGGGTCCAGTTGGTGTTTGCACCGGGAACATCGTCACTCGAAACACCCGAGCCGGGCGCCCAGCCATAAAGCGCGTAATACGCCGATTCCGAACCCAGCGGATACAGAACCTTTTCGATCGGCGAGTTCGGTTCGATCGAAACGCGATAGTCCTTGAGTGACAGGTCATCGATACGGCCACCCTTGAGCGAGACGCTGCCGGTCAAGCGCGGGGTGTCGATATCGATCCTCGGTGCTTCGGCGGCTTCCTCAGCCTCAGCTTCAACCGGGCCCGCTGTTGTCGCATCTGCGGCCGATGGGGCTGTGGCGACTGACCCTTCGGTTGCTGCGATTGTCGCGTCTTCGGTCGGGGTGCTGGGCTCTGGCGGTGGGAACAGCACAAACCAGACCAGGATCACGAGAAAGCTGAGCGCGGTTGCGAGGATGAGATTCTTGTTCTGATCGTCCATCGGGGACAGCCACCTTGTGCGTTATGAGACAAGGGAGGGTTCAACAGAGTGCAGGTCAAAAGGTCAAGCGGAATCACGTCGCATCCTGGCCTAAAACGGGATGAAACGCCCCGATGTGAGCCTGTTTCAGCCTGTTTCGCGTCCAATGCGCGGTGCATCCTGCAGTTTCGCCTGGTGCGCGGCAATCCAATCCAATGTCTGATCAAAGGGCATGGGCTTGCCGATGCCAAAGCCTTGGACATGATCGCAACCGAGTTGAGCAAGAAGCGCATGTTCACCGACTGTCTCGACCCCTTCGGCCAAGGTTTCCAGCTCCAACCGTTCTGCCATTGTCAGGATCGCACCGATGAGACGCTGTTGCTCGGGGTCACGGTCGGCCTTCATGACAAAGGATCGGTCAATTTTGATCCGAGTGATCGCAAACCGGCGGATGGACGCGATCGAGGCATGACCGGTGCCAAAGTCATCCAGGTCAATGCGACACCCCAAAGCACCCAGACCTGCAACATTGCGGGTAATGATGTCGTCAGGCGTATTACTGAATACGGTTTCGAGGATTTCGACGGACAGGCGATCGGGCGTCAATTCGAACCGATCCAACTCCCACCGAATTTTTTCTACAAGCTCCGGGTTACACAATTCGTCCGAGGCAAAGTTGACGCCAACTCGCGGCACATCAACCCCTGCGCCATCCCAGGCCTTGAGTGCAGTCAATGCGTGATAGAGCATGACCTGGCCTAACCGCTCCAACAGTCCGGTCTGTTCGATCATTGGCAGAAACTTGTCCGGGGTCAGAACACCGCGTACAGGATGAGTCCAACGCGCCAAAGCTTCAAAGCCGGTTACGCGTCCTGTATCGGTCGAAATCTGCGGCTGATACCAAGGCTGGATCTGACCATTTTCCAAGGCGCTGACCAATTCTGACCGTAGATCATTATCCAACGTTGTGCGTTTCTGCATATCCGGTGAAAACGCACGTATGGTGGACGGACCACAGGCCTTGGCTTCGAGCAGAGCGATCTTTGCGGCGTCCAGCCATTCCAGGGCTTGGGTCCCTGGCGCACGAGACTGCTGGCAAAAGCCAATGGAGCAGGAAACGTAGACTGAACTACCGTCAACAGAAATTGGATCCTCGACGGCGCTTTGGATGCGCCCTGCCAGTTGTATACACAGCTCCAGATCCAGTTGGGGTACGGGGGAGAGGCAAACCGCAAATGTACCATCTTCGAGGCGGGCAACGGTATCCTGGTCGCGCACAGCAGACAAAATGCGTTCGCCGATGTGTTGTGCGACCAAATCACGTGTAGCGTTCCCAAGGCGCTCGGAAAGTTCCTTGAATTCGTCGATTTCGATCAGAAAGTTGGCGGACTTTAGGCCGGTGACCTTGGCTTGCGCAAAAGTGCCTTCGACAGCGCGAATGTATTCATCGCGCAGAACAAAGCCGGTTAAACGATCGCGCGCTTCGTTCACTTGAGCTGGCCATTTGCCCAAAGCTCCTGCAAACGCGAACAAAAGCGGTAACGCCAGCGACACGAACATCAGTGCGGCCTCGCCTCCGACCCAATAGGCGCCCAGCGTTATGGCGGGAAGAAAGGCGAGAATCGGGGGGCCCATCAATACCGGCAACACCCGGGAACGGATCTGGGAAATGTACTGCAAAATCAGCATGTTACTGGTCTGGCCTTTCGCTGGGGGCTCATTCTGACACAGGAAGAACCCTAGGAAACCAAACTGACCCAGACGTTAACGGAGGACGGGAATTTCGTTGGAATTTTCGGAAAATTTTTCTGGCGCCCTCTCGAGCCCCGCAAAGTCAAACAGTTTGGGGTCCAGCAGGTGCGAGGGGCGGGCATTCATCAACGCGCGGAACATGACCTGGCGGCGACCGGGGGAATTTTTCTCCCAGCCATCCAGAATCTGCTTCACCTGTTGGCGCTGCAAGCCGTCCTGAGACCCACACAGATCGCAAGGAATGATGGGATAGTTCATTGCTGTCGCGAACTTCTCGCAATCGGCTTCGGCCACATGCGCCAGCGGGCGATAGACAAACAGATCGCCCTCTTCGTTCACCAACTTGGGCGGCATCGTCGCCAGGCGCCCGCCGTGGAAGAGGTTCATGAAAAACGTCTCGAGGATATCATCGCGGTGATGCCCAAGCACCACGGCTGAACACCCCTCTTCACGTGCAATTCGGTAGAGATTACCGCGCCTTAGACGTGAGCAAAGCGCGCAGAAGGTTCGCCCTTGGGGCACCTTGTCCATGACGACGGAATAGGTGTCCTGATACTCGATCCGATGCGGAACGCCCATTTTCTCAAGGAATTCAGGCAGGACAGTTGCGGGAAATCCGGGCTGTCCCTGATCCAGATTGCAGGCCAGAATGTCGACGGGTAACAACCCGCGCCACTGCAATTCATGAAGCACAGCCAGCAGGGTATAGCTGTCCTTGCCGCCCGACAGACAGACCAGCCAGCGGGCGCCGCGTTCGATCATGCCGTATTGTTCGATGGCCTCGCGCGTATAGCGGACAATCCGTTTGCGCAGCTTCTTGAACTCGGTGGTCGAGGGCGCGCCGGCAAAAAGCGGGTGGATATCTGTATCATCGTCGAGCATCCACGCGGCTTACCCGAGTTGCGCCAACCGGGCAAGACCCGCGCGATGCGTCAAGGTTTATGGGCAACGCACGGTCCGTTACCCCCCCTGATTCTATCCTGTGACATGCGTGCACTACCCGTGCACAGGGCGTGCACCGGCGATACAACTTTCACGCCGTTAATCTTTGCTAACGTTCCCGCAACACTTGGCAGAGGGGGCGTCGGTTTCAGAGGTGGCACCGGGCACGGGATCATAGCCGCTGCTGCCCAAGGGATGGCACCGCCCGATGCGCCGCGCGGCCAGAAGGCTGCCCTTGATCGCGCCGTGTTTTTCCAACGCCTCCATCGCATAGGCCGAGCAGGTCGGCTGATAGCGACAGTTGAACCCTACCCATGGGCTGAAGATCAGCCTGTAAGCCCGCACGGGCAGGGCGACGATATGAGCAACCGGGGTCATGCGCGGACCATAGTCGGAAATGGGGGGCAGGTGAAGGGTGGGGGTAGTCTCGTTGACATTGGAAAGATGGAGCGCGAAAGTCACCCTCAAAAACAACCTAGGGTATTACAGTGTCTTCAGTCGCGCCATTTTTTGAAATCCATATCCCTTTGCAGGTAGTTGTTCTATTGGTTTTGCTAATTGCAAGCCTATTGGTTTACTCGACTCTTGATTTGGTTTCTGGAAGTGGCCCGAGTTGGGTCGAGGAGGTCCAAAAATCACTCGGTCTATTGAAGGTAAATAGGGCGGTCTTTCTCTCTTTCGCAGTCCTCTGGGGGGCCATTTTTGCTCTGACCTTCTTTAGTCTATGGTGGTTCCTAGTGGAGATAGGTTTCTATTTAAGTGAAAGTGAAGAATCTCCACAGGGGTGGGTTTTTCAAGTTTCTCGGATCGTCGCTTTTACAACGGTATTGGGCGCTATTGTTGCGCTTCCTATCACGCTGATCAGGCTTAAGCACTCCAATCGGTCGTTGGGAAACACAAAGATAACGTCAGCACTGGAAGGTCTTTCAGCAAGACGTGAAACAAAGAGGGGCATATCAATAAGCGGACAAGACGATCAAACTGATTTTGAGACAGGCTGGGAAGTTGACATAAGTAGGCGAGTTGCAGCGCTCGACGCACTATATGGAATTGTTGAAGACTATCCTGATGAGGGAGCTAGAATTACAAGGCTTCTCGAGCACTACGTTCGAGCTGAGTCTCCCGAGCGATCATTTGTTAATGCTGACTTTGAAGAGCAAAGTCCTGCTGGTCGGACAAGGCTATTTCTCAGGCAAGTTCATCCAGATATTCAAGTTGCAATGAGTTTGCTGGGCGCTATGGGTCATCGTGAAGGCTTGAATCGACCTGACCTTACGCGACATATTTCATTGGATCGCTGCAAGCTTCTGAACGTTCATTTGGCAGGCGCAAATTTCGACGGAGCATTACTTTCTAACTCAGACCTTCGTTTCTCGAATTTTGAGGGTACCTCTCTACGCGGAACAAACCTTTCAGGGTCATATCTTCAGGGGGCTCGGCTGAATGAAGTGGAGTTTTATGAAAACTCATTCGGGTTGACAGAATTTTATGCGCGTCCTGAACATTTTGCTCATCTAGATGGGGCTAGCTTCCGAGCAGTTGAATTCGATTCTGTGCAGCAGATTTCGTTCGCATTTGAACGAACCTTTGGTGACGGTTCGGTGAGATTTCGGTCAGGGATAACAGATGCGGAGTGGCCAGATCACTGGCCAAGGAGAGTCCTAACGGATACAGAGTTTTCCGCAGCTTTTGGGAGTTGGAAGCTCAAACAAAAAACCCGAGTTTAGCCTGTGGTTCAGTGCGCAGCAGCTATGCTCCGCCTTCGATCAGAGCACCCTTCAGCCCCTGACCCTGGGTGGGGGTGAAGCCCCCTCCCGTTTTGCCGGAGGCAAACCTCTGGTTTGACGTGAGGGTCGGGGGCTGGTCGGCTTTGCCGACTTGGGGCGTGTTTTAGGGGGGTGGTGGTGTCTATGCCTGAATTTGGCTTAGGGTCGAACCAGAGCGGTGAGGCACGGGCGGACCTATGGCAGAGCAGACGGACAAGCAGGCGGTGTTCCTGACGGGCGGGTTGATGCGGCATGTGGTGCGGATGTCGCTCACCACGAGCGTTGGCCTGATGGCCATCTTTGCAGTCGATTTCGTCGACATGATCTTTATCTCGATGCTGGGCAACAATGCGCTGGCGGCGGCCGTGGGCTATGCCGGGACGCTGTTGTTTTTCACCAATGCGCTCAACATCGGGTTGTCGATTGCCGCCGGTGCCCTGGTCGCGCGCGAGTTGGGCGCGGGGCGGGCCGAGCAGGCGCGCAACTATGCGGCCAGTGTGGCGGTTTGGGGGGTGTTGAGCGGGGTTGTCGTCTCAGCCCTGGTGCTGTGGAACGTGCGGGCGTTGCTGGCGCTTTTGGGGGCCGAGGGCGAGGTTCAGGATCTGGCGGTCAGCTATGTCTCGATCATTTTGCCGACGATGTGGGTGATGGCGGCGGCGATGACCAGCATGGCGGTGCTGCGGGCGCATGGGGATGCGCGGCGGTCGATGATGGCGACGATTTATGGCGGGCTGGTGAACGCGGTGCTGGACCCGGTGCTGATCTTTGCGGTGGGGCTGGGGCTGGAGGGGGCTGCGGTGGCCTCGGTCCTGGCGCGGATCACGATGCTGGTGGTGGCGTTTGTGCCTGCGTTGCGGGTGCATCGCGGGTTTGCGCGGCCCTCAGTCGGGCAGGTGGTGCGGGACTTTGGAGTGGTGCGGGCGATTGCGGTGCCTGCAATGCTGACCAATGTGGCGACACCCTTGGGGAATGCCATCGTGGTGCGCGAGATTGCGCAATATGGCACGGATGCGGTGGCGGGGATGGCCGTCATCGGGCGGCTGTTGCCGGTGGCGTTTTCGGTGATCTTTGCGCTGTCGGGGTCGATTGGGCCAATTATCGGCCAGAACTTTGGTGCCGGACAGTTTGACCGGGTGCGGGCGGCATTCCGGGCGGGGGTGCAGTTCACGGGGGTCTATGTGCTGTTGATGGCGGCGGTGCTGTTCCTGTTGCGCGAACCGATCGCGGATGTGTTCGATGCGCAAGGCGAGACGCGCGAGCTGATCTATCTGTTCTGTGGTCCATTGGCTTTGGCGTCGTTTTTCAACGGGGTCATTTTCGTGACCAATGCAAGTTTCAACAACCTTGGCCATCCGATCTATTCGACGTGGATCAACTGGGGGCGTCACACGGTTGGGACCTGGGTGTTCGTGATGATCGGTTCGTATCTGGGCGGCGCCTCAGGGGTGCTGCTGGGCCAGGCGTTTGGTGGCGTTTTGTTTGCCGGCATCGCGTGGCTGCTTGTCGGTCGCGTGGTGTCGGACTTGTCCCGGCCTGTGGATGCCGAGCCGTTTTCCGAGCAAAGGCGCCTGCATTCGCTCTTTGGTCGTCGGGGGTGGTAGTCTCTATCTGTCAAGCTTGCGCAGGGCGTATTCCAGATCGCTGATCAAGAGCGGAAAGGGGCGGGCGATGGTGTCGGCCTTTTTGCCGATCAGCACATAGTCCCAGCCAGGTTTGCCTTGGGCCAGGAGCACGGCACGTGCGGCTTCGCGCAGGCGGCGCTTGGCGCGGTTGCGGGCCACGGCGTTGCCGACCTTTTTTGAACAGGTGAAGCCGATGCGGATGCCCTCTGCTTCGCCCTCGGGGCGTTTGCGGGCCTGGAGCAGCATGGACGATGTGCCCTGTTTGCGGGCGCGGGCAGCTTTGAGGAAGTCGGCGCGTTTGGCCAGAACCTGCATCTGTCCACTGGTCTTTGGACAAACGTAAACCGCCGGGGGCCTCATCCCTTGGCTGCTTGAGCCATTCACGGGGGCCTCCGGCGGTGTCATGTTCAGCTGAACAGTGTCGGTGAGCTTATGCGCTCAGCGACTTGCGACCGCGTGCGCGGCGTGCGTTCAGGATCTTGCGGCCGGCTTTGGTGGCCATGCGCGCGCGGAAACCGTGGCGGCGTTTGCGAACCAGGTTCGAAGGCTGATAGGTGCGTTTCATCGCTCCGTCTCCAATCTATTGTATCGGTCGGGTGCGGTGCAGATTCGCCCGCCCGGTGTATTCGAAGCCCGTCCTTTACGGGTGAAAGGCAGGCAAGTCAAACCCCTGTCCGGGGATTTCCGCGCCTTTTGCAACAAAATTTGCCCGAGCACCAGTGCAATGATTTCAGTTTTGTCGGATTTGGCGACATTCTCTCACGAAACGGGGCGTTATGATCAACGGCGCGTGAGGTGGCTGTTGTCCGGACGCTAAGGATCGCATGTTGGGGACAGACAAGCGAACAGATACTTATGCCACAACCGCCGGACCAGAAGATGACTGATACGACCCCTGCCGCAAAGGCCGGATTAAGCCGCCATATCCCGCTGCTGGTGATTCTTGCCGTGGCTGTTGTGGGGTTCTTTACCCTCCGCGATTACCTGAGTTTCGAGACGCTGCGCGACAACCGCGAGGCGTTGTTGGCGTATCGGGATGCGCATTTTGGGGCCTTGGCGGCGATCTTTGTGGCGGCTTACGTGGTGATCGTGGCCTTTTCCCTGCCCGGCGCAGCGGTGGCGTCGATGACGGGCGGGTTCCTGTTTGGGCTGGCTGTTGGTACGGGGCTTAACGTTGTGTCGGCCACCATCGGCGCCTCGGCCATTTTCTGGGCCGCGCGACTGGGGTTGGGCAATGCACTGACGGCCAAGCTGGAAACGTCCGAGGGGACGATCCGCAAGCTGAAGGACGGGCTGCGTGAGAATGAAATCTCGGTTCTGTTCCTGCTGCGGTTGGTACCTGCCGTGCCATTCTTTGTGGCCAATCTGGTGCCTGCGCTGGTGGGGGTGAAGTTCTCCAACTATTTGTTCACCACCGCCCTGGGCATCATTCCGGGCGCAATTGTCTTTACCTGGATCGGAGTGGGTCTGGGCGGTGTGTTTGATCGCGGCGAAACGCCCGATCTGTCCCTTCTGTGGGAGCCGTTTGTGATCGGGCCGATTGCGGGGCTGTGCGTCCTGGCGATTCTGCCGATTGTCATCAAAGCCCTGCGTGGCAAGAAAGAGATGTAAGCCGTGAAAGAGATCAAGACAGATATTCTGGTCATCGGGGCCGGATCGGGTGGGCTGTCGGTATCTGCCGGAGCCAGCCAGATGGGCGCGGATGTGACCCTGCTTGAAGGTCACAAGATGGGCGGCGATTGCCTGAACTTTGGCTGTGTGCCGTCCAAGGCGCTGATCGCCAGCGGCAAAGCGGCTTGGGGGCAGGCGCATGCGGCCCAATATGGTGTCGCGGATGTGGTGCCGAGCGTGGATTATGCCGCGGCCAAGGATCATGTGCATGACGTGATCGCGCAGATTGCGCCGGTGGACAGTCAGGAGCGGTTTGAAGGGTTTGGTGTTCGGGTCATTCGGGAGTATGGCGCATTTGTCTCTCCGACTCAGGTGAAGGCGGGTGATCATCTGATCACCGCGCGGCGGGTGGTGATTGCCACCGGCTCGTCACCGCTGGTGCCGCCAATTCCCGGTTTGGATGGCGTTCCGTTCGAGACCAATGAGACGATCTTTGATCTGCGCGAGAAGCCCGAGCATCTGTTGATCGTGGGCAGTGGTCCCATCGGGATGGAGATGGCGCAGGCGCATATTCGCCTTGGCTGCAAGGTGACCGTGATCGAGGGCGCAAAAGCGCTGGGCAAGGACGACCCCGAAGCGGCTGCCGTGGTGCTGGATGCGCTGCGGGCCGAGGGGATCGAGATTGCCGAGGACGCGCTGGCTGCGCAGATCCAAGGTGAGGCCGGCGCGATTGAGATTGCGACGCAGGATGGCCGTATCTTCAAGGGATCGCATCTGCTGATGGCTGTGGGGCGCAAGTCCAACACCGACAAGCTGAACCTTGAGGCGGCGGGTATTGAGACGACGCGCACGGGGATAAAGGTGGATGACAGTTTGCGAACATCCAATCGCAAGGTTTACGCCATCGGCGATGTTGCGGGCGGACTGCAGTTCACCCACGTGGCGGGTTATCAGGCGGGGGTCATCATCCGCTCGGCCCTGTTTGGGTTACCTGCCAAAGCCAAAACCAACCACATCCCCTGGGCGACTTATACTGACCCGGAACTGTCGCAGGTTGGTCTGACTGAAGCGCAGGCGCGGGCCGAGCATGGGGACAAGCTTGAAGTGGCGCGGTTCGACTATCACCATAACGACCGGGCCATTGCCGAGCGCAAGACCACTGGGTTCATCAAGGTGATGGTGGTCAAGGGGCGGCCCGTGGGTGTCACCATCGTGGGGCACCAGGCGGGCGAATTGATCGCATTGTGGTCGCTGGCGCTGGCCAATAACCTGAAGATGGGGCAGGTTGCCGCCATGGTCGCGCCGTATCCGACGATCGGCGAGGTCAACAAGCGGGCTGCGGGTGCCTATTTCACGCCCCGGCTGTTTGAGAATCAAACGGTTAAACGTGTGGTCAGGTTCGTCCAGCAGTGGCTCCCCTGACCGGGAAAGGACCTTGATGCTGAACTCGCTTTCGGGCCGGTTTCTGATCCTGACAACGGTCTTCGTGATGTTGGCCGAGGTCCTGATCTTTGTCCCGTCTATTGCGCGGTTTCGCGAGGATTATTTGCTGAACCGGCTGGAGCGGGCGCAGATCGCCTCGCTTGCGCTGTTGGCGGATGACATGCTTGAGGCCAAGCTTGAGGCCGAGCTGCTGGAAAATGCGGGCGTCTTCAACGTGGTGCTGCGGCGTGATGAGGTGCGGCAGCTCATGCTGTCGTCGCCCATCCCGGATGAAATTAGCAAGACCTTTGACCTGCGCATGGAAGGGCCCATGGTGCTGATGCGGGATGCGATGGCGCGGCTGTTCAGCCCCGACAATCAGATCATCCGCGTCATCGGCGCGCCGGTGCGCGAGGCCGGATTGCTGATCGAGGTGACGATGGAGACCGGGCCATTGCGCGCGGCGATGATCGACTATGGTTTGCGTATCCTGATGCTGTCGGCGGTGATCTCGGTCATCACGGCGTTTCTGCTGTTTCTGGCCGTGCGCGTGGTGCTGGTGCGCCCGATCAAGGGCGTGGTCGACACGATGCAGCGGTACGCCCTGGCGCCCGAGGACGCGCGCGGCGTGATCCAGCCCAACGCCGGCGTGACCGAGCTGCGCGAGGCGGAAGAGGCGCTGTTGATGTTGCAGACGGAACTGACGCAGGCCCTGAAACAGCGTGAGCGACTGGCTCAGCTGGGCGGCGCGGTAGCCAAGGTAAGCCACGATCTGCGCAATATCCTGACCTCGGCCCAGTTGTTCACCGACCGTATCGAGGGCAGCGAGGATCCGCTGGTAAGGCGGATGGCGCCCAAACTGGTGAATTCCATCACCCGCGCGGTATCACTCTGTGAGGGGACACTGGCGTTTGGGCGGGCCGAAGAGCCGGCGCCGACACTGACCATGGTGCCGTTGGCATCCGTGATTGACGATGTGGTCGCTAGCGAACGGCTCGCAATTGCAGACGCTTGCGTGCAGATCGAAAATGAGATCCCAGATGATCTGATGGTTCGCGCCGACCCCGAGCAGATGTTCCGCGTGGTGATGAACCTTGTGCGCAACGCGCGTCAGGCGCTGGTGGCGTCGAACAAACCGGGTCAGATCACCGTGACAGCGGGCGAGCGAGATGACACCTGGTGGATTGAAGTGCGTGACACGGGTCCCGGCCTGCCGCCCAAGGCGCAAGAGAATCTGTTCACTCCGTTCCAGGGCGGCGTGCGCAAGGGCGGCACGGGTCTGGGCCTGGCGATTTCCGAGGAATTGGTGCGTGGGCATGGGGGAACCCTGATGCTCAAGCACACCGGGCCCGAGGGAACCACCTTTGAAATATGCCTTCCGCGGGGCGATGGAACTTTTTGAAATTTTTTTGACGAATCCGCTTGCGCCCCCCGAACGCTAGGACTAAATACCGCCTCACCAACGCGGACCGATAGCTCAGCTGGATAGAGTACTTGACTACGAATCAAGGGGTCGGGGGTTCGAATCCTCCTCGGTCCGCCACTGGTTTCCCCTAAAACTTTGAAAATTAGCAACTTTTTTGTTGTCGGACTCAAGATTCTTAGGGGGGGCAAACTATCCCGCAACAAATCCTGCAACATTTGTGTGCGATAGCCATTCCTGACTTCGTTCAGAAATCCGTAGCTCCACCCGAGTCGGCCTTGTTGCCCAAATCGGGTAAGGGATTCACTGCAAGAATCCAGCATGATAGCTGGATGTCATGAGCAGTTGGGCCCTACGAAGTACAAGACCACGAACTGGTCGGCTTACAATGACGCGTTGAAGCGGCGCGGATCGCTGACGATCTGGTTCGATCCAGAAATGGCAGCGCGAGCGCCACCGGCCGGCAAACGCGGCCGACAGCCTAGCTTCAGCGACGTAGCGATCCAGACGTGTCTAACGATGAAGGTGTTGTTTGGCATGCCGTTGCGGCAAACGACGGGGTTCGTGCAAAGCCTGCTGAAGCTTATCGGCTTGGATTGGGTGTGCCGGACTTCAGCATCCTGTGTCGCCGCCAACGAACGCTGAATGTGGCGGTCCCGTACCGTGGCGGAGCGGGCCCGCTGAACCTGCTGATCGACAGCACAGGTATCAAGGCCGAGGGTGAAGGCGAGTGGAATGCCCGCAAACACGGTGGCTCCAAACGGCGTATCTGGCGCAACATACACATCCGCTGCCCGGCAGTCGTTTGCAAAGCAAACGATGAGAGAGGGAATTGACGAAGAAACGCTGGAAGTCCGGGCTGTTGAAGGTTCACTGGCGAATGCCACTGGTCCGAAAGAGCCAGTGGACGGCAGCAACATCGTCCCCTCTCGTGCCATTTGCTTTGCAAATGCTCTGCCGGGCAGTGGATGGTGCCTACGACACGCGCAAATGCCATGAAGCAAGTGCCGCCCGCGGTGCCGCCGCGGTCATCCCACCACGCAAGAACGCCAAACCCTGGACCCCGACGAGCCCAGGTGCCGTCGAACGCAACGAAGCGCTGCGCGTTTCAAAGTACCTGGGCCGAGCCATTTGGCGAAGATGGAGCGGCTACCACCGCCGGAGCCGGGTCGAAAGCAGGATGAACGGCATCAAGCTGCTTAGTCAGTCACTGATGGCTCGAGACTTCGACCGCCAGGTCGCGGAGCTGCAAGCCCGCATCGCGGTGCTGAACGGCTATACCACCCTCGGCAGACCCGTCACAGTGGCCGTAGGATAAGTCCGTCCGGGGAAACGGGAAATCCGCTTAGAACCTGAGTTATGCAACAAGGCCCAAACGAGCGAATAGTGCTCTGCGCTAATCGGGATTAAATCCACACTACTCAGGCGCCGTAGATTGGTTCAAAAAAGGCCTTTGTTGACCAACCAAAAAGAAATCGGACCATCGCGTCATCTCTCGGTTAGGTCGTCCAGCCCTAACTTCCTGACTGAGAGATTTGGCTCTCAAACGGAAGAGGTGACGATCATGACCAAGCACAAGCCGACGAGCACGCGCTTAGGTTTTGAGGCGACTTCGGCCCAATGCAGTTGGCTTTTGCGCGATACGAAAGTTTGGCGAGTGCTCTCAAAGGTATATGTCCTTGCGCCATTTGCGACTTCAGATGTGCAAAAGGTCCCGTGAAGCCTGAGTGTTGTTCGATCACGATGCATGGCAACCACCAGCGTCTCTTGCTGGTTCAGCAACGTGTGTAGACACAGCATCGAGGACGAAACATGGACAACCTGCTTCAGGATGCAGACGAGAGACTCACTTTTGACCAATATGCTGTGTCAGACCACTGGTTAGCCGAGACCAGTGAGAACGGTCGGCCGATACTGACCACATCCGTTGAGACCGTTTTGGATGTCCCGTACGAGCTTGAATTCAACTTGGCTGCCAATCTTGCGGCCGACGTTCAGAATGTCACGGTCGAGGTCTTCTTTGACGGTGAAAGCATTGGAACGTTTCATCACGAGGGCGGTGTTTTCGAAACATATGTCTTTGAATTGATCGGAACGGGCGGCACAGCGAATTTGGACTTCGCGATTACAAGCGTGAATTCGGGAGCCGACGAAGCAATCGATACATCTGGGGTTGTTCCGTCTTATGAGAAGACCATGAACTTTCTGGGCTCGGATGTGACGGTCGAAGCCTTCGCGCCTGGTCAAAACTTTATCTACCAGGTTCTCAACGGTCAGTTGGTGAAGTTTGATCTGGAAACCAACAGCTACACCGAAACCGAGACGTCCGCCGCTGTCAACGTCAACGCGATTGGCTATTCGACTGAATACGATCTGATCTACGGTATTGCCCGCTCGGACGGCGTTGATGCTGTCGGGAATTCCATTGCCCGCAACGATGTCATCGCCATGGATGCAACAGGCGCAACTTATGCGGTGTCACGTGGAATCATGGGGTCCTACATCGGGGACGTGGATGGTCAGGGCAACCTTTGGACGTTCAGTGGAAACTTGAGCAAGGCTGTTGTGTATGACCTGTCGGAAACCAACCCGGACGGCTCGCTGGTCACGCAGGAGCTAGATTTGCCGTCCTTGGGGGTGTCCACCAGTGGTCTTGCCGACCTGGCGTATTTGCCGTCGACACAGACCTTTTTCGGCGTTTCTCATGGCGGTTCAGCGGGTCAGCCCGGCACTTTGGTTTCGATCGACATTTCCGAAGTCAGCCTCGGTGGCGAGCCCGTGGTGACGACACAGGAAATCGTGGGCACGATCGTTGATGGCGCTCAAAAGACCGGCATCCCGTCAAGCGCGTTTGGCGCAACGATGGTGGATGGCGATGGCAATGTGTACGTTGGCGCCAACAATGCGGATCACGATCTTGACCCTTCGACACCGAACCAAGGCGGGTTCTACAAGATCACAACCGGAGATGACGGGGCGCTCTACATGGAGCTGCTTGCCGACGCCCCCACGGTATCGAGCAATGACGGCGCCCTCGACACACGCGGAGTAGACCCTTTCCTTGGCATCGACACGTCATCAACTGTTCTGCTGCGTTCGCCCGTTCTGTCGGTTGCTGTCGCAGAGGACGACTATGTGAAGTTGGCTGCAAAAGGCGATGCGGTGACAGTCGATCTTTTGGCCAACGATGACGTCAGCGAAGGAGAGAGCCTTACGCTGACCCATTTGAATGGCGCGGAAGTCGCCGAGGGCGACACTCTCACGCTCGTTAACGGGGAGGCGGTGACATACCTAGGCAACGGTTTGATTTCTGTGTCGCCCGGGAGCACTCCGAGGGATGTCGTTGCCGAGTTGACGTATTCCATCCGCAATGAAAGCGACATCACGGACACAGCGACCGTTACATTTGCAACGTCTCCGGTGCAGGGCACGGCCGAGAACGATCACATGGTCGGGTTCACGGATGCGGATGGCACACACATAGATGGGCCAGATGGTCTGAACGACGTGATCCTTGGCTATGGCGACAGGGACAAGATCTTTGCAGGTCTTGGAGATGACGACATCTATGGCGGCGGCGGCAACGACTTCATCAGGGCTGAGGCTGGCGATGACGTTATCTATGGCGAGGCGGACAACGATGTCCTCGACGGGGGGACTGGTAACGACACGATGTTTGGCGGTACCGGCAATGACACCTATTTTGTCGATGCAATTGGGGATGTCGTGTCTGAAGAGGGCGGCAGCGGGATCGACTCCGTTAAGTCAAAAGTTGATTTCACCTTGGGCGACGGGTTGGAAAACCTGAGGTTTGCGAAGGGGTCCGAAGCGGATGTCGGCATCGGAAACGAGCTTCGCAACATGATCGTCGGAGAGCAGAACGATGACTTCATCGATGGAAAGGATGGCAACGACAACTTGATCGGTGGGGGCGGAGACGACGAGATTCATGGTGGCGACGGACATGACAAGTTGCACGGAAACGACGGTGCCGACGAACTCTGGGGGGGATCTGGAAACGACAAGCTTCATGGCGGTTCTGGAAACGACGTCGCCTACGGTGGAGATGGCAACGACACGTTGTGCCCAGGCCTAGGTGACGACGTCATGTTTGGGGGCGCAGGTCGGGACTTGCTGTCAGGCAACGCGGGTGCAGATACGGCCTACGGCGGCTTGGGTGATGATATCTACAAGGTTTCGGACGCGCTCGATACAATTGTCGAATACGCGGGGGAGGGATATGACGTGGTGCACGCCACGGCAGATTTCTCGCTCTCCAACCATGTCGAAGACCTGCAATTCTTCGGTGACGGTGACTTTGGTGGAAGCGGAAACGCCCTTGATAACCGTCTGATCGGCAACACCGGCAACAACGCGCTGTCGGGAAATGACGGCGACGACTACATAAACGGAATGATCGGCAACGACATTCTCGAAGGAGGTCTTGGGTCGGACAAGATCATAGGCGGTGCAGGCAACGATCATATGGCCGGAGGAGACGGCGCCGATACCCTTGGCGGTGGGGACGGCGCGGACGTGATCAACGGTGGCCTCGGAGATGACTTTCTGAGCGGTGACGCAGGCGCGGACGTCTACGAATTCTCGGTTGATGACGGTCGTGACCTGATCAAAGGCTTTGATACGGCAGAGGACTCCCTTCGGTTTCTGGATGTTGAACCAGTCGCGATCACCTGGATCGACGCTGATCGCGGCATTTCGATTGAGTACGGCAACAACGCGTCAGTCTTTTTGACTGGCTTGATGATCGATCAGGCTGGCGACATCGAAATCTTCTTTCTTTGAGGCATGATCTGCGCGTCTGTGCTTACCCGTTCACTGTCAACTTCAGATCAGATCGGGTTGGAGCGCAGGCGCCGCATATCGTCAGTTCTCAACTGCTTTTCGCTGATGAACTTGGCTTCAGCGACCCGGGCTTTAGCGTCCCCGTAAATAGAAAGTTTAGATTTCATCTGTTTTGGTTTGCCGGATTTGTGGAACTGGGAAGCGACGGCAGATGCGATGAAAAGTGCAATCGCGCCCACAAAATGGGGCACGTCTGAAGGGGCATGAGTTTTGAGCGCGACCAAGGAGAGGTCCGCACAACAACTCACCGTCGAGATATAGGTGTCAGTTTCGAATGCGTCCGAACGTGGACAGGCGGTTGATTTCGTCGAGCCGTTCCAGATTGACGACAGTTGAGAGCATCAGCCGATCCTGGCTCCAGTCACCCGGTCTTTGAACAGCAACAGCCGTGATGGACAGGGCAGTGACCAAAGGCAGCAACAGGGTCAAGAAAAGCAGGCGTTGAAAACGCACGGGGCGTGACTCCAACGCTGACAAGACGCGGCTCTCCAACATGCTGGGCCGGTTGTTCCAGTTGCTGGAGCGGTCGGCCGTGACCAGGGTGACCTTTGGAACCGCAATGACGAAGGCCCGGTCGCGGCGGAGCGTGCCTTGGCAGATGGACAACAGCGTATCGCAATATGTCCGCACATCGATGATGCCTTTGGACAGAACTTTGCTGTCGCAATTGAATTCCCGAAGCTCTTCGACTTGCCGTTTCCAGGCATGGAAGAACGGGTTCAGGAAGAAGATGGGTTTCAACGCTTCCAGTATGATCTCCCACTCGAGGTCCCCTTGTCTGACATGCTGCAACTCATGGGCCAAAGACACCTTGAGTTCATGGGACTGGCCGAGCATGTGTGACGGAAGAACGACGTAATAGTTCCACAAACCACGTGTCGAAAAAGGCACCAGGGTCCGGTCGGACAGCATGATCCGTACGCGGCCGAATTTGCGCCAGCCATAGCTGTTGGCCACGATGCGGTACAAGCAGAACACGGAAAAGATCAACCGCAATGTTCCGATTGCCAGTCCTGCAACAAAGACACCTATGACCGCCTTTGCCGCCACGCCGGTACCGGTCATGACGTTCAAGATAAAGGTGTCGCGCGCGTGAATGAGACCTTCCAGGTCAGAGGCTTTCATCTCGAAGCCGCCATTCAGGTAATAGGACACGACCATGTCCGAAAGGTTCAGGTTGAGCTGGCTCGCCACTCCGTTGGTTTGCAACGTGCGAAATCCCAGCGCCAGGAACGGTGCGAAAAGAACGACCAGGAAAACCCCGTTCAGCAATTTGAGCTGAGTTCCGTGAAACTGGCTCAATCCTGCTTTCTGCATTGCCTTTTGCATGCAGAACCAACAGCAGTAAGCAACGCACACAAGGATGTTCGCATTCACGAATGCATCCAGAACCGCTTCACCCGGTATCATTTTTCAACCTCCGATCCACAAGTGCCCGGATTTGCCCCAATGCTTCTTCTGTCAACTCTTCATCGCTCAACAGGCGTGCAACAAGAGATGCAGGCGTGTCGTCGAAGAGTTTCATCGACAGATCACGAAGTGTGCGTGATTGATACGTGTCCCGCGCCAGGGTTGGGATATACACATGGCTTTTCCCTTCCTTCCGGCTGGTCACAAACTCTTTCTGTTCAAGAATACGCAAGATGGTCGCAGCGGATGTGTAGGCAAGATTGCGATCATCCGGCAATCGCGCCAATACATCCCGAACAGTACCCTCTCCCAAAGCCCAAAGCTCGTTCATGAACTCCAGTTCGACTTCGGTCAGCAGGTCGCTTTTCTTCTTTTTCATTGCTGCCCCATCTGGCTCATCCGCTCACTCGTAGCATTGCACGAGTAAATACTAAGGTTTTCGTTTTACAAAGTGAAAATTCACACCTTTCGGAAGCAAAAGATGCCCCAGGCGATGCTGATCCCCAGCGGCCACCATACCGGTTGACCGACAAGCCCAAGCCACGCAAGGAAAATATATGCGGTTCCAAGAAGGCAGATGAACAGCCTGTCGCCAAGGGTTGTGGTCAGGCCCAGGACACCCTTGCGTTCAATCCCATCGCGATATTTGAACACCTCCAGCACGCCGATCACGGCAATCGCGCCAAAGATTCCACAAAACAGCACGAAAGTTGCCGGGGTCCAGGCCATCCAGAAGGACGGCCAAAGCGGTGCGGTCCAGGAGAAGCCGGTTTCTTCTTCCTTTTTGGCCACGTTGCCCCAGCCCTGGGCGGTTGCCGAGTTGGCCATGAGAAGTGGGAGCAGAGTGAATAGGTATCTCATCAGACCCTCCCCAGGGCAAAGCCCTTGGCAATGTAGTTGCGAACGAAGTAGATCACGATGGCACCGGGAATGATGGTCAGCGTTCCCGCCGCCGCCAAAAGCCCCAGCTCGTACCCTGCCGAAGAGGCTGTTTTGGTCATCGTGGCGGCAATGGGTTTGGCTTCGACCGCGGTCAGGGTTTTCGCCAACAGCAGCTCGACCCATGAAAACATGAAGCAGAAGAAGGCCGCGACGCCCACGCCTGCCTTGATGGTTGGCAGGAAGATCGTGACGAAGAAACGCGGGAAAGAGTAGCCGTCAACATAGGCCGTCTCATCCAGCTCTTTCGGCACGCCGCCCATGAACCCTTCGAGGATCCAGACTGCCAGCGGGATGTTGAACAGGCAATGCGCCAGCGCAACCGCCAGATGGGTGTCGAACATTCCAACCGACGAATAGAGCTGAAAGAAGGGCAGGGCGAAAACGGCGGCCGGGGCCATGCGGTTTGTCAGCAGCCAAAAGAACAGCTGCTTGTCGCCAAGGAACCGATAGCGAGAGAAGGCATAGGCTGCAGGCAAGGCCACGCAGACCGAAATCACCGTGTTCAGCGACACATAGATGATCGAGTTGATATAGCCCCAGTACCAGGTCGGATCGGTAAAGATTACCCGGTAATTCTCGAGTGTGAAGGTCTGGGGAAAAAGGCTGAAACCGCCCAGAATTTCCTGTGTGGTCTTGAAGCTCATCGCCACCAGCCAATAGATCGGCAAGAGCAGGAACAGGATGTAGAGGATCGGAATGAGGGAGCGTTTTCTCATTGCGCGTCATCCTTTGTCATGAGGGTGTAGAAGAGCCACGAGACCAGCAGCGTGATTGCGAAATAGATCAGGCTCATGGCCGCCGCCGGTCCAAGGTCGAACTGGCCAAGCGCGATTTTCACAAGGTCGATCGAAAGGAGCGTCGTCGAGTTGCCCGGTCCACCGCCGGTCAGAACGAAGGGCTCGGTGTAGATGTTGAAACTGTCCATGAACCGCAGCAGCACCGCAATTGTCAGAACCGTCTTCATCTTGGGCAGCTGGATGTAGCGGAACACTTTCCATGGGGATGCGCCGTCGATCTTGGCCGCTTGATAGTAGGCGTCCGGGATCGAAACCAGGCCTGCATAGCTGAGCAAAACAACCAGCGAGGTCCAATGCCAGACATCCATGATGACGATTGTGACCCAGGCTGAAACGGGTTGTTGGGTCATGTCATAGTTGATGCCCAGAACATCATTCATGAAGTATCCCAATAGGCCGATGTTGGGCAGGGTAAAGATGTTCCACATCGAGCCCACGACATTCCAGGGGATCAGCATCGGCAAGGCCATGGTGACGAGGCAAACCGGCACCCAGAACCCTTTGCGTGGCATGGACAGCGCCACGATGATGCCCAGAGGGATCTCGATCGCAAGGATCAGGCCAGTGAACATGAACTGTCGTCCAAGTGCTGCATGGAAACGCTCCGAGCGCAGGATCTGCTCGAACCAGTCCAACCCTTGCCAGAAGAACACGTTGTTCCCGAACGTCTCCTGAACCGAGTAGTTGACTACGGTCATGATCGGGATCAGCGCGTTGAAGGCCACCAGCAACAGCACCGGCAGCACAAAGAACCATGCGCGTTGGTTTTCGGTCTTCATGATACCACCTCGGTCGCGATCCATCCGTCGCGGTACAGTCGTGTTTGATTTTGCTGGAAGGCCAGATGCACCTCGGTGCCTTGTTCAGGCAGATTGCCTTCGATCACGGCTTTGACGGCCGTTTCACCGACCATGGTTTCAACCACGGCATGGCGGCCGACATCCGAAACCTTGCGCACCCGTGCAGGAATGCCTGCGTTCGACAGCGAAACGAATTCCGGCCGGATGCCCAATTGGGTCACGCCGCCTGATCCGGTCACTTTGCCTTCGAGGCTGACGGCCTGACCGTTGAACATGACCTGTCCCCCCTCGACCAAGGCGGGCAGGATGTTCATGCCGGGAGAGCCGATGAAGTGGCCGACAAATGTATGCTGGGGCCGTTCGAACAATTCGACCGGCGTGCCGATCTGCACGATCTCGCCTTCCTGCATGACAACCACCTGATCGGCAAATGTCAGTGCTTCGGTCTGATCGTGGGTCACATAAATCATCGTGGCCCGGACCCGCTGATGCAGTTCCTTCAGCTTGGATCGAAGCTTCCACTTCAGATGCGGGTCAATCACGGTCAGCGGTTCATCGAACATGACAACGTTCACGTCATCACGCACCAAACCCCGCCCCATCGAGATCTTTTGTTTGTTGTCAGGTGACAGATGTGCGGCGCGGGTGTCGAGCATGTCCTCTACCTCCAGCATCGCGGCGATCTCGGCGACGCGTTCGGTGATCTTGGCTTCGTTCACGCCGCGATTGCGCAACGGGAAGGCCAGATTTTCGCGCACTGTCATCGTGTCGTAGATGACCGGGAACTGAAAAACCTGCGCGATGTTGCGCTGATCCGGCGGCAGGTCGGTCACGTCCTTGTCGTCAAACAGGATGCGGCCATCGGACGGGGTCAAAAGGCCCGAGATGATGTTCAGCAACGTGGACTTGCCGCACCCCGATGGACCAAGCAGCGCATAGGCACCGCCGTCATTCCAGTCGAGGTCGATCTCCTTGAGCGCATAATCTGCAGGCCCCGTGGGGTTGGGCAGATAGGAATGGCGCAAGTTGGATAGAGTGATCTTTGCCATTACGCCACGAGCCTCCCGTCAGGCGAAAAGTAGAACGCCTTGTTTGTATCCATGAAGAACTGGTGGTCTTCGCCAACCTTGTAGGGATGAACGCCTTGCGACAGGGACACCCAGCCATCAGATCCCATTTGGAAATGCGCGCTGGATTCAGAGCCGGACAGCTCTGTCACCTGCACAATTCCGTTCAGCGCCACATCCTTTGCATCGTGGCGGACCGGCAAAACGTGGTGGGGGCGTATCGCGACGGTATAAGCCCCGTCTGGCAGCGCGGCTGCTGCGCCTTGCAATGTCCAGCTGACCCCGGTGCGTAATTCCGCCTGATTGCCAGTCTTTGTGATCTCGGCCGCGTTGATGGGCGGGTCTGAAAACACGCGGGCCGAGGCCAACGTCGCCGGTTCGCGGTAGATCTCTGCCGTGGGACCAAATTGGGTGACCACACCGTCATCCATCAGAGCGGTTTCGCCCCCCAACAGTAGGGCCTCTTCGGGTTCGGATGTTGCGTAAACGACGACCGCACCGCGTCCGGCAAACAGTTCGGGCAATTGCTCGCGCAGCTCTTCACGAAGTTTGTAGTCGAGGTTTGCCAAAGGTTCATCCAGGAAAACCGCGCGACTTTCCTTGGCAATTGCACGGGCCAGGGCACAACGCTGTTGCTGGCCACCGGACAATTCCTGCGGGCGGCGCTTGAGCATCGGTCCGAGCTGCAGAATATCGGCCGCTTCCTGCACGCGGTCTTCGATTTCCGACCGGGCCATGCCTGCAACCCGTAGGGGGGAGGCAATGTTGTCGAAAACGCTCATGTGGGGGTAGTTCACAAAGAACTGGTGAACGAGGCTGATGTTGCGTTTCTGGGTCGACAGTTTCGACACGTCTTCACCGTCGAAAAGGATCTGCCCAGAGGCCAGAGGATCCAGCCCGGCCATCAGTTTGATCAGCGAGGTTTTTCCTGATCCGGTCTGACCGAGCAGCACATTGAAATGCCCGGTCTTCATCACCAGCGAAGTCGGCTTGATGTGCGTGATGCCACGCACCTCTTTGCTGGCACCCTTTAGCTCGATTGTCATGGTATTCGCACCTTGAGTGGGGTGTGGCCGAAGCTAGGGATAACGCTCCGGCCACTTTGGGCCCTCCTCGGTGTCCCAAGGAGGGTGGTGTTGGTTTACTGGTTCCAGCGCGCGACCAGCTCGTCATAGTTGACGGTCTCGCCCTGCGGCTTTTCGTTGTCCAGTTTCGCCTTGGCGCCGCCTTTGCCCAGCCATTCGGACGCGTCCTTTGGCTCGTTCAGGCGAGGGCCACAGCCGCCATAGATATTGGCGCTTTCATCCGCGGCCTGCATACGAGCCATGGTGATGTCCATTTCTTCGGCCAGACGGTCCATCGCTTCCTGCGGGGTAAAGGCGCCCGAGTTCACGTCACCGATCTGCTGCCACCAGATTTGGGCCAGCTTCGGATAGTCAGGCACGTTGATGCCGGTCGGTGACCATGCCACGCGGTCAGGCGAGCGGTAAAACTCGACCAGGCCGCCCAGTTTCGATGCGCGTTCCGAGAACGATTCGTGGTTAACCGAGCTGTCGCGGGTGAAGGTCAGACCCACATGGGACTTCTTCACGTCGACGGTCTTGGACGTCACGAACTGCGCATAGAGCCATGCCGCCTGTGCGCGTTCAGACGGAGTGGATTTCAGGAAGGTCCACGACCCAACATCCTGATAGCCCACTTTCTGGCCTTTTTCCCAATAGGGGCCATGCGGGCTGGGCGCCATCCGCCACAGTGGGTTGCCATCGGCGTCCACGGTGTTGTTGCCTTCGGACTGTGGCTTCACCATGTCGGCGGTGAACGCAGTATACCAGAAGATCTGCTGGGCCACGTTGCCCTGGCTGAGCGCAGGCAGGGACTGGTAGAAGTCAAAGCTCGCAGCACCCGGAGGGGCATAGTTGCGCAGCCATTCGTCCCATTTGCGGATCGCATAGACGGCCGCCGGACCGTTTGCTGCACCACCGCGCGATACGGAGGCGCCGACCGGGTTACAGGTGCCCGCTTCCATGCGGATGCCCCATTCGTCGATCGGAACACCGTTCGGCTCGCCTTTGGAACCAGCACCGGCCATCGACAGCCATGCATCGGTCATACGCCAGCCCAAGTCAGGCGCGCGCTTGCCGTAATCCATGTGGCCATAGATTGCGACACCGTCGATTTCCTTCACGTCTTCCGAGAAGAACTCTGCAATGTCTTCGTAAGCCGACCAGTTGACGGGAACGCCCAGGTCATAGCCGTATTTTTCCTTGAACGCTGCCTGCAGGTCTTCGCGGTCAAACCAGTCCTTGCGGAACCAGTAGAGGTTCGCAAACTGCTGGTCAGGCAGCTGGTACAGGTTGCCATCCGGGCCGGTGGTGAACTGGATGCCCATGAAGTCGTCCAGATCCAGCGTCGGCGAAGTTGTCGCCGCCCAATCACCCGCCATCTGTTCGGTCAGGTTATACGCCAGCTGCAAGCGCGAGTGCGTTCCGATCAGGTCGGAGTCATTGACGTACCCGTCATACAGGTTCCGCTGGGTCTGCATCTGGGTTTGTACGGCCTGAACGACCTCGCCTTCACCCAGGATCTGGTGATTGACCTTGATGCCCGTGATTTCTTCGAAGGCTTTTGTCAGAACTTCGGATTCATAGCCGTGTGTTGGAATGCCTTCGGACAGGACGTTGATTTCCATGCCCGCAAATGGCTGGGCCGCGTTGATGAACCACTCCATCTCAGCCTTCTGTTCGTCTTTCGACAAAGTGGATGGCTGGAATTCCTGTTCAATCCATTTCTGGGCTGCCGCTGTGTCAGCAAAAGCAGTCCCAGACCCCGCGATGACGGCCACTGCCGCAGTCGCGGAGAGCAGATACTTGCGCATCATGTCTCCTCCCAAAGATTATGTATTAGCTGGGCTTCCCAGCATTAACTTTGATATTCGCAGTGCAATTTCCCTGTCAACTAAAATATTAGTAGAAGGGTGTCTCGACCCTGCCTGCCCAAGTTTGAAACCACGAAAGTCGGGCAAGCAAACACCGATCCGCTGGCTGCGGTTCGCGTCGGTCCCGCAAGGGGTGGGCAGCCCTGCAAAAATGGAGAAAGTTCCGAGCAAGTACTCGGTCAGCTTGCGATCAGGCGACCGTCACGCAGTTCCAGGGTGTCCGGAGCCAAAGCTTGGCGGAACGCGGGGGCATGGCTGACCAGCAGGATGGCCTGAGGAAGGTTCTGCAGTATCTCCAGCAAACGCGCCTCGTTCTTGGTGTCGAGCGCGTTGGTGGGTTCGTCGAGAAGCAGAGCCTTGGGTTCCATTGCAAGCACGGTCGCAAGGGTGACCAGTCGCTTTTCTCCGCCAGACAGCTTGTGGGTAATGCGATCACGCAGATGCATCAGGTTCAGGTCCGTCAGAACTTGGTCCACGATCGCAAGTGCTTCGGTTTTGCTGCGGCCCAGATTCAGTGGCCCAAAGGCGATGTCTTCGGCCACTGTCGGGCAAAACAGCTGATCGTCAGGGTCTTGAAACACAAGGCCGATCTGGCGACGGACGTCATGGAAATCAGCCTCTACGCGTCTGTCCTGACCCAGGGCGATCACACGCCCCGAAGTGGGCATCTGCAACCCAAGTGCGATTCGAAAGAGAGTGGACTTGCCCGAGCCATTGGGGCCTGCAATCGACAGGCGTTGCCCCGGTTCAAGTTTGAATGAGGCACCGTCCAACACAGGGGCCTGCCCGGGATAGGAAAAACAAATCTGTTCCAACTTGAGCAGCGTCATAGAAGATCCAGACACAAAAGACCGACGCACACTGCTGTGAGCGTTGCGGCGAACAGGTGGTCACGTCGGGTCATCCGAAAGTCCTGCAACAACAATAGACGCCCAGAAAAGCCCCGGCACTTCATGGCCGCCAGAATACGCTCGGATCGTTCAATGGCGCGGACCAACATCATGCCGACAAGATAGCCGAAACTCCGGTAGGTGTGCCAGTTGGTACCGGGCCGAAAGCCGCGGATTTTCATGGCACCGCGCAGGCGCAAGTATTCTTCGCGCAGCACTTCGATGTAGCGGATCGTGAACATCAAGAGATGTACCAGCACTTCGGGACAGCGCAGTTTGTGCAGGGCATGGCCCAAGGTGACGGGCTCCATCGTGCCGACCAGAACCATCAGCGCCAAGATTGCAGCATTGGCGGTCAGGGCGATCTCAACCGCTTTCCACAGGCCTTGCCAACTGGCGGCAAAGCCAAACACCGTGAACATCGCGTCGCCCGGCATGGAAAATGGCAAAAGCACCAGCATGAAGATGATGAAGCTGTCCATCATGGCCATACGCTTGAGCGTGCGGCGAATAGGCAGGCGGGACATCAGCAGCAACCCAATTGAGGTCGCAAGCGCAGTGAGCAGCGCGGGAATGGTGCTGAGAGACACCGTGACAATGGCAAAGACACAGGCCATCACGATGCGCATGCGGGGATCATGGTCGCTGATCAACCCGTAAGAAAAGCCGCCTTGGGCCTCGGTCAGCGTCTTGGCCTGGGGTTCCAGCGCATGTGCCATCAGGCGGTCATCTTTTTGCGGGCAGCGACGTAAAAGCCGATGCCGAAGAGACCGATGATGTAACCGATGCCGCCCAGGATGCTCTGCAGGTCATTGTGTTCGCGATAGGCGGCAATTTCCCGACGCAGGGGGCGGGTTTCGTCGCGCACGATTTTGGCAATCGCAGCGCGCTCTTCATCGGACAGAGAGGCGACGGTGATGGTGGCACCGCTTTCGGCGGGGGCGGCCAAAACGGGTGGGTCCGAAGCTTCGGCTTCCACACCCAGGATGTCGGCGACTTCATCGGCGGGCATGGTGACATCGGCCACATGGCCTGCGCCCAGATCAGCCTTGAAGGTGTGTGCGACAGGTCTGGTGGGGGTGAAAAGGAAAAAACCGTCCGCATCGGTTACGGTTCGGCCCAATTCGGCCCCATCGAGCCCGTAGACGATGACCTCTTGATCCACGGCCATGTCGCCATTGGAGAAGCCCAATTCACCTTCAATCGCCTCGCCGGCCGGGAACACCCCGGCAATCACCTTGTGGGCCAGCGCAGGCAATGGTGTCAGGATCAGGGTGCAGATAAGGGTCAGCTTTTTCATGAGGTTGCCACCTTTATAAAAAGCTCTGGTTTGACTTTGCGGGCAAGCAGAACCGCAAAACCCGTCAAAACGGCCTCGATTGCCATGACCGGGATGTGGGCAAAGAACACCAATTTGGCAGCGGGTAGGAATGCATCACCCGACAGGGCAAGAGAGACAGCGACAAAACCCGTCGTGGCCGCGATGGAGAATGCACCACCAATGCCGCCCCAGATCGCGCCGTGAACCGGGGATCCCCGGGCGATCAAGCGACCAAAGAGCATCCACGTCAGCACCGCAGGCAGGGCGATGTTCACGGTGTTGACCCCCAGCACGGTCAAGCCGCCAAAGCCGAAAAACACGGTTTGCAGCAGCAATCCGACAAACAGGGCAGGGAAGGCGGCCCACCCGAGCAACAGCCCAGCCAAACCATTCAGGATCAGATGCACAGAGGACGGGCCGATCGGCACGTGGATCAGCGAGGCGACGAAAAAGCTGGCCGCAAGCACGCCCGCTGTGGGGATGCGATCAAGATCCAGCGATTTCAGCCCAATTGCGATCCCGCCTGCCGCAGCGACGGCACCGCCGATCACGACAGGGTTGGCAAGGGCTCCGTCCACGATGTGCATAAGGGCTTACTCCAGATCCCAGGCGCGGATCCAGATCACGGCATCCTGGCTCAGTTCTTTGCCGTCATGCTCGGTTTCTGGACCCGACCCCAAGGCGGCAAAACCCCAGTAGCCTGCCTTTGGCACGCCAAAGGTGAAATAGCCGTTGTCGTCCGAGATCGCGACCAAAGCCCCACCAGGCAGCGGCGACGCTGTTGGTGCCTTGGATCCGGTGCCCGTCAGGTCCGGCTCGGCGGCCATGTATTCGATCTCGATTTCGGCACCGGCGACCGGTTTGCCGTCGCTCAGCACGCGACCGGTAAAGGTCGAGCCTGCAATAACGTTATAGGGCTTGTTCAGCGGCAGAATTTCAGTGGCCAGACCCTGCGGCTGATTCCAATCGGTGGGCAGCTCATTGCGGTTCAGGTACGCCTTGGTGATCTGCTGGATATAGATGTCTTCGGATTCTTCGTAGTAGGGCGCGGGAACTGTCACAACGACATAGTCACCCGAGCGCTTGACCGGGACAGAGCCCATGAACGCCTTGGCGGTGTTTTCGGGGCCGTCAAAGGTGGTCTCTTTCAGCGTGTCCATCAGGTCGGTTTTCTTACCGTTGTGGATCACATAGAACTCTTCCGGCTTTTCCAGGGTCATCACGTGACCAGCTTCGAATGGGTGCCAGAATATCAGCTTGACCGGCACGTCTCCGGGGCGTTCGATCATGGTGTCGTCGGTATATTCCAGCAGGAAATGGGCCTGTGCCAATGCCGGGATGGCCATGGCAGCTGTTGCAGCCAACAGCAGTTTCTTCATGAATTCTAGCCTTCTCATGTTGCGCCTTCCCCGGCACAGGTATTTTTTGACATCGGGGAACGCGAAACTATTTGCCCAATTGGGCAAACAGATCCGGCGTACACCCCGTCGCCGATGAGGAGCGCCCTTTCCGGGGGCGCATGTTCGGCAGGTCTCCTGACTCGCGGGTCAAAGCGCTTGGCTGACCTTCCCGGGGTGTCCCAGTGGTATTATCAGCCGCACTCACCGCTTACAGTTGCGGGGGCAGTTGCAGACTTGGCACACATGTGCCGCACTGCATTCCCTATTGCTTCCGAGGATACCCCCGGAACCGAACATTCCGCGTTCATGCCAGAACATGTTGCCCGCGGTCAACAAACTATTGTGGGTGATGGTGCTGCTCTGTCTCGAAGGGCAACGTCAGGGCATCAAGTGGTGCTGGAACTGGCCGGTTTGATCAAGATAGGATGGATTGGGTGCACCAAAGCCCATGCGCCGAGCGTTTCCAAAGGCCAATCGGCAAAGGCAAGATGGATCGCAAAACCCCAAAGGAACGGACCAGCAAATGAAAATCTATGTAACCAGTATCTTTGTCGACGATCAGGACAAAGCAGAAGCGTTCTATACCCGCGTCTTGGGGTTCCAAGTGAAGCACAACATTCCATTGGGTGAAGATCGATGGCTGACGGTGGTCTCGAGCGAAGCGCCAGACGGAACAGAACTGTTGCTAGAGCCAAGTAATCACCCGGCTGTCGGACCTTACAGGGCTGCGCTGGTCGCGGATGGCATACCGGCTCATTCGTTCCAGGTTGAGGATCTGGATGCCGAGCGAAGGCGGCTTGAAAAACACGGGGTAGAGTTCGTGCAAGAGCCGATGGATGCGGGCCCGGTCCGCATGGCCATCATTGACGACACATGCGGGAATCTCATTCAGTTGATTGAAATGAATGAGGCCGGTTGAGGGTCCCAGTAAACTGTTAGCCGCTACATGAGAGCAGACAATTCTTTCTCTGACAGTTCCGACATCCTCTGTGTGTCAAAAACGGTGCCCTCAATGTGGTGCGGCGTGATCTGGGTTTTGGCGATCTTGTTGGTTGCGGTGCGCGGAAACTCTTGGACATACGCGACGTAGCGCGGGCGTTTGAATGCGGCCAGCCGTTCGGAATGGTTCATGATGGCCACAGGGGGCATGTCGGTTGCCTTGATCCCATCGGCCAGTTTGACCAGGACCATGACCTCTTCCCGCCGCAGATCATCCGGCACCGCAATGGCGGCGGCTTCGGCGATCTGTGGGGCCTCCCGCATGGCCGCCTCGACCTCGCTGGCGGAGATGTTTTCACCGGCACGTTTGATCATCTCTTTCAGTCGTCCCACGATGCGGTGATAGCCGTCGGCGTCCTTGATGAACAAATCACCCGAGCGGAACCAGTCGCCATCAAAGTTGTCGGCGTTGGCGTCGGGGCGTTTGTAATAACTCAGCATGATTGACCGGCCTCGGATCTGCAGCTCTCCGGCCTGGCCCGGGGGGCATTCCCTGCCGTTTTCGTCAACCACGCGGGTTTCCCGGAACGGTGCGGCCAAGCCACAGGTGTTGGTTTCCAGCTTCTCGCCTGCTGCATGAGGGCAGATGATGGCCGGGCCGACCTCGGTCATGCCAAAACTGTCCCGAGCAACAAGGTTGAACCGCGCCTCGGCTTCGGCGCGGGCTGAGGGGCGCCAGCCAAAGGCGTGGACATAGTTCAACGGGATATTGGCGTCTTCTGGTGCAGGTGGCACGGTTTTCAGGATGGGTTCGGGCAAAACGCAGTAATGTGCCTGATTTTCGTGTAGCCAGCCCAGGAACTTGGTCAGGCTCATTTTTGACGCGATGATGGCCTTGCCGCCGATGGCCATGGCCGACAGGAACGACCACTGCCCGTCCATGTAGAAAAACGGCGCCCAAAAGAACAGGTTGCGGTTGTCATAGTGGGTGTGGACCTGGGCAATCGAATGGCTGAGTACGATCCAATAATCCTGCGTCAACATGCAGCCCTTGGGGAAACCGGTGGTGCCAGAGGTATATTGCAGGTTGGCCAGGTCTTGGGCCGTGACGGCATAGCCGGGGTCAAAGTCTGCCAGTTCTTCGCCTGTTTCCAGATCGCCCAACGCGCCGGAGACAACCACCATAGGTTTGTTCAACAGCTCGGGGCGGTTCGTCATCTCGCGAAATGCGGGCAGGAATTGATCGCCGATGATCAACGCCTGCGCATCTGATTGGTTCAGGATGTAATCCAGCTCCTTGCCGCCGTAGGCAGTGTTCACTGGAACGATGACGGCGCCGATCTTCATGATCGCAAACCAGATCAGGGCCGAGGCTGGCCCATTGGGCAGCATCACAGCGATATGAGCGCCCTTGCGATAGCCCCGTTCCAGCAGGTTGGCGGCGATCCGGTTCGAGCGGCGGTGCAGCGCGGTGTAGCTAAGCTGCACCCCGTCCTGAAAATAGTCGAGCGCGATGGCATCGCCGTATTTCTCGGCCTGTGCAGCGCAGAATGCAGGCAGGCTGTCGGGAAAACCCTGCGCCGTCAGTTTGGCGCCCAAGGTGTCGATCTCTTGCTGTCCGGGGTGCAGGGTCATTCCGCCGCTCCTGTTTCCGCCAGTGGCGGTTGCGTCGATTGGACTGAACGGGCCAGACGATACATGTGACCGGCCATTGCCATGCTGTCGGATCGGCTCATGTCAAAACCGCGCTGGTAGCTTTCCATTTCAACCCGCACACCCAAAGGGGGATGCGAGGCGATGCGTTCTGCAGCAATCCAGGCGGTGTCCATCAGCTTGTCCGGTGCCACCACGTCGTTGATCAGAAACAGGCGCTGGGCTTTTTCCGCGTCGATCTTTTCGCCCAGCAGCAGCAGCTCCATAGCCGCGACATGGGGGATCATCTTGCCAAGCGACAGCGCGGCACCTGCGCCACCCATGCCATAGGCAATCTCGGGCATACCAAAGATCGCGTTGGTCGCAGCATAGCGGATGTCCGACAGAAGGTTGAAGTAGATGAAGCCCTGTCCAAAGCAATACCCGTTCGCGGCCCCCACGATGGGCTTGTAGCGGGGCATTGTCATCACCTCATGCTCCCACCCCGGGTATTCCTGCGTGTCAAAGGATCGCGACGGGTTCAGGTGCCGGTCGACGATTTCTTCGCGCGTGCGGTCAGGGCGTTTCGATTTGATGTCGTCGCCCGCACTGAACGCGCGATCTCCGGCCCCGGTCAGTATCCCACAGCGCACGTCAAGGTCGGCGTTGAACTCTTGCAGGATCTCAAACATCTGCTTGTGCATCGCCGGGGTGAAGACATTCACCGGCGGGTTGTCGATGGTGATCGTGGCGATGTGGCCGGATATTTCGTAATTCAGCATGTCTGTCTCCGGGGTTGCGGTCAGGCCGCGTTGTTCTTTTCCGCGCGTCGGCGCAGCAGTTCGGCAATGGTCATCGCAAGGGTTGTGACCACGACAAAGAACACGCTGACGGCGGCGATGGTTGGGTTGATTTCGAACCGCAGGTCATTCCAGATTCGCATCGGCAGGGTTTCGGCGCTGGACATCAGGAAGAGCGAGATGATGAGTTCATCAAAGCTGACGAAGAAAGCAAAGATGCCAGCCGACAGGATGGCGGGGGTGAGTGGCGGCAGGGTTGCGGTCAGAAAGGCGCGCAAGGGGCCAGCACCCATGATCCGGGCCGCGCGTTCCAGTGTCGGGTCGATCTGGCGATAGGCCGAGCCGACCATGAGCACCACAAAGGGCAGGCCAATCGCGGCATGGGCGCAAACCAGGGTCAGCTCATTGTCACTCACGCCCATACGCACAGCTAGGATGAACACCCCTAGCGCCACGATGATGTTGGGCACGATGGCGGGTGCCACGAAGAGGGCGGTCAGCGCACCGCTGGTCTTGCTGCGTTTGCGGCCAAGGCCGATGACCGACAGGGTGCCAACAAAAGTGGCGAGGATACTGGCCCCAAGCGCCACGCGCAGGCTGCGAAAGGTGGCGGCCATCCAGACCGGGTCGCTGAAATAGTTGATGTACCAGCGCAGGCCGAACTCTTCGGGCGGAAAGCTCAGGAAACGTCCGCTGGAAAAGGAGATCGGCACCACGATCAGGATCGGGAAGAACAGGAAAATCACCACCAGAACGTAGAACAGGGTGAGAAGCGGGTTCCGGTCTTGCATCAGTGCGCCTCCTCTTGATGGTGGACCAGTTTGGCGGATGCGCCCCGGACCAGAACCAGCACCAGCAGCGTTGCACCCAGCAGGACAATCGAGATTGCGGCGGCAAAGCCCCAGTTGGTCTGGCTGACCTGTCCGCTGATAACGTTGGCCAGCATCGCGTCGCGGCGACCACCCAGCAGAGCAGGCACGATGAAAAAGCCCATCGACAGGATGAAGACGATCAGGGTTCCCGTGATCGCGCCTTCGGCCGAGAGCGGCAGAAACACCTCACGGAACGCCTTGCGCGGGCTTGCGCCCATTATGCGGGCGGCGCGCAGCAGGGATTGGTCGATCTCGGTCATCGAGGAAAAGCAGGTGACGATCAGGATTGGCAGCATGATCTGCACCATGGCCACATAGACGGCGCCGGTGGTGAACAGCATCTTGATCGGTTCATCAATCAGACCCAGCCAGATCAGGCTTTGGTTGATGATGCCCTCTTTGCCCAGCACCACCATCCAGGAATAGGTGCGCGCCAGGATGGACATCCACATCGGCACCAGCACCAGGAACATCAGGAACGGGCGACGGGCTGGGGGCTGGCGGACAATGAAGTAGGCGATGGGATAGCCGACCAGCAGACAGACCAGCGCCACCACGGTTGAGATCTGAAGCGTGCTCCAGAAGATCCGCATATAGGCGCCGCGGGTGGCGAAGCGCACGAAATGTTCGGTTGTGAACACCGGATCGAACAGCCCCTGCTGAAACACGATCCCTACGGGGATCAGAAATAGCATCCCGATCAGGGCAATGCCGGGCAGCAATGTCAGCCGCTTGGTCATGGCTTGGCGCTCCGCAAGGACAAGGGGTGGGGTGGCCGCTACTGTCGAGCAGCGGCCATGGGATTATTCGAGGATCCAGTCTTCCCAACGTTCTTTCAGCGGGCCGAGGTTCTTGCCCCAGAACACGGCGTCAGTGACGAACTGTTTGCCAACGTTGTCGGGATGGGTTGGCATCATCGCACCCTTTTCTGCGGGGATGTGGTCATAAAGCCCTTTGACCATGCCCGGATACGGCACCATCGACGCAAATTGCGCTGCGCGTTCGGGGTTCGTCATCATGTAGCTGATGAACTGCTGCCCTGTTTCGACGTTCTCGGACCCCTTCACGATGGCCACATAAGACGCCTTGATGCCGCCGCCGTTCCAGTTGATTTCGACCGGCACACCTTCGGACGCAAGCTTGGTGATGCGTCCGTTCCAGGCCGAGGTATAGGCGACCTCTCCATCCGACAGCATCTGTACGGGCTGCGCGCCAGCCGTCCACCAGGCGGTGATGTGGGGCTTGATCTCATCCAGCTTGGCAAAGGCGCGGTCCTGCCCTTCTGCGGTGGCCAATACGGTGTAGACATCTACCGGAGCTACACCGTCTGCGATCAGGGCAAATTCCAGGTTGTCGATGGGCTGGTTTTGCAAGGCGCGACCGCCGGGAAAGGTTTCAACATCCCAGAAATTTGCCCAGGACGTCATCTGTTTGCCGTCGGGCAGCTCATCCGTGCGCACCGCCATGATGGTCGAAAAGGTGGCCGCAATGCCCGCGTCCGGCAGCTTTGCCTCCTCCGGCAGCGCGCCCGAGGGGTCGATGGTGGACCAGTCCAGAGGGGCCAGCCAACCCGAGAGCGAGGCGGTGGCGTATTCGATCGGGTTCAACTCGGTCACGTCCCAGGTCACTTTGCCCGCGACCTGCATCGCCTTGAGCGCCGAGGCCCGGTCCGAGGTCGCCAAAGCATTGACAGCAATGCCGGTTTCGGCGGTGAACGGGTCGTCGAACACGCCTTTCATCACCTGGCCCAGACCGCCGCCGGACCCGGCATAGGTGATAGAGCCGTCGGCCCAGGCCGTCCCTGCGGCGAGGGTCGCGCCAAGCGTCAGCGCGGTGAATGTGGTTTTGATGGTCATCTCTCTCTCCCTTTGCGTTTCGATGTTCAGGTCGCGACCAATGGCGCGGCGTCTGCCGGGTCAAAGGCCAGCGTGATGGTCTGGCCTGTGTGTGGCAGGCGATCATGGCCCGACCGCTGGCTACGCACCTCGAGCCTGCGGCCCGAGCGCAAGCGCACCGTTTGCGCCACGACCGGGCCAAAGAATGTCTCGTCCTCGACAACCCCTTGGAAAACCGAAAGGCCCGATGTGTTTTCGCCCGGGATCACACGCAGGCGTTCGGGGCGGATGCTGATGGCGACGGCGGTGGGATCTGATACCGGGATGTCGATCCCCATGTCCGGAACGGCTGCTGTGCCGTCCGTGACGGCGGATAGGTCGAACATGTTGGATTGACCGATGAAATCCGCGACAAAGCGGGTACGGGGCCGGTCATAGAGCACCTCGGGCGCGTCGATCTGAACGATCTTACCCCCTTCGAGGATGGCGATCCGATCCGACATGGTCAGTGCTTCGGTCTGATCGTGGGTGACAAACAGCACGGTCGTTCCGATCTCGCGGTGAATGCGGCGGATCTCGTCCTGCAGTTCTTCGCGCAGCTTCAGGTCCAGCGCGGACAGGCATTCGTCCATCAGCAGAACGGGCGGTTCAAACACCACGGCCCGGGCCAGGGCGACGCGTTGACGTTGCCCACCGGACAGGGCGGCAGGCTTGCGCGCGGCAAAGGCGCCAAGCTGCACCATCTCCAGCGCCGCCTTTACCCGGCGATCAATCTCGTCCCGCGCGCCTTTGCGCATGCGCAGGGGGAACGCCACGTTCTCGGCCACGGTCTTGTGCGGAAACAGGGCAAAGTTCTGGAACACCATACCCACGTTGCGGTGTTCTGGCGCGACGCCGGTCAGCGGGCGGTCACCGGTGTAGACTTCGCCCGATGTGGCATCCGAAAACCCGGCCAGAATGTTCAGGGCGGTCGATTTGCCCGACCCGGACGCTCCCAGAAGCGTCACGAATTCTCCCGGTGCGATATCCAGATTGAAGTCGGTCAAAGCGACCGTTTCCCCAAAGGATTTGGTGACCTTCTCAAAGTGAACGCGTGAGCCCTGCATGTGTGATCCATTTTTGAACACGATGTCTTATTTTTTAGAAGTTGACGAAAAATAGACACTGTGTCAATTATTTTTCATGCAGATGGAAGTTACCCCACGACAGATACTAAAAACCTCTCAAGTAGAGGGGTTTAGCGTTGCCGATATTTTACAGGACCGGGCCCGCAAGATGGAAAAGCGCCGCAAACGGGTGCGCACACGTGCCGCGCTGTTGGCGGTGGCAGCCCGCGAGATTGAACAGGTCGGATATGATTCCCTGACCATGGATCACCTGGCCAACGCGGCCGGATTGGTCCGTGGAACGCTTTATCTGTACTATCACAGTCGGGCCGACATCGTGAAAGCGGTGCTGCGCAAATACTGGGCCCTGATGCGCATTCATCGCCCGCGGGGTGGTGGGCTGGGGCTAAAGGCGTCGATCCATCGTGCAAACACCTATTCCGTCATGCTGGCCGCCCGGAACCCGCGCCTGCTGGAGGCGCGAGAAATCCTGTTGCGCGAAGACGCCGAAGTGGCCGCGCGCATGGCATCGGTCAACCGCATCTGGTCCGAGCGCATTGTCAGCGATCTGATCCGGCGTGGCCTGACCGCGCAGGACGATGAAGACTTGTCCTTTCTGCGCCTCAAGGCCCGTGCAGTCATCAACATGTCTGACACGCTCTTGTCGGATGTGCATCGCCTATCAGGCTGGGACGACACCGAAGGGCCCATTGACTTGGATCTGGTCATTCGGGTGATGGACGATTTGTGGTATCGCTCGCTCTACCTGCCGCAACCGGATGAAGCTTGACCCCGAGGACTTGTGGTGCCGAATTAAAAATCCTCGACCGATGTGGTCGAGGATTTTGTCAGTTCGCGGTGTCGCGAATGACGAAATGCTTGGTGGTGGTTTCGACCACTTCCCAGAAGCCGCGAAAACCGTCGGGGATCACGAAGCTGTCGCCGGTCTTGAAGTCCTGGCGGGTGCCGTCTTCGTGGATCAGCGCGCAATGGCCGGACACGATGTAGCAATATTCGTCCTTGTCGGTGAAAGCGTGCCATTTGCCGGGGGTCGAGGTCCAAGTGCCCGCGGACAGCTTGCCATCGGGACTGGTGAAATGCATGCCGACCTTGTGGTGTGGGTCGCCTTCGGTGACGCGGTCGGGCAGATCGGCCAGGCGGCGTTCGCTGCGCGAGGCGGGTTCGTCAAACAGGGAAATGACATGGGGTGCGGTCGTCATGGTTGTCGTCTCCTATAAGGAAAAAGGCCCCCGAAGGGGCCTGAGTTGGGGAGGTAATCAGATCACTTCGTCTTTGAGATAGTACCAGATATAGGCCATGCGTTGTCCCATTCGGCGGAACGGGGTCAGCAGGCCGTGGCTGGGCAAGGGCGAGGTGAAGATGGGCAGGTTGAATGCCTCATCCTTCTTGCCTGCGACCAGCTGCGCCATACGGCGACCCGCTTGGGCTGAGTACATCACGCCGTTGCCGCCGTATCCCATGGCGTAGAATACGCGCTGTTTTGGGTCAGGCTGGAAGATGCGGGGCATCATGTCGTGGCTGACGTCGACCCAGCCCCACCAGGAGTAGTCGAGGTTGATGTCTTCGAGCGCCGGGAACTTGCGGGCCAGGTTGGCGCGCAGCAGCTGCAGGTGCTTGTCGTTTTCGGCGTCACGCCCGGTCACAGCCGAACGCGAGCCGATCTGAACCCGATTGTCTGGCAACAGGCGGTAGTAGTGGCGCAGGGTGCGAGTGTCGGTCAACGGCGACATGGTCTTGATGCCGCATTCGTCCAGCTCCGACTGGGTCAGCGGGCGCGTTACCATCGAGTTGGACAAGATCGGCATCAGGCGATGCTTGGTTTTGGAGTTCAGGCCCGGAGGCGTGTAACCCGCTGTCGCCAACGCAACGGTTTTTGTTTTGACAATACCTCCAGGAGTGCGGACATGGTGGATGCCATTTTTGGTCTCCCACCCCATCACCGGGCTAGCGGTGTGGATCTTGACGCCAAGACGACGAGCCATGTTCACATAGCCAAACGCCAGTTTGGCGGCGTGGATGCAGGTGCCGTCGGGCTCCCACATGGCGCCATAGGCATCCTGGTCGTTCACATGCTCGGATTGCAATTCCTCTTTGCTGATCACACGAGAGCCATAGCCAAATGTGCCGTTGAGCAGGTCGCTTTCCTTTTGCAGCCCTGCCATCACCTTTTCACGGTGCGCGATGTAGTAGTGCCCACCAGTCTGCGGATCGCAGTCGATGTCGTCGCTGGCGATCAGGTCATTGAACAGATCAAACGCCTCGGACACTTCGCGATGCATGCCTTTGGCCACATCGACGCCCCAGCGTTTGATCCATTGCGACCGCTTGAGGCGACCGGATGAGATCTGGGCCTGCCCGCCGTTGCGAGTCGAGCAGCCCCAGGCCACAGTGTTGGCCTCAAGGACCACGGCCTGAATGCCGTGTTCCTTGGCGAGGTGAATGGCGGTCGACAGGCCGGTGTAACCCGACCCGACGATCACAACGTCAGCTTCCATGTCTCCTGACACGGGGCCATCATCAGCAGGCGGTGTGCCCGCAGTGCCGATCCAATAGGTCGGTGCATGATCACGGTTGTGTCCCGGGCCAGCATCAATGATCGGATCGTACTTCGGATCATAGCTGGTTTTGGGCCAGTGACGAGGGATGCTGTTGTCCACCATTCTTAACTCCTCTGGTTGCGGCGTGCTGCCTTAGGCTTTGAACATCGGGCGCGACTTGCGCAGCGCCTGTTTCACAGTGAGCAGGCCGTCACGCACGGTGAACAGATCGGCGCCTTCGGCTTCGACCCGCATGCCGTCCGCATCGGTGCCCGAGAAAGTCCATTCGGACACGGCGCGATCACCGTGGACAAAGTGGCTGTGGTGATCCCAATGCGCGTCTTTCATGCCGGCCCAAACAGCCGAGAAAGCGGCGGCGATGGCTTCTTTGCCTTCGACCTTGTTGCCGAATTTCTCGTCACCACCGACGGTGTAGAATACGCAGTCATCGGCAAAATGGGTCATCACACCGTCGATGTCGTGACGGTTGAACGCGTCGAACGTGTCCGCCAGGTCCTGCGCGGTCAGGGTTTTGGTCATTGCTTTTGTCCTTTTGAGTTAAGCGTTTCGAAATCAGGTCGTCGTGCAACATGATGTCGAAAAGCTTTCTGCCCGGCGGGGCAGGGGCCGCTCGCGCATGCCGGTTGTGACATGCGCGAACGGCCTTGGTTCAGAACCTCACCCGGAGGTGGGGTGCGGTACGATCAGCGTCGGGATGGCCGAGCGGCGCAGAACGCGCTTGGCCACGGTGCCCAGGAACGTGTGCGAGAACCCATGATCGTGGGCGCCCAACACAATGAGGTCGCAGCCCAGCTCTTGCGAGCGACGCAGGATCACCTCGGCTGGGTGGCCGTCGGTCACCTCGATCGAGGCCACCTGATCCTTGATCTTTGCGTCGTCCCCTTCGAACTTGGCCCAGAAGTTGGCTTGCCGCTCGGCCAGGACCTTGCGCACCATCTCGTGGCGGCGCTCGGTGGCTTTTTTGCGGGTGTCCTCGTTCAAGATGAACATCTCCATCGTGACCTTGGCATCGTCCGACAGGGGCTCGTTCACGTGCAGCACGTGAATCTTGGCCCCGGTGCTTTGCGCCAACGCGGCAGCGTGGCGCAAAGCATATGTCGAGTTGTGCGACAGGTCGGTGGCAAACAGGATATGCGTAACCATTGGTTCCATGAATTATCCTTTCAAGTCAGTAGCCAAAGACGCGCGGTAGCCACAGCGACAGTTCCGGGAAGAAGGCGATAACGAAAATTGCGATCGTGTTCACGGCTGCAAACGGCAGGGCGCGGAGCGAGATCTCTTCGATCGAGATGTTCGAAATACCGCTGGCGATGAACAGGTTTTCACCCAGTGGCGGTGTCTGGAAACCAATGCCCAGGGTACAGACCATCACCACACCAAAGTGGATCGGATCGATGCCCACCGAATAGGCCACGGGCAACATCACCGGAACCAGGATCAGGATGGTTGCCAGTGTCTCCATGAACATACCCACGAAGAGCAGGAAGAAGATGATCAGCGCCCAAATGACGTAAAGGTTTTCGGTAAAGCTGAGCATCGAATCCGCGATGATCGCCGGGATCTGGTTTTCCACCAGAAGGCGGCCAAACACGGTTGCGGTGAACAGGATCAGCAGCACGCGGCCTGTCAGCCATGTGGTGGCTTCCAACGCCTGGAACAGCTTGGCCCAGGTGATTTCGCGGTAGATGACCACGCCCACAAACAGGGTGTAGAAGATCGCGACAATCGCAGCCTCGGTCGGGGTGAAGAAGCCGGTATAGATACCGCCCAGGATCACCATTGGTGCCATCAGAGACCAGAACCCACGGTACATTTCGCAACCGATGTTCTTGGCCGACCAACCCTCTGCCGAGCCAGAGTAACCGCGCTTTTTTGACATGAAGTAATTCAGTGTCATGATCGAAGCAGCGATCAGGAAAGCCGGGACGAAACCTGCGATGAACAGTTTCGAGATTGAAACCGACTGGAAGGTGCCGAATTTTTCGATCGCTTCGGGTGGAGCGGTAAAGCCAAGCGCGGCAATGCCGAAGATAACCATCGGGATCGACGGCGGGATGATGATGCCCAGACCACCCGACGAGGCGGTGATGGCAGATGCATAGCCGCGCTCGTACCCGCGGTCGATCATTGCCGGGATCATCAGCATGCCGACAGCAGCGGTGGTCGCCGGGCCAGAACCCGAGATCGCGCCGAAGAACAAGCACGCCATAACGGTCGCAGCTGAAATACCACCGGTGAACGGACCGGCAAGGCTTTCGGCCACGTTGATCAGGCGTTTCGAGATGCCGGCCGCCTCCATCAAGGCACCAGCAAGGATAAAGGCAGGCAACGCCATCAGTGGGAAGGACCCGACCGAGGTAAAGGCGATCTGCACGAATTTGATTGGGTTCTCATCCAGATAGAGGAACGAGATCAGCGATGCACACCCAAGCGCGACCGTGATGGGCGCACCGATGAGCAACAAGAACAGGAAGGTTCCAAACAGGATGCTTACGATTTCAGATTCCATGACTACTCCCCCCTAATCAGTTGGATTTCGCTGCGTCTGTGGCAGCTTTGATTTCGTCGAGGTCGATCTGATCGGGATCAGCGATTTCTTCGCCTTTGATCAGTTTGCGATAGTTCACCTGAATGACGCGGATGGTCATCAGCGTGAACGCAAAGGGCAGCACCATGTAGATGTACTTCATCTCGATGCCCAAGGTCTGGGATTTCCAGAATTTGTTCATCTTGTTGAAGACGAAATCAGAAGCCAGGTAGATGAAATAGACGTTGAAGAAGAGCCAGAAGATGTCGGCAAATGCTTCGATGTATTTGATCGCGCCATCAGGCAGGAAGCGGAACTGGAAGGTCACCCGGTTGTGGGCCCCTTTCAGCGCGGCGTAGCTTGCGCCGAAGTAGACGAACCAGACGAACATGTAGACGGACAGTTCTTCGATCCAACTGAATGAAAAGCCGAATACCTCGCGGGCGATGATTTGTGTGAACAACAGAACGACGAATCCGGACAGAAGGATCCGGCAGATGACGCTTTCTATGTTGTCCAGGAATTTCCAGAACATTTCTTGTTACTCCTCCCTGAGAAAGGAAAGAGCGCGAGGATCGCGCTCTTACCGGTCTTTTCTGCGGGGTCTTACTTGACCGGATCGCGGCCGATTTCGGCCAGAGCAGCATTCACTTTGTCGATGCCACCAACCGAGTCGTAGAATTTCGGCCAGACGGCTTCGGTCGCCAGTGTGATGAACTCTTCTTCGTTGTTCTCAGGATCAACGATTTCCATGCCGCGCTCTTGCAGGGTGGCTTTGATGGTCGCTTCCTGATCGCGCAGATACTGAGCCGAGAACTGAGTTGCAGCTTCACCAGCGGCCAGAACGGCAGCTTGGTCGTCAGCCGACATGCCCTGGAATACAGCTTCGGAGACGATCAGAGGCTCAATCGAGAAGAGGTAACGCAGGTTGGTGATGTAGGTCTGAACTTCGTCAAACTTCATCGCGTAGTTGGTGATGTAGGGGTTGTCCTGACCATCAACAACTTTGGTCTGCAGACCAGCAAAGGTTTCCGACCATGCCATCGGCGTCGGGTTTACACCCCACGACTGGTAGGTCGCGATCATGATTTCGTTCTTCGGAGTACGAATGACCAGGTCCGACAGGTCTGCAACCGATTTGACCGGGTGCTTGGAGTTGGTCAGAACGCGGAAGCCCGAGTAGGCCCAACCGATGATGCGAACACCCGAGTCGCGGATGGTGTTTTCCACCAGTTCTTGACCGACGGGGCCTTGGGTCAGCTTTTCAGCATCTTCCAGGGACAGGATCATGTAGGGCAGGGTCAGTGTGCCGACGGTCGGCGAGAACGGTGTGACGTTGTTGATCGCCAGGATCGAGAAATCCAGGGTGCCGATTGCTGCCTCGTTCACGGTGTCCTGCTCAGAGCCCAGCTGGCCGTTCAGGAACAGAGTTGCAGTATGATCTGTGCTCTCTTCCAGAGCAGCGATGAACGCTTTGCCCAGAGCTTCTTGTGTACCACCTGCGCCGTCACCAACAGCGATCTTGAAGTTTTTGGCGTCGGCTGCGCCCGCTGCCATGATCGCGGCCACGGAAACGGCGGCGGTCAGGGTGCTGAGCTTTTTGAAAAATGACATGGAGGTCCTCCCATTTGTCGATTGGCCGGAGAGCGCGCTGGCGCGGGGAGAGTTGAGCCAGTCCGATTCTACCCCGGTGGAGGTGGTCTTAGGTTGTTTCATATGTTTCTTGAATGTAAACTTGTTCGCGCAAAGTTTCATAATTGGCCAACGTAGAATGGCAAAAAAGTCTTTGGTCACCCGGATCGGGGATGCCGATCTGAGATTGTTAAGAATTTTCAAAGCGGTGGTTGATAGTGGTGGTCTTTCCGCTGCGGAAACCGAGCTGAACATCGGGCGCTCCACAATCTCGAAACACATTTCGGATCTGGAAACGAGGTTGGAGCTGGTGCTGTGTCATCGTGGGCCGGCAGGGTTTTCGCTGACTGAAGAAGGCGCCCGTGTATTGGAAGCGGCGGATGAACTGTTGGCTGCCGTGAGCCGATTCCGCGTCGAGGTCAATGAGATCAAGGAGAACCTGGCAGGCACCGTGCGGGTGGCGCTGTTTGATTTGTGCGCATCGAACCCCGAGGCCCATGTCGCCCGGTCGATCAGCAAGTTTAACGACATCGCCCCGGCGGTGCAGGTCGAACTGTCGTTGGAACCACCGACTGTCATCGAAAGCCAGGTGATCGAGGGGCAGTTGGACTTGGGGATTGTACCGTTGAACCGCCCGTCTGAAAGTTTGGATTACAGCCCGATCTATGGCGAGCACATGTTCATGTACTGCGGCGTTGGCCATCCATTTTTTGAAGCCGATCAGGACGGTATTTCGTTGGATGACGTACGTGCCAGCAACTATGTAGGCATCAGTGTGAATTCTCCGAACTTGCGGATTGGCCAACAACTTAAGCTGAGGCGTTCGGCGAAGGTGCAGTCCGAGCACGCTTTGACGATTCTGATCATGTCAGGCAGTTACATCGGATTCCTGCCCGATCACCTTGCTGAGCCGTTTCAGGCCCGAGGCCTGATGCGCGCGGTGATGCCGAATGAGCTGCACTATCGAACCCAATTTGCAATCATCACACGCAAACGTCCCGAGCCGACGCGAATAACCCAGGTTCTGCGGGAAACCCTGATTGCAGATCATCAGCAAGAGATCGCGGAACAGGCCTAAGCCTGTTCAGCCCGCCAGCCGCGTTGTCAGCGTGTTTTGCATCGCCCGCCCGATGGCGCGACCGGTGTCGAGCATCCGGTTGGAGAAGCCCCATTCGTTGTCATACCAGCTGACGACACGGACCATCCCGTCGCGTGTCACGGTGGTTTGCGCGGCCGCAAAACATGACGAATGCGGATCATGATTGAAGTCGGCCGAAACCAGAGGGGCATCCTCGTACGCCAGGATGTTCGACAACGGCCCTTTCGTCGCGGCTTTGATCGCGGCGTTGACAGTGTCAACGGTCGCGGGACGTTTCGGTACAAAACTGAGATCGACCAGCGACACGTTGGCAGTCGGCACACGGATAGCCGAGCCTTCGAGGCGCCCTTCGAGCTGTGGCAACACTTGCGAGATAGCGCGTGCGGCGCCGGTCGAGGTCGGAATCATCGACACTGATGCAGCGCGCGCGCGATAGAGATCGCGGTGAGGGGTATCATGTGTTGGCTGGTCGCCTGTGAATGCATGGATGGTGGTCATGTATCCGGTTTGAATTCCGAATTCGCGATCCAGTACCATGGCGACGGGGGCCAGGCAGTTGGTGGTACAAGATGCATTCGAGACAATCAGGTCATCAGCCGTCAGCTGATCGTCGTTGACGCCAAAGACCACTGTGCGGTCCATGTTGGTTCCGGGGGCGGACAGCAGAACCCGCTTGGACCCGTTCTGCAAGTGTCTTTGCAGATGTTCGCGAGAAGTGAAACGTCCGGTGCATTCAAAAGCGATGTCGACGGTCTGCCAAGGCAGCCTTTCCGGCGCAGGTTCCTGGGTGAAGCTTATGGTGTGGTTGCCAACCCTAAGGGTGGACCCATCCAGCATCACGGGCTGTGCAAGCCGACCATGAACACTGTCGTACTTTAGCAGATGCGCCAGGGTCTCGGCCGGGGCCAAGTCATTGATGGCTACAACGTGCATGTCTTCGGTTCCGCTTTCCAGCAGCGCCCGCAACACACCTCGCCCGATGCGGCCAAAACCGTTGATCGCAATTTTCAATGTCACGTCGCCTCTCCCCTTGCGAAACTTGTTCGACACTCGTCATTCGCGCAATAGTTAGCGCTAACATATCCAGAAAGCAAGCGTGTTTTGCGGGTTCTGGATCAATCCGTCCTATGTAGCGGCGCGAACGCCGTTGCCAGGGCAGAAGAGGGCAGCGTGTTTCAAAACACCCAATGGGTCTGGAGCAGGCACAAAGCCTATGTCCATCTAACTCGGACCTGCAAAAACAAGCCGTGGAAAGTCATGAAATTGGTCTGCTTCAATTGTCCAGTATTGGAGGTTCTGAGCGTCCATCATGATTGTTAAGGCAAGACTGAATTTGACGGGTTAAGGATCCCTTTGATGCCGGACAATATTGCTGCAACACCGACGAAGCTGTCGGTCAACCTCAACGCAGTTGCGTTCCTGAGAAATCGCCGGGACATGCCCTGGCCCAGTGTCGTCGATACCGCGCGCCTTGTGCTTGATGCGGGCGCGCACGGGATCACGGTTCACCCGCGCCCCGATCAACGGCACATCCGGTTCAATGACGTTCATGATCTGGCTACGTTGATTGCCGCGGATTACCCCGAGGCCGAATTCAATGTCGAAGGGTATCCATCGCGAGACTTCCTTGACTTGGCAATGGCGTCCAGAGCCCATCAGGTGACGCTGGTGCCGGACGATCCCGGCCAGTCCACATCCGATCATGGCTGGCAGGTGGAGCAGAATCAGGAATTGTTGGGTAGTGCGATTGACGCCTTGCACGCAAACAGTCAGCGGGTCTCGCTTTTTGTGGATGTCAACGCGGCTGACGTTTGTGCTGCGGGCGACGTGGGGGCGGACCGGATCGAATTCTATACCGGACCTTATGCAGCACTTTTCGAGCGATCCGAGCACGGTGGAGAGTTGGGCCGCCTGAACGATGCGGCCCATGCGGCGCGGCAGGCGGGGCACAACGCCCAGCCCGGTTCAAGGGCGCTGACGATGAATGCCGGGCATGATCTGACGCTGTCAAATCTGCCCGCGCTGAAAGAGGTCGTGCCAGATCTGGCCGAAGTATCCATCGGCCATGGGATCACGGCCGATGCTTTGGTGATGGGTTTCCCCGAAGCGGTGCGTCGGTATCTGCAGGTACTAAGCTAAGCGCTATTGCTTGAGCCGCAGGTTTTGCGGATCGTATTGTGCGGGATCGTGCCGAATCGCTGTGTGATCTTCCCCAAGAATGCGGACATGGCAGGCCTCGTCCATTGCCAGTGTCCCGCGTTCCACATAGCCCAAAACCAGCGTTTTGTCGGTGCGGATGCCATGGGTGCCCGAGGTGACATAGCCGATGACCTTTTCGTCCTTGACGATAGGTTCGGACGCTAAGGGTTCTGGTGAGGGTTCGGTCACCTCCAACCCAACCCATTCCCAATCGACGGGTTGACCCGCCTGCCGCACCAGCGCCGCTTGCCCCTGAAACGTGCCTTTGTCGGGTTTGGCAAACCCCTGCAGCCCCGCGTCAAAGAGGGTGTATTCGGTGCCGAAATCGGCACCCCAACCGTGATACCCCTTTTCGATCCGCATGGAATTCAGCGCATAAGAGCCGAATTGTACGGCATCAAAGTCTGCGCCGCGCTCCATGATCGCTCCATAAAGTTTGGGCAGGTCGGCGCTTGCCACATGCAGTTCCCACCCCAGTTCGCCGACGTAAGACACGCGCATGGCGATGACGTCCACGCCCGCGATCTGGCATTCGGCCACTGACATCCATGGGGCGGCGGCAGCAGAGAGATCGGCCTCGGTCAACTCAGTGAGCAACGCGCGAGATTTGGGGCCCATCACCATCAGTGCACCGTCCTTTTGGTGCCCCATCGACAGGGTGACGCCGGTGTCGGGCAGTTGCTCTGACAGCAGGTCGAAATCGCGCAGGCTGGCGAGGGTTGGACCGCACAGGACAAAGCGCTCTGCGGACAGGCGCGCGATTGTGGCCTCGGAGTAAATGCGTCCGTTTGGGGTGAGCATATAGCTCAGCTTGATCCGCCCGGGTTTGGGGATGGTTCCGCAAAAAACGCTGTCCAAATAGGCTTCGGCGCCCGGTCCCTCGACCGTGAATTTGGTGAAGCCGCCGTGGTCCATGACGCCCACCGAACTGGCAATGGCCTCGATCTCGCCGCTCACGGCTGCGTGCCAGGGTTCTTCGTGGTAGCTCAGCGCGCCGGTGTCGGGGTGGTCGGGTGTTTCGAACCAGAACGCACGTTCCCATCCGCCGATTTGTCCCATCACCGCGCCAGAGGCTTTGAGTTGGTCATACAATGGCGTGCGTTGAATCGGGCGGCCGGATTGCATGTTCCGATGCGGATAGGGGATGGCATATTGCAGATCGTAATGTTCGGATGCACGGGCATGGGCGTAATCAGGTGTCGCCCACTCGCCAAACCGGCGCGGGTCCCAGGCAGAGAGGTCCCATTCGGTCTCACCTTGGGTGATCCATTCGGCCATCGCCTTGCCGATGGCGGCCGAATGGGTGATCCCAACCTGCACCCCTGTGGCGTGATAGAAATTCGGTGCGCCTGCCGCAGGCCCGACCAGCGGCAGGGCATCCGGCGCATAGGCAATGGGTCCGTTGACGAACCGCTGCGCTCCGGCCTCGGCCAGCAGGGGGACGTGTACAATGGTGTCTTCAAGCACTTCAAGGATGTCCTCGACACTGTCGGGAAACAACTGATGGGCAAAGTCGTCCGGTGGGCCTTCGGTGGGCCAGGCCGGGCGGCCCGCGTGGGCGTAAGAGCCCAGAAGGAAGGCGTTGCGCTCGCGTCTGAGATAGAAGCGGATATCCGGGTCACGCACCAGCGGGAAGAGGTCAGGATGGGCGTCAAGCTCGGCCAGGGGTTCGGTGACCAGATACTGGTGCTCCAGCGTGATGACCGGCGCTTTCAGCCCTGCCATTGCGGCAATCCTGGCGCCATAGAACCCACCCGCGTTGATGACTATTTCCGCGGTGATCGTCTCGGTTGCGGTCGAGATCTGCCATTCGCCGCTGGCCGTACGAGCGATGCCGGTCACAGGTGAAAACCGCTTGATCTGTGCGCCCAGATCGCGCGCGCCCTTGGCCAGCGCCTGGGTCAACTGGCTTGGGTCGATATCGCCCTCATAGGGGTCCATGATCCCGCCCAGAACAGTATCATCTGGGGACCAGAACGGGTGCATGGCGTCCATCTCGGACGGGCTTAGACGGTGCAGGTCGAAACCGGCGCTGTTTGCGATTCCTTCAAGGTGCCCAAACAGTTCCATCCGTTCCTTGGTATGGGCGGGCCAGAAGGCACCCGTGTGGCGGTAAGTGATCGGGCTGTCGACCGTATCGCCCAGATCCTTGTAGAGCTGCCAGCCATAGTTCCCGGCCCGCATCCCCAGCCATGAGGTCGCATAGGTCGGGATGTTGCCCGCGGCGTGCCAGGTCGAGCCGCTGGTCAACTCGTCGCGTTCCAGAAGCAGGGTGTCGGTCACCCCCGCAAGGGCCAGATGATACAGGATCGAACACCCAACGGCGCCCCCACCAATGACAACAACGCGCTTATGACTGTTCATGTATGATCCTTGGGCACTTTGATGTCGAACGCGGCACGAATGGCGGCTTCGCGGTCTTTGGGCAGGTGTGTTGGCGCTTGCGCCGTCAACTCGCGCACGCGGTCCTTGGCGCGATCCGTCAGGGCCGGGCGCCCGGCCTCTTGCCAGTCTTGCACGCTTTGGCGGTCGGCCAGCGCGGGATAGACGTATTCGGTCCGCATCCGGGCCAGGGTCTGTGCTTCGCCCAGGTAATGACCCGGGCCACTGGCAACTGCCTCGATCATCTCCAGGTCCAGCGCATCATCGGCCAGCTCAACCCCGCGTACGGACCGCAGGATGGCGGCGCACATGTCATCGTCGATGACCAGCGCCTCGGGCGAGGCGACCATGAGTGAGCCGAGCATGCCGACGCTGAGGTTGATCATGTCCGCCCCGGCCTGTGCGGCCAGGGCAACGGTATAGCCCTTTTCATAACCCGCCTGAGCGTCCGGCTCTTTGGCGTCGGTCATTCCGGCCGAGACAGTCGAGGGGATATCGAGGTTCAGCAGCAGCTGCGCTGCGGCGGCGTTGGCCACGGCGGCCTCGCCACTGCCGCCGGTCATCGCGCCTGTTCGTAGGTCGCTGATGAAAGGCATGAAGGCCAAAATGGTGGGGAAGCCGGGGCTTAGGACATTGGCGATGATCAATCCGGCGAGCGACTCGGCCAGCCCCTGCGCCAAGGCACCAGCCAAAGTCACCGGGCTGGTCGCGCCAGCCTGCGCTGCGGTGCAGATTTGCAGCGGCATTCCGGCCTGGATCGCGGCCTTCATGATCTCGACGCCTTCGGGGGCAAACCGCAAGGGCGAGACTGCGTGCACGATGATCCCCATGCAAAATGGGTGCTGGCGAAACCGGCCTTCGCCACCCAGGGCGATGTCGAACATCTGAGTGATGCGCGGCACGTGTTGCGCGGTGTCAAAGCTGATTCCGATGGGTTTGGGGCAGGCCTTGAGGCAGGCAAAAGCGGTGTTTGCGTCCAGATCCCAGGCTGTTTCCATGTCGCGGGCCACGATGGGGCGAACACCGTAGTGGATGTTTTCAGCCCGACCCACGATCTGCATCAGCTGATAGAGATCCGCAAGTTGCGCGGCACGAAATCCGCCTGCGTCGTCAGGAACTTCGACCGCTGCACCACCGGTGCCGATGTGAACATTGCCGCCGCCGATGGTCAGGCCCAAATCCTCGGAAAACCCCGGCAGGTTGACGCGTCTCATGGCCTTGGACAGCGTGGCGTCGATCATTGTCTTGGGGAAACACAGACGCCCATCGTCACGGCGTCTTGCGCCTTGTTCGATGGCCAATGCGGCGACGTCTTCGGGGCAGTCGGCCATGCCGATCTTTTCAAGGATATCAAAGGCGGCCTGAGTGATCTGGTCCAGCCGCCGGGGGCCTAATGGGCGAAAGGTGCCGCCGTGGGGCGGAGGTGTCACGCGAGTGCCGCGTGGCGTGTGTTGCTCTCTTGCCCGCCGTGCCAATGCCTGCTCCGATCTTGCTGCTTCCCCTCAGGCAACGCGCTGAATGAGACAGTTGCTTTCGAAAAAACGACATGATGAAGTCGGTTTTTGCGGGCCTATGGCTCAAGACCGGGATTTAACATTGGATCAACCCAAAGGAGCAGTGACCTATGCACGTGTACCGAAGCATGATCCTGAATGCGCCGATTGATGCGGTCTGGTCCGCTGTTCGCGCGTTCGATGGTGTCGATCAGTGGAATCCCGGCGTGGCCGCGGCCCGAATGGAAACAGGCTCGGCCACAGCTGTGGGCAGCATTCGGCACCTCGATATCGTGGATGGGGCCGTGTTCCGCGAGACCCTGCTTGAACTGTCGGATGTGGAGCATTTCTACACCTACGACATCATCGACAGCCCGCTGCCGGTGCAGAACTATGTCTCGACCCATCGGTTCATCCCGATCACTCATACCAATCAAACGCTTGGCGTCTGGGAGAGCCGGTTCGACTGCGCAAGGGATCTGGAGCGTGACATGGAAACGATTGTCGGTGACCAGATTTACATCGGTGGAATGACCGGCCTGAACACCCACCTGACCGGAGAAAACCATGGCTGACACTCTTGCCCCCCGCGCCATCATAGGCGTCATGACCCCTGCCATGAACACCGTTGTTCAGCCCGAGTTGGAGCTGTTGCGGCCCGGCGGCGTGACCAACCAGATGCAACGGTTTCGTTTGGGCGGGGATGCCGTTTCCGACGACCTGATCGAAGAGGCGCTCAAGCTGATGGACTGCAATCCGGCGGCTTTGTGCATCGGGCTGACCACGGACGCAGGCCCCGGCGGTGTCGATCGGCTCGCGCGGCGCTGTGCCGAGTTGGAAGACGCGGTGGGGGTGCCGGTCCTGAATGCCTCTGCCGCTGACCACGCAGCCCTGCGCGCATTTGGGGCCAAACGAGTTGCGGTTGTGACACCCTTCAACGCAGAGATTGACCAACATGTGAAGGCCAATACTGAAGAAGCGGGATTTGAGGTGGTTGCCATCGAAGGTACTTGCGCGCCGTCTCTGCCCGAGATTTGCGAAACATCCCTTGATGACATTCGCGCGGTGTTTGCCAGGGTGGCGAACTCTGACTGTGATGCCATTTTGCAGGTCGGAACGGCGTTGCCCGTGGTCTCGTTGATTGAGGAGCTAGAGGCGGAACACGGCAAGCCTATCGTGGCCTGCAATGCAGCTGTCTATTGGCAAACGCTGCGGGCAATCGGGCTGAGCGATGAGGTCAATGGGTTCGGTCGGCTGTTCACCCTGTGATCATAAGGTTTCGCAGCCTGCGTCCAACTTGATCTGACATTCACCACAATAACGCGTGTCTTGAGATATTGATGATCTGATACGAAGTGGCATGTGGTCTGCCCATCGGTTGCCTGTAAACCCGTTTGTTTTCAGCCATCCGAAGGATGTTCAAGCCAGACTCACGTTCTTAGAGGATCTTTGGAAGTTGGATGCCACCAGCAAAGATCCGATCAGAATGTTCCACATGGACCTGTCTTCACGGAATTGAAGCCACGCATTCATCTAGTGTTCCAGGTCACACGCAATTTGACAGACGTGGGCGCAGTCGTGGCGGGACCGCAGCGGCAATCACCCTTCAGGTGCGCGGCGAAGTGAACGGCATCGTCGAACGTACAGCTATGGGCCATGCGCCTTCTCGTGGGACGCTCCCAATTGTCATGCTATGAAACACGTAAAGTGAAAGAAATACCCATGAAATCTCTAGTAAAATTGCTTCTCGTATCGCTTGGTTTGCTCTTTGCCGCGGCTTGTCAGACAACGTCACCAAACCCGATCGATGGCATTGTTGACCTCCAAGAGATCGAGGTTGAAATCCTCGCTGTGAAACCGGAAAAAGACGGTAACACTCTGGTTGTTCGTGATGACAGCGGAAACACCTACAATGCCGTGATTTCAATTCCCAATCTGGGGCCCGAATCCGACTTTGATTTTGATCATCTAAAGGTTGGCAACAGAATGATCGTCACAGGTGAAACCTGGTCACTCGCTGGCGATCCACAGCTAACCATCCGCGACGCCAAAGCCGTCTGAAACTATTCGGGTGCTTGATATGAAAAATGCATTGCTGATTGTTGGCGTGTTGTGTGTCGCGGTGTGCCAAACGGGTTTTGGCCGCGCGGCATCTAACTCGGATGTCGCTCATGCAGACGCAAGCTGCCAGGTGGAAAGGGGAAGGTTGATGTAAGCGAAAGCTGACCCTGCCTGCCCTGGATGCCGGGCAGAGCTGCGTCGACAACAGCCAGTGCAAAGGCTTGTGCAGGCAAATGGCCAGTGCTCAACTCATGAAGACAGCTTTGGTTGTAACGATGACCCAAATGACGGAAATCCAGCAACGATCTGCATTGGCTGAGGAAACCAATGGTATGGAGATGCCGAACTTGATGTGTTGTGCAGTTTTGATCGGAACCATGGCATCGCTGGCTTGATATCTTAAGCAAGCTCAGCTTCGGGCGACGGGGCCGCGCGTGGCGCTTTTGTCGCCAGGTTCCCGGTACCATCTGAGCAAGTTCAACTTACTTGGCCATAAGGGGCAAAGTGCTTGCCACAGGCAAGTCAAGTTTCTCGAGAATCCAGGGAAATGGTGGAGCCTAGGGGAGTCGAACCCCTGACCTCTTGCATGCCATGCAAGCGCTCTCCCAACTGAGCTAAGGCCCCATGCTACCGCTGCTGCGGTGGACGGACGTTTATGAAAGGACAGGCAGGAGCGCAAGTCAAAAAACGTCGATTGTCCGAAAAATTTTGTCGGTTTGGCGGGCGTTGCCAGCACGCCTCGACACAAAAGAAAAGGCCGGGAAAAACCCGGCCCTTCAGTCAATCACGAGTCTTCGTCTTCGGATGAAACGTCGGCGATTTCGTCCAAGGATACGTTGTCCTCGTCGTCATCGTCGTCCAGAACATCATCGCCCAGATCGACATCGACATCGTCGTCATCATCCAGAACGACGTCTTCCGTGTCCATCGACTGTTTGTTCTTCAGGGTTGCCGCATCTTCGGCATCCGCTGCGATCATCCGGCTTTTACCGGTGTCCAGTTCCACGATGTCGCCCGTGTAGGGGCTGACAATCGGATCTTTATTCAGGTCATAAAATCGTTTGCCGGTGGTTGGGCAAACGCGTTTTACGCCCCATTCTTCCTTGGGCATGTGAAATCCCCTTGATATCAGGTGAGTCGTCGACGATTCAGGTCAGGTGCCACATGACGTGGGCACTGTCAAAGCCTTTGAGCAAATGGGAGGCCGCATGGCTGATCACCACCTGCCCGGACATCCGCCCGTACCACTGACGGTGCGCCGGTCGGCGCGTGCCCGCAGGATCAGTCTGCGGATCTCGCAACTGGACGGTCGCGTGACGCTGACCATGCCCAATGGCGTGCCTGAGCGGCATGCATTGGAGTTTGCGGCAGAGAAAGAGGACTGGATCAGATCCCATCTCGAGGCTCGACAATCGAACGAAAGTGTCAACATCGGATCGACCATCCCCGTCGAAGGAGTTGAGCTTCGCGTGGAGGTGGGAACCGGACGCAACGTGGCCGTGAAAGCCGATGTGGTATTGGTGCCGGTCAACTCCGCGCCGCGCCGCTTGGAACGGTTTCTCAAGGAGTTGGCCCGTGATCGACTGGCCGATGCCTCGGATTTCTACAGCGCCCGTCTGGGGCGGTCCTATTCGCGCATATCGATCCGCGATACCCGCTCTCGCTGGGGGTCTTGTTCTGCGCAAGGTGGCTTGATGTATTCTTGGCGGTTGATCTTGGCCCCCCCGCCTGTTTTGCGATATGTGGCCGCGCATGAGGTTGCCCATCTGAATGAGATGAACCATTCGCAGGCGTTTTGGGATCTGGTTGAGGATATTCACGGTCCCTATTTTCAGCAACGGCAATGGTTGCGGGATGAGGGGGCGTCACTTCACCGATATCGGTTCGATGGTTGACCCGTTTTCATTTTGTGATCACATATGGGGATCATGATGAACGCCCGCTCGACCGAACAGACCGCTTCCGCCCACGACCGAGTGTATCGCATATTGCGAACCCGGATCATGCACGGAGAGATTGGACCGGGGCAGGCGATGACCCTTCGTGGCATCGGAACTGAGTTCGAGGTGTCGATGACGCCCGCACGAGAGGCCGTGCGCCGACTGGTGGCTGAGGGTGCATTGTTTTTGTCGGCCTCAGGTAGGGTGTCGACGCCGGAACTGACCAATGATCGGATTGAAGAGCTGGCGGCCTTGCGCGCCTTGCTTGAGGTTGAGCTGGCCAGTCGCGCCCTGCCTCGTGCCCATATTGCGTTGATCGACCGACTGCAGACCATCAACATGAACGTCGCGGAGATGGTCACCAAGCGAGACGCGGTGGGATACATTCGCGCGAACTTGGAATTTCACCGTACGCTCTATTTGCGGGCGCAAGCTCCGGCGATGTTGGCCATGGCCGAAACCGTTTGGCTGCAGCTGGGGCCAACGATGCGCGCGCTTTATGGTCGATTGCGCCGGACAGATCCGCCACAGGGTCACAAGCTGATCATTGCTGCGCTCAAGGCCGGCGATGAACCGGGGCTGCGCCTGGCCGTGCGCTCGGACGTGACGCAAGGCTTGCGTTTGCTGGTGACATGAGACGCGTTTGCGGGATTGCGCCCAGATTTCATAAAGTCTTAAAGTGAGACGGAATTTTTAGGGGAGAGTGATCATGACCAATTTTTCACGCCGTGGAGCCATGGGCCTTTTGGGTGGCGCCGCCACCTTGCCGATGCTGGGCACACCGGCACTGGCCAACACCAAGATGACCGTTGGCGCGCTGCGTTTCACCAGCCACGCGGCGTCTTTTGTGGCCTTCGAGCGCGGCTATTTCGCGGATGAAGGGCTGGATGTCGAGTTCAAGTTCTTTCAGGCGGCTCAGCCTATGGCGGTCGCAATTGCCTCGGGCGATGCAGATTACGCCGTGACCGCGATCTCGGGCGGATTGGTCAGCCTTGCTGAAAAGGGCGCGGCCAAGGTGATCGGCGGCGCGCTGAGCGAGGAAAAGGGCATCGACGGGCAAAAGATCCTGGCGTCCAATGCGGCCTATGAGGCTGGCCTGACCAGCCCGGCAGCTTTGGGTGGCAAGAACTATGCCGTCACTCAGGCGGGATCATCCTTCCACTACATGGGGTCCAAGATTTCCGCCGCCGAAGGTGTTTCCGTCAAATTCAAACCGCTGCAAAAGGTGGGTGCCATCATCGGCGCGATGAAATCGGGGCAGGTCGACGCCTGGTCGATCGTGCCGCATATCGCCAAGGGGCTGGCTGGAGCCGGTGCGGTCAAGATCATCGGTAACGTGGCCGACTACATCCCGAACTATCAGGTCACCACGGTCTTTACCTCGGCCAACAACGCTGAAAACGAGCGCGGCCAGACCGAGGGCTTCTTGCGGGCGTTTTCGCGCGGCGCGGATGATTTCAACGCCGCTTTGGTTGACAAAACGGCGGGGGATCAGGCCGCGACAGATATGGTCAAGCTGATCCACAAATACGTTTATGCGGATCGCCCGTTCGAAAAGGCGGAGAAGTCCATTCGCAACGGGGCGATGCGGATCAATCAGAACGCAGGCCTGAACATGTCGAGCGTGCAGGACCAGTTGGATTGGTTCAAATCTGAAGGTCTCATCAAGGACAGCATCACTTCGGAAACGCTGGTCGATTCATCCTACGCGCCGACCATCTGACGCAAAAATGGACCTGACCCTGGATCAACTGACGCACCGCTATGGCGACATGCTGGTGCTGGATGACGTGTCGTTGCGCATTCCTGCGGGCGAGATCCTGTGCGTGATCGGCCCGTCCGGATGCGGCAAATCCACTTTGCTGCGGATGCTCGGCGGGTTGGAGCAGCCGGACCAGGGGCAGGTTTTGCAAGGGGGAGAGGCGCCCGAGGGGTGCCTCAACCCGTTGACCTTCGTGTTTCAGGACTTTGCGCTGCTGCCGTGGCGAACGGTGGCGGGAAACATCTCGCTCGTGCTCGAGGATCATGGCTTGCCCAAAGCTCAGGTCGATCAGATCATCGACAGCGTTCTGGCCCGCACCAAGCTGAGCGATTTTCGCGACGCACTGCCCCGGCAACTGTCGGGCGGGATGAAACAGCGGGTTGCGATTGCGCGCGCTTTGGCCGTCAACCCGGCGGTGATGCTGCTGGATGAGCCGCTGTCGGCACTTGATGCGCAGACGCGTGAGTTGCTGATGGAGGATCTGGTGAGTCTTTGGGCCCGCCAACCGTTTACGGCCGTCTACGTGACCCACAATCTTTCTGAGGCGGTGCGCCTTGGCCACCAGATCGCGGTTCTGTCCCGGCGCCCTGGCCGCATTCGCGAGGTGATCCGGATTGACGTGCCACTGTCCGAGCGCACGCCGGGCCTGCCTGAGTTGGGCGCGCTGCAAACGCGCCTGTGGCATCTGATGCGGGACGAGGCTTTGGCCGCGGATCAGGAGTTGGTGCATGGCTGAGCAGAGCGTCCCCTTTCGTGGCGGCGGCTTTCGCCCGCAAACCAAACGCGGCGTGGGCGTGGTGGTTTTCGTTGTTCTGCTGCTCTTTGTCGAATGGGGCACGCGGGAGGGGTGGATTTCGAACCTGACCCTGCCGCGCCCGTCGGATGTTGGTGCAACGCTTCTGGATTTGGCTCAATCTGGCGTGCTCTGGACGCATCTGGGGCCGTCGCTGACCCGGTTGATCGTGGGGTCTCTGCTGGGCGTCTCGGCAGGTATCGGCATCGGCGTGCTGATCGGGTTGTTTTCCTATGTCCGCGCCGGGTTGGTGCCGGTTGTGGCCGCGATTTTCCCGATCCCCAAGATCGCTCTGTTACCGCTCTTTGTGATCTGGTTCGGTATTGATGAGGGATCAAAATATGCACTCATCGCATTGGGAACATTCACCCCCACAATTGTCGCCACCTACGGCGCAGTCGACAACGTGGACCGCGGGTTGATCCGCATGGGGCAGAGCTTTGGTCTCAGTTGGTTGTCGATCGTGCGTAAAATCGTCCTGCCGGGTGCGTTGCCCGGAATTCTGTCCGGCCTCCGAGTAAGCCTGGCCATCGGGATTATCCTGCTGGTCGCGGCCGAGATGTTAGGGGCTGAATATGGGGTAGGGGCTTACATCCTGCAGGCTGGATCACTCTATGATCTTGAGCGGCTTTTTGCCGGTGTGGTCATTCTGTCGGCCTTGGGGGTCCTTACCAGCTGGATCATCGGGAAATTCGAGAAACGCCTGCTGGCTTGGCGCGCCTGATCGCGGTATCCTGCCTGCAAAACAATGAGCAGGTATTTGTCATGATGGATCGCAGGTTTTTCTCGCTTGGTGTCGGGGCTTTGGTGTTGTCGGCCTGTGGGTCGAACAACGTGGCGGCACCCGCTGCCAAGCCCCGGGTGCAATCGGTGCCGAACGCAGGCTGGGACGCCTGGGTTGACGGGTTCAAGGCACGAGCCTCGGGGCAGGGGATTTCCCAGTCCACCATCAACACCGCCTTTCGCGGGGCGGGCTATCTGCCCATCGTGATCGAGCGCGATCGCAACCAGACCGAATTCAAACGCACGCTTGAGGATTACCTCGCCATTGCTGCTTCGGACGAGCGGATCGCGACCGGCAAGCAGATGCTTGGGCGTTACAGTTCGTTGTTGTCCCAGTTGGAGGCACGCTATGGCGTGCCGCCGCAGATCGTGTTGGCGATCTGGGGGCTGGAGAGCCGTTACGGCGCGCGCCGCGGGGATATCCCGGTAATCTCGGCCCTGTCGACCCTGGCTTATGACGGGCGTCGTGGTGCTTTCTTTGAGAAGCAACTGGTGGCAGCGCTGAAGATCTTGCAAAACGGCGATACGACGCCCGCCAACATGACCGGTAGTTGGGCCGGCGCAATGGGTCATACGCAGTTCATCCCGACATCATATCTGGCCTATGCGGTGGATTTCACCGGCGATGGCCGTCGTGACATCTGGTCGGACGATCCCACTGATGCCTTGGCCTCGGCCGCCGCCTATTTGCAGCGCTCGGGCTGGGTGCGCGGGCAGACCTGGGGCGGAGAGGTCGGTTCGGCTGCCGCCCGGTCGGCTACGCCGGTTTCTGTGATTCAGCCCCAGAAACCGGGGCCGCAGTTTGCAGTGTTCAAGAACTTCTCGGTCATCAAACGCTATAACAACTCGGACAGCTATGCGCTTGGGGTTGGCCATCTGGCGGATCGGATCGCGGGTGGCGGGCCACTCAAGACGCCATTTGGACCGGATGTAAACGGGCTAACACTGAACGATCGCAAGGAGCTGCAAACGCGGCTGACCAAGGCCGGGTATGATACTGGCGGCGCAGATGGGGTGATCGGATCCAAGAGCAAGGCCGCGATCAGCAGCTATCAAGGTGCCAATGGGCTGACGGTGACGGGTGAACCGTCCGTTGCGTTGTTGCAGCGTTTGCGCGGGTAAAAGCCGTTCGTGGAACGGTGTTTTTCGGGGGGCGGGGGGCTCCCGCACCCGAGCGATCCCGACTTCGGCGGCACCGCTAACGGCCTTGGCGTAGCGCCGCGCTGTGCGCGGTGCGGTTGCGCGCGTTTCATGCGGATTGGAACCATCGGCGGCTTGGGCGAAGCCAGAGCTGTTGTTCGGTGTGGTATGCATAAGCACCGACTGACGAGCGAAGCGAGGCGCGGCCCAAGGCCCGCCAGCGTCTCCTGCGGCAGCAGGGGGCAGCGCGGGCGCGGGAGCCCCCCGAGCCACCACGCCGAACGTTAGGTGGTTACGCCGCGAGCCCTTTGGACCCCATGTCGAGGAACTTCTTGCGGCGGTCCGCCACCAGGGCATCGCCCTCCATGTCCTTGAGCTCGCCCAGCATCGCTTCGATCATGTGACCGACCGATGCAACAGCCGCCTCGCGGTCACGGTGCGCGCCGCCCCTGGGTTCAACAATGACCCGATCTGCAACACCCAGCTTGTGCAGGTCCTGCGCCGTCAGTCGCAGGGCCTCGGCTGCTTCGCGCATCTTTTCCGCGTCTTTCCACAGGATCGAGGCGCAGCCTTCGGGCGAGATGACGGAATAGACCGAATGCTCCAGCATCGCCACGCGGTTGGCCGTGGCAAAAGCTACTGCGCCGCCCGAGCCGCCTTCGCCGATGATGACCGACACCAACGGCACACCGATTTTGAGGCACATCTCGGTCGAGCGCGCGATCGCCTCTGATTGGCCGCGTTCTTCGGCACCCTTACCGGGGTAGGCGCCGGGCGTGTCCACCAATGTGATCACCGGCAGGCCAAAGCGGCCGGCCATTTCCATCAGCCGGATCGCCTTGCGATAGCCTTCGGGGCGGGCCATACCAAAGTTGCGTTCGATCCGCGATTTGGTGTCGTTGCCCTTTTCATGGCCGATCACAACCACGGGCTGATCGTTGAACCGGGCCAGTCCCCCCATCACCGAATGGTCATCGGCAAAGTTCCGGTCGCCGGCCAGCGGCGTGTATTCCGTGAACAGCGCATCGATGTAGTCTTTGCAGTGCGGACGCTCAGGGTGGCGCGCCACCTGGCATTTCCGCCAGGGCGTCAGGTCCTTGTACAGCTCTTCGAGCAGCGAGGCAGCCTTGGCATCCAGTGCGGCGGCCTCTTCGGCAACGTCCATCTCTTCGTTGGCGCGGGCGAGGGCGCGCAGCTCCTCGGCTTTGCCTTCGATTTCGGCCAGCGGTTTTTCGAAATCCAGATACTGGGTCATGACGCCTCTCAACGCGGAATTTGCTGGATATATGACGTCAGGTTGCCGCAGATGCAACTCAGCAAGATTTGTGATCTGCGATTGTGGCATTGATTGGGATGCGAAACAGACCAATGAGGGCCCTCATGATAGGCCGATATGAAGACCGCCTGTTGCGGGTTCTAAGCTACATTCACGACAATCCGGCGGGTGATTTGTCACTGGACCGGCTGGCGGATGAGGCCGCGATGTCGCGGTTTCACTGGCATCGGGTGTTCCGGGCGATGACTGGCGAGACCTGCGCCCAAGCGGTGCGCCGGATGCGAATGAACCGGGCCGCAAGCTGGCTGATACAGACGGATTGGCCTGTCGATCAGGTGGCTGCGCGCTGCGGGTACCCCAACAGTGCCAGCTTTGCCCGCGCCTTTGCCGAGGATTTCGGTCAGCGCCCTGGTCCGTTTCGCCAAGCAGGGCGCTTGCGCCCGCCATTGTTGAAACCAGATCCAGAGGATTATCCGATGCACCCCACTGAAATTCGAACCGAACCCAGACGTCGACTGGCCATGCTGAGACACACAGGGGCCTATTACACCATTGGTCAGAGCTTTGAGAAATTTGGCGCGATCTGCGAGGCGCGCGGGCTCTGGCCACAAGTCGGCCCCGTTATTGGTGTCTATCTGGACAATCCCGAAGTGGTGCCTGAAGCCGAATTGACCAGCCTGGCCGGGGCCGAATGGCGTGGCAACGGAATCCCCGAGGGACTAGAGGAATGGTCCATCGACGGCGGCAAAACCGCTGTCATGACCTACAAGGGGCCATATTCGGGACTGGCAGCAGCTTATCAGACCCTGTTCGGTCAATGGCTGCCCGAAAGCGGCGAAGAACCTGCTGACGCGCCGTGCTATGAGATCAGCCTGAACAACCCGCGGACAACAGCACCTGAGGATTTGCTGACCGAGATATGTCTGCCGCTCAAATAGTGCGGTTCAGGGAAACAAAACCGGATAGAGCGAGGCCACCAGCAGCAGGGCCATGGTCCAGTTGAACAAGATCAAACGGCGCGGGTTTGTCAGAATCCGCGCCATTTGTTGCCCCAACACGGTCCACGTGCTTACCGAGGGCAGGTTGACTGCGCCAAAGACCAGGGCAACGATCACCACAGCTCCCAAATTTTGGCTGGGCGTATAGGCGGTGATCGCGGTCAGGGCCATAGTCCAGGCTTTTGGATTGACCCATTGGAACGCGGCGGCCTGTAGAAATGTCATCGGTGTTCCGGCGTCTTCTTGCCCTTTGACCGGGGCGGCGTTCGCAATTTTCCAAGCCAGATAGAGAAGATAGGCCACCGAAACGACCTTTAGTATCTGATAGCTGACGGGGACTGCGTCGAACACCTGCACCAAACCCGCGCCCACAAGAAGAACCATGAACGTGAACCCCAGCCCAATGCCCAGCATATGCGGGATTGTACGCCGGAATCCAAAATTTGCGCCGGATGCCATCAGCATCAGATTATTGGGTCCCGGCGTGATCGAGGACACAAAAGCAAAGGCAACAAGTGCAAGGAGCAGTTCATGGGTCATGACGCGCAGATTCGCGGATTTTGGGCCAAATGAAATTGCGTTTTGTGCTGACTTTGTGCAATTTGCACAACAAATGGCGAAGATAGATAAGATAAATCAATATATATTGCGAGAGCTGTCACGCGATGGGCGCATGTCTAATCTAGAGCTGGCGGATCGGGTTGGCTTGTCGCCGTCGGCCTGCCTGCGTCGTGTGCAAGAGTTGGAACGCTCTGGCGTGATCGCGGGCTATCGCGCGGTGTTGAACCCGGCGGCCCTTGGCGTTGGAATTGTGGCCTACATTGGGGTTGGCCTTGGAGAGCACAGTAAGGCGGCGCAAGAGGGGTTTGAAAACGCCTTGCAACAGGTGCCCGAGGTTGTGGAATGCCACAACACCACCGGCACCATCGAATACCTGCTGCGCGTCGAATGCGCCGATTTGCCCGCTTACAAGATGTTTCACACAGAAGTTCTGGGCATGCTGCCGCATGTAACGTCGATCACGTCTTATGTTGTCTTGGGTTCGCCAAAGGATTTGCGCGCCTGAGTACCGGATACCCCAGAGGGGGAAATTGTGAACACGCCAACCCTTGCCGCAATGCGGATTGCCGCCTAGGCTCAGCCCAGCTTGTAGCATTTTCGTTGCAAAAGATCGGCAAAAGCCGACGGCGACGTCCTCAACAGGGAGACCAATATGAGATCCATTCTGATCGCAGCTGCCGCCACGCTGTCGTTCGTGATCGCGACAGCAGCCGGAGCCGCGCCTTTGAAACTGAAACCGGCCAGCCCACAGCCCGGTGGGGTGAAACCCGGGTTGTCGGTGACCTATGGGTTCGCCAAGGAAGGTCGGCACATCAAATACCTGTCCGAGGCCCGCTCGGTCCTGAAATCAGGAGCAAAGCGCGGCGCGCCGCTGCGGGGTCTGGACTATCGCGACAACAACAAGGGTGATCCGACCCTGACCTCGGGTCGGGCCGAGAACGTGGCGGCCGCGATCAAAGGCTACATTCGCTTTGAAGCGCCCGGAGTTTATCAGATAGACTTTTTCACCAACGACGGTATCGATGCCCGCATCGGCGGTCAGCGCGTGGGCCATTTCGACGGGCGTCAGACTTGCGACAGCACCATCGTGTCCGAAGTCGAAGTGCCAAAGGCCGGTTGGTACAAGCTGGATATCCTCTACTTCAACCGTCTCAACACCTCGTGTCTGATGATGCGGATGGGGGCCAAGGGCAAAAAGATGCAGTGGGTCAAGAACGGCGTTTTCGGTCACTGATCCCAACGCGAAAGATTATTAGGGCAGGGCCTTCAAGCCCTGCCTTTTTCTTTGGAACCCATCGGAACGATGCTACAAACCCAATCCACGCCTGAGCGCCAACTCGGGGGATGACAACACAGGGATTGCTGTTGTCACATGCTGCGCCGCCTGCGCCATCGAGGCCTGCGCCAGAACAACGGCGGTTGTATCCGGCCAAAGACGCACCGCGTTATCGATGTGATCGGCGATTCCCTTTGAGAATTGGTCAACCTGTCCGCTGGTGAACAGTTCCCACAGCGTCATCAGGGGGAGCGTTCTGATCGTTGCGGGTTGTCTGCGTTCCTGGAACGCCGATTTGAGCAGGTCGCTGGATGGGATCAATGTGCTTTGCAGGCAATAGGCCATCAACACCGGCCCACCGGTTGCGGCCGCCATTTCCATCATTGGACGATCAACGCGGATTGCTCCGGCTTGCGTGGCAACGTCAGCGATGGTGGTGCAGGTGCATAGTGCATTTGACGCATCGGCGATCTCGGTCTGAATCTCGTTGGACAGTTCGACATCAATCCCACCTTGGGCCCGATCCAGCCAGTCGGGCCGCACCACATGGATTAGTCTGGCCGTAGGAGCAATGCGCTGGGCCAATTTATCAAATGTGGCACGGTGAACCTCGGCGGTGTGAAACAGGGTCAGGTCGGTCATGATGTGCGCGTCGGGTTGATGAAGGAGAACGGTTGGAAACAGTCGTGCCCCAATTCCATTTGGATTTCCAGCCCACGCCTGTCGTGATGTGCATTAGGGCGAGGTAGGCCTTTATGGTGTGGTCTGAACCAAGCAAAGGCAATGTCACAAGCAGTTTGACGGCGGCAACAGGTCTCATGACCCGACGTTCAGTGTGTATCTGCGACAGAGGGGGTCGTTCACAGGACGTTCGGTCGAGTCAGAATCCGTTTAGTTAATGGGTAAATCCGCTGATACAAAAGGCGTGCACCTGAATTGGGAGAGTACAGTGCAAGCATTCAATATGGGCCGGGTTCCTCCGGTAACTTTTGGGGCCGGGCGTATCCGGAAAGTCGGCGATATCGTGGCGGGGCTGGGTGGTGGTCCGGTCTTGGTCATTGCAGACGCGATTCTGGCAGAGCTGGGTGTGACCGACACTCTAGCCGAAAGCCTGACTGCCAAAGGTGTGTCCTTTGAGTTGGCCGCTGATATTGCCGGAGAGCCGAAGCAGGCGCTGGTCGACGCGCTGTGTGCACGGGCCCGCGAAGCCCAGGCCAAGGTCGTGATCGGTCTGGGTGGCGGTGCCGCGATGGATGCGGCGAAATTGGTTGCCGCGATTGCCAAAAGTGGCCAGCCTGCTCAGACCTTTGACTTGGCGGCACAGCCGCTGCCGGACACCGGCTTGCCATCCATTGCTATCCCCACAACTGCAGGCACCGGGTCCGAGGTCACGCGGACCTCGGTGATTTCGCGAGCGGATGGCTCCAAGGGGTGGTTCTGGGGAGAGGAACTGATGTTCCATCAGGCAGTGCTGGATCCCGAACTGACGCTCAGCCTGCCACCACATCTGACGGCCTGGACCGGAATTGATGCGGTGGCCCATGCGCTAGAGGGTTCCACCGCCCGCACCACCAGCCTTGCGGGGCTGATGTACGGGCTAGAGGCTTTGCGCATCATGAGCGATGCCCTGCCACGGGCTGTGGCGGATGGATCCGACATCGAGGCGCGGGGACAAGTGTTGTGGGGCAGCATGGTTGCTGGATTGTCCCTGCACAATTGCAACACGCACATGGGGCACAACATCAGCCATTCGCTTGGCTCGCTTTCGCGGGTCCACCACGGGCTGGCCACTGGATTGGGGCTGGAGGTTAGCATGCCCTGGTTGGTGGAGCGCCCTGAGGGGGCCGAGAATTATGCCCGTGCGGCTGAGGCTCTGGGTGCGGCGGCTGAAGCGCGGGCTTTGCCCGGGGCCTTGTCCAACCTGATGCGGGCCTGTGGCATCCCGGCTGCGCTACCCGCAGAATGCGCGGACGTGAGCGTTTCGGCCTTGGCCGCAGAAATGCGTAACCCGGCCAATCACGGGATGGCGAAAAATGCGGCTTGCCCTATCAGCGATGAGGAACTGGACGAGATCGCCGGGATGATGATGGCGCTGCCGGTGGCAAAGTCCGCCGCCTGATCCATTGCAGAAACGAAAAAGGGCCTCAGGCGCGATGTGCCTGAGGCCCTTTCGTCTTTTGGTCGCCGGATTTAGCCCGCTGCGATCAGCTCGGCCTGTGCCACGATCACTTCGGCCTGTTTGATCGACGCGATGTCGACAAGGCGGCCCTTGTAGACGGTTGCGCCTTCGCCGTTGGCCTTGGCCTGTTCCATGGCGGCCAGGATCTCGCGGGCTTCGGTGACGGCCTCTTCCGATGGAGTGAAGACCTCGTTCGCCAGCGCGATCTGCTTGGGGTGGATGGCCCATTTGCCAACCATGCCCAAAGTGGCTGAGCGTTTGGCCTGTGCGATGTAGCCTTCGTCGTCCGAGAAGTCGCCGAACGGGCCGTCGACCGGCAGGATGCCGTGCGTGCGGCAGGCGGCGACGATGGCGGCCTGGGCCCAATGCCACGGGTCCGACCAGTGCTTCACACCTTCGCGCAGCATGTAGTAGTTTTCCTGCGTGCCGCCGATGCCGGTGGTCTGCATGCCCATTGAGGCTGCAAAGTCAGCCGCGCCAAGGCTCATGGCCTGCATGCGGGGGGATGAGGCCGCGATCGCTTCGACATGTGCGATGCCAGCAGCAGATTCGATGATCACCTCAAAGCTCACAGGCTTGGTGCGGCCCTTGGCGCGTTCGATCGCGGTGACCAGGGCGTCCACGGCATAGACATCTTCGGCACAACCCACTTTGGGGATCATGATCTGGTCGATGCGGTCACCGGCCTGCTCCAGCAGGTCAACCACGTCGCGGTACCAATAGGGCGTGTCCAGGCCGTTGATGCGGACGGACATGTATTTGTTGCCCCAATCCACGGTGTTGAGTGCTTCGATCACATTGGCGCGGGCGACGTCCTTGTCCGAGGGGGCCACCGAATCCTCGAGGTCGAGGTTGATCACATCCGCAGCCGATGCGGCCATTTTCGGGAACAGTTTGGTGTTGGAGCCCGGGCCGAACAACTGGCAGCGATTGGGTCGCGCGGGGGCGGCGGGCTGAATGCGGAAGCTCATGTGATCTCCTGTCGCGAGGGTAAGGATATTTCGATTTTCTTGAGAAATGGGGTATTAAATTGCGCAGCTTAGCGCAAGGCTCTTTGTGCAGATGCAGCATTGCCTGTGCAGCATCTTCGACATGAGTGTTCAATAAGCTGCACAAAGTTTAATCGAAGTGAAAACTTGGAATATTTTTGCGCTGACCTGTCATTTGGCGCAAGATTATCCCTTTGATGGTTTTCAAATTCGTCATAACGCGAAGTGCTCGTGAGATCGCCTCATTAGCATACGCCAGAATCAAGAATGGGAGTGCACCGCAATGATCGAGACACCGTATTTGCTGTTTTTGGGCGATGCGCCCGACCAACTCGCGGCCAAAGTTGCCATAGGCATCAAGGATTGGCGCCCTGAGAACGCCGTGGGTCAGTTCCGGATGGACGGCTGCAAGGCCGATCTTGGCCTGAAGGACATGGACCTGACCGAGGCCAAGGCCGCTGGTGCCAAGACACTGGTCATTGGTGTGGCCAACCGGGGTGGCGTGATCAGCCAAGCCTGGAAAAAAGTTCTGGTTATGGCGCTGGAAGAGGGCTTTGACCTGGCGTCGGGCCTGCACAACCTGCTGCGTGACGAGCCCGATCTTGTTGCCGTGGCCGAAGCCACTGGTCGCAAACTGCACGACGTGCGTGTGCCAGAGGTTGAGTATCCGATCGCGAATGGCGTCAAGCGTAAGGGCAAGCGCGTTCTGGCTGTGGGCACCGATTGCTCGGTCGGCAAGATGTACACTGCTCTGTGTATGGACGCCGAAATGCGCAAGCGCGGCATGAAGTCGACCTTCCGCGCCACTGGCCAGACCGGCATTCTGGTGACCGGTGATGGTGTGCCGCTCGATGCCGTGATCGCCGACTTCATGGCGGGTTCGGTCGAATGGCTGACCCCGGACAACGACGAAGACCACTGGGACCACATCGAAGGTCAGGGCAGCCTGTTCCACGTGTCCTATTCGGGCGTGACCATGGCCCTGATCCACGGCGGCCAGCCTGATGCTCTGGTTCTGGCACACGAGCCGACCCGCGAACACATGCGCGGTCTGCCCGATTATCAGCAGCCGTCGTTGCCTGAATTGCGTGACATGGCACTGGCGCTTGGCAAAGTTGCCAACCCGGCCTGCCAGGTCGTAGGCATTTCGGTGAACACACAGCACATGCCCGAGGATGAGGCCAAGGCCTATCTGGCCGAGCTGGAGGCCGACATGGGCCTGCCCGCCACCGACCCGTTCCGCTTTGGCGCGGAAAAGCTGGTGGATGCGCTGGCGGCAATCTGATCTAAGCGTGCCGCCGGAGGAGGAGTTGATCCGCCTCCGGCGGCCGTATTTTGAACGAGAAGAAGGATGGGGCGCGTGCAGATAGAAGTCACCCGTGATGTGTTCAAACTGGCGCAGGTGTTCACCATCTCGCGCGGATCGCGGACCGAGGCCCATGTGCTGACGGTGCGGATCACCGATGGCGAACACCAGGGCGTCGGCGAATGTGTGCCCTATGCCCGCTACAACGAAACGCTGGAGTCGGTCGAAGCCGAAATCCGCGGCCTACCCGAGACATTCGACCGCGAAAGGCTGATGGATCTGCTGCCCGCAGGGGCTGCGCGCAACGCGGTTGATTGCGCTTTGTGGGACCTGGAAGCCAAACGTGCAGGCAAACGCGCGTGGGAATTGGCGGGGCTTGAAGCTCCGGGTGCTGAGATCACCGCTTATACGCTGTCGCTGGCCTCGCCTGAGGAGATGCGAAAGCAGGCCGAAGAAAACGCGTACCGCCCGCTGCTCAAGATCAAGCTGGGTACGGCAGATGACATGCCGCGTCTGGAAGCAGTTCGCGCAGGCGCGCCGAACTCCAAGATCATCGTGGACGCCAACGAAGGCTGGTCGGCCGAGGTTTATGCCGATCTGGCACCGCATCTGGTGCGCCTTGGCGTGGCTCTGGTCGAGCAGCCGTTGCCTGCCGGTGAAGATGACGCGCTGATCGGGATGGATCGCCCGGTGCCAGTTTGTGCTGATGAAAGCTGCCATGACCGCACCAGCCTGCCCAAACTCAAGGGCAAGTATGATGTGGTCAACATCAAGCTGGACAAGACCGGTGGCCTGACCGAGGCGCTTAAGCTGCGCGATGCGGCCCTGGCCGAAGGGTACGAAGTCATGGTTGGCTGTATGGTTGGCAGCTCGCTGGCGATGGCCCCTGCGACACTGGTGGCACAGGGAGCGGTTGTGACCGACCTTGACGGCCCGCTCTTGTTGGCCGAAGACCGCGACACACCGCTGAATTTTGACGACGCCGGAGTGCACCCGCCCGAAGCGGCGCTCTGGGGCTGAGGAGACAAACATGACCCGTACTGTTTATGTAAATGGCGAATACCTGCCCGAGACCGAGGCGAAGGTGTCGATTTTTGACCGCGGTTTCCTGATGGCGGATGCCGTTTACGAGGTGACCAGCGTCCTGGGCGGCAAGCTGATTGATTTCGAAGGCCACGCCGTGCGTTTGAAACGCTCGCTGGACGAGTTGCAGATGGCCGAGCCTTGCACCAAGGACGAGCTGCTCGAGATCCACCGCAAGCTGGTGGAACTGAACGACATCAACGAAGGTCTGGTCTATCTGCAAGTCACTCGCGGCAGCGATGGCGACCGTGACTTTGTGTTCCCTTCAGCGGACACCAAGCCGACCATCGTGCTGTTCACCCAGAACAAACCTGGTCTGGCCGACAGCCCGGCAGCAAAAAAGGGTGCCAAGATCATCTCGATCGAAGATATCCGCTGGGGCCGTCGTGATATCAAGACAGTGCAGCTACTCTATCCTTCGATGGGCAAGATGATGGCCAAGGCCGCTGGTTGTGATGATGCATGGCTGATCGAAGATGGCCATGTGACCGAAGGCACCTCGAACAACGCCTATTTCGTCAAGGACGGCAAGATCGTGACCCGCCCTCTGTCGACCGACATCCTGCACGGTATCACTCGCAAGGCGGTTCTGCGCATGGCGGCTGAGGCCCAGATGGAAGTCGAAGAGCGTTTGTTCACTATCGACGAGGCAAAGGAGGCGGATGAAGCCTTCACCACTTCCGCCTCGGCCTTTGTGATGCCGGTGGTTGAAATCGACGGTGTTCAGTTGGGTGACGGCACCCCGGGTCCAATCGCCAAGCGCCTGCGCGAGATCTATCTGGACGAAAGCCTCAAGGCCGCGATCTGAGGCCAGAACACGACGCGTCTCTGACGAGAACGGAACAGTTTGCAATCCTCCCTTGGGCCAGCCTGACCTGAGGGAGGATTTTTTATGCGACCGTTTGAAGGATTGCGGGTGCTGGATCTGACACATGTGTTTGCAGGTCCATTTTGTGCCTATCAGTTGAGCGTTCTTGGGGCCGAGGTCATCAAGATCGAACCTGTCGGTCAGCACGACATGACCCGCGCAGAAGGTGCAGATACTGCTCTGAACGCCCAAGGGATGGGCTTGTCGTTTCAGGCGCAGGGAGGCGGCAAACGGACGCTGGCACTGGATCTGAAGTCCGAGCAAGGTCGGGAAGTGTTCGACCGCTTGGTCGCAACGGCGGAAGTTCTGGTGCAGAACTACACATCCCACGCGGTTGAAGAGTTGGGGCTTGAGTATGACCGCCTGTCCGCGTTGAAACCCGATTTGATCTACTGTGCGATCAGCGGGTTTGGGGCCACTGGACCCAAGGCGGCGCATGCGGCTTATGACGTGGTGATCCAGGCCTTTACCGGCATCATGGCTGCCAATGGCCAAGCGGACGGTGACCCGGTACGCGTGGGCCCTGCGATGGTTGACTATGGCACAGGGGCGCAGGCGGCCATGGCGATCTCGGCGGCTTTGTTCGGGCGATCGCGGAATGGTTTGGGGCGGCGGATAGACGTGTCGATGGCGGATTGCGCGCTGATGCTGATGAACTCGCACACTGCGACAACCTTGGCGACGGGGCACGCGCCCAGGCCGCACGGCAATCAGGATCCGACGCTTGCGGGCTATGCAACTTATGACACTGCGGACGGGCAGGTGATGATCGGCGCGTTCACCAATACACAGATGGCCAACTTGATGCGCGTGATCGGACAGGATGCGCGGGCGGATGCCATCCAGGCGACGCCCCGGGCGCAGATCAGAGCGCGTCGAGAAGAGGATGCGGCGGTTTTGGCTGAAGCTCTTGCAACGCGCACGGCGGCTGAGTGGGAAGACAGGCTGAACGCGGCCCATGTGCCTGCCGCTCGGGTGCGTGGTTTGGCCGAGGCCTTGGAGGAGGAACAACTGGCGACCCGTCCGGTAATCCAGACCGCTGGAGACATGGCGCTTGCCGTTGCCGGTTTCGGCTTTGATCATGGCGGGCCGTCACTGGACCACGCACCACGCGCGCACGGGGCCGACAGCCGGTCGGTTCTGGCCGAGTTGGGGATCGGCCAGAGTGAATTTGATGCCTTGCAGGATCAGGGCGTGGTGTTCAGCCCTTCTTCGTGACGTTCTCTTCAAACGCGACCTCGAACGCGGCCTGTTTTTCGGGGCTGGCGTCGGTCTGATAGTTGGCTTTCCATTCGTCCATCGTCATGCCGTAAAAAATCTCGCGAGCTTGGCCTTTGTCCATCTCGATGCCCTTTTCGTTGGCTGCTTCCTGATACCAGCGCGACAGGCAGTTGCGGCAAAAACCGGTCAGGTTCATCATGTCGATGTTCTGGACGTCGGTGCGGTCTTCCATCAGGTGCTTTTGCAGGCGGCGAAAGGCAGCGGCCTGGAGTTCGATTTCTGTCTGCTGGTCCATGGGGTGGCTCCGAATGGCTAGGGTTTGACGTAGAGGTAGCAACCAACAGGGCGCGTTACAACGGGCGCGGAGTTGACGATGAGCTCGGTCCCCGCACATGGTGCCGCAGGCGGGGTTCACCCCGGATTTGAGCAGGCAGAAATTCCTATGACCATCACAACCAGATTTGCGACAGAGGCGGACCGCGCGGCATGGGAGCGCGTGTTTCTGGCCTATGCCACCTTTGGCAGGACCGAGCAGACGCCACAGATGCGTGCGCGTGTTTGGGGCTGGATCATGACGCCGACGGCGCAGACTCGCTGCATCGTTGCTGAAGCCGAGGCGGGCGAATTGGTCGGTTTCACGCATTTTCGATCCTACGAGCGACCGCTGCCTGCTACCATCGGTGCCTACATCGACGACATGTTTGTCGATCCAAGTTTGCAGGGTCAGGGTGTGGTTGATCTGATGATCAGGGCCGTCGGGGATTTTGCTGAAAGCCAGGGCTGGGACGTGGTGCGCTGGATGACCCGCGAGAAAAATTATCGCGCCCGCGCCATCTATGACCGGCATGCAGACAAGACCGATTGAGTGACATACAGCTTGAGGAAACAGGATTAGCGGAGCGCGCAACAGCGCGTTCCGCTTAAGATCAGGCCAGTTTCAGCGCAAAGTACGGGGCCACGGCAAAGACCAAGGTCAGTGTCTTGTACTTTGCAAGATAGGCGAAATACGCTTTGCGGACGTCGGCCTCTTCCATCTTGAACATCCGGGCGTGAACCCCGGTCACCCAATTCTGCATTGCCAACAGCATCACTGTGGTAAAAGCCAGAAAGCCTATGTTCAGAACGGTCATCCAACCAAAGACGGTGGTCAGGAATTCTACGGTCATGATACCCTCCTTTCAGGGATATCTGTTGTCCTCCTTGACCATTATATGGGGTGTGAGGCGTGACCTCACAAGAATGTGAGCGCGAAAACCCACACCTATTGACCCGGCGTCATGTTGCAAGGTCAGAGCTCGCTGTCCTCCAGCGCTGCAGTCAGGATCGGCGCCAGTCGCTCAGCCCATGCCCTCTGACCGGCGTGATCCGCGATCAGGTCATTTCGCAGCTCGATCAACACGTTCGGGCGGCCATGGGCGGTGCAATGCGTGTCGATGGCATCGCCGGGCAGAACGCCGGTGTAGGGCTCGTTTTCACCTACGGTCAGATCGCCCTCGGCCTTGAGCCGGTTGATCAGCGGTCGGGAAAAGCGCTCGTCCGGGGTGTAGAGGATGCCGATTTCCCACGGGCGGGGATCGCGGCCGCGTAGTTGGCGCGTGAACGAATGGACCGAGACGACGATCGCGTGGGGCAGGGCGGCCATGCGCGCCAGCTCGCGGTGGTAGGGGCGATAGCACATGTCTAGCCGCCGCTCCCTCTCGGCCACGTCTGCATGGCGATTTCCGGGGATGATCGAGCCATCGTAGAGCTTCATCAACAGCGTCGGGTCATCTTCGCCCCGGTTCGGGTCGATCACCAGGCGTGAGAAGTTCGAGGCCACCACCGGCGCATTCAGAATCTCGCCCAAATGGCGCGACACCTCATAGGCGCCGACGTCATAAGCGATGTGACGCTCCATATCCTCGCGCGGCAAACCCAGGTCTCCGCCGTTGATTTCAGGCGGGACAGTGTTGGTGGCGTGGTCGCAGGTGATCAGCCAGCGGGAGGGTTTGTTTTCGCCATGGGTGTAATAGGGGGTGTATGTCATGCGCCTGTCATCTCTTTTGTCGCAGGTGTAGGACAGTTGCCGCAGAAAGGGAATTGCGCGATAAGCGGTGCAAGACCGTTTGCGGTAACAATGTGCGGAACCAAAGGAGCAGCCATGCGACGCCTCAGAAATGTAAAAATCGTGGCGACGCTGGGACCGGCGTCAGAAAACTATGACATGATCCGGTCGCTGCACGAGGCGGGTGCCGACGTGTTTCGTTTGAACATGAGCCACGGCTCGCATGACGAAATCCGCGAAAAGCATCGGATCATCCGCCAGATTGAAAAGGATCTGGACAGCCCGATTGCCATTCTGGCCGACCTTCAGGGGCCGAAACTTCGGGTGGGGGTCTTTGCGGGCGACGCTGAAGAGCTGGTACCGGGCGCATCCTTCCGACTGGATTTGGACGAGACACCCGGCGATGCGACCCGCGTGTGTTTGCCACATCCCGAGATTTTCGAGGCGCTGGAACCGGGCGCGCATTTGCTGGTCAATGACGGCAAGATCCGGCTGAAGGTCGAGAGTTGCGGTGCGGATCATGCGAACTGCACCGTCGTGATTGGCGGGACGATTTCGAACCGTAAGGGTGTGAACGTGCCGGATGTGGTGCTGCCACTGGCGGCGCTGTCCGAAAAGGACCGCGCCGATCTGGAGTTTGTCTGTCAGTTGGGCGTCGATTGGCTGGCGCTTAGTTTTGTGCAGCGACCCAAGGACGTGTTCGAGGCGCGCGCGCTGGCTGATGGTCGTGCCGCCATCCTGTCCAAAATTGAAAAGCCGGCGGCGGTCGAGGCGTTTGATGACATCCTTGATGCCTCAGACGGGATCATGGTGGCGCGTGGCGATCTGGGTGTTGAACTGCCCGTGGCCGCGGTGCCGCCGATCCAAAAGCGTCTGGTGCGTAAATGCCGGGCAGCGGCCAAGCCGGTGATCGTGGCGACCCAGATGCTGGAAAGCATGATCGAAAGCCCGATGCCCACCCGCGCCGAGGTTTCAGATGTGGCCACCGCCATCTACGAGGGCACGGATGCCATCATGCTGAGTGCGGAATCTGCGGCGGGGGGCTATCCGGTCGAGGCGGTTCAGACCATGGACCGTGTCGCAACCGAGGTCGAGGCCGATCCGACCTATGTTCAGATCATTGCCGCCTCGCGCACTGCGCAGGGGACCACAGTGGCGGATGGCATCGTGGCGGCCGCGCGCGAGATCGCCGAAAAGACCGATATCAAGGCCATCTGTTGTTTCACCCAAAGCGGGACAACCGCGCTCAAGACGGCGCGGGAACGGCCCGGCGTGCCGATCATCGCGCTGACCTCGCTGCGGGGCACGGCGCGACGCTTGTGTCTGTCGTGGGGCTGCCATTGCGTGATGACGCCCGAGTTGGAGCGGTTCAAGGGCGCCGTGGTGAATGCGGCCCGAGCGGCACGCGCAGACGGTTTTGCAATCGAAACGGATCAGATCGTGGTCACGGCGGGTGTGCCGTTCAACGTTCCAGGCTCCACCAATATCCTGCGGGTGGCGCCGTGTGATGAACGGCTGATTTACAACACTGACCCGGGCTAATACGCTCTCTCCATATAGGGAGCGCGACATGGACACCGATCTGATACTTGTTTTTGGGCTCGTCTTTGCTGTCCTGTCGATACCATCGATGATCTCGGCCTATAGCGATGACAGATCCATGCGCCCTGCTGCGATCGTGATGTTGATGTCCCTGGGTGCAATGGCCTATGCCTTCGTCACGCACCCAGGCGGGTATACCTTCGATCAGATTCCTGAAGTTTTTTTCGGTGTTGTCGCGCGATTCCTGCCCTGACCCTCTTGCCTAAGTGATCCGACTTGCGTAAACGGCGCTTCTTACCGCGCGACCGGCTTATAGTGGCATGCCGAGTCGCGTCTGAACCGAACCCGAACTCAAGGAGACGGAAATGCCCAAGATGAAGACCAAGTCGAGCGCCAAGAAGCGCTTCAAGGTGACAGCAACCGGTAAGGTCCTGGCGGGCCAGGCCGGCAAGCGCCACGGCATGATCAAGCGGACCAAGAAATTCATCCGTGATGCCCGCGGCAACACCACACTTTCTGCCCCCGACGCCAAGATCGTCAAGGGCTACATGCCCTACGATCGCTAAGAGGAGATCTGAGATATGTCCCGCGTTAAAGGTGGAACCACGACTCACGCCCGTCACAAGAAGGTCATCAAGGCCGCCAAAGGTTACTATGGCCGCCGCAAGAACACCTTCAAGGTCGCAACTCAGGCCGTCGACAAGGCGAACCAGTATGCAACTCGCGACCGCAAACAGCGCAAGCGGAACTTCCGCGCGCTGTGGATCCAGCGCATCAACGCTGCCGTCCGTTCGCACGACGAGGCGTTGACATATTCGCGCTTCATCAACGGTCTGAACCTGGCCGGTATCGAAGTTGACCGTAAGGTCCTGGCCGACCTGGCCGTGCACGAGCCCGATGCATTCGGCGCCATCGTTGCCAAGGCACAGGCTGCTCTGGCCGCGTAAGACGGTAAACGAGCGACAGTGAAAAGAAGGGTCGATCCTTAGCGGGGTCGGCCCTTTTCCTTTGTCGGTATGGCTTGCATTCTACGGTGGCGCGCCGATCCGAAGGCGAGGCGCCCGGCTCAACGGGAGGAGGTGTCCCGTCAGGGACATCGACGACGGGCGGGAGCATTTGGCTCTTTTGGGCGCTGCTCAAGTCCGATCAAGCGGTCTTTGGGTCAGGGCTAGCACAGCCCCGATCATCAACAAGACAGACGCCGTCAACAGGCTGTCGCCGATGTCGCCCGTCCGATCCCCGATTAACCCGGCGCCAATGGGACCAACTGTTTGGGATACGGCAAAGACCACTGTGAACATGCTGATCGTCGCTCCCCAGCTGTCTTGCGGCATGTTCTGGCGCGTGAAGTTTGTGATCGCGCCAGGTGCCATGAATACCGACAGACCAAAGATTACAGCCGACACCATCAGCCCCTCAGCAGACGGAACAAAAATTGGTAAGGCTGACCCGATCGCAATTCCGGTCAGGATCATGGCCAAGGGAACGCCATTGGCAAAGCGCGCGAACACCGACCGCCAGGCAAAGGGCGAAAGGGTGATGCACACTCCCAACAGGACCCAGGTGCCAGCGATCAAATTGGCGCTGTAATCGCGTTCCTGCATCCACAGGGCCAGAAACGTCAGGTAAACGATGTAGCCCAGGCCAAAGCCGGCGTAGCCGCAGATCTCCCCAACCATCTTGCGCATCGGCACCGGTTGGCGGCTCGGTGGTGGCGCCGAGGGGACCCGCATTGCTTCGCCCGCCCAAATGCTCAAGGGGCAAATGGCAAAGCTCACCAAGCCGATCCCGATCCAGCTCCAGGGCCAGGCCTCGGGCCCCAGCCAATCCAACATCATGGGCAAGGCGGCACCGCACAGGACGATGCCAAGACCTCCGCCGCCGCCAAAATAGAAAGCAATCGATAGGGCATTGCGTTTGGGATCATCCTGAAAAAGGGCGGCCGCAAGGGCGCCCCCGGCCACAAAAGATCCGGCACCAAACACGCCCGCCAGAATGCGCCAAACACTCTGGGCTAGCAAAGAAGCATCCAAGCCGGTTGCAAACAGGCATATGGCGGTCAGGACAACGCCCGCACTGAACAGGCGAGATGCCCCGACGCGGCGGATCAACGCCATGGTGAATAGCGACCCCAGAACATAGCCCAAGGCGTTGGCAGTGTTGAGCCACCCTGCTTCTGCATATGTCCAATTCTGTGTGGACTTCATCGCCGGCAAAATCAGCCCATAGGCAAAGCGGGCAAAACCATTGGTGACACATACACCCAAGGCCAGCCCCAACAGGACCAACCAGGGTTTGGGCGGGGTCGCGTTTTGCATGTCGACAGGTCTCTCCTCACATCCAAACGCTCGGGCAGGAAGGGGGCAGACGCAAGCGAAACGCTACGCAACACTGCAAATTTGATGTGGAGTTCCAAATTAAACCCTATTTTTGCCAGTTTGCACAGGCATATACAGACGCAGAAACAAACGTTTGGTGTACCGCCGTGGCTCGTATCAGTGAACTTCATTACTCCAACGCCTATGCGCGCGCCTCGGGCGTGTCCGAGTTTCTTGAGGTCTCGCTAAGCCCCAGCGAAAATCCGGCCGACTTCACCGTGTCCTTCTATCAGGCCAACGGCACTGTCGGAGTCGAGGTGCGACTGGACGATCCCGGGGTTCAGGTGTCCGTCGATCCAGACAATGGTGAGGTCGTCTATGTGATCTCGGCGGATTTCTTCAACATCCTTCTGACGGATCCGGATGGCGGTGGCTCGAATAACTACGAGGCCTATGCGCTCACCAATACCACCACCAACGACGTGATCGACTTCTATGATATCGGCGGCGGCACGCAGAACATCACTGCAATCGGCGGCGCGGCAGATGGTGCCACGTCCGACAACCTGCCGGTTTTGGTGGGTCCGAATTCGACAACCACGACATTGCAGTTCAACCAGCCCAATCCCGATGTCCTGACCTATGGCACCGTCAACCCCGGCGATTCCGGGCTGGCGTGTTTTGTGGCCGGAACCCTGATCGACACGGCCAGTGGTGAACGCCCTGTCGAGATGATCAAGCCCGGTGATCTCGTGATGACACGCGACGATGGCCTGCAACCGGTTCGCTGGGTCGGGTCAAAAACGGTGCGGGGGCATGGACGGTATTCGCCGGTTCGAATTACCGCAGGCACATATGGGGCGCATCGCGATGTCCTGATCTCGCCCCAGCATCGCATTCTAGTATCGGGCTGGCAGGTCGAACTTTTGTTCGGAGAGGACGAGGTGCTTGTGCCTGCGAAATCGCTGATCGACGGGCAGGGTGTCAGCTGGGCGCCGCTGGATATCGTTCGCTACGTGCACCTCTTCTTTGATGCGCATCAGATCGTCTCGACCGGTGGTCTGGACAGCGAGAGTTTTTATCCGGGGCAACTGGCTCTTGGCGCGCTCGAGAGTGAGACGGCGCAGGAGCTTTTTGCGCTGTTCCCCGAGCTGCGAGACACGCCCGAGGTTTATGGCGCGCCCGCCCGCGCGATCCAAAGCGGCCCGCAGGCCACATTGTTGCGCCGCGCTTAATCGCCCGCCCTTGCTTTCAGCGGCTGCTGTGATAGCAGGGCTGCAACATGTGATCAGGGGACCGTCATGGACGATCTTAAGGCAAAATATCTGGGTCAGATCGCCGATGCAGGCGACGAAGCGGCGCTTGAGGCGATCCGCGTGGCCGCCGTGGGCAAAAAGGGCGAAGTGGCGCTGAAGATGCGCGAATTGGGCAAGATGACGCCCGAGGAACGCCAGGTGGCAGGCCCCGCGCTCAACGCGCTCAAGGATGAGATCAACTCGGCACTCTCCGCGAAGAAGGCCGGTCTTGCCGATGCCGCTCTGGACGAGCGTCTGCGCACAGAATGGCTGGACGTGACCCTACCCGTGCGCCCAAGTCGTCAGGGCAGCCTGCACCCGATCAGCCAGGCCAGCGAAGAGCTGACCGCGATCTTTGCCGAGATGGGTTTTGCCGTGGCCGAAGGCCCCCGGATCGAAACCGATTGGTACAATTTTGATGCGTTGAACATCCCCGGCCACCACCCCGCGCGGGCCGAGATGGACACGTTCTATATGCACCGCGATCAGGGCGACAACCGCCCGCCGCATGTGCTGCGCACGCATACCTCGCCGGTGCAGATCCGTTCGATGGAGAAAACCGGCGCGCCGATCCGCGTGATCTGTCCCGGTGGTGTCTACCGCGCCGACTATGATCAGACGCACACGCCGATGTTCCACCAGGTCGAAGGTCTTGCCATCGACAAGGACATCTCGATGGCGAACCTGAAATGGGTGCTCGAGGAATTCGTGAAGGCGTTCTTCGAGGTTGATGGCGTCGACCTGCGCTTCCGCGCCTCGCATTTCCCGTTCACCGAGCCGTCGGCCGAGGTCGACATCCGCTGCTCTTGGGAGGGCGGGACGCTCAAGATTGGCGAAGGCGACGACTGGCTGGAGATTTTGGGCTCGGGCATGGTCCACCCCAAGGTGATCGCGGCCGGTGGTATTGATCCTGACGAATATCAGGGCTTTGCCTTTGGCATGGGGATCGACCGGATCGCGATGCTGAAATACGGCATCCCCGACCTGCGCGCCTTCTTTGAAAGCGACCTGCGCTGGCTGCGCCACTATGGGTTTGCCGCGCTGGACATGCCGAACCTGCATGGTGGTTTGAGCCGCTAGATGTACAGTGTCAGCTATTACATGGCTGTCATTTACAATTGGATGTTGCGGCACGCCGAGGCGACGCCACGCTGGAAAGGCCGCGTCATCATTGGCGTGGCCTTTGTTCTTTCTGTGGTCGTTTTGTTCTTCACGCCGGTTTGGGTGTTCCTGGCCTATTCCGTTTTCGTATGGGGTCCTGTTTCCGTTTTCGCGCACGCGTTCGATTCGGTTTGGAAAAAACGAGATCAAATTGCGCGGCATCGAAGCGAAAGTGTCTACCGAACCAAAAAATTACTGAAAAGCTTCAGAAAGTAGATCTTTGTGCGGCGCGGAATCAAGGCCGTAGGCCGCCGCGCCATCGCCAGACCGCTCGCCAAGGCTGGCGACTTGGATGCGTCGCATTTTCAATCAGAGCACAGACGGATTTTTGCGGGGATAAAGTGCCCCGCACCCCGGTGACATCGCCATCCCGCGGTCTACCGATGGCGCGGCTTTCTCCCCACAGAGATGTGACGTGACATGGTCCGCAGGGCGGGTAGGGTCGAGCCATGATCAGAACTGCGCTTGCCTGTCTTATTCTTTCTGCAACTTCTGCTTTTGCCATGGGGCCGTGGAAATCCGACTGCCATGGGCAGACCGCCTGCGATCTGGGCGATCGCTCGTATCATGTGCTGGAGCCTGATGGTTGGGATGGCGAGACGCCCCTGCCGGTGCTGATGCATTTCCACGGTTGGTCGCGGCAGGGCGATCTGGTGGTGCGGCATCAGCGGATTGCAGGGCACACGAAATTGCGCGGCGTCTTGCTGGTGGCTCCGAACGGGCGGCACAAAAGCTGGGATTTTTGGACCTCGGACACCGATGACGTGGGCTTTGGTGATGATGTGCTGGCGGATGTGGCAAAACACTATCCGATCGACTCGGAGCGTATCTATGTCTCGGGCTATTCTTATGGTGGGGCGATGGCCTGGCGCTATGCCTGTCAGTCGGTAACGCCAATTGCGGCGCTCATGGGCATCGCCGGCACCATCCGGCAGACCGAGTATTGCCCCACCGCCCCGGCCGAGGTGCGCCATGTGCATGGGCTACGCGATACGGTGATGGGTTTTCCCTTTGGCCTGGGTGGTGACACGACGCATCCCGTTGCCTTGTGGCGGGCGCAATACGACTGCGGAGATGCCACGCCCAAGGGGGATTGGAGCGTTGAGCCGTTCCTGACGCTGAGCCGTGTGGAGTGGACCAGTTGCCAGCAGGGCAAGGTTACTCTGGACACCCACCCGGGCGGGCATTTCATCCCGCACGGTTGGGTCGGACGCCAGTTGGACGAGTTGTTGGGGCGTGCGCCGACTTATCCTTGAGCGCCGATCAATTCGCCGACATCTTTTGGCCTGTCAGGCGCAAGTGATGCGTCTTCGGCCAGCCAATTGGCGCAGATTTCTTTCAGGCGATTGATCCGGTTTTCTTTGTCTGGGACGATGATCGACTTGAGCTTTTTCTTGACCATGCCGGTCATAAGCCGCCCCATCAGGTTGCCGCCTTTGGGCGTTGCAAACCGGATCTTGATCATCGTGCCATCACCAACAGACACCAGCTCGTTGGTCTCATACATCGTCAGGCCCATCGGCAGGTTGTAGCGGCCAGTAACGTATTCTCCGGGCCGCCAATCAATGATCTCGAACGGGAAAATGTCGTCGCCGTGGTGGCAATGGTACATTGTGCCGGGTTCAACCTTGCCCTTGTTCGCCCCCAGCAGGTCCACCGCGTCTGCGCCCAGCCATTTGGCGCGCATGTCGGGACGGGTACAGGCGGTGAAAGCGGCCGCGGGAGATACCGTTACCGGGATGGCCCATTCTTCCATCAGCAACTCTTCTTCAGGTTTGACGAACACTTGTTCCGATCCGCGTCTACGCTCCCACGCCTGTTTCAGATCGCGGACCACATACTCGAGCTCTCCGATGTGCTCGATGTCCTCGGTATAGAACTCGTCTTGGGAAAACAGCTCTTTCATGTCCATCTTGCGCAGCGCGTCGCATGAGACGAGCATGTACGCATCCATGCCAGTTCGCTCTTTGACGGTATTCTTGAGCAGGCGAAAGGCGGTGATGACATCCGTCCCGGCCAGCTCTTGCCGCCCACCGGTTTCCTGCACGACACATTCGCCGTAATGCACCACGATTTTGAGTTCCAGTCCATCAACGTTGGCACAGGCGCCGCATCCGCATGAGGTGTTGATCTGCATCTTTTCCTTGCTGCGGGCAAAGGCGCAGTAAATCTGTTCGGCAAAGTCGATGATGAACTGTTTGGTCATCACATCGCTTTCAAACGCAAAGGCAAAAACCGCGTCGCCTTGCAGACCGGAAATGGTCAGCGGAGACCGGATAGCTGGGACCAAGGCACCGAACAATTGCTCAAGGATTCCCTTGGCGTGCGTGATTTCAGTCTCGGACATGAATTTTGTGTACCCGGATATGTCTGCGATCACGAAGAACGCAGACTGTGGCCCGGTTTTTTCAGATGTCATATTGATGCTCCCCCAAGATCAATATGCTAAGCGTACACATAATCTTGCGAAGGGGCCAAAAAAAATCTGATTTGTGCATTCGGCCAACGGATTCAGGCAAAATGACATCGTGGGCCCTTGTACCCTTTCCCCACCGGGGCTGATCCGATAAAGCCTGCTGTAACTTTCTGATCAATCGCGGACGAGACGCAATGAAATTCACCCTTTCCTGGTTGAAGGACCACCTCGACACCGACGCCTCGGTGGACGAGATAGCCGAGGCCCTGACCGATCTGGGTCTTGAGGTCGAAGAGATCGTGAACCCGGCTGACCGGCTCAAGGGGTTTACCCTGGGCTATGTGAAGCACGCCGAAAAGCACCCCGATGCGGACAAGCTGCGGGTGTGTAAGGTCGACACCGACGAGGGCGAGATGCAGATCATCTGTGGCGCGCCCAATGCCCGCGAAGGTATCACCGTGGTGGTCTGCAAGCCCGGGATGTACATTCCCGGCCTCGACATTACCATCGGCGTCGGCAAGATCCGCGGCGTCGAAAGTTTTGGTATGATGGCGTCCGAGCGCGAGCTGGAGCTGTCGGATGAGCATGACGGCATCATCGAACTGCCGTCTGGCGAGGTTGGCGACAGCTTTGTCGATTGGCTGGCCGAGAACGCGCCTGCCAAGGTTGATCCCATGATCGAGATCGCGATCACGCCGAACCGCCCCGATGCGCTTGGTGTCTACGGAATCGCTCGTGATCTGGCTGCACGTGGCTTGGGGACACTCAAAACCCGTGAAATCCCACCGGTGGAAGGAGAGTTCCTGAACCCGATCAACGTGACCATCGACGAAGACACACGCGAGGCTTGCCCCGTGTTCTATGGTCGCTTGATCCGCGACGTGAAAAATGGACCGTCGCCGCAATGGCTGCAGGACAGGCTGACCGCGATTGGTCTGCGGCCGATTTCGGCTCTTGTCGATATCACCAACTTCTTCACGTTTGACCGCAATCGTCCCTTGCACGTGTTCGATGCGGACAAGGTGCAGGGTAGCCTGCGCGTGCACCGGTCGAAGGCGGGCGAGACACTCGTGGGACTGGACGAGAAGGAATACACATTCGGCGACGACATGACCGTGATCTCGGACGATAGCGGGATTGAGAGCATTGCCGGTGTCATGGGGGGGCTGCACACTGGCTGTACTCTCGAGACGACCAACGTTTATGTCGAGGCTGCGTTTTTTGACACCGTGCGCACCGCGCTGACGGGCCGCGCGCTCAAGATCAACTCGGATGCGCGCTATCGCAACGAACGGGGCATTGACCCCGACTGGAGCAAGGACGGGATCGAAGCGGCGACCCAGATGATCCTGGATTTGTGTGGCGGCGAGCCGTCCAATGTGATCATGGCGGGCGCGCAACCCGACCACAGCCGGGCTTACAAGCTTGACCCAGAACGGGTGAAATCGTTGGTGGGCATGGACATCCCAGAGAGTGAACAGCGCCAGACCCTGACGCGTCTAGGCTTCAAGCTGGAAGGGAACATGGCCTATGTTCCGTCCTGGCGCCCGGATGTGCAAGGCGAGGCTGATCTGGTCGAGGAAGTGGCCCGTATCGCGTCGCTCACCAAGCTCGAAGGCAAGCCATTGCCGCGCGTGACTGAAGGTGTCCCCAAGGCGGTGATGACCCCGCAGCAGCGCCGTCAGCAGATGGCGCGCCGGACCTGTGCTGCGCTAGGCTACAACGAATGCGTCACCTACTCGTTCATTGATCAGGCTTCGGCGGCGCTGTTTGGCGGCGGCGATGATGCGACGATGCTGGCCAACCCGATCAGTTCGGACATGTCGCACATGCGTCCCGCTCTGTTGCCCGGTCTGCTGCAGGCAGCGGCCCGCAACCAGGCACGCGGGTACATGGATCTGGCTCTGTTCGAGGTTGGCCCGGCCTTCCATGGCGGTGAGCCAGGCGAGCAGCACAACCTGATCTCGGGCCTGTTGGTGGGGCGAACCGGTCCCAAGGATGTGCATGGTGCATCGCGTGCGGTGGATGTTTATGACGCCAAAGCTGATGTCGAGGCTGTATTGGCGGCCATCGGCGCGCCTGCAAAGGTTCAGATCCTGCGCGGCGCGCAGGATTGGTGGCACCCGGGTCGTCATGGCAAGATCTGCCTCGGTCCGAAAAAGGTTCTGGGTGTCTTTGGCGAACTGCACCCCCGTGTGCTGCAAGCGATGGACATCAAAGGCTCGGCCGTGGCCTTTACCATCTGGCCCGACGAGGTGCCGATGCCACGCAAATCAGGGGCAAGCCGTGGTGCGCTGGAGTTGCGCGACCTGCAAGCGGTCGAGCGTGACTTTGCCTTTGTGGTCGATGAGGACGTCGAGGCTCTGACCCTGGTGAACGCCGCAAGCGGTGCCGACAAAGCGATGATCGAAGAGGTTCGTGTCTTTGATGAGTTCATTGGTGGCTCGGTGGGTGAGGGCAAGAAATCCCTGGCCATCACCGTGCGTTTGCAACCGACCGAAAAGACGCTGAAGGAAAAGGACATCGAGGCAATCAGTGATAAGATCGTTGCCAAGGTGACCAAAGCCACAGGCGGCGCATTGCGCGGCTGACGTCGCGCAGGCTCCGTATTCGAAACAAGAAGAAGGGGCCGGTTGTGCCCCTTTTTTGATGGAGGGAGAAAAAGATGATGAAAGTGTATCTATCCGGTGAAATTCACACCGATTGGCGCGAACAGATCACCCAAGGGGCCGAAGGTCTGGATGTGACGTTCAGCAGCCCGGTCACCGATCACGGTGCGAGTGACGACTGCGGTGTGGCGATCTTGGGGGCTGAACCAAACAAGTATTGGCATGACCACAAGGGCGCGATGGTCAATGCGATCCGTACCCGCAAGGGGATCGAGGACGCTGATGTTGTCGTGGTGCGTTTTGGCGACAAGTACAAGCAGTGGAACGCTGCCTTTGACGCGGGCTATGCCGCAGCACTTGGCAAGTCGATCATCGTGCTGAACCCGCCCGAGCATCAGCACGCGCTGAAAGAAGTGCATGCTGCGGCCCTGGCCGTCGCCGAAGAGCCGCAGCAAGTTGTTGAAATCCTGCGCTATGTGCTGACAGGCACTTTGCCGGGTTAATCCCGGGCAGGAATATTCATGCCACGCTGCACGGCGGGGCGGTCGCGGAAGCGGTCCAGGTAGGCCAGAACGTTCTTTCGGCTGTCCAACTCGACGATCTCTGTCGCACCGTAGAAGTTCAGCCCATTCAGCCAGGGCGCAATGGCCATGTCGGCGATGGAATAGTCGCCGGCAATCCAATCACGGCCCTCAAGCTGACCGTCGATTACGCCCAGCAGGCGTTTGGCTTCGTTGATGTAGCGTTCGCGCGGGCGGGGATCTTCGATTTCGGCGCCTGCGAACTTGTAGAAGAATCCAAGCTGGCCCAGCATCGGGCCCACGCCACCCATCTGGAACATCAGCCATTGGGTGATGTGATGCTTGTCACTGGCGGTTTGGCCGATGAACTTGCCGGTCTTCTCAGCCAGATACAGCAGGATGGCACCGCTTTCGAACAATCCGATCGGTTCGCCATCAGGCCCGTTGGGGTCGATGATGGCTGGGATCTTGTTGTTGGGGTTCAGCGATAGGAATTCAGGGCTTTTGACATCGGCATCAGCCAACGTGACTTTATGGGCTTCATACTCCAACCCCGTCTCTTCGAGCATAATCGAGGGTTTGACCCCATTGGGGGTCGGGAAGGAATAGAGCTGTAGTATTTCGGGGTTCTGTGCGGGCCATTTCCGGGTGATGGGGAAAGCGGACAGGTCAGTCATGTGGATCTCCGGGTTTTGGTTGCGACCAACTTATGTGCTCTGATCGGCAAAAACAGGGGGCAAGCTGTGCGCCTTCCATGGGGTGGCTGTTCACATGTGAACAGTATGGGGAACTTGGCTGGATCAAAAACCTAGACGTAACAGGCCTTTTTCTTGAATGATCGCGTTCAACCTGTGCGGGACAGATCTCAGCGCGGGATAATGTGTCATGAAAAGGAGACGCACGTGGAAGAGGTCCTCTCTCAAACCGAAGCCTACGGGCCGGTGGTCTTGAATGCGATCAAAGCCCTGATCGTTCTGATTGTCGGCTGGATCGCCGCCGGCATGATCGCCGGCATGGTGCGGCGACGTATCAACAAGACCCCTCAGATCGACCCGACGCTGGGAAACTTTGTGGCCAGCATGGTGAAATGGGTCATCCTGGCGATTGTCCTGGTGGCCGTTCTGGGAATCTTTGGAATTCAGGCAACCAGTATCGTTGCCATATTGGGCGCAGCCTCGTTGGCCATTGGCCTGGCGTTGCAGGGAACACTCAGCGACTTGGCGGCTGGCGTGATGCTGGTGGTGTTCCGTCCTTACAAACTGGGTCAGTACGTCGATATTGGCGGGACGGCTGGCACCGTGAAGGATCTCAACCTGTTCGTGACCGAACTTGTGACGCCCGACAACGTTCAGATCATCGTGCCCAATGGTCAGGCCTGGGGTTCGATCATCACCAACTATTCCGCCCATGATACCCGTCGCGTCGATCTGGTGTTCGGAATTGATTATGGCGACAGCGCCGACACGGCGATGCAGATCATCGAAGAGGTGGCCACGGCCGACGAGCGCGTTTTGTCCGATCCCGCACCGTGGGTGCGGGTGACCAACCTGGGCGACAGCTCGGTCGATCTGACGGCGCGAATCTGGTGTAATGCGGCCGACTACTGGGAGCTGAAATTCCAGGTCACCAAGGCGGTGAAAGAGGCGTTTGACGCCAAGGGTATTTCGATCCCATACCCGCATGCGGTCGAGATTCAGAAAAAGGGCTGAGGCCCGAATTTTTTTGGGCCGGATCGTCAGGAATCCGTTTGACACCGGCCCAAGCCTTGGGTACTGCACGCCCCACTGGTTACGGCGTGATAGCTCAGTTGGTTAGAGCACAGCACTCATAATGCTGGGGTCGGCGGTTCAAGTCCGCCTCACGCTACCATTCTCCTCATAAACTCCCTGGTGACTGTTGATGGCTGCGCGCACGTCGCATCGCTGTTTTAGACACATACATGGTCCGTGCGTCGCCCCAGTGTGTCGGAGGTTGATTGAAGCGATTCAAAACGTGCCCCATCCAGCCCACTACAAAACCAGTACTTGGTTGAGAGCAGGCAGGAGAGAGTGTGTGCGTGATGCAAAGCTCGACCTGTTTCAAGAGTGCGCCTGGCCGTAGCGGTCCTTGCATACATCTTTCAGCAATTTCAGGAATGTATCTCTGTTTTCGTGAGGGCGGCTAACCTGCGGCAAGAAATATGCGAGTTCAATGCTGGCACCCAGAGACCAAGGGATCAACGCAATCTCATCCGAAATTTCAGGGGGAAGGGCGGACGGATCAGCAAACGTGAAACCCATGCCATTGCGTACGAAACGATGAGCGACTTCCGAGCTGGAAACCTCGTGGGACAGGTTCAATGTTGCCCCGGCTGCGGCAAGAGCGCGATCCACCGTCGTACGGACGATCGTGTGTTCCTCCAAGGCGATATAGCGTTCTTTAGAGAGGTCACTGGGGCTAAGGACATCACGCTGTGCCAGCGGGTGGTTTTGGGGGAGCATCACCTTCAAAGGGGCACGGGTCAGAAAGTGTGTTTGCAAACCTTCGACCGGGACCGGCAAAGTGGACACACCGACATCAAATTGCCCGTGGCGTAGTCGGCGGCTGAACTCCCGTCGGGGGCAGACCACGACCTTGTACCTTTGATTTCGGGTTTCAGCGTCCAACAAAGCCAACGTGGGGATCACCAAGCCAAGGTCAATGCGAGGCAGACACAGGATACGCAATGGCGCCACGGATTCCGCGCGGTTTTGCGCAAAAATTTCGGGGATTCCGTCGATGGCGCTGACGATGCGGATGGCTTCTGGCAAAAAGACTTCTGCCTCGCGCGTGGGGCGCAAACGTTTGCGCGTGCGGTGAAACAAGGTTTCGCCAATTTCCTCTTCCAACAGTCGAATAAGGCGACTTGCTGCCGGTTGGCTGACATTCAGAGCTTGAGAAGCCTAGGCCAATGTGGATCGGTCCATGACTTCGCAAAATAGTCTTAGTGATCTGATATTCATCAGTAATATTCTATCTCTTTCGAAAGAAGGAATTTGCCATGCAATAAATATTTTTTTGAACAAATGGGATCAACTAACGATGGCGGGCGCACTGGCGCTGACTGAGGGAAGAGGGGAGACAATCCCCCGCGCCTTCCCACGCGTTGTTCATTATCCATCCCAAGGAAATCTGATGCCTTTCAACACCTACCGTCCCGATCTGATGGGAATTGCTGAAATCGACAGAAAGGGGCCACTCGTTTGCGGTTCGTGGACCTCTTTGACGCTGACGTATACAGCAGGTCATTTTGGGATCGATGATCTGGGGGGCATCAAAATATCAACCCGGTCTGCATCAGATCAGACTTCGCTGCAATTCGATGACCCCACCGCACCAGGTTACACCACCATCACCGCCTCTAACGGGGCGAAGCTGAATATTAGTACCGCAAGAACAGCAACATCCGCCCTTGGGGCAACACGCCTTACGTCCAGTGCCTGAACTTTCTGGCCGAGGGGGATACGATCACTGTGCTTATGGGGGATCGCATACAGGGGTAGCCAGGCGTGCGCATGCAGACCTTTGTCGAACACACTTACCAGTTCCGTGTGCATGTGGATGCATTTTCAACTTATGACTACACGGTGCTGCCGGATGAAAAGCAGCCAACTTTGCAACTGATCCCCGGACCAGCGACCGTGCACCGCGCTGTACTGCCGTCTTTGCGCGATGTGAAAGACACCTTTGCTCTGGGTCTGTAGGCTGAAGATCGCTGGGGTAATCCGACCGCAGAAGACAAGGGCACTTATGCACTACGCGCATCTCGTCCCGTGTTAGGTCTTCCAGAGACTTTCGACATGTCCGAAAGTGAGGGTGGCGCCTTTCGAATTGAAGGTCTCAAGGTCGAGGCACCCGGCGATCTGATCGTGGAAATGATTGACGAGGCAGGCGAGGTGGTCGCGACGTCCAATCGGCTGCGCTCGGCGATAGAAACGCCGTTCCGGCATTTTTGGTCCGACATGCACGGTCAAAGCGGAGCGACTATAGGCACCAATACCGCGCGGCAGTATTTTGAGTTCGGCCGAGACAAGGCATTCATCGACATCTGTGGCCATCAAGGCAATGACTTTCAGATCACCGATGCATTCTGGGCCGAGCTGAACGCTTTGACGGCCGAGTTGAACCAGCCGGGTCGCTATTTGACCGTTCCTGGCTATGAGTGGTCCGGCAATACTTCGGTTGGCGGGGATCACAACGTGTGGTTTCGCAACGAGGGTCGCCCAATTTATCGTGCACAACGCTCACTCGTCATGGGGGAGTCTACGGACGAGAACACCTGTATCGACGCGCATCAGCTGTTTGAGCGCTTGAAGAACGAAGACGCGCTGATCGTGGCCCATGCCGGCGGGCGCTACGCAGATGTCTCCTTTGCGCATGACGCCAACCTTGAGCCGTCTGTTGAGGTGCATTCCTCTTGGGGCACTTTTGATTGGATCTTTGATGATGCCCATCAGGCGGGGTATCGCGTGGGCATTGTGGCTGCCTCGGATGGGCGCAAGGGGCGTATCGGTGCCAGCTATCCTGGGTCGGGGAAGTTCGGCTCGCTGGGGGGCTGACGTGTCACCTGATGCCCGAACTGGAACGTGACGATCTTTTTGATGCCTTCCGCCATCGCCGTCATTATGCCACCACCGGTTGCCGCCCCTACATTGATGTGCGCATCGGAGGACTTGAGAACGGCCAACGTCGGCTGCATAGCGGGGACATCACGCCAGTCGAAGCTGCCCATATCGGTGACATCCTTTCGTGTTCGAATGACATGGTTAAGCTGGACATCGACATATCCGCGCAGGCCGGGATCGAACGTATCGAAGTCAAGGACGGAACCGATGTTCTGGCCCACGTCCAACCCGAGATGGAGCGCCGCATGGCAGGTAACCGGGTGCGGGTCCAATGTGAGGGGGCAGAATACCGAGGTCGGAGCCGTCGGGTGGATTGGGATGTTTCCCTGAAGCTGCACGGCGCGACGCCGCTCAAGACACAGGCGGTCAATTTCTGGAATGCTGATTGCGAGATCAAGGTAGAGGATGATGCTGTCAATTGGGGGTATGTGACAACCGGAGGTGCCCATGCAGTGGATGTCTGGTTGAACGATGCGTCGATGGGCAAGCTCAGCTTCACCAGCAACATCACGAATTTTGACATCAAGCTAAGCGAATGGGATGCAAACGAGCTGGTGCAAGACTGCGGGGGCCTTGGCAAAGCCGTGCGTGTGACGCGATTACCTGATGAGCCACTGCCGGCAACGCTCACCCATCAGGTCTCTGTTCCTCTCTCTTCGGGTCAAGAACGTTGCCTTTTTATCCGCGTGGTCTTTGAAGACGGACATATCGCCTGGACCAGCCCAATCTACGTGACTCGATGTGATTGCCGAACTCAACACGGGAAACAAAGAGTTGCCCGCAATCCCGTTTGCTCGCATCGGATCCAAAGTGCCAGTGTTTGCAGATGTTCGAAGTATTCAGCACTTGATGCACAGATTGCATAAAGCTCAGCAATTTATGCTGATATGCAGCTAACTGTGCGAAATTCAGATAGACGATGACCCGACAAAAGCAGATTGCGCCATACTCATGGGGAGGAATTCATGAACCGCCGTCATTTCATTCAACTCGCTACACTTACGTCTGCTGGGTTTGCGCTGAGCGGTACATGTGCTTTTGCGGATTGGAAGGTGCGCCGTCCGGTGAATATTATTCTGCCGTACAAGGCGGGCGGTGGGACTGACAGCTATGCGCGTGCCGTTGCCTCCGCAGGCGATGGTTTGTTCCCGGTTCCCTTTGTCGTTGTGAACAAGCCCGGCTCTTCAGGTATGGTCGGCGCCACCGAAGCTGCGCGCGGTCGCCCGGATGGCACAACCGTTTTGCTGACCTCGGCAGGGTCTTTCCTGCTGACGTCGATGCTGCGCGACACCGACGTGACCCCGCTTGAAAGCTTCCGCATCGTTGCCCAGATCGGAAAGCTGACCACCTCGCTCATGGTGCCCTATGACAGCCCCTACCAGTCGCTGGACGATCTGGTGGCGGATATCAAAGCCCGTCCGGGTCAAGTTCGCTGGGCTCACACCGGCAATGGTGGTTTCCACAACGTCGCGGGACAGGGCTTTCTGGACAGCAATGATCTGGACGCGGTCGGCGTTCCGTTCAAAGGTGGGTCCGCAACCCGCGCTGCCGTGATCGGCGAACAGGTCAGCTTTGGCATGATCGGTATTCAGCAGGCTGCAGGTTTCGAAGAGCAACTGCGCCCCTTGGCGTTGAATTCCGACACGCGCGATACCTTCATGACCGACGTGCCGACCTTTGCCGAAGCCGGTTACGATGCGGTGGATGTCAGCTCGCCCATTATCGTGTTCGCCCCCAAAGACACCCCAGATGATGTTGTTGCCGCGCTGGAGGCCGCGTTGAAAGAGATCACATCGTCCCAAGCCTTTATCGATGCCATGGCGGAACGCGGCAATGCACCGGTCTATCTGCCGGGTGCCGAAGCTGAGGCCAACCTGCGCGCGATGAAGGAAAACGCAGGGCCGATCATTTCGGCACTGAAGTAAAGGAGTGTCCTCATGTCGACCCGCACTCTGAATACGAACACGGTTATCGGAGGGTTCATGGCAGTGTTTGGACTTGCAGCGATTGTTGCGAGCTTGGACATCAATCCTGATCCTGATGGCACTTGGGGTGCCCGTATCTTTCCTCTGGTCGGCTCAGTCGCTTTGGTGGTCCTGGGCGTAGTGGAGTGCGTCAACGGCCTGAAATCTCCACCACCTGCCGCTGAACGCGGCGCAGAGGACAACGTGATGGGTCGGATCCTTGCCTTGCTGATCCTGTCCTTTGCCTATGTCTGGTTGATTGGCAAGTTTGGCTATCTGCTCAGCACGGGGCTGGCCGCCATTGGGGCGCTGATGATCTTTGGAGTTCGTAATCCGGTTGGATTGCTGGTGGCTGCCATCGTCTGCCCGGCGATCTATCACCTCATCTTCTTTGTCCTGCTCGGAGTGTTCCCGCCCTATGGCGAGTGGTTTGACCCGCTGGACATCACTCAGGGGTACTGAGACATGGAAATCTTTGCTGCGCTGGCCTCGGTCCTGATCGACCCGATCATCCTGATGTGGGTGCTTGCCGCCGCCGTTGTCGGCATGGTGGTGGGCGCGATTCCGGGCCTGACGGCCTCTGCCGCGATCGCGATGCTGTTGCCTGTTACCTTCTACATGCAGCCGCTGGCCGCGCTGGCATTTCTCTACGTCATCGGCAAATCCGGGCGGTATGGGGGATCCATCGCAGCCATCTTGTTCAACACGCCCGGTACGGCGGCCTCGGCCGCGACCCAGATCGACGGCTATCCGTTGTCCCGGCGGGGTATGTCAACCAAGGCCATGAAGGTGGCAACCCTGTCGTCGATCATCGGCGACTACGTTGGCGAAATCCTGTTGATCGCGGGTGTTGGCATCATCGCTGCGATCGCGCTGAAACTGGGGCCGCCGGAACTCTTTGCCGTCTACTTTGCCGCCTTTGTGGTGATCGGGTCCGTGATCGGCAAATCCATCACACGCGGATTGGCGTCCGCAGCCTTGGGTGTGCTGATCAAGATGGTTGGCCTGGACCCGATCTCGTTCGAGGAACGGTTCACCTTTGGCTCGTTTGATCTGACCAACGGCATCTCGCTGGTGCCACTGATGATCGGCATCTTTGTTCTGGGCGAGGTCTTCTCGCAGCTCGAGGCTCGCGGAAAACCGATCGCGCCGGTCGATGCACCCGACAGCGAAGACACGCGCGCCATGAACCGCCTGACTTGGGCAGAATACAAACCCTGCGTCCCGCATGTGATCCGCTCTTCCTTCATTGGATCGTTCATCGGGATGCTCCCGGGGCTTGGTTCGGCCATTGCTGCCTTCGTCGCCTACGGCGAAGGCAAACGCCGGGCCAGGAACCCTCAGGAATGGGGCAAAGGCGCGCTCGAAGGCATCGCCGCGCCCGAGGCTGCCAACAACGCCGTGTCCGGCCCATCAATGGCACCGCTGCTGACTCTGGGCATCCCCGGATCGACCATTGGCGCGATCCTGGTGGGGGTGTTCCTGATCCACGGCATCCAGGTTGGTCCGACCCTCTTTCTGACCCAGAAGGAGCTGGTCTATCAACTGTTTGCCTGCGGTTTGGTGGGCATCGCCGCCTATGGCCTGATCGGATATTTTGGCGCGTCTTTCGTCGGTCGCTTCATCCTGAAGATCCCGACGGATGTGCTCTATCCGGTGATCTTCCTGACGTCATTCATCGCGGCCTATTCGGCGCGGGGGAACCTGTTCGACGTCATCGTGATGGTGGTCGCGGGCTTCGGCGGATGGCTGATGAAGCGCTATGACTTCAACCCGGCAGCCTTTGTCATCAGCTTCGTCCTGGCCGGCGGGGCCGAAGAAACCTTCCGCCAATCGTTGCTCTTGTCGGACCACGGTGTGCTGATCTTTGTCACCCGTCCAGTGGCCCTGGCCTTCCTGATCCTGGGTGTGGTCGCAGTCGCCGCACGGGCCCGCACCCTCGGCAAACAAGCCAAACAAGCCTCCCTCAACGACGCATAACACAAATCCCAAACCTTGGAGCGTCCGCCGCTTGGTCGGCTGTCCATCTCCCAAATCCGCACCCCGCCCCCACTGCGCCCCAACGCTGCCCACATAAAAAGGAAACACATATGCCAGCCCCCAGAAACCTCATCCTATTTGTGACGGACAACCACGCGCGTGATTTTCTCGGCGCGGCGGGCCATACGGTTGTGAAGACACCCAACCTGGATCGGCTGGCGGAACGTGGGACTCGGTTTGAAAATGCCTATGCTGCGACAACTCTGTGCTGTCCTGCGCGTGCAGCCATGGCCACCGGAAAGTACCCGCACCAAACCGGGTATTGGGACAACGCCACGATGTATGACGGGACGGTCAAAACCTGGCACCACCATCTGCGAGATGCGGACATTCCTGTGACTGCCATTGGCAAACTGCACTACCGGTCTACAGCAGATGACAACGGATTTGCCGAGGAAATTCATACCATGCACGTGGTTGATGGGGTGGGTTCACCACTCACCCTACTGCGGGCAACGAAAGAAGGTGTGCCAACTCGCGCGGGGCACAAAGCGATTTATGGCAATTCGGGTAAGGGCGAGACCGATTACCAAGTTTATGACCGCCAGATCACCGAGCGGGCCGTGGCCTGGCTGAAGGACAACGCAGACAACCCGAAGCCCTGGGTTCTGGTCGTGTCTTACCCCAGCCCGCACCCGCCTTTCCGCGCTGACGCACCCATCTGGGAAGCCTATCCCCCAGCGGAAATGCCACTGCCCAAGACCTGGAATGCCGAAGATCGCTATGACCATCCGGCGATGGCCTATCTCGCGCGGATGAACCAAACCATTGATGGCATCGATGAAACCTTCATGCGCAACGCCTATGCAGGTTATTGCGCTGATCACTCAGACTGATGCTGAAATCGGCAATGTAATAGACGCGGCGGATGCACTCGGTCTGACCGAAGTGACCGGGATGGTCTATACCTCGGACCATGGCGAGGCGATTGGTGCACACGGCATTCTGGGCAAAGCCAACCTATATGAGCATTCCGCTGGCGTGCCCCTGATCATGGCTGGCCCCGGTGTCCCGGAAGGCAGGGTGGTGTCTGACAATGTGAGCCATGTAGACCTGTTTCCAACCATGTTGGACTACTTTGGTGTAAGGGCCGACAATACCGAAGACCGGCTGGGACAATCCTTGCTGTCAGTGGCAGCCGGAACTGCTGAACAGCGCGCAGCATTTTCTGAATATCACGCCATGGGCAGCCTCAATTCCAGTTTCCTGTTCCGTCAAGGCAAGTGGAAACGGATCTATCATGTCGACATGCCAAATCAGCTGTTCGACTTGGACGCGGACCCAGAAGAAGTCAATGATTTGCTGGCCCACAATGGGGCGCATCCCATGGAAGCGGTCCTGTCGGATCAGCTCCGCGCGTTGGTTGATCCCGAAGCGCTCGACCTTCGCAGCAAGGCCGATCAGCGTGTGCGGATTGAGGAACTGGGTGGCTTGGAAGTCGTGCGCAATTTCGGCTCCATCGCGGCGTCGCCGATCCCCGGAGAAAAGGTTTCGCTCGAAAAGGTCTGACCTCAATTGGCGTTCAGCAACTTGTTCAGCCCGGCTCTGTAGTTGAACACCTCTTGGCGGATCGCCTCTTTCATGATGGCGGTCGCGCCCTCGACCTCTTGATCCAAGGGCACAACGAAGCCGACCGGCACCGAATGATCGGTTTTCAACCGCCGAAGCACAAACCCCTGATCCAGGACAGATTTTGGAAAAATCCCATCAGTGACCGCCAGGCTGCCTGCCGCTAGGCCAACATGGATGGCCACATCCATCGTACTGCTTTCTTGTCGTACGTTGGGTATCAGCCCGGCCTCGTCAAAAACTCTTGCCAGCCTTTGTCGCAGGATCGACCCCTTTTCGATCAAAGACAGGGGCGCATCGGCCAGGGCTTCGACCGGTATGTCGCGCTCTGCTGCCATTGGGTGATCGCGCGGGAGGATCACGCACAGAGGAAAATCAACGATGGGCTCTCCGCGCACCCCGGGGTGGGCAACCGGCACCGAGGTGAGCGCGATGTCGAACATCCGCGAGGCTGCCCAACGTTTCAGATTGTGCCGGGCTTCCACGCTGATGTTGATCCGTGTGTCTGCTCCCGTTTCCGCGAAATAGCGTCTTATGGCTGCTGGGATGATTTCCTCTCCCATTCGAGGTAAGCTGAGGATGCGGATCAGCTGTTCCTTGGTCGCTCCATCTCGAATGGCGTCCGAGATCTTGGGCAATTCGTCCAGAACGCTCAAGGCGCGTAAGGCTTCCGGTAAGAAGGAGGTGGCGGCTTCTGTGGGGGAAAGCCGCTGCCGTTCTCGCTTGAAGAGCTTCAGGTTCAGATCTTTTTCAAACGCCGACAGCATGCGGCTTGCTGCGGAATGCGTCAGATGCAACCGTTCGGCGGCCAAGGCAATCGTCCCGGTTTGCATCACTTCTACAAATAATTTCAACGCCGGTATCTTTGGCATTCGTGCCGACATGGTGGCCTCTGGGTTGATAATTTATTGCGCTATCTGCATGAACTTCTAGAGGTGCATCGGCATCGGCACAAAGTGGCATTTTCTTGGGCGTCGCACGGCGTGGCGTTCAAGATGGCTGAGCCTCTAACCCCAAAGACCTCCAAGTTCCACGAAATCGCCAAAAGGTGATCGAACACAGGTTGTTGTGCCAGTCTATCGCCTGAGTGATGAGCAGAATGGCTTGGGAAGACTGGGCCCGGAATTGCAACGCTCCCCTTTGAAAGCGCATACTGGCTTGAAGACCTTGAGTTACAGCATCATCCCAGCAGATGCCTGTTGTCTATGAGTGAGCCCCAAAGGGCAGGCCATCGGATATGCCGTTTCCTGCTTGTGCCAGTTGAACTTTTTTTCATCGACTTGGATGTTGGTCGACATACCCCTAGGTTACCACCGTGAAAGTTCAGGCTAGGGATGGAACAATGCGGTTAGTTAAGTGCCTTTCTACGATGGCGTTGGCCATTGCTTTGCCAATTGCTTCCATGACCGAGGCAATCGCAGAAGAAACCGGCGCGCTCACTTTGGAACTCAACTCGCTCCAAGATGTTGGGTCCGCGTGTCGTTTGACCTTTTTGGCCAAAAACACGTCCGGTTCGGAAATCGACAAGGCTGTTTTTGAAACGGTGATTTTTGACCGGACCGGCAGCGTAGTCAGCCTGAAGCTTTTTGACTTTCGAACCCTCCCCTCTGGGCGGCCACGGGTTCGTCAGTTCGACTTGTCAGGCATGGCGTGTCAGGACGTTGGTCAGGCGCTGATAAACGGCACAAGCACCTGCTTGGTGAATGGGGTAGAAAGTGACTTGTGTCAAAATGCGCTGACTCTGAAGAGCCGAATTGATGTGGAGTTGTTGGGATGAGCCCCATTGCTGTTCTGAAAGAGCTTTTGAACCTTGGCGGTCCCGTTGTTGGCATCCTGATCGTCATGTCGATCATCACATTGGCCGTAACGCTCTATAAGATATGGCAGTTCTCAGCCTGCGGGGTTGGTCGTCACAAGGTGTTGTCAGACGCATTGGCCCATTGGGAACTTGGCGATTGGCAAAGCGCGCGTGCGCGCCTCGGGCAGAGCCGCAGTTACCTGGCGCCGCTTGTTGATGTGGCGATGCAAGGGCCGGATATCCCGGGTTTGGATACGCGCCTGGATGCCGAGGCCGGATTGTCGCTGGCCCGGTTGGAACGCGGGTTTCGTGTGCTCGACACCATCGCGCAGCTCGCGCCGCTGCTGGGTCTGTTCGGGACTGTTCTGGGCATGATTGAAGCCTTTCAGAACCTTCAGACAGCCGGATCGACCGTCGATCCATCTATCCTGGCCGGGGGGATATGGGTTGCCTTGATCACGACCGCTGTGGGGCTGGCCGTCGCCATGCCGACCTCGATGGTTTTGGCCTGGCTTGAAAGCCGAACCGCGCAGGAGCGGGTGTTCGCAGACAAGGCTTTGAGAACCGTCCTGGTTCCAACACCGGTTGCACCGACCGCTGCCGCGTCAGCCGTGCCGGGCCATGCGTAACGTCGCCCCATTTGTCAGACGCAGTTTGTCGATGACGCCGCTTATCGACATCATCTTTCTGTTGTTGCTGTTCTTCATGCTGTCTTCGACCTTTTCCAAGTACAGCGAAATCGAACTGAGCAATGCCACATCCGGCGGTGGCAGCAGCGCCGAAGCCCCCAAGCGCACCTTTGTCCAATTGGGGGCTGAACGCTTGTTGGTGAATGGCGCGCCGATGACGTTGAAAGCTTTGGGCGAAAGCATCGAAGAGGGGCAGGTTCTGGTCAGCCTGGATCAGGACGTCAACGCTCAGGGCGTGATTGATCTGTTGGTGCAGTTGCGGGGCCGTGACGGGCTGAACGTTCTGGTGTTGGAATGAGCCGATGATCCGACAGCCGACCACGCGCCGCAAACGGGACTCGACGATTGCCCTGATCAACGTTGTCTTTCTGATGCTGATCTTCTTCCTGATTGCGGGTACGGTCGCACCGCCCTTGGACCCGGAGCTGACACTTGTTGACACCTCTGAACTGGAGGGCAGGGAGCCTCCTGACGCGCTGGTTCTGCGACAGGACGGCACGCTGAATTTCCGCGGGACCTCCGTCGAACCGGCGGCTTACATGGATCAACATGAGGCTGGCCCCGTACGGATTGTTCCCGATCGCAATGTAGCCGGGCAACGTCTGATCCAGATCACGGGACAATTGCGCCGGGCGGGGGCAACGTCGGTCTTTGTTGTGACCGAGCAGGCCCTGCGGTGATACGCGGTTCGCTCGTCATTGCGGCCGTCGCCTTGGTGCTGTCGGTGTTGATCCACCTGCTGGGTGTGGGGTTCACCTTTCGCGTGGGTGGTCCCGAGGGCGCGCCCGAGCCTCGGGGGGATTCAGTCCCGGTTGGTACGACATTTGAGGAACTGGCCGAGGACGTTGCGGAACCGGTCGAGCCTGAACCGGTGGAAGAGCCCGAACCCCCGGTGGAAACATCGCCCGAGCCGGAAGAGGCTGACATTCCGACCAGTCAGGCACTTGTAGCTTCGCCCAACCCGCAGCAGGTGGTGTCACCGGATATTGGAGACGCCACCGAGGTGGCTCCTGAACCTACGGAACCAGTTGAACAAGCGGCGGACAACGCCGAGGAGGTTGGGCCGCAAGAGGGGACGGATGTCCAACAGGATATCACACCGCCGCTGGAACCTGACACGGTGGTCGAAGCGCCTGCTGCTCCGCCCATCCAAAGCGTGACCGAAGCCGAGGAGGTTCTGCCAGAACCCACCGAAGCCACCGAGCCAGAGCAGGTTGCAGCAGTCGAGCCTCAGGCAGCTGCTGAACTTGTCGAAACGTCAAACGTGCCGGTTGTGCCGTTGGAAACCGATCCGGTACTGCCCGAAAGCACCGAACAGGTCGAAAGCATTGACCCCGAGGTGGTTGAAGCTCCTGACGCTGAAACGGGGTCTGCGTTGGCCGTGGCGCAGTCTATCCGCCCGCGCGCGCCGTCGCGGCCGACATCGCCGACACCGCCGCGTGACGACACGCCGGACCGTCTGTTTGACAGCGCGCGAAACTTCGACGCCCTGCGTTTTCCCGAGCAAGCGGTCGAGTCACCCTTGGCAACCTATCAGCGCAAAGGGGTGGATGCCTTTGCCGCTGCCAACGTAGGCGCACAGCCCAGTTCTCGGGGCGGCGGCAATTCCGATACCACCAATTATGCCGGGCGGGTGCTGGTCCATCTCAACAATGCACCCACCACGCATGTGCCGGGCAGGGGCTATGCCCAGGTGTATTTCGAGATCAATCCAGATGGTTCACTGGCGCGGGTCAACATCGTGGACAGTTCGGGTTCGATCAAGATCGACAACGCGGCCAAGGCCCAGGTGCGTGCGGCGGCGCCCTTCCCGAAACCCCCAGAGGGTAGAAGTCGCACGATGTCATTTTACTATCGGATCAATTGATCGCACGTTTTGCGACCGATGGACGTACTTGCTGGGAAGTCCGTTCCAGAGGATGTTAAAAGGCAACAACCTACAACTCTCGAGAGGACCGTCCATTATGCTTCGCCTCGCCATTCTGCTTTCGACACACGCCGCGGCCGTGGCAGTGGGTTTTGCGCTGGGGGTGTATTTTCTGCCCATCCTCACCGCGCCCAAATCACCTGATGCGGCCGTTTTGCAGCAAAACGCCCAAGGCGCGCTGTTCACGGCCGAGTTTACGCGTGATCTGCGGGGAAGTGATTTCCTGCATTGGGGCGAGGGGACGGTCAGCATCACGGATACGCAGATCGTGCACCAAGGCGCGCTGGCGCCAGGTCCGGATTACATGTTGTATCTGGCGCCCGAGTTTGTCGAAGATGAGGATGGGTTCTGGGCCGTCAAAGACAGCTCGCAAAAGATTGGGCCGGTCAAGACATTTGACGGCGTAATGCTGGATATCCCCCAAGGGGTGGACGTGACGCAGTTCAACACGGTGCTCGTTTGGTGTGAGGCTTTCGGAGAGTTCATCACCGCTGCAAAATACCGCTGATTCCCAACCGCCTCACGGCAGATAGCGGCAATGGGTCCCATTTCGCTTGGGCCGCGTTCAGTGTTGATGACCCTGTTACCCAAATGGGCAGGACATCGCGCCGCTGGCAGAACAGGTTGCAAACCTCGCCCAAATGGTATACCGCCGCATACAAAGAGCAATCCCGGCGCTCGGACAGGTCCGATTGTCGGGGCTCTAGCTTCGTCAACGCCTAATCGCCGGGATAGCCATGAGCCTGTATACAGACTACCTCACAGAGATCGAAACACGCAAAGAACAGGGCCTGAGCCCCAAGCCCATCGACGATGGTGCGTTGCTGGCCGAGATCATTGAACAGATCAAGGACACCGGGAACGAGCACCTCGGGGACTCGCTCAAGTTCTTCATTTACAACACACTTCCGGGCACGACCAACGCGGCGGGTGTCAAGGCGAAGTTCCTGAAAGAGATCATTCTGGGCGACGTCACTGTCGACGAAATCGCGCCCGAACGCGCGTTTGAGCTGCTGTCGCACATGAAAGGCGGCCCCTCGGTCGCCGTGCTGCTGGACCTGGCATTGGGCGATACCGAATCTGTTGCCGCTCCGGCTGCCGAAGTTCTGAAGACCCAGGTGTTTTTGTACGATGCGGATATGGCGCGTCTGGCTGAAGCACTTGAAGCTGGCAATGCGATCGCCAAGGATGTGCTGGACAGCTACGCCAAAGCTGAATTCTTTACCAAGCTTCCCGATCTCGACGACGAGGTTCAGGTGGTCACCTATATCGCTGGCGAAGGTGATATCTCGACCGACTTGCTGTCGCCCGGCAACCAGGCGCACTCGCGCGCGGACCGTGAACTGCACGGCAAGTGCATGATCACCGAAGAGGCGCAGAAAGAGATCGAGGCGCTGAAGCTGCAGCACCCCGGCAAGCGTGTGATGCTGATCGCGGAAAAAGGCACCATGGGCGTTGGCTCGTCGCGGATGTCGGGCGTGAACAACGTCGCGCTCTGGACGGGTAAGCAGGCGTCGCCGTACGTACCGTTCGTGAACTACGCGCCGATTGTGGCAGGTACCAACGGCATCTCGCCGATCTTCCTGACCACCGTTGGCGTGACCGGCGGCATCGGTTTGGACCTGAAGAACTGGGTCAAGAAGGTTGACGAGGACGGCAATGCGATCCTCAACAACGACGGCAATCCGATCCTTGAACAGAAGTACTCGGTCGAAACCGGCACCGTGTTGAAGATCAACACCAAGACCCACAAGCTGCTCAGCGAAGACGGCGAAGAGCTGGTGGATGTGTCGTCTTCTTTCACGCCGCAAAAGATGGAATTCATGAAGGCAGGCGGATCTTACGCCATCGTCTTTGGTAAGAAGTTGCAGACATTTGCGGCCGAAACCTTGGGTGTTGAGGCACCGCAGGTGTTCGCACCTTCGAAAGAGATCAGCCACGAGGGCCAGGGCCTGACCGCCGTTGAAAAGATCTTCAACCGCAACGCTGTGGGAACAACACCCGGCAAGACCCTGCACGCCGGTTCCGACGTACGCGTCAAGGTCAACATCGTTGGGAGCCAGGACACCACCGGCCTGATGACCATGCAAGAGCTTGAGGCGATGGCGGCCACGGTTGTGTCGCCCATCGTTGATGGTGCTTATCAGTCGGGCTGCCACACCGCGTCCGTCTGGGATGCCAAGGCACAGGCCAACACCCCGCGTCTGATGAAGTTCATGAACGACTTTGGTCTGGTTACCGGGCGTGACCCCAAGGGCGAATACCACGCCATGACCGACGTGATCCACAAGGTCCTGAACGACATCACCGTCGACGACTGGTCGGTGATCATCGGCGGCGACAGCCACACCCGTATGTCCAAGGGCGTGGCATTTGGTGCGGACTCGGGCACCGTTGCGTTGGCGCTGGCCACCGGCGAGGCTTCGATGCCGATCCCGGAATCGGTCAAAGTGACCTTCAAGGGCCAGATGGCCGATCACATGGACTTCCGTGATGTGGTGCACGCCACCCAGGCGCAGATGCTTCAGCAGCATGGCGACAACGTCTTCCAAGGCCGCGTGATCGAGGTGCACATCGGCACCCTGCTGGCCGATCAGGCGTTCACCTTCACCGACTGGACGGCCGAGATGAAAGCCAAGGCCTCGGTCTGTATCTCGAACGACGAGACACTGATTGGCTCGTTGGAGTTGGCCAAATCGCGCATTCAGATCATGATCGACAAAGGCATGGAGCATGAAAACGGCATGCTGGCCAAGCTGATCGCAATCGCCGACAAGCGTATTGCCGAGATCAAGTCAGGTGAAAAGCCTGCGCTGACCCCGGATGACAACGCCAAGTACTTCGCCGAGGTGGTTGTGGATCTGGAGGAGATCATCGAGCCGATGATCGCCGACCCGGATGTGAACAATGCGGATGTATCCAAACGCTATACTCACGACACCATCCGTCCGATCAGCTTCTACAATGCTGAAAAGAAGGTGGATCTGGGCTTTGTTGGCTCGTGCATGGTTCACAAGGGCGACATCAAGATCGTCGCGCAGATGCTCAAGAACCTCGAAGCTGCCAATGGCAAGGTTGAATTCAAGGCCCCGTTGGTTGTTGCGGCGCCCACCTACAACATCATCGATGAGATGAAAGAAGAGGGCGATTGGGAAATCCTGCAGAAGTATTCGGGCTTTGAGTTCGATGACCTTTTCCCCAAGGAACAGGCCCGCACCGAGTACGAGAACATTCTCTACCTTGAGCGTCCCGGCTGTAACCTCTGCATGGGCAACCAGGAAAAGGCTGCCAAAGGCGATACCGTTCTGGCGACCTCGACCCGCCTGTTCCAGGGGCGTGTTGTGGCAGACAGCGAGAGCAAAAAGGGTGAATCGCTGTTGGCGTCGACCCCGCTGGTGGTGTTGTCGGCAATCCTGGGCCGGACGCCCACGCTCGAGGAATACAAAACTGCGGTCGAAGGCATCGACCTGACCAAATTTGCCCCGCCGATGGAAAAACCGGCAGGCGCGCGGTCGGTGCACTTCTAAGAAACCGATATTAATCAAAGAAAAGGGCGGCGGGGCGAAAGGCTCCGTCGCCCTTTTTACGTTCCGGGTAACTGCTTTGCTAGTTGCTGTGTCACGCGTCTTTTGCAGCGTGTCGGGCTCACCCGCGGCCGACGGGTCCACAGCTTTCGCGAACAACAAGATCGCCGTGCATCATTATCTCAGAGTTGTCCAAGTTCTTGCCCTCAAGCTTGTCCAGTAAGAGGGTCATGGCTTGCGCGCCGATCATTGTGCGGGGTTGTCGAATGGTCGTCAGCGCCGGAGTAATGTTGCTTGCAAACGGAATGTCATCGAACCCAATGACGGAAAAATCGCGAGGGACGTCAAAGCCGCGCAGTCGCAGTGCTGCAATGACGCCGATTGCTGTGTTGTCATTGAAGCAGAAGAACGCGGTCGGCAGAGTGTCCTTTATGAACAGGCGTTCTACGGCTGCACGCCCGCCTTCGCTGGATCCATCGCCTTCCATACGCCAATCCGTCAACTCTTCGGCACATTCAGCAAGACCCAGACGGTACCCTGTGTGGCGGCGTTCGGACAGGACATCCCCGACGCCACCGCTAACAAACACGATCCGCCGATGACCCAATGAAACCAGATACTCGGTTGCCATCTTCGAGGCGGCGACATCGTCCACACCAACAAAACTGCTTTCGGCCGTTTCCAGGGGGCGTCCAGCTGCGACCGTTGGGGGCAGCTTGATGCCGGGATTTTTGGGTGTCCCTGCCACGGGCTCGTGACCGGTCAGCAAGACAAGACCATCCGCGACACCCGTTGCCAAGAAACGCATGTGGTTCTCTTCGAGTGAGATGGCGCCTTCGGTGTTGCCGATCAGAACACCGTATCCTCGCGCGTGTGCTTCTTTTTCCAAGCCAATCAAGATGCCGGGAAAATTTGGATCAGCGATAGAGGGCGTCAGTACCATGACCATCTTTGACCGCTGCATGCGCAGGTTTTGCGCCATGACATTGGCGGTATAGCCAGTACGCGCAATTGCGTTGGTCACTTTCTTGCGGGTGCTTTCCGCGACCTTCTCAGGGTTTCGAATCGCGCGGCTCACAGTGGCAATGGAAACGCCCGCAAGCTTGGCGACGTCTTCGATCGTTGCAGATTTTTTGGTCGGAAGCGTCACGTTTGGCACGCCTGTCATCGTTGGTTTTTTGTCTATGCGCCATAAGCGCTTAAGGGGCTTATACCCGCATTATCCCGTGCTGAAAAGGTTTACATCTTGCTATGTAAAGGTTTACACAATGTATGAAAAGGTTTACACACGCCAATCAAGGACCTCACAAAGAGGTGAAATACTAGGGAGGAGTCGACGTGCCGGATGGCTTGTCAATAAGTACGCCGATTTTGTCGGCGGACGGGATCAGCAAATCTTTTGGATCGGTTCCGGTATTGTTCAGCGTCAGCATGGACATTCGCGCCGGCGAGGTGCACGCGCTGATCGGAGAGAATGGTGCGGGCAAGTCGACCTTGATGAAGATCCTGTCAGGCTTTCTGCAGCCGACATCAGGGCACATTCGCGTCGAAGGTGTGGACACGGAACTCCCCGGCAATGGCTTGTCCGAGGCCCTTGGGATCGTGCTTATCCATCAAGAGCTTAATCTGGCCGAGCAGATGACCGTCGAAGAAAACGTATTCCTCGGTCGAGAGCTCCAGAGCCGGGGCGTGCTGGACCGGACGGCAATGCGGGCCGCCGTGCACGGGTTCCTTGACGACATTGGTCTGGACATCTCACCCCAGGATCGCATTTCGCAACTGTCGATCGCTCAGAAACAGATGGTCGAGATCGTCAAGGCGATGAGCCGCGATGCGAAGGTCCTTATCATGGACGAGCCAACCGCCGTGTTGACCGAGGCCGAAACAGAGCTGTTTTTTGCGCAGGTCCGCCGATTGAAGGAACGTGGAACCGCCATTGTTTTTGTCTCTCACAAGCTGGCCGAAGTCAGTGCGATTTCGGATCAGGTCACGGTGCTAAGGGACGGACAATGGATCGGCACACATGCCACCAAGGACCTGACACCGGACAGCATGGCGCAGATGATGGTCGGGCGTGAATTGAGCGATCTTTACCCACCGATGAACGAGGTGGATGTGGATGCAGACCACCTGTTGTCCGTACAAAACCTGACGGCGCCTGGCGTACATGACGTCAGCTTTGATCTCAGAAAGGGAGAGATTCTGGGGTTCTCGGGGCTGATCGGAGCAGGGCGGACAGCCGTGTTCGAAGCGATTTGCGGGCTGTCATCAAGACGTAGTGGTTCTATCGAATTCGACGGTGCGTCTGCGACCTTCGATTCCGTTGCCGCAGCACGAGACGCAGGCGTCGTTTACCTGACCAAGGATCGAAAGGAGAAGGGCCTGCTTCTGGGGCAGAAGATGCGACCGAATTTGTCGCTCTTTGCCCTGCCCAAATTTGTAAAGGGGCTGAGCCTGGATCAAAAAGCCGAAGATGCTGCGCTGGAACGCGCTATCCGGCGGTTTGATATCCGTGCACGGGATCCAAATGTGAACGTGGGCGATCTGTCAGGGGGCAACCAGCAAAAGCTGTTGTTGGCCAAGGTGATGGAGTGCGATCCGCGCATTCTGATTATCGACGAGCCGACACGCGGGATCGACGTTGGAACCAAGCAGCAGATTTATCACTTCATCGCGGCCATCGCCGCAGAGGGTGTCTCTGTCGTCGTTATCTCTTCGGAAATGCCCGAAATCATAGGACTTTGCCACCGTGTGGTGGTGATGCGCGAAGGTGAAATTACCGGCATTTTGACCGGCGAAGACATCAATGAATCCGAAATCGTGCGCTATGCCGCAGGACTGAAGCGGGAGCGTCAACAATGACCGAGACAGCCATGAGTACAGCCAAGAGCAGCAAACTGAACGGTTTTGACTTGAAAACAGCAGGTCCAGCCATTGCGCTCCTGATCCTGTGCGTGATCGGGTTCCTTCTCAATCCGGCGTTTCTGAGCGAGGGTAATATCACCAATTTGCTGACCCGCTCGGCCTTTATCGGGATCATTGCGGTGGGGGCAACGTTTGTGATCACGGCAGGCGGAATTGATCTGTCGGTCGGTTCGATGGCCGCGGTCATCGCGGGCGTGATGATCATTGTCATGAATGGGGCAGTGGACACATTCGGGACAGGCCTGACCACAGTGCTCATTGGGTGTGGATGCTCGATCATCCTTGGCCTGGGGGCGGGCCTTGTGAACGGGCTGCTCACAACCAAAGGCAAGATCGAAGCCTTTATCGTTACACTTGGCACCATGGGCATATACCGTTCGCTCGTGACGTATTTTGCAGACGGCGGAACGTTGTCGCTGAATTATGACATCCGTGGTGTGTATCGCCCGGTGTACTACGAAAGCTTTCTGGGCCTGCCGATACCCGTCTGGGTGTTCATCATCGTGTCTATTGCGGGTTGGTTCCTGATGAACCGCACGGCGTTTGGTCGCTACTGCACGGCCATCGGTTCCAATGAAAGCGTCGCCAAGTACTCGGCCATCAAAGTCGATCGCGTAAAGACGCTGACCTATGTGATCCAGGGGCTCTGCGTGTCCTTGGCCACCATCATCTATGTGCCGCGTCTTGGATCTGCTTCGTCCTCGACCGGTGTCCTGTGGGAGCTGGAGGCGATCGCGGCCGTGATCATCGGGGGCACTGTCCTGAAAGGCGGGTACGGGCGGATTGGCGGCACAATTCTGGGCGCGTTGATCCTGACCACCATAGGCAACATTCTGAACTTCACCGACATGATCTCGAACTATCTGAACGGGACCATGCAGGGCCTCATCATCATCATCGCGGTCTGGCTGCAGCGCGGGGATTGGGGCCGCAAAACGTCGGCGGACTAAGGGCCGACACAAAACACACGAAGGAGTTTCTCGCACTGACATGTGCGAAAGAACCGGGCGCCACCGGAGAGGAGAGGTGCGCCCAAATCAGAGGGAAGTCAAAGGACTTGTAGGGAGGAAAACATGAAGACCTTTAGAAAAATCGGCGCTCTGGCCACGGTGGCCACCATCGCCTTCACGGGCTGGGCAAGCGCAGAAAACATCAAGATCGGCGTCAGCTATCCGACACCGACCCACGCTTGGGCGGCAGGTATGAACTGGCACGCGGAAAAGGCCGAAGAGCGTCTGGAAGCGCTTTATCCGGACGTCGACCTGATCCTGGTGAATTCGCCAGATCCAAGCGCGCAGGCCAGCGCGTTGGAAGATCTAATGTCAGTCCATCAAATTGATGCGCTGGTGGTACTGCCATTTGAATCCGAGCCGCTCACTGACCCGGTGCTGAACGTCAAGAAATCCGGTGCGCTGATCACCGTTGTGGACCGTGGTCTGAGCCAGCCGGGTATTGAGGATATTTATGTCGCCGGCAACAACCCCGAGCTTGGGCGCGTGTCTGCCCAATACATGAAGGGGCGCCTGAAGGAAGGCGACAACATCGTCATCCTGCGCGGTATTCCGACGCTGATCGACAACGAGCGCTTTGACGCCTTCATGGCAGAAATCGAAGGGTCCGGCATCAATGTCCTGGATCACAAACACGCCAATTGGAACCGCGATGATGGGTTCGAAGTGATGCAGGATTTCCTGTCGCGCTTCCCGGACATCGACGCGGTTTGGGCACAGGATGATGACATTGCAATTGGTGTTGTGGCCGCGCTGAAACAGGCAGGTCGCGATGGCAATGGCATGTTCGTGGTTGGCGGTGCCGGCATGAAAGAAACGATCAAGGGGATCATGGACGGCAATGAACTGGTGCCGGTGGATGTGCTTTACCCGCCTGCGATGATCGCAACCGCGATGGATGTGACAGTTGCCGCATTTAAATCCAATGGGCCGGTTGCCGGGCGTTACATCTTGGGTGCGACCCTGATCACGCCCGAGAACGCGGCCAGCTTCTACTTCCCGGACTCGCCCTTCTAAAGCGCGTTTCGGGTACCAGGGAAGAGGCCCATCTCCCAAGGGGCCTCTTCCCAAGAGAGGAGAAGAACCATGCAGACCATCAAAGGCCCCGCGTTGTTCCTGGCCCAGTTTGCCAGCGACGACGCCCCCTTCAACTCGTGGGGCACCATCACCAAATGGGCCGCCGACTGTGGCTACAAGGGGGTGCAAGTGCCCAGCTGGGACGACCGCCTGTTTGACCTTGGTCGTGCCGCCAGCTCGCAATCCTATTGCGAAGATCTGGTCGGTGTCGCACGCGAGAACGGTGTCGAGATTACGGAGCTGTCCACACACCTGCAGGGCCAGCTTGTGGCCGTGCATCCGGCCTATGACGAATCCTTTGACGGATTTGCCGCCCCGCAGGTGCGCGGCAATCCAAAGGCGCGCCAAGCCTGGGCTGTCGAGCAGGTAAAGCTGGCGATTACGGCAAGCTACAATCTGGGCATTACATCACACGCGACATTCTCCGGCGCTTTGGCGTGGCCCTACATCTATCCGTGGCCACAGCGACCGCCTGGTTTGGTCGAAGCAGCCTTTGATGAGCTGGCCAAGCGGTGGCGTCCCATTCTGGATCATGCGGATCAGATGGGCGTGGACATCTGTTACGAAATCCATCCGGGCGAAGATCTGCACGACGGCGTGACGTTCGAGATGTTCTTGGAGCGGGTCGACAACCATGCGCGTTGCAACATGCTCTATGACCCCAGTCATTTCGTGCTGCAATGCCTCGACTACGTCGGCCACATTGATGACTACGCCGACCGCATCAAGATGTTCCACGTCAAGGATGCCGAGTTCAATCCGACCTCGAAGCAAGGTGTTTATGGCGGCTATCAAAGTTGGGTGGATCGCGCGGGACGCTTTCGCAGCTTGGGCGACGGGCAGGTCGATTTTGGGGCGATTTTCAGCAAGATGGCCGCCAATGATTTTGACGGCTGGGCCGTTGTGGAATGGGAATGTTGTCTCAAACATCCCGAAGACGGAGCCCGCGAAGGCGCGGCGTTTGTCCGCGATCACATCATCCGCGTCACGGAAACCGCCTTTGACGACTTCGCTGACGGAGGCACCGACGATGCAGCCAACAAACGCATGCTGGGGATATCGTGATGAGTGAGTTTCAAAGACCAATCCGCCTGGGCATGGTGGGCGGCGGTAACGACGCATTTATCGGTGCGGTACACCGTATCGCCGCCCGCATCGATGGCCAATATGAACTGCTCGCCGGCGCTTTGTCGTCGACACCAGACAAGGCACAGGCCTCGGGCAAAGCCCTTGGGCTGGCCTCCGACCGCACCTATGACGACTTCAAGTCCATGGCGATCCGCGAAGCGCGGCTGAAGGACGGGATCGAGGCCGTGGCAATCGTGACCCCCAATCACATGCACATGCCAGCCGCACGCGAGTTTCTGAAACGCGGCATTCACGTGATCTGTGACAAGCCGCTGACCTCCAACTTGGCCGACGCCCGCAAGATGGCGCAGGCAGTTGAGAAATCGGACGCGCTTTTCATCCTCACGCACAATTACACCGGCTATCCGCTGATGCGCCAGGCACGCACCATGATCGCCAACGGCGATCTTGGCGATATCCGTGTGGTGCAGGTGGAATACCCGCAGGACTGGTTGACCCAAGCACAACCCGAGGACAACAAACAGGCCAGCTGGCGCATCGATCCGGCCCGCTCAGGCGCGGGCGGTTCCACCGGCGACATCGGCACGCATGCCTTCAACCTTGCCTGTTTTGTCACCGGCCTGACACCGGACAGCCTTTGCGCCGACATCCAGAGTTTCGTCAAAGGACGACAAGTCGACGACAACGCGCATGTCATGTTGCGCTTTCAGGAAGGCGCCCGAGGAATGTTGTGGTGCTCTCAGGTTGCGCCAGGCAATGAGAATGGTCTGAGACTTCGGGTGTACGGGGCCAAAGGTGGGATCGAATGGGAACAGGAAGCCCCCAATGTGATGCGCCATACCGTCTTTGGTGAACCAACACGATTGCTCACACGGGCGGGCTCTGGTGCGGACGGGCAACCCGAGCATCTTGTCCGAACCCCCGGAGGTCATCCCGAAGGGTATTTGGAAGGGTTTGCAAATATCTATCTCGAAGCAGCCACTTGCATTCGCGCAAAACAAGAAGGGCGAGATATGCAAAACGAGACCCTTTTGCCGGGGCTTGCAGATGGTCTGATGGGCATGAGGTTCATCGATGCCTGTGTCCGCAGTTCAGCCCGCAATGCGGCGTGGATTTCTCTGCAATAACAGTTCGTGAAACGGAAATGCTGAGCAACGGTTGCCAGAGGTCTTGCCTGTCTTGTCGGGCGGGACGCGAGCCGCAGAAAAAAAGCCCCGGCATGCAGGCCGGGGCTTAGGTCGTTAAATGCGACTGCTATTTTACTTGATCACCAGTTGCGGTGACACAACGTCGATGCCCAAGGCTTTGCCAACCGCATAGTAGGTCAACTGACCTGCATGAACGTTCAGGCCATTCAGCAGGTGCGGGTCCTCGGCACAGGCTTGTTTCCAGCCTTTGTTCGCCAGGTTCAGCATAAAGGGCAGCGTCGCGTTCCCCAGAGCCTGGGTCGACGTGCGGGCCACCGCGCCGGGCATGTTGGCGACGCAATAGTGCATCACGCCATCGACTTCATAGATCGGATCGGCATGCGTGGTTGCTTTGGAGGTCTCGAAACAACCACCCTGGTCGATGGCCACGTCGACCAAAGCTGCGCCGGGCTTCATCTCGCTCAGCTGCGCGCGCGACACCAATTTCGGAGCTTCGGCGCCGGGGATCAGAACTGCGCCGATGACCATATCGGCCTCGCGCACCAACTCGGCGGTGGCGCCTGCGGTGGAGTACTGGTTCTTGAAGTCACGACCAAAGACGTCGTCGAGGTACTTCAGACGGTTCAGCGACCGGTCCAGAACGGTGACGTCTGCACCCATGCCTGAGGCGATCTTGGCGGCATGGGTGCCCACGACACCGCCGCCGATGACCACAACCTTGGCCGGGGCCACGCCCGGAACACCACCCATCAGAACGCCACGACCACCGTTGGCCTTTTGCAGGGTCCACGCGCCGACCTGCGGGGCAAGGCGGCCAGCAACCTCAGACATTGGCGCCAGCAGAGGCAGGCCGCCACGATCGTCGGTTACGGTTTCATAGGCGATCGCAGTACAGCCCGAGGCCAGCAGGTCGTGTGTCTGATCCGGATCGGGGGCCAGATGCAGATAGGTGAACAGCAGCTGGCCTTCGCGCAGCATTTTGCGCTCGCCCGCCTGGGGCTCTTTGACTTTCACGATCATGTCGGCAGCGGCAAAGATCTCCGCCGCAGTGTCGATGATCGCTGCACCGGCCGAGACGTAATCCTCATCCGTGAAGCCGGCACCAGCGCCTGCACCTTTCTGGATGATCACCTCGTGGCCGTGGTTGACCGCTTCGCGAGCGGCGTCCGGCGTCATGCCGACGCGGAATTCCTGGGGTTTGATTTCTGTGGGGCACCCGATTTTCATTGCGATTCCTCCGTTCACAATCTGCCTAAATTATGTGCAGACTTGGGCCGCAATTTTTCTGAAACCCCCCTCGTATACCGCGGTATTTTTGGGATAATATCGCGCCAATGAGATGAAACACGCAAAGGACGTGCGCCAATGAGCTTAGATGCAACGGATCGGCGGATCCTCAGGGCGTTACAACGCAAGGGGCGGATGTCCAATGCAGAGTTGTCGGAACAGGCCAATCTGTCTCCATCCGCCTGCCATAGGCGCGTTCAGCGGCTAGAAGCAGACGGCTACATCCGTGACTACGTGGCGCTTCTCGATCCACGCAAGCTGGGTGTACCGACAACGGTGTTTGTCGAGATCACCTTGCAAGGGCAGGCGGACGAGGTTCTGGATGCGTTTGAAAAGGCGGTTGGCCGAATCCCGGATGTGCTGGAGTGTCATCTAATGGCTGGAACGGCGGATTACATCCTGAAGGTCGTCGCCGAAAACACCGAAGATTTCGCGCGTATTCACCGCCAACATCTGGCCCGACTGCCCGGTGTGGCGCAGATGCAAAGCTCTTTTGCCTTGCGCACAGTGTTCAAGACCACTGCGCTGCCTGTTTAGGCAGGGCCGGGGTATGTGAAGAACAGCAGGTGTGTAAGGTTGAAGCCGAAGTGGATGAGAACCGCATAGCGCATGCGCCCGCCATACCATTGTCCCAAACCACATGCGGCACCAAGCAAGGTCGCAAAGACCACCACCGCTGGACCCGCTGGAAAATGCACCAGGCCAAATAGCAGGCTGGCAGCGGCGATGCCTCCGGCCATCCCAATGCGTGCCGTCAGCGCCTTTTGCAGAAAGCCGCGAAAGAAGGCCTCTTCTGTCAGGCAGGTCATCAAAAGATTGACCAACGCAAAGAGCATAAACCAATCGGGCAGGCTGAACTCGATCGCCAAGGCACCAGAAGCGATGGCCAAGGGAAAGAGCGCAACGGCCAGAGCCACCGAGAGAAGCAGAGGCACCGTTTGCCGGTGGCGGTCCTGTTCCAACAACGGGCGCCAAGCTAGCAATAGGGCAAAAAACACCAACGGTTTGTCGGCGTTCAGGTGCAGGGTGAAGAGGCCGCTGTTTGGTCCCGAAAGGACATTGTCCAACATAATGGGATTGTTGAATCCGGGAAACAGATGTGCGCCCATGGCCAATGACCACAGCACTAGGGTGCTCCATCCTGCGATAGCCAATGGCCCCGAAGCGGTGCGGAGCCAAGCGGCCAGACCTAAGCCCAAGATCACGGCGATCATGGCCATAGTGGATATGATGCCTGTCAAGGCGGCGACGCATATCCATGCTGCAAGCAAAACAAATGCCGCGCGTCGGAGCCCGACCCACCCGCAGCCAAGAGCACCCAACAAAATCAGCCACGGCCATAGCTGGGGAAGATTTGACAGCAGATGGGTCATGCCGCTCCCTATAGCTTTTTCAGTCTCTCCCGCCCCACGTTGATCAAAATCAATGCGTTGGCAAGCATTTGCCTGCAAACAAATTGCGGTTGTGTTGATCTGCCAGCCATATCATCATGTCTTGTCTCAAGCCTGCCGTTGATTGTTGGCCAAGTGAGATGGTGGTGGCCGTATTGAAGGCCGACACCAAAGCGTTACCTGATCTTTGTATTGGGTGTTTGTTGAATTGAAGGAAGGAACCGGCCCCGTGACCGAGGAATCTAACACATCTGCAATGGACTGGTTGGAAGCCGAGTTGGAGGACACGCTGGACGAGGATTTTGAAATCGAGTTCAGCGAACCGATGCTGTCGATGGAAATCCGCAAGATCTATCGCGCACAGCATCCCGAGATGCTCGACCGCAAAGTGTATTTCCGCAACCTGCTGCGCCTGCAGGCCGAATTGATCAAGCTGCAAGACTGGGTGCAGCACACCGGCCAGAAGGTTGTGATCCTGATGGAGGGGCGCGATTCAGCCGGCAAGGGTGGTGTGATCAAACGGATCACCCAACGCCTGAACCCGCGTATTGCCCGTGTCGTTGCGCTGCCTGCGCCCTCACGTCGCGAACAAAGCCAATGGTATTTCCAGCGTTATGTGCCGCACCTGCCTGCGGGTGGTGAAATCGTTCTGTTCGACCGGTCGTGGTACAATCGCGCCGGGGTCGAACGGGTCATGGGGTTTGCCACCGACGACGAGGTCGAGGCGTTTTTCCGCGACGTGCCTGAATTTGAGCGGATGCTGGTGCGGTCGGGGATCATTTTGCTGAAGTACTGGTTCTCGATCACCGACGAAGAACAGCAATTGCGATTCCTGATGCGCATCCACGACCCGATGAAACAGTGGAAGCTGTCCCCGATGGATCTGGAAAGCCGCATTCGGTGGGAACAGTACACCAAGGCCAAGGAAGAGATGTTCGAGCGGACCAACATCCCCGAAGCGCCGTGGTACATTGTTGAAGGCAACGACAAAAAGCGCGAACGGTTGAACTGCATCGAGCACCTGCTGACGCAAATCCCGTATGAGGATGTACCAAGCGAAAAGGTCGATCTGCCGGATCGCAAGTACAACCCGGAATACGAGCGCCAGTTTCTGCCTGACGAGCTTTACGTGCCCAAGGTCTATTGATCCGGCGTCAGGGTCAGAACCCGGCAGGCACTGTCGATCAAGGCCTGTGCATGCGTGCGCGGGTCTTCGGCGTGTCGACCCGATAGCCATGCCCGGCAAAAGATTTGGGCCGGGCCGATCAGCTGAGCAAAGAACATCATCTCGGGCATCGGGTGCAAGGCTCCGGCTTTGGCCAATGGTGCGCGCCAAGTTGCCAGACTTTCGGCGAGTTTGGCGTTTTCACTGGCTTGTTCCGCGCGGATGTTGTCCAGCCATTCAGGCCGAGCATGTTCAAACAGAAACCGTGCCAACGGGCCGGATGTGACCACCCACTCCAGATGCGCGGTGATCAGCGCCGCGATCCCGTCCTGTGCCGTCTTGGGCAGATCGGCCACCAGTGCTGCGTGATAGTCCTTGAGCGCCAGCAGATAGATGTCCGCGCATAGGCTGTCGCGGGTTTTGTAGGCGTGAAAGAAGCTGCCGTTGGATATGCCCACTTCTGCTCTGATCTGCGCGATCGAAGTCGCCGCGATGCCGTGTTCATCGAACAGGCGAAGAGCAGCGGCTTGGATCAGCTCCTTGGTCGTGGAGGACATGGGTTGTGCTATCACCGATTAGAGTTACACTCTAGAGTACTGCTCTGATTCCGTCTTGTCATCAGGAGATCGCCCGTGACCGAAGTTATCGACGCCTGGGGTCAGCACCCCACGCTCAGACACGCCCAGGACCCGATGTTTGATTCGCTGCGTCGATGGACCAAAACCCCGACCCCGACCAAAGAGCTTCCGGTGGCGACCACTGTTGGTCTGATGGATCGGGCCGGAGTAGACCGCATGCTGATCAGCGCATGGGAAGCCCCACGCAACACGATGATTTCGAACGACGAGGTGGCCGGGTTTGTTGCCGAAGCGCCTGATCGCTTGGTTGGCGTCGGCTCGGTCAACATCGCCCACCCGATGGAGGCAGTACGCGAGATCCGCCGCTGTGTGACCGAGTTGGGGTTCAAGGCGATCCGCGTTCTGCCCTGGCTGTGGGAGGTGCCGCCGACAGATCGTCGGTTTTACCCGGTTTATGCGGCGTGCGTTGATATGCGCGTGCCATTTTGCACCCAGATCGGCCACACTGGCCCGCTGATGCCGTCCGAGGTCGGGCGGCCGCTGTACCTGGATCAGGTGGCGCTGGACTTCCCCGAGCTGACCATTGTGGGCGGGCACATCGGCTATCCTTGGACCGAAGAGGCGGTGGCCGTCGCGACCAAGCACGAGAACGTCTACATTGATACGTCCGCCTACACAGTGGGGCGCTACCCGCCAGAGCTGGTGCGGTTTCTCAAGCGGCACGGCACCGATAAGGTGTTGTTTGGCACCAATTATCCCATGATGCCGCCGGAACAGGCGCTGAAAGGGTTCGATGCGCTGGGCCTGGATGACAGGCAGGCCCAGCAGTTTTTGTCTGGCAACGCCAAAAGGGTGTTTGGCCTTTAGGGAACGTTGTCGGCCAGACGCAGGATTGCGCCGGACCGGGATCAGTTCAGAAACAGAATGAACCGTCGTCCCACATCGGTTGCGAGAAGAATGCGCCCAGGTCATCAGGGCTGAAACACCAGGTATCCTGATCGTCCGTGGTGGGACGGTCAGATTCCAGATTTAACAGTGCGATGTCCTGTGGTTGCGTCAAGGCGGGCTCGATCTGGGTACCTTGATTCACCGGCCTCCACTCGAAAACAATCTCTTCGCCGCTCCAGCATTCAAGCAGCATGTCGGCAATTGAGTTCGGCGGGTTGGTAGGCAACTCGGGCACCTCTGCTTCGGGTGGGAGGACATCTTCGGGTTGCGCGACCACAGGTTGCTCTGTTTCGGGCTGTTGCGTCACTGGTTGCTCTGGCTCTGGGGTTGGCGTGTCAGGAACCTCAACCTCGACCACTTCTGGGGGATCAACCGGAGTCGTGGGCGTAGTGGGGTTATGATCCAACTGAACTTCGGCTTGGGTCCGGGCAAAATTTTGTGTGACCATCACTGCATCGTAACCCTGATAATCACCGGTTTCGATGCCGATGCCGACAACTGTGACATTGGGATCCAAAATGTTTGCACGATGTCCGGCGCTGTTCATAAGGCCTTCGTGCAAATCCTCGACATCATCAGCCAAGCCCGGCGCACCGCGTTCGCTCTGCCAGGCGATGTTCTCGGACCAGGTCCAGTTGCCTGAAAACTGAAAGCCCGCGTCTTCCATCCGGTCCCCGGCGCTCGATCCGTTTGCGCCGGCATGCGTGAACACATCCTGTTGCAGCATCCAGGAACTGTGGTCCTCGGATGAATCGTTCAATCTGAGCTCGAGCTGAACCGGGTCCAATCCCCGCGACGTGCGTTCTTCGTTAATCAAATCAAGCATTTGCCGCTCTAAGTCGTTTGCTTGTGACATGGTATTCTCCCGTGTGTTGAGTGGGCGGCCTGCGCCGCGTCCTTGGCACTAAGAGACGGGAGGGATGACAGAAACAGTCGGTTGTGGCGGCCGGGAATTCACGCGAGGCGCCGCCTTTTCATCCGAAAGTCATGCGCAAGAAGCCGCAGTTCCAAACGCCTGAAATCGGCAACGGCAACTTCAAGCTGAGAGCGCGACAGGAAACCGGCAAATATTGTCCCAGGGAAGAAAAAGGTGGGCAAGGACAGAATCAGAAGGATCAAAAAGACAAACCCCCGCGGCAGGGCCTCGGGGGTCGTCAAATAGCGTCTGAAAATAGCCGCTGATCTGCTTAGAGCAAACCTTCGCGCTGTGCTTTCTTGCGTGCCAGTTTGCGGGCACGGCGGATCGCTTCAGCCTTCTCGCGTGCTTTTTTCTCGGACGGCTTTTCGAAATGTTGCTTGAGCTTCATTTCGCGGAAGACGCCTTCACGCTGCAGCTTTTTCTTCAGGGCACGAAGCGCCTGATCGACATTGTTGTCACGAACACTAACCTGCATGTGGTTTTCACCACCTTTCTAGATAGAGTTGCAAGGATTTGCAGGAAGTGGCCGTATAGCAAAGCGACACTAATATGTCTAGTACATGTGTAACGGTTCGGAGATTGACCATGACCATGCCTTACGAAGACCTGCGCGAGACCCTTTTGGACGCCGCCCTGATCCATGTGCCCTTTGATGGCTGGACCGAGGCGACGTTTGCCGCTGCCGTGGCGGATGCAGATATGGACAGGACGTTGGCACGCGCGGTTTGCCCACGCGGCGCGTTGGATCTGGCGTTGGCTTACCATGCACGCGGCGATGCGCAGATGTTTGAGCGGATGCAGTCCGAGGACATGAGCGAGCTTCGGTTCAGCGAAAAAGTGGCCGCCGCGGTCCGGTTCCGTCTGGAAGCTTCGGACGACAAAGAGGCGGTGCGCCGGGGTACGACGCTTTTCGCTTTGCCCGCCTATGCCGCCGATGGGGCCAAGGCGATTTGGGGAACATGTGACCTGATCTGGGACACGCTTGGTGACACCTCGCAAGACGCCAATTGGTACACAAAGCGCGCAACGCTGTCAGCAGTCTATTCCTCAACCGTTTTGTTCTGGTTGGGCGATGATTCGTCTGACCATCACGCGACCTGGGAGTTCTTGGACCGCCGCATCGACAACGTGATGCAATTCGAAAAGTTCAAGGCGCAGGTGAATAAGAACCCCCTGTTCAAACCTTTGCTGGCCGGGCCGAATTGGCTGATGAGCCAGATCAAGGCGCCGGTTCGGATGAAGGATCTGCCGGGGTCGTTGACACCGCGCGGTTGATCGCCTGACATGCCCCTGAACATCAAGCAGGAGACCCTGATGACCGAAACGATGCGTGCCGTTGAAATCACCAAACCCGGCGGCCCCGAGGTTCTACAACTCACCGACCGTACTGTGCCAACGCCTGCGCATGGTCAGGTGGTGCTCAAGGTTGCCTTTGCCGGCGTCAACCGTCCCGATGCCTTGCAGCGGGCCGGGGCCTACGATCCGCCCCCCGGTGCCAGCGATCTGCCGGGGCTGGAATGCTCGGGTGAGGTTGTGGCCATTGGCGACGGTGTTGATGGGCTGAACATCGGTGATCAGGTCTGTGCGCTGCTGCCGGGCGGTGGCTATGCAGAATTTGTGGCAACTCCTGCCGCGCATTGTCTGCCGGTGCCGGCAGGCATGGGTATGAAAGAGGCGGCGTGCCTGCCCGAGACATTCTTCACCGTCTGGTCCAATGTCTTTACCCGTGGCGGTTTGAAAGCGGGGGAGCGGTTCCTTGTGCATGGCGGTTCCAGCGGGATCGGAACGACCGCGATCCAACTGGCCAAAGCGTTTGGCGCGCGTGTCTTCGCCACAGCTGGGTCGGACGACAAATGCCAAGCGTGTCTGGACCTCGGAGCTGAAAAGGCGATCAATTATCGGGACGAGGATTTCGTCAAGGTGATGAAAGCCGAAGGCGGTGCCAACCTGATTCTGGACATGGTGGGCGGAGACTACATCCCCCGCAACGTCAAATGTCTGGCTGAAGACGGCCGCTTGGTGCAGATCGCCTTTCTGCAAGGGCCGGTGGTCGAGCTAAACTTTGCTCTGATGATGGTCAAGCGCCTGACCCTGACCGGCAGTACCCTGCGTCCGCAAAGCGACCTGGCCAAGGCCCGGATTGCACAGGACCTGCGCGAGGCGGTTTGGCCGCTGTTGGATGCGGGCACCGTTGCCCCGGTCATGGACAGCGAGTTTGACTTTGCCCAAGCGGCCGAGGCGCACGCACGCATGGAAAGCTCTGGCCACATCGGCAAGATCGTCATGAAGGTTGGCGGTTAAGCCACTTAGGCGTAGGCCGAATTGCGGCCTGCGCAATTTCTCAAACGATGGCCCGGCGGTACAGGTGCCACGTCGCGTGCCCCAAAATGGGCATGACAAAGATCAGCCCCAAAAGCATCGGGATCGAGCCGATCACCAGCATCGCCGCGACGATAGCGCCCCACGTCAGAACAATGCGCGGGTTCTGCCGCATGACGCGAACGGACGTGACAACCGCAACCGGGACGCCGACCTGACGATCCAGCAGCAAAGGAAAGCTCACGATGCTGATGGCCAGAGCGATCAGGGCAAACAGGAACCCGACCGCAACGCCCACGATCATCATGGTCCAGCCTGCGGTGGTGGTGGTCACGTCGGTCAGGAACGCCATCAGGGATACAGGCGCCTCGGGGCCCAAGGTCTGGGAGTAGATGCTTTGTGCGGTCAGGATCCAAGTCACGAAAAGGGCGGTCAGATAGAGCCCTAGGGCCAGGACCGCCCCAAACGACGGTGAGCGGAAGACGCCGAACGCGTCCAACCAGTGCACCTCTTGCCCCTGTTCCCGACGACGGCTGATTTCATAAAGACCAACGGCGGCCACCGGGCCCAACAATGCAAACCCCATCACCAGCGGCGCCAAAAGCGGCACCAAGTCCATGCGCATACCTAGTCCAAACAACACAAGCCCGGCCAAAGGATAGACCACCGCGATAAAAATTGCATCGGCCCGGCTGGCCAGAAAGTCGTCATAGCCTGCGCGCAAGGCGTGACGGATGTCATTTGTGCTGAGCGTGCGTATTTCTGGCAGGTTTTTGGTGTCTTCACTGCCAAGTTGGGTGACCGTCTCGCCCATATGATCGCCGGTTGCGCCCAGGTTTTGGGCTGCCCAGCTGATCGGATTGCCAATTGTTTTTGCCATATCTTTCCCCTTCCAAAAGCGCGGATCGCCATGAAAAGGGCCTGACACATCGTTGCGCCCGGCCCGGCCGATCTGCAACGCATGGGAGTAGTATAGCACAATCTGATTTCGCGCGCTTTCACAGCTGCGAGACTGTGTGTCAGCCGCGGGGTTTCTCCATCTGCCAGGTCAGGTTGGCGCGCACCGCAGGCCATTCCCCAGCGATGATGGAATAGACAGCCGTATCGCGCAGGGTCCCGTTGGCCATCACCATATGTGACCGCAAAATGCCATCCAGTTTGGCCCCCAGCCGCTCGATCGCGCGGCGGCTTTGGTGGTTGAGGGCGTGTGTCCGAAACTCGACCGCGATGGCGTCAAGCGTCTCAAAGGCATGGCGCAACAGCATCAGCTTGCATTCGGTATTCAGCGGTCCTCGTTGGGCCGAGCGGGCATACCAGGTCGAGCCGATTTCCAATCGTTTTGCGCCGTGGTCGATATTCATGAAGGTGGTCATCCCAACGGCGCGGCCCGAGGCGTCTAGAACTGCAAAGGGCACCATGCTGCCGTCGTCTTGCAGGGACAGGCGGCGGGCGATTTCCTCACTGACCTGATCGGGGGCAGGGATCCATGTGTACCACAACCGATGCAGTTCACCGTCAGCACTGGCGGCGGCCAGGTCGTCGGCATGTACCATGTCCAATGGGACAAGGCTGGCGTGGTGGCCGCGCAAAGCGACAGGGGTGGCCCACATCTTGAAGCTCCTAAAGTTCAATCGAATTTCAGAGGATGTGACGCAAAACCGGAGGGTGAAGAAGTTCCAAAATCTGAAAAGATGAGCAGTCCAATTTGTGCGGGCAAGAAAAAAACCGGCGCGGAGGACGCGCCGGTTTTAAGTTTGCACCCCCAAGCGGGGAGAGAGGGGTGTGCAAATATCAGTTAGCCAAAGACCCGACCAAGCGCGCCATCAACGGCGTCGGTGATCTGATCGATGTCATCTGCCGTTGCGATCAGCGCGGGCGAGAAGCACAGGGTGTTGTTGCGGCCCGGCAGCGAACGGTTGGTCGCGCCGATGATCACGCCCTGATTCATACAGTCGGCCACAACGGCCTGAACCAGCTTCTCTTCAACAGGGTCTTTGGTGGCACGGTCCGCCACCAGCTCGGCGCCCAGGAACAGGCCCTTGCCGCGTACGTCGCCGATGATCTTGTGCTTTTCCATCAGGCCCTGCAGGTTGCCCAGCATGCGCTCACCCATATTGGTGCAGTTGCCCAGCAGGTCTTCGTCTTCGATGATACGCATGTTCTCGATCGCGGCTGCCGGACCGGCGGTGCAGCCACCAAAGGTCGAGATGTCGCGGAAGTATCCCAGCGGATCGGCTGCGTCGTCCTTGAACATGTCAAAGACTTCTTCAGTTGTGACCATGCAGGCAATCGCCGCGTAACCCGAGGCGACACCTTTCGCCATGGTCACGAAGTCGGGCTTGATGCCGTACTGCTGATAGCCGAACCAGGTGCCGGTGCGGCCAACGCCACAGACAACCTCGTCGATGTGCAGCAGCACGTCGTACTTTTTGCAGATCTCCTGCACGCGCTCCCAGTAGCCTTCGGGCGCTTCGATCACACCGCCGCCTGCGGTCACCGGTTCCAGGCACAATGCGCCAACGGTTTCAGGACCTTCACGCAGGATCACCTCTTCGATGGCGTCTGCTGCGGCCTTACCGAATGCTTCGCCCGACAGGTCCTCGTGACCCAACTCGTGCTTGCGGTATTCCATGCAGTGGGGAACGCGCACGAAGTCAGGCGCAAAGGGGCCGTACTGCGCGTTGCGCTCGTCCTGACCACCGGCCGACATCGTCGCCAGGGTCGAGCCGTGATAGTCACGGTCACGATACAGGATCTTGGTTTTCTTACCGCCATAGCGCTTGTGCGCGATCTGACGGACCATCTTGAAGGCCTTCTCGTTCGCTTCAGAACCCGAGTTGGTGTAGTAGACGCGGCTCATGCCGGGCATCTTGTCGATCAGCTTTTCAGCAAAGATCGCACCGGGAATCGAGCCCGCGGTGTTTGCGAAGTAACACAGCTTCATCAACTGATCGTAGACCGCCTTGCAGATGGATTCGCGGCCATAGCCTACGTTGACGGTCCAGACACCGCCGGAAACAGCATCCAGGTGCTCTTTGCCTTTCTGGTCCCAGACCCGCATGCCTTTACCTTCGACAATGATGCGGGGATCATTGGTTTCAAAGGGTTTATGCTGGATCAGGTGATGCCAAATGTGGGCGCGGTCGGCTTCGACCACGTGTGAAAGATCGTTCTCGTTGAACGTGCCGTCCATGACATGTCCTTTCAAAATTCTGCCAGATATCGACTCTATCTTTCGTGAAGAAATCAGAGCCGTCTTCAAGACTCCAGAGACTTTAAAAAATAGGCACGCGGATAGGGCCAGATGCTGCGGTGCGGTAAGTCCAGTACTGATTTCACGCCGAAATTTCGCTTGCCTGTTACATCAATATTTGTCTGAAAAACCACGGAAATCTGCGGTTTCACAAATTGAAAGCCCCAATTTCATCTTCTCTCTTTTTGGTGAACCCTCATAAAAGGCATTGATTGCGTGAGGATTTTCGGCTCGGATCAACGTACGGGCCCCACGAAACCTCCTGGGGGATCGTCCTGAACACTCATAGAGGCGGAACACCGCCCAAGATATCCGACCTGCCCTAACGGCAGGCAACAGGGAGACGACGTATGACTTTCAAATCCAAGTTGATGGGCGCAGCGGCAAGCGTGGCCATGTTGGCAGGTGCTGCACCTGCCATGGCCGAAGACCTGACCGTAGCGTATTTCCTGGAGTGGCCGATGCCGTTCCAGTTTGCCAAAGAAACTGGCATGTATGACGAGGCACTCGGCACCAAGATCAACTGGGTCAGCTTTGACACAGGTACCGCGATGTCCGCGGCGATGGCGTCGGGCGACGTGCAACTGTCCGTCAGCCAGGGCATTCCGCCTTTCGTGGTCGCGGCTTCGGCTGGTCAGGACCTTCAGGTCGTTGACGTCGCTGTATCCTACGCGGACAACGACAACTGCGTGGTGCGCGCAGATCACGAGATCGACAAGGACAGCGCAAGCGAACTGGCAGGCAAGAAGGTTGCCGTTCCACTGGGGACCGCTGCACACTATGGCTTCCTGAAGCAGATGGAGCACTTTGGCGTTTCGCTCGACAGCTTGGAAATCGTTGACATGGCCCCGGCCGAAGGCGAAGCCGCACTCAGCCAGGGCGCCGTTGACATGGCCTGTGGTTGGGGTGGCGCGCTGCGCCGCATGCTGGGCTCGGGTAACGTTCTGCTGACCGGTGCTGAAAAGACCGAGCTGGGCATTCTGGTATTCGATGCGACAACCGCGCCGACTTCTTATGTGGCTCAAGAAGGTGACATGGTTGCCAAGTTCCTGGCTGTGACCGCTGAAGCCAACGCAATGTGGGCGGATGAAGCTAACCACGCCAAGATGTTGCCGGTGATCGCCAAGGACGCGGGTATGAGCGAAGAGGATGCAGCGGCAACGCTGAAAACCTTTGTGTTCCCGACCGTCGAAGAGCAGTTGAGCGCAGCATGGTTGGGCGGCAACGCGGCGACGTTTATGAAGGGCGTTGCGGACGTCTTTGTTGCATCGGGTTCGATCGATGCGGCCAAAGCTTCTTACGAGGACAACGTGAACGCAGGTCCTTTGGGCGGCAACTAAGCGTTATTCGTGAAGTGGGGTGGGTGTTTGAAAAAACACCCACCCCTTTTTCGCTTTACGTGTAAGGCGATCCCACCTTGGAAAGAAGGGGATCCAGGTGTCTGGACTTCTCATAAATGATATCTCGATGCGCTTTGACCTGCCAAACGGTGGGCATGTCCAAGCGCTGAAGAACGTGTCGCTGGACATCAAGTCTGGTGAACTGATGAGTGTGTTGGGCCCGTCGGGCTGTGGCAAGACAACGCTTTTGAATATCGTCGCGGGCTTCTTGGCCCCGACCGAAGGGACAATTGAACTGAATGGGCAGGTCGAAACTGGCCCCAGCCCGGAACGTGGCATGGTGTTTCAGCAAGGCGCGCTGTTCGAATGGATGAACGTGCGCGACAACGTGAGCTTTGGTCCGGACATGAAAGGTGTCAGCCGGGCAGAAAGCAAAGAGAAGGTTGAACACCTTCTCGAAGTTGTTGGCCTGCAGGACTTCAAGGAAAAGGCCATCTATGAGCTGTCGGGCGGCATGCAGCAGCGTGTTGCCTTGGCGCGTTGCCTGGCCAATGATCCGGACGTTATCCTGATGGACGAACCGCTCGGGGCCTTGGACGCTCTGACGCGTGAAAAGATGCAGTCGCTGGTTCTGGACCTGTGGAAGGACACCGGCAAGACCATCATCCTGATCACCCACTCGGTCGAAGAGGCGTTGCTGCTTGGCGAACGCTTGTTGGTAATGGCGCCGCGTCCCGGTCGCGTGCACAAGGAATACCGCCTGCCGTTTGCGGACCTTGGCGTCGGCAACGACCTGCGGGAAGTGAAGAAACACAAGGACTACGCCGGGACGCGCGAAGAGATCCTTGAGATGATCTGGAACATGGAAGAAGAAATCATGGGCCGGACGGAGGAAAGCGCATGACTGGTTTGCTCGTTCTCGTCCTCTACATAGGCGCGTTCTTTGGGTCGTTTTTCATCGCAAAGCGTGTTTTCAAAAGCGCGTTTGAGAAAAAAGGCTTCAACCGACTGAAAACGGTGACCTTTGGCGATGAAAGCGCGATTACGGCCAACCGCGTCGCTTCGGTCGTTTCGGTCATCACCGTGTTTTGGCTCTGGGTGGCCTTCACCAACTCGACGATTCCTCTCCCCAAGATGCCCGGCCCTTTCCTGGGTGACACGAGCTTTACCTACACGGTGCAGCTTGAAGACGGGACCACGGACGAAGCGGTCGTTTCGGTCCGGGTTTACCGCGAAGACATCCAGCAGACCGTCGATGAGAGCGGCGAGCCGGGCCGCGAGCCTGATCCGATCGAAGTCGAGCCCGGAGAGGGTTTTGCCAAGAACGATACGCTGACCGTGGCGCGCTATGCGTTCAAGGTTGTGAACGTCTGGAAAAACGATGAGGTCAGCAAGAAAGAAGGCTCCAAGATCATCACGATCAATGGCCAACCCATCGAACCGGGTGGCGAGGTCAAGACCGATGACGGCACGATCCGTCTGACCGAAAAGGGCACGCCGACGTTTGAACCGGCCAAGGGCCTGCGCATGGCGCGGCTCTATCTGCCGGCACCCGAGGTTGTGTTGCAGCGCTTCTTCTGGCTGAACAAGGAAGGGTATCAGGGCTACACCCTGTTCGAGCACACACGCTTCTCGCTGCAGCGTGTTTTGCTGGGCTTCTTCTTTGGTGCTCTGATCGGCATCCCGATTGGCTATGCCATGGGGCTGACAGGCTGGGCCCGCGGTTGGTTTGACCCGATTGTCGAATTCATGCGTCCGATCCCACCCTTAGCCCTGATCCCGCTGGTGATCATCTGGTTCGGGATTGGTGAGCTTGGCAAGGTTGTCCTGCTGTTCCTGGCGGCGCTATGGATCATGATCATTGCGGCCCGATCAGGGGTCTCGGGGGTTGCGATTTCCAAGGTGCATGCGGCCTATTCGCTGGGGGCGTCCAAGTGGCAGATCCTCAGCAAGGTCATCGTCCCGAACTCTTTGCCTGACATCTTCACTGGTGCCCGTGTCGCCATGGGAGTCTGTTGGGGTACAGTTGTTGCGGCTGAACTGGTTGCGGCAAACGTGGGTCTCGGCAAGATGATCGTGACCGCGTCCAAGTTCCAGCTGACCGACATCATCATCGTCGGCATCATCGTGATCGGTGTTATCGGCTTTGCCATCGAGGTCGGCATGCGGAAATTGGAAAGCTGGCTGATCCCGTGGAAAGGCAAAATCTGATCCAGGCTTGATTTGAACATGAACCGGGGCGCGCCTGATGGCGTGCCCCGGTTTCTTTTTGGGTCCTCGTGATGAGACACTTTGCCGGTTGTGAGTGACCTGTAATTGAACCAGCGTTCCCCTATGGCCGATGAAACTCTCCTCTTGCCCCTCTCTGATCAGGTCGCCGATATCATGACGCGCCCAGCCGTGACGGTCATGGATGCCCATTGCGCGCTTTGTGCGCGTGGCGCGGCCTGGATTGCCCGCAATGATCACAGTCAAGAGTTCCTGATCGTACCGATGCAGACCGAGCTTGGTCGGACCCTGTTGATGCAGCATGGGCTGGACCCAGATGATCCAACCTCTTGGCTGTATCTGGAACAGGGGCAAGCCTATACGTCGTCCGACGCCATCATTCATGCGGGACAAAAGCTGGGCGGCAAATGGCGGCTTCTGACTGGGATGCGGATCATACCAAGATCCGTTCGGGATGCGCTCTATCGAATGGTCGCGCGCAATCGGTACCGCTGGTTCGGGCAGGGTGACATGTGCTCGATGCCCGACCCTGACGTGAAGCAACGTCTGTTCAAATGATCGTTCTTTACCGGCGGGTTCTGGGCGCAGCCCTTGATGATCTGCCGCCGCAATTGCTGGCTTTGCACGGCAGTGCCGATCCTCGAACCTGGTCAGGACAGGCTAGGATCTGGCGCGGTGCGGGCATTCTGTCTCGGCTGATCGGCTGGGTGATGCGTTTGCCGCCGGAGGGTGACGCGGTTCCGGTATCGGTCAGTTTCATTCCACAAGACTGAGGAGAAGTGTGGCAGCGCGATTTTGCCGGTCACACGTTTATGTCCTACCAGTACCAAGCACCAAATGCGCAGCCCGGCATTGTTAACGAGCGGTTTGGGATGATTGACGTGACCGTTGCTTTCCAGACCGATAGGGATCGTTTGGTTCTTGAGCCGATGGCATGGGCCTTTGGGCCTTTGCCTTTACCCAAAGCCCTTCTGCCCACAGGGCAAAGTTTCGAGACACAGATAGACGACCGCTTTGTGTTCGACGTCGAAATTGCGATGCCATGGGTGGGCCAGATTGCCACTTACCGCGGCTGGTTGTTGCCCACCGAATGAGCTCGGACGGAAACAGGAAAACCGGGTCCGGTGAGCGCCGAACCCGGTCTTTCCGCCAAATCCCTCATGGCGGAGGTGTGATGCAAGCTTGAGAGGAGAGAAAAGCTCGCATCGGGTGGTTCTGGTGTCGAAACAGGCAGTTTTTTGCGGCGCGGGTATAGCATGTGGTGTGCAGCGGTCGTCCGGTAGTCGAAACCGCGATGCCATTCCCGCGCCTCAAGGCGCCTGCTCGGGGAGAGGTCAGGCCGCCTTTTGAGCCCCCGATCGTCGGTCCTGCAAGATCATGTCGCTGGCTTTTTCGCCGATCATGATAGCCGGTGCATTTGTGTTGCCGCTGACGATGGCAGGCATGATCGAGGCGTCCGCAATGCGAAGTCCGCCAATGCCATGTACCCGCAATCTGTCATCGACGACGGCTTGGTCATCATGACCCATCCGGCAGGTCGAGGTCGGATGATAGATAGTTTGAGCGATGTTGCGCGCGGCCTCAAGGTGTTGTTCGTCTGTTTCAACCGGACCCACGGGAACGTGTTCGCGCACGATGAAGGGTGACAGGGCTTTGGTCTTGGTCATCGCGCGCGCAAACTTGACTGCGCGAATGGCACAAAGCTGGTCTGCGGTAGCCGAAAGATAATTCGGCACGATCAGGGGATGATCCTCGGATCGCGGACTGTTGATGTGGATGTGCCCGCGGCTTTCGGGGCGCAGCTGACAAACGGAAGAGGTAAAGCCCGAAAAGGGGTGCATCTCGATCCCCGGCTTGTCCGCTGACAGCGGCTGGAAGTGGAACTGGATGTCAGGGGTTTCCAACCCTTCCATCGATTTGGCAAAAATGACCACCTGGCTTGCGCCAAGGCTCATCGGGCCGGTGCGTTTGAGCGCATATTCCAGGCCAATTCCCATGCGATGAACGAACGAATTGATAGCGTCATTCAAGGTTGCAACGTTCACTTCATAGACCAGACGTATCTGCAGGTGGTCCTGCAAACACTCGCCTACGCCTGGAAGTTCGTGCCTCACGCCGATCCCGGCATTTTGCAGAACTTGACCTTGGCCAATTCCCGACAGCTCCAGGATCTGCGGCGAACCAATTGCCCCTGCGGACAGAATGACTTCTCCACCCGGGCGCAGGCGCGCTGTCTTGGGGGCGTGCTGATGGATGAAGTTCACGCCAGTAACCTGCTTGGGCGCGTCACTGGCAAAGGCCAGACCGGTGGTGTGGGCATGCGTCAGAACGGTCAGGTTGTCTCGCTTGCCCTTGATCGGGGTCAGGAACGCCTTGGCCGAAGAGCAGCGAAAGCCTTTCTTGGCGGTTTGGTGAAAGTAGCCTGCACCTTCCTGATTCTCACCGTTGTAGTCATTGGTCCGGGGGACACCCATCTCGACAGCGGCTTCAATGAACGCCTCAGAGATCTCGGACTTGGCGCGGATCAGGGATACGGAAAGCTCTCCGTCCTGACCGTGCAGTTCGGCATCGCCACCTTCGTGGGTTTCCGATCGTTTGAACAAGGGGAGCACATCGTCATAAGACCAGCCCCGATTTCCCAACTGCGCCCAGTGGTCATAGTCTTCTTTCTGGCCACGCACGTAGAGCAAACCATTGATCGAGGACGACCCGCCAAGCGTCTTGCCGCGCGGCCAGTCCAGGCTGCGGCCATTCAGGCCCGGATCAGGCTCGGCCTTGTAGCACCAGTCGGTGTTTGGGTTGTGCAGCGTCTTGAAGTAGCCAACCGGGATGTGGATCCACGGGTTGTTGTCCTTGCCGCCCGCTTCGAGCAGCAGAACCTTGATCGACGGGTCCTTGGACAGGCGGTTGGCCAGTACACAGCCGGCTGAACCGGCACCCACGATGATGTAGTCATAGTCCATTGTTCACACGACCTTGTCAGGTTTTGCCGGGGCCACATAGGGCAGTCGGGCTTTGGCCTTGGTGTCAGCCGCACCCGCGTTGCGGATGTAGCGGCGGTCGTCATCCTCGCGCACGAGATTGACGTATGAGGGTTCACCCCCCGTGATATTATGGATGGCCAAACGGCGTTGCTGGCTGGCGCGGATCTGCACCCGCAGCGCATCCGGGTCCCAGTCATCGAACAGAATCCCCTCCAGTTCGGCCCGCAGGTCGGCATGGGTCGGATCATCGGCCAGGTTGTTGACCTCGTTTGGGTCGTCGTCGGTGTTGTAGAGCAGGGTATCCACCCCCTCGAGCCACATCAGCTTCCATGGTCCACGCTTGACCATGCGGCTTGGCCCGGTGGAGCCGTCGGCGGCAAACTCGCCAATGCACAGATCGGTCATGGCATCAGTGTTGCCGTTCAAGGCAGGCACCAAAGAATTCCCATCGATGGGTGACGCGTACCCGTTCCAGGCCTCACCCGCCGCCATGTCCATCAACGTCGGCATCAGGTCCACCAGCGAGCAGTTCTCTTTCACGCGGGCCGCGGAGTAACGGTTGGGTGCATGCACGATGAACGGGACTTTCGCTGCCCATTCAAAGAAATGCTGTTTGAACCACATTCCGCGTTCGCCCATCATTTCGCCATGGTCGGCGGTGACGATGACGATGGTGTTCTCGGCTAGGCCGGTTTTCTCCAGCACGTCCATCATCTGACCGATTTTCTCGTCGATGTAGGAAATCATGCCGTAATACCCGTGCCGGGCCATGCGACGGTGCTCATCCGTGACGGTGAATTCGTGGCGCGACTGGCAATAGTGCAGATTGCGGCTCAGGTGATCCATCGCGTTTTCTTCGAGCGGCGGAACAGCGGGGCTCTCGATGTCGTCGTGATCATAGAGGTCCCAGTATTCCTGCCCGATCACAAACGGCGAGTGTGGCGATGTGAATGAGACCGTCAGCATGAAGGGGCGGCCATCGTCCTTGCGCGCCAGATCATAGAGCGCCTGAGTGCCGTGATAGGCGACCTCGTCATCGTAATCCATTTGCAGGGTGCGCACGGCAGGGCCGCTTTCGATGATCGGGGCCATGGTCAGGTTAGTGGGCTTGTATTCGCGCCCCTTCGACCAATCGACCGTCCAGGCAAAGTTCGCGGGATAGATCTCGGTCGTGTGGCGTTTTTCATAGCCGTGCATCTGGTCGGGGCCGACAAAGTGCATCTTGCCCGACATCTCGACGCGGTAATCCAACCCGCGCAAGTAATGGGCAAAGGTCGGGATGTCGGCGTGAAATTCATTGGCGTTGTCGTACATCTCGATGGCGAACGGCAGGCGTCCGGCATGCATCGAGGCGCGCGAGGGGCCGCACATGGGCAGATTGCAATAGCAGTTCTCAAAAACGACCCCTTCGTCCGCCAGACGGTCGATGTTCGGCGCCTTGACGGTCTTGTTGCCATAGGGCGCAAGGGCGTTGGCAGCGAGTTGGTCGGCCTGAATGAATAGAATGTTGGGACGGGTCATCGTGTTAAATCCGATTGAGTGGTTTCAAGTGGGCGGCACGGTGGGCGCGCCGCCCAAAGGTCTCTCGTGAGTGGTGGTTCAGCGAATGGTGAGACCCAGTTTGTCCAGAGCAGTGTTGAAGATGTTGTATTGCGCTTCGACGAAGGCCTTGGTTTCTTCGGGGCTGCGAATGTCGACGACGTTGCCCAGCTGGGTGGTCATGCGGTTCCAGGCCTTGTCGTCCTTCAGCTTTTGCAGCGTGTCGGTCCAGGCGGCGACGACATCTTCGGGCAGATCGGGCGGGCCGTAGATGGCGCTCCAACCGATGATCTGTTCCATGTCCGGGTATCCCAGTTCGCCAACAGTCGGGATGTCACCCACGGCTTCGAACCGCTCGGGCGTGGTGATGGCCAGCGCCTTGAGTTGACCGCCCTCGATGGCGTTGATCACACCCGACAGGTTCTGCCACATGAAATCCACCTGACCGCCGATGATCGCGGCGCGCGCCTTTCCGCCACCTTTGTAAGGGACGTGGATCAGGTTGTCTGCGTTGGCCCCCATGGTGTCGGCCATAACAGCAGTTGCGATGTGCAGCAGCGTGCCGACCCCGGCCGAGCCGTAAGTCATTTCGGTGCCGTCTTTGATGGCGGCTTCGAACTCGGCAAAGCTGTTGATCGGGCTGTCGCCGGCCACCACCAGGACAAAGGGGTTGGTTTCGATCAGACCCAGCATGGTGAAGTCGTCCCACTCATACGGGATGGTCTTGTTCATCGCCGGCACGCCCATTTGCGAGCCTACGCGAGCGGAGAGCAGGGTGTAGCCGTCTGCCTTGGAGTTGATGACGAAGTTCGAGCCTACAACGCCGGCCGCGCCAGTGCGGTTCACGGCCAGGATCGGCTGACCCAGATAGCTGGGCGCGGTGCCCGAAATCAGACGCGCGGACAGGTCCGCGGCACCGCCGGGTCCGTATGGAATGACCATGGTGATGGGGCGATCGGGATAGCCTTCGGCCTGGGCCGAGGTCAGCGATGCAACCGCGATCGCGGCGCCCGCTGCCAATGATTTGATGAGTGTTTTCATGTGTTCCTCCCAGAGAGATTCGGCCTGTTTTTCCTTGGCCGTGTAAGGTTTTGGTTGACTTCGGCCCTTTCTCAGGAAAGTTTGTTACTGTCTGTAATTAACTCGGAACCGAAAACAAATGCAAGACACTTTGCCAAACACACTTTCCACGGCGGGCATTCGGCGCGCCAATCGAGAGGAGATTTTGCGCACGGTTTTCTCGCAAGGCGGGACAACCCGTTTGCAGTTGGTCAAGCACACCGGGCTGACCGGGGCGGCGGTCTCGCGGATCACCCGCGAGCTGATTGAGGCCGGGCTGCTGGTCGAAGGCGAGCGTGTTCAATCCAAAGGGAAAACTGGTCGCAAAGAGGTCACGCTGAGCATGGCCCAGAACACGGCATTTGTTCTTGGGTTCACGGTCACGGCCAACCGCCTTTCGGTGGGTGTTTCGGATGTTTCAGGCACCGAGATCGAGACGCGCCAATTGCACATCAGTCGGACCCGCGCCGAAGAGGTTTTGCGCGCTTTGTGCGAGACGGCGCACGCCATGATCGCCGAGCTAGGGCTTGAGTCGAATCGTATCATTGGCGTCGGCGTCATGGTCGCGGCGGCCAGCCGAAACTGCGTCGACGGGGTTGTGACGTCCGCGCCCTTGGGTTGGACCAGCGTGCCTGTGGGTCAGCTGATCGAAGAGAACATGTGCCTGCCCGTCAGCGTCGAGGTGCGCGCCGTATCGCTGCTGCAGGTCGAAATGACACGCGGGCAAGGGGCCGGGCAGGGCGATCTGGTTCTGGTCAACAACAGCCTTGGTATCGGGGCCGCGGCGGTGCTGGGGGGGCATCAACTGGCAGGCGCATCCTGTGACATCGCGCATCTGGCCTTTGCAGGGGACAGCCGCTCCTGTTCGTGCGGGCGCAAAGGGTGCCTGGAGGCCACAGCATCTGGATTTGCGGTCGTGGACCAGCTGATTGCGGCCGGAAAATTGGAATCCGCACGCGACAGCAGCCGCAAGGCGGCAGCTTTAGCCCGCGCATTGCAAATGGCCGAAGATGGGGATGGAGAGGTCAAGCGCGCGTTTTTTGAGGCAGGTCAACGCATGGCGCTTGGATTGGATGCCGTAGCTGCGCTTTTGGGCCCTTCGAGCATCATCCTTGCTGGGGAAACCGGTCGACAGCCGGATTTCGTCGAAGGCGCCCGCAATCACCTCAAGTCGCTGCGGGTCACGGACCCCGGCTTTGAGCTGTTGGTCAGCCAGGTCACGTCGAACACCGCTGTCATCAACTACGCGCTGGAGCGGTTCTTGTTCTCCAGCGAACTGGATCTGGATCGCCTGCAGGCGGACTAAAAGAAACCGAAGGGAGGAAACATGTCAAAATCTTCTGACATCATAGCAGGGGCGGTCTTTCTGACGCTCGGGGTGCTGCTGATCTTTGTTTTGATACCTGTGGGTGTCGATGAGCCCCGCAAAGTGCCGTTTGCTGCGGCGTCGCCGTCGTATTACCCCAAGCTGATTGGCTATGTGATCGGCCTTTTGGGAGCGGGTATTCTGGTTCAGGGGCTACGGCGTGCACCGGACGATACCCCGTCCGTAGGCTTCGCGCCCTATGCCAAGGTGCCGGTGGCGATGGGGATCATGGCTGTCTTCTATCTCTTGCTGCCGTTTCTGGGTTTCATCTTGGGCGCGATGCTGGCTCTTTGTGCCTTGATGCTGCTGGCGGGAGAGCGCTCTCCGAAGGTTCTGGGGTTGGTTTCGGTCCTGTTGCCGATTGGCCTCTACCTCTTTTTTGCCAAGGTCGCGGGGATTCCGATCCCGTCCGGTCCCTTGGAACCCTACCTGATAAGGATCTGAACCGATGCTGGATACACTGGCCAATGCCTTTGCCCTGTTTGCGTCGATCGACAACGTCATCGTACTGTTCATCGGCGTGGTCGTCGGAACGGTCGTGGGCGCGATCCCTGGCATGACAACCCCGATGGCGGTGGCGTTGACGCTGCCGTTTACCTTTTCCATGCCACCTGTCACCGGCATCCTGCTGCTTTTGGGAGTTTACAAGGGCGGGATCTATGGCGGGTCGATCACTGCGATCCTGATCAACGCACCGGGGACGCCCGCCGCGTCGTGCACCGTTCTCGATGGCTATCCGCTGGCACGCAAGGGGCAGGCGCGACGCGCGCTCGACATCGCGCTCTATGCGTCATGCGTGGCAGATTTCATTTCGAACATCTCTCTGATCCTGTTTGCGGGCATTCTGGCGAGCTTTGCGCTTAAATTCCAATCGCCCGAGGTTTTCACTCTGGTCGTGTTCTCGCTGACCATCATCGCGGGTGTGTCAGGGGATCAGTTGCTCAAGGGTCTGGGATCTGCCGGTCTTGGTCTGCTGTTGGCAACCGTGGGTCTCGATCTGCTCTATGGCACCAATCGCTTTGTCTTTGGCGACGTGAACTTGATGAGCGGCCTGAACTTCATCCCGGTCCTGATCGGTTTGTTCGCGGTGCCCGAGATCATCAACTATTTCGTCAAGAATGACGTCGAACTGGAGCAATCCAAACTTGCGGGCATAGGTGCCACCTGGAATGACTTCAAAAGCTGCCTTAAGTCGATCATTCGCGGATCGTTCATCGGGGTGATCCTGGGGGCTGTTCCTGGCATCGGCGGGGCACCGTCGGCGTTCCTGTCGTATTCCGAGGCGCGTCGGACCTCAAAGAACAAGGCCAACTTTGGCAAGGGCGAGATCGAAGGCGTCGCAGCGGCTGAGGCCGGCAACAACGGCGTGGCCGGTGCCACGATGATCCCGTTGCTGGCGCTTGGCATTCCGGGTGACATCATCACGGCAATCATCCTGGGGGCGTTCATGATCCACGGGCTGCGTCCCGGGCCGCTGATGTTCCAGCAGAACATCGACCTGATCTATGCCATCTTCATCGGCATCATGCTCAGCTCGTTCTACCTGCTGATCGTGGGCAAGGCGTCGATCCGGATCATTTCCAAGATTGCGGACATCCCGCAGCGGGTGCTGTTCCCGATCGTGCTGATCCTTTGCGTTTTTGGTGCGTATGCGGTCAACAACTCAACCTACGATGTCGGCGTGATGCTGGTGATGGGTCTGGTGGGCTATGCGATGCTCAAACTGGCCATACCTGCGGCACCGTTCCTAATTGCCTTTATCCTTGGCCCACTGCTAGAGGACAACTTCCGCCAGTCTCTGACGATCTCGAGAGGGGATTACAGCATCTTCTTTAGCTCGACGATCTGTTGGGTATTCTGGGGGCTGACCGCGCTGACCGTTGGGCTGCTGATCTGGCAGCGCGTGGGGAGCGTAAAAACCGAGGTGCCACTGTCGTGACCGAACCATTGTTCACATTCGCCGTCTTCACCGACACTCATATCCGCGCGCCCGAGGGGGACTTGTCATCGCCCTATGCGGTGAACACCAAGGCCAACGCGCGGGCCGAGGTGGCGGCGGCGCTTGTGGCAGCGCAGAACCCTGCGCTGACGATCCACCTTGGTGATATGGTTCATCCCCTGCCGCATATGGCGGCCTACGAACCGGCGTGTCAGGAGGCGCGCCGGGTCTTTGCCTGCCTGGAGCCCAACCTGCATTTTGTGCCGGGGAACCACGACATTGGCGACAAACCGCATGACGCCTCACCAGCGGGGGCGGTGACGCCCGATGCGGTTGCGGCCTATTCGGGTCAATTCGGTGATCAGTGGTCCCATGTAGATCATGGGGACTGCCGGTTCGTCCTGATCAATTCCTCCATTGTCGGCAGTGGTTTGGATGTGGAACAGGAGCAATTCGACTGGCTCGAACAGGTGCTGGCCACCGACAAACGCACTTTTCTGTTCTCGCACTATCCGCTCTTCATCGACTCGGTGGATGAGGATGAACACTATGACAACTACGGGCTTCAGGGACGCACGCGGCTGCTCGAGGTGATTGAACGACACGGCGTAGAGGCGGTGCTGTCCGGCCATGTGCATCAGTTCTTTTACAACCGTGCAGGCGAGACGAAGTTCTATTGCCTGCCTGCCACCAGTTTTACCCGTCAGGACTTTGCCGAGCTCTACAATGCAGGCCCCGAAGCCGAATTTGGCCGCAACGATCGTGGCAAGTTCGGGATCATGTTGGTCGATGTCTTTACAGACGGGCATCGGTTGCGGTTTGTTCCCACGGGCGGCGCGGAATCGGATGCCGTTGTGGATATGAGCCAACGCAAGCCGCCCGCAAACTCAGGGCTTGTCCCCTTCATGCGACACGCCTGGTATCAGAGCCGCGATCTGCCCTACACCGGCGCAATGGAAGAGTTCTCACGCAAGCGGGCACGCAATGACTATCCGCTTTTGCGTTTGTGGCAGATGGGGATCGAAACAGTCCGCACGCCGCTGGCCGATCTGGCCCGACCCGAAAGCCTGCGCCGGGTGCAGGACTTTGCGGCGACCGGCATTCGGTTCCATATGTTTACCACGTCGATGCCGGATGAAAGGATGCTGGAGCTGATCGCGGCCAATCGCGATGCCCTGGCCGGACTTGAGATCGTGCAGGTCGAACCGGATCTGGCCCGCGTCAAGGAAATCGCCAAAGCGCTGATGAAAACCGTGGATGTGCCCCTTTACGTCAGTCGTGCGGCTACTTCGGCTGATAACGCGGTCGAGGGGCAGATCTATGCCCACAACGTCTGGACCGGCTACCGCTATGCGCGCCGGGCCGAGATCCTGGATGGTCTGGCCGACACTGGCCTGCCACTGCGGCCGATCTTTGCTGTTGGTTGGCGTGCGGACTGGTTGGGCAAGATCGGCGGATTGCAGGATGCGTTTGAGCATCGCGGGATCGAGGGCGCAGTGGCGGTCCAACTGATGACAGGCAGCCCTGCGACTGCGAACTTTGACGATGACTATATCGTGGAAAGCGTGGCCGAATTGGTGCGTGGCCGGGCGCGGCATCCCCGTGTCACGGTCATGCTGGATACGTTCGAGACCATCGATCGCGGCTACAACCCGCGCCACGGGTTGATTGACCGGCTGGGCAATTTGACCCCGGCGGGGCGGTCTTTGACCCTATCGCGTGACTAAGCCCGTGTAACGCCCGCGTCGCAAACAACCTGCGCCCCGACGTCAACTTGATATTGGCGTCGGGCGTTTCCTGTGATCATTATCCCTGCACCTGCTAACTGCACGGCACTGAAGGGAAGAGGTCATGGCGCAACCGAACATTTACGAACAGCATCTGGATCAGAACCGGGCCAACCACGCCGCGCTGTCCCCGCTCAGCTATCTTGAACGCACGGCGCTGATTTATCCCGACTATCCGGCCCTCGTTTATGGAGACCGCCGCCAGAGCTGGTCTGAGACCTATGACCGCTGCCGCAGGCTGGCCAGTGCGTTGCACCAGCGGGGTATCGGCAAGGGTGACACCGTATCGATCATCGCCGCCAACATCCCCGAGATGTATGAAGCGCATTTTGGCATTCCTATGACTGGCGCTGCGCTGAACGCCATCAACACCCGCCTGGATGCTCCCATCGTGGCCTTCATCTTGCAGCACGCCGAGGCCAAGGTGCTCCTGGTTGATCCTGAATTCTCAGCCGTTGTGAAAGAGGCGCTGACGCAGTTTGACAGCGCGGACTTGTTGGTGATCGACATCGAAGACGACAGTTTCGATGGGGGCGAGAAGCTGGGGGCGCTGACCTATGACGCTTTGCTGGCCGAGGGCGATGCGTCGTTTGACTGGTCCCTGCCAGCCGATGAATGGGACGCGATCACCTTGAACTATACCTCGGGTACGACCGGCAATCCCAAGGGCGTTGTCTATCATCACCGGGGGGCAGCGCTGAACGCGACCTCGAACATTCTGACTTGGGGCATGCCGCAGCATTCCGTGTATTTGTGGACGCTGCCGATGTTCCACTGCAACGGTTGGTGTTTCCCCTGGACCATGGCGGCCAATGCCGGTGTATCCGTCTGTCTGCGCGCCGTGCGGGACGAGCCAATTTATCGTGCGTTCCGCGAAGAGAAGGTCACCCATTTCTGCGGTGCGCCCATCGTGCTGAACATGCTGGCCAACGCGCCGGATGAAATGAAGGACTTTGACCACCAGATCAAAGTCATGACGGCCGGTGCCCCGCCACCAGCTGCCGTGATCGCGAATATGGAGGGGATGGGGATCGAGGTGACCCACGTCTACGGTCTGACCGAAACCTATGGCCCGTCGGTTGTGTGCGCATGGAAGGACGAATGGAATGAGCGCCCTGCTGAGGATCGCGCCGCTCTCAAGGTGCGGCAAGGGGTCAAATATCTCGCGCTTTCGGGCCTGATGGTGGCTGACCCCGAAACGCTGGAGCCGGTGCCTGCTGATGGCGAAACGATGGGCGAGATCTTCATGCAGGGCAACATCGTGATGAAGGGTTACCTCAAGAACGCCGAGGCGACCGACAAGGCGTTTAACGGTGGTTGGTTCGCAAGTGGCGATTTGGGAGTGATGCATCCCGATGGTTATGTGGCTCTGAAAGACCGCTCCAAGGACATCATCATCTCAGGAGGTGAAAACATCTCATCCGTCGAAGTTGAGGATATCCTGTACAAACACCCTGCGGTGATGGAGGCCGCCGTGGTCGCCCGCCCGGACGAGAAATGGGGCGAGACTCCCTGCGCCTTTGTCGAACTGAAACCGGGGCAAGATGCGACCGAGGCCGAGATTATCGCCTTTTGTCGCGATTACATGGCCCGTTTCAAAGCGCCCAAGACGGTGGTGTTCGGCAGCCTGCCCAAAACCTCGACCGGCAAGATCCAGAAATTCGTGCTGCGTGACCAGGCGCGGGCCTTGGGCTGACATCAGTCAAAGATCGATAGATCAAGCTCAAGCAGTTCGCCCATCCAGACCGCCCGATCCCGGTGATCCTCAAGATGCTCACCGGTGTCGGGGTGGGTGAAGATTGTCAGCCCTTGCCGGTTCAACATCAGCCAGGGCAACACCTGATCCAGCACCTCGGGACCAAACCCCAACTGGCAGCTCCAGCGCGGGTGGGGGCCCACGTTGCGCTCGTGCATCCGCCCCATCTTGACGTCGAACAGCCGGGCCGCTTCTTCGCAAACGGCACGCGCGGTTTCGACGGTGTCTGCGCCAAAGTAGACGTGTGCGTGATAACCTTTGATCTCGGGCATGTCAGCTCCTGTCATTGCTGATGCAATGTGACATCCGCACGCCCGGGATCGTCAAGTCACGACTGTAAGTGTCGGCGCACAAGACCTGTGCGCCATTGAAAACGGCGACCGCCATCCGCCTCTATTCGTCGCGATGGTGCAGAATGCGTCCGATAGAGTTCATCAAGAGCTGTGCCGCCAGGATCGATGTGCTGCCTGTTGGGTCATAATCCGGCGCAACCTCGACCAGATCCATGCCGACGATCTCGCCGCGTTGTGCCAGCCCGTCGATCAGTTCCAGGACCTCGTAATACATGAAGCCACCATGGCTGGGTGTGCCGGTGCCGGGCGCGATGGACGGATCAAAAGCGTCAATGTCGACTGTCAGGTAGTACCGCGCGCCTTCAGGGATGCGTTTCAGCATCGCCTCGATGCCCATCTTGCGGACATGGCGGACGGACTGAATGTCCGATCCCATCGAGCGGGCGTCTTCGTAGCCGTCTTTGGCGGTGGACGAGACATTGCGAATACCGATCTGGCTGAGCCCGGTGACATAGGGTTTCTCGGCGGCGCGACGCATCGGGTTACCGTGACCATAGCGCACGCCGTGGCGTTCATCGACAAAATCCAGATGTGCATCGATCTGCACCACATGGATCGGCTCTTGGTCGTCAAAGGCGTTGATGCACGGGATGTTGATCGAATGATCGCCCCCCAGAACCACCGGCAGAGCGCCGGCTTGCAGCATCTTGCGAACGCCGTGTTCGATGTTGGCGTGGCTCTGAATAGTGTCGGTGTGGATGATGTCGGCGTCGCCGATGTCGACGATGGTGACCTTGGCAGGGTCCAGATAGGTCACGTCGTCCTCAAAATCATACGCTCCGGCGTGGCCAAAGGAAAACAGGGTTGATGCTTCGCGGATCGCACGCGGACCCATACGCGTGCCGGATCGCCATTGGGTGCCGAAATCGAAGGGCGCACCCATCACGGCAACATCAGCTTCGATCTGGTCCCAATCTTCGACGTAAGGGTATTTCCCGAAGGTGCAGATGCCCACAAAAGGCAGATTCAATCGTCCGCTATCATATCCGTGTTTGGCCATATCTTGTCCCCTGTCGTTTTTTCCAACCTAACAACGTGACTTGGGAAAAAGACAGTTCGAAAGCGTCAAAACGCGTCGGAGGCCGCGCAATTTGCGGCCTCCGGGGGGGCGATCAGTACAGCGCGACCGGGTTAATGATCATCTGAACAGTGCCGCGAATGCGGGCCTGGCCCAGAACAAACATGAACTCGTTGACGCCATCGGCTAGAACCGGGCCGGTGTTCATCGTTTCAAGGATATAGATGCCGTGGTCCTTGAGCAGTATGACGTGGCCATAAAATGCGCCATCGCCGGGCGCGGGCGGAACCGGCTCGATGCCCCAGGTGTCGGCTCCCACGGCCATCACATCGAGCGACGCCAAATAGCGCGAGCCGCTGACATTGATGCCGGGTTCACCCGATACCCAGGCGGTCGGATCGGATTCAAGCGTGTTCTCGGTCCAGCCGGTGTGGAACAGAACGATGTCACCTTTGCCAATGCTGACACCTTGTGCCTCGGCTGCGGCCTTGATCTCTTCTTCGCCGAAATGCTCACCCGCAGTCAGGTAATCCTTCCCGGCATGTTTTGCCATATCCAGAATGACGGCGCGGCCAACCAATGGCGGGATATTGTGGACACCCAGTTTGGTGAGGCCAGTGATGGCTGAAATCTCTTTCTCGTCGGCGCAGTTGTAATAGAATCCGCCCTCGCCCAAATGACCCAGCCCGTCGATCTGGCTGCCGATGCCAACCCAGGTTTGAAGCAGGTCATCGTTGTAGTTGCCGGGATAGCCGAAGGCATCCAGTTTCTGACCGCCCTGCTGGTTGGGTTGCACCACCTGCAGGCTCAGCGAGCGGGGTGGGAACGCGGGTGTATTGGAATCGATCACGATGCCAAGCGGTTGCGACTTGCCCTGTTTGATCAGCGCAGCTGCTTTGAGGGTGTTTTCCGGGCTCACCAGATTGGCGGACCCCAGTTCGTCACCTTCACCCCATTTGGATGGGGTGCAATCGGCGGCCCAGGTGCTGGTTGCAAGGCTGATGGCGCAGGCAAATCCTGCGAATAATGATGCCTTCAAAGGTCTTCCTCCCAATTGGTTCGGGAAAACTCCGAACGCGCCAAGCCTAACACGGCTTTGCGTGGCTCAAAGAGGAGGGGGATAGAAAACTACCGCATAGGTAGAATTTCCCCTACGTCACTTTTCGGTAGGTGCCCATTGATCCGGATGGGCCGCAGCAAACGCTGGATGTGCGGTGCAGGCTATTTCTACGCCCGAAAGGCGCGGCATGTCGGCAAAGTCGGCCCCCCATCGACGCGCGTTATAGAGTTGCGGCATCAGGCAGATGTCAGCCAATCCAGGCGTGTCACCGGTGCAGAAGGGGGCTTGGTCGTAGGCACCCAGAAGGGTCTCGAAGGCTTGCAGGCCGGGTCGGATGAAATGAACCATCCAGTCGCCCGGCATCCCGTCGGCCCCGCCGCTAAGTGCGGTGGCAAATTTGGCGACTTGAAGGTTGCAGACCGGGTGAATGTCGACGGCAATGGCATGTGCAAGGGCCTGTGCTTGCGCGCGGGCCGCAGGGTCTTTTGGCAGCAGGCACAATTCTCGGGTCAGATCCAGATAATCAAGGATCGCCAGAGACTGGGTCAAACGAAGCCCGTCAATTTCCAGAACTGGCACAAATCCTTGCGGATTGCGCTCGAGATGCTCGGGCGTTTTGTGCTCGCCTTTGACCAGATCTACGGAAATGGCCTGATACTCGATACCTGCCAAGTGCAACGCAATGCGCAACCGATAACTGGCTGAGGACCGCCAGTAGTCAAAAAGGATCGTATTGCTCATCGGGGCCTCCGTACGCGTGCGTTCGACCGGCCCTAATGGACCGGTCGTTTACTTAGTTTAGCGGGTTCAGCCCGTTTTGTTCAGCTCTTTGGCGTGCAGCCAGTCGGCGTGCTTGGGGGCCTTCTTGGTCACGGACCATTCATTGAGCATGTCCCACTTCACCTCGTCCATACGCTTGAGCATGGCCTCTTCTTCGGGATCCGGGCAGGCCAGTTCGACACGGTGACCATTGGGGTCGAAGAAATAGATCGAGTGGAAGATCGAATGATCGGTGACACCCAGAACTTCGACGCCATTGGCCTCGAGGTGCTCCTTGAACTCGATCAGGGTCTCGCGGTCCTTGACCTTGAACGCGATGTGCTGAACCCAGATCGGGGTGTTTGGGTCACGCCCCATTTCCGGCTTGGTCGGCAGTTCAAAGAAGGCCAGCACATTGCCGTCACCTGCATTCAGGAACAGGTGCATGTAGGGATCGGGCTCGTGGGTGGACGGCACGTGATCCTCGGCAATCGCCAGAATGAAATCCATGTTCAGCATCTTGCCGTACCATTCCACCGTCTCCTTCGCGTCCTTGCAGCGATAGGCAACGTGGTGGATTTTTTCGACTTTCATGTATCAAACCTCCTTTTTGAGCGCGGCAGCCGCCAGCGCTTGGGTCAGGATCGCGCGGTTTCCAATGTGGTTTGCCAGCACCAGCACCAGACGCGCGTTCAGCACGTCGCTGTCGGCCTTGTCCAGGCCCTCGTGGTTTGCCAGCAGTTCGGCATAGAAATCATCTGCGCCGTCGATGTTCGGGGTCAGGATCAGGTCATCCATCTGGGTTACTCCTTGCCTGTGGCGCGACGGATCGCGGCGCGGATTTGCGGTTCGTCAAAGCTGGGTCGGCGGGCGGCCACGTGTTGATCCGGGCGGATCAGGTATACACCGCTCTCGTTGTCACCGAGGTAGCGTTCCTTGAGCGCCAGCGTCGCATCATCCTTGACCGACAGCGCCAGGCGGGTGACCTCGACGCCGTCTTCTTCGATCAGATCAGGTGCGTCCGCGTCGATCGTGAGCAGGGTGAACTTGTCCGCCAGCTTGGGCAGCAGGAACTCATCCCCCAGCGGCGCATCGGGGCAGGGCGAACCGGGCCGTGTTCGGGCCGGGCCATCCAGCGCATCGGCCGAATTCAAGGGCGAGCCATCGTATGTGCAGGGCACCGACAGGCGGCCCGAGTTCACCAGCGGGCGCGCAAATTCGTGATGCTCACTCAGGTCCAGTACGGCGTCGCGCAGAATGCGGCTCATCTCGGATTTGGGCGTGATGAAGTCGGTCGAACGCGACGAATTCAGGATGTTCTCATCCGCGCCGTGAACCCGCTCCATGTCATAGCTGTCCAGCAGGCTTTCGGGTGCTTTGCCCTCCATTACCAGCCTCAGCTTCCAGATCAGGTTGTCGGTGTCCTGCAGGCCCGAGTTCGCGCCCCGTGCACCAAACGGTGAGACCTGATGTGCAGCGTCACCAGCAAAGATTACGCGCCCATGGCGGAACTGCTCCATTCGACGACATTGGAAGGTGTAGATGCTGACCCATTCCAGCTCGAACTGAACGTCCTCGCCCAGCATCGCCTTAAGGCGCGGGATCACATTCTCGGGGCGTTTTTCACGCTCCTTGTCGATGTCCCAACCTAGCTGCAGGTCGATGCGCCAAACGCCATCGGGTTGCTTGTGCAGCAGCGCAGACTGGCCCTTGTTGAAGGGCGGATCGAACCAGAACCAGCGCTCGGTCGGGAAATCGGCGTCCATGATCACATCAGCGATCAGGAAATTGTCTTCGAACACACGACCGACAAAATCCTTGCCCAGCATCCGGCGCGTGGGTGAGCCTGCCCCGTCACAGGCGATCAGCCAATCGGCTTCGAGTGTGTAGGATCCTTCGGGCGTTTCTACCTCAAGCTTCACGTGGTCCGGGTGCGTACCGATGGCCTCAACCTTGTTGCGGCCACGGATTTCGATGGGTGCGCCTTGCTCCTGCAGTTCGCGGACGCGGTTCACCATGTATTCTTCGAAGTAATATTGTTGAAGATTGATGAAGGCCGGGCGGGCGTGGCCCTCTTCGGGCAGCAGGTTGAAGTCATAGACCTGGCGGTCGTCAAAGAACACCTTGCCCAGGTTCCACTGAACCCCCTTGTCGACCATCGGCTGACCGCAGCCTAGGCGGTCAAGGATCTCCAGCGGGCGTTTGGCGAAACAGATGGCACGGCTGCCAAAGCTGACCTTGTCATTGTCGTCCAGTACGACAACTTCGATCCCTTGTTGCGCCAGGTCAATTGCGGCGGCCAAACCAACGGGCCCTGCGCCGATCACTGCGACCTTGTGCCGAACCGGCGCAGGTGCGTCCTGATCCGGGCTGCGGTCGTAGGCATAGAGTGGAACTTCGAAAATCTTGTTCATGGGTTCTCCTCCCTTCGAACAGTGCGATAGGCACAAGTTTCCTGGGTCCCGGCGATGGCTCGCCGGGAGTGATGGTTCATTCTCTGTCGTTTCGGTTCAGGGCGACACGATCTGGATCAAAGACGCCCCAGCAGTGCGTTAGCCCTGCAACTCGGCCCACATTTCCAGATCGCGCTTGTCGGTCCAGATACGGGGGTGTGCGATGCCGCGTGCCTCGTCATAAGCGCGGGCGACGTTGAAGGGCAGGCAATGCTCATAGATGGCATAGTCTGCGAATTTCGGGTCACATTCGGCACGCACGGCGTCCCATGCCTCTTTCAGCGAGCCACCGCGTGCGGCAATGCGCTGAACCGGGCGATAGGTGCTTTCGACGAAATCGCGGGTGTTTTCGATGGCAGCGTTCACCATCTCTTTGCCCACCAGGGCGTCGCCGCGACCCGGCGCAATCGCGTCCACGTCATAGGCTTTGATGTTGTCGAGCGTTTGACCCCAATCGGCAAAGTGACCGTCGCCGCAGTAGCAGGCCGAGTGGTATTCGACGATGTCCCCGGTGAACATGACGTTCTGATCCGGCACGTGGATCACCGCGTCACCGGCAGTATGGGCACGGCCGATCTGTTTGATGTCGACCCGGCGTTTGCCGAGGAAAACGGTCATCTGATCGGTGAACGTCGTGGTTGGGTAGGTAAGTCCAGGGATGCTTTCGTGCCCTTCGAACAGACGGGGAAAGCGTTGGAATTCGCTGTCCCAGTCCTCTTGTCCGCGCTCCAACACCATGTTGTAGGCGGTGTTCGACATGATGATCTGCTGCGCGCTGAAGGCGCTCGCCCCCAGTACGCGAACAGCGTGATAGTGGGTCAACACAACATGGGTGATCGGTTTGTCGGTCACCGAGCGCACGCATTCGATCACCTTGTTGGCCAGGCGCGGGGTCGCCTGTGCCTCGACGATCATCACGCTGTCATCACCGATGATCACGCCCGAGTTCGGGTCGCCCTCGGCGGTAAAGGCGTACAGCCCTTCGCCGATCTCATCAAAGGTGATTTTTTTCTCAGACATGTCCCCTTGGGACGCGAAAGCTTTTGCCATGGGTCAGTTTCCTTATTCTGCGGGCCAGTTGACGGCGGGCAGGATTGTCCCCGTGCAGTCGCCAAAGCCAATTGTGTAGCCGTCACCGCGCGCATTGCCGCGCAGGGTGAGCGTGTCGCCGTCTTCGATGAAGCCGCGGGTCTCGCCAGTCTCCAGCGTGAAGGGTTCGCGCCCCGCCCAGCTGAGCTCCATGAGCGAGCCGTATTCCTCGCGCACGGGGCCGGAAATGGTGCCAGAACCCAAAAGGTCGCCGCTGTTCATTTCGCACCCGCCGATGGCGTGGTGGCACAGCTGCTCGGCGGCAGAGTAGTACATGCGATTGTAGTTGGTTTTGGCAATCACGGATGCGGTCTCGGCGCCCTCGGGCTGCATCAGCACCTCAAGCTCGATGTCATAAAGGCCGTCCTTGCTGCCGTTCAGATAGGGCAGCAGCTCTTTGTCGCGGGCCGGGGTCGGCGCGCGGAAGCTTTCCAGTGCCGCCGCCGTCACGATCCAAGGCGAGATCGAGGTGCCGAACGCCTTGCCTTGGAAAGGGCCGAGCGGCTGATACTCCCACCCCTGGATGTCACGGGCAGACCAGTCGTTGAGCAGGACATAGCCAAAGATCATGGCGTCTGCTTCATCCACTGTGATCGGCTGACCAAGGTCCGAGCCGGTGCCGACAATGGCACCCATTTCCAGCTCGATGTCCAGACGCTTGGATGGGCCGAACGAGGGCATATCCGCATCCGGTGCCTTGGTTTGGCCGTTGGGGCGATGGATCGGTGTGCCGGAAACCACAACAGACGACGCGCGACCGTTGTATCCGATCGGGATGTGCAGCCAGTTGGCGGGCAGATCGGGCGAGCCGCGCAGGATCGCGCCCATGTTCTGTGCGTGCTGCTTGCCGGCGTAGAAATCAGTGTATTCGCTGACCGCAAAGGGCATGTGCAGATCGGCGTCAGCTGCGGTCACCAACAGTGGCTCTGCCTTGTCCTGCTCGGTCGAGCCTTCGGCCAGTAGGGCGGTCAGGCGCTCGCGAAAGGCGGTCCAAACGGCAGGGCCTTCTTCCATCAGGACATTCCAGAACGGCATGTCAAAGAGCGGTTCATCACTCAAGGCGATCAGCCCCTCGGCCTCGGCCGCAGTGATGTCCAGGATCATATCCCCGATGGCCACGCCGCAGCGCGGGTCAGAACCTTCGGTCGAAAATACGCCGTAAGGCAGGTTGTTCAGCGGAAAGGGGTGGTTGGCGTCGTTGGCCGAAGCCACCCAGGATTTCAAAAGAGGCATGGTCTCTCCAAACTTCAGTCACGGACGACAGAGATTTTTCGTGAAAATCTTGTGGCTCCGTAGTGTCTCATTTCATTCCGGGCGTGCCATCGAATTTCTTTTCGATGTCTTCCCAGCAGTCGATGTAGTCATCCTGCAACGGCGCCTCGTTGGCGGCAAATCCGGTCAGATGCTGTGGAAAACGGGTCTCGAACATGAAGGACATGGTGTTGTCCAGCTTCTCAGGGCCGAGATTCGAATTCGATGCGCCCTCAAACGCGTTCTTGTCGGGGCCATGGGGTAGCATCATGTTGTGCAGGCTCATGCCACCGGGAACAAAGCCCTGTGGTTTGGCGTCATACTGGCCGTAAATGTTGCCCATCAACTCGGACATGATGTTCTTGTGATACCACGGCGGGCGGAAGGTGTTTTCCGCCACCATCCAACGCTCGCGGAACAGCACAAAATCGATGTTGGCCGTTCCCGGCTGTCCCGATGGCGCCGTCAGCACGGTAAAGATCGAGGGATCGGGGTGGTCAAACAGGATTGCGCCAACCGGGCAATAGGTGCGCAGGTCGTATTTATAGGGCGCATAGTTGCCGTGCCAAGCGACCACATCCAGCGGGGAATGCCCGATGTTGGTGGTGTGGAACTGGCCGCACCATTTGACGGTGACTGTTGACGGTGCATCACGGTCCTCAAACGCCGCAATCGGCGCCTTGAAGTCACGTGGGTTCGCCATGCAGTTGGCACCAATCGGTCCGCGTCCGGGCAGCTCGAACTTCTGACCGTAGTTTTCGCAAACAAAGCCACGGCAGGGCCCTTCGAGCACCTCCACCCGGTACACCAGGCCACGCGGCAGGATGGCGATCTCCTTGGGCTCGACGTCGATGATCCCCAACTCGGTCGCAAAGCGCAGGCGACCTTCTTGCGGGACGACCAGCATCTCACTGTCGGCCGAGAAGAAATAGTCATCCTCCATCGACTGGGTCACCAGATAGATATGCGTGGCCATGCCGACCTGAGTGTTCACATCGCCGGCAGTGGTCATAGTGCGCATGCCGGTTAGCCAAGTCAGACCTTCATCCGAATGCGGCACCGCATCCCAGCGGTACTGGCCCAGGCTGATGACGTCGGGGTCAACGCAAGGGGCCGATTTCCAATAGGGAAGATCGATCTTTTCATAGCGATGCGAATGCTTGACCGAGGGCCGAATGCGATAGCACCAGGTCCGTTCCGGCGGGTTGGCGGTAAAGGCCGTGCCGCTCAACTGTTCACCATATAGGCCATAGTTACACTTCTGCGGGCTGTTCATGCCCTGGGGCAGGGCGCCTGGCAGAGCTTCGGTTTCAAAGTCGTTTCCAAAGCCTGGCATGTAGCCTTCGGTCGTGCTGGTGGCCGACGTGGCCTGAACAAAATTATGTGTGTCGGTTGGACGATTCATCGCGCGTTCCTCCGTTCTGACTTGTCGAATAATAGTTGATTTTGTAACTAACAAGAAGAAGGAGAGTGAAAATGACTGAAAAAGACGACTTTGATTTGCGGAATTTCATGCCGTTTCTGCTGAATTTGGCCGCAGAACAGAGTTCCTTGGGGTTTCAGCGCACCTACAAGAATCGCTATGGGATGCTGCGCACCGAATGGCGGGTGCTGTTCCACCTGGGCAATTACGGCGAGATGACCGCGAAAGAGATCGGAGAGCGCGCGGTCATGCACAAGACCAAGATCAGTCGCGCCGTGGCCAAGCTGAGCCAGCGGCGTTATCTTACACGCACACGTGATGAGCGGGATCGCCGGTCCGAGCGTTTGGCATTGACCCCAGCGGGCCTTGTCGTCTATCGCGAGCTGCGCCAAGAGGCCGAGGCCTATGAGGCGCAACTGGGCAAGCAATTCACTGCCGGAGAGGTGGTTTTGCTACGTATGATGCTCAGACGGCTGGCCGGATTGGACTGAACCTGAGCTGTGAATCAAAACAGTGGCCCTGTCCAAACGCGATGTGAATGCACATATCGGCGGTAACAAAAAAGAAGCGGACAGGAGATCCCAATGACCGATGTCGGGCAACGACACGCACCTATCGATGCATCCGCCGATGTGCTGAACACTTGGCTGCTGCAACGCGGGCTAGAGGGCGCCACACAGGAAGAGGTGCTGCACGGCTATTGTTCGCAGTTGGTCGAACTGGGCATTCCCCTCTATCGGTTGCATGTCGCCCAAAGCGCGTTCCACCCGCAGTACGGCGGGATAGGATTTGATTGGTTGCGCGAAGAAGGGATGAGCAGCGAAGAATACACATATTCCGAAACTCCGCGGGCAGAATGGTTGCGAAGCCCGCTTTATCATTTGCTCAAGAACGACCTGTCCGAATACCGGGAGCGGTTGGTGGACAGCAATGAACCCAGCCAATTCCCGATCCTGAACGAGCTGCGTGAGCAGGGCGCGACTGACTATTTTGCGGCGGGTGTGGTCTTGGAGGCGCGGGACGAGACCGTGCCGCTGGATCCGACCAATGCACCAGAGGGGGTTCTTCTCTCGTGGACAAGCGATGGCGCAGATGGGTTTCACAACAGCGATCTCTCTGTGATCCGGGCCGCGCAGCCTTATCTGGCGTTGGCGTTGAAAGCAGCGGCGAACCGGCGTGTGGCTGCGGACCTGCTGCAAGTCTATCTGGGGCGCGACGCCGGACGACGTGTGTTGTCGGGCGAAATCCAACGCGGGTCTCTGCAGCAGATTGATGCGGTTTTGTGCTACTTCGACCTCAAAGACTTCACCAGTCTGACCGAACGAACGCCAGGGCCGGATCTGATTGCGATGTTGAATGACTACTTCGGCCTTGCGGTCGCGGTGATCCAGGGACATGGCGGCAATATCTTGAAATTCATGGGGGACGGCATTCTGGCTATGTTCAATCTGAGCAGCCTCAACGAGTCGGTGGCAGCGGGCTTGAATGCGGTTTCAGAACTCCGTGACAAGATGGACGCAAAGAATGTCGAACGTCGGGCCATTGGCGAGACGACAACTGGCGTGACGTTGGCGTTGCACGCGGGGGAAATTCTGTATGGAAACATCGGGGCGGAAAACCGCCTCGATTTCACGGTGATCGGCCCGGCGGTGAACCTGACCGTTCGACTGTCGGGGATGCATCGATCTGTTGGGCAAAGCGTCATTCTGTCGGAACCGATTTTACGCGCAGCGGGAGAAACCAACCACGATCTGGTCAGTCTTGGGCGTTACATGCTGCGCGGGGTGTCGGAACCACAGGAACTTTACACGATCTATTTGAAGCCGAGCTGAAACGCTGCACCTGCGCGACCTATCGGTCTTGCGTCCTGCGGACGGCAGGGGGCCAGGCTCACGCGGGCAAAGCCCGCGTGAGCCTGGCCCAACGGGAGGAGATGTTTCGCCAGAAACGTTGACGACGGGCGGGAAAGCCCCGGGGTTTGTTAGAAATCGATCTCGACGCCGGGCAGGTTGAGTGCCTTCATCATGTCGCGCAATTCCTGACGCGCCGCGATGTTCGAGATGTTAAGTTGTTTGACGCCGATGTCTTTCAGGTCCAGCAGGGTCAGGCCGCGGGGGAACAGTTCCCGGAAAATGACACGTTCGGAAAAACCCGGTGCGATACGGAACCCGATGCGGTTTGACAGCATCTCGATCGCGCGTTGCATCTTTTCCTTGTTGACCATGCGCTGCGTGCCAACGCGATTGCGCACAACAACCCAGTCGATGGGTTTCAGACCTGCCTGCGCGCGCAGTTGCCGCGCATTCCAGACCATTTCGGAATAGACCGACGGGCCAAGGATCTTTTCGCCCTGCGGATCGATCCGCGCCAACAGGTCAAAATCGACAAAACTGTCGTTCAGTGGCGTGATTAACGTGTCGGCCAGCGAATGCGCCACCTGGCTCAGCCTGGTGTGCGAGCCGGGGCAGTCGATCAGGATGAAATCGCTGTCGGCTTCCAGTCGGGACACTGCCGCCGATAGGCGGTGGTCATAGATGTTCTCGCCCGGCTTCAGCGAGGCCGGGTCAATTTCGGGCAAGTCATGTGTGTGCGGCGTCGGCAGTTCCAAGCCCGCCTTGCCCAGAAAGCTGGTACGGTTCTCGGAATAGCGACCCAGGCTGCGTTGGCGCAGGTCCAGGTCCAGCGTGTTGACCTTGAACCCCATCCGCGCCAGTGCGGTTGCCACGTGCATCGAGACGGTGGATTTCCCCGCGCCGCCTTTTTCGTTTCCGACGACAATGATATGCGCCATCTGCCCCAAGTCCTTTGTTTCGCCCAAGCCGTCTTGCGCGATTTGTCGCCACTATATGTTGAGACGCACACCATGAAAAGTGTTCTTGGAGCTCGCCTGCTCAATCTATGGGAGGATCGAGCAGGCGTTTGGGGTTTCAGCCTTTGCGCGGTTTGCGCGGCGCTGCTTCGCCGCCCTTGTTGGGGTTGTAGCGTTTGCTGGCGTCCATCGCGCGGGCTTTGTTCTTTTTGCTGTTGGCTTTGCCTTTGGGCGGAGGCGGGCCTTTGGGCTTGTCGCCACGCGGCTTGCCAGGTGCTTTGCCCGCATAGGGTTTTGCGCCCGGTTTGGCATTGGGTTTGCCGGCAGGTTTGGGGCCACGCTTCTTGGCGGGCTCGGCCACAATATCAGGGCGGTGACCCTCGGACTGCGCCGGTTTCTTCTTGAAACCGCCGTCAGGTTTGCGCGCGGCATCGGGCTTTGGTTTTTTGCGGCGCGGTTCCGGCGCGTCGTTCCAATCGACAGGGGGGGTTGAACGTGCGGGTTTGTCAGTCTTGACATGACGCGGCTTGCGGTCGCCGTCCTCGCGTTTGGCCCAAGGTTTGCGGTCATCGTCCCGATCCTTGAGGTGGGGACGGTCACCACGATCAGGGCGCGGATTGCCTTTGAACTTCGGGCGCGGAGAATGCGAAATCTCCGGTGCCGAGGCCAGCTGCTTGAGCACCGCACCGGGTTCAAGTTCCGTCTTGCCATCCAGATTGGCCAAGAAGCCTGCAACGGCCTCTTGCTTCAATTCCACAAAGGTCTCGCTCTGTTGTACGCGGATCGCGCCAATATCGTCCTTGGTCAGATCGCCGGCCTTGCAGATCATTGGCAGGTATGTCCGGGGTTCGGCACCGGCATCGTGGCCGCCGGAAATCGAGAACCAGACGCTGGGGCCAAAGGCTGCGCGCGGTTTCTGCGGTTTGCCTGCATCCACAGCGTTCAGTTCTTCGGGGGCGGAATGGCGCTCGTGGTACAGACGCAGATAGGCGGCCGCGATCTGTTCCGGGCTGAACTGATCCATCAGCTTCTGAACGGGTGCCTGCTCGTTTTCGGAAATGGCATCCTGCCAGGCGGAATCCGCCAGCATCCGCTCTTCGTCGCGCAGTTTTACCTCGTCGGCCGAAGGTGCGTTACAAGTCTCGGCGGTCAGTTTGGCGAACCGCAATATGCGCTGCGCCTTGGAACGCGCCTTTGGCGGCACGATCAGTGCGCTGACGCCTTTGCGCCCGGCACGGCCAGTCCGACCCGAGCGGTGCAGCAGGGTTTCGTGGTTGTTGGGCAGTTCGGCGTGGATCACCAGATCAAGCCCCGGCAGGTCGATGCCGCGCGCGGCGACATCGGTGGCGACACAGACGCGAGCGCGGCCATCGCGCATGGATTGCAGGGCGTTGGTGCGCTCGGACTGGGTCAACTCACCTGACAGAGCCACCACCGGGAATCCCCGGTTCGACAAGCGCGCGGTCAGGCGGGCGACCATGGCGCGGGTGTTGGCGAAAATGATGGCGTTTGGCGCCTCATAGTACCGCAGAACGTTAATGATGGCGTTTTCCGCGTCCTGCGGGGCCACCGACATCATCCGGTATTCAATGTCCGAATGCTGCTTGGTTTCGGCAACCGTTGTCACGCGTTCGGCGTTGTTCTGATAGTTCTCCGCCAGCTTGGCGATACCGCGCGGTACGGTGGCAGAAAACATCAAGGTGCGGCGATCTTCTGGGCATTCGCCCAAGATGAATTCCAGATCCTCAGCAAAGCCCAGATCCAGCATTTCATCTGCTTCGTCCAAAACCACGCCGCGCACCTGGCTCAGGTCGATCGAGCCACGCATGATATGGTCGCGCAAACGGCCGGGCGTGGCGACCACGATATGCGAGCCGCGCGCCAGGGCCCGACGTTCGTCGCGCATATCCATGCCGCCAACGCAAGAGGCCAGAAATGCGCCCGCGCCTTTGTACAGCCACGTAAGCTCGCGCTTTACCTGCAAGGCCAGTTCGCGGGTCGGAGCGATGATCAGTGCCAGCGGCGCGTTGGCCTGCTCGAATGCCTCATCGTCACCCAACAGGGTGGGTCCAAGCGCCAGGCCAAAGCCCACAGTCTTGCCCGAGCCGGTCTGAGCGGACACCAGCAGGTCACGGTCGTTGAGTTCAGGCTGCGTCACGGCCTCCTGCACTTGGGTCAGGGTTTCGTAACCACGCTCTTTCAGCGCATCGGCAAGAACTTGTTTCACTGGGGCGGCTTTCTCGCGGGCAGATCCCGCGCGGAGGGGAGGGAATGAAAAAAGGCTGCCTTAGGCAAAAGGCAGCCTTTGGGGTCAAGTGAGGGTCGAGATGGCTTAGAAGCCCAGACCTTCGTATTTCTTCTTGAACTTCGACACGCGGCCACCGGCGTCCAGCAGGCGGGTGTTGCCGCCGGTCCATGCCGGGTGAACCGAGGGGTCGATGTCCAGAGCCAGCTGGTCGCCTTCGGCGCCCCAGGTGGATTTCATCTGAACGACGGTGCCATCGGTCATCTTGACGTTGATGACGTGGTATTCGGGATGTGTATCTTTTTTCATGAGACCGATCCTTACGCCTGAGCGCCCGACTTGGGCTTGTAGTTGGAATCTTCTGCGATACGCGCGGACTTACCACGGCGCGAACGCAGGTAGTACAGCTTGGCGCGACGGACGCGACCACGGCGGACAACGGTGATGCTGTCGATGTTGGTCGAGTGCAGCGGGAACACACGCTCCACGCCTTCGCCGAACGAGATTTTGCGGACGGTGAACGAACCGGCAATGCCCGAACCGTTTTTACGGCTGATGCAGACGCCTTCGTAGTTCTGAACACGGCTACGCGAGCCTTCGGTCACTTTATAGCCGACGCGGATGGTGTCACCGGCTTTGAAATCGGGGATGTCTTTCCCCAGGGCGGCAACTTGTTCCGCCTCGAGTTGTGCGATCAGGTCCATCGCAAGTCTCCTAAACTGCTCGTGGTTGTTCCACGAAGATTGTGCGTACCCCAAGAACTCCAGGTCTTCCTCGGGTCCGCGTGATGCGCCCGCCGGAGGGTAAGGTCAGTCATTTCCGTTGTCTGAGGGGTGCGCCTTGTGCAGAAACCGAAGAAGGCTTCAAAGGATATGCAACGCCCAAAACAGCCCGATTCCGCAAAAAGCGATTCCAGACCTGCCGTGCCTTAGGGGATTTTGCGGACGGGATCAAGGGTAAGGGTGGTTTAAAAGGCAACGAATGCCCGCCCCGGGCCGACGTTTACATTCAAGCTAGAGCGAACAGAGTTCGCCAACGCCCTTTGGGGTGATCGGTAGACAAGGAATTACAACTTAATTTCCTGCATTTGCGGGCATTTAGGGCTGCACCGGTCTTGTCGTGGGTGGGTCCAGCAAGCCCCCCAAGCCAACAGTGCTATCTTAGCCTGCAGTTGAAGTCATGGAGAATGGCAAACATTTCGCGATAAGTGGATAGGCGGCAGTCTGTTGGCGCCACCCGAACAACACCTACAACCTTGTCACCAAAACACAGGGTGGTCCTCGGGGATGTCAGGCTTTGGAGTTTTCGCAAAAGCAGATTGTGCGGAATTGGTGCGCGATCCGTTCAATCTGCGGTCTGGGCAAGTTCCGTATCGGTTGAGCCGATGCGAGGCGTCGGCCGAATTCAGTTTTGATCACAACAGGTTCAGCTTCCGAGAAACATTAAACCGGACCATGCGGCAACCGCAGGCCCGGTTCGGGTTAGTCGACGGAGCGTCTCGGATCAGGTCAGGTCTTCAACGCGTGCGTCCGGGGCGTTGTTTTTGACCGATTCAATGCCACCGTCACGGCCCGAGGAACTGGCGTAGCTTTGGGATGTTCCGATCACCTGACCGTTGGTGGCCTTGAGATTGAACATATGCTTGCCCGCGGCGGTTTCCTTACGCTCATATCGCGCATCTTCGGTGGCGTTCTTGCGCACGGATTCAATGCCGTTTTCGGCGCTGGCGCGCTGCTTGTAACCTTCGCTCGCCAGAATGTTCTCGCCGTTGCCTGCTTTCAGGCGAAAACGAAACTCGTCTGCGTTGTCCTTGTAAAGTTCGAATTTCCCAGCCACGGCCCAAGCCCCTGTTTCTAAAAAATGACACACGAACTAAAGCACGACTTGAACCATGCGGCAATGGCGCAGTGTTTGGCTCATTTTTTCTTGGGTTTTTGCCGTTCCAGATGTGCCTGCCAGAGATCAGGCCGACGGTCTTGGGTGATGTCCTCGCTCATCTGGCGACGCCAGTCTGCGATCTTGCCATGGTGACCCGACATCAGGACGTCAGGAATTTGGCGGCCCTTCCATTCGGCGGGGCGCGTGTATTGCGGATGTTCGAGAAGGCCCGAGGAAAAGCTCTCTTCCTCGGTCGAGGCCTGGTTGCCCAGAACGCCGGGGATCAGGCGCACGGTGGCGTCGATCAGGGCTTGTGCCGCAATCTCACCGCCGGTCATGACGAAGTCGCCAAGCGAAACCTCTTGGACGCCATAGTGCTCTAGCACACGTTCGTCGACGCCTTCGAAGCGTCCGCAGAGCAGAGTGACCCCGTCGGCGCGTGCGAGCTCGCGCATCATTGGCTGATCCATGCGTTTGCCACGCGGTGAGAGGTAGAGAATAGGCCAATTGCCGCGAACCCCCTCCATCGCGTGTTCGATGGCATTGCCCAGAACATCGGCTCGCAGCACCATTCCTGCGCCGCCGCCCGCAGGTGTGTCATCGACATTGCGGTGTTTGCCGATGCCGAATTGGCGCAAGTCGATGGTTTCCAATTGCCACAGACCCTCCTGCAGGGCCTTGCCGGTCAGGCTTTCGCCCAAGACACCGGGAAAGGCGGCCGGAAAAAGGGTCAGGATCTTTGCTTTCCACACACCGTGCAGGTCCGGGGTTGCGGTCATCAGCTCGCGCGGCTTGAACGTCGGGCGGATCGCCTTGCGGCCATGGGATTTGTTGGGTGTGTCGGTCATGTCTGTGTCATAGGCGAAGGTCGCGGACGGGAAAAGCCCGCGTGATCCAATCGTGTGGCTGTGGCATGTTCGGTTTGCCCTTCAGGCGCGATGTGCGCGGTTCTGCCTCGCGCGCCGGGATATTTTCAGCGAGAAGTAAATGTCAGAGCAGACCTTCGGGAGGATCAACGATGATGCGACCGCTGGCAAGGTCGACGGTAGGGACCGCCGCCAGCGTGAAAGGAAGGAGAGCTGAACCCTTGATCCCGGGTCCTTCGATTTCCAGCAGGTCCGAGGCGCCGTGGTTTTGCACCGACTTCACGCGGCCCAATTGGGTGCCGCCTGTGTCGAAGACAGCAAGACCCATCAAGTCGGCGTGGTAATACTCGTCATCCGGCAGCGAGGGGAGCTGATCGCGACGTGCAAAAAGGCGAGTACCGCGCAGGGCGTCGCCCTCTTCTTTGGTTTCTACATCGCCCAGATGGGCCGCAAAGCCGTTTTTGATCGCGCGCGTCAGCAGGATGGTGAAGCTTTTGCTGCCGGTTTCATCAGTCAGCGGCGAATAGAGTTCGATGTCTTCGGGGACCGCGCAATAGGATTTGATGCGCACGTCGCCGCGTACCCCGTAAGAGCCGGCGATGGCGCCGACGCAGACCAGGTCGTTGTCATTGGTATCGGTCATGGGGCCTCAGCGGGTTTCGATGGGCAGTTGTGCGTGACGCTGTTCCCAGCCCTCGCGCTGCAATTCGGGTGTATCAGATATCTGTTCCGGCCAGCCAATGCAAAAATAGCCAATCAACCGCCAGGCAGGATCAGCATTCAAGTCCACGGCCAGCTGCTTGGGATCGAGCACCGAGACCCAGCCCAGACCCAGCCCTTCGGCGCGCAGGCGTAGCCAGAAGAGGGTGGTGGCAGCTACGACCGAGTAACGGCGCATTTCGGGCATGGTGCGCGCACCCAGGCCGTGGCCTTTGGATGTCGTGTCATCGCAGTAGATTGCCAGGTGCACCGGGGCCTCTTGCATGCCCGAAAGCTTGAGCTTGCTGTAGTTTTCGGCTTGGTCGCCAGAATAACCCGACAGGGCCTCGGCGTTGGCGGTGCGGAAATTCTCCAAAGCGGCGGCACGAGCTGCCTCGCTTTTGATGCGCAAGATGCGCCAGGGCTCCGACAGCCCCACCGAGGGGGCCATGGAAAAGGCGTCGAGGCAACGCGCCAGCGCTGCCTCGTCCACCGGGTCGGTGCGGAACCGGCGCACATCGCGCCGGAGCCGCATCAACAGGTCAAGCTGCGTGCGGAAATCGTCTGTGAAAGTCTGATTCTGCACGCAAATTATCCCTATTATTCAGACGCTTCAGCGGCTTCTGCTGCCTTGGCGGCTTTCTCTTCGGCGCGCTCCTGGGCTTTCTTGCCGGGGGTGCCTTTCTTGGGGTTGCTGCGGTCGGCTTTTTCGCGGACGCCAGCGGCTTCGAGCATACGAGCGATACGGTCGGTGGGCTGGGCGCCCTGGTCCAGCCAGTACTGTACGCGCTCCATGTTCATTTTTACGCGCTCTTCGCTGTCTTTGGGCAGCAGCGGGTTGTAGGTGCCCAGTTTTTCGATGAAGCGACCATCGCGCGGCATGCGGCTGTCAGCAGCCACGATGCGGTAGAAGGGACGCTTTTTCGAGCCGCCGCGGGCGAGACGAATTTTCATAGCCATGGGTTTATCTCCTTTAGATGGCGTTAGCAGGCAAGGGCCTGTTATTCTTGGTGTTTCTTGTGGTGTCGGATGACTTCCTGAATGATGAAGTTCAGGAAAGCCTTGGCAAAATCGGGGTCCAGATCGGCCTTTTTCGCCAGGTCTTCGAGCCGCTCGATCTGCGCCGCTTCGCGGGCCGGATCGGACGGGGGAAGGTCGTGAGTTGCTTTCAGTTGCCCCACCGCCTGAGTGTGCTTGAACCGCTCGCCCAGAGTATAGACGAGGATCGCATCGAGCCGGTCGATGCTGTCGCGGTGGTCTTTCAGCAGCTCGGCTGCGCGGGTCACGGGATCAGTCAAGTGCCCATCCTTTCGGTTTGAACAGCGGATCGGCGTAGTGGCCAATTTCCATCTCGATGCCATGTGCCAGCTGCGAGCCATCGAGCTGTGCAGGCGAGGGGTGGCGATAGACCGCGTCGTTGCCGTCGATGGTCTGCGCCGACTTGTCCTTGACTGCGCCGAGGCGCTCGGCCAGGCGGATTGAGTCCAGGTTTTTCGGGTCGATGTAGCTGACCGCGCCATCCCAGCCGAGCTGGCTGTAGAAATAGCGGCGCGCGGCATCGACCGCCTCAAGCGCGTAACCGTGGCCCGCGGCATCTGGCCAAATTACCCAGGCCAATTCCTGCTCGGGCCATTTTGCAGGCTTCCAGCCGCCAGCCATGCCATAGGTTTCATCCGTGGCCTTGTCGTGGATCATCCACATGCCAAAGCCGCGGATCTGCCAGTGGCCGATTTCGGCGGCATAGAGCATCCACGATTCATAAGCGTTCAGCGGCCCGCCCATGAACCGGGCGCGGTAGCTGGTGAAGGTGGCCTTGAAGTCCGGGTAGTCATCCGGTTCCGGGCCACGCAGAATAAGGCGTTTGGTTTCCAAGGTCGGGATCGAAACGGTCATTGATCGCCTCCAACCTTGGGGTGACGCCAGACCTGGCACGTTTTGCCCAACAACTCGCCCTCGCGTTCGTAAGCGGCGCCCAAGCGGGTGGCGAGCGCCATGGAGCGGTCGTTGGCGTGGGCGATGTAGCTCATAACACCATCGAGGCCCTGGTGCCGGGCGGCAAAGTCACGTGCGGCGTGGGCGGCCTCATAGGCATAGCCCTTACCTTCGGCCTCGTCCATCACGGTCCAGCCCAGTTCGGGTTCGTCCCAGCCGGGTGCAAAGATCATGCCGGTCCAGCCGACAAAAGCGTTTGATGCCTTATCGGTCAGATGCCAGAGGCCAAAGCCGTTCAGCGTCCAGTGCCCCAGACGTTTGACCAAAGATTCCCAGCTTTCAGCCGCGGTTTTGGGCCCGCCGACCAAGTGGCTGCGCGAGGTTTCGAAAAACGCGGTCATGCGCGGCAAGTCGTCTGCGTGAGGGGCACGCAGGATTAGATGCTGAGTCTCGATGGTGGGGATGTTGAGGTCGAGCGCGGTCATGCGTAGGCCTCCATCCCGCCGGCGGCGAGATCGTCCGGCGACGGGTGACGCCAGATTTCCAACGCGCCGTGACGCTCGTGCTCGTAGATGCCCTCGTATGTGGCGCCCATTCGTTTGGCGACATTGCGCGAGCCGTGGTTTTCGGGGGCGACGAGGCTGATGGCGGTTTTCCAACCCAGCGTGTCATAGGCGTATTCGCGCGATGCCAATGCGGCCTCGGTCGCGTAGCCCTTGCCCTCGAACCCGTTCATCAGGTCCCAGCCCAATTCGGGTTCGGGCCAACCGTGAGGGAACCATGGACCGATGATACCTGCGAACTCGCCGGTCTCAGATTCTTCGACCGCCCAACGGCCAAAGCCGCGCAGCTGCCAGTGGCCCAGCTCGGTGGCGAGCGCGCGCCAGCTTTGTTCGGTCGACATCGGGCCGCCCACAAATTTCGACCGCTCGGACGCAAAGAACGCCGTGAAGCTCGCGAAATCGCGGGCTTCGATCGGGCGCAGCGTCAGGCGCGGGGTCGATATGGTGGGGATCTGGATCACGTTATTTCTTTTTCCCGAAACCGCTCAGGCCCGGAGGCAGGCCCATGCCGCCGCCCAAACCCGGTAGGCCGCCGGGCATGCCGCCCTTGCCGCCCATGGCCTTGGCCGCTGCTTCGAGCGCCTTGGGGTCCATGCCCTGGGCCATCTGTTCGGGCGAGGGGCCACCTTTGCCGAACATGCCCTTCATAGCCTGTTTCAGCATGCCGCCTTTGCCCATCTTGCCCATCTTTTTCATCATGTCCGACATCTGCCGGTGCATCTTGAGCAGTTTGTTGAGGTCGGAGACCTCCATGCCCGCGCCCGCAGCGATGCGTTTCTTGCGGCTCGCCTGCAGCAGGCCGGGGTTGGCGCGCTCTTTTTTGGTCATGGAGTGGATCAGGGCGATCTGGCGTTTGATGATCTTGTCGTCAAAGCCTGCTTCTTCGACCTGTTTGGCCATTTTGCCCATGCCGGGCATCATCGACATCATGCCCTCCATGCCGCCCATCTTGAGCATTTGTTCCAGCTGCATGCGCAAGTCATTCATGTTGAAATGACCCTTCATCATGCGCTTCATCATCTTTTCGGCCTGCTCGGCCTCGATGGTTTCCTGGGCCTTTTCGACCAGGGCCACGATGTCGCCCATGCCAAGGATACGGCCCGCGATCCGGTCCGGCTCGAAGGTTTCGAGCGCGTCCATTTTCTCGCCAAGACCCACAAAGCGGATCGGCTTGCCGGTGACCGCGCGCATCGACAGCGCAGCACCGCCGCGGCCGTCGCCGTCCATCCGGGTCAGGACGACGCCCGAGATGCCGATCTTGGCGTCGAACTCTTCTGCAACCTCAACCGCGACCTGACCGGTCAGGCCATCGACCACCAGCAGGGTTTCGCGCGGCGAGACGACGTCGCGGACGTCCTCGACCTCTTGCATCAGCACTTCGTCGATCTGCAGGCGACCGGCGGTGTCGAGCATGTAGACGTCATAGCCACCCAAAGCGGCCTGCTGTTTGGCACGTTTGGCGATGTCGACGGGGTTCTGACCGGGTACGATCGGCAGGGTGTCGACGCCGATCTGGGCGCCCAGCACCTTGAGCTGGTCCATCGCCGCAGGACGGTAGACGTCGAGCGAGGCCATGAGGACCTTTTTGCCCTCTTTGTCTTTCAGGCGCTTGGCGAGCTTACCGGTGGTGGTGGTCTTACCGCCGCCCTGCAGGCCGACCATCAGGATGGGCGCAGGCGGGTTGTCGATCTTGAGCGCGCCGGGATCTTCTTCGCCGCGCAGGGTGTCGACCAGTGCGTCATGCACGATCTTGACAACCTGCTGACCAGGGGTGATCGACTTGGTGACGGCCTGGCCGGTGGCCTGGTCTTGAACCTTCTTGATGAATTCGCGCGCGACGGGAAGTGAGACGTCTGCTTCGAGCAGGGCGACGCGCACCTCGCGCAGAGCGGTTTTGACGTCCTCTTCGGAGAGTGCACCCTGTTTAGTCAGACGATCAAAGACGCCAGAGAGGCGTTCGGATAGATTTTCAAACATAACGCGTCGTGGCTCCTTTGCCGGTTCTTGCAGGTGCCCCCAACTTAGGAGGCGGCGGGGTCGTTTCCAATTGCCCCTCTTGGCGCAGGGCCAACCAGGGCGAGCCATACAAGTTTACCCCCACGGGCGTAACACGCTGGTGGGGGGCGATCCCTGAACGACTCATGGGACCGGAAGGCACAATGCTCCCGGGTGTTTGGGCGGGAGTTATGCGGAGTGGCGCACAGAGTCAAGTGGTGCTGGGGTTTGGGGGCGCTGCCCCCGTCGCTGTGCGACTCCCCCGCCGTATTTTCAACAAGAAGAAGTGGGGGCGGGGTGCTTGCAGCCAATGGTTGAGTTTCCTAGCTCTTGAGGAGGTAAGTGAAGAGGGTTTCATGCGGGTTTTGTTTTTGGGTTTGGCGATGGCCTTGATGGCCTCTGTCGCTGCGGCGTCTGACAGGGCGGCGCTGATCGCGCAGATCGAAGCGGGCGGGCAGAATGAATATGAAGATCGGCGCCATTCTGTTGAGGTCAACGAATGCCAACTCACGACCTATTTTTGGAAGAAGGTTGCGGGCGAAGGGTGGGTACTTTGGACTTCGTTCAAGATTCCTATGTTGCTGGTGGATCTTGCGGAATCAAAGACAGAGTACGGGTTTCGGCATTTCTTTGCCGCTGAAGGTGATACACCGATTGCGGTCATCAATCTGAAGGCCAAGGATGGAACGGACTTTCCCCATGAAAAATCTGTGTTGCGCAAGCCAAAGGGAGAGTTGGTTCCTTCCCAGCGTAACGGCGGAGACACGCATTTCATAGAACGTCAGACGGATGTGATTATCATGCATGTTGGACCTGATGTAATCGAAAAGGCCGAGATGTTCACCAAGGGATACATCCGCTATGTGCAGGAGTACTGCGCATTCACCGGTTGACAGTGTGCATTGGTCACTTGCCTTGAACCGCCTTTGTGAAAAGCATACTGAATAGGGTGATCAATTCGGGGGCGATCCATGGGCAAGATGGAAGCAAAGCGCGAAGCCAAGCGCCGTGCCATTTTGGGGGCCGCGCAGGATGAATTTCTGTCTGTCGGATTTGAGGCCGCCAACATGGACCGCATCGCGGCGGCGGCTGAAGTTACCAAGCAGACGGTCTATCGCTACTTCCCGTCCAAGATCGACTTGTTTGAGGCTACGCTCCAGTTGATCGGCCAATCGAGCGGGGCCGATTTCCTGCACCACCTTGAGGGTGCGGAGCCCAGGACGGCCTTGGTTCAATTTGCCGAAGGGTTCATGCGCTGGCATCTGGAGGACGAGCCGCTGCGTGTGTTCCGCCTGTTGGTTGCGGAAAGTGCACGGTCACCCGAGGTTGTCAGCACGTTTTTTACGGCCGCACCGGATCAGACCAATGCGGCCTTGGCCATGTTCTTTACCCAGCGGTTGGGTGTGGCCGAGCCCGAGGCACACATGAACCTATTAACCTCGATGCTTTTGGCGCATCGCGATGATGCCTTGTTGGGGCGGGGGCGGCCGGACGACCATGAGATTGCCCGGCACGCGGAGATGGCGGTTCGCGTTGTACTGGCAGATTTGGGCGTCCCCTCAACCAGTTGAGGGTTCTAATCGCCAGCTTTGGTCAGGTGCAAGGTATAGGCCGCGATGGTGATCAGGATGACGGCCCCCCCGGCAAGGCTCGCAACTGCGGGCACTTCGGCGAAGAAGAAATAGGCCCAGATCGGTGCCAGAACGGTTTCCAACATCAAGGTCATCGAAACCTCGGTCGCGGTGGCATACCGTGTGGCGACCATGGACAGGACGCGACCAAAGGGGGCGGTGAGCAGGCCCATGGCTCCCATGATCAGCCAGGTTTCCATGCTAAATTGCGACGGCTCGGTGACAAAGACCATGGTGGCGGCGAGCAGGAATCCTCCGGTCCCTACTGCACCCATACGGCTGACATCTGGAAACTTGCGCAAGAGCGTCATCATCAGGGCCAGGCAGGACACCGCAAAGACCGCAAGCAGGTCGCCGAGCCAGTTACCGGACCCGGTGGAACCCGAGACGACGATGGCAATGCCGACGATGACGCCTGCGATGGCCAGCAGTGTCTGTTTCGAGGCGACCTCGCGCAGGAACAGCCAGCTGAAGATCGCAGCAATGGCCGGTGTGGCACTGAGGATCAGGAAAGTGTTGGCGATCGAGGTGTTCTTGATGGCAAAGACCAGTCCGCTTGCACTGCCCAACATCAGCAAGCCCGCAACCAGAAGCGGCCAACCGCTGTCGCGCAGAACCTGTAGGACGCCGCGCTTGTCGCTGAACTGAATAACCGTCGCCATCGAGATCGCGGTGAAGAAGCCGAACAGGAATGAGGTTTCCAATTCGTCCACGCCGGAAAACCGGATGAACACTGGGTCAAGGCTCATCAGTGCGGCGCCGATCAGGGCGATACCGATGCCCTTGAGACGGAGGCTTTGCTCGGTGCTGGTTTGAGAGTTGTTGGTCATGTGGGTGTCTTTCGATGGTGGGCTGCGAGTTGAAATTCATACTGTCTGGTGTGATTTCAGGTTTGCCGGGGTGAGTCAATAAAATCATACCTTGTAGTATGATATTGGGGCATTGCCTTTTGCAGGCTACGTGGTACGCGGTTGGGAATTACCTTTAATACGGGAGCCACAGCCCATGGACGCTTCATCCGCTTTTCAGGACACTCTTCCGCTCAGTTCGGACGCGCTGCTCAAGCGTCTGGACGATTGGGGGTTGGGCTATCGGTTGCACTCTCACGTGCCGCTGCGCACGGTCGAGGATGCGATGGCGGTCGAGGATCAGTTCGTGGCGCCCGGAGAGGCCACGCTGCGGGTCAAGAACCTGTACTTGCGGGACCGTAAAAAGCGGAACTATCTGGTGACGCTGGAGCAGAGCCGCGAGATTGATCTGAAAGCGCTGGGCGCTGAACTTGGCGTGGGCAACCTGTCGTTTGGATCGGCGGATCGGCTATTGCAGAACCTTGGCATCCGTCCTGGCGCGGTCAGCCCGTTGGCGATGATCAACGGGGTCGAGAACGGGGTGACGTTTTTCATGGACGCGGCCGCGCGAGACGCGGACGTCATCAACATGCACCCACTGGTCAATGACCGCACCGTGGTCATGGCGCGGACGGATGTCATGGCGTTCTTTGAGCGGATCGAGTGTGAGGTGAACTGGATCTGATTGCGGATTGCGCACCGCGGGTATGGGTGCCTGCATGCATCAATGTTCAGGCTGCGATGGTGCGAACTGGAAGGCATCGAACGGGGTGCCTTAATTGGATAAACCGGCTTTGTGCAGGCCCGCCGCGAGGTGTTCAAAATCATCTGGTCGCCGCCACATGGTCTGATATCCCCGCGCGAGGTTGGAGACGGTTTCTTCGTCCACTTTGATATTTCGACTCAGGAGTTCGTCGCGGCGTTCGGCAATGAATTCAACAAGGGTTCCTTCGGCTTCGGTCTGACGACCGAGCTTTGCGTAAGACGCCGCCACGAAAGCGGTCGCCAGCGAATTGAGCCGGGCCTCTCCCATCAACAAACCCAGTGCGGCTTCGAAGTTTCCGCAGAAGAATTCTATCTGCCCCATGATCCAAGCGATGGCCGGGGGGTGCAGGGGGTCCAGTTTCATCGCCTCTGACACAATGTCACGCGCCTTTTGGTGCTGCCCCAGCAAGAGAAAGGCGTACCCGCACCAGGCCATGGATTCGGCTTCGTTTTCGATCAGGGACAGCGTTTTTTCAAACTGCGCCTCCGCCTCGTGCCACAGACCCGCGCACAAGTAAGCAAAGCCGAGCTGGTCCTGGATATAGACATCCCGGTTGTCCAATGCCGCGCCTTTGCGAGCAATGTGCAAGACATGGCCGGTTGCTTCGGAGTCCGCCAATCCCAGCCAAAGATCAATGACATAGGTGTCTGAGAGGTACATGAACGATCGGGCGATCGACGGGTCGAGCGCAATCGCGCGTTCCAGCAGCGCCCGGGCCTTTGCCGTATCACGCGCATTCAGGCCGTCGCGAAGGGCTTTGCCCTTCAGCATCAGCTCGTGCGCCCTCATCTCGTCGTCGGGTTTTTGCGCTGAACGGTCCGCGACATCGTGCTGGACGCGTCCGGGCAGGACGGCCACGATGCTTCGCGTCACGTCGTCCTGAACCTCGAGAACGTCCTCCAGCTCTCGGTCGTACCGATCCGACCACAATTGTGACCCCGAATTCGCGTCGACAAGCTGTACCGAAACCCTGACCCGGCTGCCTGCTTTGCGTACACTCCCTTCGATCAGGTAATCCGCGCCCAGAGTCGCGACGATTTCGGCCGGGTCGGCGTTCTGGTCCCGGAACCGAAACGAGGCGTTTCTTGAGACCAGCTGTAGCGTGCGAAAACGCGACAGGCCTGTGATGATGTCTTCTGCTATGCCGTCGGTGAAGAAAAGCTGTTCCGGATCATCGCTCATGTTGTGAAATGGCAAGACGGCGATTATGGGTTTGAATTTCTCGACTGGTTTGGGCTGTTGGCTGTTGTTGGTCGTCACTCCGCCAAACCGCCAAGCCTGTACGGGGTCGGTGACGTTTTTGACCGATAGTGTCCCGGCGTCTTCCCAGGAAACTGGCAGCCGATTGCGGGCAGCGCGATACACCGCATCAGACACAAGTACACCACCCGGCGGAGCGAGTTTTTCCAGACGTGACGCCAGATTGACGCCTGCGCCAAAGACATCCCCGTCACGCAGAATGATGTCGCCAAGATTGACGCCGATGCGAAAGCGCATTGGATCTGACCCGTCAGATGGTTTCTTTTGCCATTCAAACGCGCAGGTTACGGCATCTGTGGCGCTTTCAAAGCGGGCCAAAAGACCATCGCCAAGCAGTTTAATGACCTTGCCGTGGTTCCGCTCGACAAGTGGAATGGCAAACTCGGTCATGTAGACCGAAAGACCTTCGAACGTGCTGGCTTCGTCCCGCTCCATTCGAGCGGTATAGCCGACCATATCGGCGACGAGAATTGCGGCCAGCTTTCGCTCCAAGGTTTTCCTCCTGTTTCCTGAATAGCTTTCGAGGAACGAAACGACCACGAGAATTTTGAGCGCTCAATCTGGTTGCTGGCAATCAGGTCCAGCGGGATCGCACGCATAAACAGTTGCGCCCCCGCAGGTCAGGGCGGCGGCGCATTGTTTTTGGGGGCGCTGATTTGGCGCCGGTTCGGGCGAAAGAGGCGACGGATCGGTGTCTGAAGTTCAGATTAGGCCGCCAGTTTGGCAACCGCGTCGCGAGCGGCTTGCAGAGCGGTTTCGGGAGCGGTGGACATGCCCTCGGCTGCCACGAATTCCACGTCGGTCAGGCCGATGAAGCCCATGATCTGGCGGATATAGCCCGAGAGGTGATCAACCGGCGAGCCGAGCGGAACGCCGCCGGTGGCCACGGCAACGATGACGCGTTTGCCGCTCAGCAAGCCCTTGGGGCCTTCGGCGGTGTATTGGAACGTAAGACCCGCGCGGGCGATGAGGTCGACCCAGACCTTGAAGCTGGCAGGGGCACCGAAATTGTACATGGGCAGGCCGATGACAACGGTGTCAGAATCCTTGATCTCGGCGACCAGTTGATCCGACAGCGACAGGAGGTCTTGCTGCTCGTCGGTGCGCGCATCGGCGGGGGTGAAGTTGGCGTTGACCCAATCTTCGTTGATGAGGGGCAGCGGCGTGGCCAGATCGCGGCGGATGATGCGGGCAGGCGAGATCTGTTTGACGATCTGGCCGGTCAGCTCGCGGGTGGCCGAACCCTGGCGACGGGCTGATGTGTCGATGTGCAGAACGGTGGAGGTCATGAGCGATTGTCCTTGAAGGCGGTTGCGGGAACTGTTCCATTGGACATATTCGTTGCAAATTTGAACGCAATTGCCATAATTGAACAAGTTTTGTTTGTTTTTGCACATTGGCGAGCAGTGTCGGGAGAGGTGTCATGGACAATTGGGATGAGGTGCGTACAGCGTTTCAGGTGGCCCGGATGGGAACTGTCAGTGGTGCGGCCGAAGTGTTGGGCGTACACCATGCAACCGTGATCCGTCATATCGACTCGATTGAGGCACGTTTGGGAATCAAGCTGTTTCAGCGCCATGCGCGCGGCTATACACCAACCGAGGCCGGGTCTGACTTGCTGCGGGTGGCGCAGGCGACCGAGGATCAATTCAATCAGCTGGTCGGGCGCCTCAAAGGGCAAGGCGATGATGTCTCGGGGGAGCTGGTGGTGACCTCGCTGGCTGCGGTTGGGCCTCTCTTGGTGCCAGAACTGGCCGCGTTTCAGCAGATGCACCCCGATTTGGTGGTGCGTTATCTGACCGGAGACCGGGTGTTCCGCCTTGAGTATGGCGAGGCGCATGTGGCCATTCGCGCAGGTGCCGCGCCAAATCAGCCGGACAATGTGGTGCAGCCTTTCGTGTCGGACACCATGGGGCTTTATGCCAGCACATCCTACGTCGAGCGCCACGGCATGCCGTCGGGGATTGATGATTTTGACGGGCATATGTTTGTAGGCAGCGACGATGAAAACAGCCGTGCGCCGTTTTATCGATGGTTGCGCAATCAGGTGTCAGAACAGCAGATCGTCTTTCGCTGCACGGATGTGTTTTCGGCCCATGCCGCCATTCGTGCGGGAGCAGGCATCGGGTTCATGTCGCGTTGGGTCGCCTCGCAGCAATCCGATCTCGTGCAAGTGACCGAGCCGATGCAAGAATGGTCAGGAAAGTTGTGGCTGGTGACGCATGTGGATCTGCATCGCACGACCAAGGTGCAGGCGTTCCTGAAGTTTCTGAAAGAGCGATCCAAGTCGTGGGAAATCTGACATTCGTGATGCGCGGGCATCTCGCGATGCTGTGTTTCTCAGCTCTGGTCGCGGGGAGCTTCTCGCTGGGCGGCTTGGTTGCAAATGAGATTGCGCCGACGGCCTTGAACGCGGTGCGATTTGTCATTGCGGCGGTTGTGATCGGGGTGGCGGCTTTGGCCACAACCGGTCTGCCGCGCTCGGCGGCGCAAGCGCCGTGGCGGTACCTGGTGCTGGGTGGGCTGTTTGCCACCTATTTCGTTTTGATGTTCGAGGGGCTCAAGACTGCGCCGCCGGTAAGTGCGGCGGCCGTGTTCACGTTGACGCCGGTGATGGCGGCGGTGGCGGGTTGGGTGCTGCTGCGGCAGGTGACGACCCCCTGGATGGCGCTGGCTTTGGCGGTCGGCGGGGCAGGGGCTCTGTGGGTGATCTTTCGTGCCGATCTGGCGGCCTTGCGCGCGTTCGAGATCGGGCAGGGAGAGATCATCTATTTCTGGGGCTGCGCAGCCCATGCGATCTATACCCCGATGGTGCGCAAGCTGAACCGGGGCGAGCCCGCGGTGGTTTTCACGTTTGGCATGCTGGTCGCGGGGGGCGGCTTGCTGTGGGTCTATGGTTGGTCTGACATCCGTGCCACCGATTGGGCCAACTTGCGGCCCGTGGTCTGGATCACGATTTTCTATGTCGCGATCTTTGCCAGTGCGGCGACCTTTGTGTTGCTGCAGTTTGCGACGCTTCATCTGCCAGCGGCCAAGGTCATGGCCTATACCTATCTGACACCCAGTTGGGTCATTGTGTGGGAGATCGCGCTTGGCCACGGTGCGCCAACTGGGCTGGTGCTGGTCGGTGTGGCGCTGACGGTGGTGGCGCTGTGGATGTTGCTGGACGTCGGGAAGTCGGACACTGTGATGGAGACAAAAGGGTTGGATGATGCGTGAGGCCCCTGAGGTCCGAGAGGCGGGGCTGAGTGAGGCCTCTGATGTCGCGGGTTTGATCACGGCACTTTTGACTGAGCTGGATGGAGTCCCGGTTGACCCCGCCGTCGTGGCGGCAAATGCCGAAACAGTGCTGGCGCTACCCTCGGTGACGGCGTTTTTGGCGGTCGCGGGGGATGAGGCTGTCGGTGTTTTGGTGCTCAACGAATGTGCCGCCATTTATGCGGGGGGCGTGTTTGGCGAGGTGTCCGAGCTTTACGTCAGCCCTGACTGGCGCTCGGCCGGGGTGGCGCGTCTGTTGATGGAAACAGCGCAGGCCAGCGGGCGAGAACGCGGTTGGAAACGGCTTGAGGTTGGTGCGCCGCCGCAGCCCGACTGGGCGCGGACTTTGGCGTTTTATCAGCGGGAAGGATTTGAAGAGGTTGGGCCGAGGTTGCGGCGGGTTCTTTTAGCACTGATCTTGAGGCGGAGATCTGATCTCTGTGAGTGGAATCCAGGAATGTCCCCTGGTGGTGTGAATATGTGAGGGGATCGCAGGTCGGTCCGAGTTCACATCCTGCAAGCCAACGGCGTTCTGGCGGAGCATATGCACCACGGCCTTTTGTCGGTGTTGGAGCAAACGGCGGCCGACTGAGTTTGCAAGCTCGACCCGGCGGATATCGATGTGGCGGTGATGGAGGTTCCCCCGATCGTGATTCCGCGGCTAGGGATCGGCGGCTTTGTCACTTGCGTGCACCAGATCACGGTAACGGTGGATGTGGAGCACACGCATCAGAAGGCTAATTTTGCCCAAGCCATTCGGTCCATGCTGGCGCGTGAACTGCACCATTGTGCGCGAGCCATGGCGTGCGGATTTAACAATTCCAACATATCCGGCAGCAGTTTGGTGGCCGAGGGGCTGGCCTGTTGCTTTGAAGAAAAATGGGACAGCCGACGTCATTTTAAGCGGCCGAATGTCGGTATCGCAAACGGCGAGCGGCGAGTGCGACTGGGGTGGAGATCTTGCGGCAATGGTGCGCAGGACACTGTGATCGGCTTGCCGCCTGATACGAGTTTGGCGTTCTGCGGTGGGACGCCTCGCATCAACGAGGCGTCCGGCCCAACGCCGTGAGGGCCTGGAGGGGCATGAAACGGGGGCGGGAGCGCTACGAATCCTGTGGTTGCGCTACTGCGTCGGTGGAGGGCTCCCGCCCGTCGTCAATTTTTCTGGCGAAAAACATCCTCCCGTTGGGCCGGGCGCCGGGCTGCGCCCGGCGCGGTGGCGCTTGTGGCGCGTGGGGGGCATCAGCACAGGGCGAGGATGCGGGCGGGTCAGGCTTGGGGGGCGTCCTGGTCTGACAGCTCTTCTTCGAGAAACCGTTCGAAGGCGTCCAAGTTGACCGGTTCGAATTGACCGAACCCTTGCATCCAGACACTGGCAGCGCGCATCGAATCCGGCTCCAGCTTGCACCATTTCACGCGGCCTCGCTTCTCCTGAGCAATCAGCCCGGCGCGGGTCAGGATGGTCAGATGTTTCGAGATGGCAGCCAGCGACATCTCAAAGGGTTCGGCCACATCCGTCACCGCCATGTCATCCTCCAGCAGCATCGACAGGATCGCGCGGCGGGTGGGATCGGCAAGGGCGGCAAAGACGGCATCGAGTTGGTCGGTCATGCCTTCGTCATAGCCCGAGTTTCCCCGCCCGAAAAGGGTTCAGAGCATCGGGTGGCGGGTCGTCTGTGACGGCCATTGCAATTCGAGCAGCGCTTGCTGCGTCGACGTTACCCCAGCGTCGCGGGCGAACCTGTCGTCTCGAGGCAGGGGGCCAGTGGCCGCGCTTGGCTTTGGGTTGAGCCATTTGAGGGCATTGTGCCAAAAACGATCAGTTTGCTTTACGGGTCGGATCAGGTCGATTGCGGTCATGTCACACCTATGTTCCTTTCTGTGTTGATGATATGGAGGCGCCGTCGTGGCATCACAATTTCAATTGCTTGACAGCTTATGTGCAAAAAATGCACATATCGGATATGTCCCGCCCTTTACCCCCTTTGAACGCTCTGCGCGCCTTTGAGGCCGCCGGTCGGCACGAGAACTTCAGTCGTGCGGCGCAAGAGCTGAACGTCAGTCATTCAGCCATCAGTCGCCATGTGCGCGGATTGGAGCATCGCCTGGGCGTGGCCCTGTTTCGGGATCTGCCGCGCGGGTTGGAACTGACAGCTGAGGGGCGCAACTACCTGTCGCGGGTCACTGTGGCGCTCGATCTGATCTCGGACGCGACCGAAGATCTGGGCGAAGCGCCCGAGGGCCGGATCACCGTCAGCAGCGAGCCGCTTTTTGCGCTCAAGGTGCTGATGCCGCGGTTAAAGTTCTTCTACGACGCTTATCCTGATGTTGAGGTACACGTCGAGGCGACCAACGCATTGGCGGACGTGGACCGGTATGAGGCGGACATTGCCTTGCGGTTCGCGTTTCGGGGTGTGTTGGACGCACCATCCGACCTGATCAGTGACACGCCGCTGCATGTCTACGCTGCGCCGGATCTACGAACCGAGGGGTGGCGAGATCCACGCGAGGTGTTGCAATACCGCCGGTTCAAAGATCGCGGAATGGGCCTCTGGGACCGATGGGGGCAGTTGGCGGGATTGGCGCCCGGTGAAGTTCCCGATCCGCGCAAGCATCTAGAGACGGAGCTGGCATTCGAGGCGGCGGTGCAGGGTCTGGGCGTTTACTTGGGCGCGGGGGATTGCGTGGCCGGAGAGGTCGCGGCCGGGCGGTTGATCCGCTGTTTCGACGCCGGGTTCCGCGACGGGGCGATGCGGTTGGTGCAAAGCACGCGAGCGAGGCGGCACAAGGCGGCGCGGGCGTTTCGGGAGTGGTTGTTGGAGGAGACATCGGATCTGAGGGGATGGCCCTGTTCCACGTAACTTGCCGGATGTGCGCTGGGTTGAACCGGTGAAAAGGCATATTCTGCGACCAAATTTGAAAGACTCGCCGGAGGTTGGGGGATGAGAGGCAAGGGCAGAGGCGGTTGTACAGAAAAAGTCGACTTGGCAGAAAAGTGAGGTAAATATTGAAAAAGCTCGCTTCTGCTGACATCATTTTCTCAGGAACATAAAAATGAATTTTCCCAAACTTGCGGCGGTTTCGTCGATTACTCTCGCTATAGCCAGTTCGCAGGCGCTCTCCCAGGACGGGGGACCGATACTGTTCACAAACGTCAACGTGTTTGACGGTGTGAATGAGGAAATGATTGAGAATGCCAATGTTGTTGTTACTGACAATCTGATTACAGAAGTATCCTCAGAGTCCCTTGCTGTCGCCAATGGCATCGTCATCGACGGCGGCGGACGCACGTTGATGCCGGGCCTGATCGACGTACACTGGCACACGCTCTACTGCTGCAACCCGCAGAGCGTGGTTGTGACCGGTGATATTCTTGAGGTCGCGGTGCGTGGTGCCATCGGGTCCGAAGGTACGTTAATGCGCGGCCTTACAACGGTGCGCGACGTTGGCGGTAATTCATTTGCCATAAAACGGATGATTGACGCAGGCGAGATCGAAGGCCCCCGTATCCTGCCGTCCGGCCCGCCCGTGACGCAAACCGGCGGCCACTTTGACTATCGCCCCTACCAAGCGGTTCCGACGAACGGCGCGGATTCGCAATGGTACTGGTATAGCGTTGGTTTGATGGCGCAAGCTGATGGTGTTCCGGAAGTGGTCAAACGCGCGCGTGAAATCATGCGCATGGGCGCAACCCAACTTAAGATCTCCACCGGTGGCGGGGTTTCATCCACCTATGATCCTCTGGATGTACGCCAATACACCAAGGCAGAAATCGAGGCTTTCGTAGAGGTGGCCGATACCTACAACACCTATGTTGCATCTCATGTCTTCACGGACGAGGCCGTTGAAATTGCCGTTGCCGCTGGCGTTAAGTCCATCGAGCATGGCTTTTTGATGAGCCGCGAAACGATGGAACTGATGCGCGACAATGAAGTTTGGTTGTCAGTGCAGCCTTTGCTGGATGACGAGGATGGCTTTTCTTTCGACGACCCTGTCAGCCAGCAGAAATGGATCGACGTCACCAACGGCACAGATTTCACCTACAAAACGGCGAAAGAAGTTGGCGTGAAAGTCGCTTTCGGCACCGACATCCTGTTCGATCCAAAACTGGCCGAACGGCAAGGCGCGTTCCTTGCCAAATTGCAGCGCTGGTACACGCCATATGAGGTGCTGAAAATGGCGACTTCAACCAATGCCGAACTGCTCAAACTCTCGGGCCCACGCCACCCCTATCAACAAGGTGATTTGGGTGTGATCGCAAAGGGCGCTTATGCCGACTTGATCCTTGTGGACGGCAATCCGCTGCAAGATATCGACCTGATCGCAGACCCGCACGAGAATTTCGATCTGATCATGAAAGACGGTAAAGTCTACAAGAACACGCTCGACTGAGTTCCGGGTGAAGTTCTTTATTCGAGGCCAAGAATCCAACGATTTCTTTGCGCTTTAGCCGGTTATTCATTGGGGTGGTCCCTGCGTGGCGCATTGGAAAGAAGCTGCATGGCTTTCATCTTGCCCAACTGGAGTAATGCTCTGGTCCGTGGTTTGGTACCAACGCGTTAATCAACCTTTTGGTTGAATATGGAAATCAGGGGATTTCGGGGAGGCTGTGGTCGGTGGGTGGTGCGGTCGAGCTTGTGGAGTTTTATTTAATTCATATAAAACAGGTTGTTAAGTGGTGTCTGCCTGCGTCATAACTGTCGTTGACTCTAAGCTCTCACCGCCTTAGCACCACACCCAAGACAACGTGAGGGGTTCACCCGTGACCGAAGAAGACCAAAAGCAGCGCCTGTCGCAGCTGGAGGCGCGGATCGCGACGGTGAAAAAGGCGAACGAGCCGACCGAGCGTGTGGATCGGGGCTTTTCCCATGGCGAGCTTGCCTGGCGGATGGTCATCGAAATGACGGCCGGCATCGGGATCGGCTTTGGCATTGGGTACGGGTTGGATTACCTGTTCGGGACCATCCCGATATTCCTGGTGCTGTTTACACTGTTGGGCCTTGCCGCCGGCATCAAGACAATGATGCGCAGCGCGAAAGAGGTTCAGGACAAGGCATTGGCCGCCGAGCAAGACACCGGCGCCGAGAAGAACGAGAGGGACTAGATCGTGGCAAGCGATACAACAGCCGCAGAAGGCAGCAGCCTGGTTTTCCACCCGATGGATCAGTTCATCGTCAAGCCGTTGTTTGGCGACGGTGCGGTTGGCATGTTCACCATCACCAATGTGACTCTGTGGCTGGCTCTGGCCATCGTGGCCGTGATTGCCCTCCTGGTTCTGCCCACGTCCAAGCGCGCCATCGTCCCCGGCCGCGGCCAGTCGATCGCGGAACTGACCTATGGCTTCATCTACAAGATGGTCGAAGATGTTTGCGGCAAGGACGGCATCAAGTTCTTCCCGTACATCATGACGCTCTTCATGTTCATCGTCAGCGCCAACTTCCTGGGCCTGCTGCCGATGTCCTTCACCACCACATCTCATTTTGCCGTAACCGCCGTGTTGGCGCTGGCCGTGTTCCTGACCGTGACCATCCTGGGTTTCGTCATCAACGGCGCCGGTTTCCTGGGTCTGTTCTGGGTGTCGAGCGCGCCGCTGGCGCTGCGTCCCATCCTGGCTGTGATCGAGTTGATCTCGTACTTCGTACGTCCCGTCAGCCACTCGATCCGTCTTGCTGGTAACGTCATGGCCGGTCACGCGGTGATCAAGGTGTTCGCTGGCTTTGCCGCCATCACAGTGATCTCGCCGGTATCCGTTCTGGCAATCACGGCCATGTATGGCCTGGAAATCCTCGTGGCCTTTATCCAGGCCTACGTATTCACAATTCTGACCTGTGTGTATCTGAAAGATGCGCTGCATCCGTCGCACTAAGGTTCTGAACCCCTAAAATCGAAACTTCCAATCGTAAGGAGAATTCTCATGGAAGGCGATCTCGCACACATCGGCGCAGGCCTGGCAGCAATCGGTTCCGGCGCAGCCGCTATCGGTGTTGGTAACGTAGCTGGTAACTTCCTGGCCGGCGCTCTGCGCAACCCTTCGGCCGCCGCATCGCAAACCGCGACCCTGTTCATCGGTATCGCGTTCGCAGAAGCTCTGGGCATCTTCGCATTCCTGGTCGCTCTGCTGCTGATGTTCGCCGTCTAAGACCTTCGGGAACCGACATCCTTACGGTTGGGCAGTTCGACACGATCGCGCTGCCCAATGTAAGCTAAGTTTCCAAGGAGACCGACATGGCAACTGAGACCAAAGACATCGTCAGCGCCTGCGTCGACTCGTACGGCAGCGCGGTCGGTATGCCCCAGCTCTGCGGAGAGTGGATGGGCAACCAGATCTTCTGGCTCGTCATTACGCTGGTCGTGATCTTTCTGATCCTGTCGCGTGTGGCTCTGCCGCGCATTGGTGCCATCCTGGCCGAGCGTCAGGGCACCATCACAAACGACATTGCTGCCGCTGAGGACCTAAAGGCCAAAGCGGTTGAAGCGGAAGACGCCTATAACAAGGCTCTGGCTGATGCCCGTGCACAAGCACAGGCCATCGCAGCCGAGGCACGCGCCGAAATCCAGGCTGACCTGGATGTGGCCATCGCCAAGGCGGATGCCGAGATTGCCGCCAAGGCAGCTGAATCGGAAGCGGCGATTGCCGAGATCCGTGCCGGTGCCCTGGACAGCATTCAGGCTGTTGCCAAGGACACCGCAGGCGAAATCGTGACCGCCTTGGGTGGTCAGGCGGATGAGGCTGGTATCGCTGGTGCGATCGACGCTCGGATGAAAGGATAAGAGCCATGCGTAACACACTCGCCCTTATCCTGACAGCTGGTGCTGCAAGCCCCGCGCTTGCCGCAAGCGGTCCGTTCTTTTCGCTGGGCAACACCGACTTTGTGGTGACGCTGGGCTTCCTGGTGTTCATCGGGGTGCTGTTCTACTTCAAGGTGCCCGGCATGATTGGCGGTGCGCTGGACAATCGCGCTCAGGGCATCCAGTCCGAGCTTGATGAAGCCCGTGCATTGCGTGATGAAGCCCAAGCTCTGCTGGCCTCGTACGAGCGCAAGCAGAAAGAGGTTCAGGACCTGGCCGCCGCCATCGTGGCAGCTGCAAAAGACGACGCCTCTCTGGCAGCAGAGCAGGCCAAAGCCGATCTGGAAGTATCGATTGCACGCCGTCTGGCCGCTGCTCAGGACCAGATTGCGTCGGCTGAGGCTTCGGCCGTCAAAGAGGTCCGCGACCAGGCCATCACCATCGCCGTTTCGGCGGCAAACGAGGTGATTGCCAATCAGATGACCGCAGCGCAAGGCAACAAGCTGATCGACGCGGCTATCGCTGAAGTGGAGGCCAAACTGCATTAAGCAGATTGCGACAAAACGATTCAAAGAAACCCGGCTGATGAGGCCGGGTTTTTTTTGGGGTTCACGGTGGAAGGTAAAAGGGGGTGCTCCCGCCCGTCGTTGATGCCCCTTGCGGGACATCGCCTCCCGTTGGGCCGGGCCTCGCGGTGCTCGGCGGATGGGGATTGTGGCGGAACGACTGCCCCAAGCCAGACCGCGCCGGGCTTAGCCCGGCGCTCGGCCCAAAGCCGTTAGCGGGGCTGGCGCAGCCAGGACCGCTCGGGTGCGGGAGTGCCCCCGTTATTTTTTTGCATTTGGAGACGTGCTAGCTCTGACCGGTTTCGTGTTCCAGGCGCTGTCGGGCGATGGCTTCGTTGCGTTCGGCGATCTGTTGGTCGGACAGGCACTGTTTGACGAAACTCAGATGCGCCTCAACAGCGGCTTTGGCGGCGACAGGATCGCGAGCCTGCAGGGCGTCGTTTATGGCGCGGTGCTGGTCCAGGATTGAGGCGCGGGTGTGCTGTTGGTGGAACATGATACGCCGGTTGTAGAAGACGCCCGCCCGCAGCAGGTCGAACATCGACCGCATCATGTGCAGCATCACGACGTTGTGGCTCGCCTCGAGGATCGCCATGTGGAACTCGGCGTCAAGACGCGCCTCTTCGTCCGAACCAGGAGAGCCGTGGGCCGCGACCATCTTGTCAAAGATCGCCTGAATGACCTTGAGGTCACTGTCTGATCCCAGTCGCGCTGCACGTTCGGCGGCCAGACTTTCGATGTCCCTGCGGAACGACAGATAGTCGAACATCGCCTCGTCATGGGCGCCAAACAGCCGCGTCAGGGCTGGAGAGAATGCATTGCCCAAAACCTCGGCCACAAAAACGCCCGATCCCGCCTTGGCGCTGAGCAAGCCCTGCTCTTGTAGCTCGGCAATTGCGTCGCGCAGAGATGGGCGCGAGACGCCCAGCCTGTCGGCCAGTTCGCGTTCCGAGGGCAGACGTTCGCCCGGACGCAGGATTCCGCGCAGGATCAGCAGTTCGATCTGACGCACCACCGAGGTCGACAGTTTCTCGGGCTGGACTTTCTGAAAGGGCATGACCGGGGCCTTCGTTCAAATTGGTCAAAACATATGACCACGGCTGCAGCGTGGCTGCAAGCAAGGAAAGGTCAGAGTGACTGACTGATCACATTTTCTGTAACAAAGGTCAGCATATTTGACTTAAATCCCCGTCTGCCTAGGCTGGCCCGCAGTTTTGGAGGAGGGAGACAGATGAAACTAGAGGAGATGTTCGCAACCCGCGCCGACCGGCTCAAGGCCTCGGAAATTCGCGAGTTGCTGAAACTGCTGGACCAGCCTGACATCATCTCGTTTGCGGGGGGCATTCCGGATCCGGCGCTGTTCCCGGCCGAGGCGTTTCAGGCGGCATACGCAAAGGCGTTGGACCCGCAGCATCAGGCCAAGGCACTGCAGTATTCGGTGAGCGAGGGGTATCTGCCACTGAGGGAATGGCTGGTGGATCATATGGCAGGTATCGGGGTGCCTTGTGATGTGGACAACGTCCTGATCACATCGGGGTCGCAGCAGGCGCTGGATTACCTGGGCAAACTGATGCTGTCGCCCGGGGATACGGCGCTGGTGAACTGGCCGACATATCTGGGTGCTTTGGCAGCGTTCAACGCTTATGAGCCGCGGTTTGATCGGCTGGACCTGGGCGTCAATCATGATGTGTCCGACTATGCCGATCGGGCCGAGGTTGCTGGCGGTCGGGTCAAGTTTGCCTACCTGTCGGCCGATTTCTCGAACCCCACGGGAGAGACGGTGGATGCGGCCGGGCGAGCACGGTTGATCGACATGGCAGAGGAACTGGATTGCGCAATCATCGAGGACGGTGCCTATCAAGCTCTGCGTTATGACGGCGACGCGATCCAACCGATCCTGGCGATGGAACTTGCGCAAAAGGGCGATCTGGAGGCCTGTCGGACGATCTATTGCGGTTCGTTCTCCAAGACCCTGTCGCCGGGGCTGCGCGTGGGCTGGATTGTGGCTGCCAAGCCGGTGATCTCGAAGCTGGTGCTGATGAAACAGGCGGCGGACCTGCATTCGCCCACGATCAACCAGATGGCCATTCATGGTGTGGCCGAGGCGTGTTTCGAGGCGCATGTGAGCAACTTGCGCGCGGCCTATTGCGCGCGGCGGGATGCGATGTTGGCAGCATTGAGTGATCACATGCCCGAGGGCGTGGATTGGACACGGCCTGAGGGCGGCATGTTTGTCTGGATCACCCTGCCAAAGGGTATGGACGGGGCCAGGCTGTTGGACCGCGCGATCCGCGAGGAGCGGGTGGCGTTTGTTCCCGGTGGAGCCTTCTTTGCAGATGGATCAGGGACCAACACGATCCGGTTGAGCTTCTCCAATTCGGATGCGGCGGCAATTGGCGAAGGTGTGTCCAGATTGGGCGCGGTTCTGCGTCGCGCCTTGTCTGACTAAGGAATTGTTAACCATTCCTGCTGAGGGTGGCGGCATGATCCGGTTCCTTGCTTTTACCACCCTTTGGCTGGCTGTCGCCTGCGCCCCGCCCGAGGCGGGGTTCACGGCCGGTGAGCCGGTGCAAAAGCTGAACGTCGGCGGCTATGCCGTCGAGGTTCAGATCAACGACGATGTGGTAAAGGCGCGGCGTCGGGTGTCGGACCTGCAAGACGCGGATGCCTACTACGTGGCGCTCGAGCAGATTATGGCGAAGCAGTCGGGCTGTCCCATCGCCAAGGTGTACCGCGTCAGCCGCTTTGTGACTTGGGGCGTCAAGGGGTGCAATCCGGCGCAGGCGCAAACGTTCATTGCGCAAGCCGACAAGATCGTGGCTGAGATCGGTGATGCGGGCCACTCGCCGCAATATGACTGTCGTGAATGGAATTCGGTCACGGCTTCCAGTGGGGCCGAGGTTTGGACGGACGTCACGTGTACGCCTTATGGCGGGACACCGGGGCAAGGTTTGCCCCGGTTGGAATGCAGGCAACGAACCTGGATCACGGCTTCGGGCGAGACACGCACGGATATGACCTGCGATCCACAGTAGCAATATCTTGTGGATAACATAGGAAGTCGGTCTAGATAGGGTGGCGTTAGCGTTGACAGGTCGTTAATGGCTGCGCAGGCTGGTTGGGATAAGGAATCACAAGGGCCTGCCATTTGCGCTTTTCCAAACTCCGACTGACCGGCTTCAAAAGCTTTGTCGATCCGACCGATCTGATCATCGCGGACGGGTTGACCGGTGTTGTGGGGCCAAACGGCTGCGGCAAGTCCAATCTGCTGGAAGCACTCAGGTGGGTGATGGGCGAAAACCGTCCCAAGGCGATGCGCGGCGGCGGGATGGAAGATGTGATTTTTGCGGGCGCCGCGACGCGGCCCGCGCGCAACTTTGCCGAAGTGTCTTTGTTGATGGACAACTCGGAACGGTTGGCACCGTCGGGGTTCAACGACAGCGACCAGCTGGAAATAATTCGCCGCATCACGCGGGATGTGGGCAGCGCCTATAAAACCAATGGCAAGGATGTTCGCGCGCGCGATGTGCAGATGCTCTTTGCCGATGCCTCGACCGGCGCGCATTCGCCTGCGCTGGTTCGGCAGGGGCAGATTTCCGAGCTGATCAACGCCAAACCCAAGGCAAGGCGGCGTATCCTGGAAGAGGCGGCGGGTATCTCGGGGCTGTATCAGCGGCGGCATGAGGCCGAGTTGAAGCTGAAAGGGGCCGAGACCAACCTGACCCGCGTGGATGACGTGCTGGAGCAATTGGCGGCGCAGCTGAGCCAGTTGGCGCGGCAGGCGCGACAGGCGGCGCGGTATCGCGAGATCGGCTCGCTTTTGCGGCAGGCCGAGGGGATGCTGCTCTACCGTCGCTGGAAAGAGGCGGACGAGGCGCGGTTGAGCGCCGAAGAAGTGCTGCGTGGGCGCACGACCGAGGCGGCGCAGGCCGAGGCCATGGCGCGAGCAGCCGCCAAGGCGCGAGGCGCGGCTGAGGAGGCGCTGCCGCCGCTGCGTGAAGAAGAGGCGATTGCAGCCGCGGTTCTGCAGCGGATGCAGGTGCAACGCGATGCGCTCGGCGATCAGGAAACCCGCGCGCGGCAAACGATTGAGACGCTGACGGCGCGGATCAACCAGTTGGGTCAGGACATCGAGCGCGAGACGGGTCTTAACCGCGACGCGGGCGACACAATCGAGCGGTTGGAATGGGAAGCGCGCGAGTTGGCCAAGGCCAGCGAAGGGCAGGCCGATAAGCTAGCAGAGGCAAGTGAGGTCGCGCGCGAGGCGGCGTCCGTGCTGCAAGAGCGCGAGGATCACCTATCGCAGATGACCGAGGACGTCGCCCGCTTGGCGGCGCGGCACCAGTCGGCGCAGCGTCTGGTCGATGACAGTCGCAAGACCTTGGACCGGTCCGAGGGCGAAGAGGCCCGCGCCCGCGATGCGGTGAGCGAGGCCGAGATGGCTTTGGAGCAGGCGGTTGATGCCTATGGCGAAGCGCTGGATGCCGAGGAAGAGGCGAGCGAGGCCGCAGAGGCCGCGGAAGAGGCGCTGGAGGCGGCGGATGAATTGCGCAACGACACGCAGGCCCGCGAGAGCGAGGCCCGCGCGCAGCGATCCGAGGCCGAGGGTGAAGTGGGCGCGATCCGGGCCGAGACCACGGCGCTGGCCAAACTGGTGGCGCGAGACACGGCAGAGGGCGGGCAGGTGATGGACCTGCTGCGCGTGGCACCGGGGTATGAAAAGGCACTTGGGGCGGCGCTGTCTGATGATCTGCGCGCGCCCTTGGCCGAAGATGACGGCCCGTCGGGCTGGGTTCAGGTTCCGGGTTATGATGCGGATCAGGCTTTGCCCGAGGGGGCTGAGCCGCTGGCGCTGCATGTGTCGGGACCCGATCGCCTGAGCCGCCGGATTGCGCAGATCGGGATTGTGCGCGGCGATGACGGCGGACGGCTGCAAGCGGCGTTGAAACCGGGGCAGCGGCTGGTGTCACGCGAAGGCGACTTGTGGCGGTGGGATGGCTTCCGTGCCTGGGCCGAGGATGCGCCAAGTGCGGCGGCGATGCGGTTGGAACAGCTCAACCGGTTGGAAGCTTTGAAACAGGAGTTGGAACGGGTGAGCGCCCAGGCTGACGGGGCACGCGCCGCGCATGAGGCGCTTTCGCAGCAGTTGGCTGATGTGACCGAAGCCGACCGCCGCGCGCGTGAGGCGCGTCGGGCTGCCGATCAGCGCGTGGCCGAAGCGGCGCGGGCGCTGTCCAAATCCGAAGCCGATCGCAATCTGGCGCAGGGGCGGCTCGAGACCTTGGGGCTGGCCGTGGACCGGCACAAAGAGGATGCGATGGCCGCGCGCGTGCAGATGCGCGACGCCGAAAAGGCCTTGTCCGAGTTGGGCGACCTGGATACCGCGCGTCAGCAAGTCGAGGACATCAAGCAAACGGTCGAGGCGGCGCGGATCACCATGCTGACGCATCGGTCGGCCCATGACGAGCTGCGGCGCGAGGGTGACGCGCGTACCAAGCGCTCGCAAGAGGTGACCAAGGACATCAGCGGCTGGCGCCACCGCCTTGAGACGGCCGAGAAGCGGATTTCCGAACTGGTCGAGCGTAAGGCGACATCTGAAGAAGATCTGGCCGAGGCGATGTCAGTGCCCGGTGAGATTGCCGAGGCACGTGAGGAACTGGCGGAACAGTCCGAAGCGGCCGAGGAGCGCCGCAAGGGCGCCGCTGATGCTCTGGCCGTGGGCGAGGCCACCCACCGCGAGGCGATGTTGGCCGAGCGAGAGGCGGAGCGGTTGGCATCCGAGGCGCGCGAGGCGCGGGCAGCGGCCGAGGCGCGGGCCGAAGCCGCGCGTGAGACCGTGGTGACGGCAGCCGAACGGATTGCCGAGGATCAGCAGCTGACGCCGAACCAACTGCTAAATGACTTGGATGTTGACCCCGACAAGATGCCCAATGCGGAAACGTTGGAAGCCGAGGTTAACAGGCACAAGCGGCAGCGAGACGCCATGGGCGCAGTGAACCTGCGCGCCGAGGAAGACGCGCGCGAGGTGCAGGAAGAGCACGACACGCTGGCGGCAGAAAAGGCCGATCTGGAAGAGGCGATCAAGACCCTGCGCAACGGTATTGCAAGTCTGAATCGTGAGGGGCGCGAGCGCTTGCTGACCGCCTTTGAACAGGTGAATTCCAACTTTGCGATGCTGTTCAAACACCTCTTTGGTGGTGGTGAAGCAAATCTGGTGATGGTCGAAAGCGAAGACCCGCTGGATGCAGGGCTGGAGATCATGTGTCAGCCGCCGGGCAAGAAGCTGTCGACATTGTCGCTGTTGTCTGGGGGCGAGCAGACGCTCACCGCGATGGCGTTGATCTTTGCGGTGTTCCTGGCCAACCCGGCACCGATCTGTGTGCTGGATGAGGTTGACGCGCCACTGGACGATGCCAACGTCACGCGCTTCTGTGACTTGCTGGACGAGATGTGCCGCCAGACCGATACGCGGTTCCTGATCATCACCCACCACGCGGTGACGATGGCGCGGATGGACCGACTGTTTGGGGTGACCATGCAGGAGCAGGGCGTGAGCCAATTGGTGTCGGTTGATCTAAAGAAAGCGGAATCCCTGGTCGCTTGATCACGCATTGGTAGAAAATCAAGGGTTTCTCTGGTACTCTACAAACATGCGCGCTGTTTATGCCTTTGTTATCATCGTCTTGGCGAGCCCAACCTTCGCGGATGAATTGGCGTTGTGGCGCATTGGAGCCTCGCGTTTCGGAACCGATTTTGCAACCGAAGGCAGCACAGTGTCTGGATTGCAACAGATGCAATACGAGCCGGAAGAGGGTGGCCTGAACGGAGGTGAACTTGCGGATCGCTTCGGCGAAGGCGTGTCCGTTGGGAGCAATGTCAAGCTGCACTGGAAAGGCCACATCTGCGTGAACCTGCGTAGCCAGCCGGGTGAATGTGACGTTCAGATCGACAAGGACGAGGTCAAGCTGGTGCGACGCCAGAAGGCGGGACGCCTGCCGCTGATTTTCGAGTTTGGCATCCGACCCTGACCCCTTCACCGCAACGTGATTCCCAATATGATGATTGGCGCGGCAAGATCGTTTCATGCGATATCTGTTGATCTTTCTTTTGGCGTCCGGGTCCGTGTCTGCGGCGGAGTGGTCCTTGCGTGATGGGGACGTCCCTTTGACGAGGGCCGAGGTGGGGGCGCTAGAGGGGCGCGTGTTGACGTTCTACGATGATGGCCAATCCCGGTATTCGGCAGGAGGCGCCTATTCCTATACCTACTCGGCCGAAAACGGGGGAGGGACGGCTTTTGGTACCTTCGAAGTAACCAACGACGGCAGTGTCTGTACGGAATTTCGCAACGGATTTCATCGTTGTGATCTGTTTGTTCACAGCAATGGTCGGTTGGTTTTGATCAACGAAAAGGGCGAACGATACCCAGTGCGGCCTGACGAAACGCATTGAGTTTTCAAGGCTAAAGGGGGGGGACGCCCCCGCGCCCGAGCGAACCTGACTGCGTCAGCTCCGCCAACGGCCTTGGGCCGGGCGCCGGGCAAAGCCCGGCGCGGTCCCGTCTGTAGCGGGTGTTCGGTGACAAACTTACGTTGAAAAGAACGCGGCTCAGGTCGCAATCGGGCGCCAACCACCGAGCGCAGCGAGGCTCGGCCCAAAGGTAGGAGGTGTTTCGTAAGAAACATTGACGACGGGCGGGAGGGCTCCGTTGGTCGGTCGAAACTGCCGTCAGAGGCGTCCCAGCAATGCGGGGGTCGGCCAGGCGTCGGCGGGCATGCCCAGACGAGCCTGCTCGGCCTGCACCGCGGCGCGGGTACCGGCACCAAGGATGCCATCGACCTTGCCCACGTCGTGCCCGCGCGCCTGCAGCTTGCGCTGCAATTGCTTCATTTGCGAACCATCCAGCCCTTGGTCCGGGTTGCCGGCGTCATAGATCTGGGCGCCCTCGAGCCGGGTGGCGAAGTAAGCTGCCGTCAAAACGTAGACAAAGCTCTGGTTCCATTCGAAATAGACGTCGAAATTGGGATAGGCGAGGAAGGCTGGTCCCTTGTGGCCCTGTGGCAGGATCAGCGAGGCGGGCAGGTTGGCGAGCGACCCGGCGCGCGTCTGAACGCCCATTGCCTGCCAATCCGATACCGAGCGAGGCTTGCCGGGGCCGCTCAGCGACCAATCCATATTGGCAGGCACCGTCACCTCTTGCAGCCACGGCTGGCCTGCGGCCCAACCTAGGTGAGACAGCATCTTTCCACCCGAGGTCAACGCGTCGGGGGCCGAAGTTTTCAGCGAAACGGTGCCGTCACCATCTGCGTCCACTCCATTTTCCAGGATGTCGCGGGGTAGCATCTGCACCATGCCGATCTCACCGGCCCAGGCACCGGTGGTGCGGGCAGGGTCGAAATCACCCTGTGCATAGAGTTCCAGCGCGGCAAATATCTGTGGTCGGAACAACTCAGGCCTGCGACAGTCGTGGGCCAGAGTGACCAACGCGTCGCGAGTGTTGAAATCGCCCTGGAACGCGCCGTAATCGGTCTCGAACGCCCAAAAGGCCAAAAGAACTCCGCGGGAGATACCGTATTGCGCCTCGATCCGGTCAAAGACCGCGTTGTACTTCTTGGCCATGGCGCGGCCCCGGTCGATCCGGTTCTGCGAGATCAGGCGGCGGGAAAATTCGATGAAGGGCTTTTGAAACACGCCTTGCGCCCGGTCGGCGCGCAATACCTTTTGATCTTGGCTCACGCCTTGAAAAAAGCGGTCTGCCGTGGCGGCGTCATAGCCCTGCCCGACAGCTTCGGATTTGAGGCCGGAGACAAAGCTGCTGAATGACCCGCCGCACTGGGCAAAAGCCGCGCCGGGAATCAAAGTGAGGGCAGCGAGAAGGTGGGAAATTTTCATGAAATCTATTCGGTCCAATGTTCGTTTGGATCAGACTATCAGCATCACCACGAGACAGGCAATCACCAGACCCAAGCACAGCGCCCAGACCTGCCAGAGCATGTTGACCGCGCGTTCTACCTCGCGCGCACCGATGTCTTCACGGGCGCCTTCGTTGACCCAGGCCAGGTGGCGGATTTGGCCATGATAGCTGCGTGGGCCAGCCAGAGCGACGTCCAGTGCGCGGGCCATGGCGGCCTCGGGCCAGCCGGCGTTGGGCGAGATGTGGCGTTGAGCGTCCTCGATGATCTCGCGCCCCTTGGACCATTGGTTGGACAGGATCACGATCAGCAACCCGGTCAGGCGGGCAGGGATCAGGTTCAGCAGATCATCGAACCGCGCCGAAGCCCAGCCGTACTGCAAAAAACGCTCGTTGCGGTAGCCCACCATGCTGTCAGCGGTGTTGATCACCTTGTACATCAAAAGCCCGGGCAGCCCTGCGACGAGGAACCAGAAGGCGGGCGCAACCACCCCGTCGCTGAGGTTTTCGGACGCGCTTTCGATGGCCGAGCGGGCCACTTGCGGGCCGGTCATCTCGCCGGTGTCGCGGCTGACGATACGCGAGACCATTTGGCGGGCATCGGTGAGTGACAGGCGCAGGGCGTCGGCCACATCCTGCACATGGCTCACCAGCGATTTATGCGCCAGAAGGATCGCACAGCACAAGATTTCAACCACCGGGCCAAAAGCAGCCAAAAGTGCGCCGAGGCCCAAAGCCCCCAGTGTCAACACAACGACCGCTGCAACGCCCTTGAGTTGGCGGTTCCCGCCGGTGTTCAGGCGGCGCTCCAGCCAGCCTACGCAATCACCCATCAGCACGGCTGGGTGACGCATGCGGGACCAGAGCCAGTCAGGCTCTCCGAAGGCGGCATCCAGCAGCATGGCCGAGGCAAGGACAAAGGGTGTCATAGGGCGCGCTCCAACTGCTCCCAGCGGTCCGCGGGCGGCAGGCCAAGGCGCAGGAAGGTTTCAGAGTAGGGGAAGATGCGGCTCCAGATGTGGTGCTCGGCCAGCCGGTCTTGCCAGGTTTTGGCGTCATTGACGCGGTAGAGGCGGAACAGCGAGGTCCCTCCGGCAAGCTTTGCACCTTTGTTCGTCATGAGATTGTCCAGACGGTCGGCATCGCAGGCGAGCTGGATACGCGTGGCCTCGGCCCATGCCTGATCCTGCAGAGCTTGGGTGCCGACACGCAAAGCCGGGCCGGACACTGCCCAGGGTCCGGTCATGTCGTTCAGCCGCGCGATGATTTCGGGGCGAGCGATGGCAAAGCCAAGGCGCAGTCCGGCAAGGCCCCAGAACTTGCCAAAGCTCTTGAGGATCACCGTATTGGGGTCTGCGGCCAGTTGGATCAGGCTGGCCTCGGGGGTGACGTCGCAAAAGCTTTCGTCGATCACGATCAGGTCGTGGCCTGTGGCGTCGTCTTTTGTCCAGAGCCTCCCGTCGGGGTTGTTGGGGTGGACCAGAACCCGGGCTTGGGCTGGAGCGTGATCCGTCACCTGCCAGCCTTGCGTCGAAAAGGCAGCGGCGTGTTCGTTGTAGGTGGGCGGTGTGATCTCGACCTGTGCAGGTGCGGCCAACATCGGCAAGCGCGCGATCAGGGCCGAGGCACCGGGTGCGGGCAGGATGGCGGCTCCATCAGGCGCGGTCCAAAATGCGCGGGCGGCGTCGACCAACCGCTCGAAGGCGTCATGATCGGGCAAGGCGGCCCAATCCTGCGCGGTCAGCCCCTGGACCGGGTATGGCGCGGGGTTTATTCCGGTGGACAAGTCAACCCAATCCTGGGCCGTGCCGCCGAACTGCGCGCGCGCCGCCGCAAGGCCGCCGCCGTGATCGCGTTTCGCACGCGGGTCGATGTCGATAGGTTCTGCCATGCCACGGGTCCGATTTTGCGGTATGATAGGTTGGTTTCGGTTCAAGCGGAAACTCGCCACAAACACAAGCGCTGCGCATATTCCTTCAGTCGCATCGTATTGTGTTAAGAGTTTGTTAAGGGAAAAGAAAGATCACGGTTGGAAAGGGGAGAGGCACAGAATCTGAAAAAGAACGTGCTGGATGTCTGCTATGAATGTTCTGATTGTTGAAGGCAATCCAGATCTTGGATTGCTATGGAAGCGCCATCTTGAACGGCAAGGTGCCGAGGTGACCCTGGTCAACTCGCAGGAAGAGGCGATTCTGGCTCTTTACGGGACAGATTTCGAGATCATCGTGCTGGATTTGGTGCTGGATGGGGGCAGTGCCTTGGCTGTTGCGGATTTCGCCAGCTATCGACGCCCCGACGCGCGGGTGATCTTTGTCACCAACACTAGCTTTTTCTCGGACGGATCGATCTTTGCGCACAGTCCGAACGCATGTGCTTATGTGCAAAGCGGAACGCCGCCAGAGGATCTGGCGGCGATGGTCGAGCATTACGCAGCCGTTCGTTAACCGCGCCCGTGCGGCTGGCGGTAGTCGATAACGGGGTTGATCGGCACGATTCGGTGCGGGTTCACACTGTCATGGCTGTAGTGATAGTGGCGCACGATGTGCTCCATGTTCACCGTTTCGGCCACACCGGGCCATTGAAACAGTTCGCGGGTGTAGGCCCAGAGGTTGGGGTAGTCGATGATCCGTTTGCGGTTGCACTTGAAATGCAGATGATAGACGGGGTCGAAACGGATCAGGGTGGTAAAGAGGCGCCAGTCGGCTTCTGTAAGTCTGTCACCCATCAGATAGCGATTGCCAGACAGGCGTTCTTCGAGCCAATCCAACGTGTCAAAGAGCGGATGCACGGCCGCGTCATAAGCCGCTTGTGTGGTGGCAAAGCCGGATTTGTAGACGCCATTGTTGAGCGTGCCGTAGATGCGGGCATTCACCTCTTCGATGGCGTCGCGCATCGGCTCGGGCCAGTAATCGTCGGTGTTGCCGGTCAGCCTGTCAAAGGCTGAGTTGAACATGCGGATGATCTCGGAGCTTTCGTTGGACACAATGGTTTCGCGCTGCTTGTCCCAAAGAATTGGCACGGTCACGCGGCCGGAATAGGTGGGGTCAGCCTTGGTGTAGACCTGATACGCATGGCTCAGACCATAAAGGTCATCGCCGGTCGCGCCGTGATCGTCTTCCTCAAAGGTCCAACCCTGATCCATCATGTCGGGGTGCACGGCCGAGACGGTGATGTGATCGCTCAGGTCCTTGAGCTGGCGAAAGATCAACGTGCGGTGCGCCCAGGGGCAGGCATAGCTGACATAGAGGTGGTAGCGTCCGGTTTCAGCTGCAAAGCCGCCGTCGCCAGATGGGCCCGGGGCGCCGTCGGCGGTGATCCAATTGCGAAACTGCGCAGCGCTGCGTTTGAATGCGCCGTCGTGGGATTTGGTGTCATACCACTGGTCGTGCCAGGTGCCGTCGATGAGCAAGCCCATGTGTGATCTCCGATCTGTGTTTGCGCCTAACCTAATGCGAAGGGTAGGGGTCGCACATGGTCAGGGGCGCGCACGGTCTCTGCATGGCTGCACAATGGGTCCGGGGGGAATTGAGGATTTGGCGCAACGCCTTAAGTGGATTCAGATAGTCATGAAAACTTATCTTGATTTTAAGACCATCTCGGTGAGGCTGGTCTTTGTTCGTCTGGAGGGAACGGCATGAGCACTTATGTGTCGAAAGAAATCAGCGACGGGTTGAACGCAGCCCGGATTGCCAGCTTGAAAAAGGCCAGTCGCCTGCGCGTCGAGATGGGGCAGGAGTATTTCAAGGTCTTACGCCTGTGGAAGGATGGATTTGCGGTTGAGGCCGAAACGACGCCTCGGCTGCGCGGGTTGGTCGATTTGTATGACGGGGCGAACCACCTCTATCAATGTCTGATCATCGCCTCTGAGGATGAGGCGGGCGAAATGCGCTATGAGTTCAAGCGCAACACGGTGGCCGCAGACAAGGCCCCGTTGGATTTCTACCGCGAGCCGGATGCACCGATTGCCCTATTGGGCAAGGACGGCTAACCGGCGATATGAGTGGGCGGGGGGGCTCCCGCGCCCGAGCAGACCTGGCTGCGTCAGCCCCCGCTAACGGCCTTGGGCCGGGCGCCTCGCCTATCGGCTCGGCGCGGTTGCGTATGGTGTTCCTGTTTTGCCGCAACCGCCAACCGCCGAGCGTAGCGAGGCCCGGCCCAACGGGAGGAGGGCATCTTTGATGCACAAACGACGGGCGGGAGTGCTTCGAGTTAGGGCCGGATTTCGACCGAAGTGCCGATGGGTGTGACGGACCAGAGCTGCGCCATCTGAGTGTTACTGATGGCGATGCAGCCCGCGGTCCAGTCGCCCGGCAATGAGATTCCGACAATGCCGTTGGGCTGGCCGTGGATGAAGATGTCGCTGCCGGGGTCCACGCCGTCTGCCTTGGCGCGTGCGATGTCCTGCGGTCTGGGGTAGTTCAGGCCAAGAGACAGATGAAAGGCACTGTTGGGGTTTCGGCGATCGATGACGAAACGACCCAGGGGCGTCTTGCCGTCACCTTCCTGAACCTTGTCCCCGTCCGGTGCAAAGCCAAGCGCGACCGGCACTTGCATGACCACCTTGCCATCGGACATGGCGGTCAGACGTCGTTCCGACTTTTCGATCAGGATGTGATCGATCCGATCAACATCCAACGTCATGGGCGGCGGGGCCGGACGCGGCGCAAAGCGGTCCCACAGCATCACGCTCGCGCCGGTTACCAAAACCAGCGCCAGGATGGTCCACAGGACGCGCCCGAACATGGCTACTGCAGATCACCAAAAGCGCGGCTCAAGCGTGCGCAGGCCTCTTCGATGCGCGACCGTTGCGTGCCCAGGTTGAACCGCAGGAAGCTTTCGCCGCCGAGGCCAAAGGTGGTGCCGTGGTTGGCGGCGATCTGGGCGTCCTGTTCGACGCGGTTGGTGAACTCCTCGCGCGGCATGCCGGTGTCGGTGAAGTCGATCCAGGCCAGATAGGTGGATTCGAGCTTCATAGAGGACAGACCTGGGATCTCCGCGATGGCCGCGTCAAAGATCCGCCGGTTCTGGTCCAGATAGGTCACCTGTGCATCGACCCATTCAGCCCCTTCTGGCGAATAGGCCGCGGCTGTTGCGAACTGACCGACCGAGTTCGGCGCAAGGCTGAGCGCGGCCATCCGGGCCGCAAAGCGCGCGCGCAGGCCGGGGTCGGGGATGATCACCTGGCCTGTGTGCAGACCGGCGATGTTGAAGGTCTTGGATGGGGCCGTCAGCATCAGCAGACGGTCGGTGATCGACGGATCAGCATTCTGCATCGGGATGTGCTTGTGACCGGCATAAACCAGGTCGTGGTGAATCTCGTCGGACAGCAGCAGCAGGTCATGGCGCTTGGCAAAATCGGCAACGCCTTGCAGCTCCTCTTGCGTCCAGACCCGACCGCCGGGATTGTGGGGCGAGCAGAGGATGACCATCTTTTCCGAACCGGTCATCATTGCGTCATAAGCCGCGAAATCCATCTCGTAGCGGCCATCGTTGTTGACCAGCGGGCATTCGACCACAGTGCGGCCAGCAGCGCGGATCACCTTGGCAAAGGCGTGATAGACGGGCGTGAACAGAACAATTCCATCGCCCGGAGCCGTGAACGTGTCCAGGCACATGCCGACGCCATTCACCAGCCCGGTGGCGGTAAAGATCGCCTCCCGGTCGATCTGCCAGTTGTGACGCGTCTGCATCCACCATTGGATCGCCTCGCGATAGCGCCCATCAATGGTACTGTATCCCAACGTGCCTTGATCGGCCAGCGCATGGATTTGGTTCAGCACCGCGTCGGGGGCCCGGAATTCGGTGTCCGCAACCCACATCGAAAGACCGGTTTCCGGGGACACACCATAAAGATCTTCCATCCTGTCCCACTTGGTGCTGTAGGTGCCACGGCGGTCGATCAGGTCGTCGAAATTCATTACGCTCTCCTTCGCAAGTCGCCGGGCAAGCTAGCGGGAAATCCGGTGGGCGCAAGGGGGGCGTTGCGGTGACGCCCGTGATGGCCTAAATCACCGGCATGAAACGTAGCATTCTGATCCATCCCGACCCGCGCTTGAAAAAGCTGTGCGATCCCGTTGCCGATATTTCGGACGATTTGCGCAAGCTGGCCGATGACATGCTTGAAACGATGTATGAGGCGCCCGGCATCGGCCTGGCCGCGCCGCAGATCGGCGTACTCAATCGCCTGATCGTGCTCGATTGTGTTAAGGAAGAGGGCGAGACGCCCCGCCCGCTGGTGATGTTCAACCCCGAGGTGGTGTCCTCCTCGGACGATCTGAACGTCTATGAAGAGGGCTGCCTCTCGATCCCGGATCAATATGCCGAAGTCACCCGCCCGCGCGAGGTCGAAGTGGCGTGGATGGACCAGAACGGCAATGCTTGCCAAGAGGTGTTTGATGGTCTTTGGGCCACGTGTGTGCAGCATGAGATCGATCACTTGGATGGCAAGTTGTTCATCGACTACCTCAAGCCGCTGAAACGGCAGATGATCACGCGCAAGATGCAAAAGCTCAAGCGCGAGCGGGCGCGCGCCTGAATGGCGGTGCGGCCGATCCTGACCTGGCCCGACGACCGGCTTGCGACTCAATGCGCGCCGGTGACGGAACCAGAGGACACGTTGATCGCAGACTTGTTCGATACGATGTATGCTGCAAATGGCCGAGGCTTGGCCGCGCCGCAGATTGGTGTACTCAAGCGCGTATTTGTTATGGATTGCGGCTGGAAAGAGGGCGAGCCGACGCCCTTGGCAATGATCAACCCCTTCATCATGGCGGCCGAGAGGGCCGAGGTGATAGGGGCCGAGGGCTGTCTGTCGATCCCCGGCATCATGGTCACGGTTTCGCGTCCGAAAGCTGTCACCGTGCAATGGACCGCACCCGAGGGCGACATTCACATGGCTGATTTCGACGGGTTCGAGGCGCGCTGCATCCAACACGAGTTTGATCATCTCAACGGCATGGTCACCTTTGACCGTCTTGACGAAGTCGCCCGCCGCACAGCCGAGGCGCATTACAGGGAAATGAACGCATGACAGTTCGCAAATGCCTGCCGTGGCCCGACAAGCGACTGCGCACCAAGGCCGAGCCGGTGAGCGAGGTCACCGATGACATACGCGAGATCTGGACCGACATGATTGACACGATGGAGGCAATGCCGGGGGTGGGCCTCGCGGGCAACCAGATCGGCGTTATGCTGCGGTTGGCCGTTGTCGATGGTTCCACCGAACGGGGCCGGGCTGTGCGGATGGCCAACCCCGAGATCCTGCACTCCTCGATCGAGCTGCGCGAACATGATGAGGCCAGCCCGAACCTGCCGGGCATGTCGGCCAAGATCAAGCGACCGCGCGCGGTCACGGTGCGGTTCCTGAACGAGGATGGCGCGGTGGACCGGCGCGACTTTGTCGGGATCGAGGCCACAAGTGTGCAGCATCAGATCGACCACCTGAACGGCAAGATGTATTTCGACCGCCTCAGCAAGGTTAAACGCGACATGCTGCTGCGCAAGGCAAAGAAACAGAACGGCTGAGGCCAAAATCCGAGCAGGGGAACGTGATGCGCATCATCTTCATGGGAACGCCCGAGTTTTCGGTGCCGGTGCTGGATGCTCTGGTTGATGCTGGGCATGAGATCGCCGCTGTCTATTGCCAACCGCCGCGCCCGGCGGGACGGGGCAAGAAAGAGCGCCCGACGCCCGTGCATGCACGGGCGGTGGAGCTTGGGTTGGATGTGCGCCATCCGATATCCCTGAAAGGGGCGGATGAGCAGGCGGCCTTCTCTGACTTGAGAGCGGACATTGCGGTGGTTGTGGCCTATGGCCTGATCCTGCCGCAAGCGGTGCTGGGCGCGCCTGAAAAGGGATGCCTGAACATTCACGCCAGCCTTTTGCCGCGTTGGCGCGGGGCCGCGCCCATTCATCGCGCGATCATGGCGGGTGATGCCGAAACCGGTGTGTGCATCATGCAGATGGAGGTGGGGTTGGACACTGGGCCAGTCCTGTTGCGCGTGGCCACGCCGATTGGCGGCGAAGAGACGACCGCGCAGTTGCACGACCGACTGTCAGGTATTGGCGCGCAGGCGATTGTCGACGCTTTGGAACACTTGCCCGGTTTGACGCCCGAGGTGCAACCCGAAGAGGGTGTGACCTATGCTCAAAAGATCGACAAGGTCGAGGCGCGGGTCGATTGGAGCAAACCGGCGATCGAAGTCGACCGACAAATTCGCGGCCTGTCCCCGTTCCCCGGCGCCTGGACTGAGATTGACGGACAGCGGGTGAAACTGCTGGCCTCGCGGCTTGCCGATGGCACGGGCTCGGCGGGTATGGTGTTGGACGACGCGCTGACTGTGGCCTGTGGCGAGGGGGCCGTGTCCCTGTTGCGCTTGCAACGGGCGGGTAAGGGTGCGCAGGATAAGGACGTGTTTCTGCGCGGTATGCCGGTGGCCAAGGGTGCGCAGCTCTGAAAGGGATGACGCGATGTTCATGACGTTGATGGGGACCGTGGTGATTGCCGGGATCATTGGCTATGCCTCGGAACGCACGGGGTGGACCCACAATGGCATCCTGCAGTCGATGATCATCTGCATCGGCGGTGCGTTTCTGTTCTATTTCATCCGCATCATGTTCGGGATCGGTTTTGCCTCTCCGGGTATGAACGCCATCGTGTCGAGCATCGGGGCGTTGGTCATCGTGCCGTTCCACTGGAGGAAGTGACATGACGGTTGTTGCGCTTATCGTAATCGGGGCGGCGGCCGGGTTTCTGGCAACGCGGCTGATGCGGATCGAGGCCGACATTCCCACCACCATGTTCATCGGCATCATCGGCGCGCTTGTCGGCGGTTTTGTCCTGCGCTTTCTGTCAAGCGTGATGGGAATCCTCTCGGGCTTTGTTGGTGCCGTGCTGGGCGCGCTGTTGGTGATCTGGATCTGGAAGACCTATTTTCACAAGCGCTGACAGGGGGTTGACCTGGCAGGTCTTTGATCGCCAACTGCCCGAAACTGGGTTTCAGGGCGGAGGGCGCGATGATCACAAACGCAACGACACAGGATCTGGAAGTAGGTGACGTGGCTCTGATGGGCGTGCCGTTGGATCTGCATAGTTCATTCTTGCAAGGTCCAGCCTTTGCCCTAAATCGAATCCGCGAGGCGCTGCAATCAGGTGCGGCGAACCTGACGGCTGAGGATGGCACCGATTTGGGCGCAACCGATCGTGTCAAGGACACCGGCGATCTGGATGTGTTCGAACAACGCGGCCCTGAACCGATTGCCGCAATCGAGGTAGGCGCGGGTGCACGCATCGACAAAGGCGCACGGCTCCTGTCCCTCGGTGGGGATCACTCGGTGGCCTATCCACTGATCAAGGCACATGCCGATCGGTACCAGGGGTTGAACGTTCTGCACATCGACGCCCACCCCGATCTATATGATCAACAGGACATCGGTCCGCTTGGGCATGGCTGCCCGTTTGCGCGGGTGATGGAGACCGGCAAGATCAAGCGCCTGATGCAGGTGGGTATTCGGACGATGAACGCCCACCAACGAGAGCAAGCAGACCGCTTTGGGGTGGAGGTCGTGGACATGCGCAACTGGCGCAGCGATCTGACGCCATCGTTTGACGGGCCGGTGTATCTGTCACTCGATCTGGATGGGTTGGATCCGGCCTTTGCGCCAGGGGTGTCACATCACGAACCGGGGGGCCTCAGCACGCGTGAGGTCATCGACCTGATCGCGCGGTTCCAAGGGCAGGTGATTGGGGCGGATATAGTCGAATTGAATCCGCATCGCGATCCTTACGGCATGACGGCCATGGTGGCTGCCAAATTCGTCAAGGAGATCGGCGCACGGCTCTTGCGCTGAGGATGCTACCTGCGCGGCCTATCGGCCTTGCGTCCTGCGGACGGCAGGGGGCCAGGCTCACGCGGGCAGAGCCCGCGTGAGCCTGGCCCAACGGGAGGAGATGTTTCGCCAGAAACTTCGACGACGGGCGGGAGCGCCCCTTAGCTGCGGTCGCGCGGTGGACGGCTTTTGTAGACTGGCAGGCGCCAGCCAAACAGCAGAGAGCCGGCGCGTAGACCCCAACAGGACAGCGCAGCCAGTCCAAGAGTGGTGAGTTGTGGAAGGTCTTGTGCGTGGGCCACAAGTGCGACGCAGGATCCGACCAACGCGCAGGTGACGTAAAGTTCGCCTTGCTTCAGAACAAGCGGGATTTCGTTGCAGACCACATCGCGCATCAACCCACCCAGACAGCCGGTCGTCATGCCCATCAAAACCACAATAACCGGAGGTTTATCCAGAGTCAGGGCAACACCCGTCCCTGCAGCGACGGCGATGGCCAATGCAAAACTATCAAGCCAGATTAACCAGTTGTACCGACTTTCCACCAGATGCGCGGTGAAGAATACCATTAGCGCAGCCGAGGCCGCGATCACGACATAGGTGGGCTCTCCAACCCAGAAGACCGGGTGCCGGTCCAGCAACAGGTCACGCACGGTGCCGCCGCCAACAGCCGTGAGACAGGCCACGAATGCAAATCCCACCAGATCCAGCTGCGCACGGCTGGCCACCAAAGCGCCGGTCAGGGCAAAAACCAGGACCGAGGCGTAGTCCAGCAGGGCAACGGCGTTCACACCTTGGCTTTCTTGGGTTTGAACGGCGCCATACCCGCGCGCGCCAACTCATCGGCGCGTTCGTTTTCAAGGTGGCCTGCGTGGCCTTTGACCCACTCCCAGGTGACATCATGGCGTTGTTGCGCCTCATCAATGCGTTGCCACAGGTCGACGTTTTTCACGGGCTTTTTCGAGGCGGTCTTCCAGCCGTTTTTCTTCCAGCCAAAGATCCATCCTGTGACACCATTTTTGACATAAGCGCTGTCGGTGACGACGGTGATCTTCGATGGCCGCTCTAGCGCTTCAAGCGCGTTGATTGCGGCCAGCAGCTCCATGCGGTTGTTGGTGGTTTCGCCTTCGCCGCCCTTCAGTTCGCGTTCCTTGACAACCGTCTCACCATCCATCGCACGCAAGAGCGCACCCCAGCCGCCTGGACCGGGGTTGCCCGAGCACGCTCCATCCGTATAGGCAAAAAGTTCAGGCATGTGCAGTCACCGTGATCCAATCAGATGCCGTGCCGTCCAGTCCGACGCCGTTGCCAAGGCGATGGGCGTCAATGACAAACCCGGCCTCGGTCAAGAGCTGTTCCAGCTCGACTTGTGTGTAGTAAGTGTAAAGGCGCCCGATCTTGTCGCGCGCTTCACCGGTTCCCAGTTTGAGGCCGATGTGAAATCGCCCACCTGGTTTGAGGGCGGAATGCAAGGCGCTCAGGTGTCGGGGCATGTCCGCGCGCGGGGTGTGGAGCAGGCTGAAATTGGCCCAAATCCCATCATAGATTGCCTCGCCCGCGATCTCATCGAACGTTGCTTGCCAGGCGGTCACGCCGGGATGTTTGTCCGCCATCTCGACCATGGAGGCCGAGGCATCGGTTGCGTCAACTGTAAGTCCTGCGGCTGCCATCACGGCGGCCGAGGCGCCGGGGCCGCAGCCCAGATCCAGAACTCGCCCGCCTTGGGCGCAGGTTTCAATGAACTGAGCCAATAGTACATCGGCCTGGTTCACGTCATCGGTGCGCTCGGCGTATTCGCCTGCTTTTGCGTCATAGACGCGTATGGTTTCAGGATCGCTCACAGCAGCACTCCAACCGCAAGGCAAGCCACGACGATCGTGGTCAGCAGGATACGCAAGGACATCCACCACGCAGGGGTCACGCCCCAACGGGAGAATGCAGCATCCAATAGCAGCAACCCCAGAAACCCAAAGATCAGGTTGGTGGCCGCACCAACAGGACCACCGCCTGTCATGAAGAACGCCCACAGCGCCGGGATCACTGACAGGACGTAACCGGTGGCAGCTTGCGCGCCTTCAACCTTAGTGGCAAAGCCCCACAGGACGCCTGACATAAAGCTCAGGATGATCGCGCCATAGAAGACCTGGATATATGGCCCGACAAAGCGTGGACCAAGTGCCGAAACACCCCAGTCCTGCAAGGCTGGGCTGAGATAGGTCAGGGCGCCCCAGACAAAGGGTATCAGACCAGCCAGACCCAAAATCAGCGGTGCGGCAGGGATACGCGTCATGCGCACACCATTGCAGTTCGGTCCGCGCGTGCGATGCAGGATGCACTCAATAAAAGCAGCTTTGATGTCAATTCGGCGCTCCCTTCAGATTATGTCCGCAGAACGCGGGGCACTTTGAATTCGACGTTTTCAACAGCGGTTTCGATGGTTTCGACAGTCACATCAAACCTGTCACGGAAAGCTTCGATTACTTCGTTCACAAGTAGTTCGGGCGCCGAGGCACCGGCCGTAATTCCGACCGAAGTGATACCCTCTAGCGCGCGCCAATCGATGTTCTCGGCACGCATTACGAGCTGGGCATAGTTGCAACCCGCCTTTGAGCCAACCTCGACCAAGCGGCGCGAATTTGACGAATTGGGCGCACCCACAACAAGCATGGCATCCACCTTGGGCGCGATGGCCTTGACTGCTTCTTGCCGGTTGGTGGTGGCGTAGCAGATATCTTCCTTGTGGGGGCCGACGATCTTGGGGAAACGTGCTTGTAGGGACGCGACGATGTCTTTGGTGTCGTCGACACTGAGCGTCGTTTGCGTCACATAGGCGATGTTGTCCGGATCGCGCACTGGCACGGTGGTCACGTCGTCGACGGTTTCCACCAGTAACACCTCTCCCTCTGGAAGTTGCCCCATGGTGCCGATGGTTTCGGGGTGGCCCTTGTGGCCAATCATGATCATCTGCAGACCCGCCTCGGAATGGCGCTGTGCTTCGACATGCACCTTGCTGACCAACGGGCAGGTGGCGTCGACATAGACCATGTTGCGGCGGGTGGCCTCCGCCGGGACGGATTTTGCCACGCCGTGCGCGGAAAAGATCACCGGGCGGTCGTCGGGGCAATCGTCCAATTCTTCGACAAAGACGGCGCCTTTGTCGCGCAGCCCGTCGACCACGAATTTGTTGTGTACGATTTCATGGCGGACATAGACGGGCGCACCCCATTTCTCGAGCGCCATTTCCACGATCTTGATGGCGCGATCGACACCGGCACAAAACCCGCGTGGTGCGGCCAGGTACAAAGTGAGGGGCTGTTTGCTCATGTTGGCGTCTCCTTGCGGGCGACTGGTAAGGCTTTGCTGACGTCAGGTCCAGTGCGGGATGTTGTCACGAATCTGACATGGGCGCCTTGTATCACCTAGGCATAGAGTGACCTGGGTATAGTTCAACGAACTTGCGAGGCCTTTTTCGGCCATGTGGGTGAGTGATGCATAGATTTAAAAAGACCCCGATCCGCAAGGATCGGGGTCTTTATTCTGACGACGCTTGGGGGCAGTGTCCGGCACACCCAATCACCAAAGGCGCGGTGCCGTGCTTATTGCCCGGCTGCGGCAGCGACGCTGCGCGGTTCCATCGGCATTTCGCGCGGCGGACGTCCGATGACGTCACGCAGTTCTTCGAGCTCGATGAAGTTGTCGGCCTGGCGGCGCAGTTCGTCCGAGATCATTGGCGGCTGACTGCGAATGGTCGACACGACCGAAACGCGCACACCTTGGCGCTGCAGGCTGGCCACCAGCGGGCGGAAGTCGCCGTCGCCGGAAAACAGCACGATGTGGTCAACGCGGGGCGCAAGCTCCATGGCGTCGACCGTCAGTTCGATGTCCATGTTTCCCTTGACCTTACGACGGCCCATGCTGTCGGTGTATTCCTTCGCGGGCTTTGTCACCATGGTGAAGCCGTTGTAGTGGAGCCAATCAACGAGGGGGCGGATTGGCGAGTATTCGTCATTTTCCAGGAGCGCTGTGTAGTAAAAAGCACGAAGCATCTTGCCGCGGCGCATGAACTCTTGGCGCAGCAGTTTGTAGTCGATATCGAAGCCTAGTGCTTTGGCGGCGGCGTAAAGATTCGAACCGTCGATGAACAGCGCTAGCCGTTCGTCTTTGTAAAACATAAATATGTCCTTCCGGTATAATCCATTCGCCTGTTGTCCGTGAGTGAGTGCTTAAATCGGCGAAATGGTGCCTTTAACTTAGGAGAATTCGCGTGTTCCGCAAGTATGATATCTTTATTTGCAGGGGTCAATGTTGACACAATCTCGGTCAAAAGCGGTTATTGCGTTGGGCGGAAACCTACCTTTTCAAGGAGACGACCCTAAGGTGACCTTGCGGCAGGCGGTCGATCGTGCCGCAAAAACTGGATTGGTGATTCGCGAAATTAGCCGATTTTACCGAACCCCCTGTTTCCCGCCCGGGGCTGGTCCAGACTATGTCAACGCGGCGGTTCGCGTCGAAACCGAATTGTCTCCGGCCGGGCTTTTGCAGCTGTTGCATGACGTCGAACATGAGTTCGGTCGCGCACGCGCGCAACGGTGGGGGATGCGGACACTGGATTTGGACATTCTACTATTCGATGATCTCGTGCTGCCAAATCTGGAGGTGTTCGAACGGTGGCACGGCCTGCCGCTTGAGGAGCAGGTCCGTGCGACGCCTGAGCAATTGATCCTGCCGCATCCGCGTTTGCAGGATCGGGCTTTTGCTTTGATTCCCGCACGCGATGTCGCTCCGCATTGGGCCCATCCGGTGAGTGGCAAGACTATCGAGCAAATGTGTGCAGAATTACCCGAAGATGCTGTTGTCGAAGTAGAGGCGTTATAAGCCGCGCCAGCTGTGTCGATTCCCGCTTGTCAAGCAGGGGATTCGCGCTTACATACACCCCTTCTGGACAAGGTTTCACTTTGGAGATTGCCCAATGGCCCGCGTGACGGTTGAAGACTGCGTAGACAAGGTACCGAACCGGTTTGAACTGGTTATGCTTGCCGCACATCGTGCGCGCGAGATTTCTGCGGGTGCGCCAATCACCGTGGATCGCGACAACGACAAGAACCCTGTCGTGTCGCTGCGCGAAATCGCTGACGAAACCCAGAGTGCTGCAGACCTGCGCGAGCGCCTGATCGAGAGCAATCAATCTCAGATCGAGGTGGACGAGCCGGAAGAAGACCAAATGGCTCTTCTGATGGGTGCGGATTCCGACAAGCCGGCCGAGGACGACATGTCCGAAGAAAAGCTGCTGCGTGCATTGATGGAAGCACAAGGCCAAGGCTAAACCGCCGCGAAAGGATGCGGACCGGACATGATTGCAGCCGAAGATCTGATTGCGCTGGTCCGCAACTACAATCCAAAAACGAATGCCGAGCGCCTCACCGATGCCTATGACTTTGGCGCGGAGATGCATGACGGGCAGTTCCGCCATTCCGGCGAACCCTACTTTACGCACCCTGTCGCTGTTGCCGCCATATTGACCGAGCAACGGCTGGACGATGCGACCATCATCACAGCCCTGCTGCACGATACGATCGAGGACACCAAGGCGTCTTATGGCGAGGTGGCGAAACGCTATGGCGACGAGGTCGCGATGCTGGTGGATGGTGTCACCAAGCTGACCAACCTCCAACTGTCGAGCCGCGAAACCAAACAGGCCGAAAACTTTCGCAAGCTGTTCATGGCCATGTCCAAGGACCTGCGCGTCATCCTGGTCAAACTGGCTGACCGTCTGCACAACATGCGCACGATCAAGGCGATGCGCCCGGAAAAGCAGGTGGTCAAGGCGCGCGAAACCATGGACATCTACGCGCCGCTGGCTGGCCGCATGGGCATGCAATGGATGCGCGAAGAGCTTGAGGATCTGGCGTTCCGTGTTCTGAACCCTGAAGGGCGTCAATCGATCATCCGCCGCTTCATCACCTTGCAGCGCGAAACTGGTGACGTGATCCACCGTATCACCGGCGACATGCGCTACGAGCTGGAGAAGGCCGGGATCGAGGCCGAGGTGTTTGGCCGCGCCAAGAAACCCTATTCGATCTGGCGCAAGATGCAGGAGAAAGAGCAGGGGTTCTCGCGCCTTTCAGATATCTACGGGTTCCGGATCATCACGCAGTCCGAAGAAGACTGCTATCGCACATTGGGGGCGATCCATCAGCGATGGCGCGCGGTTCCGGGGCGGTTCAAGGATTACATCAGCCAGCCCAAGTCGAACGGCTATCGGTCGATCCACACCACGGTGTCGGGGCGCGATGGCAAACGGGTCGAGGTGCAGATCCGGACCCGCCAGATGCACGACGTGGCCGAAACGGGTGTTGCGGCGCATTGGTCGTACCGGGACGGCGTACGCACTCAGAACCCCTTTGCCGTGGACCCGGCCAAGTGGATTGCAAACCTGACCGAGCAGTTCGACAGCGAAGAAGATCACGAGGATTTCCTCGAAGCCGTCAAACTTGAGATGTATTCTGACCAGGTGTTCTGCTTCTCGCCGAAGGGTGATGTGGTCAAGCTGCCGCGCGGGGCAACGCCGTTGGACTATGCCTATGCCATCCACACACGGATCGGGCATGCCTGTGTAGGGGCCAAGGTGGACGGTATTCGCGTGCCGTTGTGGACGCGTTTGAAAAACGGACAATCGGTCGAGATCATCACCGCTGAAGGTCAGACGCCGCAGGTGACCTGGTTGGACATCGCGGTTACTGGTAAGGCGCGCACCGCCATCCGCCGTGCTCTGCGTGAGGTGGATCGCGAACGCTTCATCAAATTGGGGCAAGAGCTGGCGCGCTCGGCGTTCGAGCATGTACAGCGCAAATCGACGGACAAGGCGCTAGATACTGCGGCCAAGAACCTGCGCCTGAAAAATCGCGATGAGTTGCTTGCGCGCCTTGGAAGTGCCGAGCTGACGGCGCACGACGTGGTTCAGGCGGTCTATCCGGAATTGGCGCCGGACGAGGGCGATGCAATCCCGTTGCGCCGCGCCGTGATCGGTCTGGAACCGGGGCAGAGCTTTGAGCGCGCGCCGTGTTGTCAGCCGCTGCCGGGTGAGCGCATCCTGGGCATCACATATCGCGGTAAGGGCGTCGTCGTGCATTCCATCGATTGCGACCGGCTCAGTGAGTTCGAGGATCAGACCGAGCGCTGGGTCGATTTGCATTGGCATGCGGGAACCCACCCGGCCGTCTATGGAACAACTCTTGATTTGACGATTGGCAACGACGCCGGTGTCCTGGGACGCATTTGCACATTGATTGGCGAGAAAAAGGCAAATATCTCGAACCTGGAAATTGTAGACAGGAAACCGGACTTTTACCGATTGATGGTCAACGCAGAGCTGCGGGATGTTGAACAGCTGCATTCTTTGATGTTGATGCTCGAAGCGGAAAGCGACGTGGCCGCTGTTGAACGGTTTCGCGAGAAAAACCCGGGGAAACCCGGGTCCAGCTAAAGCCGATTTGGCACGGAAAGGAACACGCGGGTGGTATTCAAACGCCGAGACCGACGCACGCCAGTGCAGATCGCCTCGGAATTCGTGTATCCACGTGGCGGTTGGACCCGAGCCTTTCATTACGTCAAGCACCGTGTGCGCCGCCTGCCGGATTCGCCTGAACGCATCGCACGTGGAATTGGGGCAGGGGTGTTTGCCGCATTTACCCCGTTTTACGGGATCCATTTTTTTATTGCCGCGCTTGGTGCTCGGTTGATCAATGGCAACATCCTGGCCGCGCTCAGCGGGACGTTTTTTGGCAACCCGCTGACCTACGTGCCCATCGGCGTCATCTGCCTGCAGTCAGGGCATTTCCTGTTGGGAACCGAATTTGACGAGGGCGACAAACGCAGCTTTCTGGGCAAGTTCGCGGATGCGGCGGGGGATCTCAAGGACAACACCATCGCGCTGTTCACAAGTCGCGAGGCGGATTGGCACGACTTGGGTGTTTTCTATGATGAGGTGTTTTATCCCTACATGATCGGGGGGATCATTCCGGGGTTGGTGGCCGGTGCCATCTGTTATTACCTCAGCGTGCCGGTAATACGGGCCTATCAGCAACGGCGCCGGGCCAAGATCAAGGCCAAGTTCGACGCCATCCGCAAAAAAGCCGAAGCCGAGGCTGACCCGCTATCCAAAGCGGACTAGGCTCTGGCCGAATTGAACAAGAGGAAGCGAAGCATGTCGGGCAACAAACTGCGCCTTGGTGTGAACATCGACCACGTCGCCACAGTGCGCAATGCACGGGGTGGGGCCTACCCTGACCCGCTGCGTGCGGCCAAACTGGCTGAAGAGGCCGGCGCTGATGGTATCACAGCGCATCTGCGCGAAGATCGCCGCCATATCTCGGACGCCGACATTGACGGGTTGATGGAGGTTCTGTCGGTTCCACTGAATTTCGAGATGGCCGCGACCGAAGAAATGCAGAAGATTGCATTGCGTCACAAACCTCATGCGGTGTGCATTGTCCCGGAAAAGCGCGAAGAGCGCACTACCGAAGGCGGGCTGGAGGTCGCGCGCGAGGAAAATCGCTTGGCACACTACATCGCGCCGCTGCGCGAGGCGGGCTGCCGGGTGTCGATCTTTATCGCCGCCGACCGTGCCCAGATCGAAGCGGCCCATCGGATCGGCGCTGAGGTGATCGAGCTTCACACGGGCGCCTATTGCGACGCCCACGCCGAGGAGCGTTTTGAAGAGCGTGACCGCGAGTTGGAAAGCCTACGCGAGATGTCGGCCTTTGCCAATTCACTGGGGTTGGAAGTGCATGCAGGCCACGGGCTGAGTTATGAGACGGTCAAGCCGATTGCAGCATTTCCCGAGGTGATGGAGCTCAATATCGGCCATTTCCTGATTGGCGAAGCCATCTTTCGGGGAATGACACCCGCGATACATGAAATGCGCCGCCTGATGGATGAGGCGCGCGCATGATCACGCCGGGGTTCGTCGCGATCTGGATTGCCTGGTTGCTGGCGGGCGGCTCACCGGGCCCCGCCACCATGGGCATTGCCGGGACCGCGATGACGGAAGGGCGCCGGGCTGGTTTGGCCTTTGCGCTTGGCATCTGCGCGGGATCGGCTGCGTGGGGCATTGCGGCAGCTCTGGGGTTGTCCGCGATCATGCTGGCCAATGTCTGGGTGTTTGAGGTGATCCGCTATGTCGGAGTTGCCTATTTGGGGTGGTTGGCAATCAAGGCGTTGCTGCGGGCGTTGCGATCAGACGAGGTCGCCCTTGGCAATCCGGTGACAGGCCCGCTTGGCACGATCTTTGCCAAAGGCGCGGCGATCCACCTGACCAACCCCAAGGCGATCCTGAGCTGGGGATCAATCTATGCCATCGTGGCCCCCAATGACGCTAGCCTTGCCATGCTTCTGGGGTACTTCGGAATGCTATATGCGGGATCGCTGCTGATTTTCATCGGCTATGCATTTCTGTTCTCGTCCGCGCGCATGGTCAGCGGCTATCGCCGCGCACGGCGTTGGTTTGATCTGGCCTTTGCCGGGTTCTTCGGGTTGGCGAGCTACAAAATCCTTACGGTCCGGTTGTCATGATCCTGGGCATCGGCACCGATCTGGCAAACATCGAGCGTATCCAGGGCACACTGGATCGGTTCGGCGATCGGTTTCGCAACCGTGTGTTCACAGATATCGAACAGCGCAAGGCTGAACGGCGCCATGACACGGCTGGAACCTATGCCAAACGCTGGGCCGCGAAAGAGGCTTGCTCCAAGGCGCTTGGCACTGGCTTGCGTATGGGGATCGCGTGGAAAGACATGGCCGTTACCAATCTGCGCACCGGGCAGCCGGTGATGCATGTGACCGGCTGGGCCGCTGAGCGTTTGAAAGAGATGACGCCCGAGGGGCACGAGGCCATCATTCACGTGACTTTGACCGACGATCACCCTTGGGCGCAGGCCTTTGTGGTGATCGAGGCGCGGCCTGTAGCCGATGCCGCGCGCGAACCTTGACTTACTCTGACCCCGCCCGCATGTAGCCCCAAACACTTTATTGGATCGATTGGATCGGAGAACCGAATGGCCACCAAAGCCAAATCAGGAAACGCCATCTTGGAGACGATAAAAACCGTCGTCTATGCCCTGCTGATTGCTGGTGTCTTTCGCACGCTGTTTTTTCAACCGTTCTGGATTCCGTCGGGTTCGATGAAGGAAACGCTGCTGATCGGTGATTTCCTGTTCGTGAACAAGATGGCTTATGGCTATTCCTATGCGTCTTGCCCCAGCCTGATCGTCGATGCCGAAGATATCTGTGGCTGGGCCAAAGGCGACAATACGCGCATTTGGGGCGGCGAGCCCGAGCGCGGCGATGTGGTGGTGTTCCGTCACCCGGTGTCGGGACGCGACTACATCAAGCGTTTGATTGGCCTGCCAGGTGATAAGGTCCAGATTAAGGACGGGTTGCTGTATCTCAACGGCACGGCAGTCAAGGTTGAAGACGATGGCGTGTTCGAAGAGGTCTATGCCGAGCAAGGCCCGCAACGCCTGCGCCCGCGCTGTGAGAACGGACCCGTAGGTGAGGGAGGTCAGTGCCAGAAATCGCGCCAGATCGAAACGCTACCCAATGGGACCAGTCACGCGATCCTGAACATCGGCAACCAGGCGTCGGACCACACTGGCATCTACACGGTGCCCGAGGGTCATTACTTCTTCATGGGGGACAACCGCGACAACTCCAGCGACAGCCGCTTGCCGCAGTCGGCTGGTGGTGTGGGATTCGTGCCGTATGAAAACCTGATTGGTCGCGCGGATCGCATCATGTTCTCGTCCGCCGGCCGGTCGATGCTGTTCTTCTGGACCTGGCGCGGTGATCGCTTCTTCAAGGGGGTCGAGTGAAACTTTCGGCCGAAATGAAAGCGTTTCAAGAGCGGATCGGGCATGAGTTTGCCCGGCCCGAACTGTTGGTGCGCGCGCTGACCCACGGGTCAATCTCTTCCCCCACACGGGGCGACAACCAGCGGTTGGAGTTTCTCGGTGATCGCGTACTGGGGCTGGTGATGGCCACGGCGCTGCTGGATCACGACAAGAAAGCGACCGAGGGCCAGCTGGCGCCGCGCTTCAACGCATTGGTGCGTAAAGAGGCCTGTGCCGATGTCGCGCGCGAGATTGATCTGGGTGTGGTGCTGAAACTTGGTCGATCCGAGATGATGTCGGGTGGTCGCCGCAAGCAAGCCCTGCTGGGCGACGCGATGGAGGCGGTGATTGCCGCAGTCTACAAGGACGGTGGATTTGACGCGGCGCAGGCAATGATCCTGCGGCTGTGGGGCAACCGCGTGACGACCGTTGAGGCGGACGCGCGCGACGCCAAGACCTCGCTTCAGGAATGGGCGCAGGCCCGAGGCCAGAAACCGCCCGTGTACGAGCAGGTGTCCCGGTCGGGGCCAGATCACGCACCGGTCTTTACCATCGTGGCACGCCTACAGGACGGGACCGAGGCCAAGGCCACCGCAGGGGCCAAGCGGCAGGCGGAACAGGCCGCTGCCAAGGCGCTGCTTGAAGCTTTGGCCAAAGCTTAGGCCACAAAGGTTTGCGGGCTCTGGCCCTTTCGGTGAAACTCGGTTAGATACCGCACCTTCGAAAAAATGAGGTTGTCCATGACCACACGTGCCGGATTTGTCGCTCTGATCGGTGAACCCAACGCGGGCAAGTCCACGTTGCTCAACCGCATGGTCGGCGCAAAAGTGTCGATCGTGACCCACAAGGTGCAAACCACCCGCGCCCGCATTCGCGGCGTGGCGATGGAGGGTGACAGCCAGCTGGTTTTTGTCGATACACCTGGCCTATTTCAACCGCGCCGTCGCCTGGATCGTGCCATGGTCGCAGCCGCTTGGGGTGGGGCGGCGGACGCCGATGTCATCGTGCTTTTGATCGAAGCGCACCGCGGCATCACCGAAGGTGTGGAGCGTATCCTGGAGGGTCTGGAGGAGATCGGGCAGGGGCGCACCGTAGCGCTGGCGATCAACAAAATCGACAAGGTGCAGTCCGAAGTTTTGCTGGGGCTGACCCAGGATTTGAACGAGCGGTACGCATTCGCGGAAACCTTCATGATTTCGGCTGAGCGTGGCTATGGTGTCGACGACCTGCGCGGCTGGCTGGCGGGCAAGCTGCCGGAAAGCCCGTGGCTCTATCCCGAAGATCAGATCGCGGATCTGCCAATTCGCATGATCGCGGCCGAGATGACGCGCGAAAAGCTGACCCTGCGCCTGCATCAGGAACTGCCGTATCAGTTGACGGTCGAGACCGAGAATTGGGAAGAGCGCAAGGACGGCTCTGCCAAGATCGATCAGGTGATCTATGTCGTGCGCGACGGCCACAAGGGCATCGTGCTTGGCAAGCGTGGCGAAACGATCAAGGCGGTGAGCCAAGCAGCGCGGGCCGAGTTGGAAGAGTTCTTGGACCGCAAGATACACCTGTTCCTGCAGGTCAAGGTGCGGCCCAACTGGCTGGACGAGGCCGAGCGCTATTCCGAGATGGGTCTTGATTTCAAAGACGGAAACGCATGACCCGGCTGACGGCCGAGTTTTGGGTTCAGGCCTATCTGGCGCGTCTCAGGTTTCAGGAAATTCCTGCCTTTGTCGTCGCGCACGGTGACGACACCGCTGGGGCCGTTCTGGTCAAGCTGAATACGTTGGACGGGCAGGCCGCAGCCTATCAAAGAGAATACAACCTGATGACTGGGGAACGGACCTGGTCCGAACTGGCATCAGGTGCCGAGATGGATGTAGATGCGGCCATTGCGCGCCAACGCGGGTTTGACCCCGATCTGTGGGTGATCGAGGTCGAAGATCGCCAGGGGCGGCATCTGCTTGGGGACGAGGGGCTGGAATAGACCGTCACCAATTTCCGGTTTTGGTGACGATGTCATGGCCTGTGGCATTGGGAGCGCCGCCCGCGAACTCTCTGACTTTGCCTGCAAATTCCTTGAAGTAAGGCTGGGATTGCACATGCGCAAGGGTTTCGGCGCTGTCCCAACGACCCCAATGGATGCGGGTTACTTTGTCATCGGCCACCGCCACTTGGTACGAGAAGCGGCCGTCCAACTCTTGGTCCGCATCCAACGCTGAAATAAAGGCGTCGACGGCGTTTTGCCAGACTGTTTCGTCGCCGCTAAAGGCATATGTGATTGTGATTGCGCGCATGGCGTCACTCCTTTTTAACGCTTTAGTTAAATAAATGTGGCAGCAAGCGAGGAGTCAAGTGGGCTTGCAGCGTCTCGCGGGTTGCGTTCTGTTAGCCTTGGATGTTTTGAGGGACCGTTTTTTGGATTGGCGCGATCATGGAATTTTGCTGACGGTCAGGCGCCACGGAGAGACGGCGGCGATCATCGACGTGTTCACCGAAGGGCACGGGCGTCATGCGGGTGTTGTGCGTGGTGGCACCAGCCGCAAGGTTGCTCCGATCCTACAGCCTGGTGCCCAGCTGGACCTGCTGTGGCGCGCACGGCTTGAGGATCACCTGGGCAGCTATCAGGTTGAACCGCTGCGCAGCCGGGCGGCTGTGGCGCTGTCGGGGCGGTTGCCGCTGTCGGGTCTGAATGCGGTGACAAGCCTGCTGGCTTTTGCCTTGCCCGAGCGCGAGCCGCATGCGGATTTATATCGACGGTCAGAGCAGCTCTTGGATTTGTTGGGACAGGACGAGATCTGGCCGCTGGCGTATTTGCGGTGGGAAATGGCCTTGCTGGATGAGTTGGGGTTTGGGATGGATCTGTCGGCCTGTGCGGTGACCGGGTCGGACCAGGACCTAGCTTACGTTTCGCCCAAATCGGGGCGCGCCGTCTCGCGTACAGGGGCTGGGGAATGGGTCGATCGGCTGTTGGACCTGCCTCCGGTTATGCGGGGCCAAGGAGGCGCCTCGGACGACGAGGTGGCTCGAGCTTTGCGTACCACCGGGTATTTTCTGGAACACAGATTGGCGCCCGCATTGGGATCGCGCCCTTTGCCTGAGGCGCGAGGTCGGTTCTTGGACGCCTTTACTCGGAGGCTGTGAATACCATTTCGTTGCCCGCATCACTGCGCAAGATCAGGGTATTCCCGGACACCTCGGATTGGGTCATCAACAAGAGCGCTGCGAAATAGGTGCCTTCTTCAACAAGGTGGGGGCATTCAGAGGTGTCGGCACCGAACGCTTTGAGTTCGAACCAGGGGTAGGGCGCGTCGAGGGTGGCGCGATAGGCATTGCACGGAGCCTGCCCGGCTATCCGGCCGGTTTCGGGGAAGGTCAGGGTGATGGGAACAGAGAAGCGGCCTGCGTCGATGCTCTGCAATTCCCAGGTCAGCCCCGCAGCACCATAAGCTGCGATGGTCTCGTCTGAGCTGCACTGCAGCAGGGCGAGAAATGGCAAAATGAGCAAGGTTCGCATTGCGGCTCTCCGGATGGGTATGTTGTTGGTATCTGAGGTCCCGGGGGCTCTGCAATGGGGGAGTGCTCCCGCCCGTCGTCAATGTCCCTGGCGGGACATCTCCTCCCGTTGGGCCAGGCTCATGCCGTCCGCAGGACGCAAGGCCGGAGGCCGCGCAGATTTTGGCAGTGGATTGTCAGATGAACGGGAGCGCTGGAAAAGAAAAGGCCCGGCGTTTGAAACCGGGCCCAGTCGGGGAATGTTCTGATGTTGAAGTTTAGCCCAGCAAGCGGCGGGCGATGACCTGCGCCTGGATTTCTGCGGCCCCTTCGAAGATGTTCAGGATGCGCGCGTCACACAGAACGCGCGAGATCTTGTATTCGAGCGCAAAGCCGTTACCGCCGTGGATTTGCAGACCGTTGTCGGCAGCCGCCCAAGCCACGCGGGCGCCCAGGAGTTTCGCCATACCTGCCTCAAGATCGCAGCGGCGGTCGTGGTCTTTTTCCCAGGCCGAGAAATACGTCAACTGACGCGCAACCATGATCTCAACCGCCATCATCGCCAGCTTGCCTGACACACGGGGGAAGTTGATCAGCGACTTGCCGAACTGTTTGCGGTCTTGTGCGTATTGCATCGCGATGTCCAAAGCGCATTGTGCCACGCCGATGGCACGGGCGGCAGTCTGGATGCGGGCCGACTCGAACGTTTGCATCAGCTGTTTGAAGCCTTTGCCTTCTTCGCCGCCCAGCAAGTTCTCGCCCTTGACCTTGAAGCCGTCGAAACCCAGTTCGTATTCCTTCATGCCGCGATAGCCCAGAACCTCGATCTCGCCGCCGGTCATGCCCGGTGTCGGGAAGGGGTTTTCGTCGGTGCCCGGCGTCTTTTCCGCCAGGAACATCGACAGGCCACGGTGGTCGGTGGTGTTTGGGTCGGTGCGCGCAAGCATGGTCATTACGTGGGTGCGCGCGGCGTGGGTGATCCAAGTCTTGTTGCCGGTAACCTCGTAGTCGCCATCAGCATTTTTGACCGCACGGGTGCGCAGCGAGCCCAAGTCCGAGCCTGTGTTGGGTTCGGTGAAGACAGCGGTGGGCAGGATTTCCGCGCTGGCAATCTTGGGCAGCCAGTTGGCTTTCTGTTCATCAGTGCCGCCGGCCATGATCAACTCGGCTGCGATTTCCGAACGGGTGCCTAGAGAGCCCACGCCAATGTAACCGCGCGACAACTCTTCGGAGACGACGCACATGGAGGCCTTGGACAGGCCAAAGCCGCCGAACTCTTCAGGGATGGTCAGGCCAAAGACGCCCATATCGGCCAGTTCATTGATGATCTCGAGCGGAATCAGCTCATCCTTGAGGTGCCAATCGTGCGCTTCGGGTTCGACTTTTTCCTGCGCATAGCGGCGGAACTGATCACGGATCATCTCCAGCTCTTCATCCAGGCCGGAGGCTCCGAACATGGTCGAGCCTGCCTGCTCTTCCATCAGCTCAACAAGGCGCGAACGGGCGGCTTGGCTGTTGGCAGAGGACATCAGTGACTGCACTTCAGCGCATTGGAAACCCGACAGCGCGTCCCAACCCAGCCCCATGTCCTGTAGGCGCACGACTTCGGTCTGGTTCATCGGGATGCCACCTGCGATCTGGTGCAGGTATTCACCAAACGCGATCTGATGCAGTAGCTGCTCCATCTCGCCAAAGTTGCCGTTGGTTTGCAGCGCTTCGGCCCAACGTTGCATTTGTTGCAGCGAATTCTGATAAGTCGCCAACCATGCCAGGCCATGTGCAGCAGTCTGGTTGGCCTCGATCAGTGCGCCCGAGATCTTGCCATCGGCGCTTACCATATCGCGAACCGAAGCACGGGCGGCGTCGAACACGGCGTTGACCGGGGCAATCGCCGCGCCGGTCAGCGTCAGAAGGTCGGGCAAAATCACGGGGTTCGTCATCGTCGTCATATCCTGTCCGTCATGGGCCATGAATCACATCCTTTGTTCTTGGCTTGGTCATATCATTTTGCACGTGCAGCGCAACATAAATACGCAGAAACGCTGCGTATGGTTCATTTATTGCGTAATGATTTTTGCAGTGCAGCGACGGATCAGAGTGATATTGGTGGGATATGATGACCCTGATTTCGATCCTCAGCCCGATGGAATGGGCCTTGGCCTTTGGCGTGCTGTTCATTGCGGGATTGATCAAGGGTATGGTGGGTTTTGCCATGCCAATGATCTCCATCTCGGGGTTGAGTATGGTTCTGCCACCCGATTGGGCTTTGGCTGGGTTGATTATTCCAACGCTCGTGACCAACGGGATGCAGTCGTTCGGGCAGGGCGTGCGGGCTGCCATCACATCTGTGCGACGGTTTCGGGTGTTTTTGGGTGTGGGATTGGTCTTTCTGCTGATCGGCTCGCAACTGGTGACGCGCGTCGACCCTGACACGTTTCTGTTGCTGATTGCTGTTCCGGTGGCGTTGTTTGCGATGGTGCAGCTGTTGGGGTGGCAGTTCACGCTGTCTGTCCCATCGATGCGGATCGAGGCTGCGACAGGTGCGGTCGCTGGATTTGTGGGCGGTATGGCCGGCGTCTGGGGGCCGCCCACGGTGGCTTACTTGACTGCTCTCAATACACCCAAGACAGATCAGATGCGAGTGCAAGGCGTGATCTATGGCCTAGGGGCCATCGCGCTTGTTGTGGCGCATGTGACCTCGGGCATCTTGCGAAGCGAGACGCTGGTCTTCTCGCTTGCGCTGGTGGCGCCGGGCGTGATGGGCATGTGGGCCGGGGGGCTGCTGCAGGATCGGATTGATCAGGCCATGTTTCGCCGGATCACCCTGATCGTGCTATTGGTGGCTGCATTGAACTTGTTGCGTCGCGCGCTCATGGGATGAGCGTTAGAGAATTGGAAGGCGCGCCCTGATTTCCCGGTCCTGATCTGCGGTCAGGTAGTCCGGATGATGCTCGTCCAAAATGGCCTGCGCCTTGCTGCGCGCCACCGACCGAGCATCTGGTGCACCTTTGTCCTCCCAAGCTTTGGGCGTGTCGCGGTCGGCGATCCGAGGATAGAAATAGTCTCGCTCCATTGCAGACAAAGTATGTGTTCCCCCCAGAAAATGCCCTTCGCCCAGAATCGCTTCGCAAATCGCATCAAATCCAAGGTTCTCGGGCGTCACTTCGACCCCCCGCAGGGCGCGGTAAGTGTGGGCGTGCATCTCATCATCCAGAACAAAGGCCTCGAAGCTGACTCCGAGAAGAGAGGCCATCATGCCCGAGCTTTCGTAGATCAGGTTACCGCCGGCCAATGCAGCGGCCATGGATGTCATGGCTTTCTCTACGCCGTATTGCGCATCCACCGCCTTGGCGTCTGTCATGGATGCTGCCACGCCCGACGGCAGGCCCAGCCAGTTCGAAAGTTGCGCAGAGGCGGCGTTGAGTACGGCAATCTCCCCACCACCGCCGGAAAACGCGCCCGTGCGCAGGTCGATGACAAGGGGCCAGTTCGAAAACACCATCGGATGTCCCGGTTTTATGGCTTGGACCATCACGAGGCTCGCCAGAGTTTCCGCCAGCGATTGCGCCAAAAACCCGGCAAGGGTGGCGGGTGCTGTTGCTCCGGCCTGGGCCGCGGTGATGCACGAGACGGGAATATTGTGTTCAAGACAGGCAAACGTGACGTCGACCGCATCCTCGGCATAGCGCATGGGGGAAATGACGGGCGAGATGTGTGTTTTCAGGAACGGTCGCTGCGAGAAGGCGCCAGGACCACCTGCGACGATGTCCAGCATGTCGACGATAGGGCGGACGTGTTCGGCAATGGTAAATGCGGTGGCGACAGGCTTGGTGGTGTTCCTGAGCAGCGTGTAAGCGGTGTTCACATCCAGTTCGAATGTGTCTTCGATATCTGTGGCGATGCAGCAGCGGGTGAACCAGCTGATGTTGGTCAGGCGGTCTTGCAGTCGGGTGAAATCGCGCAGGTCCTGCAGGGTTGAGGCGCGGTACTGGCCGCTGTGAAGGTCCAGTGTCTGCACGGCTGCGCCGCCGGTGCCAAAATGGACATGTTGCCCGCCCACCTCGATGCTGCGGGACGGGTCGCGCCCATGAAGAGGAAACTGACGCGGGGCTGCCGCCATGGCCGAGCGGACCAGTGTTTCCGGCATTTGAATGCGATTTCCTGACCGCGTTGCACCGGCCTTGACCAGAGCGTGCGCCAGCCGGTCTGGCGTCTCGCCCATGCCAAGCTCGGCCAGCAGACGCAGGGCCGTGTCGAAAATCGCAGTCATGTCTGCTTCGGACAGGGGCTTGTATTGCCCACCAATCTGCCCGGGCGGGCACGGGTTTACTTTCGGCGGGGCTGCGCGCTGTGCGTGGCGTTCCTTGCGTCCCGATCGACGTGTTCGGCTTGATTTTGGCGATGTCACGTGTGGTGCCTCGTATTCATGTTACGGGAACTAGACACGAGCCGAGGGGCATGGCTCAAGCGCCGCGACCCGGTTGCGGTTTCGTCAAATCAAGTTTTCAGATCTTGGAATGTTGCGCATAGAGCACGAGGGTTAATTCGCCGCTTTTGGCGACCCAGGAGCCCCAAGCGGAACCGCGCCGAGCGACTAGCGAGGCGCTCGGCCCAAGGCCGCTGGCGGTGCTGGCAAAGCCAAGATCGCCCGGGTGCGGGGGCGCCCCCGTCCATTTGGAATTCAGTTGCCTGAGGAGTTTCGGCGCATGTAGCGGAAAATGTAAAGCAACCCCAGCATAAGGAAGAACAGACCAAAAATATCGCCGATCAGATAGGCCACGTATTCGACCGTTTCGCTTCCAAAGGCCATGTTGGTTAACAGCGCCATCAGCACTGATGTCACGATGCCGACGCCCATGACGCAGGGCCAGCAGGGTGTTTTTCCCGGTTGTGGTCGAATATCCTGTCCAACAAAGGCCAATGCCATGAACACTGCAGGCGCCACTGTGACGGCGATAGCAATTGCAATAAGTCTGCTGGGCAGGAACACGTCCATCCCACCGACGTACAAAAACACCAAAAACACACCTGGCAGCAGCGCCGGAATGGCCCGCCAGCCCAATAGCCACGCAGTCAGAACGCGAATGCCATGAGGCAGGAACAACAGGCTCGCCCGGCTGGGGAACTCGGGAAAGAACATGCTCTGCAACGGCGTCACAACCTCGAACACAACCAGAAAAGCTGCGAGGTAAAGACCAGATGCTACAAGCGTTTCCTTAGCCAGCGTACGCACGAGTGGGTCCGCTGGACTGTTTTGTCAGATTAGATTCTCGGTCCATTAACCGTGTATTGCCCTCTGTTCACCGAATTGCAGTGCGACAGGTACCCTTTGTTGACCAGGGACTTCAGCGCACGAAAAAACGTAGGGCGGGAAACGGTTTGGAGTAGGGTGTGTTCGATCAAACCAACGGTTCGCACCCCATTTCCATTCTCTGACAGCTCGTTGGCGGCATAGTAAATGTCACGTTCAACCGGTGTAAGGTCTTGTAATCCCAGCGAACGCTCCATGCTGAGCATGAGTTTTCTGAGTTCCGCCAGTTTTGAAAGTTCACACATATGTTCAGTTGCCTGTTCAGTGACCTGTTGATCTATAGTGCCATGCAGTTGCGATATCATCGCAGCCAAAAGTTACTGATTTCCGTAGGTATCACATTGACACATGGAATCAATGGCGTAGGCTGCATAGCGTTAGGCTGCTTTTTTGTGAGTGGTGGCAGCCAAAAGATCCTTTCATTGCGTTGCCCGGTGCCGTCAGGTGCCGGGTTTTTTCTGACAAAAGAGTTTAGCGAAGCTTGATTGATCAGGCAATCAATAAGGGATCACAATTTGTGCATGCCCAATAAAAAAGGCCCCATACTTTTTGATGGGGCCTTGGTGTCTTCAGCTTAAGAGACGAACGGGTTTCAACCGATCGCAACCGCTTTCACATCATCGTCGATGTAGGGGATGTACTGCTCGAAGTTGTCGGCAAACATCTGCGCCAGCTTGGCGGCCTGCTTGTCAAACGCGCCTTGATCATCCCAGGTGCGGCGCGGATCCAGAAGAACCTCGGCCACGCCGGGCACAGTCACAGGCACGTCAAAGCCAAAGTTGGCGTCCTTGCGGAACTCGGCCTCGGCCAGCGAGCCGTCCAGCGCCGCGGTCAGCAGGGCGCGGGTGGCGCGAATCGGCATGCGCGAGCCTACGCCGTGTGCACCACCGGTCCAGCCGGTGTTAACCAGCCAGCAGGTCGCGCCGTGCTGGGCGATCTTTTCACGCAGCAGGTTGCCGTAGACTTCGGGGCGACGCGGCATGAAGGGGGCGCCAAAGCAGGTCGAGAACGTCGGCTGTGGCTCGGTCACGCCACGCTCGGTGCCCGCAACCTTGGACGTGAAGCCCGACAGGAAGTGATACATCGCCTGCGCCGGTGTCAGGCGCGCGATCGGAGGCAGAACACCAAATGCGTCACAGGTCAGCATGATGATGTTCTTGGGATGACCACCCATGGCCGAGGCCGACGCGTTCGAGATGTACTCGAGCGGGTATGCGCAGCGCATGTTTGCGGTCAGGCTGTCGTCATCGAAGTCCAGTTCCTTGGTCTCTTCGTCGAAGATCATGTTTTCGATCACGGTGCCGAATTTGGACGTGGTCGCATAGATCTCGGGCTCGGCTTCGGCGCTCAGGTTGATGGTCTTGGCATAACAGCCACCCTCAAAATTGAAGGTGCCGCGGTCCGACCAGCCGTGCTCGTCGTCACCGATCAGGGTGCGCGAGGGATCTGCCGACAGGGTGGTCTTGCCGGTGCCGGAAAGGCCAAAGAACACGGCCGCGTCGACCGGGTTGCCGATGGCATGGTTGGCCGAGCAGTGCATCGGCATGACGCCTTTTTCGGGCAGCATGTAGTTCAGCAGGGTAAAGACGGACTTTTTGTTTTCGCCCGCATACTCGGTGCCGCCGATCAGAATGACCTTTTTGTCAAAGTTCAGCGCGATCACGGTTTCCGAGTTGCAGTTGTGCTTGGCCGGGTCCGCTTTGAAGCTTGGGCAGTTGATGACAGTGAAATCCGACACGAAGTCATCAAGGTCCTCGCGCGCCGGTCGGCGCAGCAGGTGGCGGATGAACAGGTTGTGCCAGGCAAGTTCGGTCACCATGCGCACGTTAATCGAATAAGCCGGGTCGGAACCACCAACCAGATCCTGCACGAAATAGTCCTTGCCCTTCATGTGCTCGAGCATGTCGGCATAAAGGGCATCGAACCCTTCGGGGCTCATCGCGGCGTTGTTGTCCCACCAGATGGTGTCCTTGACGCTCTCGGTCTTGACAACGTGCTTGTCCTTGGGCGAACGGCCAGTGAATTTGCCGGTGGTCACCAGAAACGCGCCGCCATTGCCCAGCGTACCTTCGTCGCGCTTGAGGGCTGCTTCGATCAGCGCCGGTTCCATGAAGTTGTAATAGACATTGCCCAGACCCTCGATGCCCTGATCTTCGAGGCGGAATTGCGGGTTAACCCGTCCAGATGTCATGCTTTAATTCTCCTGTGTCGGCGCGCGGCGCTTGAAACCGATCTGTCACCGTTGGGGCTTTTGGTCCGGCCTGATCGCCGGTGAGGCGGGTCTTAACATGACGGTTTGGGACATGAACAGGACGCTTTGGCGCAGTTAGCGCAACCAAGGCAATGTTTAGCGCAACCATCTTTTTTAAGCTGCTTTGACGGGCACTTATTCATTCCCGAGTAAGGTTTTTTTGCCTCAATGCTTGGGAAAGAAGGGCTCGAATCGCAGTTATGGATTGATTCGCCCCCCTAAAAGAGCGATGAATGGGAAAAAAATAAGGCAGAATTGAGCAGCATAGGGACACATTCAGATGTCAAAAATTGCTTTGGTGGACGACGACAGGAACATCCTGACGTCGGTTTCCATGACTCTCGAAGCCGAAGGATTCGAAGTCGAAACATATAATGACGGCCAGGCCGCACTGGATGCATTTAACAAAAAGCTGCCTGACATGGCGGTGCTGGATATAAAGATGCCGCGCATGGATGGCATGGATCTGTTGCAGCGTCTGCGGCAGAAAACTCAGATGCCGGTGATCTTTCTGACGTCCAAGGACGATGAGATAGACGAGGTATTGGGCCTGCGGATGGGGGCGGATGACTACGTCAAGAAACCCTTTTCTCAGCGTCTGCTGGTTGAACGCATCCGCGCATTGCTGCGCCGACAAGATGCTGTTGCGGGTGATGCCGCTGGAACGACCACGGGTGAGACCAAGGTCATGGAACGCGGCCATCTGCGTATGGACCCGTTGCGCCATGCCGTCAGTTGGAAGGGCAAGGATGTTTCGCTTACGGTGACAGAGTTCTTGCTTTTGCAAGCGCTGGCGCAGCGTCCAGGCTTCGTCAAAAGCCGCGATCAGCTGATGGATGTCGCCTATGACGATCAGGTCTATGTCGACGACCGGACTATCGATAGCCACATCAAACGCCTGCGCAAGAAGATGCGCAGCGCGGATGAAGACTTTGCGGCGATTGAGACGCTGTACGGGATCGGCTACAGATATAACGAAGAGTAACGGACCGGACCGGTTCAATCCGAAAGGGATGTCGTGCGCGATACCGGCACATCTCAGGGCGACAGCAGCGGGGACGTAGTGCTGGGCGACGATTGGGTCGCTCCGCAAAGTACCGTTTCCAAAGAGCTGCGGGTCAAGCGGGCCCATCGAAGCTTGTTTTCGCTTCGAGGGTCTCCGCTGACGCGTAAGATCATCACGTTCAACCTGATTGCCCTCATCATTCTGGTTGCTGGGATTCTGTACCTCAGTGACTCACGCGACAGTCTGATCACTCAAAGAGCCGGGGCGCTGGTGGGCGAAACCCGGTTGGTTGCAGACGTTTTCGAAGCACAAATGCCTGAAGGGAGCCCGGTCAACCTGGCAACCGGAGACGGTATTGACGCAACCGAAACGCTAAACGGGTTAAGCCTGCGAGCGGGTGTTGAAGTTTACGTGTACGACAGTGCCAACACACTGATTGCGCACGGAACCGGTAATGAAGGCCCCGGATCCTTGTCCAGCCGCGCGGGCAAGAACGACGGGACAACGTTCATCAGTGACACGTTGGCGGCTCTTTGGGGTGCGGTATCCAGCCCATTTTCAACACCTGTGCAGCAAACTGCTGCGGACCTTGAAACCGAGTTGCAAAAACTTGTGCCGTTGGCCCTGTCCGGCGGGACACAGGTTGAAATCCTGCAGAACGTAGCAGGCGGGCGCGTCTTTGCGACAGCGACTCCGATCGTGCAAAACGGCAACCCGGTGGGTGTGGTTGCGATGGCAAGCCCGTCGGGTGAGATTGACATGCTTGCCAAACGCGAGCGTGAACGTGTGTATCAGATGTTCATCGTCGCGCTGTTGGTGTCCGTGGGTCTTAGCCTGGTACTGGCGTCGACGATTGCAAATCCCTTGGCGGACCTTGCTGAGGCGGCCGAGTTGGGTCGCGATCGCAACGCACGCAGGATGAACCCTGGTCGCATTCGTATCCCCGACCTTTCAGCCCGTCCGGACGAGATCGGCCGACTGAGCCGCGCGCTCCGTGGCATGGTCTCGGCGCTGTATACGCGCATTGACGGCAATGAGCAGTTTGCGGCCGACGTGGCTCATGAAATCAAAAACCCGCTGGCAAGCCTGCAGTCCGCTGTTGGTACGCTGCGGATGGTCAAGCGTGATGATCAGCGCGAAAAGCTGATGGAAGTGATCGAGCATGATGTGCGTCGGCTTGATCGTCTGGTCAGCGATATTTCCAATGCCTCGCGTCTGGACGCAGAATTGGTCAAAGAGGATGAAACCCCGTTTGACCTGTTGGACATGTTGGGCAACCTGAACCAATACTTGGGAGAGGATGCGCGCGGCAAAGGGATTGATTACATTACCGATCTGCCGCCAGAACCCATTGTTATTCACGGGCTTGAGGCGCGATTGGCGCAGGTCTTTGTAAACTTGATCACCAACGCGATTTCGTTTTGCGAAGATGGGGATGCCATCCGCGTCTGGGCAAGAAAACGGTCCAACCGGGTTCTGATCGTGGTCGAAGATACTGGTCCCGGTATCCCGGATCAGGCCCTGAGCAAGATTTTCAAACGGTTCTACTCTCAACGCCCTGAAGAGCACTTTGGAAACAACTCGGGCCTTGGCCTGGCGATCTCGAAGCAGATCGTCGAGGCGCATGGCGGTGTAATTTGGGCTGAAAACATTCGCCCGACTGAGGCTGACGTGACTTCGGATCCCCTTGGCGCTCGCTTCGTCGTGGGACTCCCGGTTTGATCCATGCCGTGCGGCGCTAGTGATCAGTCGTCAACTTCAACCATCATGCATGCAAGTTGTGTTTCGCTGTCTGGGCGGGGCTTGTTGATCAAGGGCGCTTCTGGCAGCGGAAAATCTGCGTTGGCGTTGCAGATGTTGGCCTATGGTTGCGACCTGGTTGCCGATGATCGAGTGGTCGTTTCCGTCGGTGAGGGGCAATTGATGGCCAACGCACCAACGGCTTTGCCCAGTTTGATTGAGGCGCGAGGCCTTGGCCTGCTTCCTGTTGTGCTGAGTGGTTCTGCTAGGCTCGTAGCTGTTGTCGATATGGATATCTTGGCAACAGACCGTTTGCCCAAAAAACGTGATTTTTCGCTATTTGGGCTGACCTTCCCCTTGTTTCACAGGGTGGACGGACCCCATTTTGCAGCTGCATTGGTCCAGATGCTGAAACAGGGTTGGCATGATCCGGAATGACTGAGGAAGCGAAAAAAGCGAGACAATTGGTCCTGGTTACAGGGCCGTCGGGCGCAGGCCGCACAACTGCGATCCGCGTGCTCGAAGACTTGGAGTTTGAGGCGATCGACAACCTGCCGATGGGAATGGTGACGCGCCTAGTCGAAGCATCGACCTCTGAGCGGCCGCTTGCGCTTGGGATTGATACGCGCAACCGAGATTTCACGACCGCAGGCTTGCTGGATCTTGTCAAACTTCTGCATGGGATGCCTGAAACCGATGCGTCAATCTTGTATCTGGATTGCCGGGTCAAGGTTCTGTTGCAGCGCTTTTCCGAAACACGGCGCAGGCACCCGATGGCACCCGAAGACCGGCCAGAAGTGGGTATTCGAAGGGAATTGGATCTGCTGAGCGCAGTGCGTGACACTGCTGATGTCCTGATCGATACCTCTGATCTCAACATCCACCAACTTCGGGATGAAGTGGAACGTTGGTTTGCTCCCGAAGGGGGGCGGCAGTTGGCCGTATCAGTGCAGTCTTTCGCTTACAGAAGGGGCCTGCCTGCTGGTGTGGACATGGTTTTGGATTGCAGGTTCCTGTCCAACCCGTACTGGAATTCGGATCTGCGCGCAAAGGACGGGCGCGATGTGGCCGTGGCAGAGCACGTGCGCAAGGATGAGCGGTTTGAACCCTTCCTGAAGCGGGCGTTGGATTTGATCGCATTTTTGATCCCGGCCTTCCAGGATGAGGGCAAGGCGCATCTGTCGATCGCCTTTGGTTGTACTGGGGGGCAGCATCGTTCGGTTTTGTTGGCTGAAACCACGGCGAAGGCCCTTGCGGAGCAGGGCCTACAGGTGTCAATTAGGCACCGCGAAATGGAACGCCGCAGAGGCGATTGAGAGGCCGGATTGATCGGGATAGTGATCGTAGCACATGGGGGGCTGGCCAGAGAATATCTGGCCGCCATGGAACATGTGGTCGGACAGCAAGCAGGTATGCGCGCCATCTCGATCGAAGCAGATCATGATCGAGAGACCAAACAGCAGGAAATCTGTGCTGCCGCCGATGCGGTAGACTGTGGCGATGGCGTCGTGATGGTGACGGATCTGTTTGGCGGTTCCCCTTCCAATTTGAGCCTGCGGGCCTGCGCACCGTCGGATCGCCGTATCCTTTACGGGGCCAACCTGCCGATGCTGATCAAACTGGCCAAGAGCCGTCATCTGCCCATTGGGGACGCTGTGCGCGGCGCCATGGAAGCAGGCAAAAAATACATCAACATGCGCAACGTTGCGCCGGACTAGCATATTTGGTTTCACATGATTAATCGGACTTTGAAAATCGAAAACGAAAAAGGCCTGCATGCCCGGGCATCGGCCAAGCTGGTCGAGGTGGTCGAAGGCTTTGACGCCTCGGCCGAAGTGTCAAAAGACGGCCTGTCAGCCTCGGGCGACAGTATCATGGGGCTTTTGATGTTGGCAGCATCCCGCGGAACAACTATTGACGTCGAGACGTCTGGCCCGGATGCTGAGGCGTTGGCAGATGCGCTCGAAGCTCTGGTCGCTGATAAGTTCGGCGAAGGGTTCTGAGAGCCGCTGTCCGTGGAGGACACACCGGAACAGAAAGACGTGCACGTGGCAGAGATCACCCAAAGCGAAAAAACGGGTGCCGTATCCGAAGCTGATGATGCAGCGGGCGAGATTTATGATCGTCGAACGCTGACTTATGCCAACTCATTTGATGACGCATGGACGTCGACGGCGATCAAGACCATCGAATGGTTAACCGGCAAGATCACGATCCTGCGCATGGTCAATCGGTTTGAGAAGCAAAACGAACGTTACCGTGGGCAAAAGTTCTGGCGCGGCGCGTTGAACATCATGGGGATCGACCTTCAGACCCCGCAAGAGCAATTGGCCAACATCCCCGAGAGTGGGGCGGTTGTGGTGGTGGCGAACCACCCGCATGGCATGGTTGATGGTATGATCCTTGCCGATCTTATCGGCAATGTGCGGCAGGACTATCGCATTCTCACCCGATCGGTGCTGACCGGACTGGACGAGGCAGCGACCTCTTTCATGATTCCGGTGCCGTTTCCGCATGATCCGGACGCGCAGGCCAAGATGGTTGAAATGCGCGCCAAGGCCATGGGGCATTTGAAAGAAGGCGGCGTTGTCGCGCTCTTTCCGTCGGGTGTGGTGATGTCGTCGGACACGATGTTTGGCCCTGCAATCGAGCGGGAGTGGAATGTCTTTACGGCAAAGATGATCCGCCGCTCAGGGGCCAAAGTGGTGCCGATCTATTTTCCGGGCTGCAATTCGCGCTGGTACCTGATGGCGAACCGGATGTCGGCGATCCTGCGGCAGGGGCTGCTTTTGCATGAGATCGTACGCTCGTGCAACAAGCCGCAGGCGCCTGTTGTGGGTGCACCAGTCTCGGACAAGGATATGGAACTGCTGGAAAGCAATCCACGCGGGTTCATGGCGTGGCTACGCGAGCATACGCTGAACCTTGGCAAAAAATAATCCCATGCTGCCCTAGCGGGTCGGGACCGGGACGTCTCCGCGATAATCATAGAACCCGCGTTGGGTCTTGCGACCCAACCAGCCGGCTTCGACGTATTTGGTCAGCAGAGGGCAGGGGCGGTATTTGGTATCGGCCAAACCTTCGTGCAGCACGTTCATGATCGCCAGGCAGGTGTCCAGTCCAATGAAGTCCGCCAGTTCAAGCGGCCCCATGGGATGGTTCGCGCCCAGCTTCATCGACTGGTCGATGGATTGCACGTTCCCGACACCTTCATAGAGCGTGTATACGGCTTCGTTGATCATCGGCATCAAGATGCGGTTCACGATGAAGGCGGGAAAGTCTTCGGCGCTGGCCGCAGTTTTGCCCAGACGGTCGACGACGGCCTTGCAGGCGGCATAGGTTTCTTCATCGGTGGCAATGCCGCGGATCAATTCGACCAATTGCATCACTGGCACGGGGTTCATGAAGTGGAACCCCATGAAACGCTCGGGTCGGTCAGTGCGGCTGGCCAGACGTGTAATCGAGATCGACGACGTATTTGACGTCAGGATCGTATGCGGGAGCAAATGTGCCTGCAATTCGTCAAAGATCGCCTGCTTGATGTTCTCGCGCTCGGTGGCAGCTTCGATCACCAGGTCGGTCTGGCCAAGTTCGGGCAGATGCAGAGTGGTCTGGATTCGGGCCATTGCGGCCTCGACATCCTGATCCGAGATCTTGCCGCGTGAGGCTTGGCGAGACAAGTTGCCGCGAACGGTGTTCAGGGCCGCGTCCAGCGCGTCCTGGCTAATGTCGCTCAGCAAAACATCATATCCCGACAAGGCCATGACATGGGCGATGCCGTTGCCCATTTGACCTGCTCCGACGACGCCGACCTTTTGGATGCTCATCTGTTTTGTGCCTTTTTCTCCGCGCTAAGGCGACCTTATGCGCAGCGCGGGGGCGGCGGCAAGAGGCGGTGGCGTGAACAAATTGCTTCAAATCCGCACATTAGGGGAATCGCAACGCTTGGGGCCGAAAACTGAGATCGGGTGACAAAACACTTTGGTGGGTGACATGAGTTATGAAATGCAGGGCGCATATGCGCCTGACCATCTGACGTGTCGATATGGGGATTCGAAACTGCACTTTCGCGGACCAAAGCGGTCCCTGGGGGCGCCGTATGTGGCTTGTATCGGCGGAACCGAAACCTATGGCCGGTTTGTATCTGATCCGTTTCCGGCCTTGCTAGAACGTCGGTTGGGCGGGGCTTGCGTGAACTTCGGCAGCGTCAACAGCGGGCTGGATTCAATACTGAACGATCCTGAGTTGATGCGTTTGGCGCGTGAGGCTGAAGCCTGCATCGTTCAACTGCCGGGGGCTCAGAACCTGTCGAACCGGCTGTACCGGGTGCATCCCCGACGCAATGATCGTTTCCTTGAGGCGTCCAAGCTGTTGAAGGCGCTTTATGATGAGGTGGACTTTACCGAATTTCACTTCAACAAGCACCTATTGGGCCGACTGCTTGAGATTTCGCCAAGCCGGTTTGAAACCGTGCGCGAGGAACTGCGACAAGCCTGGAGGGCACGCATGCAATCCTTGGTCGAGGCGATCGACGGGCAGGTGTTGCTTCTGTGGCTGCGCTATGTCCAGCCTGAGGACGGCAAGGCACCCTTGGGCGCGGAGCCATTGATGGTCACATCGGACATGGTGGACAGCTTACGAGGGGCCGTCGCCTCAGTGATCGAGCTTCCGGTCAAGATGGCGGGTGAATCAGATGAGCTTGGGGATATGATCTTTGGGACGATGCAAGAACCCGCTGCAGAGCACATGATTGGGCCTGCCACGCATCAGATTATCGCGGACCATGTGCATCGCGCGCTTCGGGATTTGGACTGAAGCAAAAGGCCCGCCGGTGGCGGGCCTTTTGTGTTTCTTTCTGGGCCGGTGGCTTAGCCGAGTTTTTCGGTCAGCTCGGGCACAGCGGCAAAAAGGTCTGCGA
>NZ_ONZG01000025.1 GCF_900302455.1 Falsiruegeria mediterranea M17
AGGTCTGTTCAACAACGCCAATCTGTCTGATCGCATCCAGACGAGGCATGCCTTGCCCCATCAATACTTCAACCTGCCGTAACTTCGAGACAATCTCCTCGGGCTTCGGTCGCTTGTTTGCCATTCTCGGTCCTCCGTTTCCTAAACATAGCGGGGGACCAGTTCAGTTGGGGAGGCTCAATCCTGGATGGTGTGATATCGGCAAGCCAACAGCAAAGGCAGGATTTCTGGAACCTGAGCGAAAACATCCCCGAAGGTGAGGTGCTTAGCGGTGGCTCGGTGAAACATGACGTTTCGGTGCGCATCCCTTACATAGCTAGGTTCATTGAGCTTGGCACTGAACTTGTCGACCGGTACGGGCAGGGGGCGCCGCCTTTCAGTTTATGGGCATGTGGGGGATGGTAACGTGCACTTTAACGTCCTTGCCCCGGAAGGTATAAAAGCTACAGCCTCCCTTGAAGAAGTGTGTACTGAGGTCTCTCCCTGTATCTATGATCTCGTTGCTAAACTCGACGGGTCGTTCAGCGCGGAATATGGCCGCGGCCAGGATAAGCTGTCGCTCGATCAAAGGTATGGGGATACGGTCAAACGCCATCTCATGGGTACAATTAAGGACGTTCTTGATCCCAAAAAGGTCATGAATCCTGGGAAAGTGGTGGACAACCAGATTTGCGACCCAAGTTGAAACCGCAGGGATGGTAAGAAGTTTGCGCTCTTCGGTGCAGCTGGATCGGCTGATGGCACACGTGTTTGCATCAAGGGCGACATTGCTGGATTAGGACCAGTTGTGACTTAAGCCGAATGTGGTTCGATCAAGAGGTCCCCACCTGAAGAGGAAATGCGTCCGCCACCCTTTGGGCGAACAATTCGACCGGTGTTGCTGTTGCCGAAGGCATCGGTACGCTGAAATGGAAGCCTGACGAAATCAAGGTGCTGAGTGTTGGGTGCCTGGAAGATGTCGAGGAAATGCTCAAGGCAACTGGCGCCATTCGATTTGCGCGGAAGGTGTCTGGTTTTTTATGGCCGGCCAATCACACGGCTCACTTGGTATTGCACATATCCTGATTGGTCATGTTGGCGGCTCTGATCACAAAGCGATCTACCGAGTTAACCTAATGGCCCCGGCAGGCAACTATGGCTTGGATAATACCGCTCGCAATTCAGACACCTTGAGCCCTCCGCACGAGATCTTGAAGGCACTATCGGCGCTGGTATGAACATTCGCGTCCTTTTGATTTCCACGAATGCTGCAAACTTAGTCCATCACGTCTACCGCCCAAGGAGGGTCAGCACCCGGCCGGGAAACTGAGATTGCCGCGACCTTTGATGCAAATGCCAACGCCTGCTTTAACGCGTCAGAATCGAGCTTCCGCAGTGTCTGAATATCCAAACAATCAAGCTCGTCGAGTTTACACAGCAACCCCGCGTTGAAGGTATCACCAGCCCCGACTGTGTCCACGACAGCGACCCGTTCAGCCATAACGTTAACTTCAGAACCATCTGGCAGGAACCCAACCACCCCGGCAGAGCCGCGGGTCATGACCACGATGTTAGGGCCACGCTTCATCAACACGGCGATTTTTTCTGCATATGGCAGGGGCTGTGGGATCATCCAGTCCAAATCTTCATCTGAAACTTTCAGGATATCGGTCCTTGCCAGCATTCTCTCAAGTCGAGCGCGGTATCGTTTCTGATCGGGAATGAACTGCGGGCGGATGTTCGGGTCCAGCATCACCACACGTTCGCGCCGTTCCCGGTCCAACAAAGTGGCATATGTTTCGGCCCCTGGTTCCGTGGCCAGACTGATACCGCCAAAGAACAGCACCGATACATCCTCGGGCACTTTGGGCAGATCCGAGAGACCCAACATGCGACCGGCTGAGTTCTCATCCAGAAAACTGTAGTTGGCCTGACCTTCCACAAACTGCACAAACGCAAGGGTCGAGGGACGGCTCGACGTCACGGCAAACGAAAGGTCCACATTTGACGCGTGAAGATGCGCAACCAACTGTTGGCCAAACATGTCATCGGACAGCCCGGTAAACAGCCCTGTCGGCACACCCAAACGCCCCAATGCGACGGCCGTGTTCATTACCGCGCCACCGCAATGCGGGACAAAACCCTCGGTCTTCTGAAGGGTCAGCTCAGGGATCATGTCGATGAGAGCCTCACCACAACATAGGATCATTTCTAAGCCTCTATTTCCGTGGTTTGCGCCTGGTCTAGATATGAACGCAACGATGCCTGACTGCCCTCAGACCAAATCACGCGTAGCCAGCGGCAAAAGGCCGGTGCGAAAACAGGATCACTGGCCAGATTGCCATAGATATGCTGTTGTTCGAGCCATGTTGTGGGTCTTTGAGCACTCTGCCGAGCAACCTCAGACAATCGCTGCCAGTCGGGGTCATTCTCTTCGATGATGCTTCCGTCATCGCGGACCCCGGCGCACATTCGCGCCCACAACGCTTCGACCAGCGCCAATCCATCGATGGGACCGCCGCTGTTCAGGGCATCTCGAATGATCGGCAAGATAAACTCCGGATGACGCGAGGATCCATCAAAGGCAACGCGACGGGTTGTGTCCCGTATTTCCGGATTTGAAAATCTCTGTGCAACCAGGCCAACATATTCCGTCGGTGTCACGCCCGGCACCGGAGACACATATGGCGCGATCTCTTTGTGTTCGACCTTGTCAAAGAACCGCGAAATCACTGGATGCGCCATGCATTCCGCAATGGTCTCTACCGACATTAGTTCACCGACATTAGCCAAGACTTGATGGCCTGCATTCAGGATGCGAATTTTCATGGCCTCGTAGGCGTGAACTTCTGGTGTAACGATCACCCCTACTTTTTCAAATTCGGGTCGGCCCGCGCAGAAATCATCTTCGATGACCCATTGCCGATAGCTTTCATGGGTGACCGGAGCCGCATCTTCGATACCGAAACCCCGCGCCAAAGCAAACTCATTTGGACCAGTGGCCGGAACGATGCAGTCTACCATGGAATTTGGGAAACTGCAGTTTTCTTCAATCCATTCTGCAAGACCGGGATCGATGTGGTGAGCCAGCGAAGTGACCGCTTGGCGCGCGATGGAGCCATTTCCACGAAGGTTGTCGCAACTGAGCACTGTGAATGGCCCGGCCCCTGACATTCTACGTGCAGCAAGCGCAGCGACTATAGCCCCGAAAACCGTTCGCGGATGTTCGGGGTGGCGAATGTCATGTTGAATGTCGGGATGGGAAATGTCGAAACCATCCTCGGTCGGAGATATGAAATACCCGCCTTCAGTGACAGTGAGAGACACAATCCGAATAACTGGGTCGGCCATTTGCCGAACAAGCGCCGCGTTTCCATCCTCTATCGGCAGGTAGTCAATCATCGAGCCAATAACTTCGGCTGATTTCCCCTTTGGCGACAATTCAATCAGTGTTGTCAGGTAATCCTGAGGCTGAAGCCGGGCGCGCATGATTTGATCTTGGTCGCGAACGCCTGCGCCGACGATGGCCCAGTCCTGCGCCAATCCCTGCTGCAACAGCCGATGAATGTACCAAGCCTGATGCGCCCGATGGAAGTTGCCCAAACCGATATGCACAATGCCGGGGCGAAGCCTGGCCCGATCATAATTTGGGCGAGCGACGGCCTCTGGGAGCCTGGGCAATACTGCGTCTGAAAGCGCCAGTCCGTTGGTATGGAGCGAAGCGGCCGCCATCAAATTCTCATTCCTTGCGCATCGAATTTGTGGATCTGATCAGCCTGTGGCGTCAGGTAGATAGTGTCGCCATGTTTGACTGAGATGTCGCCATTAACACGCACTGTCAGCATGTCGGCGAGACCCGTGTCATGAACGTGAATGAAGGTGTCAGAGCCAAGGTGCTCTGCAACTCCAACCCGGCCCTTCCAAGCACCATCCGTCATGCTCACGTCTGTGTGTTCCGGACGAATTCCAATGGTCGCGGCCTCGTGTTTTTCGGCCTCTGACCCCTTCACAAGGTTCATCTTTGGCGACCCGATGAAGCCTGCCACGAACTCGTTTCGGGGTTTGTGGTACAGTTCAAGCGGTGAGCCGACTTGTTCAATCACACCGGCGCGCAGCACGACAATCTTGTTCGCCATCGTCATTGCTTCGACCTGGTCGTGGGTCACATAAATCATGGTGGTCTTCAGCCGTTCATGCAGCTCGCCAATTTCCAAACGCATACCCACGCGAAGCGCTGCGTCCAGGTTCGACAAAGGTTCGTCAAACAGGAAAGCAGCAGGTTCGCGGACAATGGCACGACCGATGGCGACGCGCTGGCGCTGACCGCCCGAAAGATCCGCGGGTTTGCGGTCCAGGTAGTCCATCAGGTTCAGAGACTTGGCTGCGGTTTCGACACGTTGGTCAATTTCTGCCTGGGCCATCTTCGCCATACGCAGCGGAAACCCGATATTCTTGCGAACGGTCATATGCGGATACAGAGCATAAGACTGAAAAACCATGGCCAACCCACGCTGAGCCGGTGGCACTTCGGTCGCAATTTCACCATCAATTTCGATGTCGCCAGAGGTCAGGTCTTCAAGGCCGGCTATCATCCGCAACAGGGTGGATTTGCCGCAACCAGAAGGGCCGACAAAGACCGCGAATTCTCCGTCTTCGATGGTCAGGTCCAAGGGTGGGATCACCTGAATGTCACCAAAGCTCTTGGTCACGGATTTGAGTTGAATACGTCCCATTGTCGTTCCTTACTTCACAGCGCCGAAGGTCAAGCCTTGGACAAGTTGTTTCTGGCAGAACCACCCAAGGACGACGATCGGTCCAACGGCAGCTGCAGAGACTGCGGAGAGGCGGCCAAAGAACAGGCCTTCGGGGGCTCGGTTGCCTTCGATGAGTTTTGAAAGTGTTGCTGCGTCCGTTGTTGTCAGACGCACGGTCCAATAGGCCTCGTTCCAGCAGAAGATGAAGCAGAGCAACGCGGTGGATGCGATGCCGCCCCAGGCAAGCGGAATGAGGATCTCCTTGATCTCACCCCAAGTGCTGACCCCATCCATCTGACCGGCCTCGATGATGTCTTTGGGTATCTCTTTGAAGTAGGTGAAGAGCATCCAGATAACGATGGGCATATTGATCAGGCTGAGCACCATAATGATCAGGAAATGCGTATCAAAAAGGCCTGCAGACTTGGTGATGAACGTCATCGGATAAAGCACTGCCGCGGCCGGAAGCATTTTGGTCGACAGCATCCACATCAGCACGTCCTTGGTGGCGCGACTTGGGTTGAAGGCCATGGCGTAGGCGCAGGGGATGCCGACAAAGAGGGTGAAGACGGTGGCGAATACAGCCGTGATGACCGAGTTCCCGGCAAAGCGCCAATAATCGTAGTTCTCGGTCATATTTAGGTAGTTTTCGAGTGTTGGTGTGAACCAGATCAAGTGCTCGGGTTTCACCGCGTCAGCGTCGGTCTTGAAGCTTGTTACCACCATCCAGAAGATCGGGAAGAAGAAGAGCAGCCCAACGACCCAAGCCAATGTCGGCCGTCCGTATTTGGCGAACTTCGAGGGTTTTGCAACGATTGCCATGATTGTGTCCCCTTATTCCATCAGTGTCCGGCCAATCATGCGCAGCAGGAAAAACGCGACGATGTTGGCAAGAATGACTGCGAAGATGCCTGTAGCACTGGCTGCTCCGATGTTGTTGTTGGCAAATTCACCGATCAGATACGGCAAGTTCTTGTTCCCATTGCCGCGGCTGACGATTTCGATTTCCGCATAAAGCGACAGGTGAAAGATCGCCTGGATCATGACCACAATCGCAATTGGACGCGCCAGATGGGGCAAGGTTAGGAAACGGAATTGAGACCAGATGCTTGCACCGTCCAGCACAGCTGCTTCTTTCTGCTGCTGGTCCTCGGATTGCAGTGACGTCATGAAGATCAGCACCGCGAAAGGTGTCCACTGCCACGTCACCATGATGATGACCGCGTATGCCGACGTTTGCGTGGCCCGGAACGAGATGGGTTCCAGTTCAGGCCAGAGCGAAAAGAACCATCCAACCAGAGGGGCATTGCGCAATGTGTCCAGCATATCGTTGATGCTGCCGACGGCGATGCCCTGCAGACCCAACACCGGATCCAAGATCATGTTGATCCAAAGAACCGCGTTCACGGCAGGCATCACGAAAAAGGGTGAGATCAAAAGCACGCGAACGATGCCCTGACCCGGAAAGGTCTTGTTGATCAGAACGGCGATCAGGACACCCAGAACAACCGTCAAGATCAGGATACTGCAGACAATTAGCAGGCTGTTCTGAATGGCGAACAAGAAATCCTTGGAGTTCAGAACAAACTCATAATTTCCAAAGCCGCGCCAGTTGCTGAGACTGGGTGTGGTCCACTCTGGGCGGCGTAGGTTATTCAAAACATAGCGAATGAAAGAAAAGTAGAGTGTCATCCCCAGCGGGATCAGCATCCAAATCAAAAGCAGTATGACTGCTGGGCTTTGAAGAAGGCGGGGGAGCTTTCTGTCAGACATGAGCCTATCCTCTTGGCAAAACGCGCATAGCGTCGTGCCTGTGAAAAAAGTTGCGAATGTTGTGACGTTACGCGTCGCAGAGGCTTACAAGCAAATCTGACGACTTGGGGGCAGTAAGGGCCCAGGCAGACCTGGGCCCTCGACTGTGGATTAGTCGTAGTATCCCGCTTCTTTCATGATCGAGTCCGCTGCTTTCTGGGATGCTGCCAGAGCGTCTTCGACCGACTTTGCACCAGACAATGCCGCCGCCATTTCCTGAGCAACCGCAGATCCGACTTCTGGGAATTCAGGGATCGCTGCGAACTGAACGCCGACATAGGGCTTCAGATCGGTTGCTTCGGGCGCTGCGCTGTCGATGGCCGCGAGCTCAGCTGCTGCGAAACCCGCTGCCGCCTGGAACTCTGGGATCGCATAAGTCGAAGCACGTTGACCTGTAGGCACTGCACCCCAGCCGAACTCAGGATGAGTGCCAACCGCTTGGACATAGTCCTTGGAGGTTGCCCACTCGATGAATTTGCTGGCCGCTTCTGCATTCGGGGACCCGGCAGGGATTGCCATGGCCCAGGCCCAAAGCCAGTTTGCACCAACCGGGTTTCCTGCGTTCGGGGATTGTGCGTAGGCCACGCCATCCACTTCCAGGAAGGATGCAGCGATCGTGGCGTCAATCCACATGCCGCACTTGCCTTCGTTATAGAGCGCCAGAATTTCGTTGAAGGAATTACCTTCCGAGCCCGGAGGGCCGTAATTGCTGAGCAGGTCTACATAGAAGTTGATCGCTGCGTTCCATTCCGGGCTGTCCAGAACCGGGCGATAGTCCGCGTCGAACCATGCGCCGCCGTATGAGTTCACTACGGTGGTGATGAACGCCATATTGTCACCCCAGCCCGGCTTGCCGCGCAGGCAGGCACCGTAGACGCCATTGTCCGGATCGTGGATTGCAGCGGCAGCGGCCTTGACGTTGTCCCAGCTGTCGTTGTCCGCGATGGAAACGCCAGCCGCGTCGGTCAGATCCTTGCGGTACATGACCATCGAAGATTCACCGTAGAAAGGTGCCGCATACAGCTGCCCTTCATGGGACAGGCCATTACGCATGGCCGGCAAGATGTCGTCCAGATCATAGCTGTCCGAGAATTTCAGCGGTTCGATCCAGCCCGCAGCACCCCAGATTGGGGCTTCTTGCATGCCGATATTGATGATGTCGTACTGTCCGCCACCGGTTGCTGTGTCTGACGTGACCTGCTCCCGCAGAACGCCTTCTTCCAGCGAAACCCAATTCAGCTCGACACCTGTTTCTGCGGTGTATGCTTCAGCAACTTTTTGCATGTTGATCATGTGACCGTTGTTCACGATCGCAATCGTTAGTGTCTCGGCAGAAACGCCACCCGCTGCTAAGAGCGTAATGGCCGTGGCTGCACGAAGCGTGCCTTTCCCAAACATCCTCGTCCTCCCAAAATAGATGCTTGTCCCGAGAGTAACGTCTGATGGTAACTTGCGTCAATTTATTTCTTTACGCGCGTAAAATTTAGAATTGGGGAGTAATCTCAAGCTGTTATGCGGATGATCTCATAATCAATCGCCCTTCAAACAACGTTTCCCGTCGCGAATCGGCGGGCTTTTCAGCTTCGATCCGCTCTAGCAGAACAGCCGCGCTTTTCTTGGCTATTGCCTCATAATCTTGCGAAACTGTTGTCAGCGTAGGGCAAGTATATCGCGAAAACGGATGGTCGTCGTGACCTGCAACCCTTAGATCACAGCCTTCACCGATCCCGACGCGCAACCCGGCTTCGAAGGCTGCGGACAAAAGTCCGATGGCCAGGCGATCATTGCTGCACAGAATTGTGTTTGTCGGCAGGTTTCGATCACGCACGACCCGCATGCCTTCGCGAAATCCGATTTCCTCGAATTCCCAACCTTCGCCTTCAGCCTGGATCAGGGTGGGGCTATGGCCTAGCTTTTCCATAGCCGAGATATAGGCGTTCCGACGCTTGAATGCGTTTGGGTTGGTCGGTGACCTCATTTCCAGAAAGCTGGGCGGTTCACCTGTCCGGCATAGGTAGTCGACAATCAAGCCAACACTTTGTCCATTATTGGAACCAACAAATGCTTCGCCAATCTTATCAATATTGGCGTCGAACAGAACGGTGGGGACGTCTTGGCAGAATGCTTCGATCTTCGCATGATCGGAGGCGCGACCCAATGGCGCCAAAAGAACGCCCGCTGGTTTCAAGCTGCGCAGATTTTCCAAGTTGGCGATTTCCATGATCGGGCTGCCATGTGAGCCAAGCAACACCGGGCGAAACCCGGTCTCGATGATATGCGCCTCAATCGTGCGCGCGATCTTGGCAAAGAACGGGTCCGCCAAATTGGGTACAACAACCCCGATATTCTTGGTGAGGCGACGGTTTTGATTCACCGCATAAAGATTGGGCTGGTAGTCGTATTGCTCTAATGCTGCCTCAATACGTTCCCGCGTGGATGCACGCACACTGTTGGGATCGTTGAAAAACTTGGAAAGTGTGGGGCGTGAGATGCCACTGACGGTAGCGAACTCTTCCATGTTTTTAATTTTTGTGCCTGCCATGGGCGCCCGCCGTAGAACCTGAGGACCTGCTGCACTTGTAGGCAGCGATTAAACCACCATAAATACTTTACGCGCGGAAACATAGCCCCGTAGGTATTGGCAGTACGTTAGAAAGATTTTCATCTGACTGGTGTGACATCCCAATGTATGGGGAATTGCGGCAAAAGGCGAGCCATTGCTGGGTAAGGTGCCTTGTCGCGTTGCAGCTAAAACGGCCTTCAATATGCTGCGTATTGCTTCAAGCAACTTGATGAATTCACCAGGTCCTGCCGCGTGAACAAGCCGGTGATCGCTCGCGTCGACTCCATCGCTTCAGTTGTCCCGCGGATCTGGTAAGATCGGTACCCGATGGGCGGCTGGTGGGGTCCGTCCAGCTCTCGCGGCAACGGTGTGATCGTTCATTGGAAACGCGGATGCGGCGAAGTGTTCAATGCTGCCTCCTGCGAATGGGTCATGGGTTTGACCAGATGCGATTGGCAGGTTGAACAGATCACTCGCAATGTGATGACGCGGTTTGGGCAGTAGGCAAACCCAATTTGGTGTGTCGATTTTTCATGACCAGATCATCAGTTCCTTTGCTTGATTTCCGGCCCAATCGGCAAACAATCTGGCCTTGGGCTTGGCCCCTGAATTCAGCTGCAGAAAGTAACCCCGATTGGAGCGGATCGAGTGCAGTCCCACCTGTACAAGCCGCCCTTGGTCAAAGAACTTGCCAATAAAAGGTAGAAAACCGATCGCTATTCCCCGCTTGTATGCTGCGGCCTCCAAAACCATGTGGGGTTCTTCCAGGACTTCTCCGCGTTCTGCAAACTCCACCGGGGCACCGATGGTGAAAAGCCAATGACGCCAGGTCGAGCGATTGCGGTAATGGATGGGTGGCAGTGTTTCATCCCAAAAGTTGTCGCTGATCTGTACTCCGGGCGCGGCAACCGGAACGGCATTGGTGTCAAACAGCAGTACTGATTCAGTTGTATCGCTTTCCAGTTCGGCCCAGATGATCGAGACATCCGCCAAACCGGCATCGGGTTTCCCAATCACATGGATCATATCCACACGCAGACCGGGGTTCTGTGCTTCGAACGCGCCGATCCGGGGCAACAACCATTGTGACGATAGATAAGGCCCAACCGAAACCCGCAGCACCTCTTGCGTGGTCAACTGGCCGGTGATTTCCTTGAGTTCGTTCCAGATCACGGCAGTGGCGCGTGCCAGTTCGGCACCGTCTTGCGTGAGCCGAATTTCGCGGACGCGCCGTTCGAACAGCCGTTTTCCCAAAGTGTTTTCGAGAGCGGTGATGCGGTGGCTGACTGCCGAAGGCGTCACGTTCAGGGTCTGAGCAGCCCGCGAAAAGCTCAGGCTTTCGGCGGCATGATGAAAATAGACCAGGGCACCCAGATATGAGGGATCTTTGGGGTCAGGCAGCATGTGATTTCCATACGTGAGCTTAACTCAACCATCATGTGTTGAATTGGAATTTGTCAAACAAATTTGCTGAGGACCTTATGGCGTTCAGAACGCCCTCAAGGAACACTCCAATGCCATCCTCACGTCACAGCATCTTAAAAGCTATCATGGAAACTGACCTCCTGATCGTACAATGGGAAGATGGACACGAAAGTCGGTTCCATCCCATCTGGTTGCGGCATCAATGCTGGTGTCCGGACTGCGGCACACCAGAGACCGGTGTGCGCGGTATCCGGCTTCATCACATCGATGAAGAGATCACCTTCAAAAACGTAAAGGTGCATGAAAGCAGCGTTAAGGTGATTTGGCCGGATGGGCACCGATCCGAGTATGCCGCGCGCTGGCTGCGCAATCACTGTTATTCCGACTCCGAACGCGTCCGCAGGCGTGTGCAACCTGTTCTTTGGGACGGCTCGATCAGCACGGACCTTCCAGTTGGATCGTTGACCGAGGCTGAGGCAGACCCGGCGGTGCGATTGAAAATTCTGGAAGCAGTGCGGGATTACGGGTTCTGCAAAATCGTGGATGCGCCCACAGACAAGGCCGAAAGCCAGAGAATGATCCAGCTGGTCGGAGCGCAACGGCAGACGCATTTTGGCACCTATACGCTGAAAAAGAAGACCACCGTGACCAATGTTGGCGACACCACCGGCCCGCTGGATCCGCATGTGGATGAACCTTACCGCTATGCGGCGATCGGCATTACCGTGTTTCAGGTTCTGCGGCCCAGCTCCAACGGGGGCGCTTCGACCCTTGTTGACGGGTTCGAGGCTGCCCGGCGCCTGAAGGCGCGATGGCCCGAAGAGTTCGAGTTGTTATGCAACACGCAGGTGACCTGCCAGCGTTTCGACCCCGGCAACAACAGTCATGGCAACATGCGTTGGTACAAATCTCGTTTACCCATCATTCGGCTGGATGAGCGCGGCGAGGTTTGCGGTGTTCGGATGAACGAACGGCAAATCTCACCTCTGGATGTGCCTGGCGATCAAATGGTGCCAGTCTACTGTGCCCTGAAAAGGCTGTTTGAATTGCTCTACAGTGATGATCTTCGCCTGACCTTGGATCTGAAAGCAGGGGAGGGGCTGCTGTTTGACAATCAGCGCCTGCTGCACGGGCGAACCGGCTTCACGCCCGAAATGCCACCGCGCGCGGTGCTGACCTCTTCGGTCGATCTGGATGACTTCCACTCCTCCATGCGCCTGCTGCAACGAGATCTGGATCCGGACGCCATGCATCTGGTGCTGCAACAAGGAATGGCAGGATGAGCGGCCCGTTCAAGGTTCTGGCGCTGGGCGGCGATCATATCGGCCCCGAAGTCGTTGGCGCCGGGTTGCGGGTGCTGCTGCAGACCGCCGACCAGTTCGGCGTCGGGGTAGAGGTTGAAGAAGACTTGTTGGGCGGCGCGTCATGGGATGTGCATGGTACTTTCTGCACCGATGCGGTGGTCGACAAGGCGCGGGCGGCGGATGCCATTCTGGTCGGCGCAGTTGGCGGGCCGGAATGGGACGGCATCCGAATTGACGGGCCGATCACGGAAACTGATGGTCTGACCCGCTTGCGGATCGAGTTGCATGTTTACAACGCTTTGCGGCCGGCGCGGGCTTGGTCGTCGCTTCTTTCGCGCACACCCTACCGGAAAGAGATCGTGGATGGCGCTGACCTGTTGGTGGTGCGGGAAAACTCGGGTGGCGTCTATTATGGTGAGCCGCGTGGTCGAGAAGTGTTGAGTGACGGCCAGGTTCGGGCCTATGAAATCAGCGAATACCGCACGTCTGAGGTCGAACGTATTGCACGCTGCGCCTTTGAGGCGGCGCGCGGCCGACGTGGGTACGTGACCTCTCTGGACAAGTCCAACGTGATGGAGAGCGGTAAGCTCTGGCGCGAAACGGTGGAGCGGATCGGGCGCGACGAATACCCGGATGTCGAACTGCAGCACCTATTGATGGACTACGCTTTGTTCGCCGTCGCCCGCGCGCCGAAGGACTTTGATGTTCTCTTGGCCGACAACCTGTTCGGTGATCTCATCTCATCTCAGATCTGATCGCGGTGATCTCGGGGTCGTTGGGGATGTTGCCTTCGGCGACGCTCCCCGCCGCTGCGCGGGAAGCAAGCCCGGTAAAAGGCGGTCTATACGAACCAACCCACGGTAGTGCGCCAGACATTTCTGGTCGGGGCATCGCCAATCCGATCGGGGCGATTTTGTCGGTTGCCATGATGTTCGAGTATGGTTTTGGGTGCGCTCCTGCCGCGCGTGCCATCGTGGGCGCCGTGGACAGCGTTCTGAATGCAGGGGTGTTGCCGCCGGACCTGGGTGGGACGGCTGACACGGGTGCGATCACGCAAGCGGTTCCGGGATATTTGAGATCGAGTGCATCCTGGTCGTAGGGATACAACACGGCAGCCTTGTCAGATCGGACATGCGACGGAACAGGGGCGGGCCCCGACAGGAGAGCCATCGCGCTCTCTGGTTCGGAGACAATGCTAGATGCGCAAACCCCAAATTCGTACTGCACAATTTTTGAGCACATACATCACTTAGAATCGTATTAGCCTAACACACAAACGATTATCCCCATTGATGGCACGTTGGTCAAATCATGATGCAGTTAACACAATTTGTATCACACCTAGGAAGAACCGTCTTTCCGTTGATAGTGGCTGCCGCGTTTACGATCGGTCAGGCAACAGCCTGTGGCTTTCACTACTACATCCCTGAGAATACTTCTGTGGATCGGTTGCTGCAAAGCAAAGACGTCATTCTTGCAAGACCATCACGACAGAACCGGTTCGAGTTCGAAGCGACGAAAGTTCTGCGGGGACAGGGACCGTCTGAAAAGTTGCCGTTCTTGGTAAGCACGGTATTGCGTAAGAAAATGGAGCTGAATCCCGAAGATCATGTCGTCTTGGAGCGTGCGCCCGAGGGCGCATGGAAGCATGTGAGCTATGCCAATGCCGCCTACGTCGAAATGGTGGAATCCGTTCTGGCGAACTCTGATACTTGGAGCCGGGACTATACTCCAGATCGGTTTGCAATGTTTGCCAAGCTGTTAAGCAGCCCGGATCCTGCGCTGAAGGAACTGGCATTGCGTGAGGTGGACAAAGCGCCCTACGCGATGTTGCGGCAGATCGACGTGAGCCTCTCGTCCGAAGACTTGCTGAGCCAGCTTTGGACCATAAAGGGCATCCCGTTCCAATCCATCAGAATTCTTCTTTTGGGGTTGAGTGGAGACGACGCTGCCCGGGTTGAAATTCATAGGTTCATCGGCATCAGCAAGGGAAAGGAAAGGGCGGAAAACCTGGGTGCCTTCTCTGCTGCATTGGTTGAATTGGATGGCCTTGATGGAGTCGCACGCCTCGAAACAACTTACCTCACCGACACGAGTCAACCGTTGCCGAAACTCGAGCAGGTCGTTGAGGCGCTGGCCATCCATAACGCAGTCGCTTCTTTTGAGCTTCACAAGGCGATTACCGATGCATTGTCGAGAATGATTTTGCAACGACCGGAAACCGCACCAATGGTTGCCCGGCAGTTCGGAAACCGCCAAGACTGGAGCCAAGGCGCAACGGTGGCGCTGGCCTTGAAAAACAAGGCAATCAAGAACCCCGCCGAGCAGTTCATGGTTGCCAGTTATGTTTCGCGCGCTCAGCGGGCCCAACTAAGTGATCGTGTTGAAAACTGATCTATCACCCTCCACGCGTTGCGAGCGAGCCCTTAGCGAATGGGCGCCTTGTTCACGCCTGCGATCTGGCAAAGCCCGATTTGTTCCACCATCACCTCGACTCAATACAATCAGAATGCGTTGGAACAGCTGTCCTTCTGGCCGGATGTGGGGGGGTAAAAGTCGGAGAATTCCAGTTTTCTCCCCATACATTGGAAAGAACCGCGTGGCCGGGGTTCACTTGACCCCGGCTGTCAGGAAGGCTTGAGCAAACTGGCGTTGGAACAGCAAAAACAGAAGCAACAGCGGGCCAACAACCATCAATGTGGCAGCTGAGATCACAGATATGTCGACGCCGTTCTCTGGTGCGCCGAACAGGGACAGGCCGACGGTCAGAGGGCGCGCGCTTTCCGAGTTCGTGACAATCAGGGGCCATAAGAAATTGTTCCAATGGGTCGAGACCGACACCAAAGCATAAGCCAGATAGGTCGGGTGCGCTGCAGGTACATAGACGCGCCAAAGCACGCCCAAGGTGGAGCAGCCTTCGATACGGGCGGCCTCGTCCAGGTCCTTTGGCACGGATTTGAACGCTTGCCGCATTAGAAATATGCCAAAGGCTGACGCCATATAGGGTGAGCCAATGCCCAACAGGCTGTCGAGCAAACCCAAGCTGGCCGCAACGCGATAGTTTTCGACGATCAGAACTTCGGGCAGGATGAAGAGTTGCAGCAGCACCAGAATGAAAACGGTGTCGCGGCCGCGAAACTCCATCTGGGCAAAGGCGAACCCGGCAAGTGTGCAGAGCAGAAACTGCCCGGCCAAGATCAGTGTCACCAGCAGGAACGTGTTCAGGAAGTAGCGCAGCCAGGGCGCGCCCTCCCACGCGGTGCGAAAATTGTCGAACGTCAGCGGCGCCATCAGGCGAAAGTTGACGGCATCGCTGACATCGTGAAAGGCAGCCCAGGCCGCGAAAACCAAAGGTGAGATCCAGACAATAGCCAGCACAATGGCCAAGGCGGGCTCGACAAAGCGGCTCATCGGTAGTGGGTCCTTTTGTCCAGCATCAGGAATTGGAACGCAGCCAAGGCACCGAGCACGGCCAGCATCAGTGCCGTCATCGCCGCCGCAGTGGGGCGGTCGAAGTAGGCAAAGGCGTTTTCCCAAATGTAGTAGAGGATCAGTTTCGAACTGTCCGACGGCCCGCCTTTGGTCAGGATGAACAGATGGTCAATCAGCTTGACCGAGTTGATCATGGCGTTGATCAGAATGAAAAGGGTCGTCGGCATCAACAAGGGCAGAACCACGCGACGCAGATAGGTCCAGCGACTTGCGCCTTCGATCTCGGCGGCCTCTTTCAGGTCGGGGGGAATGGTTTGCAGTGCGGCAAGGTAGAAGATCATGAAAAACCCTGCCTCTTTCCAGATCGTCACAGCGCAAACAGCCCAAAGGGCGGTCGACGGTTGACCCAACCAATTGACCGGATCTGCGCCCAATAGGCCGCCGATCTGGTTCAGAATGCCAAAGCTGGGTGTGTAGAAGAACAACCACAAGTTTGCGGCGGCGATCATGGGTAAGATGGCTGGCGTGAAGTAAGCGGTGCGCACAAAGCTGCGCGCCGGGATTTTCGCGTTGGCCCAAAGCGCCATGGCAAGCGCCAGGGTGATGGAAATAGGGATCGTGACGGCGGCGTAGAGCAGGTTGTTCCATGCCACCAGCCAGAAAGTCGGATCTTCGAACAGGTATTGGTAGTTCTCGAACCCCACGAACTCGGACGGGCGCCGTCGCGTTCCGCGCGACCAGAGCGAGGTCACGAAGGTGGCAAAAGACGGGTAGAAGGCAAAGACCGAGAGCATCACCAGCGCGGGGCTGAGCAACAGCCAGCCGTGGATCGCGCGACGGCGACGTTCGAGGGTAAAGGGGTCAGTCATGCTGGGTCCGATGGTAGAAACAGCACCGGGCTGTAATGGCCCGGTGCTGCTGGTTTTCAGTATGTCACTTGTAGTCGCGCAGCAGGCGTTCGGCCGAGGTCTGGGCTTCGCCCAAGGCATCCTGGGCCGATTTCTCGCCGGTCAGGGCGGATTGGATGGCGGCGTTCAAACCATCACGCACCCGCGCGGTTTCAAAGGTCGAAAACTCGGCCACCGCATGTTCCAGCTGATCACGGGCCACCAGGGCAGGCGGGAACTCGGCGGTGTAGGCTTTCAGCGCTTCGGTCTCATAGGCGGCGGGAGAGACACCCATGTAGCCGGTCGCGATCGACCATTCTGCGGCTTGTTCGGGCGCGGTCATGAATTTGATCAGTTCAAGGGCGGCGTCTTTCTCTTCGTCGGTGCTGTCCTTGAACACATAGAAGTTGCCGCCACCGGTGGGCGACCCCAGCCGCACGTTACCAGGCAGTTTGGCGACGCCAAAATCGAACTCGGCGTTGTTCTTGACGGCGGTCAGATTACCGGTCGAATGCCACATCATTGCGGTTTTGCCTTCCAGAAAGGCCTGTCGCAAGGTGCCCCATTCCACGGTGCCTTCGGGCATGATGGCGTGTTCCTGACTGAGTGATTTCCAGAAATCCAATGTCTCGATTACGGCCTCGTCATCGAAAAATGTGGTCACGCCGTCGTTCGACATAACCTCTTTGCCGTTCTGGATCGCCAGGGCCTGAAACATCCAATAGGGGTAGCCGGTCGAGGGGATCATCAGCCCGTGGTGATCCGCGTTGGTCAGGGTCTTGCCCATTTCGACCAACTCGTCCCAAGTGATGGGCGCTTTGTTGGCGTCCAGGCCAGCCTGTCTGAACATGTCCTTGTTGTAATAGGCAACGATGGTCGAGCGCTGGAACGGCACACCCCAGGTCTTGCCTTCGATCTGGCCATTGGCCATCAGCGCCGGGTAAAAGCTGTTCAGCCATTCCTTTTCCTGATCGGTGTCGACCAGATCGTCAAAAGGCACCACCAAATCCTGTTCGATCAGGTCATAGGCATCGATCGAGAACATGACCGCCAGCTGCGCAGGTTCGCCTGCTTCCAGAGCGGCCAGCGATTTGATGCGGGTGTCGTCATAGTTGCCGGCATAGATCGCATTGACCTTGATGTCGGGGTTCCGGGCTTCGAATTTGTCGACAATGCCGTCGACCACCTGGGTCAGCTTGCCGCCAACGGCGATTGGGTAATACATGGTCAGTTCGGTCTCGGCCGCCGCCGGATTGACGAGGGCGGAGGTTGCGGCAAGAATGGCCGCTACGGCAGTCGTACGGGTCATGTCAGGGTTCTTTCTGAGCAGGTTTAGTGGACAGGTTCAGGTGAAAGGGGGCCTTGGGCCCGATCCCGGACGCAGTGTTTTGGCGAATGCGCGTCTCGGAATTCTGCTGCGGCTCCTTTTCCAATTTGCCCGTTTGGGCGTTGAAAAGGAGCCGGTCATTTTCGGGGATCGAAACATCGACCATCTGCCAAAGGGCCAAATTGGTGCTGCCTGCAACAAATGCGGCCAACCCGTGGGCGGCGGGGTGGGTCAGTGCGATACGGGTTTTGGAACCCAGGAATTCGATGTCTTTGATGGTGGCGGTCAGGTCTCCCGCACCGATGGGTCGCAGTGCGACGGCCTCGGGGCGGATGCCTGCAATCACATCGTCGTTCAGGGCCAGGCCAGGGCCGTCAACAAGGGCCATCGGCGGTTCCCCGATGAATTGCGCGGCAAAGGTTGTGGCCGGACGTTGGAAGAGATCCTGGGGAGAGCCGATCTGTTCAATGCGCCCTGCGTTCATCAGGACCACGATGTCCGAAAGACTCATCGCCTCGCCCTGATCATGGGTGACATACACAACCGTCAGCCCGAGGGCACGGGCAAGCGCACGGATGTCGCGGCGAACCGAATGGCGCAGCTTGGCATCCAGATTCGACAAGGGTTCATCCATCAGGCAGAGCGGCTTTTCCGCGACTGCAGCTCGGGCCAGCGCTACACGTTGGCGTTGTCCGCCTGACAGCTGCGCGGGTTTGCGGTGTTCCAGCCCTTGTAAACCAGTCATTTCAAGCGCCTTGTCCAGGCGACGGACCTGTTCACTGCGACCGATCCGGCGCACTTTCAGACCAAAGAGAACGTTGTCCGCGACACTGAGATGCGGGAAAAGGGCATAGGATTGAAACACCATCGACAGGTTTCGCTGTGCCGCAGGGCGCGCGGTCACGTCCCTGCCTTCGATATGGATCTGTCCTGCTTGCGGTTGCTCGAGCCCGGCAATCAGACGCAACAGGGTGGATTTCCCGCAGCCCGAGGGGCCAAGGATCGACATGAATGCGCCACGGGGCAGGGCAAAACTGACGTTTTTCACACCGCCCTGACCATTCCATTCGCGGGTGATGCCTTTCAGCTCCAGAAAGCTCATGATGTGTCTCCGGCCAGGATCAAACGGTCGCTCAGCGGATCAAGCACCTTGTTCCACGGTGGGGCAGGGCGCTGATCAATCACGATGTGATCAGCGTTGCTTAGGTTGCCGCCCACGGCTGCGGCGCGTCGGCCGAATTTTGTGGTATCCGCTACCAGGATCGAGGCACGCGCGTTTGCACGTTGGCATTGACGGTTCTGTACCTCGTCTTCGTTGAAATCCAGCAGGCTGCCGTCTGTATCCACGCCGCCCACCCCGTAGATTGCAAAGTCGGCACGGTAGCCCCGAAACAGATCCAACACCTGTGGCCCCAGAATGTCGCGATCCGGTAGGCGCAGGGTGCCACCGGGCAATATGATCCGCGCGCCCGGAGCATCGGAGAGGGCAAGTGCCGCATTGAGGTTATTGGTAATGACCGTCAGCCCTTCGTGTTCTGCCAGAGCAGCGGCGACCAACGCAGGAGTGGTGCCAATGGAAAAGAACAGCGTCGCATGGTCGGGAATGAGATCGACTACCCGCTCGGCGATCTGCCTTTTGGCCGCGACATTCAGCGATTAACGCGTGGAATAGGGCAGGTTCGAGCCTCCCTCAATAAACTCGGCCCCACCATGCAGCCTGCGCAGCTTGCCCTGTTCACACAACGCATTGATATCGCGGCGGATCGTATGCGGTGACACACGCAGCTGTTCCGCCAATTCATCCACAAGAACGCGACCGTGGGTTTGAGCTGCTTCGAGAATCTTTGTGGGTCTGTTCATTTGTCACCTCGCGCTACGCATATGAGCGCCCGGTGTAACAAGGAGGTGACTGCAATGCTCATTTGAGCGATTTGGTGAAATGCCTGGCCAATTTGAACATTCCAAAAGCGATGCGCTTTTTACTCGGTTTTGTGTTCTTTGAAGGTCTGACTCACACCGCAAAAGGGCTGTCGCATCCCCAAAATGTGCATGAGGATGTATTTCCTTTTCCTGCCACCTCAGGCATAATGTTGACTATGCATGATATCATTCTGCCTTGTGCAAATATGGCGAATGAGGGAATGACCCTGCTCGAGCAGGACAAAGGATCAGCACATGGCGATAACCTCACGGGCATTGCAAAAGAAACTGGATCGGGTGCGAAAGCTGGAAAGCAATGTGACGTTCCAATTTGCCCTGATTTCAAAACTGATGGATCAGGATGCGCAAGCTCTGTTGACGGACACGCCGTTGAATTTGACTGCCTATAGGTTGATGAAAACGGTCGAGACTTTTGAAAGTATTTCGATTGCCGACCTCAGCCGCCATATGGTCACAGACAATGCCCAGATCAGCCGTGTTGCAACCGATTTGGGGCACAAGGGCCTTGTTGAGTTTCGAGCAGATCCCAAAAGCAAGCGCCGCAAATTGGTGGCCTTGTCCAACGATGGCCGATTGTTGATGGACGAGCTTGCACCACGTTTTGCAGAACGACGAATGGCTGTTGAACGCCTTCTCGGCGAGGATACCATCCAGGAATTGCATGAGAGTTTTGCCAAACTTGTTGAGCATTTCTCTGAGTGATCGTCTTGGTCACGAGTTTTGTGGGTGGTACCAAGGGCGGTATGCGCACTATTCAGCATAGATTGCGCGCGCTTCGGGATTTGGACTGAAGCAAAAGGCCCGCCGGTGGCGGGCCTTTTGTGTTTCTTTCTGGGCCGGTGGCTTAGCCGAGTTTTTCGGTCAGCTCGGGCACAGCGGCAAAAAGGTCTGCGA
>NZ_ONZG01000027.1 GCF_900302455.1 Falsiruegeria mediterranea M17
CGAAGCACAAATCCTGATCGAACAATGGAGAAAAAACTACAACACGAAACGTCCACATAGTGCCCTAGGTTATCGCCCGCCAGCGCCCGAAACCATCGTCCAGATGGACCAAAGGCCAATCATGCACTAACAATCAAACCGGACCACTCAGGTGGGGCTGATCAGGCCTACGCCGCAGGGGCTGTCCGCAACGGCAACGGATTTGGCACCGATATGTACCGCAGTTGGACCGACGACGGCTCGGCCAACTGGGACGAGATCCATCGCCAGATCACCACGCACAACAGGTAAGCCATGGACTGGGGCATCGATACACCCACAGGCGTGCGCCCTCTGGCAGAGGTGGCTGAACCGCTGCGTGAGGACCTGCGCAAACACATCGAAACCAATGTCGGCGACTGGCAACGCACCCTGAAGGCGGGCGACTTCGTGGTTGTCGCGGAACTGGGATCCCCCGGCTTTGCCAGCGCAGATGTGAAGGTGACCTACGGAACCGTTACCGATGGCTAAGACAACGGCCTGATCGCCGTTGACGGGGAAGACCACCCAGCGGCCTTGGCCCTGTCTCTCCCGCCCACGGACGCTCCCAGACTGTCCGCAGGAGACCTGCTGGACGAGATCAAGGGCTCATCCTGCAACATCATGGCCGAAACCGGCGCAGTTGCTTCCTACAGGCCCCGCAAGGAAGAGCATCGCAAAAAGGAACATCAAAATGATCATCAGAGTTGTTGATGTGGAAACCACTGGAACGGAACCGCCCGCAGAGGTTTGCGAAATAGGCTGGGCGGACCTGAGCAGCGACGGTGTCACACCGCCCCGGAGCCACTTGACCGGGATCACGACACCGATGCCGCCGGATGTGCGCGCCGTACACTACATCCACGCAGACGATCTTGCAGGTCTCGCCCCTTCGACCCCTCCATGGTGGAGGAGGATCACATCACCGCCTACGCCGCCCACAATGCCGCGTTCGAGGCGCAGTGTTTCACGCCCGCCCTGCCCCCGATCTGCACCGACAAGGCCGCCCTGCGGATCTGGCCCGAGGCCCCGGGGCACGCAAACTTCGCTCTGGCCTACTGGCTGGAGGATACGGGCTGCTTGAGGCTGGATCGCACGCATATCGGCACGGCCCACCGGGCCGGGCCTGACGCCTATGCGACAGCTCACATCCTGCAAGCGTTGATGGCGGCGGGTGCCACGATCGAGCAGATGATCGAGTGGTCGCAGGAGCCCGCACTGATGCCGACGATCCGGTTCGGCAAGCACGCAGGTGCGCGCTGGACGGACATCCCTGACGGCTACCTGCAGTGGCTCCTGCGCACCGGCGACATCGACGTCGACACGCAGTGGAATGCGCAACGCGAAATCGATCGTCGCAATGCAACAGCGTTCCAGCGCAGCGGTTAACATCTTTCCCAGACTGCTGACGCCGACGGTGAGCACAATGCTGGCGTTCTCAACCTGACCATGTCGTAGGCACCATCAACGGTCACGAATCCGATCTCCCGATCGTCGGGAATTTGGTTCAGAAGCTGTGGCGACATGGAGGCGTCACCGATGTTGCTAATGGTGACTTCGACCGCCCGAACCTCCAGCGTTTTCTCGTCAATGCCCCTCTCGGCGAATGTGCTTTCGCCTGCCGGGCAAGGGATGTGTTTCTTGCATTAAGTGGGCGGCTCGACCGTGATACGGTAGGCTTACGTTCAGCGTTCCTTGGCGGTGGCACAGGGTGCTGAAATCCGGGGCTGCCCAGCCCCGCCCTGCCAACTCCAACAGACTGTCCACGAAGCCAGTCTTTTGCCGCAATGGAAGGCAAAACAGGACCTTGAGCGTCAGGCAGGTCTTAATCGCAGCGTCACTGAATTGGTGGGCCCGACCACGTTTGCGGCTCGGTGGTGGCATCCAGACCATCGCCGGATCAAACCAGATCGAAAGTGAACCGCGTTGCTTCATCGCAGTGTTGTACGAAGGCCAATTTCTGGTCTTTTTCTTCGTAGGGGATCAACTGCTCATTCCACTTGGCCATCACGCTGGATTCAAACAGTGAACCCCTCATCGAATTCGTGCAACACTGCCCTGGCGCGGTCCAACCTGTCCTACGAACCACAGGACGAAAGTGCTGAGAACCTGCGGTTCATAGAGATCATCGACAAGCAGTTCCTAAGAAACGCCATCGTACGGATCACGTCAAATGGCACGGTTCATGCAGCGGCAAACCAACAAGATGAGCCAAACGCTCTCTTAGCTTAGGCCGCCATTGGTCCAAAAACCATAACTCCGGACAGGCCTGAGCATAAGGACGACCGCAATCAATCCAGAACGCTTTTTTGGTTCGGTCAAAAAATGGCGGAACGTGTTTACCAGTTTTGTAGTAGGACAAGGGCATCCTGCCAATACGGGCTGTCCATGGCGAACTGGGATGCCTCTTTCATTTGCTCATAGGATTTGGCGTCGCGCGAAGTCAGGCTTACCGTTTTGGACAGCGGGGGATCCAGTCGAACGAGGCGCTCATCCAACACCAGTTTCGCGATCCAGTATTGATTTTCGGCAGACGTGGTCAGACCGAGATCCAGCAATGCTCCTCCAGGCGCGCCTGAGGTGAGGCCAAACCATTTGAGCAGTCCCCAATCATCAGGGTTTTTCACCATTTCCTCAGAGATCGAGATGGGCTGACGCCCGGTGCCTATCGAAATTACCTCTATGTCCGAAAGGTTCTTGGCTTTCCCCGCGGCGATTGCAACATTGATCCCGTTCAAAACCGGATTGTTGGCAAAAACCCCTCCATCAATAAAGTAGCCGTAGTCGCGTCCCTCAGAAACGATCTGATGCGGTGGGAAAAAAGTCGGGGCGGCTGATGTCGCCATTGCCATATCCAGCAGTTTGACGGTGCTCAAGTTTAACCAATCATCCCGGACCAACTCCTGGTTCGTCAAAGTGAACGGGGCCCAACCGACGCGATTGCTCCAGTGCAAACAGACCGCCGGAACTGCCAGTACAATTTCGGGTGAAATTGAACCAAGTTCGCGGTCTCCGACCAAAGACTTGCCGATCTCTGCCAAACCCGTCGAAGTGAACTGCGACGACCGGATACCGGGCCCATCACCAAATCCAAACTTGTGAATAAGAGCATCAAACGATCTATCGAACATGTTGTGTTCGTTTTCGCGGAAAATTTTGTCAGCCTGGTTTCTGTAAATGGATGTGATCTCATCCATCAGAACCGCCAAGTCCTTGCCCTGTGATCGGCCATCGGCCAATGCAACAGCTAACAACCCACCCGTAGACGTTCCGATAAACCCATCAACCTTGTGCAAAAATCCAGTCTCTTTGTGCAGCTCACTCAAGATCAGGCACGTCAGATAGCCTCTGACTCCGCCGCCGTCACAGGACAAGAGTTTGAATGCCATCGGCCCCCCCTGACCAACTGGTTTGTTGTCATCTTAAGTGCGCTGAGGTGGTTAGCAAAGATAAAACTCTTTGGTTCGTTCGCCCTGAAAAATCACCAGAGAAACACGCCCTGGGTTGATCACACCTGTTTCTTGTCGGTGCGCACTTTGATTGCCATTAGACCGGTTTTGAGACGATCAAACGCAATTCCACGCAATTTGATACGTTTTTCGTGTAAGAATAATTAAATTGGAGAATCTGTGAGGTTAGAAATGAACGATCAGACGATTGCTGCAGACCTTGTCAAAGCGCTCCAGCGACCCGATGGAGATCTAAACTTGCGCCCTGTTCACACGATGGGCATCGGCATGAGCGGACATTTCATAGCCTCAGACGTCGCGCGCAATTTTTGTATTGCAGCCCACTTTCAGGGCGAAAAAATTCCAGTTACGGGCCGCTTCTCGAACGGCTCCGGTAGCGCGACCGAGCGCGATGATTGGTCGGATGTACGGGGCATGGCAATCCGGTTCCACCTTCCCGATGGTACTGCAACCGATTTGCTTGGAATGACGTTGCCCGCGTTTTTTGGACCGACAAAGAAAACGGCGCTGGCATTCATCAAGGCGTCTCCAGCAATTCCATATTTTCGTGAGAACGCATGGGCAAAGATTTTTGACTATCTGCGCATGATGATACCCAAACGCAATCCTTATCCTAATGAGACCTTGAGCCCGGATGAGGGTGCATTCGATTATGCAAACAAGAACCAGTTCGCACAGCTTCCGGTTTTTGGAGCAGCCACAGTCGGAGCACCAACGGGATATACCCGTGCCGATTACCACGCGGTGCACACCTTCATCATCACGTCTCCTGATGGCGTGCGCCGCTATGTCCGATTCACGTGGCAGCCGATTTCTGGCGTTCAGCCGAGGAAGCTGACCAAAGAACCTGACAACAACTATCTGCACGACGAACTAAGAGACCGGCTAGATGGCGACGGGGAAGCGCAGTTCTCGTTGATGATGCAGCTTGGCGAAGCGGGCGATGACCTTAACGATTGTTCGCGACCTTGGCCGCCCCGCAGGATCCGGATCCTTATGGGAACGCTGACGCTTGACCACGTCGCCGAAGATCAGACCGCAGACTGCGAAGATCTGAGTTTCAATCCGGGGCTTTTGACGGAGGGCATTGAACCCTCTGATGACCCGATCCTTGCCGCCCGCCGGGATTCCTACGAAATTTCAAGCGAGTGGCGCAAAGCTACGCGCTGCCCGTTTGCAAAGGACTGAAATTATGGCGAACGAAGAAGGCTGGTTTGATCGATATGTTGATACGCTGCCCGAACGCGGGTGGTTCAAGTTTCTTTCCAAAAACGTCGTGCTTCCGTATTGGGCAATGAAAACCCCTGCCCCCAAGATGCCTGGCGGGCCGCGCGAAACGCAGCAAAACAGCGAAAACGTGCAAAGGATGATGAACCTCGTCATGCCGCTCAAGGACCGCTCGTCAATTGGACGTGCCAAGGCCGCATTGGCGATTGCGCAGAACGTTGACGAAATTTTTGCCGGGCTCGACAATGTGGGCACAGTACATTTTGCCCGCTTCCTGATCTTGGGGGACAACCTGTGCATGATTTCAGTCTACGACGGTGATTTCAGCAACTACATCCGCGATTTTATTATCACGATCGGAAGTGTGTTCGATGATGTGATGACCGTGGTCGAGGGGGGCGATGAATTGATACCGACGGCCCACAATGTCGAAAAGTTTATCGATTGGGTACACGCGCACGACCTCTTTCAAGCCCCCGATTACCCGACAGATGTGTTTGCGCTTTTGGACGAAGCACGTGGGCTCCCGAAAGATACCCCGCCACACGATCTGAAGACCTTGCCGCGCGAGCTTATTCTGTTGCTCCACGCAAACCCCGATCTGTCATTGGGGGGCGGTTATCGCGCCTACCCTGGTTATTCAGCAGCGCAGGTGCGCAGCAAATTTGGAGTGGGCTGGTGATCAAAGAGTTCAACCCCGAAGACGTGCAAGGCAACATCCTGCGCGGGTATCGCCTTAACCTGGTGCGTCACCTTGTACTGGAGGTCACAAACCGAACGTTGGCGCGTCAGTTTTTGGCTGCGGCAGCCTCAGGTTCGACGAACACCGTGCCCACCATAACCCGAGAATCCTCTGAGAAATGGACAGATCCGCCGAAACTTTGCTTCAACATCGGCGTCACCTTCGCCGGATTGCAGGCTTTAGGGGTGACGCAAGACGACTTGGAGACGTTCCCGACAGAGTTCCGGCAGGGAATGGCGAAACGGGCGGCCAAGATTGGTGATTTTGGGGACAGTGCTCCGCAAAATTGGGCCGAACCGTTCAACCAACCCGAGCGGGTTCATCTTATCGCATCCATCTACAGCGACCCGGACGACCCAGTCGAGCAGGTCGAGCAGGTGCAGGCCCAGATCTCCAAGGCCTTTACCATAATTGGCGTTCGCGACGGACGCGGCCTGCCCGAAGGTAAAGTTTTCTTTGGCTATCGCGACAGCATCTCGCAGCCGCGGTTTGAACATGTGCCAAACCCGACCCGGGCAAACGACAACGAACCAATCAACCCTCTCGGGACGGTTCTGCTTGGATATCCGACGCACTACGAAGGAATTCTGTTTCGGGTCCCAACCCCCAACGAATTGGGGCACAATGGTGCATTCAACGCCTTTCGCGTGCTTGCTCAGGACACGGTAGGGTTTGAGAAGTACCTTTCGGCGGCCGCAACTGAACTGGAAACCCACCCTGACGTGGATCAACTGCTTTCCCCAGGAGCCGAAGAAAACATCTTTGGAATGAAGGGTGACAGACACGGTGCGCTTCGCGAAGTCGTGGCTGCCCAGATGTGCGGACGCTGGCGCAATGGGATGCCCTATGAAAAGTCTCCAAACTCGACCGGTCCCATACCGAACACCCCAGGTTTTCTGACGAATTTCGACTATGATCGGGGTTCCCGTTGTCCAGTTGGATCACACACCCGCCGGGCCAACCCGCGCAACGGTCATATCGTACAACGCATGTCGAACTATTCACGCCGCATTGTCCGGCGCGGCATGTCTTATGGACCTAACTTTGACCCCACAAACCTTGACGACGGAAAGGATGCCGAACGCGGTCTGCTGGGCAATTTCCTGTGTGCCAATCTGGGTGCCCAATTCGAGGCCGTCATGTGCGACTGGGTCAACGTGGGCCTGCAGGACCCAGACATCACAGGTGCCAGCGATCCCTTGTTGGGGGCAAACGAGCCTGAAACGAGCTGGTTTGATCTCACACTTGCAAACGGGGGATCAATCCGATTGCGAGGTTTCCCCCGTTTTATCAAGGCAAGAGGCGGTGCATACACATTCCTGCCGAGCCTGTCGGCAATTGCCTATCTGTCCAAACTTGAGACCTAGGAAGGCGTTGGCTAGTGGTGTTGAGTTACGTGGCCGCTTCAAGGTCCGCCAAAGCCACGTCAATACGGGTCAGGAAGGGCGAAGGGCCGATCTGATCGGCGATGCGGCGCGCATCACGCAGATGTTCAACAGCCAGCCCCTTCTTTTTCTTTAGCTTGTAAAGCAGGCCGAGGATCATCTGACCGCGCGCAACATAGTACCCGTTTCGGTCAAACAGTGGATTCTCGCAGGCCTGGTCGATCAGCTTGATGATGCGTCCGGCGCCAAACATAAAAACCCAGCTCAGCGACCTTACGTTCCGAAACAGTAAACCTAAAGAAGCCTCGCCCTCCCCCGAAAGGATGCCAAGATAAAGCTCTGCCAGGAAAAGGCGATACCAGTCTGCAGCAAGATCATAACCCTCTCGCTCACGTCGACCGATGGCGTCTTCCATATGGCGCAAACCTTCATCAATGCGCCCATTCATCGTCAGAGCGACGCCCAGCATCATGTCCGGACCTGACAGAAACAACCCCCAGCCATCTTGCTCGCATTTGGAGATGAACCGTTTGACCTCTCCAAGGGCTTCCGGTCGCTCAAGTGGAACCAACGCCGCAGTTCGTGCAGCTTCGGCCGAGGCACGCTCGAATTCTGCATGCGACACCTTTAGCGCTTGTTCAGCAATCTCCAGCGCCTTGGCGTGATCGTCGCTGAGCATAGCGATCAGCGCGTTCAGTGCCGTCGCATAGCCCAATGATCGCGGATCATTCTTGGCTTTTCCAAGGTCCACCATGCGTCTTGTTGTTTCATACGCATGAGCGAACCGCCCCCGGCTCGTTTCATTCCATGCCAAAATAGCCAGGAAAAAGTTCTGCAGATAGGCATCCTGGACACTTTTCATTGCCACTTCTGCCTCTCGTCGTTTGGCTTCGAACGCCTCATTGGACAATTGACCAAAATAGCAAGAAACCGAAAGCTCGCTGACAAGGGCATATGCGGCGGTTTCCGGCGTATCGAGACGTTCTGCCATCGCTGTTAGGTCCTGCTGGGTTGCAAATGCGTCTACATATCGACCGTTGTAAACCAGGCAGGCGATGTAGTGATGGAGGAAGACCACATGCTGATAGGTGTCACCCAAACGGCCCAGAATAGGCCGGACATGGGGTGCCAATTCGATAAACTCTGTAATCTTCAAAGAAATGTTCGAACAGGTCGAATAGTCGACAAGAAACGCAGCAAATTCGCGGTCATTCGCGCACCCTGGATCGCTTTGGTATAGACCAAGGGCACTCTCGAAATATCTGTTGGCATCCCCAAGAGAGTAGACACCAAGGCTCCTAGCCCCTGCCAACGCGTTGTATTTGAAAGCTAGATCTCTGCGTTCTGTGCGCAAGTAGTGATGAGCAAGAGCCCCCGCTACTTCGCCAAAGCGATTTTCGTTTCGCTGCTCAAGCGCCGTCGCGATGGCCAGATGCAACTCAGCCGCCTGCTCTGACAACAAACTTTGATACACGGTGTCGCGCAACAAAACGTGTTTGAACTCATAATCAGAAGATCTATCGTCGCGATGAATCAAATCCAGTGTCTGCAACCGCCTCAGCGTTTCACCTACTGAGCCATCGGTTTGGAGGACGGACGTCAGCAAGCCCGGATCAAAGCGCCGTCCGATCACTGAAGCCGCTTGCAGTAACGCCTTGTCACTGGGTTCAAGCCGGTCCATGCGCACCGTGAACAAGCTACGCATGCTTTCGGGCAATCCGCTTGAGGCGAGATCAATGTCGAAATTGGCATTTTCGACGTCGACACTTAAAGCACCCTTACTAATCAAGAACGACAATATCTCTTCGCCAAAGAGCGGATTGCCTCCAGCACGCTTGCTCACTTGTTCGACAAGACTGAGGGGAAGGTTGTCGACTTGAAGACGCGTCTGCACGAGATGTCCAATTTCATTGGAGGACAGCGGCATGAGGGCGATTTCGGTCACCCTCCAATTGTCGCTCCAACCAGGAGCATACTCTGGGCGCCTCGTATGCAGAACAAAGAGATTGTTAGGTTCGCCATCTCCAACAATTTTACCAAGAAATTCCGCCGAAGCACTGTCGATCCAATGGATATCTTCGATCAAAAATATGACGATAGACCTGGCACATTCTGCTCTCAACATTGCGCGCAAAAGATTGCGCGTGCGGTGCCCAATCAAAACGCCATCAAGACCATCAAGCGATCCGGCCGGCGGTTCCTTTCCTAAGAGGTTCAGCAACAACCCAAGGTTCTCAGGATTGTCCAGACCCAAACCGGTCAGTCCTGTTTTCAGTTTAAGTGAAATCTCTGCAGTTTCATCCTCGGAACGGATTTGAAACGCCTCGTTGACGACCTCAAGAAATGGATAGAACGGAACCTGGGTGCGATCAGCAGCGCAATGTCCACGGTAAAGACGCGATTCTTTTGGATTGATCTGCTGCAGAAACTCGAAAACCAGCCGCGTTTTCCCCAACCCGGCTTCACCGACCAGGTCAACGACCTTGAAATCACCCCCTGCCACAGAGAACGTGTCAGAGAGCGCGGCAAGTTCCTTTTCGCGACCGACAAAATGGCTCAACCCCCGTGCAACAGAGGCATCAAAGCGGGTCGCAGCCTTGCGTATCGCCAGCAGGTTCCACAACTTCCGGCGTTTCGATACACCCTTGATATCATACTCGTCGTCAAAATTTAGCTCGACCTGCCCTTCGACAAGCCGTCTTGTCGTGTCGCAAATCAGGCAGTTTCCCGCAGCTGCCAAGTTTTGAATGCGTGAAGCCAAGTTCACTGTATTGCCGACCGCTGTCGCCGGTGCATCTTGCCCTTCAATCGAAGCCATCAACGCGACACCTGAACTCACTCCGACCCTCATACGAGGTCGAAGCCCAAACCGGCGTTCGATTTCGTCAGCCGCCTCTGCAAAAGCGGATTGTATGGCCAAGGCCGCGCGACACGACCGCAAAGCACCATCTTCCAGCGCTTCAGGAAGGCCGAAGAGGGCCATCACGCTATCGCCGCCAAAGCTGCTGACTGTGCCGCCGTGTTCGACAACAGTGTCAGACATGAGATTGTATATCACTTGCGTGAACGGTAGCGTTCCGTCTTCTCCCAGCCGTTCGACTGCGGCCGTAAAACCGACCATGTCTGCGAACAGCACGGAAACCTGACGCCGCTCCCCCACGTGTGTCATTGTTTCCGAAGCAATGCAGTTGCCCCCCCGAAGATTAGGTTAACGGCATTAACTCTTTACGACAACCTTCAGCGAATCAGCGCGTTTCTCTCCAGATCTTTCACCGAAACAAGCTCGTGTGGCTCCGACATTTTCACGCCGTGAACGCCAGTTTCAGACCGTCTCTTGGCCAACGTGCCTTGTAGATTTTGCGCGAACTCGAAGCTGTAATCCATAGATCCCGCACGTCAGGCCCTCCAAAACAGAAGTTGGTCACGAACAACGCAGGTATCGGTACATGTTCAAACGTGCCGTCGCTGGGTTCAAAGACGGTGATGCCACCATTAAAAATGGTACCGACACAAACTTTCCCACTTGCCTCGACCTTTAGACTATCCAGCCACTGGTAGATGGATTGATGCGCCGGAAGAGATTGCACAATCCGCCCGGGCATTTGCGGCATCGGCCCTGGTTCGACCTCGCCCGGACCTTTGATATCCAGCGCCCAAAGTCGACTGAAAATAGTATCCGAAACATAGATTGTCCCACCATCCGGTGACAGACCCACACCATTCGCCATTGGTATTGTGGCAACTTTTTTCAACGTTTGCCCGTCTATCGACGCATAGTACAAAGCACCCTTGTATTGAACATCGTCGTTTTGATAACCGGAATCGGTGAACCAGAACCCACCTTCGTTGTCGAAAACGATATCATCCGGAGCCATCAAGTTCTTGCCTTCGAACTCGGTGTAAAGTGTCGTGACCACCCCGTTCCTCAGATCGACGCGCTGTATTGAACCACCGGTATAGTTAGGATGACTTGGCCATGGCACATTTGCGACGCCTCCGGGAACCGGTACCTCTTTAAACGTATAGACGCCCCCATTGTTACAGACATAGGCTGCGCCGTCGGGTCCGATCGCCACGCCGTTCGGACCACCGGGGATATCGGCCACAGTATCGACTGTTCCATCCGCCGTGACCCGCGACAAGGTCTCTTTCTCGATGTCGACAAACAGGATCGATCCATCATTCATTGCGACAGGACCTTCCGGGAAGCCCAGGCCTCCGGCCACTTCTTCTAGGTGCAATTCCAAATCCGATGTCATTCAGTTGTCTCCCTTTAAGTGGCTTTTTCAAAATCCGCGTGGATCAAAAGAAGATCGCGTCAAATTTCAGAGGCCTCCGGTTGGACATGCACGCGTTTTCTTTGTGCAAGCTTGCGCCAAAGGCGCTCGAACAACAAGTTTGATGTCTCTCCATTCAGGTGACCGAAAGCGACCTATAGGGCAGGCTGACCGGAGATGAATGCGCACATTCGCCGAGAGGGGCCGCCTTTGTCGAAGACCACCACCACGCGGCACTGAGCCGACCATCCAATTGACCGGAGGCAATAGCGACTGCAGCGCCCACAGGTGAAGTTGCACCAACGCGACTTGCGATTTTGACTGCGCGTGGCGTTCTCAACATCTTTCGCGCATGGTGTGCCAGCATTGATCCGAAGCGCGAATGCAAAAAAGCCGCACAACGCGCCAGCCCTTTGCAGCACTCGCATTGATCAGTGCGGGAGCCGAAGGCGGTGTACCGGCTTCACTGCCTGACGTCAGCGCTTATGGGTCCAAACAGGGTGATTTGATAAGAGAGAGTTCTTGGCTCATCGCAGGCACTGAGAAGTGGACGATGAGAAAGACAACGGGGTTACGCAAAAGCCTTGGCGAGAAGATTGTCTGACGTCAGCGCCTATGGGTCCAAATAGCGGTATTTGCTAAGAGAGTGTTTGTTGCTCATCGTAGCCACCGAGGAGTGGACGATGAGAAAGACAACGAAGAGCCCTGGCGAGAAGGTCGTCAAAGATATCAAACGCGCCACGCGCAAGCAGTATTCCAGCGAAGAGAAGATCAGGATCGTGCTGGATGGGTTGCGCGGCGAGGACAGCATTGCTGAGCTGTGTCGCCGCGAAGGGATCTCCCAGGGTATCTATTACAAGTGGTCCAAGGACTTCATGGAAGCCGGGAAGAAGCGCCTGGCTGGGGACACAGCGCGTGCCGCAAACACTGATGAGGTCAGGGAACTGCGCCGTGAGGCAAAGGATCTCAAAGAGGTGGTTGCAGAGCAGACGCTCGAACTGCGGCTTCAAAAAAAAGCATGACAGGCGATGGGGGCGACCACGAATGAGGTATGCGGGTTGCGACCGCAGCGTCTTGATACACGACTCAATGTCCGCAAAGGGCTGATTTCGTTGAAAAAGTCGTTGGTTTTGGCGTTGCGCGTTTAGCTACTGCGCTGATTTTATTGAACGACCGATGCTGAGGCTTGTTGTCAGCCGGTGGTTGTCACCATTGGCTTGAGTTTTGCTAGTTTCCGGAGGTTTTGGGCGATGGC
>NZ_ONZG01000029.1 GCF_900302455.1 Falsiruegeria mediterranea M17
AAAGCTCGGCCGTGCCCGCGCCCAGATCGAGATCCAGCATGAATGCCGTCCCCCGCCCGGCCACCTCAGGCGCGTCGGAGTAAGACACCATGTCCCGCCCCACGCCGCCATCCACGGTGTCATTGCCACGACCCGGAATGATCCAGTCATACCCGCCAAGCCCATTGATCTGCTCGCCCGCAGCGGTGCCGTGCAGGGTTTCCGTTGCAGACGTGCCGTCAATCGGGGGGCCTGCAGGCATCATGTCGCCGAGAGATATCCTTTGCACAGTCGCGTGTTCAGCCCCCCCGTCGAGGGAATAATACGACACCAAAAGTTCGCCGTTCTCGAAGACCTCTGCGTCAAACCCACCCTGTTCGCCGGTCTGATCCGCATTGACGCGGGTGGGGTCCAGAACGCGGGCCTCGTTGGCGTCATAGATCATCAGATAGATGTCACGATCGGGAAAGTTCTGCAGGGGGGTCACACCATCATCCGTGCGCACGAACAGGATCGCATACCCCCCATCCGGCAACCCCAGAATTTTCACCTCGCGACTTGCCGAGCCCGAAGACAGACCAACCGCTGCCAGATCCACGCCAAAATCAATGGCGCGCGGGCTGAACACGCTGCGGTGCTGGGTGCCATCCGCCTCGTAAAGCTCGACAAAAACATCCTGACGGTCGTTGCCCATGCCGTCCGAGATGGCCACGCTGTAGAGCACCGCCATGCCACCATCTGCTGTTTCGGCGGTGTCGAGCACTTCGGGAGAGGATTGCGTTTCACCAGCCCCGGCAAAATTCAAGGTTTGCGGTGTACCGATCAGGGCACCCGTGGTCAGATCCCAGAATTCAAGCTTGAGATCGGAATCGACCGTGCGGGTGCGAAAATCAAAGGTTTCTTCCGCATAAAAGACCGCCAGACGATCGGACAATTCGCGGATCTGCAAAGGGCCATCCAATCCGCGGATCGGGGTATATTCGATGGGGTTGGCGAACCGGGGTGTCAGGTTCTGGTCGTAGATCTGGAAACTCTGGTGATCACTGTCATGCTCCCAGCTCAGCAGGACAGATCCATCCGACAAGGCAAAGGCCGAAGGGGACACCGGATGGCGGGCATCGCCACTGCTGATCTCCACCTCTGTACCGATCCGGGCACCGTCTGTGCCAAAGATGTTGAGCGACAACTTGTTCGTGGTGGTGTTGGGAATTTCCGTCTGCCAGGCGGCAAAAAACCTCTGGCCGCTCAACGGGACCAATGTGATGTCCTCGACAGGCACCGGAACCTGTTGCCCAAAAAACGGCACAAGAACGTTCAAAAAGGCGTTGTCGCGCGCTTCGACCCCGGTTTGGGGATCGAAGAATTCAATCACGCCACGCTGTATGCTGTTATATCCAAGTGCGACCAGGTTCGGTCCCAACTGCAAAAGATCGGTTTTGCTGAACCGATCCACGCTTTGGGGAAAATTGTTGTTCGGCTGGTCGGCCAAAAAAGTAAAGCTGTCTCCAATTCGGGTTCCCGCAGTCACGTCTTGCCCCTCTGTCTAAATGCGTTCTGAAACCAATTTGTCTAAACAGACAAAGGCTACCATGTTCGCAAATTTAGGCAAGACAGGCACGAACCACGCGCACTGCCGCTACAGAATCTTCAGATCCCGGATGCGGGTCGTGGCGTCATCGAACTGCAGGTGTTCGACCGCCATTCAGCGTGTCATCGCCAGACGTGCCGATGAGTGTCTCGTGCCAATTGCAACACTGATGAGATGCAAAGAAGAATTCTTTAGATCAGCCGGTTGCCCCGCCCACCAGCCCTTTTATCATACCATGAACTGCAAGCTATAGCTGCAATCCAGAGTTGGTGCATGATGGTGGAAGCACAGGCTATGGACGTCCTCCTTGACCCCGAACCGGGGTGAACGCCATCCTCGCAGCTCTGGCTCTTCCTGTCCTTTGACAACATCGATGCTGGACGGAGGAACCGAACACGTGATTTCCAGTCGGTGCGTTTCGCTTCGGATAGACACCCGCTGATCCTCGATAACCTCGACCTCTTTGTCGCCGGGAATAAGGAACTGGGTCACATAGGGGCGCGCTTCACCCTCTGAGGAGGTCGGGGTTATGACGTCATGCAGCTCTAGCAGCTTCTTTCGCCTGTCGAAGAATATTTTTCGTACCGACACAAATTCTGGAAACATATGGGATTCAAGCGTGACATGGGCTCTGTACGCGCCTGAATAGCGTTGTTTCACACAGCTCCGTACCTCGCTCTCGGCCAAGCGCCGGACGGGAGTGACTCCATCGGGATAACTGAGCGAATGCCCCTTGTGAGACCGCAATAGGAGGCGCAGCGGATCGCGCTCCTGATAGGCGTACAAGCCGCCATCCGTAATCCATTCGGTGCCGAAACCGTGCAGGATGATCGCAGTATCATCATCGTGACGGTGGTATTGTTTATTATACCCACATTTCGAAATGAGATGGATGTCCTCTGGCCCGCTCCAGGTGTCGCGCATCACGATCCAGCCTGTCTCCTTGAGCATCATGTCGGGCTTTGCCGGTGGCTCTCCCAATCTGCCTTTGCTTCTGACGAACTGCCAGTTCGGCAGATGATCAGGCACCCACGTGGTCCGGGCAAACGGGTCTGGGCGCATATTGGCCTCGGTATCCCCAATCAGCGTGAAATTCCCCAAAGGGGAAACCATGAAACACAAGCGCTTCAACGCCAGATCAATCCGCTCCTTCAAGTCGGGTATGATGCCGTCTTCCGGGGCGCAATAACTCTGTTCCACAGCAAGGATCTCGAGCAGCTGCACAATGCCAACTACTTGATAGTGAACACTATTTTCCAGGTGCCCACCATCCGGCGCAAAGGCATTGTCGACCTCAAATACCAAGCGCTGCCGCGCGGTGGCCGCATGAGATTGCGACCAGCTGCTTTGGGGGAACTCCTTTGCCAGTTGAAAGAGCACCAGGGATTGATCCAGGCCGTGATTGGAGTTGCGGGAGTATTTCTCCTCCAGCGATAGATAAGTAGCATGGACGTCAATGAGCCCCTGTAAATAGACGAGGTCATCCTGACGTGTCCCCAGATCCTCGAGCCTTCTGTATAACTGGATCAGGTTCAGTGCCCTAAAAGCTGATCCGTGGTCGTGCCAGATGTCTTTTGGGGCGGCGTCGTAATCAGGGAACTGCGCCCACCAGCTCTGCACCGTTCTGAGGGCAAATTCCATGCCACGCGTTCCGCCCTCCTCATCATCAACGGCAAACAAATCCCGAAAAAAAGAAAATTGATGCAGCAGCCAGACCCAGGACCTGTTCGAAAACGGGTTCTGGAACCAGTCGATAGGTTCAGACAAGGAGGCCGTACCGAAACGAGGCGCAAACCATTCCCCCCGGTCAAGGATTTGTTTGCCCCATTCATAACTATCTTTTTTCATGCATCTTTTCTTTTCTGCTCTGAGCTCGGGACGGGTATCTGCGGGTCCGCTTGTATCAGATCAAGGATCATATTGCTCACAGACTGCAACGAAAATGTGCGGGCAACATAGTCACGGTTTTTTGCGGCATGCCGTTTGCGTGTTTTTTGAGAAAAGGCGACCTTGCGCAAAATAAATTCCGCAGCAGCTTCTTCATCCGCCACGACCCAGTTCTCTGGGTAGATTTCTTGTGCCCCCTCCCAAGGAAGAATGACCGGTTGAGCCCCAGTTGCGGCCGCCTCCGGGATCGCAAGATGGAAGCTTTCCCGATCGCTGGTGGACAGAATGAAATCGATACCCGAAGCCCAGACCGGAACATCATGACCAAACCCATCAAAGCTGATCGCCTCTTTGAGCCCGGGTGTTGCGATGATATGTCGGGTCAATTCGGTATATAGCCTGCCTTCTTCCGACCTGTTGCGCATCCAGGGATAATCCGAAGGCAACTTGCCTTTGATGCTCAGACTGAATTCTGGATCTTCCTCGCGGAGAAGTTCCAGAATGCGAACCGCACGATCAGGACGTTTCAACCAGGGTACGATCCCCATTATCCCAAGACGTTTGCCACGCACCGGCTGACCAACCGGTGAAAACCAATTCATGTCTACACTGTTGGGGATAACCACGCACTTTTCCTCGGGAATTCCGAATTGCTCGATCCCCATACGACGATAATTTTCGCTCACAAAGATAACTGTATCAACAGCATCCCATTTCACCGCACGAGGGTAGTCGGTGAATATCTCCTGAGCGTGCAATCGCGCGATGAGCTTTTGGCCCGGCTGTACCCGATGAGAATACCAGACAAGATTCCCCAAAGCCCACTCGCAAAAGATAATATCACTGGACAGAAGCAGATTTGTGCTGGCCACTTCGTCGTGGCGTTCATGACCGGCCCAGAGGTCCGTACAAACGGAATATCCTTGGGCGACAAGTGACGCTTGGATGTCACCGCTGAACTTCAGATCGTGGCCCGTAAGCAGAATGCGTTCCTGCCGTTTGGTGCGCATAGGCAAAGCCGGAGCCAGCGCACACCGGCTAACAGCAGCCATGGCATGGGGCGCTAGAATGCTGCCAAGTCTGTCTGCCGCCGCTTGGCGGGTTTCCGCACTGTCCAGCGCAAGCCGCATCGCCTCCAAAGCGCCCGCGTAATTGTCAGCCAACAGTGGGTAATCCTTGCCCAGCAATTGCTCGTAGCGGTCCGTGCGGGTCAGGATGACAGGCAAGCCTGATGCGCCATACTCAAGAAGCTTAGTTGAAAGTTCCAGATTAGAATTTTCGAACTCAGGGTCCCGCCAGCTCCAACCCACGTCGAAGCTCTGTAGCATCTGCAAGACAGTCTGGCGATCAAGACTACGCTGCCAGACAATTCCGTTGCCGCTACCAAGCCGGCTGATGACCTTATCGTAGTATTCTGGATCCTCTGGAGGATTGTGGACCTTTGAACCAAGGACATGCAATTCCAGATCAGGACGTTCATGGCGCAATGTGTCGAATGCGTCAAAGAGTTCCAGTATCCCCCACTCCGGCGCCATCTTACCCGCGTAAACGATCTTAAGGGTATCGGTTTTCGGTGCGGCCAATGCCTCTTGAACCGGGAAAGCTCCAGCGCGTACCGTAGCTTTCTCAGCGACCTCGGGCAACATGGGAGGGAGCTTGAAAAGCTTGTCCACATGTGCCGGGAATTTCCTTTTTACAAAAGAGATCAACCAGTCGCTTTGTAGAAAAATGCGTCCTGCCCGACGGAATATAAGCTCGATCTGATCCTGCTTCTCCTGCTCTAAGGTGTCGTCCGTCTGGGGAATATCCGTCAGATACGGACAGAGGCGACCATTCAGGCGCGCATTCTTGGTCAGGGCATAGTTGACCTGAAACCCCCGCAGAACCAGATAGTCGAACCCGCCAACCATCTCATCGAGCCTTGAAATGATTTCAGGGCTCTCTTTGGAAGAGAAACTGCTCCCCCCTTGGAAATGGGAAACTGCGTCGATGATCCTGCAGTTTTCGATGGAATTGAGATCATCCACAAATGGAGATTCCGTGATCGGTTTGCGTAGCAGGACATGCACTTGAACGTTGTCGAGCCGTGACAAGGCGTTTGCTATCGACACCATCCAGACCGCAGAGCCATCGACTAAGTTCACATCTAGGTCAGCAAACAGCAGGATATTGCTTTTTGTGCGATCCACATTCCAGTTCAGGCTAAATTCCTGATCTGTTTTTTCGGATAGTAGCACAGCATCCGAGCAAATGATCGACCTGTCGCTTGCCGACCAGCACGCAAGCCCAAGCTCCAGTTGGTTTACGCCTTCGGGAATTGTCACCGGGATCTTTTCTTTCTGCCCGCACGTGAAATATTCATAATAGCTGTCAAGATTGTCTGAAAACCGCAGGCCTGGGAAAGCGACAGCGTCTCCAGTGCCGTTCTCGTCTGTTCCCTTGAAGGTGATGATACCAGCCCGCATCGAGGGAGGGGTCTTTCTCGGGGCTGGTTGCGTCTCGAAAGTGAGTTCGTATCTCCGGCCCGGCTCAACAGCCATAGTCGCGATGACTGGCGCTTTTTTCAGGACCAGTTCGTCCGAAGACGTGATGTCGTTTTCCGAGCGGTCCGCAAGGCGCAAGTGGCGCGTCTTGGTGTATTCACCAACCGTTTTCAGTTGTAAGTGAGAGGACACTTCTGCTGAGCGCAGCTTCTTGCCCGACCATTTCTGTACATAGATCGAAATCTTCGACACCGTATCTGGCACCCTGAAGTTGATGACTTGCTCACCTTCTTCTTTCTGCAGATAGCAATACACCGCATCACTGCGCTCATCGACCGTAAGCAACCCGGTCTTCAGCACCGCTTCTTTTTCACCATCCAGCAGTACAAGTCCAATCAATGCGTGGTTGGGAACCTGTGCCGGTGTCACAACATCCACAACCAGGCTGTAATTCATGCCCGGGGTGACGTGTATTTCGCGCGTTTCTAGCGGCTCGGATGTAACTAGGCACGTCTGGTTCAGCGGATGCCGGGAGACCGCATCAATCCGGGTATATGTTTCCAGCGGGGCGTTTGAAACGTTGACCTGATTTTGGTTCCTGCTGGTGACATCAATCAACTGAATGGCATTCTGTGGAACGATATTGTCAACCGGGATTTCCTTTTCTCTTGCAGTCGCGACCAGCTCTTCCTGCAATTGGATCACATGGCCCTGGGCATCGGTATAGATGAAATCCAGTGTATCGGATTCTCCATTGACTGAGGCCTGCGCAGACACGATCTGTCCGGGAGTGACTGGGATGGGGGCCTCCAACGGCTGCATGACCGGGTGTGAAACCCGGGTCAGCAGTTCTTCGACCGTTGCAATGTTCTGTGACCATTTGCGGTTTTCAAGGACCCATTCGCGCCCTTTTTTGCGGAGCGCATCAAACTCCTCGGGAGAGGACAGAACCACGCGCAGTTGATCGGTCAGGGCGCCGGTACTTCCTGCCTCGAAGATCAGCCCGTTTTTCTCATGTTCGATGATTTCACGGATACCGCCCACCGATGATCCGATCACCAGCTTTTCAAGTAGCAGCGCCTCGAGCGGCTTCAGCGGTGAAACCAGCTCGCAAACCTCGTAAGACAACCGCGGAAAAACGGTAATATCGATCAGGGAATAGTACCGGGCAACCTCCTCATGGGGGACGCGCCCAGGAAGGATGACAGTATCAACACAGCCCATCTCATCCAAGTTGTTCTTGAACGTTTGGTAATGTGGGCCGTCACCAACAAGGAGCAGGTTGAACTCATATCCCTCTTGGCGAAGCTTTTGGCAAGCTTCCACCAGCATTTCCAACCCCTCGTATTTGACGAAGGATCCAATGTATCCGAGTGTGGGAATACCGGGGAGCAGCCCCAACTCGTCCTGCAGATCTTGATCGCAGGGCAGATTTTCGAGGCTGCCATCTGACACGGAGTTCGGGGATAGAACAATATTGTCCGCGTCCACCCCACGCCGTATCAGTTCGTCGCGCACGCCGTTGGTGATTGCAATGACACCATCCGCTTCGCGGGCAATCATGCACTCGATGTCGAAATCTATCTTGAAACGATCCGTGTTTTTCCAGTGCGGCCGCCCCATCGCAGCAGTGATTTCCCAGAGGCCACGCACCTCATAAACGAAGGGGACACCCATCTCTCTAGCTGCGATCAGAACGGGTAGCGCGTTCACATAAGCTGAAGCCGCCTGCACGACGGAAGGCCGCTCAAGGTAGATGGCGCGTCGGATCGCCGCGGTCGCGGCAAGTATGTGTGCCCGGAGGTCGCCCCGCGCGCCGATCGTACCGCGATCATGAAGGTAGGGGGTACCATCATACCAGGTTGTTCGGGCGTTTGGGTTACGGTGTTTGCCCCGCACATCCCACGGGTACCCGATGCGGGAATGGTGTTTGTGCTGCCATGCTCCGTGATTGCGCGCCGCTGTGGCCAGGGCATGTGACCGCATCGCGTATCCTGAAGTATGGAATGGTGGAAGGGCGTGATAAAAGTTGAGAACTGTGCGTTGCATGCTACGGGTGCGCGGAGCACGACGTTCCGGCAGGATAAATCCAGCCAGAAACATGTTTACGAAGCCACTGATTTGCTGCAACGATTCCGAAACGTTCCTCCCTTCCTCTCTGAGCTGCGTAATCAGGGTGTCGGTTGCACCCGCAATTTCAGAGGTTTCCCCTATCCCGTTGACAAAGCTGAGCAACGCCAATTTAGTGGCCAAATCTGCTTCATCACTTGCAAGAGCTTCGAAAAGGACATCCTTTTCCGCGTCTGTTATGGGGCGGTCTTCAGTATCAAAAGAAAGCGTGAGATTTTTGGCAAAACTGGCGATAGACACAATGATCTCCTAAAATGATATTCGAATACCGCATATCGTTACCGACGTGATATTTCTAGCTCATGTTATCAATATGGTAGAACCAAACCCCGAGTGAAGTGAGGTTTGTCGGCCCGGGATTTGTGACCAGTAGATGCGACTGCAACAAGTGCTATGGTTGAGAGGAAGACTTTAGCCAAGTGACCATAGTGTGTTGCTACATGTTTCCAGTCCTTGAACCCTACCGAATACGGTTTGGATACTATTGCACCGCTTGTATCGGCGCCTGTCGTACTTCATGGCGGTATTGCGTTGTTGTCGAGCTGGGATGTAGGCATCGGAAACTCCTTTGCTTACGAAATGAAAACCCGTGACCCACTTAGACAAGACGCGATCCCTTTCTCCACCAGCCCGCATCACACGGGCCGGGGGTTTTTTGTTTTTCGGTTGGCGTGATTGCCGCCTTACGCGATCGCGAATTGCCAGATGTTCGCGGTCTCGTCGTCGAACTGGAAATACTCGACCGAGATCAGGCTGTCGGTGCCGTCGGCCCCCGTCACCGTCACATCCGTCGCCGAGCTCCGGGTGATCGTGTAATCGCCGCGGTTGCCGTCAAAGATCGCAAAGTCCGACCCGGCGCCGCCGTTGATCGTATCGTTGCCCGCGCCGCCTTTCATGTAGTCGGTGCCGCCGTAGCCGAACAGGAAGTCATCCCCGTCCAGGCCCGACAGCTGGTTGCGCTCGTTGTTGCCCGTCAGGCTGTCGTCGAAGTTGGTGCCGACCAGGTTTTCGATCTCGA
>NZ_ONZG01000031.1 GCF_900302455.1 Falsiruegeria mediterranea M17
GCCATCGCCCAAAACCTCCGGAAACTAGCAAAACTCAAGCCAATGGTGACAACCACCGGCTGACAACAAGCCTCAGCATCGGTCGTTCAATAAAATCAGCGCAGTAGCTAAACGCGCAACGCCAAAAACCAACGACTTTTTCAACGAAATCAGCCCAACCCAGACCTTGCTTCTTAGCGCAGCATGCTTCGCAATGGGCGGATTGCGGCCATTCTCTGCAAACGCGAATACTCCAATCTGAATCGTCAAATGCAGCCATTCAAGAGTGGAGTAGTTGGCGGACCTGTAGCCCTCAAATTCAGCCCGAATATCTTCGTTTTCCCCACCAAGGTTTCTGTTAAACGCATACGATTTCTGGGCACGGTTTGAAATACTTGAATGGGGATCATTTTTTTTCTCTCCCATGCTAGAAGTCCACCGTTTACAACCAAATCTCCCCAGACAACTAAGCATCGCAGGCTCCACGGCCTGATCGAGATCAGGGAACACTTCCCATTCCAGTTCTATAATGTGTTGTGAGGGTTTTAGGAGGAACGCTCATGAAAACACTAGGTAAGATTCTGTTGGCTCTCGTGGTCCTTGTCGGAGTGGTGGTGCTGCTCGTGGATCTGTTGACCTCGTCTGACCGAACAACCGCCCGCGACTTTGTCCTCTTGGCCAGCACCGGGGAATATGTAGCGGCGCGCCAGTTGTTGCATGACGAACTGCAAACGCAGTTTCCCCTTGATCGTTTCGAACAAGTGTTCGCAGACGTGAAACCCTATTCCGACGTGTCTTTCTCTTCGGTTGAGACCAGCGGTAGCGGCACGTCAATGACCGGAGTCGCAACGACCGACGATGACTGTAGCAGCAAGGTCTCCTTTGAGGTTCTCAGGGATCGCATCATCGCCTTCAACATTGCACCACTATGTCGACGGTAACCACTTCCCGCCAATCAAAATTGGCCCATAGATCAAATAGCAAAGGTAACCCCGTGATGAGAGCATTCAACGTCTTCTTGTCTGCCGTTTTTGCGATACTGCTTGTCCCGGCAGAGCGCGCATTGGCAGAAACGCACACCGACCCGATCTTTGGGTTCAAGATCACCACGCCTGATACGTGGCAATCGCTCCAGATGGATGATGGGACGGACCGGGTGCTGCAAATGCAAAGCCCCGACGGCAACGCCTTTGGCGAGGTTCGCGCCGTGCATCTGTCACGTGATGTATCGCTGGAAAGTTTGCGCGAGGCCTTTATCTCAACCATCTCTCCCGAGGCCATTCTGGTTGGATCGCAGGCTGAAACTCTGTCTGGGTTACCGGGGGAGGTCTCGGCCTGGACGGCCGACATGGATGGGCAGCAAGTCATCATTGGTGGTTTTTTTGCCATTGATGGCCCTGTTGGCTACGTGCTTTGGACGGTGACAGCCAGGCAAAATTATGATGCGTACTCCGATGATTTTGACAAGATATTCGATACCTTCTTACCGGGCTACGTGATTGGCACCTATGCAGGTGAAACAGCACCTCCGGTCGTGGATACAATACCGCCCGCGCAAACGTCCAATTTTGACCAGGCAGAACTGTTCAAGAATCTCGTCGCAGAACCACATCCCGAACTGGGGTTTGTGTTTGTGCGCTATGATGCTTGGCATCCGGATCAACCAGCTCCATACGCGTTGCGTGTCGGTTTGATGGAATACCCGCCGGAAATGCGCCCTTCGATTGTTATCGAAGCCCTTGCGGGCGAGGCCTATGCCTCATTGCAGGCCGGGATCGCGGACCTGAAATCTCAACTGATGGACGCACCCGGTGTCCAGTTTGATCAGGATGGCCCCCATCAGATCGAGAACATGTCTGAGAATGGCCAACTTATGGATGGCTGGTCGTTTGGCGCCTCGTATCTGCATGGCGATGTTCCTTTCCGGCAGTTGACCTTTCTCTTCAAAAGAAAAGACCCCAGCGTCTTCTATGCCATTTACGTAACTGGCCCTCAGGAAATCCTGATGCAGCATCAACCCGAAATGCTTCGGATGTTGCAAGCCATTCAAATCGTTCCGTTCCAGTAAGGAGACGCACAAATGAAATCGCTAGCGTACGTTCTGTCCGTCGCCGCAATGATCGCACCACTCGCGGTCTTTGCCCAAAGCTGCGAGACAGTCGCGACCGTCACAACGGATGGAACCGGGGCACCTGACCGCTATCGCACAGGCGGCACATATTTCCCTGTCAAGATTGAGACAATCGGTGCGGATCAAACGCTGAGAATCGCGCCTCTGTCCGGTCCCTATCAGTATGTCACCCTGCACAGCCGAACGCCGGGAGGGTCTTGGAGTACGTCATACAAAGGGAACCGGACCGAGTTTCCTGGCACTGATCCGATCATCGCAGAATGTCGACAGTCTTCGAACTGCACGCATATCATTGTGTCGGTGAACGGTGGCCACGAAAAATACGAACCCGTTTTGAGTTCAGCAGATGTGCAATTGTGCCGCCAAGTGGCGCATCCGCATCAGGACCTGACCCTGGATACGACCTGGACCGCACCCAAAAGTGGATGGCAAATTGATTTGCCATCGCAGTGGACGCGAGACGTTCAGGATGATCCCAACGGTGGGACAGGTATGTTCACCTCTCAGGATGGAAATGTCGTGGTGGGTGTTACGACCATGACACCAGATCAGCATTTAGAGGACAGTGCCCTGATCGAAGCTTTCCATAGCATTATGTTCAGCTCAGCGCCCATCGTGACAAAGGAACCTGTCAATCTGGCAGGGATCCAAGGTACATTGCACCGCTACAACCTTTTGATTGACGGGACCGGGTACTGGGCGATTGCAGTCTATTTGCCGGCAGCTCCGAATTACTACATCGGCTGGGGTATCGTTCCCGAGGCGATGATGAATGATCGGGCCGAGGACGTCGTCAAAGTCTTGAACACGCTTCGACTGCTTGATCCTCCTCAGGCGCTAGAAACCCGACCGGACGCAGCGCTAAGCGTGGTTCTTCTGACCGTTGGGGATGATGCGAGAATTAGCCAGGCTCCGGGATACGCAAAGACGATCTTTCAGCCCAGCACGCCGGAAATCCACATGTTCGCAGCCATCACGGGCACAGAACGCACAGGCCACATCCTGCAACAGCTTCACTATCTGGAAAATGGCCAGCTGGCGATGGAGCAAGCGTTGGATGTTGCCGCTGTTCCCACTGGCCAGATGATTGAGCTGCGCGGCTCGTTTTTGGTGCCAACGAACGGCTGGCCGCTCGGCGCCTACCGTGTGGTGCTGAGCTACGAGGGCAAAGAACTGGCGAGCCACATGATTTACGTAGGAGAAGCAGAATGAAACGCATGATGATGCTTTTGGGTGCGGCTCTTGCCATGACAGGCACGTCAGCATGGGCGCAATACAACAGCAGCCCCGTAGAAAAGATGTGCTACGGCGGTCGCAACCAAATGGGACTGTATCTCTGCGCCTGTGACCAGAGTTTCATTTCCGGCATGTCCGCGCTTGTGCTTGGAAATTCAGTGGTGCTGCATGGCCCCGGTGAGTTGATGAATTGCCTTGCCTGGGCTGATGAAATGAACGGTGTGCCCGGCGGTATGGCTGGCAGGCCTGCGCAAATTCCGCAAATACCGACCACCATACCCAAGGCAGACATCTATAAACCTGCAATATCGCCCATGGTGACCCTGCCTTCGTCTGCTGGCCCTTGCGGCGAGGTGTTCAATGCCTGCAACGCGGCGCGGCAACCCGATTGCATGAACCGATTCAACGCCTGTAGCACAACCCGGATCGATCAGGATCGCGAGACGGCCGTTCTGGCGAAATTACTATCCCCCGACACGGCTGCAAAGCTTGCAGCACTCGCACCCCCGCCCGTGGACGAGCATGGCAACGGCATGGCACAGGCCCATTCGATCAAGCTATTCAGCAGCGTGAAAACCGTTCCGTCTGCAAATTTCGAGAGCTTTCTCGAGACGAGATTTTTGATCGACCCCGACAGTTTTCTCGGCAAGACCCTGAATGTGGCGCCACCGTGGTCGGGCAACGTCACCCTTGATCCGGGTGGTAAAATCACCCTGGCCGGAGACAACGCTGGCACCAAACCCATCTACGTCGACAACGTTTTGGTGTTTTGTTTCAACGGATCAAAATGCGTGTCCGTCGGGCAGCAGGACGCAAGTGGGTTCAAACAGTCAAATGGCGGCAACATTGAACACGTCAGTTCCATGGGATTTAACTTCGAGGCCGGGGCAATCGACCTGACCCCCTTCTTTGTTCCCGGACAGGCCACAAGCGTTCAAGCCTATGCCATTGACTATGGTGGGGCAGCGGGTGTGTCAGACATCTTTCTGATCGTCGAGGGCGGACATACAAGCGGCGCCAGTCAAACAGCCAGTCAGGCGTCTGGTGTCGACGTCGAATTCCGACTGCGTTCAAAGCCGTTCAACTTCCGGTTTTCTTGCGATGTCGACGCGATCATCGGAAATTTGATGTGTGACCGAAACTATACCGCCGCTTACACAGCATCGACCAACACATGGAAAGTCTGCGGTGTAAATCGCAACCTGCCGGGATCCTGCTGGGAATATGACAATGCACCTGCATCCGGGCCCTATTTTTCAGCCTGGGGTATCGTCCTGAAAGTCGCGGCGGATGGCAGCATGACCCGAGATGGCGTAGCCCACGGGCAAGCCGAGATAGTCGGAACCAAGCCACTGCGCCGCCCTTCACGTTCCGAAAAACTGCCGCCGCTTAGCTACAAGCCCCCCAAATTGGGCATGCCAGGCAATAGACAAGGAACAGGGGGACCACGCTACTACGTGGACAACCCCTAAAATCACAACCGCACCGAGCCGAAACCACGGCCCGGTGTGGTTCTCCACCAAAATGAAATCGGGAGACCCACATGAGACGTTTTCTTCGAGCTGCAATGGCCGCTGCAACCTTGTCCATGGTCGTGCCCATGCCTCTCTACGCCAATGACTCGATGGCGGTTATGGAGGCTGGCGGACTCAGGTTGGTGCGGGACGCTCCGGTCGAAATCCTGACCGAACAGCTCTATATTTCAACTACTGAGATTCGCGTCGACTACCAGTTTCGCGCAGCTGACAACCTCGGCACAACGACCCTCGTCGCCTTTCCGCTTCCGGAATATGATCTGGCCTGGCACAGCTATTCTGTGCTGGGTGAGGACAGCGATACGGTTCAATCCCGCAGCAATTTCCGTGTCTGGGTCGACGGGAATGAAATCTCGCCTCAGTTGGAAGTGAAGGCCATGCGGAATGGCATCGACGTCACATCACAGCTGATCTCATACGGCATCCCAATCGACTCGTTAAGTTATCTCGGCCTGATGAATGCGCTGGAGGCGCAATCGTCGCAAGCGCGAAGCTGGCTGCAGGAGAACGATGTTGTGCGCTGGAATGACGGCTATGACCCCGAGCCGCTCTGGACGGCCAAGGCAACATATTACTGGAGCCAGACCTTCCCTGCAGGGAAGACGGTGCATGTGCGTCATGCCTACCGGCCCATTGCCGGTGCGTTTTTTATCGCGGACCCGCAGTTAAGGGATTTCTCTCCGGCGGATTTCTGTATGTCAGCCGGTGAAAAGAAGGGCGTTCTCAACCGTCTCAAGAAAGCCAACCATGGCGCGCTTTTAGCCAGCCAAGTGCGCTATGTCCTGACCACCGGCGCAAACTGGCAGGGTCCGATTGGCCAATTTCATCTTATTGTGGATAAGGCCCGACCTGAGGCCCTGGTGAGCTTGTGTTTCGATGGGCTGAAGAAGACCGCTCCGACCCGATTTGAGACAACCATCCGGAACTTTGTCCCAACTCAGGACCTGGATCTTTTGTTCGTCAATTCCGACACGCCTTAGGGAGGAAGCCAGATTTGACTTAGCATATTAACCCTCGTCGCATGGGGGGTACCAAGCCATGGCCGCCGTTAGTGCCAACAGAATCGATAGACTGATTTCGGAAGGGTCTGCGTAAAAACATCGGGTTGCAAATGCAGGGAGTGCGCGCGGATGCCCGCTGAGTCCCGCATCTCGATTGTTGAAACCGACCGCAGCGAAGGGTCGGATCGGACTCCGCCGATCTGATCAGCTTTTAACGACCGCTCTGGGGAAATCCGCTGCGTTGGCGAAATCCTGATGCTGCACGAGTAAGCATCATTTCACACTTTCTGCAGATGCATTCGCTGCAGCGGCATGGGTCCGCTTCGTCCGCTGCTCCGACATTTCAAGACCGACTTTGCAAAGCCCGCTATCTGCGCATTGCAGCCCTTGGTTCAGAGCGCAGCGAATGGCAGCAATCCGCCGATTTTGTTGAAAAACTGATACTTGATCGAGGCATGATCTGCTGATTCAATTCTCTTATTGATTGGGAGGATTGGCGATGATGGGACCCAAGCAGGAAGCGCAGGCGGCACTGTTTTACGAGTTCTC
>NZ_ONZG01000023.1 GCF_900302455.1 Falsiruegeria mediterranea M17
GCCATCGCCCAAAACCTCCGGAAACTAGCAAAACTCAAGCCAATGGTGACAACCACCGGCTGACAACAAGCCTCAGCATCGGTCGTTCAATAAAATCAGCGCAGTAGCTAAACGCGCAACGCCAAAAACCAACGACTTTTTCAACGAAATCAGCCCAAATTTGCCGTTGAGATTGCTTTTTTTGACTAAGGTTGTTTCAAGGTGAAGAATAACTGCATACTCCGGTTTGACACTCTTTGTAAAAACAGGATTCCTAATGCACTTTCTGCCAAAAACTATAGGCTTGGTGATATGCGCTTTGGGCGCAATGCCGATGGCTGCCACAGCCCAGAGCCAACCAAAACTCATCGTGCAAATCACTGTTGATCAGTTGCGCGGCGACATGCCGACCAGACATCTCAAGCAGTTCGGAGAGGGTGGTTTCCGCTACCTTCTGGAAGAAGGCATCCACTACAACAACGCCCACCATACACATGCCAACACAGAAACGATTGTAGGGCATACGACGCTTGCAACCGGAGCCAACCCGGCAGCGCACGGCATGATCGGCAATCTTTGGTATGACCGCGAAGCTGGCCGTACCGTCTACAACATTGAAGACCCGGACTATTCTCTCCTGACGAGTGGTGCGGATGTTGACGATGCGACTGAAATCGACCCCACGCAGCGTGCGGCGACGAGTGATGGCCGTTCGCCACTTACAATTCTGACCTCGACCTTTGGTGACGAACTAGCCGTTAACACAGCCGGTCGCGCAAAAGTTTTCGGCGTCTCGATCAAGGATCGGGGTGCGGTTGCGATGGCCGGACACGCAGGCAAGGCCTTCTGGTTTTCAAAAGCCGCTGGACAGTTCGTGACAAGCAATTACTACTACGACCGTTATCCCGAATGGGTAGAGGCTTGGAACGACAAAGGTTTGCCACAAAGCTTTAGCGGGCAGTCGTGGGAATTGCTGAACCCCATAGACACCTATCTCTTCGCCAACGAAAAAGGATACAAGCCCGATTTCGCCGGATTTGGGAGCACGTTTCCCCATCCTCTGGGCGAAGCAGAAAGCGGATACTACACGACGTTCCTGACGCTTAGCCCGTTTGGCGACAAGATGACGGCAGATTTTGCCAAGACTTTGATTGATGCTGAAGGTTTGGGTGATGACAATGTGACCGATTTTCTCGCCGTTAGCTTTTCCGTAACTGACTACGTCGGCCATCTCTTTGGTCCCTCAAGTCTTGAGGCCGAAGACAACCTGCTACAGCTTGACCGGACGCTGGCTGATCTCTTTGCCTATATCGATGCCGAGGTTGGTCTTGAAAATACCCTGATTGTCTTGTCCTCCGACCACGGTGCTCCAGAAGCACCCGGCTATCTTGCCTCTATCGGGATGCCGGGTGGCTATGTCACGCCAGACAACTGGGACACGGCACCCGCCGTTGCGCGGATCAAAGAGCGTTTCGGCATACCCGGTGCATTGTTTGAAGGCTATGACCACCCCTATCTGACCTTGGCCGCAGAGGTTCGCAACAATCCTGACATCGACCGCGTCGCGCTTGAAACTATGATTTCGGATGAACTGGTGGCCTTTGAAGGTGTCGCCTATGCGATCCCCAGTTCGCGCCTTCGCGAGGGATCACTGCCGGACAATGCTTTGATGCAGGCGGTCTTGAATAACTACCACCCCGGCCGGTCGGGGGATATCTACCTTGTTTTCCAACCGGAATGGTTCATCAACGATATGGACGGGTTGTCAGTGACGGTGACCCACGGCTCACCTTGGCGCTACGATACGTTTGTGCCGATCCTATTTGCTGGACAGGGCATCGCGCCACAGAAAGTGTCGCGCCGCGTTCATACGATTGACGTGGCTTTGACCCTTTCGATTGTCGCAGGCACCCGCCCCCCTTCCGGTGCGACAGGCGAGGTGCTGCTTGAAGTGCTGGGGCAGTAGAGGTTGTTAAAACCGGATTGCAGCGGTGACTGCGATTGCGATTTCTTGGGCGGCAGGTTTGTCCGCATTGCAGCCATCGGTGCAAACTGTGGCGAACGGCCGGAACGAGCCCATGATGACGAATGCCGCGCAGTGAATGAACTGGCGCAAACCGCGATATGCAGACGTGAGTCGCAAACGACAGTACACAAATCAAACACACGTGCTGAACCAGAATTTTTCGGTCCCACCTTCCGACCGTTGAAGTCCGATTTGGATAAAATCTTTCATATCCCAATCAAACGACTATCGTGCATATACGAAAGCATATGCGGGATAATCTTTATTTCCCCTAATGCACCTGTTCTGACGGTCTAACCTACGTTGCGTTGGAGGAACAGTGTAGTGTCGAATGTGATGGAGTGCTTATCACGCGCTTTTCGAAATACTCAGAAAGTGCGCGTCCACATGTTTCTGGGCATGGTGGTTATATTGCTATTAGCCATCAGCGTGTTTTCGCAGAACAGTTACAAAGTGGCTCTTCAGCGCGAGCTGGACAAGGTGGAGCAATCGCATGTTGTCATTGCTGAGAACCTTGCATCGACGCTGGATCGATACGCGATCGACGTCAAAGCCACTTTCGACTTTGTGGTGGCCAACTATGACCAACACTACGCTCAGGGCTCGATTGATGAACTGCTTGGGTCATACGATTTTCGGTCGGTGGCGGTTATTAGTCCCGACAATCACGTTATGAACGTGTTGTACGATCGAGAGTTTGAAGCGCCACGCGAGGCGGCCTTGGCCAGCCTTCGCGCAAATGCAGCAACCGACAAGTCCACGTTTTCGGGCGTCCAGCGATCGCCGTCTGGACCAGTTATCTACATCACGCGCTTATTTGCTTCCGGAACGCTTCTGGTAGGGGTGATCGACACGAGTTTCCTGATTTCACAGCAGCTTGACATCGCCTTTGGCGATCGTGGTCACGCCATGATTGTAGATCACGAGGGCCGTGTCTTGGCGCATCCGAAAAAGGAGTGGGTTGAAACGTCCAAAGACGTGGCCGGGCTTGAAGTGGTGCAACGCATGACATCTGGTCAAACCGGAGTAATGCAGTTCTACGCACCTCCGTTGAAGGCTGACGTGATTGCCGGCTACACTTCTGTTCCGTCCACAGGTTGGGGGGCAATGGTTCCACAGCCTATTTCTGAGCTTGAAGAAGCAGCGAGCGCTGAAGCGAACAAACTCCTTGGCACACTTTTAGTGCTTTTTTTGATTGCCGCGTTGGCGAGTTGGGTCTTGTCGGGTCTGATTGCGCGCCCCATTCACAAGTTATCGGAGGTGGTCAAGAAAGTCCGATGTGGAGACCTTACGGCGCGCGTCCCCGACTTTAATTTCCTGACGCCGACTGAACTCGTTTCTCTAAGGTTCGTTTTCAACGGCTTGTTGGACAACTGGGCAGAAAACAGAGCGCTGCTGGAGCGTTCACTGGAAGCAGCCAAAGAAGCCAATATGCACAAGTCCAATGCTATCTCGGTGCTCAGTCACGAGATGCGGACGCCGTTGAATGGAGTCGTTGGTGCTGTGGGCCTTCTCGAACGGACTGAGTTGACCAACTCGCAAAAAAAATATCTTGGCTTCGTGAGCACGTCAACTCACACTCTGCTCAAGCACGTTAACGACGTTCTGGAAGTGAGCAGGCTGGAAAGCTGCAACGTCAAGCTTCAAAAGGACTGTGTTAATCTGTCGGATATGATGAAAGCAATTGTAGAGGAAAACTCTGCACAGGCAGAGCGCGCTGGCAGTCAGATCACTCTCATGTTCGAACCAGGTATGCCGCTTGACGTTGAGACTGATCCGCGGTTGCTCAGGACAATTGCTGCAAACCTCGTTGGCAACGCTGTAAAATTTGCAGCAGGCGCAAAAATCGACATCCTGTTGGAGTTTGATCCTGAAGGTATACTCGAGTTTGTGGTGAAAGATAACGGCCCGGGGATACGGTCATGTGATATTGAAAGTGTCTTTGAGCCATTCACAGTGCTCGACGCATCATACGGGCGTCATTCTGAAGGTACAGGTTTGGGATTGAGCATCGTGGCAACGTCTGTCAACGCGTTGGACGGTCAGATAGATCTAAAGAGTGAGGAAGGGGCTGGAAGCGAGTTCTGTGTTCGTATTCCAGTTGGGCTCGCGCCAGGTTCTGCCCGGTTCGACAATCGGGACTGTAACAAAGCGCGATCACTTAATGGTAATCGCGTTTCGACCGGCACGGCCGAACACAAGAAAGTTCTCGTTGTCGATGACAACGAAATAAATCGCCTGTTACTTACAGATATGCTCGAAGCGCTAGGACACTCAGTGTCTGAGGCCGAGGACGGGCGGGATGCGATTGACGTGGCCATGAATGAGCACTTTGACTTGATACTGATGGACATCAGCATGCCGCACATCGACGGTACCGAGGCCGCCAGATTGCTGCGTGACCGTCAAGGTCCTAACCAGCACACAAAAATCATTGCACAAACCGCACATGCCAGTCCGAAAGACCGGGACGAGATCTTTGCCGCCGGAATGCAGGGAATATTAACCAAGCCCATCTCGACCGAAGCGCTCCGGTTGGCGCTGACTGGTAAGATGACCAAGGAGTGCGCGGTCGGTTTCGACAACAAATCTTCGCGATCGGTGCTCGAATTGGAGCCCCTGAATGTGCTGGTTTCGGCAACTGGCCTTGAGCTCACTGGCAAAAGCCTGGATGAACTGTTTGACGAGGCCTCCTGCATCATCCAACTGTTTAAGACATGTGACCCTTCGTATTTTGAGGAAGAATGCGTGAGATCCCGTGTCCGCAACACCACTGGCGTTTGTGCCACTCTGGGAGCAAAGAACCTGCACACTAGTTTCTATAAAATCGAAGACTCTCTGAAGCGCGGCTCAATGGTTTCATCACGTAAACGGCTGCTTGATGCGGCAGAGCGAGCGCTTGAGGAAACACGCAATGCTTCGTCCAATTTGATTTACCAGTTAAAGCAGGCGTAACAAAAGGCCGATGGCGTGCTACACGCTGTTTCTCTTGAGGTGTACAGCCAGTGGGCTGAGGTCTCCGAGAGCATTTTTCTAGCGTCGCGCACCACATAATCCGGTCATTCATGAATGCGCAGCGAAAGAGCGTTTTGTCCGCATACCTGACTTTAGACTGACTCTCGCTCAACGGCAGCGATGCCGAGAAATCGCTTGAGAAGTCTGTGTCTTGGTTTCTTGTTTGCACTCTCATGAGAAGGCGGTCGCCTCGAATTTTTCGCCAATGCGCTTCCGTTGAGAATACTAGCCACATGCGTGGCTCAGCGCTCTTGTTTCAAATATCCGTGTTTGAAATTCGCGTATGTCTTCTAGATTTCGGCTAAGTGCTTGAAATGAAATGGAGGCGAGTACCGGAATCGAACCGGTGTACACGGATTTGCAATCCGGAAAATTTTGCTGATTTCAAAGGGAAAAATTGTAAACGGACTTGTTTCGTTCAGGGTCACTTTTCAAGAGGTTACAAGCCCCAAGTAAACGGTTTTTCACCGGCTTTTCCTCTGGTGAAAAGGCAAAGAAAAACCGCTGAGGGGGCGGCCACCCACCTCAACGGCATAGAAGAATATTTCTGTCTCCAATCATATGGCATTTCCGGTCTGACCTCAACCCAATTGGCGGTGAGATCATGAGCTGGCGTATCGCAAATGAATGCGCTGAGCGCCGCTTTGGCAGCGCCGCGCGCAAGCAGATCATCATGTTTCTGGCCGACAAGGCGAGCGATGACGGTTCGGGCATCTGGTGCTCCAAGGGGACGATCCAGCGCCACACAGAGCTTAGCGAGAGCACGGTGAAGCGCACCATCATCGACTTCCTGCGCGAAGGCATTCTGATCGAGACAGGGCGGCGGCAGTGCAAGAACGGCTATACGGTTATTTACCGCATCGTTCTGGAGCGCGTGGCCGCGCTGGAACCCACGGCCGAGCCCGACATCGACACGGGGGTCACTGTGAACCCCGTCCAGCCTGAACCCGGTACGGGGTCCACGGTGAACGGGGTACGGGGTTCACGGTGGACCCCAAACCATCCTAAAACCATCCATAAACCACCTACGCGCAGGCGCGAGGCGGCGGAGGAGGTTGAAGATCTTGAAGCTGAGAAGATCTTGGCGGCCTATCCCGAGGACAGGATCCGAGACCGGCGAACCAGTCTGCGCCTGATCTCAGGGGCCGTGAAGGCCGGGGTGGAGCCCGATGACCTGCTTCAGGCGGTGAAAGCCTATGCGAAGGAAAGCGAAGGCTACACACGCAGCAAGGTCTGTTTTTCGGACAACTGGTTCAAGATGCGCCGATGGGAGAAGGGACTGGCCCAGATCCAAGCCGACCGCGAGAAGGCGCGAGAGGCCGAAGCCAAAGGCCGCGCCAGCCTCGCCGAATGGATCCACGAGTGCCATCCTCTGTGCCGCCACATCACCAACCGGCAGATCGAGGATCTGATCGCGACAAAGCTGGTGACGCCTGAGCAAGTTCGAGCTGCAGGGCTGCAGCCGTGAGGACATTTGCGAAGTCTGTGAGACAGCTCGCAACGCTGTTGAGGTCTATGATGCTCAGATCATACTGCGCGCTTATGATTTTGAGATCATATTGACAATTTATGATCCATGGGTCATATGCAGTGGCAGGAGAACCGCCATGAAGAACCTCGTTCGTACATCAAAAAACTTGGGCCACGCAATTCGCGAAGCTCGGAAGGCAAAGAAACTGACCCAGAAGGAACTCGCCTCGATGAGCGGTGTCTGGCAGGAGACGATCTCCAAAATCGAGAACGGCAGTGGGGGCACCAAGCTGGAAACGGTATTTGATTTGATCGCGGCCTTGGAGCTCGAAATTACGGTGGCCGAGCGCAGCAAAGGCACATCAGACGGGCTAGAGGACATTTTCTGACATGGGCCGCAAGCGCAGCTACATACCGCTGAACGTTTTCCTGAACGCGCGGCTCGTGGGTCAATTGGTGCGTGAGCCCTCGGGCGGCGTCAGTTTCGCCTATGCACGAGACTGGCTCGAATGGGAGCACCGGATGCCCGTGTCTTTGTCGTTGCCATTGCAGGAGAACCGGTACAGCGGCGCGCCTGTGATGGCCGTCTTTGACAACCTGTTGCCTGACAGTGACCTCATCCGCCGAAGGGTCGCGGAACGCGTGGGGGCCGAGGGCGTAGATGCCTTCAGCTTGCTGTCACAAATTGGACGCGACTGTGTTGGAGCGCTTCAGTTTCTACCCGATGGGCAAGAGCCACAACCGATGTCTGAGTTGACTGGGGAACCTGTTGACGAGGCTCAGATCGGAGCAATCTTGAGCGACCTCGATCTCGCGCCTCTAGGTATTCGCCGCGAGAATGACTTCCGAATTTCTGTAGCTGGCGCACAGGAAAAAACGGCCCTTCTTCGCAAAGACGGCCAGTGGATTGAGCCAACCGGCACAACGCCAACCACACACATCATCAAGCCCCAAATCGGCAGACTGCCCAATGGCATGGATTTGTCTGACAGCGTTGAGAATGAATACTTATGCCTCAAGCTGATGGAAGCGTTTGGGCTTAGAGCTGCGAATGTCGAAATGGCTCAGTTTGGCGACAAGAAAGCCTTGGTGGTTGAGCGTTTTGACCGGCGCTGGACGTCAGATGGCCGCTTGATCCGTTTGCCTCAGGAAGATTGCTGTCAGGCATTGTCCGTTGTGCCTACCCAGAAGTACCAGAACGAGGGCGGCCCAGGAATCTCAGATATCATGGAACTCTTGTTGGGGAGTGATGATCCCAACAAAGATCGGTACGATTTTTTCAAAGCGAATGTCCTGTTCTGGCTGCTGGGTGCGACAGACGGCCATGGTAAGAACTTCAGCGTCAGTCTTTTGCCCGGCGGCCGTTTTCACATGACGCCACTGTACGACGTTTTGACGGTGCAACCGACCGTCGACGCCCGGCAGATCGAGCGGAAATACTTCAAACTGGCCATGAACTTCGGCAACTCGAACCACTACAAGGTTTCGAATATCGTGGGCCGCCACATCGTGGAGACCGGCGTGCAATCCGGCTTGTCCCGCGCAGTCGTGCAGGGCCTGTTCGAAGAACTACAGGAGACCTCGCACGCGATCGTTGAGGCCACGTTCAATCGGCTTCCGGATGGTTTCCCGGAGGCGTTGCTTGCTTCGATCGACGGCGCGCTGAAGGCGAGGTTGCACCTATTGAGCTGATGCTTCACGGCATGGCTGCGCCCAAAAATTCGGCGCAAACCATGATCAAAACGCCTTGGATGCGGCTCCCCATCTACCCAATTCGCCCCCAAAAACCAGATTTTCTGCCATGGTTTTTTCGAAGCTCAGCCATATAAGATCCATGTTCCATGACGCCTTCCGGAAGGAAGGGATCAGCAGCCTTGGCCAGCAGGGCAAGTTTTGCCAAATACTTCGCCCCATGCCCATATGCCTTGGATCGCGCCGCCTTGAGGATATCGTCCAGAAGCGCGCGATAAAGGATCGTTGCCGCCGCCTGATGCTCATGTTCCAGCGTTTCTGCAGTTTTGGGCAAGCTGTGCCAGAGGCCTCCATCCCAGTGAGCGTGATGCTGAAGGATGACCTGTGCGGCGAGGTCAAGGCGTGGCCAATCGAGATAAAACCGCAAAGCTAATTCCGGAACCTGATGAGACAGGCCATACTGCAAAGCGTTTGTCTCGGCTTCAATGTCATCAAAGTCAGGTAAGTTTTTCAGATAATCGCGCAGGATGTCGGCTGATAATCGGCTCTCAAAGCACTGCCAGCGCAGTGCTTGAGCTGCTGATTTGTCACCCAATGCTTCCAAAATAGACGCTTCGATTTGGACTCTTTGGGGGGACAGCGCGTCATCCTGTCCTTTGACGCGTGATCCAGGTTTGCGCACCCATTCCAGAGCTTCATCGGCGCGACCAGCAGCCAGCAAACGCACAGCCATACCCTGAACATCCTGCATATGTGGCTTTTTGGCGCTTTCTAGGGTAATCATCAGGTCAATATCACCGCGTGCCTCAGCAATTGATTGGCGCATTTCTGACCACTGAGAGGTCATGGAATAATGCCAGCGATCCGTCGACAGCTTGGCTTCTTCAAGTTTGCGCTTTGCAATTGCTGCGTCGAGGTCAGCATCCCATTGCGCCAGCGTAGATTGCGGCAGATGTGGCGCGATGGCCTTGGTCAGATCAGCCAGATAGCCGTGCGTGGTTTCGCCAAGGCGTGCCATAATTCTATCAGGCAGCAATGCAGCCTCATGGGCGCTCAGCTGTGCCGTCAATTTTCCAGCGCTTATGATAGCCAGATAGTAGACATCCTGAACATGGCCTGATGAGTCATCGACCCGTTCGAACACGCGCTCATGTGTGGCAATGAACCGTATCAAACGGTCCATCGCCATATCCGGAGCGGCCGGTGCAAGCTCGGCCTCGATTGTGTCGGTCAGGCTTTGCAGATCATCGCGAAAGGCGCGGGCTTTGTCCCATTCAATGAAGCTTTTGGCGCGTTCCAGACCCGAAAGCCGTCGGTCGATAAGCTTCGCAATGCCTTCCGGCCCGGATTTCGCGGCGAGTGCCGCTTTGACCTGACGGCGAAAGCCAGCGTTGCGCTCGGCCTCATCCAGCACCAGTTGGGCAAGTTTTTGAGCGGGCAACTCGGACAGTTTTTCGATGGAAAGAGAGGGCTTTCGAGCCATGGATCAGGTCACTTCATTTTGCGAGCTAACCGGCCCTTCTAGGCGCGTGTAGGGTGCGGTTATTCTCAGAATAATTCGCGTCAATTGGTAGCTTCTAATTGAGAATTTCGTAAGCAGGTTTTCCATGGTGAACGCCGTATGGGGTCTGAAGACTGTTAAAACGATCTCTTTCAACAAGCCTTGCTTCCAGATCGGTGTCACGTTTGTGGCTCGGCAGCGGATAAATCTCATGCTTGGCGAACTTAAGTGATCTCACGCCGTTTCCGTTCAGTTCGAGTGCACGCATTGCATTTGTGTGGCTATGTAAGCCTGCAGGTGCAATTGGGTGATCGGGCTGTGTTTCGTTTTGGTAACCTTAATGCGCCCAATGTTATCTTGAGATAACATAAGATGTGACCTGAGCGGGGGTGCTGGATCGTCGAGCTAAACGGAGGAAATTGACATTAATGATATCTCAGCGTAACATTTAGGCACTTAGTGTCGCTTGGAGGTATCATTATGGCAGTTTCGATCAAAATACCCAGGGCGGCCCGTAAGGAGCTCGTGGCACTTGGGGAAAACATTCGTGTTGCGCGACTGCGCCGCAAGTTGACCGCTGAGATTGTTGCGCAGCGCGCTGGCACAACACGGCAGACAATTGCCAAGATCGAAAGCGGGAACCCCGCAGTTAAGATCGGCACTTACGTGGCCGTGTTACAGGCGCTTGGCCTCTTGAAAGGTTGGGGGGATATCGATGATCCGGTTGGCGAGCAGATGGCACTGGATGACCTCCCGCAACGTGCGAGACTGAAAAATGGTTGAGGTCTGGATCGACTGGCAGGGGCTGAAACGGGTCGGCACGCTTCACCGCACAGCGGGGCGCGGCCGAGAGCGGGTGTCCTTCACCTATCATGAAGACTGGCTTGCCGACGAAAATGCCTTTGGGCTTTCGCCGGACATGCCTCTCGTTAAAGGGCAATTCGTGCCTGAGGCAGGGCAGGACATGCTTGCGCCGATTGGGGATTCTGCCCCTGATACCTGGGGGCGAACGGTGATGCGGCGTTTTGAGGGGCGCATGGCAGAGGCCGAGGGACGACGCTCGAGAACACTGCAAGAAACCGACTACCTGCTTGGGGTGAATGATGAGACCCGTTTGGGTGCGCTGCGCTTCAGGGTTGATGGCGAGTTTCAAGCGCGTGAGGGCATCGGGGTGCCTGCGCTGGTGAGCCTCGGGGATTTGCTTCATGCGTCTCAGCGCGTTCTGCGCGGGGAAGAGACCGCAGAGGACCTCAAAATGCTGTTTGCACCGGGAAGTTCTCTGGGCGGCGCTCGGCCAAAGGCCAGCATCCTTGACCAGCACGGCCGCCTGTCTGTCGCCAAGTTCCCGAAAGAGACCGACACCTATTGCGTGGAACGCTGGGAGGCCATAGCGCTGGAGCTGGCAAGGCGCGCTGGAATTACGGTCTCGGATCACACGCTTGAGATGGCTGGCGACAAGCCTGTTTTCCTGTCCCATCGGTTTGACCGGAACGAGGACGGCAGGATCCCGTTCATCTCAGCTATGGCGATGCTGGGCGGCAAGGATGGCGAAAGCTACAGCTATTTGGACCTGGCAGATATCATCACTTCAGAAAGCGTAACGCCGGACCAAGACCGCGAGGAACTCTACCGGCGGGTTGCCTTTTCCATTCTCGTGACGAACCTCGATGACCATATGCGCAATCACGGGTTTCTGCGTGGGCGTGGCGGATGGCACCTCTCACCAGCCTACGACATCAACCCTGTGCCGAACCAACCGCGTGTGCTAAAGAGCTATGTCGACGATGACAACCCGGATGCCAGTATCGCCCTGCACCGCGCGCAACATGACTCCTATCTTCTCGAACGCGGCGAGGCAGATCGCATCATTGCCGAGGTGGCCGAAGCGACTATTGCTTGGCGTGATGTTGCCCGTGCCTTGGGGGCTCCGGAGCGAGAGATCAGGGAGATGGCAACAGCCTTCGAGCACGAGGAAGCGGATCTAGCGCGCGCGTGACCTGAGGCCGCTGTTGAATTTGATTGACGAAAGCCGTTTGACTGCAGCGGGATTTTGAGGTCCTTGGCCATTCTGATGCGTTACGACGTGGCAGTCGATTTTGGAGTGCCGAACTCAGATCCTCAACGCCGTGTTTCTGATTGCTGAACATAAGCGGGCAGCCGTAGCAGGCGCGGTGCAAGCCCCGCTTCAACAAGAAAATTCCCCTGCGCCAGCGCATTCCTCGCGAGACAAGTTTCTCGCTGACAGCCCCTTGGTGCCAGCTTTGGTCATGTTCATCGAAACACTCAAAGTGAGGATCAAAAGATGGCTACTCAAACTCTGAAACTGAACGTCAAATCCGGCGAAAAAGACGGCAAGAACTTCTGGGACCGCTGCGGCGTCCTCTTCGTGAACACCGACGACAGCGGCAACATCACGTCGATCAATGTCAAACACAGCATGTTCCCCGATGTCGAAATGGTCGCCTTCCCGCGCCGCGATGAAGATCCGGTCACCGAGTGACCTTAGCGCCAGGGCGGGTTTCCCGCTCTGGCAATTGTCATGCAAATTTGACGATCATTCGATTCCGCGATCGAGAAAAGTTTTCCCGCCCGCGTCGGTGACGAAGTCCACCAAATAGAGGCCTCACTGTGTTGATATAGCTTGAAAATGCGCCCATCATCGCAATTTTTCCTTCGCGTGTCCCAAATGAGCATAGTAGATCATTGTTCCAGTGACAGCCTTTTCCCGGCTACATTGGCCAGTCCTTTTGAAAATGGGGCGCTAGCATCGCCACTTGCCCAGGGATTGATTGTGTAAAGGTGACGCCAAGGTAGTTCGCTGCTCGTGTTGCCCCCACATAAAGAAATTTGGCGAACAAATCGGGATGCTTCGCAATTGTCTCATCTAGCCCGATAAAAAAGACCGCTTCGAATTCCAGGCCTTTGATATGGCGGATATCGAACACTCTGACATCTCTATCGTTGCCCACCACCTTGCCGTCTTTGCACGCGACTGCCGAGAGACTGATCTCTTCCAAGCGGTCGTTCAGCGCCTTAGCTAGGGGCTCTACGTCAGCCTCTTCATTCACAAGAACCGCGATCGTTGTGGACCGCTGTAGCATTCGGTCGATCTCGTGAATACGACTTGTGAGCCAGTCGGAGACCTTATCGTGATCGGCCAGAGCGTCCTGCCATACCGGCGACAAGCCTTCTGCGTCGAGACGATCCGGCAAGATTATGTCTTCGGCTTGTGACCCACCCAGTGATGCAACAGCCTTTGCAAGGTCCACGAGACGTTGGCTTTGCCTATACGACACGGTGATCGACTTCCGTTCGATACCTTTGGTAATCCAGTCCAAGGCTTCATTTGTCTTTAGGCCCCACGATGTCAGGCGTTGATTGATATCTCCGCAGAGGAAGAACGAGCTGGAAGTTGGGTGTGAAATCTCGTGCATAGCAGCAAGTTGAACGCGGGAGAAATCGGTAGCTTCGTCAATCAGAACCTGTGCTCTTTGCATGGCGCGCACGCCACCCAGGAGGCCGCCATCCGGCAGACTGCTTACTGCATGCCTTCGATAGTGCCCTAACAGCTCATTGGCGATTTGCAGTGCGGCGAGAACAACGAGGTCAAGTTCTTTCCAAAAAATATCAAAAGGTTTGGTTGGGGTCGCCTCATACCAGCGTGAAGTTTTTACTCGCTCTGCACGAAACCGCTTATACTTTGGTGCGATGCCCCGAAGGAAAAGGCGTTCAAGTCGCTCAAACTTTCGCAGACGGGTCTGCTCCAACAGCAGTTTCCCCAACTCAGCCAAGTCCTCATCTGATGGAATGCGCTTCTCGCCAAGCCAAGCTAGAAGCATTCCGTCCTGGGACTTTTCCGATACAGTTCGTTTGGCCAGTCGAGCCCTTGCGATCGCCTTGAGCGCACGCTCGAAGCGCACAAGGGCTTGCTGGCGGCTTACTGGACGGCCGGGTTGAGGTTCCTCTGTAGCTTGATCTTCATCATCGAGTGCATCTTCAAAGTCATCTATATCCTCTGCCGGTTGTGGTGCGTTTGACAGCTGACGAGATATCTCCTCTCGGAGAATGTTTGGAAAGTTGCGGTCTTCGTAGACAAGCGCGTTGCGGGCTTTGGCGAGAAGGCGAGAGATGGCTTCACTTCGTTCAGATATTGCTTCTCGAATGTCAGGTACCAGCTCGGTGACATTCCGTAGCGCGTGGGCGTAAATGTCCTTCCGTGGGGTGTCCAAATCTTCGGAGAGTTTTTGGCCAATAGTTGTCAGATCGTCAGCCGGTCTTGCAGCCAACCACTTGGCATCGGCCCTTAGCTCTTCTGAAACCGAAGTATCCAAATATGACCTAAAGTCATCATACCACGAGGCTTCGTCGGCAATTTCATCCTTAAGATAGTCTTGGGCGCGCCGTTCTACGAAAGGGCCGCTCCCGCTACTGGTTCTCAATAGCTTGAATTCATCGCGAGCAATTTCACGCCGGAACTCTTCCCAAGTTCTAATGTGGGTATCGCTCGCAGCCAAGCCTTCGCGTGCAAACGCCTCCTTCACATACTGACGAAGCAATTCGGTCGGGGAAAAAACGACCCAGCTTGTCTCGTGAGGGGTCTTGGTTTCTGCTTCAACTTGCTCGATTAACCGCAGCTCCTGAGGCGACTCTTGGAGAGCCTGTCGGTCGGTTTTCTGCCCCAAACGCCTAATCAGCGTGGTAGTCTTGCCAGTACCCGGAGGGCCTGAGAGGAAGCACTTGGTGTTGATCGGCATCCTAAAAATCTCGTCCTGATGCCGGTCCAAAATAGGCTGATCGCGAAGGCCCATATGCGTGATAATTGCCCGCCTAACGCCTTCTACAACATTTTCATCGGTATCATCGTTCCAGAGCGCTTCGAGGTCCCCTTCTTCGATTTCACCTTCAGGCGTGAGGATTTCGCGTAGCGAACCAACCGTGAAACGACCCAAATCTCTGATATCAATTTCGGTTTCACGAGAGTCCCACCCGCTTGACGTACGCTCTGGTTTAAGAAGTGCGCGACTATCTATCAGGAGGTCCCGCTCTCTCGCCCCGAATTTGAATGATCCCTCATCACCGGCCACCAATGATGCAATCTTCCCGAGATCGCTCCGGTAGCTTGCGATTTTGTAGCCCGGAACAGACCGGGGCGTGGTGCGAGTGATGAAGATTGTCTCCTCTTCATCGTTTTCGTCCAGGAAGTGAACCCGCGCGATGACAGGTTGCTGGATGAGCGCGGCAATAGCCTCAGCTTCACTATCTGATATCGAGCCGATGCTATTTACAGCCTGAGGGCTGTTCAGAGTGTTTATGGTCGTGAAGACCCGTGCGTCGCCCCTTTTATGGGCCGCGCGGGCATTCTCGGCATCGGCCGCGACCTTTTCAATGCAATCAAGAGAATGACGAGCAATGTCTTCGATTACCGCTTCTTTGTTTGTTGTATTCATTGTCACCTCAATTTGCATTTTGGCCTCGTCAGGTGTGAAAACTACAGTTCGCCAACACAAAACGAGACATCGAAATTTAATCTTTGAAACCGTGACGCGATTCCATCGTTAGTCTTGTCACAGATTGGTCACATGGCACTTCCTCAGCATGCCGAGCTTTTGTAGATGATCGCCAAAGCTGAATTTGTCACGTTGCATTCTCCGCTGTTGCTCAAGGCTCTCGATCTTTTCTCAGAAGCGTCCTTTGTTCCATTCATGCTCTTCCGCACGTGAAAGCGGCTGCGATGATCCTTCTTTGCGTACGAAGAACTCCTCCTTACCTTCGGAAATCACGTAAACGGGTTTGTTCGCTCTTGTGACCTCAACATGACAAATCTGTTTGTCGTCATAGGTGGGCCAGTTGAGCTTCCAAAGCTTCATAACGTCCTTACCGAGGAACTTGTCGAAGATATTAGCAATGTGAAGTTGAAAGCCGTCCCGATCTTTCTTTGAAAGTGTGCCGCAGTCGAGTTCGAGGCCAATGGCATTCCCATGGTCATCGACACCAATGAAGAGGCTTCCACCGTCAGAATTCATGAATGCCGCAACTGTCTTGGCGACCACATGCTCGAGCTTCTTGTTCACTTCGCCAGTACGCATGTCGTATCGTAGGGTGGACTTGAACTCTACCAGCTGGCCCTCTCCATCGAGGATCATCTCATGGATGGGGTCGATCTGCGCGGGTGCTTCGGATGGTTCGATGCGCTTCAAGATCTCGGCATAGAGCACTTCTGAGCGATGCTTCAGGAATGCAGTAAAATCGTCTTGCACAACTGAGGCATCATCCAACTCGATGAGATGGCTGCTCAGCGCATGCTTTAATTCTGAATTCTCATCTGCAAAATCTGCTAGATAAACCGAGGGGGCCTTTGCGCCGATCCGCTTCTTGTTCAGTTCGGCGCTGACCAAAGTGATGTTCACAATCGAGTTGGCATAGGGGGTCTCTGCATCGCTGCCATGCTTGCGGACAAATGCTCTCGGAAAGAAATGGTGGTAGTTCTTACTGCTGGCGATTTTGAGATAGGAGTTATCCAGAAGCACCTTACCGTTTGTGTCGAAATCTTTTGGTTCATGATATGCTAGAATGCACAGGATCGACTTGCAGATCGCGTTCCCGGTCGAGAAGTCTGTTTCACGGAGATCTTGAGCTGAATTGATGAAAAGTTTGAACTCGGAGTAAGCTGGCCGCTGGCCTGCTATGATTAGATCAACTTTCTTGATATCAGCCGCCAGCTTGGATTCAGTTGCCGATGAATACCGCAGCGACAAGGAAGAACGCCAGAAGAGCTCTTCCAGATATTTCCGTTGCTGACCGCTGGGTGACTTGCCCGTTTTCAAGAAGAAGTAGGCAAAAGGCACGATGAGAGTGTCGTAGGGCAAAATTTGGGAAACAGGTATCCGCAAAACTGTTCGGAAGTGGTCGATGGTCTTCTCGATCGCAGAGATGACATCATCCCACCTTGCAATGATGTCGGCCTTGTCCAGGCCAAGGATCGTCTTTCGCTTGCACTCCTTCGACTCGCTTATGACGAGGCTCAGGATTTGCAGAAGAACAGAGGGAGAAATGTTTTCGTACTTGCTGTCATTAAGTTTTTTCTGGAACTTCTCCCAGCGGGCCTGCATGTCGAAATCAGCGGCTTCGTCGTAGGTCTTGGCCGACATGATTTCGAAAAGCGTGAGAACCTTTCCCCCCGTATTTATTCGAGTAAAGACCTCAATGGCGGACTCGATATCGTTCTGTCGAAGGGTGACCGTTGAGAACGCATAAGTCTTAAAGGCGCTGGAATAAGCACTGATCTGATTGATTTGAGTTTTCTCAAAACCACGCTGTTCCAGTTCATTGCCCATCTGGTAGTCAAAGTTCAGAACGTCATGCAGGGGTATGAAAACCTCCGCCTCGTCTTTCACGGTGACGATGTCCTTCTCCTTCTCCTCGAGGTTCTCTTCCAGGTTCACGACAATGTCTTTGTAGTCGGTCACCTTTTTTTCGGTGGGTTTTCTGATCTGTGCACCAAGATAGGCAGCGAAGAGGGAGGTTATGCGTTGCTGCCCATCAAGGACGTACTGAACATTGCGCCCAACGGGCGTCTCAGGCAGATCAAAGCCACCAATGTTCTTTATATCGTTGATGCGTTGATCCGTTTCCCAAAGGATGAAGGTCCCGATGGGATACCCTTTGAGGATAGAATCCAGAAGCTTGGCAGTTGCCTTCAAGTCCCAGACGAAATCCCGTTGGAACTTGGGCACCTTGATGATGCCCTTTTTGACGTCCGAGATCAGGTCATCATATGTCTTTGAATCTGGCTTTGGCTGGTTATTCATTCGTCCGTCCGTCTAAATCTTGCGCTTCAATTGATCAGTTGCAAATCGTGCGAGTTTGTCGCTTGGGGCATGCCATCACCCTTCAAACAAGTTGGTGCGATGCCAACTCAGGCGCTTCGCTATTTCGTCATTCAAGCGGGTCAAACGCATCGTCGGCAGTATCCCGGAAGCTAATTGATCCCCGTCTGAGACTTTCGTCGAGATCAGAATGTTCCCACCGTCATCAAAGGACACAAGACCAGCGTCGAAGGCGGCGTCTAGCGTGGCGACCAGAAGCAAACCGTTATGCACGTTCAGGCGCTCTTCGTCGCTTTCACATTTGGCCCAGGGAATGATGTGGCTCGCGCGTAGCAGCGTCGGGTTCCGCACGCCGGTGACAGCGCAGGATTTTTCCCAATAATCCATCAGGGCCGAGCGAAACACATTCTGCCCGATCCGTTCCTTGCGCAGCCGTTCCACCTCGGTGCTGGAAGGCTCCTCTTGAAGCAGACGCTCGAACTCTGCCAGCGGTTCGTTGGGCAGAGAGCGCGCGAGCGCCCAAATGCGGCCGATGATGCGGAATAGATCGCCGGAGCTTGGGGCGATAAAGCAGTCAAAACCCTCATGCGCGACCGGCGCGGGGGCGAGCTCGCTCGACAGTTCGCGGCCGACGCCCCGATGCGAGGTGCCAACAAAGAAGCGCCCTGTATCATCCGTGGTCAAGGCTAGCCGAGCTGTCACCGCATGGCCCTGAAAACACAGCCAACCATCGCTTTCGCCAAGGGGGATCGAGAACCCGTGATCGAGGGCGGATTTTTCCAGTCGGTTGCGTAGGCTCAGGTCCATTCTTTTTAGATCACTTCAAGTGTTTTTTGCGAAGTGCACCGAGTCTTTCTCCGGTAGACAGTTCTACCTTGTCGAAGATATTGACACCCTTCCAACCGGTTAAGCTCTTGGCCCACGCCGTGAATGTCATAGTCTCACCTCGGTATTTTACCTTTCGTGCATCCACAATTGTGGCCCGAGATGCGGGCATGCCAACGAGCTGGACTTCTTGACCAGCGCGCAAAATTCCAAGTGAAAACATTTCCTCTCGTGTCATAACTGCCGTCCTTTCTTCTACATTTTCGATCTTGAATGCCTGTCATAGGCCTCCAGGATCAGTCTCTGTGTTCGGTATTCGCCAAGCTGGCTGACTTCTTTTTCTTTCAGCCCCCGAAATGTCTCAGTGGGGTACGCATGTTCTTTGATCGAATGAGGATCCAACACAAAACTCAATTCCTCTCTTGTCAGGCGATACTTGTGAGCAAAAAACGCGTCGAGTTCCGCTCTAAGAAGCGCGCGTCGTTCTGGATCAAAGTTGAACGGCGCTCGATCACAACCGAGGTCTTCGGCCCAAGGTCGCATAGCCTCGGTAGTGTAGGTTAACTCAGTCATCAGTTTCGTTAGAATTGCTAACTCTTCCTCATTAAATTGATAAGGGGCAATTACCGGAAATTGCTGCACGTAGAAAAAGTTAAGATTTATTCCGCCGACCTTTTGGCGGGCAATGTAATCGAAGGGTATGCTTGATATGCAAGCCATAAGAGCGGCATAGTGCGGGGTCGAAAGATCGCCTGGTACGCCCCAAACTTGGACGCTATTGCCCGTGGCTGTACGCGGAATGATAGTTCCTAAAACAGTTCTTTCGTCGGTAGCACGAGCAATGCCGCGAACCCCCAACAACCAACGCGGCTTCTTTCGATCAATCAGGTCCCCCGTCAGCTCCAGCCATCGACCATCATAGTCTTTGATAAAGGCGAGATCGTCTTGAGCTAACGGCGTATAGCGCTGCATCTCCACGCCACGGGGCGCAGAGGCGCTCAGCCAATTTTGAAGACTTCTGCCCACGACGCTGGTTGATGTCGCTTGCGGGCCCAAGACGTTTGTCAGATGTGCCTGTATATCGCGCAGGGAGGCGATCGGGTTGCGCGGGCTCAAGCCTGGGGTCGACCCCAAGACCCACTCTGCCAGAACCTTAAGGCACGCTTCAGCATCTTCTTTGCGGAATGCCGATTTCAAACGGGTCGGCACACGTGACGCTCGCAGATCAACCTCATCTTCCGGCACCCAATAACGTGGGGTCGGTTCAAAGGTCGGATTCTGCTTTTCTTCAAGGGTCACGTCTCGCGTCGATTGATCCTCATCTTCACCCTCATAGGTCGCCCAGCGATGATCGTAATGGTGGATCATTTTGGCCTCATAGAGGGGCACAAAGCGCCGCCCGTCTGAATGTTCCCAATTCGCGCTACTACGAACAAAGCCTTGCTTTGCAAGGGTATCCTCGCCCGCGAAGAAACCGCTGTCGTTTGACATGTCGAACATGCGTTGAAAGCTGATCCCCCAGGGGTTCTTGTCGCCTTCAGGGCTGTCAGGCTGTTCTTCGATCAGAACGGGCGCTTTGGCATATAGTTTTGCCGTCAGTTCAGCATCGGCGCGCGACCGAAAGACGGGGGCCGTTTTTGTGTTGGGATTGATCGCCGCGATCTGTTCGGGTGTGAGTGTGAAACGACGTTCTTTTTCTTCCAGCATGGACACATCGTGCAAAAAGAAGGCGAAACTAGCGACCTTTGCAGGACCGATGGACAGGATCGAGAATTTGAAACTTCTGTGGACACTCGGGAAGATGCCGTCTCGGTTTTCGAAGTCGTATAGAGCGTTCAAGCGTTTGGTTGCCACCAAATCCCCAAAAAACGCACTGGTGGAGCTGTCCGTGGCAATGCCTGTCGGCACGATCATCCCTGCGCGGCCAGAAGGTGCTTCACGAACCCCGCCTGTATCCGCAATGGCCTGGAGCAGCGAGGTTTGGGGAGCCTTCTGCGACTGCATGTTTCGACGGGCAAGGCGTGAAAAATGCTCGGCGAAAAGCGCATAGGTGTTGACGTCACCGACGCCGGACAAGGGAAACCGGCCCGACTTGCGGACAAAGAAACTGGCGGCTTCTGCCGCACGTTTCGCCGCTTCAAATTCGAGAAAGAGATCGCGTTCAGCTGTGCCGTCCTCAGCCGAAGACAAGGCCTTGATCAGCTTGTCCCTCGCGGCCTTGTTCTTGGCAGTCGCAATCGCCGTATCCCGTGAGGCAAAGAACTCTTGCTCCTGAAGTTTGATACGCTCCCACGGCGGGTTTCCTACGACGGCATCAAAGCCGCCTCGCGCCATGACGGCCGGAAAAGCTAGTGGCCAATGCAGAGCGCTGTTCTGGTCAGAGACGGTATGGGCATTGTCTTGCAGGACATCCGACCGGATTTTGCCGCTTAACGCTTCCCACATTGCACCTGTTGTCGGCACGGGCATGTCCACTAAAGTTCGGGCGGAGGGTTCTTCACCCACCTTGGGTGTGAAAAAGGCCGCCACATACATATCGCAGGCCAATTTCAAGCGCTGCCATTGGTCAGACGCCTCGTACTTGGCAAATGCACGCGCCTTGGCCTTGACCTCCTTCAGCGTATCCTCGGGCATGGCCGCGATTTTCCGCGCGCCATCGATGATCTCAGCCGGGGCCGCGAGAGTTTTGATAAAGCCCGACGCGGCCTTGCCATCACGTTCGTCCTTGTTGAGGCGTTCATAGGCTTTGGCCACTTCTTTGTCGTCGCCGGACATCGCCTTATACGCATCGTCCGGGATACCGGCCTTCAGCATCTCGTAGTCGAAGATCCCGATCAGGCTGTCTCCGCATTGGATGCGGGCGTCGAGGAAGGATAGCGGCTTGCCTGGTTCCAGCGCTTCGATCCACAAGGCCACCTTGCAGAGCTCAACTGCCATTGGGTTCCTGTCGGACCCGTATATGCAATTCCCGACGACCTCACGCAGGGCATGTTGGAAGACTTCTTGTGAAATGGCTCCGGGCATCCGATGACGAGCGATGCGGGCTGCGGCGCGACGAGCGGCTCCGAGAAGAAAGTGACCAGACCCACATGCCGGGTCGATCATCGAAAGCTTAAGTATTTCGGAGACGGGATCGTTTGGATTTCGTGCCTCCGCTGCATCCAGCACGGGATCCAGCGTGGTATCCAGAAGAAGTTTCACCAAAGAATCTGGTGTGTAGTAGGAGCCTGACACCTTGCGGGCGTTGCCCTTGGTCGCATCGCCTTCCGCAAAGGTGAAATCTCTCGCCTCGAGGTTCAGCTCTGGTGTGAGTTCCAGCAGGCTTTCGTAGACTGACCCCAGTTCTTCCGTTTCCATGTCACGCCAATTCACCTTGGTCATGGATTGACCCTCAGGACGGAACCAAGCCACCCGCCAGATCGCTTTTAAGAAGCGTTTGTTGTCGATCTTGCAGTTGCCGAGATGTTCGAGTTTGTCTGGGTCAAAGAGCCCGCCAAGAGCAACCAGCCCAAGAGCAGGCTGTCCGTCCGAAAGTGCTATGAAGAGGGATTTCATCCCCTCCCAAGCATCAATATTTTTGTCGAGAGAGGCGTTGCGAACGCAGCGTTCTCGGAGGCGGTGCAATGAATACCCTCCAAGATAGGCCTTTCGGGCGGCGTCGCTCGTATTTGGGGCATGCAAGAGGTCGCGGTCTTCTGCCGCGAATAGGAAGATGATGCGGTAAACCAGCCGCAATAGTTCTTCATAGTAGGCTTGGCGTCTTAACTCGCCTGACTGCAGCTGGTCTCGCAGCTCCGAGTTGAAGGGATGTTGGATAAATCCTCGCCCCAGTTCAATCAGTGCAGCTTCCACGCCCAAGCGCAGATTGTCTTTTGCAGCTGCACCATCGAGACGGCTCCGCTCTTTCCAACGCTCCAGCGGGCAGTCGGACGGACTAGTGCCTTCAACGCCAAATCGGGAAGCGTGAAGGATAAGCCATGCTGCGGAAAAGTCGGGAAAAAGTCCTTCTGTGAAGATCTTCTCGAAGTTCACTTCAATCCAGGCCGGTCGTGTGAGACTTGCATTGTCCCGCATGATACGCAGCACGCCACCATCACAGGTGATACCCCATAAAGCATCTTCATCGGCGTTCAGGTATTCCTGCAAGAGCTGGGTCGATGACCTTTTGCGGGTGTCATCTCCAAACTGAGAAAGAGCTTCATCTATGCCTGGCTTTCTGCTGTCAGCGGGAGAAGAAGGAGCGATGATGACAGGTATACGCCCATTTGCTGCAGAAAAATTAACAGGAAATGTTCGGTCAGTAATCTGTTTGCCAGCCGACTTTGTGAGGGTTTTGAAGCCGAAGCATTCTGAGAGCAGGCTTTGCACGAAGCCAATAGGAGCAGACGCATTCGCCCCTTTTCCAGCCTCATAGCTTTCCCAGTGAGCATGGGCGATCTGATAAAAGCGAGCGATTTCATCCCGAAGCTTCAGGCCTTTGGGGATATCGTAGCTTTCATCACTTTGTTCGGCTGCATCACCAGCTGCAATTTGGGCGATTATATCTGTTGGTAGAAGACCGCCAACAACTTCAATTGCCGCAAAATCTAGGCGAGCAGAGCGGCGGGATTGTCTACGTCTTTTTGTAATTCTGGCCATGGTCTTACCCTTACAATCCCGGCATCAGCACATAGAAACCAATCACATCAACTGGTGTGATGGCGCTGACTTTTACCTGTCCTTTTGACCCTAGTGCCTGACGCACTCGAACATGGTCGCCGGCCAAAACTTCTGACCGCTCATGCGCAAACTGGGTCAGAGCTGGCTGAAGAGCCTCCAGAGAATTCAACGCCCGTTCAATCTGGTTTTGGCGGGTGCTTTTGTCGAGGTTCTGACCGTCCTGATCGAGCAGTGCAAAGGCATCTTCGTCCCACTTCATTGGAAGCTTGGAGAAAGCGCTGAAGGCGATAGCAGCGGACTCTTCTGCCATGGCAAATTTGGGCCCTAGCTTGCCCCTGGAGTCGATGCGATGACGCACTCTTAGAAGAGCAAGCCAGGTAACCTCATCAACTGCATCCGTTTCCCAAGCCCCCAAACGTGGCAAGGTGGACAGGGCATCTTCGTCGGCAAACTCATCTAGAGCTTGCTCAAGGAAGTTTTCAGCCAGAACAGACGGCAAGGCATGTGCACGGTGAACAGAAATCGTGCCACTTGGAGGGCGAGCAGAGAACCCGACCTTGAGGGGCTTGATATCTGCATCATCTATCAAGCTTTCAGCAATAAACCGCTCCTTGATGTGGTCTGGAACCAGGTGAAGAGCGACCTTGTAGGCACCAGATTTTAGGGGCTCCAAGGGTTGTCCAAGACGTTTCATGGCTTGGAACACAAAACGTTCAGTATCCGCGTAACCACCAAGAGCCGTTTGGGTCGCCTCCCATTCCACGGCAACTTCTTCAGGTTTCAAAGAATTCTGAGCAAAAATGGTGCGGGTCTTCTTTTCCTGCTCGGAGGCATTGATCCATGCCATTTCAATCTGGCGAGCTTCTTCCGAGTCTGAAAAGTCGAGATCAAGGGTCATCTGTTCCTGACCTCTTGCCCGCAGCATCACGGTAGACATGAGGGCTTTGGTCAACGAGCCTTGGTCATCAGGCATCGGAACCCGAACACCTGTCTGCTTAGCAATAGCTTCCGCTTTGCGGATGATCACTTCGAGAACAGCACCATCGACTGGGTTGTTCTCACCATACATTAGCACAGAGCGAACAATCGGCGCTTTCTGACCAAAACGGTCGATACGGCCTTCTCGCTGTTGATGACGGGTCGGGTTCCATGAGAGGTCATAATGAATGACCGCATCGAACCAGGCTTGAAGGTTGATACCTTCAGACAAGCAGTCGGTCGCAACAAGAATTCGGTTTTCGTGACCACCGAGTTCTTCAACTCGGATTTCACGTTCCTCTGACGGCATAGCCCCCGTGACAACTTCAACCACATGCTTAGACGCGAACTTTTGAAGTGCTGCCCCAATTTGCTCGGCGGTTGCGATGTAGCGGCAGAAGATAACAGGCGAATGCCCCTTCTTGAGCATATCCTCCAAGGCTTTGATGAGCGCCTTGAACTTGGGATCCTTTTCGACCTCTGCAGAGAGCTTGTCTGCTGTGGCAATGAGTGAACTGAGGTTTTCATCTTCGATGCCAACACCAGGTTCAAGATCGTTTTCAGAAAGCTCTTCATCATCTAGGGTTTGAGCTGAAAGTTCGCTTTCCGAGATGGCACTAGGATCCAGTTGGGCACGTGTCTTGAGCGCACGTGCAGCGGCAGCTGGACTGGACCCCACACAGCGCATCAAAGCGAGTGTGCCCCAGAAAGCGAGACGTTTCTTGGTCTCACCTTCAACGGACTCAATGACTTCCGCACAGTAATCGAGGATTTTTCCGTAGAATTCTTCATATTCGCCAGTCAGCCGATAGGGGAAGTTCGAGGTCTCATGCGTTGGAAAGAGACCAGGTTCTTTCCATGCATCAATGTCACGACGACGACGCTGGATAAAATGTCCTGCAAGCCTTTCCCTCAGCTGGCGCTGTCGTTCACCTCCTGCATCCTGAAGTGCTGCGAATTCTTTATCCAAAAGCCCCAGGAGATTGTGAAAGGCTGTCTCATCACCCGAATGTGGAGTTGCGGTAAGAAGCAATATGTTGCGTTCAGGATCGTCTGCAAGTGAACGGACAAGCTCATAGCGTCTTTGCCGTCCTTTGCCTGCACTGACCGCGGAGTGGGCCTCATCAACGACTACCATGTTGGGACATGCTCTCTTAAAGTCGAAAAAGCGGCGTTCACTCTTGATGAAGTCCATCGAAACCACGGTGAAGGGGTAGGCTTCGAAAATGGAGACGGTGTTGGGCAGGTTACGTTCAAGCCTGGCCGCTTCAGATGCGGTCACGGGTGTTGCCGGAATAGAGAACTTACTTTCAAGTTCACTTGTCCACTGCTCGACAAGATGGGGTGGGCAAAGCACGGTGAAGCGGTCGATTTCACCACGGTCGAGCATTTCCCTCAGAATGAGACCAGCTTCGATTGTCTTACCGATACCCACGTCATCAGCGATGAGGAGACGGATTACGTCCTGTCGAAGCGCCATCATCAAGGGAGCAAGCTGATAGGCTCTCGGTTCAAAGTTAATGCGACCAGCAGCACGGAAAGGGCCTGCACCACGGCGCAAGGACAGTCTGAGGGCATCCCTGAGTAACTGGGCGGCATCACGTCCACCCAATTTATCGGTCAGCGAAGGGGGGGCAAAGCTGGCGTAGGTTACAGGATCCGCTTCCAGCTCAGGAATGATCGTTTCAAGGTCGGCTTCAGAGCCGGAAAGTGGACGCAAAGTCAAAGCGTTCGAGCTATCGACAACAACCCATTCACGTCCACGAGCTCTTACCAATTCGCCAGGAGAAAACTGTTCTGCAATACCCATGGTTTACTCCTTCAAGGCGGATTTCAAGTCGTTGAAGACCTGTTTTTTTTGGTCAGGTGATATGGGAAGGATAAAAAGCCTTACGCCCTTTGCATCCAAAGCCGAGCGCAATTCCTCGCTCACCCGCTCGTCCTCAACCGCAACAATGCGTTTCTTTCGCCAGAAAAGTGGGATCTCGACACCAGCGATTACCAAAGGATTTGGCTCAGGAGGCGGCAGTTCTCCTGCATCAACATCTGCTCCAGAAGAATGAGCAGGGGATGATACTGATCCTGACCCGTTTGCAGTTGTCACTGGTGCAGGGTCTTTTCTGGTTTCTTCCGGTGCAGAGGTCGTGCTGTAGGCCAGTCTCAGCAGCATCCTTTGCATTTCCTCATCACGTCGCTCGATATGCTCGTGGTCAGGTTGATTAAAATAGGACAGTACACATCGGTAGCAGCCAGCCACGCAGTCCACACCAGTCTTCTGAACAAGCTTATCAGGATCACTATGTGGCGTGCTGAAGGATGAAGGCTCAAAATGCATGATTTCGAGTGCTTTTCGAGCAACCAGTGCGATGCTGTCTTTTTCAGACACCATCTGTCCGAGAGCCCCAGCACCACCTTCGGCGGCTTCATAAAACAAAAGCGCACGGCGTTCTGAACGGGAAGGCGTTGGCTCTACGAGGATCTCGCCTTCTTCAAGCTGGAATACAGCTTCGATACCACGAGCCAATGCATGCTGAAGTGTGGTGAGTGTCTTATCAGCTTCCTTCCCAAGATCGGAGAGCCACTCATCATCAAACCTGATGAGAAGTGCATTCTTACGGTCTTCTACCGTCGGCACGATGAGCTGTTTGAGTTGATCTGGGCGTTCTTCTTCACTGCCATCATCTTTGGGTTTGCCGACCCATACGCCAGTTTTTGGGTTGATATAGAAGCCAATCTCTGACTTGTCGGCTCGACGCCGCAAGCCCTTATTGATCCGGCTGATATAGGCAGCTTGAGCGTAGTCGATTTGGATGATGTCGCCATCATCATCTCTGACTTTCATCGAAGCCGTGTAACTGGACGCATCAAAAGCGAATGTCGTCTGAATCTCAAAGCCTTGACGCTTACGCTCTTCGTCATTTGATGTGATCCGTTCAGCGGGGCGTGTGCCAACATTCTCAATACGGTAGAGATTGGTCAGCGGAACAGATTTACTGAGTGCTGTGTTACACACATGGCAACGTTCCGGATGCTCACCATCATGGCTTGCTCCACAGGAGGGGCAGAGGGCACGTGATTTGGTACTCAGATAGCCATCATCTCGGTCACCAGCCTCCTTGAGAAGGGCGCGGTCAACACGGAAGGCACGTCCTTCATGATAAACGAGGCTTTGAGGTCCGAATTCTGAAATCGCAAGGAACCTGGCACGCTGGATGTAACGCTGGTTCTTGCCATCATTTCCACCCTGCACGTAAGCCATCAAAGGTAAGCGTGGGAAGTTATATCCGGGAAGGAAACCTTCTGTCGCCAGATACCTGTAGATGTAGAAGTCATTATCCCTGTTCGACTGGTTAGACAAAAGGATAGACCGCTGGAACTCGCCCATGCGGCGGCGATCTTCTGCAGCTTTCCGCTCTGGGGGGGAAATCGTGTAATCTTTCAAGGTTCGCTCAGCCAAATCGATAGAACGCTCAGCAGCCTTCAAGAGATCTCGCCAGCGTTCGAAGGTATCATTGAAGCGACCGGGAGCCTTCGAGGTGATATCCGCGGTAACAAACTCCTTAGACTTGAACCAGCGTGGGTTGTCGCCGCTGTAGTCTTTTTCCAGAGCTGTCAAAACAGCTGTGATAAGTGGTTTTGCACGGTCAGCGGTGTGTGGGGCAGCAGCCACATCCCGGATTTCTGGCAGGAGTGCTTTTTCTGGGTCAGAGAGGTCAAGGTTAGCTTTGATGTTCTTGTCCAACTCGATGTTGTCATCCTTCAGCTCCATACCCAGTGAGGCAAGCCACTCAGCGTTGAGATGGCTCTCAACCAAGTCACGGTTTTTGAGATCGATGGAAGGTGGGACCACAATGCCATCAACAAGATCGGTCTTTCGGTCGAAGAAATACTGATCGTGCGGACTTTGAGCGGCGCAATAGGTCAAGATCAACGCAGCCTGTCCACTACGGCCAGCACGACCACTGCGTTGTGCGTAGTTGGCGGCTGTAGGGGGAGCATTGCGTAGATAGACCACATTCATGGCGGAAATATCGACACCAAGTTCCATTGTTGGGGAGCAGAAAAGCGTCGGAAGAAACCGACTGTCTTCCTTGAAGTTTTTCAGGCTTTCCTCTGCCTCTTGGAGGGCTTTCTGGTCTTCCATTCCGTAGCGGAAGCGCATCTCCCGCAACTCTCTAAGGTCCCCTTCAACTTGGGCGGTGTGCTCGCGCCCCTCAAAACCGAAGAGAGTCTGTCCACCTCGGTCGAGCATTTCAGAGACCATCTGATAAACGCCGACAAAGTAGGTATTTGTCAGTTCGGCATCAGCAAGCGTTTCATCGAGAGCAAAGCGGACGGTAGACCCAGCGAGCCGCCAACCCATCCCGAATGGGCCAGCTTCTTTGATGACCGACCCATAGTTCTCAGATGCTTTCAGCAGCCCTTCAAGAACTTCAGGAACCTCTTTCAACTCGATGCGAAGCCCAGAAAAAGTCAGGTCCCGCATCTTGCGTCCGATGGCGCTGGTAGGACTTCCACGAAGGAGCCGGTCTTCATCCTTATTCTTCATTTCCTTTCTCTTCGGCGGCTCGGTCATGAAGATTGTGGAGGTCACCATGCGGTCATCATCGACGTTCCACGGTGACTTGATGAGGTTGTGGTTTTTGCCGACCAGTTCTTCGAGCTTAAGTCTGTTGAGAGCGGCACAATCAACAGCAAGACCTTTGCGCATATGGTCGTAAAGTGCCTTGAGAGCCTCTCTACGTTCCTCTGTGCTGGCATTATTGAGGATGGGCGAGCTTCGGAATTCATCAGCATCAGCTGAAATATCATCCAGATATTTGTAACGTGCTGAGAGCAGCCCAAGCTGTTCAAGGTTAGGGTTCGTGTAGCGCCAACCTCTACGCTGATCGATCCAGAAAAGATGCTGTAAGTTCTGCCGCAAGATTGCTTCAGCCTCGTTGCGACGTTCACCCTTAACTCCGGTGTTCAGTAGCCATTCGGGCGAACGTTGGGCATAATCTGGTGAAGCAAGGAAACCGAGCGCTTTTTGGACCTCTTGACCAATATTTGCTTCATCGAGCGAGCCATCTGGCGCTGAACGCAGGGCGCTAATGATCGCCCCCCTAAGCATAGTGACAAACACGAAATCGTTGAAGTGACCTGCCTGTAGGGCAGCATCCTGGCGATTGTCCGTGAATGCGAGTAGCTTGCGCGAGTAATCGTCAATCGTGGACGCTGGCGAATTCATCCAGCGCAACACGGTAGACAGCAAGATGGTCGTGGCAGAGCTTCTGCTCTCGGCACTTAGGGATGCCAGTTTGTTGATGTCTCGTGCTGTAGAGGTGCTGACATCCCGACAGGAGGGGCAGAAACGATATTTTCCAGGCAGGAACCAAGCTTGCCGTGATCCGGAATGAGCGGTCCCGTCTGGCAGAACAGAAAACTGTTGTGCCCGCTTCTTGCGATAGGTGGCTTTCAGGCGCTTTTCGCCATTTGGCTTCTCATCAAGCCATGCGTCTGGGTAGTCCTCGTCTTTTCCGGAAAAACTGAAGTCTGAACTTGTGGGTTCAGGCATTAGGAAACCCCAATCTGCCCCATCATCATCTTCATCGCCTTCTACAGGGATATCGTCGATTTCTCGCTTCTCGAAGACATCCGTACCGTCATGGCTGCGAAGTGTTACCGGATGGAACTCTTGGCCGCAGTTCCGGCAGAAATGGGTGGGGTAGAGCCGTTCAGCGTCATTATTCGGGTTGAAGAGCTGCCCGCTGAAGGTCACATCCCGCTCACCCTCAGGGCGCAGGGTCATATAGAGCCTGCCTGCACCCGCTACGAACTGGTGCAGTTTAAACGCAAAAAGTGGGGAGTATTCCTTACTACCCTCAACTCGGTCTTTTTCCGGAACAGAATATCCGATGAGTGCTTCACGAAGGGCTTGAGCACAGAGTTCTACATCCAGTCCACAATCAGCGGAAAGGGTCTCAGCCGCTTCTTCCAGTGAGATTGGCTTTGCTCTTTCAGGCTTGGTTTCAACATTTTTGAGCCCAACCCGGGTCTCGACCCAGATAGCCAGAGGATCATCGAAGAAATCAGAATTCTTGAGACCTTGGGCTACATTACCCTTGGAGGCAGCGAGAACGGCATCTGAAAGCCCACTTAATCCTTTAACTCCAATTTTTACTGGGTTCGTCACTCGTTTGAGGGTTTCTGTTACAATGGCATCTGGGCCGATATCAGCTCCAAAAATCTGACTGGCAATGCGTGCGACTGCTTCGTTCTTTTCGTGTTGGGCACCTTCTGACGCCATAGTTGCCGATGTGCCAATGCACAGTGGGGGATTCTTGGGGGCGCCAATGCGAGAGCGCAGACGGCGCATGAGCATGGCAACGTCAGCACCCTGCCTCCCCCGATAGGTATGAAGTTCGTCCAGAACGATGAACTGCAAGCCTTCGCAGTTTTGCAGTACCTTGCGATCCAAGTCACTCTGACGTGTCATCAGAAGCTCAAGCATCATGAAGTTGGTGAGCAAAATATCTGGCGGATTGGCCTTGATGAGTTGCCTGTCTTCGTTGCTTTCTTGGCCCGTGTAACGCGCGTAGGTGACAAGGCCGCCAGTTGCAGATCCAAGGTAGCCTTCGAGTTCTTTTGCTTGGCTATTCGCCAATGCGTTCATTGGATAGATGACAATAGCACGTGTTTTCGCGCCTCCACCCGCTTTCTTGGCGCGAATGACGGCGTCTATGATTGGAATGAAGAAACACAGAGACTTGCCAGACCCTGTGCCGGTTGTGACGACGTAGCTTTGGCGTTCTTTTGCGAAGCTGATAGCTTGTTCTTGGTGCTTACGGAGCTTTAGGCTTGGGTCGGCCTGATCCGTTGGGCCCCACTTATCGTGGAACACGTCAGAGCATTCTGGCTCAAGCATACCTCCATTGATGAAATCAAGGACAGACCCGCCTGATGCATAGTGTGGATTGATCTGCAGAAGCGGTTCGGGCCAAAATCGATTGTCGTCATATAAAGCGTCTACCTTCGAAGAAATTTCCGGTGACCTGATCTTCGTAAAGGACCTTGAAAATGCCTTGTATTGATCGATAACAAATCGATCTAGATTGAATACGTCCATATTCCTATACTTCCGCTCTCGCCAGTGAATCTCTGTTTTGGAGAATAATTTGCTGCTCATTGGGGGATCTTGAATTCGGATCCACGTCCAGGCCTAGCCGCTTCAGGTTGTAAAATAGAAGGCATCTACGCACTTGTATTTCTGCTATGCCGTCCTGCATTGCGTAGTCGAGTTCAACTATTCTCCGTTGGTTTTCGGATAGGCCAGGGTGAGGCGCGATTTTGAGCGTTATTGTTTGGTGCCAGTCTTCATCTGTACCGGCATCGACATCTGATTGTTCCCCCAATGTGCTCTTCAGTATGCGTCCGAGAACAAAGTCTTTGAAAACTTGGTCTTTTGAGCAAAGCGCTCTCGCATGCCAACGAAATCCGTCATGTGCGAGGGCATGAGGAATGATAACGCGATCTTCTGGATCGGGGGACGACATCGACTGATAGCTTATTTGCAGCTCTTTGCCCTGTTCACAGGCTAATAAGACGTTGCGAAGCGTTAGCGCGCTAAGTCCGCGCCCAGGCACAGTGGTTGCCAGAATGTCCGGCTGATAGACAATCCAGTCTGCAGTGGGGGCTGAACCGCCCCGTGAGATCGACAGGAGATCATCAAGATACTCTGACGGATCAAGCGCAGTGTAGTGTTCTTCGAACTTCGGGCCCAGAACGTAGGTCTTGGCCGTTTTATCGTAGATGATGTGTTCGGGATGATCATTGATGTAGCTATTGAGGTCTTTCGAAGCTTGAGCCCGACTAAGGCCCATAACGTCCATCAGATCCGCAAGGCCGACACGTCCACGCCAAAAGACCCTGTGCTCAATGAATGCACGGCGATCCTGCTGCCATCGTGAAAGACTATTCGATTCGCTTGTCATAGCTTAAGTCTAGTTCAACCTAGAGGATGGGTCTACATTTAAGAACCATATACTCAGCGGACCGTCTGCGATATCTTGTAATTCTGTCAGCGGGTTGTGGGACTGCTTTGGCTTTGTATCGCGCGCGGCCTGGGAAGTATCGCATGGTTTCAGAAGAACCCGCGCTTTAGCGCGCGGGCAACGTTTCCCGGCAGACTGAACCGAGGTTCAACGGGCCGATGGCCCGCTCACCCCGATCCAGACATCATTCTTTTTGTTTGGTCCGCCCAACATCCCTGACCGTGGCGGTCAACCTTGGGCCATCCCCAAAATAAGCCACC
>NZ_ONZG01000032.1 GCF_900302455.1 Falsiruegeria mediterranea M17
CCAATCATTTTTATCGAAGCGCGCATAAATTTGAGCAGATTTGTCGTCACAGGTTGCGCCGCCAAAACGTCGGCTACAGTAACTTTTCCCAGCCTCAATCTCATCTCTCTTTTTGCGTTCTGCTTCAATATCTGGTTGAACGGCGTCGCGTCGTAACCCAGCTTGGTAAGTTGGATTAAGCACTCCGTGGACAGATTTGTCATTGTGAGCATTTTCATCCCGAAGTTGCGGCTCATTCTGATTCTGAACAGCTTCTTGGGAAGTAGCGACAGCTTGGTTTTTAGTGAGTTGTTCCATTCTTTAGCTCCTAGACCTTTAGCAGCAAGGTCCATATCTGACTTTTTGTTAACGTATTTAGCCACATAGAAACCAACAGCCATATAACTGGTAGCTTTAAGCGGCTCACCTTTAGCATCAACAGGCCACAACCAACCAGAACGTGAAAAAGCGTCCTGCGTGTAGCGAACTGCGATGGGCATACTGTAACCATAAGGCCACGTATTTTGCAAGCTATTTAACTGGCGGCGATTGCGTACCCGACGACCAAAATTAGGGTCAACGCTACCTGTAGGAAGTGTCCGCATAAAGTGCACCGCATGGAAATGAAGACGGCCATTAGCTGTACCATACTCAGGCACACAAAAATACTGATAGCAGTCGGCGTGTGAATCATTAGCCTTGCGACCCTCGGCAGCAAGAACCATACGACCAATATCACGAAAATAGTCACGCAAAGCATTGGGATTATCATAAAACGCCTCTAATCGGTCGTCAGCCAACGTGAGAGTGTCAAAAACGATAAACCAACCATCAGCATGAGCCTGTCGCATTGCATTCATCAAACGCTGAATAGCAAAGCCTCTACGCGATTTCATAGTGGAGGCCTCCAGCAATCTTGAACACTCATCCTTAATACCTTTCTTTTTGGGGTAATTATACTCATCGCGAATATCCTTAAGAGGGCGTTCAGCAGCCAGCTTGCGGCAAAACTGCGTAACCGTCTTCTCGTTCTCTAAAAACCATTTTTCGTCCCCTTCGGGGCGGTGGTCTATAGTGTTATTAATATCAAGTTGGGGGAGCACATTGTAGCATTGTGCCAATTCATCCATTAACTTCTCAGTAACAGATACAAACTCATCACGAACGTCAGAAGCAGCCTTATGGCCGTCAACATACATATCACCATTATCGAACTCAACGCCCTGCATACGAAAAGACAGAATCTCTTCCAAGAGCTTGATGCGGTTATCCATCTGCTTATGGAAGCCAAGCATTGGGGATTGAGAAAGAGTAGAAATGCCACAAGCCTCAATAGCAGGTTTAAGAGCCTCGATACGCTCAAAGTCAAAATAATCAGCGTGACATTCAGAAGGGTAATAAGAACGAACCATAAAAAAGCCTCCAAGATTTGGAGGCATGAAAACATACAATTGGGAGGGTGTCAATCCTGACGGTTATTTCCTAGACAAATTAGAGCCAATACCATCAGCTTTACCGTCTTTCCAGAAATTGTTCCAAGTATCGGCAACAGCTTTATCAATACCATGAAAAATATCAACCACACCAGAAGCAGCATCAGTGACGACATTAGAAATATCCTTTGCAGTAGCGCCAATATGAGAAGAGCCATACCGCTGATTCTGCGTTTGCTGATGAACTAAGTCAACCTCAGCACTAACCTTGCGAGTCATTTCTTTGATTTGGTCATTGGTAAAATACTGACCAGCCGTTTGAGCTTGAGTAAGCATTTGGCGCATAATCTCGGAAACCTGCTGTTGCTTGGAAAGATTGGTGTTTTCCATAATAGACGCAACGCGAGCAGTAGACTCCTTCTGTTGATAAGCAAGCATCTCATTTTGTGCATATACCTGGTCTTTCGTATTCTGGCGTGAAGTCGCCGACTGAATGCCAGCAATCTCTTTTTGAGTCTCATTTTGCATCTCGGCAATCTCTTTCTGATTGTCCAGTTGCATTTTAGTAAGCTCTTTTTGATTCTCAAATCCGGCGTCAACCATACCAGCAGAGGAAGCATCAGCACCAGCACGCTCCCAAGCATTAAGCTCAGGAAATGCAGCAGCAAGATAATCACGAGTATCCTTTCCTTTATCAGCGGCAGACTTGCCACCAAGTCCAACCAAATCAAGCAACTTATCAGAAACGGCAGAAGTGCCAGCCTGCAACGTACCTTCAAGAAGTCCTTTACCAGCTTTAGCCATAGCACCAGAAACAAAACTAGGGACGGCCTCATCAGGGTTAGGAACATTAGAGCCTTGAATGGCAGATTTAATACCAGCATCACCCATGCCTACAGTATTGTTATCGGTAGCAAGCACATCACCTTGAATGCCACCGGAGGCGGCTTTTTGACCGCCTCCAAACAATTTAGACATGGCGCCACCAGCAAGAGCAGAAGCAATACCGCCAGCAATAGCACCAAACATAAATCACCTCACTTAAGTGGCTGGAGACAAATAATCTCTTTAATAACCTGATTCAGCGAAACCAATCCGCGGCATTTAGTAGCGGTAAAGTTAGACCAAACCATGAAACCAACATAAACATTATTGCCCGGCGTACGGGGAAGGACGTCAATAGTCACACAGTCCTTGACGGTATAATAACCACCATCATGGCGACCATCCAAAGGATAAACATCATAGGCAGTCGGGAGGGTAGTCGGAACCGAAGAAGACTCAAAGCGAACCAAACAGGCAAAAAATTTAGGGTCGGCATCAAAAGCAATATCAGCACCAACAGAAACAACCTGATTAGCGGCGTTGACAGATGTATCCATCTGAATGCAATGAAGAAAACCACCATTACCAGCATTAACCGTCAAACTATCAAAATATAACGTTGACGATGTAGCTTTAGGTGTCTGTAAAACAGGTGCCGAAGAAGCTGGAGTAACAGAAGTGAGAACCAGCTTATCAGAAAAAAAGTTTGAATTATGGCGAGAAATAAAAGTCTGAAACATGATTAAACTCCTAAGCAGAAAACCTACCGCGCTTCGCTTGGTCAACCCCTCAGCGGCAAAAATTAAAATTTTTACCGCTTCGGCGTTATAACCTCACACTCAATCTTTTATCACGAAGTCATGATTGAATCGCGAGTGGTCGGCAGATTGCGATAAACGGTCACATTAAATTTAACCTGACTATTCCACTGCAACAACTGAACGGACTGGAAACACTGGTCATAATCATGGTGGCGAATAAGTACGCGTTCTTGCAAATCACCAGAAGGCGGTTCCTGAATGAATGGGAAGCCTTCAAGAAGGTGATAAGCAGGAGAAACATACGAAGGCGCATAACGATACCACTGACCCTCAGCAATCTTAAACTTCTTAGACGAATCACCAGAACGGAAAACATCCTTCATAGAAATTTCACGCGGCGGCAAGTTGCCATACAAAACAGGGTCGCCAGCAATATCGGTATAAGTCAAAGCACCTTTAGCGTTAAGGTACTGAATCTCTTTAGTCGCAGTAGGCGGAAAACGAACAAGCGCAAGAGTAAACATAGTGCCATGCTCAGGAACAAAGAAACGCGGCACAGAATGTTTATAGGTCTGTTGAACACGACCAGAAAACTGGCCTAACGACGTTTGGTCAGTTCCATCAACATCATAGCCAGATGCCCAGAGATTAGAGCGCATGACAAGTAAAGGACGGTTGTCAGCGTCATAAGAGGTTTTACCTCCAAATGAAGAAATAACATCATGGTAACGCTGCATGAAGTAATCACGTTCTTGGTCAGTATGCAAATTAGCATAAGCAGCTTGCAGACCCATAATGTCAATAGATGTGGTAGAAGTCGTCATTTGGCGAGAAAGCTCAGTCTCAGGAGGAAGCGGAGCAGTCCAAATGTTTTTGAGATGGCAGCAACGGAAACCATAACGAGCATCATCTTGATTAAGCTCATTAGGGTTAGCCTCGGTACGGTCAGGCATCCACGGCGCTTTAAAATAGTTGTTATAGATATTCAAATAACCCTGAAACAAATGCTTAGGGATTTTATTGGTATCAGGGTTAATCGTGCCAAGAAAAGCGGCATGGTCAATATAACCAGTAGTGTTAACAGTCGGGAGAGGAGTGGCATTAACACCATCCTTCATGAACTTAATCCACTGTTCACCATAAACGTGACGATGAGGGACATAAAAAGTAAAAATGTCTACAGTAGAGTCAATAGCAAGGCCACGACGCAATGGAGAAAGACGGAGAGCGCCAACGGCGTCCATCTCGAAGGAGTCGCCAGCGATAACCGGAGTAGTTGAAATGGTAATAAGACGACCAATCTGACCAGCAAGGAAGCCAAGATGGGAAAGGTCATGCGGCATACGCTCGGCGCCAGTTTGAATATTAGACATAATTTATCCTCAAGTAAGGGGCCGAAGCCCCTGCAATTAAAATTGTTGACCACCTACATACCAAAGACGAGCGCCTTTACGCTTGCCTTTAGTACCTCGCAACGGCTGCGGACGACCAGGGCGAGCGCCAGAACGTTTTTTACCTTTAGACATTACATCACTCCTTCTGCACGTAATTTTTGACGCACGTTTTCTTCTGCGTCAGTAAGAACGTCAGTGTTTCCTGCGCGTACACGCAAGGTAAACGCGAACAATTCAGCGGCTTTAACCGGACGCTCGACGCCATTAATAATGTTTTCCGTAAATTCAGCGCCTTCCATGATGAGACAGGCCGTTTGAATGTTGACGGGATGAACATAATAAGCAATGACGGCAGCAATAAACTCAACAGGAGCAGGAAAGCGAGGGTATCCTACAAAGTCCAGCGTACCATAAACGCAAGCCTCAACGCAGCGACGAGCACGAGAGCGGTCAGTAGCAATCCAAACTTTGTTACTCGTCAGAAAATCGAAATCATCTTCGGTTAAATCCAAAACGGCAGAAGCCTGAATGAGCTTAATAGAGGCCAAAGCGGTCTGGAAACGTACGGATTGTTCAGTAACTTGACTCATGATTTCTTACCTATTAGTGGTTGAACAGCATCGGACTCAGATAGTAATCCACGCTCTTTTAAAATGTCAACAAGAGAATCTCTACCATGAACAAAATGTGACTCATATCTAAACCAGTCCTTGACGAACGTGCCAAGCATATTAAGCCACTTCTCCTCATCCAACGCGTCAGTTTTTGACAGAATCGTTAGTTGATGGCGAAAGGTCGCAAAGTAAGAGCTTCTCGAGCTGCGCAAGGATAGGTCGAATTTTCTCATTTTCCGCCAGCAGTCCACTTCGATTTAATTCGTAAACAAGCAGTAGTAATTCCTGCTTTATCAAGATAATTTTTCGACTCATCAGAAATATCCGAAAGTGTTAACTTCTGCGTCATGGAAGCGATAAAACTCTGCAGGTTGGATACGCCAATCATTTTTATCGAAGCGCGCATAAATTTGAGCAGATTTGTCGTCACAGGTTGCGCCGCCAAAACGTCGGCTACAGTAACTTTTCCCAGCCTCAATCTCATCTCTCTTTTTGCGTTCTGCTTCA
>NZ_ONZG01000036.1 GCF_900302455.1 Falsiruegeria mediterranea M17
GACCCTAGTCATTTGCGATATTTTTACGGAATTTTGGTTAATTGATCACCCCGCAGTGGGTTTCCTCTTTCCACTTTCTTCTAACCTATGTTTCGGTCCTCTGGTCGCGGGGTTACTTCATTGGCGATTTTAGGTCGGGATTGAAGGCCGCAGGTGTGGGGCGAAGTGCCAGATCTTCATTGAACCCTTGTGAGTGGCCCCTGAGCTGCCAACCGTCCTTGGCAAGTCGCGGTCAGAAGCAACGACCGCTGCTGAAAGGTCGCGGTACAGGAACATCCGTATCGTCGCGATCCTTTCATTCAGTGCGCCCGCGCCCTGCGCAGGCCGCGGATCAGAGATAGAGCAGGTCGTCTGCGAATTGCAGGCCCTCAACGTTCAAAACCGTATCGGTTCCGTCTCCGCCAGAGTGCGTGACCGTCGTTCGCGAACCAACCGTCGAGATTGTGTATTCCGCTCGGTTTCCGGAAAAGAGCGCGTAGTCCCATCCGTTGCCCCCATCGAGCGTGTCATTGCCACGCCCTCCGAACAGGCGGTCCACGCCCCCGGCGCCCTCCAGCAGGTCATCGCCGCTATAACCACGCAGGTAGTTTCGCCCGTTGTCGCCCGTCAGGTGGTCATCATGGTTGGATCCGCCAAGATTTTCGATGGATGTGAAAAGATCTCTAGCCGCCTCGCCGGCGGATCCCCGGCCAAGCAACAGCGAAGCTGTGACACCGGCCGCCGCGTTCCAGTAGGCGACAGTGTCCAGCCCCGAACCGCCATCATAGCGGTCCTTGCCGCCGGTCGAGCCAATGAACCAGTCATAACCGCCGATGCCGCGAAAATCCTCTTCCGCGGTACCGCCATAAATCAGGTCCCCGTGCACCGACCCCGTAACCCTCTCGATGGATGTGTAGGTGTCTCCTGCTGCCTGTCCTGCAGTACCACTGCCCGTCCCGAGGTTCAGGGTAACAGCATCGGGCGAAAAGACATAAGACATCATGTCCCGACCCGATCCGCCATCATAGCTGTCATTGCCGCCAGAACCGAGGAACCAGTCATAGTCTCCTAGACCACGCAACCGGTTACTGGAGGCGTCGCCCTGCAAGACATCACCAAAAATCGACCCTGTGACGTTTTCGACGCCGGTCAGCGTATTTGTCTCGCCTCCGGTTACCGCCGTACCCGCATCAAGCTCGACCCGAACGAATTGAGCCAGATCCGCGAAACTGACCATGTCAGATCCGTCGCCGCCATCAACGCTGTCTGCACCTGAACCCGGTGTGATCCAGTCGGCTCCAAGTCCGCCTTCCAGCGTGTCATCTCCTGCCCCGCCTGACAGCACGTCATTCCCGTCGCCAGAGCGTATTCGGTTATCGACCTGATTGCCCGTGATACGGTCATTGCCGCTGCCGGTATCCACGTTTTCGATCAATGATCGCAGATCGTCCTGATAAAGGTAAGGATTGGCGATATTACCCCGGGCAAAATTCGGGTCCCCGGCATGGCCATTCGACAGGTTCGCAAGTTGTGCCTTTGAAAACGTGCTGAACTCGCCCGGCCGTAAGTCGATAGTCTGATCATTCGAATAATTGGTGAAGTCGAACAGGTCGGTGCCACCGCCATCCCAGATGGAAAGCAGGATCTTGGCGTTATAGGACGCGCCGAACCCAAAATTGTTGATCGACATCTCTCCTGTGTTCGGATTGAACTGATATGTCGTGTCGGTTTCGTTCGACCCCTGACCAAAGTTCGCCCCATACATATGTTGCAACGCCGCGTAATCGTTGATCATGTATGTCCAGGGATACTCCTCCTGCCCAGATGCACCATTGCTCAAGTTAACTCCGGGATAGGAACGATAGGTCATAACCGAGAATTCCTGGCTATCCTGATCTGCAGGCAGGACAGGGAAAGTGACCTGATTGTTGTTCGACCACCCCTGTGTTGCATGCCCGTGCTTCAGGCCCAGGGAATGACCGACTTCATGCAACAGGCCCGCCGCGTATTGGAATGATCCCAGAACGGGGTTCTGATACTGGCCGAGAGTGAACCAGTTGTCTCCTTGCGCATAAGCCGGAACCAGATTTGGGTCCGGTGGATTTGCCTCTGCGGATCCACGCCCCCCGGGGATGTGGAGGCCGCTGTTGAAATGCTGGGGACCATAGTCAATCCGCTCGGCTTGAGCAAACCTTAGATGCCCATTTCCCTGCGGAGCATTCGAGAACGAGAGATTTGTAAACACGCCCAGATTGTTGAGGCCGAAGTTGATGATCTGGCTGGCTTGAAACTGAGTAAATGATTGAAAATTAACAATATTTGAATAGCCACCATACACATTATTAAAGGTCGGGAAGCTGACCGTCAGCTGCGTTGTATCCCATTTCCAACCCCAAAGTATTCCGTCAATGCTTGGATTTCCGGTGGGTGCAACAGCTGTCGGCATAACAAAAAGCTCCTAAATTATAACTCCAATGGACGTTCCTATTTTTCAGTATGTAAGCAGATTTTGGGTATTTTGTCATCTAAACGAAACCACCAGTCGCAGGAAAATAGGCAATAGGCCTTTCGTTGCAATGAGCTCCGACTTCAATTGGAATGTCTACGCGGCCTAGGGTT
>NZ_ONZG01000044.1 GCF_900302455.1 Falsiruegeria mediterranea M17
GAGAATGCCCCTGTTTATGCCCCACTCAGAGGAGGCCTCTTATCTAGGGTTATCTACCTCATTAATAGGTATAAGTAATGGAGAAGATGTCTTAGAGAGAGAAGAGAAGAGAAGAACCTGAGTAGGGACTCTGGAAGGGATACCCCGCCAGAGAACCCTTAGGGTCAGGACTCATAGCCAATAGATGACGGTTGCGGTGAGAGCGATGGCTGAGAGGAAGACTTTCGGGCATCTGTCGTATCGAGTTGCCACGCGTCGCCAGTCTTTCAGCCTGCCGAACATGATCTCGATCCGATTGCGGCGTTTGTAGCGGCGCTTGTCATACTTCACCGGCTTCTTGCGCTGTTTCCGTCCGGGGATACAGGCGCGTATCCCTTTGTCTTGCAACGCTTCCCGGAACCAATCGGCGTCATAGCCACGATCCCCGAGCAGCCAATCGACATCCGGCAGGTTGCTCAGCAATGCCCGCGCACCAATGTAATCACTGACTTGTCCCGCGGTGACGAACAGGTTGAGAGGACGTCCCCGACTGTCGCAGATGGCATGTAACTTGGTGTTCATGCCGCCCTTGGTACGACCGATCAGGCGTCCACGCCCCCTTTTTGACGCCCAGGCTGGTCGCGGTACGATGGGCCTTCAGGTAGGTGGCATCGCTCATCACGGTCTTCTCTTCACCGTGTTCGGCGGCCAGACCCGCCATCATCCGGGCGAAGATGCCTTTGTCGCTCCACCGCTTCCAACGGTTATAGAGCGTCTTGTGTGGGCCATAGGCCGAAGGGGCATCGCGCCATCTCAACCCATTGCGATTAATGAAGATAATGCCGCTCAACACACGTCGATCATCGACGCGTGGTTTGCCATGGGGCTTGGGGAAGAAGGGCTCAAGACGCGCCATCTGCGCATCGCTCAACCAGAAAAGATCAGACATGTTCACCGCTCGTTTTTCGAACCGTGAATCACGCTGCCAGACGGAAATCAATGGGTCCT
>NZ_ONZG01000038.1 GCF_900302455.1 Falsiruegeria mediterranea M17
ATGAAGGTACTTGTGCCTGTCAAGCGCGTGATTGACTACAATGTGAAGGTTCGCGTTAACGCGGATGGTAGCGGTGTCGATCTCGCCAATGTCAAAATGTCGATGAACCCGTTCGACGAGATTGCAGTGGAAGAGGCGATCCGCCTGAAAGAAGCCGGTAAGGCCGACGAGATTGTCGTCGTGTCGATCGGCGTCGCAAAAGCTCAGGAAACCCTGCGCACCGCGCTGGCCATGGGTGCGGATCGCGCCATTCTGGTCGAAGCCGCTGATGACGTTCACACCGACATCGAGCCGCTCGCCGTTGCCAAGATCCTGGCGAAAGTTGTCGAAGAAGAGCAGCCCGGCGTTGTTCTGGCCGGCAAGCAGGCGATCGACAACGACATGAACGCCACCGGTCAGATGCTGTCGGCCCTTCTGGGCTGGTCCCAGGGCACCTTTGCATCCGAGCTGGACATCGACGGCGACACCGCCAAGGTGACCCGCGAGGTCGACGGCGGCCTGCAGACCATCAACGTGAAGATGCCCGCCATCATCACCGTTGACCTGCGCCTGAACGAGCCGCGCTATGCCTCGCTGCCCAACATCATGAAGGCCAAGAAAAAGCCGCTGGATACCAAGACCGCCGCTGATTACGGCGTCGACGTGTCCCCGCGTCTGGAAATCGTCAAGACCGAAGAGCCGCCCGCACGTGCCGCAGGCATCGTCGTTGGCTCGGTGGACGAGCTGGTCGAGAAACTCAAAGAAGCGGGGGCTGTGTAATGGCTGTTCTTCTTCTCGCCGAAGTCAACAACGGCGAACTGGCGCTGGACGCCACTGCCAAGGCTGTCACCGCTGCAAAAGCACTGGGTGACGTGACCGTTCTGGCCGCGGGTGGTTCCGCCGCCGCAGCGGGCGAAGCCGCCGCCAAGATCGACGGTGTCGCCAAGGTTCTGGTCGCCGAAGACGAAACCCTGGGCCACCGCCTGGCGGAATCGACGGCCGCGCTGATCGTGTCGCTGGCTGGCGATTACGAACACATCGTTGCCCCGGCCACAACCGACGCCAAGAACGTGATGCCCCGCGTCGCGGCCCTGCTGGACGTGATGGTGATCTCGGACGCGACCGAAGTGGTTGACGGCTCGACATTTGTGCGCCCGATCTATGCAGGCAACGCCATGCAGACCGTCAAATCGTCGGACGCCAAGAAGGTCATCACCTTCCGCACCTCGACCTTTGACGCCGCAGGCGAAGGCGGCTCGGCCGCGGTTGAAACCGTGTCGGCTGCTGCTGACCCGGGTCTGTCGAGCTGGGTCGAAGACAAGGTTGCCGCAAGCGACCGGCCTGAGTTGACCTCGGCTGGCGTTGTTGTCTCGGGCGGCCGTGGCGTCGGGTCTGAGGAAGACTTCAAACTGATCGAAGGTCTGGCAGACAAGCTGGGTGCTGCTGTTGGTGCATCGCGCGCCGCGGTCGATTCGGGTTATGCGCCGAACGACTGGCAGGTGGGTCAGACCGGTAAGGTTGTCGCCCCTGAGCTTTATGTCGCGGTCGGCATCTCGGGCGCGATCCAGCACCTGGCCGGCATGAAGGATTCGAAAATCATCGTCGCGATCAACAAGGACGAAGAAGCACCGATCTTCCAGGTCGCCGATTACGGCCTGGTCGCAGACCTTTTTGCCGCTGTGCCCGAGCTGACCGAAAAACTCGGCTAAGCCACCGGCCCAGAAAGAAACACAAAAGGCCCGCCACCGGCGGGCCTTTTGCTTCAGTCCAAATCCCGAAGCGCGCG
>NZ_ONZG01000039.1 GCF_900302455.1 Falsiruegeria mediterranea M17
GATTTTGTTGAAAAACTGATACTTGATCGAGGCATGATCTGCTGATTCAATTCTCTTATTGATTGGGAGGATTGGCGATGATGGGACCCAAGCAGGAAGCGCAGGCGGCACTGTTTTACGAGTTCTCGCTGGAAGACCACGTGCCACGAGATCACTTGTTGCGGTCGATTGATCGGTTTGTCGATCTGAGCAGCATCCGATCGCATCTGGCCGATTTCTACAGCCATACTGGTCGCCCTTCGATTGATCCTGAACTGCTGATCCGGATGTTGGTGGTGGGGTATTGCCTCGGCATCCGGTCCGAGCGGCGGCTCTGCGAGGAGGTCCATCTGAACCTAGCATACAGATGGTTTTGTCGCCTTGATCTGACCGACCGCATTCCAGATCATTCTACCTTCTCGAAGAACCGTCATGGTCGGTTCCGCGAGAGCGATCTTTTGCGCGAGGTGTTCGAGATGACAGTAGCGCGCTGCATGCAGGAAGGGCTTGTCGGCGGTCAGGGTTTTGCGGTGGATGCCAGTCTGATCAGTGCTGATGTTCAGAAGCAGAATTCCAGCAACCCCGAAGACTGGGCGGCCCGCGAGGCTGCTCCCAATGACGCGCCACGCGCGGTGCGCGAATATCTCGACGTTCTGGACGACGAGGCCTTCGGCGCAGCCAGTGAGGTCATTCCCAAGTTTACTGCCCATGCTGATCCAGCCAGCCAGTGGACGGCAGCCCGCAAAGGCCCTGCATTCTTTGCCTATTCGGACAACTATCTCATCGACACAGATCACGGGATCATCATGGATGTGGATGCCTCGCGGTCGATCCGGCAAGCAGAGGTGGGTGCTATGCGTAAGATGATTGATCGCACCGAAGAGCGCTTTGGCATCAAGCCAGATTGGATCGCTGCCGATACCGCATACGGGTCATCTGACAACCTCGTTTGGCTGACACTGAAGCGGCAGATCCTCCCGTTCGTCCCAGTCTTTGACAACTCAAAACGCAAGGACGGGACATGGTCTCGTGCTGATTTTACATGGGACGAAAACAACGACCGATACATTTGTCCGGAAGGCAAAGAGCTCCGTCACACCCGGCGCAATTATTCTGATCCCGCCCGGAATACGCATGGCATGAAAGCCCGAAACTATGGTGCTCTCAAATCTGATTGTCAGGTCTGCCCATCGAAGGCCAAATGCTGCCCCAACACCGACACCCGCCGTATCCGTCGCGAGAAATACGAAATCGTCCGAGACTTCGCCCGCGAATGCACCGCATCAGAGTTCAATCCGAAGGCTCAGGCGCGGCGCAAAAAGGTTGAGATGCTCTTCGCACATCTAAAACGAATTCTGGGTCTGGGAAGGCTTCGATTACGAGGTCCATGCGGCGTCCAGGACGAATTTACACTCGCCGCCATCGCCCAAAACCTCCGGAAACTAGCAAAACTCAAGCCAATGGTGACAACCACCGGCTGACAACAAGCCTCAGCATCGGTCGTTCAATAAAATCAGCGCAGTAGCTAAACGCGCAACGCCAAAA
>NZ_ONZG01000021.1 GCF_900302455.1 Falsiruegeria mediterranea M17
GCCATCGCCCAAAACCTCCGGAAACTAGCAAAACTCAAGCCAATGGTGACAACCACCGGCTGACAACAAGCCTCAGCATCGGTCGTTCAATAAAATCAGCGCAGTAGCTAAACGCGCAACGCCAAAACCAACGACTTTTTCAACGAAATCGGCGGTCTCCGGACCTTAGCTGCAAACGCGAGGTGGTTATCCATTACGGGTTCTGCCCGCTCGTAATCTGCCTGATCCCTGCTGCACATGATCGACTGTTGTCCGTTCTCGGCCCCCGCCTCCCCCCCGGGACACCGGTGCGTCAACAAAACTAACGTGCTGCTGTTTGGCTACCGCGAAAAGTTCATACGAGACCTTGGACGAGAGGGTTGTGTGATCGACAAAAAGACTGCCCGCATCCACATCTGCAAAGGCGCCGTCGTCGCCAACGCAAATGCTTCGCATATCGGTATAGTTCCCCACACATGCCATGACCAGCTCCGCCCTTTTGACGGCTGTTGCCGGGGTCAAAGCGCGTGTTCAACCGCGCTGAGCGGCCCAGGCGTCCGCCTTGGCTGCCGTACGGTATTAGACGGTTACGTCGTGCCCCGCGGCCTGTAAGTGGCCTGCGATCGGGTAGCCCATCATGCCAAGGCAAAGGAAAGCAATTTTCGTCATCGTGAGTGTCCTTTAAAAGCTACAGTAAGTCGCCGGGCGTCTTACCAGCAAAGAACGCGTCAAGGTTGTCGAGTGCGCGGAACCCCATCGCGTCACGCGTCTGGCGCGTGGCGCTGCCGATATGAGGCAGCATGAAGATGTTGTCATGCGTGGCAAAGGCGGGGTTTCCGCCGGGTTCAACTTGAAAACAGTCAAGGCCCGCAGCTGCGAGGTGGTCCTGAGTTAGGGCGTCCAGCAACGCGGTCTCGTCCACCAGCGCTCCACGCGCCGTGTTCACAATCACAGCACCTTGCGGCAGCAGGGCAAAGCGTTCCTGGTTCATAAGGTTTGTCGTCTCAGCCGTGGCCGGGCAATGCAATGACAGGAAATCTGCGATACTCAGAAGGCTTTCGACACTGCCATGGTAGGTCGCGCCCTGCGCGAGATCAGGGGCCAACTCGGTACGGTTATAGTAATGGATGTCCATGTCAAAACCGCGCGCTTTTGCAGCGAACGCACGGCCCACACGGCCCATCCCGATGATGCCTAGCCGAGCGCCTGTGACCTGCTTGCCGACCATAAATGCAGGTGACCAGCTATCCCAGGCACCCGTGCGCACGATCCGATCACCGGCCACCGCATGGCGGGCCGCGCCAAGCATCAATAGCATCGCCAGCTCGGCTGTTGCATCCGACAGCACGTCGGGCGTGTTCGTTATCGCGATGCCGCGTTCCTTGAGCGCGGGCAGATCGCAATGATCAACGCCGACAGAGTGGTTCGCCACGATCCGCAGCCGGTCAGAAAACCGCGCCACCACATCCGCACAAAAGTGTTCGGAATGGCAGGGTATGATGGCGTCGAATTCGGCGCTGGCCGCGATCAACTCCTCCGCCGTGCCGGGTGTGTCTTGGTGATTGATCACCACGTCATAATCGCGGGCGGCCCGCTTGAGCGTGGCGTCCGACAGGCGGCGTGTAATCCAAAGGCGCTTACGGGTCATTTTTGCGGACACATTCATCCCAGAAGTCATAAATCGCCAAACTGCAAACCACGATGGCGATGATCATGAACGGCAGACCGCCGTAAAACCCGGCAAAACCACTAGAGATGCTTTGCGACAAGCCGCCGATGAAAATGCATAGAAATGCAGTTCCAATGAACCCGGCGATCAGTTTCACAGTGTATGACATGGTATTTCCTCTCTATGAGCCGGCCGCTTGGACCAGTTCGGTCTGCAGCCAGCGCGCGGTGCGCAGCAGCCGATCGTCTTTTTCTGCCGGGCCGATCAATTGCACCCCGATGGGCAAGTCTGTTTCCCCCACAAGTAGGGGCAGTGTGACACAAGGCAGACCGGCCAAAGTCCACAATGTACAGAATATCGGGTCTCCGGTGCCATTGCCAAACAGGGGCGCTTCGCCTGCGGCCGAGGGTGCGATGATCCCATCAAATTCTACAAAGAAATCGGCAAAAAACGCCTCTGCAGATACTTTGACATCAAGGGCGTCCTCGTATTCGGTGTGGGTGATTTGACGCCCGCGAGTGATAACGGGTTTGAGTGTGTCGCTTATCTGGTCCCAGTGTTGGTCGAACACCTCTGCCTGATGCTGACAGATTTCGTATTCATGGATGCGCGCTTGCACAGCGACAAGATTCGATAATGTTTCCGCGGGCTGCATGCGGGTGACTTGCGGCCCCAGAATGTCCAAAACGGCTTCAAGCCCTGTGAGCGCAGCCTCTGACAAACGGTCGTTAAACGGCAATTCGAACCATACCAAATCAGGGGGCACGGGCACGTCTGCCGCGACGCCTACAGACATGTCCGGTCGGGGGCGGGCAAAACTGGCCGGGTCGCGCTGGTCATATCCGGCGATGGCGTCGGTTAGCAGCGCCGTGTCGGCGAGTGTGCGGCCAAAGCAGCCCACCTGGTCCAGAGAAACAGATGTTTGCAACACCCCTGTGCGTGAGATCACTCCACGTGTGGGTTTGAAGCCGAACGTGCCGCAGAAAGATGCAGGCCGGATCACGGACCCGTTCGTTTGCGTGCCAATCGCCAGAGGCACATGAAATGCAGCCACTGCCGCCGCTGAACCACTTGACGATCCCCCGGGGCTGTAGTTGGCATTGTGTGGATTGCGCGTCTCGTTTGCATGAACAAAGGCGAGTTCGGTTGTTACGGTCTTGCCCATGATAACTGCGCCGGACTCGCGCAGGTGTTCGACCAGTCGGGCCACATTGTCGGTCTCGCGCCCTGCAAAGATCGGAGTGCCGCGCTGCGTCGGCATTTTGGCTGTGTCGATGATGTCCTTGAGGCCCACTGGTATTCCGTGCAAAGGCCCCAAAGCCATTCCAGCTTTGCGCAATCGGTCGCATTCGGCAGCCTGCGCAAGTGCGGCGTCCGGATCCAGAAACGCCCATGCCTTTATGGCCTCGTCTGTGGATTTGATCCGATCAAGGCAGGACTGCACCAAAGCGACGGATGTCAGTCGCCCAGCCGCCATGGCGGCCAAGGCTTCTGTTGCCGAAAGAGTGTAGGAGTCCTTGATCATGGAATGTAGGGCCCAAAGAGGTAGTCAGGGAACCACAATGCGATGCCGGGGAATTGGTACATAAGCACCATCGTAAAGATCACGATGCCCAAGTACGGCATGATCCCGCGGAAGATTTCCATCAACTCGATCTGCTTCTTTAGTACGCCCTTTAGGTAATACGCCGACATGGCCATGGGCGGAGTAAGGAAAGAAGTCTGCAGGTTCAGTGCTACGAGCATCGCAAAGAAATAGGGATTCACTCCGAAGACTTCGAGCAGAGGCAGGAAGATTGGCACGAAGATGATCAGGATTTCCGACCACTCCAGCGGCCAGCCCAGCAGGAAGATGATGACTTGTGCAAGAATCAGGAACTCCCACGGCTCAAGGTCCATGCCTCCCACCCAATGGGCGATGATGTCATGGCCCCCGAGATAGGAGAATACGGACGCAAAAGTCCACGAGCCGACAAACAACCAGCACACCATTGCTGTGGCTTTTGCTGTCAGGAACACGCTTTCCTTTAGTTTTGTCCATGTCATGGAACGATAGAGTACTGCCAGGACCATACCTCCAAGAGCACCCATCGCAGCGGCCTCTGCCGGCGTTGCCAAACCGCCCAAGATGGATCCGAGGACAAGCGCGATCAGAACGGTCAACGGTACGAAGCTGACGAGCAGGTCCCAATAAATCTCACGCGGGGGTGGAGGGTCCTCCATCGTGGGCTTTGGGGCCAGCGACGGTGTCAACCAGACTCGAAAGATCACGTATACGATATAGAGGCCGGCAAGCAGCATGCCTGGAAAGAGAGCCGCAGCATAGAGGCGCAGTGGAGACAGGTCGGCAATCGCTGCATAGACGATCAACATGATCGAAGGCGGAATAAGAATGCCCAGCGTACCGCCCGCACAAATGACGCCAGAGGCGAAGCTCTTGTTGTAGTCGGCTTTGGCCATCGCTGGAAAGGCCAGCAAGCCCATCAACGTGACCACCGCACCAACGATGCCAGATGCGGTAGAGAAGACGGCACAGGTCACCAGCGCGGCAATAGCAAGGCTGCCAGGCAAATTTCGAGCGGCCATGTAGAGCGAGAAGAACAGCTTGTCGACGATATTGGCGCGTTCCACTACGTAGCCCATGAACAGGAACAGCGGGATTGCGACGAGTATCGGGTTCTCCATCACCGAATAGGTGTTCTGGTTCAGCAGATAGAAGATGTTGTTGTTGAATATGTCACCAATGCTCTCGATGGAGCCGCCCTGATGGTAGGCGTAGTAGCCAAAGGCGACGCCCATTGCCAGCAATGTAAAAGCGATCGGGAAACCCAGCAGGACGAGGACGATAAAGAGCGCAAGCATCAGCAGGGCGACTTCGGGATTTGTCATCTTTTTTACTCTCTTGAAGCGCTAAGCGGCTTATCGATTATTCGGAGATATGGCTTCGATCGCCTCAAGATCGGCTTCGCTGAGCAGATCTTCAGTTTCCTTCACATCCGCCAGTCGCTCGGGCCAGACACCAGTGCGCATGGCCATTACGCAACGCACCAACTCGGCGATGCCCTGTACCGCAAGCAAGCCACCGGCCAGTGGGATAAGTGACTTGAAGAAGTAGATTTGGATCGAGGCGGGGCTGTTAAAGCTGACTTCCTTGTAGCGCCAACTGTCCGAGGCAATTTCATAGCCGTACCAGACCAGTGCGATGATGCCGGGAAAGAAGAACAAAAAGTAGAGCAGAAAATCCAAGCCTGCCTGGACCCTGACCGGAAACAGGCGATAGACAACGTCAGCCCGAACATGCGTGTCCTGCGCTAGCGCATATGCGCCGCACATCAGGAACAATGCCCCATACATCTGGATCATCATGTCGAACGCCCAGACCGTCGGCGAATTCAGCACGTAGCGCACAAAAACTTCGTAGGACACCGACAGTGTCAGGATCAGAATGCACCACCCAAAAGCCCGCCCCGTCCAAAGGCTGAGGCCCTCGATCGCGTGAACAAATCTCATCTCTTATTTTCTCCCCACAGATCCGCTGGGCTTACTGTGTAACCTGCGGACAAGATGTCCGGACACCAAAACGATGCCCGGACATCTCAGTCTTGTACTGAAATCAACCGAAGTAGTGGTTGTAAGCCAGCTTATAGTCTGGCTGGTTCAGGTTGAGATAGTTCATCACGTTCTTCGCATACGCTTTCTGCGATTCCATCACCTTGGCAAAGAACGGGTCGTCCTCGGCGATACGTGCTGTGACTTTGTCCCATGCTTCAAGCTGTGCGGCCATCACCGAATCCGGCGTCCGGTATACATTCACGCCGTCAGATTCCTGCAGCTTCAGCAGGTCGTCCGAATAGCGCTTGGTGTTGCCCCAGTAGAAGCCGGAGTTTTCAGCCATCGACGCATTCTTGATGATCGCCTTGTGCTCATCCGACAAAGCGTTGAATTTGTCCTTGTTGATCGTGACTTCAAAGAACTCCTGGCTCTGGTGATAAGACGCAAGGTGGTAGTGCTTGGACACGTCCTGCATACCAAAGTCGCGGTCAGAGGTGGGGTTGTTGAATTCAGCCGCGTCAATCAGGCCTGACTTCATCGCAGGCTGGATTTCGCCGCCCGGAAGCTGGACGACCGACATACCCATCTCGAGCAGAACGTCAGCAGCCAAGCCAACCGTACGGTACTTGAGGCCGTCCATTTGCGAAGCGTCTGTGATCTGCTCTTGGAACCAGCCAAGAGGCTGAGCAGGCATAGGTGAGTTGAAGAAGGACACGACGTTGAGACGCAGTGTATCCATCAGCTCGTCAAAGAGTTCCTGACCGCCACCTGCGTGGACCCATCCCAGTACTTCCTGGCTGGACCAGCCGAAGCAAGGGCCGGTGCCAAAGAGTGAAGCCGCTTTGGATTTGCCGTACCAATACGCAGGCACATAGTGTGCTGCGTCCAGAACGCCGCGGTGTACCGCGTCTTGCATCTGGCTGGTTTTTACAACCGCGTCGACCGAAAGCACTTCGATGGTCAGCGACCCGCCGGACATTTCGTTGACGCGCGCCGCGAAAGATTGCGCGTTCTCTAAGAAGATGCCGCCGCCCCATGCTGCTTGCATCTTGAGTGTTGTTCCATGGTCGTCCGCAATTGCGGGGGTCGCCAAAGCAGCAGCACCAGCAACAGCCGAGCCGCGCAGAAAGTTTCTGCGATTAAGTGTATCTTTCATGTTTCCTCCCAAGGAATCTGATGTGGCTCAAACTTTGCAACCATTGGCCACACACAAAAATTCAGGCTTGGATGAACCGTTCTTTTTCGCCCTCCCAAGGCTCCTCAACCCAATGGTGGACCAGCGGCTTCTCCCGACCTTCGACTTACGTTAAGTCAAAATAAGACATTGACAAGTGCTGAAATGGTGCGCGGCGATGTGCGATCGACTCCGGGTACTAGCGGGCCTTGTTGCATAAATCAGGTTCTGAGGGGATTTCACCTTTCCCCGGACGGACTTATCCTACGGCCACTGTGACGGGTCTGCCGAGGGCGGTATAGCCGTTCAGCACCGCGATGCGGGCTTGCAGCTCCGCGACCTGGCGGTCGAAGTCTCGAGCCATCAGTGACTGACCAAGCAGGTTGATGCCGTTCATCCTGCTTTCGACCCGGCTCCGGCGGTGGTAGCCGCTCCATCTTCGCCAAATGGCTCGGCCCAGGTACTTTGAAACGCGCAGCGCTTCGTTGCGTGCGACGACACCTGGGCTCGTCGGGGTCCAGGGTTTGGCGTCTTTGAGCAGCCTCATCCGACTGGTCCAAGTTGATTGTTAGTGCATGATTGGCCTGCTTTCCATCAGGATGATGGCCTTTGGTGCCGGTGACCGAGTACCGTTTCCGAGCCATCTTCCATCCCCCAATTCGTGGTCCAAACAATGGCCCCGTTTTAGGGGGCAGGCACAAGTCTTGAGCCTAAGTCCCCCAGCACCCCCTCCCTCTTTAACTGCTTAAATCTGAATTTCTTGATATTTGGATTGATCCACTGACCTTCTGTGCTAATATTTTGACTGGTTCAGCAGGCATGGATGGGTATGGAAGCGATACAGCGAGACGATCAAGTTAATAGTGCTCCCGCTCTCCCCAACCGTTCGCGGTTGTTCGTTAGTGTCATTTCCGTGGGCATCAACGTGCTCGTATTGGCACTGCCCCTCGCTCTTCTTCAGGTCTATGATCGAATTTTGCCGAACCAATCAGCAGGATCTGCGATTGTCATTTTTTCGGCTGTTGTCGTGGCGTTGTTGCTTTCAGGACTGCTTCGATACGTCAGATCTGGCATCTTTGCTCGCTGGTCTGCGTTGGAGGAACACCGGCTCTGGTCTCGAACCGCACGGCAATTGCTTCAAGGGCATCACAGCAGGGAGGACGCTCTTATGCTCGCCTCCGCGCCCGCCAAGGCACGTGATGTGAATGTGGGTCAAACGATGCTGGCCCGCTTCGACGCGCCCTTCTCCATCGTTTTCCTCGCTCTGATTGCCTATCTCGGTGGAATCGTGGTCGCCGCGCCCTTGCTGGTTGCCGCCGTTTCAGTAGTCGCCTTTTTTAGTGTTGCTCCTCGGAACCGGGCGGCGCTGGAGCAAGAGCTGCGCGCGGGCGCGCAATTCGAGGCTGGTGTGACGGGGCTTGCGAACACATCCTCGAACACTACGAGGTTGTCCAGCCTCGGCTCTGTGTTTGCCCGATTGGCCTACGCCCGCTCGGTTCAGTCGAATGCAAACAGGACGACGCAGAACGTCAGCACCTTCCAATTGGACCTGTTGCAAAGCGGCGCACTAATTTCGACCGTCGGTGTTGTCTGGTTGGGCGCCGAAGCGGTGCTCGCAGGACAGATGACAACCGGCGGCCTTGCTGCCTGCACGTTGCTCGGCTCTCGGGCGGCATCCCAGCTTGTCGGGATTGCGGCGACTGGTCTGCGTGCTCAGCCCGCAGCCATCGCAGCGGTGCAATCTAAGGCGGTCCTTGAAACCAATGAAGGAACCGAACGTCGACCGTCCCTTACAACGACAGAGTATCTACAGACGGCCGGCGGTGGTCTCTGGCTGCTCGAGGCGACCCTTAATCAATCGCCGTCCGAGAAGCTGGAAGCCATCATTGGTCACCTGCCCCGCAACCTCGCGGATCCCGAGGCGGTCCGGATCGTTCCAGCTCGGCCGCGGCTGCTGAGCGGTCGACTGATGGATTGTCTTTCCCGGCTGGACAAGGCTCTCGAGGTTCAAGCGTTGTCTCTGTCGCGCGAGGTCGGGCTTGACAACCTCGTTTGTCGCCTAACCCACGGGTACGATACGGAACTTGAGGCGTCCGGCCGACCACTCTCGGATGGCGGCGCCAAGCGCGCCGCGATAGTCCAAGCATTCACCGGCAATCCCAAAATGGTTATTCTCGAGGCGCCAGAAGCCTGCCTTGATGTCGAAGCACTGAAGATGCTGTCGGCATTCCTTCTTGCACACTCGGATGACGTCAAGATCGTGGTGCAGACATCATCCGAGGATCTTCGCAACGACCTGGAAGTTGCCACTCGGCTCGAAAACCCAAGTAACTGGATCGAGGGGCTAGAATGATGTCCGATGCCCCCAGCTTTCTCCAGTCCATTCTTAAGTTTCTCGACGGGCGCCACTCCGATCAGGCCTTAGAGGCTGCATTTGGGGGGTTCTCATCATCGCTGTCTGACATGGCGCGCGCCTGCAACCTGATCGGGGTACACGCCTCAGTTCACAAGGGCGTTCCGGCATCCTGGAGCGACGGGCATGATGGCGCTCTGATCACGAAAGAAGGCTCCAATTGGATTAGCATCGTAAGACGGGATGGTGATCTCAGTTCATTCCCGGAGCACAATGAAGCGGATCAGGTTCTCTTGTCCAACGGGCCGTTTCTATATCTGCGCATGCTCCCCGAAGCAGAGGCATCGAAAGTCACGTATGCCAATCTATCGTCTCGCGCGCGCGGCGCCTTTGTCCATGTCGCGTGGCAATCCTTAGTCATCAACCTATGCGCTCTGGCGGTGCCTTTTTTCACCATGGCTGTGTACGACCGGGTGTTGGGGGGCGGCGCCGCTCAGTCGCTTCCGGCCCTCTTGTCAGGCGCAGTAATCGTTCTGATCACAATGCTGGCAATGCGGCGCGTGCGGTCGGGGCTTGCTTCTGCAGAATATGCCGCGCTTTCGGGGCAGATCTCGACACTGCTGGCGGGCAAGATGCTGCGGTCGCCTGCATCGAATGCGGCCGGAAATTCTGGCAGTACGATCATCGCGAGGGTACGGCAAGGCGAGCGCGCAGCTGATCTGTTCGCCTCTCCGAACATTGCGGCGATTTACGATGCGCCCTTTATCCTGCTGACATTTGCCGCCCTGGTGATCGTTGGCGGCGGCATGGCGATCATCCCCGCGATCTACCTTGTGCTGTTTTTCGGTTTCGGCTTACTGATGAATGCTGGAACCGGTGGCAGGGACCCTTATGCTGTCCGTCAGTCCCAGCGACGCACGCAGATGATCGGTGAACTGGTCGATGCCAACGGGGCCATTCAACGCGCCGGACTAAGCAAAAAGTGGCTTCAGCGGTTCGACGCGACCTTGCGGTCGAGCGCGCGCGACACACACCGTTCCATGATAAGAACCGGATCCCATTCGGCTATCGCAACCACCCTCGGGTCTGGCACCGCTTTGGTTACGCTGGTCGTTGGAATCGATCTCGCACTGAAGGGCCATTTGTCGCCGGGCACGCTGATCGGGACCATGTTGTTGACATGGCGCATTACGGGTCCGGCACAATCGCTGTTCCTAGCAATTCCGCGCCTCAAGGCAATCCGCAGCGGTTGGACTTCGCTTCAGGTTCAGCTCCGTGCGCCCACAGTGGGTCAGGATTCCCATCTTCAGATCGCACTCGAACCTAAGGCACCCGCCGTGGCTGCGCAGGGTCTCTTCTACCGTCATGAAGCTGGTCAACCACCTGCCGTCACCGGCGTAACGTTTGATGTCGCCCCTGGCAGCGTGGTCGTCGTCATGGGGCCAAACGGGTCGGGTAAATCTACTTTGCTCCAACTCGTCTCGGGGCATCTTCGCCCGCAATCCGGGCATGTGACGCTAAATGGGCGCCAAATGTCCCAGTACGATCCCGACGAGATCGACGTGCGTTGCGCCTATGTCGGTGGTGACAAGAGCGTTTGGCTGGAGCGGAGCAAAACAAAGCTCAGGGTTGGGTTTTCCCTGGAAGCCGATGTGGAACGTGCAGCCTGGAGCGCGATTACGGGACATGACTGCTCGTTCTTCGTTCTCGACGATCCGCTCTCGGCAAATGGCAAGGATGCCGTGAACGAGATCGCGACGTTCATCGACGAGAGGCGTGGCAACGCTACAATCTTCCTTGCAACCCACGACACGGAACTCGCGGCGCACGCCGATATTGCCATCGTGCTGGACGCCGGAAATGTCGTCTATTGCGGACCTGTTCAGACAGAAAAGCCAGAGGCAAAATCTTCGACGGAGGAGAAAAGTAATGGGTGAAAATCGCGGAGATCAACCTTTCGACCTTTACGATACTTCCACCTTTGTCTGGATGCGCCGTGCGGCAATCGTTGTTCTGCTAGGACTTGCCGCGCTGGTGGTCTGGATGGTCTACATGCCGGTCGACGAGATCTCAAAAGCGCGCGGTGAAATCGAACCCATCACGCAAGTGAAACGCGTCGAAAGTCGACATGGCGGCCAACTGGCCGAACTGCGCGTGACGCGCGGTCAGATGGTGGAAGCGAGCGAAATCGTGGCTGTCCTGGATCAGGCTGAAGCGCAATCTGCACTTCGGGCCGCCGAAGTTCGCATTGCGGGTCTCTCCCTCGAGATTGAACGCCTCCTCGCGCTTGCAGAAGGTCGAGAACCAGATTTCTCAACCCATGCTGAGGATTTCAGTGGCCTCGTGGAACGCGAGAAAGCCGCTCTGGCAGCAACACGAGCCTTCATTCGCGCCGAACACTCGGTGATCCGCTCTCAAATCAAAGAAAAACGGGCCGAGATTAGCGCAATTGACGAGGAACGCCCCCAACTCATCCAACAGATCGCCGTCGCTGAGGAGGAGCGCTCTGTTCAGCAGGACCTGTTGGATCGCGGCCTGAGCGCACGCGCGAAGCTTGCTGAACTGCGCGAACAGGAGGCTCAGTATCGTTTTGACCTTGCGCAACTCGCTGGCCGTCGAGCCATCGCCGAGGCTGAGGTCGCCGAACTTCAGGCCTCACTGACACAAGTCGAATTGGATGAGTTTGCCAAGGCGAGAAGCCGGATTGCAGAGGCAGACTCCCAGCGTCGCGCATTGCAGGCTGAAGCTGCCGGCCTGCTGAGCCGCGTTGCTGAGACCGAGATACGCTCTCCAATTGCCGGGGTAATCCAATCGATCCCCGACGACACGATCGGCGACGTCATTGACCCCGGCGGCATGGTGGTCACGATTGTTCCGGCCGATGGTGGCTACCGTTTCAGCGGGCGCTTGTCGCCGCGCGATGTCGGCTTCGTCTCGGTCGGGCAACCCGTTCGATTGAAAATCGACAGCTTCGACTACAGCCGTTTTGGCGCATTGCCCGGCACAGTTGAGGAAGTGTCACCTACAACGGCTGTCGATGAGCGTGGAATAGCTTTCTACGAAGTCCTGGTGCAGCTTGACAGTGACCATTTCCGCGATGCCGAGGACGGCCTCATTCTGATCGCCGGGATGACCGGCGAGGCCGACATAAGGACTGGCTCCAAGACCGTTTTTCAGTATGTCTGGAAACCCATTTACACAAATCTTGACCTTGCATTGACCGAGCGGTGAGGAGCGACGCGATGTCAGACCATAACCCGAGCAAGCCCCAAACTTCGCGCGCGACAGCGGACCCCAGGGACGAATTGTCAGAAGAAGTTTTTGCCTGGGTTGTGACTGACACGAGCGAACTTGCAGAAGTTCCGACCGAGGGCTCTCATGCTGCACCTGAGGGCTCCGAGCAAAGCGGGGGCGGTTCCGGCAATCGGCAGTTGTTGGTTTCTGCACCGGCCCTGGCACGCCATATGGGTGTTGATTTTTCCGAGCTGCATTCCGAACCAAGTCGTCTTGGGGCAGAACCCGGCTCCGACTGGTTAGCCTCGTCCGGCTTGGCCCCACTCCCACCGGTTCACCTTCGCGGCTCAGTCGCGGGCGAACCCAACTTCACCCACGCCTTACCGAGCATAGGATCAAATCAGAACGTCGGGCATGCGGTCATTCCAACGGCTTCAAGCGGCAGTGGCAGTCAAGCATCGAGACAGACGCCGAGCCATATCGTGACGGGCGGCCAACCAAACGGGCCCGCCATTGCCGGGTTCATCCCGAGCGCAAAGGAAGGCAACCCCGTCCCAATCGTGATCTCGGTGGTGAATGGCAACAACACCCTGAACGGATCCACCGTGACCTTGGGTGGATTGCCACCCGGAACAACCTTGGACCAAGGTCACGCAGGACAAGGCGGCACCTGGGTCCTCGGCCCTGGCACCGACTTAAAGACCCTGACCATGACGCCCCCGACCGACTGGTTCGGATCCGGACACATCGCAGCGACCGTTGTTGATCCAAACGGACACTCGGCGCAGATCCAGATGCCATTTACTGTGCAGCCGCAGCCCGACGCAGCCAAGATTACGGGAACGGACTCCGGAACTGCGTCCGAAGACCATGTATTGAGTGTGTCCGGCGCGTTGACGGTCATCGACCCTGATCCGGGCGAGGCACATTTTCACACCGCGGCCTTGACCGGCAGTTACGGTCGTGTGCAGATCGATCGATCAGGTCATTGGACCTATGTTTTGAACAACAGTTCTCCTTCGGTACAGGCGCTGGTTTCGGGACAGAGCGAGCACGAAACGTTCACCATCCATAGTGTGGATGGCACAAGCCATCAATTGGTGGTGATTGTTATGGGCACCGACGACAAGGCCGCGATCTCGGGCACCGCCGTGGGCGCCGTGACAGAGGACAAGCTGACCGCGACCGGCGGCAAGCTCGATGTCACAGACCCAGATGCGGGCCAGGCCAGCTTTGTGCCACAGACCGGCGCGGCAGGCGCCCACGGCAGTTTCACCGTGCAGCCCGATGGCACCTGGAGCTACACGCTCGACAACGGACAACCCGCTGTCCAGGCGCTCAAGACCGGCGACCAGATCACCGACACCCTCACCGTCTCAACCGTCGACGGCACCACCAAACAGATCACCGTCACCATCAACGGCACCGACGACAAGGCCGCGATCTCGGGCACCGCCGTGGGCGCCGTGACAGAGGACAAGCTGACCGCGACCGGCGGCAAGCTCGATGTCACAGACCCAGATGCGGGCCAGGCCAGCTTTGTGCCACAGACCGGCGCGGCAGGCGCCCACGGCAGTTTCACCGTGCAGCCCGATGGCACCTGGAGCTACACGCTCGACAACGGACAACCCGCTGTCCAGGCGCTCAAGACCGGCGACCAGATCACCGACACCCTCACCGTCTCAACCGTCGACGGCACCACCAAACAGATCACCGTCACCATCAACGGCACCGACGACAAGGCCGCGATCTCGGGCACCGCCGTGGGCGCCGTGACAGAGGACAAGCTGACCGCGACCGGCGGCAAGCTCGATGTCACAGACCCAGATGCGGGCCAGGCCAGCTTTGTGCCACAGACCGGCGCGGCAGGCGCCCACGGCAGTTTCACCGTGCAGCCCGATGGCACCTGGAGCTACACGCTCGACAACGGACAACCCGCTGTCCAGGCGCTCAAGACCGGCGACCAGATCACCGACACCCTCACCGTCTCAACCGTCGACGGCACCACCAAACAGATCCAGATTACGATCCACGGAACGAATGACGCGCCGGTTCTGAGTACTGCGACGGCCTCAGCAACCGAGGACGGGTCCTCGGTCACCGGCCAGATGTCGGCCACGGATGTGGATACGGGTGACACGCTGGCCTATTCTCTCGGGCAGACCGCCCCTGCCGGATTTACGCTGAACGCAGACGGCTCCTGGAGCTTCGATCCGACAGATGGGGCCTATCAACATCTGGCGGCAGGCGCGACGCAGCAGCTCACCATCCCGGTCACAGTCACCGACAAGACCGGGGCCACAGATACCGAGAACCTCGTCATCACGGTGACAGGCACCAATGACGGCCCGGCCGTCAGCGGCCCGGTCACGCTTCCGGGCGGCACCGAGGACAAGGCGGTGCAGATCACCGCGGCACAGCTTCTCGAGCATGCGACCGATATCGACACGGGCGATGCACTCTCGGTGACCGGCCTGACGGCAAGCCACGGCACGATCAGTGGCGACGCGGCCAACGGCTTCACCTTCACGCCGGACCCCAACTACAACGGCCCGGTCGCCCTCAGCTACACCGTCACCGACGGCCATGGTGGAAACACCGCGCAAACCGCCAACCTGACATTGGCGGCAGTCGGAGACGCGGCGGTGATAACGGCGAGTGTTCCTCAACTCAAAGAGGACAGGGACCTTACTGGTTTCGGCAGCGGCGCGGAGCTACAGGCAACGGGGCATTTCCACGTCACGGATCCCGATGGCCCGGCACAATCGCAATTCGTGCCACATGATGTGAACGGGCTGTTACAGGGGTCTTTTGGCGGCACGCTCCAGATCTACGCCAATGGAAAGTACTATTATCATCTTCCGAATGTCGACGTCGATTATCTCAAGGACGGGGAGTCGGTACAGGATCGCTTCACCATTGATAGCGTCGACGGCACGACCCAGGAGGTCGTGTTTACAATCCACGGCACCAGCGATGCACCCGTCATCTATTCCAACCGACACTATGTGTTCGAGGACAATCATCCGCTGGCGGGTCAGGTTGGCAAACCGCTGACCGACAGGATCAGCGCCGATGATGCAGACAAAGGCGACACTGCACAGCTGGTGTTCAAGCCCATAGCGCAGGTGCCAGGATTTTCTCTGAAGCCGGACGGTAGCTACACTTTCGACGCATCCAACAGCGCCTATCAGTATTTGTCGGAGGGGCAGAAGCACACAGTATCGATCCCCTTCTCGGTGACTGATCCGGATGGACACACATCGACAGGCCATCTGACGATCAAGGTGGAAGGCACCAATGATGTGCCGTCGATCGACGGAAGTTCCGTGACAACGGGCACCGTCACCGAGGACGCCAGTTCGACGAGGGCGACGGGAACGATGTCCGCGAGTGATGTCGATGCAGGCTCGCGGCTCCATTGGGCCGCGGTGGGATCGACCCAGGGACACTACGGGTCATTTGCCATCGATGCCCACACAGGTCAGTGGACTTACACGCTCGACAACAGCCTGCCTGCCACGCAGCAGCTTTCGGCTACCGATCAACCCACCGAAAACTTCCGCGTCGCAGTGATTGATGAGCACGGTGCCCAGAGCCAGAAGACCGTTGTTGTCACGGTGAGCGGAACAAACGACGGCCCGGCCGTCAGCGGCCCGGTTACGCTTCCAGGCGGCACTGAGGACAAGGCGGTGCAGATCACCGCGGCACAACTTCTCGAGCATGCGACAGATGTGGACACGGGCGATCAGCTCTCAGTCACCGGCCTGACGGCCAGCCACGGCACGATCAGTGGCGACGCGGCCAACGGCTTTACCTTTACACCGGACCCCAACTACAACGGCCCTGTCAGCCTGAGCTACACCGTCACCGACGGTCACGGTGGAAGTGTCGCGCAGAAGGCGACAATCGCGCTGGCCGCCCGGGATGACCCGGCGGTTGTTTCCGGCACGGATACCGGCGACTTGACCGAAGACAAAAATGTAGGACCGTCGTCGGCACATCCGATTAGCGTTGGTGGCACCTTGAGCGTTTCGGATCCTGACGGAGCGGCATCGAACCACTTCAGTTACTCCATCTGGGGAGAACATGCGGTCTCTGATCCTTTTGGCGGAAGCCTTCACATGGACCGCTATGGAAACTGGCACTATGCGGTGGACAACTCTCATGCTGCCGTTCAACGTCTCGCCGCCGGTGAAGAAGGGCATGCCACGTATCGTGTGAGCACCGCAGACGGCACGACGCACCAGATCCAGATCACGATCCACGGGACGAATGACGCGCCGGTTCTGAGTGCTGCGACGGCCTCAGCAACCGAGGACGGGTCCTCGGTCACCGGCCAGATGTCGGCCACGGATGTGGATACGGGTGACACGCTGGCCTATTCTCTCGGGCAGACCGCCCCTGCCGGATTTACGCTGAACGGCGACGGCTCCTGGAGCTTCGATCCGACAGATGGGGCCTATCAACATCTGGCGGCAGGCGCGACGCAGCAGCTCACCATCCCGGTCACAGTCGCCGACAAGACCGGGGCCACAGATACCGAGAACCTCGTCATCACGGTGACAGGCACCAATGACGGCCCGGCCGTCAGCGGCCCGGTCACGCTTCCGGGCGGCACCGAGGACAAGGCGGTGCAGATCACCGCGGCACAGCTTCTCGAGCATGCGACCGATATCGACACGGGCGATCAGCTCTCGGTCACCGGCCTGACAGCCAGCCACGGCACGATCTCGGGCGACGCGGCCAACGGCTTCACCTTTACGCCAGACCCGAACTACAACGGGCCGGTTGCCCTCAGCTACCAGGTCACGGATGGCCATGGAGGGACGGTCGCGCAAACCGCCAACCTGACATTGGCGGCAGTCGGAGACGCTGCCATCATCGGCGGCGTTGATACCGGCGATGTGACCGAAAACACGGCTGGAGTGGACATGTCGCCTGACTACGCGCAGCCAGGTATGGCCACGCTCCAGAGGTCCGTACTCTCTGCGGACGGCAAATTAACGATCCTCGATCCCGATGCCGGTGAAGCGGAGTTTGACACGGTTCGACCGGGCATAAATTATCACGGAACCTATGGCGACCTGTACCTGAAAGCCAATGGGGAATGGCACTATTACGGTGATGCCGGTCATCTGGCAGACGCTGGTGCTCGGCCGACCACGCGCGGCACGGCGATCGACCAGCTGGGCGTTGGCCAGACGCTGACGGACACGATCACGGTGCATTCCAAGGATGGCACGCCGCATGACATCGTGATCACGATCCACGGCAGCAACGACCGGCCCTATTGCTCGTCCGAAGTCACGCTACGTCCCGGCACCGAGGATGTACGCCAGACGCTCACCACGACGCAGCTGCTCGCGAACACCGTCGATGTCGATGCCAACGATGCCGGCAAGCTGAGCATCGAAAACCTGCACCCTGATCACGGCTCGATCCGCGACAATGGCGATGGTACCTTCACCTTCACGCCTGGTAAGGATTACAGCGGCGCGGTCCACTTCACCTACGACGTGAAGGACGCCCATGGCGGGGTGACCCACACCGGAGCCACTACAACACTGGCGGCCGTCGGCGACGCCGCCGTGATCACCGGGACGGATACCGGGTCGGCGACCGAAGACAAGGTGCACGGCCGGATCGTGATCAGTGGCGATCTGGACGTGACGGATCCGGACGGTCCAGGACAGGAGCATTTCCAATACAGCCAGTTTGGGGAACATGCTGTCTCCGACCCGTTTGGCGGCAGCCTGCACATCAGTTCCGCGGGAACGTGGAGCTATGTCACTGACAACAGCAATGCAGCCGTTCAACAGCTCGCAGCAGGTCAGGTCGGTCATGCCACCTACCGGGTCTCTTCCGCGGACGGCACGACGCATCAGATCCAGATCACGATCCACGGAACAAATGACGCGCCTGTTCTGAGTGCGTCCACGGCCTCGGCGACCGAGGATGGCAGCGCGGTCTCGGGACAGATGTCGGCGACGGATGTGGATACGGGCGACACGCTGGCCTATTCACTCGGCCAGGCGGCCCCTGCGGGGTTTGCGCTGAACGCAGATGGCTCCTGGAGCTTTGACCCGACCGATGCGGCCTATCAGCACCTCGCGGCAGGCGCGACCGAACAGGTCACCATCCCGGTCACCGTCACAGATGGCACCGACACCGACACGCAGAACCTCACGATTACCGTCACAGGCACCAATGACGCTGCCGTCTATTCGGGATCAACGACTGGCAGCATAACCGAAGACCAGCTCAGCAGGTCCGGTAGACTTGAAACCGCCTGGCACAATTTGGATGTCACGGACCCCGACACGGGCGAAGGACAGGTCGTCGCGATCGAAGTGGGCGGCGTATTGCACCAGCTTCCTGCGAATTTCGCCTCGACCATCCAAGGTACATATGGCTCTTTCCATACAACCCATGGCACGGATGGGCACGATAAGTGGATGTATTTCGCCGACAATGGGAACCCGGCCATCCAGGGTTTGAAGGCTGGCGAAAACCTGGGGGAAACGGCGGTTCTGGTTACTCAGGATGGTACGCGGGTTCCAATCTCGGTTACGATTCAAGGCCATGAAGACGGTGTGGTCATCGATACGCCTGCCTCGACTGCCGGTTGGCTGGGCGAAGTCGTCGAGGACAGCAAGACGCAAGTGAGCGGTCAGCTGCAAGCGCATGATACCGACACGCACGACAGCGTGTCCTTCACGACGCAGACGACAACGAATGCCTATGGCACCTTTACGGTAGACGCATCCGGGCATTGGGCTTTTGCTCTGGATAACAACGCGGTGCAAAACATGCGCGCGGGCCAGCGGCATGCAATGGGCTTCGATATTGAAGCGGTGTCGACCGACGGTTCGAAGGCAATGCAACATGTCGAGATCTTCGCCCGAGGCACCAATGATGCCCCAGTGCTGAGCGCTTCGACCGCATACGCAACGGAGGATGGCCAGCGCGTTACGGGTCGGATGTCAGCGACTGACGTAGATACCGGCGACACGCAGCGCTTCTCGATCGCTCAACCTGTTGACGGGTTCACGATGAACCAGGACGGGTCGTGGAGTTTCGATCCCACGGGTGCAGCCTATCAGAACATCCCAGACGGCCAGACGCGAGATGTGACCATTGCCGTTACGGTCGCCGACAAGGCCGGTGCGACGGATACCCGCAACCTTGTCATCACCGTTACTGGAACGAACGATTCCGCGCGGATCGCGGGTGTTGACACTGGCCACGTGACCGAGGACGTCGGCCCCGGCCACCATACTTCGCTGGCCCGTATCTCCACGTCCGGCACGCTCACCATCACCGACCCGGATGCGGGCGAAGCTGCCTTTACCCCTGTAGCTGGAACGGCCGGCGCGGGCACTTACGGCAGTTTCACGCTGGATGCGAACGGGAATTGGACCTACACGGCCGACAATAGCCAGGCGGCTGTTCAGGGGCTGGGTACCTCGAGCCCGCCGCTGACAGATACGCTGACCATCACCAGCATCGATGGCACGCAGCATACGCTGACCGTGACGATTCACGGCACCAACGACGCGCCTGTTCTGAGTGCTGCAACGGCCTCGGCGACCGAGGATGGCAGCGCGGTCTCGGGACAGATGTCGGCGACGGATGTGGATGCGGGCGACACGCTGGCCTATTCACTCGGCCAGGCGGCCCCTGCGGGATTTGCGCTGAACGCCGATGGCTCCTGGAGCTTTGACCCGACCGACGCGGCCTATCAGCACCTGGCGGCAGGTCAGACCGAGCAGGTCACTATCCCGGTCACCGTCACCGACGGAACGGCCACCGACACCCAGAACCTTGTCATTTCCGTTACCGGCACAAATGATCTGACAGTTTTCGGCGGCGTTCAGACCGGCACTACGCATGAAGATGGAAACGATGTGCAGTTGTTCGGTTCAACGTACAAGCACGACGCCACCGATTGGCAGAGATTTACCGTGCACGATGCCGATGGGCCCGTGAGCCAATTGCAGATCGAGTTTGGCGGCAAGATCGCGATCTGGGACATGCAATCAGACCTTGATGTTGCTACCCCTTACGGCAAGTTCCAGTTCGTACACGCTGATGGCCAAGGGGTTCTTTCGGAGGGCTACTATTGGAACTACATCGGTGACAATAAAAACGCTGCTGTTCAAGCCTTGAAGGCCGGGGAGGCTTTGCCACCAGAACAGATAACCTTGATTTCGCCAGATGGTGTTCGATTTCCGCTCACCGTTACTGTTCAGGGAGCGGAGGACGGGGTCCGGATCGACACAAGTGGAACGATTGACCATGTGATCGAACAAGGTCCATCAACCCCTGTCATCACCAGTGGACAGCTTCAGGCACATGATATCGACACATCCGACAGCGTGAGTTGGCAGGCGACGCCGACGGGGGGGATAACAGGTCATCTGGGTACGTTCACCGTCGATGCTTCCGGTCATTGGGAGTATCAGCTTGATCCTGCAAAAGCCGCGATGTTGGGCGACAAGATGCAGTTTTTTGAACACTTTAGCATTGTGGCGACCTCGACCGATGGTTCAAAGGCGAACCAACAGGTGTCGGTTCAAGTGGTTGGTACCAATCAGGCCCCCTCCCTAAGCGCCATGACGGCCTCGGCGACGGAGGACGGCAGCCGGGTGACGGGGCAGATGTCGGCGACGGATGTCGATACCGGCGACACGCAGGCCTATTCGCTGGGCCAGGCGGCGCCGGCGGGCTTCACGCTGAACGGCGATGGCTCCTGGAGCTTTGATCCGACCGACGCCGCCTACCAGCACCTCGCGGCAGGCGCGACCGAACAGGTCACCATCCCGGTCACCGTCACAGATGGCACCGACACCGACACGCAGAACCTCACGATTACCGTCACAGGCACCAATGATGCGGCCGTCTATTCGGGATCAACGACTGGCAGCATAACCGAAGACCAGCTCAGCAGGTCCGGTAGACTTGAAACCGCCTGGCACAATTTGGATGTCACGGACCCCGACACGGGCGAAGGACAGGTCGTCGCGATCGAAGTGGGCGGCGTATTGCACCAGCTTCCTGCGAATTTCGCCTCGACCATCCAAGGTACATATGGCTCTTTCCATACAACCCATGGCACGGATGGGCACGATAAGTGGATGTATTTCGCCGACAATGGGAACCCGGCCATCCAGGGTTTGAAGGCTGGCGAAAACCTGGGGGAAACGGCGGTTCTGGTTACTCAGGATGGTACGCGGGTTCCAATCTCGGTTACGATTCAAGGCCATGAAGACGGTGTGGTCATCGATACGCCTGCCTCGACTGCCGGTTGGCTGGGCGAAGTCGTCGAGGACAGCAAGACGCAAGTGAGCGGTCAGCTGCAAGCGCATGATACCGACACGCACGACAGCGTGTCCTTCACGCCGCAGACGACAACGAATGCCTATGGCACCTTTACGGTAGACGCATCCGGGCATTGGGCTTTTGCTCTGGATAACAACGCCGTGCAAAACATGCGCGCGGGCCAGCGGCATGCAATGGGCTTCGATATTGAAGCGGTGTCGACCGACGGTTCGAAGGCAATGCAACATGTCGAGATCTTCGCCCGAGGCACCAATGATGCCCCAGTGCTGAGCGCTTCGACCGCATACGCAACGGAGGATGGCCAGCGCGTTACGGGTCGGATGTCAGCGACTGACGTAGATACCGGCGACACGCAGCGCTTCTCGATCGCTCAACCTGTTGACGGGTTCACGATGAACCAGGACGGGTCGTGGAGTTTCGATCCCACGGGTGCAGCCTATCAGAACATCCCAGACGGCCAGACGCGAGATGTGACCATTGCCGTTACGGTCGCCGACAAGGCCGGTGCGACGGATACCCGCAACCTTGTCATCACCGTTACTGGAACGAACGATTCCGCGCGGATCGCGGGTGTTGACACTGGCCACGTGACCGAGGACGTCGGCCCCGGCCACCATACTTCGCTGGCCCGTATCTCCACGTCCGGCACGCTCACCATCACCGACCCGGATGCGGGCGAAGCTGCCTTTACCCCTGTAGCTGGAACGGCCGGCGCGGGCACTTACGGCAGTTTCACGCTGGATGCGAACGGGAATTGGACCTACACGGCCGACAATAGCCAGGCGGCTGTTCAGGGGCTGGGTACCTCGAGCCCGCCGCTGACAGATACGCTGACCATCACCAGCATCGATGGCACGCAGCATACGCTGACCGTGACGATTCACGGCACCAACGACGCGCCTGTTCTGAGTGCGGCGACGGCTTCGGCGACCGAGGACGGTTCAACGGTGTCTGGCCAAATGTCGGCAACGGACACGGATAAGGGTGATGCGCTAACCTATTCACTTGGCCAAGCTGCACCTGCTGGGTTCACACTGAACCCTGACGGTAGTTGGAGCTTTGATCCCAAGGATGCGGCTTACCAGCACCTGGCGGCAAGCGCGACCGAACAGGTAACCATACCTGTAACCGTCACCGATGGCACCGATACCGACTCGCGTAACCTCGTGATTACCGTTACGGGCACCAATGACGGGCCTGTTGTTCATCCAGGAGACCTCGGAGCGACGCAACCGGGGGCAAACAAGACCTGGTCGCCTGCAGATCTGTTGGCCGCCATTCACGCGACCGACGTGGATCAGGGTGATCAACTGTCAGTTTCAAATATTCAAGTCGATGCGCGATACGGGAGCTTCCACCAAACCGGCGGCAACTGGGTGTTCACCCCCACATCCGGCGCAAACCAAACCGATGTCCCAGTGACGATCTCGGTAACGGATGGTCATGAAACTCGCAGTACTACGGCGACTTTGGATGTAACTGCGGCGCCAACACCTCCCAAGGCAACGCAGGTTCAAGGTTCTGGAACCACGCACCTGTCGGGCACTCTGACCGGCGGTTCCGGGGGGTGGTCGATCGACAATGGCCAAGGCCACGGAGTTCTCTCATTGCAGGGCCAGTACGGGACGTTGACCATCAATCCCCAGAACGGGCATTTCGAATACAATTATCGTGCGGATTCCGCTGTGATCAAACAAGGCGGTGGCGGAACAACATCCGGGCGCCATACCGACACGTTCCGCATCCTGCAGCATGGAACGCATACGTCGGATGCAGAGGTGCAGGTCAATATCAACGTCCAGAGCGTGCATGGGAACAGTGGTCACCACGTTGATCACACGACCCTGCTGGGTATTGACATCGTGCCAGTAACGCCTTCGCAACACAACGCTCCGAGTTACGATGAGCCTGCAATTGAGGTAACTGTGGACATGGATCCACAAGATCCCAATGACGAAATCATCGGCCTGAGCGACGTTGTTGAAGCGTCTGTCGCTCAACGATCAGAAGTTGCCGATGCTGAACAATCACAGGGCACTTCGCCCGAAAACGAACCCACCGAGCATTCGCGCGAGGCGATCGCCGGGTCCAGCCAGGACTCCCCAACATCCCCCTATCTTGACGCGATTGGAGGCGGGGTAGGTCCTGACGCGTCTTCTCAAACACCGGGCGTTGATCACGCAAACCCGTATGTGTCGGCACTTGGTGTTGACGCGTTATCGCCCGGTGACACACCTGTTCTGGATCCGACAACGTTGGATGACCCTATGGTGTCAGGAAATGCAGAGCCCGATGCTCAGAATGAAAACGTAGAACCTGATCTCCCGATGGATGATCCGATTGTTCATTTGCCAGAAGATGACGATCCGTCAACCAACTCGGGCTAGGTTGCAATGCGACGGAAGAACTAAGTCGGAGCGCGCTAACCTGAAGCGCGCCTCCTGTTAGGAAACAACAAGTTATCTGATGGGAGATCACGGCATGGGAGCCGTTTACCCGGCGTTGGCCCCATGTCTGCGATGGAAGTCGCAGCTTTCTGCCCTCCTGCGAAGAACTTCCGCAGTGGTCGTGACTTTGCCGCTTGGCTGAGTCTTGTTCGCAGGCAACACTCGACGGGCGGCAAATAGCGGCTCGGCCGCGTCACAAAGATGGGCCAAAAGGATGTGCGGCGATTGCTCATCATCGGTGCGATGTCTGTGATCAACTCAATTGAACGACGAAACCGTTGTGTTGAGCCCTGGCTCGCCCATATGCTTGAAACTCCCCCTAGGATGGTGGTGGCTGTCGCATTAGCAAATCGAATGGCACGCCGGCTTTGGTCGATGTTGGCGACAGGCCAAGAATATCGAAACCGGGCACCGCTGCATAAGGCAGAGCCCGGATACCGGCAGGTATGTGAGGACGAAAGGATCGAATAAGGAAAGCGGATCGGCGAGATCGAATTTGGAAAAGCCATTGCAACCCTTCGTGGCCACGAGTCCGATAAACTGATTTGGACCTGAGTTCGCGTATTTCCATAAAGGCCAGCGGTCACATGCGCCGCACAAACAGGCCGGACACGTGACAGCACCCGATCATACTATCCAGAATTCGAAACTTCCCACCCATGGACCGGGGGCATCCATACGTGGGTTGCGACGAATCCTCTATCTTTTTGAAATGTAAGGAGAATGGAAATGGGCCACACAAAGTTGGATTTGCGTAAGAGCCGCACAATCGAAGATATGCTTAAGCGCAAGTGCCGTTAAGCAAGATCGCGGCTGAGATCGATAGGCTCCGCTCGACCGTCTATCGCGAGATTAGGTGGAACTCTTTAACCGACGAAGAACTGCCATAGCTGAGCGGATACTATGGGCTGGTCGCACTGCCGGAAGCGGCCAAGCGTTGTGCACTGCGGCGCAAATTGACCGGTTTGACGCGTTAAACTGCTCACCAATTCCAAAGATCCTCTGCCTTCTAACAAGTTTGCGACAGAACTGTTGCCGACCCGCTGCAAGACCCCAAGGGCAGCATGGCTTTGCGTCGCTTACACTACTCACATCGCGGTTGGCATAAGCTCTTTATCAAGTAATACTTCAATTAAGACTTTGGAAAATTTTCGGCTTCTTTTCTGTTTCAGGATACTCAGCATATGGCGACACGTCAGGATCAGGTTACCACTCGATCGCTCGCGCAAGCGGATGTTCGGCAAATGCTGGAAAATGGCGCTCCCAACGTCCTTGTCGTCGAAACTGACTTTCTGACCTCTGTAAAACTGCCCGAAGGGGCTGTTGTCGAGTATCCGGCGTTGATCGACGGAAACCTCATACTCGTACAGCCCGAAGGCACGCTGATCGTTTTCCCCAACGCAACTGAAACCTCGCTCCTTGTTGATACCGGCACCGCTTTTGTTCCTTTCAGCCGTCTTTTGAATGTGGCGACGCCGGAAAGCGAATGGACCACGCTCGGCGATGTGTCTCGGGTTCCGCTCCATTTCATTCTCAGCCCGGGAACGCCTCTTCAAGGATCTGCGGATGACCTGAAACTGATCGTCGAGGACCCGCTTGTCGGGCTTGAGGTCAATCCCCTGCTGCCTCCAACAGACTATGCCTTTGGTGACAGGTTTGAGCGCCACTATAGCGGTGATGATGACAATGGTTCCTCACCAGCAGATCTGACAATTGTCCTGAAAGGCCCGCTGATAACAGCGGAAACAGACGGCGTAACCGTCATTCGACCAGCCGATCAGATCGTCATCGTTACCAATCCACCTGACTCACCGGCCTCAGTTTCCGAAATCCGTATCGAAATCTCAGGATTGCCAGCCAATGCGACCAGCAGTCTTGGCAATCTCATCGCACAGCCTGACGGAACCAACACTCTGGCCTTTGTCGGGGCAGAGGCAGAATTTCAGACACTGACGCTGTCCTTCCCAACCGACTTCTCAACTGTCTCTCGGTCCGACATTGCCAATGGTCCTCTGACAGGAACAATCGAAGTTGTTGCGAGCACTGGTGCAACCGAAACACTTGATTTTCCGATCCGCGTGACCCCTGAGGGTGATGTTGAGATTGATGATACGCTGCCGGATCTGGTTCCGGACGAGACGGATGCTCCGACGCCTGTTGTGCCGTCGGAGCTGCTGCTGCCTGCGGTGACGGATGCGGATGGGTCTGAGGCGCTGGAGGCGCTGGTTCTGACGATCACGGGTCTGCCGGGCGGCTCGGATCTGGCGGGCCTGGGGATCACCCTGCCCGCGGGCGCGACCTCGCGCATCGGGGATGACGCGGCGACGGGGGCGGCAACGCTGGTGATCACGCTCAGGGCGGCGGATGTGGGCGACGTGCTGGCGGCGTATCAGGCGCTGTCGCTGTCCTTGCCTGCGGACTTCTCGACGGCCAACCGCTCGGACCTGACGGGCGGCGCCACCGCCCTGCCGCTGAGCCTGACGGTGGATGTGCAGACCGACGAGGACCAGAACCCCGCAACCGACACCCCCACCGACGGCACCGCAACCGCAACACGCATCGTCGAGATCGGCGCGACCGAGGACATCACGCTGAGCGCGCCGCGGTTGCGGCTTGCCTCCGAGGATGACGGGGTGCCGGGCAGCAGCCAGGGCGTGGATGTGGATCTGGGGATCGAGATTGCGATCACCGATCAGGACGGGTCCGAGACCGAAGACCCGAGCGATCCGCGCTTTGCGGCAACGGTTGAGATCCTCTTTGCGGGGCTGCCCGGGGCGGCGACGGCGAATGGCGGCACCCTGGATGCGGGTGCCGGGCGCTGGACCGGCACGGTTGCGCAGGCCGAGGCTTTGGTTCTGAGCCTGCCGGGGGATTACAACGGGGCGATCCTGTCGACGATCACGGTGACGACGCCCGAGGGCGTGGAGAGCGTGCCGCAGGCGATCGTGGTGACGCCCACGCCGGATATCGTGATCGATGGTGCGATCCTGAAGGCCGAGACGGACGCGCCGGTCGAGGTGCTGCTGTCGGACTTCATCTCTGTGCTGGTGACCGATCCGGACGAGACGGTGGAGAGCCTGAGCCTGAACCTGCCCGGCCTGCCGCCTGGGATGGGGGTCGCGGGCGATGGCGGTCTTGGCACCTTCACCGACGCGGGCGACGGCAGTTTTACCTTTGATCTGACGCTGCCTGCGGGGTCGGGTGTGGACCCGGCCGGGGTGCGGCTGATCTTCCCGACGGATTACTCGACAACAAACCCTGCGGTGATGCTGGAGGCGGCGCTGACGGTGACCACCAGCGATGGCACCTCCACGGGCGACATCCCGGTGGTGATCACCGAAGAGGGTGACGTGTTGCTCGAGGATGCGACGCTGACCCTGGCCGAGACCGACGCGCCGGTGCTGTTCACGCCCGCGGCCAGCCTGGTGCCGCAGGTGACGGATGCGGATGGCTCGGAAAGCATCGCGCTGGTGGCGGTGGTGTTCAACGCGCTGCCGCCGGGCACCCGGGTGTCGACCGATGGCGGCGTCAGCTTTGCGCCGCTGACCAATCCGGCGCTGAACTTCATCGGCACGCTGGCCGAGTATCAGAGCCTGGTGCTGTCGCTGCCCACCGATTACTCGACGCAGAATCCGGCGACCACGCTTTATGCCGAGGTTGCGGCGGTGTCGGACGAAGGCGGCTTTGGCCTCGCGCGTCTGGATGTTGTTGTGTCGTATGAGCTGGATGTGACGCTTGCGGCGCCCGGCGCTCTGGTGGCGGTCGAGGATGGCGATGGGGTTGATGGCGGCGGCGTGACGGTGGATCTGCAGATCACGGTCCAGGCAACGGACCGGGACGGATCCGAGGACAGCACGCGCGTTGAGATCGCCTTCAGTGATCTGCCGCCGGGGGCGGCTGTGAACGGCGGCACGCTGGATGCGGGAACGGGCATCTGGACCGGCACGATGGCGCAGGCCGAGGCGCTGACGCTGCATCTTCCGGGGGATTACTCGGGCACGATCAGCTCGGTGATCACGGCGCGGAGCCCGGAAGGCACGGTGAGCACGGCGCAGGTGCTGACGGTTGCGCCTGCGGGCGATATCGACTTCCATATCGAAGAGCTTGTGGCCGCCGAGACGGATGCGCGGGTGGTGGTGACGCCGTCGGCGGCCTGGGCCGTCTCGGTCTCGGACAGCGATCCGGGGCTGCCGGCCGAGGGGCTGGAGACGGTGGTGCTGAGCCTTGCGGACCTGCCGCCGAACGTGCAGGTGCTGGGGGTTCCGGCGGGCACGATCAGCTACAATCCGGCTGCCGGGGGTCCGCTGACCTTCACCGGCACCGAGGCGCAATACCTGGCGCTGCACCTCTCCTTCCCGGCGGATTATTCCACCGAAAGCCCGGCGGCGGACGGCCTGGTGCTGAGCGGCACCCTCACGGCGACCTCAACCGAGGATGCGGGCGGCCAGTCGGCGCCGGTGAGCCTGCGGATCACCCCTGAGGGTGATGTTGAGATTGATGATACGCTGCCGGATCTGGTTCCGGACGAGACGGATGCTCCGACGCCTGTTGTGCCGTCGGAGCTGCTGCTGCCTGCGGTGACGGATGCGGATGGGTCTGAGGCGCTGGAGGCGCTGGTTCTGACGATCACGGGTCTGCCGGGCGGCTCGGATCTGGCGGGCCTGGGGATCACCCTGCCCGCGGGCGCGACCTCGCGCATCGGGGATGACGCGGCGACGGGGGCGGCAACGCTGGTGATCACGCTCAGGGCGGCGGATGTGGGCGACGTGCTGGCGGCGTATCAGGCGCTGTCGCTGTCCTTGCCTGCGGACTTCTCGACGGCCAACCGCTCGGACCTGACGGGCGGCGCCACCGCCCTGCCGCTGAGCCTGACGGTGGATGTGCAGACCGACGAGGACCAGAACCCCGCAACCGACACCCCCACCGACGGCACCGCAACCGCAACACGCATCGTCGAGATCGGCTTCGAGCTGGACGTGACACTGGATGCACCTGCGACACTGACAAGATCTGAAGACAGCAGTGGCGTTGGTGTGACGCTGGATCTTGGTATTCAGGTTGCAGCAACCGATATCGATGGCTCGGAAGACAGTACGACGGTCGAAATCCAGTTTACCGGTCTTCCTGATGGTTCCACCTTCTCTGTCGGGCAATTCGATCCCGCTACGGGGATCTGGACGGGTAACATGGTGGCGGCCAATGCTCTGAACCTGACCCTGCCAGAGGACTATTCGGGCACAATCCAGAGCCAGATCAGGGCGCTGAGCCCTGAGGGAACAGTGAGCGTTGACCAGATCATCGAGATCACGCCAACCGGCGATATCGTTCTGGACGTCGAAGAACTGCGCGCCCAGGAAACGGATGCGCGTATTGTTGTTACGCCATCAACCGTCTGGCAGGTCAGTGTGGATGACACTGACGGAAATATGCCGTTTGAGGTGATCGAGACGATCTCGATTAACCTTGCGGATCTGCCACCCAATGTTCTGGTCCTGAATGTCCCGGCATCGACCTATTCCTATGACCCTGCAACAGGCGGCGGGCTGACCTTCACCGGAACCGAGGCTCAGTATCAGGCACTGCAGCTCTCATTCCCGACAGATTACTCGACCGAGAGCCCGGCGGCGGACGACCTTGTTCTGGACGGCACCCTTTCGGCAACATCCACAGAAGATGCCAGCGGTATCAGCACGTCGATATCTCTGCGCATCACGCCTGAGGGCGATGTTGAGATCGATGACAGCCTGCCAGACACCGTGCCAGACGAGACGGACGCTAGCACGCTGGTTACGCCCTCAGACCTGTTGTTGCCCGCTGCATCCGATCTGGACGGGTCGGAGGCACTGGAGACGCTGACGCTCGTGATCGACGGGTTGCCAGCCGGATCTGATGAAACCTCGTTGATGATAACGGTTCCGACCGGCGCAACCTTGAATTTTGCAACCGATGCTGCAACCGGGGCCAGTACGCTGACCTTGACCATGGATGCCGCGAATGTGGGTGATGTCGCGGCGGCCTATGCTGCATTCAATCTGACTTTGCCTGTCGATTTCTCGACGGCAAACCGGTCCGACCTGACCGATGGGTCAACCACCCTGCCCCTGACCTTCACACTCGATGTGCAGACAGATGAAGATCAGGATCCCGCGACAGACACACCGACAGATGGAACAGCCACAGCGACGCGTGTGGTTGAGATTGGGTTTGAAGAGGACATTTCCCTCGCAGCCCCGTTGCTGATCACGGCCGAAGAGGATGGTGGAAATACCGGCGATCCCGATCTGGGCGTTAATGTTGATCTTGAGATCCAGATCGATATCACCGACCAGGATGGATCTGAAACCGCCGATCCGAGCGATCCCAGATTTGCGGCACAAGTCAGTATCGAGATGTTTGGTCTGCCTGCAGGCACTGGGGTCAATGGTGGCACCCTGACCGGCACCAGTTGGGTTGGCACCGTGGCCCAGGCAAACAATCTGGTCCTGTCCCTGCCCCCCAACTACAATGGCGAAATCCTCAATCTCATCACTGTGACAACACCTGAAGGTGCCGAGAACACCGTGCAGGGTGTCATCGTTTCCCCAACGCCGGACATCATCATCGAAGGCGAAGTAACCGTTGATGAAACCGATGCAGTGGTTGATGTGCGATTGTCGGATTTCATCGACATCATTGTCGATCCGAGCGAAACGATCCTGAACCTGACCTTTGATCTGGATGGGTTGCCTACGGGGACCGAGGTTTTGGATGGCGGAGGTAATCCGATCGGCATGTTCACCGACAACGGCGATGGAACCTCCGATTTCCTCTACATCTTTAATGGGGTTGGCAGCATCCCCACTGGCGCGACGATCAAGCTGCCAACGGACTACTCCACGACGAACCCGATGCAGAGCCTGTTTGCCACGATCTCGGTCACGACAAACGAAGGAACCGTGTCCCGGGATGTGCCGGTCACCGTGCGCGAAGAGGGCGATCTGGCCATTGGCGATGGCAGCTTTGCGTTGGCCGAAACCGATGCACCGGTTCAGTTCCGCCCGGCGGATCAGATCACACCGGTGGCAACGGATCTGGACGGATCGGAATCCGTCACGCGGGTTGCCGTATTGTTCAATGCCCTGCCAACCGGGACACGGTATTCAACCGATGGCGGCACGACTTTCCAGGATGCGCTACCGACGCTGCAGTTTGTTGGCACGCTGGCCGAGTACAACAATCTGATCATCGAACTCCCAACGGACTTTTCGACCGGGAGCCCTGCAACCACGCTCACAGGATCTGTCTTTGCCGTCACCGATGAAGGCGGTCTGGGCCGCGGCGATCTGACGGTGACTGTCGAAGCCGAAGGCGATCTGACATTGAGCGGGCCTGGCCGGTTGGATCTGGTCGAGAATGACGCACCGGGCGATATCGACGAAGACACCACGACAGAAGCGCCGCTTGATGCGCGTCTGGTGGATGCGATCTCGGCCACGTCCCCCGATGCCGATGGATCAGAGAGCATCGCGACCGTTGATGTCACGGTTTCCGGTTTGCCCGACGGGACACAGTATTCGACCGACGGTGGAACCACTTTCATGGCCGTGCCCGCGGGCACGACATTTGTGTTCAATGGTCTTACCGACGCCGAATACAAGGGCCTGATCTTGCGTCTGCCCGACGATTTCTCGACCACCACGGACATCACGGGCAGCGCGACATTCACCACCGACGAGGCCATTCTCGCAGGTGAGACCGACGTTGACGGCACCGATGGGATTGAAACCCGAGGCTTTGTCATCACCGTCTCGTCGGAACAAGACGTGGTCATCGCGGCTCAGGACATCACGGTGATCGAGGATCTGGGTAGCTTCATCCCCCTCAACCTCGATGCAGCTGTCACCGATCTCGACGGCTCCGAGAGTATCACCGCCATCACGGTCGATTTCACCGGATTGCCGACAGGGGACACCGTTTTGACCGGTGGTGTGATCGTGAACGGACCCACCGACAGCTGGACCGGCACCCTGGCCGAGTTGCAGGCGCTTGGCGTGGTATCCTTCCCGCAGCATTTCTCGGGCACTGTTGGTGTCACAGTCACGGTGCAGACGGACGAAGGCACCACTGCTGGCACTTCCGAGAGCTTTGATCTGAATGTGACGCCTGTTGCCGAGCCGACTCTGGTCATTTCCGTCGATGACAGTCCCGCCAGCGTAGACCGGATCGCCGCGGGGAATTATCTGGTCGACGAAGACAGCTCGTTCTTGATGACCTTCGACGCGCAGACACCGGACCGCGACGGGTCCGAGCAACTGACAACCATCGTGGTCGACAACATGCCTGCGGGCTGGGTTCCGAACACGAATGGGACTGTTGATCTGTCGCTGTTCGAACAGGGTGCCGCGCAAGTGGCATCTGCCGCAGTTTCCGGCACAACACTGACGATCACGCTCAACAGCGGCGTGCAGGAGTTCATGGGCGCACTCAGGGTCACGCCTTTGGCCGATGACGACCGCGACGCTGCAACGATCGTCGGCGACGACCTCGTGGCGACGGTCACATCCGTTGACACCGCGGCTGGCCTGCCCTCGGACACACAAACGGCGCAGGATGATCTGGATATCGATGTCGATGCGATTGTCGATCCGCTTGATTTCACGGTGGCCAATTCGCGGACAAACGAAAACACCGGCGGCTCCAAACGTGTCAACATAGAGCTCAGCAATATTGCCCTGCAGGACAATGATGGCTCCGAAGTGCTGCAAAGCCTTGTGCTAAGCATCGCGGTTGCCACCGAAAGCGACAATTTCGATCCGTCCAATACCAATGACCTTCTGCTCGAAGTCAGCAACAAGGGACTGGCCTCGAAGGTGCAGATCACGCAGGCCGGATCGACGCTGACCAGCGTGGATTATGCGATCACGCCGCTGCCCACGACCAGCGCGCAGGAGTTTGCCGATGCGCTTGATTTGATGCGTATCGTTGTGCCCCAGCACTTTAGCGGCGTCCTGACGCTTGATGGAACATTGGCCTGGAATGAGACCACCACCGGCGATGTCGAGGTGGATACCAGCGACAACTTCGCGACCACGGATTTCCAGATCATCCAAACAGTACGTCCACGTGCCGAAGCAGAGCTGACGGCTTCGGTGTTTGTCCGTAGACCAGCCGAAGTGGCCGATGACAGCCAGCAGATCGTCAGCGCCACGATCAAGGATGGCTCTGTCAGCGGGGATGAGATTCTGACCCTGCTGGAAAGCACCGCCGATGGCAGCGGTCCTGGTCAGGTCGACCTTTACGTCGGGCTTGATGCTTCGACGCCCGATACGGACGGGTCCGAGCAGATCGAGACCATCGTGATCACGAACGTCCCGACGGACTGGATCGCCGACCATCTCAGCGGCACAACTGTACAGCAATCCGCATTCTTTCAGCCCGATGGCGGCCTGCCACTGGCACAGACGACCTACGACCTGATTGACAGCGCGACATACAACCAGGCGACCGGTGATCTGACCATTAGCTTTGTGCCGGATGTCACCTCTTTTGAAGCGTCGCTGCAACTGCGACCCTCGCTTTATGAAGACTACGATGTTGATCGACAGAACGGCGATCCGTTCTCGTCTGTGGGTGACTTCTTTGGCGACGATCTGAACATCGAGGTTTCGGTATCGGACGACAACACCGACGAGGTGCGCAACGCCCAGGCGGATGCGACTTTTGATGTCGATGTGGACCCGGTCAACAACATCGCTGTCATCCTGACACTGCCTCAGGGCAATGAGATGGTGATCGACGATGCCGGTGGTGTCTGGCAGATCCCCTTCCAGCCCGTCATTCAAGACACTGACGGGTCGGAATCCGTCACCGCCGTTGTCATGCGCGAAGTGCCAAATGGCGTTACGGTCTATGTTCAGGATTCCAGCGATCCGACCGGCCCAAAGATCCCTGCTCTGCTGACAGATGTGAACGTGCCGCCCGGATTCAACTCGTGGAGCCTGGAAAACGAAAGCTGGCTGACGGCGGAACTGCGTGGCATTCCGACCCATTACGCGGGCGACTACCCTCTCAAGATTGACGTGGTGACAACCGAATCCGACGGTGGCAACACCCGCATCACAACGCTTGACGAAGTATTGCGTGTGGATCCGGTGATTGATGGCGGCGATCCATCCGAAAGCTTCAACGGTCAGGAAGACACGGCACTTGCCACGCCCATCGATGGCAACATCATCGACAACATGAACAACTCACCCGGATCGCCCGAGGCGATACTGGGTCAGGTTGTCATCACAAACGTGGTGCCGGATTCCTTTGGCCGTGTGCCGACCTTCTTCCTTGGGCCGCCGCAAGCTGACCCGGTCATTCCCGACCGGTACTACAATTCACTGCCTGTCGACGCCAACGGTGAATTGCGCCTGACGCCGACACAGGCCGCCGAACTGTGGATCCTACCCGGCAAGGACAGCAACGAAACCATCGAGTTCGACGTCTCGGTCATCTACTATGAGACGATTGATCAAAGCCAGTTCCAGCTCGCAACCGGCACCGTCACGGTCAACGTTACAGGCATTGCCGATGATCCGATCCTTGAATTGCAGAACCCGGATCCGACCGACGATCCAAACTCAGGCATCACCGATGATCAGATCGACGATGCCTACCGGCCAACCGAAATAGTCGACGGTGTCGCGAACGCAGACCGGGTTTATGGCTATGCGGGCAAAGACAACGCGGCATTCGCATTGGACTCGCGCATTCGGGATATCTTCCTGCGAACCGGTCCGATCTCACCCGACAACCTGTTCCGACCGGCAGATCCGATCGAAGGTCGTATGACCGAGATCACCTTTGCTGGCGGACAGTTCGACGGGTCCGAGACCCTGTACTACCTGATCACGGACGTTGATCCGAGTGTATCCTTCCTTGGCGGAACACCCATCGATTCGAGCGGTGAGTCCTATGTGGTCACGGCGGATCAACTCGCGACGCTGGAATTTGTCCCGACCAACGTGACCGAGGTGACCTATTACGACATGACAATCCACGCGATTGTCGTGGAAGATGACCAACCCCTCAATGGCCTGATCGGAACACCCGAAGAAGTTCTGATGCTGATCGACTCTTTGCCGGGCGGATCAGTCGTCCCGATGGACTTTACCGTGGTTGTTGTACCAGCAACGGGTAATGGAACCGATCCCTGTGATCCGGAACAAGAACTGCCCCTTCCAATGCTCGAACTCATCGGCAGCGGAGACGAGGATACGGTGATCGAGTTGACGCTCAAGATCACGCCGCAGCCTCCGTTCTATGACTCCATCGACGATCTGGTGAACCTGCCAAACGGTGTTACCGGCGATTTCGGCATCGGGATCGAGCTGCCACCGGGGTCATCATTGGCGACCGACCCGCCCGGAGGCGCGCTGTTCGACCCCGTCACCGGTTTCTGGGTCATCGACCTGTCCGTGCTTGGCGTTGATCCCAGCGACCCGACACAGACCGAAGGCAAGCTGCTGTTCACGCCGCCTCCGCATGAATCCAGCCCGACAAATCCGTTCGATCCGGCCGATACCTTTGGGCCCGATGATCCGTATGACGAGCTGAACTCGCTCAACTATTCGATGATCCTCAACAACTTCACCTGCGGCACATCGGATTCAGCAAGCAGCACGTTCAGCCTGACCATCAATCCGGTGGTTGATCCGCCCGTGATCCGCCTGACCGGAGGTCGGTCCTTCGACGAGGACACGGTGTTCGATCTTGGCCTTTCAATCACGAGCCCGGATGGCGGCGAACGCCCCGGAGATACGGTTGAAATCGACCTTGATACAAGATCTGGAGCAGAACTGCTGGATGAGAATGGCAATCCGCTAACAGGTACTGATGTCGGTGGAGGCTTTACACGATTCCTGGTTGACTATGATGATATCGACACGCTTGGCCTCAGAGCGGCAGAGCATTATAGTGGTCAATTGGAAATTCGAATAACGGCCACAAGCGAGGATATTGACGGAAGTACTGCATCGTCGACGCTGTTTCAAACGCTTCAGGTCATCCCGGTTGCGGATGATCCGTTCTTCAACTTTAACAACACGATCCTGGATCCAGACACCGGACAGCCCTTTGTCGACGAAAGCGGGCGTGTACCGATCATCACCGCGATCGAGGACATTCCGCTGAACCTGAGCCAGTTCATCGAGGCTAACACTCCCGATCAGGATGGATCGGAGACCATTACAATCGTTCTGGCAGGTGTGCCGGATTACCTGAATGTCACCGGACCGTCGAACAACGGCTTCATCGACAACGGGGATGGCAGCTATACGATCTCCGAGGCGGCCTTCCCGCTGGTTTCCGTCGAGCTTGTGAATCAGCACGCCCGGACACCAGATTCCCTTGATCCCACCTTGCCTAGTGAAATCCCGCTCAGCCTGACGGTGAATACGCTAGAGCTGGCAAATTCAGATCAGGCGACCGGAACGCAGAACTTTGTTCTGCGCGTGCGGCCGGATGCAGACACACCCACGTTGACGGCTAGTATTGATCCAACAACCGGCGTCGAGGATTCCGGCGATCTCTTTACCCTGACCCTGTCCGGTGAAACACCAGATCCCCATGAAACAATGAGCTTTGAGGTCGTCGTTCCAACCGGCGGCAAGATCTTTGTGGATGGGATCGAACAACCGGTTGTCGGTGGCGTAGTCACCTTGGGTGGAACACCCAGCCCAACCGTGAACCCGTCGATCAACCTGGGCTTTGCACCAGATGGTGTGGTGACGTTCCTTGCGCCGCCTGATTTTGGTGGCATGACATCGCTGGATGTGACGGCCATCACCACGGATGCCGACGGGATCTTTACCGACACTGAGCGTACCCCGACGCAAACACTGGACCTGGATATCGCGGTTGCGCCGGATCTTGTGTTCAGTGTTCTGGACCCAGATGTGGAGTTGGATGAAACCGACGCGGTCGTGACCCACGATCCGGCTGGAGATTTCGATATTCAGGTCACCGATGTCGATGGTTCTGAGATGGTCGATAACGTGACCTACACGATCACCGGTGTTCCTGACGGCATGGCCTATCAGGTGGGCTCGAATCCGATTGTGCCAGTGACCACCGCCGATCTGAGCTTCACGGGCAGCCTTGCTGATTTCCAGCAGCTTACGCTGATCTTCCCGCAGGACTACGCCACCAATGGCATGCCGCTGAACGGTACGATCAATGTCACCACAAACGAAGGCGGTGATGAAAGCGGAGCCTTCACCATCGATGTAGATGGTGAGTTGGATCTGTCCGTAATGGTCGATGTGCAGCCCAACACTGCCCCACAAACCGGGGTACCCATTGTTGTCGACTTCGGTATCATGGCCACCGTCACGGATGTTCAGGCGGTTCCGTCCGAAACGCTCGAAGAGGTGTTGGTAGACTTCACTGATCCCCTGCCCCCGGGCACGACATCCTCGGCCGGTACGATCAGCGGAGACCGCCTTACCTTGACGCGCGGCTCAACGTCCCCGGCGGACTTCGCAGTGCTTGTGGCCGCCCTGTCGATCACAGTACCGGGCACCTATGCTGGCGTGCTTGAGGGTGAGATCACGGTCTCAACCAACCACGGCAGCGGTGTGCCCGAGGCGTTCCAGGTCGCAATCAATGATCAGCCGGACGTGAGCGGCCCGGTCAACATCAGTTCAACTGACCCGAGTTTCGCAATCTCGTTTACCGACCTTTTGGCCAATTCGACAGATCCGGATCAGCCGCTGACGGTCGAGAACATTACCTCCAGCGATCCGCTTGTGGGGCTGAATGTCATTGGCTCGACCGTATTTGTGACGGTGCCGGATGCCTATGTCGGAATGCCGACACTGACCTATGACGTCGTCGACAGCGGACCTGGACCGGCGCGCTCGACCGCGACCGCAAATCTCGACATAGACACGTTGCAGATGGAACCGAATGGCACCCATACAGGACCCGACGGGCTTACCCGTGATTTGATGGACAACGTCACCGGAGCAGTTGGCGGCACTGACATCGCGCGGGGCACCGGTGGCGATGACGCGGTGGTCCTGGACGTGACCAATCCTTACGTAGAAATCGAAGGGTTCGAAATGCAGGGCGGTTCTGACTTTGTGGACCTGAGCAATTCGACCCGTGATTTCCGGGTCGATCTTGGCGCCGGTGACGATTGGGGCAGAGGAGGTAATGGCAACGACGTTCTGATTGGCGGCGCCGGGGCGGACACCCTTGAAGGCGGCGGAGGCACCGACATCTTTACGATCACGGATCTCGGGTCCGCCGATGTCATCCTGGATTTCGAGGAACCAGTCGGAATTCTGTTCCCGGTTGGTGTCGACCAGATCGATCTCACCTCTGTTGTTGCGCTGAGCCTGGGTGAAGACCTGGCAGACCACGTGGGCTATGAAAATTCCAACGGCGCATTGACCGTGGACGGATCACTGGCGGCAACCGTCAATGCTGACGGCGGTGGCTTTGCTGACGAAGTTGAAGTGATCTTTACCAACGCCAGCGGCGCTCAAGAAACCGCAATCATCTAAGTGGAAAGGTGCAGTGCAGTTCCCTGATCGCTGGCGTCAGGCCTTTTGTTTCGCGGCCAAGACTGAGCCTGCTGGTCGAAATTCTGGCTTGCTTAGCGCTCCCGCATGGCTTCAAGCTGGGCTTTCCGGAATGGTTTGAGCAGGTAGTCCAGAACCGTGCGCTCACCGGTCTGGATGTCCAGGGACGCGACCATACCTGGTCGGATCTCATGGCTTTCGTCTCCGCGAACCAATAAGTTGCTCTCGGTTTCGACTATGATCGGGAAATAGATCTCGCCCGTGGCCTCGTCCTGCTGGGCATCCGCGCCGACCCGCATCACCTGTCCGTCCAGCGCACCGTAGATCGTGAAATCAAAAGATGTGAGCTTCACGCTTGCGGGCAACCCCGGGTAGACAAAGGCCACATCCTCGGGCCGGATCCGCGCTTCGACCTGTAGGCGATCATCTTGCGGTACGATCTGCAACAGCTCCTCGCCTGGGGCAACAACCGAGCCGATGGTATTGACGTTGAGCACCGACACGATGCCTGTGACCGGCGCGCGCAGGGCCGCCCGCGAAACCACATCGCTGGCGCTTTTGATACTCTCCTGTATCACGCTGATCTGATTGAGCGTATCTGACCGTTCAATGCTGATTTCTGCCCGACGTTGTAGTTTCAATTCCTCAAGCCTGGCTTCGGCTTCGCGCAGCGCAGCGCGGGCCTGCTCGCGGCGGCTCACCAGTGCGTCCTGCTCTTGCCGCCGTGCAGACAGTTCCCGCTCGATCGGAATGATCTGTGCACGAGGGACGACCCCACTTTCTGTCTTGAGCTCGATCTCTTCCTGCAACAAGCCGATCCCTTCAGCGACACGTGTCAGGTTACCTTCGGTCTCTTCAATCTCACGCTGCCTTTGGTTCAGCTGAGCCTCGAGAACCGCTCTCTGACCAAAGTAGCTGGCGGTTCGACTGTCAAAGATCGCAGCCTCGCGCAGGGCCTGGGCACTGTCGGGATCGATGTTCGTGCCATCGAAGCTGAGCGCATCTGCCCCCGCCAGTTCGGCCGCAAGACGCAATCCCCGGATCGACAATGCATCCAGTTGCGCGTTCAGTTCACCCAGCGAAGCCGAAGATCCCGTATCATCAATGCGGATGATGATCTGGCCCGCCTCAACCGCGTCCCCCTCGCGCACGAGGATCTCACGAACAATGCCACCTTCAAGGCTTTCCAAAACCCGCGCCTTGCCCGAGGGAACAACGCGACCTTGCCCGCGTGCAACTTCTTCGATGCGTGCTTGAGATGCCCAGACCACCGCCGCGGTAACCAGTGCGATGACAATGATCAGCAGCAAGGTCAAAAGACGGGACGACCGCCCCATCCTGGCGGCATCCTGCCCTTGGGCAAATTCCCGGATTTTCCAGTCCTGCCCGCTCATGCCTTTGGCGCCTTGACCGAGGCGAGCACCTGATCCCGCGCCCCATCCATTCGGATCTGTCCGTTTTCAAGAACGATAACCCGATCGACCAAGGCCAACAGGCTGGTTCGATGTGTCGACACAACCAGTGTCATGGACCGCTGCTGAAGGATCCGTTTAAGACGCTCGACAAAAAACTGCTCGGTCGCAGTGTCCATCGACGAGGTCGGCTCATCAAGAATGAGGACCTTTGGTTTCGGCAAGAGAGCCCGCGCAAGTGCAACCATCTGCCTCTGCCCGCCTGACAGGTTGGCCCCACGCTCGGCAATCGGCATCGCAAAGCCCATCGGGTTCTTTGCCGCCAGCCCGTCCACCCCGGTCAACCGCGCAACCCTCAGCACATCTTCGACGGTGGCCTGCGGCATGCCAAAGGCGATGTTTTCAGCCAGCGTGCCGGAAAACAGGACCGCATTCTGGGTCACCAGCTGCACATCACGCCGCAATGTCGCCGGACCAAGTTGCGTAATGTTTAGACCATCCAGCGTCGCCAGACCGTCCGTCGGGCGGTAGAGACCGCTCATCAGGCGCACGAGGCTGGTCTTGCCCGCACCAACAGGCCCGATCAGCCCTATGGATTCTAATCCGGCCGTCTCAAAAGACACTTCTTTCAATGCGGGAACCGAGGCACCGGGATATTCAAGCGAGACATCCTTGAAAACATAGGCCCCCTGCTCGATCCGCGCGTTCAGTACGTTCCCGGCTGTCGGCTTTTGCGAGGGGCTTGCCATCAATGCATTGAGGCTGCGCAAGGTTGAAAAGGCAAAGCTTGCACGAACAAAAAGCGCTGCCAGAGACGCAGTTGGGGCAAGTGCCCGTCCCGAGAGGATCATCGCGGCAATCACGGCCCCCATGGTCAGACTGCCCTCGAGCGCCAGATAAACGCCGATGATCACGATACCAATGCTCGACGCCTGCTGCGCCAGACCTGTGATCGTGGTCGAGAATGTGGCGAGTTTCTTGCTGCGCTCATTAACGCGGGCACTCTCGGCCACGTGCTGTTCCCAGCGGGACTGCATGCGCCCCTGCCCCGCTATCGATTTGAGCGTTTCCAATTCGGTCAACGCTTCGACAGCGACCGCGTTCTTGATACCCGTCGATTGCCGGGATGCGTTTGTTGCACCGCGCAAGGGAAGCATGATGAATGCTCCCAGCAGCAGCACAACCGCCAGCGCGATGGCAGGCGGATAAGCCAGCGGACCACCAAGATACGCAATCACAGCAATGAACAGCACACTGAAACAAAGGTCGGTCAGGGTTGCCAGTGTTTGGGACGAAAAGAAGTCTCGAACCTGTTCATAGTCTTTGAGCGTATTGATCAGTGCACCTGCCGGCTGCATGGTTTGCTGCAGCTCGAGATCCGAAAGATGGCGAAAGATCGAGGCCGAAACAGCCTGATCCACGTTTCGACCCACATTGTCGACGACCGCCGCGCGGATCCATTTCAGGATCGCATCAAAAACCAGCGCAATACCCACGGCTGCGACCAAAGACCAGAGCGTAGTGATCGCGGCTGTGGGAAAGACCCGATCATAGACATTCATCGTAAAGATCGGAACTGCCAGTCCAAGCAGATTGACCAGGACCGAAGCAAGCATGACCTGAAAGTACTCGGGCCAATAGCGCGCCGCCACGCTCCAGTACCAGTGTCTGGGTGCTTTGACGGTTTCTGAAAGAGCCCCGCTCTGCGCAGTATCGCTCCGCACCAACAACGCGTGCCCGGCATAAGCCTTGATCAGATCTTCACGCGATAATTCAATGGGTTCATCGGATCGTGTTGGCCAGATGACACGACAAGTATCGGAGCCGCTTTCCAGCAGAACACAGGCTTCGCGATCGCGTAAAAACAGGATGGCAGGCAGAACGCCTTCGGGCAGCGCGCCCAGCTTGCGCCTGGTCAGATGCGCTCTGAACCCATGCTCTTCAAGCGCTGACACTGCCAGACCTGGTGTAAGCAATCCATCAACTGGTAACGGAACACCCGCCAAAATGCCATCGACACCAATATCCTGCCCATTCAAACGGGCGCAGACAGCAACCGCCTGGGCCAACGGATCCGAGGACAAGCGCGCAAAATCCCACTCCTTGGCTGCGCGCACACGTGGCTTTGCAGTTCCCTTTTGGGCCACGGCTTTGATTTGAACGCGAGGTGTCGTGTCCGTCTGTTTTTCAGAATCAGATATTGCGTCTCTCCCGCATCGGACCCGGTCTACTTATCGACCGTTTTCCGCCAGTTCTTGAAGGAGTTTGCATCAAACTGACGTTCGCTGCTGACCTCGCTCAACCCCGGTGCGCCCACCTGATCGCGGGCATAGGGTTGGGAATCCTCGGGCGGTTCCATTCCCAGTGTAGGCAACAGAACCCCGATGGACGCCAGCAGGCGGTATTCGACATAGGTCGCAAGGCTTCGTGCATTGATCAGATTGGCCTCGGCCTGAAACAGCGCACTCTGGGTGTTCAACACATCCAGAAGCGACCGGTTGCCGACCAGATATTCTGTCTCATATGCCTCACGCAGGTTGCGCGACAGACGAGCCTGAGCCTGAATGGTCGACAACCGACGTTTGGCGGAGCGAAGGGTCGACCAGGACTGGCGCACCTCGCTCTCGACCCTGCGGGTGTGGGACAATAGATGCGACCGGCTTTCATTCACTCGGCGCGCCTGCTCCTGACGCTCGGCACGTTTGCGGTTGCCCTGAAACTCGTATCGCATGACCACACCAACCCGAAAATCCTCGCGGTCGCCGGTAAACCCGCCAACGTCTTCGCCTGTTCGCCCCTCTGCTTCGAGGTGCAATGTGGGATACTGGTTCGAATTGGCCCGACGAGACAACGCCTCGGCAGAGCCGACATCCGACTGCATGAACTTGATTGTCGGATTGTCCGAACGCGCCCGTCCAATTGCTGTCTCCAGCGAAGGTGGAACAGCGCGAGAGATGACCGGTATCGTCTGAAGCGCTTTTGCCTCGACCCCAACGGTGGCAAGAAACAAAGTCTTGGCGTCTTCGGAGTTGAGTTGAAACTCTAGAATGATGTCTTCGGCCAGGTAGACGCGCTCTTCGCCTTGTTGCAGGTCACCGATCCCAACGACCCCACGATCGTACCCGGTCTTCAAACGGCCATAGACATCACGATGATAGGCCAGATTGCTTTGCGCAAGTGACAAAAGCGACTGGGTTCGCAATACGTCTGAATACAGACGTACGGCCTCCAACGACAAAACCTCGGAGCGCTCAAGAACCCGAAAGGCAGCACCGTCAATCCGGTAGGCCTGACGCTCGATTTCAGACCGCGTCCGAAAGCCGTCAAACAACATCTGAGAAATGCGTGCGGTTGCTTCGTACCCATCAACCGACCCGGCTGCCGCCCCCAGATCAGGCGAGGCCGTTCCGCGGTTCTCACTGGTTCCGGCCCAGACCTCGAATTCGACGCGCGGTGCATAGAAGTTCCGCGCCTGTTCAAGCTCAAATTCGATCGCCTGTTTGTTTGCCTCGGCCGCCTTGATATCGGGGTTCGTCTCAAGAACGAACAGGATCGTATCCTTGAGAGACAAAGCGTCGGCCCTGCTTGCTCCCAAGGTGGCAGCGGCCACAGACAAAGCGCACATCACTGCTTTGAACACACAAAAACCCTTCGGTTGTGAAACTCTGAAACCCATGGTGACAAACCTATACCGAAAATGCCTTAAGGACATAAGTCCAACTTCGATTACTTGAATAAGTCAGACACGTTGTCCACAATACAACAATAGCAAATTTCCCCGTATGAGGAATTTCGATGCGTTTAACCCTGATACGCCTGAGTGCGGCAGTGATTACCATACTCCTTCCTTCGCTGCTGGCTGCACAGCTCATGGGAACAGTCAACTTCGACTTTGACTCCGATCAGCTGGATGCCCAAGCCCAGCAGAAAATCCTCGAAATTGCCGAGTCGCTGAAATCGACCGACAGCTACAAACCAACAGTAATCGTTGGCTACACAGACGCTGTCGGAGGTTCCTCCTATAATGATAACCTCGGGCTTCGCCGCGCCGAAGCAGTCGCCAACGCGCTTAGGGCCGCAGGTGTACCAATAGATCGGGTGGGCAAGACCGAAACACGCGGCAAAAACGAGCTTCTGGTCGCCGTCTCTACACCGGAGCGCCTGAACCGTCGCGTCACCGTAGGTCTTGAGGACATTCTTGCTGCCTGCCGCAGTTATCGTGAGATTCCACTGACACCCTCGGATGTCGGGGACGCCCTGCAAGCTGACCTCGTTACGCGGGTGCAGGAGGCGGTGAGCTACTACGGCCAACTCACCAGCAACGGCGGCAATGCTTCGGCCTTTCAGATGGCAGGAGCCGCGCGCGCGGATTGCGAGCAGGCAGTTGGCTTTAACCGGGACGCGGTCCGCAAGGTCGAATATGCCAAAAAGTGCTTTTGTAGTTCGGCGCGAATGCAGGTCGCATTGGGCCTGATCCCGGCGAACTGATCTACCATTGCTCCATTGTGATGTCCGGGTATCTGAAAAAGCCCCGGGGTTATTGCCAAGTTGTTCGCCCGGTTTGAGCACACTATGCCGACTCTATGAACATTCCAACAAACATGCCGCGCCTGAAGGGCTTCCGCTTTCCTCGTGACATCATCGCCTATCCCGTTTAGGCGTACCATCATTTCGCACTGAGCACGGCTAATGTTGAGGATCTGTTGGCGGAGCGAGGCGTGATAGTCAGTCGTGAAGCTATCCGGCTCTGGGTTAATCGCTTTGATCGACATTTCGCCACCTGCATAAGGCGCGAACGGCCTGTACCGCGAGAAAGTGGCACTTCGATGAAGTTGTTATTTCAATCCGCGGCGTGAAACATTGGCTTTGGCGGGCCATTGATGCGGATGGGAACTTGCCGGATACTCTTGTGCAAACGAGGCGAAGTGCCAGAGCGGCAAAGCGTTTTCTGAATCGGCTGATTGCGCGGTTCCATCAACCACGCGTTGCGACAACCAATAAATTGCGCAGTTACATCAAGCCGATAAAGACCTTAGGCTCAGGACTCATAACCAGAAAATGACGATTGCAGCGAGAGCGATTGCCGACAGGAAGACTTTCGGGCACCGGTCATATCGTGTTGCTACTCGCCGCCAATCCTTCAGCCTCCCGAACATGAT
>NZ_ONZG01000041.1 GCF_900302455.1 Falsiruegeria mediterranea M17
TCATGCTGCCACCTCCTTGCTTTGACCTGCTGCTTGCAAAGCAAAGTCGGCAGCTTTCTGCGCTTCAGATGCCGCACGAAAAATCGCCCGCTTGTCCTCTTTGAGCGCTTTCAACCACCCTTCGACATAGGCCGCACTTTGGTCAAACTCCGGTGCAACGCCGATCTGAGCGCCAAGGAAACAAGCGCCGATTTCAGCCACCAGCTCTTCAAAGGCATAGGCTTCGCGGTTCGCAAACTTCTTGATCCGCTCAAGCCGCTTTTCGCTGCCGGTCCAATGGATCACCTCATGGGCCAAAGTCCCATAATAGCCTGCCGCATCGTGAAACGTGGCAATCGGCGGCATGTGGATGTGATCTTTGGCGGGGCTGTAATAGGCGCGCGGGTCGTCGGTGGTGAGGATCTCGGCCCCTGTCCGGCTGAAAAACGCCTCAAGCTCTGGATCTTCTGTCGTCCCAAGGTCGCGCGGGGCCTCGGGCCGGATGTAGTAATCCTCCGGCAAGCCCTCGATCTGATCCGCATTGAAGACGCGATAGGCGCGCGCATAGGGCAGTTCTTCTTCAATGCCCAATTCGTTCTCTCTGGTGAACGTCCCGTATTTGACCACGGTCGACGACGTTTCACCTTTGCGGACCTGACCGCCCAGTTCCTGCGCCTGTTTGTAGGTCATCCAGCGGCTGGACACGTAGCCATGCTTGGCCGCCATGACCCAGAGCATCAGGATATTAATCCCGCGATACTCCTCGCCATTGTGTCGGGTTGGCAGGGCAATGCCGGACGCGCTTCCGGTCCACGGCTTGCACCAAGGTGGCGTGCCTGCCTCGATCTCTGCAATAATGGTGTCGGTGACATGGGCATAAACATCAAACTTCGGTGCCATTTGTGGCCTCCTCGAACAAAGTGACGCGGGTGAGGCTTCGCGCCCCCTTCCGCCGATGGGCTGCGCCTCGGCCACCTGATCTGACCGAATACGCATGTATTCGGCGGAACAGAGTGGGAGAGGGCAAAGCCCGACCCACGGCCCTGAACGGGGCTGTCAATCGGCCACATTTGCGAAGAAAATGTCTGCGCCCAAATCAGACGCCAATTTGCCCCGCGAGGAATGGCTCGCCTGCGAGACAGGGGAAATTGGTGGCTTATTTTGGGGATGGCCCAAGGTTGACCGCCACGGTCAGGGATGTTGGGCGGACCAAACAAAAAGAATGATGTCTGGATCGGGGTGAGCGGGCCATCGGCCCGTTGAACCTCGGTTCAGTC
>NZ_ONZG01000018.1 GCF_900302455.1 Falsiruegeria mediterranea M17
GCCATCGCCCAAAACCTCCGGAAACTAGCAAAACTCAAGCCAATGGTGACAACCACCGGCTGACAACAAGCCTCAGCATCGGTCGTTCAATAAAATCAGCGCAGTAGCTAAACGCGCAACGCCAAAACCAACGACTTTTTCAACGAAATCAGCCCTTCGCTGCCATATGCTGCACCGGGCTCGAACGACCGCTAAGAGACGTTTGGCAACGACAGGCGCATTTCAGACTGAACGATGAAGCGATGAGCCCCAAGGTCCTGCAAAAGGGAACACAACGTGCTGTCAGCGGAATCGACATTGACCAATGTCAGCGAGCCGACCGTGGCTGCCGCAGCGAGGAGGTCTTCCAAAGCCGAAGGTTCGCTGGCGGCGATCTGATGCACGAGGCCACCTGCGCCGATAATCGCTCCACCCTTCTCATGCAGGAAGGACGTCAGCTTTGAGCCGGAAATGGTTTCCGTGGCGTTTTGCCAAGTTGGCTCCCAGCTCGAATACCTCTGAATGACATTCGCAACGGTGCCAAAATCCGACAGTTTGCATGAGGACCGATCAGGAGATGGATGGTTAAACCGATAGCAGTCGAGCTTTCTGGTCACATCAAATCCCATCTTCCGATAGAGACGTTCAGCGCCTTTGTTTCCCTCGATAACCTCGAGCCAAAAGCTCTCGATTCCGACATTCTCTGCCGCGCTTATCGCCGCCGTACCCAAACGGGACGCCAATCCCCGGCCTCTGTGGCCAATCCTGGTTCCGCTACCGATCAGATACCGTTTCGTGCTCCGCGTCGCGACGTTCCAAAACCCGATGACTTCATCATCGTCGACGGCGATAAAAGACGCCTCGGGGTCAAAACCTCTCGCGCTCAGCGCCGCTTTGAACGTGTCTGCATCTGGTTGCAACGGAACGATATAGTCAGAAAACGCGGCAAGCATGGCGCAATGCAGAGCATCCAAGTCAAATCCTGATGTGGCAAACGAAGCAATTCGCGTCATTTTGTGCTTTTCATGTCTCTAGGATGCGCACAAACGCAAAGAACAGTTTCTTGCTCGACCCGCAAGTCGTTGAGGTTTTTCCTTATCATTCGGACATCATCGGGTTCCAGGTTCTTGCCCGCGTTGTTCCAAGCAGACATTGGCGACCCTGCGGCGACCTGCTCCTTTGTCCCGCATAGCAGAAGTTGAAGCTACTCAAGTCAAAGTCTCACTTCAAAATCCTAAGAACCTCTTGCGACACTCTTCAAGAAGCCATGTACAAAAGAGCCCGCCACATTGGTGGCGGGCTCTTGTTGCTTCAATTTTTGCAGCACGGGTTAAGCTGAAAAAGGCATCTGCTTTGATTTCGCTCTAGTGCGCGAGGAACACCGGAACAGTTCCGTTTTCCAGCATGTTGCGCGTGGCGCCACCCAGGATTGCTTCGCGGAAACGCGAGTGGCCATAAGCCCCCATCACGATCATGTCGGCCTCGGTATCCGCTGCGTGCCGGTTCAGCACATCGGACACGCGCGGCATGGTTTTGCTGAGCACGTCGATCTCGCAGTGTACCCCATGACGGGCCAGCATCTGCGACAACAGCCCACCCGGATCGGAGCGATCAGGTCCGTGTTTCGGCGGGTCAATTACCACGATGCGCACGGTTTCGGCGGCAACAAGGAAGGGCAGGGCACGGCGGATTGCGCGCATCGCCTCAACGCTTTCGTTCCAGGCCACCAGCACAGTTTTAGGCTGTGCCACAGGATGCGCGTTGTCGGGTACGATCAGAACTGGCGCGTGCCCTTCGAACATTGCTGCCTCAACAATCGGCTCGGCCTCGGCGCCCTTGTCGTCGCCATAGGGGCGCTGCAACACCACCAGATCCGAAAAGCGCGCGCGATGTGCCACGTGCCGCCCGATGTCGGCGATCTGTGCCACGCCGTCCTCGGTGGACCAGCGCACATTTGTGCCCTCAAGATAAGCCTTGGCGGCCGCGTTGATCTCTTCGGCGTCGGTGTTGGCGCGTTTGAGTGACTCCTGCAAGATCATCGCGTTGGCCCCGGCATAGTAATATCCGGTTTGCGAACGATCGACGCCCAGGCAGAGCGCCTCGACATGGGCGTTCTGGGCCTCGGCCAAAGCGACCATCTGTCCAAGTGCCGCCTTGGGCATTTCGGGATCCGTCAGTACGGTTAGTAGAGATTTGTAAGCCATTTGAACCTCTTGACTACAATGCGCGCCGTTACGGATTACGCATTCTCGCATTCATTGAGTTATGCCTGTCACAGATTTCGCGTTAGAGTCTTGATACAGATCAAAGCAAGTTGGACCTCCGTTCTTCATGAAGCGCCTAGTCTGAATTCGTCTGGCGTGACGAAAGAATCGCGTGGGACAAGGCAAAGGGACGCAAAATGTCGAATTATATCAAGCTTATCGCGCTTGGTGTGGTGGCCATCTTCGCGATGATGGCGGCCAACTATGCGCGCGATCCGGCTTACATGGTGCATGCGATCATCATTTTGATCGTCACCGGTGGGCTATTTCTTTGGACACTGCGCCATACGGACGAGCCAGAAACCTACGTCGACTACTCGGGTGAGTATATGGACGGCGTGATCCGCTATGGTGTGATCGCGACGGCCCTGTGGGGCGTTGTTGGCTTTCTTGTTGGTGTGGTCATCGCCTTTCAGCTGGCGTTTCCGTCGCTGAACTTTGAATGGGCCGACGGCTATGCCAACTTTGGTCGCCTGCGCCCGCTGCACACCTCGGCGGTGATTTTTGCCTTTGGCGGCAATGCGCTGATCGCAACCTCGTTCTACGTGGTACAGCGCACTTGCGCGGCGCGGCTTTGGGGCGGCAATCTGGCGTGGTTCGTGTTCTGGGGGTATCAGCTGTTCATCGTTCTGGCGGCGACCGGGTACCTGCTGGGGTCGACCCAATCCAAAGAATATGCCGAACCCGAATGGCACGTTGATCTGTGGCTGACCATTGTCTGGGTCGCTTATCTGGCCGTGTTCCTGGGTACCATCATCAAGCGCAAAGAGCCGCACATCTACGTGGCAAACTGGTTCTTCCTTTCGTTCATCGTTACCGTTGCGATGCTGCATGTGGTCAACAACCTGGCCCTGCCGGTGTCAATCTGGGGCTCGCGTTCGGTCATGGTGATGTCCGGCGTGCAAGATGCGATGACGCAGTGGTGGTACGGCCACAACGCTGTGGGCTTTTTCCTGACTGCGGGTTTCCTGGGCATGATGTATTACTTCATCCCGAAACAGGCCGAGCGTCCGGTGTTCTCGTACAAGCTGTCGATCATCCACTTCTGGGCACTGATCTTCCTGTACATCTGGGCTGGTCCGCACCACTTGCATTACACCGCACTGCCTGACTGGGCCTCTACCCTTGGCATGGTGTTCTCGGTCGTGCTGTGGATGCCCAGCTGGGGTGGCATGATCAACGGCCTGATGACGCTCTCGGGTGCGTGGGACAAGCTGCGTACCGACCCAGTGATCCGGATGATGGTGATCTCGCTTGGTTTCTACGGCATGTCGACCTTTGAAGGTCCGATGATGTCGATCCGTGCAGTGAACTCGCTGAGCCACTATACCGACTGGACGATTGGTCACGTGCACTCGGGCGCGCTTGGCTGGAACGGCATGATCACCTTTGGTGCGTTGTACTTCCTGGTGCCTGTCCTGTGGAAGCGTGAGCGTCTCTATTCGCTCAGTCTCGTCTCCTGGCACTTCTGGCTCGCCACCATCGGCATCGTGCTCTACGCCGCGTCGATGTGGGTAACCGGCATCATGGAAGGCCTGATGTGGCGCGAAGTGGACGCCAACGGTTTCCTCGTGAACTCGTTCGCCGACACCGTTGCAGCCAAGTTCCTGCCCTACGTGGCACGCGGAGTTGGCGGTCTCATGTTCCTCGCTGGTGCAGTGATCATGTGCTACAACCTGTGGATGACTGTACGGAAAGCGCCGGCCAAAGAGGCCAGCCTGACCGTAGCAGTCCCGGCTGAATAAGGAGGGTCGGAGCAATGGCAATTCTCGACAAACATAAAATCCTCGAGACCAACGCGAGCCTCCTGCTGATCTTCAGCTTCTTGGTCGTGACCATCGGTGGCATCGTGCAGATCGCACCGCTGTTCTGGTTGGAAAACACCATCGAGAAGGTGGAGGGCATGCGCCCTTACACCCCTCTCGAACTGGCCGGGCGCGAGATCTACATTCGCGAAGGGTGCTACACCTGCCACAGCCAGATGATCCGCCCCATGCGGGATGAGGTCGAGCGTTATGGTCACTACTCGCTGGCGGCGGAGTCGATGTACGATCACCCGTTCCAGTGGGGGTCCAAGCGGACCGGGCCGGACCTGGCCCGTGTGGGCGGTCGCTATTCGGATGAATGGCACGTCGATCACATGCGCAGCCCGCAGTCCGTGGTGCCGGAATCGATCATGCCGAAATATGGCTTTCTGGAAGAGACCCGGATCGACGGGAAATACATCCAGGATGTCATGACCAGCCACTCAATGGTGGGCGTGCCCTATTCGGAGGAGATGCTGGCACAGGCGCAGGCCGACTTCCGCGCGCAGGCCGATCCGGACAGCGACTATGACGGTTTGCTGGAACGCTATGGCGACAAGGTGAATGTACGCAACTTTGACGGTCAGCCGGGAATTTCCGAGGCCGATGCGATCATCGCCTACCTGCAGATGTTGGGCACGTTGGTTGATTTCTCAACCTTCACCCCTGACGCGAGCCGCTGAGGGAGGGGATCATGGAAGAGTATACCTTTCTACGGCAACTCGCAGACAGCTGGTTCCTGGTCGGACTGTTTGCCTTTTTTGTAGGCGTGGTGTTCTGGGTGTTTCGGCCCGGCAGTACCAAAACCTATCAGGATACGGCGAACATCCCGTTCCGACATGAAGACAAACCCGCCACATCCAAGGAGGCGAGGCAATGAGCGACAATACGTCTGAAAAGAAGAACGAGCACGGGCATGGCACGACCGGTCACAGCTGGGACGGGATCGAAGAATGGGACAACCCCATGCCACGCTGGTGGGTCTGGACCTTTTACCTGACCATCATTTGGGGCATCGGTTACGTCATCGCATATCCTGCGTGGCCGTTGATCAACGGGGCAACTGCTGGGGTTCTGGGATGGTCGACACGTGCCGATGTCGCAGCCGAGATCCAGGCCGTCGAAGAGGCCAATGCGCCGATCAACGCCAAATTGGAATCGGTCGACCTGAATGCGATCGTTGGCGATGCCGAATTGAACACCTACGCGGTTTCGGCCGGTGGCGCCGTGTTCCGCACTTGGTGTGCTCAGTGTCACGGTTCGGGTGCAGCAGGTGCCAAGGGCTATCCCAACCTGTTGGACGATGATTGGCTCTGGGGCGGTGATATGGAGGCAATCCATCACACTGTGGCGCACGGCATTCGCAACGAAGAAAGCGATGATGCGCGCTACTCCGAGATGCCCGCTTTTGGTCGTGATGAGCTGTTGACCGAAGAAGAGGTCGATCAGGTCACCAATTACGTGATGTCGCTTTCGGGTGAAGCCAATGATGCCTCACAGGTCGAAGCAGGTTCGGTGCTTTATGCCGACAACTGCGCCTCGTGCCACATGGAAGACGGCACTGGCGACCGCGAACAAGGCGCGCCCAACCTGGCCGATGCGATCTGGCTCTATGGGGGGGACTATGAGGACATCAAGCATACGGTGACGTACAGCCGTTATGGCGTGATGCCCCCGTGGAACACCCGCCTGACCGAAGCGCAGATCCGCGCCGTGACGGCTTATGTCCACCAGTTGGGCGGCGGCGAGTGATTGCTGTTTGAGACACCTTCGGGCCTGATGGCCCGAAGGCAGGCGTCGGCTATTCGATCTGTTCGCGCGTTTCCTGAATAGCCGACGCTGATAACCCCCAGACTACGGTCTGGTTCGCAGCCCGTCCACCTTTGCAGGTGGACGGGTTATTTTATGCGCGGCTCTTGCGCGAGAACTGCGAGAGCATGCGGGTGACCGCTGATTTCTTTTTCACGACGGCGCCCTCCGGCGGCTCGGGAAAAGAGGGTTTCCGGCGGGGTGCAACACGCGCGGCGGTGAGGAAGCTGTCTGCGTAAACTCCAAGCATTGCGAATGTCCTTTGTTGTTGGTGTCTGACATTCATATTGATCGGGATCGCGAAAAATGCGACTCAATCAGAATTCACTTATGTAAGTCAGGATTACATATGAGCTGGCGAAACATGCCATCCTTGATCTCGCTACGCGCTCTGGATGCCTTTGCAGTAGAAGGAAACGTGGTCAAAGCGGGCCAGGTTTTGAATGTTAGCCATGCTGCCATAAGTCAGCACCTTAAGCAGCTCGAAGAGCATCTGGGGGTCTCGCTTGTTGATCGCAGCGGTCGCAACCTTGTTCTGACGGAGGAGGGTGAGCAGTTGGCGCGGGCCTTGCGGCTTGGCTTTGGTGCGATCACGTCGGCGGTCGAGGAGCTGATGCAGATCGACGCCGCGCGGCCTTTGCATATTTCGTGCACCTCGACCTTTGCGACCGTCTGGCTGATGCCGCGGCTGCCGGACTTTCGCTTGAAGCACCCCGAGATCGACCTGATGCTGGATCCCAACCCGCAGATCGTGACTTTGCGACCCGGGGGCGTTGATTTGGCGATCCGGCATGGTGACGGCAATTGGCCGGGTTTGGACGTTGAAATGTTGGTCCCATCCGCAATTTCTGTGGTGGCTTCTCCTGCGTTGCTGGAGGGTCGGCAAAGCGTGACGCCCGAAGAGTTGGGGGAACTGCCCTGGCTGGAAGAGATCGGCGCAAACGAAGCCAACACTTGGTTTGAATCTCATGGGGTTGAGCTGTTGTCGCGGGGTGCGCGCATTCAACTGCCCGGAAACCTGCTGATCGAAGGCGTGCGCGCAGGGCAGGGGGTCGCGGCCACGGTGCGCAAGTTTGTCGAGGATGATCTGGCCTCGGGACGATTGGTTGAGCTCTTCTGCGACGAAGTTGCACGGGGGTATTTCATCGTGACCCGGCCAGGCGTGCAACGACCTCCGGTCAAGGCGTTCCTTCAATGGCTGAGGCGCCAGAAATCATAGGTAATACTGCGAAATATGGGCGGTTTGAGGGCATTCGGGCCGATCCCACACTTTTTCCAGTCGCTTTGTTCGCAACTTCGCCCGGTCAACTCCAAACCAATCGGCGATCTTAAAACGTGAACCTTGGATGCGCTTTTTGACCCATGTCAAAGTTGCCTCATGTATAACCTGTGAAAACACGCCTCGATTAACCCCATTATCTGGAGTGACGCCGTGAGCGATTCCGAGCCCGCCCCCAGCCTGTACGCCGCCAGGGAACCGATTTTTCCGCGACGCGTGTCAGGGCCGTTCCGTAACCTCAAATGGATCATCATGGCGGTGACCCTCGGGATCTACTATCTGACCCCGTGGATCCGCTGGGACCGTGGCCCCAGCCTGCCGGATCAGGCCGTGCTTTTGGATATGGCGAACCGGCGGTTCTATTTCTTCTGGATCGAGATCTGGCCGCATGAGTTCTACTTCGTCGCTGGCCTGCTCATCATGGCGGGGCTTGGCCTGTTCCTGTTCACCTCGGCGCTTGGCCGCGTCTGGTGCGGATACGCCTGTCCACAAACCGTATGGACCGACTTGTTCATCTTGGTGGAACGCTGGATCGAAGGCGACCGCAACGCCCGCTTGCGCTTGCATCGTCAAAAGAAACTGGATTTCCGCAAGGTTCGTTTACGGGTCACGAAGTGGATCACTTGGTTGTTGATCGGTCTGGCAACCGGTGGGGCCTGGGTGTTCTATTTCGCCGACGCACCAACGCTCGCCGTTGATCTGGTGACCGGCAATGCGCATCCGATTGCTTACACCACCATGGCCATTCTGACCGCGACCACCTTCTTTTTTGGTGGATTTGCCCGCGAGCAGATCTGTATTTACGCCTGCCCATGGCCGCGCATTCAGGCCGCGATGATGGACGAAGATACACTGACCGTTGGTTACCGCGAATGGCGGGGTGAGCCGCGCGGCAAAGGCAAGCGGACAGCTGATTCCGAGCTTGGCGACTGCATCGACTGCATGGCCTGCGTTAACGTATGTCCCATGGGAATCGACATTCGCGACGGGCAGCAGATGGAATGCATCACCTGCGCGCTGTGCATCGATGCCTGCGATGACATGATGGAAAAGATCGGCAAGCCGCGCGGTCTGATCGACTACATGGCGCTGAGTGACGAAGCCGACGAGCGTTCCGGTAAGCCGCCCAAGAACATCTGGAAACACATCTTCCGTCCGCGCACGATGCTTTACACCTCGCTTTGGTCCCTTGTGGGGGTTGGCCTGCTGTTTGCGCTGTTCATCCGGTCGGACATCGAACTTACCGTGGCCCCGGTACGGAACCCGACCTTTGTGACCCTGTCGGACGGCTCGATCCGCAACACTTACGACGTGCGTTTGCGCAACAAGCACGGGGAAGAGCGACCCTTCCAGCTGTCCATCGTGGGCGACCCCTCCATGAGGATTGAGCTTGAGGGGCTCTCTGGTGATACAGTGGACGTGCCTGCCGACACTTCGTTCCTGCAGCGGGTCTACATCGTCGCGCCCAAGGATACGGGTCCATCCAACACTGGTAGCACCGATGTCCGGATCTGGATCGAGGATACGTCGAATGGGGATCGCGCGTTCAAGGACACGAACTTTAACGGAAAGGGCAACTGATCATGGCCGAGCGTGAGTTTACCGGCAAACATATGTTGGCCATTTTCGTTGGTGCCTTCGGGATCATCATCACGGTCAATCTGATCCTGGCCTACAACGCTGTTGCGACCTTTCCAGGGCTTGAGGCCAAGAATTCCTATGTCGCTTCGCAGCAGTTCAATGAACGTCGCGACGCGCAAGAGGGGTTGGGTTGGACCGTTGATGCCAAGGCCAAGGGCGGTCTGGTGATCCTGTCGATACTGGATGAGGCGGGTCAGCCGGTTCAGGTGGCAGAGCTTGAGGCCGTTTTGGGTCGTGCAACCCACGTGCAAGAGGATTTTGAGCCGGATTTTCAGTTTGACGGCACTGCCTATGTCGCCAAGGCCTCCTTGGGTGGCGGTAATTGGAACATCCGCATGAAGGCCAAGGCGCACGACGGCACCGAGTTCGTCCAGCGTGTTGTGCTGGATGTGAGGGGCTGAGCTGATGGCGACGGCCACTGCACGACCTCCATCAGCCGCGGCTTGTCCCGGCTGTGTTGCGACCCCGACCGAGCCTGCGCGCCCGATCCCCGAGGACGTGCAATTGGCTCTGTCCTTGCCGACCATCCACTGTCAGGCCTGCATATCCAAGGTCGAACGGGCCTTGAACGCGGTGCCGGGTGTGCAATCGGCTCGGGTCAACCTGACGCTCAAACGGGCGATGATACAGGCCGAGCCCGAGATGCGTGCCGATGCCTTGATCCCCGTGCTCAAGGCCGAAGGGTTCGAGGCGCATGAGCTGGACGCGGGCGCCTTGTCTGTCACTGGCAGTGACAAGGCCGGGCGCGAGCTGTTGATGCGGCTGGCGGTGGCTGGCTTTGCCTCGATGAACGTCATGCTGTTGTCGGTATCCGTCTGGTCAGGAGCCACGGATGCGACACGGGACATGTTTCACTGGATCTCGGCGGCGATTGCGTTGCCGGCGATTGCCTTTGCGGGCAAGCCGTTTTTTGAAAGCGCCTGGAGCGCGCTGCGGGTGCGCCGCCTGAACATGGACGTGCCGATTGTGTTGGCCATTGTGCTGGCGCTGGTCACTTCGCTTTGGGAAACGGCGCTCAGTGGCGAGCATGCCTATTTTGATGCGGCTCTGACACTGGTGTTTTTCCTGTTGGCGGGCCGTTATCTGGATCACCGCACCCGCGCCATTGCGCGATCGGCGGCGCAGGAGCTGTCGGCGCTTGAGGTACCTCGCGCGTTGCGGATCGAGGATGGCGTCGAGCATGAGGTTGCCGTGGCCGACCTGCGGGTGGGTGATCTGATCCGGGTGCGTCCAGGTGGGCGGATGCCAGTGGATGGCGAGATTGTCGAAGGGCAGTCAGAACTCGACCGCTCTCTGCTGACCGGGGAAACCGTTCCCGTTTACGCGGAACCCGGCACGAGCGTGAGCGCGGGCGAGGTCAATTTGACTGGGCCGCTGACCATCCGCGCTTCGGCCGTTGGATCGGACACGTCCTTGCACCAAATGGCCGATCTGGTGGCTGTCGCCGAATCCGGACGCTCGCGGTACACGTCGTTGGCGGATAGCGCGGCAAAGCTTTATGCGCCGGGCGTGCATATTCTGTCTGCGCTCAGCTTTGTCGGTTGGTATCTTTATTCCGGTGATCTGCGTTCGGCGCTGAATATCGCTGCTGCGGTTCTGATCATCACTTGCCCCTGCGCCCTTGGTCTGGCCGTGCCTGCGGTGACGACTGCGGCTTCTGGTCGGTTGTTCCGGAAGGGGATGTTGATCAAACACTCCACCGCGCTTGAGCGTTTGGCCGAAATCGACACGGTCGTTTTTGACAAGACCGGCACGTTGACCCAAGGCACGCCAGAATTGACCAACCTAGATGGCATTCCGCATGAGATCGCTTCGATTGCAGTTGGTTTGGCGGGGGCTTCGTCGCATCCGTTGTCACGCGCAGTGACCCAAGCGGCTGAAGCGGCGGGGATCAAACCAGCAGAGGTCTCGGATGTAACCGAGGTGCCAGGCTTTGGGACGCAAGGCATGCTGAACGGTCAGACCGTTCGCTTTGGTCGCGCCGCCTGGGTTGGTGCCGAGCAGGGTGTGCATACTGCTGCGTGGTTGTCGGTGGATGGGGCGGATCCGGTTGAGTTCCAGTTCAACGACGCGCTGCGCCCCGGGGCCGAAGAGGCAGTTTCATCGCTGATCGCATCGGGCAAGCAGGTGATCTTGATGTCTGGCGATACCACTGGTGCTGTTCAGGCCTTGGCCGAACGCCTTGGCATCGCGGATTGGCTGGCCGAGGCCTTGCCGCAGGACAAGGCCGCCCGGATCGCCGAGATGACCGAAAAGGGACAGCGCGTGCTGATGGTTGGCGACGGCTTGAACGACACGGCGGCCCTGACTGCGGCGCATGTCTCGATCTCTCCGGCAACGGCGCTGGATGCAGCGCGAGTGGCGTCGGACATCGTGCTGCTTGGCACGGACCTCTCCCCGATCGCAGAGGCCTGTGACGTGGCGAAGAAAGCGACACGGCGGATTCGCGAAAACTTCCGCATTGCGACGGTTTACAACGTCATCGCCGTGCCATTGGCCGTGGCGGGACTGGCCACGCCGTTGATTGCCGCCTTGGCGATGTCGACCTCTTCGATTACGGTTTCGCTGAATGCACTGCGGCTGAGGTAGACCGATGGAAGTGATCTCATTCCTGATTCCGATTTCCCTTTTTCTGGGTGCCGTTGGTTTGATCGCCTTTGTCTATACCGTGCGCAGCAACCAGTATGACGACCCCGAAGGCGATGCGCGCCGCATCCTCAACGATGAATGGGACGACAAACCCAAGCCTTGAACCTGGAAAGGAACCAGCCCCGATGGACATCTACCGCGCAGGCACCCGCCCATCCCGCAAGGCCAAGGCGGATTGGTTCACCGGCACGGTGTGGCAAGACCCGATCATCGAGGCACCTGAACCAGCCCGGATCAGAGCTTTGCGTGTGGGGTTTGAACCCGGTGCGCGTACGGCGTGGCACACGCACCCTTTGGGGCAGACCTTGCATGTGCTCAGTGGGGTAGGGCTGGTCGGATTGCGCGGCCAGCCACCTCAAGTGATCCGCGCGGGCGATACGGTGTGGATCCCGCCGGGTGAAGAACACTGGCACGGCGCGGGCTCTGAAACCGGAATGGTGCACCTTGCCATGCAAGAGGCACACGAAGGACGCGTGGCCGATTGGCTGGAACAGGTGAGCGATGCGGATTATCTGACACCGCCCCAGTAACCCTCTGATTGTTTCACTTTCGACATGACGTTGGCCAAGTGTTGACGCAATTTGGCGTCATTGAATTCTTCAGGACATTTGTTTTCGGAGAGTTTCAATGCTGAGTTTGTTTTTCAGATTGCCGTTTTGGATGTATTTGGTGATGGCCGTGTGTTTTGGATACATGACCGAGCGGTTGGTTGTTAAAGACCGAAAGAAAGACGCCGAAATAACCGAGGCTCTGAAGCAAGACCCGCCTCAGGTTGTTGATCTGAGCGGCTATGATCCGGCTCGCAACAAGGCGCTTGCGGATGAGGTCACGGTCTCGGGCTGGATCAACACCGAGCACAACACCGAACTGACCAAATCCAAGAACGGTATCACCACCGGCACGCGGTATATGTTTGTGATGGCGGGAGAAGGTGATTCCGAAGGCTCCCAAATTGCGCGTGCGGTTCTTATTCTGACCGAGGCCGAGCGTGATTTCTTTGCCGAGAACTCGGGCCAGTTCCTGAGTGGTTTGTTGCCGCAAGGGTTCGAGATGACGTTCAATGGGCGCGCGACGTCATCCATGTCGTTCTCGGATGTGGCCCGCAAGGCGATGAAAGAACAGGGCGTTACACGGGCCGAGAATTTCTTTTACCTGCAGCCGTATTTTTATGGACGTGAGGCCGCTCTTTCGCCTGACCCTAACGCGGCTCTCGACATCCGCACGGTCGGGTATGGGATCGCGGGTGTTTTGGTTCTGCTTGCACTCAGCAAGATCGTGATGCGTCGGAAGAACAAGCGCCCGCAAAAAGGGGACAGCTTTGCCAACGGGCCGATCGTCACGTCAGGGGTTGATCTACAACCGCAGACGGTTGCACGCACAGCCCATGCCAATGACAGCCCCGTGGGGCGGCTTGCAACTGCCGAACCGTCGCAGTCCAGCGAGGTCGAAGAGCAGGTCAGTTTGGTGGGGCGCCATGTTCCAAAACGGGCAACCCAGATTTGGGTCAATATGCTTTGGGGAGTTGCTGGAGTTGCTGCGGTGTTCATCCTGCCTCCGATCTTGGCTGCCATGGTTGCCGTGGGAATTCTGGCGTGGCGAATGATGCCGCAAGGCCGCGTGCAGCCTGAAACTGGTGGGATAATGTCGAGGGTATGGGCAAGGCGGAGCAAAGAGGTGTCGCGCAAATTGGCCAGCGACCCGTTTGAACGCCTGCGTCAACCGGATCACCGTCAAGTTTGACACGCTCGGGGATGGCGGGGCAAAGCGGCCTTGAATTTGCCAGCCAGCCCCGTTATGTCCCCTTCATTCGGTAGAGAAGGAACGACAGCCAAATGGCCACCACCAATCCGATCCAGTTTATTCAGCAGGTCCGCGCCGAGGTTTCCAAGGTCGTCTGGCCGACCCGCCGCGAAGTTCTGCTGACCACGGTCATGGTGTTCATCATGGCGGCCCTGACAGCGGTGTTCTTTGCATTGGTCGATCTGTCGATCCGCGAAGGGCTCAAGCTGGTTTTGGGTATGTTCAGCTAAGGTTGAACAGGCAAAATACCGCGTTGCCTCTTGCGCATTTTGCGCTGTCAGAGTAGGTGACGCGTTACCTTCGGGATGGGCGTGCGGCGATTCGAGTTGCGCGCCGCTTTTTATTCCGGGAGTTGCGGCAAGAGAGGTCGCAGGCAAACACAGGTTTTTGGGCCGGTCCGAGTGGGCGGGCTGAACAGGACAAGGACGGCAGGTTCATGGCGAAACGGTGGTACTCGGTCAGCGTACTTTCGAACTTCGAAAAGAAGATCGCGGAACAGATCCGCACCTCCGTGGCTGAGCAGGGTCTGGAAGACGACATTGATGAGGTTCTGGTCCCCACCGAAGAGGTGATCGAAGTTCGTCGCGGCAAGAAGGTCACCACCGAGCGCCGCTTCATGCCTGGCTATGTTCTGGTTCACATGGAAATGTCGGATCACGGCTATCACCTGATCAACTCGATCAACCGCGTCACTGGTTTCTTGGGCCCGCAAGGCCGCCCGATGCCGATGCGTGATGCCGAGGTGCAGGGCATCCTTGGCCGCGTCCAAGAAGGCGAAGAGGCACCCAAGCTGCTGATCACCTTCGAAGTGGGCGAAAAGGTCAAGGTTAACGATGGCCCGTTCGAAGACTTCGACGGCATGATCGAAGAGGTCGACGACGACAATCAGCGCCTGAAGGTGTCGGTGTCGATCTTTGGCCGCGAAACCCCGGTCGAACTGGAATTCACCCAGGTCACCAAACAGATCTGATGACGGTTCGGGCGCGATGTGTGCCTGATCCCTTTAGCGCCGCCGATCCAATCCCGTTCACTTATCTCTGAGCGAACGTGATTGGATCAGCGGCGCAATTGCTTCAACAGTACGCTTAGAAGAACTGGCGCCCGGGATGGGTGGGTTCACAAGGCTAGCTGAGCGAGGCGTTCATGTTTTCTGTTATCAATTTCTACATCCGGGTGCTGTGCCTGCTGTTCTTGGCAGGCAGCTTCTTTGCGGCGCCAAGAACAGTAGACGCGCAACAAGCGAGCGAACTGCCTGCCTATGTGATCGAAGAATTCGGGCAGCCGCCCGCGGTCCCCAAAGGATCGCTCTCGCGGGATCTCAAGCGGGCGGTGCGTACGGCTTTGGTCGACAGTCTAGAGCAATCTGTTTGGGGGCCGGACCAGCAAGACGCCCTTGCCACGATCGCGCAGTCCAAAGATCCACGCGTTGCCTGGGCCATCAGTGACATGATGCGATTTTCCTGGCGGCAGAGTTTTGATGATTCTCTGGCCGAGACCGCGGCGACTTTGTTGGGGATCACCTATTCCTCGGACCAGCGTTGGGATCAGATAACCGACCATCTCATTGCCTGGGACATCCCGGCATACCCTGGATACCTGAAAACCAAGCGTGCCATTTTCACTCAGCTTGTACCGGGTTGGAGCCGGATCTTTGTCAAAGGGGACATCGACTGGCGGCTGGTGTCTTGGGGTGGCGTGCAGATTGATGATCGCCCCTTTGATCAGACCGACATCGCCTGCAATTGCATCCCGGCGGCTGATAACCCCGAGGTCAGCTCCGCCAAGGAAGCGACATGGCTCAAAGACAGCGATATTATCTTCGGGATTGAGGTGAATGGCGAATACCGCGCCTATCCCCGCCGCATCATGGAAGTGCGCGAGATGGTTAATGACACGCTTGGCGGTCGCGATCTGGGTATTCCCTATTGCACGCTGTGTGGCGCGGCCCAGGCTTATTTCACGGACGGATTGCCAGCGGGGGTGAAGCGCCCTGTTCTGCGCACTTCGGGCCTGCTGATCCGCTCCAACAAGGTGATGTATGATCTCGAGACCTTTTCAGTGTTCGACACGTTTCTGGGCAAGGCCGTGACCGGGCCGTTGGCGCGTCGGGGCATTGTGCTGGAGCAGGCCACGGTTGTTACGTCAGATTGGGGTTCCTGGCGTCGTGCCCATCCGGAAACAACAGTTCTGATCGAAGAGTTGGCCTTGGGGCGCGACTTTGACTTTCGCAACGGTCGCGATGCGAATGGGCCGATCTTTCCGATTGGGGATGTCGATCCAAGGTTGGGGGTTCAGGAGGATGTGATCGGTGTGATCACGGCCTCAGGTACGCCGGTGGCTTTCCCCCGCAACAAGGCTTTCCTTGCCTTGCGCGCAGGAGAAGAGATTGCTTATGAAAACGTTCGGCTACAATTGGACGCGGGCGGGATCAAGGCGATTGGCGCGGATGGGTCCGATCTGGGCAGTCATCAGGCGTTCTGGTTCGCCTGGTCACAGTTCTATCCGGGCACCGTACTCTGGACGCCTTGAACACCTTCAAAGGGGCGCTTGCAATACTCCAGGCGATGCTCTAACAGGCGACTCTGCTGCTTTTGCGGCAGATTCCCCTGTGGGAGGTAGCGTGATCGCGATCACCAAACCTGACCACGTTAACATGCCCGCCCGGACGCGTTCGGCGCGGAGTTATCAAGGAGATTGGCATAATGGCCAAGAAGCTTGCTGGTACAATGAAACTGCAGGTCCCTGCAGGTCAAGCAAACCCGTCCCCGCCGGTTGGTCCGGCGCTGGGTCAGCGCGGCATCAACATCATGGAATTCTGCAAGGCGTTCAACGCCAAGACGCAGGAAATGGAGCCCGGCGCGCCGTGCCCGACCGTGATCACCTACTATCAGGACAAGTCCTTTACCATGGACATCAAGACGCCGCCCGCGTCTTACTACCTGAAGAAGGCCGCCAAGGTTAAGTCGGGTGCAAACAACCCGTCGCGTGAGACCGTTGGTACCGTGACCGTGGCTCAGGTGAAAGAAATCGCCGAAGCCAAGATGAAAGATCTCAACGCCAACGACATCGAAGGCGCAATGCAGATCATCCTGGGCTCTGCCCGCTCCATGGGCATCGAGGTGAAGTAAGATGGCAAAGCTTGGTAAACGCACCCGCGCTGCGCGCGAAGCTGTCGCTGGCAAGGCAAACTTGTCGGTCGAAGAAGCTGTTGCACTGGTCAAGGCCAATGCAACTTCGAAGTTCGATGAGACCATCGAAATCGCAATGAACCTGGGCGTTGACACCCGTCACGCTGACCAGATGGTTCGTGGCGTGATCGGTCTGCCCAACGGTACAGGCAAAACCATGCGCGTTGCTGTGTTCGCTCGTGGCCCGAAGGCTGAAGAAGCTCAGGCCGCTGGCGCAGACATCGTTGGTGCAGAGGACCTGATGGAAACCATCCAGGGCGGCACCATCGAATTCGATCGCTGCATCGCGACCCCGGACATGATGCCCGTCGTTGGTCGTCTGGGTAAGATCCTGGGCCCGCGTAACCTGATGCCGAACCCCAAGGTGGGCACCGTGACCATGGACGTCAAAGCGGCCGTGGAAGCAGCCAAAGGTGGCGAAGTTCAGTTCAAAGCTGAAAAAGGTGGCGTTGTGCACGCCGGTGTTGGCAAAGCGTCCTTCGACGAAGCCAAGCTGGTCGAAAACGTCCGCGCCTTTGTTTCGGCTGTAGCCAAGGCCAGGCCGTCGGGCGCCAAAGGCACCTACATGAAGAAGATCGCGCTGTCTTCGACCATGGGTCCGGGCGTGACCATTGACGTGGCCCAGGCTGCTGGTGAATAACTAAAGAAAAAGGAGTGCCGCCTGAACTGGGCGGCACTCATCTATTGGCTTCTACTTTCATGCGGCAGGATTGATGGCGAAACAGGCGACTTGGTCCATTGTCACCATTGCGCGTGAGCCAGCGGAAGTCATTCGTCGTTTTGTAGCCTGGCATTTGCATCAAGGTGCAGCCCGCATCGTCATCCACTTTGACGACCCAAACGACCCATGCGTCGACATGGTGTCCCATCTACCTCAAGTCGAAGCTGTCAGGTGCACGCCAGAGTTCTGGAGCACCCTGGGCGTGTCGCGCGAAACCCGCCGTATGAATTTCATTCAGAATGCCGTTCGTAAGCACGGATATGACCGCGCTTCGGAGGACTGGATTTTTCCTGTTGATGCGGATGAGTTTGTGTATGCAGCGCCGGGACGTTCCATTACTGAGCTTCTGACAGAAGCAGCTCCAGAAGAACGATTGTTGCAAATTCGCCCCGCGGAAATTGTGACGGTTGAAACGGGGTCCGGCCACGATGTGTTTCGGCTGCCAATGGAGCGCGAAGACTGCAAGCTTGTTTACCGGGACTTCTGGAAGTACATGGCGCGAAACAAGGGGCTTGCCGGCCACAACGCTGGTAAGTCGTTTATCCGGGGTCAGTTGCCGCCATTCAAAATGCGACCACATTGGATTGAAACCCCCAGCGGCGAGCCGATTGTGGACCGTGTCCTTGATGGTTCGGATGGGTTTTACGTATTGCACTACGTTGACAGCGGGTACGAGGACTGGCGACGCAAGCTGGAGTACCGGGTGCGCTTGAAGGGGTATCGACCGAGACTTCGCACCAAGCTTGCCGATGTATTGGCCACAGGTGACGAAGCGGAAATTCGTCGCCATTACGAGTTGATGCACAGTTTCGACAACGAGCAGGCCGACGTTGCCCGCACGCGCGGCTTGCTGCTCGAGCCGGAACTTGATTTTGATCCGATTGTTAGTCGCTACTTTTGAGGGCGAATTTACGGGGCAGGAAGTTATCCCAGGAGCGCCGACTGTTCAGGTCGAGTTTCGCTCTTGTGGTGTTGAGCGGAAATGCTCCGATCGGTTCGTTTTACCTCTTGGAAACCTGACCGCTCTGCCCTAAGTAGGAGTGCGGAATAAAGCGTGCGATTCGTCGTGCGCTTTATTTTGTTTCGTCCAAGACGGTGGGTGACCTTGCGAAAGGTCTTAATCTCCTGCCTGAGACGGGAAAGACCAATGAGATCGAGGGCTGGACCTTCGGGCGAATTTTGGCTCAACCCCGTATTGCGGACCTAAACGCCGGGATTTCGGTTCCGGCAAATATGAGCCGGGGTGTCTGACACCCCAAACTTGGAGAGAACTGTGGATAGAGCCCAGAAAGAGAAAGTGGTCGAGGAACTCGGCCAAATCTTCGAAAGCTCTGGCGTCGTTGTGGTTGCCCACTACGTCGGTCTGACAGTTGCTGAGATGCAGGACCTTCGCGCACGTGCTCGTGACGCGGGTGGTGCTGTTCGTGTTGCCAAGAACAGGCTCGCCAAAATCGCCCTCGACGGAAAGCCGTGTGAAAGCATCGCCGACCTGCTGACGGGTATGACCGTTCTGACCTATTCCGAGGATCCTGTGGCTGCGGCCAAGGTTGCCGAGGACTTCGCCAAGGAGAACAAAAAGTTCGAAATCCTTGGCGGTGCAATGGGCGAGAACGCTCTGGACCGTGCCGGCGTCGAAGCCGTGTCGAAAATGCCTTCGCGCGAAGAGCTCATCGCTCAGATCGCAAGCTGCATCGGCGCACCCGCTTCGAACATCGCTGGCGCAATTGGCGCACCTGCAAGCAACATCGCAAGCATCCTTTCGACCATCGAAGAGAAGGCGGAAGCTGCGTAAGCGGTTAGCACTGAATGACTGGCGTCGGGATATCCCTAAGACGTTGGAACACACACACTGTAAACGGAAAGAGCTGATACAATGGCTGATCTGAAAGCACTCGCAGAAAGCATCGTGGGTCTGACCCTGCTGGAAGCACAAGAACTGAAAACCATCCTCAAAGACGAATATGGCATCGAGCCCGCAGCAGGCGGCGCAGTTGTCATGGCAGCTGGCGGCGACGCCGGTGGCGCAGCTGAGGAAGAAAAAACCGAATTCGACGTCGTTCTGAAGAACGCCGGCGCTTCGAAGATCAACGTGATCAAAGAAGTTCGCGCTCTGACAGGCCTGGGCCTGAAAGAAGCCAAAGAACTGGTCGAAGCTGGTGGCAAGATCAAAGAAGGCGTCGACAAGGCAGAAGCCGAAGACGTCAAAGGCAAGCTGGAAGCAGCTGGCGCCGAAGTCGAGCTGGCCTAAGCCGCACGACAGATGCGTCGCTGATGCATCGCAAATTTGGCTGGGCCCGGAGAAATCCGGGTCCAGCCGAACCTGTCTTAGAAAGGGCTTTGTCGCCCAAAGCCTTTTCTAAGACGCGGTTCATGGATCGGGAGGCTGCCACTCGGGACGGTGGCCATGAATTGATCCGATCGCGTTGTCTCGAATGGCCAAGCTGCCGGGGCCCGGCGGCAGACTTGACCGGTGAGAACTTGAAAAGGTGACATCTGACATGGCTCAAACGTTCCTTGGCCAGAAACGTCTTCGTAAATACTATGGCAAGATCCGCGAAGTGCTGGATATGCCGAACCTCATCGAGGTTCAAAAATCCTCTTATGACCTGTTCCTGCGCTCCGGCGATGCGGAACTGCCGCTGGACGGCGAAGGCATCAAGGGTGTGTTCCAATCGGTTTTCCCGATCAAGGACTTCAACGAAACCTCTGTCCTGGAGTTCGTGAAGTACGATTTGGAGAAGCCCAAGTACGATGTCGAAGAGTGCATGCAGCGCGACATGACCTACAGCGCCCCGCTGAAGGTGACCCTGCGCCTGATCGTGTTTGATGTCGACGAAGACACCGGCGCCAAGTCGGTCAAGGACATCAAGGAACAAGACGTGTTCATGGGCGACATGCCCCTGATGACGCCGAACGGTACGTTCATCGTGAACGGCACCGAGCGTGTGATCGTGTCGCAGATGCACCGTTCGCCCGGTGTGTTCTTTGATCACGACAAGGGCAAGACCCATTCGTCCGGTAAACTTCTGTTTGCTTGCCGCATCATCCCGTATCGCGGCAGCTGGCTGGACTTTGAATTCGACGCCAAGGACATCGTCTTTGCCCGCATCGACCGTCGCCGCAAACTGCCTGTGACAACCCTGCTCTATGCACTGGGTCTGGACCAGGAAGGCATCATGGATGCCTACTACAATACCGTTTCCTACAAGCTGGACAAGAACAAGGGTTGGGTCACCCCGTTCTTCCCCGAGCGTGTACGCGGCACCCGCCCGACCTATGATCTGGTCGATGCTGGCAGCGGCGAAATCATTGCCGAGGCAGGCAAGAAGGTTACCCCGCGCGCGGTTAAGAAACTGATCGAAGAAGGCACTGTCACCGATCTGCTGGTTCCGTTCGACCACATCGTGGGCAAGTATGTTGCCAAGGATCTCATCAACGAAGAGAACGGTGCGATCTACGTCGAAGCCGGTGATGAGCTGACTCTGGAATACGACAAGGATGGCGACATCATTGGCGGCACCGTCAAGGAGCTGCTGGACAACGGCGTGACCGACATCCCGGTTCTGGACATCGACAACGTCAACGTCGGTCCCTACATGCGCAACACCATGGCCCAGGACAAGAACATGGGTCGCGACACCGCGCTCATGGACATCTACCGCGTCATGCGTCCGGGCGAGCCGCCCACCGTCGAAGCGGCCTCGGCGCTGTTCGACACGCTGTTCTTTGACAGTGAGCGTTACGACCTGTCCGCCGTTGGCCGCGTGAAAATGAACATGCGTCTGGCTTTGGACGCTGAAGACACGCAACGCACCCTGCGCAAAGAAGACATCGTCGCCTGTATCAAGGCGCTGGTTGATCTGCGCGATGGCCGCGGTGACATCGACGACATCGATCACCTCGGTAACCGTCGTGTGCGCTCGGTCGGCGAACTGATGGAAAACCAGTACCGCGTGGGTCTGCTGCGCATGGAGCGCGCGATCAAGGAGCGTATGTCGTCGGTTGAGATCGACACCGTCATGCCGCAGGATCTGATCAACGCGAAACCGGCTGCTGCTGCTGTTCGCGAATTCTTCGGCTCTTCGCAGCTGTCGCAGTTCATGGACCAGACCAACCCACTGTCCGAAGTCACCCACAAACGCCGTCTTTCGGCGCTTGGCCCGGGCGGTCTGACACGTGAGCGTGCGGGCTTTGAGGTGCGCGACGTGCACCCGACCCACTATGGTCGGATGTGCCCGATTGAAACGCCCGAAGGTCCGAACATCGGTCTGATCAACTCGCTGGCCACCTTTGCCCGCGTGAACAAGTATGGCTTCATCGAAACACCTTACCGCGTCGTCAAAGACGCCGAGGTGACCGATGAGGTTCACTACATGTCCGCGACCGAAGAAATGCGCCACACTGTGGCTCAGGCCAACGCGACACTGGACGAAAACGGCAAGTTCATCAACGATCTGGTCTCGACCCGTCAGTCGGGTGACTACACTCTGGCCCCGCGTGAAAACGTGGACCTGATCGACGTGTCCCCCAAGCAGCTGGTCTCGGTTGCGGCCTCGCTCATTCCGTTCTTGGAAAACGACGACGCCAACCGCGCTCTGATGGGTTCGAACATGCAACGTCAGGCGGTTCCGCTGCTGCGTGCCGAGGCACCGCTGGTCGGTACCGGTATCGAAGAAGTTGTGGCCCGTGACTCGGGTGCGGCCTATATGGCAAAACGCGCCGGGATCATCGACCAGGTTGATGCACAGCGTATTGTTATCCGTGCCACCGAGGATCTGGAGCTGGGCGACGCTGGCGTTGACATCTACCGGATGCGCAAGTTCCAGCGTTCGAACCAGAACACCTGCATCAACCAGCGTCCGTTGGTCAAAGTGGGTGACACGGTTCGCAAGGGCGAAGTGATTGCCGATGGTCCGTCCACCGACATGGGTGAGTTGGCTCTGGGTAAAAACGTGGTCGTCGCGTTCATGCCCTGGAACGGCTACAACTACGAAGACTCGATCCTGATCAGCGAACGTATCGCGCGTGATGACGTCTTTACCTCGGTCCACATCGAGGAATTCGAAGTCGCCGCCCGTGACACCAAGCTGGGCCCGGAAGAGATCACCCGCGACATTCCGAACGTCGGTGAAGAAGCGCTGCGCAACCTCGACGAGGCCGGCATCGTTTACATCGGTGCGGATGTTGAGCCTGGTGATATCCTGGTTGGCAAGATCACACCCAAGGGCGAAAGCCCGATGACTCCGGAAGAGAAGCTGCTGCGCGCCATCTTTGGTGAAAAAGCATCTGACGTGCGCGACACCTCGCTGCGCGTAAAGCCGGGTGATTTCGGTACCGTCGTCGAAGTGCGCGTCTTCAACCGTCACGGCGTCGAAAAAGACGAACGTGCTCTGCAGATCGAGCGTGAGGAAGTCGAGCGTCTGGCCCGTGACCGGGACGACGAAATGGCGATCCTGGACCGCAACATCTATGCCCGTCTCAAAGGCATGCTGCTGGGTAAAACCGCCGTCAAAGGCCCCAAAGGGGTTCGCGCCGGTTCGGAAATCACCGAAGAGCTGTTGGACACGCTGATCCGTGGTCAGTGGTGGCAACTGGCCCTGGAAGACGAGCAGGACGCACAGGTGGTCGAGGCTCTGAACGAGCAGTACGAAGTGCAAAAGCGCGCTTTGGATGCCCGCTTCGAAGACAAGGTCGAAAAAGTTCGCCGTGGCGACGACCTGCCGCCGGGCGTGATGAAGATGGTCAAAGTCTTCATCGCGGTGAAGCGTAAGCTGCAGCCGGGTGACAAGATGGCCGGTCGTCACGGGAACAAAGGTGTTATTTCCAAGGTTGTACCGATGGAAGACATGCCGTTCCTGGCCGACGGTACGCCGGTCGACTTCTGTTTGAACCCCCTGGGTGTTCCCTCGCGTATGAACGTTGGTCAGATCCTAGAAACCCATATGGGTTGGGCCGCACGCGGTCTGGGTCTGAACGTCGACGATGCGTTGCAGGAATACCGCCGGTCTGGCGACCTGACCCCGGTTCGTGAGGCGATGCATCATGCCTATGGTGACAACGTCTATGAAGAGGGTCTGTCTGACCTGACCGAGGCTGAGCTGATTGAAGCTGCAGGCAACGTCACCCGTGGTGTGCCGATCGCAACGCCGGTCTTTGACGGTGCAAAAGAGGCAGACGTCAACGACGCGCTGGTGCGTGCTGGCTTCTCGGAAAGCGGTCAGTCGGTTCTGTTCGACGGTCGCACCGGTGAGCAGTTTGCACGTCCGGTGACCGTAGGCATCAAGTACCTGCTGAAACTGCACCACCTGGTCGACGACAAGATCCACGCGCGTTCGACCGGCCCATACTCGCTTGTTACGCAGCAGCCGCTGGGTGGTAAGGCGCAGTTCGGTGGTCAGCGCTTTGGTGAGATGGAAGTCTGGGCTCTGGAAGCTTACGGCGCCGCCTACACCCTGCAAGAGATGCTAACCGTGAAATCGGATGACGTCGCTGGCCGGACCAAGGTCTATGAATCGATCGTCAAGGGCGAGGACAACTTTGAAGCGGGCGTACCGGAATCGTTCAACGTTCTGGTTAAAGAAGTCCGTGGCCTCGGCCTGAATATGGAACTCCTGGATGCGGAGGAAGAGTAGGGGCGGTCACGCCCCAAACTCATCCCATCCCAATTTGTAAGGACGCAAAATGAACCAGGAACTGACGAACAACCCGTTCAACCCGCTGACCCCGCCGAAGGTATTTGACGAGATCAAGGTCTCTCTGGCGTCGCCGGAGCGGATTTTGTCGTGGTCGTATGGCGAGATCAAAAAGCCGGAAACCATCAACTATCGTACGTTCAAGCCCGAGCGTGACGGTCTGTTCTGCGCGCGTATCTTTGGCCCGATCAAAGATTACGAATGCCTGTGCGGCAAATATAAGCGCATGAAGTATCGCGGCGTTGTCTGCGAGAAATGCGGCGTTGAAGTTACCCTCCAGAAAGTGCGCCGCGAGCGTATGGGCCACATCGAGCTGGCCGCGCCCGTTGCACACATCTGGTTCCTGAAATCGCTGCCGTCCCGCATCGGTCTGATGCTGGACATGACGCTGCGTGATCTGGAACGTGTTCTGTACTTTGAAAACTACGTCGTCATCGAGCCCGGTCTGACTGACCTGACCTATGGCCAGATGCTGACCGAAGAAGAGTACATGGATGCGCAGGACGCGTATGGCATGGACGCTTTCACCGCCAACATCGGTGCCGAAGCGATCCGCGAAATGCTGGCTGCCATCGACCTGGAAGCCGAAGCCGAACAGCTGCGTGCTGATCTGGCCGAAGCAACTGGTGAGCTGAAGCCCAAGAAAATCATCAAGCGTCTGAAGGTTGTTGAGAGCTTCCTGGAATCGGGCAACCGTCCCGAATGGATGGTTCTGACCGTGATTCCGGTCATCCCGCCAGAACTGCGCCCGCTGGTGCCGTTGGATGGTGGCCGTTTCGCGACGTCGGATCTGAACGACCTGTACCGCCGCGTCATCAACCGGAACAACCGTCTGAAGCGTCTGATCGAGCTGCGCGCGCCTGACATCATCGTCCGAAACGAAAAGCGGATGTTGCAGGAATCTGTTGACGCTCTGTTCGACAACGGCCGTCGTGGCCGCGTGATCACCGGCGCCAACAAGCGTCCGTTGAAATCGCTGTCGGACATGCTGAAAGGTAAGCAGGGTCGCTTCCGTCAGAACCTTTTGGGTAAGCGCGTCGACTTCTCGGGCCGTTCGGTCATTGTGACCGGTCCGGAACTCAAGCTGCACCAGTGTGGTCTGCCCAAGAAGATGGCGTTGGAGTTGTTCAAGCCGTTCATCTACTCGCGGCTTGAGGCCAAAGGTCTGTCTTCGACCGTGAAACAGGCGAAGAAACTGGTCGAGAAAGAGCGTCCCGAAGTTTGGGATATCCTCGACGAGGTGATCCGCGAACACCCTGTCATGCTGAACCGTGCGCCGACGCTGCACCGTCTTGGCATTCAGGCGTTCGAGCCGGTTCTGATCGAAGGTAAAGCCATCCAGCTGCACCCGCTGGTCTGTTCGGCCTTTAACGCCGACTTTGACGGTGACCAGATGGCTGTTCACGTTCCGCTGAGCCTTGAAGCACAGTTGGAAGCCCGTGTTCTGATGATGTCGACAAACAACGTTCTGTCGCCTGCAAACGGCGCGCCGATCATCGTTCCGTCGCAGGATATGATCTTGGGTCTCTATTATCTGACCCTGGAACGCGAAGGCATGCCGGGCGAAGGCATGGTGTTCGGTTCGATCGAAGAAGTTCAGCATGCGCTGGACGCCGGAGTTGTGCACTTGCACACCAAGATTACCGCGCGGATCACGCAGTATGACGACGAAGGCAACGCGGTTCAGTCACGGTTTGAAACCACCCCGGGCCGTGTTCGTCTGGGCGCACTGCTGCCTGCCAACGCAAAAGCACCGTTCGAACTGGTGAACCGTCTGCTGCGTAAGAAAGAAGTGCAGCAGGTCATCGACACCGTCTATCGTTACTGCGGTCAGAAAGAGTCCGTCATTTTCTGTGATCAGATCATGACCATGGGCTTCCGCGAAGCGTTCAAGGCCGGTATTTCGTTTGGTAAGGACGACATGCTGATCCCGGACGACAAGTGGGAAATCGTGGACGAGACCCGCGATCAGGTGAAAGACTTTGAACAGCAGTACATGGACGGCCTGATCACTCAGGGCGAAAAGTACAACAAGGTTGTCGATGCCTGGTCGAAGTGTAACGACCGCGTCACCGATGCGATGATGGGTTCGATCTCGGACGTTCAGAAGGCCGAAGATGGCTCGGACAAAGAGCCGAACTCGGTCTACATGATGGCCCACTCGGGTGCGCGTGGCTCGGTTACTCAGATGAAACAGCTGGGCGGTATGCGCGGCCTGATGGCCAAGCCAAACGGCGACATCATCGAGACACCGATCATCTCGAACTTTAAAGAAGGTCTGACCGTTCTCGAGTACTTCAACTCGACCCACGGTGCCCGTAAGGGTCTGTCGGATACGGCTTTGAAAACAGCGAACTCGGGTTACCTGACCCGTCGTCTGGTGGACGTGGCGCAGGACTGCATTGTTCGTATGAACGATTGCGGAACCGAAACCGCAATCACCGCCGAAGCGGCTGTCAACGATGGTGAGGTTGTTGCCTCGCTGGCCGAGCGTATTCTGGGTCGTGTCGCGGCCGAGGATATCCTCAAACCAGGCACGGATGAGGTTCTGATTGCTGCTGGTCAGCTGATCGACGAACGCATGTCGGACACCGTTGATGAGGCTGGTGTTGCATCGGCTCGCATCCGCAGCCCGCTGACCTGCGAGGCCGAAGAGGGCGTCTGCGCCATGTGCTACGGCCGTGACCTGGCGCGCGGCACCATGGTTAACACTGGCGAGGCTGTGGGTATCATCGCGGCGCAGTCGATTGGTGAACCTGGTACACAGCTGACGATGCGGACCTTCCACATCGGCGGTGTTGCTCAGGGTGGTCAGCAGTCGTTCCAGGAAGCTGGTCAGGATGGTGTCATCGTCTTCGAAAACGCTCAGATTCTGGCAAACTCGGCAGGTGAAAACCTGGTGATGGGTCGGAACATGAAGCTGATCATCAACGACGAACACGGCGAAGAGCGTGCCAGCTTCAAGCTGGGTTACGGTTCTAAGCTGTTCGTCAAAGAAGGTGATAAGATCGCCCGTGGTGACAAGCTGTTCGAATGGGACCCCTATACCCTGCCGATCATTGCCGAGAAGGACGGTACTGCAAAGTATGTCGACCTGGTGTCCGGTCTCGCCGTGCGCGACGAGACCGACGATGCCACCGGCATGACCCAGAAGATCGTGATCGACTGGCGTGCGGCGCCCAAAGGCAACGAGCTCAAGCCCGAGATCATCCTGGTGGGTGAAGATGGCGAGCCTGTCCGCAACGACGCGGGCAACCCGGTTCACTATCCGATGTCCGTGGATGCGATCTTGTCGGTTGAAGACGGTGACAAGGTTCAAGCAGGTGACGTTGTTGCGCGTATCCCGCGTGAAGGCGCCAAGACCAAGGACATCACCGGTGGTCTGCCGCGTGTTGCCGAACTGTTCGAAGCACGTCGTCCCAAGGACCACGCAATCATCGCCGAGCAAGATGGTTACGTGCGCTTTGGCCGCGACTACAAGAACAAGCGTCGCATCACCATCGAGCCGTCGGACGAGAGCATGGAGCCCGTCGAATACATGGTGCCCAAGGGCAAGCACATTCCTGTCCAGGAAGGTGACTTCATCCAGAAGGGCGACTACATCATGGACGGCAACCCTGCGCCGCATGACATCCTGTCCATCATGGGTGTCGAGGCCTTGGCTGACTACATGATTGACGAGGTTCAGGACGTCTATCGCCTGCAGGGTGTGAAGATCAACGACAAGCACATCGAGGTCATCGTGCGCCAGATGCTGCAGAAGTGGGAGATCCTGGATTCGGGTGACTCCACGCTGCTCAAGGGCGAACACGTGGACAAGCAGGAGTTCGACGCAGCCAACGAGAAGACGTTGGCCCGTGGTGGCCGCCCGGCTCAGGGTGAACCGATCCTGCTGGGTATCACCAAGGCTTCGTTGCAGACCCGTTCGTTCATCTCGGCCGCGTCGTTCCAGGAAACCACTCGTGTTCTGACCGAGGCATCTGTCCAAGGTAAGAAAGACAAGCTGGTTGGCCTGAAAGAGAACGTCATCGTGGGTCGTCTGATCCCGGCCGGTACCGGTGGCGCAACTCAGAGCGTCCGTTCAATCGCAACCGAGCGCGACAACGTCGTGATCGAAGCACGCCGCGAAGAGGCCGAAGCCGCCGCTGCACTGGCTGCCCCGGTCATGGATGGCGACATCATCGGCGACGATGATTTCGACACGCTGGTCGATACGCCCGAAAGCCGCGATTGATCTAATCAATAGCTAACAAAAAAACCCCCGCACTCATGGTGCGGGGGTTTTTCTTTTTTATGGCCCTCTGGTACAGGGGCCGCAGTTCTGATCACCACTCACCACAGACGGACACCGCCATGACACGCATCGTTCTATCCAGCGATCACGCCGCCATCGACCTGCGTCAGACCCTTGCCAAACACATCGAGGCCAAAGGGCATGAGGTTGCCGATATCGGCCCGACCACCACAGAGAGCACCCATTACCCGAAACATGGCGAAGCCGCCGCGCGTCAGGTGGCATCGGGTGAAGCGGACCTCGGCATTATCCTGTGTGGTACTGGCCAAGGCATCATGTTGGCCGCCAACAAAGTCAAAGGCATCCGTTGCGGTGTGTGTGCCGATCCCTTCTCGGCCCGAATGACCCGCGAGCACAACAACGCCAACATGCTGTCCATCGGCGCCCGCGTTGTTGGTGAATCGCTTGCGATCGAGATTGTCGATGCCTTTCTGGACGCAGAGTTCGAGGGTGGCCGACACGCGACAAGGGTCGACATGATTACTGCCATCGAAGGTTGATCCCCAATAGGCACATGAAGATTGACACGGGCAGGCCGACGGGGCTGCCCGTTTTTTCGTTTCGAGGCTTCCATTTTTGATGCGCCCAGTGTCAGGTGGGTGAAATACGCTATGGGATCGAGGTATGCGGAAACTCAATACAATAGGACTGCTGCGGTTTTCAGTACTGACACCGACGTATTATTCGGAACGATTTAAGACACTAGAGGAAACGGCGGCACACATTTTTTCGCCCGAGCGGATGGAGTTGCGGTTTCACTTGTTCGAAAATCTGTGTCTGCCTTCATTGGTTCGCCAGACTGATCCTGAATTCGAAATGATTGTCCTGACGGCTGAATCCATGCCGGATCAGTATCTGGAACGCCTTCTGGACCTGCTGGAACCACTGCCCAACATTCATTGCCGCCCCGTTGGAACCGACAACCACTACAAGCTTTTGCAGGCTGGCTACAACTCTGTCCCAAAAGAGGATTACACTCACCGTGTTCTGTTTCGTTTGGACGATGATGATGCCGTGGACATCAACTTTGTCAAACGGACCAAGAGACTGGCCAATGGAATGCTCAAGCTGCAAACCACGCGCAATCCGTTTGTGATCGCTTACAACCGTGGTTTTTACGTCCGAACAACCGACGGAGAACCTGAGATATTTGACGCCTGCGAACGTGCGCCCTTGTCGACAGGAACGACCCTGGTGGCGCCGGTTCATCACGGAGCAAACCCATACCGTTTCAATCACCGTCATTTCCCGCAGTATTTCAACACATACTCAGATATCTCGGTACCGTCGTTCATACGGACAATTCACGGTGACAACAAATCCAGCCCGGCGCAAATGGGTCTGACACACAAGATGGATGCCGAAGATATCGCCACAGACTTGATGAAACATTTCCAAGTTTCTCTTGATGATCTGAGAAAGCTCTGACCATGGCGCCCAATATTCGTGGTGCGCTCATCATGATGGGCAGCATGGCTGCCTTTACCTTCAACGACGCCATCATGAAGCAGCTCGGTGCCTCTGTGCCGTTGTTCCAACTGATCACCATGCGCGGCGTCTTGACTTGCGCCTTGCTCTACGTGTTGGCGCGCTACCTTGGGAAAGTCGACCTGAGAATCCCGAAGGGAGACCGTTTTCTGGTGGTTGTCCGCTGCGTAGCCGAGGTGGCGACGACCTACTTTTTCCTGAATGCGTTGATGAACATCCCGCTGGCAAACGTGACGGCCGTGCTGCAGGCGCTGCCGCTTACAGTGACCCTTGGGGCGGCGCTGTTTTTTGGCGAGCGTGTTGGCTGGAGGCGGTTTCTGGCCATCGGCATTGGCTTTTGTGGAATGCTGCTCATTGTTCGGCCCGGGCCGGACGGGTTCAACATCTATTCGCTCTATGCCTTGGCGGCGATGCTTTTGGTCACACTTCGCGATCTGGTGACACGCAAGATGTCAGCCGAGGTCCCATCCATGACTGTAACCCTTGCAACGGCCGTGTCGGTTACTGTGGTTGCCGCCGTCGTCTCAACGACTGAAACCTGGGTTCCAGTATCGCTGTCGTTGATGGCGCTGGTCGTCACTGCTGCCGTGTTTGTCCTGCTGGGGTACATGTGCAGCGTGATGGTCATGCGGGTTGGGGACGTGTCGTTTGTTGCGCCGTTCCGCTACACCAGTCTGATTTGGGCGCTTCTGCTTGGCTTTGTTTTGTTCGGGGATTGGCCGGATCCCGTGACCCTGTTGGGCGCAGGCATCGTAGTCGCAACCGGTCTGTTCACGCTGTTCCGAGAGCGAGCCCTGTTACGACGATGAATACAGATCGCGGACAAGGTCGGCGTCGATATTGAACACCTCGCGAAAGTGTTCTTCGCCCAAGGCGTCCAGAGGATCGAGTTCTATCTTCTTGATTCCCGGCCTCTGCCGAGAATCGTTATAGTCATTGTGCCCCCGCACCAACATGTCCTCTCCGGTGAAGGTAACGGTCGGCATCTTCTGGGCCACCTTCACGTGCGAAAAGTTCATCACGCTCAGCCGGTTGCTGGGCTTGAACATCAGCGCAAGCGCGGCCGTTGTATATGGGCCATTTGTGGCCGTCGCGGAAATCCCGTGCGGGCCAGCCTGGGCCAGAAAGCCCTGGTTGAAGTCGATGGCGATCTCGCGGTTCTTGCGCGACAGTTTGCGGACGTCCTGGGCGGCTTCACGCAGGCTTGCCACATAGCGGCGCGCAACTGCATCATCGTCATCCATTCGAAATTGCAAACAAGGCTCGTTGTCAAAATGGCGAACCGAGTTGATGGCATCCTGCATCACTTTGCGGTGCCGACCCGGAGGATGGGCCTGGATCACGGCCTGAGGCATGCCTTCCAGCAAGGCTTCGAGCCTTTGGCGGTAAATGTCCGGCATGCTGTCGCCGATCACGACAAGAAAGGTAAAGTCATCGTCAGTCTGGGTGCGAAGAGGCGGAAGTGTGAAGGCTTCGAACGTGCGAAACCGTTCCTCCATCCGTTCAGTGGCATAGAGATAGGCGATTCTGTCGTCCAGGGTTTCGTGTTCAACCTGAAAGCCACCTTGACCCGGATAAGAAAAGCGGCAAATACCGATGACCTGCAATTTTTGGCTCCTGCCTTGCCTTGAATGCCCGTCGCACTGTTGCAGCGCATCCGTCTCGTGGCAAGCACCGGCCTTGCTGTTGACACCAAGGCCGACTTCCCATATACGCGCGCTATCTCGGCATAGGGGGTCGCCCCGCCGCCGACTTCAGAGATGGAGTGGTCAAGGCCCGAACTCTTTTATCGTTCGCGCCCTCTGAGAACCAACCGCGACGTTCACCTCGGAATGGGAACGTTCGCGGATTTTGCGCTTGTGGACGCACGAACGCAGTAAGTTTAGCCGCACGCAGCGCGCGTGCATGTCATGTGTGTTGCAAAACGGGGAAGAAACCGGAATGCCAACTATTCAACAGCTGATCCGCAAGCCGCGTCAGCCTAAAGTAAAACGCTCGAAGTCCATGCACTTGGAGCAGTGCCCGCAGAAACGCGGCGTCTGCACCCGCGTGTACACCACTACGCCGAAAAAGCCGAACTCGGCTATGCGTAAGGTTGCCAAAGTGCGCCTGACCAACGGATTCGAGGTCATCTCGTACATCCCCGGTGAAAGCCACAACCTTCAGGAGCACTCGGTGGTTCTGATCCGTGGCGGTCGTGTAAAAGACCTTCCCGGTGTGCGTTACCACATCCTTCGCGGTGTTCTGGATACCCAGGGCGTCAAAGACCGTAAGCAACGTCGTTCGAAGTACGGCGCGAAGCGTCCTAAGTAAGAAGGAGAGGCTGATATGTCACGTCGTCACGCCGCCGAAAAACGCGAAGTCCTGCCTGACGCCAAATTTGGCGACAAGGTTCTGACAAAGTTCATGAACAACCTGATGATCGACGGCAAAAAGTCGGTCGCAGAAAAGATCGTCTACAACGCGCTGGACCGCGTTGAGGACAAGATCAAGCGCGCACCGGTCGAAGTCTTCCACGAAGCTCTCGACAACATCAAACCGTCGGTCGAGGTTCGCTCGCGTCGTGTTGGTGGTGCAACCTATCAGGTTCCCGTCGAAGTCCGCCCCGAGCGCCGCGAAGCCCTGGCCATTCGTTGGTTGATCACCGCATCGCGCGGTCGCAACGAAAACACCATGGAAGAGCGCCTGGCCGGTGAACTGCTGGACGCCGTACAGTCCCGCGGTACCGCCGTTAAGAAGCGCGAAGACACTCACAAGATGGCCGAAGCGAACAAAGCGTTCAGCCACTATCGTTGGTAATTCCCAGAGGACATTAGACCAATGGCACGCGAGTATACACTCAACCATTACCGTAACTTCGGTATCATGGCGCACATCGATGCAGGTAAAACCACCTGCTCCGAGCGGATCCTGTACTACACCGGCAAATCCCACAACATTGGTGAGGTCCACGATGGGGCCGCCACCATGGACTGGATGGAGCAGGAGCAGGAACGCGGTATCACCATCACCTCGGCTGCGACCACCACATTCTGGGAACGCACCGAAGACGGTCAGACTGCTGATTCCGAAAAGCACCGCCTGAACATCATCGACACCCCCGGCCACGTTGACTTCACCATCGAAGTTGAGCGTTCGCTGGCGGTTCTCGACGGTGCAGTCTGTGTTCTGGACGCCAACGCTGGTGTTGAGCCCCAGACCGAAACCGTGTGGCGTCAAGCTGACCGCTACAAGGTTCCGCGTATGGTGTTCGTCAACAAGATGGACAAAATCGGCGCTGACTTCTTCAACTGCGTTCACATGATCGAAGACCGCACCGGCGCACGCGCTGTTCCGGTTGGTGTTCCGATCGGGGCAGAAAACGAGTTGGAAGGCCTGGTTGATCTGGTCACCATGGAAGAATGGCTGTGGCAGGGCGAAGACCTTGGCGCGTCGTGGATCAAAGCACCGATCCGCGAAAGCCTGCAGGACATGGCCGACGAATGGCGCGGTAAGATGATCGAAGCGGCCGTCGAAATGGACGACGACGCGATGATGGAATACCTGGAAGGCAACGAGCCCGACGTTCCGACCCTGCGCAAACTGCTGCGCAAGGGTACTCTGGAAATGGCGTTTGTTCCGGTTCTGGGTGGTTCGGCGTTCAAGAACAAAGGCGTTCAGCCGCTGCTCAACGCTGTGATCGACTATCTGCCCAGCCCGCTGGACGTTGTTGATTACATGGGCTTCAAACCCGGTGACGAAACCGAAGAGCGTAACATTGCGCGTCGTGCAGACGACGACATGGCGTTCTCGGGCCTGGCGTTCAAAATCATGAACGACCCCTTCGTTGGCTCGCTGACCTTCACCCGCATCTACTCGGGCACTCTGAGCAAGGGCGACACTCTTTTGAACTCGACCAAGGGTAAGAAAGAGCGCGTTGGCCGTATGATGATGATGCACTCGAACGACCGTGAGGAAATCACAGAAGCGTTCGCGGGCGACATTATCGCGCTGGCAGGTCTGAAAGACACCACAACCGGTGACACGCTCTGTGCACAGAACGATCCGGTGGTTCTGGAAACCATGACCTTCCCCGATCCGGTGATCGAGATCGCGGTTGAGCCGAAAACCAAAGCAGACCAAGAGAAAATGTCTCAGGGTCTGGGTCGTCTGGCTGCAGAAGACCCCTCCTTCCGTGTGGAAACTGACCTGGAATCGGGCCAGACCATCATGAAGGGCATGGGCGAACTTCACCTGGACATCCTGGTTGACCGTCTGAAGCGTGAATTCAAGGTCGAGGCGAACATCGGTGCGCCGCAGGTTGCCTATCGTGAGACCATCTCGAAAGAGGTCGAGCACACCTACACCCACAAGAAACAGTCGGGTGGTTCGGGTCAGTTCGCCGAGGTCAAGATGATCATCTCGCCGACAGAAGCTGGCGAAGGTTACTCCTTCGAGAGCCGCATCGTTGGTGGTGCTGTTCCCAAGGAATACATCCCCGGTGTTGAAAAAGGCATCCAGTCCGTCATGGATAGCGGCCCGCTGGCCGGCTTCCCTGTGATCGACTTCAAGGTTGCTCTGATCGACGGTAAGTTCCACGATGTTGACTCCAGCGTTCTCGCCTTTGAAATCGCAGCTCGTATGGGCATGCGCGAAGGCATGAAGAAAGCTGGTGCGAAACTGCTGGAGCCGGTGATGAAGGTCGAAGTGATCACACCGGAAGAGTACACCGGTGGTATCATTGGTGACCTGACTTCGCGTCGTGGTCAGGTGTCGGGTCAAGAACCGCGCGGCAACGCCATCGCAATTGATGCGTTTGTTCCGCTGGCGAACATGTTCGGCTACATCAACACTCTGCGTTCGATGTCGTCGGGCCGTGCCCAGTTCACCATGCAGTTCGACCACTACGATCCGGTCCCGGGCAACATCTCGGAAGAGATCCAGGCCAAGTTCGCATAAATCCGGGTGGCGGGGTGAACCCCGCCCTACCCACCACCGTAGGGTGGGGATCGCCCCCACCATCCGCAGATAAAGAGGAGCCTAACCATGGCAAAGGAAAAGTTTGAGCGTACAAAACCGCACGTCAACATCGGCACGATCGGCCACGTTGACCACGGCAAGACCACGCTGACCGCAGCAATCACCAAATATTTTGGCGACTTCAAAGCCTACGACCAGATCGACGGCGCGCCGGAAGAAAAAGCACGCGGCATCACCATCTCGACTGCACACGTCGAGTATGAGACCGAGGCACGTCACTATGCACACGTCGACTGCCCCGGCCACGCTGACTATGTGAAGAACATGATCACCGGTGCGGCGCAGATGGACGGCGCGATCCTGGTTGTGAACGCAGCTGACGGCCCGATGCCCCAGACCCGCGAGCACATCCTGCTGGGCCGCCAGGTTGGCATCCCGTACATGGTCGTCTTCATGAACAAAGTTGACCAGGTCGACGACGAAGAGCTGCTGGAACTGGTGGAAATGGAAATCCGCGAGCTTCTGTCGAGCTACGAATACCCTGGCGACGATATTCCGATCATTGCCGGTTCGGCTCTGGCGGCGATGGAAGGCAACAACCCTGAAATCGGCGAAGAGAAGATCAAAGAGCTGATGGCGGCTGTTGACGAATACATCCCGACACCGGCACGTGCTGTTGACCAGCCGTTCCTGATGCCGGTCGAAGACGTGTTCTCGATCTCGGGTCGTGGTACTGTTGTGACCGGTCGTGTGGAACGTGGTGTGATCAACGTGGGCGACGAGATTGAAATCGTTGGCATCCGCGACACCAAGAAAACCACCTGCACCGGTGTGGAAATGTTCCGCAAGCTGCTGGATCGTGGTGAAGCAGGCGACAACATCGGCGCCCTGCTGCGCGGTGTCGACCGTGACGGCGTTGAGCGTGGTCAGGTTCTGTGTAAGCCGGGTTCGGTGAACCCGCACACCAAGTTCGAAGCCGAAGCCTATATCCTGACCAAGGAAGAGGGTGGCCGTCACACGCCGTTCTTCGCGAACTACCGTCCGCAGTTCTACTTCCGTACGACTGACGTCACCGGCACCGTGAACCTGCCCGAGGGCACCGAAATGGTTATGCCTGGCGACAACCTGAAGTTCGACGTTGAGCTGATCGCACCGATCGCGATGGAGCAGGGTCTGCGCTTCGCCATCCGCGAAGGCGGCCGCACCGTCGGCGCCGGCGTCGTGTCGAAGATCACTGAATAATTCGCTCTTGCGAATGATCAGAAGGAAAAGGGCGCCCAAATGGGCGCCCTTTTTCTGTTCATTGGCCTCTGAGCAGGTTGGGGAAACTCTGGGTGCATCCGGGGGTTGAAATTCGAAACTGCGTAGCGCATCAGGGATTCCATGATTTCCTATGTTGCATTCCTAGTTTTTTGTCTTTTCACAAGCCTTTGGCTTTGCTTCAGATTTCGCAAATCGGTTGCGCGATGGGCGGTCGTTGATGGATCGAATGTTATGTATTGGCGGTCGGATAAGCCCAGCCTTGATCCCGTTCGTGACGTTCTTTCAGCGCTGACTGCCCAAGGATTTTAAATTTGCGTGCTCTTTGATGCCAACGCGGGTTATTTGCTTGAAGACTGTTATTTGCATGACGAGGCTTTCGCCAAGAGGCTGAAATTGCCCAAAGAGCAAGTGAAAGTCGTTCCGAAGGGACAGCCGGCCGATCCTTTCATTCTGAATTTTGCTGATCACGCCAAAGCGATTGTTGTCTCTAGAGACAAATTCCGTGACTGGCGTGAAGAGTTCCCATATCTCTCAGAGCCGGGTCGTGTGTTGTCCGGGGGATACGAGATGGATAGGCTGAACCTGAAACCACAGATCGATGTGTAATTGATCCCCCAGCTACTGGATCGGGTGAGGCGGGGAGAGCAGGCTGAGGCAACCTGAAACACCTGCAAACCCACTGCAATCGCCTAAGGCGGCGGTTTCGGTTCGAAAACTCTTGCCACCCCCTTCTAACAGGCGTATAGCGCGCGAGTTCTAGTTAAGAACATGAAGGCGGGGTGATTCCCGCCTTTTGGGTTCGAAGAGGGGTTGCGGTGAGCGCTGTCCCTTCCTCTCAACCTCAACGCCTAAGAAAAGGCACATGCTTATGCAAAGCCAAAACATCCGTATTCGGCTGAAGGCATTTGACTATCGCGTGTTGGATGCGTCCACACAAGAGATCGTCAACACTGCCAAGCGGACCGGCGCCAACGTTCGTGGCCCGATCCCGCTGCCGAACAAGATCGAGAAATTCACTGTTCTGCGTGGCCCCCACGTTGACAAGAAATCCCGTGACCAGTTCGAGATCCGGACGCACAAGCGTCTTCTCGACATCGTTGATCCGACCCCCCAGACCGTTGACGCGCTGATGAAGCTCGACCTCGCCGCTGGTGTGGACGTCGAGATCAAGCTGCAGTCGTAAGATCGGAGGGTATTGATTATGCGCTCTGGTATTATCGCAAAGAAAGTGGGCATGACCCGCGTGTTCAAAGAAGACGGCAAGCAGATCCCTGTGACCGTTCTTCAGCTGGACGCCCTGCAGGTTGTGGCTCAGCGTACGGCTGACAAAGACGGCTACACCGCCGTTCAGCTGGGCGCAGGCACCCCGAAAGTTAAGCGCGTGTCGAAAGCTATGCGCGGTCACTTCGCAGGCGCGAAGGTTGAGCCCAAGCGCAAGCTGGTCGAATTCCGCGTGTCCGAAGACGCGCTGATCGAAGTTGGCGCCGAAATCTCGGCCGAGCACTTCCTGGAAGGTCAGAAGGTTGACGTTTCGGGCACCTCGATCGGTAAAGGTTTCGCCGGTGCGATGAAGCGTTGGAACTTTGGTGGTCTGCGCGCCTCGCACGGTGTTTCGATCTCGCACCGATCGCACGGTTCGACCGGTCAGTGTCAGGATCCGGGCAAGGTCTTCAAAGGCAAGAAGATGGCCGGTCACATGGGTGCTGCCCGTGTCACCACCCAGAACCTGGAAGTCGTCAAAACCGACGCCGACCGTGGTCTGGTCTTCATCAAGGGTGCCGTTCCCGGTTCCAAAGGTGGCTGGGTCACCGTCAAGGACGCCGTGAAGAAGAAAGCCCCCGAAGGTCTGCCGTTCCCGGCAGCTGTTAAAGCGGCCGCAACTGAAGCACCTGCTGAAGAAGCACCCGCGGAAGGTGGTGAAGCATGAAACTTGACGTGATCAAACTGGATGGCGGCAAAGCAGGCGACATCGAACTGTCGGAAGACCTGTTCGGCCTCGAGCCCCGCGCGGACATCCTGCACCGTGTGGTCCGCTGGCAGCGCAACAACGCGCAGGCCGGTACCCACAAGGTCAAGACCCGTTCGGAAACCTCCTACTCGACCAAGAAGATCTATCGCCAGAAGGGCACCGGTGGCGCACGCCACGGCGACCGCAACGCGCCGATCTTCCGCAAGGGTGGTATCTACAAGGGTCCGACCCCGCGTTCGCACGGCCACGACCTGCCCAAGAAGTTCCGCAAGCTGGGTCTGCGTCACGCGCTGTCCGCCAAGGCGAAAGCTGGCGAGCTGGTCGTGATCGAAGATGCGGCTGCTGAAGGCAAGACTGCCGCTCTGGCCAAACAGGTTGCAAACCTGGGCTGGAAACGCGCTCTGGTCATCGACGGTGCTTCGGTCAACGAAGGGTTCCTGAAAGCGGCCAAGAACATCGAAGGTCTGGATATCCTGCCGACGATGGGCGCAAACGTCTATGACATCCTCAAGCGTGACACCCTGGTGATCACCAAGTCGGGTGTCGAAGCACTGGAGGCTCGACTGAAATGAGCGCGAAGGCAGAACACTACGACGTGATCCGCAAGCCGGTCATCACCGAGAAGGCAACCATGGCGTCCGAGAACGGCGCGGTTGTGTTCGAAGTGTCGATCGACAGCAACAAACCTCAGATCAAAGAGGCCGTTGAGGCCCTGTTTGGTGTGAAGGTCAAAGCGGTCAACACCACCATCACCAAAGGTAAAGTCAAGCGTTTCCGCGGCCAACTGGGCAAGCGTAAAGACGTGAAGAAAGCCTATGTGATGCTGGAAGAAGGCAACACCATCGACGTGTCGACAGGTCTGTGATCTGACGTCCAACATTGGATTGTGATCTTGGGGCCTCCGCATCATGCGGGGGCCCTTTTCATTTGTTTGCATAGGAGTTCATGGCCATGTCATCCGCCAAACCAATGCTGCATATGATCTGCGGCAAAATTGCCTCGGGCAAGTCTACCTTGGCTCAACAGATTGTGGTGGAATGCGGTGCATTGCGTATTTCCGAGGATGAATGGCTGGCCAAATTGTTTGGCGATCAAATGTCCTCAATAGCCGACTTCGCACGATGCTCGGAAAAGCTTAGGGATGCGATGGGGCCTCATGTTCTGGATCTTTTAGGTGCGGGTGTCTCGGTCGTACTGGATTTTCAGGCTAACACCGTGAGCAGTCGCCAGTGGTTGCGCAGCCTCATTGATTGCAGCGGTGTTGATCATGTTTTGCACGTTCTGGACGTGCCGGATGCCGTTTGCAAAGCTAGACTGGACAGACGCAATGCATCTGGCTCGCATGAGTTCATAGTCTCTGAAAGCCAATTTGATCAGATTGCGGCATACTTCGTGCCGCCTGCTGAAGATGAAAGATTTAACACTGTCACCCATCGGGGTGGAAGTCTTTGATGCGCCAAGCGCGGAATCAAGGCCTCAGGCCGCCGCGCCAGCGCCGTCCCTTCCCCATGGGGCGGTGCTTTGGTGAAGTCTCGCGCAACACTTTGGTTGGATGCGTTTTGCACCATAAAAAGGCACGAAAATCTGGATGAGCGCCACCCCGCGGGACGGCGCTGGTACGGCTTGATGCATTGATTGAGTCTCCTTCTGAGGTGTTCGGGTCAAGATCGTCGAACGGTCATTGTGTAAATCGCTCTTGGTGGCTAGGCTTCGACTTATGAAACATGTCCCCAAAGAAACGACAGATGACGCGCTTATTCAGGAATACCTGAACAAGGGTGGTAAAGTGAGTGTTGGCAAAACCAAGCCTGCGAACCCCGAATTGGGGCTTAGCAAGAACGTTTGGAACAACAAGCTGACCAAAGAAGAAAAGGCTGCGCGCGACAAGAAGTGATCGCGCGATCTTTGTGTTGATACGGATTGTTGCCCGGCGTGGATGCCGGCAGTGGGAATCTGTGATCTCGCTATAGACACCTACTATGTTCTCTGGTACCTCGCACCAATCGTGCAGCCTCGGATTCGTTCCGGGGCTTCTGATATTTGAATCGGGGACCTTCGGGGCCCTATATCCTGGGCACCTCAGTAGCGGGTTTATCCGCGCGAAAGGGGGCCTTTAACATAGCGGGTCCAAAGACAAGAACCTAAGGACACGCACGCTAAACGGAAGACAGAAAGCATGGCACTCAAGTCGTATAAGCCGACGACGCCGGGCCAGCGCGGGCTGGTGCTGATCGACCGTTCGGAGCTCTGGAAAGGACGCCCCGTCAAAGCCCTCACCGAGGGTCTGACGAAATCGGGCGGCCGGAACAACACCGGACGGATTACATCGCGACGCCGCGGTGGTGGGGCAAAGCGCCTCTACCGGATCGTTGACTTCAAACGCAACAAATTTGATGTGGCAGCAACCGTTGAACGGATCGAATACGACCCGAACCGGACTGCATTCATCGCACTGGTCAAATACGAAGACGGCGAGCAGGCATACATCCTGGCTCCGCAGCGTCTGGCTGTTGGTGATCAGGTTGTCGCCTCGGCAAAGGCCGACATCAAGCCGGGTAACGCAATGCCGTTCTCGGGCATGCCGATCGGTACCATCGTTCACAACATCGAAATGAAGCCCGGCAAAGGCGGTCAGATTGCCCGCGCAGCTGGTACTTATGCTCAGTTCGTTGGTCGTGACGGCGGTTACGCTCAGATCCGCCTGAGCTCGGGCGAACTGCGTCTGGTGCGTCAGGAATGCATGGCCACCGTTGGTGCTGTGTCGAACCCCGACAACTCGAACCAGAACTACGGTAAAGCCGGTCGTATGCGCCACAAAGGCATCCGCCCGTCGGTTCGTGGTGTGGTTATGAACCCGATCGACCACCCCCACGGTGGTGGTGAAGGCCGGACCTCGGGTGGTCGTCACCCGGTGACGCCTTGGGGCAAGCCGACCAAGGGTGCACGCACCCGCAACAAGAACAAAGCGTCCAGCAAGCTGATCATCCGCTCGCGGCACGCCAAGAAGAAGGGGCGTTAATCTATGTCTCGCTCTGTTTGGAAAGGCCCTTTTGTTGACGCTTACGTTCTCAAAAAGGCAGAAGCTGCTCGTGAATCGGGCCGTAACGAAGTGATCAAGATCTGGTCGCGTCGTTCCACCATCCTGCCCCAGTTCGTGGGCCTGACATTTGGTGTGTACAACGGTCAGAAGCACATTCCCGTCAACGTCTCGGAAGACATGATTGGTCAGAAGTTCGGTGAATACTCGCCGACCCGCACCTATTATGGCCACGCCGCTGACAAAAAAGCGAAGCGGAAGTAAGTCATGGGCAAGGCAAAGAACCCCCGCCGCGTGGCAGACAACGAAGCAATGGCGAAAACTCGCATGCTTCGCACCAGCCCGCAGAAACTGAACCTGGTTGCAGCGATGATCCGCGGCAAGAAGGTTGATCGCGCTCTGACCGATCTGACCTTCTCGAACAAGCGTATCGCAGCAGACGTGAAGAAATGCCTTCAGTCCGCAATCGCCAACGCCGAGAACAACCACAACCTGGACGTCGATGAACTGATCGTCGCCGAGGCGTATGTGGGTAAAAACCTGACCATGAAGCGCGGTCGCCCGCGGGCACGTGGCCGGTTCGGCAAGATCATCAAGCCGTTCTCGGAACTCACCATCAAGGTGCGTCAAGTTGAGGAGCAAGCCTAATGGGTAACAAAGTAAATCCGATCGGCATGCGCCTCCAGGTCAACCGCACCTGGGACAGCCGCTGGTACGCAGACACCAAAGACTATGGTGACCTGCTGCTCGAGGACCTGAAAATCCGCGAGTTCATCAAGGATGAGTGCAAGCAAGCTGGTATTGCTCGTGTGATCATCGAACGTCCGCACAAAAAGTGCCGCGTTACGATCCACACAGCACGCCCTGGCGTCATCATCGGCAAGAAAGGTGCAGACATCGAAACTCTGCGCAAAAAGATTGCCACGATGACCGACAGCGAGCTGCACCTCAACATCGTTGAGGTTCGTAAGCCCGAGCTGGACGCACAGTTGGTTGGCGAGTCGATCGCTCAGCAGCTGGAACGTCGTGTATCCTTCCGCCGCGCCATGAAGCGTGCGGTTCAGAACGCCATGCGCATGGGCGCCCTGGGTATCCGGGTGAACGTGGCTGGTCGTCTGGGCGGCGCCGAAATCGCACGGACCGAATGGTACCGCGAAGGTCGTGTGCCTCTGCACACTCTGCGTGCCGACATCGATTACGCACATGTGGAAGCTACCACTCCCTACGGGATCATCGGGATCAAGACCTGGATCTTCAAAGGCGAGATCATGGAGCATGACCCGCAGGCGCGTGACCGTAAAGCACAGGAACTCCAGGATGGCCCTGCACCTCGCGGTGCTGGCGGTCGTCGCTAAGGGAGGCTTGAGAAATGCTTCAACCAAAGCGTACTAAATTCCGCAAAATGCACAAAGGCCGGATCAAAGGCCTCGCAAAAGGCGGTTCTGATCTGAACTTCGGCACCTATGGTCTGAAGGCTCTGCAGCCTGAGCGCGTCACCGCGCGCCAGATCGAAGCTGCACGTCGTGCCATGACGCGTCACATGAAACGTCAAGGCCGCGTTTGGATCCGTATCTTCCCCGACACTCCGGTCACCTCGAAGCCGACCGAAGTTCGTATGGGTAAAGGTAAGGGTTCTGTTGATTTCTGGGCAGCCAAGGTCAAGCCTGGCCGCGTGATGTTCGAAATCGACGGCGTCAACGACGACATCGCACGCGAGGCCCTGCGCCTGGCCGCGATGAAGCTGCCGATCAAGACCCGTATCGTGGTTCGCGAAGACTGGTAAGCCAGTCGATATCGCAAGACATTGAGGCCCTGCCGAGGTTATCGGCGGGGCCTTTTTTGTTTGTCTGCTGTTTCGTGCGGATCATTTGTCGCTTGCGGTCAATTCCAATAAGTGAAGCACAGTATTTTCGCCATCAACACTGCAATGGCCCGGCTGCCGTATTGGCGACCGGGTAACGAAAAGGAATCCACATGTCCAAGCAAACCGTCCTCGTCACTTCGGCAACCGGGCGCATCGGGCGCGAATTGGTGGCGCACCTTGCCAACAATGAACAGTTTAACGTGCGGGCCTGCTATTTCAGCGAGGCAAAGGCAGAACAGCTCTTGGCCTTGGGTGCCGACGAGGTGGTCAAATTCGACCTTTCGGATGAGAGCACTTGGGCCGCTGCGCTGGATGGCGTTTGTGCTGTCTACTCCGCGTCGTTGGACCCGATGCTCGAAGGGCATCTGGCGTTTTGCAAGGAGTTGGGGCGTCGCAAGGATGCGATGAAACATGTGGTCCGTATCAGCTGCATGGGCGCTGATACCAACACCGCGTCGTATGACGTGGATACCCATGCCTCGCGCGCGGGTGCGGCGATACCGCTGATGCTGCAGCACTATTGGTGGGGCGAAAAGGCACTGATCGACGAGGGGCTGACGGTTACTGCGCTGCGCAACAATTTCTTCATGAACCACCTGCTCAAGACCGACTGCGATCAAATCCGGAACGAGGGGTGGTTCAGCAACCCGCTGGGCAACACGCGCAACTCGTTCGTGGCGACACGGGACATTGCTGCGGCCGCTGCCGTGGTGCTCAGCGAAGGTCCCGAACGGCATGGCAACAAATTCTATGACATTACCGGACCGGCACCGCAGTCGATGGCCGAAATCGCAAACGATTTGGGTCGCGCAATGGGACAAGACATCGAATATCGCCCACAGTCGATGGAGGATTTTGAGGCTGACTTCGGTAGCACCCGTGCCGAGTTCTTTGAGTACTTGACCAATGGCTTCTATACCCGTTGCAGCCCGGACTTCTACAACCTGACAGGGACCAAACCGACGTCCTACTATGACTATCTCACGACCAAAGGGGTGAGTGGTGAGACCGGCTTGGAAGAACTTTGGCAGGGCAATCTGTGGAAAAAGGGCGAGGACGCGATGAAGGATGCGGTTGCGGCTGCTACTGAGTGAATCAAGGCCTTTGCGTAAGCGGAATGTGAAAGACGTTTCGGCATTCAGTTGCCAAAACGCTCAGCTCCAAGCTTGATGCCGCCGACTAAAATTCGCGGGTTTGAATGTGGGATTCGACTTCTGGCTGAAGTTCTGCAAATCTGGTTCCGAGGAATGCCTCCTTGCCTAGAGACCCATCTTCTGGGAACCATTATTCGAACGAGAGGACAATTGAAGATGAAACTGAAATTTGCTGCCCTTGGTCTGGTTGCTGCCACACTGGTCGCCTGCGCACAGCAGGAAGAACCGGTTCCGGTCACATTTGCACCGTCCTATGACAAGCTTGGCAACGCCAGCTGCCCTGAAGGGTATACACTGGCCACCACGACCGACGGTACCGCTGTCTGCTCGCCTCTTTCCTGAGCATGAAACCAACGGGGTGGCCCAAATGGCCACCCCAATTTGTTTCGATCATGGCAAGGTTATCTCTTGATGAAACCTCGCGCTTGCTACCCGACTGGGGTATGAGGGCGCATGCCCAAGATTGAATCGCTTTTTGTCACCCGCTTGTACCACGCCGCGCTGTCGGAATTCGCCCCTAAGGTAGATTCCGCGGAACTCGAGGCGTCCTGTTATTCCATCGCCGAAGATGACGAGGCAGGGCAGGAGTGGTGTGAAGAGAACGGCTATCCCGGTTACACGTCTTATGCGTCGTTGACCGATTTGGGCTGGCGCTTTCCGATCTTTGCTGACGTGATCAAGTCGCTAGATAAACATATTCAGGCCTTTGCCAAGGATCTGGAATTCGACCTGGATGATCGCGAACTCAAGCTGGAAGACATTTGGATCAACATCCTGCCCGAGGGCGGCATGCATGCCAGCCATATCCACCCGCATTCTGTGATTTCGGGCACCACCTATGTGTCGATGCCGGAAGGGGCCAGTGCACTCAAGCTGGAGGATCCCCGTTCAGGCCGAATGATGGCTGCGCCGACTCGGCTCAAGAATGGCAGTAGAGAGCTCCAGCCATTCATCTATGTGAAGCCTAAAGTTGGTGACGTCTTGTTGTGGGAAAGCTGGCTGCGCCATGAAGTTCCGATGAACATGGCAGATGACGAAAGAATTTCGGTCAGCTTTAACTATACTTGGTCATAGAAAGCACCAAAATGGTTGCACTGGCTCACGAGTCTGGAGGCTCTGGATGTTTGGTAAGCTCAGGTGTTCGAATGGTCGGTGTGCCAAGCTAGCAAGCCTGGTCCTTCTTGCGAATTGTCTGATGGTGCAAATTGTTTGCGCAGACACTTACTATGGGCTCGACTTCGAGGGTGCTGAGCTTGCATCAGAAGGTGTTCAGGACAACGGAAAGTTTTACCGCCTCAGAACCGGTGGGGGTGGCCAGGACGGCAAGTTCTCCAGCGGGGGACGTGGCAGCGCATTGTTGCTTGAAACTGGGCCAACTCCTGCCGGAGCCAATTATGACCGAACCGAGTTGCAGATCTATTCTGGGATCACTTGGGAACGGCCTTGGCATGTAGGTTTTGATCTCTTCCTTCCCAGGAACGCGAAAATCAGCGACGACTGGCAGTTGTTGTTGCAATGCCCGCAACATGGGGTGGCAACATCACCGCCGATTTCGTTGAACTTGTACCCAGAGAGCACGCTTACTCTGGTGTCTCGCACCGAAAGCGACACTTACGAACCGCTTGGCAGCGTCGCTTTGCCAAGGGGGCGTTGGGTCTCGGTCGTCATGGGGTTTCGCATGGGGGCAAATGGATATGCGCGCCTATGGATAGATGGAAAAAAGGTGGTGAGCGTTTCATCCGCGTTGGGGTGGAAGCAAGGCAAGCAGCAATGCACTTTGAAAACCGGGATCTATAGAGGTCGAACAGATAATGGGTTCTCACTGAAACTGGACAACATTGCCTTGGGTGATCACTACAAAGACGTTGCGCGCTAGGTTGATCTGGATCGAAAACGCGCAGGACGTGATCTAGCCTTGGCGATCAGATGCCCAAAAGAGCTGTGTGCAATGCACGAACGTAACCTTGCGGCAATTTGTGGGGTAGTACCGTAAGTTGCGTTTTTCGGGTATACCTTTGGGTATTTCGCCAAAGAACGGAGGGTTCGGGCCTGACACTGGACACCAATTTCATCACCGAAGGTTGGGCTGGGCATCTGTCCTACCTGTTGTTGGTTTTGTCCATGCTGATGCGCCAGATGCTCTGGCTGAGGATATTCGTTGTTGCTTCGGCCTTGGCGGGCATTGCGTTTGACCACTTTTGGCTGGGCAATCCCGTTGGTGTATTCTGGCAGTCTCTTCTGGTGCTGGTGAATGTCGGAGAGCTGTTCCTGCTGTGGCGCAACGATCGCCGTGCGAGTTTCTCGGCAGAGGAAGACCGTTTCAGAACCGAGTTGCTTGCAGGACTTTCGCCAGGCCAGGCGCGCCGCTTTCTGGACCTTGGTCGCTGGGAAACGCTGCCCGAAGGAACCATCCTGACGGTGGAAGGGCGCACACCGGAATTCCTGACATTTGTAGAACGAGGCGATGTACTGATCGAAACAAACGACCGTTTGGTGCGGACCGTCTCGGGTGGCCATTTCATTGGCGAGATGTCTCTGATGGGAGATGGTCGCGCGACGGCTTCTGCAAAGGCGCAAACCGCTTTGCGGACGTGGCGGATAGAGCGTCCAAAGCTTGAGCGTCTGCGCGATGCCAATCATTCTTTGATGTCCGCAATCGAAAGCGCAATTGCACGGGACATGCGGGCCAAGCTGATGTTTCAAACCACCCAAACCCGGGAACCAAACGCCTGATGCAGACTTTGCTGCGCTAGGTCTGGAATTTCCCAGAAGTTCTTGGGGAACGACGCTTCCACCCATGTTCAGCGCACCCAGGCGCTGCGATGTCAGAGGGTTGCGGTGCCTTGCATCCAACAATCAAGGCTGTCGGTCGCCAGATGCCACAAGCAGCCAAGCGCAAAGGCGCGCAGCTTCCACGAAGGCACAAGCAGAAGTAATCCATAGGCAAGGGCGGCACCGCCAGAGTGCAAGGGATGAAACCCGATGCTGCATCGGTTGGGGTCAAATATCGGCGTCGCCAGCAGGTGATCGGCATCAATGGTGTTTGCCGCGATCATCAGCAGGGCCGCTGTAAGCCATCTTTCACGCCCAAACAGGACCCGCGCTAAGGCAAAGGGCATCACAAAGTGAAAGCCGTAGTGAACCAAGAATGCAAAGGTGCCGCTCATTTCGGTCTCCGGTCGGCTGAAACCTGGCTTTCATTGATGGAAACAGGGGTAATTTCAAGTTTGTTTTTCTATGCTTATTCGGTTGCCAATCACAGCGAAATGGCTAACGTTTGCTGCTACGATTATTGACTTGATTGATTGTGCCAAAACATGATGCAGGCCGGTTTCCAGCCTCTCACGCTGAATGAAAATGAACAGATTGTCTTTTCCGAACAAGCCCGCGTCCTTCCGACACTGACCGACCTCATTGCAGTTGCCGTCTTTGCGCCAACTTTGATGTTGGTACCTTGGTTGATCGTGCATCGTTTGTTTCGGCGCACCGTCTATCTGATCACGACACAGCGCGTTCTGATCGACGAGTCGGATGGTGTGGCCGCAGAGATGGCACTTGATGAGATCGTCAAGTTTCGCGGCACTCGTAAGTCTCTTTTGATCGTGGGCGCCAAACGCCGCCTCTGGGTGGCGCGCTGCCATGACGCCTGGCGGTTCGAGACGATTGTTGAACGCGTGATCAAGTGTGTTTGATCCTTGCAGCTTGGCCCAACGAACAAAGGGTGTCGGGCGCGAAACTTTCCCTTGCCCCCACACCCAACCTCCCCTATGTAGCGGCATCTTGCACGTCCCCCGGCTGAGTCGGGGGATTCGCATTTGTTGTATTCATCCACCAGGTCCAAGGTGACCCGTTTACGGGGCCTTCTGGTGTTTTGAGAAAAGGAAAAAGGCGATGAACGCCCAAGAACTTCGTGACAAGACTCCGGACCAGCTCCGCGAGGAACTCGCAAACCTGAAGAAAGAGAGCTTTAACCTGCGCTTTCAACAGGCAACCGGTCAGCTGGAAAGCACTGCAGGCATCAAGGCGGCTCGCCGCAACGCTGCCCGCGTGAAGACCATCCTGAACGAAAAAGCTGCTGCCGCAGCTTCTGCAGAATAAGGAGCCTGAAGTATGCCCAAACGTATCCTGCAAGGCACCGTGACCTCGGACGCCAACGCCCAGACCGTAACTGTCTCGGTTGAGCGTCGTTTCACGCACCCCGTTCTGAAGAAAACCATCCGTAAGTCCAAGAAGTACCGGGCTCACGATGAAAAGAACGCTTTCAAGGTCGGCGACTCTGTACGCATCATCGAATGCGCGCCGAAATCGAAAACGAAACGTTGGGAAGTTCTGGAAGCTTAAATCTTAAGCTTCCCGGACGACTCGACAGAGTCGAAACCCTGGGGACCAGGCCACGCATCGGCCCCCCATAGGTCGGGAGAAACCACATGATCCAGATGCAAACAAACCTGGATGTTGCTGACAACTCCGGCGCTCGCCGAGTTCAGTGCATCAAGGTTCTGGGTGGCTCCAAGCGTAAGTACGCATCCGTAGGCGACATCATCGTCGTCTCGGTCAAGGAAGCCATCCCGCGCGGTCGCGTTAAGAAAGGTGATGTCCGTAAGGCCGTCGTCGTTCGCACCGCCAAAGAAGTACGTCGCGAAGACGGCACCGCGATCCGTTTTGATCGCAACGCTGCTGTCATCCTGAACAACAACAACGAGCCGGTCGGTACACGTATCTTTGGCCCGGTTGTTCGTGAGCTGCGCGCGAAAAACTTCATGAAAATCATCTCGCTTGCTCCGGAGGTGCTGTAACAATGGCTGCTAAACTCCGCAAAGGCGACAAGGTCGTCGTGCTGGCTGGCAAGGACAAGGGCAAGGAAGGCACTATTTCTTCCGTTGACCCCAAAGCCGGTAAAGCTGTTGTTGAAGGTATCAACATCGCGATCCGTCACACGCGCCAGACCCAGAACAGCCAGGGTGGCCGCCTGCCTCAGGCGAACCCCATTGAGCTGTCGAACCTGGCACTGCTGGACGCAAACGGCAAAGCAACCCGCGTTGGCTTCCGCATGGAAGGTGACAAGAAGGTTCGCTTCGCCAAGACCACAGGGGACGTGATCGATGCTTGATAACGCAACCTACACCCCGCGTCTGAAAACTCAGTACGTTGAAACCATCCGTGCCGCTCTGAAAGAAGAGTTCGGCTACAAGAACGACATGCAGCTGCCCAAGCTGGAAAAAATCGTTCTGAACATCGGTTGTGGTGCTGAAGCTGTCAAAGACTCGAAGAAAGCCAAATCGGCTGTCGAGGATCTGACCGCAATCGCAGGTCAAAAAGCTGTGTCCACCAAGGCAAAGAAATCGATCGCGGGCTTCCGTGTTCGTGAAGATATGCCTCTGGGTGCCAAGGTGACCCTGCGCGGTGACCGGATGTACGAATTCCTGGACCGCCTGATCACCATCGCGATGCCGCGTATCCGTGACTTCCGCGGTGTGAAACCTTCTTTCGACGGTCGTGGCAACTTTGCCATGGGCATGAAGGAGCACATCGTGTTCCCCGAGATCGATTTCGACAAAGTCGATGAGACCTGGGGCATGGACATCGTAATCACCACCACAGCGAACACCGACGCTGAAGGCAAGGCACTGTTGAAAGCTTTCAACATGCCGTTCAACGCGTAAGCGCCGGAGGGAAAAGACATGGCTAAAAAAGCAATGATCGAACGCGAGAAAAAGCGCGAGCGCCTGGTGGCAAAATACGCTGCCAAACGTGCCGAGCTCAAAGAGATCGCGAATGACGAAAGCAAGCCGATGGAAGAGCGTTTCAAAGCGCGTCTGAAACTGGCGAAACTGCCGCGCAACAGCTCGGCTACTCGTCTGCACAACCGCTGCCAGCTGACCGGCCGTCCTCACGCTTACTACCGTAAGCTGAAGATCAGCCGTATTGCGCTGCGCGAGCTGGGCTCTGCTGGTCAGATCCCCGGCATGGTGAAATCGAGCTGGTAAGGGAGACATAGATATGAACGATCCTATCGGCGATATGCTCACCCGTATCCGTAACTCTCAGATGCGCGGCAAATCCACCGTCATGACTCCGGCTTCGAAGCTGCGGGCATGGGTTCTGGATGTGCTGGCTGACGAAGGTTACATCCGCGGTTATGAAGCAACCACTGGTGCCGACGGCCACCCGGCCATCGAAATCAGCCTGAAGTACTACGAAGGCACTCCTGTCATTCGCGAACTGAAGCGGGTCTCGAAGCCCGGTCGTCGCGTGTACATGGGCGTCAATGACATCCCGTCGGTCCGTCAGGGCCTGGGCGTGTCGATTGTCAGCACTCCGAAAGGCGTGATGTCGGATGCAAACGCTCGCTCCAACAATGTTGGTGGCGAAGTGCTCTGCACCGTCTTCTAAGGAGGTCTGCAATGTCTCGTATTGGTAAGAAACCGGTCGAACTGCCCAGCGGTGTAACCGCGTCGGTGTCCGGCCAAACCATCGAAGTCAAAGGCCCGAAGGGGACCCGCAGCTTCTCGGCAACTGACGACGTGACTCTGAGCGTCGAAGACAACGTTGTCAAAATCGACCCGCGCGGCTCGTCCAAGCGTGCCCGCCAGCAGTGGGGCATGTCCCGCACCATGGTTGCCAACCTGGTAACCGGCGTGACCTCCGGCTTCAAAAAAGAGCTGGAGATCCAGGGTGTTGGTTACCGGGCTCAGATGCAGGGCAACACCCTGAAGCTGAACCTGGGCTTGTCGCACGACGTTGACTACACCGCCCCCGAAGGCGTGACCATCACGGCGCCTAAGCAAACCGAGATTGTTGTCGAAGGTATCGACGAACAGGCGGTTGGCCAGGTTGCTGCTGAAATCCGCGCATGGCGTAAGCCCGAGCCCTACAAAGGCAAAGGTATCCGCTACAAGGGCGAGTTCATCTTCCGTAAGGAAGGCAAGAAGAAGTAAGGACCAGACAGATGGCAAACAGCAAACGGACCCTGTTCCTCAAGCGCCGCCTGCGCGTCCGGAACAAACTGCGCAAAGTGAACGCCGGACGTCCGCGTCTGTCCGTTCACCGTTCGAACAAGAACATCAGCGTCCAGCTGATCGACGATGTTCGTGGCGTGACTCTGGCTTCGGCCTCGACCCTGGAAAAAGATCTGGGCGTCGTTGGCAAGAACAACGTCGAAGCAGCTACCAAGGTGGGCGCGGCTATTGCCGAGCGTGCCAAGAAAGCTGGCGTTGAAGAAGCTTATTTTGATCGCGGCGGCTTCCTGTTCCACGGCAAGGTGAAGGCTCTGGCCGACGCTGCCCGTGAAGGTGGTCTCAAGATCTAAACAGTGTGGGCGGTGTTCGCACCGCCCCGATGATCCGGGGGTTCCGGTCCTGATCGGGACCCACCAGGATTGGACAGATAGGCGCCAGACGCCTTTATGAAAGGAATGCCACTCATGGCAGAACGTGAAAACCGCCGGGGCAACCGTCGCGACCGCGAGGAAGCACCGGAATTTGCAGATCGCCTGGTTGCGATCAACCGTGTGTCGAAAACCGTAAAAGGTGGTAAGCGCTTTGGCTTCGCCGCTCTGGTGGTTGTCGGCGATCAGAAAGGCCGTGTTGGCTTTGGCAAAGGTAAAGCGAAAGAGGTCCCCGAGGCCATTCGCAAAGCCACCGAGCAAGCCAAGCGTCAGATGGTCCGCGTGCCTCTGCGCGAAGGCCGCACCCTGCACCACGACATCGAAGGTCGTCACGGCGCAGGCAAGGTCGTGATGCGGACCGCTCCGGAAGGTACTGGTATCATCGCCGGTGGTCCGATGCGTGCTGTGTTCGAAATGCTGGGCGTGAAAGACGTGGTTTCCAAGTCGATCGGCTCGCAGAACCCGTACAACATGATCCGCGCCACCATCGACGGGCTGAAAAAAGAAGCCAGCCCCCGTTCGGTTGCACAGCGTCGTGGCAAAAAGGTTGCTGATATCCTGCCCAAGCGGGACGAAGCACCGGCTGCCGCCGAAGCTGAAGCGTAAGGAGAGCGATCCATGGCAAAAACCATCGTCGTCAAGCAGATCGGTTCCCCGATCCGCCGCCCCGCCGACCAGCGCGCTACTCTGGTTGGTTTGGGTCTGAACAAGATGCACAAAACCCGTGAACTCGAAGATACTCCTTCGGTCCGCGGCATGGTCAACAAGATCCCGCATCTGGTTGAGATCATCGAAGAGCGCGACTAAGCTTTTCGATAATCAGAATTAGGAAAACGCCCTCGGGGAACCGGGGGCGTTTTTCTTTTGGTCGGTGCGAAATTCAGTTGCCGGGGGATGTCGTCTGCGAAACAGTGCGCGAGCTGGCGTTTTGACAGATGGGAGAGAAAGATGATCGTCAAAGACTTGGCTTCCGTAATTGGAACGGATGATCACATGGTGGGCTACAACCTGGAAAGTCGGCGCATTCTGCTGGCGCGGGATGGGTTGGGCTATTCCTTGCACGACACCGTGGTTGAAGGCGGGAATGAGTTGCATCTGCATTACAAGAACCACATCGAATCCAATTACGTGATCGAGGGCGAGGGGACGGTTGAAAACGTCGCCACCGGAGAGGTTCACAATCTGAGCGTCGGCTCGATCTATGTTCTGGATAAGAACGACGCGCATATCCTGCGAACCAGGACAAAGATGCGCTTTGTTTGCGTTTTCACGCCTGCTCTGAGTGGCGAAGAGCGTCACGATGAGAACGGCAGCTACGATCCGTCTTGATGTAAGACCTCAGAACGCATCCTAAGAACCGCCTCCGACTTTCGGGGGCGTTTTTCGTTCAGGGTTGCTTTGACTGCATAGCGGGCAGACCAGACTGTGCGTTGTCCTAAGGGCAAGCAGGTCATACCTGCGGTTTGTCTTTCAAAGAACAGAAACAAACTCACCGGGCAATCAGGCCCGGTCCGTATGAGGAATTGAACTATGGCACACGTTGCAACCCACGAAGGTTTTGGTCACTCGCTGGCAACCCGTATCCGCGCGGCATTTGAAAGCATGAAGCAAGCGCGTGTTCTGCGCGGTGAATACAGCCGCACCGTGAACGAGCTGTCCGGCCTGACCGATCGCGAACTGCACGATTTCGGCTTCAGCCGCTACGAAATCCACAACATCGCCAATCGCCACGTTTATGGCGACCAGTTCCGCCACCTTTGATCGTCAAGGATGGGCTGGTTTTCCTTTGCTGCCGAGGTGAGTTGTCCCTAGTCTCACCGGCATGACAACGATCGAATACTACTACTCGGCCCATTCAGCCTTTGCCTATCTCGGATCTCGGCGCTTGTACGAGATCTGCGGGCAGCACTCTATCACCTTGGTCCACAAGCCGATCAATCTGTCGCCGGTGGTCGAAGCTCAGGGCTCTCTGCCGTTTCGTGACCGGACGCAGGCCCATGTCGATTACTTCTTTGGACGCGAAATTGAACGTTGGGCGGAGTACCGGGATGTCCCGGTGATCAAATACCGCCCGACGTATCACGACGCGGACTACAGCTTGGCATCGGGCATGATTGCGGCGCTTGGTTCGTCGGGCCCAGACTTAGATGCATTTGCTCATGCCATTCTCGAGGCGCATTGGCGGGATGATGCGGATTTGTCGGATCAGGCGACACTGATTGCAATCGCGCAGCACTGCGGTCTTGACGGATCAGCGTTGGCCGAGCAGGGCACTGGGCCAGAAGCGCAGGCCAAAGTTGCGTCAAATTCCGAAGATGCGCGTGGGCTCAGTGTTTTTGGTTCGCCAACCTATGTTGTGGATGGCGACCCGTTCTATGGGCAGGATCGGTTGGAATTGATCGAACGAGCTGTACAGCGTCCGTTTGGGGCCACATGTTGGGTCAATCCGCCGGTTAACTGACACGTTGGCCGAAAGGCTTGATCTGCGCTGACAGGCCCGCTATACGCGCCCGGTGGCGCACTGCGCCGCGAGAATCAAAATCAAAAAATGCCGTGGTTGGCCCACTCGCTTCGAGGGTCACATCCGGCTTAGGAGAAGCGAAATGAAACTGCACGAGTTGAGCGATAACGCCGGCGCAACCAAAAAACGCACCCGCGTAGGCCGTGGTGTTGGTTCCGGCAAAGGTAAGACCGGTGGCCGTGGTATCAAAGGTCAGAAATCCCGTTCGGGTGTGGCCATCAATGGCTACGAAGGCGGCCAGATGCCTTTGTACCAGCGTCTGCCCAAGCGTGGCTTCAACAAGCCGAACCGTAAGGAATTCGCCGTTGTAAACCTGGGCCTGATCCAGAAGTTCGTCGACGCCAAGAAACTGGACGGTGCAGCAGCCATCACCGAAGACGCGCTGATCGCGTCCGGCCTGGTTCGCCGCAAACTGGACGGCATCCGCGTTCTGGCAAAAGGCGAAGTGACCGCTGCCCTGAACATCGAAGTGACCGGCGCATCGAAAGCTGCTGTTGAAGCAGTCGAAAAAGCGGGCGGTTCACTTAAGGTCACAAAAGCTGCTGCGGCAGAGTAAGCGCTTGTGAGCGGCGCTTAAGCCGCTTACATAGTCGCATGAGTTTTCCATGACGCCGCCCGAGCCGGAGAACGGTTCTGGGCGGTGTTTTCATAAGAGAGACCGATAATGGTATCAGCAGCAGAACAAATGGCGGCCAACACAAGCTGGTCCGCCCTTGGCAAAGCCACCGATCTGCGCAACCGCATCCTGTTCACCCTGGGTTTGTTGATCGTCTACCGCCTGGGCACCTTTATTCCGGTGCCGGGAATCGACGGCGTCGCCCTGCGGGAGTTCATGGAGCAGGCGGGGCAAGGCATCGGCGGTATGGTTTCGATGTTCACCGGGGGCGCGCTAGGGCGCATGGGCATCTTTGCCCTTGGCATCATGCCCTATATCTCGGCATCAATCATCGTCCAGCTGCTGACGGCCATGGTTCCTCAACTTGAGCAACTCAAGAAAGAGGGCGAACAGGGTCGCAAGAAGATCAACCAATACACCCGTTTCGGCACCGTGGCCCTGGCCACTGTTCAGGCCTACGGTCTGGCTGTGTCGCTGGAATCGGGGGATCTGGCCACTGACCCCGGTCTCTATTTCCGCTTCTCGACCATGATCACGCTGGTTGGCGGCACCATGTTCCTGATGTGGCTGGGTGAACAGATCACCGCTCGCGGCATCGGCAACGGTATCTCGCTGATCATCTTTGTGGGCATCATTGCCGAAGTTCCCGCCGCGCTGGCACAGTTCCTGGCTTCGGGTCGCTCGGGCGCGCTTAGCCCTGCCGTGATCATCGCCGTGATCCTGATGGTCATCGTCACCATCACTTTCGTCGTGTTCATGGAACGCGCCCTGCGTAAGATCCACATCCAATACCCGCGCCGTCAGGTCGGCATGAAGGTATATGACGGAGGCTCGAGCCACCTGCCGGTAAAGGTCAACCCCGCAGGCGTGATCCCGGCGATCTTTGCCAGCTCGCTGCTGTTGCTGCCGGTGACGATCTCGACCTTCTCGGCCGGCGCTGCCAATGGTCCGATCATGTCGTGGTTGCTGGCCAACTTTGGTCCAGGTCAGCCGCTCTATCTTCTGTTCTTCGTCTCGATGATCGTGTTCTTTGCATATTTCTATACGTTCAATGTCTCGTTCAAACCGGATGATGTGGCAGACAACCTGAAGAACCAGAACGGCTTTGTTCCCGGTATTCGTCCGGGCAAGAACACCGCCAAATACCTGGAGTATGTGGTCAACCGTGTGCTGGTTCTGGGTTCGGCCTATCTGGCGCTGGTCTGTGTCCTGCCAGAAATCCTGCGGGGCCAGTTTGCAATTCCGTTCTATTTCGGTGGTACCTCGGTGCTGATTATCGTCTCTGTCACGATGGACACGATTCAGCAGGTACAAAGTCACTTGCTTGCGCACCAATACGAAGGGCTCATTGAAAAGTCCCAACTGCGTGGCAAAGGTAAGAAACGCGGCAGGAAGGGACCCGCTCGTCGATGAACATCATTCTTTTGGGCCCGCCGGGTGCGGGCAAAGGCACTCAGGCGGGACACTTGGTTGCGTCCCGCGGCATGGTTCAGCTGAGCACGGGCGATATGCTGCGCGAAGCAAAAAGCAGCGGCACCGAAATGGGCAAGCGCGTTGCCGAGGTCATGGACAAGGGCGAGCTGGTCACAGACGAGATCGTCATCGGCTTGATCCGAGAAAAGCTGGAGCAGGGTGCCGAGGGTGGGTTCATCTTTGACGGTTTCCCCCGGACGTTGGCCCAAGCCGATGCCTTGGGTGAGCTGCTGGCCGAAAAGGGCGAAAAACTCGACACCGTGATCGAGATGAAGGTGGATGATGAAACGCTGGTAAAGCGCATCGTCAACCGCGCGGCCGAGGCCGTGGCTGCAGGCAAGGAAGCCCGCGCTGACGACAACGAGGAAAGCGTGCGCATCCGCCTGATGGAATACTACAAGAAAACTGCACCGCTGATCGGGTATTACCACGCCAAAGGTCTGCTTTCGGACGTTGATGGCCTGGGTTCGATCGAAGCGGTACAAGGTGAGATCGGCGCCATTCTGGATGCCTGATTGCATATGGGCTTGACCCTGTCGGGAAAAGCCCATATCGACCCCTATCCCTCTGGGAATCAACCGCGCGCGCGGGATTCGTTTCGTGCGCAAAGACTACCTCATATAATGCTGGACCCTCTGGCGACACTGCCAAGGTAAAGCGTTGTGAAAAAAGGTTCTGGAGTTACGGAACCGCAACGAAAAGGAAAGTGACACGTGGCACGTATTGCCGGCGTAAACATCCCGACTGCAAAGCGGGTACCTATCGCCCTCACATATATCACCGGTATCGGTAACACTTCGGCGCAGGCGATCTGCGAAGCCGTTGGCATTGAAGCGACCCGTCGCGTTAATGAACTGTCGGATGCCGAAGTTCTGAAAATCCGCGAGCACATCGACGAAAACTATACCGTCGAAGGTGACCTGCGTCGTGAGACTCAGATGAACATCAAGCGTCTGATGGACCTGGGCTGCTACCGCGGTCTGCGCCATCGTCGTAACCTGCCCGTTCGCGGACAGCGTACCCACACCAACGCTCGTACCCGCAAAGGCCCTGCAAAGGCCATTGCTGGTAAGAAGAAATAAGGGAGGGTTTGATCAATGGCACGCGATAAGACTCGTACCAAGAAAAAAGAGCGTAAGAATATCGCTTCGGGCGTAGCCCACGTGAATTCGTCGTTCAACAACACCAAGATCCTGATCTCGGACGTACAAGGCAACGCCATCTCGTGGTCGTCGGCTGGTACCATGGGTTTCAAAGGGTCGCGGAAATCGACCCCCTACGCTGCTCAGATGGCTGCTGAAGATGCAGGCAAAAAAGCACAGGATCACGGCGTCAAAACGCTGGAAGTCGAAGTTCAGGGTCCCGGTTCGGGTCGTGAATCGGCTCTGCGCGCACTGGCTGCTGTGGGCTTCAACATCACGTCGATCCGCGACGTGACGCCGATTGCTCACAACGGTTGCCGTCCGCCGAAGCGCCGCCGCGTTTAAGCGACACAAAAATTGCGCTGGGGCTGTGTCAGAAGACACGGCCCCAGTCCGTCATTTTAAAACCTCGGGCGTCTGCACCTTTCCGGACATGGGGCGCAGACAGGAATGGAGGGACAACATGATCCACAAGAACTGGGCTGAACTGATCAAGCCGACCCAGCTGGACGTGAAGCCGGGCAATGACCCTGCACGTCAAGCAACGGTTGTGGCCGAGCCGCTCGAGCGTGGCTTTGGTCTGACTCTGGGCAATGCCCTGCGTCGCATCCTGATGAGCTCGCTGCAAGGTGCCGCGATCACCAGCGTACAGATCGACAACGTTCTGCACGAGTTTTCCAGCGTGGCCGGTGTGCGTGAAGACGTCACGGACATCATTCTGAACCTCAAGCAGGTGTCGCTGCGCATGGAAGTCGAAGGGCCGAAACGCCTGTCGATCAATGCCAAAGGACCCGCGGTTGTGACTGCAGGCGACATCAGCGAAAGCGCTGGTATCGAGATCCTGAACCGCGATCACGTGATCTGTCACCTGGATGATGGCGCCGACCTGTTCATGGAACTGACCGTGAACACTGGCAAGGGTTATGTTTCGGCTGACAAGAACAAGCCGGAAGATGCGCCAATCGGCCTGATTCCGATCGATGCGATCTACTCGCCGGTCAAGAAGGTGTCGTATGACGTTCAGCCGACCCGTGAAGGTCAGGTTCTGGACTATGACAAGCTGACCATGAAGATTGACACCGATGGTTCGATCACTCCGGACGACGCCGTGGCCTTTGCTGCGCGCATTCTGCAGGATCAGCTGTCGATCTTTGTCAACTTCGACGAGCCGGAATCGGCAGGCCGCCAGGACGAAGACGACGGTCTGGAATTCAACCCGCTGCTGCTCAAGAAAGTGGACGAGCTGGAACTGTCGGTCCGTTCGGCAAACTGCCTGAAGAACGACAACATCGTCTACATTGGCGATCTGATCCAGAAGACCGAAGCCGAGATGCTGCGCACCCCGAACTTTGGTCGCAAGTCGCTGAACGAGATCAAAGAAGTGCTCTCGGGCATGGGCCTGCACCTTGGCATGGACGTCGAGGATTGGCCGCCGGACAACATCGAAGATCTGGCGAAGAAGTTCGAAGACAACTTCTAAGGATTTGGAGGGGGCCCTGGCCCCCTTCGACGATGCCCGGGCTGCCGGGGACAACATGGGCAAACCCGCCCCAAGGTGAATGGCTGACACGCATCGGCCATCGGACAAAGCAAAAGCTAGACGAAGGAACTACAAAATGCGTCACGCACGTGGATATCGCCGCCTGAACCGTACTCATGAGCACCGCAAGGCGCTCTTTGCGAACATGGCCGGCTCGCTGATCGAGCACGAGCAGATCAAAACCACTTTGCCCAAGGCAAAGGAACTGCGCCCGATCATCGAAAAACTGATCACCCTGGGCAAACGCGGTGACCTGCACGCACGTCGTCAGGCCGCAGCACGCCTGAAAGAAGACCAGTACGTCGCCAAACTGTTTGACGTTCTGGGCCCCCGCTACAAGGACCGTCAGGGCGGTTACGTCCGTGTCCTGAAAGCAGGCTTCCGCTATGGTGACATGGCTCCGATGGCAATCATCGAATTCGTCGACCGCGACGTCGATGCCAAAGGCGCAGCCGACAAGGCCCGCGTCGCTGCCGAAGAGACCGCCGAAGACTAAACGCATCCGGCATTGGCCGAATTGCGAACCCCCGCTCAATTGAGCGGGGGTTTTTCTTTTGCCGATTGTCAGCAGAGGGGGCCGGGCAGTATTGCCGGTTGCATTGCGTCGGGCGGGGCCGCATATCATCCCATGATACCTAGGCCCACCGGAGGAAAAATGACCCGCATCGTTATCGTTTTGTTGGCCTTACTCGTGGCGCCCATGAGCTTGGCTCAAACCAAGGTGCCAACCACGCAGTCCGAAATCTCGATGGGATTTGCGCCAGTGGTCAAACGCGCGGCCCCTGCGGTGGTCAACATCTATGCCAAGATCATCACCAGCGGTCAGCCCAACCCGTTCTTTTCCGATCCGTTCTTTCAGGATTTCTTTGGGGGCTTTGGCGCGCCGCAACAGCGGGTCCAGAACTCTCTGGGGTCTGGGGTGATCTTGAGCGAGGATGGCTACGTCGTGTCGAATTATCACGTCGTTGGCATGGCGTCTGAAATTCAGGTGATCACGACGGACCGACGCGAGTTTTCGGCGACGGTTGTTCTAGGCGATGAAGAAAGCGACATCGCCATTCTTCGGCTGGATGAGGCCAAAGACCTCCAAGCGCTCTCGTTGCGGGATTCCGATCAGGTTGAAGTGGGCGAACTGGTGCTGGCGATCGGTAATCCCTTTGGTGTTGGTCAAACGGTCAGCAGCGGGATCGTGTCCGGTCTGGCGCGGTCTGGTGCTGCGACCGGAAAGGCGCGGGGATACTTCCTGCAGACAGATGCACCGATCAACCCCGGCAACTCGGGTGGGGCGCTGATTGATGTGAACGGTGATCTGATCGGCATCAATACGTCTATCCTCAGCCGCTCTGGGGGCTCCAACGGGATCGGTTTTGCCATTCCGGCCAATCTGGTCCGCGAGTTCCTGCGCCAGGCGCGTGAGGGCAACGAGTATTTTGTACGTCCCTGGGCCGGTATTGCCGGGCAACCGATGAACGCGGACATCGCCGAGTCGTTGGGATTGGCACTGCCCGAAGGTGTTGTGATCTCAGACATGCATACGGTCAGCCCGCTGGCACAGGCCGGTTTCAGCGTCGGGGATGTGGTGACTCATGTGGATGGTGAACCGGTGAACTCTCCATCCGAGATGATGTTTCGCATGTCGGTGACGGGGATTGGTGGTGTCTCGACCATGACCCGCCTGCGTGATGGCGAGCGTGTTGAGGTGAGCGTCGCGATGATCGAAGCACCGGATGAACCGCCCGCCGAAGACATCAAGCTGGACGACCAGACTGTTCTGCCAGGCCTTGTTGTGGCCCGGGCCAATCCGGCGGTCATCGCGTATTTGGGGCTACCGTTGTCGGCAAAAGGTGTGGTTGTGGTTGACCCCGGTCCCTATGGCGCCCGCGCCGGTCTGCAACATGGGGACATCGTCGACGGGATCAACGGCGAGGCGATGGAGACAACCGAAGATATCCGTCAGGCGCTGACCGAAACGGGGCGGTGGGTGCGGCTGGATTTGCAACGGCGCGGTCAGAAACTGTCCCTGCGGTTCCGCCAGTGATCGATGGCGGATCTGTTTGACACAGGCCCCGGGACCAAGGCCGCAGAAGGTAAGACGCCGGACCGGCACCGCCCGTTGGCGGATCGTTTGCGGCCTAAATCTCTGGCCGAGGTGATCGGGCAACAACAGGTTTTGGGACCGGATGCTCCTCTTGGTGTCATGCTGGCATCGGAAAGCTTGTCGAGCCTTATCTTCTGGGGGCCGCCGGGGGTGGGGAAAACAACCATCGCCCGATTGCTGGCAGATGAAAGCGACCTGCACTTTGTCCAAATCAGCGCGATTTTCACCGGCGTACCGGACCTGAAAAAGGTGTTCGAGGCTGCCAAAATCCGACGGCAGAACGGGCAGGGGACGCTGTTGTTCGTGGATGAGATCCACCGGTTCAACAAAGCCCAACAAGATGGGTTCCTGCCGCACATGGAGGATGGAACCATCCTGCTGGTCGGCGCGACCACGGAAAACCCCTCGTTCGAATTGAACGCTGCTGTTTTGAGCCGTGCCCAGGTCATGGTGCTGGAACGTCTGGGCAAGGCGGATCTGGAGGCGCTCACCAAGCGCGCCGAGGAAGAGTTGGGACGAGACTTGCCGTTGCTCTCCCCGGCGCGATCCGCGTTGCAAGACATGGCGGACGGGGATGGGCGCGCTTTGCTCAACCTGATCGAGCAGGTGGCCGCATGGAAAGTGGATGGCGATCTGGACACGGATGCCTTGTCGACACGTCTGATGCGTCGTGCTGCCAAATACGACAAGTCGGGTGAGGAGCATTACAACCTGATCTCGGCCTTGCACAAGTCGGTGCGGGGCTCGGATCCGGACGCAGCGCTCTATTGGTTTGCGCGGATGCTGACGGGGGGCGAGGATCCGCGCTATCTGGCGCGGCGGATTACCCGAATGGCGGTTGAAGACATCGGGCTGGCCGACCCACAGGCACAGACCCATTGCCTGCACGCTTGGGAGGTGTACGAGCGTCTTGGCAGCCCCGAAGGAGAGCTGGCCCTGGCGCAAGCCGTGGTTTACCTGGCACTCGCGCCGAAATCGAACGGAGCTTATGTGGGCTACAAGGCTGCCATGCGGTTGGCCAAAAAGTCTGGGTCAGAGCCGCCACCGAAGCACATCCTGAATGCCCCAACGTCGTTGATGAAGGAGCAGGGGTATGGTTCCGGGTATGACTATGACCACGATGCCGAGGACGGGTTTTCGGGGCAGAACTATTTCCCCGACGGTATGGACCGGCCCGAGCTCTATCAACCGGTCGAGCGCGGGTTTGAGCGTGAGTTGAAGAAGCGGCTGGATTACTTTGCCAAGCTACGCGCGCAGCGCAATGCGGATTGACGCCTGCGAAACTTGACATCCCCGACAGGGCGGGCCAAGGGACCCCCATGTTTTCTTCGGTTCTACATGTGGCGCTTGGCGGCGCGATCGGGGCGTCGCTCCGGTATCTGACGGGCGTGGGCGTTCTGCGGACGTTTGGCCATCAGGAGTTTCCGATCGCCATTCTGACGGTGAACGTTGTTGGCTCGTTCCTGATGGGCCTGTTTGTGGTGACTGCCGCGCATAAGGGGCTGACGCATCTCAACCCGTTGGTGGCAACGGGGATCATGGGCGGGTTCACGACATTCTCGGCGTTTTCGCTGGAAGCCGTGAACCTCTACGAACGCGGAGATCTGGGTCAGGCAGCGCTGTATGTGGCATTGTCGGTAGGCCTGTCGATTGCGGCACTGATGTTGGGCCTGGTGTTGGCCAGAGGAGTATGGGCATGAGCGGAGTACAGATGATCACCGTGGCCGAGGGTGACGGCGACCAGCGCATTGACCGCTGGCTGCGCCGCCTGTTTCCGCATGTGAGCCAGGGCCGTATCGAAAAGATGTGCCGCAAGGGCGAGCTGCGGATTGACGGGGGCCGGGTCAAGGCATCGAGCCGGGTAGAGGTTGGGCAGGTCGTGCGTATCCCACCGCTGCCTGCGACGGATCAGAAACCGGCCGAGCATCGCCCCCGGATCAAAGAGGCGGACGCCCGCATGATCCAGGATTGCGTGATCTATCGAGATGACCATGTGATTGCTTTGAACAAACCCGCGGGTCTGCCGGTGCAGGGCGGTAGTGGGCAGACGAAACATGTCGACGGCTTGGCCGAGGCGTTGCGCTTTGGCCTGGATGAAAACCCGCGCCTGGTGCACCGGCTGGACAAGGACACGTCCGGCGTTCTGATCATGGCCCGCACGCGCGAAGCCGCCAAGGGGCTGACCGCAGCCTTTCGTCACCGCAACACGCACAAGATCTACTGGGCCTTGGTGGCCGGTGTTCCGACCCCCTATTTGGGCGAGATTAAGACGGGCCTTGTGAAGGCGCCGGGACATGGCAAGCACGGAGAGGGTGAAAAGATGATCCCGATCCATTCGCGCGACGTGGATGACACGCCAGGGGCCAAGCGGGCACATACGCTATATGCCACGCTCTACCGCGTGGCCAGTCGCGCGTCCTGGGTCGCGATGGAGCCTGTGACGGGCCGTACACATCAGCTGCGGGCTCATATGTCTGGCATGGGGCATCCGATCATTGGTGACGGCAAATATGGCGGTTCGGGTCAGGAGAATCTGGGCGATGGCTGGGGTGCGCAATTGGGCGGCATCATCAGCAAGAAGCTGCATTTGCACGCGCGTACCTTAAGCTTTGAGCATCCGATCACGCGCAAACCGATCACGGTTACAGCCAATCTGCCACAGCACATGAAAGAGAGCTGGGACACGCTCGGCTGGACCGAGGATCTGGCGGCGGACGACCCGTTTGAGGAACTGCGATGACCGCTGATCTGCGGCTGATCCTATTTGATGTGGATGGCACTTTGGTCGACAGCCAGGCGGCAATTGTTGGCTCGATGACGGTTGCCTTTGATAAGGCTGGCCTGACGGTGCCTGCGCGGCAGGCGATCTTGTCCATTGTTGGTTTGTCCCTGCCTCAGGCGATGGCACGTTTGGCGCCCGAGCAGGATGAGGGCGTTCAGGCGCAATTGGTGCAAGGCTACAAAGACAGCTATCGCGATCAGCGGCTGGCGCAGGGGGCGGCGCATTCACCGCTTTACTCTGGCGCGATGGAGATGCTTGAGGTGCTGCATGCGGTACCCGAGAACCTGCTGGGTGTTGCGACCGGAAAGTCCAAACGTGGCCTTGATGGGTTGATCGAGGCGCATGGAATGGAGCGGCTGTTCGCGACGCGGCAGGTGGCTGATTTTCATCCTTCGAAACCGCATCCGGCCATGATTCATGCCGCAATGGATGAGGCGGGGGTTGAGCCGACCAATTGCGTGATGATCGGCGACACCAGCTATGACATGGATATGGCTGCTGCAGCTGGCGTAGCCGGGATCGGGGTCAGCTGGGGCTATCACAAGCCATCGGCGCTGGTCTCGGCACGCACCATCATTGATACATTCGACCAATTGCCTGACGCATTGGCGCAGATCTGGACCTGAGACATGAGCGACTGGAAACCCAAACGGTTTTGGACCAACAGCACCGTGGTCGAGGCGGACGGTGGATTCACTGTCGAATTGGACGGGCGTAGGGTGAAAACACCGGCCAAAGCTGGACTGATCGTTCCAACCCAGGCCATGGCCAAAGCCATCGCCGAAGAATGGGACGCGCAAGAGGGCGAGGTTGATCCCGCCTCCATGCCATTCACCCGATCGGCCAATGCCGCCATCGACAAGGTCCGTATTCAGCATGCCGAAGTGGCCGACATGTTGGCCGCCTATGGCGATTCGGATTTACTGTGTTATCGCGCGTCACACCCGCAGGAATTGGTGAACCGGCAAGACGAACAATGGTCTCCGGCGTTGGATTGGGCGGCAGAAACTCTGGGCGCGCAGCTGAAACCCGTCTCTGGGGTGGTCCATGAACCACAACCCCGTGAGGTTCTGGATGTTCTGTCGTTCCAGGTTCACGCTTTGGGGCCGTTCCACCTGGCGGCCTTTCATGACCTTGTCAGCCTGTCTGGGTCTTTGATCTTGGGATTCGCGGCTGCCAGAAATTGGCGCGAAGCGGACGAGATTTGGCGCATTTCGCGTGTAGACGAGCTGTGGCAAGAGGAGCAATGGGGCGCCGACGACGAAGCCAGCGAACACGCAGAGATAAAGCGGCAGTCGTTTTTACACGCAAAACGGTTCTTTGACGTATCGGGTTGATCCTTTGCATCACAGCTGATTCAGGTGACCCAGGGTAAACCAGACCCGTCAGATCATTGATTTCTATGATCCTACCCTTGACGTTTTGTGATGATTGCGCCCAAACTTGGCCCCACTAAAGGGGAGATTCCTTTTTGGTAAACGTTCCGGCAAAAACTCATGCCGGTCGAACCGCTCCACAAAGGGGTGGAAAATCAGGAAGAGGTAAAAATGAAAAAAACCGTATTTTTGGGCGCGTTCACCGTCGCCGGTCTGGCAGCAGCAGCTGCAGCAGCGGGCACGATGGATGACGTCAAGGCACGCGGCAAACTGAACTGTGGTGTGACCACAGGTCTGGTTGGCTTTGCGGCGCCGGATGCAAATGGGGAATGGAAAGGTTTTGACGTGGCTGTGTGCCGCGCCGTTGCGGCCGCTGTTCTGGGTGATGCCAGCGCAGTCGAGTTCGTACCGACCACCGGTAAGACACGCTTTACCGCGCTGGCTTCGGGTGAGATCGACATGCTGGCTCGTAACACCACATGGACCTTCTCGCGCGATGTTGACCTGAAGTTCGAATTCACTGGCGTAAACTACTACGACGGTCAGGGCTTCATGGTTCCCAAGGAACTGGGCGTTTCGTCGGCCAAGGAACTGGACGGCGCGACCGTCTGCATTCAGACCGGCACCACCACCGAGCTGAACCTGGCGGATTTCTTCCGCTCGAACAACATCAGCTATGAGCCGGTTCCGATCGAAACCAACGCCGAAGCGCAGCAGCAGTACCTGGCTGGCGCATGTGACGTTTACACCACCGACGCCTCGGGCCTGGCCGCGACACGCGCCACCTTCGAGAACCCCGGTGACCACGTCCTGCTGCCCGAGATCATCTCGAAAGAGCCTCTGGGTCCGCTGGTTCGTCACGGTGACCACGAGTGGGGCGACGTTGTTCGCTGGACTCTGAACGCGCTGATCTCGGCCGAAGAGCTGGGCATCACCTCGGCCAACATCGGTGAGATGTCGGCAGGCACCAACAACCCGGAGATCAACCGTGTCCTGGGCACCGAAGGTACCCTGGGCGAGATGCTGGGTCTGGACGCTGAATGGTCCAAGCGCGCCATCGCAGTCGGTGGCAACTATGGTGAGATCTTTGCTCAGAACATCGGCGAAGAAACCCCGATCGGTCTGGCACGCGGCCTGAACGCTCAGTGGACCGAAGGCGGCCTGCTGTACTCGCCGCCGTTCCGCTAATAAACCAAACGAAAGGGCGCGAGAATTCTCGCGCCCTCTTCGTATCCACTATAACGCTGCGGGCTGTTGCGGAGCGGGGTCAACCCCGACGGGACCAACGGCAACCGCAAGCCACGGGGACCCCACAATATGTCAACTTTGACCGACCCACCAAATGCTGGTTTTCGGTTGTCCATGCTATTCAACGATACCCGGTATCGTTCACTGACATTCCAGGTGATTGCAGCCATAGTTCTGGCACTGTGCATCTGGTATCTGGGCAACAACCTTATTCAGAACCTGCGCGCCGCAGGTCTGAACATTTCCTACAGTTTCCTCGGCGATCCCGCCGGATATGACATCAACCAGCGACTGGTCGAATATGACAGCCAGTCCTCGCATGCGCGCGCAGCGCTTGTTGGTGTTCTCAATACTCTCCTCGTCGCCTTTCTGGCTTGTATCACTGCGACCGTCTTTGGCGTGGTCGCGGGCGTTTTGCGCCTGTCCAACAACTGGCTCGTGTCCAAGTTGATGGCGGTATATGTCGAGATCTTCCGGAACATCCCGGTTCTGATCTGGATCATCATCATCTTCACGATCATGACGGCGGTGATGCCGGGGCCGCGCGCCTTCCGCGGTGACAATGCGACATCCAGCATGGTTCTGGACCTCTTTGCGTTCACCAACCGTGGCGTCTATGTTCCGATGCCCTGGTTTGAAAGTGGGCTTTTCGCGTCGGCGTTCATGAACTGGATGGTCGTTCTTGCCGGGCTGGTGGCGTCGTGGTTCGTATCGGGCCGTGTCACCAACTGGGCCAACCATAAGCAGGAAGAAACCGGTGAACGCCCCAAAACTCTTCTGATCAAGCTTGCGATCTGGTTTGTTCCCTTTGCTGTGCTGATGCTCATCATGGGGCTCAGCTGGGAAGTGCCCGCACTCAAGGGCTTCAACTTCAAAGGTGGCATCAAGATCGGCGGTCCGCTGATCGCGCTGTGGTTTGCCCTGTCGATCTATACAGGTGCGTTCATCGCGGAAAACGTGCGCGCGGGTATTCAGGCGATCTCAAAAGGTCAGACCGAAGCTGCGGCAGCGCTTGGTTTGCGTCAGGGTCGGATCATGAACCTGGTGGTTCTGCCTCAAGCCCTGCGGGTGATCATCCCGCCGCTGATTTCGCAGTATCTGAACATCACCAAAAACTCGTCGCTGGCAATCGCCGTGGGTTATGCGGATATCACTGCGACCCTGGGTGGCATCACGCTGAACCAGACGGGTCGCGCGATCGAATGCGTCCTGCTGTTGATGCTGTTCTATCTTACTGCATCGCTGACGATTTCGATGGTGATGAACATCTACAACTCCTCCGTCAAGCTGAAGGAGCGCTGAGCCATGGCTGATCAAACAACCAACTCCATCGCTTTTGTTGCTGACGGCAACATCCCTGAATCGCCACCGCCGGCAAACGAAACAGGTGTGGTCAAGTGGCTGCGCGATAACCTGTTTTCGAACGTCACCAATTCGGTCCTGACCATCATTTCGCTCTACGTTGTTTACTTGCTGCTTGCCAGCACGATGCCGTGGATGCTGAACGGAGTCTGGAATGCGTCGTCCCTTGCGGAATGTCGTGAGATACTGGCCGGAAAGTCGGGCGCCTGTTTCGCGGTTCTGACCGAACGCTGGCATCAGTTGCTTTATGGGTTCAAATACCCCGCTGACGCCTATTGGCGACCGAACGTGGCCTTCGTGCTGATGCTTGTGGCCATCGCACCTGTTCTGTTCTTTGACCTGCCCCGCAAGCTTTTGCTGTTTACCGCTGTGTATCCCTTCTTGGCCTTCTGGTTGATCTGGGGGGGAACCATCCTGGCGCCGTTGGTGGCTCTGGTTGGTTTCGTAGCAGCTGCCTATGTGTTCCAGACCTTCGGCCGCAGCAGCTTTGCCGTGGGGTTCTTTGGCGCAATTGCCGCAGCTTTTGCAGTCTGGCTGATCGGCGGGGCTCTGATCCCCGAAGGTGCATCTGAGAATGCGATGCTTTCGGCCGTTCCAAGCCGGGATCTTGGCGGTTACATGCTGAACATGATGCTGGGCGTGACCTGTGTGTCGCTGTCCCTGCCTCTGGGTATTGTGCTGGCCCTTGGGCGTCAGTCGAGCATGCCGCTGATCAAGTGGATTTGTGTCATCTTCATCGAATTCGTCCGTGGCGTACCTCTGATCACGCTGCTGTTCGTGGCGTCGGTGATGCTGGCATACTTCTTCCCGCCGGAAAGCACGGTCGACTTGTTCCTGCGTGTGGTGATCATGATCACCATGTTCTCGGCAGCCTATATCGCCGAGGTGATCCGTGGTGGTCTCGCAGCCTTGCCCCGTGGGCAATATGAGGCCGCAGACAGCCTTGGTCTGGACTATCCGCAGGCCATGCGACTGATCATCCTGCCGCAGGCAATGAAGATCTCGATCCCGGGCATCGTGAACGTGGCTGTGGGGCTGTTCAAGGACACCACACTGGTCTCGGTCATTTCGATGTTCGATCTGGTCGGCATGATCCGTGGTCCTATCCTGGCGTCTACCGAATGGAACGGCGTCTACTGGGAGCTTTTGGGCTTTGCCGCACTTGTCTTCTTTGTCGTCTGCTACGGCATCTCTCAATACTCACAGTGGCTCGAGCGTCGCCTCGCCACCGACCACCATTAAGGAGTTCAACTGATGTCTGAACTTATGTCTGACCGCGAAATCGATCGCTCGAAAATGCAGGTGAGCGACGAGGTCGCCATTGAAATCAACAACATGAACAAGTGGTACGGGTCCTTTCACGTGTTGCGCGACATCAATC
>NZ_ONZG01000024.1 GCF_900302455.1 Falsiruegeria mediterranea M17
GAGAACTCGTAAAACAGTGCCGCCTGCGCTTCCTGCTTGGGTCCCATCATCGCCAATCCTCCCAATCAATAAGAGAATTGAATCAGCAGATCATGCCTCGATCAAGTATCAGTTTTTCAACAAAATCAGCCCATTTTACCGAATGCTGCGACTTTCATCGAGGTCGCCTTTGGGCTCAGTGCGGTCGTCCGTAGCCCAATGACCGCTCCGAACAGCCGAATGTCCGGGCATCAGGTCATATCGTTAAAAACGTTGAATTTTCAGTGTTTCGGGAATGGCTGCTTACGAAGGGCCTTGTTGCCTAAATCAGGTTCTGAGCGGATTTCCCGTTTCCCCGGACGGACTTATCCTACGGCCACTGTGACGGGTCTGCCGAGGGCGGTATAGCCGTTCAGCACCGCGATGCGGGCTTGCAGCTCCGCGACCTGGCGGTCGAAGTCTCGAGCCATCAGTGACTGACCAAGCAGGTTGATGCCGTTCATCTTGCTTTCGACCCGGCTTCGGCGGTGGTAGCCGTTCCATCTTCGCCAAGCCGCACGGTAACGCTGGTATGATCCGCAATGGAGGTACCGGTGCGGAAGACTGCAATTTATTCTATCATCGTAGTGCTTCAGAAGGAGTTTTCTGCGCCACACCTACAATAATCAACGGCACTTACGCTGGCGCACGGCACTGGGATGCATCCCGGTAAAAGTCATAGTACGGACCACTTTCCTTACAGGTCACTCATAGATCTCTACTGACAAAGCGTCCATCGCATATGAAGTTTCAATATCGGCCTGTCCATCAACATAGCTCAGGGACTGTGACCGTTTTTGCGCCCGTATTTCACCGCTGATCCAGACGGGTTTGTACAATTCTTCGATTTCGAAGCCTTGTTCATATCGTACATAGACCATCTGATTGGCCGGAGGAGGAGGTGTGTGAATGCAGGCTCCAACTGTCGGAACCAGAAGAAATTCCACCGCCTTCTGGTCGACAATATCCAGGGGAAGGAGGTAGCCGGGAAGACGCACGTTTTCCCCCAGAAGATCGGGGTTCGGTTCGCGCGCGGCAATCAACCGTTGGTTCATCACTATTTCGCGTTGTTCAAACAACCAATCTGGGTCAAGGCCTTGAGATACAAGATCTTCGCGGATCTGAACCGCTTCGGCGCGTTTCTCGTCATCGGCCGTGTCCGAATTCAGAACCTCAATCCGGTAAAGCATGGCCAACGCATTGATCTGAGAATATTCTAGGGCGGCAAATGGATCGTGGTAGGGCCGCTCTTCAGGAAGGAGATCTTGCCAATTTATGTTGCGAGGATCCGCAGCAAGAAGAGGCCCCGCAATAGCAAGGGCGAACAAGATATTCAGAAAGTGCGTAATGGTCTTCATATCAGAGGGTCCTCTTATTCAAAGCCGCACCGACAGCCCGTCTGATAGCGTCATACGGTACACCCTTAGCGCAGGTATAATACTGGCAAGAAGACCAGAGCAGAAAACGAGGGCTATGAGAAGAACCTCGCGAACACTTGGCAGGCCAACACCGATGCGCAGCCCAAAATTTGCGGCAAGAATCGGATCTATCAGCAGCGTAAGGACGCTGAGTGCGATTACTCCAAGCACGATGCCCGCCGACAACAACAAAACGGCTTCAAGCAAGATCAGGGAAAAGACGCCGGCTGGTGTTGCGCCCACGGATCGAAGAATCGCAAATTCGCGCCGCCGGTTGTCGAGCGAAGCAGACAACATGACCACCATACCGATTATTCCAGCCATTGCTACAGCGCCTGCCATCAGACGCAGTGCAGTCTCGGCCGTCCTGGTAATCGACCAAAGCTGCAACAGCGCGACATTAGGAAGAACAGCAGTTAGTGCCTCGTCGCGATGGTCTGCCAGTTGCCGTTGAATGGAAAGCACCGCCGTTTTCTCCTCAAGCCCGGCAAAAATCGCGTTGATGGTCGCCGGTTCATGATCATGGCCACCGTGATCGTGCTCATCAGGGTCGCTGTGCTGCGCATGGTCATCGTCATGTCCATGGCTTTCACCATGCTTCACATGCTCGTCCGTAAATTCGCTGTCCGCATGATCTGCCTTGTGGGAATGCGCGGTGTCATGGTCTTCGTGTTCTTCGGCGGCCTCAGGTGCATCGACCATAACGAAAGGGTCAGCAACCTTTGATGCAGGTTCTTTGTGCAAGGCGTCGAATCCCTCGAGCGAGACAAAGACCATTCGGTCGACGGCCGTCCCAGTATGCCCCAGCACGCCGGTCACTGTGAAAGGTGCTTCGTCGTGAACATCAAAGGCAATTTCCCCTGAGCCATGGGCATTCACGATTTCCGTTCCTGTCGTGTACCCGAACGCCTGAGCAACTTTTGCTCCAATTACTGCGCCTTCTGGAGACTTAAATGGGACGCCTTCAGCAAATACCAGTTGCTGGCCGCCACTATGACGAAAGTGTTCAAAATAGTATTCCGACGTTCCAATCACCGGATATCCACGGTGGTTGTCACCCATCATTATCGGCACTGTCCAGCTAATCTGGGGCAGTTCTTCGATCATCTCGTAGCTGTCCCAGCTGATACCGGCGCCGGTTGATCCAACACCAAATATCGTAGCCATCAAGATCTGCACATCGTTTCCGCGTGCCGCGATGATCAGGTCGATGCCTGATGCAGAATTGGCAAAACCAGCTCGAGCCTCTGCTCGCAGCCGCTCAACCCCAACAATCAAAGCGACGCTCAAAGCGATGCTAAGAACAGTCAACATGGCAACAAAACGGCGATTAAGAAGGCTTTTTAGACAGAGGTCGAACATCACGAATTGCCTTTGTTAAGCATCGGCAATTCAATGCTCCGGTCAAAGCGTCTCTCAAGGCTACCATCATGGCTTACAAATAGCAGGCTCGCCCCCGATGCTCTGCATTCCTTAAGCAACAACTGCACAAACGTTTCTTTGGTTTCCTCATCTAGCGCCGACGTAGGTTCATCAGCCAATACAACTTCGGGTGCCCCGATTAGAGCCCGCGCAACCGCAACTCTCTGTTGCTGCCCGACACTTAGTGCGCTGGCGGGTCGATTGATGAGCCCTGCGTCCTCAAGACCCAACTCACGAAGCAGCCTGGTCGCGGCGGCCTTGGGATCTGACCCTGCTTTATCACGGCGCCGTGCTGAAAACCGACACGGCAGCAGCGTGTTTTCGAGCGCACTCAGCCAAGGCAAAAGGTTAAAGACCTGGAAAACTATCCCCAAATGATCCACGCGAAAACGGTCACGGTCACCTCCGACCAAAGCCCCGATGTCCGAACCTGCGACGCGAACGGAACCTTGCGGCACATCAATCACACCAGCAATTGCCGACAGCAACGTGGTCTTTCCGCTACCACTGGGGCCTTTTACAAACACGCATTCCCCGGCGTCCAAATTGAAGTTGTCAATTGAGAGAACAGGATCGGACTGATCCGACCACCGATATACCAAGGATTTGAGCTCGACAGTTTTCATTGATGAAACAGATGCCTTGGCCTGATTTTTCAAAGGTAGTTGAGTTGCTTTGTAACCCAGAACAAGACCTCGGCAAGCACACCAATCGCTCCGGCCTTGTCTGTCAGGACCAATGCTGTTCCCGACGAACCAAACTGCACTGACGTGTTGTCTGCATCCGCGGGCAGTTCAACCCGAACGACATAGGTGGAAATCCCGGCCAGCTCGCGTATGGAGGGAAGGCCAGATCTTAGATCAAGGGTGCCTTCAGTGGTTCCGACAGCAAAATCAGAAATGCGGCCAATGATTTCCCTGCCGGGTTCCGTTCTCAATGCCAGACGGATCTCGTCACCCACCGAGACATTGGTTCGGCTGGATTGAGGCAGGGTGGCAATAATCGCATAGTCGCCGGGGTCAACAAAAGTGATCGCCCCTTGAAACGGTGTGACGCGATTGCCGGGTCGCAATGACACAGCCGAAACAATGCCGTCACCTGGCGCTCTTACAACCGTTTGTTCCAAGTCCCACTGTGCTTTCGCAAGCGATTGTTCGGCCTCAACAACGGCAGCGTCTCGTCCGTCTATTTTCGCTGCGATACGCCGCTCGAGGCTGGTTTTTCGGGCTTCGGCAGCGCGAATATTCGCGGTCAACTGATCGATGGTCGCGACAGCCTCTTGCAGCTGGAAGGTGGTAGTTGCTCCACGTTCTTCCAGTCGAACGATGTCATCGCGACGCTGAATTCCGAAAGTCAGCTGCGCGGTTAAGGAGTCAATCTCGGCCTCGGCGGCGGCTAAATCTGATAGCAGTTGATCGGCGGATGATTTTGCGGTTTCCAATGCGGCTTCCAGCCGGGAGACCTCAGCTCTGTAGACTTCGTCATCAATCCTGAACAGAGGCTCGCCCTTTGTGACGTTCTGGTTAGGCTCCACAGCCACTTCGATCACGGGGCCAGCCACGTTTGGAGCGATGTTAGTTGAAACACCCTGAATCGATACCGGGCCAGTTGGAGTTGTGTGGTTCAACGCACCGATGACCACCAGAGCGATAACCGCCGCAACACCGTAAACCAAAGATTTCCAGAACCCATTCCAGGGAAGAATTTGGAATTTGGAGAATACGAGCCAAACTATTCCAAAATAGAGGCCGAGTACGATTAACAAGATCCAATCCTTCCCGTCGTGTCAGGTTCACGGATGAACGGCCGCCCGAGTTGTCGGGAGGCCGTAACTTTGTCATTGCGATCTAGTTGTCGCCTTGTTCTTCCAACACCTTCCGGTTGGCTTCACGGTTGCGCCACGCTGCGCCCATGCTTTCCTTGAGGTTCTCAGGAAGCGCATCCAGCGGCACAACAAGATCGTCGTCAACTGGCCACTCGGTCAGCAACTCAGGATGATATCCCTCAGGATAGTACAGCTTCGGATCAATCTCCATATCGCGGACGTAAGGTTCTTGAATGTCTTCGCGCCGATGCGGGGGTTTGGGCACAATCAACTGACCATTGCTAAAGTCAAACTGTGGCGCTCGCGAGTTCGGATAATCGGGCAGGATCCCTTCGCGAACCCAGATCTGATCTTTGGTGACGTTAACAACGATCCCGTCAGGTGCGCCAAAGTGATAGGGCCCTTTCCAGTGTTCGCGGATCTCGGCCACGGTTTCCTCGATCTGATAGGGGTCATAGCTCATGTGGGTGTTCATCAGAAGCCTGGGTTGTACCAGGTTGGCGATGTAGCCGGCCGCATAACTAGGTGTGTGATGGGTATCGACGGTGTAGCGCCCCAGGAACGGCGGCACGCCTTGAACTCCGGATGAGATTTCGATGATTTCCTGCTGCTGCTCCGTGACGAAGACATCACAGCCTTTCGCAAAAGGAATGTCGATCATGTTGGGGCGACCGTCACCTGTCCAGATAAAGCACATGCCATTCCAATCCATCCGGTATCCGGACGCACCGTCCTTGGCGTGGCTTCGCTGCCAATGCGTTACTTTGACCCCGTCTTCGTCATAGATCACGCCGCCGTTGTCACGGAAATCGAACTCGTTGACTTCGATGTCCCAACCTTTGCCAACGGGAAAGACACTGAACGCATCCCGGTGCCAGCCGGTCATCATTTTCATGCCTTCTACCATTGTTGCGGTGCCGTACTCTTTGGTGCGACCAGACGGGCCGTGCACCGTCAGCTGTTCGTGCCACCCGCCGGCCCAGGTTCCGAACATCCAAAGGTATGGCAGCCCACCAAAGTGGTCCACGTGCAGGTGTGTGATGAAGACATCGGTAATTTCATTCAGTGCATAGCCACTGGCAATAATATTCGCTGGCGAACCCTCACCAATGTCAAACATGAAAATCTTGCCGTTGCCCAGCTCCACAAGAATTGCCGTGTTCATCTGCCCCGGGCGAATGAACGGCGCCGACCCCATGAAAATGATACGCATTTCGTTGGGTTGCACGTCTTCAGTGCGTGGGAACCAGTTTGCAGCGCTTTGCAACCACGGTTGCGGCGAGATGCCCTCAAATGTCAGCCCCTCTTTCCAGCGCCCCATTGGGACACCGCCGGTCAGCGCAGCCTTAATATCTTCTTGGGATGAGGGCTCTTGTACCGGAGGAGCCTCACCAAACGCGCTCGTGGCGAGAAATGTCGCCGCGGCAGCGAGCGCGCCAATTGATTTTGCCGATTTCTTCCACCTGTCTTGCAACATGTTCTCAGTCCTTTGCGCGTGCCTGGATAAATACGGGAACCACTTCTGAAATGGCTTTAGGGACAACCTGGGAATGGACGACTTCTGAAAGCTGCTCGGCGATTTCTTCAACCAATCCGTCAAGACTTTCGGTGATGGGATTGGTTGGAAATTGGCAAGCTGAACTGCTATTTGCGGAGTGTTTTTTCAACTCATCAGAGAGCAAATCGAAGTCCTGGCAGAGCACGTCAAACCCACTAAGGTTCCTCCGCATTTGATGGATGCGGCTGGTGTGGTCCGGGAAAACGAGCTCTAACAAATTAACGTCCGTCATCGTCCTTAAACCTGGTTCCATTCTGGGTGCCAGCCTTGGGGCAAAACGCGTGTCGCGGAAGGATTACACCGTGAAATTAGGGTGACATTCAAATATTCATTCTACATTATGGGGTTGAAAATTCAGCGAAACTTGAGACTTCCAATGTCTGGCAGCACATTGATCCTTGACCCGGAACGACACGCATCCCGCGTCAGGGAAGAGCTGTTTCGGATCTTGGAAAGTGACACATTCGCCAAAGCGGAACGCCTGCGGAATTTCCTGAGTTATGTTGTTGAAGAGGCTATTGCAGGTAGATCCGAAGCTATTCTTGGTAAAACGATTGCTCAGGATGTTTACTTCAAGAGTTTTGCCCGTGATGACGGCCACATTAACGTTGTCCGCGTCGATGCAGGGCGGTTACGACGGAAACTTGAGCAATACTACGAGACGTTTGGTGCCGATGACGATACGCGTATCCACATTGACAGTGGTGGGTATGCGCCTTGGTTCGAGGACTGTTCGAGGCCATGTGAAACGGTCCAGGTTGATCATTCAGCAGTAAGGTCAAGGCCGTATTGGTCGATTGTTATTCCCGTCGTCGCAATCGGGGCCATGGCCTTGGTTTATTATTGGGTTGATCGCTCGGAATTGACCGTTGCGGCCAACTCCCAGACACCTGCGCGGACGCTTGAGCGGAAAGCTTTGGCCGGTAAGTCACCTGCGGCTGTACAAGCTTCTAACTATTGTGATCAAGGTCGTGGCCTGCTGTTTCCTGTTGCCAGTATCGATAACCAGATGTTGGCTAGCGATGTATTTCGTATGGCCATCAAAGAAGCCCCCGATTTCTATTGTGGATATGCAGGCTTAGCGCACAGCCTTGGAACCCAATCCCTTCAAACGCGAAACCAGACGGAGCGTGACGCTCTGAAAAGGGACGCAAGTGCCATGGCACTGAAAGCAGTGGATATTGCCCCTTCAAGTGGCTGGAGCCAATCCGCGTTAGCTTGGGTGTCCTATGTCTCTGGGGACTACAACAGCGCCCTGGAGTATTCAGAGCTGGCACAGTCGCTTCAACCCAATGATGGAAACGTTCTGGACTTTCGCGGCTTGATATTACTGGTTCTGGGCCATTTTGAAGAAGCCTATTCCGTTAGTGACCCAAACCATCCGCGAGAAATTGGAAGTCACCAATTTGCGCATCGCAACATTCACGCCGTGGCCAGCTTTCACCTTGGGAAATTTCGAGAAGCAGTATCGTCTCTGGAATATGCGAGTGACAATGGTGACCCTGTCAGCGCGCTCTCTTTGGTCTACATGACGGCCGCCTATCAGAGGTTGGGTGAACTGAAAGAAGCGAAGGAAGCGCTGAACCAATTGAAGGGGTCCTGGCCGGAGTTCAATCCAAGGCTGGTTCTGGGCGCATTTTACTCTCGCCCTGAATTACCTGAAGGCGTGATTACCGCTTTGCAGGACGCGGGATGGGATGTATCGGATTGACCTGAGCAGCCTTATCTGACTGGTCCAAGTTGATTGTTAGTGGATGATTGGCCTGCTTTCCATCAGGATGATGGCCTCTGGTGCCGGTGGGCGATAGCCCTATGCACTATGTGGTCGTTTGGCGTTGTCGTGCTTCCTCCATTCTTCGACCAGGATCTGGGCTTCACGCAGGGTATAGAAGATCTCCCCGTTGAGCAGTTCGTCCCGAAACCGGCCATTGAAGCTTTCGCAGTATCCTACGCCGTGTGTCCGGACCAGTCCACGGGTGCCTGCGGTTATGATCAATTACGGTCTTTTCTGTAATGTGAAAAAGCCGAACACCTGCCGCCGATGGTTGTTTTCAGCTTAACCGCCAGTGCTACTTGCGGTGCTAGGCCTTATCGCGACTTGTTGACCGCCCTAAGATTTCAGAGCCATCTCATCTGTGTTGGTCGCAAAGTGCCCGATCCGACATGGACAAATATTTTGGGCGGGTAGGTTGAGTGCGATTTGCTTTGGCGTGAATTATTGTAGTTTAAAATCAGCGTATTAGGGGGAATTTATGGAGGCGAGTACCGGAATCGAACCGGTGTACACGGATTTGCAATCCAGAAAGAGAGATTGCAAAAACAACGGCTTAGGGGTGCAAAATACCCCCTGACAAAAAGTGAACAAAAAGCGAAAGTTTCAAAGCCAAATTCGCCGGTTCAAAACGAAAAAGGCCCCGTCACAGCGGCAACTGTGAACCGGGGCCAAATAGAAAAAGCCTGTCAGCTTTCGAAGCACATTAGCATGAGCCAGCGCCACACCGCAAACGCTCAGTCGGCTTTTTCGTGGCCTCTGACTGGCGAGGTGGTCCAATGAGCTGGCGCATCGCAAATGAATGCGCCGAGCGCCGCTTTGGCAGCGCCGCGCGCAAGCAGATCATCATGTTCCTGGCTGACAAGGCGAGCGATGACGGCTCGGGCATCTGGTGTTCCAAGGGGACGATCCAGCGCCACACAGAGCTCAGCGAGAGCACGGTGAAGCGCACCATCATCGACTTCCTGCGTGAAGGCATCTTGATCGAGACGGGGCGGCGGCAATGCAAAAACGGCTACACCGTTATTTACCGCATCGTTCTGGAACGCGTGGCCGCGCTCGAGCCCACGGCAGAGCCCGACATTGAGACGGGGGTCACTGTGAACCCCGTCCAGCCTGAACCCGGTACGGGGTCCACGGTGAACGGGGTACGGGGTTCACGGTGGACCCCAAACCATCCTAAAACCATCCATAAACCACCAACGCGCAGGCGCGAGGCGGCGGCGGAGGTTGAAGATCTTGAAGTTGAGAAGATTCTTGCAGCCTATCCCGAAGACAGGATCCGAGACCGGCGAACCAGTCTGCGCCTAATCGCTGCGGCCCTGAAGGCCGGGGTAGAGCCCGATGACCTGCTTCAGGCGGTCAAAGCCTATGCGAAGGAAAGCGAGGGCTATACGCGCAGCAAGGTTTGTTTCTCAGACAACTGGTTCAAGATGCGCCGGTGGGAGAAGGGGCTTGCCCAGGTGCAGGCCGACCGCGAGAAGGCGCGAGAGGCCGAAGCCAAAGGCCGTGCAAGCCTCGCCGAGTGGATCCACGAGCGCCACCCCCTGTGCCGCCACATCACAAACCGCCAGATCGAGGACTTGATCGCGTCAAAGCTGGTGACGCCTGAACAGGTTCGGGCTGCGGGGCTGCAGGCATGAGCGCATTGGCGAAGTCTGGAAGACAGCTACCAATGCTGTTGAGATTTATGATGCTCAGATCATATTACGGCTTTATGATTTGGAGATCATATTGACAATTTATGATCCAGGGGTCATATACGATGGCAGGAGAACCGCCATGAAGCACCTCGTTCGTACATCAAAAAACTTGGGCCACGCAATTCGACAGGCTCGGAAGGCAAAGAACCTTACCCAGAAGGAACTCGCCTCGATGAGCGGTGTCTGGCAAGAGACAATTTCCAAGATCGAGAACGGCAGCGGCGGAACCAAGCTGGAAACAGTATTCGATTTGATCGCGGCCTTGGAGCTCGAAATTACGGTGGCCGAGCGCAGCAAAGGCACATCAGACGGACTAGAGGACATCTTCTGACATGGGCCGCAAGCGCAGCTACATACCGCTGAACGTTTTCCTGAACGCGCGGCTCGTGGGTCAATTGGTGCGTGAGCCCTCGGGCGGCGTCAGTTTCGCCTATGCACGTGACTGGCTCGAATGGGAGCACCGGATGCCGGTCTCGTTGTCGTTGCCGTTGCAGGAGAACCGGTACAGCGGCGCACCTGTGATGGCCGTCTTTGACAACCTGTTGCCCGACAGTGACCTCATTCGCCGAAGGGTCGCAGAGCGCGTAGGGGCTGAAGGAGTCGATGCCTTCAGCTTGCTGTCGCAAATCGGGCGCGACTGTATTGGTGCGCTGCAGTTTCTGCCCGACGGGCAAGAGCCCCAACCAATGACCAAGCTGACTGGAGAACCTGTCGACGAGGCGAAGATTGGGGCCATTTTGAGCGACCTCGATCTAGCACCACTGGGGATCCGCCGTGAGAACGACTTCCGAATTTCTGTCGCTGGCGCGCAGGAAAAAACGGCTCTGCTTCGTAAAGACGGCCAGTGGATAGAGCCAACCGGCACGACGCCAACCACGCACATCATCAAGCCGCAAATCGGCAGGCTGCCCAATGGCATGGATCTGTCTGACAGTGTAGAAAACGAATACCTTTGCCTGAAGTTGATGGAAGCGTTTGGGCTTCGGGCTGCGAATGTTGAAATGGCTCAGTTTGGCGACAAGCAAGCCTTGGTGGTTGAGCGTTTTGATCGGCGCTGGACGTCTGATGGCCGCTTGATCCGTCTGCCGCAGGAGGATTGCTGTCAAGCATTGTCCGTTGTGCCTACCCAGAAGTACCAGAACGAGGGCGGCCCAGGAATCTCAGATATCATGGATCTATTGTTGGGAAGTGATGACCCCAACAAAGACCGGTACGATTTTTTCAAAGCGAATGTCCTGTTCTGGTTGCTGGGCGCGACAGACGGACATGGTAAAAACTTCAGCGTCAGCCTCTTACCCGGCGGTCGCTTTCGCATGACACCGCTTTACGACGTTTTGACGGTGCAGCCGACTGTCGATGCGCGACAGATCGAGCGAAAGTACTTCAAACTGGCCATGAATTTCGGCAACTCAAACCACTACAAGGTTTCGAATATCGTTGGTCGGCACATCGTGGAGACCGGAGTTCAATCCGGCTTATCCCGCGCTGTCGTACAGGGCCTATTCGAAGAACTGCAGGAGACCTCGCACGCGATCGTTGAGGCCACGTTCAACCAGCTTCCAGCGGATTTCCCAGAGTCGTTGCTTGCTTCGATCGATGGCGCGCTGAAGGCCAGGTTGCACCTGTTGAACTGAAACTGGTCGCGCTTGACTGGTGCGAAGATGCGTCTTTTCCGGGTCAAGCGAAATCAGATCAGGTTGCTGTAGCCATAAGCAGTTCCTCAATGATGTGTTTCTGATTGCTGAACATAAGCGGGCAGCCGTGCAAGACGCGGTGTGGACACCGCTTCAACAGGAATATTCCCCTGTGCCAGCGCATTCCTCGCGACCCAATATTTCAACTGACATCTCCTTGGTGCCCGCGTTGGTCGTGTTCATCGAAACACTCAAAATGAGGATCAAACAATGGCTACTCAAACTCTGAAACTGAACGTCAAATCCGGTGAAAAAGACGGCAAGAACTTCTGGGACCGCTGCGGCGTGCTCTTCGTCAACACCGACGACCGCAGCAACATCACGTCGATCAACGTCAAACACAGCATGTTCCCCGACGTCGAAATGGTCGCCTTCCCACGCCGCGATGACGATCCGGTTGCCGAGTGACCGGTGCGCCGGGGCGGGTTTTCCGCCCCGGAAAAACCGAAGCTGAGTGTGGATCGCTGTCAATTGGACTCCAACAAGTATCCGATGTCGCATCGGAGCAACTCCTCAGACCGGACCTTCGCCGCAAGTGCATAATCGGCAGTTGGCGGAACTGGTCCTCTGCGGGACAGTCCGGCCGTTGGCGCCGATGGGTGAGGCGTCCGAAGACTAGTCTTGCCCCGTTTCAGCGGACAGTTTCAAAAGAACCGACTGACCGCTCTTCGAAGTCAGCCGGGCTTACGTTGCCAAGATATTCGCCAGGCGTAGAACCCGCTGGCTGAAACGCCCAACAGCCTGCACATCATGCGCACCGGATAGTGGTCGCGACGGCGATCGATACAGGCGTACTTCACTTCAACAACTTGGCGAAGTACGCCGCCGCTTCCTTTAGGAAGTCGCGCTCCTTCTTCACCTGGGCCAGTTCACGCTTGAGCGCAGCAACCTCCTGATCGCGCGACCGGCCGTTGCCGCGGAACGCATCTTGCCCCAGCATCGCCATCTCACCGTGCCATCGCCGAAACTGACGCGTGCTGATCCCCAGCTCTTCGCAGACACCCTTGTCCGTCATCCCCTCTTCAGCAGCCCTGCGCAGAGCCTCACGCTTGAACTCCGCACTGTAGCGCTTGTATCGCTTCGGCTTCGTCATTCGACACCTCCAGACGCGCAATGCGCCTATTCTAGGTGTCCACCAAATCAGTGCAAAACCCGACTGCGCACACCGGACTCTGAGCATCTGCGCCAGGTCGCAACCGCAGCCTGAATTTGGAGCGCGTGAACAGCCCGGTCCGGCCATTCCCTGGAGGCACCGCGTATGTCGGCTATGAGGCTGCAGGTATTTCTCGGAAAGGTTGCAAGTTACCCGGTTTCAGTCCCAACGGCGCGATGCCGGATTTCGTGGATTTCGGCCGAAATCTGAAGGCCTTCGCCCTTCAATGTCCTGTGGATTTCGCCATAGAGTTGTTCTCGGCCGGCAAACATCGCCGGGTAGTTCGAAAAATGGACCCACACCATGTAAGTATACGGGTTGGACGTGCCGTCCATCAGGCGCGCGACAGGCGCGGGGTCTTGCAGAACTGTGTCGCAATGTGACGCGGCCCGTTCAAGCAAGGCCTTCACATCATGGGGATCGGCGTCGCCGGAAACTTTCACCAGATACCAGGGCGCAAAAAGGTGCTCGGGTCCGTGCAGGTTCGTGAAGCTCTGTTGAGAGAGTTGGCCGTTCGGAACAACGTAGGTCGTGTTGTCCCATCCGCGGAGCCGCGTTGCCCGCCAGTTGATATCTGTGACCTCACCCTCCATGCCATCGCTGAAACGGAGCCAGTCGCCGATCTTGAACGGCTTTTCGATGCTGAGGGCAATGCCGGAAAACAGGTCTCCCAATGTCTGTTGCATGGCGAAGGCAACCACGGCCGCCAGGGCGCCCGCGGACAGGAACAACTCCGTCGGGACCCGGTCGTTCGAATAGAGGTAGACGAGAAATCCGACGAACAGACAAAGACCAAACAGAACTGTTCTGCCCAGTTGCGATAGCTTGGTGTCACGCCGTTCGGATCTTTGCTCGGGGTTCTGAAAAACCAACCAAAGCTCGATCAGCCTCGCGATGCCGGACGAGATCGACAGGATAATCAGCAACTCGGTGATTTCCCGGACCCCTTCCTGCCAGGCCGGAAGGTCCATTAACCCGAGGAGCCCCCCGAGCAAACGGCCTGCTCCAAAGACGGCGGCAGGAAACAGAACCAGGTCAATGAGCGCGCTGCCCCAAGGATAGCGCTTCAGGAAGGCCTGAACGGGTTTGGAGAGCCGAACGAGCCTCCATACAACAAAGACGGCAAGAAGCGTGGCCGCGAGCAGAACACCCGCCTGCGCTGAGAAACTCGAGGCCACACTGTCTTCCAAATTTCTATCCTTCCAAATCCATAGAGGCCCACAGAGATCAGGCTGGTCATGCGCGGGCTATCACAAACGTTCAATATCCGGCAAAACAAAGCTCTTGTCGAAAAAGGCCGCTTCGGGCCCGTAGAGCCGGAACAACAGAAAGAACTCCTCGTCCTCGATCACGGGCATGCAGTTCTGTTTACCGTCACAGGAAGCCGACCAGCGCAGAGTGGTTGTCCCGTCATCATTCGTGACCGTTTCAGGCTCGTTCGAGGCAATGCCGATGCGTTCCGATCCGTAGATGTAGGATCCGTCCCTGGTGGCATAGGTCAGCATCGACCAGAAGCGACGTGCCGGGACATCAGCCGGAATGACGATCTCATAGTCATGGCTACCATTGAGCTTGCGCCCCTCGGCGTCCAGCGCGCCCTTGATATAGGTGGTCGATGTGCTGTCAGCGAGCGACGCCGCCGGGGCGAAGTAGAAGTAGAATGTCGCGCCTCTCGACTGGTAGTCGTTCCAGTTGGGGCTGATATAGGTCGCCTCCGTGGTCATCATTTCATTGGGCACAGGGAGGGTCCAGCGCGACTGGCCAGGCCAGAGCTCGGGTGCGAAATAGACGACATCGTTCATCATTTCGGCATGCAGTCGCTGCGCCGCACCTTCAAGCGCCTCGCGCGCGGAGTCATCAGGATCGAAAGGCCGGTCCTTCTCGATGCCGAGAGACTTCATCATCCCGTAAAACGCCTTCTCATCCTCGCGAATTACCTCGGACTGAACCATCGCGTTTGCTGCGTCCCAGAAGCGGAGATCGAACGGAATGGTCGCCTCGTAGATATCGCCATCGAGCTCGACGAAGTTGGTTTCGGTCGTCTCTGCGTCCAACGGGTAAAACTTCAGCTGGCGAACATAATCCTGATGTTTCGCCATATCCTCTGCAGAGGTCGACTCCGTAAGAGACCTGAAGGAGATGTAACCCTTGTTGGTGTCCTGCTCCACGACGATATAGCCGTCGGTGTCACCCGTGTAGCCCTTTGGAACGACGAGATATCTTGCGCCCTTGCCTTCGTCCGCGCCATCAGGGCCGACATCGATGATCGGGCGATGCCAGGAGTCGAGGAATGTGCCGAAGAACGAGTTGGTTTCCGTCGCTGCAGGCACTTCGAGCACCATCGGACCGGTTTTCGACAGGTCGTGATACGTGTGCACATAGGGCGAGTTGTTATTGCCCGTGACCATCCGGGCCTTCCACGTCATTGGCTGGCCGTAGAAGTAGATGGTTTTCTCGTCGCCTCCGAAGGTGGAGAAAGCGCCCTGGGCCATCTGGTGATACATCACTTGGGGCATGATCCAGGTTCCTGCCTCCATGGCTCTCCGGTCGAAACGGTCGCGTTCGATTTCTTCCTGGCCGATGGGGGAACTCGTTTGCGTCGTACCTTGAGCCAATGCCGGTCCAGCCAGCATGCAGCACGTCAAGGCCATGCGCATCAGGTTGTGATTTCGGTTCATTCTTTCAGCTCCTTGAACATTCCAGTTGGACTGTGACCCGATCTCAGCGGCCATAGCGTGTAAGTATCTGCCGGCGCTTTGTTTCCACTGCGAGACGACGCTCGTCGGAAGACACCATCGGACTGTTGTCCGGCATTTCAGCTGCGAGTTCGTCGAGTGTTACCTTGTGAGCGGCCACGTTTTCCTCACCCTGCTTGTTCGTCACCCGGAGCGCCAGGAAACCGCGGCGCAAGTCTCCGGTCGACAACCAATTGGCGTACCCAGGATCGGAGTGGGAAACTACGAACCGAACCTTGCCATCCTCGTCCCGACTCGCTTCAAGCATATTTAGTTGCATCTGCATCTGGGTTTGCGGCAAGGCTTGAATCCAAGTGTTGTGAGCGACAAGGGACCAATACTCTGCGGGAACCGGAGTGAACTCTATTAACAAAGCCTCGGTTTCGTCCAAATCCCAACTGCCAAGCCAGTATGCATTGGCAGAATTGGCGCCTAGTGCACCGCGCGCTTCGGGCGAAAGAGGCAACATTTCGTTAGGTCTAGCAAGTGTCCCGCGACTGATCTTTATGTAGGGTTCCGCCATATGGCGGATGAAGCCACTTGCGTTCGTGAGCTTTTCAGCCAACTCTTCCTGCATCTCGGCAGCCGTTGGCAAGGATTCTGGCTCGTCAATCCGTTCAACTGTGATGTCATAGAGTTTCTGGACGCGGTCGTCGGCAATGTATTGACGGAACATCATGTGGGTGGCATCAGGCGCCAGATTTAGCCAGTTCGCTTCCCGCTCCGGCCCACCAACGATCAATTCGAAGCCACCCTATGTATCCTGTTCCAACGACATTATGTCGAGGGTTTCCAACACGTCATTGGCGCGCCCCGGCTGCCACCAACCGTCCTGCGTCTGGATATTGGCGGAGGCGGGTATGCCGCCTCGAGGTGTCCCGGTTACTCGATACACCCCTTCAGGGTTTACCGGTGTGGTGTGATATACGCCGTCACGGTGATCGCCGCCATACGGCGCATGCGGTGCGAAAGTAACCGTCCACTCCGGAAGGTCGACGTTTGGATTCAACAGATGGACGTCCAGACCAACGTACAAAAGTGTCGCCAAATAACGGTAACCATTGGCGACAACCTGTGGGTCATCCACGGCGAGCCCCTCCTGTTCCATCAGCCACGGACCTGCAGCAGCAATATCTTCCGCGAAATCGGACCAAGCTTTGGCCATCGGATTTTCCTGCGCCTGCAAAGGTGTCGCTAGAGTCAGTGCGAACGAGACCGTACTGGCCAGGATTTGGTTTCTCATCATCTCTCAGTCCCTCATGGCATGTCGTTGTTGTGGTAGGTTTTGGCTCGCTCGGAAGGAGTCTAGAGCTTTTCGGGCTGAATGCCACGGATGGAGCCGATGTAATCGATGGTCTCCCGCACATCGATCGGCAGGTACATGCGAACAATGCCGGTCCAGCCTTCCTGCACGGTGAGGCTGTTGGGCTGGTCCGGGCAGTTGAGATAGATCGAGTAGGTGTCTCCGTCGTCCTGCATCTTCTCGTGGCCAATGTAGAAATCGTCCTCGACGATCCATCCGGCCGTGTCATAGGTGGTCAGGGAGAAAAAGCCGCCGGCGTCCCAGTCCAGGTTCGGTTTCGGAAGTGTGTATCGCTGGCAGGACGTATCGCCTTGTCCGGCAACGGCTGACAGATACTGAGCCGTCGTGGACGGGAGGCCGCCCCAGCCCACGGCTGCCGCATAGACATAGCTGGTCGGATCGACATCTTCCATGGTTTCGCCGAAGGATTCGTGCTCGATGATCTGCACTTTCCCGGCGGCGTAGTCGGCAACGAGCCCGTTGCGGAAAGCTTCGACTTCAGAAACGTCAAACCCTTTTTCCGGATAGGGCATTGCCGAGTTCGCTTCGATCACCATCGCGCGTTGCGCCGCAAGAGACTCTTCCATGTCGTCCGTGATCTTCGTACGGGCCAGAAGGTAGACATGGGTGCCGCCGGAGACATCTTCGGGCGTGATCGTGCGGCTTTCGCCGGCGGGGATCACGAAATGAGACAGGTGGTTTTCGTCCATCACGTGGATGATCTGGAAGTCGTCCCGCGGCGGGACCGTCAGGGTTGCACCGGCAGAGATGTCGACAACAGCGAGCGAGTACATGACATCCCGGTTCGAACGGATCACATCCTGCGCGTCCTTGCTGACCGGGCCATTGTGCGTAAACGTGTTGACCGGCGCAGCGTTCTGTTGGTTGTTGAAATACCAATCGGTCTCGGCAACGACGTAGTTTTCCATCGTGACCGGTTCCGCCATTGTCATTGTCGCACCGAGCAGAAAGGTCCCGGAAAGAAGTGCTGTTTTCTTCATATGCTTTTTCTCCTTGTTCGCATGACAAAAGGTAGTCAGAACAAGACGCGCATCTATGCAGATTGTGCCAATCGTCATCCGGGCGCTATCGAACGGACCAAATCCTTCGTCTTGTCTCGAAGGGCGACTCGCCAAACAGCGCCCGATAACTCACCGACAATCTGCCCAGCTCACTGAGGCCGCTCAGGCTCCCCGCTTGCGTTACGGACAATTCTCCATCCGCCAGCAAGATCCGCCGGACATTGTGCAGCCGGCGACGGTTCAGGTAGCGGATCGGTGTGTCCTCAAGGATGTCAGCGAAGGCGCGATGCAAGGAACGACGCGATGCTCCGGTCGCCCGGGCAATATCATCGATGCCGATCCGTTCGGCAAAGCTCTGCTCGATAAAGTCTCGTGCGCGTGCCACGATATAGAGGGCGCCATGCCCACTACGGCTCCAACGGTGTTGAACCGGCGCACGTCCCAGGTGGCGGATCAATGCCTGCAATGTCGCCGTGTCAGGAGAATAGCCGTCATCCCCGAGATGCGCGCTGTCTCCGTGATGGAGCGCCGCGAACTCCCGCTGCAAGACAGTGGTGGATTGTTTTGGAAGGATTGCACCCGCATGTCCGGTTTCCAGCGAGACCGGGTCTAGATGGATCTCGGCCCGCTCTGCCTCCGCCGCCAGCGTTCCCGGTGACATCGTGAGGCCTACATACAGCGAGCCCGGAAGGTAGTAGGCCTCGTGATAATCCCCTGCGCGAAAGACCCCAACCGTGCCGGTCTCGACCGGTTTCATCCAGTGCCGCGATCCGCAAGGCATATGAAGACCGAGCCCGAGCGTGAGTTGGTCTTTCGACAGCGTCCCGGATAGAAGGGTGCGCCCCATGAGCATGCCCGATGTGGTCGTCACGCCATTGGAACAGCGAAAGGCCAGAGATGCACGGAACGGGGCCTTGTCGAACTGCTCGGCGGACAGGCCGGCACCGAGCACGGCATCGGCCAGATCCTCGATCTTCGACACGGATAGCGTCTGCCAGTCAGTTTTTCTTGCGAGCCGATTCGCCATCCTACCCTCCCGGACGCATTGAAATCCAAAATCCTGTCAGAGGGGAAGCCCCAACAGCGGGTCATGGTCCCAAAGAACCGATTTCACGGAGTGCATCCGCAGCTTTGTCTTTGGAGCCCGTCGACAGTATCCGAAGTCCGAGGCCGCCCGGGCCAAACCGGTCCTACAGAAAGTTCGCAGCGAGCGGCGGCTCTCCGCCCTTGTTGACCGATGCCGCGAGAACGACGGTGGAAAATCTGCACTCGCAGCGAACGTCCGGGACTGGGATAAGCCGCCTCCGATGCAACCCGCAGCATTCGGGAAAAAGGGCTCGGAGTAGTCGTTCGCTGCGATCTGTCTGAGTGCCCGCTATGCGTAAAAAGAGAGCAGCGGATTGCGTTTCTCGGACAATCAGTTTTTGTCCAAACGGCTTCTTGGAACTTTTTGTACCAGAAATGTTTTCGGGCGAAAGCAAATCACACGAGTTTACGGTTTGGTAAACTTCGGGTCACAATCAAGCCTAACAAAGATAGAAATACTAGAAACCACACACCGATCTTAAATGACTGAGTACGCTCCTCTCCGTAGGCCTTAAGAATCACCGCGCTTTGATCAACGCTGGCTCCGGCATCTTGCATTGCTTCTGCCAGTTGGCTGCTGGAAACTAGCTCGACACTATTCTGGAGCGCTTGCGTGATTTCGACTTTTGCTTCGGCCTCGAGATCCGGGTAGGCCATAACGCGATCCTGCAGTCCTGTTGTTAGTGTGCCAAGCATAATAGTACCGACCAAAGCCACACCTATTGAGTTTCCTAACTGTTCAAACGTACCGTTCAAGCCCGATACTTCTGCGGTTTGGTCTGGAGCAACAGAGGAAAGCACCAAGTTTAGTATTTGAGATGCAATCAAGCCAACTCCAGCTCCAAATACCACTCCGGTCGCCATATCAGAGGGCTCTGCATCCGGCGAAACAGTAATAGCGATCAAAATAAGTCCTGCGATAGCAAGCAAGAACCCCGTTTGAATTATTAGCCGAGCTGAAAATTGAGCTGACAACCTTGCGCCGCCGAGAGCTGAAACCAACAAGGCAAGTGAAAACGGAATGAGAGCCAAACCGGTTTCCATTGCGGTGAACTCGAACGAGAGTTGGAGCAGCAATGGCATCGTAAATAGGAATGCCGCCATTACGGCCATCTGAATGAACCGAACAGCAATGCCTGCTTTCAATCCGGCGGTGCGAAAGACCGATGGTCGAAAAATTGCGACGCCGCCTTGTTCATCCCGTCCAGCTGTCCAACTGAAAAGCACAAAGATGAGTGTAACCCCAGTTAGAAACACGAAGGGAACCACTGAGAGACCCAGCGGAGCCAGCTCCATTGAACCGATAACGAAGGGCTGCTTTGCCACCCAGAACCCGTAGCTTTGTCCGAGCAATACCGCCATCACAATAGTCGACCATCCGAAGATCGAAAGCGCAGCACCGATAAAGTCGAATTTGGGGCGGCTTCCCTGACGAAGTTCGGTTGATATGTATCGGCAACAAACGAGAACAACGATAACAATTGCGACTTCCAATCGAAAAGCCCACCGCCAGCTGTAGTAAGTTGTAAGGAAGCCTCCGACAATGGGGCCCATAGCAGCCCCAACAGCCCCTACTGCGCTGATTACACCGTAGGCCGTGGCTCGGTCTTTGTCTTCGTATGCCTCGCGAAGAATGGTTTGAATGTTGGGCATCATCAGGGCTGATCCGATACCTTCTATCACGGACCAACCTATAATCAGCATCATCAACGATGTGCTGATTGACGCCATTGCTGTGCCGACGCCAAAGATTGCTAGCCCAAGCACAAAGGTCCGTTTCTTTCCAATCACATCGGCAAGTTTGCCCCCTATGAGTATGAAAGATGCCATCACCAATGCATACAAAGAAATTGCAGCTTGGATGCCAGTTACCGAAGTGTTCAGATCAACCACGAGAGCGGAAATCGAGACATTCATAACCGTGGTATCGATAACAATTATGAACATTGACAGAGAAAGTGTTAACAGCACCATCCACTTGCGCATAGTAACCGAACTCCAAAACTCTTTGTAGATTTTTTAAAAGGTTAGCTGAGTGTTCATCACAATGCACGGATTTTCTGATACGACCAATAACTTCCCTACAACATCCATTCGATAGGCAACCATCTGGCAAAAATGGTTAGGGTTCTTTGAAGCTTGGTGGTTTCAGGGTCGAATGTGTAGCTTTTCGTTTCCCCAGAATCTGACTCCATTGTCCATTTAAGAGTGCCGTCGTCTGAGAGGATTACCCGATAAGAAATTTCTGGCCGCTGAATCTGCGATCCAAGAGTGGCCGCGATAGACGGACTTTCGATTAGAAGACCCATTTCTGTGTTCAGCTGAGCTGATCTCGGATCGAGGTTATATGACCCGATGAAAACCCTTTCTCGATCGAAACCAAAAACCTTTGCGTGTAATCCTGATGCAGATCCAGCCAGTATCTCGGGAAGGCTGCGTTCGCCATGTTCTTCCCTCAGAGCGCGAAGCTCGAACAGTTCAACCCCACTTTTCAACAAATCTTCACGATAACCCATATATGCGGCGTGAACGGGCATTACGTCGGTGGCATCAAGCGAGTTTGTCAAAACGCGAACATCTACACCCGATCGAGCTAGGCTTTCCAAAATCTCTGCTCCGCGTTTTCCAGGTATGAAGTAGGCGGACACGAGATCAACAGATGATTTGGATTGCTGAGCTATTTGTATCAGACGCTCAACCATTAAATCTTCAGCACTTGTTTCACCCAAACCTTTTAATGGGCTATCCGCAAAAAGAGTGACGTCGCTCCATTCAAACTTCAATGTCTTTTCGGCAAGTCCAGTGGTTAATGCGTTTTCCTCAATGGCTTTCTGATAGCCAACACCGGCGACTGAGTCTCTTGCTACATCTGCCAAGTTTTCCAGATTCTTCTCCTTTGATGGAGGCAGAATTACCGCGGCATCATATGCTGAACCGCTGTTCCAATATGTGTCAAATGCATTGGAGACTTCTTCAACAATGGGTCCGATGGCGATTACATCGACATCCAAATAATGAGTGCCAGATCCATAATCGAAATAGATGTCCCCGATGTTGCGGCCACCAACGATTGTAACTACTCCGTCAAATGTAATGGATTTATTGTGCATTCGCCTGTTCAGTCGATTGAAGTCAAAAAAGTAAGACAGCAATTTGGGACGTCTTAGTGTGAACGGATTAAATAGGCGCACGCTTGCCGTCGGCATATCGTCAAGTTCAGCCAGCAACTCGTCGAGCCCGCTTATTCCGTTATCGTCAACCAGTAGCCGTACGCGAACGCCTCGTTGTGCAGCTGATCTAAGTTCGTCAAGAAGCATTAGACCGGTGATATCATCTTGCCAGATGTAGTACTGCGCATCGATTGACGATACCGCGTCCCTAGAAAGAATTGCACGCGCTGCAAACGCAGCACCGCCATTTCGCAATGGGCGGACACCATCTTTTCCGGGATTACGAGACATCGCAGCATCAATTACCTGCCCAAGCGGACCATCCCATGATGGCGGCTCCTTTGAGGTCTGATGCGAAAAATTGGATGTCGGCAAAGGGTAAGCCAATCTCAAAAGTAGAATGCAAAACGCAAAAGCTGCGGCAACTACAACGAAAATTTTCACTAGACGCATGCAACATCCCTGAGTCGAAGACGAAAGAAATTTCGCGAAAACTGTGCCATACGCAACCTTGAGTATTCAAGAATGCCAATTTAGCTTTGTCTGAGGTAGCATAGCCTGCCGATCAAATATCACATTAATTGAGATTCTCTCTTCGTCTATGAGAGAATTGCTCCTTATTGGTCCTCAGACAAGGCAAAGAATTTTGATTTCCGAGTAGTGATGTATTGCAACAACATCGCACAAAAAACGCTACTACGATGGTGTGGATTTCCTTGTTCCGTCCGCATTTTAGAAGACAATTTGGGGTGCGTAGCGAGCAAGGACATGAAAATGAAAAACAAAATCTTATGGATTCTTTTGGCGGCTATTTCGATTCTGGGTGGCATCTATGCTTTGGCGAACCCAGTGCTGGCTAGTGGTTTCGCAACTATTTTGGTTGGCTGGGTGTTCGTAGCACTGGGTGTCGTTCAAGTCGTCACTGGATTTCGAGCGGAAAGCGCCGGTGCAAAGGTTTGGACAGTCTTACTTGGTGCCTTGGCAGTATTCCTCGGCATCACAATTCTTGGACATCCGCTCAAGGGTATGGTGGCGCTGACGACGATGCTCGCAATTTTGTTCCTCTTCGGAGGTATGGCGAAAATCGTTCTATCTTTCGCCCTGGAAGACCGAAGATTTTTCTGGGCCGTTCTGATCTCCGGTATCGCATCTGTTGCATTGGCGGTCATCATATTCATGAACTGGCCGGTTTCCGCAGTTTCCGCTCTTGGCATCTTGTTGGGAGTTGAACTAATTTCTGACGGCATCTCTTCTCTCGCGATGGCATTCAGCGACGACGGCGAAGAGGCGCAATCCACCTGAGAAAGCCTTAACTCCGGCTTTCCTTAGCCAGGTAATTCGTTTCTGATAGCCAGGCTGGTGTTGCGTAATTCACATCCGCAACATCGGCCGTAAATCTGTTAAGCGGGTCGACATTCGTTGTGCTGTAGATACCTTACACCAACCCAGCTCACGTAGACCTAAAGCATCAGGTTACCTATGACCGCTTTGGGCTCCAAGCGGACATGCGGCAGCGCAACGAAATACTTGATTTCGAAGAAGTTTCAATGTCGGCTGCAGGTGGTTCAGCATGAAAGGCTCCTCGTTTCCGGCGGTCTGAAAAAAATATATTCCCGAACATGGAGACGAGCCCGCGCTTTGGTGCGCGGGCAACAAATTCCAATCGACTGAACCGAGGTTCAACGGGCCGATGGCCCGCTCACCCCGATCCAGACATCATTCTTTTTGTTTGGTCCGCCCAACATCCCTGACCGTGGCGGTCAACCTTGGGCCATCCCCAAAATAAGCCACC
>NZ_ONZG01000043.1 GCF_900302455.1 Falsiruegeria mediterranea M17
GCCTTCATGAACCTGTCTCTGATGACGACGGGATCCATTGTTATGACGGGCATTTTTGCGTTGCCGCTTTCGCATTTGCTGACGATCACGGTCATCTTGCCACCGTCCAGCGCCGCCTGCAGCACGGCTCCAGTCTCTTCGGCCCGGCATTCGACCACGTTCTCGCAGCCCGCCGCGCGCGCCATCGCCGTCAACGAGGTTTTCATCCCCGCATAGGTCGGCTGATCCCCGGTCGAGCCATAAGACCCGTTGTCGATGATCAGCAGCACATAGTTGTCCGCCACGTTGTTGGCGATCGTCGGCAAGGTGCCGAGGTTGGTCAGAACCGAGCCATCCCCATCGATCACCACAACCGGTTTCGGCTGCGCCAGCGCCAGGCCCAGACCAATCGAGGACGCAAGCCCCATCGTTCCCAGCATGTAGAAATTGCTGGGCTGATCGTCGATGGCATGCAGTTCCTGGCTGGGAATGCCGATGTTGCAGACCACAAGCTGCTCGCGCAGGATAGGGGCGATCTCTTTAAGAATTTCTGAACGGATCATTGGTCGCCATAGCCTCCCCAGAAGTTGGCGTCGGTCAGGATCGCCACGGGCTTGTTGCTCATGAAGGTGTATTTCAGGATATTGTCCAGCTCTTCGACGTCTTTTTGCCAATGAAAATGGTAGGTTGGGATGTTCAGCTGCGCCAAAAGCGCCTTGGTGTGAACCGCCATTTCGACCTGGCAGGCGACCGGTTCGCGCAGCTCTCCGCGATAGGAAATCAACATCGGCAGCGGCATGCGATAGTACTGAATCAAGGTTGCCAAAGTGTTGATCGTGACGCCGATGGCCGTGTTCTGCATGATGATGGCGGGGCGTTTTCCCCCCATCCAGGCGCCGGCACACAGGCCCATCCCCTCGTCTTCCTTGTTCGAGGGCACGTGCTGGATCTCGGGGCGTTTGTCGACCTCGTCGATCACCCCGGCCAGTTGTTTACACGGAACGGTCGTCACGAATTCGATCCCGTTCGAGATCAGATCATCCGTGATCCTCTTGTCTATGGTCATTGG
>NZ_ONZG01000045.1 GCF_900302455.1 Falsiruegeria mediterranea M17
TGGGCGATTACGACTGGTTCATTGCGACGGCCGGCGACGACACGCTGGACGGCGGCAACGGGCAGGACATGATCACCTTCCTCGAGGCCGCATCCTCGGGCGCGGCGGTGGTCGAGACGGTGTTTTCCGCCACGGGCGCACCGCCGAGCGGCGCCGCCGTGGGCGGTGTGACGCTCAACCTAAGCGATCCTTCGCAGAGCACCGGGCTGGCCTCGGGGCTGACGCTGAATTCGGTCGAGCGGGTCACCGGCTCGTCGCATCAGGACGTGTTTTACGGGGATGCGCAGCAGAATGACTTCCGCGGTCTGGGCGGCTATGACTGGTTTGTCGGATCAACCGGCGGGCGAGAGCGTTACTTCGGCGGCGACGGGCTGGACACGGTGACGTATTTCCAGTCGACCAGCGGCGTGAGCGCGTCTTTGCGCAACGGCGCGGGGCTGTTTGGCGGCCAGGAGACGGGTTACGGCTCGGCGGGGGACGCGGTGCGGGATCTGTATTTCGAGATCGAAAACCTGGTCGGCACCAACTTTGACGACAGCCTGACCGGCAACAACGAGCGCAACCAGCTGTCGGGCCTGGACGGGGACGATTTCCTGTTCGGCTACGGCGGCACCGACTACATGAAGGGTGGCGCGGGCAACGACACGCTGAACGGCGGCGCCGGGTCGGACTTTGCGGTGTTTGACGGCAACCGCGGCGATTACACGATCACCCGGAGCTCGGCGACGGATGTGACGGTGACGGGGGCCGACGGCACCGACAGCCTGATCTCGGTCGAGTATTTCCAGTTCGACGACGAGAC
>NZ_ONZG01000004.1 GCF_900302455.1 Falsiruegeria mediterranea M17
GAGAACTCGTAAAACAGTGCCGCCTGCGCTTCCTGCTTGGGTCCCATCATCGCCAATCCTCCCAATCAATAAGAGAATTGAATCAGCAGATCATGCCTCGATCAAGTATCAGTTTTTCAACAAAATCGGCTCTCAACGGTCATTCGCCGCGCAATGCATCAATGACCGCAATGCGGAGAACCAGCCGTTCGCTGCGCACACCTTGGATGTCTCAGTTGCGGACAAAGTGAGCCTTCGCTGCGTTTGGTCGATAGTGTCCCACGACGTGGTGTATGAACGCCGACCTTCGGTAAGGCCCGGATCTGATCAGGACGCTACTGCTGGCAACCTGACGTTGGGATTGTCGTTCACGCGCGCGAGGGTTTCAAGGCTCATGTATCGGCGCGCGACCGTCCATTCGTCGTTAGTCTCCAGCATGATCGCCCCGACGAGCCGGATGATGGCGTCATCGTTGGGGAAGATGCCGACGACGTCGGTGCGCCGCTTGATCTCCCGGTTCACGCGTTCCAGCGGGTTCGTCGAGGCGATCTGGGTCCAATGCTCGCGCGGGAAGTCCATGTAGGCAAGGACGTCGTCGCGCGAGGTGTCCATGAAGGTTCCGAGCTTGTCCTGTTTTTCGCGCAGCGCATCGGCGACGGTATCCCACTGGGCTTCGGCCTCGGCCTTGCTCTCCTGGGCGAAGATCGTCTTGAGCATCGCCGCCACTGCCGTGCGCTGCTTGGCCGGAGCATGCGCGAGGGCGTTGCGCATCCAGTGAACCCGACAGCGCTGGTGGGTCGCGTTGAAGACCCGGCGTGCGGCCGCGCGCAGCCCTTTGTGATCATCGGCGACGACGAGCTGCACGCCACGCAGACCGCGATCGGCCAGAGACCGCAGGAAGTCGGTCCAGAACGTCTCAGCCTCGGACGGACCGGTGGCGATGCCCAGAACCTCGCGCTTGCCATCCTCGTTGACTGCAACAGCCACTATCACGGCACGGCTCACAATCCGGCCACCATCGCGCACCTTCACGTAGGTCGCATCGAGCCAGAGATAGGGCCACGCGCCCTCCAACGGCCGCGACAGGAACGCATTCACGCGCTCGTCGATCTCGGCGCGGAGCCGACTGACCTGGCTTTTGGACATGCCGCCCGCTCCCATGACCTTGACCAGATCATCCACCGAACGTGTCGAGATGCCCTGAACATAGGCCTCCTGGATCACGGCCATCAGCGCTTTTTCGGCCGTCCGCCGGGGTTCGAGAAAGCTGGGGAAATAGCTGCCCTTGCGCAACTTCGGGATCTCCAGCGGGATCCGCCCCGCCCGGGTGTCCCAGTCCCGCGTACGATATCCGTTTCGCTGAACCTCCCGCAAATGCCAGCATCTCGCGCACAAGATCGCCATCAGCCTGCTGTTCAACCAGCTCAAGCAGTGCCATTCTCTCATCGGTCATCGTCATCTCCGTCGTTGGTTTCGAGTGTTGCAACCCGAACCTTTGCCGAAGATCGACGGTGGCCGCCAGCGTCACCACCGGCCGCGCGCTGCGCTACGCCGGGGGCTCCGCGCGCGGCCTCTTACACCACTTCAGGGAACACAGCCGTTTGGTCCAACGACCGCTTCATCCGCAGGAATTCAATTTTCGCGTCCGAGCAGCAACTGTTCGACCTCTTCGATACAAATTGATCTCCCACACCCTACGCTAGGCGCATGAGACTTGGAGATCACTCTCAGGCTTCCGCAAGGAAAACGGCGGCATGCGCGAAGGACGGGTTTTGGCGCGCTTTAGGTCCGCCACGACCGCGCCAAGCTAGCGCTTCTGCCAGCGCCAAACAGTAGGCTTCAAGGTCTTCGCTCGCAGCATGACTTCCTAGGTCTCATGACCGTCTGCCGTCGCAACACCAGCACGGCCCGCCAGGCGAACTCAAGCAGGGTATATCAGTCAGTGAACGAAGCCCGAAGCGCAACTCGCTCGCCAGGGTACAGATCCAGGCTGGTGTCAACGCCCTTTGTCTGCCGAAACTTGGATTTCGGTCCGCGGGTGGGAACCGCTTTCCCAGTGCGGAACACTGGCTCCCAGACCCGCCATGCGATAAGGCTGAGTCCACATGACGCTTTTCGAGCAGTTCAAGGAGGTTCACGAGCATATGAGAAGTGCTATTAGAATTGGCATCATACCGCAGCCAGCGCTCCCGAAACTACTTGAGCCCATGATTGAGGCCATATTCCGAGAGCAGTTCAGGAAGCTGTGCTCGCTTCTTGGAGAGAAAAACTTAACACTCATCAGCTCGATAGATGACAAGTTCAGTGAAGCAGCCTGTATCTCCGCAATTGAAGAGGGAATGAAGCTTGAACTTCAACCCCTCAAGGCACTGGAGCACACCAAGGAAAAAGACGCCGAAATTTCCAAAAAAATTCACTCCATTCTCAAAAAACAGGTGAGCACACTGACAATAGAAAATCGAATAGAGGAGACCGAAGTTATAGAGATTTCCGATATAATTATAATTGGATTCGATGAAACCGACACTTCTCAATCGCAAAGATTTGATCGCACTAAGAAAACTCTCTTTGGATTTGAAGCAGCTTGTCAACCTACTGATAAGTTATGCATTGAGTTAAATGTACCACAGCAATGGACACCGGACGCAGACGGCAACGTATATTTCGAGTACATCACGCGAGTTCCTGGGAGCTTGAAGATGCGATCCACAGTCGAGATCCCAGAAAAATTGGTCCAAAAATGGAAATTTGACATCTCCGGGATCCAACACTAGGGACGGAAGTTAGGTAACGCTGGTAATTTCGCTGAGCTCAAAAGAAAAAATTCAAAGAGTATCCGCTTATCTATTTCAGCAGTGGATTACCAGAGCCCCCAAAGGGCTACCAATTTCTTAGTCTAGCTTCGCCGGGCAATAGTATTTGCGATAATGGAAAGAAGCAGACCGAGAGTAAAATAGCCTAGTACAACCTCACTAATGACGAGAATTTCTCCATAGACGTTTTCAGCTGTTACATCGCCATATCCCAGCGTCGTATATGTAACCAACGAGACGTAGAAGGGTGTAAACCAGCTTTGCGCCGAGTTGGAATAATCCATCATTCCCCACCCTAGCCACATATCAAACGAATAAATGATCCCGTACAGCGTTGCGAGAAATAGCGCGTAAGCTCCCACTTTTAGAAGGCTGCGGCCGTGATCAAATAGTCCCCAAGCCTTGAACAAAATTTGCTCAGCCGACTTCGCAAAACTGGCAGGCATATTTGAAATAGATGCTTCCAAGGTGTCTATGTAGTCCTGATCCCTAGCATCTCGTACAAAAAGCGCGTTGCCGTAAACAGAGTCTATGCCGCGAATTCCAAGGTAGCGGCCGCTCATATCTTTTAAATTGCCGTAGACGACACCGGTCACATTGGCCCCTTCAACCCTTGCTGTGCAGAGTGATGCCCGCGAGATATTGGCGTTCACCAGGCAGGTATCACGAAGGTCGGCGTTTGTTAGGTTTGCTTCACGGAGGTCAGCGCCAGTCAGATCTGCCCCGGCAAAATTTGCTCCGCGCAGATCCGCGCCAGAAAGATCAGCCTCTGTCAAGTCGGCGTTCTGAAGGTTTGCCGTAGTGAGTGTAGTACCGGTCAGACTAGCCTTGTATAGTCCAGCATGAGACAGGTCCGCCCCTGAAAGCTCCGCGCGATCCATCTTGGCGTGCTTCAAGTTTGCAGATGACAGCTGGGCTTCGAAAAGGTCGGTGCCGGTGAGATCAAATCCTGAAAGGTTGCGTTCCGATAGGTCCGCCTCGGAAAGGTCGGCCTCGGCGAAGACCGCCGAAGTATCAGGGTAACTTGAGAGGAAAAGCTCCCAGTCCGTCACTTCACCGTTAAGTGCCTGTAATGCCTCATCAAGCCCCGGAGCCTGTTTACCAGCCATTTCTTTCAAATCAAGAATCCCTCACGCTCTACCGATGAACCAGCGAGCGTATTTCTTCCAAAACGCCCTCCACATCTCCGCCAGACTTTTGCACGACATCGCTAACACTGGTCTGAAGGCGCTTGCGGTCTTCGGTGTTCAGTTCCATCGCTGTAACAATAATTATTGGAGTGTTGGCTGATGGATGGTCGCTCGATCTGAGCCTTTCCAGAAACGCAAAACCGTCCATCACTGGCATCATGAGATCAAGAAGGATTAGTTCGAATTCATGCTGTTCTGTTTTCCCAAGCGCAATCTTTCCGTTCTCCGCTTCATCGACCTCCCAGCCGTCGCCTTGAAGCGTGCGCACCATGGTTTCGCGCGCAGCCGGATCATCTTCAACGACAAGTGCCGTCTTTTGACCGCCTGACGCATACTTTTTGACAAGGCCCGATAGCTTGCCTCGGTCAACCGGTTTTTGAAGAGATTCGACGGCGCCAAGCGAATAGCTCATGGCCTTGTCTCCAACCATAGAAATCATGACAACGGGAATATCTTTCAGTTTATTGTCAGCCTTTAGTCGGCGGAGGACTGTCCAGCCGTCCATTCCGGGCATCATCACATCCAGTGTTATGAGGGCAGGCAAATGTTCCGTGGCGAGTGCCAGACCTTCAACTCCGGATTTGGCCAATATCACCGAACAGCCCTCCGCTTCCAGACGCTTCTTCAGAAGCTCCCGGGCCGAAGCCTCATCATCAATGACGAGGACCGATTTTTGAGTAGAGGTATCCTTGATTGGCGCAGCTGACGTGGGTGTCGCATCCTCGTCCGATAAAGAGGGCTCCGACGTGGAGCCCGAAATGCGCGCTTCCTCTTCAAGCCCTTCATGCTTCTTGTGAGCTTTCTTTGGCAATGTGACGATAAAACTTGAACCCTGCCCAACAGTACTTTCGAGGTGGATGCTTCCACCCATCATTTCGCAGAATCTCTTAACGAGGGCGAGCCCTAGGCCGGTTCCACCATAATCGCGTGTGGTAGATTCATCCGCTTGAGAGAATTCGGCGAATACATGCTCAATCTTGTCTTCAGGGATGCCGATCCCGGTATCGGTGACAGCAAACTGAATTGCGGGTTCATTTGATATGGAGGCCGCATTGGCAGAAAGAGTAATCTTTCCTTCCTTGGTGAACTTCGCCGCGTTGGAGATTAAATTGAAAAGAATCTGGCGGACTTTCGTTACATCGCTGTGCATGGAGCCTAGTTGGTGATCGACATCCAGAACGAGCTCATTAGCGTTCTTTTCGATTAGGCTAAGTGCTGTGCTAGCAACTTCTTCTGCAATGTCCTCGACGGCGAAGTCTTCAAGGAACAGATCCATTTTTCCAGCTTCGACCTTCGAGAGGTCCAGCACGTCGTTAATTAGGGACAGAAGATGCTTACCAGCATTGGTAATCTTGTTCAGATCCCCGAGCATGTCTTCCAGCCCGTCATCTTCAGCATCCTCCGCCAACATCTCTGAGTATCCAATGATCGCGTTCATCGGTGTGCGAAGTTCATGGCTCATATTTGCAAGGAATGCGCTCTTTGCTTCATTCGCCCGTTCAGCCTGCTCGCGCGCCTGCTCGGCTTGTCGTTCCAGTTCCAAGCGTTCCGTTATGTCCTCGACGAGCCCGATATAGAAGATTTCATCTCCGACTTGAACTTCCTCAACCCGCGCCTCCAGTTTGAATACCGATCCATCTTTTCGAACGGCGTTGACGATCCGACTTTGACCAACGACCGTTGACGACGCACCTTGAATACGGCGTTCAAGATAAAGGTCGTGCTCAACGGCGACGTGTGTTTCCATCAAGATCTTGATGTTCTTTCCAAGAACGTCTGACGCGTAGTAACCAAAAATTTGCTCAGCAGCTGAGCTGAATGTCTCAATTGTTCCCTTTCTGTCAATCGAAAGGATACCAATGGGACTCGCTTCAATAATCTTCGATATTCTCTGCTCACTAAACGCGAGATCGCCTTGAATCTTCTTTAGGTTTTCGTTCTGTGCAACGAGCTCAGCTTCGTTCCGCTTGATCGTTGTGATATCGGTAACGACCCCGACGAGTCCTCCTCCGCTGATTGGCGTTGTTCTAATCTCAATCGTCCGGCCGGCCGTTGTATTGAGGACAGTGTTTGATGAGTGGCCCTCAGTGAGAGCTTCCAAACGAGCCCGGATTAGCTGTTCAGTATCGCCAAGCCCATAGTCACCGTTTTCTGCGTGCCAACGGATGACCTCTTCTTCTGGCTGCCCCGGTTCGACCAGCCGTGGTGGCAGAGCAAGCATCTCGGTGTAGCGCTCATTTACCAGGACGTAATTCATGTCGGCATCGAGCATGTAGATGCCGTTCGACATCTTCGACAACGCAAGCTGAAGCTGAGCCGATGCCTCGTTTAGTTCGGTCGTCCGTGCAGCCACGGTTGTTTCCAACATCGACTTTTGGTTTTCAACTTCCTCAAGCGAATGAACGATCGATAGGCGTAAGGCTTCGAAATTCTGCGCAAGCTCGCCAATCTCGTCGCTTGTCTGCACCTTGATCGGCTCATCCAATTCACCAGCAGTTAGTTTCGCTGCGCTGCCAGACAGCAGTCTAAGAGGTCGCGTAAGCGAAATTGAAAAGAGGTATGACGCGTAAATTGCGATCGCAAGAACTATGGAGGCGACCAAGATCAGTCGGTCGATCAGTTGATCTGCATCGCGCAGGGCTTCTTCGCGGTCGATCTCGCTCATGATGACCCAGTCTAGCCCCGACAGCTCAAGCGGGCGATATGAGGACAAGACTTCGACATTTCTGTAGTCGGGGAAGATCTCTGTTCCTGTGCGTCCTGAGAGAGCTGCCTGCGTTCCAATGGTGTCGACCTCTTGCAAGCCAACGGAACTGTTCGTCCGTTCGATCTGGTCTATGATGGAGCTTGGGAGGCCAACTTCACCGACCAATTTCAGATACTCTTCACGATCTTCGATCAGGAAGCGGGACTGATTGCGCAACAGCTTGTCGCGGCCGACGATATAGGCTTCGCCGGAATCACCCAACCCAACGTCGCTCCATGATTGGTTGGAGGTCATGATCGCGTTGATCCCGCTCAGAGGAAGTTGCACGGCAAGGACCCCAATCGGATTTGGTCCATCATACACGGGCAAGGCGGCAAATGCGGCTGGTGCGTTGAATGAAGGGATATAGGGTTCGAAGTCGGCGAAAATGACCTGATCTGGATTTGCAGCCAAGGCAGTCGTGACTGCCCGGGCGAGGTTTGTGTTTGAATGCGGGCCATCGAATACGCTGGTTCCGAAATCAATTTCCCGCTCAACGGAGTAAACGATGCGTCCATCGTTAGGTTCGATTAGAAATACATCATAAAAACCGAAGCGATCTTGAAATTCCCTCAGTGACTGTTCCAGCTCTGAAACGGCTGCCCCATATTGTGTCTCGAACTGAACTTGATTCACTAGTTGAGGATCAAAAATGTATCGATTTTGAAGAAAGATCGTCAGGGGATCCTGTGGCAACAAGCCTTCAATGATGGCGTCGTCGGCGCGGGTTCCTGTTTCCGCCTCATACCGTGCACGAAAGTCCTCAAGATAGAATTGATCTAGAGCATCCTGATACTCTGGCGTCACAAGATCTTCGGAGGCTTGCAGATAAACGATCCCTCGCCGAAGTTGTTGAAGATTTTCTTTCAACGGTGCGCTTTCCGCAACAAACTTGAGCTCATTCTCGACTTGTGAGAAATAGCTTTCAATTTGCTGTGCCTTAAGTTCGCGAACGGCTGTCAGTCTTTCGAACGCCGCACGCTTCAGGGCTTCGTTTGACGAGTATCCAGCCAAGACGGCCGCGATACAGACAGCAGCCATCGATATGACGATGCTAATTGCCGCCAGCTTGGTTCCGATCGTCAATCCCAGTTTTGGGGTTTGCCTTTCAGTCGTCATATCTGGGTTCCCTTCATTCGGCGGCCTCTTCATAGAGCAGGACGACTTCGTTCATTCTCGTGAGAAGTTCTTCTGCTCTTTCGTTGACATGCAGGATATCTTCTACGGACCCATCTTCTGTGATCCGCAGGGTCGTCGAGATACGCTCCCTAAGCGCCGCCCAGTCACCTTGAAGTGAGTTGAGACGTTCGATGATAGGCCGTGATTTTGAGTCCCGGAGCGCGCCTGGTGTCACGCGGTTCAGAATGTTTAACGATATGTTGAACCTGTTCATGGTTCTGAAGAGTTCTTCGCGGGTGTCCCAAGAGGCCGACACGCTGCGAGACAGGCACAGCAGCAAAACCAGTCTTTGAGTAAACATTCGTTGTCGACCGGAGATATTAATGAGCATCTCCATCTGTTCGGATAGCTCTGCGCTTTTGTAGACCCTCTCGATCAGGTTGACTGCGGCATCCATTTCCGCAAGCGCAGGACCGTTGAGGTCCGAAATCGCCTGAAGATGCTCTTGCTCGACGCGTCGGCCCTCGATCGCATCACGGATCGTCTGGCCATACGGGGCGAAGGCATTGTTCGCTCGTGTCAGCGCACTCAAAACCGAGGCATTAGTTTCCGGCTCAAGTCCGAGCTCGTCGTCTCCGTCCTTCAACCCAGCTTCGGTTGTCTGATGCAGCGCCAGTGTCTCTGCAGCGGCCGCAAGAAGTGGGGCTGGATCGGGGTTTTGATAGGCAAGACAAACAAACTTTCCAGCTCGCTGGATCAGCATCCGCTGGCGGCCTGACAAGTTGATTCTGCGAGGCCCATCAGAATGCTCTGCTTGCGCGAGCAGATCCGTCGGATGTACCAAAAGCATCGAGGCAAAGGCCCCCCCGCCCTTGAGCAGCGCCCGGCGTTTGAAGAGCTTCGGGAAAGCCTCCATTCCACCGTATCCCGTTTTGTTGACAAAGTTCTTGTTCATGGCCGTGTTCCAACGGGCGTTGATATTGAAGCTTGCAGTTCACTCTCCTGATGAATCCCAAGCTCTGAGATATTGAGTCCGGCGAATTCATCCTCTTCACTCACCCTGAACCGGAAGACCGCGTTGCCAGCCGAAAAGACCAGAAAGGCCATACCGAAGGTCCAGATGCCGTAGACAAGCACGCCCAGACCCTGAACACCGATCTGTTCGAGGCGGCTCAGGCCTGTGCCAAGGGTTTCGAGATCGCCGTAAAGGCCGGTTGCCAGTGTGCCCCATATCCCGGCCCCCAGGTGCACAGGGATTGCCCCGACCGCATCGTCGATCCTGAGGGCCTCGAGGATCTGGCTGACAAAGACGACAATCATGCCACCAACCAAGCCAATCAGGGCAGCGGACCCTGTCGAGACGGCGAAACAATTCGCGGTAACGGCGACAAGCCCGCCCAGTGCGCCATTGATGAACTGATCGACGTCGAGCCGCTGGTTTACCGCATAGCGCAGACCTCCGGCCGAAATGGCACCGACGCACCCCCCGACGACTGTGTTGATCAGGATCGAAGGCACAGTGTCATCCAGCACCAAGGTGCTGCCACCGTTGAAGCCGAGCCAGCCGATGAAGAGAAGAAGAGCGCCAAGCGTGGCGGTCGGCATGTTCGACGGGGTGATGGTCTGTGCGCCCGAGCCGTCATCAAAGCGCCCCAAGCGCGGGCCGATAATCAAGACAAGCGCTAGACCGGCCCAGCCGCCAACGCTGTGAACCACCGTCGACCCGGCAAAATCCACAAACCCCAAATCCGCAAGCCAGCCTGACGTCTCGAGCGAACGGTTGGCCCAACTCCAGTGCCCTGCAATGGGGTAGAGCAGCCCTGACACGAAAACGGCGACGAAGAGATAGGCCCCGAACCTCATACGCTCGGCGACGATCCCAGAGAGAATCGTGACCGATGTCACACACAACATCACCTGAAACAGGAAGAAGACAGCGAGTGACGGGGTTGCTTTGGCAAAGTCGAGTGCGAACAGATCCAACCCGATCCATCCCTGATAACTCAGGCCATACATCAGTCCGAAGCCCACGAGCCAGAATGCCAGGGCCGAGACACAGAAATCGCAGAAGTTTTTGATCGCGACGTTGATATTGTTCTTCGAACGGGTCATCCCGCTCTCAAGGCAAAGAAAGCCCGCTTGCATCAAGAACAATAGGGAACTGGCGATGATCACCCAAAAAAGATCAATGTTCTGCATCAACCGACCCTCCGCCGGAAGAAGCGGTGGCTTTGCAGTTGCCCTTCAGTCGCGACATATCGAGCGTGCAGAAGTTTCATACGGCACTCTCCAATGAATGTCCTTCTGCAGTCGTCATCTCACTTTCGTGCTGCATCCCATGTTCCGAGATATTGAGCCCGGCGATCTCTTCCTCTTCACTCACCCTGAACCGGAAGACTGCGTTGCCAGCCGAGAAGATCAGAAAGGCAATACCGAAGGTCCAGATGCCGTAGACAAGGACACCGAGCCCCTGAACCCCAACCTGTTCTAGGCGACTCAGCCCCGTGCCGAGGGTCTCAAGATCCCCGTAGAAGCCAGTCGCCATTGTGCCCCAAATCCCGGCCCCCAGGTGCACGGGGATTGCTCCGACGGCGTCATCGATCTTCAACGCCTCAAGCATCTGGCTGACAAAGACAACAATCATACCACCAACCAGGCCGATCAAGGCAGCGGACCCTGTCGAGACGGCGAAACAATTCGCGGTAACGGCGACAAGCCCGCCCAGTGCGCCATTGATGAACTGATCGACGTCGAGCCGCTGGTTTACCGCATAGCGCAGACCTCCGGCCGAAATGGCACCGACGCACCCCCCGACGACTGTGTTGATCAGGATCGAAGGCACAGTGTCATCCAGCACCAAGGTGCTGCCACCGTTGAAGCCGAGCCAGCCGATGAAGAGAAGAAGAGCGCCAAGCGTGGCGGTCGGCATGTTCGACGGGGTGATGGTCTGTGCGCCCGAGCCGTCATCAAAGCGCCCCAAGCGCGGGCCGATAATCAAGACAAGCGCTAGACCGGCCCAGCCGCCAACGCTGTGGACCACCGTCGACCCGGCAAAATCCACAAACCCCAAATCCGCAAGCCAACCTGATCCGCCAGCGCCGTCAAGGCCGGCCCAACTCCAATGGCCCGCAATGGGATAGAGAAGCCCCGATACGATCACCGCGACAAAGAGATAGGCCCCGAACTTCATGCGCTCTGCGACGATCCCAGAGAGGATCGTGACCGCGGCCCCGCAAAACATCACTTGGAACAGGAAGAAAACAGCAAGAGACGGGGACGCCTTCGCAAAGTCGATAGCGAACAGGTCGGATCCGATCCATCCCTGATAACTCAGCCCGAACATCAGCCCGAAGCCCAGAGCCCAGAACACCAGCGTGGACAGACAGAAATCTGCGAGGTTCTTGATCGCGACGTTGATGCTATTTTTTGAGCGGGTCATCCCGCTCTCTAGGCACAGGAAACCACCCTGCATCAGGAAGACCAGCGCACTGGCAAAAATGACCCAGAGCAGATCAATGTTCGCCATCAAACGAACTCCCAGAGCTTGCGGATATGAGTACCGAGCATCATCAGGCGTTCAGCCACCCTTCAATCTTTTCAAGAAGTCGCTTTATGTCGACTGGCTTGGTGTCATAGTCATCGCAGCCAGCGCCCAGGGCCTTGTCGCGATCACCCGCCATCGCATGTGCCGTCAGCGCGATAATCGGTATGCTCTTTGTCTGGTCGCTGTCTTTGAGGTGCCGGGCCGCGTCCCAGCCGTCCATCACCGGAAGGCTCATATCGAGCAAAATTATGTCGGGGCTTTCCTCTGCGGCCATTTCGACACCGCGCTGGCCGTCAAACGCCATCACGACGTCGTAGCCCTTCTTCTTGAGCCTGCGAGACAGCATGTCTCGGTTCATCTCATTGTCTTCAACCAGAAGAATTTTTGCCATTTTGTCTTCCCTTCCTTTTCTTCCTTACCGGATCCTCGGTACGCAGACTCAGGCTGCGTCTGTTTGCACCGATGCATCCTGTGCCAGTCGAGCTTCAACGAGTTTTCGCAGATGCATCTCGAGCATCGTGTCGAGCTGTTCCTCGGTTTGAAACATGTGAAATGCGCCGATATAAGAACCGTCATCGCCAATCAGCCAGCGATCGAGATACTGGCTGAGCTTGTCGATCTGATCGAGCCTATCGAGAACAACCTCACGATCCTCGAGCGACAAGGTCGGTGCCCCCTGCTTTCGGTAGAGAAGCATCTCTGGAGAGCCCTGCTGCTTGAAACCGCCTAAGGCGTCCTCGAATTCGAACGCCGTACCAGACTCGTATCGCGTCCCGTCGGGTCTGAGGATCGTATCGGGTAGAGGCGAGCCGATGCGAGACCAAAGAATACCAACGTAGATCTCCGTTTCATGCGGTGGGTGGATTTGAGCCTGGAAAGTTTCAGAAGCCAGCATGGGCTCCTCTTCCCAGAGGATTGGGATCAGATAGGCACGCCCGAAGAACTCCTCGTTGAGACGCCCGATAACGGATTTGGCGACGCGTCGTTCGGGAATGACGTCGCCGGGTGAAGAGATAAAAATCCGAAATTGCTTTGAGATGTTCTGACGCAGACGAACCTTTTCAAGACATGCACTGATCCGCGCTTGAAGCAAGATCGGATTGAACGGCTTGAAAATGTAGTCTTCGGCACCCTGAAGGATACAGTCGACCATCATTTCAATGTCGTCTGACGCAGATAGCATGATCACCGGGATCGTGCGCAGGCGAGAAGACGCCTTCATTCGCTGCAGGGTCTCAAGGCCAGACAGGCCGGGCATCATGTAGTCAAGCAGGACAAGGTCAAATCGATCGGTTTCGAGGATGGCAAGGGCCTCCTCTCCGCTGGACACCGTCCGCGCCGAGTATCCCATGCGTTTGACCCGCCGTCTCAACAGCTCGCGGTTTGACGGGTCGTCGTCTACCAGCAAAAGCTCGCCTCCTTGACCGATTTGACTGTTGATTATCGAAATGTCTTGTTGCGGAGAGCGTTTGCCTTCTTTCTTCGGAGCTGTTTTTTTGTTGGTGTTTTTCTCGAGCAAACGTTGCGGGATGGCATCTACGAGACTTAGCGCCGCTCGCCCCGCTTCGGCGATATTTTCCAGGTCAGATATGAACTCAGCTTCGTCGAGGTCTGTCGCCTCCTCGAAGATCATTTCCGAATAGCCGTTTATGTGGTTGAGTTGCATTCGAAACTGAAACTGAGCGTCACCAACATTGACCTCTTCAGGCGAGGCCGTCGAAGCGCCCAGGAAATCTTCTATGAGGGCAAGCATTTTGTGGCCCGCATTCTGGATCGCTTGCAGGTCTCCCGAGAAAGTCTTCAGAAGGTCAGGTGGCAGATCTTCCTCGATCATTTCGGCATAGCCGAGAATATGGCCAACGGGCGTGCGAAGATCGTGGCGCAACTTTGAAAGCTGCGCTTTGAAATCATTGATATCTGCCACTTCCTCAGTCATCCGGCAGACGGCGGTTCGTGTTCACGGTGGTACCGGTGTGTGCTCCACTGGACCACGTCCATGAGCGAACGTTCGGCCAAATCAGTGATCACATCCTGAGCGTGGATAGGATCAGAAATCGCCTCGAGACGCCGTTCAGCGATTTCGAACAACTCTCCCTGGTTTGCGTACTGCCAAAGCAACTCACGTATTGCCATTTTCGTTTGGTAGATTTCCCAAACGGCAAGCCAAAGCGGCAAGAGGCCCATGAGAAAAACCACAAGGGTCTTGCCATCGAGGTCGCCAATATGGAAACCGTAGAGTGACTTCTTGAAGAAAAGCAGCGAGAGGGCACCGAGAAAAGCCGCAAGAAACAGATACTTCTTTACTGTTTCAAGACGCTCGTGCTCAGCATGCAATTGGTGATGCTTTCGGGAAAAATAAGCCGCTTGATCTTTGACCCATCTTTCGGAAACTACAGCAATTCTGTCCTTTGCATTCACGGTGCTCTCGTATGTCAATGGTTCTGTGCACCGGATTGCATCGCCAATCCATCCGAAGCCCTTGAAACGCTCGATACCAGTCAGTTGCAAGAGGCGCCGTGTCTGGCCTGTTGCACCACCTCCGGACAAGACAAGGAAGAAGCGGATGCGGAGTGCCTCGGCCAACGCGCGGAAAGCGAGGTGACGTCCAAACCACCCGCGCCTTGAGCCGATGGCGAAAATTAAGAAACCTCCTGCGAAGAGAGCCAAATAAGCGATGAGAAATAGCTTCAGTGCGGCAATCTTCGCATAGAGCAGAAATGTCAGACCCATCAGGGCTGCCATAAGCCCAAAGAGCTTAAAGAGACGATCCGATTGACGCTGATTTGCGAGGGCAAGTTGATCCGCACGTACGAAATCCACGTCGATCGACGAGGCGACCTCTGATATCTTGACATCATCAGGTGCAGAGATCGGATAGGCGGTCAGATTGGCGCCGATTTCTGTGTCCCTTTCGATGGCATACTGGTCAAACTCGCTCCAGCGATCCAATACGAAATCAGGGATTTGCGGCAGGCGACAGATAAGGCCGGTAGCACCCGCCTGTACCAGATAGCTTGTCTGCACGTCGCCCTGCCCAACTTCGCTCGCCTGCCTAGGTGCTTTGATCCAAATCGCGAGATCGGATCGATCATCGGCCAACTCAGCGTCACCGACCGCTTCGAGTTTGCGGGCCTGCCGTGCCTGCGGCTCAGAACCAGAGAGGTAGCGAACGACAACGTCGGACGATCCACCAGTAAGCCCCGTCACCTCTCCATCCCAAAGCGCGACAAGGACGTTTGAACGCCTAACAAGGTAGTCCATCAGCCGCGCGTAAAGGGCATCACGAGCCGGGCCCTCTTTGCAGTCGCCCTCCCCGGTCCCGTGAGGGAGTGGTAACTCCTGCACTTTGACGCGTGCGTCATCCAAAAGTCTGATTAGGTCGGAATGGGCTTCACCCTCAAAGTCAGCCTCGTAGAGCGCGCGGGGCATCGGCAGAACCGCGCGCACGGGCAATCCGATCTCAAGTGCGACCTCGGTGGCGAGCGTATCGGCGCCCTGAGCCAATCCAGTGACAAGCTCAACCGGAAGGGCTTCAAACCGATCCCGCATAGCCTCCAGCTCATTTTTTAGCGCCGCGCGTATGTCGGCAACAGCTCCAGGATGAATGTCACGGTGCCCTGTAAGACCAATGGTGAAGACAAACCCTGATTTTGCCACTCCGTCACTCATTCTGCTCTCCCTCGATTTCCTGCGCCCATTGGGGCACATCCCGCCCGAGCTGTTTCGAGATATCTACTATAGCCTCGCGTTCTGCCTGGATCGGCGTTCCGTGAACGCCCGTCATGCCAACGGCAATCGCGTGAGCGATTTGTGGTCCGCCCTTCATCTCGCTTGCCCGGTCTAGCATGGCGAAAGCCTGACCTTCCCGTGCCAATACGTCATCACGGGCTGCATATTCGCGAAACAAATCAAGCCCATGGTCAATGCTCACGTGTCTGAGTAAGTCAGCCTCCGCCATGGCACGTCGAAGAAATTGTTCCTCATCCTCATCAACATCGCCCCGGCAAGCAGCGATGATGGCAGCGCCTGCCATTGTCGATTTCAGAATATCTTCATGGCGCACCTTAGATGACAGAAGGCTCATGAAGTGATGCAATCCCGGACGTTCCAGCAATTCTCCCACGTTCTGTCTTAGCTCTTCAGAAAGCTTGCGGCGTTCTTCAGCATGCAGAGCTGCCAGAAGCTCTTTGTGGGCGACTTTTGCATCTTTTTCGCGTTGCTGAGCGCGAGCAGCGAGATCATCCTGGAGTTTGCCGTGGATTTCAGGATGATCGGATATCAACTTTCGGACGGCCTCGTCAGGAATATGAGCAACCACTGAGTATTGTTCAGCCTGTGCGAGGTAGTTTCTGGGCACCGACTCCAGGAAACTTTGCAAGCCAAAGATCTGGCCTTCCTGACAGTTTTCGACTTTGATTTCGTGCAAATCTTCTTCGTCTATGGGCTGATAAAGCGCCACATTCCCGCTAAGGACGAAATAGAGCCCATCTGACGGCTCTCCCGGCTCATAGAAGCAAGCCGGTGGATTGAGCGACAGGACCCTGGTGGAATTGGCCAGCTGGGAGAGATCTTTCTCAGTGCACTCCGCAAAGAGTCCCGATTTCGCAAGCTGTTCGGCGACCTTGTCCTTCCCGAAATCAGCTGCACCGGTCTGGTCGAGTTTCTCCCACTCGTCGCCAGTACCCAGCCAATGTCTGTTGATCGCGATGCGCAGCCGATGCTTCCTCATCGCACTCCAGATGGCCATGACCATCTCGTTCTGTGCATCCCACCAATGGTCGTCGTCATCGAAGTGCCACCGAACCCTCACTTCAATCCCCTCACTAGTATACCCGAGCATATTGAAGTCGGGTTTCGGGTCGCGGCGAACGAACCTTGAATTCTCAAGCTCCCTTGCGATTGCGCGGATGGCCAGTTCCGGAGGAGATGACAGTTCCAAAGTGAAAGTCAGGAAGTACCGAAACCGACTGGTGGGTTCGCTGAAGTTCAGAATGGTTCGGTCAGCGACGCCACTGTTGGGAAAGATGTAGAGCGAGTTGGTATGCGGGTTTTTGACCGAAATCGAACGCCAGTTGATCTCATGGACTTGACCATACACTCCGTCGATCTCGACATAGTCACCGATACGCAAGGCCTGGGTGGCGTTGAGAGCAACGCCGGAAAAGACCTCCTTCAGTGTCGATTGCGCGGCAAAGCCCAGCACCAGAGCCGCTACGCCCGAGGTTGCCAGCAAACCTCCGATTGGCTCGTCGTACACAAAGTGCATCACCAGCAAGATGGCTGCAAGGTAGATGGCAACCCCAACGCTTCCCGTGACAATGACCGGGACCTTCCGCTCGCCATGATCAGAGAGCAGTCCATCCCAAAGGACGACGCGAACTACACTGTTCAACAGAAAGGCAACACCGATGGCCGTCGCAGCAAGAACGGCTCTCTCCATAGGCGCGACAAGAGAGTCTGCTCCGAGGAAGCGAAGCCCGGGACCGATCGTGAAATCGAGGACCACCAGAAGGCCAATGAGTTCTGCCGACGCCCGGATGCGGTGAACCCGCCCGGACACATAGACAGTCGCGATGCGGACCAACAACAGGGCCGCGCATGCCAGAAGGCCGAACAGGCCCAAGGCTGGTATAACCTGCTGTAAAGCTTCCATTTTTAAGCCCCCCCTCCCAAATATATTGATTATTGAATATTAGTATGTAACGGTTTCGTGAACAGAGTCAAACTGCCGAAGGCTTTCGCGGAGAGCGGGCAGGTCGACTGAACACAACACAGAAAAGGAGAAGGGTTTGGTTTTCAACTGGGATGACGAGGCCGAAACCAAGGCCGGCTATACCGCAGCAATCGAAGCGGTGCTTGGCCTGGCCGCTCAAAAGATGCCGGTCACGGAGAAGGCTGTCGAGGAGTGGCTTGATGTGTCGCTGAGCGGCATTGACGAACATAAGCACATCCGCCGTCATGCGATGGCAGTCGCGATGCGGATGATCCGTGGGCCGATGCATCCCCCAAACTAGGGAACCGTGGCCTGAGGGCTGGACATGGTGCGCCACTGTCCGGATGGCCCGGCGCACAAACGCACAACAAGAAGAAGGAGAAAATCATGGGAAACGCTCGTCTCGACTACATCTGGCTGGACGGCTACGATATTGCAAACATCCGGACAAAGGCACAAATCCACCCGGATAGCTCGTATAACGGGTCTGTCGAAGACACCCCGAAATGGGGCTTCGATGGCAGTTCGACGCAGCAGGCCGAGGGCCATGATTCCGACTGCATCCTGCAGCCGGTTCGCGTCTATCCAAACCCCTTCAGACAAAACGCCTATCTCGTTTTGTGCGAAGTTTTTCATAGGGATGGACGCCCCCACGAGACCAACACGCGAAATCTGATCGATCGGGACTCCGAAGCCGAATTCTGGTTTGGATTTGAGCAGGAATACATACTGATGACCTCGAATGGCCGTCCTGTCGGCTTTCCGGACGGCGGTTTTCCTGAGCCCCAGGGCCCCTATTATTGCGCCGTCGGAGCGCACCGCGTCGAAGCAAGGGAATTGGTCGATGAACACTGGGACGCTTGCCTTGCCGCCGACCTCGGGGTGACCGGGATCAACGCCGAGGTCATGCTGGGTCAGTGGGAATTTCAGTGTTTTGGCAAGGGCGCCCTTCGCGCGGCCGACGACCTGATTGTAGCAAGATTCCTCCTTCAACTCATCACCGAGAAGTACGATCTGATTGCGACCCTCGATCCGAAACCGATCTCCGGGGATTGGAACGGCTCGGGCATGCACTCGAACTTTTCGTATGACTACCTGCGCGATGTTGGCGGACAAGACTATATCGAAGCGCTCTGTGAAGGCTTCCGGCCGTTCCACCAGGATCACATCGATGTTTATGGTGCCGGAAACGAACGAAGATTGACTGGATCTCATGAAACGGCCTCTATCGATCAGTTCAGTTTTGGGGCATCGAACCGAGGTGCATCAATCCGCATCCCGCTTTACACTACGACACATGACTGGAAAGGGTATCTTGAGGACCGGCGTCCGGCGTCTGATGCTGACCCATATCTCGTCGTAGACCGCATTATGCGTACGGTCAAAGTGGCTCATGAGGCAGCGCTAAAAGCAGTCTAGCTCGAGGGAGCGGTCTGTAGGATGGCGAGGATCGAGATTTAGAAGACGATCTTCGCAGGCGGGAGGAAGCGGCACGTTCCTGAACGTGCAGCTTCCTAGCTCCGGGAATGGGAACGCTCACCGGTAACCTGAGAAAGAGGGATCGGCATTTGCCCACTAACGAAACTCAGAAGAAAGGCTTGCCAATAGGCCCAAAGTTTTTTGGTATTTTCGTTTTGTACTTCTTTGTTAGTTGGGCTCTGGGCATACTCAGCCTGACACTGGCGGCTAATTACGACGGTGTTGCGATCATCTGGTTGCCTGCCGGTTCTGCTCTTGTTGCGCTGGTCTTTATAGATATGCGGCTTTGGCCAAGCATTGCTTTGGCAGTATTGGCTTCTAACCTGTATTACGGATCAGGCATCCAAGCCGCCGTTGGAATTGGAGTCGGGAGCACTTTGGGCGCGATCATAGCTGCATTGGCCCTGCGAACTCTCGGCCCTTGGGGGGAGTTCTCAATCTTTTACAAAGCCCTTAAGCTGGGCACCTTCGGAGCAGCAATCAGCGCAGCCATTAGCGCCACAATTGGTGTCGCATCTCTTTATCTCGCTGGATTTATGCCGATTTCAGAATTCGCAATAAATTGGGGTCGGTGGGTACTGGGAGATTCAGTCGGGATCTTCTTGTTTAGCTCGTTTGTCCTGATTTATTGCATGCTATGGGGGCATGAAAGCAACGACGCTGAGCCGTGACGCAACGCTATTCACCTGGCTTCTCGAAAAGATTGACACGCTATTTCGATTGCAAGCCACAAGCCTAAGAAACAGCGCTCCTGTAATAGGTCAACGATAAAGCTGAGTAGGAAGTAGGATTTATGCAGACAGGCTGGAAACAGGAGTTGAAGGAAAACTTGCGTGGCGCCGTTGTTGTCCCAAGTATCACCGCCGGACTGGTTGCGGGTGTTCTGACTGTCACCTTCATGTTTTCCTACTCGGCCGTGATATTTACCGGCGAGCTCTCCGGTTACGTTCCACGAGCGACAGGGCAACTTCTGTTTGGCGGTGTTGTCATTGCGCTCGTCCTCGGGCTCTTCAGCGAACTTCGCGGCGTTGTGGCTTTGCCGCAAGACAACCCAACGGCAATCATCGCTGTCATGATTGCAACTCTATCCCAACTTCCCGGGAGCGCTCTCTCACCTGAGATACTGTTTGCCCAGGCAGTCGTAATAATGGTGGTGTCGACTGCTCTTTCAGGCGTGATCTTCTACCTCGTCGGCCGGTGGCGGCTAGCGGCATTTGTTCAGCTGATACCATATCCAGTTATCGCTGGTTTTTTAGCGGCAACGGGGTGGTTGCTTTTCAAGGGCTCCTTCAGCGTAATGGCGGATCAAGCGTTTGATTTCACCCAACTCACTGCGCTCGGCGAAGTGATGCATCTCTGGCTGCCCGGAGCCGTATTCGCTCTCATTACATTGTTCGTGTCCCTCAAATACTCCAATGTTTTCATCATGCCTGGGCTCATCTTAAGCGCGGTGGCACTCTTTCATATAACTCTGTTTCTAAGTGGCGCTTCAAGCCAGGAAGCCATTGCCCATGGCTGGTTGCTGCAACCATTTGGAGAGGGCGCATTGTGGCAGCCAGTACCTCTTTCCACCTTCCTTGCAGCCGATTGGACATTGTTTGTGGCAGAATTCACCGGGCTGGCCACTATTCTTTCGATCGCGCTCATCTCGGTACTTCTGAACCTCACAGCGCTCGAGTCAGCCTTTAACCGTGACATAGATGTCCATCGCGAGATGCGCTTGGCTGGTATTGCAAACCTTCTTGCTGCGCCCGGCGGAAGCCTTGTGGGATATCATTATGTTAGCCTCTCTACTCTTGGGCGTCGGATGCGAGGAGGTAGTCGGCTCGTTGGGGTCGTAGTCGCAGTGTTCTGCCTTCTTACGATGACAGTCGGAGCTGGTGCTCTGTCAGTATTCCCAAAATTTGTGCTTGGCGGCTTGGTAATGTTCATCGGACTGGGCTTCCTTTATGATTGGGTGGTCAAAAGCTGGTCCAGTCTCGGGCGCGGTGACGTTGCGATAATCTTTGCGATCCTCTTTGTTGTCGAGTTTATCGGGTTTCTGGAGGGTGTTGCGACCGGTGTGGCCGCGGCTGTTGTGTTGTTCGTAGTCAGCTACAGCAAGATAAACGTTGTTCGCTTGGTGATGGATGGAAATGATTTCTCGAGCAACGTCGATCGCCCGGATGACCACCGAAAGGCCTTGTCCTCCGAGGGACAGAAGATTCTATATCTCAAACTCCATGGTTTCATCTTCTTTGCATCCTCAATCAAACTTTACGAGGAAGTGGTAGAAGCCCTGACAAGAGAATCTGGCCCGCCTGAGTTTGTCATCCTTGATTTTCAGCTAGTGTCTGGTTTGGACACTTCTGCTGTTCACGGTTTGGTCAAAATCAAGAAAAAGGCGCTGGAGGTCGGAACGCAACTCGCCTTGGCTCACGTCCCCGCAGAAATCGATCAACAATTGCATGAGGAAGAGTTCCTTGATGGTGACGCTGTTATCGAGCCAATCTTTAAGGATGCAGACTGCGCCCTGGAATGGTGCGAAGATTTCCTTCTCAGAACGGCTGGCGTTGATCCAAGCCCAAAAGCTTTGCCGATTGATGATAGGTTGATTGAGGTTTTTAAGGCCAAGGCTGTTGTTCAAAAGTTCCGAAGTTACTTGGAAACGACTGAATTCTCTCAGGGCGACGTAGTTTCACAACCCGGCATTAAGCAGCGTTTGCTGCACTTCATCGAGCAAGGGACCGTTTCCATCTATCTCGATGAATTGGATGGCGAAAAGCATAGAATAAGAAGCGCGGGCCCTGGTTCGATGGTCGGCGTCGCCAGCTTTTTTAGGCAAGGAAACGTGGGGACGCTTGCGGTAGGCATAGCGGACAGCAAAGGAACCGCTCATGTTTTGACAGATGTCGCATTCGAACGCATGAAGTCCGAAGATCCGGAAGTGGCCCTGAAGTTCCAGACGTACGCGCTCGAATACGTTTCAGATCGGTTGGCAAGCAACTTGCGAACGCTTGCTTTGGTCCTTCGCCTCGAAGAATAATATAGCAGCCGGGAATTTTACTCTGCCTAATTTGACCGACTCGTGGATAAGCAATTATTTTGCTGTGTTTAGGCTCAGAGGCGCCATTGATTTCCGGCTTGCAGCGTGGTTCATCTCGCGGAAAACGAGCGGCGATAATGCGTAACGTCATCGCATTCAGTATAGATTTAGGGGTTGGAACAACGGGGGATTTCTGGTTCATCGAAGCTCCTTTGGAGCGAAGATGAAAGGAACTCGGAATACCGAATGATGTCGCTGACAAGCTGATCAGGAGCACCAAGCGAAAGACCGTAGAACCGCCAAGGGTCATCTCAACCACGGTCTCCTCGTCAAGGCCCGCTCGCTTGTGGCCCTAGTCCACACCCTCCTCATCCATTGCGCGGACCCGACCGTGACAAGGCCTTACGTGACGAAGCGCGAGATCACGACCTCGAAAGGTAAACATGAGTTGCAAAATGAATCTTGCAAGTCACTGAAGTATAACCCATTTTTCCACAAATCATCACAGCATGGATTCTACAGCATGGCTGGACGGCAGGTTAACATTTGAGTCCAGACTTTGGTGCTCTTCGCAGCATTCGGTAAAAAGGGCTCAGTCCTGCCGCCTACTGCAGGATGTACGAAGGCCTGGTCTGGATTGGCGAACGGCAATAGCCGCCCGCCAACGTCGTTCAGATGTCTATTCGTTCAGCGATGCTTAGCGCATCTTCCAACTCAACGCCCAGATAACGCACTGTGCTATCGACCTTGGTGTGGCCCAACAAAAGTTGCACGGCGCGAAGGTTGCCCGTCTTGCGGTAAATCTCCGCAGCTTTGGTTCGACGCATCGAGTGGGTCCCGTATCCGCTGGGTTCCAGGCCAATTGCTGTCACCCAGTCACGAACAAGTCGACCGTATTGACGTGTTGAGATATGCGGGCGGTCATGGAAACGGCTTGGGAACATAAACCGGCACCCGATCATTCCAGGTGATCTTACCCACGCAATGACTGTTTCCCTCGTGTTTTCAGTCAGTTCGAACTGAACGGGTTTCTTGGTTTTGCTCTGAATTATTGAAACCCGCTCGCGAACGCGGTCATCTTTGACCAGATCCGCCACGGCGAGTTTGACCAGATCACACCCGCGCAGCTTGCTATCGATTGCAACGTTGAACAGTGCAAGATCGCGTAGATAGCCTGCAAGTTCGAGCCGGGCACGAATGGCCCAAACCTGTTTCGGAAGCAGAGGTCGTTTCTGACCGATGATCCGTCCTTTGTTCCATGCTTTGCGTTTTAGGGTGACTGCGGGAAGTTGGACTCTTGGCATAATATGCCCTCCAATCCTCCCTCCTAACCCAGACATCAGCACCGCGCTGACAAAGAGTGCATAGCATCCAGGTGAATGGCCGTTGTCCGAAGTCGCTGGCAAGCGGCGTTTCTGCATACGCATTAGGCAGCGAAGAGCCCTTCTCAGACCTTGATTGCGTGCGCAGCATTCAAAACGTTTGGCTAGGACTCTCGGCTGGATTCGACGACGAAGAAAAAGGATGTTTAAGGTTGTCAGACCATTTCGCACAATGGAGAATCAAATGCGTCGATCAATCCTAACGCTGCTAATGGCAATGGGGATATTAGGCGGCCCCGCGTCGTCCCAACCGCTTTTGGAAGAGTCCGAGGCCTTCAATCCCTACAGCGAGACGGCGATGGCAATTACCGGCCCAGTGATCTTGTCCACCAATCGAATGGTTTTCGAAACCGGCAGATTTCTTGATCTCGAAGTTCATGACCCTCGCGCTGCCGGCAGTTGGGGCGCGTCAGGTGATGTGCCTGTTGCTCAGGTATTCCGTGTTTCAGGGGATGTCGGAACCTTGCGGCGGGGAAACACGCTTTGTGGCGACCAGCCAATAACCTATATGGCAGCCTGGGACGAGGAAGGCTCCGGTTTCAACTATCTAGGCATCGCAATGTTCACAGGGATAGGCGCGCCTACAAGCATTGCCGACCAGACGATGTGCGCGACCTATTTCTTCTCGATGAATGTTGGGGACTAGTTCAGAAGTTGCCCCAGCATATTCGACCGGGCGGGCCATTCATCGCCTAGTGCAAGCATGTGGTTCAGCGGTAGTGAATGCTGAACAATGAGAAGCTGTTGGTCTGGGTGATTACAAGCGCTCCCGTTTCCGCCATTAGGCTTGTCATTGCTGCACTTCCCGTCGGACAGGCCACAAGATCTGCCGCATCGTCGAGAAATTCGACCGTAAACGCCGTTTCGCCCACAAGTTGGCATTCGTCTACATCGCTTCTGTAACCGCGGACGAAGTTCAGTTCCGGGTCAGGTTCGCTGATCGCGACTTCCGAGGTGGTTTCGACGCATCCCGTCACGGCCAGCACCAAAGCGCAGGCGCCGATGCAAGGCATAACCTTTTCGACGAAGCGCTCGATAAACTCTACTCCCACACTGCACCCGTGCTGCGCCAGACTTTTTCTTCTGCATCCCAAACACTGGCCACGACGCAGGGCGTTGGGTTGATACCGTCACATTGCGAGCCATGCACATCCGCCAAAAGCACGCGGAACGGGCCGATGTTCGCCGTGTCCCATCCCTGATTGAGAAGCGAGAACACACGATCCTCGATCAGGAAGTGAGACATGCAACCTCCTGTGCCGCAATAGAGCGACACAGCGGTGGAGCAGGCGAACCCGGACTCGTTCAGAACCCAGTCACGATGGATGTCGCCGTCAAGATCGACCCGGCGCATGGCTCCAAATTCAAGGGCGAACTGTCCGTTCTCGAAATCCGAACATGCCTGCCGTGCGACCTCGACTTTTTCCAGCAACTGAAAAGGCAGTTCGGACAAATCTTGCGCGTTTGCCGAAGCAGTGCATAGAGCCGCAAACACGGCATAAAGAGCGACCGTCCATCGTCGAGCAGCAACCCGTTTGCCCGTTCCGGCTAGCTGGTGTCCCATCTCCGTCTCTCCAGCCTTCAGATGTGTTTCAATTACATTGTTCGTAGGTGTAATCGCCGAATTCGATCCAGTTCCGCCCCTCATCGCTGAAGACAAGGAACTCTGACCGGTCTTCGCCCAATAGCGCGACCTCGAAGCCCGCTGGTGGTTGGGAGTTTCCGAAGAAACTGTATGAGGTCATCGCGCGTACGGTCTCGCCATTGACGGTCACGATGGCATCCCACTGGTCACCTGGTTGACCAACCATCGCGTATTCGATGACCCTCTGAACGGCACCACCTCCACAATAGACAATACCTTCGGGTGCCTCCATGGTTTGAGAGACAGACGCGCCAGAATTGCAGGCCGCTCGCAGCGATTTGATAGCCGCGGATGATCCTTTGAGTGTGAAGATACCGTACGTGATATCCTGCTCGACCATCGAAAGGTTCAGAACTGCGTTTTGCGCGATCTGATCCAAAACGAAATCATAGTCGTCTTGCTCGAAGAAACGGACTTCGACCGGATAGTTGTCGACAATCGAGATATCCGCATTCGCCGACCCCGCCTGGAATGCGCCAACCTCGGTCGAGCCATCCTTCATGAAGCGGAATGACAGGCCTTGCTTGGCAACGATGTCCTGTGCGTCTTCATAACCCGCTGGCGCGAAACGGACCCGGTCGCATTGCAACTCCAGCGTCATATTGTCCGTCTGGATGAAGGCGTTGGCATTGGACGGCCCGCTAAAATTCCATTCAGCCGAAGCAGGGGATGACATCAATATTGAGAGGACCGTGCCGGCGATCAGATGTTTTTTCATAGGTAACCTTCTTATTCGTTTAGTAGCGTTTCGTTAGGCCGCTGAAAAAAATCCTGACGAAGTCACAATGTCGTTTTAGACCGCAGGTGGGCCGTAGTCATTCGCACCTTCCTCTGACGGTCGGCTTAGCCACCAGATCATCAGTACTGAGAGTATGAGTTGAACAACCCCAACAACCATCAAGCCGGTGGTGCCGAGAAGGGCCGCTGGGCCTCTTAACGCATCAGGGTCGTCCGCACCTTGCTCGAGAACTGAGAACACGGCGACGCCGCTGAAAACCATAAACATGGTTGCAATGCTGAGCGCTGCGGGCAAAAGCAGGTACCAGCCTGGTCTTCCAGTATCGTGCAAACGACGCCATCCGGCGGCCAGCATGGGTATGACAACTGCAAGTTGGAAAATTGGTGTGATGACTTGGTTACTCTCTCCAGTTTCAGGGTTCATGCCGAACAGAGAGGCGTCGACAATTGCCAAGGCAATGCTGACGATGACGACAAACAACACAAACCACCAGTACTCGGACCGCAACGCGCGCCCCGAAAAAACGAAGTATTTTGCAAGGCATGTCTTTATCGCGTCAACGAAACCCATCTTTTTGTTCTACCCGAATACGTTGACGAGTACTTTCTGACACAACGCGACATCTTTCAAGCCTTAGTCAACCTACTCAGTCGCTGCACCTGCAACAGGCTGCTTCGTCCCGCAGTGTGTGAATTCGACCGTTGATCTTCGCTGCGGCTTGCATGAACGACCGGTTTTCCCGCTGCGTGGCGGCATCGGATTTTACGCTTATGCGGCATTTTTCGCGCTGCGAGCGCACGCAGCACAAAATACGAATTTACAAGTAGGGCTCTGAGCGGTCGTAGCGGGCCCGGTAGTCCAACGACCGCTTTAAACAACCGAATGTCCGGGCATCGGGACACGCCGCTGAAAGCGTTGAATTTTCTGTGTTTCAGGAATGGCTGCTTACGGAGCGCAGTCCAAGCTTACCCCGCTGCGCCGCCGCAAGTCCGCTCTGAGCCCAGAGCGGAAGATGAACCTCCCGCCTCTATGAAAGGTGTACTAATCCGTAATTTCGGTTTTGGGGTCGCGTTGTGCAAACCCAGACGCCTCGAGTGGAATCCCTTTAGACTGTCACTTACTGACTTGATGCTCATCCCTTGGGAAACAACAGTTGAACAGTGAACCCGACCTGCCATTCCGGTGCAGAGGATGGGCGCTCGACATTATAGTAAGCCTCGGCGCGCAGGTTGACAGGTTGGCTGCCCCATTTCGTTATCTTTCCAACCCCACCACCTACCGGCAGCAGCAACCGATCACCTGATGGGGCTTCCCAATTATAGGTAATGACCATGTCGCTAATTAAATACCAGCCATTGTCCAGATTGTAGTTGATAAACGGTTCCACGAGCGTCTGGTTGACGTCCTGGCGAGAACTATCGCCCGCGAACGACCATAGGTGTCGGACTAACCCACCATATGTACCCCAACCAGGCTGGTTCAGAGCCACAGCGGATAATCCACCACTCCACTTACCGCTGCCCAGTCTTTCATCCGTGGCCGTGTCGGCAGTGATCGACGGGCCAAGCCCCCAGATCCATCCGTTCACGGGTTTCACAGGGCTGAAGAAAAGCGTGTAATTTATGTCTCCTAACCCGGTTGCTCTGCCCGTCTGAGAAGGATCTCCGATGCCTGGATTTCCGGGTAACCCGGCAACACCGCCAGGCGCGTCATAAAGAGGAACGATAAAACGGGACACCAAGTTCCAATCCCCAACCGTTACCGGGAAAACCGGGTTGATGCTCAGCACGTTGGCGTCGCCGTTGGATGCGCCGTTATCGAACGAGAATTTAAAAGGAACGCTGATCAAAGAACTGATCGGGTTCTGAACAGCAGAACCCAGTTCGGATTGAGCATTAGACGAACTGGCCCAACCTAGCGTGATTGCAAGCGAGCAAATCGTCATTCTGATTGCGTATTTCATTTGTTTGTCCTTTGCGAATCTAGGCGGTTCGTGGCCGGTCACGGTTCAGTTTCCTGCTTTCTCGATGTCCGGCAGCACCCAAGTCTGATCGAGGAAGGCCTGCTCCGGCGAATACAGGCGGAAATAGGGGAACCATGCACGCCCGGGTTCGGTCGGGATCCAGTTCTGCCGCGCATCACCCTGCGGCTCAGTCGGCCCCATTTAGATGTCGACCGAGCCGTCGTCGTAGTAAGCCAGATCCATTCGCGAGGACCGATCGGCAATCTCATGTGCGTTCTGGATCAACGTCCGCGTGCTAACCTCGTAGAGCGTTATCGACCAGAAGGCCTCGGCCGGGGCGTCCGCGGGCACCCGCAGGACATAGTCGGTACCACCATCCAGCCAGTCACCATCTGCGTCCTTGTAGGCAGCGAGATAAACCTGGCCTTTTCCGGTCTTCTGGCCGTGCATCGCGGGATCATTGGTGACCGCCTCGTAGAACCAGGCGGCCCGACCGTCCAGCTCGTCGTAGAACTCCCGCCGCTGATCCGGGGGCGAGACGGTGGCAAACTCCCAGTTGGACCCGTCGCGATAATGGGCGTCTTCGATCCTTGGATTGAAGAAGTCGTTGGCCTTAGCCATCGCTTCGCCTACGATCGCCGCTTCCAAAAGGAGGCGCTGCTGGCGCCAGTCAGGCTTGAACGGCTTGCCTTTCTCGATGCCCAGCGGCTTGAGCATGGCCATGATGAAGCGGTCGCGCTCATGCACCGGTTCGCGCTGGATGGTGTCGTTGAGGAGCTCCCAGTACTCCATTCCCAGCGGCGCCGCGGCCATCCATGGCCGGCCGTCGGGGGTGATCACATCGAGCGTTTTGGGAGTGTCGCGCTCGGACCAGGGATAGACCTCGATCTGATCCAGAAGCGCCATGCGCGCGTCGCGATCCTCCGGCATCAGGCGGATGCCGAGCAGCATGCCGTTGGTGGGCGAGACGTGGACGTCGTATCCCTTGGCCTCGGGCGGCTCCTGGCCCGGACCGACGAAGAGGTACTTTCCGGGCTCGGCGATACGGGTGATCCCGATCTGCCACATGTCGTGGGCCGCCCCGCGCACGGCCCCATCGGGTCCCGGCATCTCCAGAACCCAGGGACCTTCGGCGAGGTCGATAAAGGGCAGGACGTAGGGCGTTGTCGCGTTGTAGGTCAGCCCGCCGATCTTGTCGGCATAAGTCTCCAGGAACACGATCTGGCCGTTCTCGGCGCCCAGTTCCTCCTCGTGGGACAGGCGCCACCGCGCCATGCTGACCATCGGGATCGACCAGATATAGGCCTGCGTCGCCCGTTGGAAATCCATCTCGTCGAACAGGAGTTGCCGCGTCTGGTCGGTCGGGTAGCCATCTTCGAAGGAATGGGTGAAGCCCAGTTCTCCGATCCGCGTCTCGATGGTTTCCTGTGCGGTTGCCGAAAACGGCAACGCCGCCAGGAGAGAAACCGCAGCTGCCGCACCAAAGAGGATTCTCATCGTCTTAATCACTTTATCTCCACCAATCAGTTCAGTTTCTCGAAATCGCCGGGCCGCCAGCTCTGGTCGAAGAAGGCCTCGCCGGGACTGTAAAGCCGCATAAGCGTGAACCAGCCTTTCTCTGGAACCGTTCGCAGGAAGTTCACTTCAGGTGCGCCGTCGGGCAGTTCAGGACCAAAATATAGATCGACCGATCCGTCGTCGTTGTACTTAAGGTCGTCATTTGAGCCGATCGAGGGATAGGGCTGCCCGTTCTGCAGGCCCGAGGCGGTTTCCGCGTCATACAGTGTGATAGACCAGAAATTCTCGGCGGGTACGTCTGCTGGCAGATGTAGGCGGTAGGACGCACCGCCGGAAAGGTAGTTTCCGTCGGCATCCTTGTAGGCGAAGGGATACTTGGAACCCTTTCCAACCATGTTCAGCACCATCGCTTCGCTGATCGAATAGCCTATGATGAACATACCGACCTGCGCATCGACATTGCGGAACGTGGTTTCATTGAAACTGACGTCTTCGACGTTCAGAACATTGTGCCAGTTCCGGTCCTCATAGTATTTCGTGTTCGGCAGCTTGTCGCCAAAGCGCAACGCGTGGGCCATCTTCATACCCACCTCGGCGCCGGCGCTGAGGATCTTCTGCATCCGTTCATCGGGCGCAAAGGGCTCACCCTTGACGATGCCAAGCGAGGCCATGAGCCCGCGCATAGCCATGTCCTCAGGCCCGACGAATTCATTCTCCACGAACTCTGCAAGCCCCTCGAAATAGCTGTAGTCCTTCGTGTAGAGCATGTCAGCCGGTCGTCCCGACCCGTTCGGGAACTCCATTTTCGGCGGATTGTCTTTCTTGCTCAATGGATAAATCCTGGTCTTCTCCATCAGCGCAACTGCTTCGTCCGTGCTGCGGTTCTCACCAAGGAAGGCCCGCCAGAAGACGAAGACATTGTAGGTATCCGAGGTGAAGGTGTAATAGCCTTCGGGCACTTCACCTTCATAGTCTGGCGGCAGGATAAGGTAGTTCCCGCCCTCACCCTGGTCGGGACCAACAAAGCCAACGTCCGTCAGCGGACGATGCCAGAAATCATCCAGAATACCCTGCAGTTTAGGCGGCACTTCTATAACGGTTGGGCCGTCCTTTTGCAGGTCCAGATAACCCATTCCGTAAACTAGGTCAGAATTTGGCGTGCTGACGCGGGTTTCGGCGGACAAACGGTCCTTCCAGATCGGAAAGACGTTGGAGCCTTCACCGAACTCGGCCTCGGAGCCTTTCTTCATTGCCAAAAGCGTCATCGCCGGGAGCGACCAGAGCACAACCTGCGTCGCGCGGTGAAACTGCATCTCGTCGTAGAGCACCTCGACTGACTCTTCCGTCGGGTATTTCTCGGGGAATGGCATGCTGCGGAGTTGGGTCCAGTGTTCGGGCTCAGCAAGCGATGCGGCAGGCAACAGTGCTAGAGCTGCGATGATTAGCGTTCTCATAAAAAGTTGCTCCTTCGAGATGATCCTGACGATGTGTAACATGAAGAACCGAGTCCAGTTTTGACGCAGATCAAGCGTCAAACGACTGGCGGCTTCGTCCCGCAACTCGGTCATAGACCCTCCCGATTTCGCTGCGCTCACAACGAATGGCCGCTTTTCTCGCTGCTTTGCAGCGCCTAGCCGAGGCGTTCAACTTGCTGCATGATCGAAGGTTGGGATTTCGATCCGGCTGCTTTGGGCTCAAGGCAATCATCCGAGTCTTTTGGTCAGGTGACTGCATAGAAGGGGAAAGCGGACTTCGAGTTTTGAAAACCTTTAATTTGTACCACACGGAATTTTGCCTATCCATGCGGTCTAACTCCTAAATGGCCTATTGTTCGACCCGCCCCCTCACAGTTTCAATGAAACCCGATAACACAATTTCTATTTTGATGTGTAGGTAGGAAAAATGGTGGGAATAGTATACTTAGATTGTATTTTTATGTAATAAAATCAACATATTAAAAAGGAGGTTTGGCTGGGGTGGTAGGAATTCCAGCACGATGATCCCTTTCTTCGACTTCCCATACCAGAGAGCCAAAGTGGGGCATTCCTGGGGGCCTTTCTATGGTGGGACACCCTTGGGCTAGGCCTTCCGGAAGGGGTGCTGTAGGGGCCACAGAGAGGGCCTCTTGGTGGAGTCTCTGGGGAGGTAGTTCTGGTCAGAGGGACCCTATCGGGGAATAGGTACTAGTAATGATAGCAGGGATCAGAGTGAGAGGGGGGGGGGAGGAACCCCGGTGGTTGAGTACTCTGTCTCCTGCTCTCCGATCAATGTGATCCAAGTCAATACAGGGCTGAACACGTGGGCCTATTCTCTGAATTATTTGGCACAGAAAACCTGAGGCGAGCATGGATGAGCGAATTGATAAGAAGAATCTCACATTGGAAGAGGCATTAGAAAGAATCCAAACAGCACCCCCGTTGCGAAAGGTCAAAGCATTTCTTGATCAGACAGACTTGTCAGCTGACCTTAAAGCCCTCCTTTACGATGTAGCGAAGATTACTGTGAAGGTAGGTGAGGTCATTGTTGCGGTAGGAAGAAGAGTTCTGCAAATCGCTATGACCCTTGTTCATAAGTTTCCGCACTCAACCCTAGGCCTAATTGTTGCGACAATCCTCTCGACTATACTGTCTGTAATCACAGCGGGTGCAGGACCCACAGTTCTTGGGATTGTGGTTGCATTTCAAAAACTCATGTATCTCCTGGGTATTGGAGCGGGAGTTGTCGAGGATATTCGCCAAAACGCGATGAAGGAAGCAATGGACCGCGTTGCCGTGGAATTCGGGGTTCTGGGACCAACGATACAGGAATGAACAGTGTCTTTTATTGAAAGTCAGATTGAAAACTTCGACGATGTCGAATGTGTCGTCGCCAACTCAGAGAAGTTCAAGGCGCGTATCGGCGCAGGCGCAGGCGCATTCAGCTCTCTTAAGGTAGCCGACCTACTAGGCGAGCTGTGGAATGTCGGTAGTGCCGCCAGAGATGGGGCTGCCATCGCGGGTTCAGGTGTTGTGGCAACCACTTTTTTTCCCGCTTCAGGTTTAGCCACCTTCTTTGGCTTGGGAGCGGCAGCAACGCCCATAGGTTGGGTAGTAGGAGCAGGCGCAGCTGCTGGCGGTCTCTTCTATGGAGTGAACCGTCTTTTCCGCACTTACTACGGAAGTCGCGTCGACGAGATACCGCGCTTCCTGAACACTCCAATTGATGTTCTCGGGGCTTCATTCATGGACCTGGTCGGCAGTTTGGCCGTGAAAGTGGCGTCCATTGATGGGCACATCCACGAACGCGAGCGTCTAGTCATTGCTGATTACTTTGTCGAAGAGTGGGGCTTCGACCCCATCTACACAAGCATCGCCCTAGACCTGCTGGAAGAGACGACCGAAGAACAGCGGATCATTGATATGGCTGCGACGCTCGCTGAATTCGCTAGAACGAACCCGGACTGTGACTTTTCCAAAATCCAGAAGGGGCTAAGTGCGCTGCTGACGGAAATCGCGGAAGCGGACGGTAAGCTAGACGAACGGGAAGAGATGGCAATCGAACGCATAGTTGCCGCTCTGGACCAAGAGAATTCGACCTACAGTGCAATCAAGCGAGCTGCGAATGTACCCATAGCTAGTATCACTTCAGCGACGGTATGGGTGCGAGGGAAATTGGGCGGAGGAAACAACTAACCCGTCGCGCATCTGAAAAATCGAGCAATCCCAGGCATCTATACAAAAGAAACTCTCATGGAGATGTATAGATGTTTGCAACCTACACGCTGCTTATGGCGACTGGGGTCGGCTTCCGGCTGGCCTTGGCCTGGGGTCTGCGGAGGCGCTACGACCTTCGGCTGACCATACAAGAGGTCCTTGCTGTGGTCCTTCTGGTGCTGGCTGGACTGCCTGACTGGCTCCAACCAATCCCGTTCCCCTTGCCCTTCAGCTTCACGCTCGGGGCTGTCCTGCCTGACCTCCTGATGAGGAGGGTCTAAGTATGGCTTATCTCGATCTCAGGGAAGGCGACATTGTCGTCATTCGTGCCGGGGAAGACTGGCCCGAGCACCTGTTCCGCGTTGATGAGGTCTACGAAGACCTTGTCACCGGATACTCGATCACAGGCCCCCTCAAGAACGAATACGGAGAGCCAGATTTCGATCTGATCCTGCGCGTCCATTCTAGGGCCGCTAACTGACTCACCCCCAACAATCCAACATGAAAGGAACAGACCATGTCGTCTGCCCGAATTCGCTATGCCTATCTAAAGGGTCAGACTTGGCTCTACAGGCGGAACTACCCCAAGGAGGTCGCTGCACTCCTCGGACAACAGGCCCTGAAGCAGTCACTGAAGACCAGTGATGCCAAGGTCGCCCGACAGAGGGCTGCTGAGGTGAATGTCCGCTACGAGGAGACCGTGGATCAAGTGCTCTCAGGGGCTCTGTCTCTGCCACAGAGAGACGCGGTCTCGGACGCTTCCTCCTCGGAATGGGCCACCCCATCGGAACTCGCCCTTGCTCGTCTCCGGGCCACTCTGGAGCACTCTGAGCCTGTTCGGTACGATCAGGTGATCCAGCCCAAGGTGACGGTCCAGGAGGCGGCCAGACGCTACCTCATCCAGCGCCAGTCGGAGCTTCGGCCCGGTGGGTTCAAGTCGGTCCGCTACTCCATCGAACTGTTCTGGTCCAAGTACGGGAACAGGAAGCTGGTGGACCTGACGCGGGAGGATGGGCGGGAGTTCCTGTCCCTGATTGCCCAGCTCAGCCCCACCATCGGCAAGTCACAGAAGACACAGGGCATGTCTCTGGATGCTTCGGTGGTTTGGTCATCTCAGAGCAAGGCCAGGATCACGGGTCGGACCCAGCGGCGTATCTGGTCTCAGGTCTGTCACTGGCTGGACTGGTGTGTCTACCAGGGCGACCTTGAGGCTAACCCGTTCTCCTCCGTGCGGTTCGAGGCCAAGGTTCGGCACCAGCCCTACGCTGTGCCTTCTGACAAGGAGGTAAAGCACCTTTGGGAGCTGGCTGATGCTGTCATTGGCAATGTCCTGTCGATCTGCCTCTTGTCAGGCATGAGAGCCGGGGAGGCTGCGGGCCTGCTCAGGGAGGATCTGGTGATCAAGGGCAACCTCGGTGGCTTCTTCCTTGTTCGCCCGAACCAGCTTCGCTTACTCAAGACCGACGCAGCAGAACGTCAGGTTCCTGTTCATCCAGCCCTTGACCCGGTTATGGCAAAGCTGCCCAGCGCTGGACCCCTGTTCCCTGACCTGAAGGTGAATGATATCACCAAGCGTTTCGCCAAGCTCAGGCAGTCGCTGGGCATCGACAGGCAAGGTTTGGTGTTCCACTCCACCCGCAAGTGGTTCATCACCCAGTGTGAGCGGACAGGCGTTCCGGAGCACTTCACCGCCAGCATCGTTGGCCACAAGTCAGCCCGGTCTGAGAACGGGATCACCTACAGCATATACTCTGCCGGTATCTCGGACGAACAGAAGCGGTCGATCGTCGATCAGATCAGATTGCCAGCGGGGTGTTCGCCATGAGCCGGATACCCGACATTGATGCCTTCGAGGAAAGGGCCGCTATCGCAGAGTACGATGGCGGCCTTTCTCGTTCTGAGGCGGAGAACTTGGCTGCAAGGGCTCAAGGCTTCGCTGGTGCCGATGCCTACTGGCAGTGGCTGGCGGATTATGTGGTGGACCGACGAATGCCGAACTAACACTTTCCCTCGGCGGCCAGTCGGTCGCCGGGGGTATAGACAGTACTTCGTCCGAGGTCTTCCGAGGCCTCGGGCGCGGTAACAAAATAGTTTCAGCATTTTTTCACCAATTACTTGCATCCAATCTGAGAATGCCTATGTGACAGTCGCCCCGAAGCATGGAGGAAGTAAGGAGATTTCCTTTGAGTTCCGAGGGTGAGAGACCAGCCCGCCTCTCAAGCCGTTTTGTGCTATCGCCAGTGGTTCAAGCCCCGATTACCGAGGCAAACTACGTTGCGGGTACGTGAGAAGGAATCTCACTTATGAATAAATAGATCCTTACAAGGAAGAGTTTGCACTCTTCGCTTATTCCATCTGCCTTTCCTTGGACTAGGAAACGCAACTCGATCTCTATCGATGAATTTTGGACTGTTGCGCCCGATTTTCGGAGCAATTGCAGCAGTATTGCAAGGACATAAACCATGAATAAACTTAACAATGAACAGCTAAATGTGGCGCGGGCAATTGCAGGTATGCAAGGCGGTGATCGACTTGTGGTGTCAGGGCGCGCCGGATCTGGGAAGACCTATGCTGTCACCAAGGCCGTAACAGGCAGAAAGGCGCTCTTTCTTACCCCGACCCACCCGGCCAAAGCCGTTTTGGAGCGAGAGCTTATCGGCACCTCCCACAAGGTCACGACAATTCACAGCGCCATCGGATGGTACAAATTCAAGGATCAGAACCTTGAGGACATCGAAGGCTACGTACCTGCCCATGTCGCCCTTTCGAGAATGGCTTCGGGTGAGGTGAAATCAGGTTCATTTGGTGACGTGGACATCATCATTGTAGATGAGTTCTCGATGGTGAATAAATTCCTCTTCGACGCAATCGAAGACTATGCCACGGAGTTCAATTTGCCCGTCGTTTAAAGCGGTGATCGCTTCCAGTTGCCGCCGGTTCAAGGCCGCGAAGTTATCACCGAGCAGGGCTTCGGCACCATCACGCTTAACCATAGCATGAGGTTCTCCGAAGACAGCGACATTTTCCAGTTTGGCGAGATGCTTCGTGATTCTACCGAGAACCGTCCAGATGAAGAACTGCCCTGTCTGTTCGGTGGTAGCGGAGTGCAGGTTGTCGCGGGCAACGTGTGGATGCGCGATCTGACTAAAGGTTACGCGAACGGAAACGATCTTCTTGCGGTGACCTCCGACAACACAGCACTTCGCAGGCTGAGGAAGAAGGTCCGTCAAGTTGATCATGACAAACTATGCCCGGGAGACGTTGTCATGAGCAAGCAGACTGATGACAAGTTCCGCAATGGAGAACAGTTGACGGTTCGTCACGTTGAGCGTCACACCCGCGTTCTGCCGGATGTACCGGGTTGCGTCAGTCGAACTCGCAGTCTCACGGTCGTTGGTGACACACTACATTTCGCTGAGACGGACAAGACTGCCTTCATTCTCGATAAGGAGAAGGATGCTGGTAAACTGAGTTCGCGGATGATGAGCCTTCATCGGAAGGGCAAGCTTAGCTATGACGATGCACATCGGATTCTCGTCTGGATAGATGAGATCAATCGCTTCGAGTTGGCCGCACTTGCGACTGTGCATAAGAGCCAGGGGCGTTCCGTGGATACGATCTACATCGATACCGGGACGGTACTCCGAAAGCCTCACTGGTTGTCGCCGGTGAATCATAAGCGCCTGCTTTACACAGCGGTAACCCGTCCCAGAAAGAATGCGGTTTTCTACCAGATGCCGACCTATTGCGAAGTAACGGCACCTGACGACCTGATCGCTGCATAAGCCACCCAACCACCTACCCCCCGTCTGGATCCTCCCCACGAGGCTATCCAGGCGGGGTTTCCTCCCTTTTTTTGTCTGACCATGCCTGACAGACCTCCACCACCGGGGTTCCTCCCCCGCTCACTCTGGTTCCCTGCTATCACTACTAGTACCTATTCCCCGACAGGGTCCCTCGGACCAGAAATACCACCATGACCAAGCTATTCCTGTGACCTTGTGTGACCCTGCTTACAGAGCCCAATCTCGAATCAGGTTAACGTAAGGTCAACGTTAGGAGGTTTCGATGTTCAGCAATCATTCTTTTCCAACAGCAATGGTTCGGTCGATCGTTTGCACTGTTCAGGCCTGCACCCGTGTTCAGCACCGAGTGAACCGTTTCCACTGATCACCCACCCAGAGGCCCTCTCTGTGGCCTCTACAGCACCCCTTTCACAGGACCTGTCCCAAGGGTGTTCCACCATAGAAAGGCCCCCAGGAATGCCCCACTTTGGCTCTCTGGCAGGGTAAGGTGAAGAAAGGGATCATCGGGCTGGAATTCCTACCACCCCAGCCATCCTCTTACAGATGATCCGAGCAAGTAGTCGCCGCCCTCGAGGCTGACGAGAATGCCCCCGTTTATGCCCCACTCAGGACCTCCGTATGGAGGGGGATATCTCTCCTATTAATAGGTATAAGTAATGGATAAGAAGAATATAGGGAGAGAGAAGGTCCTGAGTAGGAGCTCCTGGAAGGGATCCCCCGCCAGAGAACCTCTCACAGAGTTCCCCATCAAGAGGCCCTAGTATGACTGACCATAACATTAACCCTTGGCATTCCAGACCCATAGACGTGCATAAGTGGTCAGATCATCCAGAGGTGAAGGGGCTTGTGGACAGGATCTGGGAGGGGTTTCTGGGAGAGGTCATTAGCGAGAAAACTAGAGGGCCGAAGCCTAAGATGGCATTCAGGAAGCAGCTCAGGGTGCTGATCCTGGACTTGTATGTGGCGTGGTTGGATGATCCGGAGTTGTGTATCGGCGTGTCTATGTCGGTGAACTCGTGGGACACTAACTCCAGATACAATGCACTGCATATATCCAAGAAGATCGTTCCGATCATCAAGGCCCTCCACGAGGCAGGTCTGCTTGATCTCGCACGAGGGAGTTACGGTGGCGCTGGCGCAAGAGCCAATCGGACAACTCGCATTAGGGCGTCCGCTAAGCTACAGGCATGGTTCGCCCAAGCCAAGTTCGAGCGTGACGATATCGGGAGAGCTGAGGGTGAAGAAATCATCATCCTCAAGAACGACAACAAGAAGCAAATCGAATATACGGACACCCCTGACACATACCGCTGGCGTGAGGAACTCGCAGCATACAATGAGCTGATAGCCAATTCGTTCATCGACATCCCTTCTCTGGAAGAACCGGTGCTGGAAATCAGGGCCGATCTTCCCGTTGCACCTAGTGGTGACGGTGATGACATGCGACGCATTCGGATCGGAGATCACAACAAGCGCACCAGGCGCATCTTCAGTCGCAGTGTCTGGGACATGCATGGCCGGTTTTACGGTGGCTGGTGGCAGCAGATCGACAGTGGCTGGCGGTCCAAAATCACGATCAACAATGAACCGACGATCGAAGCGGACTATGAGGGCCTACATGTAGCGATGATCTACGCTCAAGAAGGGCTAGCCCTGGATCAAGATCCATACCTTGTTGAGGGAATTAATATCAAGGGATTACCGCCAAAAGCCTTGAGGATGTTAGCCAAGCGTTTAGTGCTTACTGCGATCAACGCGAAGGAAAAGTCGTCTGCTTATAAGGCTTTCAGGCAGAGCTTCCCTAGTGGGAATGCCGGAAAAGAGATGAGCAACGACGAGTTGGAGGTTCTCTTAGGTGCTGTTCTCTCCAGGAACCCGTGTCTGGAGGCCCACCTGTTCTCGGATCAGGGTATCCAGCTGATGCGGAAGGACAGCGAGATCACCTCCCTGATCCACAACCACTTCACCCAGAAGGGCGTCCCGGTCTTGTCTGTTCATGACAGCTACATCGTAGATTGTCGGCATGTTGGAGAACTCAGGCAAGTCATGCTGTATGCATCGGAAGAAGTGACTGGGAGGCCCCTTCGGATGTCCTACAACTTTCCTGGGCGCGAGGAGTTCGAGGATGTGAATGAAGGCGCATTGCAGAAGCACGTCCACGACTTGCGCTGGGCAGTTTACGAGAGTGAGCAGAATGCCTGTGCAGGCTATGTCCAGCGGTTGCTGAAATTCCAGGAACGGACTGGGAGGATCATCAGCCCCTACGAGGGCAACTCGCTCTAACGATACTCAACTATGAGGCTTGCTAAGGAGCTAGGACTGGAAACGTCAGCTCACAGCCCAAAGCGGACACAACCTGCGTTGTCGATCGTTCCTGATCGTCGACGCGGAATAACCGTTGGCTGCCCTGGCTCGCTTCTTTCCGAGAACCTTTGAAAGCAGCCATTGAAGTGCGAGGTGAATTGTTGCTGAGCTGAGACCCACATTGATGTCAACCAGTGCTCCGCTACGGGGTTTTGCAAAATTGGTGGACCAGAGCGCTCTCGATGGCATTGGGTCAAAGTTACTTCGTCAAGCAAACATCGATAGAGTTCGCTCTATGAGCCAGTATGCTGCAACCGTGCCAATGGCGTAAACAACAACGCCCTGCACAACTTTTGTCCACCAACTTGAAAGCGCAAGCTGCGAGAGAAGCCATGTCAGTGTCAGGACAACGCCAACAAACAAAAGCTGCCCGATTTCGACGCCGACGTTAAAGAACAAGAGTGCGACGGGAATTTCGCTTGGGGGCAGGCCAATTTCCGACAAGGCTCCGGCAAAGCCCAGTCCATGCAGCAACCCAAAGGCAAATGCGACCAACCAGGGTGCCTTAAAGGTCAGAGATTGGCGTCCGCGGGCGTGCCCAATGATTTCTGACGCCAAAAAGACAATGGATAGAGCAATTGCAGCCTCGACCGGTGCAGATGGCAGGGACACATACCCTAAAGTGGCAAGGCCCAGAGTAATGGAATGAGCAACCGTGAAGGCGGTGATGGTCTTGACCAGCATCCACCCGCCGCCGACGACGAACAGCAAGGCGAGCACAAAGAGCAAATGGTCGATACCAATCAAGATGTGTTCGATACCCAAGATCGTATAACGCTTTGCTGCCTTGAGCGGCGTGCCTGAACCAGCCAGCCATTCAGCAAGGGCGACCTCGATCACGTTTCCTTCGCGCTTTGCCAAACGGGATACTGGCTCTTGGCCCAGCCAACGAACGGTCAGCAATGCGCCCTCGCGTTTCCAGGGCAGAACCAACGTATCATCAGCAGTCAGGGCTGGCGCACATTGAAAGGTGAACACGACCGCATAGCCGCCTCTCTCACCGTTGGGAGAACCGGTTAGGGCGCAGTGTTCCGGCAAAGCTGGAGTGACAATCGCGGGCGCGATCCGGCGCGGGACTTTTGCGGTCAGGCGGTATTCGCCCGGTCGCGTTTCGATCAGTTCAGCCCGGTCAACACCCAAAGAATGCGCCACGGATGGTGGGGTGGGTAGCAACACGTTGAGAACGAATGCCAGCAGGGCAACCCAAAAACACTTAAGCACCGGGCTCTCCCTCCTGAACGGGTTCGATCTCGATCTTGTAGCCTGGCGCCACGGCTTTGATTTCCTGATCAAGCATCGCGCGGGATTGATCCGCGAGCCACCGTGTCGAAATCCAGTCTCGGGCCGTTTCGAAATCAGGTAATCGTTTGGGGTGTCGTTGGATAACGCGCAGGAAGTGCGTCGAGCCCGAAGGCGTCACAAAGGGGCCATGCCACGCGTCGCTGTCGGCGCTCGCGGCAATCACCTCCAAGGCCGCATCACGGCCAAAGACTTGTGCTATCCGCGTTTGTGTCATGAAGCGGATAGAGCGGCCAAAGGCCAGATCCGCATCCCCTAGCGTGTCTGGGTCCACGCCTGACCTGAGCTGCTCCAGTACATCCGCAGGAACTGGCTTGCCCGCCTCGTACATGACATGATCGAAGTCCAGGCTTGGGGGGCTTTCGAAGAGGTCCAGATTAGCTTCAAAATAGGCCTGCAGCTCTGCTTCGTTTGGTTCAGAAATGTCGCCGGCGATAAAGAACCGCATATTTTGCAAAAGCAGCGCCCGAATGCGCGAACTGTCCGAAAAGCCGCGTTTCACGGCCTCACGAACCAGGATCTCCTCTTCGATGAAGTTTGATATGATGTCGGCCTTCTCTTCTTCCGACAGGGACCGCAGTTGAAGCTCTTCTTCTTGTTCAAACAAGAACTTCTGTGTCTGGGCATCGACTACAATGAGGTCGCGCTTGTCCGTGGCAAACAAGCCTTGCATCAGAAACAACAGTCCTGCCAGGGCCAGAAAGTGGACCAAAGGCTCGCGAACAAAATACGAAAGGAACCCGCGCGACGCAGAAGTGTTTTCTGGTTTGGGTTCGGTTGCGCTCATTTCATCGCCCCTGGTAACAAAAGACGTCTCGATTGAAGGTGTCTTTTGCCAGTTTCGCAAGTATTATTCGAATGTTCGGATTCGTTGATTGCTGTTTTCCGGCAACTTGGCTGGGTACACGCAATTGAGGTTGGGCCGCGCGAATTCTGCGAGACGCCTCGTTGAACGCCCTGCGCTCCCACCTGCTGAAAGAGACACCCGAGTCGGCCTCTGTGACAGTACTTGCCAACGAACATGGGTTTTCAGAGTTGGGGCGGCTTGCCGGTACCTATCGCCGAACGTTTGGTGAGTTGCCAAGCGAAACCTTACGGCGTGCCTATCTGAGCGAGGTTTAGTTTCGCAGAGTTTCGTGCGGGTATTCACCGAATTGCTTGTGGTATTTGCCCGACAGCCGCCCCAAATCCCCGAACCCCAACTCAGAGGCAAGTTGCGTGACGGTGTTGTTCCCAACATTGGCGTCCCGCAAATTCTGTCGCAACCGCCTGAGGAGCAGCAGTTCCTGGTAGCGCCGCGGTGTCAGCCCAGCGGACTTGCGCAAAGCATAAAAAAGGGTTCGGCGGGACACACCCAATCTGTGGGCCATATCGCCGACGTCGACATCAACGGCGTCGGGATGCATAAGCAAGTCATCCAAATCCTGCAAAACGCGATAAGCGGGACTGCCGCTGTCGACGAATTGCGCTATGGTTGGATCCTCCTCCAACCAAGGCGTCAGTGCCACTTCAAGCGCATCGAGAACGGCAGCTTTCAACTCAGCAAGCTGGGCATCAGATAGGGGGTGGCTGCTGGCGGTCCTGGTCGCATGCCGACAGACGCGTTCAAGCTGTTGCAGCAATGGCAATGGGCGCTTGCTCAACGGTGCGCCAAACATTTGCCAGCCCAACTGATCGGCAATCTCGCGCGAGACGCCGATCTCCAATGTCACGACCGGCCCCAGAAAGACATAGTCCATCTCTTGCCCTGGCAGGAACAGCATGGCGTCTTCAGGGGTCAGCTCGTGCCCCAAAGACACCGCCCCCCTTCCGGCGCTGACAATGAACCCGAAATGAACACGCCCGTCGTCGGACATCTGATCCAGCCATCGACAATGAGATGTGCCACGTGCCCAAAGCAACGTAATCCCGTCCAGATCGACCATGTCATACTCCAGATCTGCGGCTCCGGCCGAGTACTGCGTGTAGCCGGGAATCATACCTGTCGCGTCAAACAGGAATTCGCTGATCTCGTCCGATGTATTCAAAAAAATTCGCTGACGTATCATGCGGATACTTTGGTTTGCCGATACGGCAGCTGACAACCGCATTTTTCCAAGCTTCTGAGGCCGGATTGCACAAATTACGTAGCGAGGGGATAGCGACTCCTTGCACCATGGCACTGACTTTAGATGTGATTTTTCATGGGAAGGGTAGAAGATGAAGGTTTCAGCACTCCTTGGTGTCACGACGCTGATAGCGTCGCTTGGTGCGTTTTCATCCCAGGGTTCAGCGCAAATGCTCAAAGACATCGTTGACGCCGCGCCGAAAGAAGACCCTGCACCGATGCCGCACATCAACCAGGATGATCCGAGCAAGATGAACATCAAGCAGGACAAATCCACCAACATCTGGCGTGACCTGCGCGAAGGTACGGGCAGCCGAGGCGAAGCCGGGCCGATTGATATCCAGCGTTACCAGCTGCAGATGGAACCCGTTGGCATCCAAACCTTCTTCAAGCTGCCTGTGGCTTTGCGTCCCGAAGATCTTGTCGCCGGAGAGGTTGATGTCGCCATTTTCGGCGCCCCCACCGGCGCACTGCCGCATTCGGCAGGCAACATGTGGGCCCCGGCCGAGATCCGCACCACACGGGACTATGGCGGATACGGCGATCCCAAGTTCCCCCTGAGCTGGGTCGAGTATGAAACTCTGCTGGCGCCGTTCACTGTCCTCAACGCTGTTGATTACGGTGATGCCGGGATGAATGCCTACAACCAGTCTCACACGCTCGAAGAAATTCGCAGAATGACACGCGAGATCGCGGCGGTCGGCGCAATTCCATTCATCGTGGGCGGTGATCATTCGGTTCCGAACGGAACCTATCGTGGGATCGTCGATGTCTATGGGCGCAACAACGTGGCCTTTGTCCATTTCGATGTCCACCTGGATCGGGGACAAGGCAAGTTCGGGGCCTACTACCACTCGGGAAGCTTCATGACGATGGCCGTCGAAGAGGGCCTGGTCGATGGCAGCAATGTGATCCAATACGGCATGTCCACCCCTGTCTTTGGCGAAGGGGACTGGGATCAAGTCCTGGCCGAGGGCGGGAAAGTCTATCACATCCACGAAATTCGCCGCGATGGCGTCGAGGAAACCTTCGACAAGATCTACGAAGACCTCAAAGACATCGATCTTGTCTATGTCTCTTTCGACATCGACACCTTTGATATGAGCTATGCACCCGGCACGGGGTCTTCATCGCCGATCGGTTCGCACCCCGAAGATCTGTTCCCAATGTTGCGTGAATTCGCAGCGACCAAGACGATCGTGGGCGTTGATTTTGTCGAGTTCAATCCGTTCTACGACAACAAGGGGCAACAAACTGCCCGCCTGGTTCGCCGTACGATGTTTCAGTTTTTGACCGGGATCGCGATGAAAAAAGCAGGCATGGAACCCGATTTTGTTCATCCAAGAATTTCTGGCAAGCCTTAAAAAGAATCCATTCATTCTTGGAGTTAGAATGACAAAGTTTGCATTGCCAATTTTGCGACTAATGAAATGCTGCAAGGTGCGCGTTTGACTGGTTCGACAAACCGCACTGCAACATAGAGAAGGTATATGAATGGCCTAGACTGGCCGTCGAGGCCTCTGGCGGGGGATCCGCAGGAGCGAGTTTGCAAAGTCCGTTTCCTGCGCTTTGCTGACATAGACACGCCGATACACAACTCCGGATCATCCAACCACGCCACATACAAGTCCAGGATCAGCACCCTGAGCTGCTTCCTGAATGCCATCTTAGGCTTCGGCCCTCTAGTTTTCTCGCTAATGACCTCTCCCAGAAACCCCTCCCAGATCCTGTCCACAAGCCCCTTCACCTCTGGATGATCTGACCACTTATGCACGTCTATGGGTCTGGAATGCCAAGGGTTAATGTTATGGTCAGTCATGCTAGGGCCTCTTGATGGGGAACTCTGTGAGAGGTTCTCTGGCGGGGGATCCCTTCCAGGAGCTCCTACTCAGGACCTTCTCTCTCCCTATATTCTTCTTATCCATTACTTATACCTATTAATAGGAGAGATATCCCCCTCCATACGGAGGTCCTGAGTGGGGCATAAACGGGGGCATTCTCGTCAGCCTCGAGGGCGGCGACTACTTGCTCGGATCATCTGTAAGAGGATGGCTGGGGTGGTAGGATTCGAACCTACGATACACGGTACCAAAAACCGCTGCCTTACCACTTGGCTACACCCCAACGGTGAGCGGCTGTCTACGCCGAGTGTTCGAAGGGCGCAAGAGGTCCGAGGCAAAAAAATCGCCTCGGCTTGCAAATTTTTTCCGGTCTTCCTAAGCGCCTGTAGAAAGCAGGATTGCGCCGGTGCGATTGCCTGCTTCAACGGCCTCATGCGCGGCGGCAGCCTGCTCCAGCGGAAAGACCTGTTCGATGGGGCTGTGCAGCGCGCCAGCTGTCAGCGCCGCTGTCAAAGTGTCTACAGCAAAGCGGCGTTCGGTCGGTGTCAGCAGGTACACGAGAACGATTTCCAGGGTCACCGCTTTGAACAACAACGGAAAGATCGGCAGGGCGGGGGTCATGTCCTTGGCCGAACCATAGGCGTTGAGGCGACCGTTTTCGGCAATCACTTCGGCGTCTATGTTTATGTTCACACCCAGTTCCACATCAATGATCTTGGGAATCGGCTGGCCATTGTTGGCGGCCAGGATTTGCTGTGCCAGATCCGGTGCGCTGTAGTCGAGGGCCACATCCGCACCCGCGGCCTTGGCGCGATCCAGCCCTGCGCCGCGGGCTGTCGTGATCACGCGCGCGCCGCCCCATTTGGCCAGTTGCACGGCAAGATATCCCACGGTGCCCGCGCCGCCATGAATCAGCACGGTCTGGTCGCGGATGTCGCCGCCATTGAACACGGCATGCGTCGCGGTCAGGCCCGGGATGCCCAGGGTGGCCCCGACTTCGTCGCTGACTGTAGCGGGCAGGGGAACAGCTTGTTCCGCGGGTAGGTTGATCTGCTGGGCAGCGGTCCCATGGGCACGTTTCCATTGGCCGTTCCAGAGCCAGACACGTTCCCCGACGCGCGATGCAGGCACACCGTCACCTACGGCCGAGATGACACCGGCGCCGTCGCTGTGCGGGATGATCTTGTCGAACATAGGGCGATCCAGGCCCGGGCGACCTGCGCGTGATTTGACATCTGATGGGTTCACGCCGGACATGGTGATGTTCACGGTCACTTCGCCCGGACCGGGGGCAGGGCAGTCCATGTCCACCAGGGTCAGAACCTCGCGGGCCGAACCAAACGCGCTGTAGGTGATCGCTTTCATCTGCATGTCCTTTGGAAAACTGTCGCGACGTTCACCCTAGCGGGACACGAGGCGAATGCTAGGCTCAATCGCAACAGGAGGAGAACAGACCATGAAGGCATTGCGCACGCCGGACGAAAGGTTCGAAGGGCTCAAGGATTACCCGTTTGAGCCAAACTATCTGGAGGTTGATGACACCGAAGGCGGCAGCCTGAGGGTGCACTATCTGGACGAGGGGCCGTCAGGCGCCGACCCGGTGCTGACAATGCACGGCGAACCCAGTTGGTCGTATCTCTATCGACACATGATTCCGGTGTTTGCCGGCGCCGGGCATCGGGTCATTGCACCGGATCTGGCTGGGTTTGGTCGGTCGGACAAGCCGAGCCAACGCTCTGATTACACCTATGAACGGCACGTGGGCTGGATGGGGTCGGTTGTCCGCCGATTGGACCTGAACAACATCACCTTGGTCTGTCAGGACTGGGGTGGGCTGATTGGCCTGCGCCTGTGGGCTGAGATGCCCGAGCGTTTTGCCCGCGTCGTCGTGGCCAACACCGCCCTGCCGACCGGGGATCAACCGATGGGCGAGGCGTTCAAGGCCTGGCGCACGTTCAGCCAAGAGGTGCCGGAATTCCCTGCGGGTCGCATCGTCTATGGTGGGACAACCAGCAAGCTGACAGACGAAGAGGTCGCGGCCTATGACGCGCCATACCCGGATGAAAGTTACAAGGAGGGCGCGCGGCAGTTCCCGGTTCTGGTGCCTGACAGTCCCGACAACCCCTCGTCTCAGGCCAACCGCGAGGCTTGGGGCGTGTTGCAGGGGCTGAATACGCCGATACTGACCGCCTTTGGTGCCGATGACAAGATCATGGCCGGGGTCGACAAGGTGTTCCAGAAACTGTGCCCCGGCGCAGCAGGGCAACCGCATACGATCCTGCCGGATGCCGGTCATTTCCTGCAAGAGGATGTGGGGCCGGAACTGGCGCGACTCACCAATGACTTCATCGCGCAGACGTCGTGATGTGGAGCGCGGGGCTGAGGGATCAGTCCCGCACCTCCTCGGGGGCGACGCCCCAAAGGTTTTCCTTGCTGGCCCAACCGCGATAGCCGCCAGCCGAGATGCGGCACCATTCGGCCGAGCAGCTGCCCAGACGGGCCACGACGCCCAACTCGAAATGCGCAGTGACGGGTGCGTTGTCATCCGCGCGGGCATGCACCGGCATCATGTCGCGTTCGATAAGAACCGTGCGTGCGCCTGACAACAGCGCGTAGTGCACCCAGCCGCCGGCACCATCGCGGTCCTGTACTTTGCGCCAATGGCCGTGCTCGGCGGTAATCTGCAGTGGCATGTCGCGGCGTTTGAACACCCAGTCGATGCGATGGGTCAAAGATGGCCCGCGCCGCACGTTGCCCTCGTTTGCCTTCATCGAGACATAGCGTGGCAGCGGAAGGTTCGTCACCGGGCCACGTTTGTCCTGCGCGTGGGTCACGGTCGCGACAAGAGCGATTGAAATACTTGAAATTGCCGCCAAAACGCGGCGATGGATCGAACTCGAATGTTTCACTGCCTGCCTGCCCGAATACTCGACTGCTCTGTCAAAAAAGGCTGCGTCATTTGCGCATGGGGTTCTTGTGCCCCGCCTGTTCCTGCGCCACGATGACATGGCGCGGAGCTGTTTGAAAAGCCTGGGAGAGCGGAAGTGTCAAGAGAACGTCTGAGTGTTGTTGTTACGCGACGGTTGCCCGAAGCGGTCGAAACCCGACTCAGTGAGTTGTTCGATGTGCGCTTGCGCGACGACGACACGCCGATGACCCGGTCCGAACTGGTCGAGGCAGTGCAAGACGCCGACGTCCTGGTGCCCACGGTGACCGATACGATTGATGCCGGTCTGATCGGGCAGGCCGGTGAACGGTTGAAGCTGATTGCCAATTATGGGGCCGGTGTGGATCACATCGACGTGGAAACCGCGCGACGGCGTGGGGTGCTGGTGTCGAACACCCCTGGTGTTCTGACCGATGACACCGCGGATATGACGATGGCCCTGATTCTGTCGGTCACCCGCCGTCTGCCCGAAGGCATGAGCACGATGCAAAAGGGCGACTGGAACGGTTGGGCGCCGACGGCATTTCTGGGCGGGCGTCTTGGCGGTCGCCGTCTGGGCATTCTGGGCATGGGTCGGATTGGGCAGGCCGTGGCGCGGCGCGCGGCGGCCTTTGGCATGCAAGTGCATTATCACAACCGCCGTCGCCTGCGTCCCGAAACCGAGCGAGAGATGGAGGCGACCTATTGGGAAAGCCTGGATCAGATGGTTGCCCGCATGGACATTCTGTCGATCCATTGCCCATCGACGCCGAGTACCTTCCACCTGATGAATGCGCGCCGTTTGAAGCTGGTAAAGCCGACCGGGGTAATCGTGAACACCTCGCGCGGTGAGGTGATCGACGAAAACGCACTGACCCGTATGATCCGCAGCGGCGATATCGCGGGCGCCGGCTTGGATGTCTATGAACACGGAACGGATGTGAACCCGCGCTTGCGTGAACTGCCCAACGTGGTGCTGTTGCCGCACATGGGCTCGGCCACCGTCGAAGGTCGGATCGAGATGGGCGAAAAGGTCATCATCAACATCAAGACCTTCGAAGACGGCCACCGGCCGCCAGATCAGGTCGTGCCTGCAATGCTGTAATCCCAGCGCGCTTTATTTGCAGGGCGCCGGATATGTCAGGGTGCCTTGCGGGTAGCTGTTTCCCTTTTGAAAACAAGTCACCTTGCCTGGCCCGTCCGCCCAATAGAGATGCGGGTTCACGCCCTTCTTGCCGTCGACCAGGTATCTGACATGCCCCCAATATGTGCCTTTGGCCCCTGACCGCCACTTTCGTCCCAGTTGAAAATGCAGGTGTCGAACCCCGACGATGCACCGAAACTCCTTATGGTTGTTGCCAAGTTTCGCGATCACTTGCCCGCGTTTCACGCGTTGTCCTGCCTTCACCGAAACCGGGCCAAGATGCCCGTAGGCTGCAATCAGGGGCTTTCTGTCCGGTCCGAGCCCGTGGTCGATGACAATTGTTGGTCCCCAGCACGTTCCGACATCAACTTCTTTCACGGCACCATCGGCCGCGGCCAGAATGGCCATGCCGTTTGGCCCACCCACGTCCAAGCCCTGATGTCGACTTGAGCGAGGGAGATTGTTGGCCCCCATCCGGCTTTTGTAATCCGATATGATCGGGGGCGCGTTGGATGGCACTTGCACGGGTGGCGATTTGGCAAATGTGCTTGAGGCAATGACTGTGGATGCGACAACAACACTCAAAAACGTGTACATGATACCTCGGCAAAACTGGTTTTGAGAGAACTTCAGCCGATGTGTGATTCTGGTGCAAGAGGGTTCTTGGCGACGACGCAAAATGCCTTAGGGTTGCATTCAAGAGATTTGAAACCGGAGGATTTGGGATGAGTAAGATGGTTAAGTCAGGGCTCTGTGTCTCTATGATGATGACGGCATCAGCCGTTTGGGCACAAGAAACAGCAGATAGCGTTGCTCCCGAAGCAGCCACTTCCGGTCAAATCCAAGCTTTGTCCGAGGCAGCGCGAGCGGCCGTCTCGGCCAAGCGGGATGGCCAAGTTGTAGAAGCGCAAAACTGGATGGTTGCGGCCGCGAACCCACATGCTGTCGAAGCAGGCGCCGAGGTTCTTCGAAACGGAGGGACCGCCGCCGACGCGATGGTGGCCGTACAGACGGTTCTGGGACTGGTCGAACCGCAATCCTCTGGCCTTGGCGGCGGAGCGTTCTTGGTCTGGTATGATGGCGCTTCCCAGAGCTTGACGACGCTGGATGCGCGCGAAACCGCGCCTTTGGCGGCAACCCCGCGTCTGTTCCAGAACGAGGCGGGCGAGCCGCTGAAATTCTTTGAAGCGGTCGTTGGCGGCCGTTCGGTTGGTACGCCCGGGACGCCTGCGCTGTTGGAAGAGGCGCATCGCCGGTGGGGTCGTGCATCCTGGCCCAGCTTGTTTGACGCCGGGATCGAATTGGCAGAGCAGGGGTTCGAAGTGTCGCCTCGCCTTGCGGGTCTGGTTGAACGGGACGCCGAACGATTGGCGCGGTTCCCGACAACGGCCGAGTATTTCCTGCCCGGTGGGGCTCCGTTACAGGTCGGTGACGTTCTGACCAACTCTGCTTATGCGCAGACGTTGAATGTTTTAGCGGCCAAGGGAGCCGATGGGTTTTATACTGGATCGATTGCGGCTGACATCGTGGCCACTGTGCGCGGGGCCGAGGGCAACCCCGGCGTGTTGTCGCAAACAGATTTGGCACTGTATCAAGTCAAGGAACGCGACGCGGTCTGCGCGGCCTATCGTGCGTATGATGTCTGTGGCATGGGCCCACCCTCGTCTGGTGCGCTGACGGTGGGGCAGATCCTTGGCATGCTGTACAGTTATGATCTGGCGGCTCTGGGGGCTGAAAACCCCGAAAGCTGGCGGTTGATCGGCGACGCCTCGCGCTTGGCGTTTGCAGATCGGGGTCGCTACATGGCTGATAGCGATTATGTTCCCATGCCGACCGCCGGTTTGGTGGATAAGGACTATCTGGCCGAGCGGGCAAAGTTGTTGGCAGGCGATGATGCCTTGCCCGAGGTGGCCCCGGGCAATCCAGAATTCGACCATGCACTGAACTGGGCCAATGATGAGGCGATCGAGCTTCCCTCGACCTCGCATATCTCGATCGTGGATCAATATGGAAACGTGTTGTCGATGACGACCACCATCGAAAACGCGTTTGGCTCGCGCCTGATGACCAATGGGTTCCTGCTCAATAATGAACTCACTGATTTCTCGTTCCGGACCCATCGAGATGGTGTGCCGATTGCCAACCGGCTGGAGCCGGGCAAGCGCCCGCGCTCCTCCATGAGCCCGACGATTGTCATGCAGGACGGCGCCCCGGTGTTGGCCATCGGCTCACCCGGTGGCAGCCGGATCATCGGCTATGTCGCAACGGCGATCGTGGGCTGGGCCGATTGGGGAATGGATGTGCAACAGGCTTTGTCGGCACCGCATCTGGTCAATCGTTTTGGCACCTATGACATTGAGCAGGGCACTGACGCCGAAGCGTTGCAAACCCCGCTCGAAGAAATGGGTTACAAGGTGAACCTGCGCGACCTGACTTCCGGCTTGCATGCCATCGAGATTGGCGAAACGCTCAAAGGCGGGGCTGATCCACGGCGTGAAGGGATCGCTTTGGGAGAGTGACTTGCAAGTTAGTTGACATGACAACTACCATGCGTATTGTCACGACAATACGAGGGGATGGAGTGACACATGGTCCAAGCTACAACACTGCCGCGGAATGAAACCGGTATCGAAACGGTTGTTGGTATCTTAAAGCAACAATTTGGCGACCGGCTGCAAACTGGCGCTTCGGTTCGCGAGCAGCATGGTCACACCACCACCTGGATCGAGAATCAGTCGCCTGACGCTGTGGTCTTTCCTCAAACCGCCGAAGAGGTGGCGCAGATCGTCAAGACCTGCGCCCTACACAAGGTGCCGGTTATTCCCTTTGGCACCGGCACCTCTTTGGAAGGGCATGTGAACGCGCCTGCAGGCGGTATCTCGGTCGATGTCAGCCAGATGAACAAGATCCTGGCCGTCAATGCAGGCGATCTGGATTGTGTCGTGCAGCCGGGGGTGACCCGCGAAGACCTGAACACCCATTTGCGCGATCAGGGTCTGTTCTTTCCCATCGACCCCGGCGCCAATGCCTCGCTTGGCGGTATGGCCTCGACCCGGGCCTCCGGCACCAACGCCGTGCGCTATGGCACGATGAAGGACAACGTCATGGCGCTCGAGGCGGTGATGCCCGACGGACAGGTGATCCGCACCGCGCAACGCGCCAAGAAGTCGTCAGCGGGTTACGACCTGACCCGTCTGTTGGTGGGATCCGAGGGCACGCTCGGTTTGATCACCGAGATTACCTTGCGCTTGCAAGGCATCCCCGAGGCGATCAGCTCGGCCCGCTGCTCCTTCCCCTCGGTCGATGCAGCCTGTCAGGCGGTGATGATGACCATCCAGTACGGTATCCCCGTGGCCCGGATCGAGCTACTGGATGCGCTGTCGGTCAAGGCGGCCAATGATTATTCCAAGCTGACCCTGCCGGAAACACCGCTTTTGCTGCTCGAGTTTCACGGGTCCGACGCGGGTGTTGTCGAACAGGCCGAAACCTTTGGTCAGATTGCCGAAGAGTTCGGCGGCAGCGATTTTGCCTCGACCACGTCGACCGAAGAACGCAGCAAGCTGTGGCAGGCCCGACACGACATGTATTGGGCGTCGCTGCAGCTGCGCCCCGGTGCCAGCGGGATTTCCACGGATGTTTGCGTGCCCATCTCGCGTTTGGCGGAATGCGTGACCGCGGCGCAGGACAAGGCGGCTGACCTGGGTCTGGTGGCTCCAACGGTGGGCCATGTGGGCGACGGCAACTTCCACACCTTGCTGCTGATCGACATGGAAAACGAAGGCGAGGTGGTCAAAGCCGAAGAGTTCGTGAGCTGGCTGAACGATATGGCCATCTCGATGGATGGTACCTGCACCGGCGAGCATGGAATCGGTCAGGGCAAACGCCCCTATCTGGTCAAGGAACTGGGGGCAGCGACCACCTATATGGCGGCGATCAAAAGGGCTCTGGACCCTGACAACATCATGAACCCTGGAAAAATCCTGCCCGACTAGGGAAATGCCACATTTCCATCCGGTTTTGCCAAAGCCCTGCCAGAATTCTAACGCAGGTTGATCTTATCCGATCACCTTGTGCGAGTATTCATTGATGAGCATTGCAAACACCATTGGATTTGTTGTCGTTTGTGGCGCGGTGGCCGTTGGCGTCGACGTCTATACCCAATCCAAAGCTGCCGACGGCCCATTTGGGGCCTCCGAGTATTTTCAAACTCTGAACGACCGATACGCAGGTTTTCTGGCTGACCGCCAAACCGCCAAGGCGGAATCCGATCGACAGGATCGTTGGGCCGCAGGCGGGCAAGGCTTCATGCCCGCCCCACCCGAGGGGTGGGCCAGCTACAGTTTCACCCAGTACGACGAGGCTCCAGTCATCAAGGCATTGAGCTTCAAGCCCACGCCGGTTGCAAACACGCTTTCGACGACGGACCTCTACGCGGCAGAACGTAGCGGGAATGCCGCAAAAGCGCGTATCCTGGATCGCTCGGGGCGTGTCTACAGCAACGGGGCAGAGACCCTGTGGCTCGACATTACCTTCAAGCCCAAAGCGCAACGCAACACCGTGGCGGGCCTTGCCATGGGCAACATGATGGCCTTCTCCAACGGCATGGAGCAGACCGAAGGCTATGCCGTTTTCGACGGCGTGGGCTATGTCGAGGTGTCCCGCAGCATGTTGAACCCGACGGACGAACCGCTGGGGTATCGCAATCTGGCCGGGCGCATCGGATTTGACGAAGAAGTGGTGATCCGCCTGCGTACAGACGCCAGTGACGAAACGATCCGCCGATTCCTGGGTAACCTGGACTATGCGGCCTTGAACGCTGTGCTTAAACATCCCGTACCAGCAGTTGGGGCTGGCTATGTTCTGGCGGCGGACGAGCAGGCTCAGCGGGCCGAGCAGATGAATGACCTGTATCGCAAAGCGTCAAACATGCAGACCAAGATCTCGATGGAGAAGATCGAGAACATGGACATGGGCGCATTGATGGTGAACACCTTCGTGTCCGGCTTCAACCAGGATGGGGTAGTCGACATTACGGGTGGGGCGGTGTTCGAAAATCAGGATCTTCTGCAAATTGGCTACGGCCAGGCGGTTTCAAGCCTGTTTGAAGCGGATCGGCGCAAGGCCGACGCGGCACCTTTGTCCGAAACATCCGACACCCAACACGCAGCTGTCGCACCCACCGAGGACGAACCCGGATTTCTTTCGGGTCTGTTGGACAGCCTGCCGTCTCTGGGTGGGACACAGGTCGCAGCCGATCAAGCTGCCGGGAAACCGGTCGAAGTGCGTGTCAACAAGGGTGGATTCAGCGGATCGAACTGCGTCATGCAAGGCGCGGTCAAGCGCTGCAAAATCGTACAAAACTGACGCCGAAAGCGGGAAACCGACAGCCAGCCCCGGCGCGGCGTCGTTTTTCCCTTATCACAGGTCGGATGATTGTCGCGCTTGGGGCTCGCTTTCCTTCATATGGAGACAGCAAATTTCAAGGGGAGTCGCCCGGATATGAAAACCCAAGTCAAAGCACTGGTCGTCGGCGGTGGTGCCGTCGGTACGTCGATTGCCTATCACCTGGCCAAGGCAGGCTGGGATGACGTCATGTTGATCGAGCGGGACGAACTGACGTCCGGCTCGACCTGGCACGCGGCTGGCCTGCTGCCATTGTTCAACATGAGTTATGCCACCACGCACATCCACAAGTACTCGGTCGATTTCTACAAGCAGTTGGAAGAAGAGACCGGCCTGAACGCAGGCTTCGCCGTGGTCGGCAACTTGCGCATGGCGCAGACGCAAGAGCGCATGGATGAATACATGCTCTATGCCTCGACCGCAGAAACCTGTGATGTGGCTTATGAGTGGCTGACACCTGAGCAGATCAAGGAGCGCTGGCCGCTGATCGAGACCAGCGACCTGAAAGGTGCGATCTATCACACCGAAGATGGCTATATTAACCCCGCCGACGTGACCCAGGCGATGGCCAAGGGTGCCCGTCAGCGCGGCGTCGACATCGTCCGCAAGATGCAGGCCGATGCCTTCCACTGGACTGGCACGCATTGGGAAGTCACCTGCACCAAGATGGTGGAAAAGGGCGGCAATCTGGTGGCAAGTGACGAGCAGGTGGTGATCACCGCCGAGCACGTCGTGACCGCATCTGGCAACCATGCACAGCGGACCGCCAAGATGCTGGGCATCAAGATGCCCGCTATCCCGGTCGAGCACACGTTCATCGTCATGGATAAAGACCCCGAGCTGGTCAAATGGCGTGAAGCCGGCAACCCCGAGCACCCCGTTGTGCGCGATGCCGACAACGAGAGCTATGCGCGCGAAGAGCGCGGCGGCTGGATTCTGGGTATCTATGAGCACGGCGCGCCCGCGCAGTTCGAGCACGGTGTGCCCGACAGCTTCCGTGCCGACCTGTTCCCGCTGGATCTGGACCGGATCGCGGATCAGTACATGGCGATGGCCGAGCGTGTGCCGTCCTGTGCCGAAAGCGGCTTGAAGGACGATTTTAACGGCCCGATCTGCTACACCCCTGACGGCAACCCGCTGGTTGGTCCGGCGCCGGGTCTGCGCAACATGTGGCTGGCCGAAGGTTTCTCGTTCGGAATCACTGCTGCGGGCGGCACCGGCTATTATCTAGCGCAGATGATGGTCGATGGTGAGGCCGAGATCGACATGGCCTCGCTCGACCCCAAACGCTACAGCAGCAACTGGATGACCACCGAGTTTGCAGCGCGCAAGAACGAAGAGTGCTATGAGCACGTCTACATCCTGCACCACCCGGATGAAGAGCGCGCCGCTTGCCGTCCGCTGCGCACCGCACCGGCCTACGACCGCCAAAAGGCGCGCGGCGCACAGTTCGGCTGGGTCAACGGCTGGGAGCGTCCGAACTATTTCGGCCCGCTGGATGCACCGCAGACCTACGATCACGATGCGCGCTCGTTCCGCCGTGGCGGCTGGTGGCAGCATGCTGTGGATGAGGCCAAGGCGATCCGCGAAGGCGTTGGCCTGATCGACGCAACCGCGTTCACCAAGCACGTTGTCAAAGGCCCCGGTGCAACCCAGTTCCTGGATTGGTTCACCTGCAACAAACTGCCCAAGGTCGGCCGTATCAACCTGACCTATGCGCTGACCAGCCATGGCACGACCCGCACCGAATACACCATCGTGCGCAACGGCGAGAACAACTACTACCTTGTTTCTGCCGGTGCCTGGACCGAGTATGATGCCGACTTCCTGCGTAAGGCGGCCGAAGACAAGATGGAAGAGTTCGGCTACATCGAGATTCAAGATGTCACCACGCAATGGGGCGTCTTTGCCATCGCCGGACCCAAGTCGCGTGACGTTCTGAAAGAGGTCATCAACGACGCCGATCCGGAAACCGCACTGTCGAACAAGCGCTTCCCGTGGCTGTCGGCCCGTCAGATCGAACTGGGCATGTGTCCCGTGAATGCGATCCGCGTGGCGTATACCGGCGAGCTGGGCTGGGAACTGCATCACCCGATGGAAATGCAGAACTACCTGTTCGACCTGCTGGAAAAGGCGGGCGAGAAGCACGGTATGAAACTGGTTGGCGCGCGCGCCCAAAACTGGCTGCGTCAGGAGAAATCCTATCGCGCGTTCGGCACCGAACTGGGCCGCGACTCGACCCCGGCCGAGGCTGACTTGCCGCGCTTCATCGACCTGTCCAAGGAGTTCCACGGCAAGGACAAGATGGTTGAAACCGGTGTGCGCTTCAAATGCTGCACCGTGCTGATCGACGGCCCCGCCGATGCTGATCCTTGGGGCCGCGAAGTGATCTATGCCGAGGATGGCGTGACCCGTCTTGGCCGTCTGACCTCGGGTGGCTACTCGGTCGCGTTCGAGAAATCGATCGGCATGGGCTATTTGCCGCCTGAACTGGCGGTCGAGGGTACAAAGGTGAAGGTCAAGATGCAGGACAAGCTGTGGGATGGTGTCGTGACCTGTGACAGCCCCTACGATCCCAAGAACGAAACCATCCGAAAGGACGGTTAAGGAAACCTGCATAAATTCAGAAAAGGGCCTCAGCGAAATGCTGGGGCCCTTTTCCTATCCGCTGAGCGCTCTATGCACCATGCGCTGACAAGGCTAGGTTGAGAGAATGGACACACTTCATCAGCTCTCTCACTGGATGATGACCGAAGGGCGGTGCTCCAACGATCCGGTCAAAGTTGTTTCGCATTTCTGCAGTTCACTGATCGAGGCGGGCGTGCCTTTGTGGCGGGTCAATATCGGGCAGCGGTTTGCCAATCCCTTGTTGATCGCATGGGGGGTGGTCTGGACGCCTGAAGACACCGAGGTTTATGACGTCACGCATGAGCGGATGCTGACGGACGGTTATGTTGGCAGTTCGTTTGAATATATCCTCAAACACAGACGCCCCCTGCACAAAAGCTTACTTGGTCTGGATCCGGGGTCGGATCACATCTCGTATCTGGAGTTTGCAGAGCAGGGTGGGACCGATTACTACGCAACACTGCTGTTCTACGGTGACGGTTCTATGCATGGCTGCACCTTCGTGACGCAAGATCCGTTGGGGTTTAAGGCTGAGCATCTGGAAATGATCGAAGCTGCACTTCCTGCTTTGTCATGCGCGCTAGAGCCGGTCACGATGCGCAAATCGTCGAAGAGTTTGCTGCGCACCTATCTGGGTGATGGGGCATCCGACGCTGTCTGGAATGGGACGATCAAACGAGGCGAGCGTACGACTGTCGATGCCGTGGTTATGTTCTCGGACCTTCGGGGGTTCACGGCATTGTCCGAACAGGCGGACGAGAACGAATTGTTCGATGCTCTGAATGGGTACTTTGATTTTGTTGTTCAGGCGGTTGAGGAAAACGACGGCGATGTGTTGAAATTTATGGGTGATGGCATCTTGTCGATTTTTCCTATCCGGTCCGATGCGGACAGGGAAAAGATATGTCGCAAGGCGGCTTTGTCGGCTCGGCGTGTTCTGGTCGGCCTCGCAGAACTGAACCTTGCGCGAATGGCAAATCAGCAAGCTCCGCTCGACCTGGGGATAGGTATCAACGCAGGAAAAGTCAGCTATGGCAACATCGGCAGCCCAGGCCGATTGGACTTTACTGTACTTGGCGGCGCAGTCAATCTGGCAAGCCGCGTAGAGGGGCTAACCAAGTCTGTTGGAACACGTGTTCTGGCAACGTCAAACGTGGCCGAAAACGCCTCTGATCTGTTCGATTCCTGCGGAACTCACGCCGTCCGGGGGATCAGTGAACCAGTCCCTCTCTATTCTCTGTCAGAGACTTAGACCGGCCGTTTCATGCCCTCGAACGCCTCCATCGTGAAATCGACGGCTTTTCCGGTATCCCAGTCATAAAAATCCCGTTTCAACTTCATCAACGGCCCCAGGTAGACATGGATCGCTTCGCTGGGACGGTCCCCTTTGGCGGTGACGGCGTGGATGGCGTCACGGTCCAGCGCGATGACTTCGCCTTCGGCGGCGGATATCTCACCGACCTGATCCAGCCCGGCCTCGCCGCTTTGATAAAGCAGGCTCAGCTCTTCGCCGCTGTAACAGGCGATCAGGACAGGCAGCAGGTGTTCGTGGGGCGGCAGCATCACATCAGGTTGAAAACGGCAATGCCAGATCGACAGGTCATCATCCTCGTGAAACAGGGTCTCGGGCTCGCTCAGTTTATCCGAGGCCGCCAGCAGCGGGGCAGGGTCGCGCACCAGGTCCTGCAGATAGGTCTGAATCGCGAGCTGGGGGTCGGCGGTTGTCAGGCGGTCCTTGATAGAGCTCACCATGGCGTCGAACGAAAATTCTGGCATATCTTTCCCTCCTGTCTCAATCAACAGGCTAGGCTGTTGGGGGGTAATTGCCTAACGGAAACCGGCCCATCCCGCGACTTTGGCGACAGAGCGTCCGGAACGCCCTGCCAACTTGGGGCCAACCTCAGGCCGTCAATTCGTCGAAACATTCCAGTGCTTTTGCCGCATACATCATCGATGGGCCTCCACCCATCTGGATGCACATGCCCAGAACGTCGGCAATCTCTTCGCGGGTTGCCCCGGCCTTGGCCAGAGCCTCAACATGGAGCGAAATGCAAGGTTCGCAGCGGTCTGCGATCGAGATGCCCAAGGCCACGAACTCCTTGGTCTTGTAGTCCAGTGTGCCGCCTTGTTTGACGGATTTCCCCAATGAGCCAAAGGCTTTGGCCGTGTCGGGAATGGCCCCATTCAGATTGCGCAGACCCGCGCGGGTGGCGGACAGCTTGTCGGTCCAGGACATGTCGATACCTCATTCACATTAAGATCGCGGAATGTGTATCGGGCGATAAATGTGACGACTTTGATTCAGATCACGCGATGTGGCGTTCTGCGATCAAGGCAAGATTATTCGCTGGCATCTCTACGATATCGATCATGCTCAATCCGGTGCCTTCGATGATTGCGATGATCTCTTGATCGTTCTTGTAACCGATCTCGGGGTCTTGTGTGCTCAGAGAGTTGTGAAAGCGGATGTCGCCTTCGCTGGTCAACTTGCCATTGCGCATGAACGGGCCATACAGAACCAGGCGCCCTTGGGGACCGAGTGTTTTGGCCGCTTCCTCGATCAGTACCGTAGCCTCTGGCCCACTGATGAGGTGGAGGAGGTTCGCCAGCGTCACCAAGGACAGATCGGAGTATTCTGCAGCCCAGCCAGGGCGGGTTGCGTCCAACCGACGGGCGGGCAGGATCGTTTTGATCCCCTTCGCGTAGGCGTCGATGCTGGCAAGCCGCTCGTCTTCCACGTCCGTTGGCTGCCAGAGCAGACCGGGAATCCGTGGCGCAAAGGCGGCCACATGCTGGCCAGTTCCGCTGGCGATTTCCAGCGCCTTGCCTGTCGGCGGTGCGACGTGTTCCAGCAGCGCGCCGATGGCGTCAACGTTCCGGCTGGCCGAGGGGGCAACCAGGCGAGCACCTTCGCCTGCCTCGGCAATACTCGCGGTGGGGGGCAGGGTGCGTTTGCTCATGTACGGAGCCTTTCGGGGCTGAGGGCGTCAATGGTGCCTTGGTCCAGATCAGAGTTAAGCCCGCAGGCCAGATCGGCAACCAGTTGCGAGGCCGCAGGCGCGGTTTGAAACCCATAGCCACCCTGCGCGGCGACCCAAACAAAGCTGGGGTCAGCAGGATCAGGCCCCAACACCAGGTTCTTGTCCGGCACAAAGCTGCGCAGGCCCGCCCAATTGCTGATGACCCGCGTCACCGGTTCGGTCACACGCTCTTCATAGCGGGCCAGCCCCTCGGCCAGAACCATGGCATCGGCATAAGCGTCATGCGGGGTAGTTGGGTCAACCTCGGACGGGGACACGATCAGCGCGCCGGCGTCCGGCTTGGCATACCAGCTTTCACCAACACCAAACATCATGGGCCAATCGCGCAGATTCAGCCCCCCCGGCGCTGGCAGACGCGCCATCGAGCGGCAATAGGGGGTGATCGCGATGGGCGTGATCCCGGCCAAGACGGCAATCTCGTCCACCCAGGCCCCCGCTGCGTTGAGCATGGTGCGTGCCTCGAATACTTCGCCTGCGTGAACCTGCCAACCGGATTTGGTACGGGTGATCCCATCGACCTTATGTCGCGGCAGAACCTGTCCGCCGCTGGCGCGAACCTGTTTGGCAAAATCCTGGAGCAGCAGGTCGGTGTCGATGTCCCACGCCTCACCATGAAATGCCGTGTAACCAACGGTGTCAGGGTTCAGGATCGGCACCATGTCTTGGGCCTGTTGAAACGTCAGCGGCGTCATGGACAGGTCGTGGCATTCCTGCTCGTAAGTCGCGCGCTGGTCGTGCCCACCCACGAGCAACAAGCCACGCGGTGACAGATAGCCACTTTCACTATCTTGAAAGAATGCGGCGCTGGCCTGGCTGAGTGTCAGGGTGGCGCCCACGCCGTAGCTGGGTTCAAACAGGGCCGCTGATCGGCCCGAGCTGTGATAACCAAGGGCGTCCTCGGCTTCGAGCACGCAGACCGACCCATGTGCCGACAATCGGGCGGCTGCGCTTAGACCGGCGATGCCTCCACCAATGACCAGAAAGTCGATCATGACAGTTCTTCGGTCCGGTCGGTTGCGGGCTGTGGCGTTGGGGCCAGAGCGCTTAGGCGGGCATAGACTTCGGCACTCAATGGATAGTCGATGGCATCCAGCGACGGGCGCAACTGATCCGCCGTGCGGGCCGAGATGATGGGGCAGAGCGCGTTTGGATTGGCTGCAACCCAGGCCACGGCCAGCGTTGCGGGATTGACTTCCAGCTCTTGTGCAATTTGCACCAATCCAGCGACGGCGCCGGGCATCCAATCCAAACCATAGCGTGTGGCATAGCCTGCATCCTCATCCAAACGACCGCTGCCGCCTTGGGCATATTTTCCGGTCAAAAGCCCACCACCCAAAGGGGAATAGGGAGCAACGGTGATGCCCTGATCAGCGCACATCGGCAGGATTTCAACCTCGGCCTGACGTTTGACCAGATTGTACATCGGTTGCAGCACGTCGATGGTCAGATCAAAGGTCTGCGCCACGGCGACGGTTTTCATAACCTGCCAGGCAGCTGCGTTGGACAGGCCCACATGACGGATCTGTCCGGCCTGTTTCAATTCGGCCAAACAGGCCATCGCCTCGGCCAGATCACTGGAGGGGTCAAAGCGGTGCAGATAAAGCAGATCAACAATGTCCTGCTTCAATCGCTGACGGCATACATCGAACTGGGTGCGGATGTTGTCGGCCCCCATGCCACCGGCATAGGCAACCTTGGTGGCGATGAACAGATCCTCGGCATCCTTTGCGATCATCTCTCCAAGCAGGGTCTCGGACGCGCCATCAGTGTACAGATAGGCGGTGTCGAAATGGGTGATCCCTGCGGCGCGTGCAGCGTCAAACATGGCGTGGGACTGTGCCGCATCGGCGCGTCCGCCGAACTGCATCGTGCCAAAGGCGAACCGGCTGACGACGTGGCCGCTGCGGGTGCGAAGGGGGCGGAGCATGCTGCAAGTCCTGTTTTGTGAAAGGCTATGGCCCAGACACACGGGCCCTGTATTTGACGTTGCACAGATTCCGGATGCGTGCAATGCACAGAAGGTAGGAGTTGTTTTCAAAGGATATTATCGTGGAACACGGGACGCTTCATCCCATGGCGACCGGGCACATACCCGATTATGTCGTGGCCGCAGACGGCAGTGATTTTTTGTTCACCTTCATGGTGTTCTTTACCGTTGGCCTGATCTTGCTGATCGGTATCGGGTATTTCACCTTGCATGCGATCCCGGAAAAAATGGCACATGAATCGAACCACTCGCAGTTTCAAATTGTGGGTATTCTGGCCCTGCTGGCCTTGTTCACACACAACAATATGTTTTGGGTTCTCGCTGTTTTGGTTGCCGGTTTCCGCTTTCCTGATTATCTGAGTCCGATTGAATCCATCGCCCAATCCTTGGCTCGCCTAGCCGGTTTCAAACCTGCTGAGAGTGACTACGCAACAGAACCAGTGGAAGACAGTCCTGTCGTTGCCGACGTCGAACCCGCACCGAAGCAGGAGGGATAAGCCATGCTTGAAACACTGCTCTGCGCCTTGTTCACCATCCTGCCCGACTATCTGTTCCGCCGCTATGTTCAGGGTAAACGTATCGGGCATGAAATCACCCTGTTTTCTATGTGGTACGAACTACGCATTGGCCTGACTGCCTGTGCCATTGCTGCGATTTCGGTGATTACTGTTCTGTTCTACTATCACCCGGCCACCTCGTCGGTCGCCTCTTACTATCGAACCCTGACCCTTTTGCCGCAGTTCGGCGGGCGCGTGTCCGAGATCTATGTAAAGAACAACCAAAAGGTCAAAGCGGGTGATCCAATCTTCCGGCTGGATGCCGTTTCGCAAGAGGCATCCGTTCAGGCGGCCAAGGCCGCAATCGCCGAGGTCGACGCCTCTGTTTCCGTGGCGCAGACCGACTTGGCGGCAGCCAAGGCAGGCATCGTTCAGGCCAATGCAGCTTTGACACAATCAAACGAGGATCTGGCCCGGAACCAAACCCTGCTGGAGCAAGGATCAAGTGCGGTCAAGTTGACCGAAATCGAGCGCCTGCAAAACCTGGTCGATGAACGTGTTGCGTTGGTCGATGCAGCCGAAGCGCAACTGGCCGCGGTTGAACAGCGCATAAGTGTGGTCATTCCGGCGCAGCGCGATAGTGCCGAGGCACAGCTGGCGCAGGCACAGGCCGAACTGGACAAAACGTTGATCGTGGCGGGGGTTGACGGGACGATTGAACAACTCAGCTTGCAGGTGGGCGATTTTGTCAATCCGATCTTGCGTCCGGCCGGCATCCTTGTACCTGACAGCACTGGCCACAAGCGCTTTCAGGCGGCGTTCAACCAGATGGCCGCGCAGGTTGCAAAGCCTGGAATGGTGGCCGAGATCGGCTGTATGACGCAGCCTTTTACCGTCTATCCGATGGTTGTGGTTGCCGTGCAAGACGTGATCCCGTCAGGACAGGTTCGCCCATCTGACCGAATATTCGATCCGCAGAACAACCCGGTGCCGGGCAGTATCATGGTGTTCCTCGAACCGCTCTATTCCGACAATGCGCCGGACCTGCCACCAGGGAGCAACTGTCTGGCGAACCTCTATACCAACAACCACGAGCGCCTGGAACATGACGAAGACCTGGGGACGGGCGAGCGCATCTTCCTGCACGTGGTGGACACCATCGGCGTGGTTCACGCAGCGGGCCTGCGCCTGAGGATGATCCTGATGCCGGTGCAGACGCTTGTGTTCTCGGGCGGTCACTGAGCCATTCGATACCGATGGTCTTTGAGGTGCCCCGCTGGGGCATTTCTTTTTTGGGGGAGAGAAGGGATGGATTGGATCACGGTTGCATTGCTCGTGGTCGGTGCCCTGACGGCTGGCTTTATCAACGGGTTCGCCGGATTTGGCACCGCCCTGGTGGCGTCAGGTTTCTGGTTCCTGGTGCTGCCTGCGCATGTGGTGCCACCGCTGATCATCCTGGCGGCCTTGGCAGGTCAGGTCGTGGGCCTGTGGAAATTGTCGGGCAAGATGGACTTTCGCATGTCCACCTATCTGATCTCTGGCGGTGTCTTGGGGGTGCCACTGGGCGCACTGCTGCTCAACGTGCTGGATCCAAGTGTCGTCAAGACCACCATCGGCTGGTTCCTGATTGCTTACGCTCTGTTTCAATTCAAAGGCCTGCCTTCAGCCATGTCCGCTGCGCCACAGGATGGGTTTGCGGACCGCTGCATTGGCTTTGTCGGAGGGGTGCTTGGCGGCTTTGCCGGTCTGTCGGGTGTGCTTCCGTTGATCTGGTTGCAGCTCAAGCGGCTTTCCCCCGCGGATCAGCGCGCGCGGTATCAGCCGTTCAACCTGTTCATTCTGATGTTGTCGGCCATTGCAATGGTGGTTGTTGGCAAGGTTGATACTGAATTGATGGCCTATGCGGGCGTCGCCATCCCGTTCAGCCTGTTGGGCGCGGTTGTTGGGGCGAACATGTTCCTGTCGATTTCCGAGAAAGCCTTTCAGCGGGCTGTGCTGCTTCTGTTGATTGTTTCGGGCTGCGTTATCGTCGTTCAATCGGTGCTCTGAAAAATGATCTCGTCGCATCAGCCAGGGGCGCAAAAAGGGGCCGTTTCCGGCCCCTTTCATTATTCGGCAGCAATGGCGGATTGATCGGTGATGACCATGCTGCAGGCCCGACACGCGGTTTCGCCGGATTGATCGTACCACCGGCATGTGGACCGGATCGGGCAGGGGGGGAGAGCCTGCGACAACGGCACTTGCTCGTGTTCCAGGTGGTCCAGAACCTTGTCGATCACGCCGCAACGTGACCCGGTCCATTGTGCACAACCAGACGTGGCGCAAGGTGAACTGAACCGCATGCGAGCTTCGGGTGTACCCAGTTCCGAGGCAGCTTGGACAAAGTCCTCGTCGATGGTCATGGCCGTGCGCATATGCCGAACATGACCATCAGACCCTTTGACCCCCAACAGTTGGTTGCCGGGCGTGCATCGCGCGCTCGGGCAACTCCGGTCGGTGGATGACATTTTCAGCCGATCCGGGCCAGCAATCCGCCCAGCTCCTTTTCTCGGCCCAGCAATGGGTCGAGTTCCGGGTTCAAAATGATCCCGTACCATTCATGGGGGAACTTGGTGATCCAGGGTTTCTCAAACCCCGTCCGGGCCACGTGCCCCAAGACCAGTTTCTGAATGTCACTTTGAAGTTCCAGTTCCGAATTCCGATCCATATCAAGATCGCCGGTATCGACAACAAAACGTGCCATAATAGTCTCCTTTTCAAAATGTATGTCCCTGAAAATACGAACGGGACACCGGTAGCCTAACACGAAACGATGCACTTTCTAAGCGCAACCAGTACGAGAGGTGGATGTTGGCGGCATGCCGCCGAAGCCGTTTGAAATAAAAAAGGCCCGCCAAAAGGCGAGCCTTGTTGTTGACCTAGATAAGGCAGCTTACTGCGGGATGTCGCCTTCGATGCCTTCGACATAGAAATTCATGCCAGCGAGTGTGCCGTCATCTGCGGTCTCACCCTCACCCAGCCAGTCGCTGCCATCCTGCTTTTTGATCGGGCCGGTAAAGGCGTGGTACGAACCGTCCGCCAGTGCATCCTTGATCGCCAGCGCTTCGGCTTTCACTTCGGCCGGAACCGCGTCCGAAATCTCGCCGATGCCAACCATGCCGGCACCGATGCCGTCCCATGTGTCCTTGCTCTCCCAGGTGCCGTCCATCACGGCCTTGGTGCGCGCGATGTAGTAGGGCGCCCAGTCGTCGATGATCGAGCTGACGCGCGGGTGCGGTGCATACTCGCTCATGTCGGATGCCTGACCAAAGGTGATCACGTTGCCGGCGGCCTGAGCGGCAGCCTGCGGCGCGGTCGAGTCGGTGTGCTGCAGGATCACGTCCGCGCCTTGTTCGATCAGAACCTTGGCAGCGTCGGCCTCTTTGGCCGGGTCAAACCAGGTAAAGGCCCAGACGATCTTGAACTGGACGTCCGGGTTCACCTTGCGGGCGTGGACAAAGGCCGAGTTGATGCCACGGATCACTTCGGGGATCGGGAACGACCCGATGTAGCCCACGACGTTCGACTTGGTCATGTGACCGGCGATGGTGCCCTGAACGGCGCGGCCTTCGTAGAAACGAGCCGAATAGGTCGACACGTTGTCAGCGCGCTTGTAGCCGGTGGCGTGCTCGAACTTCACGTTCGGGAACTTCTTGGCAACGTTGATGGTCGGATCCATGTAGCCAAACGAGGTGGTAAAGATCAGATCGGCACCGTCCAGCGCCATCTGGGTCATCACGCGTTCGCTGTCGGGACCTTCGGCCACGTTTTCAACATACACGGTTTCGACCTTGTCGCCGAACTCGGCCACGACGGCCTTGCGGCCCTGATCGTGCTCATAGGTCCAGCCGCCATCGCCCACGGGGCCGACATAGACAAAGCCGACTTTGGTCTTGTCTGCCGCGACCGCTGCGGTGGCCAAGCCAAGGCCAAGCGCCGCAGTGGCAAGAAGTGAAGTGAGTTTCATTAGGTTACTCCCCAGGTTGGTATGTTTTGCCCTTTTATCAGGGCTTTGGTTTGATTTTGCCACATCAATGTGTGGCGTGGAAGATGCGACCCAGCGATGCAGGCGCGCCGCTTTTGTCCCGTGACAGAAGCACCAGCACAAAGATGGTGATCAGATAGGGCGACATTGCCAGATACTCGACCGGGATGGCAACGCCTGCGGCCTGCAGATTCAGCTGCACAACCGTAACACCGCCGAAAAGATAGGCACCCAAAAGCGCGCGCCATGGCTTCCAGCTGGCAAAGACCACCAGCGCAAGCGCGATCCAACCAACACCGGCGGTCATGCCCTCGGTCCATTGCGGCACCCGGATCAGGCTGATGTATGCCCCACCCAGACCGGCACAGGCCCCACCGAACATGATCGCCATGATGCGGATGCGCACAACTTTATATCCAAGCGCATGAGCGGCGTCGTGGTTTTCACCCACCGCGCGCAGCACCAGACCCACGCGGGTGTATTTGAGCAGCGCCCAAACCGCGGCGGTCAATGCGATGCCAAGGTACAGGATCGGGTCGTGGCCAAACAGGATCGGGCCAATGACGGGCAGATCGGTCAGGACGGGAATGTCCAGCTTGCCCATCTGCGGCGGTTTGATCCCTACATAGCTTTGCCCCATGAGCGAGCTGAGACCCAAGCCGAACAGGGTCAGCGCCAGGCCCGAGGCGACCTGATTGGCCAGTGCCACTTGCGTCAGCACGACGAACAGCAGCGACAACAGCGCGCCACCAATGGCCGAGGCCAGGAAACCCAACCAAGGCGAGCCGCTTTCGACCGTGATCGCAAAGCCCGAGATTGCACCGACGATCATCATGCCTTCGACGCCGAGGTTCAGAACGCCAGCCTTTTCCACCACCAGCTCACCAATGGCGGCCAGCAGGATCGGGGTTGCTGCCACCATAAGCGAGGCGATCAGCAGGACGGGATTGATTGCAGAAAGATCCATGGTTCACGCCACCTCTTTGCTGGCAAGTCGAATGCGGTAGTTGGTGAGCAGGTCCAGCGCCAGCAGGAAGAACAAAAGCATTCCCTGGAAGACCTGGATGGCGGCCGACGGCAGGCCCAGGTTGGACTGTGCGATGTCGCCGCCGATATAAGTCAGCGCCATGACGCCGCCGGCCAGAACAATGCCCACTGGATGCAACCGGCCCAAAAAGGCCACGATGATCGCGGTAAAGCCGTAGCCCACGTTGAAGTCGATGGTGATCTGACCCGCGGGGCCTGCCACTTCAAACATTCCGGCAAGGCCTGCCAGAACACCCGAGGCACCCAGACAGAACAGGATCAACCGCGCCGGGTTCACGCCAGCAAACTTGGCCGCGCGAGGTGCCTCACCCGTCAGACGGATGTGAAAGCCCAGCATGTGACGGTTGAGCAGCACATAGGCAAAGATCACCGCGATCAGCGCGGTCACCACGCCCCAGTGCATGCCCGAGCCTGCGAATAGCTCGGCGTTATGCGCGCTGTCCCAGGATTGCAGGTTGCGCGAGCCGGGAAAGCCGTAACCTTCGGGGTTTTTCAGCAGGCCCAGAGAGACCGAAGCCAACATCTGCTCGGCCACATAGACCAGCATCAGTGACACGAGGATCTCGTTGGTGCCGAACCGCACCTTGAGGATGGCCGGGATCATCGCCCAGATCCAACCGCCAAAGGCACCACCGATCACCATCAGCGGAAAGATGTACCACGCCTCAAGCGGGTAGAAGGCCAGGCCCACACCGGCACCCACTATGGCACCCATGATGTATTGCCCTTCGGCGCCGATATTCCAGATACCGGCGCGAAAACCCAGCGATAGGCCGATCGCGATCAACACCAAGGGCGCGCCCTTGATCAGCAATTGCGGGCGATAGTAAAACGAGAACTCGCCAAAGAGCGGCTCCCAAAAGATGGTCATGATGGCCTCAACCGGGTTCTTTCCAAGGGCTGCGAACAGGACCCCGCCAAAGAACATTGTTGCAAGTACCGCCACGACAGGCGTGGCCATGGACCAGGTCTGTGATGGCTGTGGTCGTTTCTCCAGCACGATCATTTGCTCTGTCCCCCTGATTTCTTGTTGTTGGCTGCCGTGCTGGCAGGTGTTGTGTTGAGTGTGGCTGGCTTAGACATGCGCCACCTCCATCCCATGTGCGCCGCCCATCATCAGGCCGATCTCGTCAACCGTCAGGCCGGTGGTCTCGCGCGGGGCGCTCAGGCGCCCTTCGTTCAGGGCGGCAAAACTGTCCGAGATTTCCATCAGCTCATCCAGATCCTGGCTGATGCAGACAACAGCGGTGCCCTTGGCCGCCAAATCCAGAATGGCCTGCCGGATCGATGCAGCCGCAGCAGCGTCCACGCCCCAGGTCGGCTGGTTCACCACCAGCACGTCGGGGTTTTGCAGAACCTCGCGACCAATGACGAACTTTTGCAGGTTCCCGCCCGACAGCGACCGCGCCGCGTTGTCAGGGCCAGGGGTGCGCACATCGAACTCTTCGATGATGCGTTCCGCAAAGCTTTGCGTTTCGCCCCATTTCAAGAAGCCGTTGCTTTCCAACCCTTCGCGAACCGACCCAGTAAGCAGGGCATTCTCGGTCAGGCTCATGTCCGGTGCCGCCGCGTGGCCCAGGCGCTCCTCGGGCGCGGACAGCAGACCCAATTTGCGCCGCGCTGTGGGCCCCAGTTTGCCAATCGGCTGGCCGTTCATCTTGACCGCATCCGGTGCGGTGGTGATCTCACCCGACAACACGCCCAACAGTTCGTCCTGTCCGTTCCCGGCGACACCGCCAACGCCCAAGACCTCACCCCGACGCACGGTCAGATGCAGATTGCGCAGCGCTGTGCCAAATTCGGAGGGCGATGGAACCGAAAGTCCGGAAATGTCGAGTGCAACCTCGCCAAAGTCGCGGCCTCCACGTTCGGGTGTTTGCAGGGTCGAACCCACCATCATCTCGGCCATGTCACGGGCTGAGGTTTCAGCGGGGATACACTCCCCCACGTTCTTGCCCAATCGCAGGATCGTGGCGTGGTCGCAAAGCGTGCGGATTTCTTCCAGCTTGTGCGAGATATAGAGGATCGAGGTGCCCTCGGACCGCAGTTTCTGCAGTGTTTCGAACAGGATATCGACCTCTTGCGGGGTCAGAACCGATGTGGGTTCGTCCATGATCAGCAGCTTGGGGTCCTGCAGAAGGCAGCGAATGATCTCGACCCTCTGGCGTTCGCCTGCGGACAGATCGCCGACCGTGCGATAGGGGTCCAAAGGCAAGCCATATGTTTCCGACACTTCGCGGATACGCGCAGCCAGATCGCCCATCTTGGGCGGGTTTTCCATGCCCAATGCGATGTTCTCGGCCACGTTCAACGCATCAAAGAGCGAGAAGTGCTGGAACACCATTGCGATCCCGTCAGCCCGTGCGGCGCGAGGTTCAGCCGGGGCAAAGGGCTGGCCATTCAGCACCATTTTCCCGCTATCAGGCTTCACCAGCCCATAGATCATTTTCACCAGCGTGGATTTCCCCGCGCCGTTTTCCCCAAGTAGTGCGTGAACCTCGCCCTGTCCGATATCGAACGAGACGGTGTCGTTGGCCACTACGCCTGGGTATGCCTTGGTCAGCCCTTGCAGGCTCAGAAGTGGAGTTGTCACGCGCTCAGGTCCTTTTTTCGTGTCTCTGTCAGGGCCGGGCGCAGCATGTCAGCTGCAACGCCCACGGCGATCATCTGCGGGTGTTTGCCCAAGCTCGGATCGCCGATTGGGCAGGTGATCCGGCTGATGCGGTCTGGGGTGTGCCCCAATTTGCCCAGTCGGGAACGGAATCGCGCCCACTTGGTAGCCGAGCCGATCAGTCCGGCAAAGGCGAAATCGTGATTTAACAGGCGGTTGCACAGTTCCAGGTCAAGCGTGTGCGAATATGTCAGCACCAGATGCTCGGCGTCTGTCGGGGCATAACGCACCAGTTCTGCCGGTTTGGCCGCTGGCAAAGTCGTCACGCCTGCCGGGATGGTTTCGGGAAACCGCTCTGGTCCGGTGTCCACCCAAGTGATCGCCAGATCGGGCAGGGGGGACAGCACATCGACCAGCGCGCGGCCCACATGACCCGCGCCCCAGATCCAAAGCTGGCGCGCGGGTTTGTGCACCGGCTCGATCATCCAGCCATCAATCAACTGCGCCTCAGGCCGGGTGCCTTGTCCGCGCGCCTCGTTCAACACGCGCTTGACGGTCAACGGCATGGTGCGCTCATCGGTAGCGCGGCAGATGATTTCGTCGTCGAGCGTGTTGACGGTGTCTACGTCATACACTTCGCTCAGCAGTGATACTGCCCCGCCACAGCATTGACCCATGTCGGGGCCAAGGGCGTGATGGCTGAGCACGCGCTCGGACGTCTGGCGCCGTGCGGCCTCAGCCGCTTCGAACTCCAGCGTTCCGCCGCCGATGGTGCCGGACTGGCCACCGGGCCAGACCAGCATGGATGCGCCGACCTCTCGCGGGGATGACCCCTTGATTGCGGCGATCACGACGCGGGTGACGCGTCCGTGGGATTTGACGGCCTCCCTCAAAGCCTCCAGATCAAATCCCATCGCGAACCCTCCGTACCCCGGCCCAGACCTCTTCGGCTGTAGCGGGGGCATCGATGGCCGGATAGGCGTCGCCGCAGGCGGCAACCGCGTTCGACAGCGCCAGCCAGGCAGAGATGCCGAGCATGAAGGGCGGTTCCCCCACCGCTTTGGAGCGATAGATCGTATCTTCGCGGTTCTGTTCGTCCCACAGGGCGACGTTGAACACATCGGGTCGGTCAGAACAGGCCGGGATCTTGTAGGTCGACGGCGCATGAGTGCGCAGACGGCCCTGATCGTCCCAGACCAGTTCCTCGGTCGTCAGCCAGCCTGCGCCTTGGACATAGCCACCTTCGACCTGACCGATGTCCAGTGCCGGATTCAGCGAGGCACCTGCGTCGTGCAGGATGTCAGTGCGCAGGATGCGGTTCTCTCCGGTCAGGGTGTCAATCGCCACTTCGGTGATCGACGCGCCATAAGCAAAGTAGAAGAATGGCCGCCCGCGTCCCTTGATCCGGTCCCATTCGATCTTGGGGGTCTTGTAGAAACCGGTCGCCGACAGGCTGATGCGCCCCTGATAGGCCATCGCCGCAGCCTCTTGGAAGGTATAGCGCGCCTCGCTAACCTCGACATGACCATCGCTGAAGGTGACGTCGCTGACTTCGGCCTGATGGCGTTCGGCCAGGAACTCGGCCATCCGATCGCGGATGGTGTCACAGGCAGCTTTGACGGCCATACCGTTCAGGTCAGACCCGGAAGAGGCCGCCGTGGCCGAGGTGTTGGGCACCTTGGCCGTGTCGGTTGCGGTGATTTTGACCAGCTCCAGTGGGATGCCGAAACGGCTGGCTGCGACCTGTGCCACCTTCTGGAACAGGCCCTGGCCCATTTCGGTGCCGCCGTGGTTCAGGTGAACCGAGCCGTCCTGATAGACATGCACCAAAGCGCCGGCCTGATTGAGGTGGGTCAGCGTAAAGGAGATCCCGAATTTCACCGGGGCAAAGGCGATGCCCTTTTTCACTATGGGGTTTTGGGCATTCCACTTCTCTATCGCCGCTTTGCGGGCGGCATAATCGCTGGTTTCCAACAGCCGCTCGGTCATGCCGTGCAGCTCGAAATCTTCAACCTGCATGCCATATGGGGTGGAATTGTCCTCCGTCCCCGAGGTGTCGATGTTGGCAGCATAGTAGTTCCGCTTGCGCACCTCGACTGGGTCGAGGCCCAGATCATGGGCGATGTGGTCCATCACCCGCTCAATCCCGACCATGCCTTGCGGCCCGCCAAAGCCGCGATAGGCGGTGGCGGATTGGGTGTTGGTTTTCAGGCGGTGGCTTTCGATGCACGCGTTGGGCAGCAGATAGGCGTTGTCCGAATGCAGCATGGCGCGGTCCGCCACGGGTAGCGAGAGATCCTGCGCCCAGCCACAGCGGGTGTAATGCTTGAACGAGACACCCTGCACACGGCCATCGTCATCAAAGCCCACGCGATAGCTGATACGGAACTCATGGCGCTTGCCGGTGATCACCATGTCGTCATCGCGGTCATAACGCATCTTGCAGGCGCGGCCTGTCAGGCGCGCGGCCACGGCACAGGACACGGCCAAAGCGTTGCCCTGGCTTTCCTTGCCGCCAAAACCGCCACCCATGCGCCGAGTTTCAACGCGAACGGCGTGCATCGGTACGCCAAGCGCCTCGGCCACTTTGTGCTGGATTTCGGTGGGGTGCTGGGTCGAGCTGTGAACCAGCATATCGACACCCTCGTTGGGTACGGCCATGGCGGCTTGTCCTTCGAGGTAGAAATGCTCCTGCCCGCCAATTTCGAACGTGGCTTCGATCTGTCGCGGCGCGGCATCAATGGCAGCCTCGGCATCGCCCTTTTCGTAGATGCGGGGGCCTTCTTCGAACCGGCTGTCCGCGGCCAGAGCCTCGTCGACCGTTAGCAAGGGCGTTTCCTCGGCATAGTCGATCTGGCCCAGCCGTGCCGCCTTGCGCGCGGCCAGGTGGCTTTCGGCAATCACCAGAAACACAGGCTGGCCCACGTAGTTCACGGTTCCATCCGACAACAGCGGTTCGTCGTGGATCGAGGGCGAGACGTCATTGGCAAAGGGCAGATCCTTGGCCACCATCACAGCTACAACGCCGGGAGCGGATTTGACGGCGTCCAGGTTCATCGCGGTGATGCGACCCTTTGCAATCGGGGACTGACCAAAGGCCAGATGCAGGCTACCAGCTGGCGTCGGGATGTCATCCACGTAGCGGGCCGTACCGGTCACATGCAGGCGCGCCGCGTCGTGCGGGAGAGGTTTGGTCACGCTCATGCCGACACCTCCAGCACATTGGTGGTCTGACCCTGGCTTTCGGCAAAGTAACGCTCCAGCAAGGTGCGGGCTGTCTCGAGCCGGTATTCGGCCGAGGCGCGCATGTCCGTGAGTGGTGTGAAGTCTGCGTCGAATTTGGTTTTGGCTGTTGCGATGGTCGTGGCCGTCCAGGGGTGACCGATCAAAGCCGCTTCGACCGTGGTTGCGCGTTTCGGGATGCCGGCCATGCCGCCAAATGCGATGCGGGCATCGGCAACGACCCCATCTGCAACCGTGATGTTGAAGCACCCACAGACAGCCGAAATGTCCTGATCGAACCGTTTGCTCAGCTTGTAGCATTTCAGCGTGTCGGGCTGTCGGGGGAAGCTCACCGCGTCGACAAACTCACCCGGCTGACGGTCCTGCTTGCCATAGTCGATGAAGAAATCCTCGAGCAGCAGATCGCGGCGCGTGTCGCCCTTGCGCAGGTGCAAGGTCGCACCAAGGGCGATCAGTGCGGGCGGGTTGTCCCCGATGGGCGAACCATTGGCGATGTTGCCGCCGATGGTGGCGGCGTGGCGCACCTGAACGGATGCGTAGCGACGGACCATTTCCGCATAGGAGGGATGCAGGTCGCTCAAGGTGTCGCCGACGGTGTTCATGTCGACCATGGCACCAAAGCGGACCTGGGTGTCCGTGACTTCAACAGTCTTCAGATCATCGCAGCGGTTCAGGAAAATGACCGAGGCCAGATCGCGCAGCTGTTTGGTGACCCAAAGGCCCACGTCCGTTGCACCGGCGATAATGGTGGCATCGGGATTGGATGCATAGACCTCTGCCAGTTCATCCGAGGATGTAGGCGCGTGGGCCGGGCCATCAGTGGCCACCTCAGAGGCTTCAAGCAGAACAAACGCGCGGTCATTGTTCACCCAAGTGGGGACTGGTTTGTCTTTGCAGGCTTCAGCCGCACGGATGATCGGGGCGTATCCGGTGCAGCGGCATAGGTTGCCAGCGAGTTGCGTGTCGTGATCGGTGGCGCCGTTGGCATGAGAAGCTGTCATCGACATTATGAAACCGGGCGTGCAGAACCCGCATTGCGAGCCGTGATGCTCGATCATGGCGTCCTGAACTGGGTGCAATGTGCCGTCAGCCTCGCCAACACCTTCGACTGTGCGGATCGCTTTGCCGTGCAGTTGCGGCAGAAACAGGATGCAAGAGTTCAGCGCCTTTGCGCCCTCTGCGTCACTGACCATGACTGTGCAAGCGCCGCAGTCGCCCTCGTTGCAGCCCTCTTTGGTGCCGCGCAGATGTCGTTCCTCGCGCAGCCAATCCAGCAGCGTGGCCGTGGGCGACACGCCCTCCAGCTCCACAGTCTCTCCGTTCAGAAGAAACGTGATGTCCATATTCGAAAACCCGTCGCGTTACCCCGTTGTGCCTGTCAGTGCGCCCCTTCGATGCGACGTAAAAAGAGCGCAGGCATATAATTGCGTCCCAGATTAGAAAGGGGGCGCAAGTTCTGGCAAGAAAAAGTCATTCTGCGATGCAACATTTTGCATCAATTTGCGAGGTGTTCAGGGGGGGGTTTTGCGCTTAAGGTGCTGAAAACGCACTGTCTTGCCTGTTTTTCGGCAGGTGCGAGGGTTGAAACACCTTCAAGAATCCCCGAAAAGTAATGCCTATTATTTCGACATTCCGAAGAGCGGTCGCTTGCGTCTTTCCCCCCTTCGCGGGCTGCGCTAGCTTGGGCGGATGAGCAGCGATCCCCGATTCATTCACCTCCGCGTCCACACCGAATACTCTCTTCTCGAGGGGGCCATGCGACTGAAAAAGTTGCCCGGGCTTTGTGTCCAGATGGACATGCCGGCGGTGGCCGTGACCGACACCAACAACCTGTTTTCCGCGCTTGAATTTTCGGTCGGTGCAGCAGGCGCGGGTGTCCAGCCCATTATCGGCTGTCAGGTCGATCTGGCCTATCTGACGCCGCAGCCAGGGGAGAAGCCAAAGGACCCGGCGGGCGTGGTGCTGTTGGCCCAGACCGAGCGCGGGTATGAGAACCTGATGAAGCTGAACTCATGTCTGTACATAGACAAGGGGGGGCAGTTGCCACAAGTCACGCTGGACGAGCTTGAGGCGTATTCTGATGGCTTGATTTGCCTGTCGGGCGGTCCCGAGGGGCCGATTGGGCGACTCTTGCAGGCGGGCCAGCGACCCGCGGCCGAGGAACTGATGGACCGGTTGGCCGCAATCTATCCAGATAGGCTCTATGTCGAGTTGCAGCGCCATCCCGGCGAGGATGGTCAACCAGAGTCCGAGCGCCTGACCGAACGCGCTCATGTGGAAATGGCCTATTCCAAGAACCTGCCGCTTGTGGCCACCAACGACGCCTATTTCCCAACCACCAAGATGTACGAAGCGCATGACGCGTTGATCTGTATTTCCGAGGGGGCCTATGTCGACCAGCAAGAAGGGCGGCGGCGTCTGACAGCGCAGCACTACTTCAAGTCGCAACAAGAGATGGTGACGTTGTTTGCCGATCTGCCCGAGGCGATTGAGAACACGGTTGAGATCGCCAAGCGCTGCGCCTTTATGGCCTATCGCCGTGATCCGATCCTGCCCAAATTCGCCGACGACGAGGTTGCCGAACTGCGCCGTATCGCCAACGACGGTCTGCAAAAACGTCTGGCAGTGATCCCGCATGCTGTGAGCGTCGAGGAGTACCAGGAACGGCTGGATTTTGAGCTGGGCATCATCGAGGGAATGGGGTTCCCGGGCTACTTCCTGATCGTGGCAGACTTTATCCAATGGTCCAAGGATCATGATATCCCGGTTGGGCCGGGGCGGGGCTCGGGTGCGGGTTCGCTGGTGGCCTATGCGCTGACCATCACCGACCTTGATCCGTTGCGTTATTCATTGCTGTTTGAACGGTTCCTCAACCCGGAACGGGTTTCGATGCCCGACTTCGACATCGACTTTTGCATGGATCGCCGCGAAGAGGTGATCCGCTACGTGCAAGAGAAATATGGTCGCGACAAGGTGGGCCAGATCATCACCTTTGGTGCGCTTCTGTCCAAGGCTGCCGTGCGTGACGTGGGCCGGGTGTTGCAGATGCCCTATGGCCAGGTCGACCGCCTGTCCAAGATGATCCCGGTTGAGGGCGTGAAACCCGTCAGCATCGAAAAGGCCCTGCAGGATGAGCCGCGACTGGCCGAAGAGGCCCGCAACGAAGAGGTCGTGGACCGGCTGCTGACCTATGGCCAGCAGGTCGAGGGGTTGCTCAGGAACGCCTCGACCCACGCCGCCGGTGTGGTGATTGGCGACCGGCCACTGGATGCGCTGGTGCCGCTCTATCAGGATCCGCGCTCGGATATGCCTGCGACCCAGTTCAACATGAAATGGGTGGAACAGGCCGGGTTGGTCAAGTTCGACTTTCTGGGTCTGAAAACGCTGACAGTCATTCAGAACGCCATGGACCTGATCTTTAAATCCGGTCGCGATCTGCATGTCGCTGCCGATGGCACGCAGCTTTATGAACCCGCCGAGGGCGCGGCGAACGAGATCAACGCCATCCCGCTTGATGACGAGCCGACCTATAAGCTTTATTCGGCTGCCAAGACGGTGGCGGTGTTTCAGGTGGAATCCACCGGCATGATGGATGCGCTCAAGCGCATGAAACCGACCTGTATCGAGGACATTGTTGCCCTTGTGGCGCTGTATCGTCCGGGTCCGATGGAGAACATCCCGACCTATTGCGAGGTCAAGAACGGGCTCAAGGAAATTGAATCTGTTCACCCGCTGATCGACCACATCCTGGCCGAAACACAGGGCATCATCGTTTACCAGGAACAGGTGATGCAGATCGCGCAGGTCATGGCAGGTTACTCGCTTGGCGGTGCTGACCTGCTGCGCCGTGCGATGGGTAAAAAGATCAAAGAGGCGATGGACGCCGAACGCCCCAAGTTCGAAAAGGGCGCGGGCGAAAACGGGGTCGACAAGAAAAAGGCATCCGAGGTTTTCGACCTTTTGGAAAAATTCGCCAACTACGGGTTCAACAAATCCCACGCGGCGGCCTATGCGGTGGTGTCTTATCAGACGGGTTGGCTAAAGGCGAACCACCCGGTCGAGTTCATGGGCGGCGTCATGAACTGCGACATCCATCTGACCGACAAGCTTGCGATCTATTTCGAAGAGGTCCGCAAGGGGTTGAAGCTGCCTTATGTGCCGCCTTGCGTGAACCGCTCGCTGGCCACCTTTGACGTGGTGAACGGCGAATTGGTCTATGCGCTGGGCGCGCTTAAAAACGTGGGCGTCGAAGCGATGAACCTGGTGGTGCAAGGGAGAGGTGACAAACCGTTTGTGAACCTGTTCGATTTTGCCCGTCGGGTGGATTTGAAGCGGGTTGGCAAGCGCCCGCTGGAGATGATGGCGCGCGCGGGCGCGTTCGATCAGCTCGATCCCAACCGCCGCCGCGTGTTCGAAAGCCTCGAGCCGTTGGTGAATTATTCGGCGGCCATTCAGGAGCAGAAGAACTCGAACCAAGTCTCGCTGTTTGGTGAAGCGGGCGATGACCTGCCCGAACCGCGCCTGTCAAACTCGCCCGATTGGCTGGCGGCTGAACGCCTGAGCGAAGAGTTCAAAGCCATCGGCTTTTACCTGTCCGGTCACCCGCTGGATGATTACATGCCCGCGCTCAAACGCAAGGGCGTTCTGACGCTGGACGAGGTGATGGAAAAGGCTCGCTCCAGCCCGCTGATTGCCAAGATTGCGGGCGTCGTGGCCGGGCGGCAAGAGCGGAAATCGGCGCGCGGCAACCGCTTTGCCTTTGCCCAGCTTTCAGACCCGACAGGGGCCTATGAGGTGACGCTGTTTTCGGAAGCCTTGGAAAAGTGTCGCGAGCACCTGGAAACGGGCGCCCATGTGGTGGTCCAGGCCGAGGCGACGATGGAAGCCGATCAGCTGAAGTTGTTGGGCCGTTCGGTTGGGCCGATCGATGCGGCGATTTCTTCGTCGACAGGAACCAGTGGGCTCAAGGTGTTTTTGGAAGCACCCGAGGCGGTGCCCACGGTGGCCAAGGTGTTGGCCGATGCAGCCGAAGCCGCCAAGGGGGCCTCACGCGGGCCGATCCAGGTGTGTTTGATTGCTGCTGGTTTGCCGGGGGATGTAGAGATGGATCTGGGTCGTGATTTCCCGATCAGCCCACAGATCAAGGGCGCGCTCAAGTCACTGGATGGTGTGATGGCCGTCGAGGAGCTCTAAGTACATGCGCCGCCCTTGGGGCGGCGCTTACATTTTCTTGAACCCTTACCCTTCGGCGGGTGTGTACCAGATGGGCGAGGAGTAGGCGCGTTCCTGATGGATCAACTGCGCCTCTTCCGGCAGTTCGATGCCAAAGCGGATCTTGTCGTAGACCACCCAACGCGGTGTCGGGATTTCAAGTACGCGTACATAATAGAACGCACGCTCACCCGCGTCGAATTCGGGATCGGTCCAGACTGTCGCCAGCTCAGCTGCACCAATTGTGTTGGTCCAGCTTGCGGTTTCAAGGTCAACAGTATTGCCAACCTCGGGCAGTTTGCCGTCGCCGTCGATCTCGCGGTCATCGGACCAGGCAACATCAAAGACCTTTTCGTGCAGCTCTCCCTCCGCATCCATCCAACCTTTGACCACTTGAACGCGGTCCAGATTGGCCCCGATCGGATCGCGCAGGGCAAAGATCAGGAAGCTGGGCGCTGCATCACTGTCACGCGGGCGCATGTCGCCGCCCATGGGCACACCCTTGTTATATCCGATCAGCGCAGGCGAGCGTGATTTCAGATCATCGCCAGTGAACTCCCACCCACCAAAGAACCGCAACCCGATGCGGGGACCTGTTGTGGCATAGGTCTCGCGTCGTTTGAAAGCGTCAAAGATGGCGCTGCGGGTGTTTTCCTCGGCCCAGACAGCTGTGTAACCCGATGCGACCAATTGATACCCTTCGATCCGGCCCAGATCGCTGGCGATGAAGGGGTGTTCGATCCGTGTGGGCGAGGGTTCAACGCTGGTGGATTTGCCAAAGAAGTTGTCTTCTTCCGCTGTCGCCAGCGACGTGTGGCTGTCCGTTGCGCCGCCAAGGCCGAACTTGTAGGGGTTAGTGCCCAGTTTCGCTTCTAGCGCCAAACCCTGTTTTAGCGCCTCGCGGGCATACTCGCCTTTGAGCATTTCGTCTGTCTTGATCTCGGTCAGATCAAGGTTGCCGACATCCCAGTTCTCATAGTCGGCAAATTCATCATCCGGGCTTAGGAAAGGATGCGCTTCTCCGTCGCCTTTGATCTGGGTGATCTCATAATGCGGTTCCCACTTGGCGCGCTGTTTGACGTAATCCTCGTCCACCACGCCGCCGTGATAGGTGTCTTTGGTCGGGAACATCCAGCCATTCGACAGGTTGCCGTTGTGCGCAAACGCGACCGCGCGACCGCCAGTCTTCTCCTGATACATCTCCAGCCACTCATAGAGATAGTTGGGGTCGGTGTCGCCGTAAGGGGCTTGCGTTACTGGCGGGACGACCTGTTTTGCGCGGGTTGGGCCATCGCGTAGCATCACATTGCGGTGCAGGTTGAAACCTTTGGGCACTGAGGTCCACTCGAACCCGATAAAGGCAGTGAATTCGCCAGGTTCGTTGGCGTCCTCAGCCGCTTGCACGATCTTTTCCCAGACAAAGGCAAAGGCGTCCGCGCCGGGGCTGTAGGATTCCAACAGCATTTCAGGCAAGGTGCCTTGCGAGAAGTTTGTGATCAGGTCAAAGGCGGATTTGCCTGCGGCCTCTCCGCCCTTGGTGTAACCTTCGTACCATTCGCGACCCTTGGGGTCGGCCAGCACGCCGGGTTTTCCTGCTTGCAGGTCGGGCGCAAAGCCCATCAGGTCAGTGTGATCGGTCAGAACCATCCAATCCAGCGGACGACTGAGTTTCACAGGCAGGCCAGTCGAAGATGTGACTTGCTGGCCCTTGGCAAAGGCCCAGGCATCGTCGGGGCCCAGAATGTTACCGAATGCACCGGCGTCCAACGACAGGCTGGTGTGAAGATGCGTTTCGCCCCACAAGGGCTGAATCGGTATGGATCGGTTAGCGTAGGGCGAAAAGGCCTCTGGCGGGAAGGCGCTGGCGGCGGCTTCTTCGGTGGTCTTGATCTGGGCCTGTCCCGCGCCAGGCAACATCAGTGCAGCGGTCATCGCAACAGAGGACAGGAACGCGGTGGAACGTCTTTGGGTCTTCATACTGATCTCCCTGAACAGATTTTGGGGACCGTACGCTATTGGCAGCGGCAGGCCGTCTCGTTTGGGTATTCAAGTATTCAATTGGCAGTATGGATCGAGTATCTGTTTTGAAACAGATACTTGTCAACAGTCAGCTTTGACGTGATCAGGGTGATCAGTAATGTGGCGGACGTTCGTCGCCCAGAACGATGCCACCGGCGCCGGCTTGTTCGCGCTCGGCCTCACGCTCCATCAACATCTGCACGCGCCGGGTCAGAAGGGCGATCTCGGTCTCTTGTCGGGCCACCACGTCGCTCATCTCTTCGACCGTGCGGGTCAGGTGGGCGATCTGTTCCTCGAGGTTCTGCATGGGGCATGGGTCCTTTGGCGTTCTGCCCTGTCATACAGGCGCAACGTCACGCTTGCTAGCCCGATATCATGGGGTCGAGGCTGCGATCAGAGGGAGAAATCGCTATGACCATCACCATCGACAAATCAGACGGCATCACAACAATTGCCATCAACCGGCCCGATGCTCGAAACGCGGTCAACCCCGAGACGGCTCGGTTGCTGTATCAGGCTTTTCTTGATTTTGAGGCAGACGAGGCTCAACGCGTTGCGATTCTGACCGGGACAGGTGGATACTTCTGCGCCGGTTTCGATCTCAAAGCGGCAGGCGCGGGGGATGCAACTGGTTGGATGGCCAAGGTTCAGATCCCTGAAGGCTGGGACAACCCAGTGATCCATCCCATTCCAGGCCCGATGGGGCCATCGCGGTTGATGCTGTCCAAGCCCGTAATCGCAGCCATTGAAGGCCCAGCAGTGGCCGGCGGCATGGAATTGGCGGCCTGGTGCGACATGCGCGTGATGGCGCAGGGTGCGGTGACTGGCGTGTTCTGCCGCCGATGGGGTGTGCCATTGATCGACGGGGGCACGATCCGCTTGCCACAGATCCTGGGGCAGGGGCGGGCAAACGACCTGATCCTGACGGGCCGCGGGGTCGAGGCGAGTGAGGCGCTTTCGCTGGGCTTTGCCAACCGGACTTGTCCACAAGGTGAGGCGCTGAAGGTCGCCCGCACGATTGCCGCCGATCTGATCCGATTCCCGCAGACCTGCATGTTGGCCGATCACCTGTCGGCGCGCATGACACCAACTGATCTGGCCGCAGCACTGCGATGGGAATGGGTGTCTTTTGCGGCCTTTGCTGCCGAAGGTCAGGCGGGTGCCGCGCGTTTTGCATCAGGCAAAGGTCGGTCGGGGGATTTTGGCGACATCTAGATGGTCAGCAGACGATTGGCTTCGCTTTGCAAAATCTCGGCCAAGACGTCGCTGCCGGGGCGAGGGGCGGGCAACTGCGGTTGAACTAGGGCCAAATCGCGCATCGCATCTGCTTCATCCAGCGCGATCAGATGCACATCCGTGCCTCGGCGCAACTCGGTTGCGGCATAGATGCTGGGCAGGATGGCCAGACCTGCCCCGGTGGCCGCCATAAGGCGAATCGCGTCAAGGCTGGTGCCCTCGTATTCGTCCGACACCCGCCCACCGGCCCGCGCGGCCAAGCCAGCCACGATATGCGACAGCCGGTGGCCCGCGCCCAGGGTCAAAAGGGTCTGACCCTTAAGCGCCGAAAGCGGAACGCGGGTCAGCGTGGAAAACTCGGGATGATCCAGAGCCACCGCAACCCAAAGCTTTTCCGTGAACAGATGCGCCCTGCGCGCGCCTGGGTGATCTTCGGGGGTCGAGATGATCATGTCCAAACGTCCGCTGCGCAGCCCTTCGTCCAGATCGCGTGTGCTCTCTTCGCGCACGATCAGACGGAATCGGGGGTGCTCGCGGTGCAAACGGCGCGCGACACCAGGCAAGAGATACGGACCGATTGAGGGCAAGACCCCCAGCCGCAGGCGACCCTGAAAGATGCCACCGCCCCGTGCTGCGACCCTAAGATCCTGAATTTCATGCAGAATCAGGCGGGCGCGGCGCACAACCTCTTCTCCGACCGGGGTGATCTTGGCGCCCGCACGGCCGCGTTGAAACAACTGGGTGCCCAGGTCGGACTCAACTTCGCTCAGCTGTGCGGACAGGCTGGGCTGGCTTACGTTCAGACGCGTGGCGGCCAGGCCGACCTGGCCGGTATCAGCCACGGCGACGATATACTCCAATTGACGAAGCGTAGGGCGCATTCATAGCTCCAAACTATGCAAAATACAGTTAACATATATTTGTATTTATATTAACGGCAAGAAATACGGTTGCGGACATTTGACTGACAGGAACCGCAATGGAACTTTCTATCGCTGCGCTGACCAGCAACTTGCTGGCCCCCACTATCCTTTTCTTTGTGCTTGGCCTGATCGCCGCCTTTGCGCGAAGTGATCTGTCCATTCCCGAAGGCGCGGCCAAGATCATGTCGATCTACCTGCTGCTCGCCATTGGGTTCAAAGGCGGCGCCGCAGTGGCCAAAAGCGGGGTCGACGGCCAATTGGTGACCTCGCTGATTGCAGGCATGGTGTTGTCCTTTGTTCTGCCCTTTGTGGCCTATGGGTTGCTCAAGGCGATGACGCGCCTGGATGGGCTGAACGCGGCAGCTGTGGCGGGGCACTATGGCTCGATCTCGATCGTGACCTTTGTTACGGCCGTCAGCCTGCTCGAGGCGCGCGGGATCACGTCCGAGGGGTATCTGGTTGCCGTCGCAGCGGTGATGGAGGTACCTGCGATCATGTCGGCGCTGTGGATCGCGGCGCGCAAGACGGGCGCGGCTAAGATGGACGGCAAGTTGATGCGGCACATCCTGGGCAATGGATCGATCGTGCTACTTGTGGGCTCGTTCGTGATCGGGGCAGTCACCGGCGAAAAGGGTCTGAACGACCTTCATCCCTTCATTGTCGTACCGTTTACAGGCGTTCTGGCGATTTTCCTGCTGGACATGGGCCTGTCGGCGGGCCGGAGCCTGATTGAAAACAAACAGGACATCTCGGGCGGGTTGCTGGTGTTTGGGTGCGTGATGCCGGTCATTGGCAGCCTGTTTGGCCTGCTGGCCGCGGTTCTTGTTGGGCTGTCAATCGGCGGCACATTTCTGCTCATGGTGCTGTCGGCGTCCGCCTCGTACATCGCGGTGCCCGCGGCGATGCGCTTGGCGTTGCCACAGGCCAAGTCCGGCATCTACCTGTCCTTGGCGCTTGGGGTGACGTTCCCGTTCAACCTGACGCTGGGGATGCCGCTCTACTACATGCTCGCCAGCCTGGTCTGAGCGTTTGGGCGCTGCGTCCACCCAGGGTGCGGCGCCCCTTTACCTTGCCCCTCAGCGGACCATGGGCTAGACCCCGCGCGACAGTAATGCCCCCTGAGGATACTTCGATGGCAAAGACCAAGAAACAGCCCCGCCCCAAGGCCGCAACGCCCAAAGGGTTCCGCGACTATTTCGGCTCCGAGGTCACGCAGCGCACCCAGATGCTGCAGCAGATTGCCCATGTGTATCATCGGTACGGCTTTGATGCGCTGGAAAGCAGTGCGGTCGAAACGGTCGAGGCGCTTGGCAAGTTCCTGCCTGACGTCGACCGCCCGAACGAGGGCGTCTTTGCCTGGCAAGAGTTTGACGAAGGCGGCAATGGCGACTGGATGGCCTTGCGCTATGACCTGACCGCGCCTTTGGCCCGCGTCTATGCGCAGCACCGCAATGACCTGCCGACGCCCTATCGCCGCTATGCGATGGGGCCGGTGTGGCGTAACGAAAAGCCGGGACCGGGGCGCTATCGACAGTTCTATCAGTGCGATGCGGATACCGTTGGCACCGCCTCGATGGCAGCCGATGCCGAGATTTGCGCGATGCTGTCGGACACGCTGGAAACTGTTGGCATTCCGCGCGGAGACTATCTGGTGCGCGTCAACAACCGCAAGGTCATGAACGGCGTACTCGAGGTGATGGGCCTTGGCGACGATCAAGCCGCCCGCGACAACGTACTGCGCACCATCGACAAGTTCGACAAGGTGGGCGAGGCCGGTGTGCGCGAGTTGCTGACCAAGGGCCGCCTTGATGCCTCGGGCGCGTTTATCGACGGTGTGGGCCTGAGCGACGATCAGGCCGAGCCGGTGATTGCCTTCCTGACTTCCAAGTCTGCGGATGCGGCTGGAACTCTGGCCAACCTGCGCGCGGCTGTTGGTGCGTCCAAAGTGGGCGCGGACGGTATCAACGAACTGGAACAGATCGGCGAGTTGCTGGCTGCTGGCGGCTATGGTTCCGACCGGATCGAGATTGACCCCTCGGTCGTGCGTGGCCTGGGATACTACACCGGCCCGGTCTATGAGGCCGAGCTGACGTTCGAGATCTTTGACGAGAAAGGCCGCAAGCGGCAATTCGGATCAGTCTCGGGCGGCGGACGCTATGACGATCTGGTCAAACGCTTCACCGGCCAAGAGGTTCCCGCCACTGGTGTCTCCATCGGCGTTGACCGCCTGCTGGCGGCGCTGCGCGAAAAGGGCCGTATTCAGGCGCAGGAAACTGGACCCGTTGTGGTCACAGTGATGGACCGTGACCGCATGGCAGACTATCAGGCGATGGTTTCCGAGCTGCGCAATGCAGGCATTCGCGCTGAGGTGTATCTGGGTAACCCCAAGAATTTCGGCAACCAGCTGAAATATGCGGACAAGCGTAACTCTCCCATCGCGGTCATCGAAGGCGGTAGTGAGAAAGAGGCGGGCGTCATCCAGATCAAGGACCTGATCCTGGGCGCCAAGATTGCTGAAAGCGCCACGCTTGAGGAATGGAAAGAACGCCCCAGCCAGTTTGAAGTGCCACGCGGCGATCTGGTCGCTAAGGTGCGCGAAATTCTGGACGGGCAGGGCTGAGCCATGGCCAAACGTTCCGACATTCAGGCCCGCGCCGCGATGATGCGGGTGCGGTTCGAAGCGGCGGGCGGCCAAGTGGTCGATCCGCCCTTGTTGCAGCCTGCTGGCACCCTGCTGGATCTGTACGGCGAAGACATCCGTGCCCGCGCTTATGTGACCTCAGACGCGCTGCGCGGCGAGCAGATGATGCGCCCGGACTTCACGGTGCCGGTCGTGCAGATGCATATGCGCGACGGGGCCGAGCCTGCGCGCTATACCTACTCGGGCGAGGTGTTCCGCCGTCAGGAGCACGACCCCGACCGGTCCAATGAATATGTGCAGGTGGGGTATGAGGTCTTTGACCGCGACGATTCTGCAGCGGCGGATGCCGAAGTCTTTTCGCTCTTTGCTCTGCAACTGCGTGGCCTGTCCCTGCGTGCAGCAACGGGTGACATTGGCATTTTGATCGCCGCCGTTCAGGGCCTGAAAACCACCGAACGTCGCAAGGCTGCCCTAATGCGCCACCTGTGGCGTCCGCGTCGGTTCCGTGCGCTTTTGGATCGTTTCGCAGGGCGCTCGCCCGTGCCTGCCAGCCGCGAGGCGCTGCTGGCGTCCGAGGATCCGATGGGGTTCGACGCGCCTATGATTGGCAAACGCAAAGCGGCCGAGATTGAGGCGCGTATCGAAGCGCTACGCGAAGACGCTGCCGCGGGTCCGATCTCGGACACCGAAATGGTCGGCCTCGACAGCTTGCTCGCCGTGCGCGAGACGATGCCCTTTGCGCTGGAACAGCTGCGGGATGTGGCGGTGGACCTGCCGCAGATCTCGCCCGCGCTGGATAGGCTCGAGGCGCGGATTGCCGCCTTGGCTGCACGGGGCGTCAACGTGCACGACCTGGATTTCGAGGCCGCCTATGGCCGCACTTCGATGGAATACTATGACGGTTTTGTCTTTGGCTTTTACGCGGAACGCCGTCCTGATCTGCCCCCGATCGCCACGGGTGGACGCTATGACGCGCTGACACGGCAATTGGGCAACGGTGCCGAAATCCCTGCCGTGGGCGGCGTGCTGCGCCCTGACCTGATGCTCGAAATCGAGGAGGCCACGCAATGAGCCTGAAACTCGGTGTGCCGTCCAAGGGGCGGCTGATGGAAAAGACCTTTGCCTGGTTCGAAAAGCGTGGCGTCAGCCTGTCGCGCACCGGATCGGACCGCGAGTATGCAGGGAAGGTCGAAGGGATCGACAACGTCCAGCTGGTGTTGCTGTCGGCAGGGGAAATTCCGCGCGAGCTGGCCGCAGGGCGTATTCATTTGGGCGTCACCGGCGCAGATCTCGTGCACGAAAAGCTACCCCGTTGGGAGCAACAAGTCGAAGAGATCGCACCGCTTGGCTTTGGGCAGGCCGATTTGATCATCGCCGTCCCCAATTGCTGGGTTGATGTGGACACGCTCGACGATTTGGATGCGGCCGCCTCAGCCTTTCGTGAGGTGCACGGCCACCGAATGCGGATCGCCACCAAGTATCACCGCCTTGTGCGCGAGTTTCTGACGGACAGCGGTGTGGCCGATTTTGCCCTCGTTGACAGCCAGGGCGCGACCGAGGGGACGGTTGCCAATGAAACCGCTGAGGGCATCGCCGACATCACATCAACCGGTGAGACCTTGCGGGCCAACCACCTCAAGATCCTGTCGGATGGCTTGATCCTGCGCTCTCAGGCGACTCTGTGGCGCAGCCGTGAGGCGCAGTATTCCGCTCACGACAAGGTGACGCTGGAAACTCTGCTCGACATGTTCGACAGCGCCCGTTGAACCATGCGTGAGGTCGCCGTTACAGCGGCGGCCCCACAAACTCCTGACAATGGGCTTTTGCGATCCGGGCCATTTCGTCCGGCGTCAAGGCGTCCTTTGACAAGGCAGCGTGAAAGGCGCGGAACATCGCCTCGGCCTGCAGCGCAGGCGAAAAGACATAGTGCAACCGCCCCGGCGTATCGCCCACGTTCTTGAAGGCATGAACGGTGCCGCGCGGCACAAAGGCTACGTCGCCAGATATCATGCGATGCATCTCGCCGTCGATTTCGACGTCGAATGTACCTTCTAGGAAAAAGAACGTTTCGTCCTGGTTGTGATGGATGTGACGGCCAGGGCCGACGCCCGGTTGGACAATGTCCTCGAACACTTCCATCGTGCCGCCCGTCTGATCCCCCGTAAGCAGGATGCGCAGGGTGATCGCACCGGGAAAGTCTAGCGTCTCGTTGTTTGAATAAGGGCTCACGGCGGGGGTCATTGCGCTCTCGGTCTGGCTGTTGCGAACGGGACTAGAGCATAGCGAAACAGTCCGACCTGTCAGGACCGAAACCCCTGCGCGCGCGCACAAGGGATGTGCGGTTCACATTTGGTAGAGGTCAGGTGCACCTCATAAGGAGCCCGGTCGGACACCCAAACTTCCATGCCTGCATCCTGCCGTTCTGGGTCGCGCGTTAAGCCCAGGTCAGACAACAGATGCGGCGAGGTTTGTGCCAGGCGGAGCAGGTCCTGCTCAACCGGTATCTCTGCCTGTGAGTGCCACTTTGGGATTGAAAATTGCATCCATCGAAACAAGCCTACGAGCAAGGGCGTGGGGTTGAACGTCAAGCGTCGGTTGTTGGTCTTGTTTATAGTAATCATGGCTGATCCCTTTGCGTTTCGAACAGTTCTACTGCCGCACCAGGGTTGATTTCAAACCAGGCTTTCTCATAGATTGGATTAGGAAAAATCACCCAAAGGGAATCATGCTTCCACCTCTGAACGCTCTGCGTGCCTTTGAAGCGGCCGCGCGCCATGGCGGATACATTGATGCCGCCGACGAGTTATGCGTGACACGCGGCGCGGTCAGCCGCCACGTGAAGCTGCTGGAGGAACACCTGGGCGTGACCCTCTTTAGGCGCAATCACCGTGGGGTCGAGCTGACGCAGGTCGGGCAGGCGCTGTTGCCGGAACTCACCGAGGCCTTTGCCCGGATTGAGCGCGCCACGCGTCGGGCATCTGCATCAGCGTCCGAGTTGCGGATCATCTGTCCGCCGGGGCTTTCCATCCGCTGGCTGTTTCCGCGTTTGCAGGGGTTTCGAGATCAGCACCCGGATATCCGGGTGCGCCTGACGACTGAGTTCTACGGGGATCGCGGATTTGATCCGGCAGAGCAGGACGTGGGCATTTCGCTAGAGCATTGGCCGGGTCGGTCGGCTGACATCAAGGCGCAGTTCCTGTTTCCCATGTCTTTGGTCCCCGCCTGTGCTCCGTCGCTGTTGGATCAGGGGCCACCGTTGGTCGAGCCATCCGATTTGCGCCACCGCCCGCTGTTGCACGAAAGCACAAAGCGCGAGGATTGGACGACTTGGATCGACACTTTTCAAGTCGATGGGCTTGACGTGCAAAGCGGCGAGGCATTCCCGAACCTCGACATGGCCACCAAAGCGGCCGTTTTGGGGGCGGGCGTGGCGATGGTCGATCCCTTGCTATGTGCCGAAGAACTGGAACGGGGGTTGTTGGTTTGCCCGTTCCCGGACATGGTCTGTGGCACGCAGTACGGCGGCTATGCGGTGATCGGGTCACAAGACAAGTGGGACAGCCCAAATATGCGTGCCTTTCGAGACTGGGCAGTCGAGAACGTCCCCGCACCAGTGAACAAGTAGCGGATCATGCGTCGTCAGATGGGTCAAGGGACCGGCGGAATTCTTGTGGGGACTGGCCGGTCTGAGACCGAAAGAACCGCGCGAAATGGGACTGGTCGGAATAGCCAAGGCGAAGCCCAACATCCCCAATGGAAAGCTCTTCGTCCGCCAGAGCCTCTTGCGCGACCTCGATCTTCAACCGCTTGACCTCGCGTGCGGGGGTTGTCCGGTGCAGTCGCAACGCTGCTTCAAGCCGCCGTTGCCCCAATCCCAGAGCACGGGCCAGGTCCTGAGAGGTCAGCTTGCCCTTCCACAACAAGGGACGGGCGGCGCTGCGCAGGGCGGCCACGATCGACATGTCGGGTTCGTCTGTTGCAGGGGGCGAGGTTTCCGCCTTGGCGCGCAGCTTCAAGTCGGTATTCAGCCATTCGGGCGGAAATGAAATCGTAAGCGTCGGATTTTCGACGCGCGCCAAGCGCACCCCCATGAACCCGCGAGGCACCGCCTCGGGGTAAGCGGTTTCGACCAAGACGTCCTGCGCCATCCAAGTCGGCCCCATGGCCGTTTTCAACAACCTCAGATGCATGGCTATGCCAAACCCGTCGACCTGACGGGGCGGGTTTTCCGTGCGCACCAAACGGCTTACACCATAGCTGGCGCGATCCGCTTCGACGATCAGCGTATGTTTCACCGAGCTCGATTCCTGGGGCACCTGCATCAGATAGTTGGCCAGAAATCCGCCGACCTTGCCCGAGGCCTTGGCCGCAGCGGCAATGGGGGGCCAGATGCTCAAGTCAAATTGCTGCCCGACCTCGCACCCCAGATGCGGGATTTCGGACTGCTCGGCCAAGGCATTGCAGAGGCCATAGATGATTTCCGCATGCACTGTGGCGTTCGGGTTCCTCAGCATCTGCTTGCTTAGACCAAGGGTCGCCAGCGCGGGTCTTGGATCAGCTCCCGATCGTTCTATGTGCTCAACAAACGGTTGAACCAGGACCAAACGAATGAACCCGTCTTGAGTGCGTGGCATGCCAGATGTCCGTTCAAAAGTCGTTGGCCATTATTGCACAGAGTTGCCGAAAGTGTCGGCCATTTTTCTGACTTTCATTTTCAGGATCAGTGAAACTGGCCGACGAATCGAATTCATAAGTGCTAATATTCGTCTAATTTAATGACTTGGAGGGAAGTATGATTCGTAGATTGGCCTGTGCCGCGATGTCCGTTGCACTCTCGTTTTCCGCTGTTTCCGTGCAAGCGCAGGATGACGCGCCCGCCCAAACCCTGTTCACCAACGTGCATGTTTTTGACGGCGTGAACGAGGCCCGGATCGAAAACGCCAGCGTGCTGGTCGAAGGGAACCTGATCAAATCCGTTTCAACCGAGGCGATTGATGCACCAAACGCCACGATCATTGACGGAGAAGGGCGCACGTTGACACCGGGTTTCATCGAGAACCACGCACATCTGATGCTGATGGGGCCGTCATTGTCAGCAATGGAGGCCAACACGACCTGGGAAGACTTCGGTATTCACGGCACGCGTATGGCCGAGATGTACCTGATGCAAGGGTTTACAACCGTGAGGGATGCCGGAGGTGCAAATGGTGGCCTTCGCCGTGCAATTGACTCGGGTCAGATCGCAGGACCTAGGTTTTACCCTTCGGGAGCTTTTCTCGGAACGCGTGGCGGTCATGCCGACTTTGCAACCTTCACCTCACCGCCGGGTGGGTCTACGAATTTTGGTCGCCTGAATTTGTCACAGGAAATTACTGGTGTTGATGACGTGTACGTCTATGGGCGCAACAACTTCCGCATGGGGGCCACCCAGCTGAAGTTCATGATTTCGGGCGGCGTGGTGTCAGCATTTGATCCCTGGCAGCTATTGGCCGGTGCTCCTGAGGAAATCGCGGCGGCCGTGCAAGTTGCCAGCGAATACGAGAGCTATGTGATGGCCCATGCCTATCGCAAGGAAGCGATTATGAATGCGCTCAACGCGGGCGTCATGTCGATTGAACACGGGTTTTCATTCGATTGTGACATCGCGGAAGTGATGGTTGAAAAAGGCGCTTATATCACGACCAATTTGACCGCTTTCGATCCCGGTCTTTTGGATGTCCCCGCCGTCAAGAATCAGCCGTCCAGCTTGGCAAAAGCAAAATCGGCTTCTGCCACGTTCGCGAATTACATTCCCAACATGAAGAAGTGCCCTGTACCGCGAGGTTTCCAAACAGACTGTGTCGGTTCGGTTGAGGCCTGCAATATCCAAATCGCCTACGAAAAGCATCTCAATAACGAGTTTTTTGGCCCGTTTCAGTCGATGATTACTTTGACATCAATCGGCGGTGAAATTGCGCAGCTTAGCGGCAACTTTATGAACCCATATCCTGACGCGAAACTCGGTGTCATCGAAGAGGGTGCTTATGCCGATATTTTGCTGATCGACGGCAATCCTCTTGAGGACTTCACAGTGGTGGGGACAGGCGACAAATGGTTCGGTGCAGACCCGCGTCCCGAAAGCCCTGAAACCATCCGGCTGATCATGAAAGACGGCGTGGTCTACAAGAACACGCTGAACTGATCCCGCTGATCTAATACCGCTGACCCAATCCCTCGGTGCGGCGTGGGCATTTCGATGTCTGCGCCGCGCCACTGACAGGACGTGAGATATGCTTAAGTTTCTTTCCCTGAGTGTGCTGCTGCTTGGCGCGACCGTTGCCCATGCTGAACGCGGGATGCTGGATTGGGCGGATCTGATTGATGAGGCGGCCCAAAGCTATGAGGATCCTTATCGGGACCTGAGCGCCGAACAGCTCACCGCTTTGGTAGAGGTTGCGCGCATGCAATCACAGTTGACGGCAACCTCGGACGATGATCAGCGGAGCGAGCTTGGTCAGCGCCTGTCCGACGCAAAAACTGCGCTTGCCGAGGATGGAGTTGATGCGGACTGGCTCATCTCGCAGCGTTGGGTTGCGGCAGAACGTCGACGGAATGCGGCCTGGGCCGGTGATGCGGATGTGGACGGTCAAATCGTGACCTTGGGGGGGTATGTTATCCCCGCGCCTGCGGATCAGGATGGGGTTGCCACGGTGTATCTGGTCCCCGAGCGCGGCATGTGCAGCCACGTTCCTCCGCCACCTCCGAACCAGATGGTGCGCGTTCGCCTGAACAGCGATTGGCGACCTCAGACCATTTACGAACCTGTGCGGCTGACGGGGCAGATTGCTGTTGTACCGACCGAGCGAGAAGTCGTTGTTGTTGACGGGCCTGTACGCATGCAAGCTGCGTTCACGATGGAGGCAACCAAAGTTGAACCGCTGGCGTTTGCCGGCGCGATGTCCGCAGGTGGCAAAGCTTGGGTCGAGAAGATGACGCAGCAATTGCGGGATAAAGAGGGGGATGGCCTGAATGAGGACTAGGATCTTTGCCCTTGCAGCTTTGCTCTTGTGGTCGGCGGTGCCGGCTGCCGCGCAAAGCGGTGGGTTGAACGGTCCATCCTCGGTCGGGGCCGAGCTGGATGGGGATGGGCTGACAGACCCACAGTATCGCTCGGCCTTTCCCAAGAATGTGGCACCGGGGTGGTTTGCCTGGAAAGACAGCCTGGCGGAAAACGGGTTTCGCTTCAGCATTGACTATTTGACCCTTGGGCAGTCGTCGGATTCAAATGTGGGCAACGGTCGTGCGGGCGGCGGTATCGCGCGGTTCTATGGGGCCTGGCAGGCGACGGAACAGGGATCACTGACCTTCAAGGTAGAGCATCGCCACGCCTATGGCACAGTCGCTCCTCAGTTTTTGGGCCTGAACGGCGGCGCCTTGTCGATCACGGGCACGGCGTTCAATGACAATGGCACCATGTTAACGAACCTGTTCTGGACGCAGCGGGCTGCCAGTGGAAATTGGACGCTGCAATTTGGTCAGATCGACGTCACTGACTTTGTGGATGTCTATGGCCTGGTTAGCCCCTACACCGGATTTCAAAATCTGGCGTTCAACACCAACCCGACGATCAATGCGCCGAACCCGGGGCTGGGGATCGCGGGCGGCGTCAAGCTGGGTTCGAATTTCTACGCCGTGGCCAGCGTGGCCGATGCCAATGCCGACCCCACCAACCCGGACTTTGAAGTCTTCAGCCACGGTAATCTCTTCAAGAGCCTCGAGATCGGCTATACCTCGGGCTTTGATCGGATCTACTTCGACAATGTGCATGTGACTCTGTGGCATGCCGACGCCGCAGATGATGGCAGTCGGCCCGAGGACTATGGCGCGGCCTTTTCCGCCGCCTGGTTCCTCGACAATCAGTGGATGCCGTTTGTGCGGGCTGGTTGGGCCAAGGGCACGGCTGCGCTCTATGAGCGCTCGTTTTCCACCGGGATCGGATATTATGGGCGTAACACCGACTTGGCGGGTGTGGGGCTCAACTGGGCCGAGGCACGGGGCGTTCCGGGGACGCAGTTCACGACCGAGCTGTTCTACCGGTTCTCGATCTCTCCGAATTTCCAAATCACGCCGTCGTTGCAATACATCGACAACCCTTTGACCTCTGCGCAGAGCGGGTTCGCCATTCTGGGGCTGCGCGCCCGTGTCGTTTTTTGACGCTGCTCAGAGTCAAGGCTTCTTTGATTTTCGAAAGCTCTCAGGCTGACACTGCGGTATTAAGAACACGCTCTAGTATTCTGTAATTATGTGACTTCCTTTGAGGCACCTAAATTGTTAACGGTTCCTCAATAAAAAAATACAAAGGCAGGCATACAGGCAGATGAAAACGGGCTTTCGTGGCACGTTCGTCATTTCCTGGTCGCAAACAGATCTCGACGGCCTTGAGGCCGCTCCGCTGGATTCGCTTTCGGTGGGTGCGGTATGGTCGTGGCACGGTGAGGCGGTGCGCGTGGATGGACCCACGGGGCTGTTGCGATTGGATCATGCGGACGGTGAAGATGCGCTCCGGAAACGGGCTGCACGCAAAGTGCGGCGACTGGTGGGCGCAGCGGTACAACACAGATCGGACATCGAAGAAATCGAGTTCGACGAACCTCTGGCAGATCAGAGCTTTGTCGTCACCAATGGGGCTCAGAGCTACACGGTCACGGTCATAGATCCCGAAAACGGCGCGGCGCCGCTGTTGATGTTTCTGGATCAGATCCCGCCGCGCAACACTGATCTGTGGGTGGTGCATCATTCCCTGTCCCGTTCGGAACCCGCACATGTGGACACAAGCGGGCGCGGGGTCATCTGTTTCACACCCGGCACCCGGATCGCGACGCCCACCGGCCCGCGTTTGGTTGAGGAACTGCGCGAAGGCGACAAGGTCCAGACCCGCGATAGCGGTCCGCAGCAGATCCAGTGGATCGGTCACCGTCGCATGAGCGGCGCGCGGCTGTTTGTAATGCCTAAACTGCGCCCGGTGCGATTGCGGATGGGCGCCTTGGGGATCGACCGTCCTGATGCTGAATTGCTGGTTTCCCCCGAACACCGGATGTTGGTGAAAGGGGCAGCTGCGCAGGCGTTGTTCAACACGTCCGAGGTTTTGGTGCCCGCACGGGAGCTGATCAATGGCTCGACCATCTCGGTCGATCTGACGGTGCGCCAGGTGACCTATATTCACCTGCTGTTGCCCAGCCATCAGATCTTGTGGGCCAATGGCGTGGAAACCGAAAGTTTCCACCCGGCAAATGCGGCTCTGACCTCTTTGACGGATGAGGACCGGGCGCGCCTGCTGGGGCAGATGCCAGGGCTTGATGCTGACCCCTACAGCTATGGCGCATTTGCGCGTCGCAACCTGACGGACACCGAATCCGCCCTGTTGCGGCACGAGGCCGCCTGAGCCATCAGAAAACTTGCCAACTGTTGTTGACTAGCGTGTTGACTCTGGGGGCCGCGCGGATATAAGCGCGGCTTCATTGGTGTTGGTGGCCCTCGCAAGGGGATCCCTGTCATGTCTGCAAAGGCAAGAGGACAACGCCCTTCATAGCAGCCCATCCGGGCCGCGACCCTAACGAAGGAGATCAGCCGTGACCAAACGCACGTCTGCCAAGTACAAAATCGACCGCCGCATGGGCGAAAACATCTGGGGCCGTCCGAAGTCCCCAGTTAACCGTCGCGAATATGGCCCCGGCCAGCACGGTCAGCGCCGCAAGGGCAAACTGTCCGACTTCGGTATCCAGCTGCGCGCCAAGCAGAAGCTCAAAGGCTACTACGGCGACCTGACCGAAAAGCAGTTCCGCCGCATCTATGCCGAAGCTGTTCGTGTGAACGGCGACACCGGTGAAAACCTCATCGGTCTGCTGGAGCGCCGCCTGGACGCGGTTGTTTACCGCGCCAAGTTCGTTGCAACCGTTTTCGCCGCACGTCAGTTCGTGAACCACGGCCACGTCAAGGTGAACGGCAAAAAGGTCAACATCCCCTCGTACCGCGTCAAAGAAGGCGACGTGATCGAAGTGCGTGACAAATCCAAGCAGTTGGCTTTTGTGATGGAAGCAGCAGGCCTGGCCGAGCGTGACGTTCCGGACTACATCGAAGCCGACCACTCGAAGATGACCGCCACCTTCGTGCGCACCCCCGGTCTGGGCGACGTGCCGTACCCGGTTCTGATGGAACCGAACCTGGTCGTCGAATTCTACGCAAAGAACTAAGGCGTTTACGCTTCATACAGGAAAGCATCGAAGGGCGCGTTCGACCGAAGGGAGAGGCAGCGCCGTTCGATACGAGCCAAGCGTACAACGACTGTCTTCGCCGACAGACAGATTTCAGAAAGACCGCGCTTTTGGCGCGGTCTTTTTTTGTGCTCTTGCCTTTGCGGGATGCGTCATGACACCCTTTGGTCATGAACCCCGAGCACTTCCGTTCCCTGATCCTGGAAAGACTGGCCGCACTGGATGCCGACGACGAGGCTGGTAAGCAGGGTCAAGCCATCGTCAAGCTTGATCAGACCAGCGTCGGACGCCTCAGCCGGATGGATGCCTTGCAACATCAAGCCATGGCGCAGGCCACCGCCCGCAGACGCGAGGCGGAGCGGATGCGTCTGAAAGCGGCGCTCGACCGGATCGAGTGTGATGAGTTCGGATATTGCACCGATTGCGGTGAAGACATCCCTGTACTACGCCTTGAGGCTGACCCCGGCATTGCGCGCTGCGCAGAGTGCACCCGCGGGGCCTAAGGCCTACAAGGGCAGAGGCCGCCCCTCCGCAATTGCCTCCATCGCGAAGTACGACGTGACACTGTCCAGCTCGACTTTCTCGATCAGCCGTTGGTAGACCTTGTCGTAGGACGCCATGTCTTCGGTCACGACTTTGAGCTGATAGTCATAATCGCCCCCGATGCGGTGAAAATCGACCACCTCGGGGATAGTCAGCACATGGCTGCGAAAGGCCTGTAGCCACTCGGCCGAATGGTGCCTTGTGCGCAGCATCACAAAGACCACTAGGTTCAGGCCCAGCTGTTGCCGGTCGATCCGCGCGGTGGACCCTTGCAGCAGGCCACTGTCATTCAGCGCCTTCAGGCGACGCCAGCAGGCGTTCTGCGACAGGCCGACGCGATCGGCCAGCTCTCGTTGAGACAGGCTGCCGTCCTTTTGCAGTTCGCGCAGCAGCTTGATGTCAATCTGATCGAGTGTTTTTTGCATTTCAAATCATATGACCCAAAAAAACCGAGCTTCAAGCAAAATCTGAGTATGTTTCCTCGGGCTGACAATATCACATTGGTCCTTGTAATAGGAGCCCACCTCATGACCCTGACCCATTTCCGCGAAACCATCGAAGCCGCCACTCACGATAACACCCTCGCGGATGGGCTGATCGGAGAGAATGTTCTGATCCCGGGTCTGCATGGGGACGTGCCGCTTGTTTATGCGGATTACGTTGCTTCGGGGCGCGCGTTGCGCCAGGTCGAAGACTATGTGGCCACGCATGTGTTGCCGTTTTATGCCAACAGCCACACCGAAGCCTCCTATTGCGGATCCTACATGACTCGGTTGCGTCGTGACGCGCGCGCCGAGATTGCCCGCCTTGTTGGTGCCACGGAAGAGGACGCGGTGATCTTTGCCGGGTCTGGTGCCACCGCGGGTCTCAACCGGCTGGTCAGCTTGATGGGAGTTGAGAGGGCCGACCGGCCGGTTGTATTGATCGGGCCGTATGAGCATCATTCCAACATCCTGCCCTGGCGTGAAAGCAAGGCGCAGGTGGTCGAAATCCCCGAAGGCGACGGCGGCGGGCCGGATCTGGCTGCGCTTGAGGCAGCATTGATCGAACACGCAGCTGCGGATCTGATCATCGGCAGCTTCTCGGCCGCGTCGAACGTGACCGGCATCATCACCGATCCCGATCCTGTGACCCGGTTGCTGAAACGCTATGGCGCCCTGTCGGTTTGGGATTATGCCGGTGGAGGACCGTACCTGCCCATGTCCATGGGGCAGGGTGCTGTGCGCAAGGACGCGATCGTGGTCTCTCCGCACAAGTTCCCGGGTGGTCCGGGGGCCTCGGGCGTGTTGGTCGTGAACAAGGGCGCGGTCAAGCGCGACTGCCCAAGTTGGCCGGGTGGCGGGACGGTGTCCTTTGTCTCGCCCTGGCGGCATGACTATTCCGACGACCTTTCCGTGCGTGAAGAGGCGGGCACGCCCAATGTCGTCGGCGACATCCGGGCAGCGTTGGCCTTTATTGTCAAAGACGCGGTGGGGGCCGATGCGATCGCTGTACGCGAGGCGAAATACAACCAGATGGCGCTGGACGGCTGGGCCGACAACCCGCATCTGACGCTTTTGGGCACGGACGCTGCGCATCGCTTGCCGATCTTTTCGTTTCTGGTGCAGGACACATCTGGCGCGCCGGTACACCAGCAGCTGTTCACCCGGATGCTGAGCGACATCTACGGTATTCAGGCCCGCGGCGGCTGCGCCTGTGCGGGGCCTTATGCACACCGCCTGCTCGGCATCGACCGCGAGATGTCGATGGCGCTGCATGCCGATCTGGAAGCTGGCCGAGAGTTGCAGAAACCGGGCTGGGTGCGTCTTAATTTTTCTTATCTGATGAGCGAAGAAACAGTTCAGTTCATCATTGACAGCGTCACCGACCTGTCCCACCGGACCGAAGAGTATGCGCCGTTCTACAACGTCGACCCCGCTACGGCTCGGTTCAAGGCGGCGTGACGGTTTTGCCGCTTTTCTAGCGGAGGTGAGAGCGATATGACGGGGCTATCCAAGGGAGCCCTGACATGAACGAACTCACCCCGCAGCCTGGCATCATGGACATCGCCCTGTACCAAGGGGGCGCGGCCCATGTGAAAGGCGTCGAGAATGTCATCAAGCTCAGCTCGAACGAGAACCCGTTCGGGCCAAGCCCAAAGGCGATTGACGCCGTGCGCGACAGTGCGGCAGATCTGCATCGATATCCCAGCACCGACCATGGCCCGTTGCGGGCGGCCATTGGTGTGCAGCATGGGCTCGATCCCGATCGCATCATCTGCGGTGTAGGCAGTGATGAGGTTCTGCAGTTCGTCGTGCAGTGTTACGCCGGTGTCGGCGACGAAGTGATCTATACCGAGCACGGGTTTTCCATGTATCCGATCCTGGCCCGCGCCGCCGGAGCGGTTCCGGTGCAGGTGCCCGAGCGCGATCGCATGGTGGATGTGGACGCTATCCTGTCGGCATGCACCGACCGTACGCGTGTGGTGTTCCTGACCAATCCGGGCAATCCGACCTCAACCATGATCCCCGAGGCAGAGGTGATGCGCCTGGCTTCTGGCTTGCCGGGGCACGTGATCCTGGTGGTGGATGGGGCCTATACAGAATACGTCGATGGCTTTGACGGCGGCGCGTCGGTCGTAGATGCCCATGACAATGTGATCATGACGCGCACATTCTCCAAGATCTATGGCTTGGGGGGGATGCGTGTCGGTTGGGGTTATGCGCCAAGGGCGATCATTGATGTGCTGAACCGGGTCCGCCAACCGTTCAACCTGTCTGCAACCGCTCTGGCTGCGGCCGAGGCCGCGGTGCGCGATCAGGGGTATGTTGAACACTGCCGATCGGAAAACACGCGCCTGGGCGCTTGGCTGGCAGAAGAACTGGCCAAGCTTGGCGTGCCGTCGGATCCGTCAAACACGAACTTCATCCTTGCCCGCTTTGCCGATCAGGCCGAGGCCGAGGCCTGTGACGCTTATTTGCAGCAGCAGGGGTTGATCGTTCGGCGTGTGGCTGGATACAACCTGCCAAATGCTTTGCGGATCACCGTAGGGGATGAAACGGCCTGTCATCGCGTGGCAAAGGCCATCACGGACTTCAAGGAGCGCCACCAATGAACCAGGTATACGACCGCGTCGCGCTAATCGGCCTGGGCCTGATCGCGTCGTCGATGTTCTGGGCGATCAAGCGTGCGGGCTTGGCGGGCGAGGTGACAGGATATGCGCGTTCGCCTGAAACCCGTGATACGGCGCGTCGCATTGGTCTGTGCGATCGGATTTGCGACAGTGCGGCCGAGGCCGCTGAGGGCGCTGACCTTGTCGTTTTGTGCGTTCCTGTGGGTGCCATGGGCAAAGTCGCGCAAGAAATCGGACCTGTGCTGAAACCCGGTGCAACCGTATCAGACGTGGGATCGGTCAAGCGACATGTCATCGAATCCGTTTCCCCCCACATCCCCGAAGGTGTTCATTTCGTGCCAGCCCACCCGCTGGCCGGGACCGAGCACTCTGGCCCCGAAAGTGGCTTTGCAGAGCTTTATGACAACCGTTGGTGTCTGCTGGTCCCAGCCGAGGGCAGCGATCCACAGGCCGTGGCCAATTTGCGCGCCTTGTGGGAGGGGATGGGTGCCAATGTCGAAGAGATGGACGCTGACCACCATGATCTGGTGCTGGCCGTGACATCCCATGCGCCGCACCTGATTGCTTATACGATGGTGGGGGTGGCTGACGACCTGCGGCGCGTGACAGACAGCGAAGTCATCAAGTATTCGGCCGCCGGTTTCCGTGACTTTACCCGGATTGCCGCGTCCGATCCGACCATGTGGCGGGACGTGTTCCTGACCAACAAGGACGCGACGCTGGAAATTCTGGGACGCTTTACCGAAGAGCTTTTTGCCTTGCAGCGGGCCATTCGGACGGGGGATGGGGAGCAATTGTTCGACTATTTCACCCGTACTCGCGCGATCCGGCGGGGCATCATCGAGGCAGGGCAGGACACCGACGCGCCTGACTTTGGCCGCGGGAAAACGGCACAGTGATGGCTCGGGCGCTTCTCCCCGCAACTCTGGCAGTGGTGCTTTGCGCCCTGCCGGTTGCGGCGACAGCGCCCGAAACATCGCTCAGGCCGCAAGCGCGGGCCCCACAATCCGTGGCCGTGACCGCCGCCGTTCAGGAAGCATCGGTCCAGGCTGCTGCAGCCGAGGCCGCCGCTTTTGTCGTCGGCAGTCGGGCCCGACCGGTGTCTCGCCCTGTGTCCGATCAACTTGTGCAGGTTGCGGCCCGCCCGGCGGATTTGCCGTCATTGGGCCCCGACGTCTCGTTGCGGCCCTACATGCGACCCAAGGCAGTCGAGGAAGAGGCGTTTTTCAAGCGGCGCAAAAAACGCAAGGGATCGGTTTGCGGCAACATCGAAATCCAGGGGCAGGCCGCTGGGGACGTTCCGGGTAAGATCCGAGGCTGCGGCATTGACGATGCCGTTCGGGTGACCTCGGTTTCCGGGGTGCGGTTGAGCCGGGCATCGCTGATGACCTGTGACACGGCACGCAGCCTGAACACATGGGTCGAGCGTAGCGTGATCCCGACGTTCCGACGTCGTGGTCCGGTTGTCGAATTGAAAGTTGCCGCGCATTATGCCTGCCGGACCCGCAACAATCGGCCCGGTGCCAAAATCTCGGAACATGGCAAGGGGCGGGCGATCGACATTTCCGCGTTCCGGATGAAAGACGGCGAAGAAATTACCGTGCTTGACGGGTGGAAACGCGGCTCATCCCGCAAGTTGTTGCGACGGGTGTGGAAAGGGGCATGCGGACCCTTTGGTACGGTTCTGGGGCCAGATGCCGATCGATATCATCAGGATCATTTCCATTTCGACACCGCCAAACATCGTAGCGGGAAGTATTGCCGCTAACGCAGGATCAGCCGCGGGGCTGGACCGATGGGCAATGGACCTAGCGCAACAAAACCGTCCCGAAAATTCAACTGCACATCCAGCGCACTTGGATTGCCACCCAGGCTGGCCAACATGTTCAGAACACGTTCGGCCGGATCAACCGCTTGTCGTGGGATTGCGCCTGCGGCTTCGGCCATGGCCAGCATCTCGCGCCAGTTTTCAGCCTTGAGTGCGATTTCACCGGTTGGAATGCCCTGCGCATCCACATCCAGCTTGCCTGCCGCAAACAGGCGCAGCTCACCCCAATGCAGTTCCGCCAGTTTCAGATCAATCGCCACCGGCTGTGGGCGCTTTTCCTCGAGCGCGCTGCGGTCCCACTGTTTGTCGAACTGAATGGCGGTATCCAGTTTCAGTGCATCAAAGCTGCGCGGCAACACGGTCGAGCTTGCCAGGATGCGGCGAATTTCCTCGCCCGGTGTGAAATCCGCGGCATTGATCGTGATCTCATAGGTTTCCGCCTGCTCGGTTTGCACCATCGACAAGGTCAGATCATCGGCATTGGCGACCGGCCCCTTGGGGCCAGAGATCGACCATGCGCCCGCAGTCAACGCCAAACGATCCAATGCCAAAGCAATACCAGGATGCAGATGAAAATCCGCCTGCATGTCCTGCGCTTCGATCACTAGCGTGCGGTCGAAATAGGACAGGCGTTGCGGCGTTGCAGCAAACCTCAGCGTTTGACGCCCCGGCCAGATTGCGGGACTGTCCAGTTCCAACCAATCGCCTTGCCAGGCGGTGCCGGTGGCAGGGTCGGCCAGGGCAGGACTGGTCAGCATCGTGCGGTGCCGCGTGGGATAGCCCGAGGTTTCGATCGTGGCATAATCCGCCTGCCAGCCGCGTTCGCTTTGCGTGATAAACCACCCTTCGATGCCGGACCGCAGGCCAAACCCCGCGATGTACCAATAGGCTGACCACAGCAAACCCAGAACAATGACAACCCGTATCAGCCGCAACATGTGCAAAGGCCCCTTTTTCCTGCTCGTGTTTTGATGTTTATAGGCCGAAACAGGCAAGGACCAGCACCATGACGATGTGGGTATTCGGATACGGATCGCTTTTGTGGAACCCGGGCTTTCCCGTGGCGCACAGCAAACTGGCGACACTGCATGGATATGCACGCTCGTTTTGCATGAGCTCGATCCACCATCGCGGCACCGAGGACAAGCCTGGCCTTGTGCTGGCGCTGGACGAAGTGATGGATGCGCATTGCCAGGGGTTGGCGCTGGCGGTGGAGCCGGGCCACGAGGACAAGACCCTTGCCGAGCTGCGCGAACGCGAGTTGGTGTCGTCGGCCTATCTGGAGCGGATGCTGGATGTAGAGCTGGACGACGGCAGTGTCGTGAATGCCGTCACCTATGTCATTGACCCGGACCACGTGCAGTATTGCGGCGGAATGGAGTTGGAGCGGCAAGCTCAGATCATCGCGCAGGCTGTAGGGGGCCGCGGGCCAAACACCGAATATCTTTACAACACTGCCCAACATCTGACCGAAATCGGCCTGAGCGACCCAGATCTGGATTGGCTGTCCGACCGCGTGCGTGTGCTTTCGGCATAAATCCTTGGCGCAGCGGTCAATTCTTCGCTAGGTTCAGGCCAGAGCAGACAACCCATGTCAGGAAGACCGCGCATGGCGCAACAAGAACTAGAGACGAGACCACAATTCTCGCAACCGATCCAACAGATCGTCACCATGCTGATCGTTCTGGGCTTGTCAGGCGCGGGTGCGTTTCTGGCGCTGCCACGCGTTCTGCCGGTGTTCGAGGCGAACCCCTATCTGAATGGGTTCATCGTCTTTGTCTTCATCATCGGGGTGCTGGCCTGTTTCTGGCAAGTGCTGCAGCTCATCGGCTCGGTCCGCTGGATCGAAGCTTTTGCCGTCGGCGAGCACAACGCCAATGTCGTACCGCCGCAATTGCTGGCCCCACTGGCCTCGCTGCTTCGGTCGCGTGGCGCTCGGATGCAGCTGGGGTCGTCGTCCACGCGCTCGATCCTGGATTCGGTGGCGCAGCGGATTGATGAGGCGCGGGAAATTACGCGCTATATCGTCAACCTTCTGATTTTCCTTGGCCTTCTGGGGACCTTTTATGGTCTGGCAACAACGGTTCCGGCTGTTGTCGACACCATCCGCAGCCTTGCGCCGCAAGAGGGCGAAGAAGGAATTACCGTCTTCAATCGCCTGATGACCGGGCTTGAGGCGCAGTTGGGCGGCATGGGCGTGGCCTTTGCCTCGTCCCTGTTGGGTCTGGCCGGGTCGCTGATCGTGGGCCTGCTGGAACTTTTTGCGGGCCACGGCCAGAACCGTTTCTACCGCGAGCTGGAGGAATGGCTGTCGTCCATCACCCGCGTGGGCTTTAGCTCGGGCGACGGAGACGGTGACGGGAGTGGCGTTGACACCGGGGCCATCACTAACGTGATGGATCACATGGCCGAGCAGATGGAGGGCCTGCGTGCAATGTTCGAAGCATCGGACAAATCGCAAGCCGAAGTGAACGCCCGTCTTGGCCATCTTGTCGACGCCATCAGCGCAATGAGCGACCGCGATCGGCAGACCGAAGGCACAATCGCGGCGCTTGATCGCGTGGCCGCAGGGCAGGATGCCCTGGTCGAGATCATGCGCACCCAAGGCCAACACGAGGGGCTCGATGCGGAAAGCCGGATGCGCTTGCGCTCGATCGACGTGCAGATGCTGCGTATCCTCGAAGAGATTTCCGCCGGCCGTCAGGAAAGCATGACCGAACTGCGCAAAGATATCGAGTTGCTCGTGACTGCAATGTCGGCGGGCCGGGGTCCGAAACCGGGCAGCGGGGACTGATCCCATGGCCCTGTCACGCCGCACGGGTCAAAGGTTCCAAGGGTCGATTTGGCCCGGCTTTGTGGACGCAATGACGGGCCTATTGCTGGTTCTGATGTTTGTCCTGACCATCTTTATGGTGGTGCAATTTGTTCTGCGCGAGACGATTTCAGGCCAGGAAACCGAGCTGGACGCCCTGTCGGCCGAAGTGTCCGCGCTGGCCTTGGCGCTTGGGCTGGAAGAGCGTGAAAGCAACCAACTTGAGGCCCGACTTGGGGCGTTGAATTCGACCCTCAATCAGGCGCAGGACAATCTGGATGCCGCGCAGGCGGAACTTGCAGAACGCGCCTCGATCATCGCCTCGCTCACGGCAGAACGGGACGCGCAGCGCACCGAGTTGACCGAAGCCGAAACCCGGATCACCGGGTTTGAAGCACAAGTCGCCGCGCTTTTGGCGGATCGCGATCGGGCCTTGTCGGACATCGCGACCTTGCAGCAAGAACGCGATGCGCTGGATCAAGCGCGGGTTGATCTGCTGACCGAACAAGAGGCATTGAATCTGGCGCTTGCTCAATCACGCAGCGAGATCGACGCCCAAACCGAAGCCGCGCGTCTGGCCGCGGCGCGGCGCGAAGCGCTTGAGGCGCTGGTGGCAGACCTGCAGAAAGAGGGTGAGGAGAACGCTGGCCGCATCACCTCGTTGGAGCAGCAACTGACCGACGAAGAGGCCGCGCGGCTTGCCGAATCCGCTGCGGCCGAGGCGTTGCGCGAACGGCTGCAAAATGCCGATGCGGAACTGACCGCAATGACGCTGGCCTTGGAACAGCAGCGGCAAGAGGCCGAGGATACCCTGACCTTGCTGGCTGCAGCCGATGCGGCGCGGGACGCCTTGCAGCAAGAGCTGGCGCAGGCCCTGGAGGCGATCGAAGCGGCGCAGGCCCAAGGGCGCGAACGAGACGAATTGGCCGAACGCCTGACGCGTGTTCTGGCCCAGATGGAGGTTACGCAGTCGGAAAACGCGGCGCGCGTCAGCGCGCTTGAGGCGGAATTAAACCGTCTGCGTACTGAGAGCTCAGAAACCCGAGCGACGCTGACGGCCGAGTTGACCGAGGCCCGTACACGTGCTGACGAAACCCGCGATGCGCTCGAGGCTGAACTGGCCAGCCAGCGGGCGGCAAATGTGCAGACCCAGACCCAATACCAAGAAGAGTTGGAGCGGCTGCAGGCCGAAAATGCCGCAAACCGCGCCCGTCTTGAAACGCAACTCAGCGAGGCCGAGGCGCAGGCCGAAACGGCATTGCGCGCCGTGCAGGACGAGTTGACCCGGGTGCGTACTGAATCCGAGACACGCATCGCGGGGCTGGAAACTCAGTTGGCGCAGGCCCAATCCGACCTGGCGTCGGCGCGTGAGCGGGTGGTCAGCACCTCGGAAAGCCGCGCCTCGGTCGAAGCGCGGCTTTTGCAGGCGCTCGAAACACTGGAGCGCGCGCAGGCGGCCGCCTCGGATCAGGATGTGTTGCAGGCCCGACTGCTTGCCGCCTTGAACGCGCAGGACAGTGCAAGCCAAGCGGCCGCCGAACAACGCAGCCTGGCCGAAGAACGCGCGGCCCTGCTGGCCAAGGCGCGCGAAACTCTGGCCGAGGAGCAAGAGATCTCGGCTGAGGCACAGCGCCAGACGGCCCTGCTGAACCAGCAGGTGGCCGCCCTGCGCACCCAATTGGGCGGGTTGCAGGCGTTGCTGGATGATTTCAAGGATCGGGACGCGGCCGCACAGGTGCAGCTGCAGACCCTGGGGCAGGATTTGAACGCTGCCCTGGCCCGTGCCGCCTCCGAAGAACGCAAACGTCGCCTGCTGGAAGAGGCCGAGCGTCAGCGGTTGGAGGCCGAGGCCGCCAAACTGGCCGAAGAGGCCCGCGCGCTCGAAGCGCAGACCAAGGATCTGGAGCAATACCGCTCTGAGTTCTTTGGGCGCTTGCGCGGGCTGTTGGGCGATCAAGAGGGCGTTCGGATCGAAGGCGACCGGTTTGTGTTTTCGTCCGAGGTTCTGTTTGCCCCCGGCAGTGCCGAATTGTCGATCGAAGGTGAATTCGAGATCGCCAAGGTGGCCCGCATCCTGCGGTCGATTGCCAGGGAAATCCCGGCTGAAATCGATTGGGTGATCCGCGTGGACGGCCACACCGACAACGTGCCGCTGTTTGGAACCGGTAAATACGCTGACAACTGGGAGCTTAGCCAGGGCCGGGCTCTGTCGGTGGTGCGATATATGGTCGAGTTTCTTGCCATCCCACCGGATCGCCTGTCGGCAAACGGATTTGGTGAATACCAGCCGTTGAACACTGCAGACACGCCCGAAGCGCGGGCACAAAACCGACGCATCGAGTTGAAGTTGACGGAAAAATAACGCTCAGAGTACGGCGTAGCTTTCCGGCATAAAGGGGATGTCGGTGTCCCCTGGGCGTGCACCTGCGGCTGTCAACATGGCGTGGATCTGGCCCCGGTGGTGGGTTTGGTGATTGAAGAACTGCATCACCAGCAGGAATTTCGGTTTGGTCACATCGCGTTCAATCGCCCCGGAGTACCAACTCAGATCGCCGTTGAACCAGGCTTCCGGCACCTCTTTGGCCCAGGCCAGGATCTGCCGGTCCAGATCCTTGCGACGGAGGCAATATGCCTCCCACTCTGGCAGATACTGGGCGGAATCCGCGATTGCCAGATCGGGCGGCTGGATGTCCGCAAAACGACTGAACCAGATCGTATCGCCCCAGGCGAGGTGGGAGAACGTCCGTTGGATCGAACCGAAAAAAGCGCCGCGATCTTTATGGCGCTCGGCCTCGGACAGAGTGTTCGCTGCGGTGATCAGATTGTCGTTTTGCCAAAGATTGTATCGCGCCATGGCCTGGCAATAGGCGGGGTTGGGCATTGGATGCACCTGTCTGGTTGTTGGGGGATCAGTCGATCGTCGCTTGGGTTGTGGCGCGGCTCAACACCTCACCATCGCGGATCATGGTCACGATGCCATCATATTCGCCACTTGGCCAGCGTGATGTTTTCAACCGCTTGCCATAGGCGCGAAAAAACCGGGCCAGGTTCTTTTCCAGAACCGAGTCATAGCTGGCCATCAACCCTTCAGGGCCGTGGATTTCGATCCGGACAACGTCGCCTTTGCGACCGCCATAGGCGAACCCATACAGAACCAACGCACCCGATTTTGGTGACATCTGGGTTTGTTTTGCGTCGCCTGTGTGAACCTCTTCATAGTCCGGCACACGGTCGGCGAACCCGGCTTCGATCAGGGCGCCGGGGAGGTATTCGGGGACAGAGCGCCAAAGGTTGCCGCCCTCGACATTGCAAGCGGCCACATCGCCTGTGTTGAATGGATCAACAACACTACCATTGTGGCGCACGGACAAATGCAGGTGAGGGAATTGGGTTTTGCCGCTCAGGCCGATCTCACCCAGCACCGTGCCGCGCTTGACCTTGTATCCGGTGCGCACCCGGACCGAGCCCTTTTTCATATGGCAATACTGCGTTTCCCAACCATCGTCGTGCCGCACGACAACGCCATTGCCGCATTCCTTGCCCTTGACGTCCTTGGCATTGTCGATGGTGTAGAGCCGATCATCCATCCCATCACGTACGCCGCGCACCACACCGGGCGCGGCGGCAATGACATTCACGCCATCCCGCATCGCTTGCAGGGTGGGAAGAGAGAAATCGGTGCCCTTGTGACCGTCATAGGCCAGGTTACCGCATTGATAATCGCGATAGCCATCCCCGGCGTCGCGGTCGACATATTGCTGGATGTGGCAGGTTTCACCAAGGATACAATCAACGGGCAGGGTCAAAACAGGTTCGCTCGCCGCAGGGAATGCGGCGAGCGAGATAAGTGCGATCAGCGCCGCACGCATTAGTCTGCGGTCAAAAGCGGAGGCTTGTCACCCGAAATGCGCGGCTTGTCAGGACCGTCGATCTGCAGATCCAGCTCACCATCCTTGACGCCGACACGAACGACGCCACCCTTGGCCAGTTTGCCAAACAGCAACTCCTCGGCGAGCGGCTTCTTGATGTGTTCCTGGATCACACGACCAAGCGGGCGGGCGCCCATTTTGTCGTCATACCCTTTGTCAGCAAGCCATGCGGCTGCGGGGCGCGTCAGCTCAATGGACACGTTGCGGTCCATCAACTGCGCTTCAAGCTGCAACACGAACTTTTCGACCACCTGCAAGATGACTTCTTTCGGCAGCGGCGCAAAGGAGATCACGGCATCCAGACGGTTGCGGAATTCGGGCGTGAATGTCCGCTCGATGGCGGCGGTATCTTCACCCTCGCGGCGATCACGGGCAAAGCCGATGGCGGCCTTGGCTTGTTCCTGCGCGCCCGCGTTCGACGTCATGATCAGCACCACGTTGCGGAAATTCACCGTCCGACCGTTGTGATCGGTCAACTCGCCGTGGTCCATAACCTGGAGCAAGATGTTGAACACATCCGGGTGCGCCTTTTCGATCTCGTCCAGTAGCAACACACAGTGTGGATGCTGGTCGACGCCGTCGGTCAGCATGCCACCCTGGTCGAACCCGACATAGCCCGGAGGGGCACCGATCAGACGGGACACCGCGTGCTTCTCCATGTATTCCGACATGTCAAAGCGCAGCAACTCCACACCCAGCGTATCGGCCAATTGCTTGGCGACCTCGGTCTTGCCGACGCCTGTTGGGCCGGCAAACAGGTAGTTGCCGATGGGCTTTTCAGGCTCTCGCAGACCGGCACGGGCCAGTTTGATGGCGCTCGACAGGGCCTCGATGGCGTTGTCCTGACCAAACACCACACGTTTCAGGCTGGCCTCAAGATCCTTGAGCACCTCGGCGTCGTCCTTGGTGACGTTCTTGGGCGGAATGCGGGCGATCTTGGCCACAACGGCCTCGATCTCTTTCACGCCGATCGTCTTGCGACGCTTGCTTTCGGCCACCAGATGCTGCGCGGCTCCGGCCTCGTCAATGACGTCGATGGCCTTGTCGGGCAGTTTGCGGTCGTTGATGTAGCGTGCCGACAGTTCAACCGCGGTCTTGATCGCATCCGCGGTGTACTTGATGTCGTGGTGCTCTTCGAAGTAGGGCTTCAGACCCTTCAGGATTTTCACGCTGTCTTCAACCGTGGGTTCGTTCACGTCGATTTTCTGGAACCGGCGGCTCAGCGCGCGGTCCTTTTCGAAATGCTGGCGGAATTCCTTGTAGGTGGTCGACCCCATGGTGCGCAACTTGCCGCCCTGCAAGGCAGGTTTCAGCAGGTTCGAGGCATCCATGGCACCACCCGAGGTGGCACCCGCGCCGATGACAGTGTGGATCTCGTCGATGAACAGCACGGCGTCGGGGTGATCTTCAAGCTCGGTCACAACCGCTTTCAGACGCTCCTCAAAGTCACCGCGATATCGCGTACCGGCCAGCAGTGCACCCATGTCGAGCGAATAGATTGTTGTGTTCGACAGAACCTCGGGCGTGTTGCCGTTGACGATCTTGCGGGCCAGACCCTCGGCGATCGCCGTTTTACCCACGCCTGGATCCCCCACCAACAGTGGATTGTTCTTGCGGCGGCGGCACAGCACCTGAATACAGCGCTCGACCTCGGAATCGCGGCCGATCAGCGGGTCAATGTCGCCTTCGCGCGATTTGGCATTCAGGTCGACACAGTATTTGGCCAGCGCGCTTTCTTTTTGCTCGCCCTCGGTCGTGGCGGTGTGCACCTCTTCTTCGGCGTCGGTGGCACCGGAGACAGGGCGGCTTTCGCCGAATTCGGGGTCCTTGGCGACACCATGGGCGATGAAATTCACCGCGTCATAGCGGGTCATGTCCTGCTCTTGCAGGAAATAGGCGGCGTTGCTTTCGCGTTCGGCAAAGATCGCGACAAGCACGTTGGCGCCGGTCACCTCGGTGCGGCCAGATGACTGTACATGGATCGCAGCGCGCTGGATCACACGCTGGAAGGCGGCCGTCGGAACCGCCTCGGATCCGTCTATGTCCGTGACAAGGTTCGACAAATCCTCGTCGATGAACTCGACCAGGGTGCCGCGAAGCTCGCTTAAGTCCACGCTACAGGCCTTCATGACGCGCACTGCATCAGGCTCGTCCAGAAGCGCCAGAAGCAGATGCTCCAGCGTGGCAAATTCGTGACGCCGTTCGTTTGCCGCCGCCAGGGCTGCGTGAATGGCTTGTTCAAGTGTGCTCGAGAATGAAGGCACGCGGGTGCTCCTCTGTCTTGGGTCGGGCGGGGCGTGGGATGGAGGCACCCCCAACAGCCAACCATGTCCTCATAGTATTAGAGTTTGGTTGATGTTTGCCCGGCTTCAAGGGTTTTCTTTCATTTAGCGGTCACATTTGTTGTGACTGTTGTTGTGAACCGGGCTGCGAAGGGATCAGAATTTGTCCTTGCGCGACCGGATTTCGGTGAACACAGCCGCCGGATCGGCGCCAAACATGCCCAGATTGGCTGCAATACCCGGCTCTGCGGCGCGCAGAAAGGGGTTAGTTGCCAATTCCAGTGCCAAAGACGATGGAACGGTGGGTTTACCAGCGGCGCGGGCTTGGGCGATATCGGCCACGCGGGTTTGTAGATCGGCATTCTCAGGCTCGATTGTAACCGCAAAGGCGCCATTGGATTGGGTGTATTCGTGGCCCGAACATACTGTAGTTTCGGGGGGCAGGGCGGCCATTTTGCACAGCGAGGCCCACATTTGGTCCGGGGTGCCCTCGAACAGGCGGCCACAGCCCAGTGCCATCAGGCTGTCGGCGGTGAACAGAACCGAGCTTGCAGGCATGTGAAAGGCGATGTGGCCGACAGTGTGGCCCGAAACGTCCATGACATGCACGGCTTCGCCGCCAAATTCGAATGTGTCCCCGTCCTTCACTTGGGCATCCAGGGCAGGCAGGCGGTGCGCGTCTGCGGCGGCCCCGATGACCTTTGCGGGGTGTTTGGCCAGAATGCCGCCCAAACCGTCCACATGGTCCCAATGGTGATGCGTCAGTAACACGTGGCTGAGCGACCATCCGCGCGCCTCAAGCTCGGCCAGGATGGGCCCGGCTTCGGGGGCGTCCACAAGCGCGGTTTCTCCGCTTGCGTCATCATGGGCCAGAAAGGCATAGTTGTCTGAGAGGCAGGGAATGGTGACGATCTCGAGAGGCATGGCCTTTTGACCTTTCGTTGCTAAACTGATCCGCAGCTTGGCTGATCATACGGGCGTCCGCAATGCATCTTGATGTGCAGGATCTTAGGAATTTTTACTACCGCAGCACATTGGGACGTGCGGCGCAGGCAGCTGTGCGCGGTCGTGTGCAAGCGATCTGGCCGCAAGCCACCGGGCAGACCATCGCGGGGTTCGGCTTTGCCGTGCCGTTGCTGCGCCCCTATCTGGGCGATGCGCGTCGGGTGATCGGGCTGATGCCTGGGCCACAGGGGGTGATGGCCTGGCCTGCGGGGCAACCCAATGTCTCGGTCCTGGTCGAAGAGACGCTTTGGCCGATCGAGACGGGACATATCGACCGGCTGATCGTGATGCACGGGCTGGAAACGTCCGAACGGCCTTCGGACTTGCTGGATGAATGCTGGCGGGTTCTGGGCCCGGGAGGCAGGGCGCTGTTTGTGGTGCCAAACCGGGCGGGCCTATGGTCGCGGTCGGACAAGACACCGTTCGGCTACGGCCGCCCCTATACGCTCACCCAGCTTGAGGCGCAGTTGCGAAAGCATGAGTTCGAGCCCGAGTTCCACTGCTCGGCACTGTATCACCCGCCGTCCTTCAAACGCTTCTGGCTGAAATCCGGCCCGCTGTTGGAGCGCACCGGAACACGTATCCCGACGATCATGGCAGGCGGCGTCTTTTTGGTCGAAGTGTCCAAACGTCTGCATCCGCCACGGGGCGCGGGGATCAAGGACAAGGTGCCAAGCCGCATCCGCATCCTCGAAGGCCTGTCCAACCCGCTGCCAAAACCGGCCTGACCCTATAGCGTTTCGGTTTTGAAGTGAGGCACGAATACCCTGCTGCGCCTTTGGCATTCTCGGGACATTCGTGCCGTTGAATGATTCAGGTAAAGCCTGAAACACTTTGGAACACCACATCACGGTTGATGGTGAAAAGATCAATTGAGGCCTCAAGTTGGGGGGCTGTCCGCACCTCCAGCAGATCCTGACCGCTTTGCGTGCTGATTGTGATCAGCTGATAGGGTGATCGAGGGGCGTCCACCTGGGTGGCTGTGATTGACAGATCACCGGTCACCTCGGGTGGCAGGTTCAGGACCACCTCGCTGTTGGGGAAATACGGGCCATCCAGCAGTGCCGGACCCTGGGCCAGGTCTTCGGGATAGACGTTCAGCGTGTACTGCCCATCGCCAAAGTCGGCGATTGTGTCCCCTGGGCCGATCACATAGCTATCGAACCCGGGCCCGCCGGCAAAGCTGTTGGTGCCCGAGCCGCGTTCGGCCACAAAGCTGTCATCGCCGTACCCGCCGTCGGCCGACACATCGCCCGCGCGCGCGACGATAGTATCATCACCGTTGCCGCCATAGGCATAGGATGTGTCACCGGGCAGGGTGAGCACATCATTGCCTGCGCCGCCATCGACGTTGATGTTTTCGCCAATGGCTACAAAGCTGTCATTGCCATCACCAAGGCGAACAATTGCATTGTCGCTGTCTGACGTGACCTGGTCATCGCCCGCGCCGGTTACCACGGCTTCGCCTGCATCAGCGACCAGAACGTCATTCTCGTCTGTGCCGACTTCCAAGGTAAGGGGTGTGCCCTCGGGGTATCCGTTGATGACAATTTGGTCGTCACTCAAGGTCGGCACGCCCTCGAGCCGGATCAAGAACGAAAGTGGCTCGTCGGATCGCGCCCATCCCGCGGGAGAGTTGAAGAGGTAATGCGCAATCACATCCGTATGGCTGCCGTCCTCTGCTGGTTCAATCTCGATTTCTGACAGAGTTATGTGCTCCTCCTCTTCGATGGCCAGCTGCTCGGTTTGGGGGTCGAAATCGGTGATTGTAACGGTCTGTAGTATATTACGTTCGTAATCCTCGTCTGCTGTGTCGGCGGGCTCGGCGTCTGACGTGTCCGCAGGGTCATCAGATGGAGGCGGGGCGTCGTAGGCATTCCTTCCCGATTGCTCATCAGGGTAAATGCTCGTTTTGAAGCCAAACCGATCCACGCCGTCCCCACCTGTCAGGGTGATCCGTCCTATTTCGTCGGCGAAGTTTTCTGCAACGCTGGCAAAAAGGGTATCTTCTCCCGCACCCCCGTCAGCCTTTCCGCTGTAGGCAAGTATGCGGTCGTTGCCCTCTCCGCCAGAGGCGTTGGTGCTTTAGGTGCCGCCGTCCGCCGGTGCACTGGTCAGAACATCGTCACCTGCGCCTCCGGACAATCTGGAGCCGTCTGCGCCAAAGAGAGTATCGTTTCCATCGCCACCACTCGCACGCCCTGAGCTGATGGAAAGAACGTCATTTCCTGCACCTCCGTATAACAGGCTTTCATCCCCGCGGATGGTATCATCACCCTCGCCACCGCTTAATTCACTCCGGCTGAAACCCGAGAGGCGGTCATTACCCGCTTCACCGTAAATAGTGGCTTCATCACCGCCCGAGATTGTATCGTCACCGTCTCCGCCATATGACCGGCCGCCGTCGTCGGCCTTAATGCTGTCATTGCCGCTTCCACCTCGTACCGAGGCATTGTCGCCCACATCCAATGTGTCATCACCGCCCAGGGCGTCAAAGGATCCACCGTCCTCAACGGATATTTGGTCTTCACCAGCGGTGCCAAGTGGAAACTCTGGCGGAACAGGTGCATCCGGCTCGTCTGGAGTGTCGTCCATAGGCAGCAGCTCGTCGTCGGATTGGTTCGAAGAATCGACCATGGATCCAATGGCAATTGCCCCAACAACGGTCGCTAGAATGGCTGCAATCATAAATGCGTCCTGAAATGCTAATCTGGAAATTGACGCTAAAGCGATTCAAGTGGGACTGCAGCCATATGGCGAGAAACAGATTGATGTTTCGCGGGCATCAGTCGGCCAGTTCCCTGCGAAACCGCGCGGGTGATTTTTTCGAGCGCAGTGTCCAAGCGCTGCCAAAGCTGGCCTGACCCTAGAACACCACATCGCGGTTGATGGTGAACAGGTCAAGCGAGGCCTCGACGTCTTGTTTCGTGTTCACCGTCAGCAGATCCTGACTGCTTTGCGTAGTAACGGTGATCGCTTGAAACGGGAACCGTTCCCCTTCAACCATCACGGACCGGAGCGAAAGATCCCCTGTCACGTCTGGAGGGAGGTTCAAAATCACATCGGCCTCAGGCAAATACACGCCGTCAATGAGGGCTGGGGAACCCTCAAGATCCTCGGGATAGACGTTCAGCGTATAGTTTCCATCTGTCGCAAGGTTAACCGTATCCCCAAGACCGATTTCGAATGTGTTGAAGCCTGAGCCACCATAGAAAACGCTTGCCTCGGTGCCGCGTTCCGAGACGAGTGTGTCATCGCCGGTACCGCCATGGACAGTCACATTCTCGCCGTGGGCGGTGATGGTATCACTACCGTTTCCACCATAAGCGTATGAGCCCTCTCCAGACAGCGAGATCGAGTCATCCCCCATGCCACCATAGATGCTGACGGTGCGCGCTGTGGCCAAGACAGTGTCGTTGCCGCCTCCTGCGTGGACGGTAGAGTTGTCCTGGGACGTCATTACCTGGTCGTCACCTGAACCGGTCAACACATACGTGTCTGATGCAGCAACAAGGGTGTCATCACCTTGGGTGCCACTTTGCAAGGCCAGTGTGGTTCCATCGGACGAGTTGACAACCCTGATGTCCTCTTCGCTGAGGGACGAGACGCCGTCGAGGCGAATTGCGAAAGATGGGTGGTAATCGTCTCTATGACGGCCCTTAATCAAATCCTCTTCGAATTGAGCAATGACATCGGTATAGCTGCCGTCAGCAGCCGGTTGGATTTCCAGCGACTCTAAGGGGGCACTGTCGTGATCTTCGATCAAGAGCTGCTCGGTCTCGGGGTCGAAATCGGTGATCGTGACCAGTGGGGGTGAGGTAAGCGGATCCGGACCTGCCCAACCACGTTCAGCGGAACCAAAAGATACAGTGAAACTGTCGGTTCCTTCTCCGCCGGTCAGCGTGATCAGATCAGTACGGTCTAACAGGTCATCGTCGACTTCGGCCATGAGCACGTCATCGCCCGCCCCCCCGTGGCCCAATCCAGCCCATATGGTTAGCGTGTCGTTGCCGTCGTTACCGAAGGCGGACAAGTGCTTCTGATCGGGGATATACCAAGCTGTCTCGATCTCGTCATCGCCGGCGCCACCGTGCAACGTGCTCCCGTTCAACCCATAGAGAGTATCATTGCCGTCTCCTCCAAAAGCAACCGAGCTTGAGGTGACCCATAAGCGGTCATCCCCGTCTTCGCCGCGTAAGGTCGTGTTGGACGTACCCGAAGTGTTGCCCAGGCTGTCGTCGCCATCTCCGCCGAAAACTCCGCTGTAGCTGTGTGCGGTAATCCGGTCGCTGCCTTCACCTCCGAACAGGGTAGAGCGATGCTCGCCAAAAATAGTGTCATCTCCGGCGCCGCCATAAACTCTCCCTTCGTCAGCAACGCTGATGCTGTCATCACCTGCGCCACCCGAGATGGTTGCGCCATCCGACGCCTCAATTGTGTCGTCTCCAAGAAGTCCGTCAAAGGCCGCGTTGCTCCCGATGTACACGTCGTCGTCGCCTGCAGTTCCGCGGCTATTGTCCGATTCCTCCGGGGTATCATCCTGTGGGATCTGCTCGCTGTCGGCGTCGTCATCTTGAACCAAGTCGACAACAGCAACCGTTGCCGCGACCCCCATCAACGCAAACAATCCTATCAAAAGCACGGTAAGTTCCTAATCTGGCACATGAAATTACTGCGCTGGACGCTAAGTGGCGTCAAAGGAAATGGCAACCCCTGCGGGACCATGTGTGGTTCTGATCTGGTTTGGGGCGAGTGGCTTCCCGATCTGCGGAATCTGGACCTATTGATGAGGCCAGTTATGCGGCAACCTGACGGAAATCCGTCACAGGAATCGCAAAAACCTGCAATTTGGTAACATTTTTCAACCCCTCGACCCGACACAAACGGTCGCAGTTTCGGTAAGGTGTTGAAAATAAACAATATGTGGATAAATCCGTTACCGCTATAGGTTATTGCTAGGTCGCAAACGCTCTGCTACATCCCCCAAGAATTTGATGCCCTGCCGCCACGGTGGGGTTTCTTCACGCCCCCGTGTTGCCTGATCTGGTGATTTCGGGGCCAACGTATCGGAAGGGTGGACGTGTCCGAACCAGCTTCGATTTCCGCAGGCATTGCCGAGCGCTATGCCACAGCGATTTTTGAGATCGCGAAAGAGAACAACAACCTCGACGGTCTGGAAACCGGCATCAACGATCTGGTTGCTGCCCTGGCAGACAGCGCTGATCTGCGCGACCTGCTGTCCTCGCCCGTCGTATCGCGCGCCGAGCAAGAGGCGGCCATCGCTGCTGTTGCAGACAAGATGGGCCTGGATCCGGTTCTGAAGAACTCGCTGGGTTTGATGGCACAGAAGCGTCGCCTGTTCGTCGTGCCGCAGCTGCTGACCGCGCTGCACGAGGCACTGGCAGAGGCCCGTGGCGAAGTGACCGCAGACGTCGCATCCGCCAAGGCACTGACCAAGACTCAATTGGAAAAACTGTCCAAGACGCTGTCCGAGCGCGTGGGCAAAACCGTGACTATCAATGCGACCGTTGATGAAGATCTCATCGGCGGTCTTGTCGTTAAAGTGGGCTCGAAGATGATCGACACCTCGATCCGCTCCAAGCTCAACTCCCTCCAGAATGCAATGAAAGAGGTCGGATAAATGGGTATCCAAGCTGCAGAGATTTCTGCAATCCTGAAGGACCAGATCAAGAACTTTGGTCAGGACGCAGAAGTGGCCGAAATCGGTCGCGTGCTGAGCGTCGGCGACGGTATCGCCCGCGTGTACGGCCTCGACAACGTTCAGGCTGGTGAAATGGTCGAATTCCCCGGCGGCATCATGGGCATGGCGCTGAACCTGGAAAGCGACAACGTTGGTGTGGTTATCTTCGGTTCCGACCGTGACATCAAAGAAGGCGACACCGTCAAGCGTACCAACTCGATCGTGGACGTGCCGATCGGCACCGGTCTGCTGGGTCGTGTTGTTGACGGCCTGGGCAACCCGCTGGACGGCAAAGGCCCCATCGAATCCACCGAGCGCGGCGTTGCAGACGTCAAAGCGCCGGGCATCATTCCGCGTAAATCGGTGCACGAGCCGATGGCAACCGGCCTGAAATCGGTCGACGCGATGATCCCGATCGGCCGTGGCCAGCGTGAGCTGATCATTGGTGACCGTCAGACCGGTAAAACCGCTGTTGCCCTCGACACCATCCTGAACCAGAAGTCGGTCAACGACGCCGCTGGCGATGATGAGAGCAAGAAACTGTACTGCGTGTACGTTGCTGTTGGTCAGAAGCGTTCGACTGTTGCTCAGCTGGTGAAGAAACTGGAAGAGTCCGGCGCAATCGACTACTCGATCGTTGTTGCTGCGACCGCGTCCGACCCGGCCCCAATGCAGTTCCTGGCGCCTTACGCTGCGACCGCGATGGCCGAATTCTTCCGTGACAACGGCAAGCACGCCCTGATCATCTATGATGACTTGTCCAAACAGGCCGTTTCGTATCGTCAGATGTCGCTGCTGCTGCGTCGTCCGCCCGGACGTGAAGCTTATCCTGGCGACGTTTTCTACCTCCACTCGCGCCTGCTGGAGCGTTCGGCCAAGCTGAACGAAGACTTCGGTGCCGGTTCGCTGACAGCTCTGCCCGTCATCGAAACCCAGGGCGGCGACGTTTCGGCGTTTATTCCGACCAACGTGATCTCGATCACCGACGGCCAGATCTTCCTGGAAACCGAACTGTTCTATCAGGGCATCCGTCCTGCTGTGAACACCGGTCTGTCGGTTTCGCGCGTGGGCTCCTCGGCTCAGACCAACTCGATGAAGTCGGTTGCGGGTCCGGTTAAACTGGAACTGGCTCAGTACCGCGAAATGGCTGCGTTTGCGCAGTTTGGTTCCGACCTTGACGCCGCAACTCAGCAGCTACTGAACCGTGGTGCGCGTCTGACCGAGCTGATGAAACAGCCGCAGTATTCGCCGCTGACCAACGCGGAAATCGTTTGCGTCATCTTCGCAGGCACCAACGGCTACCTCGACAAGATCGAAGTGACCGATGTTGGTCGCTATGAGGCTGGCCTGCTGGCGCACCTGCGCGGCAAGCACGCTGACCTGTTGGAATGGATCACCAACGAAGATCCTAAGATCAAGGGTGATGCGTCCGACAAGATCAAGGCTGCGCTGGACGAATACGCCGCAACCTTCGCTTAAGGAGACGCGGCAATGCCAAATCTTAAGGATCTTAAGAACAGGATCGAGTCGGTCAAATCGACCCGCAAGATCACAAAGGCCATGCAGATGGTCGCGGCCGCAAAACTGCGCCGCGCCCAGGAATCTGCCGAAAGTGCCCGTCCCTATGCCGAACGGTTCAACACCGTGATGGCGGGGCTGGCGGCTTCGGTCGGGGGTAGCGACAGCGCTCCCAAGCTGCTCCGTGGTACGGGCAGTGATGATGTGCACCTGCTGGTCGTAATGACAGCCGAACGCGGTCTCTGCGGCGGCTTTAACGGCAACATCGCCAAACTTGCCCGCGCCAAAGCGGACGAGCTGCGCGCAAAAGGCAAGACGGTGAAAATCCTGACGGTCGGCAAAAAAGGTCGCGATGCGATCAAGCGCGATTATGGCGATATGTTCGTGGGTCACGTCGACCTGAGCGACGTCAAGCGTCTTGGTTATGCCAACGCGCAGGACATCGCAAAGGACGTGTTGGCCCGTTTCGATGCCGGGGACTTTGACGTCGCGACGATCTTCTTCTCGAAGTTCGAAAATGTCGTCTCGCAAATCCCAACAGCGCAGCAAATCATCCCTGCCTCGTTCGATGAGACCGAAGGTGGAGAGGACAGCGGCGCGATCTTCGATTACGAGCCCAGCGAAGAGGCCATCCTGGCTGACTTGCTGCCCAAGGGGGTTGCGACCGCGATCTTCTCGGCTCTGCTCGAAAACGGGGCCTCGGAACAAGGTGCACGGATGTCCGCAATGGACAACGCGACACGCAACGCGGGTGAAATGATCGACAAGCTGACGATCCAGTTCAACCGTTCGCGTCAGGCCGTGATCACCAACGAGCTGATTGAAATTATTTCCGGCGCCGAAGCGCTGTAAGAAACCGGAGACACAAAATGGCGAATGCACAAGGCAAAGTCACACAGATCATCGGGGCCGTCGTTGACGTCCAATTCGATGACGCACTGCCTGAAATTCTGAACGCGCTGGACACCACCAACAACGGCAAGAAGCTGGTTTTGGAGGTTGCACAGCACCTGGGCGAAAACACTGTCCGTACCATTGCGATGGACGCGACCGAAGGTCTGGTTCGCGGCGCAGCCGTGACCGACACCGGCGCACCGATCGCGGTTCCGGTCGGCAACGCGACCCTGGGCCGTATTCTGAACGTTGTGGGCGAGCCCATCGACGAAAAGGGCCCCGTTGAAACCGACGAAACCCGCGCGATCCACCAGGACGCACCGGATTTCGCGGATCAGGCAACTGAATCCGAAGTTCTGGTCACCGGCATCAAGGTCGTCGACCTGCTGGCGCCCTACGCCAAAGGCGGTAAAATCGGCCTGTTCGGCGGTGCCGGCGTTGGTAAAACCGTTCTGATCATGGAACTGATCAACAACATCGCAAAAGTGCACTCGGGTGTGTCCGTGTTCGCGGGTGTTGGTGAGCGTACTCGTGAAGGTAACGACCTGTACCACGAGATGATCGAATCCGGCGTTATCGTTCCCGAAAACCTGAGCGAATCCAAAATCGCCCTAGTTTACGGCCAGATGAACGAGCCTCCGGGTGCGCGTATGCGTATTGCTCTGTCGGGTCTGACCCTGGCGGAACAGTTCCGTGATGCGACCGGTGCTGACGTTCTGTTCTTTGTCGACAACATCTTCCGTTTCACTCAGGCCGGTTCCGAAGTTTCGGCTCTGCTGGGCCGTATTCCTTCGGCTGTGGGCTATCAGCCGACGCTGGCGACCGACATGGGCGCGATGCAGGAACGCATCACCTCGACCAAGTCCGGTTCGATCACCTCCGTTCAGGCCGTTTACGTTCCTGCGGATGACTTGACCGACCCTGCGCCTGCAACCTCGTTTGCACACCTGGACGCGACAACCGTTCTGAACCGTGCGATCTCGGAAAAAGGTATCTACCCGGCTGTTGACCCGCTCGACTCGACCTCGCGTCTGCTTGACCCGGCCATCGTTGGTGAAGAGCACTACAAGGTTGCGACCGACGTTCAGCAGATCCTCCAGCGCTACAAGTCGCTGCAGGACATCATCGCCATCCTCGGCATGGACGAACTGTCCGAAGAGGATAAGATGACCGTTTCGCGCGCTCGTAAGATCGAGCGTTTCATGTCGCAGCCGTTCGACGTTGCTCAGGTGTTCACCGGTTCGCCGGGTGTTCAGGTTCCCCTGGATGTCACCATTTCGTCGTTCAAAGCGGTTGTGGCCGGTGAATACGACCACCTGCCCGAAGCAGCCTTCCTGATGGTTGGCGGCATCGACGAAGTGATCGCTAAAGCCGAAAAGATGGCCGCAGAAGCTGCCTAAGGAGTATCCCTGATGGCAAACACGATGCAATTCGACCTCGTCAGCCCGGAGCGGAGCCTTGCTTCGCTTCAGGTCAGCGCGGTCCAGATCCCGGGTGCGGACGGGGACATGACGGCTATGCCCGATCATGCTCCGACCATCACCACCTTGCGCCCTGGTGTGCTCAAGGCTGAAGGTCCCGAAGGTACCACCGAGTATCTTGTGACCGGCGGCTTTGCCCAGATCAACGGCGACGGTCTGTCGGTTCTGGCTGAAAAGGCCATCCCGGTGGACGAGGTGACCCGCACACATCTGGACGAGCTGATCGCAGAGGCCCGTGGCGCCCATGAGGCGGCAGGGGAACACCCCTCGCTTGTCGACGACGCAGCTAAGCTGCTCGCCGACATGGAGGCCTTGGGCGACCACATGAGCCTGTAAGCGCTTGTGAAATGATCACAAAGCCGGCCTTTGAGAGAGGGCCGGTTTTTTTGTGCCTTGTTGTTGCCCATTTTTTTCGGACAATGGCGACAGGCAATTGATTAGACACACGCATGAAGACTTTCAAAACCCATCCCATCGGCATCGCCCAAGGCGACGCGCAGATTTTTGCAGATTTTGAAAACGACGGAGAGATGTGGACAGGCTCGGGCACACGAGAGCGCCGACACGCTGTCACCTTTGATCAGCCGTTTCGATCAACGCCCGCCGTGCAGGTGGGAATATCGCTGTGGGATGTAGACACCTCTGCCGCGGTCCGGGCCGAAGTGGTCGCGGAAAGCATCACACCCGATGGCTTTGACATCGTGTTCCGCACTTGGGCCGACAGTCGCGTTGCCCGCGCCCGCGTCGCCTGGATGGCGATCGGGGATGTCACGACGGATGATGACTGGGATGTGCCCTAGTCGAAGTGCAGGCGGGGTGTCCCTTGTTTATATGGGATGAGTGACAGTCTCGTAGACACTGATACTGGTCTGGGATGTGTCGTTCGATCACAACGTTGAAACGCGTCGCAGCCATCCCTTGCGGGGGCTTGATATTGAACGTGTGATGCGGCGCGCGATAGTTTTGCACAGGCCTATCCCCACGGACCGAATTCCCTCAAGATCGACTATTTACTCAAGCAGTTACCTATTCGCATTCCTGCCCTCTGATTGTCGACAAACACTAAGCCCAGAATATGGACGTTGGTGGTCGTCGTAGTTTCTGTAATTTTACGTTACACTCCTAGGATAATTTTATACTACTTAAGGGTTATTAAGTCTTTTAATAGCGGCGATATTGTATATTTTCAGGTTGTTCGTGCAGCTCTTGACGAGTTTCCCTTCAGTACAGAAATGAGATCGAATAGATGACAATCAAAACTTTCGCGTTTAATGCCAATCCGACTGAAACCGCGCCTGTAACCAACTCTCACTTTGGCACGAACTTATTGATCCATGCGGATCGTGTGAGCGATACGTCCGATACAGTTTACGAAGATCTGGTGAACGTGGTCCAAAACAACATCATCCGATATCCCGGCGGGACAGTGACAGAACAGTTCTTTGATCCGGCGAACCCTGACGCAACGTTGGGCACGGATTATCTGGATTCCAGCAATGAAAAAGAGCTGACACCGCTGAGCGACGTGATCGCCTACGCCGAAGAAACTGGGGCCGAGCTTGTGATTGTCGTCCCGACATGGCGCTATTTCGATGCGACCCAGGGTGATAAAATATCTGGTGCCAGCAAACTAGAGATTCGAACTTTTGTTACGGCAGTAATGGAGAATGCCAAGGTTGCCGATGGAACCGTCAAAATTGCGGGCTTCGAAATCGGCAATGAATGGTATCAGGACAATTTCAATTGGTCCGATATAGATTTTGGCAAGTTGGCTGGCAAGATTGCGCAGGAAATCGAGAGTGGTATCGACGCGGCGCAGACTTCCGCGGCGCAGGATCCGATGATCTTCATGCAAGCAAGTCAATATGATGAGCGCAATAAGGTTGTCCGCAGTCAATTTGACGACGATGCCTATGCTGCTGTGGATGGCGTCGTCACGCACTTTTATGCAGTGAATGGCAATGGCAATCCAATGGGGGCTGGCGGCGGATTGCAGAGCCGGTTGAAAGATATCGAGGAAGCTTGGGGGGACCCTGACACAAGCGAAGACCTTCTCGTGCTAATATCCGAATGGAACGTTGGGGGTGATGGGCCAGGCAATACCGCGTTGTCCGGCTTGAAACGCAATGCGCCCCTTATGCGGACCTTTGCCGAGATGATCGAAAATGGAGTGGATCTGGCGACATTTTGGACTGCCGTTGCTCCAGGACCCGGGGCTGAATCCTTGGCTCGGAAATCTACAGTTCTGGCGGACATGTACAACGGGGCCCATCTAACGCCGACCGGGTACCTATATCGCATGCTGTCCGAGAATGTGATCGGCACGAATTTGCAGACCGATATCTCTGACTTCAAACTGAACAATGAAAACAATGCCTACGTCATGGCTTTTGAGGGCGATGGTCGCACGGTGCTCTATTTCACCTCAGGCACCGACAGTAATCTGAACATCGATGCTGATCTGACAGGTCTGCTGGACAGCAACTCTCATATTCATGTCACCCGCCTGGGCATGGTTGGCACGGACAACACTGCTTATTACGGTGAGGGGGAATTGACGCAATTGAGCGCGGCAGAATTGACCCGAACCGGCGATACGCTGCGCATAGATCTTGGCGCATATGAGCTGGCTCAAGTCGTGATTACCGATCAATCCACCGGGGCTGGTGTTCATCTTTATGGAGATGATCAGAATGACCAGAGCGACAGGCTTTATGGCACGATAAATGCCGACACAATCGAGGGGAACGCAGGCAACGACACGCTGATTGGGGAAGCAGGCAACGACTATCTCTCGGGTGGAGACAACAATGACAGTGTTTCTGGTGGGAGTGGCAACGACACCATATTTACCGGCACCGAAAACAACGATGCCCACTATGGAAGCGATACCGCAGACGGTGGCAATGGCAATGACAGCATAGTCGGATCGAACGGAACAGATCTGCTCTATGGTGGTTTGGGAAACGACACGTTGAACGGCGGGCAGGATTGGTCCACGGCGGATGCCGACACGCTGTATGGTGGAACGGGCGATGATCTGCTGTCTTCGGGCCAAGACATTAAACCGCATACGGACTACCAAGCTGTCGTGGATCGTTTGTACGGTGAGGCAGGCAACGACACGCTTGTTGGTGGGGGGTGGGGTGACTACCTCTCAGGCGGGCACAACAACGATGAAGTTTCGGGTGGGGCTGGCAATGACACCATCTTTACCGGGACCGAGAACAACAGCGGGCATTATGGCAGCGACACGGCCCATGGCGGCAACGGAAGCGACAGTATCATGGGGTCGAACGGAACCGACCTGCTGAATGGCGGCGACGGTAACGACACGTTGAACGGCGGGCAGGATTGGTCCACGGCAGATGCCGATACGCTTTATGGTGGATCGGGCGATGATCTGCTGACATCCGGCCAAGACATTACGGTCCACCAGAACTACCAGGACGTCGTGGATCGGTTGTATGGTGAGGCGGGCAACGACACGCTTGTTGGTGGGCGAGGGGACGACTACCTCTCAGGTGGGCACAACAACGATGATATTTCGGGTGGGGATGGCGATGACACCATCTTTACCGGCACCGAAAACAACGGCGATCATTATGGAAGCGATACGGTTTACGGTGGTATTGGCAACGACAGTATCCTGGGGTCGAACGGAACCGACCTGCTGTATGGCGACGCTGGGAACGACACGCTGAACGGCGGGCAGGATTGGTCCACGGCAGATGCGGATACGCTTTATGGTGGATCGGGCGATGATCTGCTGACATCTGGCCAAGACATTACACCGCATCAGAACTACCAGGACGTAGTGGATCATTTGTACGGCGAGGCGGGCAACGACACGCTTGTCGGTGGTCTGGGGGATGACCGGCTGGTTGGCGGCAGTGGGAGTGATGTCTTTGTATTCGAAAACAACTTTGGTGAAGACACAATCGATGACTTCGACGTTTCACAGGTTGGGGAACAGATAAATCTTGCGAACGTCTCGGGCATCACAGACTTTTCGGACTTGTCGAACAATCACCTTAGCCAACTGGGTTCCGATGCGGTTATCACCGTCGGGGCCGACAACACCATAACGCTCACGAATGTTGTTGTGGGCAGCTTGAGTGTTGACGATTTCGTTTTCTGATATGCATCAACGCTCCGCGCGCCCAATCGGTGCGCGGAGCGGGGCACAATTTTCTAGGAGTGAGACGCCGGTTTGATCGTGTCGAAACACCAAAACAAGAAAAAGGGCGCCCCTTGAGGCGCCCATTGTTTTTCCAGGAATGAGCGGTTGCTCAATCCATGTGATAGAGCGACTCGTAGATCGGGGTCAGGGTCTTGTCCTCAAACAACGATGAGACCGAAGTGCCGTTCCAGATGTTCAGGATGGCCTGGGTAAAGATCGGGGCGGTCGGGACCACGCGGATGTTGGGCGTGTTGAGAATCGCCTCGGTCGGTTGGATCGAATCCGTAATCACCAGCGATTTCATCACCGAATTGGTCACACGTTCGACCGCAGGGCCGCTCATGACGCCGTGGCTGATGTAGGAGTGGACCTCTTTCGCGCCGTTGTCCAGGAGCACCTGCGCTGCCTTACAGAGCGTTCCAGCCGTGTCGCACATGTCGTCGACGATCAGGCAGATCTTGTCGGTGACGTCACCGATGACAGTCATCTCTGCCACTTCGCCCGGTTTTTCGCGACGCTTGTCCACGATGGACAGGGGGGCATTGATCCGTTTGGCCAACTCACGTGCGCGGGCCACGCCGCCCACGTCAGGCGAAACGACCATCAGTTCGTCCATGCGGCCCTTGAACTGGTTCTTGACGTCCAGCGCAAAGATCGGGCTGGCGTAAAGGTTGTCCACCGGAATATCGAAGAAACCCTGAATCTGAGCTGCGTGCAAGTCCATGGTCAAAACCCGCTCAACCCCGGCCTCGACCATCATGTTGGCGACCAGTTTGGCACTGATGGGTGTGCGCGCCTTGGTGCGGCGGTCCTGGCGGGCATAGCCGAAGTAGGGGATCACGGCGGTGATCCGTTGCGCTGACGAGCGACGCAGCGCGTCGCAGATGATCAGCAGCTCCATCAGGTTGTCGTTGGCCGGGTTCGAGGTCGGCTGGATGATGAACATATCCTCGCCACGGACGTTCTCGAAGACTTCGACAAAGATCTCGCCGTCGTTGAAACGCTCTACGCGGGCATCGACCAAACCTTGGTCGACCCCCCGATAAAGGCTCATGCGGCGTGAAATGGCTTTGGCGAGTGGAAGGTTGGCGTTCCCAGAGATGAGCTTGGGTTCGTTGAGGGTCGGCATTGGCTGATATCCCCGGCAGCAATGGCTATGTGACAGATTCGTGATGTTGACACCGCTTAGCATGGGCTTACCGTCCCGCAAAGGTAACGCCGCGGAGAAAACGACAGATGGCCCATATCGACTACTATTTTGCGACACTTTCACCCTATGCCTACCTGGCCGGGGACGGACTGGAACAGATTGCGGCCAAACATGGCGCGTCTATCACGTATAGACCCGTGGATATCATGACGCTGTTCAGCCGCACCGGAGGCACACCGCCCAAGGATCGCCATCCCTCGCGCATCGAATACCGGGCGCAGGATCTGCTGCGGCGGTCAGCGAACCTGAGAGTGGACTTCAACCTCAAACCCGCCCACTGGCCGACCAATGCGGCGCCGTCGTCTTATGCGATCATTGCGGCCGCCAAAGCGGGCGGTGGCGACGTGGGGCAGCTGGTGCGCCTGATCCTTCGGGCCTGTTGGGCCGAAGAGAAGGACATTGCCGAGGATGTTGTGGTGCGTGAGTGCCTGGCGGCGGCGGGGTTTGATCCGGCCTTGGCCGACAGCGGCATGCTTGTCGGCGCAGAAACATATGCCGCCAACCTCGAAGAGGCTATTGAGCGCGGTGTCTTTGGCTCGCCCTTCTATGTGACGGAAGACGGGCAACGGTTCTGGGGTCAGGACCGCCTGGCCGATCTGGACGCGCATTTGAGTCGCTGATGCGCGACCTGTCGCAACCGATCCACGTGCGCCTGATGGGAGAGGGCGCGCGTGACGTTTTGGCCATTCATTGCACCATCGCGCATTCCGGTGCGTGGAAACGACTGGCGTCCCTTGTGAGTGATGAGGCCACGTTCCACGCCTTTGACATGCTGTCTCATGGCCAAAGTGCCGATTGGGATGGACAGGGAGATTTTCAGGATCGCAATGTCGAGGCTGCGCTGATGGTGCTCGACCGACCTATGGATGTGGTGGGCCATTCTTTTGGGGCTACTGTTGCACTGCGCGTGGCGGTGGAACGCCCCGACCTGGTGCGCAGCCTGACCCTGATCGAGCCCGTCTTCTTTGCGGTTGCCCTGCAAGACACGCCTGAGTTGGTGGCCGAACATGACCGGATCGCGCGGCCGTATCTGGAGGCCATGCAGGCAGGGGATTGGCCGTTAGCGGCCCGGCTGTTCAATCGGATGTGGAGCACGGACGACGGCCCGCGCTGGCCGCAATTGCCCGAGGCGACGCGCGCGGCCATGATCCGGGGCATCCCGGTGGTGCCAGCCTGCGACGCGGCGCTGTTTGATGATCGTGCAGGGATGTTGACGTCGGGTGTTCTGCAGGGGTTGAACATGCCCGTGATGCTGCTGCGGGGTGGGCAAACTCAAGCCGTGATCGGCAGCATCAACGATGGTCTGGTGCGGCGCATACCAGGCGCGATCGGTCATGTCGTTGAGGGCGCTGGGCACATGGTGCCGATCTCGCATCCACAAGACGTGGCGCTGCATCTAAAGGCGTTCTGGCGCTGACGAACAGGGGTGCTCCCGCCCGTCGGGATATGCATCAAAGATGCACACCCTCCCGTTGGGCCGGGCGCCGCGCTATGCGCGGCGCAGTGCCGACCGTTGCCGAGCGTCTTCGATTTTGGCGTAGGTGCTAGAGCAGAGCCAGGAAAACGTCGATCTGCTCGTTTGAAATCGACCAGTCGCAGACCAGACGGCAGGCCAGCATCTCTTCATCATCTTCACCCTCGAGGGTGGCACCCCAGAGGTGATAGACGGCCCCCGCCTGATGCAGCGCCTTGTGCACCCCACGTGGGAAGCTGGCAAAGATCATGTTGGCTTGCGGCTCGTGCAGAAAATGTGCCCCAGCCGCGCGCAGGCCTTCGGCCAGACGTGCGCAATTGGCGTTGGCCTGGCGCGCCGAGGTCAGCCACAGATCGTCCGTCAGATAGGCGTCCATCTGCGCCGACAGATAGCGGTGTTTGGAGAACAGATGTGCCCCGCGTTTGCGGCGCAGCTCGAACTCCCAGGCTTTGCTCTCGTCAAAGAACACGACCGCCTCGACGCCCATCAACCCGTTCTTGGTGCCGCCAAAGCTGACCGCATCCACTCCAGCTTTCCATGTCATCTCGGCCGGGGTGCAGCCGAGCGCAACCATGGCATTTGTAAACCGCGCTCCATCCAGATGGACGGGCAGGTTGTAGTCTTTGGCCACGGTACAGAGCGCGCGCAGCTCGTCGAGTGAGTAAATCGTGCCACGCTCGGTCACCTGGGTGATCGACACCGGTCCACGTTGAGGCCCGTGCACGCCGCGCGTCTCTTCGCCAGCGATGCTCTGGCGCAAGGCCTGGGGCGTCATCTTTTCATCACCCGGAACAAGCGTCAGTTTGGCGCCGCTGTAGAATTCGGGCGCGTTGCACTCGTCCTCGTGGATATGGGACCGGGGCGAGCAAAAGATGGTTTGCCAAGGTTCGGACAGCGTTGCCAGGGCCAGCGAATTGGCAGCCGTACCGGTGGCCACCAGGTAAACGGCGGCGCCCGGCGCCTCGAACAGCCCACGGATCTTGTCGCGCACGTCGTTCATCACAGTGTCGGCGCCATAGGCCATCTGATAGCCATCGTTCGCCCGCGCCAAGGCATCAAGCACCTGGGGGTGAACGGGCCCTGAGTTGTCAGAGGCAAAATACATCAGATCGGTTCCTCGATAATGTGGTCTTCCCACTCTTCCTCGGGCGTTTCAAACTCGGACACAGTCCATCCCTGAACCGACACTCCGGCTTTGTGCACGCTGTTGGGATCACCTGATATCAACGGGTGCCAATCGTAAAGAGGTTTTCCCTGCCACAACAAGCGATAAGCGCAGGTTTTTGGCATCCAATAAGCATGGGTGTCCAGGTTGTCTGGCTTCAAAACGATGCATTCCGGCACGAACTGATGGCGGATCGGATATTGCGCACAGCGGCAGGTTTCGTCATCCAGCAATCGGCAAGCCACACGGGTCAGGGCAACTTCGCCGCTGTCTTCGTCTTCCAGCTTGTTGAGGCAGCATTTGCCGCAGCCATCGCAGAGCGCTTCCCACTCTTTGTCGGACAACTTGCTCAGCGGTTTGCGTTCCCAAAACCGCTTGGCCAACCCGCTGCGATCAATGGGCTCGCTCATACGGCGGCCAGAATGTCGCGGGCCTGATCACAATCGGCGTCCATCTGAGTGATCAGGGCGTCAAGCCCGTCGAACTTCAGTTCGGGCCGCAGATAATCAACAAGCCCCACTGAAAGGGTCGCCCCATACAAATCGCCCGAGAAATCGAACAGGAAGGTTTCGATGTTGGGATGCTCACCGTTGAACATCGGTCGTGTCCCAACCGAGGCCGCGCCGTGATAGCTGCCGACATGGGGGCCATCCAGAACATCGACCAGCACGGCGTAGACGCCGAACTTGGGCGGGTGAAGACCGTCGATGGACATGTTGGCCGTGGGATAACCCAATTCGCGCCCACGCTGCTCGCCGCCGATAACCTCGCCTTCGATGCGGTGCCAGTGGCCCAGCATATCAGCGGCATCACGGGGGCGCCCGTCGGACAGGGCCTTGCGGATGGCTGTGGATGACACGATATCCTCGGACCGTTCAAGAAGCGGGGCGATGGTGACACCAAACCCCATTTCTTGGCCGAACCGTTGCAGGTCCTGCGCGGTGCCTTTGCGCCCCTGGCCAAAACAGAAATCGGCGCCGACGATCACGTGTTTCAGGCCGAGCCCGTCGGCGATGACATTGCGGGCGAACTCTTCGGGCGTCAGGTTCGAAAGCGACACGTTGAAGTTCAGCTCATACAGTTTTTCGACCCCAAGTTTCTCAAGCCGATGGGCGCGCGCAACGGCGCGCATCAGGCGAAAGGGCGGGGCGGCTGGCGCAAAGAACTCGCGCGGATGTGGCTCAAACGTCAGAACCCCCAATGGGGCGTCGGGGGCCACGTCGCGTGCCAGGTTGATGACCGATTGATGGCCAATGTGTACGCCATCGAAATTGCCGATCGCAGCGCAGGCGCCGCGATCTTCTGGCTCGACAAAATGATAATCCCGGATGATCCGCATGTGGCTGAGTTAGCGTCATGTCCGATCCGGTGCAAGACCACATGATATCTGCGACGTGTGGGAAGCCGACTTTCCCACATGCGCGACCGCCGCGCGCCCGCAGGGGGCGCGGCCCAGCCCAACGGGAGGGCGTGCATCTTTTGATGCATGTCCCGACGGGCGGGAGCCCCCCCGAGCTGCGTGCACAACATGCGCTGACAAAGAAAAAGCCGCCCGGATGGGGCGGCTTGGTGTCCTTGTATCGCAGATCAGCTCAGTCGAACTTGCGCGACGGCGCCAGCACCATCGCCTCACCGATCAGGACCTTTTTGCCATCAACCGAGCAGTGGCAATCCAGCTTTACGCGGCGCTTGGACATCTCGATGTCCACCACCTTGACCTCGGCATAGACCATGTCACCGGGGCGTACGGGGGCCAGAAACTTGAGCGACTGGCCCATGTAGACCGTGCCATGTCCGGGCAGCTGCTCTCCGATCACGGCCGAGATCAGGCCGGCGGTCAGCATTCCGTGTGCAATGCGGCCTTCAAAGATCGTGTCACGGGCATAGTCATCGTCCAGATGCACCGGGTTCCGGTCCGTGGACACTTGGGCAAACATCTCGATGTCCTCATCGGTCACCACTTTGCGCAGGTACCGGGTCATACCCATTTCGATGTCTTCAATGCAGATCGTTCCGCGAGGCAGATTGTCCAACATGATGTCCTCTTTTCTGATTGGCGCAGCAATAAAACGTCACGCCCCATCTGGATAAGGCAACTTTATTACTTTGCAGGTGCAGAAAATCAAGCTCTTTTTTCGTCAGCGCAACCGCCCGATTGTGTAGGTCGGGTTGGACTTTTCCTTTTCCAGATAGGTGGTTAGCGCGTCAGCGTCCGGGCTGAAGCCAGTTTTTGTTTCCTGTGCGGCCAGACCACCCGAGATGAAAAGGGAATCGATCCCTTCCCCCATGCCGCCTGCAATGTCGGTCAACACGCCGTCGCCGATCGCCAGAATTTCGGAATCGGGCACATCCTTGCCCAAGCTTGTCAGACGTCGCCGTGCCAGATCATAGATCGGCGGATGTGGCTTGCCAAAGTACAGGCTCTCACCGCCCATTTCAGTATAGAGCCGCGCCAGAGCGCCCGCGCACCATTCGCGAATTTCGCCGCGATCGACCACGATATCAGGGTTGGCACACAAGAGTTTCATGCCTTTGGTCTTGGCGTACAGGAAATCGGCGCGGTTTACCTCGGGGTCGGCCATCGGATCGAACGGACCACAACAGACGATCCCTTCGGCTTCTTGCAGGGGCACGCGTTCGATCTCGACCGGGTTTTCCAACAGATGCAGTGGCTCAAAGAACCCGGCATCCCGCTCCCATTCCCCCATGAAATAGACCTTGTTGCCCACGGTGCCCCGAAACATGGCCGAGCGCGCGCTGTCGCCGCTGGTGGCGATGATGTCATAGGCGTCATCGGGCACGTTGAACTGGCCCAATTGGCTGGCCACACCCGCGCGCGGTTTCGGAGAGTTGGTGACCAGAACCACGGTGCCGCCCGTGGCTCGGTATTGCTGCAGGGCGGCAACAGCCTCCGGGTAGGCGGTCACGCCATTGTGGACGCAGCCCCAAAGATCGACGAACAACGCTTGGTAACGGCTGGAAACTTCGGACAGCGCGGAAATGATCTGGCTCATGAAAGCACCTGGTTTTTTTGTGGGTTCATGGGCTTATGCACGAGTCCGGGCGAATTGACCATGACGCTTGTGCACCGCCGATTGTGGCATACCGGATTACATGGAAAGAGCGATTTGATTGCGCCATGCCAACACAACCTCTGGGTTTGAAGACTTGCAGGCATCTGGTCAATGCTGATTGATAAACAACAGAAAACACCGATCATCTCATTCACTCTTTCGCAGTTGACCTGCAATTCTCATCTTCCTAGACGGGCATAAAAATTAGTGAGGGAGATTATGCGGCAATCAATAAAGATCATTGGGTTCTTGGCGGGAATGGCGACCCTCGCAGCCTGCGGAACGACCTATCAAGTGCCCGAGGTGGCCGACAGCCACACGGCCAGGGCGTCGCGTATGTTCGCCGAAGCCCAAGCTGAACCGGCGCGCAGTCCGATCTCCAAGGCCGCGGCGGAACAACGTTTTAACCGCGTGGCACGGCGGGTGAACCCGGTGGGGCATGGCTATTGCAAGAAGCTGGCCGAGCAAGGCAAAAATGTTGATTGCGCCGTGAAGATCGAAATCGACCGCAAGATGGAACAGCGCAACGCCTATTTCACCCACGAGGAATCCGGCCCGGTGATCCGCCTTTCGATGCCTTTGCTGCGGGACAGCAGGAATGATGACGAGGTGGCTTTTGTCATGTCCCATGAATACGGGCATCTCTTGGGGCAACACGTTGACAAAGCCAAACAGCAGGCGTTGGCCGGGGCCATTCTGGTCGGTGTGATCGCAGCTGCAGCCACGGCGCAGGCTGATATCATCGACAGCTCCTTGATCACTGCCGGTGTCGGGATCGGCGCGGCTGCGGGTACGTTCGCTTACTCTCAGACCTATGAACTCGAAAGCGATACCTTGGGCACCTATATCGCAGATGCGGCTGGATACGATCCGGTGAAAGGGGTGAAGTATTTTGCTCGGCCCGAAGCGGCGCGTACGCAGGCAGGCAAGCTGTCATTCTGGGGCACGCATCCTCCGGACGAAAGGCGCGTGGCCATCGTCCTGGCCACCAAGGACCGGATCGATTCCGGTGTGGCCTTGCAGCAGGTCCAATAACCCTACGCTCACCAGATATGACGCCGGGATCAAGCCCCGCGTCATGTCTTGAAGTGTTCCAGCGTCTGACCGGTCCGCTTTCGCATGACCCGCCGCAGCGCAGTTGCATCGCCATAGCCAACCCGGTGCGCAATTTCGCTTTGAGGCACGTCACCCGTGCGTGCCAGTCGGATGGCTTCGGTGACGCGCAGGGTTTGGGAAAATTCGGTGGGGGTCATCGCCGCTTTTTGCGCCAATCGCCGGGCAAAGGTGCGCGCCCCCAATCCCGCCGCTTCTGCCAATTCGGCCAGGTCCACCTGGCGCGTGATGTTGCGGCGCAGGTAGATCTCGGCGCGTTGGAGCTGTGGGTCCCCAGCAACCAATGTAGCGACCGAAAGATAAGGCAACTGGCTGGGGCGGCTGTCGGCCATGGTGAACCGGCGGCAATCCTCGGCCATAGCAAAACCGCCGAGCTGTTCGATCAGTGCCAGCATCAGGTCGATTTGGGCAAAGGCCGCGCCCGCGGTGATCAGATCCCCGTCGCGCCGTACAATTTGTGAGGGGTCCAGCCGCACCTTTGGAAACAGGGATTTGAGGAAAGGCGCCAACCACCAGGTCGTGGTGACGACGCGACCGTCCAACAGCCCCGCAGCGCCAAGGGCAAAACAGCCTGAGCAGGCGCCTGCGACGGTGACGCCCGGGCGGGCGAGGGCCGTCAGGCATTGGGTCAAGGTCACAAAGTCCTTTCCGGCCATTACATGTTGCAGCTCACTCGGCGTTGCCAGACCCAGGCCCGGCAAAATGACCAAATCCGCATTGCATGCCTGTGCCAGAGCTTCATCCGGTGAGAGTGTTTGGTGGTCAAACACCGGCTGCCCACCGGCAAACCCAGAAATCCGGTTGGCGGTGTCCAGCATCTCTTGCGCGATCGCCAAGCTTGAAAGCTGGCAAGGCATCGGATGAAGGATCAGGGTTTGAATGGGCATCTGTCTAGATCGGCATGATAAATGTCAAATGTGACACTGCGCAATTCCCAGCCCATTGTCCATACTCCCCAGTCAGAACAGACAGGAGACACGACACGATGACACATTCAGGCGGCTGTTTTTGCGGCGCGATCCGGTACGAGGTAACGGACAAACCCATGCTCAAGGCGCAATGCCATTGCCGCGCGTGCCAGCATTTCACTGGCGGTGCGCCCAATCTCTTCATGGTTCTGCCCAAGGATGGGTTTCGCTACACCCAAGGCAGCCCCAGCACGTACCAACGCCCGGACCACGAAGCCCGCGTTACCAGAGAGTTTTGCGGAGCCTGCGGGACGCATCTGACATCACGTCGCCCGGGGCTGGAGGCCGTGATCCTCAAGATCGGGACATTGGACGATCCAAGTACCTACAAAGCGCCCAAGATGTCGATCTATGTGGCCGAGGCGCAGGCGTTTCATCACATCCCCGACGATCTGCCCGCCTTTGATGGCTACCCGCAGATGGGGTGATCCAGACCTTTGTCGGCCAAGAAAAAAGGCGCCCCAATGGGACGCCTTCGAAACAGTCGAAATGAAACCGATCAGACCTTGAGGTTTGGAATGATCTGTTTCTTGCGGCTCATGATGCCGGGCAGGACAACCGCGTCGCCATCAACCGATGCACCAAAGCTCTTCTCCGCAACGCCTTTGACCAGATCGTTGGGGACCAGCAACGTGGCCTCTTCGTTCAGGATGTCGACGACGAACAGCAGAACCTGGTCCACGCCATCTTCGCCCGCGACCGATGTCATCGAGTCCATCAGCGAGGCCTTGCGGTCCAGCACGACGCCCGGCGCAGTGGTTTCCAGAACCGAAACGCGGAACTTGGTGCTGTCGACTTCGTATTCCTTGCTGTCCATGCGGAGCAGCTCGGCATCCGAGAACGACGAGACATCCGACTTGGCGGCGAACATGTCGGCGGCATAAGCCGAGATATCCAAGCCCAGATCGGCAGCCAGCTTTTCAGCGACCGCACGGTCGTGATCGGTGGTGGTGGGCGAACGGAATTCCAGCGTATCGGACAAGATGCAGGTCAGCGCGGCGCCTTTGATGGCCTCGGGCATCTTGGCGGCGTCGTCACCCATCAGATCGATCATGATGGTGGCGGTGCAGGCCAGCTGCCGGATGGTGATGTGGATCGGGCCCTTGGTTTTCAGGCCGCCGACCAGCGCGTGGTGGTCGATAATCGCCTGCACGTCGGCGCCATTGATGTTTTCCGGCAGTTCGGCGGGGTTGTTGGTGTCGACAACGACACAGGCCTGACCATCGGCCACATCCGCGATGATCTCGGGCTTGTCCAGGTTCCAGCGCTCCAGCATGAAGGCCGCTTCGGTGTTGGGCTCACCAAGCAGGACCGGCTTGGCGTCGACGCCTTTGACTTCGTTCAGATACCAGGCCCAGACGATGGGTGATCCGGTGGAATCCGTGTCGGGGGATTTGTGTCCAAATACAAGGGTGGTCATGACTGCGTCCTGCGTTTAGCGAATTTTGCGGCCTTATAGGCCGAGCAGGTGATGATGTCACGCAGCCAGAGACGCCCTGCGGCACATGGTCTATGGCATTCAGAAGGAGGCCCGAGACATTGAATAGCCACGCTTGTGCAGCAGGTTGAGGATCCCATTGCGTCCCGGCAGATGCGCGGCCCCGACGGCCACCACCAGAGTGTTCCCCTTGGTGCGCAAAATGACCGGCATCCAAGCCTTGTTGCGCCGGTCCAACAGCAGATTGTCGAACTGCCGCAACAGGCGCACCACTTCGGATCGTGGAATGTCGATGTCCCGATACATGGTCCATTCCTTGATCAGCAGCGCTTCGGCCAGGGTTTCGCTGAAATAGGCGTTGCGTTGCGTGACGACCTGATCGTCGATGTTCAGATCGCTGGCCAGATCCAGCTCAAGCAGCTTGGCCTGATCACGGATGGGTTGCTTGGCCAGCGAGCTTACGCCGTCCATCGACCGTTCCAGTGACCCGATCGGCACTCGGTTGCGAATGGCGACATCTTCAATCCGATCGTCCAGGCCGGAATATGAGGCAAAGCCACGCCCACCGCAGCCGCTTTGGGCCAAGGATAGAGACAGATACCAAGGTTGGATAAGGGCGGTTTGTTCCGGGGCATAGCCCTGCAACTTCATGAGCACACTCAATTGCGACCAGGTTGCTGCCGACATCATTTGCGGAAGCGTCGGACCCTTGGTGATCAGAATGAGAGAGCGATTGTCGCGTAACACATTTTCCATCTTGGCGAGTTCAAGCCGCGTCACCTCAAGCAGGACAGCGTCAGCCTTTTCAATCACGGGGCGTAGCGTGCGCATTATGGAACGCATCCGACTGTCGCCGGTGTGCTGGGTTCCGATGACATGAATGCGCTGTTTGCCTTTGGTGGCGATCCAGTGGTTGCCATAAGCAAAAGGAACCTTGGCGATCTCACGCTTCAGACGCTCTTGCGCCGAGGGCGTCAACCTGTCCCGCAAATCGGTGCCCCGGCATTGGGCGGCGGCGACAGTGGCCGACGTCAGGCAGAACAGCACAAAGATGATCAGACGCAGCATCGGCGGACTCTCAATCCAGACATTTCGATCAACTGTAGGCGGACGGGCGGGCGAGGCAAGTGCCAGCTGCCAAAGGAGATTGTGAAGGCCGGAGGCTGTCCCTAGAATGAAACAATGGAGCGCGAACAGGAACTCTATCCACCGATCAAGGCACTGCTCGAAGGGCAGGGGTATGAGGTCAAGGGCGAGGTCGGCGCCGCCGATGTCATGGCCTGTCGCGGAGAGGAACCACCGGTCATTGTCGAGTTGAAGTTGCGCTTTTCACTCAGCTTGTTTCACCAGGCGATCACCCGTCTGGCGGTGACGGATCTGGTCTACGTCGCTGTCGCGCGGCCAACCGGGCGAACGGCCCGGCGCGCGCTCAAGGACAATTTGGCGATGTGCCGTCGCTTGGGGCTTGGTCTGATCACGGTGCGCGCCGACGGCCGGGCCGAGGTGCACTGTGATCCGGGACCATACGCGCCACGCAAGTCCAAGAAGCGGACCGAGCGGCTGCTGCGCGAGTTCAATCGCCTGGAAGGGGACCCCAACGCTGGTGGCGCCACACGGCACGGGATCGTCACGGCGTACCGTCAGGACGCGCTGCGCTGTGCGGCCTATCTGGCTGAAAACGGCCCGGCCAAAGGCGCTGTGGTGGCCAAATCCACTGGCGTGACCAAGGCGACAACGCTGATGCGGGACAATCACTACGGCTGGTTCGAAAAAGTTGAAACCGGCGTATACGCGCTTAGCTCGCAAGGGTCCGAGGGGCTGATCCATTGGGCTTACAGCTGGGAAGCGGAATAAATTCAAAAAAAAAGCATCCAGCCGTTGACTCAGAAATTTCATGTGCCTAGCTATGCGTCGTTAGCACTCAACTAGGGTGAGTGATAACGGCCACGTGCAAGGGAGCGCGGGGGCCGTAAAAGAAACGAACTTTGAGCTTAAGGAGCTGCAAAGATGGCATTGAAACCGCTTCATGACCGGGTACTGGTTCGCCGTACCGAAAGCGAAGAAAAAACCTCGGGCGGCCTGATCATCCCCGAATCCGCAAAAGAAAAGCCCAGCGAAGGCGTTGTTGTGTCGACCGGTGAAGGCGCGCGCAAAGACAGCGGCGAGCTGATCTCGATGGCTGTTTCGGCTGGCGACAAAATCCTGTTCGGCAAATGGTCGGGCACCGAGGTTCAGGTCGACGGCGAAGAGCTGCTGATGATGAAAGAAAGCGACATCATGGGGATCATCGAGTAAGCCACCCGGCTTCTCTGACCCCATTCCAAGACTTTTCAAGGAGAAAAGAACATGGCTGCTAAGGACGTCAAATTCGACACCGATGCCCGTAACCGTATGCTGGCTGGCGTGAACATCCTCGCCGACGCCGTCAAAGTGACTCTGGGGCCCAAAGGCCGCAACGTTGTTCTGGACAAATCGTTCGGCGCACCGCGCATCACCAAAGACGGTGTATCTGTTGCCAAAGAGATCGAGCTGGAAGATAAGTTCGAGAACATGGGCGCACAGATGGTGAAAGAAGTTGCTTCGCGCACCAACGACGAAGCAGGCGACGGCACCACCACTGCAACCGTTCTGGCACAAGCGATCGTTCGCGAAGGCCTGAAGCAGGTTGCTGCTGGTCTGAACCCGATGGACCTGAAGCGCGGCATCGACCTGGCGACCTCGAAAGTGGTTGAAGGCATCGTTGCATCGGCTCGCGAAGTCAAAGACAGCGACGAAGTTGCTCAGGTCGGCACCATCTCGGCCAACGGCGAAGCAGCAATCGGCCAGCAGATCGCAGATGCGATGCAAAAAGTTGGCAACGAAGGCGTCATCACCGTTGAAGAGAACAAAGGTCTGGAAACAGAGACCGATGTTGTCGAAGGCATGCAGTTCGACCGCGGCTACCTGTCGCCTTACTTCGTGACCAACGCTGACAAAATGATCGCAGATCTGGACGACTGCATGATCCTGCTGCACGAGAAAAAACTCTCGTCGCTGCAGCCGATGGTTCCGCTGCTCGAGCAGGTGATCCAGTCGCAAAAGCCGCTGCTGATCATTGCTGAAGACGTCGAAGGCGAAGCGCTGGCAACTCTGGTTGTCAACAAACTGCGCGGCGGCCTGAAAATTGCTGCTGTCAAAGCACCGGGCTTCGGCGATCGCCGCAAAGCAATGCTGCAGGACCTGGCAATTCTGACCGGCGGTCAGGTGATCTCGGAAGATCTGGGCATGAAGCTCGAGTCCGTGACCATGGACATGCTGGGCACCGCCAAGAAGGTCGAAATCACCAAAGACGAAACCACCATCGTCGACGGTGCTGGCGAAAAAGCCGAGATCGAAGCCCGTGTTGGCCAGATCCGCGCTCAGATCGAAGAAACCTCGTCGGACTACGACCGTGAGAAGCTGCAAGAGCGCGTTGCCAAACTGGCAGGCGGTGTTGCTGTTATCCGCGTCGGCGGCATGACCGAAGTTGAAGTCAAAGAGCGTAAAGACCGCGTTGACGATGCACTGAACGCGACCCGCGCAGCGGTTCAAGAAGGTGTAATCGTTGGTGGTGGTGTTGCTCTGGTTCAGGCCGGCAAAGCACTTGCCGAGCTGGAAGGCGCAAACTCGGACCAGAACGCTGGTATCGTGATCGTGCGTAAAGCAATCGAAGCGCCGCTGCGCCAGATCGCTGAGAACGCAGGCGTTGACGGTGCAGTTGTTGCCGGCAAAGTCCGCGAGAGCGACGATGCATCGTTCGGCTTTAACGCTCAGACCGAAGAATATGGCGACATGTTCTCGTTCGGCGTTATCGACCCGGCCAAAGTGGTTCGTACCGCTCTGGAAGACGCCGCATCGGTTGCTGGTCTGCTGATCACTACCGAAGCCATGGTTGCCGACAAGCCCGCCAAAGACGGCGCGGCCGGTGGCGGCATGCCCGACATGGGCGGCATGGGCGGCATGGGCGGCATGATGTAATCTGCCCAAGCAGTATGTTAAAAGAAGGGGCCGCCAATAGGTGGTCCCTTTTTTGGTTCTAGTATCAAGGCCTTGCAACATGCCTCCTCTGTCGTCCGCCGCATTTCCCCAACATGTTGATTCGCTGCTGCGCGCGGCGTTCGACACCGAAGACGAAGCCACCTTGGTTCATGCACTGCGTGCGGACCGGGACATGGCGGCCGAATTGACCATCAGCGAAGATGACCGGCTGGTGGGCTATGCCGCGCTGTCGTGGATGAAGCGCCCGTCTGGATGGGTGTGTCTTGCCCCTGTCGCGGTGGAGCCATCCCTGCAACGGCGCGGCATCGGTGGAAAGCTGATGAAGGCGGTTCAAAACTGGCTGACAGAGCGCGATCTGACTGCCGTCGTGCTGGGCGATCCAAGCTATTACGGCAAACGGGGTTTCTCAACTGCGCGGGCCCAGAACCTTACTTCGCCCTATCCGGTAGAACACACGCTTTTGGCAGGTCCCGGCAAAGGCGCCCCGAAAGAGACGCTTGTCTACCCACCTGCCTTCGACGGATGACCCCCTGACACAGTTTTGAGTGTTCCCCGGCGCGCCCGCACTGTAAGCGGGGGTATGCGTCTATTTCTGCTTACATGTCTGACCATGGTTGCCTTTGCGTCCAACTCCATCCTCAACCGCTTTGCGGTGGACAGTGGATCGATTGACCCGGGCAGCTTTGCCATCGTCCGGGTGCTTGCTGGTGCGGTGACGCTGGTGCTGCTGGTTTTGCTGCGGCGGGGGCAGATGGAGTTCTTCTCTGGCAGGCGACTGACCGGGGGTGGGGCACTCTCGCTCTATCTGGTTGGTTTCTCGCTGGCTTACCTGACGCTCGATGCAGGGGTCGGTGCGCTCATCTTATTCGGCGTGGTGCAGATGACCATGTTTGCAGTGACGGCCCTGACCGGGACACCACCCACGGCGCGACAGTTAACCGGCGCGGGTGTCGCTTTTGCTGGATTGTCCTGGGTTTTGTGGCCAAGCGAAGGCGCTTTGGTCGATCTTTCGGGGGCTGCCTTGATGACGGCGGCGGGGGTCGGCTGGGGCTTTTACACACTTGTTGGTCGGCAGGAACAAGACGCGCTGTCGGGAACGGCGGCCAATTTTGTGGTGGCCCTGCCACTTACGCTGGCGTGCATATTGGTCATATCGGACGTCTGGACACTGTCTGCCAAAGGCATTGCATTGGCGATCCTCTCAGGCGCGGTGACGTCCGGTTTGGGATATGCTCTGTGGTATCGGGTCTTGCCGCATCTGGCGGCAGCGGTGGCGGGTACCGTGCAGTTGAGTGTGCCGATCATCGCGCTTCTGTCTGGCGCGCTTTTGCTGGGCGAGGCCTTGTCCTTTGATCTGTTGCTGGGCGCCATGCTGGTTCTGGGTGGGATTGCGCTGGCCAGTACAAAGCCCAAACGGTGATCTGCTTTTCCCGCCCGCCAATCCGGGGTATGGGAGTTTATGCGCCGATTTCTTGTTTTCCTACTGCTTTGGCCCCTCCCTGCGATGGCAGATTGTGTGGTCTTGTTGCATGGTCTGGCCCGGACCGAAGCCTCGTTGAGTGTGATGGAAGAGGTTCTGGACCTCTACGAATATGACACGGTTCGGCCAGGATACCCCTCGACCGATCTGCCGATCCCTGATCTGGCGGCGCAGACCATTCCGGTGGCCATTTCCGAATGCGGCGATCAGACGGTGCATTTCGTGACACATTCGATGGGCGGCATCTTGGTGCGCCATTGGTTCCAGGAACACAAACCCGAAAACCTGGGACGTGTGGTGATGCTGGGCCCGCCCAATCAGGGCAGCGAGTTGGTGGACGAGTTGGGCGCCTATGAGGTGTTTGGCATGTTGAACGGACCCGCAGGCCTGGCGCTTGGGACGGGAGAAGAAAGCGTGCCGCGCGGCCTTGGTCCGGTGGATTTCCCGTTGGGTGTTATCGCCGGAACGAACTCGATCAACCCGTTGTTTTCCTCGATCATCCCCGGTCCGGATGATGGCAAGGTGTCGGTCGACTCGACACGAGTGACGGGCATGGCGGATCACATCCAGATGCCGGTGACGCATACGTTCATGATGAACAACCCGCTGGTGATCGCGCAGACAATCCATTTCTTGCGGTTCGGGCGGTTTGATCCAGAGCTCACTTGGATCGATTCCGTGCTTGGCCCGATCGAGCAGGTGTGCGAAGGGCTGGGATGTGAAATTCCTGACTCTCTGAGTACCAAATGACCCCACTAGACCTGACCTTGACCGGTGCCCGTGTCCTGATGCCAGGCGCGGGTTTGTGCGACGCCCCCCTGAGCATCGGAGGCGGTGTCGTTCAGGCGTCGGAACAGGGGCGTCAAGTCGATCTGTCGGGCTATCTGGTGCTCCCTGGAATTGTAGATTTGCATGGCGACGGTTTTGAGCGCCATTTGGCACCGCGTCGTGGGGCGATGAAGCAGATGGACGAGGGTGTGATCTCGGCCGAGGCAGAGTTTGCCGCCAACGGAATTACCACGGCTGTGATGGCGCAGTTTTTCAGCTGGGAGGGCGGCTTGCGGGCGCCGGAGTATGCCGGTCAGGTCTTTGCGGCGATGAAGGCGGTGCGCGGCCGCGTGGTAACCGACCTGATCCCGCAACTGCGGTTCGAGACCCATATGCTGGACGATTACGACGGGCTAGCCGACCGGATCAGCGAATGGGAGGTGTCATATGTCGTGTTTAACGACCACCTGCCGCATGACCGGTTGGCAGCGGGCAAGAAACCGCCACGACTCACGGGACAGGCGCTCAAGGCGGGGCGGAATCCGGATGTTCATAGGCAGATGCTGAAAGACATGCACGCGCGGGCAGATGAGGTGCCCCAAGCGGTGACGGGTTTGGCGGCGGAGCTGGCGGCCCGCGGGGTGCGGTTAGGCAGCCATGATGATCACTCGGCTGAAGATCGCAAAACCTGGAAAGCACGTGGGGTGTCGATCTGCGAGTTTCCCGAAACCGCAGAGGCAGCCGAGGCGGCGCGGGCGGCGGGTGACCCGGTCATTCTGGGTTCGCCCAATGTGGTGCGGGGCGGGTCGCACAAAGGCAATGCTTCGGCCTTGGATCTGATCACCATGGGGCTTTGTGATGCCTTGGCGTCGGACTACCACTATCCCAGCCCGCGCCGGGCAGCCGTGATGTTGGCCAAGTCGGGCGTGTTGGATCTTGCCGGAGCCTGGGACTTGGTGTCCGCCGGACCCGCGCGGGTGTTGGGGTTGTCGGACCGAGGGCGGTTGAGCCCGGGGCTCCGCGCGGATCTGGTGATTTTGGACGCAGACACCCATCGCGTGGCGGCCACCTGTTCAGGTGGTGTCGTGAGTTACATGAGCGGGGACATTGCAGCGCGGTTCGTGGGCTAGCAGCGCGCTCCCTCAGGCCCCTTTGGGGCCATCGGCAGCGCGCCCGAAAAATCGGGGATTTTCCGGCACCGCGCCGTTTCAACCCTGGCGTTGGATCCGGTTGACGTGACCCATCTTGCGACCCGCCTTGGTCTCGGCCTTGCCATAAAGATGGATCGCGGTGTCGCGATCTTTTGCCAACTCGGGGATGCGGTTCACGTCGTCGCCAATCAGGTTCTCCATCACCACATCCGAATGACGCTGACCATCACCCAGGGCCCATCCCGCAACCGCGCGAATGTGCTGCTCGAACTGATCTACTGCGCACCCGTTCTGCGTCCAGTGGCCGGAGTTGTGCACGCGCGGTGCGATTTCGTTCACAATCAGCCCTTGGGAGGTCACGAACAGCTCGACCCCCATCACGCCGACATAATCCAGAGCGTTGAGGATGTTGGCTGCCAGCAGCACCGCGTCCATGCGCTGTGCCGCACTCAGCCGCGCGGGTACGGTGGTGGTGTGCAGGATGCCATCGCGATGGACGTTTTCGCCCGGATCAAAGCAGGCGACCTCTCCGGATGGGCTTCGGGCGGCGATGACCGAAACCTCGTGGCTGAAGTCGACAAAACCTTCGAGAATCGCGGGCGCACCGGCCATATCCGCCAGCGCGGTTTCAGCATCCTCAGGCGATTTCAGGCGCGATTGGCCTTTGCCGTCATAGCCGAAGCGGCGGGTTTTCAGGATCGCGGGTGTGCCAATCTCGGCGATTGCGGCAGTCAAGCTGTCGAGGTCGGTGATGTCTGCGAAAGGCGCTGTCTTGAGGCCCAGGCCTTGCAGGAAAGTCTTTTCGGTCAGCCGGTCCTGACTTACGCGCAGGGCTTCGCGGCCCGGACGGATGGGTTTGTGCGCCTCGAGCAGATCCAATGCTTCGGTCGGGATGTTCTCGAACTCATAGGTGATGACATCTACGGCTTGGGCAAACCGCTCGAGCGCCTCGGCATCGTCGTAGGCTGCGGTGGTCACCTGATCGGACACGTGGCCTGCGGGTGGGTTGGCGCCGGGTTCGAAAACATGGGTCTTGAACCCAAGGCGTGACGCCGCGACCGAGAGCATGCGGCCCAGTTGGCCGCCACCGAGAATGCCGATGGTTGCGCCTGTTGTCAGGGCTTCAGTCATCGCTGGGCACCTCGGGGATCGAAGCCGACAGGTCGTCGCGCCATTTATCAAGCCGCGCGGCGAGATCAGGGTCGTTGATGGCCAGGATACCAGCCGCCATCAAACCACCGTTTGCAGCGCCGGCCGCTCCGATGGCCATGGTCGCAACCGGGAACCCCTTGGGCATCTGCACGATGGAATAGAGCGAGTCGACGCCAGAAAGGGCGCGTGTCTGCACCGGGATGCCGATCACCGGCACACGGGTTTTAGACGCCATCATGCCTGGCAGATGCGCCGCGCCGCCGGCCCCTGCGATGATCACATGCAGACCACGGTCAACGGCGGTCTTGCCATAGTCCCAAAGACGGTCCGGTGTTCTGTGTGCCGAGACGATCCGGGTTTCATAGGCAACGCCCAATTCGTCCAGAATATCTGCTGCCCCTTTCATCGTGGGCCAATCCGACTGGCTGCCCATGATGATCCCAACTTTGATCTCGCTCATCCGATCCGCCCCTGCTTGCGAAAGAGCGCGCACTATAGCCAAATCACTTTGTTAAGCAATGTGAATGAGACGGGTTTGTCAGAGGTGTTTCGTCGCGGCAAAGGCCCGCGTCACGCGATGATATCGGGGGTCAGGCGATCCTCGATCACGGCGATCATGTCCTTGACCCGCAGCTTTTGTTTTTTTAGGCGCTTGATGGTGAACTGATCACCCGTGCCGCGATCAACCAGAGCCATGATGGCCTCGTCCAGATCCCGATGTTGCCGCTTGAAGACTTCCAACTCCACCCGCAGGACGTCGTCGGTTTTCATCGATAGATCTGTGGGAGCGTTCATATGGCGACTCGGGTCTTTGTGGTCTTTCTGGGCACAGGATACGCGTTCACGATGTTTTCGCCTAGACCTTGTTAAGGGGGGAATTTCTTCCCATATTCAACAAGTGCGGTTGCCGAATCCGGGACCGTGCGCACCGTCGCTTTGACAATAAAGGACGACAAGACGTGTCAAAACTTACTCTTGGCTCATACCCGCACATGCTCGGGTTCGAGCAGTTGGAACGCCTTCTGGAACGTTCGGCCAAATCGGGCAACGAAGGGTATCCCCCGTACAACATCGAACAGACCTCGGATTATTCCTATCGCATTACGCTGGCGGTGGCCGGTTTTGCCGAAGAGGATCTGTCGATCACCATCGAGGACCGTCAACTGGTGATCCGGGGCCGTCAAAGCGACGACAGCGAGGGGCGGGTTTTCCTGCATCGTGGCATTGCCGCGCGCCAGTTTCAGCGCATGTTTGTACTGGCCGACGGGGTAGAGGTCGGCGAGGCAGTGATGGAAAACGGATTGCTCCATGTGGATCTGACGCGCGCGCGTCCGGAAACCGTGGTGCAAAAGATCAACATCAAGAAAGGGTAAGAGATGGAAACGCCATATGATTTCAATGAAAACGGCAGCCGTATCGTCTATGTCAAAACCGTAGAGGTTGCTGACCTGCCCGATCAGATCCGGGCCGAGGCCGGGGATCACGAACAGCTTTATGCCGTGCACGATGAAGAAGGGCAGCAATTGGCCCTGGTCGCTGACCGCAAGCTGGCCTTCATGTTGGCTCGCGAGCATGATTTTGCGCCGGTTGCCGTGCACTGAGTGTAACGAATTCAGAGAATTTGGTGAAAGGCGCAGCATTTTGTTGCGCCTTTTTGGTATCTGGTTTTGCGTGCTTTTGGAGGTGACACTCTGGGATTGAGGGAGTACCCCTTGATCCCGATCGCGCCAAAGGGAGGCTGATGATGAGCTGGTTTGAGTTTGACTGGGTGGATGCCTTCACCGATCAGGCCTTTGGCGGCAATGGGTGTGCTGTGGTGCATGGCGGCGCTCACCTATCCGAAGAGATCTGCACTGCCTATGTGCGCGAGACGTCTTTGGTGGAATGCACATTCACAGGCCCTTCTGATGTGGCTGACGTCAAAGTGCGCTATTTCCTGGCCAGCCGTGAGATCCCCTTTGCTGGGCATCCGACAATTGCCACGGTGGCCGCCATGCGATCACGGGGGATGATCGAGGGCGATGAGTTGGTGCTGGAAACCGGCGCGGGGCTGGTTTCGATCCATCTGAATGGCGGCGAGATCGAGATGACGCAAGTGGCGCCGCAGTTTGGCGACACGGTGCCGGTCGAATTGGTGGCCCGTACTGTCTCGTTGCCGACCGAAGCGATCGTGGCGCAGCCTCAGATGGTCTCGACCGGCCTGCCGTTCTGTATCACGGTACTGCGCGATCACGACGCACTGAAACAGGCCAAGTTGAATGTTGATGCGATGCGCAAGATGGCGGCCAGCCAGGGATACGCAGGCACCGACATGCTGGAGCCGTTTCTGGTCACCTTGCAGGGCGCAACCGAGGTCGGCGATACGTATTCTCGCCTTTTGATGGCACCTCCCAGTCCGTCTGAGGATCCATTCACGGGTTCTGCTACGGGCGCGATGGCCGCTTATCTGTGGCGACATGGATTGATGGAGAAAGAGACATTCACGGCTGAGCAAGGCCATGGGATGGGGCGCCCTGGTCAGGCCACTGTGACGCGCGTGGGGCCGTCTGACGATATCTCGGGGGTCAAGGTTGCGGGGCTGGGATTTGTCCTGATGCGGGGTCAAGTGGATCTGCCGGAATGAGCAACGCAGCAATTGCAATTCTGCCATATGGGATGGGACTTGGACCCAAGCTTGCGTCGGTGTCTGTGACAGAGCTGCTTTGGCCGCTGGGTTGCCCCGAGCGGCTGAGCGGCAAGACAGTGGGCGATCTGCTGCCCACAGATCACCTGATTGTCTATCCCAAGACGGCCACGCATTTCCGGTTGCGGCGCGGAACGCGCGCGCAGATTTCGCTGGTCATGGGGGAACCTTCGGTCATTCATGCCAAGCATCTGAAGTTGCTGCGCTTTACCTGGCGCCGGTTCTTTCGGGTGCTGACGTTTCATGACAGTTTGCTCGGTCATATCCCCAACGCACAGTTCTTTGCCTTTGGCACAACCTGGGTGCCGGAGTGGAAGGAATTGCCACTCAACAAGACGGCCATGTGTTCGTTGATTGCATCTGCCAAGCGGGACAGCGCGGGGCATCAATTGCGTCATGCCATTGTCGATTGGGTGCGGGACACCGATCAGGATGTCCAGATCATGGGGCGCGGCTATACCCCGTTTGATGAGAAGTCAGAGGGGTTGGCGCCTTACCGCTATTCGGTCGTGATCGAGAACGTGCAGGAAGACAACTACTTTTCGGAAAAGCTGCTGGATGCGGTGTTCTGTAACACGGTGCCGATCTATTGGGGCTGCCCCAATATCGAGCGGTTTGTTGATCCCACAGGTATCATTCGATGCAACTCCGAGGCCGAGGTGCGCGCCGCCATTGCTGCCATGTCGGTCGAGGATTTCGAGAGCCGGTTGCCCGATCTGAAACGCCTGCAAGGTGAATTGGAACCCTACGCTGATCTTGAACGTCGCGCGGCGCAGGCCATTCAGGACGCGCTCGCAACCTAATTAAGAAAAAAGGCCCGCCAGATGGCAGGCCTTTCTACGTTTCCAAGTCAGCCGATTTAGGCCGAAACCAAACCCATGCTTTCGAGTTTCAACAACACCTGATGGGCACAGTTGTCGACTTCGACGTTTTCGGTCTCGACGCTCAGCTCTGGGTTTTCTGGCACGTCATAAGGGTCAGAAATCCCGGTGAATTCCTTGATCTTGCCCTCGCGTGCGAGCTTGTACAGCCCCTTGCGGTCGCGGCGTTCGCACTCCTCGATCGAGGTCGCAACATGCACCTCGACAAAGGCGCCAAAGGCTTCGACGTCTTCGCGCACGGCGCGGCGGGTGGTGGCATAGGGCGCGATTGGCGCACAGATGGCGATGCCGCCGTTCTTGGTGATCTCGGACGCAACATATCCGATGCGACGGATGTTGAGGTCACGATGCTCTTTCGAGAACCCCAGTTCCGAAGACAGGTTCTTACGCACGATATCGCCATCCAGCAGCGTCACAGGACGGCCGCCCATTTCCATCAGCTTGACCATCAAAGCATTGGCGATGGTCGATTTGCCCGAGCCGGAGAAACCGGTGAAGAAAACAGTGAAACCCTGTTTTGAGCGCGGCGGGCGGGTCTTACGCAGTTCGGTCACCACTTCGGGGAACGAGAACCACTCGGGGATTTCCAGACCTTCTTGCAGGCGGCGACGCAATTCGGTGCCCGAAATGTTCAGGATGGTGACGTCATCCTTGTCGGCGATTTCGTCGTTGGGTTCGTATTGGGCGCGCTCCTGCACATAGACCATGTGCTTGAAGTCGACCATTTCGATGCCCATCTCGTGCTGATGCTCACGGAACAGATCCTGAGCGTCATAAGGGCCATAGAAATCCTCGCCGGCCGAGTTTTTGCCCGGTCCTGCGTGATCACGGCCCACGATGAAGTGGGTGCAGCCGTGGTTGGCGCGGATCAGCCCGTGCCAGACTGCCTCGCGCGGACCAGCCATACGCATGGCCAGATTCAGAAGGCTCATACCAGTGGTGGCGGCAGGGTATTTGTCCAAAACCGCCTCGTAGCAGCGCACGCGGGTAAAATGATCGACGTCGCCCGGCTTGGTCATGCCCACAACCGGGTGGATCAGCAGGTTGGCCTGCGCTTCCTTGGCGGCGCGAAAGGTCAGTTCCTGGTGCGCACGGTGCAGCGGGTTACGGGTCTGGAACGCCACCACACGGCGCCAGCCGACCTTGCGGAAAAACGCGCGCAGCTCATTGGGCGTGTCGCGGCGGGCGCGGAAATCATAGTGCACAGGTTGCTGGATGCCGGTGATCGGACCGCCCAAATAGACCGGTCCTGCTGTGTTGTGCAGATAGTTGACGGCCGGGTGGGCGTCATCATCAGCACCAAACACTTTTTCAGCTTCGCGAGCCTTGTTCGGGGTCCAGCGGTCACTGATCGTCATAGTGCCCAGAATGACGCCTTCCTGGTCGCGTAGGGCGATGTCTTCGCCGACCTCAAGCGAAGCCGCAAAGTCTTCGGAGACGTCGAGCGTGATCGGCATCGGCCAGAGCGTTCCGTCGGCCAGGCGCATGTTTTCGACCACGCCATTGTAATCCTCTTCGCTGAGGAAACCTTTTAGCGGATTGAACCCGCCGTTCATAAGCAGTTCCAGATCACAGATCTGGCGCGGGGTCAGATCCCAGCTTTTCAGGTCGGCCGCTTCGACCTTGAGTTTAAGTGCGGAATCGTAGGAAACGTAGAGTTCCGGAATGGGTGCAAGGTTGCTGTGCATCGTCATTGAAATTCTCTCTTTGAGTCCTGTTCGTATGTGTGAATGCCTCAAAAACGGGTACTATCCCCGTGACGCGGGTAAAGTCCATAAGGTCAACACAAACTAAGGACGGTGTGTGATGGAATCGCACATAATGGGAAGAATTCGGGGTGTATGCGTTTGAACCCGGATGCCTGTTTGTCAGAACGATGCTTCAACGGGGGGCTGTCGTCTGGCCAGAGAACAATTCCGGCAGGTCATCCAGCTCAACAGCGCGTTTGACCGGCAGGGCGCGCAACGATTCCGAGACCCCCCGCAGCTCAAAGCTCTGCAACTCCAGTGATGTCACATCGACCCCGGCTTCGTTCAGGACGGCCTCGGACACCAGCAGTTCGACGCCTAATTCCTTGGTCTGCCCCTCCAATCGGCTTGCCGCATTGACGGTGTCGCCGATGATCGTGCGTGGCGCATGTCCGGCCGAACCGATCTCTCCCAGCACCAGATTGCCCAGGTGCACACCGATCCCGATCCGCACGCTTGGGTCGCCTTCTGTGTCGAGCGTCTGATTGAACGCCTCTAGCGCGCGACCAACTTCAGCGGCGGCTTTCAAGGCTGCCCTGGCCGAGCTTGGCGTGTCGGTGGTTTCAAAAACGGCCAGCAACCCGTCGCCCAGGTATTTGTCCACTGTGCCGCCCGCTTGCACGATGGATGGAACAATCGCGTCAAAGAACCGGTTGAGCAGAAACACCACATCATAAGGCAGTTGTCCGGTGGTGCGGGCGGTAAAGCCGCGCATGTCCAGAAACAGAATCGCCAGTTGTCGTTCCTGCCCCTGGCTTTTGTGCGCCCGATTGCGTTGCCCGTCGGGGCGGAACACCCGGAACACGGTCGCAGGGTTGGTTGGGCGGATCTGACAGGCCAGCCGCGTGTTGGGCGCGGCTTTGACAGCGCGCAGGCTGCGCGCTTCGGCCTCGGACGGCGGTTCCAACAGGTCGATGCCTTCTTCAACCACAACGCGGCAGGTGGTGCAGCGCCCCTTGCCACCGCAAAGCGCCGTGTGGGGCACACCGTTGGCTTGCGACATCTCGAGAAGTGTCATGCCTTTTTCGGATGTGATGCGGGGTCCTTGGACGTATGAGATTCTTACCGACCGGCGGCGCGCTAAAAGCTTGCGGCCCAGATAGACCGCCGCAGTCAGGCCAAGCAACGACCAGAACACTATTGTTCCTTGTTCTGTCGCCACAAAAAGCGCCTGGAATGTCTCGCGCGACGGCCAGTTGAAATACTCCATATATTCGGGGCGCAGGTCATTATCGATGAAGATGTCATACATCCGGCGCCCTTCGGTCAGCACCCCGGCCAAACCAAAGGCGGGTACCAGAACCGCGGCACCAATCAGATAAGGACTGAACTTTTGCCAAAGGGGATGCAGTCGCAGCCAGAAATGAAGGCCAATGCAGCCGTGAATCCAGACAACCAGCATCAGCCCGCTTTGCTTCCAGATCGCCGATGATGGCCACATCAGGATGATGAGATAACTCATTTCGTCATTCACATCGAAAAGCTCGTGGGCATACCGCGTCTGTACCAGATGCGCGATCAATTGCAGGGGTATGACCAGACCCAGAACAACCTGCAACGCCTCGCTGATGGGCATCCGCAGGGTTCGGCGCCCGGCCACCTTGGCCAGAGCCAAACCCGCATGCAGGACCAGCGCTGTATAGAGTACACCGCTACCCACAGGGTTGCGGATGATGCTGCGCATGACTTCCTCCATCCCGTCCATCAGGTCGGTCGAGATCAGGCCCATGCCAATGTTGATGAAATGAAAGAAGGCGTAGATGAACAGGATCAGGCCGGTGACGATCCGGGCCCGCGTCTGCCAATTTCCGCGCCAGAGTGCGCTTGCCAAGGGGGGCCTCCCGAGCTTGCTCCCAACTCGGACCACTGTGACGGCAGGGCCCGAGCGTGGTCAAGGCGCAGGTGATGTTTGTTTTTGCGTCCGGATCTTAGGCTTCAAGACCCCAGCCGTCAGGGGCGAACCCATGTTCAAGCGCGGCCTGGGTCGCGACTTCTTCGCCGATCCAGATGCTGGAGGCTGACACGACCTGTTCGGGCAGGGTCGCCATCAGATAGGGACCTTCGCCCTCATCGTCTTCGATGTACTGGCAGACATAATCCTGGCGGCTGAGCACATCTGCCAGGGGGCGCCAGTCAGCCTCGTCCGAGGTGGGGACGAAAAAGTAATCCACATCCGCCACTTCGGGCAGCCCATGTTTGGACTGGAGGTCAGCATAAACCGCAAAGGTTTCAGCCTGCTGGGCGGCGAAATCGTGGCTGGCAGTGTTCTGGGACATTCGGGCCGGTCCTCATATGTATGCGAGAAAGCTGGCCTATAGGGTTTTGTCCTGTTTGCCTAGGTTAATAGTGCGGGTCAAAAGCCTGTGACGGGCCATCTCTTCTGATCTTTGGTCCGTCCGCAGCGTTCCAGCGAAAGAGTGAAAGATGGGTCAGGTCCGGCCGCGAGCGCGAGGGGGTCAGCAACCCGTCCAGTCCCTGGGCCCGCAACCGGTCGCCAAGGTGCCACGTGGGTGAAACCTCTCCTTTTGCATGACGCTCTGCCCAGAAAGCATGAATGTCGTCCAACGAGACACTCCAAAGTTCGCGAGCCTGATGGGACCGAAGGTCGGCGACAGTTGCGTTTTCGACAGCAAATGGAAAAATCGCGCGTGGTGGATCTTGGGGTTGAACATATACCCGTAACGCGACTTGGCAGCCTTCGGGTGTTTGAGACAGATAAAGCGCTTTTTGACCACTATGATGCCAGCGTCCTCGCGGTGCGCGGGCGGGACTGAGCAGGTCATGCTCTTGCCCCAGAAAACCCGCCCGCCAAAACCGCCCCTGAATTCGGGCGATGTGGCGGGCGGTGTCTGTCATTCCTGTTCGGCCAGGAACCGTTCGGCATCAAGCGCCGCCATGCAGCCCATGCCGGCGCTTGTGACGGCTTGGCGATACACGTGGTCGGTCAGGTCGCCGGCGGCAAAAACCCCGGGCACCGACGTGCGTGTGGTGCCGGGCTCGGTCACCACATAACCGCCCATGTGGGTCTCAAGCGAGTCTTTGACCAGCTCGTTGGCCGGGGCATGGCCGATGGCGATAAAGACGCCCTTGCAGGGGATGTCGGTGATCTCGCCGGTTTGCACGTTCTTGACCTTGACGCCTTCGACGCCAAGCGGCGCGTCGGTGCCATAGACCTCGTCCAGCTGGTTGAACCACAGGGTCTCGATCTTTTCGTTCTTGAACAGGCGGTCCTGCAGGATCTTTTCGGCGCGCAGCTCGTCGCGGCGGTGGATCAGCGTCACTTTGGATGCAAAGTTCGTGAGGAACAGCGCCTCTTCAACAGCGGTGTTGCCGCCGCCTACAACCACGATCTCTTGTCCGCGATAGAAAAAGCCGTCGCAGGTGGCACAGGCCGAAACGCCAAAGCCCTTGAATTTCTCTTCGCTCTCCATCCCCAGCCATTTGGCGCGCGCGCCAGTGGCTAGAATGACAGCGTCAGCGGTGTAGACCGAGCCGCTGTCGCCCTTGGCGGTGAAGGGACGTTTCGACAGGTCCAGATCGGTGATGATGTCGCCGATGATCTCGCACCCCATGGCCTGGGCATGCTCCTGCATCTTGATCATCAGGTCGGGGCCCTGGACCTCGGTGAAACCGGGGTAGTTCTCGACCTCGGTCGTGGTGGTCAGCTGACCGCCGGGCTCAATACCCTGAACCAGAATCGGTTCCAGCATGGCGCGGCTGGCATAAACACCAGCGGTGTAGCCTGCAGGCCCTGAACCGATGATCAGAACTTTGGTGTGACGTGTTTCGGCCATCATGACCCCCTATGATCTGCTCGAATGCGTGTGATGGCAGCAGCGCCATCCGTCGGGGGATGGATATAGCGACGGCAGGGGGCCTCTTAAACCCCCAAACACGCAGGGTTGCAGAACGGCAACGCAAGCGGAGCAAGGCGCCCGCACATAAATTCCGTAGTCGAAAATTATCGTGACGATACTGCGGCGAAACATTATTGCGCCCGCTTGGGGCGCTGCTATAAGAAACGCAATGTGAGGGAGCTTTTCATGGTCGCAACACGACTGGATCCGATTGATCGCAAGATACTGTCAGAACTGCAAGCTGACGGGCGGATGACCAATGTGGAATTGGCCAAACGCGTGGGTATATCTGCCCCACCTTGTCTGCGGCGCGTGCGTACGCTTGAAGAGGCGGGTTTGATCCGAGGCTATCACGCGGACGTGAATGCGCGCGAACTGGGGTTTGAGGTTCAGGTGTTCGCGATGGTCGGTCTGGACAGTCAGGCCGAATCAGAGCTGGTTGCCTTTGAAGAACGCTGTCGCCAATGGCCGCTGGTGCGCGAGTGCCACATGCTCAATGGCGAAGTGGACTTCATCCTGAAATGCGTGGCACCCGACCTGAGCAGCTTTCAGAGCTTTCTGACCGGCGAACTGTTGAGCACGCCGAACGTGGCGAGCGTAAAGACCTCGCTTGTCATTCGCGGTGCGAAGGACGAGCCCGGCGTTCCTTTTGACATCCTTGAGGAGCGTCTGAACCGGACGGCTTGACCGGCTGAACAGACAACTCGGGTGATCGTGCAGTTGGCAGCAGGGTGGCTGCCAGGATGCAACCGACCCACCAAATCAAAATGTCCATGTGAACTCCTCAGGCAGATAGGCTGTCGATTTGCCCTTCACCCGCACGTGGGAATATCTGCGGGCCGAAATCGGTTAATTTATCGATGTGTGCAAACAGGTTCAGGTAAAGGCTGCGCATCGCGTGGCTGATCACGCGCACAGCGTTGACCCCGGGATGATAGGTTTCGAATTGCAGGCCATCGACGTTGATGACCGCGTGCTTGCGCAGGCAGATGTGGAACAGTTCGACCGGCGTGGGCGGAGCGGTTTCAATCACGTTCATGCCGTCGATGAATTCCTGCACCGGTGTCAGAATGGGCTGGCCGTCGGCAATTGCGCGCAGATGGCCTGGGGTGGACAGCAGCCGGGCGGCCGGGCCCGCGATCACGCCGGACATCGGCTTTTGCATGCCAAAGGTGTCGGCCATGAAACGGGTCAGGTGATGGGTGCGGCCACGTAAATCGGGCTTGCCGGGAATCAGCGTGGTCGAGCCTTTCCAGACGACCTCCTGGGCCGAGCCGTCATGCGTGATCACGCGGTCTCCGGGCAACAGGTCCTGGATCGCCATCGGACCACAATCCGTTTCTACCAGAGATCCCCGGCTAAAGGCGCAAAAGGCGTTTTCAAACAGGGGTAGGGCGGGTGCGATCTGACGTGTTTCCACGATATTGCCGTTGTCCAGCAAGCTGGTGATCTGATAGCGGCGCAACTGCGGACGGGCGGGTGCGCGCAGGGCCGCGGGATCTTGCAGAATAGTGCTGGTTTCGACAGCATTCCGCGCAGCCCGGGTAAGGGAGTGGGGGATCGTCATAGCGTATTCGGCCCTTTCTGTTCGGGTCGCATCTGCGTCGGCCCCCACCGACAACGTCAGATGGACTGAGTTCTTAGTCCACATCTGAATCGGCTGAGAATATGCCGAGCGTTGATTAAATTTGTCAAAAAACCTTCTGGTTTTGGGGCGCTGTTTGCAGACAGTCAGGCTGACCTTCGAGTTTTGTTTCCAGTTTGACGGGTAATCCGCCGGTTTTGCTACAGTTTGCCCCAAACCGACCTCGCCTCAGGGGCGAGGTCGGTTTTTTGCCCGGCCGGTCAGGGGCAGCGTCCGGCATCGGGCGGTATTTCTTCGGCTCAGGCCGATTTGACCAGACGCAGCTTTGTCTGACCGTCGCGGCGGGCAATCATCGCCGCGCGACGCGCACCACGGGCCCAAGGCATCTGCACGTCACATTTGTTTGCGGTGTCGACGACTGAATTCAGAAAACGTGCTTTGGGTTTCATGGGGCTGCTCCTGCCTATGGTCCGGGCCATTCGGTCCGTGTTTCCTTGGTTGAACCCAATATCGACGCGCATTGCGGCAGGGATTTGGCTGATCCGGGGAAAAATCAGGGGAGCGAGGAAAACGCGGTTAACGCAATTTTAGTGATGTCCTAATTGTGGTAAGGTTCTGTAACTATGGGACAAACACGTTTGTGGACGCGATTTGGCGTCAAGGGGTGTGACTCTTGGGTGGGCAATTGTGACCAAACTGGAGCAGATTTGGTCACAATCCTACCAGAGCTTACAACCTTATGGTTGAAATCAACCGACCATAATCGGCTTCCTTGGCATGTGTCGTGCGCCGGTACGAGTAGAATCGATCCGGATCAGAATAGGTGCAATGCCGCGTCCATTCGGCGTGTTGCACACCTGCTGCGCGCAATCGGTGCAAGCCATAGCCAGGCAGATCAAACAGCATCCGATCCCCGTCGCCATTGGCAAAAAAACGACCGTTGTCCGCATCAGCGTCCAGGAATCTGTCCAAAAACTCGGGTCCGACCTCATAGGCGCGTTGCGAGATGGTGGGGCCAATGACGGCAATTACGTCGGTCCGGTTGGCGCCCAGATTTTCCATCGCATCCAGCGTCGCTTCAAGCACGCCGTCCATCGCGCCCTTCCACCCGGCATGGGCTGCCCCGATGACGCCTGCCTGGGGATCGGAAAACAACACCGGTTGGCAATCCGCTGTAAGAATCGACAGCACCACGCCGGGGGTAGCTGTCACCACCCCATCCGCCTTTGGGCGTTCGTCCGACGCGGCGTGCAGGGTGACGACGTCCGCAGAATGCACCTGATGAACGCCTGCCAACCCATCCGGCTCAACCCCCATGGCCTCGGCCACACGGGCCCGGTTGATAACAACCGCCTCTCTCTGATCGCTGGAGCCCGTGCCGCAGTTCAATCCTGCGAAAATGCCAGATGATGCACCGCCACGACGGGTGAAGAAGCCGTGGTGTACCGGCGAGAGGAGATCCGAAGTGAGAATTTCCAGCGTCATGGTTCCAGTCCTGGTGGAGGCGTTGCCTGGGGGGGGAAGAGACCCAGCACTTTGAACAGGTTTCCCATTTCTTCGGGGTGCGTCAACCGTCGATGCGCGCTGATCAGTGCATCAAGCTGGGCTCCGCCGAGTTCCTTGGCCAAGGACTGGGCCCGTGCAGTGATGCCAAGGCGTTCCAGAAACACGCCTTGCGGGGTCAAGCGGCTGTGCCTGCACTTTGCTATGGCAGCAGAACCGGCGATCACTTCGAAATCGACATGTGCGGTCAGGTCGGCCCGGCCGGGGTCGTCCAGCGGATCAACTGGGGCATGGGCCTGCAAGGCTTGCAACGTGTCCCCAAGCGAGCGCCAATCGCCATAGTCGATCACCAAGGCCGCGCCTCCGTGCTGTGCGATTCGCGTAGCGGTGTCTTGAATGATGCGCGGAGCAGCCTCACACAGCTCGACCAGATCGCCGTCTTTTGTGTCGCCCAGACGATGCTCCAGCGCGGGTTGCGGTGTTTCGGTTCCCAGGCCGAACATCAGGTCGTCTGAATCCGAGGCACCAATCATGCGCTCGGACCAGCCTGTGCCAGAGCGCAGAAACTGCCGGATCGGCAGCGCGTCAAAAAACTCGTTGGCGACCAGAAACAGGGGACGATCGGGCAGTTCCGAGGTGTCGTTGATCCACTTGGGGGCAAAATCCGCCAGTGCCTTGGCTTGAACTTCGCGCAACCGGGGCGAAGCTTCGAGAAGAACGATTTGCGCGGCCTCAAGAAACCCCGATACACCGCGCGTGGCCCGCAACATATCTGCCATCAATGTCCCGCGACCCGGCCCCAGTTCCGCGAGCGTGAAGGGGGTAGGGCGCCCTTGATCCAGCCAGCTTTGGGCCAGTGACAGGCCCAACAGCTCGCCAAACATCTGGCTGATTTCTGGCGCGGTAATGAAATCCCCTTTGGTGCCAAACGGCTCATGCTTGGCGTAATATCCGTGCTCGGGATGCAGCAGGCAGTCTTGCATGTAATCTGCAACCGTCATCGGCCCGGAATGGGCGATACGCTCCAGCAACACGCGTTTGAGTGTCATTGCGCGGGCACCTGGGCAGCTCGGGTTCTGGCCGACCAGATCAGCCACAGCCCAAGCGCCATCATCGGCAGGCACAGGATTTGACCCATCGTCAGGCCATACCCGCCCACATGCCAGGCCAGCCCCAAGGGGTTGCCGGGCGAGATGAACTGCGCGTCCGGCTGGCGCACGAACTCGACCAGGAAACGGGCCAGGCCATAGCCGCTCAGGAACAAGCCCACGGCGAAACCAGGCATCTTGAACGCGCCGCGACGGTATACCAGCCACAGCAAGACGACACCCAGGATCAGCCCCTCCATCGCTGCTTCATAGAGTTGCGAGGGGTGGCGGGCGCACAGGCCGACCACGTCAGGACAATTCTGCGCGGCAGGGCCGGGAAAGACAAAAGCCCACGGCACGTCGCTGGGGCGGCCCCACAACTCGGCATTGATAAAGTTCGAAAGCCGTCCCAACAGCAGCCCCGGCGGCACCGCATGTGCCACAAGATCGGCCAGGCTGAGTTTGGGTATATTGTGGCGCAGGGCATAGATCCAACTGGCAATGACCACACCCAAAAGGCCACCATGAAATGACATGCCACCCTGCCAGACCATTAGGATCTCGGCCGGGTTCGCCAGGTAATAGGCAGGTTGATAGAACAGGACAAAACCAAGGCGCCCACCCAGAATGACACCCAGGATGATCCAGGTCAGCAGATCCTCCAGCTGTTGGGTGGTCAGTGGTGGGGTGTCTCCGGGCCAAAGCGCGGGGCGCTGCAGCGCTGCAACCCCAAGCCGCCAGGCAATCAGGATGCCCGCGATATAGGCCAGCGCATACCAGCGCAGTGCGAAATCGAACCCGAATAGCGAGATCGAAAACAGTTCGGGGGAAAAGTCGGGGAAAGTCAGTACTGCCTGCATGTGCGTCTCAATGCCTGTGCCTAAGGGGGCAAGTCAACCTTGTGGCCGACCTTGTTGTTGCCCATATAGGGAACAACTTCGACACGGAGAAGACAGATGCAGACCCGCAACAAGATGCTCGACGATATTTCGCAACTGATGACCAATGCCATGGGCGTGGCACAAGGCGCCAAGGACGAGGCGGAAACGGCGATGAAGTCGCTGATGGACCGTTGGCTGGCTGACCGCGATTTCGTCACCCGCGAAGAGTTCGACGCGGTGCGCGCCATGGCCCAAAAAGCACGCGAAGAAAACGAAGCTCTGGCCGCGCGTATCGCCGCTCTGGAAGCCAAGCAGAACGACTGATCCCGCCGGATCAGTCGATCAGACGCGCAAATGTCCAAAATTTGACGAAAGAAACCCTGCCGCGAGAGCCATCACAGCTGTCGCGTCGGGGTGTATCTTGCCAAGAACTGTGACATTCGCAAGAAAAAGCTGACAAAACTGTCGATATTTTGGGCGTCGTGTCGAGTTGCCCACAACTTATTGGCTTTATCCCCAAAAATAGGGGTTGTCAGAGTCTCACCTACACCGCACCATATCTAGTAGAGGCACGGGGGATCGCCCCGGCTTCTAGAGCAGACACCTAGCATTGGGGGCGCTGCCAGCCCCAAACAGCTAGAGATGAATGAGGTGGCACCATGGCACTTTCCGAGCAGTATCTGGAAGAAGACATTCACCCGATCGACATTGTCGAGCATCTGGCCGAGCATCACGATTGGGAATTCGACCGTATCGGCGATGATCAGATCGCAATGGCGGTCGAGGGGCAATGGCGCACATATTCCATCACTCTGGCCTGGTCCGGGTATGATGAAACCCTGCGCATGGTCTGCACATTCGAGATGGAGCCGCCAGAAGAGGCGCTGCCGCAGATTTATGAGCTGCTCAATGCGATGAATGACCAGTGCTGGGCCGGTGGGTTCACATATTGGGCAGCACAGCAGTTGATGGTCTATAAATACGGTCTGGTTCTGGCAGGTGGTCAGGTGGCAAGCCCGGAACAGATCGACACGATGATCAATGCGGCCGTGCTGAGCGCCGAGCGGTACTACCCGGCAATCCAGTTGATGGTTTACGGTGGTCGTTCCCCGTCCGAGGCGATGCAGGTCGCCATTGCAGAGGCCTATGGCCGGGCGTAAAGCTGTGCCCTGAACCGATATCAGGCGAGGGGCACTTTTCATGGATATGTCTTATGTGGCGGACCGGGGGCTTGTGCTTCTGGGCTGCGGCAAAATGGGCTCGGCAATGTTGGCGGGTTGGCTCGACGGGGGCTTGCCCGCATCATCTGTTTGGGTGATCGACCCGTATCCGTCGGACTGGGTCCAGGCACAGGGCGTGCACGTGAATGCAGAATTGCCTGCCGCCCCCGCCATCGTGCTGATCGCCGTCAAACCGCAGATGATGGGAGAGGCGCTGCCGTCTATGCAGGCCATGGGCAATGGCGAGACGCTCTTTGTCTCGGTCGCCGCGGGCACGACACTTGGCACATTCGAAGAGGTCTTGGGTGCACAAACCCCGATCGTTCGGGCGATGCCCAACACGCCCGCCGCCGTTGGGCGTGGTATCACGGCTCTTATCGGCAATTCCGAAGTGGCCGAGGCCCAGTTGGATCTGGCTGATAAGCTTTTGTCCGCCGTGGGTCAGACCGTGCGGCTGGAGAGCGAGGCACAGATGGATGCTGTCACCGGCGTCAGCGGTTCGGGTCCGGCTTATGTGTTCCACCTGATCGAAACTCTGGCCGCCGCAGGCGTGGCGCAGGGCCTGCCCGAAGCGATGGCGATGCAACTGGCCAAAGCCACGGTCGCAGGGGCTGGCGCTTTGGCTGAGGCGGCAGAGGAAGATCCCAGCCAATTGCGGGTGAACGTGACCTCTCCAAACGGGACAACGCAGGCTGCGTTGGAGGTTTTGATGAGCGAGAGCGACGGCTTCCCGGCGCTGTTGAACCGAGCGGTCGCAGCGGCGACCAACCGATCAAAGGAGCTGTCGGGTGGCTGAGATCAGTTTTGACGACTTCATGAAGGTGGACATCCGCGTGGGCGAAGTGATCCGGGCCGAAGACTACCCCGAGGCGCGCAAGCCCGCGATCAAGGTGTGGATCGATTTCGGTGGCGAGATCGGCGAGCGCAAGACCTCGGCTCAGGTTACGGCGCATTATGATCCTGCCAGTCTTGTGGGCAAACAGGTGATGGCGGTGGTGAACTTCCCTCCGCGCCAGATCGGCAAGTTCATGTCCGAGGTGCTGGTGCTGGGGCTGCCGGATGAAAAGGGCGAGATCGTGCTGATCGGCCCGGACGGCAAGGTACCGCTCGGCGGGCGGATGCACTGATGAAGCTTTGGATCACACGGCCCATGACAGCCGAGGTCGAGGCCCGCGCACGGCGCGACTTTGACGTAGAGATTCGCGAGAGCACCCTGCCTTTGACCCGCGAAGAGATGCAGCGCGCGTTGAACGATTTCGATGTGGTAGTGCCCACGCTGGGGGATCTGTTTTCGGCCGAGGTGTTTGCAGCGGAGCTCAAGCCGCGCTGTCGTTTGCTGGCCAATTTCGCTGTGGGCTATAACCACATCGACGTTCAGGCAGCGAAGGCAGCCGGAATTCGTGTGACGAATACGCCAGGCGCCGTCACCGATGCCACGGCAGACATTGCCATGACGCTGATCTTGATGACGGCGCGGCGCGCCGGGGAAGGCGAGCGATTGGTTCGGTCCGGTGGCTGGAAAGGGTGGCACCCGACCCAGATGTTGGGAACCCATGTGACCGGCAAAACCGTTGGCATCTTGGGCATGGGCCGCATCGGCCAAGCCATCGCGCGCCGGTGTCATTTCGGCTTCGGTATGAAGGTTGCCTATATTGCCCGCAGCGAAAAGTCTCTGGAGTTCACGGCAACACGGGCAGGTAGTCTGGAAAGCTTGGCAGGGCAGGTCGATTTTCTTGTGGTTGCCGTGCCTGGCGGGCCGGAGACGCAGCATCTGATCGACGCGCCTATTCTGAGCGCCATGCAACCAACTGCGATGTTGATCAACATCGCCCGGGGCGAGGTGGTAGACGAGACGGCGTTGATTGCAGCCCTCGAAAGCGGTGATATCGCGGGTGCGGGCCTTGATGTCTACGAGTTCGAGCCGCGTATCCCTGCGCGTCTGATCCAGTTGGAAAACGTGAGCTTGCTGCCGCATCTGGGGACCGCGACCGAAGAGGTGCGTTCCAGCATGGGACATATGGCGCTCGACAACGTGGCGGCTTTTGTGGCGGGTCAGGATCTGCCGAACCCGGTGAACTAAAGGGGGGGCGCTCCCGCCAGGAGACGTCGCATCGAAGATGCAACATATCCTGTTGGGCCGGGCAGCGCGCCTTTGGCGCGCTGCGGGCACCTGTGGCGGGTCTGGTGCGTCTAGTCTGAGGGGGCAGTGGTCTTGGCCAGGTCGCCAACCGCCTCGCGCCAGTGTTTGCGACACAGTGAGACGTAAGTTTCGTTCCCGCCGATCTGCACCTGATCCCCGTCCAGCAGAACCTTGCCGTTTTCGTCCTGTCGAATCACCATCGTGGCCTTGCCACCGCATTCACAAATGGTGCGGACTTCGCGCATTTCATCGGCCAGGGCCAGCAGAGTGGCAGATCCTGGAAAGAGCTTGCCCTGAAAGTCCACGCGCAGGCCGTAACACAGCACGGGCACCTTCAGATCATCGACCGCGCGCGCCAATTGCCAAACCTGATCCTCGCTCAGAAACTGCGCTTCATCGACAAAGACGCAAGCGACTTTTTCTTGCGCCAATCGCGCCTCGATCATGGCAAAGACATCATCGGCTGCGCCAAACACATCCGCCTCGGCCCCGATGCCAATGCGCGAGGCAATCCGTCCAACGCCGGATCGCCCATCAAGCGCAGCTGTCATCAGATAAGTGTCCATCCCGCGTTCGCGGTAGTTGTGCGACGCCTGCAGCAAAACGGTCGATTTGCCGGCGTTCATGGTCGAGTAGTTGAAGTAGAGCTTTGCCATGCCCCTTCGTCTAAGGGGCGACCCTTCAGGGGACAAGATGACATCAACCCCGTTAGAGGAAAAATTGGCACAAGATGCCATCACCGGAGGCGGGACTGTCCGCAAGCTGAGCTTGCTGGGGATGGACGACACGCTAGAGCCCGGTGATGACACTTGTGCATCGCAATGCGATGACAAAACAGATGCTGAGTCTATTGCCTATGCATCAACTTGTTACCGGCCAAAAAATCGCCGTTCACTCACTCACAAAATCCCAGAAAACCTGAGGGATAGCCAAGATATGACATTTGGATTAGAACTCATGAATGGGAAATATTTCGGGCCTTTCCCCTAAGCATGGGACGACAGGCGCGATGGTTTGGGAAAGGGTGCAAATGGCCGATATCGGGGCGTACCTCAAGAAACACACCGAGGCCTTGGTCAAGGATGTGGGTATAGAAGCGGCTTGTGAGTTGACGGGAAAGTCCAAGGCAACACTGGGCAGATACTATTCGGAAAACGCAGAGCATTCGGACCGGTTCATGCCGGTGGATTCGGTGGCCCGGTTGGAGGCAGCTTCATCCTATCCTCATGTCACCTCCGCACTGGCGGAACTGCGCAACATCACCTTGTCGTATGATGATCGCCATCCCAACCACGACCGTGAAGGCGGCGTGAACTCGGATGTCATTGCGCTGAGCCAGCGGTTTGCCATGTTGATGAGCGAGTATCAGGTCTCGATCGAGGATGGCATCATCACGGTGAACGAGGCCAAGCGCCTGCTGCGCGAAACCGTTGCGCTGCAACAGGTGTTGATCGACATGAAATTGCATCTGGAAGAAGAAAGCGCCTGACCTCGTGGACTTGAGTGATCTTCCTGAAATCGTGCCCGGCGCGCTGTATCCCATTGCGCCCGAGGGTTTGGCGGATGCAAGTGATGATGGTCATGCGCCGCGCATATTGCTGCTCTACGGGTCGCTGCGCGAGGTCAGTTATTCGCGCAAAGCGGTTGAGGAGTCCGCTCGCATTCTGCAGGCCTTGGGCTGTGAAACGCGGATTTTCGATCCTTCAGGGTTGCCTTTGACGGATGATGCGGATGCCGATCACCCCAAAGTTGCCGAATTGCGCGAGTTGGCGGTTTGGTCCGAAGGGATGGTGTGGTCCTCGCCTGAACGGCACGGGGCCATGACCGGGATCATGAAGCTGCAGATCGACTGGCTTCCTTTGTCGCTGAAAGGGGGCATTCGCACCACTCAAGGCAAGACCTTGGCAGTCATGCAGGTGTCGGGAGGGTCGCAGTCATTCAACGCGGTCAATCAGATGCGCATTCTGGGCCGCTGGATGCGGATGGTGACGATCCCTAACCAAAGCTCAATTCCAAAAGCTTGGTTGGAGTTTGCGGAAGGCGATCGGTTGCCCGATGGCCCGTTCTATCGTCGCATCGTGGATGTGATGGAGGAATTGGTAAAGTTCACCTACATGGTGCGCGGCCGCAAGGACTATCTGGTGGATCGCTACTCCGAACGCGTGGAAAACGTCGACCAGGTCCACGAACGGGTATCTGTCAAAGCCTAAGCCCCGGGAGTTGTCAAATTATGCGCGCCTTGGGCAGCGCGCTCTCTTTTTGGAGATTGGCGCGTCGGAGCTCACCAAAGCAGCGGCTCCGCGCGCAATCCTAAGAATTGGAACGGGTTCTCGGACCAGATTGCGCGATGATTAAGCGTGGCGGCGCAGGATGACGGAGCCCACTGAATAGCCCGCCCCGAAAGAGCAAATCAGGCCGATGTCGCCCTCATCCAGGTCGTCGGAGTTTTGCGAGAACGCGATGATCGAGCCGGCCGACGACGTGTTGGCGTAATCCTGCAGGATGTTGGGCTGTTCGCCGTCTTCCGGTGTGCGCCCCAGGACCTTTTTGCCGATGAAGTCGTTCATGGTTTTGTTGGCCTGATGCAGCCAGATCCGTTTCAGATCGGTGTTGGCCACGTCATTGTCACCCATATGCTCTGCAATGTGCTGTGAAACCATGGGCAGCACTTCCTTGAACACCTTGCGACCGTTTTGCATGAATTGCATGTCGCGGCGGTCTTTCACCCCGTCGGGGCGCGAGCGGCGCAGGAAGCCGTTGTTGTTTCGGATGTTGTTGGAAAACTGCGTGGCGCAGCGGGTCGACAGGATTTCAAAGTGGGGCCCATTGGCATCTTCGATCCGTTCGATCAGCGTGGCCGTGGCCACATCGCCAAAGATGAAGTGGCAATCCCGGTCGCGCCATTCCAGGTGGGCCGAGCAAATCTCGGGGTTGACCACCAGCGCCGAGCGGATGGAGCCGGACCGCACCATGTCGGCAGCGGCCTGAATGCCAAAGGTGGCCGAGGAGCAGGCGACGTTCATGTCAAAGGCAAAGCCTTCGATCCCAAGCGCCTGCTGGATTTCAATGGCCACGGCCGGATAGGCGCGTTCCAGATTTGAGGCTGCGCAGATCACTGCATCGACATCCGCAGCTGTCTTTCCAGCCTGCGCTAGTGCCTTCTTCGCGGCGTCCACGGCCATTTCAGTCATGATGCCCGGCTCATCGTCGGACCGCTGCCGCAGGAGTGGGTGCATCACATCCGGATCCAGCACACCGGTCTTGTCCATCACGAACCGACGCTGGATGCCTGAGGCTTTGACGATGAACTCTTCGGACGAATGGTCCATCGGCTCCATCTCTCCGGCGGCAATGGCGTCGGCGTTCTGGGTGTTCATCTTGTCGGCATAGGCGTTGAACGCCTCGACGAGTTCGGCGTTGGTGATGACGTGCTCTGGCGTATAGACGCCGGTCCCGGTGATGGCGGGTGTGTACATTGCAGACTCCTGAAAACTGCCGGATTCGCCCAAAATGCGTGCATAATGTGCCATGATCAAGGGGAGGTGACCCTGCGGCACCCAGTGTTGGGGTTTGAAATTTACCTTCGGGTCTTGAATGTTTCGAAATCTGAAGTATATCGCGCGGAAATTATGGGACAAAAATGATGGCAGACGACGAACCCTTTGTCCTGGATGGGCTCAGTCCCGAGATCCAGGCGATGATGGGGGTCTATGCGCTCTATTGGAAAGTTGATGAAAACATTGACGCCATTCGGCCGGACCTGACACGGCAAGAAAGTCATATGCTAATCAAGCTGGATCGGCCCAAGCGGATGGGTGTTCTGGCCTGCGACATGATGATGGCTCCCTCCAGTGTGACCGCATCAGCGGATGCGTTGGAACAGGCCGGTCACGTCACGCGGCAACGCGATCCCGAAGATCGGCGCGCCTGGCTGTTGGTGTTGACCGAGCAGGGCGAAGCCGCCCGTAACGATCTGGTGGCCAAGGTGGGAGAGCTGTTTCGCCATGCCTCTGGCCTGAACACACAAGAGACAGAGATCTTTGCCCAATTGTCGCGCAAGATCCGTGACAACATCCTGAAAACAGGTATTCCCGAAGGACTGAAGAAATGAAATTCCTCCAGACATTTGCCTTTGCCATGGGCCTTTTGGCTTTGCCTTTGGCCGCGCAAGAGACGCCCAAGCCCGTCAAGCTGATGCAGGTGTCCGAAACGGCCCCTGGATTTTCCCGTCAGTTCTATGGGCAGGTTGCCGCGCGCCAAACCGTTGATCTGGCATTTCAGGTTGCAGGTCAAATCGTCGATTTTCCGGTGACAGAGGGCAATGTCGTTCCCAAAGGGAGCCTGATTGCGCAGTTGGATCAAGAGCCGTTTGAGCTGCAACTCAACCGCGCGCGCCTGCAAAAAGAACAGGCAGATCGGACCGTCGCGCGCCTCAGCCGTCTGAAGGGCACGACCGTCAGTCAGGTGTCGCTGGACGACGCCGGGACAAACGCGGCCCTGGCTGCCATTGCGTTGCGCGATGCGGAATATGCTTTGGAGCACGCCACTTTGAACGCGCCGTTCGACGCGCTGGTGTCGCGCCGCAGTGTCGCGGCCTTTACCACCGTTTCGACCGGTACACCCATCGTCCGCATCCACGACATGTCCGAATTGCGGATCGAGGTTGATGTGCCCGAGATCCTGTTCCAGCGCGCGGGCCAGCAGGATGATGTCACCATCACTGCCAAGTTCCCGTTCAGTGATGAGGTCTTTCCGCTGGAAATCCGCGAATTTGACGCCGAAACATCCAGCGTCGGGCAAACGTTTCGTATCAACTTTGGTCTGACCCCGCCCGAGGGGCGTCAGATCCTGCCTGGTTCGTCGGTGACGGTTTCGGTTCAGGTCAAGGATGGGCGCACCGGGATCGTGATCCCGCCGACCGCCGTTGTCACAACGCCCGACGGGGACATCGGCGTCATGGTGTTCGACCCTGTTGGGGGCGATGAAGGCACTGTAACCCGGACCCAGGTCGGGATCGAACCCACCGTCAGCGGTGATGTGCGCGTGACCAAAGGGTTGTCCGATGGCCAAGAGATCGTGGTCACGGGCGGCAATTCCCTGACCGACGGGCAATCGGTGCGCCGGTTCACCGGCTTTGCAAACTAAGGATCGGGGCTGATGAAAATCGCACGCGCGTCAATCGAAAAGCCGCTTTATACGTGGCTGATCATCCTGATCTCGCTACTGGGTGGGATCTGGGGGTTCTCGTCCCTGGGTCGTCTTGAAGATCCGGCCTTTACCATCAAACAGGCGGTCATCGCCACGCAATACCCCGGCGCCACGGCCGAGCAGGTGGCGTTGGAGGTGTCCGAGCCGCTGGAATCCGCGATCCAGAAAATGGGTGAAGTGGATAAGATCACATCGGTCAATCAGCCAGGAAGCTCGCTGATCGAGGTCGAGATCAAGTCGACCTATGACGGAACAGAGCTGCCCGAGATCTGGACCAAGCTGCGCGCCCGTGTCCGGGATGCGGCGCGGCAATTGCCGCAAGGTGTCAGCCAGCCTTTTGTGAACGACGCTTTCGGTGATGTGTTCGGCCTGTTCTATGCGGTGACGGCAGACGGCTACACGGATGCTGAAAGGCACGAATTGGCGACATTCCTGCGGCGCGAGTTGCTGACCGTTGACGGTGTCGCAGACGTCGAGGTCGCGGGTCTGCCTGCCGAGGCGATTTTTGTCGAACCTGACCTGGCGCTGTCGGTGAACCAGAACGTGCCACTCAACGCGATTGCCAACGCGATTGCCACGTCGGATTCGGTCAAGGATTCCGGCATCGTCCGCTCGGAAACGGGCAAGACCCGCATCTTGGCCGCCGAAGGGTCGGACACCGTGTCGGCCATTGCCGGGCTGTCGGTGGGCACCCAAGGCAAGGTCATCAACCTTTTCGACATGGCCAATGTCTACCGGGGCCGCCAGACCGACCCCGAACTGATCGTGCGGTTCGACGGGGCCGAGGCCTTTACCTTGGGCGTTGCGGGCCTTGCCACCGAAAATATCGTCGAAGTGGGCAAACGCGTTGATGCCAAGATGGCCGAGCTGGACGCCGATATCCCCTATGGGGTCGAGGTTCTGCCGATCTATCAGCAGCATGTCGTGGTCGAAGAGGCCTCGAACGACTTTCTGGTGAACTTGGCGATGTCCGTTGCCATCGTGGTTGCCGTGCTGGCGATTTTCATGGGTTGGCGAGCGGCCATTGTTGTGGGCTCCACCCTGTTGCTGACCGTTGTCGGAACGCTGCTGTTCATGGCGATCTTTTCGATCGAAATGGAGCGGATTTCGCTGGGCGCGCTGATCATCGCCATGGGGATGCTGGTCGACAATGCCATCGTTGTGGCCGAAGGGATGCAGATCGCCATGCGACGCGGCAAGACCTCGGTCGAGGCCGCGGATGAGGCAGCGGGCAAGACGCAAATCCCCCTGTTGGGGGCGACTGTCATTGGCATCATGGCCTTTGCCGGGATCGGGCTCAGCCCGGATGCAACGGGCGAGTTTCTGTTCTCGCTCTTTGCGGTGATCGGCATTTCGCTGCTGCTTAGCTGGGTGCTGGCGCTGACGGTAACGCCGCTTTTGGGGCACTACTTCTTCAAGCAGGGCAAAGGGGACGAGGGCGACGCCTATGGCGGGCTGATCTTCCGGGCCTATGGCGCAACTCTGCGTGCGGCGCTGAAACTGCGGTGGCTGGTGATCCCGGGACTTGTGGCGATCACGGCAGCCTGTTTCATGGGCTTTGGCCTGATGAAACAACAGTTCTTCCCGAACTCGAACACGCCGCTGTTCTTTGTCCACTACAAGCTGCCGCAAGGCACGCCTATTGATCTCACGTCCGAGCACCTGGCCGAGATCGAGGATTGGCTTGCGACCCGCGATGATGTGGTGTCCGTGGCAACCTTTGTGGGGCAGGGCGCGACGCGCTTCATGTTGACCTATTCTGCGGAAAAACCGAACCCAAGTTATGGCCACATGATCATCCGCACCGAAACACTGGATGACATCCCGGCGTTGCAAGCGGATCTCGAGGCCTTTGGCGTTGCAAAATTCCCCGAGGGCGAGTTCCGCACCAAACGGCTGGTCTTTGGTCCAGGTGGCGGTGACCCGATCCAGGCGCGGTTCTCAGGCAGTGACCCGCAGGTGCTGCGGGAACTGGCGGCCGAGGCCAGCACGCGGATGGCGGCGGCCTCGGACAACCTGATCGGCATTCGCACCGACTGGCGCGAGCAGGAACTGGCGTTGCGGCCGATCTATGCCACGGACCGTGCCCAGACCGCAGGGGTCACCCGCGATGACATCGCCGACATGCTGCTGTTTTCAACCGATGGCTCGCAGGGTGGTGTGTTCCGTGAACGTGAACGCCTGATCCCCATCATCGTCCGCCGCCCGGCGGATGGGGATTACAGCGTTGTGGATCAGGTGGTCTATTCCACCCAGGCCGAGAAGTTCGTGCCGGTCGAACAGATGGTCGATGGCTTTCGTTACGAGGTCGAGAACACGCTTGTCCATCGCCGCGACCGGGTGCCGACCATCACTGTGGGTGCCGACATCCCCCCCGATCTGACAGCGGCGCAGGTCCATGCCGAAGTGCGTGAAACGATTGAGGCGATGGAACGGCCGCCGGGCTACAAGCTGGAATGGGGTGGCGAGTTTGAAAGCTCGCGTGATGCGCAGGAAAGCCTGGCCGGGCAATTGCCGCTCAGCCTGATCATCATGGTGCTGATCTCGGTCCTGTTGTTCAATGCGATCCGCCAGCCGGTGATCATCTGGTTGCTTGTTCCGATGTCGGTCAATGGTGTGGTCATCGGTCTGCTGGGCACCGGCCTACCGTTCACCTTCACCGCGCTTCTGGGTCTCTTGAGCCTGTCGGGCATGTTGATCAAGAACGGCATCGTGCTGGTCGAGGAGATCGACCTGGTCCGCGCCGAGGGCAAACCCTTGCGTGAGGCGATTGTCGAGGCTTCGGTCTCACGTCTGCGCCCGGTGATGCTGGCGGCGGTGACCACCATTCTGGGCATGGCCCCGCTGCTAACGGACGCCTTCTTTGTCTCGATGGCGGTGACGATCATGGGTGGTCTTGCCTTTGCCACCATCCTGACCCTGATCGCAGCACCGGTGTTCTATCTGGTGTTCTTTGCACGGGACGAGAAGCGCGAGATGGGAGCGTCATGATTAGGAAGGCCCTCCGCTAGCGTGGAGGGCTAACCGTTATGCATTTGGTCATTTAGGTGTCCATCACGTCTGCAACAGTCTTGGAGCAAAAGATGATGACATCACTGACCTCCACTCAGACTGCAGCCAATTCCGGCCAGAATTTGGGGTCAAGACCATCGAGGAAAGGTTTCAGCAGATCCTCCTTGCCTGGCCACTTTCCAACTGATCGACTGTGCACGGGTTGGCGCAGTTGGTACGCTGTCAATGTTCTTACCGTGTTTGCGCTTGTTTCGGGATGCGCCATCGCGTCCAACCAGGTCACATCACATAAATCTGCCAACCTTTTGCTGACAGATACGGGGTCAGAGACCACGTCTTCGTAGTGCACAACATGGATCTCGTTGGGATACAGGCGCTGCCACATTTGCATCATCTCTGCGTACAAATTGAAGCGATGCGCCATATCTGAAAAATCATAGGTATAGGCCAACGCCCCATCCGCGAAACGAGCGCGCCACATCGACAAAGCGGTGTCGCGTGGGTCTCTTTTGACGTGTATGATACGGCAGTCGGGATATGCGGTCTTTAGAAAGCCGATCATGCGATGGTTCTCGGGCATCTTGTCGGTATAGAACTTGCTGCCCTTGGCCTCTTCTGACAACTCAGCTCGGTCACGTCTGACAAATTCGTCCGCCGCCGTTTTGTCGAAGACAAGATTGCCGTCAATAACTGGATACAGTAAGTCGCAACTGTCTCTTTCACCCAATGGGGATATGTCGGGATGGTTGCCCAAAATCGTTTCGATCAGCGTCGTCCCTGAACGAGGTAGGCCAAGGATGAAGATGGGGCAGGGGCCCTTGTGGCTCTCACTTTGCTCAGGGGGTTTGACATCGGCATACCGACCCATGATCTTGTCATTGACTGTCTGTTCGGATTTGCGCGAGTAGGGGGTGAGCTTTGCCATTTCACGATTGGCTGTCGAGAGGTAAGACTGTGCTGCTGCGTTGTCGCCCTTTTGCTCGGCAATAGCCGTGAGTGCAAACCCAAGAATGGCCCGGTTTCGACCCTTTGCACTTTTGAAAAGGTTCGCCACAGAAGACTCCAGGCCTGCGTTCTCTTCGGAGGTCTGAAGTTTTGCCAGTTGATCAATGGTTTCCGGTTCACCGGGATTGAGAGTCAGTGCCCGGCGATACCCTTGGATGGCTTCGCTGCGAAACCCGGCGCCCAGCAATAGATTTGCCTGTTGCATGATGGCGCGCGGATAGTCTGGAGCAATGCTCACGGCCTGCTCTGCGGTCTGCAATGCAGCATCGTGTTCACCACGCTCAGCGTTCAGCATACTCAGCCTGATCCAAAGTTCAGGGTCGTTGGGCACCTTCGCAATTGCGTGCATGACATCTTCTGCAGCTTCTTTCAGGTGATTGCCTGCTTCAAGTATGTCAGCGCGAAGTAAATAACCCTGCACATCATCGGGTTGCAGTTGCAAAAAGTGCGTTGCTGCCTCGGACGCCGCGTCAAGTTGGCGTTCGGAAAATTTGGTCAAGGCCGTGAGTTTTGCAATTGCAGGATCATCGGGTAAGGCTTCAGATGCGCGGCGCAACACGCTAGCAGCCTGTTTTGCTTGACCAAGTTTTATCAGGGCGGTGGCATACGCCTTTGCCGCATCATGAAAGTCCGGGTCAAGTTTCAACGCTTTCTGGAAATTTGGTATGGCCTCTCTTTGTTTTCCTGCTGCGCATTGAGCAAGAGCGGAAACATGAAAGAGGGCAGGATGCTGACCGTATCGGCGTATGGCCGCCTTTGCTTGAGCAAGCGCCTTTTTGGACTTTCCCTGACTCACCATGCTGAACAAACGGTTCAGTTCATTTTGCAGGGACATGGCGGCTCCTTTTGCTGTCTGCTTTGAACCTGCCTGCGAGCAATGCGCTTGACAAGGTGCGTCTGGGCCATTGGGAGCTCGAAAGAAAAAAGCCCCGGCAATCTCTTGCCAGGGCTTGTGGTCAGACCGGGGTCAGCCTTGTAGCGATTTTACTTCAACGTCGCCCTCGGCCTGCGCCTTGATCGCCAGGGCGGCGGCATTGGCCCCAGCAGCCGTGGTGAAATAGGGGATCTTGTCATAGAGCGCGATGGAGCGGATGGCCTTGCTGTCCTCGACCGCTTGCGCACCCTCGGTGGTGTTCATCAGCAGTTGCACCTGACCGTCTTTGAGCATGTCGACCACGTCCGGGCGCCCCTCATAGACCTTGTTGACGGTGTCACAGGGCACACCCTGTTCCGCCAGCCAGCTTTGCGTGCCGCGGGTTGCGACCAGGGTAAAGCCCTGCGCCACCAGCACTTGCGCCGCCTCGAGCATCAGCGCGCCTTTGTCGGCGTCCTTGATCGAGATGAAGGCACGGCCTTCGGACGGCAGCACCATGCCCGCGCCCATCTGTGCCTTGAGGAAGGCGCGCGGGAAGTCGCGGTCCCAACCCATGACCTCGCCGGTCGAGCGCATTTCGGGGCCCAGGATCGTATCGACACCGGGGAAGCGGGCAAAAGGCATCACAGCCTCTTTGACCGAGAACCACGGCATGTTCGGGTCGGCCAGCGTCATCTGGTCGGCAATCTTGGTGTCCTGACCTTCCTTGTACGCGGGGCGTTTGGGGAAGTTCGAAAGCTTTTCGCCCGCCATCACACGCGCGGCGATCGACGCAATCGCACTGTCGGTGGCCTTGGCCACAAACGGCACGGTGCGCGAGGCGCGCGGGTTGACCTCGATCAGATAAATCTCATCGTCTTTGATCGCAAACTGCACGTTCATCAGGCCCACGACGTTCAGCGCCTTGGCCAGTTTGAATGCTTGCTCTTCGATCTGGGCGATGATCTCTTTCGAGAGCGAGTAGGGCGGCAGCGAACAGGCGCTATCGCCCGAGTGCACGCCGGCCTCTTCGATGTGCTGCATGATGCCCGCGACGTGTACGTCGGTGCCGTCACAGATCGCATCCACATCCAATTCAACCGCGCCCGCCAGATAGCTGTCGAGCAGAACCGGGCTGTCGCCCGAAACCACAACCGCCTCGGCGATGTAACGTTCCAGCTGGCCCATGTCGCGCACGATTTCCATCGCGCGGCCACCGAGAACGTAAGACGGGCGGATCACCAGCGGAAAGCCGATGTCATCCGCAATTTCCAGCGCTTGCGCGTCGGTCGAAGCAATGCCGTTCTTGGGCTGCTTCAGACCCAACTCGTTCACCAGCGCCTGGAAGCGCTCGCGGTCTTCGGCCAGGTCGATGGCGTCGGGCGAGGTGCCCAGGATCGGGATACCCTCGGCCTCCAAAGCGTTGGCGAGCTTCAGCGGAGTCTGACCACCGTACTGAACGACGACACCGTGAAGCGTGCCGTTCTGCTTCTCGGTGGTCAGAATCTCCATCACATGTTCGAACGTCAGCGGTTCAAAATACAGACGGTCCGAGGTGTCATAGTCGGTCGACACGGTCTCGGGGTTGCAGTTGATCATGATGGTTTCATACCCTGCTTCGGTCAGCGCGAAACAGGCGTGGCAGCAGCAGTAATCGAACTCGATCCCTTGACCGATCCGGTTCGGGCCACCGCCCAGAATGACAACCTTCTTGCGGTCGCTGGGGCGCGCCTCGCATTCCACTTCGCCCATCATCGGGGCTTCATAGGTTGAATACATGTAGGGCGTCTGCGCTTCGAACTCAGCCGCACAGGTGTCGATGCGCTTGAACACGGCCGTGACACCCAGGTTTTGACGGGCGCGGCGAACGTTGTCTTCGTCCCGGCCGGTCAGTTCGCCCAGGCGCGCGTCGGTAAAGCCCAGCATTTTTAGCGCGCGAAGGCCCTCGGCCGTCACCGGCAGGCCGTCCTTGCGCAGGTCATGCTCGGCGTCGACAATCTCGCGGATGCGGGCCAGGAACCAGGGGTCGAACATGGTGACACCGTGGATTTCGTCATCGCTCAACCCGTGACGCATGGCTTGTGCGATGGTGCGCATGCGGTCGGGGGTCTGCTGGCTGATCGCCTTGATGACCGATGCCTTATCGTCGGCCTCGTCCCAGACGCCCACGGTTAGGCCAGGAATTTCGATCTCGTTGAACCCGGTCAGACCCGATTCCATCGAGGCCAGCGCCTTTTGCATCGATTCGTGGATGGTCCGGCCAATCGACATCGCCTCACCCACCGACTTCATGGCGGTGGTCAGGTAGGGTTCAGAGCCCGGGAATTTTTCGAAGGCGAATTTCGGGATCTTGGTGACGACATAGTCAATGGTCGGCTCGAACGATGCGGGCGTCACTTTGGTGATGTCGTTGTCCAACTCGTCCAGCGTGTAGCCGACGGCCAGTTTCGCCGCGATCTTGGCAATCGGGAAACCCGTCGCCTTGGACGCCAGAGCCGACGAGCGCGACACGCGTGGGTTCATCTCGATCACAACCATGCGGCCATCGGCAGGGTTCACGGCCCACTGTACGTTCGAACCGCCAGTTTCCACGCCGATCTCACGCAGTACGTTGATCGAATGCGTCCGCATGATCTGGAACTCTTTGTCCGTCAGCGTCAGTGCCGGGGCCACGGTGATCGAGTCGCCGGTGTGTACACCCATCGGATCGACGTTTTCGATGGAACAGACGATAATGGCGTTGTCGGCGGTGTCGCGCACCACCTCCATCTCATACTCTTTCCAGCCCAAAAGGCTTTCGTCGACCAGGATCTGGTTCACCGGCGAGGCATCCATGCCCGAGCGGCAGAAGTGAATGTAGTCATCACGGTTATAAGCCACACCGCCGCCGGTGCCACCGAGGGTAAAGGCAGGGCGGATGATCGCGGGCAGGCCGATTTCGTCCAGGGCTTCCAGGGCGATACGGACACCTTCGTCCAGATCGGCCGCGCCGTTGTCTTTCTTGGGGGCAGTGACAATGGTTGCCTTGGGATTTTCGATGCCCAGGCGGTCCATTGCTTCGCGGAACAGTTTGCGGTCTTCGGCCATTTCGATGGCGTCGCGCTTGGCGCCGATCATCTCGACGTTGAACTTGTCGAGCACACCCATCTCTTCGAGTGCCAGCGAGGTGTTCAGGCCCGTTTGCCCGCCCATGGTGGGCAGCAGTGCGTCGGGGCGCTCTTTCTCGATGATCTTGGCGACAACCTCGGGCGTGATCGGCTCGATGTATGTGGCGTCGGCCAGACCGGGGTCTGTCATGATGGTCGCCGGGTTCGAGTTCACCAGGACGACCCGGTAACCTTCTTCGCGCAGCGCCTTACACGCCTGAGCACCCGAGTAGTCAAATTCACAGGCCTGACCAATAACAATGGGGCCCGCCCCAATGATCATGATCGACTGGATGTCGGTTCTCTTCGGCATGGCCTGGTTCCTTTGATTGTCCGCGAGTCAGGGCACCGCCCAAGCGCCCAAATTGTCCTGCGTTATAGGCACCGCGCGAAAAGGTGCAAGGGCCTTCGCAATATGACCGCTATTCGCCGCATTCCCCCCTTTTCGTCGGTTCTGAATTGAGTATACGGCAAGCCTGCCGAAATGGGGTCGAAATTGCAGATACGCTTTGATCAGGGGCCGGCGGGGCCCGGCACAACCTTCGCGGAACCGTTCTATGTAGTTCGAGCGGACGAGGCGTGCCATGTGCCTGAAGCTTTGCACGAAATCGACGCCGCACAAAAAAGCGGTGCGTGGGTGGCGGGCTATGCCAGTTACGAGCTGGGCTATGCACTGGAACCGAAACTGGCGGGCCGGATGCCCAAGGGGCACAAGCTGCCGCTCGTTTGTATGGGGGTCTATGGTGCTCCCGTTCAGCGACCTTTGGCCGCTGCTGGAGGAGGGTTCACGGCGTTTAAACCCCGTTGGGACGAGGCGCGGTATGGTCGGGCATTTGCCAAGGTGCATGACGCCATCGGGGCAGGGGACATCTATCAGGCCAACCTGACCTTTCCCATCGACGCCGAGATCGAGGGGACATCAGAGCAGCTTTATGCGGCCCTGTCCGCGCGCCAGGCCGTGGGTCACGGGGCATTTGTCAGGCAGGATGGGCTGCCCGATATCCTCAGTCGCTCCCCCGAGCTGTTCTTTCGTACCGACGCAAGCGGAGCCATCGAAACCCGTCCCATGAAAGGCACGCAGCCGCGCAGCGCCGACCCGGTCGAAGATGCGCGCCGTAAGGCGTTTTTGGCGTCGGACGCTAAGAACAGGGCCGAGAACCTGATGATCGTGGACCTGCTGCGCAACGACATCAGCCGGGTCGCGCAGCCCGGCTCGGTCCATGTGCCGGAGCTGTTCAAGGTCGAAACCTATGCAACTGTGCATCAGATGGTGTCATTGGTGCGGGCCAAATTGAACCCGGATGCGGGGCTTGCCGACGTCCTGCGCGCGCTTTTCCCTTGCGGGTCCATCACCGGGGCACCGAAAATCCGCGCGATGGAGATCCTGTCCGACCTGGAGCCTTGGCCGCGTGACATCTATTGCGGCACCATCGGCTGGGCCGCCCCAGATGGCCGGTCAGAATTCAACGTGTCGATCCGCACGCTGCAGGTCGAGGGCACAAGCGCCACCCTGAATGTCGGCGGCGGTGTCGTCTGGGACAGCACCGCAGCATCGGAATATGAGGAAGCCCTATGGAAAGCCCGCTTCGCAAGCCAGTTGAGCCTGACTTCCGCCTGATCGAAACCTTTCGGATCGATCCCGAAACCGGCCCGAACGACTTGTCACGCCACTTGCGGCGGATGGAGCGGTCGGCGCGCGCGTTCCAGATCCCCTTTGATCGGCGTGCGACAGAGGCTGAGGTGCAAAAGATCGATGCCCCCGAGGTTTTGCGCGCCCGTCTGATGCTGGACGCAAAGGGGCAGATCAATACAACCACCGCGCCCTTGGCGGGCAGTGTCGGCAGATGGGCTGTTCAAATTGCCCAAGAGCGGCTGCGATCCGACGACATCTGGTTGCAGCACAAAACCACCCGCCGCGCACTTTATGATCAGGTGCGTGCCAACCTGCCGCAGGGTGTCGATGAACTGCTGTTCTTGAACGAACGCGATGAGGTTTGCGAGGGCACGATCACCAATCTGTTCGTGAAACTGCGCAATGGACTCGCTGTCACGCCGCCTCTGAGCAGCGGCTGTTTGCCGGGTGTCTTGCGTCAAAGGCTGCTGGACACAAACCGCGTGGTCGAGCGCGTCGTGACTCTCCAAGATCTGCGCCATGCGCAATGGATTACTGTGGGCAATTCTCTGCGTGGGGAGATTGGCGTGGACTATGAAGGTCCACGCAGTCCGTTAATCTAGCCCCACAATATTCTTCTTGTTCCAGATACGGCTGTAGTGAATTGGCCGCTAGGCCAAGAGGGGCAGCGCTCCCCAAACCAGATTTCCCGAAAAAATCTGCCCTCGCGCCTGCTGCAAGGCTGCTCTCCCTTGACTTCTGTGTGCTGGCGCGGTGTATCGGCCCGACGCTATTTTACGCCCCCAAGGGATATCCGACATGCATGCCTATCGCTCGCACAGCTGTGCCGACCTGAACAAATCCAACGTTGGTGAAACTGTCCGCCTGTCGGGCTGGGTGCACCGGGTGCGCGATCACGGCGGGCTGCTCTTCATCGACCTGCGCGACCACTATGGCGTGACGCAAGTCATGGCCGACCCGGACAGCCCGGTCTTTGCCGAGATCGAAAAGGTCCGTAGCGAATGGTGCATCCGCATCGACGGCGAGGTCAAAGCCCGCGACGAGAGCTTGATCAACGCGAAAATCTCGACCGGCGAGATCGAGGTGTTCATCCGCGACATCGAGGTTCTGGGCGCCGCCGACGAGCTGCCGTTGATGGTGTTCGGCGATCAGGAATACCCCGAGGAAACCCGCCTGCGCTATCGCTACCTCGACCTGCGCCGTGAAAAAATGCAAAACAGCATGACCCTGCGTTCGGACGTTGTCGCCTCGATGCGCCGCCGGATGTGGGACAAGAACTTCCGAGAGTTCCAGACGCCAATCATCACCGCATCCTCGCCCGAGGGTGCGCGTGACTTCCTGGTGCCTTCGCGTCTGCATCCTGGCAAGTTTTATGCCCTGCCGCAGGCCCCGCAGCAGTTCAAGCAGCTGATCATGGTCTCGGGCTTTGACAAGTATTTCCAGATCGCGCCGTGCTTCCGCGACGAAGATCCGCGCGCCGACCGTTCGCCCACCGACTTCTACCAGCTCGATTTGGAAATGTCTTTCGTCACCCAGCAGGACGTGTTCGACACCATCTCGCCGGTGCTGGCAGGTGTGTTCGAAGAGTTTGGTGGCGGCAAGAAAGTTGACGCCCCGCAGGACTGGCCGCAGATACCCTATGCCGAAGCGGCGATGAAATACGGCTCGGACAAGCCCGACCTGCGCAACCCGATTGAAATGCAGGACTGCTCGGAACACTTCCGTGGCTCTGGCTTTGCCATTTTCGCAAAGCTGCTGGAGCAGGAAGGCACACAAATTCGCGCCATTCCAGCCCCCACAGGCGGCAGCCGCAAATTCTGTGACCGGATGAATAAGTTTGCCCAAGGCGAAGGCCTGCCGGGCATGGGTTATATCTTCTGGCGTGATCAGGGCGAAGGTATGGAGGCCGCGGGTCCGCTGGCCAAGAACATCGGCCCCGAGCGCACCGAGGCGATCCGCCAGCAGCTGGGTCTGTGCGTCGGCGACGCGGCCTTCTTCCTGGGCGGCAAGCCCAAGGCGTTCGAAAAGGTTGCGGGCAAGGCGCGCGACGTGATCGGCGAGGAACTGGGCCTGACTGACAAGGACCGTTTTGCCTTTGCCTGGATCGTGGATTTCCCGATCTACGAGCAGGACGAAGAAAGCGGCAAGATCGATTTCGAGCACAACCCCTTCTCGATGCCCCAGGGCGGCATGGACGCGCTGAACGGCGATCCGCTTGCCGTTAAGGGCTATCAGTATGATCTGGCCTGTAACGGCTATGAGCTGGTGTCGGGCGCGATCCGGAACCACAAACCCGAGATCATGCTGAAAGCGTTTGAACTGGCCGGTTATGGCGCGGATGAGGTCAAGAGCCGCTTTGGCGCTCTGTTCAATGCGTTCCACTATGGCGCGCCGCCGCACGGTGGCTGTGCAGCCGGCATCGACCGGATCGTCATGCTGCTGGCGGACGAGGCCAACATCCGCGAAGTGATGATGTTCCCGATGAACCAGCGCGCCGAAGACCTGATGATGGACGCGCCGTCTGGCCCGAGCTCGGATCAGTTGATGGAGCTGGGCCTGAGGGTGATCCCTCAGGATCAGTAATCCGCCTCATGTGACCTGAATTGGAAACGACCTGTCTGAGCAAAGATGGGTCGTTTTTTTTCGCCTTGCCCCTATGCTCTGATATCGTGGCGGGGAAGGGGGCGGAAACATGGTGTTTTCACCGGAATTGGCAGAGATACGGTTCGGTTGCGGCTTGTCACCTGTTCAAGCGCGCCCGCAAAGCCCGGCTGCAATGGTTGACGCTCTGCTGGCCGCAGATGTCGCCGCTCAAGCCTTTCCCATCGAACCGTTTCCAGCCTTCCGTGCGCGCCTTGTCGAACAAAAGCGGCTGGCCCGCGCCATGCGCCAGGCCGATTCCCCCGCGCGGCAAGCCGTGTTGAAGGATGAGAACCGAGCCCGCAACAAGCAAACCCGCCGCGAGAGCATCTTGTGGTTTGGTCAATCGCTGCTGCGCTGGGTCCATACGTCCCAGGGGTTTCGCGAGCGGCTGGTCCATTTCTGGGCGGATCACTTTACCGCCCAGGGCAAGCGCGGGGCGATGACCCACGGCGGGCTGCCCTATCAAGAAGAGGCGATCCGCCCCAACATCTCGGGCCGCTTCGAAGATCTGTTGTTTGATGCCGTAACCCATCCGTTGATGGTGCATTACCTCGATCAGCGCAGCTCGATCGGGCCGGGCAGCGAGATTGCTCGGGAAAAGCCCAACGCCGGGCTGAATGAAAACCTGGCGCGTGAGGTGTTGGAATTGCACACCTTGGGCGTGAGCGGGCCTTATACGCAGGCGGACGTGCGCCAATTGGCCGAGCTGTTCACCGGTATGGGGTATCTCCCGCACAAGGGGTTCATCTACCGGGCCAAGGCGGCTGAACCGGGTGCAGAGACGGTCCTCGGCAAAAACTATGGTGGAGCTAAAGCGCGCCTTGGGGACGTGCGGGCCGTGCTCAGGGATCTTGCGCGGCACCCGGCGACGGCCGAGCATGTGGCCACAAAGCTCGCGGTGCATTTCCTTTCAGACGCGCCCCCGCCAGAGCTGGTCGCGCATGTTGCCGCGCGCTATCGCGAAACACGCGGTGAGTTGACCGAGGTCTACCGCGCGCTGCTGGAGCATCCGTTGGCTTGGGAGCCGGGCCTGCAAAACGTCAAACCTGCCTTTGACTACGTTGCCTCGGGGTGTCGCGCATTGGCGCTGTCGGCAGAGCGCATGACGGGTGCCAAACCCAACCACCTCAAGCGCGTGTTTCTGGGGCCAATGAAGATGATGGGGCAGCCTTGGTTGCGCCCTGCGGGACCGGATGGTTGGTCCGAAGATGATAGCGAGTGGCTGTCCCCTCAGGGGCAGGCCGCGCGCATTGGCTGGGCGATGTCGGCGCCAACGCGGTTGACGCCAGATCTGATCGACCCACGCGCGTTCTTGGATCATGCCTTGGGGCCTTATGCCTCGCCAGTTTTGCGCCGCCAGGTGCACGGAGCCGAAACGCGGGAGGAGGGGGTTGGCCTGGTGCTGATGTCCCCGTCCTTTCAGCGCAGATAGAAGGTGCATGTGATGACCGATATTCCAACCCGTCGGCAGGTTTTGAACCGCGCACTGGCGCTTGGCTGCTCGGCCGCAGCCAGCCCGCTGCTGACGCCCCTCAGCCTGGCGCAGACGCCCGGTCAAAACCGGTTGGTGGTGATCATCCTGCGCGGCGGCATGGATGCGATCGACGTGATCCGACCCTATGGCGACCCGGACTATCGACTGGCGCGCCCCACTTTGGCAGTTGGCAGCGCACAACCCGATTTGGATGGGTTTTTTGGATTGCACCCGGCATTCAAAAATCTGATGCCGCTGTGGAAAAAGGGCGAGTTGGCGTTCGTGCAGGCGGTGGCCACACCGTATCGCAACAAGCGCAGTCACTTTGATGGGCAGGATCTGCTTGAGGGCGGACTTGTCAAACATGATGCGGCGCGGGGCGGGTGGTTGAACCGGGCTGTGCAACTGGTGCCCGGCGCTGAGATGCAGACCGCCTTTGGACTGGGGCAGGGGGTGCAACGTGTCCTTGTCGGGTCTGCTCCGGTCGCGCATTGGGCACCCGACGCCGATCTGTCGCTTTCACCGCAAACCCTGGACCGTGCCCGGCAGGTGATGTCCGAGGATCCAGAGTTTTCGCAGGCCTTTGCGCAGGCCGTTGCGCTCTCTTCTGGTGGTGCGCGGGACCGGAAGCCGGAGCAGGGCAAAGGGCCGTCGCATGTGAACATCGCCCGTTACGCGGCCGAGCAACTGCGGGGGGATACTCGTGTCGTGACCTTTTCGCTCAACGGTTGGGACACCCATCGGGATCAGTCAGGGGGATTGGCACGGGCCGCCGATCGACTGACGCAGGCGATCCTGACGCTGCGCAACGAACTGGGGAATGCGATTTGGGACAAGACCACCATCGTCACGATGAGCGAGTTTGGCCGGACCGTTGCCGAGAACGGATCAAGGGGAACTGACCACGGTACTGGGGGCGCGATGATCCTGACGGGTGGTGCCGTGCGCGGGGGCCGGGTCTTTGGGGATTGGCCCGGTCTGGCGGAGGCACAGCTTTTTCAGGGCAGGGATTTGATGCCGACAGCGGACGTGCGGGAAATGACCGGCTGGGTGCTCAAGTGGGCGCTGGGCCTTAACACCGCCGATCTTGAACGTCAGGTGTTTCCTGGGCTTCAACTTGGGTCCGATCCGGGGTTTCTTCTGTAACACCTTTGCAGCTTCGGAAGGGCCCGCCAAAGGTCCGGAAGCGGAGGACGCCAAAGAACTGACAGCTATTGTTCCCGAGGCGCAGGGCGATGGGACAACACCAGATCCTTTTTCAAGTGCCTTGTCATCGACGCGCGATTGCGTCGGATTTCGCGTGCCGCAATCCGCGCCTGCACAAACAGAACAATGCCGAGGGTGCTGAGCGCGATCAGAAAGGTCACGAGCATCTTAGATGGCCTTTCTGCGGTCCAGGCGTTCTTGCACCAATCCGGCAACCCGTGCAGCATCGGTCGCGACAGGTGCGCCGGTTGCGCGGGCCTGGGCCAGAGAGTGAGCCGCGTCCGCCAGCACCTTGTCCGATGCGCTGCGCGCCACTCCACCAACAAACTGCGCCACATAATCCAGGGTTTTGCCGTCGCAGGTGTCGGTCAAGACGTCAGCCACATGGGCCATATCGTCCTGATAGGCGATGGGATCAGGATCGATGATTTCATCGTGTAAAACCCGTAGTCCCGACGGGTGTCTATCCGCGGGTAATTTGGACAGCACCGACGATTGGAACACGGCCAGTGACGTTATCGGTTTCGCAAGGAACCCGTCGGCACCGGCCGCAATCGCGGTGTCTTCGGCAAACTCATCCCCCGAGGTGCCCAAGATCACCCCGACCCGAGGTGCGGCATGGGCCAGCTCTTCAATCAGATCCGCGCCTGACCCGTCCGGCAGACCCAGGTCAACGACAATGACCGAGGGGCGATAAATCTGAAGATGTCTGCGTGCCGACTTCAGGCAATCCGCGCGTCGAATTCGAGCGCCGCTTCGCAAACATAAAAGGCGCATGGCCTCGCAGGCATAGCGACTGTCCTCTACCACCAGGATGGTCAGGCCGAGCAACGGGCGCGTGGCCGTGGGAATACGGTGTGGAGAGGCGAAAGGGTCCGAATCGTTCATGACAAGCTCCTCTTGGCAGATTGCTCTCACGCTATGAAACCCTGGCTAACAAGCGGTTAACGCCCGGGTTGATGGGGATGGGCGATATGGCGCACTTGCTCTTATGACGCGGACCCCGCATAACCGCCTCCAACCAACAGGAGCTTAGGAGATTTGCCATGATCGGCCGTCTGAACCATGTCGCCATTGCCGTGCCCGACCTCGAGGCAGCCTCGGCGCAGTATCGCAATGCTTTGGGGGCCAAGGTAGGTGAGCCGCAAGACGAACCCGATCACGGCGTGACCGTGGTGTTCATCGAACTGCCCAACACCAAGATCGAGCTGCTCTATCCGTTGGGTGAGAACAGCCCGATCAACGGCTTTTTGGAAAAGAACCCTTCGGGTGGAATCCACCACGTATGTTATGAAGTCGAGGATATCATCGCGGCCCGGGATCACCTCAAGGAAACCGGTGCCCGTGTGCTGGGCTCTGGCGACCCCAAGATCGGCGCGCATGGCAAGCCGGTGCTGTTCCTGCACCCCAAGGATTTCAACGGCTGCCTGGTTGAACTCGAGCAGGTCTGAACCACGTAACAGCTGCGGCCCAATACTGGGCCGGACGCAAGCAGGAGAGCGATCATGTCCATCACATCAGCACTGGTGCTGTATGCCGTCATCTGGTTCATGACCTTTCTGATCGTCTTGCCGATCCGGGTGAAAACCCAAGGGGACCTTGGCGATATCGTGCCAGGTACCCATGCGGGCGCCCCCGAAGAGCATCACCTTAAGAGCAAGGCCTGGATCACCACCGGTGTGGCCTTGGTGCTTTGGGTGATCATCGGCGGGATCATTCTGAGCGGCTGGATTTCGATCAGCGATTTCGACTGGACAAAGAAGCTGACGACAAACCAGTAACGGTTTGGTTTTGAACCCTTGGTTTGGTGGGGACAGAGCCGTTTTCCAAAACTCGACGCACTCCCGCCCGTCGTTGATGCCCCTTTCGGGACATCGCCTCCCGTTGGGCCAGGCTCACGCGGGCTTTGCCCGTGTGAGCCTGGCTCCCTGCCGTCCGCAGGACGCAAGGCCGATAGGCCGCGCAGTTATTTATGAGGATCGCCCTCCCACTTGATGGTAGATGTGGGTAAAGGTCGCTGCTCCGATGATCGGTATCAGCAGGTTGACAAGGGGCACCGACAGGGGCACAGCCATCAGAATACCTGCCATCCAGATCGTGATCGAGTGCTTTGACCGAAGCTTGCGCGCGCCGTCGCGGCCCAGACGGCGCATGGCGGCGAGGGTGAAGTATTCGCGCCCTAGAAGGAACCCATTCAAGGCCCAGAAGATGAACGGCGCCAGAGGGGCAAAAATCACGTAGAGGATCAACGCCACCAGGTTGGCTGCAATCAGCACGCCCAGGAAGCTGAGCGAATCCTTCAGCCCCTCGGCAAAGGGGACGCCCGGAACAGGGGGCAGGTGGGGGTAGTGCCGATCTTCGACTGCCTGGGCCACCTCGTCCAGAAACATCGAGGTAAAGGCCGAGGCCACTGGCACCATCAGGAACACCGACAGCACCATCATCAAAAGCACCGAAGAATATCCCGCCGCATCCCCCAGCCAGGTCACTTCGCCGATCCAGGGCAAGGTTACGGACGGGCCAACCAGGAACTGCACCAACCAGACAAAGCCAAACGTGGTGCCAACAAGCAGGGCAAGCGTCAGGCCGACGCCCAGAAACAGGACCTTGCGAAAGCGGGGATCCCCCATCTGGCCCAGGGCAGCAAAGAACGAATTCAGAATGATCATTCGGACACCCAGCTTGTGATGGCGTGAACATCGGGGCGAGGACGTTCCGGCGGCGCGGCGCCTTCGGTGGCGATATGGACAAAGCCCGCGACGCGTTCGTTGTCGGCCAGATCCAGGGCCTGCGCGCAGAACCCACGATCGTGGCTGACCCAACCTGACAACCAATTTGCCCCCCAACCTGCAGCCAGAGCGGCATTGAGCAGAGCCAGGCACACCGCACCGGCAGAATAGGTTTGCTCAATGGCAGGTATCTTTTCGGACGGTTTCTGAACCTCGATCACAACAACAGCCAATTGCCCCAGATCAAATTGACTGCGGCCTTTGGCGATGTCCTCGGGCGATTTGCCCAAGGCACGTCCGCGTTCCTCGGTCAGTGCCGCCAGCCGGGGCATGGCCCCCTTGTCCACCACAATGAACCGCCAAGGTTCCAGCTTGCCGTGATCGGGGCTGCGCGCAGCGGCCGTCAGCAGGGGCTGCAACTCTTCGCGTGTTGGGGCCGGGGCGACCAGTGTCTTGGCCGGGCGGGACCGCCGCGACAGCAGGAATTCCAGGGCAGCGGGGCTCTCAAGTGTCATATGTGAAACCTATTTACATCAGGATTGCCTTGTATCTCGGTCAGAGAGGCCCAAGTTTCAAGGGTAAATCTTGCGCCAGGGCGGGCTGATCCGGGTTGTTTTCCTGCCAAGTTGGCAGATACGAAGGGGGACGAGAGTTCTGAAAGGTCCATCATGTTGAAATCGTTTTCCCTGCTGGTGTGTGTCGCAGCTCTGGCTGCCTGCCAGCCTACGACTTCCAGCTCTGTGAGTGTCGGCTTTTTGTCACCCGTGTTTGCCGTGGGCAGCGCGCCACCTCCAGGTCGAACCGAGGCCGAGCGGTCAGCGCGTCGCAAGTATTATCAGGGCCCGCGTGGGGACGAATGGTAATCAGCCGGGCGTGATGGCTTCGGGGCTCAGCTGCTGGGCCATGTCCTGCACCAACTCCAACAGAAAGCCCTCGAACCTGGCAGAGGGTTGTCGGGCATCCAGAACCTCGGTCAGAGGGTCTGGGGCGGTGATGTCGCTGCCTGACAGGGCTTCGAGCGTGGCATGGGCGCAAAAGGGCACATGGACCTCGGAATAGCCGCCCTCATGCACTAGAACCAGCTTGCCCGAACACAGGTGTTCGGCGGCGGCCTTGGTCTTCAACGTCATATGTCGAAAGGTATCCGAGGTTGCCAGCATCCGCGCCAAGGGGTCCACACCGGACGCGTCATACCCGCAGGCCACGATAATCATATCGGGTCGATATGCATCAAGCGCGGGCAGAACGATCTGATCCATCACTGCCATATAGGCGGTGTGACCAGCCCCCGCAGGAAGCGGCACATTCAGATTGTACCCTTCACCGGCGCCTTTGCCACGGTCGATCAGGGCACCGGTGTCCATCGGATAGTTGCCCTCTTGATGCATTGAGATCGTGAGCACATCCGAGCGGTCATAAAAGATGCCCTCGGTGCCGTTGCCATGATGCACGTCCCAATCAATGATCGCGACGCGGCCCAGTCCATGATTGGCCTTGGCAGACTCGATCGCAATAGCGATGTTGGCAAGCAGACAGAAGCCATTGGGAAAATCGGGCAGACAGTGATGCCCCGGAGGGCGTGACAGGGCATAGGCATTGGGCAGCGCGCCTGTCCAAACCGCTTCGACTGCAGCAAGGCTCAGACCCGCTGAGAGAGCCGCAATCTCATACCCGCCCGAGCCAAAGGGGGTGCGCCGCCCCAACTCTCCACCCGTACCGTCCGAGAGGTGTTTGAATTCGTCCAGATAGCTGGCGGGATGAACGCGCAACAGATCTGTTCGGGTGGCGGGATCAGCCCCGCGCATGTCCAGATCGCGGGGCAGGCCGGTGACGTTCATCAGGTTGATCAGACGCCGCTTGGTCTCGGGGCTTTCGGGAAACCCGCCCGCCGCCAGCGGCTGCACGAGCCCGCCCACAGGAAGGGTAAAGGCATAGTTTCCACCGCTGTGCCAGAAACACCGCTCATCCCAGAAAAAACCCGTATTCATCTGTCTGCCTCTCCCTTCGGTGCCGTCACAATAGCGGTGGCGCTTGGGGCTCAGTCTTGTCACACTTGGCCGCATGGCAAGAGCAAAAGTCAAAAACCTTCCCGATCTTTCCGAGCACGCGCGTCCAGGTCAGGAATTGGTGGTCAAGGTCACCCCGAACGCGTCGCGGACCTGTTTGGTGTTCAACCAAGGCCTCTTGCACGCTTTGGTTACCGTGCCACCTGAACACGGCAAAGCAAACGCCGCCGTCACACGCCTGTTGGCCCGGGCCTTGGGGATCGCGCCCAGTCGGATAAGCTTGCTGCGCGGTCAAAGCTCGCGGCAAAAGACGTTCCGCGTAGAGGCCAATTGAGCCCGCATGAACCCGCCTTTTGTCGAAACTACGGGGGCATCACCCCAAATTGCACCGTCTAATCCGGCGTCAGACGCAGTTGATAGACCCCTTCGGGCAGATCCAGCGCTGCGGCCAGATCCCGCAACTGTTCGGGCGACAGCGTGATCTTTTGCACGCTGTCGGTGCGTGGATCAAACTGCTCCAGCGTGACACATTCGGCAAAGCTGTTGATTGTGACATCTTCCTGAAGCGGGGTTTCGCCCTCGTCCACCAGGGTGATGACGGTGGCGTCGAATTCGTGCTCGATCGTAAACATGAGGCCAGAGTGCCCAGCCCCTGTCAGCAATGCAACCAAAAGCCGCGCCATTTCCGGGTGGCAGGCCCATTTCCTGCGCGCTAGGTTCTCAGACGGGTCCAATTACGGAAAGGCACCTTCATGCGCCGGATACTTCTGCTGCTGGCCGTTTTCTTGTCCGCCTGCGGTCAGGCTCCGGCACCGGTTCTGCCCGAAGGGGGCGGCAATCTGCCTGACGATTTTGACGCCGCCGCTGCCGAGTTGAGCTTTCGCAAGGTCAGTGGTGCCGTCGGCCCCACGGCCGAGCGCGTTTGTCGTGATCGCACGCGCGGCATCAATTGCAACTTTCGCATTGCCATCGACCTGGACCCCACTGCGCCGGTCAACGCCTTTCAAACCCTCGACAACAAGGGCAACCCGGTGGTTCTGTTCACGATTGCCATGTTGGCGGACGTCCGCAATCCGAACGAGTTGGCCTTTGTCATGAGCCATGAGGCAGCTCACCACATCTTGGGGCATTTGGACAAACAGGCTAACAATGCTGCAGCCGGAGCTGAATTTTATGGCGACCGCGAGGCGCGCAAGGGCGGAACGCCGGACGATATCCGTCAGGCGCAAGAGTTGGGCGCCGTGGTGGGCTCACGCATCTTTTCAAAGGAATTCGAGCTTGAGGCAGACGCCTTGGGCTCGGTCATCGCCATGGAGGCTGGGTATGACCCCCTCCAAGGCGCGCAGTTCTTCTTTCGCTTGCCTGACCCCGGAGACAAGTTTCTTGGCAGCCATCCTCCCAACGCCGAACGGCTGGAGATCGTGCGCCTTGCTGTTCGAAACCCGGAGTTGCTGCAATGAGTGATTTGATCCAGTTGGGCGTGGTGCTGACCGACCGCGGTTCGAAATACGCGGTTACGGGCGCGCGGGTGACCAGCCGGGCCGAGGTGGACGCGGTGCTGGCCGAACTCAAGACAGACCGCGCCTACGCCAAGGCCACGCATAACACCTGGGCCGCGATGCTTCCCCAAGGGGCGCTAAAGGCCGACGATGGTGAAAGCGGTGCGGGGATCGTGATCCTGCGAATGATGGAACGGGCCGGATTGAGCGATTACGTGATCATCGTGACCCGCTGGTACGGTGGCAAGAAACTGGGCGGGGACCGGTTCCGCCGGGTGCAGGATGCTGTCCGGGCCTACTTTGACGACCGCGGAATCGCACATTGATCTGAATCAAGGCGGGTTCTGTGAGGTGCGCTACGCTTTTGGCGTGACACGCGCGATCAGAGGATGAACCCCATGCCCAACCGTGAACAGCTCAAACGCCACGCCGACCTTGTCGATCGGATGGCCACCGTTCGTGGCATCGATCTCGAAGAACAGGCGCTGCGCGGCAATGTCTCGATCGACGAGATCAGCGATGCGGTGTCCAGCTGCACAAACTGCACTAACCCCGAACATTGCCAACAATGGCTGTCGGGGCGCGAACGCGCTGAAGCATCGCCCGAGTACTGCCGCAACGCGGATCTGTTTGCGGAACTGGCCCCGAAATAGGCACATCCCATGACCACACGTGACACCCTTGGCCCCATCAACCGGCACTTCTGGCTGACCCGATCGGTGGCGCGTTGCATGGGGGTGTCGCTGACCGAGGCGATGGCAACGGGTCGCCTGACCGAGGGTGAGTACGCCTACATGGTCACCACTTGCCGCCGCGCGGATTGTGCCGAAACCTGCCAGGAGTGGTTGGCTCAGCAGACGGGCCTCGTTGAGGAAGCCCCGATGCACTGCGCCAACGCGAGTTTGCTCAACTGCTTGCGGTAAGGTTCCCCCAAAACGGGGGCACTCCCGCCCGTCGTCAATTTTTCTTTACAGAAAAACCTCCTCCCGTTGGGCCGGGCCTCGCTTCGCTCGGCGGGGTGCGTTTGTAGCGAAACAGGTGCCCCAAGCGAAACCGCGCCGGGCATCGCCCGGCGCTGGGCCCAAGGCCGCCAGCGGTGCTGACGCAGTCAGGATCGCGCGGGCGCGGGAGCCCCCTGTCTCTGACCCTCAAAGCTTGGAGTGGCTGCCGTCGCAGAGGGGGGATTTGTCGCTGGCCTTGCAGCCGCAGAAAAAGACCTTTTTGTCCGCAGGGGCCGTGTATTTGACGGGGTTCAGGCCGGTGCCCTTGTGCGAGCCATCGCAAAAGGGTTGTTTCTGAGACTTCCCGCAGGCGCACCAGAAATAGGTTTTCCCCTCGGTCACCTCAACCGGATAGGGGGCTTTCTGGGCGATGATGGGCGCGTCGGACATGTGGCTCTCCTTGGATGGCTGGTGTCTGATCCAGAGGATAGCGGAGTGGGGGAGGATTGGTAGGTTGTTGGCGTGGCGTCCAAGCTTTTGCAAAGCAAAAGCCGCGCCCGACCCTCCCGTCAAACCGTAGGTTTGCCTACGGCAAAACGGGAGGGCGCTTTCGCACTCACCCAGTTTCGGGCGCGTGGGATCTTTTCATCAAGTTTGCTGAGGTTTAGAGAGCTAAGAGAAGTTGGTAGCGATAAACTCTGCGGTATTGTCGATTTCCGGAAAGAGGTTTTCTTTGCTAATAGTTAGCTCTTTTAGCTCGTCAAGAATTTGTGACTTCTTTGATCCAGAGATATAAATTTCCTGAATTTCTACATTATCCACAAAGAAATGTTCGTTTGGCTCAAATGGGAGGCCATAGACAAGGAATTCTCCGTCTTGTGCCACCAAACGGTTGTTTAGCTTCCTAGGTACGACGGCAAAGACATTTGCCAAATCTCTTGGGTTGATGCGCTTCTCAAATCCCGGCCTTTCAAGTGATACTAGCTGGCAAAGCTTTTCGACATCAGGATCATCATTGAATTTGATGATCCAATCCGCTGCGAATTCCTCCTCATCGTCTTGGTTGCGCTCGGATGCACATTCGTATGTTCGAAGGATGTGATCGTGAATGTTCGACTTTTGAACCTCAGGTAGCAAGCTCAAGTTGGCTAGGCAGCTAACCGTGTCACTGTCAAAATACTTTAGCCTTGATTCTGTGGGGTTGAAAATAATTACCTCTCCTGTTGCTTCCCTCTCATCTGACTGTGTCTTTGTTTTGCAAGCAAAAAACAGAGCTACCAATGGATTTCTTGTAACATCCAGTAGTCTCGTAGGGAGACCATAGTGCTGTGCTCGAACTAAGCGCTCCAGCGTCGTCGTCTCTCTTTCGAAGTCCAAGGGATGGGATGCGAGAAGCTGTTTTATCATCTCAGTTTCATTTTTGCGCCAGCGAGGATTCCTGAAGACTGAGGGGGTTGCAGAATATTTTTTGTTGCTATGCCCTCGGTAGAGTAACCTGCCTCTTTTCTGTTTTTTGTTGAGAGATGAGATGCGTTCAAGATATTCGGCTAGCGATCTGACAGGTTTCATTGATTTCAGATTTTCAAAAAATATGTGTCTTGCGACAGTCTCTTTGTTGGAAGGTGTTCGTCAAGTTCCTTAGACTGTTTTTGCCAATTTTTAGCGCAGAAATGAACACATTCAAAGAATGTGCAAAGCTCTGACTATCCCCAAGGCGAGGACGTTTCGTTCCCGCCTCTCCGCACGAGCGCGGTTCACCATTGTGAAAAAAAGGTTGTTAAAGTTCAATTGGGCGAGCGGATCGTGCCCCACAAATCATACTCCCCCGCCTCATCAACTTCAACGGTCACGATCTCACCAATGCTCAACCCTTCGGTTCCCTCATCAATGAACAGGTTTCCGTCGATCTCGGGTGCGTCCGCCTTGGTGCGGCAGGTGGCGATGCCGTCTTGGTCGATGTCGTCCACGATCACATCCATGATCTGACCGACCTTGGCCTCTAGCTTGGCCTCGGAAATCGCCTGCGCCTTTTCCATGAAGCGGTCCCAGCGGTCCTGTTTGACCTCGGCCGGAACATGATTGGCCAAGTCGTTTGACCGCGCGCCGTCAACGTTTTCGTATTGGAAGCATCCAACGCGGTCCAGTTGCGCCTCGTCCATCCAATCGAGCAGATACTGGAACTCTGCCTCGGTCTCGCCCGGGTAGCCCACGATAAAGGTCGAGCGCAGGGTGATGTCGGGGCAGACCGCACGCCAGGCGGCGATCTCGTCCAGGGTTTTGGCCGAAGCGGCCGGGCGGGCCATGCGTTTCAGAACGTCCGGGTGGGCGTGCTGGAACGGGATGTCGAGGTAGGGCAGTACCGCGCTCTCAGGGTCAGCCATCAACGGGATCAGCTCGCGCACGGACGGGTAGGGATAGACATAGTGCAGCCGCACCCAGAGGTCTTTCGCGTTGCCTAGTTTGCCCAGTTCGCGCGTTAGATCGGTGATGTGGCTGCGCAGCTCGCCGTCTTTCCAGGGGTTCACATCGTATTTGCGATCCAGTCCATAGGCCGAAGTGTCCTGTGAGATCACCAGCAGTTCGCGCACGCCTGCGCTCACCAGTTTCTCGGCCTCGCGCAGTACCGCATGGGCCGGGCGGCTGGCCAGTTTCCCGCGCATGTCGGGGATGATGCAGAACTTGCATTTGTGGTTACAGCCCTCGGAAATCTTGAGGTAACTGTAGTGGCGCGGGGTGAGCTTGACACCGCTGGCGGGCAGCAGGTCGACAAACGGGTCGGGCGAGGGTGGCACGGCACCGTGCACCGCATCGAGCACCTGTTCGTATTGATGCGGGCCGGTGACGGCCAGGATGCGGGGGTGGTGTTCACGGATGTAATCCGGTTCGGCCCCCAGGCAGCCGGTTACGATGACCTTGCCGTTTTCGGTCAACGCCTCGCCAATGGCATCTAGGCTTTCGGCCTTGGCTGAATCCAGAAACCCGCAGGTGTTTACGATCACCGCATCCGCGCCCGCGTAGTCGGGCGAGACGCCGTACCCTTCGGCCCGCAGACGGGTCAGAATGCGTTCGCTGTCGACAAGCGCCTTGGGGCATCCCAGGGACACCATTCCAATCGTTGGCTGGCCTGCGCGGGGCTGCTCGGTCATCCGGGCGGCAGGGGCAAGGTCGGGGCGGAGATTTGGCGGGTTCGTGCTCATGCTCGCGCGTATAGTGGGGTTTGGTGGCCCTTGCAAATGTTGTGCCACAGGCGGTGCGCTGGCATAGAATTGGACAAAAGACGGTCAAGGAGCAGTGTCATGGGGTGGTTGGTTCGGATCAGTGTGATCCTGGTTGTTGTTGTCGGGCTGATTGTCGGCGTGCTGCTGCTGTTGCCGGGCGACAAAATCGCTTCGCTTGCGGCGGATCAGATCAAGGCGCAGACCGGACGCGACGTGGATTTTGGCAAAGATGTCAAGGTCACGCTGTGGCCGGTGTTGGGGATCGAAACCGGGGCTGTAACCGTTGGCAATGCCGATTGGGCCAGCGATGCGCCGATGCTTAAGGCTGATACGTTGTCGATCGGCGTTGCCGCAGCGCCTTTGTTGTCCGGTGAGGTGCAGATCAAGCGGGTGATTGCCCAGAACCCGGTGTTGCGTCTGGAGGAAGCCGGGGAGCGACAGAACTGGAACTTCTCGACCGCGGCAGGGGCATCTGACGCGACTGGCACAACCGCGCCGAGGGCCTCCTCGACCGAGAGTTTTGGCGTCACATTGGAGCGGTTGGAGCTGCGCAATGCCCGACTGGTTCATATCAAGGATGGGCAAACCGACCTGGATTTTGCTGGCGTTACGCTCAAGGCACGATGGCCTAACCCGACCGCGCCGCTCGAGGTCGAGGCAGCCTTGGCCGTGGGCAAGGACACGATTGACGTGGTGATGACCCTGCCGGACCTGCCCGGATTTGCAGCGGGGCGCGTGACGGACATGAGCTTTTCGATGACGGGGCCAGAGACGACGCTCAGCTATTCCGGCAAGGTCAGCAGCGTGGGCGAGATTTCAGGGCAGGCCAAACTGGCGTCCAAAGACACCGCGCGAATGCTGGCCGCTTTTGGGCAGCCGGGTATCAGCCTGCCGCAAGGCTTGGGGCAAGCGGCTGAGGTGTCGACGCAAGTTACCTACACACAAGACGGAAAGCTTGCGTTGCGCGGGCTGCGGGCGACGCTCGATCAGAACACCTTTGCGGGCAACGCGGATCTTCTGGTGGCTGATCCGCCGCGGATCATTGCACGGCTTACGACCAGCACCCTCGACCTGACTGGCCTGACTTCAGCTGAAGGGGGCAGAGGGGCCTCGGGTGGCGCCTCCGCAGCGAGCGGTTGGTCAAAAGACCTGATAGATGCATCAGCCCTGTCACTCGCCAACGGAAGCATCCGGCTGACGGCGGATGCGATCAAAACCTCTGGGCTTGCGCTTGGTGCAAGTGATCTGACGCTGGGCCTGGATCGCGCGCGCGCAGTTCTCAAGCTGTCGCCGGTATCCGTATTTGGCGGCACGGTGACCGGTCAACTTGTGGCCAACAACCGCAACGGCCTGTCGGTGGGTGGCAAGCTGCAGCTGAACGGGATCGACGCACAAGATACGTTGGTCACGCTCGCTGACATCGAGCGTTTGTCCGGCAAGCTTGACGGTTCGGTCGAATTTCTGGGCGTGGGGCAGACCGAGGACGCGATCATGCATTCACTGTCCGGAAGGGGCGGTCTGCAGATGGGCCGTGGGGTGATTTCCGGCATTGATTTGGATGGGTTGATGGGCACGGGCAATGGCTCGGGCGGGACGACGGTGTTCAACAGCCTGACGGCAAGCTTCACAATGCAGAACGGAAACCTGGACAACCGCGATCTGCTTCTTCAACTCGATAACTACCGTGCCGATGGGGGTGGGCGCGTCGGTTTGGGCAATCGCGATATCGACTATCTGTTTACACCTGTTGCCTTGCGAGCCAATTCGGGCAAGGGGCTTGCGATCCCGGTGCGCATTGTCGGGCCCTGGTCTGATCCGGCGATCAAGCCGGATCTGAGCCAGGTGATCGAAGCTGCAGCAGGAGTCGAAATCGACAAGATCGAACAAGAGGCCAAGGATCGCGCGCTTGAAAAGCTCAGCGAGGAGCTTGATGCCACCGTAACCGAAGACCAGGATGTCGAGGAACTGATCAAAGACCGGTTGGAGGATGAAGCCAAGAAAGGCGTGCTGAAACTCTTTGGGCTTGATTGACGCGGAACGGGCAGGGGGCTCTGCCCCCGTAGCAGCTAGCTGTTCCTCCCCCGCCCGAATTTTGCACGAGACGAAACAGGGGGCGGTTGCAATTATCTGATCGACCTGAGCGACACGAACCCTTGGTTGTCGGACGCAACCGCCGCGCGGAACGCGCGGCCCGGCCCAACCCCGAAGGGGGCTCTCGTCAGAGAGGTCGTTGAGGGGGCGGGAGCGCGCCCCTCTCGTCAGATGGTTTGGTCGTAGTCGCCCACACCGGGTTCGGTGCGGATGACCGCGTCGATGTCGGCAAAGATGGCGCGCATTTCGGCCTCGCTTTCGCTGCTTTCGCACACCACCACCAGGTTGGGTGTGTTGGACGAAGCACGCACAAGCCCCCAACTGCCGTTGTCCAGGATCACGCGGGCGCCGTTGACGGTGACGACCTCTTTGATCGGGCGGCCTGCCAGCGTTTCGCCCGCGTCATATTTGGCCACCAGCTTGTCCACCAGCCGCGCCAGAATGTCGTATTTTTCTGTGTCGGCAGCATAAGGCGACATGGTCGGCGTTGCCCACGTCTTGGGCAGGGCTTTGCGCAGGTCCGACATGCTCTTGTCGGGGTTGCGATCCATCAACTTGCAGATCTCGACCGCCACGCGCATGCCGCAGTCATATCCGCGTCCGACTGGCCCGGCGAGAAAGTAGTGACCGGATTTTTCGAACCCTGCCAGAGCGCCGATTTCCTTGACCCGGCGCTTCATGTGGCTGTGGCCGGTCTTCCAGTAATCCGCTGTCACGCCATTGGCCTGCAACTCGGGGTCGCTGGCAAAGAGGCCAGTGGATTTCACATCCGCCACAAAGGTGGCGTTGGGGTAAATCTTGGACAGATCGCGCGCCATGATCACGCCGACCTTGTCGGCAAAAATCTCTTCGCCTTCGTCATCCACCACACCACAACGGTCCCCGTCGCCGTCAAAGCCAAGCGCCATATCGGCGCCTGAGGCTTTGACCGAAGCGGACATGTCATGCAACATTTCCATGGCCTCGGGGTTTGGGTTGTAATTGGGGAAGGTATAGTCGAGCCGGTTGTGGCTATCCACGACCTCAACCCCCATACGTTCAAACACTTCGGGCGCAAAGGCGGCTGCCGTGCCATTACCTGTGGCGCAGACAACCTTGAGTGGGCGGGACATTTTGAAATCCCCAACCAGATCGTCGACATACGCCTCTTTGACGCCATCCACGAATTCATACGAGCCACCGGGCCGCGCCACGCCCTCGCCGTTCAGCACGATATCGCGCAATTCGGCCATCTCGTCCGGGCCGTGGGTCAGGGGGCGGTCAAAGCCCATCTTGACCCCGGTCCAGCCGTTGGGGTTGTGGCTGGCGGTGACCATCGCCACGGCTGGCACATCCAGATGGAACTGTGCGAAATAGGCCATGGGCGACACCGCGGGCCCGATGTCCTTGACCTGAATACCTGCTTGCATCAGCCCGACAATCAGGGCGTTTTTGATGCTGAGCGAGTAGTCGCGATAATCGTTGCCAACCGCGATCACCGGTTCGATGCCGCGCTTATGTATCTGCGTGCCCAAACCCAGGCCCAGTGCCGTCATGCCGGGCAGGTTGATCTCGTCAGGGTATTTCCAGCGCGCGTCATATTCGCGAAAGCCCGTGGGCTTGATCATGGCGTCGCGCAGAAAGCTCCAGGTGTTCGGGGTCACCTCAGCAAGGGGTTTGGTCATAACAAAAATCTCGTCAAAGGTCAGATTTGAATGGGGTTGGCTTTTGCAAGCCGGTCGAAATCCATGAGGCTGCTGATCAGCGCCGACATTTGATCCAGGTAGATCATGTTGGGTCCGTCACAGGGGGCATTGTCGGGGTCCTGGTGCGTTTCCATGAAGACACCCGCAACACCCGCCGCCACTGCGGTTCGCGCCATGAGGGGGGCAAACTCGCGCTGCCCGCCAGAAGACCCACCCAGACCACCGGGCTGTGCGACTGTGTGAGTTGCGTCCATGATCACCGGATAGCCGGTGCGCGCCATTTCCGGCAGCGCCTGCATGTCGACGACCAAGCGGTTGTAACCAAAGCTTACACCGCGCTCGGTCAGCATGATCTTGTGGTTATCGGTGCTTTCGATCTTGGCCGCCACGTTGGCCATGTCCCAGGGCGCCAGGAACTGGCCCTTTTTGACGTTGACCGTGGCGCCGGTTGCGCCCGCGGCCTTGAGAAGGGCGGTCTGGCGGCACAAGAAGGCGGGGATCTGCAGGATATCACAAACCTCGGCCACGGGTGCGCATTGCTCTTTTTCGTGCACGTCCGTTGTCACCGGCACGCCGATGGTATCCTTGACCGACTGCAGAACCGACAACCCCTTGTCCAGCCCCAGGGCAGGGGCCGCGTTGACCGAAGTGCGGTTCGCCTTGTCGAACGACCCCTTGAACACATACTGCGCGCCGACGGCATCACAGGCTTCTTTCAGGGTGCCGGCAATCATCTGCGCATGGTCTGCGCTTTCCAGCTGGCAGGGGCCCGCGATGATGGTGAGCGGGAGGTCATTGCCGATCGTCAGACCGGCGACTGGGACATGTTTCATGAGATTACGATGATACCTGTTCACGAAGGATGGACGCTGTAAGCGAGATCATCAGGTAGATACCGGAAAACACCAGGAATGCCAAAATCGTATTTTCAAAGGCACGTGGATAGGCGGGTTCCTCGCTTTCCACCGGATAAACCGATGTCGTCAGATAGCGCACCTGGCGGTTGGCTTCCATCCGGGTGGTTTCCATCTGCTGCAATGAGGCTTGGAGCATGGCGTCGCGCGTCGCCAGATCGGCCTGAGCCATCTGGATTCTGACCGCCAAGCGCGCCAGCGAGTTTTCGCCGTTCGAGGCGTCCGTCATCTCTGCGTTCAGTTGGACGAGAAGATCGCTGAGCCGCTGCACGTCACCACGTGCACCTTCAACTTTGGCGCGGTTCGGGCGGGGGTTGTCCAGCAAGGCTGCCAGTTGAAGTTCTTTCTCTTGCAGCTGTACCTCGACCGTATTGATGCGACTGCGCAGGCTGGCGATTACCCCTTCGGGGTCCAGAAGCGCGCCCTTGATCTGCAATTCGATCAGGGCCTCTTGTGCTTCGCGCCGTTTTTCTTCGGCGATATCCAAACCTTCTTCTGCGTCTTTCATCTGATCGGCGCGTTTTTCAACCGACAAATTGTTGACGCGTTCTTCGGCGTAAGAAATCAGCTTTTCCGAAAATTCCGTCGCAACGGCTGGGTCTGGTGCGATCACCTCCATCCGGATGACGCCTTCGGTTGGGTCATACCCGATCTTTACGTTGCGGCTGTAGGTTTTGTAGGCTTCTTCGTTTGACGCATCGACAGGCAGTCGTTGAATCGGATCAATCCAAAGCTGTGCAAACTCGTTCTTGAAGCCGACATCACGGTCCAGGCGCAGCATTCCATCCTTGGATTCCAGATAGGATTGCACGGCAATGGAGTCTTGGCTGGTGGCAAATTGTGTGCCGGACAAAAGTCCGCCAATCCCACTGGCGTTGTCCGCCTGAAGGATCAGGAATTCGGACTTTGACGAATACATCGGTGTGGCAATGACGTAAAAGTACCACCCGACAATCAGAGTTGGCAGGAACACAAAGGCCGACAGCCGCGTCATCAACAGCAAGAGTTTCTTGCGGCGACGCTTGGCAATATCGCGTTGGATCTGGCCGATCTCGCGATCGCGACGTTCTGCCGGGCTCAGCTCGGTGGACGGCAGGGTTTGTTTCTGGGGCGCAACTGTTTGTGGTAACTGAACCTTGTCGGATTTCTCGTCCTTTTTGGCTGCGGGTTTTGTTTCGGCCTCGTTCTTGGGCACCACCAGTTCAAGCATGTTCGACCGCTTCAACGGGTCAATTCCGTTTTGGCGCAGCAGACGTACGGCATCATAGTCGGATGTTGCGGGCAAGTTGTGTTTTTGCGCCACGCGCCGTGCCATGCGCAATTGGCGTCCGGTCAGGCCCTCTTTCTTGATCGCATCGATCTCGGTCTCGGCGCTGGTTTCGCGCGCCGAAGATACCTGACCTTGCATCGCGGCCTGATCGGCCCGGGCGCGCGCAGACGGGTCAGTTGCGGGCGCAGGCGCCGCGGATTGCGCCATGTCCTCTGCTGGCGTAGCTTTCTCTATCGGCGCAGCTCCGCCCTCGGCCGGGTTGGCCGGATTGCGGCGGATGCGAAACTTTTTAGCCTTGGGTTTCGTAGTCATAGAGCTGCTTAGCCTCTTCCAAGGTGTCAAACATGTGCAGGTGGCCATCCAGCAGAACGGCAGCCTGACGTGCGAATTTTTCAAGAATGTCGGGTTGGTGGGACACGATGATGATCGTGGTTGTGCGCAACCGCTCTTCAAGGATCGAACCGGCCCGTTTGTTGAACTCGACATCAGTCGAGCCGGGCATCCCCTCGTCGATGAGGTAGATGTCGAAATCCAGCGCTAGCATCAACGCAAAGGAAAATCTGGCCCGCATTCCCGACGAATAAGTGCCAAGGGGTTGATCAAAGTACTCTCCCAATCCGCAGAGCCAACGGCAATAGGCCTCGACATAATCCGGATCCAACCCGTAGAGCTTGGCGATATAGCGTGAGTTTTCCATGGCCGAAACGCGCCCGACAACGCCACCCATGAAACCGAGTGGGAAAGAAATGTTGCAGTTGCGCCGAATCTCGCCTTCATCCGGTTTCTCAAGGCCTGCGATCATGTTGACCAGAGTTGTCTTGCCGGTGCCGTTTGGCGCCAGGACACCCAGAGATTTTCCCAATTCCACGCGAAAGGAGACCCGGTCCAGGATCACCTTGCGGTGGCTTCCTGTCCAAAAGGACTTGCTGACGTTGTCAAACTCGAGCATCGGTTTACTGCTTTATGCCTTGTCGGATGGCTGAACCTCAGCCGTTGGTCGCTGGCGGCCCTTCTTTGTGTGGGGCGTTGGGCTGGTTTATAGGGCGATTTTGGCCACATTATGTCGAAATGTGAAACAAATATTCAACGCGTTGTGTCACGGTCAAATCTCGGTGTTTCAACATGAGAAGAGTTTTACCAGATTGAAGACCCGTTTGGGATGGGGGCGTCGGAAAAGATTGTTTCCACTTGGTGAACAATTTCGTGTGCCGGGCTGTTCTGACTCTGGACCGGCAACGGAATTTTCCTATTCTGATCTCCATTTGCAACGCGCTGCAAGCGAAAAAAGGACTGGTTTTGACCCAAGCCGCACACGTAAAATCTCAAATTCGGGCGTGCACGCAGTGTTCCGACCGCTTTTCCAAGACGGCGTCGGCGCACAAGCCGCGCCCTGTGGTGTGGTTTCGACCCACGGCGCGACTGTTGATTGCGGGGCAGGCACCGGGCGCACGGGTCCACGCTTCGGGACGACCATTTACCGACCCGTCGGGCGACCGGCTGCGGGACTGGCTGGGGTTGGATGAACAGACCTTTTACGACAAGGACCGCGTGGCTATCGTGCCGATGGCCTTTTGCTTTCCGGGTTACAACGAACGCAAGGCTGACCTGCCACCGCCGCCCATTTGCGGCAAGACCTGGCATCACCAGGTGATGGCGGCCTTGGGCGGGGTGCAACTGACCATCCTGGTCGGCGGCTACGCTCAAAAATTCCACATGGGCGCAAAAGGATCGGTCACGCAGACTGTTGAACGGTGGCGCGACCATGCGCCCGCGGTCTTTGCCTTGCCTCATCCCTCGTGGCGCAATACGGGATGGCTGAAGAAAAACCCCTGGTTCGAGGCCGAGTTGCTGCCGGCGCTCAGGGCCCGAGTGAATGAGGTGCTCAATGACTGACCCAACACCGCTTGATGTCGCCCATGCCGCGATGGAGGCAGCACCTGCGGACGATGCAGCGCGCCTGCGGTTCTATGAGAGGTTGGGAGATTGCGAGCTATTCCTGCTGCTGACGGAAGAGGCCAAGGACGAGAATATCTCGCCCGAGGTGTTCGAGGTGGCGGATGGGCGGTTTCTGCTGGCTTTTGACCGCGAAGAGCGACTGGCACAATTCGTCGGCCAACCCGCGCCCTATGCGGCGTTGTCGGGGCGTATCCTGGCGATGATGCTTGCCGGGCAGGGGGTTGGTTTGGGCGTGAACCTCGAAGTGGCGCCGTCCTCGATCCTGATCCCGCCCGAAGCGATAGCCTGGCTGCAACGGACGTTGGAGCACGCTCCCGACGAGGTCGAAGCGCAGGTGGAGCAGTTCACGCCGCCCACCGGTCTGCCCGAAAGCCTGATCACCTCGCTGGACGTGAAACTGAGTACGGCGCAGGGGCTGGCTGACACGGCCTATCTTGTGGGTGTCACTTACTCTGGTGGTGGGCAGGGGCATCTTTTGGGGTTTGTTGGCGCTATCGAAGACGCGCAGGGGGCCTTGGCCAAAGCGGCCTCTGAGGCGCTGACGTTTTCTGGTGTTGATGCGGGCGCGATGGATGTGGGGTTCTTTGACGCGGGCGATCCGGTGGCGGCGAAGCTCGAGGCTGTTGGCCTGCGGTTTGACCTTCCGCAACCAGAAGTGCCCGAGGTGAAACACGCGGCCCCGGGAAGCGACCCGGACAAGCCGCCGCGATTGAAGTGAGGGGGCGCGGGGGTCGGGGGCATGGCCGCAACGCGGCCATGCCCCCGACCCCCGCGCGTCCGCTCTACTCTTCGGCTGGCCCGAGCTTGTCTTGGGTCTTGGTCTCGAAATCGCCGGCGTCGTGGCGTTCGCGCAGCTGTGTGTGCAATTCGCCAAAGGCCCGGTTCACCATGCGACCCTGGCTGACTGCCGGGCGGGCGTCGATGTCTTTCGCCCAGCGCAAAACGTTCTCGTAGCTGGTCACATCCAGGAATTCGGCTGCGTCATAGAGGCGTCCCAGAACCAATTGCCCGTACCAAGCCCAGATCGCCATGTCGGCAATGGTGTAGTCGGGGCCTGCGATGAACGCTGTCTCGGCCAATTGCCGATCCAGAACATCCAGCTGACGTTTGGTTTCCATCGCAAAGCGGTCGATCGGATACTGCCATTTCTCGGGCGCATAGGCGTAGAAATGACCAAAACCGCCGCCCAGATACGGCGCACTGCCCATCTGCCAGAACAGCCAGTTCATTACTTCGGTTCGCGCCGCACCGCTCTTGGGCAGGAAGGCATCGAACTTCTCGGCCAGATGCACCAGGATCGAACCGGATTCGAACACGCGCACCGGCGTATCGCCTGAATGGTCCATCATCGCGGGGATCTTGGAGTTCGGGTTGGCCCCGACAAAGCCCGAGCCAAATTGTTCACCCTCGCCGATGTTGACGAGCCAAGCGTCGTATTCCGCGCCCTCGTGACCAAGTGCCAGCAGCTCTTCAAGCATCACCGTGACCTTGACCCCGTTGGGTGTCGCCAGAGAATAGAGCTGCAGCGGGTGCTTGCCCACCCGCAGATCCTTGTCGTGGGTGGCGCCTGCAATGGGGCGGTTGATGTTGGCAAAGCGTCCACCGCTTTCGGCGTCCCAGGTCCAAACTTTGGGCGGGGTGTAGGTTGTATCGTCGCTCATGTCGCGTGTCATCCGTATCTGTTTGAGGCCTGAAGCCCCGGTTGCGAGCTAGTCCAGAGGCGATCAAAGTCCAACCGCGCGGTGGGGGCAAGGGGGACATTGAAACAAAACGGGGCGTCTTGATCACGAATTCTCGTGTCGCCTCACAGCCGCGTTAACCCCCCTTCGCAGGTGAGATTTTTCACATATTGTTTGGGAACGCCCGGTACAGATGCCGGACAGCCAAGAGATTTGAACCCAGACAGGACCCCGCCATGAAACGTTTTGCCCTGGCCTTTGCCGCCGCCTCTATGTTCGCTTTGCCTGCCCTTGCAGGTCCTCAATATGTTGACGAAACCGGCTTTGCCGTATCCGGCTATGACGTCGTGGCCTATCGCGGCTTGGCTCAGGTTTCGGTCGGCCAATCCCAGCCCGAAGGTGTCAAAGGCCGCGCTGACTTGACTGCCGAATACAACGGGTCGACCTTCGCCTTTTCGACCGAAGCCAACCGGGATGCCTTTGTGGCAAACCCGGCATTCTATGCGCCGCAGTACGACGGCCACTGCGCCTATGGCGTCTCTAAAGGCGGCAAGGTGCCCGGCAACCCGAACCTGTGGCGGATCGTTGACGACAAGCTGTATCTGAACATCACCGACGTTGTGGTTGGCTTCTGGGAAGAAGACATTCCCGGTAACCTGAACCTGGCTCAAGGCAACTGGCCCGGCATCGAAGGAAAGGATGCCTCGACCAGCACGATTCCAAAATTCACCTCGCAGGCGCCGATCAAGAACTGATCCACCCGTCATGGTTTGAAAACAAGGCGCCCGATTTTGCTTCGGGCGTCTTTTTTGTCGCCTTGTCCAGTTGTTTTAGTCAGACTGACCGAAACAAACGCAAGGGGCGCTTGGCATGTGGTCACGCATATTGGCTGCGACGGCAGCGATAGTAGGTGGTGCTACAGCGGCACTGGCCGAGCCATTGTATCCGAATTCGGTTGTGTCCAACGAACTGGAGTTCATCACGACCAGAGATGAAAACGCCCTTGGGTGTTTGGTCTTTCAAGACCGCGTTCGGGCCGAGATGCCGGATAAACGCCGGGAAGAGCTTTTTGCCGACGACGTCTTTCAGTTTCAGGCGCGCTTTACGGACGGGACGCAAGTGGACATCTATGTGCACCCCGATGCAGGTGAGATGCAGCGCGCCGAAGAACTCGCAAATGAAATTTCGCGCCCGATTGGCGCGTTGCCCACCCTGATGCGACAGAAACTGCGGCACGTCGTGGTGCATATCGGCGATGAAACGGCATTTGCCGAAGATCGCGGACGGTTCTTTACCGTCTATTCCGACAACATGGCGACGCGGATCGAAAACCATGACCTCGAGGAGACCGTTTTCCACGAATCCGTTCACGCCACATTGGACCTGCCTTGGGCCGACAGCGCAGAATGGAAGCAGGCGCAGAAGGCAGACGGTGGATTCATCACGGATTATGCAGCCCGCAACCCGCAGGGCGAGGATTTGGCCGAAAGCGCCCTATTTGCATGGGCGCTGTTGCGTTACCCAGGACGTTTACCTGTCGAGGTCGAAGAGGCCGTGCGCACTGCAATTCCCAACCGGTTGGAACTGTTGGAGCAGATCCTCAAGGTGGACGAGCCGATTCAGCAGCCCATCGGTTCGTATCAGGGATGCAATGGCTGACAGAGCGGTCGAGGCTGAAACACAAAAGCCCGCGACATTGCGCGGGCTTTTGGGAATACACTGAATACGCTTACCGGCGGCGGTCGCGGCGGGCGCTCATCGGCTGGAAGGCCACGCCGACATGCGCCTCGCAATAGGGTTTGCCCTGTTGCACGGGCAGGCCGCAGAACCAGAAATCATCCGTTGCAGGGTCGCCCACGGGCCATTTGCAGGTGCGCTCGGTCAGCTCCATCAAGGTCAGCTTCTTGGCTTTCTTCTCAACCTCGTTGACCTTGGCCAGTGCCTCGGGGCTGATTTCATTGGCCGAGGGCTGCGGCGGCAGCGGCTGGCCTGCGGGAATGATCTGCTTGCGGGCCGGGATCGGCTTTGCGTCGGCCGCAGGGGCCGCAGGTTCGGGCGCCGGTTTGCGGGCCGGTTCGGTCTTAGGCGCAGGCTTGGCGCGCGGTTCGGCCTTGGCCGCCGGTGCGGGCTTTTCCTTGGGCTCTGCCTTGGTCGAGGCATTGCTGGTCGCGCGGTTCGACAGGCCCAGGCGATGCACCTTGCCGATGACGGCGTTGCGTGTCACGCCGCCCAGTTCCTTGGCGATCTGGCTGGCCGACTGGCCCTCGCCCCACATTTTCTTGAGCAGTTCTACGCGCTCGTCGGTCCAGGACATGGCATGCCTTTCAAAGCGGGAAAGCGGCCCCCATCGCGGCCGCCTTCGGAATTTGTCTCAGCGCCCTATTTTAATCACTGCGCCGCGAGTTACAAGGCGTCTTAGAATCAGTTTCGCAGCAAAGCTTGGGGCAGGGCAGATGTCGGATTTCATGGAACTTGGCGAGCGCCGGTTTGGGCGGGTCAACTGGCTGGGTCTTCGGACATTGGCACATCGTGAAACGGCGCGTTTCATGGTAGTTTGGACGCAAACGCTGTTGGCGCCTTTGGTCACGGCCGGCCTGTTCCTGCTGATCTTTACCATTGCCGTAGGCTCCAAACGCGGCGACGTCATGGGTGTGCCCTTTCTGACGTTTCTAGCACCGGGCATTTTGACGATGACTGTGATCCAGAACGCGTTTGCCAATACCTCGTCCTCTATCGTGATTTCCAAGGTGCAGGGCAACATCGTCGATACGCTGATGCCACCGCTGTCGGCCATCGAGCAATTGCTGGGCTATCTGGCGGGGGGCGTGGCGCGCGGGCTGCTGGTTGCAGTTGCCATCAGCGTGGCCTTCGCTCTGGTGCTGGGGATCGTGCCCCAGCACCCTTTGGTTGCGTTGCTGTTTGTGGTGATGGGTGCAACGCTTCTGGGCGCCTTGGGGATTGTCGCGGGCATCTTTGCCAACAAGTTTGACCAGATGGCGGCGATCACCAACTTCATCGTTACGCCCTTGGCCTTTTTGTCGGGCACGTTCTATTCGGTTGAGGCGTTGCCGCCGGTTCTGAACTTGATCAGCCACTTGAACCCGGTGTTCTATCTGATCGACGGTGTCCGTTTTGGCGTCATTGGCGTGTCGGACAGCTCCCCCTGGCTGGGCTTTGCTGTTTGTTCGGGGGCCACAACTGCCGTCTGCCTGCTGGCGTGGTGGATGCTGAAGACGGGGTATCGCTTGAAATCCTAAGCGGCCTCGGCCTGTGGCTGCACCAGCTCGCTGGGCCGCAGGGGCGTCTTGGGCTGTCCCAGGCGGGGGTGCAGACGGGCTGCGATCACCCAGGCAATGGCCAGAGCTGCGCCGCCTGCTGCAAAGATGCCCGCCACCGGGAACACCAGCAACACGGCCCAGGCCGCGCCTGGGGTCAGGATGCCGCTGACGTCCCGGTACGAGCTGTAGACGGCCGACATCTCGGTCCGCTCTGACGGTTTCACGGCCATCAGGAACGGCAGCCCGGCGCAGATATCCAGCACGATCATCCACATCGACCCCACCACCATCACGGCAACGGCCACCCAGGGCATGGGGGACACCAAGGTGGCTGCAACAAAACAAGTAGCCGCCGCCGCAAATCCGATGCGGACAGATTGTTTGACCGACCGGCGCTGCATCCATTTCAGGATCAGGGGCGAGGCGAAGAGCATACCGTTGGTAAATGACAACAGGATGCCACCCAGTTGATCTCCCAACCCGCTCTGAATCGCAAAGATCGGTAGATAAACAACATAGATCCACCAACCGCAGGACCGGATCACGGCAAAAAGCCAGCCAGCAACGAGTCGAGGTTGGGCGAAAAAACGCGGCAGATAGGCCAGTGGGTTGGCTGCCTGACTGCGAGCACGGGCAATCAGTTTGCCGTTGCCGAGCCGCATGGCCCAAAACACCCCAAGCATCACAACAGAGGCAACTGCGGAGATCACAAACGGCGCAGGTGTCCAATAGTCGAGCAGTAAGACACCCGCCATGGGGCCAGCGGTCCAGCCAATGGCGCTGTAGAACATGCGGCTGGTTTCGCATTTTCCCAATTCGATTCGATCAATGTAATCAAGCACATAAGCGTTGAAGCACACAAATGTGGTCACGGCTGCAACCGTATTCAGCCCCAACGCACCGATGACCGCTACAGGTGTGCCGATGATCGCCAACACGGCGGACGCAGTGAACATCAGCGCGCCCGCGGAATAGGCCCATCTGCGCGGCACATAGCGCACCGCATACGGCACCATCAGGCCAGCGATCAGCGACACGATCCCGATCAGGAAATAGATGAACGAGACCGTGCCGGCATCTCCGAGCGTCCGATACATGATCAGCGGAAAGACCGAGATCAGGATGCCGCGCACCACAGCCTCAAGGCCGGCAAGGATACCGAAATCCCGGACAGATGGGGCAGGGGCGTGGCGGACCCATTCGGGAATACGGCGTTCATGCATGGTGGGGGCTCACTTGTCTTTTGAGCCCAGTGTGTATGCTGTGGAATACAGGTCTTTGGGGTTTGCGACATGGGGGTCGCCCGCAGACCCTGCACCAGAAATTTTCTTCAGCGCTTGGCGTGCCGCCCCTCGCGCCAGGCCAGCACCAGCGCCCCGCTCAGGATGATTGCGGCACCGAACAGGCTCACGCTGTCGGGGACAACATCAAAGCTGATAAAGTCGTAAAGGGCGGCAAAGATCAGCGTTGCATAGCTGAACGGCGCCACGAACGAGGCATCCGCCCGCGCCATGCCGTTGACAAAACACGCTTGCGCACAGGCCATCAAGAACCCGACGCCAGCTAGCGCCATCCATTGTTCCGTCGTTGGCATCTGCCAGACCGGCAACACGGCGGCGGTTGCAATGGCCAGGCCCATTGCATTGTTGACGAGCAGGATCTGGAACGGAGATTCCCGCGATGAGAGTTTCTTGATGAAAATCAGTTCCATTCCCATGACCAGCGCCGCACCCAGAGCCAGCAGCGCGGCGGGTTGAAAACTGTCTGGAGTCGGACGGAGGAGAATCAGCGCCCCGAACAGGGCCACAATCGCAGCCCCCCACCGCCAGGGACCGACACGTTCGCCAAGAAGAGGGATCGCCAGAACCATGGCAAAGACCGGGTTCAGGAATGAAATCGCCGTGGCGTCTGCCATTGGGATATAGGCGACACTGGCAAACATCAGCGTCACGCCAGACCAACCAAAGGTCGTGCGCCCAATATGCAGGCCCCAATGCGGGCGTTGCAGGGGGGGGCGAGCGACCGCGACGACGGTGCCAATGGCGATGAATGCAAACATGAAACGACCGTGGCTGATCTGCATGGGATGCAGCGCAGGCCCCAACGTGCCAGTACCAAGCGCCTTTGCCAGCAGCGTCGTGCCTGCGATAAAAGCGGTGGCGGTGAAAATCAGCGCGGCAGCGAGGGCCGGGTTCTGTTTGCGGGGCTCATACATGGCCCTAGCGGTGGACGAGCCGCTTTGGATTGGCAAGCGCGAAAATGTGTGGGGTACAAAGGCAGCAGAGGGCGTTACAGATGCAGCCGTCGCCAGCTGTAAAGCCAGACCATACCCATGCCTAATGCTCCTAGAATGTAGGGCAAACGCAACGCAATTTCGCGCCCCATTGAGGGTTCTACTGCCGAGACGATGGCCCCGCCGATCAAGGCCCCAAACGGCATCATACCCCAGCCAAAGAAGCGATAGAGGCTGTTAACGCGGCCCAACAGGTCATCCGGGATTAGCCGTTGTCGATAAGACACGGTGACCACGTTCCACAGCAGGGCAGCGAACATCTCGGTAAAGAGGGCAAGGGCAACCAGCCAGATAGATGTCGCGAGCCAGATCACGCCCAAGGCGGCGGACAATAAAGCCAGCGCAACCAAGAGGGATTGGCGGCGGCCCAAACGCGCGGCGATGGCAGGGCAGAGCAGCCCGCCGGCAACGCCCCCGGCAGCACCAGCCGTTAGCAGCAGGCCATGCCCGGCAGCACCCAGACCCAGGATTTCCTGGCTGTAGAGGATGAGAATCGTCAGCGTCATAAGCGAGATTGCGTTCATCAGCCCCAGCAGGATTGCCAGTTGCAGGATGACCCGATGTCCCCGCAGCCACGCGATCCCCTCGCGGGCCTCTTCCGCCCAGGAGCGGCGTGTGGGGGCCAGACGCGGTGCAATCGCCATGCACCAGACCAATCCTGCCGCCAGAGCAAAAGTGGCGGCGTCCAACACGAACGGCGCCGGCACAGCCATTGCGATCAGCAACCCGGCCAGCGGCGGCCCAACAAAGGAGCCCATGATCTGCTCGATGCTCCAGATCTGCCCATTTGCGCGTTCCAGTTGATCGGCAGAGACCACCGCAGGCAGCACGGTCTGGGCCGCGTTGTCGCGCAGAACTTCGGCCGAGCCCAGCAAGAAGGCCAGCACCGAAATCGCCGCGATGTAAAGCTCGGCCCGCGCCACCGGAAACTCGGGCGCGCTCAGGATCACGGCCACTACGCCAAAGGTCAGCAGCATCCGCACCATATCGGCCTGTACCATCAGGCGGCGACGATCCATTCGGTCGGTCCACACCCCGGCCGGAATGGAAAACAACAGCCACGGCAGCCGCGTAGCAAAGGCAACCATGGCGATCAGCATCGGATCGCGGGTGATCAAGGTGGCGAGCCAGGGAAAGGCCAGGGCGGATACCCCGTCGCCCAGATTGGAAATGGCAGAAGCGGAAAACAGCAGGCGATAATTGCGCAGGGACCAAAGCGTTGTCATGCTCGCATTGGCGGCCAAATCGCGCAGAACGTCAAGGAGGGTGACAAAATGCAGGCGCTCCCCTGCAAAAGGGGTTTCCAAGCCCCGTTTCCTTCGTTATGGAGCCTTCCTATGATCAAAGTTGCACATATCACCTTGCTCCGACGCCGACGCTTTGCTGCGTAACCGGCCCGTTTGATCCTGCGCGTCTCTTAATCCGCGCGAACCCACCTCAAAATGTTGACGAAACCGCCCTCTGTGTTGCACTGATCGGGCTTCAACTCTTCGAAAAGGATGATCCAGATGATCCCGTCCGTTCTGCCGACCTATAATCGTGCGCCCCTTCAGTTTGTGAAGGGCGAAGGCGCTTGGCTGATCGAGGCGGACGGCCGACGTTTCCTGGATCTGGGCGCAGGTATCGCGGTGAACGCGCTGGGCCATGCCCATCCGGCTCTGGTGCAGGCGTTGACCGATCAGGCGCAGGCCTTGTGGCATGTGTCGAACCTTTACGAGATCCCGCAGCAGCAGGCGCTGGCTGACAAGCTGGTCGAGCATACCTTTGCCGACACGGTGTTCTTTACCAATTCGGGCACCGAGTCTTGCGAATTGGCGGTCAAGATGGCCCGCAAGTACTTCTACGACAAAGGCCAGCCGGAAAAGGTCGAGATCATCACCTTTGACGGCTCGTTCCACGGTCGTTCCTCGGCAGGCATCGCTGCAGCCGGGTCCGAGAAAATGACCAAAGGCTTCGGCCCGCTACTGGGTGGCTTTGTGCATCTGACGTTCGGCGATCTGGATGGCGTGACCAACGCCATTACCGAAAATACCGCCGCTATCATGATCGAACCAGTGCAGGGCGAGGGGGGTATTCGCCCCGTGCCTGACGCCGAACTCAAGGCGCTGCGCCAGATCTGCGACGACAACGGCCTGCTTCTGATCCTGGATGAGGTTCAGTGCGGCGTTGGTCGAACTGGCAAGCTCTTTGCCCATGAATGGGCAGGCATCACGCCTGACATCATGATGGTCGCCAAAGGCATTGGCGGCGGCTTCCCTCTGGGCGCTGTGCTCGCGACAGAAGAGGCGGCATCGGGTATGGTTGCAGGCACGCATGGTTCCACCTACGGCGGCAACCCGCTGGGTTGTGCCGTTGGCTGCGCCGTCATCGACCATGTGGCGAACCCCGACTTCTTGGCCGAAGTGAACCGCAAATCCGGGCTACTGAGGCAAAAGCTCGAAGGGTTGATCGCCGATCACCCCGAGGTGTTCGAAGAAGTGCGCGGATCCGGCATGATGCTGGGGATCAAATGCAAGGCAACCAACATCGACGTGGTGAACGCGGGTTACGACAATCAGGTCGTCACCGTTCCCGCTGCCGACAACGTCATCCGCCTGTTGCCACCGCTGACCCTGACCGAAGACGACATCGCCGAGGCTACGAACCGCCTCGACGCCGCCGCCAAACAGGTTGAAAGCCAGCTGGAAATCGCCTGATCTTTATCTTTTCGAAAATACTCCGGGGGTCCGGGGGCAGCGCCCCCGGCCTTGGCCCAAAAAACAGACAGTGATATGAACCATTTCCTCGACATCCACAAAACCGATGCTGCCGACCTGAGGGGCATCATCGACCAAGCTGCCCAAACCAAAGCCGCGCGCGCAGGCAAACCCAAGGCCGCGCTTGACGAAGATCAACCGCTTAAGGACCGCATGGTCGCGCTGATCTTTGAAAAACCTTCGACCAGGACACGCGTGTCCTTTGATGTGGGCGTGCGCCAGATGGGCGGGCAGACCATGGTTCTGTCTGGCAAGGACATGCAGTTGGGCCACGGCGAAACCATCGCTGACACTGCCCGTGTGCTGTCGCGCTATGTCGACATGATCATGATCCGCACGTTCGACGAAACCGTCCTGACCGAGATGGCGGAGTACGCCAGCGTGCCGGTGATTAACGGTCTGACCGACCGCACGCACCCCTGTCAGATCATGGCCGATGTCCTGACGTTCGAAGAGCACCGCGGCCCGATCAAAGGCAAAAAAGTGGTCTGGACCGGCGACGGCAACAATGTCTGCGCGTCCTTCCTGCATGCCGCTGGTCAGTTCGGGTTCGATTTCACCTTTACGGGTCCGTCGCAGTTCGACCCCGAAGAAGAATTCATGGGGTTTGCCCGCAAGAAGGGCTCCAAGGTCGTGATCGAACGCGATGCGTTCAAAGCTGTCGAGGGTGCCGATCTGATCGTGGCCGACACCTGGGTGTCCATGCATGACGCGCAATCCGCCAAGGAACGTCGTCATAACATGTTGCGCCCCTATCAGGTCAACGCCGAGCTCATGTCTCATGCCAAACCCGACGCGCTGTTCATGCATTGCCTTCCTGCACACCGCGAGGAGGAGGCGACATCCGAAGTGATGGACGGCCCGAACTCGGTAATCTTTGACGAGGCCGAAAACCGCCTGCACGCGCAAAAAGCCATCATGCGCTGGTGCCTGGGCACCTAAGCCAAACTAAGGAAAACATCATGACTGTGCAGCTCGTGCTGAACGCGCTGCCGGGAGCCTATGCGGTGACCCGGCGCGCGCCCGATATGCCTGTGCCTGAATGGGTAAAGGGCAAGGGGCTGGTGAGTGTTACTCAAGCCCCCGATGAAACCTCGATCCTGTGCCTTGAGGACCGAGTGCCCGCAACCGAGCAAAGCTCAGGCGGCTGGCAGGCAGTACAGGTTTCCAACCTGGTCGATTTGGATGTACCCGGCGTTGTTCTCTCGGCGGTGCGGCCGATTTCCCAGGCCGGTTTGGGTGTCTTTGTCACCTCGACCTTTGATCGCGACTATCTGCTGGTGCGTGCCGCAGAAAACGTCGCCGCGCAAATGGCCTGGATCAGGGCAGGGCATCACTATTGCGATGGCAAGGTGACCTACCGTTTGGCAATGCCTTCCGATGGTGAGGCGCTGGCCCAGGTCCATTTCGAAACTTGGCAGGAAACCTATGCCAAGATCGCCCCGCCCGAGGTGCGTCTCGCTCTGAATCTGGCTCATCGCAATCGGTATTGGCAGGCCCGACTAGAGACAAACGCGCCGACGCTGGTGGCCGAGGTTGGTGGACGTATCATAGGCCTGTGCGCCTTGTCTGGATGCGCGGCAGAGGTGGACCACCTCTATGTCGTGAACTCCGCCCGCGGGTCCGGGATTGGGGCGCATCTGTTGCGGCAGGCCCAAAACATGTCCGCGAATGCGGGCAATGCACAGGTGACACTGGCTGTTGTCAATGAAAACACCCTAGCGATCGGGTTTTATGCTGCGCAGGGCGGTAGCGTCGTGGCTGAAAAGCAAGACAAGGGGCCGCTGTGGAAATCCGACAACCTGATCTTTGGCTGGCCTGCGGCGAAACAGGCCCCTACCGGGTGATCAGGGCGCGTGCTTCAGGTCCGGCGAACCATTCGTGCAACTGGTCCTGAAACACCTGTACCAAGCGGCGCGGAGAGCCAGCTGCCCGCCCCGTGACCAGATGCAGGGGCTCTCCATCGATCAACGGCAAAGCCTGCACCAGGTCACCCCCATAACTCTGCTGTGTGCGGGGCCGCATGTTCAGAACGGCCACGCCAGCGCCCGCGCCAACCAGCGAGCGCACCATCTCGACGCTTGTGCAAGTGGCGGCGACCCGCGGCGTGACCCCGGCGGCCCGCAGCAGGCGGCGAACATAGGCCCCGGCCACGGGCAGGTCGAGCAGGACCAGGGGCACGTTGTGCAAATCGGACAAACCCAGCTCTGACCTTGTACTCAGCTCGTGTCCGTCGGGGGCAAGCACATAAGGCGGCAGATCCATCAGTGGGCGCGTGTCCACACCGGCCAAAAGCTCGTCTCCCGCGAAAATGGCCACATCCAGCGTGCCATCCAAAAGCCCAGATTGCGCCGTGATATTGTCGCATTCCTGCAAATTGAATCTCAAATCAGGGCTTTCACTGCTCAGATTTTGCAAGATATGCGGCAAAAACGCCGGAGCGACAGGTGCATAGTAGCCAATGTGCAGTGTGCCACGCAAACCCTGGTTCAGGGCATAGCCCTGCTGCATGACGTCTGAATACTCTTCGATCAGCGGCTTGATCCGGGCTGCCAAAGCTCGCCCTGCGGGAGTCGCCGTAATGCCGCGGGCGCGGGCGCGGACCAGCAATGTGGCGCCAAACTCCGCCTCGACCCGGTCGATGGCCGAGGCAATGGCCGACGGAGCCACATTCAATACCTCCGCCGCACCGGTGATCGATCCGCAGTCGACAGCGACTGAATAGGCCCGCAGCAATCGGAGAGACAGGCGAAGATCGTCCATCGTTCCCTTCCTCACAAAATCAGATGTTATTGGTCAATTAGTTCTGTTTTTCAGGTTTAAAGGGACGTGACATGCTGGGTCAACGCAATTGAGCAACCAACAAAGGCCCGCCATGTCCGATCGTCCAAAGCTGCCCGGCTGGGCGCATACCCCTGATGTGCCTATTGCGGTCTCGCCGTTTTTCAGCTGGCCGCCAAATCCGGCGCGCATGGTACAGTGGCTTGCCGTGCGGTGGCTGGGGGTGGCGGAAAACGTGCTTGTGCTGCTGATCGCATTCATCAGCTGGACCTGGCTAACACCAGCAATTGAGCGGATGGCGGTGCTGTCGCTCGACTGGATCGCGCTGATCTGGTTACGCAATCTCGGGCTGATGGCACTGGTGGCAGGTGGGCTGCATCTGTTCTTTTTCCGCGCCCGAAAGCAGGGCGAACGGCTCAAGTTCGATCCGCGCCCCTTGGCGGGAAAAGGCAAGCAGTTCACCTTTGCCAATCAGGTGCACGACAACATGTTTTGGACACTGGTCAGCGGGGTCGGATGCTGGACCTTCTTCGAAGTGCTGATGTTTCATGGCATAGCTCGGGGCTGGGTCCTCATGCTTGTCCCCTCGGAACATCCCGTTCTGTTTGTGCTCTTTTTCCTGCTCACTCCGGTCTGGATCTCGTTCCATTTCTACTGGATCCACAGGGCGTTGCATTGGGGGCCGCTCTATCGTCTGGCCCACGCTTTGCACCACCGAAACGTCAATGTAGGCCCCTGGTCGGGGCTGTCGATGCATCCCGTCGAGGCGTTTTTCTTCTTCACTTCGATCCTGATCCATTTGCTGGTTCCTGCCCATCCACTACACATCCTGTTCCACTTGCAACATCAGGGGCTGACTGCGGCAACGTCGCACACAGGGTTCGAAAGCCTTTTGGTAAAGGACCGCAAAGCGCTGGCGCTCGGGACGTTCCACCACCAGATGCATCACAGGTATTTCGAAGTGAACTACGGCAACCTGGAAATGCCCTGGGACAAGTGGTTCGGCTCGTTTCACGATGGCACGCCCGAGGCGCATGCACGCCTTAAAGAGCGCAGGCAAAGACGGGCAGGCTGACGGCGCAGATGGACGCGACCGCGCCGAGCGACAAGCGAGGCGCCCGGCCCAACGGAGCAAGAGCCCGCCAGGGCATGCAGCGAGGGCGGGAGTACCCCCGGACATGTCGCATGGTCACGGTTGCCTCTCTGCCCCGTCGGTCGCAAGATCATCCAGAGGGGAGAGATCGGGATGTGTATTGTCATGGCAGGAGCCGGAAGTATCGGCTGTTTCACAGGGGGGCTGTTGGCTGCGGCTGGCCATCCTGTCACGCTGTTGGGGCGGGCTCGCATTCTTGATCTGATCCGCGAGCATGGCCTGACGGTTTCGGATTTCTCGGGGTTGGAGCAGGTGGTGCAAGCCGATCAATTGGGTCTGAGTGATGACCCGAGCTGTCTTGCCCAAGCGAATCTGGTGATCGTGACTGTCAAATCCGGCGCGACAGAGGAGATGGCGCGCCTGATTGCCAAATACGCACCAGCAGACGCTCCGGTCCTGTCGTGGCAAAACGGGATCGAAAATGCGGCCACCTTGCGCGCCATATTGCCCGGCCGGGCTGTACGCGCAGGTATGGTTCCGTTCAATGTTGTCCCCTCGGACGCGGGCTTTCACCGGGCCACATCCGGGGACATCGTGATCGAGCAGGGCCCGGGCGATCTGGGAAATACCCTGAGCGTGCCGCATCTGGCCGTGACCGAAAGCGACCGGATCGAAGCGGTGCAATGGGGCAAGCTGGTGATCAACCTCAACAACGCGTTGAATGCGCTCAGCGGTCTGACCTTGCAGGAACAACTCCTGGATCGTGACTGGCGCCGGGTAATGGCGGACCAGATGACCGAGGCGCTGAAAGTGCTGCAGCGTTCAGGCTTGGATGTGGCCTCAACCACGCCTCTGCCTGCCTGGATGACGCCGCACATCCTGCGTCTGCCGACGCCTCTGTTCAGCCGGATTGCGGCCAAGATGCTGACGATCGACCCCACCGCGCGGACGTCGATGGCTTATGATGTGATGGCGGGGCGTCCGACCGAGATTGACAGTTTGCAGGGCGAGATCATGCGTTTGGGGCAGCAAGCTGGCGTGGCCACCCCGATCTGCAGCAGGGTGGCCAAACTGATCGAAACGGCAGAGCCTCCGCTGACGGCAAGCGACGTCAGGGGCTAGCTTGTCCGGATCACAGCATCAGCGAGAGCAGCCAGAAGATGCTGGCCGACATGAGCGCAGCGGCGGGCACCGTGATGACCCAAGCCGCAATGATCGTCATGAAATGCGACCGGCGAACCAGCTTGCGGCGGCGGCGTTCCTCGCGCGCAATGCGTCTTTCCACTGGGCGATTGGCGCTGGATTTCTGCAGTCGGCGCTCCATGTGCCACTCACGATAAAAACCCACGCCAAACACGCCGCCGACGGCGATATGGGTTGAGCTGACCGGCAAGCCCAACCAGCTTGCGACGATTACGGTGATCGCGGCGGACAGGGCAACGCAATAGGCGCGCATTGGGTTCAGCTTGGTGATCTGACTGCCTACCATGCGGATCAGTTTGGGTCCAAACAGGAACAGGCCGAACGAGATGCCAAAGGCTCCGATGACCATGACCCAGGTCGGGATTGCAACTTTGGATGCAAAGTCTCCGAATTCGGTGGCGTGTACAATGGCGGCCAGAGGGCCAACAGCATTGGCCACGTCGTTGGCGCCATGGGCAAAGCTGAGGAGGGCAGCGGAGACGACCAAAGGCAGGCCAAAAAGCGTTTTGACCGATTTGTTTCGGTTCTCCAACCCCTCGGATTGACGGCGGATCAGGGGCACGCAGAGTGCCCAAATCGCCAGACCGCCAAAAACCCCGATCAACAGGGCGATCTCCAGCTCAATCTTTACAATCCGCTTGAGGCCCTTGACTGCGAGATAGGCGGAAAAGGCACCCGCCATCACGCCCACCAGGATCGGGACCCAGCGGCGCGAAGCTGCAATTTTGTCTTCCTGATACAGGATGCGGGCCTTGATCAACGCCAGAAATGCAGCAGCAATGGCGCCACCCAGAACGGGTGAGATCACCCAGCTTGCAGCAATCTTGCCCATGGTTGGCCAACTGACGGCGGCCATGCCAGCGGCTGCGATGCCTGCCCCCATGACACCACCGACGACCGAATGGGTGGTGGAAACCGGTGCGCCCACCCACGTGGCCAGATTGACCCACAAGGCAGACGAGATCAGCGCCGCCATCATCGCCCAGATGAAAATCTCGGTGCTTTGCATACCGGACGGGTCGATGATCCCTTTGGATATGGTCGAGACAACGTCCCCACCTGCGAGCAGAGCCCCGGCGCTTTCTGCAATGGCGGCAATGGCAATGGCGCCGCCCATGGTCAGCGCGTTGGCCCCCACAGCGGGGCCCATGTTGTTGGCAACATCATTGGCGCCGATGTTGATCGCCATATAGGCGCCAAAGGCGGCGGCCGCCGCAATGATCAGGCTCCCGGATGTGGTGCCGAATGCCAGCATGGCAACCAAGGCAGCAATCACCATGAACGCCAACGCAATCCCTGGCCCAACCAGGGGTCGCGCAACATAGGCGGTCGCCATCTCAACTCGCGATATGCGGTTCAAGTCGCGATCAAGTGTCGTCCATTTGTTGCTGTTTTCTGCGTCAGCCATTTGTCTGCCGTCTATTGTGAGTGTCGCGCGGCCAATTAGAGGCTGCATGCGACAGGCGCAAGTCGGCTGCCATAAAACAGTCGTGAAACTGTTACAAATCGAGCAAAATGGCCTGCAATTGGGGTTCTCGTACCAGCTTTGCGGCCTCTTTGGGGGGCACCCACCGGCGCTCGCGTTGACCAACCTCGGGGTAGTCATCCGCCAGCTTTGACACTTCGATCCGATAGACTTCGGTTTCGACCGGAACGGCCAGGCCGTTGCCCTTTATCTTGTCATAGCTGTAACGCCCGACTGGATCTTTGTGGGTTTGTGTGCCCTGAACACCGGCTTCTTCCCAAGCTTCCTGCAATGCAGTCTCTGGACCATTGAGCCCATCAATCGGCCATCCCTTGGGTACGATCCAGCGCCCGGTGCCGCGGCTGGTGATCAGCAGAACCTCTTTCCCGGCCGCGCCATCACGCGTGCACAGTGCCGCCACCTGCACCCGTTTGGGGCGCAGGAAAAAAGGTCTCACAACCTCTTCCCAGGCTTTGATCAGTGCATCTGTCATGGTTCACGCTCGATCATGCTGCATTCTGTCACAGCAGTTCCAAAGGAATATAGGGAATGCAGCATTACTTACAATGCCCATTATTTGTTCGACTTTTCGGCGTCTTGCGTCTGTCGCGGGGATGGCGCACCTTTGTCGGGCTGAGTTGGTAAGAGGTGGTGCATGGCACAACAACAGGCGGAGGCGTCGGCGGGGACCCAAGTGCAGGTCGGGGTGTATGGTCTGGGAACGATGGGCAGCGCCCTGGCGTTGAACCTCGCGGACAAGGGCATTCGCATCGCCGTCAGCAACCGCGAGGCAGACTGGATCGACCCGTTTCTGGAGGAGGCCGGCCCGCTGTCGTCGCGCATCACCGGCGCGGCCGATTTAGGCAATTTTGTCGCCGCGCTTGCCTCGCCTCGGGTGATCATCTTGATGATCCCGTCCGGTGCGCCCGTGGATGACATGCTTGCCCAATTGTCCCCCTTGCTGAATCCGGATGATACGGTCGTTGATGCGGGCAACGCAGACTTCAATGAAACCCGCCGCAGAACGGCTCAGGCCAAGACGTTCCATTTTGTTGGTATGGGTGTCTCGGGCGGCGAAGAGGGCGCACGCCACGGCCCGTCGATGATGGTTGGTGGTTCCGATCACAGTTGGCAGCAGTTGCAACCAATCCTTGAACCCATTGCGGCCGAGTTCCAGGGCGATCCCTGTGTGGCCCATGTGGGCACGGATGGGGCGGGGCATTTCGTCAAGACGGTGCACAATGGCATCGAATATGCCGACATGCAGATGATTGCCGAGGTCTATGGCGTGCTGCGCGATGGACAGGGCTGGGAGGCCCCGCAGATTGGCGCGCTGTTTGCGAACTGGAGCGCGGGCAAGCTGGCGTCATTCCTGGTCGAAACCACCGCCAAGGTGCTGCACGTGACCGATACTGACAGCGGCAAGCCACTGGTCGATGTGATCAGGGATCAGGCCGGGCAAAAGGGCACCGGCCGCTGGACGGTGATCGAAGCGTTGAAGCTGGGCCAATCCGCAAGCGCGATTGAGGCCGCTGTTGGCGCGCGTGCCTGGTCGTCGGCGAAGTCCGCGCGACTGGCCGCGGCGACGCAGTTTCCGGGCGTGGGACAGGTGGAGCTGGATCCGGCTACACTGGAAAACGCGCTCTTTGCCGGTCGCGTGTTGGCGCACCTGCAAGGGTTCGAGGTTCTGCGCGCGGCCTCGGCCGAGTTTGACTGGTCATTGGATTTGGCCCGTATTGCCGAGATTTGGCGGGCGGGCTGCATCATCCGCTCCAGCCTGCTGGATGAATTGGCGCCGCTGCTGCGTAAGACGCCTCAACGGCCGGTCTTGCTGGCGGATGGGATGGCCGAGTTGTTGGCGCCCGCGATCCCGGCTTTGCGGCAGGTGGTGGGGACGGCGGTTGCGGCTGGACTTCCGGTTCCGGCCTTGTCAGCGGGACTGGCGTGGTTCGACACGGCGCGTCAGGGCACTGGCACGGCCAACCTGATTCAGGCGCAGCGGGATGCCTTTGGGGTACACGGATTCGAGCGTATGGACATGCCGGGCAAACATCATGGCGATTGGGGATAGAGACGGAGAATGAAAACTGCATTGATAACCGGCGCCGCGCGCGGCATCGGGCTGGCAACTTCACGGCAACTGACGGAACAGGGCTGGCGGGTGATCATGCTGGATCGTGATGCCGAAGCTCTGGCCGAGGCCGTTCACAGCGTCGAAGGGGCAGTGGCCTGTGAGGCGGATGTCTCAATCCCCGAGGATGCCACGCGCGTTGCCGATTGGCTGGGGGCTGAATTCGGGCGTCTGGACGGGTTGGTGAATAACGCAGGTGTGGCTGATTTCGGCCCGATCCGCGAAACCAGTTTCGAGCGGTGGAAGACCGTCATGGCAACCAACTTGGACGGGCCGTTTCTGATGACGCAGGCGCTGACCGGGCTGTTGGCCGAGGGTGATGGCGGCGCGGTGGTCAACATCACCTCGATCTCGGGCCTGCGCGCGTCAACCTTGCGGGTGGCCTATGGGACGTCCAAGGCGGGGCTGGCGCAGTTGACCTTGCAGCAGGCCGCGGAATTGGGCGAGCTTGGCATCCGTGTCAACGCCGTGGCACCGGGACCGGTGAACACCAAGCTGGCGCTGGCCGTGCACACGCCCGACATCCGCGCGGCCTATCACGATGCCATTCCTTTGAACCGCTATGGTAGCGAGGATGAGATTGCCGCGGCCATCACCTTCCTGCTGAGCGACAAGGCGAGTTACATCACCGGCCAGATCCTGGCAGCTGATGGCGGGTTTCAGGCAACCGGGATCGGTTTGCCAAGCTTGCGCCCGTAGCGCTCCCGCCCGTCGGGACATGCATCAAAGATGCACGCCCTCCCGTTGGGCCCGGCAGCGCGCCTGCGGCGCGCTGCAGTTGCGTTCAGCCGCACGTGTTTGGGCAAAAGCGGATCACTTACGCCGTTTGGCGCGCAGGGTGGGGTCCTCTTGGGTGGGGTCTTCGGGCCAGGGGTGTTTGGGATATTGCGCCCGCATATCCTTGCGCACATCCGCATAGGATCCGGTCCAGAACCCGGGCAGATCGCGGGTGATCTGGATCGGGCGTTGTGCGGGCGACAGAAGCGTGATCTTCAGGGGCACCCCGCCGCTGGTGGGATGCCGCGTCACCCCGAACATCTCTTGCAGGCGAACCTGGATTTCAGGGTTGCCGTCGGCGTCATAGTCGATGGCGATCTTACGCCCCAAAGGTGTCACGAATTTCGACGGCACCAGGCGATCGAGCGCCTGCGTCTGGCCCCAGCTGAGTGCCGATTGCAGCGCAGGCAGCGGGTCAAACCGCCTCCAGTCTTCGGCGCTGCGAACGCCGGGGAGCATCGGCAGCAGCCAATCCTCAAGCGTGGCCATCAGTCCGTCGTGCGAGAAATCCGGCATCTCGGCCCCGTCCGCACGGGCGAGTTCCACCCGGGCCGCCAGGCGCGCACCAGCCCCGTCTAGACGCAACCCCAGATCGCGCACGCCATCCAGCATGGCCAGGGCAACCGCATCAGGCGGGACGTCCTTCCAAATGCGGTCATCCAGCGCGATTGCACCGAAGCATTCACGCCTGCGGGCCACCACGCGGCGCTCGCGTTTCGACCATTCACAGTGATCGAGCCACGCGATCTGATCAGCAAAGAGGGCGCGGACCTCACCCTCGGAGATGCGTGCAGCCAACCTGACGCGCGCCTCGCGGGGGTTGCCGTCGGTGTCGAGTGCAACGATCAGCGGTGCTGCGGCCAGAGTGTCGCTGTCCTCCATCACCACGCCTTTGCCGCCTGACAGGACATAGCGCGCCGCGTCGCCTTTGCGCCGCTGTCCGATCCGGTCGGGATAAGCGAGTGCGGCCATGGCGACGGGTGACAGGTCGCTGTCTTGGGGGCGGGTCAGGGCGCGCAGGCGCTTGGTCTCAGCCCGGACGCGATCAAGGACGCCAAAGTTCACCTGATAAGACCTCTTGCGCTGAAACGCTTTTGGATCGCGCAAAGCCTCGAGCCGCAGGGTCAGATCGGTGGGGGCTCCACGCAGAGGGTCGCGTTCGGCCAACAACGCAGCCAAGGGGGCCGCCGCTTGCCCGGCGGTCACCAACATATGTGCCAAGCGCGGATGCAAGGGCAGGGCGGTCAAAGCGCGCCCGTGGTCGGTCATCCGGTTGGAGGTGTCCAAAGCGCCCAGCATCTGCAAGAGCGCGCGAGCCTCGGCCAAAGCGCCTTCGGGCGGGGGCGTCAGGAACGCCAGGTCGGAGGTTTCCGCGCCCCAAAGCGCCAGTTCCAATGCAAGCCCGGTCAGATCGGCGGCTTCGATCTCGGCCGGGGGATAGGCAAAGAGCGCGCCTTCCTCTCCTCTGGTCCAGAGGCGATAGCACACGCCGGCAGCCACGCGACCCGCGCGGCCTGCGCGTTGGGTGGCCTCGGCCCGGGTCACGCGTTCAGTGACCAGCCGCGACATGCCCGAACCGGGATCGAACCGGGCGCGGCGGGCCTGACCCATGTCGACCACCACGCGGATGTCCTGAATGGTGAGTGAGGTTTCAGCAATCGACGTTGCCAGCACCACTTTTCGACCTGATTGGACTGGGGCAATAGCGGCGCGTTGATCACCGAAGGGCATCGCGCCAAACAGCGGTCGGACGGTACAATCCCCGGACAGCCGCCCGTTCAAGGCCCCCTCGGCGCGGCGGATCTCTCCTTCGCCGGGCAGAAACACCAGAATACCGCCGCCGTCGGCCCGTGTGTCACGCTCTGCCTGTACCACCAAGTCGACCAGGGCATCCAACTTGCGTGCCTTGGGGGGCAACGGTCGGTCGAGCCAGCGGGTTTCGACAGGGAAGCTGCGCCCTTGCGAGGTCACCAGCGGTGCTTTCATCAGGTCGGCAACTGGGCCAGCGTCGAGTGTCGCGGACATCGCGATCAGCATCAGGTCGTCACGCAGGGCCTCGGCAACTTCCAAGCATAGGGCCAGGCCAAGATCGGCGTTCAAAGAACGTTCGTGGAATTCATCGAACAAGATCGCACTGACGCCCGGCAGGTCTGGTTCGGATTGCAACATGCGGGTCAGGATACCCTCGGTCACAACCTCGATCCGGGTCGCTTTCGTGGTTTTGGAGTCGCCCCGAATCCGGTAACCCACCGTCTGTCCAACTGGCTCGCCCCGGGTTTGCGCCATCCGCTCGGCGGCCGCACGAGCGGCCAGGCGGCGGGGTTCCAGCATGATGATCCGCCCGTCGCACAGGTCCGCCTCGAGCATGGCAAGTGGCACGCGCGTGGTCTTGCCTGCGCCGGGAGGGGCCTGCAGCACGGCGCGGCCCGTGCGGCGCAGGGCGTCAATCAGGTCGGGCAGGGCGTCTTCGATGGGGAGCTTGCTCATGCCCGCCTTATCGCCAAAGCAGGCGACGGCGTCTAGCGTCGGGTCAGGATGGCGGTGCCGCGAGAGCTGGTGACGCGCGCTTCTTGCACCCGCATCAAGACACCGGCGGGGACATAGGTAAGCTCATAGCTGGAATTGCGCCCCTGCCGCAGTTGCTTGGCCGAATAGCCGCCCAAGCGTTGAAACTGGCCGGTGCAGACCACGTTGTCGCCGTCGTCGCGGCGTCCGGTCATAAAGGCTATGGTACGGCGCGCGCCGTCAAAGATCGGTTGGTTCAGCGTGCACAAGCCAGCGCGCGGTTGATCGCTTAGGGCGATGAACATGGCCGTCAGCGGATCAACGGTGTCCGTCTGCGCGGCGGCATCCAGAACCTCGGCGTCTTCGGTGCCAAGTTTGCCACCCGTTAGCAGCGGAAAGCCCGAAGAATAGTCGATCTGGGCTTCGGATTTGCGCCGTCCCGTCTGAACCCGCTCGGCATAGCGTGCAGGGATAAAGCTGCCGCCCGACTTTTGCCCCTTGGCGGACATCGTGAACCAGATGCGTCCAAGCTGTTTGACCAGACCGGTTGTCTCGAATTTCGAAGTCACGGAGTAGCTATTGCTACGATCCTGGCCCGAGATGCGAAACTCACCAATTTTCACGCCCCAGGCCTGCACATCAAAGAGCGCATCGGTGTCTGCGGCCCGTGCAGAATGGGCGCCAAACAGGGGCAGGACCACGAGGGTAAAGGCAATGCGGCGAAGATACATATTGTGAAACCCCTTCAAACTCTGGACAAAGCAACCCGCTCGGCGTCAAGTAGCGCAAATTAAATAAGGGTCGAACCATCATGGACATCGCACAGCTGGGTGACAAGATTCTGACAGGCGATCGTCGGGCTTTGGCGCGCGCGATCACACTGGTGGAAAGTGGGCGCGCAGATCACCGAGCACAAGCCACAGCTCTGCTGGAACAGCTGAGTTCCGCGCGGCGACAAGCGATGCGGATTGGCCTGTCGGGAACACCAGGGGTGGGCAAATCCACGTTCATCGAAGCCTTTGGCATGCATCTGGTGGGGCAGGGGCTGCGCGTTGCGGTTCTGGCTGTCGATCCCAGCTCGTCCCGCTCGGGTGGGTCGATCTTGGGTGACAAGACCCGGATGGAGCGGTTGAGCCGCGAGCGGAACGCGTTTATTCGCCCGTCCCCCAGCCAGACCCATCTGGGCGGTGTGGCGCGACGCACGCGCGAGGCCGTTGCCCTATGCGAGGCGGCGGGGTTCGACGTCGTGCTGATCGAGACGGTGGGTGTTGGCCAGTCAGAGACGGTTGTGGCCGAGATGTCGGATCTGTTCCTGTTGCTGTTGGCCCCGGCCGGGGGGGACGAGCTGCAAGGGGTCAAACGCGGCATCATGGAAATGGCAGACCTGATTCTCGTCAACAAGGCCGATGGTGATCTGAAACCGGCGGCCACTCGCACCTGTGCCGATTACGCGGGTGCCTTGCGCCTGCTGCGCAAACGTCCGCAAGATCCAAAAGAGTTTCCCAAGGCCATGATGGTCTCGGCCTTGCAAGAGGACGGTCTGGTCACAGCCTGGGACGAGATGCAGGCGCTGATCAACTGGCGTAAGGAAAACGGGTTCTGGGAGGCGACCCGGGCAAATCAGGCCCGCTATTGGTTCGACCAAGAGGTCCGTCAGGCCCTGTTGGCGCGGCTGGATGCCCCAGAGGCGCGCGCTATGATGGATTCGTTGAGCAGCAATGTCGCAGACGGTGCCATGAGCCCCTCGGCTGCTGCAGATCAGATGTTGAGGGGGCACCTGAAAGTTTGAGTGTATTGCCGGAAACGCGACTTTTTGATGGGGACAGGCTGCGCGCCAGCATGTTCAATCCAGGACAGGATCGCCTGTTTGTCAGTTTCCGCCAGCGCACCCAAGAGGCAGGGGCCTACTCCGAAGCTGTTCCCGTGAGGTCATTTGTAAGTGCCGGATACACACATTTGCACCTGCAAGCGCGGTTGAATGATTGGTATATCAATTCCGAAACGCAAGCGTTGGAAGCTGAACTTGACCGTTTTTCCAGACAGTTCGCAGCCGTCCATTCGATAGGGTTCTCGATGGGTGGGTATGCGGCCCTCAGATTTGCCAAGGCGTTGAACCTGTCGCACCTGATCGCTGTATCGCCACAGTATTCAATCGCACCTGATCATGTGCCTTTTGATCGCCGATATCGAAAGTTTGCAAAGGAGTTTGACCCGGACCTTGGGGGGTTGATGGAGCGAGAGCACCCCGTCCAGGGGGTCGTGCTTGCCGATCCATTCAGAACGGCGGATCTGGTGCATGCGCAGATGATTGATCTGGTGTTTCCTGGCATGAGCGTGGCCCGCTTGGCGGCCTCGGGGCATCCGGCAACACAGGTCTTGCGCCAGGGTGGGAAACTTGGCGCCCTGCAAAGGCTGCTCAGAACCGAAATGGTTGGTGTGTCGCAGCTGTGCAAATTGCATCGCACGTCACGGCGTGGCAGCCCGGTTTACTGGCGTCATCTGGCGCAACGGGCGGAACAAAGCGGCCGACAGGAACTTGCGGCAACGGCCGAGCGCAGACATATTCAGCTGATGAAAGACAAAGCGTCGGAAAAGGCTGGCAGATGACTTGACGCTGGCAGCGATTCCTCCTAAACGCATCCAACCAGTTTTCGGGCGCGTCAACGGATAGCGCCCCTTGTGATTTGGCTGCGGGTGATCCCGAGCCTCCAGAAACAAAGGAAGAAACCATGTCGCGCCGTTGCGAACTGACCGGAAAAGGCCCGATGACTGGCAACAATGTCAGCCACGCCAAAAACAGAACTCGTCGTCGTTTCCTGCCGAACTTGAACGACGTCACCTTGCAGTCGGAAACCCTGGGCCGTGGCGTCAAGCTGCGCATCTCGGCGGCTGCTCTGCGCTCGGTCGACCACCGTGGTGGTCTGGACGCGTTCCTGGCCAAGGCCAAGGACGAAGAGCTGTCGGCAAACGCGCTGAAAGTGAAGAAAGAGATCGCCAAGGCACAAGCCGCGGCCTGATCGCTTCACGCGCTTTTCGAATTTCAGGAGAACCCTGCACGCTGCGTGCAGGGTTTTTCGTTTTGGTGCCTCATGGGTGGTACGCCCAAGGGTTGCGTCATGAGGTTGCAGGCGTCGATTTCAGCTTGCAGCTTGCGCCACGCGGTGTCACCTCCGGTGGCAGGATGAGCGCCTCCCTTCGCACATATCTTGCCCTTGCGCTAAGCCTGCTGGTTGTTTTGACCGGACAGGGCATGGCCGCATCGCGCGGGATGGATGCGGCGGTGGGGCAGATGGTGATCTGTACCGGCACCGGGCCGATCGTGGTCATGGTCGATGAACATGGCCAGCCAACACAAGCCCCGGCGTTTTGTCCTGAATATGCTCTAACACTGCTGGGTGCAGTTCTGCCCGATGAGGTGGCATTGCGCCCCGAGGCGCCTGTAGAGACCTCTGCGCCTGCACGTTTGACTGAAGCCTTGATACCGGCTCCGTTGATGGCCCCGTTTGCGCGGGCACCGCCTGTAACTGTCTGACATCCAAATCCCTTTCAGACAGACAAACATACAGGAAAGAAGACATGCGCTTCACCAAAGTTTTCGCCGTAGCTCTGGCAGCCGTTACCGTTGCAACATCCGCCTTTGCGGGCGACGCGATCATGATCAAGGACCCTTATGCGCGATCGGCCGGCAAAGCGGCCAAGACCGGTGCGGCCTTCATGATGATCATGAACCACGGGACCGAGGATGATCGGCTGGTTGACGTCAAATCGGACGTGGCCGCCCGGGTTGAGCTGCACACCCATAAAGAAAACGCCGATGGCGTCATGCAGATGCTGCACGTGGAAGAGGGCTTTGCCATTCCTGCAGGCGAGATGCACGGGCTGCAACGCGGGGGTGACCACGTGATGTTCATGGGGTTGAACCAACCCTTTGTACAAGGCGACATGATCCCGGTGACACTGGTGTTCGAAAAGGCCGGTGAGGTCGAGATCGAAGTGCCGGTGGACCTTGAACGCAAGCCGGAAGCGGGCGCGCACAAACACTGAAGATCGATCTGGTGGGCGGGGAGGCTCCCGCCCGTCGTTCGTGCATCAAAGATGCCCTCCTCCCGTTGGGCCGGGCGCCGGGCTGCGCCCGGCGCGTCACCGCAGAGCGCTGCACTTTACGCTGGTTTGAAGTCAGCACTGTGCCCTATCGGTTGCCGAGAAGCTCATCGACCCAGGCTGGTACCGTCTCACTGGCTGGACCAAAGCGTGTCTCGTCAAAGCTGGATACCACTGCCGAGGGGTCCAGGTTCAACTCGACCGTTCGCGCGTCCGCGGCAATTGCTTCGTGTACAAAGGCCGCAGCCGGGTAGACTTGTCCCGACGTGCCGATGGCGGCGAAGATGCTGGCCTTGGCCAGGTGGTCATAGATTTGATCCATGAAATACGGCATCTCGCCGAACCACACCACATCCGGGCGGCCCGCAGGAGCCCCGCAAGAGGGGCAGGGCTCGCCCACCTGCATCTGGTCCGGTGCTGTCCAACGATGACCGCAGCTGGCGCAGAGCGCCCCGGCAAGGATGCCGTGCATGTGCAATACGTCGCTGGCCCCGCCTGCTTCGTGCAGACCGTCAACGTTCTGCGTCACGATCACCACCTCACCCGGCCAGTCCCGTTGCAGCCGCGCAAGTGCCCGGTGGGCTTCGTTCGGCTGCGCCCGAGCTGCCTGCACGCGTCGGGCGTTGTAGAACCCCTGGACCAGAGCGGGGTCGCGCGCGAACCCTTCGGGGGTTGCCACATCTTCGATCCGGTGTTGTGACCAAAGCCCACCCTCGTCGCGAAAGGTGCCCAACCCGCTTTCTGCCGATATTCCGGCCCCGGTGAGAATGACGATCTTTTCCATGCCCGCTCCAATCCCTAAGACTGGTGGCTCAAAGGAGCATGCCCATGACCCACCGAATCCTCTTTGTCTGTCTTGGTAATATCTGCCGTTCCCCTGCGGCCGAAGGTGTTTTTCGTGCGTTGATGCCCGAGGCCAGCACCGACAGCGCCGGAACGGCCAGCTGGCATGTGGGCAAACCGCCCTATGGCCCCATGCAAGACGCGGCCCGGCAGAGGAGGCTGGAGATCGGGGATTTGCGGGCGCGGCAGTTTCAGCCGGATGACTTTGACCGGTTCGATCTGATCGTCGGGATGGATGCCGAGAACATCGAAAACATCGAAGCTCTGCGCACTGTGGGGAATGACACGCCGGTGTGTGTCTTGACCGATTACATCGACGATCCTGACATCGATCACGTGCCCGACCCCTATTACACCCGCGATTTTGACGGTGCGCTGGATCTGATCGAACGGGCGGCACAGGGATTGAAGCGGAGCCTTACTTAAGCAAAGTCAAAACAATGATCTGCTGATCAGGAAACTGAACCAGCCACTCTTGTCCGAAGGCCGGTGCGTGGGATTTATCCGAGTGATAGCTTCACCCTTTTCGACAGGATCGCCCCGCAATGTCACCGCTCTGCGCCAGACCGCGCCTTGCCAGCCTAGCTGTCGATCACGCGCAGCTGGGTGTTGAGCCAGGGCAGCTTGGCCACCGCAGGGTCGATCATCTGGCTTTGCACCAAGCGGCGCATGGTCTGGGCCACGTCGCGTGGCACCCGGTCGGCCCAATCGGCCCCTGCAAAGAGCGAGATGGTGCGCGAAAAAGACGAGAACGGCAGCGGGTAGGCGTCGATCTGGTCATGGAACCGCGCCGCCCGCATGTAGCCCAACGGGGTCGTCACCGACCAGCCCACCCGGCGGGCCACCATGGCGATCAGCGCCAGATGCGAGCCGATCTCGAACCGTTCTTCGAACACCAGCTTTTGGCGCGCCAGATGCGCCTCGATCTGGCGGCTGATGAGCTGTTCGCGGGCATAGCGCAGCAGCGGCAAACCTTGCAGCGCTGCCATGATATCCGCGCCCTCGGGCACATGGCCCTTGGGGGCCACCAACAAAAACGGGTCGCGAACCAACGGGTATTCGACCACTCCATCCAGCATCTCTCCGGTCGTGGCCGCGACGGCGATGTGCAGCCGCTGCTGTTGCATCGCTTCGCTGATTTCATGGCTGGGCGCGGTGATCAGTTTGAACCGGCATTTGGTCAGGCTGTCGGCCAGGATCGTCACCAGGCGGGGTGTCAGGTCATTGTCGAAGTCGTCGATCAACCCGATCGACAGCGTGCTCAGGTGGGTCAGGTCCATCACCGTCAGTTCGCTCTGCGCCAGCCGCAGTTCGGACAACACCGCCTCGGTTCGAGCCAGAAACGACCGGCCCGCGGGCGTCACCACCATCGGGCGCTTACCGTGATCCACCAGATCGGTCCCAAGCGCCTTTTCCAAGTTGCGCAGCTGTTGGCTGACGGCAGGTTGACTCAGGCCCGTCAGATCCGAGGCTTGCGCCACCGATCCCGTTTTTGCGAGCGCCTCGAACACCTCGAGACCGCGCAACGTCACCCCTTTCATCAGCATCTGGCAGACCCCCATAGTTTTGCCTTTTGTGAAACTCTGCGACCCAATGGTCAAGTATTGAAGTGACAGGACACCTAACATGGTTGAATATCTGAAATCCGCACCCGGCCTTGCTCCTCATTCTGCGGGCGATACAGCAGACACCGTCCAGATCATGTTGGCGCGTCTGAAGGAAGGTGGCGAGCAGGCCGTGCGCGACTATGCTGCCAAGCTGGACGGGTGGGACGGCGACATCGTTGTCACCCCCGATCAGGTAGAGCAGGCATCGCTGCGCGTGCCCGATCCGCTCAAGGCAGAGATCTGCTATGCGCACGACAACATCCGCCGCTTTGCCGAGGCGCAGCGGGCGTCTGCGATGGACTTTGAAACCGAGCTGCGCCCAGGCCTGATTGCCGGTCAGCGGCAGATCCCGCTGAATGCGGCGGGCTGTTACGTACCGGGGGGGCGGTATGCGCATATCGCGTCGGCCCTGATGACGATCACCACGGCGCGGGCGGCGGGCGTGCCCAATATCACCGCCTGCTCCCCGCCGCGTCCGGGGCAGGGCGTGCACCCCGCGATCCTGTATGCCATGTCGCTTGCTGGCGCTGACCGCATTCTTGCGGTCGGTGGTGTGCAGGGCGTGGCGGCGATGGCCTTTGGCCTGTTCGGAGCCCCTGAGGCAGATATCCTGGTTGGCCCCGGCAATCAGTTCGTGGCCGAGGCCAAGCGGCAGCTTTTTGGGCCTGTCGGGATCGATATGTTTGCCGGGCCCACGGATTCGCTTGTGATTGCTGACACAACAGCGGATGCGCTGACGGTGGCCTGGGATTTGGTGGGGCAGGCCGAGCATGGCTACAACTCACCTGTTTGGCTGGTGCTGGATGACGCGGATTTGGCAGCCCAAGTTCTAGCCCACATCCCCGGCTGCATCGCTGAGTTGCCCGAGCCCAACCGCTCCAGCGCGCAAGCCGCTTGGGACGCCTTGGGCGAGGTGATCCTATGTGCCGACCGCGAGGAGATGGCGCAAGTCGCGGACCGTTACGCGCCCGAGCATCTGCATGTGCAGGCGGTCGATCTTGATTGGTGGCGCATGCGTTTGAACGCCTATGGGTCCTTGTTCTTGGGGGCAAACACGACAGTTGCCTTTGGCGACAAAGCCAGCGGGCCGAACCACGTGCTGCCGACCTCTGGTGCGGCGCGTTACACCGGTGGCCTGAGCGTGCACAAATACCTCAAGACGGTGACCTGGCAGCGTGTCGAGGATGAGGCGCTGCCCGCGCTTGCCCGCGCCACAGCCGCCATTTCACGAGCCGAAGGGATGGAGGGACACGCGCGCACCGCCGACATCCGGCTGGAGCGGATGCACTCCCCAATTCGGGCGGTTGGCAACGGTTAAGCTGGGCCGTTTGACAAAGGATCAGTGTCGCGCAGGAATTGCCGGTTCAAGATCTGCGACCACCACCGTGATAGTGCCGGGTAATCTTGCAATGCCGATGCCCCCTCGGGGGCGCGGCAAAAGTAGCTCATCATTGGTCCTAAGTGGCAATTTGCCAGCGTCAGTTCGTCACCGGATAGAACCACCCGCTCTTTGGCGATCTCTTCCAAGGCTGCAAGAACACGGGCAGACGATTGCAAGCCTTCTGCGATCTCGTTTTCGTCTGGTTCCTGGTCTTCGAATGGGCGAACCACTCGTTGAGCAAAAACTTGCCGGATCATCGGCCAGTACCCGTAGGTGTCGATAATCGACGTGACTTGCAAGACACGGGCCCGGGCCAAAGCGCCGGTTGGCATCAAGGGTGACGCGTTCTGTATCGCGTCGACATAACTGCAAATTGCGGCAGTTTCATACAAGGTGACCTCGCCATGCCTAAGTACCGGCACGCGCCCAAAAGGGTGCGGATGTGCGTCCAGGTCTTGGGAGAATGGATCGAAATCTTCGAACCGGTAGGGGGTGCCTGTGTGATGCAGCACCCCGCGGACGATCCAGTTGTAGACCGAGTAGCGATACCCAATCAGCGTAAGAGGGGCTTCGTGCACATTGGCAGAGCCCCCGCTGCTCACTTGCAGACGGCCTGAACCAACTGACCAAACGCTTGATAACGTTCCCAAAGAGCATCGTCACTGGCAGTTTGTGACATCTTGAGTTCCTGTGCCTCGTGCGGATCTGCAAACCACTTGGCAACGGTTCGGCGGTCGCTGCGGCTTAGTGCGTCGTTGGCAACCCGTTGTATGCAGCCGCAGCGAGCAGGTGTGGCCGCGGCTCTGTCGGAGGCTACGCAGGCGCGCTTGATGACGCCATTTGCGGCCAGTGACGCGGTTGGGGCCGTGACGGCCAATGTCCCTGCACACAGCAGGGCAGTCAGATAGTACTTCATGTCATTGCCTCGGTCGTTCGTGCGGGGTCTTGCGCCCCGATCAGAATTTTTACGCACTATGGCGCAAGCTTGGGTTTGGATCAATCTTGGCGATCTCACGAAACAGTATGTCGGCTTCGTGTCGCTTAAGGCTTGGGTAAGACAAACGGTAGGGTGCAGGGTCCACGGCCGCTAATTCAGGGAAGAAATGCACGGCTTCTTCTGTGTCGCTTACCGAATTTGGGATGTGAAGGCTTTCGGTCTCGACCCCATTGGCGCGGACCGCCCGGTGAGCGTCCAAAAGCAGATGAAAGTACTCGACACCGCTGCCCGGAGCCAAATGTGCCAGGCCTGCGCTGATCAGATGGGTGGCGGGGATCCAGACCTTGACCGATCCAAACAAAATTTCGGCAACCGGATGCGTAATCAGGACGCGGTGTTGCTGCGACACGCGCAAAGGGCGGATGGCGCCCAGAGTTCCAGCCGGGATTTCAACCGGAGCAAAGCGACCGGCGGCAATGGCTGCGCGTCCCCCGGCCCATTTCACGCGGCTCAATTGGTCGGTATCTGTCCAAACACGGTCGCCTGCCTTCATGCTTTCGATCGGTCGCGGGCCCGAGGGCGTGTCGATCAGCGTGCCCCGCACAAAACAAATCGGCGTGGCGTATTCCGTGCTTTCGAAGTTCGGCCCTTCCTGAGCACTGACCACCGTGAGCGGCACGCCAACCGGGGGAAATCCGCCAGGGCCGCCGACAAAGGCAAGCCCTTCGATGGTGCCAAAGGACGGGTTGGAGTTGTTCACGTTGACGCCCACGACCTGATAGATATTCACGCCGTCGGTGAGCGTCAGGCCATACTCGGCCTCGATCCGCTGACCGTCCGAGTAGTTGACCCCATCAATGGTCTGATTACCGTCAAGGCGCTGGTTGCCATCATTGTCGCGAAAATCCGTGTCCGAGCCACCGTCGCGGATCTGCACCTCTTGCCAGGCGTTGGAATTGAGCGTGATCGTAAGCCCCACCAAATGCGAGCCGTCGCCTTGCGTGACTCCATCCAGCTGCCCGCCACCGGAAATCGTCATCTGCGATTCACCCAGGGTGAAAATCGAATAATTTGCCATGCTCTGCCTCAAACCGTCCGCGATGAAATTCGCGACTCGTACGGGGCAGGATGTTACCCGTTCTTTTTGGCAATATTAAGGTCAGATGCAGAGGCTCATTGTTGGTTGCTTGAGTATTCTCTCGCAGGCTTGCAAGGAACTTTGTACGTCTAGCAGGATGTTCGCAGTCAATGTTCTGCGTAAGTTTTTTTGGGCTACCCCTTGGTCGCGAGCCGAAAAAATCAGAGGTAGACGTCTAAGCGCATGGCGAACTGAAAGGAGTTTCTTGCTCGGTCGGTCAGCTTCATCGCGCACCCAGTCGATGAAATCGTTCATTTCGTTCCATCGTATTCTTCCGCTTGACTTGATCGACCTTGACCAGCCCGCGATTCCCAACCATATCCCCAAGCCATGACAGACCTCGCTCATATCCGCAATTTCTCCATCGTCGCGCATATCGACCATGGCAAATCCACCCTTGCTGACCGGCTCATCCAGGAGACCGGCACCGTCAAGGATCGCGACATGAAAGAGCAGCTGCTCGACGCCATGGACATCGAGCGCGAGCGGGGTATCACGATCAAGGCCAACACGGTCCGTATCGATTACACCGCCGACAATGGCGAGGCTTATGTCCTGAACCTGATCGACACCCCCGGTCACGTCGACTTTGCCTATGAGGTCTCTCGCTCCATGCGTGCGGTCGAAGGCTCGCTGCTGGTTGTCGACAGCACCCAAGGGGTCGAGGCGCAGACGCTGGCGAATGTCTATCAGGCCATCGATGCGGATCACGAGATCGTGCCGGTTCTCAACAAGATCGACCTGCCCGCGTCCGATTGTGACCGCGTGGCGGAACAGATCGAGGATGTGATCGGCATCGACGCGACCGACGCCATCCAGGTCAGCGCCAAGACCGGCGTGGGCATCCACGAAACACTCGAGGCGATTGTCACCCAACTTCCCGCACCGCAGGGCACTGTGGACGCGCCGCTCAAGGCGATGCTGGTCGATTCATGGTACGACGCCTACCTCGGCGTGATCGTCCTGGTCCGTATCATGGACGGCACCCTGAAAAAGGGCATGCGGGTCAAGTTCATGTCGAACGGCACCCTGCACCACGTCGACCGCATCGGCGTGTTCCGTCCTGAGATGGAGATGATTGATCAGTTGGGGCCCGGTGAGATCGGCTTCCTGACCGCATCCATCAAACAGGTGCGCGACACACGTGTGGGCGACACAATCACCAATGACCGCAACGGCACCGACACGGCGCTTGACGGTTTCAAGCCCGCGCAGCCGGTGGTTTTCTGTGGTCTATTCCCGGTCGACAGTGCCGAGTTCGAGGATCTGCGCGACGCCATCGAGAAACTGGCGCTCAACGATGCCTCCTTCAGCTTTGAAATGGAAACCTCGGCCGCGCTGGGCTTTGGCTTCCGCTGCGGCTTCCTGGGCCTCTTGCACCTCGAGGTCATCCGCGACCGGATCGAACGCGAATACAACATCGAGCTGATCACCACCGCCCCAAGCGTTGTCTACAACGTCTTCATGAAGGGCAAAGACGGCGAACCCGGCGAGATGATCGAGCTGCATAACCCCGCCGACATGCCCGACCCCTCAAAAGTCGACCACATCCAGGAACCGCGCATCAAGGCGACCATCCTGGTGCCGGACGAATATTTGGGCGACGTGCTGAAACTCTGCCAGGACCGCCGCGGCATCCAAGAGGATCTGACCTACGCGGGCAGCCGCGCGATGGTGGTCTATGACCTGCCGCTGAACGAGGTGGTGTTCGACTTCTACGACCGCCTGAAATCGGTGACCAAGGGCTATGCCTCGTTCGACTATCAGATGACCGGCTACCGCGAGGACAATCTGGTCAAGATGTCGGTGCTGGTGAATGACGAGCCGGTGGACGCGTTGTCGATGATGGTTCACCGCGACCGCGCCGAGATGCGGGGCCGGGCGATGTGCGAAAAGCTCAAGGACCTGATCCCGCGCCACATGTTCAAAATCCCGATCCAGGCAGCCATCGGAGGCAAGGTCATCGCGCGCGAGACCCTCTCTGCGCTGCGCAAGGACGTGACGGCGAAATGCTATGGCGGCGACGCGACGCGGAAGAAGAAACTGCTGGAGAAGCAGAAAGCGGGTAAGAAAAAGATGCGCCAGTTCGGCAAGGTAGACATCCCACAAGAGGCGTTTATCTCTGCGCTGAAGATGGATAGCTGAGGTTGGACGTTAAGGGTATCGACGCAGTGTTTTGAGTCCCTGACAGCTTTTTTGTTGAGTTTCGAACTCAACTTTTGCACTCTTTGTGCTGATTAAAGATTGTCTCGGGTGCATCGATGTCTGATGAACGAGCGGTTGCGAAAACTTCTGTTCGCGCCATGTCTGAGGATGACAGGTTTGTCATTGAGTGTGCAATTTCTCGGATAGCGGAACTCAACAGAACCCTTTTAGGGTATCGAGTTTTCTATGCAGCGATTCTGGGCGCGTTCTTTACAGCTCTGTCTTTCGTATCAGGGGTCGCTGAAAATGCTTCATTTCTTCGCTACCCCGATGCTTACGCATTGGTCGTTTGCCTCCTTGTGTCAGCTACACTCGCGGCTGCGACGATCGCGGCGTTCCTAGATTTCTTACATCAGGATTTCATAGAAGACTGTGTATCCAATATTCGTTTCATAGAAAAAGTTCATCGTCGATATAGCGCTCGTGCCATTTTTAATCGGAAGAGAAAGCCGATCGCAGGTGTGAGGCTGAATATCACGATTGTCTTGTTTTACTCGCTTCCTATTTTCACCCTGTTTGTCGCTGTTTATCTGATATGCGGCATGGGGCTTAACGTGATCCCTTTGCAGGAGTACGTTCAAGTTTACGAATCTGTGTTGGAATATTGCAAAGAGGGGATACCACTTCCTCAAGATCCTCCCCAGCAAGGTTGTGAGGCCTTTTTGTTGGAGTTCCAGTTCGCGGACGGGTTTAAGAGGATCCTACCTTTAGTCCTGTACGTTTGTTCTGGCTTTGTTTCTTACTATATATTTTTTGCCGGACATCGGATAATACGACGTGCATATCCTGTCGCCGTGTCGGTAAAAAAATTTCGCATCTCGATGAGGTGGCGACCTCATTATGATCGGGTCTTCAATGATTTTATCACTGTCTTTTCCGTAGTGGTTTGGACAGGGTTCTTCGTTTTGATGTTCTCGGAAATTGGGCGCGAAACCTATGTGAAAATGATGTTCTGAATGTTTGCATCTTCGAATATGCTCTTTTGAAATTTGCGAGGCCAAATTTCTTTGTCTTGTATAAGGTATGCTAATTTTGGCGCGCTCGAGGAGGGGCGTTAGGTAAACCAACACGAAATAGCCACAAGCTCTGAACATTCTTGCATCTTGTTTCGGGGAATTGGGGCAGACCAAATCTCAATTTTTTGCTCGACTTTATGAGTTTCCAGAACCGGTTCGGGAAGTTGTGATAAGGAGAGGATTGGCGGCGGATCAGCCCGCTGATCGCCGTGGTCACTGCAAAGGCCAATGAGGCGCGGCAGACGATGTTGTGGCCTGCGCGCGTGTCGAACCAATAGGCGCCATAAAGCCCTCCAAATTCCGACGGCCAGCCAATGGTGTGCAAGCTGACCACGACAGTCGGGCAAGGCCAATGATGGCGGCCTGCAATCGTTTTGAAAAACTGTGTTTCACGGCGCAGCCCCTTCTTCCCGTTGGGGGGACGGGGGTGCTCTGATACTCTCTTCACGGGAACGTGAGGGGAGATCATCATGACCGGACGGGGTTCATGAGCGGGCTGTGTGTGTCCTGCAACCTGTGTTGCAACGGCTCGATTTTTGCGCGGGTGCCGATCACCGAAGAAGAGCGGCCCCGGCTGCCGAAAGAGGTGCAGGTCTTTGCCCGTGACGGCGCGTTGCGGATGCGGCTGCCTTGTCCTCGGCTGGGTGATGACGGGGCCTGTACCTGCTATGACGTGCGCCCGGACACCTGCCGGACGTATAACTGCAAGCTCTCGAAACGGCACAACGAGGGCGAGATCGACGAGCGGTCGGCAGTGGAGATCACGCAAGAGATCAAGGCAGCGCAGGCGCGGTCGATTGTGTTGGCGGCGCGGGCCATGGGGCAGGGGCCTGACGCGTTCAAGGGCATGACGATCTTTGAGGTGTTCAAGGTGCTGAACGCCAAGATCAAGGATCCGAACGTTGCGGTGGACGCCTATACGGCGCGGCGGGCCAAGCTCCACCGCAATTTCTATGTCGATCTGGTCAAGTTCCACATCCAGTCGGGGTATTGGGATTAGCGGCGGATCAGCCCGCTGATCACCGTGGTCGCTGCAAAGGCCAATGAGGCGCAGCAGACGATGCTGGGGCCTGCTGGGGTGTCGAACCAATAGGCGCCATAGAGCCCTCCGAGTGCTGACAGCGCGCCGATGATGGCGGCGGTGACGGCCATGGCTTCGGGGGTTCTGACAAGGGGCCGTGCGGCGGCAGCTGGGATCACCAGCATCGCCGCAATCAGCAGAACGCCCACCACCTTGATCGCAACGGCCACCATCAGGGCCAGCGCCAGCGTCAGCCAGACCTCCTCTCGTCGGGGATCAATGCCGGATGCACGGGCCAGGTCGGGGTTGAGTGTCGACAGGATCAGCGCCGACCAACGCCAGAGGATCAGACCGGCTACGCCAAGCCCCCCCAGCCAGATGGTCGCCAGGTCCATGCGGTTCACCGCCAGGATGTCGCCAAACAGGAAGGCCATCAGGTCAAGCCGCACGTTCGACAGCATCGCCACGGCCACCAGCCCAACCGCCAGCGCGGAGTGGGCCATCACGCCAAGCAGCGTGTCCATGGCATAGCCTCTGCCCCGCAGGGCAGTGACGGCCGAGGACATGGCAAGCGCGGCGACAATGACCGCAGGCAGGATCGGCAGTGAGAAGGCCAGCGCCAGTGCGACACCCAGCACGGCGGCATGGGCCGTGGCCTCGCCAAAATAGGCCATCCGTCGCCAGACCACGAAACAGCCCATGGGGGCGGCGGCCAAAGCCACACCAACGCCAGCCAGCGCAGCGCGGACCATGAAATCGTCAAGCATCAGTGTTTGTGCCCGTGTTCGTGTGAGTGGTCGTGAGAATGCGTGTGCTGGTGGCGATAAAGCGCCAGCGCGCCTTGGGTGCCGGAACCGAACAGCGCACGGTATTCCGGTGCCTCGGCCACCACCTCGGGCGCGCCCTGGCAACAGACGTGCCCATTCATGCACAGCACCCGGTCGGACGCGGCCATCACCACATGCAGATCGTGGCTGACCATCACGACGGCGCAGCCAAGCGTGTGGCGGACATCTTCGATCTGGCGATAGAACGCGGCAGAACCGGGTTGGTCGAGGCCTTGGGTCGCCTCATCCAGCAACAGGAGGTCGGGTTGCTCCAATAGGGCGCGCGCCAGCAGGACGCGTTGAAACTGTCCGCCGGACAACTGCGACATCTGCCGGTTTTCCAACCCCGGTGCTCCGGCACTGTCCAGCACGTCACGCGCCTTGGCACCTGAGATACGTTTGGGCAGGCCCAGGAATCGCTGCACGGTCATGGGCAGCGAGGCGTCGATGGCGAGTTTTTGCGGCACATAGCCGATCCGCAGCCCATCAGCGCGCGTAACCCGGCCCGACGACGGCACCTGCGCGCCGATCAGCGTCCGCAGAAAGGTCGACTTGCCCGACCCATTGGGGCCAACAATGGTCACGATCTCTTTGGGCGAGATCTGGACGCTGACGTCATGCAGAACCGTGCGCCCGCCCAGGCGAACGCTCAGGTTCTCGGTCGAAATCAGGGGGGCAGTCATCAGGCAGTCCCCGTGCAGGCCGGGCAGATTCCTTCGGCCTCGACCACGATCTTTTCTATGGTAAAGCCCGAGCTTTGGGCGGCATGGCTTAGATCCCCGTGTGATACCTCTGAATCCGCTTCCGCCACGGCCTTACATTCGCGGCAGATCAGAAAGGCGGGGATGTGGTCATGGTTGGGATGCGCGCAAGCCGTGTAAGCGTTCAGACGTTCGATCCGGTGGACGAACCCGTTCTGCACAAGAAAGTCGAGTGCACGGTACGCGACAGGCGGCTGCGAGCCCATTCCTTCCTCTGCCAGAACGGCCAGGATGTCATAGGCGCCCATGGCCTGGTGCTTGTTCAGCAGGATTTCCAGCACACGACGGCGGACTGGGGTGAAATGGAGCTTGTTCGTCGCGCAATAGGTTTCCGCCTGTGTCATTGCGGTGTCGATACAGCGCCCGTGATCATGCTCAGAAAACCCGATGGTACCCATAATTTTTGTCCTAACGGAAGTTTTGCTGCTTGATATGTTATAACGTCCAGCCTAACAAGCGCAATCAATGTTACATCATAACGTTCGAGGGTTCCATGCTACGCAGTTTCGCGCTTTCCGCCGTCACCCTGTCCGTCGCCTCGGTTGCGGCTTACGCCGAACCGCCGAAGGTGGCCACAGATATTGCACCCATCCACAGTCTGGTCGCTCAGGTCATGAACACAGTGGGCAAGCCGTCGCTGATTGTTCGCCAGGGGGCATCGCCGCACGGGTATTCGATGCGTCCATCCGAGGCGCGCGCGCTTCAGAACGCGGACCTGGTTGTCTGGGTTGGTCCGGAGCTGACACCGTGGTTCGAAAAGCCGCTGTCGTCTTTGTCCAAGAACGCGGTGAAGTTGGAGCTTCTTGACGTTCCGGGCACGTTGCAACTGCAGTATCGTGAACTCGGAGAAGATGATCACGACGATCATGCTGATCACGACGATCATGCTGATCACGACGATCATGACAAACATGACGATGATCATGCCGACCACGACGATCATGACAAGCATGACGATGATCATGCCGACCACGATGATCACGACAAACATGATGATGATCATGCCGATCACGGCGACGATCACGCTGACCATGACGATCACGACAAGCATGGCGATGACCACGACGATCACGATGACCACAAGGCTGCCGAAGGCCACGACGATCACGATGATCACGCAGATGAAGGTCATGACGATCACGATGATCACGCGGGTCACGACGATCATGACCATCACGACCATGACGGCGTGGATCCGCACGCATGGCTCGATCTGCAGAACGCCCAGGTTTGGGTGTTGGCAATTGCCGAGCAGCTGGCCAAATTGGATGCTGAAAACGCCGAAGTTTACCTGATGAATGCGAAAGCTGCGGTCGAAGAGCTCAAGGCTCAGGAAGCTGCATTGACCGAGCAGCTCAAAGGGCTATACGACCAGCCTTACGTGGCCTTCCACGATGCCTATCAGTACTTTGAGAACCGCTTTGACCTGAAAATCGCGGGCACGGTTGCTGTGGGCGATGCAAGCGATCCCAGCCCGGCGCGCGTTGCGGCCCTGCGGGACCAGATTGTTGATCTGGGTGTCACCTGCGCCTTCGCCGAGCCACAGTTCGATCCGCGGCTGCTCGAGGCTGCGACTGAAACCGGCGAAGTGGAGATCCGCGTGATTGACCCTCTGGGCAGCAAGCTGGACACCGGTGCAGCTTTGTACGGCCAGTTGGTTGCAGCCATGGCGGACGAATTTGCCGCCTGCGTCAAGTAACAAAAAGTCAGGCGCGGGCAGACTGGCTGTCGGTCGGCCAGGTCTGCCCGCGTTTCATTTGGAACTGCAGAACAGGTCGTAGACCACTTCCAAAATTCGTCGTGGCCGTTCGTCAGCCAGACTGTAGTAAATCGCCTTGCCTTCGCGGCGGGGGGTTACCAACCCTTCGAGACGCAAGCGCGACAGCTGCTGAGACACCGCGGCCTGACGTGCGGATAGCAGGGTCTCGAGCTCAGTCACCGATTTCTCTCCGGTCACCAGGTGACATAGGATCATAAGCCGGCCTTCGTGGCTGATCGCTTTCAGAAAATTCGACGCTTTTGTTGCATTCTCGACCATGCTGTCGAGTTCTTGTTCGTCCATTTGGCTGGAAAATTGTGGGAGAGCCATTTTTTCAGTCCTTCGTACCCGGCATGTCCGGGGCGTGTTCGCGATCCATTCCTTGTTTCGCTTCGATAGGTGCGGTCGCTTACAGCATTTGTTCAATCAAATCTACATTATCGTCCAATATGATCGTACAAGTTCCCGTGTATGAACTACTTTAGCGTGCAACAAAGGGCCCTTGTTCGAACACTGTTTGCGGTCTGACCGATGCCTCATTAGCACAATTCAGACAGTCTGTTCCGCGACTAGTTTGTTGTTTTTGAATGTGGGAATTTGTTCACCAACGAGTGAATTTCAAATAGAGAGTTTCTCAACCATGGCGAGATTTGTTGCTTGAATTCCCTGGCAAGGGGGAAACATTGACCTAAGGTCACCTTGGCGGTCATCCCGCCAAGTGAGTCGGGTTCATTGCCCGAGCTGACACCGCAAAACGGGGATCTTCAAGACCATGCTTTGCGGAAAGAATGGGGAGAGTCGCCATACTTTGACCGAAACTGTCGCGACAGGTGGCTTGTGTTGGCAAATCCGGTGGCGGCTGCGATCTCGGCCACGGTCATGTTGGTTTCGTTCAGATAGGTGAACGCGCGCGAAATCCGCAAGTCCAGGTAATAGGCCATGGGACCCTGGCCCAGGTATTTCTTGAACAAGCGTTCCAATTGTCGACGCGAGATGTTCAGCCGGTCGCACAGATCCGAACTGGACAGCGGCTCTTCAAGCGCTTGTTCCATCAACGAGATGGCGCGCAGCAGTGCCGGGTTTCGGCTGCCAATGGCGACCGAATGGGCCGAGCGTTGCGGAGATTTCGTACCCGATCGCATGTGAATGCACATATCAGCCACCATGATCGCCAGTTCCGGCCCGTGGCGTTGCTCGATCAGGGCCAGCATCATGTCGATCGAGGTATTTCCGCCCCCGCAGGTGGTGATGCGCCCGTCAGTCTCAAAAATGTTTGGCGAGGGCTCCAGCATCGGGAACGCCTCGGTAAAGCCCGGCTGATTTTCCCAATGCAGGGTGAATTTGCGATCTTTCAGCAGGCCCGCATGGGCCAGGGCAAAGGCCCCGGTGCAAATACCGCCCAAAGACCGACCAAAGCGATGCTCGCGCCGCAGCCAGTTCAGTACGCCCGGCGAGCTCGATTTCTCGGGTTCCACGCCCGCGCAGACAAATCCGACTGTGTCGGCATCAAGGGGGGCCAAGGCCTCGTCCGGGGTGATCCGCAAGCCGTTGGAGCAGGTGATCGGCTGGCCGTCTTCGGTCATCGTTTGCCAAGTATAGAGCTGCCGTTTGGTCAGCTGATTGGCGATCCTGAGCGGTTCAATGGCCGCCGCCAGCGCCAGCATCGTGACCTTGGGCAACAGCACAAAACAGAACTTTTGCGGCGGCCCGTCGAAATGCAGGGGCAAATTGGCGGAGGCGCCTTTTTGGACAAACGGATCTCGGGACATGGGTCATGACCAGCGGCGGAACGGGAAACCGGCGGCGGCATACTCCTTTGTGGGGCGGATGGGCGGGTTGGATGGGGTATACCTTGCGGGCAGCGCGCCCCAGGGTCAACCGTGCGGCACTCGGGAACACCATTGCGACAGTGTGCGTGCCCAAGGCATGAATTCAACCTCCAGCCCTTGCAGCCCCCCAGCGGCGATACTAAGACTCAGGTAACCTTAGTCGGGTAGCGTCCCGAGCAACCGCAAATGAGCAGGCAGGTCCCATATGTTCGATCCAGTTGATACCTACATGAACACGCTTGTCCCCATGGTCGTCGAGCAGACCAGCCGGGGCGAACGTGCCTACGATATTTTCTCACGCCTGCTGAAGGAGCGGATCATTTTCATCAACGGTCCGATCCACGATGGCATGAGCCATCTGATCGTGGCGCAGTTGCTGCACCTCGAGGCGGAAAACCCCTCGAAAGAAATCTCGATCTACATCAACAGCCCCGGCGGCGTGGTGACCAGCGGCCTGTCGATCTATGACACCATGCAATACATCAAACCCAAATGCTCGACCCTGGTCATCGGTCAGGCGGCATCGATGGGGTCCGTGCTGTTGGCTGGTGGCGAGACAGGCATGCGCTTTTCGTTGCCCAACAGTCGTATCATGGTGCATCAGCCTTCGGGTGGCTATCAGGGCCAGGCCAGTGATATCATGATCCACGCGGCCGAAACCCAGAAACTCAAGGACCGGCTGTATGACATTTATGTCAAACACACTGGCCAGTCGAAGAAAGCCGTTGAAAAGGCCTTGGATCGGGACAACTTCATGAGTCCCGAAGAGGCCAAGGATTGGGGCCACATCGACGAGATCGTGGAAAGCCGTCCCAAAGGTGAAGACGCTTAAATAGTGCGTTGACGGGCGCCTCCCCGGGTCGTGAGTCTCGGGGGTGCGTTTTGCGATTGTAGAGGTCACGGCACTGGCCTAAGCTGCCGTGACACGTGGCAGCAGAGTCTCCGAATACGGAGATGATACGACAGACGGCATAGACGGAGACCGAAAGGTAGACCATGGCGACAAATTCCGGCGGTGACAGCAAGAATACCCTCTACTGCAGCTTTTGCGGCAAGAGCCAGCATGAGGTGCGCAAGCTGATCGCGGGCCCGACAGTGTTCATCTGCGATGAATGCGTCGAATTGTGCATGGACATCATCCGTGAGGAAACCAAGGCCAGCGGCCTCAAGGCATCTGACGGTGTGCCCACGCCCAAGGACATCTGCGAGGTTCTGGACGACTATGTGATTGGCCAGGCCATGGCCAAGCGCGTGCTGTCGGTTGCCGTCCACAACCACTACAAACGCCTCAATCACGCCCAGAAAGCGGGTGGTGACATTGAACTGGCCAAGTCGAACATCTTGCTGATCGGTCCCACCGGTTGCGGTAAGACGCTGTTGGCGCAGACGCTGGCGCGCATTCTGGATGTGCCGTTCACCATGGCGGATGCCACAACGCTGACCGAGGCCGGTTATGTGGGTGAAGACGTCGAGAACATCATTCTCAAGCTGCTGCAGTCGTCGGAGTATAACGTCGAACGTGCACAGCGCGGCATCGTCTATATTGACGAAGTCGACAAGATCACCCGCAAGTCGGAAAATCCCTCGATCACCCGCGACGTATCGGGTGAGGGTGTGCAGCAGGCGCTGCTCAAGCTTATGGAAGGCACGGTTGCCTCTGTTCCGCCGCAAGGCGGCCGCAAGCACCCGCAGCAGGAATTCCTGCAGGTGGACACCACCAACATCCTGTTCATCTGTGGCGGTGCCTTTGCAGGTCTGGACAAAATCATCGCGCAGCGGGGCAAGGGCTCGGCCATGGGCTTCGGCGCTGACGTTCGCGACGACGACGCGCGTGGCATAGGCGAGATCTTTACCGATCTGGAACCCGAAGATCTGCTGAAATTCGGCCTGATTCCGGAATTCGTCGGCCGTCTGCCCGTTTTGGCAACGCTCGAGGATCTGGACGAGGACGCGCTGGTGACCATTCTGACCCAGCCCAAGAACGCTCTGGTCAAGCAGTATCAGCGCCTCTTTGAACTGGAAGAGACCGAGTTGGACTTTACCGACGATGCGCTGAAATCGATCGCCAAGCGTGCCATCGAACGCAAGACCGGTGCACGTGGCCTGCGCTCGATCCTCGAAGACATCCTGCTCGATACCATGTTCGAGCTGCCGGGTCTGGACAGCGTGACCAAGGTTGTCGTGAACGAAGAGGCTGTGACCTCGGACGCGCAACCGCTGATGATCCACGCGGACGCGGAAAAAGAGCCGGCCTCGGCGGGTTGATACTTCGGAGACTGAAATAATAACGGCGCGAAACTAATCGCGCCGTTTTTTGTTGGGAGTTTGGGGATAGTGGGCTTTGCCCCGTCGCTGCGCGACAAAACCCATGACGTTTTTTGCAAGAGGAAGAACATGAGCATCACGCGTATTTCGACTGGTGGAGAGTTCGAAGCCAAGGTCGGCTATTGCCGTGCGGTTGTGGCCGGTGGGTTCGTGCATGTGGCGGGCACCGTGGGGCAGGGTGACGATGTGGTCAGCCAGTGCAAATCGGCGTTGGAGGTGATTGGCGGCGCGTTGGAAAAAGTTGGTGCATCCTTTGCGGATGTGGTGCGGGTGACATACATGCTGCCAGACCGACACGAGTTCGAACCTTGTTTCCCGATCCTGCGCGAGGCTTTTGGCGACAATCCGCCGGCAGCCACGATGATCGAATGCAACCTGATCGACCCGAAATTCCGCATCGAGATCGAAGTAACGGCCCTGGCGCCCCAAGCGTAAGGGACCATTCACCGCAGGGGTCTGGACCTTGGGCGGTGAATTCGCCATAACTTCGACCAACGGATCAAGGAGTAGCCGATGGGCATTCTCAACACCCTGCTGAGCGCCGTGACCTGGTGGAACGGATCGACGCTGAACACCCGCATCTATACCTCGCGCAAAGGGGTCAAGGTGGGTGAAGACGATCAGGGCAATGTGTTCTATCGCACGGCTGACGACAGCAAACGCTGGGTCATCTTCAATGGCGAGGCCGAAGCCAGCCGCGTTGATCCGAACTGGCATGGCTGGCTGCATCGCACATGGGATGAGCCACCGACCGACAAGCCGCTGGTTCACAAGGATTGGGAAAAGCCGCATCAGGAGAACCTGACCGGCAGCGCGCTGGCATATGCGCCTGCGGGTTCTCTGCGTCAGGCCCAGCCTGTGGAACGTCGCGATTACGAGGCCTGGAGCCCAGAGTAAAAAGAGGACCGTTATGTCCACACACAGCACCGCCGAAGTTCTTGTCGGGGGCGTGGTCTTGGCCGCTGCCATCGGGTTTGGCGTCTTCGCCACCCAAGCCACTGGCCTGTCGCAAAGCAGCGCGGGCTATGAGCTGGGCGCATCGTTCCGCTCGCTCGAGGGTGTGACTGTTGGCACCGACGTGCGCCTGGCGGGCGTCAAGATCGGCACCGTCACGGGCGTTGACCTGAACCCCGAAAGCTACCGCGCGGACACCACGTTCAGCGTGGCCAACGGCATTCAGATCCCTGATGACAGCGCTGTTGTGATCTCCTCCGAGGGACTGCTGGGCGGCAACTTTGTCGAGGTGATGCCAGGTGGCTCGCTTTTCTATTTCGAGGCAGGGGACGAGATCGAGGACACTCAAGGCGCGGTGAGCCTGATTTCCCTGTTGGTGAAATTTGTTGCCGGTGACGGGAGCAGCGAGTGATTCGCGCGCTGGTCCTGATTGCCGTTTTGGCAGCGAGCAGCGCGTCGGCGCAGGATACGGTGGTCTCGGCATCTGGTGCTATGCTGCGTGGCTTGGACAAGGTGAACGGGCAGACTTTCGATGTCGAGCTGGGCAATGGTGAGACGGCCGAGGTATTTGGCCTTGATGTCGCCTTGGGCGATTGTCGCTATCCTGCAGACAACCCCACGGGCGATGCCTTTGCCTTTTTGACGATTTGGGAACAGGGCAAGCAGCAGGCGTTGTTTGATGGTTGGATGATCGCGACGGCCCCGGCGCTGAACGCGCTGGACCACAACCGCTACGATGTCTGGGTGATCCGCTGTATCACGCCCTCTGCGGATTGACGGATCGGCGCTGTGAAATCGGCGCTTTGGGTCACGGCCGCTTCCAACAACTGATGGTACCGCGCACGCGGGATTTCAATCGCGCCTAACGACGCCAGATGCGCAGTCAGGAACTGCGTGTCAAAGAGGGAAAAGCCGGTCTGGGTCAAACGGTCCACCAGATAGGCGAGCGCAATTTTTGACGCATCGGTGCGGCGCGAGAACATGCTCTCGCCAAAGAACCCGGCCCCCAGGGTGACGCCGTAAACTCCGCCGATCAGGTCATCACCATCGCGCACCTCCAGCGAATGGGCAAAACCGCGTTCATGCAGGGTCAGGTAATGGGCGCGAATTTCGGCGTTGATCCAGGTCTCGGCGCGGTCGGCACAGCCATCCACGACGCCTTCAAAGTCGCGGTTGATCGAGATGGTGTAGGGCATTCGCCGAATGCGTCGGGTCAGTGAGCGCGAGATGTGGAAGCGGTTGAGAGGGATGATACCGCGCAATTTGGGATCGACCCAGAACACGTCCGGATCAGCACGATGTTCGGCCATCGGGAAAATCCCGATGGAATATGCGTGCAACAACAGTTCTGGGGACAGGGTCATGCGCAAATCTTGACTGCCGGGCAGGGCGTGCCTGCCCGGCGACAGGGGTTATTCGCCCATGTTTGCCTCAAGCCAACGCTCCAGCCAGTGGATGTTGTAGTCACCGCTGTGGATGTCGGGCTCTTGCAGCAGGGCGTGGAACAGAGGCACGGTGGTGTCGATGCCATCGACGATCAGCTCTCCCAACGCGCGGTCGAGGCGGGCCAAGGCCTCGTCCCGGTCGCGGCCATGCACGATCAGTTTGCCGATGAGTGAATCGTAGTAGGGCGGGATCGAATAGCCATTGTACAGCGCCGAATCCATTCGCACGCCCAAGCCACCAGGCGCGTGATAGGCCGAGATCTTGCCCGGGCAGGGGGCAAAGTTCGGCAGACGCTCGGCGTTGATGCGGACCTCGATCGCGTGGCCGTTGATCTCCAAGTCGTCCTGACCAAACGACATCGGTAGGCCGGCAGCGACCCGAATTTGTTCGCGCACCAGATCGACGTCAAAGATGCCTTCGGTCACCGGGTGTTCCACCTGCAGACGGGTGTTCATCTCGATGAAGTAGAACTCGCCGTTTTCATAGAGGAACTCGATGGTGCCGGCGCCGATATAGTTGATGCGTGCAACCGCATCCGCACATATCTTGCCGATCTTGGCGCGCTCTTCAGGTGTGATGCAGGGGCCGGGGGCCTCTTCGAACACTTTCTGGTGGCGGCGCTGCAGCGAGCAGTCACGTTCACCAAGGTGGACCGCGTTGCCTTTGCCATCACCAAAGACCTGGATCTCGATGTGGCGGGGTGTGGTGAGGTACTTCTCGATATAGACTTCGTCATTGCCAAAGGCGGCTTTGCCCTCTGCTCGCGCTGTCATAAAGGCGCTTTCCATCTCGTCCGCGCTGTGCGCGACCTTCATGCCGCGTCCGCCGCCACCAGCGGTGGCCTTGATGATGACAGGGTAACCAAACTCTTCGCCGATGCGCTTGGCATCTTCGAGTGTGGGGACGCCACCGTCCGAGCCGGGCACACAAGGCACGCCCAATTCTTTCATGGTGTCCTTGGCGGTGATCTTGTCACCCATGACCCGGATGTGTTCGGCGGTGGGGCCGATGAAGGAAAGCCCATGATCTTCGACGATCTGTACGAAGCCAGCGTTTTCCGACAAAAAGCCGTAACCGGGGTGGATCGCCTGCGCACCGGTGATCTCGCAGGCCGAGATGATGGCAGGGATCGACAGATAGCTTTGCGGGCTGGGAGGAGGTCCGATACAGACCGATTCGTCTGCCATGCGCACATGCATCGCGTCGCTGTCGGCGGTGGAATGCACGGCAACCGTGGCAATCCCCATCTCACGCGCGGCGCGGATGACGCGCAGGGCAATCTCGCCCCGGTTGGCAATCAGGATTTTGTCAAACATGCGGACCGCCTTACTCGATGATGACCAGGGGTGTCCCGAATTCGACGGCTGCGCCGTCATCGACAAGGATGCGTTTCACAGTACCCGACTTGGGCGCGTGGATGTGGTTCATGGTTTTCATGGCTTCCACGATCAGCAGCGTGTCGCCTTCGCTGACTTGCGCACCCACGCTGATGAACGATGGTGCGCCAGGTTCGGCCTGCATGTACACGGTGCCCACCATGGGCGAGGTCACGGCGCCGGGGTGGCTGGCCGGGTCAGCTTCGGCAGAGGCGGGTGCTTCGGCTGCCGGAGCGGCAGCAACCGGAGCCGCAGTAGGTACAGCAACCTGTGTGGGGGCGGCTGCCACGATCGGGGCAGGTGCGGCTCGGCTGACGCGGACGTTCAGGCTGTCATCGTCGCTGTATTCGCGCATGACTTCCAGCTCGGTCAGATCGTTCTCGCGCAGCAGCTCGGCCAGCGCCTTGATGAATGCCACATCCGCTTCGTGTTTGGTTTCGCTCATGAGTGTCCTCGAAGGTTCCCTTGGTGCCCGTCTGATGCGCGGGCTGCGTAGATTACCCGGCGTTATAGGCCATGACATCAGCCATGAAAAGCGCCGTTACAAAGGGGAAAGATGGGGGTTGCGGCAAAAATTGCGAGGGGCGTGGCGTTACAAGGGCATGCCTGACAGTTTTGCCACCAGCTCTGGCAATTTGCGCGCCCCGAATTTTTCCAGCAGGCGGGCGCGATGTGCCTCGATCGTGCGATAAGACAGGCCCAGTTCCAGCCCGACCTCTTTCGCCGACAGTCCACGGCACGTCATGATCGCAACATCGCGCTCGCGCGGTGTCAGTTCGATCACCGGTCGGTCTTCAGAAATGTCCGAGAAACTCCAGATACCATGTCTGAATGGATCATCCGGGGTCAGCGATTTGCCCCTGGCTCGGCACCAGAAAAGATCACCGCTGCGCCGCCGCATGATGCGTTCATCGCTGTAATACCCCGTCTCTTGCATCGCTTGCAGACCACGCGCTCCAATGCGTTCAAAATCCTCGTGGCTGGGATAAAGGTGCAAGAGTGGCATGTCGCGGTAATCTTCTTCGTTGCCACCGAACATCACCGAAAACTGCAGGTTACAGCGCCGGATTATCCGGTTCTCTAGCTCGACAAGGCCGATGGGTGCATATTCGAAGGCTGGATCGCTCATGGGTAATTAATGCCGGGTATTTCTACGGAATTGAACGGAGTGCTCACTCTTTCCTAAAGTTACCATAACAGATTGGGGAGAGGAATGATGGTAAACATTGTGGGATGGGGTCACACCAAGTTCGGAAAGCTGACGGACATGTCACTTGAGGACATGATCACAGCCGCCGGGCGCGAGGCGATTCAGGACGCGGGCCTTGGCGCGGACGTCATCGACGGGATCTGGGTCGGGCACTTCAACGCGGGGCTGGTGGCTGATGGGTTTCCGTCGTCGCTGGCAATGTCGATTGACCCGGCTTTAAGGTTCAAACCAGCAACGCGGTTGGAGAATGCCTGTGCATCTGGTTCGGCCGCAGTCTTTGCAGCGCGCCAGGCGATCTTGTCGGGCGAGTGCAAGGCGGCGTTGGTGATTGGCGTCGAAAAGATGACCCACTTGCCCACGCCCGAAGTGGCTGCGGCCCTTGGCCATGCGGCGTATCAAAAGGAAGAGGCGGGTCTGTCGTTTCCAGGCGTCTTTGCCATGTTCGCACAGGCTTATTTCGACAAATACGGCGATCACACGCAGGCCTTGGCCAAGATTGCGGCCAAGAACCATGGCAATTCGGTCAACAACCCGCTGGCGCAGTTGCAAAAGCCGATGGACGAGGCGTTTTGCGCCGAAGTGTCGGACCGCAACCCGATCATTGCAGCTCCGCTGAAAAAGACCGATTGCTCGCTGGTTTCGGACGGGGCTGCGGCAATGGTGTTGGTGGCGGATGATCTGCTGGGCGATGCCCGCAAAGCGGTGCGGATGCGTGCGACTGCACAAGTGAATGATATCATGCCGATGTCACAGCGCGACGTGCTGGCATTCGAGGGTCCGCGCCGTGCCATCCATCAGGCCTATGACCGGGCGGGCATCACCGTGAACGATCTGGATGTGGCCGAGGTGCACGACTGTTTCACCATTGCCGAATTGCTGATCTATGAGGCAATGGGGTTGGCGGCGCATGGGTATGCCGTGAATGTTCTGGAGGGCGGGGTGGTCCATGCAGGTGGCAAGCTGCCGGTGAACCTGTCTGGCGGGCTCAAGGCCAAGGGACATCCGGTGGGTGCCACGGGCGTGTCGATGCACACACTGATCGCACGACAGGTGCTTGGTCAGGCAGATGCGATGCAACATCCGGGTGCCGAGCTGGGTTTGGTATTCAACATGGGCGGCTCGGGTGTCGCGAATTACGCCTCGGTGCTCGAAGGCGTAAAGGCATGAACATCGGCCACTGGTTGCACCGGCAGGCACAGGTCGGAGGTGACCGGCCTGCGCTGTTTCTGGGGTCAGAGCAGGTCGCGACCTATGCCGGGTTTCACAACAGCGCCGCCCGGTTGGCTGGATGGCTGCTGGCGCAAGGCGTAAGCCCTGGCGATCGTGTGGCGCTGTTCATGAAGAATTGCCCGGACTATCTGATCACGCTTTTTGCGATTTGGTATGCGGGGGCTGCTGCCGTGCCGATCAACGCCAAGCTGCACGGGCGTGAGGCGGCGTTCGTCATCGACAATGCTGAAGCAGGGTTGGCCTTTACCTCTCCGGGCTTGACGGAAGGTTTAGGTGAGGCCGGGACCAAGGCGCGTTTGATCGACGTCACTTCGCCCATCTTTGCAGAAGCGTTGAAGGTTGATCCGCTTCCGCAACCCGCGATCCGCGCCCCGGATGATCTGGCCTGGCTGTTCTATACGTCCGGAACCACGGGCAAGCCCAAGGGCGTCATGATCACGCATCGCATGTTGATCGGCGTCTCGCTCGCGTATTTTACGGACGTCGATACAGCCTCGAAGGACGACAGCATCTTGTATGCCGCGCCGATGAGCCATGGTGCCGGGCTTTATGCGATGTTGCATGTGCTGGTGGGCGCGCGCCATGTTTGTCCGGTGTCGGGCGGGTTCGACGAGCGTGAGATTTTCGAATTGGCGCGCCTGTTTGATCGGGTGCAGATGTTTGCCGCCCCGACGATGGTCAAGCGCATGACCGATGTGGCGCGGGCGACAGGAGAGAGCGGGCGGGGTCTGCGGACTGTGGTTTATGCAGGCGGCCCGATGTATGTCGCTGACATCACGGCAGCTGTGGAGCATTTCGGGCCTATATTTGTGCAGATCTATGGCCAGGGCGAATGTCCGATGGGCATCACGGCCCTGCCGCGTCACGATGTGGCCGATCGCAGCCATCCTCGTTGGCGCGAAAGACTGGCCAGTGTGGGTCGCGCCCAATCCACGGTCGAGGTTCGCGTGGGCGATGCACAGGGCAACCCGCTGCCGCTGGGAGATGTGGGTGAGATCATGGTGCGGGGCGACGTGGTCATGCCGGGCTATTGGCAAAACGACGAGGCCAACGCCAAGACCCTTTTGGATGGTTGGCTGATGACCGGGGACATGGGGTTCATGGATGCCGATGGCTATGTGACACTGCAGGACCGGTCCAAGGATCTGATCATCACGGGCGGTTCGAACGTTTATCCGCGGGAGGTCGAAGAGGTGTTGCTGACCCACCCGAAGGTGCAAGAGGTCTCGGTCGTGGGTCGGCCACATCCCGACTGGGGAGAGGAAGTCGTGGCCTTTGTGGTGGGTGAGGCGGATGCTGGCGAACTGGACGAACTGTGCATCGACAGTATTGCTCGGTTCAAACGCCCCAAGGATTACATTTGCTTAACTGAGCTGCCCAAGAACAACTATGGGAAAGTGCTGAAAACCGAATTGCGCAGGCGTTTGAGTGGTTGAGGGGAATGCTCCCGCCCCCGCTGCATGCCCTGACGGGACCTGACGGGGTTGGGCCGGGCGCCTCGCTTGCGCGAGGCGCGGTTGCGCAAGTCGTGACTATGCATGCCCAAGCTGACAGTCAGGCCGAGGCAAACCACTGTGGCAATGTTGTTTTGACCTGACCCTTGATGCTTCGGGCGCGGATCAATCCTTTGTTTGTGTCGCGTACGGGGTCCTGGCTGAGAAGCTCATAGGCCGCCGGTTCTGCTTGGGACCAATCCTGATGGGGCAGCGCGTCCATCATGTCAAAGAACTTGCGGTTTTCGGATCCAGGATCTTGCCAGGCAGCTCCGGGCAAGCCTGGTCCTGTCGAATTGGCAATCTCGCGACGTATTCGATTGGCTGCGGACAGGGCCTGTGTATTGGCGAACTTCAGATGCGCCAGATAGACCCCGCGCGGCATGACAAAGGGATGCCTGGCTGCAAAGCGGGGGCGAACTTCGATCCCGTGGCGCATCAATCCGACCCGCTTGCGCACCGCCCATGCCTTGCTGTAGTGGCCGGAGAACATCGCACTGCGTCGTTTGGTCAAAGCCAACTCTCCGTCTATCAACTCTGGATCGCCAGGGTGCTCGGCGACGTTCAACCCCAGGGCAAACACTGCGTTTGCCTCTTGTTGAGACAGCAGATCGTGAAAGCCGGAGTGGTGCTCGGGTGACACGCAGATCAGTTCGTCAGCATCGGTGCGGATGACCCAGTCATACACTTCGATCAGACCGCGTTGAAAGTCATTGAGCAACCGGTTTCGCATCGCATCAAAATGGGCAAAACCGTCACGCGGTATGGTGATCACGCTGGCCTGCGGGCATAGCCGGGCAACCTCGGGGTCTGGTCCGTGTGAAACAACGTAGAGATTTTCGTGCCCCAGATGCCTGCCGTAATGGGCATACCATTGCGACAGCGCCCAGTAATCACGGTAAACCATTGTGATCGCGCAAATCTTCATGCCCGCATTTAACGCACTTTGGAATGATTTGGGAACAGCTCGTTCCCTGAAATTGCTGGCACCCAAAAAAGTGGCCGACCCTTGGAAGGGGCCGGCCGAGACAGGTGTCCACACGAAATGTTCCGTGCGACGGGGAGTGTTCTTTAGATCGCCAGATATTCGGCGCGCAGTTCTTCGTTTTCCAGAACTTCGGAAGCCAAGCCGTCAAAGACGATGCCGCCCGTATCCAGGATCACGGCGCGGTCGGCCAATTCAAGCGCGCGCACCGCATTTTGTTCGACGATAATCGTTGTCATGCCTTGTTCCTTGATGTGGATAAGGGTCTTTTCGATCTCGTCCACGATCACAGGCGCCAGACCTTCGTAGGGTTCATCCAGCAGCAGCACCTTGATGTCCCGCGCCAAGGCGCGCGCGATGGCCAGCATCTGCTGTTCGCCACCCGAAAGGGTCACGCCCTCTTGCTTGCGGCGTTCGCCCAAGCGCGGGAAGAGGTCATACAGACGATCCAGCGACCAGCCGATCGGCGGGGCAATCTGGGCCAGTTGAAGGTTCTCCTCGACCGTCAGTCCGGGGATGATACGGCGATCTTCGGGCACCAGGCCCAAGCCGACCGAGGCGGCCTCATAACTTGCCATGTTGTGCAAGGGTTGGTGGTCGAGCCAGATCTCGCCCTGGCGCACCTCGGGATCGCCAAGCCGTGCGATCGAGCGCAGGGTGGAGGTTTTGCCAGCGCCGTTGCGCCCCAGCAGGGCCAGAATCTCACCCTCGTGGACGTTAAAGGAAATGCCCTGCACGATATAGCTTTCGCCATAGTACGAGTGCATGTCCCAAACCGACAGAAAGGCCGGAGCAGTCGTGGCCTGATTGGCGTTTTTGGAAAAGTCCGGTTTGACGTTCATCTGTCTTCTCCTTAAGCGCTCTCGCCCAGATACGCTTCGCGCACCTTGGGATGGCCTTTGATGTTTTCCGGCGTATCTTCGACCAGTGGCGTGCCCTGGGCGAGAACGGTGATGCGCTCGGCCAGAGAGAACACCACATGCATGTCATGTTCGATGATGGCGATGGTGATGTCGCGCTCGTCCTTGATCTGCTTGAGCAGGTCGATGGTGTTGTTGGTATCCGCGCGGGCCATGCCCGCTGTGGGTTCATCCAGCAGCAACAGGCGTGGTTCCTGAGACAGGCACATACCGATCTCAAGTCGTCGTTTATCGCCGCGTGATAGCGAGGCAGAATGCATGTGCCGCTTATCGGCCATGTTCATGTCTTCAAGCACGCTTTCGGCGCGTTCGATGATGTCCTTCTGACTACCGACCGAGGGCATGGCGTTCAGTTCGAACGCCCCGTCCCGTTTGGCAAAGCAGGGGATCATCATGTTTTCCATCACCGTCAGATCGCCAAAGATCTCGGGCGTCTGGAACACGCGGGAAATGCCCATCTGGTTGATCTCATATGGCGCGCGGCCCAACACCGATTGACCGTCGAACATGACCGAACCGGTGTCGGGGATGAGCTTGCCCACCAGGCAGTTGAGCAGGGTGGATTTGCCCGCCCCGTTGGGGCCGATGATGGCGTGGACTGTGTTTTCGGCCACGCTCAGGTTCACGTCTCCCAGGGCCTGCAGGCCACCGAACCGCTTGTTGACGCCTTTGACTTCAAGAATGCCCATGATGCGTCTCCTTATTCCGCAGGTTCGGTTTTGCCGGTGGTTTTGTCTTTGCCTTTGTTGCGCTTACCGCGCACCCAGGCTGCAAGACGTTGGCCTCCTTCGACCAGACCACCCGGCAGGAAGATCACAACCATCATGAACATCAGGCCCAGTGTCAGATGCCAACCCTTGCCCACAAAGGGGTGGATGATGGTGACGACAAAGTCCTCCAGGCCATCCGGCAGGAAGGCGAACCAACCGTGCAGGACGTTGTCGTTGATCTTCGAGAAGATGTTCTCGAAGTACTTGATGAAGCCCGCGCCCAGTACCGGTCCGATCAGCGTGCCAGCGCCGCCCAGGATGGTCATCAGGACGACCTCGCCCGATGCGGTCCACTGCATGCGCTCGGCACCTGCCAGCGGATCCATCGCAGCCATCAGGCCACCGGCCAGACCAGCATACATGCCCGAGATCACAAAGGCCGCCAGAGTGTAGGGGCGGGTGTTGAGCCCGGTGTAGTTCATCCGCTGTTGGTTCGATTTCACCGCACGCAGCATCATGCCGAACGGCGAGCGGAAGATGCGGATCGCCAGGTAGAAAGCCACCATCATGATCACGGCACACACGTAGTAGCCCGCATTGAAGTCAAACGCCCAAGGGCCGATTTCCATCGTGTAGGTCGAGCGCATCGACAAGCCAAATAGATGCGGCAGATCAGGTGCGTTTGCGCCCTGAAGGATCTGCGGGTCATCGTTATAGACTTGCAGGCCGGTTTCCCCGTTGGTCAGGTTGAACTTGGGGTTCGACAGCACCGAATAGGCCAGCGCAAATGACATCTGGGCAAAGGCCAGCGTCAGGATCGAAAAGTAGATGCCCGAGCGGCGCAGGCTGACAAAGCCAATGAGCAGCGAGAAAAGGCCCGCGATGATCACCGCCAGGATGATGGCCGGGATGATGTTGTAGCTGAGCAGTTTGAACATCCACACGGCCGAGTAGGATCCGACACCCAGGAACGCAGCATGCCCAAAGGACAGATAGCCAGTCAGACCAAACAGGATGTTGAAGCCCACGGCGAAGATACCGAAGATCACGAACCGCTGCATCAGGTCAGGATAGCCCGCGTTGAACTGCGCCATGGCGCTGTCAGTCGGGAACGGGTTGAGGATGAAGGGCGCGAGCAGCGTCAGGATTGCCACGATGGCCAGTAGAGATTTGTCTTTTTTGTCTAGACCAAACATGTGCTTACTCCTCCATCACGCCTTTGCGACCCATCAACCCGCGGGGACGGGTGAGCAGGACGATGATGGCGACGAGATAGATAATGATCTGGTTGATGCCGGGGATGGTGGTGGTGGCCCAGGTGGTCGAGGCAAAGCTTTCCAGGATGCCCAGCAGGAAGCCTGCCAGAACAGCTCCGGGCAACGAGCCCATGCCGCCCACAACAACCACAACAAAGCTGAGCACCAGGAAGTCCATGCCCATGTGATAGTTCGGCGGATTGATCGGCCCGTACATCACTCCGGCAAGGCCCGCGACGGCGGCGGCGATGCCAAACATGATGGTAAAGCGGCGGTCGATGTTGATGCCCAACAGACCCACGGTCTCGCGGTCGGCCATGCCTGCCCGGACAACCATCCCAAAGGTGGTGAACTGGAGGAAGGCAAAGATACCGCCGATGATCAGGGTCGCAAAGCAGAAGTAGACGATGCGCCAGACCGGATAGACGATGTCCATCCCAATCAGCATCCCGACATTGGCCACGCCATTCAGGGCGTCGGGCGGCGGGGTTTGGATCGGGTTGGCACCGAAGAAATACTTGACGATTTCCTGCATGACGATGGCCAGACCAAAGGTCACCAGGATCTGGTCGGCGTGGGGACGCTTGTAGAAATGCTTGATCAGGCCGCGTTCCATCACATAGCCGACGAGCAGCATGATCGGAATGGCAATGACCAAGGCTAGCGGAACCGCCCAGTCGATGATCCAGGCCCCGGCCTCGGGCCCGAACCAGGCCTCGACATAAGGCGTCTTGACCTTCAGCGGATTGCCCAGAAAGTCCTTTTGTGTCTCATCGATGGTCTCGAACGACAGGTTCAGCACGCGTTGTAGGGTGACGGCACAGAAAGCGCCGATCATGAACAGCGCCCCGTGGGCAAAGTTCACCACGCCAAGCGTACCGAAGATGAGTGTCAGCCCGAGCGCAATCAGCGCATAGGCCGAGCCCTTGTCGAGCCCGTTTAGAATTTGAAGCAGGATGGCGTCCATTGTCCCCACCTTTGGGTTGGCCGGTTATGGCTTATGTATTTTCCCCCGGACCGGGGCTCTCCCCTTCCTCGGTCCGGGGGTGGCGGAACCCTGCTCAGGGGGCAGGGTTCTACCGTCAGGCGCACATGCGAACCTTATGCGCCCGGATTGCACTTGCCCAAGTCGCCACCGGCGAACATCGGGTGATCAGGCGCATAGGTAACCTGCTCAACCGGCGTCACTTCGACGATTTCCAGCGTGTCATAGGCGTTGGTCGGGTTCAGGGCCCCGCGCACAACCAGCACATCCTTGAAGCACTGGTGGTCGTCGGCACGATACAGCGTCTTGCCGTTGCCCAAACCATCGAACTCAAAGCCTTCCAGAGCTTCGGCAACACCACAGGGGTTGAAGGTGCCCGCACGCTCACATGCGTCAGCATAAAGCAGAACCTGTGCATAGCAGGTCTGAGCCGAGTTTGACGGCGGCTTGCCGTATTTCTCGCCGAACGACTTGACGAATGCTTTGGTGCCTTCGTCCTGCAGCTGCCAGTTCCAGTTCATCGAGCCCAGAACGCCTTTGATGTTTTCACCCGCACCAGCGGCCATCAGTTCCGAATAGAGCGGAACAACGATCTTGAAGTCCTTGTTGTTCACGACCTTGTCGAGCAGGCCGAACTGGATCGCGTTGGTCAGCGAGTTGACCATGTTGCCGCCGTAGTGGTTCAGAACCAGCACGTCCGCTCCCGAGTTCAGAACCGGCGCGATGTAGGACGAGAAGTCGGTCGAGGCCAGCGGGGTTTTCACCGTGTTGACGGTCTCCCAGCCCATGGCTTCGGTCGAGGCCACAATCGACTCTTCCTGGGTCCAGCCCCAGTTGTAGTCGGCGGTCAGGTGATAGGCGCGGCGCTCCTTGCCCATTTCTGCTGCCAGCACCGGTGCCAGTGCGGCACCCGACATGTAGGCGTTGAAGAAGTGGCGGAAGCCGTTGGCCTTCTTGTCTTTGCCGGTGGTGTCGTTGGCGTGTGTGAGACCCGCCATGAAGATGACACCAGCTTCTTGGCACAGACCCTGAACCGCAACAGCCACGCCCGAGGACGAGCCGCCGTTGATCATGATAGCGCCGTCTTTTTCGATCATCGACTTGGCCGATGCGCGGGCTGCGTCCGATTTAGTCTGGGTGTCGCCGGTGACGAACTCGACTTTCTTGCCCAGGATGCCGTTGCCCTTGAGCGCCTTCGAGGTGAAGGTGTTCAGGCAGCCGCTGTCGCCTTCGCCGTTCAGGTGCTCGACCGCGAGCTGCTGCGCCAGCAATTCATCATTGCCTTCGTCCGCATAAGGACCGGTTTGCGGCACGTTGAAGCCCAGGGTGACAGAACCGCCTGTGGGTTCGTTGGTGTAAGCAGCCGCAGACGAGGCGGTAAAGATCGTCGGTAGTGCAACACCAGCGCCCGCAACGGCACCGGATTTCAGCACGCCACGACGTGTGACATCAGATTTGGTCATTCATTCCTCCCATTTCGTGATTTGCACCGGGCGGCTCCTCTTCCGCATGGCGCAGGCACATCTGTGCAAATCAATTATGGGGCGGGGTTGGAAAATTGCGCAATAAGCCCTTTATTTTGCGCAATAATTCTGTAAATTCATACACAGGAATGTGGCGCTTTGTGTAAATAACATTACGACGCACCGCAGAAAGCCGTTGATAAGGCAACATAATATCTTGGGGGCGAACATGGTGCGTGACACCCTGACTGGCAGCCGCATACGCGAACGCAGGATGATTGCGGGTCTGCGGCAGGCCGATCTTGCACGACAAGTGGGGATTTCGGCCTCATATCTCAACCTCATCGAGCACAACAGACGCAGAATCGGCGGCAAGTTGCTGGTGGATATCGCCACAGAACTGGGTGTCGAACCCTCGATGCTGACCGAAGGGGCCGAGGCGGCGTTGATTGCCACGCTTAAAGAGGCGGCAGCAGATGCCGGTGCCGTCGCCGCCGAGGTGGACCGGGCCGAAGAGTTCGCAGGCCGTTTTCCGGGTTGGGCAGAGGTTCTGGCGCAAGAGCATCGCCGCGCCGGAGGGCTGGAGCGGACGGTTGAAACACTGTCGGACCGCCTGACACACGACCCGCATCTTGCGGCCTCGTTGCACGAAGTTCTGTCAACTGCTGCCGCGATCCGTTCCACGGCGTCGATCCTTGCCGAAACCGGAGAGCTGGAGCCGGAGTGGCGCGACCGGTTTCACCGCAACATCAATCAGGATGCCGAGCGTCTGGCTGAAAGCTCCAAGGCGCTGGTGACCTATCTGGATGAAAGCGACAGCAGCGAAGAGCGGCGCGGCGTCCCGCTGGAAGAGGCCGAGGCCTTTATCGCGGCACAAGGCCATCACTTCCCCGCGCTCGAGGCCGGAGGCGCCGTTGGGGATCAGAAGCTGAGCGGGTTGTCGTCCTCGGCCGCACAAACCATCGCGCGCGAGATGCTGGGCATCTATCTGGCTGATGCACGCGCCATGCCCTTGGCCGATTTCATGGCAGCTGTGGAACGGCACGGGATCGACCCGCTGACCCTGTCGCGCGAATTTCACGTGGACATGCCAGCCGTGTTCCGTCGCCTTGCCAGCCTGCCGCAGGGGGCGCTGCCTCAGGACGTGGGGCTGGTGGTCTGTGATGCGTCCGGCAGCATTCTGTTTCGCAAGTCGATCCCCGGATTTGCGTTGCCGCGCTATGGCGAGAGCTGCCCGCTGTGGCCGCTCTTCACCGCGCTGAACCGACCGTTGGTGCCGATCCGCAGGCGGGTGTCGCAATTGGGGCGCACGGCGGGCGAGTTCGACTGCCTTGCAGTGTCCTGGCCGCAAGAGATGCCGGGCTTTGACCGCGATCCGGTGTACCGCTCGATCATGTTGATCCTGCCAGTGCCGACGGCGCAGACCGGGGGCGAGGACGCGCAACCTGTTGGCAGCAGCTGCCGTGTGTGTCCCCGTGACGCCTGTGGCGCGCGCCGCGAACCCTCTATTCTGTCACAAGGGTTTTGACAGTTCCGTGACGGCGGCGCTAAGTTGAACAAAGCCGCAGCGACGGGGGCAATCCCCCGAGCCTTTTTTGGGGAGGAAGGGCAAGCATGAGCCGACGCGTAATGTTGGTCGAGGATGAACCGAACATCACCGAAGCAATCCGTTTTCTGTTGATCCGCGACGGGTGGGAAGTCGAAACCCACGCCGACGGCACAGACGCGGTCGAGGTGATCAGTTCTGCCAAGCCGGATCTGGTCATTCTGGATGTGATGTTACCGGGCAAAAGCGGGATGGAGATCCTGACGGAACTGCGCGCGCGTGACGATTTGCAGGGGTTGCCGGTGTTGATGCTGACTGCGCGTGGTCAATCCCGCGACCGGGATTTGGCTGAAAAGGCGGGCGTCAGCCGCTTCATGACCAAGCCGTTTTCCAACTCCGAAGTGCTGACAGCCGTGCGGGATCTGCACGCTCAGGCCACACAGACATGAGCGCCGAGCCGGAGATCGACCCCGGCGACCCCGGTCAGGTCTCTCATCCACCGGTGTTTTTGGAACGCCAGGGCTATCGCAGACGCCGTCTGATGGATGCGGCACGATTACTGCCGCTGATCGGGGCAGGGCTGTTTGCCGTTCCGCTCTTGTGGTCGGGCACATCAGAGACCGAAGCGCCCTATAGCCTGTCGTCCGCCATCATCTATATCTTTGGGGTCTGGGCCGGACTGATCGTTCTGGCCGCCCTGTTCGGATACGGCGCCCGCCGTTTGGGCCGCAGCTCGGATGTGCCAGGACCGGAGCCCGACTGATGGCCTCGCTCAATGTACTTGTGTTGGTGTGCCTGGGCTATGTGGCCCTGCTGTTTCTCGTGGCCTTTGCCGCTGACAGACTGGCGGCCACGGGGCGCAGCACCTGGTTGCGTTCGCCGTTGATCTATACGCTGTCGCTTTCGATCTATTGTACAGCTTGGACGTTTTATGGCGCTGTCGGGTACGCCGCGCGGTCGGGGCTGGAGTTTGTGACCATCTATGTCGGCCCGACCCTGGTGATGATCGGGTGGTGGTGGGGCCTGCGAAAGTTGGTGCGAGTCGGGCGCAGTCAGCGCGTCACCTCGATCGCGGACCTGATTTCGTCGCGCTATGGCAAGTCGAACACGCTGGCGATTTGCGTGACCATTCTCGCCGTCATCAGCGTGACGCCCTACATAGCGCTGCAATTGCAGTCGATCACGCTGTCGTTTTCGATTTTTGCCGAGGCTGACCCCAACAATTCCTACAACGAAATTGCCAGCGTGTTCTGGGTTGCGGCGGGGCTAGCGGTTTTTGCCATTCTGTTCGGCACCCGCAACCTGGACGCCAACGAACGCCACCACGGCGTTGTCACGGCTGTGGCGATCGAGGCGGTGGTCAAGCTGATCGCCCTGTTGGCCGTGGGGATCTTTGTGGTCTGGGGCGTTGCTGGTGGTGTCACCGACACCATGGCCCGCATCGACGCGTCCGAGATCGGGCAATGGAACATCGACCGAGGTCGGTGGGCAACGATCACCTTTCTGGCGGCAGCAGCCTTTGTCTGCCTGCCGCGCATGTTTCAGGTGATGGTGGTCGAAAACGATGACGAGCGGCACCTGCGCACCGCCGCTTGGGCTTTCCCCCTCTATCTGCTTCTTATGAGCCTCTTTGTGATTCCCATCGCAGTCGTGGGGCTCGATCTGATGCCCGAAGGGGCGAACCCGGACCTGTTCGTTTTGACTGTACCGCTGTCTCAGGGACAGCAGGGCCTGGCGATGCTGTCGTTTCTGGGTGGGTTTTCTTCGGCCACGTCGATGGTGATTGTGGCGGCCATGGCCCTGTCGACCATGGTGTCGAACCACATCGTGATGCCGATCTGGCTCAGTTCGCGGGGCTCGGGGGCGTCGGTGTCGGGTGACGTGCGGTCCGTCGTTTTGCTGGCGCGCCGCGTGTCCATCGCCGTGATCATGGCGCTTGGCTATTTCTATTATCGCTTGTCGGGTGGTGGTGCGGCTTTGGCGGCCATCGGCCTGATCGCCTTTGCCGGGATCGCTCAGATCCTGCCGGCTCTGGTGGGCGGATTGTTCTGGCGCGGGGCCACGCGCACCGGTGCCTTGGCCGGGCTGACGGTTGGCTTTGTCTTGTGGCTTTATACCCTGCTGTTGCCTGGCATCGGGGGCGAGGTGATGCCTGCTGTGGTGATGGAAAACGGCCTCTTTGGTTTGAGCTGGCTCAAGCCGCAGGCGCTTTTTGGCATCGACGGGTTGGACCCGATGGTGCATTCGGTGATGTGGAGCCTGTCGCTTAACGCTGCTGCTTTTTGTGTCGTATCACTCTTTGGCTTTCCCAGCCCAATCGAGCGGTTGCAGGCGGCGCAATTCGTCAATGTGTTTGAACATTCTGCCGGTCCGCGTGGCTGGGTCGGATCCGTGGCCCAAAGCGAGGATCTGATGATCATGTCGCAGCGCATCCTGGGCGCGCGCGAGGCGCAGGTGTTCTTTCATGCCGAGGCACAGCGCCAGGGTGGGCGCGGGCATTTGCCCGAACCCACGCCGATGTTCTTGCAGCGGCTTGAACGCGAGTTGGCGGGGTCTGTAGGGGCCGCCACGGCGCATGCGATGATCGGTCAGATCGTGGGTGGCTCGTCCGTCTCGGTCGAGGATCTGCTGGCCGTGGCCGATGAATCGGCGCAGTTGCTGGAATACTCCAGCCAGCTTGAGGCGAAGTCGGATGAGCTCAGCCGCACCGCGCACCAGCTGCGCGAAGCCAACGAGAAGCTGACACAGATCTCGCTGCAAAAGGATAATTTCCTGAGCCAGGTGAGCCATGAATTGCGCACGCCTATGACCTCGATCCGGGCGTTCTCGGAAATTCTGCGCGACACCGAAGGGCTGCAGCCCGACGAGCAGACCCGATATGCCACGATCATTCATGACGAGGCGCTGCGGCTGACGCGACTTTTGGACGACCTGCTGGATCTCAGCGTGCTTGAAAACGGGCAGGTGAACCTGAACATGGGCGAGGGAATGCTGGCCGAGGTTTTGGACCGGGCTGTGTCCACGGCCATGACCGGGGCATCGCGCGAGATGCGCATCCTGCGGAATGAAACAAACGAACGCATTCCGGTGCATTCGGATCTGGACCGACTGACCCAGGTGTTCATCAACCTGATCGCCAACGCGCGCAAATACTGTGACGCGACCGCGCCGGAACTGTCGATCCGCGTGCACGAGGTCGGCGGCAAGGTGGTTGTCGATATGATCGACAACGGCAGCGGCATCCCACGTGATTCCCGCAAGCTGGTGTTCGAGAAATTCGCCCGCGTCAGCGCCGAGCGGGCCGGCGGGGCGGGGCTGGGGCTGGCCATCTGTCGCGAGATCATGCAACGCCTTGGCGGTGACATCATTTATCTGAACGGCCATCAGGGCGCGGCGTTCCGGGTCAGCTTTCCCTCGGGGTATCAACTTGCGGCTCAATGAGGGGGCGTAAAGACATTCGTAACCACCTGCCGGTTAGACCGTTAGGGGACGAATGGACCGACAAGGCAGGTCAGGGCTTATGCCACCAGAGGCGGACACAGATTCAGTAATTCAGCGCAAACTGGCAGTGGCGCGTGACGAAGGGCAGGGCGCTCCTCGGTCGATCCTGCGCGCAATGCGGTTGGGGCTGGCGCGCGCCGCAGCGGACACGCTGGACTTGTCCATGACGGTGATTGGGGCAACGCAATGCAGGCGCTCGCAGGATGGGTTGCAGGATACGGTGCCGCAAGATCGCCTGTATGTCCTGTTGTCCGGACCAGATGGTTTGCTGGGCGGGGCCTGTTTCGACCGGGTCTGCGTGACCTCGGTCATACAGCAACAGACGATGGGCACGGTTTTTGCCGTTTCGGGCAACGAGCGCCCGTTCACCGGAACCGATGCGGCCATGATTGCCCCGCTTGTCGATGCGTTTTTACCCCGGGCAAAGGACCTGAGCGAAGCCCCTGTGGATCGCCTGTGTCTGGATGGGTACCAATTTGCGGCGCGGACGGATGATCGGCGCAACCTGATCCTTTCGATGGAATATGAAAGTTTCCGCCTGTTCGACCTGACGGTCGAGATCGGCGGTGGCGTGGCACAAGGGCAGATCACCCTGATCCTGCCCGATCAACCCGAGCCCAAGGAGGCGGCCCCGGATGGTCTTGGCGAAATGTCGGGGCTGGAAAAGAGCTTTGGTGTCATGCGGGCCGAGCTCACGGCGGTCATCTCGCGCGTGCAACTGCCGCTTGCGGCCTTTGCGGGGATGCAGCCCGGGGATCTGCTGCCCTTGATCGGCGACAAACTGGACAAGACCGAGGTGCTGACGATCGAAGGTCAGCGAATTGCCGTTGCTCGGTTGGGGCAGTGCCGTGGCATGCGCGCCTTGCGCCTGAACGAACGCTTGCCGGAACTTGAGCCACCCAACCCGGATGCCGGGTTCTCCGAGCACGGGACACCGGACGCGACCGCTCTGACTTTGGTTGATCCAGACATCATCGAGCACACATCGAGTGTAGAGATTGCGGCCGATACATTGGACAGCGGTTCGGCTAGAGCTGTTCCGCCGGTCGCTGAAGTCGAACAGAACTTTGCCCATCTCAGCCCCGAGCAGGCCGTTGCCGAAATCTCGGAGCTTGCAGGTTTGCCTGCGGGATCAGACGAATTGGATCCGGCCGGGTAAAGCCTCAGCCCTTGCGCAGCTGCTCAAGCGTTGGACGTAACCCGTCAAGCTGGTAGCCCGCGGCCGAAGTTTTGGACAAGATTTCGTCCGGGGCCAGGTCCTGGCATTGGCCCAAGGCCCAAACCACGGAACAGCGTGTGCCGGACGCGCAATAGGCCAGTACCTTACCCGAACCGCATTCAGCCATCTCGCGCTGACGGGCCACGTTGTCCTGAGACATGGTCTGGTGGGTCAGTTCCAGAACTTCGAATTCCATCCCGGCTGCACGCACGGCCTGTTCGATGGCATCCGCCTGATGGCTTGGCGGCACTTCGGCATTCGGACGGTTACAGATGACTTTGGTATAGCCTGCCTCGGCAATGGCTGGGACGTCCTCAACCGAGATTTGCGGCGAGACGGAATAGCGGTCGGTGATCGGTCGAATATCCATGGCTATTCCTTAGGTGGCAGCAGCGAGTCTGTCCAGTTGCGAGCCGAGTTTTGGTGCAAAACTCATACCGGCCAGCATCGAAAGCAGAAAGATCAGGCCGCCCGTGCCGCCAAACGTCAAAGAGGCCATCGCAGGGCCGGGGCAAAGGCCCGCGAGTCCCCAGCCCATGCCAAAAAGAACAGAGCCTGTGATCAGGCGATGATCCAATTCCGGGCGCGGCAAATCGGGAAAGGCCCCCCCGGTCAAAGGTGCGCCACGTGTGGTCAGCTGCCAGGCCACAAGCATTGGCAGGATCGCGCCACCCATGACAAAGGCCAGTGTAGGATCCCATGCTCCAAACACATCAAGCCAGCCTTGGACCTTGGTTGTATCGGTCATGCCCGACAGCAAGAGACCAGCGCCGAAGAGAGACCCTGACAAAAGGGAAATCAGAATTCGCATCAGATCACCCCCAGAATGTGACGGAACAGAACCAGCGTTAGCCCGCCTGCCAGGATATAGAACACCGTCGCAACGATACCTCGCAACGAAAAGCGCGAAATGCCACAGACCCCGTGACCCGAGGTGCAGCCATTGGCGATTCGGGTGCCCGCGCCCACCAGCAGGCCGGCGGCGATCACCGCAAACCAGTTTGAGGTCAGGTGCGTGTCCGCCTCAAGCCCCAGGATCTGGAGCATAAGCAGGGGTGTCGCAATCACACCAATCACAAAAGCGGCCCGTTCAGCGGCTGTGCCCCAGCCGGAACGGTCCACAAGGCCGCCCAGAATTCCACTCGCTCCCATGACACGGCCGTTGCCCAGCAACAGAACCGCACCGCCGGTACCGATCAGCAGCCCGCCGATCAGCCCCCATATCCAATCCATTGGCATTGTCATCTCCCTAGTGTTCGCGCGTTTCGTGATCGATCAAAGTTTGTTGATCGGCACCTTGAGGAAGACGTCCCCCTGCTCATCTGGCTCGGGCATCCGACCGCCGCGCATATTAACTTGCAGCGACGGCAGGATCAGACGCGGCATCGCCAGCGTCGCATCGCGGGCGTCGCGCATTTCCACAAACTCTTCGATTGGTCGACCTTGACCGATGTGGATGTTCAGGGCCTTCTGCTCGCCCACCGTGGTTTCCCAGGCAAATTCATCGCGGCCCGGTGCCTTGTAGTCATGACCCACAAAGATCCGCGTGTCGTCGGGCAATGTCAGGATCTTTTGGATCGACTGGTAGAGCGTTTCGGATGACCCGCCCGGGAAATCGCATCGCGCGGTGCCGAAGTCGGGCATGAACAGCGTATCACCGACAAATGCTGCATCCTCGATCACATAGGTCAGGCACGCGGGTGTGTGTCCGGGCGTTTCCAACACGTCGCCGCGCATCTGGCCGATGTGGAAACTGTCGCCTTGGGTAAACAGCTTGTCGAACTGGCTGCCGTCGCGCTGAAACTCGGTGCCTTCGTTGAACACTTTGCCGAATGTGTCCTGCACGACCGTGATGTTGCGACTGATGCCGATCTTACCGCCCAGCTGTTCCTGCAAATAGGGCGCGGCAGACAGGTGGTCGGCGTGCACATGGCTTTCCAGCAACCATTCCGTCTTGAGGTCATTGTCACGCACATAGCGAATGATTTCATCCGCCGACGACGTGTCCGTCCGCCCTGCGGCCTGATCATAGTCGAGCACGCTGTCGATGATGGCACAGGCCCGCCCTTCGGGCTCGCGCACCAGGTAGGACACGGTGAATGTCGCCTGGTCGAAAAAGGCCTTCACGAATGGTGTCATTGATCTCTCCCCGCGATTTCTACAGTTATCATATATTGGTTGTGGAATGTGTTTCAATAGGGTTTTGCCGCATCCTTGCGCAGCTTCACTTGAGGTGGGTCAAGGTGGCTGGATTGAGGGGATGTTAGCATTGCCACATAAGCGGGCCAAATCACCTGGGCGTGCTGTGGAATTGGGCAAACGGGCATGCATGGTCAAAATTTGGCCGGTTTTGCATTTCTGTTACCCGAATCTGGTCTATTCAACTTATAGGGGAGGACGAAAATGTCAGATCAAGAACTTCTGCAACAAGCCGAAACGATAGAGGCGCGTTTGGACGGGGCCAATCAATCCTTGCGGCTGGAACTGCAACCCAAGCTGAGCAAGGTGATCGCAAACCTGCGCGCCAATGGGACGCATGTCCCGGCCCGGCTCAAGCAGTTGGATGCGGCGCTGTGTGACGAAGCGATCGAGGCCCGTTTCGACAACATGCCGATCTAAGGGGCGCGTCAGCCCAGCGAAATGCCCATGATCACCATCATGAGGCCCAGAACCGACAGAAACAGCGAGCCCAGGTTCCATGGCAGCACGCTTTGAACAGCGGCGCGCAATTCATCATCGCTCAGGCCCGCTTTGCGCGCCTTGTTCACGCGCAGAATGCACCAGATCAGGCCGACAAGCCCGGCCAGCGAAAGAGCTGCGCCGCCCCAGACAATCAATTCGAACATGGTGCACCTATCGTTGTCAGTTTCGGCGTTGCGGTTAGCGGATTGGCGCCTTTTGCGCAACCCAGACCGCGACAGGGGCAATGTGTGCTTGCGGCAGGGCCGGGGGCGATGTATCCCGCGTGACGCCTCAAATTGCACATCGACGGAGAAGTGAACATGGAAGAGTCCCAGGCCGAAGCCAATTATCGCGTGACCGCAGGAGAATTGCGCCAGTTCGTCGAGCGGATGGAGCGGTTGGAGGCCGAGAAAAAGGACATTGCCGAGCAGCAGAAAGAGGTGATGGCCGAAGCCAAGGCTCGTGGCTACGACACCAAGGTGATGCGCAAGGTCATCGCGCTGCGCAAGCGTGACAAGGACGACATCGCCGAAGAAGAAGCGGTGCTGGAGATGTACAAAGAAGCGCTGGGCATGACCTGAATACGGGTCATCACCTGTTCAAGCGGATTGCGGCAGGACAAACGCGCACCGAGTCTACGCGCTTGGGCTCTGCTTGGAAATAGATGGTTGGTTGGGGCGCGGTCAGTGACAGCGATGCCCCGGCTGACCACGCAACCGCCCGATCTCGCACCACAGGTTTGTCCAAATGAGTGGCCGTCGCCCCCCAACGGCCACTTGAAAGAACCAAGTTCCCAAAGAATGACAGTCGGCTGGCACGTTCCGTTTGTGAACGGGTTGCCACATTCCAACCTTCGTTTCTGGCTGGCTTGATTAATCTGAGGCGTTGAACGCTTGGGCTTTTTCTTCTCAACGGCCAGGATCGACACAGCGTTGATGCGATGCGGATCGCCAAGGATCTTGTCTGGTCCTGACTGGATCTGGTTGCCAAGAGCCAGCGAATAGCGCGCTCAACACCAGCAATTTGACAAAAACCGAAATGTAGCCTGTTCCAAGCTGTAGGACTTGCTTGGCCTGCGGGCGGCGTCATCAGAAAACCGACAACCATCTCTCTTAAAATACAACACCGCCCCCAATTCAAATTCAAGAATTGGGGGCGGCGTTAAATCATATTGGGACGAGGTCGTCCAGGAAACGATCAGAGCGCTTCGTCACCCTCGTCGTCTTCGTCGCCTTCGTCGTTTTCGTCTTCTTCGTCGCCTTCGTCACCGTCGTCAGGGTCGCCTTCGTTGCCTTCGTTGCCTTCGTCGTTTTCGTCGGCTTCGTCACCTTCGTCGTCTTCGTTGTCTTCGTCGTTTTCGTTGTTTTCGTCGGCTTCGTTGTTTTCGTCACCTTCGTTCTCTTCGTCACCTTCGTCGTCTTCGTCGCCTTCGTCGCCTTCGTCGCCTTCGTTGTCTTCGTCGGCTTCGTCGTCTTCGTCGCCTTCGTTGTCTTCGTCGTCTACGCCGCCTTCGTCACCTTCGTTGCCTTCGTTGCCTTCGTTGTCTTCATCTTCTTCATCGTCCTCGTCGGACTCGTTGCCTTCGTTACCTTCGTCGTCCTCGTCGCCCTCGTTGTTTTCGTCGAATTCGTCGCCCTCGTCGTCCTCGTCGTTTTCGTTGCCTTCGTTGCCTTCATCATCCTCGTTGCCTTCATCCCCATCGACAAAGTCATTGGAGAAGCTGACAGGTGCCATGAGGGCTTGCGATTGAAGCAAGTCATCGATCAGGGTTTGCAGGTCTTCGGCGGTCGGGATGGCGGATGTGTTAATGGCAGTCATTTGGTATCTCCAAGTCAACTTGTCTCGAGCGCACACACAGGTGCGGACAAAGGGATTGCGTTGTTCACGGGAGGCCGACCAACCGGCAGAGCACGCCGAAAATGTGCGCGCATTGCAGTATCTGAAAATGTGCGACCGTAATGGTCCCGTGGTTTTTTGTAGAGGATCAAAGTGATGCCATTTGGCGCCACGATCCGAAGCTGGAAAAAATATGGTTATCATGGTCCGCACTGACTGCCACTCTGTCAACAAGGAATCCGGTGATTTGACGGTAACACAGAGCCGACGCCAACCTTAGGGCGCTTCCATCGATCCTGAATGCAGCCAAGGGTTCTATGTGGGTGCTATCAATGGAGGAAGTTCGGGATGCGACAGTATACATTTCACCGGTGGATACGGTGCCGGACCCGCCGTATGTTGGAAGCTCAAGTGGTCAGGGCCGATAGGGGGACCTCACCAAGAAACTGAGCAGCAAGCGTGTTTTGTTGGCGTGTGGCCAAGAGGTTCAATGCCAGGCGCCGGGCAATTGGATAATTCCAGTCATAGTCATACTGGACATCGTTGTCTGCCAAACTCTCTTTTAACTTGGCGGAAAGCGGTCCGAGATCGCGATAGATGCTTGAACGGATCAGATCCATCTGCGGGCGGGTACGGTGCCTTGTTTCCCAGGCCGCGCTTTGGGCGATCAGGCTCTCGCGAACATACGCGCAAAGCTCGCGCAGAACCGGCAACATGCTGTGCATTTTCGATGCCGTTATCTGGATTGCATGGCCATACTCATGTGCGAGCCGCAGAATATCCGCTGTTGTCCCGTCGCAGGGGCAAGAAACGTAGATGCGGCCGCCACCGATGTCGTGAATGGTAAAGGGCCTGAGGAATTTTGCCTTGTCCGGCGCGAACTCCGAAACGGTCGTAGCGCGCACTTTCTCTATGGCGGGAGCGAGTTCGGGGAGGTCCGCAGCGAGCACCCGAGCGATCATGTCCCAAAGCTCGGCGCCCGTGAAAGAGATCGCAGTTGGCTGCATGGCGCGGATGGCGGGGCCGGGACATTGATCGGCCAAGAGCTTGACGCAACCGTCTGCGGTCAGACCGTGAAGTTCCAGCCAGTCGGCCATCGTTGACTGACCAGTTGCGGTCAAAGGCTTGAGGCACAGCCCCTTGGCGGGCTGGTTTGCATTTGTAGAGGACTGCAGGGCGGCTGGGGGTGTTGGATGCGCGCGATCTGGTTTGGAACAGCTGCGAGCGTTGCTTCGGGATCGGCTGGCCGCAAGCGCACCAGGTGATTCAAGAAGGCAGGGGTCATCTTGCCAATCATCTTTGAATACGTGTCACGTGCCATATCAACAACCTGAAGTGAAACTGGTGCTTTGCCAAGAGGGATACAGGCTGTCTATCATGTGCTTTCAGCGCTGTTTGAGGTGTCCAATCCTATGCGCGAGACTTGAAGAGACACTCGGATGCATGCATTATTCTTGGTATATGGTATGTTCCATGTGCCGCGAGGGGCACAAGATGGTTTTTTTTTGAAGTCAAACTAATGCTATTTGAACGGACTGTAGTGATATGAAGGACGAAGACTTTAGTTTCGTACGGCGCGCGTATTTTCCGACAATGATCTTTCAGATCGACTTGCCGAACCCGGAAAAGCTGAACGAGACGCTACTCAACAATATCCACGGCGAGCGCGAACGCGACCAAAAGTGGATTAGCCGGTCGAACATTCCGGCATTGGGGGGGGCATAGCCACAACAATCTGCACAAATCCGAGGATTATGCAGAACTGGTGGGCTTGATTAACAATGCCACGGACAAGCTTTCGGAAAATCTGGGTTATGCCGAAACTCACAATCTGCGGATTGGCACGATGTGGTCAATCATCAACCCGCCGCGCAGCGCAAACAAGGCGCACGTACATCCCGGGTGCTTGTGGAGTGGTGTGTATTATATTCAGGCACCTGAGAAATGCGGCAACATCGAATTTGTCGAGCCGCGCACGGTTCACTTGATGAATCAGGCCAAGTATCAGCCCAACAAGAAACGCCCCAAGGAGTGTTGGACCAAGGTTCGTTTCAAACCGGTGCCAGGTCGCATGATCATATTCCCCAGTTGGCTGTACCATTCCGTCGACACGAACATGACCGAAGAAAGCGGCGAGGCGGCCAACCGGATCATCATCAGCTTCAACCTAAATCAGGTCAAAGCAAAGTAACCAGGGCTGGCAAACCAAGGTGTGTTCACATGTGCGAGGCCCATATGGCGATCTCGTCATTTTGAATTGTTTCGCAGATGTGGCACACTGTCAGCACGGGCTGGGAGTGACACGATGAAATCTGCTAAGGCCCTTGAAGGCGCAGCACGCAAGGCTGTCAGACGTGGTGGATGGTTCTCAGCTCCGCGTTCGTGATCAGTTTTGCCGTGAACGTGCTCCGGCTGGCCGGGCCAATGTTCATGCTTTTGATCTATGATCGCGTTCTGACATCCAGGTCGGTCGAGACGTTGGTGGCGCTGTTTGGTCTGGTTCTGGTGCTTCTGGCGGCGCTCGGGACGCTCGACTACGCCCGCAAACGCATGCTGGCCAGATTTGGGGCACAGTTTCAGGAACAGATGGAAGACACCCTGCTGGAACATTCCAGCCGCCACCAGCTGTTCCGGCATAACCGGGCCAAACCGAGCCTTGGTCTGGACGAAGTCGATGGACTGCGATCTTTCTTTCACTCTGGCACCCTGATCTCCATTTTTGATTTCATCTGGACACCGATGTTTCTGGCGGTTGTCTTTGTGCTGCATCCGACGTTGGGTTGGGTGTGTGTGTCGGGCATCGGTGTGATCATTTTGCTGGTATTGGTCCAACAGGCTTTTGTTGGCGGCCGCAGAGAACGTGCCCAGGCAGCGTCGGGGCAGATTACCGGGCTCAAGAATATTCTGATCGCGTCGCGGGCCACAGTCCGGTCGCAGAATATGGGACCGGGGTTCAAGAACCGCTGGAAATCGGCTCGGGATACGTCGCGTGATAACGCCATCCAGCTCAAGGATTGGACCGCCTGGTTTACCAGCATGTCCAAGATTGTGGTGATGGTCATCCGCTATTCCGTGCTGGCGACGGGCGCATACCTGACCTTGCAAGGTGAATTGACCGTTGGCGCCATGGTGGCGGCGACCTTCATGGTGACGCGCGTTCTGGGCCCTGTGGACAGGTTCTTCGGCAATCTTCCGAATATGTTCCAAGCACGGGATCAATGGCGACGGCTGCAACAGATCCTGCTCAAGCGGGCTGCGGAGATGTCTGACAACTACGCCGAGCAGGCGGCCTCACCCAAGCGGTTGATACTGGACAATGTTTCCGTCAGATCGCCGCTTACCGGAAACCTGATCCTGCGATCCGTATCACTTTCCGCAAGTGCCGGAGAGTTCATCGAGATCACCGGCGCATCGAGCCAGGGCAAGACAGTGCTGGCCGAGACGATATTGGGAATGTGGTCCCCTTCGGCGGGCACAATACTGATTGATGGGCGGCATGCATCAAGACTGACAGATGACGAAGCTGGAAAGCTTCTAGGATACGTGCCGGAAGCCCCGACATTCGTGGCCGGAACGCTGGAAGAAAACATTGGCGGCCTCGATCCGGATCCCAACCCTGATCAGGTCGGGCTGGCTGCCCGCAGGGCACGCATGCACGCCGCCATTTGCGCGTTGCCTGACGGATACAACACGATGATCGATGCACAGGCCAGTTGCCTGTCAACGTTTGAGCGCAATCAGCTTGCTCTGGCCCGGGCCTTCTATCACTCGCCGCGCATCCTTATTATCGACAGCCTGGATGCCGAGATGCTGATCCGCATCCCAAGGAAACTACAGGCCACGTTCTCGACCTTGATGAAGCGTGACAATGTCACAATCATCCTCCTGTCCCGCCAATCGCTGGATCTGCCGTATACCAACCGTCGATATAACCTTGAGGATGGACGTTTGACCGAGGTGAAGTCGGTCTCGGTGAAGAGCCAGTCGCAGAATGTGAAGGTCTCGTCGATGGGCTCGGCCGCTGTTGCCGGGGATCAAAACAAGAAAGCCAAGATCTCGGTGGTCAGCGACAAGAGTGCACCCGAGGTGCGAACGGACAAGACGGTGCAGCGGTGAGAACATGAAGGGTACAGATCGAAATCGAAGCACTTGGAGTACGGGACGCCCGTTGTTGATTGCGGTTATGTCTTTCGTCGTACTTGTTCTCGGGGTCATGGTCTGGTCGACAAGGGTCGACATTACCGGTGCGGTAGTCGGATCCGGCGTGGTCGAGGTCTCAACATCGATGACGGCAGTTCAACATCCGATCGGCGGGGTTGTCGAGGCGATCGAAGCCCAAAATGGCGATCAGGTGCAGGCGGGTGATCTATTGGTCAAACTGGACAGCCGACAGATCGAATCCGATCTCAATGTGACAGAAATCGAACTGTTCGAGGTCCTGGCAAGCATAGCCCGACTTGAGGCCATTCTTGACGGCAATCGCGAATTGACGCCTCCGGCATTGCTGACAGATGAACTGGCGGAGCGGCCTGAGGTTCAAATGATGTTGGACCGGCAACAAAAGCAGCTGACGGCGTATTTTCAAGCCCTTGATGCGGGGATCGAACTTTTGGACGAGCAGATCGTGCAGGTGCAGTCGGAAATTGCAGGGGTCGAAGCACAGCTTGCCGCCAAGATTGACGAACAGGAGTTTCTGAACCGCGAAATTCAGAATGCTCAGGAACTGGCTGAACGGAAACTGATAAAGCTGTCCGAGCTGTTTCGACTGCAGCGCCTGGATGTTTCCGTGCGCGGAGATGTCGGGCGATTTACCGCTCAGATTGCCGGACTGAAGGGGAAGGTATCCGAGCTCCATCTGAAGCGCTTGGCGATTATCCCGACGGCCTATGAAAAAGCTGAAGAAGCTCTCAGCAAGCTGCGCCCACTGCGGACACGATTCATCGAAAAACGGTTCAGCCTGATGGCCGACCTTTCCAGGCTCGAGATCCGCGCGCCAATCAATGGAAAAATCCACGATTCTCAGGTTCAGGGGCGTCGTTCCGTTGTGGTTGCGGCAAAGCCGCTGATGATGATCGTGCCTGACGATGACCCTGTCAGGATCGGGGTCAGGGTCATCGCCGCCGATATTGACCAGATTTATGTCGGTCAGCCCGCATCACTAAAGTTCAAATCGTTCAATCGCCGCGAGACGCCTGTCATTCTGGGCGAAGTTGGCAGCATATCTGCCGATGTAATTGCGGATCCGCTTACGAAGAAACACTACTATGAAGTCAAGGTTCGTTTGTTGGACGACGAGGTGCAAAAACTGGGCGACAAAGAGTTGCTGCCCGGCATGCCAGTCGAAGCTTACATGTCCACCGAAAGCCGCACGCCGCTCAATTACGTGCTTCGTCCTATTCAAAATTATTTCGACAGGGCCTTCCGCGACACTTGAGCGTTCACGGCTATCTATCTCCATTCTGTTAGCTGTTCCGCGACAGGGGGCGTGGGCAATTGATCCGCAACTAGCGCGTGGCGACATCGACACGTGCCACAGCCACGGCCTTGATGACGGCGTGCACATGCGCGCCGGGTTTCAGTGACATGGCTTCGGCTGAGCGGCGCGTGATGCGTGCAAGCAGAAAGTCATCCCCGCTTTTGATTTGAAGGATCATGCCCGGACCGGTGCCTTGCCGGATCGAAGTGATCTCGCCCGGCAAAATGTTCAAAGCCGAGATATCTTTGGGGTAGTTTCGCGAGATCATGATGTCATGTGCAAGGATGCGCACGCGGGTTGAACTGCCTTTAGGCTGGTCGATCTTTGGCAAAAACAGGCGTCCGCCCGACACACTAAGTTCCGTCAACCCATCCGGGTGATGGGTCTGAACGGTCGCTGGCAGAATCGAACCGGCCTCGCGCAGGCCAAATTGCCGTGCCGTTGCCGGGTCAGACAGAACCTGTTCTGCCGGGCCCGCCCGGGTCACCTTACCGTTGTCAAGCATCACCACGGATGTGGCCAGACGAGCCACCTCGGCGACCGAATGACTGACGTAGAGTGTCGGGATATCCGTGTGCTCGCGCAGCTGTTCCAGAAACGGCAGGATCTCTTCTTTTCGTGCGCTGTCCAGCGCGGCCAGGGGTTCGTCCATCAACAGCATTCGGGGACGTGACAAAAGGGCCCGGCCTATGGCTACGCGCTGCTTTTCGCCGCCTGACAACAGTCCGGGATTGCGGTCGAGCAGGGGGGCGATACCGAGAAGTGCGACAACTTCGTCAAAGCCGGGACCTTGGGCCTCGGGGTGAGCGTAGCGCGCTCCATAGAGCAGGTTACGGCGAACCGAGAGATGCGGAAACAGGCGGCCATCCTGAAAAACATAGCCCAGTCGGCGTTTGTGTGGGGGGATGTCGATCTTCATTGCGGTGTCAAAGATCGGCTCGCCATCCAAAATGATGCGCCCCTGATCGGGACGCAAAAGCCCGGAGACAGCGTTGATGATGCTGGTCTTGCCTGTTCCAGACGCGCCGAACAGGGCGGTGATGCCACGGGGGGCCTCGAAACTCACGTCCAGCGTGAAATCCGCCAGTTGATGCTGGATCGCGACACACAAGCTCATACGCCGGACACCCGTTTCCTGGCTCGGCGTGCCAGCAGTTCTGACGCCACAAGCGCCCCCATGGCGACGATGATCGACACGATAACCAACCGAAGGGCGGGCCCCTCGCCACCGGGAACCTGCAAGAACGTGTAAATCGCTGACGGCAACGTCTGTGTCTGTCCGGGAATGTTCGAGACAAATGTGATGGTTGCGCCGAACTCTCCCATCGCTTTGGCAAAAGCCAGCACGACGCCGGTGATCACACCAGGCAAAATAAGGGGCAGGGTGACGGTGGTAAAAACCGCAAAGCGCGAGGCGCCCAAGGTCGAGGCCGCCTGTTCAAGCTTGGGATCCACGGCCTCGATCGCCAATCTGATGGCCCGCACCATCAATGGAAAGGCCATGATCGCAGCTGCAAGAACGGCGCCAGTCCACCGAAAAGCAAGAACCAAGCCAAAGGTCTCTTCCAACCATGCACCAGCCAACCCACGCCGCCCGAAGGTCAGCAACAGCAAATAGCCGGTGACAACCGGTGGAAGGATCAACGGCAGATGGACCAAACCGTTAAGGAGTTGATGGCCGCGAAACTGCCATCGCGCAAGGGCATAGGCCGTAAGGATGCCAAGAGGCAGACTGAGTAGAACGGCCCAAACCGACACCTTCAGCGACAGTATGACGGCCTGCCATTCCTCTTGGCCAAACCAGTCCATTATGGCGCATCCTCGGCCAGGCCAAACCCATGTGCTTGAAAGACGGAATCAGCTTGTTGTGAGCTTAGATGATCCAGAAACGCGCGTGCTTCGGACGTGTCCCCTTCGCGCATCAGGGCCACGGGGTAGACAATTGGGGTATGCGATTCTTGCGGAAAAAGACCTACGAGCCTTACCCAGTCGCTGGCTGCAGCATCCGTGACATAGACAACACCCATGGGGGCCTCTCCGATGCCAACCAGACGCAGCGCAGCCGTCACGTTGTCGGTCTGCGCCAATCGGGTTTGCACCTCGGCCCACAGTCCCAAATGCTCCAGCGCTTGTCTGCCATAAATCCCGGCAGGCACTGCCCGCACCAAGGCGATCGCCAATCGGCCATCCCCCAAGGCCTCTGAAAGTGGGGCGCCGGGTTCCAAGGCAAGGGACACAGGGTTGTCCACGGAAGAAATCAAAGCCAGCCGATTGGTTATCAGATTATGGCGGCTGTCTTCTGCTATGAGACCATCGGCCTCTAGGGCGTCCATCCAGGCGGTATTGGCCGACAGAAACAACTGCGCCGGTGCGCCATGTTGTATTTGACGCGCCAGAGCCGAGCTGCCGGCATAAGACAGATTAATCTGCTGTCCGCTCTCGGCCTCATAGGTTTTGGCGATCTCGTCCAGAGCGGGTTTGAGGCTGGCGGCCGCAAAGACGGTGACGGTCTCGGCACTTGCGTGATCGGGTACCCCAACGAAAGCAGCACCGGCCAGTATGAGGCCCAGTATGTTCCGTCGTGGGGCGGTCATCGTCCGTTCTGCTCCTTTGCCGGGTTGCCACTTCAAATATGGCAAGCGTCTCCAAATGGATTCAAGGGCAGGGCGCAACACAACGAGACCCGGCAATCAGGGGGCAATCAGGGTTACGCCGGGGATGCGCTGAATGGCAAAGACATCCTCGTCATAAATGTCGGTCAACTCGTCCACCAACTCAGCCGTCCAACCTGGCAGGTCCAGTTCTTCTTCGACCTCGTCGTCGATGGCGTATTTGTCCAGAAACGCCGCTATGACACGACGCTTTTGCATCTCGGTCAGTTCTGGGTGCTGGTGCAGATAGGTGCGAAAGCGGGTCATGCCTTCGTTGCTCATGATGTCCGACAGCAGAGAAAAGCCGCCGGTCATTTTGGTTCCATGTTCAAGGCCCGCGAACTCTCGCATGATCTGGCCCCAAAGCAACGGCGTGTCCTCGTTGCACCAGACGGTGATCGGCACATCCGGGGCGGCAGTGCGCATCCGCTGAAACACCTCCGACCAACGAAGATTGAGTGGATTGATGGAAGCCGTAATCTCTCGGATCCGCGACGGAGCAGCTGTACTCAGAGCTGCTGGAACAAATGTCGCCGGGTTGCGGATTGCCATGTAGATTTCAAGTTGGTCGAACTTGAACAGTTCGCGCAATTGTCGAACCCGAACATCGGCCAGTGGGTACAACGTGTCCCCGTCCAGCACAAAGCGCTGCGAGCCGAAGAAATGGGCGTTCGACAACAAAAGTCGGTCTGCCACCTCGTCATCCAGAATGGCATCGATCAAGACATCGCGTGCATCTTCGGATGGGGCGACCGTTTCCATGGCGGCAAAGGCGTCTTTGAACAGGCTGCGGTACTTTCCAGGACCTGGAACGGCTATGCCGCGCTTTCCAAAGGCTTCCTTGTTGTACAACATGCATTTCAGCAGGCGTTCATCATCCGTTGCATGTGCGCCGGTGTGAAAGATGATCTGCATCGTTGTCTGATCTACCTCTGAAAACATCTAAGGATACTCATGAGTTACCGCGTTGCCTGATGACAGTCAAACGGGTTGCTCGTCACAAGGCGCGCGGCAAATGAGCCCGCCGACCCCGAGGCACAGCAGTTCCTGTTCCTTGGGCCGACAATTTTGGGGCGGCGGGCGGCCTTCCAAGCGACATTGCCGCCATGAACGATCTGCAGTTGACGACACGCGCGTTTGGCCTTCAACATACGCAAGCAACGCGATCAATTCGTCCGCGGTAGACGTGATTTCGGCTTTGCCTGATGGTGCAGTCCGAGAGTTTACACGAGAGGGTAACGTCAGGGACTGCACCCTAACCTGCCGCTGATTTCGGAATCAGGTGTCGACAGGTTGGAAGACCCAAGCAATCCATTTGAACCACAAGCGATCACGCGCTCGGATTGTAAGATCATGCCCGGCGTCTGGGTGTAAGCCACCAACCCGCTGCCCAAAACCGTGTAAAGCCCATCGGGTTGCGGCGGAGAATGGTAGCCTTCGATTTGAACGATGCTGACCGGATTATCAAACAGTCCCTTTTCCAGTTGTGACGCCTGAATGCCACCCGCAATCGCCTCACCGTCGACCCTGACGACATCGCCCACGGAAAGATGCTGCGGCACAATCCCGGTGATGATTGTGTTGCCGACAACAGGATGGCCCTGAGCATCCGTTCCCAGATAGGTCCCGCTGATCTGGGCTTTTTGCTCGGCGCTTGGCAGTTGCGCGATATGCGACGCCTCGACGTGGTCGCCGCGCCACAACCCGCTGACCGCGATCCAATCACCCAACCGCACCTTGATACCCAGTTGGCCGATTCTGACACGGGTGCCCAAAACAATGACGTGGTCGGATTCAATTGCAGTCACCGGGCCAATCAGTGGCAATACCTGTCGAACATGAAGCGCCTGCCACGCCTCGTCGCCTTGGGTGACGACAACGGCGACAGTCAGGCCCGGGATCAGATCCTTTGCCTCAATATCAGGAGCCGATCCCGCGACGGGCATATCGTCGTCCAACGTGATCCGGTGTCCGTTCACGACGATGCTGCCAAGCTCAGTGATGGTGCCGACGATACCCGTTCCGATAATCCCACCTTCGCGATCATCCTCGTCCTTGGCCAAGACCTGGGATGAGGCGGCCAGCAGCAGACCAAACAGAAGTGCGCGCAGGATCACGGAATCAGTCCTCTTTGTCGGGGCGAGGGGAGACCAGGATGTAACTGCCCAAGACAAAGCGGTTTTCGGCATCCGCCTCGCGGTCGGATTCCTGCAAAGCGCGCGCTTCGGCATTGATATCCTGAAGGACTTTCTGAGCCTTCGCACTCGCCAGAGCTTCCAACTTGATGACCGAGGCCTCGGAAAGATGAGAGTAGCGTACGGCGCGATCAAAATTGCGCGCGTCGCCTTCGCGCGCGATCAGGTTTTGCGTTGCCGCCTCAAGATGGGCTGACAGGGTCGCCTGATAGGCGGCAACCTGTTCTTGCGACCCGGCAGCGGGCAAAAAAGCATGGGTCAGCAGGCGAAACTTGCCGTCTGGCGTTTCGGCGACGATCCCTTGGTCGAGAAGAGTGCTCAGCACGGTACCCGGAGCCATGTCGATGTGGGCGCGTCGGATCAGGTCGTCAAAACCAGGGTGATCGCCCTCGGGTTTTCGCGCCAGGTCGCGGGGCGCGCCGCTGGCGTCCTGATATTCCGGTGAGGTCGCCCAGTGGCTGATAACCTGTGCCGCAGCGCCGGAGCGCCGCTTTTGGGGCATCTCGAGCGGGGCCGACCTAAGCCTTTTGACATCCTTGCGGTGCAGGCCTGTCAGCAGGCTGACCCGACTGTCGCTCAGTGGCGCGTCAGCATCAGTTTCCGCAGCCGTCAGAAGGGCTTGCTTGAGCGCTTCGGTCGCTGCGGCAACGGTAACGCCATTGGCCAGCATGGCCCGCGCCAAAGGTTCAAGCAAGGCGGCCAGAGCAGCTTCGAAGGGGGCTTTGGGATCTGGCGTCGGCATCGGCTCGCTCTACGGGGTTCGGATCGTCCTATCATTAATATTCTGTTTACACATTCAACGGTTTCGTGACGCAGCTGTGAGGTTTTGTGAATATTAATGGGAAAAATACCCATTATCAATTGGACGTGATCCGTCAACCAAAGGGAGAGCGTCATGCAAGATGTTGCGATTGATTATTTGAAAGAGTTCGAACCGCTCGGCCAACCAGACACCGGGCCGGGGCAGTTGACCGGCCTGTCACGGCTAAGTCCACAGGACCAGGCCCGGTTCCTTTCCTTCGGTTGGGGGGCGATGGTTGCCCCGCGCCATGCCACAATCGCCGATGCGATGCGTCATCAGATGCAGGCAAACGCGGATCTGGTGGCGGTAGAATGCGCTGGGCATGCCTTGACCTACCGGGCCCTTGACGACGCGTCGAACCGGTTGGCCGCTGTGCTTGCGGCCCATGGGGTCGGACGTGGGGACGCGGTTTGTCTGTACCTTCACCGATCGGTTGAAATGGTGGTGGGCATTGTGGCGGCGATGAAGCTGGGTGCCGCCTATGTGCCCCAGCATGTCGGCGTGGCTCCGGCAGAAATGCTGCGCCACATCGCAGATGTCACCGGTGCCAAGGTGATCTTGAGCCTGACCCCGTTGGCCGATCAGATCCCGGTCGAGCCGCATCAGACCCTGATCACCATCGACACGGTCATGTTCGATCCGATGCTGGACGCGCCCGGCCCGGAACTGTCCCGGTACCGGGCCACGCCGCAGGACCTGGCGATGATCCTGTTCACCTCTGGCACCACGGGCGTGCCCAACGGCCTTCAGGTGACGCATGGCAATCTGGCCAACATCCTGCTGACGGCTCCGGGCGATTTGGGCATGGCGCCGGAGATGCGGGTGGGGCAGATCCTGTCCATCGCTTTTGACATGGCCGCGTGGGAAACGCTGGGGGCCCTGTCCAACGGTGCAACTTTGGTGATCAGGGGCAAATCCATCCAAGAGACGGCCGAGACGGTCGACGTGCTCATCGCCACGCCTTCGATCCTGAATTCGCTGGACGCGAGCCGGTGCCAACAGGTCAAGGTTGCCGCAGTTGCAGGTGAGCCCTGTCCGCGCCCACTGGCTGATACATGGTCGTCCTTCTGCACTTTCTACAACTCATGTGGGCCGACCGAGACGACGATCATCAACACCGCCGAGCCGCACGCGCCCGACAAGCCGGTGCTGTCCATCGGACGCCAACACCCAACAACACCGTCTACATTCTGGACGATCAGCTGCGCCCGCTCCCCATCGGTCACAAGGGAGAGATGTGGGCTGGCGGCGATTGTGTCACCACCGGATACTTGGCCAATCCCGAGCTGACGGCAGATCGCTATCGCCCCGATCCTTTCCGCCCCGGTCACGTGATGTTCCGCACCCGCGACCTGGGCCGCTGGACCGAAACCGGCGCGTTGGAGCACTTCGGCCGCGTTGACGATCTGGTCAAGGTGCGCGGTTTCCGTGTGGAACTGGATAGCGTGTCCGGTGCTTTAGAGGCGTCAGAGTGCTGCGAGCAGGCGGTGACGCTGAAATTCGACAGCCGCAATCTGGTCAGCTTCATCTCTCCGATCTGGGCCTGTCCAAAACGCGCCGCCGCATCGGTGTCGGAACGTCTGCCGTATTATTGCAGCCCCACATTTGTCATGCCGCTCGACGGCCTGCCCCGCACCCCGCGTGGCAAGTTGGACAAGCGCCTGTTGCTTAAAATGGCTGCTCAGCACATCGAAACCGCCGGTGTGGAGTTGAACTGATGACAACACAGACAACAAACCTGGAAACGGCGTCCCCCAACTGGCGCCGCGTGACCCGCCATCCCGCGTTGATGGAGTATCGCCGTCTGGCAGTCCTGGTTGCCGTCGTGAACCTGGCCGTTTTGGGTGTGGGCCTGCAAGACGGGCGGTGGTTCGACGGAAATGGCATCGCTTTGGCGGCGATAGCCGACATGGCGCTGATCAATCTGAGCCTTGGCATCCTGATCCGCCAGCAGCGGGTGGTGAACGCGCTCTTTTGGCTGGCCACCCGCGTGCCGGTCAGTTGGCCGCTCTGGATCCGCTGGGGCGCGGGCAAGGTGTTTCATTTCGGCGGTCTGCACTCGGGCGGAACCGTTGCAGGCACGATCTGGTTTGCGGCCCTTCTTGGCGGCATGGTCTGGAACCGGGCGCAGGGGGCAGAGTTGCCCTCTGATCTGACACTTGGGTTAAGTGCGGCGATGGTCGCGCTGCTGATGCTGATGGTGATCTCGGCCATTGGGCCGATCCGGGCAAAATTTCACAATGCGTTCGAAAAGATCCACCGATTTGCCGGCTGGACTGTCCTGGGCCTGTTTTGGGCGCAAACCGTGTCGATCACCCACGACCGCGGTGCGGTGCTGACGGAAACACCAGCGTTCTGGATGCTGTGTTTGATCACGCTCTCTATCCTGTCGCCCTGGCTGACGCTGAAACGGGTTGACGTCGAGATCGTGAAGCCGTCGAACCATGCCGTGATTGCCCGGTTCAACTATGGCGATACGCCGTTCCCGGGTAGTTCAAACGCGATCAGTCACACGCCTTTTGGCGAATACCACAGCTTTGCCAACATCCCCGCGCCGAACGAGCCCGGTTACAGGCTTGCCATCAGTCGGGCAGGGGACTGGACCGGGGCGTTCATTGACAATCCGCCCGGCAAGGTCTGGGTCAAGGGCATCACCACCAGCGGCGTCGCCCGGATCGAAGTGCTGTTCAAAAAGGTGGTCTACGTTGGCACCGGCTCGGGCATCGGACCAATCTTGCCGCACCAGCTGGCGGGCGAAGTGCCGAACAAACTGATCTGGTCTACCCGCAGTCCTCGCAAGACCTATGGCGACTCGCTGGTGGATGAGATCGAGAGCCACACTGAGGATCCGCTGATCTGGGACACCGATGAGCGCGGCAAGCCGAACCTGACTGCCCTGGCGCTCAAGGCGGTGCAGGACAGCGGGGCCGAGGCGGTCATCGTGATCTCGAACCGGAAACTTACCCGCAAGGTGGTGCATGACATGGAAAGCCTGGGCATCCCTGCCTATGGCGCAATCTGGGACAGCTGAGATGTTTGAGACAATCGAAACCGAAACACAGGGCCGGGTTGCAACGATCCGCTTCAACCGGCCCGACCAGTTAAATGCGCTGAACACCCAAGTGATGGAGGAGGTGTTGGAGGCCGCCACCAGCTTTGACGCGGACCCTGGCATAGGCTGCCTGATCCTGGCGGGCAAGGGGCGCGCCTTTGCCGCCGGAGCCGACATTGGCGAGTTGGCAGTGCAGGACTACACCAGCATGCAGGCCAGCGATTTCTTTGCCGGGTGGGATCGCTTTGCCGCGCTTCGCCTGCCCAAGGTCGCCGCCATCGGGGGCTATGCCCTGGGGGGCGGGTGCGAGGTTGCGATGATGTGTGACATCCTGATCGCCTCGGAAAAGGCCAGGTTCGGCCAGCCCGAGATCAAGATCGGCTGCATTCCCGGCATCGGCGGCACCCAACGCCTGACCCGTCTGATCGGGCGGGCGCGGGCGATGGACATGATCCTGACCGGACGGATGATCGACGCGGACGAAGCCTTGGACATAGGGTTGGTCAGCCGTGTGGTGTCCGCGGATGACTTGATGCAAGTGGCGGGCGAGGTGGCCGAAACCATCGCGGGTTACCCGCGCGATATTGCTCTGATGGCGCGGGCCTGTGTGAACATGGCCGAGCAATCCACGTTGGAAACTGGCGTGCGTTACGAGCGGCAGATGTACCATGCTCTATACGGCCTGCCGTCACAGCGCGAAGGCATGGCCGCATTCCTGGAAAAACGCGATCCGGTGTTCAACGCCGAGTAACCTCGAGCCAGCGCCAGTTCCGACTTGGGGCTGGCGTTTTCTCGGCACTACTCTATCTGGTTCCAAACGGCCCCAAACCGGTCAAATGAGGAACTCCAGATCATGCAGGCAAGCGACGCACCCCCCATCCTTTTGTGGTTTCGCCGGGATTTTCGCCTGTCTGATCACCCCGCCCTGGCCGAGGCCGCGCGGCAGGGGCGCCCCGTCATTCCGGTCTGCATCTTGGACGAGGTGGTTGAAGGTTACGGTGCGGCGCCAAAATGGCGGTGGGGCGAGGCGGTCGCGCAGTTTTCAAAATCGTTGGAGGCAATAGGCTCCCGGCTGATCCTGCGTCGAGGGCGGGCGCTGGACGTGCTGCAAAAGTTGGCGAAAGAAACCGGGGCAAGCGATGTCTGGTGGACCCGCGCCTATGATCCGGAGGCCATTGCGCGTGACACCGACGTCAAATCGACATTGCGGCAGTCCGGTATTGATGCCCGCAGCTTTTCTGGGCATGTCCTGTTCGAGCCCTGGACAGTGACCACAAAGGCGGGGGGCTTTTTCAAGGTTTACTCGCCCATGTGGCGGGCTGTTCGAGGCTTGGACATACCTCTGCCTGATCCCGCGCCACGCGGCCTGATGCCGCCTGCTGACTGGCCCACCAGCGATGACCAGCAAGATTGGGCGCTTGAGGCTGCGATGAACCGAGGTGCCGGGGTTTTGGCCCAATTCGCCTGTATCGGAGAGGAGAGCGCACATGACCGGCTGACCACATTCCTAGAGGCCCGCGTGGATGACTACGCCAAGAACCGGGATTTCCCCGCGATTGATGCGACCTCGCGCCTGTCGGAAAACCTGGCTTGGGGAGAGATCGGCCCCCGCACGATCTGGCATGCCGGGCAACGCGTCCTGCAAGAGGGGCGACCGGGGGCTGAAAAATTCCTGAAAGAGGTGGTCTGGCGCGAATTTGCCTATCACCTGATTTTTCACACACCTCATATCACCGCAAAAAATTGGCGACCTGAATGGGACAGTTTCCCGTGGTCCGAGACAGAGGATGGTGATGTTCTGCGTTGGAAACAGGGGCGTACGGGTATCCCGCTGGTCGATGCTGCCATGCGCGAGCTTTATGTCACCGGAACCATGCACAACCGGGGTCGTATGATCGTTGGATCCTATCTGACGAAGCACATGATGACCCATTGGCGGATCGGGTTGAACTGGTTCGAGGATTGTCTGATCGACTGGGACCCGGCCGCAAATGCCATGGGCTGGCAATGGGTGGCAGGATCCGGTCCCGATGCCGCGCCATACTTCAGGGTGTTCAACCCTGTCACCCAGGCCGACAAATTCGATGCAGGCCGCACGTACATCAACGACTACGTTGGGGAATTGTCCCCCAGCCCGTCAGACAGAGCACTTGCGTTCTATCAGGCGTGCCCTCGATCCTGGGCTCTGACACCAGATGATCCGTATCCTGCCCCTGTCGTGAACCTGGCCGTGGGTCGAGCGCGTGCGCTTGAGGCCTATGCGGCTCGTGAATGAGCCTGTAAGGGCGAACAACGTGAGGGTATTGTCAAAAAACCGTCATCTTCCTGTTGCCATTGGCACGATTTGTCTTGATGACAGAGACGACTGACACCTCAAAATTGGCAAAGGTTCCTCGATGAACATGCTCAAGATCGTGGCGGTGCCCATGCACCCCGAAGGCCGCAAATTCGTGGCAACATTTGCTGCTATCAGCGTTGCAGCGGGATTGCTCTTTGCGCCGCTCTTTTGGATCGGCCTCGGCTTGACGGTCTGGTGTTACTATTTCTTCCGCGACCCTGTGCGCTCGGTTCCGGTGGATGACAGGTTGCTTGTGTCTCCGGCCGATGGGGTTGTGTCCCTGATCACCGAGACCGTGGCCCCGCCCGAGCTGGAAATGGGGGATGAACCCCGCGTGCGCGTATCGGTCTTTATGAACGTGTTCAATTGCCACGTGAACCGTGCGCCGTTTTCGGGCACCGTAAGCAAGATCGTCTATCACCACGGCAAGTTCGTGAATGCCTCGCTGGACAAGGCCAGCGAGCACAACGAGCGCAACGTGTTGGCCATTCGCCGTGACGATGGCACCGATATTGCCGTGGTTCAGATTGCTGGGTTGGTCGCGCGACGCATTGTGTGCTTCGTGAAAGAGGACGAGCGTGTTACCACAGGTGGACGGTTCGGTCTGATCCGCTTTGGCAGCCGACTGGACATCTACCTGCCGCCCGGAGTACAACCTCTGGTCACCTTGGGGCAGACAACAACCGCGGGCGAGACCATTCTGGCCGAGCTGGGCGGAGAGCAGACGAGACGATCGGGAAATATGGTATGAATGCACGCTCACCCTGGCCGCAAGGCGGTCCGTTCAAGCGCAACATCCCCAATGCATTGACGATCTTGTCGCTGTGTTCGGGGCTGACGTCGCTGCGGATGACGCTGACCGACCGGGTGGAGCCTGCGATCTATTTTATCCTGATCGCAATTGTGCTGGATGGTCTGGATGGCCGGGCAGCACGGCATTTGAACGCCGAAAGCCATTTCGGGGCCGAGCTGGATTCGCTGGCTGATTTCCTGTGTTTCGGCATCGCGCCGGGGATGCTGGTCTACACTTTCATGTTTCATGGCACCGACATGAGCGGCCTCGGTTGGGTGGCCTGTATGCTGCTTGTTGTGTGCTGTATGCTGCGTTTGGCGCGGTTCAACGTGTCGGGAGCTGAGCTTGCAGACTCTGGACAGCCAGTGTTTACCGGTGTTCCAGCGCCCGCGATTGCTTTTCTTGCACTGATGCCGATCTACTTGCTGCAATGCGGTTTCACCGCGACCCAGTTCTTTCACTACATCTTTGTGTTCTACCTTGCGGGTGTCAGCTATCTGGCGGTAAGCCGGATCCCGACCTTTTCACCCAAGATGGTCTCGATTCAGACCGCCGGTTCCCGCGTGATCGCGGTGTTGGGCCTGGTGGCGTTGCTCTTGATGATGTCGGTGACTTGGTATGCCTTTGTTCTGTTGGCGGCCGTCTATCTGTTGTCGATCCCATTCTTGGCGCGGCACTTTCGATAAGCTGTCTTCGATGTAAACCTGTTTGCGTATTCGGGGAAAAGGGGGCGCTCCCGCACCCGAGCGATCCTGACTGCGTCAGCACCGCTAACGGCCTTGGGCCGGGCGCCTCGCTACGCTCGGCGGTAGCGTCTGGACGCGACCGCGCCGAGCCAAAGGCGAGGCGCCCGGCCCAACGGGAGGAAGGCATCTTTGATGCCTGATCGACGGGCGGGAGTGCCCCGTCCAACAAGGCGCCGCGTCAGCGGCCTGTTGCGATCCGTTTGGCGATGTCGTTGACCAGCTGTTTCATCGCGTTGCTCTGCGCCGAGGCCACCGAGGACACGCTGTCGTCGGCCATCGGTACCGAATAGGCAAAGCGATAGGCTTTCTCCAAGTGGCCATGTGCAGGTGACGTCAGGAAATACTGCCCGGTGAACCGAAGGTCCTGGCCGGGTATCCCGGACAGCTTGCCCACCTTCACCGTCACTTGCACATCAGGGGGCGTCTCGAATGGCCAGGGCTCGGCTGCCACGTTTGACGACAACGCTTGATCCAGGCCAGTCGCCAGCAACTCGGTCAAGGCGCGGTCCGGTTCATCGGCCCAGAACCCGCTTTTGGTCGGGCGCAGCACGCCGTCTTCGCCCTGCAATGAAATCTCGGTGTCTTCGGCATAGGCAGGCAGGTCCAGCGTGCTGACCTCGACCGTGCGCACACCTGTGCGATAGGTGTTCACGCCGGTGATCTCGGGCAGCAGGTAGCGTTCGACCGGGCCGCTGCATCCCGCCAAAACAAGCGTCGCAACAAAAAGGGGGCGGATCAGGCGGTTCATGTTCAACGTCCTACCAGTAGAGAGTTCGGTTTGCGGCGGATGGCTTGCACCAGCGAGTTCAGAGAATTGACCGTTTTCCTCAGATCGGCAATGGCGGCCTGCACCTCGCGGTTGACAGGGGAATTGGGGCCATAGGCGCCAATCGTGGCCTCTGCCGTGTTTGCCAATTGCTCCAGCTGATCGGCCAACTTGGGCAGGTCCTTGACCGCCGCGGAAATGTTGTCGGCCGCCGTGCTGGCCGACTGCAGCGTCCGGTTCAGATTCTCGGCCGCGCCGCCTTCGCGCAATTCGTTCAACGTCGCCTGCGCCGCATCCAAGGCCCCGGCCAATGCCCCTGGCACCTTGTCCATGTCTTCGTTGTTGAGCAGATCGTCCGCTGACTGAAGCACCTTATCAGTCGAGGTCACAAGGCTGTCCAGGGGCAGGTCGTTCGCCTTGTTCACCAACCCGTCGATATCATCAACCAGCTTTGGCAAGCCGTCACTTGCGGTCGAGACATTGGCGGCTGCGGTTTTGACATCCTCAAGGGCGGATACGACATTGGCCACCGCATCAGACTCGTCGATGTCGGTCAGGATGCTGTCGACCCGTGTGACCGTTCCGCGCAAGTCCTCCAGTGTCAGCTTTGCCTGATCCAATGCACCGGACAAGGCACCGGGGATCTTGTCCATATCTTCGTTGCTGATGAAATGATCGGCGGACTTCAAGACATCGTCAGCGGATGTGACCAGATCATTCAGCGGCAATCCATTGGCCTTGTCTACGAATTGATCAATATCCGTAAGCAGTTCGGGCAGCGTTTCTGACGCGGTCGAGATATTGGCAACGGCTGTGCGCAGATCCTTGAGCGCACCGACCATGTTGTCGACGCCCTGAGCCTCGTCAAAGCGTTTTAGAATATCGCGCACCGAGGCGACAGTGCTGCTCAACTCATCCGGCAGCGTTTGGATGCCTTCGGATGCGGCCACCGTGTTCACGTTCTCCAACAGTGCACGAACGTCCGCAGGGATCGCCTTTGTGTTCTCGTCAGACAGAATTTCATTCACGTCGCCCACCAGGTGTATGATGCGATCCATCAACTCTTCGATGGGCAGTTGCGCCACCCGGTCCAGTACACCCTCGGCTGCAACCGACAATGTGTCGGGCGGGGTGGGGATCGAGGGCAGGATCGGGTTGGGTGTGGCGTCGATATCCAGTGTCGCCGTTGTCGCATCGGGGTCTTCGAACAATTCGATATGCAGCCCCCCCGAGAGGAAGGAATTCGGCATCAGCCGCGCCCGCAAGCCCGACGCATCGACCATTGCGGCGATGAGGCTGAGCGTCTCTTCCGAATCCTGGATATCGTCCAGTCCCAACCGGTTGGGCTGCACCGTGTAGGAAGCCAGAATGCGGATTTCGGGCGCGCCTTCGTCGTTGATTTCGGTGAGGGCCGACAAGTTCGTCACGAGGCCGACCTTGAGGCCGCGAAACAGCACCTCGGACCCTTCGGACAACCCTTTGAGCGATCCCTCGAAAGACGATGACAGCGTCACCGTCGAGCGCAAATTATCGTCCAGGCGGCTGTCTTCGGCCAACGCCTTAGTGGCATAAAGGTCGAACACCGCTTTTTGTTTGATAGGCTGTCCCCCCGATCGGGTTGTGTCAAATTCCACCCCGCCTTGCAGAACGGACGCCAGACTGCCGACGTTCAGTTGCAAGCCCTTGTCGTTCAACTCGACATTGATGCCGGATGCGTTCCAGAACCGCGTGCCTGTGTTGATCAGCCGATCATGCGGTGCGTTGATAAATAAGGTGATGCGTACACTATCCGAGGACTCGTCGTATTCGACTGCCTCGACCGTGCCCATGGTGACCCCTTTGTGCAGAACTGGCGCCCCGACCGAGACAGAGCCGGTCTTGGGGCTGCTCAGGATCACCTCGGTCCCCTTGGCACCGGGTTGGATGACGGGTGCTTGTTTCAGGGCCACAAAACTGCGGGCCTTTTCACCCTGTGTCGCGTCCCAATCCACGTTGATATAGGCTCCGGACAACAAGGTGCTCAGGCCAGTGACGCCTGAGGCCGTGACTTTGGCCGTGACCAACCAAAACCGAGAGTCGGCATCCAAGTAGCGTTCCATGTTTCGGTGAATGTCGGCCTCGACAATGACGTTCTGCAGATCATCGGAAAACCGCATGTCGGCGACGGTGCCCACCACCAGGTTGCGGAATTTGATCTGGGTCTTGCCGGGTTCGATCCCATCCGCCTCGGCAAACTGAATTTCGACCTCGACGTCCCGCTCGTTGTAGGCGTTAAATGCCAACCCCAAGGCGCCAATCATCGCCGCAATCGGTACTGTCCAGACCAGAGATATCCCCCCGAACAGGCGGGATTTGCGTTGGTGCATCTCGGGTTCCGGGATTTCAGTTTGTTCGGTCATTCAACGGTGTCCTTGGCGGGCGCATCCCAGATTAGTTTGGAATCGATGCGCAACGCGGCAATCATGGTGAAAATCACCGACAGTGCAAAGCAGATCGCACCGGTGCCCGGCAGGATCGAGATGACGGCGCCCAGTTTGACCAACCCGGCCAGAAGGGCCACCACGAAAACATCGATCATCGACCAGCGGCCAATGAATTCGACAAACTCATACAGCAGCAGCCGGGTCTTGTTGTCGAGTTGCCAGCGGAACTGAATGCTCAGAAGCAGGATGCCGATGACAAAGATCTTGCTGAAAGGGATCAAGAGGCTGGCGATCAGGATCACGATGGCCACGAAATAGTCGCCGGTCTGAAAGAAGATGGCGATGCCTTCGGCGATGGTGTGACCCTCGTTGTGGCCCAGAACCAGGTTCGACAAGAGCGGCAGCATGTTGGCGGGGATCAGGAACAGCGCCCCGGTGATCAGCCAGGCCCAGGTCTGTTGCAGCGAATTGGGCAGGCGACTGTGCAGCGTCGCGGAACAGGTGCGGCAATGGGTCTGATCCCCCTCGTGCACGGTGCCGCAGGTGTGGCACCCGATCCATCCCATGTCGATGGCGCGGGTCATGAAGGCGACTTTCGGATCAGGGACCAGACGGTCCAACGACAGACGGCCGCGTTCTTGAGTGCAACGACAACGACCAACCCGCAAAACAGCCAAAAGGCGGTGCCAAAGCCGATGGTCGCCAGTCCCATCATCTTGATCAGGGCCACGACGGTGCCGACGATGAAGATCTCGGTCATGGCCCAGGGATTGAGCTTTTCGGCAAAGAGAAAGATCTGCTGCGCAGCCGGCGGGGGCGGGCGTCCCTGATGCAGGGGCCACATCACATAAATCAGCGCGATCATGCGCACGATGGGCAGGGCCAGAACAAAGGCCGCGACCATCACGGCCAGGATGTTGTACCAGCCATGCGACAGGTCAAAGATGATTTCGAGCATCGACACCTCGCCCGTAAGGCCCGCCTGAGAAATGGTCAGGAACGGGAAGCAAAGCATGGTGACCATCAGGATCGAGGCGGTGATCGACAGGGCGACCGTCCGTGTCAGCGTGTCGGGTTTGGGATCCATCAGCTTGAAATGGCACCGCGTGCAGCGCGCGATGTGACCGGCACGAACCGGAACCGCCTTGTGCAGCGTGTCACAGGCCGGGCAGGCAATCAGGGCATCGGGGTTGTGGTCGAACAGCGCCTGGTAGGTGTTTTTGTCATGATCTGTCATGTCGCGCCGGAAGAACCCTTAGAATAACACCTGCCAAAGCCGAGACCGACCCTATTGAGAGATAAACGGTTGGGAAGACGGAGTCATCCACTTTGGACCGGTGGGCCAATCTGCGCGGCCTTTGGCCTTGCGTCCTGCGGACGGCAGGGGGGCCAGGCTCAGGCGGGCAAAGCCCGCCTGAGCCTGGCCCAACGGGAGGAGGCGTCCCGCCAGGGACGTTGACGACGGGCGGGAGTGTTTGGAGATTGCGTGGTCCAGGGGGTATCAGGCGCCTACGTTGGCCGACCGGCAGGCGCCTGCAGCGCGCCCTAAGTCGGCGCCAGTACGGTGAATACCCTGCTTTGTACACCGCCGGTCTTTGCACCCACGGCTCACGCGGCATGAATCGGGGCGTGCCGCCTACGATCTTGGCCTAGCCTACCAGATCGCCCAGCCTGGCGATATTATCGGCCCGTTCCGCCAAGGGGATGCCCCATCCGCTCACCATCGTCAGACCCGAACGCTGGGGTTGGACTGCGCGGTCGGAAATGGGGATCTGGTCGCAGGCAAGCTATGTCATGCGGCGTGCTTCTTCTTACCTGCAGAAAACAGGATGATCCCGATTGAGGCTGCGATGAAACCGATGGAAATGGGCGAGCTGAACAGGAACCAGGCATCTCCGCCCGTAGCGGCGAACGCCTGGCGCGCGCTCTCTTCCAGTTTGCCGCCCAGGATAAAGGCGATCACAAAGGGCAGGGGCGATATCGCCAGCAGGCGCATCACATAACCCAGTGCGCCAAAGCCAAGCGCGAACCAGATCGCCTCGATCCGAGTTTCCTGAACATAGATTGCAGTCAAGGTCAGCAACAGGACAGTGGGCAGCAGGATATGCTTTGGAATGCGCACCATAACGCCCATCGAGCGCATGAAGAGGCCGCCGATGGTCCAGTTCAGGGCATTGGCGATGAACATCGCGGTGAACAGGCCAAAAGCGATCACCAACTCGGGGTTCACCACGTCCTGGGTAAAGCGGAACACCGACGGACCGGGGTTGAAGCCGCCAATGCTTTCCGCTGCAAGGATCAGGAACACCGCCGCCGCGTTGCCGGGAATGCCCAGGCTCAGAACCGGGATTAGGTTGGCACCAGAGACCGAGGAATTTGCAGCCTCGGTCGCGGCAATTCCCTCGGACGCGCCCTCGCCAAAGTCAGGGACGTTGGCAGACTTGGTCCGGGCGTGGCGTGCGCGGCCGACCGTGTAACCCAAGGTCGCGGCCAGGGTTGATCCGATGCCGGGCAGGGCGCCGATTGCGGTTCCGATCAGGGCCGAACGTCCGACAAAGGGCAGCAGCCGGCAAATTTCCGCGCGGGTCAGCCGCTGATTGCCTTCGTCAGTGAATTGCGGTGGCGTGCCGCTCTTGCGTTGCTGGTGCCACAGATCGGTCATTTCCTTGAAAACCGCGCCGATGATCAGAACGCCCAGGACAGAGGTGGCAATTGGAAAGCCTTGGCTCAGGTGATCGCTGCCCATCGACATGCGCGGATAGAAATCTTCTCCCGTGCCGATGTAAACCGCCAACAGGCCAAGCCCCGTGGACAGCACCCCCTTGGCAGGCGAGCCGCCGATGACGGCGCCGATGAAGCTGAGCGAGAGGATCAGCAGGGCGGTCTTTTCCGGGAAATCCAGATAGGCTTCGACCAGAAGGGCCAGAAACGGCGCGCAGATGATCAGCACGATATCCGAGAACGTATCGCCCGACGCTGACGAGAAATGCGCCACGCGCAACGCCTTGCGGGCCTGGCCCTTTTGCGTCATCGGATAGCCGTCGAGCGTGGTCATGTAGGCATCTGGCGTGCCGGGGGTGTTGAACAGGATGGCAGGAACCGCCCCGCCAATCGTGGCGCCTTTCATCACGCCGATCAGAAAACCCATCACGGGCAACAAGGCGTCGGGCGTGTAGCCGAAGATCGAAATCAGGATGGGCAGTGCGATCGCCATGGCAATCGGCCCTGCCAGCCCGGGCGTGGCACCAACTGCAATCCCGGTCAGAAAGCCAATGAGGATCATCACCAGGGTGACGGAGACTGGCAAGCCAAAGATGGAAAACAGTTCCGGCCCTTGAAAGACGGCCAGAATACCCAACCAGATGTAGTCAAGTGTTCCCATTTACACGTCTCCGTTCGGCGGAAGCAAAAGATCGTCGAACGGCAGATCGTAAATCGCCGCCATGACGCTGACCGAGACAAAGGCGATCAGCAGCGTCCTGGCGCGTACACGTCCCTCGACCAATGAGACCAGCAGTGTGATCATCATCGTACCGCCCAGCAGAAAACCGATGTATTTCCATGGGGCGGTGTCCCGCAGCAGGCGATACTCGGCCTCGCCGCCGCTCAAAAGGTTCCAAATGCTGATCGTTGCCGGGCCCGAATAGCGCATGACCAGAACCGAAAGGATGACGGAGGCAACCAGCGCCAGGCCGAACAGTACATCCTGGGACGAGACCCTGGGTTGGTCGTCGGCGTTACGTTCGAACAGCACCAGCATGAGCCCGCCAATGGCCAGGAAACTGGCAGCGATGGTTGGAGCAAGCGCGTCACCGATGGTGACTTGTCTGCGCACTTTTTCGATCAGGCCGGTTTGGGTGTCGAGCGGGATCCAGACGAAGATGACCAATATGGCAAATGCAAGGGTCACACCGCCCAGGATCAGGTTGCCGTTGGAATGGCGCATGGCTGTCCCCTGACGTCAGGTGAAAAAGGCGGGACTGCCAAAGGGCAAGTCCCGCGAGTTTAGGGGAGAGTTATTCCGAGGCCGCGTCCAGAAGCGCGCCCGCGTTGGCATAGTCGCTTGCCATCAGTTGGGTCAGGTCGTCGCCCATGATGGTTGCTGCGCCGCCAAAGGCCTTCTTGATCAGACCTCCCGCTTTCGAGCTTTCGTCGTTGGCCACGGCTGCGATGGCTTCGGACAGGGACTTGCGCGCGTCATCGGGCATGCCAGCAGGTCCAACAAAGACGAAATACCCATCCGAATTGAAGTCGACACCCAGGTCGGCCATGGTCGGCGCCTCTGGGGTTTGCACCAGCGGCTGTGACAGGCCCGAGGCCAAGTTGACCAGATCACCTGCAGCCACGCCTTTGGCCTGGATGCCAGCCATGAAGCCCACATCCAGATCACCAGCGGTCACGCCGTTCATGACGGCCTTGCCGCCCTTGACTTGAACAATGTTGAATTCGACGCCCTGCGCCTTGCCCAACAGGTATGCCAGATCGGCCAATTTGGGGCTCATGACGCCAAAGCGAATGTCCTGTCCACCCTTGGCCGCTGCGATCATGTCGTCAAAGCTGGCCCAGCCTTTGCCCGACGGGGCCACGATGCCCATCTGAAAACCCGCAGTGGTGGTCAGGCCGGTGAAATCCTCAGGCGACATGCCTGCATTGGCGGCGGCCATGTTGTAGCCAAAGGTCTCTGTCACGGCCAGGCCGATGGCGGTGCCGTCGTTGGGCTGGCCCTTCAGCGTGTTGGCCATGTTCAACCCGCCCTTGCCGGTGACCTGCTCAGGGATGAACTTCCACCCCATTTTTTCTTCAAGCGCTTCGGCGATCAGGCGGGCCTGTGTGTCAGCGCCACCGCCTGCGCGGAAGGCGATCATCAGCTTGATGGGCCCGGGGGGCGTCCAGTCGGCGGCCATGCCCACGGTTGCAGTGACGGTCAGGCCAATTGCGGCAATTGCGGCTTTCAGTGTGCGTTTCATGTGTTCCTCCCTGAACGCGCTGTTTTCACAAGCCTGCGCCAGGAATGGTTGACTGGTCAACAAAAAAGTTGACGGATCAACTAAATGGTGCCACGTTGAGGATGAGATAAGGGAGGTTTCGCATGTCAGCGGATCAGGTCACGGACACCGAATTCGACATTCCACTGCAGCAGATGGTGACATTCCGCCTGAGCCGGATACACGCAAAACTCAACGCGCAAGCCGCTAGAATCCTTAAGGAAACTGCAGGCATCTCGTTGTCGCAGTGGCGCATTTTCGTGATGATCGAAACCCACGGCAAGATCACGCCTGCCCAGATTGTCAAGCGCACTGATTTCGATAAGGGGCAGGTCAGCCGGACCGTCAAAGGCATGTTGAAAGAAGGGCTGATCGTGGTTGAAGGCAGCGAATCGGATCAGCGCAGCCACACTTTGGAATTTACCGACAAAGGCTATGGGCTGTTTCAGCAGGCGCGCCCAGCCATGCGTACACGTCAGACTGCTCTGTTGGGCAGCCTGACGGCCAATGAGCGCCAGGTGATGTTCACTGCGATGGACAAGCTGGAGCTGGCAATGGAACAAATCGAAGAAGAGAGCCGGGCATGACTGGCAATCTGTTGGTCATCATTTCGGACGAGCATCAGGCGCGGGCCATGGGCTGTGCCGGGCATCCGATTGCACAAACGCCGCATCTGGACGCTTTGGCTGCGCGTGGGACGCGGTTCACCAATGCCTATACACCGTCGCCCATCTGCGTGCCTGCGCGCGCCAGCTTTGCCACCGGGCGCTATGCGCATGAGACGCGTTTGTGGGACAATGCCATGCCTTACGACGGGTCGATCCCGGGCTGGGGGCATGCGTTGCAGGACAAGGGCGTTCCGGTCGATAGCATCGGCAAGCTGCATTATCGCGCCGAAGAGGATCCGGCCGGATTTGATACTGAGCACATACCGATGATGGTGGCCGGGGGCGTTGGCATGGTCTGGGCCTCGATCCGAAAGGAAGACGAGCGGATCATGGGCAAAGGGCGGATGCTGGGCGATTACATCGGGCCGGGCGACAGCAAATACACAGACTACGATGCAGCTGTAACGGCGCGCACCTTGGACTGGTTGCAGGACCGAGCCGCGAGCCACGACAAGCGTCCATGGTGTCTATATGTTGGGCTGGTGGCTCCGCATTTCCCCTTGGTGGCCCCGCAAGAGTTCTATGACCTCTATCCACACGACCAACTGCCCGAGCCAAAGCTTAACCCGCGTGACGGATACAAGCGTCATCCTTGGGTCGAAAAGCAGAACGCCTTTATGGACAGCGAAGCCAAGTTCAAGAACGAAGAGGAACGCCTGACGGCAATCGCTGCATACTATGGCCTATGCAGTTGGCTGGACCACAACGTCGGTCAGATCGTGGCTGGTCTGGAATACGCGGGCTTTGGCGACGACACCACGGTCATCTACACCTCGGATCATGGCGACAACGTCGGCGCGAGAGGGCTTTGGGGGAAATCCAACCTGTATCAGGAAAGCGCTGCCGTCCCGATGATCATGACCGGTCCGGGTGTGGGGCAGGGGACCTGCGAAACGCCCGTCAGTCTGTTGGATGTCTCGGCCACCATTTCGGATCACTTTGGAGCGCCGCTCAAGGCCTCGGACGGGGTGCGATCGCTCTATGACATTGCCTCGGGCGCGCCGGAGCCGGAGCGCCCGGTGTTCTCGGAGTATCACGCAGCAGGTGCTGTGTCGGGGGCCTTCATGCTGCGGATTGGTCGGTGGAAATACCACCATTATGTGGGGTTCGCGCCCGAGCTGTTCGACCTGGAAGCCGACCCGGAAGAGACCCGGAACCTGGCCAATGATCCGACCCACGCCGACACGTTGGCCCGGATGGAGGCAGCGCTGCGTGAGATCTGCGACCCGGATGCGGTCAATCAACAAGCTTTCGATGATCAGGCGGCTCTGATCGCCAAACACGGGGGCCGCGAGGCTGCCCTGAAACTTGGCGCGCCCGGTGCGACGCCCCCCCCAATGATGGAAGTAAAGTAATGAAACTGACCATTCTCGGCTCGGGCTCTCCCGAAGCATACGCCCGCCGTGCATCCACCGGTTATTTGCTGGAGATCGGCGATGACAAGATCCTGTTCGACTGCGGTGGCGGGGTGTTCGACAACCTCGTGCGGTCTGGCCGTTTGCCCAGTGACATCACGCATCTGTTTTTCACCCATCTGCACACCGACCACATGATGGATTACGCCCGCCTCGTGCATGCCGCCTGGGACGAGGGCGCGCCGCCGCTCAAGGTCTGGGGACCCCGCCCGATTGCGCGCATGACCGAAGGCTACTTTGGCCGCGATGGCGTATTGTCACCCGACCTGTACGCCCGCACCGAACTGGCCCCCAGTCAGCAGGTCTGGGTCGCCCGTGGCGGCACCCTGCCACGTGCTTGGCCCGCGCCCGAAGTGACCGAGATCAAGCCGGGTTTTTCCTTCCAGGGCAATGGGTGGGAGTTGAAAAGCTGTGAAGTGCCGCATGCGCAGCCAGCGTTCGACTGTATGGCCTTTTCGGTCGAGGCGGGCGGCAAGAAGTTCGTCTATTCCGGTGATGCAGGCATCTGTGATGCGCTGACCGAATTGACGGCGGATGCCGATCTGTTGATCCACTGGTGTTACCGCCTGTCCACCGATGACATCCACCCCGCAATTGCCGAGTTTTCGCCGACGCCGGAACACATCGCCAAGATGGCCCAGTCTGCAGGCGTCAAAGAGCTGTTGATCACACACTTCCGCATCCACATGGACAGCGAAGAGGGGCACATCAGCGCCAAGGCAGAGTTGAAAGAGCACTTTGCAGGCCCGGCAACGATTGTCGACGATCTGGACGTTTACGAGATCTGATCGACACGGAGCCGACCGCACGCCTCTCTCCCCTCGGCGCGCGGTCGGCTCCTGTTTCTTGTGCCGGGGGCAGGTGATTGACCTCGGGGCTTTAGCGGTGATTATGCCGTCATGCCAAAGATGGAATGAGGGAAGCACAATCATGAAACTGTTGCGGTTTGGAGAGGCCGGAGCCGAAAAGCCGGGGTTGCTGGCTTTGGATGGAACCTTGCGCGATTTGTCAGGTCATGTGGCCGATATCTCGGGCGCGGCCTTGTCGGACGCGGGGCTTGAGCAGTTGCGTGCCGTTGACCCGGACAGCCTGCCCGTGGTCGAGGGCAATCCGCGCCTTGGCCCCTGTGTCGGCTCAATCGGCAAGTACATGTGTATCGGGCTGAATTATTCTGATCACGCCACCGAATCCGGGTTGCCCATCCCCGAGCACCCGATCCTGTTCATGAAGGCCAATTCTGCCATTTCTGGCCCGAATGATGCTGTGGTGATGCCGAGGGGGTCCACCAAGACCGATTGGGAGATTGAACTGGGCGTCGTGATCGGGACCAGAGCCAAATACGTCAGCGAAGCGGACGCGCTGAACCATGTGGCGGGCTATTGCATCGCCAATGATGTGTCAGAACGTGATTTTCAATTGCATCTGACGGGCCAATGGACCAAGGGCAAATCCTGCGACACCTTTGGCCCGACCGGCCCCTGGCTTGTTACTCGCGACGAGGTGCCGGACCCACAGGCCCTGTCGATGTATCTGGACGTCAACGGCCAGCGGATGCAGACCGGGAATACCGGCACCATGATTTTTTCCGTGGCACAGATCATCTCGCACCTCAGCCAGTTGTTCACACTGCACCCCGGCGACGTCATTTCGACGGGCACACCACCGGGCGTTGGCATGGGCATCAAGCCCGAGCCGATCTATCTGAAAGCAGATGACGTGATGGAATTGGGCATCGACGGTCTGGGGCGGCAACGCCAAGTGGTGCGCGCCGACATTTAAGGAAAGGTGTTGCTCTGAATTTTTCCGAGCAACATCAATTCTGTGGTCGAGTTTTTGCGACGTTAAGGCCAGTTCTGCCCGGATCGCTATTGACGTCCCAGACCGGCTGTTTTACCAAGCAAAAATTCTTGGCGGGTATGGTGAAATGGTATCATAAGAGCCTTCCAAGCTTAAGGTGCGGGTTCGATTCCCGCTACCCGCTCCAAGAATATCCCAGCCCAGTACGATTGCCTGAAACCCGATGAAATTCGGGCATGGATGGCCCATGTTCGTGTCTGCCTGGGGACGCGGCAAAGGGTCCCGCGGACGATCTGTCAAGTGTTGACCGCTTGACCCTTGCGCCTCTGCCAGCCATGAAACGGAACGACGCTTGGCCCAAAGGGCCAGGTCAGGGGATCACACAGAACCAAAGGCCCATCATGGCAAGACAACCAGCGCACCCATCGACCACCGCTGCCCCCGGAGGAAGCGAAGAGCGCGAAGCCTCCAAGAAGATCGGTGTTTTGCAGGCTTTGTGGCCGTTCATGTTGCCGTACAAAGGGCTGATGATCGGGGCAACGATTGCATTGGTCCTGACCGCCGCGATGTCGTTGACGCTGCCTTTGGCAGTGCGCCGGGTTGTCGACAATTTCCGGATCGGCGAGGCCGAGGTGCTGAACCTGTATTTCATGGCCGCCATGGGGATTGCCGCCGTTCTGGCCGTTGGGACGGGGGTTCGATATGCGCTGGTAACCCGGTTGGGAGAGCGCGTGGTGGCCGACATCCGCATCGCCGTCTTTGACCGCGTGATCGGGATGAGCCCCGAGTTCTATGAAAAGATCATGACTGGCGAGGTGCTCAGCCGGATCACTACGGACACGACTCTGATCCAATCGGTTCTGGGCTCGTCCGTATCGATTGCGCTGCGCAACATGCTGCTTTTTGCGGGCGGTATGGTGCTGATGCTGCTGACCTCGGCCAAGCTGACAGGCATGGTGCTGTTGATCGTGCCTGCCGTGGTAGTGCCGATCCTGGTGCTGGGGCGTCGTCTTCGGGTGATCAGCCGCGAGAACCAGGACTGGATCGCTGCTTCATCCGGCAACGCGGGTGAGGCGCTTGGCGCGGTACAGACGGTGCAGTCGTTCACCAACGAAAACGCCAGCCGCGAGCGGTTCGCGGATATGACCGAAACGTCTTATGTCGTCTCAAAGAAACGCATCCAGACCCGCGCTGTTCTGACCGTGATCGTGATTTTCCTGGTCTTCACCGGCATCGTCGGCGTCTTGTGGATGGGCGCCAATGACGTGCGTCAGGGAGAGATGACCGAAGGCACCCTGATCCAGTTTGTGATCTATTCCATCATCATGGCAGGCTCTGTCGCAGCCCTGTCCGAGATTTGGAGCGAGTTGCAGCGTGCCGCCGGTGCCACCGAACGGCTGGTTGAATTGCTCAACGCCCAAGATACGGTGCTGGACCCCGAGGGTCCTGTTGCTGTGCCGGACCCTGTGACGGGCGAGATCCAGTTCAACGACGTCACTTTTCGCTACCCCGCGCGGCCCGAGACGCTGGCGTTGGACGGCATGTCTTTGACGGTAAAGCCGGGTGAAACCGTGGCCTTTGTTGGCCCATCGGGCGCGGGCAAGACCACCGTGATCCAGATGATCCAGCGGTTCTATGACCCCGATCAGGGGCAGATCACCCTGGACGGCGTCGCGCTGACCGACATGCGCCGCGACAGCTTCCGTCGTGCCATCGCCATGGTGCCGCAAGACCCGGTGATCTTTGCCGCCTCGGCCCGCGAGAATATTCGATTTGGCCGACCCGGTGCCACGGATGCCGAGGTCGAGCAGGCCGCACGCGCAGCGGCGGCGCATGAATTCATCTCGGCGCTGCCTGAAGGCTATGACAGTTTTGTGGGCGAACGTGGCGTGATGCTGTCGGGCGGCCAGAAACAGCGCATCGCCATTGCCCGCGCCATCCTGCGGGATGCGCCCGTGCTGCTGCTCGACGAAGCGACCTCGGCGCTTGATGCGGAAAGCGAACGTGCGGTGCAACAGGCCGTGGATGAGCTGAGCGAAGGGCGCACGACGCTGATTGTGGCACACCGTCTGGCGACCGTGAAAAAGGCGGACCGGATCGTTGTGATGGAAGATGGGCGGATCGTTGATCAGGGCACCCATGACGAATTGGTGGCCAGTGAAGGCCTGTATTCCCGTCTGGCCCGGCTGCAATTCACCGATGGTTTGGAGGCCGAATAATTCCCCCTGCCTGATCCGGGACAGGCTGCTACCCCTGCTGCGAACCTGACACGCAGAAAACGGAGTAGTGACATGGGCCTGTGGAATTTCATCAAGGACAGCGGCAAATCTATCTTTGGTGGCGATGACGCCGAACCGACAAAAGAGGCGCTGGAGCAGGAGATCGCTGATCTGGGTCTGGACGCGACGGGTGTGGATATCACAGTTGAAGGTGACACCGTTAAGCTGACGGGGGCAGCCGCCAGCGACGAGATCAAGGAAAAGCTCATCCTGGCCGTTGGCAACGTCGAAGGCGTCTCTGCGGTCGAGGAAGAAGTTGCTGCCGAAGGTGGCGCGCCGGTGTTCCATACTGTCGAAAAAGGCGACACCCTGTGGGCGGTTGCCGAAAAAACCCTGGGCCACGGCGCCAAGTACCAAGAGATCTTTGAGGCCAACAAACCGATGCTTAGCCACCCGGACAAGATCTATCCAGGCCAGATGCTGCGCATCCCACAGGCCTGATGCCTTGACCGGGCATGACATTGCAGGCGAGGGGGGCTCTAGCCCCTTTCGCTCGTCAGGCCAAAAGCCTTGCGATACTTGGGAATGAAAAGATCTTTGCCTTTCATCGTGCGGGTGATCCAATTCCCAACGGTGGCAAACAGCCAACTGTTGCCGATGACGGGGCCAAGCGGAATCAGGATGGGGGCCTTCTTCCATGGGCTATAGGGCTTTTGACGTTCAACTGGTTGGCCTGCGAGAACCTTTTTCAATGTCTTGATGAGCCAGGGGTTCTGCCGGGTTGTGGCGACGATGGTCATCCCGTCGCCAACGTCGGCAAGGTCACCAGCAATGAAGAGGTTGGGATAATCAGACGGGCGCAACCACGCATCGGCCTTTAGGCGGCCGGATGACCCGACCGTAACACCTGGCACGTTTTGCAGCAGGGACGATTGCGGCTTTGATCCGATAACCGGAAAGATCAGATCAGCCTCGATCACGGTTCCATCGGTCAAGGTCACGGCCCCCTGATAGGGCTGATCCATATGGCGCAAGTCTTGCGCGCGCTGACCCAGAACCACGTTCACACCGACGCCTTCCAACTTGCGTTTGAGCTGCGCGCCCAACTTGGCAGGGTACATGGGAAACAGCCTATCATCCGAAGAAATCAAGGTGATGGATTTGCCGGGTTGAGCCGCCGCGATCTCGCCTGCCAGTTCCGTCCCCACGGCACCCGCACCGACAATCGCAACAGAGCGTGCCTTGGCCAGTTGGGCACTGACATCTGCCGAGGCCTGGCGAAATTCAGCAATACTATCGCCCGAGGGTTTGAAAGGCGCCGCATAAGATGAACCGGTCGCCACAACGATAAAATCCGCCGGGTAGGCGTCACCGGTGTCCAGCGTGACGGATGATTGCGAGACCGAAACGGCGCGGCCCCGAACGACCTGACCAGATTTCAAGAGCTTATCATAGGGCAGGGTAATCTGGTCCAGCAGTGTGGGGTCAACCAGCGCCCGGATGGCGGCAGGCGGCATTACAAAGGCCTCTCGTTGTTCGATCAACGTGACATCCGCCAATTCATCCAGTGCCTGGGCCACTTCGAACCCGACATACCCGCCACCAACAATTACGATTTTCTTTTTGGCCATCTGGTCCCCCATTGCGGCACGACGTTCTGGGAGCTAGGTAGTTTTGTGGGATCAACTGAACAAGTACGATCATTTTGGATACTGTCGTGAAACATGAAGAGCTGGAACATCATTGCCAGATCGAGGCGCTGATCACCGCCATCTCGGGGCGGTGGAAACTGTTGATCATCTATTGGCTTGCGCAAGGAAGCTGCCGGTTCAATCAGCTTCAGCGCAATCTGGGGCGCATCACGCACCGCACATTGACGCGCCAATTGACCGAGCTGCAAGAGGCTGGATTTGTCTTGCGCAAGGACTTCAAATCCATACCCCCGCATGTCGAATACAGTCTGACCGAACTGGGCCAAAGCCTGATCCCGCTGTTGCGAGAAATGCATGACTGGGCGGCGCAGAATGCGGACAAGCTGCCGCCCCCCAGCGGTTTTCCAAAATAGAGGCAGGCTTCTGGCCCCCCCATTTGCCTTTCGCCGTAGCGTCAAACCTCGGGTTGCGTGACGTCACTCATGTTGATTTTTTGATCACCGGTTAAGCGCTTGCTTGCACAAGTGTGGGAGAGGCCGCATCTTGTGCTTAAGGATGAACTTTGCCCGGGGAACGGGCAGACGTTGGGAGGAATACGGATGACATTTGCAACCGTCGCTGATCGTACGCGCATGGAAAATGAAATGAGCTGGGAAGAACGGGACGTTCCCGTTACCCTGCACCAGATGCTGTCGCGCACGGCCGGAAATTTTCCGTCCCGCCCCGCCATGAGCTATCAACTGCTGTCGGGCCCCACTGACAAGGCCGAGACGCTCAGCTGGCAAGAGCTGCTGGAAAAGACCAACCAGGCTGCGAACTTGTTCCGGTCTCTGGGTGTCGGCGAAAACGATGTCGTTGCGTATATCCTGCCCAATTGTAACGAAACGCTACTGACGTTCCTGGGCGGCGCGGTAGCGGGTATCGTCAACCCGATCAATCCGCTGCTGGAACCAGAGCAAATCGCCTCGATCCTACGCGAGACCGGTGCCAAGGTTGTTGTCACGCTGAAGCCTTTCCCCAAGACTGATGTGGCCCAGAAAGTGGCCGAGGCCGTGCGCCACGCGCCCGGTGTGAACACCGTGCTCGAGGTCGATCTGAACCGCTATCTGACACCGCCCAAGTCGTGGATCGTACCGCTGATCCGACCCAAGCTGGAGAACAAGGATCAGGTTGCGCATGCGGACTACAAGAACTTCAACAAAGAGCTGAGCAAACAGCCCAGGACGCTGGCCTTTGCCGACAGCACCAAAGACCGGGTCGCCTGCTATTTCCATACTGGTGGCACCACCGGCATGCCCAAGGTGGCGCAGCACAAGTATTCGGGCCTGATCTACAACGCCTGGCTCGCCTCTGAACTGCTTTACACCGAGCAGGACGTGATCATGTGCCCGCTGCCCCTGTTCCACGTCTTTGCCTGCCACGTGATCGTCATGGCGGCTGTGGCATCCGGTGCGCATGTGGTGTTCCCCACGCCGCAGGGGTATCGCGGCGATGGTGTGTTCGACAATTTCTGGAAGCTGATCGAACGTTGGAAAGTGACGTTCATCATCACAGTTCCCACCGCAATTTCGGCCAAGATGCAGCGCCCGGTGGATGCGGATATTTCGACTGTGAAAACCGCCTTCTCGGGGTCGGCCCCGCTGCCGATCGAGCTGTTCCGCCGCTTTGAGGAAGCCACCAATATCAAGATCATCGAAGGCTATGGCCTGACCGAGGCGACCTGTCTGGTGTCCTGTAATCCCGTCGATGGTGAAAAGAAAATCGGCTCGATCGGGATCACATTCCCCTACACGGACGTCAGGATCTTCAACAACACACCCGACGGTCCGGTTGAGGCAGGAGTGGATGAGATCGGCGAGATCTGCATCTCGAACCCCGGCATCTACGCGGGCAACACCTATACCGAGGCCGAAAAGAACGTCGATCTCTACCATTTCGACAAGTACCTGCGCACCGGTGACTTGGGTCGCGTGGATGGCGATGGGTATCTGTGGATCACTGGCCGCGCCAAGGACCTGATCATTCGCGGCGGTCACAACATCGACCCCGCCGAGATCGAGGAAGCCCTGCTGGGGCATGAGGCGGTGGCCTTTGCCGGGGCGATTGGTCAGCCAGACGCGCATTCCGGCGAGGTGCCTTGTGCCTTTGTCGAACTGGTCGAAGGTGCCTCTGTCACACCCGAAGAGCTGATGGAATACTGCAAGGTCCACGTGCATGAACGCGCCGCGCAGCCCAAGCACATGACTATTCTGGACGAACTGCCCAAGACCGCAGTCGGCAAGGTGTTCAAACCTGACCTGCGCAAAAACGCCATCACTCGCGTTTACAACAGTGAGTTGGAAGAGGCCGGCATTGCCGCCCGCGTGGTCTCGGTCATCGACGACAAAAAGCGCGGCCTTGTTGCGCAGCTTGACGCGAACGGCAGCTCGGACGACGATGTCGCCAAGGTCTTGGGTGGTCACACCCGACCATGGGAGTGGGCAGCCTGAGCGGAGGGCCAATGGACTACAACAGTCTGATCGACGAAGAGACCTGGGCGTTCATCGCCCAGACCATAGAAAGTTACCCTGAAGACGCCGTCGAGCTGTCCATTGAAGGACAGCGGCAGGTCTATGATGACATGTGCCGCGTCTTTCATCAGGGGTATCCCGATGGGGTCGAAGCGACGGATGTTCAGGCCAATGGCGTCCCGGTTCGTGTCTACACTGCCGGTCAACCCACCCGCACCGTGGTCTACTACCATGGCGGCGGGTTTGTTGTTGGAGGCTTGGAAAGCCACGACGACGTCTGCGCCGAAATCTGCGTCCAGACGGGGTATCGCGTGGTAGCGGTGGATTACCGCCTGTGCCCCGAATTCCGTCATCCGGTGCAGTTCCAGGACAGCTGGGCCGCGACCGAATGGGCGGCGTCAGAGTTTGGCGATCCACTGATCTTGGCCGGTGACAGCGCAGGCGGAAATCTGGCTGCTTGCGTGGCGCATCATTCACGCGGACGTCTGGACAATGTTCTGGGGCAAGTGTTGATCTATCCAGGCCTGGGCGGGGATATGACCAAGGGCTCATATCTGGAGCACGACAAGGCGCCGCTGCTGACATTGGACGAGATCAAGTTCTATCAGACGGTGCGCTTCCACGGCGACGAACCGGTGGGCGATCCGACCTACGCGCCCCTGCATGACACTGATTTCTCGGGCCTGCCGCCTACCGTGGTCTTTACCGCCGACTGTGACCCACTGCGCGACGATGGCCGCGATTACCGTGACCGCCTGCAAGAGGCGGGTGTCAAAGCGCATTGGATCAACGAAGACGGCCTGATCCACGGCTACCTGCGCGCCCGCACCACCGTCGGCCGCGCCCGAGACAGCTTTGAACGTATCTCGATCGCAATCGAGGCCTTGGGGCAGGGGATCTGGGCCTACGATTGAAAAGCGTCGTGCATCGCGGCTGTGGGGTCGCGATGCTGCAGACAATCCGGTCTTGACTGACTATCTTCAAAATCATGACCGACCCTAAATCTTCCGTTCTCTTCGAACCTCTCACATTGCCATGCGGCGTCGTCTTAAAAAACAGGATCGCAAAGTCCGCCATGTCGGACTCCCTCGGCGATGGATGTGGCAACCCGACCGACGTCCAAGTCAGCCTGTATAAACGTTGGGCGCAAGGTGGTCTGGCTTTGTCGATCATTGGAGAGGTGCAGGGCTCACCCCATTTTGCCGAAAAACCTGGCAATCTGGTTCTGAACTCTTCTGCCGATCTTGAAGGTTTTCGCGCCCTTGCGGTAGCGGGCAGAGCCGACAATGCAAACCTTTGGATACAACTTGGCCATGCGGGCGCGATGGCGGATGGGCCGATTAGCTCTCCCAAAGGGCCTAGTGCATTGGACCTGCCGGGGTTGAAATGTGCGGAGCTAACGCTTGACGAGATACTTGCGATCCCTGCGGAATTCGCGCGCACCGCAGTGCTGGCAAAAGAGGTTGGGTTTGGCGGAGTAGAAATCCACGCCGCGCATGGGTTCTTGCTCAACCAGTTCTTATCGCCGTTGTTCAACAAGCGAACCGATGCGTATGGCGGGTCTTTGGAGAACCGAATGCGCCTGCTGCTTGAGGTCGTGGATGCGGTCAGAGAAGCCGTTGGCCCGCAGTACCCGGTGGGGATCAAACTGAACGCCACTGATCAGTTGGAAGGGGGCTTTCAGCAAGACGAGGCCCTGAAAGTGATCGCGGCGCTGGACGACAAAGCGATTGACCTGATCGACATAAGCGGCGGGACCTATTTTCCTGGCGCGCCGTCCTCGTCTGACCGGGCGGGAACGGGCCCGTATTTTGTGGAATTTGCACAACGCGCGCGGACCAAGACAAAAATCCCGTTGATGGTAACGGGCGGGTTCAAGACCTTTGATCAGGCCGAGGCCGCTGTGTCAGAGGGCCAAGCAGATATTGTCGGTCTTGCCCGTGCATTGGTTGTTGATCCTGACCTTCCCACCAAGTGGCAAGAAGGCCGGGACAAACACCCGTTGTTTCCCCGGTTCAGCGCCCCGCCGGAAGGTGGGGTGACCGCCTGGTACACGATGCAGATCACGCAGATCGCGAGTGGCGGCGCGCAGTTGCGAGCTGATGAATTGCGCGATGTGATCGAGGTCTACGAAGTTCGGGATCGTAAAAGGCACGCGATCTGGAAGGAGCACTTTGGAATCAGGTGAATCGATCCCAAAGCGTTCCTTTGCCTTTCCAGTTTACAAATGTCAGAGAGACGCCAGCCAATCCTTGATGGCCTCTGAATACATCTCGGGTTTCTGAAACATCGAAAAATGGCTGGTCCCGTCCAAGACTAAAAGTTTAGCGTCCGGAATATTCCTGGCGATGGCCGCTGAATGCGCGTGCAGGATCGCCTGGTCATGTTCGCTGTGAACCACCAAGGTTGGGACGGTGATCGATTTGATCGTTTCCAACCCGTCCGCCTTGTCGGCAAACCACATCTCGGACACACCTGCCACGAAGCCTTCGAACCCGTCTGGGGTAGGTGACATCTTGGCGTAATCTCCTGCCATCATGCCAACGTAGCCGCCGAACACCTCATTGGTTTGGACCGATGGATCGACACCTGCCAGAGTGACATTGCCTGCGTGTGCGAAATGGCTGGCCAAGCGATCGGGCGCAGTTTTGGAAATTTCGTAACCGATGTTGGCGCCATCCGACCAGCCCACCAAATGCACCTGCTCCACGTTCAGCGAGTCCAGGAGGGCCAGATAGTCCTGCGCCAGGAGGCTGATGGAATAGGTGCTACCGTCGTTGGTGGTGCGCCCATGTCCTCGGGTGTCGGCCACGATCACCCGGTGATCCTGCGACAGCTCCGCGACCTGCGACGCCCAGATGTCACCATGCGCCAACCCGCCGTGGATCATCAGGATCGGTGCCCCGTCTCCATCGCCGTAGCTGGCAAAATACATGTCTATCCCGTTCACGGATGCGGTTCCGCTGTCGGTTGCCTCGGGCATGGCAGGGGGCGTGGGGATGGTTTTCCACACCTCTTCTGCAACGGCGAGCTGCGCCGTCCCAAGGATGGTTGTCACGGCGGCAAAGGCGAGTGTCTTGAGCATGATGGTCCTCCCGAAACGCTCTGATGTTGATCTTGGCACCGAAACTGGTGCTACATTCCCCTATGTTACGCGGGGATCGGGCCCGCGCGTTATCGCGCCTGTGCAGGAGGTTGGGAGGGAGCATTTGAAAAATACCGCTGCATTATCAAATGCCTGCATGCCGGGCTACGTGCTTAGCGCGAACCCTGGGTTGATATGGGACGCGCGCTATAGCGATTTCGACGCACAGTCGCAGCGGCTCGTCGGGCACGACCAAAGCTATGTCCAGCTGTCGCCCGGAACCTTTGAGGGGCGTTTTCTGTCCTGCACCCTAGGGCCGGATATCGCCATTCACATCGAACATTGCAATCAAGCGTTGGAACAGCAGTTGTCGGGACACTCGACAGCTCTGTCGATTGGGGTGGCCATCCAAGGGCGGCAGAGCTTTCTCGCCAATGGTGAAGGGTTGTCGCCTGACGACATTCTCTTCATTCCACCCGGCAGCGATCTGCATCTGCTCAGCCCAGTGAACGGGGCGGTCTTGGCGATCACGGTGCAGGACAGCTGCCTTGCATCGTATGCCGACCTTTCGGACCCCTTGCGGACCTACCTGCATGAGACGCCCGAGGTCCGCATTCTGCGCAATCCCCAATTGGCCCGCCGCATTCGCGAGGATGTGGTGCAGGCCATAGAAGGGTGCAACCGCGTGGACTGTTCCCAACAAGAGGCCGCGCGCATCGGGCACGCCTTGCTGACAGGCCTGTTTGCGAAACTGTCCATCGACCTATGCGCCCTGCCAGGGGGCGATCACGGGCAGATCCGGCAGTCTTATGATCGGTTCATGGCCTGTCGGGACACGATCCTGAGGGGCTGGGAACAGGTGCATGATCTGGACGCGTTGACGGATCAGACAGGTATCAAGCGGCGATCGCTTCAGCAGGCGTTTACCTCGCATGTCTCGGCCGGGCCGCTGACCTATCATCGGATCATCCGGCTGCATCTGGTGCGCCGGGCGTTGTTAGATGAGACCTTTCAAAGCGACAGCATCGGCGATATCGCCGCGCGGTTCGGGTTCTGGAACTGGAGCCAGTTCACCCAGCATTACCGCAGTCATTTCGGCGAGGTGCCGTCACAAACGCGGGCTGTGAATTGAAAGGGGAGGGCCGTTTGGCACTCCCCTGAAGTGACTTACTTGAGGAAGGGTTCAGCCTTCATCGTGTCGGCCACCGGGGCGCCCATCATCGACAGGATCGTCGGGGCCAGTTGCAGCTGGTCGATCACATAGTCCTCGGCCGGGCCTTCGGCTTCGCCGAAGTAATACAGCGCCGTTTCCTGCTGCAGGGGCCCGCGTCCGCCGTGGTGGCCACGTTCGTCCTGACCATGATCGGCTGTGACGATCACGTCATAACCCAACTGCCGCCAACGCGGTATGAAGGGGGCCAGCATTTCGTCCATCACAAAACAAGCGTGGTCCATCTGCTGGCAGTCGTGGAAAAAGCGGTGCCCCATGCTGTCGAGTGTGCAGGTGTGCAGGATGCCATAGTCCAGCCCGAACCGCAGGGCCAGATTGGTGAGCGTTCCAAACAGATCCACATCCGACGGGGTCATCTGGTTGTCGTGGCCATAGCCTGTCATCGAATGAAAGCGGCCGTGGTTGATCGTCTTGCTCTCGGGCTCGTCATATTCGATGTCGCGGACATAATCGAACGGGTGGCGGTTGAAAAACTGCGACCAGAAGCTGTGGGTCACAGCACCCGTCACGCCGCCACCTTCGCGCACCTGGCTAAAGATGTCCTTGTGGCTCAGCCGGAACACGTTGCCGTTTCCGGTGCAGCTGTGCTCGGCAGGGGCCACGCCCGTGTGGATCGAGGCATAGCAGCTGGCCGAGATCGACGGTAGCACGGCGCGCAGCTTCCACACGCGGGCGTCTCCGCTGTCGACCCACCCTTCGAGGTTGCCGAACAAACGGCGGAAGTTGCGCCAGGGCACACCGTCGAGAATGATCAAAAGAACTTTCCGGTCCATCGCGATCTCCTTTTCGCGTCACGGGTTTTGTCGACCTTAGGGGGCCTGTTGGGCCGTGCAGGTCCATTCACGCCCCCAATAGTAAAATCCCGACGCCTGCCAAGGTGCAAAACGCCGGGATTTCAAATCTTCATCGAAGTGTCACGGAATACCAGCAAAAAAACGGACAGGTATAGATTGGTTCAGGTTTTTGGACTGCTGGAAATCAAGGCGGCCAAGTTGCTTGCTTGCTCTTCTTGATCCTCGTGTTTTAGTTGTTTCGCTCAACCAGTTTTTCAAACTTGCTTCGGGCATAGGACGGGGTGCGGCGGGTCAAATAGACGATTTGATACCGCGCGTTATGCACAACAAGTGTAAATCTGTCGTTACCTTCATTTTGGTAATACCCTTTTAGCTTGCCAAAGTTCTTGCACGTCATGTCGACGGACTTCTGGCTTGGGGTGGTGCCAAAGCTACACTGCTTTGTGAAACGTCTGTCGAAGACATCCCAAGATCTGTCATCGTAGGAGTTGGTTTCGATGAGCGCTGGAGCTTCGGAAATCGAGCCGGTAGACAGATCACGAACCATCATGAACGCCGCCTGCACCCGGTTATTGTAGGCCGCGTTTTTTGGATGATCCGTTAGAGCTCTGTTTTCCATGACGAATCCACTGTTCTCTACACAGTGTTCCACTTCGGCGTTGGTGAACCCGACAGCCTGCATCCGGCGAGCTAGATCATTGCGAAACGCGCGTTTGGCATCCTTGTTCGCACTTGGCCGCGAGCTCCACCAAAACAAGGAGGGGCAGTAGGGTTTTGTGCTCGCGTAGACGCTCTTCACGTTCTTGCTCTTCATGTACGAGAGATACTCTTCAATGAATTCAGAGTTCTTGGCCAGAGTGTTCAGCTGTTGCGCAAGGGTGGGAGCAGCTGAGAGTGCGAGTGTGGCGCACAAGATAATTCGGAAAAACAACTGTAGGATCCATTACATTCGCAATACACTTTAAAATAATATTGGCGCATTTTGTATTCAAGCAAAATGCGCCAATTTCAGTGCACTTTCCCAATTTGGGGGTATCGGCTCTGGATCAGTTGCCGGCACTCTCCATCTTGCGGTTGGCGACCACCTCTTCCAGCCAGCCCAGGCGCATCTCGGGAACCGAGCTGAGCAGGAGGTCGGTGTAGTCGTCGAACGGCGGGCTGAGCACCTCGGACTTTGACCCATAGCGCGCAACACGGCCCTGATACATCACCGCGATGCTGTCGCTGATCGCGCGGACCGTCGCCAGATCGTGAGTGATGAACAGATAGGCCACATTCTCGATCTTCTGCAAATCCAGCAGCAGCTTGAGAATGCCGTCCGCCACCAGCGGGTCGAGCGCCGATGTCACCTCGTCACAAATGATCATCTTGGGCTTGGCCGCCAATGAGCGCGCGATACAGACACGCTGTTTCTGCCCTCCTGACAGCTCCGCCGGATAGCGATCCATGAACTTTTCGCCCAGTTCGATCTCGTCCAGAAGATCAATAAGCCGCTTGCGCTTTTCTTCTCCCCGCAGGCCGAAGTAGAACTCCAGCGGACGCCCGATGATGGTGCCAACCGTCTGGCGCGGGTTCATCGCCGTGTCCGCCATCTGATAGATCATCTGCAATTCACGCAGATCTTCCAGCGAACGGCCAGCCAGATCATTACTGAGCGTGCGCCCGGCAAAGTCGATCTGCCCGTCGCGCGGTGGCAACAGGCCGGTGATGACGCGGGCAAGTGTCGATTTGCCTGACCCGGATTCGCCCACCACGGCTAGGGTCTGACCGGGGTGCAAATCGACGTTGACGTTGTGCAGAACGTCAAAGTTGGTCCCTTTGTAGCGTGCAGTGATATTCTTGACGCTCAGCACCGGTTCCGGGGTCGGGGCCTTCTCCTCGTGCTCGATCGACCGAACTGAGACCAGCGCCTGCGTGTATTCATCCTGCGGGCGGTTGATGATCTGGTCGGTGTCCCCGTATTCGATGGTGTTGCCCATTCGCAGAACCATGATGTCGTCGCTTACCTGCGCCACAACCGCCAGGTCGTGGGTGATGTAGAGCGCGGCAACACCGGTGTCTGCGATGGCCTCTTTGATCGCCATCAGAACGTCGATTTGCGTGGTCACGTCCAGAGCCGTTGTCGGCTCGTCAAACACCACCAGATCAGGCTCGGGGCAGAGCGCAAGAGCGGTCATGCAACGTTGCAACTGACCACCGGATACCTGGTGCGGATACCGCTCTCCGATGTTGTCCGGATCGGGCAGACCCAGCTTGGCAAAAAGCGTGCGTGCACGCTGTTCGGCGTCCTTGCGGCTGAACTTCTTCTGTTCTACTGCCGCTTCAATCACCTGATCCATGATCTTCTTGGCAGGGTTGAACGAGGCCGCCGCCGACTGCGACACGTATGTCACTTCGGCGCCGCGCAGCTTGCGGATGTCCTTGATCCCGGTTTTCAGGATGTCACGGCCATTGACCCAAACCTCGCCTCCGGTGATCTTCACACCGCCCCGGCCATAAGCCATCGAGGCCAGACCGATGGTGGATTTACCAGCCCCGGATTCCCCGATCAGACCCAGCACCTTGCCGCGCTCGAGGTCGAAGTCGACCCCGTGCACGATGTCGATGTCATGAGGCTTTTCGCCCGGCGGATAGACCGTCGCACCGATCTTGAGGCCGCGTACTTTCAGCAGAGTGTCGCTCATCCGCGGCCTCCTTTCAGAGATGTGGTCCGGTTCAGAACCCAGTCAGCCACCAGGTTGACCGAGATCGCCAGCGTGGCGATGGCCACGGCAGGGTAGAGCGCCGCACCGATACCAAAGTTGATACCTTCCTTGTTCTCTTTCACAATGCCACCCCAATCTGCGAGCGGCGGCTGAACGCCAACACCCAGGAATGACAGGGTCGAGATGAACAGAACCATGAAGATGAACCGCAGGCCCAGTTCTGCCACCAGCGGCGACAGGGCGTTCGGCAGGATCTCACGGAAGATGATCCACTTGAGCTTTTCACCCCGCAGACGCGCGGCTTCGACATAGTCCATGACCGAGATGTCTACGGCGACCGCACGGGCCAAGCGATAAACACGAGTCGAGTCGAGCAGGCCCATGAGCACGATCAGGGTCACAACCGTGGCCTCGATCGATGACAGGATAACCAGCGCCAGGATCAGCGACGGGATCGACATGAACAGGTCAACCAGACGCGACAGCGCCATGTCGACCCAACCGCCCATGACGGCCGCAAAGAAGCCCAAGGTGGACCCGGTCGCAAAGCTCAAGATCGTCGCCAGGGTCGCGATCCAGATGGTGGTGCGCCCGCCGTAGATCATGCGGCTCAGCAGGTCGCGACCAATCTGGTCGGTGCCCAGCAGGTGCTCCGCTGACGAGGGTTCCCAAACGTCGCCCACAACCTCGGCCATGCCATAGGGGGCAATGACGGGGGCCAGGGCGGCAGCGATGAAATAGGTTGCCGTGATCACCAATCCGATCAGGGCTGAGAGAGGGATATTCTTCATCATTTTGGATGCCTCAGCCTTGGGTTGGTGAGAATGGACACGACATCGGCAAAGATGTTGAGCAGGATGTAGACCGCGGCAAAGATCACACCGCACGCCAGAACAACCGGCACATCACGTTTCACCACTGCGTCCACCAGATACTGTCCCATGCCGGGATAGGCGAACACCACCTCAACCACGACGACGCCCACAACCAGATAGGCCATGTTGATCATCACAACGTTGACGATCGGAGCAATGGCGTTCGGGAAGGCGTGACGCGCGATGACCTGGAAGCCGGTCAAACCCTTGAGCTCAGCGGTCTCGATATAGGCCGACTGCATCACGTTCAGGATCGCGGCGCGGGTCATGCGCATCATGTGCGCGAGAACCACCATCACCAGAACGGCCACGGGCAGAGCAATCGCGTGCAGCTTGTCCAGCAGGTCCATCGACGGCGAGATATTCGCAAATGACGGCGCCCAGAACAGCTTCACGGCGAAGAAGAAGATCAGGATATAGGCGATCATGAATTCCGGCAGCGAGATCGAGGCGAGCGTGACACCCGAAATCGCCTTGTCCGGCCAGCGGTTCTGATAGCGTACGGCAATCAGCCCAAGGAGAATGGCCAGCGGCACCGAGATCAACGCAGCCCAGAAGGCCAGGAACAGTGTGTTCGACATACGCGAAGCAACACTGGTTGCGATATCCAGTTTATTGGTAAGAGCGACACCCATGTCGCCAGTCAAAATTCCACCCAGCCATTCGAAATAGCGGGTCAGTGCGGGTCGGTTCAGACCCATCTCCTCGCGCAGGTTGGCAAGGGATTCAGCGGTTGCGGCTTGTCCCAGGATGGCTTGCGCTGCATCTCCGGGAAGGGCTTCGGTCAATCCAAAGATCAAGGCCGAAGCGGCGAGGAGCAGTAGGGCGCCCAACGCTAAGCGTTGAGCGACCAGTTTTACAATCGGATGCATCCGTTCTGGACCTTAGGCTTTCCAGGTCTTCTTGGACGCATACCAGTTCATGACCGGGCCGTTCGGATCGGGCTCATAACCTTGAACCGAATTCGAAACCGCGTCGATGAAGTCATTGAACATCGGCAGGATCAGGCCGCCTTCGTTGCGCAGCATCTGACCCATTTGCGAGTAGGTCTCTTTGCGCTTGGCTTCATCCAGCTCGGCACGTGCGGACAGGAGCATCTCGTCAAAGGCCGGGACCTTCCAACGGGTGTCGTTCCAATCTGCGCTCGACAGATAGGCTGTCGAATACATCTGGTCCTGCACCGGACGACCACCCCAGTACGAGCAGCAGAAGGGCTGCTTGTTCCAGACTTCCGACCAGTAGCCATCGTTAGGCTCACGCTTGATTTCCAGCGGAATGCCAGCGGCTTGCGCCGACTGCTGGAACAGAGCGGCCGCGTCCACAGCACCCGGGAAGGCGCCGTCTGCGGTGCGCAGGATGATCGGTGAACCGTCGTGGCCCGACTTCTCATAGTGCTCTTTGGCTTTTGCCAGATCGTGCTCACGCTGCGGGATCGTTTCGTCGAACAGCGGGTAGGCCGCGTTGATCGGCATGTCGTTGCCAACACCGCCATAGCCGCGCAGGATCTTTTCGACCATCTCTTCGCGGTTCACGGCATATTTCAGCGCCAGGCGCAGCTCGTTGACGTCGAACGGTGCCGTGTCCACGTGCATGATGAACACATAGTGGCCGCGACCCGACACGTTGCGAACCGCCAGGTTCGGCGCGCGATCGAGCAGCTGAGCGATCTTGGGTTCAACGCGGTTGATGATGTCGACCTGACCCGACTGCAACGCCGCGGTCCGCGCGGTCGCGTCGTTCAGAGTGATGACTTCAACACCGTCATAGTGCGCGACAGCGTCGCCGCCCCAGTAGTTCGGGTTGCGCTTGAACGTCATGCGCACGCCCGGCTCATCGCTTTCCAGCGTGTAAGGGCCGGTAGAAACCGCTTCGGTCGGGTTGTCGAAACCGCCGTTGGGCTGGATTGCCAGGTGATAGTCACCGATCAGGTACGGCATGTCAGCATTGCCGACGCCCAGTTTCAGTTCGAAGACGTCGCCGTCTGCACGCATCGACTCGATGCCTTTGACGATGCCCAGGGCACCCGACTGCGAATCTTCGTTGGTGTGACGCTCCATCGTGCGCATCACATCTTCGGCGGTTACAGATTTGCCGTTCGAGAATTCGATGCCCTGACGGATCTTGAAGCGCCAGGTCTTGGCGTCGGCTGAGCCTTCCCAGCTTTCCGCGACCAGACCTTCGAGGCTGCCGTCGGGGCCGACCTCGACCAGGGTTTCGGCCCAGTTGCGGCCGCCTGCGATCGGAACATCCGATGCCCAGAGTGCGGGGTCTTGCGAGTTGGTGGATTCACCGCCCTGAACACCCATCTTCAGAACACCGCCCTTGACCGGGCTGGCCGCCTTGGCGGCGTCGGCAAACATCGAGCTGGCGACAGCAGCTGAAACGCCCAGTGCCGCAGCTTTGCCCATGAACTCGCGACGGGTCATTTTCCCGGCCGTCACGTTCTGAGCCATATAGTCGAGTTGATCTTTCATTGATTACTCCCGTTGAGTGGTCGCGCGGTTTGCGCTGTTTTTGTTGATTGGTGAGTCAAGGTTTGCGTATTTCCCCCCATCGGGCAAGCCTCAATGCAGGGGTTTGCCCGGACCGAAGTTACATTTCGGTTCTTGGAATTTTATCACTCAGGTCGCGTTTGTACACAAGGGTGTCGCTTTCATAGGCAAACAAGCTGGCTTTGAGGTGGAAATCCGCGTGATCGGCCCACATTTCACAATGCGTTTCGGTTCGAATATTCCAGTCGCCTCGTCCCATTTCATCGGTCCAATGGCAGGTTCCGCGTGCAGAAAGCGGGTCATCGGGGTGAATCACCCATGTCTCGCGCGCGACACTGGCGGTCATCAAACCGTGGTCGTCGTCTATGGTTCGTCCGTTGTCGTCTTCGATGATCAAGCGCACGTCGCCGGTGGCCTCATCGATCTCGGTGCGACGCGTGTTGGAGCCGTCTTTCAGAACCGTTATCTTCCACGGCTCGTCCGCGTCTGCCAGAGGAAAGGTCCATTCGTCTTTGGAGCCGGCGGGGCGCATCGGCAGATCAATCTGGCCTTGGGTAAGCGTCAGTGTGGGCCGCTCGGGCGAAGGCCAGATCATCGGCCAGTAGCTGGTCGAGACCGCAATCCGCAAACGGTGACCCCTTGGCACGCGGTATGCGATGTGATCCAGGTCGAGTGTGATGTCATAGCTTTCGCCGGGTTTCAGCGGCGTGGGATCGCTGTGGCTGTTGCGATGGGTCAGGTTCAGAACGCCATAGGTGATCCGAGCCGAGGTGCCATCGGGCAGCACGTGGTTCAGCCGCACCGCAATCTGAGCCTGCGGCTTGTCCGAGGTGAGCGACAGCCGGATGCGCGGCGCGCCAACGATATCCAGATCTGCATCCAGGGGGTCACTGTCAAGGCAGCACGACAAGGCGTCATCCATGCGCTGATCGCCAGGCAGCTCTGGTCCGGCCCAGAAGCTTCCGTATTCACCGCATTCCATCCCGCAATGCAGCGGGGTGTTGATTTGCCTGTCCAGCGGCCCTTCTGCCCCCAGCCCGTGATCACTCAGGTGCCAGGTTTCGATGGGCAGATGAGATGTCGCCCCTTCGGCTTCGGCGATCCAGCGTCCGTCGCGGTGTTCGGACCGGCGTTCCGGGACTATTCCGTCCATCACATAGGCGCGGTAATCCGGATCATCCTCGGCCCCGTTCTCGATGCCTTTCAGCCAGCGATCCCACCAGCGCAGCGCCTCTTGCAAGAAGCCGATGCGCGGGCCAGGGATGGCGAAATGAGGGTACTTGTGGATCCACGGTCCGTTGATGCCTTTGGTTGGCACCGACAGGTTTTCCACCAGCAGGGGGACCGTGTTCATGTAACTGTCGCCCCAGCCGCTGAAGGTCAGCACCGGCGTGCGGATGGCCGAATAGTCCTCGCAGATCGAGCCGTGCTGCCAATAGGCGTCACGAGTCTGATGACGCAGCCACACCGTCGGCAGGAATGGTTCGTTCTCCAGCCGTTCCATCCACATGTCGCGCCAGGCTTCGCCCACCAGCGCCGGGTCAGGTGCCCGAGAGGAAAACGACCACATGGTCGCGCCCCAGCCCAGGTTCTCGTTCAGCAGGCAACCGCCCTTGTAGTGGATGTCGTCGGCGTAGCGATCCGCTGTTGAACACAGCGATACAACCGCCTTGAGCGGTTCTGGCTGCATCGCCGCCACCTGTAGCGCGTTGAACCCGCCCCAGCTGATCCCCATCATACCGATGGACCCGCTGCACCAGTCCTGCGCGGCCAGCCAGTTGATCACGTCGACCGCATCGTCGAGCTCTTGCTGAGTGTATTCATCCTCCATCAGCCCCTGGCTGTCGCCATTGCCCCGGATGTCGACCCGGACACAGGCATACCCGCGTTTGGCCATGTACGGGTGGGTCAGCGCATCGCGGGCGCAAGTGCCGTCGCGTTTGCGATAGGGCAGGTATTCAAGGATGGCTGGCACGGGTGCAGTGCCAGCGTTCTTGGGGCGCCAGATGCGGGCCGACAGGCGGCAGCCGTCTGACAGGGTGATTCCGACGTCGGGAAGCTCTTCGATGTCCAGCAGGGTATTCGGGCTTTTCATGCCCCTGACTGTCCCGGGCGACAAGCGACACGTCAAGCACTGGAAGCGACCGGCAAAATGCCATTCACGACAGTAGAACGTGCGACGGCTTAAGTGCGGATGGCGACAAGTAGGTCCATGACATTGGTGCCGGTGGGGCCTGTCATCAGCAAAGCGTTCTTCTGCGCCAGAAAAGACCCGCTGTCGGCAGCGGTCAAAAACGACTCTGCTGCGATGGTCCAGGTCGTCCCATCGACGATGCCACCGGCGGCATCTGTCGGCCCGTCGGTGCCATCGGTTCCGCCGACCAGAACGGTAAGTTCGGCCTCGCCATCGATCTCTTTGGCCAGTGCCAGAGCCAGCGCCTGGTTGCGGCCACCTTGGCCGGGGTTCTCAGGCAGAACGACGGTCGGCTCCCCACCCAGAATCAACACACCGCGCGGCATATTGCGGAGCTGCGCCCCCACCTGTGTTGCTAATGTGGGCAAGTCTTGATGAAGCGCTTCTGAATTGGCTACGATGTCCAATCCCAGCTCCGCGGCCTTGTTAGCCGCGGATGCGCGGGCATGTGCGTTGCTGGCAATGATGCGCGCCTGTGCCTGAAAATCATGGTGGTCCGGCAAGGCCCCAATGCCTGAGCCAATAACCATCAGGTCATCCCCCGGCACATCAGAAATCGCCAAAACGTCAACATGTGCGCCTTTGAAACCTGCCAGCAGATTGCCGCCCTTCACGTGCGAAATCTTGCGCCGTTCCGCGTTCATGGCTGTGATGTCCAACCCTTCGGCCAACAGGCGCGTGTTCAGTGCGGTCAGGTCGTCCAGGTCATGACCATCGACCAGATCCTCGGCCAGGGACGAGGCACCACCAGACACCAGCAACAAAAGCGAACTGTCCTTGGACATCGTTTCAATCGCTTGACACAACGCGCGCCCACCGGCCAGGCTGCGGGCGTCGGGCACAGGGTGGGCGGCTTCGATCAGTTCTATATCTTCGGGTAGGCCATCACCGTGGCCGTCCTTGGTCACCACCAGACAGGGCGTGCCGGGAAATCGATCCATTGCGGCCCGCGCCATCGCGGCTGCGGCTTTTCCCACGGCCAGAATGCGATCAGGGCGCGCGCTGTCCCTTAGCGCCAGTTCGGTTGCCGCGTAGCCGCCAACGGCATCCACACCTGCCTGCCAGATCGCGCGAGCTTGGTCCTGCGGGGTCATTCGGTGTCCATCCAGATCGTGACGGGACCATCGTTGAGCAAATCCACCGCCATGTCCGCGCCGAACTTGCCGGTGGCCAGCGGGATGCCCAGACCTGCGAGGCGGTCGGCAAAGTCGAGATACAGACGCTCTCCCTCATCGGGTCGCGCAGCCGTTGAAAAACCGGGCCGATTCCCGCGTGAGGTATCAGCCGCCAACGTGAATTGGCTGACGATCAGGGCCGAGCCGTCGATATCTTTGAGCGAACGGTTCATCTTGCCCGCCTCATCTTTGAAGATCCGCAGTTTCGAGATTTTGTTGGTCAGTTGCTCGGACTGCGCTTGGGTATCGCCCTGCATGGCGCAGATCAGGATCAGCAGACCTTGGCCGATCTCGCCGATAACCTCGCCCTCAACCGTGACCGAGGCGCGCGAAACACGTTGTATCAAAGCTCTCATTCGATGTCTTTCCGAGTGGGGGCATGTGCCCCGGGGTAACTGACGCTGTACGATGCCGCGCGGACGCCATAGGCGATGGCCTGGGCCAATGTGGGTTTGTCGATCTCTGCAATGGGTCCTAGCATATCTGCATGGGCCAGTGATGCGAGAACTCCGGCATTGAATGTGTCACCTGCGCCAACGGTGTCCTGCACCGTGACCTTGGGGGCAGGGGTCCTGTGCCGCCAATTCCCCATCCGCGCCTCGACCCCATCTGCGCCGCGTGTGTGCAACATCAGCTGATCGGGGCGCAGATCGGGCAGGGGGCCGAACCACGCCAGATCTTCGTCCGAGACCTTGATGATCGAAGCCCGGCGGATCAGCCGCCCCAGACGCGCGCGATAGCTTTCTGCGTCGCGGATCACGGATGGGCGAATGTTCAGGTCCAGCCACGTCAATCGATCCTTGGCGCACGCCATCAGCCGCTCAAACGCATCGGCTGCGGGCGCATGCACCAGGCTGATACCGCCAAAAATCAGGGCCTTTACCGTTTCTGAAAGTACGGGCAACTGGTCTGGCGTCAGGGACCGTCCGGCGCTGTTTTCATCATAAAGATCAAAGTGGATGCCACCCGGCTTTACCTGAGCAATTGCCAAAGACGAAGGTCTGTCGCTGCGGCGGGCCAGCGAGACATCGACCCCCTCGCGCCGCAAATGCTCGGACATGCGCTGGCCCATGGCATCCGTGGATAAAACCCCAACAAAGCCCACTGGCACCTCAAGGCGCGACAAGGCAACTGCGCAATTGACCGCCGCGCCCCCCACGACAGGAAGCAGAGCATCCGAGGTGTCGGCCTGCGGGACGAGATCCATCACAGCCTCGCCACAACATAAGATATGGGCGGGGTTCATCCCTGCCATGTCACCGTTTCATCCAGGCTTGCCCGTTGGGTTCTGAACCCATTGGCCGGGTGGTCCGTATCAGAATACCCAAAGGAAATGGCGCAGAGGATCAGCCGATCTTCGGGGATGTCGAAATAGCGGTGCAGGAACGGCCCGTATGAGGCAACAGCCGCCTGCGGGATCGTTGCAACGCCAAGCGCTTGGGCCGCCAAAGTAAAGGCCGCCACATAACCGCCGGTGTCCATCGCCCCATATGGGCCCAGATCCGCAGGGCTGTGCAAGATGGCGCAGTGCGGCGCGCCAAACAGGGCAAAGTTCTGCATCATCTGTTGCGCGGATCCCGCGCGGTCCCCTTTTTCGACCCCGACCGCTTCATACAGTGCCCAGCCACAGGTGCGGCGTCGATCTTGATAGACGCCGGTGTAGGCGGACGGGAACGGCAAGTCGGGCTTGGGGGCACCAGTTGCCACCTCGTTCTGCAAAGCTTCGCGAAAACTGTCGGTCTCGGCGCCGCTGGTGATCAGAACCTGCCAAGGCTGCGCGTTGCACCAGCTTGGCACGCGTTGCGCCGCTGTCAGGATCTGCTCGATCACGGCACGTGGCACCGGATCGGGGCGGAACGCGCGGCAAGAGTGGCGGCTGCTCAGCAGATCGTTCAAGGCGTCATAGGACATGGGCGGTTCTCCTCTTGGGCCGCACCTTGGCGGGGCAACCCGGCAGGTTCAAGCCCCGAGATGTGAAACCGGCGCGGGCGATCGGAATTTGCCGATACGTGGTCATACGCGGGATAAGCATGGAATTGACAGGCTGCAGCCACATCAATATCAAACCCTCATCCGCCTGCCGGGACGACCCGGCCTTTCCCGGGCTAATGTCAGGACGACCTGCCAAATTCGGTGGTCAACATGGCGTGGATTTTTCTACTGACAGCAGGCGCGTTGGAGGTTGCTTGGGCAACAGGGCTCAAGAAGCTTGCATCGGGTTTTTCGTGGACGCTTGGCGTGGTGACAGTTGTCGCCATGATTGCAAGCCTGATTGCGCTTTATGCGGCGATGTCGCGGCTTCCTTTGGGTATTGCCTATCCGATCTGGACGGGCATTGGCTCGGTCGGGGCGGTTGCCCTTGGCGTCCTGGCTTTTGGCCAACCCTTAACCGCAACCACCCTTCTCGGCGTGGCCTTCTTGCTTGTCGGGATGCTGATATTGGGCGCGGACGCGCATTGAGAACAAAGGAGCTTAAAAATGACCAGCAAAGCGAAACAGGCCCGCAACCTGATCGAGGGCAAGCCCGCCCTGATCGTCATCGACATTCAGAAAAGCACGTTCATCGATGACAGTGAAGTGCGCTCCATCGACAACATGCCCGGCTACAAGGATCGGATGATCGCGGCGCGGGATCTGGTCGATGCAGCCCATGACAATGATATCCCGGTGATCTTCATCCAAGAGGTTCACCGCCCCGATCTGATCGATTTCGGGCGCGAGCTGGACGGGGATGAGGACGTGCATTGCCTCGAAGGGGACCCGCGCACCGAAGTGGCCAAGGAAGAGATGGGATTTCGGCCCGGCGACTATGTGATTCCGAAACGACGATACTCGGCCTTTTTTGGCACGGATTTCGAGATCTTGCTCAGGGGGCTGAAGGCCGACACGCTGATCCTGTGCGGTGGCCTGACGGACGTCTGCGTGCACTACACATTTGTTGACGGGCACCAATCCGACTACTTCTGCCGCGTGGTCGAAGACTGCGTTGGCGGGTCCTCGATCCAAGCGCATGAGGCCGCGCTAAGGGCAATGGAATACCTGCAGACCGGGGCGGTGCAATCGCGTGCGACGGTGATCCAGGCCATGTCGGCTGCCTAGGCCCGAATGCGTGTCACTGGTTCGTGGCCACCAAATAGCCTAGGCCCGCGGCTGCTAGCAGACCCAGGGTCACGGCGATAGTGATCTTGATCGCTGACCAGGGGCGTTCGCCTTGCACCCGGCCCGTACGTCCATTGACAACAAAGCGATAGGTTTTGCCGCGATACTTATACGCGGCCAGCCAGACCGGCAGCAGAATATGCTTGAACGTCACATCCGAGATCGTGGTGTCGATGTCATGGATACGCTGTTGATCCCCACCGATGTCAAAGCGCACATCACGCTCGATCACGCGAGCCATGTGGCCGCGCGCCTCGGTGTAGCCGTCTTTCAGCTCGACGGTATAAGCCTCGGCCCGGAACCCGGCCAAGTATTGCGGCTGATAGGGCTCTAGCGCGGGCAAGTCCCAAGGTTCCAACGCGTCGGTGTAGGACTTTGGAAGGCTGGTCGAGGCCAAAACCAGCACATCGTCAAAGAACCGGGCGACACGGCCGGATTTGGGTGACCAACGGATCTTGGGTACCTGTTCGGTAACCTGCTTGCCGTCGCGCATGACGGTGCGCGTCTCATAATAAACGGTGCCGCGCTCGCCGCGATAGCTGGATTTGGTGTCGGCATCAAAGGTCCAGTAGGGGACATAGATGCCCTGCATCTTGCGGCCCTTGCGGGCGTATTCCTTCAGGCCATTCGGCGCGAACCACAGCGCACCCAGCCAATCGCTCATAGCCCCATGGGCTGAGCGTTCGTCCAAGGCAAACGGCAGCACTCCGCGTGGTTTTATGTGTCGATTGACTCCGGTGCCCGTGACAACGGGCGTTGCGCAAAACGGGCATTCGGCAGCGTGGGTGTCGGGATCGAACTCGACTTGAGCGGCGCAGTTTGGGCAGCTCAGGACGCGGGTTTCCTCGATCTCGGCCTCGGGCAGGTCTTGTGCCATGGCGGCGTCGAAATCCAGCTCACGCAGCGTTGCACCTTTCCACGGGCCTGCCTTGATCTCGCGGGAATGACCGCAATGGTCACAGCTCAGCGTGCCGTCAGTTGGATTGAACCGATAGTCTGCACCACAATTGTCGCAGGGAAAGCGATGTTCGTCCTTTGCCTGTTTCTGCGGGACGATGTCAGATGGAGGGGGCGGGGGCACAGGTGTCATCGGTGGCTCACTCGTCGCGTTGCAGATGGCAGAAGGCAGAACGTTTGTCCGTCGCCAGAACGTTTTTCATCATCGCGGCCACGCAGGCTCCGATGCGGTGAAAACTGGGACGTGCGTGGCGCAGAGGCAGGTTGCGCGCATAGGGACGTTGCCTGGGCGTCATGTGTTGTCGGCGCGGCGGAGGGCTGTGTTCGGACGAAGCCCAATTGTCCGGGCCACCCGTTCGGGGCTTGTCCACAGGCAGGGTCATCCAATCGCTCCGTCAAAGGTATTTGTGCCGAATTCGCGGAACCATGATACGCAGGGCGTTGTCCTTTAGCCAGAGGTGCCGCCACAGGTGAAAGCCGATATGGGCAACCACCACAAGGATGAGCGCGTCAAAGGCAAGCTCGTGAACGTCTTGCGCCAGGTCATGGATGGTTTTGCTGCCGAAGCCCGGGTTGATCTGGAGCCAACCAAAGGCGCGAATGGCAAAAGGCGCGGCAAGGCCGGCCATGGCACCAGTGGCGACAACAATCGGCATGCCCCATTGCAGGGCCTTGTGGGACAGCGGATGAAGGCGCTTGGTAACGCCCGGCAATTTTGGGCCAGGACGGCCTGCCAATCCTTTTCGCAGATAGATCAGGGTCCAAATGCCGACAACGATGGCCAGCAAAAGCCCCATGCCTGCATGGGTGCTGAGGCCAGCGCCGGGATCAGCGGGTACTTCATCGGGTTCGACCAGAAAGAAATATCCGATCAGCCCGGCGGACAGCCAGTGCATCCATTTCAGAACAGAACGTCGATTCATCGGTTACGCACCAGGCGGCGGTGGCGGCAGAATGGTGAAAAGCTGCGCCAGTTCCTGCACGTCTTCGGCGCGTTTCCATCCGTCTTGCCCGGCAGTCCAGACATAGGTTTCGCGTGTGATCTCTCCGCCTGTGGCCATGCGCCCCAACTTGGCTTTCGAGAAGGGACCGGATGTGACCCCATCCACCGCGATATGCCAGACATGCTCGACCGGCGGTGGCGGCGGCGGTGCAACAGGCGATGCCCCATGCGGCGCAGCGGGGGCGGGGCGGGTGCCCCATGGACCAGAGGGTTGACCCGCTGCCATCTGTCCCATTTGCTGGGCCATTGCCATGCCCATTCCCATGCCAAGGCCCGCGCCCATACCGCTGTTGGGGGTGCTGGCGGCGGCGGTCATTGCTTCGGCTGCCGAATACTGCGTGAACTTGCCCAGATCTCCTGCCAGTCCCATCGAGGTGCGCTTGTCCAGTGCCGCCTCGACGGCAGGGGGCAGTGAGATGTTTTCGATGTAAAACTCCGGCATCTCCAACCCATATCCTTCCAGCACGGGCGAGACTTCGGCTGCAATCAGCTTGCCCAGATCGGCGGTGTTGGCGGCCATGTCCAGAACCGGGATGCCCGAACCGGCAATGATGCGGGAAAACTCCTGCACGATGATATTGCGCACCTGGAACGAGATTTCGTCCATGGTGAATTCACCGTCCGTGCCCACGATCTCGATCAGGAAACGGGCTGGGTCCTTGACACGCACGGTGTAGGTGCCAAAGGCACGGATGCGGGTGGGGCCGAACTCGGGGTCGCGCAGCATGATCGGGTTCTTGGTGCCCCATTTGAGATCATTGAATCGCGTGGTGTTGACGAAGTAGATCTCGGACTTGAAAGGCGATTTGAACCCGTGATCCCAATGCTGCAGCGTCGTCATGATCGGCATGTTGTTGGTTTCGAGCATGTAGAGACCGGGCGTGAACACGTCCGCCAGCTGCCCCTCATGTACAAAAACCGCCGCTTGCCCTTCGCGCACAGTCAGCTTGGCTCCGTACTTGATCTCATGCCCTTCACGCTCGAACCGCCAGACCATCGTGTCCCGCGTATCATCGACCCAATGAATGACGTCGATGAACTGTCCCGAGAGAAAATCGAAAATACCCATGATCTGCAGCTCCCATGTCAATTGAGCGGAACTATACCGGTTCCGCCGGGCAAATCTATGCAAGACTGGTGTCCGTCGAAAGGGAGAAAGCACCTGAAATCATCCCCGTAGGCAGAAGTCGATGTTGTTTCAGGTCGGTGAAAATCAGCTCGGAGGGCTCCCGCCCTCGCATCATGCCCTGACGGGCCCTTGCTCCGTTGGGCCGCGCGCCTCGCCTGCGGCTCGGCGCAGCACTGACAGACGCAACCCTATGCTTCTGTCCAACACCGGAAGGAGAAGGCCTTACCGCTTGAACAAAACGACCTAGAGCGACTGCCCCATCGCTTCGCGTGCCAGAATGTTCACCACCGGGCGGGCCTCTTCCGCGGTGATGCCCTGTTTCAGCCGAGGATCGTAGAGCATCATCAACAGCTTCTCGTCATGGCTGGTCAGCAGCGCAAACTCATCGTCGTCGTTGAAGATCGAGGGCCGCGCGCGGGGGCTATCATTGGGTAGGCCCAGACCTTGGGCGATTTCCTCATGCACGCAGGACAGACGCACCAGGTCCGGATGCTCGGCCCGGATCAGCGCCACTGCGCGGGTGTAGTTGTAGGGCGTGCCGTTGCCTGAAACCGCCACCACCAGGCAATAGAACGACTGCGGCAGATCGCGGAAGATCGCCAGCTCTTCGCGGCTGATCGAGGGGATCAGCTGTTTCAGCCGCGCTTGCAGGAAATCGCTGTCGTCTTCTCCGGCGACAAAGACATGAAAATTCGCGTTCTTTGATGTCGTGCTGATCGGATGCCCCGTAATCCGGGCCAGTCGCGCCACATAGCCATCCACGCTGGCCCGGTCCGTAGCGCGCTGGTCCAGCGGAACAGAGGCGCCGAATTCGGTGTTCACCCGGACTGGCCCGCTCCATCGGCTGAGCTGGCCGCTTGATCCGCGACCCGAAGAGGTCAGCCCGCCAGGACGGTATTCGTCAAAGAATGCGATTGTTTCAAAGTTCCTGGCCAGATCGTTTGCGTCATAGGGCGTGTCCGGCCCGCCGCCATCGGTGCGCAGCAGGCCGCGCGTCAGCAGATCGTTCTGAACTTTCTCATAGTAGCGGGCCAGATCCTGGCTTGCCGCCGATTGGGGCGTCACCTCGTCCCCGACAGGGGCCAGCCCGGCTGGTCTGTTCTGGGGGAAGGGGGTCGTGCGCGGTGTCGGGTCACAGGCCGACAACGCCGCAAGGGCGGCCAATGCCGCCCCCATACGCCCGCCTATGCGACCCGTGAACCGCACCGATCAGTTCGGCACGGCTGTGCCAGAGTTGTCGCCGATCCCATCCTTGCGCGCTTTGGCAGCCGCCAGGGTATCGCGCAATTCGGCCTCCATTTTCTTGAGGTCTTCCTCGGCTGCGGCCCGTTTGGCCTTGCCTTCATCCGCGATCTGCAGGCTTTCCTGAATGGTGCCGATCAGATCTGCATTGGCCTGTTTTACCGCTTCGATGTCAAAGACGCCACGCTCCATTTCCTGTCGGATCATCTTGTTGCTCTCGCGCAGGTTCGCCGCATTCGACGTCAACAGTTCGTTGGTCAGGTCATTGGCGTCACGCACTGCCGCCGCAGCTTCGGCCGAGCGTTGGATGGTGACGGCCTGCGCCAGCTGCGTCTCCCACAGCGGTACGGTGTTGACGAGCGTCGAGTTGATCTTGGTCACCAGCGACTTGTCGTTTTCCTGCACCAGGCGGATCGAGGGCAGGGATTGCATGGTCACTTGGCGGGTCAGTTTCAGGTCATGCACCCGGCGTTCCAGATCGTCCCGCGCGGCCCGCAGGTCGCGCAGCTCCTGCGCCTCCATCACCTGTTCATCTTCGGGTGCAGCCTGAACTTCGGCTTCTTTGGCAGGGATCACGGTGCTGTCGAGTTCGGTCAGCTTTTCCTCGCCCGCCGCGATGTATAGCGCCAGTTCGTCGTAGAAATTCAGCGTCTTGTCATAGAGCAGGTCGAGGGATTTGATGTCCTTGAGCAGGGTGTGTTCATGCCCCAACAGATCATCTGTGATCCGATCGATCTGGCCTTGGACCTGCTCGTACTGCGCGGTGAACTTGGCAAAGGGTGCAGCTTTGCCCAGCAGTTTCTCCCACCAGCTACGCTCGCGACGCACATCCAACTCGCTGACCGAAAAGCCGCGAATGGTGGTGACGATATTGCGCAGGCTGTCGCCCGCTGGTCCTACATCCTTGTTGCGCACATCGGCCAACATCGCTTGGCTGATCTCTTGCAATTCCGCCTGCGCACCCGAGCCGAACGCCACGATCGAGTTGGTGTTACCCATGTCGATCTCGTTCATACGCTTGCGGATCTCGGCGCCCACCGGTTCATCGGCCTCTTGCATTGATACCACCTCGGCCTGCGGTTCGGGCAGAACAACGGCTGTTACTTCCTCAACCGCGGTTGTGGCCTCAGCGGCCTTTTGACGAACTGTGTCGGACATTTTGGGGTTCCTCGTTACGTTTGGGCCACGTTAATGGGCGGTCAATCCAACCGGACACCTTCGCGCTGCAAACGGTCGCGCAGCACGTCGATTTCCACGGTCAGGTCGCTGCGGTCGTCCAGCAGCATCTTTTGGGTTCGGGCAGCAAAGTTCTGTTCCAGGTCGTCCAGAAGGGCGACATAATCCGCGAGCGCCTTTTCATCGCGGCTGCGGCTGTAGAAGTCGGCAAATTTCACCGTCGCGTCGCGTGCACCGCGCAAGTAAACGGTCAGATACTTGCGCGCGCCGCTCAGGTCGCGGGGGTCTTCTTCGACCGTACGAAAGAGGTCGCGGGCGGTGGTTTGAAACCGCTCGACACGCGCCTCGACTTGGCGGTTCTTGGCGCGTTTGACGGCTTCGGTCATGGCATCCAGATAGGCTTCGGCCTCGTCCACCACGCGGGCGACGCGATCCTGTTGAAAGGTGTCGACACCTTCCATCCCTTTGTTCGACATCGGGTCGATGCCAAAGGCAAGCGCGTGCAAGGCTGTTCCGGCAGCACCGAACAGTACAGGTGCGATCAGGCTGACCTGACCGGCGACCTCGGCGTCCAGGTAATCATTGCGAAACGCCGCAATACCGACACCGATGCCTGTCAGCAGGCTGGCCGCCATTTTGCGTGGAAAGGCTGGGCGGCGCGCCACTTTGCGAGCATTGAACGCCGCTTCGGCGCGCAGTCCTTCGCGCAGCAGCAGGGCTGCACCGGTCAGCAGGCCTGCCGCGACCAGCCCCAGAGACATGCCAATGGCGCCGTCATTGATGGACATGAACACCAACGGGATCGCCGGGACAAACATCACATTTGCCCTTGCGCCTGCGGGTTCTACCCGTGCGCCGTCAAAAGTGCCGCGGGGCTTGGCGGCCTCGTCTGAGTTGCCGTCGGGGCTGTATTTTCCGCCATATCGTTGCGCCATGGGTTCAGAGCCCCCCCAGCCATCCGGTGCAGACACCAAACAGCAGGACGATAAGGGCCCCATAGGCCAGTTTCTGAACTCCGGTCTGAGACATGCCGCCCCCCTCGATGAGCCGTTGCCCATGAAACTAGGCGATGGCGCGCCGCCTTGCTAGGGGGAAGTCTGCGCTAAATCGCTCAGTCCCGGCGCTTTTTCGCCGGGGGCTTGCCTTTGGGGCCTCCGGCACGTGGGCCGGGTTTGCCTGTCGGTTTAGGTCCTGATTTGCCCGCAGGCTTGCCGGGGCGACGCTGACTTTTGCTTGGATCGCTTACGCCGGGTTTTCCAGCGGGGCCACGTCGGCGCTGCGGGCGTGCGGGGGCTTTGGTGTCCTCGTCCTGCGGATTGCCTTCGGCATCCAAGCCAAGTTGGTCGCGCAGAACGCGGCGGCGGATCTCTTCGACTTCACCGGCCTTGAGCTGGCCCAACTGAAACGGGCCATAAGAGACACGCAGCAGGCGGTTCACCGACAGGCCGATCTCTTCCATCGCGCGGCGGATTTCGCGGTTCTTGCCTTCGCGGATCGCCACCGTCAGCCAGGCGTTTGCCCCCTGTTGCCTGTCCAGCGAGACGGTCATCGGCTGGAACCGTTCCCCATCGATCACCAACCCCTTGCGCAGTGGGGCAAAATCTTCCTCTTTCGGGCGGCCGTTCACCCGGACACGGTACTTGCGCACCCATCCCGTCGAAGGCAGCTCGAGCTTGCGTTTGACGCCGCCGTCATTGGTCAGCAGCAAGAGGCCTTCGGAGTTCAGGTCGAGCCGACCAACGCTCATCACGCGGGGCATGTCCTCGGGCAGTTCGTCATAGATCGTGGCGCGCCCCTTTTCATCGCGGTCCGTGGTCACCAGGCCCGTGGGTTTGTGGTAAAGCCACAGGCGCGCCGGTTCGGGCGCCTTGATCGGCTTGCCTTCGACCGTGATCTTGTCATTGTCGGTGACGTTCAACGCCGGAGAGGTGATGGTCTTGCCATTCACCGTGACCAGCCCGGCCTGGATCAGCCGTTCGGAGTCCCTGCGCGAGGCGACGCCTGCGCGGGCCAGAACCTTGGCGATACGGTCGCCTTTTGGCGTCTCGGAAGTTGGGGTTTTGCTCATGGATTGGGGCTTTAGCCCATTCCGGTCGCTTGCGAAAGCACCCATTCTTGGGCAGTTTATGGTATGACATTCAAATCCCATATGAATCAGGCACTTGCCGAGGCCCGCGCCGCCGCAGACCGCGGCGAGGTGCCCGTGGGTGCCGTCATCGTCTCGCCTCAGGGTGACGTTGTGGCCGCGGCCGGAAATCGCACACGGGAATGGAATGACCCTACTGCGCACGCCGAGATCGTCGCCCTGCGTGCGGCCTGTGCCGAGGCGGGGACGGAACGGCTGGTGGGCTATGACCTTTACGTCACGCTGGAGCCCTGTGCGATGTGTGCCGCCGCCCTGGCCGCCGCGCGGATTGGGCGGATCTACTATGGCGCGTCCGACCCGAAATCGGGCGGCGTGGCCCATGGCGCGCGGGTGTTTTCCCATCCCCAGGCGCATCATCGGCCTGAGGTCTATGACGGTATTGCGGCGCAGGAATGTGAGCAGGTGTTAAAAGAATTCTTCGCGCTGCGACGCGGCGCAACTAAAAGCGGCGAGAGCTAGATTTCAGCCTATGATATCCGTGCACTATGCGTGCACCAAGCGTGCACCGCTGTGTGCTGCTGTGGTGCGGCACGTGAATATGGAATTTGGTAAGACACCTTTCGGAACAGTGAATGAAGTTCTGACCGTGTTACGTTTGGGTCGAGCCGCGCGGCCATCATCTGATGGCTTTTGCTCGTCGCCAAACATCAGGGCCAGGCTTCATTTTCGGTTGGTCAAAAAAACACCGGCGATCACCAGAGCACCCCCCGCCAGCATCGCGGCCTCCAAAGGTTCGTGCAGAATGGCTGCCCCGAGCCCAACCCCAAAGACTGGCACAAGATTGGTGAACACCGCTGTCCGTTCGGGCCCAAGCTCGCGCACGCCAAGATAGAACCAGACGAATGGCACCACTGTTCCTCCGATGGCCAGATACAGGATGGCCAGGGTGCAGGTGAGAGTGGGCAGTTGCAGGGGCTGTGTCGGCCCGGCGATCAGCAATCCCATTGCCAGAAATACAAATCCGAACAGCGCCGCCCATGTTGTTGCGGCCAAGGGCGATATGCTGCCAAGTGCTGTGCGACCGAGAAGCGTGTAGCCGACCCAGCTGCCGACAGCGGCGAGCATGAACAGCTCGCCGCGCCCAAATCCGGCCCCAACGTCAATCAACAGCCCGGCAATGTCGCCCCCGCTGATCACGATCACGGCCCCAATCAGAGCCACGCAAATCCCGGCGGTCTGATCGATTGGAAGCAACCGTTGTGCTGTCAGAGCCCCGATCAGCGCGACCGCTATCGGGTTGAAGGCCACAAAAAGGGCTGTGCGCGACGCAGGCATCTCGGCCAAAGCGGCAAAGAAAAACAGGTTGTAGAGGCAAACGCCAGACAGGCCGAGCAGTGCCATCAGGCCGCTTTGCCGCCAGGTGAGGCGTGGCAGACCGCCTTCTTCTTTCCTCACGAGCCAAAGGAGGAGAAGCGCGGCCAGGCCGAACCGGGCCATTGCGGCGACAAGGGGGGGCATTTCGGCCGACACCAGGCGGCCAGCGACAAAAGTGCCGCCCCAAAGAAAGGCCATCATCGACAGAGAGGCATAGAGCCGGATGTTTTGTGAGGGGACGAGACGCGGCGCGACATGAGGCATTGGGGCACCTAAAAGTTCAGTTTGCCCACATCGAATTTCAGTTATATTGAGTTATAGTCAAATGAGAGTTTGCTTATGACTTTTGGTCAACTTGAAATCTTTGCCACGCTTGCTGAAACCCGTGGGTTTACGGCGGCTGCCTTGCGTTTGGGGGTCAGTCAGCCCGCGGTGTCCCATGCTCTCAAGACCCTTGAAACCGAGCTTGGCGTGGCTCTTTTCGACCGCACGGTTTCCCCAATCGAATTGACGCCCGTAGGAGAGCGTCTGTTGGCGCGCGCTCGCGAAATACTGGGGTTGGCTGACGCCATTCATCAGGAAGCTCTTGAGTATCGCGGCGTACAGTCCGGCAGGCTGCGCATCGGGTCATTCGGGGCCACCTCTTCGCTGCAATTGCTTCCGCGTCTTTTGGAGAGGTTTCATAAAGAACACCCGGGTATCGAAGTGATGGTTGAAGAGGCCCCCGACGATGAGATCATCCGGTGGATCGAGGATCGGCGCATCGACCTGGGGTTTGTTGTCTTGCCGGATGACCGCTTTCGGACATGGCCCATCGCACAGGATCAGTTTGTGGCGCTGGTGGCGGCTGACAGCGCATTGGCGGATCAGCCCTCGGTCCGGCTGGAGCAACTGTGCGAGCGGCCATTCATCATGCCCGAATCCGGGTCCGCAGGGATTATCCGGCGGCTGTTCACGCAGTCCCGCCTCAGCCCAAACGTGCGCTATCGCACGTCGCAGATTCTCAGCACGTTGACGATGGTGTCACGCAACCAGGGCGTTTCCGTTGTGGCCGAGATGGCGTTGCCAAAGGTAAACGGGGGTGAGGGGTGGGTGAGCAAGCCGCTGGACCCGGTCAGGACGAGAAAGATTGGGTTGGCCATGCATTCGCAGGCCAACCCGTCGCCTGCAGCAGCGGCTTTCGTCGGTGTCGTGGAAAAGACGAGACCGGCGTTCTGATGGCATCTTTTTTAAGGCCACCCGCCGAGCGCAGCGAGGCTGGGCCCAACGGGAGGGTGTGCATCTTTGATGCGTGCCCGACGGGCGGGAGCACCCCCGTCAGCTTTTCACCACAAGGGCACGGGGAATGTCAGCGAGGGGCTGGGCACCGTCTGGGGTGACCACAAAGCTCTCGGTGATGGCGACGCCCCAATCCGGGGTCCAGAGGCCGGGCATCAGGTGGAAGGTCATGTTCTCCTGTAACGGCGTGGTGTCACCAGGGCGCAGGCTCATGGTGCGTTCGCCCCAGTCGGGCGGGTAGCTTAGGCCGATCGGGTATCCGGTGCGGTTGGCTTTGACGTAACCGGCGCGGGCAAAGCTGTCATAGACGCAAGCCGCGACCTCTTCGCAGGCCACGCCGGGGCGGGCGGCGGCAAAGGTGTCTTCGATGGCTTGCAGCACCGCCTCTTCCGCGCGGCGGATGTCGGACGGCACCTCGCCCAGGAACAGCGTCCGGCTGGCGGGGCAGTGGTAGCGGTGGTAGCAGCCCGATACCTCGAAATAGGTGGCCTCGCCGCGCACCAAGGGGCGGTCATTCCAGGTGATGTGTGAGGCCGAGGCCTCGAGGCCCGAGGGCGCGATTGGGGCAATGGCGGGGTAGTCACCCGCCAGTCCCGGCAGACCGGCGACGCCGGCCGCCTGCACCTCAGCCACCAGCTCATTCTTGGGCCGCCCCTCGCGGAACCCCTCGCGCAGGGTGGCGTGCATGTGCGCGGTCAACTGGCCCGCTTTGCGCATCATCGCCAGTTCCGCCTCGCTTTTGACCGCGCGCTGCCAGTTCACCAACCCGGTGACATCGGCGATGGCGTCGCGCCCAAAGGCAGTTTCCAGGATGCGGTGGGACGCGGCGGAATAGTAGTAGTTGTCCATCTCGACCCCAAGCGCGCGGGTCCAGCCGCGTTCACGCAGGAGTGTGATCAACGCATCATACGGGTGGTGGTCGGGGTGCTGGACGTGCTCTTCGGGCCAATCAAAGAGGTTGTCGTCCCCGATCCAGGTGGTCTGCGCCGCACCTGCCTTGTCCTGCGTGCGGCCCCACCAGAGCGGGGTGCCTGAGCTCGGGACGATGACCACTTGGGGCACGTAGAAGCTCCACCCGTCATAGCCCGTCAGCCAGGCCATGTTCGACGGATCGGCAACGATCAGTGTTTCAATCCCCTGCGTGGCCATTGCGGAGCGGGTCTTGGTCAGGCGGGCGTCGTACTCGGATTGCGAGAAATCTGTGGCGGGCACGGTTGTCCTTTCTTCTCAGTCAGGCGGGGCAGACCGCCAGGTCAAAAGATGCGTCGTATGGGTTCCAGAAAACCCCCGCAGGGGGCCTGCTGTCTGGTCTGAAAACGAAAATTCGGGGTCGGTTCCGATCATCAAACGGGTGGCGTCGGAAATACGGATCTCGTCCGGACCGGCCAGAGCCGCGACGCGGGCGGCCTTGTTCACGACGGTGCCAAAGAAATCCTCGCCGGTGTCGATGACCTCGCCGGTGTGCAGGCCGACGCGGATCTGGATGCGGGGTTCAGTAGACGTCTTTTGCATGCCGCGTTGCAGCTCTTGCGCGCAGACCATGGCAGCGCGGGCCGAGGTGAAGGTGCACATGGTGCCATCGCCGAGGGATTTGATCATGCGGCCACCGTTGGCTTCGACGCAGGCTTTGACCGCCTCGATGTGCTCGCCCACGCATCGGCTCCATGTGACGTCTCCCACGGCTTGGGCAATCACCGATGAGCCCACGATATCGGTGAACATGACCGTGGCGACGCCGCTTTGGCCCTGCATCACGTTATCGGCGCGGGCGGCTTCGATCAGATCGTCCAGCGCGTGATGGTCGGCGCCCATCTTGTCCATGTTGGGCAGCGGGTTCGAGACATGCAGTTGCACCATGCGCCAATTGCCTTCCTCCAGATGTAGGACAAAGGTGAAGCGATGCAGGAATTGGCTGGCGGTGTTGGGAAACGTCAAGGTTGCCAGACAATGCGCCCAGGCCACGTCGCCGCATTCGAACGCTTCCAGCGCGTGCTCCTCCCAATCATAGTCGGGAATTTCCCGCACATGCTCGCCAAAACCCTGCCGAAACAACTGCCCCGACCAGCTTTCTCCTTCGGCCGAGCCCTGATAGCGAAGGTGTTCGGATCGCGAGAGCATGTTGGTCAATGTGGCCCCATCCTTGCGATGAACCGCATCGTTCCACCTGCGGACAACGGCGAGCACTTCTTGAGAGGGGCGGATCATGTCTGCCACTCCAACTTGTGGATCATGTGTTCGCCATCCAGCCCTTTGAGGGGAACTGAAAGGGGCTCGGTAAAGGTGAATTTGGCAGTTCCCACCATGGTGCGGGTGGCGTGAGAGACACGGATTTCATCCGGGCCGCTGATCGCGGCCACTCTGGCAGTTTTGTTGACAACGGTGCCAAAGAAATCCTTGCCGGAATGAACAACATCACCTGTATGCACGCCGATGCGGACGCTCAGTCGAGGTTCTTGATGACCCCGGGCAAGTGTTTGCTGGATCGACATTGCGGCCTGCAAAGCCTCGGTGGCTGATGGGAAGACCGACATCGTACCGTCGCCCAGAGATTTGACAAGCTGGCCGCTGTGCTTGGTGACGCAACCCTCGATCATGGTCAAATGGCGTTGAACAATCTCTGTCCAGCGGCGGTCGCCCAGTGTCGCGGCAAGGGTGGTTGAATCGGTGATGTCGGTGAACAGGACCGTGACGATATCGGTGTGGGTTTCCGGCAGGTCCGAGGTCGAAGCCAAGGCGGCTAATTCATCCAGCGCCCGGTGTTCAACGCCATGCGTGTCGGCGTTAGGTTTGCCGACCGAGGCATGGCGGTGGAGGATTTTCCAGGCGCCGTCTTCCATCGTGAAGATCAGGGTGAAGCGAAAATCGACGGGGATGGGATTGCCTTGCAACTCGATGCTGCGTTCGAATATGGCCCAGCCGATGTCGCCCGCCTCGAAGGCTTCACCGTGGGTTTCCTCGTCCACCAGAAAGGCAGGGGCTTCGTTGAAATGTGCCTCAAGCCCGTCGCGCAGGGAATTGCCGCTCCACCGCTCGTTCGGGGCTGTGCCGATGAACCGCAATTTGGCCGAGCGCGACAACAGGTTGCGCATCGCCTTGCCATCGCGTTGGCGGACCGCACGAAAGAAGCGCCGGGCCACGGCTTCGAGTTCGGGCGAGGGGGTGAAGGGGTCGCTCATGTGCGCCAGTCCAGCTGATGGATCAGGTGTTCGCCTGCGAGGCCTTTCAGTTGAACCGATACGGGGTCGCCAAAGGCGAAGTCCGCATTGCCACCGACCATGGCGCGGGTGGGGTCCGAGACGCGGATTTCTTCGGGGGCGGCGGCTGCGGCCACGCGAGCGGCGGTGTTGACCACGGTGCCGATGTAATCGCCATCTTTCTCAACAACGTCGCCGGTGTGGATGCCGACCCGGATCCTGAGGATCGGTTCCTGGGTTTGGCCTTGCATCCCTTGCTGAATGCGGGTGGCGGCATTCAGCGCGGCAGAGGCCGAGGCAAAGGATGACAAGGTGCCGTCGCCAAGCGATTTGACCAGCGTGCCGCCATGGGTTTCGACCGCGCCGGCAATGTCGGTCATGTGGGATTGGACGATATTGCTCCAGGCTGCGTCCCCGGTTGCGGCCGCCAAGGCAGTGCTGTCGACGATGTCGGTGAACATCACGGATGCGATGCCGGTGTGGCCAAGATCCAGCGCCTCGGACTGCAGCGAGGCGGTCAGTTCCTCGATGCTGCGCGAGGTGTATCCCATCGCCTCCATGTTGGGTTTTGGGTTGGAATTGTGGATGTGCACGATGCGCCAGACGGCGTTTTCGAGGGCAAAGACGAAAGAGCAGCGGAAGGCCACGCTTTTGTCGGCGTCGGGCGCGATGATGGTCATCGTCGCAAGCGCCCAGCCAAAGGACCCGGCCTCATATGCGGTGACTTCGAGGTTTTCGGGGACCAGAACCGCCTGGTCGTCGCAGAAGGCGGCAAAGGTCTTGTGAAAGTCGGGCTCGGTCAGCAGCTCGCCGTCATCGGAGCCGACATAGGTGATTGCAGCGGAGTGCGAGAACAGGTTGATCACCGGTTCGGTTTGGCGTGCCGCATAGGCGTGGAGCCAGCGTTTGGCGATGGCGGCCAGTTCCGGTGACAGTGTGAAGGGATCGCTCATGTCTGCCACTCCAACAGGTAGGTGGTATGCCGCCCTTCGAGCCCTTTGAGGTCAAAGTCTTTTGAGCCGGAAAAGACAAACCCCCCGGCGTTTCGGACGATCAGGCGGGTCGTGTCGGATACTCGGATTTCCTGCGCCTGCGCGGTGGACGCGATCCGGGCTGCCTTGTTGACGACGGTGCCGAAGAAATCGTCGTGGGCCTGCATAACCTCGCCGGTGTGGATGCCGATGCGGACGGAAAGGTGGGGGTCTTGGGTGTTGTTGGCCAGGTTGGTTTGAATGGCACTGGCTGCCTCCAAACAGGTGCGGGCAGAGGGGAAAGAGGACATGGTGCCGTCGCCCAGAGACTTGACGAACTGGCCGTCATGTTCGGCGACGATGGCTTGGATCATGTTGAAATGGGCCGCGATGATGGGCGACCAGGCGCGGTCACCAAGGGCCGAGGCGAGCGCCGATGACCCCACGATGTCGGTGAACATGATCGAGGCGAGGCCTTCGGTTTGATCCAATGCAAACCCATCCTTTGCAGCCGCAACCAGATCGGCGATTGCGGTCTGATCCCGGCCGGTGAACTCTTCGTTTGGAGTGGGGACCGAACCATGGCGGTGGACGATCTTCCATGCGCCGTCTTCGAGCGTAAGGATCAGGGTGGAGCGAACCAGGAACGAGCGGTCGGGATGGGGCTCGAACGCGATCTCGTGTGTGAAGCAAGCCCAGCCGGTGTCGCCGTTCTCATAGGCCTCGGCAAAGTGTTCGATGTGCGTCGTCACCGGTGGGATGACGCCAAAGAACGCACCGACGCCGTCGCGTACGGCTTGGCCGGACCAGACCTCATCCTCGCCGGTGCCGAAAAACAGCAGGTGGTCCGCATCCGTCATCAGGTTGCTCAGGTCGTTGGGTCGCCGGTTCGGGATCGCGTCGATCCAGCGCCGCGCGATGGCCAGGATTTCTGGCGAGGGGCGGATATCGCTCATCCCTGCCACTCCAGCCGATAGGTTGTATGTTGGCCCTCCAGCCCTTTTAGGTTGATTTTGGCGGGTTCAGAGAAACGGAACTGCGGCGCTCCGCCGACCATGATGTGAGTGGCGTCTGACAGGCAGATTTGGCCCGGTGCCGTGATCGACGCGATACGGGCGGCTTTGTTGACTACGGTGCCGAACATGTCGCCGTCGTGTTCCACGAGATCGCCGGTGTGCAAGCCAATGCGGATTTGCAGGCGCGGCTCAGCGGTGCTGTCTGAGATGATTTGCTGGAGTTCGGAGGCAGCGGTCAAGGCAGCCGTGGCCGAGGGGAACGCCGACATGGTGCCATCGCCCAGAGTTTTGACCAGCGTGCCGCCATGACCCTCGAGGACGTCGCCCACCTGCTTCATATGTGCCTGCACTGCGGCGGACCAGCGGGCATCGCCGAGCGTTTCTGCCAGCGCCGAGCTGCCCGCGATGTCGGTGAACATGATCGTTGCCATGCCCGTGTGCGCCAGATCAACCGGCGTGGCCAAGGCGGCCTTAAGCAGGTCTTCGACGCCTCGGGATTGGTAGCCTAGCGCCTCCATGTTTGAGACAGGATTCGAGTTGTGGACATGGACGATGCGCCAGACGCCCCGTTCCAGATGCAGTACAAAGGTCGAGCGAAAGGTGATTTCCTTGCCGTTTTCCAGCGATACCCGCCCGCCGAACCATTCTACCCAACCCAGTTTCCCGCATTCAAAGCCGCGGAAATCGTCCTTATCCCATGAGAATTTTGGGATATCCTCCATATACCCACCCATGCCCCGGCGCAGGGTATCGTCACGCCAGATCTCGTCATGGGATGAGCCGATGTAGCCTAAGGAGGAGTCTTCGGAGAAGAGGTTGAGCACCGCCTCTTTGTCCCCCGCCGCATAAGAGCGGAGCCAGCGGCGAACGATGGCTCCAAGCTCGGGGGAGGGGGTGATGTCGCTCATGGCATCGCTCAGGACATCAAAGCGTGATGGCCTGCATCACCTGCGGTTCGATCACGTCCACGCCCGGAAGGCCTGCACGGAGGTCATCGGCGCTCTGTTCCAGGATCGGAAAGGTGCCATAGTGGCAGGGGATCACGGTCTTGAAGGCGAAGTACCGCTTGGCGGCATAGGCTGCGCCCTTCATGTCCATGGTGAAATGACCGCCCGCTGACAGGATGCCGATGTCAGGTTTGTAGTAATCCCCCATCCAGTCCATATCGGCCATGATGTCGGTGTCGCCCGAGACGTAGAGCATCTTGCCCTCAGACGCGATCATGAACCCAACCTCGGTCCCGCCAGTGCGGATGCCTTCGGGCGTGTTGAAGGTCGAGGAATGCGAGGCCGGAACCATCGAGACTTTGACGCCGTTCAGATCCACGGTGCCGCCCTTGTTGAAGCCGACGGTTTCGATGCCCTCGGTCTCGCCCCAGTGGCCCATCAGGTCGTATTGGCCCACAACCGGTACGCCCAGCTTCTTGGCCAGTGGCAGGACATCGACAACGTGGTCGAAATGCACATGGGTCAGCAGGATGTGGGTGGCGCCCGCGACGGCGGCGTCGTGTTGATCCTCGGGCAGGGCGGGATTGCCGGTCAGCCAGGGGTCGATCAATATAACCTGTCCTGCGGTTTCAATGCGAAAGCTGCCGTGTCCCAGCCAGATAATATCCATGAATGAATCTCCGTTTCCTGTTGGCACGAGCCTAACACCGGTTACATAGAAATCCATGGATTGGTTGCGCGAAATTGATGGCTACTGTGAGCGATTGGGGCCTGAATACTGGGCCGAGCCGATCAATGCAGTGACAAATGCGGCCTTTTTGGTGGCCGCGTTGATCATGTGGCGGCGGACCAAAGGGATTGCGATTGCCCGTGTGCTGGCGGTGATCCTGGCGAGCATCGGTGTGGGCAGCTATCTGTTTCACACCCATGCCCAAGTCTGGGCTGCGATTGCAGATGTGACACCGATCCTGGGGTACATTCTGGTCTATATCTATGCGGTGAACCGTCATGTCTGGGGGCTGCGGGTGCTGCCTGCGCTGGGCCTGACGGGGCTGTTCTTTCCCTATGTCGCAGCGACTTTGCCGTTGTTTCAGATGGTGCCGGGGGTGGGGGATTCCGCCGGGTATGCGCCGGTGCCCTTGCTCATTTACATCTACGCGGTCCTGCTGCGTCACCGCGCGCCGGACACGGCGCGGGGGTTGGCCATCGGGGCCACGATCCTGGTCGCCTCGATCACGTTTCGGGCTTTGGACGAGCCGGTTTGTGGCGCGATCCTGATGGGCACGCATTTCATGTGGCATATCTTGAACGGGATCATGTTGGGCTGGATGATCGAGGTTCTGAGGCGTCACATGCTGGGGCTGACTAGGGTATCTCAAACCCCTGAATGACCTTTCGAAAGTCGTCCGTCAGGGCGCCCTGAACCTTGTCAAAGGAGGTCTTGCCGTACATGCCGGACAACGTGGGCGCAGAGATTGCGAAATACTGTATTGCACCGATTAGCTGATAAAGACCGGCCAGCGCCTCTTCGCGGCTTGCGCTCTGCCAGCGTGGCGTTTGAAGTGCCAGCTCTGTGAGCCTGTCGAGATAGGGTTTCAATGGCCAGCTACGCGCCTGCGCGTCGCTGTCCAGCAGCGCGCGGACCACAAGGCGCGCGTCCTCGGGGTTTGCGATGGCGCTTGCGGCATAAGCGTTGAAGTAGGCGATCAGGCGCTGTGCGGGCGTGGGGGCGAGGGTGGCGTCAATCTCGGCCAGCAGCCGCAGGGCGAGGCGGTTGAGCACCTCGGCATAGAGCCGTTCCTTGGAGCGGAAATAATGCAGGACGGCCTGTTTGGTAACACCTGCATCCTTGGCCACAAGTGCGAGTGACACCCCGTGAAACCCAAGCTCGGAAAAGCGCGTGGTCGCAAGGTCCAGGTATCGCTCGGCGGGGTCGAGTTTGGGGGACATGGGGGCTCCTTCATAGGGACCCTATACCAAACACTTGACGGCTTACCAGTTGGTAAGTTACTTACCGATTGGTAAGTGATCCGTGCTAGCCGAGGGAGGGAGCCATCATGGAGCGCAGCGAAGAGATTGGATTGATCCGCGAAATCATCGGCCTGGCCGAACAGAAATCTGCCTATCTGGACGATACGATCAGCCATTCCCCGATTTCGCGCTATGCCAGCCCGGAACGGTTCGCGCGCGAAGAGGTGGCGCTGTTTCGGCGCAAGCCGGTGGTGGCGGCGCATTCGGGCGAGTTGGACGGGCCGTCGAGCTTTCTTACCCGCTCGGTCATTGGGCTGCCGGTGCTGCTGGTACGAGACGCAGAGGGCCAGGCGCGGGCCTTTTTGAACGTCTGTCGCCATCGCGGGGCCACTTTGGAACGCGAGGGGGCGGGGTGCAAACGGGTCTTTACCTGCCCCTATCATGGCTGGAGTTGGACAAATCAGGGTGAGTTGCGCGCGGTGCCGCAGGAAAAGCAGGGCTTTCCGGATTTGCCGCGCGCCGAGCGGGGCCTGCGGCGGTTGCCGGTGGCCGAGGCGCACGGGTTCATCTGGATCATCGCCAATCCCGAGATGAACGAGCCGCTGAACATCGAGGGCTGGCTGGGGCCGATTGCCGATGATTTCCGCTGGCTGGATCTGGCAAACCACAAGATCGCCATGGAAAACACGATCGAGGTCAAGGCCAATTGGAAGGTGCTGGTCGAGGGCGGGATCGAGGCCTATCACTTCCGCGTTGCGCATGCCAACACCATCGCGCCGCATTTCCCCGACAACCTGTCGACCTATCGGTGTTTTGGCCCGCACATTCGGTCAGTTCTGCCGCGCACCAGCATGAAAACGCTGACCGATACGCCCGAAGAGAAGTGGTCGATCCGGGCGGATGCCAATGTGCTTTATACTCTGATGCCCACCACGCAACTGTTGGTGCAGCAGGATCACGTGGTCTGGATCAATGCACAGCCCCAATCCGAAGGGCACACCACATTGCGCATTGTCACACTGGTCCCGGCCGACAAGATCGAGGGCGACGAGATGCAGGCGCACTGGAAGCTGAACCAGAAGATCACCATGGCCACGCTGGCCGAGGATTTTGAGCTGGGGGAGGAGATTCAATCGGGCTTTGCTTCGCGCGGGAACCACAGCCACCTGTTCGGACGGTTCGAAGGGGCGCTGAACCGGTTCAATCTGGCGGTCGAGGAGCTGATTGCGGGCTGAAACAGCCGATCATTTTCGCGAATTTCCGGGGATATTGCCCAAATTCAAACACAAACGCCCTCTATCCATGGTTGCATTCCAACCTGGCAGAGGTGCGTTCCCGTGTCTTATTCCTATGATTTCGATATGTTTTCGGTCATGCCCGATGAGGTCCAGCAAGAGTTTCAGGGCTTTCTGAACGAGATTGGCATGGCCCATACGGCGACCCAACAAGTGGCCCTGTTTCGCGATCCCGGACTGGCTGAGGCGCTGCGCAGTGCGGATGAAGAAATCAAGCAGATGTTTCTGGATTCGGGCTTTGGCTTCAACGTCTGTCACAGCGGCGCGCCTGAGGGCCGTTTCCCGGCCCGGGACGAGAACGCCCGGAACGCCTGTGTCAGCCGCTTGGCCAAGAACATGGGGAAGGTCGAAAACCTCAAGGATCGGGACTGGGGCGGCTTCGACATTGTGGCGTTTCTGGACTACTTCCAATCCGCCGAGCCGATGGACGAGGTTGAAATCACCGCCCTTCATCAGGACCTGGCCCGGCAAGCCCGAAAATACAAAATGCGCCGTCGCATGGCTCAGGTGGGTCTGGCGTTGGGCTGCACCATGGTCGTGGGCGCCGCGGCTGCGATGGTGCTCTGAGCCCGATGGAACAACACCGCCCCACGGGGCGGTGTGTTTTCGGCTCTTTGCGGGTCAGGCCCAGCCAAGCTGTTTCAGCGAGTGTACATCGTTCCAGATCTTGGTCATCCGGGTGATCTTGTCGTCTTTGAACTCCATCACATAGGCGTATTCCGCAGCCACCGTATTTCCGGTGGGCGGTACGGGGCCACCTTCGCCCGTTTGGGTACCCTTGAACACCGAAGTTGCAACCACGATGCCGCGTTCGTGGTCGGTGGAAAAGGATTTCAGATCATAATGGCCGTCCGGAACCGGGGTCAGTAGGCCGGCAGTCCAACCGGTGTACCCTTCGAGCGTGTCAATGTCGGCCAGAGCATCGGCCTGACAGGAAAAGCCCGCGCCGTCGTGGCAATAGGATTTGCACACTTCCCAACCCTTACCGGTTTCACACGCATCGAAGAATGCCATTGCTGTCTCGGATATTGTCATGGTGTTGCCTCCCAAAAGTTGTTTTGCAGGAACCGGCCTTACGCATCGAAGTCGGGCGGCCGGTGCAGGCAATATAAAATAAACATTTTAAAAAATATATTTTAAAATATGGAGGACCTTTCGGCTACCGATGTAACACGCCCATGATCATGTCATAAAAATCTGGAATGACGTCTTTTTTTGCGTCGTGGCGCCCATAAAGAACAGTGCCATGCACACAAAATACGATGAAGCTTGCAAGTTGCCTGGCATCTTTTTCCGGTCCGATGTCACCATCGGATTGAGCGTTTAGCAAGGCGGTTTCGATCAACGATTCGACCTCGGCGCAGAAGGCACCGACCTGCATTGCCGCATCTGCGCTGATCAGATGTCTCTGAGCCAGATGGTTCATCATCAGGCAGCCCTTGTACTCCGTTCTTGCGGCACCCGTCATGACGTTCCTCAGGAACATCTCGACCCCCGCAAGGTTCGGGTTTTCGATCAGGATCTGATACCGAGGGCCGATGACATGGCCGCGGTAGTATTCAAGTGCTTCGACAAACAGGCCGTCCTTGTCGCCGAATTCCTTGTACATGCTGGCCGTGTTCAACCCGGTCTCGCGCACCAGATCGCTGATCGAGGTCGCCATGTATCCGTTCCGCCAGAAGACGCTCATGGCGGTTTCGATCACCGCATCGCGGGAGTATGTTCTTGGTCTGCCCATGGGGGAGTATTAAAACGTTCGATTGAAAATGACAATGAACCTCAACAAGCTGTGATCAAAGGTCATGAACTGGCTTCCGACCCATATGCTACTTCAGTGGTTCCGGAAATGCTCTATCCGGGCTTTCCCAAAAGCGAGACAGGGATGGCGGCAATGCGACCGGATGGCTTGAAGGGTGCCCATATGAAGAAGATAGACTATAAGTACTCTTATTTGGGGCATGCTGCGGGAGAATTTGATGGATCAATTCGGGCGATTTCTTTTGGCGCGGCCCTATTGGTTAATCGTGGTTGTTTTAATAGCGTTAGTCGGCCTTCCCGCCGCGATTTGGCTGGACCTGCGCAATCTCTCTGATGAAACGTTGCGTCGGCAGGCTACCAGCCTGAACAGTATTATCACATCAGTGCGGACCTACTACGCAACAAATGTCGTATCTCGGGTGGTCAACTCCAATACGGAAACGCAGGCGTTGCACAACTACCTTGACGTTAACGGCGCGATCCCGATCCCGGCGACACTGTCGCTTGAACTGGGAGAGAAGATCGGGGCAGTGGAAGGCGACGTTGAGTATCGCTTTGTCTCTGATTATACCTTCGCAAACCGGCCTCCCCATAAGCTTGACGAATTTGAACGCAATGCGTTGATCAAGTTTCGAACTGATCCTATGGATCATGATTTTTTTGTGAATTCGACCGGGAATGTGTGGAACCGCGAGATTACCTTGGCTACGCCGGTGGTCATGGCAGGAGGGTGTGTCCGTTGTCACAATTCCCATGCCGAAAGCCCAAAGAAGGATTGGAAGGTTGGTGACGTTCGTGCGCTGCAGACGGTTACCGTTCGTCAGCCCGTCGCTCTCAACCTGTGGTCCTTCAAGTGGTTGCTGCTCTACTTTACCGCTGCTGGAACCATGGGCTTTTTCTTTGCTGTCATGCAGTACAAGCTTGCTGCCAGTTTCAGCCGGATGAATGACGAATTGACCGCGAACAACGAGTTTCTGGCAGGCATATCGTTGAAGATTTCCAAGTATCTTTCCCCACAAGTCTACAGATCAATTTTTTCTGGAGAGAAAGACGTTCATATCTCGACCGAGCGAAAGAAGCTGACGGTCTTCTTTTCCGACATTAAGGATTTCACAGCGACGACCGAGCGCATGCAGCCAGAAGAATTGACGGCTCTTTTGAACGAGTACTTTACAGAAATGTCCCTCATCGCCGAGGCTCATGGCGCAACAATCGATAAGTTCATCGGCGATGCCATCGTTGCTTTTTTTGGTGATCCTGAGACCAGAGGTGCCGCCGAAGACGCGCGGGCGTGTGTACGTATGGCTCTGGATATGCAGCTGCGGCTGGCCGAATTGGCCGAAGTCTGGAACCAAAAAGGGTTGGAGCACCCGTTCAAAGCCCGAATGGGGATCAACACTGGGTATTGCAATGTTGGAAACTTCGGGTCTGACGATCGGATGGATTACACGATAATTGGAGCTGAGGCGAACTTGGCCGCGCGACTCGAGAGCATCGCGGAGCCCGGTGGCATTGTAATGAGTTACGAGACCTACGCCCACGTTCGTGACATCGTCCAGGCGGTGCCGTCCGAAGCTGTTCATTTTAAGGGAATTGCACGTGAAATTACCCCTTACCACATTACGAATATTCCGGTTTCGGATAACAAAGGGACAAGCTTTTCGCCGAGAGAAGAAGACGGCAAATTGACAGTGGATTTGGCGGCCCTGGATGAACCTGCGCGGGCGCGGGTTCGCACGGCCATTCGCGAAGCTCTGGGCAAGGCTCAGGCATCTTAAGCGGTTGGGTCGTGATATGAGGTGTCGCTTGGCGCAGGGCCCCCCGTGTTTTCTTGGGTCGTGGCCGGAGCCTCTTGTGTACATGCGACCTTGCAGCCCATGGGCGAGGGCGGTAAATGCCTGTCTGACGCGATATTGAGGGTTCCCATGTCGATTGACCAAAGCACCGCCGCCAAGGTGGCCAAACTGGCCCGGATCAAGGTCGAGGACGACGCGCTGCCGGCGCTGGCCTCGGAATTCAACACGATCCTTGGATTCATCGAACAGCTGAACGAAGTGGACGTGGATGGGGTCGAACCGATGACCTCGGTCACGCCCCAGCGCCTGAAGCGCCGTGAAGATGTGGTGAATGATGGCAGTCAGCAGGACAAAGTGCTGGCCAACGCGCCCGACGCCCGCGAGGGCTTTTTTGCGGTTCCCAAGGTGGTGGAGTAAGCCATGTCTGATCTGAACAAACTGGGCCTGGCCGAGGCCCGCGACCTGCTGCGCAAGGGCGAGACCAACTCTGTCGAGCTGACCGAGAGCTGTCTGAAGGCGATTGATGCCGCCGATGCGCTGAACGCTTTTGTCCACAAGACGCCCGAGATCGCGCTGGAGCGTGCCAAGGCCGCTGACGCGCGCATCGCGACAGGCGACGCGCCCGCGATGTGTGGTCTGCCGATCGGCATCAAGGATCTGTTCTGCACCAAAGGTGTCGACAGCCAGGCGGCCAGCCGCATCCTGAAAGGGTTCAAGCCCGAATACGAATCCACCGTCAGCCAGAACCTGGTCGACGCAGGCGCCGTCATGTTGGGCAAGCTCAACATGGATGAATTTGCCATGGGTTCGTCAAACGAAACCTCGGTTTATGGCAACGTGGTCAGTCCCTGGCGTCGTGAAGGCGACACCGCCGAGCTGACCCCGGGCGGCTCGTCGGGTGGCTCGGCTTCGGCTGTGGCGGCTGACCTCTGTCTGGCCGCGACCGGCACCGACACCGGTGGCTCGATCCGCCAGCCTGCGGCCTTCACCGGCATCACCGGCATCAAACCCACCTATGGCCGCTGCTCACGCTGGGGTGTGGTGGCCTTTGCCAGCTCGCTGGATCAGGCCGGTCCGATGACCAAGAACGTGCGCGACGCCGCCATCATGCTCGAGGCGATGTGCAGCCACGACCCGAAAGACAGCACCAGTGCCGATCTGGCCGTGCCGAATTTCGAGGCGATGCTGACCGGCGACATCAAGGGCAAGAAGATCGGTATCCCGAAAGAGTACCGTATGGACGGTATGCCAGGTGAGATCGAAAAGCTGTGGTCCGATGGCGCGGAGATGCTGAAGGCAGCCGGAGCCGAGATCGTCGATATCAGCCTGCCGCACACCAAGTACGCGCTGCCTGCGTATTACGTTATCGCACCGGCTGAGGCCTCGTCGAACCTGGCGCGCTATGACGGGGTGCGCTATGGCCACCGCGCCACGCTGGCGCAGGGTGATGGCATCACCGAGATGTACGAAAAGACCCGCGCCGAAGGGTTTGGACCAGAAGTGCAGCGCCGCGTCATGATCGGGACCTATGTGCTCTCGGCTGGTTTCTATGACGCCTATTACAACCGCGCGCGCCGCGTCCGTACGCTGATCAAGAAAGACTTTGAGGATGTGTTTGCCGCTGGTATCGACGCGATCCTGACGCCCGCCACGCCTTCGGCGGCTTTTGGGCTGGGGGAAATGACGGATGCGGATCCGGTGCAGATGTACCTGAATGACGTCTTTACCGTCACTGTGAACCTGGCCGGTCTGCCCGGTATCGCCGTGCCCGCAGGCGTGGACAAACAGGGCTTGCCCCTGGGGCTGCAGCTGATCGGGCGTCCGTGGGAAGAGGGCGATCTGCTCAATACCGCCTATGCGCTCGAGGATGCGGCGGGCTTTGTAGCCAAACCGGCAAAATGGTGGTAAAGCTGCCGCTCAAGTAAGAGCAAAAACCGGCAGGACAGCAGCCATGCGCCCATATCTTTTGATCCCCGTTATGGGGGTTCTTGCAGCATGTAGCCCCCAGATACCCGACTCCGCCGCTGGTGTCGGGTTCAACACCTCGCCTGAACAGGCCGCTCGTGAGGCGGCTCTGTCCGGGGAAACGGTGAATGGTGATCCTTTGATCCCGGCCTCGGCCGTCTCAAGCGAAACCCTGCCTGCGGGCAGCTCGCAAGTGGGCATCCCTGCTCAGGAGCAGGGGTTGTTCACCAATGCGACAACAACGGCGGCCCCAACTACTGTGGCTGCAACCACGCCTGCGTCGACGGTTGCGGCCAGTAGCGCGACGTTGACAGCACAAGACATCGCCAACGAAACGCAGGCCGCGCTGACGGCTGCGTCGCAGAATTCCGGTGTGGCGCCTTTGCAGGCCAGCCCGTCGAACCCGGCGCCTCAGGTGCTTAACAACCCCTCGATCTCGGACGAACAGGACTTTGCCGCCGTATCCAGCCGACAGTCGATCGAAAGCGACGCCGACCGGATTGCGCGCAACAAGGAGCAGTACCAGTTGGTCACGCCGACAGCGATCCCGGAACGGGACAGTGCCGCCCAGCCCAACATCGTCAGTTATGCGCTTCGCACCACCAATCCGAAGGGCGTGCAGATCTACAGCCGGGCGGGCTTCAACCTGCAGGCCAAGTCGCAGCGCAATTGCGCAGGCTTTGCATCGTCCGATCAGGCTCAGATCGAGTTTCTGGCCAATGGCGGGCCCGAACGCGACCGCAAGAGTCTGGACCCGGATGGGGATGGCTATGCCTGCGCTTGGGATCCCGCCCCGTTCCGCCGTGCCGTCCAGAACTGAAGCATCGGTTGATGCGACAGGGGCCATCTGGCATCCGTCGCCGAATTTTGGCCCTCGCCGGGATGATTTGACGCCTTATCTGGTAGTGATTCACTACACCGCGATGGAGGGGGCTGTGTCGGCGTTGGAGCGGCTGTGTGATCCGATGGCCGAGGTGTCAGCGCATTACCTGATCGGACAGGATGGAACGCTGTGGCAGATGGTGCGCGAGGCGGATCGCGCCTGGCATGCTGGGGCAGGGGAATGGCACGGGCAGAGTGACATCAATTCGCGGTCCGTGGGCATTGAGTTGGACAATCGCGGAGATCATCCGTTTGCCGAGCCGCAGATGGCGGCACTGGAACGCTTGCTGCCGCAGATATTGTCGCGATGGGATATTGCGCCGAAGGGTGTGATCGGACATTCCGACATGGCGCCGGGGCGTAAATTTGATCCCGGCCCAAGGTTCGATTGGTTGAGGTTGGAGCAACAAGGTCTGGCAGGTGGGCGAGGCAATGACAACGGCCCGCAAGACGCGGCATGGACGACTTTCCGTGCTTTGGCCGAAGAGGCCGGATTCACCGCGGATGTTGATGATGCGACGCTGCTGACTGCGGTGCGGCTGCGGTATCGCCCTTGGGGCCACGGGGCGTTGGCACCGGAGGATTTTTCTCCGCTTGGGCACACGTCGCTTTGGACGTGATGTCCATGAGAATGAGCAACTCTGGTAGCACTCCCGCCCGTCGTCAGATTTTCTGACGAAAATCCGTCTCCCGTTGGGCCGGGCCGCCGCGCTTTGCGCGGCGGCGGGCGCTGCATCGCACCCGCTGAGAATTGATACGCTCCCTTGGCTACAGGCGGGACTGCGCCGCGCCACAGGCGCGGCGCCGGGCCCAAGGCCGATAGCAGAGCTGACGCAGTCAGGTCTGCTCGGGCGCGGGAGGCCCCCGTCGTGCGCCATCGCCTCTTGACGCCCTCTCTGTCACCGCATACCCCACCGCTTGCGCGGAGGGCCGGATGGCCGCGCGTGGGGCTCGCCCCACGCGAGGAAAGTCCGGACTCCATGAAGCAACGGTGCCGGGTAACGCCCGGGCGGGGAAACCCGACGGAGAGCGCCACAGAAATAAAACCGCCGCGCCTGTCGCGGTAAGGATGAAACGGTGGGGTAAGAGCCCACCGCGCCCCTGGCAACAGGGGTGGCACGGCAAGCCCCACCTGGAGCAATGCCAAATAGGACCCCCGCGCGGGCCTGTGTCGGCCCTGGTCGATACCGCCGCTAGGCGCGCTTCAGCCGAGAGGGGTCGGGTTGGCAGCTCGAGCCGCGCAGCAATGCGTGGCCTAGATGAATGGTCATCAAAGGGGGCAACCCCTGAACAGAATCCGGCTTACAGGCCCTCCGCGCGCTCACTCGACAGGGGCTTACCCACCCGGCGGGGTATAGCCCGAGGTCAACGACGCGGCCTTGCTGGCGATGTCGCCAAATTCGGCGCTGGTCCAGGCCCGCACCGTTTCGACGTCCTGAACAGCACCTGAGGCGGCAACCGCCATGCCCAAGGCAACGGTGTCGGTGCCATCGGCGGCTTCGCTGATCATGACAACGTCATTGGATCCGGTCGTGAAGTAAAGCGCGACGACCTTTGCCCCGACTTTGTCCATAAGTGCCTGAATGGCGACCCCGCGATCTTCGGGTTTTGACAGCAGGCCTTGCAGACCAGATGTCGAGTACGACGCATAGGTGATAAATAGTGGCATGGTTCCCTCCTTTGGGATTGGTGGTTTTTGATACGTTTTCTGTCGAATCGGGCGACCGTCACGTCGCTGAAATCACGGCAGTTGCGCTCAGGTAGAGGCCGCTGCAAACAAGTGCGCCCCCGGTGACAAATGACAGCCAGCGGCCCTTCGGAGCGATCTTTTCAAGGGCTACGTAGATCGCGATTCCCGCAATCCAGTAGAGATTCATAACCCCGCCGACAAAGAGCAGGGCCATCAGGGCCCAGCAACAGCCAAGGCAATACAGCCCGTGATCCGCGCCAGTGGCAAAGGCCCCCAAAAGGCCGGGGCGATGATGCTCGGCTAGAAAATGGGCAGGAGAGCGGCAGTGACGCAGGCACGCATCCTTGAAGGCCGAGAGTTGGTAGAGACCAGCAGCCAGCAGCAGCACTCCGGCGGCGCCCTTGGATTTGAGCGTCATCATTGGGCCATCCGATAGTCCGGCGGCCTCAAGACCCCATTGCGCCCCGGTCGCGCCCAGGCTGAAGATCCCCCAGGTCAAAAGATACCCAACCAGGAACAGAGCGGTGAAGGCGCCCGACCTGGGGGCGTCGGGCCCCATTTTCTTGATGGCAGCAAACAACAACACGGTGGGTGCGGCGCTTGGGGTCATCATGGCGATCATCATGACCCACCACATCAGGAATATGAGCACCGCATGAAGCGCAGTCCACGGCGCGGCAGAACCCATTTGCATGGGCTCTCCGACCGGGCGAGCCATGCGCGTCATCTCAACAGCCGACATGTTCATGCCGACCCCGAACACGGTGTATGTGGCCGCCAGAACAACAACCAGCGTGAGGCTGATCAGAACGATTGCCCTGTCGCGCCTGAGCAATTGCTCAACGCGCTCAGACGCGGCAGCGCCAGTGTTTCGTGTCATGATCGGGTCCCGTCAGGCGCGTACGACGCCGTCTCCACTCAGATGCAGCCTGGCAAAATGAGCGTGGGTGCCGGTGTTCTTCAGCAAAGACAGAGCTCCACCCATGGTTCTGGTTCGGCCCTGTGCGGCCTCGGCCTGAGCAAACTCAAATCCATTGGGCAAATCAAAGCGCACCCGGTGAGGTTCCCCCGAGACAACATTGGCCAGTGGCTGTCCTTCAACTTCGAAAACGCCATCAACGGTGGCCTTTCCGACTCGGTTTTCTCTGTCGAGTTCAACCGAAATCGTTGCTGTCAGGGTTTCATGCTTGGTTGGGCACATGGCACCGAACACAAACCACATGGTCGCCATTTCCTCGGTGTCACCCCCCGTCATGATTGTCTCCAGTGCCGCCTTTTGCGCAGCACTCGCGGTGGCGTCGATGATCAGCTGCATCTCGCCGTTGCCTTCGTGAATAGGGCCGGGCCATTTGTAGACCGACGCCGCCTTAACCCCGCTCAGGTCGACATCACCGTGATGTCCGCTTTCAATATCGTAGACCACAGCAGCTTCGCAGGTTCCGTCTGTCGGCAGGACGCTAAATTGACACGGACACCCAAAATTGCAGTTGCAGTTGGCCATTTCTTCGCCACTGATCATCCAATTCGTCATAGTAAATTCCCCCAATAGGACGCGGCACAATCGCCGCTACTGCTCGCACTTTCGTTGCCTGAAGCGCGGCCTCGTGCCGTTTTTCGGTTCGGCTTGATGTATTGGGTCTTGGGCGGATCGTATCACAGATCCGTGATCTAGTCTAATTCAGCCAGGATCGGTGCGGGGCAGACGTTGGCAGGAAATGCAATTTGCGGTGCCAAGACTTCGATTCTGGTGTTGACTCGCGGGCCGGGACAGGTAAAAGCGCACGCTCATAGGAATTCAACCGAAAGGCCCGCGCCTTTTGGGCTCAGGAGAGAACTCATGGCGAAGCCGACGACCATCAAGATCCGTCTGAACTCGACCGCAGGCACCGGCCACTTCTACGTGACCAAGAAAAATGCCCGCACCATGACCGAAAAAATGGTTGTGCGTAAGTACGACCCGGTCGCGCGCAAGCACGTCGAGTACAAGGAAGGCAAGATCAAGTAAGTCTTGCTGATCTGGACCAATCCCGAAAAAGGGTCACGTTAAGGCGTGACCCTTTTTCTTTTGTCTGGACCTCTTTGTCCAAACCCGGGAGCGCGCATGCATGTCAGGGCCACCACCCGCGATGATTTGGCCGTTGTCGACGCGCTGTTGGCGCGGTCCTATCCCAAATTGCTCAAAAAGGATTACCCGCCTTCGGTTCTGGTGACGGCGTTGCCGCTGATCTCGCGCGCACAGCCTGCGTTGTTGAGCAGCGGCACCTACTATCTGGTCGAAACGGACGGGCACCGCATTCTGGGGGCAGGGGGGTGGAGCCGGGACAGGCAGGCGCGCACTGTGGGTCATATCCGCCATGTGGTGACGGATGCGACCGCCACGCGGCGCGGGGTGGGGCGGCTGTTGCTGGGCCATGTATTGGAGCAGGCGCGCGTCCAGGGCGTCACCCAGATGGAGTGCTGGTCCACCTTCACCGCCGAGCCATTTTACCGTGAGATGGGGTTTGAAACGCTAGGGCCGATTGATGTGCCGTTGCAACCCGGAATAACCTTCCCCGCGATCCGAATGAAACAGCGCTTGCTATGAGGGGGCAGCACCCGCTAGCCTATGGGCGTCTGCCACACAATTCTGCTGCAAAGTTCTGACGCCCATGAAAAAAATCCTGCTGCCCGCTTGTCTTGCCGTTCTGTCGCTGTCTGCTTGCGCAGATTTTTTTGTGCGCGAAGGCGTTGGGTTTACCGGGATCGACGGGGAGCCGAAGACCTTTAGCGAGGCCAAGGGATCCGCCGATTACGTCACCCGGCAGTCCTCGGTGCCCGCGCGGTTGGCCACACTGCCGCCGGTGCGTCTGCGCACTGACAGCGCGGATGTTTCGGCCCTCGCCGGTGCTGCGCTGGAGGCTGGGGGCCGCACGCCCGCCAATGCAGCCGAAGTGGGTGGAACCGACCGCACGCTGTATCTGAGCACGGTTGAGGTCAACGGTGTGCTGTTTGCCGTGCTGCGCACGCGCGAAGGGGACACCACCCGAATGGCGAGCGGAGCCGGAGATACATTCCTGGCCTCGGTCCCGCGTCTGACCGGGTGTCTGGCCAGTGGTCCGGCCTATCAAAACGGCAAGGCCGGGCGCCGCACGACCGCTTATGCCGTGCCGCTCAATTGCAGTTGAGCCTACTCTCGCCATTCCGCATAGACCGTTTTGGGCAGTAGCCCCGCCTGCGCCATCAGCCGGGCTGAGGCGTCGTTGAAGCTGGCGTATGTGGTGGCGATGATCCTGATGCCATCCTTGGCCAGTTGCGCTTTCATGGTGTCAATCAGCGCGCGACCGATGCCTTGTCTCCTGTGATCTGCATCGACCGAGATATGATGCAGCATGCCGCGTGTTTCAGCGTGACGGACAGGTATCGCGGGACGGTGCTCGATCTCGTAGATCGCATAGCCGCAGAGCGCGCCTTTGGTTTCGGCAACTAGGGTGTGCATGGCCTTGCCCTGCAGCCAGCCTGTGAGCCAAGCGAGTGTCTCTTCCTCGGCTGGTAGGGGCGGATAGCGTTCAGGTTGATGCGTGACATGCAGCGCGTGGACCTGATGGAGCAACGGCAGTAGACGATGTGCCTCGTCCAGGAGCAAGGGGCGAATGAGCATTGGAATATCCGTTTTCGAGAAATGGTGGCTGAACAAAGAAAAAGGGCGGGATCGATGTGATCCCGCCCTTTTGGAATTTGGTTTGTTGGGGTGCGCTTATTCGCGGTTTCCAAACAGCTGGAGCAGGAACATGAACATGTTGATGAAGTCCAGGTAGAGGCTCAGCGCGCCCATGATGGCGGCCTTGCCCAGCCACTCCTGGTCGCCCGCGTGGGCCATCTGCAGGTATGTGTTCTTGATCTGCTGGGTGTCATAGGCGGTCAGACCGGCAAAGATCAGAACACCGATGGCCGAGATTGCGAAAGCAACTGCAGGCGAACCCAGGAAGATGTTGACGATGGACGCCACGATCAGGCCGATCACCCCCATGATCAGGAAGGTGCCCATGGCCGACAGGTCTTTTTTCGTGGTGTAGCCCACCAGCGACAGACCGGCGAAGGCGATCGCGGTGATCAGGAAGACCTGGATGATCGACTGACCGGTGAAGACCAGGAAGATCGAGCTGATCGACAGGCCCATGACGGCAGCGAATACATAGAATACCAGCTGTGCAGCAGAGGCCGACAGGCGGTTGATGCCCGCGCTAAAGCCAAAGATGAACAGCAGGGGGGCGAACATGATCACGTACTTCAGGGGCGAGCCATAGATCGAATAGCCAAACGATGTCAGGTATTTGTCCGCGCTCAGCTGAGCAACGGCTGCCGAGGGATCGGCAGTAACGGCCAGGCCGGAAATGGCCCAAGCAGCAGCAAAGGTGATGAGCATGCCCACGGACATGGTGCCGTAGACTTTGTTCATGTGGGCGCGCAGGCCCGCGTCAATCTCGGCCGTGCGCGCGCCTGCGGCCGTCCGGATTGTGTCGAATTGTGCCATATAGGGTCTCCATTCCATAAACTTGTGGCCGTTCGGCAGAAACCGTCGGCTTTCTATGTGAATATCGGAGAGGTTGGCTGAAAATTCAAGTATTTCCGGTGCAGGATTTGCACGGAAAACCGGTCAAATCGGCGGCGTTTGATGTGGGCGCCGCCGATCTATTGTGCATTGTTCATGGCTTAGCAACGCCATGTTTCCGGAGCATCCCAGATCGGGCGGCTTGCTTCGCGATGCGCTTGGGCACGCGATACGCCAATATCGTCCAGGGCAGTATCGTCCATGCGGGCAAGGGCCTTGCGCTGGCGGTGTACGGCGACCAGATGCGTGATGGTCTTCAGGATCGAGGCGCGGCGGCGGCGGTGGGCAATCGAGGTGTTGATCAGGGTCATGGCCTTTTCCTTTCGCAGGTGTTGATGATTCACGTTAGTTAGATCAATTTCCTTGATGTATATGGCGTATTGTGTTTGATTATGAAAACGAATGTTTTTGATCGAATACATCAAGGATTGTGATAATGCGAAATCTCGACATCACCACGCTCAGATCTTTTGTAGCCGTTGCCGACAGCGGTGGGGTGACCAAGGCGGCCGGTTTCCTGAACTTGACGCAATCAGCCGTGTCGATGCAGCTGAAACGGCTGGAAGAGCTTTTGGGGCTCGACCTGCTGGACCGCTCGGGGCGGGGTATTGCGCTGACGGCCTCGGGCGAGCAGTTGCTGGCTTATGCGCGGCGCATGGTTGCCCTCAATGACGAGGTGATCGGGCGTCTCACCGATCAGGCGTTCGAGGGCGAGGTCGTTCTGGGCGTGCCCCATGATATCGTTTATCCGGCGATCCCACGTGTTCTGAAACAGTTCAGCACGGTTTTCCCACGGATGAAGGTGCAGCTGTTGTCGTCTCATTCGATGCTGTTGAAAGAACAGTTCGCGCGCGGCGAGTGCGATGTGATCCTGACCACCGAAGTGGACGCAGGTCCCGATTGCGAAACCATCGCAGAGTTGCCCTTGCGATGGGTGGGGGCGCCGGACGGTTCTGCCTGGCGTCAACGCCCGCTGCGGGTGGCCATGGGGCGGCGGTGCCTGTTCCGACCCAAGGTTCTGGCCGCGCTGGATCAGGCCGGGGTGACCTGGGATCTGGCGGTGGAAACCGACAATGACCGCACCATCGAAGCGACGGTTAGCGCAGATCTGGCGGTGCACGCGATGCTCGAGGGAACAGAACCGCGTCATCTGGTGCAGATCGAAAGCGGTGGTGCGTTGCCCGAGCTGCCGGTTCACAAGATCAACCTGTATGGCGCGTCAGGCAACAAAGGTCCTGTGGTGGATGAGCTGTTGTCGCTCGTGCGCCAGAGCTTTGTGAATCTTGGTGGTACGCATCTGAAGGCGGTAGGGTGAGGGGGGGAACCCAAAACCGGCGACAGGCATGAAACGTCACTCACGCAAAATGATTGGGTCATAGAAACACACTGGTCACAGCGCTTCGGCGCCTCTTCGCGGTCTTGGGTTCCCAAGATCAGCCGTATCCCAATTGGCCTAGCAAGAGATCCGCACACAACCACAACCACTCACTATGCATCTGTGAAATAAGGATCTTTGCCAAACTGACGTGCCTTAGCATCGGTTAGCCGAACGCCTGTTTTTCTGCCAACAGTTTTCAGCCGCTTTGGACGCGGTGCATGGTTTTTCGGACGGATTGCAAAGTTTTCCGGCTTTTCCGGCCCGTATCTTGTCGTTCAAGACAAGCCGTCTAAGCTGTGAATTTCGACAGCCTGGGTGCGTCGTAGGGGTCAAGGGCGTGATTGTAACGAGAGGTGGTGAATGTCAGATACAGAAGGGGCAATTGATGACACCTCTTCCGCATCGCTGGCCCATAGCCACTTTTCCGTAAGCAGCCTGCCCAGGCGACATCGGTTCGAAGAGTGGCGCGAGAGCATATCCTGTGTATTCGAGGTCGAGGCCTCATCAGACGTCAGGCAGGACAATTTCAAGGCCAGCGTGGACGGGCATCTGCTGGACGGTGTGATGCTGGCTCAAACCAGTTCGCGGCAGCAGACCTGGCATCGCTCATCGCAGCGCATCGCGGCGGATGGCATGGATCACTACATGGTTCAGCTGTTTTCCAGCGGCAACATGGCGACGGATCAGGGCCCGACCGGGGGCGTTGCGCCGAAAGATGGTCTGGTGGTGTTTGATCTGTCGCGCAAGGCAAAGTCGGCGGCCAATAACTTCATCAATGTCTCGTTGATCCTGCCGCGCGAGATGGTGGCACCGTTTTTGCAGGCCCCAGATGATCAGCATCTGCGGTATTTGTCCTCCGAAGAGCCACTTGTGCGTTTGCTGCACAATCAGATCGCAACGCTGCGCAGCATCGCGCCGGACATGACCACGGCCCAAGCGATCGAGGTTGTGCCTCATGCCGGCGGGCTGTTGCGCGTCAGTTGGCCGATCCGGCCCTGGCCCATTGCCCGATTTATGATGTGGCCCTGTCGTGCGGGTTCGAAAATGCCGCTGCCTTTGCGCGCGCGTTTCGGGCAGATTTTGACCAATCCCCGCGCGAATACCGCGAAAACGCCAAGACCTTGCGCCGTGTCGATCTGAGCCGACGCGACACGGCGGAAAGTTATGAGGCCTGGCTGCATCAGCTTTGAGAGGCGGGCACCTAGGGGGTGATCACCACCTTGCCGGTCGACTTTCGCTCTTTCAGCAGGGTCATGCCTTCGGCAGCCCGATCCAATGGCAGGACGTGGCTGATATGGGGTTTGATGCGGCCCTGTGCGTGCCAATCGAACAAGGTGGCAAAGCTGTCATGCACCACTTGTGGCCGAAATTTCAGATAGCCTCCAATGTAGAAGCCGATGACGGTCAGGTTCTTGACCAGCAGATGGTTGGCCGGGATCTGAGGCACATCACCCCCGGCAAAGCCTATGGGCAACAAGCGCCCCTCGGGGTTGGTGGCGCGAAAGGCGGCCTTGAACACCTCCCCGCCGATGGCGTCATAGACCACATCCGCCCCGCCCAAGTCCTTGACGCGGGCGCGCAGGTCTTCGGCATCGTCGATCAGGATGTCGGCACCCGCCTGACGCGCGACCTCAAGCTTGTCGGCCCCGCGGGCGTGGGCGATGACGCGCGCGCCCATCAACTTGCCGATCTCGACCGCGGTCAGGCCGACACCGCCGGCGGCGCCGGTCACCAAGAGCGTCTCGCCGGGTTGCAGACGCGCGCGGTGGTCCAGGGCCATGTGGCTGGTGCCATAGGCGATCTGGATGGCGGCGGCGTCCTCAAAACTCATGGTGTCGGGCAGTTTCACCGCGCGATCCGCGTCAAAGACGCCGTATTCGGCCAGGCCGCCGTGGCCTGAGTAAACCGCCACGCGATCGCCCGGGGCCAGGTCCGTGACGCCTTTGCCAACAGAATCGACCTCGCCTGCCACCTCGAGACCCAGGGTGAACGGAGTAGGGGGGATATCCTGGTACGTGCCCTTCTGCATCAACAGGTCGGCAAAATTCAGCCCGCAGGCGCGAATGCGTAGTCGGATCTGACCGGGCCCGGGATTTGGCACATCGACTTGGACAAATGCGGCGTGCTCGCCTTTGGATCGAATTTGATAAGCAAGCATCCCACTTTCCTTGTTTTCTTGCCCCATCGAAAGGCTGCCAAGTTGTTTCTGCCCGGTTTTTTGGGGGCAAACGATGGGCGCTGCAACCCCATGGACCAACAGGTGCGACGGTTTGCTCTCGTCAATTTCACCAATTCTTGAGCATCATACTTAAACTTGTGTTCGCTTCAGGAGAATCAACCGGGTTGAATTCAACCCAAAACTTCGTCATATTTTCAGACGTGGTGCGGTTCGGGTCGCATTGGTGAAATTAGGGATATGTTAAACGGCACGCCTAAATGTGGGATGAGCGCCGCGCCCTGTTGTCGAAACCCGGACGGTTGTCAGTGAAACAGAGGAGATACCCTAATGACCCATCCCGTTGATGTACATGTGGGAAAACGCGTAAGACACCGTCGCTGGTTGATCGGCATGACCCAGCAACAGCTGGCAGAGCAAGTCGGCATCAAATTCCAACAGATTCAGAAGTATGAAACCGGTGCCAACCGGATCAGCGCCTCGCGTCTGTGGGATATCGCGGATGCTTTGGACGTTCCCGTCAGCTTCTTCTTCGAAGGCCTGGACGACGCGCACAAGAGCACCCCAGAGAAACCCAACGTTCCTGCGGATCTGATGGGCGACAAGGAAGCGCTGGACCTGGTGCGGTCCTACTACGCGATCCCCGAAAACCAGCGCCGTCGCCTGTTCGAACTGGCACGTGTCCTGAGCGACGTTGCTTAACACTTCGGCTGACAACTGAGGCTTGCATTTGAAGGGCGTGAATGTCACTCGTGACGCATGACTTTTGACGCGCTTACAGACCTGCAAGTGGCACATGAAATGGCAGACGCTGCACGCGCAGCGATTCTGCCATTTTTTCGTCGTGCCGACCTGACTGCTGAAAACAAGCTGACCGAGGGGTTCGACCCGGTCACAGCTGCCGACCGCGCCGCCGAGCAGGCCATGCGCGAGGTGCTGGGGCGGCATCGTCCCGACGATGGTATCTGGGGCGAGGAATTCGGCCAGAGCGCGGGCCAATCCGGGCGGCAATGGGTTCTGGATCCGATCGACGGAACGCGCGGTTTTATCAGCGGGACCCCGACCTGGGGCGTCTTGATTGCGCTGTCTACAGAAGATGGGCCGATCTTGGGGATCGTCGATCAACCCTATATCGGTGAACGCTTCGTTGGGTCACCCGAGGGCGCGGTGATGACCGGACCACATGGCGTGGCCGAGCTGAAAACCCGGGATACACAGTCACTTGCGGACGCCGTGCTGTTCACCACTTTCCCCGAGGTCGGAAGCCCGGACGAGCGTGCCGGGTTCGAGGCGGTGGCCCGTAAGGTGCGGCTTACGCGATACGGGATGGATTGTTATGCCTATGCCCTGCTGGCTGCGGGGCAGGTCGATCTGGTGATCGAAGCCGGGCTCAATGCCTATGACATCCAAGGGCCCATCGGCGTGATCGAGGCGGCAGGCGGCATCGTTACCGACTGGCAGGGCGGCCCGGCTCATAACGGTGGGCGCGTTTTGGCCGCAGCCAATGCCGACATTCACGCCGCGGCGCTGAACATTCTCAAATCAAAATAGTCTGTTCTTGAGAGCCTGGCGTTTTGGCGCTAGGCTCGCTGTCGCACTGGTTCTTCAGCCCACTTTCCATCGGTGCGTTTCACACTTCGACCTGAGGTGGGCGGACGAACGGAGTGTGCGATATGCAAGAATTTCTGATCAAAGACGCTGATGTCATCCTGACGATGGATGATCAGCGGCAAGAGCTGTCCGGCGCTGATATTCTGGTGCGGGACGGGGTGATTGCCCAGGTCGGGCAGGGGTTGGAAGCGACAGGTGAGACAGTTTTGGCCAAAGGGTGTGTTGTCACGCCTGGCCTGGTGAACACACACCATCACCTGTATCAAAGCCTGACGCGTGCAGTGCCTGGCGGGCAGGATGCGCTGCTCTTTGGCTGGCTGCAGACGCTCTATCCGATCTGGTCACGCTTTGGGCCGGAAGAGATGTTCGTCTCGGCGCAAGTGGGATTGGCTGAATTGGCGCTGTCGGGCTGCACGCTCAGCTCGGACCACCTGTACCTCTATCCCAACGGGTCGCGTCTAGACGACACCATTGCCGCCGCGGCCGAGATCGGGATTCGGTTTCACCCTACGCGTGGGGCCATGAGCATCGGTGAAAGCGACGGGGGCCTGCCGCCGGACAGTCTGGTCGAGAAAGAAGCCGCCATTCTAAAGGATTCGATCCGCGTGATTGACGCCTTCCATGACCCCAGCGAGGGTGCGATGGTGCGAGTGGGGCTGGCGCCTTGTTCCCCGTTTTCGGTCAGCCGCGATCTGATGCGTGACGCGGCCATCCTGGCGCGCGACAAGGGCGTGATGCTGCATACCCATCTGGCGGAAAATGACGAGGATATCGCCTATAGCCTTGCCAACTTTGGGTGTCGACCGGGGCAATATGCCGAGGATCTGGGCTGGACTGGGGATGACGTCTGGCACGCCCATTGCGTGAAGCTGGACGGGCAAGAGATTGATCTGTTTGCGCGCTCAAAAACTGGCGTCGCGCACTGCCCCTGTTCGAATTGTCGTCTTGGCAGTGGCATCGCTCCGGTGCGCGCCATGCGCGATGCGGGCGTGAACGTGGGTTTGGGTGTCGACGGCTCGGCCAGCAACGACAGTGGCAACCTGATCGCCGAGGCGCGCCAATCGATGCTGTTGCAGCGAGTCGCCAATGGCGCGGACGCCATGTCGGCCCGCGAGGCGCTGGAGATCGCGACGCGGGGTGGTGCGGATGTGCTGAACCGCCCTGACTGCGGGCGGCTTGCGCCGGGCAAGCGTGCGGACATCGCGATCTGGGATGTGTCAGGTGTTGAAAGTGCAGGCAGCTGGGATCCGGCGGCGCTGCTGCTGGCGGGGCCGACGCAGGTGAAACACCTCTTTGTCGAAGGTCGCCAAGTGGTCCGCGAGGGCCATGTCACCACCGTCGACCTGCCACGGGTGATCGAACGCCAGAACCAGTTGGCCTGTGCACTTCAGGCGTAGTCCCTGAGTTTCACCCTTTCAAAACTACTCCCACCGGAGGCTCGCACCCCTCACTTTAGCGCGCAATTTGACCCGAAAACCGGATTCCACTTTTCGGATTGCGCTTTGGGGGGTGCGATCAGCGCCGCTGGCCGTTGATCCAGACCTCGGCGATGGCGCGGTCGTCGCCCATCATGATGGTAGGGAACACCGCCTCCCACAGGTCATCCGCCACGGCAGAGCGTTGCGAAATCGCAGGCGTCGAGGCGAGATCGAGCACGATCAGGTCCGCCTCCATCCCCGGGGCCAGGTTGCCGATCTTGTCGTCCATCCGCAGGCTGCGGGCTGATCCAATGGTCGCGAGCCACAGCAATTGAGCCGCATGGAGCGGCACGCCGCGCAGCTGGCCGATCTCATAAGCCGCTGCCATGGTGCGGAGCATCGAAAAGCTCGACCCGCCGCCGGTGTCTGTCGCCAAACCAATCCGCTGCCCCTCGGCCATCAAGCCCGCCATGTCAAACAGGCCAGACCCGATGAAGGTGTTCGAGGTTGGGCAATGCACCAGCGCTGCGCCGTGTTCGCGCAACTGATCGCGTTCGCGTGGCTCCAGATGGATCGCGTGCCCATACAGGCCACGCCCGCCGAGCAGGCCAAAACTCTCATAGGTATCCAGATAGTCGCGCGCGTCGGGGAACAGGCCGCGCACCCATTCAATTTCATCCGTCTGCTCGCTTAGATGCGTCTGCATAAGGCAGTCGGGGTGTTCCGCCCAAAGCCTTCCCATGGCTTCGAGTTGTTCGGGCGTCGAAGTGGGTGAGAACCGCGGCGTGATCGCGTATTCCAGCCGGTCGACACCATGCCAGCGCTCTAGCAGGGCCTTGGATTGGTCGTATGCGGTTTGCGCGGTGTCCCGCAGCCCCTCGGGGGCGTTGCGGTCCATGCAGGTCTTGCCGGTGACCACGCGCTGACCACGTGCCTGAGCCGCCGAGAAAAACGCGTCCACGCTTTCAGGATGGATGGTGGCAAAGCTGCACATGGTCGTGGTGCCATGGGCCGTTGTCAGGTCCAGATATCGGCCAGCGATGTTGTCTGCATAGGCGCGGTTGGCGAACTTCATCTCCTCAGGGAAGGTATAGGTATTCAGCCAGTCGATCAGCCGTTTGCCCCAGCTCGCGATCATGGCGGTCTGCGGGTAATGCACATGGGCATCGACAAAACCCGCCATGATCACCTTGTCGCCGTGATGAACGACATCGGCCTCGGGGTAGGCGGCCCGCAACTGGTCCAGATCACCCAAAGCCGCAATATGCTGCCCCGACACGGCGACGGCCTCATGTACCTGCACGGCATCGCCGGGCTCGCCCTCAAACGGGCTGCCGGTAAAGGACAGAACACGTCCCTGCAGGATGGTTTGGCTGGCCATTTCTTTGTGCTCCTCGTGCCGTCTGAACGTCGTCATATTCCGGCACACAGGATAGAGGCCCCATTGATTTCGGTAAATTACGCTATTGTCATTGTTTTCCGGTAGCAGCTTCTTCTATTTTGCGGCCAATCCAGAAGGGAGCGGAATATGACGACAGGCAACACTCCCATTGATCTTGATACTACATCCGATGAAGACGCCTATGAGCTGGACCGCAAGCAGGTTGCAGCGATCCTGTATGCGGTGGACGTCGAGGATCGCGAAAAGCTGACCGAGCTGATGGAGCCGCTTCATGCGGCGGACATCGCCGACCTGTTGGAGCAGATCAATCCGTTCGATCGGTCGCGTCTGATCCGCCTGTATGATCGCGAGTTCGATGGTGAGATCCTGTCCGAACTCGACGAATCGGTGCGCGAAGAAGTCATCGCGGTCCTGAAGCCCGACGTGCTGGCCGAGGCTGTGCGTGAGCTGGAAAGCGATGATGTGGTCGATCTGGTCGAGGACCTGGAAGAGCCGCAGCAAGAGGCCATCCTGGACGCGCTGGAAGACGCTGACCGGATCGCGGTGGAACAGGCGCTGGCTTACCCAGAGAATTCCGCTGGCCGTCTGATGCAGCGCGAGGTCGTGATGGCGCCCGAGCATTGGACAGTGGGCCAGGCCATCGACTTCATGCGCGACAGCGACGATCTGCCGGAACAGTTCTATCACCTGATCCTGGTCGACCCGCGCCTGCATCCCATTGGCTATGTCACCCTTGGCAAGCTGATGGGCACCAAGCGCGAGGTGCCGCTGAGCGAGATTGCCGAAGAGGAATTCCAGACCATCCCCGTCGATCAGGACGAAGAGGATGTGGCCTATGCCTTCAACCAGTACCACCTCATTTCGGCGCCGGTAACCGACGATGACGGGCGGTTGGTGGGCGTGATCACCATCGACGATGCGATGGCCGTGCTGGACGAAGAACATGAAGAGGACATCCTGCGCCTGGCCGGTGTGGCCGAGGAAAGCTCGCTGTCGGACAGCGTGGCCGACACCAGCAAGCGGCGTTTGCCGTGGCTGGGGGTGAACCTGTTTACCGCCATCTGCGCCTCGCTGGTGATCTCGCAATTCGAGGATTCGATTTCGCAGCTGGTGTCACTGGCGATCCTGATGCCTATCGTGGCTTCGATGGGCGGTAACGCGGGCACGCAGTCGCTGACGGTGGCCGTGCGGGCGCTGGCCACGCGCGACCTGACCTCGTCGAACATGTGGCGAGTGATCCGGCGCGAGGTGATGGTGGGCGTGCTCAACGGGCTTTGTTTTGCGCTGGTGCTTGGGACCATTGGGTTGATGTGGTTCGGCTCTCCGATGCTGGGGGTCGTGATCGGGTCTGCTTTGGTCGTGAACATGATCATCGCGGGCTTTGCAGGTACGGTAGTACCCATCGTGCTGGACAAGCTGGGCGTGGACCCGGCGCTGGCATCGGGAACCTTTGTTACGACCACCACGGACGTCATGGGGTTCTTCATCTTTTTGGGACTGGCGACGGTGGTGTTGTTATGAGCGATCTGGCTGCAATCAAGGCAGAGGCACGAAAAGCGGGCTTTGCCCGGCGCAAGGCGGCGTTTGACGCGCGCCTGCCCGGCGCGGCGGGGCGGCTGTCCGAGGTCCTGGCAGGCCACCGCGGTGTGGCCCTATCAGGTTACATGCCGATCCGGACCGAAATTGACCCGCTGGCAGCCATGGCCGAGGCGTCGGCTTATGGCCCCGTTGGCGTGCCGGTGATTCAGGGCGAGGGGCAGGCGCTCAAGTTCTCGCGCTGGACACCCGAGGGCGCGTTGCGCGATGGCCCGTTTGGGGCCAAGGTGCCCGAGGTTGACGATTATTTCGAACCCGAGATCCTGATCGTGCCGCTGGTGGCCTTTGATGCCAATGGCGGACGGCTGGGATACGGCGGCGGCTTTTACGATCGCACGCTCGAGGGGCTTCGTGCCAAACGTCCGACGCTGGCCATCGGCTTTGCCTTTGACGCGCAAGAGGCACAGGACCTGCCACTGGAACCCACGGACCAGCCGCTCAACATGCTGATCACCGAAAGCCGGGTTCTGACGTTCTAGGTCAGTCCTTGAAATGCGCCCGGATGTAGTCCCAGGCGTCAACTTTCGAGCCATCGGCCAGAATGCAGATACCAACGGCGTTGCCGCTTTCATCCTTGCTCAGCTGATAGGTGCCGCCGTTTTCGATGCAGAAGGTGGCGGCGGGGTTGGCGAGCGTGGTTTTGGTGTCGCTGGCCGAGGCCGCAGAAGCTGCAGCAAGAACAATCACAGTCGTCAGTACGGATTTCATGCGGTCCTCTCTCGTTTTGCATTTAACGGGAAAGGTTGCATTGCGCGCCCGAGTTTTCAACCTGCGCTTACGCGGGGAAAATTCGCGCCAAGACAGCACAGGGGTGTGTTTGATCTTGTCCGAACGGGCAGGGCAGCCTAGGACACAGAGCATGAGATGCTTGTTTCTAGGTGATGTGATGGGCCGCGCCGGGCGCGCGGCGGTTCGGGACAACCTGCCTCGTCTGCGCGACGAATGGCGGTTGGATTTTGTCGTGGTCAATGGCGAGAACGCGTCGAACGGAATGGGTTTGAGCGGGGATCATGCCAAGATCCTGCTGGATGCCGGGGCTGATTGCGTCACGCTGGGGGACCATGCGTTTGACCAAAAGGACATGTTGCAGTTCATCGAAAAGGAACCGCGCATCATCCGTCCGCTGAATTTTGCCAAAGGCGCGCCGGGCAAGGGCTATCGTTTGTTCAATGCCCCGGGTGGCCGCAAGGTGCTGGTGTTACAGGTGCTGGGGCAGGTGTTCATGAAACGTGCCTTTGATGATCCGTTTTCCGCCGTAGAGATGGTGTTGAAGTCGCATCCGCGCGGCGGGCTGGCCGATGCCATCATCGTGGATGTGCATTGCGAGGCGACGTCCGAGAAGATGGCGATGGGGCATTTCTGCGACGGCAAGGCAAGCCTTGTCGTTGGGACGCATACCCATGTTCCGACCGCAGACGCCATGGTGCTGCCAAACGGCACCGGGTATCTGAGCGATGCAGGCATGTGCGGCGACTACAATTCCGTCATCGGCATGGAAAAGATGGAGCCGCTGCGCCGCTTTATCACCGGCATGCCCAAGGCGCGGTTTACCCCTGCGACCGAAGAGGCAACCCTGTCGGGTGTCTTTGTCGAAACCGATGATCGGACGGGCGCGGCCAAGTCGATTAACATGGTGCGCGTTGGTGGGCGGTTGCAGCAGGCTGGACCGAACGTCTGATATTCAGGCGCTTTCACCTGTTCCGGGGCCAAAAGCCGGGCTGCGCGCAATCGCAGACTTGCCCGGACCCCGGCAATCGGGGACAGTGGCCTTCGGTCTTTTCTTCTCCAAGGCACCAAGGGACATATGCAGCTTTTCCAGCTTTCCGACACCGGGTCTGCCATTCTGTCGCTGATTATCGTGGGCGTCATGTTCGTGCTTTTCCTGCGCGAGGTGTTCCCGACCGAGGTAGTCGCCATCGCGGGCGTCTCGCTGATGCTGGTGACGGGCGTATTGCCCTATGACGTAGCCCTGCCGGTGCTGGCCAACCCCGCGCCTTGGACCATTGCGGCAATGTTCATCATCATGGGGGCGCTGGTCCGAACCGGGGCTTTGGATGCGTTTACGTCCATCGCGCGCAAACAGACCGAGGTGAACCCCAAGTTTGCCATCGCGCTCTTGATGGCCTTTGTGGTGATTGCCTCTGCTTTCGTGTCCAATACGCCGGTTGTGGTCGTGATGATCCCGGTCTTTGTGCAGATCGCGCGGTCGCTGGATATGCCTGCTTCGAAGCTGCTGATCCCGCTCAGCTATGCTGCGATCATGGGCGGCACGCTGACCTTGATCGGGACCTCGACCAACCTGCTGGTGGATGGTGTAGCACGCGCCCAGGGGATGGAGCCGTTTTCGATTTTCGAGGTCACGCCGCTTGGCCTGGCGGTGGTGACCTATGGCATGGTCTATCTGCGCTTCATCGCGCCCAAGCTGCTGCCCGAGCGTGACAGCATGGCGACGCTGTTGTCGGACAAGTCCAAGATGAAATTCTTTACCGAGGCCGTGATCCCGCCTGATAGCAACCTGATCGGGCGAGAGGTGACAGGGGTGCAGCTGTTCAAGCGCCCGGGCGTGCGACTGATCGACGTGATCCGCGGCGATACCTCGCTGCGCCGTAACCTAAAGGGGGTTGAGCTGCAGGTGGGCGACCGTGTGGTGTTGCGCACCCGGATGACCGAATTGCTCAGCCTGCAAAGCAACAAGGAGCTCAAGCGGGTTGATCAGGTGTCCGCGGTCGAAACCTCGACCGTTGAGGTGCTGATCACGCCGGGCTGCAAGATGGTGGGCCGATCGCTGGGCAACCTTCGTCTGCGGCGGCGGTATGGTGTCTATGTGCTGGCGGTGCATCGCCGCAATCAGAACATCGGGCGGCAACTGGACGAGCTTGTGGTGCGCGTGGGCGACACGCTGCTGCTCGAGGGTGCTCCAGCGGACATTCAGCGGCTGGCGGTCGATATGGACATGGTCGATGTTTCTCAGCCCTCGGACCGGGCCTATCGCCGCAGCCATGCGCCGATTGCCGTGGTCTCCTTGATCGGGATCGTAGCGCTTGCGGCTTTGGGTGTGGCGCCGATCCTGATGCTGTCGATTTTGGCGGTGGCGTTGGTTCTTGTGACCCGCTGCATTGACGCGGATGAGGCGTTTTCCTTTGTCGACGGGCGTCTGCTGGCGTTGATCTTTTCGATGCTGGCGATTGGGGCCGCACTGCAAAGCTCGGGCGCCGTCAGCCTGATTGTTGAGGCGATTGCGCCTTACCTGGGACAATTGCCGCCGTTCATGATCGTCTGGGCGATCTATCTGCTGACCTCTGTCCTGACCGAGCTGGTGTCGAACAACGCCGTCGCCGTGGTCGTGACCCCCATTGCCATCGGATTGGCGCAAACAATGGGGATCGATGCACGCCCCCTGGTGATTGCCGTCATGGTCGCGGCCTCGGCGTCGTTTGCCACGCCCATTGGCTATCAGACCAACATGCTGGTCTATGGTCCGGGCGGTTATCGGTTCACCGACTTCATGAAGGTGGGCATTCCTCTGAACCTGACCGTGGGGCTGTTGGCCTCGGCTTTGATCCCGTTGATCTGGCCGCTTTAAGGCTTGCGCGGAACGGTGTGTTTCCGCGCATCACTGATGTCTTGACTTGAAACGCCATTTTGCGCTCCGATCTGAGTATTCATGAATGAATTCGGATGGAATGTGATGACGTTAGGTAAGATTTTTGCAAGCGCGGCACTCTGTGCCGCAATCGGGACAAGCGCCATGGCGGGTACCATCAATGGCTCGGCCACTTATCGCGAACGCATTGCCTTGCCGCCCGGCGCGGTGCTGGATGTGCAGCTGGTCGACATCTCGCGTCAGGACGTTGCGGCGACAGTTCTGTCAAGCAAGCGCTATGCGATGACCGGCGTGCCGACGGAGTTTTCGCTGGAGTATGACGACGCGTTGATTGACGAGCGGATGCGCTATGCGGTGCAAGCCAAGATCATGGTGGGCGACAAGCTGCTGTTCATCAACGACACGGTGCATCCGGTCTTGCAGGACGAAAATGACACGATGGCGATGATGATACTAAAAAAAGTGTCCGCTGATATTGGTCTGGGATTGGAAAACACCCACTGGAAAGTGACGCAACTGTCCGGCAAGGCGGTGGTAAGCGAGAGGGTGCCCGAGATCCAGTTTGCCGAAGGTGGCGCATTCGGCGCCAAAGGCGGCTGCAACAGCTATCGGGGCGAGGCCAAGGTGTCTGATGGCCAGATCGCATTCCCCGACAACATGGCCGGAACCCTGATGGCCTGCCCGCCGCCGCTGGACAAGCTGGAAAAAGATTTCCTGACCGCTTTGGGACAGGTCACCGGCTATGTCCGCAATGGCGAGGTTTTGGCGCTGACCAATGACGCAGGTATCGCCGTCATGCGCCTGATGTTGGTGCCTTAACGGCTTTACCCCGCAGGAAAAACGCGGCTAGTCTCGGTCAAGAACAGGGGAGGCACATGACCAGTCGGGACTTTCGCGTTGCAATGATCATCGTGGCCGCCGTCGTGTTTGTCGGCTGGGCGATTGGCTATGGCGTTGGGGTGCTGACGAAGCCGGCCACGGTGGTCGAACCCGCACCGCCGACGCAGCCGCTCAAGTCGGAACACCGCAAACGCCCGACCAAGATCATCACCGCGACGGGCGCTCAATTGCCCGGCTACAGCGATGTCTATGTGAACGACTATGTTGACCTGCTGACCGATGAGGCTGAGGAGCGGATCCGAGCCAAGTTTATCGAGCTTTATGACCGCACCGGGGTCGAAATGACCCTGCTGACCATTCAGGATATGGGGTTTTACGGGCACTCCGGCGACATCCGGACCTTTGCCACCGCCACGTTCAACGAATGGGGCGTGGGCAATGCGACGCGCAACGATGGCGTGCTGATCTTGATCTCGCGCTATGACCGCGAGATGTGGATCGCGCTTGGCGATGGGTATGACAGCAGTTGGGACGCGCGGATGCAGCGGGTCGTCGACAACGGGTTCCTGCCGTGGTTCCGGGCTGATCAGTACGATGCGGGACTGGAGAAGGGCACGGATGAGACCGTGCGAGAGGTGTCGGGTGTCTATCCCGGACAATGGGACGCGGGATCGTTTCAGCAGGGCATCAGCTGGCTGTGGCGCAAGATCCAAGCTGTTGGACACGGGCTGTTGGCGCTGGTGCTTGTCCCGATTGGTGGCTTTGTCTGGTGGCTGCGGAAATACATGCGCAACCGTCCGCGTCCTTGTACGCACTGCGGCGCGATGATGGAACGTGCAGGCGAACAGGCCGAGGATGCCCATCTGGACGGGGGGCAGCAGCTTGAGGAATACCTGAAATCCGTCGACTACGACGTCTGGCACTGCCGGTCCTGTGGCCACATGGACATCAACCGCTATCGCAGCTGGTTCTCGGGTTATGGCGCCTGTCCTCAGTGCAACTATCGCACGCTATCCACCACCAGCACTGTTCTCAGTGCCGCGACCAAATCCAGCACCGGTCGCAAACGGGTCGATTATGATTGCCAGCACTGCGGGTACCACGACAGCGAGGTTCGCACGATCCCGAAGCTGTCCGACAGCTCCGGCTCGGGCGGGTCCAGCCGGTCGAGTTTTGGCGGCGGCTCGTCCTCCGGCGGCGGGGCCGGAGGGAGCTGGTAGGGTCAAGCGATGGCGCGTGAGCGGCCTGCGTTTCTCCCTGAGAAGATGCAGCCGCCCAGGAAGGTGCCTTCCAAAGCGTTGTAGCCGTGGTAGCCGCCTCCGCCAAAACCTGCGACTTCGCCCGCCGCAAAGAGGCCCGGAACGACCTGGCCGTCGGCCCCCAGCATCTGACTGTCCAGATTGGTCTGCAAACCCCCCAAGGTCTTGCGGGTCAGGATGTGCAGTTTCACCGCAATGAGGGGGCCATTCGCGGGATCAAGGAACTTGTGCGGTTTGGCGGTGCGGATCAACCGGTCACCGCGATAGTTGCGGGCGGCATGAATGGCCATGATCTGCGCGTCCTTGGTGAACGGGTTGTCCATCTGTGAATCGCGCGCTTCGATCTGGGCGCGCAGGCGATCCTCGTCAATCAGGTTGCCACCCAGCTGGTTCATGCCGCGCACCAGATCGCCTAGGGTGTTGGCGACAACAAAATCCTCGCCCTTTTCCTTGAACGCCTCGACCGGGGCGGTGGCGTTTTTGCCGGACAGGATGCGCTGGCGGATAACCTCGGACCACTTGGCCGAGGTGAAGTCGGGGTTTTGTTCGGACCCGGACAGCGCAAATTCTTTCTTGATCACCTTCTGGGTCAGCACAAACCAGCTGTATTCATATCCCGTCTTCAGGATCTCTTTGAGCGTGGTCAGCGTGTCAAAGCCCGGCAAGCAGGGGGGTTCCAACCGGTTGCCGGTGGCATCGAACCACATCGAGCTTGGGCCTGGCAGGATGCGGATGCCGTGGCTGGGCCAGATCGGGTCCCAGTTCTTGACCCCTTCGGTGTAATGCCACATGCGGTCGCCATTGATCACGTGACCGCCGGCCTTTTCGCTGATTGCGATCATGCGGCCGTCGACGTGAAAGGGGACCCCTGCCACCATTTCCTTGGGTGGGCTTCCCAGACGGTCGCGCGGCCAGGATTTGCGGACCAGCTCGAAATTTCCACCGATGCCGCCCGAGGTGACGATGACCGAGGGGGCATAGACCTCGAACTCGCCGACCTCATCGCGGTTGGTTTTCTTGCCGCGTTCGGCGCCATCGGCGGACAGAACCTCGCCCGAAACACCGCTGGCTGCGCCGTTCTGCATGATGATGTGGCTGGCCTGATGGCGAAACCGCAGGTCGATCAGCCCGGCGCTCGCGTGCTCGCGCACGCGGCGCACGAAATGTTCGATCACGCCGGGACCTGTGCCCCAGGTGATGTGGAACCGCGGGACAGAGTTGCCGTGGCCGTTGGCATAAGACCCGCCGCGCTCGGCCCAACCCACGACCGGGAACCAGCGCAGCCCCATCTCATGCAGCCAGGGGCGCATCTCTCCGGCGGCGAATTCCACATAAGCCTCGGCCCATTTGCGCGGCCACGCGTCTTCGGGCCGGTCAAACTGGGCGCTGCCCATCCAGTCCCGCAAGGCCAGATCGGCGGTGTCCTTGATGCCCATGCGGCGTTGCTCGGGCGTATCGACCATGAAAAGACCACCTAGGGACCAAAAGGCCTGTCCGCCCAGGAATTGCTCGGGCTCCTGGTCCAGCACGATGACCTTTTTGCCTCGGTCACCCAGTTCAGCAGCGGCGGCCAACCCGGCCAGCCCCCCGCCCACAATGATTGCATCTGCGGTGTTGGTGGTCATGGATCAGGCTCCTTCAGCGGCTGCGAAACCAGAAGATGAACGGAAGGGAGACGAAATACATCGTGATCCCATAGACGGCGGCGGGCAAGGCCAGCGGGCTGAGGCCCGTAGATGTGGCGGTGATCAGCGCGGCCAGCGTGATGCCAAGGGCCGAGTTTTGGATGCCGGTCTCGATCGCGATCGTCTTGGTTTCGGTCCAGCCAAGACCGGCGATGCGCGCCAGCCCAAAGCCCATCAGCAGCAGGATTACGTTGAGCGAGATCAGGCCGGTGCCCATGACGCCCAAATTGTCGATAAACAGCTGCCAGTTTCCGGCCAGTGCTGCGATCACGATCAGAACAAACAGAACGGTGGCGAGTTTCGACAGCGGACCGTCGATGGCCATGGCTGCACCGCGAAAATAGTGCCGCACCGTGACACCGATGGCGACGGGCAGGGTGGTGATCAGGAACATGGCAATCGCCAAGCCGCTGATCGACACCTCGGGCGCGGCCTCGCCCAGGAAATGGGTGACGGACCAGGCCGCCAGCACTGGCACCGTCAGGATCGACAGCAGGCTGATGACGGCGGTCAGCGTGACGGACAGCGCCACATCGCCGTTGGCCAGTTTCGACAGGATGTTGCTGGTGACCCCACCGGGACAAAAGCTGAGCAGCATGAAGCCCACCGCAATCTCGGGGGGAAAGGCAAAGGCAGTGACCAGGGCAAAGGTCACGATGGGCAGCAGGATCACCTGGCTGATGGCGCCGATGGCAAAGGGAAACCTGCGGGTCAGGACGCGCCTGAAATCCGCTGCTTCCAACCCAACGCCCAGTGACAGCATGATGATGGCCAGCGACAGCGGCAGCCCCACGTTGATCAGAAAATCCAAAACCACCCCTCCCAAAGTCGTTTTGGCCAGCCTAAGCGGGGGAGGATGGTTTCGGCAATGGGGGATGCCGTTAGGTTATTTGACTAACTGTAACGTTCAACGAACCGTTTCAGAATCTTGCCGGGCTCGGTCACATCGGCGTCGTGGCAGGCGGCGATCAGCGTCTCGGCGTCTTCGGGTGGGAAATAGCCATGGTTGCGGTAGATGTTGATGCGCTGTTCAAAGTCAGCCGCATCGGCCTCGGGGTGGAACTGCGTGGCATAGACATTCTGCCCCCAGCGAACCATCTGTATCGGACAGGGGGCCGAGGCCACCAGGTGCACGCATCCCTCGGGCAGGCTCTGCACCGCTTCTTTGTGGCCGACGTAAGCGTCGAACACGTGCTTGAGCCCTGCGGTCAGGGGATCGGCCTCACCCTCGGGTGTCAGGGAACAGAGCGACGGGCCAACCGGTTCGCCATACTGCGCCTTGGACACGTCGCCGTTCAGGTGGGTCGCCAGAATGCCCAGGCCGTAACAGCAGCCCATGAACGGATGATCCAGCGCGGTGATCTGCGGCATCAGCGACAGAGCCGCGGCCTCGACCCGTGCGTCCGGCGCGGATTTGGTGGCCGGATCGTCGCTGACACAGCCGGGACCGCCGCCGACAATGACACCGGCATAGTCGGTAACGTTCAGGTCCGCTGGCAGGTCTTCGCAATCCAGCCGAACGCGGACGGCGCGGTCAGGTGTCAGGCCGGTTTGTTTGAGGATCGAGTTGAACTCGGCATCCGAGGCATCGGTTTCAGGGCGAAGCTGCAGGATCAGGAAGGGTTTCATGGGGTCGGATTACCCGTGCCGTGGGGAAGGGGCAAGCGGCCCCATTGCCGCGCTAAGGGTTCTTGATCGCTGAATGATCGACATAGTCCCATTCCAGCGCCTCGTTTCGGTAGATGCGCTTGCCCTTGTTGGGATAGTCTCCCACGTCATGCGCCAACCGCTGTCCGATCACCAGCACGCGCAGCAGGTCTGGCCCGTCGTTGCGCAATCCGTGCGCATGGCCGCCCTTGCGGTAACCAATGAAGTCGCCGGCGGTCACGGTCCGCTCTTCACTGTCGATGATCGAGACCGCCTGACCGGACAGGATATAGACGCATTCATCCTCGAAATGATGCACGTGGTATTCGGTGGTGTCGCGGCCTGGCTCAACCTCGATGATGTGCACGCCGATACCCGTCAGGCCGGTGGCATCGCCCAGGGATTTGTTGATGCGCTGCGCGTTGGGGTTCAGGAAATGGGTCTTTGCTGTTCCTGCCATCGCAGCGATGGCTTGGGCGGTCAGCAGGTAACCGTCGTGACTCATGAGGTTCCTTTCCGGGGGTTACATTGGCCAGAAGACCAGAATGGACGGGATGGACACGGCGACGATCAGCACCTCAAGCGGCAGACCCATGCGCCAATAATCGCCAAAGCGATAGCCGCCGGGCCCCAGGATCAGCGTGTTGTTCTTGTGCCCGATGGGGGTGAGGAAGGCCGCCGAGGCGGCCACGGCAACCGCCATCAGGAACGGATCGGGTGAGACGCCAAGCGTGTTGGCCATCTGAATGCCCACGGGTGCCGCGACGATTGTGGTGGCGGTGTTGTTGAGCACATCCGACAGGGTCATGGTCACAACCATCAGCACGGTCAGGATCGCCCAGGCAGGCAGGCCGTTGGTGAGCGAGATCAGGCTGCCCGCAATCAACTCGGTCCCGCCCGAGCTTTCGAGTGCTGCGCCCAATGGGATCATCGATCCCAGCAGCACCACGACGGGCCATTCGATGTGGTCGTAAATCTCGGCAATGGGCAGGATCTTGGTCAGGACATAGCCCACCACCACCAACCCCAGAGCAATCGGCAGGTAGAGCAGCCCGACTGAGGCCGCAATCACGGCCGCCGCAAAAAGGCCGATGGCGAGCCAGACCTTTTCGTTGGCCGTCACGCTTAGCCCGCGTTCCGCCAGCGGCAGGCAGCTCAGCCATTCGGTCACGTCCGGGCCCCGTTGACGGGGAACCATCAATAGCAAGATGTCACCCGCTTCCACCTCGGTCTTGCGTACCTGTTTGGTGATCCGCTTGCCCTGACGCGAGATGCCCATCAGCACAGTGCTTTGCCGCCAGGCCAGACCAATGGCTTGTGAGGTCTTGCCAGTGATCCGGCTGTGTTCGGTTGCCACCACTTCGATCACTTCCAGTCCGTCACCAGCGGCTTTCAGCACCTCTTGTCGCCGACTGTCCGAGAAGTCGAGGTTCAGGGCGGTGCGGAATTCGTCGAGCGCCTCGGGCACAGCCTCCATCACCAGTGCATCACCGGCGCGCAGGATGGCGTTTGCGGCGCGGCCATAGCGGCGTTTGCCGTCGCGGATCAGACCCAGGATTGCGACGTCGGTTTTCTCGGCGGTTTCGTCCAACTCGGCCAGACGTTTGCCGATGTGGGGGCTCTCTTCGGGCACGGTCAACTCGGCGATGTATTGGGCCAGAGCCTCGGTGTGCTCTTGATCGTCGCCGCGCGTCGGGATCAGCCGCCAGCCGATGAGGGCGACAAAGATCAGGCCCGCGATGGCGGCGATCCCGCCCACGGGGGCAAAGTCGAACATGGCGAAAGGCTCACCCACGGCCTCGGCACGGATCGAGGCGATAATGATGTTGGGCGGCGTCCCGATCAGGGTGGCCATGCCGCCCAGGATGGTCGCAAAGCTCAGCGGCATCAGGCTCAGCCCCGGCACGCGCCCCGCCTTGCGTGCGGTTTGAATGTCGACGGGCATCAGCAGGGCCAGCGCGGCCACGTTGTTCATGAAGGCCGATAGAACCGCACCGATCCCACCCATCAGCGCAATGTGGGCGCCTAGGCCGCGGGACGCATCGACCAGCGTGCGGGTGATCAGGAACACGGCACCGGATCGAACCAGACCGGCCGAGACAACCAGCACCAACGCCACAACGACGGTGGCGGGGTGGCCAAAACCGGAAAAGGCATCTGCAACCGGAACAACCCCCAGCACAACGCCCAGCATCAGCGCCGTAAAGGCCACCAGATCGTACCTGAATCGACCCCAAAGAAGGAAAGCAAACACCAAGCCAAAGAGCGAAAACAAAATGATCTGATCTGTCGTCATGTCGGAACCCTAGCCGGTTCAACTCAAAGGTGCGACGGGGAATTCGTGGGTCGTGGAGCCATTCGTGACGCAGGGTCGGCCAACAACTAAACTTGTCAAAGTGACAAGAATCACTTTATCGCGTAAGTTGTCTATCTGACAAGAAACGATGAAGGCGAAACTCATGGCCCGTCCCAAGATGGAAACCGAACGCAAAGCGCAGATCCTGGATGCCCTCGAACGCATCGTTCTGCGCGACGGGCTGGCCAAACTGACGCTGGCCAAAGTGGCCGAGGAGGCGGGCCTCCCGCGTTCACTGTTGCGGTATTTTGCGGGCAATAAGATCGACCTGGTTCTGCTGCTTTTTGATCGGATGATCGAACGGGGTGAGGCCAAGCTGGAACAGCTTGAACAGGTTAAGCAGGGGAGCTTGAGCGCGCGCCAGTTGGTCGATCTGGTGCTGGATGAGCTGCTGGGGGACGAGGATCTGAGCCTGATGGTGGATGAGCTTTGGCCTTATGCCGCGCTGGACGAGCGAATTCAGGAACGGTTGCGCGGGCTTTATCAGCGACTGTGCCACGAGCTGTCCAACCTTATGGCGGCAGATGGCATCGGCAACAGCGACCAGGACCGTGAACGGCGCGCCTATGGCATTGTGTCCATGGGATTTGGCGCCACGTTTTTTGCCGACATCGGCTTTATGCCGTCCGACCCCAAAGCGGTTCGAAAGGCCGCCCATCAGTTGCTGCTGTCGGACGGAACGGACTGAGAAAACGGAGGAGACCCACATGAAATGGATCAAACGCGGGGCAGTTGCCATAGTGGCGCTGGCCCTGATCGGCGGAGCTGTGTTTTGGGACAAGATACAGGACGTGCGTGCCCTGATGGCCTATTCGGCAGTTTTTGAGCCTGAAAACATCGACGAAAATTTTCGCACGCTCTATGAAACCTACCCCTCGATCACCATCGAGCGAAGTGGTCCCGTGGCCGAGTTCGAGATGCAGGAGCAGGCCAATATCCTGCCCGAAACTTTCACCTACGAGGGGAAGGAACTGTCGGCCCAAGAGCTGTTTGATGCTTTCCACTGGACGGGTCTGGCGGTGCTAAAGGATGGTAAACTTATTCACGAGGCCTATGCCCGAGGCAACAGCGCCGAGACCCACCATATCGAAATGTCGGTGACCAAGTCGCTGACCTCGATCCTTGCGGGCGTGGCCCATGATGCGGGTGATTTGGACTTGGATGCACCGGTGACCAGTTACATCCCCGAGCTGAAGGACACCGGGTATGACGGTGTGACTGTGCAACAGGTGCTCGATATGACCTCGGGCATTCGGTATGTCGAAGACTATGACGACCTGAACTCGGACATTGTGCAGACAGTGGTCGCGACCTTGCGTGGCTCGCTGGACGAGTTTTCGACCACCATTGTGCGACAGCGCGAGCCGGGAACGTTCAACCAATATGCCAGCATTGAAACGCAAGTGCTGGCCTGGGTGCTGCGCCGGGCGACAGGGCGGGAATATGCTGACTATTTTCACGACAATCTTTGGGCCAAGATCGGCGCCGAAGCGGATGCCCAGATGCTGGTGGACCAGATGGGAGAGCCAGTGGCCTTTGGCGGCGCCAACCTGCGCCTGCGCGATCTGGCTCGCGTGGGGCAGATGGTGCTGAACGGAGGCGTGTCGATGACTGGCGAACGCGTGGTGTCCGAGGCGTGGTTGCAGCAGTCCACCACCACCGATACGCCGCAATCCAAGCCGGGGGAACACGACGCGTCGGACTATCCGCTGGGCTACAAGAACCAGTGGTGGATACCTGTTGATCGTGATGATGGTGATTTCACGGCCATCGGGATCTATGGTCAGTTCCTTTACATCAACCCTACTCGGGGCGTGGTGATTGCGATGAACGCGGCTTATCCCGACTACAATGAAAAGCCCGAAACCGAGCTGCAGATGGTGTCGGCCTTGCAAGCCATTGCCAAACATGTGAGCCCGGACAGCTGATCTAAGCTTCAAACGGGGTGCCGGATGCTTGAACCCGGCCCCCTGCTTGTTTTATAGAGGCCTGCGAAACCAAATTCTTGCAGGAGCACCACATGGCCGGCCACTCAAAATGGGCAAACATTCAGCACCGCAAGGGCCGTCAGGATGCTTTGCGGTCCAAGCTGTTTTCCAAGCTGTCCAAAGAGATCACCGTGGCCGCCAAGATGGGCGATCCCGATCCCGAAAAAAACCCGCGTCTGCGCCTGGCCGTGAAAGAGGCCAAATCGCAGTCGGTACCCAAAGACGTCATCGACCGCGCGATCAAGAAATCGCAGGCGGGCGAGGGTGATGACTACGAAGAAATCCGCTACGAGGGCTATGGGCCAAGTGGTGTCGCAGTGATCGTCGAGGCGATGACCGACAACCGCAACCGCACCGCGTCGACCGTGCGTTCGACGTTTTCCAAGAACGGCGGCAACCTGGGCGAAACCGGCTCGGTCGGCTTCATGTTCGACCGCAAGGGGGAGGTTGTATACACCGCTGACGCGGGCGACGCCGATACCGTGTTCGAAGCAGCGATCGAGGCAGGCGCCGAAGATTGCGAAAGCTCGGATAACGGCCACATCATCTATTGCGCGGACACCGACCTGAACGACGTATCGAACGCGTTGGAAGCCGCGCTGGGCGAATCGGAATCGACCAAGCTTGTGTGGAAACCCACCACCACGACTGAGTTGGACCTGGAAGGCATGCAAAAGCTGATGAAGCTGATTGATGCGCTCGAAGACGACGACGACATCCAGCGTGTCACCGCCAACTTTGAGGCCTCGGATGAGGTGATGGAGCAGCTCTGAGCTTGTCAGTAATCGAGAATTCGAACGCCCATTCTGCCACAGGCAGGGTGGGCGTTTTCTTTTGGGTTATTGACCGGAATAACGCCGCGCAGTGTCCTCTTCCCAACCTTTGAGCAAGGCGGTGCGACGGCTGGGGTATTTCTCGGCCAGTACTTTCAATTCCTGCACCCGTTCGGTTTTGAAATGGCGATAATCCTGTTTGGTCTCGCACCAAGCCACCAGGTACCGCGTACGATCCAGAAATGCGATGAAAAGCGGCCAGACGAGGCGGTCGGTGACCTGCCCGTCGTGGTCGGCATAAATCAGTTGCAGGCGATACCGCTCGCGAATGGCGTGGCGGAGAAGGGCCCCGTCAAAGCGTTCCTTGACGCTTGCACGCGTCTGGATCGGTTTTGAGCTGGCATTCAGTACGACTGGGCGCAGTTCCTTGGGGATGGCGCTCGACAGTTTAGCCACCAGATCGCGGGCGGCGCGGGACAGCGACGGGTCCGCCTCGGATGCGACCCAGGCGGCGCCAAGAGCGGCGGCCTCTAACTCGTCGGGTGTAAACATCAGGGGCGGCATGTCGTACCCGTCGTCAAGAACATAGCCGACGCCTGCCTCGCCGGTGATCGGAATACGCTGCGCGTGCAGCTCGGCCATGTCGCGATAAAGGGTGCTGAGGGATATTTCCAACTCATCGGCAAGCTCCCGCCCTGTAATCGGTGCCTTTGTGGACCGTAGGATCTGGATAATCTGGAAAAGCCGTTCCGTGCGACGCATTTTTGCATCCTCCTCTCACACTACTGTCACAACGGTGAGAGCAGGACAATTCTAGGACAGGCCCGAACACAGGAAATCGCGCAGTTCGCGCGCCCAAGCACGGAGCCATCTAAATGATCCACTTTGAACGCAGTCTGTCCCTTGATGCCACCCCGGATGAGGTTTGGGCCGTCTTAGGCAGTTTCATGCAGATCGACAGATTTGCCCCCGATATCGTGTCGGTCGACGCGCTCAACACGGGTGAGGATGGCGTCGGTTCGAAACGTCGGAACCATTTCAAGAATGGAACTTCGTTGGTTGAGGAAGTCACGGATTGGTCGCCTGGACACGGCTATTCAGTCACGTTGTCTGAAATGGCGGCAATGCCACTGCATGAGGCATTTGCCGACATTCGTATCGCACCGATTGGCGGTCAGGCGCGCGTGACTTGGAGCTTTGATTATCGTGTAAAATACGGCCCCTTGGGTTGGCTGGTGGGGCAGACGATGATGAAGGTCATGATGGGTAGGGTTCTTGGCGGGAATTTGCAGGGACTGGCCGAACGCGTGCGCGCAGAACGGCGCTAGGGGGGGTCCTTCAGCAGCCAATCGCGCAACAGAAGCGCGCGTTCATTGGCCGAGGCGTGGGTCTTGATGTAGAAATCCAAGGGCGCGGTTATGTCCTGCGGCAACAACCGCACCAGCGCACCTGATTGCACCAGCGGTGCGGTCAGCGCGTTCCAACCCAGCACGACGCCCATGTCATCCTGAGCCGCTTGCAAGGCAATGGTGTAGTTGTTGACCCGCAGCCCTTCGCCAATGGGGCCATCATAGTCCAGTGCCGTGCACCAGGTGCGCCAGTCCGTCCATCGCTCGTCTGTTGCATTCAGGTGGATCAAAGGTAGGTGGGCTAGATTTGCTAATGTCTCAGCGGGATTCTCGGCGGCAAAAACAGGGCTGGCGAGCGCTGCGATCCGATCGCGGAACAACGGTCGGCAATCGCCGTTGTCGCGGGTCATGTCGCCGTAGTGAATGCTCAGGTTGCACCCCGTCTGTGCATGATCCGTGTCCGAGACGTTCTGGGTAACGGCAATGTTGCCGTGCCGTTTCCAGAACCTTGCCAACCGGGGTGTCAGCCAAAGAGACGAGACCGCGGTTGTCGCCCCGATGGTCACCGCGCGCGTCTGGCTGTCCTGCCGCAGTTGCGTGACGACATTGGAAATCTGCTCAAAACCATGTTGCAAGGTCAGCTGCAACATCTGCCCGGTTTGAGACAGTTCCACCCCGCGTTGGTGGCGGTGGAACAGCTGTTGGCCCAATTCGGCCTCAAGCGCCTTGACCTGATGGCTGATGGCGGCCGGGGTGACGTTCAGCTCTTGAGCGGCGGATTTGAAGCTTTCGTGCCGGGCGGCGGCCTCGAAGCTGGAGAGCGCGCTGAGCGGGGGCAGATCATAGGGGCGTTTTGGCATCGCCGTGCTTTCCCGATATGGTGAAGTTGTGGCTGAGTTGTTGCGGATGACTTACTTCTAGTAATTCAAGGTGAGAATTTTCGCAATTGTCATGTCCGGCCTTGCGCGTATTTCTGGCGGCACATGAATGGAGGAACCCCATGTCCGATGCCGCCCTGGCCCAACTCGACGACAGCCTGCGTGCTGCGCGCCAATCCTTTGACCGCATCCCGGTGATCGACGTTGCCCCGCTGGTGGATGGCAGCGATCCGGCGCGGGTCGCAAAAGAGATCCGGTGGGCGCTGTCCAATGTGGGTTTCATGTACGTCAAGAACCACGGCGTTGCGGCCGAGACGGTTGAGGCAGCTTTTGCCCAGACCCGCGCGTTCTTTGACCTGCCGCTGGAAGACAAGATGAAGCTGCACATCGGCAACTCGGGAGTGGCGATGCGAGGGTATATTGAGGTGTTTGGCGAAAACACCGACCCGACCAAGACCAAGGATCTAAAGGAGTGCTTCGATCTTGGTCCGGAGACACCGGGTGTTGATGTGCCGTTCTTTGGAGCCAATCAATGGCCCGAGGCGCTGCCGGAGTTCAGCAAAGCAGTTTACGGGTATCATGAAGAGATGAAGCGGCTATCTGCCATCCTGCTGCGCGGGATTGCGCAAAGCCTGGACCTTACGCCTGATTTTTTTGAACCCAAGATGCGCGATCCGATCAGCATTCAACGCTTGCTGCATTATCCGCCGCAGACCGGCAAGATTGACGAGAGCGTCATGGGGATTGGGGCGCATACCGATTACGGCAACCTGACAATATTGGCGCAGGATGATGTGGGCGGGTTGCAGGTGATGAACCGCGACGGTGATTGGGTCGAGGGGCCGCCAATCCCGGGCACTTTTGTGATCAACATCGGCGATCTTGTGCAGCGCCTGACCAATGACGTTTATCTGGCCAACCTGCACCGTGTGGTGAACACCAGCGGGCGCGAGCGCTATTCGATCCCGTTCTTCATTGATGCCGATTACGAGGCCGAGTTTGCCCCCTTGCCGGGGTGTGTCAGCGCGGACAATCCGGCGCGATACGAGGCGGTGACATGCGGACGCCACAAGTTCGGGCGCTTTGTCGACAGCTTTCCGCATCTGGCGGCGCAACACGGCTAGGGGGCGCGCTCCCGCCCTCGCTGTATGCCCTGACGGGCCTTTGCTCAGTTGGGCCGGGCGCCTCGCCTGCGGTGAGGCGCGGCACCGCAGAACGCTAGCCGGTGATCTTGTGACGTGGTCAGGGGGTGATCAGACCCGCCGCGCGCGCCTCGGCCTCGGTCAGGTACCACAGGTCGGTTTTGGGGGTGTTGAACATGTCGTTCAGAAAGGACGGATGCACGCCTTGGGTCTCGAACAAGGTGCGGTCCTTGTCCTGTTCCTGTTGCAGATCGATCTGCGGCAGGGCTGTGTCAAAGTTCAGCGCGTATTGGTGAAAGCCCAGACGCGCGTCGGGGGCCAAGGAGCGGTTTTGCCCGGCCACAAAGGGCAGAGTGCAGGCTGAGGTGCAATCGCCGACGGCGTGGGTGTTCAACCCGCGATCACGGATCAGTTTGGCAAAGCCGCGCGCCTCGTAGATGTGGCCGCCGGGACTGTGGAGGGTCACTTGTGTCAACCGGGGCGCTTGATCGGCGAGGGCTGTCGCGCGGCGGGTCAGGCCAAAGGTAATCGCCCCTTGGAACATCAGCGTGGTGCCGTCTTGCGACAGCTCCAACTGGTAGGTGGCGGCATGTTCGCGGTCCATCCGGTCGGTGAACAGCTCTTCTTCCGGCGGGGCGTGGGTGTCGAGCGCCAGCCCCCACCACAGGGCAACGCCCAAACCGGCGGCCACCAGCAATGCCAGTTGGCCGCCCCAGACGGCGGCCAGCCCGCCGTGACCAACCACATGGGCGTCGGCGCTGCGTTGGAAGCGGGCGATCTGCCAGCCGAAGACCACGATGTCCACCGCCAACAGCGGATAGAGGATCAGAGCAGGCATCGTCAGAGTAGATCCGAGCACGGCCAGAGCCCCCAGGATCAGCGCACGCGGCAGCACGATCCACAGCCAGAAGACGTGGGGCAGGGAAGCAGAGGCCGGATCGATGCGCATGGGGCCAACCATGCACATGACCTGAGCCTTGGATCAATCGCAGATGGTCAGAATCTCGTCCAAGGGTTTCTTCTTCTTGGCCACTTCGGGCACGGTCGCATCCTCGGCCGGGTGGCCCACGGCGATGATCATCGTGGGCTTTTCCGAGGCTGGACGGTCAAGCGCCTCGTTCAGAAACCGCATGGGGTTGGGGGTGTGGGTCAGCGTGCAGAGGCCTGCGTGATGCAGGGCAGCCAGCAGAAAGCCGGTGGCGATGTTGACGCTTTCGGGGACGTAGTAGTTCTTGAACCGGGTGCCATCTTCGAACTGGCCCCAGCGTTGGGCAAAGACCACGATCAGCCAGGGCGCCACGGTCAGGTGCTCCTTGACCGCATCCGTCCCGATGGGTTCCAGCGCCTTGATCCATTCGTCGCCTGCGCCGCCCGCGTAGAACCGGCGCTCTTCCTCTTCGGCCTCTTCGCGAATGCGCTGTTTCAGAGCGGGGTTCCTGATCGCAACAAAGTGCCAGGGCTGGTGATTGGCGCCTGAGGGCGCGGTGCCTGCGGTGCGAATGCAATCCTCGATCACCTGTTGCGACACGGGCCGGTCGGAATAGTCGCGTACGGTGTGGCGCTTGCCCATGACCTCGTGGAACGCTTGGGCGGCGGCGCGCATTTCGTCATCGCTCAGGTCGGCGCGGTCGGGCAGGGGCAGGGTGGTGTAGGTCAGGTCTTCGCGGGCAAACATTTGGAATCCTTCATGCGTTGCCCCTTTATTGGCCGCACTCAGTCGGGGATCAACCCTTTGGTCGCGGCCTGTTTAACCGCTTTGGTGGCCGGCTCCAAGGCAGGGGCCATGATGCGGCTGACCTGCCAAGCCAATGGCACATCCAGCGGCGTTTTTGGGATCAGGGGGGCCAAGCGGCCGTTGCGGATTGGGCCGCGCACCAGTTGGACCGGGTTCATGCCCCATCCCATGCCATGGCGCGCTGCGTCTACAAAAGCCTGGGTTGACGGCAAGAAATGGGTGGGCGGAGAGATCCGGGTGTCAAAATTTTCCTGCAGCCAGGCCCGTTGCAGCCCGTCCTTGGCATTGAAAGTCAGGCAGGGGGCAACGGCCAGGGCTTTGGCGGTGACGCCTTCGGCAAACCATTGGTCCAAGAAGGATGGGCTGGCAGTCGCGATATAACGCAGCGCGCCAATCGGGTGCATGTCGCACCCCGTCACCGGTTTGGTCGATGCGGTGATGGCAGCGCTGACCTCCCCCCGCTTCAGCCAGTCGGCGGAATGGTCTTGATCGTCGATCACCAGATCAAACAAGACATCCGGCACTGCTGCCATGGCGTTGACAAACCAGGTCGCCAGGCTGTCGGCGTTGACGGCAATACGCAATCGGGCGGGGCCAGGGGCTGCATCCAGCGACAGCTCGCGGCTGACCTGAGCTTCAAGGATGCCGACGTCCTCGGCATGCTTGGCCAGACGAATGCCCGCAGGTGTGCCTGTACAGGGCGTTCCACGGTTGATCAACGACGTGCCCAGGCGATCCTCGAGCGCCTTGATCCGTTGCGAGATGGCCGATGGCGTCACCGACAGATCGGCGGCGGCGACCTCAAAGCTTCCCCGGCTGAGGATGGCAGACAGGGCGGCAAGGTGCTGTGGATCGAATTGCATTAGTTTTGCTTATCTAAGCTGATTATCTTTAACTAGACTACGCAACGCGTGGCCTCTAGTCAAACCGGGCAGTCGAACAACAGGAGCCTTCATGCTGACGTCATTTTTTCCCGGCTTTGCCCTTGGTTTTAGCCTGATTCTGGCGATCGGGGCGCAGAATGCCTTTGTTCTGCGTCAGGGGCTGCGACGCGAGCATGTCTTTGCGGTGTGCCTGACCTGTGCCGTGTCGGATGCGGTGCTGATTGCGGCTGGTGTCTACGGCATGGGTTCCTTGGCGCAGGCGGTGCCCTGGTTCGAACCCGCGATGCGCTATGGCGGGGCGCTGTTTTTGCTGTGTTACGGCGCGATGAGCTTTCGGTCGGCCTGGCGTGGTGGGGCCAGTATGGAGATGACGGGCGCGCGAGTGACCGGATTGGCGGCCACTTTGGTAACCGTGCTTGCCTTCACGTGGCTCAACCCGCACGTCTATCTGGATACCGTCGTGTTGGTGGGTTCGATCTCGGCCCAATATGACGACCGCATGTTCTTTGCCTTGGGGGCGATGCTGGCGAGTTTTGTTTTCTTCTTTTCGCTGGGATACGGGGCGCGGGCCTTGGGGCCGCTGTTTGCCCGGCCGCGGGCCTGGCAAGTGCTGGACGCTGGTATCGGTGTCGTAATGTGGGGAATTGCCCTAAAACTTGTTGCGATGTGAAGGGTTGCCCCTGCCTGTGAATGGGTGTTCAAGGGGCGTATGAGCCAAGCCGACGCGACCGCCACCCAACGCCCAATTGCTGGTATCCTGTGGATGCTGGCGGCAGGGCTTTCGTTTGTGGTCATGACTGCGTTGGTGAAATCCATGGGCTCGGGCATGCATCCCACCCAGTCGGCCTTTTTGCGGTATCTGTTGGGGCTGGTGTTCTTTGTGCCTGCACTCGGCACGCTGATCCGAACGCGATTGACGGGACGCCAATGGGGTCTGTTCACCTTGCGGGGTGCGATCCACAGCGCGGCGGTCATGCTGTGGTTCTTTGCCATGACGCAGATCCCCCTGGCCGAGGTGACAGCGATGAACTACCTCACACCGGTCTATGTCACCATCGGTGCTGCGCTGTTTCTGGGCGAGACGATGGCGGCGCGCCGGATCACCGCGATCATCGTGGCGCTGATCGGGGCGATGATCATCCTGCGTCCGGGCTTTCGCGAGATCAGCCCCGGCCACCTGGCGATGCTGGGCACGACGCTGTGCATGGGCATTTCCTATCTGATGGTCAAAATGCTGGTCGAAGAGATCAGCCCTGTTGTCGTCGTCGCGATGATGTCGATCTTTGTCACCATCGGCATTGCGCCCTTTGCCATCGCCGTCTGGGTGACGCCCACGTTGCCGCAACTTGGCATCCTGTTTGCCATCGCCTCTTTTGCGACGGGGGGGCATTACTTCATGACACTCGCAATGCAGGCGGCACCGGTGGCCGTGACGCAGCCGGTGACGTTTCTACAGTTGATCTGGGCCACGCTGCTTGGTGCGCTGGTTTTTGACGAGGGCGTCGATTTCTGGGTTGTCCTTGGCGGCACTCTGATCCTGGCGGCCATCAGCTTTATCACCTGGCGCGAGGCGGTGCTGAAGCGTCGTGAAATTACACCCAATCCCAACACGCCCAAACTCTGACGCTTGTCAGGGCAACGCTCCTGCTCCTAGGGTGGCGGCATGAGGTTACGCGCGTTCTTCTTAGGCCTTGGTCTGATGGCATCCGGCCCTGCCGTGGCAGGGCTGGCGGTGTGCAATGACACCGCCGTTCTGCATTCGGTTGCTATCGGCTATCGCGGGGACGACGGCTGGGTGTCGCAAGGTTGGTGGAACATCGAACCCGACCAATGCGCCACCGTTCTGGCTGGGGATCTGGTCAACCGCTATTACTATCTGATGGCGCAGGCCGACGGGTGGGCGTTCGACCACGAGGGGATCGGCTTTTGCATTCTGGCCGATGTGTTCGACATCGCCGGCGATCAGGAGTGTGGCGGGCGCGGCTACGGCCATGGGCAGTTCCTGGAGCTTGACACCGGCAAGACAGAAAAGGACCACGTGACCCATCTGGCTGCCGTTTCCCGGCCCGCGCCCCCAAGCGAACCGGCCTTTGTGCCACCGGGCAAATACGGCGAGCCTTACAGCGCGGCGGGCAATTTCCAGGCCTGTACAACCGAGAGCGGGCAAATCGCGTGCAGCCTGTTCGCAGATGGTGTGCAGGTGTTCTTTCGCCAGGACGGGCGCGAGGGAGAGGAGGCCTTTGCTTTTGTCGACCGCTTCCGCCCCGGCAGCCCCGTGATCGTGCATGGCGATATGGAAGCGGTCCATGATCGCACCGCCGACCTGGTGCCCTACAAGCTCTTTGCGCGCGGGTGGGGGGAGGCAGACGAGTTGCTGCAGGACATGCAGGGCAAATGGCAGTCGCGGGACGATACCGCAGCGGGTTTGATGCTGGATGGCTCACTGTTGGATCTGACTTATGACACCCAAATCCTGGACAGCGGATCAATTCGCGTCAGCGCCAGTTGCAACGACTATTCCGAAGGCGGGCCATATCTGATTCTGCAGTCCGACGGCGACTCGGCAGCGACCTGCTATGGTGATCTACAGGTCGATGGGCCATTCCTGAACATGACCCACCTGCCGCGCGGAAATGTCCTGCGATACCAGCGGGTAGACTGATCTGCGGGTTCTTGATTGACGAGTCAATAAAAAGCGCCTAGCGTTTCCTCCAGACAGCTGGAGACGCATGAATGCCCAAAGTTGGAATGGAACCCATCCGCCGTGATGCCATCGTGCGTGCCACGATTGCCGAGCTTGGCGCCTCCAAGTCCCTGGACGTCACCGTCAGCCAGATCGCCAAACGCGCGGGCATGTCCAGTGCGCTGGCTCACCACTACTTTGGCGGCAAGGATCAGATTTTTCTGGCCGCTATGCGACGTATCCTGACGGATTTCGGCGCCGAGGCCCGCAGTGAACTGAAAGCAGCCCCACGTCACGAACGGGCACAGGCCATCATCCGCGCCTGTTTTGCGCAATCCTGCTTCACGCCTGATGTGATTGCAGCCTGGATGACATTCTATGTGCTGGCCCAGACCAATGACGATGCGCTGCGCCTGTGGCAGATCTATCAGGCGCGCATACGCTCGAACCTGGTTGATGCCTTGCGTCCCTTGCTGGCGGACCCGGTTGAGGGTGCCGAAAACATGATCGCCCTGATTGACGGTCTCTACATCCGCGCCGCGCTCAGCGCCCCGGAAGAGCCGCAACTGGCCGTCAACCACGCCCTGCGCGTTCTGAATACCCTGATCGAGAGCGGAAAATGACAAACCCCAACATCCTGATCCTGATGGTGGATCAGCTCAACGGTACCCTCTTTCCCGATGGTCCCGCGGACTGGCTGCATGCCCCGAACCTGAAAAAGTTGGCTGAGCGCTCAACCCGGTTTGCCAATGCTTATACGGCGTCGCCACTGTGTGCACCGGGCCGGGCGTCGTTCATGTCGGGTCAGCTGCCCTCGCGTACTGGGGTCTACGACAACGCGGCCGAGTTCCGCAGTGACATTCCCACCTACGCTCACCACCTGCGCCGCGCGGGCTATTACACCTGCCTGTCGGGCAAGATGCACTTTGTTGGCCCCGATCAGCTGCACGGGTTTGAGGATCGCCTGACCACCGACATCTACCCGGCCGATTTCGGCTGGACGCCGGATTATCGCAAACCGGGCGAGCGCATCGATTGGTGGTACCACAACATGGGCTCGGTCACCGGGGCAGGGGTCGCCGAGATCTCGAACCAGATGGAGTATGACGACGAGGTTGCCTACAACGCGACCGCCAAGCTCTATGATCTGGCGCGCGGCAATGATGACCGCCCCTGGTGCGTGACCGTGAGCTTTACCCACCCGCATGACCCTTACGTGGCGCGTAAGAAATACTGGGACCTTTACGAGGATTCCGAGCATCTGCTTCCGCAAATCCCGGCGATGGACTACGACGATCACGACGCCCACGCCAAGCGTATCTTTGATGCCAACGACTGGCGCAGCTTTGACATCTCTGAGGAGAACATCAAACGCTCACGTCAGGCCTATTTCGCCAATATCTCGTACCTGGATGATAAGATCGGCGAAATTCTGAATGTGCTGGAAACCACTCGGCAAGAGGCGATCATCATGTTCGTCTCGGACCACGGCGACATGCTGGGCGAGCGGGGCCTGTGGTTCAAGATGAGCTTCTATGAGGGCTCGTCGCGTGTGCCTTTGATGATCTCGTCTCCCGACATGCCTGTCGGGTTGATTGACACGCCGGTGTCTACAATCGACGTGACCCCGACCTTGGGCGCTCTTGCGGGCGTCGACATGGCCGAGATCGAACCCTGGACTGATGGTATGAACCTTGTGCCACTGGCGCAGGGGACCGAGCGGACAGAGCCTGTGGCGATCGAATACGCGGCCGAGGCGTCTTATGCGCCGCTGGTGTCGCTGCGCTACGGTCCGTGGAAATACAACCGCTGCGCGCTGGACCCCGATCAGCTGTTCAATCTTGACACCGACCCGCATGAGCTGACGAACCTGGCGGACGACCCGGCCCACGCGGGCACGCTGGCCACCATCAAGGCCAAGTCCGAGGCCCGCTGGGACCTGGACCGTTTTGATGCAGATGTGCGCGCCAGCCAAGCCCGACGTTGGGTGGTGTATGAGGCGCTGCGCCAGGGGGGCTATTACCCTTGGGACTATCAGCCACTGCAAAAGGCCTCGGAACGCTACATGCGCAACCACATGAACCTGGACAATCTGGAGGACAGCCAACGCTTCCCGCGTGGCGAATGATCCTTTCACCTTTTTGAAAATACTCCCGCCGGAGGCATGAAAACTTGAACGCCCGTTGCTGCGGGCGGCCCCGGCAGGTTTGGCAGGAGCCTGAGACATGGAAGCAGATTTTGTCATCGTAGGGGCCGGGTCCGCCGGCTGTGCCATGGCCTATCGTCTGAGCGAGGCAGGGGCCTCGGTGCTGGTGATCGAACATGGCGGCACCGATGCGGGGCCGTTCATCCAGATGCCTGCGGCGCTGAGCTATCCGATGAACATGTCGCGGTATGACTGGGGCTATCAGTCCGAGCCTGAGCCGCATCTGGATGGTCGCCGTCTGGCCTGTCCGCGCGGCAAGGTGATCGGCGGTTCGTCCTCGATCAACGGCATGGTCTATGTGCGCGGTCATGCGATGGATTTCGACCATTGGTCCGAAATGGGCGCTGATGGCTGGTCTTATGCAGACGTGCTACCCTACTACAAACGGATGGAGACCTGGCACGACGGCGGCCACGGTGGCGACCCGACCTGGCGGGGCACCGATGGCCCGCTGCATGTGACACGTGGACCTCGTTCAAACCCGCTGTTCAAGGCCTTTGTCGATGCGGGTCAGCAGGCCGGATATGAGGTCACCGGCGATTACAACGGTGAGAAACAAGAGGGCTTTGGCCCGATGGAGCAGACGGTTTACAAAGGCCGTCGCTGGTCCGCCGCCAATGCTTATCTGCGACCCGCTTTGAAACGCCCGAACTGTGATCTGGTCAATGGGCTGGCGTCGCGCGTTGTGATGGAAGAGGGGCGCGCCACCGGCGTCGAGATCATCAAGGGCGGCAAAAAACAGATTATCCGCGCCCGGCGCGAGGTGGTTCTGGCAGCCTCGTCGATCAACTCGCCCAAGCTGCTCATGCTGTCGGGCATCGGCGCGGGTGCGCATCTGGCCGAGCATGGTATCGACGTCGTAGCCGATCGCCCCAGTGTCGGCGCGAACCTGCAGGACCATCTGGAGCTTTACATCCAGCAGGCCGCGACACAGCCGATCACGCTCTACAAGCATTGGAACTTGATCTCCAAAGGGGCGATTGGGGCGCAGTGGTTGTTTACAAAAACCGGTCTGGGCGCCTCGAACCAGTTCGAAAGCGCGGCCTTCATCCGCTCGCAGGCAGGCGTGCAATATCCGGACATTCAGTATCACTTCCTGCCGATGGCGGTGCGCTATGACGGGCAGGCGGCGGCTGAGGGGCACGGGTTTCAGGCACACGTTGGCCCGATGCGGTCCAAGTCGCGTGGCGCGGTCACCCTGCGGTCGAACCGGGCCGAGGATGCGCCCAAAATTTTGTTCAACTACATGAGCCACGAGGATGACTGGGCCGATTTCCGCACCTGTATCCGCCTTACGCGTGAGATTTTTGGGCAAGAGGCGTTCGCACCCTTTGCTGGGCATGAAATCCAGCCGGGCGATGCCCTGCAAAGCGATGACGAGCTGAACGGGTTCATCAAGGAGCACGTCGAGAGTGCCTATCACCCCTGCGGCACATGCCGGATGGGGCGCGCGGATGACGCCAATGCGGTTGTCGATCCTGAGGGTCGGGTGATCGGCGTCGACGGCCTGCGCGTTGCAGACAGCTCGATCTTTCCACGCATCACCAACGGCAACCTCAACGCGCCGTCGATCATGGTGGGCGAGAAAATGTCGGATCACTTGCTGGGGCGTGACGCGCTGGCGCGGGCAAATGATGCGCCCTGGATCAACCCGAATTGGGAAACCGCACAACGGTGACGAAAGGACGTTAACCTTTCTTAACAGCGCCTGTTGAATGCGCCCATCCGGGGGCGCATATCAGGATCATGTTAAGAATTTGTTTCGCCTTTGTTCTGGCCGCCTTTCCGGTGGTCGCATCCGCTGACCTGTCCGGTCCTGTCCGGGTGATTGATACCGACACATGGGACGTTGGCGGCACCCGAGTGCGTTTGCATGGCATTGACGCGCCCGAGTTTGACCAGACCTGCACCCGCTCCTCGGGGCAGGGATGGGACTGCGGGGCCTGGGCGACGCAGCAGGTGCGCGGCCTCTATGATGGGCATACAGCGCAATGCGCGCGTATCACCCAAGATCGCTACGGCCGCACGGTCGCACGCTGTAAGGTTCAGGGCCGCGATGTCGGGCAGGCACTGGTGTCGCAAGGGCTGGCCTTTGCTTTTCGCAAGTATTCGACGGACTACGTCGGCGCCGAAAACCGCGCCAAGTTGGCGGCGGCGGGGCTGCATGCCGCGCGCGTTGCGCTGCCCTGGGATCATCGCGCCGCCAAGCGAACGGCAGATTCTCCCGCGAACTGTCAGATCAAGGGCAATATCTCGGCCAAGGGAGAGCGGATTTTCCATCGCCCCGGCCAACCGCATTACAGCCGCACACGGATCAGCACGGCCAAAGGTGAACGGTGGTTCTGCACCGCTGATGAAGCGCGGCGCGCAGGTTGGCGCGCGGCCAAAAATTAGTCTCGAAAAGATGGGTTTTCTACGCGCATTTGATCCGGGTCAAAGTGGCGTCGGGTGGCGTTGACGTAGGCTCTGTTCGAACCGGAAAAAAGGAGCGAACAGATGTCTCACACCCCGCATGAATTGGCCGAGGAATTTCCCGACAAGATCGACGCCATGAGCGCGCTGAAACAGTCGGACGCGCATTTCGCCCGGCTTGCGGATGAGTATCACGAGATCAACCGCGCTGTGCACCGTGCCGAGACCAACATCGAGCCGCTTGAGGAGTTGGCCGAGGTGGATCTGCGCAAGAAGCGCGCTGCTCTCAAGGACGAGATTTGGGGTATCCTATCCAAGGCCTGAATCTAGGCCGAGAAGAACAGAGGGGCGCTTGAGCGCCCCTTTTTCATGTCAGTCGGTCAGAGCACGGGCCTGCGCAAAAGACAGCAGGCGACGCGAGTTTTCGTCCCACAGATGCAGGCGTGCGCTATTCAGGCTCTCACGAATGGTCATGCGGTTGGCCTGGGCCAGAACGTTGTGATCCCGCAGCACTTCAGGCAGGCGGTAGAACGGGATGCGACTATACAGGTGATGCACGTGGTGAATGCCGATGTTGGCGCTCAGCCATTGCAACACGGGCGGCAGGATATAGTGCGAGCTGCCGTGCAGAGCGGCATCATGCAACTGCCAGTCCTCGTCCGTGTCCCAATGGGCGGTTTCAAACTGGTGCTGCACATAAAACAGCCACATGCCCGCAGTGGCCGCCAGCAGGGTGCTAGGCACAAAGATCAGCAGGATGGGCGCCCATCCACCGAAATACCAGATCACTGCAAGAGCCGAGACAATGGCCACATTGGTGCACATGGCGCTGACCCAATATTTGGCCTGATGCGTGAACCCCAGGGGCAGGCGGTTTTGCAGAAAGAACAGGTAGCCAGGACCAAAGCCAAACAGCACGATGGGGTTGCGATAAAGCCGATACATCATCTGGCTCATAGGGCTCATCTCGCGGTATTCCGCGACCGTGGCTGTGTGGATGTCGCCAATTCCGCGCCGCGCCAGGTTGCCGGCACCGCTGTGATGGATCGAATGTGATCGCTTCCAGACGTCATAGGGTGTCAGGGTCAACACGCCCAGGATGCGCCCGAGCCAATCGTTGAGGGTGCGGTTCTCAAAAAACGCGCCATGGCCGCAATCGTGCTGGATAGTGAACAGCCGCAGCAGAAACGCGGCGTTGATCAGCGAGAGGACAACCGCCAGACCATAGCTGACGGACAAGGCCCACCAAGCGAGTGCCCATAGCACCACAAAAGGAACTGCAGTCACCGCCAGCTCGAACCAGCTGCGGCCTGCATTGGGGGTGCGATACTGCGAGAGGACCTTGATCCAGTCTCTTGCGGCTCGGATTTCGGGCTGCGGCCGCGAAGAGGATGTGTCGAACATTCGCCTGCTTTTCTGAGTCGTTTGCTCGCTCTTATAGGATTGTGTGGGTTTCGCAAACGTAACTTGACGTGAAGTTAGGAAATGACCGGATTCCGCGTCAATTTGTACGCTTTTGGCGGTGGCAAGGGGCGGTCAGTTCACCTCATAGGGCAGCGTGCCGCGTTCATTGGCGTTGATTGTCAGGCGGCGTTCCAATGGCGGGACCGAGCGCTGGTGGCAGTGTTTCCGTTCGCAGATGCGGCACGAGATACCAATAGGTTCATAGGCACTGGCGTTGGTGACATCCATGTTGTCGGCATAGACCAGCGCGTCGGCATGGCGCACCTCGCACCCAAGCGCGATGGCATAGCGGCGCACCGGCGCGCCGAAAGATCCGCCGGGTTTCGACACATCGCGGGCCAGCGAGATATAGCGCACGCCGTCTGGCGTTTCGGCCAGCTGACGCAGGAAATGCCCTGGCGTTTCAAAGGCACGGTGCACGTTCCACAGCGGGCAGGCGCCGCCAAAGCGGGCGAATTGCAGTCGCGTGGCCGAGTGGCGCTTGGTGATGGTGCCGGCCTGATCGACGCGGACAAAGAAGAATGGGATGCCCTTGGCACCGGGGCGTTGCATCGTCGACAGGCGGTGTGCGACCTGTTCGATAGAAGCGCCAAAGCGCGCACTCAGCAGTTCCAGATCGTGGCGGCAATCCCGTGCGGCAGCAAGAAAGGTGCCATAGGGCATCAGGGCGGCCCCGGCAAAGTAGTTGGCCAGTCCGATCTTGGCGATCGACCGCGCCTCTTCACTGTGAAAACGGGCGAAATCCAGTGTTGCCTCTAACAGCTTGTCCTGACTGACGAGCGCCACCTGCAACAGCATCTGAAAGACTTGTGTTTGTGGCGACGAGCGCGAGGACAGGTGCAAGACCCGCGCATTTGCGTCAAAACTGCGCAAAGCCTCGATATCCGTGAGTTTCACTTGAATACCGCGCGCCGACAGGCTGCCCAAGGCAGCCGTGCGCACGTCACCGGGGTCGTTGGCCTGGGTCGAGAACCGCTCCGCCGCATGGTCTACGGCATCGATGTAGTTGTCGCAGTAGTGAAAGAAATCCCGCACCTCTTCCCACGGGCTGGCCTGAATACGGGCATCTTCGCGACCCAGAGCTTCGTCCAGTGAAGCCAGCCGTTCGTGGGTCTGGCGATAGCTTTTGTGCAATTCGATAAAGGCGCGCGCCAGCGCAGGGGCGTTTGATGCGGTCAGGCGTAAGTCAGCGAGCGGCGGCATGGTATCGGCAAAGATCGGGTCGGCCAGCGCCTCGCGCATGTCACTGACCAGCCGTTCGCTGTCGCCAGTGCTCAGTTCGGTCACGTCCAGCCCAAACTCTTGCGCCAGCGCCAGAACAACCGTGGTCGACACCGGTCGGTTGTTGTTTTCCATCTGGTTGAGATAGGGGAGAGACACCCCCAGCTTGGCAGCAAAATCCTTTTGCGTCAGTGTCAGGCGGGTGCGGATCTCGCGCAGTTTGGCGCCAGCATAGAGTTTTTGGGTGGCCATGGATGGGTGCCTGAATCTTTGCAAGTTTACTTATTGCTCAGGTTACATTTGCAAAGCTAGGCGGGCAACCCTAGGCCCGCTGGCCATCCCGGAAAACTTGCCGCCATTCCAGGACGCTGACGCTTTTGCGCAGGCCGGTGGGCCAGAAGGGATCCTGCTCGACCAGCGATTGGACTTCGGGGGCGCTGTCCGCCTCGACCAGCCACATGCCGCCTTGCCCATCCTGGCCGTCAAACAAGGGTCCGGCTCCGATCATCTTGGGGCCAAGCGTGGCGAGGAATACCAGATGATCAGCCATGTATTCTTGCCGCAGGTGTTCTTTCCCTGAATTGTCCTGGAAGGTGACGCAATAGAGCATGTTCGTGTCCTTTCTGATTGAATGGGGTCAGATTGGCGTGCTGCAAGGTTGCTGCAAAGGGTGGAAAATTGCACTCCTGTAGTGCAAGATTGCAGTCATGAACTGGGACGATATGCAATTTCTCTTGGCCGTTGCGCAGGCCGGCAGCCTCAAAGGTGCGGCCCGACAGTTGGGCGTGGACAAAACCACTGTCTCGCGCCGTCTGCGTGCCATGGAACGGGGTCTTGGGCAAGCTGTGGTCGAGGTCAACGGGACGGGCCTTGGCCTGACCACATTCGGTCGCTCACTGCATCGACACGCCGAGGTCATGAGGGATGAGATGCAGGCTGTGAACGCTCTCACACAGGCCGGGTCAGAGGTTCAATTGGGAACCGTGCGGCTGACATCGGTGCCTTTGGTCATAAATCACATTCTGCTGCCTGCCTTGACCGACATGCAAGCGACGTCGAGGGGCCTGCAATTGGAGTTGATCTCGGAGGCGCGGGACCTGAGCCTTTTGCGGGGGGAGGCCGATGTTGCGCTGCGTCTTGCCCGGCCCACCGAAGGGGGGCAAAGCGTTTTGGCTCGCAAGTTGGGAGAGCTGGAGTATGCCGCATACGCAAGCCCGAGGGCCATGAACGGTTCCTGGATCGGGTATGAGCCGCGCATGCAGTATCTGTCACATGCCGAGGTGATTGCAAAAGCAGCCGCGATAGACGGCGCATGTCCGGTCCTGGTCAACGATGCCGAAACGCTGTTTCAGATGGTCTGCGCCGGGCATGGCCGAACCCTTTTGCCTCGGATCATCGGGGCGAGTGATGCGAGGTTGGTCGAGGTTCCCTTTGCCCATGGCACCCTCCCCAAGCGAGAGGTGTGGCTGATGGTCCGTAAAGAGCTGCGGGATCTGGAACGCATCCGGCTGGTTGTGGCCTGGTTGGATCGCGTGTTTTCCGACCTCAGCTCATAGGCCCAACTGCCGTTCACGCCAGATCACAACCAGGATCGCCAGAACGCCCAGGACGCTGGTAATCAGCATGATCCACAGCAGCGGCAGCGCCCCGGTTTCCGGCGTCAGCAGGAACCCGGCAAGCGCGCTGAGTGCTGCGCCGCCGCCCAGCATAATGGCGCCGTTCAGGCCGGATGCCGTGCCAGCCAAATGCACCCGCACCGACAAGGCGCCCGCAGTGGCATTGGGGATGGCCATGCCGTTGCCCAGGCCCACAAACGTCATGAAGCCAAAGAAGCTCAACGCAGATCCAAGCCCAAGGATCATCACGACCAGGGACAGCGCCACGCCTATGGCGTTCAGCCAGCAGCCCCACATGACCATCCGGTTTACGCCATAGCGCATGGAATAGCGTCCGCTGATGAAGTTTCCAAAGAAGTAGCCGATCGCAGGCGCGCCGAAATAGAACCCCATCTCGGCCGGGTTCATCCCGAACACCTCGGTGCCCACAAAGGGCGCGCCACCCAGATAGGCAAAGAACGCGCCCGAGCAGAAGCCGGAGGCCAACGAGTAACCCCAAAACCGGGGCGAAGTCAGCAGCTCGGGGTATTCGCGGAACTGGGCGATCAGCGTCTTGCCGCTTTTCAGGGCGGTTTCGCCAAAGTCCACGTAGATCAGTATGATTGCCAATGCGCCCAGCAGGAACAACAGCCAGAAGTTTGCTTGCCAGCCGAATGTTTCATCCAGCAATCCGCCAATGGCCGGGCCGACCATCGGAACCACGGCCATGCCCATGGTGACATATCCCAGCATCGATGCCGCTTGATCCTGTTCGTACATATCACGCACGGCGGCGCGGCTCAGGACGATGCCAACAGCGATCACGGCCTGACACATTCGGAAGACAAGAAAGATCTCGGCCGTTGGGGCAAAGATTGTGCCGAGCGTGGCCAGAAGGAACAGTGCGAGCCCCCATAGGATGACAGGCCGACGTCCCGCTTTATCCGCGATGGGGCCAATCACAACCTGAAGTGCCGCGTTCACGGCCAGGTACAAGGCGACCGACAGCTGCATCAGGCGATAGTCCGTCTGAAAATGCTCGGTCATGTTCGGCAGGCTGGGCAGGAAAACGTTCATACCCAAAGCCGACAGCCCTGACAGCAGGATCAGCGTGGTGATGGTGGGCGGTGTGCGCCCCGACCGAGATGGCGTCTTGGATTGAGACTCAGGTTGCATGCTTCGCATCTATTCCTGTCACGCGGAAAGGTCCACGGGGGACGTCGCGTTGACATGACAATTAGCAAATTTGCATTTCGCATGAGTTGGCGTTCTTGGGCTTTGCAAATTTGCGGAATATTCCTTTGGTTCGTGCTGCGCACTCTATATGGTCCGGCAAAATTGTACATAGGACCATCGCGAGGACAACCGCCATGAAAGATATCCTGACCGAACTCGAAGATCGCCGCAACGATGCGCGTCTGGGTGGCGGACAACGACGCATCGATGCGCAGCACGCACGCGGCAAGCTGACGGCGCGCGAACGGATCGAACTGCTGCTGGACGAAGACAGCTTTGAAGAGTTCGACATGTTCGTCGCACATCGCTGTGTCGAGTTTGGTATGGAAAATCAAAAGCATGCGGGCGACGGTGTGATCACCGGATGGGGCACCATCAACGGTCGTATGGTTTATGTGTTCAGCCAGGATTTCACCGTCTTTGGTGGGTCTCTGTCGGAAACCCACGCGCAAAAGATTTGCAAGATCCAAGACATGGCGATCCAGAACGGCGCGCCGATCATTGGCCTGAACGACTCGGGCGGGGCGCGTATTCAGGAAGGCGTCGACTCGCTGGCAGGCTACGCCGAAGTGTTCCAGCGCAACATCATGGCCAGCGGCGTGGTGCCGCAGATCAGCGTGATTATGGGCCCCTGCGCCGGTGGTGCCGTGTATTCGCCTGCGATGACTGACTTCATCTTCATGGTCAAAGACACTTCTTACATGTTCGTCACCGGCCCTGACGTTGTGAAAACCGTCACCAATGAAGTCGTCACCGCCGAGGAACTGGGTGGCGCATCGACCCACACCAAAAAATCATCCGTGGCCGATGGTGCGTTCGAAAACGATGTCGAGGCTCTGGCCGAAGTGCGCCGCCTGGTCGACTTCCTGCCGCTCAACAACCGCGAAAAGCCGCCTGTGCGCCCCTTCTTTGACGAACCGGGCCGGATCGAGAACTCGCTGGACACCATCGTCCCGGAAAACCCGAACACGCCCTATGACATGAAAGAGCTGATCGCCAAGGTCGCGGACGAGGGTGATTTCTACGAGATCCAGGAAGATTACGCCAAGAACATCATCACTGGTTTCATCCGGCTTGAGGGCCAGACCGTGGGTGTCGTTGCCAACCAGCCGATGGTTCTGGCGGGCTGCCTGGATATCGACAGTTCGCGCAAGGCCGCACGGTTTGTGCGCTTCTGTGATTGCTTTGAGATCCCGATCATGACGCTGGTCGACGTTCCGGGCTTCCTGCCGGGCACCTCGCAGGAATATGGCGGCGTCATCAAACACGGTGCCAAGCTGCTGTTTGCTTATGGCGAGGCAACCGTCCCCAAAGTGACCGTGATCACCCGCAAGGCTTACGGCGGTGCCTACGACGTTATGGCGTCCAAGCACCTGCGCGGCGATTTCAACTATGCCTGGCCCACGGCTGAGATCGCGGTGATGGGCGCCAAGGGCGCTACCGAGATCATCCACCGCGCCGACCTGGGCGATGCAGACAAGATCGCGGCGCACACAGCGGATTACGAAGATCGGTTCGCCAACCCGTTTGTGGCGGCCGAGCGCGGCTTCATCGACGAGGTGATCATGCCTCATTCGACCCGCCGCCGCGTGTCCCGCGCGTTTGCCAGTCTGCGCAACAAGCAGCTGAAGAACCCGTGGAAAAAGCATGACAACATTCCGTTGTAATCGGAATTCGTTTTGGTGGGGCACGGCCTCCCGGTAAGCAGTGACAGAAGGAGATAGGGGATGTCTGCGATACATGAGGGTGGCTGTCTTTGCGGCGACTTGCGGTATGCCCTATCCGAAAAGCCGATGCGCCTGACTTGGTGCTCATGCCAATTCTGTCAACGTATGACTGGGGCGCCGATGAACGCCCTAGCGGGGTTTCAGGGGGCGGCATTCAAGGTGATGTCGGGAGCGCCCCGAGTGTTTACGCATGTGTCCGAAGGAAGCGGTAAGGAGTTGTATCTCAATTCGTGCCCCAATTGCGCGACCACAGTGTTTATTGAGTTGGAGCGGTTCCCCGGTTTCGTAGGTGTTATGACCGGAACGTTAGACGATCCAAACTGGTTCGAGCGCTCCCCTGAAAACTCGAAGTATATTTTCACATCTAGCGCGCAAAAAGGCACGTTGGTTCAGGCCGGTTTCCCGGTGTTTGAGGAACATGCCTCAACGCTGGACGGGAGTGCTATCACACCCGTTGTGTATGACGAGCATTGCCTGGTGCGCGGATGACTGAGCTTTGGAAAAATCAGGCCTTCACCATTTCCCACGCCGATGATGGCAAGTTTGTGGGGCAGGGGCTGCGTGCGTTTTTCGAATATCGCGATCTGGGGATTGATGCGGCAACCCAAGGCAAGTTTGGCGCGCATGTGATCCGGGCTGTGCCGGGCATGGAAAGTCCTGGCGCGTGGCACAGTCACGAGCTGGACTTTCAGATGGTCTATGTCACCAAGGGTTGGGTCGTCTTTGAATACGAAGGGCAGGGCGAACATGTCCTGCGCGAGGGATCGAGTGTCCTGCAACCCCCCGGCATCAAGCACCGCGAAGTCCGTCATTCTGATGACATGGAACTAATTGAGATCACGTCACCATCTCAGTTTGACACCAAGGACGAATCAGCTCCATGATCCGCGCACGCAGAGATAGAACCGCGCACGCGGATTGCTGTGCGCACGCAGCCCCGGCAGGAGGAGCTCGCCCTTGGCGAGGCTGGGGCTGCGCATTTGCGGTTCTGTCTCTGGTGTCCACCCATGTCGTCGCCGAAGCGTCGTTGCCCGTTCCCTCGGGCCAACCCATCTATCTGGACAACGTTCTGCTTGATGAAAACCCCGGCGAGTTGTGGCTGCGCTTTCGCTTTGTCGCGCCCAAGATCGGCCAGACGGTGGGGCGTGTCGGCTATGACGTGTCTGCCGTCGACATGGACCATCTGTGCGAAACCTTGGCGGTGCCTTACGTCCTACAACGCGAGCTGGTGCCCGCGCGCGTGGTGATTTCGCTCTCGGACAAAGCCGTGGCATTTGGTGAGAGCGCGCCTGATGTAACCCAGTTTTTTGAAGCTTATCGGCTGGAAAATGCCCGCTGTATCTGGGAGGAGTTCTGATGACACCACAATATGTTGCGGGTCGAACTTCACCGAAAGAAGGATATGAGGCTTTGGAGTCACAGCACACAGACTTGACGCGCTTCGGATGTATTTCCGACATCTTTTCCAGTATGTTCAGGCCCGGTTCCCTATCGGGGGCCGTAACCTCGGAACTGAGGCAGGTAGAGGGTACGCCCTTTGCTGGTTTCGAAAACCTAACCAGGAGAGACGGATGTCCAAGAGCATCAAATTCCTTGCAATGGTCGCCTTTGTCGGCGCCGTTGCGGCATGCGACAACTCGCAAGAAGAAGAGTTTGTCATCGTCGAGCCCATCTCGACCGAGCCGGTCTACACCGGTAAACTCAAGTAAACTGGTCCTGGGGTCGGCCTTTGGGCCGATCCCAACCCTGCTGACCGCCCTGTACCGGGGGGCCGTGTCATGCTGAAACACCGCGGATTTCCTGGCCGCCTTCCGGGCACCGATTTTCAATTCATCATTCGCCGCCCCAACCCCAAGGGCGTCACCGCCATCACGCGGCGCGAGCGGTTTCGCGATCGCAAGCCTGCAGATCGCCGTGCCGACGCGGGGTTCATGAAGGCATTGTGGGAGCAGTTCGGCGATCAGCCGTTCGAGCGTGGCAATCTGGACGCGGGCCGCTTGAGCTGGCTGTTCGAGCGCGAGGTGATTGCCGCCGAAGATCCGTTTGATCCCGCAAGCTATGAGGCCCTGCTGGTCATCGACGTGAGTACTGCCCAGGTTTCGTTCCCGGATGTGTTCGATCGCCGCTGATGGATTTGGGGCGCCGACATAAGTATTGGCCACAGGCCGCGGCCCCGCTCGGGAAAGAGCGGGACAGTGGTGTTGCGTCAGAAGTTCAGCTGAACAGCCAGCTGAATGCGGTCCCCTTCAAAGGTGGCACCGCTGGTGGCGTCGTTGCGCTCGCCGATGATGTATTCCCCGCTGAAGGTCAGGTTATCGGTGGCGTTGTAAAAGGCGTTGACGTGGATCGTTTCCAACTCGGTAAACGACAGCGCCCCGGTCGAGGTCGGAAGGTCGTAATCCTCGCGGCCATAAGCGATGCCAAAGTTCCACTTTTCCCCAACCGACTGGCGCAGTTCCAGCGTGTAGCCTTCGACGTCATTGGCCTGACCGCCAGAGATGGCGCTGCCAACGCCAACCAGAAGCGGGCCAAGCGCCTCACCCTGAACGTAGGTGGCCTGGAGCAGACCTCCGGCCCAGGGACGGACCGAGCCGGACAGTGTCACACCGGTCTGATCAACCTCGACGTTGCCTGCCTGCACCGAACCGTAAAGGCCCGCAATGCGGGCGCTGAACAGGTCGGTGTCATGCGACAGGGCCGCCGTGATGACCGGGTCGTTCGAGGCCGCAGTGTTTTCCTCGACCGAGGCGCTGAAGGTGGTTTGACCAAAGGACTTCGAGTATCGCAGCTGCGGGACGCGGGCAAAGGCGATGCCGACGGGGCCATTGAATTCCACGGTTGTGGGATATTGAGCCAGCGGCATGAAGTTGGTCCAGTACTGGCCGATCAGCCAGTTGTCGCCAATCCGCACGTTGGCATGACGCACACGCAGTTCGGCCGTGCCGCTCGATCCGAACAGGTCGAACTCCAATTGACCTCCGATGGCGCCAAAATCGGATTGCGTGGTGGTACGTACGCCCAGGCGAGATTGGCGCACCGTGGCGCCAAAATTGCCGTCGGTGGCGTTGGTGGGTTCGCCAATGTTATTCACAAAGGCGGTGTCGCCCTGGTTGAAGTCGAAGTCATAGTAGGCGTCGGCTTTGACATAGCCGTAAAGGTCAACAGTGGTGCCACCCAGACGGAAATCGCCCCCCTCGGGCTGGGCCTTGGCGCTCTCAAGCGCCTGAACACGCGCATTCAGAGCGTCGATCTGGGCCTTGGTGCCGGCCTCGTCCGCCTGGGCAAGCCCGGCTGTGACCAAGCTGGCCAAGGCCGCCAAACTCAGCCGATGCATGTGAGAATGTTGCATTGGGTCTCTCCTCCATTGCGAGTGGTGCGGACCACCCCTTTCACGCAGATCGGGCACGGTGAAATGACAACGATGAGAGCGGAAGGTGTTATTTTTTCAGCGAAAATTGATGTTGATGGCGGTTCTGATCACGACAAGTTTTGGTCGCTCGCCATGTCGTTGAATTCGCGCCATACATTTCCGTGTATGGTGTACCGATCGGTTAATGAAGCGTTACCGAGACCTGGAAAGTCAGCGATTTGGTGTCACGCCGTTGTTACAAAAGCTGGCGCCTGCCACCGGAATGCACGGTCTACAGCCACACGCGCTCGCGCTCTTCTGGGTGAGCATGGGATCGGCATGATTCTGCAAGCCCCGGTCCAAATTCGGCAGAAAGCGGCCCATCGGACCGTGTGTCAGGCAACAGGCTTGGCGCGCATCTGCCGTTGGGGCAGCGTGGCGCTTGTGGGTGGCACTACAATGCCTGCGCCATCCACACACCATCTATTCCGTACCCCTTCTCAAGGGCGGGCCAGTTGCGAGCATTCGTATCTGCCCGCCCCTTTTTCTGCCTATCTTAAGCCCCTTGTTCGGCAGGGTTTTGCGCATGTTCTGACTGACCGCTTTGCGGTCTTGCGGGCAGGGGGCGATCCCCCTCATCTGGGCGCGCAAACACCAGAACAAAAAGAAGGATGGGCAGGATGCGAGCAAAAGGGATTTGTATGGCCTTGGCACTGTGCGCCGGTTTGGCGGCCTGCGGGGACAACCCGACGGAACAGGCGCTCTATGGCGGCGGGGCAGGGTTCCTGGGCGCACTCGCGCTCGACGGTAACCCGGTCATCGGGGCCGCGGCTGGGGCTGCGGGCAACGTCATCTATTGCAAGACACAGAACACCTGCAACTGACGCCTCAGCTGCACGTCACATCCAGGCCGCCTGCGGTCTGATCCAACATGCGCAGAACGCCGCCTTGGGCCATTTGGTCTGGGGCGGCGTTTTGCGTTCTCAAACACCCAAGACAAAGGACATCGCATGTTCAACAAGATCCTGATCGCCAACCGGGGCGAGATCGCCTGCCGGGTTATCAAGACCGCGCGCAAGATGGGCATTTCCACCGTCGCCATCTATTCGGATGCGGACAAGCAGGCGCTGCACGTGCAAATGGCGGACGAGGCCATCCACATCGGCCCACCACCCGCGAACCAGTCCTATATCGTCATCGACAAGGTGATGGACGCGATCAAGCAAAGCGGCGCACAGGCGGTGCATCCGGGCTATGGCTTCTTGTCGGAAAACGCGAGCTTTGCCGAGGCTCTGGCCGACGCTGGTGTCGCCTTTGTCGGCCCCCCCAAGGGTGCGATCGAAAAGATGGGTGACAAGATCACCTCGAAGAAGATCGCCCAAGAGGCAGGCGTTTCGACCGTTCCGGGTTACATGGGGCTGATCGAGGATGCCGATGAGGCGGTCAAGATCTCGAACGAGATCGGCTATCCGGTGATGATCAAGGCCTCGGCTGGCGGCGGCGGCAAGGGCATGCGGATCGCCTGGAACGATGATGAGGCGCGCGAGGGCTTTCAATCGTCCAAGAACGAGGCCGCGAATTCGTTTGGCGACGACCGGATCTTTATCGAAAAGTTCGTGACGCAGCCGCGTCATATCGAAATTCAGGTTCTGTGCGACAGCCACGGCAATGGCATCTATCTGGGCGAGCGTGAATGTTCGATCCAGCGCCGTAATCAGAAAGTTGTCGAAGAAGCGCCTTCGCCGTTCCTGGATGAGGCCACACGCAAGGCTATGGGCGAACAGTCGGTCGCGCTGGCCAAGGCGGTGGGCTATGCCTCTGCCGGGACAGTGGAATTCATCGTCGATGGCGACAAGAACTTCTACTTCCTGGAAATGAACACCCGCCTGCAGGTGGAACACCCCGTGACCGAGCTGATCACCGGCGTCGACCTGGTCGAACAGATGATCCGCGTCGCCGGTGGCGAGGAACTGAGCATCAAGCAGGAAGACGTGACCCTGACTGGCTGGGCCATCGAAAACCGTCTGTATGCCGAAGACCCCTATCGCGGCTTCCTGCCGTCGATTGGTCGTCTGACCCGCTATCGTCCTCCGTCCGAGGTTGCCGCCGGTCCGATGGCTGCCAATGGTACCTGGCATGGCGATGCGCCTGAAGGTGAAACGGCCGTACGGAACGATACTGGCGTCTATGAAGGCGGCGAGATCAGCATGTATTACGACCCTATGATCGCTAAGCTTTGCACCTGGGGCCCGGATCGTGCTTCCGCAATCGAGGCGATGCGCGTGGCTCTGGACAGCTTTGAGGTTGAGGGCATCGGCCACAACCTGCCGTTTGTCTCGGCCGTGATGGACCACCAGATCTTTATCGACGGCACCATGACGACGGCCTTCATCGAAGAGCAGTATCCCGAAGGGTTCCAGGGCGTTGAGCTGCCCGAGGCAGACCTGCGTCGCATCGCTGCTTCTGCTGCGGCCATGCACCGTGTCGCCGAGATCCGCCGTACCCGTGTGTCGGGCCGCATGGATAACCACGAGCGCAAGGTGGGCACCGAATGGGTGGTCTCGCTGCAGGGCGAAAGCTTTGAAGTGAGCATCGCCGCTGATCATGACGGCTCGACCGTGACCTTTGCTGATGGCAGCACGCACCGTGTCGCGTCGGACTGGACGCCCGGTGATCAGCTGGCAACGCTGGATGTGGACGGTAGCCCGCTGGTTCTGAAGGTGGGCAAGGTGTCCGGTGGCTTCCGCCTGCGCTCGCGCGGGGCGGATCTGACCGTGCACGTGCGCACCCCACGTCAGGCGGAACTGGCAGCCTTGATGCCGGAAAAGGTGGCGCCGGATACATCGAAACTGCTGCTCTGCCCGATGCCCGGCCTGATCGTAAAGGTCGACGTCGAGGTGGGCGACGAAGTGCAAGAGGGCCAGGCGCTCTGCACCGTCGAGGCGATGAAGATGGAAAACATCCTGCGCGCCGAGAAGAAGGGTGTCGTCTCCAAGATCAACGCAAGCGCAGGCGACAGCCTTGCGGTTGACGATGTGATCATGGAGTTCGAATAAGCCTTATGTCGCTGCGGATACGTGATAATCGCGTATACGCATGTGGTGTCCCGGCAGGTCTTGCCGGGGCAACCAGTCCCCCTGTGGGGGTATCAGATCGGGTTCAATTCAGCCCGCGCCGCTCGCGGATTTCACGTTCGCGCAAGGGCATCTTGTCGATGGAGCGACTCAGTTCGCGCACGCTCCACGGGAAGGGCTTGCGCAGTTTTACTCCGCCGTCCTTGCCAATGAGCACCAGCTGGAAGCCACGCGGCCGCAGCTTGGTCCGCAGCGCCGAACGTGCGCCCGGGTCGGTGTCGGTCAGGACCACGACATCGCGCTCCAGCATCTCGGCCTCGCCCTTCATCAGGATGTCGAGCTGCTGCTGGAACCTTGGGTCCGCATCGGTGTCGGCAAAGACGACGATGGGCCGATTTGTCCATAAAAATTCGCTCAAATCGCTGTCACCGGCGGGCTGCACAAAGGCTGGATCGCCTGGCTGCGTGGCGTCTGCGGCCAGCGATGTGACCGGAAATAACACCGATAAAACAAGGGCTAATGTGCGTGTCATTGGGTCTCCTGTTGAGTTGAATATAGACCCTCGGTCGCCGATTGCGACCACTGATCTGCACGCCATCACCAAAAAGTTTAACGTTAATCGCTTCGTCAGGGGTTGGGCATGACTGTCATTGAATACCCCCGGAACCGGTCGCCACGCGCGGCTTTGGACAAAGGCGAGCTTATGGACGTTATTCTGCACATCGGCGCACATCGGTGCGCGACCACCACTTTTCAGGCCTACATGCGCGACAATGCTGAACGCCTTAGGCAGAGCGGAACGGTGTTTTGGGGGCCGTACCGGACACGCAATGGGCTATTCAACGGGATTGTTCCGAACAAGATGCCGCCTCTGCGCAAGAACCTCCAGAAACGCAGCGCGGGGCGTGTGCAGATAAACCTGGACAGCTGCGCCGCACGGGGCGCCAAGCGTCTGGTGGTCAGCGAGGAGAACATGCTGGGCTCGGTCCGGCAGAACCTGCGAGACAAGGCGCTGTATCTGGGCGCCGGTGAACGCATGGCGCGTTATGCGCAAGCCTTTGATGGTCGGGTTACGGATGTCATGCTGAACATTCGCGGGCTCGACCTGTATTGGGCGTCTGCGCTTGGCTATGGGTTGACCCGTGGACGTGGGGTTCCTGATGCCGAAGCGCTGGACCGGATCGCTTACGGGCTGCGCACATGGCGCGATGTGATCACCGATGTCAGCTGTGCTGTACCCGGCGCGCGACTTTGGGTGCTGCCGTTTGAGAGTTTTCAGGGGCGACCCGACGCGCAGCTGCGCTCGGTCCTGGGCTGCACCGTGCCGTCGGCGCGCAGCGACGTGCGGTTGAACGCAACGCCGCGCCTGCCCCAATTGCGGCGCAGCCTGCCGCGCAACATCTCGCGCAAGCTGCCCAAGGGCAGCGGTCGCTGGTTGCCGTTTACCGAACGACAGACCGCTGCCCTGCGCGAGGCTTATGCAGACGATTTGATGTGGTTGACCTCTGGTGCCGATGGAACGGCCTGGCTGGTCTACGACCCGGACAAAAAACCGGTGGGGCAAACCCCGCCAACGACGAACAGAACAAGAGGAAGACGTAATGACCAAGACCGACGAATGGCGGGCGCTGGCTGAAAAAGAGCTGCGCGGCCGCCCGGTTGACGATTTGACCTGGACGACGCTGGAAGGCATCGACGTCAAGCCGCTCTATACCGAAGAAGACACCGCGGACCTGCCACATATGGGCACCTTGCCCGGCGTGGGTCCGTTCACCCGGGGCGTCAAGGCGACCATGTATGCAGGCCGCCCCTGGACGATCCGGCAGTACGCGGGTTTTTCGACCGCCGAGGAATCGAACGCTTTTTACCGCCGCAACCTGGCCGCCGGTCAGCAGGGCGTCTCTGTCGCCTTCGACTTGGCCACCCACCGTGGCTATGACAGCGACCACCCCCGTGTGGTTGGTGACGTCGGCAAGGCGGGCGTTGCCATTGACTCAGTCGAAGATATGAAGGTGCTGTTTGACGGCATCCCGCTCGACAAGGTTTCGGTCTCGATGACCATGAACGGCGCCGTGATCCCGATCCTCGCGAGCTTCATCGTCGCGGGCGAAGAGCAGGGTCATGACAAGAGCTTGCTGGCGGGCACCATTCAGAACGACATTCTGAAAGAGTTCATGGTGCGCAACACCTATATCTATCCGCCGGAACCCTCGATGCGGATCATTTCGGACATCATCGAATACACCTCGAACGAGATGCCGAAATTCAACTCGATCTCGATCTCGGGCTACCATATGCAAGAGGCCGGGGCGAACCTGGTGCAGGAGCTGGCCTATACCATCGCTGATGGCCGCGAATACGTGCGCGCGGCGATCAATGCTGGCATGGATGTGGACAAGTTCGCGGGCCGCCTGTCGTTCTTCTTTGCCATCGGCATGAACTTCTTCATGGAGATCGCGAAACTGCGGGCCGCGCGGACCCTGTGGCACCGCGTCATGACCGAGTTTGGCGCAAAATCCGAACGCTCGAAAATGCTGCGCACCCATTGCCAGACCTCGGGCGTGTCGTTGCAGGAACAAGACCCCTATAACAACGTCATCCGCACCGCGTATGAGGCGATGTCGGCGGTGCTGGGCGGCACTCAGTCGCTGCACACCAACGCTCTGGACGAGGCGATTGCGTTGCCCACCGATTTCTCGGCCCGTATCGCGCGCAATACCCAGCTGGTGCTGCAAGAAGAAACCGGCGTGACCAATGTGGTCGATCCTTTGGCTGGCTCTTACTACATCGAAAGCTTGACGGCCGAGCTGGTCGACAAGGCTTGGGCGCTGATGGAAGAGGTCGAGGAAATGGGCGGCATGACCAAGGCCGTCGAATCCGGCATGCCCAAACTGCGGATCGAGGAATCGGCGGCGCGCCGTCAAGCGATGATCGACCGCGGCGAAGAGGTGGTTGTTGGCGTCAACAAATACCGCAAGGAAAAAGAAGACCCGATCGACATTCTGGACGTCGACAACATGGCGGTGCGCGACAGCCAGATCGCGCGTTTGCAAAAGATGCGTGCCGAGCGCGACGAAGCCGCCTGTCAGGGCGCGTTGGACGAACTGACCCGTCGCGCCAAAGAGGGCGGCAACGTTTTGGAAGCCGCGGTCGAAGCCGCCCGCCACCGGGCCTCTGTGGGAGAGATCAGCATGGCAATGGAAAAAGAATTCGGTCGTCACCGCGCCGAAGTCAAAACGCTGGCAGGTGTCTATGGCGCGGCCTATGAAGGCGACGAAGGCTTTGCCGCGATCCAGAAAAGCATCGACGAGTTCGCCGAGGCCGAAGGTCGCCGCCCGCGTCTGCTGGTGGTCAAGATGGGCCAGGACGGGCACGACCGCGGCGCCAAGGTGATTGCGACGGCCTTTGCCGACATCGGCTTTGACGTCGATGTGGGGCCGCTGTTCCAAACGCCCGCCGAGGCGGCGCAGGATGCGGTCGACAACGACGTGCACGTCATCGGCATTTCGTCTCAGGCGGCAGGTCACAAGACATTGGCCCCGCAACTGGTCGAAGAACTGAAGAAGGCGGGCGCCGGGGATATCATCGTGATCTGTGGCGGTGTGATCCCGCAGCAGGACTACCAGTTCCTTTATGACAACGGGGTCAAGGCAATCTTTGGTCCGGGCACCAACATCCCCGAAGCAGCGCAGGACATTCTGAAGCTGATCGGCGAAGCGCGTAGCTAATCGTTAGGGAGGGGGCTGTCTGCCCCCTCTGCTCAAGCTTTCAGCATGAGCATTCACCCCCGACCGTATTTTGAAACAAGAAGAAGCAGCGGGCCTTGGCGCGCTGCTTTTTTCATGGCTAAGTCCGGGTAGGAGGACCCGAGAATGAAGTTGGATCATCTTGCTGTTGCGGGCGCAACGTTGGACGAGGCTGTGGCTCATGTCGAAAAGGCGCTTGGCGTGTCGATGGGGCCTGGTGGGCAGCATCCGCGATATGGAACCCACAACCGGCTGATCGGGCTGGAGGGTGGTCTGTATCTTGAGGCGATTGCTGTTGATCCATCTGTTGACCCTCAGGACCAACCACGGTGGTTCGATCTTGACCGGTTTGAGGGACCTGCACGCCTGACCAACTGGATTTTGCGCGCCGATGACCTGATGGCCGAGCAGGCGCAACTGCCGGACCACGCGCAACGGGTGGTCGAGATGCAGCGCGGCGATCTGCAATGGCTCATGACGGTGCCGCTGGACGGAATTCTGCCCTTCGACAACCTGTGCCCGGCTGTGCTGCAGTGGTTGGGAACACCGCCGGCAGGCTCTATGGCGCCTTCGGGGTGCTCTCTGGATCGATTGATCTTGTCGCATCCTGAGGCCCGGGAGCTTGGCAAGCTTGTCGAGGTCCTGATCCGTGACACGCGGATTGTGGTCGAGGCCGGAGCACCTGGCCTGAGGGCCGAGTTCACCACGCCGTCTGGCCCAAGGGTTCTGGCATGATCATCCGGCAGGCGCAGGACGGGGATGCAGGGGCAATCGCCGAGATCACCAACGCCATCATCCGCGACACCACGATCACCTTTACCACCATCGAAAAAGATGTGGCCGAGATTGCAGACACCATTTCGGCGCGCGGGCCTTGCTTCTTGGTCGCAGAAATGGACGGGCACGTTGCGGGTTTTGCGACCTACGGTGCATTTCGGGGCGGACCGGGATATGCAAAGACCAAAGAGCATTCGATCCAGTTGGCCCCACGGGCCAGGGGGGCAGGCGTGGGACGCGCCTTGATGGCCGCACTGGAACAGGTGGCGCGGGATGACGGCGTGCATGTATTTGTCGCAGGGGTGAGCAGCAGCAACCCCAATGGTGTGGCCTTTCACACGGCTATTGGGTTTCACGAGGTAGGGCGTATGCCGCAGGTTGGGTGCAAGTGGGAAACGTACCTTGATCTGATCCTGATGCAGAAAATTCTGACCTAGGGTCTTGATCCTGGTGCCACTAAGACGCACCTGACAAAGGGTTTTCTCCACGATAGGGTAACTCCATGTCTTTATGGTCCCGCATCACCGACGCGCTCAGCGCACTGGCCCAGGGCGAAAGCCTTAGCCAAGTTTTCGAAAAGCTGCGCACGCCGCCCGAGCGGTCGGTGGCCTTTGCCATCGCCGTGATCGCGCTTGGCGCCAAGATGGCCAAAGCCGACGGGCAGGTCACCCGCGACGAGGTCACCGCCTTTCGCGAAGTGTTCCAGATCGCGCGTGATGATGAGGCTGGCGCGGCGCGCGTGTTCAATATGGCGCGTACGGATGTGGCGGGCTATCGTGACTATGCCCAGCAGATCAAGACGATGTTTGCCGAGGATCGTCAGACCCTGAATGACCTGATGGAGGGGTTGTTTCACATCGCCATGGCGGATGGGTTCTACCACCCCAACGAGAATGAGTTCCTGGGCGATGTGGCCGGGATCTTTGGCCTGAGTGAGGCGCAATTTCTCGGTCTTAGGGCCCGTTTTGTACCCGATGCGCCCAATGACCCCTTCATGGTTCTGGGGGTCGAACCGGACATGCCGCTGCCCGAAATTCGCAAGGTCTGGCGCAAGCTGGTACGCGAAACCCACCCCGATGCGATGATCGCGCGCGGGGTTCCAGAAGAGGCGATCAAACTGGCGGAAAAGCGCATGATCGACATCAACCGCGCCTGGGACGAGATCAATGGCGCGCGGGTCTGATCCATGCGCGTGGCCACCTACAATGTCGAGTGGTTCGCCAATCTCTTTGATAAGGATGACCAACTGATTGCCGACGACAGCTGGTCGGGGCGCCACGGCGTCACGCGGGTGCAGCAGATTGAGGCTTTGGCTAAGGTGTTCACCGCACTCGACGCGGACATCGTGCTGATTGTAGAGGCGCCCAACACCGGCAAGCGGCAGAGCACGGTGCGGGCGCTTGATCATTTTGTTCAGGCCTTTGGGCTGCGCACCAGCAAGGCCTTGATGGGGTTTCCCAATGACACCCATCAAGAGATTGCGGTTCTTTATGACCCGGACCGTCTGACCGTGCATCATGATCCCAAAGGGGATGAAACCGGCAAGAAAGGCAGCGCCGAGGCACCGCGGTTCGACGGAACCTTCCGCATAGATCTGGACATCGACGCGACCGAGGATCTGGTGCGGTTTTCCAAGCCGCCCCTTGAGTTGGCGGTGCAGACAGCAGCCGGATCGCAGTTTCGGATGATTGGCGTGCATCTCAAATCCAAGGCGCCGCATGGGGCCAAGACGCGCGATGAGGTGATCCGCCGGTCGATCGCAAACCGGCGCAAACAGCTGGCGCAGGCGATCTGGCTGCGGCAACGGGTGGAGGCCCATCAGGCGCGAGGCGAAGAGGTTATCCTGTTGGGGGATCTGAACGACGGTCCGGGGTTGGATGAATTCGAAAACCTTTTTGGCAGGTCCTCGGTCGAGATCCTGCTGGATGCGGGCCTTTATGATCCTCACCCCTATGCGACGGAACAGGGACAAAAACAGGTCACCGCCCGGTTTGAAAACCCGGAAACCGGCAGCACGCTGGAGGCTTTGCTGGACTACATCCTTGTCACTTCGACCATTCAGAACCGCCACCCGGAATGGAAAATCTGGCATCCTGATCGATGCGCAGACTGTCAGGCGTCGCCAGAGCTGCAACAGGCGCTGCGGCTCGCGTCGGATCATTTCCCGGTGACGCTGGACGTTGATCTTTGAATGGGGCCGCGAAGGTCTTATATGGAAGCCATGAAACACATCCTTATGCTATCCATGGTCGGGTTGTTGATGACTGCACCGCTTCAGGCGCAGGACACGGGTGGTGAACCGGACGAGAAATCCCTGATGGAGCAGGGCGCTGAACTGTTTTTCAAGGGGTTGCGTCAAGAGATGGAGCCAGCACTTGAAAGTATGCTGGAGATGGCCGAACAGTTTGGCCCGTCGATGTTGAGCTTTCTGGAACAGATGGGCCCGGCGCTTGCCGATCTGGTGGACCAGGTGCAGGACTGGAGCGCCTATCACGCGCCGGAAATGCTGCCCAATGGCGATATCATCATTCGCAAGAAGCGGCCCGAAGAACAGGTGCCGGAAACGGTTGAGCCAGACGGAGCGCCAGAGCAGACCGACATCTGAGTGCTTGGCCGAAAGGCTCCTGCGCCCGCGCCAACCTGACTTCGTCAGCTCAGCGAACGGCCTTGGGCCGGGTGCCTCGCTTGTCGCTCGGCGCGGTTCCGCTTGAAACGCCTGGTTTCCTACAAACGCCATCCGCCGAGCGAAGCGAGGCCCGGCCCAACGGGAGGCGATGTCCCGCAAGGGACATCAACGACGGGCGGGAGGGCCCCCGAAATGGAGGTACAAATGCCTTAGGCGCGCCGTTTGACGACCAGTTCGGCCTCAAGGGTCTGCGCCAGCGACTTCAATCGGGCCTCTCCAACTTCGCCATAAAGCGCTCGCGAGGAATTGGGCAGAAGCAGTTCCAGCTGCTTTTTCTTTGGATACCACTTCAAATTGCCCAATTCGGCGTCCTTTTGCATCCACAGCATCGCACCGAACCGCATAGCCTTGCCGAGGATCTCGGCCTGCTTCTGTTCTTTCTCGTCCAGCAACTCATAGAGCGGTTCGAACCGGTTGCCTTCGCGCTTGTTGCGATAGCGATGCTGCAACGCCAGCCCAAGGAAGACCCGTTCCGAGTGTTTCAACCCGCCGAGGTTGGCGCGGGTGGCGTTGTCGAAACAAACCTCGGCGCGATAGTCGGGATGGGCACGCCAGCTCACATCATGCAGCAGGCAGGCCGCCTTTACCAAACGAATGCGTGACTTGGGCGCGGATTTGAACAGCGGCATGACGAAGTCAAACAACTGTTTGCCAAAACCGGGCAATCGGGCGTCTTTGGATTCGGCGAAATAACAGCTTTCGATCAGCGGGTCGCGCTTGCGCAGGCGCAGGGGCATCTGCTCATACAGCAGCCCCTCGCGAATACCGTAGCTCGAGATCGCAATGTCCTTGGGTTTGAACGTGCGCAGCAATCGAACCAGCACATCCGCCGCAAAAGGCACCAGTGCCATGCGGGACGACGACACTCCGGCGGCGCTGCGGATTTTGTCCGCATTGCCGGTTTCGATAAACTTTACCGTCTCACGGACATCGTGGGCGGTCATGCGGTATTCGTGCAGAACCTTGAGCGGATAGCCCCGGCGCAGCATGTCGATGCGCGCAATCGCGCGCCAGCTGCCGCCAACCAGGAACAGGCGATCGCGTTGGGGGCCCATTTGGTCGCGCAGCCCCTCCATCACTTCCTTGATGTGTGCCCGCCGTCCCTTGCGGCCCCCTTTGATGTCACGCAGCTTGAGGGGCCCCAGGGATGAGGTCACGCGCCGACCCACCGTGTTGTCGGAAATCTCGGCGAGTTCCATGGACGAGCCGCCTATGTCGCAGATCAGGCCATAGGCCCCGGGCCAACCGAGCAAGACGCCTTGGGCCGACAGTCGCGCTTCTTCCTGGCCGTCGATGACCTGGATGTGCAGGCCGGTCTGCTCCAGCACTTCGGCGCAAAATTCCCGCCCGTCTTCGGCGTCACGCACGGCTGCGGTGGCGACCACGTGCAGGGGGGGCAGTTCCAGGCCCTTGGCTAGATGTTGGAACCGTTCCAGCGCCGCAAGCGCCCGTTCACGTCCCTTCGGGTTCAATCGTCCAGTGTCCGACAGGCCCGCGCCAAGGGCGCACATGATCTTTTCATTGTAGAAATAGGCAGGCGAGCGCGCCGCGCCGTCAAAGACCACCATCCGGACCGAATTCGAACCGACATCGACCACGCCGATCCGGGACAAATGCCGGACGCTCGGATCATCAAACAGCGGGCGGCCAAATACGCCCCATTCGGGCGCGCTTTCATCAGTGAGCAGATCCATGTCGTCCCCAGATAGATCATGGTCAGAGTGCGAGATTGCAGGGTCTGCGTCAATTGTCATGGTGGTCTGCATCCAAAGGGTCAGAGGGTGTCATCATTCAGCAACCGGATCGCAAGCGCCCGGGTGATGGTGCGTTTTTCGGCCAGCGCCACGCGGTCCAGGCGTTCCACCACCTGGGCGGCAGTGTCGAATTGCCGGTCCATGTGTTTGACGAGGTAGGAAATCACCTCGGGCTTGGGGCTAAGCTGGCGGTCAACAAAGAGCTTGGCCAACACAGCACAAAGGAGCGCGTCATCGGGGGGATCAAGCGCGACGTGATGTGCCCCCTGGATGCGGCTTTGCAGGTCGGGCAGGGGCATTTCCCAGAACCGGGGCGCCAGGCGACCGGTCATCAGCAGGGTGTGCCCCTCGGCCAGGGTCAGATTGTGCAGGTGAAACAGGGCCTTCTGCTTTTCCAGATCATCAGCGACAAAAGGCACATCCTCGACCGCGATGGGGCCGGTGGCCAAATCCGGCACCGCGTCATAGGTCAGATCGCGTGCATTCACGATACGCCCGCCGGTCTCGCCTGCCCAGACGTGAGCGAGGTGGGTTTTGCCAGCCCCAGCGGGGCCTGTCAGCACCAGCTTGTTGCCCGGCCAGCTTGAGGCCGAAATCATCGCAACCGCCAGCGCGTTGGCAGGCGAGACAAAGAAATCCTCTCGCCCCAGAGCCGTCTTGGCGGGGAGATCGAAACTCAGCTGTTCGGCCATTTTATTCGACGTCCCGACCCGACACACCGCGATACAGGCGGCTGTCCAAATATTGCGCGGTGGCAAAGCGGGCGATCACGCCAAGGGCGGCGGCGACAGGGACGGCAACCAACATGCCGACAAAGCCGAACAGCGCACCAAAGACGGATAAGGCCAAGAGCAGCCAGACCGGGTGCAGGCCGACGGAACTGCCCACCAGCTTGGGGGTCAGCACGTTGCCTTCGATCACCTGACCAAAGGCAAAGATCGCGCCGACGATGCCGATAGACACCCAGTCGCCCCAGAATTGGAACATCGCGAGACCGATGGCCAGTGCGCCACCGATCAACGCGCCCAGATACGGAATGAACGTCACGAGACCTGCGATGAACCCCACGATCAGACCAAACTGCAAGCCAACGATCATCAGGGCGACAGCATAGTAGGTGCCAAGGATCAGGCAGACTGTGCCCATGCCGCGCACAAAAGAGGCGAGAACCTTGTCGATGTCGGCGGCCAGCGTGCGGATGATGGGCTGGTGGTCGCGGGGCAACAGCTCGTCAATGCGCTCGATCATGCGGTCCCAGTCCAGCAGCAGATAGACGGCCACGACCGGCACGATAACCAGCAGCACGACAATGTTGACGGCCGAACCCACCGAACCCAGGAGCCCCTCCAGCAAGTCGCCGCTGCGCGCCTTGAGCGTTTCGCCAATGGTGGCCAGCATTTGATGCGCGTTGGATTCGCGGTCCATCAGTGAAGGGAAGCGCTCGTCGACGAAGGCACGCAGGTCGCGGAAGAGTTGCGGCAGCACCTCAATCAGGTCGATCAGCTGCGCGATCAAGGCCGGAACAACCATCAAGATCATGATCACGAAAAGAAGGACAGAGGCGATGGTGATCACGCCGGTCGCCGCCATGCGCGTCAGGCCCAACGCCTCAAGCCGATCTGCTATCGGGTCGATGAAATAGGCAATGGCACCGCCGATCACGAAAGGCAGAAGGACGTCACCCAGAAACCACAGGGCAAGGACGAAAACCGCCAACACAATGCCCCAATACCGTACCTGTTCTTTAACTGTCAGGGACATGCCTGCTCCAAACCCGTGAACGTTGTAGTGTACATCGCCCAAGGTGGAGCAGGTTGCAAGCGTTCTGAACCTAGAACACGACGTTCAGCATGGTCAGGGATACCACCAGGAACAGCACAGTCATGATGCCGCCCGAGCGGACAAAATCCATCACCTTATAGCCCGCGGGCCCCATGATCAGCGCATTCACCTGATGGGTCGGGATAATGAAACTGTTCGAGGTGGAGATTGCAACTGTCAGCGCGAAGATCGCCGGATTGGCCCCTGCCGCGACAGCAATTGACACGGCCAGCGGGACCAACAGCACAGTGGCACCGACATTGGACATCACCAACGAGAACACGGTCGCCAGAATGGCGACGCCTGCTTGGAGCGACCAGATGGGCCAGCCGTCCAGGATGAACATGATTTGTTGCGCGATCCATGCAGCTGTGCCGGTGTTTTGCACAGCTTGCCCCAGTGGAATGAGGCTCGCCAACAAGAACACGGTGTTCCAACCAACCGCGCGATAAGCCTCGTCAATGCTGAGCACGCGGCTCAGCAGCATTCCGACAGCACCCACAAGCAAGCACAGCGACAGGCGAATGTCCGTGAACAGGATCAGCGAGACGGCGATGAGAAAGAACAGCAAGGCCCAGCCGACCTTTTGCGGGCGCAGCTCTTCTTGCGGGAAGTCCGATGTCACCACGATGAAATCAGAATTCTGCTTGATCCGTGTCAGGTTGTCCCAACGTGTATGCGAGACGAGCATGTCACCCGGTTTGAACTCGACCAGGCCAATGGCCGTAGGCTCGTGGTCTTCGGTTTCCACGTGGCTGAGCGTGTCCTCGCCCCGGTGGATGGCCAGCAAGCTCAGGCCATAGGTCTTGCGCAGCTGCAGCTCGCGGGGGCATTTGCCGATCAGCTGGCTGTCGGGCGGGATGACCAGCTCGGCGATACCGGCGTTGGTGGTGGCGAACTCTTCGGAAAACACATCCAGTTCGGGGCGGACATGCAGCCCGTATTTGCGGGCAAAGCTGTGCACCACCTTGGATTTTCCGATAATCGCCAGTCGACAGGGGGCGGCGATTTCGGCCGTCAGGATCTGCACCATCGACACTTTGCCGCGATAGAAGGTCGAGATGATGTAGAGGTTGTTCTCCAGGTTGATGTCCGCCAGGATCTGCCCCACCAGCGGACTGTCGGCGGGCACGTCGACCTCGAAAACCTCTGCTTTCAGGCCATAAACCCTTTTGAGGTAGGTTTGCGTACCCTGTGCTGTGGTGCCGTCGACGCGGGCCGGAACGGCCGGAAGGACCCAGCGTCCCAGTACCAGGAAATAGACGATCCCGGTCAGGATCAGGACCGCGCCGATTGGAAAGACGGAAAACAAGCCAAATGGCTCCATCTTGCGCCCCTCGGGCAGGCCTTCGTTTGCGGTCAGGATCAGATCGTTGAGCAGGATGAGCGGTGATGAACCGACCATGGTCATGGTGCCACCCAGAATGGCGCAAAAGCCCATTGGCATCAGCAAGCGCGACAGCGGAATGCCCGAGCGGGATGAAATGCGACTTACCACAGGCAGGAAGAGGGCGGCGGCGCCAACGTTCTGCATGAAGGATGAAATCACCCCCACTGTGCCCGAAATGATCGGCAGAATGCGCCCCTCGGTCCGACCGCCATACCGCAAGATGACAGCGGCCACCTTGTTCATGATCCCGGTCTTGTCCAGGCCCGCGCCCACGATCATCACGGCGATGATCGAGATCACAGCATTGGAGGCAAAGCCGTCAAACAGGTTGTTGACGTCGGCCAGGCTTTCCAGCCCCGGCAGGTAGCTGAGCATGCCGATGATCACCAGCACAAGAATGGCGCTAAGATCTATTCGTATCAGCTCGGAAACAAAGAGAAAAACCGTGAATGCCAAGAGCGCGGCGACCACGCCCATTTCGTAAGTAAAGGCAAGTTGTTCCACTCCGCCCCCATTTAGTTTGTCGTTGGTATTGAAATTACCCTAATCAATGACTGGCTATATTGTCATGATGTTTCTTTGAGTCCAGTTGCTGCGCAACAATATTTTCAGCTCATTCTGGTAACGTGCCCGACGAAGTGGAGCTGCAAAAACACACCCAGTATGTGTCAGAAGCGAGCAAATTGATCCGGACACAGCCGGCGGTTCAGAGAAAAATTTGAATTTTCTGCCTAAGTGTCTAAACTGGTTCGACAATTTTGACGAAACGCAGGGCTTGGGCTGAACCGGGGTGGCAAGGGATCGCTTGGGGGAGCTCATCCTTTGTCGCAATCTCTCTCGGGGAGGAGGGTGATGGACGTGAAGCAATGTCAGGGTGAAGGCGCACAAGGAAACAGTCGGCAATTGCTTGTGGGGGTTGTGTGTTTTTCCTGCCTTTGGGTTTTGGGCGCGGTCATAGCCTACACAAGCTTTCAGGCTGAGTTAATCCACGTTATGGCAACGTATCTGTCACCTGACGGTGAGATATCTAGCCCAAGGTACACTTTTGCCAAATTTACCTTGGCACCGGTCTTGTTTGCGCTCTGGGTCGTGCTTTCGGCCGTCACATATCGGATCTGGAGTTTTCCCAGGCCATTCGCCTTTTGGTATCTGGCCTTCTTCGTCGTTCATTTCCTATTCTACAGCTACTATTTGCGGATCGTACTTCAGGGAGCGGATCCCGAAGATACACTTTTGGAGTGGGGCACTTTTGTGCTGGCGTTGCTTGGCGGCGTGATCTTTTTGATATGCGGTTACATGGGGTCGCGGTTTTCGATCTTTTTGGGGCTTGCCTGGTTGCTTTTCGCTTTCGAGGAAATCAGCTGGGGTCAACGGGTTCTGGGAATCGAAACGCCCGACGTAATGGTGCAATACAACTATCAGGAAGAACTGAATTTCCACAATCTGATCAACCCAATACAGAAGTATTTGTATGTACCGTTCAACGCCGCTTTTTTGTGTTTCTTCACCTGGTTCCGACGGATAGAGATTTTATCTTGGGTTTATCGAATGAACGGCGTGCCCCGCATCATACAGGTCAGCGACCGCTACGGTTTGTGGATGATGCCGATGCTGTGGATTTTTGCCTCCTTCTACCCAGGAGCGGAATACGTCGAAGAACAATGGGGTTTGTATGGTTTGGTTCTATCGGTGCTGCTCTATCGGGACATGCGACGCAATCCGTAACGGTGCCTAACTATGGATCGTACCTAATTCTGGGGTGTCTTGGTCGGCCGTCTCGTCCGGCCAGTTGGTGCGCCAGACTTCAGCAGACCAGTGACCGCAATGGACCGAAGGCCTGTTAAAACCGGGCATGGCAGGCAGAAGCGGTTCGACCACCACATCATGTCGGGGGACGGCGAAGTAAGGGAAAGAAAAGCGTTCTTTCCCGGACCGGTTCACCACTCGGTGCGGGGTGGAAACCAAACGCCCGCCGGACCACAGCTCCAACATGTCACCGATATTCACGACAAATCCGCCCGGCGGGCAATCGGGGGTGATCCAACCGCCGTCGCGTGTCTGCACCTCTAGCCCACCGACCGGATCGGGGGCGATGATGGTTAGCGCATCGGTGTCCTTGTGCGGGTGAATGCCAAATCCAGGTTCGTCCGGGGCCTGTGGTGGGTAATGCAGAAGGGTCATGTTGGTCATGGGCGTGGCAAAAGCGTCTTGGAACGTCTTAGGCGGCAGGTTCAGTGCCTCGGCAAGGGCCCCAAGCAGCAATAGCGCCACCTCATCCAATTGAGACCAGTAGGCCAAAACCGTGTCACGCGCCTCAGATACTTCGGTGGGCCATCGGTTGGGGCCGTAAAGCGGGCATTCAGCCACAATTGGATCTGTCGCGGCCACCTCTTGATGCAGCTTGTAGCCTTCGTATTTGTCTGCCGTTCCCGACCCGTCGTTGGGAGAGAAGAAGCCAAACGGGATGAAACCCCGGTAATTGTCGCGCGTGATGGCCTGGTCCCATTTTCTGGCCTCGGGCAGGGCGAACATCGCGCGGACACAGGCGCGCATCTCGTCGACCGTTTGTTGTGTGACACCCGTACCCACGATCGACAGGAACCCAATGTCGGTGCAGGCCTCGTGGATTTGGGCGATCACATCAGCCCTATCGGGGTGCTCTGCATCGCGCAGGGGCGAAATGTCGATGGTGGGAATGCTCTGCATCCTGCGCTCCAATGTTGTCTGTTGGTCGAGCCTCGGCTGTGCTGTCGCAGGGATCAACCCGATTTCCGACACATCGTGGTCGCGAAAACCACAATGGCCGATTGCCCCAGGCGCAGGGATGCCTTAGATCAGCGAAAACGCCAATGATCAGAGAGACCGCAATGCGCTTGTCCCGCTATTTTCTGCCTGTGCTCAAGGAAACCCCGAGCGAGGCCCAGATCGTCAGCCACCGCATGATGCTGCGGGCCGGTATGATCAAGCAATCTGCTGCCGGTATCTATTCTTGGTTGCCCTTGGGGTTCAAGGTGCTGCGCAAGCTGGAAAACATCGTCCACGAAGAGCAGATGCGCGCCGGTCACATCCCGATGCTGATGCCGACCATGCAGTCGGCGGACCTGTGGCGCGAAAGCGGTCGCTATGATGCCTATGGCGAGGAAATGCTGCGCATCAAGGACCGGCACGACCGGGACATGCTGTTCACGCCGACCGCCGAAGAGCTGATCACTGATATCTTCCGCGCCAATGTCAGCAGCTACAAGGATTTGCCGCTGACGATGTATCAGATCCAGTGGAAGTTCCGCGACGAGATCCGTCCGCGCTTTGGCGTGATGCGGGGTCGCGAGTTCTATATGAAGGACGGGTACAACTTTGACCTGACCAAAGAGGACGCGCTGCACGCTTATAACCGTCACCTGGTCAGCTATCTGCGCACCTATGAACGCATGGGCCTGCAGGCGATCCCGATGCGCGCCGATGGCGGGCCGATTGGGGGCGATTACACGCATGAATTCCTGGTGCTGGCCGAAACTGGCGAGTCCGAGGTGTTTTATGACAGCGCCGTCACTGATCTGACCTTTGGCGACCGCGAGATCGATTATGACAGCGTCGAGCAGTGCCAGTCGGTGCTTGAAGAGTTCACATCGCGCTATGCCCGCACCGATGAAACCCACGACGAAGAGCTGTTCAACCAGATCCCCGAAGAGCGTCGTCGCGTTGCACGAGGCATCGAGGTGGGGCAGATCTTCTACTTTGGCACCAAATACTCGGAACCTCTGAATGCGGTGGTGCAGGGTCCCGATGGCAAACAGACCCCGGTTCACATGGGCAGCCATGGCATCGGCGTTTCGCGTCTGCTGGGCGCAATCATCGAGGCGAGCCACGACGAAAACGGCATCATCTGGCCCGAAGGCGTGACCCCGTTCCACTGTGGTATCGTCAATCTGAAGCAGGGCGACGAAGCCGCCGATGCAGCCTGTGAGCAGATCGAGGCGGCGCTGACCGCGGTAGGTCTGGAGCCGCTTTACGACGACCGCAAGGAACGGGCTGGCGGCAAGTTTGCCACGATGGACCTGATCGGTCTGCCCTGGCGCATCACCGTTGGTCCGCGCGGACTGAAGAACGGTGTCGTGGAACTGACCAGCCGCAAAACCGGTGAGAGCGTTGAGATGGCACCCGAAGAAGCGGTCAAGAAAGTTGCCGAGATCTATGCCCCGCACCGCGGTGGCGGCGCGGCACACCCGGAACCCATGGCCAACCGGTCGTTCCATACCTGGGTTTAAAACCAACAAACGAAGGCTGCCTGATGAAATCGGCGGCCTTCGTCGCAAATGCGTATCTTGGGTGGCAGGTCACGCCAACGTCTCTTCGGATCGAGCCTCGCAATCAGGCTTGGAAACGAGAGACGCGTTAGTCGGCGAATATCGCGGCGTCTAAATTGATAACAGGCGTATCCTCATCGTTGTGAATGAATTGCCAATGCAGCGCTCATCAATGTGGGCCGCTCGCTTGATTGAACTTCTTGTCAGCTAAAAAACGAGCAAATCGGATTGAATCCGAGATTGAGTGCGTGGCTGGTCAAAGCACCGTGCCCGACCCGGTGTCGTAACAATTTGGTCTCAAACCACTTATCGTGCTAGCGTGTCTGCAAGATCAATAGTTTGAGTAAGCCGAATGCAAGGAGGTGCATAATGACTGCTACGCTATACGATCGATTGGGGGGAACCGAGGGAATTAGGCGAATAGTCGATAAGCTTGTCGACAATCACCTGAGCAATCCAGTCGTCTCGGCGCGCTTCTCTGGAAGTGATGCAGACAATCTTAAGGAAATGGCCGGAAACTTTTTCATTACAGGCTCTGGCGGACCAGAGATTTATACCGGCAAAGATATGGTTACGACGCATAAACATATGAACATCAATGGCGATGAATTTGTCGCGGTTCTTGATGATGCAATGAATGCGCTTCAGGCAAATGACATAGGCCAGCGGGAACAGGAAGAAGTCCTGTATATTCTGTACAGTTTAAAAGATCAGGTCGTCGGGATCTGAGGTGCAACAAACTTTGAGTTTATGCTGATCGTCGGATCATTTTTCCTGTCGTGATCCTGCGCCCGGGCAACAATGCAAGCTGGCGACATACATTTATTGGATTGCAGGCGGGCATCAGCGGTGCCCGCAGCACTTAGCTTCGCGAACTGGGTGTTTTCTGCGGCCTGTTCAATGCAGCAGCGGTCCATTCGGTGGCTGGCGTAGTATCTCACCGTCAGCGGACGATCCCGAATGTGGCATGACACAAGGTCGTCCGAAACGCAGAACTAGCTCGTATATATCTAGTCCCAGAAACCGCAAGCCGCAAATTCTTGACCCGTCTGATTGTTTGGTCAGGCAAAGTTGCCCAGTGCGGAACATGGGGTGAAAGCCCTTTGCTTCTAGCTTGTCGATTAAGTCAGTCCAACTTGTGGCTGAAGCAAACAGTGGTAGCAGGATGGCCCGCAGCAGGCTTGCGGTTTCGCAATCGATCCTTGCGGGTCCGTGGGTCATTTGACGTCCCATGCTGTTGACGCGCAGTTGATGCACGTTTTGGGGTACATTGGGTCGGTTCGGTTCCATGAACATCTCCTTTTCGATGCTGCCCTGTGGCATTTCGCAAACCCCCTTGTGTCCTGAGGTTTGCAGATGGATCGAAGTTGACCAAAATTTGCCGCGCTTTTTTGTTAACTTTGGTTAATTGCTTGGGCTTTTTGGTGACAATCGCGGAGTGTATCGGCACAGTGTTGCCAGATTGGAAACCATGCATGCGCGAGAAACCCCGCATATACCGCGCGAATAACGGGGCATTGACTTGACCCCACTGACCGCAGACTTCACTCTTCGCCGCAACGACAAGAGCAGGAGCCAAAATGGCCACCACCCCAGCCCCGTTTGCCCCGTTCGAATGGAAAATCGCGTGGCGATACCTGCGCGCGCGCCGTGCCGAGGGTGGGGTAAGCGTGATGACGTGGATCAGCTTGATCGGGATCACTCTGGCGGTGTTTGCCCTGGTGGCAACCTTGGCGGTGCGCGAAGGGCTACGGTCTGACATCGTGCAGACAATGTTGGGTGCCAACGCCCATATGGATGTGCATTATCGCCGGGATTTGCAGGCTGAAATTCCCAAGGATCACCTGATCCGAGATTATGACGACTTGTCTGCGCGATTGGCGGACATGGCGGGTGTCGAGGACGTGGCCCCGCTGGTGCGGGCCCAGGTCATGGGCAGCTTTCAGGGCCGCAACATGCCTGTTGATGTCTACGGCATCACGCTGGACGACCTGCGCGACTATCCGATGATTGCCGAGGCCGAAGACAGCTGGGGCGATCTTGCCCGGTTCGACGAAGGGGTCGCCATTGGCGGTGCTCTGGCGCGACAGCTGGGGATCGGTGTGGGCGATCGGCTCAAGCTGGTGTCGCCCGATGGGGCCCGCACGCCGATGGGGCGTTCGGTCAGGGTGTCGGTCTATGACGTGGTTTATGTCTTTACGTCTGGCCAGGGCTTTGTCGATCAAAGCCGCCTGTATATGCCGCTGAGCGAGTCGCAAAGTTTCTTCAACCGCGAAGGGGCCGTTGATCAGATCGACCTCCGGCTGAGCGATCCGCTGAGGGCCGAGGCGCTGATCCTGCCGGTGCTCGAAACCGCGGGTGACCGGGCATATCTGTATACGTGGCGGGATCGCGCGGGCGGCATGATCCGGGCCCTCAAGATGCAGGACAACGCAATTTTTATCGTGCTGGCGATCCTGGTGCTAATCGCGGCGCTCAACATCGTCTCGGGCCTGATCATGCTGGTCAAGAACAAGGGCCGCGACATCGGCATCCTGCGCACCATCGGGCTGACCCAAGGGGCGGTTCTGCGGGTGTTCTTTATCTGCGGCGCATCTGTTGGCACCGCCGGAACAGTGTTCGGTGTGATCCTGGGGGTGATCTTTGCGCTCAACATCGACAGCGTTTACGCATTTGTCGATTGGGTCTCGGGCAGCGGGGTGCGGGATCTCGAAGCGAGCGGCTTCATCTTCCCTTCCGCTATAATCACCGCGTCGGATGTGCTGTCGTCGGTTGCGCTCAGCATGGGGCTGAGCTGGCTCATCACTTACTTTCCAGCCCGCCGTGCGGCGCGGCTGAACCCGGTCGAGGCGCTGCGCTATGAATGATGTAAGTTTGCGTCTGTCCGGGCTGACAAAGACCTATCTGGCAGGCACCCCGGGCGAGGTTCAGGTGCTGCGCGGCACGAATCTGGAGCTGCGCGCTGGCGAAACCGTGGCGCTGGTGGCGCCGTCCGGGGCAGGCAAGTCCACGCTGTTGCACATCGCGGGACTTCTGGACACGCCGGACGCCGGAACGGTCGAGATCGGCGGTCAGGACATGACCGGTAAAAGCGACCGCCGCCGCACCGCCACGCGGCGCAGCGATGTGGGCTTTGTCTATCAGTTCCACCACCTGCTGCCCGAGTTCACGGCGCTTGAAAACATCACCTTGCCGCAACTGGCCAATGGCGTGTCCGAGCGTGAGGCCCGCGCTCGCGCGCAAGACCTGCTGGGTCGTGTCGGCGTGGCAAACCGCGCCGATCACCGTCCTGCGGCCATGTCGGGTGGCGAGCAGCAACGGGTTGCGTTCTGCCGGGCCCTGGCCAACAAGCCGCGCGTCCTGTTGGCAGATGAACCCACGGGCAACCTGGACCCGGCGACGTCGGATCAGGTGTTTGCGGCCCTGGTTGATCTGGTCTCGGGTACAGGCTTGTCTGCGCTCATCGCCACGCACAACATGGAACTGGCGGCCCGCATGGACCGGATGCTCCGTCTGGACAATGGTGTGCTCACGCCAGTTGCGTGATCCCCACGCCTAGGGCCATCACTGCAATCCCACCTGCGCGCACCCATGTGAGCGGTGAGACCTGCGCGCCAAACAGGCCAAAGTGGTCGATGGCGGCGGCACTGATCAGCTGACCCAACAACACAAAAAACACCGCGTTTCCGACCCCGAAATGCGGTGCAACATGGGTGATTGTAAGGACATAAAAGGCGATCAGAAGCCCTGCGATAAACAAGTGTTTGGGCGCCCCACCCAGGTGCATCAGCGCAGCGGGGCCGGGAAAGAGCAGCATCACCACCGTCGACCCCAGAAAGGCCACGGCAAACAGCACCACACCGGCAGCCGTTGGAGAGGCGATGTGTTGCCCCAGGGCCGCATTCAGCGCGGCCAGAACCGGAATGCCGATGCCAGCGGCCAACATCAGAGTGGCGTAGTGGGTCATGAGGGGCCTCTTGTTGGACGGGTTTGGCGTTGATCTGGATCATTGCGGCAGTCGGGGGGGTGCACAAGGCTGGACAGGGGCGCGCGGGTCACAAAGTTGTGGCGGTCTGTGCGTAGGGGTGAATAGGCGATTAGGAAAGGGAGAGTTTGATGAAAGCGGTGTTGTCTTTGGTTTTGGGGTTGGCGGCTAGTGCTAGCATGGCGCAGGATGCCGAAATGGGCGAGGCTTTGTATCTGAAACACTGCGCGACGTGCCACGGGATAGAGGCGACAGGGCAGGGACCGATGGCGGGTGTTCTGGTGATCAAGCCGGTGGACCTGACCCAGCTTGAACAGGATGGCATCTTTCCGGTCGAGCGGGTGGCCAAGCGGATCGACGGCCGCGATGCTCTGATCAGTCACGGCAGCCCGATGCCGGTTTATGGTGACTTCTTCGAAGGACGGGATGTCGCCATCAAAACGCATACGGGGCAACCTTTGATGACAAGCCAGCCGATTGTGGACCTGATCGCTTACATGCGTACACTACAAGCGAATTGAGGAGGAACGGGCATGGCACGAGCAAGCATTCTGACATTGGGCACGGTGGCATTGTTGGCGGGATGCCAAGCCCAGAACGCCATGCCGACCGCCAAGGAAGGCGAGCAGATCTTTGTGGAGAACTGCGCTGCCTGTCACAACTATGATGCCGCAGGCGGAGAGTTGAGCAGTCGGGCCATTGCGCCTGATCTGACACAGCTGGCCGCTGACAATGGCGGCACTTTCCCGCGGGCAAAGGTGCTGTCCAAGATCGACGGATACGGACAAAAGGGGCACGCCAATCCGGGCGCCATGCCGGAATTCGGGGCGATCCTTGCGGGTGAGCAGGTGCCGATTGACATCGATGGCACGATGACACCCACGCCGCGCAGCCTCGCTGCGTTGCTGGCCTTTCTGGAAAGCATTCAGTCAGAGGGCTGATCAGTCACAGATACCGCTCAGTTCGGCCTTTTTCCAAGGCAGATAGACGTCATGCTGCCGGGATTGTGGCAGGTCTGAAACCGGAAAGGCGTCTATCAACATATTGTGCAACCGCTGTGTGCGGGGCGCGTCCGGAGCCAGGGCGCGACAGCAGACGTATTCTTCGACAATCGCGCCTTGTTGCTCATATCCGTAGCTCAGGAAATCCGGTGCCCCGTTCAAATCGAACAGATAGGGATCGTCCGAACGTGTGTGTTCGGCGGCCGCCAAAAGCGGGTGATATCCTGTGCGCTCGCGGTTCTGCCATTGCCAGACATGGGTCAACTCGTGGGCCAAGAGCATCGCTTCGACCAGGTAGAGCCGCTCGGGGTAGGTGGGCAGATAGTCGTCGACATACCAATTCTTTGTGAAATAGACCTTGTTGAATAATGCCACCGCCGCCGGAGAGGTTGTCACGATCTCTTCCTTGACGGGGGGCAGAATACGTTCGCGGCAAGCAACTCGGGGGCGCGGTGTGCGTTTGAAGGTGACGCTGCCCACGGGTGCGCCCTTAACCAAACGCACCCGTTTCAAGTTCAGATCTTCGCCATGGATCGAGGAAACGAACGACATCTCGGTCGGCGTAAGTGGGCGCCCGCAGGACGCTAGAAGCAGCAAGAGCAAGAACGCACGCAGGATCATGCGGCAAACCTAGCCCGGTCGCCTTGGCCCGGATAGGGGGCGGAAGAAAATATGTTGTGAGGTGACAAAATACCTTGTGCGCGGTTCACAGGCTCATCGCCAGAACGCGGCTGATTTCGGTCAGCGAGCGGCCGGATTGATCCATCCAGGTGTTGAACGCCTCTTGCGTGGCTGTCAGCGCCTTTTTCGAGGTCGGTGTTTTGTCGACAACCCCTTCGGCCACCAGCTGGGCCACCACGTCCTGGGACAGGATGAAGCCGTCGCGCCCGGCAAAACGCATGGCGAATTGTGCGGTGGTTCCACCCAGGCGCGAGGCGCGGGATTTGAGCATGGCCAGCAACCCGATGTAGTCGGTCGAAGGCCAGCCGCCCAGGGTTTGACCAACGCCCCCCTCTTGTCGCAGCTCCAGCAGAAAGGCAGCATTGTCACGCACAGTGGCGATCTTGGTGCCGTTGCGCACGATGCGAGTGTCCGTCAGAAGCGCATCGAATTTCTCGTCGTCCATGAACGCACAGCGACCCAGATCAAAACCATCAAATGCCTCTTCGAACCCGTCCCACTTTGCCTCGATGACTTTCCAGTTGAACCCGGCCTGAAAGACGCATTTGGTGATCACCGAAAGCCATCGATCATCCGGTATCTCAGTCAATTCGGCGACGGTTTTGGGCTTGGTGAGCTGGGCGTTCAGAGCGGCCTCACCCCCGTGGCGGGCAGCGGCCAGGCCAAAGATCTCGTCGAAATGATGCATTGGGCTTGCTCTCTCGTTTGAGGTGAGTTGCCATTGTTCCCGTAAGGGGATGCCCCCCTCTAAGGCGCGTAGAAGGTGGCGGTTGCGGTGGCAACTTTCTTGCCGCTGTCTTCTTCGGTCATGTCACAGCGAGCAAAGACCAAAGCGCGCCCGGCGCGCACCACTTCGGCCCGGCACAGGATGGCGGTGCCAACCCCGGGACGCAGAAACTGCGTGTGCAGGTCGGTGGTGGCAAACGGTTTGAACTCGCCCGCATGGGCCACAGCGGCCAGGACCATTGTCGTATCCGCCAGCGCCGCCAGGGCTTGCCCGGATACGATCCCGCCAACACGCGCCAGATGATCGGCCAAGGGCATTCGGATCAGGGCGTGATCCGCGTCGATCGCCTGAACCCTCAGGTCCAGTGCTTTGACCCAGTCAGCAAAGTTTTCATCCAGGATGATCTGGGCAGATTGTGGTGTCATCGGGACCTCGGGCGGGGGGGAAAGGCGGTATCAGTCAGCAAACGGATCTGACGAGCTTTGTGCGAAGGGGTCAGACGAAGACTGTGCCCGCATGTAAGAACGCTGGCATGCAATAACCTCGTTGAACGCCGCACGCGACCCGCGCAGGGTGTAGTGCCCCAAGACAGTCGACTTGAAACTCCATTTCATCGAGTTCTCGCGCTGGAACTCGTCAATGAACAGCTCGGCCTGATCCGATCCCGCATCGATCATGATGCCCAAACCCGGAAATTCATCTGTCTTGAGCCCGTCCATATCCATGGTCCAGGGGCTTTCGTCACCAAATTTGACTTCGATCTTGTATTCCTTGCCGGCCTCGATTGACCGCCATTTCTGATCCAGCAATGTCACGTCCAGCGACAGCTCGTTCTCGGTGTTGTCAAACCCAATGAAGAATGCGGTGTCTTCTTCGAATAGGGCAAAAGCCTGGCAGCCTTCGCTCGCAGGATAAAACGAAATATCCCAACCTCTTACGGTTTTCCAGTCGATGGGCTCTGCCAGTGCAGTTGTTCCCAAAAGACAGCCTGTGACAGCACCTACAAAACGGCTGAGTGTTGGCATCCGGTTCATCTTGGGTTCCCCTCCGTCATTTCGTCTTTGGCTAACTTTAGGCGGCTTGTGCTGCTGTGCCAAGTATTGGTGCAACTAACTGAACGACATCCTGCATTGCGTAAGGGGTCGACAAATGAGCAAGAATCGTTACTGATTGACTCATCAATCAATAAAAAACCGTCAGATAGTCAGGTGACACCTCTTGGGAATTGCCGGATACTGATAGGGAAAACGTACAATAACAGGGAGACACCTCAATGAAATCTGTAGGTCTTGGGATCGCACTGACTGCTTTGGCGGGCACCGTACACGCAGCCGAGCTTGGCGCTGTGGACGAGCCGATCAAACTGGCGGTCAATGAGTGGACGGGTCAGCACGTCACCACTCATGTGGCGGGCAAAATGCTCAAAGCGGCCGGGTACAACGTTGAATATGTGACCGCCGGTTACATGAACATGTATCAGGCGATGACCGATGGTGAGCTGCACGCGGCGCTGGAAATCTGGTCGTCGAACGTGTCCGAAGAATACGCCAAGCACATTGATGCCGGCGGCGTGACCGAGCTGGGCGATCTGGGCCTGGATGCGAAAGAGGGTATCGCGTACCCCTCGCATGTTGCCGAAATGTGCCCAGGCCTGCCTGCGTGGGAAGCCCTGAAAGAATGCGCGCAGAACTTTGCCACCGCCGAAACCCTGCCAGCGGGTCGCCTGGTTGACTACCCAGCTGATTGGGGCACACCCGGTGCGGACCGTATGACCGGCCTTGAGTTGCCTTTCAAAGCGGTTCCGGCGGGGTCCGAGGGTGCCCTGATTGCAGAACTGCGCGCCTCGACCGAGCGCAAGTCGCCGTTGCTGATCACCTTCTGGCAGCCGCATTGGGCGATGTCGGCCTATGATGTGCAGTTTGTTGAACTGCCCGCAGGCGAAGACGCATGCTTTACCGACGCGTCGTGGGGGCCGAACCCCAATGCCGTCAACGACTGCGACTTTGCCCCGACCCGCATCTTCAAGGCGTCCTGGTCCGGTATGGAAGACAAGTGGCCGGCCGCGTTCGAGATCCTGTCGAACTACACTCTCGATGTTGCCGACCAGCAGCCGATGATGGGTGCCGTCGACGTTGATGGCGGTTCGGTCGAAGATGTTGTCGCCGCATGGATGGCGGAAAACGAAGGCACCTGGCGTCCGGTTGTCGACGCCGCAACCAAGTGAGCCACACCACGTGACCGACGCAAACACGCCGGCCATCGCCTGCCAGGATCTCTGGCAGGTGTTTGGCCCGGGCGCTGAAAAGGCCCTGACCGACGCTTTGGCTCGGTCAGGGAATGACGCAGACGCCGCCTCCAAGATCTTGCGCGAAACCGGGTATGTTCCCGCCGTGCAAGACGCCAATTTCGACGTCAAAGAGGGTGAACTTTTTGTCATCATGGGCCTCTCGGGCTCGGGCAAGTCAACCCTGATCCGCTGTATCTCGCAACTTCTCGATGGCACCGGCGGACAAATTCGCATTCACGGCGAAGACATCATGACAGCCAGCAAGCAGCGGCTGATCGAGTTGCGGCGCAAGAAGCTGGGCATGGTGTTCCAGCATTTCGGTCTGTTCCCGCATATGACCGTGCTGGACAATGTGGCCTATCCCCTGCGTGTGCAGGGTGTATCCCGCAAGGAGCGGCTGAAGAAGGCTGCCGAAGTTATTGAATTGGTTGGCCTTGAGGGGCGCGAAGATCGATATCCGCGCGAGTTGTCCGGTGGGCAGCGACAGCGGGTCGGCATCGCCCGTTCGCTGGTGGCCGATTGTGAGGTCTGGTTCCTGGATGAACCGTTCTCGGCCCTTGATCCGCTGATCCGGCGGCAGTTGCAGGACGAGTTCCTGGAGATTCAGGCCAAGCTGAAAACAACCATCGTGTTCATCACCCATGACATCAACGAAGCCCTGAAACTCGCTGATCGCATTGCAATTATGCGCGATGGCAAGATCGTGCAGATCGGCACACCGACCGACATCGTGCTGAACCCGGTCGATGATTATGTGCGCGAGTTCTCCAAGGACGTGGCCAAAGGCCAGCACGCCCGTGTCGCCTCAGTCATGCACCAGGGCACCGAAGGTGTCGGCCCGGATGATCCTGGCCTGCGCACGGATATGACGCTGGACGCGGCCCTTGCGCATTGCATGGAGCTCTATGAGCCCGTGCCGGTGCGCGACAAGGAAGGTAACCTCGTGGGCATGGTGAACCCGGCTGATCTGGCGGCCGCCCTTCAGGTGGAAGAGGCATGACCGCGTTGACAGACGCGCCGACGACCCGCGTGCGGCTGACGGTTGGCACGCAGGCGGCGCTGATCACTTTGCTCGTGGGGGCCATCTGTTTGGCGCTGGAGCCTGTCGCCCCTTGGCTGGTGAAATGGCCCGCGGCATGGGTGTTGCCCGCAACCGATTGGGTAGGGTCGATCCTGACCACGGTGTTGACCACGATGAAACCGGTCGCACGCGGGTTTTCGGCGCTGATGGCGTACCCGATGGACTGGGCCAACTTTGTCCTGAACGGCACGCCCTGGCCGCTGGTGATCGGCATTGTCACGGCCGTGGGGTGGTATCTGGGCGGCTTGCCGATGGCGGCGCTTGGGTTTCTTGGGCTGAGCTTCGTGCTCGCTTCGGGCTACTGGTCCGAGAGCATGAATACCTTGGCGCTGGTTGCAGTGTCAGTGCCGCTGGCCTTGCTCGTTGGGGGCGCAATCGGTGTGCTCGCAAACGAATTCCCAAGAATCAAGAATGCCTTGCAAGCCGTTCTGGACATTATGCAAACTGTACCGACCTTTGCCTACCTGACGCCGCTCTTGCTGCTCTTTGGCTTTGGTCCGGTGGTGGGTCTGATCGCCTCGGCCATCTATGCCGCCCCACCGATGGCGCGCAATGTGCTGCTGGGGTTGGAGCGCGTGGAATCCGAAGTGAAAGAAGCCGCTGTGATGGCAGGTGGAACCCGCCTGCAGCAGCTGTTTCAGGTCGAGATCCCCTCGGCCTCGACCCAGATCATGGTGGGTGTGAACCAATGTTTGATGGCGGCGCTGTCGATGGTGATCATCGCGGCCGTTATCGGCGGCTTTAACGACATTGGTTGGGAAGTGCTTTTGACCATGCGCAAGGCACAGTTCGGCGAGGCGCTGATTGCGGGCATGGTGATTGTGGTCTTTGCCATGGTCATCGACAGGATGAGCGGTGCATTGGCGACCGAGCGCAAGCGGTATGACACCCGCGTTGTGTGGGGGCTGCTCGGCTTTGCGGTGATCTTCACCGTGGCTTTCTGGACGCGCCTGCCGGTTCCGTCTGACCTGACATTGCTCGACCCGGTATCTGATGCGTTGGACAATGGCCTGACCGAGTTCACGCGCTCGAACGGTGCGGCACTGGATGCGTTCAAGAACAACGCGATGTTCTATGTGTTGCTGCCACTGCGGATCGGATTGGATCAGGCGGTTCTGCCGTTCACCTGGGGTTTTGCCTGGACCACGAACATGAGCCTTGGGCTGTTCCTGGCTGGTGCCGCGATCGGTGCGGTGCTGGCGTGGCGGGGGAATGTGACGGGGGGACTGATGGTTCTGATCGGCTTTGGCATGCTGGAAACTGGCATTTCGAATTTGCCGTGGCCCTTTGTCCTGACCGGTGCCGCAGCACTCGGCTGGGTCGCAGGCGGCCCGCGTCTGGCGATCATGGCCGCGGGCCTGCTGTCGACGATCCTGATTTCGGGCCTCTGGGACCGGGCGCTTCTGTCGCTGTACCTCAGCGGCGCTGCGGTCTTTGCCTGCGCCGTCGTCGGCGGTTTGATCGGCCTGCTGAGTGCAATCAGCCCGCTGGCATGGAAAATCGTGCGCCCGATCTGTGACATGTTGCAGACGATCCCGTTGTTCGTGTTCCTGATCCCGGTGCTGATGGTGTTCCAGATCGGTGAATTTTCCGCCTTTCTGGCGATCTGCGCCTATGCCATCGTGCCGATGATCCGCTATACGCGGCACGGACTGGTCAACACGCCCGAGGAAATGATGGAGGCGGCGATTGCTAGCGGAGCAACCCAGTTTCAGATCATGCGCGACGTCAAGGCCCCCTATGCGGCGCCTACCATCCTGCTGGGTCTGAACCAGACGATCCTTTATGCCTTTGCGATGCTGGTCATCGCGGCGCTGATCGGAACCACCGGTCTGGGTCAGTCGATCTATCTGGCGCTTGGCAAGGCGGACATCGGTCTTGGGATCTCGGCCGGTGCGGCGATGGCGATCCTGGCCCTTGTGGCCGACCGTCTGGTGCAGGGCTTCGCCGAAGAGCGGCGCAAGGCGTTGGGGCTATAGATCATGGCAGCGGCGGGGCTCAGGCCGGTCATTCTGGCTTTCCTCGCCGCGGCTCTTTGGGGGCTATGGTGGATCCCCATTCGCTGGTTCGACGCCCTTGGTCTGACCGGCGCATCGGGCGGTGCGGCGATGAACGCCGGGGCGTTCCTGTCCTGTCTTCTCTGGATGCTGATCCGACGCGAGCCGTTTTTCCTGGGCCCAAAGGCGGTGCTGGGCGCGGCCTGTGTCGGTGTGGCCATTGGCACCTATTCGGTGGCGCTGAACTATGGCGACGTGGTGCGGGTGATCCTGCTCTTCTACCTTGCGCCTGCCTGGTCGAAGCTGATCGAGTGGCGGTTCCTGAACATGCCGTGGCGCTGGACATCCACGCTGGCCTTGATTGCAGCACTGTCCGGGGCGTTTCTGGTTCTGGGCGGGGACATCGCAACCACCGGTGTGACGGTCGGCGACGGGTTGGCGGTGATGTCGGGCATCGCCTGGTCGGTAGGGGCAACATTGATCTTCATCAACCCCGGCAGCGCACGCCCCATTCCGCTGAGCGCAGTTTCGGCGCTGACTGCTGCCCTGATCGCCCTGTTGTTCATGACAATCGAAGGCGATTGGCCCAACGGCGGGCAGGGGGTCTTGATCGCGGGCGGGTTGGGACTGGGGCTGCTCTATGTCGTGCCGATCCTGGCACTCACCTTGTGGAGCGCCCAGGTGCTCAGCCCGGCGACGCTGACCTTTCTGCTGACGGCCGAGATCCTTGCAGGCGTGATTTCCAGTGCCATTCTGCTGGACGAACCCTTTGGGCCGCTGCGCGTGGCGGGGGCAGCGTTGATCGTTTTGGGCGCGCTGAGTGAGATTTTGCCTTCGCTTTTCGGTCAGAAGGTTGATCCGGGTCAAGGACGGACCTGAGACGCCGCCGTAAGTCTGCCAGAAAACGGATAGGGCCCTAATGAGCAGTTGGTTTGAATTCAATGCGGCGCTGGTGGTGTTCTTCCTCAGTCATATGATTCCCGTGCGTCCGCCCGTGCGCCCGTGGTTGGTGTCGCGGCTGGGGCAGCGAGGCTATCTGCTGGCTTACAGCGCCTTGTCCATCGTCATTCTGGTCTGGCTGTTTGGTGCAGCGGCCCGCGCACCGTTCGTGGGTGTCATTCCTGCCGATCCCCTGTTGCGTTGGGTGCCTTTGGTGCTGATGCCGCTTGCGAGCGTGCTGGCGGTTGCCGGTCTGCGCGCCGTAAATCCGCTGTCCTTTGGTGGCTTGGGGCGGGGCGCTTTCGATCCTATGCGCCCCGGCGTTCTGGCCGTGTCGCGTCACCCGATCCTGCTGGCGGCGTCGCTTTGGGCCAGTGCCCATTTGCTGGTCAACGGCGATCTGGCCCATGTCATCCTTTTTGGACTGATGGGGGGATTTGCCCTGATTGGCATGCGCCTCATCGATCGGCGCAAACGTCGGGAGATGTGTCACGCGTGGGAAGCCGCGGCCGCCAGGACCGCGATGTTCAATCCGCGTGGTTTAGCGCAGGTCGCGCTGTTGGACTGGGTAATGGGGGCTGGCCTTTTCGCGCTTTTGCTGCTCGCTCATGAAACTGTCATCGGGCTGCCCCCCTTGCCCGTGTGAACCGGCACGCTGGTCGAGGGCCATACTCCGTGCTAGTTGGTCGGGAACCTGGGGACGAAGGAACCTTTTTCATGCATCTGGCTTATGTCACCACCACGCAGCGTGGCGAAACCGACCGCTTGCTCAGCGCCTTTGCCGAGCGGCTCGAGGCCGAGGGTGTGTCCCTGGCTGGTGTGGTCCAGACCAACACCGAATGCGCAGACAGCGCCAAGTGCGACATGGATCTGCGGGTGCTTTCGGGCAACGGCGAGGTGATCCGAATCTCGCAGTCTCTCGGCGAGGGCTCACGCGGGTGTCGGTTGGATCCGGCCGCGCTGGAGCAATCCGTTGGGCTGGTGACGGCGGCCCTCGAGGAACAGCCGCGCTTGCTGATCGTCAACAAGTTCGGCAAGCATGAGGCTGATGGCCGGGGGTTCCGCCCTATCATCGGCGAGGCCCTTGCCCGTGACATCCCTGTCCTGGTTGGTGTGAACGGCCTGAACGAAGACCGGTTCATCACATTCTCCGAAGGGGTTGCCGAAAAGCTGCCTGCGGATCTGGATGCGATGTCGGCCTGGCTGAATGGTATTTCTTGACGCGTTTTCGAATTTCGGGCACTCAGACAAGTGATGGTTCCCTTGGGATCACCCAAGGGATGAAAAGGGAACACGGTGAGGTTTGCCCCGCGCGCCAAGTCCGTGACTGCCCCCGCAACTGTAAGCGGTGAGCGAAGCCAAATGTCCACTGGCCGAAAAGGTCGGGAAGGATGGCCAAGCATCGACCCGCAAGTCAGGAGACCTGCCATCTTATGTTCAACCAACCCGGGGCGGGGCGTCCTGGAAGGAGGCTTTGATGGCACGTTCGTTGCGTGTTTGCATGATCGGCACCTTCTGTCCGCGCTTGGCAACAAGCGGAGCGGACAATGCTGGAAACACTTGATCGAAATGTTCTGATGTCGACACCCTTTTGGGGGCTGTCATGACCAGCAACTCTTTTCTGATTGCACGCGATCTTGAATACTATGCCCTGAACGGTGACGTCCTGCTGAAAAGCACTTCATTCGAGCTGGGTGAAGGTGCCATTCTGGCGATTGCCGGTCCAAACGGTGCGGGGAAAACCACGCTCTTGAACCTGCTTTGCGGCGCGGTCGATCTGGCGTTGGGGGATGTTCTGATCAAAGGGCACAGCCTGAAACAGATGACAGCGGTCGAGCGGGCCCGAATGATTGCCGTGGTCAGCCAGCAAGAACTGCCAGACGGGCGGCTGATGCTGCGCGACTATGTGGCCCTGGGACAGATCCCCATCCGCTCGGACCGCTCGGCCCGGGAAAACGCCGATGAGTTGGCCCGTATTCTGCAGACGACGGGTCTGGACCATCTGGCGACCAAGAAGATGTCGATGTTGTCGGGCGGCGAGCGTCAGCGGGCTCATATCGCACGCGCCTTGGCGCAGCGGCCTTCGTTGCTGTTTCTGGACGAGCCGACCAACCATCTGGACCCGGACGCCAAGGGGCGGATGCTGTCGCTTGTGGCCGGGCTGGGAATCACGGTGGTGATGATCGTGCATGATCTGGTCATGATCCCCGAGTTTGCCACCCATGTGGCGCTGATGAAATCCACGCGCCTCACCAGCTTTGGGCCGGTAGAAGACGTGCTGACACCGGAACATGTGCGCGACACCTTTGGTGTCGACTACCTGTGTTTTCATCACGAGGGCCGCATGGTGCCGGCCTTGGACATCCGTAGAACCACGCTCACACCCTGAATTATGGAGACAACAGGAATGAAACATATCTGGTCCGTGGCACTGGTCACAGCCATGGCAGGCGGTGCCTCTGCACAAGAGATCACCGTCGACAACTGCGGCGAACCGCTGTCGTTTGAGACCGCGCCCGAGCGGCTGATCGTGCATGACATGAACATGACCGACATGGCCTTTGCCTTGGATTTGCAGGACAAGATCGTGGGCCTGACGGGCATCACCGGCTGGTACAAGACCAGCCCAGAGTTTGACGAGTTGCGTGGTGATATCCCCGAACTGGCGCCGAAATATCCCACGGTCGAAAACCTGGTCGCGGCTGAGCCGGATCTGTTCTTTGCGGGCTGGTACTATGGTATGAAGCCGGGTGGTGACGTGACGCCCGACACGCTGGAACCCTTTGGCATCAAAACGATGATCCTGTCTGAGAGCTGCGTGCATCTGGACAAGGACCGCCCCGCTGCCAGCATGGACTTGCTGTTCAAGGACGTGCTGCGTCTGGGTGAGGTCATGCAGGTGTCCGATAAGGCCGAAGCACTGGTAAGCGGGTGGAAGGATGAACTGGCCTCGATTCAAACCAAAACTGCCGATCTCGCAAAACCCCGCGTCTTCCTGCTGGATGGTCCGGCTGATGCGCCGTTCACCGCTGGCAAGTTTGCAATTCCGGATGCGATGATTGCGGCCGCAGGCGGTGAAAACGTGACCCACGACATGGACACAAGCTGGGGTCGCACCTCGTGGGAGACGGTTGCAGCAGCAAACCCCGAGTTCCTGGTTCTGCTGGACTATCAGACTGGCAACGGCGCCGAGGACACGTTCAAGTTCCTTCAGGAGCACCCTGTCATGTCCCAGACCGATGCGGTCAAGAACGAACGCTGGATCGGTTTGCGCTACGAAGAGCTGACACCGGGGCCTGCAAACATCAAGGCGATCTCGAAAATGGTGCAGGCGATGCATCCCGAGCTCAACTGATATGGGGCGATTGAGCCTTACCTTGATACCGGGGACGGCCGTTTTGGCCGCCTTCTTGTTGATTTCGACCATCTACGGGACCACCCCCATTCCCGCAGGCGAGGCGCTGAAGGCCGTTCTGCTGGGCACTGGGATCACGGACGGAGAGATGTCGCCGCTGCATCGGATCGTCTTTGATCTGCGCTTGCCGCGCGCCTTGTTTGCTGCCGTCATCGGGGCCGGTCTGGGCATTGTGGGCGTTGTCCTGCAAACCACGACCCGCAACGATCTGGCTGACCCGTTTCTGTTTGGCCTGTCGTCGGGCGCGGCGGCGGGGGCCGTCTTTGTGATCACCGTCACCGGGGATGTCCTGGGATTTTGGACCTTGCCCCTTGCCGCCTTTTGCGGCGGTCTGGTGGCCTCGGGGATCGTTCTGGGGCTGGTTCACGCGTTGCGCACCAGCGCACCGGAAAAACTGATCCTGTCGGGCCTTGCGGTGTCGTTCCTGTTTGCTGCCATCACCAACTACCTGATTTTTGCCGGCGACAGCCGGGCAGCGCATTCAGTCATCTTCTGGATGCTGGGTGGCCTTGGACTGGCCCGGTGGGAGACCTTTCCCCTGGTTTGCGCCGGTTTGCTTCTGGTGTTGACCTATGCGCTCTACCGCAGCCGTTGGCTGGATGCCTTGCTGACCGGGGACCTGACGGCCTCGACGCTTGGTGTCCCCGTACAGCGCCTGAGGTTCAGTATGTTCTTTGTCGCCGCCCTTGCCACGGCTGTGTTTGTCTCTGTGGCGGGCGTCATCGGCTTTGTCGGCCTGATGGTCCCGCATATCGCCCGCGGCATAACAGGGCCGCTGCACGGGAACCTGGTGCCGACAGCAGCGATTGTGGGGGCCACTTTGCTGACCGGCTCGGATATTCTGAGCAGATTGTTGCTGGCACCGCAGGAGCTTCCGGTTGGGATCGTCACCACATCCATCGGCTCGATGTTTGTGTTCGCCTTGTTGTTCCGAACCGCCAGAGCCAGACGGTAGGCGACACGGTATCACACCGGAGCCTAACCGTAGGCGCCACCAAGCGCGACGTTCAAATCAACGAAATCCACCGCAAAATTGCGCTTGTCCAGGGCCAGGGCGTTTTCGGCAGCCAGCAAGGCGCGCTCGGCATCCAGCACCTGCAAGAACCCGCTTTGCCCGGCGACATAAGCCTGCCGGGCCAGCTTGAGCACCTCGTTCAGATTGGAAATCGCTTCACCGGTGAATTTTACCGCCTCCTGGTGGTTTTTCAGGCTGACCAGAGAATCCTGCACCTCTTCGACCGCTTCGACGACCGTTTCTTCCCAAGCTGCCAGCAGCTCTTTGGTGCGGGCCTTTTGAAACCGGACCTTGGACCGACGTTCGGGAAGGTCAAACAAGGGGATGTCCAAACCAAGTCGCGCAAATCCCGCAGTTGGCAGCAGGTCATTGCCCGAATAATTGACGTTGATATTTCCGGTCAGCTTCAATTCGGGATACAGGTCCGCCTCGGCCACGCCAGCAAGAGCCACAGACTCCGCCAGACGTTTTTCGGCCAAACGCACGTCTGGCCGATTGCGGACCAGATCCGTTGGCACGCCTGTCTTCAACCCTCGTGGCGATGGAACCGGCTGCGGAGCCGTTCGATCCAGCCCCTCGCGTGGGCGATCCCAGGCCTGGCCAAGCAGCGTGCCCACCCGCGACACCGACTTGAAGAACAGGATTTTCGCCTCGGGCAGTTCCGCACGTGCCGAGGCCACCAATGTGCGTGCCTGTGCCACATCCAGGTCGGACACCTCGGGGATGTCGATCTGCTCTGCCTCGACCGGCCCTATTTCCGAGCGCCGCTTTCGCGCCTGCAACGTGGCGTTCAGCGTCTGCTCGCGTGAAGACACCACGCGGAGATTGATCCGTATCAGCTCTTGATAGAACCGTGCGTCGATATATGCCGTGACCAATTCATCCAACAGCGTCATGCGCGCCACATTGGCATCGGCATAGGCCCCTTCGAGCCTGTAGAGCGCGGCCTCGCGCTCGCGCTTGAGGCGCCCGTACAGATCCGCCTGCCAACTGGCCTCGGCGCGCACAAACCCGGTGTCGGCCCGGCCGTCAGTGCCGCCGCCCGCAACCTTGAACTCGGACACGCGGGTGGTGCCGGAAAACGGATAGCCTGCACCATCCAGAATGGCCTGGGATTGCTCGACGCGGGCAACGGCCCTGCGGACATCCAGGTTCTGTGCCAGCCCCAATTGCACCAAGCGGTTCAGCTTATTGTCACCATATGCCTGCCACCATTGAACATTGCCGCGCGTGATCGAGCTTTCGGTCTGATCGCCCAGGAATTGCGCAGGCACGTCCTTGGCCGGTTTTTGAAAGTCCTCGCCAACAGTGCACCCTGCCGCCAAGGCCAAATGGGCCCCGGCAGTTGTCAGAAACCTGCGCCTGTTTACTTGTTGCCCGATGTTGTTGCCGTCCTGCGCCGCTCGGATTTTGTGCCTATGTTAAACAGTCCAAGTCGTGGCTGACAATTTGCCTGTACGCAATTTTTGCAAATGTCGCCAATTTGCACGGCGATCAACGGGGGCTTGTTGCGAAAATGAGGGCGTGCCCCACTTCGACCAAAGATGTTGTCGCTGCCACTGTGCCAACCTGTTCCGGAACAAAGGGCGGGCTCATCTTGTCATGCCACACCACGGTTAAAACACAGAAGAAAACACTGTGGCGAGGTCGAGTGCAGAGCTGACGTGTGCTTTAGCTCGGAATTGGCAATTTTGTCAGGCCAGTTTGCGCCATGGCGATGTCCAATTCGCTGCTCAGAACATCCCAGAGACTGTTGAGGCCAGCTTCGCCTCTGGCAGCGATGGCAAATTGCAGGCTGCGACCGACAAATGTGAAGTTGGCGCCACCTGAGAGGGCTTTAAGAACGTCCTCGCCCGAGCGAATGCCGGAGTCATAGAACAACGGAAATTCCGGCCCGAGTGCTTCACGCATTCGGGGCAGCACTTCGATCGGGGCAGGAGATGCTTCGAGTTGCCGCGCGCCGTGGCTTGAAACCTGAATGGCGTCCACGCCAGCCGAGACAAGCTGTTGGGCATCTTCGACGTCCAGAACACCTTTGACGACCAGTTTGCCGGGCCAGGCGTCGCGCAGTCGTGTGAGCGTGTCCCAAGTGGCGCGGGCGCGGCTTTCCGTACGGTCAAAGTCAAACCCGGGCATGTCGAAATTGGCCATCGTCGGGCGTCCCTTGAACAACGTCGACAGTGACCAGCGAGGGTGAACGGCAAAATCAAGGAACTGCTTTGGGCCGATCCTGAAGGGCATGGTGAATCCGTGACGAAGTTCACGTGGTCTGCGGCCCACTTCGGGCACGTCGACGGTCAGGACAAGGGTTTCATAACCCGAGGATTTCGCGCGCTCCACCAGCTTGAATGTGCCACTGCCATCGCCGCTGAAGTAGAGCTGGAACCAGGCGTGGCCCTCGGCCGTTTCGATGATTTGTTCCATCGGGGTTGAGGCGACGGTGGAAACGCCGTGCGGTATCTTGTAACGCGCGGCCAAACGGGCAAGCATCAGGTCTGCACCCGGGGCCGACAGGTTGCACATGCCCATGGGGGCGATGCCAAAAGGGCGTTCTGCCTCGGCTCCAAAGAGGGTTGTGCTCAAGGACCTTTCACTGACGTCCCGCAGGATCCGCGGGCGCAGCGTGATGGCGTCCAGTGCCGCGCGATTGCGCGCGGCACCGGTTTCCCGCCCGGCAGCACCGTCGATGTAGTCGAACACCATCCACGGTAGTCGCCGTTTGGCCAGACGGCGCGCATCTTCGGCCGAATGGATTGCAGTGCTGCTCATCAGCTGGCGACAGCCTTCATGAACCTGTCTCTGATGACGACGGGATCCATTGTTATGACGGGCATTTTTGCGTTGCCGCTTTCGCATTTGCTGACGATCACGGTCATCTTGCCACCGTCCAGCGCCGCCTGCAGCACGG
>NZ_ONZG01000046.1 GCF_900302455.1 Falsiruegeria mediterranea M17
TCAGTGGCCCAAGATCTGGCTGAGGAACAGCTTGGTCCGGTCCGATTGCGGGTTGTTGAAGAACTCTTCGGGTTCGTTCTGTTCCACGATCTGACCGGCATCCATAAAGATCACGCGGTTCGCAACCTGACGGGCAAAACCCATCTCATGCGTCACGCAGAGCATGGTCATGCCTTCCTCGGCCAGCTCGATCATGGTGTCGAGCACCTCTTTGATCATCTCGGGGTCCAGCGCCGATGTCGGTTCGTCAAACAACATGATCCGCGGCATCATGCAAAGCGAGCGGGCAATCGCCACACGCTGCTGCTGACCGCCCGAAAGCATGCCCGGATACTTGTCCGCCTGCTCGGGGATCTTGACCTTTTCCAGGAAGTGCATTGCGCGCTCTTCGGCCTCTTTCTTGGGCGTCTTGCGCACCCAGATCGGGGCCAGCGTACAGTTTTCCAGGATCGTCAGATGCGGGAACAGGTTGAAGTGCTGGAACACCATCCCAACCTCGGACCGGATCTTGTCGATGTTTTTCAGGTCATTCGACAGCTCGGTGCCATCCACCACGATCTTGCCCTGCTGGTGTTCCTCCAGCGCGTTAAGGCAGCGGATCAGGGTGGATTTCCCCGAGCCCGACGGGCCCGCGATGACAATCCGCTCGCCCTGGTTGACGGTCAGATTGATGTCGCGCAACACGTGAAAGGACCCGTACCACTTGTTCATGTTGTTGATTTCAATGGCGACCTCGTCGCTCACCTGCATTTTCGAGCGATCGATTTCGCGGTCAGACATAAGTTCAGACAT